>NZ_CM135725.2:5048455-10096911 GCF_054208735.2 Streptacidiphilus sp. PAMC 29251
CCGCCCCCGCCGGGCGGGGCGGCGGGCCCCGCCTCCTCCCAGCCGAACAGCGGAAGCTGGTCCACGGCACTGCTCCTGTCCTGTGTCACCAACTGGCCGTACCCGCCGGGCCTATGATCCCGCCATGGTCATAGTGATGGTCCTCTTCGCCACGCTCGGCATCGGAGTGACGGTATTCCGCGCGGTCAGGCGACGGTGGTTGGCTGCCGCCGCCTCACTCCTGGGAACGGCCTGCGCCGAGATGGGCTACGCCAGCGTGATCACCCATCAGTCATGGCTCGCCGCCGCTGCCACGGTGGTGGCCTTGGGCGGCTCCGCAGCCCTGTTGGTCCTCATGCGCCGCAGCGAGCGACCGACAGCCGAGCAGCAGCCGGACTGAGGAGCGCGAACCAGCCGATGAGCGCATGGCACTGCACCGGGATGCGGTGGGCGACCACCGGACCGGCGTTGACCTGGTCCTCCCCGACCGGCGGTGAACAGGAGTCGCGACTCCCGCTGCCGGGCGGCCCGCTGGCGTTCACGGTGACCGGCGAGCGCCGCTGCGTCGGCATCTGGCGCAACGGACGCCGCCTCGCCTGCCCGCTGCGCACCGAAATCGCCGGACGGACCACCAACCCGCTCTGCCCGGACTGCGCCGCCCTGGACCGCCGCCACTCCATCGCCGCCGACACCGCCCTCGACGACCCGCGCCCCTTCCACCTCTATCTGGCCTGGTTCGGACCGGACCTGGTCAAGGTCGGCATCACCGCCGCCGAACGCGGCCGGCAACGCCTGCTTCAGCAGGGCGCCCTGGCCCACACCTGGCTCGGCCAGGGCCGGATCGCCGGCGTCCGGCGCACCGAAGCGGCGCTCGGTGCCGCCCTTCAGCTCCCGGACCGGATGTCCCACGCCCGCAAGGTCACCGCCCGTTCCATCGCCTCCCGACCCGGCCAGGCCGCGGCGGAACTCGCGGCCTGTCACCACGCCGCCCAGGCCTCCACCGCCTGGCCGGAGACGGTGACCCGGCTGCCGTTCACGGCCCAGGACCACCTGGCCGCCTACCACCACGACCGGGCCCGTCCACTCCAACCGGACCGCGCCGTCGGCCACTTGGCCCCGGACGACACGGTCGCCGGCGACCTGGTCGCGGTGGTCGGCCCGGACGCCTACCTCGCCGGCGAGGACGGCGTCCTGCTGCTGGACCTGCGACTGCTGGCCGGCTGGCCCCTGGCGAAGGCCCAGCGGCCACGGACGACAGCGGCGACCAGTCCCCTGCCTCGGTCCGCCCCCGACGAGGCGCAGCACGGCCTCTTCTGACACCGGGCCGGGCGCGAGCCGGCTGATTGGCGCACCCCAGGGAAGGCTTCCGGGTCCATCCGCACCTGGAGCTGACCGTCTCGGTGGCGCGGTCCGTCAGCCCGGTCACCGGCTCCAACTGGGAAGGCGTCGGGGTCACCCCGGACGTACCGGTCCCGGCCGAAGAGGCCCTGGAGGCCTGCCTGCAGCACATCCGGGTTGCGTCGCCCGCATAGGATTCCGAGAATGCGCACCCCCTTTCCCGCCGTGGCCGCCACCACGCTGCTGACCGCCGCCCTGGCGCTGCCGGCGGCCACCGCGTACGCCGCCGATCCCGCCCCGACCCCGGCGGACGTCACCGCCGCCGTGTGGTGCGGCGGAAGGCCCTCCGACGGCACCGCCCTGGTCTTCGTCGACACCCGGTTCTCGTCCAGCCTGCTCAGCTACGGCAACGAGTCCCTGACCGCCACCGGAAAGCTCCTGGTCCAGCAACCCGACGGAACGCTGACCCCCTACGCAGGCCCGTACGCCCTCGGGTTGGAGTTCGGGACCTACGGCGTCAGGACGAGCGGCGGGACCGTGGCCGCCGACGGCAGCTTCACCGTCTCCAATCCCATGCCGGAGTCGTCGGGCCGGCAGCAGCTCGCGCTGTCGGTCGCCATCGACCGCATGGCCTTCTGCGGGCCTTCGGCAGCGTCCGACCCGGTCACCGAGCCGACCCGGATCGTGCTGGACCACACCGGCGTCTCGGACGTCGCCGCCTGGAAGCCCACGACCGTCAGCGGAACCCTGGAGTACCAGGCCCAGGACGGAACTTGGCACCCCGCCACCGGCCAGCCGCTCACCCTCTCCGGCCCGGACGTGATGCAGTCCGCCACCACGGGCGGCGACGGCCGCTTCTCCTTCACCCAGACCGTGGAGAACAACCCCACCCACTGGACCCTGAACGCCTGGGACCACGTGGCCGGCTGGGACGAGTACCTGACCGGCACGTCCGCCGGTTTCGACGTCGCCTCGGTCGTCCAGAGCGCCACGCTGCACCTGGCCTCGGCGAAGGTCGACGCGCACTCACGGCTCTCGGTGTCCGTGACCGCCGACAGCACCGACGGCGCGGTGCCCGGCAACGTCCTGTACCTGCAGCAGTCCGCCAACGGCAGGACCGGCTGGACCACGGTGGACCGGATCCCGGCCAAGCCGCTCCCGGCCGACAGGAGGGTCACCCTGACCGTCGGCAACCCGCACGGCTACTGGCGGCTGTACTCGCCGGCCGCGACCCGCTTCCCGGCCGCCTACAGCAACACCGTGCACACCACGGTCCACGCGACGAAGCTGACCGGCGGCAAGCCGAACCACACCACGGTCCGTAAGAACGGCTCCATCAGCTTCAGCGGCCACCTCTCCCAGCAGGCCGCCACCGGGCCCTGGACACCCGTCGCCCACAGCTATCTGACGCTGCTCTTCCGCCCGCTGGGCGCCAGGACCTGGCAGGTGGCGGGCCGGGTGAGGACCGACAGCCACGGTGCCTACCGCATCAGTGCCAAGGCCACCACCGGCGGCACCTGGACGGTCGCCTGGTACACCCCCGACAGCGCCCACGTGGACGCCCAGGGCCCGCAGACCTACGTCCACGCCTGACCGCGGTCAGTGGCCGCCCGCCGGGGCGGAGAAGTTCGCGAAGCAGTTCCTGATCACCTTGAGCGCCGGGGTGTTGAGGATGTCCATCGGGTCGGCGGCGGTCACCTTGGCGCTGGACGCCAGGGTGGAGTTCTCCAGGTCGAGGTACCACCAGAAGATCCCGGCCACGTGCCGGGCCTTGGCGACCTGGCAAGCCGCGGTGTCCCAGTTGACCTGGATCTGCGGATCGAGGGAACCGGAGGCCTTCCACACGTACGGGGCGCTGTAGGCGCCGTCCTGCGGGACGATACCGACCTCGGAGAAGGTGAGCGTGGACAGCTTGCCGGCGGAGTACGGGTCGAGCGCCGCGTTCCAGCCCTTGACCAGATCGGCGACCGTCGCCGTGTCGTCGGCGTGCTTCATCGGGAAGTACGCGTCGATGCCCAACCGGGCGTTCGGAATGCGCACCGTTTCGGCGGCGATCCGGTCGAAGTTGACGCTGTCGACGAGATCACCGCTGTAGATCGACGCCAGCCCGCCGGTCAGGGTCTTCCAGTCGGCGGTGTACTTCTCCATGGAGGTCAGTTCCGTGCTGACGTTGAAGGCGTCCACGTGCTGCTGTTCGGCCAACCGGGCATAGGGCGTGAGGAAGCGGCGGTACGAGGCGAACCAGGCGCCGCGGTCACTGGGGGTGATCGACCCGCGCCAGGCCTTGGCGTCCTCGGCGGTCAGCGCCGCCTCGTTCAGCGTGGGGCGCAGCGTCACCCGCAGTCCGGCGGCTTTCGCGGTGGCGATCAGCAGGCTCAGTCGCGCCGTGCTGGGAGTCATCGAGTGAGCGGCGGAAAGACTGTTGGAACTGACCCCTCCGGTGACGAAGGGGAAGGAGATGGATATCCAGTTCGCGTTCAGCCGGACCACGTCGTTCACCGTGGCGTCGATTTTCGAACGAGTGGTCCTGTCGCTCTCCGAGGGGTTGGCCTCCCAGAAGACGTCCACCCCGAGTTGCGTCTGTCCCGGGACCCAGGGATGGGCGACCCTGGCGACGCCGGGGTAGCCCTTGGCGCTGGTCGGCGTCGGGCTCGGGGTCGGCGTCGGGGTGGCTGTCGGCCGGAGCGTGGCGATCGCGGCCGGGCTGCTCGTCACCGGTGAGTCGTCCCACGGCAGCAGGTCCCGATGACGACGCTGAGCCCGCACAGCGCCGCCAGCCCGGAGACCAGCAGGACGGCGTCGCGTCGAACCGTGTGAAAGCCGCCCTTGCTAAGCCGGCTTCGCGATGACGACAAACTTGTTCTCCTCACGCTTGATGAACCGCCACAGTCCGCGGATCGCACCCCAGGACTCCAGCAGCGAGAAGAGCGGGATCAGCAGGAGGACGGCGATCATCTCGTGTTCCGTGCGCCGGGTGCTCACCGAGACCCGGCAGTTGATCTTCAGCCCTTCCCAGTAGGTCCAGACCGCATAGGCCACGTTGAGGGCCCAGAGCGGCAGCACCGCGTCGGTGACCGGGCTGGTGTTCATGGTGCCGGTGAAGGAACCGACGAGCAGGATGACCGCGATGTGCTGGAGCGGGGCCAGCAGCCAGGCGGTCACCGAGTAACCGATCATGGCGCGCTCCCGGAACGGGATGCTCTTGTTCGTCGCCAGGCCGATCAGTCCCCAGGCCCAGCGGTCGCGCTGCTTGACGAAGTCGCGCAGGGTCGCCGGGGAGGCGCCGTAGCAGCGGCCGTTGAACCAGCCGGCCTGGCCCGGATAGCGCTTGGCGAAGATCAGCGCCCACTGGGCGTCCTCGACGATCGCCTTGGGGCCGAAGTCCCAGCCGATCTCGGCCTCGATGTTGGCCCGCATCACCAGGAGTTCGCCGTGCACGCCGGCCAGCGGGGTGCCGTGCCCGGTGAACACCGAGAACTGGGCGAAGTCCGCGGCCGGCCGCGCGGAGTCGGCGAGCCAGGTGAGCTTGTTGTGCGCGTTCTCCCTCGGGTAGGTCAGGATTCCCTGGCCCATGTGCTTCGGGGGATTGCGCCGGTCGCCGCGGCGCTGCTTGACGATGAACCGGGCCAGGGCGAGGGCGGTGTCCGATCCGACGGCGGTGTCGTCGTCCATGTGCAGGACCCACACGTCGTCGCGGGCCTCGTCCTCGGCGATCCGGACCTCGTTGGCGTAGTGGTTGGCCCGCGCCTTGAACCGGGTGCCGTTGGCGGTCCGGTAGGCCTTGGGCACCTCCAGCACCCGCACCCAGGAGTAGCGGCGGGCCAGCTCGGCTATCTGCTCGGTCGCGGCGCAGCCCTCCTCGGTGACGATGTCCACCCGCATCGCGGGGAACCGTCCCGGCAGGTACCGGCAGTAGGAGACGACCGAGCGCTCCAGGGCCGGGTAGGTGTCCTCCCGGCCGATGGTGGGCACCACCACGATCAGGCTGTCGATGTCGACGACGGGGGCCTGGTCGCCCCAGTAGTTGTCGATGGACCGGATGTGCCTGCGGGTGGCCAGCAGACCGCACGCACCGATCAGCGACCCCACCACGGGGAGCGACCACCAGACCGTGAGCAGCCAGCTGAACCAGCTGCGCGGTCCGTGGTCGTAGAGCAGGAGGAAGCAGAGCACGATGACGAACGGCACGACCATGGTCTGGATCGACGGACGCCACGCGAGCAGTTCGCGCAGCTGCACCGCGCTCGCCGGAAGCTCTCCGCCGATGTCGAGGACCGGGATGACCAGGGTCTCCGAGTTCACACCGGAGAAACTCGCCTTGCCCCGGACCGGTAGGCCCGGCTCTTCGCCGTCGTCGTCGCCGTCACGGGGGAGGACGTGCTCGGTCGTCAGGCCAGTCACTCGAACCCCCCGCATCCAATCGATCTTCCGCATACCTTCACGTGTGGAAGGTGATCGTAACGCACACCATCAAGACCATGTTCAACCGAGGTCTGTGCGTTTATGTCGTATTGCGGACAGAAATTCCCCAAGAACGGATTGACTGCCCTCATCAGCCATACCGTAGTATTCATCCGCTTGAGGCTCCTGCTGATGCATGAAGCCGCCGGGCCCAGTGGCAGCAGACTTCGGTGGGCGGATCAATATGAGTGCGACAGCGGTGACACCCCCTCAGCCCGAATCCACCGATGAATGACCTGTCCGAGGCCTGGACATAACGACGCGGATGCCCTCTGACCTGGGACGATGGGACTTCCTACAGAACCAAGTCGCCAGAACGAGAGAACATCCGCGAGATGCAATCCTGCCATGCCGCCACAGCGGTTTCCGCCGTCTTCGACGAGCCGAACCTGATCGCCGATGCCGGGCTGCTGTCGCTGGTCCGGCTGGCCGAGCGGGCCGGCCTGCGGCAACTGGCCGCGTCCGCGCTCCGCATCGAGGGCGCCGACAACAGCGGCGGAGCCAACCCGGCCGCCAAAGTGATGTCGCTGATCAGCGCGATGTGCGCGGGCGCGGACAGCATCGACGACGCGGCGCGGCTGCGGCACGGCGCGATGGACCGCGCCTTCACCTCGGTCCGCGCGCCCTCCACCCTGGGCACCTTCCTGCGCTCCTTCACCCACGGCCACAACCGCCAGCTCCACCGCGTTCACCGCGACTTCCTGGCCCGACTGGCCCGCAGCACCCCACTGCTGCCCGGCGCCGACACACTGATGTTCATCGACATCGACCCCACCCACCGCCGCGTGTACGGCCACGCCAAGCAGGGCGCGCAGGTCGGCCGCCTCAAGGGCCAGCGCACCCTGCACCCGATCCTGGCCACCCTGTCCACCCCGATCGCCCGGCCCGTGATCGGCGCGGTCCGCCTGCGCCGCGGCAAGGCCGCCGACGTCCGCGGAGCCGAGAGCTTCGTGAGCGAGGCCCTGGCCATAGCGAAGGAGACCGGCGGCACCGGGATCCGCCTGGTCCGCGCGGACAGCAAGTTCTACACCGCCGACGTGGTCGCCGCCTGCCGCCGGGCCGGCGCCCGATTCTCCCTGACCACCGGCATGAACCCCTCCATCGCGGGCGCGATCTCCCGCATCCCGCAGGAGTCCTGGACGGCGATCCGCTACCCGGACGCCTTCGTCGACCCCGACACCGGCGAGATGGTCTCCGACGCCGAGGTCGCCGAGATCCCCTACACCGCCTTCACCGGCCGAAGGAAGTCCGAGCACGTCACCGCCCGGCTGATCGTGCGCCGGGTCCGCCGATTGAACGCCGAAGTGGCCCAGGGTCAGGGCGAGTTGTTCACCGCCTGGCGTTACCACCCCGTCTTCACCGACAGCTCCTTCGCGGTGCTGCAGGCGGAACTGCACCACCGGCAGCACGCCGTGGTGGAGCAGGTGATCGCGGACGGGAAGTCCGGGCCTCTGGCCCACCTGCCGTCCGGGAACTTCCAGGCCAACGCCGCGTGGCTGACCCTGTGGGCGATGTCGCACAACCTGCTGCGGGCCGCCGGTGCGCTGACCTCGGTCTTCCACGCCAAGGCCACCACAGCGACCCTGCGCGCCCACCTGGTCCACGTCCCGGCCCGGCTCGCGCGCACCGCGCGCACCAAATTGACGGTGCATCTGCCCGAGCACTGGCCCTGGCGCGACGCCTTCACCGCCCTGTTCGAGGCCGTCCACTCCCCACCGCCGCGCCCGGCGGCCTGACCGCCACAAGATCCCGCACCGCGACGGCCCGACGGCCACCGGCGACAGCGCCACCAACCGCTCCCGACCCCGCACAACCCCTCGGACAGGCCGCGACCCGCGCACGGCGGCTACCGCACACCCTCAACCTGTTGCCCCCAGCGGCCGACCGTCCACGGGCAGGAGAGCAACCCCGAAATGATCAGCCGGTGGATTCGGGCTCAGGTGTCCAGTGATCGGCGGGGTGCCCGGTCCGGCCGCGTACGCGTGCCCTTTCCGCCACGGATGGGACGCCAGCCGGCCCTGGACGGGATCCGCGGCGGCGCCGTGCTGCTGGTGATCCTGGCCCACACCGGAGCCCTGACCTGGGGTTGGGTGGGCGTGGACGTGTTCTTCGCGCTGTCCGGCTTCCTGATCACGACCCTGCTGTTCGAGGAGCGCGAGCGGAACGGCCGCGTCTCGCTGCGTGCCTTCTATCTGCGCCGGGCCCGCCGCCTGCTGCCGGCCCTGTTCATGCTGCTGGCCTTCATCACCGTGATGCAGACCCGGTTCGGACTGTTCCCGAGCTCGTGGCCGCTGTGGAAGCAACTGGCGTCGACGCTGCTCTACCTCAACAACTGGGTGATGGCCTCGGGGGCGAGCCCGCTCGGGCCGCTCACGCTGACCTGGTCACTGGCCCAGGAGGAGCAGTTCTACCTGTTCTGGCCGGTCCTGCTGTGCGTGATGTGGCGGCTGCGCTTCCGTCCGACCGTGGTGCTGCTGTTCCTGGCGGCCGTGCTGGTCGGGGTCTACTGGTACCTGCCCCGGTTCGGTTTCGACGCCGATCCCAACAACTACTACTGCATGCCCGACCGCTTCGCCGAGCTGCTGATCGGCTGCACGGCGGCGGTCCTGCGCAGGTACCGGGCAGTCCACCACCTACTGCGCTGGAGCCTGCCCGGCCTGGCCTTCCTGGTGACGATCGGCTACGCGGCGCAGGTCACCGGGTACGAGCTCAGGCCGCGCCTGCTCGTCGCGGCCGTCGCCGCCTCCCTGCTCGTGCTGCACGGGGTCACCGGGCCGCGCAGCCTGCTCTCGCGGGTGCTGGGCCTGCCGCCGCTCCGGTACATAGGCAAGATCAGCTACGGGCTGTACCTCTACCACATGGCGATGCTGATGCTGCTGGAGCAGGCGCTGCCCGACAGTTCCTGGAAGTTGCGCACGGCCGTCATCCTGCCGCTCGCGGTCGGGGTCGCCAGTCTGTCCTGGCACTTCATCGAGTCGAAGTTTCTGGTCACCGCCGCACCGGCCCACTCCGTGCCCACCACGGTGGAAGTGGCAAGGATCACGCCGACCGATCCGGCGGACAGCCGCCGGGGGCGTCGCGATTCCGGACGGCGCAAGCGTTCCGCCGATGCCTGAGACGATGTGCGGCAACAGGAGCACCGGGCCGGCCTGTGCCGCCGACCAGCGTTGCTGCGATTCTGCTACGGGCCGGTTAATTCCTGCGAAATTCAATATGCCATTCCGGGGCGATCTGCGCCCGCTTTGGTAGATTTATGGTCGCTACAAGCCTGTAAATCGGACATAATCGGCCGTGGCCAGCAATGATCTCCACGTGATATCAATCAACTCGAGATCCGCGCCTTCGCGCCAATCCGCGTGCCCCTGCCAATGGCCCGGCCCGGACCAGACCCGCACTCCCCCATAAACCCGCAAGGAACTGAACTCATGGCACAGGCGCTTCTGTTGGTGGGCGGCAAGGGCACCCGGCTGCATCCGCTCACACTCACCCGACCCAAGCCCATGGTCCACGCGGCGGGCGTCCCGATCATGGAGCACCTGCTGGGCCGGGCCCGGGACGCGGGCATCACCAGGCTCGTGCTGGCGACCTCGTACCTTCCGGAGGCGTTCCAGTCGTACTTCGGCGACGGATCGCGGTTCGGTCTGCAGCTCCGCTACGTCACCGAACGGACCCCGCTCGGCACCGGCGGGGCGATCCGCAACGCGGCGCGGGAACTGACCTGCGGTCAGGACGAGCCCGTGGTGGTGTTCAACGGCGACATACTCTCCGGCCTCGACATCGGCGTCCTGCTGGAACGGCACCGCGCCTCCCGGGCCGCGGTGACCCTGCACCTCACCCGGGTGCCCGACCCGCGCGCCTTCGGCCTGGTGCCGACCGACCCGGACGGCAGGGTGCTGGAGTTCCTGGAGAAGCCCAGCACCCCCGAGGAGATCGTCACCGACCAGATCAACGCCGGCTGCTACGTCTTCCGGCGCTCGGTCATCGACGCGATCCCGTCCGACCGGGAGGTGTCGGTCGAGCGGGAGGTCTTCCCCGGACTGCTGGCCGCGGGCGAGTTGCTGCACGGCATGGTCGACGACTCCTACTGGCTGGACCTCGGCACCCCGCAGGCCTTCGTCCGCGGTTCGGCGGACCTGGTCCGCGGTCTGGCCCCCAGCCCGGTGCTCTCCGGCGTACCGGGCGAGTCACTGGTCCTCCCCGGCGCGCTCGTCGCCGACTCGGCGGTGCTCACCGGCGGGACGACCATCGGACGCGGAGCGGTGATCGAGGAAGGGGCCCGGATCCACCGAAGTGTGGTCCTGGACCACGCACATGTGGGTGCGCGTGCGGTGGTGCGGGATTCGATCATCGGCGAGTACGCGACCGTGCTCCCCGACGTGGAACTGGCCGGCGCCGTCATCGCGGACCGCGGTTCCAGCAGCTCCGACAGCTCTGACAACTCCGACAGCTCCGACCGGCAGGTCCTCAGCACCGTGGGCGCCTGAACCGAGCCCGCGCAGTTCCTCCGGTCAGGACGTGATCGTGATCGAGTTCGCGATCTGGTCCATCACGCTCAGCGCGGGGGCCTGGTCACTGTGGTCCAGGCAGATCTGCAGGACCGGCACGGCGGTCGCGGTCGACGACGGGCTGATCGCGATCACCCCGCAGTAACTGTCCGGCACCAGCGTCTGGTTGGCCAGGGTGGGAACGTGCCACAGCGCCAGGTATCCGCTGTGGCCCTGGATGCTGACCGCTGCCTGCTTGACGGGTGCTTGGTTGGGCTGGCTCTTGTTGGCCAGCTGGGCGGCGTAGAGCAGTTGGCCCATGCCCAGCACCAGGTTCCGGGTGTTCGACCAACTGCCGCTGAAGGCCCGTGTGTTCTGCACCGCAAGTCCGTGCGCACACACTCCGGTCCCGTGTCCGGGGCAGCGGTAGGGAAGGTCCGCGTACCGGGCGTCGGACGGGGACTTCGGGTCGATCTGCTGCTGCCAGCCCGCCGGAAGCATGAAGGACATCTTCGACTGCGGACCCCCGATCCGCTGACCGCCGGCGATCGCGACGCCGCCGACCGGGGCGGTGCCGAAGAAACCGTGCGGGCTGAGCGGGTCGGCCACCGTGGACGAGGCGGAGGGCGTGGCGATGGCCGTCGGGGTCGGATCGGCGGCGGGGCTAGCGTGCGACCTGCCGACGAAGAAGCCACCCGTCGCCGCCACCAGCGCAAGCACCAGTCCACCGACACCGATCAGCAGCCTGTTGCGCTTGGCGTTGGGATCCACCGTCTCGAACACCACGGGCTGGGGTCGACCGGCGAGCGGCGGTTCCTCCAGCCGGGGCGGAGCCGCCCGCCGCAGGGGCTGGTAGGCGCCGAGCGCGGGGGACTGCGTGGCCGGAAGCAGGTCCGAAGCACCGGTGCCGGTAACGGAGTTCATACCGAGGGGCCGCACCGGCGAAAGCTGTGTGGTGGCGAAGTCGGGCCCGGCCTGAGGAGGCTCGGTACTGTCGCCGGCCGGCTGGGAGTGCTCGGTCCAGGACGCACCGTCCCACCAGCGAACCGTGTCTTCCTTGCCGGACGGATCGTCATACCATCCGCTCGGTGTACTCCCAGTCGTCATGACCCGTAATCTTATCGGATCAGAAGACGACAGAAGCGATGATCCAGGTGGCCGAAATCCGGCCCCCCGCTTCCATCCGTAGGCCCCGGATCACCCTCAGTCGACCGATCCTGATCAGGCTCACTGACGGACAGCTCTGAGCTCGCGGATCAGGGCTCGGACGGAGACGCTTGCGGCCAGCTCCGGAGTGGTGAGGTAGCCCACGGAACGGGTCGGCGCTCCGGTCCGAGATCGGTGATCTCGATTCCGTCCGGTGCTTCGTTCAGTGAGAGCGCCGGCATGATCGCCATGCCGAGACCCCTGCTCACCATCGAGAGCACTGCTCCGTCGTCCTCGGTCAGAAAGGTCGCCTTCGGAATCCAGTCCTGCCCGGCCCACCACTGGCGGGTGTAGGAGCCGCAGTTCTCGTGCCAGTCCACCAGCGGCAGGGAGCGCGGGTCGGGGTGGCCGGCCGGGTGCACCAGCGAGTAGGGCTCCTCGATGAGTACGTCGCCGACGAGCCCGGCGAGCCCGGCGGACTCGAAGCCGGCCCCGGCGCCGATGCCGGCCCCGACCGTTGCGATGCCCAGGTCCGCGCGCCCCGCGGCGACCTCCCCCGCGGTGCCCGCGCCCAACTCGCGGACGACACGCACCTGCGGTTCGATGCCGGGGTGGCGGGCGGTGAGACGCTCCAGGACGGGCGGCAGCAGATGGAGGGCGGCGCTACGGAACGCCGCGATGCGCAGCGGGCCGGCCACCGTGCCCCGCTCGGCGCCGCGGGCCTCGGCGGCCAGGGTGTCCAGGAGCCGCAGGACCCGGCGGGCGTGGGCAGCGGCGGCGACGCCGGCCGCAGTGGGCGTCGCGCCCTTGCGGCCGCGTTCGAAGAGGACCGCTCCGACCTTGCGTTCGGTCCCGCGGATGGAGTGCGAGACCGCGGACTGGGTCAGCCCGAGGACTTCGGCGGCCGCCGAGAACCCCCGCTCGCGGTCGACGGCCACCAGGATGCGGAGCTCGTGCGGGGCGAGGTCGGTGGCGGCAGCCGCGGTGGGTGGTGCGGGGGCTCTCCGGGCTACGGCTGCCATAGGGGGTCCCACCTGCTTCTATGAGGGCCCTTCATGGATCGGGCGGTTGCATGAACGCAACCCTCTGCCCGGCCTCCGCATTCCTCCGTACGGTCGCCGTCATGTCCGAGACCGCGCTCACCGTGCACCAGACCGCCCGTCCCCATGGCTTCCCCACCCCCGACCACTTCGCCTTCACCGAGTCCGCGATACCCGAACCCGGCCCGGGAACGGCGCTGGTGGAGAACCTGTACTGGTCCGTGGACCCGTACCACCGCGAAATGATGGACGGGGACTTCGCGCTGAACGCCCCGCTGGAGGGCCGCACCATCGGCCGGGTCGTGGACTCCCGCGACCCGGCGCTCCGCGAGGGCGAGATCGTCTTCCACCGGCAGGGCTGGCGCACCCACACGGTCGTCACCCCGGCGGAGGCGCGTGCCATCCCCCGTTTCGACGGCGTTCCGCTCTCCGCGCACCTGAGCATCCTCGGCGGCACCGGCCTGACCGCCTACGTCGCTCTCACCCGCATCGCTCAACTCCGCGAGGGACAGGACGTGTTCGTCTCGGCGGCGGCCGGCGGTGTGGGCACGGCCACCGGGCGGCTAGCCCGGCTGATGGGCGCGGGACGGCTGGTCGGCAGCACCGGCAGGGCGACGAAGGCCGCCTACCTCACCGAACACGTCGGCTACGACGAGGTCTTCGACTACCACGACGGTCCGGCGGCCGAGTTGCTCGCCAAGGCGGCGCCCGCCGGGATCGACCTCTACCTGGACAATGTCGGCGGGGAGCAGCTCGAAGCGGCGATCTCCGCGCTGCGGGAGTACGGACGAATCGTGCGGATCGGCACGATCTCCCAGTACAACAGCACCGGCGCGCCCCACGCCCTGCGCAATCTTCCCGACATCGTCGAGAAGAGCCTGCGCATGGAGGGCTTTCTGGTCAGCAACTACCGTGATGTGCAAGAGGAGTTGTACGAGTTCATGGTGCCGCACCTGCAGAGCGGACGCGTCACGCTCGACGAGACCGTGGTGGACGGCTTCGGCGGCATCGTGGACGGTTTCCTGGGGATGCTGCGGGGCGAGAACCAGGGCAAGCTCATCGTCCGGGCGGACGGCGCGTCCGGTGCGGGCCTCTGAAGGACCGGGGACGGGCGAGGGGCCGCCGGTCAGGTTCGACCGGCGGCCCCTCAACGTGCTGGATGTGCCTCAGGGGGCGTAGTAGCCCAGGACGTCGGCAGCGATATTCGTGGTGCCGAAGCGGTTGTAGAAGTCGACCTGCCCCGCGTTGACGCTGACGACCACCAGGTTGGAGATCGTCTGCTTGGCGGAGAAGTCGATCCCGGTGCTGGCCGGGGGGGTGGGGCCGTGCGGGAAGATGCTCACGAACCCGTTCGCGGTGGGAGCGACCACGGTGACGTTGAGCACCACCGCGGTGGCGTTGCCGGGGACGCCGCCGACGCCGGTGACCGGCACCGCCGTGGTCTTACCGGCAGTGAGGGCCTTGAAGCCGTTGGTTCCGCCGCGGGTGTGTCGACCAAGTGCGTCGGCGCGAGGGCGTTGAAGCTGGTGCCGCCGGTGGTGCTGTAGTAACCGGTGACATCAGCCGTGGCGTCGACGGTGCCGGCGAAGTTGCTGATCGTGACGTTGCCGTCGCTGTCCACCGGGACGATCACCGTGTTGGCGAGAATCTGCTTCGCGGCGAAGCTGACGCTGGTCGCGGCGGCCGGGCCGGCGTTGCTGGGGTAGACCCCGAGGTAGCTGCTGTTGGTGCCGTTGATCGCGGTGACGTTCAGGGCGAGTGCGGTGACACCGGCCGGGATACCGGGGGTGTCGGTCGCCTTGATGGTCACCGTGGAGCCGGCGCCGAGCTTGGCGGCCGTGCCGCCGGGCTCACCGACGCCGGAGCGGGTGTCCAGCATGTGCGCGGCCGGAATCGGGGTGAAGCCGGAGCCGCCGGTTCCGGTGCTGCTGAAGTAGCCGGTGACGACCGCGGCGACGTTCACGGTGCCGAAGCGGTTGTAGAAGTCGACCTTGCCGCTGCTGGTGACCGGGACGACCACCGCGTTGGGAACGGTCTGGCCCTTGACGAAGGTCAGGGTCGCGGCCCCGTGGCCGATGCCGTTGCCGGAGACGCTGACATAGCTGCTGGTGCTGGGGTTGATCGCGGTGACGCTGAGGGCGACCGCGGTCACGCCGGTGGCGGGGACATTGTCACCGGCGGCGTTGTTGGTGACCGTGGCGGTGTAGGTGGTGTTGGCGGGAATCGGCGTGGTGTAGTCGCCGACGTGGTACGCGGCCCGGGTGTCGAAGACGCGGACCGGGGTGATCGGGAAGAAGCTGCCGCCCGCGCTGCTGGCCTTGGTGCCGCACAGCTGGCCCACCAGCCCGGCATACTTGGGCGTGCCCAGACCGGTGGCCATGTCGTAGCCGGCCGTGGCGGCGTACTTGCCGCCCTTGTAGCCGGACGGGGTCCAGTCGTTGTTGCCGGAGGTGATGTCGGTGAAGGCGGAGCCGTAGGTGGAGCGGGCCGCGTTGTAGACGATCGGGTTGAGCTGTCCGACCCGGCCGTTGGCCTTGCAGTCGGCCGTGGTGGTGGCCAGGGCGACGATGGAGGCCCAGGTGGGTGCCGCGGCGCTGGTGCCGCCGAGGATGTACCACTTGCCGCCACCCGTGGTGATCGGGTAGCCGGCGCCGGGGTCGGCCAGGGCGGAGACGTCGGGGACCTGCCGGCAGACCTGGCCGGAGGCTGCGGAGCAGGTGTTGCTGTAGCCGGAGCCGGCGAAACCGGTCTGGTAGAGCAGGTCACCGTTACCGGTGTTCCAGCGGTTCGAGACACCGCCGCCGCCGGCTCCGCCGGTGCTGGCGCCGTAGTTCCAGGTCGCCTGCTTGAGCGTGGAGCCGCTGCCGTTCATCCAGGTGCCGCCGACCGCGGTGACGTACGGCTGGCTGGCCGGGTCGTCCACGGCCAGGCTGGCGTCGTGGCCGCCGCCGTCGCCGTTGCAGTCGGTGGAACCGGCGTCGCCGGAGGCGGAGACCACGGTCTGACCCTGGGCGGCGGCCTCGGCGAAGATGTTGTTCTCCGCCGCGAGCTGGGCATCGCTGGGGTTCAGGTCACAGGTGCCCCAGCTGCTGGAGAGGACCTGGGCCTTGTTGTCGCTGACCATCTGCTGGTAGACGTCGAGGACGTTCTGCTCCGAGGCGACATCGGCGTCGGGGCCCTCGTAGTCGATGACCGAGGCACCCGGAGCGAGCTCCATGATGTCCTCGATGTCCAGAGCGGCCTCGACGCCAACGCCACTGGTCGGGGCGGCCGTCACGGTGTGGCCGCCGTCGACGGTGACGGTGCTCCAGGCGGAGCTGATGCCGAGGCAGGACTTCCAGTCGCTGATGGCCGACTCGAGGACGTCCTCCAGCTCGAACACCGCGACCGTCGTTCCGGTGCCCGCCGTGGTGGTGTGGGGCAGGCCGTAGGCCGCGGCGAGGGAGGAGGGGCTGTAGTAGTCCCGGGTGTCGAGCTTGTCGTTCGACTTGAGGAGGTTGGTCAGGCTGGCGCAGAAGTTGGGGCCCGCGGCGTTGGCGGTGAGCGCCCGGGAGCCGACCGCGGTGCCGGTGGTCTTCCCCGCCGCGACCGGCGTGGTGTGGTGGCTCTTCATCACGCTGAGGTTGTTGAGGCCGGTGATGCCGGACACCTCGGCGGCCACTCCGCTGGGCAGCGAGGGGGCGGAGGTGTTCAGGTAGCTCTCGGTCCCGTCGGACAGCTTCACGTTCGTGAAGCCGGTGCCGAGCGCGTGCGAGGCCGTGGCGACGCTGGCGGTGACCGGGATGGACAGGCCGTCCTTGCTGAGGGCGCCCGGCTTGAGCCCGGCCGCGCGCAGGGCCTGGGTGACGCTGTCGACGGTGCTCTTGGAGGGGCCGAACGCCGAGGCGAACTGACCCGTCGCGAGGTAGTGGTGGTAGTTCGCCGACTTCGGGTCCGCGACCTGGGCGACGAAGGCGCTCAGGGCCGCGGGGTCGCGCGGCTCCAGGTTCACGGCCAGGTGCAGCGTGGTGTCCGCCGCGACGGAGCCGCTACGGACCGCTCCGGCGGGTATACGGGGCGCGCTGCCGATTCGCTTGGGGGTCAGTTTGGCCGCGTTGTCACCAGCGGTGGAAACCGCCTGGGCGGTGCCGGCGAGGCCGGCGACGAGGCTGAAGGCAGCGACGGTCGACAGCGCTGCGCAAGCGGCTGTCCGGGCGGACCCGGACCAGGGGGAGAGCATGCAGAGTCTCCTCGAAGCAATGGGCGTTACATGGGCTCTGTTGGCAGGAAGCTGGGCGAGAAAGCACACAGGGCAGCTGTCAGCTTCTGTGGAGAGACGCCCCCGCATGGTACTGATGCGTTTATCTGATGAGCCGCTTATTACTACCAGAGCCTGTGAAGCTTCCGCCCACCGGGGTGGCCGTCGTTACCGCCGCTCCGTCCCGCTGGGAACGGGGGCCGGGTCGAGCGGGTGTGGGCAAATCACCCTCCGCGGCATAAAGGATGCGAAAACTTTCGATGTCCGCCGCAGGCGAACCGGATTGGCACGCAAAGGAATTGGCGACGGCCTTCGGTGCACGCGTACATTTCACGCACACAAGTGCCACAGCCGCTTTGTCTCTATCGTTCCAGGGGGACTTTCCCGCGTGAGTATCCGCACGACCATTCCACGCGTCGCCTCGACCGCCCTGATCGCGGTCCTGCTCGCGCTCCCCGCCACGGGGGCGCGTGCGGCCGAGGACCCGAGCTCGGCACCGACGCCGGGGGCGTCCGCCCCCGCCCCGCCCTCGCCCTCGCCGAGCGACTCCGCAAGCCCGACCGCTTCACCGACCGATGCACCGACGGGTTCGCCCACGCCCCCGTCGTCCGCGTCGACCGGTCCCAGCTCCCCGGCGTCGCCGACGGACGCACCGTCCACCGATCCCTCGGCCTCCGCTTCCGCCTCCACCACACCTGAGCCGACCTCCACCCCCACGCCGACCTCGCTCCCCATTGCCACCCACGCCGCGGAGACGCCGTGGGCCACCAGCGGCCAGAACGGCTACCCGGACCACGGCCGGGTGGCTGTCTGGGCATGGGTCCAGGGCGCCACTCCAGGCAGCCTGAGCACCAGCGCCGAGATCACCGCGATCACCATGCACTTCGCTCTGCACGGTGCCCCGGCGGGCACTCCGGAGGCCGGCACCCAGTCCGACTTCGGCACCAAGCGCACCGAGAACGGTTCCTGGGTCGTCTCCACCGACACCAAACTGCCGCAACTCGGCCTGTACGACCTCTCGGCGGAGCTCACCGACAGCAACGGGAACCACGTCCTGGTCCCCGACGTGGGGCAGTTCGAGTACTACCCCGTGCTGACGGTCCTCTCGCGCAGCGCCAGCCCGAGCACGATCGACTTCGACCACCACACCGTCGCGATCACCGGGAAGGTCTCCCTGGTCGACCCCCGCGACGGAAGCAGCCTGCCCACCGCAGGCACCGCCCTCACCCTCACGGACGACTACTTCAGCAGTTCGGGCAGCATCGTCGCGACCGTGGACGCCGACGGCGACTACACAGCCGACACCGTGGTCGACCAGGCCAACGCCGACTTCCACGCCGTCGCGGCGAGTTGCCCCACCACCGCCTTCCCCTGCTACCTGGCCCCGGACCAGCAGCCCGAGACCGCGGTGAACGCGGTCACCGAGCCCACCCGCATCCGGATGCTGACGCCCACGACCCTGTACGGTCCGCTGCACGGCAGCGTCACCTTCGCCGGCATCGTGGAGCACCTCTCGGGGAGCACCTGGCTGCCCACCCCGGGCATGCACATCAACGACACCGGCGGTCCCGAGGGCTACACCCAGAAGGTCGCCACGACCGGTGCGGACGGGATCTTCCACTTCAGCACCAGCACGACCAGCAGCCACAGCTTCGACGACTACTACAACTTCAGCCCGTTCCTCGACAGCGGATCGTCCGGCCCCACCGTTCAGGCGCATGTCGTCGCGGCGTCCTCGATCGCCTCGTTCAAGGTGACCGAGGACGTCTACGCCGACGCGCTGATCAGCGGCAGGATCACCGCCGCCACCGGAACCCCCGGTGGTCTGGTCGACGTCCAGTACTCCGCCGACAACCGGCACTGGTCCCGGGTGGGCACGGTCAAGGAGCCCTACGGCGACCTCGGGATCACCGCCTACAACGGGACCCACGCCGGGTGGTGGCGCGTCTACTACCGCGGGACGTCCGACTTCGCCCCGGTCTACAGCAAGAGCGTGCACATCGCCCGTACCGTCACCAGGATCACCGGCGGGCGGCCCAGTACCGCGCATCCGCGCCGCAACCAGTACGAGGCCTTCTCCGGTTCACTGCAGCAGTACGGCCACAGCTGGACGGGCATGGCGCACGCCAAGGTCGGGCTGTTCTTCCGGCCCACTGGCAGCAAGACCTGGTACCAGATGGCCACGACCAGGACCGACGCCCACGGCAGGTACTCGCTTCGTGCCAAGGACCCCGAGGGCGGCACCTGGTGCGTCGCCGACATCTGGCCCGACGCGACGCATCTGATCGCGGACGGTCCGGCGGTCTGGGTGGGCGTCCACTGACCTCGCCCCGCTGAGGCGGTACGGACGGAAGAACGACCTGTGGCCCGGCGCCGTCCAGCGTGATCACCGATCCCCCCCGGGCGGCGGTGTCGCGCGGGGGCCGAACTACGGGGCATGGCGTGTCAGCTGGTGAAGTCCATGTACTTCCAACTGGTGTACGTGGTGGCGTTCACCGAGTCGCCGGAGGCGCCCTCGACGTAGACGGCGCGGACGCGGGCGCGGAGGGACTTGCCCGGGGCCCCCAGTTTCACCGCCACCTTGCCGCTGCCCGCGAGCCCGAAGTACTCGGAGTCGGAGGTGTACCAGTGGCCCTGGTAGTAGACCTGCAGGTCGAGCCGCACCATTCGGCCCTTGTAGTAGGGCATGGAGGTGGTGAAGACCGGCGAGGTCGTCCGGTGGAAGTACGCGTACGTGGTGGAGCCGATCTTCGCGCTCTTGTACTGCTTCGACAGCACCGTCGAGACCCGGGTGTACGCGTACGAGTGGGTGCTGACCGTCTTCGACGCGGTGCGCTCGTCGCCCGCGTAGACGGTGGTGAACGTCCAGTTGCGGTGCATGATCACCGAGACCGACAGGTTGCCGGCGGAGTTGACCGTGCCGCTCTTCAACAGCCGCTTGCCCTGGTCGGCGCCGTACGGGTCGCCGTAGATCGCCACCGTGCGGTTCTTGTACTCCGCGCCCAGGTGCACCGTGTAGGTGGCCTTCGCGCCGTAGGAGTAGTGCTTGCTGTTGTTGGTGACGGTCAGCGTGGGCACGGTGCGGGAGACCGCGACCTTGGCCGGGGTGCTGACGGCGGTGTGCGTGGTGTCGCCCGCGTAGGAGACCGTGTAGGTCACCGTGCCGCCGACCGTCGGGGTGTCGCTGAAGCTGAATGTGCCGCCGGAGCCGGTGGTGACCGATGCCAGCGCCTTGCCCTTGGGTAGTCCAGGTCGGTACGGGTGACCGTCAGCCTGACGCCGGTCGGCAGCGGCACTGTGGCGCTGATCCTGCCGGTGACGGTGAGCTTCTTGGCGCGGGTCGCGCCGGCGGGGGCCTTCACCGACAGTGTCGGCACGCTGAGCGTGGGACCGGTGAAGACCTTCAGGGTGTAGCTGTCCGCGCCGTTGCCGGAGGAGTTCTGGACCTGCTCCAGTGCGTAGACCTGGGACCCGTCCGGGTCCCAGGCGACCTGGACCGAGGCCGCGCCGGTGGCGTAGGTGCGCACCGGCTGGGCCGCGTTCGGCTGGAAGATCCGGACGTCGCCGCCCTTGTCGACCTGGGCGACCAAGCCGCCTGGGGAGATGTCGGCGGTGTCCCACTCGTTCTCGGCGGGGTAGGTGCCGGTCTGGACGTAGGAGCTGCCGCTGTAGCTCATCCGGTCGTAGCCGTCGAGCAGCAGGCCGCCGCCGGGGATCAGGTCGACGTCCTGGATCTCGTCCGGGGTCCCGGCGCCGTAGCCGGCCACCTCGTTCTGCAGTTGGGGCGTGCCGCTGGAGAGGTCGAAGAGGCGCGCCTCGCTCGGGGACTGGCCCTGGGTGAGGCCGGTCAGCTCGTTCGGCTCGGCCGTGGAGGCGCTGAGCAGCTCCGGGTTCCAGAGCTCGTTCTGGGCGACCTGAGCCAGCGCCACCGTGCCCGACGAGTCCACGGAGCCGAGGTTGCCGTCCCACTGGTCGCCGTAGCTGAACCAGAGCTTGCCCGCGGCGAAGGCGACGCTCACCGGGCCGTCGTTGGTGGCGATCGCGTAGCGGCCCTTGACCGCGAGGGTGGCCGCGTCGATGGCCACGATCTGGTGGGCAGTGGGCGAGGCGGCGTACACGGTCGAGCCGTCCGCCGAGACGGCAAGGCTGTCGACGCCCGCGATGCCGGTGACCGAGCCGAGCTTCACACCGTTCCGGTCGGCGGCGTAGACGGTGCCGGCGGTGGTGTCGCCGACGAAGACCCGGTCCAGCGGGCCGTCAGCGACAAGGCCGCCGACCGAGGTGGTGGTGACGGCGGTGGCCGCCGACGCGGTTGCCGCGGTGCTGATACCGAGCACGACCGAGCCGAGCAGGATCGCGGCCGCGGTCGCTATGGATGTGCTGCGCGTGCGCACAGGTGTATGCCCCCAAAGACGTGAAGAGCCCGGCGCGGTGGGGCGGTCGGGACGGACTGCTCCGCCCCCTCGCAGCGGCCGTCCGCGCAGCTCAGGCTGTCGGCACGGAGTGTAAACCATCGCTGCGACAGTCCGCCCCGGCTTTCCCGTGCACCCCGCCGCCGGCACTGTCGGAGCCGCTTCGTTGACACGGAAGTCGAGCTGACGGCCGGGTGGGTCGGCCCGAACCCTCCCGAGGCTCGGGCCCCACGACTGACAGCCGACGATACTCGTACCCCTACTGGTTCGGCACTGCCTCGGGCGTCGCCTCGTCCGTCGCGGAACGGCGTCAGCCTTGGATGCGTTTGGCCAGCGCCGCAGCAAGTACAGCAGCCACGGGAGTACCGAAGAAGCAGATGAGGATCCAAAACGATTCGCCGCTGGCAAACGTGATCACCAGGTTCTCAGCGAAGAAGGCAGTACTGGCAGCGAAGGCAGCACGCCCCGGGTGGGACGGCGTCTTCGTGGGCTCCTGCGGCAAACCAACTGGTGACTTGGCCAGGGCCAGCGCGGCGCCTACCGCCAGGCCGGGAAGCAGCCCGAGAGCCCCTCCGACTGCGATGGCCTCTATGCCTATTGCCAGGCTGAGGAGGCCCAAAAATCCAGGGCCGCCCATGAATTGGACAGCGGATTCGATTGCGTCGCCCACCATGATGATCGCAAATGGCGCTGCCGATACAGCCATGCCATACGCGGCTCCACGCAACACGATTGTCGACCTGAGCTGCATTGTTTCCCCCCGGCGGGGATTATGACACGTGATCAGCACCTGCCCAAGAGGCCCTGCTCCGCAGGACCACGAACCGTCCCCTTGAACGGCTACCGCACAGCCGATCCCCAGGCCCCGGATCCAGTACTGGCGCGAGCCGCTCTCTCACCCGCAGTGAGGGCCATGAACCCAGAAACCCGGTGTCATCCGCCTGCCCAGCGCGTCTAGGCTGCCTGCCTCGGCTCCGCCGTCTGGGCCCTGCGCACCACCACGTCCTACGAGGACGCCCTCCGCACCGCCGTGGACCTCGGCGGCGACACCGACACCGTCGCCGCCGTCACTGGCGGCCTCGCCGGCGCGGTCTACGGACTCGACGCCATCCCCCACGGCTGGTCCGCACCGCTGCACACGCCACTCCCCGGAACCGGCGGCCGCATGCTGAACGCCGACGACCTGACCCTTCTCGCCCTCCGGCTCGACCAGCCCTCCCGGGCCTGACCGCGGAGGAGTCAGTCGATCGGGGGCCATGCACCATTCAGCAGGTGGCGGGCCCCCTCGACGATCCGGTCCTGGTCCAGGCCCACGGCCGCCCCGGCGACCCGTCGACCCGTCGACCCGTCAGATGAACAGCTCGCGCGGGTCGATCGCCAGGTACACGGCCCAGGCCTGCCGACTGTGCGGCAGCAGCCCCCTGCCGTCACCGGAGAACAGGCTCAGCGTGCCGTCGTTGGCGGCGGCGTAGAGGTCGTTGTGCCCGTCCCCGTCAGCGTCGCCGACCGCGAAGAGTCGCACGGACTGGGGCACTCCGCTGGTGATCAGGTGCCGTACGCCGAGCACGCCCGAGGCCGTGCCGGGGTACAGCCACAGCTTGCCCTTGCTGTCCCGGGCGGTCAGGTCGGGTCTGCCGTCACCGTTCAGGTCACCGGTGCCGACCAGCGCGGTCATCCCGTTCCAGCCGGCGCCCAGCGCGCGCCGACCGCTCAACGTGCCCCGGGCGTTGCCCGGGTAGACCCACAGGTTGCCCTTGGCGTCCCTGGCCACCAGGTCGTTGCGCCCGTCCCCGGTCAGATCGCCGATGCCCACGAGCGCGGTCATCCCGTTCCAGCCGGCACCCAGCGCGCGCCGGCCGCTCAGCGTGCCCTGGGCGTTGCCCGGATACAGCCACAGATTGCCCTTGGCGTCCCGGGCGATGACGTCCTCACGCCCGTCGCCGGTGAAGTCACCGTGCCGCACCAGGGCCGTCATGCCGTTCCAGCCGGGGCCCAGGTTCCTCTGGGTGCCGTCTCCGTTGAGCACCCACAGGTTCCCCTCCACCGAGCGCATCAGCAGGTCGCTCCGGTCGTCACCGCGGAAGGAGCCGAAGTCGTGCGGCGTGGGGGACGTGGACCAGATGTACTGCGGCGATTGCCAGAGGATGTACTGCGCTCCGTCCTCGGCTTCGTGCCTGGTCGGTGCGAACCGAATCGACCCGATGTGACCGTTCATCCCGACGAACTTGGTCTTGCCCCAGTCGTAGTGCGTAGCGTCGGACGATGGGCGGGTGGAGATCAGGTTGTAGCCGGCGCCCGGAGGGGACGAGTAGTTCGTCGAGGGGAACAGGGATACGTACGAGGAGGTCCGGTTGACGAAGGACCTGGTCCGGGCGCCGGCCAGGCCGAGGTCGCGGTGGCTGCCGTGGTAGATCCACATCGTTCCGTCGGCGATCTCCCCCGAGAAGAGGCAGAAGTCGCCCCTGGGACAGCGGTCGCCGGTCATGCTCGAGTCCGAGGCCGAGGCCGCTGTGGCCCCGGTCAGCGAGCCTGCGAGCACGCCGAGCAGCGCCGTACCCGTCGCCAGAATCCGGGCGACCCGACCCGCCACCGTACGTCCCACCATGGTTTCCCCCGCTCCCACCACCGCACATCCGTGCGAGTTTCGGTGAGCAAAGTACTACAGCACCCTGCCCTGCCTCGGCTGATCGGGCCAAAGCACTCCACAGCGTCGACGGCGTACGCGTGACCGTGCAGTCCCGCGCTGAGCTCGGCCACCTGCTCGGAGGGCGGGGTGACCGTGATGCGCGTGGGGCTCCTCAGACGGGTTGCCGCCCTTCCCGCTCCGGCGACCCGGGCGGGTAGTCACTCGGCAGCCATCTCCCGACACTGAGCATCCGGGTCTGGTACTGCTTCGTGTCAGGTGCCAGGAGCCGATTCAACCCGAGGTCGTCAACGTCCATCCACGACTGAACCACCCGGTTGTCCGGCTGGTTCACGTTCCCGACGACGCACGTCAGTGCCCCCTGCACCAGCTCCACGCCCTTCGATGGCGACTGCACCCGCGCCGTGAACGGAACGAACAGAGCAACGCGCGTCAGCACGAACCCACGGTCCTCAAAGTTGGGTGCCAGGTCGTCGTAGTCGAGATGGCCATCGCCACGCGGGACCGGCGTCTCAGTAAGCGTCAGCCGACTCAGCAAGGCACCAGCCTCCCGGTCTTCGAGGTGGCCGGCGACCCGCTCACGAATGAAGCCGAACGGATCATCGAAGAACTGGGCGAATAGCTGGACAGGCTTGTCCGCGCGCACGAATGCGGCGAAGGCCTCCGAGTCCTGGATGCCCCTCCCACCAGGTACCTCATCCATGCCCTGTCCCCCATGCTCTGTCGAAGCCCGGCTACCGCTGACCCCAGCCAGCGTAGGGCCGTGACCAGAATCAATCGGCCGCTTGGCATCCCCCGCGGTCGCCTTGCTGAACCACCGCCAACCAGCTGCCAACCCCCGCCATGAACCAACCGGCGCCCGCCGACTGGGCCGTGGACATCCCGGAGTCGAAGCGCGACCGCCGGAGACCTCGTCTTGACCGATGCCGAGAGAGCAGGTGCGGGCGCGGACACCCTGCCCATGAGTTGACGGTTCCCGTGTGCGAACATGTGACGCCTGTGCAGGGGGAGTACGCAGGCGGGGGACGCACAAGCATGCCCTTGGCTCGGAATCCCGGACGGGGAGCGCACTCTATGAACACCATCCACCGAGCGTCGTCCGCCGTGGTTTTCTGCCTGGTACTCGGCATCGCCACGGCCGCCTGCGGCACTACGACCACGACGCAAGCCGCGTCCGCCCCGGCGAGCCGAGCCGCCGCGGCTCCAGAGGACCCGCTGGCCTCGCTCGGCGGTCCCGCGACAGTCGCCAAGGCGTACACCGACCTCGGCACCGCCGCGTCGGTCCATATCGTCAGCCATACCAGCGATGGCAGCCAGGAGAGCAACGTCAATCTGCAGATAGAACTGGGCAAGGGCTGCTCCGGCACCGTGAATTGGACCGGAACCGGGTCGATCCAACTCGTGGTCATCGGCACTCGGCTGTGGATGAAGCCGGACGCCGCCTACTGGAAGGCCGAAGGCAAAGCCGTTCCTGCCGGCGTCCACGGCAAGTACCTGCTCGGCTCCACGACGGATGCGCGCTTGGCCTCGATAGCCGGCTACTGCACCATGACCAAGACCATGGCAGCCGGAAAGTCGGACCTGTCCGGCATGAAGAAGGGCGCGCCGACAACCGTCAACGGCCAGAAGGCGCTGAACATCAGCGATACCAAGTCCACCTGGAGTCTCATCGTCTCCGACACGGCCACGCCGGAGATACTGCAGGTCATGCAAACCGTCGGCGCAGCAAGCGGCTCGTCGCAACTCGACCACTACAACGTGCCGGTGACGCTCACGCCGCCCCCGTCGAGCGAGGTCGTGGATGGCACCGCGTACGGCATGTGATCCATAGCAGGGCATTTCGGCCGACACCACGCCCAGGATCTCCGCGATCACGGCGGACCCCGGCCGTCGCCCTCGGTCCGGGACGTCATCGGCCTCTGGCCCACTGCACTGGCATGCTGGCTTGTCGTGGTCTTGAGAACGATGATGATGCTCATGGGGAACCGCGACGACGAACTCATGGCACTGTTTCGCAGCCTGGATGACCCTGACTGGATGGAGCGTCCCGCGAGCTTCGATGGCGCAGCAGTCGTCGAGCGCTTTGATCGACTGGTCTCACGTGTCGAAGACACGTTCTACTACCAGTGCTCAGCCGATCGTTGGACTCAGGATTCCAGCGAATTCGCTCGTTTGACGATTCCCGAGCAGGCGACCGTGTGCAGGGAGCGGATCGTCATCTGTGTGAGCAAGTTCGGCAACCTGGCCATGACCGCAGCGGAAAACCCAGGTGCTTACCTGGACCTGGACGATGCGATGACCGAGGGCGCGATAGATAGTGGTGACCGGACCCGCGTCGAGGCCCTGCTGACCGATGCTGGCTACGTCGTCGTCTCGGAGAGCTTCCTCGGCCGCCGGTACGACGGGGTGAGTGACCTCGCGCGGTATCACAGCGCGCAGTATCCACCGGATTGGTGGGACAGGTTCTTCGGCGTCATGTAGGTCGGACGCCATCCATCCATGATCAGCGGGCCTCACCGACAGCAGGGAACGCACTCGCCGGCTCCCAACCCTGGGCGCGCGCCCTTGACGACGTGCCCAAGTCTCCGGGAGCCGATGGCCCGGATGGGGCCACTCGACACCTCGGACGGCGGCGCTGGTCTACCAGCACGCCAGCAGTGATCGGGGCCGGGTGATCGCTGAGGCCCTGACGCTGCTTGCTCCAGCGGTCAGGGAGAAAGGCGAAGACGAGGGCAGGGCAACTGGCTTGCCTGCACCGGTCTGATTGGGACACGCTGACCTGGCACCGGTCGGGGCACCAATGAACCCCAAGCCTTTGGCATGGGGTTCTGCGTGAGGTGGGGGCGAGAAATGGGCAAGAGAAAGCGCGCGCCATCGTGGGCACAGGTGCCGACGAGCATCACGATCTTCGCAACGCCGGAAGGCTGGCGGCACAGCATCTGGGCGGGTGGGTTCCTCTGCGGGCGCCTGGACCTGCCCGCGGGGGCCGGCGACGACGACGCCAAGGCGGCCGCACAGACGTTGATCATCGGCCTCGCCGCGGATTTCCATGACGTCGCCCTGGAGATCGACTGGACCGCCGGCGAGACTCCACACTCCTGGAACGGTGAGGCGCGCCGAGTAGGGACGTGAGGCGCCCGGCCCAGGCTTCAGGACCGCGCGGGGTCCCTCCGGGCGATCGGGCAAGCAACGGGCACGCGGACTCGAATTGGTCTAGATAATAAAGAACCCCGGCCGCTTGGCCTGGGGCTTTGCACTGGAGCGGGTGACGAGAATCGAACTCGCGCTCTGAGCTTGGGAAGCTCTCCAGCTTACGCGGCGTTTCCGCAGGCCAGAGGCTTGCAGCTTGCCAATTCGCCCCTGCTGAAGCTGAATTATTTGACCCTCATTGTCCGCCGCATACCGCTCCTACCGGTGCGCTACCCGTGCGCTCGCTTCGATCCGGCCGACCACATGAGGAGGCAAGGAACCCCACATGTCGGCACCCACGCCGACGTCCCCATGCCCGGGCAGGCGCGGCTTGAGCCTCCCGCACCAAGCTCACGAGCACTCGCGCGCTCGGATGACCACTCGTACAGACCTCCGATTGTCGGCAGCCTTCGCCTTGCCCTCCTAGCGATGTTCACTGGAGGTCACCAGCCACAACACTCCGTACACACTTGCCGGTCCCCCGGGACCAACTGCGGGAGGGCGTCATGAGCTCGAATCCGGAGGACTCTGCCGACACGATTCCCTTACCGGGCTGCCTGCGGGGGGACGGTGTCTGCGTGATGGGGAACCAGCCACGCAGGAAGCGCCGCTTCGGGCAGATCCGCCAGTACCGCTCGGGGCGGTGGGGAGCGCACTACCTCGGCCCGGACCTCCAGCGGCACCGCTGCCCGCACCCGCTGGCCACCAGACTCGAGGCAGTGGGATGGCTGTGCGGGATCGAACAGCACCTGTCACGCGGTGACTGGCGCAGCCCCAAGGGCGGAAAAGTCTCCTTCCGGATCTATGCCTCGTCCTGGGTGGAGGAACGCGTCCTTGCCGCCACCACCGTGGACCTCTACCTCCAGCTCCTCAAGAAGCACCTCCTGCCCTACCTCGGCGACTGGGACCTGGACGAGATCACCCCACCGCGCGTGCGCACCTGGAGGGCCCAGCGGCTCAAGGCGACCGGCCCCACCGTGATCGCCAAGTCCTACCGGCTGCTGAAGGCCATCCTGGAGACCGCGGTCGACGACGAGCTGATCCGCCGCAACCCCTGCCGGATCCCCGGCGCGGGCAAGGAGCACGCACCCGAACGGCCCATCGCCACCATCAGCCAGGTCGACGCCCTCGCCGACGCGGTAGGGCCGCGCTGGCGGCTCATGGTCTACCTCGCCGCCTACGGACCCGCCCGCCCCGAAGAACTCGCCGCCCTGCGCCGCCGCGACGTGGATACGGAGTTCGCGGCCGTACGCGTAGCCCGGGCCGCCCCCGAACTGCACACCGGTCAGCGGGCACTGGGGGTCACGAAGTCTCCCGCCGGCGTGAGGATCCTGATCCTGCCGGGGTTCCTTCGGCTGGAGATCAAAGCCCACCTCGAACTGTTCGCCGATCCCGGGCCCGACGGGCTGCTGTTCATCGACGAGCACGGCACTCCGGTCAGCCGCTCGATCCTCGGGCGCAGGTGGCGCAAGGCTCGCACTACCGTCCGCCTCCCCGAGGACTTCCACTTCTACGACCTGCGACACACCGGCCACACCCTGGCTACCCAGAACGGCGCCACCCTGAGAGACACCATGGTCCGCGCCGGCCAAGTCTCCGAGCGCGCAGCCCTGATCTACCAGCACTCCAACCGACAACGGCAACAGGACATCGCCGACGCCCTCGATCACGCAGTTCGAGCCCACCGCCAACGCCCCACCCAACGCACCGCTGGACCCGCACGGCCCTGACGCCCCCGAGGCCGGCAGCGGTGGACCGGTTCCCTCTCTACGAGCCGCTCCCGCGGAGCTGGAAGCCTGGCGGGTAGGAGCGCCGCAGTGCGGATCGCCCCTACGCCGATGGAAGTGCGTCCGGAGGCGTGCGGGCGGACGTGTAGTCCGGATTACCCCTGCGCTGGCGGGGATCGTGCCACGCGTGCAGTACTCGAAAGGACCAGTTACCGCGTTCGACGGATGCGGATCGGACCGCGAGCCTGAGCCGGTGTGATGGGGTGACCACCTTGGGTGATCTGGACCTTACCCGCTGCGGCCAGACGCCACGCGGCCCGGCGGGTCGGTTCCATCAGCGCCCGCCACCCGTCGTCCTCCCCCGTGTACGCCGCCCGGGCAGCATCGGAGGGGCAGATCGTGGCCCCCGGCTCCCGGTGATCCAGAAGGGACATGATGGCCTGCTCGACCATTGTGTCGACCTGCCGTTGCTCCTGCGCAGCCATGCGGACTCACTCCTCGACATCCAGCTTCTCCAGGCCCTGTTCCCATCGTTCGCGGCGCTGCTGCGCGGACAGTTCCCACCAGGGCGTGCCCCGCTCCCCCAGAGCCGTCTTCGCCGTGTGCACGCGGGACCGGGCCTTGTGCTCCGCCTCGGCGTCCCCGGCGGCCAGGGCTGTGCGCACGGCACGGCGGCCCGCCATCAGATGGTGCCGCAAGCGGTCGGCCGTGGCCTCGGGCAGCGAAGGGTCCGTCGCGCGCCATCGGCGACCGCCGATCACGACGTGGTGGCCGTCCGGCGTCTTCTCCGGTGGTTCTCGCTGGGCACGCACGAACACCATTCTCCGGCGCACCTGCCGAAGGCGCGAGCGGCCCAGGCCCAGGAGCTGCGAGGACAGGCTCGACGCCTCGGGAACCGAGTGGCGACTGGGTGCGCCGCTGGCGTTGAGGCGTGTTCGGGAACGTCGCCGGGTGGGGGTCACCTCTGGGCGTCGTGGTCGGGGACCAGGCGGGGGCCAGGTGGGTCTCTTGGCAGTGCTTGCGGTGGCCGGTCCAGCGCTGCTGGGGTCACCGTGCTTTGTGGGCGGCGTCGGCGTGCCCGACGCCGATCCGTTGCGATGGCTGCTTGCGCAGTATGTGGCGTCGAAGGCGCAGGCAGTGCGGGAGTGCGGGGCAGGCGAGGGGCGCCGTCCAGAGCGGAATCCTCGGCGCCGAGGGCACCCCGGTGACAGGGCTGTTGCAAGGTCGGGTAATCTTGTGAACTCGCTGGTCAGCGTGCCGTGTCCGGGATAGACGAAGCTCCGTTGTGGTCGATGACCTCACAAGTCCTCGACAAACAACGGAGCTTCGGTGATTCCTGAGTCTGCCATGTCCAGTCGGCTTCCATGGGGCGCGGGGAGCGTGTCGCCTGGTGCCACGGTGTTCGCGCTGGTCAACGGCTTGCGTGACCCGCGTGATCCGCGTGGGCGGCAGTATCCGCTCGGTGCGGTGCTGCTGGTCGCGCTGTGCGCGCTGTCGTGCCGGTTCGAGTCGTTCCGGGCGATGGGGCAGTGGGCGGCCGCGGCGCCGGCGTCCACGCTGGAGCGGCTCGGATTGCGCCGCTGCGGGGTCTTCGGGCTGGTCAGGGCGCCGAGTGCGTCCACAATCCGCCGGGTAGTCGGTGCTGTGATGCCCGGCGGGCTGGAGGGGCTGCTGCGAGCCTTTGCGGTCCAGGCGCGGGAGGTGGCGGTGGACGGCAAATGTCTGCGGGGCTCGCGGGACCAGGCCGGGCAGGCGGTGACGGTACTCGGGGCGATAGTGCAGGACGGCACACTGGTCGCGCAGCAGCGGGTTCCCGACAAGACGAACGAGATCACCGGGTTCGCGGCGCTGCTGTCGGTGCTGGACCTGGCGGGGGCGGTGGTGACGGCGGATGCTCTGCATACGCAGCGTGACCATGCCCGGGTGCTGGTCGAGGAGTTCGGTGCACACTACGTTTTCACGGTCAAGCGCAACCAGCCCGAGCTGTGGACGGCGTGCCGGGCGGTGCCCTGGGAACGGGTCAGCACGTCCTCCCGGTCCACGGTCCGAGCGCACGGCCGGGTGGAGACCCGCATCATCCAGGCCGTGACCTGGAACGATCTCGACTTTCCGCACCTGCGACAGGTGGCCCGGCTGACTCGGCACCGCACCGACAGCAAGACCGGGAAGCGTTCGCGGGAGACGGTGTACGTGATCACGGACCTGTCGTCGGCGCAGGCCGACCCGCAGATGATCGGGGCTTACGTCCGCGGCCACTGGGGAGTGGAGAACAAGATCCATTACGTTCGTGATGTTGCCTTCGGCGAGGACGCCTCCCGCATCCGCACCCGCCACGGAGCCCAGAACATGGCCACCTTGAGGTCAGTCGCCATGAACTTCCTCCGCAGGAGCGGGAGTTCCATCGCCGATGCACGTCGAGCCATGGCCCTCGCGCCCCACACAGCCCCGCTCGAACTCTTCGGCATCCCTACTGACCTGCACGTTCACCCATGAAATCCGACCTTGCAACAGCCCTGCCCCTCAGATGCAGCCGTCCACCGAGATCTTACTCAGCCCGAGACCGATCATGCGGTCGTACGCCTCCCGGGCCAGGGCGTGCACCTGTTCAGCGATCCCGAGTCCGGCCCACTCCTTGACGCGGCGTCGGATCGTACGGTCGGAGCATCCGGGCGTGGCGATCCGCTCGTAGCCCGAGCCGTGGACCAGCGCGAGCACGATGTGCTCGAAGACCGTCCGGTCCGGGACCCGGCGTCGGTGACAGCCCAGCGGATGGTCCGCGGCGAACTCGCCACGGGCGGGCAGGAGCGCAGCGAACTGGTCCCAGAGGGGTTCGAGCAGGCAAGATGGCAACGCGGGCACGGCCGTCCTTCGTGATCACTGAGCGTAGAGAACATCCCAATGCCGTTGTCAACCAGCCGCCGTGACTGCCGGTATTGCTTGGTAGCACGCTCCGTCGCGGAGCATCGCCCACAGCACGTTCACCCGTCGTCGCGCGAGCGCGATCAGGGCCTGCTTGTGCCCCTTGCCCTCGGCGCGCTTTCGGTCGTAGAAGATCCGCGAAGCCGCGCAGGATTTCAGGCTGGCCATCGAGGAGAGGTAGAAGACCCTCAGCAAGCCGCGGTGGTAGCGGCGGGGGCGGTGCAGGTTGCCGCTGACCCGTCCGGAGTCCCGGGGAGCTGGGGCCACGCCTCCGTAGCCGGCCAGGCGGTCGGCGCTGGCGAAGGCATCCATGTCACCGCCGGTGGCCGCAAGGAACTCGGCCCCGAGCTGGCTGCCCATCCCGGGCAGGCTGCGGATCACCTCGGCGTGCGGGTGCTCGCGGAACCTCGCCTCGGTGAGGGCGTCGAGCTCGGCGATCTCCTCGTCCAGGGCCATCACAGCCTTGGCCATCCGGATCACCATCGCGGCGGCGAGCTTCTCGCCGGGCAGTGCGGTCTGCTGGGCCTGGGCCGCCTCCAGCACGGTCTTCGCCAACGACTCGGAGCTGCGGACCTTGCGGTTGCGCAGCCAGGACTCGATGCGCTTGGCCCCGGTGCGGCGGATGGCGGCCGGGGTCTGGTAGCCGGTCAGCAGGACGATCGGACCCTTGTTCGTCAGGTCCAGTGCGCGTTCCAATGCGGGAAAGTATTCCAGCAGTTGGGCACGCAGCCGGTTGATCTGGCGAGTGCGGTCGCTGACCAGGTCGGTGCGGCGGGTGGTGAGGATGCGCAGGTCGACCGCTATCGGGTCGCCGGGCCGCAGCCGGCCCAGGTCGCGGCGCATGCGGGCCTGGTCGGCGATGACGAAGGCGTCCTTCGCGTCGGTCTTTCCCTCGCCGCGGTAGGTGCCCGTGGCACGGTGGACGGCCAGACCGGTGAGGTAGGCCATCGGCTGGTCGTGGTTGAGCAGCAGGCCGATCAGTAGCGCGGCGCCGCCGTGGTTGATGTCCACCGCCCACAGCACATCACCGTCGATGCCCAGGACGTCGCGGATCAACTCCAGCAGAGCCGGCTCGTCGTTCAGGACACGACGCGACAGCAGCCGCTCGCCCCGCTCGTTGAGCACCACGCAGTGGTGATGCTCCTTGCCGATGTCCACTCCGGCCCAGACCTGCGGCACAGCTACCTCCGTCAGCTTGTCGTCAACAAATCCCGCAGACGACCTCGCCGACGTAGTCCTACAGAGCGATCAAGTCGCACATCCCAATTGGCGGTCGGGTCGTCGCGGGGCTCCGGGCGGCCATGTTCTCTGAGCCATCCGATCGGCTCCTCCATGACAGCCATACCCAGAGCCCCCGGGCCCACCGATCTTACGAGTGACCAGTTCGAACCCTCTTGAAAAGTAGGACTCCATGATCACCTGGACCCGTGCCCGCACTGCATCCACCCCACCCGATCACTCGACAGCGACTGCCTATTGCCGGTCGGTCTTACTGATCGACAAGTCCCTGTCAGAGAGGGGAACGCAGACAACCTGGTGCGGCAGCTCAATGCCCGTAACCGCGATCACGGGCAAGTATGACTCGGCACCACGACTCCTCCTGGCGGCCACGCTACCGCCCCGGCATTCCTGCCACGCCGGGACACAGTCCTGAGGCGCGTGGGAGCGGCAGGCCCAGACCGGTGCTCGGTGGCGCTCGCAGCCGAAGCCCCGTCCGCTCGTCGGCCTCTCTGCCTCAAGGGGCGCTCACGGGGACAGTGGAGCGATGCGGGTCACGACGTAGATCTCCCGTTGCCGCCCGCCCGCGTACCGGGCGACGGTGACCTGGACGAGGGCCTCGATCCTCTTGCCCAGCAGGTCGTCCCGCAAGCGTGGGGTGACCGCGGCCTCGGTGCGTGCGCTGATGGTGGTGCCGGAGTCCAGCTGGATCAGGACCGATCCCCGGCGCAGGCTGGCCTCGATGAGCTCCCCTTCGAGCAGACGCGCATCCGGCTCGCTGAACCGGACGTCTTCGCTCAGGCCCTTGAGGCGCAGGGCGGCTCCGGTGCTGAGCGAGACGGTGCGTGCTTGGTCGGAGTCGGGCTGCCAGGTCATCTTGAGGCTGGCGTCGTGTTGGGCTAGGACTCCGGTGAAAGTGGCCAGGTGGCCGAGTGCTCGTTGGCCCAGGGGGAGGAGTTTCTCCAGGAGCTGTTCCTGGGCTCCTGCGGACTCCTGGTCCTGGGCCAGGTCGGTGATGTCCAGCAGCGTCCCAACGGCGTCCGGGAGCAGCCTCGGGGTGGATCCCGGCGGTGGGGCCTCTCCTGCGTCCAGTGGCAGGTGTCCCTGTCTCCAGGCGGGTGCGGCCGTGTCGGGGCCGTAGAGGTGCAGTCCGTAGGAGGAAGGGAAGGCCGGGGCGGAGCGCAGTTGGGTGGCGGCGGTGATGTATCCGGCTACCTGTCCGGCAATCGTCGGTGTGCCCTCCAGCGCCTGGGCGACGGCGGTGACGAGGTTTTGGAGGGAGGTGAAGAAGGTGCCGAGCAGGGAGATCGAAGCGCTGTGGTCGATCACTGCGGGGCCGTCCAGGGCCAGGTCCAGCTTGGCTGCCCCGCTGGGCTCCTGGTCAGGTGGGAATCCCGCCTGGCTCAGGAGGCGGTCGCGTTGCTCGCGCAGGAGGCTGGCGTGGGTGGGCGGCGGTCCTGGCCGGGTGTCGGGGGTGCGCTCGCGCAGCCACCGGCGAGCGGCTTCGCGGTCGCCGCCCGGAGGGAAGGCTGTGTTCACAGTCGTACCTCCAGGTAGCCGCGGCGGGTCGTCGGCGGCGTGGTTGCGCTCGTGCCCTGGGTGGCCGGGGCGCGGCGTGCACGTTGCCAGATCTCATCGTAAAGACCCAGGGACTCTCGCCTTTCGCCGTTCTGACAGTTTTGGGGTCTCAGGCGGCGGCGTTGGTGCTGGCGGCGGCCCATGCCTGTTGGACGGCGCGGATTTCCTGCTCGGTGGGCTGACCTGGGCGGGTGGGCACAAATCGGGCGGCGATGATCACTCGGCGGAGCTTGGCGACCATGTCGGACAGCGAGGGGTCGGTCTTGCTGGTGTACCAGGGTGCGCGTCGGCGGTGCTCGGCCACGTCGCCGGGCTGGTGCCCGTGGAGCGCGTACCAGGCCACGGTGATCGTGTAGCAGTACAGGCCGAAGGGCACGGTGCGCTCGACCGCGGCGCGGGTGCGGTTGTGGGCCTGGCCGGCTCCGAGCAGGCCGCGGGCTTCGGCGAAGGTGACCTCGATCGACCAGCGCCTCGCGTAACGGGTGATCAGCTCAGCGGCGCTGCCGGCCAGGTCGGTGGTGACCAGGGCGAGGTCGTAGCCGGTGTCGGTGGCGTCGTCGCGCAGCATGATCACGCGTACGGTGCGGGCGTGGAAGGAGCCGTACCACAGGCAGGTGACCTCGGCCAGGTACACCTGCTCGGTGCGCTGGTAGCGCGTGACCCGCACGGGAGCGAAGTCGGCGGTGGCCGCGAGTTGGGCGGGCGTGCCCAGTCGCGCGCCTTTGAGCGCGGGGCGCCCGCGTTTGCCGGTCGGGGCGGGGCCGGGGCGAACAGTACCGAGGAGGCGGGCAGCCGGGTGGTGAAGGTGCAGGTCGCGGGCAGGTCGCGCAGGGCCCTGCCGTGGTAGGCGGCGTCCGCGACGACATGGATGCGTCGTGCGTGGTGGCAGGCCGCCAGCAGTCGGATCATGGACGCGGCGATGTCGACCTTGCTCACCCCCTGCTTGGGGCGCCACAGCCGGGCCAACAGCGGCAGGCACACCGGCCGGGCCAGGAAGGGCAGGTCCACGACCAGCCCGAGCACCACGAAGCAGGTCCCGCGCCCGACACCCCGGGGGCCGGTGGCCGCGCCGTCGTGCTGCCAGGCCGCACCGAAGACCTTCTTCCCGCGCCGCTTGAACAGCGTGTCGTCCACCGCGACCGTCAACACCGCACTTTCGGGCAGGAGGTGGCGCACGACCAGGTGGGACAGGGAGACGCCCAGCAGGTCGGGGTTCCAGCTCGCGCGGGAGAAGAAGGCGTGGGCGCGGTCGTGGGACCAGGTGCGTGTCAACCCCGCGCCGGTGAGCATGCCGGTCACCGTGCCCCGGCCGGTCTGTGCGATCAGGCCCGTGACCAGCGCCGCGAAGGTGGTGAACGTCGGCGCGGTGAAGCAGCCTTGCAGGAACGTCAGCACCGCCAGCAGCGAAGCGGGTACGGTCGAATCCGGAAGCATCGGCGGGTCCCTTCACAGCAGGTGACGCAAGCACCGCCGATGCTTCTCCGCTGCCCGGCCCCGCGCCGCCGGATCAGGCCCCCATCACTCACACGAGCACCCCCACGACGACTGTCCGTTCTGGCCTGTTCGATGGTCGGTCAAACTGTGATGAGCTGGTCTGATCAGTTCCACCGAGACGTTGGTGAGGATGATCGCTCTCAGTAGTTCTGATGATTGTTGGAGCTCGTCAGGCCGTGTGCATCAGCCGGAAGCGCTGGGCCAGCACCTGGGTGTCGTCGTCGACGGTGAAATCGGGGTCGCCCAGCTCCTCACGCACCTCTGCGCTGTGCCAGAGCCTTTCGTGCACAGCTCGCCACTCGGCCACTGACTCGTAGTCCTCGCCCTCGTCGAGGGCGTGCTGCAGGTCGACGTCGGCGAGTCGGACTATCCGGACCTCAGTCAGTTCGATCACCGCGACCCGGCGCTCTTCGGAGTCGACCACCGCCGACAGTTGGCCGACCTTGGGCAACGGCTCGTTCTCCCGCTCGTATCCCAGGACCAGCCCTGAGGTAGAGGTCTTGTCGCCGGACAGGACCGCGGCGACCAACTGGTCCCGCAGCGGCCCGGGGAACTCGAACTCCATCAGGGGAAGATCATTGAGGTTCATGCCACGCAGGTTACCGAGCCTGTGGCCCGGAGGCTCACGCATTTTTCACCATGCCATCGCATCCTCAACTCCACTGAGAATCAGCAAGATGAGCGAGAGCGGACAACGACCAACGAAATCGTCGAAAGTCGAGGGGACTGGAAGGCCTGCAGATTGTGCGCGCCCATCTGCGGCCGTAGATCGTCGACCGCCAGCTGGTCGGGCAGGCGCGTGAAGTAGGCGTCGATCCGCAGGTTGAACTGCTTGATGCACGACTCCCGGGTGCACAGCTGCTCGATGTAGACCAGGTCCTGGGTGTCCAGGGCGTCGTATGCCTCGGGGTCGAAGCCGTAGAAGACGTCGATGTCCGAGGGATCGGGTTTGGAGCTGATGAAGCTTCCCGCCATCCAGGTCCGCGGCTCCTGGCCCAGCAGGGTCTGCAGGATCAGCACGTGCTCGGACCAGTTCTCCCAGAGGTCGGCTCGGCGCTGTGATCGGGAGAAGGCCGGTGCCGTGACGAACTGGTCCCGGACCTCGTCGGCTGTTGCCGCGTACCGGCCCAGGGGGAGCAAGCCGGTGGCCGGGTCGAGCGGCGGGATCATGGACGGCTCCGGCAGTCGAGATCGGGTTGGCCGACTCACCTTCTTCCGCCAGATCGGCGGCTCCGTCGCCCTGGCCATCGCCGGCAGCCTGTACGCCGACACCCTCACCCACAACATCGGCCACGGACTGCACCACGCCCAGGCCACAGCCACCGCCAGTGCGCTGCCCTGGCTCTGCGTCATCGGCGCGACCGCCACCTTCCTCGCCGCGGCCGTCCTGCCACCCCCCGCAGCCCCCTCAAGCAGAACGCCTCCACCAGCGCCTCGCTCAGCTCCCTGGCCTAATGATCGTCGATCTTGAGTGGTGCTGGTCGAACAGGGTCTCGTTGGAGTGATCGCGGCAGGTGCGAGACATGAAAGCAGGGCCTCTTGGTAGCTCGTTGGGCCTCTACGCCAATACCCCACGGACATGTCGGACGCGCAGTGGGCCGCGGTCCGTCCGCTGGCGCCGGTGCCGGGCTGGCTGCAGGGGCGCGGCGGGCAGCCGGAGGCGTACTGCCGCCGGATCCCAGGCTGCGGCGATGTCCGGCGCCCCGTGCCCCGGATGCGTGTGGTCGGCGAACGCGGTGCTGGTGACAGCGGCCATGGCCGGGGCGGCGGCCAGGACGGTCAGTGTGCGCTTGGCTGTGCGGATCTTCATGGCATCTTCCTCGCTGGTGTCGGTCAGTCGGCGGCGTCGGCCGATGAGTGACGTGACGGTCAGGGTAGGAGGATGATCTTGCCGAGGGCGGTGCGGCTGGAGGATTCGGACAGTTGCAGGGCGGCGGCGGCCTGGGTCAGCGGGAAGCGGGCGGCGATCTGCGCGCTCAGGGTGCCGTCGCGCAGCAGGCCGAAGAGTTGGGTGAGGTCGGTGCGCATCCGGGTCCGGAATGCCTCGCGCTTGGCCGACTCCGGCTTGCCGTGGCCCGCCCAGACGTCGTAGAAGCTCGCGTGCTTGCGCGTGGGCAGGTAGTTCCAGAGCGCCAGTTTGGCCAGCAGTCTCAGGAAGTCGAAGATGATGGGGCTGGTGTCGTTGAGTTTGGCCGCGATGCTGTAGACGACCAGCGTTCCGGTGCGGTTGAGCAGCCGGTAGGAGCGGTTGACGCTCGCGTCGCCGCGGTGGTCGAATACGGCGTCCACGCCTTGGGGGGCCAGCGCCCGGACCCGGGCGGCCAGGTCGGTGTCCCGGTAGTCGATCGGCTCCACACCCAGCGCGCGCAGCGCGTCGTGGTGGCGGGGGCTGGCTGTGCCGATCACGCGGACGCCCGCGTGGCGGGCGAGCTGCACCAGGACCGTGCCCACCCCGCCGCTGGCGCCCAGCACCAGCACGGTCTGGCCGGCCTGCACCTTCGCGCTGCGGTGCAGCATCTGGTGGGCGGTCAGGCCGTTGACGACCAGCGTCTCCGCCTCCTCGGCGTCGACGCCGTCGGGCACCTCCACCAGGTCGGCGGCGCTCAGCAGGACGGCGCTGGCCCAGCCGCCGGTCTTGGTCAGCGCGGCGACCCGGCGGCCGACCAGCGCATGGTCCACCCCGGGGCCGACGGCCTGGACGACGCCGACCAGGTCGTAGCCGGGCACGAACGGGAAGGCAGGCTGGCCGTAGTAGCGGCCCCTGCGCATGGCGCTCTCGGCGAAGGACACGGCCGTCGCCTCGACCCGCACCAGCGCCTGCCCTGCGGCCGGGGCCGGCAGCTCGCGCTGGACCCGCCGCAGGCCCGACGCCTCGACCTTGCCCGGCAGCACCATCTCGGTCGCGGTCACGGTGGCCCCGGCGGTGGCATTGGTTTCGGTCATGGCCGACTCCTCAAATATTTGCGACTGTCCATCGCTCTGTTAAGAGTCGTAACTATGCTCTCTGACGTCATAATGAGTCAAGTGGTAACTTTGAAGGGAGGCGAAGCGCGATGCCGGAGCCGGAGATGATCCTGCGCGAGCGGCCCCGGCGCCAGACCATGAGGCAGGTCAGGGCGGCGGCCGTGCCGCAGGTGGAGGAGAGCGGCGCGGAGGCGCTGTCGCCGGCCGGGATCGAGGCGGTGCCGGCGGGCCTGCGCCACCGGTACGTTGCCGCGGTGGGACCTACGCTAGGCGTTACTAGCCGTCGCGTGAAGCAAAACCCATCCGATCCCGGATATGTCGTTACTATGCGAGGATGACTAACAAGCCAGCGGTGAGCAGGCGTGAGCGGTTGCGGGCCCAGACGCTCCAGGAGATCCAAGACGCGTGCTTCGCGATCATCGACGCGGACGGCGTCGACGCGCTGACGATCGCGGCGATCGCACGCAGCATGGCGATGTCCGCCCCTGCGGTCTACCGCTACTTCCCGTCCCGGGACGCCCTGGTGGCGCACCTGGTGACCCTGTCCTACCAGCAGCTCACCACAGCGATGGGCCAAGCCGTGGCCGCCAGTGGACAAGAGCCGCGCGCGCGGGTGCAGGCACTGGTGGCCGCCTACCGCGGCTGGGCGCTGGGCCACCGACGCCGCTACGGGATGCTCTTCGGCGAACGCGCCGCGGACCTGCCCCCGTCCGCAACCGCGCAGACCCCGCTGGACCAGGCGATGGCACTGCTCATCGACATGCTCATGGCCGTCCAAGGCGCCCCGCCGCCCGACAGCACCGGCGACGCCGCCCTTGACGGGCAGTTGCAGCAGTGGGCCCGCGCGCAGGAACGGGCCGACACCCCGCCGAGCGCCGCCCGCGTTGCCATTGTGATCTGGACCCGGATCCACGGGATCGTGAGCCTTGAACTCACCGGCATCTTCGACAACCACACCATCGAGGCCCAGCGGCTCATCGACCTGGAGATCGACGACGCCGTCCGTTCCCTGGGGCCGGCCAACGCGAGAACTCAACGGCGTTGACCTGGCTTCAGCTCTTGGGCTGTGGCCTCCGCCGTCGGCGTCTTCGGCATCAGCGCCGTGATCGTCCCGCCCCAGCGCTCGCCTGTGGCGACAACGAGGCTACCCGCAAAGGTTACTGGGGAGCAGCGCCGGATCCGGCTCGTCTACGAGATGAGCGGGCCAACGGTGCCCGCTGACAGCGTGACCCGCGTCAGCTTCATGACCACATTTAGTTGCGGCGACCCGGCGACGGTCGGGTCGGTGCCTACAAGGTCCGGTGCGAGGGCGTTGCCGCCGAACGACAGGTCGGTGATGTACCCGAAGGCGCGGTGGTCGGCGGGGTCGTGCAGGGCTGCCACGACCATCGAGCAGTCGTAACCCCGGGGAACAGTCGTCACGGTGCGTCCTATCTGCTGGCGTATCGGTCGACGACAACGATGCGGCACACATACGAGGTCATACAGCGAGAACGGAAAAGTCGCGGACCCGTCACGATCCTTTGCGCAGAGCGGAGTTGCTGGATATACCAGCCACCTCCTGGAGCCGGCCCTCGGCCGCCAGGGCGCCCCGCCGGCGGGGGCCCGGCCCGGCGGTACCCATATTCCGAGTACCCCTCTTTGCAAAACGCGGTGGCCGACTTCACAGGTTGTGGTGTCAGTCAGGAGGGACGGTCGGGTCCAGGCTCCGGCTGCTCGGCGGACTGGGATGGGGGCTGGTCGAAATGGACGTCGACCTCTTCGGTGGGCTTGTAGGTCTCGGTGGTCGCGTAGGAGGTGTAGGCGCGTTTGTCGGCGCCGGTCAGCGTGATGTCGTCGGCGAAGGGCGCGAGCAGGTTCCGCGGCCACAGCCGCTTCGCGCGTACCACGCCGCACTGCGCGCACAGCAGGAAGGTCAGGACTCCGGCATAGATCCAGGTCAGCAGGCCGAGCACGATTCCGAACATGCCGTAGGTGGCGGTGGCGCCACGCAGCGTGTGGTTGATGCTGTAGGTGCCGACAGCAAGGGCTCCCTGCCAGAGCACGGCGGCGGCCAGGGCTTCGGGCCACAACTGGGAGCGGTGCAGGCGGTGGGCGGTCAGGATCCGGTAGGTGAACCGGAGCAGGGCGGTGTTGACGGCCACGGACAGGGCCACCGCCCCCAGTCGGGTGCCCCAGGCGATGTCCAGGCCGAAGGCGTGGGAGGCGGCCGCTAGTGCGGCCAGGGCCGCGGTGGCCAGGACGCCGAGGCCGAGCAGCGCGACCAGGAGCAGGCTGCGCAGGCGGGCCTTGAGCGGGTTGGGGCGCTGGTGCTGGGGCACGGCCCAGATGCGGTTCAGGGCGCTCTGGGCGGCCTGGGCCACGCCCAGGGCGCCGTAGAGGCTGCCGGCGATTCCCACCGCCAGGGCGAAGGGGTTGCCGTGGAAGGAGTGGATGTTCGCGCCGATCTGGTCCCCGACGACGGGGAACTGGCGCAGCGTGGAGTGCAGGACCTGCTGCTGCAGGTGCAGGTCGTGGTGCAGGGCGAAGCCGAGCCCTGTGGTGAGCAGGAGCAGTAGCGGGAACAGTGACAGGAAGCCGTAGTAGGTGATCTGGGCGGCCAGGTAGGTGCCCTGGTCGTCGACGAATTTGTAGACCACGGCCAGGGGCAGGCCGATCCAGCGGTGACGGCGCTGGTAGCGGTCCAGGCGGGTGACGAGGGTGCTCAACAGCGGTCTCCTGCGGTTAGCGAATCTGCTCCGCATGCTGGCCGACACGTCAGGGCACCGGTCCGGGTGTCGACCGGGCTGCGTCGTAGGGCCGCGTTCGGGGCGGTGATACGCAAACTACCCCGGCCGCGAGCGGTGAGACACGGAGAACGGGGCGACCACGGCCGACAGCCCACCATGGTCGCCCCGCAGGGCGCGGTGCCCCCTTCGTACAGCCCGAGGGCTGCTCGGCGGCAGGGAGTTCACGGTCTCCTGTAGGTGCCGGGGTCCTGGTTTCTCCTTCCTGGGAGGTGCCTGGCAGAATCGGCCGCGTGCAGCTTTCCGAGCAGTTCACTGTGAGCCCCGAGCGGGAGGCCGGCATCCTGCCTCAGGTCAGGAGTTCGATTCGCAAGCGCAAGGCGGCGGTGACCACCGGCTTGGCGCTGGCCGGGCTGGGTGTCTCCACGTACTACGGCGGCCTGCTCGGTGCCGCTGCCTCCCGCCACCCGATGGCGGACCACCTGGTGGCTGGAGGCAGCGCACTGGTGTTCCTGGTCTTCGCGCTGGTGGCGGTACGCGGGGCGACGCAGGACCTGCTGTCCTTCGTGCCCTCGCGCTTCGGCGACAGCAGAGTGACGACCCTGCGGGTGCTGTGCCTGCTCAGCGGCTATGCCGTCGTCGTCCTGGGGGCCTTGAGCCTGCTGCACGTCCCGTGGAGCCGGCTGATCCTGGGCGGTGCGCTGACCGGGGTCATCGTGGGCATCGCGGCCCAGCCGGTGCTGGGCAACATCTTTGCCGGCCTGGTCCTGCTGACCGCTCGCCCCTTCCACGTCGGCCAGGACGTGTGCATCCAGTCCGGGGCGCTGGGAGGCCGGATCCAGGGCCACGTGACGGACATGACCCTGCTGTTCGTCGAGCTGCGGACCGCAGAGGGCACGGTACTGCTGCCCAACTCCGCCGTCCTCAGCGCCGCCATCACCCCCCGCCCCCACCCGCCGACCGCTGCAACGCCGGATTCCTCCCCACAGCCGAAACGCTGACCGGGCCCCGCCCCGCCCCCATCGTCCCGGGTGTGCTGGGCGACAAGCGATGTGATGGCCCGTCGGCTGACCGGCTTCGCCGCGCCGTCCTGGCGTGGTGCGTGAAGGACTCGATGACCAGCGTGGCAGATCTGCCCGGGCGGCCAGCGGACGGGCAGGACGTTCGTCTGCGGCCCAAGATCCCCGGCGGGCGCATGCCGTACGCAGGCCGCCCGGACTCACCCGGATGCCTCCACGCCCCTACGCCGCGGACACGGGCCGAAGGAGGAGGATAGAGGCGGCCAGGAGTCCGAAAGCTCTTGTGCCGCTTGCCGGTGGCTCGGATTGCCTCTTCACCCGGCACCGAAGGTCTCCGTCCGACTCCGGGCGGAGACCTTCGCCCTCACGGCGCGACCACGACCCGCACGGGATGCTCTTGGGTGCGATGAACCTGCTGGGCCGCATCAAGGCCCTTGACCCACTGCACCGGGCAAGCGGCGGTCAGTTCGCGGTCTACAACCGGATCTTGCCGACCGTGTCCCCCCGCTGTTCAACAGCTCTGACAGGGTTACGCGGCCCTCCTTGAGCTTGTTCAGGCGCTCGCTGCGGTCGCGGCGCACTGCCAGTGCTTTGGCCAGCGCCTCGGCGTGGTTGGTGTCCGTGAGTGGGGGAAGCGCTACAGCCGTCTCAACACGGAGAGCGGGTCAGCGCTTGAGGGCCACGCCCGCGTAGACGGAGCACTCGACGTCGCTGAACGGCTCGGTGTCCGTATCGGGTCGCCAGGTCGGGCAGGAGACCAGTCCAGGGGAGATGATGTCCCAGCCCTCGAAGAAGCGCGTGAACTCCTTCAGGGTGCGAACCTGGGCGGGGGTTCCGGCGGCGTGGTAGGCCGCCACGACGCGCCCCCACTCGGCGGGGGCGAAGTCGGGGGTGGCGTGGGACATCACCAGCGCACTGCCTGACGGCAGGCCGGCCTTGTACTGCTCGACGATGTCGAAGGCCCCCAGGGCGTCGGGCACGAAGTGCAGCAGCGCGTTCAGGCTCAGTGCGACCGGCTGTTCGAAATCGAGGTTCTGGCGGACCACGGTGGACTCCAGGACCGTCTGGGGGCTGGTGGCGTCGGCTTCCACGTAGGCGGTGCGGCCCTGGTCGGTACCGATCAGCAGGTGGCGGGCGTGAGCCAGGACGATGCGGTCGTTGTCGGCGTAGACGACCTTGGCGGCCGGGTTGACCTCTTGGGCGACCTCGTGGACGTTGGGTGAGGTGGGGATGCCGGTGCCGATGTCGAGGAACTGGGTGAAGCCGGCCTGGGCCAGGACCCGGGTGGAGCGTTGCACGAAGGCGCGGTTGGCCCGCGCCGAGCTGCGCAGCCAGGGGGCACCGGCCAGGGCCTGGCCGGCGGCCTGGCGGTCGGCCTCGAAGTTGGTGACCCCGCCCAGGAAGTAGTCGTACATCCGCGCCGTGTGAGCGCGGTCCAGTTCCAAGTCGATGCCTTCGTAGTCCGTCACGTCGCTCCCCCGCGGTGGTCCTCGGTCGCCTTGATTCCACCTTGCCTGGCGGGCCCTGGCGAATGCTGGCGAATCAGTGGGATCGTGCCCGAACGGGGAAGGCGTCACTGGTCGCCCGCATGGCGAAACCGGGCCGCATCCCCGGCCTGCGGGCGTGGTGGTGGAGGAGGGGCGGTCGGGGCTCCCGGGTCCTGATTGGTCACGATTCGGATTCGCTTGCATACGCAGAGCATCGATGCGATTCGATGCTCTTGTAAGAAAGCAACCGGCGCTGCACTGGCGCGCCGGTCGAACAGAGAGCAGTCGAGCGTGAACAACGATGACCGTCCGGCTCGTGCGCACAGGGGAGGAACGCTGGTGGGTGAACTCGGCGAGGAGTCCAGCGCTCCTCAGCGCCGCCGTCTCAAGCGCCTGACCTTCCAGGCGTTCTGCGACACCCACGAGCGGGCCTGGACTGCTTTAGCGCGTACGCAGATCGGCGACCAGGCCACCGCGGACCTGGTCGTGCTGTCCATGAAGACCCACCTGTCGCGGGTGTGGGACACCGCGATGCGCCACCCCGTACCCGCCGCCTACGCCTGGCGCATGATCACCGTCCACGTCAACGACTGGCTGGCCGACGAGCCCCAGGACCAGGTCGAAGCCACCACCTTCACCAGCGTCATCAACTCCTTCCGGGCCATGGCCGCACACGCCCTGGAGGAAATGCCCGAACAGATCGGCCTGTACTCCGCGATCCTGGCGCTGCCCGACCGCCAGCGCACCTCGGTCATCCTCCGCTACGTCCTGGACCTGGACGAGGCCACCATCGCCGAGTACCTGGAACGGCCCATCGCCACGGTGCGCTCCAACCTGCGCCACGCCCGCGAGCGCCTGGCAAAGCAACTCAAGATCAACTGCCTGCCCGACCGTGGAGGCCAGCCGTGACCACCCTGCCCCCGCCCCCACACCAGCACCTGGAGCAGCCGTCCCAGCCTGCGGCGGCTCCCCTGTGCGGAACCGAGCCGCCGACCGTCGCGGTCCCGCGGCCGGTGCGCGCCCATGCCCAGCACATCGCCGAGGCCCGCCAAGCCCGCTACACCACCGCCCCGGTCAACTCCCCCACCCGCCACGAGCAGGCCGAATCCGAACTGCGCACCCTGGTCGCGGTGCTGATGGACGCCCCCGAGGCCTCAGCTGGCCTGCACGCCCTGGTCAACGAGCGCCAAGTCCAGCCCGAGGGCGCGGAGATCTTCGCCGCCCTGCTCTACCTGACCGGCCGCACCGACGCCGCCGAGTTCTGGTGGCGCTTCGCCGGCGGCTCCGGCAGTTCCACCGCCGCCTACTGCCTGCACCTCTACCACCTCTCCCAGGGAGAGCCCTCCGACGCCGAGTACTGGTACGGCTGGTACAAGCACCTGACCACCAACCAGCCCCCACGCGCCCGCGTCCTGACCGCCACCCGCCCCCTGCTGCCCGCCGACGTGCGCCGCGACATCATGATCCGCTCCAAGCTCGGCCTGGACCTGCGCCTGCCCGCCGCCATCGAAACCGTCATCAACCAACTCCCCGTCACCGACGACGACCCCGACTTCGGCGAAGTACCCCAACCCACCGGCTTCACAGCCCACGACCTCCAACTCCTCACCACCGGCTGAGTGCGGTGATGCCCACCGCTTCAGCCCTCGCGGACCAGCGCACCTCCTCGATCACCCCGCCTACCGTGGGGCCGTCCAGGTCGGGCACGGGTGCCAGCGTGTCGTGCCGGTCCTGGGGCAGCTCCGTCGCGGCCAGAGCCGCGACGGAGAACAGGGAGTGTGGAGGGAAGCGCACGCGCTGACCGGGAGGGTGCCGGGGGCAGGGCCGGGGGTGGTCGGACCGGCCCTGCGGGCGTCAAGCTGGTGCGACCAGGGAGCGGGCTGCTGCGTCCTCGCCGGCTTCCAGGAGGGTGGCGGCGCGCCCCACGATCTTCGCATCCGGGGTGCCGACCACCTCGGGGTCCTTGTCGGTGTAGTCGAAGCGGGCCAGGACGCTGCGCATGGCCTCGATGCGCGCACGCTTCTTGTCGTTGCTCTTGACCACCGTCCAGGACGCGTGGGCGGTGTCGGTGTCCTGGAACATCGCGACCTTGGCCTGCGTGTACTCCTCCCACAGGTCCAGCGAGGCCAGATCCATCGGGCTGAGCTTCCAACGCCGTACCGGGTCGATGCGGCGAATCGTGAACCGGGTGCGCTGCTCGGCCTGCGAGACCGAGAACCAGAACTTCACCAGCAGGATGCCGTCGTCGACCAGCATCCGTTCGAACATGGGAGCCTGGTGCATGAAACGCTGGTACTCGTCCTGGGAGCAGAAGCCCATCACGCGCTCCACACCGGCGCGGCTGTACCAGGAGCGGTCCAGCAGCACGATCTCTCCGGCCGAGGGCAGGTGGGGGACGTAACGCTGGAAGTACCACTGGGCGTTCTCGCGATCGGTCGGCTTGGGCAGGGCCACCACCCGGGCGCCGCGCGGGTTCAGGTGCTCGGTGAAGCGCTTGATCGTCCCGCCCTTGCCGGCCGCGTCCCGCCCCTCGCACACGATCACCAGCCGCTGGCCGGTGTGCTTGACCCAGCCCTGCAGCTTCAGCAGCTCGATCTGCAGCTGACGCTTGCTGCGCTCGTACTGCGGGCGCGTCATTCGCTCGCCGTACGGGTAGTCCTCGCGCCAGGTCTCTACGGCGGTGCCGTCGGGCCGCACCAGGACCGGCTCGTCCTGGTCGCTGTAGTCCACCCGCATTCCAGCCAGCAGATCGTCATCGCCCGCTCGCTCACTGTCCGCTCCCATCGACAGGCCCCTTCCTCACCGACCGCTTCGCACGTGGCCGCCCGGCCACACACCAGACGCCTGCCCCGCCGCGCCGGTCCGAAGAGCCCGCCATGGTGATATCGGCCACCGGCAGCAGGTCGAGGATGCGGGAGCAGACACTGACGGTGCTCATACACGGCAGAGGTTCCTCTTCGGCCGTAGGCCCGACCCGAGGAACGCGTAGCTGACACGAAGAAGAGCAGAACCGGCAGCTCACAGCTTGATCATTGTTGGGGCGTCAGGTCTGGATGGGGTCGAAGCGGACGGTCAGGCCGAGGGCGTTTGCTTGGCGGATGATTCGCTTGAGGGCTCGTTCGGGGTTGGCCTGGGTGTGGTGATCGGCGCCGAGGTCGCGGTAGGGGACGTGGTCGTGCAGTACGTGCCAGATCGCGATCACGATTTTGTGCATGACGGCGACCAGGGCGCGCTGGTTGCCGCGGCGGGCGGCGATCCGCCGGTAGTAGGCGGCCAGGTAGGTGTCCTTCTGTTTGATCGCGGCCATCGCGGCGGTGCCCAGGATCCGTTTGAGGTTGGCGTTGCCGCGGCGGATGTGCGTGGACTTGTTCACCCCGGCGGACTCGTTCATCCCCGGGCACACCCCGATCCAGGAGGCGAGGTGGCCAGGAGTCGCGAAGTGCGCCATGTCGCCACCGGTCTCCGCGAGGATGATCTGCGCGGCCCGGGCTGCGATCCCGGGGATGGAGTCCAGGTTCCCCAGGTCCTGGTCCCTGTCCGCGCTACGCAGCAGTTCGGCGATCCACTCGTCCAGTTCGGCGGTCACGGTGGCCAGGTGGTCGATCTGGGCCAGGAGGTGCCGGCACATGCGGGCGTGGTGCCCGGTGAACGTGCCGTCCAGCGCCGCGGTCAGGTCGGGGATTTTCTTGCGGGCGGTGGAGACGGCCAGGTCGGCCAGCTGTGCGGGGTCGCGTTCGCCCTCGATCAGCGCGGCCAGGATTCGCCGGGAGCTGACCCCGGTCACGTCGGTGAGCACCGAGGTCAGCTTCAGGCCGCTGTCCTCCAGTTCCTTCTCCAGCCGCTGGACCTCGCGTACCCGCTCGACGCCCAGTTCGGTGCGCCGCCGGGTGACCTCGCGCAGCTCGCGCACCGAGCGCTCGGGCACGAAGGAGGCCATCACCATTCCCGAGGCCGCCGCGCGGGCCAGGAACGCCGCGTCCGAGGGGTCGCTCTTGCGTCCGCGGATCCCGCGCAAGTGTGCGGGGTTGACCAGCATCAGGTTCAGGCCGGCGTCCTGCAGCGGGTAGAACACGCAACGCCAGTAGTCCGATGTCGCCTCCAGGGCGACCACCTCCACCGCGCGCTCGGCCAGCCACTGGGCCAGCCGTCTCATCTCGCCGGGGACCGTGTCGAACCGTTCCGTTTCCAGCGCCCATGTTCCGGACCGCTTCGGGTTGGGGACCCGCACGCACACCACGACGAACCTCTTGCCGACATCCACGCCTGCCGCACGCAGGAACAGCACCTCGTCGCGCACAACCGCCTTCGCCATCGCCCACCACCCACCCTTCCACCGAGGAACCGTCAGGAGCGGACCGCCCGAGGGGTCAAGGGAAGTGAAGAAACTGACACACGTGCTCCCGCACGGCCATCGGCCGGCCTGGCACAAACCGTAGTTCCCGTGCAGACCCCAGTGCCATTCTGGATAGCGAGCTCGAGAGCACCACAGTTACACCGGCATCCCGGACGGCCCGCCCCTATTCTTCCCTGACCCGTGGAGTCCGCGCAGCGTCCTGGGAGCTCTGGATTGGCACACACGGCTGGTCGGCCTCGGGTGGAGCGTTCTCGGTAGCGGCCCAGCTGGCGAGGAGGGTGAGGGCGTCGTGGTCGGGGGTGCCTGGTGCGGCGCGGTAGGCGGTGAGGGTCAGGCCGGGTGCCGGCACGGACAGACGCGGTGCCGGCGTTCGCGGCCGGTTGGGGCCTCAGGTGTGCTTGCTGCCGGTCAGGTGGGCGTACAGGACGACGTTGCCCAGGTATCCGGTACGGCTGCTGTACCCGCCACCGCAGGTGACCAGGCGCAGTTGGGGGTCCTTGGTCGGACCGTAGACGCGGCTGTTGGGGAAGGCGTCCTTCTCGTAGACCTCGATGGCGTCGACGGTGAACAGGGCGGCGGTGTGGTCCTTGCGGTCGATCTCGATGGTGTTGCCCTTGTGGAGGGAGCCGAGGTTGTAGAAGGCGGCGGGTCCCTGGTGGGTGTCGACGTGCCCGTCCAGGATGGCGTTCCCGGCGGTGCCCGGGGCGGATGCGCCCCGGTACCAGCCGACAAGGTTCTGGTCGGTGTCGTCGGGCGTCTGCAGCTTGCTGGCGCCGTCCAGGCCCAGCGGGGTGATCGGGGCGTCGACCCCGATCGCGGGGATCTTGATCCGCAGCGGCGCCGAGGCGGGCAGTCCCTTGGTCTGCGGTGCCCGGGTGGGTACCGCGGGCGGGTGGGCGTGCTGCGCGGTTCCTGCTGCTGTGGTGGGGAAGGCGTCGACGGCTGTCGGCTGCGGCGGGTGCTGGGACTGTGACCCGTCGTAGATCAGCCACGTTCCCGAAGCAAGAGCGGCAGCCAGCGCCAACCCGAGCGCCCCGCGCTGCCGGGTGCAAGAGGCGAGCCTGGGATCCCGGTGAAGGGCGCGATGCGCCCATGACCGCACCCTGGGCCGGCGGCCGACAGGCGTGGCAGGAGACACGGGGGCGATTCCTTCCGATGTCCGCGAGGTCGATGAGCCCGGGGTGGAAGTGCCGGATACCGGCCGTTGGACACCCCCCGGGGGAGACCAGTCCGCTCCATGCCTCGGGCCTGGCAATCTCTCCGTAGTCGCCGGGCCTGGTCGCCCGGTGAGACCGCCGGGCCTGGCCGTACCCGGGGCGATCGCCCCGGGTACGGCCAGGCCCGGTCAAGCACGTGTGCCGGCGCGGGCTACGCGGGCCAGGTGAAGTTGGTGACGTCCCCGCCGGTGACGACGACCCGGGCGACGGGATGCCGGTCCTCGGCGGGGTGCCAGATGTTGTAGGCGCCCGCCGTCAGGGACGGGAAGACGGCGGCGTACTGGACCGGTCCGCTGCCGCGTCGTTCCCGCACGGCCACGTGCGTCCTGACGGTCCCGTCGTCCACCGGGCTGAGTTCCACTTCGGTCCCGAGCAGGTCTGCTGGGGTGTGGATGACCAGGGCGCCGACGTCTCCGCCGATGTCGACCATGACGCTGCCCTGGTGGCTGGGTCCGTAGACCTCCCCACTGGCGTGGCTGCTCCCGGCCACGTGCGAGTGCCCGTCCGCATGCAAGTGCCCGTGCGCATGAGCAGGGTCGTGGTCGTGGGCTGCTGGTGCGGTCAGTGGCGCGCTCACGAGGCGTCGGTGTCCGCGTCCGGGCCGCCGGCCGAGCCGGTGGGGGCGCCGACGGTCTCGGGGTGGAGTCCGGCCCGGTGCTTGAGGACTGCCGCACCGGCCAGGGCCGCACCGGTGACCAGGGTGGCCCCGCCGACGATCTTGGCTGTGTCCTGGCTGTGCTGGCCGCCGCCCAGACCGGTGTCCGGCCCACCGTAGGGGGTCGTGTTCAGGTCCGGGGCCGGAGTGTTGTCGTTCGGGTTGAAGTAGCCGCCGTGCGGGGTGCCCAGGTAGGGGAAGCACCGCAGGTAGTGCACCGTGTTGTCGGCGCTGACGTCGGTGTTGCTGGAGGTCAGGCCCTGGGTGATGGCGCCTGCGGCCTTGTCGGGGGTGTAGGTCTTGTCGACGAGCGCGTAGGTGGCTCCGGCCAGGGCGCGCAGTTCGATGGTGGTCACGTCGTCGAACACGCGGCGTCCGTTGGGGAACCCGGCCGCGTCCATGCCGATCAGGCCGAGGTTGCTGGGGTTGCGCATGGTCGGGGGGACGGCCATGTTCAGGCGCAGCATGTCGGCCTGGACGGTTCCGGTGTTGTTCTGGAAGCCGGGGACGATGCCGGCGGGGATGCCGGTGAGCAGGATCGCCAGCAGGTCTGCGCGGGGCTTGCCGGAGGCATTGAGTGCGGCCAGGTTGGGGAACGCGCCGGGGTAGAGGACCGGGAGGAGCTGGGAGAGTTCGGGCTTGGAGACGTGGGCGGCGAACTGGCTGTCGCCTGCCGGGTCCTGGGAGTTGAAGAGGTCCTTCTTCGGGATGGGGATCAGGACCTCGTTGAACAGCGGGTTGCCCAGGCGCGAGACCTGGACGAAGGGGCCGGTGTTGACGATGGTTCCGTCGTTCTCGTACATGCGTGAGCGCTGGCGGCTGGCGGTGGCGTAGACGCCGATGACGGCGTCGGGCTTGGCGGGGTCGGTGGGGGTGTGTCCGTCTGCGGTCAGGTCGGACTTGGGGACCTGGAGGGCGATGGACTGGATGTTCTTGGCCTTGGGGCCGTTGACTCCGGGGGCGGCGGGCATGCTGGAGCCGATGTGCAGGTTCTGGAACGGGCGCAGGTCGCCGAGGTCGAAGATCGCGCCGATGTCGACGTAGAAGCCTTCGGCGCGCTGGCCGGTGAACACCCGGCAGCCGCCGGGCAGGGTGTGGATGGCCTGCTCGGCCAGCTTCGCGTAGTTCGGGGTCGACAGCGGCCCCACGTTGCAGGGCGGGCAGGGCAGGTCGGTGCCCAGGACCGTGCCGGTGTTCCTGGCGCCGCCGTCCTTGCCGCCGCCGGCGTGTGCGCCGTGCGTCACCCGGGTGACGGTGGCGTACTGGCGGCGGTTCCAGTTCTTGCTGTGGATCGACTCGATGGTGCCCACGTTGTAGAGGAACGTGTCCGGGATGGTGTTCACGGTGCGGAACCGGAACTGGTAGGTGATGTCCGGTACGGCGTTGCCGTTGTTGTCGATGTGGATCTCGTACAGGACGTCGTCGCCGAACTCGTCGAAGTTCGGTCCTCCCGCCGGGTCCTCGAAGGGGCTGAAGTTCGCGATCAGGGTGACGGTGTCGGGCTTGTCGGGGCTGACGAAGGCGTAGACGTCGGTGTTGTCGGCCACCGGGTCGTTCGAGATCGCGGGTGCTTCCTTGTGCGAGGACACGCTGACTTCTCTCAGTTCGGGACGGGGCAAGCGGGACGGGGATGTGCGGGACGGGGTTGAGCGGGTGGGGCGGAGCAGGGGGGTCAGGCTCCGGAGGCGGCGACGCGGGAGAGCGCGGCAGCCAGCTGGGGGTCGCGGTGCAGGACCTCGCGCTCACCGACCATCACCGCGATCTCCCCGGTGTGCGCGTTCTTCACGTACGCCATCAGCGGCCCCTCGTGGCTCACAGCCCCGACGGCATTGCGCGGAGCGGCATGCTTGGCCGAAGCCGCGTGGGCGACAGAGGAGGGGATCAGGACGGTGGCCCCCAGTGCCGCGGTGCTCAGGGAGGCGTGCTGCAGGAAGGTGCGGCGGGAGGACTGCTCAGCCATGTCGGAGTTCCTTTGCTGTTCGACGAAGTACCGCCGCCAGAAGAGCGGAGGGACACAGCCGGGCACGGCGCACGCCCGGCCTGCTAGCGACCACGCATCACCATGCGAGGCCACCCGCATTCGAACGGTAAGCACACAGCCACCTGACTGCCCGTCGGATTCCGCCAACCGGCTGTCGGACCCAGGCAGTCGCGATCACCAATGCGCGCCCCACCAGCTGCAGCCCCCGCCCTGGCCGACGCGCCGTGGGCCCGTGCCCGCGCCGCCTGGCCGGGCAGCTGCAGGTACGGGTCGCATCAGAACGCCGCGCGAGCGGTCACCGAACGGGTGACAGACTCAGGAATCGGAGCAGTCCGTGGTGTCCTGGCCCGAGCCGTCGTGGTCCTCGTGCCGGCCCCAGCCCTGCTGGTCCCAGCCGGTGGCGTGCCAACCGTCGTGGCGGCCCGGGCCGTAGTTGCCGTGGTGGTAGCCGCTGTCCTGGTGGCCGCCGTCTTCGTTGCTGCAGCTGTTGCCGAAGCTGGGGTTCAGCAGCCCGATGACGTTCAGCGAGTTGCCGCACACGTTGACAGGGATGTCGACCGGGATCTGGACCACGTTGCCCGACAGCACGCCGGGCGAGTCGAACGCCGCACCGTAGGCGTTGCTGTCGGCACTGGCCGCCCCCGCTCCGGCGAGCAGCAGCGCGCCCGCGCTTGCGGCGAGCAGCGCGCACTTGCGAATCAGACCCATGGTTCTCCTTCAGGACGGGGCGATGACCGGGCCGCCTGCAGGTAACGCGCCACGGTCTGTGCTCTCGTCCTACAAGCGCTCACGAAGAAGCGGGCGCAGACACAGCGGACCGAACTGGACGGATTCACCCCTACGGACCAAAGGCCATGCGGGCGTCCGGGTCGGCCTTCCGCGGGTCAAGCTCTGCCGCTCCCTGCGCCAACGGTGGGCGTCAGCATGTACGCAGGACTCTGGACCGACGACGCTCAGTGCTGGGATGCCGGGGTCTCCACGGATTCCCGGGGCACGGTGGGTGTGGCAGGGTCTGCTTCGGCCAGCGCGGACACCACCGGGTCCGCTGCCGTCGGGCTCTGCGCGACCTCGGCACCGGTTTCGGCGTCGGTGCGCAGGGCGTGCGTCTCGGCCTTGAGAATGCGCAGCGACTTGCCCAGGGAGCGCGCCGCGTCCGGCAGACGCCGGGAACCGAACAGGACCAGAACCACCAGCGCGATGATCAGAATCTCCATGCCGCGGTTCTCGAACACCTGACACCCCTCGTCGTGCTGCTCGTGATTGGTCGCAGACGCCGGTCTCACCGGTGCTGTCGTGCCTTCTCTCACCGTGCCTCCTGCTTCCGGTCTCGGCAAGCGGTCCGCGCCCGTTCGGGGCCCGGGGGGAATCCAGGGTGTCCCGCCCACGGGTCCGATCCCTCTGCCGGGGTTGTCGGTGCACGCGCCCGGCGCACGGCCGCTTCCTGCGTGCGCCCTTTCCGTGATCCGTTCGCGTGCGTCATGGTGGGAGCTATGGGCGTCTGTTGGAGGTGCGTCGCGTGCGGCTGGACCAGGTGCAGGCCGGTCGGGGCTACCGGGTGGAGGTCCCCGTCACCTGCCGCCCCGGCGGTACCCGGTGGAGCGGCTGGGTCTGGACCTGTGGTGGCACTTGAGCCTGCTGCGCGGCTCCTACTTCGAACTGTCCGTCACAGATCCGCAGGTCGCGGTGGGTTCCCAGCAGTGGGTCGAAGGATGGCGCCTGATCAGACGCGGACTGGTCGAGGTTGAACTGACCCCTCGGCAGCGGCAGGTCCTGGGTCTGCCCCAGGACGCGGCCCCGGGTCTGCGGATCCGCGGGACTCTGTGCGGCCCGGCAGGAGACCGGCTCGACTGGCCCGACCTGACCACCGTGCGCGTGCCAGCACGCTGGCTCCATCCCCTGGGCACCGAGCGCCCCCAAAGGCATCACGCTACTTCCTAGCAGTCGGGAGCGGCTCCGCTGATCTGCCCTCCTTGGCGATCCGTGACAGCTTGGATGAGCGGGTGCCGGAGGAGGCAATGCCGTGCCACCCTGACGCTCCTGCGAACGGCGCCCTGGTCAGCGTGCATGCCTGTACGGCTGCTGTTCCGTGAGCCAGCCCGGGACCTTGGTCCCCTGGTGGCAGGACGTTGGTGAGGTGCCTGGCAGGGTCGGGGGCGGTAGCGTTGGTGGTGCGGCAGGAGATCGACGCCAGATGGCGGTGGATCCTGGTGTGCGTCCCCACCAAGGGGGCGTCAAGAGAAAGTAGTACCAGCGTCGGCATGCCTGCCAGGCAGCCTCTTTGTGACGCGAGGGCGAACCCAGTCGAGAAATCCTGGGCTCCCGGTGCTACGAATCTCATCCGCAGGTCTCCGGGAGTCCCTTTCCACCTTGGAGACACTCATGTCGGATCTTGAGCACAACAAGCAGGTAGTCGTGGACTACTACCAGACGGCGTTCGGTGGCAACCCGCAGAAGGCGATCGCGGACCACTTCGGGCTCCGCTACGTCCAGCACAACCCCGACGCCCAGGACGGCCCGGAGGCGTTCATCGGCTTCGTGACCTGGCTGCGCGGCGAGTACCCGAACCTGCGCCTGGACATCAAGCGCGTGATCGCCGAGGGCGACCTGGTGGTCACCCACTCCCACCTGGACCTGGAGCCCGGCAACCCGGACCAGCCCGGCCGGGCCCTGGCGGACTACTTCCGCCTGGAGGACGGCAAGGTCGTCGAGCACTGGGACGTCATCCAGGACGTCCCGAAGCAGTCCGCCAACACCAACGGCATGTTCTGATGACCACCCCAGGCCAAGCCCGGACCCCGGCGGAGACGGTGCGCCTGCAGTACCTGGCCTCGGCGACCGGCGACATGGACCTGTGGCGCCAGGTGGTGGCCCCGGATGTGGAGTGGACCGAGTCGGCAGGCTTCCCGCTGGCCGGCACCTACCGCACCCCGAGGCCACCATCGAGGGCGTGTTCACCCGGCTCGCCCAGGCGTGGGAGGGCTGGACCACTCACGACGACACCTATGTGGTCGACGGCGAACGCGTGGTGGTCCTGGCCCGCTACAGCGCCCGCAACAAGGCCACCGGCAAAACGATGCGGGCACGCGTCGCGCACGCCTTCACCGTCCGCGGCGGCCTCATCGTCCGTATGGAGCAGATCGTCGACTCCGCCACCGTCCACGCCGCCATGACCTGAACGGCCGGCGCGACCAGATCGCACCCAAACCGGCCGCGGCGCGCCCGCCGATGGCAGGCATGCACGTTATCCACAGGCCGTGGACGGCTTCCACTGGCGTCGGTCGGCCGGGAGCCACGCTGCGGGCCTGGGCGTCCATGCTGCACGGGTACCGAATCGAACCCACCCAGGAGATCCACGCACTGCGGATGCTACGCACCGTCCTGCACGGATTCGCCTCCCTGGAAGTCGTCGGCGGGTTCCAGTTCAGCACGGACATCGACGACAGCTTCACCTGGATGATCGCCTTCCTCGACCGCGGGCTGCAGGCCATCACAGCCACCAATGCAAACAGCGCCGCCGCTGATGGCGATTGCTGAAGGGACCCTGCCGGATTGTCAAGCCCACCACCGCGTGCGGGAGGTCATAGCACCCTCGGGGAAGTGGCCACTGCACGGTGCGGTCGCCCATGCTGTCCCCTCAGTGTGCTCAATCGCGCGAGCGTGCTCGTAGTTCGGACGTCGGGGCGGGGTTTCGGGGACCTGCAAACACTGACAGCGGAGAGTGACGGGACTCGGTGAATCGCAGAGCCCCGTGAATATCAGAGTGTCGTAATGAGTCGCTACGGTCGATATCTCCCTGCGTGGCCTACGGTCGTGCCAGCGCGGCTGCCAGCTTGCGCCTCACCCGTCAAGGGATCGATGCATGGATGCCGACGACCCTCGTGGGGATGTTCCGTCCCCGGCGAGCGACCAGCCCGCTCCCGGTGTGAACGCTGCGGCAGGGGCTACCACCGGTCCGGAGAACCCGCCCCCGGACGCGCGCGGCAGCAGCCCGTGGCAAGCGGCGGCAGGCGGCGGTGCTGCGCCGAAGGGTGGTCGGCTCAAGGCTGCGCTCACCGCGGGTCCGCCGCCCGGCCCGGCCCGCCCGGAGTTCTGGCGCAGTCCGCTCCGGGGGCCCTGGCTGACCTCGGTCTTCGGCCTGGTCCTGCTGTTCGGCATTCCGGTGATGTTCGTGACCGGCCTGCTGTCGTACGCCGCGTACAACCCGGATCTGGCGGCGGTCAACGACCAGACGCCGGACAAGGGCTGGCTCGGCTTCTACCTCTTCTCCTGGCCCACCGACCCGTCCTGGCTCTACCGGCTCACCCAGGGCGTCCATGTCACTCTCGGCGTGGTGCTGGTCCCGGTGCTGCTGGCCAAGCTCTGGTCGGTGATCCCCCGGTTGTTCTCCTGGCCGCCGATCCGGTCGGTGGCCCACGCCATGGAGCGGCTGTCGCTGCTGCTCCTGGTCGGCGGCGCACTGTTCGAGTTCGTCACCGGGCTGCTGAACGTGCAGCTGCACTACCTCTTCCCCGGCTCGTTCTACACCCTGCACCTCTACGGTGCGTGGGTCTTCATCGGGGCTTTCGTCGTCCACGTCGCCTTCCGTATCCCGACAATGGTCAAGGCCCTGCGCAGCCGCCGGCTGCGTACCGAGCTGCGCATCCCCGCCTCGCAGACCCGACCCGAGCCGCCGGACGAGACCGGGCTGGTCTCACCGCGGCCGGCCCCGGCCACCATGTCCCGGCGTGCCGCGCTCGGCACGGTCGGCCTGGGCTCGCTGGTCCTGTTCGTGGTGACCGCCGGTCAGAGCATCGGCGGCTCGCTGCGCCGCACCGCCCTGCTGGCCCCGCACGGCCAGGATCCCGGCACGGGACCCAACGGCTTCCAGATCAACAAGACCGCCCAGGCCGTCGGCATCCGAGCGGGCGACATCGGCCCGCAGTGGCGGCTGGTGGTCCGCGGCCCGGGATACGAGCGCACGCTGACGCGGGCCCAGGTCCTGGAACTGCCCCAGTACGAGGCCGCGCTGCCCATCGCCTGCGTGGAGGGCTGGTCCACCGACGACCAGCACTGGAGCGGGGTGCGGCTGCGGGACCTGGCCGTCATGGCAGGATTCCACGGGCAGGCGCCGGAAGTGTTCGTCGAATCGGTGCAGCGCGGCGGATCCTTCGCGGCCACCGTCCTGCGCGGCAACCAGGTCAACGACCCGCGTTCGCTACTGGCCCTGCGAGTCAACGGCGAAGACCTGTCGCCGGACCACGGGTACCCCGCGCGAATCATCGTCCCGGCCAACCCCGGGGTGCACAACACCAAATGGGTGACCCGGCTCACCTTCGGAGCCTCCTCATGAAGCGCCTTCGGACGACCAGCCTGCGCGAGCGCTACGGCGCGTCCCCGCTGCACCTGCTGCTGGTCCTGTGCTCCTTCGCCCTGGCCCTGTACGCCGGACTGCGGCTGCTCAAGGGCAACCCGGTCTCGGTCGCCCTGTGGTTCATCGGCGCCGCCCTGCTCCACGACCTGGTCCTGCTCCCCCTCTACACCGTCACCGACCGCGCCCTCCAACACCTGCTCCCGAACCGGGCAGGGGAACAGACCCGGGCCGTCGCCGGGCGGATCAACTACGTCCGCATCCCCGGCCTGGTGTCCCTACTGCTCCTGGCCGTCTGGTATCCGCTGATCCTGCGCCGGGTTCCGGACTACCAGAGCACCACCGCACTAGCCCCGGGCAGTTTCCTCGGACACTGGCTGCTGATCACCGCCGCCCTGTTCGCCGCCTCTGGGCTGTGCCTGCTGATCGCCATGCTCCGCCGCGCCCGAGGATCCCCTGGGCGAAAGCCTGCGGTGCGGCGGAGCTGACGCCCCGGCACCGGCCCTGCCTCGGCGCGCCGCCGCACCCGCGAGCACCAGGCACAGCGCGGGAAGGTAGGCCTGCTGCTGCAGGGCTCCCCCCGACAGGTACACGACCTCACCGGCCACCGGCAGGGCGAGCCACTCCCAGCAGCCGTCCAGCACGACCAGGGCCACCACCAGCAGCGCGTACCAGGGGAACGCGGGGGTGACCACGAACAGGGCGGTACCGGTGACAGTCAGCGCGCCGCGCGACGGTGCGTCCGGATCGCCCGAGCGCAGCACGTACAGGACTGCTGCCAGCACTACGGCAGCGGCGGCCAGGGGCAGCAGGTTCTGGGGGATGGCGAGCAGGGTGAGCAGGCCGAAGCCGGTGCCCTGGTCGTACCCCTGTTCCTGGAGGTAGCCCGGCAGGTATCCGAGCACGCCCAGGCCCGAGGCGAGGACGTAGGGCGTGTAGCTGAGCAGGAAGGCGAGTGCGGCGGCGGTCGGCAGCAGCAGGTCGCGAACACCGAAGCGGCGGCCCTTGACCAAGCAGCCGGACATGGCGCCGGGTAGTGCCAGCGCCGGGATCAGCTTGGTTCCGGTAGCCAGGCCGAGCATCACCCCGCCCGTGCCGCGCCTGCGGTCGGGGACCAGGCCCAGGCCGCAGACCATCAGCAGCACGCCCAGGGTATCCACGTGTGCGTCGTTCACGGCCCAGGCCGCCACGCCGGGACACTAGCCCCACAGTGCCGCCCGGTGCACGGGCAAGCGGGTGCGGCGCAGGACCAGCAGCAGTGCGCCGGTGGTGGCCACGGCCAGCAGCGCGCCGCCGGCCTGGGCCGCACCGATGCCGGGACGGCCGGTGAGATGGCCGGCCGCGTGCAGGGCCAGGAACCAGAGTTCCGAGACGGGCGGGTAGATGGTGTGCACGCCTGGCCGGTTGATGTAGGTGCAGATTCCGCCGGCCTGGTGCAGGTCCCAGCCGGTGCAGTGGCCGGTGACCGGGAACAGCGCCGGGTTGTCGGCCCTCAGCTCGGCCAGGGCCGGGGCGGTCGGGGCGTCGGCGTAGGGGGAGATGCCCGCTGCCTGGACCTGGCCGTCCCACAGGTAGCGGTAGGCGTCATCGCTGGTCCGCGGCGGTGCGAGCAGCCCGGTGAGGGCCACCGCCAGACTGCCCAGGAGGACCATGGCGGTGATACGGCGGGCCGGAACCCGCCGCGCCAGCACGACCGCGAGCGTGAACAGCACCAGGTCCGCCGTGTACCAGCCGTACAGCGGGACCTGGTCTCCCAGCGTGCCCGAACTCGTGAAGGTTCCGCCCAGCGCCGCGACGAGAGCGGCCAGTGCCAGCACGCACGGCCACGTCGCAGCGCCCGAGGAGACCTGCTCCGGGTCGGTGCGGGGCGCACTGGTGTCGGACATGACGGTGCGCTCGCGACGTTCGCGTCGCCCCGACCTGCTCGACCGTTCCCGACGGGGTCGGTAGGGGTCAGTGGCTGCCATAGCGGCCGGTCTGGCGTCGTAGGGCGAGGAAGTGCCGTCCCTGACTGGTCCACGCGTCGGCGAGGGAGAATCCCGCGCCGACTGCGCAGCGCAGGGCAGCAGGTGCGCCCAGCCGCGCCCAAGGGAAGGCGGGCCCGCTGCGACCCCTGGCGTTTTCCACGCTGACGGTGACACGTTCGTCCAGGTCCCCGGGTTCGACCTCGACCAGCAGCACCCCATCGCGGGCCAAGAGCTCGGCGGCCCGGCGCAGCAGGGCGGACGGGTTCCCGCCGATGCCGAGGTTGCCGTCGGCGAGCAGTGCGGTGCCCCAGCGGCGCTCGCCCGGCAGGGGGTCGAAGACCGATCGGCACAGGGCGTTGGCGCCCAGGCCCCGGGTGCGGGCCACCGCTGTGTGGGTAATGTCCACCCCCAGGGCGGGAAGACCGCGGGTCTGCAGTTCGGCGACCAAGCGGCCCGGTCCGCAGCCGATGTCCAGGGTCGGCAGCCCGCGTCGCAGACAACGAGACAACAGGGTCCAGTCGGCCGGCCCGGGCGGGGCGCACCAGCGTTCGACGTCCAGGGGGTGTCGGTGGCCGTCGTCGCGGCGCAGCCACAGCGGCCCCCTACCGGTTCGCATCGCCTCGGTATAGGGATCATCGGACCAGGGGTGGGGGTGCCGGGCAGGAGCGAGGATCCCGGGAGGGTTCACCCGGCCACGCCCTGAGAAGCTCGCCGTGCTGGTGTTTGTGCCCGGCCAGCCGGGTCAGTGACGGTGTGCCAGAGCCGCGCGAAACGGCTGTCCGGTGCCAGGGCGGCGACCTCGGCGGCGTCGGCGACCGTGTCCACGTCGTTGAGCACCGGCAGGGTTGCCACCCGCAGCCCTGCCTCGGCGAGCCGGTCCCGCAGCGCCGTGCCCGTCGACGGGTGGGACATCGGCACGCCGAGCAGCAGACGGCGTGCCAGGTCCGCGTTGGGGCGGGCCAGGCCGAAGGCCCAGAACCCGCCGTCGGCGGCCGGCCCGAACCAGGCGTCGGTGTCCGTCCTGGGCGCCCACGACAGCGCCTCGGCGAGCACCCGAGCCGCCACCTGCGGGGTGTCCATCCCCACCAGCAGTGCGGGCGGACCGGCCGCTCCCTGGTCGACGGCAGCGAAGGCAGCGGCCAGCCGGGCGTCCAGGCCGCCGTCGCTCTGCGGCACGACCTCCCAGCCTGGCGGTAGCCAGCGCCCGACCGGACCGTCCAGGACCAGCACCCGCCGCCCGGCCGGCACCCGGGCCAGCGTCTCGAAGGTGTCCACCAGCGCCGCCTCGGCCAGCCGGGCGGCCTGCTCAGGCGAGCAGGCCGGCGTCAGCCGGGTCTTGACTCGCCCCGGCTGCGGGGACTTCGCGATGACCAGCAGCGTGGGCAGCGGAGCGGCGAGGATCGCGCGCATGTCGTGGATCGCCTGCCGGGTGCCCCGCAGGGTGCCGGTGACTTTCGAGCGTCCGGCCCGGGGCCGGTAGCCGACGTCCCGCTCGGCGATGCGCATCCCGGCCGCGGCACCGGAGAGCACCATCTCCAACGGATAGCCGCAGCGGCGGTCGCCCAGCCCCAGGTCCAGCAGCCGGTCCCGGCCCGCGGCCCGCATCGGGCCGAGGTCGTGCAGGTCCGCGCCGGTGCGGGCGCGCAGCCTGCGGGCCAGTTCGGCGTTCGCCAACCGGGCGTGTACGGGCCAGACGCCCCGCCCGGTCGGGCGCCGACGTCCCAGCACCAGATCCGCCGTGCCCGCGGCGACGGGGGCGACCAGGCCGGGCAGCTCCGCCGGATCGAGCGAGGCGTCACAGTCGCAGAAGCACACGTACGCAGCCGTCGCCGCCAGCAGCCCGGCCTGGCAGGCTGCTCCGAAGCCGCGCCGGGGCTCGGTGACCACCAGCGCACCCAGGGAGCGGGCCAGCTCGGCCGAACCGTTGTCCACCACGACCGCGCGGTAACCCTCCGGCATCCGCTCCAGCACCCACGGCAGCGCGGCCGCTTCATTCAGGCAGGGCAGCACGACATCCACAGTCTGCGCAGCGGAACCGGTGGGGGAGTCTGTCATGGTCAAACGCTATGGGCAGCGAGCGGAGAAATGCCGCATGACACCTTACAGATTCCCTACGGCGATCCAGCCGGCCCGGGGCGCCCACGGCAACGCTGATATTCCGTCACTACTGAACTTGAATCCGTGATGTCGGGGTCTGCTGCTCGGTGATGGGGCCCGACTTGCGGCTTCCCCACGACGCGGGAGTACGAGGATGATGTCCGCGTGATTCGAGACCTGCCGCCGTTGCCGTTGCCCCAGTACGCCGTGCTCCGGATCGGCTGCTCGCCGCGGGTGCCTACAGAGATCGCCGCCGATCTGCGGCAGACTGGCGTGCCGGCGGGACTGATCGGCTACGAGTACCGACCGCTGGCCGAGGCGGCAGTTCTGGACGGGTTCAGCGAGGGCGGGGTGGTCGTCTTCGGGTCCTGCAGTCTGTTCGGGCTGATAGGCATCGATGTGGCTTCGCGCCTCATCGTGCACATCCCCAGCACCGAGGCTTCGGTCGTCAACCACGTGAACCGGGACCTCGGGGCCTTCCACCGGTGCGTGGCGGCCACTATCGCCCGCTCGGCCCCGGTACTCGCGGATCGCGTAGATCAGCCGGGACCGCTCGCCGGGCTTGTAGCAGGTCATCTCCGCCATGGAGACACGGCCCGAGCCCCGTCCGCGCACCCGGACGACCGGGGTGGAGCCCCGGCGACCCCAGGTTCTGGCACGCGGCGGCGTCATCGACTGGCTGGCCTCGTCCTCGAAGACCACCCAGGCTCCGTTCACCGCCGCGGTGCTTTTACCCGGGGCCACACCTCCCGCTTCCACAACTCGACCGCGTCGTCGTCGCGTTCGATCGCGCGCCGGGCGGGCAACTGCCAGGACCAGCCATGCCGCCGCAGTAGCCGCCACGTTTTCTCCACGGTGTACGAGACGTGGAACAGGCGGCCGATCAGTGTCTGCACTCGGGCCAGCGTCCACCGCTGGTCGGCCCACCCATGGGCCAGCGGGCCTCGCTCCAACTCCTGCTCCAGCCTGGCTATCTGCGTCTCCGACAGTCGAGGTCGGCCAGGCGATCCCTTCGACGCCAACCCGGCCAGGCCCTCCTCGCGCCACTGGCGCCGCCAGCGTTCCACCGACCGCTCCGAGACACGCAACGCGGCAGCGATCTCCCGGTTCTTCTCGCCGGCCTCGAAGCCAGTCACGGCCTGGAGCCGGACCCGCTCTCGCCCGGCCCTCTCGGCGTCGGTCAAGCCGCCGCCCTGCGGATACCTCACCCCACCAGGACTACCGAAACCACCCGCACGCTGTCCGGCGAACAGCCCGACATCACCCAATCGAGTTCAGTAGCTGTGCAGCTGAGCGCAAGCGAGGGCCGCCACGCCAGCAGCGGAGTCCGGGCATCCGTTCGATCACGGAATCCGTAGCTACGCGGCCCGCATCATGCACGAAGACGCATAGCCCGTGTGGCCTCCGTCCCGTGGTCGACCAGTTCCGACAAGAGTCGCTGTGGTAAGACCGCCTCGCGCTGCCTATGCCAGTGCTTACCCTCATGATCAGCGTCTATCTCAGTGCGGGGCGGCCAGGCGTTGAAGGCACGCATCATCCGTGCATGACCTTCCCTAGGCGGCGGGAGGTGCGAGATGGTTCTCATGGAAGCAGCCGAGACCATGCCCGCTCCCGTGAAGTATGCGCTCGAGTACGTGAGCACACGGTGCGATGTACCGCGCCGATCAGGTTGCCGTCGGGATCGCGCAGATGCGCTGGTGAAGGGTCCGAGGGCACCGGTGTGCAGATCTGGGCAGGCGGACAGGTGCCCTGCGACCTGGACCTGCGTCATGTCGGTGACCAATCAAGGGTGCGAGTTCCCGCGTGTTAGCGCGCGGCGTGGGGGGCAGTTCGCAGCCTGGCTGATGGAGGTTGATCTTGCTGGTGCCAAAGGCCAGCGCGTGGCGTCCCGCGCCGAACGTGACCGGGTGTATGCCGGGGCAAACGCCGATAGAACCTGACGGCCCGTTTGATATCCGCGACGGGCAGGACCAGGTGATCCAGGCCGGTGATCCGCGTACCGCCGGTGGGCTCAGGATCACCTGGACCGAATGCCGGACAGGGTTTGCCCAGGCCCAGGCGAGAGCAACGCGCATGAAGGTTCGAACAGCCGCCGCCGACGGGGTGAGCGCGGGTCAGGTCTTCTTCTCGTCGTGGCCGCCGAATCCCTTGCGCATCGCCGACAGGGTCTTGTCCGCGAACTCGTCCGAGTGCTGTGAGGCGAAGCGGGAGTAGAGGGCGGCGGTCAGGACCGGGGCCGGGACGCCTTCATCGATCGCCGCGATCGATGTCCACCGCCCTTCCCCGGAGTCCGAGACGCGGCCGGTGAACTCCTTGAGGTCCGGGGACTGGAACAGGGCCGAGGCGGTCAGGTCCAGCAGCCAGGACTCGATGACACTTCCTCGGCGCCAGACCTCGCTGACGGCGGCGGTGTCGATGTCGAAGCGGTAGAACTCGGGTTGTTCCATCGGTGCCGTCTCGGCATCGCCCTGGACAGCGAGTTCACCGGCGTCGGCATGCTGGAGGATGTTGAGGCCCTCGGCGAGTGAGGCCATCATTCCGTACTCGATACCGTTGTGGACCATCTTCACGAAGTGGCCCGCACCGTTGGAGCCGCAGTGCAGGTAGCCCTGCTCGCTGGGGTGGGGCTCGCCTGTGCGGCCGGGGGTTCGCGGCACGGAGTCCATGCCGGGGGCGATGGTGGCGAAGATCGGGCGGAGGCGGTCGACGGCTTCCTTCTGTCCGCCGATCATCAGGCAGTAGCCGCGGTCGATGCCCCACACCCCGCCGCTGGTTCCGCAGTCGATCAGGTCGATGTCGTGCTCTTGGAGGGTGGTGGCCCGGCGGATGTCGTCGCGGTAGTAGGAGTTGCCGCCGTCGATGATGGCGTCTCCCGGGGCCATGTGGGAGGCCAGTTCGTCGATGACGGTGCCGGTGATGTCACCGGCCGGAACCATCACCCAGGCGGCCCGGGGCTGGGTGAGCTTGCTGACCAGGTCGGCGGTCGAGCTCGCGCCGACGGCGCCCTCGGCTTCCAGTGCCTGGACGGTGTCCTGGTCGGTGTCGAAGACCACGCAGCTGTGGCCGTCGCGCAGCAGCCGGCGGACGATGTTCGCGCCCATTCGGCCCAGGCCGACCATACCTAGTTGCATCGGAGTGCTTGTCGTCATCGTGGGAACTCCATTCGGGGTGCACAGGTGCCAGGCGCGCGGAGCGGGTGTGGGGGCTATGCGGTCTGCCAGGAGAGGTGGTCCTCGCCGAGGGTGTCCGCCGTCTCGGGGCCCCAGCTGCCGCGTGGGTAGGGCGTGGGCGCGGGCGGTTGCCGGAGCAGGGGTTGCAGGATGCGCCAGGTCTCCTCGACGGCGTCCTCGCGGGTGAACAGGGACCGGTCACCGGTCAGCGCGTCGTGCAGGAGGCGCTCGTAGGGTGTGGGGGGCTTGCCGAGTTCCTGGGCGAACGCCAGGTCCAGGTGCACGTCACGGGAGCCGGTTCCGTCCGCGGCCTTGGACAGCATCGTCAGGCGCATTCCCGGTTCGGGGTCGATGCGCAGCACCAGTTGGTTGGGGCCGGTCTGGTCGGGCAGTTGGAGGAAGGGCTGGGGCGGGGGCTGCTTGAAGATCAGCCGGACGTCGGTGGCGCGGGTGGCGAGTTCCTTGCCGGCCCGAAGGAAGAACGGCACCCCGGCCCAGCGGTCGTTGCGGACCTCCAGCCGCAGTGCCACGTACGTCTCGGTATCGGAGCCGGTGGCCACGCCGGGGACCTGGTCGTATCCCTGGTACTGGCCGCGCACGCAGTGCGCGGGGTCTGCGTCCGCGATGCAGCGGAACACCTCGGTCTTCGCGTCCCACAGTGCGTCCGGTCCGGTGTCCCGCGGGGGCTCCATCGCGACCAGGGCCAGGACCTGCAGGAGGTGGTTCTGGACCACGTCCCGTAGTGCGCCGACCGCGTCGTAGAAGGCGCCGCGGTCCTCAACTCCGAAGTCCTCGGCCAGGGTGATCTGCACCGCGGCCACGTGCTCGCGGTTCCACACCGGTTCGAGCAGGGCGTTGGCGAAGCGCAGGCACGACACGTCCAGGACCGGCTGCTTGCCCAGGAAGTGGTCGATCCGCAGGATCTGCTGCTCGTCCAGGACCTGGTGCAGTTGCGCGTTCAGCGCCTTGGCCGAGTCGGCATCGTGGCCGAACGGCTTCTCGACCATCACCCGGCTGCCCTTGGTGAGGCCGGCCCGGCCCAGCTGGTCCACGACACCGGCGAACAGCGAGGGCGGGATCTCCAGATAGAACAGCGGCCTGGAGCAGCCCTTCAAACGGTGGGCCAGTTCCCGGTAGGTGGCCTGGTCGGCGAAGTCACCGCCCAGATAGCTGAGCCGGTCTGCCAGGCGCTGGAGTATCTTGTCGTCCACCGACTTCTCGGCCGCGCCCACCGCCTCCTTCATCGAGGCGTGCAGCTGTTCGGGTGACCAGTCCTCCAGCGCGACCCCGATGATCGGGCAGTCGAGCAGCCCGGCCTCCTCGAGGCGGTACAAGGAGGGGAAGGTCATCTTGTGGGCGAGATCCCCGGTGATCCCGAAGATCACCATGGCATCGCAACTTTGACCTGCGGTTTCACTCATCCTCAGCCATGACCTTCCCTCGGCGCCTGATGCGATCCGCGACTGTCTCGACCACGGCCCCGCATGAGGCGGCTACCCCTTGCGATCAGACCGAACCGGGGCGAAGCCGCGACGCGGCCTGCAGGCGGGGTGCCCGGCTCGGGATGCGCCCATGGCGTGAGAGGCCGCCGGTGCCGGTTCTCCTTCAGGGGGACCAATGAATAGCCCGGGCGAGGAGCTACACCCACGCGGCCGGCACCGATATCTCCTTGGCCGCGGTACCCGCAGGCGTCCAGCGCATCCTGGCCCCGGTGGGGCTTGACCTGGTTCGCATCAACTACCCCGGCTCCGACCACGCCTGACCATCCGTACACCTCATTGACCTGGTCCGCCTGCATCCCGTGGGTGCGCCGCGGACGAGGGAGGCACCTGACCATGGGCCGGTGACGGTGGCTGACCGGTCCAGCCTGGTGGTCGGTCGTCAGCCGGTGCTGGTACTGGTGCTGCTGGTCTGTAGTCTGGCGAGTTCGGCGGCCCACCGGGTGGTGTGGGCGGAGATCTGGGCGCGGTCGCGGGTGGGGACGGAGCGTTTGTCGTCGCGGACCTGGGTGGTGCGGCGCCACCAGGCGTCGTGGTCCTGGTCGGTGGTCGCGCTGTCGGCAAGGTGGCTGTAGTGGGCGATGAGTCGGTCGGCGGTGGCCTGGAAGTCGGCGTAGAGGTCGGCGGTGTCGGCGTCCTCTGGCTGGGGCGGCACGGTCATGGCCAACTCCTTCTGGTGGGTGGAGGCTGTCCAGGACAGTCTCTCCGCGCGGAGGGGTCCTAACGCCCCCGGACACGGCCAAGCCCCGTGGGTACTCGCCCGGCGCCGCGGATGCGGGCGCGTGCGCGTCCCCGCACATCTTGTTCATCTCCCGGACTTGGATCCGGGCCCGGCCGTGGGCATACGACCTGTAAGCCCGTGTGGGCCCGCCGCGCGGCCGGGCCCGTCAAGAGCCGGGCTTGGACGCGGTGGTGTGTCGGACCCTGATCCATGGAGGCAACGGATGCTGGTGGAGCTACAGGAGGAAGCGGCGCTGGAGCGGGTGCGTGAACAACTGCACCGCCGCTACGACCCGGTGGTATCTCCGGGCGAGGTGGACCGGGTGCTCCGGCGTACCCGGCACCGATTCGAGGGCCGCCCGGTGCGTACGTTCGTACCGATCCTGGTCGAGCGCTCGGTCCGGGTGGAACTGGACCAACGCCCGTAGGGCGACGCAGGCGCGGGGCCGCACCGTGCGGAACAGTCTGCCCGCTACCAGGGCTGCGGCTTCGCCCCGGCCAGGCCTTGTGCCGTCCGGTACTGGCGGGGGAGCTCCACGCGTAGGCCTCGGTGTTCTCCCACCATGTCGAGGTCACGCAACTCTCGCGGTGGCAGCACCGTGATGGTCCCGGCCTGGCATGAGCGCGATTCCCCGGTCGGTCCGAGAAGGGCTGCCCGCCGGTTGCGACTGTGTCCGCCGCGCATACGTCGGGTCCTGAACCGAGCTGCGATCGCCGGGTTCCCGGCGGACTCGGAGCCCTGGACCCGTCGGTGTGCAGCGGCCTGCCAGGCGCGGTCTACGGGGGCGCCGGTCAGGTCCAGCCGGGCAGGGCGAGTCCGGTGTAGGCGGTGGGGTCGACCTGGGCCTCGCCGGCGGCGTCGGCGAATGCCTGCAGGGCGCGGACCATCGTGCCCCGGTGCTCCTCGGGCATGGCGGCCACGACTTCGGCGATCTCGGCTTGGCGGCGTTCGGTGACCGCGTGCACCACCAGACCTCCCGCGCCGGTGGCGACCAGGCGAACCACTCGGCGGTCCTCGGGGTCCGCGGTGCGTTCGACCATACCGGCCGTGGTGAGACGGTCCACCATGCGCATCGCGGTCGAGGGGTTGACCGCGAGCTGCTCGGCCAGGCGGGACAGGCTGGTGGCACCGCTGGTGTCCAGGACCACCAGCATCCGGAACTGGGGGACGGTCAGGGTGTCCTCGACCGCGGCCAGCGACCGGGCGGAGATGGCGACCAGTACACGGGAGGCGGTCACCACGGCGGCGACCATGGCGTTGATCGGGGCGGGTTCCTGGGACGGCAGGAGTTCAGGCATGACAGCAGTTCTACCCCCTGCGGCGCGCCCGCACGGTGACGAGGGCACCTCCGCCTTTCTTTAGACAGTGCAAACATTGCATACTGCAAGCATGGACGAGCCTGTAAGCACCAAGCCCCGACCGACCTCCGGGCGCATATCCCCGGCCGCGCCGATCGCGCTGCAGCGCGGACTGTCGCGCCTGTGGGTGGGTCTGCGCGAGTCCAAGGGCGGCTTGGTGGCATTGGCGCTGGCGGTGGGTGCGGGCGCGGGACTGGGCGCGGTCGCGTTCCGCTGGATGATCAGGACGTTCACGCTGCTGCTCTCCGGCCACACCGACTACTCGGCCGCAGGCCACGCCGCCAACCCGCACGTGCCCTGGCTCGGGCGGTTCTTCGTGCTCCTGGCCCCGGTCGTCGCGGGGCTGATCTACGGGCCGCTGGTCCAGCGCTACGCCCGCGAGGCACGCGGCCACGGGGTGCCCGAGGTCATGTACGCCGTCGCCCGTCGCGGCGGAAAGATCGCCCCGCAGGTCGCCCTGGTCAAATCCCTGGCCTCGGCGCTGTGCATCGGCGGCGGCGGCTCGGTGGGACGCGAGGGCCCGATCGTGCAGATCGGCTCAGCGCTCGGCTCCAGCCTGGGGGGCTGGGTCAAGGTCGCCGAGGACCGGCTCAAGGTCCTGGTCGCCTGCGGCGCCGCCGGCGGTATCGCCGCGACCTTCAACGCCCCGCTGGCCGGGGTGTTCTTCGCGATGGAGCTGATCCTGGGCGACTTCACCGCCGAGTCCTTCGGCATGGTCGTCCTGGCCTCGGTCACCGCCTCCGTCATCGGCCGCGCAGCGCTGGGCGACAACCCCTTCCTGCACCTGCCGCCCTTCCAGGTCCAGCACCTGTCCCAGTACCTGCTGTTCGCGCTGCTCGGACTGCTCGCCGGAACCCTGGGCGTGGGCTTCAGCAAGGTCCTGTACCGGATCGAGGACGCCTGCGACAAGGTCTGGCGCGGCCCCGAATGGGCCCGCCCGGCCGTCGGCGGCCTGCTGCTGGGGCTGCTGCTGCTGTTCCTGCCCGAGATGTACGGGGTCGGGTACCCGGTGCTGGAGAACGCGGTCGGCGGCAGGTACGTCATCGGATTCCTGCTCGTGCTCCTGGTCGGCAAGATCGTCGCGACCAGCCTGACCATCGGCATCGGCGGCTCCGGCGGTGTGTTCGCCCCCTCGCTGTTCATGGGCGCGATGCTCGGCTCCGCGTTCGGCGCCGCCGCCCACGACCTGGTACCCGGCGCTGCCGGACCGGTCGGCGCCTACGGCCTGATCGGCATGGGCGCCGTGTTCGCAGGAGCTGCCCGCGCCCCGATCACCGCCGTGATCATCCTGTTCGAGCTCACCGGCGAATACACCGTCATCCTGCCGCTGATGACCGCCATCGTGCTGGCCACCCTGGTCAGCCGCGCCCTGTCCCACGACACCATCTACACGGCCAAGCTGCGCCGCCGCGGCATCGACCTCGACGCCGGACCCGACACCTCCCCCTTCGCCGGGATCACCGTCAGCGCGGTCATGGAACCGGTCCCCGAAGCCCTCCCCGAGACCATGGCGCTGACACAGGCGGCGGACCGGCTGGCCGCCTCCCCGCACGGCGTCCTGCCCGTCCGCGCCACCGACGGCACCTACCTGGGCACCGCCACCGCCCGCAGCACCGCCCAAGCCCTGGCCGACGGCACCCACCCCATCAGCACCCTGGCCACCATCACCCACCGACCCGCCACCATCACAGCCGCCGACGACCTCACCGATGCCCTCGACGCCCTCGCACACGCAGGCACAGCCGGACTGCCCGTCCTGGACCCCACCCGCACCCGACTGGCCGGCTGGATCACCTACGAATCCGTCCTGGCCAGCCTGCACCAGCCCAGCACCGCATCTGACGAACCAGCCACAGCAGCCCACTGACCCCGGTACGACCCCCGGACCGCGCCGCAAACCCGAGAGGCCCCATGCCCACCAGCCCCAGCACCATCACCGCACACCTGTGCACTGCCCTGAACACCGGAGACCGCCTGCCCCTGAGCCAGATCCTGCACCCCCGACGTCCGCTGGACCCCGGCAGAACAGCACACCTGGTTGGCGACCAGCCAGTCCCGCAGTTCCAGCAGGTCATCGCTCATGGTGGAGAACGTGCGCACCTCGTAGTGGATCCGTTTGCCCGGACCGGGGACCCGGATGCAGACCTTGCACTCACTCTTGCCCAGGTCCACCCCGGCACACCGTTCGACGATGACATCCATGCCCCTGACCTGCCTCTCTCCGCAAGGCTCTGCTGTGCGGTCGGCGGTGCCCGCCCTTCCGGGGCTACAGGATTCGAAGACGCTCTCTTGCGTGCCCACGGCAACAACACTGGAGTCCTGCACTCAGCCCCCGCGTCCGACTAACTCACGGGCTCAACGGTCAGCACCAAGCGGGATCGACGTCATCGGGACGGGCACCAACCCCGAATTTTCCCGGCCTCGGGGCGGGACCGGAAGGGACCGGGGATGACTAACTCCAAGGCTCGGGTGCGGGGGCGAACAGGAGCCGGGCGCAGGCCACGGTCGCTGCCAGGGCCGCTTGGTGGCCCTGGCCGCGATCGTGGTCCCAGAACCCGACCAGGAGTCGTCCGGGGCCGTCCACGACGTGGGCTCCCAGGTCGGATCCGGGCGCTGCCAGGTGGGCGACGGTGTGCAGGCGGCCGTCGATGCCGACGGGCTCACCCGCGCTCACCCGGTAGACCGCCTCTCCGATCACGACCGTGCCCCTAGTGGACAGGCGGGCCCCGCGGCCGGCTTGCAGGAACAGCTCACGCGTGTCGACCGCGGCGTGCACATGCGCCCGCAGGGAGCTGGCCCCGGTCATCGCCGCCCCCACCAATCCCTCGGGATCCTGGTAGTAGGCCAGCGCGTACACCTCGGCTTCGTGCCAGCCGAGCACAGCGCCCAACTCCTCGTCCCACGCGGTACTGCTGAGCCCCTGCGGCATATCCGCCCCTTCGGTCCCGCTCGACGAGCGAACCACTGTGACAGCACGTCCCGCAGGGGCACCAATCGCACCGCGCGCAGCACGTTCTGAGCGCCCCCTGCAGCCGCGTGGGCCGAAGGCGTTGTTGCCCTGCCTTCTCCGGCCGCACGCGGCGGATGGGCATCCGCGTTATCCACAGGCTGTGGACAGCCCCCACTGGCATTGGACTGTCCAGCGGGCCATGCCGCGGGGCGTCGGCGAGCGCTGTGACCGGGGGCCGCGCCGCGCCCAGCACGCGTGTGCGACGGCTGGCGCATGGCGCGGCACTGTTCCGCCCCTGCGGTTCCGGCGCACCGGGGCCCTTGCGGGCCTCACGGCGGTCGCCGGGACGGCGGGGTTCTGGCCTTGGATCAGGCGGTGGGTGCGGCCGTGTAGTGGGAGCGGTTCCTCTCCCCCGTGACGATGGCCACGGTGCCTTCCTTCGCCAGGCTCTTGAGGACGTTGCGGAAGTTGGTCGCGTCCGAGGGCTTCCACTGGTCCCCCATCACGGTCCGGGACAGGTCCGTGGCCGACTGTGGCTGCGAGGCGGCGCGGAGGGTGGCCACGATGGTGGGGCGATCTGCCCGGACCGGCTTCGCGGCCGACACGGGTGCGGCCTCCGGTACACCAGCCACCGCAGCGGCGGCCGATTTCCGTGTGTTCTTCCTCGGTGCGGCCTGCTTGGCCGCCGGCGCCTTGGAGCCGGGCTTTCCCTTACGCGCGGCGGGAATTCGCGCGGTTGAACTCGATGACTTGTCCTCGGCGATGCCTGCTGCGGGGAGGTCGCCCTTCGCGGCCTTGGGCGCGGCCTTCTTTCGCGTCGTCCCGGCCTTCTGCGCAGGCGCCGCGGGGGGAGCGGTAGCGGAATAGAAGGCCGTGCCTGACTGCGCCGACTTCTCGGCGTGTCCAGCCGTCAGGAGTGCGGCCAGGGCGCGGCGAATGCCCTGGACGGCCGAGGGCGAAGCGTCGGGGCCGCTTACCGCGGTTGCGATCTCGGCGACCTTGTGAATCCCAGGGGTGGTGTTCAGGTATTCGAGGACCTGGTCCTGGATGGTGCTGCTCGTCGACCTGGAAATGGGCTCGGTCTGCTGGCCCTGGGTGGCTGGGGCGCTGTCGGGCAGGGCTCCCACCACGCCGTCGCCCTGGACCAGTTCCGCAAGGTCGGGGGTCACCGTGCTGGCTGCGGCCTTGCGCGAGCGACGCGATCGCGCGACCGTCCCGGAATCCTTGGTCTCGTCGAGTTCGGCCAGCGTGGAAACCAAGAGGTCACGGCTGTCCGTCAGGACGTTCACCGACGCCTGCTTCAAGTTGAGTTCCCGGTCCAGCTCTACCACCGCCTGCTCGGCCTGGGCCAGTTCCAGGTTCAACTGCTCCAGTTGACCGGTGAGGTAGTCGCGGATCCCGGCGAGAACCGCTTCGAGCCTGGTGGTTTCTGTGTCTGCCATGAGCGCGGTACCCGTCATTTGAAGCCATTGTGTTCCCGTGATGGTAGACACATCCGCTGCGCGGTGTGGCGTGATGGGTCCACATTCCCTCGTTGTCGGTATGCGCAACAAGGTAGTTGGGGTGTTCGCGGCGCGGCTATCACCGCGGATATACAGGATCGCCCGGACACGAAATCGCGGTCAACGGCGACTCAACGATCCCTGGAACGGGTGCTTCGCGCATTGCACCAACTGGGGGCGAATGCCGCATCGTTCCACTCCGGTTGTGCCAGTCGGCTGCCCGGCGCTCCGGTGGGCGTGGTAACTGACTGGCAGCGTGTCGCTTGTCGTCGCAGGCCGTGGGGCGGGGTAGATGGTTGGCAACGGTTCGTCGTGTGATGAGGAGGGGTCAGGTGAGTTTCGGTCGGTGGCTGTTGGCGGCCTCGGGGGCGCTGGTGCTGTTGGTGTGGGCGGCTCGGCGCCGTGAGGTCGGGCGCGAGGTGCGCGCGGCCGGCCGCGAGCACCGTGCGTTGGCCAACGCGGCGGACTGGGCGCTGCGCCGGGCGTGCTTCGCGGCCGACCGCGACCAGATGGTGCTGGTCACCGTGGACGAAGTCCTGGCCAGGGCCATGGAGGACTTCGGATTGGTCAAGGTGGGCCGTCAGCACGCGGCCACGGTGCTGCGCGAGCGCCTTGGTCTGCTGGGTGGGCGTGCCGACATCGTCACCGACGCCGACCTGGATCAACTTCCCTCACCCCGTGCAGCCTGCGCGGGCCACCGGCCGTTGTGGGGACGCCGCCGACCGGCCTGGTAGCGGGCCACACCGCACTGGCCACCGGGCTCCCTCACGGGGCGCCGCCACGCGCGGGCGCTGCCCTAGGACGTGAGCGGCCATCTGCCCGCAGCTCCCCCGTTGTGCCGCGGCACCCGCTTCGCGGCAGCGAGCGACGGCGCCCCGCCGACAGCTGCGGGCTGTCGGCGGGGCGTCGTCGGGTTCCGGGGTTGTCAGGCCGGGACGATGTTCTCGGCCTGCGGGCCCTTCTGGCCCTGGGTGACGTCGAAGGTCACCTTCTGGCCCTCCAGCAGCTCGCGGAAGCCCTGCGCGTTGATGTTGGAGTAGTGGGCGAAGACGTCGGCGCCGCCGCCGTCCTGCTCGATGAAACCGAAGCCCTTCTCGGCGTTGAACCACTTCACGGTGCCACTGGCCATGCTGATCTCCTTGACATGCGCAGCCGCCGGTGCCCGCACTGTGCGGCCACCGCGTTCGGCCCATCTCGTCTGTGGCGCCTTCCCGGGCAGCGAAACGCCCGTGATCGCGATCACGGGCGAGTACGACTCGGAACCACGACTGCTCCTGGCGGCCACGCTACCGCCCCGGCATTCGCGCCACCACAGGACACGGCCCTGCGACGCCCCGGCACAGCGCGGCGGCAACAGGACCCGGCCAGTCCGCCCCCGGCAGTATTCTGGGGTGCTCGCAGCCGAAGTCCTGTGCACTGACCGACCCATCTACGTCAGACAGGGCCGGGCGTTGACCGAGACAGCCTGATGAGGGCGCTCACTACATCCCCCGTCGGCACCCGCCCGCGCGACGGTGAGCAAGCCGTCACCGGTATGAGGGGTCTTCGGGGAAGCCACTGCGCCGGGGCATCTGGTCACTGTGCCGTGGAGAAGCGCTCCCGGAGCAGTTCGCGCTGGCGGGCACCCAGGCCCTGGATGCGCCGGTTGTCGGCGATCTGAAATTCCGCCATGGTCTGTGCGGCGCGGACCTTCCCGATGCCGGGCAGCGCTTCGAGCAGTCGGCGTACCGGGATCTTGCCGACCGTGTCTCCTTGCGTGCTAAGCAGTTCGGACAGGGTGACGCGGCCCTCCTTGAGGCTGGTCAGGAGTTCGCTGCGTTCGCGGCGCACGACCAGGGCTCTGGCCAGCGCGTCCGTGCGGTCGGTGGCCGTGAGTTGGGGCAGCGCCATGATCGCTCCTTGTCGCGGTGGCGATAGGCGTCGTCACCGTCCGGTGGTGTGGTGACCTGTATCTTCCCGGCTCCCCGCTGCCCATGCCTCTCCGCCTGGCCAGGGCCGGCTTTGCTGGGACCAGTCCGCGGGGGGCTTCGTGCGGCCGGGTTCCAGCCCGGGAAGTCCGCGCTTGCTGGGCGCTGGTGCGGGCACACGTGTCAGGGCCGGATCTGCCTGCCCCGCGGGGGCGCTCACCGCGTCGGCAGACCCGGTGACGGGGCAGCGCACCAGAGCAAGGGAGCACGGACATGCCGCACTCGTACGACCAGACGAACCTGTAGGACTACCAGCAGGAGGTGGCCCATCCGGAGGCGGACCGCGCCGAGCCAGGGGTGGTCACCGGCTACACCGTCCATGCCAGCGACGGGAAGGTCGGCACGGTGCTGCGCACGGACACCACACCCGGGCAGGCGCACCTGACCGTCACCACCGGCCCCTGGTTCCTGGGCAAGCAGCTGGTGCTGCCGCTGGGCATCATCGCGGCCGTCGACCACGAGGAACAGAGCGTCCTGCTGGCGTGCACCCGCGCCCAGGCCAAGGATGCCCCCTCCTACGACTCCCACGACCGGGACGCCTTCGCCAGCTACCAGGAGCGGGCACTGACCTACTTCTCGGGGGCCGAGCCCGCGGACCGTTTCGCTCCTTGAGCCCTCACGCGTACCAGGGCAGGAAGCGGCGTGGGGCTGCTGCCGGTCCGCCCGCAGACGACGCGGCCGGTGACGCCGCCCAGTGTCGCGCAGAGCGGTCGCGGCCTCATAGGCCCAGGTCCGGGCCTGGCCACCGTCCTTCTGGGCGGCCAAGCCAGGCCAGACCGTGGTGCGCCGCCCTGCTCGGGCATCGCCGGGGCTGAGGTCTCACGATGGGGCGGCGTGGTTGCCGGGTTCGTTGTTACGTCGCGCGACCCGGTCGCCCCAGGTCGTCAGCAGGCTGACGGTGCGGCTGCCCAGGCGTCGGCCGGCTGCGGTGCCGCCCGTGTTGTGCCCGGGAACGGCTGCGGCCTTGGGCAGCAGCCGGTTGGCCAGGGTCAGCGCCCGTACCGTGGTGGCCGGGGCCAGGCCGTGGGCGCGTACCGCGATCTTCGCGGCCGGAGTGAGGACGAGTTCGGGGCGGCGGTAGAGCGAGCCGGACCACCGGTTCGCCCGGCGTGCGGTTGCGCGGATGGGGTCCTGGCGGTCAGGGGCGCGGGTTGGTGGGCGGGGTGGAGGTGTCGAGGAAGAACGCGTCGATGGACTGGACGGCGTGGATGAAGTCGTCGAGGTTGACGGGCTTGGTGATGTAAGCGTTGCTGTGGTTCCGGTAGGCGCCGCTGACGTCGTCGGGGGCGTTGGACGTCGTCAGGACCACCACGGGGATGATCTTCAGTGCGTCGTCGTTCTTGAGGATGTCGAGGAGTTCGCGGCCGTTCATGCGCGGCATGTTCAGGTCGAGCACGATCAGGTCCGGCAGGGCGATGGCCGGGTCGCGCAGGCGTTCCAGCGCGGCGACGCCGTCCTCGACCTGATGGATGCCGCGGGCGGCGCCGCGCTGCAGCAGGGCCTCCTCGATGAGCATGGCGTCCGCGGGGTCGTCCTCGACCAGCAGGATGTCGTAGGGGCGGGACGCTGCCAGGGCGGCCATCATGTCAAGAGGCTCCGGTCCGGTGTCAGGGGTGCGCGGGAATGTGCGGGGCGGGAGCGGTGCAGGCGCGGACGGGTCACCGCGCGCGCCCGCTGCTCTCGATGATATCGGGCCGCTGCGCACCAGCCACAGTGCGGCCAATCCCGCACGGCCAACGGCGCACCGGCGCGTGCGGGCCCGCCGAGGGAGCGCCGCCCACCCCCGCGCACGCCCCGGTCGGGAACGGCATATTCAGGGTCGTTGGACGGGGGCGGTACAGTGTCGGCGCCGACGCGGCGCTGCCCCGGTACCGATTCCGGGTTGTGGGTCGGCTGGGCGAGAGGTACGCGCGTGTCCGAGCAGCACCCCCCGCAGGCGGGCCCTCGCATACCGCTGGGATCGCGGTGGACCACCCGGCGCTGGCTGACCGTCGGCGTCAGCGGCGCCCTGGCCGTCCTGCTGGTGCTGGGACTGCTGGGGGCATGGGTGCTGGCGCGAGCCACCTCGGTGACCGATGCGATGGTCAACACCGGCTCGCCCGCGCTGACGAACTCGGTGCGCCTGGAGATGTCGCTGATCAACCAGGAGACCGGCATCCGCGGCTACGGCCTGTCGGGGCAGTCCCAGTTCCTGGAGCCCTACCGCTCCGGGCTGGCGGACGAGAAGACCGCCGTGGACAAGCTCCACACCCTGCTCACCGGGGACCCCGTCGCCCGCGCGGACCTGGACGCGGTCCTGGCCAAGGCCGCGGTGTGGCAGGGCGACATCGCCGAGCCGATCGCCGCCTCGCCCCCTGGGGCTCCCATCGCCCTGGCCACCAGCCGGGCGGACCTGGGCAAGCAGCAGTTCGACGCGATCCGGGCCGTGGCCGCCACCCAGCAGGCCCACCTGATGAACGAGCGCAACGAGAAGTACAACGCCCTGCAGAGCGTGCAGACCCTGCGCGACTGGATCTTCGCCGCCATCGCGGCGGTGATCCTGCTCCTGTCCGCACTGATCTTCACCGGGCTGCGCCGAGGGGTGACCTCACCCCTGGAACAGCTGTCGGACGACGTGCGCCAGGTCAGCGCCGGCGACTTCACCCGCCCGGTCACCACCACGGCGGGCCCAGCGGACCTGCGGCTGCTGGCCGCCGACGTGGAGGGCATGCGCCGGCGCCTGGCCGACGAGCTGGACTTCACCGACCAGGCCCGCCAGCGCCTTAACGAGCAGGCAGCGGACCTGCAGCGCTCCAACGCGGAGCTGGAGCAGTTCGCCTACGTGGCCTCCCATGACCTGCAGGAGCCGCTGCGCAAGGTCGCCTCGTTCTGCCAGCTGCTGCAGCGCCGCTACGCCGACCAGCTCGACGCGCGCGCCGACCAGTACATCGCCTTCGCGGTCGACGGCGCCAACCGGATGCAGACCCTGATCAACGACCTCCTCGCGTTCTCCCGCGTCGGGCGCATGCACCAGGAGTACACCCCGGTGGACCTGGAGCAGGTGTTCAACACCACCGTGGACGCGGTCAGTATCGCCGCCCAGGAAGCGGGGGCCCAGATCACCCATGACCCGCTGCCCACGATCAGCGCCGACAGCACCCAGATGGGCATGCTGCTGCAGAACCTGCTCACCAACGCGATCAAGTTCCGCGCCCCCGGCCGGCCGCCGCGCATCCACCTGGAAGCGCGCCAGGACGGGGACCTGTGGCGGTTCGCGATGACCGACAACGGCATCGGCATCGGCCCCGAGTACGTCGAGCGGGTCTTCGTGATCTTCCAGCGGCTGAACACCCGCGAGGCGTATGCGGGCAACGGCATCGGCCTGGCCATGGTCAAGAAGATCGTCGAGTTCCACGGCGGCACCATCGCGGTGGACCCCGACCACACGCCGGGCACCCGCATGGCCTTCACGCTGCCCACCACCGCCACCGCCCCCACCACGGACCCCGTCACCCCCGAACGGCTGCCCGATCCCGGCACAGCAGCCACCCCGGCCCAGGACACCGCCCCATGACCTCCCCCCAGTTCTCCCCCGCCGGCCGCACCGACCCGGACCAGGAGCACTACCGCATCCTGCTGGTCGAGGACGACGCCGGAGACGCGCTCCTGGTCGAGGAACTGCTGGCTGACACCAAACTCGGCCACAGCCTGACCTGGGTGCCCACCATGGCCGCCGCCATGGACCAGGTCGGCCGGGCCGCCCCGGACTGCATCCTGCTGGACCTGCACCTGCCCGACGCCCACGGCGTCCCCGCCGTCACCGCCGTCCAAGCCGCCTGCCCCCACGCGGCCGTGGTCGTCCTGACCGGACTTGCCGAGACCACCGCCGGCTCCCAGGCCGTCGCCGGCGGCGCCCAGGACTACCTCGTCAAAGGCCACGTCGAACCCGAACTGCTCACCCGCGTCATCCGCTACGCCGTCCACCGCAAGGCAGCCGAACGCGCCACCGCCGAGCTGCGCGAGAACCGCCTGCAGGCCGCTGAGAACATCCGCCTGGAACGCGGTCTGCTGCCCGCCCCGCTCCTGCGCACCGACGATGTCACCGCGACCACCCGCTACCTGCCCGGCCGCCAGCGCGCCCTGCTCGGCGGCGACTTCCTCGACGTCGTCCAGACCGCCGACGGCCAGGTCCACGCCGTCATCGGCGACGTCAGCGGGCACGGCGCGGACGAGGCCGCCCTGGGGGTGTGCCTGCGCATCACCTGGCGCGCCCTGACCCTGTCCGGGCAGCGCGGCACCGCCCTGCTGTCCTACCTCGAACAGGTCATGGTCGCCGAACGCCCCCGCGCCGACATGTTCACCACCGTCACCACCGTGGCCATCGACCCCGCCGCCAGGCGGGCCACCCTCCACCTCGCCGGCCACCACGAACCCCTCCTGCTCACCGGCCGCACCGCCCAGCAGGTCAGCTGCGCCCACGGCATCGCCCTGGGCGTCGCCCCCGGCCTGGAGCACTGGCCCGCCACCACCGCGGACCTACCCCCCAGTGGGGCGCTGCTGCTCTACACCGACGGTCTGACCGAGGGCTACCGGGGACCAGGCAGCGAGCGCCTGGACGTCACCGGCCTGATCGAACTGATCACCCAGGCCGCACCCCGCCCCACCGACGTCCTGCTGGACCAGGTGGTCTCCAGCGCCCAGACCCTGAATGCCGGACGCCATGCGGACGACCTCGCTGTCCTCCACCTCGCCTGGCGGTGACCGAAGCCGCCACGCACCGCATTCTCGGGCGAGCCGGTCGGCGACCTGGCGCGTGCGGACATCGAGCCAGCGCGCGGTCGCGCGGTGATTGGCGGTCAGCCGTTGAGTTGGGCCAGGGCGGCGGTCAGGTTGGGCTGGATGTCGAAGAACGGCCGGGTGCCGGTGGTGGTCAGCGGCGCGCACCGTCGTGGTCGGCATGGCTCCCTCGGTCGCGATCACCCTGGTGGAGCTGGGCCTGGACCTGCACGGCATCCGCACCGCCCAGAACCTGGGCGCCGGCCTGCTCTACCTCCAGCACGAGGGGCGACCCTCCAACGGCGCGCGCACCGCACCTGCGCCCAGTGTCTTTAACCGGCGCACATCCGCGCAGCTCACTGCCCCGTTTACGCCGTTCGAGTGGGGGCACACGCTGTTGTAGGAGAGTGATAACTATGGGTCCCGTCCTTCTTGTTCTGCTTCTCGCCCTGATCCTCGGTGGCGCCGGCTTCGCGATCCACATCCTGTGGTGGATAGCCATCGTCGTCTTGGTCCTGTGGGCGCTTGGGTTCGTCTTCCGCGGCGCCGGTTCCGGCGGCAACCGCGGGCGTTGGTACCGCTGGTGACCACCCTCACCTGAGGTACCGCCCTGCTTCACCGATGCGCCGCCCACCTCGATGGTGGACGGCGCATCGCCACGTCCAGGCACGCTTGGCCTGATCCGGGGTAGGTGAACGTTGTGTGGCAGGTGGGGAACGGTCCTGCATGGACCCATACCGTGCCCTCCTACCGGTCCCCGCCTGCCACACCCTCAACCGCCGGGGCGCGGGCCCCACTGGGTCACGCGCACTCTGGTGCCGCGCTGGGGGGACCAGTCGATTCGGAACTCGTCCAACAGGCGCCGCGGCCGGTCCAGGCCCGCCACCGCCCCGGGCCGGCGCTCATCATCACCGGGCGACACCCCAGGCACTGCCGGCTCCCGCGGGTCGTCCTGGAAGACCAGGCAGACCCCGGTTCGCCCGGGGCGAGCCACGGCCTGCATCCGCACAGTGCCTGCGCCGGCGTACACGAGCATGTTGAGAGCCAGTTCCCCGGTGGTGGCGACCAGTAGCATCACCTGCGCGTCGTCCAGATGCTGTGCGCGGGCGAAGGCCCGGACCACAGCCCGCAGCCGCACCACGTCCTGCGCCGCGGTCACCACCATCAAGGCGGCACGGGGCTGGGGTGTCACGCCGCTCTCCTTGGCCAGGGCAGCGTCACCTCAACGACCCGCCCCACGCCCACTGCCCCGACCTGGGCGATCCATTCCACCGGGACCAACACGAAGGAAGCGCCGCCCAGCCGGTACGGGCGCCTGGAACACTGCACGCATGACTGAGCGCCGCCCTCTCGGACCCCCCGACTTTTCCGCCCCCACGGCTGCCGTCCCCGTGGGCGACCGGCAGAACCTGTCGCCCATCGACCAGGCGATCTTCCAGAGCCCTCCCGGCGGCGCGAGCGAGCCCGCGGCACCCGAACCGCGCCCCCGGACCGGCGGCCCGCTGTTCTCCGACACCACCAGGTGACAACCGCACCGCTGGCCGGGCCGGGCAGGGCCGCCCGGTCTCATTGGGGGGGGATGGCGGGCGGCCCCTGTGCTCTCAACGAGTGAGGACCGGTGCGGTCACAGCGTGCGGCGTGTGGAGGCAGACGCGCGCCCCGGCGAGGCGGCGTGGTCACCGGTAGAGCGGGGTACTGCTGCGCCGCCCCGGGCTACTGCGCCTCCTGGTCGTCCTTGGCCTGCTCGCGGGCCTTCTCGTGGTCGGCCAGAACGTCCCCGACCTCGGCGAGCTGACCCTGCAGGGCATCGACCTTGTCGTTGAGGTCACCCTCGTGCTCGACCAGCGACTGCAGCTGGATGCCGTGGAAGGAGGCGATGGCCAGCACGGCCTGGCTGTTGCGCAGCAGTTCACTCATCAGCGCCTCGATGAGCTGCTCGGCGTGCGCGTTGGTGGCGTAGTCGTGCTCGGCCATGATCCGGTCGCGCTGGGCGGAACGGTTCTGCGACAGCAGCAGCACCGGGCCGGTGTAGGCGGCCTGCACGCTGAAGAGCAGGTTCAGCAGCACGAACGGGTAGGCGTCCCACTTCAGGAGCAGCCCGGTCAGGTTCAGGGCGATCCACAGCAGCACCAGGACGCTCTGGATGATCAGGAACCGCCAGGAGCCGATCTGCGCGGCGATGTTGTCGGCGAGCAGTTCTCCGCGGGTGCGCTCCTCATGCAGCTGCTGGGAGATCGGATGCCGCAACGGCGCCACCCTGGCCTGAGGGGAACTCCTCTCGTCCAGGTCGGCTGCATCGGGGTTGGCCACTGTGGAGCTGCTGGCAGTCGTGGTGGTCACAGTCGCACTCCCGCGGATGGCATGGGTCAGCCCGCCGAACCGGTCGGCGGGCTGTCAGAGGGGTCAAGCGGCCCTGATTATCTCCACCGCGCCGCACCCCGCGTGCGGGGTGCGGGTATGGACAAGGTAGGGAATCCGCGACCGGGTCGAGCCGTTCCGCTCCGGATGCCCGGTGCCCACTGCTGTGCGTTGCGTCGGCGCCTGTTGGCCCTTAGGTGTCCGCGGTGATGTCCTCGGACGGCCGATCGCGGGTCAGGGGGTCTGGGCGGCCAGGGCCTGGTCGGTGCTGGGGTAGCTGGCCAGGACCGTGGCCAGTCCGACGATGGTCAGGATGCGCTGGACGTTCGCGGGGACGGCGGCCAGGGCGAGGTCGGTGCCGGCGGCGTGGGCGTAGTTGCGGGCGGCGATCATGGTGGTGATGCCGGTGGAGTCGCAGAACGTCAGGTGTTCCAGGTCCAGGACCAGCAGGTTGCCCGGGGTCAGGGTCAGGGCGGCCAGGGCTTCGCGGACCTTCGGGCCGGAGTGGTAGTCCAGTTCCCCGTTCAGGTGCAGCACGGTGCCGGTGGGGGCGGTACGGACAGTGATGGCCAGTTCGCTCATGGGGTCTCTTCGGTGCTGGTGGCGGGCACGCCCAGGGCGAGCAGGGCGGTGTCGTCGTCCAGTCCGCTGCCGAAGGATTCCAGCAGGCCGGTCAGGGCCGTGATGGCTGCCTTCGGGGTGGTGGGGGCCAGGGCGGTGGCGAAGTCGTGCAGGGCCTGGTCGCCGTAGCGGTCGCCCTCGGCTGCGGGGTCCGCTGCCGCTATGGCGCTGTGGGCCTCGGTCAGGCCGTCGGTGTACAGCAGCAGGGTGTCGCCCGGTCCCAGGGGCACGGTGGTGGTGGTGATGTGCGGGTCGGGCAGGACGCCGATCAGCTGCCCACCGGGGGTCTCGACCCAGTCGGCGGTGCCGTCGGCGCGCAGCAGCAAGGCGGGCGGGTGGCCGCCGCTGGCCAGTGTCAGCGCATAGCCGCCGCTCGGGTCGGGGGTGAGCAGGCCGAAGACGACGGTGCAGAACCTGGGGTCGAAGCCGTGGTACTCGTGCTGGAGCACGGTGTTCAGGTGGGAGACCACCGAGGCGGGGTCGGGGTCGTAGGCGGCAGCGGCCCGCAGGGTGTAGCGGGCGAGCGAGGTGACCGCGGCTGCGGGTGCGCCTTTGCCGCACACGTCGCCAAGGAACAGGCTCCAGCGGCCTTCGGTCAGTGGGAAGACGTCGTAGAAGTCGCCGCCGACCTCGTCGGCGGAGGCGATGGAGTAGTGCGCGGCCACCTGCATTCCCGGCGGGGCGCTGAGCAGCGGTGGCAGCAGGGAACGCTGCAGGGTGGCGGCCAGGCGCTGCAGGCGTTCGCGCTCGACCTCCACCAGGACACGGGCCTGCTCAGCCTCGCGGCGGGCCTGTTCGGCTTCCTGGGTTCGCTGTTCGGCGTCCTTGCGGGCGCGCAGCAGTTCCGTCTCGTAGGCGCGGCGCTCGCGCGCGTCGACGACGGTGGTGCGGATCAGCAGGGGCTGCCCGTCGCTGCCGGTCTTGACCTGCGAGGTCACCAGCACCGGCAGCCGGGTCCCGTCGGCTGCTTTGAGTTCCAGGGCGATGCCGTTGACCTGGCCCTGCATCTGCAGCAGCGGCCCGAAGTGCGTCTCGTGGTAGAGCTTCCCGCCGACGGTCAGCAGGTCCGAGAAACGGCGGCGGCCCACCAGGTCCTGGCGCCGGTAGCCGAGCCAGTCCAGCAGGGTGGTGTTGACCTTGGCGATCTGCCCGTCCAGCAGCGTGGACAGGTAGCCGCACGGGGCGTTCTCGTACAGGTCCTCGACGTTGTCCTCCAGCAGGGAGGAGAACACCGCCCGCTCGTCCAGCGGCTCCCGCTCCGGCTCCTCGGGATCCAGGGCGCCGTCCGGGCCGGCCGCGGCCATCACCGCGCGCCTGCCGTGAACGCTGTGATCGCCTGCGCAGTGGCCTGCGAGGCACTGAGCTGCGGGCAGTGCCCAGTCGCCTCCAGCGTCACCAGTTCGCTGCCCGCGATGGCGCCCTGCACGAACGCACCCACACCCAGGGGCGCGATGGCGTCGCTGGTGCACTGCAGCACCAGGGTGGGCACGGTCACCTTGGCCAGGTCGCCCCGGTTGTCGGACAGGAACGTGGCCCGCGCGAAGCTGCCCGCGATTTACCGAGGCGGGTTCAGTGCGGCCGACATCGAGGAGCTGCTGGAGTCGCTGGATTCGAACTACCTGGGGTGGTCTGGTGCGATGGCTCCGGTGATCATGGGCAATCCGGAGCGCCCCGAGCTGGGGCGGAGCTGGAGAACAGCTTCTGCCGCACCGACCCGGTGGGCGAACCGCTCCGGGGCGCGCACCGCCGCCAGCACCCCGATCATGGAACTCACCGAGTGGCCCACGAACGTCACCGGCCCCAGGTCCAACTCCGCCAGCAGCTCCAGGACATCGTCCGCGTACCCGTCCAGCGAGGCGTGCCGCCGCGCGTCCCAGGCCGACAGGTCGGATCGGCCCGCTCCGAGGTGGTCAAACAGCACCACCTTGAATCGCTCCGCAAGGGCGGGCACCACCAGCCGCCACATGTTCTGATCGCAGCCGAAGCCGTGGGACAGCACCACCACCGGCCCCTTCTCCTGGCCGGTCACCGTCACATGGTGCCTCGCACGCGCGTTCGTCATTCCGGCGTCCTGCCATCTCCGCGCGAAGACCGAGGTTCCGCACCCTACTGGAGACCCACAGCACTGCCCGCCGCATCAGCTCCTGCAAGATCATCGGGGGCCTGTGGCGGCATCTACTCGGGGCTGCTCGCAGCGCAGGGCACAGTGGCGATGACGCTCTTGCCACCGGCTCGGGTGGGGACGATGTGCAAGTGGGTGGTCAGGGTGAGAAGCAGATGCCAGCCGAAGCCGCCGCGCCCGGCCAGGAGATCAGGGGTGCGGGGCCGAGGTGGGGCCGGGCTGGTGTCGGTAACGGCGATGGTCAGCTGAGTGCCGTCCTCGCTCAGGTCCAGGGCGCACACGCCGAGGGCGTGCCGCACCGCGTTGGTGACCAGTTCGCTGACCAGCAGCAGCGCGTCCTGCACGCAGGTGGCAGGCAGCGGTCCGCAGGTGGCCAGGAACCGCACCGTCTGATCATGGGCCGCACTCACGGCCCCGGGCCGGTCCTCGAACGTCATGGTGCTGTGGTGTAGGAGGGATGAGCCTTTCCCGATATCCATGTGCTCTGCCTCCCGTGTTCCCCCGCTGAGCGCCTGCCCGGCCTGCTGCCATAGATGCAGACCGACGGGAGCTTTGCCCAGATTGGTCGGATTCGCCCCCTGACGGCCACCCAGCCGTATGCCCGCGCCGTTGAGCAGTCTGCCAGTTCTTCACCACACCTCCCGCGGAACGCAGCGCCGCCTTTCCCACAGGGGAGTACGTGTCGGGGGACGGCGTGCGGCAATGATCTGCGTCCTGCGGTGGTGAACTCTCGGATGCGGGGTATGGGCCGGGTGCGCGAGCGCGAGTACGCGTCGTTTCGCCTTCATGGGGCTCCTCATGCGGGAGGTACCAGCGAAGGATGCCGATGACCAGCACCCAGCTCATCACCGCCCGCCCCCACCGCACAGCACCCGCGACGGCTCCCCTAGCGGCACCGGCCCTTACACAGCCGTACGGGGACCTCGATCTTTCGGACCCGCGCAATGCGACGGCCACCGACGCGCGGGCGATGTCGAAGGTCCTGTTCGCGCGGATGGCGGTGCTGGAGGAGGGGACGCACGAGTACCAGTACGTGCGCAACACCCTGATCGAGCTGAACCTGACCCTGGTCAAATTCGCCGCGCGCCGGTTCAAGACCCGCAGCGAGCCGATGGAGGACATCATCCAGGTCGGCACGATCGGATTGATCAAGGCCATCGACCGGTTCGACCTGGCCCAGGAGAACGAGTTCCCGACCTTCGCGATGCCCACCATCATCGGCGAGATCAAAAGGTTCTTCCGCGACACCAGCTGGGCCGTCCACGTACCCAGGCGCCTGCAGGAGCTGCGGCTTCAACTGGCGAAGGCCACCGATGAACTGGCGTTCGCCAACGACCGCCCGGCGACCACCGCCGAGCTTGCCGCGCACCTGGAGCTGACCGAGACCGAGGTCCGCGAGGGCCTGGTGGCGGCCAACGGCTACTCCGTCAGCTCCATCGACGCCGGCACCCCTGGCGATGAGGACGGCGGGGACGGGTCCGCGTTCACCGCCCGCCTGGGCGAGGTCGACCCCGGCATGGACCTGGTCATCGACCTGGAATCCCTCAAACCCCTGATGGCGCAACTGAGCGAGCGGGACAAGGCGATCGTGTCGATGCGCTTCGGCGCGGAGATGACGCAGTCCGAGATCGGCGCGGTCCTGGGCTTCTCCCAGATGCACGTCTCGCGGCTGCTGTCCCGCATCCTGACCACGCTGCGCGCCCAGCTGCTGGCCCAGGACTGATCCCGGTGACCTCCATCCCCGTGCAGCTCGACGTCGGCGTGGTCGCCGAGATCAGCACCACCGAACTCCTGACCCGGATCCAGCGCGCGCACGACTGGGCGCAGCTGGAGTCGGCGAAGAACTACGAACTGGTCGAGGACCACCTCCAGGACGGCGCGACGCTGCAGGCCCTGGCCCAGCAGTCACGCGCCGCAGCGTTCGAGGCCGTACGCGTCGTCCTGGAGGAAATCCTGGCCCCGGGCACCCACGCCCCCCTCGCACCCCGGGTCTGAGCACCGCCAGAATCGGGCCAGCTTGTCCTTCCCCTTCCGTGCCTGGCCTTCGGGCTCACGCCCGACGTTCAGGAGCATCGCCATGAGCATCCCCCCGCCCAGTAGTCCTGCCGAGACCACCAGCAGACCCGGCGACCCGGCCGCGCTGCGCACCCGCACCGGAGCGCAGTCCTGGTTCTCGATCGGCTTCCGCCTGAGCCTGGGCGCGCTGCTCGCCTACTGGCTCGTCCAGGCAGTCCAGCACCTGCAGGACATCCTGCTGCTCGTTCTGCTCGCCCTGGTCATCGCCGTCAGCGCGGACCCCTTCGTGGGGCTGCTGACCCGCCGCGGCCTCAAACGCACCTGGTCCGTCGTCATCGTGATCATCGGACTGTTCCTGATCCTGGGCGGCCTGTCGACCCTGTTCATCGCCCCGATCACCAACGAGATCAATGCTTTGGTCCACAACATCCCCATCTGGCTGCAGCAACTGCACGACCACCACTCCTTCCTGGGGCAGATGGAGGACCGCTACCACCTGACCGACAAGGCCAAGTCGGCCCTGGGCACCGGGAGCGGCAACGTCCTGGACGGCGTCATGGGCGCGGGGCAACTGGTCGCCACCACCTTGACCGGCCTGTTCCTGGTGATCACCCTGACCATGTACTTCCTCGCCGGCCTGCCCTCCCTCAAAGCCTTCGGCCTGCGCTTCGTGGCGGGCAGCAAGCGCGAACACGCTGCGGAGCTGACCGACGAGATCCTGCTGCGCACCGGCCGCTACATGCTCGGCAACCTCGCCACCTCCGTCATCGCCGGAGTCGCCACGTTCATATGGCTCGAAGCCTTCGGCGTCCCCTACCCCGCGGCGCTGGGCGTGTTCGTCGCCGTGATGGACCTGATCCCGATGGTCGGCTCCACCATCGGCGGCATCGTCGTGGCCCTGGTCGCCCTGGTCGTTTCCCTGCCGGTGGCGATCGCCACCGCCGTGTTCTACATCGTCTTCCGCGTCGCCGAGGACTACCTGATCATGCCCAGGGCCATGAAGTACGCCGTCGACGTCCACCCCCTGGTCACTATCCTGGGCGTCCTGATCGGCGGATCACTGCTGGGCATCATCGGCGCCCTGCTCGCCATCCCGATCGCCGTCGCGATCGGCCTGATCCTGGACGACGCCGTCTTCCCCCGCATCAACCGGCGCTGACCCGCACACGCGGAAAGAGGGGTCCGCCCACGGGCGGACCCCTCTTCCGTTGCTCTGGTCCGGTCAGTCCTTGACGGCGTCCTTGACCTTCTCGACAGCCTGCTTGGCGTCGCCCTTGGCCTGGTCGCCCTTGCCCTCGGCCTCAAGGCGCTCGTTGCCGGTCACCTTGCCGGTACCCTCCTTGACCTTGCCCTTGAGCTTGTCCGCAGCGTTCGAAGCCTTGTCGTCGGCACCCATAGTCGTCTCCCTCATCGGTTCGAGACAGGGACTGCCTCAACCCCTCGCCTACCCCGCGATCCACTGGCCACCGGTACAGGCAGCCGCAGCTTTCGACACGTCCGGCAGCCAGGACCCGCCAGAGCCGGGACGCCAAGGAATTCTGACCGCAGTATCCGCAGGTCACCGGCATGCCCAGGGTGTCGGGGCTAGGGTCTGGGGGTGAAGAGCACCTTCACCCACCACGACAAGGACAGCCAGGAATCGACTACCTGATGCCGCACCAGCACGCCGCCGTTGCCTGTGTGCCCTCCCAAGGGAGGCGGTGCGCTGCCCACCCACCGGTAACGGGCGGCCGGGGTTTTGTTCGACCCCCCGGCAACGGTGGGGTGCCGCACAGATGCAATGGCGCGTCGGACCGCAGAGCCGGCCTGGCCCGGTGTGCTGATCGTGCTTTGCGGCGCGTCGCCGTTGTCAGCGGCGCCAACGGGTTCCGGTGTGGTGGGCTTGCGCCGATGGACACCGACCGACAGCCGTACCGGGCCGGGGACGCCGATCCGGATCATGGCCTGGAAGCACAGATGGCCGCCGTGGCCACGGGCGACCGCGACGCCTTCACCGACCTCTACGCCGCCCTGTTCCCCTTGGTGCGGGCAGGGGCGCTGCGGGTGCTGCGGGACCGCGCCCAAGCCGAGGAGGTCGCGCAGGAAGTGATACTGCAGCTGTGGGAGACCGCCGCACGCTACCGGCCCGAGCGCGGCAGCGTCATCGCCTGGACCCTGACGATGGCCCATCGGCGCTCGGTGGACCGCCTGCGCCACCACCAGGCGGGAGTGCGACGCGACCTGCAGGAGGCCAGCCGCCACCAACCTCCTGCCCACGACAGCGTCCTGGAACAGGTGGAACAGCACCTGGAGCACCAGGAGGTACGCCGGCGCCTGCACAGCCTGACCCCGTGCCGGCGCCAGGCGCTGGAACTGGCCTTCTACCAGGACCGCACCCACGCGCAAGCCTCCGAACAGCTGGGCATCCCGCTGGGGACCTTCAAATCCCGCGTCCACGATGGACTGCTGCAACTGCGCCGCAGCATGGAGGATCCCGCATCCGACAACGCCCGCCCAGCGGCGGCGCCACCACGCCAGGGCTCCGCAGGGCCGAACCTCATGGCTTGTCCGCCTCCGCGTTGAGCCGGGTGCGGCCACCTCTGCTCATGGGCGCGTGGGGCTGCGCTGGATGGGGGGCTGGGGGCCGTCGGCGGTTGTGATGATCTGGTCGACACCGCACATGGACAGCAGGCGCTTGACCGGATCCGTGGGGGACACGAGGACCAGCGATCCCCCTGCGCCTACGGCCTGGCGCAGGACGCGCAGCAGCGCGTTCAGGCCCATGGAGTCGCAGAAGGACACCTGCGCCATCTCCAGGACCAGGTCGCGGTGGCCGCGCTCGATCAGGTCCAGAGCGGTAGTGGTCAGCACGTCGGCTCCGTCCAGGTCCAACTCCCCGGCGAGCGCCAGCACGGCGCGCGGTCCCTGCTGCTGTACCTGGAGGGTCAACGCTGACGGCATGGTCCAGGCTCCGGGGGCTGTTGAGGGCCTGTCGCGGTCGGAGGTGACCGGGCGGCTGGTGAGGATGTGAGGCCACACTATGTCCAGGGAAGCGAACCCGGCATGCCGGTCCCCGCACCCACGGGGTGATCGTGTACGGAGTCTGGTCCGGCCGCAGCCTGCCAGGCAGGGAACGGAACGGCCCCGGCCGGTGGCCAGCCCCATCAAGCACCGCGTCGGCGAGGGGCAATCGGTTCGCACCGGGAAGGCGTGAGAACGCCAGAGCGGGACAGGAGGTTCACCGAGGCAGCAATGCTGCTGTTTCAGTCCATACCGGGTGTTAGCTCACCTGTCGGCGAAGGGTGTTTCCGTGGAGAACGGCGTGTGGGGCTACCAGGAGAACTCCGGCTACCAGGCCGGCACCGACCTGAGCGGGTACAAGGTCGAGGCGACCGACGGCCACATCGGCAAGGTCGACAAGCACTCCGCCGACGTGGACGCCCAGTACATCGTCGTCGACACCGGACCGTGGATCTTCGGCAAGCACGTCCTGCTCCCCGCCGGCACCATCACCTCCGTCGACGCCGACAACCAGACCGTCCAGGTCGGCCGCACCAAGGAAGAGATCAAGAACTCCCCGGAGTTCGACAAGGACAAGCACACCGGTGACGCCGACTACCACCAGCAGGTCGGCACCTACTACGGCAACAGCACCCGCGGCGTCTGACCGCACCCGCGCAGCAAGCCGCAGGCCCGCACAGTTCCACTGTGCGGGCCTGCGCAGGTCCTGCTACCGGCTCCATGCCAGATGTCGTCCGGGCACTGCGGGGATACACGTGGACTGTTCACCTCCGCCTGCGCGGATGGCACGTGCGCGGGCTGGACTCAGGTCCTCGACTGTGCGGCGGCGTTCGCCGGCGGTCTGGATGGTGTTGTGCTGCTCGTTGGCAGCGGGGCTGATGAGGACTGCGGCTCTGGTGCCGACGGAGGCGACGGCGACGGCCCACAGTTCCGCGCGAACCTTGGCGGACAGGGTGCCCACGTAAAACCGGGGGCTGGTTCCAGCATCCAGCGGCTGAGTGCCCTGCGGAGGCGGCGGTGAACCGGCTTGGACGGTGTCGCGGTGCGCGTTGGGGAGGTCCTCTCCGCGCAGGCGGAGGTGAGCCGGACAGCACGTTGTGGAAGGATTTTGCGCCTGGATCAGAAGAAGCCCCTCGTCGACAGGCTGTCGACCGTCTACCGCATTCCATATCTGACATCCAGCGGGGCGGCTGCTCAGCGGCCCGGTGGGGTGAGTCCGCTCTCGTAGGCAAAGATGACTGCCTGGATCCGGTCGCGCAGCTGCAGTTTGGCCAGGACCCTGGCGACATGGGTCTTGACAGTGGTCTCCGACAGGACAAGTCGATCGGCGATCTCCTGGTTGGTGCGGCCGGCTGCCATTTCTGTGAATACCTGCCGCTCGCGCTGGGTCAAGGGGGCGAGGGCGTCCTTCGCGGGCGTACTCGAACCAGTGCCGTGGAAGGTCCCGGCGTAGGTGTCCAGCAGGCGGCGGGTTGTACTGGGTGCCAGGATCGCGTCGCCCGCGGCGACCGTGCGGATGCCCGCGATGAGTTCCTCGGTCCGGGCATTCTTGAGCAGGAAGCCGCTGGCTCCTGCGTGCAGGCCGGTGAAGGCATACTCATCGATGTCGAAGGTGGTCAGGATCAGCACCTTCACATCCGGCAGGTGAGCGGCTATGTGGCGCGTCGCCTCGATCCCGTTCGTTCCGGGCATGCGAACGTCCATCAGGACGACGTCCGGCCGCAGCGCTGCCGCTTGGGCAATGGCCTGAGCGCCGTTCGCCGCCTCTCCCACCGCCTCCATGTCGGCCTGCGCATCGATGATCATCTTGAAGCCGCGGCGCAGCAGGTCCTGGTCGTCGGCCAGCAGTACCCGGATGGTCATGCGGCACCTGCCGGGTCGTTCACGGCGAGGTCGGCGAGGACTTCCCAGCCGCCGCCGCGGGTCGGGCCCGCGTGGAACCGGCCCTGGTAGAGGGCGGCGCGTTCGCGCATCCCCGCCAGTCCGTGCCCGGTGGCCGCCTCGTGCGGCGGTGTGGCGGGTTCGCCGTCGTTGGTGACCTGGATCCGGACGCGGTCCTCGCGGTGGGCGAGGGTGACGATGACGCGTCGGACGTCGCGGCTGTGTTTGAGCACGTTGGTCAGGCTCTCCTGGACGATGCGGTAGATGTTGAGCTGGGTGGTCGGCGCCAGTTGGCCCGGTTCGCCGGAAACCGAGAGTTCCACCGTGAGGCCGGCCGAGCGGGCGATGGCGATCAGGTCCGTCAGTTGCGCGATGCCGGGCTGGGGCACGAGGTCCGCTGATCCGGCGCCGCGCAGGACGCCGAGGATGCGTTGCATCTCGGTCAAGGCCTGGCGCCCGACCTCCGAGGCCTGGGTGACAGTCTCGCGCACGGGCCCCTCGGGAGCCGTGGCGGCGGCGGCGTCATTGAGGGTGATCATGACGGCCAGGCTGTGGGCGATGACGTCGTGCATCTCGCGGGCCATCCGGGTGCGCTCCTCGGCCACCGCGATCCGGGCCCGGTGGTCGCGGTCGCGTTCCGCGGTCTCGGCTCGCTCGATCATCGAGGCAAGATAGGCCCGCCGGGTGCGGACGTACAGGCCGATGACCAGGGCGGCGGTGACCGTCCCGGTCGCCATTAGTCCGGTCAGCCACTGGCGGCCGTCCGGTGTCCACCGCAGGGCCGCCATGACGACGCCGGTCTCGGCTACGACCAGGGCTGCCGCGAGCAGCCAGCGGCGCTGCTCCCAGACGCCGAGGGAGTAGAGCATGATCAGCACCGCCGGGACGGCGGCGAAGGCCACCACATCGACCAGCCATGTCGCGAGGCAGACCGCTGCGACCAGAGCTGCGGCGGTCGCCGGGGCGCGACGGCGCAGGGCAAGCGGCGCTGCCAGCGCCATGTCCCAGTACGGTGCGGAGGCGTTGCGGTAGTCGGGGCCGTTGAGGTCGGCCAGCGTCGCCACCAGAGCGACGCCGCAGGCCAGCAGGACATCCGCTACAAGCGGACGTGCTGCTGGCCAGGTGCTGCTGCGGTTGGCGGACATGGGTTCAGCGTCTCACTCAGGCGTCGCGGCGGCGCAGGGTGACCGCTGCCGCGATGGTGGCGACAGCTGCCCAGGCGCACAGTACGAGGACGCCGGCTCCCGGGGACAGATGGGGTGCCTCGGGCTGAGCGACCGTGAACGCCTCTCCGGCCTGTGAGGGGAAGAACTGTGCGATGTGCTTGCCGGCCGAGCCGAACAGGCTGAAGAGCTGGGGCACGACGAAGATCAGGGCGAAGAAGCTGACCAGTGAGCCGGGGGTGGAGCGCACCATCCAGGCGATCATTCCGCCGATGACCCCGGCCAGGACCATATAGAGGCTGGTGCCCAGTACGTACCGCCACACTCCCGGGTCGGAAAGGGAGAACCCCGGACGGGACTGGCTGATCACGGCCTGCGAGATGAGGAAGGTCACGACGGTGACGATGGTCATCACTACTGCGGTGATCACGAAGAACACCGTCAGCTTGGCCCAGAGCACCGGGATGCGCTTGGGGACAGCGGCGAAGGTCGAACGGATCATGCCGGTGCTGAACTCGCTGGACACGAAGAGCACGCCCAGGGCCCCGATCAGCAGCTGTCCCAGGAAGTAGCCCTGGAGCGGCGCAGAGGCGGCCAGGTCATTGGAGTCCTGGTTCCCGGTCAGGTGGCGCGTGTTGAAGCCGATGACCAGCCCGATGGCCAGCATCCCGACCACGGCCGCGCCCAGAACGGCCCAGGTCGAGCGCAGACTGCGCCACTTGATCCACTCGGACTTCACCGCCCTGGCGAGGGAGACCGGCTGGCTGTCGACGCGGGTGGCGGCGCTGCGCAGAGCAGTGCCAACCTCAGTGGTAGTGCTCATGCGGCGTCCTCGGTGAACTCGACGGTGGAACGGTAGTCGACCGATTCGTCGGTCAGGGCCATGTACGCCTCTTCCAGGGACGCAGCATGGGGGGCCAGCTCCAGGAGGACAATTCCGGCTGCCGCGGCGGTCCTGCCGATGTGGTCGCTGGTCAGGCCCTCCACCTCCAGCGTCTGCGCCGCGATGTCGCGCACGGTCACCTCGGGACCGGCCAGTAGCCCGGCGAGCTGCCCCGTCTGGGGGGAGCGGACCGTGACGATGTCAGCGGACGCGCCGGCGATGAAGTCCGCCATCGACTGGTCCCGCAGCAGCCTGCCCTTGCCCACCAGGATGATGTGGTCCGCGGTCAGCGCCATCTCGCTCATCAGGTGCGAGGACAGGAAGATGGTGCGGCCCTCGTCGGCCAGGCCCTTGAGCAGGTTGCGGATCCACCGCACCCCGTCCGGGTCCAGCCCGTTGACCGGCTCGTCGAGGATCAGCGTCTGCGGATCCGCCAGCAGTGCCGAGGCGATGCCGAGGCGCTGGCCCATGCCCAGGGAGAACGCGCCGGCCCGGCGACCGGCGACATCGCCCAGTCCCACCATCCCGATCACCTCGTCGACCCGCCTGGCCGAGATTCCCGCCGTTGCCGCCATCGCCAGCAGATGACTGCGCGCCGAACGGCCGGTGTGCACCGCCTTCGCTTCAAGGAGCGCTCCGACCTCAGCCAACGGACGCCGGTGCTCAGCGAACGGCTTGCCGTTCACGGTGACCGATCCGGATGTGGGAGAGTCCAGCCCCATGATCATCCGCATCGTCGTCGACTTGCCCGCACCGTTGGGGCCCAGGAAGCCGGTGATGACTCCCGGCTCGACGGTGAACGACAACCCGTCGACGGCCAGCTTGTCCCCATACCGTTTGGTCAAACCCTCGGCCCTGATCATGCGTCCTCCAGAAGTTCTCCGACTACCGCTCCAGCCTAGGAAGCCGCCTCCCCTCCCCGAGTCCTCCGACCGAGGTGTCTTGGGCGCCCGGAGGGTCATCCGGTCGGACGACCCGGCGCAGTCCACCCCGGATGAATCAGCAACGGAATCCGATGACGAGCCTCTCGAGGACAGGAGGTGTTCCGGATCTTGAAGAAGGGAGCAGGTGTCGGCGCCCTCGACCACGCAGGGTGAATCCCCGTCCCGCCGATCCACCCTAGGGGAGACGTCAGGGTCGACCGAGACTTCAGGCGGACTGCGCTCCCATGCCCGTCCTAGCAGGATCGAGACCGTACCTGGGGGATGGCATTGTTCTCTTCCACGGAAGGCATAGTCATGGGCTCGATCCCGTCGTGCCGCGCCGGGTGCTCATGGCCCTGTCAGCGATCGGAGTGGTCCATATGACAGACGATGACAGCATTGCGAGAGCGCCGGCTTCCCCTCGAGTGCCGACGAACCAACAGGTCACCAGCGACCAATTCACCGCGCACATCGAGCCGTCCCTGGCGGTGAACCCGCGGAACCCGAACAACCTACTCGCAGCATGCCGGGTCTTCGAGGGGCCTTTGATCGGCATCGCCGCCTACGCGTCCTTCGACGCAGGCGCCACCTGGTCCGGCACCGGCATGTTGCCCGGCGTAGTCCCGGACGCGGACGGCAACGCAACCGCGGCCTTCGACGCACAGGGCCGAGGGTTCGTCTGCGGCATAGCAGCGAAGGGAGCAAGGCGACGCGGCGACACCCACCTCTGGACCACAGGCGACGGCGGCCGCAGCTTCCGACCGCCGGCCACCGCGATCCCGGGCGACGGTGGCCTGACCGACCACCCCTCCCTCGCGATCGACCAGACACCTGCCTCTTCGCCACCCTGCCTCTACGTAGCTGCCAGGCTCTACGGCACATCGGACGACGGGGTGGTGCTCACTCGTTCCCACGACAGCGGATACACCTTTGAGAAACCCCGTCACCTCGACCCGGACGCCGGAGCACAGGCCGCGTCCCCGGTAGCCGCCGCCGGGGCCGACGGCTGCTTGAGTCTCGTGTACCTTGTCGCCGATGCCTCCGGCGACATCACCGTACGGGCCTTGTCGTCCACCGACCAGGGCCGCAGCTTCGGAGCCCCGACAGCACTGGTCCAGGTCAGCAGCACGGCACCCGACCTGAGACCGGTGACCGCCAAAAGCGGTCCGGCGATCGCCGCCGCGCCTCAAGGCGCAGTGGTCGTCGCTGCGATAACCGATTGGAACGACGCCACCGGGGCCTCGCAGATCCTTCTGTGTGCTTCCGCCGACCACGGCCGAACCTGGGGCGCGCCAGTATCCGTGGCCACGAGCCGGCAGACCGTCTTCCTGCAGCCCCAGCTCGCTGTCGACAAGATGGGGCGGATCGCTGTATCGGTCTACGCGCTGTCCATCGCTGAAGCCCGCATGGACGTCCTTCTCTTTCTCTCCGTGCCCGGGCGCGTCGCCTTCGGTCCGCCACGCCGCGTGACCACCCAGTCCTTCGATCCCATCCAGGCCGTCAATACCGGCAGCACCCGCTGGCTCGGCAACTACCAAGGTATTGCCGCCGCGGGCAGGACAATCCATCCGGTCTGGACCGATACCCACACCGGCGACACGCAGATCCTCACCGCCGCACTGACCACTGAGTGGGCCGCAACCGAACCTGCACTATGTTGACGGGCACCGTGGACGCGGAGAGCAGGCTGCGAGGCGGGTCGCGTCCTCGGCCGGCGGTGGGCCGCTCCCGCCTTCTGCAGCCGGCCTGGTCTCAGCAGCGGTGCGAGCCCGGCGGGTCACCCGGAGCCCTTGTTGATGCGACGGCGCACCAGTCGAGTGCTCCGTAGGCGACTCACGCATGTACTTCAACGGCTGCGGCGGCCGACCGCCGGAACCGTAACACCACGCTAATCGTCTACAGTCTTGTAGACGTTCATGTTCTCGCCTGGTTCTGTTCGATCGGATGCTGCACCAGCGCAAGCCTGTGTTTCCTTCCTTCCAGCCACCGGGGATGCCGACCGAACCCACAGGCGCCAGCGCGCGAGACGGTCGTAGAAGGCCCGCGCCGTCCTCCCGGCCGATGGGGCAGCCGGGAGGACGTGAATAAGAGCCCGCGCAGATAGGCGTGTGCTCATGGGCGGTGGTTCGGGCGATCGTCCCAGCGGTGGGTGGTCCATGCCTGTCGGATCAGGCTACGGACGGTTATGACGGTGTCGGCGAGGTCGAAGAAGGCGTTGATGACGTGGGTGCGGCGTTCGTAGCAGCGGGCGAGTCGGTGGAAGGCGTTCTGCCAGGCGTGTGTGCGTTCGACCTGCCAGCGCTGGCTGGCCTGGATCGGTGCTTTCTCGCCCTTGTGCGCGATGCGGCCGTGCAGCTTGCGCGCGCTCAGTTCGCTCCGGGTCTTGTCCGAGTCGTAGCCGGCGTCCAGGTGCACGGTGATGTCGTCGGGTAGCGGGCCGAGGTCGTCCAGCAGGTCCAGGGTCGGGGCGAGCAGTGGGGAGTCGTGGCGGTTCGCGCCGGCGAGGATCCGGCCGAGCGGGATTCCGTAGCCATCGGTCATTCCCGAGCGTTTCAGGCCCTGTTTGCCGCGATCGACCGGTGATCGTCCGGCGGCCTCGCCGCCACCGGGGCCTTGGTGATGGAGCCGTCGATGGCGATCTGGTCGAGCACGAGCCCGACCATCCGGTCGTAGGACTCGAGCGCGATCTGCTTGAACCGGGCGAAGACGCCGAGCCGGATCCACTCGTCGCGGCGGTTGCGGATAGTGGTCGCCGAACAGGTCGAGTCGGCGATGGCTTCGTAGGAGCAGCCGAACCGCAGCAGTTGCAGCAGCTTGTCGAACACGATCCGGTCGCTGATGCGGGGGCGGTGGCACCCCAGCGGATGGGTCGGATCGACTGTCGGCCGCTCGGGCAGCAGGGCTGCGAATTGGTCCCAGAGCGGGTCGGTCAGCCATGATGGCAGGACGGGCACAGGTCTCCCCGGTGATCACAGAGCGTCGTAACTCCATGATCGCCGGGACCTGTGCCCGCCTTGCTGCCGGGGCTCCCCACACCGCCTATCTGCACGGGCTCTAATCCTCAGAGAGGCCGTCTACGCTGTTGTAGTCGCCTCGTGGCACTCTGATGGACGACACCACTCTCCTCCAAGGGCCCCGGCAGCAGGGGACGAAGGGCGATCACCTTGGCAATGACCGAGCCCCAGCGCCGGCACCACGGAGAGCTCGAGGCGGGGGTCCTGGCCGTGCTTTGGGCAGCCGAGCAGCCGCTCACGCCTGCCGACGTCCAACACGCCCTGCCTGGGGACCTGGCCCGTACCACGGTGAACACCATCCTGGCCCGGCTCCAATCCAAGGGCCTGCTCACCCGCACCCGTGCGGGGCGCGCCTTCGCGTACGCACCCGCGCAGGAGGCGCAGGATGCGGCAGGGCTCGCTGCCCGGCGGATGCGTACGGAACTGGAGAGGGAGACCGACCGGCAGACCGTGCTCAGCCGCTTCGTCTCCGGCCTGAACCCGGAAGACGAGGAATCGCTCAGGAGCCTGTTCCAGGCCGAGAGCGAGCGAAACCGGCCCGTGGATGAGGGGAGGACCGCATGACATTGACCGTCTGGGCGCCCCTGGCATTGCCGCTGTTGCTGGCTCCCCTTCTCTCTCTGCCCAGCATTCGCTCGCTGCCGGACCGGCTCCCGCCACGAGCGGCCGTGTGGCTGCTCACCTCGACCTGCGTCGGCTTGGCTGGAGCTGGCACCGTCGCACTTGGCCTGCTGTCCCTGGCAGCCCTGCTGCAGCTTCCGGTGGTCGCCGCCCTGGGCCAGCTGGAACTGCCGGTCGCCCGTCATCTCGCTCCCCCGGCAGTGGGGCCGGTCGGCGCGGTCGCCGGCCTACTGCTGGTGGCAGCCGCCCTTCGCACCGTCCAGGTTCTGGCCCACCATCGGCGCCAGTACCTCGAAGCCCGCGTGCTGGTAGCAGTCCACGGTGCGGGAGGAGACCTGGTGGTGGTGCCCGATACCCGGCCGGACGCCTATGCGCTGCCCGCAGGCCTGCGACGTGGCAGCCCAGGACGCATCGTCGTGACCGCCGGAATGCTTCGAGCTCTGGCCAAGGATGAGCGCGACGTGCTGCTCGCGCATGAGCGGGCCCACCTGTCGGGCCACCATCACCGCTTCGTCCTGCTTGCCGACCTCGCCATCGCCCTCCACCCGCTGCTGCGCCCCCTGCGCGACGGTGTGGCCTACAGCGTGGAGCGCTGGGCGGACGAGGCCGCCGCCGACAGGCTCGGCGACCGGCGTCTCGTCGCCCAGGCGGTCGGCCGGGCAGCCATGGCCACGCTGGCCCACCGGCGCGAGGCGACCGCAGGAGCCGGCGCCACGCTCGGCATGGCGGCGGGGCCGGTACCGCGCCGGGTGGCCGCCCTGCTGAACGACAGTCCGGCAGCATCGGCACGAGGCGATCTGCGCCGCCCCGTCGTTGCCGCGACAGTCCTGGCCTCGGTACTTCTGCTCTCCAGTGCCACCGCGTGGGATGCGGCCACCGACCTTCACCAGCAGGTCGAAGCGGGCCAGCAGTACTCACTCATCCATGAGCGCAGCGAAGACCGTTCCGCTGCCGTTCCGGGGGAACGTTCATCGAACAGCGCGTCCTTCACTGGCCAACTCCTTGAACACGCCGCGTCGATGGGGCGGTGGTGGTCGCTGAGTTGACGGGAGGAGTATTGACCAGGTGTGCCTGCGTGGTTCAGACGGTCAGCAGGCAGGAAGTGATCGTTTTGCCGTGCGGTGAGTGAATGTCCAGACTGTCGGCCAGATACGCAATCCGGTGCCATCCCAGGCTGCCCGTCCCCTGAGCAGGCGCCCGATGTCCGTCCTCGTTCGGACACCGATCAGACCCAATGGGGTTGAAAGAACTACTGCCCGGTTGTCGCAGGTCGGCGACGATGCCCGGTCTTCCAGCTGCCTTCTCGGATGCCCCGTCCACTCGACGAGTTGCAAGACCAGGGCGATGATGACTGCCGGGCCCCGGCGGGCAGAACTGACCGTGCCCAGGGGTAACGGCTCTACGGGCCGGGGATCTTGATCAGCGCGTCCACGGTCACGTCCTGGCGGGTGCAGTAGAGATCGGCAGCAGTGCCCGCCAGGACATCTGCGTCCTTGGTGCCGTAGGTGGCCGCAAGGCCGGCAATGGCTTTTGCCATGGGGTCGCCCGCGCTCAGAGCTGCGCAGAACTGGCGCCCGGCCGCAACTATGGAGGCCGGGTCGAGCATGTTGACCAGGTCCGGTGCGTTGGCCTGGGCGGTGGTGACGTAGGCGGAGTTCTGGGCCGCGGCAGCGATCGCCGCGCTACCGGTCACCACCGGCAACCCACTGCGCGGACCAGCCTGGGACGAAGTGCAGCCGGCCAGTGCGAGTAGGAGCCCGACCGCGGTGAACATGAGAGTTCGACGCATCCTCGAAGGATCGCAGCAATGGGTAAGGCCACCACCGTCGCCAAGGTGAGTGTGGGGGCGGAGGTGGCACTGTTCCTGACGGGTCACGGGGGTTCGGCTCTGCGCGGCCGGCTTCCGCAGACAAGGCCGGCAAGGACCAGGGGCGTCCGGCTATCCGCCGGTTGACCTGGGAAGCACGTCTCGTGTGGTTGCGGCCGCGGGCGTCAGCGGGGGACGCCGCCCAGGGTGCGGCGCCAGCGGGCCTCGGCGAAGGAGAACAGCCCGAACGCGATCAGGCCCAGCGCCACCAGGATCAGCACCAGCGGACCGAACGAGGTCTGGGCGAAGGAGCGCAGGGTGGCGTCCAGGCCCTTGGCCTTGCTCGGGGTGTCCGACAGCGCGGCTTTGAGGGCGAAGAAGCCGACAGCGGCGATGATCACACCGCGGGCGATGTGACCGGCCTGGCCCAGGCGCAGCACGAGGTTCCGGGTGCGGTAGGTCATCCAGCCGGTGCGGAGCCGTTCGGCGAAGCGCTTACTGACGGCGTGGGCGACGATGGCGATGCCGACGACGATGGCGACCAGTGACAGCACGACCATCAGGACGCGTCCGTCGTCCGACTGCAGCAGCCGGGCGCTGACGTCGTGGGCGGTGTCGTCGGAGGTGGTGGGGGTGCGGCTGTGGGCGAGGAACTGGTAGATACTCCAGGCGCCGATGGCGTAAATGACGGCGCGGACGGCGTCCAGGAGACGGTGGCCACCGCTCTCGGCGGAGACGGTGGCGCGCACCGCGCGCCACAGGGCCAGGCCGACGAAGCCGATGACCAGCAGCCAGAGCAACAGGACCCCGAAGGGCTCGCCGGCGATCGCGACCAGGGCTCCCGCACGGTCCAGGTCGTGGCGTCCGTAGCCGAGCCCGACCAGGAGCGCCAGGATCCCGATGACGAGGTAGACCACGCCGCGGGCGATGAACCCGGCCCGGGCCAGGCCGCTGATCGCCCCGGCCCCGGCCACCCGCCGGGCGCCCCAACTGCCGCTCTTCCCGGTGCGCGTGGCGCGCTGGCGGGAGCCGCGGCTCCGGGAGTTGCCGGTACGGCGGGTGCGGCTGTGACGTCTGCCGGACAGTGTCCAGTCCATGTGTGCCTCCTGCCACTCCGGCTGCCCCAGTCCTCTGACCGAAAACCGTTCCACACGCCATGTTTGACGCTTCGTCGTAAAATGATGGAGACGGACCATCACTGACGGTGCGGCTTGCTCCCTCGACCGCGTGTTCGTACCGGATGGGGGTATCCGGCCCTCATGGGACGACTCCAGAACCTCGACGTACGCCTGTTCGACCGCGTGGCCGCCGCGCATCCCCGCGGACTGGACCCGGTCCTGCCGCGCCTGGGACGGAGCGCCAACCACGGAATGCTCTGGGTGGCCGGGGCCGCCGCGCTCGGGCTCTCGCGCAACCGGAGCGCGCGCCGCGCCGCCATGCGCGGCATCGGCTCCCTCGCCCTGGCGTCCACCGCCGCCAACGTCGTCGCCAAGCAGCTGGCCGGCCGCCGACGCCCCGTCACCACCGCTGTACCGATCGCACGCCGACTGCTCCATCCGCCGATCACCACCTCCTTCCCCTCCGGGCACGCCGCCTCGGCAGCAGCTTTCGCCACCGCTGTGGCCTTGGAGTCACCCTGGCTGGGCGCAGCCGCGATTCCGCTGGCAGCGGCGGTGGCGGGTTCGCGCGTCTACACCGGAGCCCACTACCCCAGCGACGTGCTCGCCGGAGCAGCACTGGGCGTCGGCATGGCCGCGCTCACGCTGCGGTGGTGGCCGCTGCGCGACGACGCCCCCGCAGCCGCGGCCCGGGCCCGGGTCCAGGTGCCGGCCCTGCCCGAGGGCCGCGGGCTGGTCGTGGTGGTCAACAGTTCCTCGGGCAGCGCCGACAGCGTGGAGACGGACCTGCTGGCCCAACTGCCCCAGGCGGACCTGCGGATCCGCGAGGGCGACCAGGACCTGCTCGCCCTGCTCGAACAGGCCGCCGCCGACGTCCAAGCAGCCGACGGCGACAGCGCGCTGGGCGTGGCCGGAGGCGACGGCACCATCAACGCCGCGGCCCTGATCGCGGCCAAGCACCGGCTCCCGCTGGCGGTCTTCCCCGGCGGCACACTCAACCACTTCGCTGCCGACCTGGGCATCTTCACCCTGCAGGACGCGGTCGACGCCGTCCAGGGGGGCCACGGCGGATCAGTGGACCTGGGACGGGTCACCCCCAAGGGCGCCACCAACGGCAGGTCAGAAGGCGAGCCGGAAGCGGCCTACTTCCTCAACACCTTCAGCATCGGGGTCTACCCCGAACTGGTGCACGCCCGCGAGTCGCTGCAGAAGTACCTCGGCAAATGGCCCGCCCTGGGCGTGGGACTGGTCCGGGTGCTGGCCCAGGGCAGGCCCACCCGCGCGGTCATCGACGGCAAGGAGCGCAGCCTGTGGCTGCTGTTCGCGGGCAACGGACGCTACGACCCGCCCGGCTTCGCCCCCAGCTTCCGCCGCAGCCTGGACGACGGAACCCTCGACATCCGCGTGGTCGACGGCAGCCATCCCATGGCCCGTACCCGGCTGGTGGCGGCCTTCCTCACCGGCACCCTGGCCCGGTCCCGGGTCTACCAGGCCGCCGCCGTCTCCCAACTGCGTATCGACGGCATCCACGACACCGAGCACTACGCCCGCGACGGAGAGATAGACCCCGCCGCCGAGACCCTGATCCTCGACAAGGCACGCCACGCCCTGACCGTCTACCTCCCGCACCACGACGAGGGCTGACACTGCGTCCAGCGGTCCTGGTGGCCGTCGTGGCAGTGGCCGTTAGGCGGTGAACAGTCCGCTTCCCAGCCAGTCCGCGTCGTCGGTGACGCCGGGCAGGACGTAGAAGTAGCCGCCGCCGGTCGGGGAGATGTAGTCGACCAGCGGTTCGTCGATCAGGCGGGTCTGCACGGCTTCGAACTGGCGCTTGACGTCCTGCTGGTAGCAGCAGAAGGCCAGGCCCATGTCGAGGTTGCCGACCGTATCGATGCCGCGGTCGTAGTTGAAGCCCCGGCGCAGGATGCGGGAGTCGTCGGTCCTGGCGGTGCGCGGGTTGGCGATGCGGATGTGGGCGTCCAGCGGGATCGCGTTGCCCTGGGGGTCCTTGGTGTAGTCGGGGATGTCGGTCTCGTTGGCGCCGTCCAGAGGGGCGCCGGTGTCCTTGCGGCGGCCGAACATCTTCTCCTGCTCGGTGAGCGAGACCCGGTCCCAGAACTCCACCAGCATCCGGATGATCCGGATCACCTGGTAGGTGCCGCCGGTGGCCCAGGCGGGCTCGCCGCCGCCCGCGTCCACCCACACGAGTTTGTCCATCTCGCGGGCGGAGGTGGTGTCGGGGTTGGTGATGCCGTCCTTGAACCCGAGCAGGTTGCGTTGGGCCCCGGTGGGGCGCGGGGTGTTCTGGAAGCCGTCGATGCGCCACTTGATCTGCATCTGGCCGCGGGTGTGCTTGGCGATGTCGCGCAGGGCGTGCAGCACGGTGTCCTGGCGGTCGGCGCAGATCTGCAGCGAGAGGTCGCCGTGCGACTGTGCGGCCTGGAGGTTGTCGTTGGGGAACGTCTTCATCGGGGTGAGCCGGCGTGGCTTTCGCGCAGCGAGTCCGAAGCGGTCGTCGAACAGGGATGCGCCTGCGCCGACCGTGACGGTCAGGCTGTCGGTGGGCACGACCGGGCCCAGGATGCCGTTGTCGGACGGGGGTGCGCCGACGCCCAGGTCGGGTGGGGTGCCGCCGGAGGTCAGGAAGCGGATCCGCTCGGTGAGGGTTAGCAGCAGCTTCTGGAGGTCTGCCCGGTCGGTGGCGATGACGTCCAGGGCGAGGAAGGCGGCGAAGCCCGGGGCGGGGGTGGTGATCCCGGCTTGGTGGATCCCGTGGAAGGCCACTGAGCCGTTGCCGGGCGCGGCCGATGCCTGTGCGGTGGCGGCCGAGGCGGAGCCGCCGCCGAGGGTGAGTGCGCCAGTCGCTATCGCCGCTCCGGCTGCTCCCGCGCCGAGCGCGGACTTGACCACGGTGCGGCGTGAGGTCCCGGCCGCGGTGGCGGAACCGAATCCGAAGGGGCAGCTGCCCGTCGAAAGCGTCGAGGGCTGGTGCTGATCAGTCATCAGGCGGACTTCCGGATCTCAAGGAGGTCGGGGACGGGGGCGAGGTCTTCCAGGAGTTGACCGGTGGCGCCGTTGATCGCGGCGTGGGTGGCGGGGGCCAGTTGCTCCACGGGGGTCCAGGTGCTGCCCCGGTGCTGGGTGTTCAGCAGTATCGAGAGCCGGTCGCTGTCGGCGTCTACGGTGCTGATCAGGGCCGGGTTGCGCTGGATGATCAGGGGGCGCAGTGCCGAGAGCAGTTCCTTTGTGCCGGCCAGGTTGGCCCCGGCGGTGGCCAGGTTGGTGCCGCTGCCCTGGTCGGTGTCCGCGGTCAGTTCGAACTGGAGGGTGTTCTCGAGGATCTCGTGGGTGCGCAGCGGCAGGTTGGTGGGGTCGAAGTCCTGGGTCGGGAAGGCCTTGCGCAGTCCGGCCGTATCGGCGGAGAGCGTGTCGGCGACCGGGGCCAGGCTGGTGGCCGGTTCGCTGTGCCACAGGCCGTATTCCAGGCGGTGGAAGCCGGTGAAGTCCTTGTCGTGGACGCCGTCGGGTAGTCCGTCGGCGCGTCCGTTGATCTTCTGGTCGAAGTCGGCGAAGGTCCCGTAGGCGGCGCCCAGCGAGGAGTACTGCAGGTGCGCGGTGAGCCAGTCGGTCCTGGCCTGGGCCAGGCTGCCGCTGTGCAGGTCGGCCTTGAGCTTGTCCGTGTCGGTGACCAGCACGGCCAGGCCCGTCTCGACGTAGGCCTTGTAGGCGGCCAGCGGTGCGTCGAGGTCGGCTGCGGCGAGCGGCAGCACGGGCTTGGCGGCGGCTCCCCTGCCGGTGACGGTGACGGCTGCGGAGGTGACGGCGGTGCCGCCGGTGGGTACGCAGCGCCAGGCGTAGCTGCCGCTGCCGATGGTGGCGGTCAGGGCGCGGGTGGTGCCGGGTGCCAGGCCTTCGATCTCGCCGAAGACGGCGTTGCTGGCCGGGTCGATGAGGTAGACCTCGGAGGTGGCGTTGCCGGTGTTGTGCATCTGGAAGGTCTGCTGGCCCAGCTTGGGCGCGGTGAAGCCCGTGCCGCAGGCGGTGGGCGAGACGCTCACTGTCGCGGCGGCCGCAGGTTTCCCGCCGCCTGCGGCGATCACCGTACCGGCGACAGCGGCGGGCACGGCCACCACGGCGACGGGTACCAGCCAGCGGCGTCGCCTGCCCCGGGACTCGTGCGGTGTGGTCATCGGGGCAGGGGCTGCTGCATGCGGCTCGGCGGCCGGCTCGGCCTTGGGTGCGCGGACCCCGCGCAGGAACAGGGCCATCACCGCGGCCAGGTAGACCACGTAGGCGGTGATCTGAAGCCAGGTCCTTTGGGTCGTCAGGTTGAAGACGCCCTGGATCAGGGTGGCGTACCAGGAGTTGGCGTCGATGCTGCCGCTGAGGTCGACGGCGAAGGCGTGGACGCCGGGCAGGACGCCGCCCTCCTGGAGGTCGCGCAGGCCGTAGCCGAGCACTCCGGCGGCGATCACGATCAGCCCGGCGCCGGTCCAGGTGAAGAAGCGGGTCAGGTTGATCTTCCGGACCCGCCGGTAGAGCGCCAAGCAGAGCACCGCGGCCAGGACCAGTCCCAGGGCCGCGCCGATCAGCGGGCCGGTGGACTCCCCCGCTGTCTGCGCGGTGGTCCAGATGAACAGCGCCGTCTCAAGGCCCTCGCGCCCGACGGCGAGGAAACTGGTGAGGACGAGCATGCCGGAGCCGACGGCCAGCGCGGCTCCGACCTTCTCCTTCAACTCCCCGGACAGGTTGCGGGCGTTGCTCCGCATCCAGAAGACCATGGCCGTGACGAAGGCGACCGCGATCGCGCTCAGTGTGCCGCCGAACGCCTCCTGGGCGGTGGCGGAAAGACTACGGGCGGTGAAGGTGAGCACCGCGCCGAAGCTGAGCGACAGCGCGATCGCGGCCAGCACTCCGGTCCACAGCGCCGGCAGGCGGGACTTCTGCCCGCTCCTGACCAGGGTGGCGACCAGGATGGAGACGACGAGGCCGGCCTCAAGGCCCTCTCTGAGCCCGATCAGGAAGCTCGGGAATGCGTCGTCCCACATGGATAGTCCTTCAGATCGGCCGACTTAGCTTAGGCATACCTTATCTGGCCCGGTCGGTCTTATTGTCTACAACGGAGTAGACAATGGGGGCATGGCATCGAGCGAGCGAGCCCGGCGCAGTGCGCCGGGTGCACGGATCATGGTGGGACTGCTCGCAGCGGCCCTGCTGGCAGCACTGGCGGTCGCCGTGCTCGCCCACGGCGGAAGGCCGTTCGGCCTCGACCGTGCGCTGCACCACTGGGCGCTCGTCCACCGCAGCAGCGCGCTGACCGATGCCGGGGTCGCCCTGGCGGACACCGGCACCGGAGCTCCCGCCTACGCCCTGGCGGCACTCACGGGGGCCGCGGCGACCGGCAGCCGGCTCTGGTGGTGGCGCGGCGCACTGGTGGGAGTGGTCGCACTGGCATTGGCGGAGGCACTGCGGATCTCCCTGTCCACGGTGATCGGCCGCGCCCGTCCGCCCCGGGAGGACTGGGCGGCCTCGGCTTCCGGCTATGCGTTCCCGTCCGGGCACACCACCGCATCGGCACTGATCGCCATCGCCCTGGCAGCCGCCCTGCTGGCCCGGTTCCGCTCCCCGGTGGTGCGCATCGTCGCTGTGGCCGTGCCGGGTCTGTGGGCGCTGGGCGTCGGGGTCGACCGGGTGTATCTGCGAGTGCACTGGCCCACCGACGTCCTCGGCGGATGGCTCCTGGCCGCGGCGCTCGCCTCCTTCCTGCTCCCGGCGCTGGGCCGGTTGCTGCACGGGCTCAGCCAGTCGCCTGCCCAATGGCCCCCCAGGCGATGGCGACCACGACAGGGGGCTGCCGAACCGGCACCGGATGCAGACCGGTGACCACCAACTCGGCACCTGTTCCCGACGGGAAGGACCCGATGGCGTGGCCCGGTCCATCACGCGTCAGAACCGCCCTGGTCGCGGCTTCTGCCGCCGGGCGTCAGCAAGGATGGGGATCATGAGGATCCTGGTAGTGGAGGACGAGGTACGGCTGGCGGCGCGGATCGCCGAGGGACTGCGCGACCAGGGCATGGCGGTGGACGTCTGCCACGACGGCGCCCAGGCCCTGGCCAAGATCGCCGCCACCTGCGGCTACGACGTCCTGGTGCTGGACCGCGACCTGCCCGGGCGCAGCGGGGACCAGGTCTGCCGGGAGCTGACCGGGGTGTCCGGGGCGCCGATGGTGCTGATGCTGACCGCGTTGTCCGGCCTTGATGACCGGATCGACGGGCTGTCCTCGGGTGCTGACGACTACCTGGGCAAGCCGTTCTCCTTCGCCGAACTTACCCTGCGGATCCAGGCCCTGGGTCGCCGGGGCCGCTCGCATGCGGCCGTGCTGACGTCCGGCGACCTGACCATGGACACGCTGCGTCGAACCGTGCATCGCGACGGGCGGCTGGTGGCGCTGACGGCCAAGGAGTTCACGGTGCTGCAGATCCTGCTGGCCGCCGACGGGGCGGTGCTCAGCCAGGAGCAGTTGCTGGAGCGGGCCTGGGACGAGCACGCCGATCCGTTCACCAACACCGTGCGGGTGACGGTGAACCGGCTGCGCCGTAAACTGGGGCCGCCCGAGCTGGTGCAGACCGTGGTCGGCGCCGGCTACCGGATCAGCGCGTGAGGGCTCTGCGCGGGCCTGCGCTGACGATCCGGGCCCGGCTGACCCTGACCTTCGCGGCGCTGTTCACGGTGGGCGGCGGCGTCCTGGTCCTGGGTCTGACCACCGCGTTCTACCACTTCATCTTCCAGCCCCTGCCCGATGACCAGATCCCGAGCAGCCTGGATCCGGACCACGGCCACTTCGTCGGACTGAGCGACCAGATCCGCGACGCCGCCGCCTCCCACCTGCTCCAGGTCGCGCTGGTGCTCCTGGTCGCGGTCGTGGCGACCTCCGCGCTGGTGGGCTGGTGGGTGGCCGGCCGACTGCTGCGGCCGATCGCCGCCATCACCGAAGCGGCACGCGGGGCCGGCCGGACCACGCTGCACCGGCGGCTGAACCTGACCGGGCCTCCGGACGAGCTGAAGGAACTCGGCGACACCTTCGACCGGATGCTGGAGCGCCTGGACGCCGCCTTCGCCGCCCAGCGCCGCTTCGTCGCCAACGCGAGCCATGAGCTGCGCACCCCCCTGGCGCTGACCCGGGCCGCCGTCGAGGTCACGCTGGCCAAACCGGAGCCGGACCAGGGCCAGTGGCGCAGCATGGCAGCCGATGTCGCCGATTCCACCGCGCGGGCCCAGCGGTTGATCGACGCCCTGCTCACCCTCGCCCGCTCCGAGCAGCGGGTCATCGATCCGCAGGAGGACGACTTGGCCGACATCGTTGCCGAGGCGATGGACCGGATCTCCGTCCGCTGCCGTGAGCGGCAGCTGCGGGTGGAGGCGACGCTGGGCGCCGCGCCGTTGCGCGGCAATCTCGAGCTCTTGGCCATCGCCGTGTCGAGTCTGCTGGACAACGCCGTTAAGACCGACCGGCAATAGGCAGTCGCTGTCGAGTGATCGGGTGGGGTGGATGCAGTGCGGGCACGGGTCCAGGTGATCATGGAGTCCTACTTTTCAAGAGGGTTCGAACTGGTCACTCGTAAGATCGGTGGGCCCGGGGGCTCTGGGTATGGCTGTCATGGAGGAGCCGATCGGATGGCTCAGAGAACATGGCCGCCCGGAGCCCCGCGACGACCCGACCGCCAATTGGGATGTGCGACTTGATCGCTCTGTAGGACTACGTCGGCGAGGTCGTCTGCGGGATTTGTTGACGACAAGCTGACGGAGGTAGCTGTGCCGCAGGTCTGGGCCGGAGTGGACATCGGCAAGGAGCATCACCACTGCGTGGTGCTCAACGAGCGGGGCGAGCGGCTGCTGTCGCGTCGTGTCCTGAACGACGAGCCGGCTCTGCTGGAGTTGATCCGCGACGTCCTGGGCATCGACGGGGATGTGCTGTGGGCGGTGGACATCAACCACGGCGGCGCCGCGCTACTGATCGGCCTGCTGCTCAACCACGACCAGCCGATGGCCTACCTCACCGGTCTGGCCGTCCACCGTGCCACGGGCACCTACCGCGGCGAGGGAAAGACCGACGCGAAGGACGCCTTCGTCATCGCCGACCAGGCCCGCATGCGCCGCGACCTGGGCCGGCTGCGGCCCGGCGACCCGATAGCGGTCGACCTGCGCATCCTCACCACCCGCCGCACCGACCTGGTCAGCGACCGCACTCGCCAGATCAACCGGCTGCGTGCCCAACTGCTGGAATACTTTCCCGCATTGGAACGCGCACTGGACCTGACGAACAAGGGTCCGATCGTCCTGCTGACCGGCTACCAGACCCCGGCCGCCATCCGCCGCACCGGGGCCAAGCGCATCGAGTCCTGGCTGCGCAACCGCAAGGTCCGCAGCTCCGAGTCGTTGGCGAAGACCGTGCTGGAGGCGGCCCAGGCCCAGCAGACCGCACTGCCCGGCGAGAAGCTCGCCGCCGCGATGGTGATCCGGATGGCCAAGGCTGTGATGGCCCTGGACGAGGAGATCGCCGAGCTCGACGCCCTCACCGAGGCGAGGTTCCGCGAGCACCCGCACGCCGAGGTGATCCGCAGCCTGCCCGGGATGGGCAGCCAGCTCGGGGCCGAGTTCCTTGCGGCCACCGGCGGTGACATGGATGCCTTCGCCAGCGCCGACCGCCTGGCCGGCTACGGAGGCGTGGCCCCAGCTCCCCGGGACTCCGGACGGGTCAGCGGCAACCTGCACCGCCCCCGCCGCTACCACCGCGGCTTGCTGAGGGTCTTCTACCTCTCCTCGATGGCCAGCCTGAAATCCTGCGCGGCTTCGCGGATCTTCTACGACCGAAAGCGCGCCGAGGGCAAGGGGCACAAGCAGGCCCTGATCGCGCTCGCGCGACGACGGGTGAACGTGCTGTGGGCGATGCTCCGCGACGGAGCGTGCTACCAAGCAATACCGGCAGTCACGGCGGCTGGTTGACAACGGCATTGGGATGTTCTCTACGCTCAGTGATCACGAAGGACGGCCGTGCCCGCGTTGCCATCTTGCCTGCTCGAACCCCTCTGGGACCAGTTCGCTGCGCTCCTGCCCGCCCGTGGCGAGTTCGCCGCGGACCATCCGCTGGGCTGTCACCGACGCCGGGTCCCGGACCGGACGGTCTTCGAGCACATCGTGCTCGCGCTGGTCCACGGCTCGGGCTACGAGCGGATCGCCACGCCCGGATGCTCCGACCGTACGATCCGACGCCGCGTCAAGGAGTGGGCCGGACTCGGGATCGCTGAACAGGTGCACGCCCTGGCCCGGGAGGCGTACGACCGCATGATCGGTCTCGGGCTGAGTAAGATCTCGGTGGACGGCTGCATCACCAAGGCCCCGTCCGGCGGAGACAAGGCGGGGCGATCGCCGGTCGACCGGGGAAAGCAGGGATTGAAGCGCTCCGTCGCCTCCGACGCTTGCGGTGTTCCGCTCGGGATCGTGTCCGACGGGGCCAACCGGCACGACTCGCCCCTGCTCGGACCGACCCTGGAAGCGGCGAAGGAGCAGGTTGGCGCGCTACCGGAAGCGGTCAACGTCAACCTCGACCGTGGCTACGACAGCGCCAAGTCCCGCGCACTGATAGCCGAGTTGGGGTTCACATCCGAGATCGCACGCAAGGGTGTGCCGGCACCGATCCAGGCCGGAAAGCGCTGGGTGGTCGAGCGCACCCACTCATGGATGAACGCCTACGGCAAGCTCCGGCGCTGCACGGAGAAGAGCGGCAGCGTCGTGGACTTCTACCTCTACCTCGCCGCCGCACTCGTCACGCTCCGCATGCTGATCCGCCGAGCGGCGAGCCGCTATCGCTGGGACGGACGCCCAACCACCCGTCGCCTCAAGTGATCCATTTGCCGGTCGGTCTAATACTGCAACCGCATCTGGGCGTGACTTTGAGCGTGGGTGCTCGTTGGTCTGACTGTGTGCCAATGAGTTGACGGTTGAGCAGGTCGAGTCGTGGTCCGAGGGGATAGCCGGGTTTCATGCCCGGTTCGCCCGTCATTTCGGTAGGTCGGAGCCCCGCGAGCGGGCGTTGGACTACCTGAACGGGTTGCTCGCGCCCCTGGAGCGGAAGAACGGCTGGACGGTGGCCGAGCAGGTCGGGCAGGTGCGTCCCGACGATGGTGTCCCACCGAGTGGTGTAGCCGATCTTGAGGTCCGAATCGGCAGGTCGCAGGCGGTCTGATGCCCCATCGGACCGTCAGACCCCCGCCACCAGCGGGGAACCGGCCCCGAGCCGTCCGGGCTGTCGCGCGTACCCAAGATCCAGCCCGCCGGGCTGCATGATCGGCTACACCACTCGGAGGGACATGACCGTCCCGACGGCGTCCAGCGGTTGCTCAACCACTCCGAGTGGGACGCGGATGCGGTGCGCGATGACGTGCGCGGCTTCGTTGTGGAGAGCATCGGCGCCAGGGACGCCGTGCTGATCGGCGACGACACCGGATTCCTGAAGAAGGGCACGAAGTCCGCAGGCGTCCAGCGCCAGTACACCGGAACCGCGGGCCGCACCGAGAACAGCCAGATCGGGACGTTCCTGGCCTATGCCTCGAGCAGGGGGCGGGCGTTGATCGACCGCGAGCTCTACGTCCCCGTCTCGTGGACTGATGACCGCGCACGCTGCCGGGCCGCGGGGATCGGGGACGAGGTCCCCTTCGCGACCAAGAACGAGCACTTCAAGTGGATGCTGCAGCGCGCCATCGACGCCGGCATCCCCTTCGCATGGGTCACCGCCGACGAGGCGTTCGGGCAGGTGAGGCACCTGCGCGCCTGGCTGGAGGAACGATCGGTGGCGCACGTGCTGGCCACGAAGGTCAACGACATCGTGACCACCGCCCACGGCAGGGCCGCGCAAGTGGACCAACTGATCGCCGACCTGCCCCGGCAGGCGTGGAAGCGCCTGTCGGGGGGCCGGGGCGCACACGGCGAGCGGATCTACGACTGGGCCAGGGTCGCTGTCCGCGAGACCTGGGAGAACGGGTTCGGGCACTGGGTCCTGACCCGTCGCAGCGTCAGCGACCCGAGCGAACTGGCCTACTACGTCTGCTACGGACCGGTCGCCACCCGACTGAAAGACCTGGTCAAGGTGGCTGCGGCCAGGTGGGCGGTGGAGGAGTGCTTCCAGACCGCGAAGGGCGAGTGCGGCCTGGACCACTACCAGGTACGGCTCTACCGGGCCTGGTACCGCCACATCACCCTGTCCATGGCCGCCCTCGCCTACCTGACCGCCGTCCGCGCCGAAGAAGCCCAAAAAGGGGAAGCGCCGACAATGCGGACGAGCTCATACCGCTGAGCGTCCCGGAGATCCGCCGGCTGATGGGGCACATCGTCGTTGCAGCCCACCACCATGCCACCGAACACCATCTGCACTGGTCACGCTTCCGACGACGAAGCCAGGCCCGCGCCCGCAACTCCCACTACAAACGCCGAGGACACAACCCCCAGATGCGGTTGCAGTACTAAGTACTCCGCTCTGGGTGGGCTGGTGCAGGTCACCACCGCGCAAGTGTCTCCCGGCTGGGTTTCGCTGATCGTGGGCAACGGCGGCGAGGTGCTGACCGCGGACCAAGTTGAGCTCTTGTTCGAGCCCTTCCAGCGTGGCAGGCGCACCCGTACCGGCTCAGCTGACCCCGCTGCTGTGGCCGGTGCCGGGCTGGGGCTGTCGATCGTTCGCGCAGTGACCACGGCCCACGGCGGCCGCGCCACCGCCACGGCCCGTCCCGGTGGCGGCCTGACGCTCAGCCTGCTCCTGCCAGCCAGTGGCTGATACGGGCTGGTGCGGTTTCAGAAGGCGTCCGTACGGCGCATCGCGCGTGGGCGGCCGTCCGGGTCGGCGATCAGCCGTTGCAGCGGAGTGCTCAGCAGGGTTGTCGTGCGTGACAGGGCCGGCGTGCGGTAGCGACGCAACCGTCCGGACGGGCGCGGGCCCGCGCGCCCGGCGGTGTGCCACGCGTCCAGCGCTGCGGCCGATTCGTCGAAGGCGCGAAAGGCTGCGGCAGGGTCGCACAACACTCCGGCTGCCTCCGTATCACTGTCCAGATCAAGGTGTTCGCGGCCCAGAGTGAGACGCAGGTCGCGTGCGTAGATCCTGGCTCGGTCACCCAGGCCCCCTGGGTCCTGCGGCTGGCGCAGGTCGGGGGCGTCGTCGAGGACCGCGCAGCTGAGTTCGGAGTCGTGGGTCCAGGAGCGGCGGTTGACGTTGTCGGAGCCCACCGTCGCCCAGACGTCATCGATCACGCAGACCTTGGCGTGGACATAGACAGGGGTGCCCGCGTGGTTCTCCACCCCGTAGACCGCGAAACGGTCACCGCCCGCCTCGCGCAGCAGCCGCAGCGCCTCGATCCGGCCCAGTACGTTCATCGGTCCGGCCAGCCTGCCGTCCTGGTCGGGGTGAAGCGGGACGACGGCGACCATCCGCAACTGCGGCCGTGCAGTCAGGGCCTCGGCGAAGCTCGCCACGATGGGTGCGGACCACAGGTACTGGTCCTCCAGGTAGACCAGCGCCCTGGCCCGGGCCAGGGCCTTGCGGTAGGCGCGGGCGATACTGCGCTCGCCCTGCGGGGCGAAGGGGTAGCCGCGGCGCATCGCCGGGTAGGTGCGCAGCAACTGCACCGTGTGGGTGCCGCCGGGAACCGGGGCGGGGTCGGCGGGCTGCGGCGGGAGCGGGCCGGCGACGATGTCCTGGCGGTGGATCAGCTGGCGCAGGCGACCTGGAAAGCTGCGGCTGAGCGGGGCGGGGTCCTGCCAGCGTTCGCGGAAGACGGCCTCGACGTCGCCGACGGCGGGGCCGCAGACCGCGAGTTGCAGGTCGTGCCAGGGTGGTCGGGGGCCGTAGGCGGCGGACATCGGCTGGGCATGCGGGTCTCCGGCGTGGTCGGCGTCGTCGCGGCGGCTGTGGCACAGGTCGATGCCGCCCACGAACGCGACATCGTGTTGCGGGCGGCCCGGGTGGCGCAGCACCACGAACTTCTGGTGGTGCGAGCCGCCGGGCCGCACCCGCATGTCGAGCAGGCACTCGCCGCCCGCGTCCTCGATCTCCTCGCCGAGGTGGCGGTTCTCGCGCTCGCTGAACTGAAGCCGGTCCAGGTGCGAGCGCCAGACCAGGCCCTTGACCACCACCCCGCGCTCCGCCGCCCGGCACAGCACCTCGCCCACCGAGTCCTCCTCGTCCAGGGGCTCGTCCGGGTCGCCGCGCCAGTCCGTGAAGAAGAGGAGGTCACCGGCCTGCTGGCGGCGTACGGTGGCGATCAGCTCAGCGAAGTAGCTGCGGCCGTGCACCAGCGGGCGCACCAGGTTGCCCTCGGACCACGCTGCCCCGTCGGCGTGCCGGGCGTCGATCAGCGTCGCCGGATTGCCCCGCTCGGCAGCGGTCAGCAGCCAGTCCTCGCGTCTCATCCCTTGCCCCTTCCCCGTCCCGCTGGGGGCAGGCGCTCAGGAGGGCCAGCTCGCCCAGAACCACAGGACGACGGCCTGCGCCAGGAAGAGCACGGCCTCCTCACCCCGCGGCGAGCACAGCCAGGACCACGCCTGCTTGGTGTGTTGCATGGGCCGTCCCCTTCCATTCGTCTACAAGAGTGTAGACATGCCTCGGTAGGGGACGCATAAACCACCCCGTCAGGTGATCATCCGCTCTGTGACGTGACATCAGGACCGCAGCCGTGATGCGGTCGTAGCCCTCTGCGGGAATCGGCGCCGACGAACGGGGGCCAACCGTGGCCGCGCAACCAGACCACCGAAACAGCCCTCTCCAGCAGGTCGTGAGGGCGCTTCAGCGCCAACTGCTGTGGATCATGATGGGGGCGTATCTGCTCGCCGGACTACTTCCAGGCCCCGGCCAAGTGCTGCGCGCGGTGCCCCTGGCCCGCTTCGGCACGGCCGACTTCCCCCTCCAGGCCGGCCTGTTGTCCCTGGTGGTGTTCAACGCCGGGCTCACCGCCAAGGCGGAACACCTGCCCGCGCTGCTTCGCCGGCCCGGACCGCTGGCCCTGGGGGTGGCGATCAACGCCCTGCTGCCCACGCTGCTGCTGGCCTTGGCCTCGGTCGGCGCCCAGGGCTGGCACAGTGCGCGCGAGGCGCAGAGCCTGCTGGCCGGACTGGCGCTGGTCGGGGCGATGCCGGTAGCGGCGGGGGCCACCGTCTTCGCCCAGGGCAGCGAGGGCAGCACCACGCTCAGCCTGGGCCTGGTCCTGGGCTCCACCCTGCTCAGCCCCTTGACCATCCCGCACGGCCTGGGCCTGGGTGCCCTGCTGACCACCGGCTCCTACGCGGCCGAACTGCAGGGTGCCGCGCAGTCGGCCGGGAGCGTGTTCGCCGTCCTGGCGGTCGTGCTTCCCTGTCTGCTGGGCCTGGTGGTCGGCCGACTGCTCAGCCTGCGCGGCGACCTTCTGGCACCGGCCCTGCCGGTGATCCGACTGGCCAACCTGGCTGTGGTGGTCACCCTGAGCTACACCAACGCCTGCGGCGCGCTCCAGCAGGTCATCAGCAAGCCCGACCCGGACTTCCTGCTGCTGGTCGTACTGGCGGCCGCGCTGATGTGCTCCTTGTCCTTCCTGTGCGGGTGGGTCATCGCGGGGCGGCTGAACTGCGGCCGCGCGGACGCCGTTGCCGTCACCTACGCCTCGGGGATGAACAACAGCAGCGCCGGCGGCGTCCTGGCGGCGACCCGGATAGCGGACCACCCGGCGGTGCTTCTGCCGATCCTGGCCTACAGCCTGCTCCAGAAGATCCTGGCCGGCTCCGTGGGCCGGGTCCTGCCACCCGAGCGGGCGGCAGGACCTGAACAATTCGTCGACCGGCCGGTGCCGGTCAGCGGGTCCACTGGGGACGCAGGGTGACGCTGAGGATGGTGCGGTATTCGGCCCGCTGCGCGGCCGGGACGGTGTAGAGGCCGGCGGGATCGGTTCCCTGGACTGAGCCGGTGACCGGCAACGGCTTGGGCGTGGAGTAGCCGGCGAACAGCATGGTCAGCGTGCCGTTGCTGTTCTGGACCACGGTCGGGTCGTAGACCCGGCCCGAGTAGTAGCCCGACAGGCCCAGTGCACCGCCGCCGGTGGCCTGCTGGGCCAGGGCGGAGAAGGTGTAGTCGGTGCCGATGAGCTTCTGCGGGGCGCTCCAGTTCTTTCCGTCCCTGGAGGAGGAGTAGAAGATCTGGTTGAAGGCGTCGCTGTCGCCGTCAGAGGCGTAGGCGCCGGACAGGAACAGTCCGTAGCTGCCGTCCGGGTTGGTGATGATCGTGCCGCGCGAACCGACCCACCGCAGCACCGAGTCGCTGGTGGAGGCCGGGCCGTTCAGGCCGGAGACCTGGCCCAGGTCGGTGAAGTGCACCCCGTCGTAGGTGTAGGCGGCGCGCACCACGGAGTAGTCCTCGTTGTTGCCGTACAGCGACTTGGGCTTGTTCTTGCCCTCGCCGATCGCCGCCAGCTGCGCGTAGGGGACGGTCGCCGCGCCGGGGGCGCCGACGTTGCTGCCCTTGGCCACCGCACCGGTCCCGCCGGTGCAGCCGGTCAGGTCGGTCGCGTCCGCGCCGGTGCAGCTGACCTGGACGATGCCCGCAGCGGTGCCCAGGCTGACCGTCACCGCGCCGGTGGCCGTCTTGAGGCCCGAACTGTCCGCCACCGGGATCGTGGCAGCGGGCAGCGTGACCGCTGCGGTGGTGGTGGTCGGGGTGAAGTAGTTGACGATCTTCTCGGTGTAGAGGACGGCGACGCTGCCGCGCGGCGCCCCCTGGTAGTGCGGCAGGGTGCTGATGATGCCGTCCGGGGCGATCAGACCCGAGGTCTGCGCGGCGGCGGTCGCCGGGATGACGGCATCGGCCTTCACCGCGTCGCCGACGGCCACCTGCACGCCGGCCGCGTCGCGGGTGGTGCAGCCGGTCAGCGCGGTGGTGGTCGCGGCCGCGTCGTTGCAGTCAACGGTGTGGCCGTCGACGGTGAAGTGGCCCGGCTGCTCGAAGTTCGCGGTCGAGCCGACGCTGACGGTGACGCCGGCGCCGGTGGGGCCGGCCGGGATGCTGACCGCGGCGGTCGCTGTGCTGCTGCCGCCCATGCCGACCGGCTCGACGGCCGGGAGCCCGGCCAGCGGGTTCCCGCCCTTGGGGGTGAGCTTGTGGACGATCATGTTGACGCCCAGCGCGTCCCCGGTGGGACGGCTCAGGGTGTAGAGGACCTGGGCCCGCTTGCCGCTGCCCGCCTGCCCGTTGCCCCCGTAGCCGGGGACCGTCAGCACGAAGGCGTGGCCCTGGCCGTCGTCGTCGGTATTGCCCGTCGCGCACAGCCCCGGGTTCTGCTCCAGCGCCTCGCCGGTGTACTTCCAGGTCCGGCCGTGGTCGGTCGAGGTGGCCGAGACCACCGCCTCGTCGGTGTCCTTGGGCCGGTAGTCGAACAGCCCGGTCAGCGTGCGGCCGCCGTCGTCACTGGTGACGAAGGGGAAGTAGTAGGGCTGCATCGGCAGCACACTGCCCTTGGGCTGGCGCAGCACCGTGCCGGTGGCGGGGCCGGTGCCGTTGTCGGTGGAGCAGTAACCGGTCAGCGGCCCCGGCGTGCCGGTCACACCGCTCTGCGCGGGGACGGCCCCGGTCCCGGCGGGGTCGACGGCCGCGTTGGGGTAGGTCACCCCGCCGACGGAGATCGAGGAGCCGAACGCGGAGTCGCCCTGGGCGAGGGTCCACGGGCCCCCCTTGACCTGGTCCACGACCGGGGTCCCGATCGAGTAGGTGAGGTGCCCGCGCGGGTGCCAGTGGCTGCTCTGCGGGACGGCGGCGACGCAGGAGAGCGCGGCCACGCCGACAGCTGCTGCCGTCGCGATACGGCGACGAGTCATGGGGAGCCCTTCGAAGGGGGGTCGGAACGGGGAGTCGGCGTGATCCTGACCCCTGCGCGGGGCCGGCGGCAGGGCCCGCAGACAGTGTTCACCGCGTGTTCCGGGGAACGACGGCATCCCGGCACCGGGGCGCTGACAAGTTGAGCGTGTTACCTGGGTGTTAGGTCCCTCATGCGAGGCTGGGACGGCCTATACCAGCGCGAGAACGGTCTCCTGCCCCCATGTCCTTGTCGACAGGCCAGATGTCCCACCGCAGGACAGGAGTGCCCGCCCGGCACGCCCTGAGCAAGGTCCCCGAGGTGACCCTGTTCTTCTGGATCACCAAGGTCCTGACCACCGGCATGGGCGAGACCACCTCCGACTTCCTCGCCTCGCACATCGACCCGGTGATCGCCGTGGGCCTGGGCTTCCTGGCCTTCGCCGCCGCGATGGCCCTGCAACTGCGCGCCCGCGCCTACAGCGCCGCGATCTACTGGACCGCGGTGGTGATGGTCAGCGTCTTCGGCACCATGGCCGCTGACGTCCTGCACGTCCAGTTCGGCATCGCCTACACGGTCTCCACCGCGTTCTTCGCCGTGGTCCTGGCCGTGGTCCTGGTCGCCTGGTACAAGGTCGAGGGGACGCTGTCGATCCACAGCATCCACACCCGCCGCCGTGAACTCTTTTACTGGGCCACCGTGCTGACCACGTTCGCGCTGGGCACCGCGGCCGGCGACTGGACCGCGATGACGCTGCACCTGGGCTACTGGGCCTCCGGGGTGCTGTTCACCGTGCTGATCGCCGTTCCCGCGGTGGCCCACTGGCGCTTCGGCCTCAATCCCATCACGGCGTTCTGGTTCGCGTACATCATCACCCGCCCGCTCGGCGCCTCCTTCGCCGACTGGATGGCCGTCTCCCACTCCCGCGGCGGCCTGGGCTGGGGCACCGGGCCGGTCAGCCTCGCCTGGGCGGCGGCCATCCTGGGCTTCGTGGTCTACCTGGCCGCCTCCCGCAAGGACGTGGCGCAACCCGAACCCTCCTGACTGACGGGGTGAAGTACGGCGGAGCCGGGCCCGCGAGGGGCCCGGCTCCGCCGTACCTGCGTGTTCCCTGGCGTCAGCGCACCGGCAGGACCTGGGTGCCCTCCTCGCGCACGGCCTTGAGCTGCCGCGGGTTCAGACCGAGCAGGGCCAGGATGGTCGGGGCGATCTGTGCGGTGTGCACCGGTGCGGCGTCGGTGACCTGGCCCGGAGTGCCCGCGCCGGAGACTACCAGCGGCACGTTCAGGTCGTCGCCGTGGTCCCCGCCATGCTCGGCGACCTTCTTGGTGCCGCCGGTGTACACCACGCCGTACTGGGCGATGCCGAACAGGTCGGGCACCCGCGCGTCGCCGGGCTTGACGCCGAAGTAGCCGGCCGCGTCCGCGCCGGCGTAGAGCTTGGCCAGGCCGCTGTGGTCGTACGGCTTGGCGGCCTTGTTGATGTCGGTGCCGGTGCCGCTCTGGGCCAGGAGGTACTTCTTGGCGAAGTCGCTGGCGGCCTTGGAGCGGTCGGAGAGCCAGATCAGCATGGCGTCGTCGTCCACCGCGTGCACCACCAGGGCAGGGGCCTTGGGGTGGAGCTTCTTCCAGGCCGCGTCCAGGCCGTCCAGCAGCGGCCCGTCGTCGATCCGGTTCAGGGCCTTGGGGTCGGTGGGTGACTGGCCGTGCTTGGCGGAGAGAATGACGGTGGTGCTGGCGTCCAGGTGCTGCTTGTGGATCTCGGCGGTCAGCGCGCCGATCTGGGCGTTGACGTAGTCCAGGTTGTTCTGCAGCAGCGGCCCGGGGACGCTGCTGGCGGTGTAGCCGCCGGCCAGTCCGTCCGAGCTGGGCAGCTTCTCGGCGGTGGAGACCGACTGGAAGTTCAGCCCGAAGATCCCGGGGGTGCCGACCTTGTGGGTGCGCGCGTGGTCGTAGCCGTCGATCTCGTTGAGGACGGCCTGGACCTTGTAGGTGTCGTACTGCTGGGTGGCCTTGTTGTCGGTGGTCCAGTCGTTGCCGGCCGGGTAGCCCAGCGCGTCGGAGTTGATCTCGGGGGTGAACAGGTCCTGGACGCCGGTGCCCGAGGGGCCGTCGAGGATGTCGTAGGCGGCGTGCTTGTCGGACCAGGCGGTGCGCAGTCCGGCCTGGCGGGCGACCTCGAAGATGGTGTTCACCTGGAGGTACTGGTTGGGGTAGACCGGCTTGCAGGTCTTCGGGTCCACCGGCAGCTTGGCCGGGTCGATGAGCTTGGTGGGGTTGCCGGTCATCGACAAGATGCCGCCGGGAAGGTTCTTCAAGCCCTGGCCTGCGTCGATGGACGCCTTGTTGAGGTCCAGGTCCTCGGTGAGGTCCACCTCCACGCCGGGCTTGGCGCCCTTGCAGTCGGTGGTGCCGGCCGGGAGCAGGGCGGCGTTGTAGGTGTCGTCGTAGTAGATGCCGGTGGTGCCAGGGCCGCCGCCGGTGGCCTGGGCGACCATGCCGGGGAAGCTGTCGGAGGGGTTGGTGGTGGCCGCGTCGGTGTACTGCACACCACCGCGCACCAGCCTGGCCAGCGCCGACTGCGGGTGCCGGGCGGTGTACCAGGCCAGGTCGGACTGGTGCAGGCCGTCGACCGAGATCAGCAGGACGTGCTTCGCAGCGGCGGTCCTGGCCGGCGCCGGGGGTGTGCCGGGGAGCCGCACCGGCCTGAGCGAGAGCAGCTCCGCTGAGCAGCCCGGTGGCGCTCAGGACGGCGGCAAGACGGAGGTGGCGACGCTTCACGGGTACTCCAGGGGTAGGGGCAGCGACCCCGCTTGACGAAGGGGACGCCGCGATCCTGTCCCCGCAGGAACGCCAATGGCACAGCCCGGCGGGACAGTTCACGCGCTGTTGGGAGTTCCGACACGGCCAGGCCACCGCCGCGCTGACAAGTCGCGCCTGTTATCCGGGCGTTAGGTGCCCTCGTGCATAGTGGTCTGATCGCACAGGCCACTCGCAGGCTCGGTGAGACCCAATGAGACCGGATCGAGAAGCGGGACCCCGATGGTTTGCCCGGGCATCGCTGGGGAGTAGGGAACGGCCGACGCGGACGAGGTGTTCGCGGGTCACTGCACTGGCCCAGGCCCAGCATCGCGGCTGCAGTAGATCATCCAGCTGGTGCGCAGACACTTCATGGAATGCCCGCTGTCGCCCGGGCGACGACGGACACGCACACGACGATGTGCTCAGGGCGGCGACGGCGAAGACGACGGCGCGGAATTCGTCAGCAGGTGGTGGCCGGCGCTGGGACGAGCTGGCGATGCACATCTGACGAAAGGACCGGACATGCCTCAGTTCGCGCTCGCTGATCACCCGGCCCCGTTGGGCGTACTCCTGATCGTGCCGCTGCTCATCGTCATCGTCGCCATCGGCTTCTACTGGAACCGGCAGCCGTGACGCCTGCCGCCATTCCAGCAGGACCGCGCCAGCGGTCGGTAGGACCGGCTGGTCCTACCCGACCGCCCTGTCCTTCAACTGCGGCGGTGGACGGACAGGGCCCGTCGCAGAGAAAGCCCCAGAAGAACGGCGGCCACGGCCGGAGGCAGCCACCAGGCGTTGATCCCGGTGTGGGCGAGTGCGCTGGTGGCAGCCAGCGCCAGGACCACGCCCACCGCGACGCGCCAGTCGTCGCCGACGACGAAGTCGTACCAGAACGCGGCCAGGGCGCGCAGGCGGGTCATCACGGGTTTCCTTTCGCAGGGCCGAGCGGCGTCGGGGCTGTGCGTCGGAGCAGGGCGGTGAAGGCCAAGGCAGTCAGGACCACGGCGGGCACCAGCGCCAGCAGTGCGGCGTCCGAGCCGGGCCAGTGGGCTCCTGCGCCCTCCGTGGACCAGAACAGCCCGAAGGCGGTGAGCATGGCGCCCACCGCGAACTTCAGTGTGTTCTCCGGGACGCGTGCCAGCGGGGTCCGGATTGCGTAGCCGGCAGCGGCGACCAGGACGACGGCCGCGGCAGCCCCGAGGGCGGCTGCGGGCAGGTCGCGCTGACCGTTGCCGAAGGTGACCACGATGAACACGACTTCGAGCCCCTCGAGCAAGACCCCCTTGAAGGAGAGCGTGAAGGCGTACCAGTCCCGCACCCGGCCCCGGCCTCCGGCCGGGGCCGCGGCGGCTGCCGCGACCTCCCTGTCATAGGCGCCGGCCTCGTCGTGCCGGGCTTTGATCCCCGAGGCGCGAAGGACTGCTTTGCGCAGCCACTGCAGTCCAAAGACCAGCAGGAGCGCGCCGACGATCAGCCGCAGCGCACCTAGGGGAATCACGCCGATGGCCGGACCCAGCGCCACGACGGTGACAGCGAGAGCGGCCAGGGCGACCAGGGCGCCCTGGAGGGTGGATCCCCAGTGCCGTGCAGTACCGGCGGCCAGGACGATGGTAAGGGCTTCGACGGCTTCCACGGCACTGGCCAGGAACACCGTGGTGAACAGGACCCAGGCGGTCATGCCGCGGTGCTTGCGCGCGGTGAGGTGTGGGCGGCTGTGAACGCGTCGTGCGGGTGGGTGCCGTGGAGTCGCCGAACGCGACTGTCTACATTCATGTAGACGTCATAACCGGAAACCGGGTCCTGCCGCAAGGGCGGCCGCTAGGTTGCTGCAGTGGCCACCGCGTTCCAGCCCACTGGCCGCCGCACTGGCACGCGCACGATGAAGGGGAACCATGTGACGGCCTCTGGCGCCGCCGCTTCGGAGCATCACTGGGTCGAGCCCACTGACCATGCTCCCCCTGTTCTCGATGGGCCCTTCACTTGGCGTCTGCGTGTGCCGGCTCCGCGGCGCGCCGGGCGGTACGTGGAGTTCTGCGCAAGATCGGTGGGCCGCCCGGTCGTCGCGGTCCCACTCGCCGTGCTGGGCGTGGTCCTGACGGCCCTGGTCGGTGCATGTGCGCCGAACGATCACACCGTTGCGGTGCGGCTGCCGCTGTCCGTGCTGCCGCCGCTGTCGGCGGGGGCTTCGACGCTGGTGATGTGCGGTTCCATCGCTGCGCAGGCGCTGGGTCTGCTGGGCATGCTCGTAGCCCTGCGCCGAGGATGGCAACCCGGTGTCCCGCGGTTGTTCGCAGCCGGCACCGCAGCTGTGCTGCTGTGCAGTTCCTTGACGCCAACCGGCTCGGCGGATGTCGCGAGCTATGCCGCTTACGGACGCCTGGCCGCACTGGGCGCCGATCCCTACCGCGCCGACCCGGCGGCCGTGGGTGCAGCTTACGCGCGCCTGGTCAGCCCGAGCTGGCTGCACACCCCGTCGGTGTACGGGCCGGTGGCGACCTGGCTGCAGGAGGCGGCTGCCGCGCTCGGCGGCGACCGGCCCTGGCTGACGATCTGGCTGCTGATGCTCGCCAACGGCGCCGCGTTCCTGGCCACCGGGCTGCTGCTGGTGCGCGTGGCCGGCGACAGGACCCGCGCTGCCGTCCTGTGGGTGGCCAACCCCGTGCTGGTGGCCCAGCTGGTCGCCGGCGGTCACCTGGACACCTTCGTGGCCGGGCTTGCCATGGCGGCCGTGGCGCTCTCCGTCCGGGCGGGCACCTGGCGTCGGGATGCGGTCGTGGGCGTGCTGATCGGGCTGGCCTGCGGGGTGAAGGTGAGCGCGGGCCTGGTCGGCGCGGGTCTGGTTCTCGTGCTGCTGCGCGAGCACGCCTGGGGCCGGGCGCTTCGCCAAGGCGCCGCCGCGCTGGCCAGTATCGCGCTGCTGTACAGCGGATACGGCGTCCACGCCCTCGCGCCGCTGGGTACTGCTGCCCGCCTGGTCTCCGTTCCTTCGCTGTGGCAGGCCGTCCGCTACCTGGGAGACGCGACCGCGGGTGCGACCGCGACGCAGGCCGGCATCGGGCTCACCTGGCCCCTTGCGGCCCTGGCCATCGCCTGGCGGCTTCGGGGCCGCCTTCCGCGGGTGGCGCCTGCCGTCCTGGCCATCCCCTTCGTCCTGACGCTGGCCTGGGTGCTTGCCGCTCCGTGGACGATGCCCTGGTACTGCGCCGTCGGGTGGTCCTGCGCAGCCCTGCTCCCGCGCAGTGCTCTGGTGGGCTGGCTGCTCGCCGCCACGACCCTGCTGGCCCTGGTGCACAACACCAGCGGCCGGGGATGGGCCTGGTGAGGCCACAGCACAGCACCCGACTTCCTGTCACCACTCCCCCTTCTTCCCGGGGCGCTGCACCGGCGTCGACCGACGATCAAGAACCGAAGCAAGGCTGATGATCCAAGAGCTGCCCGCGCTGATCGCCCCTCACCCGTGTCCGCGCCCGGAGGGGACCGCCGAGGCGCCAGGCGCCCCGCCTCGGCGCGAACGCACCCGCCGGCTGCTGTCCTCGCTGTATCGGCATCCGGTGGTGGTGTCCGCCCTGCTCGCGGCCCTGCTCCAGCTGGGGTGGGCCTTGTGGCTGGCCACCAACGGCGGCGACATGGCTGCCCAGTACGCCTGGGCGCAGTTCGCCGCCGCCCACCCTGGTTCGGCCTACGACCTGGCCTGGTACGGGGGCATGCACCCGGTCTCCTACAGCGTGCTCACCCCCTACCTGATGGCCTTCGCCGGGGTGCGCGCGACCGGAGTAATCGCCGGCACCCTCGCCGCGGCCCTGTTCGCCAGGCTGCTGACGCGCTCCGGCGTCTCCCGGCCGATGCTGCCGGCGCTCTGCGGTGCGGTGGGCCTGGCCTGCAACACGGCCTCGGGGCGCATCACCTTCGCGGTCGGCACCGCCCTGGCACTCGCAGCCGTCCTCGCCGCCCTCGGAACAACTGGACGTTCCGCGCGCAGGGCCACCGCGGTCGGAGTACTCGCCGTCCTGGCGACGCTGGCCAGCCCCGTGGACGGATTGTTCCTGCTGGCCCTGGCCCCCGCACTGTTCGTGACCGGACGCCGGGCGGCCGCCTGTGTGCTGGTCGCAGGGCCCGCCCTGGTGGTGGGGAGCACGGCCCTGCTGTTCCCCTTCTACGGCGTGCAGCCCTACACCCTTATCCAGATCTTCCTGGTCCTGGCCACCACGCTGCCGGTCGCGCTGCGCGCACCGGCCACCTGGCGCGCGGTGCGGATCGGCGCGTGGACCTACGCCTTCGGCAATCTGCTCACCGTCCTGATCCCCTCGCCCATCGGCAGCAACGTGGAGCGGCTCGCGCTGCTGTTCGCCGCATCGGTCCTGCTGGCCGCGGCCAAGGCCACCGCAGGGCGCCGGGCCCGTGCGCTGTGGGTGGCGTTCGTTGTCGCACTGTCCTGGCAGGGCGTCCAACTGCTCATCGACACCGCCGTCTCCGCGCCCGCTGCAGGCTGGACGCAGTACGCCAAGCCCCTGGCCTCTGAACTGGTCCAGCTAGGCGCCCAACACGGCCGCGTCGAGGTCGTCGGGACGCGATCACACGTCGAGGCATCGAGCCTGGCCGCCACTGTGGAGCTCGCGCGCGGATGGAACCGCCAGGCCGACCTCTCCCGCGATCCACTCTTCTACCAGGCCACCATGGCCGCAAACGCTTACCACGCCTGGCTCCGGGACTGGGCCGTGGGCTACGTCGTGCTGCCCGACACGCCGTTCGACTACGCCTCAGCCGCCGAGGCCCGCATCGTGGCAGCCGGTCAGCCCTGGCTCACACCCGTGTGGAGCGATGCGCACTGGAAGGTCTACCGGGTCACGGACCCCCTCCCGCTGGCTGATGCACCGGCCGCGGTGATCGACGCGGGGCAGGCCGAGCTGACGCTGCGTGTTCCCTCGGCCGGCACCGTGCTGGTGCGGATCGCCTGGTCACCGTGGCTGTCGGTACTCGGCGCCAACGGGGGGTGCCTGGCCCCCAGCGGCCCCTGGACCCAGCTGACCGTGAACGCCCCGGGAACAGTGCGCATAGGCACCAGTTACGCCCGCTCGCCAGGCAGCTTGTGCCCAGGAACCCGTGCGCACAACGCACAGAATCCGCCGTGATGAGCTCATCGACGACTCGGCCAACGAGCCTGTCCCTATGGCGAATGGGACGGCCATCTCAGTGGGGCGAGCACGCCCCGGCACCGATGGACGTGGCGGACAGGGCGAGACATCCGTCCCGCCTCGCCCCGGTGTCGCAGGACGTAGGAGCAATCGATCAGAGCTTGCGCCAGCGGGCGGAGGCGAAGGAAAAGGCTCCGAAGAGCACCAGGCCCAGCGCGATCAGTACGAGCAGCCAGGGGCCGACGGGGGTGTGGGCGAAGCTGCGCAGGGTGGCGTCCATCCCCTTGGCCTGGTGGGGGTCGAAGCGGATGGCGGCGATGACGATGAAGACTCCTGCGCCGGCGAAGACGGCGCCGCGGGCGGTGTTGCCCCCCATGCCCAGTGCGGTCACCGTCTTGCGGGTGCGCGCGCTCATCGTCGCAGTGTCCAGCTTCTTCAGGAACTTGCGCCGGATCGCGCTGACCGCGATACCCACCCCGACGCCGAACAGCACGACGCCGGCGATCGCCACCAGCACCTGGCCGCCCGGGAGCTTGAGCGCGGACGAAGTCCAGTCCTGGGACTTGGCGTTGCTGCCCGACTGGCCCCCGTTGCCCGCGGCGTAGGCGGCGGTGCCCCAGCACACGGAGGCGTAGAACACCGCGCGTGCGGCACTGAGGACCCGGCTGCCGGTCTTCTTCCTGCCGCCCTCGCCGAACACCGCCAGCGAAGCGCGCCACAGGGTCATGCAGGCGAAGCCAACCACCAGGATCCACAGCATCGCCAGGCCGAAGGGCTGGGCGGCTACCTGGTGCAGGGCTCCCTGGCGGTCCGCCTCCGCACCGCCCTTGCCGAACGCTATCTCCATGGCGAGCACGCCGATCAGGACGTAGACCACCCCTCGCGCCACGAACCCCGCCCGCCCCGCGGTCCGCAGCGCACCCTTCTCACTGGGGCGCGGAACTGATGAGGACGGCGTGCGGCTCGCCGCCCCGGTCCGCCCTCGGCTCGCTTGCGACGAAGCCACGATGACCCTCCCTCAGACACGGGTGCGCCGCGCGCACCGCCTCCCCTCCCGCCTGCCCACAGGCCTGCGGCGCACGCCGGTTCCACCGTCCGCGTATTCGATCCCGGTGGGAGGATCCAGCACTCAGGGTGGACACCGGTGACACGGTTACGCCTGCCCTGTCTCGGAGCCTGCCAGTTCGGCGCACCACCGCTGTGGTAGCAGGAGCACCCCCCCAACCAGCACGAGGACCAGCCATAGGCGAAGATTCCCCAACAGCGCCGCGTCGTTGGTCAGGCGCGGTGCCAGGTAAAGGGCGACGAAGCAGCCGAGCGTCCAATAGGGGGTCGGGTGCCGCAGTCCGAGCAGTTCCCAGCACAGGGCGCCGAAGAGGATCCCGGCCGTGTAGTAGTCGTAGACGCCGGGGTCCAACACGATGCGCGCACCGATGCCCAGCAGCAGCACGGCGGGCCAGCGGTGGCGCAGCACCGCCAACAGGCCCAGTGAGCAGCCCAGCACCAATTGGGCCATGCGGTCCCAGGAGGGTGTCCCCGCCGTGGCCACGCCCAGCGCCCGCAGCGCGGAGGAAGGTTCGTTGACGATGGCGTACTGCGCCGCCCCCAGCGTGCCCGGGTCGGCGACCACGAAGGGCAGCCACGACAGCAGCACCGCGGCCAAGGCATAGACGGCCACATAGCGGCGCCGGGTGCGGCCGGCGACCAGGACCAGCGGCAGGAAGACCAGGGCCCAGGGCTTGGAGTCCGCGGCCAGTCCCAGGCACAGTCCGCACAGCGCCGGCGAGTCAGCGGCCAGGGCCCGCACGGCGAGGGCGGCGAAGAGCAGCGCCAGCACATCGTCGAGGTGCCCGTAGTGCACCGCCAGGGACTCCCACAGCACAAGGAACGCCGCACCGGCTACCAGCAGGGTGCGCAGCAGCGGCTGCGGCCTACGCGCCAGGTCCGGGTTCAGCAGCACCGCGGAGCGCTCCAACAGGTGCAGGACCATCAGGCCGCAGGCCGACATTGCGAGTTGGGCGGCCAGGAGTCCGTTCGCGGGGCCCACCATCCGCAGAGCCTGTGCGCAGACCAGGGCTACCGGGCCTATCTGCAGGTCGGGGTAGTTGGCGTAGAGGTGCATCCCTCCCGGCGGCAAGGCTCTCGAGCCGTCGAACAGCAGGGCGCTGCCGTGGGCGAAGTAGTGCCAGGAGTAGCCGCCTCCAAGCAGGTCCAGCAGGAACCACAGCCCCGCCCATCCGGCGAGCACCCAGCGGTACTTGTGGCCGAGGCGCGGTTCCTGGGTCGCGGGGTTCCCCATGCCTGCCTCTCCGTGCGGTTGCCGTTGGTCCGTCGCAAGGCAGGGACGCGTCGGACGGAGGTCGGGTTGCCGTCTTTGTACGGGAACAGCATGAATGGTGCTCTTACTGGCCTCTTTCTTTGCTTTCCGGCCCGGGGAGGGAACCTCCCGGAACTCTACAGCGTGTAGTAGTTTGAGTGGGGCGGTCGCCGCTCCACAGCCCGCCGTTCCGTGCGATGTTCGCCCTTCCCCAGGGCGCACCGCCACGAGCGGGGCGAGCGGCGGCCGCACGACCGCGGTTGATGCCGCTTTACGGCTCAGGAAGGAACCCATGCCGTACCTGCGCAGCACCAAGGTGAGCTATGACTGATCGTGTATCCCTGCGCCCCGGTGGACACATGGAGCGCCTGACACAGGAGCTTGAATCGGCAGTCCGTAGCGGCCGCACCGACGGGCTTCTCGCGCTGACCAGCACTAGCGCGAGCGGGCACGGTCGGGCGGCACGCCTGACCACTGCGGTCTCAGCACTGGCGCAGGGCATGGAGCACGCCCGGGAGCATGAGCGCCGGTCAGCCTCGTTCGCAGCCCAGGGACTTCGCGAGGTACTCACCGCGATCAGGGCACACATGCAGGTCCTGCAGCAGGTGCCCGAACTGCCGCAGCAGGCGCGCACAGCACTATTGGCGGACCTGGACGGCGAAGTCGCCCGGCTCTCGGAAAGGCTCGACGCCTTCGCCGCTTCTATCGACAGAACGGGCTAACGGCCCTCGACGCCTCGCAGCAATCGCTGCAGCAGCATCTCGTCCTCACCACTGAGAGTGGAGACGAACCGGGCCAAGACGGCTTGGCGATCAGTACCTTGATCGAGCAGGGAAACCATCCGCTGGGCGGTGTCGGAGGCCTGGTCACGCACCGGCGCGAAAGCATACCCCCGCCCGCACCGCTCCCGGGTCAACTGCTCCTTCCCCACCAGTCGCGACAAAATGGTCAGCACCGTGGTGTACGCCAGCTCACCGTGCAACCGCTCACCGACCTGCGCTGCCGTCAACGGGCCGCCGGCGGCCCACAGCACAGCCATCACATCCGACTCCAATGCGCCGGCCGGCCGCCGACCTGTCGTGCTGCGCCCGACATGCGGCACCCTGAGCCCCTTCCCGTATGCGGAGGTACGCCGGACGACTCTTCCGGAAGTCCAAGTCGCCCACCGATCCCAAACTACTACGTGGTGTAGCAGCAGTAGGAGTGCTCCGTTGGCACCGCGGGGTCGCGGGACTACGCGAACAGCGACGCACCAGTGCGCCCGGGCCGCTCAGCATCGGTCGGACCAGCGGCGTCCCCTCCACGGAGGCGAGGCCGTAGGCGAATCGCGGCGCCCGCCAGAACACCACCCCGGGCCGGCCCCGCAGCACGCCCTGGGCCCGGCGGTACCGCGCTACTCGCCCTGATCGCGCGGACCGCGCGCTGCGATGAGAGCGGCCCCGACGGCGAGGGCTGCCCCCGCGCACAGGGAGGCGCCCAGGTCGTGGCCGGGGCGCGCGGGCCAGATCCACGGTGTACGCCAGGCCTGCATCAGGGCGAACTCGGCGACCACGGTATGGCTCAGCGGCCCGACCCAGGCGAGTGCGCCGCCGAACAGGACGGCCGACAGCAGGCCGATGCCGCACAGGCCCGCGACGCCGCGCAGCAATTGTCCCGGACCCCTGGGAGTTCTCCGCCGGTCGCCCCGACAGCCAGTGCACCGACCGCGACCGCCGTCAGGGCCAGGGCGGTGAGCAGCCGCAGATACGCCAGCCGGCTGCCGGTGCTGCGTTCGCTCTCGCCGAAGGGACTGCGGGCCGCGACCGCGACCACCGAGGCGGCCGCCGCCTGGACCAGCAGCACCAGCTGCTCGGCGGTCGCGCCGTCGCCCCTGGCCCAGGGCAGCACGGGACGACCCGCAGCGCGATCCCGCAGCCGGCCAGCGCCGCCAGCGCTCCTGGGACCTGGCGGCTGAGCAGGTGCAGCAGGACCAGCCGGGCAGCGCTCCCCCAACGCCGGTCACGGCCGACGGTGGGGCCCGCGGTGGTCAGTGCGGTCACGGCAGCTGCTCCAGGGTGATCCGGCCGGCGCGGAGGTCGGCGAGGTGGGCGGCCAGCCAGGCGTGCCGGGCTGCGGCCGGCAGGGCGGCGAAGCGCTGCCCCGCGGCGTAGACCAGGCCACCGGGGCCGGGCAGGTCGGCCGGTGCGGTGTGGACGGCCTACAGCACGGCCAGGCTCTCGGCAGAAACGCCGGCCGCTGCCAGCAGGCCCTCGGACACCGCCTGCTGTGCCTGCCCGGCATGGCCGATCAGGCTGTCGACCACCGGCGCCGCCACCAGCGGCAGCACCTCCGCGCCGAGGTGCGCGGTGCTGGACCACAGCTGGGCCGAGGAGCAGCAGGATCCGGGCGGCCCCTGGGGGGTCCCAGCCACATCACGCCGTCGTAGCCGATGTCGAAGGAGACCTGCGCCACCGGGGGCGTCCCGGTGATCTGGACCGTGGCCAGGTCGGTGTGCTGTCCGGAGTCGGCGACCTGGCTGAGTCGTACGGGCGCGCCCGGCAGCCCGGAGACTTCGCGCAGCAACGGGTCCAGGGCTGCGCTGATCGCCGGGAGGTAGCGGCGGTAGACCGGGTGGAGGCAGACCGGGACCTGGGTGACGGAGCAGAGGGGGGTGTAGCGATGGGACGGTCATCAGCGGCGTCGTGCAGGGCCGGGACGGACACTCCGGTGGCGGTCGCCTTCGCGGTGGCGACCAGGACGGAGGCGGTCGCAGAGGCGGCCAGGCCGACCGCGACCAGAACGGCTGCCGCCCGGCGCAGCCCCGGGCTGCCGCACACCCGCTGCACCCCCAGTAGTCCCAGCGCCACCACGGTCAGGCCGCCCAGGAACAGGATCCTGGTGATCGACAGATCAGGCAGGTACGGGGAGAAGACACCCGCGTCGGGCCGGAGCGCCTCCAGCGAGTACGCGGGCGAGGTGGTCGGCGACAGCAGGGCGTAGGTGCCGCCGTTTCGTAGGGTCTGCCGCAGCACCAGGGCGACCACGATCGCCGCGAGTGGCGCCGTGAAGCGGCTGGGCCGCAGCACCCCGGCGGTGAACCCCACGGCGCCGAGCGCGACCACGGCGACCTCGCTCACCGCGACCGGCCACCACTGTGGATCGCCCGACGCCCCCTGTGCGGCGGTCACCGCGTAGAGCACGCCCACGCAGAGCAGGTTGCCCAGCAGCGCTCAGCAGATGCTGGCCGCGCAGGCGGTGAGCCGGGCCGCCCAACGTGGCAGCGCGGTGATGTCCACCTGCTCGGCGTCGTCGTCCATCACCACCCCTATTGCGCCGTAGCCGCATTCGGTTCACCACTACACGACGAAGCCGGACTCCTGAGGAAGTCCGGCTCCAGCAATGATGCGGTGCGAGCTGAGTCAGTGCACCGGCAGCACTTTGACGTCATCCACGCGGACGGCATTCAGCGACTGGGGGTTGAGGCCGAGCAGGGCCAAGAGGGTGGGCGCGATCTGAGTGGTGCGGACCGGGGTGGAGTCGGTGACCTGGTCTGGGATGCCGGCGCCTGAGACGACCCGGGAGACGTTCAGTCGCCGCCGTGGTCGCCGCCGCACGCGGCGCCCCTGCCGATGCCGCCGGTGCAGACCACCCCGCACCCCGAGCGCCACCTGGGCTTGACGCCGGAGTAGTGCACCAAGACCGCGCTGGCGTCGACCTGGTCAGGCCGCCGAGGGTCTAGGACTGACCGCCTTGTCGATGTCGGCGCCGGTGCCACTCCGAGCCGCCGGATGCCTCTTGGCGAAGTCGGTGGCGGCCTTGGACGGAGTCTGCAGAGGTAACTGTGTTCGACCACCCCGTATACGTGCTGTGGGAGCGGTCGACCCGGTTCCGGCGGATCTGGCGGGTGTCCACCGCGATCTGGGCTGCGGCGATGCTCCTCGACGGCGCGGCCCGGGTGGTGATGGCCTACACCCTGCCGGTGGACGCCGTCCCCGCCCTCGGAGCAGTGCTGTGGCCGGTCACCCTGGTCCTGCGCCAGGTGGTCAACGGGGTGTACTACGAGGTGGCGGGGCTGTGGCAGATCACTCGCCCGCAGCCGCTGGCCCCCCGACATCCGGAGCCTGACCCGTCTTTTCCGGCGCTTCCTGTCAAGGCCTTGCCGGGCTCACTGTTATACCCAGTATATTACTGAGTATACAATCAGATGGAGGGGAGTCATGAGCATCCGGCACGCCCTGTTGGCCCTGCTCAGCGAAGGGCCGAAGTACGGCCTCCAGCTGCGTCAGGAATTCGAGGACAGAACCGGCGACGTCTGGCCACTGAACGCCGGTCAGGTCTACACGACCGTGCAGCGCCTGGAGCGCGACGGCCTGGTCGAGTCGGAGGACGACGCCGAGCCCGGCCCGCAGAAATGCTTCCAGATCACCGCCGGGGGGCGGCAGGAGCTGTCCACCTGGCTGCGCACCCCGCCGGACGACGGTCCCCCGCGCGACGAACTGGTGATCAAGGTGCTGGTCGCACTGCGCGTCCCGGGCGTCGACCTGGCCGAGGTCTTCCAGGTCCACCGCCGCCACCTGATCGAGACGATGCGCCAGTTCTCCCGCCTGAAAGAGGACGCCGCCGAGAACGACGTCAGCCTGCTGCTGGTCGCCGACGCGGAACTGTTCCGGCTGGAGGCCGCCGTCCGGTGGCTCGACGCCGCCGAGGCCCGCCTGGGCCGGCTGGAGCTGCCGGTCACCGCTCCGGCTCCTGCAGCTCCCTACGCACGACCCGTCAGGAAGGCGAGAAGATGAGCACCGTTCTGGAACTGAGGGACGTCACCAAGGTCTACGGCACCGGCCCGGGTCAGGTCCGCGCGCTGACCGGGATCGACCTGGCGGTGCGCACCGGCGAGATGATCGCCGTGATGGGCCCCAGCGGCTCGGGCAAGAGCTCACTGCTGACGATAGCGGGCAGCCTGGAGGAGCCCACCAGCGGCGAGGTCCTGGTGGAGGGCCGCTCCCTCGCGGGCACCTCCCGCGACGAGCGGGCGGGCCTGCGCCGCCGCAGCATCGGCTACGTCTTCCAGGACTTCAACCTGCTGGCCGGGTTTACCGCGCTGGAGAACGTCGCCCTCCCGCTGGAACTCGACGGCCGCAGCGTGAGGAAGGCCCGCGCCGCCGCCCTGGAGGCGCTGGCGGGCATGGACCTGGCCGACCGCGCCGCCTCGTTCCCCGACGAGCTGTCCGGCGGTCAGCGTCAGCGAGTGGCCATCGCCCGCGCCCTGGTCGGGGAGCGCCGGCTACTGCTCGCCGACGAGCCCACCGGCGCCCTGGACTCCCTCAGCAGCGAGTCGGTGATGCGGCTGCTCAAGGCCGCCTGCAAGCGCGGCGCGGCGGCGGTCGTGGTCACCCACGACGCCCAACTGGCCTCCTGGGCGGACCGAGTGGTCTTCCTGCGGGACGGCACGATGATCGACCAGACCTCGCCCCTGGCCGGCCCCGAGTCGCTGATCAACGGAACACAGGCCCGCTCATGAGCGCGGGCGGCGGCCTCGGCGCGCGCCGGGTGGTGCTGCGCTGGGCCTGGCGGATGTTCCGCCGCGAGTGGCGTCAGCAGATCCTGGTCCTTGTGCTGATCTCCGTCACCTCCACGGCCACGGCCTTCGGCGTCAGCGCCGTCTACAACGCGGCCGCCTCTGACACCGCCGCCTTCGGCACCGCCACCGAGTCGACCACCCTGACCGGCCAGCGGCTGCGCGACCTGGCCACGACCATCGCCGACTTCCGCGCGCACCTGGGCGCCACCGAGGCCGTCGGGCACCGGCCGATCCCGATCCCCGGCGCGGTCAACACCCTGGACCTGCGGTTCCAGGACCCGCACGGGCCCTTCGGCGCCCCGCTGCTGCGACTGCGCTCCGGCGCCTACCCCACCGGGGCCGCGCAGGTCGCCCTCACCCGCGGCGTCGCCAGCGCCCAGAACGCAGCCGTCGGGTCGAAGGTGGAGCTCGACGGGCACTCCTACACCGTCACCGGGATCGTCGAGAACCCGCAGAAGCTGAACGACCAGTTCGCCCTGGCCCCGCCCCAGGACATGGCCGCGGCGACCTCCGTGACCCTGCTGACCGCAGCCCCCGTCGCGGTGTTCGAGGCGTTCCGCAGGGGCAAGAACCTCCAGTACAGCGAGCGCGGCACCGACACCCGCCCGCTGGCCGCCCTGGGCACCCTGGGCTTCGCGACCGTGGCCATGCTGCTGGTCAGCCTGGTCGCGGCGGCCGGCTTCGCCGCCGTCGCCCACCGGCGGCTGCGCCAGATCGGCATGCTCGCCGCCGTCGGCGCCCGTGACCGCCACCTGCGGCTGGTCCTGGTCGCCCACGGCGCCATCGCCGGAGCCCTGGCCGCCGCCGTCGGCACCGTCGCCGGCCTGGGGCTGTGGCTGGCCACCGCCTCCAGCTTCGAGACCCACGCCGGCCACCGCATCGACGCCTGGAACATCCCCTGGCCGCTGATCGCCCTGACCGCCCTGGTCACCATCGCCACCCCGGCCCTCGCAGCCTGGTGGCCCGCACGCGCCATCGCCCGGATCCCGACCACCCAGGCGCTCTCGGACCGCCCCCCACGTCCCACCGCCCCGCGCCGCTCCGTCGCCGGAGGACTGCTCCTGCTGACCGGCGGCGTGCTGGCCCTTGTCTTCTCCTCCCGCGACAGGCCCGCCCTGATCGTCACCGGCATCGTCGCGCTGGTCGCCGGCATGCTGCTGGTCAGCCCCGGCGCCATCCGTGCCGTCGCCGTGCTCGCCGCACACACCCCGGTGGCCCCGCGCCTGGCGATGCGCGACCTCGGCCGCTACCAGGGGCGGTCCGCGGCCGCGCTCGCCGCGATCAGCCTGGCGCTGGGCATCCCGGTCGCCGTCATGGGCGTCTCGGCCATCGCCCAGGCCCATGTCGGCGCGGGGACGCTGCCCGCCACCCAACTGCTGATCAGCACCGGCATCGACCCGGGACTCGTCCACGACACCACCCCGGACCAACTCGCCCGGATGCAGCAGGCCGTGACCACCTACAGCGCCACACTGGACCACGCCACCACCGTCCCCCTGCAGGTCGCCTACGACCCGGGCGCCCCGATCGAGTCGGGCCAGGCCGGCGGACCGGGCGGCCGACCCGCCGTCCAACTCGGCGCCCGCACCGGGTCGAACACCTACAAGGGCTACGTCCTGTACGTCGCCACCCCCGCCACCGCCGCCCACTTCGGCCTGCACCTCTCCCCCAGCGACAAAGAGGTCCTGACCCCGCACACCGGCACGCTGTACCTCATCGGCACCACCGCAGGCATCCCGGTCGCACGGACCCAGGCCATCCCGCGACCGGTCTACAGCTCCGACCCCGACTCCTTCCTCACCGAGGCGGCAGTGGCGCAGCACGGCTGGCAGACCGCCCAGACGGGCTGGCTGCTGCAGAACTCCCAGCCACTGACCGCCGCCCAGATCAACGCCGCCCGCGCCATGGCCATCGACGCGGGACTGGTCATCGAGTCCCGCGACATCGCCGGCTCACTGCTGCCGCTGCGCCTGGGCGCGGTCGGAGCCGGAACCCTGCTCGCGCTGGCCGTGCTGGGCATGACCGTCGGCACCATCCGCGGCGAAGCCACCGCCGACCTGCGCACCCTGACCGCCACCGGCGCCTCCCGCCGCATCCGCAGGCAGCTGACCGCCACCACCTCCGGCGCCCTGGCCGGGACGGGAACCGTGCTGGGAACCGCCTGCGCCGCCCTGGGCCTGCTCGGCGTCTACCACGACGACCTCGGCTCACTGCGCCAGGTCCCGCTCGGCACACTGGCCGCCTTCGCCGTGGGCGTCCCCCTGCTGGCGCTCCTGGCCGGCTGGCTGCTGTCCGGCCGCGAACCGGACACCATCGCCCGCCGGTTCGAATGACCCCCCTCCGCCCAACTCCGTCCGCCGGGGCGGAGGACGGGACGCCCTCCGCCGGGGAGGAGTCCGGTGAGAGTCGACTCGCGCGCGGTGCGGCCCACTGCTTCCGGCCGCACAGGCTTCCCCGCTGGTAGTGCGCGCAGGCCAGGGGCCTGTGCCGTGGTCGGCACGGTATCCAGAGACCAGGAGGCTGCGGTTCCGCCACTGTCTACATGCTTGTAGACGATAGTCTCCCGGCATGACGACATCGACGACGACCACCACTTCCAGGGGCGTCCCCGGAAGCCGCCTGCTGAACAAGGTGCCCGAGGTCACGCTCTGGTTCTGGATCATCAAGATCCTCTGCACGACCGTGGGCGAGAGCTTCGCCGACTACATCAACACCACGCTGGGCTTCGGCCTGACGAACACCATGCTGCTGTTCACGGCCGTCTTCGCGGTCGTGCTGACCGTCCAGGTCCGCACGAAGCGCTACAGCCCCTTCCCGTACTGGCTGACCGTGGTGGTGGTCAGTGTCACCGGCACGCTGTACACCGACATGCTCACCGATCAGCTGCACGTCCCTCTGTGGCTGAGCTCGACGGTGTTCTCGGTCCTGCTGGCCCTGGTCTTCGGGGTCTGGTGGTGGCGCGAGAGGACCCTGTCGATCCACAGCATCACGACCTTCCCCCGTGAGGCGTTCTACTGGCTGACCGTTCTGGTGACCTTCGCGCTGGGCACCGCCACTGGTGACTGGACACTGGAGCTGACCAACTGGACGCCCGCGCAGTCGGTGTTCCTGCCGCTGGGCCTGATCGTGTCGATCACCGCGCTGTGGAAGTTCGGCGCCAACCCTGTTCTCTCGTTCTGGCTGGCCTACATCCTGACCCGCCCGCTCGGTGCCAACATCGGTGACTGGCTCGCCTCCCCGAAGGTCGCGGCCACCCCCGGTGACCCGGTCGGACTGGGCCTGGGCACCTTCGCCACGAGCCTGATCTTCCTCGGCGCGATCCTGGCGACGGTCACCTACCTGACGATCAGCCGCAGCGACGTCGCCGAGACCTACGAGGTGACGCACGAGCCGTCGACCACCACCAACACGCGCAAGGAGCGCATCGCGCTAGGAACCTTCGGCGTGATCGCCGCCGGTACCGTCGCGCTGATGATCTGGGCCCACAACCAGCCCCACGTCACCTGCGACCCGACCGGGCAGAGCGAGACGATGCCGGCCTGCCCCACCGCGGCCCTGACCGGCAACCAGACCACCGCGGCAGTGGCGAAGTACGAGAACCTCACCCAGACCGCGATCACCCAGGACCGGACCGCAGCGGCAGCAGCATCCCATACCACCGTGCAGAAGATGCGCGACGACTGGGACGCCGACTCCACCTCCCTGCAGGCGGTCAACCACACGACCTGGACCCTGCTCGACGACCAGGTGGACGCCGTCCTCAAGGCGTACGCCATCGACCACGGCAACATCCAACCCGCCTCGGCAGTGGAGCAGGAGAAGCAACTCAGCCTCCTGCTGGGCGACTTCCAAAGCCACCGCTTCTGAGCCGCCCGTCCCCGTCCAGGATCTCGCGAGACCTCACACATCTGCCCGGGAGAAGCGGCCCGGCGCCGGCCTCTGCAAGGCGCCTGGGGATCCCTCGCTGCACTCGGGGGGCAAAGGGAAGTGGGGGTCCTGCTCGACCTTGGTCAGGACCCCCACCCCTCAAGCCTACTGGCCTGCCACGGCAGGCCGGACTGCTGTGTTCGGACACCTCGCGGTGGCCAGGTGCTGCTCAGCGGCTGTAGCGGTGAACGCTACTGCTTGCCTGCTGGCTCGCCGTGCGATGCGGTCGAAGCTGATGGACGGCCGCTGGTTGGGCCTCAGGGATGCCGCCGCCGCCACGCGGTGTTCATCCGGGGAGCAGGTCGACGTTGCCGTCGAACTGCCAGAGCGGGTTCGGCACCGCTCTTCCCCCGCTGACGATCAGGAAGTAGCCGTTCACCTGCACGGGGCCGTCTCCGTCGGCGGTGTACCGCCCGTTCGCGGTGACGTTAAGCTGGTAAATGGCCTGGGCGGTGGCGTTGTAGCCGGGGACGTTCCAGGAGACCGTGCAGCGCCAGTCGTTGCCCGATCCCTCCTGCGCGCCGAGTCCTTCGCTCTTGTCGCAGGCAGCTGATGTCTGCAGCTGCACTTCGGTGACCGGCGGCTGGCGCATCTGCACCTGCTGCATCCGGTAGAGGTGGGCGAACGTCGTGGCCACCGACCGTTGCACCTTGGGCTGGTCGATGCCGGAACCGCCCGCCCCGGTCGTCACCTCGACAAGACCGACCGTTGTGGCCAGTACGCCGACCAGCGGCAGGATGCCCAAGCTCAGCGCCCTGCGTCCGGTGCCGTCGTTGTTGAGGTTGGTGAAGTTCCGGCGGAGGAAGAGCAGGTAGGCCGCTCCCGTCGCGACGACCGCCCAGACGAGACTGACCCCGACGCTGATGAGCAAGGGGCCGAGTTGCCGGGGATCGGCGAAAAGGCCGTTCCAGGAGATGAAGGCGTATCCGGGCAGTGCCAGGCGTACCGGGACCGGCAGTGGCAGCAACTGCGCCACCTGCATCCCGAGGGCGGCGAGCATGGGCAGGATCAGGCCCATCGGGGATCGGCCCAGGGTGACGGACCCGAGCAGCCCGATGGCGGCCAGGGCGAGTGTCGGCGCCAACACGCAGACCCAGGCCAGCAGGACGTTTCCGGCCGCGTCCCCGCCGGAGAGCAGGTGACCGTCCAGCCCGACCAGCGGCTCGTTCCCCTCCGCGAGCAGTCCGCCGAACACGCTGGAGGCGGCCAGGCCTGCCACCAGCAGTCCAATCACGGTGACGCTGGCGATCGCCTTGGCCGCGAAGATACGCCGGTGCGAGCGGACCGCGATGAGCAGATGGCGCCAGGTGCCCAACCGGTCCTCGTAGGCGAACACGTCGCCGGCGACCATCGACGTGATCAGTGGTAGCGCCCACGTTCCGGCGAAGCCGAGCACCACCAACGACCCGGCCCAGCCGGTGGCGTGCATCCACCGGCCGAACAGGGTGTCCGAGGGCAGAGTGCTCTGCTGGTCGACCGCGAGGACCAGGAGGCCAGGACCGATCCAGCACAGCCCGATCAGCAGACGCACCCGCAAGGCGGAGAACTGTTTGACCAACTCGAAGCGGAGGATGCGGGCCACCGGGACCGGGCGCGCGCTCGCTTTCCCAGTCCCGGACCCAGTTCCAGACCCGGCGGCGGGGGCGGGGGTGTCGGCGACAGTCGTGGTCATCGGTCGGCCTCCTGCTGGGTCAGGGCGAGGAATGCGGCTTCCAGCGGTGACACGACGGGGGTCAACTCACGCACCGCGATGTCGTCGCGCGCCATTCGGGCCACGAGTTCGTCTACGTCCGCCACCCGTGCGCGGATGACGATCACGTCGGTGTCCGGTCGGGCCGGGGCGTCGTAGCCGTCGATGATGCTCACGCGGGGCGTTCCGGCCGCGACCGCGCGAGCGCCGGACGGATCCGAGGCGCGCAGCCGGTAGTCGAGTTCCCGACTGTCGTCAGAGAGCTTCGACACCGGTCCGGAGAAGACCACGCGCCCGGCGGCCAGGATGGTGACCTCGGAACACAGCGCCTCCAGATCGTCCATCCGATGGCTGGACAGCACGACCGTGACGCCTTCGGCGGCGAGGCGGCTGAGCACACCGTGCACGTGCTTCTTGCCGAGCGGGTCCAGTCCGTTGGACGGCTCGTCGAGCACCAGCAGCTGTGGCCTGGTCAGCAGGGCTGCGGCCAGCCCCAGCCGCTGGCGCATGCCCAGGGAGAAGCCGCGAACCTTGGCATCGGCGACGTCGGCGAGCCCGACCTGCTCCAATGCCTCTTCGACACCCGTGGCTGGCGCGTCATCAGGGCGCAGCGTGAGGAGTGCGGCAAGGTTCTGCCTCGCGGTGAGAGTGGGGTAGAGGCCGGGACCGTCGACGAACCCGGAGACACCGTCAGGCGCGGCCGGCACGCGTCCCACCGGAGTGCCGAGAATCTCCAGACTCCCTTCGTCGGCGACGGCCAGGCCCAACAACAGGCCGAGGAGCGTGGTCTTTCCGGCACCGTTCGGGCCGACCAGGCCGTGGATCTGACCTTGCGTCATACTCACATCGATATGGTCGAGGGCGAAGACATCACCGAACACTTTGGTGATGCCGCGGCCTCTCACCGCGACGGGTGTGTCCATCCGTTCATCCATTCCTCAGCCGGCGCACCCAGCTGATCCTGAAGAACCCGATCCTGAAGAAACCAACGCGGCGCCGGATGATGCACCGCAGTGCACCATCCGGCGCGTCGTTTGACCAGTCAGCCTCAGTTGACGTTCAGCGCGGTGTCGTCGAGTACGAACGAGGTCTGGTACGAGGCGTCCTCGGCGCCGGTGAACTTCAGGGTCACCTCCTGGCCGGCGTACGCGCCGAGGTTGAAGGTGTGCTGCGTGTATCCGGTGTTGTGGTTGAGGTTGGAGTAGGTGGCCAAGGTGCCCAGGACGGTCCCGGAGTTGTTGAGCACCTGAACCTTGAGGGTGTCGTAGGCGACGGTTTTCGAGGTCTCGGCGGTGTTGATGTGCAGCCAGAAACTGAAGCTGTCGTTGCTGCAGCCGCTGGGCAGGGTGACGGTCTGGGCCATGGTGTCGGTGGTGGTCTTGCCCCAGCCGTCGAGCCAGGCGTCCCAGGTGCCGCTGTGCGGCGGTTCGGTGCTGCTGTTGCCGATCACTTGGACGGGGGTGTGCGTCGAGGTTACGGTCCAGGGCGCGGGGTTGGAGCTGCCGTTCTCGAAGCCCGGGTTGCCGAGCAACTGCTGTGCCTGGCAGCCGGTGCCGGTAGCGGTGGCCGTCGCCTCGTTGCTCGCCGGCCCCTCGCCCACGCCGTTCAGCGCGGTGACGGTGTAGTAGTAGGCCTGACCGGCGGTCAGCCCGGTGTCTGTGCAGGTGTTCACCGCGCCCAGGCCGCTGCAGCCGCCGCTGGTGAGCAGCGTCTCGCCGCCGCTGGTGGTGCCGCGGTACACCTTGTACGAGGTGATGTTCTCTCCGCCGGTGCTGGATGGCGGAGTCCAGCTGAGCCCGACCTGCCCGGTTCCGGCGCTCGCCGTCAGGCCGGTGGGCGCGCCCGGTACCGTCGCTGCGATCGGGGAGGCCGTGATGGTCACCGTCGAGGATGCGGACTTCGCCGGCGAGGCGCTGTCAGTGACGGTCAGCGTCGCGGTGTAGGTACCCGGCGTGCTGAAGGTGTGACTCGGGTTCTGCGCCGAGCTGCTGGTCCCGTCACCGAAGTTCCAGGTGTAGCTGTACGCCGGGGTGCCACCGGTGCCGGTGCCGGTGAAGGCGACGCTCAGCGGCACCTGACCGGAGGTCGGGGTGGCCGAGGCACTGGCCGCCAGCGGGTTGCCGACTGCGCTGACCGTGGTCGTCACCTGCGACGTGGCGGAGTTCGCCGGAGAGGCGCTGTCGGTGACGGTCAGCGTCGCGGTGTAGGTACCCGCGGTGCTGTAGGTGTGGCTTGGATTCTGGGTCGTGCTGGTGGTCCCGTCGCCGAAGTTCCAGCTGTACGTGTACGGGGCCGTGCCGCCGGTGGCAGAGCCGGTGAGGTTCTCCGTCAGCGGTGCGTTGCCGGTGGTCGGGGACCCCTTCGCGCTCGCAGACAGGGGGGTCGAGCCCTGGACCCAGAAGTCCTCGAGCGGGTCGCCGAGCGCGGACTGGTCCGCAGTCGTCATCGGGAAGGTGGACGAGCCCAGGTTGTCGTTCGGGTCGATGACGCCGGAGTGTACGTTCTGCATCGTGCGTTCCATCGCCGCGATCACGTTGCCCGTGGTGTACGCCACGTGCGAGACGTAGTGCTGCTTGACGTAGGTCGGCGACCCGATGACCAGCAGCGGCACGCGGTAGGTGTTGCTGACGTGGTCCGGGCCGTTGTTGCCGTTCTGGGTGTCGTCCTCGGTGACGATGATCAGGGTGTTGTTCTTGTACGTCGGGTTGCTCATGATGGAGTTGACGATGCTGTTCGTCGCGGTGTCGTTGCCGGGGATGTCCTGGTAGGTGCCGGGGTGGTCGTTGAACAGCTCGACGTAGTTGTAGGCCGGCATCCCGTTGGCGTTGATGAAGTTGAGGTAGTCGTTGGAGATCGTGCTGTCGGGGAGGCTCTGGTTCTGGCAGGTGTACTCGTTGGTGTGCAGTTCTTCGGGGATGGTCGTGCCCGGGCGGTTGGGCGGTAGGACCTCGGCCTTGCCGTCGGCGGGGTTCTTCCAGTAGCCGCTGCCGCTGTTGAGCATCCAGTAGATGTCGCCGTTCATGATGAACGTGTACGGGCTGGTGCCGCTACTGGTGCCGGTCGGAGCCGTGCAGGCGTTGGTGCCCTCGTCGGTGGGACCCGAGTCGCTCTTCAGGAAGCGGTCGAACTGGGTTCCGTTCGACGGGTATGACTGCTGCTGGCTGCTGGACGAGGACTGCCCCGAGAACATGAACCAGTGGTTGGGGCCGGACGGTGGCTGGACGCCGGTGCTGTAGGAGTCGGACAGCGAGTAGGTCTTGGCAAGTTGGTGCAGGTTCGGCACGGAGCTGATGTGGTTGGTGCTCTGCACCTGGCCGTTGCAGGTGGGGCTGATGGTGGTTGCGCAGTCGCCCAGGTAGTCGTCGAAGGTGTGGTTCTCCCGGTAGATGACCACGAAGTGCTGGAACGGCGGGAAGTACGGCGCCAGCGGGTTCACCGCGGTGGCGGGCTTCGCCACGACCGTCTGATGGCCACCGGCCTTCCGCACGACGCTCTTGTTGGTGATCTTGAGGTTCTTCGGCTGTGGGAACTTCGCGAACTCCACGCCGGGCGCGGCGAATACTGCGCCGGTGCAGTCGAAGTCGTCGGGTTTGTACGCCTGCGGCCGCTTTCCGACCGGCAGGTTTCTGGCGTTCGTCGGGCTCGTCGCCGGGTTCCATCCCTTCAGCGTGCACGAGCCGACGCCGGTCGTGGGGTGCTTACCAGCCCCCTCGGCCGTGGCCAGCGAGGCCCCCGCCAGTGTGACGGCGGCGACCAGGGCCACACTCACCGATCTTTTCTTCCATTTCCTCATCGACACCCCTCCGCGCATGACCGTACATGGACAGATGAGACGGGTCGTATGGTCCCTGCGAAACGGACGCCGAGCAAGTAGATGCGCGTAGATTCACACCTTGGTGGAATCGGCCCTTCGAGGGAATGCCCGCTGCCGCAGGTTGGCAGCGCGATCATGTTCGGCATAAACGCGCATACCGAAGGGCCGAGGACGGGGACACGCTCCTGGACCAGGACGGGCAGAGCGAACGGCCCTGTCACGTTGTCGAGTGGGGGTCTCTTACCGCGATATGCAGCACCTGATGCTGGAACGAGGCACCGTCGCCGCCTCCGAGGCCGTCTACCGAGCTGAAGTACCCTGCGGCGTGAGCTTGTTCCGCTTTAGCGGACACGTTGCGTGTGTCGGTCAGCGCGTCCGCGCCGTCCAGGTCCAACTCGCCTTCCAGCGCCAGCACGGCGCGCGTTCCCTGCTGCTGTGCCTGGATAGTCAACACTGGGGGCATGGTCCAGGCTCCGTCAAAAGTAGGGAACAGCCTGAGTCGGAGGTGACCCCGCGCTGGTGAGCGGCATGGGACCACAGCATGTCTCCGGAAGCGAACAGGCATGCCCCACCAGCCGATTCCCCCGGCCGATTCCCCCGGCCGGCTGCAGCCCCTTTACCCAGCCGCCGCTTCGGGCGGGCCCTCGACCGGGTGCCTCTGCCGACTCGCCGGGTCCGGCGTAGGAGGTTGTTCAGTGGCGATTCTCGCAGCGGGTGGCATGAGCCGTCCGGAGTGGGACAGGAGACTCACCGAGGCAGCAATCCTACTGTTTCAGTTGATACCAGGTGCTTTCACCTACCGGCGAAGGGTGTTTCCGTGGAGAACGGCATGTGGGCCCACCAGGCGAACTCCGGCTACCAGACCGGCACCGACCTGACCGGCTACAAGGTCGAGGCGACCGACGGCCACATCGGCAAGGTCGACAAGCACTCCCAGGACGTCGAGGCCGGATACATCGTCGTCGACACGGGCCCGTGGATCTTCGGCAAGCACGTCCTGCTTCCCGCCGGCACCCTCACCTCGGTCGACACGCAGAACCAGACCGTCCAGGTCGGCCGCACCAAGGACGAGATCAAGAACTCGCCGGAGTTCGACAAGGACAAGCACACCGGTGACGCCGACTACCACCAGCAGGTCGGCGCCTACTACGACAACGGCATGCCCCACAGCTGACCCACCCGCACATACAGCAGGCGGCGGTCCGCACAGCTCGACTGTGCGGGCCGCCGCCTGCCATCCGCGCCCACCCACACGCCGAACACGTCTGACTGCGGCAGAGGAGACCAACGATCATGGTGCAGGCGCGCGCGACGGCACGAACCAGGCACCCGCGCCACGAACGCCGCGGAGAGGTCCGGTATCCCGCCGTGATCGCCACGCTGGTAGCCATCGCCCTCTACCTGCTGCTGCCGCAGAACCTGCTGTTCGCCCCGCGCTTCGTCCTGCCCGGCCTGGAACTGCTCCTGCTCATCCCCTTGGTCGTGATCAACCCCAAGCGGATGACCCGGCAGACCAAGGCCTCCCGGGCACTGTCCCTGGCGCTGGTCGCGGTGATCGCGGCCAGCAACCTGTTCTCCCTGGGCATCCTGGTCCACGCCCTGGTCACGGTCGGCGTGAAGAACGGCAGCTCCCTGCTCGTGGCCGCACTGCAGGTCTGGCTCACCAACGTCATCGTGTTCGGCCTGGCCTACTGGGAACTGGACCGCGGCGGCCCCGTCAGCCGCACCCAGGCACCACGCGAAGAACTGCCCATGGCCGACTTCCGCTTCTCCCAGGACGAGAACGACGACGCCGTCCAAGAAGTCGCCGACGGATCCAGCATCACCGCAGACTGGGTCCCCACCCTGACGGACTACCTCTACGTCTCCGTCACCAACTCCACCGCCTTCAGCCCCACCGACACCATGCCCCTGTCCACCCGCGCCAAGCTCATGATGAGCATCCAGAGCATCGCCGCCCTGCTCACCTCACTCCTGGTCATCGCCCGCGCCGTCAGCATCCTGCACTGACCCAACCTCCGATCGCCCAACAGCCCCGGCGGCCAACCAGGTCAGGGCCACGCACTCGGTTCGGTTCGCGCAGATCACGGATGACGGCAACATGAGGCACCGGCCGCGCCACGCGGCCGGCCTCGTATGGTGGACTGAGCCGCCCCGAGGTTCACAGACTGCCGCGATGCAAGAGATACTTATCCCGACCGAAGGATAGGTAAGTGGTAAAGCGAACAAAGCCGTACAGTCCGGAGCTCAAAGAGCGGGTAGTGAGGGAGGTTCTCGACAACTCCCCTCCGCATGTGGCTGTGGCGAAGGAATTCGGCATCACTGAGAGCTCGGTCAGTCGGTGGGTCCAGCAGTACCGGAAGACGCATGCAGCCGGTGGCTCGGTGGCCGATTCCGTCGAGACTGACGAGCGCGTTCAGGAACTGGAGAAGAAGCTCCGGGAAGTTACCGCTGAGCGAGACTTCCTAAAAAAAGCCGCAGCTTTCTTTGCCCGCGACCATCGGTGACCGAGAAGTACGAGTTCATCGACGGCGAGAAAGCTGAATTTCCTATATCGCGCATGTGCGACTGGCTGGGCGTTTCGATATCTGGATTCTACGCCTGGCGGACGCGCCCGGCTTCGGCCACAGCCGAGCGCCGCGAGGAGTTGAAGCTGATTGTCCGTCATGTCTTCGACGAGTACGACGGCACCTACGGCTATCGGCGAGTGCATGCCGCGCTCGCCCGGATGGACATCACGGCCAGCTCCGAACTGGTCCGTGCCCTGATGCGGGACCTGGGGCTGGTCCCCTGCCAGCCGAAGCCCTGGCGCCGCACGACCCTCCCCGACCAGGACGCCGCAGAGGTTCCGGACCTGGTGAAGCGGGACTTCACCGCTGCGGAACCCGGAGTGAAGCTGGTCGGTGATATCACCTACATCCACACGTGGGAGGGATTTCTCTTCCTGGCGACCGTCATCGACTGCCGCACGAAAATGGTGGCGGGTTGGTCGATGGCCGATCACATGAGGACGTCACTGATTTCAGACTCCTTGGACATGGCTGCGGGACGGTCCCCACTGCAGAAGAACTGTATTTTTCACTCAGCCAGGGGAAGTCAATATACTTCTACCGAGTTCCGGGGAAACTCGCAAAGATGCAGATTCGGGCATCGGTCGGCCGAACCGGAGTCTGCTGGGACAATGCGGCCGCCGAGTCCTTCTTCTCCACCCTAAAGAATGAGCTGGTCCAGCGGACTACCTTCCCTACGCGTGAGCATGCCCGCAAGGCGATTGCGCGGTACATCGAAGTCTTCTATAATCGCAAACGACTTCACTCGGCGCTGGGCTACAAGACCCCTGCCGAAGTCCACCTCGAGCACGAGACTATGCAGATCGCAGCGTAAGTATCTCGCGAAGCAGCAGTCCAAAATCCTCGGGGCAGCTCACTCTTGTGGTCCGAGCTGTCCAGGTGGACGCCGTCCCAGCAGGTCGGGAAGTTCAGGTAGGTCTGGAGCGGCTCGCCGTCGGGGCAGTCCATGAAGTCCTGGCTGGAGTCGGAGCTGCCCAGGCACGACCAGCGCGCGATCGGATTCTGGTCCGGGCTGGTGGCCAGGGCGTTGCCGGCGACGTAGCGCAGTCCGAACGGGAGGGGCTGGGCGTGGTCGTGGTCGGTGATGCCCTGGTAGTAGATGGTCACCCGGGAGGGGGAGACCGGGACGCCGTTCTGGAAGAGCGTCGGCGTCCAGTAGGCGGACTTGTCGCTGGCCGGGTCGCAGGTGGTCTTGGTCAGGTAGAGGCTGTCGGAGGTGGAGTTCGCGTCGGTGGAGAAGTTGCCGTAGAACTCGTGCAGGTGGGAGGCCCCCGGCTTGCCGGGCAGCACGATCGGGTCGTCGTTCGCGCGGCGGGTGGGCAAGCATTCCGCGGTGAATTCCGAGCCGCGCGCGTACTCGTCGCTCGGGCTGGGGCTGGGTGCCGGAGGCGTTAGTCCTTGGCCTGGGCTGCGGCCACGGCAGCTTGCGCCGGGGGCAGGGGCGAGCTCATGGCGGCCATCTGCGCGGCATCCATCGGTACCGCAGGCTTGGGAGCTGGTGTTCCGGCGGCGGTGCTGGTCCCGGTGAGGGATAAGAGGCTGGTGAGGGCCAGGACGGCGGCGAGGATCGCCGCGGTCGCCACGGAGCGGGTGGGCCAGGTGTTCGTGGGACCGTCGCTGCTGTGCGGTGTCGGTACGGGCATGGGAACTCCTTGCGGTGTGGATGCGGGGCCGGGCTCGCCCGGGAAGGAGCCCTGGAGCAAGCCTGTTCCAAGGGGGCCCTGTGCGGTGGCCGCTGGGGCTGGCGGGAGGTCGTCGGCAGCGGAAACGGACGGCTCCCCTGCCTGTCCCTCGGGAGCCGTCCGTGGTGAGAGTGTTCGTGTTGATGGTGTGCGCCGGGCCGCCCGTCGGGGGAGGTTCGGGCGGCCCGGAGCTTAGGGGCGGGTCAAGCGGTCAGGGATGGGTCAGGGGTAGTTGACGACGTCCTGGGGGCCGGGGGTGGTGGCGCTGTCGGCTGGTCCGACTCCGTTGATCACCGAGTCGATGCTTCCGGAGCCGTTGAGGAAGCGGGTGAACAGGTGGGTGAACTGGACTCCGGGTTTGTTCGGTGCCAGGAAGGCCATGGCGCTGTGGATGTCGACGCCCTTGCTGTAGTAGTTGTACGAGCCCATCGCGTAGCCGTTGAACGTGTTCACGGTGTCGGCGACGCGCAGGGCCGGGTAGCCCTTCTGGGTGGGGCTGTACATCCACTGGGACTGGTCGGTCATCTCGTAGGGGTTCTCGTTCTGGAAGAACACCAGGCGTCCGCCCTGGCCGTTCCAGATGGCGGCTTCCTTGTTGGTGTGCTCGTCGAACAGGCCGTAGGCGTTGACGTTGTTGCCGTTGACGATCAGGCCGTTCTGCAGTTGGTCGCAGGTGAAGCAGCCCACAGTCGCGCTGGCCACGTCGCCGCCCTGGCCAGCGCCGTGGTCCGCGCGCCAGACCCACAGGTTGGAGATCTGCGCGTTGTTCTGGTTCAGTACCAGGCCGGTCTGGGCCTGGCCGGCGAACTGCCCGCCGACGCGGATGGTGTCGTCGTGCAGGGTGCTGGGGTCGGCGGAGAAGTCGCTCGTGGAGTTCGGGGAGCCGAAGTTGACGATGCTGCCCTGATTGGTGCCGCCCTCGAGGATCAGGCCGCTGATGTCGACGCCGGGGACATCAGCTACGTCGACGGTGGTCTGGTTGCTGCTGGGGTATAGGGAAGAGAAGCCCAGGCCGATGAGCTTGGTGTCGGGCTTGGTGACCCGCAGGGTCTGGTCGAGCTTGTAGATGCCGGGGGTGAACAGGATGCTCTTGCCGGCGTCCAGGGCCGTATTGATGTCGGTGGAGGTGTTGCTCGGGGAGGCGACGAAGTACTGGCTGATGGGCTGCGAGGTGCCCGGGGTCTGGCCACTGTGCCAAGAGGGGCCGACCTGGCCGGTGACCACCGAGGGCACCCACACGGCCAGGCCGTTCGCGGACTGGTAGAGGTAGGGCATCTCGCGGGTCGTCCCGCAGGTCGCCAGGTTGGTGTAGTGGTCACGGATGTTGTTGTTGTCGTTGGGGGTGGCGGTGAAGTTGTCGGCCGGTGCGCCGGTGGTGCCGCAGAATGCCTGGTTCCACAGGCTGTTGGTCCAGAACCCGACCTTGGAGGTGGAGGTCATGAACTGCTGCTGGCAGCCGTTGAGGACGTGGCCGACCTGGCTGTCGGACATCCAGCCGCCGCTGCACCAGGCTGGGGTGGAGGTGTTGTCCATGAGGTTCAGCTGGCCGTTCATGTTCAGCCGGCGCAGCGGGGCTTCCTGTGAGGTGGCCCAGAAGTCGGCGCCGTTGTCGAAGCCGCAGCCGTTGACGGTGTCACCGCACCCGGGGGTCTGGGTGATGGTGCCGACGGAGTCGACGTTGATGGTCAGGTTGTAGATCGAGCGCCAGAAGTTGTTCGTGGCATAGCAGGTGTTCGGCCCGTTGGAGCACTGGTTGTAGGAGTTGACGACGCCGTTGATGACGACGTCCTTCGGGTTCTGTCCCAGGCCGGCTACTTCTTCGTAGTAGCCGACGTCCACGGTCAGCGGGTTGTCGGCGGTGCCGTAGGTGCCGGGCATGAACAGCAGGGCGTAGCGCTGGGTGCCGAACTGGTTGGTGTTCTGCTGCACGAACAGCTGGTTGACGGTGTTCTGGATCTGGGCCTGCGGCATGCTCGGGGTGAACACGTAGGTGTTCGCGCCCAGGTTGGGCATGGTGCCACTGGTGGTGCCGGTGCCGTTGTTGAAGACGGAGAACGTGTTGATCGACCACCACCACGCCGGGTTGGCCTGGGTGAGGGTGACGCGCAGGTAGCGGGCGCTCTGCGAGGTGAAGCCGGCCGTCTCGGTCGCGCCGGAGCCGGTGCAGCTGGCCACCGGTGTCCAGGTGGTGCCGTCGGGTGACACTGAGACGTCGTAGCCCGGTGCGTAGTCGTTGGGAGAGGCGGGCACGGCCAGTTGCACGGTGTCGAAGGTCTTGGCCGAGCCCAGGTCCACCTGGTACCACATGCCAGCTGCCTGCGGAGCGCCGCTGCTGTAGCGGAGGCCGCTGGTGTTGTTGACGACGTTGGTGAGGGCGTTCTGGGGCGGGTCGCCCGCGGAGGTCGCGCTGGCCGAGGCGGTGAAGCCCGACTCGTCCAGCCGGGTCGCAGCCGAGGCGGTGCCGGTGCAGTCCGCGGACGCCGCCGCGGCCGTCCGGGAGGCTGCGATCTTGGCCTTGCCGGTGGAGCGGGGCACCGCTGCTGGGACGGCACTCTTGGCGAACAACGAAGTCGAGGCATGAACTGGGCTGCTCGCCCCGCCCGCGACCACGCCATGGGCGGCGGTGATGCTGTGCGCGGCACGGGCCGCATCCGCTGCGGTAGAGGTAGGCAGGCCCGCGGTAGCGGTCAGGGACGCGGCCAGGGTGGCGACCGCGGACAGGGCCACCAGGCGGCTGCGCACCCTGGGGGTGCGCGCCGGCCTGCGTGGCAGGATCGGGGGATTCTCACGGTTCCTACTTCCACTCGACGAACCGGGCATGAGCAGCGAGGGCGGGGGCACAGGGGCCTGTCCGGCATCGCCGTTTCGACGTGCAGGGACGAGCAGGGTGGGGCAAGTCCGAGAGCGCCCGCACGCGGAGCAGCAGCTCGGGAGACGACGGCTCGGCGAAAGGAGAATGCGGGCCGCGGTCTTGGATGTTGTGGCTGATCTAGCTGCCACAAAGGTGTGCCGGTAGGGGGAAGACCACCGGGTCTCACCCCGGGGAAATCGCTCCTGCCTCACTCCGCTAAGTGAACGGGTGGTGAAGCCAGTCGTCAATAGGGGCGAACAAAATTGGTGGAGCGCTCCATCGATATTCGCGCGCCAGACACTCTCATTCACTGGCCGCGCCGGGGATGCGTCGGGAAGCTGCCTCCTCGCGGACTCCGGCAGCAAGGATCCCTGGCCCTGGCAGGCGCTCTACCTGCACCTTTTACCAGCGCCTAGCGACGACACGCGGATCTTCCACCCTGCACGCCGCCCCGTGCGACGCTGTGCGCAGTGTGGGATAACAGAAACCTGACAGAGGATTCACCTTTTTTCCGGGACGAACGCGATACTGTCACGCCCTTGACGGGGCGTGAATCCGCTCGCAATATAGTGAGCTTGATGGAGCGCTCCATAGTCTCCGCTGCTGGGGCGCTCCATCAATTGCACAAGCCTGCGGCCTGCTCGACTCCGCAGCGATTTAGGGGGCGATGTCCTACGGTGGACCTGGCAGTTTTCACTGCCGCAGTGCGACCCGGCGTCTTCACGGGCGGGTGGTCCGTCTGCGGGGCTGATGGGTTCTCAGGTGGCGCGATGAGCGATCTGCTCGGCCGTAGTGGAAGAGGGGCGAACACCGACGATAACCGCGACCTGACGCCGTTGGGCTGACAGGCGGAGGAGTTGGACAACCCGCAGCAGTGGCGAGTCCCGCGATGGGCACAGGGCAGAGCCGTGGGTTGGGCCGAACTGAGCGGGAGGGTCACAGTGCGGTGCGATAGGCCTCCAACTGATCGGCCAGTTCCTTTGGGTGGCCGAGCATGGGACATTGGTCGCCGCGCATCTCGTCCGGCTGGAAGCCAAGGCTGTCGGCGACGATCCCCACATGAACTCGGGCGGGAAGAAGCGGTCGTCGGACGACAGCAGGAACTTGGCCGGCACATGCGGCCATGCATCCAGCGGCCACGGTTCCACGAACGGTGTCGGCGCCTGGTTTCGCTGGTGCTCCGCCACGAACTCGGCGGCCAGGTCGGCCGGAGTGTCATGCAGCACAAGGGAGAGCACGGCTTCGTCGGTCCCATCGGCGACACCTCTGCGGCGGTCGAGCGGGCCGGTGAAGCCACCGAACGAGTGGGGCGACGACGAGATCGGTTTGTTCGCTGATCGCCGTGACTCCCGCATCCGCGTACTGCGCGAGTCCAGCCGACTCGTCATCGCACGGCAGGTTCGGCGCGACCACGTCGTGGCCCGGTCGCGCAACTCGGCAGACAACGGCCCCCAGTACCCAGATCGATGGCCGCCATCGCCCGCTTCGCCGCCGCAACCGACCACTACCGATCACGCCCCGAGCACGCCAACGCCCTGCTCGATCCCACCGCCTGAGAACGCATTCGCCCTGGGTCCGTCTCACCGGCACCACCCATAGGTCAGGTCAGGAGGAGTCTCGCACGATCAGCTCGGTTTCCAGCAGGAGCTGCTGCGGCTCGTTCACCTCGCCGGCGATGCGCGCCGCCAGCAGCGCCGCCATCCGGCGGCCCATCTCGATGTCGTCCTGCCGCACCGTCGTCAGGGGCGGGTGGGCGTGCCGGGCCGCCTGCGCGTCGTCGAAGCCGACCACGGCGACGGCCGTCGGCACCGCGACGCCGCGCTCGCGCAGCAGGTCAAGGACACCCATCGCCATCGTGTCGTTGGCCACGAACACCGCGTCGATGTCCGCCGCAGCCTCCAGCATGCGGCCCATCGCCGACCGGCCGCCCTCGTAGGCGAAGTCCCCCTCCTGAACCAGGCTGGGATCCCAGAGCCCGGCTTCCTGCACACGGTCCCGGAAGCCGGCCAGCCGCGCCACGCCCACCGAGGTGTCCAGCGGCCCGGTGACCGTGCCGATCCTGCGCCGCCCGCGCCCGACCAGGTGACCCGCCGCCATGGAAGCGCCCACCGCGTTGTCGAAATCGACGCAGTACGTGCCCGACACCTCCCCGCTCAACGGCTTGCCCCCCAGCACGTACGGCACCCCGGCGCGGTCCAGGACACTCGGAAGCCTGTCATCGCCGTGCTGCGACAGGAACAAGGCACCGTCCATGCTGCGTCCGGCCAGATACCGTTCGGTGTCGGCCCGCTCCTGGGGAGTCTTGGCCATCATCAGGATCTGATGCAGTCCGTGCGGAGCCAGACCGTCCATGATCCCCAACAGGACCCGCGAGTAGAACGGATCGGAGAACAGTCGATCCGTACTCTCCCCCACGATCACCGCGACCATGCTGCTACGCCCGCTCGCCAGCGCGCGCGCCGCACCGTGGGGCACGTAGCCGACCGCCGCAATCGCCCGCTCGACTGCCTGACGCAGGTGGGGAGCGACGTCGGGGGCACCGTTGATCACGCGTGACACGGTCCCGCGCGCCACGCCCGCAGCCATCGCAACCGTCTCCAACGTGGGCCGCCGGGCACTGGCCATCGTGATCACCTCCCGGCAGAAGTATAGGCAGGCCGCCCTCCAACTCCGCCGTGCAGACGAGTACATCTGTGTCGACGGCGCGCCTGATCGCGTGGCGGGTCCCGTGTCCCGGGAGCAGGTGGCCTACGTGGTCTTGGACCCCGCCCCGCCCTGATCCAGCGCACCCGCCCGGTCCTGACCCGCCTGGCGGAGACCACCCGCGAGACCGCCACCCTGCACCTGCGCTCCGGCAGCCACCGCGTCCTGGTCCTGGGCGCCGAACCCTCCAACTGGGACCTGCGCCACGTCGTGCGCCCCGGCGAACGCGCCCCCCTGACCACCGGATGCACCGGTACCGTCATCCTGGCGCACCTGCCCCCCACCGAAGCCCAGGCCATCCTCACCAGTCGGCCCGCCCGCGAACAACCCACTGCGCAGGTGCTGGAGCGGATCCGCACCGACGGCTACGCCATCTCCCGCAACACCAACCACTCCGGAGTGGCCGGAATCGCCGCCCCGCTCCTGGACCCCGACGACGGCTACCCCCTGGGCTCCCTGGCCATCGCCGGACCCGACCACCGCCTGCCCGACCCCGGCCACTGGCCTCGTCACCCAGGCGCAGTGGTGGTTCCTGGCGTCCGCGAGGCTTGGTGCTGCGTCGGTTCATTGATTCGGCCCAGATCAGGAGAGGGGGGAGAAAGCGGTGGGGAAAGCGATAGTCGAGATGGCACTGGCGACGTACTGCGGGCCCTGCGCGGGTGGCCAGATCCCGAGCTCCTTGGCCTGGGCTCGGATGGCGAGTCGTTGGTCGAGACGGGAGTAGGGCCAGATGTGGGTGATCCGCGGGCGGCCGTCCAGGGCGTAGAGGGCGGTGGTCAGCGGGGAGAGTGCCACGCGGGCGGGGAGCGATTGCTGCCAGCCCGCCATGGTCGGGCTCAGGCCACCCACCGTGAGGTGGTAGGTGCGGATCTCGTACATGCCGCCGTAGCTGCCCGGCTCGATCGATGGCAGGTAGGGGAATTGGGCGTGACTTGTCGCTTCGAAGCCCTTCAGGTGCTCGCCGATCCCGTAGGGGTTGGATCCGGTCAGGACTCGCCGGCGTTCATGATCCTGTTCCGAGGCGTCAGCGAAGGAGCGCAGGACGATGACGCGCCCGAAGATCTCGCCGTGCTCGGTCTCCCAGCAGCCGAGCAGTTGGCCGGCTGCTCGGGGACCAGTGGTGTAGTGCTCCAGTTCGGCGAGGGCTTTGGGCAGAGCGAACGGGTCGATTGACAGGAAGGCGAGTTCGTAGAGCATCGGGTGGTTTCTTCCTCGGTGGTGCGGACGCCTGCGGGGCGCGGTCTTAACGGGTGAGGTCCAGGGCTGCCCGGATGATGCTGTCGGCGTCGATGCCGTGGTAGCGGTAGACGTCGTCGAGGGTTCCGCACTGGCCGAAGCGGGTGACGCCCAGGGCCCGGTGCGGGACGTGGTTGACGGTGGCGAGGAAGGCCAGGGTGTGGGGGTGGCCGTCCAGCACGGTCACCAGTGGGGTGGCGCGGGACGCCGGGAGGACCGCGTCCAGGATCCAACTGCCTGCCGCGTCGGCGGCGTCCTGACCATTGCGTGCCTGCAGGGCCCGGAAGAGCAGGTCCGGACTGGTGACGCAGACGACGTCGGTGGGGACGCCTGCCTGCTTCAGCCGGTCCGCTGCCGCGAGGGCTTCGGTCACCATGGCGCCCACGGCGGCGATCGTGACCGAAGCCGCGGGTACGGAGGCGGTGCGGCGCAGGGTGTAGGCGCCGGCGACCACCTGTCGGCGGCGATGTTCGCGCGCCGCCGGGTCGGCCGGGACGTCGGCCAGCGACTGGTTGACCGGTCGGGTGGAGAGCCGCAGGTAGGCGGACTCTCCGCCGGGGCGGCCCAGTCGTGACAGGGCGGCCAGCAGCGTCCACTCGGTGTCGATCGCGAACGCGGGCTCGTAGGTGGTGCAGCCGGGCTGCTCGATGCCGATCGAGGGGGTGGTGATCGACTGGTGCGCGCCGCCCTCGTGGGCCAGGGTAACCCCGGAGGGGGTGCCCACCAGGATGGACTGGCCGCCTGCGTAGATTCCGAAGGACCAGGGTTCCAGGGCGCGTTCGACGAACGGGTCGTAGAGCACGCCGATGGGCAGCAGGGGTTCGCCCCAGCGGCTCCAGGTCGCGCCGAGTTCTCCCAGCAGGCCGACCAGGTTGGTCTCGGCGATTCCCAGTTCGATGTGCTGTCCTGCGGGCTTCTCGCGCCAGTGCAGGATGGTCTCGGCGTCGTCGGCGAACCAGTCCGTCCGCTCGGACGCCGACCAGACGCCGACCTTGTTGACCCAGCCGCCCAGGTTGGTCGAGGAGCTGACGTCGGGGCTGACGGTGACCACCCGGGCCGCGGCCTGGGGAGCGGCCCGGGTGAGGTCGAGCAGGGTGCGCCCCAGCGCCGCCTGGGTGGTGGCGGTACCGCTGGGAGTGCGGCCGATATCGGTCGGCAACTCGGGCGGGGCTGCCAGTGGCGGATTCCGGCGGCGCAGCTGTGCCCGCGTTCGGCGCACAGCCGTCCGGCTGCCGAGTCCGGGGCGAACCGGGTCCAGGGCTGCCCGGGGTCGACGCCGACCTGTTCGGCGAGTGCCAGCAGCTGCTGGTCGGTCAGCAGCGCGGAGTGGTTCTGCGGGTGGCCCGCGGTGGGCAGGCCGCGGCCCTTGACCGTGTAGGCGAAGATCACGGTGGGGCGCGTGTCTTCGATGGCGGCGAAGGCCCCGTCCAGGGCGGCCAGGTCGTGTCCGCCCAGATTGCGCAGGGCATCCACCAGGCTGGCATCGTCGAGAACGGCCAGCAGTCCGGCGATCGCCTCAGCGCCAGTGTCCGTGCCGGGGAGCCGGTGGCGCAGTTCGTCGGCGCTGCAGCGGAGCAGGCGCTGGTACTCGGGGTTGGGCATGGTATCGAGGCGCCTGTGCAGCTCCGCGCCGCCGGGGCGGGTGAAGAGCTGCTCCAGGGTTTGCCCGTACTTGAGGGTGATGACCTGCCAGCCAGCTGCGGCGAACATGCCCTGGAGCCGGCCTGCGGCGATGTTGGGCACCACCCGGTCCAGTGACTGCCGGTTCAGGTCGACGATCCAGACCAGTTCGCCCAGTTCGGCGACTTGGGGGTCCAGTACGGCCTCCCAGATCGCGCCCTCGTCCAGTTCGGCGTCGCCCACCAGCGCGTACTGCCGCCCGCGTGGCTCATCGATCCGGTCCTGGCGGGTTTCGTCGGCCGTAGGGATCGCATAGCGGCGGGCCAGGGCGCCCCAGATCGTGGCGGTGGCGCCGATGCCGACCGAGCCGGTGGAGTAGTCGACCGGATCGGGGTCCTTGGAGCGGCTCGGGTAGCTCTGCAGCCCGCCGAAGGCGCGCAGGGTCGTCAGCCACTCCTCGTCGAGTTCACCCAGCAGATAGTTGATGCCGTGCAGGACCGGGGAGGCATGCGGCTTGACCGAGACCCGGTCTTGGGACCGCAGGTGCCGGAACCAGAGGGACGTCATGATCGACACCATCGAAGCGCTGGAGGCCTGATGGCCGCCGACCTTGAGCCCTGACGGGTTGGGGCGGATCCGGTTGGCATGGTGCACGATCGCACTGGCCATCCACAGCACCCGCAGCTCGATCTCGGACAGCGCCTCGGGAAGAGCCGCGGGCAGGGTAGGGACGGGGCTGGTCATCCTGGAGATACCTCCATCAGCACAAGTTGTTAGATTTGATAACACCAGCCCAGACCAAGCCGCACAAGTCCTCGGGAAAGCCCAGGTCCCGGCGCCGTTGCCCGACCGCACCTCGAAAGTGCGTCGCTATCGCTGATATCGTGGCCGCCTGGCGGCGCCCACCAGCGGGCGGAGTCATGGAGGAGGAAGTCCATGGGGGAACCGACCACGGCACCCTTCGTCCGCCCGGTGGAGTCCGTCTCCGTGGTCGACAGTGTGATCAAGGAGATCCGGCGGGCCATTCTCAGCGGATCGCTCCGTCCCGGCCAGCCGTTCTCCCTGCGCGAGATCGCCGAGCAACTCGGCGTGAGCTTCATTCCGGTCCGCGAGGCGCTGCACCACCTCGAGGGCCAGGGTCTGGTGCTGACCAGCCGGGGCAAGAGCGCGACCGTCGCCCCGCTCAGCCATGAGGACCTGCGAGCCGTCTACAGGCTGCGGCGGCAGATCGAGCCCGAGCTCATCGGTCGCGCCAGCCTGCTGCTCACTGATGCCGACCACCATCGGCTGGCTGGCTACCTGCCGGTCTTCGCCGATGCGGCGTTGGGCATGGACGAGATCTACGAGGCGCACCACGAGTTCCACCTGGAGTTGCTGCGTCCTGCGGCGACGCCGTGGGACCTGCGCACGCTGGAGATGCTGGGCCGTGCGGCCGAGCGCTACATCCGGCTGAGCTTCGGCGGCCTGGACACCGATCCGCATGAACCCCGCCGCCGGGAGCAGGCCCACAGCGTGCTGCTGGAGGCGGTGCGGCGGCGCGATCCGGGGGCGGCCGCGCACGCTCTGCTCGAGCACCTGGACACCAACGAGCGCATCGCCCAGCGGGGCATCGACGCCGTCGTGGACTGACGGACCGCGTCGCTGAGGGGCCTCCCACCAGCACGGGAACAGTTGGCTGTGTTCGATCCCTTGCTGTTATCACATATCGCGCCATACTCTCGGCAGTCAGCTCACCTCTGCTCCAGGAGTTCCCCGTGCGCATCGCCAATCTCTCCGGCCGCCTGAGTCTGATCGTGGACGGGCGGGCGGTGGACGTCGAGCAGGCCAGCGGCGGCCGCTTCGCGGCCGACCCGCAGGCGGTCTACGACCGCTGGGCCGAGTTCCGCACCTGGGCCGACGAAGCTGCCGATCTGCCCGAGGGCTCCGCCTTCGCCGCCGCCGATCTGAGGGCTCCGGCCCCGGCCCCGCGGCAGGTCGTCGCGGCCGGTCTCAACTACCGCGACCACGCCGCCGAAGCGGGACTGGCGCTGCCGGACGAGATGCCACCGGTGTTCACCAAGTTCGTCAGCAGCATCACCGGCCCGGTCACCGACGTCGAGCTGCCCCGCGGTGGCCACACCGACTGGGAGGTCGAGCTCGTCCTGGTGATCGGTACCCTGGCCCACCGCGTCTCCGAGGGCTCGGCCTGGAGCCATGTCGCCGGTCTGACCGTGGGCCAGGACCTGTCCGAGCGGATCATCCAGCTCGCCGGACCCGCACCGCAGTTCAGCCTGGGCAAGTCCTACCCGGGCTTCGCGCCCATCGGCCCCTGGCTGGTCACCCCCGACGAGTTCGAGAACCCTGACGACCTGGAACTCCAGTGCAGCGTCAACGGCGAGCAGATGCAGAAGAGCCGCACCAGCGAACTCATCTTCCCTGTGCCTGATCTGATTGCCCGTCTGTCAGCGGTCCTGCCGCTGCTGCCCGGCGACGTCGTGTTCACCGGAACTCCGGCCGGCGTGGGCCTGGGCCGCAGCCCGCAGAAGTGGCTGGCCGCCGGCGACGAACTCGTCACCAGCATCGAGGGCATCGGCGAACTGCGCCAGCGCTTCACCGACTGAACCCCGACCGACCCGACCCGCTCCGCTCGTCCGACGTCCCAGGTTCCGATCAAGGAGGATCGCGTGACCAGTACGCCGAAGTTCGCCCATGTCGTGTTCCAGACCAGCCAGCCCACCCTGATGCGGGACTGGTACTGCGCCGTCCTGGACGGCCACACCGTCTACCAGGACGACGCCCTGTGCTTCGTCACCTACGACGACGAGCACCACCGGGTCGCCCTGATCACCCCGCCCGCGCAGCTGGTACGGAAGACCGCCACCACCGCTTCGGTGCACCACGTCGCCTACACCTTCGGCCACTTGGACGACCTGCTGGAGCGGTACGAGCTGCTGTTGGCCAAGGGCGTGGAGCCGGCGGTGTGCATCGCGCACGGGGTCACCACGTCGATGTACTACCAGGACCCGGACGGCAACTTCGTCGAGATGCAGATCGACAACTTCGACAAGCCCGAGGATGCGACCGCCTACATGCACGGCCCCGAGTACGCGGCCGACTCGGTCGGCCCCGCCTTCGACCCGGCGGCACTGCTCGACGCCCGCCGTGGCGGCACCCCGGTCCAGGAGCTTACCGAACGCTCCTGGGCCCTGCGGAGCGAGCTGCCCGATCCCATGCACGTGCTGCTCGGCGGCTGACGGCTCCGGCGCGGCCGGCCCCCTGCGGAGTCCTCCGCCCCCTGCGCCGGCAGTGGGCGAAGGACTCTTCTCGTGCCGGTACTCGTCGGCGCAGCTCGGCTCAGGCTGCGGGCGGGTACTCGATGCCGTGCACCCAGATGCGCTGGATGTTGCGGGTCGCCGTGATGTCGGTGGTGGGGTCGCCGTCGACGAGGACCAGGTCGGCCCGACAGCCGGGAAGGACGGCTCCGCGGTCCCTGAACCCGAAGGACTGGGCCGGGAGCAGGGTGGCCGCGCGCAGGGCCTCGACGGGGGACAGGCCCGCGTCCACGAGGAGTTCGAGTTCGTGGTGCAGGCTGCTGCCGTAGGCGGGCTGCACCGGGATGCCGGGCGTGAGGTTCGAGTCGGTTCCGGCGAGGATCCGGACGCCGGCCTGGTGCAGGGCGGCGACGCTGCCGCTGGCCGCGGCGTAGCTGAGTCCGGGGATCCCGAGGCCGGCGAAGCCCTCCATGATTGTCAGGGTGGGCACCGAGACGCGGTGCCCGGCGACGTACTGCGCGGCCGCGGCGGCGGTCAGAGCCGTGTCGAGGGGCACGTGGTGGATCATGTCGATGCCCGCGAGCAGTGCCTGGGCGACGTCGGCGGCGGTGGTGGCGTGGGCCATGACCTGCTTGCCGAAGGCGTGCGCCGCGCTGGTGACGGCGGTCAGCGTGGGCTGGTCCAGGCCGTCGGCGCCCGGGGTGCCAGTGATGACCTTGATGTAGTTCGAACCCTCGGCGACGCGGCCGGTTACGAAGCCGGTGGCCTGGCCGGGGCCGGTCAGGATGCCGGAGGCCGGGAACCCGGGGAGGTGGGCCTGCAGGCTTCCCGGCGCCACGGCGGGGATCCCCGCGCTCTGGATGTCGGTCAGCCCGCTCTGGTTGCGCAGCGATGCCACCAGCGAGGGCGGCCAGCAGGCCATGTCCAGGGCGGTGGTCACCCCGTAGCCGGCCAGCTGCTCCAGCGTGGTCACGTCCTTCAGGTGCACATGGGCGTCGATCAGGCCTGGCAGCAGGGTGGCCCCGGCGCAGTCGATCGTCCTGGCCCCCAGCGCGGCGATGCCGATCACGCCGTAGTCGATGACGACGCTGCGGGGCGCGGTGAGCTTCTGGCCGTCGAACACCCGCACGTTGGTCAGCACCACCCGCTCGGGTGCGCCGACGGCGGCGGTCCGTTCACTCGCCCGGGCCGCCTCGGGCTTCAGCAACGCGGCGGCGCCGGCCAGTGCCACCCCGGTTCCGGCCGCGGTCTGCAGGAAGGAGCGCCTGGTCCACTCAGTAGTGCACATAACATCGTGTCCTCTCTCGGCATTTCTCGTTCGGAGGCGCCCGTGGGGGTACTCGACGGGCGATGGGATCCGCCTGGAGGCGGACGTGGCAGAAGCTCTCCTTCGCCGAGACGGGGCGGCGGCGGGGAAGCGTGCGCGAGGGTGATGGAGAGCTTCGGGCCGACCGGCTCGTCGGCTCGGTCCAGCGCCCATCACCTAAGCAGTCATATGTGATAACAGCAAGAGGTCGAACCGGACTCATCCGCGAACTTCCAAGGTGCTGCGGAATACTGTGAGTTCAACAAATTTGAAGAGTTGGCCATGGTCAGGGCGGGGCGCTGACACGTCTGACCGGATCTGGTGTGAAGTCTTGTTGTTATCACATATCGCAGCTACTTTGAGCCCACCCGCGCTCAGAGGAGGCTGCCATGGCGGACCAACCCACCCCTGTCACCTATGCAGTGGACGAGTTCACCCTTACGGGCATCACCAAAGGGACCGCCCGAGCGGGCATTCCGCTCATCGTCACCCTGCCCGGCGGCACCTACGGCGCCCGCTACTTCGATGTCGCCGGCTCCGGCCAGGAGTCCTTCATGGACCTCGCCGCAGCCAACGGCTACCAGGTCGTCAGTCTCGACCGGCCCGGCTACGGCGGCAGTACGCCCTTCGATCCGCAGGAGAACACCTTCGAGCACCACGCCCAGGTGCTCAGCGCCGCCATCGCCCAGGCGGCCGGAGACCGTCCGGTGCTGCTGGTCGGCCACTCCATCGGCGGCATGATCGCGCTCATGATCGCGGCGAGCAGCCCGGACTTCTGGCTCATCGGCGCCTCGGTCACCGGAATGGGCGCGGTGATCCGCCGCGGTGGCCCCGCAGAGGCGCTGGCCTCCCTGCCGGCCGACGCGACCGTCGACCTCCCCTACGAGGAGCGCGACAAGGTGATGTTCGGGCCGCCGGGGACTTTCACCGGGGACGGGCTCAAGCGGGCCCATGACTCCTACGCTCCGGTTCCGGTGAGGGAGTTGATCCAGGCCCCGCGCTGGCCGGAGGACATCCTCCCCGGAATCGCCCCGCTCCTGGACGTGCCGGTCCACAACGTCCTCGGCGAGTACGACGCCCTGTGGGACAGCACTGCGGAGAACGTCGCCCGTTTCGCCGGGCTCCTCACCGCCGTCCCGTTCGTCGAGGCGGGCATCGCCCGTGGGACCGGGCACAGCATCGACCACCACACCCTCGGTCGCGCCCTGCACCTGCGGCAGCTGGCCTTCGCAGAGGAGTGCACCTCCTGGGCGCAGCAGCAAGCCGCGGCGAGGACCGGGAACGAAGGCAGCAATGCCTGACTACCAGGTCGTCATCGCCGGCGGCGGCCCCGTCGGGCTCGCCACCGCCGTCGAACTCGGCCGGCGCGGCATCAGCGTCCTGGTGATCGAACCGCGCGCGACCGTGTCCCACGCCCGGCCCCGGTGCAAGACGGTCAACGCGCGGTCGATGGAGCACCTCCGGCGCTGGGGGATCGCCGATGAACTGCGCAAACGCGCTCCGCTCTCCACCGACTGGTCGCAGGACGTGGTCTTCTGCACCTCGCTGACCGGCCGCGAACTGTCCCGCTTCTCGGGCGTGCTGGGACTGGTCGCCGAGGGAGACAGGTTTCCCGAACTCGGCCAGCAGGCCCCTCAGTTCGTTCTTGAGGAACTGCTGCGCGACACCGTCCGTGAACTGCCGACCTGCGAACTGCTCACCGGTCTCGCGGTCACCGACCTCCAGCAGGACGACGCGGAGGTGACGGTGACGGCAGCCGACACCCAAGGGGCGTCCAACACGGTCACCGCCGACTATGTGATCGGCTGCGACGGACCGCGCAGCGCCGTCCGGTCGCTCATCGGGGCGACGTACGACGGAGAGCACGCGCTGCGTCCCAACTACGGCATGGTGTTCGAGGCGCCGGCCCTGTCGGAGCTGGTGCCGCACGGCCCCGCGGTGCACTACTGGGTCATCAACCCCGAGGCCCCCGCGCTGCTGGGCCCCCTGGACCGGGACGGGACCTGGTGGATGATCGCCTTCGGGGTCGATGCCGAGACCGGATCCCGGGATGCCGGAAAGCTCATCGCCGCCGCCACCGGCACGACCACCGGGGCGGTGATCCTGTCGACGGACCCGTGGACGGCGCGGATGCAGATCGCCGACCGGATGCGCGACCGCCGGGTCTTCCTCGCCGGGGACGCTGCCCACCTCAACCCGCCGCTGGGCGGTCACGGGCTGAACACCGGTCTCGGCGACGCCGTCGACCTGGGCTGGAAACTGGCAGCGGTCCTCGACGGCTGGGCCGGCCCGGCCCTGCTCGACAGCTATGTCGCCGAACGCCGCCCGATCCAGGAACGGGTGATCCGTGAGGCGACGGCCAACATGGCGGTCACCTCGGCCGAACTGCTCGCCAACGACCTGGACGCGGCCGACGAGGCCGGGGACCGGGCCCGGCGCGCCGCTGGGGAATGTATCCAGGCGACCAAGCGGGCCGAGTTCCACTCCCTGGACCTGGTGCTGGACATTCGCATCGAGGAATCGCCGGTCATCGCGCACGTGCCCAACACTCTGGTGGGCAGCAGGCTGCCGCACGCATGGCTCAACGGCCGTTCCCTCTATGACGGCCTCGGCCCCGGCTACACCTTGCTGGTCCTGACCGACCGGGCAGCGTGCGAGGCGGACCGGATCGGCCAGGCCGCACACAGCCGTGGCGTCCCGCTCAGCACCGCGATCCTCAGCGACCACCACCTCAGGGACCGCTACGCCGCCGACCTCGTCCTGGTCCGCCCTGACCAGTACGTGGCCTGGGTCGGTGACCTGGCCCCGGAGCCAGCCCGGCTGATCGACCTGCTGCGCGGCGAAGTCCGGGCCACCCGGTAGGGGAGGGGCAGTCGGTTGGGCCAGGCGGCGGTAAGCCGCCGCCTGAGTGGCAGCAACGGCCGGATCGGCGGATGGTCGCTGGGACGGGGCCCCATGCCGCTGCAGCCCGCGGTGCTGGCCTGAGGTGGGCGGGGAGTGGGTGTAACGTGACCTTAGAGGACACAAGTGTTCTCTAAGTTAACGCCCGTGCCGGTCGGCCGAGTGAAGGAGAGCGCAGTGGCATCTGATCAGTCGCCCGCCGCGAACAGTGGCCCGGCCGAGGGCAGGACCGCCCTCACCAACGTGCGGGTCTTCGACGGTGAGAGGTTGCTGGAGCCGAGCACGGTCGTCATCACCGGTTCCGTCATCGGCACCGCCGCCGATGCGGCGAACGCGCGGGAGATCGACGGACGCGGCGGTGTCCTGCTGCCGGGGCTGATCGACGCGCACATTCACCTCAGTGACCTGTCCACGCTCCAGGTGTTCGCCGGTTACGGGATCACCACCGCCCTGGACATGGGGACCTGGCCGTCTAGCCTGGTCGACTCGCTGCGCGGCAGGCCCGGGCTCACCGACATCCGCAGCAGCACGGTGGGCGCCACCTCGCCCGACAGCGGCCATGCGCAGCGCCTGGGCCGCCCGGCCGGTGGCCTGGTGGCCGGGATGGGGGACGCCGATCGGTATGTCGCGGAGCGGGTCGCCGAGGGCGCCGACTACATCAAGATCATCATTGATCTTCCCGGGTTCGACCAGGCGACCGTGGACGCCCTGGTCGCGGCGGCTCACCGGCAGGGGATGCGCACCATCACCCATGCCTCGTCCCTGGAAGCGGTGCGGATGGCCCAGCTGGCGGGGGTGGACGTGCTCACCCACGCGCCGCTGGACCGGGCACTGGCCGCGGAGGACGTGGCACGGGCGGTCGCCGACGGGCGTGTGATCGTCCCCACTCTGGCGATGATGGAGGGCATCGTCGCCAAGGTCGGCCGCCCCGGCTCGCCCGGCCCCTCCTACGAGGCGGCCCGCGCCAGCGTCGAGGCGCTGCACCGGGCGGGCGTGCCGGTCCTGGCCGGCACGGACGCCAACAACGCGCCCGGAGTCCCCGCCTCGCCGCCGTTCGGGGACAGCCTGCACCACGAACTGGAACTGCTCGTCAGCGCGGGTCTGACCAACGCAGAGGCGCTGCGGGCGGCCACGGTGCTGCCGGCCAGGCACTTCGGGCTCGCCGACCGCGGGGCGATCGCGCCGGGCCTGCGCGCCGACCTGCTCCTTCTCTCCGGCGACCCGGTCGCCGACATCCGTGCCACCAGGACGATCGAACGGGTCTGGTGCGCGGGCATCGAGTACCAGGCAGTGACCACGAAGGGTGCGACCAAGTGAAGATCATCGCTCTTGAGGAGCACTTCCTCGACCCGGCCGTCAGCAAGGCCGCCGCCCCGGCCTCGAACGTGCTGAGCCCCGACTTCGGGCTCGCCTACTCCCCGGCCAGCGGCCTGCCTTACTGCCCGTCCTTCGAGGAGCTGACGGACCTGGCCGAGGGGCGGATCGCCGCCATGGACGCGGGCGGCATCACCATGCAGGTGCTGTCCTGCCTCAATGCCCAGCAGGTCCCGGCGGACGTGGCCCCCGACCTCATTCGCGCCGCCAACGACAGGTCCGCTGCCGCGGTGAAGGCCCACCCCGACCGGTTCGCCGCGTTCGCCGCGCTGCCGACCACCGCGCCCGAGGCCGCCGCCGCCGAACTGGACCGCTGTGTCAGCGAACTGGGCTTCGTCGGCACCATGATCCTGGGCCGCACCGAGGGAGAGTTCCTCGACGCGCCGCGCTTCGACCCGATCCTGGCCAAGGCTGCCGCCCTCGACGTCCCGGTCTTCCTGCACCCCGGCGTGCCGCCGCGCGAGGTCACCGAAAGCAACTACGCGGGCGGCCTGTCGGCCGTGGTCGCCACCCGCCTGCAGACCAGCGCCTGGGGCTGGCACCAGGAGACCGCGGTGCACTTCCTGCACCTGGTCCACTCCGGCGTCTTCGACCGCTACCCGGGCCTCCAGGTCATCCTGGGCCACTGGGGCGAGATGATCCCCTTCTACCTGGACCGCGTCAACGAAGCCCTCCCACGGCACGCGACCAAGCTGGAGCGCTCGTTCCAGGAGTACTTCCGGGAGAACGTCTACATCGCCCCCAGCGGCCTGTTCAGCCAGGCCCAGCTCCAGTTCTGCCTGGAGGCGGTCCCGCTGGAGCGCATCGTCTTCGCGGTGGACTACCCCTTCGTCGGCAACGAGGGCGCCCTGCCCTTCCTCGAAGGGGCCAACCTTCCGGAGGAGTCCAAGCGCAAGATCGCCCACGAGAACGCCGAGCGTCTGCTGCGCCTGTGACGACGGGTCAGGAGATCAGCCCGGGGGCCTTGGCGTGGGAGTCCTTCGGGGCCTGAGGGGGGTGGGTGTCAGTTCTCGTTGAGCCAGGCGACGCCGGCGGCCTCGGCCTCCAGGGCGCTGTCGCGGGTGGGGAACTCGCGCACGATCGGAAAGCCGGAGTTCTCCAGCAGGTAGGCCAGGGCCGCGTACTCGCGCGGGAAGCGGCGTACCTCCTTCTCGTCGATCTCCGGGACCTGGGTCAGGAAATTGAAGTAGCTCATGTCGTAGAAGCTCTGCCGCTTGGCAATACGCCACACGCCGTCGCGCTTCTCCACCCGGTCCCAGAAGCGGTTGTGCGTGGTCGACCCCAGTTCCAGGCCGGTGTGCTCGGCGAAGACCATGGCGTTGGTCGGAGCCAGGGCGCGGTCGCCGATGAAAGTGATCGACGGACTGGTGATCACGTGCTTGGTGCGCAGGTCGGAGGCGCCCGGGCCGATCCCGCGACGAAGTCGGTGGCCAGGCCGTCGAACCAGGTGATCTCGACGGTGGCGCCGGGGTGGAACAGGCCGCGCAGCTGGTCCCACTCGCTCAGGTCGCGGTGGATCCAGGCGGTCATCAGATCGGCGATCGCGGCGCAGTCCTCAAGGCGTGCGTCCATGGCGTGAAGCTCCGCCAAATAGAGGACAGTATCGTTTCTTAACTTCACGGTACACCGCTCCGTCAGTCGACGCGAACCGGTGGCGGCGGCTATAACGGGAAGGGTGACCGCCTCCTCCGCAACACCTTCCCCGCGGCTCCAAGCCCCCACCGCCGGCCCGGCGACCCGCCGCCGGGGTGCGGAACTGACCCAGGCGATCTACTGGGCGACCCTGGAGGAGCTGGCCGCGACCAGCTTCGAGGAACTGAGCTTCGAGAAGATCGCCCCGAGGGCGGGCACCGGGAAGTCGGTGCTGTACCGGCGCTGGAGCACCACCGCCGAACTCGTCCTGGCCGCGCTCAGGGACGAGGACGCAGGCCTGGGCCGACTCACCGCGCCGGACACCGGCACGCTGCGCGGGGATCTGCTGGTCCTGCTCACCAAGTTCGCCCGGCTGCTGGAGGAGCCGCGTGGGCGTGCCCTGCGGCCCCTGCTGACCCAGCGTCCGCGTCATCCCGAGCTGTTCGCCCAGGTCATGGAGCAGGTCATCGATCCGCACCAGGTGGTCCTGCTGGACTGTATCCGTACCGCGGTCGACCGCGGCCAGGCCGCCCCCGAGCGCGCCACCACCCGCACCGCGGCCATCGGCCCGCGACTGATCGTGGCCGAGTCCATCGACCGCGGCCCTGTCCCCGACGAGGAGGTCAGGGCCGTGGTCGACGAGGTGCTGCTGCCGCTGCTGTCGCTGTGAGCAGCGGGGGCAGTGGGGTGACCGGCGCGGCTCAGCCGTAGTTCTGGGTGATCTGCTTGTACTCGGTGAAGTCGTCGAGGCTGGCGACCCCGCCGAGTCTGCCCAGGCCGCTGCTCTTCCAGCCGCCCTCCTCGGTCTCCACCGCGAGGTTGGCCCAGCTGTTGACCGAGATCAGCCCGGCCTCCAGACGCCGGGCGACGCGCACGGACCGGTCGGCGTCGCGGCTCCACACGCAGGCGCTCAGGCCGTACTCGGTGGCGTTGGCCAGGGAGATCGCCTCGTCCTCGGTGCTGAAGCGCTGGGCCACCTGCACCGGGCCGAAGACCTCCTGCTGGACGATGGGGAGCGAGGTGTCGGTGACCTCCAGCAGGGTGGGGTGGTAGAAGGCGCCGCCGGCCAGGGCGGGGTCGGTGGCCGGGCCGCCGCGTACTAGTGGCTTGGCGCCGGCCGCGATGGCGTCCTCCACCAGGGCGTCCACCCGGGCGACGGCCGCCTTGTCGATCAGCGGGCCGATCTGGCTTTCGGCGTCGTCGGCCGGGCCGGGCGTGATCTGGCTGAGTCGCTGGGAGAGCCGGTCGAGGAAGGTGTCGGCGATCTCGTCCTGCACCAGGATCCGGCTGCCGGTCATGCAGAACTGGCCGGCGAACACGGTGCAGGAGGCGATCACGGTCTCCAGGGCCAGGTCGAGGTCCGCGTCGGCGAAGATCAGGTGCGGGGTCTTGCCGCCGAGTTCCAGGCCCACCCGCTTGAGCAGTGGCGCGGCGTTGCCCAGGATGATCCGCCCGACGGCGGTGCTGCCGGTGTAGCTGAGGACGGGCACCTGGGGCGAGCTGACCAGCAGGGCGGCCCCCGCGCTGCCCGACTCGATGAAGATGTTGACCAGCCCGCGCGGCAGTTCCTTCACGGAGGCCAGGATCTCGGACATCACCCGGGCGGTGTGGGCGGCCTGGGCCGGCATTTTGAGGACGACGCTGCACCCGGCTGCCAGTGCGGGGGCTACCGAGCGGATCGAGAGGTAGGCGGGTGAGTTCCAGGGGGTGATGATGCCGGCCACGCCGATCGGCTGGCGGATGGACATGGTCTGCTGGCCGGGGTTAGCTGTGGTCACCCGGCCGAAGCTCTGCAGGGCCAGGCCGGCGGCGAACCGCAGGGCGCGGGGTATGAAGTGCACCTCGTAGCCGGCTTCGCCGCGCAGTTTGCCGTTCTCCAGGCACAGGGTGTCGACAAGGTCGCCGGTGCGCGCCTCGTAGGCGTCGGCCAGGTGGTGCAGGGCGGTGGTGCGCAGCATGGCGTCCTCGCGCCAGCCGCTGGTCTGGAAGGCGCGGACGGCGGCGTCGATGGCGGACTGGGCCACGGCCCGGTCGCCGTCGGTGTAGCTGCCGATGGTCTCGCCGGTGGCGGGGTTGATGCTGGGCGAGCCGAGGCTCTGGGCATCGGCCCACTCGCCGTTGATCCAGTGCCGTGCCTGCTCAAACTGCAGTGACATGCGTACGCTCTCCGTTTCTGATGGCCCGGCCTGATCCCGGTCGGTGAGGGTCTGCGGCGTTACGAGGCTGTGCGTCAGAGTCGCAGCAGGGCTTCGGCGTTGCCGCCGGCGATCTTGTGGCGGTCGGCTTCACTGATCGGCGCGGTACGGAGGAACTCCGTGGCCGTGGCCATCTTCTCGAACGGGTAGTCGGTCCCGAAGAGGATCTTGTCCGCGCCCAGCGCCAGCAGGGCGCAGAGCAGCGGTGGGGCGTCGCAGACGCCGCTGGTGGTGATGTAGAGGTTGTGCCGCAGGTACTCCGAGGGATTGCCCCGGGCCAGCTCGACGCCGTGGTGATTGTGGAAGCCCCAGCGCGAGTCCAGCCGCCACATCACGTAGGGGAGGCCCTCGCCCATGTGCCCCAGCAGCAGTTTCGCGTCCGGGAAGTCGTCGAAGACCCCGCCGAAGATCAGCCTCAGCACGTGCGAAGCGGTGTCGGTGCCCCAGCTCCACATCGGGCCGACCATCTCGGGGTGCCCGGACAGGACGTGTGCGGTGTCGGCGCCGTTGGCCGGGTGCAGGTAGAGCGGGACGTCGAGCCCGGCGGCCTGCTCCCACACCACCCGCAGGATGGGGTCGTCCAGGTAGCGGCCCTGGGTGTGCGCGTTGACCAGCGCACCCTTGAGGCCGAGCTGGGTCACCGCGCGCTCCAGCTCCTTGGCCGCCGCCTGCGGGTCCTGCAGCGGCAGGGCGGCGAAGCCGGAGAAGCGGTCGGGGTTCTCGGCGATGGTCGCGGCGAGTAGGTCGTTGACCGCGGCAGCCTGCCGCACGGCGACCGCCGGGTCCTTCTCCGCCTGAATGCCCGGCGAGTTCAACGACAGCACCTGAACGTCAAGACCGGCGGCGTCCATCGCCGGCAGCCGCTCCTCGGTGAGGTCCAACAGCAGCCGCGAGGCCGCAGCCCAGCGGTCGGGCTGGGCGATCGACGCCGATCCGGCGCCGTAGGCGGCAAGGCCCGAGGTGACGAAGTGTTCTTCAAGGCCGATCGTGCGCATCGTGGCCCCTTTGCCCATATGCGTTTCACCATTATGCATTGACTTTACGGATGATGGAACTTACTGTCCCGCATGTCAACAGCGACGACAGGAGAGGCAGAGCGATGCCGGTGATCGGGACCAGAGACGTGGCGACATCAACGGACGTGGTGGTGATCGGCTATGGGCCGGTAGGCATGGTCACAGCCGCGCTGCTCGGCCGGGCGGGCCACCGTGTCGTAGTGCTTGAGCGCTACGCCGGGCTCTACAACCTGCCCCGGGCGGCGAGTTTCGACGACGAGACGATGCGGACCTTCGCCCGCCTCGGCATCGCCGAGGAATTGCTGCCCAAAGTCCGGGTCCAACGGACCTACGAGTGGACCGGCGCCTCCGGCGACCTGCTGATCGAGCAGCACTTCGATGAGCAGGGAGCCAGCGGCTGGGCGGAGTGGTATATGATGTATCAGCCCGATCTGGAGGACGCCCTGGACCGGGCCTGCCGAGCCCTGCCAAGTGTGGAGGTCCGGTTGGACTCGCCGGTTGTCGGCATCACCCAGCACGAATCCGCCGCCGTGGTCACCGTCGAGGGTAGCGCGACCGTGACCACGCGCTATGTGATCGCCTGCGACGGGGGCAAAAGCTTCGTTCGCGGCGCCCTGGGCATCGGCCAGGACGACTACGGCTTCTCGGAGCCGTGGATGGTGTGCGACTTCCGCCTGCGCGGACCCTCGTCCGTCCCCGCCGCGCGTCAGGTGGGCGATCCGCTGCAGCCGACCTCGATCATCTCCCTGGGGCCCGACCACCACCGTTTCAGCTTCATGCTGGACTCGGTCGAGGACTTCGAGGTCGAAAGCGCCCCGGAGCGGGTGTGGGAACGCGTCGCGGAGTACTTCACCCCGGAGGACACCGAGCTGATCCGCGTGGCCACCTACACCTTCCGCTCGCTGATCGCGCACCGCTGGCGCAGCGGACGCGTGCTGCTGGCCGGGGACGCCGCGCACCAGATGCCGCCCTTCCTGGGCCAGGGCATGTGCTCGGGCATCCGTGACGCCCAGAACCTGGCATTCAAACTCGACCGGGTGCTGCGGCGGGGGGCGGACCCTGATCTGCTCGACACCTACCAGGCGGAACGCGAGCCGCATGTGCGCGCCGTCACCGAGAAGGGCATCGAGCTGGGCCGGTTGCAGACCACCAGGGACCCGATCGCGGCGACGGAACGAGATCGCAGGCTGCTCGTCCAACGTTCGGCCGGACAGGAACGGGAGAAGATCCTCTTCCCCGCGCTGACCTGCGGACTGCTGGCCGAGCAGTCTCTGCGGGGCCGGGGCGGCCTCTCCCGGCAGGGCGTCGTGGACGACGGCACCACCCGGGGCCGGTTCGACCAGATCGTCGGCGACGGATTCGCCTTCCTGGCAACCCCAGAGGTCATCGCGGACCTCGGCTCCTTCGCCGGAGGGCTGGAGCGCGCCGGGGTGAGGGTCGCAGCGATCTCGGCGGAAGGACCGCTGGCCGACATCGACGGCACCTACCGGCGCTGGTTCGCCGAGAACGGCTGGTCCGCCGTGGCCGTGCGCCCCGACTTCTACGTCTACGGCGCCGCCGGCGGCGCCCTGGACCCACGGGCACTGGCCCAAGACCTTCTCGCCGCACTCGCCCCCCGCTGACGCTGCCCGGAGCGTCAGGGCTGGCCTATAGTGCGGTTCATGGCCGCAGACGAAGTGGACGACGCACGCCAGGGCATCCAGTCCGTCGAGAACGCCATGACGGTGCTGCTCGCCCTGGAGGAGGGAATGGGGCCGATGAGCCTCACCCAGATCTCGGCCGCCAGCGCCATGGCACCGAGCAAGGCGCACCGCTACCTGGTCAGCCTCGGCCGGGTCGGCCTGGTGTCCAAGTCAAAGAACACCGGCCTGTACGACATGGGCCCGTCCATGCGCCGCCTGGGCGCCGAGTCGCTGCGGCGCATGGACGAGGCCGGACTTGCCTCGGAATACCTACCCGGGCTCCGAGACCGCACCGGACACGCCGTCAACCTTGCAGTCTGGGGGGACCACGGGCCGGTCATCATCCGCTGGGACTACGGGTCCTACGCGCTGCCGATCACGGTCCGGGTCGGCGCGACCATGCCGCTGCTTACCTCGTCGGTGGGACGCGTCTTCTTGGCCCATCTGCCAGCTGCCATCACCGACCCAGTGCTTCAGAGCCAGGCCGAGACCACCGATCAGACCGGCCTCAGCCACACGGAGATCGAGGCGATCAAGGCCGCCGCGGTTCGCGACGGCTTTGCCTTGACCTCCGGCGGTGTGCTTCCCGGGGTCTCCTCGGTGGCGGCCCCAGTGTTCGCTGCAGGCAACGCGTTTTTGCTAGTCGTCGCGATCGCCCTGCCCACCAGGCACGCCACTGCGGAGGTGGTGCAAGAACTGGCCAAGGAGGTCTGCGCGACCGCCCTGGCCATGTCCGCCGAGATAGGGCACCGCAATGCGCCGCCGTACTAGTAGACCGTCGCAGCTAACGACTACCTGCACGTCTCGGTCACCAACTCCACCGCCTTCAGCCCCACCGACACCATGCCGCTGTGCACCCGCACCAAACTCCTCATGAGCGCAACTCCGCATCCCGCGCAGTCTGCCGGTCCAGGTCCGGGGCGCAGCCGGCCAGGAACGTCCGGGTGTGCTCCAGCGCCTCGCCGGCAGTGCCTGGTTGCCCGTCGAGGTCGTACAGGGACTCACAGAAGTCTGCGTCGTGGTGCTTGTGGTCCATGGGACGCGCTCGTCACTGAGAGCTGGCCATTCACCCAATGACGCCTTCCCCCAGCAGGCTTCACCAGTTGGTCAACGGTCTGGGTCTGGGCCAGGAATTCCTCGCCGAGGCGAACAAGACCACCTCGGGCCATCGGTTCCTCAGCGCGATCCTGCTCTCCGGGCGAGTGCGCGTCGACGCGGAGGGGGCTGACCGTACGCGCCACCTCCCGTGCTCGGATGGGCTAAACTCAGGCTTCCCGGACGGCACGGGAAGCTGTTGGGGCTCCGCAGCATCCACTTCGCGCCGGTGCACAGTCATCCGCCGTCCCCGACGGGGATCCGCTCCATGGCGCTGGCCTCCTGCGAGACCTACGGGTCGGCCCGGCGCAGGGCCACCCCGTTGTAGCGGGTCACGTCCGCGCCCAGCGTGGTGTAAGGGGTGCAGGACCGTCTCGATGCCCCGATGGAAGACCTTCAGCCCGGGCCGGTCTCGGCCGCCGCCGGGACCTCCAAGCTTCCCGCCTTGCGGCGCGGTGCACCGTTGACCCCGAGCTGCTGGTGGAGCTGGAGGACACCAACCGCAGTGTGGTTAGGGGAACGTCAATCTCAGCGTTGCGCCAGTTCGACGAGTTTGGCCACGGTTTCGGGAAAGCCGGCGGTGATTCCTGGGCCGATGAGCGGACCCGCCTGGTCGGCGGCCTCGCCGGTGATCTCGGCGCGGTACGTCACGCGTGTGTGGTTGTCGTCCAGTGCATCCAGCCGGTGGACGATACGGATAAGCAGGCCGTCTACCTCGATCACTTCGACGAACCGTTCGTTCTCCACAACGTCGGCCAGGCGCATGGCGACCGGCTCACGCCCCGGCGGCTTCATGGAGAACTCCGTGCCTGAGGCAAAGGGGCCGAGCATTTTGATGCTTTCGATGCCCTCGTTCCAGGACGCGGCGCTGTCCACGTCCGACCAGATGGTCCACACGGCCTCGGGTGTGACCCGGGCGGTAGTGCTGTGTTCGTATTCCCACACGTGGTGTCCTCTTGATCGGTCGACGAGGTGGCCGCGTCGCGCCGTGGCCCGCACGGGCTGTCGTCAGGTGATGGTGACGCCGCCGTCGACGGCGATGGTCTGGCCGGTGACGTAGCCGCCGGCGCTACTGGCCAGGAAGATGACGGCGGCGGCGAGTTCCTCGGGGTCGCCGAACCGGCCGCACAGCACCCTGGAAGCGGTGGCTTCGAGGTAGCCGGCCGGGTAGGCGTCGGTCATCTCCGTGGCGAAGAAGCCCGGCGCGAGGGCGTTGACGCGGATGCCTTTGCGGCCGGTCCACTGTGCGGCCAGGTCGCGGGTCAGGCCGATGAGTCCGGCTTTGCTGGCCGCGTAGGCGGCCTGCGGCAGCCCAGCGGTCGTGATGCCCAGGACGCTGCTGATGTTGATGATGCTGCTGCCGGGTTGCATGACCCGTCCGCAGGCCTGCGCCATCCAGTAGCAGCCGTTCAGGTTGACATCGACGACGGCGCGGAACTGTTCGGGGGTCTCCCGGCTGGCCGGGACGGCCGTGGCGACGCCGGCATTGTTGACCAGGACGTCCACATGGCCGAATTCCGCCATGGCCGCGTCGACCAGATCCTGGCAGTCTTCCGGCCGGGTGACGTCGGTCGCGACCGCGATCGCGCGACGTCCCGCCTTCTCGACGAGTTTGCTCGTCTCGGCTAGCCGGTCGGCGCGCCGGGCGCCGAGCACGACGTGGGCGCCGGCTTCGGCCAGGGCCACAGAGAAGGCGACGCCGAGGCCGGAGGAGGCCCCTGTGACGATGGCGATTTTGTCATCGAGGCGGAATCGGTCCAGGACGGTCATGGTCTCTCCGGATCGGTCAGGGCGGGTCCGTACCTGTGGGTGGCGGGTTCATCGTGGGGCAGGGCGTGTCAGGTTCCGTGGCGGAAGCCTTCGATGAGTGTGGCCTGCAGTCGGTTGGCGACCTCGACGTCCGGCTGTCTGGCGGACAGCACGTCGGCGTACAGGAACGACTCTCCGAGCCGCACCAGCGCGTAGGCCACGGAATCAGGCTCGGTGGTGAGTACCAGGCCGAACTCGTCCATGTCGCGGCGCAGTAGCCGCTCGATGAAGGCGACGGTGCCGGTCTGGACCTGGCCGCGGGGGTCGGTCAGCAGGCGCATGGTCAGCACGGGTTCGTCGTCCAGCAGCCGGCGCAGGCCCTTGGACTGGGAGACCAGTTCGTTGATGTAGCGGCCGGTGCCGACGCAGTGCAGCGCGTCGGCGGGGCGCTCGGCCTCCCAGCGTTGTTCGGCCATGGCCAGGGTGCGTTCGGTGAGCAGCCACAGGGCCTTGCCCAGCAGTTCCTCCCGGCCCCCGACGCGCCGGAACAGCGTCGTGCGGTTGACGCCCAGGTCGTCGGCGAGGGCTTGCATGTCCAGGCGGCGCCCTTCGTCGATCCAGCGTGCCGCGCGGTGCACGAAGCGGGCGGCGGTCTGTTCGATCGGGGCGGGCCCCTGGCGGGCGGGGACGTCGGGGCGTTTTGTCATCGGCTGGTCAGTGGCCGTCGTGGACGGCTTCGGACCCGGTCGCGGTTTGGAAGACACTGTCCACGATAGCCTGCGCGACCGGGCCGTCGGGCGGCAGGAAGGCCTCGGCCAGGTCGCCGGTTCCGCGTACGACCACGCCTCGGGGGTTGGAGAACTCCCGGAATCCCTCGATGCCGTGATGGCGTCCGGACCCGCTGTTGCCGATGCCGCCGAAGCCGAGTGAGGGCAGGGCGCCCTGCACCGCGCACACGTTGACGCACGCGCCGCCGGAGGTGGTCCGGTGCAGCACGTGCTCCGCGAGGGCCGGATCCTTGGCGAACACGTATAGACCTAGCGGGCGCTCGCCTGCGTTGATCGCCTCGATCGCCTCGTCCAGATTGTCGTAAGGAATGACGGGAAGGATCGGGCCGAAGATCTCCTCGGCCATGATCCGCAGGTCGTTCGGCGGGTCGATGACCAACATCAGAGGCAGGCGCCGGGTCGCTGGATCCCCCTCGCCGCCCAGGGAGATCACGCGGGCGCCGGCGGCGCGGGCCTGGTCGGCCATCTCAACGATCCGCTCGCGGTGGCGCTCGGTGATGATCCCGGTGTTGTGCGCGGACGACGCGTAATCCGGCATCTCCTGGTCCAGGTACCGCTGGGTGTGGGCGATGAAGTCCTCGACCTGGCCGCGCGGTACCAGGGCGTAGTCGACCGAGATGCACATCTGGCCGTTCTTGACGAGTTTGGTGCCCACGACGCCGCGCACGGCGTCGGCGTCGACGCTGTCGTCGGTCAGGATCGCCGGGCACTTGCCGCCGAGCTCCAGCGTGACCGGGACCAGGTTCCGTGCTGCGGCGACGGCGATCTCCCGGCCGATCGCCGGGCTGCCGGTGTACAGCAGGTGGTCCCAGCGCACGGTCGGGAACTCCTTGGCCAGCGCCAACCCGCCCACGGACACGGCCACCAGGTCCTGCGGGAACGTCGTGGAGATCATCTCCTGGAGCAGGTCCGCGCAGGCCGGGGTGTAGTCCGACGGCTTGATGATGACGCGGTTGCCGGCGGCGAGCATCTCCACCAGCGGCCCGAGCGAGAGGTCGAACGGGAAGTTCCAGGGGACGATGTTGCCCACGACGCCCTTGGGCTGCTGGCGGACCGCCGCCCGGGCGGTGCCGTAGAACGCGGGGTCGGTGTACCGCTGGTCCTCGGCCATCCAGCTGCCGAGCTGCTCGGCGGCGAAAGCGGCACGCCCGGCCACGCCGAGCACCTCCACCAGGTCGGTGAACAGGTCCGGGTGGGCCCCGAAGTCGGCGGCCATCGCGGCCCGGATCTGCTGGCGGTGGCCCAGCAGCATCGCGGCCAGCGCCATCAGGCGGCCCTGCCGGCTCTCGAGGTCCGGGTACGGGTCGGCGAGGAACGCCTGCCGCTGAACGGCGTGCAGCCGGTGCAGTTCGGCGATCGCCGCCGCGTCGCCCGGGGCGGCATCGGGGAGCGTGGATACGAGGACTGTCATAGGGATCTCCTGAACCTCGTGTGGTGACCCGGGTCGACCGCCGCGTGAGCTGCGAAGGGAGCCTCTGTGCATCATATTTCGAAAGTGTTGCACAGTTCGCCGCAGGGTGCCATCCTGGCGGCCACCAGCCACCGCGAGCATCCCGAGGGGGAGAACCGTGAGTCCCAGCGCTGCATCCGAAGACGTGGACGTCCTGGTCGTCGGCGCCGGTCTGTCCGGCATCGGCGCCGCCTGCCACCTGCGGCAGCAGGCCTCCGGTAGCTTGCCGAACCCGGCCTTCGCTATCGGCTGTACCAACGCGCCGTGGACGCTGAAGGTCGACCTCGTGTCCGAGCACGTCGCGCGGCTGGTTGCGCACATGGAGGAGCACGGATACGTCGCGGTCACGCCGCGGCTGCCGCCCGACCCGATGGCGACCTCGCCGTTCATCGACATGACCTCCGGCTGCTTCCAACGATCCCGCACCACCCTGCCGCTGCAAGGGGACCGGGCGCCGTGGCGGCTGCGCCAGCACTTCGGCAACGACGCGGCCCTGTTCCGTGGACCGGTAGCCGCCCAGGACCTGCAGTTCACCCCTGCCGACGCACGGAGGACCGCATGAGCGGAACACTTGCCCGCATCGAGGCCCGGCACCTGCGCGGGAAGACGGCGGTCACGGCCGTCGCCGACCGGCGACGGCTGATCGACGTCAACCTGATGGGCGTCGTGCACGGGCTGGACGCGATCCTGCCCCGGCTGCCGCCCAGGACAAGACCGACACATACCGTGAACACCGCCTCAATGGCCGGGCTGGTGCCGACAGCCGGGTTGACCGCCTGCTCAGCCGCCAAGGCCGCGGTCGTGGCCCGGACTGAGGCCGTGGACATCGAGTTGATCGGCACCGGCGCGAGGGTCAGCGCCCTGTGTCCCGGCGTCATCGGCACCGGGATCATCGACGCCACCACGATGCGCGGCGACTGGCAGGGCCGCCGGGCCCGCGCCGTGGACTTCTGCGCCAAACGCGGCATGTCCCCGGACGTCGTGGCCGCCCAGGCCCTTTCCGCGTCGGCGCGCGGGCGGCGCATCATCCCCACACCCCGCTACCAGGTCGTACCGCACTGGTGGCTGCGTCGGGAGTTCCCGCGCGCCGGACGCGGGCTGTCGAAGATCAGCTTCCGGTTCTTGAGCCGGGACGAAGAGCAACGCCCAGCGGGGGCACGGCACGACGAATCCGATCCCATCCACAGATAAGGCATCCGACATGTCATCAAGTGCGTTGGCTGAACCCGGTTCACCTCCCATCACGGCCAGCGGGGGCATCTGGGGCCGCCAGCTGGGCCGCTACCCGGCCAACGGCCCGCGGGCGGCCTATCTGGCCATCGTGGTGTTGGCCACCATCACGCTGTACTACGAGCTGTACGTCTCGGGGTCCGTGGCCACCCAGATCGCAGCCGACCTGCACATGACCCTGGTCTACCTGATCGGCGTGTCGATCGTCGGCAACGCCGTCGGCGCACTGGCATCGGTGGCCGCCGGGCTGGCCGACCGGTGGGGCCGGGCCAACCTGGTCGTGTACGGGCTGGGCGTCACCGGCGCGCTGGTGCTGTTCGGGCTGCCCAACGCCCAGACCAAACTCCAATACCTGATCCTCTTCGCGTTTGTCAGCTTCGTCGAAGGCACGATCCTGGTCGCCACCCCCGCGCTGATCCGCGACTTCTCCCCGCAGCTGGGACGGGCCTCGGCGATGGGCTTTTGGACCCTGGGCCCGGTGATCGGCTCCCTGGTCGTCTCCGAAGTGTCCAGCCACACCCTGGACACGCACACCGACTGGCAGTTCCAGTTCCGAGTCTGCGGCGTCGTCGGCCTGGCCGTGTTCGTGATCGCGTTCCTCGGCCTGCGGGAGCTGGCCCCCAGGCTGCGGGACCAGCTGATGGTCAGCCTGCGGGACAAGGCCCTGATCGAGGCCCGGGCCCGCGGCATCGACACCGAGGCCGCCCGGAAGGGCCACTGGCGGCAGATCCTGCGCCTGGACATCGTCGGCCCGGCGTTCGCGATCAGCGTGTTCCTGTTGTTCTACTACATCGCGGTGGGCCTGTTCGTGGTCTTCTTCGCCACCATCTACGGCTACAGCCTGTCCCGCGCCAACGCCCTGTCCAACTGGTACTGGGGCTTCCAGGCCGTCGCCCTGATCATCACCGGGGTGCTGTCCGACCGCTTGAAGGTGCGCAAGCCGTTCATGGTCGTCGGCGGTGTCATGAGCGGCGTCGGCGTGGCGCTGTTCGCCCTGGCCACCACGGACGCCACCACGTCCTACTACCACTACGTGTGGATCATCCTCCTGATATCCATCGGCGGCGGGATCACGTTCGCCGCCTGGATGGCCGCCTTCACCGAGACCGTCGAGAAGCACAACCCGGCGGCCACCGCCAGCGGCCTGGCCGTGTGGGGCTCGCTGCTGCGCACCGTCGTCGTGGTCGCCCTGATCGCGCTGATCCAGGTCATCCCGGCCGCCAGCACACTGGTCGACAAGGGGCCGGCGCTTGCGGCGGCGGCCTCCGGCGCCGACCCGACGCTGACCCCGTCCCAGAACGCGATCGTCAAGGCAGTCGCCGGCGATCCCACGATCGTGCCGAAGGTGCAGTCCCTGGCCGCACAGTACTCCGCCCAACTCTCCACCGCGGCGAAACTCACCCCAGCGACCCAGGCCGCGCTGGCCGCCACACCGAACGACCCGGCCACCCAGGCCCAGGCCCTGGCCGAGATCTCCGGACTGTCCGCCGCCGACGTCGGCAAAGTCATCACCCTGAGCACGGCCGACAAGGACCAGCTGGCCACCGCCGCCACCATCGACCCGGCCACGCAGCAGGCGCTGGCCGCCAACCCGGCCGACACCGCCGCCCAGACCAAGGCGGTCGGGGAGATCGCGACCGGGTTCGGGATCCCGCCCGCCGCCGCGATCGCCAAGCTGCAGGCCCTGGGCCAGGTCCCGGCCGCCGACCTGGCGTTCCTGACCACGAACGGCAAGCAGGTCCAGGACGCGGTGACGAAACTGACCGCCCTGGGCGCCGTGCCGGCCGCCGACCTGGCGTTCGTCGGCAAGTACGGACCCGGATTGCAGGACCCGAAGGTCGCCGCCGCGCTCACCACCCTGGGCAAGCAGGCGCCGATCGTGGCGCAGGCCGCCAAGGACGCCCCCGGGCAGTGGCAGACCTGGTGGTGGATCTGCCTGGCCGGACAGATCGTGTTCCTGCCGTTCATCTGGCTGATGACCGGACGCTGGAGCCCGGCCAAGGCCCGCGCCGACGCCCAAGAGCACGACCAGGCACTGTCGAAGGAACTGGCGGCGCTGTCCCACGACGGGTCCGGCCCCGCCCCGGCGATCTGACGGCGGTTCGGCCCTCCCCTCCGGGTCCGGACCGCCGGTGACCACCACACCCCGGCGGTCCGGACCCACCACGACCCACACCACCACCGCAGGAGCTGATCGTGCTCACCGACGACCCGCCGGGCCTCGACCTTCCCCGGCTACGGTCCCACCTGGACCGAGAGGCTCCCGGACTGGTCCGCGGACAGCTGACCGCACAGCTGCTGCCCGGCGGCCGCTCCAACCTGACCTACCTGCTGGCCGACGACGCACACCAGTGGGTGCTGCGCCGCCCGCCCCTGGGGCACGTGCTGGCCACCGCGCACGACATGGCCCGCGAACACACGGCGCTGACGGCACTGGGGCCGACCGGAATCCCGGTCCCGGCCACGGTGCTGTACTGCGCCGACCCCCAGGTCCTCGGAGCGCCGTTCTACCTCATGGAGCACGCGGCCGGAAACATCTACCGGACCGCGGCCCAGACCCGGGGCCTTGGCCCGGAGCGGTCGGCTGGCATCGCCCACGACCTGGTCGACGTCCTGACCCGCATCCACCAGGTGGATCCGGCCGCGGTGGGCCTGACCGGATTCGGACGCCCCGAAGGATTCCTGGCACGGCAGGTGAGCCGGTGGAAGCGGCAGTTCGACGCCTCGACCACGAGGTCCCTGCCAGACGCCGACCGGCTGTGCACCGCCCTGGCCGCACGCGTCCCGGACCATCCGCGCACCGCCCTCCTGCACGGCGACTTCCGCCTCGACAACGTGGTGATCGCCGACAACGGCCGGATCTCGGCGGTCCTGGACTGGGAGATGTCCACCCTGGGCGACCCCTTGACGGACTTCGGCCTGTTCCTGGTCTACTACGCCGCACTGGGCGGGGCCGAGCCCGGCCGGGCCGAAGTATGGGCCTCGCCGCAGGCCGGGTTCCCCAGCGGGGCGGACCTGGCAGCCCGCTACGCCGAGCGCTGCGGGGCCGACCTGGAGCGCCTGGACTGGTACGTGGCGTTCGCGTTCTACAAACTCGCGGCGATCACCGAGGGCATCCACTCCCGATACCTGGCCGGACAGACCGTGGGAGCCGGATTCGACCAAGTCGGCGCCTCGGTGTCTCCGCTGATTGCCGCCGGGGCGGTGGCGCTGGACCGTGACACCGCGCGGGCCGCACTGCGATGAAGGACCGTGACAAGGTCGGGCAGAACGCCATCCGGCTCCTGATCGCGGTCGGCGACCTGGTCATCGGCTGGCCGCCGCCATCGCGTGGGCGGCGCTGGACGCCGACGCGGACGGCGGCCTTTGCACAGGCACGGCCGCTGCCGCCCGGTTCTTCACCGCCGAGGTGCTGCCGAAGCTGGCAGCCCGCCGCACGGTGGCCCTGGGACGGACCGACATCGCCCTGATGGACATGCCCGACGCTGCGTTTCGGCGGCCGCCCGCCGACCGAGGCCCGCCACGGCGCGGACCGCCGGCGGACAGTGTCAGGGGAACCGAAGCATGACCGGGCCGCCGGACGCGGCACGGACACCGAACAGGACAGGAGTAGACCGTGAGCTTCAATCTGGCCACCATGCTCAGGGAGTCGGCCGCTGCGTCTCCGGCGAAGGCCTGCTGCCGGATCGGCGAACAGACCATGACCTATGCCCAACTCGACGAGAGCTCCGACCGGGTCGCCGCCGGACTGCTGGCCCGCGGCCTGGTCCGGGGCGACAAGGTGGCGGTCCAGCTGCCGAACATTCCGGAGTTCCTGCAGGCGTACTTCGGGATCCTGAAGGCCGGGCTGGTGATGGTCCCGCTCAACCCGCAGCTCAAGGCGTCCGAGATCGCTCACCAGGTGACCGATTCCCAGGCTCGGGTAGCTATCTGCTTCGGATCCTGCGTCCCGGAAATGGCCGTCGCGGCCGAGGGCATCGACGGGTTCTTCCTCTACGAGGTCGAGCCGCCGGACGGTCGCGGCGTCACCGAAGGGTTCACACCTTTCGTCACCTTGACCTCACCGCAGGCCGATCGGCCCGCGTCCATGGCGACCACCGCGGCCGACGACACGGCCGTCATCATCTACACCTCCGGGACCACCGGGCGCCCCAAAGGCGCCGAGCTCACCCACTTCCAGCTGTACATGAACTGCACGATCTGCGCCGACCTGTTCGGCATCGAGGCCGAGGACGTGTCCCTGGCGGTGCTGCCGTTCTTCCACATCTACGGCCTGTCCTCGGTGCTCAACGCGGCCGTCCGGTACGGCGGGACCCTGTCAGTAGTCCCGCAATTCGGGGCCGAGGCGGTTGTCGACGCCCTGGAACGGCACGGCGTGAGCGTCATGGCCGGTGTCCCGACGATGTACCAGACACTGCTCGCCGCCGACATCGAAGGCCGGGACCTGTCGCGGCTGCGCATCGGCTCCTGCGGCGGAGCGGCGATGCCCGACGTGCTGTTGCAGGCCTTTGAGAAGAAGTTCGGCATCGTGGTCCTGGAGGGCTACGGCCTGTCCGAGACCGCCTCGGCCGCGGTGTTCAATCGGAGCGCCGAGGACCGCAGACCGCTGTCGATCGGCAAACCGATGTGGGGCGTGGAGGTGAGCATCGTCGACGGCGACGGCGCCGAGCTCCCGCCGGGGCCCGACCAGGTCGGGGAGGTGGTACTGCGCGGTCACAACGTGATGAGGGGCTACTACCGCAACCCAGAGGCCACCGCCGGGGCTCTGCGCGACGGCTGGCTGCACACCGGCGACCTGGCCTACCGGGACGAGGACGGCTTCCTCTACATCGTCGACCGGATCAAGGATCTGATCATCCGCGGCGGCTACAACGTCTACCCGCGCGAGGTCGAAGAAGTCCTCTACGCCCACCCGGCCGTCGCCGAAGCAGCCGTCATCGGCCGCCCCGACACCCGGCTCGGCGAACAGATCGTCGCCTTCGTCGCACTGCGCCCCGGCGCCGAAGCCGACACCGACGCTCTCATCGCGCACTGCCGGCAACGCCTGGCCGCCTACAAGTGCCCGCGCGAAATCAGATTCCTGCCCGAACTGCCCAAGAGCGGCCCCGGAAAGCTCCTCAAACGAGAACTACGGCCGATGCTGCCGGGACAAGCCGCCGACTGAAGCAGGCCTGTTCGAGGACCGTCGGCCGCCTTCCTCAGCGGGCGGCCTGCTCCTTGATCCTGCTCAAGGCCGCTGACGGGGCCTAGTAGGCGTGTGACGGTGCCTATGCCGCCGCCCCGTTCACATCCATGGAGAACAACTCCGAGGAGTACCGGCGCTGAGTGGAGGTTTCCTCACGGGATCAGATGCTACGTACCTCCCCCCAAGACGCGCGGCCGACTGATCTGCCGTGCCCCGCGCGACGCGGATGGAGCTGATCGACGGAGCCTGGGCCCAGATCGAGGCAGCCCAGGCCGCTGGCCGCGGTTGTCGACATCCACACCGCCGTGGCCTTCGCGCACGTCGCGGAATACGGGTGGGACGCGTCCTGGGCCGCGCATGGCGCCGGCGCCCCCTCTGCCGAGATCCGGGTCGGCAGGCGACTGGCCCGGATCGTCAACGGCCGGTCGGCCGACGACGCCGACGACCTGACAGCCGTCGCCAAGGACACCGGACTGACGCCGATCCTCAGCCGCCCCGGCCCCCGAACCCCGGCTTGAGAAAGCCGCACAGCAGCGCCTGCTGACGGAGGTTGGCGTTGCCAGAGACCGGTTGGCGGTCGGCGAGGACGTCGGCGTAGATGAACGACCCTCCCATCCAAACCAGGGCGAAGGCCAACGCTTCCGGCCCGATCGACATGGTCGCTCGCATGGCGCCGCTGCCCGACGAAGCCACTCTCACGACTAGTGCAACATTTTCTCCAGATGTTGCACAAGGTTCGTTCGGCGTGTCATCGTGGCGGCGACAGCATGCGTCGTGTCCGCTGATGGGAGTGTCATGACCGAGATCTCAGCTCGTCCGGACTTGGAGCGCCGGCCCGTCGACGCCCTGATCCCGGGCTCACCGCCAGCAGGTGGAAAACCGCGAACCACCGAGCCGGTTCGTCCCTCCAGACGCCGACCATCGGGGCGCTCCCGCTGCGCGCGGCCTTTGAGGCCCGTGTTGAAGCCGTCGGAGGCGCGCCGATGAAGGCGGTGGTGTGCCAGCGCGGCATGCTGCAGGTCGTTGAGCTGCCCGATCCCGTGCCCGGACCGGGGCAGGTGCTGCTGGACGTCGCCCGGTGCGGCATCTGCGGCTCCGATCTGCACGCGCGCCACTTCGCCGACCAGCAGGCCGACGTTCTGGCCGAGGCCGGATACCACTCCGCGATGCGCTCGGAGCAGCGTGTCGTGTTCGGGCACGAGTTCACCGGCACGGTCGTCGAGTACGGACCGAAGTGCCGCCGCACGCTGCCGGTCGGCACCGGCGTGGTGGCCATGCCGTTGCTGCGCACCGACAACGGATTCGACGCGATCGGTATATCGGCCGCCGCACCGGGCGCCTACGCCGAACAGGTGGTCGTCGAAGAGTCGTTGATGTTCGCGCTGCCCAACGGCCTTTCCCTCGAAGTCGGCGCGCTCACCGAACCCATGGCCATCGGCTGGCACGCGGTCCGCCGGGCCGATGTGAACCGCAAAGACACCGCGATCGTCATCGGCTGTGGTCCTGTCGGGCTGGCCGTCATCTGCATGCTCAAAGCGCGCGGGGTGCGAACCGTCGTAGCCGCCGATCTGTCGGCCGGGCGGCGTGCGCTGGCGAAGGCGTGCGGCGCAGATCTGGTCGTCGACCCGGCGGAGCAGCAGCCGTACCAGGCCGCGGGCGAGCGCGGGTTCCTGACCTCGCTACCCGCCGCCGTCGCCCTCGGCGTCGGAACCTTGGAGAAGCTCAAAGGCCTGCCGGTGCCGTGGCACCACGTCTGGCGCGCCGCCGAAAAGCTCGGCGCCGCCCCGAAACGACCCGTGATCTTCGAATGCGTCGGCGTCCCCGGCATGCTCGACAGCATCATCACCAGCGCGCCGCTGTACTCCCGCGTCGTGGTCGCGGGCGTCTGCATGATCCCGGACACCATCCGGCCCGTGATGGCCGTGAACAAGGAGGTCGACCTTCGGTTCGTGGTCGGCTACACGCCGCTGGAGTTCAGCGACACGCTCCACCGGCTCGCCCGCGGCACGATCGATCCCACCCCGATGATCAGCGCGACGGTCGGCCTGGACGCCGTGGCCGGCGCCTTCGACGCGCTGGCCGACCCCGAGAAGCACGCCAAGATCCTCATCGATCCACACCGGCCCCTGGCCCCAGCAGAACAGGAACTCACATGACAGCGATCGACACGACCTGGTTCGACATCACCCAGACCAACCGCGCCGTCCGCGAGTTGATCGAGCGCACCGACAACCCCCGCCACCGGCATCTTCTGCGGGCCTACGACCGGCACCGCAACCTCGAACACGCCGGGCGGATCGAGGAGATCTTCGCCCCGGAGATGACCGTCGAGCACCCGGTGTACCGCTTCCACATGGGGCCCGCGGTACAGCTCGAAGGCCGCGAGCAGGTCGAGGCGGTCTACCGGTACTGGGCCCAGACCAATCAGTCAGCGTTCTACATCGTCAGCGAGACGATCGCGGTGGGCGATTGGCTGGTCGTCAGCTCGACGCTGGGCTACCAGCAGGTGCTCGGCTCCGATCTGGCGGCCGGCGGCTTCGAGGTCGACGACCCCGAGGCGATGTACCTGCGCAAAGGCCGCGTTGCGATGGTCTGGCCCTATGACGAACGGTGCCGGCTGATCGGGGAGAATGTGTGGGAGTTCGACGACTCCGAGCGCGAGCTGATCAAGCTTGATCCGGCCGACGTCCTGACCACCGAACGCGCCGCAGAACTCCTGGCGCCGCTGATCGAGCCGCTGCCGCCGTTCGACGAATCCCTGCTGCCCAGCACCGAACAGCCGCTGTAATGACCTCCAGGTGTCCAGGCGCCAGCGAGGCGGGGCGCGATGGCCGAAGCGCCGAGGAGCCGGCGGCTGCGATCACCGGCCCGGACCGTGCCGCCGTCATACTCGATGACCAACTGCTGACCCACCGGGACCTCGACCGGGCCATCGGCCGGTTCGCCGGCGTGCTGAGCGCCATGGGCGTCGCCGCCGGTGACCGTGACAGTCTGCACCTGCCAAACGTACCGGCCTTCCCGGTCGGCGAGGCCGACGAGCTCCTGGTGCGCGGACAGTTCGTGATGGCAGGCTGCTGGAATCGACCCGTCGCCAGCGCAGAGGCTACGGATCAGGTTCTGCATGGTCATCCCGATCCCGATGCCGATCAGACGACGGCCTGTATGCCTCCGCCTGCGCTGACCTCGACACACTGCTCGACGTCGATTTTTGGCCAGGCGGTCGGGTGAGGGTCTCCTGCGGGAAATAGGGGAAAAGGCGTGGGGCCAGGTCAGGCATCGGGACAGGATGTCCCACGCTCGGTTGAGCTTTCCCAGGTGGTGTGTCGGGACGGCTCGGGCCTTCTGGATCACGGGTGGGGGAGGATGACCGCGCGGCCGGTGATTTTTCCGGCGTGCAGGCGTTCGTAGGCCAGGGGGGCCTGGTCGATGTCGTAGGTTTCGACTTCGATGGCCAGGGCGCCGGTGCGGGCGAGGTCCATGACTTCGATGAGTTCGGCGCGGGTGCCCCAGTAGGGTGCGGTCACCGATACCTCGTAGGGCAGGCTGCCGAAGCCGACGGGCAGCGTGCCGCCGCCGATGCCCACGATCGTCACGTCGGCTTCCACGGCTGCTACAGCGCCGGCGGTGGCCAGGGTGGGCGGGGCGCCGACGAAGTCCAGCACGAGCTGGGCGCCGGCCCCGGCGGTGAGCGCGCGAACCTTCTCGGCCGCCCCGGCGTCGGAGATTACCGTCTCGTGCGCGCCGACAGAGCGGGCGAAGGCGAGTTTGTCCTCGTTCACGTCCAGGGCGATGACGCGGGTGGAACTCATCGCACGCAGGAGCTGAATCGCCACGTGGCCAAGGCCCCCGGTGCCGATGACCACCGTGGTGCTGCCGGGCAGCAGTTTGCCCAGCGAGCGTTTGATCGCATGGTAGGGGGTCAGGCCGGCGTCGGTCAGCGGCACTGAGCGCACCGGGTCCAGGTCACCGAGTGGAACCAGGTGTCGGGGGTCGTCGACGAGCATGTATTGGGCCATGGCGCCGGGCGCCCCGAGGCCTGGAGGGAAGATGCCCAGTTGTGCGGCACGGGTGCAGTAGTTTTCCTTGCCCTGGGCGCACATGTGGCAGGTGCCGCATCCCCAGGGACCGTAGATGGCCACGGGGTCGCCTTCGTTCAGGCCGGTGACGCCCTGGCCGAGGGCGGCGATGGTGCCCGCGCCTTCGTGGCCCAGGGTGAGTGGCAGCGGGAAGGTGATCTTGTCGGTGGTCAAACTCATGACGGCGATGTCGGAGTGGCACACCCCGGCTGCGGTGATCTTGAGGAGGACCTGGCCCGGGCCGGGTTCGGGGTCGGGCACGGTGACGACCTCGGGTGCGCTGCCGGGGGTGCGGTACTGGACGGCTTTCATGACGCGGTAGCTCCTTGGCTGTCGGTCAACGGGTTCAGGGGGTCAGGTGGGTTCGGGTTTCCTGCGGTGCAAGCCCCTTGCGGTCGTAGGAACGGGTCATCGCCAGGCCGAAGAGCAGGGCGACGGCTACGCCGATCGCGATCATGGTCCAGGCACTGGCCACGCCGGCGTTGGCGCGGGCGTCGAAGAAGAGAATCGCCCGGATGCCGCCGCTGAGCTGGCGCATGGGTTCGAAGATCGCCAGGAAGCGGTAGAAGCCGGGGACGGCCTGCAGGGGATTGGTGGCACCGGAGGAGGGCAGTGCCAGGACGATGAACACGAACATGGCCGAGTTGGCCGATGCTGCCGAAGGCGGCGTTGATGGCTTGGACGCCCCAGCCGACCGCGACGGTGGCGCAGAACGAGAAGATCCACAGCAGCGGCAGGTGGGAGGCGTCCATGCCGAGGACCGCGATCGCGGCGACCATGATCAGGGTGATGGGTAGCACCGCGATGGCGGCGGTCATGGCGCGTTTGAGCAGGAGGGTCTGGGTGCGGCTGATATGTACTGTGGGGCGGCGGGTGTGCCAGGGGCCGATCTCGGTGTCGGCATACCCCAGGGCGGAGTCGACGCCGCTGCTGATGATGTTGGCGCCCATGAACCCGGCCAGGACCAGCAGCAGGGTGTATTAGAACGCGGTAAGGCCCAAATCGCTGTGCGCGCCGATCGGATGGCCGACCTGGGTGGTGACGGTGACCGGGTCGGCCAGCAGGAGACGCGTCGCAGAAGGGGCCCCAGCCGCGGCGGGTGCGGCGCCCAGTTGCCGCCCCAGGCCAGGGATGACTGGTGGGCAGCCTGCTGGGCGATCGAGGAGACCAGAGAGGAGCCGAGACTGCCCACGCCGGGGGTTGGTCAGCACCGTCATGGTGAGCCGTACGGGATGGGCGGCGGTACTGGACAGGGCGGCGATGGAGGGGGTGAAGTCCGCGGGAATCTCCAGCACGCCGTTGACCTTCGCGGAGGCGAGTTCCTGTTGGGCCTGCTGCGCGGTCATGACCTGCCAGCGGGCCGGCTGCCCGGAGGTGTCGGCGGTGGTGATCTGGCGGGTGATCTGGGCGCCCAGGTTCTCGCTCTGGCCGGGCAGCGGTGGGCTCTGGTCGGCGTTGACGATGCCCAGGGGAAGGTGGTGCAGGTCGCCTTGGGGGTTGATGGTGCCGCCCAGGTACGGCAGCGTCAGCAGTAGTGCGAGCAGGCCGGACAGCACCGCGGGGGAACAGCCACAGCTTCGGGTGGCGCAGGAGCTGCGTGGCGCGGGCCAGGCTGGCGGTCGAGCCGGGGGATGTCATCGCTCTCCTCTACGGGACACCTGCCACGTTAGGGGTCGCGGGCACCGGTGACCTGCGGTGGTGCTTGCGGTGCGGCCGGGCGGGTGATGGTGCTTCCCGCCCGGCCGCGGCCGGGGCGCGCAGGTGTCTGGGTGTCAGGAGGGCGTCGGGGCGGCCTGCAGGCGTTCCGGGGTGACGGTGGTGGCCTGGAGGAGAGTGGTGATCTCCTTGGCCAGTTCCAGGCCGGCGATAAGGTCCGCGAGCTGGCGTGCCTGACTGCCGGTCAGGGTGCGGGTGGCGTTGGCCTGGTACTTGGCACGAATTTCAGGGTCGGTCATGGGGTCGTCGGGGGTGCCGTGACTGGCGGGGATCTTGCGGCGCAGGGTGCGTCCGTCGGTCAGGTGCAGGACGACTTCGCCGGGGAAGTGGTGGGGGAAGTCAGTGCCGGGGTCGGGGGTGCAGGTGACGGTGGCGGCCAGCGCGAGGGTGTCGGGGTCGTCCAGGGGCTGGTCGTAGAAGGTGCCCAGGTCCACGGGGCGCCCGGCCAGGGCGGTGGCGACGACGTACTGGACGGAGAACAGGGCGTCGTAGATCGTCTTCGGGGCGATCTTGGCGGCGGCGGGTTCGGTGACTAGCGGGATCAGCGCCGGTGCGGTGGGGCACTCGATGCGCTCCACCTCTTCGGGACTGAGCCGCTCGACGCCGAGGTCGGTGAGCAGGGCGCGGGCGGCGTCGGCGAAGGCGTGGGTGAAGTGGCAGCACGGGTAGGGCTTCAGCGCGATGTCCAAGGTCATCCACCTGGTGCCCAGATCGGCCAGGCCCAAGTCCTCGGAGGTGACCTGCTCGCCGAGGTGGCTGGCGTACAGGCCCCCTGATCCTTCGAAGACGGTGGCCGGTCCGCGGAAGCCGGCTTCGGCCAGGGTGACGGCGATGATGCCGGCGTGGGCGGCCCAGCCGGGGTGCATGCGCTTGAGCCAGGATCCGTGCAGCTCCAGGATGCCCGCGGCCTGGCTGCCGCACAGCCCCAGCGCACTGGTCAATGTGGGGGCATCCAGGCCACGGAGCTTTGCAGCCACGCAGGCGGCGGCGAAGGTTCCGGCGATGCCGGTGGGGTGGAAGCCGCGGGCGTGGAACTTGCCCGCACCAGCGGCGGCCAGCCGGCAGCCGACCTCCAGCCCGGTCACATACGCCAGCAGGATGTCGGGACCGGTGGCGTGCTGCTCCTCGCCCACGGCGAGGGCGGCGGCCAGGGCGGGCGCGGTGGCGTGGTAGATGGCGCCGATGTGCGTGTCGTCGAAGTCCAGGCCGTGGATCAGGGTGCCGTTGGCCAGCGCGGCGGAGGCGGTGGGCAGTGCGGTGCCGAACCCGATGACGTGGGCCTGGTCGCCGTCGCCGAGTCGGGTGGCGGCGTGGTGGACGGCGTGGCCGAAGTCCATGCCGGTGGCTGCGACCGCAAGGCCGAGGGCGTCCAGGAGGTGGGCTTTGGCGACGGCTCGCACCGGTTCGGGGACCTGGTTCCAGGTCAGGGAAGTGACGGCGGCGGCCAGTTGGGGGGCCAGTGCCGATGAGGGCTGGTGTTTCTTGGTGGTCATGTGCGGCTCCAGGGGGATCGTGCGGGGGGTGTCAGCAGGGTTGCAGGCGGCGGAAGCGGCTGGCGTGGAAGACCAGGGGTTCGCGGTCGGGCTGCGCGGACAAGGCGTGGATGCGCAGGAGAACGATCTGGTGGTCGCCTGCGGGCATCGCGTCTTCGATGGTGCAGTCCATCCACAGCACCGCGTCGCCCAGGAGCACCGCGCCGTGGTCGGTGGCGTGCCAGTCGATGTCGGCGAAGCGGTCCTGGGTGCGGGCGGCCAGGGCCCGGCAGGTCTCGTTCTGGTCGTCGGCCAGGACGCTCACGCCCAGGCGCGGCAGGTGGCGCAGGCGCGGCCAGGTGGTGGAGGTGTGCGCCATGGCCACCGAGATCAGCGGCGGGTCCAGGGAGACGGTGGTCAGGGAACTGGCGGTGATGCCGCGCGGGGTGCCGCTCTCGTCCAGGGCGCAGAGCGCGGTGACGCCCTGGGGGATGCACGCGAACGCGGCGCGCAGGGCGGCAGGCTCGGCCGGAGTGGGGATCAGGTCCATCGGGGGTTCTCCGTTTCATACGGGGATGGGCAGGTCCAGCAGGGGGGCGTGCTGCTGGGCGCCGAAGGTGTCGCGTTCGCCCACCCCGCCCTGGTCGCCCTGGCGGATCAGGGTGAACTTGAAGGCCAGGGCGGGTTCGAAGAACGCGAAGTAGGTGATCTGCGTGTCATCGACTTGGTAGAGGGCGGCGATGCCCTCGCGGGTGAGTGCACGGCTGTCCCGGACGTGGGCGTACACGGCGGGGTCGGTGAACATGACGTCGAAGGTGATCTCGTAGGGACCGGCGTTCTTGCTGCGGATGACCTGCGCGAGGTCTTTCAGCGGCCGGGTGGGAGTGCTCATGCGCGGCCGACCTCCTGGAAGGTGAGGGGGAACAGGTCGTCCAGTCCGGTGGCGTCCATGACGTGGTAGACCGTGAACGTGGAGACTGGGCCGATGGGGGTGTCCATGGGGTTCAGCGGCAGGGCCAGGTTCCCGGCGGTGGCCAACTGCCCGGGGTAGGGGGCGTGCAGCACCGCGACACGGGCCGTCGTGGCGATGGCCTTGGCCGCCTCGGGGGTGGGGGCGGTGACGGTGCCAAGGACGCCGACCTCGTGCGGCACCCGGGTGCAGGGTTCCAGGGCGCCCATGACCGCGTCGCGGCCGTAGACCTGGAAGTGCAGGCGGGCCGTGCCGTCGGCCAGCTGCGGGTGCAGACTTCCGGTGTACTGGCGGACCAGGTCCAGCAGGTGGTCCAGTTGGCCGATCAGGATCGGGTCGCGGACCCCGCCGATGAACGCCGCGCGGTGCCCGGCCACGGCCGCGCCCTCCAGTTTGATGCTGGCCGCCCTGTCGTGGTGCACGCTGCCGGTGACACGTACCGTGCGCTCATCGACGGGGATGTAGGTGCAGGCGGTGACGTCCAGGACGCCGTCGGGGCCCGGCAGCAGGTCCGGGCGGGCCTTCTCGTACAGGGTGTGGGCGGCCACCGACAGCGGGGTGCAGGCCTGCTTCGGGCTCATCGGGGTCAATTCAAAGGCGTCTGCCCAGTAGGTGGCCAGTACGCCGCCGCCCTTGGGCTCGGCGCACGCGCCGCCGCATTCCAGGATCTTCCCGGCGTGCCAGGCGATGCCGGACTGAACTCCACGGCTGATCGCCCAGGCTGCGTGCGGGGCCGGGTCGTAGGCGCGACCGGCGACGACGACGTCGAACGGCTCACTTCCCTCGATGAGCATGGTGAAGGGGGCTGCGCCCATCTGCCCCACCAGGTGCGCGGTGCCTTCGATGTCGGCCGGCGTCGGCAGCTCCCCGCGGACGTTCGCCGCGATCCTGCCCTCTGCGAGTCGCTGGGTCGCGGTGGCGGGGTCGATGTCGGCGTAGACGGTGGCCACGCGCAGGGTGAAGCCCTCCTCTGTGGCGATCTTCGCGATCAGGGCGGTGAGGTGGTCGACCTGGGCGCGGGTGCCCGCGCCGCCGGCGGAGCCGATGAACAGTGGGATGCCGTGCCGCTTGACGGCCTGCAGCATCGGGCGCAGGTCGCGCAGGTAGGACTCGTCGGAGACCAGGGTGGTGCCCAGGGCCAGGAGGTAGGGGCCGGGGTCGGTGGAGCCGGAGTCCACCACGATGGCGTCCACCCCGCGCTCCACCGCTTCCCAGAAGTCGGGTTCGGGGTAGCCGTAGCCGAGCATTCCGGTGGGGGTCAGGATCCGCGTCAGCACCGGAGCTGTGGCGCTCATGAGGCCACCGCCGCGGTGTTTGCCGCGTTCTGTCGAGCGGTGAGGGCGACCGGGGGGAGGGCGAGGTTCTCGCGCAGGGTGCTGCCGGTGTACTCGTGCTTGACCAGGCCGCGGCGCTGCAGTTCGGGGACGACCAGGCGGGCGAAGTCCTCGTAGGAGCCGGGCAGGCTGCCCGCGGCGAGCACGAAGCCGTCGCAGCAGGCACCGAACCAGTCCTCCATCTGGTCGGCGACCTGCTCGGGGGTGCCGATGAACATCCCGGCCTCGTCCAGGGTGCCGCGGCGCGAGTAGTGGACGAAGTCGCGCACCGACGGGTTGGGTTTGCCGCTGGCCTTCAGCACCCCGTCGCGCAAGCCCTGCCAGGACATGCGCGCCAGGTCCTCGTCGGAGAACGGGGCGTCCAGGTCGCGGCCGGAGAAGTCGACGTTCAACCCCTCGCACAGCAGCGCCAGCCCGTCCTCCTCCCGCGCCAGTCCGCGCAGCAGCGCCTCCTTGAGCTTGACCTGCTCGGGGGTCTCGGCGACGATCACGCCCACCGCCGGGGTGACCTTGACCTGGTCGGGGTCGCGGCCGGCGTCGGCGACGGCCTGCTTGATGTTCCGGTAGACCGCGATGCCCGCGTCGCGGTTCTTGAACGCGGTGAACACCACCTCCGCCCACCGGCCCGCGAACGCCAGACCGCGTCCGCTCATCCCGGCCTGCAGCAGCACCGGGTGGCCCTGCGGTGAGCGCGGAACGGTGAACGTCCCCTCGACCTGGAAGTACTTGCCCCGGTAGCGGGTGGGGTGGACCTTGGCCGGGTCCGCGAAGCGCCCCGACTCCTTGTCCAGGATCAGGGCGTCCTGTTCCCAGGAGGTCCACATCCGGGTGACCACGTCCAGGAACTCGTCCGCCCGGTCGTAGCGCTCGTCGTGGCCCAGGTGCGCGGTGCGGCCGAAGTTCGCCGCCTCCGTGTCGTTGAGGGAGGTGACGATGTTCCATGCCACGCGGCCGCCGCTCATCTGGTCCAGGGTGGCGAACAGTCGTGCGACGTGGAACGGCTCGTAGTACGTGGTGGAGTAGGTGGCGCCCAGACCCAGGTGGGTGGTGGCCATGGCCATGGCCATCAGCACCGCGGTCGGGTCCATCTTCACCGCCCGGATGCCGTGCTCCACGGCCAGGTCCGAGGAGCGGCCGTAGATCTCCGGCATTGCCAGGCGGTCGTCGAAGAACGCCATGTCGAAGCGGGCGTCCTCCAGGGTGCGGGCGATGCGCTGGTAGTAGCCCGCGGTCAGGAAGTCCGGGGTGGAGGCAGGGTGGCGCCAGGAGCCGACGTAGTTGGAGCAGTTCTGGGCCTGCAGGAACGCGATCAGGGCCATCTGGCGGGTGGGGGAGGACATGGGGCGGCTGCCTTCACTGGGGGGTGGGCCACGAGGCTCCGCGTTCCGCAACGAGGGCCTTCGTTGACATCTGCCACCACAACAGTCGACCGTTGAAGACACCTCCCGCAATCAGAGTTGCAGGATATGAAACTTAGGAGCGGAACTCGTGACCCCAGACCCGGCAGCCGGAACCAATGACGCGGGTGCCAGTGCCGACGGCCCGGTGCGGGCCGTCTACGTGCTGGAAGTCCTGGCCGGCATGCGGCAGCCCGCCTCCCTGCCCGACATCACCACCCGCACCGGCCTGCCGCGCACCAAGGCCTACCGCGCCCTACGGGCCCTGCAGGACATGGGCTATGTCGACCACCTGGGCCGGCACGGCTACCGGATCGGCAGCCGCGCCATCAGCCTCGCCGTCCTGATCGGACCCCGCCCCGCCCTGATTCAGCGCACCCGCCCGGTCCTGACCCGCCTGGCGGAGACCACCCGCGAGACCGCCACCCTGCACCTGCGCTCCGGCAGCCACCGCGTCCTGGTCCTGGGCGCCGAACCCTCCAACTGGGACCTGCGCCACGTCGTGCGCCCCGGCGAACGCGCCCCCCTGACCACCGGATGCACCGGTACCGTCATCCTGGCGCACCTGCCCCCCACCGAAGCCCAGGCCATCCTCACCAGTCGGCCCGCCCGCGAACAACCCACTGCGCAGGTGCTGGAGCGGATCCGCACCGACGGCTACGCCATCTCCCGCAACACCAACCACTCCGGAGTGGCCGGAATCGCCGCCCCGCTCCTGGACCCCGACGACGGCTACCCCCTGGGCTCCCTGGCCATCGCCGGACCCGACCACCGCCTGCCCGACCCCGCCCTCCAACGCATGGCCGGCCCCCTGGCCGCAGCCGCCCGCGAACTCGCCCCCCAACTCGCCGCGCTCCTGGGCCGCCACGCCTCCATCCGCCAAGACGCCCTCGACGTCACCATCCATGACTTCCTCAACACCCCACCGCCAGAGCCACAGTAGAGCTCGCATCCCGAGCTGCAGCGGTCACAGGCTGCGCTACGGCAACGCCCTCAATCTCACCCGGTTCCTATGGCTGCGCCCGTCCACGAGGGAGGGGAATCTGTTGCTCATTGGGAAGGCTCCTGGGGCAGGACGCGCACGCGAGCGGCAAGCGACGCAACGCCGAGGCCGTACGCCCCGAGGAGGCGGCCGCCGGGCATCGGTAGTGAAATGGTTGGCCGGGGCGACCAGACTGCGCAGCGTCGCGGAGTGCGGCGCATAGCGTCGCGCGCCCCCCGGTCAGGTCTGCGACGCCGTCGCGCAGCAGTGCACGAATGCGCGCACGGGGCCTGACAGTTCGTCGGGCCTGCTGATGAGCATGATGTCGAGTCCGGTGCCCGCGCCGCGCAGGGGGAGATAGGTGATGTCCGGAAGCGCGATGAGGCCGGTGACGGTAGGCACGATGGCCACGCCCACCCCGGCGGAGGCGAGGGCGAGCACGCCGAGCGTGCCGGTCACCAGGGTCACGCGGACGTGGTGCTCACCGGAGGCCGTCCCGAGTCTGGCGAGGACGCTCTCGTCGTCCTGGTCGGCTGCGAACACCACGAGACGCTCGTTCGCGAGATCGGCCATGGTGACCGACTGCGCGCGGGCCAGCACGTGGTCGTGCCGTACAGCGATCGACAGCGCGCTTTCCGCGCGCCGGACCAGGGCCAGGTCACCCACGTCGTCAAGGCCGACATCGGGGCTGTAGCCGATGTCCAGGGTTCCCTCCCGGATCGCGTGGACCTGCGCGGCCGGCGGCAGCTCGACCAAGGAGAGCTCCACCTCGGGTCGGGCCAGGTGGAAGCGGCGCAAGTCCCCCGCCAGGACTCCCTCCAGCACGGCGACGCCGGAAAACCCGACCCGCACGGCTCCGATCTCGCCGCGGACGGACTTCCGGGCGACGTCCAGTGCGCGATCGGCCTGGGCCAGCGCGCGGCGTGCCTCGAGCAGCAGTAGCTCCCCGGCCTCGGTCAGCTCCACCCGGCGGCTGGTCCGTACGAAGACCGGGCCGCCCACCTCGCGCTCCAGCCCCTGCACCTGCGCACTGAGCGTGGACTGCGTGACATGCAGCCTCCTCGCGGCCCGCCCGAAGTGCCGCTCCTCGGCAACCGCCACGAAGTACCGCAGATGGCGCAGCTCCATGACCACTCCATTCGGTCCAACCGATCGATTGATCGTATCAATGAGTTGGACCGATCGGCATGCGGGGCAGACAGTGGAGGCATGGAACCGACGCTGCAGGACCGCCAGGACATCGCCGACCTCATGACAGGGTGGATTCACCGCGACCTGGGTGAGTGGGACCGGCTCCGTGAGCTGTTCCATGCGGACGGGCAGATCGAGATCACCTGGTTCGAGGGGCCGGCCTCGGACTTCGTCGACGCCTCCGCCACGATGGGTGCCTCCGACTTCCGCACCAAGCACCTCATCACCTCCCCCGTGGTCGCCTTCAGCGCCGAGGGCACCCGCGCGGTCAGCGAGACCAACGCCGTCATCATCGGCGAGAACATGCGCCTGGGCCTGGGCTGCAACGGACACAACCGCTTCATCGACCGCCTGGAGAAGCGCGAGGGGGTGTGGCGCATCGTGGACCGCAAGAGCGTGTACGACTTCGGCTCCTTCACCTTCCCGGCAGGAGTGGTGGAGATCGACCGCGAGAAGGCAGCCGCCTACCCGCGCGAGTACGCGGCACTGGCATACCTGCTGGACCTGAGCGGGTTCCCGGTCCAGCGCGTCTTCGCGACCAGGGGCAGCGAACTGGAGCAGATCATCAAGCGGTCCGCCCACAACTGGCTGCACGACCAGGCATGAGCGGCAGCAGCACCGAGGAAGGGACCACCACGAAGCTGATTACCATCGAGGAGCACACACTCGACAACGCGGTCGCCCGGGCGGGCGCCACGCGCTCGGCCGAGGTGAGCCCTCATTTCGGCGAGGCCTACGCGCCGGATGGCGGCCTGCCCTACAGTCCGACCGCGCAGGTGCTGGAAGACCTCGACGAGGGCCGGATCGCGGACATGGACGCGCACGGCATCGACATGCAGGTGCTGTCCAACCTCACCACGCAGTACCTGCCCCGCGAGGTGGCACCCGAGCTGGTCCGCGGCGTCAACGACCGGCTCGCCGCGGCCTGTACGCGCCACCCCGACCGGTTCGCCGCCTTCGCCTCGGTGCCCACCACCGCACCCGAGCACGCCCCGGCCGAGCTCCGGCGCGCGGTGCAGGAACTGGGGCATGTCGGCGCGCTGATCCACGGTCGTACGGACGACGAGTTCCTGTCGGCCAAGCGGTTCGACCCGGTCCTGCGCACGGCCGCCGAACTCAGGGTGCCGATCTATCTCCACCCCGCCCCGCCCACCCGCGGCACCAGCGCCGCCAACTACGAGGCCGGGCTCTCCCCCGTGGTCGCGACCCGGTTCGCGACCGCCGGATGGGGATGGCACAACGAGTCGGGCATCCACTTCCTGCACCTGGTCCTCAGCGGTGCCCTGGACCGCTACCCCGACCTGCATTTCATCCTCGGGCACTGGGGCGAGATGGTCCCCTGGTTCCTCGACCGCCTCGACGAAGCCCTGCCCCCCAAAGCCACCGGCCTGGAGCGGACCATCGGCGACTACGTGCGCCAGAACACCTACTTCACCCCCAGCGGCATGTTCACCGAAGCCCACCTGCGCTTTTGCACCGACGTCCTGGGCACCGACCGCATGATCTACTCGGTGGACTACCCCTTCGTCGGGAACGACGGCGCACGGCAGTTTCTGGAGAACTGCGACCTGTCAGCCGACGCCAAGCTCGACATCGCCCACCGAAACGCCGAACGGCTACTCGGGGTGTGAACGGAAGGGACATCTTGTTCATGCACATGCCGTGTGTGGTGCCGCTCCACTGCGGAGCGGCACCACAGGACGGCTCGGGCTACCGGCCGGACGCGGTGGCGGAAGGTGCGGCTGCGCCGGGCTGCGACCAGTGCTGGCCGGAGCTGCCGTTGCAGTCCCACAGGTCGAGCACCGCGCCGTTGTTGGAGGTGCTGCCCGGATCGTCCAGGCACCGGCCGGAGACCGGGTTGCGGTACCCGGCGTTGTAGGGCACCCACTGCTGGTTGGGGGTGCCGGTGCAGTCCGAGAGCTGGATCCTGGTGTTGTTGGCGGTGGCGGAGCCAGCGGTTTCCAGGCATTTGCCCAGGGCGCGGACCGTGCGGTCGGTGTAGGTGGACCAGGTCTGGTTGGTGCCGGTGTTGCAGTCCCACAGGTCTGCTGCGGTGCCGTTGGCGGTGTTGCCGCCGGTCACGTCGGCGCATTTGCCCGCGATCGCGGACCGGATCGCGCCGGTGGCGCCGGGCGCGGGGGTGACCCCGGGCAGTGACCACACCTGGGCGACGGTGCCGTTGCAGTCCCACAGCTCCGTTTGGGTGCCGTTGGCGCTGCTCGCTTTCGGGTCGTCCAGGCAGCGGTTGGAGATCGGGTTGCGGTAGGCGCCGTTGTAGGGCTGCCATTGCTGGTTGGTGCCGCCGTTGCAGTCCCACAGCTCCAGCAGGGTGCCGTTGGCGGTGGCGCCGCCGGTGGCGTCCAGGCATTTGCCCAGCGCGCGCAGTGACCCGTCGGAGTAGGCGGTCCAGGTCTGCGCGGCGGTGCCGTTGCAGTCGTAGAGCGCGGCCGGGGTGCCGTTGGCGGTGTTGGCGCCGGTCACGTCGAGGCACTTGCCGGCCAGGCCGGACTTCACCGCGCCGGTCCTTCCGGCCAGGGGCGCCGGGGTGCCGGTGGCGAGTGGGGCGGTGATGTTCCAGGTGGTGTCGGCCGTGTACCCGCCTGCGTTGTCCTGGGCGGCGGGCGAGGTGCCGCCGCCCTCCTGGCTGAGCCATACCTGGCCGCCGCTGTTGCGCAGGAACTTGCCGGGCTGGGCCCAGGACAGCAGCGAGAGTCCGCTGCCGGTGTTGCCCAGGGCGGGGCAGAAGGTGGCGTCTGCCGCGAAGGTCGAGGTGCCGTCGCCTGCGGCCTTGCCGACCCTGGAGTTGGTCTGGTGCAGGTAGTCGCCGGGGTAGTTGAAGGACTCGAAGGAGTAGCAGGCGCTGTTGGCCAGGCCTGCCCGGACGATGAAGGTGGCGTCCTGCTTGTCGAGGTCGGAGGTGATGGTCGAGGTGACGGCCAGTCCGCTCTGGTGGCGCAGATAGTGGTCGGTGGCCGCTGCGACCTGGAGGGACACGGCTGTGTTCAGCGGCAGGCCCACTCGCCGCGCGCCGAGGTTCTTGGATGCGGCGATCAGTTCTTGGTTGGCGCCGCGCACCGCGTTGGCGTCGACCTTGACGACCTGGCGGTCGTAGGTCATGAAGCCGTTGCTCTCGTTCTCGACGTCGGTGGGCTCGGTGTAGACGGCGGCGTTCAGGCCGCGGGTGACCATCAGGTTCTCCAGCGCCTTGGTCTGGCCAAGGAACCGGTTGGTCAGCTCGGACGAGCTGGTCTGCATCTCGTAGGCGAAGCCGCTGCCCGGATGGTACTCATGGCCCGAGACGATCAGGCCCAAGCCGCCGTACTCGCCCAGCACGTTGGCCCGGGCGTTCGGCGCCGGGGAGTCGGGGCCGGGATAGGTGTGGTAGTCGAGCACGTCGCCGTTGCCCCCGTCGGTGCCGCAGCAGTTCACGCCGCTCATGTTTTCCACCAGCCGGCTGGGGTCCCAGCTCTTGACCAGGGCGGCCACGCTCGCCGGGTCGTAGTAGCCCATGTCCTCGTTCTCGTCGACCCACATGACGATCGCCGGGGAGCTGAGGTGCTGGTCGACCATTGCGTGGAACTCGTTCTCCCACTGTGTAGCGGCCGCCGCGTCCGGGCTCTTGGCCATGGCCGGCATGTCCTGCCATACCAGCATGCCGAGCTTGTCCGCCCAGTAGTACCAGCGCTGGGGTTCGACCTTGATGTGCTTGCGGATCAGGTTGAAGCCCCAGTTCTTCTGCTGCGCGATGTCGGACTTCAGGGCGTCGTCGGTGGGCGCGGTGTAGATGCCGTCGGGCCAGAAGCCCTGGTCCAGCATGCCGCTCTGGAACAGGAAGCTGCCGTTGAGGACGATGCGCGGCACACCGTCGACCGTCGTGACGGCAATGGAGCGCATCCCGAAGTAGCCGCCGACACCGTCACCGCCGCCCGCACCGGTCAGCGTTACTTTGATGTCGTACAGGAAGGGGTCGTCCGGGCTCCACAGGTGCGCGTTGGGCACCGGTACCCGGATGGTGGCGTCGATGCTGCCGGTGGCCGTGCCGACCACGGCGCCGCCGTTCGGCAGGGATGCGGTCACCTGCACGCTCTGGCCGCTGGTGCCGGCCCCGCGTACGACGACGTTCAGCGCCGCGCCGGGGACGTCGGGGGTCATGTCCAGGCGGGTGATGTGCGCGGGCGCGACCGGCTCCAGCCATACCGTCTGCCAGATCCCGGACGAGGCGGTGTACATGATCCCGCCGGGGCTGGTGCGCTGCTTGCCCACCGCGCCGCTGCCCGCGTCGGTGGGGTCGTACACCCCGACGATGATCTCGTTGGAACCGCTGTGCAGGTAGGAGGTGATGTCGAAGGAGAACGCGTCGTAGCCGCCGGTGTGCGCTCCGACTTGGGTCCCGTTGATCCATACCGTGGCCTGCTGGTCGACCGCGCCGAAGTTGAGCATGGTGTGCCGCCCGTTCCAGGCCGCCGGGACGGTGAAGGTGCGCCGGTACCACATCCGGTCCTGGTGGCGTGCGATGCCGGACAGGGCCGACTCGATCGGATAGGGCACGTTGATGCGCTCGCCCAGCGTCTGGTTGACGGGTGGAGCCTGCCCGGCGGTCGCGTTGGCGAACTGCCACTCGCCGTTCAGGCTCTGCCAGTCGGTGCGGGTCATCTGCGGACGCGGGTACTCCGGCAGCGGGTTGGCGATCGCGGCGGTTGCCGCGGCGGTCCACGGCGTGGTCATCGGCGCGGGCTTGGGAGCCACCGCCGGCGCGTCCTTCAAAGTCGGTGCATCCGCAGGCTGCGCGACCGGGGCGGCCGCAGTATCTCCGCGCTGCACCGGCGCGGTCACCGCTGCCTTCGGGGACGCCGCACGTGCGGCACTGGAGGACTGCGCCTGGGCTGGCGCCGCCAGTAACAGGGAGGGTGCCACTGCGGCCAGCAGAGCCACGGTCAGCGCACCAGCACCTGTCCGCACAGCTCGCCGTCGGCCCTGCAAGTGGAATCGTCGGTGGAACACCAGGGATCGTCCTTTCAGACATGGTTCTTCAACAGGCCAGCTGCCCTGCGCAGGGTGGACCGGTGCGGCCAACTGGTCGGTGAGTCGTCCGGCTTTCGCGCTGTCGAGGAGGCGGGGCACCGCAGGGGATCCCTGCTGGGGCCGCCAGAGACTGAACGCTGGCGGCCCCGGCAGGCAGAGGAACGAGATGGTGGTGGCTTACATCCGCTGCCACTGCTGGTTGGCTGCTCCGGTGCAGGTCCAGATGTCCAGTGCGGTGTTGTCGGCGGTGCCGTGGGCGACGGCGTCCAGGCATTTGCCGGAGCCGACGTTGATCACGCTGCCGTCGGCGCGGACCCGCCACTGCTGGTTGGCACCACCGTTGCAGTCATAGATCTCGACCGGGCTGCCGTCCGCTGTGGCGCTGCCGGTGACCTCCAGGCACTTGTTGTCGTAGACGGTCAGCAGGTTGTTCGCGGTGGACGTCCAGGTCTGGTTCCCGGCGCCGTTGCAGTCCCACAGGGCCGGCTGGGCGCCGTTGGCCTGGCTGCCGGCGGGCACGTCCACGCAGCGGCCCGACTCCTGGCCTTTCAGGGGGCCGGACTGGGCGCCGCGAATCCAGGCCTGGTTGGTTCCGCCGTTGCAGGTCCAGATCTCCAGCAGGGTGTTCAGTGTCGTACCGGCGGCGTCGAGGCACTTGCCGGAGGCGGAGTTGACCACCGTGCCGTTGCTGTTCAGTGTCCACTGCTGGGCGGGGGTGTTGTTGCAGTCGTAGATCTGCACGGCGGTGCCGTCCGCTGTGCCGGCGGCCCGCACGTCCAGGCACTTCGCGCCGCCGTAGACGGTGAGCTGACCGGTGGGCGACAGCGTCCAGGCCTGGTTGGTCTGGCCGTTGCAGTCCCACAGGGCGACCTGGGTGCTGTTGGCCTGGGTGGCGCCCGGCACGTCCGTGCACAGGCCCGACCCGGAGCCCTTGAGGATGCCGGCGCGGTAGCCCGGCGGGTTCGCGGTGACCGACAGATTGTCGAACTGGTCGGTCTGGTAGCCCACGACGCCGACGCCGACCTGGCCTGCGGGGTAGGTGCTGTCGTTGACGGCGCCCAGGGCGCTGCCGTCGACGGTGGCGGTGATGCGGTCCCCGGAGAACCCCAGGGCCAGGGTGTGCCAGGCGTTGGTGCCCAGCGCGGTGCGGGTGCCCGAGGCCAGCGTGGTCAGCGTGCCGGCGGTGGAGCTGCGGACGATCGACCAGGCGCCGGTGTCGCTGACGCGCAGTTCGTAGGCGGCCTGGTGGCTCTGCGGGCGGTTCTGCGGGCCGGCGCGTCCCAGCAGTTCGACGGTGCCGGCCTGCCGCAGGTTCACGTCGGACTGGACCGTGTAGTCGCTCCAGGTGGTGTCGCCCATCAGGGAGAAGGCGTCCGAGTCGTCCTGCCATTCGATGGGCTTGACCGGTGCCATCTGCTGCAGGCACTGCCCGGAGCGGCCCGAGCACGGCTGGGCCTCGAAAGCGCCCTGCATGTCGGAGAAGTACGCCGCCTCGGCACCGCTGGCCGTGTTCTCGAAGGTGTCGCTGTACGGCAGTGCCAGCCCATGGGCGGCAGGACCGGTGGCGGTGCCCTTGCCCTGCCCGGTGGTGGTGGACACCGTGTAGATGTAGCCGGGCTGGAGCGTCAGCGAGTAGGAGCCGCCCGAGGGGGTGACGTCCTGGGTGTGGACGAAGTCGGTCGCGGCGCTGGGGGAGTTCACCCGGGTCGCCCACACGTGCGCGGTGCCGGTGGACAGGCCGCCCTGGACGTGCAGGTTCACCGTCTGTGCGGCCGTGGCGGTGGTGGTCTCCAGCACGGTGGAGTAGTCGCTGCCGTTGGGTGACTTCAGGCTCACGTAGGCGCCGTTGGACTCCGCGCCGCCCAGGTATCCGGAGGCGGAGTCGATGAACTTCCAGCCGGGCTGGGCGAACTGGGTGACCTGCGCGGTGGCCCAGGTGTCCTCCCCCACGCTGTACTGGCCCGACCACGGTGAGGGCGCGGTGATCAGTCCGACGGTGGCGTACGGCAGGTTGGGGTAGATCGACGCGATCAGTGGCCAGTTGAGGTAGGCGGTCAGTTTCGCGTCGGTGTAGCCGCGCACGATCGAGCGGATCAGCGCGGGCGCGCCGGTGTTCATGTCCTGCGAGCCGTTCTCCGAGGCCCACAGCGGCTTGCCGTTGTTCTGGGCGGTGGTGGTGCTGGAGCAGCTGGTCGCCGGTCCGCCGTCGCCCTGGCAGGGGTAGTGCGCGCCGATGACCGACACCGCGTTGTTGAACGCCGAGTTGCTGGCCATGTCGTCGGCCGTGTCCCAGCCGCTGTCGTCGGCCACGATCTGCACGCCCGAGTAGCCGGCGCTGTTCAGCGCGGAGCGCAGCTGGATGTACCAGTTTATGTCGTGGCCGCGTTCGTTCCAGCCGCCGAGGTATTTGATGTTCAGGCCGTGCTGCTTGGCGCAGCCGAGCCAGGAGACAAGGTAGTTGATGGTGTCGGTGGACCAGAAGCCGCCGTTGATCCAGCCCGGCGCGGCCCAGGCCAGACCATACAGGCCGATGTTCGGATTGCGCTTGACCGCCTGCTCGCCGAGCCAGAACTCGTAGCCCGCATTGCAGTTGACGACTCCGCGGCTGTGCTCGATGGAGGGCTCGGAGCCGTCGGTGGAGTTCGCGTCACCGCCGATCTCCAGCTTCAGCAGCTGCAGGTTCGCCCCGTAGCCGGGCTTGAACAGGTAGTCCAGGATCTGCGACTGCTGCGCGGCCGGGTAGTCCCGCAGCAGACGCGAGTTGCCGCCGCCGCCGCTGATCGCACCGATCCCGTCGAACGTCCGGCCGCCCTGCGAACCGTCGACCGTGATGGACGACGTCGCCGCCTGCGCCGGGGCACTGCTGATCGCCAGGACTGTGGCGAGCAGCGCCAGCACCCACAACGGGGCCAGCCACCTGAATCTGGTCATCATGACACCTTCCAGTCGGGGACTGGCATAGTGTGTGGTCGTGTTGAGTTGAGGGTCAAGACTCCTGCAAATAATGACAGAATCAAACGGTCGACCTCGTGATGTCTATGGCTATTCACAAGGCACCCCGGATCCGGACGCCTCGATCCGCACACCTCCCCCGTACCGGCCGACTCCCTGTCGGCAAGCCGGACCGCCCGCGCGCGAGGCGCAGCCCGCCCCCATGGACACTTGGCAGCGTCAGAAGGAATCTCCTGAATCAGGGGGAGCTCTGGCACCACACCCACGTGCTCGACCTCCCTGCCCTCCACCATGGGGGATGACCCTGGGTTCATCCGGCTGCGGACAGCGGCTCCCACCAGCTGCACCCATCGAGCGTATCCGTCGCACCCCAGCATGGGAACGCCCAGGTTCCTACATGTCCAGTCCACCCGCCTCGGATTTCGTTGGATCCTGTGCGCAATGTTTGTCCGTGCTATTGACATGGCGCACGCAAGGGGCCTTTGCTGGCAAGCGTTCAGCAGCGTCGGCCGCGGCACCACCACTGCCCGGCCAGGGGACCTGAGCCGAGAAGCGCACGCATCACCCTGCGCGCCGCAGCCCGGCCCACGGGGTCCTTGGCCGCCTATGCGAACTGCGCCGGATGGCCCGTCCGCCAGTCCGTGCGATCCAGACAACGTTGTCCAGAATCCCCGGCTACACGTCCTGCGGCCTGCGCGTGGCCGCACGACGGCTACCCCGCGGGATTCGAGGCAGTGATGTCAGGACGCGCTCCGCGATGGAAACCCGGTCTCCGCCCACGAGTCGGCGCAGCTCTTCGTGCACCCCGCCCTCCCCCACCCGTGAGGAATGCCGATGAAGACCCACGTGATGAAGAAATGTGCGGCACCTTTAGTCGCCGCCACCCTGGCAGCAGTCGGACTCGGCGCTGCTGTGCCCGCTGCCGCCTTGAGCCCTGCGGCCGCGCAGCCTGCCTCTCTGCGGCTGATGCCGCTGGGCGACTCGATCACCTGGGGCGTTGGCAGCCCGTCGGGCAACAGCTACCGCGGCTTCCTGTGGAACGAACTGGCCGCCGAGGGCCATACGTTGGACTTCGTGGGCTCGGGGCGCAACGGCCCGATGTCCGACCCGGACAACGAAGGCCACTCCGGATGGCGGATCGACCAGATCGCCGGTATCGCCGACTCGGTGCTGGCGACCTTCCGGCCCAACGTCGTCACCCTGGAGATCGGCACCAACGACCTCAACGGCAACTACCAGCCCACCACGGCCACCGACCGCCTCTCGGCGCTGATCGACCAGATCACCCGCGACGCCCCCGACGCGACCGTCCTGGTGGGCACCCTGATCGTGTCCACCGCCACCACCGAGGAGCAGTACCGGGCGGACTTCAACGCCAAGCTCCCCGCCATCATCGCGGCGAAGCAGGCAGCCGGCCAGCACGTGCGCCTGGTGGACATGGGCGCACTGAACGCCTCGGACCTGTCCGACGCCCTGCACCCCAAGGACAGCGGCTTCAGCAAGATGGCCGACGCCTTCAACGCCGGTATCCAGAGCGCCGACGCGGCCGGCTGGATCAAGGCCCCCTCGGCCCTGGCGGCACCGGTGCAGTCCGGGATCTCCGGCAAGTGCCTGGACGTGAACACCGGCAGCAGCGCCAACGGCACGAAGGTACAGATCTGGGGCTGCAACAGCACCCCCGCCCAAGCGTGGTCCGCCTCCGGCGACGGCACGCTGCGCGCCCTGGGCAAGTGCCTGGACGCCACCGCAGGCGGCACGGCCAACGGCACCCCGGTCGAGCTCTGGGACTGCAACGGCGGCGCCAACCAGGTCTGGCAGCCCTACAACGGCGGCTACCGCAACCCGGTCTCCGGCCGCTGCCTCGACGACCCGGCCTCCTCCACCACCGACGGCACCCAGCTGGCACTGTGGGACTGCAACGGCGGCGCCAACCAGCGGTGGACCGCAGCACCGCAGTCCTGACCCGGCCCCGACCCGGCCAACGCACCCGCGCCCCGCTCCGGGGGGCGAGGCGCGACGACGACTAGGCCATCGCCGGGTGACGGGGCGGGACCACTTCCCCCATGAACGCCAACAGAACGGCTCACCGATCATGAAACGACCGGCCTTCCTCGTCGCGACGGGTGCCGCTCTGGCGCTCGCCGCCACCAGCTTCCTGGTCAGCCCGACCGCCCACGCCGACACCGCGCTGCCCTCGCCCGACAGCGTCTTCGCCAGCTGGAACGACAACTTCCTGGTGACCGGCGGCAGCACCGGCACCTACTACACCGACCAGCTCAAGAGCAAAGGCACCGAACGGGCGGGCACCTGGATCGGCGCGCTGGACATCGCGGTCGCCGACGACGTGTACCTGCGCACCCGCGCGCCCTCGGACCGGCAGCGGGTCAGCGACCTGGTCAGCACCTTCCTGAACAAGGAGGGGACCAACTGGACCTCGTGGGACGGCTGGAACGACGACGTCGCGTGGATGATCACCGCCACCCTCGAAGGCTACAAGGCAACCGGCAACACCAGCTGGCTGAACACCGCGGCCGACCAGTGGAACAAGACCTACAACCGCGGCTGGACCGGTGACGGCGGCGGCGGGATCTGGGAGAACGACACCGACTACAGCAAATGCGCGCTGAGCAACGACCCCATGGTCAGCACCGCGGTGGGCCTGTACGAGATCACCGGCGACGGCGGATACCTGACCAAGGCCGAGCAGATCTACTCCTGGATGCGCGGCCACGTCGTCAACGCCTCCAGCGGCGTCGTCAACGAGTGCATCGCCTTCCCCAACGGCAAGAGCGGATCCACCACCCTTCAGGCCTCCGACAACGCCTACAACGCCGGAACGTGGATCAAGGCGGCCGACGACCTGTACCGGGTCACCGGGAACACCTCCTATCGGGACGACGCCCAGCGCACCGCCGACCACTTCCTCAACAACGTGCCCGTCGTGGCGAACAACGGCACCCGCGGCAGCTCCTACCAGTACTGGCTGTTCAAGGGCATTAGTGAGTTCTGCACCGACGCGAACCTGTGCAGCCGCTACAGCACCTACGTGAACGCCAACGCCGCCCAGGCCTGGAGCATGCGCAACAGCGCCAACCTCACCTGGAACGACTGGACCAGGCCTACCAACGACGCCAACCCCGACGCGTTCGAGATGAACGGCATGGTCGGCCTCTTCCAGGTCCTGCCGACCACCGCCGCCTCCCCCTTCTCGGGCGACTACCAGATCAAGAGCGCCACCAGCGGCCTTACCCTGGCGGCGCAGAACAGCTCCACCGCCAACTCCGCCCCCATCGTGCAGGGGACGGACACCACCGACGGCAGCGCGTCCTGGTCCCTCGTCCCCCAGAGCAACGGCTACTACGAGATCAAGAACACCCGCAGCGGCCAGGTCCTCAACGTCAGCGCCGCGTCCGGGAAGCCCGGCGCTCTGGTCGTGCAGTGGCCGGCCGGCAGCATCACGCAGGGCAACGACCAGTGGAAGCCGGTCCGCAACGCCGACGGGACCTGGTCCTTCTACAACCGCAACAGCCAGTTTCGCCCTGGACGACCCGGCCGGGAGCACCGCATCCGGCACCCAGTACGAGCAGTGGAACCCTACCGACGGCAGCAACCAGCGGTTCACCCTGACCTCACGCTCCACCGGCACCGGACCGTCGGGCAGCACCGGCCCCGTGCGGTCGGGCGTGGCGGGCAAGTGCCTGGACCTGACCGGGGGCAACGCCGCCAACGGCACCAAGGCCGAGCTGTGGTCCTGCAACAGCGGCACCAACCAGTCCTGGTCACTCGCGCAGGACAACACCCTACGCATCTCCGGCAAGTGCCTGGACGCCACCGCGGGCGGTACGGCCAACGGCACCCTGCTGGAGGTCTGGGACTGCAACGGCGGCGGCAACCAGGTCTGGCAGCCCTTCAACGGCGGCTACCGCAACCCCGCCTCCGGCCGCTGCATCGACGACCCCGGCGCCACCACCACCGACGGCACCCAGGTGGAACTGTTCGACTGCAACGGAACCGCCGCGCAGGTGTGGTCAGCCCCGGGCGCATGACAGGCGAGAGAAGCCGCTGCCCTAAACGGCCGGACGATCCGCGCACCGCCGACGGCGGCGCCAACCAGACGCCGAGCCGGGTCCAACCGCCCGCTCGACGGCCAGCACATCCGCTCCTGCCGTCCGACACCAGTCGAAACGAGGTGCCGACGACCCCCGGCACCTGGAGCCTCGACCCCAGACGGGCAACGTTTCGAAGGAGAAGTGCACATGATCAGACGTCACTACCCGCGATCACCCCTGATGCCAGACGACCTCAGTCATGCCGATGAGGACGGTGGCCGCCCCCAGCCGTTCGGCGTCCCGCAGCGGCGCTCACGCCTGCTGGTCGGCCTGGGCGCACTGGCGCTGGTGGCAGTCGGTGCATCCGGCGTAGGACCTTCCGGAGCGACCGCGTCGGCCGCCACCGGCGCCCCTCGCCCGACCCTGACCTTCGCCAAAGGGACCACCCAGTCCACGCTGGGTGCGGCGTACACCAAGGCACTGGCCAATCTGCTGGACACCAACACCATCAGCTACGATCCTTCGGTCTACAACTCCTCCGGTCTGATGACCAACAACCCGCAGACGTTCATCCGGGCCGGCGGCGGTTACAGCCAGCCCTGGACACGGGACGCGGCGGTCAACTCCTGGAACGCCGCGAGTCTGCTGGAGCCCAAGCAGGCCGCGAACACGCTGTGGGCGGCGGTGGTCAAGCAGTCCAACGGTCAGCTCATCGTCCAGCAGGACAACGAGCAGTGGGACCAGGTCGTCTGGGCGATTGGCGCCTGGAACCACTACCTGGTGACCGGTGACCAGAGCTTCCTGACCAACGCCTACCAGGCGACGGTCAACACCTTGAACACCCGCAAGAGCCAGAACTACAACTCCTCCTACGGTCTGTTCCAAGGGCCGGCGTTCTTCAACGACGGCATCGCCGGGTACCCGGCCCCGCCGGCCGACGCCACCGAGAGCCACGGCGGCTACGTCGGGGACTACCCCGCAACGTCCACGATGATGACGCTCAGTACCAACGCGGTGTACTACCAGGCCTACCGCAGCGCCGCCCTGATGGCCTCGGCCCTGGGCAAGTCCACCAGCGAGGTCGGCGCCCTCAACACCCAGGCCGATAGCCTGAAGACCGCGATCAACCAGCGGCTGTGGAACCCGGGCAAGGGCTTGTACGGCTACTTCGTCCACGGCAACGACAGCATGTCCGGCCAGCTCGACCCCACCGAGGAGGGCACCGGCCTGTCCTTCGCCATCCTCTTCGGCATCGCCAGCCCCAGCCAGGCCCAGTCCATCCTGCAGAACGCCCACATCCAGCCCAACGGTATCGTCGACACCTACCCGAACTACGCCCGCTACAGTGACAGCCAGCCCGGCCGCCACAACGTCGTCGTCTGGCCCATGGTCGAAGGCTACTGGGCCGATGCCGCCGCCCAGTCCGGCAACCAGCCGCGCTTCGCCAACGAGGTACAGAACCTCGCCCGGCTCGCCAACAACAGCGGCCAGTTCGCCGAGATCTACAACGCCCAGACCGGCGCCGTCGACGGCGGCTGGCAGACCGGCGGCCACTGGGGAGCCGCCCCCGACCAGACCTGGTCCGCCACCGCCTACCTGCGAATGATCGACACCGACCTGTTCGGCCTGAACTTCACCACCAGCGGCATCACCTTCAAGCCCACCCTGCCGACCGGCTGGGGCGACGCCACCCTCTCCGGCATCCAGTACCGCGCAGCGACCCTCAGCATCGCGCTGCACGGCGCAGGCAACCAGATCAGCTCGTTCAAAATCGACGGCACAGCGACGTCCTCCTACTCCGTGCCCACGTCGCTGACCGGCTCCCACACAGTGGACGTCACCATGACCGGGGGCCAGCCCACCCCGGCCACCGGCACCATCCTGTCCGACGTCAACAGCAACAAGTGCATCGACTACAGCAACGGCTCCAGCACGAACGGCACGCACGTCCAGATGTGGGACTGCGCCAGCACCCCCGACCAGATCTGGACCCGCCAGACGGACGGCACGATCCGCATCAACGGCGCCTGCCTGGACGTCACCGGCGGCAACACCGCCGACGGCACCCTGGTGCAGCTCTACACCTGCAACGGCACCGGCGCCCAGCAATGGACCCTCTCCAACGGCACCCTGGTCAACCCAGCCTCCGGCAAGTGCCTGGACGACCCCGGCGGCAACACCGCCAACGGCACCCAACTGCTGATCTGGACCTGCAACAACGGCGACAACCAGCACTGGGCAATCCCCTGAACCAGGCGCAGCACCCGCCAGTGGACCGGACCGAGAAATCCGGGCCGGACGCTCACACCGTGCGGCTGGCCCGGGGGCACCACCCCCGCAGTGGCACACCGGGCCACCTGCCGCGAAAGTCATGGACACAGCCCGGCACCAGGGGCTCAGCGCCTGGGCATAAGATGCAGCCGTGGACGCACCCACCCCTACCGCCCCCGCGCATGCTTCGCAGGCCACCTCCACGCACGGCACCTACCTCGGCCGGACCCGGGATGAACGCGTGGCGGACCGACGAGGGCGCCTCATGCAGGCGGCATTCGAACTGTTCGCGACACATTCCTACGAAGATGTCACCGTGGCCGATGTCTGCGCTCACGCCAAAGTGGCCAAACGCTACTTCTACGAGCACTTCACCGACCGAAGCACCCTGCTCCTCTCAGTGCAGAAGGAGCGCAACGACTGGCTGCTTGCCGGCCTCGAAGCCGCCGCCCCCCGGCAGCCCACCACCCTCCAGGCACTCCTGAGCCCGATGATGGCCGCGCTGACCACTATGCTCGCCGCCGACCCCCGCTCGGCCCGCATCATCTACCTCAGCGCCCCGCAGATGGAACTGCACCGCCGCAACGTTATACGCCAGGACGCCAAGCGCTTCAGCACCTTCATCACCACAGCCCTGCAACAGCACCCCCACGACCTGCTCCAGTACCACCGTGCGGTCCTCGCGCTGACGGCAGGCCTCTCAGAGGTGATCATCGAATGGCTGGACGAAGACATGCCCGACGACGCCCCCACCCTCGCCGGCCATCTGACCGGCACCGCGACGGCACTGCTCGCACCCTGCTTCTAGACCTTCGTCACCCGTACGGCGTTCTTGGCGAATCACCCAGCCCAGGACGACGCCGTACCAGCCACCGACGACGTGATCGACGGAATCCGGCGCCTGGCAGCCGCGCCCCCATGACGTGGTCCCGACACCAACGGGACCCCGCAGCACGGAGGAAGGGCCCGCACGGCAGACGGCCGTCGGCCGGACCGCCCGCTGCACCGTGCCGGGCCAGACCCCGGCGCCCGTGGGGGGTGGACGCCGGGGCTGCGGCACAAACCGCTCCCACGCCGGGCCGCCGACGGGACACCTCGACTTTCTTGCCCGCATCCGCGGGCGTGAAACGTCGCGACACTCGATCGGGTGAACTCAGTCGATTGCCGCACGGCAGAGCGAGGCTGGAACTTCGTCCTGGCACGGCGGGATCTTTCGATGTTTCGGTGCACGCGTTCCGATGCGGGGCGCTGACGCATCCGCAGGTCGGCGCCCCCACCAGAGGCATGGTTCCCGGCGACATCACCGCCGTCAGCGCGCCGCCCCGGGAGGGATGACTCTCAACCCGGAGCCACAGCGTGTCCCTGCAGCGGACTCGATGCCGGTATGGCGGTCCGCGTCCGCGAGGGGCGGCAATTCCGGTGTGGATGCAGCCGCTGGTGCCGTCGAGGCTGTCCGCGTCGAGGTCGTCGAACCAGTGGTCGCCCTGCGCCAGATAGCGGAATCGAACCTGGGTCTCGGCGGGAATGGTGACGCTGACGGAGCGCATGCCGTCCGCGCGGGGGTGCAGCGGGTGGGCGCCGGGCTCCCAGTCGTTGAAGTCGCCTACGACGCTGACGTGGCCCTCCAGGTGGTCAGCGGGCAGGGCGAAGGTGATCTCGGTGGCGTTCTTGCGCCGGGTGCGTTCCTGCATGGCGGACGACTCCTTAACGACAAGGGGGAGCGGATGCCTGTTTCCCCCGATCCTGGCCCCCTGTGGTGCGGGCGGCACGTGTAGGGCCGCGCTAATCACCCCTTACGGCGCGGTGTACGAATAACGATCGTGGTATTGCCCGGACATGAAGCAGGCCGTGCGGTGGAGTGGTGTTGTGACGCATCACCCGGGCCGCACGGCCTTGTCCAAGCGTATCTTCACCGGCCTCCAGCCGCGGCGACTCGGCAAACTCGTCGCCGAACTCGCCGGCGTCTGGACTGCTGCCGAGGAATCCCGGCTGCGTGAACGCCGAGGCCACGAGCGGTTGCGTGCGGCCGGGGCCGGCCCCGACCACGATCTGGTGTTCGTGGACCGGATCATCGTGACCCTGGTGGCGCTGCGCTTCCAGCTCCCGCACGCGGCCCTGGCCGAGCTGTACCGAGTGGACCGCTCCACGGTCACCCGCGCGATCCGTGAGATCAGACCGCTGCTGGCCGCACGCGGATTCGCCGTCAAGGACCATCCCGAGCTGCGGCTTCGCACCCTGGCCGACGTCTTCGCCTACGCGGCGGCCGAGGGCGTCGAGCTGCGATTCGACGGGACCGAGGTCCAGGTCCGCCGCCCGCGCGCCAACAAGCCCGGCCGACGTGCGTTCGTCTCGGGCAAAAAGAAGATGAACACCAAGAAGGCCACCGTCGTCACCGACGGCCAGGGCCGGACTCTGTGGGCCGGGGCGTTCCGCCCCGGGCGGATGCACGACCAGACGGCGGTGCGCACCGAGGGAATCGCCGACCTGTTCAGGCAGTTCCCACAGGTCAAAGCCAAGGTCGACGCCGGATACCGGGGCCTGGCGAAGGAGTTTCCCGACCAGGTCCAGGCTCCGCCGCTCAAACCGAAGAAGGACGCGACACCCCAGGAACTCGCGGCCTGGAACGCGGAACGCCACCAGCAGTCGTCGGAGCGCATCTGCGTGGAGCACGCCAACGCCGAGCACAAGCAATGGCGCACCCTGCAACGCTTCCTCGGCCGCCGCGAAGACTTCGACGAGACCTACACAGCCGTAGCCGGCCTGGTCTCCGACCGCGCTGCCGAGAGGTGATCACCCATCAGACAACCCGCCAGGCCGACACGCCCTGACCTCAATCGCACACAGCGCCGTTAGGTGCTTTCGAGTATCCGTGTGGAGCACGGCGCGGCCCCGACGCCCTGGACAACATCCCCGCTCCTGCCTCGGGGGACAGCTGTGCTCGAACCAGTGGTGGATGGCATAGCTCTCTTGTGTTTCGCGGACCGCGAAGAAGACGACCAACAGCCCGGCGAGCGGGTCTGCCCACCAGAATACGAAGGCCTGGTGGACCTGCTGTCTGAACTCATAGGCAAGGCCAACTTCGGGACAAGGCAGCGGAGGCGGCCGGGTGACCTCCTCGGCCCATGGACACGTGGGTCGAGGAGCTCCTCCCCGGGGGTCGGGCCTCGGTGTCAAGGCTGCGGATCGACCGACCCTCCGCAGCTCGACGCGTCACCGTCGTCAGTGGTTCATGCGGTGGTGCGGTCCTTGTCGGTGAGTGCGCGCAGTTGGTTCTGGAGCCAGGCTTCGTGTTCGGTCTCCTGGCGCTTGGCCTTGCGGGGGTCCCAGTAGCCGGCCATGACGAAGATCAGTGGGATGAACAGGAGCTGGCCGGCGACGGCGATCCAGAAGTAGCGCTGCCACTGCCGGGGAGAGTCGTGGTGTGCCTGCTGGACGGCGGCGGCGTGCTGGTGCAGGTAGGTCAGTGCCGCTATGGTCTTGGCGTCCTTGAGCCCGGGTCCCCAGGTGTGCAGGTAGGCCAGGTCGGCGGAGGGAACCGCGGCCAAAGCGGTGAGTTGGGCTGCCGCGTTCTGGACGGGCTTGCTGTGGGCGCTGAGGTAAACCAGGTCGGCTGCGGGGACCTTGGCCAGCGCCTGGAGCTTGACGGTGGCGGTGGTAGCGGTGACGTTTAGGCCGTTGGCGATCTCGGCGACGGCACGGGCGCCGGTGGCGCGGTCGGTGGGGTTGGTGAGCAGGGTGACCTGGGTGGTGGGGTCCAGGGTCGCGGCGGTGGCGAGCTGGTCCTGGAAGCGGGTGTGCAGTGTGGTGACCTTGACGACGTCGGCCGGGCTCTGACCGGATATCTCGCTGACTGCTTCGGCCTGTGCCGCCGGGTCGCCGGGGGTCGCTGTCAGGGCGGCCAGGGTGGCGGGTGCGAGGTGGGCGGCGGTGGCCAACTGCGCGCGGTAGGTGGTGGACAGGGCCTGCATCTTGGGGATGATCGCGGGGTTGGCGGCGACGGCTTTGACGGTGGCGTTCTGTGTCGCGGTCAGCGCGGGGTCCTGACCGGCGGCGAGTTGTCGGACGGCTGCGCCGTTCTCGGTCAAGGGGGTGACGGTGGTGACGATGTGGGGCAGCAGGAAGGCGGTGGCGGCGACGACCACGCGTAGGATCAGGCCCCACACTGCCAGTCCGGTGGCGGTCAGGGCCGGGTTGCGGCGCTCGACGGTCTCGGTGAAGCTCGCCATCCAGGGGGCGTAGGCCACGCCGACGAACAGGCTGATGCAGACCAGCAGGACCACGAAAGTGGTGTAGCTGGTGTGGGGGTTGGTGGTCTTGACGGCCAGGACCGAGGTGGCGGCGGCGGCGCCGATGCTGCCCAGGAGCATGAAGGGCTTGCGGACGCGGGCCTTGTCGGAGAGGTAGCCGATGGCGAGCAGTCCGGCGGCCTCGATGGCCCAGAACCAGTTGCCCAGGCCGTTGGCCTTGGTCTGGCTGTAGCCGAAGACGGTCTGGAAGAAGATCGGGAAGAAGCCGACCGCGAGGTAGTAGATGATCAGGAAGACGCTGATCGCGGCGGCGGAGGCGAGGATGTCGGGCTTGAGCATCTGGCGGAAGCGACGCTTCAGGGCTGCTTCGACGTCGATGCCCTGGGCGCGGGCCTGGACCAGGGCGCGGTCGTTGCGGCTGACCATCAGCTGGTCCCGCAGGCCGGGGGCCAGTTCCCGCAGCGCGAGCAGCGCCAAGAGGAAGACGGCCAGTCCAATGCCGCCGGCGACCATGTACTGGTCGCGCCAGGGGGTGCTGGTGCTGGTGCTGCTGACCAGGATGCTGACCAGCAGGCTGCCCAAAACCGGGCCAAGGCCCCAGAAGGCCATCGCGGAGGCGCGGCCCACCTGCGGGCTGAAGTCGCGTACCAGGGCCGGGGTGGCGACCAGGATGACGCCCTCGACCAGGCCGAGCAGCAGGTACACGGCGGTGAAGGAGGTGCGGTTGTGGCACAGCGGGAATCCGATGAGGCACAGCAGGCTGGAGACCAGCAGGCCGGCGGTGACGATGTTCGCGCGTCCGTAGCGGTCCGATATGCCGGTGGCGAAGGAGGCCCCGGCACCGAGGAGGTTGGCGAAGACCGCGAGGTAGACGTAGGTGGAGAACGAGAGGTGAAGGTCGGGCAGGATGCCGTTGCGGCCGCCGGTGCCGGCGGCCAGGGCTCCGGAGAGGTAGTTCTGGTAGTACAGGACGACGGTGGCGCTCACCGTGATGCCCAGGCTCACAAGGCGCGGGCCGGAGGCGGGGTAGTGGTGCAGTTCGCGATTCCAGAGCCGGTTCAGCGGCCCGGTGGTTCTGGTTGGGGTGGGTTCGGTGGTCATGTACGCCCTTCCTGATCTTCGTTGATGAGGACATAGGTGCGTCGCTGGTTGGCGATGGGGGTGGGCAGGGTGGTGCCCGGCGGTGCTGCCGCGGGCACAAGGGGTGGGTGCCTGCGGCAAAGAGGGGCTTCGATCGGCTCGGTTCAGCGGCAGGCGCTGGCGCGAGGCCAGGTCTTCGACAACATGGGTGCGCTCGCGGGAAGCTGCTGCGGACGCTCCCGCGCCGGTGGGGGTGTGTGGTGCGGTAATCGCGCGGGCGGGCGGTGCGGCGGTTGTCGCGTTCCGCGTGGGGCACGACAATCGGCCGCGGAGGGCATCTGCCGCAAGCAGAGTTGCAGGATGCGCAACTTGATGGTGTACCTCGGTGGCCCAGACCCGGTGTCTCCCGCTCTACGGTGCAGGTGTGCGCAGGTCAGCGGGAAGCTGTTGGTGGAGCACCGGTACTGCGGTCGGTGCGGCGCAGCCAGTCGCTGATGAAGCGGGCGATGTGGTGGTTGTTGAGTTCCATCGCCATCATGTGGCCGTTGCCGTGGATGCCGTGTTCGGCCAGGCGGGCGTGGGTGACTGGTACTCCTCGGCGCCGCAGGTAGTCGGCCGTCAGGTGGTCGTAGGTGGCGTGGTAGGAGGCTTCCGCGGTGATCAGGAGCACGGGGATGTGTGCCAGGTTCACCAGCAGCCGGGGTGCCGGGTCGTGCGGGTCGGCCGGAGCGTCTGGCTGGGCGGGGTTGCCGGTGGGTGGCCCCTGGGTGAGGGCGGTGGCGGTGATTCCGTGCGGGCGGACCACCGGTCCGGGCGTGTCGGCGGTGGTGGCGTCGCGGAACGGGGGGCCTTTGGGTTCCATGGCCACGATCGCCTTGACCAACTCCGGTCGCTGATCGGCGATGTGCCATCCGAGGGGTCCGGACTGGGAGTGGGTCAGCAGGTAGGCGGGGCCGATGCGGTCCAGCAGGGCCGCGCCGGCGGTGCGCATGGCCGACTCGGCCGCCGCGGGGTCCGCCAGGTGGCCGACCTGGGCGGCGTAGAAGGCGTCGAAGACGGGGTCGCCGACGCGTCCGGAGCCGGGCCACTGGGTGTGGAGCTTGGACTGGGGCCATCCTTCGTGGTCGGCCGTGGCGGTGAAGATCCACTGGAGCAGTTCCGCGCTGTAGTGGGTGAGCGGGCCGTGGACGGGCTCGTAGTAGCGCGAGCGCCCGATGCCGGGCTGGTCCACCAGATAGACCGCATGGCCTTGGGCGGCCATGAGTTCAGTCAGTCCGGGGCGCCCGTCGGGGGTCTCCAGGAAGGTGGCGCTGGACTGCGTGGAGCCGTGGATCATGACGATCGCAGGGCGGCCGGACAGGCCGGTGCTGACGCGGTGGACATGGCACTGCCCGACCATGATGCGGGCGCCGTCGGCGTCCTGGATGTACTGGCCGCCGACATGCATGTTCCGCGGCACAGGGGCGCTCACGCGGGGCCGCCGGGCTCGGGAACCTGAAGGAGGGCTGTGACAGAAGCGATGTCCTTGGCATCCAACATGGTTGAGAGGGCCTCGAATGCCTGGCCAGCGCAATCGGCGGGCAGGATCCGCAGGGCGCAGTCCTGGAACTTGCGCCACATCTCCTGCTCGGTCATTGGGTCTGCGGGTCCGCGCCCCAGCGATCCGGAGACCTGTCCGTGCAGGGTGGCGCCGTCGCGGGTGGTGACGGTGACCTGGGCAGCCATCTCGGCCCCCGGATCATCGCTGTCCGGTGCGGGCAGCGCAGTGGTGCGCGCCAGCAGCGCCACCGCATCGGGGTCGCGGTAGGCGACGCCCTCGAAGTCGCCCAGCCGCACCGCTCCTTCCAGCAGGGCGCGCACGACGGCGTACTGGATGCTGAACTTCGCTGCCAGCGCGGATGCCGGTGCCGGGTTGTCGGTGTGTCCCAGCCGCCGGTGGTGCGTGCGGATTTCCACCCGTGCGATGTCGTCTGCGGTCAGTGGCGTGCGGGAGACGATGTCCAGGGCGGCCAGGATGGCGGGGTGGGTGCTGCCGCAGCAGGGGAACTGCTTGAGGCCGAACAGCTCGCCCTCGATCTCCCACCGGTCGGTGGGCTCTACCAGGCGCTGGGGGCGCGTGTTGTCCAGGCCGTCGTAGGCGGCCAGGAAGCCTTGGGGCTTCTCCAGGGCGAACAGGTCGGCGGTGTATCCGCGTTCGGCGAGCAGGGCGGCGAGAAGTCCGGCGCGGGCGGCGTTGCCGGCGTGCAGGGGTTTGGTCATGGTGCCGAAGTTGGCCTTGACGCCTGAGGCACTGGAGGCGCTGATGGCAAGGGCGGTGGCGGTGCGCTCTACGTCCAGGCCCAGCAGTCGGGCGGCTGCGGCTGCGGCGCCGAACACGCCCAGGGTCGAGGTGGGGTGCCAGCCGGTCTCGTAGTGGTGCGGGTGCACCACTTTGCCCAGCCGGCTCTCGGCCTCGAAGCCGACGATGTAGGCCTCCACCACGTCCGCGCCGCTGGCGTGCAGCGACTCTCCCAGAGCCAGGACGACGGGGATCACCGGGACCGAGGGGTGGCCTCCCATGGCGGCGGCCATGTCGTCGAAGTCCAGCGCGTGGCCTGCGGTCCCGTTGACCTGCGCAGCGTCCAGGACGTCGGCGCGCAGGGCGGTTCCGAGCAGGAGCGCGGGCCCGGGGCGGGTGGGCAGCGTCTGGCGCAGTAGGGCGGCGGCGGGTTCCACCGATCCGGCAAGGGCGACGCAGACGGTGTCGGTGAACGCCGCGAGGGCCATCTGCCGGCCCCGCGGGGAGATCGAGCCCAAGTCGATGCGGGCGAGCAGCGCGGCCAGCTCTTGGGCGAGTGAGAGGGTCTCGGCCATGGTCAGTCCTTGGCCGGGACGGTCTCGAAGCTGTGGCGGCCGCTGAGCGAGGGGAAGCCGCCGCGCACCGCTCCGGCGCTCTGGTCGCGGTAGATCGCGGACATTCCCGGGCTCAGGGCGCGGCTGTTGGGCACCGACAGCCACATGCGCAGCAGGTGGCGCTTGCGGTCCGGTTCGGCGAAATCCTCGAACTCGGTGCGCGAGTGTGCGGTGATGTGGTTGTTGAGGAACTGGATGTCGCCGGGTTCGAACATCATGCTGAAGTGGAAGTGCGGGTCCACCGCCAGGTGGTCGACCGCCGACATGGCCTCGATCTGCAGATCGGTCAGCGGCGGCAGCTCGGGGAAGTCCTGGTGCGCGGACAGGATGTGGGTCTTGATGTAGCGCGAGGCGAATTTCCCCTCGAACTCGGTGTACAGCGGCTGCTGGTAGTACGGCAGTTCACCCGGCGCCTGCTGGCCCTTCCAGCTCCAGTAGAACGGCTGGTACAGGGCTTGAAGGTAGTCCGGTCGGGTGGCGGCGATCTCGTTGCGGATCGCCACCGAGCTGGCGATCATGCTCAGCCCCCCGCTCTTAGCCGGGCGCAGCACCATCAGCGACACGACGTCGCTGGTGTCGGTGTGGAAGCCAAGGTGCTGGTTGGACATGTAGCCGCGTCCGCTGGAGGAATTGACGTCGCTGCCGAAGTTGGTGACATCTCCCAGCAGGTCGCCCTTGCTGCTCTGGGAGACCGCGGTGCCGAAGTACAGCCCAAGGCCCCAGTAGATCAGGCGCAGGTCGTCCTTGGGGTACTGCAGGGCGGCCAGGCCGCGCAGCACGACCACGCCGCGCCCGTTCTCCAGCCGGTCCTGGGTCTCGGCGACCAGCTGCTCGAAGCCGGGCAGCGGGAAGGACTCGCGGTCCAGGGTCTCCAAGTTCGCCCCGTTCTTGCGGGCGGTGCGCAGGGCTGCGTCGATGGTGGCGATCTGCTCGTCGGTGAACTGGATGGCCCACTCGCGGGTGTCCGCCATGTCGGCGGCCAGCCAGTTCGCTCGGCCGGAATAGGTGTCGGTCATGATCGGCTCTCTTTCACGGTGCACAGGGTGGGCGTGCCTGGCACAAAGGCAAGGGGTGCCGCGCAAGCGGCTAGTACTGGGGGCGTCTGCAGTGGCGCATGAGCGCCGGCTAGTCGCGGGCGGTTGCCTCCGGGATGGCCAGGTCTAGGAGAGGGACGTACTGCTGTCCGGCGTGCATGTCGCGGTCTTGCGGTGATCCCTGGGTGACGGGGCGGGGGAAGGAGATCTTTACGGCGTTCAGGTGCGGCAGCAGGAACACCCGCACCGAGGCGTGCGGGACCGCGTAGAGGGCCGCGATGACTTCGGGGTCGGTCACGTGGGAGGCGGCGACCCGCTGGTAGTCCTCGGCGTCGCGCAGGAAGACGTCGAACGTGATCCAGAACGGGCCGGCATTCTTGGACCGCACCTGCTCGGCCACATCGGCCAAGGTGGTCGTGGTCATGCGGTCACCTGCCCGGCGAGAGTGGGGGAACCGAGGGAGGCGGTGACGGTGCGGAAGAGCTGGTCGGGGGTGTCCACGTCGACGGCGTGCTGGAGCACGAACTCGTACGACTGGCCGCACTCGATCTCGGCCGGGGAGGTCAGGAACGCATAGCTGGGCAGTGCTTCCTCCTGCGGCAGGGGGGCGTGCAGCAGCAGGGGGTTGGCGAACTTCGCCACCTCGGTCGCGGTCTGCTGGTCGCCGGCGGTGGCCAGGAACACCACCGCCGCCTCACGCGGCGGCTGATCGCGCTCGGGCTCGGCCGCCCCCAGGACACCGTCGTGGCCGTAGCGCCGCAACTGCACCTCCCACGTTCCCGCGGGCAGGCCCAGGGTGGTGGGGATGTGCTCGCGCAGGTAGCCCAGGACCTGGTCGCACCAATCGTCCAGCCGCGCCAGCACCGCCGGGCTGCGGATACCCACCAGGATCATGGTGCGCCACCCCGCCGGGGCGGAACCCTCCAACTTCACAGTGTGCTGCTCGGCCGCCTCGAACCGCGAGCCCTCCACCCGCACCCGGCGCCCGTCCAGCGCCCGGTACCGCGCCTGGCTGGTATCCAACGTGCCCGCGGGCTCCCGCATCCGGTACGGGTCGGCGTTCTCGTACATCATGTGCGCCGCCACACTGCGCGGCGTACACGCCGCCTCCTGCGCCAGGGGTTCGATGGTGAACCCCTCGCCGTCCACAGTGATCAGCACGCCGCCACTGCGCGGAGACGTGGTGCACAGGCCCCCGCACTCGGCTGTCTTCGCCGCATGCCACGCAGGCCCGGGCGCGCATCCGCGCATCAACGGCAGCGCCGCCAGCAGCGCCGTGTCCGTGGCCCGACCGGCCAGCACCACGTCCGCACCGCCCAGCAGCGCCGCAGCGATCGGCTCATGCCCCATCAACCCCACCACATGGCTGCACCGCGCCAAAGCCTCCGCTTCCAACGGACCGGCAGGCTCAAGGGGACGCACAAGACCCTGATGCAGCAGTGCCGACAGGTCCAGCGGGCGCTGCTCGCTGTAGATACGGGCGACCGACAGGGCCAACTGCTCCTGCTCGGCGATCTCGGCCAGGATCTGGTACATCCAGTCCACGCCCGCATCAGTACCCGACGTACCGCACGAGCCCACCACAACAGGAATGCCCGCCGCCCGCGCCGCGACCACGAGGACCCGCAGGTCCCTGGCGACCGCGCGGCGGGCTGTCTTGGCGGTGGCCGTGCCCAGGTAGTGCGGCCCCGAATCGGTGGAACCGCCGTCGACGGCGATGATGTCGGCGCCCATCGCGATCCCACGGTCCACGGTCTCGGCCGGGAAGCCGCCGCCGAGCATCCCCACCGGAACCAGTACCCGCACACCGCCGGCGACGCCGGAAGCTTCTGCGCCAATGATGAGCGCGTCTGCCGTTGTCATGAGGTTTCCCCGTCTGTCGAGAGCAGCAGCTCCAGCGAGGAAAGCAGGTGCTTGCGCACGATCTGTTCAGTGCGCTCTTCGTCCTGGGCGCGCAGGGCTTCCACCGTGTCTCGGTGCGCCTGCAGGTGGCGGGCGCCTACGTCACGCGCGGACGTCTGCATCGCGGTCACCGCCCGCACCCGTCGGGCATGGCCCAGCACGCCCGCCATCTCGACCAGCCCAGCCACCGCTCGATTGGCCGCCACCTGCGCCAGCCGGGCATCGAACCGCGTGGCGATCTCGAGCACTTCTTCCGCTGAACCGGTGTCCGCGCGCACCGCCAACTCCTCCACGATCGCCTCCAAGGCGGCGATGTCGGCGTCTGTCACCTTCTGCGCGGCAAATCGCGCCGAGGCCGCCCGCAACACCACCTCCGTGTACAGCAGCTCTCGCAGGACCGTCTCCGAATGGGCGGTCACCATCAGCGAACGCGGGGTGGGACGCTCGACCAGCCCCTCCTGCTCCAGCCGCCGCAACGCCTCACGCACCGGCGTTGGGCTGACCCCCAGTAGCACCGCCAACGCCCGCTCCGTCAGCTTCTGCCCCGGCTCCAGCGCACCGGCCGCGATCTTCTCCCGCAATGCTGCATAGGCCCGGTCAGACAACGACTCCGGCCGATCCAGCGGCTCGATCATCCCCAGTTGCGGATCACTCATCACGACGTCCTTCACGAGGCACTGCTGACCTGTCGCGCCAATCGATCTAAGGCTTCAGCCAGGACCGACAAGCATCAACACTTGCTATTAGCAATACGCTATAGCAAAGGTTCGATGTCGACAAGACTGCACGCCCAAGGACCGCCGAGTACTTTCTGGCCCCAGCGACCGAGTGTTTTGACCCCAGGCGTCGATCTTGGTCGGCTCGTGATGTCGCTGGGTTCTGGCCCCGTCCGGGCCGTCCTCGTCGCCGATGATGGCTGACGCTCCCCGCACCTCCAGGTCGTTCGCCCTCGCTGCGCTCGGGGCGTTCCACCTGAACCTGCGGCTCGCCGCCGGCACGGGCGGCCACTACGAGGACACCCCGAATCCGCTCGGCCATGTCGACCACGGAGAAGTGGGGCCGGAACACCCGGACACGGCTTCCTTGATCAGTTCGCTGGCGCCGCTGAACCCGTTTCCCTGGCTCCGGAGGACTCGTGTACGGCCAAACCTACCTGACGCGAGGTCAGTACAACTGAATTACTTTGCCTTTGGTGCGCGCTGGGTCCACCCTCAAGGCAGACCCGCATATTTCGCGAAAGGCGCATCATGACCAGCTCATTGAACCTGCCAGGTGGAAATATCTTCTGGCTGGACGAGGCCCCGAAGAGTCTTCGAATGCAGCCAGTGCTCGGCGGCGCCCGCATCGAGCTGACGGCGCGCAACTGGACAAACCAGAACACCGAACAGCTCCACCTGCAGCTGTCGGCCACGCTGCTCGTCGGGAAGTCGCCCAACGTGAACCTGGAGGAACTGGCCCTGGTCTCCGTGCAGCGGTCGGTGGCCACGAACGTCTCCCCCGGCCAGGCGACGTTCGTCGGCCACGTCAGCGGCCAGGCGCTGCAGGCCGTGGAGGAACTGCGCGCGGGCGGGTCGCTGTGGCTCGTTCTGCGCGGCATCCGGGGCACCACCGTGACGGGCGACCCGGCCGGCCCGGTCGAGTGCACCTCCGCCAGCGACCTCCAGGTCGAGATTCTCTCGCAAGAGTGGAGCATCCAACTGGAGAAGGCAACCCAGGCGTCCTACATCGACATCCTGGTGCCCATCACAGACGATCCCGAGCTGGCGAAGGCCACAGGACGGCTGCGGACCGCGCGGGCCTACATCCGCGACGGCGTCTTCAACGCGGTGGCCGGCGAGCTGCGACAGGCGCTGGACGCCGTCCGCGTCGCCTACGACACGAAGAAGCTCATCCCGGCCGTCCGCGACAAGAAGGCCCGGGACCGGAGCGTGCCCGAACGCTGGATGCTGGAAGTTGAGGACACCTATTCCCACCTGAGTGCCTTCATCCACGACGACGAAGAGGCCATCGCCGGAGCTGTCCTGAACCGTCCCCAGGCTGTCGAGCTCCTGGCGAACGTCGCCGGAAAGGTCCATCGGCTGGCCGCGGACCGCCGGGCCCAGCTGATCTGAGCCTCCCCCTGGCCGTCATCCGCGCGGTAGGGCGCCCTACGCGGACGCCGGCGCGGGGGCCGCGTGCATCGCCGAGCGGGAAGGGTAGTCAATCAGGGGTTGTCGGCAGCACTGGGGGTCATCCCAGGTCCATGACAGAACACAGCGGTGCGAGACCAGCGCCCCATGCCCGCAGGTCAAAAGCTCAGAGCTCGCCCATGCCTCTGACCTGCGGTTTTGTGAGCGGGTGACGAGAATCGAACTCGCGTCGTAAGCTTGGGAAGCTCATGTTCTACCATTAAACTACACCCGCGTGATCAACCGTCAGGTATGGCCGACGGCTTTACTCTACCTCATCGGCGTGGGCGGCTGCAGCGACCTCCGGTGGGGTTTTCGGTCGGGGTGGAACTGCTGGACAGCGGTGGTGGCCGGTGGGCGTGCGGGCATAGTGTGGCTGGCGGTTCCCGAGGTGGTCGTGGTCGGCGCGTCATTGGGCGCGATGTCCGGAACATCCCCTAATGTGACAACGCCGTACCCCCAGGGTGGGCAGTCGGCCGGTACCCCGAGACCTCAGTGAGTCGGTCCAGGTCAGCCGCTGTCCGTGCGGGATCTTGGTGCGGCGAGTCGTCCGATGGGGAAGGAAGCAATGGAGCGCACTGTCGTCCGTTGTGCCGAGGGGCACCTGTTCAGCACCGCCACGTTCCCACTTCAGAATCTCGGGCCCGGACGGATCGGCCCCGGGCGGCTCATCCGGTGCCCCCTGTGCGCGCGGCTGCGGAGCTCCGTGCCGGCCGATCTGGGCACCCTCACCGGTGAGCAGATCCAGCAGGCGCTGCGGCGGGAGGCCGTGGAGTTCTTGGCCTGAGGGCGAGTGACCCTGAGTCCGTGGTGCCCGTGGCCCCGAGCACCTGGCGCCAGCCCCCTGAGCACGTGGTGCCATGGGCGCTGAGCACGTCGTACGGACGGGCGGCCCCCGGCCAGGATTGGGCGGGGGCCCGTCCGTGCACGTAACCTCGTGGCGTGCTGCTCTCAGACAAGGACATCAGAAGCGAGATCGAGTCCGGTCGTGTGGTCCTCGAACCCTTCGACCCGGAGATGATCCAGCCGTCGAGTATCGACGTACGGCTCGACCGGTTCTTCCGGGTCTTCGAGAACCACAAGTACCCCATCATCGATCCCTCGGTCGAACAACCCGACCTGACCCGGCTGGTCGAACCGGAGGGCGACGACGCCTTCATCCTGCATCCCGGCGAGTTCGTGCTGGCCTCCACCTACGAGGTCATCACCCTCCCCGACAATGTGGCCTCCCGGCTGGAGGGGAAGAGCTCGCTCGGCCGACTGGGGCTGGTCACGCACTCCACCGCGGGGTTCATCGACCCCGGCTTCAGCGGGCACGTGACACTGGAGCTGTCGAACGTCGCCACCCTGCCGATCAAGCTGTTCCCGGGGATGAAGATCGGCCAGCTGTGCCTGTTCCAGCTGAGCTCCCCCGCCGAGTACCCGTACGGCTCGGCCAAGTACGGCTCGCGCTACCAGGGGCAGCGCGGCCCGACACCGTCCCGCTCGTTCCTCAACTTCCATCAGTCGAAGATCGAGGGATGATCAAGGACTGAGGCGCCGTCCCCGTCAGCGCAGTTTGGGGGCGGTGACGGCGGTGAGTTCGCTGCCGTCGTCGCTGAGGCGCAGCTCAGTACGCAGCTCGGCCAGCTCGCCGAGGTGGTGCAGATGGGTGCCGCCGCAGGCGATGGACGCGGGGCCCTCCGGCAGATCGCAGGCCCAGCGGCGGCGGGCGGTGAGTTCCGGCCCCGGGGCCTCGACCCTGACCGGCGCGTCGGCGGCGACCCAGGCGGCCAGCCGGGTGTTGACAGCGGCGGTGAGCGCGGGCAGCTCGGCGGCGAGGTCGTCGGCGGTGAAGCCCTTCTTCCGCAGCGACTTGCCGATCCGGTAGACGTCGGTGCTGGCGGTGGTGTCCATCCGGGAGGAGTCCATCGCCAGGCTGTCGAAGTCGGGGTGGCCGAGCGCGTCGCTGCGGCCCGGGTCCTTGCGCCAGCGCGGGGCGAGGGCCTCGTTGAGGGCCAGTGCGAGCAGGTGGCAGCCGGTGTGGGCGGCGCTGAGCGCGGCCCGGCGGTCGGCGTCCACCCGGAGCTCGACCTCGGCGCCGACGGCCACCGGCTGGTCCATGACGTGGACCACCAGCCAGGCCCAGCCCTCCTCGCCGCGACGGACCGGGATGTCCGCGCCCAGCAGCAGCGGGCCGCCCTCGGGGGCGATCGCGCCGGTCACGCAGTCATGTACGGGCGCCCCGCCGAGGGTGCCGGTGTCGGCGGGCTGGTCCGGCCAGCTGTGGTCCAGCGGGTGGAACGGCGTCGTCCCGGTGACCACCGCCCAGCCCCCGCCGGGAAGCGGTTCGGCGGCGAGGACGGTGGAGCGGCCCTCGACGGTCCCTGCCGGGAAGCTCACCTGGGTGGACGTGGTGGGGAGGGGCATCGTGGATCTCCTGAGGGGTGGGACGAATGAGTCCATCCTCCCCCTTTCCCTCCCGGCGGTCAGCTCAGGGTGGGGGCTTGATCAGCTCAGGGTGGTCAGCTCAGGGTAGGGAGCTTGATCAGGATCAGCAGGGCGATCAGCTGCAGCGCCGCCGCGCCCGCGGCCTTGCCCCAGGGCAGGTCGTGCAGCTGCCGGACCATCGAGGTCAGCAGCCCCGCGCAGAGCAGCCAGGAGGCCCAGCCCAGCAGTTGGACGAACGCGTTGTCCGACGGCAGGAAGAGGGAGAACAGCAGCCGCGGCGCGTCCGTGGTCCAGGTGATCAGCATGGCGAAGCCGATGGTCGGCGCCCAGGCGCCGTCACCGCCGAGCCTGCGTGCCAGCACATGGGTGACGCCACCGAACATCAGTCCGGCGAGGATGATCCCGACGGCACTGGAGAGGATGATCGTCAGGGCGATCGAGAAGGTCGCGTTCACGACCTCGCTGCGGGCGTCGCCGAAGCTGAACACCGCGACCGCCCCGAACACGGCCGAGACGATCAGCGCGGGGGCCCACACCTGGTGCCCGCGCATCTGGGCGAAGGTCAGCACCGGGTGCCGGACGAGCCCCGCCAGCAGGGGACGCCAGGCCAGGCGGGCGCTGCTGACCGGGGGATGCGACTGGCCGGCCCGGTAGGTCGTCACATGCTCGGTCGACCAGCCGCCCAGGTCGGTGTCCACGATGGTCGGCTCGGTCCGCTGCTCCGCTCCGGTCCGTCCCGCCTGCGCTGCCTGTCCTGCCTGCGCTGCCTGTCCTGCGCGCTCGGCGGAGCCGGCCGTGCTGCCCCGCCGAGTCCGAATCGTCTCGTGCTCACAGTCCGACGTTACCCGCCGACCGCCCCTCGCCACCCTGGAACGGTGCGGCGTTCGGGATCTGGGGCGGGACCGTGACACAGTTTCAGCGGACCGGGGTCGGTGGGACGGCGCCCGGTGGGGCGGCGCTCGGCATGACCTGGGTCGGCATGACCGGGCTCAGCGGGACGGCGCCCGGCCTGCCGCAGCTCAGTTCGTCACCAGCCAGGAGTCCGCGGACCGCTCGCCCGACTTGTCGTGCAGCTGCCCCGCCGCCTGGGTCGCGGTGAGCGCCCGGTCCCAGACCTCGACGTGCGCGATGATCCCGTCCCAGGAGTCGGACCACTGCCCCTGGTAGCGGTTCCGCCCCAACTGCAGCGCCCCGGTCGTGCTCCAGATGCCGGAGGCCTTGCTCTTCCCGGCCGATACACCGTTCACATAGAGCGCGATGGTGTGGGCCGACGCGTCGTACACCCCGGTCAGCTGGACCCAGGTGTCGAGCTTCATGGCGGCCGCTGAGTAGACCGCGTAGGTCGTGTTGTCCTGGCCTCCGCCGGCGGTCTGCACCTTGAAGACCCACTCGTGGTGCTTGGGCCAGTCGTCCTGGCCCAGGGAGAACGAGAAGTAGGAGCCGTTGCCCTGGCTGACCGCCGCGCGACCGCCGGTGGCTGCCTTGTTCAGCACCCAGGCCGAGACGGTGAAGCTGCCGTTGGTGTCCACCACGGGCGCGGCGGCAGCGGCGTAGCCGTCGGGGGTGCCCTTGAGCACCAGCGTCCTGCTGCCGTTGCCCGGCTGGACCTGGGCCCCGGCTCCCGGGCTCAGCGGGCTCTGGCCGCTGATGTCGGCTATCCGCCCGTCCGCGAGCACGGCTGCCGGTGCGGAGCCGGCTCCGGAGGACGGCTTGGTCGTGGTCCTGGCCCGGGGAGCGGACGCCGAGGGGCCCGCACCCGCGGACTGGGACGCGGTGGCGGACACGCTGGAGGAGGCGGTCGCGGAGGCCGACCCCGACGCCGACTCGGGAAAGCCCGGAAGGGATCCGTTGTCCGTGCCGGAGGAGCCGGACGGGCGGGCGGGACCGGCGGTCGCCGACTTCGACCCGCCACCGGAGTTGACCGCGACGACGCCGGCCACGGTGCCCAGCAGCAGGACGGTGCAGACCGCACCGATCGTCAGCCAGCTGCGGCGCCGCCGCTGCCGGCTCTCCTGTTCGTGCTGGTCCGCGAGCGCTCCCCAGTCGGGCCCCGACGGCTGGTGGTAGGGAGGCATGCCAGGTGCCTGCACCGGCTCGGTGAAGACGGTCGGCTGTTGGGACGGGTGGTATTGGTCCCCACCTTGGGAGGTCGGCTCGCCCTGAGTCATGGGCCGCGATGATACAGGCTGACGAACTGTACGGGTACGGAGGGGCACTGGTGCCGGGCCGGACACCGCGACACCGCGACGGGCGCGGAAGCCCACACAGGGGTCTTCCGCGCCCGCCTGAGCCGTCGCCCGCAGCGGCCTCAACAGCTACCGCTACCAGCTGCGACCCCAGCCACCTTCAGCCTCAGCCACGTAAGACCCCAGCCACCTCCAGCCTCAGCCACCTCCAGCCTCAGCCACGTAAGACCCCAGCCACCTCCAGCCTCAGCCACCTCCAGCCTCAGCCGCGTACGGCCTCAGCCGACCGCCGGCTCCGGTTCCGCGTCCTCCGAGGTGCCCGCCTCCGGGATCGCCTTCACCGAGTCCAGCAGCAGCTGCGCCACGTCGACCACCCGCAGCGACTCCTTGGCCGCGCCCTCGCTCTTCTTGCCGTTGGCGCTGTCGGACAGCATCACCAGGCAGAACGGGCAGGCGGTGGAGATGATGTCGGGGTTGAGCGACAGCGCCTCGTCCACCCGCTCGGTGTTGATCCGCTTGCCGATCCGCTCCTCCATCCACATCCGGGCACCGCCGGCGCCGCAGCAGAAACCGCGCTCCTTGTGCCGGTGCATCTCCTCGCTGCGGAGGCCCGGAACAGCGGCGATGATCTCGCGGGGCGGGGTGTAGACCTTGTTGTGCCGGCCCAGGTAGCAGGGGTCGTGATAGGTGATCAGACCCTCCACCGGGTTGACCGGCACCAGCTTGCCCTCGTCGATCAGGTGCTGCAGCAGCTGGGTGTGGTGGATCACCTCGAAGTGGCCGCCCAGCTGCGGGTACTCATTGGCGATGGTGTTGAAGCAGTGCGGGCAGGTGGCGACGATCCGCTTGACCGGCGCGTCCTCCAGCACCGTGTTCAGCGTCTCCACGTTCTGCGCGCCGAGCATCTGGAACAGGAACTCGTTGCCCAGCCGTCGCGCCGAGTCACCGGTGCAGGACTCCTCCTTGCCGAGGATCGCGAAGGAGACTCCCGCGGTGTGCAGCAGTTCGGCGAAGGCCTTGGTGGTCTTCTTCGCCCGGTCCTCCAACGCCCCCGCGCAGCCGACCCAGTAGAGGTACTCGACCTCGGCCGGATCGATGTCCTCGCCGATGACGGGGACCTCGATGCCGGTCTCCTTCTTCAGCTCCTTCACCCAGTCGAGCCGCGCCTTGGTGGCCATGCCCCACGGGTTGCCCTTGTTCTCCAGGTTCTTGAGCATCGTGCCGGCCTCGGTCGGGAAGGACGACTCGATCATCACCTGGTAGCGGCGCATGTCGACGATGTGGTCGATGTGCTCGATGTCCACCGGGCACTGCTCGACACAGGCTCCGCAGGTGGTGCAGGACCACAGCACATCGGGGTCGATGACCCCGTTCTCCTCGGCGGTGCCGATCAGCGGGCGCTCGGCCTCGGCCAGCGCCGCCGCCGGGACGTTCGCCAGCTGCTCCGCCGTGGCGATCTCGTTGCCCTCGGCGTCCTTGCCGCCGCCCGCCAGCAGATAAGGAGCCTTGGCGTAGGCGTGCTCCCGCAGGTTCATGATCAGCAGCTTGGGCGACAGCGGCTTTCCGGTGTTCCAGGCCGGGCACTGCGACTGGCAGCGGCCGCACTCGGTGCAGGTGGAGAAGTCCAGCAGGCCCTTCCAGGAGAACTGCTCGACCTGGGAGACGCCGAACACCGCGTCGTCGGCCGGGTCCTCGAAGTCGATCGGCACGCCACCGGAGGTCATCGGCAGCAGCTCGCCGAGGGCGACCTCGCCGCCCTCCTGGCGCTTGAAGTAGATGTTGAAGAAGGCCAGGAAGCGGTGCCAGGCCACGCCCATCGAGGGGTTGATGCCGATGGTGATCGCCCAGGTGAAGGAGATCGTGATCTTCAGCATCGCGACCAGGTAGATCAGGTTCTCCAGCGTGGACCCGCTGAGCCCCTTGAACGCCAGCACCAGCGGGTAGCTGACCGCGTACGCCGCCTGGTAGTGGTCCGCACCCGAGAGCGCGCCCTCCAGGCCGCGCAGCACCAGGATGCAGAGGCCGATGCCGAGGATCACGTACTCGACGAAGAAGGCCTGCCAGGCGATCGACCCGGCGAAGCGGCTCTTGCGGCCGGCCCGGCCCGGCAGCGACAGCAGCCGGATCACGATCAGGGTGAGGATGCCGAGCGTGGTGAAGAGGCCGACGACCTCCTCGAACAGCTCGTACGGCCACCAGTCGCCGATGATCGGCAGCGCCCAGTCGGCCTGGAACAGCTGGCCGAAGGCCGTCACCAGGGTGAGGATCAGGCAGAAGAAGCCGGTGGCGACGAACCAGTGCGCCACCCCGACGACGCCCCAGGTGGTCATCCTGGTGTGCCCGAGGAACTCCTTGGCCACCGTCTTCACCCGCTGCACCGGGTTCCCGGTCCTGGCGCCCGCCGGGACGTCCGCGCCGAGCTTGACGAAGGTGTAGATGTACAGGGCGGCGCGCGCGGCCAGCGCGGTACCGACCAGTGTCGTGACCAGTGAGATCACGATCGCGGCGAGCTGCATCGCTCCGTCTCCTAAGGCTGGCGGCATAGCGTTCCACGATGGTACCGGCCGGTAACTTAAGCCGTCCCTGCGGGGTGCCGATCAGGCGGACCATACCCTCCCCAACCACCCTCCGCGCACTATGCCGCCGGTCACATCTCCCCATTCGGCGTAGGGGCTGCATAAAGTTGAGCCCCTACCACTCACCTCTGTTGACGCAATCGAATCGGCCAGGCATGCTTGAGCCTGTTCAGCTCAACTTCTCTTTGGAGGGTTCCACGATGGCTCGTGCGGTCGGAATCGACCTCGGTACGACGAACTCTGTCGTCAGCGTCCTCGAAGGCGGTGAGCCCACCGTCATCACCAACGCAGAGGGCGCCCGGACCACACCGTCCGTCGTCGCCTTCGCCAAGAACGGCGAGGTCCTCGTCGGCGAGGTGGCCAAGCGCCAGGCAGTGACCAACGTCGACCGGACCATCAGGTCCGTGAAGCGTCACATGGGCACCGACTGGAAGGTCGCCATCGACGGCAAGGACTTCACGCCGCAGCAGATGAGCGCCTTCATCCTGCAGAAGCTGAAGCGCGACGCCGAGGCGTACCTGGGCGAGAAGGTCGAGGACGCGGTCATCACCGTCCCGGCCTACTTCAACGACTCGGAGCGCCAGGCGACCAAGGAGGCCGGTGAGATCGCGGGCCTCAAGGTCCTGCGCATCGTCAACGAGCCGACCGCCGCCGCGCTGGCGTACGGCCTCGACAAGGAGGACCAGACGATCCTGGTCTTCGACCTCGGCGGTGGCACCTTCGACGTGTCGCTGCTGGAGATCGGCGACGGCGTCGTCGAGGTCAAGGCGACCAACGGCGACAACCACCTCGGTGGCGACGACTGGGACCAGCGGGTCATGGACCACCTGGTCAAGCAGTTCCAGAACGGCCACGGCGTCGACCTGTCCAAGGACAAGATGGCGCTGCAGCGCCTGCGCGAGGCGGCCGAGAAGGCCAAGATCGAGCTCTCGTCCTCGACCGAGACCACGATCAACCTGCCCTACATCACGGCCTCCGCCGAGGGCCCGCTGCACCTGGACGAGAAGCTCACCCGCTCCCAGTTCCAGCAGCTGACCGCGGACCTGCTGGACCGCTGCAAGACCCCGTTCCACAACGTGATCAAGGACGCCGGCATCGCGCTGGCCGAGATCGACCACGTGGTCATGGTCGGCGGCTCCACCCGGATGCCCGCCGTCGCGGACCTGGTCCGTGAGCTGACCGGCGGCAAGGACCCCAACAAGGGCGTCAACCCGGACGAGGTCGTCGCCATCGGCGCGACCCTCCAGGCCGGCGTGCTCAAGGGCGAGGTCAAGGACGTCCTGCTGCTCGACGTCACCCCGCTGTCCCTCGGTATCGAGACCAAGGGCGGCATCATGACCAAGCTGATCGAGCGCAACACGACCATCCCGACCAAGCGCTCCGAGATCTTCACCACGGCCGAGGACAACCAGCCGTCGGTGCAGATCCAGGTCTACCAGGGCGAGCGCGAGATCGCGGCGTACAACAAGAAGCTCGGGATGTTCGAGCTGACCGGCCTGCCGCCGGCCCCCCGCGGCCTGCCGCAGATCGAGGTCACCTTCGACATCGACGCCAACGGCATCATGCACGTCTCCGCCAAGGACCTCGGTACCGGCAAGGAGCAGCGGATGGCCGTCACCGGCGGCTCCGCCCTCCCCAAGGAGGACATCGCGCGGATGATGCGCGAGGCCGAGGAGTTCGCGGACGACGACCACAAGCGCCGTGAGGCCGCGGAGACCCGCAACACCGCCGAGCAGCTCGTCTACACGACCGAGAAGTTCGTCAAGGACAACGAGGACAAGGTCCCCGGCGACGTCAAGGACGAGGTCGCGGCCGCGGTGGCCGAGCTCAAGGAGACCCTGAAGAAGGGCGAGACCAGCGAGAACTCGGCCGAGATCCGGGAGGCCACCGAGAAGCTCTCGGCCACCTCGCAGAAGCTCGGCCAGGCTCTCTACGCGCAGGCCGGAGAGGGCGCGGCCGCGGCCGGCGGCCCGTCCGACGACGCCCCGCAGGACGCTGCCGCCGGTGACGACGACGTCGTGGACGCCGAGATCGTCGACGACGAGAAGCGCGAGGGCGGTGCTCAGTGACCGAGGAGAAGACGCAGGGCGACGCCAAGGAGCCCGGCGCCGACTCCGCCGCCGAGGCTGAGGGGGCCGCCGAGGCCCCCGAGGCCGCGGCGTCCGGTGCCGAGAGTGCTACCGCCCAGGCCAAGGAGCTGGTCGAGGCCCGCAAGGGGCTCGCCGAGCGCACCGCCGACCTGCAGCGGCTGCAGGCCGAGTACCAGAACTACCGCAAGCGGGTCGAGCGGGACCGGGTGACGGTGCGTGAGATCGCCGTCGCCGCGCTCCTGGAGAACCTGCTCCCGGTGCTGGACGACATCGGCCGGGCGCGCGAGCACGAGGAGCTGACGGGCGGGTTCAAGTCCGTCGGCGAGTCGCTGGAGACCGTGGCCTCCAAGCTCGGGCTCCAGCAGTTCGGGAAGCAGGGCGAGCCCTTCGACCCGACGCTGCACGAGGCGCTGATGCACAGCTACTCGTCGGACGTCACCGAGACCACGTGCGTGCAGATCCTGCAGCCGGGGTACAAGATCGGCGATCGGATCATCCGTCCGGCGCGGGTCGCCGTGGCGGAGCCGGAGCCGGGCGCGTCCTCGGACGCGGCCGAGGGCTCCAACGACGACGCCGACGCCAAGGGCGACGGTGGCGACGAGGACTGACCCGATGGCGACTGTGGGGCCGTGCACCGGTGACACCGGAGCACGGTCCCACCGTCCCATCACCGTGACGGACACCAGTGCGGGAAGGAGGCGATTCCGTTGAGCAGCAAGGACTTCGTGGAGAAGGACTACTACAAGGTCCTCGGTGTGCCCAAGGACGCCTCACTCGCGGAGATCAAGAAGGCGTACCGCAAGCTCGCCCGGGAGTTCCACCCCGACGCCAACCGGGGCGACCGCAAGGCCGAGGAGCGCTTCAAGGAGATCTCCGAGGCCAACGACGTGCTCTCGGACGCCAAACGGCGCAAGGAGTACGACGAGGCCAGGGCGCTCTTCGCCAACGGCGGCGGCTTCCGCACCGGCGGCGGCACCGGCGGCTTCGACTTCGGCGACCTCTTCAACGGCGGCGGCCAGCAGGGCGGCACCTTCGGGGGCGGCGGCGGGATCGGCGACGTCTTCGGCGGCATCTTCAACCGCGGCGGCGGCACCACCCGTACCGCCCAGCCGCGGCGCGGCGCGGACGTCGAGTCCGACGTCACGCTGAGCTTCATGGAGGCGGTCGAGGGCACCACCGTGCCGCTGCGGATGACCAGTCAGGCCGCCTGCAAGACCTGCGCCGGCACCGGCGCCAAGGCCGGAACGACCCCCCGGGTCTGCCCGACCTGCGTCGGCACCGGCCACGTCCAGCGCGGCCAGGGCAACTTCGCCCTGTCCGACCCCTGCCGCGACTGCAAGGGCCGCGGGCTGATCGTCGACGACCCGTGCGAGGTCTGCCACGGCAGCGGACGCGCCACCTCGGCGCGGACGATGCAGGTGCGGATCCCGGCCGGGGTCTCCGACAACCAGCGGATCCGACTGAAGGCCAAGGGCGCCCAGGGCGAGCGCGGCGGCCAGCCGGGCGACCTGTACGTCACCGTGCACGTCCAGGACCACCCGGTGTTCGGCCGCAAGGGCGACAACCTGACCATCACCGTGCCGGTGACCTTCCCCGAGGCGGCGCTGGGCGGGACCATCAGGGTGCCCACCCTGGGCGGCCCCCCGGTCACCCTGAAGCTGCCCCCGGGCAGCGCCAACGGCCGCACCATGCGGGCCCGCGGCAAGGGCGCGGTCCGCAAGGACGGCACCCGCGGCGACCTGCTGGTGACGGTGGAGGTCTCGGTCCCCGAGGAGACCGAGGGCGAGGCGCTGTCGGCGCTGGAGAAGTACCGCGAGGCGACGACCGCGGAGAACCCGCGGGCCGCACTGTTCAAGGCTGCTGAGGAGGCCTGAGGTGATGGACGCCAGAGGAGACGGACCGGGCGGACCCGTGATCGGTGTCGGGATAGGCACCGGCCTCCCCGGCGGCGGCGGTCGCGCCGCCTCCGGCGGCCGGGCGGCCTACCAGCTGACCGAGCACACCCCGGTCTATGTCATCTCGGTCGCCGCCCAGCTCAGCGGGCTGCACCCGCAGACGCTCCGGCAGTACGACCGGCTCGGCCTGGTCTCCCCGGACCGCACGGCCGGGCGCGGCCGGCGCTACTCCGCCCGGGACATCGACCAGCTCCGCGAGGTGCAGCGGCTGTCCCAGGAGGACGGCATCAACCTGGCCGGCATCAAGCGGATCATCGAGCTGGAGAACCAGGTGCTGGCGCTGCAGGCGCGGGTGGCCGAGCTCCAGGGCGAGGTCGCCAGCGCCGGCGCGGCGGCGGCGACCCAGCGCGAGGCCGCGGTGCACGCCAGCTACCGCCGCGACCTGGTCCCGTACCAGCAGGTGCAGCAGAGCAGCGCGCTCGTGGTCTGGCGGCCCCGGCGGCGCGGGGAGTAGTTCCCCGGCGGTCACTGGTTACCAACTGAAAGACCCCGGCAGGAGGAATTCCTGCCGGGGTCTCTCACGTCCGCCGACGTTTTTCGCAGCGAAATGGCTGCCGCTTTTCCCAATGCCTCCGGCGTCGAATGCGCGGACTCTTTCTCCCGCCGGCGCACGCCCTGCGTCGCTGGTGCAGGGCGGCGCACATGCTTCAAACCCCCAGATGGGCATGGCCATGACGGGGCACGTTCATGCACCGACATCTCGGATCACTTGCTGAGTTACCACTGTTTATGCACACACCGTGACCGGCAAGTGCCTACTGTGTTCCTGTTCCTGAACGTTCATGAAGGGGAAGGTAATTCGCGGTGAACATATCGGACGAGAGCGTGCCAATACGGGCACCGCAATCCCTGCTGACCCGGGAGGAGATCGACCTGTACCGCCGCCTGGCGGATCTGCAGACCCTCGACACCACCTGGCGCGTCATGGACCCCGCCGCCCGCCAGGCCTCCGGGTTCGAGCCGCCGGAACAGCTCGACCTCGCCGAGGACGACCCCGCCCTGCTGCGGCTGCTCGCCCTCGGCGCCCTGGCCGAGGACCCCTCCGTGCCCGGCGGCTACCGGCTGATCGAACCGCTCACGCTGGAGCACGAACTGGTCAACGAGGCCAAGGAGCGGGCCCTGGCCAAGCAGGAGCAGGCTTTCGCGGATCTGGCGGCGGTGGAGCAGCGGGCCGGGATCCTGGCCGAACTGCAGGCGGCCTACGCGTACGGCCGGCGCAGCAACAGCGAGGCGACGCACGAGTACGTCACCGGGATCGAGGCGATCAACACCGTGCTGACCCGGCTCGTCTCCCGCGCCAGTCGCGAACTGCTCACCGCCCAGCCCAGCCCGCGGAAGGTCTCAGCGATCAAACTGGCGGAGAACCGTGATCTGGAGGCACTGGAGCGGGGCGTGGCCATGCGCACGCTCTACGCACCGGCGGCCATCGGCGACCCCCGGTGGCTCCGCGAGTACGTCGAGCCCGCCATGAGCCGGGGCGCCCAGGTCCGGGTCGTCGACACGCCGGTGCCGTTCCTGCGGCTGATCTGCGTCGACCGCACCTGGCTGGTGACCGAGGTGCTGGACCCGGAACAGGCCGAACACGACCCGCGCACCCGCATCGCCCAGGCCCTGGTCACCCGGGATCCGGCCACCGTGGCCGCGTTCATCCACAACTTCGAACGGGACTGGGCCCAGGCCCGACCGCTCTCGCTGCTGCCGCCCACCGAGCAGCGCAACCCGATCCAGCAGGCCATCATCACCGCCCTGAAGACCGGCGCCGACCACGAGGCCATCGCCAAGCAGCTCAACATCACCTCCCGCACCGTGACCAAGCACGCCACCGCCCACCGCACCACCCTGGGCGCGACTCCCGGCTTCCAGCACGGCTATCTGACGGCGCACCAGGAGATCACGGATCAGCAGCCGGAAGCCGGCTGAATGTCCACGAACCAGGAAAGCGAACCGGGAAGACAACAGCCGCTGCTGACCCAGGACGAGATCGACCTGTACCGGCGCCTGGCGGATCTGCAGACCCTCGACACGGCGTGGCGCAGCGTGGGTGCGGTGCAGCGGCAGGCGTTCGGGTTCATCACCCCCGAAACGCCGGACCTGCCGGCGGACGACCCCAAGGTGCTGCGCCTGCTCGCGCTCGGGCTGTTGGCCGCGGACCCCTCCCAGCCCGGCGGCTACCGGCTGATCGAACCGGTCGCGCTGGAGCCGACGCTGGTCCATGACGCCAGGGAACAGGCGCTGGTCAGGCAGGTGCAGGCAGTCACCGAGCTGGCGGACGCGCAGCGGCAGGCCGACGTCCTGGCGGAGCTCCAGACGGCCTTCGCCCGCGGTCGACGCGGGAGCGGCGAGGGGGCCAGCGAGTACCTGACCGGGATCGAGGTGATCAACGACCTGCTGGAGCGGCTGGTCTCGCAGGCGAGCTGGGAGATGCTGACGGCGCAGCCCGGCCGACGGAGGGCTTCGGCGCTCAAGATGGCAATCCCCAGTGACCTGGAGGCGCTTGATCGCGGAGTGGCCCTGCGCACGCTGTACATGCAGGCATCCGTCAGCGAGCCGGAGGGCCTTCGGGAGTACGTGGAAGCCGTGACCAGCCGGGGCGCCCAGATCCGGGTCGTCGACAGCCCGATCCCGTTCCTGCGGATGATCTGCGTCGACCGCACCTGGCTGGTGACCGAGGTACGGGATCCGGAACAGGCCGAGCACGACCCGCGCACCGGACCCGCACAGGCCCTGGTCACCCGGGATCCGGCGACCGTGGCCGCGTTCGTCCACAACTTCGAACGGGACTGGGCCCAGGCCCGACCGCTCGCCCTGCTCCCGCCCACCGAGCAGCGCAACCCGGTCCAGCAGGCCGTCATCGCGGCCCTGAAGACCGGCGCCGACCACGAGACCATCGCCAAACAGCTCAACGTCACCTCCCGCACCGTGACCAAGCACGCCACCGCGCACCGGGCGACCCTCGGCGCGGCCCCCGGCTTCCAGCACGGCTACCTGACGGCCTACCAGGAACTCACGAACGGAGCAGGTGACTGAGAGTGGCAGCAGCACCACGGCCTTTCCTGGCACCGGACGAGATCGACCTGTACCGACGCCTGGCGGATCTGCAGACCCTGGACACGGCGTGGCGCAGCATTGGTCCGGCGCAGCGTCAGATGCTCGGGTACCGGCCCCCCGAACCCCCGGACCTGTCGGCGGACGACCCCGCGGTCATGCGCCTGCGCGCCCTCGGGCTGCTGGCGGAGGATCCGTCACAACCGGCCGGCTACCGCTTGGTCGAGCCGCTCACACTGGAGCCCAGGTTCGTGGGCGACGCCAGGGAGCGGGCGGTGGCGAAGCACCAGGAGGCGTTCGCCGATCTGGCGGCAGTACAGCAGCAGGCCGGTGTGCTGGCCGAGCTGCAGGCGGCCTACGTCCACGGCCGACGTGGGGGCGGCAAGGGGAGCCACGAGTACGTCACCGGGATCGAGGCGATCAACGACGTGCTTGAACGGCTGGTCTCCCTGGCGAGCCGGGAACTGCTGACCGCTCAACCAGGCCCTCGCAAAGCCGCCGTGCTCAGACTGGTCGGGCCCGACGGCCGTGACATCGCGGCGATGGAACGGGGGGTGACCATACGCGCCATGTATATGAAGGCATCCGTCAGCGATCGGGAGACCGTGCGGGAGTACGCGGAGGCGGTGACCAGCAGAGGCGGCCAGATCCGTATCGTGGACACGCCGTTGCCGCTGCTGCGGATGATCTGCATCGACCGCACCTGGCTGGTGACCGAGGCCCGGGACCCGGAACAGGCCGAGCACGACCCGCGCACCCACGTCGCCCAGGCCCTGGTCACCCGGGACCCAGCGACCGTGGCCGCGTTCGTCCACAACTTCGAACGGGACTGGGCCCAGGCTCAGCCGTTCGCCCTGCTCCAGCCCGCCGAGCAGAGGATTCCGATCCAGGAGGCCGTCATCACCGCCCTGAAGGCCGGCTCCGACTACGAGGCGATCGCCAAGCAGCTCGACATCAGCTCCCGCACCGTGACCAAGCACGCCACCGCCCACCGCGCGACCCTCGGCGCGGCCCCAGGCTTCCAGCACGGCTACCTGACCGCCTGGAGCGAACTGGCTCAGCGGGCGGAGGACGGCATGCCGTAAGCAGGGCCCTCAAGCCCCTGGACTGTCCAGGCTGGATCATTCGGGGATACTCTGCGCCCGGTGGCCTACAGCAGGTGCGGGCAGAGCAGCAGGTGCGCGGTCGTCTGGAGAGGCAAGTGGCGGGGAAGGAAGGTTCGGGCTCCAACAGGTGCTCAATCACGTTCCGAGGGCCGTTCCCTGGGGGCGCGGCCGTACAGCAGTCGCTCGCGGTCGCTGACTTACTTGCGGACGGCGTCCCAGACCAGGTCCGCAGAGGCGGCCCCCGCGCTGACGAAGAGCATCGCAGCACAGAGGAAAACCGTAAGAGCGACAGCACGAATGAATCTACGTGTAGAGCGCATGACCACGCCTTCCCGGGTGGGGATCACACCTCGGTAGGTGATCCTCTGGTGGGCTCGAACCTCAGCTTGACTGCCTCCCCCAAGACAGCTAAGCCTCACAATGACTTAAAGCATGATAATCAGCTTAGTATCCGACGGTGGCAGCTTGTTACGGTTCCGGATATGGCCACAGGGCAATCTCCAGCAAAAGGGGGCAAAGCGACAATGGTGGATGTACCTCCTCCTCCAAACCTCAGCCCTGGCGCCATCGCCATCTACCTCAGGGCCCTCGCCGACGGAGGTTTCAGCTGGGACAGCGCAGCGGCGGTGACCGGCATGACCCTGGAGGACGTCACCAAGTGCCGTGACGAGCTGCTCGCCAGCCGACTGCTCCAGCCTGTGACCGGCCAGAGCGATCGCCTTGTACCTGTCAATCCGGAGCGGGCGGCGGCACAACTTGCGGAACCCCTGGAAGAGGCCATTCTCTCCTTCCGCGAGGCGGTGGACAATACCCGCGAGCGGTTGATGCATCTGATGCCCGCCTACAGCAGCCGAACCGTGTCCGGCACCGTCAACGGTGGTCTGGAGATCGTCTCCGACCCTGCCGAGGTCCAGTGGCTGGTGAACCAGGCCGCCGAGAAGTGCAGCAAGGAGATGCTCACCGTGCAGCCGGGGGGACAGCGCGATCCCGTGGCGCTCCAGGCCAGCCTGCCCACCGAACTCGCCACGCTGGGCCGGGGAGTTCGCTTCCGGGTCCTCTACCAGCACACCACCCGGACCCAGCTCAGCATGCGCTCCTACGTGTCCGCCATCGTGAAGGCCGGAGCGCAGGTCCGCACCGCCGATCAGCTCGCGGAGCGGTTGTTCATCTTCGACCGCGAGCTGGCCTTCATCCCTAAGCGCAGCCGTCCTGACCAGGCTCCGGGGGCTGTCGTGGTGCGGGAACCGGTGCTGATCTCCTTCCTCTGCGCTCTCTTCGACCAGTTCTGGGTCAGCGCCGTCCCCTTCATCACCGAGGGTCCCGGCTACCAGAACGTCTCGGACGACCTGCGCCGCGCCATCCTCGGACTACTGGGCCAGGGGCTGAAGGACGAGGTGGTCGCCCGCCGTCTCGGCATGTCCGTCCGTACCTGCCGTCGCCACATCGCGACGCTGATGCACGAACTGGGCGTGGAGAGCCGGTTCGAGGCCGGGGTGCGAGCAGCCCAGCTCGGCCTGATCGAGCAGGCCGCGCAGGAGTAGCGCGTACGGAGATGCCACCGACTGGTAACTAGATGACACAGGGGCTCCATGGACGCACAGCTGTGCGTTCCTGGACGATCGAGACATCCCCCCGAAGGGCCGCCGGCGCCGGTTGCTCGACCATCACACAGGTCCATTGAACGCTAGTGGACTTGATGTTCAGAGGTCAACTATCTCGATGGAGCCCATCATGAACGAGCTGCATGACGTCGGCCTGAGCGTGGACCCCGCCACGGCCGCCGCCGCCCACGCCGAGCTCGCTGCTGACGCCCGCCGCAGCCTTCGGGTATTCCTCGCCGCCCCCTCCCTCCGGCTCACCGGCCCCGCCGACGGGGTGTTCACGCTGGCTCTCCGCGGGCGGGTCACCGCCCTGAGAGAAGCCCTGCTGGACGCCGGTGTCACTGTGTACAGCCAGCACCACGACGACTGCTGGACCACCCGCGGTCTCGGCACCGGCTACCGGGTGCCCTCCGCCTTCCGCGGCATGCAGTCGGCCGACCTGGCCTTCGCCTACATCGGTTCCCCGCTCTCGGCCGGCGTCGGCATGGAGCTGGGCTGGGCCACCGCGCTGCGCAAGCCGGTGGTGCTGCTGGTGGACGAGGCGGTGGCGCACAGCCCGATGATCTCGACCCTCGAAGAGGTCTCCCCGGTGCTGCCGATCCACTTCGACACCGGCTGGAGCGCCCAGGCCCTGCGCCACGCCGTGATCACCGCGCTGGACTGGGCCGACACCTCGGTGATGTACCCGGAGACCGCCGAGTCCGCCTGACTCGGGTCGTGGCCCCGGACCCCCCGCCGCGGGCCCCGACCCGTCCCCTCACCGTGCGGTGAGCTCTCCGCTCGCCAACCCTCGCACGGTGCGGAGGCCGACCACGGCCCAGGCCGTGAGCAGCAGCGCGAACAGCGCCAGCGCCAGCCCGGCGAAGAGGTCGAGCCCGGTCAGCCGGTCCAGCCCGGCCGCCCCGGTGACACAGGTCCCGACCGGGAAGGTGAACGCCCACCAGGTCATCGCGAACGGCATCCCGCCGCGCAGCGCCCGTACCGCGGCCGCCCCCGCCACGGCCAGCCAGAGCAGCGCGAAGCCGAGCACCGCGACCCCGTAGACCAGCGCGAAGCCGCGCAGCGCCGGGGAGACCGCCGCGAACTGGGTGACCGCCGTCACCGACTGGCCCAGCGGGCCGAGCACCAGGAACAGCGTCGGGACCAGCAGCACCGGCAGCGGTCCCTCGTGCACCAGCCGGGACCAGATGCCCGGCAGCAGCACCAGCACCGCCAGCAGGCTCGCCCCGAACAGCGCGACGCACAGCGCCAGCATGGTCTCCCTGGCCTGGCCCCCGGCCGGAAGGTGCGGGATCAGCGCCGGGCCCAGCGCCGCGGACACCATCGGCGCGACCACCGGCAGCAGCCAGGTCGGCGCACAGCCGGCCCGGTCCACCTGCCGGCGGCCGAGCAGCAGCGACAGCACCCGGACCGCGACACCCACCCCGTAGAGCGTGCCGCCGGTCCACAGCACCGCGTCCAGGGCCACCCCGGCGCTGGGGCCGACCGCCGCGGTGATCGGCGCGCCCGCGCCCAGCGCGCCGGCCCCGACCGCGAGCATCGCCATCGGCGGGCAGCCCAGGAACACCGCGGTGGACGGCGCGTCCAGGGCCCTGATCCGGTCCGGCAGCCGCCGGGCGGCCAGCCGTACCGCGGTCAGCGCGGTCAGCAGCAGCAGCGAGAGCAGCCACACCCCGGCGGCCGCGTCGGCCGACGCCGAGGACTGGAAGGCGGGCCGCAGCGCGTGCGCGCCGTTGCCGACGATGGCGGTGCCCATCACCGCGGCGTACCAGTTGGGGCCGAAGCGGCCGGCGGTCGCCGGGACCCGGGCGGCGGCGCGGGGGAGGTGCGAGGTGGTGAGGGTGGCCATGGGCTCCACACTCGTCCGGCCCGGCGGTGGCTGGTAGCGGACATCCGTCTATGAGCCCATAAGCGCCCTCTATGAGCAGGGCCTAACCTGGACCCATGAGCCCCAGCCCGAGCACCGGTCCGACGCAGACCGGCCGACTGTCCCCGCGGCTGCCCGACCTGGGCGCGCTGGAGCTGCTGCTCGCGGTGATCCGGCTGGGCAGCCTGGGCCGGGCCGCCGCCGAGCTGGGGATCACCCAGCCCGCCGCGTCCTCCCGGGTGGCCGGGATGGAGCGGCAGATCGGCGTACCGCTGCTGGAGCGCTCACCGCGCGGCTCGCGGCCCACCGAGGCCGGCTCGCTGGTCGCCGAGTGGGCGGCGCCGGTGCTCGCCGCCGCGCAGTCGCTGGACGTCGGCATCGCCGCGCTGCGCGAGCGGCGCGACACCAGGCTCCGGGTCTCGGCGAGCCTCACCGTCGCCGAGTACCTGATGCCGCGCTGGCTGATGGCGCTGCACACCGCCCTGCCCGGCACCGCGGTCACCCTGCGGGCGGCCAACTCGGCCGACGTGGCCCGGCAGGTGCTGGCCGGCGAGGCAGACCTGGGCTTCGTGGAGGGCCTGCGCACCCCGGCCGGCCTGGACGAGGTGCAGATCGCCGCCGACCGGCTGCGTCTTGTGGTCGGCCCGGACCACCCCTGGGCCCGCCGCCGCGCCCCGGTCACCGGCGCGGAGCTGGCCCGCACCCCGCTGGTGCTGCGCGAGGAGGGTTCGGGGACCAGGGAGGTGCTGGACCGCGCGCTGGCCCCGTACGGCGGCACCACCACCCCGCTGCTGGTGCTCGCCTCCACCACCGCGCTCAAGGCGGCGGCGGTGAGCGCGGGCCCGGCCGTGCTCAGCGAGCTGACCGTGGCGGACGAGCTGGCCCGGGGACGGCTGGTCTCGGTCCCACTGGCCGATCTGGACCTGAGCCGGCCGCTGCGGGCGGTCTGGCCGACCGGCACCAGGCCGGCCGGCCCGGCCCGGGAGCTGCTGGGGCTGACCCGGCAGCAGTAGTTCGCGTGGTGGTAGTGGTCAGGCCCGTTCGATCGGGGCCTGAATGCCCATCAGCCGGTCCCGCAGCACCGGGAACTCGGTGCGGGCCCGGGCCACCTCCGCCGGGTCGAACTCCACCGTCAGCACCTCCTCGCCCGGCCCCGCCTCGCCGAGGACCACGCCCCAGGGGTCCACCACCAGGCTGTGCCCGGCCTGCTCCACCCCGCCGTGGGTGCCCGCGGTGTTGCAGGCGATGACGAACGCCTGCTCCTCCACCGCGCGGGCCCGGGCGAACAGGGTCCAGTGCTCGCGGCGGCGGGCCGGCCAGGCCGCCGGGACGATGAAGACCTCGGTGCCGGCGTCCAGCAGCGCCCGGAACAGCTCGGGGAAGCGCAGGTCGTAGCAGGTGGCCAGGCCGAGCGTGGCGAGGTCGGTCGGGACGGTGACCAGCTCGGTGCCGGCGCCCATGACCACGGCCTCGCCGTGGTCGAAGCCGAAACGGTGGATCTTGCGGTAGGTGCGGACCAGCTCGCCGGTGGGGGAGTACAGCAGCGAGGTGTTGTAGATCGGCCCGTCGGGGTCGCGTTCGACGATCGAACCGCCGTGCAGCCACACCCCGGCGTCCTTCGCCGCCGCCGACATCGCCTCGGCGGTGGGCCCGTCCAGCGGCTCGGCGCCGTCCGACCAGGACTCGTAGGCGAAACCGCCGAGCGGCCACAGCTCGGGGAGTACCACCAGGTCGGAGCCCTGCTGGGCGCGGACCAGGGCCGCCGCGCGGGCCCTTCGGGCGTCCGCGGACTCGGCCGGATCGACGTCGAGTTGGATGAGCGAAACGCGCACGTTGCCAACCTCCCTGCAAGGAGCCGCTACCGGGGCCATACGATCTTTGCGGTCAACACGTGAAAGCGCTGACCCGGTGACAGGGGTGAGCGTAACGTGCCATTAGCGCATTCGGCGGGCGGCGCCGGTGCGACCGTACCGTCAGCCTGCCTGTGCATGTGGCCAAGGGGTCGAAAACGTGACCGACACGCAGATCGTCCAGGCGTACACCGATGCCTGGACCCAGTCCATCGAAGCCGTCTCCGAACTGGTGGCTCCGCTCACCGAAGGCGAGTGGAACCGTCCCACCGAATGCCCGCGGTGGTCCGTGCGCGACGTGGTCTCGCATGTCATAGCCATGGAACTGGAACTGCTCGGCGACCCCCGCCCGATCCACACGCTGCCCCGCGACCTGCACCATGTGGTCGACGAGTTCACCCGCTACTGCGAGGTGCCGGTCGACAAGCGGCGCTGCCACACCGGCCCGGAGATGACCTCCGAGCTGGAGTACACGATCATCCGCCGCTCGCGCGCGCTGCGTGACAACACCCGCTACGCGCCGATGGACGAGATCCGCTGGCCGATGGGCCCCTACAGCCGCGACATCCCGTACCACCAGCTGCTGCGGGCCCGGGTGTTCGACGTCTGGACCCATGAGCAGGACCTGCGCCGGGCCCTGCGCTCCCCCGGCGACCTGGACTCCCCCGCCGCGGTGATCACCCGCGACTACCTGCTGGAGATGCTGCCCAAGGCCGTCGCCAAACTGGCCGGCGCCCCGGCCGGATCCACCGTCGCCCTGGAGGTGCACGGCCCGCTGGAGTTCATGCGGACGGTACGGGTGGACGCCAACGGCCGCGGCAGCGTGGACCAGCAGATCCCGCTGGCCCCGGACGTCCGGCTGACCACCGACTGGGAGACCTACGCCCGGCTCGCCTGCGGCCGGGTCCCGGTGGTCACCGCGAGCGTCAAGATCGAGGGCGACGAGCTGCTGGCCCGGCGGATCCTGGCCAACTTCTCGGTGACCCCCTGAGCGAAGGCCCTCTGAGTACAGCGGCTCACGGCCTGAGCGGTACTGCTTACGGCCTGACCGCCGCGGCCCGCAGCTCCGCCTCGCGGCGGGCCGCCTTCGGCCGCAGCCGCAGGATCTGGCCGAGCCCCAGCGCCATCGGCAGATAGAGCGTGCAGAAGGCGAGTCGGAAGGCGTGCGGGGTGTAGTCCGATCCGCCGCCGGGGGTGAGCAGGTCCAGCACCAGGCCGATCCCGAACAGGGCCAGCACGGTGGCGATGAAGCCGCCCATGTTGACGATCCCCGAGGCCGTGCCGAGCCGCTGCGGCGGGTTCACCGTCCGGGCGAAGTCCAGGCCGACCAGGGACGCCGGGCCGTTGCTGCCCATCACCACGGTCAGCACCAGCAGCAGCCACATCGGCACGTGCGGGCCGGGCCAGCTCAGCACCACGCCCCACAGCGCGCCGGTGACCAGCACCACCACGAGCACCAGCGGGATCCGGGCGCCGGGGCGGCGCGACACCAGCTGGCCGACCAGCAGCGCGAAGACCATGTTGCTGACGATGATCAGGCTGAGCAGCGACCCTGCCATCCCCCGGGACAGCCCCTGACCCTCCATCAGGAACGGCATCCCCCAGAGCAGCAGGAAGGCCGAGGCCGGGAACGCCGTGGTGAAGTGCACCCACAGCCCGAGCCGGGTGCCCGGCTGCTCCCAGGCGGCCCGGATCTGGGCCCGCAGCGAGCGCAGCACCGGACCCGCGCCGGGGAGGGCGGCGGCGGCCGTCGGGCTGCGGCCGAACAGGGCCTCGCGCGGCGCGCTGTCCGGGGTGTCCCTGAGGAACACCAGCACCAGCGCCAGCACGGCGACGCCGAGCAGCGCGGTGGTGGCGAAGGTCGCGGTCCAGCCCGCGCTGTGCAGCACCTGGGACAGCAGCAGCGTGCTGACCAGGTTGCCCACCGTGCCGACCAGGCCGGTGAGCTGGGCGATGAAGGGGTTGCGCCGGGCCGGGAACCAGCGGGCGCCGAGCCGCAGCACACTGACGAAGGTCATCGCGTCGCCGCAGCCGAGGACCCCGCGGGAGATCAGCGCGGGGGTGAAGGCGGTGGAGAAGGCGAAGCCGAGCTGTCCCAGGGTGAGCAGCACCAGACCGGCGCTGAGCACCCGGCGCGGGCCGAGCCGGTCGACCAGCAGGCCGACGGGTATCTGCATGCCGGCGTAGACCAGGACCTGGAGGATCGAGAAGGTCGACAGGGCGGACGCGCCGATGCCGAAGCGGGCGGCGGCGTCGAGGCCGGCCACGCCCAGGCTGGTGCGGTGGACCACGGCCAGGACGTAGACCGTGACGCCGATGCCCCAGGCGAACCAGGCCCCGCGCCCGCCCAGGCGCAGGTCGGAGCCGGCGGCGGAAGGCAGGACGGTGACCGGGACGGCGGCCGGGGCCGGCACCGGGACGGCGGCGGGCAGGGCAGGGACGGCGACCGGGTCGGCACACATGATGCGGCCATCCTATGGTGGGATGATTTCCGCCCAGTCAGCGGCCCTGAGTCACCCGCTCGGGCTCAGTGCGCGACCGCGTAGGAGTAGAGCGCCACGGTGCTCCGGTCGAAGATCGGGCTGTAGCTGGTCCAGTCGTTGGGACCGCCGCCGCCGACCCCGCCGATCAGGCCGATCACCTTGCCGGTGTTGGTCTTGGCCTGCCAGTCGATCAGCCAGGGGCTGCCGGAGGTGCCGCCGTAGAAGCCGTTGCAGAGGTAGACCATCTGGTTGTAGCCGCTCAGCCGCTTGGTCGGGGCCCAGCAGGTGACCGGCCGGTCCGCCGGGGCCGGGCCGACCTTGGGGTAGCCGGTCACCCCGACCCGCTTGTTGACGTACGTGGGGGTCATGGTCAGCGTGTTGCCGTGGGTGACGTCCTGGATCTGGCGTCCGGCCGTGTTCTTGCCGACCTTGGCGAAGGAGTAGTCGAAGTTGGTGGCCTTGCCGGTGGCCGCGTAGCGCTTGTCGGTGTAGCCCTTGAGCACCGGCCAGATCCCGTACGGCGCGGTGGTCGTGCCGTGGATCCGGTAGCCCGGGACGAAGGCCGTCGAGGTGCCCGGGTGGCAGTGCGCCGCCATCATGATCAGGTTCTTGGTCGTGCTGTTGACCACGAAGGCGGTGCAGAAGTGCGCCTTGAGGTCCTTGCCCTTGTAGAAGACGATGCCGATCGACGGGCGGCCGTTGACATAGGCGCTCGGGATCCCCGCCTTGGTGACCGCCCTGCTCGCGACCGCCGACGTGCTCTGCGTACTCTTCGCGCTCGGCGCCGAGGCCGCCGACTTGCCGCCGACGGTGCCGCCGGTGCCGTCCTCGGAGGTCGCCGAGGCCATCCGGGCGGCCGTCCAGTACTGCTGAACACTGGTCGGCTGCGCCAGCTGCGCCACCTTGGGCTCGGCGCCCACGCCCAGCGCGGTGACCCCGGTGGCCACCGTGTCGGCCGCCCCGGGCCAGACCGTCACCGACGGCCGGGAGGCGGCGTCCGCCGGGGACAGCAGCGAGGCTGCCAGCGCGGCCGAGACGGCCACCCCGGACCCGACCGACCACAGTGCGACCCGTTTCCTGCGCACGCGTACCCCCGTTGCTGTCATACGATCAGCTGAATCTAGCAGTAGGCACACGAAGCTCACACGCCGCAGGTCCACCTCTTACCCACGCACGGTCCAGCTGACCGTCCCGGTCATCCTGAGTCGGCGGAACGCCTCGTCCCTGACCCAGGGCGTGGTGTCGGTGACGGTGGCGCTGACCTCGGCCCAATCGCCCGGCGCCAGGCCGAGAGCGGCGGTGTCGAGGCGGTTGCCGCGGACCGCTCCGGCTGGCGCGGCCTGCCCGTCGACCCGCCAGCTGACCTGCAACTGCCGGGCGCCCGCCAGCGGGATCGGGACGACCTGGAGCCAGGGGCGTCCCCGCACCGCGCCCGGGGCCGGTGAGGTGCGGTCGATCAGCCAGACCTGACGGTAGATCGACTCGATGATCGCCTCGCGCGAGGGCAGGTTGTAGACCCCGCCGAGGGTCCGCATGATGGAGTCCCTGGTCGGCCGGTACAGGCCGTTGGCGCTGCGGTACGCGCCCACCGTCCCCCCGGTCGGGTCGGCCGCCCCGAGCCAGCGCCACCACTTCTGCCGGGTCGCCCGCATCGCCGCCGCACCGGTGGCGGAGAGGTTGGGGTAGCCCGCGTCCCCGGGCGCGGCGTCGTACTCGTCGCCCAGGGCGCCGACGGTGTGGCCCATCTCGTGCTGGACGATCTGCGCCGCGTCCGGCGAGCCGGCCGCCAGCGTGGTCGTCCCGTCCCCGCCCTCGCCGCCGTACGCGGCGGAGTCGGCCAGCGCGATCGGGTACTGCGGGCCGCCGGAGCCGCCCGCGAGCCGGGCCACCGCACCGTCGTCGGCACAGAGCAACCGGGCCATGCCCTCGCAGCCGAAGTGCATCCCGAGCGGGGAGCCGGGCTTGAGGCCCGGCCTGGGCGAGACCACGTCCACCCGGCGGACGTCGAAGAAGTGCTGGTAGGTGCGGAACGGCTCCACCGCGGTCAGCGCCTTCCAGACCGACGCCGCCTGGGCCCGGAAGGCGGGCAGCTGGGCGGCGGTGTAGCCGTCGCCCATCAGCACCAGGGTGATCCGCTTCGCCGGATCGCCGTTGTCCACCAGGACGGTGCCGCCGGACGCCGCCGGGGCGGGCCGGGGCGGAGCGGCCGCCCGGGCCTGGCCGAAACCGGTGACCAGGGACAGCAGCAGCAGTAGGGACAGCAGCAGCCTGCCTCGCAAGGCGTACTCCTCCGCGGATCGAGTTCTCGGTCCGCGGAGGAGTACCCACCCCGTCAGGAGGGCCACTCGTCACCTGTCCGGCTTCACCCGAACGGTTGGCCCGGTTGCACGGGGGTGCGCCGGGGGCGCGCCGGGCGGTTTCAGCCCCAGCTGATCAGGCGTTTGGGCTGTTCCAGGATCGCCGCGGTGTCGGCCAGCAGCCGGGAACCCAGCTCGCCGTCGATCATGCGGTGGTCGAAGGACAGCGCCAGGGTGGTGACCTGACGCGGCACCACCTTGCCCTTGTGCACCCAGGGCAGCGCCCTGACCTGGCCGAAGGCCAGGATGGCGGCCTCGCCCGGATTCAGGATCGGGGTTCCCGCGTCGACGCCGAAGACGCCGACATTGGTGATGGTGACCGTCCCGCCGGACATGTCCGCCGGGGAGGTCCTGCCCTCACGGGCGGTGGCGATCAGCGCGGACAGCGACACCGACAGCTCGGACAGCGACTGCGCGCCGGCGTCCTTGATGTTGGGGACGATCAGTCCGCGCGGGGTGGCCGCGGCGATGCCGAGATTGACCCGGCGCTTGACCACGATCTCCTGGGCTTCCTCGTCCCAGGCCGCGTTGACCTCCGGATGCCGGTGGATCGCGGTCAGCAGGGCCTTGGCCACCAGCAGCAGCGGGCTGACCCGCACCCCCTCGCCCAGCTCGCCGCTCTCCTTGAGCCGGGCGACCAGCTTCATGGTGCGGGTGACGTCGACCTGGACCCACTCGGTGACATGCGGGGCGGTGAACGCGGAGGCCACCATGGCCTGCGCGATCATCTTGCGGACGCCCTTGACCGGGATCCGCAGGTCGCCGTCGGCGGACTCGACCGCGGCGGGGGCGGCCGGCGCGGGGGCGGCGCCCGGGACCTCCGCCAGGGCGGCGGGCGCGGTCACTGCGGGCGCGGCGACGCTGGCGTGCAGGTCCTCACGGGTGACGGTGCCGTGCGGTCCGGTCGGCACCACGGTGCCCAGGTCGATGCCCAGGTCCTTGGCCAGCTTCCGCACCGGCGGCTTCGCCAGCGGTCGGCCTGCGGCCGGAGCAGCGGCCGCAGCAGGCGCGGCAGCCGGAGCAACCGGGGCGGCGACCGGAGCCGGAGCAGGCGCAACGGCCGGTGCCGCAGCCCGGGCCGGCGCCGCCGCGGCAGCAGCCGGCGGAGCCACCTTGCGGGCACGGCGCTTGCTGGCGCCCGACCGCGGCCCGTAGCCGACCAGCACCTCGCGCCGCTCCGGTTCGGCCTCGTCGGCCACCGCTGCGACCTCGGCCTCGGCCTCCGCCGGGGCGGAACCCCCGGCCACCGCCACGCTGATGATCACCTGGCCGACGTCCACCGTCGTCCCGGCCTCGAAGAACAGCTCCCGGACCACCCCGTCGAAGGGGATCGGCAGCTCCACGGCCGCCTTGGCGGTCTCCACCTCGCAGACCACCTGGCCGTCCTCGACCGTGTCGCCCGGCTGGACGTACCAGGTCAGGATCTCGGCCTCGGTCAGGCCCTCGCCCACGTCGGGCATCTTGAACTGACGCACAGTCTCCACTGCGGTACTCATGACGTCTCTCAACCCCTCAGAAGGCCATGGCGCGGTCGACGGCGTCGAGCACCCGGTCCAGGTCCGGCAGGAACGCGTCCTCCACCCGCGACGGCGGGTAGGGGGCGAAGTAGCCGCCGACGCGCAGCACCGGGGCCTCCAACGAGTAGAAGCAGCGCTCGGTGATCCGCGCCGCGAGCTCCGCGCCCATGCCGAGGAACACCGGCGCCTCGTGCACCACCACGGCGCGCCCGGTCCTGGTGACCGAGGCGGCGAGGGTGTCGAAGTCCACCGGGGACAGCGAGCGCAGGTCCACGACCTCCAGGTTCAGCCCGTCCGCGGCGGCGGCCTCGGCCGCCTCCAGGCAGACCTTGACCATCGGACCGTACGCGATCAGCGTCAGGTCCTGGCCCGGACGGGCGACCCGGGCCCGGTGCAGGCCGAGCGCGGGGGCGAGGTTCGGGTCGACCAGGCCCTTGTCCCAGTAGCGCCGCTTGGGCTCCAGGAAGATCACCGGGTCGTCGGAGGCGATGGCCTGCCGCAGCATCCAGTGCGCGTCCTCCGGGTTGGAGGGCGCGACCACCTTCAGCCCGGCGGTGTGCGCGAAGTAGGCCTCGTGCGACTCGCTGTGGTGCTCGACCGCGCCGATCCCGCCGGCGAAGGGGATCCGGATGGTGACCGGCAGCTTGAGGTGCCCCAGCGCCCGGGCGTGCATCTTGGCCAACTGGGTGACGATCTGGTCGAACGCCGGGTAGACGAAGCCGTCGAACTGGATCTCGACCACCGGCCGGTAGCCGCGCAGGGCCAGACCGATCGCGGTGCCGACGATGCCGGACTCGGCCAGCGGGGTGTCGATCACCCGCTCCTCGCCGAAGTCCTTGTGCAGCCCGTCGGTGACCCGGAACACGCCGCCGAGCCGGCCGACGTCCTCGCCCATGATCAGGGTCTTGGGGTTCTCCTCCAGGGAGCGGCGCAGCGCCTCGTTGAGCGCCTTGACCATGGTCCACTTCTCGGCGGCCATCAGCCCTCCTCCCCGTCCTGGTCGGTCCCGCCCTGGAACGAGGCGGCATAGGCGAGGTATTCCGCCCGCTCCTCGGTCACCAGGGCGTGGTCCTCGGCGTAGACATGGTCGAAGATCGAGCTCGGGTCTGGGTCGGGCATGGTCCGCACGCCCTCGCGCACCCGGCGCGCCAGCTGCTCGCTCTCCGCCTCCAGCGCCTCGAAGAAGGCGTGGTCGGCCCAGCCCTCACGGACCAGGTAGGCCTTCAGCCGCTCGATCGGGTCCTTGAGCTTCCAGGACTCCAGTTCCTCCGCGATGCGGTAGCGGGAGGGGTCGTCCGAGGTGGTGTGCGCGCCCATCCGGTAGGTGAAGGCCTCGATCAGCACCGGGCCCTCGCCGTTGCGGGCCCGGTCCAGGGCCCAGCGGGTGACGGCCAGGCAGGCCAGCACGTCGTTGCCGTCCACCCGGACCCCGGGGAAGCCGTAGCCGGAGGCGCGCTGGTAGAGCGGCACCCTGGTCTGCTTCTCGGTCGGCTCGGAGATGGCCCACTGGTTGTTCTGGCAGAAGAACACCACCGGGGCCTGGTAGACCGAGGCGAAGGTGAAGGCCTCCGCCACGTCGCCCTGGCTGGAGGCGCCGTCGCCGAAGTAGGCGATCACCGCGTCGTCGCTGCCGTCCTTGGTGATGCCCATGGCGTAGCCGGTGGCGTGCAGCGTCTGCGAGCCGATCACGATCGTGTAGAGGTGGAAGTTCTTCTCGTACGGGTCCCAGCCGCCGTGGTTCACCCCCCGGAACATGCCCAGCAGGTTCAGCGGGTCCACGCCCTTGCACCAGGCCACACCGTGCTCACGGTAGGTGGGGAAGGCGTAGTCGCCCGGCCGCATCGCCCGCCCGGAGCCGACCTGCGCCGCCTCCTGGCCCAGCAGCGAGGCCCACAGGCCCAGCTCGCCCTGGCGCTGCAGCGAGGTGGCCTCCGCGTCGAAGCGGCGGACCAGGACCAGGTCCCGGTAGATGGAGCGCAGCTCCTCCGGAGTGGTCTCCAGCGAGTAGTCCGGATGCTCGACCCGCTCCCCCTCAGGGGTGAGCAGTTGCACCAGCTGCGGGGTCACTGCGGGTTGTACCCCAGCCGTGCTTGTGACGGTCACTTTCACTCCTCGGTCTCTCCGGCCTCCGCCTGTAACTCTGGGTAAGAGCCAGTGCCGGCCACCGGTCCGGTCGCCAATCCGTACTCTTCGCGCGGGGTGTGCGCGGAATGCGGATCGGTGGTGGATGTGCCCTGATCCTGCAGGAGAACGTTACCCAGCGGAAGGGCTTACCGCTTCTGTCGTAGGACGTCCACGTACCCCGAACTGGTGCAAAGAGGGGCATTGACGGTCAATCCACCGGGTCGCAGCCCGGCTGGTGTGCCAATCTTGGCTTATGACGCAAAGCGGGCAAATCAGGGTTTTCCTTCTCGACGACCACGAGGTCGTCCGCCGCGGCGTCCATGAGCTGCTCTCCCTGGAGGACGACATCGAGGTGGTCGGCGAGGCCGGGACCGCCGCCCAGGCGCTGACCCGGATCCCGGCCACCCGCCCCGACGTGGCGGTGCTGGACGTCCGGCTGCCGGACGGCAGCGGGGTGGAGGTCTGCCGGGAGATCCGCTCGCAGCAGCCGGACATCCGCTGCCTGATGCTCACCTCCTTCTCCGACGACGAGGCGCTGTTCGACGCGATCATGGCCGGCGCCTCCGGCTATGTGCTCAAGGCCATCCGGGGCACCGACCTGGTCTCCGCCGTCCGCGACGTGGCGGCCGGCAAGTCGCTGCTCGACCCGACCGCCACCAGCCGGGTGCTGGCCCGGCTGCGCGACGGCGGCGGCAAGGAGGACGAGCGGCTGTCCGGGCTCACCGGGCAGGAGCGCAAGATCCTCGACCTGATCGGCGAGGGGATGACCAACCGGCAGATCGGCAACGAGCTGCACCTCGCCGAGAAGACCGTGAAGAACTACGTCTCCAGCCTGCTCGGCAAGCTCGGCATGGAGCGCAGGACCCAGGCCGCGGCCTATGTGGCGAAGCTGCACGCCGAGGAGCGCTGAGCCCGGCCGAGTGACCCCGACCGCCGTTGTCAAGCCGGCCGAGTTGACTCCCGAATCACCAGTACCATCAGCAACATGACGCAGAGTCAGGTAAGGGTCGAGCGGCTGGACCGGATGCGCGGGATCCCGGTCGCCGGAGTGCTGGAGCGCTACGCCCTGGCCGATCCCTTCGACGCGCTCACCGTCCGACCGATCAGCCAGGGGCTGCTCAACCGCGGACTGCGGCTGACCGGCCCGCACGGCGGCTGGTTCCTCAAGCAGTACCTGGACGACGCCGGCCACGCCTCCGGAGCCGCCATCGCCGCCCAGCACCGGGCGATAGCGGCACTGCGCGAGCACGGCCTGCCCACCGCGCCGCCGCTGGCCGCCCGCGACGGCCGGACCTCGGTGCTGCTGCGGGGACGGCGCTACGCCCTGTTCCCCTGGGTCGAGGGGGCCCACCGCACCGGCCGCTCCCTGGACCACGCCCAGTGCGCCGCCCTGGGCACCCTGCTGGGCCGGATCCACCGCACCCTGGCCGTGCTGCACCCGCCGGTCGAACAGCCCGCCGCGGTGCCCAGCGCCGACCCGGACGACACCCGGCGCACCATCTCCGACCTGCTGGAACGCTCGCTGCGGCACGATCCGCAGCAGCCCTTCGACGCCCTCGCCCGGCACCGGCTGCGGGAGCGGCGGGAGCTGCTGGCCGCCAACCGGCACCGGCGCCCGGGACCGGACGCCGCCCCGCCCACCGGCTGGGTGCACGGCGACTTCCACCCGCTGAACCTGCTCTACCGGGACGCGGACCCGGTGGCCGTCCTGGACTGGGACCGGCTCGGGCTCAAGCCGCGCACCGAGGAGGCGGTCCGGGCGGCGACGCTGTTCTTCCACCACCCGGAGACCGGGGTGCTGGACCTGCCCCGGCTGCGGCACTACGCCCGCGGCTACCGGGAGGCCTCCGGCAGCAGCCCGGAGGAGGTGGCCGCCGGGGTGCACCGGGTCTGGTGGGAGCGGCTGAACGACTTCTGGATGCTCCGCTGGCGCTACCAGCGCCGGGACCAGCGGCGGACCCGCTGTTCCCGGCGGCCGCGGCGCAGACCGTCTGGTGGTGCGAGGAGTACGAGCAGGTGCTGGACGCCTGCGTGAACTGAGCCCGGCCCGGGTCGACGCGGCCCGGGCCGGGCGCGCCGCGGCCGGGCGCGGCGGGCCGGACTCGCTCAGGCGGGCCGACCTGCTCAGGCGGGCGGCTTCTGGCCCGTGCCGCCGACGGCCCCGGCGGTGCCGCCCGCGTTCCCGGACGGGGTGGCCGTGGACGAGGGGGTCGTCGAGGGGGTCGGGCTCGCGGTCGCCGACTTGGTGGCCGTGGCCGTGTTGGTCGGCGTGGGCTTGACCGTCTTGCTGTGGGTCGGCGACGGGGTCGGGCTGTAGCTCTGGGTCGGGCTCTCGGTCGGGGTGGGCGACTCGGTCACCGTGGGCGTGTCCGTGGTCGGCTCGGTGGTCGGCTCGGCCGGGGTGGAAACGCTGCTGGAGGTGACCGGACCGGGCGTGCCGGGGCTGCTCCCGCGCATGGCCAGGGCCACCCCCACCGAGATCGCCGCGATGGCGACCAGCACCGCGATCACCGCGAAGAGCCCGCGCCGGCTCCGGTGGCCGTCGTCGCCCCGGTCGTCCCGGTCGTCGTACCTGGGCGGGACCGCGCTGCCGGGGTTCGGCGGCATCGCCTGGGTGCTGCCCATCGGCGGGGTGAGCGCCCGGGTGGCCATGGTCGGCGCGCTCATCGCCGCCGCGGCGGCGGCCCCGGCCGCGGCGCTGGGCAGCAGCTCGGTCGGTCCGGTCGCGTGGTGCATGGTGCGCAGCGCGTGCTGCAGGTGCGCCCGGAACTCGTCGGCGCTCTGGAACCGGTCGTCCGGGTCCTTGGCCAGCGAGCGCAGCACCAGCGGGTCCAGCGAGGCCGGCACCCGCGAGTTGGCCTGCGAGGGCGGCACCGGGGCGTCCTGGACGTGCTGGTAGACCACCGAGAGCGGGGTGTCCCCGGTGAACGGGGGCCGCAGCGTCAGCAGCTCGTAGAGCATGCAGCCGGTGGCGTAGAGGTCGGAGCGGTGGTCCACGGCCTTGCCGAGGGCCTGCTCCGGGGAGAGGTACTGCGGGGTGCCCATGACCATGCCGGTCTGGGTCATGGTGCTGGTGGCGCCGGTCAGCGCGCGGGCGATGCCGAAGTCCATCACCTTGACCGCGCCGGTGTTGGTGATGATGACGTTCGCGGGCTTGATGTCGCGGTGCACGATGCCGTGGCGGTGGCTGTAGGCCAGCGCCTCCAGGATCCCGGCGGTGATGATCAGCGCCTGGTCGACCGGCGGCGGCTCGTCGCCCTGCAGCAGTTCGCGGACGGTGTGGCCCTCGACCAGCTCCATCACGATGTAGGGGACGGTCTCCCCGCCGTGCGCCTCCTCGCCGGTGTCGTAGACGGCGACGACGGCGTGGTGGTTCAGCGAGGCGACCGAGTGGGCCTCGCGGGTGAAGCGGATCCGCGCGGTGGCGTCCTCGGCCAGCTCGGACCGCAGCACCTTGATCGCGACGGTGCGGCCGAGCCGGACGTCACGGGCCGCGAAGACCTCGGCCATGCCGCCCCGGCCGAGCCGGCCGGTCAGCTGGTAGCGGCCCTCGCCGAAGACGGCCAGTCCGCTGGTGGAGAGCACAGCCGGTTCGAACGGTGGTTCCGGCGCAGGCGGATACCCGGGCTGGTAGCCGGACTGGTATCCCGGTTGGTAGCCCTGCTGGTTCCGGTCAGCGGGGGTGCCGGACTCCGCACCGGACTCCATGCCGTTCCCGCCGTCGGCATGCTCGTTGTCTGCCATTACTCTCCGCCGTCGGTCTTTCGCCTGTGCGCCGCTCCCGCGTGCTGCCGGGGTCCGGACGTGTACCCGTAATTCCACCCGGTCGCTACACGCCCCGCGTGCGGACCGCTGCGGCCCCGCATGTGCACGCTACCGGTTTCGCGGCTCGTGTGTGGTGGACGATCATCCCCGCGGACCCCCGCGAGGGCCCGCTCAGCCCAGTCCGGCCGCGACCGGACCGGTGCTCGCCGACCCGTTGTAACCGGTGTCGTCGCTGCTGGGCTTGTTGTTCTCGACCACCAGCGTCAGTACCAGGACGATCAGCACGATCACCCCTACGATCACGCCGATGATCACCATCGCGGTTCCACACCCCTTGTTTCCGCTCTGCGGTCCCGGCCTGGCACCGCCCTGCGGCACCGGCCCGGCGTAGGGGCGCGGGGCCGCCTGCGGCATCTGCCCGGTGGCCCGGACCTGCGGCTGCGGGGTCGGCGCGGCCATCGGCCCCGGCCGGGGGGTGGGCCGGGGGGTCGGCCGTCCCTGCTGCTGCGGGTACGGGGGCGGCGGCGGGGTCGGCACCCCGGGCCGCTGCTGCGGGTACGGCCCGGGCGGCGGCGTCCGCTGCGGCGCGGGCATCCCCGGCCGCAGCGGCTGGTACGGCCGGGGCGCGCCCTGCGGGCCGGGCGGCGGCGTGCCCTGCGGGGCGTAGGGCTGCGGCGTGCGCATTCCCTGCTGGGGCAATCCCTGCTGGGGGTAGGGCTGCTGACCGGGCCGGCCCGGTTGGCCCTGCTGATATCCCGGCTGACCCGGTCGGCCCGGCTGGCCCTGCTGCGGGTACGGCTGCTGCGGCGGCATCGTGCCCAACTGGCCCTGCGCCGCCGGGAACACCGCGTTGGCCCCGGAACCTCCGACGCCGCCCACCCGCGGCCCGCCGCCGATGATCAGCGGGGTGTTGGCGCCGGTGCCGGACGCGCCGGCCAGCCGCTCGCACTCCTCGCGCATCGCGTCCGCGTCCGGGAAGCGGTGCGCCGGATCCTTCCGCAGCGCCCGCGCCACCAGCGCGTCCACGGCCGGAGGGACGGCCGCGTTGAGCGTGGACGGGGCCGGCGGCGTCTCCTGGACGTGCTGGTAGGCCATGCCGAGCGCGGAGTCGGACTCGAACGGCAGCCGCCCGGTGAGCAGCTCGAACAGCAGGCAGCCGACCGAGTAGAGGTCGGAGCGGGCGTCCACCGCCTTGCCCAGCGCCTGCTCGGGGGAGAGGTACTGGGGGGTGCCGACCACCATGCCGGTCTGCGTCATCGAGGTGACCCCGGACTGCATCGCCCTGGCGATCCCGAAGTCCATCACCTTGACCACGCCGCGCCTGGTCAGCATCACATTCGCGGGCTTGATGTCGCGGTGCACCAGGCCCTGCTCGTGCGAGGCGGCCAGCGCGGCCAGCACGTCGGCGGTGATCTTCAGCGCCTTGTCGGTGGGCATCGCGCCGTGGGCGGCGATGTCGTCGCGGAGCACCGAGCTGAGCGAGCCGCCCTCGACGTACTCCATCACTATGAAGGGGACGTGCACGCCGTCGTCGTTGACGTCCTCGCCGCTGTCGTACACGGCGACGATATTGGTGTGGTTGAGCCGGGCCACGGCCTGCGCCTCGCGGCGGAAGCGCTCGCGGAAGGAGGGCTCCCGGCTCATGTCGCCGAGCATGCTCTTGATCGCGACCGGACGGTCGAGCACGGTGTCGTCGGCGAGGTGGACCGTGGCCATGCCGCCCTGTCCGAGCAGGTCGCGCAGCAGGTAGCGGCCGTGTCCGACCGTCTGCCCGGTTCCCCCGTCGCCCTGCCCGGTCGCGCCCTGCTCAGTCATCAGTTCTCTTCTCCCCCACCGCACACGGAAGTGCACACCGGGGCCGCCAGTCGGTGAGCCGTTCGGTGAGCCGTCACTGGCTAGGCTAGCGGGCCGCACCGACCGGCGTCCCCGCACACCTGTTCCGAAGCCGCTCCGTGACCGGCCGGGCGGCGGCCCCGGCCGGTGTTCCCCCCTGGCGCCCTAGAGGTACGGGCCCGAGCGGATGCCGTGCTCGTCGTCGGGCTCGTCCAGGCCCGCGCCGTTCGCGCCGGGGGGCAGCGCCCGCCGCATCTGCTCCAGTTGGGCCCTGGCCGCCATCTGCTGGGCGAACAGCGCGGTCTGGATGCCGTGGAACAGGCCCTCCAGCCAGCCCACCAACTGGGCCTGGGCGATCCGCAGTTCGGCCTCGCTGGGGATGGCCTCCTCGGTGAACGGGAGGGAGAGCCGGTCCAGCTCCTCCACCAGCTCGGGGGCGAGCCCGGCCTCCAGCTCCTTCACCGAGCTGGCGTGGATCTCCTTCAGCCGGACCCGGCTGGCCTCGTCCAGCGGGGCCTGGCGCACCTCTTCGAGCAGCTGCTTGATCATGCTGCCGATCCGCATCACCTTGGCGGGCTGCTCGACCATCTCCGTGATCGGGAGCTCGCGGGGCGCACCCTCGTCCCCCTCGCCCTGGGGGGACCGGCGTCCACCACCGGGGAGTCCTCCGACGGGCATCCCGTCGGGACCGACGATCAGGACCTGGGGGCCGTCTTCGGGCCGCGCGTTCGGGCTGTTCATGGGCGTCATTCTGCCTCAAGGCAGAAGATTCGGGGGTGTCGCCCCACAGAACAGGTGTACGCCGTCCGGATTACCGCAGGCCGCCGGACGGATCATCAGGGTGGTTCTAGGGACGTCGCAGCCGCCAGCCGAACAGGGCAGCGCCGCTGCCGATCAGAGCGAGCCCGACGCCCAGCGGCAGCAGCCGCTGGTTCCGCTCCCAGCGCGCCGCCCGCGAGCCGGCCGACTGCCCGGCCCCGATCGCGGCCACCGCCGGGGGCACCGGGCCCAGCCCCGCCTGCGTCCCGGCCAGCGCCTGCGGTCCGAGCGGGGGCGGCCCCTGGCCGAGCGGCTGCCAGTTCTGCTGCCCACCCCGGTGCCAGTCCTGCGGCCAGTCCCGGTGCTGGGCCTGGTGACCGGCCTGGTCACCGGAGTACTCGGCCGGGGCGGCCGAGGCCGAGGGGACGACCGGACGCGGCCGGCCGGACGCGGCGGAGGACGGTCCGCGGGTGCTGGACGGGGAAGGGCCGGCCGTCGCCCCGGCCGAGGCCGCAGCCGTCGCGGGCGTCCCCGCCGACCGGCCCGGCTTCGGATACAGCGGCCCGAGCACCGGGACCGGCAGCTCCGGCAGGGTCACCGAGCCGGGGTTGTCGACGGTCGGCTCCGGGCCGGGGCTGCTGCTCGTACCCGCGCTGGTGCCGGTGCCGGTGCTTGGCGCGGTGGTCGGGCTTGGTGCCGCCGACGACCCGCTCACCCTCGGACGGATCAGCCGCAGCTGCCCGCCGCCCGGCAGCGACACCACCAACCCGCCGTGCCCGTACGGATCCCGCCCCTGCACCGGCCGGCCCTGCAGCGGCCGCTCCTGGGCCAGTGCGGCGGCCTGCGCCTGAGGGGTCGTCGCCCAGACCGGTCCGGCCGAGGCCAGTCCGACCCCGCCCCCGACCCCGACCCCGAGCAGCAGTGCCAGGCCGAGCAGGACCGTTTCCATCCGTACGCCGCGAGGAGTCCTGGCCACGCCGGGTGCCCTCCAGACCGCTGCGGACGCCGCCCCGCGGGGGAGGGTCGACCGGACAGCTCTCGACAACAGCTACCCAAGTGACCTTTCCATATGACTTTAATTCCGGCATTTCGGACTCTGCTTCATGCCGCCGGACGGCTGCTCACATCGCCTCACATCGCCGTGCGGCTAGGCCGGTTCGACGTCAGCGCCGTACCCGGCGATGAGCAGGTCCACGGTGCGGGTGAAGCGGACGTCGAAGTCCAGCCCGGCGCCGGTGGCGAAGGCCTCGGCCAGCACCGGGAACCCGCTGGTGTCGGGCGGCTCGGGGTCGGCGTCCTCATGGCCCGGGGTGCGGCCGGCCTCGGCGAGGGTGTGGCCGATGGTGAACATGGTGACCGCGTTGAGCAGATCCATGGCGACGGCCAGCGGCACGCCCTGCCCGCGCAGCAGCACCAGACCGGCCTCCAGGATCCGCAGCGCCTGCGGCGAGGCGGCCGGACGGGTCGCCAGCACCCCGAGCAGCGCCGGATGCGCCAGCAGTGCCGCCCGCAGCTGCCGGGCGACCCGCCGGACCGCCTCCGGCCAGGGCGTCCCCTCGGCGGGCAGCAGGTCAGCCCCCTCCAGCAGCCGTTCGACCATGCCGTCCAGCAGCGCCGCCTTGCTCGGGACGTAGTGGTAGAGGGTCATCCCCTCCACCCCCAGTGCCGCGCCCAGTTTGCGGGTGGAGAGCGCGTCGAGCCCGTGCTCGTCGACGTAGGCGATGGCCGCGTCGAGGATCTTCTCGCGGCTCAGTCCGGCTCGGGGGCGGGATCGTCGGTCGGCCATCCGCTGACCACTCCTCAGTTCGGGCATCGGTGCCCCTTGACGATTCTTACACCGCAAGGTTAGCTTCTCTTGCACCGCAAGAATAGCGGGCGCAGCCCAGCCGCACACCGGACCCGAGGAGCACGCCATGAGGATGATCGCCTGCATGTCCCGCCGCCTGAACGACGGTGTCGACTACGCCACCTTCCGCAAGAACTGGATCCCGGACGAGACCATCGCCGACGACCCGCGCACCCAGGTCCTCAGCGCCCTCAACATGGAGGACCCGCAGGAGCTCTTCACCGTCGCGATCATCGAGGACGCCGACCCCGCCGACATCCCGATGTGGATGGAGCGGATGGCGCCGATCGAGGAGCGCCGGCACGAAAGGATCAAGCACCTGGTCGGTGGGCCCACCCTGAACGCGGTCTACCAGGTGGTCGCCGTGGACGACCTGTCCAAGCCGATCACCGCGTGACCCCGCGCGCGACCCCGCGTGTGAAGTTGCGGCGCGGCAGGGCCAGCAGCGCCGCGAGGAGGCCGGCCGCCGCGGCCGCGAGGAAGGCGTCCTGGTAGCCGTGGTGCAGGGCGGCGGCATGACCGAGCGCACCGGGGCCGGCCACGAGATGGGCCGCGCGTCCGGCCGCGAGCGCGGTGAACGCGGCCGGCAGGGCGGAGCTGCCGGTCTGCTGGGCGGTGTACTGCAGCGCGGACACCACCCCGCGTTCGCCGGGGTCCGCCCCGGCGGTGGCGGAGAGCATATTGACCAGGTTGGCCACGGTCGCGCCGCAGCCGATCAGCAGATCGGGGCCGAGGCGGCTGCCGACGAAGCTGGTGGAAGGCGTCGTCGCGAACCACAGCAGCCCGGCCGCCAGCACCAGCGGCGCGACGATCGCCATGGCACGCAGGCCGAACCGGGCGACCAGCCCGGGACCGATCCGGCCCATCGGCAGGATCATCAGCGCGGCCGGCAGCAGGCTAAGACCGGCCCGGGTCGGGGACTGGCCGCGTACCTGCTCGTTGTCGAGGGCGACGAAGACCAGCGCGCAGAGGAAGGCCCCGGACACCAGCGCCGCCCGCAGATTGGCCGTGTGGACCACCGGGTTGCGCGGGATCCGCAACGGCAGCAGCGGATCGGGACTGCGCTGCTCGTTCCCACCGAAGAGCAGGAAAAGCGCGAGGGCGCCCGCGATCCCGCCCAGGGTGGACGCGCTCAGCCAACCAGCCGCCGCGGTCCTGGACAGGGTGTAAATCAGCAGGGCCAGCGCCGCGGTCACCGTGGCCGCACCCACCACGTCGAACCGGCGTCCGCCGCGCGGCTGGTGCTCGACCTGGGGCAGGAAGCGCGGAGCGAGGGCCAGGATGACCAGGCCCACCGGGATGTTGACCAGGAACAGCCAGCGCCAGCCCAGGCTGTCGGTGATCACACCACCGAGGACCAGGCCGAAGCCGGCGCCGGAGCCGATCACCGCCTGGAAGGTGCCCATGGCCCGCCGCCGCTTCGCCCCCTCGGGGAAGAGGTCGAGGATGAGCGCGAGGGTGCACGGGGTGGTGATCGCGGCGCCCAACCCCTGCACCGCGCGGGCGCCGATGAGCACGCCCGCGTCGGGCGCGGCGGCGGCGGCGATCGAGGCGAGGGTGAACAGGGCGATGCCGGCCACGAAGGAGCGGCGGCGTCCGAACAGGTCGACCAGGCGTCCGCCGAACATCATCGCGCCTGCGTAGGTCAGCGTGAACGCGGTGGTGATCCAGGACAGCGAGGCCGGGGAGAAGCGCAGTCCGCGGCTGATGGCGCTCATCGCCACACTGACGATGGTCATGTCGACGGCGATCATGAAGTAGCCGACGACGGCCAGGGCGAAGGCGATCCTGGGGTGGCCGGCGGCGGGGGGCGCCGCTTCTACCGTTGCGGCGGTGGTCGTTAACGGGGTCTCGGCGACGGCCTGCTCACCGCTCATCGGGCACTCCCGGACTGCTCGCGGCGGCGTCCCACGGGTCCCCTGGGGTGCCGAGCAGGGCCAGGACGCCGGAAACGGCCCGGTCGAACCTGCTCGGGTCGTTCGAGGCCCGGGCCAGGACGTAACCGCCCTGCATCACCGCCACGATGGCCGTGGCCGTGGCCAGCGGGTCCAGCGCGGCGCTCAGCTCCCCGTGCCGCTGGCCCTCGGCGATCACCTCGGCCAGCCGGCCCTGGAGCCAGTCCAGGGTCTGCTCCAGCGGGTGCCGGAGTTCCGGGTCGGCCACGATCTCCGGGTCCTGGGCCAGCCCGCCGACGGGGCAGCCCTTGAGGACGTCGCGCTCGCGCCGCAGATAGGCGGTGATCCGCTGCCGGGCGCTGCCGGGGCCGCTGAGCTGCTGGTCGACCCCGTCGCGCAGCTCCTGCGCGGTGCGGTCGATGGCGGCCAGCGCGAGGTCGGCCTTGCCGTGGAAGTGGTGGTACATGCTGCCCTGGCCGGCCCCGGCGCGCTTCAGGATGTCCTTGGGGCTGGTGCCGTCGTACCCGCGGTCCCACAGCAGCGCGCGGGTGCTCTCGATCAGACGTTCCCGAGTGTCCATGCCCTGAATGTACATACTAGTAGGTACTGAGGTCAAGGCATCATCACCACCGGCGAAGCCCACCTGGTGGGGTCGGTCCTATACGACGGCCATGAGCGCTGTGCTGCGCGGCTCGACCGGCCGGCCCGGCATCGCCCAGGCAAAGCTGTATTCAAGGGCCCCGGGAGAACTCCGTCCCAGTGTGAGGACCTGCCGGAAACCGGAATCATCGTCGCCGAATGCGAAGGAAACCGAAAGCAGCGATCCGGTGTCGGAGAAAACCGCGTCACTGCCCTGGTGGACGGCAAGGCCAGGGATATTGGAGCAGGCCTGCGCGAGACAGAGCCCCCCACCTGCGAGGTCCTGGCAGATCAGGGAGACCTCGGTGTGGAACACCTGCCCCGCCGCACCCGTCGCCGTGAACTCAAGGCACAGCGAGCGCCCTTCGGCGATCTCCCTCACGTCGGCGACGGCGTCGAAGGACTCACCTTCATGATTGGTGCCGCCCCCTCGATACGCCCCGACCCAGGCAGCAAGGTGCTGTGGCGTCAGTTCACGTACTGAATCAACCATGGAGCCCACATCCCCGTCGCTCGCTGCCCCGTATCAACGCCCCGGGACACTATCCGATCGCCCGCCCCGGGGGCGGCAACTCGGGCGAGGACAGAGACGTCACCAAGAAGCTCACCGCCCAGGCGGTGGTCCTGCTGCGCACCCACCGGCACCACGGTCACAACGACGCCATCAGCGATGGCAACTCCCTCAAAAAAGGTCCCGGACGAAACTCGGGAACTCGTTCCGCCACAGATCGGTGCCGCTGAACGGATTGCGCTGAAGCCGCCCCTGGAATGTGCGCACCAGGAACTCCACGACGCCGCACTCGTAGCGGGACCAGGCCGGCTCGCCAGGACCGTGGTGTCTGCGGAAGATGACGACCGGCCACTCGTCCGGCTCACCGACGGTGCTCCAGAAGGCGCTGTCGCCGTCGGGGTTGAGGCCCCACACGAACAGGCCGCCGTGCACCAAGTACTCCGGCTCGATGCCTTCGACGCCTTCTTCCAGCTCAGCCGCGCCCGGACAGACTCCGGAGACTTTTCCGATCTCGGAGGCGCTGACCGGGGGCAGGATTCTCACATAGTCCGAAACATCCCCCGGACCGTACGTCTCCATCAGCCAGAGAAAGTCTGCGGGCAATGCCGTTCCGTACCCGCGAACGATCTCCTCCGGACTGGGGAGGACCCACTTCTCAGCGGGCGGCTCCAGCAGCCGCAAGAGCGCATCCCGTGATGACACCACTGCCCTCCTCGAGATCTTCCCACCGGAAATTAGCGATACCCAGGCCCCTGGCACAAGAACTTACGTGTACGAGAGCGCCGACGGAGGGAGGTCCCCCCTCGGGAGCAGCAAAGGAGGTGATGATTCCGTTCCGTGCTTGCTACGCTCCGCCTGCTTCGAGGCCGATCTTCAACACAGGGGGGTTCCGCGACGATGGCGGAGACGAACGTTCCCACACCTGCGGGCAGCACCCTGAATTCGAACCGGGCCGCCGCCGCGCACGCCGCCGCCCATGACACCGGAACCGGGACCGGGACCGACACCTGCTCCGGGGCGATCACCCCGGACACGGTCCACCCCTGCGCCGAGCCGACCGGCACCGAGACCTACACCGTCAGCCTGACCGACGGCTTGGACGTCGGCCATCACGTTCACCGGACCTGACGAGGAGTTGTACAGGTCCACCTTGCCGTTCACCACCGGCAGCACCACCAGGTTGGAGACGGTCTGACCGGCGGTGCAGTTCAGGTCGGAGACGCCCGGGCGGATCTTCCCGTCCTAGTAGGCCACCAGGTCACCGGCCCATCCGCGCGGACCCCGACCCTTCGAACGAAAGCTGGACAGCATGAGCGACAAGACCGTCTGCGACCTCGACGAGCTCGCACTCCGGATCAGCCGGACCGCCGGGGCGCTGGGCCGGGCCGTTCTGGTCGGCATCGACGGACCGGGGGCGTCCGGCAAGAGCACGCTGGCCGACCTGCTGGCCGAGCGCCTCCTGGATGCCCGGGTGGTGCATGTCGACGACTTCTACCGGCCATCCGCGGAGCGCCCGCTGAACAGCGAGGCGATCGCCGCCGCCTTCGACCTGGACCGGCTCGACGCCGAGGTGCTGAAGCCCGCCGCGGTCGGCGACGACGTGCGCTACCAGCGCTACGACTGGGACCAGGACCGCCTCGCCGAGTGGACCGGGATCCCGGCCGGCACGCCCCTCATCGTGGAGGGTGTGCACAGCCTCCACAGCCACCTGCGATCCGCCTACACCTTCGGCATCTTCTGCGACGCCGAACGGGGTGTCCGGCTGAGCCGCGGGCTCGCACGCGACGGTGAGGAGTCCCGCGGCCTCTGGGAGGACGAGTGGATGCCCGCCGAGGACTGCTACCTCGCGGCGGAGCAGCCGCAGCGCCATGCCGACCTGGTGCTGAGCGGCTCCGGCGGGCATGCCGCCGGCGCCCCGGCCTACACCGTGCTGAGCCGGCGCCCGTCGGCTTGACCGGCGGATTCCTGACCGCCCCCGACACAGCCCCCGCCGCCCAGGCGGCTACCGGGTTTCGGCCCCGCGCTTATCGCCGCCGTCGCCTACCTGGACCCGGGAGACTTCGCCACGACCTTCACCGCCGGCTCCTGCGGGGCACCCGCAGGTGAGCACGGACCAGTCGGCTCCGATCACACCTGGAGCAGGATCTTGCCGATGTGGGTGCTGGACTCCATCAGGCGGTGGGCCTCGGCGACGTCGGCGAGCTTCTCGTCCAGGGGGCGGGCGCGCAGGCCGGTGGCGATGATCGCGGCGCGCTTGGCCATCAGCTTGCCGAGGTCCAGGTCCGCCGTGACACCGCCCTGCATCCCGATCACCACCGGGGCCCTCCGGGTCGCACGCCGACTCAGGAGGCAGTCGAGTAAAGGTCGCCGAGGCCGATGAGCTCGACCTCACCACGCTCCGCGCATGCGTGCAGTTCAGCCGTGAAGCCCATGCCGGAGAAGCAGGTCAGGCGGGTCTGTGTGGTGTCGAACTTCTCGTTGGCCCTCAGTAGTTCACGGATGCGGCGGAGTCGCTCCAGATGCCCCAGGCCCATCACGTCGTTCCATTTGGCCTCGCCGATGGCCAGGAGCGGGGGCCGTCCGCCGTCAGCGTGCCCGAGGACCGCGACGTCCACCTCGCAGGTGGTTCTGTTCGAGGCGTCGTTGACTGTTCCTGATGCGACCTGGGAGGGCCAGTCGCCGAAGCGGTCGCCCGCGAAGTAGAGGGTCCACTCCCGGCAGATCCGTTCGAAGTGCGGGCCGAGGATGTTCCCCGCGAAGCGTCGCTGGCTGCGTTCCCAGATCCGGTCCGCATCGGATCCGCGCAGGAGTTGGGGCCAGTACGGGCGCATGATGGCGTGATAGAAGGCAAGCAGGGGTTCGTTGATCCGGAAGTCGGTGCGGTTGGCCCGGAACGCGTCGTTCTCGCGCACCACGAGTCCCGCGTCCTCCAGGACGGTCAGTGGATGGGCGAGTTCGTTGCTCTTGCGTCCGACATGCCCGGCGATGCCTCCGCGTCCGATGTTCCCCTCCGCGATCGCAGCCAGTACCGAGTGGTACAGAGCCCCGTCCCGCAGGTCTGGCTCCTCCGCCAGGAGATAGCGCGCCTCCAGGAACATCGGGCTTGAGAGAAATATACTTCTGATAACTGTAGTTCTCTCATCAGGTATCCGCCGTGCGCGCAAGCCCGGTCCCTTCACAAGCAGGCTGCCATCACGCTCAGGCGTCGCCGGAGACGGCCAGCGAACCGTGGTGGAGGTCCAGGCTGCGGTCGGCGAGCACGAGCGGGCCCTCGTCTTCGAGCGCGCCGGTGCGGAGCCGGCAAGCCGTGTGGCCGTCGCAGACGAAGCGGCGGAGCCGCCAGCCCGTCGTCCCCGACAGCGGGGGGACGGCCAACTGCGCTGCCGTCCGTGTGGCATCCCAGGGGGCCGCGACCAGCACCGCCCGGTCGGGTCCGTCGTCTCGTCCTCGGAACAGGAGGCTGCTCAACTGCCGGAACCAGGTCAGCGCGATGGGCGAACGTCTGCAGCGTGTCGGCGATCCAGGTTCTCAGCGCGGGACCGCCCCGCTCTGCCCACCTGTGGACCAGACCTGTCGTCCTCCGGGCGCCGGGCCGCTGCCGACGCGCCATCCCTGGACGATCAGTTGGCCGAGTTCAGGCGGGTGCCGGAGCCGCTCGTCGCGCCGCTGTGGTCAAACGCGCGGGCGGCTGCCCGACTGCTCCACTGCGCCATGCTGGAGCTGCGCGCGGCCCGCTACCTCGGCGACCCGGGCGGGATATCCGCGGTGGAGCTGAGCCGAGCCTTCGCAGCGAGCGGTCCAACAGCGCGGCCAGCGCTCCGGACAGGTCCTCAGACATGGGCGGTCCCCCTCTCCGTCACAGCAGCGGGAGGAACTCTACGGTGCGTCAGCGGACTCGGATCCGCTGCGGCCCGACCGTGATGGGCCTCGATGAGCGTCATGGACGTGGTCACCACCCGGATTCCGGAGCGATCCACGTGCCTCAGACCTGGAGCAGGATCTTGCCGATGTGGGTGCTGGACTCCATCAGCCGGTGGGCCTCGGCGACGTCGGCGAGGGGGAGGACGCGGTCGATGACCGGACGGACCCGGTTGTTCTCCACCAGCGGCCAGACGTGTTCGCGCACGGCGGCGACGATCGCGGCCTTCTCGTCCAGGGGGCGGGCACGCAGGCCGGTGGCGATGATCGCGGCGCGCTTGGCCATCAGCTTGCCGAGGTTCAGATCGGCCGTGACACCGCCCTGCATCCCGATCACGACCAGCCGGCCGTTCACCGCCAGGGCGTCCAGGTTGCGGTCCAGGTACTTGGCGCCGATCACGTCCAGGATCACGTCCGCGCCGCCAGCACCAACCGCGCCGTCCGCGCGCAGGGCCTCCACGAAGTCCTGGTCGCGGTAGTTGATCAGCACGTCCGCACCCAGGCCACGACAGGCCTCCAGCTTCGCCGCGCTGCCGGCCGTCACCGCCACCTTGGCGCCGATCGCCTTGCCCAACTGGATCGCCATCGTGCCGATCCCGCTGCTGCCGCCGTGCACCAGCAGCGTCTCGCCGGGGCGCAGGTGACAGGCCTGGAAGACGTTGGACCTCGGGCAAGTACCCCCACGGCTCGCTCTGGCCGCTCCGCCAGCACGTTCAGATCCGTTGGACGACGATCCGATCGCCGCAGAGCAGCCTCATGTCCTCCTCGTCGGACGTGAAGACGATGACATCACCACGCTGACGCAGCGCCACGGCTGCGAGAGCGGCGTCGATGGCGTACTTGTGCCCGTGCAGGCCTGCAGTCTCAAGCAGTTCGATCGCCTCCCCCGCAACCTCTCGGGTAACCGGCTCCACGACGATCTTCGACAGCGTCCAGGCCCAAGCCCTCTTCTTGACCCGCCCGTGATAAGCCTCGATGAGCGTCATCGAGGTGGTCATCACCCGGATCCCGGAGCGGTCCGCGTCCTTGAGCCGAGCACCCATCGCGCGGTTGCCGAGGACGGCCTGGGACAGGCCCTCGCTGTCGAGCAGGTAGACCAGCTCGGACATCAGCCCGCCCTGCGGTCCGACACGGAACGGGCCTTGCGGTCCGCATGTCGGCGCTGCAGCGCGAGCCGCTCCGCGGTCGCAAGCGCCAGTTCCGCATCGGTGACGTCCCCGTGCTCGCCCTCCCACCAGCCGACGAACTCGTGCAGGTGATCGCGCTCGCGCTGACGCTCTATGGCCTGCGCAACGTACCGGCTGAACCCGCCGGAGCCCACCTCGGCGCGGATCTCCTCCGCCAGTTCCTCGGGCAGCGTCACGGTGTACTTCTTTGTTGCCATACCATTCACCATACCGACCGCCCGGGCGGTCGGCATCACCCTCCGGACATCTCAGACCTGGAGCAGGATCTTGCCGATGTGGGTGCTGGTCTCCATCAGCCGGTGGGCCTCGGCGGCCCCGGCCAGGGGCAGGACGCGGTCGACGACCGGGCGGACGCGGCCGTTCTCCAGGAGCGGCCAGACGTGTTCGCGGACGGAGGCGACGATGGCGGCCTTCTCGTTCAGGGGGCGGGCGCGGAGGCTGGTGGCGATGATCGCGGCACGCTTGGCCATCAGCTTGCCCAGGTTCAGCTCGGCCTTGGCCCCGCCCTGCATCCCGATGACCACCAGCCGGCCGTTCACCGCCAGCGCGTCCAGGTTGCGGTCCAGGTACCTGGCACCGACCACGTACCAGCTGGATCGCCATCGTCCCGATGCCGCTGGAACCCCCGTGCACCAACAACTAAGCAGTGCGCCCTGGGTGAACTTCTCGGTGAACCGATTGCGCAGGGTGCGGGCCGGGCGGCCGAGCCGAGGAGTCGGCGGTGTCCTGTCAGGGTCGGCTGAAGTGGTCGGCGATGAGCTCGGCCGCCATGATCACGGTCAGATTGGTGGCCACGGACGGGGCGTCGGGGAGGATCGAGGCATCGGCCACCCGCAGGCCGGGGACGCCGTGCACCCGGCCGAGCGGGTCGACGACGGCGTGCGGATCGGTGGCCGGGCCCATCGGGGCGGTACCACACAGGTGGGGGTAGGGCTTGACGTGGGTGCGCAGGTACGCGGTGAGGTCCTTCGTGGAGGTCGCCGCAGGGCCTGGTGCGGTCTCGGTGAGGCCCAGCGGCCGCATGGCGGCCGTGGCGGCCAGCGCCCGGCCGAGCGCGATGCCCTCGATCAGCTTGAGCTGGTCCCTGGGGTGGGCCAGCAGCCCGAGGTCGAGCCGGGGCGGCGCCAGGGGGTCTGTGCTGGTCAGCGTCAGGGTTCCGTGCGCGTCGGGCTCGGTGCGGGTGACCGAGAGCAGGAAGCCGAGTCCGTGGCCATGCCGGAACGCGCTGGAGCGGATCAAGTGGCTGGGGGCGATGTGCAGGTCGAGCTCGCCGGGGGCCGCCAATGAACTCCGTGTCCACAGCAGGGTCGACACCGGTGGGTCGGTCCGGCCTAGGGCCTCCGGACCGGCGGCGAACAGCAGGTAGGCACAGGGGTGTTCACGCAGCCGTCGGCCGACGGGGAGGTCCGCCACAGGATCGACGCCCAAGGCTCGCAGATCGTCGGCCGGACCGATGCCGGAGCGCAGTAGCAGCGCCGCGCTGCCGACCGCGCCGGCGGACAGCACCGTCTCCGTCCCGCGGAACTCCGCGCCGTCGGCAGTGCGGACCCCGACGGCACACCGGTCCGGGCCGAAGAGCACCTGGGTGACGGTGATCCCTTGCAGGATGCGGAGGTTGGGCCGGGCGCGGGCCTGCTCGTCCAGGTAGACCAGGCCGGTGCTCTGCCGGATCCCGTCAGCGATGCCCAACGGATAGCGCCCCACACCCCCGGTGTGATGGGAGTTGAGGTCGTCGACGGCATCCAGACCCAGTTCGACGCAGGCTCGGGTGAAGGCGTCGTGGGACGGGGAGAGACCGACCCTGGGCACCCGATTGATCCGTACCGGTCCCCGAGTCCCGTGCAGGAGGCGGCCGTTGCCGCCACCGCTGTCGTGGAGGTCGGTCTCAAGTCGCCGATAGTAGGGGAGTACGTCCTGGTAGCCCCAGCCACGCAGGCCGTTCCTGGCCCATCGTTCGAAGTCGGAGGGATGGGCCCGCATGGCCACCCCGGCATTGATCGCCGAGCCGCCCCCGAGCACCTTGGCCCGTACCGCCACCGCCGCGTGGCCGGTCAGTTGCGAGTCGGGCGGGGGCTGCTCCCACAGCGGGACAGCGCCGCCCCCGTACACCGCGGCGTCCAGGGCGGCCCTGGCGGTGCCCGCTTCGATCAGCAGCACACTGCGGTCCCGGCGTTCGCTCAGCCGGGCGGCCAGGACCGCTCCGGCGGAGCCGCCGCCGACGATGACGACGTCATACACACAGTCTCCCGGGGCAGGGCGAACCAGCAGGCATCACGGATTGTCGCATAGTGATCGCTCCCTGTTATCCTCCCGATGCCTGTCCGAAGTGTCAGCGCTTGTCACCTTTGCCTTGTTCGGTTCCTTTGCTCCGGGACGCACCCGTCCCACCCAGAGAAAGACCGCCCCCATGCCCCAAGCCCGTCCCCTGGGTGTGCCGTCCACGGCAGCGCCGAGCAGGGAGGCGTACTGGGAAGTGCGTTCCCAGCAGGCTGTCGAATACGAGGTCAGCCTGATCCGCGGGCTGCTGGACCCGGCCGACGACACCCTCGCCCTGGCCGGCCGCCCAGCCGGGCAGAGCGGTCCCACCAGGTGCTGTGTGGTCACCGAGAGCACCGTCGAGGCCCTCCACGGCGACCGGCTGCGCGCCTACTTCACCGCCCACGCGATCGATGTGCAGTGGGTGGTGCTGGAACCCGGCGAGGAGAACAAGAGCATCGAGTCGATGCTCCGCGTCGTGGACGCCTTCGACTCCCACCGGCTGCTGCGGCGCCAGGAACCCGTCGTCGCGGTGGGCGGCGGCGTGCTGACCGACACCGTCGGCTTCGCCTGCAGCCTCTACCGCCGGGGCCTGCCCCACATCAAAGTTCCCACCACCCTGATCGGCCAGGTCGACGCCTCCGTCGGAGTGAAGACCGGCGTCAATCACGGCCGCCACAAGAACCGTCTCGGCAGCTACTTCCCGCCCGCGCTCACCCTGATCGACCCGGAGTTCCTGGCGACCCTGCCCGACCGGCAGATCTGCAACGGGCTCGCCGAGATCCTCAAGATCGGCCTGGTGCTGGACCGGCCCCTGTTCGAGGCGCTGGAGACATACGGCCCGCTGCTGCGCGTCGAACGGTTCCAGGGCACCACCGCGGCCGGCGAGGCAGCCGCCGACGACGTGCTGCGCCGGGCCATCGGCGGGATGCTCGCCGAACTGGAGCCCAACCTGTGGGAGGCCCGGCTCGAACGCGCGGTCGACTACGGGCACACCTTCAGCCCCACCCTGGAGATGCACGCGCTGCCCGCCCTGCTCCACGGCGAGGCCGTGGCCATCGACATGGCGCTGACCACCGTCCTCGCCTGGCAGCGCGGGCTGCTCACGGCAGAGGACCGGGACCGGGTGATGGCCGTGACGGACGGGCTGGGACTGCCGTCCACCCATGAGGTGTGCCGGCCCGAACTGCTGCACGAAGCACTGGCCGACACCGTGAGGCACCGCGACGGACGGCTGCGGATGCCGCTGCCTACCGGCATCGGCACCGTCAGGTTCTTCGACGACGTCGGCGGCGCGGAAGTGCTGACCGCCGCGGAGTTCCTACAAGAGAGAGGAAACGTCACATCATGTCTGACGAGTTGATGGTCGCCGACGTGGACGGCGCCTCCGCCGTGCACGCGATGCACGGCGGGGCGGACGTCGCCCGCTGGAAGTGCCTGGCCCGCAGGCTCGGCCTGGCCGGGACCTGGGAAGCCATCGAATGGGCTTCGCTGCCGGCCGGCGCGGTCTGCGGTGAGCATCGCCACACCCGCACCGAGGAGTTGTACTTCGTCATCTCCGGGGAGGGCGAGATCCTCCTCAACGACGTGCCGCACCGGATCCGCCCCGGCCATCTGGTCGTCAACGGGCTCGGCACCCGGCACCAGTTCCGCAACCTCGGCGACCAGGACCTCAACTGGCTGGTCGTCGAGGTCTTCGGCCCCGACACCGCCCGGGCGCTGGTCGGCGCCGGCACCGCAACCGCCACCACCTCAGAGGGGACGTCATGACCACAGCCACAGCCACAGCCACCGTGACCGCCACCATCATCGACCTGGCCGAACAGGGCGAGGTCGACCTGTCGACCCTGCTGACCGGCCCGCTGCGCACCGCCCGCGTGGTCACCCTGACCGCCGCGCAGGAGGAAACGCTGTCGGCCGCCGACCGCGAGCACACCCTGTTCGTCCTGGACGGCATCGGCACCGCCCGGGCCGGCACCACCGTGGTGGACCTCGCCCCCGGCACCTCGGTGACCCTGCCGCTGGGCGGCTCGCTCACCGTCAGCGCCGGCGCTGCCGGACTGCGCTACTTCCACGCCAGCCTGATGGTTCCGGCGGTCTCCGCATGATCGTCACCACCGTCGAGGAGACCGTCCGCACGCTCAAGGACGGGACCCCGGAAAAGAGCAGCCGCTCGCTGGCCAGGCGTGGCTTCTTCTTCTCCGAGACCGAGGCCGTAGACCATGTTCTGCTGGCCCCGGACGCCGAGATCGGCGACCGGGGACGGGCCGGGACCGAGGAGATCTGGTTCGTCGTCAACGGCGGCGGCCAACTGCTGCGCCAGGACGGCACGACCGCCGCACTCACCCGCGACGCCCTCGCCGCCTGCACCCTCAACAGCGGCACCAGGCTCCGTGCGGGCGCGGACGGCATGGAGCTCGTCCTGGTCGCCGTCGCTCCCCCGCACCTCACCTCCGGCATGCCACGCCGCCTTCCGGTGGCTTCATGACGGAGGGTCATTCCGGGGCAGACCCTCGCCCCACGACGGATCCGCTCGGGCGCCCGGCGATGCTGCCGGGCGCCACCAATGTGGACCACATCGCCTACACGGTCCCCGACCTCGACCAGGCGGTGGCCTTCTTCACCAGGGTCCTCGGCGCCGAACTCCTCTACCGGGAGGGTCCGATCCAGGACCGCCACGGCGAGTCGATGCAGCTCCAGCTCGGCGTGCACCCCAGGGCCGTCGCCCATATCGCCATGCTGCGGCTCGGTCCTGTCACCAACTTGGAGCTCTTCGGCTACGACGCCCCGGACCAGCGGCAGTCCCTCCCCGCCAACAGCGACTGGGGCGGCCACCACCTGGCGATCCATGTCACCGACATCGACGAGGCCGCCGACCACTTGGCCCGCCAGCCCGGCGTCGAACTGCTCGGCGCGCCCCGGACCATCACCGAGGGACCCATCGCGGGCAATCGGTGGCTCTACTTCCGCACCCCCTGGGGCATGCAGATGGAACTGGTCCAGGCTGCGCAGGCGCTGCCCTACGAGACCGGGACCACCGCCCGCCGCTACGGCCCGGCACCGGCCTGGCACCCCGAACAGCCCGTCACCAACACCAGCACCGTCCCGTCCATGGCAGGGAGCCAGCATGCGTGACCAGATCGACTTCACCCCGGAACTCCTCGACTACGTGCGGGAGTTCTCGCTCCGAGAGGGCCAGGTCCTGGCCGGGCTGCGCGAGGAGACCGCCGCCCTGCCCGACTGCATCATGCAGATCCTCCCCGAAGAGGCCCAGTTCCTGGCCCTGCTGATCGGGCTCACCCAGGCCCGCACGGTCCTGGAGATCGGCACCTTCACCGGCTACAGCGCCCTACGCATGGCTCAGGCACTGCCCGCCGACGGGCAACTGGTCACCTGCGACATCAGCGAGGAGTGGACCGCCATCGCCCGCCGCGCCTGGGAGCTCGCCGGCGTGACGGACCGGATCGACCTACGCCTGGGTGACGCGGTGGCCACCCTGGACCAGTTGCTCGCCGAACGCGGCCTAGAGTCCTTCGACCTCGTCTTCATCGACGCGGACAAGGCTCACTACCCGGAGTACTACGAGCGCTCACTCGACCTGACCAGGCCCGGTGGCCTGATCGTCCTCGACAACACCCTCTGGTCGGGCCGGGTGGTCGACCCCGCCGTCCAGGACGCCGACACCCTGGGCGTCCGCAAGGTCAACCTGACCCTGCTGACGGACCAGCGCGTCGACCTCTCCATGCTCCCCATGGCCGACGGGGTCACCCTGGCCCGCAAGCGCTGACCGGGAGCCCGCCGCCCGATCACACCTGGAGCAGGATCTTGCCGATGTGGGTGCTGGTCTCCATCAGCCGGTGGGCCTCGGCGGCCCCGGCCAGGGGCAGGACGCGGTCGACGACCGGGCGGACGCGGCCGTTCTCCAGGAGCGGCCAGACATGTTCGCGGACCGAGACAACGATCGCGGCCTTCTCCTCCAGGGGACGGGCGCGCAGACCGGTGGCGAGGTTCAGATCGGCCGTGACACCGCCCTGCATGCCGATGACCACCAGACGGCCGTTCACCGCCAGCGCGTCCAGGTTGCGGTCCAGGTACTTTGCGCCGACCACGTCCAGAATCACATCCGCGCCATTCGCTCCGAGCACCTCGACGAAGTCCTGCTCGCGGTAGTTGACCAGCACGTCCGCACCCAGCGCGCGGCAGGCCTCCAGCTTCTCCGCCCCGCCCGCCGTGACCGCGACCCTCGCGCCGACCGCCCTGCCGAGCTGGATCGCCATCGTCCCGATACCGCTCGATCCCCCGTGCACCAGCAACGTCTCACCCGGCCGCAGATGGCACACCTGGACCACGTTGGACCTTGTGAAGACTCCCCCACGCACAGCCACCCATCGAGGTGGGCATCAGCGAAATATTGACGTACTCTTTCCGTATGGCAGATCCGATTACATTCCGTCCAACAAGTGAGGACGCCGCCAACCTGGCTCTTCTCACTGCTGACGGTTCAAGCCCGACACACGCCATTCGACATGCGCTGGAACTCGCTGCTCGCGAGCGGCGCCAAGCAGATCTGCGGGCCGACGCGGCTCGCCTCATGAGCAACCCGGAGTACCTTGCCGAGGTTGAGACGGTACGCGCGGAAATGGACGAGCTCAGTGCGTGGTGACATCTACCGGCTCAAGGCTCCCCGAGACGCCCAGGGGCACGAGCAGCGTGGTCCACGCTACGCCGTGGTGCTGCAGGCAAGCGCCTACGAGCATCTCTCCACCTGGATCGTGGCACCAACGACGACCAAGTCCTTCGACTCCCTGATCCACCCCACGATCGAACTGCTCGGTCAGGAGGTCAGAGTCCTGGTGGAGCAGGCGACGGCGGTCGACCCGCAACGCCTGGGTGACTTCGCCGGCCGTCTCGGCACCGGCGAGTTGATGAAGGTCAACGAGGCGCTGCGGGCTGTTCTGGACCTGGAATAGTCCGACGCGTACACGGCTCAGACCTGGAGCAGGATCTTGCCGATGTGGGTGCTGGACTCCATCAGCCGGTGGGCCTCGGCGGCCTCAGCCAGGGGCAGGACGCGGTCGACGACCGGGCGGACCCGGCCTGTCTCCAGCAGCGGCCAGACGTGCTCCCGCACGGCCGCGACGATCGCGGCCTTCTCGTCCAGCGGACGGGCGCGGAGGCTGGTGGCGATGACCGCGGCGCGCTTGGCCATCAGCTTGCCGAGGTTCAGATCGGCGGTGACGCCGCCCTGCATGCCGATGACGACCAGGCGGCCGTTGACCGCCAGTGCGTCCAGGTTGCGGTCCAGGTACTTGGCGCCGACCACGTCCAGGATCACGTCCGCGCCGTTCGGACCCAGAGCCTCGACGAAGTCCTGGTCTCGGTAGTTGACCAGCACGTCCGCGCCCAGCGCCCGGCACGCCTCCAGCTTCTCGGCACTGCCCGCGGTCACCGCGACCCGCGCACCGATCGCCTTGCCGAGCTGGATCGCCATCGTGCCGATGCCGCTGCTGCCACCGTGCACCAGCAGCGTCTCGCCCGGCCGGATGTTCGCCACCTGGAACACGTTCGACCAGACGGTGCAGGTGACCTCCGGCAGCGCCGCGGCGTCGACCAGGTCGACCCCCTTGGGCACCGGCAGCAGCTGTCCGACCGGGACGGCCACCTTCTCGGCGTAGCCGCCGCCCGACAGCAGCGCGCACACCTCGTCGCCGACGGCCCAGCCGCCCACGCCCGCGCCCAGGGCGGCGATCCGCCCGGAGCACTCCAGGCCGGGGTAGGCGGACGCACCGGGCGGCGGGTTGTAGAAGCCCTGCCGCTGGAGCACGTCAGCCCGGTTCACGGCCGAGGCCACCACCTCGACCAGGACCTCGCCCTCCCCCGGTACCGGGTCGGGAACTTCGGCCAGGGTGAGGACGTCGGGACCGCCGGGCTCTTTGATCGTGATAGCTCGCATGCCGCCGACGCTACCCGCCGGGAGCCGCCGCGCGAAGGACGACCCGGCGGAGGGAGTGCGATCGGGCCTCGACCGGGAACCGGCTCACATGGGCGGACGGTCTGTACTCTGAGGGTGTCTCGGGAACGGGAGGGCGCACATGGGCGGTTGGATCTGGCTGGCCATTCCCGCTGTGCTGATCGGCGGGGGCCGGTTGAGCGAACTGGTTCAGAACGCGCTGAAGACCCGCCATGCGCGCAAGTTGGCCCTGCTGAAGGCCACCGAGCGACGGCAGCGGGCGCTGGACGCGGCGAACCGGCCGCCGGAGCCGGTCTGCGGCTGCACACACCACCTGGCGAAGCACGACCGGACCGGCCGATGCCACGAGGTGGTCGAGGCCCCGACCGCATGGGACTCGGAACGCAAGCCGACCCAGTACGAGGCGCGGCCCTGCAACTGCCAGCAGTACATCGGCCCCGAGCCGCTGGGGACGATCTTCGCCCAGGACATCGTCGATCCGGGCTGAAGGCGACCCCTCAACGCCCTGAACCCTAGGCCTCCTGGGGTTCGGCGCGGCGGATGGCGATGATCCGGTCGGTCGGCCGCAGCACCGCGGCCTCCGGGTCGTTGTAGGGGAGGCGGCGGCTGCCCCGGACCACACTGACCACCAGGTCGCCGCAGTCGCGCGGGCTGCGCCCGGCCTCGGCGGCGGTGACCGGACGGTCGATCACATCCAGACCGTTGCCGACCGTGAGCAGGTCGTCCAGCACCGCACCCGAGTGGGGGCTGAGCGAGGACATGCCCAGCAGCCGGCCGGCCGATCCCGAGCTGGTGACCACCACGCTGGCACCGCTCTGCCGCAGCAGCGGGGCGTTCTCGTCCTCCCGCACCGCGACCACGATGGTGGCGTGCTTGTTGAGTTGACGGGCCGTCAGCGTCACCAGCACGGCGGTGTCGTCGCGCTGCGCGCCGATGATGATCTGTGCGGCGCGCTCGATCTCGGCCCGGCGCAGCACCTCGGTCCTGGTGGCGTCGCCGAGGACGCCGACCAGGCCGTCCTCGTTCGCGGCCCTGATGGACTTCGGCAGCGGGTCGACCACCACGATCAGGTCCTTGCGGATGCCCTTGAGCAGCAAGGTCGCCACCGCGTGGCGTCCCTTGGTGCCGTAGCCGACGACCACCACGTGTCCGTCCAAGTCGGCCCTCCAGTGCTTGATCCGCCACAGCTGGCGGGTGCGGGTGGTCAGCACCTCGAGGGTGGTGCCGACCAGGATGATCAGGAACAGCACCCGGAGCGGGGTGATCAGCAGGATGTTGACCAGCCGGGCGCTGTCGCTGAACGGGGTGATGTCCCCGTAACCGGTGGTGGAGAGGGTGACCGTGGCGTAGTAGGCGGAGCCGAGCAGGTCCAGGTGGTCGTGGGCGTTGTCGTGGTAGCCGTCGCGGCCGAGGTAGACCACGGCGATGGTGGCGGCCATGACCAGCAGGGCCAGCACCACCCGGCGGCCGACCTGCCGCAGCGGGGCGGCGCTGGAGGCGGGCAGCAGGATCTGGTGCAGCGCGGCCTCGTCGGGCAGCCGCTCCTGCCTGCGCCTGCTCGCCCGGCCCCCGCTCGCCCGGCCCCTGCCGTCCCAGCCCCTGCCCTCCCGGCTCCTCTTCTCCCGGCCGGGCCTCATCCGCCTCATCCGTCCGGGCCTCATCCGGTGGGGACCTCCAGGACCTCCACCCGGGCCCCGGCCGGCAGGCCGCCGGGCGGAACGACGGCCAGGCCCTCGGCCAGCGCCAGGCCGCGCAGCATCGCCGGGCCGTCGAAGGCCAGCGGCAGCACCCCGCGCTCGGGCAGGACCACCGGGAGCAGCCGGGTGTCCTGTGGATGCCCCGGCAGCGCCACCGCGGCCTCGACCAGGTACGGCGCAGCCGCGGAGCTGCCGGACAGGGCCCGCAGCAGCGGTTCGGCGAGGGTGACCGCACCGGCCACCGCGGCCAGCGGATTGCCGGGCAGGCCGACCACGTGGCGTGGACGCTGCCCCGGCGCGGCCGGCAGCCGAGCCAGCAGCATCGGGTGGCCCGGACGCACCCGGACGCCGTCCACCAGCAGCTTCGCGCCGGTCTCGGCCAGCGCCAGGTGCAGGAAGTCGACCGGTCCCGCCGCGGTGCCGCCGGTGGTCACGATGACGTCGGCGGGGCTGCGCAGCAGCGCGTCCCGGAGCAGGCCGAGGTCGTCGCCGACCCGGCGCACCGGGCCGACCTGCCCGCCGTACGCCCGCAGCCAGGACGGCAGCAGCGGGCCGAGGGCGTCCCTGGTCCGGCCGTCCCCCGGCAGCCCGGCGTCCAGCAACTCGTCGCCGAGGACCAGCAGTTCGACGGTGGGGCGGCGGTGCACGGCGAGCAGGTCGCAGCCGGCCGCGGCGGCCAGGCCGAGCACGGCGGGGGTGACCGTGGTGCCGGGCGGCAGCAGCGGTTCGCCGGTCCGGCACTCCTGGCCGCGCGGGCGGATGTCCCGGCCCTGGTCCAGCGGGGTCGCGCCGTGGTCGTGCAGCAGTTCGCCGCCGGGGCTGTGGCTGACCCGGCCGTCCTCGCTGCGGAGGACGGCGGTGGCGCCGGGCGGGAGCTGAGCGCCGGTGGCGATCCGGACCGCGGTGCCGTCGGCGAGGGACGCGGCGGCGTCCTGCCCGGTCCCGGCCAGGATCCCGGCGGCAGGTCGGCCCGCGCCCAGCCGCCAGGGGCCGGGCCCGGAGACGGCCCAGCCGTCCATGGCCGAGGTGTCGAAGGCCGGCAGGTCGGTGAGCGCCTCCAGCGGGGCGGCCAGGACGCAGCCGAGGGCGTCCGCGAGCGGCAGCAGCACCGGCGGCAGTGGTGCACCCCCGGCGCGAGCGGCCCGCACACGCGCCTGCGCCCAGGACATGGGAGCGGCGCGCGGTCCGCTCTGCACACCGTCGGTGCGCGCCTCCGCGGCGGCGTAGTCGTACGGGCCGCTGCCGCCCTGCGCCTGCTGCGGGCAGGGGGTTTCCAGCGGGGACGGGGGCGGGGGTTCCGGCGCGGCGTAGTCGAACGGTCCGTCAGCGGCCGCCTCCATCGGGCGCACCGGGGCCTCACTGGTCACCGTCGCGGACCGGAGCAGATACGGGTAAGCACCCAGCAGGTCACCGTCGCCGGCCCGGTCACCGGCCCGGTCACCAGCCCGGTCACCAGCCCGGTCACGGGCCTGGCCGCCGCCGTCGGACGCGCCGGCGCTCACCCCGGCTCCTCGGCGGTCCAGCGCGCCGCCAGCGCCTCGACCTTGCGGTTGCCCTCGGCCACGGCCTCCGCACCGCCACCCGAAAGACCGGCCGCATAGCCGACCAGAAAGGCCGTCAGCGGAGCAGCCGGACGGGCCACCCCGTGGGCGACCTCCTTGGTCATGTCGAGCAGGCCGGGCACATCGACGTCCAGGTCGATACCCAGCTCGGACTTCGCAGCGGTGATCCAGTCTTCCAGCACGGGTCCATCGTCCCCGATCCGCGCGCCGAGAGCGCGCAAGGTGCGGTTTCGGCCTCGTGTCCCTCCGCTCACTCACCCGGTCCGGTGGTGTGCGCCTCGGCGCGAGCGCGGGCGCGGGCCTCGGCCAGATCGTCCCAGGTGTCGCAGTCCAGCGCGGCTCCGGTCAGGTCCGGCAGCCGGCGGGTGGCGAGGCCGCCGACGAGCCGGCGCAGCGGCAGTCCGGCCGGGTCGCCGCCGCGGTCGGCCACCAGCGCGGCCAGCGCGGCGCGCAGCGGCGCAGTGCGGTAGGCGGCGGCCAGCGGCTGGTCCCGTCCGGCGGCGTCGACCAGGACGGCCGCGTCCACGCCAGGATCCTCGGCCAGTGCGGCGACCAGCGCCTCCGCCACCACCGCCGAGAAGAACGGCAGGTCGGCCGCGAGCAGCAGCACCGTCCCTGCGGTGACCTGCGGCAATGCCGCCGCCACGGCCGCCACCGGACCGCCGCCCGGCGGCTGTTCGCGGACCAGCCGGACCGCCCGGACCGCGCGGTCCGGCTGCGTCGTCGCCCGCGCCGGGCCGACCACGACCACCTCGCGCGCCCCCGCGCAGCCGGCCAGCACCCGGTCCAGCAGCGACCGGCCGCCGACGGTCAGCGCGGGCTTGTCCGTCCCCGCGCCGAACCGCCGGGCCGCGCCCCCGGCCAGCACCACCGCGTCATACCCCTGGTCCTCCATACGGGCCAGTACAACAGAAACGGCTCGGACCGACCGGAAGGGTCAGAGCTGGTGCTCGGCCAGGATGTCGCCGATCTCCTGCTCATAGGCCGGGGCCGGGCCGAGGAACAGCTCCAGGTGCTTGGCCCAGGCGTGGTAGCGGTGCAACGGGTAGTCGAGGTCCGCGCCCATGCCGCCGTGCAGGTGCTGCGCGGTGGCGGCGACGCTGCGCACGCCCTCCGCCGACCAGACCTTGGCGGTGGCCAGGTCGGCCGCCAGTGGGATCCGCCCCGGCTCCTCGCCCGTTCCCGCCTCGGCGAGCCCGAGCCGCCAGGCGGCCTGCCAGAGCGTCACCTCCATCGCCCGCAGGTCCACATAGCGGTCGGCGGCCTGCATCGCCACGGCCTGGAAGGTCGCGACCGGGTGGCCGAACTGCTCGCGCTTGCCGGTGTAGTCGGCGGTCAGCCGCAGGATCTGCTCACCGAGGCCGAGGCACAACGCGGCATTGCCGACGATCAGCAGCCCGCGCAGATGCAGCCAGTTGGCGCCGTCCGCCGCGGGCTCGCCGAGCGCGGCGGCGGCGTCCACCCGGGCGCCGTCGAAGACCATCTCGGCGGCGGGCTCGCCTTGCGCGCTGACCTGGCGGCGCAGCTCGACGCCGGGGCCGTGCGGGTCGACCAGCAGCAGCAGGGTGCCGCGGTCGCTGCGGGCCGGGACCACGATCCGGTCCAGCACCTGGGCGTAGGGCACCGCGGTCTGCGACCCGTGCAGCGACCAGCCGCCATCGGCCTCGGCCTCGGCGCGTACGGCCTGGTCGGCGGGCTCGTGCCCGGTCCGGCCGTGCGGGGCGACGCCGAGCAGCAGCCGCCCGGCGGCGACCTCCGGCAGCAGCCGGCGGCGCTGCTCCGCGCTGCCGTAGCGCTGGACCGCCAGGGCGGCGGCGCCGGTCTCCAGCAGCGGCACCCGGGCCAGCACCCGGGCCGCCTCGCGCAGCACCAGGCACCAGGCGACCGGGTCAAGACCCGAGCCGCCGTACTCCTCGGCCAGGGCGAGGCCGGGCAGATCGGACTTGGCGAGGCGCTGCCACAGCTCGCGGTCGATGTCCTCGGCGACGGGCTCGATGCTGACGGCGGGGCTGCGCACGCCGTCCACCGCCACGTCGGCGAGGGCCGCGCGAGCGGCCTCGGCTGCGGCCTGCTGCTCCTCGGTGAAGGTGAAGTCCACGGCTTGCCCTTCCTCAGACCTGATGTGACGAGACGTCAGATTAGAACGGGTTCTAGTAGATGGGAAGGGGCAGGCCGCCCGGCTGGTATTCCGACAAAGCGGCGATATCGGGCAATGGTCGACTCCCGCTGTCACAAGCCCCAGGAGGTCAGTACCGTTCGGGGCGGACCGGGACAACAGCAGCGCGACAGCGAGCGAGCGGGTAAGGCGTGTCAGAACAACCTCCTCAGCCGGAGACCTCCATACCCGGCCCCGCCCTGCCCTGGCCGCCCCCGGACCCGGCCCCGGCCCCGGAGGGCTACGAGGCCCAACCCACCGAGGTCCCCCAGCCCGAGGCCCCGTACATCGAGGCCTTCCAGCCCGAGGCTCCGGACCCGGACGGCGCCCCGCGCCGCTGGTCGCTCCCGTCCCGGCTGCTGCTCGCCCTCGCCGCCGCGGCCCTGCTCTGCGCCACCGGCTGGCACCTGGGCACCGTGTTCCTCTCCATCGCGCCCGGCAATCCCGCGTCCCAGCGCTACAGCACCCAGATCAACGCCCATGTCTACCCGGAGTTCGAGCAGAACTGGCAGCTGTTCGCGCCGAACCCGCTGCAGAACAACATCGCGGTCCAGGCCCGGGTGCAGACCCTCACCGCAGACGGCGGCCGCCCCCAGTCCGGCTGGACCGACCTCACCGCGCAGGACGTCGCCCACGTCCGCGGCGACCTGGCGCCCAGCCATGTGGACCAGAACCTGCTGCGCCGGGCCTGGGACTACTACTCCTCCTGGCACAGCCTGCCCAGCGAGGACTCCCAGGGCAGCGGCGGCCCGCTGTCCAAGGAGTACCTGAAGCGGATCGCGCTGCAGCGGCTCGGCCGCGACTGGCACGGCAGCCCGATCAACCAGATCCAGTTCCGGATCGCGACCACCCCGGTCGCCGGACCGCCCTGGACCGGGGCCACCCGGAACCCCAGGACCACCTACCAGACCCTCACCTGGTGGGTGGTCGAGGACGACGACTACACAGGACTGCGGTCATGAGCACACCCACCGCCACCGACCCGGCCACCCCCGGCCCCGCCACCGACGCTGGCCCCAGCCCTGCCCCCGGCCTCCGCGAGCGCCTCACCACCGCCGCCGTCCGCGGCTGGACCGCCGCCACCGCCGCGCCCCTCGCCCCGTACCAGGCCGCGGTGGTCCGGATCGGCTTCGCCGGCTGCTTCGCCGGCTTCCTGCTGCGCGAGTGGCCGCACCGCCGGGTGCTGTACGGGGACCGCTCGCCCTGGAGCCTGGACCTGGCCCGGCAGATGCTGGCGAGCAACCACGCCTTCACCGTGCTGGCCTGGTCCGGCGACCGCTGGTGGTTCGAGCTGGTCTACGCGCTGGCGATCCTGGTGAGCGTGCTGCTGCTGCTGGGCTGGCGCACCCGGACCATGTCCGTGCTGTTCCTGGTCGTTGTGCTGTCCATCCAGAACCGCAGCGTGCTGGTCGGCGACGGCGGCGACAATGTGATCCACCTGATGGCGATCTACCTGGCCTTCACCCGCTGCGGCACGGTCTGGTCGCTGGACGCCCGCCGCCGCCGCAACTCGACACCACCGGAAGCGATCGACCGGACCGGGGTCACCCTCTGGGCCCTGCTCGGCGCCCTGCTCGCCTATGCGCAGTTCTCCAGCCTGAACACCCTCGGCATGCTCGACCCGGGGGTGTACTCCTGGAGCACCGTCTTCTGGGCGTTCTGGCTGCTCAGCGGCCTCTGGTGGTACCTCGGCCAACGCGACCCGGACGGTGAACCGCGGGCACTGCTGGACACCCTCGGCGACATGCTGCACAACTGCGCGATGCTGGTGGTGGCGGTGGAGGTCTGCTTCATCTACGCCACGGCCGGCTGGTACAAGATCCAGGGCTCGCTCTGGCAGGGCGGCACCGCCCTCTACTACCCGCTGCACCTGGCCTACTTCAACCCCTGGCCCGCCCTCTCACAGCAGCTCTCGGCGCACCCGCTGCTGGTCTTCGCGCTCAGTTACGGCACGGTGATCGTGCAGGTCGCTTTTCCGTTCCTGGCCTTCAACCGGCGGATCAAGAATGTGCTGCTGGTGCTGATGATCATCGAGCACGCCGCCATCGCGATCACCCTCGGCCTGCCGTTCTTCTCGCTGGCGATGATCTCCGCCGACGCGGTGTTCCTGCCGACCACGTTCCTGCAGTGGCTAGGTAGGGGGGTGGCGCAATTCGCCACCCGCACGCGCGACTCGCTCACGCGCCGTACACAAACTTCGCGCTCCCCCAACCGGGTGACCTCAGTCTGACTATCGCGTTGGGCATGACGTCAGCACCACTCACCCGAGAGGCACGTCATGTTCCGCACCGAACAACCGACCTTGACCCACTCCACCTTCCCGGTCACCGGGCAGCCGATCCGCGTCATCGTGATCGACGGCGACCCGTGGTTCGCCACGGCCGACGTCTGCCGGATCCTGGGCCGGACCAACCCGAGCGAGGCCACTCAGCTCGTCGAGCCCCATGAGGCCCGCACCGTGGATCTCCGCGACGTAACCCTCAGCTCAACGGAGGGTTACGACAAAAGCGCAGGTCAGAAAAGCTACGGGCGCGGGAATCCGCTGCTCGGCCTGGTCAGCGAGAGCGGGCTGTACACGCTGATCATGCGGTCCAGGAAGGCGGCCGCGAAGCCCTTCCAGCAGTGGGTCACCTCCGACCTGCTCCCCTCCCTCCGCCGGGGCGACATCGACATCGAGTCCGAGCGCCTTCGCATGGCCGAGGTTCTCGCCGGGGCGATCGAAAACCAGCCGGTCGACCTCGTCGCCCGGATCGACGGGATCCAGGACGGCGACTTCCGCGTCCTGACCGACGGCTCGGTTCACTGCCTGCACGGACGTACGGATGTCTGCGTGCCCAAGCGGGAGGAGGACAGCGGGCCCCCCTTCGGGCCCTACTTCCGCTGCCCGGAGCTCCGCCGGGTCGGCATCAGGGGCAGCAAGGGCATCCGCCCCTGCGGCACCATCCGCTTCGTGGACGTCGTCCGGCGCCTCGCCGCTCCGCGTGAGCCCGAGACCCCCGCCGCCGCGGCGACGGCGATGCCGCCCAACGGCGCACCAGGGCTGATGTCGCTGAACATCGGCAAGGCCCGGGTGCACGGCACCGCCCAGGAGATCGCCGGGCTGCTACGGGAGCTGGGCATCGCCGTGGCGTGAACCCTTACGTGCACCGTCACGTGCGCGTGAACCCTCACGTGCGCCTTGGCAGGAACCCCAGTGGAACAGGCCCATCCCGACGCTGGTCGCCAGGTTGAAACTGGACACCTGCGGCCGCATCGGGATGGCCACCAGCCTGGTCGCCCGAGCGCGCAACTCGGGCGACAGGCCGTGCCGTTCGGAGCCGAAGGCGAGCACAGCGGCGTCCGGGAAGTCGACCCGCCGGATGTCCTCGCCCTCCGGGTCGAGCGCGTACAGCGGTCCGCCGCACGGTAGTTGATCGATCGTCAACTGCTCCACCACAGTGGCGAAGTGAAGGCCGGCCCCGGCCCTGACCACGGTCGGGTGCCAGGGGTCGGCGTCACCGGTGGTGACCACCCCGGTCGCGCCGAAGCCGGCCGCGAGCCGCACCACCGCGCCGATGTTGCCGAGGTTGCGCGGGTTGTCCAGGACCACGACCGGGGCGCGGCGGGGCTGCGCCGCCAGCGCGGCCAGGTTGGCGTCCCGGTCCGGCCTGACTGCCAGGGCGGCGATGCCGGTGGGGTGGATCCGCGGCACGAGTTCCTTCAGCGCCGCCGCCGGGACCTCGACCGCCAGCGCGTCGATCCGGTCGGCGACATCCGGGGCGAGGTCCTTGGCCAGCCCGGCCACCGCCGCCCGGTCACTGGTCAGCACCACCGTCACCGCCGCGCCGAAGCGCAGCGCGTGTTTCAGCGCGTGGAAGCCGTCGAGCAGCACACTGCCCGGCGCCGCCCCGCGCCACCGCTCCACTGCCACCGCGTTCTCGTCCACCCTCCGAACCATACGCGCGGCGGCCTGCGCCCCCGGGGAGCAGGGAAGCAGACCGCCGCGCCGTCGGAAAAAGGAGCTACCTCCGGGTTGCCCGCATCCGGCCGAGCACCGTGGAGACCGCGATGATCAGCATGGTGACGATCAGCATCATCGAGCCGATCACATTGATCTGCGCCGGGTAGGCGCGCTGCACCGAGCCGAAGATGAACATCGGGAAGGTCTCCCGCTGTCCGGCGGTGAACGCGGTGATGATGTAGTCGTCCACCGACAGCGCGAAGGAGAGCAGCGCCGCGGCGGCGATGCCGGGTGCGACCAGCGGCAGGGTGACCTTCCGGAAGGTCTGGGTGGGGGTGGCGTAGAGGTCCTGCGCCGCCCGTTCCAGGGTCGGGTCCATGCCGGCCAGCCGGGATTTGACGGTCACCACCACATAGCTGAGGCAGAACATCACATGCGCGATGGTGATGGTCCAGAAGCCCAGCGAGCCGGGGCCGATGGTGTTGAAGAAGAGCGCGGTCAGGGTCGCGCCCATGACCACCTCGGGGGCGGCCATCGGCAGGAACAGCAGCGCGTTGATGCCGGAGCGGGCCTTGAAGCGGTGCCGCACCATGGCGAAGGCGATCATCGTGCCGAGGATGGTGGCGACCACGGTGGCGATGGCGCCGATCCGCAGCGACAGGCCCATGCTGGTACAGAGTTCCTGGGTGGCGCAGGGGTGGGCCCAGGCATGCAGCGAGAACTTGTTCCAGACGTAGTCGTACTTGCCGATCGGCTGGTTGAACGACATCACCAGGATGACGGCGTTCGGCAGCAGCATGAAGAGGAAGATCAGCACGGTGAGGAAGCCGAGCAGGTGGTCGCTGATCCAGGCGATCGGACCGCGGCGGCGGATCACCGGCGCCACCGGCCAGGATGCGGATTGAGTAGCCATCAGATCAGGTCCTCCGTACCGGCCTTGCGGATGTAGGACATCACCAGCACCAGCGTGCCGACCATCATCAGGACCGACATCGCCGAGCCGACCGGGTAGCCGTCGGTCTGGCGCAGGAAGAGGTTCTCGATGCTCTGGCCGACCACGCTGGTGTTGGGGTTGCCGAGCAGCTGCGCGTTGATGTAGTCGCCGATCGCCGGGATGAAGGTCAGCAGCGTGCCGCCGATCACGCCGGGCATGGACAGCGGGAGGGTGATCCGGCGCCAGGTCTGGAAGGTGCTGCAGTAGAGGTCGTTGCCGGCCTCGTGCAGCCGCGGGTCGATCTTCTCCAGCGAGGTGTAGAGCGGCAGGATCATGAACGGCAGGAAGTTGTAGATCATGCCGAACACCACCGCGCCGGGGCTGGCCAGCACCCGGTGCTCCACGGTGATACCCAGGTGGCTGGTCACCCACAGCACGCCCGTGTGGTTCAGCACGCTGACCACGAAGCCGTTGTCGGCGAGGACCGTCTTCCAGGCGATGGTGCGGATCAGGAAGCTGGTGAAGGAGGGCACGATCACCAGTGCCATCAGCAGCGACTTCCACTTCCCGCCCTTGAAGGCGATGAAGTAGGCCACCGGGTAGCCGAGCCCCAGGCAGAAGACCGTGGTGGCGACGGAGTAGATCCCGGAGTGCAGGTACTGGTGCCAGAACGGGTGCAGTGCCTGCCGGTAGTTGGCCCAGTGCCAGGTGAGCTTGAAGCCGTCGTCGAAGTTGCCCTGCTGCACCGAGGCCGAGACCGAGGTGAGGATCGGCACCAGGAAGAACAGCACCAGCCAGAGCAGTCCGGGCAGCAGCAGCATCCACGGGGTGAGGTTGCGGCGCGGCCTGCGGTCGGCCGGGGCCTCCGCCACCGGGGGCTTGTCGAGCAGTGAGGCGGTCACGCGGCGCCCTCCTCGTCCAGGACCGCGCCCGCGTCGATGTCCTGGGTGCCGTCCAGGCCGAAGCCCTGGCTGGGGTCCCAGTGGACGACGACCTCGGTGCCGGGGCGCTGGATCGCGCGGCCGGTGTTCTGCTCGAAGACCGAGATCTCCTCGCCGGAGGGCAGCTTGACCAGGTACTGGGTGGAGACGCCGATGAACGAGGTGTCGGAGACGGTGCCGTTGAGCGCGTTGTAGCCGCTGGGCACGTCGGCCTCGGTGGCCACCAACTGCACCTTCTCCGGGCGGACGCCGAGGATCACCTCGCCGGACAGCGAGCGGCAGCGCTTGGCGTCCAGGGTGAGCTTGCGGCCCTGTGCGGAGACGGTGACCACGTCGCCGGTGACCGACTCGACCGTGCCCGGGATCAGGTTGGACTGGCCCAGGAAGTTGGCGACGAAGGTGGTCAGCGGGTTCTCGTAGAGCTCGGCGGGGGAGCCCATCTGCTCGATCCGGCCCTGGTTCATCACCGCGATGGTGTCGGCCATGGTCATGGCCTCCTCCTGGTCGTGGGTGACGTGCACGAAGGTCAGTCCGACCTCGGTCTGGATCCGCTTGAGCTCGATCTGCATCTGCCGTCGCAGCTTGAGGTCCAGCGCACCCAGCGGCTCGTCCAGCAGCAGCACCTGGGGCTCGTTGATCAGGGCCCGGGCCAGCGCGATCCGCTGCTGCTGGCCGCCGGAGAGCTGGCTGGGCTTGCGCTTGGCCAGGTGGCCCAGCTCGACCAGCTCCAGCATCGCCTCGACCTGCGGCTTGACGCTCTTGAAGCCGCGGCGGCGGAGGCCGAAGGCGACGTTCTCGAAGATGTCCAGGTGCGGGAACAGCGCGTAGTTCTGGAAGACGGTGTTGACCGGGCGCCGGTACGGCTTGGTGTCGGTGACGTCCGCGTCGCCGAGGAAGATCTGACCCGCCGTCGGGTCCTCGAGCCCGGAGACCATCCGCAGGGTCGTCGTCTTGCCGCAGCCGGACGCGCCGAGCAGGGCGAAGAAGGAGCCCTGCGGGATGGTCAGGTCCAGGTTGTCGACGGCCGTGAACGCGCCGAAGCGCTTGGTGAGGCCGGCCAGGCGCAGATCGCCGCCCCCGGTCCTGCCGAGTACGTCAGTGGAGCTCATCGAGAATCTTCTTTCGCGTCGGTGAGGTGTCCGTCGGACGGGGCGGGCTACTGGCCGATGGTCTGCTGGAACCGGCTGGTGTAGTCGTTGAGCTGGGCGATGGTGAGCGCCATGAAGCCGTGCGACTTCGCTTCCATCTCCTTGGTGGGGACGATCAGCGGCGAGGAGGCGGTGTCCGGGTCGAGCTTCTGCAGGGCGGCGATCGCACCGTCCACCGAGGGGACGTAGTCGATGTAGTCGGCGAGTTCCGCCGCCACCTCGGGCTGCAGGTAGTAGTTGAGCAGCTTCTCGGCGTTGGTCTTGTGCCGGGCGAAGTTGGGGATCACGCAGTTGTCGGACCAGGCCAGCAGGCCCTCCTTGGGGAGGTCCACGGTGACCAGGTGCGGGACGCCCAGCTGGGCCACGTCACCGGAGTAGGCCATGGTCACGGCGGTGTTGCCGGCCTGGAAGTCGCTCAGGTAGTCGTTGCCGGTGAAGGCGCGGATCTGCCCGGCGCTCTTGGCCTTGCGGATGTACTCCAGCGCCTCGTTGAACTGGGCGTCGGTGAACTTCTCCGGGTCGTGGCCGAGGGCCAGCAGGGCCAGCGCCGCGGTGTCCTCCATCTCGCTGAACAGCGAGACCTTGCCGTGCAGGTCGGGCCGGGTGAACAGCTCGACGATCGAGGTGATCGGCTCCTTCACCAGCTTGCTGTTGTACGCGATGGTGGTGAAGCCGTAGGCCCAGGGGACGGAGTAGCGGCGGCCCGGGTCGGTCGGGTCCTTCAGGACGCTCGGCAGCATCTTGTCGTGGTTCGGGATGTTGGCGAGGTCCAGCTCCTGCAGGTAGTCGTACGTCCGGTACTTGGCGACCATGTAGTCGCTGACGACCATCAGGTCGTAGCCGGTGTCGATGCCCTTGACCAGGTACGGGTCGACCTTGGTGTAGAAGTCGTTGTTGTCGTTGATGATCTCCAGGTAGTCGACCTGGATGCCGCTCTCCTTGACGAAGGCGTCGAGGGTGGGCCGCTTGTCCGGGTGCTTCTCGTCGATGTCGATATAGGCGGGCCAGGTCGCCCAGACCACCTTCTTCTCGGTGTCCGAGTAGTCCTTGCCAGGCTGTCCGGTCGCCTTGGCGCCGGCCGGGACGACATGGCCCTGGACCCCGCAGGCCGACAGCAGTCCGGTTCCGGCAACGGCCAGACCTCCTGCTGTGGCACCGCGGAGCAGGGAGCGGCGGCTCATCGCGGCAGCCGTCGAGCGGGCACGGGTGCGGTTGGCGAACCGTGCGAGGTCTTCGAAGCTGGGGCCGGTCATGGGGGAGTCGTGGCCTTTCTGCAGCGAGCCAGTGAGGCGATGGGGTCAGAGATTAGGGCGAAAACCTGCGCTTTCCAGGTCCAGAACGGGGTTCGACAGCGGAATCATTATCGTTGGGCGGTTTTCGCAACGTGATCCGCATCACCCCTCACCCTGCGTCACGGGTCGTCCCGAGGGACAGATACAGCCTGTAAAAGACGCAACAGAAGGCTTGCAGGTGTGACAGCGGTGGCCTGCGGCCGCCGCGCGGGACAATGCCCTTCTCGCGATCGACCGGGCCCTGGAGCGACCCGTCCCTCAGGCCCGGACCAGCGCGTCGCCGCTCTGCTCCCCGGAGGCCCCGCCGGCGTCCGCGGCAGCGGCTGCCGCCTCGGCGTCGTCGCGGCCGATCGCCGCGGCCAGCCAGGTCTCGTAGCCGGGGCTGCCCGGGCTGCGGTCCAGCGAGGGATCACGCCGGGCCTTGCTCGCGCGCCAGCGCTCCAGCGGGAAGTAGAGCAGGGTCGAGCCGGCCACGATCACCAGGCAGTAGGTGACCGCCTGGGTGCCGCTCTCCACGTACTGCTGCCAGGCCGCCCAGGCGCACACGCTGAGCAGCGAGAGCACGATGCCGGCGATGGAGAGCCAGCCGCCGGGGATCCGGTAGGGCCGCGGCATGTCGGGTTCCCTGATCCGCAGCGCGATCAGCGCGGCGACCTCCAGCAGGATGCCGATATTGGTGAGGAAGACGTCGAAGACGACCAGGTTGGCGAAGCTGCTGAGGCAGAACATCGCGTAGATGACCGAGGAGCCGATGATCGAGACGATCGGCATCCGGTAGCGCTTGCTCTCCTTGGCCACCCAGGTGGGGAAGTAGCCGTCCTGGGCCAGCACGAACGGCAGCCGGGTGTTGGAGGCCAGCAGCGCCGAGAACATGGCCGCCGCCGCGAACATCCCGCCGACAGTGACGGTGATCTGCAGCCAGGGCCCGGCCAGGGTCTTGGCGACGTCGGAGAAGGAGCCGTCGTCCCAGTTCAGCCAGCCGCTGTCGCCCTTGGAGCCGACCGCGAGCGAGCCGATGGTGGGCAGCAGGTAGCCGATCATGATCAGGCCGACCGACATCGCCAGCGCCTTGGGCAGGTGCTTGCGCGGGTTCTCCATCTCTCCGGCGACATTGGACACGCTGTCCCAGCCGGAGTAGTTCCACATCACGATGAACAGACCGGCGCCGAAGGCGTTCCAGGTGGACTGGTCCGGCGTGGCGGTCATCGGGGTGACCGGGTCGATGCCGTGGCTGATCAGGTGGTAGAGGCCGATCGCGCTGAGCAGCAGCATCGGGGTCAGGCAGATCACCGCGAAGACCACCGAGGAGTCGCCGACCCAGCCCGCGCCGAGCAGGTTGACCAGGGTGAACACCAGGATGACGGCGACGCAGATGAACCAGTTGAGGTCGAAGTCCAGATGTCCGACCGTGAACAGCACGTGCTTGCCGGGGGCGACCACGGCGACCAGGCTCTGCAGGTAGGCGACGAACATGACCGGGTAGGCCGCCATGTCCACGAAGCTGCAGATCCACTGGAGCACGCCCTGCTGGAAGCCGAAGAACTTCCCCAGGCCCTTCTTCACCCAGTGGTAGTAGCCGCCCTCGACCGGGAGCGCGGTGCCGAGCTCGGCGCAGACCAGGGCGTGCGGAATGCTGTAGATCAGCGGGGTGACCACGATCAGCAGGATGGCCATACCGGGACCCGAGGTGGAGAACAGCCCCTCGATCCCGTAGGCGCCGCCGGAGACGCTGAAGAAGATCAGCGCCACCAGCGGCATCAGACGGACCCGCTTGGGCGATGCGATGCGCGGCACCGGCTGGTTCACGACCGTGGCGGCCATTCTCACCCCTGTCAGGTAAGCGGAAGGTAGGGCTCTGTTTGCCTAGAGTCTCAGCCCTCGCGCCACCCGGATCACCAGGCACCCCGTCAACCGTCCGTATGCCTCCTTGACACGTTGTCGACGCATTCTTAACGCCGGGCGTGCCTTGGGTCACACCTCAGACGTGCCTGCGGACCTCGATCGCCCGGAACCGGGAGGCGACGAAGGCCGCGTCGCAGTACGCCGCGTTGGCGGCCGGGTTGGCCCCGGTCCCGTGCAGGTCGGAGAAGGCGGCGGTCTGGTTGACGTACACCTGGCCGGTGAGGTTCAGCGACAGCGAGACCCCGGCGTCCAGGGCCGCGGCGACCACGGCCTGCTCCAGCTCCGGCGAGGTGGTGTACGCCGAGGCGGTCATCGCGCCGCGCTCGCGCACGGTCCGGCGCAACAGCTCGACGCCGTCGGCGGCCGAGTCCACCGCGACCACGAAGGCCACCGGGCCGAAGCACTCCCCCGGCAGTTCGCCCTCGGCGCTGTCCAGCACCACCAGCGCGGGGGTGCGGACCACGGCGTCCGGCCACTCCGGGACGGCGACCGCGCGCGGCGCCAGCGCGAGCTCGCCGAACTCGCCCTTCTCCGCCTGCTCGATCCGGCCCAGCACGCCCGGGTTCACGATCGCGCCCAGCAGCGCCGCCGCACGGGCGTCGTCCCCGAGCAGCCGGTCCAGCGCCGCGCCCAGGTCGCCGACCACCTCGCGGAACGAGCGGTGGCCCTGGTCGGTGTCGATGCCCTCGCGCGGGACCAGCAGGTTCTGCGGGGTGGTGCACATCTGGCCGCTGTAGAGCGCGAACGAGAAGGCGAGGTTGGCGAGCGCCCCGGCGTAGTCGTCGGTGGAGTCCAGCAGGACGGTGTTGACCCCGGCCTTCTCGGTGTAGACCTGCGCCTGCCGGGCGTTGTCCTCCAGCCAGTCGCCGAACTCGGTGGAGCCGGTGTAGTCGATCACCCGGACCTCCGGGTGCAGGGCCAGCGTCTTCGCCAGGCCCTCGCCCGGCTGCTCGGCCGCGAGCAGCACGGTGTCCGGGCTGAATCCGGCCTCGGCCAGCACCTCGCGGGCGATCGCGACAGTGAGCGCCAGCGGCAGCACCGCCCGCGGGTGCGGCTTGACCAGCACCGGGTTGCCGGTGGCCAGCGAGGCGAACAGGCCGGGGTAGCTGTTCCAGGTGGGGAAGGTGTTGCAGCCGATCAGCAGCGCGAGACCGCGCGGTACCGGGGTGAACTCCTTGACCATCCGCAGCGGGTCGCGCTTGCCCTGCGGCTTGGTCCACTCGGCGCTGGCGGGCAGCCGGGTCTGCTCGGCGTAGGCACTGGCCACCGCCTCGAGACCGCGGTCCTGGGCGTGCGGGCCGCCGGCCTGGAAGGCCATCCCGGCGGCCTGCCCGGTGGTGTGCATCACCGCGGTGCCGAACTCGTTGGAGCGGGCGTTGATCCGGGCCAGGATCTCGATACAGACCGCCGCCCGCAGCAGCGGTCCGGCCGTCGCCCAGGCCGGCCGGGCCGCGCGGGCGGCGGCGACCAGCGCCTCCGGATCGCCCGCGTGCGGGTAGGCCACGCCCAGCTCGGGCCCGTACGGGGACCGCTCACCGCCCTCGGCGGCGGACGGGCCGACCCGGCCGTCCGTGCCGGGCTGGTCGAGCAGCAGCTCCTGGCCCTGCAGGGCGTCCAGGGCCACCGGCTCGCCGTAGCCGCGGGGCGACTCCGGGTAGGGGGACCAGTAGTCCCGGGCGGCCAGGGCAGCGAGGGCGCTGTCCAGGGTGGCCTGGTGACGGTCGATCAGCTCGTGGGGCATGGGCACTCCTCGGTCGGTCCTGGCGACTCTGCCAGCACCAGACTAACCGAATGTTCGGTCGGTACAAGAGAAGAACCCGGTCACTCTAAAGCTTGGCCACCAGCCGGTCCAGCGTCGCCAGCTCCTCGGGATCCAGGGCCAGCATCGACTCCGGCGGCCGGGCCAGGATCGCCTCCGCCTGCGCGGCGACGACCAGCCCGGCCTCGGTGGCGGTGACGATCTTGCAGCGCCGGTCCTCCGGGTGGACGCTGCGCAGCACCAGGCCGCGCCGCTCCAGGTCGTCCACGATCAGCGTGGTGTACGGCTTGTCGGTGGCCAGCCTGGCGGTCAGCTCGCTCATCTGCATCGGCCCGGCGGCCGCCAGCCGCCGCAGCGCCTTGCTGCGGCCGAAGCTCATCCCCAGCTTCTCGGCGACCTCGGTGCGCCGGTCGTCCTGCTCCAGGACCACGTGGCGCATGGCCTCGAAGATCCGGGCGGCGGTCTCGGCGGCGGCGCCGCTGGCCTCGGCAGTCTCGGTGGGGGCGCTGGCGTCGGTGGGAGCGTTCATGCGGCGACCGGTGTCCTGACGTCCTCGGGGGCGAGCTTGGCGGCGTTGCGGGCAGCCGTGCCCTTGGCCCAGGCCCCCGTGGTGAGGATACCGAGCGCCAGTACCACCAGTCCGCAGGCCACGTTGATCCACCAGCCGATGTGGCTGGCCTCGGTGAAGGCGGCCGGGGTGCTCGGCCCGTGCACCGAGGAGGTGACCACGGAGACGATCACCGCGACCCCCAGCGACTGCCCCACCTGGCGGCTGGTCGAGGCGACGGCGGCGGCCACCCCGGCCTGGCTGCGCGGCATCCCGGAGACGGCGGTGTTGGTGATCGGCGCGTTGAGCATCCCGAAGCCGATGCCGAACATCACGTACGCCGCCATCAGCTGCCAGGTCGGGGTGACCAGGCTGAGCCCGGTCAGGGTCAGCCCGCTCAGCGACATCGCGATCCCGGCCACGATCAGCGGGATCCGCGGCCCGCGCGAGCCGACGATCCGTCCGGACAGCGGCGCGAAGACCACGGTCATCGCGGCCATCGGCAGGGTGAAGAGACCTGCCTTGAGCGCGCTGTAGCCGAGCGCGTTCTGCAGGTAGAGGGTGTTCAGGAAGAGGAACCCGGCCAGTGAGGCGAAGCCGGAGACGGCGATCACGGTCGCCCCCGAGAACGGCACGCTGCGGAAGAAGCGCAGGTCGATCAGGGGTTCGCGGCGGCGGGACTCGTAGAGCACGAAGGCGGCCACGGCGGCCAGCCCGAAGCCGAAGCAGCCCAGGGTCTGCGCGGAGCCCCAGCCCGCGGCCGGGGCCTCGATGATGGCGTAGGTGATCGAGGCGAGCAGGGTGATCACCAGCAGCTGGCCGACCGGGTCGATCCGGCGCGCCTTGGCGGCCTTGGACTCCGGGATGAAGCGTCCGGCCAGGACCAGTGCGGCGATGCCGATCGGGATGTTGATCCAGAAGATCGACTGCCAGCCCACCGAGCCCACCAGCAGGCCGCCGACGACCGGGCCGAGCGCCATGCTGAAGCCGACCGTGGCGCCCCAGACGCCGATGGCGCGGGCCCGCTCGCGCGGGTCGGTGAAGGTGTTGGTGATGATCGACATCGCCACCGGGTTGAGCATCGAGCCGCCGACCGCCTGGATCATGCGGGCGACGATCAGCCAGCTCAGGCTGGGGGAGAGGCTGCAGAGCAGCGAGCCCAGGGTGAACAGCACCAGGCCGTACTGGAAGGTGCGGCGGCGGCCGATCCGGTCGCCGGTGGAGCCGGACAGCATCAGCAGGCTGGCCAGAACCAGGGTGTAGGCGTCGATGACCCACTGCAGACCGGAGACCGAGGAGTGCAGGTCGTGCTGGATCGAGGGCAGCGCGACGTTCACGATCGTGTTGTCGAGCCCGACGATGAACAGGCTCATACAGCAGATGCCGAGGACGAGGAAGCGCCTGCGGACGCTGAGGGCGGCTGAGCTGCTGTCGGGCACAGGGATCGCTCCAGGCATTTCGGTAGTTTGACTTCTATAACTGTTATGACAATACAACTGTCATGGTGGACTGCCAAGCCGGGCGGTCGAGACCGTAGGCTTCCGGTCATGGTCGACAACTCGCGGACACAGCGGCGTGACAGCTACACCGTGGACACGCTGCTCGCCGTGACCGTCCGGGTGTTCAACGAACGCGGCTACGACGGCACCTCGATGGAGGATCTCTCCCGGGCCGCCGGGATCAGCAAGTCCTCGATCTACCACCATGTCCGGGGCAAGGAGGAACTGCTCCAGCTGGCCGTCGGCCGCGCCCTGGACCACCTCTTCGCCATCCTGGACGAGCCCGCCGCCGCGACCGGACGGGCCGTCGACCGGCTGGAGCACGTGGTGCGGCGGACCACCGAGGTGCTGCTCACCGAGCTGCCGTACGTCACCCTGCTGCTGCGGGTGCGCGGCAACACCGGCACCGAGCTGTGGGCGCTGCAGCGGCGCCGCGAGTTCGACCAGCGGGTCTCGGACCTGCTGGCCGAGGCGGTCAGGGCCGGGGAGCTGCGCGCCGACGTGGAGCCGCGGCTGGCCACCCGGCTGCTCTTCGGCATGATCAACTCGCTGGTGGAGTGGTACCGGGCGGACCCGGACACCAGCGTCATGGACTCCGCCGTCCAGCACATCACCGACGCGGTGACCACGCTGGCCTTCAGCGGGCTGCGCGCCAAGGACTGAGCCTGCCTGGACGACTGGCCGGCCCGGCGCCGGGGTCAGTCCGGCAGCACCGGGGTGCGGTCGGTCTCGTCGAAGACCAGCAGGGTGTGCGTGCCGAGCACCTCGGGGATGCTCTGGATCCGGTTCAGCACCAGCTCCCGCAGCGCCCGGTTGTCCACCGTGTGGACCAGCAGCAGCACATCGAAATCCCCGCTGACCAGCGCCATGTGCTCCACCCCCGGCAGCTCCAGCAGCTGGCCGCGGACCCGGCGCCAGGAGTTCTGCACGATCTTCAGGGTGATGTACGCGGACGCCGCCTGCCCGGCCCGCTCATGGTCCACCCGCGCGGTGAAGCCCCTGATCACCCCGTCGTCCACCATCCGCGCGATCCGCGCGTAGGCATTGGCGCGGGAGACGTGCACCCGCTCGGCGACCGAGCGGATCGAGGCCCGGCCGTCCTGCTGGAGCAGCCGCAGGATGGCCCGGTCGATCCGGTCCAGCTGACGCTGTTCGACCATCGACTCGTCGGACGGCTTGGGCGGTTCCCCTGCCGCCCGGCCGGCGATCGGCACCCGGGCGGAGGAGGCCCGCTGCCGGGTCCGCTCGGCCACCCACTCGGCCGCGGGCCCGGTGCGCAGGGCCGGCAGCGGCACCCGGCGCCCCGCACGCGGCTCACCCGGTCCGGCCATCTGTTCAGCAGGCATGGTCCCCCGTCCTTCCCTGATGGACATCCGGATTCCAGCAGAGCGCGATCGCAGCCGTTTGTCCACCACTAGGGCGGGAGAGTAGCCGATTCGATCAAACAACCGAACAATCGGTAGGGAGCACCACGTTTTCTGAGCCCCGCCAGCACCTCTCTCACCCACCGACACCAGGAGGTGCCCCGTGACCGTCATCGACCACTCCACCGTGTCGACACCGCTCGCGTCCGTGTGGCCGCCCGAGGCACACGGCCCGCGCCGCGACCCGGCGCCGCTGCTCCCCGAGGCCGAGCCGGTCCGGATTCTCGGCACCCCTGCCTTCGCCGACCTCGCCGCCCGTCCCGAGGGGCCCGAGCTGCTGCGCGACCTCTACCGCCGCCTGGTCGCCGGACGCCGCTACAACCAGCAGGCCACCACCCTCACCAAGCAGGGCCGGCTCGCCGTCTACCCGGCCTCCACCGGTCAGGAGGCCTGCCAGATCGCCGCCGCCACCGCGCTGCGGCCCACCGACTGGCTGTTCCCCAGCTACCGCGACACCCTGGCCGTGGTCTCCCGGGGGGTGGACCCGCTGGAGGCGCTCACCCTGCTCCGCGGCAACGCGCACAGCGGCTACGACCCCTTCGAGCACCGGGTCGCCCCGCTGTCCACCCCGCTGGCCACCCAGGCCCCGCACGCGGTCGGGCTGGCCCACGCCGCCCGGCTGCGCGGCGACTCCACCGTGGCCCTGGCGCTGGTCGGCGACGGCGGCACCAGCGAGGGCGACTTCCACGAGGCGCTGAACTTCGCCGGGGTGCTGAACGCCCCAGTGGTCTTCCTGGTGCAGAACAACGGCTATGCGATCTCGGTCCCGCTGTCCAAGCAGTCGGCCGCGCCGACGCTGGCCCACAAGGCGGTCGGCTACGGCATCCACGGCCGGCTGGTCGACGGCAATGACGCCGCCGCCATGCACACCGTGCTCAGCGAGGCGGTGGAGCACGCCCGCGCGGGGCTGGGCCCGGTGCTGGTCGAGGCGGTCACCTACCGGATCGAGGCCCACACCAACGCCGACGACGCCGGGCGCTACCGCAGCAGCGAGGAGGTCGCCGAGTGGCAGCAGCGCGACCCGCTGGCGCTGCTGGAACGCGAGCTGCGGACCGCCGGACTGATCGGCGACGGTGAGGTCGCGGACGCCGCCAACGCCGCCGAGGCGCTGGCCGATCGGATGCGCACGGTGTTTCACGTGAAACCGGAATTGGACCCCATGTCGCTGTTCAGCCATGTCTACGCCGAGCCCACCCCGCAACTGCGGGAGCAGGCGGCCCAGCTGGCCGCCGAGCTGGCAGCGGAGGCCGAGGCGTGATGACCACCGTGACCGCACCCCCCGTCGCCGCACCGCCCCGCACCACCCTCGCCGCCGCGCTCAACGCCGGCCTGCGTGACGCCATGCGGGACGACCCGTCCGTCCATGTGCTGGGCGAGGACGTCGGCACCCTGGGCGGGGTGTTCCGGGTCACCGACGGGCTGGCCGCCGAGTTCGGCGCCGACCGCTGCCTGGACACCCCGCTCGCCGAAGCGGGCATCCTCGGCACCGCCGTCGGCATGGCCATGTACGGGCTGCGGCCGGTGGTGGAGATGCAGTTCGACGCCTTCGCCTACCCGGCGTTCGAGCAGCTGGTCAGCCATGTCGCCAAGATGCGCAACCGCACCGCGGGCGCGGTGCCGCTGCCGATCACCATCCGCATCCCCTACGGCGGCGGCATCGGCGGGGTGGAGCACCACAGCGACTCCTCCGAGGCCTACTACGCGCACACCCCGGGCCTGCACGTGGTCACCCCCGCCACCGTCGCCGACGCCTACGGGCTGCTGCGGTCGGCCATCGCCTCGGACGACCCGGTGGTCTTCCTGGAACCCAAGCGGCTCTACTGGTCCAAGGACGAATGGTCCCCGGACGACCCCGCACCGATCGAGCCGATCGGCCGGGCCGTGGTCCGCCGCACCGGCCACTCGGCGACCCTGCTCAGCTACGGGCCCTCGCTGCCGGTCTGTCTGGAGGCCGCCGAGGCGGCCAGGGCCGAGGGCTGGGACCTCGCGGTGGTGGACCTGCGCAGCCTGGTGCCCTTCGACGACGAGACCGTCTGCGCCGCGGTCCGGGCCACCGGACGGGCGGTGGTGGTGCACGAGGCAGCCGGATTCGCCGGCATCGGCGCCGAGATCGCCGCTCGCGTCAGTGAGCGGTGCTTCCATCACCTGGCCGCGCCCGTGCTCCGGGTCACCGGCTTCGACATCCCCTACCCGCCGCCGATGCTGGAGCAGCACCACCTCCCCGGGGTGGACCGCATCCTGGACGCGGTGGCGCGACTCCAATGGGAGCAGTGAACGCGATGCCCTCCGTACGCGAGTTTCTGCTGCCCGACCTGGGTGAGGGCCTGACCTCGGCCGAGATCGTCCGCTGGCTGGTCGAGGTGGGCGACGTGATCGTGGTGGACCAGCCGATCGCCGAGGTCGAGACGGCCAAGGCCGTGGTCGAGGTGCCGTGCCCGTACCCGGGCGTGATCACCTCCCGCGCGGGCGAGGCCGGCGCGGAGGTGCCGGTGGGCTCGCCGCTGGTCACCGTGGCAGTGGGCCCGGAGGGTGGCTTCGCCGCCGAGGGTTCCGATGCTCAGGGCTCGGGCGCTGAGGGCTCGGGCAATGTGCTGGTCGGCTACGGCACCACCGAGAGCACCGGCAGCCGCCGCAGGCGGCTCGCGCCGAGCGGGGGGCGGGCTCCGGCCCCGGCCTCCTCGCTGGCTCCTGCCCCGGCCGCTGCCCCGACTCGCGCCGCCGCCGCACCCGCCCCCACCACCGCGTTCGCCGTGATCTCGCCGCTGGTGCGACGCCTCGCGCGGGAGCACGGGATCGACCTCGCCGTGCTCACCGGCAGCGGCCCCGACGGCCTGATCATGCGCGCCGACGTCACCGCCGCCGTGGACAGCCCGATCCCCGCGCCAGTTCCCCAGCTTCAGGACGAGGACGTCACCCCGCTGCGCGGAGTCGCCCGTCTCGCCGCTGAGACCTTCAGCCGGAGCCGCCGGGAGATCCCCGACGCCACCTGCTGGGTCGACGCCGACGCCACCGAACTGCTCACCGCCCGCCGCGGCCTGGACCTCAGCCTGCTCGCGCTCCTCGCAAGGATCTGCACCGCGGGACTGGCCCAGCACCCGGAGCTCAACTCCAGCGTGGTCACCGGTCCCGACGGCGCCGCCACCGGCATCCGCCGGCACCGCGCCGTGCACCTGGGCTTCGCCGCGCAGACCCCGCGCGGCCTCGCCGTCCCGGTCGTCCACGACGCCCACCTGCTGAGCACCGCGGGCCTCGCCGCCGAACTCGCCCGGCTCACCGGCGCCGCCCGCGAGGGCCGCCTCGCCCCGGCCGAGCTCACCGGTGGGACCTTCACCCTCAACAACTACGGGGTCTTCGGCGTCGACGGCTCCACCCCGATCATCAACCACCCGGAGGCGGCGATGCTGGGGGTGGGCCGGATCGCGCCTAAGCCCTGGGTGCACCAGGGCGAGTTGGCGGTACGTCAGGTGGTGCAGCTGTCCTTCAGCTTCGACCACCGGGTGTGCGACGGAGCCGTCGCCGGGGCCTTCCTCCGCTTCGTCGCCGACGCGGTCGAGTCCCCCACGACGCTGCTGCGATACCTCTGACCGTCAGCTCAGCACGAACCGCGGCAGCCCGTCCTCGTTGGCCCCGTCCCGGAGGAAACCGGACCGGTGGAGCACCGCCTGCGAGGCCGTGTTGCCCGGTTCGGTGTGCGCCAGCACCAGGGCGACCTCGGGGTCGGCCAGCGCGTACGCGGTGAGCAGACCCACCGCCTCGGTGGCGAAGCCATGGCCGCGCGCGGAGGCGGCGAGGTCGTAGCCGATCTCGACGCTGCCCAGGCTCGGCGGTCCATGGAACCCGGCTCCGCCGAGCGCCGCGCCGTCCTCGAGCCTGATGATCGCGAACGCGCCCCAGGCCGGGTCGTAGATCCCGGCTCCGGCCGCCTTGACGATCATCCCGCAGGCGTCCCTGGTCCCCTCGTAGGGGCCGCCGGGGGCCCAGCTGAACCCTCCGTAGCCGGTCCCCCCGGCCAGTTCGGCCGCCGCGGCGGGGGTGATCACTCGCAGTTCTATCCGGTCAGTACGCGGTAGCAAGGGCGTGCCGGAAGCCATTTGACCCCTCTGGGCAGGTTATGTACTACTGACCGGCCCATCATGGCGGATCATCCGGCCCCGGCACACCCACTTTCCACAGATCGTTCGCCCACGGGCGACAAGCAGTGGCCCTGGCGGCAGCCGCAGCTACAGCACGAACGCCTCGCGGCCGTCCATCCCGGTCATCGGCCGGCCCGCCGCCTCCCAGGCGTACATCCCGCCGTCCACGTTCACGGCGTCCCGGCCCTGGGCGACCAGGTACTGCACCACCTGGGCCGAGCGGCCGCCGACCCGGCAGAGCACATAGAGCTTCTGCTCCGGCAGCTCCTCGATCCGGGCCAGCACCTGGCCCATCGGGATGTGCAGCGCGCCGTCGACATGACCGGCGTCCCACTCGTCCTGCTCACGGACGTCGAGCAGCGCGGCCTCGGCCGGTACGGAAGCGGCGTCCACGGTGGGAACAGCGGGGTGGGGCATAGGTCTCTCCAGACTCAAGGGATGTGTTGCTCGGTGGTCTCGTGGATGGACGGCGGTCAGAACGCTCCGACCAGCCGGTCCAGCTCCGCCTGGCGGGTGGCGACCGACTCCAGCAGCTGCTCGGCCAGCACCTCCAGCAGGGCGTCCGGGTCGTCCGGGAGCAGCATCAGCAGCTGTCCCATCGGGCTGTCGGCGAGCTCGGCCCGGGTCAGCTCGATCCGGTGCAGCCGCGCGGTCAGCCAGTCCAGGCGCTGCCGCAGCCAGGCCGTCCGTTCCGGGGTGCCGCTCGGGGGTGCGCCGTTGTCGCCGGTCTCGCCGGCCCACTCCTCGGCCAGCGCGGCCAGCGCGAGCACGTCGCCGCGGGAGTAGGCCTCGTTGACCCGGGCGATGAAGGCGCCGCGGAGCTGCTGCTCGGCCGGGTCCTGGGCCAGGTCCGGGTGGGCCCGGCGGGCCAGGTCGCGGTAGAGGCGCTGGGCCTCCTTGTCGGGGCCGGATCCGCTGCGGGGCCTGCGGCATCAGCGGCGGCTCCGAGTCGGCGCCGCCCTGGCCGGAACCCTGGCCCGGAACCGAGCCCGCCTCCCCGGCCGCTTCGGCCGCGGCGGCGTCGTTGGCGGCCTCCGTGGCGGCGAAGAAGGCCTCCAGGTCCGGCATCGGCTCGACGATGTTGCGGGCCTCGAAGGCCCGCCTGATGTCGTCCGGGTTGCCGGTCCGCGCAGCCGTGGCCTCGGCGATCAGCGCGTCCAGCTCGTCCAGGCGCACATACATGGGACCGAGCCGCTGGTGGTGCACCAGGGCGAAGTTGTCGAGCTCCACCCGCAGGGTCTCGACCTCCACCTCGGCGTCGACCCACTGCGCCTCGGTGAGCGCGATCTGTTCCTCGAGCTGCTGCTCCTCGGGGTCGATCCACCGGACCGGGGTGTCGGCAGCCATCTCAACCTCAATGCTTGTTGTTTTTACCGCGTGTCCGCCAAGTCACCCTACTGTCCCTACGACGGCGATCGAGGGCGCACACTAGGGCGTGCGAGCCCGCGCGCGCTACTGGACACCTCAATTGTTCTCCGATGTCAGGCAACAGAGGCAGGTTTCATGCTTGCCTGGGGGTATTCCATAAGAGGTGCAGCGCAGAACGATCAGCAGTGGGAGCTGAGAGAGGTGAATATGGCGGAAGAGTCCTTCGCGGCTTCCGGGCGAGGGCGGCATGACGCTGCCCTGAACAGGGCCCCCCGTGCTTCCGCCGCCGCGGCGGCCTCCCCGCTCTCGGCACCGTCCGGCGTGGTGGCCGTGCTGCGCCTGGCCGTGCTGATGGTGGACTCCGACGGGCGGCTGTGCCACTGGAACCGCACCGCCGAGGAGGTCTTCGGCCACCGCCGCGACGACGTCTTCGACCGCCCCGCCTCCGGACTGCTCCCGCTGGCCCGCGGCGGCGCCCCGCACCCGGCCGGCGCCGCGACCGCACCGGTCCCGCCGACCGCCCCGGCCGAGGGCCGGCTCGGCGACGCCCTGGACCACCTGGACGACCTCACCACCGGCGACTCCTCCTGGACCGGGGAGCTGCTGGTGACCGACCGGGACGGGCGCACGGTCGAGCTGCTGTGCTGGACCTACCGGCTGATCGAGCCGGTCGGGCGCAGCCTGCTGGTGCTCGCCGCCGACGCCAGGCCGCTGCGCGAGGCCGGCCCGCGGATCGCGCTGGGCGACCAGTTCCTCCCCTACGCGGCCACCACCGCCTCCGGGCAGTCCGCGATGCGGATCGCCCCGGTCCAGACCGCCCCGACCGGGGCCGCCGACGCCCAGCGCACCGCCCAGCGGCTGTCGGTGATGCTGCCCAGGACCGCCGAGGACCGGCGCACCCGGCTGATCGGCCAGCTGCTGGCCGCGGGCGCCCCGGCGCTGCTGGTGAACGGCACGATCCGGCTCCCGGTGCTGCCGCACGAACTCCCGGACGGCTCGCCGCTGCCCGGCTCGGCCGGCCTGCCCACGCTGACCGGGGCCGGGGGCGGTGCCGCGACCGACGAGCACGACCGCCAGGACGACTCCGCCGACTCCGCGAAGAACCGGCCGGACGCCTCCTCCACCGGCTGGCTCACCAGCCCGGAGACCGGGCCGGAGACCGGGCCGAGCACGGTCGTGCCGGTCCCCCGCACCGGACAACCGCAGGCCGCCGCCCTCCCGACCACGCCGACCGCCCCGGCCACGCCGACCGCGCGGCTCCGTCCCGGCTTCGAGGGCGGCCCGTTCAGCGGGCCGCCGACGGTCCCCACGCTGACCCTTCCGCCGGGCCTGCTGACCGGGGCCGGCTTCGCCGCGGCGACCGCCGTGCCGCTGCCGCTCGCGCTGCCGGCCAATGAGCAGCTGCGGCTGCTCAGCCATGCCGGCGCCCGGATCGGCACCACCCTGGACCTGGATGTGACGGTCCATGAGCTGTGCCAGGTGGTGGTCCCCGGGATCGCCGACTTCGCCTGCGTGGACCTGCGGGACCGGCTGATCGTCGACACCGAGCTGCCGCGCGACCGCCCCGACGACGAGACCCAGCTGCGCCGGGTGGCCCGGGCCTTCAGCGAGTCGCTGGCCGGCTGGGAGCACCAGGTGCACGAGGGCAGCCTGTTCCAGCTGTCCGGCAACACCCCGTCAGGTCTGGCGCTGCAGACCAACCAGCCGGTGCTGGTGCCGGTGGTGGACCCGGTGGTGGCGGAGCAGTGCGCGGCCGGCCGGGGCGGCCCGGCGCTGGCCCCGCTGTTCGACGGACGGTCGATGCTGACGCTGCCGCTGGCGGCGCGGGGCACCGTGCTGGGCATCCTGACCCTGCTGCGCAACGCCGACCGGCCGCCCTTCGACGAGACGGACGCGGCGTACCTGCGCGAGCTGGCGGCCCGCGCCGCGCTGTCGATCGACAACGCCCGGCTGCACCGGATGGAGGCGAAGACCGCGCTGACGCTGCAGCGCAGCATGCTGCCGACCCGTCCGCCGAAGATCCCCGGGGTGCTGATCGCGCACCGCTACATCCCCGGCGACCGCCGGGCCGAGGTCGGCGGCGACTGGTTCGACGCGATCCAACTGCCCGGCAGCCGGGTCGCCCTGGTGGTCGGCGACGTGATGGGCCACGGCCTGCACTCGGCGGTGGCGATGGGCCGGTTCCGCACCGCGATGCAGACCCTGGCCGCGCTGGACCTGCCGCCGGGCCAGATCCTGCGGCACCTGGACAACCTCTCCCAGCGCCTCGGCGACGACCACCTGGCCACCTGCCTCTACGCGGTCTACGACCCGATCGCCCGCACCTGCACCCTGGCCAGCGCGGGCCACGTACCGCCGGTGCTGGTCCATCCGGACGGGCGCGGCGAGCTGCTGGAGATCCCGTCCGGCGCGCCGATCGGCGTGGGCGGGGTGCCGTTCGCCTCCCGCGAGATCAAGGTCTCCGACGGCAGCATGCTGGTGCTCTGCACCGACGGCCTGGTGGAGATGCGCGGCGGTGACATAGGGGACGGCCTGGCCGCGCTCTGCGGCGACATCGTGGATCCCCGGCGCAGCCCGGACGAGGTCTGCGACACCGTGCTGGAGCGGCTGCACACCGACGACCGCAACGACGACCTGGCGCTGCTGATCGCCCGCTTCGACGGCATCCCGCCGCAGGACGTGATCTCCTGGTCGCTGCAGCTGGACCCGACCGAGGTGCACCGGGCCCGGCGGCTGGCCCGCGAGCAGCTGGTCCAGTGGGGCCTGGGGGAGTTGGCGGAGACCACCGAGCTGCTGGTCAGCGAGCTGGTGACGAATGCGCTGCGGGTGGCGCGGGACCGGGTCGAGCTGCAGCTGATGCGGGTCGGCAAGCTGCTGGTCGAGGTCAGCGACGACGACCACAACCTGCCGTCGCTGGAGCCGTCCGAGGCGCTGGACGAGGACGGCCGCGGGCTGAGCCTGGTCAGCAGCCTGTCGGCGCGCTGGGGGACCAGCCGCAAGGCGGTCGGCAAAGTGGTCTGGTTCGAACTTCCGCTGCCGCACACGCCGCACAGATCCTGAGCGTTTCGGACGGGACATTTTCCGGCTTTGGTTGTACTGTGCAACCAAAAAGGAGCCTGCCTTGTCCGCCGCACCCACCCGCTCCGCGTCCATCGACGCCATCCAGCGCGAGCTGACCGCCGTCGCCCGGCGCGCCCGCGCGCTGGCCTTCCGGATCCATCCCAGCCTGACCCTGGTCACCTACACCCTGCTCGACCACCTGTACGAGCGCGGCGGCTGTCGCGGCACTGACCTGGCCGCGCACTTCATGCTGGACAAGTCCACGGTCAGCCGTCAGATCGCCGCCCTGGAGAAGCTCGGCCTGATCGAGCGCAGCGCCGACCCGGAGGACCTGCGCGGCCAGATCATCCGCGCCTCCCCGGCCGGCGAGCAGCTGCTGAGCGACGTCCGCGAGCAGCGCCACGCCGCTTTCCTGGAGCGCCTGGCCGACTGGCCGGACGAGGACCTGGAGCGGTTCTCCACCTATCTCGGCCTCTACAACGCCCGTACCTGAGCTGACCTGCGCTGCTTGACACCACCCCGGCGTACGTCACATCGTATTCCCAACGATCGCGATGTATCGCGTTACTTGGGGGATACACACAATGAATCTCGCCCGGCGGCTCGCCGCCCTGCCCTGCGGACGACGAAGCAAGTGGGTCGTCCTCGCTGCCTGGATCATCCTGCTGCTCGTCCTCGCCCCGCTCGCCGGGAAGCTCACCAACGCCGAGAACAACGAGGCGTCGAGCTGGCTGCCGGGCAGCGCCGAGTCCACCAAGGTCCTGAACCTCCAGGGCCAGTTCGCCGCGACCCAGAGCGCCCCGACCGTGGTGCTCTACGTCCGCGACAGCGGCATCACCGCCGCCGACCGGGCCAAGGCCACCGCCGACATCGCGGCCTTCGCCTCCGCGCCCAACGTCAAGGGCGCCATCACCGGGCCGGCGTCGGCCAAGGACGGCAAGGCGCTGCAGGTCATCGTGCCGGTCGACATGACCAAGGGCGGCTGGAACAACCTCACCCCGGCCGTGGACAGCATCCGCGCCACCGCGAGCAAGGGTGATCCCGGCCTCACCGTCCACATCACCGGGGTCGGCGGCATCGGCGCCGATCAGAGCAAGGCGTTCGCCGGGATCGACGGCACCCTGCTCTACGCCACCGTCGGCATCGTGATCGTGCTGCTGCTGCTCACCTACCGCAGCCCGACCCTCTGGCTGCTGCCGCTGCTGTCCTCGGGCCTGGCCCTGACCGCCGCCGAAGCCGTCATCTACCTGCTGGTCAAACACGCCGGACTGACCGTCAACGCGCAGAGCGCGGGCATCCTGCTGGTGCTGGTGATCGGCGCGGGCACGGACTACGCGCTGCTGCTGGTCGCCCGCTACCGCGAGGAGCTGCGCCGGCACGAGGACCGGCACGAGGCCATGGCGGAGGCCCTGCACCGGGCCGGCCCCGCCATCCTGGCCAGCGCCGCCACCGTCGCGATCAGCATGCTCTGCCTGCTGTTCGCGCAGATGAACTCCACCCGCGGCCTCGGCCCGGTCTGCGCCATCGGCATCGTGATCGCCCTGGCGGCCATGCTCACCCTGCTGCCGGCCCTGCTGGTGATCACCGGACGCTGGGTGTTCTGGCCGGTCAAGCCGTCCTTCGGCACCGCCGAGCCCACCGAGAGCGGCGTCTGGGCCCGGGTCGGCGGCGGCATCTCCCGCCGTCCCCGGCTGGTCTGGATCGGCACCACCCTCGCCCTCGGCGCGCTGGCGCTGGGCATGTTCAGCCTCAAGGCCGACGGACTGTCAACCGCGGGCTCCTTCACCGGGAAGCCGGACTCGGTGGTCGGCCAGGCCGTCCTGGCCGAGCACTTCCCGGCCGGGGCGGGGTCCCCGGTGATCGTGATCACCAACGCCTCCGCGGCGGACCCGGCCCTGCAGGCGCTGAAGAGCGTCACCGGCATCGCCTCGACCACCCCGCCGCTGGTCAAGGGCGACCACGCCTATCTGACCGGCACCCTCTCCTCCGCCCCGGACAGCAAGGCGGCGCACGACACCGTGGACCGGGTCAGGGCCGCCGAGCACGCCGTGCCCGGCGCGCAGGCCCAGGTCGGCGGTGACACGGCGGTGCAGCTGGACACCCAGCGGGCGTCCCGGCACGACTCCTTCGTGATCATCCCGATCGTGCTGCTGGTGGTGCTGCTGATCCTGGCCCTGCTGCTGCGGGCCGTGGTCGCGCCGCTGCTGCTGATCGCGACCGTGGTGCTCTCCTACGCCGCGGCCCTGGGCATCAGCTCGCTGGCCTTCACCCATCTGTTCCACTTCCAGGGCGAGGACAGCTCGTTCCCGCTGTTCGTCTTCGTCTTCCTGGTCGCCCTGGGGATCGACTACAACATCTTCCTGATGACCAGGGTCAGGGAGGAGTCCGCCATCCGGGGCACCCGCGGCGGCGCGCTGGCCGGGCTCGCCGCGACCGGCGGCGTGATCACCTCCGCCGGACTGATCCTGGCCAGCACCTTCGGGGTGCTGGGCACGCTGCCGGTGGTGGGCTTCGCCGAGATCGGCTTCGCGGTCTGCCTGGGCGTCCTGCTGGACACCCTGGTGGTCCGCTCGATCCTGGTCACCGCGCTGACCATGGACCTGGACCGGCGGCTGTGGTGGCCCAGCGCGCTGAGCAAGGTCACCGCCCCGCCGTCCGCGCCCGCGGCGCGCGGCGGGCTGCTGACCGAGGACCAGGAGTCGGGCAGCAGGGCCTGACCGGGTACTGAGATACGGCCCGCCGCCTTCCTGGCGGCGGGCCGTAGGCTTTGCGGGACGATCACGTCCCGATCAAGGAGCACCATGCCGATCATCCAGGTCAAGCAGATCGCCGGCCGCAGCGAGGAGCAGAAGCGCGCCCTCGCCCGGGAACTCACCGACGCCTACGTCCGGGTCACCGGCATCAAGCCGGAGTCGGTCTGGGTCACCATCGACGAGCTTCCGGCCGAGAACTGGGCCATCGGCGGCACCCTGATCGCCGACCGCTGACGCCGACCGCTGAAGTGACTGCTGAAGTGACTGCTGAAGCGCCGCTGAAGTCGGCCGGTGAACCGGCGAACGCGGGCATAACGGTTGCGAACGGATCATGCGTCAGTCCTTATCGCGCGCCGTTCCGCTGTGCCACTCTTTGCCTAGGGCCGTCATGGAAACGGCATGGGATTGTGTGGGGGCAGCGGCACCATGAGCAACGAGATCTACTTCAGCAACAACTACCGTGACCTGTGCGAGCAGCGCGGGACGGGGGCCGGCTTCCAGTTCGAGTTCTCCTGCTCACGCTGTGCGGACACCTGGCGTTCGGCCTTCAAGCCGTACACCAGCGGCCGGGCGGCCGGCTGGGCGGACCGGGTGGTCGGCAGCGCCTGGGGGGCGTTCGGACGCACCGGCAGCGAGGCCAGCAGCGCCCTGGGCGGACTGGTCGGCGCCAACTGGGGCCCGACCAAGGACAATGCCTTCCAGCAGGCCATCACCGACGCCCAGGCGCACTTCAACCGCTGCGCCCGCTGCACCAGTTACGTCTGCGGCCGGTGCTGGAACCCGGCCCAGGGCCTGTGCCTGGGCTGCGCGCCGGACACCGCCGCCGAGGTGGCCGCCGCGCAGCAGCGCGGACTCAACGACGTGGCCTCGCAGCGTGCCTACGACGTCGGCGGCGCCCAGGGCGAGGCCTACAACGTGGACCAGAGCCACCAGTTGGTCTGCCCCCAGTGCAGCACCGAGACCCATGGCGCACGCTTCTGCCCGGGCTGCGGCCACAGGCTGGGGTCCCAGGACCAGTGCACCTCGTGCCAGGCGGTCCTGCCCCAGGGGTCGGTCTTCTGCCCGGACTGCGGCATCCGCCGCTGACCCTCCGGCCCGCGCGGTCCTTCAGGCCGCGGTGTTGTCGCGGTGCTTCAGGCCGCGGTGTTTCAGGTGTGGGGCCCGCGATCCCCGGTGACCGAGAGCAGCCTGAGCTTCTCGTGGCTCTCCGTCCCGGGGGTGGCGGTGTAGACCAGGAGCGCCTGGGCCTGGTCGGCGTCGAACAGGACCTGGCAGTGCAGTTCGAGGACGCCCAGGTCGGGATGCTGGATCCGCTTCGGCCCGCTGTGGCCGAGGCCGATCTCGTGGGCGCCCCAGAGCTCGGTGAACTCCTCGCTCCGGTCCAGCAGGGCGTCGACGATCCGGCCGGCCCGGGAGTCCGGCCCCTGGCGGGCGTAGACGGCCCGCAGTTGTGAGGTGAAGATCCGCCCGTGCAGCGGGTGGTCCTCCTCGGGGTAGATCCGGCGGGCAGCGGGGGCGGTGAACCAGCGGTACACCAGGCTGCGGTCGTGGCCGGTGTAGTCGGTGTCATTGCCGAGCAGGGCCACCGCCGGCCGGGTCTGCACCAGGGTTTCGGCCAGGCTGCTGATCACCAGGGCCGGGGTGTCGCCGAGCCGGTCCAGGATCCGCAGGATCCCCGGGTTGACGTGGTCGGTGCGGGCGCTGCGGCCCGGGGTGCTGTACCCGGCCATCCGGAACAGGTGGTCGCGTTCGTCCAGGGACAGGTGCAGCCCGCGGGCGATGCCGCCGAGCATCGGCTCGGAGGGCTGCGGCCCGCGCTGCTGCTCGATCCGGCTGTAGTAGTCGGTGGACATCCCGCTCAGCGCCGCCACCTCCTCCCGGCGCAGCCCCCGGGTACGGCGGCGCGGGCCGCGCGGCAGCCCGACGTCCTCCGGCTGGAGGGCCTCGCGGCGGCTGCGCAGGAAGTCGGCCAGTTGTGCTCGGTCCATCTGCTCAGTCTCCCCTGCTGGTCCTGCTGTGGCCTGCTTCCCACCGCCGTGGGGTCACGCGCCGGGGGGTCACGCGCCGGGGGGTCACGCGCCGTGGGGTCACGCGCTGGGGAAGCCGACCCCGGCCAGTTCCTCGGAAGTACGCCAGATCCGCCCGGCCACCGCGGCGTCCCGGGCCGATCTGAACAGCTCCCGCGCGACCGGAGGGCCGGTCAGCTGCCCCGGGCCGCTCGGACCGTAGAAGCCGCCCGGCTCCGCGTCCGGGCTGGTGGCCGCGTACAGCGCGGGCAGCAGGCCGTCGTCCACGGTCTGGACCAGCAGCCCCAGCCGGGACAGCCGCTTGAAGGCGCGGTCCATCCATCTGGTCTCCTTCTCCCGGCCCAGGTTCCGCCCCGAGGACTGCAGATTGGTGGACGTCAGCCCCGGATGCGCGAGGGTGCTGGTGATCCCCCAGCCCCCGGCGGTGCTGCGCCGCTGGAGTTCCAGGCCGAACAGCATGATCGCGAGCTTGGACTGGTTGTAGGCGGTCATCGGCTGGTACTTCTGCTCGCTCTGCAGGTCCTGCCAGGCGAACGCCCCTTGTCGGGCGCCGATGCTGGACTGCGTGGTCACCCGGGCCCCGGCCGCGCGCAGCAGCGGCAGCAGGTGGGCGGTGAGCGCGAAGTGCCCGAGGTGGTTGGTGGCGAACTGCAACTCCAGGCCGTCGCCGGTGGTGTGGCGGGTGGCCGGGGTCATCACGGCCGCGTTGTTGATCAGGATGTCGATGGGACGGCCCTCGGCGTTCAGCACCCGGCCGAGCTCGGCCACCGAGTCCAGCGAGGACAGGTCCAGTTCGCGGGTGGAGACCCGCGCGCCGGGCACGGCGCGGCGGATCCGCTCGACCGCGGCAGCGCCCTTGGCCGGGCTGCGCACCGGCAGCAGAACCTCCGCGCCGGCCTCGGCCAGCCGCTGGGCCAGCCCGCGTCCGATCCCGTCACTCGCGCCGGTCACCAGCGCGAGCCTGCCGGTCAGATCGGGGACGGTGGTATCAAGCCTGGCACGGGACATGTGCTGCTCCTTCTGGAAGCGGGAGGACCATGGACCTTCTGACCAACCGTCAGATATAAGTTCCGCCGGAGGCCTCGATCCGCTGGGCGGTGATCCATCCGGTGTGCTCGGACAGCAGCGAGGCGATGACGCCGCCGATGTCCTCCGGCTCGCCGACCCGGCCCAGCGCGGTCTGCCCGCCGAGCAGCGCACGCAGTTGCTCGTTGTCGCGGACGCCGCCGCCGCCGAAGTCGGTGGCCACCGGGCCCGGCGCGACCGTGTTCGCGGTGATGCCGCGCGGGCCCAGCTCCTTGGCCAGGTAGCGGGTGAAGACCTCGACGGCGCCCTTCACCGACGCGTACGCCGAGGTGCCCTGGGCGGTGAACCTGGTGAGCCCGGTGGACAGGTTGACGATCCTGCCCCCGTCCTCCAGCAGCGGCAGCAGCGTCTGGGTCAGGAAGTACACGCCCCGGAAGTGGACCTTGACCAGTTCGTCGAAGCCGTCCACCGTCATCTCACCGAACGGGGCCATGACGGCCGCGCCGGCGTTGTTGACCAGGAAGTCGAAGCCCTCCCGGTCCCAGCCCTCCTTCAGCACCCGGCGGACCTCGCCGGCGAACTCCTCGAAGGACTCGACCTCCCCGGTGTCGAGCCGCAGCGCGAACGCCGTCCGCCCCAGCGCGGACACGGCGTCCACCACCGCGGCGGCCTCCTCCGGATGGGAGCGGTAGGTGACGACGAGGTCGGTGCCGTCCTCGGCGAGGCGCAGCGCCGTGGCGCGCCCCAGTCCGCGGTTGGCACCCGTGATCAAGGCGATCCTGCTGCGCACGGTCATGGCCGGCTCCCTGCCTGGCGCCGTGGCCGCCGCGTACTGACCACGCGACTCGGACGAACCACCCGCCACCACCCAGCCTGGACAATCCCCATCCCCGGATGAAGGCCCCACCTGTCCAGGGACAATCCGTCCCTGCCTCCGGCTGCGGCCCCAAGCCAGGCCGACAACGGGCAGGCGGGCAGGCGGGCAGGCGGGCAGGCGGGCAGGCGGGCAGGCGGGCAGGCGCTACTCTTCCGCTTGTCTGATCGCTGAATGTGGGGGGAACCATGAAACGACGCAGTCTCGGCAAGCTGGCCGCGGTGACGGCCCTGGCGCTCGCGGGGGCCCTGGCCCCGGCCGTGCAGGCCCAGGCCGCAACGGGTTTCTACCGCTGTCCGAAGGGCTACTTCTGCGCCTGGGACCACACCAACGCCCAAGGCGCGATGTACAAGACGAAGGCCAGCGCCCCGACGCTCGGTTCATGGAACAACCGGATGCGCTCGTACAGCAACCGCACCACCAGCAATGTGTGCATATACGCCGATCCGAACTACGGCTCCTCAGGCACGGTCTGGGACGAACTGCCCAACCAGAGCGGCAGCGGCAACGGTTACAACCTCTCCATGGACCGGAAGGTAAGCTCGCTCAAGCTGGTCCGAACCGACCGCGAGTGCTTGGGAACCGCCTACGCGGACTGGACGTCCGCGGCGCACCAGCCCAAGGCCAGTGGATTCGGCGACCTCAACAACGACGGCTACGCCGACCTGCTCAGCCGTGACGAGGCCGGCCGGCTGTGGTCGACCTCCGGCGTGAACGGCCGCGGCCGGGACATCGGCCCCGGCTGGGGCGCGATGACCGCGATCACCCGGCACGGCGACGTCACCGGCGACGGCAAGGAGGACGTCATCGCCCGCGATGCCCGCGGACGGCTCTGGGTCTACCCCGGTGACGGAAAGGGCGGCGTGACCGCCCACCGCCTCCTGGGCCAGGGATGGAACAGCATGACCCGGATCGCCGCCGTCGGCGATTTCAACGGCGATGGACACGGCGACCTGCTCGCCGTCTCCTCCAATGGAGGGCTCTACCTCTACCTGGGAACCGGACACGGCACCATCGGCTCGCACAAGAGGATCGGTGAAGGCTGGAAGGGCATCACCGCCCTGGTCGGCGTCGGGGACATCAACGGGGACGGGCACGCCGACTTCCTCTTCCGCACCGCGAAGGGCACGCTCATGGCCGCCTACGGCAATGGCAAGGGCGGCATCCGCTCGAGCGCGAACCGTGGAAAGGGGTGGAACGACGTCGTGAACTTCGTCGCGAACGGCGACGCCACCGGTGACGGCCGCAACGATTTCGTCACCCTCGCGAACATCCCCGACGGCAGTGGTACCGATATGGGCATCGGCCGGGTGTCGGCCGGCACCGGCAAGGGGACCTTCGCCGCCCCTCAGGCTGTGAGCCCCGGGTGGTGGGAACTGAACGGGATCTACTGACCCCGTCGAAGAAGTGGCCTTACGACTCCCGCTCGACACCGAACCCGACAGCTCCGCGGCGCGGGGGGCTCCGCCCTCCGCCCGCCGCCCTCCGCAAGTGCGGTACTCGGCAGGAGGATCGCGATTCCCACGGCTCGTCCCAGCACCAGGGACTAGCGTCGCGGCCATGGTCGACCACGATGCCCTCACTGTCACCCGCGAGGCCTACGACGCCGCGGCCCCGCTGTATGCGCAGCAGTTCCGCGACGAACTGCGGGACAGGCCCTTGGACCGCGCGATGCTGAGCGCCTTCGCCGAGGTCGCCCGCGCGGGCGGGGACGGCCGGGTCGCGGACCTGGGCTGCGGACCCGGCCATATCACCGCCCACCTGGACGAGTTGGGGCTGGCGGCGTTCGGCGTTGACGCCTCTTCAGCGATGGTTGAGCTGGCCCGACAGGCCCATCCCGGACTGCGCTTCGACGTGGGCTCGATGGCCGCATTGGACATCGCCGACGGCACGCTGGACGGCGTGCTCGCCCGTTGGTCCATCATCCACACGCCACCGCGGGAACTCCCGGTCATCCTGGCCGAGTTCCACCGGGTGCTGGCGCCTGGCGGCCATCTTCTGGTCGGCTTCTCGGCCGGCGACGGTCCGTCCCACCCGACGCAGGTCTTCGATCACGCGGTGGCGCCGGCCTATCGGTGGTCGCCCGACCACCTCGCCGCACTGCTGCGGAAGGCCGGCTTGGCCGAGGTGGCCCGGATGGTCCGCGAGCCCCGACCCACCGACCGACGGCAGTTCCAGGAGATCCACCTGCTCGCGCGCAAATCCGAGGCCGCGGCCGTCTGAGGGAACACCCGCCCTCATCACAGCAACGGCGGGTGCCGCCAGCCACGCCAGCCCTTCGGAAGTGCCCCGGCCCGAATGAGCCACGGCCGCAGATCGGGGCACCCTCCCCTGGCCAGTGCCAACTCCTGGACGAGGAAGCGCCGACGCTCGGCCAGGTCCACGTTCACGTTCACCTCGGTCGAGCCGGTCCGCGGCAAGGCGCTCCCGCAGTTCTGTGCGGCAGCCGGCTGCGATCAGCCAACAGGCCGTCATCCGCTCGCGCCAACCCGCGTCCAGCAGCAGTTCGAGTTCACGCGACGTCACCCGCCGGGCGTCGCGACGCAGCCGTCGTTGGAACCGGCGGAGCCGCAGCGAAGGCAGCACCATCGCGGCACCGCTGTGCAGATACACATACCGTAGGCCCGGCTTCACATACAGCAGCCGCAACCGGGCCAGCGCGACGTCGTCAGGAGCGCGGCTCGGATCACTGACCGAGTCCCGCAGCAAGTAGTACCAACGACCGATGGTGTTGAGCACCCGGCCATCGTGCCACCCGGGCCGTTCCCTTCGCCGGAGGGTTCAGTCCCACCAGGACACGACAAACAGGCCCCGGTCTGCGGCTCCTTGATAGAAGTCGCAAAGCGCCATGAAGTACCTGGCCAGGTAGTGCTTGGCACCGGTGAGCCCCTCGACCGCCGGTCCGAGCACTCCGGCGATCTGCCGGTCCTCGTCGGGCAGGGTCGCCAGCACCGACGTGAAGTCGACGCTCTGCAGAGCCGCGGCTGTGCGGGTCACCTCTGGCGGGGCGAGCGCAGTCGGAGCAGGTCCGAAGTCGCCGACCGCTGCTGGGTGGTCGAGATAGGCGATGTCCACGACGGGGTCGCCGCTTGTGGCACATCGGACGGCATCCAGCAGTCGCGGGTCGATCTGCGCATGCCCGCAGGCACGTTCCAGCAGAGCGGGCGCCCAGTCCAGGTCGCAGATGTCATCAAGGGGCGGGTCCCACCCCGGATCGTCGTCCGGAGACACGACCGCTCTGCTGCGGCAGTCGTCGAGATACTGGGCGGGCACCCGAGCGAGTTGCTGCGTCACGGCCACGCGACCGAGTATCCAGCATGCCTTTTGATCCGCCATCGCCCATGCCAAGGAATCGTTGCACTCGGGCCCCGCCGCAAATGGGGCGACGCCAACCAACCCTCCGATTTTGCTGAGCAATTGTGCGCGGCGGTCGTGGACCGGCTCACCTTTGAGCAAGCGGCCAGCTGATGAAGGCGTGCGGCTGCCCCCAGTTGGAAGCTATTGCGGATACCCGATCTGGGCCATGTCCTCGACGAGGTCCTCAAGCCGAACAGCCGGGTTCAATGCTGAGACGACCTCCTGGGTCAACGGCTTGAGGTCATAAACGTGCTGGACGGCTTCGAGGGCCGGTGCCATCTCGAAGTACTCGTCGGCGAAGACCACATAGGCTTCGGCGTTGCCCTCGAGCAGGAGACCGAAAAGCCATTCGGCACCGTCGGCGTCATCCTCATCCTTGTCCGGAATCTGTACGTCACCGCACTTCCACGCGGAGTCCGCGCCCTCGCGCCACAGGCAGACAGTGGCGCGCTGCACACCGTTGTGGTCGCCGAAAGCCGGCTCCCGCTCGAACCGTCGGAAGACATCCGGAAGGGAGTCGAAGAGGCCGGGCCACGGTGCCGGCGGAGAAGAGTGATAGGCACTGATCGGCGACTCGTGGTTCGTCGCCTGGGCATAGACCCCGGCCGAGCTGAAGACGACGGCGTAGTCATTGCCACATCCATCCCTCATCGAGGCCAGTTCCTCGGAGGGCCCCCACCTCGCGTCATAGGAGTAGTAGCGCATCTCCCATACCGGGCTGAGGACAGCATCCAACATCGCCATGGCCTTGGAACGGGACCGCACGGTCTCCGGGTCCGGCAGTTGAGTGATCACACCGTAGACAGTCACAGGGCAATACAAGCGGGTGCCACTGACACCACACCCACCACCCTGCCGCTACGGACCTCGCGGTCACCGGCACCATTCCCGGCGACGATGGGTCCGGCTTTTCCTCTCCACCGGTGATGTCAGTGATGGATGCAATGATCCACCGGACGAGGACAGGCAGGGAGGGCACCGTGGGAACGTGGGACTTCGGCCCCTTCGACAACGACCAGGCCGCGGACCTCGCCTTCACCTTGGACGAAGCCAACCTGGAGGACCGCGAGGACCTGGTCCGCAAGGTCCTTGAGCGGGCTGCCAATGCCACCGGTTACCTCGACGCATGGAAGGCGCAGGAGGCGGTAGCCGCAGCTGCCCTGATCGCCGCACAGTGCCCAGGCGGTGAACCCTGCTCGATCTACGGCCCCCTGGAAAAGACGCTGGACTTTCCTGCTTACTTCAGGATGCTGGCCGTCGACGCTCTGGACCATGTGGTTACTGGATCATCCGAACTCGCTGAGCTATGGGCTGAAGCCATAAATCACCAGGAATGGCGTCAAGCGATCGTCCAGCTCCGTGACGTCCTGTGTCCTCCAGTCCCGCCGCAGACAGAGACCCTCTTTGAGGTCTAGTGAGTGTTGACGGCCACCAGGCACGCTGGCCACGGCCACGGGCCACAGGCCACGGCCATCGCTCCACCACTCGCCGCCTGCCACGTGGCGGGTGGAGTCGCTTCTCCGCTCTGTGCAGATCGGGCATTCCCCGGCCGTCGGTGCAGGTGGGTGGGTGTCGGTGGGCTGCCGTAGGGTCCGGAGCCGTGACGACGACGCTGATGATGTACGCGGGGCCGGGCGATCCCGAAGCGCTGGTGACACGCACCGGGGGACGCCGCTGGCACCGGTCGGGACGTCCTGGCCCACGTGTGCGACCTGCGCGGGGCCGATGCAGTTCCTGGCTCAGATCGTGCTGGACGATCTGCCCCGCCCGATGGATCGGAGTGCCGCGCAAGACGGATTGACCATGGCCATATTCATGTGCCAGAACGATCCCGGGATGTGCGACGAATGGAGCCCGACGGCCGGCGGCAACCGGGCCCTGCTGTTCCCCGTCGCCGAGCTGCGACCGATGGCCGACCCTGGCGAGGACGAGGGCCGTCTCCATCTCGGTGCCGTCAACGCCGTGAACCTGGTGTCCCTGCCCGCCTCCGACTACGGCAGTGCCCGCGAGGAGTGGGGCAGCCGCAGCGGAGACGACCTACGAAGTGTCCTGGGACAGCTCGGCGGGCAGCCCGACTGGCTGCAGGGGGACGAGACACCGGGGTGCCCACGCTGCACCCGCCCGATGGACCTGGTCGCACAGTTCGAGGAGGGTCCGGACCACACCACCGCCATGAACTTCGGCGGCCCTGGAACAGCTTTCGCCTTCACCTGCGAACCCTGCGCCGAGGCCGCCTTCCTGTGGCAGTGCTGAGTTCCGCGAGAAGCGCGTCGTGGCCATGAGTCGGCGCTGGGCCTACAGGGTGATCCGGCCGGTCAGCCACCAGTCGAGGTACTTGCCAGTGCGGGTGCCACCCACGTTCGACCGTCGTTCTCGTGGTCCCAGGCGAACACATCGGTGCGGCCGGTGTGCGGGACAACCGCGAACTGATCGCCATTGCCGGCGTCACCGAAGAACAGAAGCGCATCGAATGGCATATACAGGCGCGCGAAGGCGACGTCCGTACGGAAGGCCCGGTTGTCGGCAGCTATCCGTTCGACCGGCCAGACCAGACCGAGTCCGTCCTCGCCCTGCAGGCCGTTGCTCTCCCGCAGGAACGAGACGAGTTCCTCAGGCAGCGGATGGCCCAACTCCTGCTGGCAGGCTTGGATCGATGCTTCCGACGCCGCCGGCATCACAACCGTTTCCCCTGGCAGCGCGCCGATCAGTTCTGTCCACATCACCCGATCATCTCGTATGCGGCGGTGCCGACCCCTCCGACTTGGTGCAAGGACGACATCACCGTGGCCACGTCCCCCACGTCGGCCACGATCGATCGGCTATCTCACCCCTGGCCACAGTTTCCTGCACCTACAGGCCACCGAACCGGGTGACGCGGAACGGGCCGCCGACGATCTGCACGAACTCGTTCAGACCTACGGTCTGCTGTTCGCCCGGCAACACGCGAGCAAAGATGCGCTGTTGATCGCCCTTCGAGCAGGCGGCAACGTGCTCACAGCAACTGACACCGACCATCCCTCACGTTGTCACTGGTCGGTGCCGACGGGTGATCCCAGTGAGGTGGCAACCAGATAGCCGGTCATTGGCGTCCGATAATCGGAAGGGCTGTGACGGGCGACGTCCTGCCACGGCCTCCCGCCGGGCGGGGCGGGAATTCCCGCCCCGCGCCTCCGGCAGTACCAGCGCAGCCGACACCACACCCCGGGTGATGCGAATGACCACGATGAAGCCGGCCCCCGGCCCAGCTCTCAGCCCAGCTCTCGGCCACTGGGCGGCGACCCTCGCCGCCGGCCTCGCAGCGGGCGCCCTGTCCGCGGCGATCGCCGTCGTCGGGGACGGCGACGGGCGCACCGTCGACGCCGCCCACCGGATCGCCTCCGGATACCTTCCCTATGTGGTGATCGTGGTCCTGGTCGGCGCGACCGCGCCCGGAGCCGTCCACGCGGCGGTCCGCGCCGCCCTCTCCCAGCTCATCATGGTCTGGGGCTACTACACCTGGCGTCCCACCGGCACCTTCGCCACGACCTACCGGACGGCCCTGAACTACGCCCTGTCCTGGTCCGCGCTCGCCGTCACCGCGGTACCGCTGGTCGCCCTCGGCGCCTTCGCGATCCGCTGCGGACTGCTGGCCGCGCTGCGCCGAAGGCCGTGACCGCCTAGCGCCGCACCGGCCTTGCGCCGCACCCGCCTTGTGCCGCACCCGGATGACGGCACCGGAGGCGTCGAGAGCGAGAATGGGCAGGTGATCGGAGACCGATGGGGCGTCCGCGACGACGAGGTCGTGCGGGAGTACCCGTGCGACCGCTTCGTGGACAGGCCCGCGCTGCGCGCGTGGCGAGGGGTGACGATCGGTGCGCCCGTTGAGCAGGTGTGGCCGTGGGTCACGCAGATCAGGGCTGCCCCGTACTCCTACGACTGGATCGACAACGGGTTCCGGCGGTCGCCCCGGAAACTGCTGGATCTGCCGGAGCCGCAGGTCGGCGAGGCGTTCACGACGTCCGCCGGCCGGAAGCTGGGCAGGATCGTGGCAGTCGATCCGGGAGTGCAGCTGACGGGACGGATCATGGGCAGCCACATGTCCTACGTTCTGGTCCCGGAGTCACCGGAAAGGACGCGGCTGCTGCTCAAGGTCGTCATGCAGACCAACCGGCTGCTGGCCACCGGGCTGTCGCTGGGCGACCTGATCATGGCCCGCCGCCAGCTACTCACTCTGAAGCAACTCGCCGAAGCGTCCGGCAAGTGACCGCGCGGCACCCGGCCCCGGGCCGGGTCCGGTCCGTGCTGCGGAGCACGGACAGGAGGTTCACGACTGCGGCACCCGCCGCCGAGCTCCGAGCTACAGCCAGCCCCGCTGCGGCCTTGATGCCGGCCTCGAAGCGGCTGGAGGCATTGAGGCGTTCCATGACGGACGCCATGTGGCGGCGGACCGTCCTGGTGGACAGCCCCAGGCGCTGACCGGCGGTGTCGTCGGTCAGCCCGCCGCCCAGCAGGCGCAGCAGCTCGCGCTCGGTGTCGGTCAGGCCGGTTTCGGGGTCCTGGGAGCGGGCGGCGCCGAGGGGGACAGCCGTACTCCAGGCTTGTTCGAACAGAGTGACCAGAGCCGCGACGATGCCGGGTTCGGTGACATGGAGGGCACCATTGCGGCCTTCGCTGGGGTCGATGGGGACCAGGGCGCTGGTGCGGTCGAGGATGACCAGGCGTTGGGGCAGGATCGGGGCGGTGCGCACTTCGCCGCCGCGGCTGAGGAGTGGAGGCCGACCGATTTCGAAGACAGTCTTTTATGCTGCTAGTGCTGCGCTTAGTGTGGACCCACTCTCGTATTCATAGGGAGATAGGTAGCCGAGCTCACGTTGAATCCTGTGTCGATTGTAGTAAGACTCGGTGTATTCAAATATTGCACTCCCGACCTGCTTTATTGTTGTCCACACGTGCAGGTGGATCAATTCCTTTTTCAGGGTTGCGTTGAACGACTCTGCTGCGGCGTTGTCGAAGCAGATCCCCGTCTTTCCTACCGAAGGCAGGATTCCGCTGTCAAGACATTGGTCGCGAAATTTACTACCGGTGTACTGACTGCCACGGTCTGTATGCATGACGACTTCACCCTGTGCCGGCTGGCGATTTCGGATCGCCATGTCTAGCGCCTGGATCACCATGTCTTCGCGCATGTGGTCAGCGACCGACCAGCCGATGAGCTTCCGCGAATACCCGTCGATGACTGTCGCCATATAGGCCCAGCCTTCTGCGGTGTGAATGTAAGTGATGTCACCGTACCATATCTGGTCTTTCTTTTCCGGGACGAAATTCCGCTCGACGAGGTCCACCAGGCCGCGCCTGTTCGCCGGATCCTGGACGGTGGTGGCCTTGTAGGGCCGTGGATGGATGCACGCCAGCCCAGCGGCCCTGGCCAGGCGTCGGACGCGCTTGGGTGACACGCGCTCGCCCTGGCGGGCCAGCTGCGCGTGTATCCGGTCGATCCCGTAGCGACCCCTGTTGACTTTGTCGATAGCGATGATGAGTCGGGTAAGTTCGACATCGCGTCGTGCGTGTGCGGACTCCTCACGGCGGATCCACGAGTAGAATCCGGTACGCGATACGTCCAGCATCTTGCACATGAAGTTGATGGGATATATGAAGCGGCGTGGCTTGCCGACCTGCTCGTCGTGGACTTGCAGGATGAAGGCGAACTTTATTGGTTCTGGCTCGCAAACCACGCCGCTGCTTTTTTTAGGAAGTCCCGCTCCATGCGGAGCTTCCGTACTTCGTCTTCGAGTTCCTTCATATGGACGCGCTCGTCGATGGTCAGCGGCTTGTCTTTGATGCTTCCGCTCCTCTTCGCGGCATTTACCCAGTTTCCTAGGGTTCCCTCGTTCAGACCGAGGTCCCGGGCAATCTCAGCCACGGGCCGGCCGGAGCTCACCACTAGCTCTACGGCCTCTGCCTTGTACTCCTGGGTGTACTTCTTCCGCTTTGAAACCATCGTGCACTTCCCACTTGACACTTGAGTGAACTACTTCCAGTGTCCACGAAAGTGGTCGGGGTTCAGAGCCAGTGGGCGTGGGCGGTAGTGGCAGGATCGTTGCGGGTGGTGTCCTGGTAGAGGGTCTTGATGGTGACGCCGCGGGTCAGGGCTTCGTCGTTGGCGGTGCGGGCGGCGGCGAGGTCTTCGGGGCGCTGGGCGGGGCCGGGGTGGACGCCGAGGACCTCGGTGGTGGTGGCGCGGCCCAGTTGGGCCAGTCGGTCCTGGATGGCGTCCATGCCCAGCAGTCGTTCGCCGTGGTGGGTGCGGGTCTGGGCGCGTTCGGCGACCAGGCGGGTGACGGCGGCGCGGGAGGCGGCGAGTTGGGCCTGCCGCGCGGCCATGTCGGCCTCCTCGCGGGCCAGCATGTCAGCCAGGCCGATCTCGGGGGAGACCGCACGCAACTGCCCCGGGTGCTCACTGGACGCCCGCACCAGCATCAGCTGCGTCAACTCATCGAAGCAGACGCCGATCTGCGCCGCCGGCAGCCCGCAGGCCTCAGCCAGCCCGTCCACGCCGAGCCCCGGCGCATCAAGCATCGCCTGATACACCGCGGCAGCCCCGGTACTCAGTCCCAGCGTTTAGCGAAGCTATGGCCATCGCCACCGGGCAGCACCGGAGACCCCGGAAAAGCCCCCCAAGCGCCACGTGCTCGGTCCCTCCAGCGACCGGACCGGGCGCGTGGTCCCCCACAGACGCCCACCGCCCCCGTCCCATCTGCCCTACCTATCCCTCCTGTCCCACCCGCTACGCCTGCCACTCCCGCTGCTCCCGCTGTTGCACCGCTGTGACAGCGGCCCTACAGATCCATGATCTTGGGCTGACAGGCTTCACCCATCGCACAGAGCAGCAACCGAACGGCCGGATCGGACCACGATCGACCACGGCGGCGCGGCTCCCGCGAACCCCCTTCGAACCACCCCTTCACCTTGGAAAGGCACCGCCATGTCCGCTCGCCGCCGCACCCTCGCCGCCGCCACCGTCGTCCTCGCCGCCTCCACCGCCGTCCTGACCGCCGGAACCGCCAACGCCGCTCCGGCAGGCACGAGTTCGAACGTGACCATCACGGTCGGCACCCCGACCCCGGCCGGCGCCCTGACCCTCGGCGGCTCGGCCGAGACCTTCACCGTCACCGCCACCAACCACACCGCGACAGCGCAGAAGTTCACCGCCCAGGCCGGCGGGTCGACCGCCGGGGCGATCCCGCTGGAGGCCGCCGACGTCGCCTTCCAGGCCACCGCACTCGGCGCGACCCCGGCCACCGGCGGCTCCCTGAACGCGGAGGACGGCGAACTGCTCGGCGCGTTCTACCCGGCCGGCGGCGCGTTCGGCGACTCCTTCACCATCCCGGCCCACGCCACCTACAGCTGGAAGCTCTCCCTCGCCGCCACCAAGGCCTGGCCCCGCAACGACGGTGACTTCACGTTCTACGTCGAGGCCAACGCCGCCGCCGTCGGCCCGGTCTTCACCACCTTCAAGGTCGGCGACGGAAAGACCGGCGGCCCGGTCAGCCAGATCATCAAGGGCGACGACATCGTCGCCCCCGGCCAGCCCGCCTACGAGACCCTCAGCCTCACCAACAACACCGGCGCCACCCTCGGCAAGGACTGGCGCGACCTCCTCACCTTCGCCCCGCGCGACCCGAAGGGCGTCCAGACCTTCTTCAACCAGGTCACCCTGCAGGCCAATGTCTGGAACGGCACCACGTACGTGCCCGTCGAGGCCGGTGACTCCCTCCCGGCCCTGTCCAAGGACCTCGCCCCCGGAGCCACCGCCGTCTACCGCATCCGCGTGGACCTGGTGAAGTACACCGCCACCACCGCCGCGGGACAGCTCGTCCTGAACGTCGATGACATGTCGGGCAGCACGGCCGGCGCCGCCGGCAAGGTCCTGACCATCCGCCGCGACCCGCAGACCTCGGCCTCGGCCACGCCCTCCGCCTCTGCCTCTGCCGCGCCCTCCACCGCGCCCTCCGCCGCGGCAACCGCCCCCGCCGCCGCGACCACGCCCGCCACCCCGGCTGCGGCCCCTGCCGCCGCGGCCACCCTCGCCGAGACCGGTGGCGGCAGCAGCACCGGCCTGCTCGCCGGCATCGCCCTCGCGCTGCTCGCCGCCGGCTCCACCGTCATGGTCGCCCTCAAGCGCCGCACCGGCCGCCGCTGACCAACCCGCAGGGCCCGCAACACAGGAAGGTGCCTTCGGCAGGGACTCCGCTCCCCGCCGAAGGCACCTTCCTCCGTCGTCCACTTTCTTCCCCGCTTTTGTCATGCTCCCGACATAATGTCAGCAAGCGGCCATGCCGGTTGGTGCCGCCGAAAGCCATTCCCCCGGCCCTGAGCAGCGGCAAAGCTTGAACCACCGCCACCGCCACCGCCACCGCCGATCCGGAGAGAGAGACACACCGCCATGCATCGCCCAGCCCGCGCACCCATCGCCCTGTCGCGGTAGCCCGGATGGACATCATCTACACCAGCCTGGAGCGCCGTGATCCAGCCGCCCCGGACCCGGTGAACGAAGTGGCCGAAGTGCTCGACGCCCTCTGGGCCCACGCCACCGCCGAGGACGGCCTCGAATACGCCGGCGGCAACGCCGGACCCGGCCGCCTGGATCTCCTGCTGTTCCTGCTGACGCCGCCCCCGGACCGTCCACCCGCCACCGCCGCGATCCACCGCGCCGCACAACTGCTCAACCGCTGCCACCGCGCCTCACCCATGGTGCGGCACCGCTACCTGCCGCCTGCCGCCCAGCCGTGACAACAGACCGACAGTTCCATGACCAGGAGCTCCCGCTCCCCGCCGACGGCGCCTTCCGCCGTCTCAGAGCCAGCCGCGCTGCGCCGCCTTGATCCCGGCCTCGAACCGACTGGCCGCGTTCAACCGCTCCATGATCGACGCCATATGACGACGGACCGTACGGGTCGAAAGCCCCAGGCGCAGGCCGGCGGTGTCATCGGTCAGCCCACTGCCCAGCAGCCGCAGCAGCTCCCGCTCGGTGTCGGTCAATCCGGTGGCCGGGTCCTCGGTCCGGACCGCCCCCAGGGGGACGGCCGTCGCCCAGGTCTCCTCGAAGAGTTGGACCAGAGCCGTGACGAGGCCGGCTCGGTGACATGGAGAGCCCCCTTGCGGCCGTCGCTCGGATCAATGGGAACCAGGGCCTGGGCGCGATCGATGATGACCATGCGCTGGGGCAGGACCGGGGCAGTACGCACTTCGCCGCCGCGGCTGAGCAGCCAGTGGGCGTAGGCAGTGGCAGCAGGGTCGTTGCGGATGGCGTCCCGGTAGAGGGTGTTCATGGTGACGCCGCGGGTCAGGACGTCGTCGTCGGCGACTCGGGAGGCCACATAGTCCTCGGGGCGCTGGGCCCCGGGGTTGACGCCGAGGACCTCGGTGGTGGTGGCGCGGCCGAGCCGGGCCAGACGGTCCTGGACGGCGTCCATGCCCAGGAGGCGTTCGCCGTGGGTGGCGCGGGTCTGGGCACAATCGGCGACCATCCGCGTGACCGCGGCCCTGGAGACGGCCAACTGCGCCTGGCGGTCGGCCAGATCGGCCTCCTGCCGGGCCAGCAGGTCCGCCAGACCGACCTCGGGGCTCACCGCACGCATCTGCCCCGCATGCTCGTTGGAGGCCCGCACCAGCATCAACTGCGTCAACTCGCCGAATTATTCGAGTACTTGCCCTGGCATCAGCCCGCATACGGCGGCGAGTCCGTCCACACCGAGCCCCGGAGCATCGAGCATCGCCTGGTACACGGCAGCGGCCTCAGTACTCAGCCCCAGCGTTTGCAGCATTCGGCCATCCCCCGGCGATCAGACAGTCAGACCGCCATGATCGCATCAGCCCCGCACCCCATCAAGGCTCCCCAGATATGTATTCATCCAGGTCAGCGGCCAGATCAAAACATGTCATGGGCCGAACAATACGTCAGGGAGCGGCCATGCCGGTTGGTGCCACCCGAAAGCCATTCCGCCGGCCCTGAGCAGCGGCGAAGCTATAGCCATCGCCAGCGGGAACGCCGACCGCAACACCCGCCCCACCCCTCGCCCAGCACCACCGACCGCCGTCTGTTGCCCAGCCGTGACAGCAGGCCGACGATCTTGTCACCAGCGGCTGACAGTCTTCTCTCATCGCAGGGAGCAGCAACCACAGAGCCGGACGGAACACCGTCCGGACACGGCGGAGCGGCTCCCGCGGTTCCTCGTGGACCACCCCCGTGAACCACCCCACCAACACCCCGAAGGGCACAGCCATGTCTGCTCGCACCCGCCGCTCCGCCGCCATCTCCCTCACCACCGCCATCACCGCCGCCGGCGCCCTGCTGCTCACCGGCTGCGGTGCCAAGACCCCCGCCGCGTCGTCGGCCCACCAGGCCGCCCCGAGCAGCTCCGCCTCGGCCAGCAGCGCCCCCTCCTCCACCCCCTCCTCGGCGCCGTCCTCCGCTCCGGCCCCGGGCAAGGTCCTCAGCAGCACCTCCGGCGGCGGGCTGACCATCAGCAACGGAACCCGCTACGTGGTCGTCGACGGCGCCACCCGCGACTTCGGCACCGTCGTCCGTGACCTGTCCTGGTCCCCCGACGGCAGCAAGGCCGCGTTCATCGACGGCTCCGGCAACCTGGACGTCGCCAACCCCGACGGCAGCGGCCGGGTCGTGGTCGCCGTCGCCGGCAGCGGCCAGAACTGGTCCCACCCGACCTGGCAGGTCGCCAAGGCCGCCCCGAGCGACAAGGTCGCCGCCAAGGACAACATCGTCTTCGCCCAGGCGGGACGCCTCCCGTCCGCGCTGATGACGGTCTCCGCCACCGCCGACCACGGCACGCCCACGCCGCTGCCCCTGGGGCACTACTCGGGCAACGGGGTCACCAACAACCCCACCACCTTCAACGCCTGGGCCGACGCCGCCGGCGGCCACGGCAGCGCGGTCTACGAGAACACCGGCAACGGCGGCATCTACATCCGCGACGACTACATCCGCCAGCAGGGCGGCCGGATCGCCACCGGCTCCGAGCCGGCCCTGTTCGGCGACGACAGCACCGAGGCTGTCGTCTTCGTCCGCTCGGTCAACGGCCACGACCACATCTTCGAGCAGAGCCTCCAGACCCCGAAGGCCCAGGCCCACGACCTCACCCCGAACCTGACCACCGACGCCACCGCGCCCGCGTGGTCCGCCGACGGCAAGACCGTCGCCTTCCGGACCCCGACCGGCGTCGACACCGTCCGCGTCGACGGCAGTGCCGCCCCGGTCCAGGTCTCCACCAGCACCGGCCTCCCCGCCTACCGCGGCTGACCCCGCCCCGCCCGCCCCGCGCTCCGGCCCCTCATCAACCGGCACCGGCCCGAGCGCGTGGCAGTCACTCCTCAATGGCCCTGGGGGCGCGGAGGAACGGGTGGTCACGGGGTGTGATGACGCTGTTCGGCCCAGCGGCCCGGAGTACGACGTCCAGGGCTCGTTGCGGGTCGGAGGTGTACATGCCGCTCGCCCAGGCGGCATTGGCTTCGATCACCGACCAACGGCCGTCGGCCCTTCCCACGTCCACGACGATGGCGGAGGGCAGCGTGTCACCGCACTCGGCCAGCAGTTCCGCTCCGAAGGCCGCCGCGTCCTCGTCGAGCGGTCCAGGACTCAGTCGCCCATGTCGTGCGTACCGGCTGCCGGTGTGCACAACTCCGTCGAGCAGGTACAGCCGGTACTCGTCGGCGAACTCCATCACGTCGCTGATCAGCACGGGCGTGTGCGGATCCACCTCGTCCGGGCCGGGCAGCCGTGAGCCGTCGGTGTAGACCAACGCCGGTATCTGCTTGTCGTTGGGCGACTTGATGAACGCGGGCCGGCGCAGGCCGTACGCCTCGCGGATCGGCACCAGGTGGATCTCCCGCCCGGTGTACGTCCGAGGCAGCCGGGCCAGCCAGTCCATGGGGGCCTGCAGCAGTGCGATGCCGAGAGCGGGCGCCACGACGTCAGCGAAGCCGGGCCCGGCGTGCAGGTGCTCGGCACGCAGGTCGGCCGGTACGGCGAAGCTGGGCAGTTGCACGGTATGCAGGCCCCGGCGGTGAGCGGCCTCGCGCAGGACCTGGGCAGAGTCGGTGAGCCGGGGTGGCAGGACGAGAGTCACAAGCACCGATCATGACCTACGACAAGCAGCCGTCCCACCCGATATGCGCGCGCAGTCGCCGCGACGCAGCTCTGCGCGGAGCGGCACGAAGGCACGCGCGGCTCGACCGGGTCACCGAGATCCGGGTCCTTTCCGACTGCACCGGCGCGGGCACCCGGCCGGCTACGGCGCTGGTGAGGTCCGGGAGATCGATTCCCGCGCGTAAGAGTGCCCGGCACATGGTGGCTGGATGAATGGTGTTGATGTCGGATCCAAGCGTGGCAGTCATCCCCGTCGAGGAGTGCAACGATCCGCTGGTGGACTGCCGCGGCGTCCTGCGGGTCGACGAGCGACGCTCCGACCCGGCAGGTGACTGGGCACATCTCCGGACGGGGGTGGTGGAACGGCTGGTACGTGCGCAGGAACTTCTCCCCTCTGGTTGGCAGTGGCTTCTGGTGGAGGGACACCGGCCTCCATCCCTGCAGCAGAGCATTTTCAACGACTACTCAGCGACGCTGCGGCAGTTGCACCCCGACGCTTCGGAGGCGGACATCCGCACCGCCACGACCCGCTGGGTGGCGCCGCTCGAGACAGCCGGCCACGTCGCCGGAGCCGCCATCGATCTCACGATATGCACGAAGCACGGTGTCGAGGTCGACATGGGCAGCCCCGAGGCCGCCACACCCGAGGAAAGCAACGGAGCCTGCTACACCCTGGCCCCCGACCTTCCCCCGCAGGCTCAGCACAACCGGACGGTGATGATCGAGGCCCTGACCGCGGTCGGAATGGTGAACTACCCGACCGAGTGGTGGCACTGGTCCTACGGGGACCGCTACTGGGCTCTGCTGACGAAGTCCTCCTTGCCACGACACCGCGTAGGCTCGTCCGATATTTCTTGATCCCCCCAGAACCCGGCGCCTGCGCCCCGGCCGGCCACCTCGCACCGGCCGCCAATGAAAAAAGGTGCCTCCCTCAGCGACTTTCGTCTCTGCTGGAGGCACCTTTTCGTCGGTGCTTCTATGTGCGCGAGGGGGGATTTGAACCCCCACGCCCTTTCGGACACTGGCACCTGAAGCCAGCGCGTCTGCCATTCCGCCACTCGCGCATTGAGTGATGTCGCTGACTCTACCGAACGGAGCCCGGTGTCTTCAAACCGGTTACCGACCGGCCCTCCGACTGCCTGGTTTCCCGGGGCAGCGCCTTGCGACAAGAAGAACTTTAGCACGTCGGAAGGGGTCTCCTGGACGCCCTGACGACCCGTGGAACAGGCCCGGCGCCGCACCCGGGGAGCCGGGCCGAAGCCGAACGGGTGATCAGCGGATGACCACCCGGATCCGGGGGTACGTCTCAGCCTGCAGGGCCGGACTCGTACCGGACCGGCGCTCCTCGATGGCATTCTTCATACAGGAGCTCAGAAGCTTCAGGCCGAAGCGGACCCCGCGCACCCCCGCCGTCGTACCGTGATCCACCCCACGGTGCCACCCGGCTGGGGCGAGGAACCGCGCGCGGGCCTGCCGCGTAGATACGATCAGTAAGGACGACTAGTACGCCGCCGCCGCGCAGCCGCACGGCGGGCCGAGAACGCCCGATGGAAGGGGGTGCCCCGTGGGAGCCCTGAAGAAGTTCGAGCAGCGACTCGAGGGATTCGTCAACGGCGCCTTCGCCAAGGTGTTCAAGTCCGAAGTGCAGCCCGTGGAGATCGCCGGAGCGCTGCAGCGCGAGTGCGACAACAACGCCAGCATCTGGAACCGGGACCGCACCGTCGTCCCCAACGACTTCATCGTCGAGCTGAGCTCGCACGACTACGAGCGGCTCAGCCCGTACTCGGCGCAGCTGGGCGGCGAGCTGGCCGGCATGGTGCGTGAGTACGCCCAGGCGCAGCGCTACTCCTTCATGGGGTCGCTCAAGGTCGCCCTTGAGCAGGCCGAGGACCTGGACACCGGCCTGTACCGGGTGCGCAGCCGGGTCGAGGCCGCCCCCGAGGCGGCCGCCCCCGTCGCGGACCCGTACGCCCAGCAGCAGGCCCAGCAGGCCCAGGCCCAGCCGTACGGCGGCCGCCAGGCCGAGGCCTGGCAGCCGCAGATGCCGCCCGCGCCCCCACCGACCGCCCCCGCCTTCCCCGCCGTCCAACCCGGCGGAGGCCCCGGCGGCCCCGGCCAAGGAGGCCCTGGCCAAGGCCAAGGAGGCCCGGGAGGCTCAGGCCAAGGAGGCCAGGGCAACGTCCGCCCCCTCCCCGGCTCCGGCTTCGGCCCGGCCGGCGCCACCACCCGCCGCTGGCTGGAGATCAACGGCGACCGGCACCAGGTCTCCACCCCGGTCGTGGTCCTGGGCCGCAGCACCGAGGCCGACATCAGGGTCGACGACCCCGGCGTCTCCCGCCGGCACGCCGAGATCCGGATGGGCACCCCCTCGGTGGTGCTCGACATGGGCTCCACCAACGGCATCGTGGTCGACGGCCAGCACACCCAGCGCGCTACGCTGCGCGACGGCTCACGGATCATCATGGGCAGCACCACCATCGTCTACCGGCAAGCCGAAGGGTGACGCGCTCCACATGTCAGAGCTGACCCTCACAGTCATGCGGCTGGGATTCCTCGCCGTTCTGTGGCTGTTCGTGATCGTCGCGGTGCAGGTGATCCGCAGCGACCTGTTCGGCACCAAGGTGGTCCAGCGCGCGGCCACCGCGCGCCGCGGCTCCCCGGCCGCGGGAGCGGCCGCCACCGGCCGCCAGCAGCCGCCGCAGCAGCGGGAGGCGGGCCGTTCGCAGACCCAGCGCCCGCGCCGCGGCGCCCCCACCCAGCTGGTCGTCACCCAGGGCTCGCTGGCCGGGACCACGGTCGCGCTGCAGGGCCAGACGATCACCCTGGGCCGGGCCCACGACTCGACCATCGTGCTGGACGACGACTACGCGTCCTCCCGCCACGCCAGGATCTATCCCGACCAGAGCGGGCAGTGGATCGTCGAGGACCTGAACTCCACCAACGGCACGTACCTGGACCGGACCCGGCTCACCAGCCCCACTCCGCTCCAGCCCGGGGCGGCCATCCGCATCGGCAGGACCGTCATCGAGCTGCGGAAGTAGTCACGCATGAGGCATGGGCACCAGGCCCGCACTCCGGGGGTGGACGGCGAGCACCGCGATTCGGTGCACCCGCGCCCGGACAGGCCGGACACGGCACCGTACGATGCATCAACGCACGCTGCACCGGGGCATCGCGCAGGGGACCGAGGGAAGGGGGCGGACGGCACATGAGCCTCGTGCTGCGCTTCGCCGCCGGGTCGCACAAGGGCATGATCCGGGAGGGCAACGAGGACTCCGGCTACGCCGGTCCGCGGCTGCTCGCCGTGGCCGACGGCATGGGCGGCCAGGCCGCGGGCGAGGTGGCCTCGTCCGAGGTCCTCTCCACCATGGTCGAGCTGGACGAGGACGTGCCCGGCACCGATCCGCTGACCGCGCTGAGCGCCGCCGCGGACCGCGCCAACGAGCGGCTGCGGCTGCTGGTCGAGGGCGATCCCGCGCTCGAGGGCATGGGCACCACGCTCACCGCCCTGCTCTGGACCGGCCAGCGGGCCGGCCTGATCCACATCGGCGACTCCCGCGCGTACCTGCTGCGGGACGGCGCGCTGAGCCAGATCACCCAGGACCACACCTGGGTGCAGCGTCTGGTGGACGAGGGCCGGATCACCGAGGAGGAGGCCAGCACCCACCCGCAGCGCTCGCTGATCATGCGCGCGCTGATGGGCACCGGTGAGGTCGAGTCCGATCTGTCGATCCGTGAGGTCCGGGCCGGCGACCGCTACCTGATCTGTTCCGACGGCCTGTCCGGGGTGGTCAGCCACCAGACCCTGGAGGAGACCCTCGGCAGCTACTACGCGCCCGAGCAGACCGTCTCCGAGCTGATCCAGCTGGCGCTGCGCGGCGGCGGCCCGGACAACATCACCTGCGTGGTCGCCGACGTGCTCGACGTCACCGACGGCGACACCATGGCCGGCCACTTCACCGACACCCCGGTCGTGGTCGGCGCGGTCGCCGACGGTCCGCCGACGATCAGCCACCACGCGATGGCGAACACCCCGGCCGCCCGCGCCGCCTCGCTGGGCCGCCCGCAGCCGGGCGCGTCCACCGCGACCGCCCCCGGCCGGCAGGGGGACTACGACGAGGACTACGCCGAGGGCTACCAGGACGGCGGCTACCAGGCCGACGAGACCGACCCGGACTACCTCCCCGAGGAGGGGGGCCGGCGCAGCCGCCGCAAGCAGCGCGAGGGCCGCAAGCGCCGCTGGGGCGTCCCGGTGGTGGTCCTGGTGGTGGTGCTGGCCCTGGTCGGCAGCGCCGGCTACTTCGGCTACCGCTGGACCCAGACCCAGTACTTCGTGGGCGCCAGCGGCGGCACCGTGGCCATCTACCAGGGCGTCAACCAGAGCCTGGCCGGGATCAACCTGTCGAAGGTGCACCAGGCCACCAGCATCCAGCTGAAGGACCTGCCGCCGGCCGAGCAGACCCATGTGAAGGGCACCATCTCGGCGAGCAGCCTCAAGGACGCGCAGACCCAGGTGGCCACCCTGCAGACCCAGGCCGACCTCTGCAAGGCCAAGGCGGCCGGCCAGAACCCGGTCACCCCCACCCCGCTCCCCTCGGCGTCCGCGGGCACCCCGAGCACGACGCCGAGCACCCCACCGTCCACCCCGCCCTCGCTGAGCCCGCAACAGCAGCAGATGGCAGACCAGTGCGTCGCCTCCTGACGTCGGAGGGAACGGCGGCCACCGCCACCATCACTCCGCAGGGGGCGCCCAACCGGCGCAACACCGAGCTCTCGCTGCTGGTCTTCGCGGTCATGATCCCGCTGTTCGCCTACGCCGACACCGGCCTGGCGATGGACGGCCGGGTCCCCGCCGGGATGCTGGAGTACGGCCTGGGCATGGGCCTGTTCGCGCTGCTGGCGCATCTGGCGGTGCGCCGCTGGGCGCCCTTCGCCGACCCGCTGATGCTGCCGATCGCCGCGCTGCTGAACGGCCTCGGCCTGGTCTTCATCTGGCGTCTCGACCGGGCCACCCAGCTGCCGCACAACTACCCGGGCGCGCAGAACCAGCTGATCTGGAGCGGGCTCGGGATCGCCCTGTTCATCGGCGTGATGGCGCTGCTGAAGGACCACCGGCTGCTGCAGCGCTACACCTACATCGCCGGTCTCACCGCGCTGGTGCTGCTGGCGGTCCCGGCCTTCATGCCGGGCCGCTCCTCGGACTTCGGCGCCAAGATCTGGATCCACATCGGCAGCTTCTCGATCCAGCCCGGCGAGTTCGTCAAGATCATCCTGCCGGTCTTCTTCTCCGGCTACCTGATGGTGAAGCGGGACGCGCTGGCCCTGGCCAGCCGCCGCTTCCTGGGCCTCTACCTGCCGCGCGGCCGCGACCTGGGCCCGATCATCGCGGTCTGGGTGCTCAGCCTGATGATCCTGGTCTTCGAGACCGACCTGGGCACCTCGCTGCTGTTCTTCGGCATCTTCGTGATCATGCTCTATGTGGCCACCGAGCGGACCAGCTGGATCGTCTTCGGACTGGCCATGGCCGGGGCCGGCTTCTGGCTGGTGGCCGGCACCGAGCCGCACGTCCAGTCCAGGATCACCGACTGGCTGCACCCGCTGGCCGCCGCCCCGGGCGGCGGCGGGGTGGGCCAGATCGGCCAGGCCCTGTTCTCCTTCGGCGCCGGCGGCACCCTGGGCACCGGCCTGGGCCAGGGCCACTCCTGGCTGATCGGCTTCGCCGCCAAGAGCGACTTCATCCTCGGCACGGTCGGCGAGGAGCTCGGCCTGGCCGGGCTGATGGCGATCTTCCTGCTCTACGCCCTGCTGTTCGAGCGCGGGCTGCGGACCGCGCTGGCGGCCCGCGACCCCTTCGGCAAGCTGCTCGCGGTCGGCCTGTCCGGGGCCTTCGCGCTCCAGGTGTTCATCGTCGCGGGGGGCGTGACCGGTACGATCCCGCTGACCGGCATGACGATGCCGTTCATGGCCCAGGGCGGTTCCTCCGTCATCACCAACTGGGCCCTGGTGGCCATCCTGCTGAAGATCAGCGATGTGGCCCGCCGTCCGGCGCCGGCCCCCGCGCCGGGACCGGGACCGGGGACCGGAGAACCGACCCAGGTGCTCGCACCGTCATAGAACCCGTGTAGACACATCAAGAGCAGATATGTACGAGCAGACACGTACCAGCAGCTGACCGACCGTTGTGCAGGAGGGGAACCCCGCCCGTGAACAAGCCCATCCGCCGGGTATCGGTGTTCTGCCTGATCCTGGTCCTCGCGCTGATGATCCGGGTGAACTACGTCCAGGGCGTCGAGGCGAGCGCGCTCAACAAGAACACCAACAACGCCCGCGGCACCATCGAGGCCTACAGCTACCCGCGCGGCGACATCATCGCCGGCGGCAAGGCCGTCACCAAGGACCTCCTGGTCAACGGCAACAAGTACAAGTACCGCCGGGCCTACGTCGCGGGCCCCGAGTACGCCCCGGTGACCGGCTACTCGTCCCAGGTGTTCGGCAGCAACCTGCTGGAGAACGTGGAGAACGGCATCCTCAGCGGCAGCGACTCGACGCTGTTCTTCCACAACACCCTGGACATGCTGACCGGCAAGCAGAAGCAGGGCGGGGACGTGGTCACCACGATCGACCCCAAGGTGCAGAACGCGGCCTGGAACGAGTTCAAGAGCTCGGGCAAGAAGGGCGCCGCGGTGGCCCTGGACCCGACCACCGGCGCGATCCTCGGCCTGGTCAGCGCCCCCTCGTACGACCCGACCAGCATCGCCGGGGCGGACACGGCCAGCAGCAACGCCTGGAACGCGCTGCAGAAGGACGCCTCCACCCCGATGCTGAACCGGGCGCTGCGGCAGACCTATCCGCCCGGCTCCACCTTCAAGCTGGTCACCGCGGCGGCGGCGCTGGAGACCGGCAAGATCACCGACATCAACGCCCCGACCGACTCGCCCGACCCGTACGTCCTGCCGCAGACCACCAACCAGAAGCTGGTCAACGAGCAGGGCGACGCCTGCCTCAACGTCTCCATGAACGATGCGCTCAAGGTCTCCTGCAACACCGTGTTCGGAAAGCTGGGCGACGAGATCGGCAACGTCCGGATGGCCCAGGAGGCGAAGAGCTTCGGCTTCAACAACCCCGGCCTGCTGGTCCCGGTGGGGGTTTCCGCAAGCGTGTTCGACACCGGCATCAACCGCCCGCAGAACGTCCAGTCCTCGATCGGCCAGTTCGACACCCGGGCCACGCCGCTGCAGATGGCCATGGTCGCCTCGGCCATCGTCAACAACGGCTCGCTGATGAAGCCCTACCTGGTCGCCCAGACCCGCACCGCGGGCCTCTCGGTGATCGACCAGGCCAAGCCGACCCAGCTGTCCCAGGCCACCACCCCGCAGGTCGCACAGCAGCTGCAGACCATGATGGAGAACGTGGTGCAGAACGGCACCGGGCACAACGCGCAGATCCCCGGGGTGACCGTCGGCGGCAAGACCGGCACCGCGCAGCACGGCGTGAACAACAAGGACAACCCGTACGCCTGGTTCGTCTCCTACGCCAAGGACTCCGCCGGCAAGGAGATCGCGGTGGCCGTGGTGGTCGAGGACAGCGACGCGGCGCGCAACGAGATCTCCGGCTCCGGCCTGGCCGCGCCGATCGCCAAGGCCATGATGCAGGCCTACCTGGGCAAGTGATCAAGAGGGCTCGGGCCGGTCGCTCCCGGGCCCGCGGCGGGCCGGAAAACGGATACCGGTCTCATATCAAGGTAGCCCTGGAGAACCGGAAGCAGCCCCGGGCCCGGTAGCGTATCCGCAAGCAGCGGTCTGCCCAAGGCCGATGCCCACACCGAAGACCACGCAGGACCGACGGATCAACCTCGGCACTGGCGAGGGAGAGGGTTGGAACCATGGAAGAACCGCGTCGCCTCGGCGGCCGGTACGAGCTGGGCGGCGTCCTGGGACGCGGCGGCATGGCAGAGGTCTACCTCGGCCACGACATCCGGCTCGGCCGCCCCGTCGCTGTGAAGACGCTGCGGGCCGACATGGCCCGCGACCCGTCGTTCCAGGCCCGTTTCCGCCGCGAGGCGCAGTCCGCCGCCTCGCTGAACCATCCGTCGATCGTCGCCGTGTACGACACCGGCGAGGACTACATCGACGGGATCTCCATCCCGTACATCGTGATGGAGTACGTCGACGGGTCCACCCTGCGCGAGCTGCTGCACTCCGGGCGGCGGCTGCTGCCCGAGCGCGCGCTGGAGATGACCACCGGCGTGCTCCAGGCGCTGGAGTACTCGCACCGCAACGGCATCGTGCACCGGGACATCAAGCCCGCGAACGTGATGCTGACCCGCAACGGCACCATCAAGGTGATGGACTTCGGCATCGCCAGGGCCATGGGCGACTCCGGCATGACCATGACCCAGACCTCGGCGGTCATCGGCACGGCGCAGTACCTCTCCCCTGAGCAGGCCAAGGGCGAGCAGGTCGACGCCCGCTCCGACCTGTACTCCACCGGCTGCCTGCTGTACGAGCTGTTCACCATGCGCCCGCCGTTCGTCGGCGACTCGCCGGTGGCCGTCGCGTACCAGCACGTCCGCGAGGAGGCCCAGCCCCCCTCGGTGTACGACCCCGAGGTGCGCCCCGAGTACGACGCCATCGTGATGAAGGCGCTCGCCAAGGAGCGGGACTACCGCTACCAGAGCGCCGACGAGATGCGCGCCGACATCGAGCGCGCCCTGGACGGCCTCCCGGTCGCCGCCGCCCAGCCGGTGGCCTACGGCGCCGGCGGCATGCCCGGCTACGGCGGCCAGCCCCAGGGCTACGGCCAGCCGGACCAGTACGGCCGCACCACCGCGATGCCCCAGCAGGGCCCGGACGCGGCCGGCCAGACCAGCCTGCTGCCGAGCGTCGGCCAGGGCTACGACGTCGGCGGCGACGGCTACGACACCGGCAACGGCAACGGGTACGACGACGGCTACGGCGGCCGCAGCGACCGCCGCCGATCGGGCAACAGCGGTGGCGGCGGCGGGAACCGCAGCACCTCCTGGATCATCCTCGCGGTCGCCGCGGTGCTGGTCCTGGCCGGCGCCTACTTCATCGCCTCCTCGGCGCTCAAGGGACAGTCCAAGCCGACCTCCTTCCCGGTGCCCAGCCTGGTGAACCAGGACTTCGCGGGGGCGCAGGCGGCGGTCGCCAACAGCCAGGGCACCCTCAAGGTGGTCCAGGGCGCCCCGGTCGCCTGCGACCCGGGCACCGCGGACAAGGGCAAGGTCTGCACCCAGTCCCCCGCGGCCGGCGCCGACGTGGCGGCCGGCACCACCGTCACCGTCCACCTCAGCACCGGCGCGCCGACCAAGGCGGTCCCGCAGACGGCCGGCAAGTCCCCAACGACGCCACCACCGCGCTGGAGGCCGCGGGCTTCTCGGTCAGCAACCAGACCCAGAAGGCCAGCGACACCGTCCCCAGCGGCACCGTGATCGGCACCACCCCGGCCGCGGGCAGCAGCGCCGCGAGCGGCTCCGGGGTCACCCTGGTGGTCTCCTCCGGCCCGGCCCAGGTCACCGTCCCGAGCCTGCTGGGCAAGACCCAGCAGCAGGCCCAGGACGCCCTGAACAAGGCCGGACTGACCCCCGACCCGCAGGGCAACGACGACCAGCCCACCAACTACGCGCCGGGCACGGTCTCGCGCCAGTCCCAGCCGCAGGGCACGAAGGTGGCTCCCAACAGCTCGGTCCAGTTCTGGGTGGCCCCCCAGCCGCAGAACACCAACGGCGGCCAGAGCTCGCAGCCCCCTTCCCAGGGGGCGACAGGAAACACCGGAAACACCGGTAACAACGGCGGTAACAACGGCGGCAATGGCGGCAACGGCCAGTAGCCCGACGCCCCGCCACCTGGTCGCCCCCTGACCGTGACCGCGCCGAAGGGCCGGGACGCACCTCGCGTCCCGGCCCTTCTCCGTGCGCGCGGGCGATCCGTGGACGACCATGGGGGCATGGCTAATCCGATGACCGAAACCGAGTGGCGGGCCTTCCTCAGCGAGGGCACCCGTACCGGCAAGCTCGCCACCACCCGCGCCGACGGGCGCCCGCACGTCGCCCCGATCTGGTTCCTGCTGGACGGCGACGACCTCGTCTTCAACACCGCGACGGACAGCGTCAAGGGCCGCACCCTGGCCCGGGACGGCCGGGTCGCCCTCTGCGTGGACGACGACCGGCCGCCGTTCTCCTTCGCCCTGGTCGAGGGCACCGCCACGCTCAGCGACGACCTCGACGAGCTGCGGCACTGGGCCACCCGCATCGCCGCCCGCTACATGGGCGAGGACCGCGCCGAGGAATACGGCGCCCGCAACGGGGTGGCCGGGGAGCTGCTGGTCCGGGTCAGGATCGGCAAGGTCGTCGCCCTCGCGGCGCTCACCGACTGAGCATCGGCGGCGGCCCTCAGCGCAGCTCCGCCGGGAGGTCGCGGTTCTGGTCCACCCGCTCGGTGCGGGTGAGCGAGGCCCAGACCGCCATCCGGTAGCGGGAGGTGTACGCCGGGGTGCAGGTGGTCAGCGTCAGATAGCGGCCGGGCCGGCGGTAGCCGGACTCGGCCGGGACCGGGGCGGTGACGTCCACGTCGTACGCCGAGGTCTGCTGCAGCGTGCTGTCGACGGTGTAGACGTACCAGGTGTCCCGGGTCTCCACCACGACCTTGTCCCCCGCCGCAGCTCCGGCAGGTCGTGGAACCTGGCGCCGTGGCCGTCCCGGTGCGCGGCCATGGCGAAGTTGCCGTCGGCCGCCCAGGGCATCGCCGCCGGATAGGGCTTCTGGTAGACCCCGGCCACGCCCTCGTTGAGCACGTCGGTGCCGGTGCCCATCATGATCAGGACCTGGTAGTCCTTCCCCAGCCTGGGGATGTGCAGAAAGCCGATGCCGTCCCCCGGCCGGTACACCAGTGGCGGGGCCTGCCTGGCCGGCCGGGCGTCGGAGCGCGGCAGCGGGGACTGGGCCGTCCAGGACTGCCGGACCTTCGCGGCGGCCCCGTCCGCGCGCTGGTCGGCGACCACATCGGTCCACCACAGCGAGTAGCCGACGAAGAGGGCGACCAGCACCCCGAAGGTGATCAGCAGCTCGCCCACCAGCCCCAGCGCGGTCGACAGCGGGCCGGAACGGCGGCGGGGGACGGGCACCAGGGCGGTGGCGGTGGCAGGAGCGGGGACGGGGGCAGGGGCGGACGGCATGCGGCAGGAGCTCCTCGGGAGGGACCGGCGGCCACCCGCCGGTATCCCGAGGACCGCCCCGCGTCAGCCGGCCTGCAGCGCCTGGGGCTTCTGACCCGAACTCTTCGGCAGGTCCTGGGTCATCTTGCCCCAGACCGCCATCCGGTACGTGGAGGTGAACTCCGGCGTGCAGGTGGTCAGGGTGATGTAGCGGCCCGGCTGCTTGAAGCCGGACTCCGACGGGACCGGCGCGATCACGCCGACGTCGGACGGCGAGGTCTGCGGAAGGGTGCTGGTCACCGTGTAGGTGTAGTAGTCGTAGGCGGTCTCCACGACGATCTTGTCGCCGGGCACCAGCCGGTTGATGTAGCGGAACGGCTCACCGTGGGTGTTGCGGTGCCCGGCCAGCGCGAAGTTGCCGGAGCTGTCCCAGGGGAAGGCCGTCTCCAGCGACCCCGTGTAGTGCCCGACCAGGCCCTTGTCGAGGACGGTGTCCTTGTCCACGCCCTCGGCGATCGGCGTCATCACATCCAGCTTGGGGATGTAGATCAGCGCGAACTTGGTGTCGTGGGGTATCGAGGAGGGATAGGGCGCGTGGTTCTTCGGCGGCAGGGCGGTACCCGCGCCGGAGCCGCCGCCCGGGTTCCACTGCTTCTCCAGGGTCTTGGCGCTGCCGCTGGCGTAGGCGTCCGCCGCCACATTGGTCCACCACAGCTGGTAGGCGACAAAGAGGAACATCACCACGCCGAGGGTGATGAACAGCTCCCCCATCACCCGCACCGCGATGATCCCGGGGCTCTCCTTGGGCCGCGGCGCCCTGGGGCCCGCCTTGCCGCCCCGGCGCCGCCGCGACTGCTGCTCCGCCTTCCGCCGCTCGGCGCGACCGCCGACGGCGGCCCCGACCCCGGTGGCCCCGCCGGCCGCCGGTTCGGGCTGCCGCTGGAACGCCGACGAGGGCACCCGCAGCGTGAGGGTCTCGGACGAGGACGGTTCCTCGTCAAGCTGGTCGAACTCCTGGTACACGCCCTGCTGCGGCTCGTCCTCCTCCTCCCAGGGGGAGCCGCTGCCGCGTTCCGGGCGCAGGGCGGTCATGCGACCGCCGCCCGGCCGATCACCGGCGCCAGGCCGGCCGACCGGTCCACCGCGCCCGGATCACCGCATTCGGCGAGCCAGTTGGCGAGCATCCGGTGGCCGCCCTCGGTGAGCACCGACTCCGGGTGGAACTGGACCCCCTCGACCGGCAGGTCGCGGTGCCGCAGGCCCATCACGATGCCGGAGTCGGTCCAGGCGGTGACCGCCAGTTCCGGCGGCAGGGTGTCCCGCTCGACCGCCAGCGAGTGGTAGCGGGTCGCGGTCAGCGGCGAGTGCAGTCCGGCGAAGACCCCGCCGTCCAGGTGGGTGACCGCCGAGGTCTTGCCGTGCAGCAGCTCCGGCGCCCGGCCGACCACCGCTCCGTACGCGACCGCGATCGACTGCAGCCCCAGGCAGACCCCGAACAGCGGGATCCCGGCCCCGGCGCAGTGGTGCACCATCTCCACGCACACCCCGGCGTCCTCCGGCGTACCCGGACCGGGGGAGAGCAGCACCCCGTCGTACGCCCCGGCGGTGACCGACTCCACCGCCACCTCGTCGTTCCGGACGACCTCGCAGGTCGCGCCGAGCTGGTAGAGGTACTGGACCAGGTTGAAGACAAAGCTGTCGTAGTTGTCGACGACAAGGATGCGGGAAGCCATCAGGCAACAACTCCGGTCGGGACGAGTGGTACGCGCGGGATGTACGTCGGGAGGGCGGCGCCGTCGATCGAGGGGGCACTGGAGCTGCCCCCGCTCGGCGTCGTTCCGGCCGAGGGCGTCCCGGTCGGCTGCACGCTGCTGGTTCCGCCGTCGTCCACAGTGACGTTGCCGAAGGGGAGCAGCGGTTCCGCCCAGGGGAAGACCCATTTGAAGAGGACCGCCACCGTGGCGAGGAACAGCAGCAGGGAGAGGCCCGCCCGCATCGCGGCATTGCCGGGCAGCCGGTTCCAGATCCAGCCGTACATCGCGCTCCTCCTTGCCCGGTGGTCTCCGCTGTTCTCCGCCGCACCAGAGTACGGGGCGGCATGCCCGGTCGGTTCATCTTCCGAGCGGTGCGTCGCCGCCGGACACCCCTCTAGGGGTCACTGCTGGGTCTTGGCGTACTGGAGGTCCGCCGTCCCGGTATAAGCGGGGAGGGTGGTCGCCCCCGACTGCTGGAGCTTCCAGCCGAGCCCGTAGGCGGCCACGTACTGGAGGTAGGTCTGCAGCGCGGTGTCCTGGGCGATGGACGCGTTCAGCGTGCTGCGGTCGCCGACCGCCCTGATCACATAGGGCGGGGAGTAGACCCGGCCCTGCAGGATCAGCTGGTTGCCGACGCAGCGCACCGCGCTGGTGGAGATCAGCCGCTGGTCCTGGACCTGGATGCCGGTCGCCCCGCCGCGCCACAGCGCGTTGACGACGGCCTGCAGGTCCTGCTGGTGCACCACCAGGTCGTCCGGCTGCGGCTGCGGCACCCCGGGGATCTTCGCGGTGGCCCCGGCCGGGGCGTCGTTGAGGGTGACCGTGACGCCGGGGCCGCTGAGCGGGTCTAGCCCGACCGTCTGTTCGAGCGCGCCGAGCCGCTTGATGTCGGCCGGGTCCTGCGCGTGCTGGGCGGCCAGGGCGTCGATCTGGGCCCGCAGCCCGGCGACGCCGCTCTCGGCGGCGGCGTTCTGCTGGCTGCGCTGCTGTATGACGTCGGAGAGGCGGAGCAGGGTGTCGTCATTGCGGAGCGAGGTGCCGTGCGCCGCCCGTCCGCTGGTGTAGAAGAGAAAGCCGGCCAGGGCGAAGACCATACATGTCGCGAAACGACCGACAATTCGGGCGGTGCCGGGGCGCTTGCGGGCAGCCGGTTCGGTCACGTCCGGAACTTCTTCCGAATCTGGCACGTACCCTTATCTCCTTCCGACTCCGCGAGCCACTACGCTAACGGACGCTGGAGACGCATGCGGCGGCACCGCACGCCGTGCCACTTTTTCTCCAGGACAACCCATAGCTCAGCAGGCGCCTTAGGGCCATGCAGCGCAGCGCATCGACAGGAGTGCTCCTCGTGCCGAAGTCCCGTATCCGAAAGAAAGTCGGACTACACCCCGCCCGCCCAGGCGACCGCGGTGAAGTTGAGTTCGGGACGCAGTTGGGTCGCCCCGTTCATGCTGGCGCTCTTCCTGATCGGCCTGATCTGGATCGTCATCTACTACGTCTCCAGTTCCGAGTGGCCGATTTCGGCGCTCCACAACTGGAATATCGTCATCGGCTTCGCGTTCATCGCGGGCGGGTTCGGCGTCTCCACCCAGTGGAAGTAAGCGGCCGAGCCGCCGCTTCCCACGCGTTGTCCACATGGTTATCCACAGTGGGGAAAACCATGACTATCTGTGGATAACTTGATTCATCGGGGCTGAAAAAGCTCCCGCCCGGCCCCGTCCATCGGGGCAAGTACGCAGGTGGACGCGGGTAGACCAGCAGTAAGCCAAGGGGCCCGCACAGGTGTGCGGGCCCCTTGTGGACAACTCGGCCGGAACGCCGCCGGGGGCGGTCTCCGGCAGCCAGGATCAGCCAGCCGGCGGCCGGGATCGGCCGGCCGGGCTCAGTTCAGCGCGGCCACCCCGGCCAGGGTCGCCACCAGCACCGCGAGCGCCACCACCAGCACCGCCGCCGCCTGCACCGCGGTGCGGTTGCGCAGCGGCGCGTGCGCCAGCCCGAAGCCCACCAGCAGCCCCGCGACCAGGCCGCCGACATGCCCCTCCCAGCTGATGCCGGGGATCGCGAAGGTGGCGACCAGGTTGACCACCACGATGGCCATGATCGGCCCCAGCTCGTAGCCGCGCTTGCGCTGGATCACCAGCAGCGCGCCCAGCAGGCCGAAGATCGCCCCGGAGGCGCCCAGGGTGAGCGTCCGCGGAGCCGCCAGCAGCACCAGGGCGGAGCCGGCCAGCCCCGACAGCAGGTACAGCGCCAGGAAGCGCCAGCGGCCGAGCAGCCGCTCCAGCGGCGGCCCGAGCACCCAGAGCGACCACATGTTCATCGCGATGTGCCAGGGGGCGGTGTGGAAGAACACCGAGGTGATCAGCCGGTACCACTGGCCGTTCGCCACCCCCGGGCCCCACATGTAGAGGTCGAGCACGTTCGCCGGGCTCATCACGTAGTGCAGCAGCCACACCGCGACGTTCAGCCCGATCAGGACCTTGGTGACCAGCGTCCCGTCGACGGCCAGGGCCCCGCCGAACTCGGTCCTGGCCTGCCGTACGGCCGTGCCCGGGACCGGACCGGTACCGCTCACGCACTCCTGGCACTGGAACCCGACCGCGGCCTCCACCCGGCAGTCCGGGCAGACCGGGCGCTCGCAGCGGTTGCAGCTCACCCCGGTCTCCCGCCCCGGATGGCGGTAGCAGTCGGGAAGCGTGGCAATCATGTTCATCCTGTTCCTTGAAGCCCGGGAGACACGACGGGCCCGGTGCTCGACAGCACAAGCCTGCCGTGCACCGGGCCCGAGGGAAATGCCTAGCGGCGGGAAAGATGCCCGGCGGGACGCCCGGCCCGTGCCCGGTGGGACGCCCGGGGCGTCTCTGGTGACACCTCTAGCGGCGGGAGATCTCGACCGACTCGATCACCACGTCCTCGACCGGGCGGTCGTTGAACGGGGTGACCTTGGCGGCCGCGATCGCGTCCACCACGGCCCGGCCGTCCTGGCCGGTGACCTCGCCGAAGATGGTGTGCTTCCGGTTCAGGTGGCCGGTCGGGGCCACCGTGATGAAGAACTGCGAGCCGTTGGTGCCCGGGCCGGCGTTCGCCATGGCCAGCAGGTACGGGCGGTCGAAGGCCAGGTCCGGGTGGAACTCGTCGCCGAACTGGTAGCCGGGGCCGCCGGTGCCGGTGCCGAGCGGGTCCCCGCCCTGGATCATGAAGCCGGAGATGACCCGGTGGAACACCGTTCCGTCGTACAGCCGCCCCTGCGACTTGGCACCCGTGCGGGGGTCGGTCCACTCCCGGGACCCCTCGGCCAGCTCCACGAAGTTGGCCACCGTCTTCGGGGCGTGGTTCGGGAGCAGCCTGACCTCGATGTCCCCGTGGTTGGTCCTGAGAGTGGCGAACAGTTCCTCGGCCACGATGCGCCTTCCTGCAGTCCTGCGTACTTCCGCGTACAGCTCTGACACAGCGAATCCTCCCACGCCCTGCACAAAGCGGCGCAAAGGAGCAGGATGCAGGGAAGCCCCGGGGCCGTTCCGGCGCGCCTTGGTACGTTCCGGCGCGCATGATCTTTAACTGGGTGGACAGGTGAGAATTCGGACGCCATCGAGGAGGAGGTACTGGTGACCCGCATCGACGCAGCGCGCGAGGCTGCCGGGAAGACCCGGGAGCAGCTCGCCCCCTACGCCGCGAGCGCACGGGACGCGGCAGCGCACTACACCGACGAGGCATGGCAGCGGCTGGCCCCGCACATCGAGTCCGCCGTTGAGCAGGCACGGGTAGCGGCGCAGAACGCCCAGAACGCCGCACAGAGCACCGTGGACAGCCGTGTCACGCCCCATGTCGTACCACTTTGGGACCAGGCCAGGGCGACGGTGCCGCCCTCTGTCGAGGACGCCGTCAGCAAGGCCGCGGTACGCACCCGCAAGGCGGCCAGGAAGGCCAGGAACACGGCGGTCCCCGTCGTGAGCCACGCCTTCGACGAGGCGGCCCAGGCCACCTCGCAGGCCGCGCAGATCGCCAGGGCCCGCGGTGCGGCCACCCTGCCGGTGCTGCGCGGACAGGTGTCCCGCGCCGAGATCGAGGCGCTGGCGGCCAAGCACACCCGCTCCAGGGGCTCCCGCTGGACCCGCCGGGTCGTGGTGGTCGGCGTCCTGGGCGCGGCGGCCGGCGGCGGCTGGGCGGCCTGGCGCTGGTGGCAGCAGCAGAGCAACCCGGACTGGCTGGTGGAGCCGCCCGCGGCCACCCTCCCGCCGCGTCCCGCCCCGGCGGCCTCCACCGCTCCGGCGGACGAGGCAGTCGTGCTGCTCGACCCCGAGGTCCTGGCCAAGCAGGCCGGCGACCCCGAGGACCCGGACCACGAGGACGTCTGAGCCGGTCGTCCCGCAGCGGCAGAGGGCCCCACCCAGGAACGGGTGGGGCCCTCTGCCGTCCGGCCCCGGGGGCAGCCGGGCTTCACCGCGTGCGCCCGGCGTCGCAGGCCCAGGCCGGGGGCTGCTTCCTGCATGGACGGCCGCATCCCGTCCCGACGGCCCGGTCCTGCCGAGGGCGGGCCATGGGCATGTTCACGAGCGTCCGCTCCACAGGGGCAGCAGGTTACCTCTGACACGGGCACCGGAAAATCTATCGTGGCTGGAGTAGACATCGGGTGGTGGTGTGGTTATGGTTTCTCTCGTAGGCAAGAAGACAGCAGGGCCTGGCAGAAACGAACTGCCGGGCAGCAGTACGAGCAGGTGCAGTTCGCAGGGCGGTGCGGTGGTGGAGTTCCGGAGCCAGGGCGGTTGCAGGACGGCGACGGGCGACGGGGCTGGCTGCCGAAGAGTGGCGCTACGACAGGCCACTGAGCGGTTCGCATCACCAGCAGTACGCACGAGGTCAGTACCAGCAGTAGGCAAGTGACAGATCCCAGAGGGACGAACGGAGGAGCGAGGCATCATCAGGATCGCCCGGGCGGAAGTACTGAACCCGGGTACCGCAGGACATCGATAGCGAGGTGGTCTGAGGTCAAGCAACCGCGATCCCCGCACCAGCCGACCGACCCCCCGTCGGCGGTACGGACACAGTAGACCGGCGCAGTCCTGAGGCCGGAAGATGGTGTAGCAGTTCCTTCGGGGCCCTGGTGCCACAGGCACCAGGGCCCCTCCACGCGTTCCAAAGAGAGGCAAGATGACAGCAGACGCTTCGTTCGGACGTCTCGACGACGACGACTACCCCGCCTACACCATGGGCCGGGCCGCCGAGATGCTCGGCACCACCCAGGGCTTCCTGCGCGCCATCGGCGAAGCCCGCCTGATCACCCCGCTGCGCTCCGAGGGCGGCCACCGCCGCTACTCCCGCTACCAGCTGCGCATCGCCGCCCGCGCCCGCGAACTCGTCGACCAGGGCACCCCATCGAAGCCGCCTGCCGCATCGTCATCCTCGAAGACCAACTCGAAGAAGCCCAACGCATCAACGCCGAATACCGACGCGCCGAATCGGCCAAGCCCCCGGACGTGCCCTGACGCGGGACGACCCGCGGGGGCTGCCCGCGGCCGACAGCCCCAGCCACAGCCACAGCCGGGCCAGGGCGCGGGCGGCTGACGTGAGCAGCGGTTTGACCGGCTGCCCATCCCGGTTTACTTTAGATACGCAACCGTAGCGTATCTAAACTGGAGGTGGTCGTCGATGAGTTCACTGGCCCGCTCGCGTGCTGGTGGTTCGGACGCGACGTCGGCGACGGGCCGGCCGCGCGATGCCAACCGCGACTCGGCCATCCTCGATGCGGCGCTTCAGCTCCTGACCGAGGTCGGCTACGACCAGCTGTCCATGGAGTCGATCGCCGCCCGCGCCGCGGTGGCCAAGACCACGATCTACCGCCGCTACAGCGACAAGGCCGCCCTGGTGGCCGCCGCGGTCAAGCACCGGTCGAGCAGCACCCCGCCGCAGGCCCGCTCGGGAGACCTGCGCGAGAACCTGCTGGCCGTGGTCGGGTGGCTGGCACAGCAGATCGCCGAACAGGAGATCGGGCTCCTGGGCGCGCTCTTCGCCGGCATGCGCAGCGATCCCGACCTCGCAGCCCACATGCGCCGCATCCTGCGCCGCGACGAGGCCGCGATGACCGACCAGTCCCTGCACGGGGCGGTCGAGCACGTCGACCGGCTGGTGCCACGGGCCGCCGAGCTGTTCGCGGAGGTCGCCCCGGCCGTCATCGTGCACCGGATCGTCGTCGCCGGCGAGAGCTGCGACGAGCGCTTCGTCGAACACCTCGTCGACGACATCCTGCTGCCGCTGCTGCGCAGCGACTGAGACTGACCAGCCTGCCCAAGACCACGCGGGGCAGGTACGAAAGGAACCCAAGCATGATCGTCATCACTGGTGCGACCGGCGCCCTCAACGGCGCCACCGTCGAACACCTCCTCAAGCGCATCCCGGCCGACCGGATCGGCGTCAGCGTCCGCAGCACCGACAAGGCCCGCCACTTCGCTGACCGCGGCGTGCGCGTGCGCCAGGGCTCCTACGAGGACCCGGCCGCGCTGCGCGACTCCTTCGAGGGGGCCGACCAGGTCCTGCTGGTGTCCTCCAACGACCCGCACGCGGACGCGGTCGCCCTGCACCGCGTCGGAATCGAGGCCGCGGTCCAGGCGGGAGCCCAGCGCATCCTGTACACCAGCCACCAGGGCGCCGGCGCCGACAGCCCCTTCCACCCGGCACGCGACCACGCCGCCACCGAGCGGCTCCTCGCCGAATCGGCCGTCGCCTGGACCTCCCTGCGCAACGGCTTCTACGCCCACAGCCTGGGCTGGCTGCTCGGCCCCTGGCAGGAGACCGGCACGATCACCGCCCCGGCGGACGGACCGGTCTCATGGACCGACCGCGCCGACGCCGCCGAGGCGGCAGCCGTCATCCTCGCCGGTGACCGCACCTTCGACGGACCGGTCGCCCTCACCGCGCGGCAGGCCGTGACCCTCGACGAGGTCGCCGCCCTGGCCTCCGAGATCACCGGACGCACGATCAAGCGCGTCGTCGTGGACGACGAGGAGTGGATCGCTGCCAAGGTCGCGGCCGGCACACCCGAGGTGATGGCCCGGATGACGCTCACCACCTTCCAAGCCGCTCGCCAAGGCCGCTTCGCCGGGACAGGCCCCCTGCTGGCCGCACTCCTCGGCCGCGAACCCCGCACCGTCGCCGACCAGCTCGCGGACAGCATCCCCGGCTAGACATCCGTCATGACCGACGCAGGCGCCACCACCTCCGAGACTGTCGGACAGCATGTTCGGCCTGGTCCAGCCAGTTGGTGAACCAGCTGGCAAAGGTCAGCGGCTTGCCCTCCGGTGTGCATGACCGCATCAACGCTCATCGGCTTCTCCTTTCCGCGGACCCGGAGGATAGGGGCTGCCCGGCAGCGGGGTCAGAACATCCCGGCCTCCCACGTCGGCCGGCGCTAGGGTTTTCGGAGCAGTCGGAACGGCACGATGCCGGCCAGAGGGGCGGACACGCCATGGGACAAGGAGCACGGAAGCGACTGGCGGAGCTGCTCGACCACTCGCAGCAGCGCGGGGACTTCAGTACCCGCATGGAGGTGGACGCCAGTGCACTACGTATCGCGGTGGACGGCCTCGGCGAGCTGCCGCTGCCGCTGCGCGCCCCGGTCACCAGGAAGCTGATCGCCCAGGCCCGGCAGGCCCGCTTCGGCCGCGGTGAGCAGACCCTGTCCGACACCAGCGTGCGCGACACCTGGGAGATCACCCCGGACCGGTTCACCCTGGGCGGCCCCGACTGGGACCGCACGCTGGACGGTGCCCTCGACCGTGTGCGCACCGCACTCGGTCTTCCGCCCACCACCACCCTGCGCGCCGAACCGCACGCACTGCTCGTCTACGGCAAGGGCCAGTTCTTCCTGCCGCACCAGGACTCCGAGAAGAACGACGCCATGGTGGGCACCTTGGTGGTCTCGCTGCCCTCGCACCACACCGGCGGCGAACTCGTCATCGAACACGCCGGCCGAAGCACCACCTACCAGGCGTCCCGGGAGCGGCTGACCTTCGCTGCCTTCTACGCGGACTGCCGTCACGAGGTCAGGCCCGTCACCTCCGGCTACCGCATCGCCCTCACCATGAACCTGCTCGCCGAGCGCCTCCGGCCGACCGGCGGCCAGGACGACAGCCCGGTGGCCGACCTGGCCCACTGCCTGACCGAGCACTTCTCCCAGCCAGCCGAGCAGCAGTACGGCTACGGCCGCAACAAGGCTGCACCGCCCAACCGGCTCGTCTACCTCCTCGACCACGAGTACACCCAGCGCGGCCTGGGCTGGGACATGCTCAAGGGCGCCGACGCCGGCCGCGCTGCCCTGCTCCGCCGGGCCGCCGGACAGGCGGACTGCGAGGCGGTCCTCGCACTGGCGGAAGTGAAGGAGACCTGGGACGCCGTACCGCCCTACGACCGCTACGGCTATGACGAATCGGAGCACTCCGACGACTGCGAGGACGAGGAGTGCGAAGGCGAGTGCCTCCTCGACCCCGACGGCGAGCCCGGAGCCGAACGCCGCGCCGCAGCGGCGACTTCTCCGACTACGTACTGAACGACCTGGTCGACGACGAGATCACCCTCGGCTGGTGGACCCGCCCCGACGACACCGGCGGCGAACAGATCTCGCTGCCGGTCCCGTACGCCGAGGTGTGCGCCACCACCGAGAACAGGGACCTCACGCCCTACCAGTCCGAGTACGAGGGCTACATGGGCAACTACGGCAACACCCTGGACCGCTGGTACCGGCGGGCCGCGGTGGTGCTCTGGCCGCGGCAGCGCTCCTTCCCGGCCCGCGCCGAGGCGGACTCCGCGGGAGCCCTTCAGGAGCTCCAGCACTCCCTGGACACAGGGAAGCCCGAGCCGGCACGAACGCTCGCCCGGACACTCGCGCCGTTCTGGAAGCACCAGGGTTCGGGGCCCGCGCTCTTCGCTGCCGCGCTGCGCGTCGCGGTGGGGCTGGGGGAAGCGGACACCGCCGGAATGCTCCTCGCCCCCTTCGGAGTGGAGACCCTGAACGAGTCGCACGCCCCTCAGCTCGCGACAGCTGCCGGACTGTACGGGCGGGTGTGGGCACGTGAGGCCGTAGACAGCTGGCTCGGTCCGGTCGGCGCCTTCACCGGAGCCGACCGCGATACGTGGCTCGCGTCCCTGCCAGGTCTCTGCGCCGCGCTGCGAGCCGCCGAAGGTGACGGGAACGCGGTGGCCGCACCGCTGGTCCAGGGAGCCTGGCAGACGGCCCGGCAGCGGCTCGGCAGCTGGATCGACGTGGGCCAGGAGCAGGAACGCCGTGCGAGCCTGGAGCGGCTCGGCACCACGCTGGCCCACATCCTGCGGGCCGCCGACCCCGAAACCGCCGACACGATCACCAGCGCCCTGCGCGCGCTGCCGGACACCGCGCTGGAGTGCCTGCTCCCGGCCCTGCACACGGCAGCCCGCCCGCCCGTACTGAGCGTCGGCACGCCCGCGGCAAGCGCGTTCCAGTCGCTCGCCGACCACTGCGACGTCCGGCTGACCGCAGCCCTCGCCCGCCCGGTACGGGCAGCGGACGACTGGTCACTCGCCCCGGCCGGTACCTGCCGGTCCAGCTGCGACCTCTGCCCCGTTCTCGACGCCTTCCTCGCCTCCCGCACCCGCCGGGTCATGGACTGGCCGCTCGCGAAGGACCGGCGCCGCCACATCCACAACCGCATCGAGCTGGCCGACCTGCCCATGACCCACACCACCCGCCGTCAGGGAAGCCCTTACACCCTGGTCCTGACCAAGACCGACGCGGTGTTCACCCGCGAGCAGGCAGCCCGGGTCCGCGCCGAGACCGAACTGGCGTGGCTCCGACAGCAATGGGCCCGGCCACGCGACTGAGAGGACACGGGCGACTTGCCGCCCCTACCGCAGGTCAGAGCAGGATGCCGGAATCCCGCAGGGGAGCGACCCCCGCAGGACAAAACGGGACCATCCCCGCGAGCGCGCGGAGCAGATCCGGGGCCAGACCTGGATCATCCGTCTCCATCCTCCTGAGTCGCCGATCCTGCTCGATCCGGAACCTCTCCTGACCTGCCAACAGGGCGGTGACGACATTAGGTTCAGGTCACCGGGCGAGGTCGGCGGGGTGCAGATCCAGCGGGAAGGGGACCGGGGTGCGCAGCCGGTCGCGGTGAACGCCGGTAGCGACATACGCCCGGGTGGTGTCGTCGAGCTCGTAGGTGTGCACGACGGGTAGGCCGTGTTCGTCCTCGATGCGCCACAGGTGGCGGATGCCGGCATCGGCGTACAGGCCCGGCTTGTAGCGGCGGTCGCGGTCCTGCGACTCCGCGGAGACGACCTCGACCACCAGCGCGACCTCTTCGGGGACGAAACGGGTCCGCTCCGGGAGATAGGGCACACTCGCCGCGATGATGTCGGGCTCGGGCCGGCTCCGGCGGTTGAGCGTGACCGTCATCTGGGCCTCCACGGTCCACCCGACGGGCGCGGCACTCTCCAGCGCTGCAGTCAGTCGACGGATGACGCGGTCGTGCCAACTGCGCTGCGGGGACATGTTGAAGATCAGCGCTCCGTCGAGCAGTTCGATATGACGAGGTGCGTCAGCCGGCAGCAGGTCCAGGTCCTCCGCCTCCCAGCCGCTCTCACGGGGCGGGTACATCCATTGCGGCAACGCAGTACTCACATCAACGCCCCTCCAGCAGTGTCGACGCCTCCGGTCCATCCCCAAGAATGCCACGCACCCCACCCCGACGAGGCATCCCCAGACACCACCTTGATGCCCGAGCCGACCGAGACCAAGACCAAACCGTCCCCACCGGGCCCTGGAAGCAGAATCACCCGGAGACGCAGGAGCCCCGGATATGGGGACCACCCCCGCAAGTGCGGGGAGCAGCCGGCTTCGGCGCAGTCTCGCAAGGAGTTCACGGGAACCCGTAGTCGCGCCGCCTCGGCTCAAGGAGCGACAGAACTCAGCAGATCTTCTTGAAGTCGGTGCGCACCGTCACAGCGACCCCGGCGAGGGTGAAACGAACCTCCTCGCCGAAGCGGTAGGGCACCGCCGAGGTGTACTCGTCCCCCTTCGGCTCCCGGTACAGGACGCACTCCCCGGTCAGGACGTCCACGACGAGGTACACCGGGATGCCGCGCGCCGCGTACTGGTTGAGCTTGCGCCCGTAGTCCTGACCGACCGTGGAACGCGACACGCTCTCGGCAACGAAGTGCACATGCTCCTGCGCGACGAAAGCGTCCCCCGGACCAAGTACTCCCGCGTCCACCACCAACACGTCCGGCTCAGGCGTGTAGCCGTCCAGCTCCGGCAGCACCCCCTTGTCGCGCGTGACGTGCAGCCCCGCCTCGCCGGCGAGCTGCTCCGCCAGCTGCAGCCGGATCGAGTCGTCCGCCACACTGTGGGCCTCCGTCACCGGGGACAGGTACAGACGCCCCTGGTCGAACAGCAGCTTGACCGCCTTGGGCAGCTTCATCGACCGCCGTACCTGCCGCAGCCACTGCGCGTGCCCCGGGTAAATCGAGCTCATCGCGCGCCTCCCAAGCGGCCAACGGACACCGCCATCGTACGGGCCAGCACCATCGCTCCGGACTTCACAGCGGCAGCTCGCACCGCCACCGCTCCGGGCCCCGGCGCGCCCTCCAGGCCCAGGGGAGGCACGAGGCTCCCTGGGGAGACGCGGACCCATGTTTTCGCAGGTCAAACGCATGGTGATCTCAGACAACTCGAAGGATCAAACAGGAGCAGACGGCACCCCTGCTTGAACCCCCGAACTCCCAGTGGGCACGGCCGTGCCCACCAGTGGGTACGAAAAATGCCCTCCGACTCCACGTTTCCGCAGGTCAAAGGGCATTTATGGGGTGGAGCCTAGGGGAGTCGAACCCCTGACATCCGCCATGCAAAGACGGCGCTCTACCAACTGAGCTAAGGCCCCTCAGCGGCTCTGACCAGAACCACCGCGCACCAGGGTACCGGTTCCCGGAGGAAACCCTGACCTGGGTTGTTCGCGGTTCTGTTCAGCGGGTCGTGCACGGGGTCGTTCACGGGCGCAACCCCGACCGATCGGCCGGGGTTGCCGCGCCGCACGGATGCGGCGGTCCTCAGCGGGCGCCGGCCGGAACAGCGTCGGTGGCCTCGGTCCACAGATCCTGCTCGGCGCGGTCCGCCTGGACCTGGCGGTACACGAAGTACCCACCAAGAGCAGCCAGGACTACCAGGAGAAGCTTCTTCACCGCGCGACCTCGTCCTTCTGTGCCGGTACTGTGCGGCGGCAGCCGGAAGGGGGCTGCCGTCCTCCCGGCCGATGATACACACCCGGCGTGAGCCGCAACCCGGGCTGCGCCGATCGCGGCCCACCCGCCCCCAGCCGCCCTGCTGACGCCCGGTCAGCCCCGGGGCAGCCGGAGCACGACCCGGCCGCCCTCCAGATCCACCTCGGTCCGCGGCGGGGCGCCGTCGCCCTCGTCGTCCCTGAGCATCAGCGAGCTCTTCCGCTCGTCCAGCTGCTGCTGCTTCCCGGCCGCGAAGACGGCGTGCAGCTGCTCGAAACCGGTCGCCGATATCTGCCCCTCCCGCCCGCTGCCGCGCCAGGGGACCCACTTCGCCCGCCCGGCCCGCAGCGCCAGCTGGTCGACCAGCGCCACCAGCGCCAGCAGGCAGACCAGCCCGGGGATCGTCATCGCGAACAGTGCCGGCATCACTCGTCCACCCGTCGGTCGTGGCCCGTGGGCCCATGGCCCGTAGCCCCTGGAACGAAGCAGAAGCCCCCATCGACCGGGTCGATGGGGCTTCTGTGCGAGTGCGCCTACCAGGACTTGAACCTGGGGCCTCTTCCTTATCAGGGAAGCGCTCTAACCGTCTGAGCTATAGGCGCCCGCTGCTGCGTTGCGTTGAAAGATTAGCGCACCGACGCGGATCTGCCCAAATCCGTTCCCCGGGGCAGGGTCCCGGAGGTGCGGAAACACCGTCCGGGACCCCGCAGGGGGCTAGCGGGGGGCTAGCGGGGGAGCTAGTCCTCCTCGGCGAGGGTGAGCTCCACGCCGCCGGTCATGCCGGCCGCGGTGTTGTAGATGAAGGAGCCCAGCGTCGCCAGGGCGGTCAGCAGCACCACGTCGATCACGGCGATCAGCGCTGTGAAGGTCATCACATTGCTGAAGGACAGGTACGACTGGAGGTCGAACCCGCCGTTCTGGTCGGTCCCGGTGGCCTGCTTCAGCGTGCCGCCGACCGAGCTGAAGACCTGGGCGGTGTCCAGCACCATCCACAGCAGCGCCACGCCGACCACGGTGATCACACCGAGCGCGATGGACAGCAGGAAGCTGATCTTCATCACCGACCAGGGGTCGGTCCTGGCGACCCGCAGCCGGGCCCGCCGGGTCCGGCCGGACGGGGCGGCGGCCGGACCGGCCGCCGGGGCCGCCGCAGGCGCGGCGGGGCCGGGACGGCCCACCGGCGGAGCGGGGGCCGCCACCGCGGCGGCCACCGGGCCGACCCCGGGACCTGCGCCGGAGCCCGGCGGGACCTGGGTGCCGCGGGCCGGGGTGGGCTGGCCCTTCTGGTACGTCGTCGGCTTGGAGTAGCCGGGCCGCTCCGGGGCCGCGGCCGGGGCCTGGGCCGGCTGCGGCGGGGCCGCCGGAGCGGCCTGCTGCTTCGCCTGCTGGCCCTGCGGACCGCCCTGGCGGCGGCGCGGGGCGCCGCCCACGGCGGGCGCCCGCGGCGGGGTCCCCCCGGACGCGGCCGCCTGGACGGTCGGCATCATCGAGGTCGTCCCCGCCGCCTCGCGGCCCGCCGCGGCGGGTCCGAATCCGGGAACGCGGTCGGTGGGACCGACGCCCGCCCCACCCTGGGGCACGCTCGGCCCCGGGCCTCCGCGCTTCGCGGCGCCGCTCCCGGCACCGCCTGTCGCGCCCGTGGCTCCACTCACCCTGGTCCTCCCGCAGTTCCCCACCAGGGCCGGTCGGCCCTGGTCAGTGTCCATGTGTCAGCTGCTGTGCTCGGTACTGTGCCGCCCGTTCGACCCCGTCGCAGCCGACCGGGCCCCGGCTACCGCCAGGGCCCGACCGTACGCCACGCGCCGACGCTTCACACATCGGAGTCCAGGGATCAGTCGGACGCGCCGTCCGCCTGCTCCCCTTCCTCGTCGTCGAGGCCGTCGAGGCCGTCGTTTTCGAGGTCCTCGTCTTCGAGGTTCTCACGGTCGACCGCCCCGGGTGCGTCCGACGACAGCGCGTCGGCCGCATCCAGGTCGGCGATCACGAGGTCCTCGGTCCCGCCCTCGCCGTTCTCGTCGAGTTCGTCCTCACCGGCACCCTCGGCGTTGCGGGCGATGCCGACGACGGCGTCCCGCTTACCCAGGTTGATCAGTTGGACGCCCATGGTGTCACGACTGGTTTCACGAACTCCGGAAACCCTTGTGCGAATTACTCCGCCGCCCAGGGTGATTGCCAGGATTTCGTCCGTTTCCTCCACAACCAGGGCACCGACCAGGATGCCGCGGTTCTCGACGATCTTCGCTGCCTTGATCCCCAGACCGCCGCGGCCCTGAACGCGGTACTCGTCCACCTTCGTCCGCTTGGCGTAACCGCCGTCGGTCGCGGTGAACACATAGGTGCCGGGGCGGATGACGTTCATCGAGAGCAGTTCGTCGCCCTCGCGGAAACTCATCCCCTTCACACCCGAGGTGGCCCGGCTCATCGGCCGCAGCGCCTCGTCGGTCGGGGTGAACCTGATCGCCTGGGCCTTCTTGCTGACCAGCAGCAGGTCGTCCTCGGCGGAGACCAGCGCGGCGCCGATCAGCTCGTCGTCCCGGCCCTCGCCGTCGGTGCGCAGGTTGATCGCGATCAGACCGCCGGAGCGGGGCGAGTCGTAGTCCTTCAGCGGGGTCTTCTTCACCAGGCCCTCGCGGGTCGCCAGGATCAGATAGGGAGCGGCCTCGTACGTCCGCACCGCCATCACCTGGGCGATGTGCTCGCCCGGCTGGAACGCCAGCAGGTTGGCCACGTGCTGGCCGCGGGCGTCGCGGCCGGCGTCCGGCAGCTCGTAGCCCTTGGCCCGGTAGACCCGGCCCTTGTTGGTGAAGAACAGGATCCAGTTGTGGGTGGTGGTCACGAAGAAGTGGTCGACGATGTCGTCCTGCTTCAGCTGCGCCCCGCGCACGCCCTTGCCGCCGCGCTTCTGCGAGCGGTACAGGTCGCTGCGGGTGCGCTTGACGTACCCGCCGCGGGTGATGGTGACGACGATGTCCTCTTCGGCGATGAGGTCCTCGACCGACATGTCCCCCTCGTAGGGGATCAGCGTGCTGCGGCGGTCGTCGCCGTACTTCTCCACGATGATCGCCAGTTCCTCGGCGATGATCGCGCGCTGCCGGTCGGGCGAGGCCAGGATCGCATTGTACTCGTTGATCTTGGTCATCAGCTCGTTGTACTCGGCCGTGATCTTCTGGTGCTCCAGCGCGGCCAGCCGGCGCAGCTGCATCTCCAGGATCGCGTTGGCCTGGATCTCGTCGATCTGCAGCAGGGCCATCAGGCCCGCCCGCGACTCCTCCACCGTGTTGGAGCGGCGGATCGTCGCGATGACCTCGTCGATCGCGTCCAGCGCCTTGAGCAGGCCGCGCAGGATGTGGGCCCGCTCCTCGGCCTTGCGCAGCCGGAAGGTGGTGCGCCGGACGATGACCTCGACCTGGTGGTTCACCCAGTGCCGGATGAAGGCGTCGACCGCCAGCGTCCGCGGCACCCCGTCGACCAGGGCCAGCATGTTGGCGCCGAAGTTGGTCTGCAGGTCGGTGTGCTTGTAGAGGTTGTTCAGCACCACCTTGGCCACCGCGTCGCGCTTGAGCACGACCACCAGGCGCTGGCCGGTCCTGGACGAGGACTCGTCCCGGACGTCGGCGATGCCGCCGACCCGGCCGTCCTTGACCAGGTCGGCGATCTTCAGCGCCAGGTTGTCCGGGTTCACCTGGTACGGCAGCTCGGTGATGACCAGGCACTGCCGGCCCTGGATCTCCTCGACCTCGACCACCGCGCGCATGGTGATCGAGCCGCGGCCGGTGCGGTAGGCGTCCTCGATGCCGCGGCGGCCGACGATCAGCGCCCCGGTCGGGAAGTCCGGGCCCTTGATCCGCTCGATCAGGGCTTCCAGCAGCTCCTCGTTGGAGGCGGTCGGGTTGTTCAGGTACCAGAGCGCGCCCGACGCGACCTCGCGCAGGTTGTGCGGCGGGATGTTGGTGGCCATCCCGACCGCGATCCCGGTGGCGCCGTTGACCAGCAGGTTCGGGAAGCGGGCCGGGAGGACGTCGGGCTCCTGCGAGCGGCCGTCGTAGTTGGCGGAGAAGTCGACGGTGTCCTCGTCGATGTCCCGCATCATCTCCATGGCCAGCGGCATCATCTTGCACTCGGTGTAGCGCATGGCCGCCGCCGGGTCGTTGCCCGGGGAGCCGAAGTTGCCGTTGCCGTCCACCAGCGGCATCCGCAGCGACCAGGGCTGCGCCAGCCGGACCACGGTGTCGTAGATCGAGGTGTCACCGTGCGGGTGGTAGTTGCCCATCACGTCGCCGACGACGCGGGCGCACTTGTAGTAGCCCTTCTCGGGCCGGTAGCCGCCGTCGTACATGGCGTAGAGCACCCGGCGGTGGACCGGCTTGAGGCCGTCGCGGACCTCGGGCAGGGCCCGGCTCACGATCACGCTCATCGCGTAGTCGAGGTAGGAGCGCTGCATCTCGCTCTCGAGCTCGACCTGCTCGATCCGGAGGTTGGCCTCCGGCAGCGTGGGGAGCGCGGGAAGTCCGGGCTCGGCGCCGTCCGCGCCGGTGGGGTTGTCGTCGACCACTGCTGGTCAGTTTCCTCTCGTGCGTGCTGCCAGGGACAGTTCTGACGTGCTCTCGGTGCTGCCGAGCGGGCGTCAGACGTCCAGGAAGCGGACGTCCTTGGCGTTGCGCTGGATGAAGGAGCGGCGGGCCTCGACGTCCTCGCCCATCAGGATGGAGAAGAGGTCGTCGGCACGGGCCGCGTCCTCCAGGGTGACCTGGCCGAGGAGGCGGTGGTCCTGGTCCATGGTGGTGATCCGCAGCTCTTCCGCGTTCATCTCGCCGAGGCCCTTGAAGCGCTGGATCGCGTCGTCCTTGGGGAGCTTGCGGCCCGCCGCCCGGCCGGCCGCGATGACCGCGTCCTTCTCCGGGTCGGAGTAGACGTACTGGAAGTCGTCCCGGCCCCACTTGATCTTGTAGAGCGGCGGCCGGGCCAGGAACACGTAGCCGCCCTCGATCAGCGGCCGCATGAAGCGGAACAGCAGGGTGAGCAGCAGGGTGTTGATGTGGTGGCCGTCGACGTCGGCGTCGGCCATCAGCACGATCTTGTGATAGCGCAGCTTGGAGACGTCGAAGTCGTCGTGCACGCCGGTGCCGAAGGCCGAGATCAGCGCCTGGACCTCGGTGTTCTGCAGGACCTTGTCGATCCTGGCCTTCTCCACGTTCAGGATCTTGCCGCGGATCGGCAGGATGGCCTGGACCCGCGGGTTGCGGCCCTGCTTGGCCGAGCCGCCGGCCGAGTCACCCTCGACGATGAAGATCTCGCACTCGGAGGGGTCCTTGCTCTGGCAGTCCGAGAGCTTGCCGGGCAGCGAGGCGGTCTCCAGCAGGCCCTTGCGACGGGTCAGGTCGCGCACCTTGCGGGCCGCCACCCGGGCGGTCGCGGCGGTGATGGACTTGCGGATGATGTCCGCGGCCTCGCTGGGGTTGCGGTCCAGCCAGTCGTTGAGGTGCTCGTGCACCACCTTCTGGACGAAGGTCTTGGCCTCGGTGTTGCCCAGCTTGGTCTTGGTCTGGCCCTCGAACTGCGGCTCGCCCAGCTTGACGCTGATGATCGCGGTGAGGCCCTCGCGGATGTCCTCGCCGGTGAGGTTCTCGTCCTTCTCGCGGAGGAACTTCTTCTCCCGGGCGTAGCGGTTGACCAGGCCGGTCAGCGCCGCGCGGAAGCCCTCCTCGTGGGTGCCGCCCTCGGTGGTGTGGATGGTGTTGGCGAAGGAGTACACCCCCTCGCTGTACGCCGTGTTCCACTGCATCGCGACCTCGCAGGAGATCGTCCGCCCCTTGTCCTCGGCCTCGAAGCCGATCACGCTGGGGTGGATCAGGTCGCCCTTGTGCGAGTTGAGGTACGTCACGAAGTCGGCGATGCCGCCCTCGTAGTGGTACTTCACCGTGAACGGGGTGCCCGCGTCGTCCACATGGTCCGGGCGCTCGTCGGTCAGCGCGATGGTCAGGCCCTTGTTGAGGAAGGCCATCTCCTGGAAGCGCCGCGACAGGGTGTCGAAGGAGTACTCGGTGGTCTCGAAGATGTCGCCGTCGGCCCAGAAGGTGACCGCGGTGCCGGTCTCGGCGGTCTCCTCGTGCTGCTCCAGCTCGGCCGTCGGCGCGCCCAGCTTGTAGTCCTGGGTCCAGCGGTGGCCGTCGGTGCGGATCTCCACCGCGAGGCGCTGGGACAGCGCGTTGACCACGGAGACGCCGACGCCGTGCAGACCACCGGAGACGGAGTAGCCGCCGCCGCCGAACTTGCCGCCCGCGTGCAGCACGGTGAGCACGACCTCGACGGCCGGCTTGCCCTGACCGGGCACGATGCCGACCGGGATGCCGCGGCCGTTGTCGGTGACCCGGACCCCGCCGTCCTCCAGGATGGTCACCCCGATGGTGTCGGCGTGGCCGGCCAGGGCCTCGTCGACGGCGTTGTCCACGACCTCGTAGACGAGGTGGTGCAGCCCGCGCTCGCCGGTGGAGCCGATGTACATGCCGGGGCGCTTGCGGACCGCGTCCAGGCCCTCCAGCACGGTGATCGCACTGGCGTCGTAGGACGAGTTGTTCTCCGAGAGGGAGCTGGTCACCGGGGACAGGTCGTCGGCGTCCCCCGGCACCGGGTCGGCGGCACCGGCTGCGGCGGCAGCCTCGGCCTCGGCGGACAGGGAGTTCTCGGGGGTCTGGCTGGGGTCGCCGGAATCGGCCACGAAGCGCCCTTTCTGGCACAGCTCGGGCAGCTTCCGTACCCCGTGGGTGGGACCGGAGCGGCCTCGGTTCTCGACTCAGTCACCGCAAGCGGCGGTTTCACGTTCCAGTCTACCGGTAGGACTGACACTCATGGGCCTTTGGTGGCCCCTGGCTTCCCCCGTGCCGCACGAAATCCGGGTCGGATGGGTACCACCACGCGCACGGGGGGCGAGATGGGCTCACATGGGCCCTCAGCCGATCCGGCCGGTGACCCGACGGTCACCCCCAGGTGTCCCCTGGTCCCTTGCTTCCCGGGGCCCTCAGCCGGCCGTAGGCACGGGCCGGACCCGCCGGGCCCTGAACCTTGATCAACCGCACGGTGCCGTGGCCCAGTTCCTGGTTCAGCTTCCCCACCAGCTGCGGCGCCAGCAGCCGGATCTGGGTGGCCCAGGCGGTGGAACTGCAGCGGACCGAGAGCACCCGGTCCTCCTCGTCGTAGTGCTCCGGCTCACAGTGCGCGGCCAGGTCCCGGCCGACGATCTGCGGCCAGCGGCCCATCACCCCGCCCACCGCGGCCGGGGCCTCCCAGCCGCGCTCGGACACCAGCCGGCTGATCGCGGCGCCCAGCGGCTGGGGGTCGCGCCCGTCGGCGCGCGCGCCGGAGCGCAACCCCGTGCGCCGGGACTCCTTCTTCTGCAGCACATGGTCCCCGCGCAGCCTGGCCTGCTCCTTGGCGTTGCGCAGGGCCACCCTGGCCAGGTCGACGCCGGACAGCTGCGGCTCGTCGTCCGCCGGCACCGGTGCCTCGCTCGATTCGTTCACAGCAGCCCCACTCTCCCCGCTCCGGGGATGCAAGCGTACGAGGCCCCACGGACATCAGGAGCGTTCAGACGATTCTGCTGACCTCACCGCTCGCCACCGAGTAGCGCGCCCCGGCCAGCGCCTCCGGCACGTCCTCCGGCACCGCCGCGGTGACCAGCACCTGCTCGCCGTTCGCCACCAGCTCGGCCAGCCGCTCCCGGCGCCGGGTGTCCAGCTCGGCGAACACGTCGTCCAGGATCAGCACCGGCTCGCCGCCGTCCGCGCGGAGCAGCTCGTAGGAGGCCAGCCGCAGCCCCAGCGCGTAGGACCAGGACTCGCCGTGGCTGGCGTAGCCCTTCGCGGGCAGCTCGCCCAGCTGCAGGCCGAGGTCGTCCCGGTGCGGTCCGACCAGGGTGACCCCGCGTTCGATCTCCTGCTTGCGGGCCGCGCCCATGGCGCCCAGCAGCGCCGCGTACAGCGGCTCCCGGCCGCCGGTCAGCGGCACGCCCTCGCCCATCGAGCTGCGGTACTCCAGCAGGGTCGGACCGCCGCCGGGGGCCAGTTCCTCGTAGGCGGCGCGGACCAGCGGCTGCAGCGCGGTGACCAGGTCGATCCGGCAGGCCAGCAGCTCGGCCCCGGCCCGGGCCAGGTGGTCGTCCCAGACGTCCAGGGTGGACAGCTCCACCCGGCCGCTGGAGCGGCGGGCCATCGCGGCCGACTTCAGCAGCGCGTTGCGCTGCTTCAGCACCCGGTCGTAGTCCTGCCGGACGCCGGCAAGACGGGGCGCGCGGGCGACCAGCAGCTCGTCCAGGAACCGGCGGCGCTCGCCCGGATCGCCCTTCACCAGGGCCAGGTCCTCGGGGGCGAACAGCACGGTGCGCAGCAGTCCGAGCACGTCGCGCGGGCGGACGTTGTCGGAGCGGTTGATCCTGGCCCGGTTCGCCCGGCCCGGGTTGAGTTCCAGCTCGACCAGGGTCGGCCGCTGGTCCCTGACCACATTGACCCGGACCACCGCGCGCTCGGCGCCGAGCCGCACCAACGGGGCGTCGCCGGCCACCCGGTGGCTGGCCAGGGTGGCCACATAGCCGACCGCCTCGACCAGGTTGGTCTTGCCCTGGCCGTTGGGACCGGTGAACGCGGTGACGCCCGGGTCGAGCGGAACCTCGGCCCGGGCGTAGGAACGGAAGTCGGCCAGCGACAGATGCGCGACGTGCATGCTCTGGTTCTCGCCGGCCTTCTTCTCGTCAGTTGTCTTACAGGGTAAGGAAGTTACTTGTTCTCGACCGCGTGGCCGCCGAACTGGTTGCGCAGCGCGGCGATCATCTTCATCTGCGGGAGTCGTCCTGCCGCGAGGCGAAGCGGGCGAACAGCGAGGCGGTGATGGCCGGCAGCGGCACGGCGTGGTCGAGGGCGGCCTCGACGGTCCAGCGGCCCTCGCCGGAGTCCTGGGCGTAGCCCTTGAGCTTCTCCAGGTGCTCGTCGGAGTCCAGCGCGTTCACGGCCAGGTCGAGCAGCCAGGAACGGATCACCGTGCCCTCCTGCCAGCTGCGGAAGACCTCACGCACGTCGGTGACCGAGTCCACGGCCTCCAGCAGCTCCCAGCCCTCGGCGTAGGCCTGCATCATGGCGTACTCGATGCCGTTGTGGACCATCTTGGCGAAGTGGCCCGCGCCGACCTTGCCGGCGTTGACCGAGCCGAAATCGCCCTCGGGCTTGAGGGCGTCGAAGATCGGCTGGACCTTGGCGATGTCCTCGTCCTTGCCGCCGTACATCAGGGCGTAGCCGTTCTTCAGGCCCCAGACGCCGCCGGAGACACCGCAGTCGACGAAGCCGATGCCCTTGGCCGCGAGGTCCGCGCCGTGCTTCTCGTCGTCGGTCCAGCGGGAGTTGCCGCCGTCGACGACCACGTCGCCGGGCTCCAGCAGCTCGGCGAGCTCGTCCACGGTGGCCTGGGTCGGCGCACCGGCCGGGACCATGACCCACACCACGCGCGGCGCGGACAGGCCTGCGACCAGGTCCTTCAGGCTGGAGACGTCCGCGAGGTCGGGGTTGCGGTCGTAGCCGACCACGGTGTGGCCGGCCTGGCGGATGCGCTCGCGCATGTTGCCGCCCATTTTGCCGAGACCGATGAGTCCGAGCTCCATCACGAGTCCTTCGTTTTGAGGTGACTGCACAGCGCGCGGCGCCCTTGCCGCCAAGGGGGAGCCTACGCCCGGTGGCGTGTACCCACCGGGCGCGGGACCCATCCGCGTGACCTGCTTGCGCCTCAGCCGGACAACCGCACCGGCATGATCAAGTACTTGTAGCTCTCATCGGCCTCGGCGTCGGCCGCGTGCTTGCCGCTGAGCAGGGCCGGCTTGGTCGAGGTGGTGAAGCTCAACTGGGCCACCGCGGAGTCGATCGCGGAGAGGCCGTCCAGCAGGTAGGCCGGGTTGAAGGCGATCGAGATGTCGTCGCCCTCCAGGTCGGCGTCCACCCGCTCGGTGGCCTGGGCGTCGTCGCCGGAACCGGCCTCCAGGGTGAGCACGCCCTGCTCGAAGCTCAACCGGACCGGGGTGTTCCGCTCGGCCACCAGCGAGACGCGCTTGACCGCCTCCACGAAGGCCGGGGTCTGGATCGTCGCCACCGAGTTGAACTCGGTCGGGAACAGCGCCCGGAACTTCGGGAACTCGCCCTCCAGCAGCCGGGTGGTGGTGCGGCGGCCGGCGCCCTCGAAGCCGATCAGGCCCTCGCCCTTGCCGCTGCCCGCCAGGGCGATGCTGACGACGTCACCGGCGCTGAGGGACTTGGCGGTGTCCAGCAGCGTCTTGGCGGGCACCAGGGCCACCGCGGAGAGGCCCTCCTGCTCCGGCTTCCACATCAGGTCGCGGACGGCGAAGCGGTAGCGGTCGGTGGCGGCCAGGGTGACCCGGTCCCCCTCGATCTCCACCCGCACGCCGGTCAGCACCGGGAGCGTGTCGTCCCGCCCGGCGGCGGTGGCCACCTGGGCCACGGCGGCCGCGAAGGCCTCACCGGGCACGGTGCCGGAGACGGTGGGCATCACCGGCAGTGCCGGGTACTCGTCCACCGGCAGGGTGGGCAGGGTGAACCGGGAGCTGCCGCAGAGCACGATCACCCGCACGCCGTCGGTGGAGATCTCCACCGGACGGTTGGGGAGCGACCGCGAGATGTCGGCCAGCAGCCGGCCGGAGACCAGGACCGTGCCCGGCTCCTCGACGTCGGCCTCGGTCTCCACCCGGGCGGAGACCTCGTAGTCGAAGCCGGACAGGCTCAGCTTGCCCTCGTCGGCCGCCAGCAGCAGCCCGGCCAGCACCGGCACCGGAGGCCGTGCCGGGAGGCTGCGCGCGGCCCAGGCCACGGCCTCCGCGAGGACGTCACGCTCGACCCGGAACTTCACCGGTAACCGCCTCCTGTGTACTGCTGGTTCTGGACTGGTGGTGGCAACAGCTTGCGCTGATCCGGGGGCTCTCGGTTTGAGCCTGTCCCCAGGGTGGGGACGATCCCGGTGGGAGTCGCGCCCGCCGAGGCGGCCATCGCTGCTCCCTGTTGCTGGAGACAGTCTGACGCACTCCACCGACAGCCGAGGCAGATGGGGCGAAGACGGCTCGAACCTGTGTCGGGTTGCCGTTATCCACAGATCTTGGCCCCCACCTGCTTTTCGATCATCCCGGTGCTCTATACGTGGGTAGTAGTAGTAGGCCTTGTGGAAACAGTGGAAAACCACCTCTGCGCCTGGTCAGGGCCCCTTTTTTATCCACATTGCCTGGGGACGGTATCAGTGGAAAAACCACCCCTCCTGTGGATGCAGCACCCTTCACCCACAGGGCAGTTGAGTTATCCCCAGGTTTTCCCCAGATCCATCCACAGATATCGCCTCAGTTCTCCACAGCCCCTCTGGCAACATCACGTGACCGCTTTCACTCGGGACGGTGACAAGCGCATTGATGTTGTCGAACTGTGGACACTGCTGTGGAGAACTAGCCGAAAGCTGGGGACAAGTGGCTGCTTCCTGGGGACAGCGCGTGGATAACCCTGGCGCCGTGTTGACGGGCCCTCCGTCGTCCACAGCCTGTGGATAACTATTTCCCACAAGTACACAGGCAGGTGAGCTGGGCAGACGTCTCCATGATGACGGAACCTGTGGAGAGATTCTGGATAACTTCGTCCTCCCCAGGGTGTGGACAGTGAAAACTGCCGCAACCTGTGGACCAAGGGCCCAACTGCCGCCCCCGTTCGAACGATGGGTCCAGCTGTGCGGGCACGAAAGGAGCCCCGGAACGGTGTTCCGGGGCTCTGCTCGCTGTTCTGGTCGGTGCTGTGGTCGCGGCTGTGGCGGTCAGCTCTTGATGCGGTTGGTCAGCTCGGTCACCTGGTTGTAGATGGACCGGCGCTCGGCCATCATGGTGCGGATCTTGCGGTCCGCGTGCATCACCGTGGTGTGGTCCCGGCCGCCGAACTGGGCCCCGATCTTGGGCAGGGACAGGTCGGTGAGCTCCCGGCAGAGGTACATGGCGATCTGCCGCGCGGTCACCAGCACCCGGCTCCTGGACGAGCCGCAGAGGTCGTCCACGCTGAGCCCGAAGTACGCGGCGGTCTGCTGCATGATGACCGTCGCGGTGATCTCCGGGCCGGCCTCCTCGCCGCCGGGGATGAGGTCCTTGAGCACGATCTCGGCCAACTGCAGGTCCACCGGGGACCGGTTGAGGCTGGCGAAGGCGGTCACCCGGATCAGCGCACCCTCCAACTCCCGGATGTTGCGCGAGATCCGGGAGGCGATGAACTCCAACACCTCGGGCGGGGCGTTCAGTTGCTCCTGGATCGCCTTCTTGCGCAGGATCGCGATCCGGGTCTCCAGCTCCGGCGGCTGGACGTCGGTGGTCAGCCCCCACTCGAAGCGGTTGCGGAGCCGGTCCTCCAGGGTGACCAGCTGCCGCGGCGGCCGGTCCGAGGAGATCACGATCTGCTTGTTGGCGTTGTGCAGGGTGTTGAAGGTGTGGAAGAACTCCTCCTGGGTCGACTCCTTGTTCTGCAGGAACTGGATGTCGTCGACCAGCAGGATGTCCATGTCGCGGTAGCGCTGCCGGAAGCCGTCGCCCTTGTCGTCCCGGATCGAGTTGATGAACTCGTTGGTGAACTCCTCGGAGCTCACATAGCGGACCCGGGTGCCGGGGTAGAGGCTGCGGGCGTAGTGCCCGATCGCGTGCAGCAGGTGGGTCTTGCCGAGGCCGGACTCCCCGTAGATGAACAGCGGGTTGTACGCCTTGGCGGGGGCCTCGGCCACCGCCACCGCGGCCGCGTGGGCGAAGCGGTTGCTGGAGCCGATGACGAAGGTCTCGAAGAGGTACTTGGGGTTCAGTCGCGCGGCCGGCTCGTCCTTGCGCGGCAGGCCCGGCGCGGAGCCGCCGCCGGGGCGGTCAGGACGTTCGGACAGCGGCCGCTCGGACAGCTGCTGCTCCGGCCGGACGGCCGGCAACTGCTCGTGCTCGGACCGCTGTTCGGCCTCGCGGTCGTCCTGCGGGGCGGACGGGCGGAAGGGCTCCTCCGGGGCGCGCTGCTCCCACGGGCGCTGCTGCTGCGGGGAGGGGGCCGCCGGGGGCCACTCGTCCTCCTGGTCCCGCTGGTCCCGCGGGGACCGGCCGGGGAAGGAGGAGTAGCCGTTGCCGGGACCGGTCGCCGGGGCGCCGTAGTAGCCGCCGCGCTCCTGCTGCGGGTACTCCTGCTGTTGCTGCGGGTACTCCTGCTGCGGGTACGGGGAGGAGTAGTCGGCGCGGCGCTGGTCGTAGCCGTCGTAGCCCTGGCTCTGGTTCTGGCCCTGTCCGGAGCCGGGTCCGCCGGGGACCTGACCCTGGTTCGGGCCCTGACCCTGGTTCTGGTTGGGGCCCTGGGTGTAGTCGCGGTGCTGCAGTTGCTGCTGTTGCTGCTGGGGCGGCGGGGCCTGCTCGCGGGGGGCGGGGGGCGGGCCGAGCGGGGCCGCGTTGGCGTCGACGATCACGGCGATCCGCATCGGACGTCCGTACTCATGGCTCAGCAGCTCGGTGATCGCCGGGAGCAGTCGCCCCTCCAGCACCCCCTTGGCGTACTCATTGGGTGTCGCCAGCAGCGCGGTGTCGACCATCAGGCCCATGGTCTGGGTGCGCTGCAGCCACTGGGCGTCCTTGGGGCCGACCCCCTGGTCGTTGCCCAGTCGCTCGACGATCCGCGCCCAGACGGTCGCAAGCTCGCTGCTCGTATCAGCCACTGGTGCACGCTTTCTCGTTCCACCGGGACAGGTGGGGAGGACCGGGAGAAGAGAGGAGGGGGAGGAGGGAACCGGAGAGTCTGCCCACGGTAGTCAGGCCCGGGGCTGCGTTCAAGTTCTTGTCCACAGGCTGTGTACAGCAGTGTCGCAGACCGGGGGCCGCCCCGTTTCCCCGGAGCCGCTTCCGGGAAACCTCCAGCCGGTTTGACCCGCGGAGCCCGTTCCGCGTACCGTAACGAGGTCGAGTTGTCGATGGCCGCTGCCGCATGCCCGCGGATTATCCGCACACCAAGGCGCGCAGCTACGGGCGTCGTGGGTCACCGTACATAACGGGTATGGGGATCGCGCGGACGCACGGTGACGGCTTATCGACGCCCCGCGACCCTTCGATTCATCCTGGAGTCCCCCCGTGAGCAAGCGCACTTTCCAGCCGAACAACCGCCGTCGCGCGAAGACCCATGGCTTCCGCCTGCGGATGCGCACCCGTGCCGGCCGTGCGATCCTCGCGGGTCGCCGCGAAAAGGGCCGCGCCCGCCTGTCCGCCTGATCTATCAGGTCATGCTGTGCTGCCACCCGAACATCGGCTGAGGCGGCGCCAGGACTTCGCGATCGCGGTGCGGCGGGGCCGCCGCGCCGGACGTCCCCTGCTGGTCGTGCACCTCAGTGAGAACGCTGAGGGCACGTCCGGCGGGCCGTACGGCGAGGGCGACCCCGTGGCATCCACGGATCTGCCGTCAACGGACCCGCACAGCACCGGGGAGTCTCCCTCTCCGGTGCGTGCGGGTTTTGTCGTCAGCAAGGCCGTCGGACCGGCTGTGGTCCGCAACCGCGTGAAGCGTCGCCTGCGTCACCTCGTAGCCGCACGTCTTGCCGACCTGCCCGCAGGTAGCCTGATAGTGGTACGCGCGCTGCCCCCAGCCGGGACGGCGGGATTCGCGGACCTGCAACGCGATCTCGATTCCGCACTGCGGAAGCTGGCCGCCCCCCGGGGCAGGCGGCTCCGCGACTCCGGTACCGCATCCTCGCCGACGGGAGCAGGACAGTGACCTACCTGCTGATAGCAGCGACAGGCCTGGCCTTGCTGCTGGCAGGGCGGTATCTGCTGCTGGGGTTGATCAGGGTCTACCAGTGGACCGTCAGTCCGCTGCTGGGCCCGGTCTGCCGCTACCACCCCTCGTGCTCCCGCTACGGGTTCGAGGCAATCAAGGTGCACGGCGCGGTCAAGGGCACGGCCCTGACCGCGTGGCGCATCCTCCGGTGCAATCCGTGGAGCGCGGGCGGCTTCGACTACGTGCCCGCGCGCAAGCGCCCTGTCTGGTACCGGTGGGTCCTCAACCTTTCGTCCCGCGACGTGGGACCCCACACCTCGAGCGGTGCTGACGCGCCGACTCCCTCGACCAACGCCCAAGGAGCATGACCGTGGGGTTTCTCGGCACGATCCTCAGTCCGCTGTATACAGCTGTCTCATGGATCATCGTCCAGTTCCACTCGCTGTACAGCCAGGTCTTCCCCGCTGACAGCGGCTGGGCCTGGGGTCTGGCGATCGTCTCGCTGGTGATCCTGGTCCGCGCCTGCATGATCCCGCTGACGATCAAGCAGACCAAGTCGATGCGGGCGATGCAGGCGCTGCAGCCCCGGCTGAAGGTGCTGCAGGAGCGCTACAAGGGCGACCGGCAGAAGCTCTCCGAAGAGAGCATGAAGCTCTACAAGGAGGCCGGGGCCAACCCGGCGTCCAGCTGCCTGCCGCTGCTGATCCAGTCGCCGTTCTTCATGTCGCTGTACGGCGTGCTGAGCAATGTCGCGCACGACAAGACGGTCGGTGTGATCACCCCGACACTCCTGGTGAGCGCGCAGCACGCCTACATCTTCGGCGCCCCGCTGTCGGCGACCTTCTTCAACTCCTCGATCACCAACGTCAAGATCGTCACCGCGGTGATGATCCTGACCATGTGCTTCACGCAGTTCCTCACCACCCGCCAGCTCATGACGAAGAACGTCGACCTCTCGGTCAAGACGCCGTACATGCAGCAGCAGAAGATGATGATGTACGTCTTCCCGGTGATCTACATCTTCATCGGCACCAACATGCCGGTGGGCGTGCTCATCTACATGGTGACCAGCAACATGTGGACCCTGGGCCAGCAGCTGGTGATCATCCGGCAGAACCCCACCCCCGGTTCGGTCGCCTTCAAGCAGCGCCAGGACCGGCTCAAGGCCGCGGGCAAGCTGAACGCCGACGGGACCCCGGTGAAGGCCGGTCTGGCCACCCTGGTGAAGGGCGGAGCCCCCGTGGTCGAGGAGGTCCCGGAGGACACCGCGCCGGTACGCCGGCAGCAGCCCAAGCGGCAGACCAAGTCCCAGCGGGCCGGCGGCACCGGTACGGCTCCGGCCGACGCCGTGGTCACTACCGCCGAGGACACCGCCAAGGTGAGCACCGAGAAGGCAGTCAGCGGCGCCAAGCCGGCCACCGGGAAGCCCGCTGGCGGGACCGGCACCGGAAAGGCCGCGACCCCCGCGCAGGCCCGTGGCCGGGCCAAGACCGGCGGCGCGGCCCCGGCCGCCGGCGGCACCGCTGCCACCCCGGCCCAGTCCGGCGGCCAGAAGCGCAGCAACCAGCCCGCCAAGCGGAACCCGCAGCCGGCCGGTCGCTCGAACGGCAAGAAGAAGTCCTAGCACTGCCGCCCGGCCTGCTCGCTCCACCCCCTTGTCGGAACCAGATCCCTTGTCGGAACCACATCCCCTGCCGGAACCACATCCCCTGCCGGAACCACAGATCCAAAGGAGTCCACCCGTGACGGACGGCACCGCGACGCCGGTCGAGAACGTCGAGCCGAAGAGTGCAGCGTCGACGGCCGATACGCTCGGCCACCTGGAGCAGGAGGGCGAGATCGCCGCGGACTACCTGGAGGCCCTGCTCGACATTGCGGACCTCGACGGGGACATCGACATGGACGTGGAGGGGGACCGTGCCTCCGTCTCCATCGTCGGTGAGGGTCCCGGCGACGACCGCTCGCTGTCCCGGCTGGTGGGCCAGGACGGCGAGGTCCTGGAGGCGCTGCAGGAGCTGACCCGGCTGGCGGTGCACCGCGAGACGGGCGAGCGCAGCAGGCTGATGCTGGACATCGCCGGGTTCCGCGCGCAGAAGCGGGCCGAGCTGGCGGAGCTGGGCGCGCAGGCGGCCAAGGAGGCCAAGGAGGCCGGGGCGCCGGTGAAGCTCCGGCCGATGACGCCCTTCGAGCGCAAGGTCGTCCATGACGCGGTCGCCGCGGCCGGTCTGCGCAGCGAGTCGGAGGGCGAGGAGCCGCAGCGGCGGGTCGTCGTGCTTCCCGCGTAGTCCTGCTGTCCCACACTGGTTGCACTTGAGCACTGGTTGCACTTGAGGAGAGGGTCAGCGATGTCAGAGGCGGAGCCGGGGCCTGAACCGGTGGCGGAGGAGTTCTCGAGGGAGCTCCCGGAAACGCCGCCGGCGGCCAGGGCGGTCTTTGGCGACCGCTTCGGGCAGGCAGTCCGCTACGCCGAGCTGCTGGCCGACGCCGGGGTGCGCCGCGGTCTGATCGGCCCCAGGGAGGTGCCGCGGCTGTGGGAGCGGCACATCCTCAACTGCGCCGTACTGGGGGAGCTGCTGCCCGAGGGCGCGTCCCTGTGCGATGTCGGGTCCGGGGCCGGGCTGCCCGGGATCCCGGTGGCGCTGGCCCGTCCCGATGTCCGGATCACCCTGCTCGAACCGCTGCTGCGGCGGACCACCTTCCTGGAGGAGGTGGTCAAGGAGCTCGGTCTGGAGAATGTGACCGTGGTCCGGGGCCGGGCCGAGGAGATGATCGGCAAGCTCTCGGTGGACGTGGTGACCGCCCGGGCGGTGGCTCCGCTGGACCGGCTGGCCGGCTGGGGACTGCCGCTGCTGCGTCCCTACGGGGTGATGCTGGCGCTCAAGGGCGACTCCGCGGAGCAGGAGCTGGTCGAGCACAAGGCCGCCCTGGTCCGACTGGGGGCCAGGGAGTGGTCGGTGGGCATCGCCGGTGTGGGCGTGGTGGAGACCCCCACGCATGTGGTGCGGGTCAAGGTCGGCGAGAGCCCGGGTGGGGTCAAGGCGGCCACCAGGCGGGCCAAGGCCGCGCGGGCGGGCCGGGCGAAGGCGGGAACCGCTGCTCCCCGCCGGCACCGCTAGGACGCCGCCGCAGCTGCCGCCGGGCGCTGTTGCGCTGAGGGCCCGCCGTTTCACGTGAAACATGGATTCACGTGAAACGGCGGGCCTTTCTGCTGCCCTGGGACGGCCGGAGTGTCGAACCATGAGATTTCCCCTATACCGGGCATCGTGTTTCACGTGAAACGTCGCTCTCTGCTTCCCGGGATCCTGAGCCGCAGTCGTGGGGCCGCTCAGTACAGCCGTCGTTCGGGTGAAGTTCTGCCGCTGAGGGGGTCAGAAGGGCCACAACCGACTCCCGCTGCCGCCGCGCTGCGCGATGATGCCAGCGACAGCCAGGACGGAGAGGGGGGCGAACCCATGCCCAGTGAGACTCAGGTCGAGCCGTTGCCCGGCCCCAGGGCCAGGAACCGTCGAGCGGTAGCGCCTGTTTCACGTGAAACAGCACAGACTTCGGGGGGCGCCACCCGCACGCTTGTGCCGCATGAAACACTGACGCCCATGCAGGACTCCGAACTCACCCCGCTCATTGACGACACCCCCATCGGACGTGCCGCACAGGCAGCGGTCGAGGCGATGGGCCGTGTCGGAGAAGCTCTGCCCCGCCCTGCCAACACCCGGGTGATGGTGGTCGCCAACCAGAAGGGTGGCGTGGGCAAAACCACCTCCACCGTGAATCTGGCGGCATCCCTGGCCATGCACGGCGCCAGGGTGCTGGTGATCGACCTCGACCCGCAGGGGAACGCCTCCACGGCGCTGGGGATCGACCACCACGCCGAGGTTCCCTCCATCTACGACGTCCTGGTCGAGGGCAAGCCGCTGGCCGACGTGGTCCAGCCGGTGGCGGACGTCGAGGGGCTGTTCTGCTGCCCGGCGACCATCGACCTGGCCGGCGCCGAGATCGAACTGGTCTCCCTGGTGGCCAGGGAGAGCCGGCTGCAGCGGGCGATCGAGGCCTATGAGCAGCCGCTCGACTACATCCTGATCGACTGCCCGCCCTCGCTGGGGCTGCTGACCGTCAACGCGATGGTGGCGGGACGCGAGGTGCTGATCCCGATCCAGTGCGAGTACTACGCACTGGAGGGCCTGGGCCAGCTGCTGCGCAATGTGGACCTGGTCCGGGCCCACCTCAATCCGCATCTGCATGTGTCGACGATCCTGCTGACCATGTACGACGCGCGGACCCGACTGGCCTCCCAGGTCGCGGACGAGGTCCGCAGCCACTTCTCGGAGGAGGTGCTGAAGACGGCGATCCCCCGCTCGGTCCGGGTCTCCGAGGCGCCCAGCTACGGGCAGACCGTCCTCACCTACGACCCCAGCTCGACCGGGGCGCTCTCCTACCTGGAGGCGGCCAAGGAGATTGCGCTGCGCGGTGCCGAGAAGGACGCCCGGGCAGCCGACGAGCGGCTTGCCGCGGACCCGGGCAACCCCGGGCTCTACCAGCAGCAGCCGCGCCGGATGGCAGAGCACTCAGCAGTGCAGCATGAGACAGCAGGGAAGCACGGCACGATGGAGGGGCAGCGGTGAGTGAACGACGTAGGGGTCTGGGCAAGGGGATCGGGGCACTGATCCCGGCAGCCAGTGGGGCGGACAGCCGGTCCATCTCCCCCGCCATCGGTGGTTCGCTCTCCCCGAGCGGCGTTCCCGCGCTGGGCGGCGGCGGAGCGGTCAGCACCTTGGAGCGCACGATCGAGGGCGTTGTTTCACGTGAAACAGCGGCGGCGGGCGGGTCGGAGCTGCGTCCGGTGGACGGGGCGTACTTCGCCGAGATCCCGCTGGACGCGATCACGCCCAACCCGCGTCAGCCGCGTGAGGTCTTCGAGGAGGAAGCCCTCAATGAGCTGATCCACTCCATCAAGGAGGTGGGTCTGCTCCAGCCGGTGGTGGTCCGTCAGATCTCGCCGGACCGCTATGAGCTGATCATGGGGGAGCGCCGCTGGCGTGCTTCCCGTGAGGCCGGTCTTGAGGCGATCCCGGCCATCGTCCGGGACACCGAGGACGAGAAGCTGCTTCTTGACGCCCTGTTCGAGAACCTGCACCGGGCCCAGCTCAACCCGCTGGAGGAGGCCGCGGCCTACGACCAGCTGCTGCGGGACTTCTCCTGCAGCCATGAGGAGTTGGCCAAGCGGATCGGCCGCTCGCGTTCCTATGTCTCCAACACCCTGCGGCTGCTGAACCTGCCGGCGCTGGTTCAGCGTCGGCTGGCGATGGGCGAGCTGCAGTCGGGTCATGCTCGGCCGCTGCTGGGCCTGGAGACGCCGGAGGAGCAGGAGGCACTGGCGCGGCGGATCACGGCCGAGGGCCTCTCGGTGCGGACGGTCGAGGAGATCGTCGCGCTGTCCAAGCTGGAGCAGGCGCCGGCGAAGAAGCCGCAGCCGCCCAGGGCGGGCAAGCGGGTCCACCCGGCGCTGGCGAGTCTGGCGAGCCGGCTGTCCGACCGGTTCGACACCAGGGTGAAGGTGGAGCTCGGCAAGGACCGCGGAAAGATCGTGGTGGAGTACGCCTCCATGGACGACCTGGACCGGATCCTGGCGCTGTTCGCCCCCGGCGAGGGCCAGGTCCTCAAGCAGGACAAGACCGACGACGAGGGCTAGCACCTGGCACCAGGCTGCACCGAGGGCCCCTGTTTCACGTGAAACAGGGGCCCTTTGCTGTGGCCGTCTAGAGTGTGAGGCATGGGACGCAGGTTCGTACCGATCACGCTGGACTCGCTCTCCGACCTTCCGGGCAGCTGTGGCTCCTGCGTGTTCTGGGAGTTGGACGCGGTGAGCGGGGCGGCCGCGGTCAAGGCCGGGAATCCGGAGATCGAGAAGGAGTCCTGGATCTCGGCGGTGCTGCTGGAGTGGGGCTCCTGCGGGCGGATCGCCTATGTCGACGACGTCCCGGTGGGCTACGTCCTCTACGCGCCGCCGGCCTATGTGCCGCGGTCGCTGTCCTTTCCGACCAGCCCGGTCTCCCCCGACGCCGTCCAGCTGATGACCGCGCTGGTGCTGCCGGGATACCAGGGGCAGGGGATCGGCCGGACCCTGGTGCAGACCGTCGCCAAGGATCTGGTGCGGCGTGGTTTCAAGGCGGTCGAGGCGTTCGGGGACGCCCGCTGGAAGCAGCCCGGGTGCCTGCTTCCGGCGGACCATCTGCTGGCGGTGGGATTCAAGACGGTGCGACCGCATCCCCGTTATCCGCGGCTCCGGCTGGAGGTGCGCTCGGCGATCTCCTGGAAGGGGGAGATGGAGGTCGCCCTGGAGCGGCTGCTCGGTGCGGTGCAGAAGGAGCCCTCGCTGCGACCGCTGTAGCACCGGGCCGGAGGTCTCACCGGGCCGAGGTCTCGCTGGACCGACGTTGCACCGGGCCGGTGTTTCACGTGAAACACCGGCCCGGTGCCTTCGTTCAGAGCAGCGCGGCCGGGAGGTGCAGCACCCCGGTCGGGGAGTCGTCCTCGGGCGGGAGGTAGAGCCGCTGGACGGCCACCGCGATGGCCTCGACGGCCTGGGCGCGCAGCTGCGGTGAGGACAGCCGGACCGCGTCCTGGATGTTGGTGAGGTACCCCAGCTCAAGCCGCACCGTGGCCATCCGGGTGGACCGCAGCAGGGTCCAGGTGCGGGCATGGCTGCGGTTGTCGCCGAAGCCGCAGCGGGCGACCAGCTCGCGCTGGAGCAGCCCGGCGAACTGCTTGCCGGTGTGGGACCAGCGGTGGCCGCTCTCGTCGCCGTAGTAGTAGCTGGACGCTCCGGACGCCTGCGGGTTCTGGTGTCCGTCGAGGTGCAGCGACAGCATCAGGTTGGCATCGGTGGCGTTGGCGAACTGGGCCCGCTGGGTCTCGTCACCGCCGTTGTCCGCCCCCCGGGTGAGGTAGGTGCGGACGCCCAGGGCGGTGAGCCGGCCCTCCAGCCGGGTGGCGATCTCCCAGACGATGGCTGCCTCGGTGTGGCTGTGGGCGCAGACTCCGGGATCGCCGCCGCCGTGCCCCGGGTCGATGATGATGACCTTGCCGGGGAGCGCCGCTCCGGAGTGGAGCAGCATCTCGGTCTCACGCATCACATGGGGTGCGCCGCCGACCACGGTGCGGGCGAGCCGGGCCAGCACGGTGAAGGTGGTGGGGCCGAGAGTGCCGTCGGCCTGGAGCCCCATGTTGCGCTGGAACTCGCTGAGCGCCTGGGCGGTGTCATGGCCGAAGATTCCGTCGACGCGGCCGGGGGTGAAGCCCATGTCCAGGAGCCGCTGCTGGAGTTGGGCCACGTCGTCGCCGACCTGGAGATTGCTCACCACATGGCTGAGCACCCGGTCGCCCAGTCTCCAGCGGGCCTCGTTGAGGTGGCGGTAGGTCTCCGGACCGACGATGCCGTCGGCGGTGAGTCCGCGCTGCTGCTGGAAGTGGCGCACTGCGGCGTCGACCTGGAGGTCGAAGTGCGAGGAGGCGGAGGCCAGTTGCCGGTGGTCGCCGAGGGCCTCCCCGGTGTTGGGCAGCAGGCCGAGCAGGCCGAGCTTGAAGCGGATCTCGGCCACCGCGGGTCCGGTGTCACCGAGCTTCCAGTGATAGGTGTGGGCGGGATGCTGCTTGGTCATGATGCGAGGGTCCCCTCCTCCTCATGGACTGCCATGATCGTACGCGCCGTTTCACGTGAAACATGTGCGGCGCTCTTCTACAACGACGCCGGGGCAGCCACCCTACGGTGGCTGCCCCGGCGTCAGTCTGCTCTGTGACAGGCCCTGTCGGCTACTCGTCGCCGAGCAGGAACTCGGCGAGATCCCGGACCAGGGCGCTCTTCGGCTTGGCGCCGACGATGGTCTTCACGACCTCGCCGTTCACATAGACGTTCATGGTGGGGATGGACAGGACCCCGTAGGTCGCGGGGACGTTGGGGTTGTTGTCGATGTCCAGCTTGGCGATGGTGATCTTGTCGCCGAACTCGGCAGCGATCTCCTCGAGTGCGGGGGCGACCTGGCGGCACGGGCCGCACCAGGTGGCCCAGAAGTCGACGAGCACAGGCTTGTCGCTCTTGAGCACCTCGGACTCGAAGGTGTCGTCGGTCACGATGATGGTGGCGCCGGCCACGGGGTCTCCTCGGGTGTGCGGGGATGGGTGGGGCTGTCGGGTGGTTGCGGTGTGGTGCTGGGAGGCCGGGAGCGGCTCAGACCGCGCTGCCGGCCAGGCTCTCGGTGTGGGCGAGCAGGGCCAGGTAGCGCTCGGCGTCCAGGGCCGCGGCACAGCCGGTGCCGGCCGCGGTGATGGCCTGGCGGTAGGTGTGGTCCACGACGTCCCCGGCGCCGAAGACACCGGTCAGGTTGGTCCGGGTGGAGGGGGCCTCGACCCGGAGGTAGCCCTCGTCGTCCAGGTCCAGCTGGCCCTTGAACAGCTCGGTGCGCGGGTCATGGCCGACGGCGATGAACAGTCCGGTGACCGGGAGCTCGCGGGTCTCGCCGGTGACGGTGTCCCGGAGCGTGAGCCCACTCAGCTTGGTCTCGCCGTGGATCTCGGCGACCTCGCTGTTCCAGGCGAAGCTGATCTTCGGGTCGGCGATGGCACGGTCCTGCATGGTCTTACTGGCCCGCAGGCTGTCCCGGCGGTGGACCACGGTGACGGACTTGGCGAAGCGCGACAGGAAGGTCGCCTCCTCCATCGCGGTGTCGCCGCCGCCGACCACGACGATGTCCTGGTCCCGGAAGAAGAAGCCGTCACAGGTCGCACACCAGGAAACGCCGCGGCCGGAGAGCTCGTCCTCCCGCGGCAGGCCCAGCTTGCGGTGCTGGGAGCCGGTGGTGACGATGACAGCCCTGGCCCGGTGCACGGTGCCCTCGGAGTCGGTGACGGTCTTGATGTCACCGGTGAGGTCGACCGCGGTGATGTCGTCCGGGACCAGCTCGGCGCCGAAGCGCTCCGCCTGGCCGCGCATGTTGTCCATGAGGTCCGGGCCCATGATGCCGTCCTGGAACCCGGGGAAGTTCTCCACCTCGGTGGTGTTCATCAGCGCGCCGCCGGCCGACACCGCCCCCTCGAACACCAGGGGCTGCAGCGCGGCACGCGCCGTGTAGAGCGCGGCTGTGTAGCCGGCCGGGCCTGAGCCGATGATGATCACGTTGCGGACGTCGCTCACTGCACATCTCCTGAATCGCTTCGCAAGCCTGGGGGCCGGCGAGATGGAAGGCACCACTGCCTGACTCCATCCCGCTCAACGGTTCCCCAGTGTCCCGCATTCCCGGGGGTTCAGTCGCGTGGCACGGTGCGCTTCAGCAGGACCCCTGCTCCGGGTGACCTGGTGCCGCCGGTGGCGCAGGAGGTGGACACCAGGTAGGCGTCGACCTTGTGCAGCGGGTCGGCGGTGTCGTTGTAGACCAGGAGGAACACCGGGGCACCGCGGTAGACGCCGGGCGTGGCGACCAGGGGGGTCTCGCCGCTTCGGCCGGTCGCGCCGACGACGCAGGGCACCGGTGTGGCGTCTGCGTCGGCCGTACCCCCTGCGGGTTGCTGGAGTGCCTTCGGGCCCAGGGCGGTGCCCTGGGGTCCGGTCGGCAGCAGCTGCTGGACCTGCTGGGTCAGGTCGGCGTCGGTGAAGGGGACCGGGGCGAGGCTGTCGGCCCGGTCGGGAACCTTCGCCGAGGTGCTGCTCGCGCTGTTGCCGCTTTCACCCCCGCTCTGCAGTACCGCCGTGCTGATCAGGCCGACGGCCGCGAGGGCGGCGACGCCCAGCGCGGCCCGGCGCCAGCGCCTGCGCCGACCGGGTCCGGCCGGCGGCCGCAGCGGGCCCGCGGGCGCGGAGGGCGCGCTGTGCGCCTTCCTGGGGGCTGTCCCGGCGGCCGCGGCGTCCGGGTCGGCGCCCCGCGCGGTCTCGGCGACCCCGGCTGTCCCGGCGTCCTCCGAGGCTTCGGTGCCCAGCAGGGCCTCGGCGGCGAGCGCGGCGTCGAGGCGGAGGCCGATGTCGGCCGGGAGGACCGGCGTTCCGGTCTGCCCCAGCAGCGAGCGCACCTCCTCAAGAGCGGCGCCGGTGTCCCGGCAGTCCCGGCAGTCCGCCAGGTGGGCCTGGAGCTGGGCGCCGGCCTCGGCGGGGAGCAGGTCTTCGAGGAAGTCGGCGATGGTTTCGACCGGGAGGTGCCCGGAGGAGTCCAGGACGGGGTTCGACGAGGTCGGGCTCATGTCGGCTGCTCACCTCCGCTGCGGGGCTGGTCGGATCGGGGACGGGCCAGCAATGGGACGGCCGGCCCGGCGTTCGGGTTCCGTCTCGGCCCCGGCGGTGCGTCGCCGCCCGGGGAGGGCGCCGCTGTTTCACGTGAAACAGCGGCGCTTCGGAGGTGGGAGATCTGCGGCAGCAGCCTGGCCCGGCCGCGGGCGCAGCGGCTCTTCACCGTGCCGACCGGGACCCCGAGGATCGCCGCGGCCTCGGCCACCGGGTAGCCCTGCATGTCGACCAGGACCAGGGCCGCCCGCTGGTCCTGCGGCAGGGAGGCCAGGGCGGCGCCCAGCTCGCGGCGCAGCTCGCCCCGTTCCGCCGAGACGTCCGCGCCCTCGTCGAGGCCGAGCAGGGCCTCCTGGGCGGGTTCCTGGTCCAGTGGCCGGGTCCGCCGGGTCGCGCTGCGCCGGGCCCGGTCCAGGCAGGCGTTCACCACGATCCGGTGCATCCAGGTGGTGACCGCCGAGCGCCCCTGGAAGGTGTGCGCGGAGCGGAACGCCGAGACCAGGGCGTCCTGGAGCGCGTCCGCGGCCTCCTCCCGGTCGCCCAGGGTGCGCAGGGCCACCGCCCAGAGCCGGTCCCGGTGGCGGACGACCAGTTCTCCGAAGGCGTCGTGGTCCCCCGCGACATGGCGCGCCAGCAGCGCCGCGTCGGTGTCGCCGCGGTCGCTGCTCTCGTCGGACTGCGCGGGACCCTCGTCCCGTGACGGACTCGCCACTGTCGTTGTTCCCCCATGGAAGGCTTGGTCAGCCCAGGATCTGGATCTCCGAGATTCCGCCGCGGAAGGCGTGCGAGCTGGTGGGGTCCGCGGGGAGGCTGGTGAGGTGGATCAGCACGAAACGGGTGCGCACCGGGGTGGCGAGGGTGTCGCTGGTGAAGGTGGTGCCCTGGACCTCGCCGCTGTTGGCGACGCGCTGGCTGAAGTCGGCGCTGCTGCTGGTGGGTGCGCTGGTCGCGCTGCTGTCGCTCGCGGGTGCCGCGAGCACCTCCAGGGTCTCTCCGCCGGTCGGCAGGACCAGCTTCACGCCGGAGACGTTCTGCACGCTGCCCAGGTCCACCACGATGCCGCTGCCGTCGGCGCGGCTGGGGTAGTTGCCGAACTTCGCATAGTTCAGGTACTGCGAGGTCATCCAGGCGGTCCTGGGATCGCCGTCGATGCTCAGCGGGGCTTCGGGAGCCGCTATCGGCTCGCCCCGGGGCGAGAACTCGACGGCGCTGCTGATCTTCAGCGGGTGCAGCGCCGGCTGCGCCGACGGCGTGGGCTTGGGCTTGCCGCCGACGCCCGCGGTGACCGGGGTGCCGTCGTTGTTGGTGCTCTGCTTCTGCATCAGCACCTCGGCGGTGGCCCAGCTGCCCAGCCCGACCGCTGCCAGCACGACCAGGGAGATGGCCCAGCGCAGGGCCTTGCCGGTGCGTCCGGGCAGGGCGGGCGGGGGCGACGGCACGGGAGGGCCGGGCCGACGCGGCGGCGCGGTCGGCGGACCGTACTGCGGGGCCGCGCCGGGGTAGCTGCGGGTCGGGTACTCGGGCAGGACCAGCGGCTCGGGGTCGGGCTGCCGGATCTTGGGGATCTGGTCGATGGCCCGGGCGAGCTGCTCGGGGGAGGAGATCGGTTCCAGGTGCCGGACCGGGGGTTCGCACAGGGTGCGGGCGCACAGGTCGGAGAGCCCGCGGTGGACCCCTGCCCTGACCTGCTCCGGCGGTACGACCCCGACGGTGCGGGGCATTCCCTGGAGCCCGTGCCGGTCGTCGGGTCCCGGCCAGCGGTGGGTCAGCGAGGCGAACAGCAGGGCGCCCAGGGCGCGGGCGTCGCTCTGGGCGGCCTCGGTGCGGTCCTCGGCGTCGAGGCCGTGCAGGGCGGCGTCCAGGGCGATCCCGTTGATCCGGTACTGGCCGCTGTCGCTACGGAGCACGCAGGCGGGGGTGAGCCTGAGGTGGGACAGGCCCCTGCGGTGCGCGGCGGCGATGGCGTCGGTGACCTGGCGTGCCATCTGGTACGCCTCGTAGGGCTCCAGCGGGCCCTCGGCCAGCAGCGTCCCCAGGTCGGTGGCGTCGGGCAGCCACTCGCGGATGATGTAGACCACCTCGCCCTCCTCGACCGCGTCCAGCACCTGGACGAAGCGGGGGTCGCCGAGCAGCGCGGCCTGGCGGGCGGCGGCCACGGCGGCCTGCGAGCGGGCATGGCCCGCGGCGAGCAGGTGGATCCCGACGGCGCGGCGCAGCTTCTCGTCGACGGCCCGCCAACTGGTGAAGACCCCCGCCTGGGTGAGGCACTCCTCGAGCCGGTAGCGGTCGGCGATGCGGTCGCCGCTGTGCCGGACCGGCGCGGGGAGCAGCGGGGTGGGCAGCGGGGCGGTCTCCGTCCCGGATACGGCCGCTGAGGCGGCGTCGGGCGCGGCGTCGGGCGCGGCTGCAGCTGCGGCTTCGGGCTCGGCTTCAGCTTCGGGCGCGGCTTCGACGTCGGTGGACGTGGCGTCGGCTTCGGCGTCGGACGCGGACGCGGGCTCGGCTGCGGGAACGGAGTCGTCGTCAGGTTCCGGTTCCGCTGCGGCAGGAGCCGCGGCGACGGGCTCCTCCGCCTGCTCCGGCTCTGCCGGTTCGCTGCTCTCCGCGATCGTGTCGACCGGAGCCTTGCTGCGATCCGCCACCTTCGTCCTGCCTCCCCTTGGTGTCCCCCCAGGTCGTGCCGGGGGGTCTACGGTCAATTGTGCCAACTCCCACTGACCGACTACGACCCACGATCCCCCCAGTTGGTTGCCCGGGGGAGGCGGGATCCGGTCTCAGCGGCCGAGCTTCCCGCGCACCATACCGATCAGCGGGGTGAGTTCCTCGATACGGAGGCGCTGGGCGATGACGACGAACAGGGCGATCTCCACCACGCCGCCGACGGCCGCGGCGGCCATGTTCGCCAGCACACCGCCGCCGACGCTGTGCACGATCAGGTAGCCGAGGGCGAGACCGATGCCGGCCGGCAGCACCGCCGCGCCGACGAGCTTGCCGTAGGTGCGTTTGATCCGGGCCCCGTCCAGCTCCCCGACCCGGCGGCGGAGCCTGGGCAGCGCCACCAGCAGGCCGATCAGATAGGAGAAGCCGTAGGTGAAGGCCATCCCGGTGACCGCCCAGTGGGAGGGCAGCACCAGGTAGCAGACCCCGGACAGGACGGCGTTGCTGGCCGCCACCCACACCGTGTTGTAGAAGGGGGTACGGGTGTCCTCGTAGGCGTAGAAGCCGCGGAGCAGCACGTACTGGGCGGAGTAGGGGATCAGGCCGAGGGCGAACGCGGAGAGCATGAAGCCGACCGAGGAGCCCGAGCGGCCGTAGAGGGCCGAGCCGATGAACGGGCCCAGCGACAGGAACAGGAACGCGGCCGGGACGATGGCCACGGCCGAGGTCCGCAGCCCGTAGGAGAGGTCGTCCCTGACGGCGGTGGCGTCGCCGTCGGAGGCGGCCCGGGAGATCCGCGGCAGCACCGCGCTCATCACCGACACGGTGATCACGGCCTGGGGGAGCTGCCAGACCAGCATGGCGTTGGAGAAGGCGGCGAGGCCGGCCCCGTCCGAGCCGGCCGCGGCGGTGGCCAGCTGGGTCACCACCAGGAAGCCGGCCTGGTTGGCGAGCACGAACAGGAAGGTCCACTTGGCGAGCTTGGCGGCGTGGCCGAGGCCGTGGCCGCGCCAGTCGAAACGGGGGCGGAACTTGAAGCCCGCCGCGCGCAGGTAGGGGATCATCGACAGGGCCTGGACCGCCAGGCCGAGCAGGGTGCCGATGCCGAGCAACCGGACGCCCTCGGGGGAGACCGTCGCGGTGGAGACCGCGGTGCTGCTGAACGGCCCGTACACCCAGGCGTACATGCCGAAGGTGAAGATGACGACCACGTTGTTGAGGACCGGGGTCCACATCATCGCGCCGAACCGGCCGCGGGCGTTGAGGACCTGACCCATCACCACATGGATGCCCATGAAGAAGATGGTGGGCAGGCAGTAGCGGGCCAGGGCGACCGTGGTCGTGGCGCCCGCCGGGGTGCTCATGGCCTCGTTGGAGACCAGCCGGACCAGCAGCGGGGCGGCCAGGACGGTGACGAAGACCACCCCGGCCAGGCCGACCATGACCAGGGTGAGCAGCCGGTTGGCGTAGGCCTCGCCGCCGTCCTTGTCGGACTTCATGCTGCGGACCAGCTGGGGCACGAAGACGGCGTTGAGCGCTCCGCCGCCGACCAGGATGTAGAGCAGGGTGGGCAGGGTGTTGGCGACGTTGTAGGAGGTGCCCATGCCGTGCAGGCCGATGGCGTAGGCCATCACGATGGTGCGGACGAAGCCGCTGCCGCGGGAGACCAGGGTGCCCGCGGCCATGATGGCGCTGGAGCCCAGGATCCCGCCGACCTTGCCGCCGGCGGCCTTGGCGGCGGGCGTCTCCGCCGACCCGGGCGACCCGGGTGCGCCCGGCCGGGGGCCGGCCGAGGGGTCGATCCTTATCAGCGGCATGGTGCCGGTGGACTCCGCGACGAACTCGGGGCCGGTCTCGCCGTACGGGGCGGGGGCGTAGGCCTGCTCGCCGTCGCGGAAGAGGTAGTCGTAGGGGTCGGCCGCGGGGTTCTGCTGCCGGGCGCGGGCGGTCTGCTCGCTCTCGGTGGCGTGGGTGAGCAGCTCGTCGACGCCGACCTCGGCGAAGCCCTGCGGGGGCCCGAAGCCGGGAACGGTCACTCCGTCAGGTGCCCCGGGGTGGGCCGGCTGCGGGACGTACGGCGGCTGCCCCTGCGGGTACTGGCCCTGGCCGTAGCCCTGGGGCTGGTAGTACTGCTCCTGCTGCTGGTAGTCCGGCTGCGGGTACTGCTCCGGCGGGTACTGGCCCTGGTCCTGGGGCTGTGACTGGGGCTGTGACAGGGGCTGGGCGACCGGCGGGAACTGGTCCTGCGGGTACTGACCGGGCTGGGCGACCTGCTGGTACTGCCCCTGCTGGTACTGCTCCGCCGGATACGGCGCCTGCTGCGGATAGCCGGACTGCGGTGGGGCGGGCTGCTGGTAGGCGGCCTGCGGGTAGTCCGGCTGCGGGTACTGCTCCTGGCCGTAGGGGTCCTGGGCGTAGGGATCGCGCGCGTAGGTCTCGTCCAGGTAGGGGTCCGCGGGCTCGGCGGCCGGCTGCGGGACCTGGCGGGGGTCGGTGGGCGGCGTACCGCGGTGTGGGGCGCGGCCACCGCGTCCCTGCTGGGTACTGCCGTCGCGCGGGGCGCTCATGCCACCTCTTCCGGATGTGTGGTGCTAAGGGTCCACCCTCTCATCCGCGAGCCGTCACCCAGCGAATCAGGGCGCGTTTTTCTGAGGGTGACGTGCGAGTTGTTGCTCTTCGTCACCCTTCTGCGCGTCGTCCCCGGCCTCGCCGCCCGGCTCGGCCTGCTCGGGCCCGGGCCGACCGTCGGCCTGCCCGTCCGGCTGTCCGGGCTGCCCGTCCGGCTCGGGGAGGCCGTCGGCGATGTTGTGCTTGCGCTTCCAGTACAGCCGCAGGCCGGCCAGCAGGACCAGCAGGCCGCCGCCGGCCATCACCGCGATCACCCCGCTGGGCAGCTTGGTGATGTCGACGTAGAAGGAGACCGGGTCGCCGTAGGGCTGGTGGTCGGCGCTGGTGTAGAGCTGCGCCGTCATCTGCACCTTGTTGTTGGCGAACGCCTTCACCGGGAACTTGATGGTGATCTTGGTGCCGCCGCCGGCCGCCACCGGTTTGGAGGCGGTCGCGTTGAACTGCTCGTTGCCCAGGCTGAGCCGGCCCGCGTTGTTGGAGCTCAGCTCGACCATCAGATTGATCACGCCCTGGCCCAGGTCGTTCTGGACCGTGATCGGGATGGTCGCCGAGCCGCTGCCGGACAGCGTGATCGTGCCGCCCGGCTTGGGCAGGATGGTGACCTTGCCGTACAGGTTCATCAGATAGTTCGCCGCGTTGCCGCGGTAGCCGTCGCCGAGGGCCGGCTGCCGGCGCCACTGGGTGGACACCGAGCGCAGTATCGCCGAGCTGAAGGCGGTACGGACGGTCGCCGGGTTGACCAGGATCTTCTCCAGCTCGCCGAGCTTGTCCTGGGTGTCGGCGACGGCGTACAGGTCGCCGGCGTCCAGCTCGCTCTTCCGCACGGCGGCCGGGTACGCCGACACCGGCGGCACGGCGTGGCCCGCGCCGGGGGTCGGCGCCGCGCTCGCCACGGCGGCGAAGCTCGCGGGCGCGGCCCACTTGCCGTGGACCGCGGCCTTGAGCGAGGCGGCCAGCACCTGGGCGGTACTGGCGGACATCTCCCGCGGCGGCTGGATCAGGATGCTGCGCTGCTTGCTGGGCTGCTCCAGCGTGATCGCCAGGGTCTCGGCGAGGAAGCGCTGCTCGGCCAGGGTCTGCGCGCTCGGCGTGGACAGGTCCCCGGCGAAGATCGCGGCCAGGGTCGGGTCGGCGACCACGGCGGTGGTCCCGTTGCCGAGCGAGCGGGCCGCGTTGGGGGTGAAGTTGAGACCGGGCGACGGCAGGCTGCTGCCGGAGACCACGATCTGGGTGTCGCCCACCCCGCGCGCCAGCTGGACCACCGAACTGTCCAGGTAGCCCTGGTAGGGCCAGGCGACCGTGTGGCTGGCGGTGACCTGCAGCGGGTTGAGCCCGACCTGGCCGAGATCGGTGTTGGCGATGCTGACGGCCTGCTTGAGGGTGTTCGACCCGGAGCCGTTGTGGGCGATCGAGGCGAGGTCGGGGTCGGCGGCCGGGAGCGAGACGACCTGCCGGCTGTCCAGGCCGCTCAGCGCCGACTGCAGACCGGTGCGCCAGGTCGTCGCGGCGGTGGACCCGGTCCCCGGCTTGGTGCAGCCGCAGGCCGCGGAGACGCCCTGGCTGTCGTCCCCGGAGACGACCCGGTACTTGGGCTCCATCTTGAGGACGCTGCTGATCAGGTCGGGGTCGATCACCCAGGTCGGTTCGATGCCGGACAGGCCGAGGTCGGCGCCGATGGCCTGGAGCTGGCCGAGGCGGCCCTCCGCGCCGAGGTCCGAGGCCAGCGAGTCGTCGGTGAACACGGCCTCGTCGGCGCCGGCGGAGTCGGCATAGGTCTGCGGCTGGACCCGGGGCGGCTCCACGATCGGCCACAGCGTGGCGATCTTGGTCGGCTTGTCGTCCTTGCTGTCGTACAGCGGCAGATAGGTCCTGGCGATGCCCAGCGGGTGCACCTCGTCGGAACCGCTGACGGAGCCCTGGGCGTCCACCGCGATCTCGTACACATGGTTGCTGCTCAGCTGCAGGTCGGAGAGGTCGACGGTGAGGCTGAAGGTCGGGCTGGTGGCGCCGGGGGCCAGCGTGTCCAGGTCCTTGTCGAGCTTGTCGATCTCCTGCGGGTCGTCGCTGGACGGGGTGGTCCTGGCCGCGACGGAGGCGATCTGGGACCGGTTGGCGAGGTGCTCGAGATTCACCCAGACCCCCACGTGCAACGCGGAGATCGGGCTGCTGCCGGTGTTGGTGACGGTGCCTCTGAGGACCACCTTGCCGGTGGCCGAGGGCGTGGTCGGGCTGATCGCGGTGAGCGTCACCTGCGCCGGGTAGCGCACCGTGCCGGCCCGTACCGTCCCGGTCGCCGCGGTGGTCCTGGTCGTCGCGGCGAGCCCGGCTGCGCCCGTGACCTGCCGGACGCCGTCGATCCGGTACTCGGCCGCCCCGGCCGCGGGGGCCAGCGCGGTACCACTCGCGAGGGTGAGGCCGGCCGCCAGCAGCACCGTGCCGGCCCGGTGCGCGCGCTGCAGGGGGCCGCCGTGCTCCGGACGGTCCGCCCCCGCGGCTGTCCCGGTCGCCCCGGCGTCCGCCCCGCTGCCGCGGCCGTCGCCGAGCCGGGTCCTGCGACCTCTGTACCGTGCCGCCACGCCCACGCGCCCTCGCCGTTCTCGTCGCTCTCGGTGCTCTCGGTGCACTGCCACGGCCGGGCTGCCGACCGGTTCTCACGGCATCGTAACGACGTTGCCTGGGAGCGGTCGCAGCCGGGCGCGCCCGGATGGGCGCACCACCCCCTCCGGGACGGGGCTTCGCTGCCCTTCTTAACGAGGCGCGCCGCGCCGGTAACGCCACGTAGGCTTGTCTCTCGTGCCGAACGTCATGCATTCCTCCGAGTCCAGCGATTCCCTCAGCGCCGCGCAGCAGGCCGCCGTCGGCGGTGTCCTCAGCGCGTACCCGGTCGCGGACGAGCTGGGCCGCCGCTTCCAGCAGGCCGGTTTTCGGCTTGCGCTGGTCGGCGGTTCGGTGCGGGACGCCCTGCTCGGCCGGCTGGGCAACGACCTGGACTTCACCACCGACGCCCGTCCCGAGCAGATCCTGGCCCTGCTGAAGCCCTGGGCCGACGCGATCTGGGACGTCGGCATCGCCTTCGGCACGGTCGGCGCCCGGAAGCGGGCCAGGCCGGTCGCCGACCCGGTGCACGGTGAGCTGTTCGACTTCCAGATCGAGATCACCACCTACCGCTCCGAGGCGTACGACCGCAACTCCCGCAAGCCGGAGGTGTCCTACGGCGACACCATCGAGGAGGACCTGCTCCGCCGCGACTTCACCGTCAACGCGATGGCGGTGGCCCTGCCCGAGGTGGTCTTCGTCGACCCGCACCACGGCCTGGCGGATCTGGCCGCGCGGGTGCTGCGGACCCCCGGCACCCCGGAGCAGTCCTTCTCGGACGATCCGCTGCGGATGCTGCGGGCGGCCCGGTTCGCGGCCCAGCTGGACTTCGAGGTGGCGCCCGAGGTGGTCACCGCGATGACGGAGATGGCCGAGCGGATCGACATCGTCTCGGCCGAGCGGATCCAGGCCGAGCTGAACAAGCTGCTGCTGTCCGCGCACCCGCGGCAGGGCCTGCTGCTGCTGGTGGACACCGGGCTGGCGGCCCGGGTGCTGCCGGAGCTGCCGGCGCTGCGGCTGGAGCGGGACGAGCACCACCGGCACAAGGACGTCTACGAGCACTCGCTGACGGTGCTGGAGCAGGCGATCGACCTGGAGACCGAGGGCCCCGACCTGACCCTGCGGCTGGCCGCGCTGCTGCACGACATCGGCAAGCCGCGCACCCGCCGCTTCGAGGACGGCGGCGGCGTCTCGTTCCACCACCACGAGCTGGTCGGCGCGAAGATGGTCAAGAAGCGGATGCGGGAGCTCAAGTACTCCAACGAGCTGATCGCGGACGTCTCCCGGCTGGTGGAGCTGCACCTGCGGTTCCACGGCTACGGCGAGGGCGAGTGGACCGACTCGGCGGTGCGCCGCTACGTCCGCGACGCCGGTCCGCTGCTGGAGCGGCTGCACAAGCTGACCCGCTCCGACTGCACCACCAGGAACCGGAAGAAGGCGGCGACGCTGTCGCGCGCCTACGACGGCCTGGAGGAACGGATCGCGGTGCTGCGCGAGCAGGAGGAGCTGGGCGCGATCCGGCCCGACCTCAACGGCGACGAGATTATGGCGATCCTGGACCTCAAGCCGGGCCGGGCGGTCGGCGAGGCGTACGCCTTCCTGCTGGAACTGCGGCTGGAGCAGGGCCCGCTGGGCCCGGAGGCGGCCGAGGCCGCACTCCGGGAGTGGTGGGCCGGCCGACAGCCGTAAGGGCGGGCAGCTGTAGGGGCGGCAGCCTTGAGGGTCGGCCGCGGCCCGGCCCGGTCTCAGCTGCCGCCTCCTGCGGCGGCCGCCACCAGCACCACCAGGATGATCAGCACCAGGACGGCCGGGACCAGCAGGCCGAGCGCCTCGGGCCGCTTGAGCAGCGGGGCGCCGGGGACCAGCTGGGACTGGCCGGGCGCGGGCGCGGCGGCCGGCAGCGCCTTGATCTTGTTGAAGCCGATCGCGTTGCGGATCAGCGCGATGCCGCTGAACAGCCAGGAGCTGTAGCCCCACCAGCCGCGGACCATGGTCTTCGCGGACATGTCCCGCATCACCGCGGTACCGCAGGTGTGGCAGAACGGGCCGCGGGTCTTGTGGAACTGCATCACCAGGATCATGCCGCGGTGGCCGTGGAAGTTCACCGCGGCGGCGGGGAAGCCCCCGCAGAAGCGGCAGGTCGGACCGCCGTCGTAGACCGGCTGCGGCTGCGGCCCCGGCGCCTGCGGCTGGCCCTGGGGGTGGCCTTGCGGCTGGCCGTACTGCGGCTGGCCGTAGGGGTTCTGCGGCGGCTGCGGGTACCCGTACTGCTGCTGCTGCGGAGGCGGCGCCTGCGGGTAGCCCTGCGGCGGGGCGTACCCCTGCGCCGGCGGATAGCCCTGCGGCGGCGCGTACCCCTGCGGCGGGTACCCCTGGGGCGGCGGATAGCCCTGCGGCTGGCCGTACGGCTGCTGCGGCGGGACGGCGGCGGGGGGTGGTCCGTACGGGTTGGGCTGCTGCGTGTACGGGTTGCCCGGGCTGGGCGGGGGCGGCGTTGCCATGGGGGACCTCGGTGGTCGGTGGACGGAGCGATGTGCCCCGCACGCTATCCGCTGACGGGCGGTCACCGGCCGCCCGTTGCGCAGTGGTTATGAGCCGGGCGGGACAGGTGTGGTCATAGCGGACGAAGAGAACGGGTGGCGCAGCGTCAGGCTGTAACCGAGCGCGGTGAGCCCGTAGAGCAGGGCCGCGATCAGGACCACGGTGGCGGAGCGTCCGCTGGCCGGCATCACCAGGGCGGCCACCGCCGCGGCGGCCACCAGCGCGGTGTTGTAGAGCACGTCGTAGACCGCGAACACCCGTCCCAGGAAGGCGTCCTCCACCCCGGTCTGGACCAGGGTGTCGGTGCTGATCTTGACGCCCTGGGTGACCAGCCCGAGCAGGTAGGCGGCGGTGATGATCGGGACGGGGGCGAAGAACAGCCCGAGCGCCGGGGTGAGCAGCGCCGCCAGCGCCGCGCAGCAGACCAGCCAGCCGTTCACGCCGATCCGCCGGCTGGCCCAGGGGGTGAGCAGCGCCGCGGAGAAGAACCCCGCCGCGGAGGCGGCCAGCGCCCCGCCGAGCCAGCGGATCCCGGCCGCCTGGTCCTCCGGCGCGGCGAAGGTGTTCCGGCACAGCATCAGGGTCAGCACCAGCAGCAGGCCGTAGCAGAAGCGGCACATGGTCACCGCGGCCAGCGCGTTCGCGGCCGGGCGGCACTCCCGGACCAGGTGCCGCAGCCCGTCGGCCAGCCCCCGCGCGGTCGCCGCCAGTACGGTCCGCAGCGGCTCCGGCGGCTGCTGCTCGCGCTGCGGTCCGAGCAGGTCGCGGGCCATGGTCCGGGTGGCGAGCGCGGCGCAGCCGTAGCCCAGGGCGGCCAGCACCAGCAGTCCGGCGTTGGCCTCGGCCCCGCTGGGCAGGACCAGCCGGACCACCAGGCCGGAGCCGCCGCCGATGCTGCTGGCCACCGTGCCGAGGGTGGGGGCGAGGGCGTTGGCACCGATCAGCAGCGCGGGCGGGACGACGGCCGGCAGTGCGGCGGAGAGCCCGGCCAGCACGAACCGGTTGGCCCCGGTGACCAGCAGGGCGGCGCCGAAGAAGACCGGGGTGGGGACGTGCAGCAGCACCAGCACCGCGGTGCCCAGGCAGAGCAGCAGCCGTACCAGGTTTCCGTACAGCAGGATCTGCCGGCGGCGCCAGCGGTCGAGCAGCGGGCCTGCGAACGGTCCGACCAGGCAGAACGGCAGCAGCATCACCGCGAAGGCGGAGGCGATGGCGCCCGGGGTGGGCTGGCGCTCGGGGGAGAAGACGACATAGGAGGCCAGGGCGACCTGGAACACGCCGTCGGAGAGCTGGGAGAGCAACCGGGTACGCAGCAGGCGCCGGAAGTCCGGCAGCCGGAACAGGGCTGCACCTCGGGTGATCGACACCTGCACAGACTAGGCCCTGGCCAGGGCGGCACGGTGCTGCCGCATCTGACACGACCGAGGGGTGCCTGTTTCACGTGAAACAGGCACCCCTCGGACGGTCGGTTCGGCTCAGTGGCCGGTGGTCAACGGCCGGTGCTCAGTGGTCGACCTCGCCGCGGATGAACTTCTCCACGTTGTCGCGGGCCTCGTCGTCGAAGTACTGCACCGGCGGCGACTTCATCAGGTAGGAGGACGCCGACAGGATCGGGCCGCCGATGCCCCGGTCCAGGGCGATCTTCGCGGCGCGGACCGCGTCGATGATGACGCCGGCCGAGTTCGGGGAGTCCCAGACCTCGAGCTTGTACTCCAGGTTCAGCGGCACGTCGCCGAAGGCACGGCCCTCGAGGCGCACGTACGCCCACTTGCGGTCGTCCAGCCACGGCACGTAGTCCGACGGGCCGATGTGGACGTTGCGGGCGCCCAGGTCGCGGTCCACGATCTGCGAGGTGACGGACTGCGTCTTGGAGATCTTCTTGGACTCCAGGCGGTCCCGCTCCAGCATGTTCTTGAAGTCCATGTTGCCGCCGACGTTCAGCTGCAGGGTGCGCTCCAGCAGCACGCCGCGGTCCTCGAACAGCTTCGCCATCACGCGGTGCGTGATGGTGGCGCCGACCTGGGACTTGATGTCGTCACCGACGATCGGCACGCCGGCCGCGGTGAACTTGTCCGCCCACTCCTTGGTGCCGGCGATGAAGACCGGGAGGGCGTTGACGAAGGCGACCTTGGCGTCGATGGCGCACTGGGCGTAGAACTTCGCCGCGGCCTCGGAACCGACCGGGAGGTAGCAGACCAGGACGTCGATCTTGCGGTCCTTGAGGACCTGCACGATGTCGACGGCCTCCTCGGTGGACTCCTCGATGGTCTCGCGGTAGTACTTGCCGAGGCCGTCCAGGGTGTGGCCGCGCTGGACCGTGATCCCCGACGCGGGCACGTCGCAGATCTTGATGGTGTTGTTCTCGCTGGCGCCGATGGCGTCGGCCAGGTCGAGCCCGACCTTCTTGGCGTCGACGTCGAAAGCGGCGTGGAACTCCACGTCGCGGACGTGGTAGTCACCGAACTGCACGTGCATCAGGCCGGGCACGCGGCTGTTCGGATCGGCGTCCTTGTAGTACTCGACGCCCTGGACAAGCGAGGCGGCGCAGTTGCCCACACCTACGATGGCTACGCGAACCGAACTCATTTCGGTTGCTCCCTCTTGTGATCGTGATGGAAACGCCAGTGCGTTACGTCAATGTGGTGCCGGCAGTCCCCCGACCGCCCGCGTGCGCGGTCCGCGCTGTGGTCAGCGCTCCTGGGAGGAGCGCCCCGGGCGGTCGGGCGGCGTTGCGGCATTGTCCGCGGGCCGGTCCCTGTCGTCCGAAATCTGTGGGGCCCGCTCGGGGCCGGGTGGTGCGGCGTCACGGCCGGTGCGGTTGGCCCGCTCGGTCTCGATCAGCTCGTTGAGCCAGCGGACCTCGCGCTCCACCGACTCGAGTCCGTGCCGCTGGAGCTCCAGGGTGTAGCCGTCCAGGCGCTCCCTGGTGCGGGCCAGCGAGGTGCGCATCCGCTCCATCCGCTCCTCCAGCCGGCTGCGGCGGCCTTCCAGGACGCGCATCCGCACGGCCCGGTCGGTCTGCCCGAAGAAGGCGAAGTGCACCCCGAAGTGCTCGTCCTCCCAGGCGTCCGGGCCGGAGTCGGCGAGCAGTTCCTCGAAGCGCTGCTTGCCCTCCGGGGTGAGCCGGTAGACGATCTTCGATCGCTTGCCGTTGAGCGCGGTCGCCGGGATGTACTCCGTGTCGGGGTTGTCCTCGATCAGGAAGCCCTGGGCGACCAGCCCCTTGAGGCAGGGGTAGAGCGTGCCGTAGGAGAAGGCGCGGAAGGAACCAAGCAGGACGTTGAGACGTTTGCGCAGTTCGTAGCCGTGCATCGGGGCGTCGTGGAGCAGGCCGAGGACGGCGAACTCAAGGATGCCGGAGCGTCTGCTCATGTCCTGCCGTCTCCCTTCGCCACTGCTGCGGTCCCACCACTATGCCGACTCGATGTATCGATTCGATACATCGAGACGATATGCCGCGACCGCGATTCAAGCAAGGGGCGACCTCGTGAAGGTGATCACATACAGGTAGGAAGCCAACGGTTTCCTAAGTATCTGTGGTCGTTTTGTCCGTATTGGCAGCTGAAGCACCATTAGCTTCCTTGAATTGCTGCGTACTCTGTCCGCTATGCATGGAGCCGGGAACCGAAGTGGCAGTTGGGGCGTCCTGGTCCCTGGTGCAGTGCGGCCTCTCCGGCCGGTGCCCCGGGGGACTCGCACGCAGGGCCAGGAGGGCCCTGGGGCGAATCGGAAGTGGACTACCGCCTTCAGGTCTGACGGCCTGTCCGAGGAGCAGCTGGACGTATGAGCGAACATCGGCGCAAGCAGCAGTCGAACCCGGGGAGCACTCCCCCGCGCCGGACGGCCCGTCCGCAGGGTGGGCCGGGCTCCCAGCCGCAGGGTTCTCAGCGGCAGGCCTCGCCCTCCGAGCCCCGGCTCACCCGCGCCGAGATGCGCAGGGGCGGCCCGGCCAAGGGCGGCGGCGCGGGCGCGGCCGGCTCCGGTGGACCCGGCGGCCCGGCCGGAACCCGGCCCAGGCGCTTCCTCGACTACCCGCGCTGGGGCAAGTCCGGGGTACGTCGCTGGATCCCCTCGATCAAGCAGATCCTCAGCGGCGCCCTGATCGTGTTCGCCGGCGTGGTGGGCCTGGTCGGCTACGCCTACGCGACCACCAAGGTGCCGCAGCCCAACCCGACCTCCGAGCTGCAGAACAACATCTTCTACTGGGACGACTGCAAGACGGTGATGGCCACCACCGGCACCGTCAACCGGCAGAACGTCAAGCTCCAGGACGTGCCGATGGTGGTCCAGCACGACTTCATGGCCGCCGAGGACGAGACCTTCGAGACCAACTCGGGCATCGACCCCAAGAGCATCCTGCGCGCGGTCAAGAACATGGCCACCGGCGGTCAGATCCAGTCCGGCTCGACCATCACCCAGCAGTGGGTGAAGGAGAGCGTGCTCGGCAACAGCCAGCAGACCCTGAGCCGGAAGTTCCAGGAGATCATCATCTCCACGAAGATCGGTGAGGGCTACTACACCAAGAACGAGGTCCTCGAGGGGTACCTGAACGGCAACTACTACGGGCGCGGGGCCAACGGCATCGAGGCCGCCGCCCAGGCGTACTACCACGAGCACGCCTCGCAGCTGACGGTCTCCCAGGGCGCCTTCATCGCCGCGACGGTGAACCAGCCCAGCTACTACCAGGACGTCGCCACCGACAAGAACGTCCAGGCGAAGGCCCTGGCCCGGTGGAACTACGTGCTCGACCGGATGGTCGCCAACAACTGGATGACCGCCGCCGACCGGGCCGCGTACACGCCGGACAAGTTCCCGATGCCGGTCGCCTGGGTCCGGAACGCCACCCTGAACGGGCAGGTCGGCTACATGGTCGACACCGCCACCAACTACGTCGAGGCGCACAGCACCCCCAAGGTGACCGACGCCGACTTCGCCAACGGCGGCTTCAAGGTCTGCACCACCTTCAACAAGGCCAGGGTCACCGCGCTGACCGCCGCGGTGAACCAGGTGGACGCGGAGCACATCGACCCCAAGAAGCGTCCGAAGACCGACACCTACTTCCAGACCGGCGCGGCCTCCATCGATCCCAGCTCGGGCGCCATCGTGGCGATCTACGGCGGCCCGGGCGCGGACAAGGGCCACTCGGTCAACAACGCCAACAGCGAGGGCGTCCCGGTCGGATCGACCTTCAAGCCGATCGTGATGGCCGCCGCCCTGGAGAACGGGGCGGTGCTCACCCCGGGGGCCGATCCGTCACCGATCACCCCGGACAGCAAGTTCAACGGCAACGACCTGATCACCATCAAGAACCAAGCCGGCCAGCTGCTCACCAACAAGGACGGCTCGCCGTTCAAGCAGAAGAACGACGACACCGCCAAACCGGGGTTCATCACCCTGCGCAAGGCGATGGCGAACTCGGTCAACACCTCGTACGTGCAGCTGGGCGAGGACGTCGGCTACCAGCCGGTCCACAGCATGGCGGTGAAACTGGGGCTCGACCCGAAGATCCTCACCTCCGACACGGCCGGCTTCTACATCGGCACGTCCACCCCGAGCGCGATCCGGATGGCGAACGTCTATGCCGCCTTCGCCAACGGCGGGATCTCCCACGACCCCTACTCGGTGAAGTCGGTCCAGCGGACCGGCCAGAACCTGACCACGCCGACCCTGGACAAGATCAAGTCGGTCCAGGCGATGAAGCCGTCGACCGCCGACACCATCAACAGCATGCTCGAGGACGTCGTCAACTACGGAACCGGCACCGCGGCCAAGGCGCTGGGCCGGCCGGCGGCCGGCAAGACCGGTACCACCGACGACTACAAGTCGGCCTGGTTCAACGGCTACACCCCGCAGCTGGCGACCTCCATCGGGATGTACCGGGAGAACCCGCTGAAGCCGGGTCTGAAGAGCATGATCGGCACCGGCACCGGTCAGCAGACCACCTTCTACGGTGGGAAGCTCCCCACCGAGGTCTGGACGCTCTACATGACCCAGGCCCTCAAGGGCCTGCCCGTGGCCGCCTTCCCGGCCGCGCCTAGCCTGCCCAAGGGCGCCAACGAGTCCGGGGCGCCGACCCCGACGCCGAGCGCCACGGCCACCGCGACCGCCACGGCGACGGCCACCGCGACGGCCACCGCGCCGGTCACGGCCACCACGACCCCGCCGGCGACCAGCACACCTCCCAGCAACACGCCGACCCCGCCGTGCATCCCGGTGGTGCAGGTCTGCAACACGACGAGCGCCAGCAGTACGGCGAGCGCCACCAAGACCAAGGGCGGCCGAGGGGGAGGGACCGGCGGCTGATCCGGCGCGGTCAGGGCCGAGCGGCCCCGGCGTACGGCCACCCCGCGGGGCGGCCGTACGCCGGGGCCGCTGCCAATTTGCCGGCCAACCCGCCGGGTGCCCGGTCCTCACCGAGGGACGTGCGGCAGGATGTCCGGCATGACGTCGAGCGAGCGTGACGCGGCAGCGGACCAGCCCCCTGCCCACCCGGGTGCCGACCCGGCCGTACCGGAGGACGGCACGGGCGTGCTGACCCTTCCCCCGCCCCCGGCCGAGGACACCGTGGTGGTCCCCGCCGACGAGGATCCGGTCGCCGCCGCCGGCAGCGAGGTCCTCGGCGGCGCCCCCGGCCGCCGGGCCCTGCTCGGCGTCAGCTGGTGGACCGCGGGACGGGTGCTCGCGGTGTGCACGATCATCGTCTTCGCGCTCGGCATGGTGCAGAAGGTCCCCTGCTACAACAGCGGCTGGTTCTTCGGCACCACCGCCCAGTACGACCACGCCTGCTACAGCGACATCCCGCACATGTTCTCGCTGCGCGGCTTCTCGATCGGCTCCGTCCCCTACCTGGACCGGATCCCCGGCGCGAGCGACCCGGCCAACGCCCATATGCAGTACCTGGAGTACCCGGTGCTGACCGGGCTCTTCATGTGGTTCGCCGCCTGGCTGACCCCCTCCGGCAGCGACGTCCACCGCGAGCAGGTCTACTGGCTGCTCAACTCCGGCATGCTGATGATCTGCGCGGTGGTCGCGGTGATCGCGGTGATGCGCACCCACCGCCGCCGCCCCTGGGACGCGATGCTGTTCGCACTGGCGCCCGTGCTGGCCCTGGACTCCACCGTCAACTGGGACCTGCTCACGGTCGCCCTCACCGCGCTGGCCCTGGCCTGCTGGGCCAACCGCCGGGTGGTCTGGGCCGGAGCGCTGCTCGGCCTGGCCGTGTCGGCGAAGTTCTACCCGCTGCTGCTGCTGCTCCCGCTGCTGCTGCTGTGCTGGCGGGCCGGGCGGATGCGGGCCTTCGGGCAGGCGCTGGGGGCCGGGATCGGGGCCTGGCTGGTGCTGAACGTCCCGTTCATGCTGCTCAACTTCAGCGGCTGGGCCACCTTCTGGACCTACAACGCGAGCCGGAAGGTCGACTACGGCTCGTTCTGGCTGATCCTCTCCCAGAACGGGGTGACCAGCTGGTCCACCACCACCGTCAACGTCGTCATCCTGCTGCTGATGGCCCTCTGCGGCCTGGGCGTCGCCTGGCTCGCCCTGGGCGCCCGGCGCCGGCCGCGGCTGGCGCAGCTGGCGTTCCTGATGATCGCCGCGTTCGTCCTCACCAACAAGGTCTACTCACCGCAGTACGTGCTGTGGCTGGTCCCGCTGGCGGTGCTGGCGCGGCCGCGCTGGCGGGACTTCCTGGTGTGGCAGGCCTGCGAGGTGCTCTACTTCCTCGCCATCTGGTTCTACTTCGCCTACTCCACCAGCCCGCACCAGAAGGGGCTGCCGGCGGACTGGTACCACGCGGCCATCGTGGTCCACCTGCTGGGGCTGCTCTACCTGTGTGTAATGGTCATCCGCGACGTACTGGCGCCGGAGTGCGACGTGGTCCGCTGGGACGGTAGTGACGACCCGTCAGGAGGAGTCCTGGACAGGGCAGATGATGCTTTTGCGAGCGTCGATGAGGAGTTCGGGGACGCCAAGTACGCTGATTCTGCGGCTGGTTGAGCCTGTGGATAAACGACCACCAGCCTGTGGATAAGAAGTTATCCACAGGCTGGTGGCGCATCCGGCTATTCCGGTCGGATCAGGTCGGCTCAGTCCCGGTCGGCGATGCGGTCGAACAGGGTGGTGGTGTGCCGCAGCGTGGCCTTGAGCTCCTCGCCGGCCTGCGGGGGCTGGATCTCGCCGGGGAGCCACAGCAGCGAGGCCTGCATGTGCGGGGGTTCGGCGAACGCCAGCTTGGAGCCGTTCCAACTGAACGGCGAGGGCGTGCGGTTGAGGGTCGCGAGCCCGGCGCGGGCCAGGTTCTTGGCGCGGGGGTGAGGCCGGTGAGGTTCTTGGGGGCCTCCAGACCCACCCCGTGGGCCGTGCCGCCCGCGACCACCAGCAGGTGGCCGTCGGCGCCGGCCCGGTGCTGGCGGTAGCCGTAGCGGTCGCCCTTGGCCATCGGATGGACGTCCATCACCGTGCCGCGGCTCTCGATCACCCGGTGGTCGCCCAGCCAGAGCTGGGTGCCGATCCTGGCCCGGAAGTGCACGTCCGGGTAGCGCCGGCTCAGCTCCGCCACCTCCTGCGAGGTCAGGTGGCTGACGAACATCCGCCGCAGCGGCAGCCCGGCCGCGCGCAGCCGGTCCACCCAGGCGGCGGTCTCGGCCAGCGGGTCGACCCCCTCGGGCCGGTCCATCGGCAGGTGCACCGCGAAGCCCTCGACCCGGACGTCGTCGATCGCGGCCCGCAGCTTGCCGAGGTCCTCCGGGGAGACCCCGTGCCGCCGCATGCTGGTCATGCACTCGATGATCACCCGTCCGCCGACCAGGCCCCGTACGCCCTCGATCGAGCCGACCGTGCGGATCACCCGCTGCGGCAGCGGCACCGTGTCCTCGCGGATCCGGTACGGGGTGAGCACGATCAGGTCCTTGCCGAAGTAGTCCTTCAGCTCGGCCGCCTCGTAGGAGGTGCCGACGGCGAGGACGTCCGAGCCGAGCCGGGTGGCCTCCTCGGCCAGCCGCAGGTTGCGGAAGCCGTAGCCGTTGCCCTTCGCGACCGGGACCAGGCCGGGGAAGGCGTCCACGACGGAGCGCTGGTGGGCACGCCAGCGAGGGGTGTCCACGTACAGGGTGAGCGCCATGGGGTGTGGGATGCCTTCCGTGCTTGTCGTCGGTGTGCGGGAGGGGTCTAGCGGCGATTCATGTACATGTCGAGCGCCTTGTGCAGCAGCTTGTTGAGCGGGAAGTCCCACTCGCCGAGGTACTCGGCCGCCTGGCCGCCGGTGCCGACCTTGAAGCGGATCAGCCCGAACAGGTGGTCGTCCTCGTCCAGGGTGTCGCTGATGCCGCGCAGGTCGTAGACGGTCGCGCCGAGCGCGTAGGCGTCGCGCAGCATCCGCCACTGGATGGCGTTGTTGGGCTGCACCTCGCGCTTGTGCACGGTGGACGCGCCGTAGGAGTACCAGACGTGCTCACCGACCGTGATCATGGTGGTGCCGGCCAGCGCGTCGCCCTCGTGGTACGCCAGGTACAGGCGCATCCGGTTGGGGTCCTCGCTGGTCAGGGCCTTCCACTGGCGCTGGAAGTAGGACAGCGGGCGGGGGATGAAGTGGTCCCGCTCGGCCGTCTCCAGGTAGAGCTGGTGGAACACCGGCAGGTCGTCGTAGCCGCCCTGGACGATCTCCACCCCGGCCTTCTCGGCCTTCTTGATGTTGCGGCGCCACAGCTGGTTGAAGCCCTTGAGGACGTCGTCCAGCGAGCGGTTGGCCAGCGGCACCTGGTAGACGTAGCGCGGCTGGACGTCGCCGAAGCCGGCCCCGGCGTCCTCGCCCTGCTGCCAGCCCAGCCGGCGCAGCCGGTCGGCGGTGTCGATGGCCCGGGGCTCGTACCAGTCGGCCTCGACGTCGCGGAGCCGCTTGGCCTCCTTGCCGGCGATGGCGCTCTTGATGGTCTCGGCCTGCCAGCGGCGGATTATCACCGGCGGGCCCATCTTCACGGTGAACGCGCCCTGCGACTTCAGGTGGTCCAGCATCGGCTGCAGCCAGCGGTCCAGGTTCGGGTCGAACCAGTCGATCACCGGGCCCTCGGGCAGGTAGGCCAGGTAGCGCTTGACCTTGGGGATCTGCCGGTACAGCACCAGTCCGGCGCCGACGATGGCGCCGCGGTCGTCGAACCAGCCGATGCTCTCCGAGCGCCACTCGGCCTTGACCTCGCCCCAGGAGGGGACCTGCATATGGCTCGCGGAGGGCAGGGTCCGGACGAAGGCCAGATGCTCCTCCGGGCTGATGGTCCTCAGGCGCAGGCTCATTGTGGGGGTGCTCCTCGGGCTTCAGTTTCGCGTCAGACGCGAAGCCTACTGCCCAGGTGGAGCACCCCCATAGGGTTGTCGCCCGTCACCGTCGGTGCGTCGCGGCCGGGACCGGGCCTGGACGGGGCCCGCGCCGGGCCGCGACGCGGTCAGGGCGCCGTCAGTAGAGGCCGCCGTGGGCCAGGCCGATGCCGAATCCCGCCGCCGCCGCGACGCCGGCGCAGACGAAGAGGAAGCGTTCGGCCGTGGTCACCGAGATGTACTGGCCGACCGCGCCGGTGAGGATTCCGGCCAGGCCGGTCCAGGACGCGACGATGTGCAGGCCGCGGAACATGCAGGTGGCGACGGCGACGGCACCGAGGATCACGGTGAGCGCGGCCATGGTGTCCTGCAGCGGGTGCGACTTCGCGCCGTCCGTCGCGTGCTGGTAGCCCGCGCCGTAGGGCGACATCGGGGCGAGGGAGGGCAGCGGGCTGGTGGGCTGCCCCTGGGGCTGTGAGGAACCGAACGAGTGAGCCATCTGACCCGCCTCCTTGGGGAGGATCGTCGGGACCGGCGGCCGGGAGTCGGCCGTACGGCCTCGGGACGGTGGCGCACTGTAGTGGGCGCCGTTACCCGATGTGTACAGATTGCGGCGATCGGGGGGTGGATTTCAAGACCCCATTCGGGTACCTGTAGGCTGGGCCGTCTGCATCGGTGTGGCGCGGCTCTTCTGCCGCGACCCGTGCGCTGCCCGAGGCTCCCAAGCCGGATTGTCAGTGCCGACCACTACTGTTGCGACGCGTTCAAAAAACCCTCCTGCCACGGAAATACCGTGGCCGCTGAGTCCAGAGGAGGTGGGTTCCACATGCGTCATTACGAGGTCATGGTGATCCTCGACCCTGAGGTCGAGGAGCGCGCAGTATCCCCCCTGATCGAGAACTTCCTCAATGTCGTCCGCACCGGCGGCGGCAATGTGGAGAAGGTCGACACCTGGGGTCGTCGTCGTCTGTCGTACGAGATCAACAAGAAGTCCGAGGGCATCTACTCGGTGATCGACCTCAAGGCTGAGCCTGCGGTCGTCAAGGAGCTCGACCGGCAGCTCAACCTGAGCGAGCAGGTCCTCCGCACCAAGGTGCTCCGCCCGGACACCCACTGAGGCTCCACCCAAGTACCTCTCTCCAGAACCTTTGGAATCTTTGAGGTACTGCACCGCCCGGTCGTCCGTACGGCCGTCGCGGTGAGCACTGCTTGAACGGAACCGCTCCCACCGAGAGGTCGAACACCACCATGGCAGGCGACACCGTCATCACCCTTGTCGGCAACCTTGTCGACGACCCCGAGCTGCGTTTCACGCCTTCGGGTGCGGCCGTCGCGAAGTTCCGCATCGCGTCCACTCCTCGTACGTTCGACCGCCAGACCAACGAGTGGAAGGACGGCGAAAGCCTCTTCCTCACGTGCAACGTCTGGCGTCAGCCGGCGGAGAACTGCGCTGAGACGCTGCAGCGCGGTATGCGCGTCATCGTCCAGGGCCGTCTGCGCCAGCGCACGTACGACACCAAAGAGGGCGAGAAGCGGACCGTCTACGAGGTCGAGGTCGACGAGGTCGGCCCGTCGCTGCTGCGCGCCACCGCGAAGGTCACCAAGGCCCAGCGGACCGGCGGACAGGGCGCACCGGGCGGTGGCTTCGGCGGCAACGCCGGTGGCGGCGGCGGTGGCGGGTTCGGTGGTGGCGGCCAGCAGGGCGGCAACGGCGGCGGCTGGGGTTCGCAGAACTCCGGCGGCGGCCAGTCCGCTCCGTCCGACGACCCCTGGGCGTCCAGCGCCCCGGCGTCCGGCGGACAGCAGGGTGGCGGCCAGCAGAGCGGCAACGGCGGCGGCTGGGGTTCCCCGGCCGGCGGCGGCTTCTCGGACGAGCCCCCGTTCTAGTTCCAGGCAGTGTGCTGGGCTGATCCCTCCGGGGTGAGGCCCGCTCAGACTTGATCCCGTGCGACCCGGTCGCGCCCCTCGCGGGGCGACGGCCGGATCGTGAACACCAGTTGGAGTACATGATGGCGAAGCCGCCTGTACGCAAGCCTAAGAAGAAGGTTTGCGTCTTCTGCAAGGACAAGATCTCCTACGTCGACTACAAGGACACGAACTTGCTCCGCAAGTTCATCTCCGACCGTGGGAAGATCCGCGCTCGCCGGGTCACCGGCAACTGCACCCAGCACCAGCGCGACGTGGCCACGGCTGTGAAGAACAGCCGCGAGGTCGCTCTGCTCCCCTACACCTCGACCGCTCGCTGAATAGGAGGGTGACCGAACCATGAAGATCATCCTCACGAACGAGGTCTCCGGCCTCGGGACCGCCGGCGACATCGTCGAGGTCAAGGACGGTTACGCCCGCAACTACCTGGTTCCGCGTGGCTTCGCCATTCGCTGGACCAAGGGCGGCCAGAAGGACGTGGACGCGATTCGTCGCGCCCGCAAGATCCACGAGATCCAGACGCTCGAGCAGGCCAACGAGGTCAAGGGCAAGCTTGAGGGTCTGACCGTCAAGCTCGCCGTGCGCGCGGGCGACGCGGGCCGTCTCTTCGGCTCCGTCACCCCGGGCGACGTCGTCGCGGCCATCAAGGCCGTCGACGGTCCGCTCGTGGACAAGCGCCGGGTCGAGATCGGTTCGCCGATCAAGACCACGGGTGCCCACACCGTCACCGTCAAGCTGCTGTCCGACGTGGTCGCCAAGATCAACGTCGACGTCGTCGCTGCCTGACGCACGCTGCTGGAAAGGCCGGTCCCCTCGGGGGCCGGCCTTTTCGGCGTACTCAGGCGTAGTTGAGGGCGTGAGGGAGGGCTCGGCTGAGTACGCGTGCGCATGCGCGCGGGGCGGCGGGCGCGCAGGATGAAAGCTCTACTGGTCGGTAACTTATCTGTCGGCAACGTGTCTGGGGGAGTACGGCGATGGTCATCCAGGTCACCAAGGTGACCAGCCCGGCGGAGCTGCGGGAGTTCTGCGACCTTCCGCTGCGGCTGCACCCGCCCGAGCTCTACGTGCCCGTCCCAGAGCGGCGGATCCGGGCCTGGTACCGGGGCAGCGGGCCGCAGCGGCGCTACGGCCCGGTCGACCTCTACCTCGCCAGGGACGGCCGGGGCCGGGTGGTCGGCCGCACCTGCCTGCACCGCAACACCGACCTGGACGTCCGGGTCGGCCGCCCGGTCCAGCTGTTCGGCCTGACCGAGTTCACCGACCTCACCCCGGACGGGGACGACCCGGCCAAGGAACTGCTCGACCTCGCCGAGCAGGCCGCCACCGTCAGCGGCTGCGACCTGCTGCTCGGCCCGGTGGAACTGCTGCCGGACCAGTCCCCCGGCGTGCTCACCTCGGGCTTCGCCGAACGCGGCCTCAGCGGCGGCGGCTGGAGCCCCGCCTACTACCCGACCGCGTACCGGCGCAACGGCTTCACCCCGCGCTGGCCCGGGCAGACCTGGATCTGCGAGGGCCTGGACGACCCCGGACGGCTGCCGCCGGAGAAGGCCTTCGCCTTCGACGACCGGCGGATCCAGGACGAGGAGCTGGTGGTGCACCGGGGGCGGCGGCACACCCTGCACCGGGTGCTGCCGCTGCTCCGCGGCATCCTCAACGACTCGGCGGAGCAGGTGGAGCAGCGCACCGAGGTCTCCCCCGCCGATTTCGCCGACCGGGCGGCCGGGCTGGCCCGGGTGCTGGACCAGGACCTGCTGCTGTACCTGACCAGGGCGGGCGAGCCGGTGTCCTTCCTGCTGGCGGTCCCCGACGTGTCCTCCTACCTGACCGAGGCGCTGGGCCGGCCAGGACCGCTGCGCAGGATCGGGCTGCGGACCGCGGTGCGCCGGGGGCGCTACCGGGCCGAGGCGGTGCTGGTGGCCTCGGGCACGACGCCGGCGTGGCAGGGGCGGGGGTACGCCACGCTGCTGGCCCGGGAGCTGTACCGCAACCTGGCGGCGGGCGGCTACGGGACGCTGCGCGGCTACCGGGTGCCGCTGGGGGAGCGGGCGGCGGAGGGGCCGTACCGGGGGATGGGCGGGCGGCCGCTGCAGGGGACGGCGTTCTTCGAACGACGGCTGCGCTGAGGCCTGCGGCCTGGCTGGGCTGAGGGCCGGGCCGGCCTGGGCTGAGGCCTGGCTGGGCCGGGCTGAGGCCTGGCTGGGCCGGGGCCTGCCGGCGGCTGCGGCGCTCGCGGGTGCCGCGGACGCAGCCGGCGTGAAGGCCGTGGGGGTCCGGGCCGTCAGGCCCGGACCGCTCCGGTGACCAGCCAGGCACCGGTACGGGCGCGCAGGGTGAGGAACAGCAGCCGGACCACCATGCACAGGGTGATCGCGCCCCAGAGCGCGTTCAGGCTGCCGCTGCCGACGGTCAGCGCCACCGGCGCGTACGCGGCCAGGGTGGCGACCATGGCCCAGGCCAGGTACGGACCGTCGCCCGCGCCCATCAGCACCCCGTCCAGCACGAAGACCACGCCGCAGACCGGTTGGCCGAGCGCGGCGATCAGCAGCACCGTGCCCAACTGCCGGTGCACCGCCGGGTCGGAGCTGAACAGCGGCAGGTAGAGCGGGCGGGCCAGCAGCAGCAGTGCGCCCAGCAGCAGGCCTGAGCCGATCCCCCACTGCACCATCCGCCGGGTGGCGTCCCGGGCGCCCGCGATGTCGCCCGCGCCCAGGTAGCGGCCGATGATCGCCTGGCCGGCGATGGCGATCGCGTCCAGGGCGAAGGCCAGGAAGCTCCACAGGGACATCGCGATCTGCTCCGCCGCCATCGAGGTGTTGCCGAGCCGCGCGGCCACGGCGGTGGCGATCAGCAGCACGGCGCGCAGGCTGAGGGTGCGGATCAGCAGCGGCGTGCCCGCGGTGGCGCAGGCCCTGATGCCGTCCGGGTCGGGGCGCAGGCTGGCGCCGGTCCGCCGGGCGCCGCTGACCACCACGGTCAGATAGGCGGCGGCCATGCCCCACTGCGCCAGCACCGTCCCCAGCGCGGAGCCGCGGATGCCCAGGCCCGCGCCGTAGACCAGGACCAGGTTGAGCGCCAGGTTGGCGCTGAAGCCGGCCACGGCCACGTACAGCGGGGTGCGGGTGTCCTGCAGCCCGCGCAGCACGCCGGTGGCGGCCAGCACGGTCAGCATCGCCGGTATGCCGAGGACGCTGATCCGCAGGTAGCTGACCGCGTAGGGGGTGGCGGTGGGGGAGGCGCCGAAGACCCCGATCAGGTCGGGGGCGAACAGCAGGGCGGCGAGGACCACCGGGACGGACAGGATCAGCGCCAGCCAGATCCCGTCGATGCCCTGCTGCACGGCGCCGCGGCGGTCGCCGGAACCGACCCGGCGGGCGACGGCGGCGGTGGTCGCGTAGGCGAGGAAGACGAAGACGTTCACCAGGGTGGTGAGCAGCGCCGCGGCGACGCCGAGGCCGGCCAGCTGGGCGGTGCCGAGGTGGCCGACGATGGCGGAGTCGGCCATCAGGAACAGCGGCTCGGCGATCAGGGCGCCGAAGGCGGGCAGGGCGAGGACGAGGATCTCCCGGTCGTGCCGGGTGCCGCGGGAGGTCGATCGCATGGTCCTACCGTAGTCATCCACAGGTAATGGCTGCAAAGCGGGTATGGGTCTTACTGCGGTGTGCTCCGGGTGGCGGAGCGGACACCTTGGGTGGCGATCTTCACGCTCACCGAGAAATATTTCTCATGCACAGGGGGTGGAATGCATCGCCGCAGGTCAGCGTGTTGACGCCGTAAAGATCTTCGGGTTATCCACAGACTGTCCCCCTGCCCGTGCACAGCTTGGGGTCAGTTCTCCACAGCATGGGGCCCTTCATCCACATGGCCTGTGGATAACCATCTTGGCCGATGGGCTGCTCCCCCTTAGCGTGGTCGCTCTGCCGACGCGCCGCACCAGCGCGCTGGTGCCCTGTGTCAGTGGGGTGCCGTATAGAAGAGGGTGACGCGTATGTCCGCTCCGGATCCCGCGCAAAGATCGACGAGGGGGTCCCGATGAGCGACGTTCCATACGACGACCATGGCGACCACGACATCCCGCCGCCGGACGAGGAGTGGCCCCCGCCGCCGTCCCCCGGCGACGGTCCCGGCGACCGGCTGCCGTTCGGCAAGGGGAAGGGCAAGGGCGGTTCCGGCTTCGGCGGCGGGCAGGGCGGCGGCGGTCGGGGCGGCAGCGGGGGCGGGGGCGGGCAGGGCGGCGGCTCCAGCTTCGGCGGGAACCAGGCGGACCGTTCCTCCTACGCCAACGGCGGCAAGGACGGCAAGCAGGGCGGCGGCGACTCCTCGTACGAGCGGGTCCCCCCGCAGGACCTCGCCGCCGAGCAGTCGGTGCTGGGCGGCATGCTGCTGTCCAAGGACGCCATCGCCGACGTGGTCGAGGTGATCAAGCCCGCCGACTACTACCGGCCCGCGCACGAGCTGATCCACAGCGCCATCCTCGACCTCTACGCGCGCGGCGAACCCGCCGACCCGATCACGGTGGCCAGCGAGCTGGTCAAACGCGGTGAGATCACCCGCGTCGGCGGCCCCTCCTATCTGCACACCCTGGTCAACTCGGTCCCCACCGCCGCCAACGCCGAGTACTACGCGGAGATCGTCCACGAGCGGGCGGTGCTGCGCCGGCTGGTGGAGGCCGGCACGCGGATCGCGCAGATGGGATACGCCGCCGAGGGCGACGTCGACGAGATCGTCAACGCGGCCCAGGCCGAGATCTACGCCGTCACCGAGCAGCGCACCAACGAGGACTACGCCCCGCTCGGCGACATCATGGAGGGCGCCCTCGACGAGATCGAGTCCATCGGCTCCCGCAGCGGCCAGATGTCCGGCGTCCCCACCGGCTTCGCCGACCTCGACTCGCTGACCAACGGCCTGCACCCGGGCCAGATGATCGTGGTGGCGGCGAGGCCCGCGATGGGCAAGTGCCTCATGTCCACGACAATCATTGTGGAGGCGCGCACCGGCGAGCGCATCACCATTGAAGACTTCGTCCGACGTGGACAAGCCGGTGAACATCTGGAGATCCATACCCTTGGAGGCGACTGGCGGATGCAGAGCGTCCGGCCTTCGGACTTCATTCACAACGGGCTCAAAAGCGTGCTGAAGGTCGAGACCCAGTTGGGCCGGGCGATCTCAGCCACCCCGAACCACCCCTTCCGTACTCTGCGTGGATGGGTCTCGTTGGATCAGCTCCGTCCCGGTGAGCGAATCGCCGTTCCTCGGGAATTGCGAACCGGGGTGTCGGCAGAACTGCCGAGCGCTTTGGTGGCACTGACCGGCTACCTCCTCGGCGACGGCTGCATCACTGGAACCCACCCTGTTCCGCGACTTCGCGCGCTTGATCCGGTTATTCAGAACGAAGCACAGAAACTGGGCGAGGAGTTCGGTTCAGTAGTACGGCTGCGATCCCCCAAGCCGTGCGTCATGGGGAGGCACTGCACGGACAGTGTGGAGGAGGGGCACAAGCACGCTTCCGAAATGGCCTTCTGCGCCCCGGTCAACGGACCACATGCGTTGATGGACCACTTGCTCGCTTGGGACCTCTGGGGCAGGGGCAGCCATGACAAGTTCGTCCCTGAGACGTTCTTCCGGCTGCCGGAGCACCAGATCGCGCTGTTCCTCTCCCGCCTCTACGCCACCGACGGCTGGGCCTCGGTGTCCAAGCCGGGCAACCAGCCGCAGATCGGCTACTGCTCGGTCAGCGAGCGCCTGGCGCGCGACGTCGCCCACCTGCTGCTCCGCCTCGGGATCGTGGCCAAGGTGGTCCGCCGTACCGTCGCCTACCAGGGCGAGCGGCGGGCGGCCTTCCAGGTGCTGATCCATGACGTCGACCAGATCCGGACCTTCGCGGCCAGGGTCGGCATCCACTCCAAGGAACGCCAGGTCGAGGAGGTTCTCGCAGCCTGCGGCGACCGGGTCGGTCAGCCCAACCTCGACCTGATCCCGGGAGAGGTCTGGGAGCTGATCAAGGCGGAGAAGGCCGACCGCAGCTGGGCCGACATCAGCGCACGCACCGGCCGACCGCGCCACCACAACTGGCATGTCGGACAGCAGCTCAGCCGTCATCGCCTGTTGGAGCTGGCCAAGGCCCTGGAGTCCACCGTCCTGATGGACATCGCGACCTCCGACGTTCAGTGGGACCGGGTCGAGTCCGTCGTCGCGGACGGCGAGGCCGAGGTCTACGACCTGACCGTCGAGGGCACGCACAACTTCGTCGCCAACGACATCGTGGTCCACAACTCCACGCTCGCCCTGGACTTCGCCCGCTCCTGTTCGGTGAAGCACAAGATTCCGAGCGTTTTCTTCTCCCTGGAGATGGGGCGCAATGAGATCGCGATGCGCCTCCTCTCGGCGGAGGCGCGGGTCGCGCTGCACCACATGCGGTCGGGGAACATGACCGACGAGGACTGGACCCGGCTGGCCCGGCGGATGCCCGAGCTGAACGACGCCCCGCTCTACATCGACGACTCCCCCAACCTGTCGATGATGGAGATCCGCGCCAAGTGCCGGCGCCTCAAGCAGCGGAACGACCTGCGGCTGGTGGTCATCGACTACCTCCAGCTGATGACCGGCGGCGGCGCCCGCCGGCCGGAGAGCCGGCAGCAGGAGGTCTCGGAGATGTCCCGAAACCTCAAGCTGCTGGCGAAGGAGCTCGAACTCCCGGTCATCGCGCTGTCTCAGCTGAACCGTGGCCCCGAACAGCGAACGGACAAAAGGCCGATGGTCTCGGACCTTCGCGAGTCGGGATCTATCGAACAAGATGCCGACATGGTCATTTTGTTGCACCGAGAGGATGCCTACGAGAAGGAGTCCCCCCGAGCCGGCGAGGCCGACCTGATCGTCGCCAAGCACCGTAACGGCCCGACCGCCACCATCACCGTGGCCTTCCAGGGCCACTACTCCCGCTTCGTCGACATGGCCCAGAGCTGAGGAGCGGCTGGTAGGGAGCCGATTCAGGGCTTGAGCGCCACTCCGCCGTACATCCCGATCCGGTCGTCCCCGGCGAGGACCTGCTCGTCCGGCCGCCACTGCGACAGCACCACCAGGCCGGGGTCGACCAGGTCCAGGCCGTCGAAGAACGCGGCGATCTCCTTGCCGCTTCGCACGGCGGTCCTCACCGACGATCGGGCGTAGGCCTTCGCCGTCGCGCGGACCCCTTCCGGGTCCAGGTCGGCGGTCACCTGCGACAGCACTAGCGCACTGCCCGGGGCGACGGCGTCCATCAGGGTGCGCACCGCGCGGTAGGGGTCGTCCTCGTCGATGACGAAGTGCATGACCGCGACCAGCAGCACCGAGACCGGCCGGTCGAAGTCCAGGCGGCCGCGTACCTCGGGATGCTCCAGGATCTCCGCCGGACGGCGGACGTCCCCGGCGACGACCGTCGCGCCTGACGGCGCGGGCTCCTCGCCGTGAGCGCGGGCGTGCGCCAGGACGATCGGATCGTTGTCGACGCCGACGATCCGCGCGTCGGGCAGCACCGCCAGCGCGGTCTCGGCCGTGCTGCCGGGGGCGGGCAGGCCGATGCCGATGTCCAGGAACTGGTCCAGGCCGGTCTCGGCCAGGTGCCGTACGGCGCGGGTCAGGAAAGCGCGGTTGACACGGGCGAAGTCCCGGACCGGCATCGCCTCCAGGGCCTTCTCCGCGGCCGCGCGATCGGCCGGGAAGTGATCCTTGCCGCCGAGCAGATACGAGTAGATGCGCGCCGGCGTGGCCACGGCCGGGTCGATCGTCGGCGGCGTCCGGTGCGGGGCGATCAGATCGCCGTTCAACGGCTCCGAATCCGGCACGTCGTCCTCCACCCCGTGGACATCACTCCGACGACCCGAGCGTAGCGCGGGGCCGTCAACGCCGCTGAGTCACTGCTTCTCCTCCGAGCACTGGCCAGTTCTTGGCAGCCAGCAGCTGCAGCTCCTGGAACTGCCGCTTGTCGGTGGGCTTCGGCTGGCACAGGACCCGGGCGACCTCGCTCACGCCGACGCCGCGCAGCAGCCCCGCCAGGTGGTCGGGCGACCAGCGGTAGGCCGTCACCACCGAGTGGTCGAAGGACTGCGTCGGGATCGCAGGGTCGTCGGTGGCGAAGCAGCTGATCAGCAACTGGCCGCCGGGGGCCAGGACCCGGGCGATCTCTGCGACCACGGACGGCAGGTCCTGCGGCGGGGTGTGGATGATCGAGGACCGCGAGAGCACCCCGCCCAGCGCACCGTCCGCGATGTCGAGCGCTGCCATCGAGCCCACCTCGAAGCGCAGATCCGGGGTGGCCTCCCGGGCCGACCCGATCATCGCGGGCGACGCGTCGACGCCGAAGGCACGCAGCCCCAACCCCCGCAGATGGGCGGTGACATGCCCCGGCCCGCACCCCAGATCTGCGACCTCGCCCGCACCACCCGCCCGCACGGACTCGGCGAACGCGGCGAGCAGCGCCCGCTCCAACGGTCGGTCGCGCAGGGTGTCGGTGAACTGCCGCGCGTAGCGCGCGGCGACGGCGTCGTAGGCGTCGCGGGTGGCGCGGAGGGAGTCGAGTTCGACCATTCGGGGACTCTAGCGGGCGCGGGCCGTGGGGTGGCGTACGCCGGTGTCGGCGAGGCCCTTTCGAACCTGCCCGGCCCCGCGGGTCACAGTCGGCGGGGGCCGGCGCCGTCCTCGGCGAGGGCGTCGCCGGGGTTCAGTAGGGCGCAGGCCTTCATGGAGAGGCATCCGCAGCCGATGCATCCGGTGAGCTCGGCCTCCAGCCGCTCGATGGTCTGCCGGCGCTCCTCCAGCCGGCGCTTCCAGCCGCGGGAGGCGCGCTGCCACTCCTGGTGGCTCGGCGGACGGTCGAGCGGCACGTCGGCGAACGCCTCCCGGAGGTCCTGCAGCGGGATGCCGATCCGCTTCGCCACCGAGATCAGTGCGACCCGGCGAAGCATGTGCCGCGGGTAGCGGCGCTGGTTGCGGTCGTCGCGTTCGGACGCGATCAGGCCGAGTTCCTCGTAGAACCGCAGGGCGGAGACGGCCGCCCCGGTCCGCGCGCTCACCTCGCCGATGCTCAGCCAGTCGTCCGGGGCGGCCCGGACGTCGCCGGGACGGTAGCTCGTCATGCGCAACGCCTCCTCTTGACCTCAAGATTACTTGAGGTCCTACGGTCGGCTGCGTCGGAACGGCGAACGGGAACAGGAACGACCCGGAGAGGACGGCAGTTCGATGACGTTTGTGATCGCTTTGCCCTGTGTGGACGTCAAGGACAGGGCATGCCTCGATGAGTGCCCCCTCGACTGCATCTACGAGGGGGAGCGCATGCTCTACATCCAGCCGGACGAGTGCATCGACTGCGGCGCCTGCGAGCCGGTGTGCCCGGTCGAGGCGATCTTCTTCGAGGACGACACCCCGCAGGAATGGCAGCACTTCACCACCGTGAACGCCGAGTTCTTCGCCGACCTGGGCGCTCCCGGCGGTCGGGTGAAGCCCGGTCCGCTCGGACCGGACCATCCGATCGTGGCGGCGCTGCCGCCCCAGGGCGCCGGGGCCAGTTAGTCCGCGGCCGTGAACGCCGACGGGGCGGCGTGCTCCGACGTGGTGTCGGGGTACGCCGCCCTGGGGGTGGGACGGGGTGCGGGTGGTGCCCCGCGTTGTCACGGCGGTTATTTCGGGTCGCGGTTGAACGTCGAGGTGGACCAGTAGTAGCCGAGGGCGGTGAGCGCCAGGCACCAGGCGACGGCGAGCCAGCCGTTGTGGCCGATCGGGCTGCCGAGCAGCAGGCCGCGCAGGGTTTCGATGGTGGGGGTGAACGGCTGGTACTGGGCGATGGGTTGGAACCAGCCGGGCATGGAGTGGACCGGGGTGAAGGCGCTGGACAGCAGCGGCAGCAGGATCAGCGGCATCGCGTTGTTGCTGGCGGCTTCGGCGTTCGGGCTGACCAGGCCCATGCCGACGGCGATCCAGGTGAGGGCGACGGCGAAGAGCACCAGCAGTCCGAGGGCTGCCAGCCACTCCAGGGCGGTGGCGTCCTTGGAGCGGAAGCCGATGGCCACGGCGACGGCGCCGACCAGGACCACGCTTGCGATCGACTGCAGCACGCTGCCGACGACGTGCCCGACCAGGATGGAGGGGCGGTGGATCGCCATGGTGCGGAAGCGGGCGATGATGCCCTCGGTCATGTCGTTGGAGACGGAGACCGCGGTGCCGATCACGGTGCTGCCGATGGTCATCAGCAGCAGGCCCGGGACGAGGTAGGCGAGGTAGGCGGAGCGGTCCGGGGCGCCGCCGGTGATGCCTGTGCTGAAGGTGTTGCCGAAGATGTAGACGAAGAGCAGCAGCAGCATGATCGGGGTGAGCAGCAGGTTCAGGGTGAGCGAGGGGTAGCGCCGAGCGTGCAGGAGGTTGCGGCGCAGCATGGTGGAGGAGTCGCGGGCGGCCAGGGACAGGGTGCTCATCGGACGGTCTCCTTCAACGGGGCGGAGGCGGGGGTGGGGATGGTGGCGGGGATGGTGGCGTCGCCGGTCAGGGCGAAGAACACGTCGTCGAGGTCGGGGGTGTGCACGGTCAGCTCGTCCGCCTCGATGCCGGCCGAGTCCAGCCGGTCGAGGATGGAGCGCAGTTCGCGCTGGCTGCCGTCGCTGGGGATCCGCAGCGACAGCGCCAGGTCGTCCCTGGTGACCTCGCGCAGGGCGCCGGCGGCGCCCTGGTACGCGTCCGGGTCGGTGAAGCGCAGCCGCACGTGTCCGCCGGGGATCAGCCGCTTCAGTTCCTCGGGGGTGCCCTCGGCGGCGAATCTGCCGTTGTTGAGCACGGCGATACGGTCGGCGAGCTCGTCGGCCTCGTCCAGGTACTGGGTGGTGAGGAAGACGGTGACGCCGTCGGTGACCAGTTCGCGGATGATCTGCCACATGGTGTGCCGGGCGCGCGGGTCCAAGCCGGTGGTCGGCTCGTCGAGGAAGATGATCCGCGGGCTGCCGACCAGTGTCATGGCGATGTCCAGTCGGCGCTTCATGCCGCCGGAGTAGGTCGAGGCGGGCTTCTTCGCCGCCTCCACCAGGTCGAAGCGCTCCAGCAGCCGGGCGGCGGTGCGCCGCCCCTCGCTGCGGGAGAGGTGGTGCAGGTCCGCCATGAGGAGCATGTTCTCCTCACCGGTGATCAGGCCGTCGACGGCGGAGAACTGGCCGGTGACGCCGATCGCGGCGCGTACCGCCTGGGCGTCGGTGGCCAGGTGGTGGCCGCCGATGTGGATGTCGCCGGTGCCGGGGTCGGCGGAGATCAGGGTGGAGAGGATGTTGACGGCGGTGGTCTTGCCGGCGCCGTTCGGGCCGAGCAGGGAGAAGATCGTTCCTTCTGGGACGGCCAGGTCGACGCCGTCGAGTACGACCTTGTCGCCGTAGGACTTGCGCAGCCCGTTCGCTGCGATGGCCAGGTTGGTCATGATGGCTGTGCTCCTTGTTCCAGGCTGCGGGCGGTGGTCACAGGCTGCGGGCGGTGATGTTGCCGTGGGCGGTGGTGGCTCGGACGGTCAGGTCGGCGGTGCCGTCGGTGCCGTCGGTGCCCGTGAACGCGTTGTGGATCCGGCCGTAGGTGGTGCCGGCGTCCAGGGAGGCGGAGACTCCGCGGGTGGCGCTGACCGACACGTCGCCGGCCTGGGTCTGCAGCACGACCGTGCCGTGCATGGCCTGGGCGATGTGGATGTCGCCCTTGGTGGTGCTGATCTCGGCGGGGCCGCCCATCCGGCCGACCGAGATGTCGCCGGCGTGGGCGGTCAGCCGGGCGCTGGCGGCCTCGTCGATCTTGATCGCGCCGTGTGCGCCGTACGCGCCGTCGAAGGTGACGTCGCCGAACCGTCCGACGCCGCGGAACTCGGCGCAGGCCGCCTTCGCCTCGACATGGGAGCCGGCCGGCAGCTGGACGGTCACCTCGACGGATCCGGAGCCCAGCATCCGGTTCTTCGCCGGTGCGGTCTTGATCTTCAGGACGCCGTTGCCGTACTCGACCGTGGTCTGCTCGGCCGTCTTCACGTCGCGGCTCTTCGAGGGGTCCGTGGGCCGGACCTCGACCACGGTGTCGGCCCGGTCGGCGGCGATGAACTGGATGCGTCCGGCGGGGATGTCCAGGACGGCGGAGATCGCGGTGGGGGTGGCGAACTTCTGCATGGTGTTCTCCTTGTGCTGCGCTTCTTGCGCTGTGGTTTCTGACAACGCAAACGCTACGTTGCGTTCATAGATCGAGCAATAAGCTTGTTGCTTCTGGATTGTATTTTCGCAGCTGGAAGTACAAGTATTGTTGCAACGGCTATGTTTTCAATGCAACGCCCAGCGCTCCGCGCGTTGCATTGGAGTGAAGTGAACGCTATGCTGGAGGCATCAGGGAAGCGTGAAGGGAGACCGCGATGCCGGGAGGCAGACTCACCCAGCAGGAACGCCAGCAGATCGGGCTGGGGTTGGCCGACGACCTCGCCTATGCGGAGATCGCCAGACGCCTCGACCGCCCCACCTCGACGATCACCCGCGAGGTGATGCGCAACGGCGGCCCCACCGCCTACCGCGCCGACCTGGCCCACCGGGCCACCGAACACCGCGCCACCCGGCGCAGGCAGGCCGCTCCCCGAGGGGCGCAGGCAGCCCCGCAGCCCAACGGACGCGACCCCGAGGCGGTGCGCGAGTACGAGGAGACCTTCACCACCCTGTTCATGCAGTCGGGCCTGCCCAAGATGTCGTCCCGGGTGCTGACCTGCCTCTACACCACCGACTCGGGCAGCCTCACCGCGTCCGAACTCGTCCAGCGGCTCCAGGTCAGCCCGGCCTCCATCTCCAAGGCGACCACCTTCCTGGAGAGCCTGGGCCTCATCCGCAAGGAACGGGACGAACGCCGCCGTGAGCGCTATGCCGCCGACGACGACGTCTTCTACCAGTCGACGGTGGCCAGCGCCCGATCCCTCGCCGAACTCGCCGTCACCGCACGGCAGGGCTTCAGCGTCCTCGGCCCCGACAGCCCGGCCGCCGCCCGCCTGGAGAACATCGCCCGCTTCATCGACTTCGTCGGCGAGAACATCATCCGCGCCGCGGAGCAGGCTCGGGAGATCCTCAACACGAAACCCGAAGCGGCATCGGACGGCCCTGCTACGCCTGTTTCTGAGGCCCCGCCAGGTCTACGCTCAGCGGATGACCTTGGTATGGGAGCAGGTAGTCATTGACGCGGTGGATCCGGTGGCGCTGGGGCAGTGGTGGGCTGCGGCTCTCGACTGGGTCGTGGTCGACTCCGCCGCTGACGAGATCGAGATCCGTCCGGAGCCGGATCGCCTGCCGGGGTTGCTCTTCGGCCGGGACGACGGGCGCAAGACGGTGAAGAACCGACTGCATCTCGACCTGAGGCCGGACGACCAGGACGCCGAAGTGGCCCGGCTGCTGGCGCACGGTGCCCGGCATGTCGACATCGGCCAGGCCGATGAGCCGTGGGTGGTGCTGGCAGACCCCGAAGGCAATGAGTTCTGCGTCCTCGGCCGGCGGCGTCAGTAGGCGGCGTCAGTAGGCGGCGACGCCGCCGGCTCCCAGGACGTTCGGCAGGGCCGGCGCCTCGGCGCCGGTGGATCCCGGTGGCGTGCTGTAGGGCGCGAGGTGCTGGTCGCGGTCCGACGCGGTGAGCCGGGCCGGTGAGGGCATCCGGGTGAACGGTGCTCGGACCGATGGCCGAGCCCCGCGAGGCCGGCGGCGCGGGCGCCCGAAAGGGAGGCCTGAAGCGCGTGCCTGAAGGGTGTCGCGCGCGTCGGCCGGGGGGCGGTGTGTCAGCCGGAGAGGCCGGACTGGCGCAGCACATCGGCCTTGCTGTAGTAGTCGTCGTCGGTGACGATCTGGTGCCCGCGGGTCCGCAGGACGGTGACGGCGGGCACGGAGAACGGCTTGGGCGCTCCGACCACCTGTCCGCCGAACGTCCAGTCGATCACCACCAGGTCACCGTAGGCGAACGCATGGTCGACCTTGATGGTGGTGCCCTGGATGGCCTGGTTGGTGTCCGTCACCCACTGGGCGACCCCGTCCCGGCCGAGGAATTCGCGGTCGAAGGCATGGTCGGTGTAGCGGGCGCCGTTCTTGACGAACAGGTTGGCCAGGCTCTGCGGGTCGCCGCTGTTCCACGCTGCGGCCCAGTTGACGGCGATGGTCGGCAGTCGCCGCTGCTGCTCCCCCGGTCGGCTCGACAGTTGCGCCGTCGCGGACGCCGTCGCGGTCGCGGACGCGGTGGACGGCGCGGCGCTGGCCGACTGGGCCGAACTCGCCAGCAGGGACGCTGCGGCGACGCCTATGACGGCAGCAGTGGCGAGGGAGCGACGGAAGTTGATCATCATGTCTCCAAAGATGAGTGGCTTGCTTGGGTGGTGGTCGACTGAGGCTCAGGCAGGTTCATGGGGCGACTGATTCATGGGATGACTGACTCGGGGCCTGGTCCGACGTTGTCGGCCGCGGGATGGGCCATCCCCTCGGTCAGCACCCGCGCCCACCGCGACCCCGAACCGCCGCTGTCGGCGGAATCGGCGGCATCGGTGAGACCGGCGGCATCGGTGAGACCGACGGCGACGATGAGGTGGCAGAGCTGGCCGTAGGCCATGAACTGCTGCACCGCCCAGTCCTCGGCCCCGGTCCGTTCCTGGATGAGGGTGATCATCAGCTCCAACCCCCGCCGAGTGGCCGCGGCGATCTCTGGCACATCGACCGCGCTCAGGGCATGGACCTGCAGCATCAACAGATCGCGGTCGGAGATCAGCTCGGCGTAGGCATCACCCATCGCCGACAGCACCACATCGGGCGCGTCGGCGGGCATCCGGTCCGCGACCTCGTTCATGGCCGCGAGGATCTGCTCGTGGCAGTTTTCCAACGCGGCCAGGAACAGGCCGAGCTTGCCGTCGAAGAGCCGGAACACATACGCCGGAGAGACCCCCGCTGCTTTGGCCACGTCCGTGACCGGCGTCGCCCGGTAACCGCCGCGGGCGAACACCGTGATCGCTCGTGAGGTGATGACCGCGCGGCGGGCGTCCGCCGTGGATCGAAACGGTCCGGCCGTCGGGAAGGCGGCGTCGTTGGCGGGGGTCGACATGGCGTCTCCGTTGTGAGTTATCAGTCAATTACTATGTGACCACACACTCACAACCGTGTCAACGAGGTCATTCCTTGAACTACCGTGTCCGGCTATGAGCGCTGAAGGCTGGTTGGCGGACACCCGGCGGTCCTACGACACCGTCGCCGTCAGTTATGCGGACCAGGTGGCGGACCTCCTGGAGCGGACTCCCTACGAACGCGCGGCCCTGGCGCTGTTCGCCGACCTGGTCCGCAGCAACGGCGAGGGGCCGGTGGCGGACGTGGGATGCGGGTCGGGGAGGGTGACGGCCCACCTGCGGGGACTGGGCGTGGACGCGTTGGGGATCGACCTGTCGCCCGCGATGGTCGAGGTGGCGCGGCGTGATCACCCCGGCCTGCGGTTCGAGGTCGGTTCCATGACCGACCTCGACCTCGCCGACGCCTCGATGGCCGGCCTGGTCGCCTGGTACTCGCTGATCCACGTCCCCGACGACGAGATCGGCTCGGTCCTCGCGCACTTCCGGCGCGTGCTGCGGCCCGGTGGTCCGCTGCTGCTCGGCTTCCACGTCGGTGACGAGTCGCAGGTGAAGACGCAGGGCTACGGCGGGCACCGGATGAAGGTCCACGTCCATCGCCGCCGGCCCGACCGGGTGGCCGGCTGGCTAAACGAGGCCGGCTTCACGGTCGAGGCGCAGCTGACGCTCAGCTCGGCCGAGAGCTCGCACGGGGGAATCCTCTTCGCCCGCCGCCGTCCTGACACCCCGTAGGAAACCCGTTGCAACGGGTGGGGGCCGCAGAGCTACGCGGTGGAGGCTGAGCCGCGTCCGGGTGCGTGCAGCCAGATCCGGAGCGGGCCGACCGGCTCGAAGCCGTGTCGGACGGCTGCCGCCAGGTCGTCGCCGTGCTCGTAGCCGACCATCGGCAGGGTCGGGAACAGTCGGTGCACCGCGTCCAGGACGACAGGCCAGGCCAGGTCGGGGCCGCCTTCCCGGGCGAAGACATTGGAGATGCCGACCACCCGCTCGCTGCGGCTTGCCACCGCCCCGGCGGTCACCCGGCCGTCGGGGGAGTGTCCGGCGAGCAGGAAGGCGGCCGGATCGTCCAGGAGCCCGGGCCGGAAGAGGTCCCCGTCCCCGTTGCCGTCCCCGTTGCCGTCCCCGTTGTCCCGGGCCCAGGCGCGGAGGGTGTCCGGATCGTCGGCCACGTCCCAGGACAGGTCCGGGACGGTGGCGGGTGCGGCCGCCGGGCGATGGATCCACTGCGCCTCGAACAGCACCTGGAAGCCGGCCCCGGTCAGGTCGAGGTCGGCGAAGCTGTCCTTGACGGAGGCGCCGGGGGCGGTGGTGTCGATCCGCGCCGCCAGCGCCGCCGGGTCGGCGCCCGGCACCAGCGTCACCGCGTCCGGGTAGTACCGCGGGGTGCGGGCCGGGGAGGCCCAGGCCTGGCCCCCGAACCCGGTGGCCAGGTCGTGCGAACGGCTCATCGCGGCGCACCACTCGGCGTTGTTGCGGGCGGCGGCCTGGACCAGGAGCTGCTTCGACGTCGTCACAGGTACGGTCCTTCCGGTCGGAGGGTCAGTGCGGCTGGAGCGGTGCCCCTCCGTAGCCGATCTCGTTGCCGTCGGGATCGCGGTACCGCGCCTTGCGCATGCCGTTGGGATAGGTCTCCCGTTGCACGGGTCCGATCCCGCGATCGGCGATCCGGTCGATCGGCATCCGACCATGCTAGGGCTCGACCACGTCCAGGCCGGGGCGGGAGCGGGCCCCGCCGACGCACCAGCCGACGGCGGGTGATCCCGGTCCCGGGGGTGTGGTCAGGGCAGGAGGACGATCTTGCCTCGGCCGTGGCCCTGCTCGCTGAGCCGGTGGGCTTCCTCGGCGTCGGCCAGCGGGAGGGCGGCGCGGACCGGGAGCGAGAGGGTGCCGGCCCGGTGCAGCGCCAGAGCAGCGGTGAGGGCTTCCGGGGTGCGGTCCTCGGCGGGGCCGCCGCTGGTGAAGCGGACGTCGAGCGGGCCGGCCTCGGCCGGGTCGACCAGGCTGACCACCCGGTCCGGGCCGCCGACCAGGGCGACCGACTCGGCCAGGACGCCCCGGCCCGCTGCGTCCAGGACCGCGTCCACCCCCTGCGGCGCGGCTGCCCGTACCCGGTCGAACAGGCCCTCGCCGTAGCTGACTGGGATCGCGCCCAGCGAGCGCAGGTAGTCGTGGTTGGCCTCGGCGGCGGTGCCGATCACGGTGACGCCGCCGGCGACCGCGAACTGAACGGCGAGGCTGCCGGCCGCTCCGGCGGCGGCGTGGACCAGCAGGGTCTCCCCCGGTACCGGCTTGAGGTGGCCCAGCGCCCTGGTGGCTGCCTCGGCGCCCACGGTCAGCGCGGCCGCGGGCCCCCAGTCCAGGTCGGCTGGCTTGGCGGCGAGCGTGGCGGCGTCGGCCAGGGCGTACTCCGCGTAGCCGCCGGTCACCGGGCCGAGGACCTCGTCGCCGACCTTCCAGGCGGTCACCTCCGGTCCGGTGGCGGCGACCGTGCCGCTCGCCTCGAGGCCGAGGACGTGCGGGAAGGCCACCGGGAAGACCGCTGCCATGAAGCCGCGGCGGATCTTCCAGTCGAGCGGGTTCACACCGGCCGCGTGCACCCGCAGCAGGACCTGTCCGGGGCCCGGCACCGGGACCGGGAGCTCGGTGAGCCGCAGGACGTCGGGGTCGCCGTAGCCGGAGAAGGCGACGGCCTTGCCGTGAGCGGGAAGGGCGGGGGCGGCGGGGTGGGTGCCGGACGTGGTCATGGCGGGAGCCTCTTCGGGGTCGCTGCTGGTCGGGGCATCGGCGGGGTGCCGACAGCCCGAGAGTTCCACGGGACGTCCGGCGCTACGAGTGGAGAGTTCTCCCTAGGATCGGAAATCCCAGGCTGCCGCCGGGCGCTCCCGCGCCGCGAGGACGGGGCGTCAGACGGGTGCCGGACGGGGCGTCAGACCCGGGCCGGGGTGGCGTTGGGGAGTGCCGCTCGCGGAGTCCTGGCCTCGGTGAGCATGGCCGCGCCGAGCGGGCCGAAGGCGGCGGCGAAGAGCAGGCCGCCGAGCGGTAGCAGGTCCAGGCTGGCGGCCATGACCACGGTGCCCAGCAGGACCAGGACCGGCATCCGCAGGCCGATCAGCCGCGGCCGGCCCAGCGCGAGGACGGCGGTCAGGGTGATCAGGCCGAGGTAGAAGAACAGCGGCAGCACCGTGTACAGCAGCGGCTCCACCCCCGGGTGGCTCTGGAACCGGTGGAAGCGGACGTTCATCGCGGCGTGGTCGGTGGAGACCGACGCGACATAGATGTCCACGACCGCCTGGCCGAGCACCGAGCAGATGCCGATCAGGGTGGCGACAGCTGCCGTGTTCGCGGTCAGTCGGCGGGCGGTGCCCAGCTCGGCGGCGAGGCGGCGCAGGTGCAGCACGATCGGGACGAAGCAGAGCAGGCCGAGGATCAGCAGCAGGTGTCCTCCGGTCCAGGCCGGCCCCGGGGCATGGTGCCCGCTGAGCAGCCGGACCACGCCGTATCCGACCATGAACACCGGACCGGCCAGGAGGGATCCGCCAGTGACGGTCAACTGCCGTGCTGTGCTGGGGATCTGAGATGTCGTCTGGAAGGTCATGGAAGAAGCATCGCGGCGGCCGGAGCCCTGCCGATATCGGTGATGACCCTGAGCCGCCCCTGAACGGACCCCGAGGGACGGACCCCGAGGGACAATCGACCTGTGTACCGGGAGCGAGCAGCGCGCGCCGTTCCGGGAGCGGTGCTGTGGTCCTGGCGGACCGAGGGGGACGCCGGGACCGGCAGGGTCCTCCCGGACGGCTGCATGGACCTGATCTGGACCGCGGGGAAACTGCTGGTCGCGGGCCCGGACACGGTGGCGCAGGTGGTCGAGCGGGTGCCGGGCGAGGCCACGGTCGGGCTGCGGTTCGCCTCGGGGACGGCCGCCCCGGTGCTGGGGGTGGCCGCCTGGGAGCTGCGGGACCGCCGGGTGCCGCTGGCCGGGCTGTGGTCGGGCCGGGAGGCCCGGGTGGCGCTGGAGCGGGTCGCCGAGGCGGACCACCCGGCGGCGGCGCTGGAGGCACTGGTCCGGGAGCGGGTGGCCGCCGCGGGCGGCTGGACCCGCGATCCGGTCCGCGGCGGGGTGCTGGACGGGCTGCGGCGCGGGGTCGGGGTGGCCGGGATCTCCGCCGAGCTGTCGCTGAGCGAACGCCAGCTGCGCCGGCGCTGCCTGGAGCTGTTCGGCTACGGGCCGAAGACGCTGGACCGGGTGCTGCGGCTGGAGCGGGCGCTGGCGGCGGCCCGCGGCGGGGAGCCGTTCGCCCGGGTGGCGGCCGGGGCCGGCTACGCCGACCAGGCGCATCTCGCCCGCGAGGTGCGGGCGCTGGCCGGCCTGCCGCTGAGCGAGCTGCTGGCAGCGGGGTAGGCCCTGCGGGCGGCTCAGGGGCAGGGCCGGGGCGGCTCAGGGGCAGGTCCGGGGCAGGTCCGGGGCAGGGCGGCTGACGGTCAGGCCGGGAGGGGGGCGAAGAGGTCGACGGCGTTGCCGTCGGGGTCGTGCACGACGGCGTAGCGCTGGCCCCAGAAGGCGTCCCAGGGTTCCTGGTGCCCGGGGTGTCCGGCGGCGGTCAGCTCCGCGTACACCTTGTCGACCTCGGCGGGGTCGTCGCAGCGGAAGGCCAGGGCGGTGCGGTGGCCGCCCTGCGGGGGCGTCCAGCCGGGGTCGATGCCGCGGATGACCTCGACGGTGTCCCAGGCCAGCCGCAGGCCGCCCGGGAGCACGGCCTCGACATGGGGTTCGCTGTCGGCTCCGGCCGGGAGGTCCAGGCCGAGGCGTCGGTAGAAGGCGAGTGAGGCGGCCATGTCGGCGACGACCAGGCCGAGCAGATCGAGTCGTGGAGTCATGCCTGCCACGCTAGGCGCTCGCACCGGCCCGGTCTTGAACGAATCGGACATCCGGTGGGGCGGGTGGGTCACGCCGGTGGCGGTGCGGGGCATGGGAACGGATGCTGGGGGGAGTGACTACCGGCGGTAGCGGAGGAGCGGCGCGATGGCGGGAAGCGAGGGCAGGCGGCGGGGGCGGCACGGGGCCAAGCGGCGCGGGCCCGAGCGGGGGGCTGCTGCGCAGGGCCAGGCGGTGGGCCCAGGGGTGGGCCCGGACCCGGGGTCCGAACCGGGCCAGGAGCCGGGGGTGGGCCAGCTCTCCGGTCAGGGCCAGGGGCCCGGACCGGGCCAGGAACCTGGTCAGGGTTCGGGCGAGGTGCTGGAGGGGGTCGTGCTTGGCACGGGGGACCAGTGGTCGGCCGCGCCCGGGGCTGCCGGGGCCGGACCCACCGGGTCCCCCGCGCCCACCACACCCGCTGGATCCGCGCCCGCCGGGTCCGCCGGGTCCGCCGCCGCGGCGTTGCAGGTCGATGTCTTCACCGGGCCCGAGTCCGCCTTCTTCGCCACCTCCGCGCTGGTCTACGGGCCGACCGAGGCGGTCCTGGTCGACACCCAGCTGACCCGTGCCGCGGCCGGTGAGCTGGCCGAGTGGGTGGCCGGCAAGGCCCGGAGGCTCATCGCGATCGTGATCACGCACCCCCATCCGGACCACTACTTCGGCACCGAGGAGGTGCTCCGGCTGTTCCCGGGCACCCCGGTCTACGCCGTGCCCGAGGTGATCGAGGGGATCATCGCCACCGCCCTGGACCGGATCGCCCGCTGGCAGCCGGTGTTCGGCGACGACCTGACCTCCTCCCCGGTGGTGCCGGGCCCGCTGCCGGGACACCGGCTGCGGGTGGACGGGGCGCAGCTGGACGTGCTGGCGCTGGGCCAGGGCGACTGCGCGGCCTGCAGCATCATCCATGTGCCGGGGGCGGACACGGTGGTCGCCGGGGACCTGGTCTCCAACGGCACCCACCTGTGGACCGCCGAGACCACCCCGCGGGAGCGCGCCGACTGGCTGGCGAACCTGGAGTTGGTGCGCGCGCTCGGCGCGTCCAGGGTGGTCGCCGGCCACCGCGCGCCGGGGCAGTCGGACCGGGCGGACCAGGTGCTCGGCTTCACCTCGGGCTATCTGCGCGAGTTCGACGCCCGGCTGGCGCAGCACCCGGACGACGCCGCCGCGCTGGTGCGGGCGATGAACGAGACCTACGCCGAGCTGACGCTGCCGGCCCTGCTGCAACTGAGCGCCGAGGCGGCCGTCCGGCCCGGCCCTGCGGACAGCCCCTAGCCGCCGCTGGCCTTGACGTCAGGGTCAAGGTCTAACGTCGTGCCCACGGGTACGGCGAAAGGGGCGGCGGATGCGGATCGGGGAGCTGGCGGAGAAGGCGGGGACGACCACCCGCACGCTGCGGTACTACGAATCCCGCGGGCTGCTGCCGGCCCGGCGCGCGGTGAACGGCTACCGCGCGTACGACGAGGAGGATCTGCGGCTGCTGCGGCAGATCAGGCTGCTCCAGGACTTCGGCTTCGAGCTGGAGGAGACCCGGCCGTTCGTCGACTGCCTGCGGGCCGGGCATCCCTCGGGCGACTCCTGCCCGGCCTCGCTGGAGGTCTACCGGCGCAAGCTCGCCGAGATCGACGAGTGCGTGCAGCGGTTGCAGGCGGTGCGGGAGCAGGTGAGCGGGCAGTTGCTGCGGGCGCAGCTGGAGGCGGCCAGCGAAAATCCGACTGAACCCATGTGCGAATTGAAAGCCGATCAGAGCCAGGCGTCAGAGGAGTAGCGATGGTGCACATCGAGGGTGTTCTGCAGGTGACCGACGAGACGTTCGCGGCCGAAGTCCTCGGCTCGGATATTCCGGTCCTGGTCGATTTCACCGCCGACTGGTGTCCTCCGTGCCGGATGATCGCGCCGGTGCTGGCGCAGGTCTCCGCGGAGCAGCAGGGGCGGTTGAAAGTGGTGACGCTCGACGTGGACAGCAATCCGGAGACCCAGGCCGCGTTCGGGGTGCTCTCGATGCCGACGCTGATCGTCTTCCAGGCCGGCGAGCCGGTGAAGTCGCTGGTGGGGGCACGGGCGAAGCACAAGCTGATGCTGGAGCTCGACGGTCTTTTCTGAGTCGCTGCTGAGCTGTCTTCTCAGCCGCGGGCGCGGCCGGGGCGTGGGGGGCGTGAGTGCGCAGCGGACGGTAGCGCGTTTGTGCCCCGCGCGCCCCATTCTTCTCACTATTTATGGGATGAGCTGTTTGCCCATGCCAGGCTGCGGTTGGCAGGAGGTCTGCCCGCCGCCGCCGCACGAATCGTCGCTGTCGGACTGCGCTGATACGACGGGAGAAGAAACCGAAAGGTGTCGATCGGAAGCGCTCTCAATCGAAACGGCCTGCCGCGTATTCGGCAGTCGAAGCAGCCCAAGCAACCCAAGCAGCCGGGAAAGGACAAGGAAACGGTCCCGGTTGCCCCGCCACCCCCGCCCCCGTCGATCCAACCGCCGCCGCTGGCTCTGGTCGAGTCCGCGCCGGAGGAACCGCCCCAGCTCGAAGCTCCGCCGGTCCTAGCTCCGCTGCTCGAAGCCCCGCCGGTCCGCCCGGCCTACGCGCCGATGATCACTGACGCGCCGGGTCTCAACTGGGCCGGTCCCGGCGACGCCTGGAGCCGGGCCTGGGGCGCGCATCCGCCGCAGTTCCCGGCGCTCCCGGTCGCGGGCAGCTTCCAGACCACGATCGGGCCGCGGCCGACCCTGTTCCCGCCGATGCCGGACGGGCCGCCGATACCCGTGGCGCCACCGTCACTGCTGCCGCAGACGGCGGTCGCGGTACTGCCGCTGGCCGCTGCCAACGCTGCCGCGACCGGCCCGACCGCGGCGGACATCGCCCTGGTCCGGCGCAGCCTCGGCGTGCTCGAACCGGTCGCGGACCGGGCCACCGCGCACTTCTACGCGGTGCTGTTCCTGCGCCACCCCGAGCTGCGGGCGCTCTTCCCCGCGTCCATGGACCTGCAGCGGGACCGGCTGTTCCGGGCCCTGCTCGCGGCCGGCCAGGCCGCCGACGACCCGCCCGCACTCAGCGCCTACCTGGACCGGCTGGCCCGGGGACACCGCAAGTACGGGGTGCTGAACGAGCACTACGGCCCGGTCGGGGAGGCGCTGCTGGCAGCGCTGGAACGTTACTGCGGACGCTACTGGGACCAGCCGACCGAGATCGCCTGGCGCCGGATCTACCGGGCCATCTCCGAGGTCATGATCGCCTCCTCCGAGGACGACGCCCGCAAGGCCCCGGCCTGGTGGCAGGCCGAGGTGCTGGCGGTGGAGCCCAGGCCGGGCGACGTCGCCGTGGTCGCGCTGCGCACCGCCCAGCCGTACCCGTACCGGGCCGGGCAGTACACCACCCTGGAGGTGCCGATGTGGCCCCGGGTCTGGAGGCACTACTCGATGGCTTCCGCCCCGAACGCCGAGGGCCTGGTGACGCTGCAGGTCAAGGCGGTCCCCGCGGGCTGGGTCAGCAACGCCCTGGTGCACCGCACCCGGCCGGGCGACCTGCTGCGGCTCGGCCCCCCGGCCGGGACCATGGTGGTGGACCACGACAGCGACACCCCGCTGCTGCTGCTCGGCGGCGGCACCGGGATCGCCCCGCTGCTCGCGGTGATCGAGGAGGTGGCCGCCCACGGCCGCCGCCGTACCGTCGAGGTGTTCTACGGGGCCAGGCGCGCGGCGGACCTCTATGCCAGGGAGCAACTGGTCGAGCTGGCCCGGCGGCACCCCTGGCTCGCCGTGCGCAGCGTGGTCTCCGAGGGGTCCCCGGTGGACGAGGGGCCCACCGGGACGCTGCCGGCCGTGGTCGGCCGACGCGGACCGTGGGAGGAGTACGAGGCCTATGTCAGCGGGCCGGCCGCGATGATCAGGCGGACCTCGGCGATGCTGCTGGAGGCGGGGGTGTCCGGCGCCCGGATCCACCACGACCTGCCGGAGGAGCTGGGGTAGCCGGTCGGCCGGGGCCCGGCGGGGGGTGCGGCCGGTGGGGCCGGGCCCGGTGGGGGGTGGGGGTCAGACCGGGCCCAGGTCGTCGGCGAGCAGGGCGGTGATTCCCTCGATGTTCGCCGCCAGGTAGGCGCGCAGCGAGGCGGGAACCACGTTCACCGAGGTCACGCCCTCGCGGGTGAAGGGCAGCCGGACGATGTCGTACTCGCCGTTGGGCTCGTCCACCTCGGGGCCGTGCCGACGCGAGGGGTCCATCGACTCCAGTCGGCAGACGAAGAAGTGCTGCACCTTCACCCCGTCCGGGTGGGCCGGGGTGCCGTCGTCGTGGTGGGTGTAGCGGACGGTGTCCACAAAGGCGGGCACCACGTCCGCGGCCTTGCCGCCCAGTTCCTCGGAGAGCTCCCGGTGCAGGGCGTCCACCACGGTGGGGTCGCTCGGCTCCACGCAGCCGCCGGGGGTGATCCAGTACGGGGTGCGGCCGGGCTTGGTCCGCTTGATCACGATCAGTTCGGGGCCGTGCGGCCCACTGTCCAGGAGGATGGCTCGGGCGGTGCGTTTGACCACCGGACGTGACATGAATTCCTCCGTGCCGTGCACCTGGTAGGGGTCCGTTCCCAGCAGTGTGCCGCGCGGGGCAGGTGGTGAAACCCGGTCGGAACCGGCATTGCCCCCTCCGGACGGCGGGGGTCAGGATCGGTCGCCTGATCGAGGCAAAAACGAAGCTTTGCGTGCATGATGTTAAGAAGGTGGTCATTTACCGTATAGGGGGGCAACTGCGATGGTGGCAGTCAAAGGCGAGCCCACCCTGATCGGCTCGGTACAGCGGGCGCTGCGGCTCCTGGAGACCGTCGGCGCGTACAGTTCCGGCGCCACGGCCAAGCAGTTGGCGCGTGCCGCCGAACTGCCCCTGCCCACCACGTACCACCTGCTGCGGACCCTCACCCATGAGGGATATCTGCAGCGGGTCGAGGGCGTCTACATCCACGGCCCGGCGATCGGGAACCTGGGGCGCTCCCGCGAGCAGCAGGAGGAGCGCAGCGCGATCCGCAGACGGCTGGCGCTGCTGCGGGACGAACTCGGCGCGCCGGTCTACTTCGCCACCTTCCAGGACGGCGAACTGGCCGTGCTGGACGTGGCCGAGACCTCGGCGCTGCCGGCCGTGCACGAGTGGGCGGACTTCCGCCGCACCGCGCACGCCCACGCGATCGGGCAGTGCCTGCTGGGGCAGTTGGACCAGGAGGGGCGCAACGACTACCTCTCCCGCTACCGCCCGGAGCCGCTGACCCGGCGCACCCTCACCACCACCTCCGCGCTGGTCCGCCGGTTCGAGCTGCACCAGCCCGGACGCCCGGTGCTGGAGCAGCAGGAGTACCTGGCCGGGACGGTGTGCGCGGCGGTGCCGATCACCCTCGGCGCGGCGGTCTGCACGGTCGCGCTGTCGATCCCGGCCGCGCAGGCCGAGCGGCTGCCGGTGCTGGCGGAGCAGCTGCGGCTACGGGTGGGGGAGGTGCTGAGCAGTCCTTTTTTCACCATCTGAAATCTCGGCCCTTGGCATGCACGGGGACGAATCGGACGATGGACGTGCAGGTGCAAGGCATTGGCGGGACGAGCAGGACGGGGTCGGACATGGACACTCACCACGGCGGGAGCACGCAGGGCACGGTCGCAGGACACCTGGTGATGCTGCTCCAGGTCTCCCCCGAACTCGCCTTCGAGGTCGACGTGACGCTGGGCTACAACCCGGCCGATCCCTATGCCGTCCGGCTCACCTTCCACCTGCCCGGCGACGAACCGGTCACCTGGATCCTCGGCCGGGAGCTGCTGCTGGACGGCATCAACTGCCGCAGCGGTGAGGGCGACGTGGTGGTCGAGCCGGTGGCCGGGGAGGACCCGGACTTCCCCGACGTGCGGATCCTGCTGAGCTCACCGGCCGGGACGGCCGTGCTCTACTCCCCCGCGCTGCCGCTGATCGAGTTCCTCGGCCGGACCGACCAGGTGCTGCCGCTGGGACAGGAGCAGGCGATGGACGAACTGGAGCAGCAGCTGGCGCTGATCCTGGACAGCCTGGACGGGCGCTTCCGCAACGCGGGCTGAACCGCGCCGCGGAAGCGACTGGAACAGGGGTTGAACAGGGGTTTCAGTCCTCGTCGCGGAAGACCAGGTGCAGCGCCCAGGCCACGATGCTGATGATCAGCGAGCCCAGCAGCGCCGCGACGAAGCCGTCCACATGGAAGTCCAGCTTGAGCTGTCCGGAGGCCCAGGAGGTCAGCCACAGCATCAGGGCGTTGATCACAAAGGTGATCAGGCCCAGGGTGAGGATGAACAGCGGCAGTGAGAACAGCTTGACCAGCGGCTTGATGAAGAAGTTCACCAGGCCGAAGATCACTGCCACCAGGATCACCGTCAGCGTCTGGTGCTCCCAGTTCGCCGAAGTGAGACTGATGCCGGAGACGACAGCGGTGGCGACCCAGATGGCCGCCGCGTTGATCAGGGTCTTGACCAGGAAGCGCAACATGCTGTGATCGTCGCAGGAGTACGGGCCGGGACGGAAGCCCTGACGGTCCCGCGTTCCCTGCTGGTTGAATGCGGGGTGCCGAACACACCAGCCGACCGACAGGGAGATGGGACACCGATGCAGGTATTCCGGATGGACGACCTGGACGCCCAGCGGGCCGCCAACGACGGCGCGTACCTGCGCTTCCTCAACGAGCGCAATATGTCCGCGGGGCTGTACGCCCTGGACAAGGGCGCGCTCGACCCGCAGCAGCCGCACACCGAGGACGAGATCTACGTGGTCGTCAGCGGGCGGGGCTACCTCACGGTCGGTGAGGAGACCACCACCGTCGGCCGCGGCAGCGTGGTGTACGTGCCGGCCGGCGTCCCGCACCGGTTCCACCACATCACCGACGACCTCCGTGTGCTCGTCGTCTTCTCGCCCCCGGAGAGCTGAACCATCACCGTGACTGCCACTGACACCTCCTTCTCGCAGCAGCTCTGGGACTCCGCCGAGGCCACCTACCGGGCGATCCTGGACCACCCCTTCCTGCGCGGGCTCACCGACGGCACCCTCCCCCGCGCGTCCTTCCGCCACTTCGTGGTCCAGGACTCGCACTACCTCCGCGACTACGCCCGGGCGCTGGCGGTCTGCGCCGCCAAGGCCCCCACCGAGCAGGACGTCCAGGCCTTCGCGGGCGACGCGGTGGGCGCGCTGGCGGCGGAGCAGGGGATGCACGCCGAGTTCATGAGCGACCTGGGCGGCGTCGATGCCGAGGCCGGCGCGGGCGCGGGCGACGGCGATGCCGAGGTGCTGCCGACCACGCGGGCCTACACCAGCTATCTGCTCGCCACCGTCTACGGCGGGTCCTTCGCCGAGGGTCTTGCCGCCGTGCTGCCCTGCTACTGGATCTACGCCAGGGTCGGCGAGGCGCTGCTGCGGGACTCCTCCCCCGACCCGCTCTACGCCCGCTGGATCGACAGCTACGGGGACGAGGCCTTCCAGGGCGTGGTCCGCCGGGTGCTGGAGCTCACCGACCGGATCGGCGCGGAGCTCTCCCCCGCCGAACGGGCCCGTGCCGTCCAGCACTTCGCTGTGACCTCGCGCTATGAGTGGATGTTCTGGGACGCGGCCTGGAACCGGGAGACCTGGCCGGTCGGATGAGGGCGACCCCCGGTGCCCGGTCCGGGACTTATCCGGGTCTTCTCAGGGGTAGCAACCGTCCAACGGCGCATCGTCCGGCCGTACGATCGAGGCACAGCAACGAACGGACGGGCCCGAGGCCCTGAGGCCCCGGGACACCCCGTGGGGGAGGACGGACAACATGAACGGCATCTGGAAGGCGCTCCCCGGATGGATGCGCAACATCGTGGTCCCGGCCATCGTGGTGATCATCGGCCTGTGGCTGGTCTTCACCATCCTCGGCGCGGCCTTCGCCATCGTCAGCCTGATCTTCGGCTGGGCCTTCCGGCTGCTGCTGCTGGTGGCGCTGGGGGCGGCGGTCGTGATCCTGGTGAAGAAGGCGTCCCGCTGACCTGACGTGAGCTCAGGGCCCCAGTACCGGAAACCGGTGCTGGGGCCTTCGGCGTGTGCGGGGGTTCAGCTGTGGGAGTCCAGCGGCGCCGGTCAGCGGCGGTGGCGGTGGCGGGCGCCCGCTGCGGCCGGCTCGGTCGCGATGGCGGTGGTGGCGGTGGTGGCGGCCGCGGTGACGGCGGCGCTGCGCTGCTGGGGGAGCGGCTTGCGGCCGTCGCGGGAGGCGACCAGCGCGGCCAGGGCGGTGGTCAGCGGGACCGAGGCGATCAGGCCGATGCTGCCGACCAGGGTGCGGACGATCTCCTCGGCGACGATCTCGCTGGTGGCGACCGTCCAGATGCCCCGGTTGGCGATGGAGAACAGCAGCATCAGCGGCAGCGCCGCCCCCGCGTACGCCATGACCAGGGTGTTCACGGTGGAGGCGATATGATCCCGGCCGATCCTGATGCCGGCCCGGTAGAGCGCGCGGGCGCCCATGGTCGGGTCGGCGGCGCGCAGCTCCCAGACCGAGGAGGCCTGGGTGACCGTCACATCGTTGAGCACGCCCAGCGAGCCGATGATCACCCCGGCCAGCAGCAGCCCAGGCAGCTTGATCCCGGTGAAGAGGGAGTGCACCAGGGAGGTCTCGTCCGAGGTGTTGCCGGTCAGATGGGTCAGCCCGATGAAGACCTCGCCGAGCACCCCGATCAGTGCCAGCGAGCTGAGGGTGCCGATCACCGCCACCGAGGTGCGGGCGGACAGGCCGTGGCAGAGGTAGAGCGCCAGGAACATGATCGCGCCACCGCCGATCACCGCCACCCGCAGCGGGTCCTCGCCCTTGAGGATGGCCGGCAGCACGAACAGCGACAGCACCCCGAAGCTGATCGCCAGCGCGACCAGCGCGGCCAGCCCGCGCAGCCGTCCGACCAGGACCACGGCGACGGCGAAGATGCCGGCAAGGATCATCAGCGGGAAGGAGCGGTCGGCGTCGCTGACCGAGTACCGCAGGGCGGCCGGGGCGGTCGGCGAGTAGTCCATGATCACTTTTTCGCCGGCGCTGTAGACGGCGGTCTGGTCCGGGGTGAGCGTCTGCTGGACCGAGGTGCCGGCGTCCTTGCCGCTGCTGAGCCGGACGGTGACCAGGGTGCAGGCGTCCTTGGCGGCGGCCCCCGCGGTGGGCGCGGCTCCGGCGTCGCAGGGCGCCGCCTTGGTCGCGGTGACCGTGCCGGTGACCGTCGGCTGGTCGAAGCCCAGCCCGGTGGAGGCGTGCGCGGGCAGCTTCCCCGGCCACATCAGCACCATCCCGGCCACCACCGCGACGGCGAAGGGGACCAGCACGGCGGCGATGATCCGGCGCAGCCGACGGGAGGCGGGCGTGGCCGGACCGTGGTCATGGCTGTGACCGGTATGACCGGTGTGGCCGCTGTCGTGGCCGTGCTCGTGGGGGTGGTCAGCCACGGAGAGGGTCCTTCCGGAGACGCGCGCAGTGCTGCACGGTACCCGACAACGCTGAGTGGCAGGTGGGAGTGGGAACAGTCGCAGATCACCTCGCGGGTCGGGCCGCGGGTCGGGAGGCCCTCTGGCCAAGCCGGGGCGGGCTCGCTACGGTGGCGGCATCTCGATTGCAGACGCGGGAGCTCGGAGCACCGGGCTGAGAGGGCGCTGACCGCCGTACACGGATTCCATTCCGTACGGCAGCTGCTTGCGCCGACCGCACGAACCTGACCGGGTAATGCCGGCGTAGGGAGAAGTAGGTCTGATGACCACGTACGACGCACAGCAGTCTGCCGCCATGCCCGCCCCCGTGCCCGTCCCCGACAGCACTGCCACGGGCTACCCCACCCCCGCCTGGCGCAAGGCGTACCGCTCCGGATCCCGACCCGAATCGCGCCCCGACCTGCGGGTTCCCTACCGGGAGGTGCAGCTGACCAACGGCCGCACGCTCCCGCTGTACGACACCTCCGGGCCCTACACCGACCCCGGTTTCACCGCCGACGTCCGGCGCGGGCTCCCGCCGCTGCGGGAGGGCTGGATCAACCAGCGCGGCGACGTCGAGGAGTACCACGGGCGGGAGGTCCGTCCCGAGGACGACGGACTCAAGCACACCGCGCTGCGCGGCGGGACCGGCGCCGGGCTCGCCAACCTGGACGCGGTCTTCCCCGGCCGGCCGCGGCGTCCGCGCCGGGCCCGCGACGGCGCGGCGGTGACCCAGCTCGGCTACGCCCGGCGGGGCCTGGTCACCGCCGAGATGGAGTTCGCGGCGCTGCGGGAGGGGCTGGACCCGGAGCTGGTCCGGGCCGAGATCGCGGCCGGGCGGGCGGTGCTGCCGGTGAATGTGAACCACCCCGAGGTGGAGCCGATGCTGATCGGCAGCCGGTTCCTGGTGAAGGTCAACGCCAATATCGGCAACTCGGCGGTCACCTCCTCGATCGAGGAGGAGGTGGAGAAGATGTCCTGGGCCACCAGGTGGGGGGCCGACACCGTGATGGACCTCTCCACCGGCCGCAACATCCACACCACCCGGGAGTGGATCCTGCGCAACTCCCCGGTCCCGATCGGCACCGTGCCGCTGTACCAGGCGCTGGAGAAGGTGGACGGCCGAGCCGAGGAGCTCAGCTGGGAGGTCTACCGGGACACCGTGGTCGAGCAGTGCGAGCAGGGCGTCGACTACATGACCGTGCACGCGGGGGTGCTGCTCCGGCACGTGCCGCTGACGGCCCGTCGGAAGACCGGGATCGTCTCCCGCGGCGGCTCGATCATGGCGGCCTGGTGCCTGGCGCACCATCAGGAGAACTTCCTGTACACCCACTTCGCGGAGCTCTGCGAGATCCTGCGGGCCTATGACGTCACCTACTCGCTGGGGACGGGCTGCGGCCGGGGTCGATCGCGGACGCCAATGACGAGGCGCAGTTCGCCGAGCTGAGGACACTGGGCGAGCTGGGTCGGATCGCGCGCTCGTACGAGGTCCAGGTGATGATCGAGGGCCCCGGGCACGTCCCGATGCACAAGATCCGCGAGAACATGGACCTGCAGCAGGAGATCTGCGACGACGCGCCCTTCTACACCCTCGGCCCGCTGACCACGGATGTCGCCCCTGGCTACGACCACATCACCTCGGGCATCGGTGCGGCGATGATCGCCTCCTGGGGGACGGCGATGCTCTGCTACGTCACCCCCAAGGAGCACCTCGGCCTGCCCAACCGGGACGACGTGAAGACCGGGGTGATCACCTACAAGATCGCCGCCCATGCCGCGGACCTGGCCAAGGGCCACCCCGGCGCCCAGGACTGGGACGACGCCCTCTCCGACGCCCGCTTCGAGTTCCGCTGGGAGGACCAGTTCAACCTGGCCCTCGACCCGGAGACGGCACGCGCCTTCCACGACGAGACCCTCCCGGCCGAGCCGGCCAAGACCGCGCACTTCTGTTCGATGTGCGGACCGAAGTTCTGCTCGATGGAGATTAGTCGAACCATTATAAAGCGCTTCGGCGACGACACGTCCGTGACCAGCGATGATGCGGTTGAAGCTGGCATGCGGGCCAAATCGGAGGAGTTCATGGCCTCCGGTGCGCGGGTGTACCTCCCGCTGGCTGACTGACCAGCGGGTGCAGGCGGAGGCACCGCACCGGGAGGCAACAGGGGGCTTCCCGGCGCGGTGCCTCGTGGTCGTTGGCTTCGACGGACCGGGCACGCACTGATCGGCACGGACGTTGTACGGCTCGGTCCGCTGTGAAGGGGAAAGCATGGAGGCTGTGGAGTTCCTACGCGTCAAGGCGATGGTGCGCTCGCTCCGTTGGGACGGTGACGAACTGGTGGATCACGCCGGGGGTGGGCGCCGGTGGAAGGCCGACGGGACTGAATGTCCGACATCGATCAACTTCGGTCTCCCCTTCGACCAAGCGGTGGTCTCTCCGTCCGGTCGATTCGCCGTCGTCTACGGGGAACGCGGAACCAAGGCGCTGGTCCTTGACGGTGCCCGCGTCGTACGCGAGCTGGGCCGGAGCTACTATCATTCCGCCGACTTCGATTACCCGGTCACGCTGGGCAGGCTTCCGGACGGGCGGGAGGTCCTTGTCCATTGCCCCGACGGTTACAGCGTGCTGGAGATCGAAGACCTTCAGTCGGGTCGGAGACTGACCAGTGGGGACCGTACACCGACAGACGTGTTCCACTCGCGGCTCTCGGTCAGCCCGGATGGTCGGCACCTTCTGGTGGCGGGCTGGCTCTGGAGCCCGTTCGGGATTGCCCGTGTCTACGATTTGGCGAATGCCCTTGCGGATCCGGCGGTCCTGGACGGCAATGGTCTTCTGCCGCTGTCTTCCGGTGTCGGAGCCGAGGTGGCAGCCGCTTGTTGGCTGGACGGCGACCGGATCGCGTTTGCGACGAACGATGAAGTCCTCGATGACGATGAGGAGCCGTCCAACCTAGGGCCGAGGCAGTTCGGTGTGTGGTCGATCTCCGGACGGCAATGGCTGCACCGGAGTTCCGTCGGCTATCCGATCGGGACTCTGCTGGCCCGGGGGACCCAGGTCGTCTCGCTGTACGACCACCCGCGCCTGATCGACACCGGGACTGGAGCAGTTTTGGCGGAGTGGCCGGAGGTGAAGGTCGGTCCGAAGGATGGCAGCTTCGGTGTCACCCACGTTCCCACTCCGGTCGCCGCGGTGAGCGCCGACGGTACCCGCCTGGCGGTGGCTCAGGAGAACGGCATCGCTGTGATCGAACTGCCAGTTCCTTGAGAGTTGATGTGGTGGCTCAGGCCCGAAGTTCTGCTCGATGGAGATTAGTAGAACCATAATAAAGCGCTTCGGCGACGACACGCCCGTGACCAGCGACGACGCGGCTGCTGCCGGTATGCGCGCCAAGTCGGAGGAGTTCGCGGCAGGAGGCAACCGGGTCTACCTGCCACTGGCGGACTGACCTGGGGAAGCGGTGCGGCACCTGGAGCGCGAGGGGACTCCAGGTGCCGTCGCCTGATCAACGTGTCAGGTCTGGGAGCGGTAGAAGATCTTTCCCTCGTGGGGTTCCACTCCAAGGGCGGCGTACAGGGCTACGGCCGGAGGGTTGTCGCGATCAGCGGTCCACTCGACGCGTGAGCAGCCTGCTGCCTCCGCTTCCTTGCGGACAGCGACCATGAGTTCGCGGGCGACGCCGTGTCGCCGGTAGTCCTCCTGGACGTACAGCTCCTTAAGATAGAGGCTCGTCTCCGCACCGATGGCGGGCCACAGGAAGCACACCGACGCGAGACCGATGACCTGGTCGTCTTCGCGGGCGAGTAGGACGGTGGCGGCTGGTCGCGGGCCGAAGAGTGCGTGGCGTACCTGCTTCACGTCGGGAATCTCGTCAGGTCCGCCGTAGTAGCGCTCGATCTCACCGAGCATGGTGGCGATGGTCTCGGCGTCGTGTTCGGTGGCCTGCTCGATCGTCAGCCTCACGGGGCTCCCTTCATCCGGCTGAGGGCAGCGCCAGCACTTCACGCAGGGTCCGCACCTCGGGTAGTTGTCTTCCCGTGTCGGTCACGCTAACTGCAAGATCACGGGCGCGGTAGAGGATCAATGCGCTTCGGTACTCGACCGGCAGGGCCAGAACGCTGTCAATCGCGAGCTGCGCTCCGGCGGCGGCGGCGCCGTCCCACGTCAGGCAGGCGGCGCGGTCGAGCATGATCAGCGTGCGATCGGTGCGGTTCTCCTCCGGGTACATCGACAGGGCTCGTTCCTGCTGGTCCCATGCCTGCTGGGTCTCGTGCAGAGAGGTCCAGGCGTTGCCTGAGTGGAAGGCGAGCTGTGCCTCGTCGTAGCCGAGGGCGGACGGTTGGCGGTCCTCGGGGGCCAGCCGTGCCACCGCTCGTTCGGCCCGGCTGAGGGCGTTCACCGCCTCGTCCCTGCGGCCTGCTCGGGCATGCACGCGGGCTTCCAGCGGGGCCGCGAGGGCGTCGGCTACGCAGGGCAGACCTCCGGCGAGTTGCTGGGCACGTACGGCCAGTTCGGCCGCTCCGTCCCAGTCCCCGCCGTAGTAGAGCTGGTAGGACTCCTGGGCGTAGATCCACGCGAGGGTGGGCCGGTCGTCGGCCTGAGTGGCTGCGGCTCGGCCGGTGCGCCACCAGTCCCGTGCGCCTGGGTCGTCGAGTTTCAGCAGAGTGAGGGCCACCAGGCCGGACAGGTAGGAGCAGGCCGAGAGAAGTTGCCTGCGTATCGCTGGTGGATGGCGGTGGTTCAGCAGCGTCCGCAGGTCGCTGAAGTCGGCCAACAGGTCGGTGAGGAGTTCCTGTTCGGGGCGGTAGCGGGTGGCCCGGCCGTGTCGGGCAATGGTGAACTGCCACTCTTCGAGGGAGGCGGCGGTCATGGGGCCGGCGGCCAGTTGTTCGGCGAATCCCGCATGCAGCATTGCGGCGCGCTCGGTCAGTGGTGCGCCCGGCGGGTGTGAGGCGAGAGCAACCAACTCCCCGTGAGCGTCCAGCGCGCTGTCAAGGGCCTGCGCCATGGCGGGGGTTGGTGATCGTTTTCCCGTCTCAAGGTCGGAGACCACGGTCTTTCCACAGGTGGCGAGACGGGCGAGATCGCGCACCCCTCTCTGACAGTCTCGACTGAGACGTCCGGTTCGTCCGGGTTAGTCTGGATGGGCGAGACAGGAGATTCCCGGCATGGCTTCCAATACCACCACCTCACGCACAGCCCCCGAGCCCGACCCGGCCCCGCGGCCGAAGCGGCGCACGTTCACGGCGGAATACAAGCTGCGGATCGTCGCTGAGTACGATGCCGCCCCCAGCGGGGAGAAGGGCGCGGTCCTGCGCCGCGAGCGGTTGTACCACTCGCACATCATCGAGTGGCGGGCCGCGCGAGACGCCGGAGCGATGGCCACGCTCGCCGACCGGCGGACCTCGCCCGCACGCCCCAAGAGGCCCGCCGAAGCAGCCGAGGCCGAGCGGCTGCGCAAGAGGCTGGCCGTCGTGGAACGGGAGCTGGCGCAGAAGGACGCCGCCCTGGAGCTGCTGGGAAAAGCTTCCGCACTCTTGGAACTGCTCTCCAAGAGTGCGGGCTGAAAGCCGAGGCCGAGCAGGTCGCCGACGAGCTCTTCCAGTCGCTGGAGCGGGAGTTGAACACCACTGCGGCCTGCCGGCTGACCGGTCGCTCACGGGCCACGCACTACCGTCGGCTCAACCCGCCCCCGCCGCGCGAGCGCGCTCCGCGCCCCTCGCCGCCCTCAGCTCTGGCTCCGGCGGAGCGCGCGCGGATCCTGGCACTGATGAACAGCCCGGCCTATGCCGAACTGGCACCTGCCCAGATCTGGGCGCGCGCGAACTGGACGAGGGCCGCTACTACTGCTCAGTGCGCACGATGTACCGGATCCTGGAGGCCCAGGGCCAGACCGGCGAGCGCCGCCGCCAGGCCACCCACGCCGCCAAGTCCATCCCCGAACTCGTGGCCACCGCCCCCTCGCAGGTCTTCAGTTGGGACATCACCAAACTGGCCGGACCAGACAAGGGCATCTGGTACCACGCCTACGTCATCATCGACATCTTCAGCCGCTACGTCGTCGGCTACACCGTGGAGATGGCCGAATCGGCCGAGCGCGCCGAGGAGTTGATCAGCGAGACCGTCGAACGCAACGGCATCGCCCCCGAGCACCTGCACGCGGACCGCGGCACCTCGATGACCAGCAAGAAAGTCTCGCAGTTGCTCATCGATCTGGGCGTGACGCGCTCGCACTCGCGCCCCAAGGTCTCGAATGACAACCCGTACAGCGAAAGCCAGTTCAAAACCACGAAGTACATGGCCGACTACCCGGCGCGGTTCGACTCCCTGAACCACGCACGCGAGTGGTTCGACTCATTCATTGCCTATTACAACCATGAGCATCGCCATTCGGGCATCGGGCTGCACACGCCTGCGTCCGTGCACTTCGGCACCGCCGGCCAAGTCCAGGACCAGCGCGCCGTCACGCTCAACGAGGCATACGCCCGCCACCCCGAACGCTTCGCCCGCCGCCCCCGCCCGCCCAAGATCCCCGATCAGGCGTGGATCAACGACCCCGCCAAACGCAGAGAACCCGAATCAGCACAACAGAGCGCATAACCGTACGAACGTCTCATTTGACTTGACACGTTCCGCACGGACAGTGTTCCGCGTAAGCGTCGTAAGGCTTGTCCGAATGTTTCCTCGACCATGTGAGCGCCCCCAGTGTCCGCACTGTCCGCAGCGGAGCGGACAGCGGCGGACAGTGCTCGTATACCGCTGAAGGCTCCTGGCATTGAGGCTACTCGTATCGCCGCATTTCCGATCGGCTGATCACGAGAGGTGCTTCACCGATGACTCCACTGTCTCCACTGCTGCCCGAGGTGCATTGGGATCGAACGGCGTCCCTGTGGCGCGTCACGATCGGCGAGGTACCGATCTTGGATGAGGGCGGGACGCCACGGGGTTGGGTGAGCTTCAACGCTGCGTACGACGTGATGCGGGGCCTGGAGCGGGCGGCCTGTCCTGAAGGGCGGTGGTTGTGATGACCGTTGAGCAACCGCTGGTGCCGGAGATCGGTACCTGGGTGGTGGACACCCGCACGGACCGGACCGCGATGGTGACCGATGTCCGTGCGGGTCGGCTGTACCTGCGTCCGCCTGGGTGGGGTGGTGAGGAGTGGGAGGCGATGCCTGCCCATGTACGTCTAGCCACTAAGCAGGAGTCGTTGGTGGCGCGGGTGGGCGAGTTGAACCAGCGCAGTATGAGTGGGGGGTGGTCATGATGGATCGGCTCCCTGCTACGGCGGGTCGGATAGCGGCCCGCGGTTCGGTGTTCCGGTGCGGGTACTGCCGGGGCTTTGTGCGGGTGGCGCACTCGCGTATGGCGACTGTGGCCGGGGTGGTGCGCTTCGTGCACACCTGGCATCCGGTGCGCGCGGGTGAGGGGCGGTTGCTCCCCTGAAACTCCCGCTTCCGTCAGAGCTGCTCCACTTCCGGCGTGCGGCGCGGTTGGGGGCGAACGGCTCGGCGCTGGAGCGGGTCACCGCCACGGAGGTCACATTCGGTGGCGGTGGGCGGGGCGGGTCGTAGGCGCGGCTGGGCTTGACGCCCAGTCGGACCCGCCCCGTATCAGAACTCCCGCGCGAGGCGGTCTGGTCATCACCTCGTACGGGACTGGCTCCCGGTCCCGGCACCCCGTCTGGGGCTGGGAGCCGCACAGCTCAACAACCGAATGAGATGCCGGACCACCCCCTACTTTGACGGGCGGAGGGTGGTCCGGTGGGTTCGCACCCGGTGCCGATGGTACCCGGGTGCACACGCATGTTCGTAGGCATCCCGCTTCTCCTAGGCACCATGACTGGTCGTCACATGCCTGAAAGGGGCTGCTAGATCGATGCTGGATGAGGACGCGGAGCAGTGGGAGGGCCAGTTCGAGGCCTGGGATGCGGACTGCTGGGGCCCTGAACCTGGGGAGGACTGCGCGTCAGGGTGGTGGTCGGGGCAAGCTGCGGCCGGGCGGCTGAACCACGCCTTGGCCCAGTGCGGATTCGAGATCTGGGAGGTCGAGGCGACCGGCGGCATGTTGGCAGATGGCCGGGGCATGGTGAGAGTGGTCGGCTCGCCGCTGGCGGTGCGGCGATTGGCACAGATGCTTGGGCAGTTGTCCCGGCAGGCTCCGCCCGGCCAGGCTGGACATGCCCGCGATGCCGCGTAAAGCCGTTGCCCTGGGTGTTCGGTCAGTGCGTTGCCGGCCAGGGCGTCTGTGGTTGGCTCCACAGGAACCACGACGTGGCCGCTGCCGTCCCGTCTGCCGTCGTCCCACACACCGTGGAGCGGGCTGGCCCCCGGGTGTCCAGGTGCAGCGCCCCACTGGACGAACGACCTGGACACCCGGGGGCCAGGCTGCTCGGCTCCGCCTGGGACGACGGCAGACGGGACGGCAGCACCCCAGCCCCACCACCGACAACCGATTCCCGCCGACGAAGCCAGGGCCATCCCGGAGCCGGAGCGCCCCCGCCGGAGGCATCAGCTCCAGCCTCGATCACCCGCTGACATGCCGCGCTGCTCATGGACTCGGGGTCAGACCTGGTGTCGATCCTCAACTGTGCGCGGGGGGCCATCGCCGTCCGGCCGGGACCGGCCGAAGGCCGCATGCCCGGCCGGGGCGGCAGGGGCCGCCCCGGCGGCGCGCAAGCGCCGCCCTTGAGTAAGTACAGAAGGTCTTCGACGTGGTTCAGTACAAGATCGGGTTGGTAAGCTACTTAATAGTCAATCTTCATCACTGCTCGTTGTCAGTAATGCTTTGCACGAGCGAATCCAAGGCAATACTCAACGGGTGGCTACTTCCCAGTGCATGGGAGGCGATTACCCTCGCGCGCTCTGCTGCTGACAGCGCAGATTGATTATCTCCTAGATCCCTGTGGGTGGCGGCGAGGTTGCCCAGGCGGATGGCGGTGGTGGGGTGGTCCGGGCCCAGCACGGTCTCGGTGATCGCCAGCGCCCGCTCCTGCAGTGGCAGCGCCAGAGCGGCCTGGCCCAAGGCGCGGTGGGTGGCGGCGAGGTTGCTCAGGCGGATGGCGGTGGTGGGGTGGTCCGGGCCCAGCACGGTCTCGGTGATCGCCAGCGCCCGCTCCTGCAGTGGCAGCGCCAGAGCGGCCTGGCCCAAGGCGCTGTGCGTGGCGGCGAGGTTGCTCAGGCGGATGGCGGTGTCGGGGTGGTCCGGGCCCAGCACGGTCTCGGTGATCGCCAGCGCCCGCTCCTGCAGTGGCAGCGCCAGAGCGGCCTGGCCCAAGGCGAGGTGCGTGGCGGCGAGGTTGCCCAGGCGGATGGCGGTGGTGGGGTGGTCCGGGCCCAGCACGGTCTCGGTGATCGCCAGCGCCCGCTCCTGCAGCGGCAGCGCCAGAGCGGCCTGGCCCAAGGCGAGGTGCGTGCCGGCGAGGTTGCCCAGGCTGATGGCGGTGGTGGGGTGGTCCGGGCCCAGCACGGTCTCGGTGATCGCCAGCGCCCGCTCCTGCAGCGGCAGCGCCAGAGCGGCCTGGCCCAAGGCGAGGTGCGTGGCGGCGAGGTTGCTCAGGCAGGTGGCGGTGCTGGGATGGTCCGGGCCGGGGGACCGGATGCTTGCGGCTGCTTGAACGGCGAAGAGGTGGTTGGCGGATGCGTACTGTCCGGCTTCGTAGTCGAAGCGTGCGACCCAACCGGTCAGTTCGAGTTCTTCTGTGCTGGTGGGTGTGGTGGTCAGTGCGCGTGAGTGGGGCAGGTAAGGGGTGAGTTCGCGGTGGCGCAGCACTTCGGCGGCGTCGGTGAGGTGGGTGTTGAGGGCTTGGACAGCTGCTTGTTGAAGGTTGTGTCGGTGTTGTGGTGGCAGGTGGTACATGGTGATGGTGCGGCTGATGAGGGCGTGCACGCTCCATGTGTCGGGGTCGGGGGATGCGTGGCGGATCAGTGAGCGGTCGTTTGCCGCTCGGATCGCTGCGGCGATCGTTGTGTCCAGCAGGGGTTGGGGGGTGGCGGTGAGTGTCTCGGTGATCAGGGTCCGGGGGATGGGTGCGGGTGACAGGATGGCGGCTAGGCGTAGGAGTTCCATGGTGGGGCTGGTGTCGGAGAAGTGGCGGATGCTGCGGTGGAGCATGGTGGCGATGTTGCGGTCGGTGGTGGTGGGGAGGTCGTCGCCGAGTTCGTCCACGAGGGTTTGGAAGGCGTCGGTTTCGGTTTCTTTGAGAGCGGTGCTCAAAGAGGCGTAGGTGGTGAGAGCGTCGCTGGTGCTCCCGCGGGCGAGGTCGACGGCCAAGGCGTGGTGTCCGAGTTCCTCCGTCAGTGTTCGGGCGTCTTTCTGCTCCTGGGGTGCAAGGGTGCGTATGCCGGTGAGTAGTTGGTAGGACTCGTGGGGGGTGAGGGGGTCCAGGTCGATGCGGTGGGCGTCGTTGTAGCGGCGGTAGCGGGTGGTGATCAGGGTGTGGGCGAGTTCGTGGTTGGGGATCATTTCTGCGCGTGCGTCCTGGCTGAGCCGGGCGGGGAGGTCGTCGATGATCCACAGGCAGGGCTGGCCGGTGTGGATGATGCGCGCGAGGATGGCCGCGCGGGGGCCTCGTCGTTCGCGTTCCCCGGTGCTGATGTTCATGCGCCTTGCGATGACGTCGAGTTGGCGGTGGTTCTCGGCAAGAACGGCGGTCTCGTCGGTGGTGTCGGGTTCGTGGCTGGCGTAGGCAGTGGTCCAGATGATGCCGCCGGGGTAGAACGCGGCGAAGCGTCGGGCGTAGGTCTGGGCCAGCAGGGTCTTGCCCTGGCCGCCCATACCTGACAGGTAGGCGACGGGCGGTCCTGCGTTTCCTGCGGTCAGGGGGTAGCGGTGGGCGTGCAGTGCGGAGTGGATGGTCCACATGTCCGGCACGCGGCCGACGAAGTCGGGTGAGCCGCTGGCGGTGTTGGGCCACCACGTCGGCGCGGTCTCGTTGATCGCGTCGCCCAGTGCCTGCGGCACGGCATCAAGGCGGCTGGTCACGCGTCCGATGAGCTGCGTGTAGCTGCCCGTGGCGTCGGGGACGGCGTACAGGGGATCGGCGAGTTCGACCGGCGCGATGTGGGCGGGTTTCGGTTCGGGGTTGATGACCAGCATGCGGCGGGAAGGGTCGCCCAGGGCGCTGGCGGCGCGGAAGGCTGTCATCAGTTCCCACTGGCAGGCGGGACGGGTGAGGTAGGTGCGTGAGTAGTAGAGCAGGACCAGCCGGGTTCGGCGCAGGGCTGTGCGGATGGTGGGGGTGATGCCCTCGTGGGTGTCGATGCCGCCATCGTCCAGGAATACCGACAGGCCGGCGTCACGTAGCGCCTGAACCAGAGGTGCGACCTTGGAGCGGTCGGCGGTGGCGTAGCTGAGAAACACGTCATAGGCCCGGGTGTCCCCCTCGGCCTCTGCTGTCTCATTGCTGGATGCGTTCATGTGCTTCCCCCGTGGTCCCGTGCGCCACGGCCCTAAGTGGCGCAATTCAGACTAGTGACGCGCCATCCGGGATGTGTTCCATATGCCTGACTTGGGCTCAGGAACGTTGTGGCGCGCTTCCGTGAGAGGATTCGGCCCCCGTAGGCTGGGGCTGGCTGGGGTGGAACTGCGAGGGGGCGGGCTGTGAGGCCGAGCAAGGTGCACGTGAAGATCGCCATACCGTTTGTCGGCGAGATCGCTGGCGAGTGGGAGCCCGACGACGCTGAGCGGCGCGCGTCGTGGGAGCTGTACGTCGAACTGGTCACCCGGATCGCGGTCGTGCCGCTCAAGCAGGGGGAGGGCTCGCTGCGGGAGGCGATGACCTCGATGTACAGCCTCTTCGCGATCACCCGCGACATCCTGCGCCGCTACGGCCCCCAGGTTGCCCCGATCGAGAAGAACAACGCGATCTCCTTCGGGAGCCTGGCCGTGGCTGTCCTCAACGACGGGCTGCGCCCGTTCCTGTCACGCTGGCACCCGCGCCTGAGCGCCTGGGAGGCGTCCTGCCCTCCGGGTACCGCACCGGTCGAACACGAGCACACCTGGCCGTTGGGCGAGGACCTGCGGACCGAGATGGAGAACGTGCGCACGACGCTGGTGCAGACCGCCCGCTACCTGGGCCAGGTCGCCGGGGCCACTGACCTGATAGATCGCCAGTCCACCACACCGACCACCTGACCTGCGTCCGTTACGGGATGCGATGGGAGCGCCTCGCCCGCGCGGTGATCTCGTAGGTCGGGGCTGCATCATGCGCGCCCATGCGCAGTTCCTCCAGCATCAACGGACTTTCGGTTGTGGCATCTGTGGTGATGCGCAGCAGGCTCAGGAGCGGGGTGGCGTCGGACAGGCGCAGGGCGGTGCTTTCCTCGGGGTGGGGCATGCGGGCGCGTACGGTTTCGGTCCAGGCCAGTTTGTGTCCGGTGGCGGCCAGTGCCGTGTACAGCTCGGCGACGGGTCGAGCGGGCTCGCCTGCCAGGGACGTTGAGGCGGTGGCCTCAGGGATGGTGACGCGCTGGAGGCGGCGGGTTCCTGTGTCGGGGTCGGTGAGTGTGCGGTCCACGGTGATCATGGCCTCGCCTTCGTCCAGCCCCAGCAGCAACATGGTGGTGGCGTCAGCCGTCGAGCGGTTGACTGTGGGCGGTTCAGATTCGGTCCACGCGTCGGCGGGGGTGATGTAGCGGCTGCCGGTCCTGGTCACCGAGCGCTCAAGGGCAGCGGCCTGCCCGGTGGCGGTGGCGCGGATGAAAGACCCCTTGCCCATGACCACGTCCACCAGGCCCTCGCTTCGAAGTGAGGCGATGGCCTGGCGCACGGTGGGCCGGGAGAGCTTGAAGCGCTTGGCCAGGGTGTCCTCGGAGGGCAGGGCGCTGCCAGGTGGGTACTCCCCGTCGGCAATGCCTTGGCGCAGGACGTTGGCGGCCTGCTGGTAGAGGGGCTGGTTGCGGATGATGTCCACGGGCGGGGCCTCGTCTCGTCGGTGCTGTCTCCCAGGGGTCTGTGCCCAGCTTCGCGGCCCGGACATGTGACGTCAAGACAGGTAGCGCGTCACCTGTCCTGACAGGTGTCGGGAAAAGCCTTGCGCTTTGGGGATCGGCGGCGCATGCTCGACACCTGTAAGGACAGGTGACGGCGGACCAGATGGGTTCGGCGGACCTGAACGGACATGGAGTCCACCCCACATGCAGCTCATCCCCGTGGACGGCACCCGACTTGAGCCGATGATGTGCGTCGGCAGGCCGGGACCGAAACTGGTCAGCATCGAGACAGGAGAGATCAAGAGGGACAAGGACGGCACCCCCGTCTTCACCGTGCCGGTCGTCGTCAAGGACGGCTACCGCGCCTCCGTCATCGACATCGCCGTACCCGGCGAACCCAAAGGCATCACCGAAGGCATGCGGATCCAGGTCGTGGGCCTGGTCGCGATCGCCTGGAACATGGGCGACCGCAACGGCATCTCCTTCCGCGCCGAAGCCCTACTCCCCGCCCCGCCGGCCCACCCCGCCAAGGGCGGTGACACCAACTGACACCCCACTGGCGCACCTTACGCAACCTGCTCGCCGACCTCGCCGACCTCGCCGAGGAACTCCACCAGATCACCGACCCCGGAACCACGATCCAGCTCTACCAGGACATCGAAACAAAGGTCACCACCGCCGGACACATGGCCACAGACCTCGCCACCGAGATCACCAACGAAGCAGCCGAGAACGGCACACCCCTCCACCTGCCGCACGACGGGGGCGGTGGCCGATGAACGCGTACTGGTCGAACCCGGGACCGCTGCCGGTGCCGTGCAGGGCCCTTGTCGGCCCGGCCTGCTCCATACAGCAACACCCCACCACCGCACCGGTCGTGGCCCATCACAGTATCCCCGCCGGGACCTGGCTCCTGGCCACCCTCGCGGTTGTGGTGGTGGGGGTGGCGGTGTTGTCGCCGGTGCTGCAGCGCAGGTGGCCGGTGATCTGGTGGTACCTGGCCGGCTTCCCGGTCGTGCTGGTGCGGATACGGTGGACCTGGCGCAAGCTGACCATCCTGACCGACCTCGCTGTCCCCCGCCGACCCGCACGTCTCCTTCTGGGGGCGGTGATCGTCAAAGGCGACGCACTCAAGCCCGTTCCACCCCGCCTCGGGTTCCCGCACCCCTTGCGTGGTGGGTTGCGGGTGCGGGTGAAGCTGCACCCGGGGCAGATTCCGGAGCAGTACGCAGCGGCGGCTGAGGCCCTGGTCCATGCCTGGCGCGTGCACGCTGTCCGTGTCATGAGCGACGTACGCGGCTACGTCACCTTGACTGCCACTGCCTGGGACCCCCTCACCGCACCCACCACCCCGCACGACGGTCCGGGTCGGTTGTTGGCGGCGGTGGTGGGGCAGTTGGAGGACGGGGCCCCGTGGGTGGTGGACCTACGGCGGGTGCCGCACTGGCTGATCGTGGGAGCCACCCGCTCAGGCAAATCAACCCTGATCGCCGCCCTGGTCACCTGCTGGGCACCCCAACCCCTGGCCCTGGTCGGCATCGACCTCAAAGGCGGCATGGAACTCGCCCTCTTCCACCCCCGCCTCACCGCCCTCGCCACCAACCGCACCCAAGCCGCCCACCTCCTCAAACAACTCGTCGAAATGGCCACGGAGCGCATGGCACTGTGCCGGACGGTCGGGGCGCGCTCCATCTGGGACCTGCCGGAGCAGCAACGTCCGGTGCCGGTGGTCGTGATCGTCGACGAAGTCGCCGAACTGTTCCTGATGGCGACGCGCGCGGACAAGGACGAAGTCGGCGAAGTGGCGACCGCGCTATTGCGGTTGGCGCAGCTGGGTGCGGCGTTGGGGGTGCACCTGATCGTCGCCGGTCAACGCGTCGGCTCCGACCTGGGGCCCGGCGTCACCGCCCTGCGGGCGCAGCTCGCCGGCCGCGTCTGCCACCGCGTCAGCGATCCCGGCACCGCCGAAATGGCCCTCGGAGACCTCAACAAGGATGCCTTGGCGGCGGCGCAGCAGATCACGTTCGGACAGGCGGGGGTGGCGGTCACGTTCGGCGACGATGGGCAGTGGACCCGTGCCCGCTCCACGATGACCACCCCCGACCATGCCCAGCTCACTGCCGAGAAGTACGCCCATCTGACCCCGGCTTGGGGTGACCTGGGTGGCGGGTCGGGTGCTGATCCTCAGGCACTGGGGGTGTACCGGTCGTGACCATGGCCCTGCCGCTGGTGGCGTTCTTCGCGGTCGTCGTGTTCCTGCTCGTCCGCTCCGGGGAGCTGCGGGTGTGGCAAGTCGTCCTGGTCGGGCTGTTCGGGTTCTACCTGGACCGCACCCACCTCGCCGATCCCATCGCCGCAGCCGTCACCTGGACCGTCCGCGGCCTCACCCACACCTAACCGAAAGAGGAGAACCTGCATGACGTTCCGCCGCGTGATCTGCCCCGAATGCCGGGGCTGGCGCCGCCGCTGGACCCCCACCGGAGGACCCCACCGCTGCCGCTGCTGCCGAGGCAAAGGCATCATCCGCTAGACCTCAACGCGACCAACCCGACTCATCCGACCCGACTGACCGACTGGAGAGACCCATGGACCAGCGCCCCACCCCCGACCCGACTTCGACCGCTGCCGCGTCTGACCACACCCCCACAGTCTGGGTCTGGTCGGGCGCGGCCCCCACCACCCGACCTGGGAGACCGTTTGCCAGCTGCACCCGACCGGACACCTGACCCCGGCAACCCCTTCGAAGACCCCACCGCCCGACGTGACCACCTCGACCACGACAACCGACTCCGCACCCTCAGTGCCACCGACCAGGACATGATCCGCCTGGCCACCATGCCCGGCTTCCACCGCTGGCTCCAACAGATCCACCACACCGCCGGCTGCACCCACCCCATCTACCTCGCCGGACACTCGACCACCATTGACACCAGCACCGGGCAGGTCCTGCACCACTACAGCACTGCCGAGGAACCTGGCGGGCGTCTGGCGATCCGGTGCCGTAACCGCAGGGCCACCCGCTGCGCACCCTGCTCACGCGAACACCAGGGCGACACCTACCACCTCGTGCGCGCCGGACTGGTCGGCGGCAAAGGCCTCCCCAGCACGGTCCGCACCCACCCCCGGCTGTTCGTCACCCTCACCGCCCCCTCCTTCGGCCCCGTCCACCGCACCGCAGAGACCTGCCACGGGGTCCGGCGCGGCACCTGCCCCCACGGCGCGCCCCATGGCTGCGGACGCGTCCATGTCGAGGGTGACCCGCTGATCGGGCAGCCGCTGTGCCCGCACTGCTACGACTACACCGCACACGTGCTCTGGAACGCCCACGCACCCGCCCTGTGGAAAGCCTTCGGCGACAACCTGTACCACCACCTCGCCACACAAGCAGGAGTGAGCCGCACCGCCATCCGCAAGCAGGTCCGCGTCTCGGCCGCCAAGGTCGCCGAGTACCAAAAGCGCGGGGCCATCCACTTCCACGCCGTGATCCGCCTGGACGGACCCGACGGGCCCGACACCCCACCCCCGGTCTGGGCCACACCCGACCTGCTCACCGACGCCGTACAGTCCGCCGCTGCAGCCGTGGCACTACGGGTACCGGACTCCTCCGCCTTCGGGGAACGACGGTTGGGCTTCGGGACACAGCTCGACATCCATGCTCTGAGTGCCGGGGACGGCGGGCGGATCAGTGATGAGGCCGTGGCCGCGTACGTGGCGAAGTACACCACCAAGAGCGTCGAAGAAGCCGGAGCCCTGGACCGGCGCATCACCCGCGCCAGTGAGATCCGCACCCTGCGCGTCACCGACCACGTACGCGCCCTGATCGGCACCGCCTGGCGACTCGGCGGCCTCCCCGAACTCGAACACCTACGGCTACGCATGTGGGCCCACATGCTCGGCTACCGCGGCCACTGCCTCACCAAAACCCGCACCTACTCCACCACCTACACCGCCCTCAGAGCCGTACGAGCCGGCCACGTCCGTGCGGCCACGGGACGAGAACTGTTCAGCGACTGGGACGACGGCACCACCACCGAATCCGCCTGGCGTTACCTCTGCTCCGGCCACACCCTCGCCGAAGCAATGCTCGCTGCTGGCATCGCCGAAGACATTGCCATGAATCGCCAGGCGGCACGTGAGCAGGTGGGAGACCAATGGCCCAGGGCGGTTGATGACTGAGCCGCGAACAGGAGTAGGTCCTACTCCGCGTACCTGCTCCGACGAGACTGTTGAACGGTGGATCAAGCGGCATCTGTCGACCGCTCCCCGGCTGAGTGATCAGCAGCTTAGGGAGATCGGACAGATCCTCGGGCTCACGCTTGCGCGGAAGTCCGCCACACCGGAGTGAGTAGATCAACGTCAAACTTCTTGTTTCCGGGGCCGCTGGGCACAGCGATGACGGCATGAAGCACCTTCTTGATCATCTCTCGCTTCTGCGAAATCGTCTTGCTGGCCCATTCCTTGGCGATGTCCCCTGACGCTGCCTCGGCAGCAGCTTGCATGGCTTGGTTCTTCGCCTGGTCGAGGCGCAGTTCCCTGATCTGCCTCTCGAAGGTGGGCAGGTTGCGGAAGAACGTCTCGTCGTCCACGGTCCCGTTGTGCCACCGCTCCTCCAACTGGCCTCGACTGGTAAGGGCCTGCTGAAGCTCGCTCTCTCTTCTCCAGTCGGGGACGTCTCGTCGAGCCACTGCCGCATCGGCAGTCAGCTTGGCGATCACCAGGGCCGTGATGTGCTTGTCGGTCTCATCGCCGCGCTTGTAGGTGTGATTGCATCCGCCGTCCACGGACTTCTTGCAGAAGTAGCCATGTTCGTAGGTGACCCACTTCACGGCCTTCTGCCCCTGCATCTTGTAGTTGCAGGGTGTGCCGTCCTCCTTGAGGGCACCGCAGCGAAGGATGCCGGTGAGCAGGTACTTGTGGACGAGGGTGCCGCCGGGCTGCCCTTTCCCTCCACGAGACTTGATGGCAGCCGTGGCAGCGAACCACTGCTTCGGAGTGATGATTCCTTCCCACTCGCCGACGATGGGTTGGTCGTCGCCATCGCGAACGATCTCGCCCTTGATCTCGCGGTATCCGCAGAGCCGGGCATTCACCAGGACCTGCTTGACGCTCTGCCACTGGAACAGGTTGCCGCGTGCCGTGAGGTACCCCGCGTCCTTCCACCGCTGGGTGATCTCAGCGATCGAGGCTCCGGCGATGACGTCACGCACAGCCGTCCTTACAGCGGCTGCTTCCTCCGGGCGCAGGCTGATCTTGTCGTCTTCCCAGCCGAAGGGCCGCCAGGCGGCCACCGACTGTCCGCGAACGGCACGGCTGTGGTGACTCGCACGGGAACGGCGCTGCTTCTTCCTGGTCTCGGCCAGTGACATCGCCACCCCGAGCAAGCCCTTGATCTCGAAGCCCTCGGCATAGAGATCCTGAGTGCCGTTGGAGTCGAAATACACGCGGCCCTCGTGGGAGGTGAAAGCTCGGAGATACCGCTCCCAGTCTCCAGGCCGGCGGTAGAGGCGGTCATCGTTGACGGCCATCACGCCGTGGACAGGGTAGCCATCGGGGGTGTGCCCGGCGGTGAGGTCAGCGAGCATCTGCTCGTAGTCGTCACGGATGACTGACTCTTTGCTCGCGCTCTTGTCGTTGTCGGTGTAGCGGTAGACGATCAGCCAGCCAAGCTTGCGGGCCATCTCGTCCAGGTCCCGGTGTTGGTCCTCGATGCCGTGGGCGTCCTTCGTGCGGCCGTCGAAGGAGATGCGCGCGTAGCAGACGACGCACTTCATGTTGGGGTTGGCCGCGATGAGTGCTAGGACCTCGGCCACCGTGGGCAGGCCCTCCGGCGTTCCTCGCAGCTTCTTGATGGTGTCTTCGCGGGCTGTCATGTCATCCCCCTCGGCTGAACACCCAGAACTTCTGACACCACGCTAGCTTATGTTGGTTCTATTGAAGTAGTGCTCGATGAAGATCTCGCACGGGATTCGCAAGGAGTACGGCTCCGGAGTCGACGGGCTCGACGTGGCGGAAGAGGGGATGCGGGCCAAGTCGGAGGAGTTCGCGGCCGGGGGCAACCGGGTCTATCTGCCGTTGGCCGTCGCGGACTGATGAGTCGGCCGGTCGGCGGCGCGGCACCTGGAGCGCGAGGGGACTCCAGGTGCCGGGCAGGCTGATCGGGGCCCTGCCCCTCGGGCGACTGGCTGTCGTCCGAGGGGCAGGGCTGTTAGGCGGAGTTATCCACAGGGACTATCCACAGGGAGTTGTCCACAGGGGTTATCCACAGGCTTCAGCGGATCCTGCGGTTCAGCCGGGCGATGCCCTGGCGGAGGCCGGACATGTCCTGGCGGATCGTCGAGACGTCGTCCCGCAGTTCGCGGACGTCCTCGCTGACCCGGCAGAGCTGTTCGCTCATGGCGCCGATGACCCGCCCGTGGGCGTCCAGCCTGAGGTCGACGGACTGGGCCCAGTCCGCCCACTGACCTGGGCCGTAGTCCGGGTACTGCTCGGGCACCTGCGCCTCGGGGTGGGCCCTGAGGTACTCGTACTCGTCCCAGTGCGGGCCGGGTCCGAGCCGCCGGCCGGGCGGCATGCCCCAGGACGGGGGCATGGCCACCGGGTCCTGCCGACCGGCCGCCTCGGCGTCGAGAAGGTAGGTGCGGACGCGGCGCGCGACGGGGCTGTCGCGCAGCAGCAGGCCGACGCTGAGGACAGCGCGGCGCGGGAACAGGGCCATGGACCTGCTCCGGGACGACGGGATTCCACAGACACGCTTAATCTGTGTCAGTTCCGCACCGGTCAGGACGCGGTAGCCGTTGGCGACCACCTCGTCCCTGTGGTCGATCACCAGGCTGGAGATGACGCTCTCGGCGACCTCGTAGTAGTCGGCGACCATCCGGCTGGTGACGTGGGTGTCGTCCGGGAGCATCGTGAGGGCCTTGACCCGGTCCAGGACGTCGGTGCGGGTGCTGACGCTGTCCCGCAGAGCGCGGGATTCGAGCAGGGCGACTTCGGGTGGCATGACTGTGCCTCCCCTTTCGCGTGGGATGAGTGGGATAGGTGCCCCCAGTCCGGAGCACAGAGCCGTCCCACCCGGACGGTCAAGGGCACGAGTCGCCTATGTCCCACAGGTCTCTATGGGCCGGACCTAACCGGCCAACTATGTGATCCCTGTTCGCCGTGTCATGCCGACCACGGTGCTCGCACGCATCCTGATAACGATCCGATCGTCCTACGGTTACGCCATCCGGAAGATTTCCCGGACGGGAGTGCGGACGACGAAGGTCTTGCTGACCAGTGGGAGCCGACGCCCGGGCCGCCTACCCTGGTGGCATGAAGATGGGAATTGTGGGTGCCACGGGCCAGGTCGGTGGCGTTGTACGCCGGATCCTCGAGGAGCGGGACTTCCCGGTGACGGAGCTGCGGCTGTTCGCCTCGGCCCGTTCGGCCGGCAAGGAGTTGCCCTGGAAGGACGGCACCGTCACGGTCGAGGACGCGGACACCGCCGACTACACCGGCCTCGACATTGTGATCTTCTCCGCCGGGAAGACGGCCTCGCTGGCGCTCGCGCCCAAGGTCGCCGCCGCCGGAGCCGTGGTGATCGACAACTCCTCCGGCTGGCGCTCCGACCCGCAGGTGCCGCTGGTGGTCTCCGAGGTCAACCCGCACGCGATCGCGGACCGTCCGCGCGGCATCATCGCCAACCCGAACTGCACCACCATGGCGGCCATGCCGGTGCTGCGCCCGCTGCACGACGAGGCGGAGCTGACCGCGCTGGTGGTCGCCACCTACCAGGCGGTGTCCGGCAGCGGCCTGAACGGGGTGGCCGAACTGCAGGGGCAGATCGACGCGGTGGGGGCCAAGGCCAGCGCGCTCACCTATGACGGCGCCGCGCTGGACTTCCCGGAGCCCCAGCAGTACCTCCGCCCGATCGCCTTCAACGTGCTGCCGCTGGCCGGATCCATCGTGGACGACGGCCTGAACGAGACCGACGAGGAGCAGAAGCTCCGCAACGAGAGCCGGAAGATCCTGGAGATCCCCGGCCTGAAGGTGTCCGGCACCTGCGTCCGGGTCCCGGTGTTCAGCGGCCACTCGCTGCAGATCAACGCCCGCTTCGCGCGGCCGATCAGCCCGGAGCGGGTCCGCGAGCTGCTCGCCACCGCGCCGGGGGTGGAGCTCTCCGAGATCCCGACCCCGCTGCAGGCGGCCGGCCAGGACCCCTCCTACGTGGGCCGGATCCGCGCCGACGAGACCGTGGACAACGGGCAGGGCATCTCGCTGTTCGTCTCCAACGACAACCTGCGCAAGGGCGCGGCGCTGAACGCGGTGCAGATCGCCGAGCTGGTCGCCGCCGAGCTGGCCGCCAAGGAACTGGCCGCCAAGGCCTGAGCTGAGCGGTGACCGGGGGCCGGCGGTGGTTACCGTCGGCCCCCGCCCAGTTCGGCGTCCTCGTCCTCGTCGTCGTCGTTGCGCAGGAAGCGCGAGGGCGGGCGGGAGCCGGGGATCGAAGGCGGGATCACCGGCGGCGGCACCTCCGGGGTGAGGATGTCCGGGTCCTGCCGGGGCACCTGGAAGGCCGGGCTGGTGAAGCGCGGGCTGGTGTAGTGCGGCTCGTCGTCCTCGGACGGCTCGATCTCCCGGCCGCGCTCGTCGGTGATCCGCTCCGGGCCCGGGCTGGTGAAACCTGGGCTGCTGAAGTGGACCTCGCCCTCCTGCTGCTCGACCTCCGCGCCCTGCGGGTCGCTGATCCGCTCGGAGCCGGGGCTGGTGAAGCCCGGGCTGGTGAAGCCGAGCCGGGGCCGGGTGCGGACCAGGCTGACCCCGGCCGGGCGCGGACCGCGCGGGCGCGGGACCGTGCCCAGCTGCGCCAGCAGGTACGGCAGCAGGCCGCGGTCGCGGAGCGCGCTGTGCCAGGTCTCCCTGGCCTTGGCCAGCTCCGCGTACAGCTCCGGGTTTCGGCCGTCCGGCGGGGTGTGGCCGTCGCGGTTGGCGGTCAGCAGCAGCCCGATGATGTCGCCGCAGACCGACGCGGTGCAGATGACCAGGGCGACCAGGCCGGCCGAGATCAGCGGATGGCCGGAACTCTTGCCGTCGGCGAGCAGGGCCCAGCCGAACAGCAGCAGCACCAGGCCGCTGAGGCCGGACAGGATCGGCAGCAGCACCGCGATCAGCGGCACCCAGCCGGCCCGTTCGGCGGCGGCGAAGGCGCTCTCCGGGGCCTGCCACTGGGTCGGCTCGTCGCCGCCGATCCGGTCCCAGTCGGGGACGATCGCGGTCTGCCGGGCCTGGTCGCGGAGCTGGACGAAGTAGCCGTACTCGGCCGCGGCCGTGGCCGAGACCTCGGCGAACGCCTCCATGGCGCGGGTGTGCAGCTGCTCGACATTGGGGCCGGTGGGTGCGTGCCGCAGGGCGGCCCTGACCTGTTCGTTGTGCAGCAGTTCCTCGAGGATCCGCGCGTAGTCGAGCTTGTCCTCGGCCTGCAGGAACGGAGCGTTGTCCATGGTCCACCTATCCCCCGAACGCCCTGCGGGCCTCAGGACGGATACCCCGATGGTAGAGGCCGGTTCGGACAGGGTGACAGTCCGTTTCCGGAATTTCAGTGAGGGGTGGGGTGCGGGTTGCCTCTGGCACATGCCTGTGGCGGAAATCGGCGCCTGCGGTGACGCTCTGTCAGTATCCGGCCCCCGCTGAGGGGATGGTTTGTTCGAGAGGGAGTCTGGCGATCAACAGCCGGCCCTCGCCCTCCATGGTGACGCCGCCGTCCATGGCCACCGCGAGGTCGTCGGCGTAGACGTGCGGTCCGGTGACCCGCTGGGTGGGGCGGCCGTCCTCGGAGGGGGCGTCGCCGATCAGGTAGGGGATCGGGCTGTGGCCGTGCACCACCCGGCTGCCGCCGAAGGCGTCCAGCAGTTCGTGCACCGAGGCCGGACCGGTGTCGCCGCGGAAGGCGAAGCGCTTGGTCAGCCGCCGGAAGCAGTCCCACCACTCGTCGCCCTCGCCGCGGTTGAGCACCTCGTGGATGGCGTCGTTGACGGCGTCGACCGAGTCGCCGTACTCCAGGTAGGAGGTGGTGTCGGAGTGCACCAGCAGGTGGTCGTCCTCGATCGCCATCGCCGGGAGCCGGGTGAGCCAGGCGACATGGTGGTCCTCCAGGCGTTCCATGTCGGTCGGCTGGCCGCCGTTGAGCCGCCAGGCGGCGAGGAAGGAGGCGGTGCCCGCGCTGGACTGGACCGCCTCGTCGCCGTAGCGGTCCGCGCCGAGCAGCAGCAGCTCGTGGTTGCCCATCAGCGCGCGGCAGTATCCGCCGGAGGCGGCGGACTCGGCGGCGAGCTGCATCACCAGGTCGATCACGCCGATGCCGTCCGGGCCGCGGTCGGTGAAGTCGCCCAGGAACCAGACCCGGGAGCGGCCGGCCGACCAGTGCCCCTCGGCGTCGATCAGGCCCTCCGCGTGCAGGCCGTCCAGGAGCTCCTGGAGGTAGCCGTGGATGTCGCCGATGACGTAGAGCGGTCCGACGGCCTCGTCCCCTTCGTAGGCGAGCGGCTCGACCAGGGTGACCGGATGGCCGAGGCCGGCCTCGCCGTCGGCCGGGACCGGGACCAGCTCGATGGTCGGCGGGTCGTGCGGCGCCGCCGCGTACACCGGTGGCGCGGCGTACCCGGCCGCGGGCGCGGCGTACCCGGCCGCGGGTGCGGCGTACCCGGCAGCCGGTGCGGCCGCGGGTTCGGGGTAGCCGGCCGGGGCGGCCTGGGCGCGTTCGGGCGGGGCGAAGAAGTCGTACACCGTGGACCCGTCGCCGTGTTCGACCGCCCCGTGGGGCTGCTCGGGCGCGCGGGGGCTTGGGTCCGGCAGGTCAGGCCGGGCGTACAAGGGTCCACCTGTCATTTGGCCATCATAGGAAGCTGCTCTTCGCGGCGTACGCACCTGGGGCGCATCAATCCGCACGATACGGGTGAGCCTGGGCGTCAGAGGTGCCTGTTTGGGGTGGTTTCCACCGGATCAGCCCTCGCCGGGGACGCGCGGGGCGCTGACCGTGGTGCGCGGCAGCCGCCGCTGCGAGGAGCGGCGGATGATCAGCTCGGTGGGCATCAGCTGCCCCTCCGGGATCTCGCCGTTGGCCGGGGGCGGGATGTAGGCCGCCCGCGGCCCGCCGGGCCCGCCGCCGAGCCGGCGCGGGCTGCCGGTGCCGGTGAAGGCGCCGACCCCCTCGATGGCGTCGATCAGCAGGTTCACCACGGTGGTGCCGATCCGCTGCGGCTTCAGCGACAGGGTGGTGATCGGCGGCTCGGTGCTGGCGTAGACGTCGCTCTCGCTGCAGCAGACCAGCAGCAGGTCCTCGGGGACCCGCAGGCCGTAGCGGCGGGCGGCGGCGAGCAGGTCGGTGCCGTTGGGGTCGAACAGCCCGTACACCGCGTCCGGGCGGTCCGGGCGGGCCAGCAGCCGGTCGGCGGCGACGGCGCCGGCGCAGGGGTCGTGCGCCGGGTACGCCTCGTACAGCGGCTCCTGGCCGACCCGGCGGCACCAGCCGAGGTAGGCCTCGGTGCTGAGCCGAGTGTAGGTGTCGGTGCTGGTGCCGGTGAGCAGCCCGATCCGGCGCGCCCCGGCCTCGGCCAGGTGGTCCAGGATCTCCAGCACCGCGCTGGCGTGGTCGTTGTCGACCCAGGCGGTGACCGGGCAGTTGCCCGGCTTGCCGTCGCTGACCACGGGCAGGCCCTGCCGGTAGAGCTCGGCGACCATCGGGTCGTGGTCGGCCGGGTCGATCACCACGGTGCCGTCCAGGGCGACATTGCCCCAGACGTCGTGCCGCGAGGTGGCCGGCAGCACCACCAGGGCGTAGCCGCGGGTCAGCGCGGCCGAGGTGGCGGCCCTGGCCATCTCCGCGAAGTAGGCGAACTCGGTGAAGGTGAACGGCTCCTGACCGTAGGTGGTGACGGTCAGGCCGATCAGCCCGGACCGTCCGGTGCGCAGGGTGCGGGCGGCGGCGGACGGGCGGTAGCCCAGCCGTTCCGCTACCTCGCGGACCTTGCTGCGGGTTTCGTCCGGGAGTCGGCCCTTGCCGTTCAGGGCGTCCGAGACGGTGGTGATGGAGACGCCGGCCGCGGCTGCCACATCGCGGATCCCGGCTCGCTCCATCCGCCGGGTGTGGGTGGGGCCCCGGCCGCTCTGGTTGGCTGCTGCTGCTGTCATGTCTGCACGATCGTATGGCCCACTAGGGACAGTTGTGGGGGGTGTGCGACTGTTTGTCGCAGATACGTTTCTCCATGAGCATTTATGCTCTTTGCCCCTATGGTGATGACCATTTGATGAGCATGCCCTGCGTTTCCTCTACCCGCTGGGGCCGCCGCAGAGGAAGCGTCGACCAGCACCCGAGCGGACATGTCACCCGCACGGGTGAGATATCTCCGATCGGCTCGTATGGTGATCTCGACCGAGACGTAGGAACGGACGTGTGAAGGATGACCACGGTGAGCGAGACCCCACTGCCGCAGCATGGCCCCCGCCTGCGCGAAGCCCTCCGGGGTATCCCGACCTACAAGCCGGGGAAGCCGGCCGCGGGCGGTGCGGGCGTGCCCGCGTTCAAGCTCTCCTCCAACGAGAACCCGTACCCGCCGCTGCCCGGCGTGCTGGAGACGGCGGTGGCCGCGGCCGGCAGCATCAACCGCTACCCGGACATGGGCTGCACCGGCCTGGTCGCCGAGCTCGCCGAGCGCTACGGCGTGCCCGAGTCGCACATCGCCACCGGGACCGGCTCGGTCGGCGTGGCCCAGTCGCTGATCCACGCCACCTCGGGCCCCGGCGACGAGGTGGTCTACGCCTGGCGCTCGTTCGAGGCGTACCCGATCATCGTCCAGATCAGCGGCGCGACCTCGGTGCAGGTCCCGCTGACCGAGGGGGACGTGCACGACCTCGACGCCCTGCTCGCCGCGGTCACCGAGCGGACCCGGCTGATCTTCGTCTGCAACCCCAACAACCCGACCGGCACCGTGGTCCGCCGGGCCGAGCTGGAGCGTTTCCTGGACGCGGTCCCGGCCGACGTGCTGGTGGTGCTGGACGAGGCGTACACCGAGTTCGTCCGGGACGGCGAGGTGCCGGACGGGGTGGAGCTCTACCGGGACCGGCCGAACGTCTGCGTGCTGCGCACCTTCTCCAAGGCCTACGGCCTGGCCGGGCTGCGGGTCGGCTTCGCCATCGCCCATGAGCCGGTGGCAGAGGCGCTGCGGCAGACTGCGGTGCCCTTCGGCGTCAGCCAGTTGGCCCAGGACGCGGCGGTCGCCTCGCTGCGCGCCGAGGAGGCGCTGCTGGAGCGGGTCGCCGCGCTGGTCGCCGAGCGCGACCGGGTCGAGGCCGGGCTCGCCGCCCAGGGCTGGACGCTGCCCGTCTCGCAGGCCAACTTCGTCTGGCTGCGGCTGGGCGAGCGGACCCTGGACTTCGCGGCGGCCTGCGCCGCGGCCGGCGTGGTGGTCCGCCCCTTCGCCGGGGAGGGGGTCCGGGTGACGGTGGGCGAGGTGGAGGCCAACGACCTCTTCCTGGCGACGGCGGAGCTGTTCCGCAAGAGCCTGTGACCTCTCGCCCGGCCCGGCAAGGCGCTTAGCAAGGCACTGTCCGGGGCTTAGGGGGTTTCTGGGAGCCGCGGCCCGGCGCCGGGGGCAAAGGATGGAGCCTGCCCAGGAAGGGGGGCGTTCTGTCGGATTCCTCCGCTTCCGGGCGGCTCCCGGCTCCCGGCGAGTTCCCAGGAACCGGTCAGCCAATCGAAGGAATGCCCGGCCAGGCTCCCCGCCATGAAGGTGCTTCCACGACGGCGTAGAGCCGCTCTGCTCAACTCCCTGCTCGCCCTGCTGCTGGTCGCCGGTGCCGGGGCGGCCTACGCCGCGGTCGGGACCAGCGGTTCCTCGGCGAAGTCAGCCACCACGACCACCACCGCGACCGTCGCCAGGGGGACCGTGCTGGCGACGGTCAGCGGGTCGGGGTCGCTGGTCTCCCCCTCCGACGCGGGCGACAGCTTCGTCACCGGCGGCAAGGTCACCAAGGTCTATGTGAAGGCCGGCGACACCGTCAAGAAGGGCGAGACCCTGGCCAAGGTCGACCCGACCAGTGCCGAGGCGACCCTGGCCGAGGCGCAGGCCTCGCTGGAGACCGCCAACGCCCAACTGACCGAGGCCGAGGCCGGAACCACCACCACGACGTCCACCGGCAGCGGAAGCAGCACCGGGACGAGTGGCGGCTCCAGCGGCGGCAGCACCGCGACCACCGCGAGCAGCACCACCACGGTCAGCGCCACCGCCGTCGCCTCCGCCGAGGCCCAGGTCAAGCAGGCGTCCAGCACCGTCACCACGGCCCAGGCGGCGGTGGACGGCACGGTGCTGAAGGCCAGCGTCGCCGGAACGGTGGCCTCGGTGAGCAACAAGGTCGGCGACACCGTCTCCGGCAGCACGTCCAGCAGTTCCGGCTCCGGCGGGGCCGGCACCGGCAGTTCGACCACCTCCACGTCCACCACCCCCACCGGCTTCGTGGTGATCACCAACCCGGCCGGGATGCAGGTCACCGCCGACTTCTCCGAGACCGACGCGCTGAAGCTGAAGAAGGACATGGGCGCCACGGTCACCCTGAGCGCCACCAGCGCCACCCTCAACGCCAAGGTGGTGTCCGTCAGTTCGCTTCCGGTGGCCAGCAGTTCCACCGGCAGCTCGTCCACCGCGGTCGAGTACCAGGCGACCCTGGTCATCACCAGCCCCACCAGCAGCCTGCGGACCGGGCTCTCGGCCACGGTCGCGGTCGCCACCGGTGAGGCGTCCAACGCGCTCTACCTGCCGACGGCGGCGGTGAGCGGCACCGGGACCACCAGGACCGTGACGCTGATCAACGCCGACGGCAGCACCCAGACCCAGTCCGTCGAGGTCGGGGTCGAGGGGACCAGCGGGATCCAGATCCTGTCCGGGCTGACGCTGGGTCAGCAGGTCCGGATCACCACGGTCTCCCAGTCCGGCAGCGGCGGTTTCCCCGGCGGCGGGGGCGGCTTCGGCGGCCGGACCGGCGCGGGCGGCGTCCCCGCGGGCGTCGGCGGCGCCGGCGGCGGCGGAGGTGCCCGCTGATGGCGGCGCCCCGTCCGCCGATCATCGCGGTGCGCCGGCTGGTGAAGTCCTACGGCACCGGTGAGGCCGCGGTGCACGCGCTGCGCGGCCCGGTGGACCAGGAGGACCGCCCGCTGGGGGTGGACCTGACCATCCACGAGGGCGACTTCGTGGCCATCATGGGCAGTTCGGGTTCGGGCAAGTCGACCCTGATGAACATCCTGGGCTGCCTGGACATCCCCAGCTCCGGGCGCTACCTGCTGGACGGCCTGGACGTCGGCGGCCTGGACGAGCACCAGCTCTCGCTGGTCCGCAACCGCAAGATCGGCTTCATCTTCCAGTCCTTCAACCTGGTGCCGCGCACCACCGCGCTGGCCCAGGTGGAACTGCCGCTCGCCTACGCCGGGGTGCGCAGGACCGAACGCCGCCGCCGGGCGCTGGCGGCGCTGGAGCTGGTCGGCCTGGGGGACCGGGCGGACCACCGTCCCAACGAACTGTCCGGCGGCCAGCAGCAGCGGGTCGCGGTGGCCCGTGCACTGGTCACCGCCCCGGCGATGCTGCTGGCGGACGAGCCCACCGGCAACCTGGACAGCCGCAGCACCGACGACGTGCTCGGCATCGTGGACCGGCTGAACGCGGCCGGCCGCACGGTCGTGGTGATCACCCACGAGGACGAGGTGGCCCGGCACGCCAAGCGGGTGGTCCGGCTGGTCGACGGCGCGGTGTACGAGGACCTCCGGCAGGCGCCGGTGGACGGACTGCCGCCGGCCCTGCTGGACCCGGACTGGTTCGAGAGCCACTCCCTGCACGTCCAGAACGCCCAGAACATCACCACCGGGGGCCTGCGATGAACCCGTTCCAGACGCTGCGGTTCGCCCTGGCCGGGCTCGCCGCCAACAAGGTCAGATCCATGCTGACGATGCTGGGCGTGCTGATCGGCGTGGCCGCGGTGATCCTGCTGCTGGCGGTCGGCAACGGCTCCTCCCAGGCGGTCAAGGCGTCCATCTCCTCGCTCGGCACCGACTCGCTGACCATCACCTCCGGCACCGGCAGCAGCAGCTCCACCGCGACCAGCACCAAGCCGCTGACCGTGGCCGACGCCCAGGCGCTGGCCGACACCAGCAAGGCCCCCGACATCAAGGGCGTCGCCCCGGAGGTCACCACCTCGGGAACGGCGATCTACCAGGGGGTCTCCCACACCGTCAGCTCCATCGTCGGCACCTACACCGCCTACTTCGAGGCCTCCAACAGCAAGGTCACCAAAGGTGACTACTTCAGCAACGACGACATCAGCAACGGCCGCAAGGTGGTGGTGATCGGATCGACCACCGCCACCGACCTGTTCGGGACGATCAGCCCGATCGGGAAGACCATCACCATCGGCAGCACCCCCTTCACCGTGGTCGGCGAGCTGGCCACCAAGGGCAGCACCGGCTTCCAGGACCCGGACGACGTGATCGTCGCGCCGCTGACCACCGTGCAGAACGCCTTCACCGGCTTCGGTTCGCTGAACCAGATCGTGGTCCAGGCCCCGTCCTCGTCGAAGATCACCGCGGCGCAGAACGAGATCAGCACCATCCTGATGAACCAGCACGGCATCACCAGCTCCAGCGCCGCCGACTTCCAGGTCAGCAGCGCCACCTCGCTGCTCAGCACCCAGGCCTCCACCACCCAGACCTTCACCGTGCTGCTGGGCGCCGTCGCCGCGATCTCGCTGCTGGTCGGCGGGATCGGGATCACCAACATCATGCTGGTCACGGTCACCGAGCGGACCCGGGAGATCGGCATCCGCAAGGCCATCGGCGCCCCCAAGGGCGTCATCCTGAGCCAGTTCCTGGCCGAGGCCATCCTGCTGTCGATCCTCGGCGCCGGGCTCGGGGTGGTGGTCGCGCTGATCGGCGCCAACTTCACCATCGTCAGCATCAAACCGGTGATCCTGCCGTCCTCGGTGTACGGGTCCTTCGGCATCTCCGTCGCCATCGGCCTGTTCTTCGGCAGCTACCCGGCCAACCGCGCGGCGAGTCTGCGCCCGATCGAGGCGCTGCGCCATGAGTGACCGCCGACCTGCCCGACGACCGCAACTCCCCGAGAGGACGCCCGACATGGCTGGACGCCACAGCGACGCAGCGACGACCGAACTGGCCACGGTGGACGCCGCCCAGTTGCCCGAGGTGTACCAGCCCAGCCCGGAGGAGATCCTGGCCGAGCCCCCGGACACCCGCGACATCGCCGCGGAGCTGGCCGCGCCGCCGCGCCGCAGGCTGCCCTGGCTGAGCCTGCTGCTGGTGGCCGGCACGGTCGCCGGGGCGGCCTTCGCCGGCGGCGCGTACTACGAGAAGAACAACGGGACCACCGCCGCCCCCGGCCTGCCGGCCGGCTTCACCCGCCCCACCGGCGGCTTCGGCGGCGGCGCGGCCGGCGGCACCGGGACGGCGACCGGCGACGCCACCTCGGGGACGGTGAAGCTGGTCGACGGCAGCACCGTCTACCTGACCACCAGCACCGGCAGCGTGGTGAAGGTGACCACCAAGGGCACCACCAAGATCACCACGGCGAAGACCGGCAAGACCTCGGACCTGCTGCCCGGGCAGACCGTCACCGTCGAGGGCAGCACGGACAGCTCCGGAAACGTCACCGCCACCACGGTCACCCAGGGAGGCTGAGGGGTGACCGCGGTGGCGGAAGGGGAACGGGTCACTCTCAAGTCGTCGGCGTGGGCGCCGGGGTGCTGCCCGGGGTGGGCAGCAGGGCCTTGCAGACCTTGTAGGCGGCGGCGGTCTTGGGGTCGGCGGTGTTGAGCGACCGCAGTCCGCCGTTCGCCGGGAGGGTGATCCCGTGGTCCTTCATGCAGCTGTTGAAGGCGACCAGCGCGGTGCCGCCGGCCCCGCCGCCACCGCGTCCGCCGCCGAAGCCGCCGGCCGGGGCCAGCGAGGCGCAGGCCTTGAGCGCGGCCTGCGCGCTGGGGTTGGCCGAGGCCCCGCCGAAGCCGCCGCCCCCGTAACCGCCGCTGGGGCGGTCGCTGGGGTTGCGGCTGAAGCCGCCGCTGGGCCGGTCGCTGGGGTTGCGACTGAAGCCGCCGGGACGTCCGGTCGGCATGGAGACGCCGTGCTTGGCCAGGCAGTCCCGGTACGCGGAGAACTGCGCGCTGCCGGAACCGGACGCGGACGGCTGGGCCGCCACGGTCTTGGGGGACGAGGAGGAGCAGCCCGACAGCAGCAGCGCGCCGAGGCTGACTATTCCGGCGGCGGCGAGGGCACGAGGGTGGAGGCTGTTCATAGGGCCAGACCTCACCGCATCGGGGTGCGTGCTGCCTGTATGAAGTCTGGCAACTTGCTGGCAGTCGGTCGGGACGGCAGGCGGTCCGGCCGGGGCTGAGCGGGTGCTGTGCCCGGTTATGTCCGGTAATCAATGATCGTGCCCGCAGCACCGTACCCAGCGAACTCCCAGACACCTCCCAGAGCTTCGCCAAAAGTCCGGGCCAGTCTGTGCGCCATGAAGGTGCTCCCACGACGGCGCAGGGCCGTCCTGTTGAACTCCGTACTCGGCCTGGTGCTGGTCACAGGCGCGGGAGCCGCGTACGCGTCCGTGAACAGCAGCAGTAGCAGCAGCTCCAAGTCCGCCACTCGAACGGCGACTGTTGAGCGCGGCACGGTGCTGGCCACGGTTTCCGGCTCGGGGTCGCTGACCTCGCCGACCGACTCAGGTGTCAGTTTCACCACCGGCGGGACGCTCACCCAGGTGGACGTCAGCGCTGGTCAGAAGGTGTCCGCGGGTCAGGTCCTGGCGAAGGTCGATCCGACCTCGGCGAACGAGACACTGGCCTCCGCGCAGGCGACGCTGACCTCCGCGCAGGCGAACCTGACCGCGGTGGAGGACGGTGACAGCTCCACCAGCAACGGCAGTGGCGGCAGTGGCGGCAGCAGCGGCGGGGGTGGCACCAGCGGCAGCAATCTGAGCGCCACCACCGGCGGCAGCTCGGGCGGCAGCTCCGGCGGCAGCGCGGGCGGAAGCTCCGGCGGCCACAGCGCCACCCCCACCGCGAGCAGCACGCCCAAGCCCAGCCAGCACCCCACCACCACGCCCACCGTCAAGCCCACCGCGACCGCCACCAGCACCTCCGGATCCAGCCACAAGCCCCAGGTCCAGGACGCCGGTTACGTCCAGGCCGCGGCGACCCCCACCCCGACCGTGAACCCGGCCCAGCTGGCCTCCGCCGAGCAGCAGGTCACCACCGCGCAGAACGCCGTCGACGCGGCGCAGCGCGCGGTGGCCGGCACCGTGCTCAGGGCCCCGGTGGCCGGCACGGTCGCCTCGGTGGCGGGCAAGGTCGGCCAGACCGTCTCCGGCACCACCAGCTCCGGCAGCGGTGGCGGCGGCTCGTCCAGCAGCTCCAGCAGCAGTTCCTCCACCGCGCTCAGCGGCTTCGTGGTGATCACCAACCCGACCGGGATGGAGGTCTCGGCGAACTTCTCCGAGGCCGACGCGCTGAAGCTGAAGGCCGGCCAGGGCGCCACGGTGACCCTGAACGCGCAGAGCAGCACCGTCCTCAACGCCAAGCTGCTGTCCATCAGTTCGCTCCCGGTCAGCAGCTCCAGCAGCGGCAGCGGCGGCGGCTCGTCCAGCAGCGCGGTGCAGTACGCGGCGCTGCTGTCGATCACCAGTGACACCTCCGCCCTGCGCACCGGCCTCAGCGCCAGCGTGCAGGTGGTGACCGGCTCGGCGACCAACGCGCTGTACGTGCCGACCGCCGCGGTGACCGGGACCGGCGCCAACAGCACGGTCACCCTGGTCCTCCCGGACGGGTCGACCAAGCGGCAGACGGTGACCACCGGCGTCCAGGGCGACACCGACGTCCAGCTCACCGACGGGGTGACCCAGGGCCAGACGGTGCAGCTGACGGTGGTGGCCAGCTCCGGTTCCGGCGGCTTCCCGGCCGGCGGCTTCCCCGGCGGCGCGGGTCGTACCGCCCGCGGCGGCGGCGCGGCCGGAGGGTTCGGCGGCGGTCTCGGCGGCGGTCGCGGATGAGGCCGCGCCGGCGGCAGGCGCCGCCGTCCATCCCGGAGACGCTGCCGGAACCGGTGCGTCCGCGCGGCCCGGTGCCGATCCTCGCGGTGCGCCGGCTGGTCAAGACCTACGGCCACGGCGACGCCGCGGTGCACGCGCTCAGCGGCCCCTATGACGCCGAGGGCCGCGAGCAGGGCATCGACCTGACCATCCACCAGGGCGACTTCGTGGCGATCATGGGCAGCTCGGGTTCGGGCAAGTCGACCCTGATGAACATCCTGGGCTGCCTGGACGCGCCGACCTCCGGGCGCTACCTGCTGGACGGCATCGACGTCGGCCACCTGGACGAGAGCCAGCTGTCGCTGGTCCGCAACCGCAAGATCGGCTTCATCTTCCAGTCCTTCAACCTGGTGCCGCGCACCACCGCGCTGGCCCAGGTCGAGCTGCCGCTCGCCTACGCCGGGGTCAAGTCGGCCGAACGGCGGCGCCGGGCCATGGCGGCGCTGACCCTGGTCGGCCTGGCCGACCGGGCCGACCACCGCCCCAACGAACTGTCCGGCGGCCAGCAGCAGCGAGTGGCGGTGGCCCGCGCTCTGGTCACCGCCCCGGCGATGCTGCTGGCCGATGAGCCCACCGGCAACCTGGACAGCCGCAGCACCGACGACGTGCTCGCCATCGTGGACCGGCTCAACGCCGCCGGGCGCACCATCGTGGTGATCACCCACGAGGACGAGGTGGCCCGGCACGCCAAGCGGGTGGTCCGACTGGTCGACGGCGCGGTGTACTCCGACGTCCGCCAGGCCGAGCTCACCGGCCTGCCGCCCGCCCTGCTCGACCCGGACGACTTCGCCGCGCACTCCCTGCACACCCAGAACGCCCAGAACATCACCACGGGAGGAGTGCGGTGAACCCGTTCCAGACCCTGCGGTTCGCCTTCGGCGGCCTGGCCGCCAACAAGGTCCGCTCCGGGCTCACCATGCTGGGCATCCTGATCGGCGTGGCCGCGGTGATCCTGCTGCTGGCGGTCGGCAACGGCTCCTCGCAGGCGGTGAAGAACTCCATCGAGGCGCTGGGCACCAACTCGCTCACGGTCAGCTCCGGCGCGGGTTCCGCCACCTCGACCGCCACCAGCACCAAGCCGCTGACCATCGCCGACGCCAAGGCGCTCGCCGACACCAGCCAGGCCCCCGACATCAAGGGCGTCGCCCCGGAGGTCACCACCTCCGGAACGGCGATCTACCAAGGCACCTCGCACACCGTCAACTCGGTGATCGGCACCTACCCGGCCTACTTCGAGGCGTCCAACAGCAAGGTCGCCAAGGGTGACTACTTCAGCGACGACGACGTCCTCAACTCCCGCAAGGTCGCCGTGATCGGCTCCACCACCGCGACCGACCTGTTCGGCACGGACAGCCCGATCGGCAAGGCGATCACCATCGGCGGGACGCCGTTCACCGTGGTCGGCGAGCTGGCCACCAAGGGCGGCACCGGCTTCCAGGACCCGGACGACGTGGTCATCGCGCCGCTGCCGACCGTGCAGAACGCCTTCACCGGCTTCGGCTCGGTGAACCAGATCCTGGTCGAGGCGGTCTCCGCCGACGCCACCACCAACGCCCAGAACGAGATCACCACGATCCTGATGGGCCAGCACGGCATCAGCAGCCCCACCGCGGTGGACTTCCGGGTCAGCAGCCAGACCTCGCTGCTCAGCACCCAGAGCTCCACCACCCAGACCTTCACCGTCCTCCTCGGCGCGGTCGCCGCCATCTCCCTCCTGGTCGGCGGGATCGGCATCACCAACATCATGCTGGTCACGGTCACCGAGCGGACCAGGGAGATCGGCATCCGCAAGGCCATCGGCGCCCCCAAGGGCGTCATCCTCGGCCAGTTCCTGGCCGAGTCCACCCTGCTCTCCCTGGTCGGCGGCGGCCTCGGGGTCGCGGCGGCGCTGATCGGCGCGCACTTCACCATCGTCGGCATCAAACCCGTGGTGATCCCGGAGTCGGTGTACGGGGCCTTCGGCATCGCCGTCGCCATCGGCCTGTTCTTCGGCAGCTACCCCGCCAGCCGGGCCGCGAGCCTGCGCCCCATCGAGGCACTCCGCCATGAGTGACCGTCACCTCCCCGAAAGGACACCTCACATGGCCGGACGCCACACCGACCTGGTCAAGACCGATTCCTTCGTCCCCGGCCTGCGCGAGGAGCCGACCGAGGAGCTGGACCTGACCGATGAGCTCACCCCCGAGGAGATCCTGGCCGAGCCCCCGGACGCCCGCGACATCGCCGCGGAGCTGGCCGCCCCCCCGCGCCGCAAGCTGCCCTGGCTGACCCTGGCGCTCTGCGGCGGTGTGGTCGCCGCGCTGGCCTTTGCCGGCGGCGCCCTGGTCGAGAAGAACAACCTCAAGAGCAGCAGCAGCAACCCGGCCGCGGCCTTCGCCGGCTTCAACCGCGGCGGCGCCACCGCCGGCGGGGCAGCCGGCCGCACCGGAGCAGCCGGCGGTGGCACCGGTGCAGCCGGCGGAGCAGCCGGCGGGGGAGCGACCACCGGAACCGTCAAGCTGGTTGACGGAACCACCGTCTACCTCACCGACAGCTCCGGCAATGTGGTCAAGGTCACCACCGGCAAGTCCACCAAGGTCAGCGTCACCAAGGACGGCAAGCTCGCCGACCTGCAGCCCGGCCAGTCGGTCACCGTCCGCGGCAGCACCGACAGCTCCGGCGACCTCGCCGCGACCACCGTCACCGAGGGCGCCAGCCCGTTCGGCGCCGGCGGATTCGGCGGATTCGGGGGCTGACGCTCCTCACAAACCCCTCATAGAAGCACCGTAGGGTGCTTCTCACCCTCCGCCTTCCCGTCAGGGGCCTCCATGGACAGCACCGAAGCCAGCCTGCTGGTCGTCGACGACGAGCCCAACATCCGCGAGCTGCTCTCGGCCTCGCTCCGTTTCGCGGGCTTCGCCGTCTCCTCCGCCGCGTCCGGGGCCGAAGCCGTCGCCGCGGTCACCAAGCACCGCCCCGACCTGGTGCTGCTCGACGTGATGCTGCCCGACATGGACGGCTTCGCGGTGGTCCGCAGGCTCCGCGACGAGCAGCCGGGCAGCCCGGCCGGACGCGGCGGGGAGCGCGACCGGATCCCGGTGATCTTCCTCACCGCCAAGGACGGGGTGGACGACAAGATCAGCGGGCTGACCGCGGGCGGCGACGACTACGTCACCAAGCCGTTCAGCCTGGAGGAGCTGATCGCCCGGATCCGGGCGATCCTGCGCCGCACCGGAGGCCCTGCCGACGCGGGCCGGCTGGTGGTGGCCGACCTGGAACTCGACCCGGTCGGCCACCAGGTGGTCCGCTCCGGACGGCAGGTGTCGCTCTCCCCGACCGAGTTCAAGCTGCTCGAGTACCTGATGAGCAACACCGGCCGGGTGGTGTCCAAGATGCAGATCCTGGACCACGTCTGGGCCTACGACTTCGGCGGCGACCTCAGTATCGTCGAGTCCTACATCTCCTACCTGCGGCGCAAGGTCGACTCGGGGGCCGACGACAGCCCCAAGCTGATCCACACCGTCCGAGGAATCGGCTATGTCCTTCGTCGCCCCCCTGCGTAGGCGCACCTTCCGCCTGCTCGGAGGAAGCCTGTCGCTCCGCGGCCGGCTGCTGGTGCTCGCGGTGGCCCTGGTCGCTCTCGGCCTGGCGGTCAGCGACGTCCTGGTCCTCGGCACGGTCAAGGTCCAGCTGATGCAGCGGGTGGACGACCAGCTGAACCGGTCCGCCCAGCCGCTGCGGCAGGGCATGCTCTACAGCCAGTTCCGCACCGTCCGCCCCGGGGGCCTGCCCAGCCGCTATGTGGTGACCTTCCGGCTGGCCGACGGCAGCTACAGCGCCCTGGTCCGCCAACCGGTGACCACCAACGACCCCCAGCCGAAGCTCCCGCAGCTGAACGACGCCCAGCTGGCCGCCCACCTCGGCAAGCCGTTCACCGTGCCCAGCGACCACGGCGGCAGCGACTGGCGGGCGCTGATCCTGCCGACCAACAACCCGACCGTGCCCGACATGGTGGTCGCCTCATCGCTGGAGGACAACCGACGCCACCGTCGCCAAGCTCAGCCACGGCTTCCTCGCCATCGGCGCGGTGGTCCTGCTGCTGCTCGCGCTCGCGGGCTGGTTCGCGGTCCGCACCGGCCTGAAGCCGCTGCGCCGGATCGAGACCACCGCCACCGAGATCGCCGCAGGACACCCGCTCTCCCATCGGATGCCGGAGGGCTCGCAGCACACCGAGGTCGGCCGCCTCGCCGGTTCGCTCAACTCGATGCTGGCCCAGATCGAGTCGGCCTTCGCCGCCCGCGCCGCCTCCGAGGACCGGATGCGCCGCTTCGTCGCGGACGCCAGCCATGAACTGCGCACCCCGCTCGCGGGCATCCGCGGCTTCGCCGAGCTCTACCGGATGGGGGCGCTCAGCGAGGAGGCCGACATCAAGCGCACCATGGGCCGGATCGAGAACGAGGCGATCCGGATGGGCGGCCTGGTCGAGGACCTGCTCACGCTCGCCCGGCTGGACGAGCAGCGGCCCCTCGAACTCGCCCCGATGGACCTGCGCACCCTCGCCGCCGACGCCCTGCACGACACCACCGCGCTCGACCCCACCCGCGCGGTCGCCCTCACCGGGCCCGGCGGCGACACCGCCCCGACCGCCGCCCTGGTCCTCGGCGACGAGGCCCGGCTCCGCCAGGTGGTCACCAACCTGGTCGGCAACGCCATCAAGCACACGCCCCCCGGCACCCCGGTCCGGATCGGCGTCGGCACCATCGGCGGCCAGGGCGTGATCGAGGTCGCCGACCACGGCCCCGGTCTGACGCCGGATCAGGCCGCCCGGGTGTTCGAACGCTTCTACCGGGTCGACGTCTCCCGCAGCCGCCAGGACGGCGGCGGCGCGGGCCTCGGCCTGGCCATCGTCTCCGCCCTCACCACCGCCCACCACGGCGAGGTCGAGCTGCTCACCGCCCCCGGCGCGGGCGCGATCTTCCGGGTCCGGATCCCCTCCGCGCTCTGACACACCCCCCGCCTCCAACCGCGGGAACCCCTGAGCGATAATACTTTGTGAATGTGTTCACGTTCACAAAGGAGGCACTGACGTGGAGCTCGCCCTGGCCCACGAGACGATGGCGCGCTGGCAGTTCGGCATCACCACCGTCTACCACTTCCTCTTCGTCCCCCTGACCATCAGCTTCTCCGTGCTCACCGCAGGACTGCAGACCGCCTGGGTCCGCACCGGCCAGGCCAAGTACTTCAAGGCCACCAAGTTCTGGGGCAAGCTCTTCCTGATCAACATCGCCATGGGCGTGGTCACCGGGATCGTCCAGGAGTTCCAGTTCGGCATGAACTGGTCCGCCTACTCCAAGTTCGTCGGCGACATCTTCGGCGCCCCGCTGGCGATGGAAGCGCTGATCGCCTTCTTCTTCGAGTCCACCTTCATCGGCCTCTGGATCTTCGGCTGGGACCGCCTCCCCAAGAAGATCCACCTCGCCTGCATCTGGATGGTCTCCCTCGGCACCGTCCTCTCGGCGTACTTCATCCTCGCCGCCAACTCCTGGATGCAGCACCCGGTCGGCTACAAGATCGGCGCCAACGGCCGGGCCCAGCTCACCGACATCGGCCGGGTCCTGTTCCAGAACACCACCCTGGCCGTCGTCTTCCACACCCTCACCGCGGCGTTCCTCACCGGCGGCGCGTTCATGGTCGGCGTCGCCGCGTACCAGCTGCGCCGGCAGAGCAGGCTCGGCGAGACCAACACCGACAAGATCGGCTCGATGCGGACCTCGCTGCGGCTCGGCCTGGTGATCACCGTCGTCTTCGGCCTCGGCACCGCGATCAGCGGGGATACCCTGGGCAAGGTCATGTTCCAGCAGCAGCCCATGAAGATGGCCGCGGCGGAAGCCCTCTGGGACACCGCGAAGCCGGCCCCCTTCTCGATCTTCGCCTACGGCGACGTCTCCCAGGGCCGCAACACCATAGAGATCTCCGTCCCCGGCCTGCTCTCCTTCCTGGCCTCCGGCAACTTCCACGCGGCCGTCCCCGGCATCAACAACGTCCAGGCCCAGGAGAAGGCCAAGTACGGCAACCTGGCCCCCAGCTACGAGCCCAACATCCCGGTCGCCTTCTGGGGCTTCCGCTGGATGATCGGCTTCGGGATGACCTCCTTCATGATCGGGATCGCCGGCCTCTGGCTCACCCGCAAACGGTTCTGGCTCGCCCCCGAATACCGTCGCGGCGGCGAGGAGCCGCCGCTGCTCATGGTGACTAAGAAGCGCGAGCTCGGCCCCTTCCTCAGTAATTGGGCCTGGCGCGGGGCCATATTGACCATGGCCTTTCCGCTGGTCGCCAACTCCTGGGGCTGGATCTTCACCGAGATGGGCCGCCAACCCTGGGCCGTCTACGGCCTGATGACCACGGCCGACGCCGTCTCCCCCAGCGTCTCCATCGGCGAACAGATCACGTCGCTCACGGTCTTCACCCTGCTCTACGCCCTCCTCGCGGTCATCGAGTTCCGGCTCCTGATCACCTACGCCAAGGCCGGCCCCACCGACGAGGAACCCCCCAGCACCGACCCCACCCTCCGCGGCCCGTCCGGCGACGCCGACAAGCCCCTCGCCTTCGCGTACTGAGGAGACCCCATGCACCTCCACGACGTCTGGTTCGTCCTCATCGCCGTCCTCTGGATCGGCTACTTCTTCCTCGAAGGCTTCGACTTCGGCGTCGGCGTCCTCACCAAGGCCCTGGCCCGTGACCAGCGGGAACGCCGAGTCCTTATCAACACCATCGGCCCGGTCTGGGACGGCAACGAGGTCTGGCTCCTCACCGCCGGCGGTGCAACGTTTGCGGCGTTTCCGGCGTGGTACGCGACGCTGTTCAGTGGCTTCTACCTGCCGCTGCTGGTGATCCTGGTCTGCCTGATCGTCCGCGGCGTCGCCTTCGAATACCGCGCCAAGCGTTCTGACGAACGGTGGAAGCGGAACTGGGAACACGCGATCTTCTGGACTTCGCTGATCCCGGCATTTCGGGTCTTCAAACTTGATGGGCCGTCAGCGGCTTGAGCCAATTGACTGTCACGTTGGGTGACGATGCCGGGTGTGGTGTGCCCCGGATGCAAGGAGCCCGCAGGGATTGGTGATCATGGTTCTTGTCTAGAGAAACCGATCACGAACACCTGCGGGCTCGAACATCAACGATACCTGTGCCGATACGGACGCGACACTGCTGCTGGGCCTGGAGGGGCTGGGGGTGATCAAGGTGGAGGAGGTCGGGCCGGCTCTCGTCGTGCACGTGGCGACGGTGGACGAGGGTGCGCGGGCATGCCCGGAGTGCGGAGTGCTCTCCACGACGAGGAAGGGCCCACGTCTCACCCGCCCCCGCCAACTTCCTTACGGTGGACGACGTGTGGATCTGCACTGGCACAAGTCCCGTTGGTTCTGCGCGGAACCGCTGTGCCCGCGCGGCTCGTTCACCGAGCAGGTCCGCGAGGTGCCAGCGGGGGCCCGGCTGACCCGCGCGCTGCGGCGCGAGGCCGGACGCGTGGTGGCCGACGACGGCCGCACGGTCGTACAGGCCGGCCGTGACCTGGGCATCTCCTGGCCCACTGCCCAAGCTGCCTTCGAACAGTACGCCGAGCTCGTCCTGCCTGATCAGCCGCCCGTGACCGAGGCCGTCGGCATCGACGAGACCCGCAGGGGCAAGCCGGTCTGGCGGGAGAACCCCGAAACGGGCACATGGGAACTGGTCGCCGACGCCTGGCATATCGGCTTCGTCGACGCGGTCGGCGGCCAGGGCCTGCTCGGGCAGGTCGAGGGCCGCAACGCCGCCTCCGTCGCCGCCTGGCTCACCCTCCAGCCCGAGACCTGGAAACAGCGGGTCAGGTACGTGGCCATCGACCTGTGCGCCACCTTCCGCGCCGCCGTGCGCACCGCCCTGCCCCACGCCCGAATCGTCGTGGACTGCTTCCACGTCGTCCAGCTCGCCCAGCGCCACCTGGCCGACCTGCGCCGCCGCCTCACCTGGAGGCACCACGGCCGCCGCGCCCGCAAGGGCGACCCCGTCTGGAGCGTCCGCAAGCTCCTGCGCCGCAACAAGGAAGACCTCACCACCACAGAACTGGCCACGCTTGCCGACGAGTTGACCGATATGGGTACCTACGGCAAGCAGATCCTCGACGGCTGGCGTGCCAAGGAGCTCCTGCGCGACCTGCTGCGGCTCACCGCCAAGCACGCCCACGTCCTTCCCGACCGCTCCGCGGTCTCCGCCGCCCGCTACCGCTTCCAGGCCTTCTGTGCCGACCGCCCCTACCTGGTCGAACTGGTCACCCTCGCCGAAACCGTCGACCAGTGGTGGCACGGCATCGAGAACTACATCAAAACCGGCATAACGAACGCCGCATCCGAAGGCAACAACCGCGTGATCAAGCTCGAAGCCCGCAAGGCCTACGGCTTCCGAAACCGCCGGAGCCAACGCCTGCGATCACACTGCGCAACCACCCGAAGGGCACGCGGAAAGCTGACGACCCATCAACTTTGATGACCCGGCATTTCTGTGGGGAGTGGCGTTTGCGAACATCGTCCACGGGGTCAAGATCAACGCCGCGGGCGACTATGCGGGGAACGTTTTTGATCTGCTGCACCCTTACGCACTGTTGGGGGGTGTGGTGACGCTCAGTCTCTTCACTTTCCACGGTGCGGTGTTCGTCTCACTGAAGACACTGGGGGACATTCGTGACAGGTCGCGGGCGCTGGCTCGGTGGCTTGGGCTTTTCACTGCGGTCGTTGCGCTTGTCTTTTTGATCTGGACCCAGGTCGACGGGGGTGACGGGTGGTCGCTCGGGGCCATGGTCATCGCAGTCGTTGCGTTGGTCGCTGCGCTGGGCTTCAACCAGCTGGGACGGGAGGGATGGGCATTCATCTTCTCCGGCGTGACGATTGTCGCTGCGGTGGCGATGTTGTTCCTTTCGCTCTACCCGGACGTGATGCCCTCCTCGCTGAACCCCGCCTGGTCGCTGACGGTGGTGAACTCTTCTTCTTCGCCGTACACGTTGAAGGTGATGACGTGGGTGGCGGGGGTGATGACTCCGTTGGTTCTCTGCTATCAAGGCTGGACCTATTGGGTCTTCCGCAAGCGGATCGGTGTCCGCAACATTCCGGCGTAGCCGAGGTTTGCCTGCGGCGCGGGTTTGTGCGCGGTGACGGGGGCGGGTCGGAACGGGGAAGTCGCTCTGGGGCCTGCTGCGAAACGGGTGCAGTTCGTCGAGGTGCCCTTATTTCGCCGCTCGCACCCGTTTCTCGCTTTGACGGCCCCTGCCGCGACCACCCCGCCCCGTCCCACCCCCTCCCGTGCGGGGGTGGGGAAAAGCGAGGTTGAGTTCGCCGTAGTACCTATGGAGGTGCAGCATGAAGCCTGTTGATCCACGACTGTTGCGGTACGCGGGGGCCACCAAGGGCTTCCTGGTGGCGTCTGTCGTCCTGGGGACGTTGGGCGCTGGTCTGGTCATCGCGCAGGCAATGCTCGTGGCCACGGTTGTGGTGGGGGCGTTCCAGCGGCATGAGTCTGTGACCCTTCCGCTGGCGCTGCTGGCCGGGGTCAGCGTGCTGCGGGGACTTGTCTCCTGGGGGACCGAGGTCGCCGCGCACCGGGCATCCGCCCTGGTGAAGTCCCAACTGCGGGAGCAGTTGCTGGCGCGGGCGACGGCACTTGGGCCGTCCTGGCTGGCTGGGCAGCGCAGTGGGGAATTGGTCACCTTGGCCACCAGGGGCGTTGACGCCCTGGACGACTACTTCGCCCGCTACTTGCCGCAGTTGGCGCTGGCTGTGGTGGTACCGGTCGCGGTCATTGCGCGGATCCTCTTCGCGGACTGGCTGTCCGCGCTGATCATTGTGCTGACCCTGCCGCTGATCCCGGTCTTCATGGTCCTCATCGGCCTTGCCACCCAGGGTGCGATGGACCGTCAGTGGCGCACGCTGGGGCGACTCTCGCACCACTTCCTCGACGTGGTCGCGGGCCTGCCCACCCTCAAGGTCTTCGGCCGGGCGAAGGCACAGGCGGAAGCCATCCGGAAGACCACTGACCAGTACCGCAGGGCGACCATGCGGACGCTGCGACTGGCCTTCATCTCGTCTTTTGCCCTTGAGTTGCTGGCGACCATCTCGGTTGCCCTCGTTGCCGTGGGCATCGGCATGCGCCTGGTCGACGGCAGTCTGGACCTCTACACCGGCCTGGTCGTCCTGGTCCTCGCCCCGGAGGCCTACCTCCCGATCCGCCAGGTCGGCACCCACTACCACGCAAGCGTGGAGGGGTTGGCCGCAGCCGAGCAGATCTTCGCGGTGCTGGAGACCCCGCTGGCGAAGAGCGGGAATGTGTCGGCCCCCACCACCTTCGGCATCGTGATGGATGATGTGACGGTAAGTCATGCCCCAGGTTTGCAGGGCCTCTCGCTGGCTGTTGAGACTGGCGACATCCTGGCGATCACCGGAGTGTCCGGCATCGGCAAGACCACCCTGCTCTCCACCCTCCTGGGTTTCACCACTCCTGATTCCGGCAGCATCCGGATCAACGATCACGAGCTGACCGACCTGTCACCGGCCTCCTGGCACTCCCGTATCGCCTGGGTGCCCCAGCACCCGCACCTCTTCGCGGGGACGATCGCCGACAACGTCCGCCTGGCTCGTCCCCAAGCCACCGACCGTGAACTCAAGAACGCGCTCCAGGCCGCCCACGCCTGGGAGTTCGTCAGTGAACTCCCCCTCGGACCCGCAACTCCCCTGGGCGAGAACGGCGGTGGCCTCTCCGCGGGTCAGCGCCAGCGCCTCGCTCTGGCCAGAGCCTTCCTCGCCGACCGTCCCCTGGTCCTGCTGGACGAGCCCACCGCGAACCTGGACGGGGCCAGCGAAGAGGCCGTGGTGGACGCCATCCGGAGGCTCGCCGAGGGCCGTACGGTGATCCTCACCGCCCACCGGCCCCAACACCAGTGCGTTAAGCCTGTGACCTGCGGCGCAACCCCGGCGTGAACGTCGAACGGGACTCCTGATAGATCATCTTGCTGCCAAGCTCGGATGATCATCGGGAGTCCCGTTGCGCGATCAGTCTGCCACCACGCCCGCCATGCAGGTGATCCCGGGGGTCTACGCGCCGGGCCACTTGGGCGAGTTGACCCAGATCGTGGATTTTGCCCTGGTGGACGCCGTGCTGGAGGAGACCGGGGCGCGGGAGAAGCGGCTGCGGCTGCTGCCCGCCCGCGTGATGGTGTACTTCGTCCTGGCTCTCGCGCTGTTCGAGCACGCCTCGTACCGGGCGGTGTGGGGAAAGCTGACCGCGCACCTGCCCGCGGCCGTGATCGTCCGGCCAGCCGTCTCCTCGCTCGCCCGGGCGAGGCGCCGCCTGGGTGCCCGCCCCCTCAAGGTGCTGTTCGAGACGCTGGCGGGTCCTGTCGGCGAGCGCCACCGCCCCGGCTCCTTCTACCGGGGGCTGCGCACAGTGGCCGTCGACGGCACCAGTCTGCACGTGCCCGAAGACGCGCAGGTCACCTGGCTCTATCCCAAACGGGTCGGCGAGAAGAGGGAGTTCGGCTACCCGCTGCTACGCCTGCTGGTGATCGTCGAGTGCGGCACCCGGGCTCTGCTGGGCGCGGCCTTCGGCCCCGAGGCAACCGGTGAACTACCCTACGCCACACGCCTGTTGCACGTGCTAGACGCGTCGATGCTGCTGCTGGCCGACGCGGGCTTCGACGCCGTGCACTTCCTGGCCGACACCGCCGCGACCGGCGCCCACTTCCTGGTGCGCTCGGGCGCCAGCCGCTGCCCCACCGCCCTTCAACACCTCGCAGACGGCTCCTACCTGGCCCGCCTGCGCGCCCCCTACCGGGCCGGCCTGGGCTACTCGCCCCTGCCGGTGCGCGTGATCGAGGCCGAGGTCACCGTGACTCTGTCCGACGGCACCGTACGCACCGAGCAGTGGCGCCTGCTCACCAGCCTCCTCGACCACACCACCCACCCCGCAAGCGAACTCCTGCACCTCTACCACGAGCGATGGCAGGCGGAGACCGCCTATTTTTCGATCAAGGCCAGCATCCTGGACGGCCGCGTCCTACGCTCGCGCAGCATCGACGGCCTCGACCAGGAGGTCTGGGCACTGCTGACCGCCTACCAGGTGCTGATTCGCGCCGCTGCCGACGCGATCACCGACCAGCCCGCCCTGGATATGGACCGCCTCAGCTTCACCGTGCTGCTGCAGGCCGCCGCAGACACCGTCCTGACCGCCGCCGGCACCACGATCCAGGACAAGGCCGACCTGGTGGGAAGGATCGGCGCAGCGATCCTCGCCGACCTGTGGCCCGCGCACCGCCGACAGCGCGTCAAGGCCCGCAGCAAGAAGAACACCACCAGCAAATACGCCCCGAACGCGGGCAAGCACCCCCAGAGCGCACCCACCTACACCTTCAGCGCCAAGATCGGAATGCTGGAGAACGGACTCACTGCCCGCCCACGACGCTGACAGCCACGCAGGCCACGGTTGCACCGCAGGTCAACGCCCTAACGCACTGGTGTTGCCACCGGCCCGCACTGCTCGCCCTGGCGACCCGCCGACTGACCCTCGGTACTACGGCGAACTCAACCTCGTTTTTCCCCACCCCCGCACGGGAGGGGGTGGGACGGGGCGGGGTGGTCGCGGCAGGGGCCGTCAAAGCGAGAAACGGATGGAGCGGCGTAGAAAAGGCACCTCGACTCTCACCCATCCGTTTCGCAGCAGGCCCCAGAGCGACTTCCCCGAACCGGCCCGCCCCCGCTGCCATGCAACCACCCGCGCCGCAGGCAAACCCCAGGCCAGCGCAGCGCCCCGCGCCGCAGGCAAACCCCAGGCCAGCGCAGCGCCCCGCGCCGCAGGCAAAGCTCAAGGCACCGCTGACGCGAATCCGCGCTGCGGCTCGTACAAAAAGGCAAACTCGCCGGACGGCGCTCGCGGTCACGTTGGCGACACTTGCTCTGCTGTCCGCCACCGCCTTGATGGGAACCTCCGGTTGGCTCATCGATCGGGCCTCCCAACAGCCGCCCGTGCTCTACCTGATGGTCGCCGTCACCTCCGTTCGCACCTTCGGAACGGCCCGCAGCGCCCTCCGTTACGCCGAACGCCTGGTCAGCCATGACACCGTGTTCCGCTCCCTCGGGAGCCTGCGGGCCACCGTCTACACCCGCCTGGAGCGCCTCGCGCCCACAGCGACCGCCTCCCGCCTCCGTGGGGACCTCCTCTCACGCCTGGTCAACGACGTGGACGCGGTCCAGGACTACATGCTTCGCTTCCGGCTTCCCACCGTCTCCGCCGCCCTGGCCGGGCTGGCGACCGTCGCCGTCACCGCCTGGATCCTCCCCACCGCGGGGGCCCTCCTCGCAATCGGGCTGCTCCTCGCCGGCGTAGCCGTTCCCGTCCTCACCGTGCGGCTCTCGGCCCGTGCCGAGAGCAGTCAGGCCGCGACCAAGGGACGTCTCGCCGCCGAGACCGTCGCCGTCCTCGACGGCACCGCCGAACTCACCGTCAGCGGCGCCCTGCCGAGGCGCCTCGCTCAGCTGGGGGTGACGGACGGGCGCCTCACCGCGATGTCCCGCCGCTCCGCCGGCGGAGCCGGCGTCGGCACGGGCCTCGGCGTCGCCCTGACAGGCCTCACCGCCACTGCCTGCGGCCTCCTCGGCGCCCAAGCGGTTGCCGCAGGCCGCCTCGACGGCGTGCTCCTCGCCGTACTCCTGCTGACCCCCCTGGCCGCTTTCGAAGCGGCCACCGCACTGCCCGTGGCTGCACAGATCCGCCGCCGCTCCGCGCAGTCCGCTGCGCGGGTCCTGGACCTGGTCGACACCCCCGACCCGATCCAGGAACCCGCCGAACCCTCCCCGCTCCCAGCTAACCCCCTGCCCCTCACCATCCAAGGCCTCACCGCGACCTGGCCCGGCAGGGCCACCCCCGCCCTGACCGAAGTGGACCTGACCCTCCCCGCAGGCCACCGCCTCGCCGTCGTCGGCCCCAGCGGTTCCGGCAAGACCACGTTGGCGAACGTCCTGCTCCGGTTCCTGGAACCGACCTCGGGCAGCGTCACCCTGAACGGCACCGATGTCACCGCGCTGGAGAGCGACACCGTCCGTACCGCCATCGGCACCTGCGCCCAGGACGCCTATGTCTTCGACAGTTCGCTGCGCGAGAACCTCCGGTTGGCCCGCCCCGACTGCACCGACGCCGACCTCGCGCACGTGCTCACGGCGGCGCGCTTGGACACCTGGGTGGCCGGCCTCCCGGACGGGCTGGACACGATGGTGGGGGAGCACGGCGCCCGGCTTTCCGGGGGCCAGCGCCAGCGGCTTGCGTTGGCGCGGGCGCTGCTCGCGGACTTCCCGGCGCTGATCCTGGACGAGCCGGCCGAGCATCTGGACCTGCCGACCGCGGACGCGCTGACCGCGGACCTGCTGGCAGCGACGGAGGGCCGGACCACGCTGCTGATCACCCATCGGCTGGCCGGGCTGGACGCCGTGGACGAGATCCTGGTGCTGGACCAAGGCCGGATCGTCCAGCGCGGCACTTGGCAGCAGCTCAGTACCCAGGACGGCCCGCTCAAGGCCATGTGGGACCGCGAACAGCAGGCGGACGCGCTGCAGCTCGAACCCCACCAGAAGAACCCTGCGCTGCTGGTCTAACCCCGCTGTCGGGGCCGCGTGCCGCGCACTAGCCTCGGTGGCATGACCGACCTTCCGCGTACGACCCTGGGGCTGGACGCCCTGGTCACCGAGGTGTCCGAGCGGTTGCACGCGGTGGCCGCGGTCAACGACCGCATGCGGGAGCTGCTGGAGGCGGTGGTCGCCGTCAGCTCGGGTCTCGACCTGCACGCCACCCTGCAGCGCATCGCCGCGGCCGCGTCGGACCTGGGGAACGCCAAGTACGCCGCGGTGGGCGTGCTGGCGCCGCACACCAGTGGGCTGACGGACTTCATCCAGGTGGGCCTCACGGAGGAGGAGGCCGCGGCGATCGGTCCGCTGCCGGTGGGGCGGGGGATCCTCGGGGCGATCATCGACGATCCCCGGCCGCTGCGGCTGGACGATCTGACGGCGGATCCGCGGGCCACCGGGGTGCCGCCGAACCATCCGGTGATGCACTCCTTCCTCAGCGTGCCGATCCGGGTGCGGGACGAGGTCTTCGGCAATCTGTACGTCACCGAGAAGCGTGGTCCGACGGCCTTCACCGAGGAGGACCAGCAGGTCATGCAGGCGCTGGCGGCGGCGGCCGGGGTGGCCATCGAGAACGCCAGGCTGTACGAGGAGGGCCGGCGCCGGGAGCGCTGGATCGCGGGCGCGGGCGAGGTCACCACGGCCATGCTGGCCTCGGAGGACGCCCATGCCGCGCTGTCCATCGCGGCCGAGCAGGTGCGGGATCTGGCCGCTGCGGCGCTCGGCCTGATCCTGCTGCCGACCGGGGACGGCGGGCTGCGGGTGTCGCACGCGGCCGGGTCGGCGGCCGGGTTCGTCACCGGGGAGTACGTGCCGGGCAGCGACCAGGTGGCGCGGCTGCTGGAGGGGGACAGCGTGATCGTCGAGGACATGGGCGCGGACGGCCGCACCTCCTCGCGGTTCGCCCGGGTCTTCGGCCCGGCCATGGCGCTGCCGATGAAGAGCGCGGGGCGGATCCTGGGCGCGGTCGCGGTCTGGCGGGAGTCGGGGAAGCCGCCGTTCACCGAGGTGGAGCAGGAGCTGGCCGAGGCCTTCGCCTCGCAGGCGGCGCGCTCGCGCTGCGGCTCGCCGAGGGGCAGCGGGACCAGCAGCGGCTGGCGGTCTACCAGGACCGCGACCGGATCGCCCGGGATCTGCACGACCTGGTGATCCAGCGGCTGTTCGCCACCGGAATGATGATGGAGACCGCGGCCAGGCTGGCCAAGGTCCCCGAGGTCAGGACCCGGATCAGCACGGCGGTGGACGAGCTGGACGCCACCATCCAGGAGGTCCGCACGACGATCTACGCCCTGCAGCACGACGACACCCCGGACGGTGGCGGGGATCTGCGCAGCAAGGTGCTCAGGGAGGCCACCCAGGCGGCGGGACCGCTGGGGTTCAAGCCCTCGGTGCTGTTCTGCGGCCCGGTGGAGTCCATGGTCGGCGAGCCCCTGGGCCGGCATCTGCTGGCCGCGCTGCGGGAGGCGCTGTCCAACGCGGCCCGCCATGCCCGGGCCTCGACGGTGACGGTGACCGTGGACGCCACCGCGCATATCGCCGACAACGGTCGGCCGACCGGGGGTCTTGACCTGGGCGGACCGGATCTGGAGACCGCGCTGCTGGCGGCCGGCCGGCCGGCGGTGCTGCTCACGGTCACCGACGACGGGGTGGGCATCCCGGCCGAGGGGCGCCGCAGCGGGCTGCGCAATCTGGCCGAACGGGCGGAGTCCCTCGGCGGCACGGCCTGGCACGGCCCGGGCCCGGACGGCCGGGGCACCACGGTGTCCTGGACCGCGCTGCTTTAGAGCTCGGCCACCAGGGCCTCGATGACGGCGGCGACGCCGTCCTGGTCGTGGTCGCCGGCCCGCAGGGTGGTGGCGGCGAGGACCTCGGGGTGGGCGTTGGCGACCGCGTAGGCGCTGCCCACCCAGGCCAGCATCGGCAGGTCGTTGGGCATGTCGCCGAAGGCCACCACCTGGTCGGCGGTGATGCCCCGCTCGGCGCACCAGCGGGCGAGGGTGGTCGCCTTGCTCACGCCCAGGGCGCTGATCTCCAGCATCGGGCTGGACCGGGTGATCTCGGCCAGACCGCCGGCCGCTCGGCAGGCGCGCCGCAGCAGCTCGTCCGGGTCCATGGCGGACAGCTTGACCAGCATCTTGAACACCGCGTGGGCGTCGGCGGTGGTGAGGAACTCCTCGGCGGTGTTGATCCTGCTGACGTCCGTCGCGTCCCAGGGCGCCGAGCCGAAGCCGGGTTCCTGTGAGAAGCCGGACGGGTACTCGAAGGCGAAGGAGGCGCCGGGGAGCTCCGCCCGCAGCGCGGTGACCAGCGCGAGCGAGTCCTCGGCGCGCAGGGGGAAGGACTCCACCAGCTCCTTGCGCCGCACGTCGTAGACGGCGCCGCCGTTGGAGCAGATGGCGACCCCGTGCCGGCCGATGTGGTCGGTCAGCGACTCCATCCAGCGCGGCGGGCGGCCGGTGACGAAGACGATGGAGATCCCCGCCTCCTCGGCGAGCGTCAGCGCGGCCTGGGTGCGGACGGAGACCGTGCCGTCGCTGCGGAGCAGGGTGCCGTCGAGGTCGGTGGCGATCAGGCGAGGAGTAGTCACCGGTCCATCCTCGCTCACCGGGGGCGGTTCTCAGCCGACGGCGGGGAGCAGGCTCCCCACCTCCTCGACCTGCTCCGGGTCCTCGATCACCTTCGGCACCCCCCGCAGCGCGAACAGCGCCGCCACCGCGCCGACCGCGCAGATACCGCCGCCGATCAGCGAGCTGACATGCAGGCCGTGGACGAAGGCCTGCTGTGCGGTGTGCAGCAGCTCGGGGCCCTGCGGGGCGGGCAGGGCCCGTCCGGCCAGGGTCGCGCCGCCGACGTTCTGGTGCGCGGCGGCGACGACGCTGCTGCTGAGACCTGCGGGGAGGTGCAGTGCGCCGCGGTAGCTGCTGGCCAGGACGCTGCCGAGGATCGCGATGCCGAGGCCGCCGCCCAGCTCCATCGCGGTCTCGCCGATGGCCGCGGCGCCGCCGGCCCGCTCCTTGGGGGCGGTGGCCATCATGGTGTCCATGGTCACCCCGAAGATGAAGCCCATGCCGATGCCGTTGACCAGGACGATCGGGGCCAGTACCCAGTAGTCGGTGCTGATGCCGACGGTGGACATGCCGACCATGCTGACGGCCATCAGGCCGAGGCCCAGCGCGGTGGTGCGGGCCCGGCCGGCCCAGTGGATCAGCGCGGCACAGGACGGGCCGCCGATCATCGCGCCCAGCGGTCCGGCCAGGGTGGCCAGCCCGGCCTGCATCGGGGACCAGCCGCGGACGTCCTGGAAGTACTGGGAGAAGGCCAGCGCCAGCGCGGAGACCGAGACGATGGTGACCAGGTTGGCCCCGACCGAGCCGGCGAAGGCCCGGTTGCGGAGCAGCGGCAGGTCGATCAGCGGGTTGGCGATCCTGCTCTGCCGCAGCCCGAAGCACAGCAGGGCGACGGCGCCGATCGCGGCGGCGGTGACCACCTTGGTCTGCGAGAAGCCGTCGTGGGCGCCGGTCTGGATGGCGTAGACGGCGCCGAACAGGCCGACCACGGAGAGCAGCAGGCTGGGGACGTCGAGCCGCTGGGGCGAGGGGTCGCGGGACTCGATCAGCAGGGCGGAGCCGCTGGTGATCAGCAGCAGCATCACCGGGACGTTGATCAGGAACACCGAGCCCCACCAGAAGTGGTCCAGCAGCGCCCCGCCGATCACCGGGCCGAGCGCGAACCCGGCGGCGGCGACGCCACCGGAGATCCCCATGGCCAGGGTGCGCTCCTTGGCGTCGGTGAAGGTCGAGCGGATCAGCGAGGCCGTGGACGGCATCACCGTCGCCCCGGCGATGCCCTGCAGTACCCGTCCGGCGATCAGCAGGTCGGGGTTGCCGGCGTAGGCGGTGAGCAGCGAGGCCAGGCCGAAGCAGGTCGCCCCGATCATCAGCAGCCGTTTGCGGCCGATCCGGTCGCCCAGCCCGCCCATCACGACGAGCAGGCTGGCCAGGGCGAAGCTGTAGGCGTCGGCGATCCAGAGGATCTGGGTGGCGGAGGGGTTCATCTCCCGCACCACGTCGGGGATGGCCAGGTTCAGCACGGAGTTGTCGATACCGAGGAGCAGCGCGGCGGTGGTGCAGATCGCCAGCGTGCCCCACTTACGGGCCGGAGAGACTGTCGTCGAGGTCATGCCCAGACTCTCGCGAACCCCCCTGACCATCCCCTTACCAACCGCTGACCGTCAGTTGTCAGCGACCCCAGCCGGGCAGCCCCCCAGGGGCGCGAGGAACTGCGCGAACAACCCTCAACCCCGCTGCGCCTCCTCCGTCAACGCCGCAATCGCCTCCGCCGCGTTCACCCCGCCAAGCCGCAACCCCCGCGCCAGCTCCAGCAACCCCGCGCCCTGGGCAACCCTCCCCTCCCGGGCGGCCAGCTCCGCCACCGCCTCGGCCGCCTCGGCCAACACCGGCAGGTTGCGTCCGTCCATCCCCGCGGCAGCGCCTGTCGTACGTACTTCCGCGCCAACGCGGTGTCCCCCTCGGCGGTGGCGATGCGGCTCAGTTCCAGCAGCACCGAGACCCGCAGCCAGTCGCCGCCGAACCATCCCGGCGGCGCAGCCGCGAGCAGCGGGCTGCACAGCCGCCTCGCGGTGGCGAGGTCGCCGCGGAGCCGGGCCACCGCCGCCTGGCAGAGCCTGGCGCGGACGATGTTGTCGACTGCGCCGACCCGGCGGTAGAGCAGTACGGCCTCGTCGCAGTCGGCCAGGGCCGCGTCCAACTGTCCGCTGCGGAGCCGGCGTTCGGCCCGGTTGCAGAGCAGGTCGGCCATGTCCTCGGCGGCGCCGATCTCCTCGGCCAGCCGCAGCGACTCCGCGGACTGCTGTTCGGAGCGTTCGGTGTCACCGCGCCAGTAACTGAGGGTGGCCAGCTCGCCCAGCGCCATGATCATGCCCCAGCGGTCGCCGAGGGCGCGGAACAGGTCGATCGCCGCACCGAACTCACGCTCGGCGGCCTCGGGGTCGGCGTCGACATAGAGGTGCCGGAAGCCCTCGCCGATGTGCATCAGACCGCAGTACCAGGGGTCGGCCAGCCACAGCGCCGCCTCCTGGGCCGGCAGGTCCTCCATGTCGTCGGGGACGCCGGTGAACGGCGCCCAGAGCAGGAACAGTGCGGGCAGCCGCCGGGGGGTGCGGCGCAGCTCCCGCATCAGCTCTTCGGCGACTGCCAGGTGTTCGGCCAGTTCCTGTCGCCCGCCCGGCAGTTGGACGGCGAGGATGACGCAGATCGCGTACTCCTCGGCCAACCCCGGCAGCGGGTGCGGGCCGAGCGTCTCCAGCAGCCGGCGGGCGTAGGGGGCGCCCTCGAAGCGCAGTCCGCGCAGCAGCCAGTAGCCGGACAGCTGGCCGATCATCCGCAGGCCGGTGCGGGTGTCGGCGTGCCGCAGTGCGGCGTTGAGGTTGTCGTGGTCGGCGGCGAGCCTGCGCAGCCAGTCCACCTGATCGTGGCCGCGTAGATGGGGGTGGGCGGCGGTGGCCAGGTCCAGGAAGTAGTGCAGGTGCGCCTGCCGGGTCTCGGCCTCCGCGCCGGACTCGGCCAGCCGCTCGGCGGCGTAGGCGCGGACCGTCTGCAGCAGCCGGTAGCGGGTCTGCTGCCCCTCCTGCTGCGCGATGACCAGGGATTTGTCCACCAGTGCGCCGATCAGTTCCATGGTGTCCCGGTCGGCGCAGACCGCTTCGGCGGCCTCCAGGGTCCAGCCGCCGGCGAACACCGAGGCGCGGCGCAGCACGCTGCGTTCGGCCTCGGGCAGCAGGTCCCAGCTCCAGTCGACGACCGCGCGCAGGGTCTGCTGCCGCGGCTGCGCGGTGCGGCTGCCGCCGGTGAGCAGCCGGAAGCGGTCGTCAAGACGGTCGGCGATCTGACGCGGCGACAGCATCCGCAGCCGGGCGGCGGCGAGTTCGATGGCGAGCGGCAGCCCGTCCAGGCGGCGGCAGATCTCGGCCACGGCCTCGGCGTCCTGCCGCGGGTCGAAGCCGGGGCGGACGGCGCCGGCCCGTTCGGTGAACAGCTGGACGGCGGCCTGTTCGGGGAGCGCGGGGAGCGGGAACAACTGCTCGCCGGTGATGCCGAGGGGCTCCCGACCGGTGCCGAGAATCCGCAGCTCGGGGCAGCTGGCGAGGAGGTCGGCGGCCAGTCGGGCGGCGTCCGCGACCAGGTGCTCGCAGTTGTCCAGGACCAGCAGCAGCGGGCGGTCGGCGAGGGCGGCGGTCAGCCGTTCCCGGGTGCTCGGGCCCCCGGCCGCGCCCAGCAGGGTCGAGCCGCGCAGGCCCAGGGCGCTGAGTACGGCCTGGGCCAGGTCGCCGCCCTCGGCCAGGCCGGACAGGTCGGCGAAGCAGCTGTCCCCGGGGTGCCGTCCGGCGGTCTCGACCGCGATCCGGGTCTTGCCGGTGCCGCCGGGCCCGGTCACCGTCACCAGCCGGCCCGCCTTCAGCAGCTCCTCGATCCGGGCCAGCTCCTGGGCCCGCCCGATCAGGCCGTTGAGCTGGGCCGGCAGGGCCAGCCGCTGTGATGTTTCACGTGAAACAGGAGCCTCCGGTTCACCCCGCAGGACGGCCAGGTGTGCGGCGGCCAGCTCGGGCCCGGGGTCCGCCCCCAGCGCGTCGGCCAGGGCCTCGCGGGCGCCGCTGTAGGCGGCCAGGGCCTCGGCCTGCTGGCCGCTGCCGTGCAGGGCCTGGACCAGCTGGGTGCTGAGCCGCTCGCGCAGCGGATCGGCGGCGACCAGCCCGCGCAGCTCCGGGATGACCGCGCGGTGCTCGCCCAGCAGCAGCGCGGCCTGGATCCGGTCCTCGGTCGCGGTGAGCCGCTGCTCCTCCAGCCGGACCGCCTGCGGCCCGGCGAAGGGGGCGTCGCCCAGGCCGGCCAGGGCCGGCCCCTGCCACAGGGCCAGCGCCTGCCGCAGCAGTTCGGCGGCCTTGGCGGCGTCGCCGCAGGTCAGCGCCTCGCGCCCCTGTCCGGCCAGCCGGACGAAGCGGTGCAGGTCGACCTGGTCCGGGTCGACCGCGAGCCGGTACCCGGCCGGATGGTTCTCGATCAGCTCGCCGCCGTCAGGACCGGCGGCCTTCCGCAGCACACTGCGGAGCCGGGAGAGCTGCGCCTGCAAGGCGTTGCCGACCCCGGCCGGCGGCTGCTCCCCGTACAGCCCGTCGATCATCCGCTGGACGCTGACGACCCGTCCGGCGTCCAGCGCCAGCAGGGCCAGTGCCGCCCGCCGGCCCGGCCCGCCGAGCGCGACCGGGCGTCCGGCGGCGTCCCACGCCTGGGTCGCACCCAGAATGCCGAATCTCACTGTTCGATTCTCTCGCAGGCCCCACGCCCCCGTGAGAAGATTCCCGGTCGAGGCGGTGTGTTCGTTGCCCCGTCGAACAGGCGGGCATACAGCAGGGGGCGAATTTTTTTGGAGAGCGCAGGGCAGTTGGCCAGAGTGCGACGGGAGATAGCACTCGAGTCATCACGTGTGTTCTGGGGGAACGACGCATGGGCTGAGAACAACCTGGGCCAGCGGAAGCTGCTCAGCCGGCGCAGGGCCGACCCGGCCGTGGAGCTCGACCGGACCGGCGTCGAACTCGCCACGGGGGTGGCGCGGATGGGGTACGCGATCCAGGACCCCAGCTACCGCGACGGGCTGATCGAAGAGGTCAGGACCGGGTACGAGGAGATCATCCAGGACGACGCCGCCACCGTCGACATGGGCGGCCGGATCAAGGACGTGGTCCGCTACGTGGACGACCCGCTCAGCCGGGTCCCGGCGATGCGGGAGCTGCTCACCGCGCCGGTGCTGCGTACCCTGGACGCGTACTACGGCGGGTTGTGGCGGGTGCAGCACGCGCGGATGTGGCGGATCAAGCACCTCACCGAGGAGCAGCGGAAGGTCCACCACTACGGCAACCTGTGGCACTGCGACCAGCACCCGACGTCGACGCTGAAGTTCTTCGTGCAGATCAGCGACGGGGTCACCGCCGAGGGCGGCGCGTTCCGGCTGCACAGCGTCCCCAACACCCGGCGGATCATGCGCAGCGGCTACCTCGGCCAGGGCTGGGCCAAGGGCCCGGCCAGGGCGAAGCTGGACGACCCGGCGCTGGTGATCCCGTTCGACGTGCCCGCGGGCATCGGCGCCTTCTGCAACACCACCCAGTGCCTGCACCGCGCCGGGATCCCGCCGGAGGGCACCACCCGCGGCATGGTCCAGTTCACCTTCGTCCCGGCCGACCGGTCCAACCAGACCGGCGACCCCTTCCACGGCCTCGGCCCCGACAGCAACGTCGCCGAGGGCAAGTTCGCCTGACCGACCCGCCGAACCGGGCCCCTACGCGCCAAGGTTCACGTGGTCGCGTGCCGCCGGGAAGAGGCGGCGGTACAGCGGGCGCGGGCTGTCGGTCATGCCCAACTGGTACTCCGCGAACGGCAGTCCGGTGGCGACGGCCAGTCCGGCGAGGACCGGGCGGTCAAAGTGCTCCGCGCCCCACAGCGTCACCAGCCGTTGACCGGTGGCGTCCAGCAGCATCAGCAGGCTCGCAGACCACCGGTCGCCGCTCTCGTGGACGAGCACGAGTTCGGCAGCCGTGGCCACAGGGAGCGGCGGCGGCTTCTTGCGGCGGGTGGAGAACGTCAGCGTCTCCCCGTCCCAGGCGATCCAGGTGTCCTTCTGCCACGCGACTTCGCCCTTGGTGAGCACGGGGTGCCAGGGGTTGGTGGTCACCGGTCTGGGGTGACAGGTACAGGGCTCGCCCGGGGCGTCGGGGGGATCGGCGCTGAAGACGGGATGCGGGCGTCCGCACCAGCCCTGCTCGGGGTCAAAGCCGGGGGCGGGGATCATGTCGGCTGCCAGGTTCCGATAGCGGGCACCGTCCTGCAGTGCCATGGCGACGGCGGTGCTGCGCACGGTGCCTCGGAAGCGGTAGGTCCAGATCCTCCAGATCACCGGGTCCAGCAGCACCGGGACCAGGGCCGTGCCGGCCGACCAGGCGGCAACGGCTTGCGATACCCCGATGAGGTGCGCGTACTGGCCGTACCCGGCATCAGTGGTCAGGCCCGGGTAGTTGTCCCGCCGCGCGGTCCAGTAGCTGAGGACCACCAGCGCGACGGATGCGGCGAGCAGCAGGAGCACCGCGATTCGCCAGCAGATCCGCCGCTGCCGATGGCGCCAGCGAACGAGCTCCGGCAACTCGTGGCCGGGTGCCCGCCACAGCGGCCAGGTGCCCGCCACCAGCAGCATCGGCAGGGCCGACACCGCGGCAGCCGCACCAGCGGGCGTCCCTGTGCCTATCGCGCAGCAGAAGAGCGTGACGGCAGCGGTCGCGAGGACCAACGGCGGCAGCCAGCGCCCGAGGACGCGCCTGCGTCGCCGGACGGCCGCGATGAATCTGTACCCGGCGTGGCGGGTCATCCTGTACCCCCGTGCATGTGGTGTGCTCGGGAGAGTGTCCCCTACCGCCGATCCACCCGCGCAGTCAGGGGCAGGCCCGCTTTCGGCGGGGATCTGCGGACCGGTCTCGCGTTCACCCACCACGTCCTGACCTGCGACAACGTAAGGCTGGGCCTGGAACGGCCCGGCGGTGGCTCAGACCTGTTCGTCCCACTCGGTTGAGGTCGACATGACCGGCCTGGAGTTCGAGACTCCGCGGCCGAATGTCATGCTTCACCGCACTGACGTCGACCTGGACGTATCGGGACGCACCGTGAATACAGGGGAGACTCCCTTCGGATGAGAGAGTATTTCAAGACGACAGCCCTTTGGCTCAAGGGATTAGAGTCGTAGCTATGCGTCTGAGCACCGTGATTCTGCCGATCCACCGCTGGTCCGAGGGTCAGAAGGTCTGGCGACGGGCCGAGGAGCTGGGGTTCCACGCCGCCTACACCTATGACCACCTGTCGTGGCGGTCGTTCCGGGACGAGCCGTGGTTCGGGGCGGTGCCGACGCTCACCGCTGCGGCCACGGCGACGGAGCGGATCCGGCTGGGCACGCTCGTCACCTCACCCAATTTCCGGCATCCGGTGACGCTGGCGAAGGAACTGCTGACGGTCGACGACATCTCGGGCGGTCGGCTGACCGTCGGCATCGGGGTGGGCGGGACCGGGTTCGACGCGACGGCCCTGGGCCAGGAGGAGTGGACCGCGAGGCAGCGGGCGGACCGGTTCGACGAGTTCCTGCCGCTGCTGGACAAGCTGCTGACGCAGGACTCCACCACCCAGATGGGCGCGTACTACTCCGCCGTCGAGGCCCGCAACATCCCCGGCTGTGTGCAGACGCCCCGCGTTCCCTTCTACGTGGCGGCGACCGGCCCGCGCGGGCTGAAGCTCACCGCTGAGCACGGCCAGGGCTGGGTCAGCTACGGCGACCCGCGCGGCCCGGCCGACGTCCCCGTCGACCAGGCCCCCGCCGTGATCGGGGCCCAGCTCGCCAAACTCCGGACCGCCTGCGAGGCGCAGGGCCGGGACCACACGTCCCTGCGGAAGGTGCTGCTCCAGGGCTCCACCGCCGAGCAGCCGCTGAAGTCCCTCAACGCCTTCGTCGACTACGCCGGCACCTACCAGGCACTGGGCATCGACGAGATCGTGATCCACTGGCCGGTCCCCGACTCCATCTTCGCCAACGACCTGACCGTCTTCGAGCAGATCGCAGCCGAGGGCCTCGCCCAACTGCGCTGAGCACCCGGTGAGAGGGACAGGTGCCTACGAGCCCTGGCGGCGGTACTCCTTCGACCGCGCCGCAGACCCACCCACGTTCCGGGTTGTCGCGACGTCCCAGCTGATGGTGTTCAGGGCTGTGGCGGACTCGGCATCGTCAGCTCAGCTGGTCCTGCGTGGCGTACCCGGCACGCAGGACCAGGCGCAGGGGCCCGGGAGATCGTAGATCGGGGTTCTCCTGGTGTCGCCGAGCCTCCAGATCGAGAGGAGCCACTCACCGTAGGGCATGTCGCTGAGCATCTCGAAGACATGTCCGTTGTCCATGGTCAGGCAGATGTCGCCGTAGTCACCGTGGTACTCCAAGTGCAGGCGCACCACCTGTCGGCCGACAAGTTCGTCGATCAGGGGCTGGGCATCGAGTGCCTGTTGGGAGTTCGGCAGGGCGGCGGCAACGGGCTCGTTCGAGACGATCCGCCATGCGGTGTTGACGCGCAGATGCCAGTTCGGGCCGCTGATTCGCAGACCGACGGCATCGGTCTCCACCTGGGAGATGTCCAGCGGGAGACGGCTGCGCGCATCCGCCAGGATGTGATCCACGGTCACTCCGTCGGTGGTGAGTCGATGTTGATGTGGAAGGTGGTCGGGTGGGGGACCGCGTCCCGCGGTATTGAGGCGGAGCCGGTCAGGTGCTGGGGGCTGCTCCTCGCCGGCGTCCTCCAGGGCCACTGCGGACGCCGATGATGCCGACACCCCCGGTCACGGCCGCGCACAGATCGTCCAGGCAATCGCATGCGGCCATGGCAGACATCATCCCGTGGACTCGGCGAGACCTGGCCGAGGGGGCAACGAACTGCGGCTGTCGTTCGTGGGAGTAGACGACAGGGAAAGAGGTGGGGGGTGGACTGGCATGGCGTCGCAACTGAGCTCGTGCAGGCACGAGGATCAGCGTTGAAGCGGTACGGCTATCTGCTGTGCGGGGACCGCGCGGAGGCCGATGACCTGGTCCAGGACGCGCTGGTCCGGATGTTCGCCCAACCCCGGCGAACCTGGGACGTCGAGTCCGCGGAGCCGTATGTCCGCCGCGTCATGCTCAACCGCTACCTGGACCAGCACCGCCGCCGGGCGCGCTGGACCGGGCTGCTGCCACGTCTGGTGACACCGGACTCCACCGGCGACTTCAGCACCGCCAGCGGGGACCGCATGGATGTCGTCCGGGCCCTCGACACGCTCTCGCCGCGGCAGCGGGCCTGCGCGGTACTGCGCTTCTACGAGGACCTCCCGGTGGACGAGATCGCCGCGCGGCTGGGCTGCAGTGCCGGAACGGTCAAACGGCATCTGAGTGAGGCCGTCGCACGGCTCGGCAGGACGCTGGTGCTCACCGACCTTGAGGGAGACGGACATGGCTGACACCCAGGAGCTGGACGCGGTCAAGCGGATGCTGCTGGACGCGGCGGACCAGGCGGGTCCCCTCCACGCGGACCTGGCCGGGGTCGCCGCGCGGGTGGGGAGGCGCCGGCGGAACCGCCGGTGTGCCGTGGGCCTGGCGGTCGGCTGCGCCACCGCGGTCGTGGTGGCCGCGGTCCAGATCGCGACGGGAGCGTCGTCCGGTCCGGCGGACACCGCGGCGGCGGCGCAGGCCACACGGCCGGCCTGCGTCACGGCGCCGCCCGCGGGTACCCCCGCGTTCCGCGAGGTCGGGGACGTCGGCACCTGCCAGTACCTCGGGCTGACCCTCGGGGCCGCCCGTTCGCAGGCCGCCAAGGAGCACCGGGAGCTGCGGGTTGTCAGCCAGGACGGCGTGCGCTTCACGATCACCTACGACCACAGGCCCACCAGGGTGGATGTCGTCATCGTCAACGACCGGGTGACCTCTGCCGGGATCGGCTGACGCCGGTCGGGCGGGCCTGTGGACCGTATCCGGGCCGCGGCCGGTCGGCAGCGTGCCGATCGTCGCGCCCTTGCCGGGCATCAAGGGGTGCGCGGAAGGACCACCACGTAGCCCTGGTCGGCCACATAGGTGCGCTGGTCCAGGTTGGCGGTTCGGTCCGCGATGCTGAAGCCGCCGCCGGTGATGTAGATGACCAGCGCTTTCTCCCCCGTCGACGCCGTGGGGACCTGGATGTCCAGCTGCAGATCGGTCTTGGTGCCGTTGGTGGTCGGCGAGGAGTAGGTGATGTCGTCGGTGCTGGTGATCCCCGACGTCGCGCATTGGATCTGCGGGCCGGTGGGGTTGATGACCGTGCTGGTGCTGGTGTCCGTCTGCTTGATGGTCTTCGCCATCGGAATGCCCCCGGTGTTCCCCCCGGGGATCGCTCCCGGGACCGCCCCGGCGGGCAGACTGGGCGGCGTTCCACCAGGCGCACCACCAGGCGTTCCACCGGGCGCACCACCAGGCGCAGTTCCGGGAGCACCTCCGGGGGCCTTGCCTCCGGGGCCCTTGCTCGCGGGGCAGGCAGCAGTCGCGCCAGCGGCGGAAGAGGACTTGGCCGAGGCGCTGCTGGTCGAAGCGCTGCCGGCGGTCGCGCCGCCGCCGGACGAGCAGGCCGCCAGGCCCAGTCCCGCGGCCAGGGTGGCCGCCGCGAGTACGCCGCCCTTCCAGCGCGGCGCCCTCGCTGCCTGGTCCGCGACCGTATTCCTTGGGTGCATGTCGTTTCTCCTCGTCATGGTCCCCCTTGGTCGTTCCGCACGGGGTGCGGGAACGACTCTGACCGCTGCCGCGGGGCGCGGCCGGAGAGGACGCTGGGAATTCGCGGAGAACCCGAAGGAAAGACCCCACGATGATGGAAGCATGTGGGAGGGCCTCACAGGTGGTGTGAGCCAACCCATCTGGGGAGCCTCGCCACAGAATCGGCCTCACCACACAACAAGCCTATCCACGCAGCAGCCCGGCCGCGTGGGGAGGCGGCCGGGCTGTGGGCGGCGGGCTTGTGGGAAGTGGGGTCAGCTGAGGTCGCGGTGCTTGAGGGAGTAGGTGGCCGCCAGCAGCAGGCCCGCGGTCCACAGGGTGAATACCGCGAACCCGCCCCAGGGGGACAGCATTCCGGTGCCGTCCGCCTGGACGATGAGCTGTCCCGCGGTGGTCGGCACAAAGTCGCTGATGTGGCCCGGCAGCGCGGTGGTCAACGGCCCGACGACCAGCAGCAGGCCGACGGAGGCGGTCAGCGCGCCGGCGGTGTGCCGGATCAGGGTGCCGATGGCGAGTGAGAACAGTCCGAGCATGGCGGTGTAGAGCCCGAAGCCGAGGGTCTCCCGGAAGACGCCGTGCGTGCCCAGGTTCATCGGCATCTCGGACGGCAGGAACTTCGCGCCGACGAACAGGGCCACAAAGCCGGTGGTGCTGCCGATGGCCAGCAGCAGGGCGGTGAAGACGGTGGCCTTGGCGACGAGCATCGGCGTGCGCCGGGGGACCGCCAGCAGGCTGGACCTGATCGTCCCGGTGGAGTACTCGCTGGTGACGGCGAGGCTGCCGAGGACGCAGATCAGGATGAGGCCGAAACCCGCGCCGGAGAACAGCGTCCCGGCTGGATCGTGGATGGCCTGGGCTCTGTCGCCGGGGCTGCTCGACGCCCAACCCGCCTTGGTGGCGTGGGCGATCAGGATGGCGCTGCCCACGGAGACCACGACGAAGGCGAGCACGGTCCACACGGTGGAGCGGATGCTGCGGATCTTCGTCCACTCGGAGCGGAGCAGGGCGGAGAAGGGAGGCCGGAGGGAAGGGGCGGGGGAGGTCCGCACCGACAGGGCGAGGGATTCGGTGGCGACAGACACGGGTGCTCCTCGGTAGACGTTCTGACGTTCTGACGTAGTTGCGGGGTGGCGGCTCAGGCCGCGCGCTGCGGGGGCTGGCCGTACTCGACGCTGTCGCGGGTCAGTTCCATGAACGCCTCCTCCAAGGAGGCGCGGTGCCAGGACCGCACGGTCCTCGGCGGCCAGGCCCTTCATCAGGTTCCGGATCCAGACCACGCCGTCCGGGTCCAGGCCGTTCACCGGCTCGTCCGCTTGTGGACCACACCGGTCAGGCCCACGGTGTCGAGCACCTCGTCGACCCTGCGCTTCGGCAGGCCCTGGCTCTGTGCCAGGAACAGCAGGTGGTGGTAGGCGGACCGGCCGGTGTGGAAGGGGCGGGCCTCCAGCAGCGCACCGACCGTGGCGAGTGGACGCTCCAGCTCGGCGTAGGGACGCCCAGCGATGGTCGCGCTGCCCGAGTCGGGGGTGTCGTGTTCGGCACGATGCAGCCTCGCTGTCGGTAGGTGGCCCGGTCGTGCTGAATCCTGCTCCGCGGCCAAGATCGCTACCAGTGCGGTACCACCCGTTACCGGGGTTCGGTTTACCCCACCCCTTACCCCGCCCCCGTCCTAAATCGGGTGTAAGCATGCAAATCCAAGATGCTTCATACGTTTACGCACGGCGTCCATACCGATCCAGTAAAGAAGTTGTTCGAGTTCCGATTTCTTGGCCATACTCGCTGATCACGCCCGTCTTCACGTCGTGCGTGGCCGCCTCCCAGGGGACCGCGGTGAATCGCGAGGGTGGGAGTGGTCGGTGGGCGACGAGAGTGTCGGTTCGGCGGAGTCAGGTCCGGAGCAGGTGACGCCGGTTCCGCCGCCGCCCCCTTACTACCCCCCGGTTCCGCCGCCCCCGCCGGGCCACCGCCCGGAGGTCTTCGACGCCGTGCCGCGTGCCCCGCGTTCGCGGAAGGGGCTGTACCTGTCCCTCGCCGTCGCCGGGTGGCTGGTGGTCGCCGTAGGGACGGCCACCGCCGTGGTGGCGGTCGGTTCCAACAACAACGACACCACCACCACGGTCGCGGACGCGGTGCCCAGCGCCACGGCCTCGGCCACCCCCTCGGCCGCGCCGACCACCGCCGCGCCGGTGCCCACGGCCGCCCCGAGCCCCACCTCCACGGTCAGGGGTTCCGTCTCCGGCTCCACCCACCGTGGTGACCTGCGGTTCTTCCTGCTGCCCGTACCGGCCGACGCCGCCGCCTACGGTGACCAGGACGGGACCAAGATGACGGTCGCCCAGCTGGCCAAGCTGCTCGGGAACCCGACCACCAGCAAGAAGATCCTCGACGAGTACGGCTGCTCGGGCGGCGCCACCCGTACCTACCGCACCAACGACGGCACCTACACCGTGGAGACCCAGCTGATGCACTTCAGCAGCTCCGGCTACGCGAGCGACTGGGTGCAGGGGCTGAGCTTCGGCTCCCACGCGAAGTCCTTCGGCGTCTCCGGTGTCTCCGGCGCCAGGGGGTTCGCGATCGACCCCTCCGACCCGGACGGCGACGGCGAGGTGTTCGGTATCGCGCACGAGGGCGACGTCGAGTACGAGATCACTGTGACCGGGACCGGGAAGCTCCCGCACTCAGTGCTGAACCCATTGATGCAGCGCGAGGCGAAGCGTCTCAAGTCCGGCCACTGATCCGGCTACTGAGCAGCCCTGAGACGTCCCGTGGAGGAACGTTGACCACCGAAGCAGCCGACGCGGCGGCCCCAGAGCCGGCCCCCGTCGCCACACCCGACAAACCCGAACCCCCGACCGAGCCTGAGCCTGAGGCTGAGGCGTTGGCCGAGCCCACGGCAGCAGTTGAGCCCGCAGCACCGGCCGCCCCTGAAGCTCCGGCCGAACCCCAGGCCCCGGCCGACCCCCAGGCAGCAACTGAGCCCCAGGCAGCAACTGAGCCCGAGACGTCGACCGACCCCGAGACGCCGGCAGGCGCAGGCACCGGCGCCGGCGCCAAGCGGCGCCCCCGCGGGCGCACCGCGCTGATCATGGCGGTCGCCGTGGCCCTCGGCGTCCTCGGCGGCGGCGGAGCCGGCTACGCCGTGCAGGCGGCGCGCAAGCCCACCCCGCTGCCCCCGCTCACCGTCGCCCAGCCGAAGTACCCCGCGAAGCGCGTCGCCACCCCCGCGCTCCCGGCCGCCCAGGACGACCAGGTGAAGACCGACGGCGACCTCACCAAGCTGCTGGTGCCCGCCCCAGCCGGGACGAAGGCCTTCACCGACCGGGGCCAGGTCCACCTCTGGCTGGACCTCGCGGACTTCTCGGAGACCTTCACCAACCCCGGTGTGGCCTTCAGCCACCTGGCGGCGCAGCGCTTCCGCCGTACCGCGGAGGCCGGTTGGTACAAGGGCGCGGAGAACACCACGGTGTATCTGGTCCAGTACGCCGACGGCGACAGCAACGCGGCCAGGAACGAGATGTCGGACCAGGAGGGCTACGCCCACGACGCCACCGGCGGCACCGCGGTCGACGTGCCGCACATGATCGGCGGCGAGGTGTTCCCCGGCCGGAAGAACCTGGGGGGTTCGGACGTGTACTACGAGGGACGCGGGTACGCCCAGCACGGCGACATTACGGTGGAGGTCTTCATCGATTCCGCCCACCCGGTCAGCGCGAACACGTTGCTGACACTTCTGCAGAGCCAGTTGGAGCTACTGTGACCACCGAACTTCCGCCGCCGGCACCGGTGAGGAAGCCCGGCCGAGGCCGTTGGGCGGCGCTCGGCACGGCTGCTGTGCTGTCCGCCGTCGTGGTCGGCGGTGGCGTCGGCTTCGGCGTGCTGCAGGTGGTGAACAAGCCGAAGCACCAGGTGGCCGCCGCGAAGAAGCCGGCCGCGGCCAAGCCGCCGAGGTACGGCGCGCTGTCCAACGGAGACCACTTCGGTTCGCTCGGAGACCTGCTGCTGCCCGTGCCCATGGGCATGGAACCCGGCCCGGACTTCTATGAGTTCGGCAATGACACGGTGCTGTCCGCGTCCGAGTACCAGGCGATCTTCACCAAGTCGATCGGGTTCATGTCCACGGCCGACCGCAAGCTGGAGGAGCAGGACTTCCTGGACAGCCACACCAAGGGCTACGCGCTGCGCACCTACCTGCAGTCGGACTCGACGGTGATCACCCTCGCGCTGCGCCAGGAGAACCAGCAGTCCGCGACGCTGGCCGCGAAGTCCCGCAAGCACCTGGCCGACGCGACCGGAGCCTACCGGCCCGGCCCGGGCGTCCCGGGTTTCCCGGCCACCCACTGCTACCTGCCGCCGCTGCCGAGCGGGGACAAGCTGGACTACATGGACTGCGACGCCTCGGTCGGGGACATCTCGGTGTGGATGGACGTCGAAGGGGTCGCGCCGCTGGACAGCGCCGCGGCCGTCTCGCTGCTCTCGCAGCAGCTCACCCGCCTCGCCATCCCGGGAGCCCAGACATGAGCGAGCAGCCCGTCACCGAATCGCCCGTCACCGAGCACCCCGTCACCGAACCGACGGACGCCGCACCGCCCGTCACCGCACCGCCCGTCACGGAACCGCCCGTCACGGAACCGCCCGTCACGGAACTGCCCGCACCGCCCGCACCGCCCGTGCCCGCGCAGTACGACCCCGCCACCGTGTGGGCCGTGCCGGCGCATCTGGCGCCGGCTCCGCCGCGCGACCGCCGGTGGCTGCGGACCGCGCTGCGCTGGACCACGGCCGCCGTGGTCTGCGTGGCGGTCGGCGTGGGCACCGCCGTCGCGGTGACGGCTCCGCGCCGCACCGACATCCCGGGGCTGAAGACTCCGGCCGACAGCCGGTACACCTTCCCGCAGCTGACGCTGCCGGCCCTGCCGCCCAAGGCGCTCACCCCGGACCAGGGCGAGGACGCCACCGGGGACCCGGACCACGCGGCCGACCTGCGGAAGCTGCTGCTGCCGGCTCCGCTCGGCGCGAAGACGGTCAAGGGCTTCCTCCCGGACCCGTCCGGCTGGTACCCGGCCGCCTCCTACATCAAGGACATGGGCGGCAAGCCCGAGCTCAGCTCGGAGTTCAGCGCCTTCGGCCTGCGCCACATCGCCGCCCGCGCCTGGGTCGCCGCGGACGGCACCCGCACCACCGTCTACCTGCTGCAGGTCCGCGCGGACGGCGACGCGGGCACCGTCTTCGACGGGGACACGGCGTCCACCCGGCCGACGGGTGTGACAGGTCTGGTCGAGGACGGCTCGACCGTCATCCCCGGCCTGGTCTACGGCGTGCGGTCGGACCTGCTGGCACAGCCGGCGAGCCACAACGGCCAGGCCGTGCGCATGGGCTACCTCCTGCACGGGGACGTCGAGGCGGTCGTGGTGATGAGCAACCCCAAGGCGGTGCCGCTGGTGAACTTCGAGCAGGTGGTCAGCCTGCAGGGCGAGCTGCTGCAGGGCTGACCCGGTGCGGAGGGGCCCGTCCCCTAGGGGACGGGCCCCTCGCCGTACCTCGGAAGATGGGGGGATTCCGCTGCCCCAAGCCTGATGCGCACAGCAGGGCCGCACCTATACGGTCGTCCCGTGTCTGTCATCATCACGGACAACCTCACCAAGAGGTTCCCCCGGGTCACCGCGCTGGATCGACTTACCGTCGATGTGCAGCCCGGAGTGGTCGGCCTGGTCGGAGCGAACGGCGCAGGCAAGTCCACACTCATCAAGATCCTGCTGGGGCTCGCCCCGGCCACCGAAGGCAGCGCCAGCGTTCTCGGGCTCGACGTCGCCACCCAGGGCGAAGCCATCCGCGAGCGCGTCGGCTACATGCCCGAACACGACTGCCTGCCACCTGACGTGTCGGCCACCGAGTTCGTGGTGCACATGGCGCGGATGTCCGGCCTCCCGGCCGCCGCCGCCCGTGAGCGCACCGCGGACACGCTGCGCCATGTCGGCCTCTACGAAGAGCGGTACCGCCCCATCGGCGGCTACTCCACCGGCATGAAGCAGCGGGTGAAGCTGGCCCAGGCCCTGGTCCACGATCCGCAGCTGGTGCTGCTGGACGAGCCGACCAACGGCCTCGACCCGGTCGGCCGGGACGACATGCTGGGGCTGATCCGCCGGGTCCACAGCGACTTCGGGATCTCGGTCCTGGTCACCTCGCACCTGCTCGGCGAGCTGGAGCGGACCTGCGACCACGTGGTCGTCGTCGACGGGGGCAGGCTGCTGCGCTCCTCGTCCACCGCCGACTTCACCCAGTTCACCCAGCTGCTCGCGGTCGAGGTGACGGACCGCAGGTCGGACCCGGCCTTCGACGCCGACGCGGCCCTGCGCGAGCGCCTGGTCAGCGACGGGCTGACGGTCGGTCCGTCCGTGGACGGCAGCCGGGTGCTGCTGGTCGAGATCAAGGACGACGAGACCTACGACCTGATCCGTGACGCCGTCGCCGACCTCGGTCTCGGGCTGGTGCGGATGGAGCAGCGCCGGCACCACATCTCCGAGGTCTTCCACACCCGGGAGGAGGAGACCGCCCATGTCTGAGCCCGTACAGCCCGTCCAGATCTCCAAGCCCCCGCAGGGCCCGCAGCCTCCGCAGGCCCCGCAGCCTCCGCAGCCCTCGCAAGCCCCGCAGGCCGAGCCGGACGCGCGGGCCGATGTCATCCACGACATCGGCTACCGCCACTACGACGGTCCGCGCCTCGGGCGCGGCTACGCGACCCGCTCGCTGTTCACGCTCGGTCTGCGCGGCAGCTTCGGCCTGGGCCGCTCGGCCAAGTCCAAGGTGCTGCCGATGGCACTGGCGGCGGTGATGTGCCTGCCGGCGCTGATCATCGTGGCCGTGGTGGTCTACCTGAAGCGGAACGACTTCCCCGACGCGGTGAACTACCCGCACTACCTGTCCGTGATGCAGTTCGTGATCGCGGTCTTCGTCGCGGCCCAGGCGCCGGTGGCGATGTCGCGCGACCTGCGCTTCATGACCCTGCCGCTGTACTTCTCCCGGCCGCTGACCGCGCGCGACTATGTGCAGGCCAAGTTCGGGGCGATGTTCTCGGCGATCTTCCTGCTGACCGGCGTCCCGATGCTGATCCTCTGGATCGGCTCGCTGCTGGCCTCGATGCCGTTCCTGCACAACCTGGAGTTGTTCGCCTACGGGCTGGTCGCCGCCGCGCTCTACTCGCTGCTCTACACCGGGATCTCGCTGGCCATCGCCGCGACCACGTCCCGACGGGGCTTCGGCGTCGCCGCGATCATCGCGCTGTTCCTGATCTCCGAGGCCGTGGCCGGGATCATCTGGTCGGTGCTCGACAACAACGGGCACAGCGACACCGCGGGCTGGGCGCTGCTGATCAGCCCCAACTCGCTGATCCAGTCCAGTGTCAACTGGCTGTTCGGACTGGCCGACGGCAGCGGCTTCGGGGTTCCGTCGAGCTTCGGCGCCGTGGTCTTCCTCGTCGAGATCGTCCTGATCGCCGCCGCCTCGTTCGGACTGATGGTCCGTCGCTACCGGAAGATCTGAGAGGCCGTCATGACCACTGTCAGCATCGACCGGGTGTCCCGCTGGTTCGGCAACGTCGTCGCCGTGAACGACGTCAGCATGACCATCGAGCCGGGCGTCACCGGTCTGCTCGGCCCCAACGGGGCCGGGAAGTCCACCCTGATCCACATGATGAGCGGCTTCCTGCCGCCCTCCTCCGGCTCGGTCACCATCGACGGCGTCCAGGTCTGGAAGAACCAGCAGGCGTACCGGCAGATCGGGCTCGTGCCCGAGCGCGAGGCCATGTACGACTTCATGACCGGCGCCGAGTTCGTCCTCGCCAACGCCGAACTGCACGGCCTGCCCGACCCCGGGGCGGCGGCGGCCCGCGCCATCGCCACCGTGGAGATGGAGTACGCCCAGGACCGCAAGGTCACCAACGTACTCCAAGGGCATGAAGCAGCGCGTCAAGATGGCCTCGGCCCTGGTCCACGACCCGGCCGTGCTGCTGCTCGACGAGCCCTTCAACGGCATGGACCCGCGGCAGCGGATGCACCTGATGGAACTGCTGCGCCGGTTCGGCTCGGACGGCCGCACCGTCCTCTTCTCCTCGCACATCCTGGAGGAGGTGGAGCAGCTCGCCCGCCACATCGAGGTGGTCGTGGCCGGACGCCACGCGGCCTCGGGCGACTTCCGCAAGATCCGGCAGCTGATGACCAACCGTCCGCACCGCTACCTGGTCCGCTCCAGCGACGACCGGGCCCTGGCCGCCGCGCTGATCGCGGACGCGTCCACGGCCGGGATCGAACTGGACTGGAAGGAGAAGGCGCTGCAGATCCAGGCCATCGACTACTACCGGTTCACGGAACTGGTGCCCCGGGTCGCCAAGGAGGCCGGCATCCGGCTGCTCACCGTCTCACCCGCGGACGAGTCGCTGGAGAGCGTCTTCTCCTACCTGGTGACCTCATGACCAGCGCCACTCATTCCAAGAAGGTGAACCTGTGAACATCACCGTCGCCCGGCTGACCGTACGCGGCCTGCTCGGCCGCCGCCGCGGCCTGCTGCTGCTCGCGGTGCCCGCGCTGCTGCTGGTCCTGTCGGTGATCATCCGGGCCACCGTCGGCCAGGACGAGAGCACCACCGTCAATCTGCTCGGCACGCTCGCGCTGGGCACCCTGGTGCCGCTGCTCGGCCTGATCGCCGGGACCGGGGCCATCGGCCCGGAGATCGACGACGGCTCGATCATCTACCTGCTGGCCAAGCCGCTGCCGCGGTGGAAGATCGTCACCACCAAGCTGGCGGTCGCCATCGGCTGCACCGTCGTCTTCGCGGCGATCCCGACCTACCTGGCCGGGGTGATCCTCTTCGGCAACTTCGAGAGCGTGGCCCTGGCGTACGGGGTGGCCGCGGTGGTCGCGGGGGTCGCCTACAGTGCGATCTTCCTGCTGCTCGGCGTGATCACCCGGCACGCGGTGGTGTGGGGGCTGGTCTACTCGCTGCTGTGGGAGAGCATCCTGGGCAACTTCGTCAGCGGGGTGAAGGATCTCAGCGTCCAGCAGTGGTCGCTGGCGCTGGCGGCGAAGATTGCCGACCCGGGGGTGGTGAGCTCCGCGGTGAAGCTGCCTACGGCGGTTCCGCTGCTGGTCGTCGTGGCGCTGGGGACGGCGGCGTTCGCCGCGTTCCGGCTTACGCGGTTGACGTTGGCCGGGGAGGAGTAGCCGTTGACGTCGGCGGTGGCTGGTGTTTTTGCGCAGTTCCCCGCGCCCCTGAGGTGGTAGATGGTCACGCCTGTGCGGAACCACCGATAGGGGCGCGGGGCTGTGCTTGCTGAAAAGCGTGCGCGAACAGCAACCACCGCTGACGGTCACCCGGCTCGCAGTGTCCGCCCCCGCCCTGCGCCGAGACCGGCCACCAGCGCAACGACACAACAACCGAGCAGCAACGCCAGCGGCAACCCCCAGCCCCCGGTCAGCTGATGCAGGGCGCCGAAGCCGACCGGCCCCACCGCGGCGATGAAGTATCCGATCATCTGCGACATCCCGGACAGCTGTGAGGCCACCGCCGCACCCCCGGCCCGCAGCACGATCAACGCCATCGCCAGGCCGAAACCGCCGCCCTGCGCGATGCCCAGCAGCACCGCCCACAGCCAGGCCCCGCCCACCGGCGCGAGGATCAGGCCGGTGATGCCGGCGACATTGCAGCTGACCATCAGTGCCACCAGCTTCCGCTGGCTGCTCATCCGTCCGGCCAGCAGCGGCACCAGGAACGCGCCGCCGACCTGGACCAGGTTGCAGAAGGCGAAGACCGCCCCCGCGGTGCCGCGGTCCATGCCCTGGTCGGTCAGGATCGTCGGCATCCAGGCGATCAGGGTGTAGGAGAGCAGCGACATCATGCCCATGTAGAGGGCGAGCTGCCAGGCCAGCGGGTGCTTCCACAACCCGGCCATCCGCGCCCCGGCGACCTGCGGCAAAGGCTTCGCCAACGATGCGGGCCTCCGCACCTGCGGCAGCCAGACCAGCCCCGCGAACAGCGCCAGCACCGACCAGGACGCCAGCGACCCCTGCCAGCCGCCAAACGCGTGCTCCATCGGCACGGAGAGCGCCGCCGCCAGCGTCGCGCCGACGATCATCGAGGTGGAGTAGACCCCGGTCATGGTCGCGGCCCGGTCCGGGAAGTCCCGCTTGACCAGCCCCGGCATGGTGACGTTCAGCAGGGCGATGGCCGCGCCGATCACGATGCTGCCGGCGAACAGCGTCCACGCGCCGGACACCACCCGGAGTCCGACCCCGGCCGCGAGCAGCCCCAGCGCGCCCAGCACCACCTGCTCCGGACCGAAGCGCCGGACCAGCCCGGGCACGAACGGCGCGGTGATCCCCATCAGCAGCACCGGAAGCGTGGTCAGCAGCCCGCCCGCGGTACTGGACAGCCCGTACGTCCCGCTGACGTCGGTGAGCAGCGGCGACACCGCGGACAGCGCGGCGCGCATGTTCAGCGACACCAGCAGGATGCCGACCAGCGCGGTCGCCGGGTGGACGGCGATCCGGGCGAGCCGGGAGGGGGCGGCGTTCGGCGCGTATGTCGTGGGGGCGTCGAGGGTGGTGCGCGACATGGGGTTCTTTCCGGAGAAGCGGTTCGGTGCGGTGGGTCAGTTCTTGTGGAGCAGGCGGCCCACGGCCGCCATCGGCTCGGCGAGCAGCAGCCGGCAGGCGGCCTCGGCGGCGTCCGGGTCGCCGGAGGCGACGGCGTCCACCAGCGCGTGGTGCGCGGCCAGGTCGACCTCGGGCATGTCCTGGTCGCCGAAGGAGGAGCGCATCGACTCGCGGACGGAGGCGCTGAAGTAGCGGTAGACCTCGGTCAGCGCCGGGTTGTGGGCGGACTCGACCATGGCGGTGTGGAACTCCAGGTCGTGCTCCACGCTGGCCTCGCGTCCGGCCCGTTCCGGTTCGGTACGGAGGATGGCCGCCTCGGCGTCCAGTGCGCTGCGCATCCGGGCCAGGTCCTCGGCGGTGTGCCGGAGCGCGGCGAGCCTGGCTCCCTCGGTCTCCAGCGCGGCGCGGACCTCCAGTACGTCCCGCACCCCGGCGCGCTGCACCCCGTGCAGCACCGCGGCGGGGTCGCTGGTGGAGCGGACGAAGGTGCCCTCGCCCTGGCGGGACTGCAGCATCCCGGCGTGCACCAGCACCCTGACCGCCTCGCGGACGGTGTTGCGGCCGACCTGGAGCTGTTCGGCCAGCTCGTGCTCGGTCGGGATCCGGTCGCCGACCTGCCAGGCGCCGCTGCTGAGCTGGGCGCGGAGCTGCTCGATGGCGGAGTCGACCAGGGAGGTCCGCCCGGCGGCGTGCAGATTGCTGCTCACGTGGTCAGGTCCTCCGGTCGTCCGACATCCTCTTGTCCAGTCATCCTACAACTAGAACGAAGAGCCACCGGAGGCGGGGGCTGACCACCCAGCCGTCCGCCCCCGCCCCCGGTGCTTCACCGCCCCCGGTGCCTCACCGCTCCGGGGACCGGACCACCACGGCGGACCAGGTGAAGCCGCCGCCTGCGGTGAGGACCAGGCCGTACTGGCCGGGCGGGACCAGCTTCCGCTGGTGGAACTCGACCAGGCTCGCGACCGCGTCCCCGGTGCCCAGGTGTCCGGTGTGCCCGTAGTCGGCCACCGGCGCGGGGGTGATCGCGGCGACGGCGGGGGTGTAGATGTCGGTGATCGTCTTGCGGCCGAGCCGGGGCAGGGCGACGCAGGCGATGCGCGGGTCGTCGGGTTCCAGCCCGGCGTCGGCGAGCGACTCCGTCACCACCTGGCGCAGCCTCAGCGCGGTGGCCTTGGCGAAGCCCTCCAGGCCGTTGCTGCTGAGGTACGCCTTCTTGCGGCGCCGCAGGTCCGCGTGTTCCCCGGCCGGGCGCGGCGCGTCGCTGAAGTCGTCGTCGCCCCGGTGCATGGCCTCCAGTTCGGGGGCGGCCGCGATGGCTATGCCGCAGAGGGTGAAGACGTCCCGCTCGTCGTCCCTGGCGTGCAGCAGGGCGGCGGTCGCGCCGTCGCCGAAGGCGATTCCGTAGTCGCTGGTCCAGCGCCGCCAACCGGGTTCGACGAACCGGTCGGCGGTGGTGACCAGCGCGTAGTCGACGGAGGGTTCGGCGATCAGCCGCGCGGCGGCGGCCTCGATCGCCGCCACACCGCCGTTGCACTGCTGCTGGATGCCGACCGGCGTGGCCTCGTCGGCCCCGAGCTCCCGGGCCAGGTAGTGCGGGGCGGACCAGATGTCGTGGCCCTGGTGGTGCATCCAGGAGTGCAGCAGCAGACCGATCCGGGACGGGTCGACACCGGCTTCGGCCAGCGCCCGCCGGGCCGCCGTCGCGGCCATCTCCGGGGACGCCAGGTCCGTGGAGACCGGCAGCGTCGGTCGGCCGAGGTTCTCGGCCTCCTCGGCGTCCAGCAGGCCGAGCGCGACGGCCTCGTCGGCGGACTGCGCGGTCTCCGGCAGCCAGGCCGCCACAGCGGCCAGGCCCAGTCCTTCGGCAAGTCTCATGGCAGGGGACTCCGATCTTCGGTGCGGTGTCGAGCGGGGAGGGGGCGGTCAGCGCCACAGGGGGCGGTCAGCTCTGCAGGTCGAGGACGTACTTCCCGGTCGAGGCGCGGCTCTCCAGGAGCTCGTGGGCCCGGGACACCTCGCTCGCGGGCAGGACGGTGAGGTCGAGCCGGACGCTGCCGTCGGCCACGGCGGCGAGGGCCTGCTCCAGGTGCCGGCGCAGCACCGCGGGCGCGCGGTGCGCGACGCCGCCGAGGTTGTAGCCGGCCAGCGTGCTGTTGGTGTACCAGACGTGGTTGCCCTCGAAGCTGACGTCCGCCGCGGCCGCGTTGCCGAAGACGACATGCCTGCCGAAGGGCGCGAGCATGGCGGTGACCTCGGCGCGGAACGGTCCGCCGGTCGAGTCGAGCACCAGGTCGGCGCCGGCTCCGCCGGTCCGCGCGGCGACCTCCTCGGCCAGTTCCGGGTAGCCGACGACGCTGTCGTAGCCGAACTTCATGGCGTAGTCGGCCTTCTCCGCGGATCCGGCGGCGCCGATCACCAGCGTCGCGCCGAGGGTCCTGGCCAGCTGCGCCGCCGCGGTGCCCACCCCGCCGGCGGCGGCCAGCACCACCACGGTCTCCCCGGCGGCCAGTCGGCCCGCCGAGGTGAGCACGCCCAGGGCGGTGGCGACGTTGGCCGGGGCGCCGGCCGCGGCGGCCGGGTCCAGTCCGGCGAGGTCCCCGTCCAGCGGCACGACGTGCTCGGCCGGGGCGGCGACCACCTCGGCCTGTCCGCCGCCCGCCAGCACCAGCGCGGAGACCGGCTGGCCGACCCGGAGGCCGGTCACGCCCCGGCCGAGGGCCCGTACCGTCCCGGACGCCTCCAGGCCGGGACGGTGCGGCAGGTTGATCGGGAACTGCCCGCGCCGGAACATCACCTCGGCGAAGTTGACGCCCGCGTAGCGCACGTCGATGGTGACCTGTCCCGGCGCCGGGTCGGGGACCGGGGTCTCGGTCAGTTCGAGTACCGAGGCGGTGCCGTAGGAGTTGAACTGGACTGTGCGCATGGGGTCCTCCGGGGTCGTGGCGCGGTGGGTCGTGGCGTGGCGTGGCGTGGCGTGGTGGGGGCGGGGGCTCAGCGGCCCAGCGAACCGATCGGGCCGTGTCCGGCGAGCAGCCGGGTCCCCCGGGGGAACCGGGAGCTGACGGCTGCCACCGACTGGTCCAGCTGGACCGCGCTGCCGCCTGGTGCGTCCGAGCGGCCGGGGCCGAGGGCGAGCAGGGTGTCGCCGGTCACCAGCAGCGGGTCGTCCCCGGGACCCCCGGCGACGGCGAACATCACCGAGCCGCCGGTGTGGCCGGGCGTGGGCAGCACCGTGATCCGCGCCGAAGTCAGCTCCAACTCCTGCACGTCACGCGGAAGTTCGACGACATCGGCCGGTTCCCGGCGGGGATGGGTGACGAGTTGCTGCTGGGGCCAGTCGGCCGGCAGTCCCTTGGCAGGCGCGCCGAGCTGGTACCGGTCGTCCGGATGGATCAGGACCGGGATCCCGTAGCGTTCGGCCACCGGGACGGCGTCCCAGGTGTGGTCCATGTGTCCGTGGGTGAGCAGCACGGCCTCCGGGATCAGCCGGTGCCGGCGGACCAGGGCGTGCACCTCGGGCGCGGCGAGGTGCCCGGGGTCGATGATCACGCAGGGCGAACCGGGTCCTTCGGCGACGAGGTGGACGTTCGTTCCGAACATGCCGGTCGCGGCGGTGAGAATGAGCATGGCCTCAGTGGGGTCGGGGTGGTCGGCCCAGCGCCGTGGCGGCGCGTTCGAGCCAGTCGTGGAGAGTCGCCGAGCGGTCGGGCCCCAGCTCTGTCAGCAGTCCGCTGAACGCGTTGCCGACGGCCCTTTCCGCCGAGAGCAGCACCTTGGCCCCCGACCTGCTCAGCCGGATCTCGAGCACGCGGGGATGGACGGCGGCGGGTCTGCGGGTGATGTGCCCCTCCCGTTCCAGGGTGACCAGCAGCAGCGCCATCGACTGCGGGCTGACCGAGCACTGTCGGGCCAGTCCGGCCGCCGAACAGCGTGAGGACAGTCGGATCTGGCGGAGCGTCGTGTACTGGGCGGTGGTGAGACCCCACGGTTGCAGTGCCGCGGTGGTCGTCCGCGTCACGGCATGGGAGAGGCGTTTGACGACAGCGCCGAGGTGAGGGCGTTCGTCGATCGCTTCCCGCTCGTGTGGACCGAGTTTCATCACAGCCTGATTCTTATGTCAAGGGACGATTGAGTGCAAGGGTTCTTCGACTTGCGGTGCTGTCTAAGGTAACTGATGTCGCTCTTGCTTGGGGCACTCATCAGAGCCCTGACGCAAGTACCGGGTTTCAGACAAGGGAGCTGTTCCGCGTGAAGGCTGTTGCGATCTCTGCGTACGGCGGTGCCGAGGCACTGGAGTTGATGGAGCTTCCGGATCCGCGGGTGGGGCCCGACTTCGTCCTGGTGCGGGTCAGGTCGGCCGGGGTGAACCCGGCCGACTGGAAGATCCGGGAAGGCTACATCGACGACTGGTTCGAGCGGAGCTTCCCCATGGTGATGGGCTGCGACGTCGCGGGGACGGTCGAGCGGGTGGGTGACGGGGTGGTCGAGTTCGCCCCGGGCGACGAGGTGGTCGGCTATGTGCGCGAGGACCACCTCGGCCGGGGGATCTACGCGGAGCTGGTGGCCGCACCGGTGCGGACCCTGGCCCGCAAGCCCTCGGCGCTGAGCTGGGACCAGGCGGCCGCGCTGCCCGCGGCCGGACTGACGGCCTATCAGGCTCTGCACCGCCACTTGGAGTTGGCCAAGGGCGAGGTGGTCCTGGTCCATGCCGCGGCGGGTGGGGTGGGCTCGTGCGCGGTCCAGATCGCCCGGGCGCTGGGGGCCACCGTGATCGGGACGGCGAGCCCCGGCAACCACGACTACCTGCGTTCGCTGGGCGCGATTCCGGTGAGCTACGGACCGGGTCTGGCGGAGCGGGTCCGCGCCGTCGCGCCGGAGGGCGTGGACGCGGTGTTCGACCTGATGGGCGGCGAGACGCTGCAGCTGTCGCCGGCCCTGCTGCGGCCGGGCGGGCGGCTCGCCTCGGTGTCGGCCGAGGTGCTCGGCCTGGGCGGCCGGTATGTGTTCGTCCGGCCCGACCGGGACGACCTGGCGGCCATGGTGGAAGCGGTCGAGCGGGCTGAGGTGTCGGTGCACGTCAGTGCCGTGTTCCCGCTCGAACGGGCCGCCGAGGCCCACCTGCTGGTGGCCGAGGGGCATGTCAGGGGGAAGGTGGTGCTGGCGGTGCGCTGACCCTCGGGGGTCCGCTGACCAGGGAGGACGTGGGTTTCTCCAGCCGGTCTCCAGCGGGGCTGGAGCGAGCTTCATGTCGATCAAACACACGACTGTGGTTCATCTGGTCCAGCTCGCGGGTGGCCCTGCGGGCCCGGCTGGAAGTGTCGTTCAGGCAGCCCGACAGGGTTGTCCGACGAACAGGAACGTACGCATGACACTCACGGAACAGAGGTTCCAGCGCACCGGCGATCCCGGTGCGCTGGACTTCAGCCGCCCGGTGGACCGCGCACTGGTGCACCGCACCGCCGTCATGGAGGTGTTCGCCACCGACTGCCTCCCGCTCGTGGACGGGCGTTGGCGGGTCGCGGTGCAGCTGCCGCGCGGTCACAGCTACTACAACGACCACCCGCACCGCCCCCGACTCGTGGATCCGCTGGTGCTGCTGGAGTCCTGCCGCCAGGCGGTGACCGTGGTGGCGCACCGGCACCTGGGCGTCCCGTTCGGGACCTCCTTCCTGATCAGCACCTGGCAGACGGTGCTCGCCGGGTTCGACCGGCTGGAGAGCGGACGCCACACCTCCGACGAACTCCTGGTGGACGTCACCGCCCGCGGGCTCAGGCAGCGCGGCGGACGACTGCTGTCCGCCACCTTCGACGTCGACCTCTGGCTCGGCGGCCGGTCCATCGGCGGCAGCACGCTGGCGGCGGGCTATCTCAGCCGCGAGGGCTACCAGGGCTACCGGGAGATGCGGCGCGGCAGCGCCCCGCCGATGTCCGACTCCATGCCCACGGATCGGCAGGGCGTGCCGGCCGACGCCGCCGGCGTGGGCCGGACCCGGCCGGAGAACGTCGTCCTGGCCGACCTGAGCCGCGGGCCCGGGAAGGTCTCGGCCTCGCTCGACGTGCCGGTCACCCATCCCGCGATCTACGACCACCCGCTGGACCATGTCCCGGCGATGGCGCTGCTGGAGGCCGCCAGGCAGGCGGCGCTGCTGGCCGCCGGGGAACCGGAGCACGACGGCTACGCCGACGGGTTCGACGCCAGGTTCAGCGACTTCGTCGAGCTGGACGCGGCGACCACGGTCACCGCCGAGCTGCTGGCAGCCCCCGGGGCCGATGAGGGCAGGGCCGGCGGCAGCGTCGTCGAGGTGCGGTTCCTGCAGCGCGGCGCGACCATGTGCGAGGTGCGGGTGGACGTGGCCCGCACGGCCCGGGAGCCGGCGGGCGACCGATGAGGCTCGCGGCTCCGATCGGACTGTTCGCCGGGGCCTGGTACCCGCCCGACCGGCAGACCGTGCAGGAAGCGCTCGCCGTCGGCGACGTGGACGCCCGTACCGCGCGCGCGACCTCGGCTACACCTCCCTGCCGGTGAGCTGGAAGACGGCGCCGCCGGACATGGCGGTGGCCGCGGCGGCGGCGGTGCTGGACCGCGCCGGCTGCGATCCGGCGGAGCTCTCGCTGCTGCTGCACGCGAGCGTGCACTACCAGGGCCATGACGCCTGGTCCGCCCCGCACTACATCGCGCACCGGCTCGGAGCGGACCGGGCGGTGCCGATCGGCCTGTTGCAGCAGTGCAACGGCGGGGCCATCGGCATCGAGACCGCCCTGCTGCGGCTGCTCGGCGATCCTGCCGCAGGACCGGCCCTGGTCACCACGGCGGACCGGTTCCTGATGCCGAGCTGGCACCGGTGGAAGTCCGACTACGGGATGGCGGCGGGGGACGCGGCGACCGCCGTCCTGGTCCGGCGCGAGACCTCGGGGGCGCAGCTGCTGCTGCACGCCGTGGCCACCACGGTGGCGGCGGACCTGGAGGTGATGCACCGGGGCGACGACGGGCTCAACGAGAACCCGCTGAGCCACAGCCCGATGGTCGACGTCCGGCGGACGAAGCGCCACTTCGTCCGGACCAGCGGCGCCGAGCGGTTCACCGCCGCCGCGGCGGAGCAGATCACCGCGGCGGTGGCCGGCTGCCTGGCCGAGGCCGGGCTCACCGGGGACGACAGCCGGCTGCGCTTCGCGGTGCTGCCCCGGCTCGGTGCCAGGGCGATGCGGGACGCCTATGTCCCGCCCCTGGTCGCGGCCACCGGCGCGGAACTCCTGGACCTGGGCCGGGAGACCGGCCATGTGGGAGCGGGCGACCTCAACGCCTCGCTCGCGGACCTGGCCGACCAGGAACTGCTCGCCCCGGGCGAGTTCGCCCTGGTGCTGAACGGCGGCGGAGGCTTCACCTTCACCGCGATGGTCGTCTCCGGGCCCGACCCGGAGCGGCGCTGACCCCGATCGCCCCTACCGATCGCCCCTACCGATCACTACGACCGATCACTACGACCGATCACTACCGATCCCGTACCGACAGCACAGGAGATCACCATGGCATCCACGCAGGACCGCCTCTACACCCTGCTCACCGCGAACCTCGGCCTCACCGTGGACGAGCTCCGGCCCGAGGCCACCCTGGAGCAGCTCGACCTCGACTCGCTCGCCCTGATCGAGCTCAGCGTGCTGATCCAGAAGGAGTTCGACATCCTGGTCGACGACACCGCGCTGAGCCCGGAGACCACCCTGGCCACGTTGCTCGGGCTGGTCGCCACGCCGGCCGGGGTCGCCGGATGACCCCGCCGACCGGCGCGGCGACCGACGTCGCGGTGACCGGCCTCGGCCTGGTCACTCCGGCCGGCCTGGGCGTCGACGCCAACATCGAGCGGGTCTGGTCGGGGCGGTCCACCGCCTCCCGCACCGAGGAGTTGGACGGGCTCCCGGTCGACTTCTCCTGCACCGTGCCCGGGTTCGACCCGGTCGCCCTGCTCGGCCGCCGCACCGCCTGGCGCCTGGACCGGGTGAGCCAACTCGCGGTCCAGGCAGCCCGGCTGGCGGTCCAGGACGCCGCCCTCGACCCCGCCGTCTGGGACGGCGCCCGGGTCGCCGTGGTGGTGGGCACCTCGCTCGGCGGCTGGAACAGCGTGGAGCAGGCACACGCCTCGATGCTGGCGGACGGCCCCGAACTGGTGTCCCCGCTGCTGATGGTGACGGGCCCGGTCAATATGACGGCCGGTTACATCGCCATGGACCTCAAGGCGCTGGGACCCAACCAGGTGGTCTCCACAGCCTGCGCGTCGGGCAACACCGCCATCGGCTACGCGCGGATGCTGCTGCGCGGCGGAGCGTGCGACATCGCCATCGCCGGCGGCACCGAAGCGGCCATGTCCCGGACCGCGATGGCCAGTCTGAGCAAGGCCGGCGCGCTCTCCAGGCGCGGCGGCGACCCCGGCTCGGCCTCGCGTCCCTTCGACGCGGAACGGGACGGCTTCGTGGCGGGCGAGGGCGCGGCCATGCTGGTGCTGGAGCGGCCGGCCGACGCCAGGGCGCGCGGCGTCCGGGTGCGGGCCAGGATCGCGGGCTTCGGCGCCTCGGCGGACGGCCACCACGCCTCCGCCCCGGACCCGACCGGCGGCGGCGCCGAGCGGGCGATCCGGGCCGCCCTCGCCGACGCGGGGCTGGCCCCGGACGAGGTCGGCCACATCAACGCCCACGGCACCTCGACCCCGCTCAACGACATCACCGAGTCCCGGACGATCCACCGGGTGTTCGGCGAGGGTCCCGCGGTGACGTCCAGCAAGGGCGTGGTGGGCCATCTGCTGGGCGCGGCCGGGGCGGCGGAGGCCGCCTACACCGTGCTGGCCGTGGAACGCGGGCTGGTTCCGCCGACCGCCAACCTGGCCCGGCAGGACCCGGGCATCGAGATCGACGTGGTGGCCGGGGCGGCCCGCCCGGTCAAACCGCTGGCCGCGCTCAACAACTCCTTCGGGTTCGGCGGCCAGAACGCGGTCGTGGTGGTGACCCCGGCATGACCGGAGCCGGAACCGGCCGGTCGGTGCTCGTCACCGGCGGCAACAGGGGCATCGGTCTGGCGGTCGCGCGGGCCCACGCCGAGCGCGGGGACCGGGTGGCGGTCACCTACCGCTCCGGCGAGCCGCCGGCGGGGCTGCTCGGCGTCCGCTGCGACGTCACCGACCAGGACCAGGTCGAGCGGGCCTTCGCCGAGGTGGCGGCGGCGCAGGGGGACGTCGAGGTGCTGGTCGCCAACGCCGGGATCACCCGGGACGCGCTGCTGCTGCGGATGACCGACAAAGAGGTGGACGAGGTCCTCGACACCAATCTGCGGGCGACCTTCCGGGTGGTCAGGCAGGCGGCCCGGGGCATGCTCGCCGGGCGGTGGGGACGGCTGGTGCTGGTCTCCTCCGCGGTGGCCCTGGCGGGCTCCCCGGGACAGACCAACTACGCCGCGTCCAAGTCCGGCCTGGTCGGCCTGGCCAGGTCGCTGGCCTGGGAGCTCGGCCCGCGCGGGATCACCGTGAACGTGGTCGCCCCGGGGCTCGTCGACACCGACATGACCAGGGAACTGCGCCCCGCCAGACGCGAGGAGTACCTCGCGATGACGCCGCTGCGGCGCGGCGGGACCGTCCGGGAGGTGGCCGACGCCGTCTGCTTCCTGAGCAGCGAGCAGGCCGCCTACATCACCGGTGCGGTGCTTCCGGTGAGCGGCGGCCTCGGAATGGGCCACTGAGTGGGTTCCACGAGTGGGTTCCCCAACGTGTTTGAGGAGACGACATGCCCGTAGGCATCCTTTCCATCGGTTCGGCGGTTCCCGACCGGGTCATCACCAACCAGCAGATCAGCGCGTGGAGCGGCGCCGGCGAGGAGTGGATCACGGAGCGCACCGGCGTCCTGGAGCGGCGTTACGCGGAGCCGGGCACGGCCACCTCCGACCTGGCGCTGCCGGCCGCCAGAGCGGCGCTGGACGGGGTCGGCCCGGAGGTGGCGGAGGGCCTCTCCGCGCTGATCGTGGCGACCTGCACCCCTGACGTCCCGCAGCCGTCCACCGCGGCGATCCTGCAGCACAAGCTGGGCCTGCACTCGATCCCCTCCTTCGACGTGAACGCGGTGTGCAGCGGCTTCCTGTTCGGGCTCACCGTGGCCGAGGGCCTGCTCGGCACCCGCCACCTCGGCGGCTACGTCCTGCTGGTGGGGGCGGACAAGTTCTCCTCGATCATGGATCCGACCGATCGGAGGACCGTCAGCCTGTTCGGCGACGGCGCCGGTGCGGTCGTCCTCGGCGAGGTGCCCGAGGGCTACGGCATCCGGGCGACCAACCTGGTCACCGACGGGGAGTCGCACCACCTGGTCGGGGTCGAGGCCGGCGGCACCCGGACGGCCCTGGACGCGCGGGCCCGTACGGCCGGCGAGCACCTGTTCCGGATGGACGGCAGGGCGGTGCGCGACTACGCGATGAGCACCCTGCACAAACTGGTCGGCCGGACCCTGGAGGACGCCGCCGTGGACCTGGCCGACGTCGACCGCTTCATCTTCCACCAGGCCAACACCAGGCTGCTGGAGGCGTTCGCGGCCGAGGCGGGCATCGACCCGGCGAAGATCCAGATGACCGCCCCGAGCCTGGGCAACACCGCGGCGGCGTCCGTCCCGCTGACCCTGCACGCCGCCCACCGGGCCCGTCCGCTGGAGCGCGGCGAACGGCTGCTGCTGGCCTCGGTCGGCGGCGGCATGACCGCCGGGGCGACCCTACTGACCTGGTACTGAACCCCGGCCACCGGCCTGGATTCGACACGACCGAAAAGAGATTCCTGTGCGACTGAACGGCATGACCGCCGTCATCACCGGCGGCACCCGGGGCCTGGGGCGGGCGATCGCCGAGGCCTATCTGGCGGAAGGGGCCGATCTGGTGTGCGCGGCCCGGAACCCCTACGACATCGACGAGTTGGTCGGGCTGACGCCGGACCGCGTGAGCTTCCACAAGACCGACGTCACCGACGAGGATTCGGTGACCCGGCTGATGGAGCACGTGACCGAGCGGTACGGCCGGCTGGACATCCTGGTCAACAACGCCGGCACCAGCCGGGACGCCCGCATCAGCAGACTCTCGCTGGCGGACTGGAACACCACCATCAGCACCAATCTGACCGGTGTCTTCCTCTGCACCAAGGCCGCGATCGCCCCGATGGCGGCCCAGGGCGGCGGCCGGATCATCAATGTGTCCTCCTGCGTCGCCGGCCGGGCCGCCGCCGGCGCCGCCGCGTACAGCGCGAGCAAGGCGGCGGTGGAGATGTTCACCCGCACCTCGGCGATGGAGCTGGCGGCCAAGGGCATTGCCGTCAACTGCCTCTCGCCCGGCTACATCGACGAGGGCATGGGACGTGAGCTGGCCGCCAACCCCAAGGCCTGGGAGACCTACCGGGGCCGGCTGATGGCGGGACGGCTCGGACGTCCGGACGAGGTCGGCGCGGCGGCCGTGTTCCTGGCCGGCGCCGACAGCTCCTATGTGAACGGTCATGTGATGGAGGTCAACGGAGGACTGGTGTGGGCGGCATGAGCGAGGTCGGCAACGGGGTCACCGACGGGGTCCTGATCGTCGGAGCGGGACCGGTGGGCCTGGTCCTGGCCTGCGAACTGCTCCAACAGGGAGTGCCGGTACGGCTGGTGGACGCGGAGCGCGGCCACACCGGGCACTCGCGGGCCAATGTGGTCTGGCCGCGCAACCTGGAACTGCTGGACCGGATCGGCGTCACCGGGAAGCTGGCCGCCCGCGGCCACCGGCTGGCCGGCACCGCCTTCTACGCCGACCGCGAGCGGATAGCGGCGGCGTACCTGAGCGAACTGGACGACACCGCGTACCCCTTCGCGGTGATGATCGCGCAGCGGGACACCGAGCGGGTGCTGGAGGAGCGGCTGGTCGAACTGGGCGGAGCGGTGGAGCGCGGGGTGCGCCTGCGCGCCCTGGTCCCGGAGCAGCAGTTGGTCCCGGGCCGGCAGCGGGGCGACGGCCTGCCGCAGGCGACGCTGGAGCATCCGGACGGTCGGCTGGAGGTGCTCACGCCGCAGTGGCTGCTCGGTGCGGACGGCGCGCACAGCACCGTCCGCACCGAACTGGGCATCGGCTTCACCGGCCCCCAGGTGGACGTCAGTTTCGCGATCACCGACGCCAGGCTGTCGACCACGCTCGCCGACGACCTCTCCCACTACTGCTACTCGCCGCACGGCGCCATCGTGCTCGGCCCGATGGGCGACGGGGTCTTCCGGATCGCCGTCAACGTGCCCCACGACGCGTACTCCGACGCCTCGCCGCCGCCGCTGGAGCTGTTCCAGCGGCTGGTGGACGAACGCGCGGCCGGCCGGACCACGGTGGACCAACTGCTGTGGAGCGGCGCCTTCCGGGTCCGGGTGCGGCTGGCCGAGACCTTCCGGCGGGGCCGCTGCTTCCTGGTCGGCGACGCCGCCCATGTGATCAGCCCGGCCGGCGGGCAGGGCATGAACACCGGGCTGCAGGACGCCTTCAACCTGGGCTGGAAGCTCGCCGGAGTGATCCGCGGCGACCTGCCCGCTTCCCTGCTCGACAGCTACGACACCGAGCGCCGGGCGACCTCGCACCAGGTGGCCCGTTCCACCGCGCTGATGACCAGGGCGGCCCTGGCGGCCACGCCCGAGCAGGTCGCGCGGCGGGACCGGGCCTTCCGCGCCGCGGACGCCGACGGACTGTTCCAGCGCTGGATGGCGCCGCAGATGAGCCAGACCGACACCCACTACGGGGCCCCAGCGGCCGGACCCGCCGCCGCGGGCGGACCCGCCGCACGGCCGGAGCCGGGCGCGGAGCCGGACTGGCTGGCGGAGTTCGCCGCGCTGGTTCCGTCCGGGGAGGCCACCCCGGGCGGGCGGCTCCCGCTACGGCTGGGCGGCGACGGTCTCGCCACCGACCGCTACACGCTGCTGCTGTGGCCCGGTTCCCGGCCCGCGGACGACTGGCCGTCGGTGGCGGCCGGGCTGCGCCTCGCGTCGGCCGGGCAGGCCCAGGTGCTGGACCTGGGCCGGGACCTGGACCTGGGCGGGGACCGGGCCGTACCCGCCGCGCTGGCCCGGGCGCTGGGCGGGACGCCGGCCGCGGTACTGGTCCGGCCGGACGGTCATCTGCAGGCCAGGACCGGCCTCGATCCGGAGCAGATCTCCGCCGCGCTGGCCGCGGTGACGGAGCGAAAGGTGCCCGCGCATGCGCACTGACCGGCCCAGAGTCGCCTTCTTCGACGCGGACGAGACCCTGATCGCGATGAAGAGTCCGTTCTCGATGCTCCGCCGCCGGCTGCGCCTGCAGGGGGACGACGGCACCGGCTACGAGGCGGTCACCGACCCGATCCGCCGGCTCGCCGCGACCGGACTGACCCCGGTGGAGGTGCTCAACCGCTTCTACGAGGTCTTCGCCGGCGAGCTGTGGACCGACCTGCTCGACGAGGGCCGGGACTGGTACGCCGACCTCGCCGGGGACGGGGTCCCGCTGATCGGGAGCAGTGTCCGGGCGCTGCGGGAGCACCAGCGGGCCGGGCATGTCGTCGCTGTCGTCTCCGGCGCCTGGGCGGCCACCCTGCACCCGCTCACCGAGGCCCTGGGCGTGGACGTGGTGCGGTGCACCGAACCGGAGCTGGACCCCGACGGACGTCTCACCGGGGTGATCGGCAGGCCCATGTTCGGTGCGGCGAAGGCTGAGGCGGTGAACGAGGTGCTGGCGAAGTACGACGCGGCCCCCGAGGACTGCTTCGCCTACGCGGACGACCCCGGGGACCTGCCGATGTTCGAGTCGGTGGGACGGTGCACGGTGATCGGCGGGCATCCCGCGATGCTGAAGCTCGCCGAGCAGCACGGCTGGCCGGTGCTCTCGGCCGACACCGTCGAGGGCACCCTGCGCCAGCCGGTCTGAAGAACGGCGGGGGTCGTGGACGCGTCGCGCTCAGCGCGCGCCCACGGCCTCCGGCAGTTCGTCGAGCAGTTCCAGGCTGCGCGGTGCGAGCCGGACCCGCTCGGCGGCCGCGTTCTCCTCCAGGTAGCGCATGGTCTTGGTGCCCGGGATCGCCAGCACATGGTCGCCCTGGGCGAGCACCCAGGCCACGGCCGCCTGCGCGGGGCTGCAGTCGCTGGCCTCGGCGGCGGCGCGCAGCCGCTCGATGATCGCCTGGTTGGCGCTCAGGGCCTCCGGCTGGAAGCGGGGGATGGCATGGCGTCCGTCGACGGCGGGCAGGTCCAGCGGGGAGGCGATGCGGCCGGAGAGGAAGCCGCGGCCGAGCGGGGCGAAGGCGATGAAGGCGATGCCCCGGCGGGCGCAGTGCTCGACCACGCCGCCGGTCAGCGCCTCGCGGCTCCACAGCGACAACTCGCTCTGGACCGAGGCCACCGGGTGCACGGCGGCGGCGCGGTCGATCTCCTCCACGGAGGCCTCGGACAGCCCCAGCGCCCGCGCCTTGCCCTCCGCCACGAACTCGGCCAGCGTTCCCCAGCTCTCCTCCACCGGGACCTGAGGGTCCGTCCGGTGCAGCTGGTAGAGGTCGACGTGGTCCACGCCGAGCCGCAGCAGGCTGGCCTCGAACGCGGCCCGCAGGTGTTCGGGGCGGCCGTCCCGCCGGCTGCGGTAGCCCGCCCCCGGCTGCTCCACCACCAGTCCGCCCTTGGTGGCGAGCACCACCTGGTCCCGGCGTCCCCGCAGGGCCCGGCCGACCAGTTCCTCGTTGGTGAAGGGACCGTACTGGTCGGCCGTGTCGACCAGGGTGCAGCCCAGTCCGGGGGCGCGCCGGATCACCTCGACCGAGGCGCGGTCGTCCCGTCCCGACTCGTCGTAGCCCCAGGACATCCCCATGCAGCCGAGTCCCACTGCCCCGGTGCTGATCCCGGACGATCCAAGCACGACCTTGCGCATGCGTGTTCCTTTCCAGCCCTGTTGCCGTACGTCCCAACGGGTTGACAGCATACATGTGAGTATCAGTACTCTGACTTACATCCCAAGTCTGATAGCAAAGGAACCGGCCTTGTCCAGTCAGCTCTCCGCCCCGCCGACCGGCGGGAATCCACGTGCCACCCTCATCGCGGCCTGCGTGGTCGGGCCACTGATGACCCTGGTGGTGACCGGCCCCTCGGTGGCGGTGCCGGCCATCGGCGCCGACCTGCACAGCAGCCTCTCCGCCGCCCAGTGGGTCGTCGACGGCTACATGCTGACCGCCTCCAGCAGCCTCGCCGCGATGGGCTCGCTCGCCGACCGGGTCGGCCACCGCCGGATCTTCGCCGCCGGCATGGCCTTCTTCGCCTTCTGGATGGCCGTCTCCGGACTGTCCAACGGCATCCTGCTGCTGGATATCTCCCGGGCCGTGGCCGGCTTCGGCAGCGGCGCCGCGCTCGCCAGCATCACCGCGATCCTGGCGCAGACCTTCGACGGCCCGGCCCGGGCCAAGGCGTTCGGCCTGTTCGGCACCTTCCTGGGGGCCGGTCTGGCGTTCGGCCCCATGTTCGGCGGCACCCTGGTCAACGCCTGGGGCTGGCGCGCGGTGTTCCTGGTGCTGGCGGCGGCCTCCGCGCTGGTGCTGCTGAGCGTGCCGCTGCTGCCCTCCTCGCCGGGGGTCAAGGGCGGGCGCTTCGACTGGTCGGGCAGCATCAGCTTCAGCCTCAGCGTGGCCCTGTTCGTCTACGCGCTGGTCACCGCGAGCAGCCAGGGCTGGACCGGCGCGTCGGTGCTCGGTGCGCTGGTGCTCAGCGCGGTGCTGCTGGCGGTGTTCGTGGTGGTCGAACGGCGCTCGCCCGCACCCATGTTCGACCTCTCGCTGCTGGCCGAGCGCGGCTTCCTGGCCATCTGCCTGGTGCCGCTGGTGCTCGCCTTCAGCTTCGTCGCCCTGGTGATCGTGCTGCCGCCGTACCTCACCGCGACCAGTGGGTCCTCCGCGCTGCGGATCGGCCTGATCCTGCTGCTGCTCACCGGGCCCTCGCTGGTCGCGCCGGTGCTGACCGGCATGGTCGCGCAGCGGGTCGGCATCCGGAACCTCTTCGTGGTGCTGCTGAGCTTCTCCGCGGTCGGCGCGGCCTGGCTGGCCACCGTCAGTCCCGGTTCCGGCACCGCGGCGCTGGTGGGACCGCTGCTGTGCCTGGGCATCGGCTACGGCATCTCCCTCGGCATCCTGGACGGCGCGGCGATCTCCGCCGTGGCCCCCGAGCGGATGGGCATGGCCGCGGGCATGTTCAACACGGTCCGACTGACCTCGGACGTGGTCTCCATGGCCGCCCTGGGTTCCATGGTGGCCGCCCTCACCCGGAGCCACCTCGGCTCCTCGGCGCCGGTGGCGACCTACCCGGGCGGGCCCGCCGCGCTGACCTCCAAGCTGCTCCAGGGCGACCTGGACGGTGCGGTGCGGCACTCCTCGGCGGGAGCGGCCGGCAGCTCCTCCTTCGCCAGGACGCTCACCGACGCCTACGGCGCCGGCTTCCACGCCACCATGTGGATCGTCGCGGCGGCCTGCCTGGTCAGCGCGCTGGTGGTGCGCTCGCTGATGGCGGGCGGGACCGCCGCTCCTGAGGCGGACGGGGCCGAGGAGTCCGGGGCCGTCACCGAGCAGGCGGTGCGCGAGCCCGCCGTCGGCTGACCCGCCCGGCGCGGGTCGGCGGGGTGCTCCGGTCGCCGGAGCACCCCGCCGCCGGGCGCCCTTCTTCCTTCCGCATACTCCGTTCTGAACAGTCGTCAGGAGTCCCGCCCCATGAGCACGACCACCCTCGGTGCGATCCCCGTCCTGCCGGGATTCGCCGACGAGCAGCTGACGGAGCGGCTCGGCATCACCCTCACCACCTGCACGGCCGAACTGGTCGTGGGGACCATGCCGGTCTCCGGGAACCGGCAGCCGATCGGCCTGCTGCACGGCGGAGCCAACGCGGCCTTCGCGGAGACCCTGGGCTCGGTGGCGGCGTGGATGCAGGCCGGCACCGACCGCGTCATCGTCGGACGGGAACTCAGCTGCACCCATCTGGCGCCGGCCCGGTCCGGGCTGCTCACCGGGGTGGCCCGCCCGCTGGAGATCGGGCCCGGCTCGGGCAGCTACGAGATCCGGATCTCCGACGAGACCGGCCGGGAGGTCTGCTCCGCCCGACTGACCTGTGCCCTGCCGGCACCGCGGAGGGTCGGCCGAAAGTAGCCAATTCCGCTTACTGGTACGTATGCCACCTTTGGCTGCTTCGATCCAATATGACTGCGTTGTCGCATTGCTGACATGCGGAAACATCTATGACGAACCTTATATTTGTAAGCTTCATAGCTAGTATCAGGGCTCGTATATGATGGTGACATATCAAGATCACGGGGGTGGATCGTGTCAGCGAACGGAATCCCGACCGGTTCCATGGAGAGTGTTCGGTTCGGGCGTCATGGGGACGTCTTCTCGGCGTCGCACGCCCTGGTGCGTGATGCTCCCCGGCTGGAGATCCGGATGCTGGGACCGCTGGTGCTGCTCGGCAGAGCCAAGGCGCCGACCCAGATCGCGCCCAAACCACGCGTGGTGCTCGCCCTGCTCGCCGCCCGGATGGACCGCGCCGTGTCGTCGGCCGCGCTGATCGAGGAGCTGTGGGGCGAGAGCCCGCCCAAGTCGGCCGTCAGCACCCTGCAGACCTACATCGGACAACTCCGTCGCGTCCTGGTGGCGGCCGGCGGGCTGTCGCTGGCGGAGATCGCCGAAAGGGTCCTGGTCAGCGAAGGCGGCGGATACCGGCTGTCCAGTGCGCTGGTGGCGCTGGACAGCACGGCCTACACCCGGCTCGACCGCGGCGGCCGGGCGGCCATCCAGGACGGATCACTCCAGGAGGGCAGGCGCATGCTGGCCCAGGCGATGGAGTTCTGGCGCGGTTGCCCGCTGGTCAACGTCAGCTGTGGCCGAAGACTCGAGTCGCTGGTGGCCAGGCTGGAGGAGGAGCGGCTGGGCACCGTGGAGGCGGCGCTGGTCGCGGACCTGGACGCCGGGGAGCACCGTTCCGTGATCGGGCAGCTCACCGAACTCTCCGCGCAGTACCCGCTCCACGAGACCCTCTGCGGCCACCTCATGCTCGCCCTGTACCGCTGCGGCAGACGGGCGGAGGCCCTGTCGGCGTTCCGCGAGTTCCGGATCAGGCTGGTCCGGGAGCTCGGCCTCGAGCCGGGCGAGCGCCTGACGCAACTCCAGGCCTCGATCCTGCGCGGTGACGCGTCCCTGGAGCCGAACCGCAGGCTGCCGGCCCAGCGCTTCGCCAGCTGAACCCGGCCGGGTCGGCTGCTACTCCTTGCCGCTGAGCACCTTGGCGGCACGCTCCAGCAGGTCGCGGAACAGCTCCCGCTCCTGCGGGGAGAACTCGGCGGCCAGTCGGCGTTCCACCTGCAGCGCGGCCACATCGGCCTTCTTCACCAGGCCGCGGCCGGTCCTGGTCAGCTTGGAGACGAGGACCTTCGCGTGCAGATGCGAGACCTCACGCTCGATCAGCCCCTTCTGCTCCAGGTTCGCCAGAATGGTCGACATGGTCTGCGGAGTGACCATGCACTCGCGAGCGATGGTCGCGCCGGACGTCCCGCCGGAGGCGGCGAGGGTCATCATCGCCGCGTACTGCGGCACGGTCAGCCCGAAGCTGCGGAGCGCCTGCGACTTCTCCGCCATGAGCGCCTGCTCCGCCCGCTTGATCACCACACCGAGTCGGAATTCCAGCTGTTCGGCCCCGTCGCCGACATCGTTCGTCCTGGCCATGAGCTGGGGTCCCTTCCGGGGGTGGGTGAGGAGGGAGAACACTATCTTATGGTAGAGCCCTGATAGTGCCTGCGGCTTTGCTGGAAAGGCAAGGGATCTGACCGCGGTGGCGGGCGACGGAGGAGGACGGTCGCCTGGTCGGCGTAACTGTCGGCGGCCGGGCCGTGGCTGCGCCGTCAAATCCCGCAGGGCCTGCCAAAGTCACCAGCTATGGCACCCGAAGCAGCTTCCGCACCAGCTTCCGAACCAGCACCCTTGCCGGCGGCAGCGGCTTCGTCCCCGGGCCGGCTCGTGCTCGGGCAGGTGCGGCAGCTGCCCTGGGCGCTGCTGATCGGGGTGGGCAGCTCGGCCGTGCTGCTGGGGATCAGCAAGCTGGAGGAGCTGGTGCACCACCTGCTCTGGCAGCACCTCCCCGACTGGCTGGACGTCAGCCCCGACAGCGGCTGGTGGATCCTCGGCGTGCTGACCGCGATCGGCCTCGCGGTCGGCCTGGTGGTCCGCTACGCCCCCGGCCACGCGGGGCCCGACCCGGCCACCGAGGGACTGGTCGCCCCGCCGATGGCGCTGCGGATGCTGCCCGGCCTGCTGCTGGCCACCGTGCTCGCCCTCGGCGGCGGGGTCAGCCTCGGCCCGGAGAACCCGATCACCGCCGCCAATATCGCGCTGGCCTGGTGGTTCGGCAGCAAGGTGGTCAAGAGCAAGGACGTCGAGCTGTGGGTGGCGCTCGGCGCCGCCGGCACCATCGGCGCGATGTTCGGCACCCCGGTCGCCGCCGCGCTGATCCTCTCCGAGACCCTGGTCCGCCGGGCCGGGGTCAGCCTCTGGGACCAGCTGCTGGCCCCGCTGCTCGCGGGCGCCGCGGGCTCGCTCACCACCAAGCTCATCGCCGCGCCCTCGCTGTCGGTGAGCGTCCCCGGCTACCGCGGCTTCGAGCTGGTCGACCTGGTCTCCGGGACGCTGATCGTGCTGGTCGCGACCGGTTTCGGGTCGCCGGGGCCTATGCCTTCCCGTTTCTGCACAGGTGGTTCCAGTCGCTGCGCAACCCGGTGCTCGCGCTCACCCTCGGCGGGCTGCTGCTGGGCGCCCTCGGCGCGCTCGGCGGGGAGATCACCCTGTTCAAGGGGCTGGACCAGATGCGGGAACTGGTCGCCGGGCTCGACGGCTTCAGCAATGGACGGCTGCTGCTCGACGCGGTGGTGAAAATGGTCGCCCTGGTCCTCGCCGCGACCTGCGGCTTCCGCGGCGGCCGGATCTTCCCCGCGGTGTTCGTCGGGGTGGCGCTCGGCTGCCTGGCGCACGGCCTGGTCGGCGGGGTCCCGCTGGGCCTGGCCATCGGCGCCGGGGTGCTCGGCACGGTGCTCGCGGTGACCCGGCAGGGCTGGCTCAGCCTGTTCATGGGCGTGGTCATCGTCAACGACCTCACCCTGCTGCCGGTGCTGTGCGTGCTGGTCATCCCCGGCTGGCTGCTGTGCCTGGGCCGCCCGCCGATGCTGATCACCGAGCGGGCGGCCGCGGCAGCAGGCCCTGCCTGACCGGTGCTATCCGCGGCCGATCAGCGGCATCGCGCTCGCCATCACCGTGACGAAGGGGATGTTGGCCTCCAGCGGCAGCGAGGCCATGTGCAGCACGGTCCTGGCCACGTCGGCCACGTCCATGGTCGGCTCGACCGCGGTGCTGCCGTCGGCCTGCAGGATGCCCGTGGTCATCCGCCGGGTCATCTCGGTGGCGGCGTTGCCGATGTCGATCTGCCCGCAGGCGATCCGGTGCCGCCGGCCGTCCAGGGCCAGCGACTTGGTCAGCCCGGTGATGGCGTGCTTGGTGCTGGTGTACGCGATGCTGTTGGGACGCGGCGCGTGGGCGGACACCGAGCCGTTGTTGATGATGCGTCCGCCCTGCGGGTCCTGCGCCATCATCAGCCGGTAGGCGCCCTGCGCGCACAGGAACGCCCCGGTCAGATTGGTGTCCACGACCTGGCGCCAGCGCTCGAAGGACAGTTCCTCCGGCGGGGCCGAGAGGGCGGCCACTCCGGCGTTGTTGAACAGCAGGTCGAGCCGCCCGAAGGTCTCGCCCACGGCGGCGAACAGCGCGTCCACCGCGGCCGGATCGGTCACGTCGGTCGGCAGCACCAGCGCCGCCGCCCCGCGGCCGCTGTCGGCCGCGGTCCGCCGCAGCTTCTCGGCCCGCCGCCCGGCCAGGGCCACCGCCCAGCCGGCCTCCAGCAGCGCCACCGCCGTGGCCCGGCCGATCCCCGACCCGGCCCCGGTGACCACCGCGACACCTGTGTACCCGCTCGTTGCACTCATGTGCGGCAGCGTAGCGGGCGGCTTTGCCACCCCTACCCGCCGTGCTCAGGCCTGCGGGAACAGCCGTTCCAGCACCACGGCCACGCCGTCCGCGTCATTGTCCAGGGTGGTCTCGTCCGCGGCGGCCAGCAGCGACGGGTGGGCGTTGGCCATGGCGACGCTGTGCCCGGCCCAGCCGAACATCGGCAGGTCGTTGGGCATGTCGCCGAAGGCGATGGTGCGGGACTTCCGGACGCCGAGCCGGGCGGCGGCCAGGGCGAGACCGGTGGCCTTGGACAGGCCCAGCGGCAGCACCTCGACAAAACCGGGGCCCGCCATCACCACGTCGACCAGCTGGGCGGCGATCTCCCGGACCAGCTGGGTCAGCTGATCGTCGGTCAGCACCGGGTGCTGCAGGAACAGCCGGGTGACCGGCTCGGCCCACAGCTCGGCGAGGTCGGTGATCCGCCGGGTGTCGCCCTCGTCGGGGAGTCCGTAGCCGGGGCCGGTCAGCACCTCGCCGTCCAGCCCGTCCCTGGCCACGGCGAGGAACAGCGGGCCGGTCTCGGCCTCGATCTTGCCGAGGGCGATCTGGGCCAGCTTGCGGTCCAGGGTGATCGAGGTGAGCTGCCGGTGCGCGCCCGCGTCGTAGAGCTGGCCGCCCTGGCTGCACACGGCGAGGCCGGTGTAGCCGATGGCGTCCAGGGTCGGCCTGGTCCAGGCCGCGGAGCGGCCGGTGACCACGACGTGCTTCGCGCCGGCCGCGGTGGCCGCGGCCAGGGCCCGCCGGGTGCGCTCCGACACGGTGTGGTCGGAGCGCAGCAGCGTGCCGTCGAGGTCGGTCGCGATCAGGTCGTACGGACGCTCCGCGGCGGTGGTGCTGCTCACTTTCCGACCGGCTCCAGTACGGTGCGGCCGCCCAGGTAGGGCTGCAGCGCCGCCGGGACCAGCACCGAGCCGTCCGCCTGCTGGTGCGTCTCCAGGATCGCGACGATGGTGCGCGGCACCGCGCACAGCGTCCCGTTCAGCGTGGCCAGCGGACGGTTGCCCCCTTCACCGCGCATCCGGATGTCCAGTCGGCGGGACTGGTACTCGGTGCAGTTGGAGGTCGAGGTCAGCTCGCGGGTACTTGCCCTGGGTGGGGATCCAGGCCTCGATGTCGAACTTCCGGGTCGCCGAGGAGCCCAGGTCGCCGGAGGCAACGTCGATGACCCGGTAGGCGAGTTCCAGGCTGTCGAGGAAGTCCTTCTCCCACTGCAGCAGCCGCTGGTGCTCGGCCTCGGCCTCCTCGGGGTGGTGAAGACGAACATCTCCACCTTGTCGAACTGGTGCACCCGGATGATGCCGCGGGTGTCCTTGCCGTACGTCCCGGCCTCGCGGCGGAAGCAGGGCGAGAAGCCGGCGTAGCGCAGCGGCAGCCGGTCCGCGTCGATGATCTCGTCCATGTGGTAGGCCGCGAGCGGCACTTCGGACGTCCCGACCAGGTAGAAGTCGTCCTCCTCCAGCCGGAAGACGTTCTCCGCGGCCTGGCCCAGGAAGCCGGTGCCCTCCATGGCCCGCGGCTTGACCAGCGCGGGGGTCAGCATCGGAGTGAAGCCGGCCTCCACCGCCTGGGCGATGGCCATGTTGACCAGGGCGAGCTCCAGCAGCGCGCCGATCCCGGTGAGGTAGTAGAAGCGCGAGCCGGACACCTTGGCGGCGCGCTCGATGTCGATGGCGCCGAGGATCCGGCCCAACTCGACGTGGTCCCGCGGCTCGAAGCCCTCGGCGGCGAAGTCGCGCGGGGCGCCGACGTGCTCGAGGGTGACGAAGTCCTCCTCGCCGCCGATCGGGGCGTCGGGGTGCAGCAGGTTGGCGAACAGGCCCTGCAGCCGCTTGGCCTCGTCGGCCGCCTCGGACTGCTCCGCGCCGGCCGCCTTGGCGTCGGCGGCGAGGACGGAGGCGCGCTTCAGCAGCTCGGCCTTCTCCTCGCCCTTGGCGCTGCGGATCTGGTTGCCGATCAGCTTCTGCTCGTTGCGGAGCTCGTCGAACCGGGAGCCGGACGACCGCCGCCGCTCGTCGGCACTGAGGAGGGCGTCGACAAGGGCGACGTCCTCTCCTCGGGCGCGCTGCGAAGCGCGCACACGGTCGGGGTCCTCACGAAGCAGGCGAAGGTCAATCACGGGGACGAGCCTACCGGTCGCAGCCCCTGGCCTGCCGCTGCCTTTCGTCCCTGGCAGTCCGTGGCAGGTCGTGGTAGCTCCGAGGGGATCCTGTGGGGGGTTTGTCACATGTTTGTCCCGGTACCTCTCCAAAGCTGGGAGAAGGCTGTCAACCACCTCCGCGGCCGACCTAGGGTGGGGGCACGAACCATATGCGAGGGGGGCCCATGAGCAGGCACATCAACACCCGGACAGCTCTGATAGGCACGGCACTGGCTGCGCTGGTGGCGGTGACGGCGAGCGGTTGCGGAGCGTCCAAGGGCTCAGGAAATCCGCGGGCGGGGGCCTCCGGCTCCTCCGCCTCCGGGGCGGCGTCGGGATCGGCCACGTCGCCCTCGTCGCCGAAGAGCACCTCCGGTGACAACGTGCCGCCGGGCGGCACGCTGAAGGCCAGCCCGGTGCTGGAGTACACCACCGGGGCGAAGGACAAGTCGATAGCCCTGACCTTCGACGACGGACCCAGCCCGGTCTACACGCCGCAGATCCTGGCCGTACTGGCGCAGTACCACGCGCACGCCACCTTCTGTGAGATAGGCCCGCACGCCAAGGCCAACCCGGCGATGGTGAAGGCGATCCGCGCGGCCGGCGACCAGTTGTGCGACCACACGGTCTCCCACAACGAGGCGATGTCCAAGAAGAGCCTGCAGTACCAGACCAAGGAGATCGTCGACGCCAAGTCGATGATCGAGAAGGCGGGCGGCAGCGGTACCCAGGTGAGCTGGTTCCGGGCCCCGGGCGGTGACTTCTCCCCGCCCAACCGGCAGATCGCCGCGCAGAACGGGCTGCGTCCGCTGGCCTGGTCGGTGGACACCAACGACTGGAAGCGCCCCGGGGTCAGCAAGATCGTTTCCACCGTCCACCAGGAGCTGGGCAAGGGCGCGATCATTCTGATGCACGACGGCGGCGGTGACCGCAGCCAGACCGTCGCGGCGCTGAAGCAGCTGCTGCCGGAGCTGGTGGCGGCGGGCTACTCGTTCGACTTCCCGGCCAAGTGATCAGCAAGTGATCAACCGGGCTGGCAACCATTACTGAATGGTTGCCAGAGTCTGTCCTATTCTGACCGTAATAGGTGCAGTTGTGATGGGCGCTACGAGTCCGAGCAGCCTGGGGATAACTCACCGCAGCCTGTGGATATCTCGGTCACCACGGGGGTCTCATGGATTTGTCCACAGTTGGAGATGTCGACCTGTGGATTTCCGGACCTCTGGATCTTGCTTCCTCGGATCGCTTCGGCGCCCAGCTAAACCTGGACTTCTGCCCCATCTGCGTGATTTTCGGCAAACCTCGGGGGTGCAACCGGGAAACGATCACCCCGAATGCACATATGTCCGACTCGGGGACGATCTGCGGTCGCAAGCCAGCGGAGGGGATTTGTCGATTCATCCCCAGCCTGTGGATAACTCACCCTTCGCACAGTCCTCCGCCAGCCTGGGGAAAACCCCTCCAGGACGGCCCAGCAAAGTGATCGAAAGCGATCAGCCCTCGCCGCGACCGTCCAGGCAGCGGGACAGCCAGTCGGCGGCCCGGCTGAACTCCGCGTCCGAGGTACCGGGGCGGACCTGCGGCGGGACCTTGTCGGCCCGGGGGTAGGAGCCGAGGAAGCGGACCTGGGGGCAGATCCGGTGCAGGCCCATCAGCGCCTCGCTGACCCTGCGGTCGGTGATGTGGCCCTCGGCGTCCACCGAGAAGCAGTACTGTCCCAGGCCCTGGCCGGTCGGCCGGGACTCGATCCGCATCAGGTTGACCCCGCGCACGGCGAACTCCTGCAGCAGTTCCAGCAGCGCGCCGGGGTGGTCGTCGCCCAGCCAGAACACCGACGAGGTCTTGTCCGCGCCGGTCGGCGCGGCGGTCCGGCCCGGTCGGCCCACCAGGACGAAGCGGGTGGTCGCGCTGCTCGCGTCATGGATGTCGGTGGCCAGCGGTTCGAGCCCGTACAGCGCGGCGGCGAACTCCCCGGCGAAGGCCCCGTCGAAGCGGCCCTCCTGCACCAGCCGCGCCGCGTCCGCGTTGGACGCCGCCGACTCCCAGTGCGCCTGCGGCAGGTTCGCCGACAGCCAGCGCCGCACCTGCGGCTGCGCCACCGGGTGCCCGGAGACCGTCTTCACGTCCGCCAGCTCGGTGCCGGGGCGGACCAGCAGGGCGAAGGCGATCGGCAGCAGCACCTCGCGGTAGATCATCAGCGGCGAGCCGGTGGCCAGCTCGTCCAGGGTCGCGGTGACGCCGCCCTCCACCGAGTTCTCGATCGGGACCAGCGCGGCCGCGGCCTCGCCGCTGCGCACCGCGTCCAGTGCCGCGGGCACCGACACCGAGGGCACCAGCTCCCGGGTCGCCGCCTCGGGCAGGGTCCGGAGGGCCGCCTCGGTGAAGGTGCCGGCAGGACCGAGATAGGTGTAGCGGGTGGCGGACAACCGGGGCCTCCGAGGGTGGTGCAGGCGCATCGTGGACGAATGCCACGGTAACGACAACCGGGGCCCCAAGGGGCCCGGTCTCAATGTGTGGTCCTGGGGTGGTTCTCTCTCATCCCTCCAGCAGGGCCTGGCCCACGTACCCGCCGGGGTCGGTCGCGCCGCCGGGGACGGCGAAGAGGGCGCTGGACTCATGCGCGATGAAGACCGAGAGGGCGTCGGCGCGGGACAGCTTCAGCTGGACCGGGACGAAGCCGGTGCGCGGGTCGGCCTGGAAGGCGACGAAGAGCAGCCCGGCGTCCGGGGAGCCGTCCGGGCGCAGGCCGTCCTGGTAGGAGTAACCGCGCCGGAGCATGGCCGCGCCCTGGTTGGAGTCCGGGGTGGCGACCCGGATGTGGGCGTCGCCGGGGATGGCGAGGCCGCCGGTGGCGGTGATCCTGTCCAGGTCGGCCGGGGTGGTCTCGGTGCCGCCGGAGAGCGGGGCGCCGGAGGCCTTGTGACGGCCGATCACCCGCTCCTGACGGTCCGTCGACTGCTGGTCCCAGTGGTCCAGCAGCATCCTGATCCGCCGGAACACCGCATAGCTGCCGCCCGCCATCCAGGCCGGCTCGCCCTTGGCCGGGTCGGGCTTCGCCGGGACGAACACCCGGGCGTCGAAGGTGGCGTCGGTCGGCTTGGGGTTGTTGGTGCCGTCGATCTGGCCCATCAGATTCCGCCCGGTGCGGGGCCGCGCGGTCGCGCCGGGGCTGCGGCTGAAGCCGCTCATCTGCCAGCGGACGGTGGCCGCGCCCGCCGCGAGGCGCTGCAGGGTGCGCATGGCGTGGAAGGCGACCAGGGCGTCGTCGGCGCAGACCTGGACCCAGAGGTCGCCGTCGCTGCGGCGCCGGTCGAGCGCGTCCTCGGGGAACACGGGCAGCGGCGCCAGCGCGGCCGGGAGCTGCGCGGTGAGCCCGGCCTTGGCGAAGACGGACGCGCCGAGGCCGAAGGTGACGGTGAGCGAGGCGGGCCCGGCGTCCAGGGCTGAGCCGTCGTCGGTGAGGCCGGGCGGCGTCCGCCCCTCGGCCATCGCGGCCGCTGCGGCGGACCAGCGGCGCAGCAGGGAGGCGAGGCCGGGACGGGCGGTGCCGGGGGTCAGGTCGAAGGCGGTGGACAGCATCCGCGCCTGCGCGGGCTCGACGATGCCGGCCTGGTGCGGGCCGTGGAACGGGTGCGCGTCCGCGCCGAGGGCGGGGGCGACGGGTGTCGCGGTGGTGGTGGTCGGCGTGGACGCGGAGGAGTCGGTCGCGGCGAAGGCGCCCGCGCCGGCCGCGAGCCCCACCGCGCCGGCCGCCCCGGCGGTGGCGAGGAGCCGCCGCCGGGACACGGTGGTGCTGGTGTCGCTGGCCGTGCTGTCGCTGGTGGTGCGGTCGGACATCAGTTGCTCACCTGCATGGGCGCGGTCACGGTCGTCTCGTCGATGTCGTCGGAGCGGATGATCACCTGCAGCTGCCAGGTCCCCGCCATCGGCAGCTGCAGACCGGACGCGGCCCAGTGGCCCGCGTCGACCTTGTCCAGCTGGACGTTGAACGGGCCGAGGCTCTTGGCCGGGAGGGTGACCCGGATGTCCAGCTCGGGCTCGTCCACGGGCTGGCCGCTGCTGTCATAGACATAGGCGTGCAACTGGTTGCTGCCGACCCGGGCCGGATCGATGTCGATGCTGACCTTGCCCTTGGCGTTGTCGGTGCTGCCGCCGGTGTCGAAGGCCAGGTTGAGGTCGACCGGTCCGCTCTGCTTGGAGGTCACCGCCTGCGCCTGGGCCTGGGCGGTGACGGAGCGTCCGGGTGGGGCGTTGGTGAGGAGGGTGGTGACCACCAGCACGATGATTGCGAAGGTCACCTCCAGCAGGACCGAGCGCAGCAGCATCCCCCGCGCCGGGCTCGCCTCCCGCGCCCGCGCCGTCGTCACCGACCGCCGCGCCGCCGCCTGCCGCCGCAGCTGCTCCACCCGAGCGGGGTCCGCCTCCGGCGCGGCCTGGGGTTCGGCCTCCGGCAGGGGTTCGGCCTCCGCCGTTGCCGCCTCCGGGGGTGTGGGGCGCAGCCCCGCGTCGCCCGCCGCCACCTCGGCGCCCTCGGCGCCGCCCGCGCCTGCCGCCGCCCCCTGGTCCGGCTCTGCCAGCAGCACTGCGGTCCAGCGGCGGGACATCCAGGCGGAGGCCAGGATCACCAGCACCGCGCCGATCTTGATCAGCAGCAGCCGGCCATAGGTCGTGGTGACCAGCGCGTCCCAGCTGCCGAGGCCGCGCCAGGCCTGGTAGATCCCGGTGCCGACCAGCGCGGTGACCGAGCACAGCGCCACCGTGGAGAACCGCCGCACCTGCGGTGCGCCGATCCCGCCCGCCTCGGCGGGCGTCCGCAGCCCCACCAGGACGGCGGCCAGGCCGCCGAGCCAGCAGGCCATGGAGAGGATGTGCACCACATCCACCGGGACCGCCAGGCCGACCTGGATCCCGACGGAGGCGTGGTCGGCGAGAGCCCAGGTGCAGGCCAGCGCGATCGAGAGCACTGCTCCGGTGATGCCCAGGGTGGCCCTCAGCCGCCGCTCTGCTTTCGGATCAGTGCTCTCGGTTTCCGGCAGGCCGACCCCGGTCTGCCCCGCGAGCAGCGACAGGAACACCCCCGCCGCCGCCAGCAGCAGCATCCGCACCACCAGCATCGTGCCCAGGTGCTCGTGCAGGGTCTGCTGAATGATCGTCAGATCGAAGAGGCTGCCGAGCCCCTTCGCCGCCTCGTAGGGCCCGCGCAGCAGCAGTTCCGCCACCGTCGCCAGCAGCAGTCCGGCCCAGCCGCCCAGCATCAGCCGCTGCACCGGCCGCAGCCGCACCCCCGTCGGCCAGCAGAGCAGCACCAGCGCCACCGAGCCGACCAGCAGCGCGTACGCGCCGTACTGGACGCTGCGCGAGGCCCCGTACAGGAAGCCGACCACCGTGTCGCCCGTGGTGGCCTGCTCCCCGGCGACGCTGGTGGTGGTGGAGGCATGGCCGTAGGAGAAGGTGAACGCGCCGGAGACCGGGTGGGTGTCGGCGGAGACCGCGCGCCAGGCCACCGTGTAGGTGCCCTCGGCCAGGCCGGGGACCAGCGCGACCCGGGCGGTGGAGTCGTCGCTGCCGGCGTGCCCGCTGGCGCCGCTGTCCACCCGCTTGCCGCTGGGGTCGAACACCCGCATGGCGTCGCTCTCCAGCGTGACCTGCTCACTGAAGTGCAGCGTCACCGCTGTCGGCGCGGTCTGCACCACCGCCCCCTGCTTGGGGTCGCTGGACAGCAGCGCGGCGTGCGCGGAGGCGGCGGTGGCCCCGGCGAGCATCAGCCCGAGCAGCGCGGCGAGCAGGACCAGCAGCGCGGCGGCACGCCGGCGCGGCGGGGCGGGGCGGGACGCGGGACGGGACATCGTCTGCATGGCGGCGGTCACTTCGTCGTCGGCTGGGTCGGCTGCGGGGTCGGCGGCTGGTACGACAGCGGCTGGACGGTGGCCTGCACCGTCACCGTGCCGCTGTGCTGGAACGACAGCGTCAAGGTGATCCGCTGTCCGATCCTGGGCGCCGGGCTGAGCCCCATCAGCATCACGTGCGTCCCGCCGCGGGCGAGGTGCGCCTCGCCGTGCGCGGGCACGTCCACCTGGTTGACGGCATGCATCGAGGTGTCGGTGGACTGGTTCAGCACGGCGCTCTGCACCGAGCTGCTGCTGACCCCCACCAGCTGGTCCGCGCTGCCGCCGCTGTTGCCGATGTCGAAGTAGGCGACGGCCATGTCGGGGGATGCGGGCAGGGGTATGTAGGCGCCGCTGACGCTGATCTTCGCCGGTGAGGCGTCGGAGGAGCCGCAGCCGGCCAGCCCCGCCAGACCCAGCACCGCCGCGCTCGCCGCCCCGACCAGGGCGGCCCGCCTCATGCGGCCACACCCTTGATCAGCAGTGGCAGGTCGTGCAGGTAGACGGCCGAGGCGGTGTCGCTGGTGTAGATGATGTGCGCCTTGCCGTCGGTCGGCAGGTAGGCCAGCACCTGGGCGCCGTGCACCGGCTCCTTGCCCGCGGTCGGGGCCTCGACGCCGACGCCGACCGACTTCGCGGCGGCGATGATGGTGTCCATCGGGCCGGTCAGACCGACGAAGCTGCTGTTGAAGGCGTTCAGCCAGGTGCGCATGGCGGCGCCGGTGTCCCGGGCCGGGTCGGTGGTCACGAACACCACCTGGACCTGTCGCTGGTCGGCCTTGGGCAGCTTGGCGACGGCCGCCGCGATGTCGTACATGGTGGTCGGGCAGACGTCGGGGCAGTGGGTGTAGCCGAAGTACAGCAGCACGGTTTTGCCGGCCGTCTGCTTGGCGATGTTGAACGGCTTGCCGCTGGTGTCGGTGAAGGCGACGTCGGGCTTGTCGAAGGTCCGGCCCAGGTTGAGGCCCTGGTAGGGGCCCTTGCTGTCCTGGCCGGACACCTGGGCCGCCGCGTTCCCGCCGCTGCCGGAGGAGGACATGGTGCCCGAGGAGGAGCCGCAGGCGGTGAGCAGCAGCGCGGCGGAGCCGGTGAGGGCGCCGGTGAGCAGGGTTCGGCGGCGCAGGTGGTGCGACATCTGAGTCATCCATTCATGGGACGAGTACGGGGCAGGTGCGCGGTGGCGCGGGGTGGCCCGGGCCGGAACCGGGTCGGAGCCTGAACCGGGTCGGAGCCTGAACCGGGGCCAGGGCGGGGCCCGAGCCGGGCCCGGGCTGCGGGGGCGGGCACGGCCGGCTCGGCCGCGCCCGCCCCCGCCGGCTCACGCGCCGCCGGTGCCGGTGCCGGTGGAGCCCCCGGAGCTGCTGGAACCGCCGCCGGTGGACCCGCCGCGACGCCAGCCGAGGAAGCCGAAGCCCACGCCGAGCAGCCCGACCACCAGCCCGACCCCGCCCAGCACCCGGGCCAGCGTGTCGCTGCTGTCCTTGCTGGACGTGGCCGAGGAGGCCGAGGCCGTGGTCCCGGCCGGCGGCGCCGCGGTGACGCTGGGCGCGGCCGATGCGCTGCCGCCGTCGTCAGCGGCCCCCGCCGCCGTCAGCTTGAGCACGGGCGCCGGGTTCTCCGGCTCCGGCTGCCCCTCGACGCTCGGCTGGATCCAGCGGACCACCGTGCCGTCGCTGTAGGTCTGCAGGGCCTTGAAGGTGAGCGAGGTGGTGTCGGTGGGCAGCGGGCCGAGCGACAGCGCGAAGTCCTGGAACTGTCCGGGCTTGATCGTCCCGCCGCTCCAGGTGATCTCCGAGACCGCCTCGGTGACCTGACCGTCGTCCGTGGTCAGCGGCTTGGCGAGCTTGGTCTTGACCACGCTGACGGTCCATCCGGGGACGTTCTCGGTGGACACCGAGGCGATCGGGTGGTCGGTCGGCAGGTAGAGCTCGACCTTGGTGGTGTCGGCCTTGTCCTGTTCGTTCGGGACCCGGACGCTGACCTCGGTGTAGCTGCCCTGGGCGACGCTGCCCGGGTTGACGGTGACGTGCGCGGAGGCCGGGCCCGCGAGCAGCAGCAGCCCGCCGGCGGTGAGCGTGGCCAGGGTGGTCATGGTGAAGGTACGGCGCATGGAACAGCTCTCCAGTGCTGGAGGGGACAGGGGACAGGCAACTGCCGCGGGCCTGTCCTGCCACTGTTCGCGCAGGTCAGGCCGCCAAGGCCAAGGGTGGCCCGCGCCTGGTCAGCTGGTGCCGGAGCTGCGCCGTCCGCAGCGGTGGCCGGTCCTCGCCGTCCATCGGGCGGAACCGGGCCTCGGCGTCCGGGCCGAGCTGCCCGAGCAGGCCCCGCAGCCAGCCGGCGGCCAGGGCCAGCAGGGTGCGCAGCGGGGCGGTCCAGACCCGGGCGAGGGTCTCGGTGAGCTGCACACTGACCCGCAGCACCCGCCACACCGCGGCCTCGCCCCGGCGCAGCCACCAGCCCGCGGTGGCCGCGGCGAGCAGGTGGCCGAGCAGCATCAGCGGAGTGAGCCCCAGGTACGCGGTGTGGGTCCACAGCGGCAGGTGCGGGGTGCTGGCCAGGGCCAGGTGCGGAGATATACCGGCCCGGGCGACCAGCTGCGCCGCGGTCGTCCCCGGCGGCAGGGTGAGCCCGGCCGAGGCTCCGCCGGCTGAGGCGCCGCCGGGCCCGCACAGCAGTTTCGCGGCGAGCGCGGCGAGGGCGCTGGAGCCGCCGCCGGCGTGGGCGCCGGTCGGCATGGCCATCCCGGCCATGCCCGGCATATCGGCCATGCCCCCCATGCGAGTGCTGCCGGTCATTCCGGCCATTCCACCGCTGGCCATGGCCAGCTGGTGGAACAGCAGGTGCAGTCCGAGCTGGCCCACGGCCAGCGCCGCCGCGATCGACCGCAGCGAGCGCTCCCGCCCGGCCAGCGCCGCCGCCAGCGCCCACACCGCCAGGCCGCCGAGCAGCAGCGTTCCGCACGGGACGGCCCCGCCGCCGGCGAGGTCGTGCCCCATCGCGGACACGACAACGCAGACCACCGCGAAGGGCAGGGCCCTCAGTACGCGGAGGTCGAGCGTGGCGGAGCAGCCCGGTGTGCTCGCCGGGGCGGCTGGGGACACAGTCATGGCAGCTGCCAGTCTCTCACCGGCCCCGCCACGATCACCCGCTGGGTGGGGGAACCGGTTCGCCCGCCGCGCCGGTCCGCAGGAGCGCACGCCCGCGCGCGCTCCCTGATGCCTGCCCCCGGCCGTGCTCCCTCCGGGTCCTTCCGCCTCGGTACATCCGCCAGCGGGGTGACAAGTTTGCGTCTACGCGATTGATTCCTCTGACGCTCGGTTATAGGTAGTGGTATGTGGAGCCGCAGCCAGGAGGAGCCTGCCGTGGACATCTGGTGGTCTCTGCACCTTCGGCGTGAACCGGCCAGCGTGCCGCTGGCCCGACATATCCTGCTCGGGACGATGGCCTCGGCCGGCGTCGACCCGGACATCTCGCACGAGGTGGGGTCGCCCTCACTGAGGCCTGCGCCAATGCGGTCGAGCACGCCCGGCCGCTGATCGGCGCCGGCGAGGACGGCTGCTTCCAGGTCACCGCGACCATCGAGGACGGCTGTCTGCGGGTCGAGATCACCGACAACGGGCCCGGCTTCTCCGCGAACCCGGCCTGCGCCTCCCCCGCACCCGGCCTCCCGGCCGTGACGGCCCCGGCGGCAGCGGCAGCGCAGACCAGGACCCGCCCCTGCACCGGACGCCGCCGTCGCCGGATCGCACCCGCGCTGGCCCGGCCGCTGGCCATGCTGGACGGCGGCACCCTGTCGGGCCCCGGCGCCCTCGAAGGCCTGAACGGCCTGGACGGCCTGGACGACTTCGCGCCGTTCACCGGCATCCCCGACGACGCCGGCAGCTGCCTGCCGGACCTCGACGCCACCAGCGGCCGCGGGCTGTTCCTGATCCGGGCGCTGATGGACCACGTCCAGTTCCAGAACCACCCCCGCAGCGGCGCCGTGGTCTCCTTCGACAAGGTGCTGAAGTTCCGCGACAGCCCGCTGCTGCACGCCTCCTGACTGCTTCCCCGATGACCGCTTGACCCTCACCCGACGTGAGGATCCAGGCTGGGGCACGGAAAGAGGGAGCACGAAGACATGAGCTACTCGGTGGGCAAGGTCGCCGGCCTGGCCGGCACCACGGTGCGCACCCTGCACCACTATGACGAGATCAAGCTGCTGTCCCCCGGCGGACGCACGCCGTCCGGCTACCGCCGCTACGACGACGCCGACCTGGACCGGCTGCAGCAGATCCTGTTTCTACCGCGAGCTCGGCTTCGCCCTGGAAGAGATCGCGGCCATCCTGGACGACCGGGACACCAGCCCGTCCGAGCACCTGCGGCGCCAGCACGCGCTGCTGACCGGGCGGATCACCCGGCTCCAGGAGATGGCCGCGGCGGTGGAGCACGCACTGGAGGCACAGAAGATGGGCATCAAGCTGACCCCCGAGGAGAAGTTCGAGGTCTTCGGCGAGGGCTATGTGGAGTACGAGGCCGAGGCGGAGCAGCGCTGGGGCGAGAGCGAGGCATGGAAGCAGTCGCAGCAGAAGGCGGCGAAGCTCAGCAAGGCGGACTGGGTCCGGATCAAGGCCGAGGGCGACGAGATCATGCGCCGGATCGCCGAGTCGGTCCGGGCCGGGGTGGCCGCCGACAGCGAGCAGGCGATGGAGATCGCCGAGGATCACCGGCAGCACATCGTCCGCAACTTCTACGACTGCTCGCACGCGATGCAGCGCGGCCTGGCGGAGATGTACCTCGCCGACCCGCGCTTCCAGGCCACCTACGAGCAGGAGGTCACCGGCGGCGCAGCCTGGTTCCACGACGCCGTCCTGGCCAACGCCGCCCGCGCCGACGCCTGCCGCTAGGCCAGCCAGTCTGCGGCCCGCGGCCCGCACCCGGGGCCGCAGCCCACGCCCCCGGCTCGGCCCGTGCCGTCACGCGGCCCCCGCCGTCAGGCGACCCGGCTGCTGAAGGCGCGCCGGTAGGCGGTGGGGGTGGTGCGCATCGCGCGGCCGAAGTGGTGGCGGTAGGTGGCCGGGCTGTCGAAGCCCACCGCCGCCGCGACCTCCTCGACCGACCCCTCCCCGGCCTCCAGCAGCGGCAGGCTGGCCGCGATCCGCTGGGCGATCACCCAGCGGATCGGGCTGGTCCCGTTGCGCCGGGTGAAGTGCCGCAGGTAGGAGCGCTCCGACATCCGCGCAGCCCGGGCCAGCGCCGGGACGGTCAGCGGGGACGCCAGCCGGTCCAGCGCCCAGGCCATGCTGCGGGCGATCCCGTCCTCCTCCTCGGCCACCGGCCGTACCGCCGCCTCGATGTACTGCGCCTGCCCGCCCTCCCGGTGCGTCGGCACCACGAAGCGGCGGGCGACGGTGTTGGCGACCGTCGCGCCGTGGTCGCGGCGCACCAGGTAGAGGCAGAGGTCGATCCCGGCCGCGCTGCCGGCGCTGCTCAGCACCTGGCCGTTGTCGACATAGAGCACGTCCGGGTCGACCCGGACCCGCGGGTACCGCTCGGCGAGCAGCGGGGCGTACCGCCAGTGCGTGGTGGCCCGCTGCCCGTCCAGCAGCCCGGTCGCGGCCAGCGCGAACGCGCCCGAGCAGATCGACACCAGCCGCGCCCCGCGCAGGTGCGCCGCCCGCAGCGCGGCCACCACGGCCGGCGGCACCTCGCTCCTGGTGTCGGCGACCCCGGGGACGATCACGGTGTCCGCCTCGGCGAGTACTTCCAGGCCGTGGTCGGCCTTGAGGCTGAAGCCGCCGACCACGCGCAGGTCGCGCCCGGGGTGCTCGGCGCAGACCCGCAGTTCGTACCAGGGCAGGTCGCCCAGTTCCGGCCGGGGCAGCCCGAACACCTCCACCACCACGCCCAGTTCGAACGGGGCCATGCCCTCGAAGGCGAGCACGGCGACGGTGTGCGCGGTCTCGGCGGGGGACGCGAGGCGATGGTGAGCATGGCGAAATCTTAGCGCAGGGGTGCATTGACGCCAGGTCGAAGAATCCTCGAAACCACCTGCAACCTCCCCGGGGAGGGGGCGTCCTCCCGGTGCAGGACGCCCCCTGTCCCGTGCCCGTCAGCCACTCAGCCACTCAGCCGGTCAGGCCGGCCATCCACGCCTCGACCTCGGTCGAGGTCCGCGGCAGCGCCGCCGAGAGGTTGCGGCTGCCGTCGGCGGTGACCAGGATGTCGTCCTCGATCCGGACCCCGATGCCGCGGTACTCCTCGGGCACGGTCAGGTCGTCGGCCTGGAAGTACAGCCCCGGTTCGACGGTCAGCACCATGCCGGGCTCCAGCACGCAGTCCACATACGCCTCGGTGCGCGCGTGGGCGCAGTCGTGGACGTCCAGGCCGAGCATGTGGCCGGTGCCGTGCAGGGTCCAGCGGCGCTGCAGCGCCAGCTCCAGCACCCGCTCGACCGGTCCCTCGACCAGGCCCCACGCGACCAGCCGCTCGGCCAGCACCCGCTGTGAGGCCTCGTGGAAGTCGCGGTAGCGCGCGCCGGGACGCACTGCGGCGATCCCGGCCTCCTGGGCGTCGTAGACCGCGTCGTAGATCTTGCGCTGCAGCTCGTCGAAGCCGCCGCTGATCGGCAGGGTCCGGGTGACGTCGGCGGTGTAGAGGGTGTGCGTCTCCACGCCCGCGTCCAGCAGCAGCAGTTCGCCGGGGCGGACCTCGCCGTCGTTGCGGACCCAGTGCAGGGTGGTGGCGTGCGGTCCGGCCGCGCAGATGGAGCCGTAGCCGATGTCATTGCCCTCGACCCGGGCCCGGCGGTAGAAGGTGCCCTCGATCCAGCGCTCGGAGGTGGCCACGGCCTGCGCCAGCTCGCGGACCACGTCGGTGAAGCCCTTGGCGGTGGCGTCGCAGGCGGCCTGCAGCTGGCCGACCTCCCACTCGTCCTTGACCAGGCGCAGCTCGCTGAGGAAGATCCGCAGCTCCTCGTCGCCGTGCCGGGTGGTGTGCTCGGCCAGCGCGTCCTCGAGACCGGCGTCGTAGCCGCGGACGATCCGGGTGGTGGCCGGCTTCTCGTCGGCGGCCAGCACCAGTTCCTCGACCACCTTGCGGACGTCCCGGGTGGCCAGGCCGAGCAGCGCCTCGGCCTCGGCCAGGCTGTGCCGGCGGCCGACCCAGAGCTCCCCCTGGCCGTCGAGCCAGAACTCGCCGTTGCCGCGGTCGGAGCGGGGCAGCAGGTAGGCGGTGGCGTCGTGCCCGCCGCCGTTGCGCGGTTCCAGCACCAGCACCGCGTCCTGGGTCTGGTCGCCGGTGAGGTGGACGTACTCGCTGGACGCGCGGAAGGGGTACTCGGTGTCGTTGGCGCGGGTCTTCAGGCTGCCGGCCGGGATCACCAGTCGGTCGCCGGGGAAGCGCCCGGAGAGCGCGGCCCGCCGCTTGGCGGCGTACGCGGACTGCTCGGCCGGGGCGAGGTCGCGCAGCTCGGTGTCGGCCCAGCCGGACTTCATGACTCCGGCCAGCTCGTCCGAGAGGGCCGGGTAGAGGCCGTTCTTGCGGGTCTTGATCGGGGTGGCCCCGGCCTCTTCGGCAGCTGCTGGTTCCGCTGCTTCCTCGGTCGCGTCGTTCACCTGTGTCGCCTCCTCGTCGTACGGGACCGCCCCGGCGCGTCAGGGGTGAGACGGGTGGGCGGTCCCTACAATCCTAGGGCTTGGACACAGCTGGGCCAGGGGTCCGGGGACCCTGGTTGCGGCTGCTCGAACGACCCCGGCGCCGGCTACTCGAACCGGGCCGCCAGCAGCACGATGTCGTCCGGGCCTGTGCCGGCGTCGCTCTGCTGGTCCGAGCCGCCGAGGCAGCTGCTGAGCAGGTGGGCGCAGAACCGCTCCGGGTCCTGCCGGGCCTCCCGCGGCGCGGCGGCCGCGGCCGAGCGCAGCCTGGCCTGCCCGGCGTGCAGCGACTTGCCGCAGCGGCGGGCCAGGCCCTCGGTGTAGAGCAGCAGCAGGTCGCCGCGGTCGGCCCTGAGTTCCACCCCGGGGGCCTCCCAGCAGCTGAGCATGCCCAGCGGCGCGGACAGCGTGGTCTCCACGAAGCTCGCGCCGAAGGAGGTGACCAGCAGCGGCGGGCACTGCCCGGCCCCGGCCAGCGACAACTGCCGGCTGCGCGGGTCCAGGTAGACATAGAGGGCGGTCGCGGTACGGGCCGGCTCGGTGGCCTTGAGCAGCAGTTCCAGGTCGCCGAGGACCGCCACCGGGTCCTCCCCCTCCAGCACGGCGTAGGCGCGCAGCGCGGCCCGGATCCGGCCCATCGCGGCGGCGGAGTCGGGCCCGCCGCCGGTGACGCTGCCGACGCTGAGGGCGAGGCCGCCGTCCGGGAGCGAGAGCGCGTCGTACCAGTCGCTGCCCGCGGAGAGGTCGAGCCCGGCGGGCAGGCAGCGGGCGGCGAGCCGGAGCCCGGGCACCCGGGGGAGCCGGTCCGGGAGCAGCCCGCGGCGCAGGGTGTCGGCGGTGCGGCGGAGCCGGTCCCGCTCGATCTCCTTGGTGATCAGCCGGGACGCGGCGGAGCAGTAGAGGCCGGCCAGCCGCTGCGCGTGCTCGCTGGGCGCGGTCGGGGCGTCGTAGAACCAGACGGCGGCTCCGAAGGGCTCACCGCCGGAGTCCGGGGTGGTCAGCGGGAGGGCGTAGGAGGCGCCGATGCCGAGGTGCGCGGCGACCTCCCGGAAGCGCCCGCCGACGCCGTCGGTGCTGCCTGCTTCACCGGTGGTGTGTGCGGCGCCGACCGCGAGCGGGCCCGGGTTGAGCACCGAGGCCTCGCCGTGCAGCAGTCCGGCGTACGGGCCGCTGTCGCGCGGCACGGTCTCCAGCGCGCCCAGCGCGGGCCGGTCCAGGCCGAAGCCGACGGTGATGCCGGGGGAGTCGACGGTGCCGAAGGTGGCCGAGGGCCGGCTGGTGTGGCGGGTGTGCGGGTCGGCGTTCGAGGTGAGCAGCAGCATGCCGCGCTGGGCGCCGAGGATGGCGGCCCCGGCCTGCAGCACTCCGTGCAGCGCCTCGTCCAGGTCGGCGGCGGCGGTGAGGCGTTCGGTCAGCTCGTAGAGCAGGGTGAGGTCGGTCAGCGGGTCGGCGATCGGCTCGGCGGGCGGCTCGGCCTCCGTGGCCGGCGCCGCGCTGCGCCTGGCCGCCGGCTGCGGCGGGGCGGCCGGGCTCGGGAACCCGAGGGGCGGCTCGCCGAGGCCCTGACCGTCGAGGGTCTGGCCGCCGAGGCCTTGGCCATCAAGGGTCTGCCCGTCGGGGCCTTGGCCGTCGAGGGTCTGGCCGCCGAGGGTCTGGCTGGCGCGGGGGGAGGGTGACTCAGCCATGTCGTACGCCCTTCGCACCGAATGGGGTAACGCAGAGTGAGCGGTAGGCAGTCGGGGATGATGGTGTCGTTTGTCTGGGATTAGTCATCCTGCACCCCCATGTCATGCCATACGGCAATTAATGACTCACTTCTACACATACCGATCGGGTGATGTCCAGAACTGCGGGCTGTCGGATGATTGGTGTCATTGCCCGATTCCCCAGCCCAAAAACGTTACCGAATGTGATCGGCCGTCTGTTCGTTTTTCGGGTCATGGCTGACGCCCGGTCAGCGCGAAGCCAGCGCCCGGCGCACCTCGCGGCGTCTGCGGGCTTCCCGCAGCCGGGCGCTGAGCCCCCGGCGGCTGGCCCGGTGGTCCCAGGGGACGGCGACCTCCTGCACCCGGAACCCCTTCCGCAGCAGGTCGATGATCAGACCGGGGCCGGCCCCCGAGCCCTCCGACAGCGGCTCGGCGGCGGTGAAGGCGGCCCTGGTCAGACACAGTTCCGCGGCGAGCGGACGGGTGGCGGCGAAGCCGGTCGCGCGCTCGATGCCCCGGCGTGCGAACCGGGCCGCGCCCCGTACCGCCGCGGCCTCGGCCGGTTCGGCCCCGGCCAGGACCAGATCGGCCGTTCCGGTGCGCACCGGATCCAGCAGCCGGACCGCCTCGGCAGCGCTCTGCTGCAGGTCGGCGTCGAGCAGCAGCAGGTGTCTGGGCGCGGCTCCGGCCAGGTCGACGTCGGCGACCTGGCTGATCCCGCGCAGCAGCGCCGCGGTCCGGCCGACCTTGGTCCCGAGTCGGACCACCACCGCCCCCGACTCCTCGGCGACCCGCGCCGTCGAGTCGGTCGAGGCCGCGTCCACCACGATCACCAGGTCCACCCCCGGCAGCCGGCGCGCGGCGAGCACGGTCAGCGCGATCCGGGAGGCCTCGTTGTGGGCCGGGATCACCACCGCGACGGCCGACGGCGCGTCAGCAGCCGTGGCGGCCACGGCCGCCAGTGGTTCCAGTGGTGGTGGTTCGTCCTGACCGGCCGCCCCGTTGCGTGCCGGTTCCTGCTGCGCATCCATCCCCGGATCGTACGAGTACCGACGCCCCGGTGCGGGCCGTTCCGGACATGCCAACGGGTGCAACTGCCCGGCTGGTCACGGCCAACGGCCTGAACGGTCACGGCCGACGGCACGAACGGTCACGGCCAACGGCCCGGGACGACCCGAACGGTGGAACCGGAACCCGTTCTGCTGCGTCGATCCTGACGATGGGTGACGCTCGACGGGTGACGCGGGAGACCACGCAGAAATTCCTGGGGCAGTGACCAGCTTCCGGGGTACAAGCCTGGTACGGATGGCGGTTCAATCGCCACCCTGCGCCACCCCCTCGCCAGGTTCCAAACGCGCGTCGGGCGTGGTGCGCTTCTTTTTGCGCGAGATCACGTACCGATCCTTGACTGGCTCACGGAAAGGAACGAGTGCTCATGCGCGGGGTCCTCACTGCATTCCTCCGCCGCCGGGAGCGTCCGCTGCTGCTGGCGACGGCGCTGACCTGCGCCGTCGACTGGGACTGGCCGGTGCTGCCCGGCGCCGCCGCCGGCCGGGACGGCTGCGATTGCCCACGTCCCGACTGCCCCACGCCCGGGGCGCATCCGTACGAGCCGTCGCTGCTCGCCGCGACCACCGATCCGCGGATGGTGCGCTGGTGGTGGGGGCGGCGCCCGGACGCGCCGGTGCTGCTCGCCACCGGCGGGCGGGTGTCGGCGGTGAGCCTGCCCGCGGCGGCCGGGGTGCTGGTGCTGGAGTACTTCGACACCCTGCGGATCAGAACCGGTCCGGTGATCGCGACGCCGACCAGGTATGTGCTGCTGGTGGCGCCGTACACGATGCAGGAGTTGGCCGAACTGCTGATCGCCCAGGAGTGGGTGCCGACCAGCCTGCGCTACCACGGCACCGGCGGCTACGCGGTGCTGCCGCCGTCCAGGACCGGGACCGGCGGGGTGCGCTGGGTCCGCGAGCCCGAGCCTGACGAGGCTGACGAGGGATCAGCGGCGCCCTGGCTGCCGGGGGTGGGCCAGCTGATGAGCGCCCTGGTCGCGGCGAGCGCCGCCACCCCGGACGGCGAACGACTGGCCTACTGACCGGGCTGCTGATGAGCGCATAAAAAATGAAGGCTCAGCCGCTGGCGACGGGGGATGCACCAGCGACTGAGCTGTTTAAACCGTAACAAGTTTTCCCGCGCAAGCAAATTCCCCCGGGCCCGCGGAAGGCGGGGAATACCCCTCAGTAGAGGCATTTGTGACACACATCACTGCGCTCTGTCACGGAATGTGCCTGACCGAAAACGAACGGTCAGGAAAGGCCGGTCAGCCCAGCGTGACCTGACGGTTCACCAGGCCCGCGCGCGCCCGGCGCTCGTCCGCGCTGAGGGGCGCGTCCTGCGCCAGCGCGCCGGCCAGCCGCTCGACGAAGGCCGCGGCCGGCTTCTCGCAGTCGTCCGCGGTCATCTCCGAGGGGAGGTCCCACACCGGCACGGTCAGCCCGTGCGCACGGAAGGAGCCGACCAGCTTGGTGCCCTCGCCCAGGCCGGCCTCGTCGGCCGCGGCCAGCCGCGCCAGCGCGTCCAGCAGCGGCTCCTCGGCGTGCGGCATCACCCAGCGCAGGTGGTTCCGGTCCGGCACCGAGCACCAGTAGGCGGTGTCCACCGAGGTCAGCCGGACGGTCGGGATGACCTCGGCGTTGGCGGCCTCCAGCGAGGCGGCGACCTCGCCGGTGGCCGCCTCCGAGTCCTCCAGCCAGTACTCGAAGCCGGTGTGCACGGTCGGCTCGAACGCCGCCGAGGTGTCCAGCAGCTCCTGCAGCCGCGGGGTTCCGGGCGCCGGACGGCGCGGCGGGACGGGCGTGCCCGGCTCGGCCGCGAGCGCCTGCACCAGGGCGTCGGCCAGGTCCCGGCTGATGTCGCCGGAGGAGCTCTGGGTCTGCAGGCCGAGCAGCACGCTGCCGTCCTGGCGGCGCAGGGCCGGCCAGGCCATCGGCAGCACCGTCGCCAGGGTCACCGAGGGAACCTCGCCGGTGGCGCCGGCCAGGGCCTCGGCGGTCAGCGTCAGCGGCACCGTCGCGGCCGGGACCAGCTCGCGCAGCGCGACCCAGTCGCCCTCGCCGGCCAGTCCCTCGAACGGACGCTGCACCAGTTCCTGCACCGCGTGCGAGGCCTCGCGACCGTGGCAGGCCTTGTAGCGGCGGCCCGAACCGCAGGGGCACGCTTCGCGCGCGCCGACGACCGGGATCTCCCCGGTGGCGGCAGCGGTGGACTGGGCGCGCACGGGCGCCTTCTTCGCGGGCTTCTTGGCCATGGTGCGGATTCTCCCGGTGGGGCGGCTCACAACTTTCCGCCCCGAGCCTAGTGGTGCTCAGCCGCCGTCGCGGACGACCGCGGCCGCGCCGGTGTCCCGGCGTCAGCCGGGTGCCCGGTGCGGCTCCGGTGACGGTTTCGGACCCCGCAAGGTTCAGACCGCGCTCGTCGCCGAGTGCTCGGTCTCGCCGCGCCGGGCGTGCCGGGCCCGTACCGGCAGCACCGCCCAGACCGTCACCTCGCCCGGTGCGTCCCTGACGCCCCAGTCGCTCGCCAGCTGTCCGACGATGCCGAGACCCCGGCCGCCGCGCGCGGTGAGCGAAGGGCTGCCGCGCCTGGGACGGGTCGGGCCGCCGCCGTCGGTGACCTCGACCGTGAGCAGCCCGTCGCTGTGCAGCTCCCAGCCGACGACCACCCGCCCGTCGTCGCGGCCGTCCGGGTCGTCGGGATCGTGGTCCTGCTGCTCCGGCACCTGCACCAGCTCGAGTACCGGCACCGGCAGCTGCACCGGTTCCAGCGGCCGGGCATGCCGGCACGCGTTGCTCAGGAGCTCGGAGAGTATGAGGACGGCGTCGTCGATGACGACATCGGGTACCTGCTGACCGGCGAGGTCCTTGCGCAGCCGCCGCCGTGCGGCGCTCACGCATTCCGGACCATGCGGCACGGCCATGGTCGCCGAAGAAGTCGGCACATCTCGCGCTACCACCAGCGCCACCCCCGGACCTCCTCCTCAGCTGTCAACCAGGATGTGAATGCCCGGTGCGAGCACAGCGGAAACGAGAATAGAAGGACCGCAACCAGCCTTCTTGGCACAACAAATCGAACCCTCGGCACTCATTTCACTAAGCGTAGCCAGGCCGTCACTGAGGGTTTATCAAGGGTGGTGAAGAATGGCGATCCGGGGGATATTCCAGCCATTCCGGTGCGCCCGCGTACGCCCGCCGGGCCTCGGTCAGATCGCGCTCTCCCGGACTTCGTATCGTGGGTACTAACGCCCCAGCTGGTCAAGTACCTGGCGCGGATGATTGGTGATGATGGCCTCCACGCCCAGCCGCAGGCACAGCTCCACGTCCTCGGGACGGTCCACCGTCCAGACGTGCACCCGGTGCCCGGCGCGGTGCAGCGCGGCCACGTACCCGGGGTTCTCCCGGACCAGCGTGATGCCCGGGCCGGCGATCCTGGCCCCGTAGGGGAGGCTGCCGTCCCGGAAGCGCAGGGGTACCCGTTCGGTCAGGTAGACGGTGGGGACGGCGGGCGCCAGCTCGCGCACCCGGCGCAGCGAGAGCTGGGAGAAGCTCATGATCCGGACCGGGGAGCGCTCGCCGGTGCTGGGGGTGACCAGATCGAATCGGTGCAGCAGTTCGAGGAGTTTGCGCTCCACGAGGCCCGCGTAACGGGTGGGGTGCTTGGTCTCGATGGCGAGCTCGACCCGTCGGCCGGAGCTGGTGGCCAGCTCCAGCAGCCGCTCCAGGGTGAGTACGGCGGTGTGCTCCTCGTCGGCCCAGTCGACCGGGTCGCCCTTCCAGGAACCGAAATCCAGTTCGGACAGCTGGGCCAGCTCCAGCGTCGACACCACCCCCCGGCCGTTGGAGGTCCGGTCGACCGTCCGGTCGTGCACACAGACCAGATGGCCGTCGGCGGTGAGCCGGACATCGCACTCGAGGGCGTCGGCGCCCTGGTCGATGGCCAGCTTGTAGGCCGCGAGGGTGTGCTCGGCGAAGGTGCCGGAGGCGCCCCGATGGGCGACGACACGTGTGGCCTGGCGGTTGGGAAGGACAACCGGGGTGAGTCGAACGTTGGACACGGCACCACGATAAATCGTCCGCGGCCCGGACCCCGGCTGTCCCAGGTGAACAGTGGCCAGGTGTCCGGTTAACGACCCTGCTCAGTGGCCCTGTTCGACGGCCGGGGTCAGTGACCCTTGCGGAGCAGCGGGGTCAGCGCCCAGGTGAGCAGCGCGGGGACGGCGAAGGAGAACAGCGACGCCGAGGTCCACACCTGCGGCTGGAAGTGCAGCGCGTGCTGCGCATGGGCCCAGAACGTCGGCCACCAGCTCGCCCAGCCGGTCAGCTCGGCCGGGTAGATCAGCTGATAGACCACGAAGCCCACCGCCCAGGGCACCAGCGTCAGCCAGCGGGTAGGCGCGTCCTCGCTGAGATCCCAGCCTCCCTCCCGCTTCCCCGCGCCGAAGAAGAAGTCCACCGCCAGGACCGCCGACAGCGGCACGAACACCGCCCCGATCAGGCCGAGGAACGCCTCGTACCCGCTGAAGTCGGTGACCAGCAGTGCCAGCCCGGTGACCAGCGCGCCCAGGCCGACGGTCAGGATCCGGCGGTCGACCCTCGGGAAGAGGTTCTGCACCGACATGGCCGTCGAGTAGACGTTGGCGAAGGACTGGTCCGCCTCCCGCAGCACCAGCACGGCGAAGAACAGCCAGCCCGCGGTGATCCCCATAAAGGTGGTGAAGATCTTGTCGGCGTCGCCGCCCACCTGGAGCAGCGCGATCAGCCCGACCAGGTAGCACCAGACCTGGGAGAGGGTGTAGCCGCTGAACGCGCCCCAGAAGGAGCTGCGGGTGCTCTTCGCGTGCCGGGTGTAGTCGGCGGCCAGCGGCACGAAGGAGATGGAGACCGCGATCACCGAGTCCACGGCCGGCAGGAAGCCGGACCAGCTGCCGTCCTTGGGCGCGGGCACGCCGCGGCGCAGCAGCTCCACCGTGAAGAACAGCATGGCGATGCCGACCGCGACCGCCACGTACTTGCGCAGCACGGCGATGGAGCCCAGCGGACGGATCGTCATCGCGGTGGTCAGCGCCCCGGCGGCCAGCACGTACAGCCAGTGCGGGCCGCCGTCGAAGAGCGCGTTGGCGCCCATCGCGATCACGGTCAGCTCGAACACGCCCCAGCCCAGGCACTGGACGATGTTGAGCACCGTCGGGAGGTAGGAGAGCCGGGTGCCGAACAGGCCGCGCAGGATCGCCATCGCCGGCGCACCGGCCCGGGTGCCGATCACCGCGGCGATGCCCAGCATCAGCGAGCCGATCACCGTGCCGACCACGACCGCGGTCAGCGCGGCCGGGATGGAGAGGTTCTTCCCGTTGACCACCAGGACGGTCGCCGCGCTCTGAAAGCCGATCAGGCTGACGCCGAGATTGGTCCAGAACGCGGCCTGGTCCCGGAAGCCGAGGGCGCGCGGCGGCCTGGTGTCGAGGGTGAGCGGGGCTTCGGCCCGAACATCGGAGGGTCCCTGTTCGAGGACAGGGGGAGGGGAAGATGAAACGGACGTCACGACGCTCTCAGCTCCCTACGCCGGCATTACCCGGTCAGGTTCAAGCGGTCGGCGCCCCGTTCGGCGCCCTCTCAGCCTGGAATGGTCCAAGCTCCCGCGTATGTGTTCGATCGTCATGGTAGGGCCTCCCCACCAGCGGGCCAAGGGCTCCGTCCGCAGCTTGGACGAAGCCCCGGCCGGCGGGCGGAGCCCCGGCGTCGCCTTGGACGAAGCTCCGGCGCTGCCTGGACGAAGCTCCGGCGGCGGCAGCTCGGGGGTCGGGTTGTCCGGGTCCTGCCCGGGTCCTGCCCGGGTCCTGCCCGGGGCCTTGAATGAAACTGGGCTGAGGCGCGGATGAGCGTAGCTGTGGGGTGCCTAAGGAAGCTCTCACATGCATGCGCTATAGATGCGGTCAGGGGAAATAGCCCATGGCTGACCCTTACGATGCCCTGACAACGGGTGGGCAATGCTTGGGACGAAAGTCCCTCAGGAGGAGGTCATTCGTGAGTACCGAGCACGAGGGCGGGTACGCCGGGTCGCAGCAGCCCGCTCCCGCCGACGGGGAAGCCGCGGGGCCGTCCCCCTACGCGCAGGAGCGCGCCGTGCCGACTGACGCCGCGGACGACACCGTCGTCCAGCCGGTCTCACCGCCGGTCGACCCGACGCTCGCGGGTTTCCCGCCGCCGTCCGTCCAGCAGCCGTCCGCTCAGCAGTCCTTCGCCGAGCAGCCTTCCGCTCAGCAGCCCTATGCCGAGCAGCCTTCCGCTCAGGCGCCGACCGCCCAGCTGCCGGTTGCCGCAGGTGCCGCGGCCGGCACACCCGCCGTCCCGGAGGCTCCCGCCTTCCCGCCGGCCCCGGTCCAGGCCGCGCACCCCGAGCAGCCCTATGCCAAGTCGCAGCCCTCAGCCCAGTCGCAGCCCCAGCCTCCGGCCTTCCCGGCGGACGCTCCGGTGTACCCGCAGCAGCCCCCGGCCTACGGCTCCGCCGAGCAGCCCCCGGCCTACGGTGGCGAGCAGCCCCCGAACCAGCCCCCGCCGCCGTACGGCGGATACCCGGCTGCGGCCTACCCCACGCCGGGCGAGGGCCCGTACGGCCCCTACGGCACCACGCCGCCGCGCAAGAAGCGCCGCGGCGGTCTGCTGGCGCTGCTCGCCGTGACCGCGCTGGTCGCGGGCGGCATCGGCGGCGGCATCGGGGCCGCGGTGGAGACCCACAACAGCTCCAACGGCACCACCAGCGTGTCCTCCAGCCCCGACCCCAAGGCGCTCAGCCGGTCGCCCAACAGCATCGCCGGCATCGCGGCGAAGGCGCTGCCCAGCGTGGTGACCATCTCGGCGAGCAACTCGCAGGAGTCCGGCACCGGAACCGGCTTCGTCTTCGACACGGCCGGCCACATCCTCACCAACAACCACGTGGTCGCCCCCTCGGACAACGGCGGCAAGCTGTCGGTGAAGTTCTCCGACGGCACCAGCTACCCGGCGACCATCGTCGGCCGCGCCTCCGGCTACGACGTCGCGGTGATCAAGATCGACGGAACGCCGAAGAAGCCGCTGGTGCCGCTGGCCCTCGGCAACTCCGACGCGGTCGCGGTGGGCGACACCACGATCGCCATCGGCGCCCCGTTCGGCCTGTCCGGGACGGTCACCTCCGGCATCATCAGCGCCAAGAACCGCCCGGTCGCCTCCGGCGACGAGACCGGCGCGCAGACCTCGTACATGAACGCGCTGCAGACCGACGCCTCGATCAACCCGGGCAACTCCGGCGGTCCGTTGATGAACGCCTCCGGGCAGGTCATCGGCATCGACTCGGCGATCCAGTCGACCGGGCAGAACAGCGACACCGGTGCCCAGTCCGGCAGCATCGGCCTGGGCTTCGCGATCCCGATCAACCAGGCCAGTTGGGTCGCCCAGCAGCTGATCAAGACCGGCAAGCCGACCTACCCGATCATCGGTGTGCTGCGCGACGACACCTACCAGGGCGCCGGCGCCAAGATCGCCACCGCCCCGGTCCAGGGCACCCCGGCGATCACCCCCGGCGGCCCCGCCGACAAGGCCGGCCTCAAGGCCGGCGACATCATCACCGAGCTCGGCGGCGTCCAGATCGACAGCGGTCCGACGCTGGTCAGCGAGATCTGGTCGCACCACCCCGGCGACGTCGTCACCGTCACCTACACCCGCGACGGCAAGCCCCACACCACCAGCGTCACCCTGGGCTCCCGCGTGGGCGACCAGTAGGGCCGGGGCGAGTAGGCGGCCCGGACGGCACCCGCCCACCGCAGGGCAGCACCACCCCGTCCCACCGCAGCGCCGCTCCACCCGCCCCACCGCAGCGCCCGGCCCCGTACGTCACCCGGCACCACCGCCGTACGGGGCCAATTGCTTCCCCAACAGCCCCCGACTCATGAGAAGATCCCTGAGCGCGGATCTCACCACCCGCGCAAGGAGAGCTGCCCGAGCGGCCTAAGGGAACAGTCTTGAAAACTGTCGTGCGGTAACCCCGTACCGAGGGTTCGAATCCCTCGCTCTCCGCAGATCAGAACACGCAGGTCGGGGTGGGTCTCGGATGAATTCCGATACCCATCCTTTTCGATTTCCATCCCATGGGCGTTCAATTCGTGCCGCGTTGATCCAGTGTGCGGGGACTATGCGGGGACTGGATCCGGGCTGGTCGCGGACCTAACGGTGCCGGCCGCTGCCCGGTTTGGATGGGTTCCGGGGACTGGACGGGGCGTCCAGGAACCTGCTATGAGCGCGGGTTGTGGTCGGGGGTTTCCACGGGCCTGTCCATAGGGGTGTCCACGGGGGCGTCGGGTGCCTGGTGGCGACGGCCTTGCGCGGAAGCGGCCAGCTGCCCCACCTGGGCGTCGTCACGGCCGTTGACGTGTGGCTCCCAAGCCGATTGAGCGGGCTGGGACGACCTGCGACTGGCTGATTGAGGTACCCGCTGTAGGGGCGGCGGACGATGGTGTTGCGTCTGTCTGTGTGGATGAATCGGGGCTCATGGTGCAGCGGCTGCGTCGCTTGGTCGCCCGGCACACGGAGGCGGCACCGGTGCCCGGTGGGGAAGAGGGGGTGGTGTTTCGCCTATTCCAGGTCACGAGGCTGACGCCCGGGGCCCATTCCAGGGCCACCCCCTTGGTCGCGGCATCCCAGAGCTGGGGTTCTCAGAGCGTGGTGGTGAACCATGCTGTAGCTCGATGAGCTGCGGTTTTATGGGCGGGTGGGTGTGGTAGCGGTCGGGTCGGGGCAGCTAGCGGACGGTTGATTCTGTCCGGCGAGGTGTGCGGTGCCGTCGGTGATTGCTCTGCTGGAGTGTCGTGAAGCGCGGGCGCGAGAAGAGCTCGAGTCCTGGCTGGAGGCGGTGCGGGAGGCCGAGGAGCACGCTGCCGCGGCGCGGCAGCGTGTGGACCACGCGTGTATCGCCCGCGAGGAGGTGATGCGCGCGTTGGCTGAGGAGGGTGAGGGTTCCACCCGGCGCGTGGAGGGCGGCCCGGGACCGGAGTTCGTGCAGGTCAGGGCAGATGACTTGTCGTCAGTGCTTGCGGCGGGAGAGCCGCTGGCGGTGGGGACGGGTGTGGGTGCGGGTCGTGATCCGCGGCCGCCGACATGGCGGGCCGGCCTAGACGGGGACATGTTGTCGGGGGTCTACCGGCAGGTCTTCGCGGTGGCTGCCGCAGCGCCGGGGCCGGTGACCGTGCAGGAGCTGACGCGGGCGCTGGGGCGGGATGCGGCGCGGATGAACGAGGTGGAGAAGGTGCGGCACCGCGCCTATGCGCTGGAGGCGCGCGGTTGGCTGCTGCGCGAGCGCGGCGGGGTGTTCAGGGCAGTGACGACTCCAGCCGCTGGGACCGCCGGTCCGGCCAGTGCACCCGCTCGCGTGCCATTCGGCGGGTCAGGGTGACCAGGGCGGCCCACCACACCATCTGCTCGTGGTGGTCGGGGCGGCGCTCGTGGTCGCGGTTGAGCCGGCGGGCCCGGGAGAGCCAGCCCAGAGTCCGCTCCACCACCCACCGACGTGCCAGCACCACGAACCCCGCCTGCCCCTCGCCTCGCCGCACGACCTGGACCTTCATCCCGTGTCGGGCGAACGCCTGTGCCAGGGCCGGGCCCTGGTAGGCGCTGTCGGCCCAGACCAGTCTCAGCAGCCGGCCCGGCGCGTCCATGAACCGCTCCAGCAGGTCCGGGGTTGCCATCGAGTCGTGCACGTTGGCGGGTGTGAGGGTCACCTCCAGCAGCAGGCCCAGCGTGCGAAAGTGTCGGCGGTTGTGGCGTCGGACGCGTAGTAGGGATGGGGCTTGATGTAGAGGACCGCGGTGGCGGCAAGTCCGGAGGCCAGCAGGTGGTCGAGCAGGACGAGGTCCGGGAGCAGCTCGCGGGCCGAGTTGTCGGCGATCAGGCAGCCCCGCCCGGGCGGCCGGGTACGCAGCTGGGCGCTCAGGGCCGCACGGTCGTCCGCCAGGAGTCCGCCGGTGCCGAGGGCATCGGATTGTCCTGCGGTGATCTGGAAGCTGAGGTCGGCGCGATTGCCCCAGAGCGAGGACGAGAGCAGGGCGGCTGTCCGCTCGTCCTGATCCAGGGCTGTGATGCTGTCCAGCGCGGAGAGTTCCTCCTCGACGGCGGGGCCGCGCAGTTCGGCGTCCTTGAACGGGGCGAAGGGGTCAATTCCCTGCATGGGACCGGGCGTGAAGTATCCGGTGGCGGAGAGCAGGCGACGGTAGAAGTAGCTCTCGGCCCACAGGAACGGTGCGTCGGTCCACGGCAGACCGAGGTAGGGCCGACTCCAGCGGGCCCAGCGGCCGTGGTCCTGCGCGTCTGCCTCCAGCGGCTGGATCACTCCGGTGGTGGATTCCGCCGCGAGGCGTTCCAGCTGGTCGAGCCGTCAGCCCGAATCCACCGGCTGATCATTTCGGGGTTGCTCTCCTGCCCGTGGACGGTCGGCCGCTGGGGGCAACAGGTTGAGGGTGTGCGGTAGCCGCCGTGCGCGGGTCGCGGCCTGTCCGAGGGGTTGTGCGGGGTCGGGAGCGGTTGGTGGCGCTGTCGCCGGTGGCCGTCGGGCCGTCGCGGTGCGGGATCTTGTGGCGGTCAGGCCGCCGGGCGCGGCGGTGGGGAGTGGACGGCCTCGAACAGGGCGGTGAAGGCGTCGCGCCAGGGCCAGTGCTCGGGCAGATGCACCGTCAATTTGGTGCGCGCGGTGCGCGCGAGCCGGGCCGGGACGTGGACCAGGTGGGCGCGCAGGGTCGCTGTGGTGGCCTTGGCGTGGAAGACCGAGGTCAGCGCACCGGCGGCCCGCAGCAGGTTGTGCGACATCGCCCACAGGGTCAGCCACGCGGCGTTGGCCTGGAAGTTCCCGGACGGCAGGTGGGCCAGAGGCCCGGACTTCCCGTCCGCGATCACCTGCTCCACCACGGCGTGCTGCCGGTGGTGCAGTTCCGCCTGCAGCACCGCGAAGGAGCTGTCGGTGAAGACGGGGTGGTAACGCCAGGCGGTGAACAACTCGCCCTGACCCTGGGCCACTTCGGCGTTCAATCGGCGGACCCGGCGCACGATCAGCCGGGCGGTGACGTGCTCGGACTTCCTTCGGCCGGTGAAGGCGGTGTAGGGGATCTCGGCGACCTCGGCGTCGGAGACCATCTCGCCGGTGTCGGGGTCGACGAAGGCGTCCGGGTAGCGGATCGCCGTCCAGGACTCCTGCGGGATGCGGGAGATCGCGCCCGCGATGGAGGGGTTCATGCCGGTGGTCAGGGAGAATCGGGCGCCGGCCCGGCGGCAGGCGGCGACCACGTCGGCGGTGTAGAACTTGCTGTCCGCGCGGACCAGGCGGATCCCGGTGCCGCCGGTCTCCTTCGCTATGGCCAGGGCCTCGCTCACGAAGCTCTCGGCTCCGCGGACGTCGGCGGCCTTGCCGCGGCGCAGGCGGACCGCGCCGATCACGGGCCGGGCGATCGGGGTGGACAGGGTGGCCAGGATCGGGTGCAGGGTGCGCTGGCCCTTGAGGCGGCCGACCTGCGCGCCCTGCTTGGCGTGGCCGTACACGCGGCGGTGGGTGGGGTCGATGTCGATGAACATCAGTGTGTCGGCGCCGGGCAGCAGTGGGGTGCTGCGGGCCAGTCGGGCCAGGAAGTCGCGGTGAACGCGGTGGAGCTGGCGGTTGTGGCCGTGGGTGAAGGAGCGCAGGAAGGTGCCCAGGGTGGAGGGCGCGCGGACCGAGGTGAAGGCGCGGTCCATCGCGCCGTGCCGCAGCCGCGCCGCGTCGTCGATGCTGTCCGCGCCCGCGCACATCGCGCTGATCAGCGACATCACTTTGGCGGCCGGGTTGGCTCCGCCGCTGTTGTCGGCGCCCTCGATGCGGAGCGCGGACGCGGCCAGTTGCCGCAGGCCGGCCCGCTCGGCCAGCCGGACCAGCGACAGCAGCCCGGCATCGGCGATCAGGTTCGGCTCGTCGAAGACGGCGGAAACCGCTGTGGCGGCATGGCAGGATTGCATCTCGCGGATGTTCTCTCGTTCTGGCGACTTGGTTCTGTAGGAAGTCCCATCGTCCCAGGTCAGAGGGCATCCGCGTCGTTATGTCCAGGCCTCGGACAGGTCATTCATCGGTGGATTCGGGGTCAGGGCCCGTACGGCAGGGCCTCGCGGATCTGCTTGAGCAGCTGCTGGTGGCGGTCGTGGAACACGCTCCAGGGAAATGAGCCGGGGATGTTGCTCAGGATCGTGGGGGCGTCCGATTCCCTGGGGGTATGCATCGCCAGCTCCTCGCCGGTGGGTGTGCGCGTTTCGCGTCAGGAATCCTGCCCGAACCGCGTCCGGGATGTCGTCGCGGCACGGCCGGGGCGAGGGGCGATTGGATGCGGCAGGAGACCGGTGTCGTCCAGGATCTGCTCGACGCTCGCCCGGAGCGAGCTGGCCGCCGGGATGATCTGCTCCACCCCAGTGGTCAGCAGGTCGAGCGGGCGGTACCAGGAGCGCATCTCGTCGGCACCGAAGTCGTTCGCGTTCGGTTTGGTGGCGTGCCTGGTGAGGGTTTCCTCGAAGGGGATGTCGAGGTAGTAGCAGTGGGAGACGCCACTGTGGTCCTGGAGCAGCGCCGTCAGCATCGTCTCGTAGCGGGCCGCGCTGAGGATGCCCTCGACGACCACGTGGAACCCCTGCTCCAGCGAGTATCGGGCGACGAGGTCGATCAGGCCGATGTTCGCGCCGTTGGCCACGTCCTGCCCCTGGAGCACACCGCGCCGAATGACGTCCTGGCTGACCACAGCGACCCCGCGCCCGAACCGGGCGCGGATCCCTGCTGCAATCGAGGTTTTCCCAGAACCGGAGTTCCCTCTCAGCACTACCAAGCGTGATGCTTCAGAACCCACCGTCATGTTGCGAGGTTATCCGTCGGGTCAGGTGCCTACGACAAGGTTCCGCGCTCGCTGAGCTCCTGGACGGCGTCGTCTTCCCGGCGCAGCACGATCCGGCCGTCGCCTCCGCTGTAGGCCAGCACGCGGCTGCCCACGTCGAGGCCGGCTTCGGCCAGCAAGCTCATGGGGATGATGACCGGGCCGTCGTCCCCGATCGTTAGTTCTGCGGGTGTGCGGATCAGGCCGCGCAGTATGGCAGCGGCAGGGTCCCCGGCGCCCTGAAGCATTCACGGATGTCCTTGGGGCTGCGGAATCAGAGTGTTCCGCTTGCGGGGTTGAGCCGTTGACCCTCTCCTCGACAGGGCGACGCGTATGATCTACAAGGGTCAGCGGGGCCGATCATGGCATGCTGGCGTCAATATTCCGGGCTGACTGCAGGCTCCGCAGTACTTGTCGAGCCGGGCGCAGTGGCTGCAGGGCAGCTCTTCGGGCTACGCCGGTTGATCGGCTGAGCATCTCGAGAGGGGACCGGGCATGGAGGCCCGCAACGCAGCACCATGCCGCCACGATGGCGCTCCGCCCGAGCATGTCGTCGATGCAGTGGTCACGCTGATCGAAAAGCTCGGCAGCGAGGCTGACGTACTGGCACAGCACGGCCTGTCGGAGACAGAGTTCATTAGCGCTCTCCCAGCTGTCATCGAGAAGATCCGCGGGCGTAAGAGCGCGGCTGTCGCCAACCGCAAGGAGTTCCTGAAGTCCCTCCTGCAGGGCCTCGTCGACAAGGGCATCGTCCGGAGACTGGAGATCCCGAAGTATGGGGAAGACACGGTCTACCGCTTGGTGGTCGACGGCTTGGGCGATGTGGCGATCATCCAGAAGGGCTGCCCCGACGGGAATCACGGCAGCATCGACTGGACCGCCCCCGATTGGGCCACGGAGACCTACCTTTGGTGGCTCTGCGACGGCTTGAGCTACCAGCCGGGAGAGCACCTCGCCAAGGGAGCGAACCGTCTACGTCGCCGGTTCTTCGGCGACTGGTCGGACACCGTCGATGGTGTGATCTTTCACAACGACTTGTGCGGCGGCCCGGAGCGCCGGTGTCCCAAGCAGGCGCATGCTGCCAACCTGGGCGGCGTGCTCGTTCCGCCTCCCTGCATCTACGTGATGCCAGACCGCGACGGGGACGGTGACGGGACGGAGTGGAATTGGGACGGCACGACCCAGCGGCACTTCCCCGCTCTGCTGCTCAGCGCGTTCGGGATTTCCGAAGACGAGGCGCCCTCCTTCATCGGTCACGTGGGGTTCATGCAGACGGGGCGAACCCGCCGGAATGTCATTGCCTCGCGTTATGGTCTCGGACAAGCGACCACGTACAGGAGTTGAGCGATGAACAGCACCGGACTGGATCCCGACCGCAGCAGGATGCTCGCCAACCGGTCTCGGATCGGAAGCAGCCCGGTTCAGGCGTGGCCGCGCACGGAGAAGTCTCTTGAGCTTGTCGAGGTGGAGACGGAGTGGGTTCGGTTCTCCACGCTGAACCATCGGACCAGGGCGGAGCAGCAGAGGGCAGCTCGGGACCTGGGGCGCGAGGATCTGTTCACGGCCGACCCGCTGGGCGAGGACGCTCAGGAGGCGCAGTACGAGATCCTCTGCGGTCAGGCGAAGTTCGCTGACCTGAAAGCGGATCTTCTTGAGCGCACACAGCAGGAGCCCGCGATCATCACCGCTGACGGGGTGCTGATCAACGGCAACCGTCGCACTGCCGCGCTGCGATCACTGTTCAAGGACGAAGGACAGAAGTCGGGGCAGTACGTGAAGTGCTATGTGCTTCCGCAGGACGCCACGGCGACGGAAATCCTCCTCCTCGAGGCTGAGCTCCAGGTGGCACGCGAGTTCAAGGAGGACTACTCGTGGATCAATGAGTCCATGATGATCGAGGAGCTGTACGAGCTCTCCGATAAGAACTGGGACCGTGTGGCCGCCCAGATGCGCCGCACTGTCTCCGATGTACGGGCGCAGCACGAGAAGTTGATGCTGGTGCACCAGCTCGTGGATCGGTCGCAGGGGACGCGGCTGCACATCGACTTCACCGAGAGCGAGTCGGCGTTCACTGAGCTTGCCAAGCACATCCGGAACAAGCCGGCGCTGGAAGCAGAAGGAATCAAGAGCGCCTACTTCCTGGGCATCCTCACCGGAGTCAACTATCGCGACCTGCGGCATCTGCGCTGTGACGCCGCACCTGAGCTGGTCGAGACGGAGTTGAGGCGCGAGCCGGCGCTCCAGCTCGCCCGCGAGGCGGCTCGTGCCGGTACACAGCCGACTTCTGTCGAGGACGATGTTCTCAGCGACTTCCTGGACGGTGACGACGAAGTCGACACTCCGCTGGAAGATCTGCTCACTCTGGTCGTGACCCAGCGACCCGAGGGCGTTATCACTTTGCCGAGCGGTCAGACGCTTCCTATGGAACGAGTCGGGCAGAGTCTGGCGAACGCCGTCACCTTGGCCGCCCACGAGGCCAACGAGCGGAATCGCGAGCAGGACACAGTCCAGGCCCCCTTCAAGCGGATCGAGAAGGCGGCTTCCGAGCTTCAGCGCGTTCCTGCTCTGCTGTCGAAGGCACGGGCCCACTCAGGGTGGGATGAGGAGACCTTCCAGGACGACCTCCTGCAGTTGGAGCAGTTGTTGGCGGAGATTCGGGAGCAGCAGTGATTCATGCGGAGCTGCAGCGCAGGCGGCATCGACCACTTGTCATCCTGCGCCGGGGGCCGGAGGCGAGCGCCGGTGCCTGGGCGCAACTGCAGGAGGCCCTGTCCAGGGGGATCGTGGGCGGTTCCCACGACGAGATCGAGGCGCGTGTCGACGTTTTCCTCGCTGAGCTGGAGACCGTCGCCACGGTGCGGAAGCGCTTCAGCCAGCCCTTCGAGTTCGGCGAATCGCTCACCCGCCAGCTCCGCGTTTTGACCGAGGACCGTCGTAGGCGGGAGAGCGCTCTGCTCGACACCGACGATGTGACGACAGAGGGCCTGGCAGTAGAGCTGGAGGCTGCAGGATTCCGCAGGACGTTGCGCCCCTTCCAACTGGAGAATCTCGCAAGGCTGCTTCGGCTTCCTCACGGAGCCGATTTCTCCGTTCCCGGTGCGGGCAAGACGACGGTGGCGCTGGCCGGCTTCGCCCTCGGGCAGGCACGCGGACACGTCGAGCAGCTTCTCGTCATCGCCCCGATCGCGGCGTTCCAGGCGTGGAAGGAGGATGCCGCTGCCTGCTTGACCCCGGTCCCGCACATGGCCGTCCACACGGGCTCTCGCACGCTCATCCGCGACGACACGGACATCCTGCTGACCAACTACAACCGGGTGGCGGCCGATTACGACCGGATCCGGGACTACATCGACCGCAGGCCCACCCAAGTGGTGCTCGACGAGGCCCACCGGATCAAGCGAGGCGAGCAGGGCGTCCACGGCCGCGCGGTGCTCGACCTCGCCTACGCCGCCCGGCGCCGTGACGTCCTCACCGGCACTCCGGCCCCTCAGGGCGCCCATGACCTCGTCGCGCCGATGCGCTTCCTGTACCCGGGGCAGGATCACAGGATCCTGCCCCGGGGTGCCTACTCGGAGCAGGACGGCCGCGAGCCTGACGTGGTCGCCGAGACCAGCCGGGCGATCGAGCGCTACTTCGTGCGCACGCCCAAGTCCGGCTTGGATCTGCCGCCGACCGAGTTCACGGTCGTGTCCAGGCCGATGGGACCGATCCAGCAGGCCATCTATGAGGCGCTGGAGTCCAGGTACCGAGGCGAGTTCGGACTCGCCACCGACGACCGGCGCCAGTTCGGCCGACTCGGGCGGATCATGATGTACCTCCTGGAAGCCGCCACGAACCCAGCTCTGATCGTGACGGGGTCAGACGAGCACGATCAGCACGAGTTCGCCCACCCGCCCCTGGAACCGCGCCACGATGAGCCCCTGGCCCGCCTGCTCCAGCAGTACGCCGAGTACGAGACGCCATGGAAGTACCAGGAAGTCCAGCAGATCGTCCGGGACGCCGCGGCCCGGAACGAGAAGGTGCTCATCTGGTCGACCTTCGTCCGCAACCTCAAGCTCCTTAGCGAACTGCTGAAGGAGTTCCAGCCCGCCATGGTCCACGGCGGCGTCCCGCCTGAGGACGGGGCCCCAGCTGGTGCCTTGACCCGCGACGACGAGCTCGACCGGTTCCGCAACGACCCCGACTGCACGGTCCTGCTCGCCAACCCCGCCGCCTGCGGCGAAGGCGTCAGCCTGCACCACTGGTGCCACCACGCCGTCTACCTGGACCGTTCCTTCAACGCCGGCCACTACCTGCAGAGCCAGGACCGCATCCACCGCCTGGGCCTGCGCGACGACGTCACCACCCGCTTCACCCTGCTGCTCAGCCAGGACTCCATCGACGAGACCGTCGAGGACAGGCTCCGCGAGAAGATCCGAGTCCTGGCCGTCCTCATGAATGACCCGGGCCTCGTCACCGCAGCACTGCCCGAACCCGATGTCGACGACAACGCGCGGCCAGTCCAGGAGGACGACGCGACCACGCTGATCAACGCGCTGAACCGCCGGCGATGACCCTCCTGCCCAGCCATGGGACCACCTTCGCCTCGCTGCTGCTCGCCCACACCGCCGTACGCGCCCCCCGCGCAGACGCAGAGGAGTGGGTACGGGCCGCGAGGATGCAGGAATCCCACCTGACCCGCTCACTGAACCTTCAGGCCACGGCCCAGTCTCTTGTGGCCGGGGGGCTGGCGCACGACGAGGAGGGGATCCGCCTCGCCTCGCCCCTGCTTCGCCTGGTCGAGCTCGGCGAGGCGGCCGGACTCCGCGAGACGGCACGCGTCCTGATGTCCGCTGCTCCGCCACTGTGGCTCACGCTCGCAGTGCGCTCGGGCCGAGTGCTCCGCGACTACATCCCAGAAGCCGACCTGAGGGCGCTGCGATGGCTGGAGCCGGATCTGGACGCCTTGCTCCTGGCCATCGGCACGCAGATGAACCATGCGCGGCAGGAGGAGGTGCGGCAGATCCTCGGCGACGCCGCGGAAGCAGCCGTCCTGTCTGCGCTGCGCCGGGAGCGCCGGGAAGTCGTCCAGGTCTCACGCATTTCGGACGCCTACGGCTACGACCTCGAGGTCCGAAAAGAGCCAGTCGACCGAATCGAGGTCAAGGGGGCTGGCCCTTCGACTGGCGGAAGCTTCCACCTCACGCGCAATGAGTTCGAAACCTGTCGGCGTTACGGCGGGGGCTGGAGACTGGTCCAGGTCACTTTCACCGCGTCCGCTTTCACCGCCGCGAGCCTGGACAGCAGCCATGTCGCCGAGATGCTTCAGCTGAGCTCCGCTGCGATCCTGGGCATGGTGCCAGCGGACACGCCACAGTTCACCTGGGAAGACAGCGCGCTGCTGAAGGCCGCCGGAGAGCTCTGGCTCCCCACGGCATTGAAGCCCAGCGAAGATTTCCGGGCCGGCGGCTTCCAGAGCCCTGCCGGCACCCCGTCCGCGTCGGCATGAGGCGTGCCCGGGGTCGCCCGTTCGGCTGTCGTTCGAATGTCAGTGCGGAGCTCTAGTCTCGGAATCGACGTCGCACTGAACACCCACGAGGACAAGGACTCCGCGCCATCATGACCAAACACTCGGCTCCCAAGCGCAGCTCTCTCCCAGCTCCTCAGGTTCAAGATTTCCGCAAGCTCCTCGACCAGGCTCTGGACGCCACAGACGAGCAGGGGCGGAAGTGGGCCGATGCACAGTGGGGCTGCTATGCCTTCTACGACTACGACGACGAGCCGATCTATGTGGGGCAGACGAATGAGCGGTTGCGCACCCGGGTCCGCCGCCATCTGACCAATCAGCGGACCGACGCAGTTGCGATGCGGATCCTCGACGTCTTCGAAGTGGCGAAGATCGAACTATGGCCGCTGTGGGAGTTCGAGAGAGTCGCGGGTGCCGGCAAGGAGACCAAGGAGGAGCTGGCGGCCAAGAAGAAGCAGCTCGACGCGGTCGAATACACCGCTTACCTGAAGGCGATCAAGAAGAGCAAGTTCGGAGCGATCCTCAACGAGAAAATCCCCCCGGTCTCCGAGGCGGTGACGCTCCCTGCGTCCGAGGAATTCAACCTGATCAGCAAGGACACCCGCCGCGAGCGCGGACACGCCGACATTCGAATAGCGCGCCGAGCCGAGACCATATCGAGGCTCGCCGCCGTAGCCCATGAGCGAGGCGAAGTCTCAGACGGTCTGCGTCGCGTGCTCGTCGTGCAGGCTGCGCGCCTTGCTTACCTCGCGGCATCGCGGCTCGCGTTCGTCGAGGGGCGCCCGGAGCCCGCTGCAGCGGCCATCGATGTCGAGGCTCTGGTCGGCACCCTGCTGAGGGAACACCGCGTTCAGCCGTCGCTCGAAGAGGACTCCGAAGAGCCGGAGACGGACTGACCAGGCAGACGGGGCTACCTGGACCGGCGCTCACGGACCACAGCAGCCACGGCCTGTGCAGCCTCCGCAGGGTCCTCATGCTCCCAGAACCTGAGGACAGCCCATCCTGCGGCGGCAAGTCGATCATTGGTGTCGCGATCGCGCGCACGGTTCCGGGCGACCTTCTGCTCCCAGTAATCGGAGTGGGTGGCCGCCTTGGTGTGATGCTGCGGGCAGCCGTGCCAAAAGCAGCCGTCGAGGAACACTGCGACGCACTGCTTGGGAAAGACCAGGTCAGCAGTACGCCGGAGTTGCGGCAACGGCCGGGCTGCCACTCGGTAACGGAACCCGAGGGCGTGCACAGCCCTGCGCAGGGCCAGCTCGGGGCGGGTATCTCGACTCCGGTTCGCCTGCATGCTGGCGCGGGCCCCCGGGGTGGACGCCCACGATTCGGCTCCCTCGTTCATGGCTCCATCATGGCCGCCTGAGCTGGCTCTCTGCCGGAGACTCGGGCATTGTCCGTGGCGTCATATACGTTGTGTGAGCGTCTGATCATCGAAGGTTACTTACTGCATGTGAGGACTCTCCGCCCGGCATGCGCCAATCCGAACACCGGGGCTGCCTCATGAAGTTCCAGCGCGACTTCGCCACGAGTCGTGCCTTGACCGACGCCAGGCGTAGCAGCCCGGTGGGCCCCCGTGGCCAGAGCAGACTCTCCGGACCATCCCCGATCACTCCAGTGATCTATGACCAGTGCCCTAGGATCGAACCCGTGACTCCTCCGCTGACCCGCACCTCCCTGCCAGCCCAGGCCTCCCAGGAGAATCTGCAGAACGAGCAGACCGGAGCCGAGCAGGTCTTCACCGTCGCGGAGTTCTTCGCCGGCATCGGACTCGCGCGCCTCGGCCTGGAACAGGCAAAGAACCTCAAGGTCGCCTGGGCGAACGATATCGCTGTGAAGAAACAAGAGATGTATCGCGAGCACTTCGGCGACGTTGATTCCGCGCACTATGAGTGCGAAGACATCAAAGTCATCGCCGACGACCCTGTGAAAGCCGGCGTTCCGCAGGACCTGGGCGTGGCCTGGGCTTCGTTTCCATGCACCGACCTCTCGCTGGCTGGTAAGCGGAAGGGACTGGAGGGCAAGCATTCGGGGACGTTCTGGGACTTCGCGGCGATCATCGACCGCCTCAAGAACCGCGGCCCCAAGGTCATCGCCCTGGAGAACGTCAACGGCCTCGCCACCAGCCATGACGGTGAGGACCTTCGAACCCTCATTAAGGAACTCAACAGGCTCCACTACTCGGTCGACGTGCTAACGCTGGATGCCCGCCGCTGGGTCCCCCAGTCGCGCCCCCGGTTGTTCTTGATCGGAAGCAAGGAACTGCCCGAGCTCGAGAAGCCCGAAGAGCGAAACGTCGAGCTGCGCCCGAAATGGCTTGATCGCATCTTCGAGGACCCGGACCTCAAGACCCACCGTGCGAGGCTCCCCGCGCTTCCGCCGCTGAAGAGGACAGGCTGGACTCGCCTCGTCAGTCAGATCCCGGAGTCTGAAGTCGAGCACCTGTGGTGGGACGAGACGCGGATGGCCCGATTCCGAGGTGAGCTCTCGGATGTGCAGCAAGCCCGCGTCGAAGGGCTCAAGGCCCTCGGTGGAGTGGTTTACCGCACGGCATACCGGCGTACTCGCGGAGGAATCCCCCAGTGGGAGATTCGGGCCGACGACATTGCCGGCTGCCTGCGCACCACCGGGGGCGGCTCCTCCAAGCAGGCTGTGGTTCGGATCGAGAAAGACAACCTCCAAGCACGTTGGATGACGCCCCGGGAGTATGCCTCTCTCATGGGGGCACCTGACTACAAGCTGCTCGACCACGAAAATCAGGCCCGCATGGGTTTTGGCGATGCTGTCTGCGTCGATGCTGTCGCTTGGCTTGCTGTGAACTACATTCAGCCGCTCCTCGCCAAGATGGACGACCAAGGCGCTGCATGACCGCTGCTGGGACGATTCCTGTGTGCGGGGACCAGGCGGGGACCATGGCGGTCGGATCGCCGCGCGATCGGTGACGTATGTGCAGGTCAGGGTCGGTACGGCGTCGGATTTGACAACAGTCTTGAAAACTGTCGTGCGGTAACCCCGTGCCGAGGGTTCGAATCCCTCGCTCTCCGCTTGGAACGGCCCTGACCAGTCACAACGGTCAGGGCCGGCTGCTTTCGGTGTCACGCCGATGATCCGCTACTGACTGCGAATGACCGGTGTTGACCACCTCATCTGGCACGAATCTGGCACGCTCCGAGCATGCCCCGCCCAAGGGCTCGAGATATGTATAAAGAGTTTATATAAATCTGTTATGCTTCTAGCGCGAGTCGCCGAGATGCCGCGCATGTTGCTTCCGATGCCATCGGGTCCGCTCTCTACGGTCTGGCCACCAGGGCGGTGAGACGTCTTCCCCGCGACATGAGCCTGACGTCCGCGGCCACCTTGGCGACCCTGGACAAGACCGGTCCGCGACGGATCACCGATCTGGCGGTGGCCGAGGGCGTCACCCAGCCCGCGATCACTGTCCTGGTTCGGGTGATGGAGGAAGCCGGGCTGGTCGAGCGGAGGGGCGATCCGGCCGACAAGCGGGTCACGCTGGTGTGCCTGACCGAGGCCGGCGCGTCGTACGTCCGGACGCGACGCCAGGCGGGCGTCGACGCGTACGCGCGGTTGATCGACGAACTCACCGGTGACGAGGTCCAGGCCTTGGCAGCAGCCCTTCCGGCGCTGCTGCATCTGGCGGAGCTCGAAAGCCACGCCCGAGAGGAGTCGGACCGGTGACCGCGGCCCAGGCCCATGACCAGCCCACGAGCACGGCCCTGATACGTTCCGAGGCACCTCTGCTGGTCCCCGCCCTGATGTTCATCGCCCTGGTCGTGGCGGCGGTCGCCAGCCTGGGGACCCCGCTCATCACCAGCGTGGCGACCACGTTCCACGTCTCCCTCGACAGCGCGCAGTGGACCCTGACCATCGCCCTGCTCAGCGGCGCCGTCGCCACACCCGTCCTCGGCAGGCTCGGAGCCGGTCCGCACCGGCGGACCACGATTCTCGCCACGCTGGCGGTCGTCGTCGCCGGCAGCGCGCTCACCGTGCTGCCGCTGCCGTTCGCCTGGCTGCTCGTGGGCAGAGCGGCCCAAGGCGTCGGACTCGCTCTCACGGCGCTGATGATGGGCGTGGCCCGCGACCATCTTCCCGAGGAGCGCAGCGCGGCCACGATCGCCCTGATCTCAGTGGTCTCCATCATCGGAGCCGGCGTCGGCTACCCGCTGGCCGCGCTGCTCGCCGAGTTCGGCGGACTGCGGGCCGCCTACGGCCTCGGCCTGCTCGTCACCGCCCTCGCCTTCGTGACCGCGTGGCGCTCCATGCCCGCAGCTCCCGAAGGCCGCTCCGCTCACGTGAACGTGGCCAGTGCGCTCGTCCTGGCGGGTGGACTGGGCCTCGTCCTGTTCCTGGCCGGGGAGAGCAGCCTGTGGAGCCGACACCTCGCCGTGGCGGTGACCCTTGCCGTCGCCGCCGTACTCCTGCTCTGCGTCTGGACCGTTTCCGAACTGCGAACCAAGACGCCCCTGGTCGACGTCCGGGCGGTACGGCACCCGGCGGTCGCCGGGGCGAACATCGCCATGTTCGTCGGCGGGATCGGCATGTACCTCCTGCTCACGCTGATCACCCGCTACGCGCAGACGCCGCACAGCGCCGGCTACGGCTTCGGACTGACCACCTTCGTGGCGGGGCTGGTCCTCATCCCGTTCTCCGTGCTGGGGTTCGTCGCCGGCAAGCTCACGCCGCGGGTCCGGACGCGGATCGAGGGCCCCCTGCTCCTGGCCGGCAGCGCCGCCATCGTCGGCGGCGGGTTCGTCCTGTTCGCCACCGCCCGGTCCGACCTGGCCGAACTGCTCGCGGCCATGGGCGTGCTGGGCTTCGGCGTCGGCAGCTTCTCGGCCGCCATGCCCGGCGTCATCCTGGCCGTCACCCCCACGAGCGAGACCTCGAGCGCCATGAGCTTCAACTACGTCGTCCGCAGCGTCGGTTACTCCCTGGGCAGCGCCATCGGCGGTCTGGTCCTGGCCGCCGGCACCGCCACGGGCCGCCTCTTCCCGAACGACGGCGCCTACACGACCGCGGCGCTGGTCGGCGTCGCCGCGATGGCGATCACGACGATGGCCGGCCTCGCCCTCGCCCGCCGACGCTCACCCGAGACCGCACCGATCACAGCCCCAGCCGGTGTGCCGGGCCCGGGCCGCTCGAGTCGAACCGGAAACTGAGAATCGAAGCCGTCCGACTTCGAAGCCGTCTCCGTCTCCGTCTGCTCGCTGAGCCACAGCGCGCCGGCCGTGGATCCGAGCATGCTTCTGAGCATCCATTCCGAACACAGGAGGTTACCGTGGCCAAGGGCTACTGGGTCAGCGTCTACCGCAGCATCGCGGACCCCGAGAAGCTGGCTGCCTACGACAAGCTGGCCGGTCCAGCCGTCAGGGCCGGGGGCGGGCGGGTGCTCAGCCGCGGCAGCCGGGTCGCCGTACACGACGCCGGAATCGCCGAGCGCACCATCCTGATCGAGTTCGACAGCTTCGAACAAGCGGTCGCCGCACGCGCGAGTGCGGCCTACCAGGAGGCGCTGGCCGTACTTGCCGACGGCGTCGAGCGCGACTTCCGCATCATCGAAGGCCTCGACTGACGCTGAACGTGCCAGGTCCGCCGGGGATCGTGCTCAAAGCTGCGCATCGACCGCTGCTCGTGAACTCCCTACCCCCCCCGGAGCAGGGCGTTTGTGGTGGGCGGTACTCTCCGCGGGACACCAGGGCGGGCGGGGGCGGGGGAACAGTGGCAGCAGGCAATTCGAGTGGGCCCAGGACTTCGGGCCGGGCGGTGCGGGCGGCCGGACTGCTGGTCGGGTTCTACGCGATGGGTTTCGGGCTGCTCGCGCTGTTGCTGGCGATCGACTACCTGGTCCTCAGCAGCGACGACCCCAGCCCCCGGCTCGTGCTGTACGCCCTCGGCTTCAGCGCGCTGGCGGGCCTGCCGATCCTCCGCGGCATCTTCTTCACCCGCGGCAACCGGATGCGCAAGCCCCCCGGCGTACGGGTCACCAGGCCTGAGCAGCCGGTGCTGTGGCAGCGGGTCGAGGTGCTCGCGCGGGCCATGGGGACCCGGCCGCCCAAGGAGATCTGGATGACCGCCGACGTCAACGCGGCCGTGCACGAGGAGTCCTGGTTGTTGGGGCTGATACCCGGCAAGCGCCGCATGCTGCTCGGCGCGCCCCTGCTGATCGGGCTCACCCCCGCCCAGTTCGACGCCGTCGTCGGGCACGAACTCGGCCACTACTCCAACCAGGACACCCGGCTCGCCGGGCTGGTCCAGCGCGGCCGGGACTCGATGATGAACACGCTGCGCGCGTTCCGCCGCGGCAACAACGTGAGCGCGGCGATGTTCGCCCTCTACAAGGCCTACGCCGAGCGCTACCTGCGCACCACCCAGGCCATCAGCCGGGACCAGGAGCGGGCCGCCGACCTGGCGGCTGTGCGGATCGCCGGGCGCGACAACGCCGCCTCCGCGCTCCGGCAGATCCCGGCTCTGGACGCCGGGTTCGACTTCTACCTGGGCCACTACGCCGCCTCCGCGAGCGAGCTCGGACTGCTGCCGCACACGGACGAGTTCATCGGCGGCTTCCGGCACCTGCTCGCCGACCCGGAGCGGATCGAGGAACTCGACGCGATCCGGCGCGACCTGCCGAAGCGGGCGACCACCCCCTACGACTCGCACCCGCCGATGGACGAGCGGGTCGCCGCGATCGAGGCGCTGCCGGAGGACGGCCGGGGCCGGGACAGCGGCAGCGCGATGGAGTTCCTGCACTTCCCCGCGCCGCTGTTCGCGGCAGTCGCCCGTTCGGTCTGGAAGCCGGAGAACAACAGCAAGCAGCAGGTGGACTGGGCGACCCTGCTGCACACCGCCGGCCGGGCCCGGGCCCTGGAGCAGGCGGGGCCACTGCTTTCGGCAGCCGCCGTGGTCAGCGGCGGCAACCCCACGCTGATGCAGGTACTGGAGGTGGTGGACCGGGGCGGGCTGGCGGCGCTCTGCGACCGACTGCCGGAACCCAGGATCGCCAAGGGCACCACCGGCCGACTGCGGGACGAGCACCTGCGTACCGACTTCGGCAGGCGGCTGCGGTCGTTGGTGCAGGTCACCGTCGCCGATGCCGGGCGCGGCGGCTGGCCGCTGTCCTGGAGCCACACCCACCGCTTCGAGTTCCGCACCGAACTGCTGCCGGAGGGATTCGCCGACCGCTTGCAGCCGGCCGTCGAGGCGGTCGTGGCAAGTCGCCCGTCGACCAGTCAACTACGCGGGCTAATAAGCCAGTTGTCCTAGCAGGAGAATGAGGGAGAGCACAGTCATGCCACGATTCCTGGACCGGATCACCGGTCAGGGGCGCCCGCCGAAGGCCGCTACCGCCACCGCCGCCAGGGCAGCCGCTGGTCCGACCAAGGGCGCGAGCAGCAACCGGACCATCCAGCCGGCCGAGTACGGGCTGCCGCTGCGGGCGGAGCTGCGCACCGACCGGTCGGTGGACGACCCGGCCCTGGACGCCGCGGTCCTCGCCGCGAAGGGAGGGAACTGGCAGCCGGTCGGCGCACTGATGTGGGAGACCGGGCGGGACTGGGAACGCCGCTACCTCTACACCTCGATCTTCGCCGGTCTCGCGGCGGAGGACGAACGCTGGTTGCAGGCATGGCGGCAGGCCCACCCGCAGGACCCGGCGGCGGCAGCCATCGAGGCGTCGTCACTGGTCCAACTGGCCTGGAAGATCCGCAGCAGCGATGTGTCGAGCAAGGTCGGCCGGGAGCAGTGGGACGGCTTCTTCCGCGTGCTGCGCCAGGTCCCGGAGCTCTGTCGGGAGGCGGCCGCCCTCAGCCCGGACGACCCCACGCCGTGGGTCGTGCTGCTGGGAGCGGCCAAGGGCCTGCAGTGGAAGAACGACGAGTTCCGGGCGGTCTGGGCCGAGGTGCTCGCGCGCGACCCGCACCATGTCCTGGCCCACATCTCCGCGCAGAGCTATTGGCTGCCGCGCTGGTTCGGCTCGACCGACCTGGTCCTGGAGTTCACCGAGCAGGCCATCGCCGCTGCTCCGGACGGCTCGCTGCTGAGCCTGCTGCGGCTGGACCTGCTGAACCGTGAACTCCGGCCCACGGACACCGAGCCGCGTCCCGCGTTCTGGCGCGGCGAACAGGTCCAGTGGGCGATCGACGAGGCGCTGATCGACCTGGCGGCGGCCGATCCGGCCAACATCCGGATCAATGTGATGCGCAGTTGGCTCGCGATCTTCCTGGTCCGGAGCGAGCGCTGGGCCGAGGCAGTGGAGCAGTTCCGGGCCATCGGCAGGATGGTCGCCTTCGAGCCCTGGACCTATTCCGAGGACGGCACCTCGCTGTTCACCCAGCAGCGCGCGATTGCCGTCCTCGGCTGGGAGGACGCAGGGCGTCCGGCCGTACCGCCGCTCTCCCCGCACCGTGCGGCCCCGGCCGGCTCGTACTTCGATCTGAGCACGCCCAATCCGGACGCGGACCCGGTCACCGGAAAGTAGTTCACTGCTTGAGCTGGGTGGCTAGAGTTCCGCGGTCACGGTGAGGTCCCCGTCCTGGCTCCGGTAGACGAGTTCGGTGATGTGGCCGGCGGCCCGGATGTCCTGGCTGATCATCCGGATCCGGTCCAGGACGGCATCGGGGGCCCCGATCACCACGCGGGCGATCTCCGCACGCTGGGACACCTTCGCGGTCGACTTCGCCTTGCGGACTGCGGCGATGCTGACGGACGCCGCGTCCACCAGCCGCCGCTGCTCCTCGGACGCGGCCTGGCCGGCCGCCTCGGCGGTCGGCCACGGAGCCCGGTGCACGGACTCCTGGTGGGTCCAGGACCAGGTCTCCTCCGTGGTGTAGGGAAGCACCGGCGCGAACAGCAGCGTGAACAGCTCCAGGGCACGCCGCAGCGTCAGCCGCGCCGAGTCGCTGCCCTGCTGGTCGGCCTGGCCGTACGCCCGCTCCTTGACCAGTTCCACGTAGTCGTCGCAGAAGAACCAGAAGAACCGCTCCACCTGGTCCAGCGCGGTGGCGTAGTCGAACGCCTCCAGTGAGTCGGTCGCCTGCCGCACCACGGTGGCCAAGGTGGCGAGCAGGGCCTGGTCCAGCGGTTCGGTGACCTCGGCCGCGGGGGTCGGGGCCGGCACGCTGAGCACGAACTTGCTCGCATTGAGCAGTTTCATGGCCAGCCTGCGACCGATTTTCATCTGCTGCGGGTCGAAAGCCGTGTCGGTCCCCGGCCGGCCCTTGGCGGCCCAGTAGCGCACGGCGTCCGCGCCGTACTCGTCCAGGAGGTGCCCGGGGGTCACCACGTTCCCCTGCGATTTCGACATCTTCTTGCGGTCCGGGTCGAGGATCCAACCGGACAGTGCCGCATGGCGCCAGGGCAGCACCCCGTGCTCCAGCTGGGAGCGCACCACCGTGGTGAACAGCCAGGTCCGGATGATGTCGTGGGCCTGCGGGCGCAGGTCCATCGGATAGGTCTGGGCGAACAGTTCGGGGTCCTCCAGCCAGCCGCAGGCGAGCTGGGGGGTCAGCGACGAGGTCGCCCAGGTGTCCATCACGTCGTTCTCCCCGACGAAGCCGCCCGGCACGCCCCGCTGCTCCTCGGTGTAGCCCGCGGGGCAGCTGCTCGACGGGTCGACCGGCAGCTCGGCCCGGTCCGGGAGGAGCAGCGAGGTGAAGTCGGGCTGCCCGGCCGCGTCGAGCACGTACCAGACCGGGATGGGCACGCCGAAGAATCGCTGCCGGCTGATCAGCCAGTCGGTGTTCAGCCCGCGCACCCAGTCGTCGAAGCGGGCCTTCATGTGCCCGGGGTGCCAATGTAGTTCCTGGCCGCGCGCGAGCAGTTCCGCGCTGTGCTCCACGGTCCTGACGAACCACTGGCGGCTGCTGACGATCTCGAGCGGCCGATCGCCCTTCTCGTAGAACTTGACCGGCCGCGTGGTCGGCCGGGGCTCACCCAGCAGGCGGCCGGCCTCGCGCAGGGCCTCCACGATCGTCTCCCGCGCGCTGTGGACGGTTTTGCCGACGAGGGTGTCGTAGACCTGCTGGGCCCGATCCGGGTCCGCGCAGGGGAGTGCGTGGAACTCCACCGGCAGCAGACGGCCGTTCCGGCCGATGACGGGCCGGGGCGGGAGTTGGAACTCGCGCCACCAGAGGATGTCGTTCACATCGCCGAAGGTGCAGACCATCGCGATGCCGCTGCCCTTGTCGGGGCTTGCCGCCGGGTGGGCCAGCACCGGCACCCGGACGCCGAACAGGGGCGACACGGCCTCCTTGCCGAACAGCGGCTGATAGCGCGGGTCGTCGGGGTGCGCGACCAGCGCGACGCATGCCGCCAGCAGTTCGGGCCGAGTCGTCTCGATGGGGACGTCCTCCTCGCCGACCCGGAAGACCAGGCGGTGGTAGGCCCCGGTGACCTCCTGGTCGACGACCTCGGCATTGGCGACGGCGGTCTGAAAGCTGACGTCCCACATGGTGGGGGCTTCCGACTGGTAGGCCTGGCCCCGCTCGACCAGGCGCAGGAACGCGTCCTGGGAGGCCCGTTGGGCGGCCTTCCCGATCGTGGTGTACGTCGTGGACCAGTCCACGGACAGGCCCAGGCGACGCCACAGCTGTTCGAAGACCTGCTCGTCGCGCTGCGTCAACTCCTCGCACAGCTCCACGAAGTTGCGGCGGGAGATGCTGACCGCCGGCGCCTTCCGGTCCTTGCCGGTGCGCTCGGAGACCGGCGTCGGCGCCTGGAATCCGGGGTCGTACGGCAGGGACGGGTCGCACCTGACGCCGTAGTAGTTCTGCACCCGGCGTTCGGTGGGCAGGCCGTTGTCGTCCCAGCCCATGGGGTAGAAGACCTGCTTGCCGCGCATGCGCTGGTAGCGGGCGATGACATCGGTGTGGGTGTAGCTGAACACGTGGCCGACGTGGAGCGAGCCGCTGACCGTGGGCGGCGGGGTGTCGATGGAGAAGACCTCGTCGCGGGTCCCGGGTCGCTGGAATCGGTAGACGCCGTCCACGTCCCAGAAGGCGGACCACTTCGCCTCCAGCCCTTCCAGGGAGGGCTTCTCGGGGAGGGGGGATCCGTAGTGCGCCACCGACACACCCTTCGATTCGCATCGACACAGCCGGCCGGGTTCGGCCACGAGCCCCGATGCCGTCTTGAGGGCAGTCAGTGTACAGACCCATGCGATCGCTCCGTCCTCCGATGCCGCGTCAACTCGAAGGGCGCTGCCCCAACTGGTCGCGGCGGCGGGTGAGGTGGGTGATCTCGGCGGGGTTGGCCGCCAGGGCGATGGCCTGGTCGTAGGCCGCGCGTGACTGCTGACTCCGGCCCAGTCTGCGCAGCAGCTCGGCGCGGGTCGCGTGGTAGGGGTGATAGTCGAGCAGCTTGTCCTCAAGGCGATCGACGGCCCCCAGCGCCACCTCCGGGCCGTCGAGTTCGGCGATCGCGATGGCCCGGTTGAGGGCGACGATCGGCGACGGGTCCAGCCGGACCAGCTGGTCGTAGAGGGCGACGATCTGGGACCAGTCGGTGTCCCGGATGTCGCGGGCGGAGGTGTGCACGGCATTGATCGCGGCGAGGATCTGGTAGCGGCCAGGAGCCGCGCCGGCGGCCAGGCGCTCGCGTACCAGCCGGTGGCCCTCGGCGATCAGCGCGGCGTCCCAGGACCCGCGGTCCTGCTGGTCGAGGGCGATCATCTCGCCGCTGGCCGAGACCCGGGCGGTACGGCGGGCCTCGATCAGCAGCATCAGCGCCAGCAGCCCGGCGACCTCGCCGTCGGCCGGGAGCAGGGCGCGGATCAGCCGGGTGAGCCGGATCGCCTCGGCGGTCAGGTCCTGGCGGACCGGGTCGGTGTCGGGGCCGGTGGCCAGGTAGCCCTCGTTGAAGACCAGGTAGAGCACGGCCAGGACGCCGGACACGCGTACCGGGAGATCCTCCGCGGCCGGCACCCGGTAGGGGATCCGAGCCGCCTTGATCTTGGCCTTGGCCCGGGTGATCCGCCGGCCCATGGCGGTCTCCTGCACCAGGAAGGCACGGGCGATCTCGGCCACGGTCAGGCCGCCGACCATGCGCAGCGTCAGCGCCACCTGGGTCTCCGGCGCCAGCGCCGGGTGGCAGCAGGTGAAGACCAGCCGGAGCCGCTCGTCGTCGATGGCGCCGACCGGCTCGGGCGGGTCGTCGTCGGACAGCAACTGAGCCTCCTGCTGCTTGTCGTCGCGCCGGTTCTCGCGCCGGATCCGGTCGATGGCCTTGCGCTGGGCGGTGGTGGTCAGCCACGCGCCGGGGTTGGGCGGCACACCGTCGGCGGGCCACCGCTCGACGGCGGTCGCGAACGCCTCGGCCGCCGCCTCCTCGGCGATGTCGAGATCGCCGAACCGCCTGCTGGTCAGGGCGGCGACCACGCGGGCCCACTCCTGCTGGTGGGCCCGGGTGATCGCCTCCTGGACGTCGGTCACGCCGGGTTCTCCAGGAACGGTCGCACCTCGGTCTTGCGGTTGCAGGCCTTCGACCCCTCGGCGGCCAGCTTGAGCGCCACGTCGAGGTCGGCCGCCTCGATGATCCAGAAGCCGATGAAGAACTCCTTCGACTCCACGAAGGGCCCGTCGGTGAACAGTGCCTCCGCACCGCGGTTGTCGATCACGGTGGCGGTGTCGGGCCCGCCCAGGCCGCCGGCGAAGACCCAGTGGCCCTCGGCCTGGAGCCGGTCGTTGAACACGTCGATCGCCGCCATCTCGTCCGCGGTGGCGAGCTCGGTCGAGTCGGTGATCACAGAAACCAGGTACTGCATCGCGCGTCATCTCCTGTGCTCCGGGACGCCCCTGCCGGGCGACCTCTCACCCGTACAACGAACAGCCCCGCCCCGATCCGACACCGCCGCCCGGATTTCTTTCCAGGGTTTTCCGGGCGGCGGGGTCAAAAACGCTCGCGGGCTACTCGCGGGCCGCCGCGGCCTGGATGGAGCTGCCCCGGGTGGTCCGCCAGGCGGAGAGCACGCCGGCGGTGACGGCGACCGCGGTGCAGAGGGCCACCGCCTGCCACAGCTCGGCCCAGGGGATCAGTGTGGGCACCCGGCTGATCAGGTGGCGCAGCGACAGCCGCTGGGTGACCACCACCGCCGCGCCGGCGATCGCGGCCAGCAGGGTGCCGATCAGCACCGCGAGCAGTGACTCGGCCCCCACCACCCGGAGGATCTGGGCCCGGGTGGCCCCGGCCAGGTTCAGTGCGGCGAACTCCCGCCGGCGTCCGGCCGCGGCCATGATCAGGGTGTTGGCCACCGAGATCAGCGAGTAGCCCACGGTGATGCCGAGGATCACCACGGCGGCGGTCTGGGTCTCCTTCTTCTGCTCGGCCGTCATCGCGTTGAAGTAGGCGTCGGCCGGGACGACCTGCACCGACTGCTGCGCGAGCCCGGAGGCGACCGCGGCGGCGTCCGCCGTGGTGGCGCCGGGCGCCAGCTCCACCCAGGCCATCGAGGGCAGGGCACCGGTCACCGGGGTGCTGGACAGATAGGTGTCGTCGCCGGCCAGGCCGGTCTGGATGATCGCGCCGATCACCAGGTGGGTGACGGTGCTGTCGGGCAGCCAGACGGTGAGCTTCTGGCCGAGGGTCAGGTCGTCGCCCTTGGCGGTGCGGGAGTCGACCACGATGAAGTCGTCGCCGAGGCCGGTCAGCCTGCCCTCGAGCACCTGCGGGGTCAGCGCGGTGCCCATGGCGGAGGGGGCGACCGCCTTGCCGTTCAGCGAGTCCAGCACATGTCCCTTGGCGTCGCCGATGTAGATGTGGGCGCTGGTCACCGTGGTCGCGGTGGCGCCGGGCAGGCTGCTCAGGGCGGTGGTCGCGCTGCGGTCCAGGGTGGCGCCGACCTCGGGCAGCACCACCAGGTCCGCGTGCGAGGTCTGCCGGGCCTGCTGGACCCTGGTGTGGTCGCCGGAGGTCTGCATGCAGACCATGGCGGCCACCAGGCCCACCGCGATCACCACCGGGGTGACCATGGCGGCGGTGCGCCGGCGGGCGTTGAGGGTGTTCTGCCGGACGATCAGCGAACCGGCCCCGAACCGGGACAGCGGCCAGCCGGCGATCCGGGCGACCGGGCGCAGCAGCACCGGGGCGAGCAGGGCCAGACCGCCGACGTACAGCAGCGGCACCATGCCGTACTTGCGCGGGTTCACCGCGTACACCGGGCTGTCGCCGGCGATGCTCAGGCCGGTGGCCACGGCCGCCGCCAGCAGCCCGAGGCCGAGGATCCAGCGGACCGGGGTCATCGCCTTGCCGCTGGCCGCGGACTCGCGCAGGGCGCTGACCGGACGGGTCCTGGACGCGCGCAGCGCCACCGCGGCGGCGCCGAGCACGGCCGAGCCGACGCCGAGCAGGCAGGCCACGAACAGCGCGATCGGGTTGATCCCGATGTGGAACCAGGCCGGGGCCACCCCGTTGTCGATCATCCAGCTGTTCAGCCAGGCCGCACCGACGCAGCCCAGCACACAGCCGACCAGGGCGGCGGCCACCCCGATCAGCCCGGCCTCGGCCCGCACCATCTGCCGTACCTGCCGGGGGGACGCGCCGACCAGCCGGAGCAGGGCCAGCTCGCGGCTGCGCTGCTCGACCACGAAGGCGAAGGTGGCGATGACGATGAAGACGGCGACCGACACCGCGATCCCGGCCGTGGTGGCCGCCATCGACTGGGCGTTGATCAGCGCGTCGGAGCCGCCGGACGGGTCCGGGTCGGCCTGCTGCCGGTCGTCGCCGCCGAGCACCAGCGGTCCGGCGCCGACCGCGCCGCGCACCGCGCCGGTACCGGCCGCCACGGCCAGGGCGTTGACCGGCGGGGACAGCCGGGCGGCCTCGGTGTCGGCGAAGAAGACGGCGCTCTCGAACCACTTCTGCCCGACCACGCCGACCACGGTGTAGTGGTTCACCCCGAGCGGGGTCAGCAGCTGCACGGTGCGGCCGGCCCTGAGGCCGCTGTCGGAGCCGACCACGATCTCGTCGGCGGCCGGGGCCCGGCCCGAGGTCAGCCGGTAGGGGGTCAGCGCGGCTGAGCTCCAGCCGTGGCCGACCGCGTCCGCGGGCCCGTTCGGCCAGGCGGTGTCGAAGGTGCGGTCGCTGACGGTGGCGCCGGCCGCGTCCGCCTTGGCCACCAGGGCGGCGGGCAGGGCGGCGGGCAGTTCCATCGGGTCGCCGCGCGGGTCGGCCGGCACCACCACGGTCTGCGCCGCGGCGAAGCGCTGGGGGCCCTGGTGCGGGGTGCCGATGGTCGCGGCGAGGGCCAGCGACATCATCGAGATCAGCGCGGTGCCCAGGGCGAGGGCGATGAACGCGCCGACGAAGCTCACCCAGCGGGTGCGCACGGTGGCGAGGGCGATGCTCAGCACGGCGCACTTCCCACCGTGGCGGCCGCGGGCGCCTCGTCGTTGTCGTCGTCGTCCGGCTCCAGGTGGGCCATCCGGGCGGCGACGGTCTCGGCGGTGGGGGCGTCGATCCGGTCGACCACCCGGCCGTCGGCCAGGAACACCGCCCGCTGGGCGTAGGAGGCGGCGACCGGGTCGTGCGTCACCATGATGATGGTGGTCTGGACGTCCTCGGCGACGATACGGCGCAGCAACGCCAGCACGTCCCTGGAGGTGCGGGTGTCCAGGGCGCCGGTGGGCTCGTCGGCGAAGAGCACCTCGGGCTTGGTGACCAGCGCCCGGGCGATCGCGACCCGCTGCTGCTGGCCGCCGGAGAGCTCGCTGGGCAGGTGCCCGGCCCGGTCCAGCAGGTTCATCCCGGACAGCACCCGGTCCACCTCGGCCCTCTGCGGCCGCACCCCGGCCAGTTTCAGTGGCAGCTCCACGTTCTGACGTGCCGTCAAGGACGGCAGCAGATTGAAGGACTGGAAGATGAAGCCGATCCGCTCCCGGCGCAGCTTGGTCAGCGCGGTCTCCGACATCCGGGCCGGGTCGACCCCGGCCAGGGTCACCTCGCCGCTGTCGACCCGGTCCAGTCCGGCCGCGCACTGCAGCAGGGTGGACTTGCCGGACCCGGACGGGCCCATGATCGCGGTGAAGCTGCCCGGGCGGAACTCAAGTGACACACCGTCCAGGGCCACCACCCGACTGTCGCCGCTGCCGTAGGCCTTGCCGACGGCACTCAGGCGCACGACCGCCGACGTGGGCCGAGCCTGGGCGTCGCCGCGCCCGCCCCGCTGTCTGTGAAACACGATTCCGCCTCGTGGCTGTCTCTCCGATGGGAGCGGCGAGGGTCTCGCCGACAGCACGGAGACTATGGGCTGCCTGTATTGCGCCGATATCACGGCGATATCGGCGGCCACCGCGGAGGAGCCCCGGCAACCCCTTCGGTGACAGCCCCACTCGCGTACCATCTGCCCCGGGGCGGGGACTGTTCAGGGGAGCGGGTCGATACTGTGGTGTGGTCGTTCGGCGTGCTGGGAACCCTGTCGGTCACCGCGGCCGGCCGCAGGCTCTCGATCGCCGGTTCCAGACAGCGCACCATTCTGGCACTGCTGCTGCTCTCGCCCGACCGCAGCGTCTCCATCGACACCCTGACCGACGCCGTCTGGCAGAGCAGCCCGCCGGCCACCGCCCGTACCCAGGTGGCCATCTGCGTCGCCGCCCTGCGGAAGACCTTCAAGGCCGAGGGCTGCGCGGGCGAGGTGATCAGCACCGCCCACCCGGGCTACCGCTTCAACAGCGACGGCCATGAACTCGACCTGCTGCAGTACCGGCGGCTGACCGCGCGGGCCGCCGTCGACGCCCGCGAGGGCCGCACCGGGCCGGCCGCCGAGCAGCTGCGCACCGCGCTCGGGCTGTGGCGCGGCCCGGTCCTGGCCGGGGTGCTGGGCCGCCAGGTCGAGGACGAGGCCAGGCGTCTGGAGGAGCAGCGGCTGGTCACCTTCGACGAGTTCGCGATGCTGCAGCTCAAGCTGGGGAACCACCGGGAACTGATGCCGGAGCTCTCCGCGCTGCTGCGCGAGCACCCGCTGCGGGAGCGCTCGCTGCAGTCGCTGATCCTGGCCCAGTACCGCTCCGGGCACCGGGCCGAGGCGATGGCCACTTTCCGCGAGGCGCGCCGAAGATTCATCGACGACCTGGGCATGGAGCCCGGCCGCGAGCTGATCGAACTCCATGAGGCGCTGCTGCGCGACGATCCGCTGCTGGCCGCCCCGCTGCTGGCCGCCCCGCGGCCGGCCGCCCCGGAGTCGGCCGCCGGCGCCGGATCCCCGGCCGAGCCGCCGGAGGTCCGGGTCACCCCCTCCGACCTGCCGCCCAACATCCCGGCCTTCACCGGACGAATACCTCAGCTCAAGGCCCTGGAACCGCTGCTGCACCCGCGGACCGACGACCAGCCGCCCGCCGTGGGCCTGGTCACCGGGGTCGGCGGGGTCGGCAAGACCGCCCTGGCGGTGCACTGGGCCCACAGCGATCCGCAGCGCTTCCCCGACGGCCGCCTCTTCGTCGACATGCGCGGCCACGACCCCGACCACGAGCCGACCGCCGCCGCCGACGTGCTCAGCCGCTTCCTCCGCAGCCTCGGCGTCCCCGGGGAGCAGATCCCGAACGGGCTGGCCGAGCGGGTCTCGCTCTACCGCAGCCTGCTCACCGGCCGCAGGGTGCTGATCGTGCTCGACAATGTGCGCAGCTACGCCCAGATCGGCCCGCTGCTGCCGGCCAGCGGCGGCTGCGCGGTCCTGGTGACCAGCAGGGAGCCGCTGGAGCAGCTGGCGATCCGGCACGGCGCGGTGCGCACCCAGCTCGGCGCGCTGAGCCCGGCGGAGGCGGACCAGCTGCTGGCCAGGGTGATCACCGGCGACCGGCCGACCGCCGAACCGGAGCAACTGCGCAAGCTCGGCGACCTCTGCGACCGGCTGCCGCTGGCCCTGCGGATCGCCGGCGCCCGGCTGGCCTCCAAGCCGTACTGGACCATCAAGCAACTGGTCGGCAGGCTGGCCGACGAGCGCCGCCGACTGGACGAGCTCAGCCTGGGCGAGTCGCAGATCCGGGCGAGCTTCGCGCTGAGCTTCCGCTACCTGCCCGAGGACGCGGCCACCCTCTACCGGCTGCTCAGCACCCTGGACGTGCCGGACACCGCGACCTGGGTGTCCGCGGCGCTGATGGACTGCGACGGCTTCGAGGCCGAGCGGCTGCTGGACGTGCTGGCCGACGCGCAGCTGCTGGAGGTGGTCGGCGCGGACGCCACCGGCCAGCTGCGCTACCGCTTCCAGAACCTGCTCCGGCTCTACGCCTGCGAGCTGGCCCGGCAGGACGAGCAGGGGCCGCTGCAGGCCGAGGCCAGGGAGCGGGCGATGGCGAGCTGGCTGACCATCGCCGAGGAGGCCCACCGCCGGGAGTACGGCGGCGACTACTCCGTCCTGCACGGGCGGACCCGGCGACGGGCGCTGGCACCGGAGTTGCTGGAGGACCTGCTGGCCTCGCCGCTGGACTGGTACGAGGCCGAGCGGCTCGCCCTGGCCGGGGTGGCCCGGCAGGCCTCGGCCCTGGCGTTCTCGGCCCTGGCGTCCTCCGCCCCGGAGCCGGGGCTGTCCGGTCTGGCGGAGCTGGCCTGGGACCTGGTCGCGTCCACCCTGGTGCTCTACGAGACCCGCAACTACCCGGACTCCTGGCAGCGCGGCTGCGAACTGGCGCTGGCCGCCTGCCGGGCGGTCGGCAACGTCCGCGGCGAGGCCGCGATGGGCGTGGCACTGGGCGGGCTCAGGCTGCACCAGGACCGGATGCAGGAGGCGGAGGAGTTCCTGGCCCCCGCGCTGCAGTTGTTCGAGAAGCTGGGCGACCGGCACGGCTCCGCCCTGGTGCTGGCCCGGCTGGCCGCGGTGGACCAGCACCGGGGCGACCTGGAGCAGGCCGGGAGCCGGCTGCGGACCGCCCGGGAGGCGCTGCACCAGGTCGGCGACCGGTCCGAGGAGGTGCACGCGCTGAGCAAACTGGCCCAGATCGAACTGGACGCCGGCCGGCTCGGCGAGGGCCTGCGGCTCAGCGAGCAGGCGGTGGCGCTGGCCCGCGGGATCGGCGTCAACCGGGGGGCGGCGCAGGCCGGCTACCGGCTCGGCCGGGCCTACCTGGAGGCCGGCCGCCCGGCCGACGCCGAGACGGTGCTGCTCGGCGTGGTCGACATCGTCGGGGCCAAGCACGACCAGGTCGGCATGTGCTACGCCCTGCTGGGACTGGCCGAGGCCCGGCTCGCGCTGGACCGGGCGGCGCAGGCCGAGGCGGACCTGCGGCAGGCGCTGGAGATCCTGGAGCAGGTGGACCAGCCGATGGCCCGCGGCCGGATCCTGCTGGTGCTCGCCGAGGTCCGGCTGGCGCTGGGCGACCGCGAGGAGGCGCGTGCCTGCTACGCCGCCGCCCGGTCGGACTTCGCCCGCTCGGGTTCGCTGATCTGGGAGCGCCGCGCGGACGAGGGCAGCGACCGGCTGGACATCCCTTCCTGACAGGCGGCCCGCTGCCGGTGAGCGAAGCCTTGACCCCGGGGGTTGCCCCAACGGGCAGCCGCGGGTGCCCCGGCGTCCCCTCGGCAACGGGGCGGTCGCGGTGTAGGGATGGGGAGGGAGGGCGAATTCGGAGGCCGGTTCGCCGGGAGCTCAGGGAGCGGCCAGTGCACGCACACGAGGAACCGGGCAAGCAGCCGAAGCGGGCCGCGCCGGCGCGGAGCCCGGGAGCGACGCCCAGTTCGGCCGCCTCCTCGGTGCTGGCCCTGCAGCGTCTGGCGGGCAACGCCGCGGTGTCCCGCGCCGTGACGGTGCAGCGCAGCGGCCGGGAGTCGGGACCCGCCCGCGGCACCTACGGCTACCGGTCCCGCGAGGCGGAGTTGCTGGAGGAGGAGTACGGGGCCCCGATCTCCGGCCGTACCCACCAGCACGAGCACAGCGTCCTGTTCAACGTCGGCGCCCGGGGCAGCGGCCTGCGCCGGGCCGCGACCGGCGCCGCGGGCCAGCCGATCCGCCGGTTGGAGGCCGAGATGCCCTCCTATCCCGAGACGCTCAGGGCGCACCGCCGGCACGAGGGCACTGGCAACCGGCTCCATCACCGGGGCGCCACCGGAATGACCGGGAGCGAGTACCGGGACGCCCAGCACCGGGCCATCTCCGACCGGGACCGGGACAATCCCTTCACCGCGCTGGTGCACAACCAGGTGGGCTACGCGGGCATGCCCGAGTTCCACGCCCAGACCGGCACCGTGGCGGGCCGCCAGTCGGACGCTGGCTATGAGGCGATGGTGGAGAGCGGGCACCGGGTTCCGCACTTCACCGGTCCCGGCCAGACCCGGCGGACCCGGCCGCTGATCGCCTCGGAACAGGCCGAGGCCGTCTCGATGCGGCAGCAGATGCGCACCGGGCAGTACCCGGACGCCCGGGAGCAGGACCGGCTGATGCGGCGGTTCGGCGCTCGCAACCCGCAACTGCGGTCCCGGGGACCGTCCGAGGGCCTCACCATGTCCGACTACTCGGATCTCGACGCCGACAGTGACCGCAGCCGCAGCCCCGAGGAGGCCGCATCCTCCTACCGCTCCCGCAGTCGAGCCCGCAGCCGCCCCCGTGACCGCGCCAGCAGCACGGTCCGGGCCCACCGCAACCGCACCCCGGCCCCGAGCACGCGCCGGGCCGACGACTACGGCAGCACCGCCGGCGAGCCGGAGCGGGGCCGCACGCCCAGTCGCAGCCGCAGCCGCAGCCGCCACCGCAGTCGCAGTCGGGGCCAGGCGGTCCGGGGTCCCGCCGTCGCGTTGGCGAGCCTGCGCCAGTCCGGTGCGTCGAGCACATACGGCTACGACGATGACGCGCGCAGCGCGGCAGTTCGCGCTCCCAGCCGGAGCCGCAGCCGCCACCGCAGTCGCAGTCGCAGTCGCAGTCGGGGCCAGGCCGTCCGGGGTCCGGCCCTCGCGCTGGCGAGCCTGAACCGGGCCCGGAGCCGCACTCCCCACGTCAACTACGCGGCACCGGAGGCCGAGGACTACTCCGCCAGCCAGCCCAGCAGCCAGTCCTACCGCCGCTCCCGCAGCCGCCGCCGCACCTTCGACGACTCGGACCGCGACTACTGACCTGACGGCTGACCGCGACGGCTGACCGCCCGGCCCGGCCCGGGCTGCCCTTCGGGGCTGACCGGTCGGGCAGCGGCACTGCCCCCGGTCGGGCACCGGGGGACGTTTCGGTGCGGCCAGGGGACTGGAAATGTTGACTCAGTCTTGTCTCGTATCCCGAGGAGCGCAGAGTATGCCGTCGTACCTGTCACCAGGCGTATACGTCGAGGAGGTGGCCAGCGGTGCGCGTCCGATCGAGGGAGTGGGCACCTCGGTGGCCGCCTTTGTCGGCCTCGCCCCGACCGGACCGCTCAACGAGCCGACCCTGGTCACCAACTGGTCGCAGTACGTGGCGTCCTTCGGTGACTTCACCGACGGGTACTACCTGGCGCACTCGGTCTACGGCTTCTTCAACAACGGCGGCTCCTCCGCGTATGTGGTCCGCGTGGGCGGGGTGACCGGCGGGGTGTCCGGCGCCGGCGCCCAGGACCCGGCCGCGGTGACGGCCGGCCGCGGCGCCCGGGCGGCCGCGCTGCCCGCCGGCGAGGCGAAGCAGCTCGGCACGTTCACGGTGTCGGCGATCGCGCCCGGCGCGGGCAGCGGGATCAGCGTCGAGGTCACCGACGCCGAGGGCGAGGGCCCGGCCGACCGCTTCCGACTGGTCGTCAGGGACGGCGAGAAGGCGGCCGAGACCTTCGACGTCAGCGCCAAGAAGGGCCAGCGGTCCTATGTCGTCACGCAGGTCAAGGAACGCTCCAAGCTGATCACCGTCACCGAGGCGGCGCCGGCCGCGCAGCTCGCCCGGCCGGAGAACCAGTCGGTCGCGCTCGCCGCGCCAGCCGCCTCCTCCTCCCCGGCCGCCGCGTCCCCGGTGCGCGTGGACGAGGGCGCCGACGAGGTCGGCATCCGCGAGTACGTGGGCGACTCCGCGGACCGCACCGGCTTCGGCGGCCTGGAAGCCGTCGACGAGGTGTCGATGGTCGCCGTGCCGGACCTGATGGCGGCCTACCAGCGCGGCGCCATCGACCTGGAGGCGGTGAAGGCGGTTCAGCTCGCCCTGATCGCGCACTGCGAGCTGATGGGCGACCGTCTCGCCGTCATCGACCCCCCGCCCGGCCTCAACGCCCGGCAGATCATGGTCTGGCGCCAGGAGACGGCCGGCTACGACTCCAAGTACGCGGCGCTGTACTACCCCTGGATCAAGGTCTTCGACCCCTCCAGCGGCCAGACCCGGATGGTGCCGCCGAGCGGCCACATGGCCGGGGTCTGGGCCCGCAACGACTTCGAGCGCGGCGTGCACAAGGCCCCGGCCAACGAGGTCGTCCGCGGCGTGGTGGACCTGGAGATGCAGGTCACCCGGGGTGAGCACGACCTGCTCAACCCGCTGGGCATCAACTGCATCCGGGCCTTCCCCGGCCGGGGCATCCGGATCTGGGGCGCCCGTACCCTCTCCTCCGACCCGGCCTGGCGCTACCTCAACGTCCGCCGGTACTTCAACTACCTCGAAGAGTCCATCCTGACCGGCACCCAGTGGGTGGTCTTCGAGCCCAACGACCAGGCGCTGTGGGCCCGGATCAGGCGAAACATCTCCGCGTTCCTGGTGACCGAGTGGCGCAGCGGCGCGCTGTTCGGCGCCACGCCGGACGACGCCTACTACGTGAAGTGCGACAGCGAGACCAACCCGGCGGAGTCCGTGGACCTCGGCCGGGTGATCTGCGAGATCGGTGTCTCCCCGGTCAAGCCGGCCGAGTTCGTGGTCTTCCGACTGGCCCAGTTCTCCAGCGGCGGTGGCGAGTTGGACGAGTAGCAGTCTCCGAGCCGTCTCTCAGCAGTCCGTCAGCAGTCGTCAGTTCGAGCAGAAGGACCAGGTCAAATGGCGCTTCAGCCAGGTGAGTCGCTCACCGCAGCCAACTTCGGTATCCAGATCGACGGTGTCGGTCTGGAGTACCTCCAGTCGATCAGCGGCTACAAGTCGACCCAGGACGTCATCGAGTTGAAGCAGAACTCGGCGAGCGGCCAGCCGATCATCAAGAAGATGCCCGGCGGACGCCAGGCCGGCGAGGTCACCGTCGTCTACGGCGTGACCCAGAGCTCCGCCTTCAGCGACTGGCACAAGCTCTCCCAGAACGGCAACATGGGCGCGGCCCGCAAGAACGCCACCGTCATCTTCTACGACACCCAGATGAACCCGGTGAAGCGGTACCACCTGACGAACGCCTGGTGCAGCAATGTCGTACCGGGCGATGTGACGGCCGGCGCGCCGAACGCGCTCACCGAGACCGCGACCATCGTCTACGAAGACCTGGTACCCGAGTAATGCGTCGGGGATCGTCCGCCGGGGAGGTCCCGGCAGGACCGGCGACGGCGACGGCCCCGGTGGCACCGGCGACCGGGGCGCCCCCGGCGGCCGAACCGGCGCCGGTGCGGCAGCAGTTGCGCACCGAGTTCGCCTTCGAGCTGCCGCGCGGGTACGTGGACGCCGTCGGCGCCGTGCACCGCGACGGGATCATGCGACTGGCCACCGCCAGGGACGAGTTGATCCCGCTGCAGGACCGGCGGGTGCGGGACAACCCGGCGTATCTGTCGGTGGTCCTGCTCGGCCTGGTGATCACCCGGCTGGGCACGGTGGAGCATGTGCACGACGGCGTGGTGGAGCAGATGTTCGCCTCCGACCTCGCCTTTCTGCAGGACTTCTACCGCCAGATCAACGCCGAGGGCAACACCCGGGCCGGAGTCACCTGCCCGCACTGCGAGCAGCCGTTCGAGGTCGAGCTCGGCGGGAGCCGCCTGGGGGAATCGTGACGTACGCGACCGACCGCATCCATGAGGAGGTCGCGTACATCGCCTACCACTTCCACTGGAGCCTGGACGACATCCTGGACCTCGAACACCATGACCGCCGCCGGTACGCCGAGCAGATCGCCGCGCTCGTGACCCGGGCCACGGCCGAGCGATGAGGGGGCGGGCGTAGGCCATGGGGATCTTCGACCGACTGCGGGGACGCGGGGGCGCGCCGGGCCTTCCGGGTGCGTCCGAGAGCGTTGCCGCGCCTGCTGCTGCTGCTGTCGGCGGACGGCCGGGCTGGGCCGGGCTGCCGCCGATCCAGCGCGCGACGGCCCGACCGGCCCGGTACACCGTCGCGTCCAGCGACTTCGCGCAGTCGCTGACGACCTGGCAGAACCCCTCATTCAGCGGGACGTTGTCGCACGCCGTCCTGGACGGCGCTCCGACCGGCCTGATCAGGGGGGTACTGGCGCCCGCCGTCGCGGGGCCTTCCGGGGGGCTGGGCGAGCCCGCACTGTCCCTCCCGGTCGCGGTGGAAGCAGCGGACGACGTGGCCGAAGCGGCCGACGTCGCGGTCCAGCGCACCGTTTCGGCCACCCGCAGGCTCGGCCCACAGGTCGCGCCGGTACGCCCCCGTCGCGCCCAGCCCACCCCGCTGACCAGGGCGCCGGCTCCTGCCCAGGCCCAGCACCGAGTCCTCCCTGCAGCGACCCCGGCGTCCCGCCCGGGCGGGACCCCCACCCTGCAGGCGACGCCCGTGCGGACGGCCGTCGCCCCGGCCGACAGCACGCCGCCACCCGCGCCCGCGGCCCCTGGGCCTGGGCTGACCCCGGGCCTGCGGCCCACGGTCGCCACACCGCCGCCGCTGGCGCCGACCGGGCGGCCCGATCACGAGGTCGACGCGCGGGGCCCGGTGCCGTCCCCGGTGGCGCCGCTCCGTACGAACGTGCAGCGGGGAATGGCCGCCCCCGGCCCGGCTTCCTCCATACCGCGCGGACTCGGGGCGCCCATCTCCTCCGCCCTCCCCGCGGCCCCGTCCTCGGGAGGCGCGATGCCCGTGCAGCGGGCCCGGCCGGACGCACCGAGCGGAGGCTCTCCCGCCCGCGGGCTCGGCCCCTGCCCACCCCCCAGGCTCCCGGCTCGGACTCGCCCACGGTCCCCGTTCCCGCCCGTGCCCCGACGCCGCGCCGCCGTCCACTGCTGGGCGCCCCGGTGACCGCGCCACCCGCAGGCGCGACCCCGCTGACGGTGCAGCGGGCCACAGTGCAAGGTCCGCTGATATCCGATGGTCCGTCAACATCTCCTCTGAGCACGCGATCTGATGAAGCATCTGCTGCTGTAGTGCCCGCAATGCCGACCGCGCCCGTCACCGTGTCGGCGATCGGTTCGTTGCGGCTGGCCTCAGACACGTCCGCGCCTGCGGGCCCCAGTGGGTCGGAGGCACGGCCGGCGGTGCCGGGAGCCCCGGCTGAGGAATGGCCGGTCGCGGCCGGTGAGGCCCAGGTGCCCGGGCCTTCGGGAATCCTGGCGGGTCAGGCGCGGCCGGTGCAGCGCTCCTTGGCCGTGGTCGGCCGCGATCCTGGTTCGGCTTCGTCCCGGGCGACCGAGGGCAGGGCCGTGGAGCAGGCCGGACTCCCGGGAGCAGCGGTCGCTGTCGCGGCCGGATCCGAGCCCCGGTCGCCGGGCGCGGAGCCGCCTGCGCTTCGTCACCTTTTTTACCCCGTACGCCCGTTGGCCCCGGCCCGAACGTTGGTGCCGCACCAGCCGTTCCGGTCTGCGGCGCCGCTGCCGCGGAGTGGGTCGAGGACGGTGCCGCTGCGCGACACCACGTCGGCAGCCGGGTCCGCGTCGGTGCAGCGGCTCGCGGGTCGCACCGCTCCGGCCGTCACCTCCCGCGTGGCGGCGGCCGCCGACATCCCGGTACAGCGTCTGACGGCCGCAGGCGGCTCCTCGACCGCGCCCGTTTCCTGGGCAGTGGACCGTTCCTCGGCCGCGCGCGGATCGGAAACCGGCCCGGAGCCGCGGCACGGCGCCGCGTTCCCCGAACCGTCGGCTGTCACCGCCCCCACACCCCTCCCCACCGCCGCCACCAGCGCCCTGTCACTCCTCGCAGCCCTCGCCGGACCCACCCCGCCCGCCGCCCACCTCACCCCCGCCCCGACCGCGGCTCCAGCCCCGCGTCCGACCCCGGCCATGGCCAGGTACTCGGCTCCGGCCTCGCGTCCGCGTCCGGCCCTGTCCTCAGCCCCGGCCTCGCGCCTGCGCCTGCGTCTGCGTCTGGCCTCGGCCATGACCTGGTCCTCGGTTCCGGCCTCGCGTCCGACCCCGGCCATGGCGCCGTTTTCGCCTCCAATCTCCCGCCCGCGCCCGGCCCCAGCCGCCGTCCCGTTCTCGGCCCCAGCTCCAGCCCCAGCCACGTCCCCAGTCCCGGTCCCGGTCCCGTTCTTGGCTCCGACCCCGGCCATGGCCCTGTTCTCGGCCCCACACCCGCACCCGCACCCGCACCCCGCTCCGGCTTCGGCTTCGGCTCCAGCCCCGTGCCCACCCCGGGCCCGTTCGCCGCCGCCGGCCCGCAGAGCCCTGCTCCGGTGCGGCGCAGCACCGACGGGGCGCGGTTCAGTGGTGTGGCGGAAGCCCTCCCCGTGCAGCGGTCGGTGGCGTCCGGCGGCGGAGCCGCGCCGCTGCTGGGAGTACCGCCCGCGCCCGCGCAAGAGCGCGACCTCGTGGTCCCGCTCGCGGCGGCGAGCCCCGCGCCACCGATGGTGCTGCCGGTGCAGCGGACCCCCGCCACCCCGTCCGTGCCGAACCTGATCAGCGGGCTCATCTCCCCGGCCCGCCGCGCGGAGCCACAGGTGACACCCGCCGTGGCCTACCGCAGCAGCAGCCGCAGCGGCGGCGGCGGCGCAGGCGCAAGCCGGAACGGCCCCCCGCCCCCGTACTCCCCACCGCCGACCGCCCAGGTCACCCCGGGCGTCGACGAAGTCACCTCCCGCTTCGATGCCCGAAAACTGAAGGACGCGCAGGTCGACGAACTGACCCACAAGCTGATCGGACCGCTGACCAGACTGCTCCGCACCGAACTGCGACTCGACCGCGAACGCATCGGAAAGCTGCGCGACCCCCGCCGCTGAACGGCTGCAGAGCCGTCGAACGCACCGCACCGCCCGACCCACCCGCAGGAAGGCCCTCTCGATGCCCCAGGAACTGGACCCCGGCTCCACCATCTTCTTCGACCTGACCATCGACAGCCAGAGCCTGGGCCGCTTCAACACCTGTGAGGGCCTCGCCGCCTCGGTGGAGATCTACCAGCACCAGGAAGGCGGCAACAACGGCTTCGTCTGGCAGCTGCCGTCCCGGGTGACCTTCTCCAACATCACGCTGACCCGCCCGCTCACCCCGGAGACCGGCAAGGTCGGAACCTGGATCACCTCCGTCGCCACCGGCATCACCCGCCCCACCGCCCAGATCGCGGCGAAACGCGCGGACGGCTCGTTCGTCGCGCGCTGGGGGCTGATCGAGGTGCTGCCGGTGAGCTGGACCGGGCCCTCGTTCAACCCGGAGACCCCGGCCGTGGCCATCGAGACCCTGGTGATCACCCACCACGGCTTCACCGACTGGGGGGCCGCTTAGATGGCGGGCAGCACCGGCGCCGGGAAGAGCCTGACCCGGGCCTCGCTGGCGATCCACGAGCCGCCCATCGGCTACGGCACCACACCGGGTTCCCTGATCAGCACCCTGCACTTCGACTACAACCCGTCCCAGCTGACGCTGAGCCGCCGCGCCGAGTGGAAGACCACGCCGAGCGCCGCGGTCCGCTCCGGCGCGGTCCCGGAGTTCATGGGCCCGGTGCCCCGCGACATGACGGTGGACATCCTGCTGGACCGCTCCGGCAAGCCGGACAGCCACGACGTGCTCAAGAACGTCGAACTGCTCTTCTCCTGCTGTGAGACGACCACCGCCAGCATCGCGGCCAAGCAGCCGTCACCCCCGTGGGTGGTCTTCGACTGGGGCGGCAACTCCACGGTCCGCTTCACCGCCTACGTCAGCTCGGTGGAGGTGCAGCAGGTCCAGATCAGTTCCACCGGCCTGCCCACCCGCGCGGTCTGCCAGGTACATCTGAACGAGATCCCGAGCAAGACCGCCGGCCAGAACCCCACCTCCGGCGCGCTCACCGCGCAGCGGGTGCACCGGGTGGTCGCGGGCGACTCGCTGCCGTTCCTGGCCTGGCGCGAGTACGGGGACGCCACCGCCTGGCGCACCATCGCCGAGGCCAACGGCATCGACGACCCGACCCGACTGCACCCCGGTACCGAACTCATGCTCCCCGCCGCTGAAGAGGTCGGCTCCTGATGGGCCAGATCAGTTACTCCAACGTCTTCCATGTCACCTTCGACGGCCGGAAACTGCCGGACGGCCTCGCCCCGCTGCTGGTGTCGGGCTGGGTCGACTTCGGCGCCGGCGTGCCCGGCTCGTTCCAGCTCGAGTTCCGGGACCCGGACCGGCTGGTGCTCGGCCAGGCCGGCATCAGGTTCGGCACCAAGGTGGTGCTGGCCCCGGTCGCGGCCGGCCAGGGCGCGCAGTTCCCGCTGCTCACCGGCGAGGTGACCGGTCTGGAGAGCGACTACGACGGCACCGGCAGCTTCACCGTGGTCCGCGGCTACGACCTGGGCCACCGGATGCTGCGGCAGCGCCGGGTGGCGGCGTACCGCAACATGACCGCCTCCGACATCGCCCGCCAGCTGGCGGGCAAGGACAAGGTCCCGATCGGCAGCATCCACCGGACCACCACGGTCTACGACTTCCTCACCCAGGCCAATGTCACCGACTGGGACTTCCTCGGCCGCCTGGCCGACGAGAACGAGATGGTGATGTCCCTGAGCGCCCGGGGCACCTTCCAGTTCGTCAAGCGCGACCCGGCGTCCGGCGCGCCCGCTGCGGGTTCGCTGAGCGACAGCAGCCCGCAGGTGCTGGCGCGGGAGGACATCAGGCGCTGCCGGGCCGCCGTCACCTCCGCCGACCAGGTGGCCGAGGTCCGGGCCCGCGGCTGGGACGTGACCACCAAGAAGACCCTGGTCGGCCGGTCGCCCACGGCCGCCAACCCGGGGATCGCGATCGGGGTCAAGCCGGCCGAGACGCTCGCCGCCTTCGGGACCGCCACCCTGGTCGAGACCGACACCCCCTACGACCGGCAGGGGGAGGTGAAGAACGCCGCGGCCGCCCTGGCCGACGACGTCACCGCCGCCTTCGCCGAGTTGGAGGTGACCGCGGCCGGCAACCCCAAGCTGCGTCCCGGCGTCCCGGTCGCCCTGGCCGGGGTGGGCGAGCCCTTCGAGGGCAAGTACACGGTGACCGGCGCCCGGCACAGCTTCGGGCTCGGCGGTGGCGGCTACGAGACCTCGCTGACCGTCAGCGGACGCCAGTGGCGCTCGCTGTTCGGCCTCACCTCGGGCGGCGCCGGCGGCATGCCCCGGCTGCCGAGCGTCGCCAACGCGCTGGTCACGGACATTAAGGACCCGCTCCGGCAGGGCCGGGTCAAGCTGCGGTTCCCCTGGCTGGACGACACCTATGTCAGCGACTGGACCAGGACCGTGCAGTTCGGCGGGGTGAACGGCGGCGGGCTGATCGGCCCGGACATCGACGACGAGGTGCTGGTGACCTTCGACCGCGGCGCGCTGGACCACCCGTTCGTCATCGGCGGACTCTACAACGGCAAGGACAAGCCGGGCGTCGTCGACGTCCAGCCGTACGACGCCACCAGCGGCAGGACGGTCCGGCGCACCCTCGCCGACCGCAGCGGCAACCGGCTGGACCTGCTGGACCAGCGCACCGGCGGCAAGCAGGGGGTGCGGCTCAACACCGGCGACAACCGGCTGACGGTCAACCTGGACCGGGCCCAGACCGAGATCACCATCGACAGCAAGGGCAGCGTCACCATCAGGGGCACCCGGAAGGTGTCGGTCGAGGCGGCGGACATCTCGCTGAGGGCGGGTCAGAAACTGTCGCTCAGCAGCGGCGGCGACCTGTCGATCGAGGGGGAGATCATCACCGTCAAGGCCGGCGCGGTGCTCAGCATGAACGCGTTGAACAGCAGCCTGACCGGCGACGTCGACCTGGAGCTCTCCTCGGTCGCGAACCTCGACATCAAGGGCGTCAACATCCAACTGGCCGGCATCATCAAGATGCTGGGAGAGGCGACCCTCGACGGGGCGCAGGTCATGGTGATCCCCTGATGCCCGAGCAGTTCGTCGGCACCGGGTGGGCGTTCCCGCTGCGGATCGGTCCCACCGGCGGCATCGCCATGGTCAGCGGCGAGCGCGAGATCGAGGAGGCCATGCGGCTGGTGCTGGCCACCGCGCCGGGCGAGCGGCCGATGCGGCCCGAATTCGGCTGCGCCATCCACGACCTGGTCTTCGCTCCGGTCAACGAGGCCACCGCGGGCCGGATCCAGCACGAGGTCCGCGGCAGCCTGGACCGCTGGGAGCCGCGGATCGAGGTCGAGGACGTCGAGGTGACCGCGGGGGAGGAGCCGGGCGTGCTCTTCATCGACGTCCACTACTCGATCCGCGGCACCAACAACCCGCGCAGCCTGGTCTTCCCGTTCTACGTCATTCCCTCCCACGACGAGCCGTCCCCGAATCCATCCCCGGACCCTGGACCGGCCACCGAAGGCGACCGCTGATGGCACTGCCCTCTCCCAACCTCGACGACCGCCGCTTCCAGCAGTTCGTCGACGACGCCAAGCGCTACATCCAGCAGCGTGCCCCGGAGTGGACCGACCACAATGTGTCGGACCCCGGCGTCACCCTGGTCGAGACGGTCGCGCACATGGCGGACCAGCTCGTGTACCGGCTGAACCGGGTGCCCGAGAAGAACCACCTGGCCTTCCTCGACCTGATCGGGATCACCCTGTTCCCGCCCTCGGCCGCGCGCGCCGAGGTCACCTTCTGGCTGTCCGCGCCGCTGGGCGACCCGGTCCGGCTGCCGGTCGGCACCGAGGTCGCCACCTCGCGGACCGAGAGCGAGGAGGCGGTGGTCTTCGCCACCGAGAACGAACTCACAGTGGTGCCGAGTGAGTTGGCGTATCTCGTGGTCCAGCTGAGCGGACAGGCGGCGGTCGACCGGACCTCGGACCTGGCCGAGGGCAAGGATCTGCACTGCTTCGCCGAGTCACCGCGGCCGGGGGACTGCCTGCTGCTGGGGCTCACCGCCGCCGTCCCGCACTGCGCGGTGGCGCTCACGCTCGACAGCCGGGTGGACGGCGTCGGCGTCGACCCCCGGCAGCCGCCGCTGGTGTGGGAGGCCTGGACCGAGGACGGCTGGACCGGCTGCGAGGTCGACCGGGACGGGACCGGCGGGCTGAACCGTCCGGGCGAGGTGGTGCTGCACGTCCCCGGCGGCCACGTGCTGTCCCGCACCGGGCGGCGCGAGGCCGGCTGGCTGCGCTGCCGGGTCACCGAGCCGCTGCCGGACCAGCCCTTCTACACCACCTCGCCCACCGTGCGGTCGGCCGAGGCGTTCACCATCGGCGGCACCACCGGCGCCGTGCACGCCGAGACGGTGCGCGACGAGGCGCTGGGCGAGTCCAGCGGGCTGCCCGGCCAGCGGCTGCGGCTGGCCCAGGCCCCGGTCGTCGGCGACACACCGCCGCTGCAGCTCCAGGTCGCCGAGGACGACGGCTGGACCGACTGGGAGGCCGTCCCGCACTTCGCCGCCTCCGGACCCGGCGACCGCCACTTCACCCTGGACGCGGCCACCGGCGAGCTGGCCTTCGGCACCGCGGTCCGCGAGCCGGACGGCAGCCTGCGCCAGTACGGCGCCGTGCCGGCCAAGGGCGCGGCCGTCCGGGCCCGCCGCTACCGCACCGGCGGGGGCAGGGCGGGGAACGTGGCCCGCGGCGCCATCCAGGTGGTGCGCAACTCCGTCCCCTATGTGGCCGAGGTGGTCAACCGCGAGGCCGCCACCGGCGGGGTGGACGCGGAGACCGTCGCCGAGGCGAAGGCCCGCGCCCCGATCACGCTGCGCGCCCAGGACCGCGCGGTGACCCTGCGCGACTACGAGGAGCTGGCCCGGCGCGCGGCACCCGAGACCGCCAGGATCACCTGCCTCGAGGGCGACCCGGACGAGCACGGCGCCCACGCGGTACGGGTGCTGGTCGTGCCGCAGGCGGTGCCGGACGCCGGCGGGCGGCTGCGCTTCGAGCAACTCGTGCCCGGCGACCCGCTGCTGGGGCGGATCACCCGCTACCTGGACGACCGCCGGCTGATCGGCACCCGGCTGGCCGTCGGGCCGCCCTACTACCAGGGTGTCACCGTCGTCGCCACCGTGCACGCCTTCCGCGGCACCGACGCCGACCGGGTCCGGCGGCAGGCGCACGACGCCCTCTACCGGCACCTCGACCCGCTGACCGGCGGGAGCCACGGCACCGGCTGGCCCTTCGGCCGACCGGTGCAGTCCGGGGAGATCTTCGCCGTGCTGCAGCGGGTGCCCGGGGTCGAACTCGTGGACCAGGTGCTGCTGCACCCGGCCGACCCGCTCACCGGCAAGCGCGGGGAGCCGACCGACCGGATCGACCTGGACCCGCCGTCCCTGGTCTTCTCCTTCGACCACCGGGTCCGGGTCATCGGCGAGCCGTCATGAGGGGCTCCATCGACGGCCTGGGCAGCTCCGCGCCGCTGGGCCTGATGCTGCCCGCCGTCTTCGCCGACGACGACCTGGCGCAGCGCTTCGTGGCCGGTCTCGACGAGGTGCTCGCCCCGCTGCACCAGGTCCTGGACTGCCTGGACGCCTACTTCACCCCGGCGCTGGCCCCGGTGGACTTCGTCCGCTGGCTCAGCGACTGGGTCGGCGCGGAGACCGAGGGCACGGAGGACGAGGCGCTGCTGCGGGCGGCGGTCGCGGCCGCCGCGCACCTGCACCGGATCCGCGGCACCCGCCGCGGCCTGGCCGAGGCGGTGCGCCTCGCCTTCGGGGTGGAGCCGGAGATCACCGAGAGCGGCGCCGCGGCCTGGGACGCCCGGCCGCTCGGCCCGGTCCCCGGCGACCGCCGGCCGCGGTTGCAGGTGGTGCTCGCCCTGCCCGACCCCACCCCCAGGACCGGCACCGGCTGGAGGCCCTGGTGGCCGCCGCCCGTCCCGCCCACATGCCCTACACGGTCCAGGTGACCGCAGCCGAGAGGAACCCTGACAGGTGACCAGCCAGACCGCCGACGCGGGCCGGGGACAGAACCAGGCGCCGCTGTGTGCCGAGTGCGGCACGCCGCCGACCCCCGGGCAGTCCTTCTGCGACGGCTGCGGCGCCGTGCTCGGGTGGACCCCCGGCCCCGCAGGCATCCCGGGCCCCGCAGGCCTCCCGGGCCCGGGGTTCGCCCCGGGGACGGCCGACGACGACACCACGCCGGTGCCCAGCGCCGCCGCCCTCGACCCCGCCGCCCTCGACCCGGCCGCCCTCGACCCCGCCGCCGACCCCGGCCTGCGGACCACCGGGGTCCGCCCCGCCGCCGGCTTCGCCGACCCGGACGCCGCGGAGCGGGCCAGGGCCCTGCTGATCCCGGTCGCCGACCCGGAGCCGGGGGCGGCGGCCCCGTCCCTGGCCCCGGTGCTGCCGGGCCGCCCGATCAGCGCCCGACCGCAGGTCCGCGGCCTGCAGGAGCAGGACGACGAGGACGGCGCCCGCTGCCCGTGGTGCGGCACGGGCAACCGGCCCGACCGCCACTTCTGCCGCCGCTGCGCCATGACCATGGCCGGCCGCCCGGCGGATCCGGCCCGGCTGCCGTGGTGGCGCAGGCTGCCGGGCCTCCGGGGCCGGCGGGTGCCGTGGGCCGGGGAGCGGCCCCGGCTGCGCCGGGGCCTGGGCCGGGTGCTGGCCTTGGTGGTCGGCGTCGTGGCGCTCGCGCTGCTGGTGACCGCCGCGTTCCAGGTCGGCGCGGTGGCGCAGTCGGTGCGCGACCACTTCACCAAGCGGGCCCCGATCTCGCCGGACTCCTACCGCGCGTCCCATTCCTACGTCGGCCACGGCCCCGCGCTCGCCTTCGACAAGTTCAACAACACCTGGTGGGGGCCGGGCCTGACCCAGTCCGACGCCGGCGAGTGGGTCGAGGCCGACTTCAGCCAGCCGGCCGATCTGCTGGACGTGGTCATCACCTCGGGGGAGTCGACGCTGCCGAGCGATCTGGCCAAGTCCGCTCTCCCGCACACCGTCGAAGCCGTGATCACCACGGCGGACGGGCGGACCCGGAGCCGACTGCTCACGCTGGACCAGGCCGGCGGCGGGCAGACCCGTGCGCTCCGGGTGAGTGATGTCACCGCCGTCCGCTTCATCCTGCGCTCCGCCTACGGCGCCTCGGCCGAGAAGCAGGTGGCCGTCGCCGAGATCGAGTTCTTCGGACGTTCCAGCGGCGGCAGCTCCTGACGCTGCGTCAGGGGCCCAATCAAGTGTCCAACGCGGCCGGGAGTTCGCTGCGGCGGCGGATGCCAAGTTTGCGGTAGGTGCTGGTCAGATGGGTTTCCACGGTGCGCCGGGCGAGATGGTGCAGGTCGGCTATCTCGTCGTTGGTGCGGCCGGCCGCGGCGAGCCGGGCGATCCGGTCCTCGCTGCTGGTCAGCGCGCCGACGCCGGTGCCGCGGGCGGTCCTGGGCCGGGCGCCGCCCTCGCTGAGCGCCTGCTCGGCGAGCCCGAACAGGCGCACCGAGCCCAGCCGTTCGGCCGTGACCGCGGCCTCGCGGAGCAGGGCTCTGGCCGCTCCGCGCTGCCCGGCGGCGGTGAGCTGCCGCCCCCGGGTGATCAGCGCGGCGGTCAGCTCGCTGCTCTGGGAGGCGCCGCGGAGGATCTCCACGGCCTGCGCGGTCAGCTCCTGTCCACGTCGGCCGCTGCTCACCTCGCCCAGGACCCGAAGCGCGCGGCCGAGCACCCGGGGGGTGTTCCACGCGGCGGCGAGCCGGTACTCCTCCTCGGCGAGCGGAAGGGCACGCTGCGGGGAGCCGAGCGCCAGCAGGCACTCGGCGGCCGCCGAGCGCCACGGTGTGACGACGGGGCTCAGCACCTGCCGCGCGGTCTGCCGCCGGCCGCATTCCAGCAGGTCCTCAAGGGCGCCCTCAAGGTCGCCCGTGGCGGCGCGCAGCCTGCCCCTGGCATACAGGAAGCGGTTCAACTCCCAGTGGTCGTCCGCCTGCTGGACGTCGATCCGGCCGGCGAGCCGATCGGCCTCGGCCAGTCGGCCGGATTCGACCAGCGCGAGCAGGGAGTGCGCCTGGAGATTGCTGGGCCGGTCCGCCCCGGGGCCCGCGAGCACGGGGGTGAAGTGACCGCGCGCCGCGGCGGTGTCCAGCTGGGTGTTGAGCAGGGCCCGGCGCATCGGATGCAGCGGCGAGAGGCGCTGCCCGGCCAGGCCGAACCGGACCAGCCGGTCGGCCTCGTCGAGCGCGTCGGCCCACTGGGCCACGGCGGCGGCCGTGCCGAGCAGGTACGGCGTCAGCGCCGGGTCCTCCGGGGCGGACAGCAGGGCGCGGATCCGCCGCATCGCCTGATCGGCTGTCAGCAGGCCGACCGTCGCCTCATAGCGGACCAGCAGGGCCTGCTCGGCCGGACCGAGCAGGGCCGGGGACCGCGCGGCGGTGTCGCGCAGCCCGGCGTAGACCGTCCGCCGGACCTCCGAGTCATGGTCGGAGAGCAGCGCGGACGCGGTTCGGACGGTGCGGGTCAGCAGCGGTTCGTCGGCCAGGTCGCCGTCCAGGTCCAGCTCGTGCAGCAGGTCGAAGGCGGCGTGCCCCTCGCCCCGCTGGGCCAGCGCGGAACTGAGGGTGACCGCGGCCTGGACCCGCTCCCGGGGCAGCTCGCGCAGCCGCAGCGCCTCGGTCAGCCGCGGGATCCCGGAGCTCCGTAAGGCGGTGAACTCCAGCGAGCCGAGTTCGGTGAGCACCTCCGCCCGGCGACCGCGGGCCATCGGCTCGTCCAGCGCCCGCCGCAGATAGTCGACGGCCTCCGCGGCCCGGCCGGCCCGGACCGCGTCGGCCGCCGCGTCCCGCAGCGCGTCCACCGCCCACGCCGCTCCGGCCGGGGACGTCTGCAGCAGGTGGCCGGCCACCGCTTCGGCGCTGTCCCCCCGGCGGTGCCGGAACGCGGCGGCCCGATGCTGGGCCGCCTGCCGCTGCGGGCGGGGCCAGCCGTCCAGCACGGCGTCCCGGAGCAGCGGATGCGCGAAGCGGAGGCGGTCGGGCCCGGGCTCGGTGTCGGGCTCGGAGTCGTCGGGCGGGCCCCCGGGACGCAGCAGCCCGAGCCGCCGCATCGCGGTGACCCAGCCGGACACCCTGGCCGGGTCCGCCCCGGCCACCCCGGCGAGCAGCTCGACGCCGTCCTCTTCGTCCTCTTCGTCCTCTTCGTCCTCTCCGGAAGCGAGTTGGGCGAGGTCGCGGGCCACGGCGGCGGTCGCGGGCCCGGCGCTCTCCAGCCACCAGGCGACCGCGGCCGCGAAGCCGCCCGGATAGAGGTCGGCGCAGCTGTCCGGGAACCCCGCCGCGGCGGCCCCGTCCCGGGTCGGTGACCCCAGGTCGTCCACCAGGGCTGCCAGCAGCAGCGGATTGCCGGCGCAGGCCCGGACGCAGCCGTCCACCCAGGCCTCCGGGGCATGCGGCCCGAGCCGGTCGCGGACCATGGCCTCGGCGGCGGTGCGGCTCAGCGGGGCGAGCGTGTGGACCCGGACCAGGGTGGGCGAGAGGGCGTGGGCCAGCCCCGGCGCGGGCGGCATGAGGTCGTACTGGCTGCGTTCGGTCACCACGATGAGGACCGCCAGCCGGTCCAGGCGCCGGGCCGCCTCGGCGAGCCAGCGCCGGGAGGGGTGGTCGGCGAGATGGGCGTCGTCGACGGCCAGCAGCAGCGGCGACTCGGCCGCGGCCGAGCGCAGCAGCCGCCAGAACCGGGCGAAGCCGGCTCGTTCCCCGGGACCGGGGTCGTCAACGCCTCCCAGCAGTTGCAGCGCGGCGGCGAAGTCCGTCCCGCTGTCCTCGGCCGAGCAGCGGGCCCGCAGCACCCGCATGCCGTGCGCCGCGCCGTCGTCAGCGACCGCCTCCAGCAGCGCGCTGCGCCCGATCCCGGTGGCGCCTCTCAGTACCGTCATCCGCCCGGATCCGGCCCTGGCCCGTGCGGCCTCCGCGGCCACCAGCTCCAGCACCTCGCGGCGCTCGCGGAGCGGTCCTTCGTCGCGGTGGGTGCCCGGTGTGCTGGTCGGCGTCATCGGATCCTCCGATCTCGTGGTCGATCTCGTGGTGCCCCACGATTGCGAACGGCGTACCGATCACTGAAGAGTGGGAATTCGCGTGGTCAACATGGCCACGACAAAGGGAAGTCGGGGTTCGGTCGTGCGTATGTCCTGCGGACCAACGGCGGCCGCGACCGCCATCCCGGTCACGGTGCACGCGCCGGACCCGGTCTCGCTCGCCGGGGTGAAGAGCCAGCTGCGCCATCAGTCGTCGATCGAGCTGGTGGAGGAGGCGGGCGGGCGGCCGGGCTCGGTGGCGATCCTGGTGGCCGACGTGCTGGACGAGCCCACCCTGTCCTCGCTGCGGCGGCTGATCAGGACCGACGCCAACCGGGCCGTGCTGGTCGCGAGCAGCATCCGGGAGGCTGATCTGCTCCAGGTGATCGAATGCGGGGTCGGCGCCATCGTGTGGCGGCGCGAGGCCACCGGGCACCGGCTCCAGCAGGCGGTGGTGGCGGCCTCCCGCGGCGACGGGGACCTGCCCGCGGACCTGCTGGGACGGCTGATCACGCAGGTCGGCACCATGCAGCGCGGCGCCGTGCAGCGGGGCGGCGCCGGTCTGCCCGACGCTCCCGTGCACGGCCTGTCGCCGCGCGAGGTCGATGTGCTCCGGCTGGTCGCCGAGGGTATGGATACCGGTGAAATCGCGAGCAAGCTCTCGTACTCCGAACGCACGGTCAAGAACGTGATGCACGGCCTCACCACCCGGCTGCAGCTCCGCAACCGGGCCCATGCCGTGGCTTATGCCCTGAGGGAAGGCTACATCTGACGGTTCGTACCCCTTCCGATGGCCCCCCGGGCAACCGGGACTGCCCCCGGTGCGCCTGCCGCGGCGGCGCTGCGGAGCGCAGGATGGCCATCGGGGTGTGTCGGCGACAAGGAAGGGCGCGGCAGTGATCCATGAGGTGGACGAGGTCCTCAAGGGGCTGCTGTCCGGCGGCGCGCTGACCGGGACCGGTGTCGAGATCGCCTTCGACGCGCCCACCCGCGACTGGGCGGCCCGGCGCAACGCCCCCACCATCGACGCCTACCTCTACGACATCCGCGAGGACGTCAAACGGCGGGAGAGCGGGACGACGGCGGTCAGGGACGAGCGGGGAGCGGTGCTGCGCCTTCGCCGGCCGCCACGCTGGTTCCGGCTGTCGTACCTGGTCACCGCCTGGACCAAGCGGCCGCAGGACGAGCACCGGATGCTCGCCGCGGTACTCGCCACGCTGGTGCCGCACGAGCTGCTGCTGCCGGAGGAACTGACCGGGTCGCTGGCCGCGCTCGGCCTCACCGTGCCGCTCACCATCGCCGGGACCATGGACTCCCGCTCCAGCGCCGACATCTGGTCGGCGCTCGGCGGCGAGCTCAAGCCGTCCATCGACGTCGTGGTCACCGTGCCCATCCCGTCCTTCCCCGAGTACGACGCCGGGCCCCCGGTGGAGGAGTTCGCGGTGCGGGTCCGCGCGACCGACGGCACCCTGGACGGCTCCCCCGAACGGCACCACCCGCGACGGCACCACCTGCGGCGGCCGACCGGCGCAGTGGCCGAGTGAACGGGTCCGACCTGCTGCTCGACCGGCTCTCCCGACTGCGCGACCGGGTGGCGCGGCTGGTCGACCTGCGCAGCGCCGACGACCCGACCGCCGAGGACCCGCTGCGCGGCCTGTACCTCACCGACGAGGCCGTACAGCACCTGCTGCGGCCCGCGGCCGACCCCGCCGGGACCTACGACCTGGCAGATGACGCCGACTCCGCGGGTGACGCCGACCCGCTGCACCGGCTCGCCGTCCGGCTCGGCCTCACCGCGCTGGACGTGCGGGTCCTGCTGCTCGCGCTCGCCCCCGACCTCGACCGCGGCTTCGAGCCGCTGTACGGCTACCTCAACGACGACGTCAGCCGCCGCCGGGCGACCACAGGCCTCGCCCTGGAACTCTGCGGCCTGCCCGCGCACTCCGCCGCGGCCCGGGCCCGCTTCCACCCGTCCGCGCCGCTGCTCGCGCTGGGCCTGGTCCGGGTGGAGGAGTCCGAACGGCCCTTCCTCAGCCGCTCCCTGCGGGTCCCCGACCGGGTCGCCGCCCATCTGCTCGGCGACGACACCCAGGACCCCGCCCTCGACGGCTACGTCCGGCCGCTGCCGACGACGGAGGTCCCGCCGCCGTTCGACCCGCTGACGCAGCGACTGGCCAAGCGCCTCGCGGCCGGTCCGCTCACCGTCCACCTGCGCCAACTCCGGGACGGCGACGGGCTGGTCTGCGCCACGGCGGCCCTGGGCGCGGCCGGCCTGGAGGCGCTGCACTTCACCCCCGGCACGGCCGCCGCCCCGGCCGGCCCGCGCCCTCCGGCGACCACGGCCGCGGCGAGCCCGACCACGACGACGACCAGGACCGGGACCGCGACCCGGTCCCGGAACTGCTCCGCGAGGCGCGGCTGCGCGGCTGCGCCATCGTGGTGGCCCCGCTGCCGGAGCGCCCGGGGCGGCTGGTGCGGGCGCTCGCGGTGTCCGACGTGCCGGTGCTGCTGATCGGCTCCGGCCCGTACGACCCGGACTGGTGCGACGGCCGTCGCGACCCGCTGGTACTGGAAGCGCCCCGGCAGCACGCGGGCGACCTCGACGCCTGGTCGGCCGCGATCGGGACGTCCTCTGTCGAGGCGTCAGGGGAGCCCGGCAGGTCCGGGGGGCCTGGGTTCGACCTGGCGCCGGTGGTGGCGCCCTACCGGCTGGGCGGCGACCGGATCCGGCGCGCGCGGTGCGGGCCGCGCAGGAGTTGGCGGCGTTCGAGGGCGGCCCGCTCTCCGGCGCGCATCTGCGGCTGGCCGCCCGGCAGCAGTCCGCGTCCGGCCTGGAACAGCACACCCGCCGGATCAGACCCGCTGTGAGCTGGGACGATCTGGTGCTGCCGGCGGGGCCGCTGACTCATCTGCGCGAACTGGCGCTGCGGGCCCGGCACCGCGACCAGGTGCTGGGCGACTGGCGGTTGAGCGCCGGCGGCGGCCGCGGCCGGGGCGTGCTGGCGCTCTTCGCGGGCGAGTCCGGCACCGGCAAGACGCTCTCGGCCGAGGTGGTCGCCGCCGAACTCGGCCTCGACCTCTACGTGGTCCAGCTCTCCTCCATCGTCGACAAGTACGTCGGCGAGACCGAGAAGAACCTGGAGCGGATCTTCACCGAGGCCGACCGCACCGACGCCGTGCTGCTCTTCGACGAGGCCGACGCCGTCTTCGGCAGGCGCTCGGAGGTCAAGGACGCGCACGACCGCTACGCCAACCTGGAGAGCGCCTACCTGCTGCAGCGGCTCGAATCCTTCGACGGCATCGCCCTGCTGACGACCAATCTGCGGGCCAACATCGACGACGCGTTCACCCGGAGGCTGGACCTGGTGGTGGACTTCCCGTTCCCCGACCCGGCCCAGCGGCTGGCACTGTGGCGGCACAGCCTGGCCTCGGTGCCCTGCGCGCCCGACATCGATCCGGGCCCGTGCGCCCGGGAGTTCGAACTGGCCGGGGGCTCCATCCGCAGTGCCGTGGTCACCGCCGCCTACGCGGCGGCCGGCCGTGGCGGCGACGTCACCAGCGCGGACCTGCTGGCCGGCGCCCAGCGCGAGTACCGCAAGGCCGGACGGCTGGTGCTGGACGACGGCGGCTGGTGACAGAGGCTCTCGGCCCCGACCGCCTCACCCTCACACCGTGAACTGGACGGCTTCGAGCTGGACGCCCTGCTTCCCGACGGTGATCCATTGGCGCGGACCGCCGGGGTCGTCGCACACCTGGGTCCCCCAATGCGTGCCCAGGACGTATCCGTTGCCGCAGACGACGCCCACGCCGACGCTCACCACGGCCTGCTGCACGTGGATCGCCGAACCCGGGGTTCCGACGGTGATGTCGACCTCCCCGGCCACACCCTTCCAGGCGGGCAGCCAACCGGTGTCCAGGTACGTGGTGGCCGACATGCTCGTGATGCCGGACACGGCGATGTTGAGGGCCTCGATGGCGCGGCTCTGGTTCTGGGTGCCCGCCACCCCGCCGTCGCACACCGTGTGCTGCCAGCCGAGGTCCTCCACATAGACCCGGTAGCAGATGTGCCGACCCGGGGTGGTCTTGGCCGCCTTGATGGCGGCATTCGCCGCCGTGTCCGGGATCTTCGGCTTCGCCTTGGGCTTGGTCGTCGCCCCGCCTCCGCCGGCTGCGGCCTTGGTCGGGGGCGGTGTCGGAGACGGCGTGGGGCTCGGCGTCGCGGAGGGCGTCGGCGGCGGCGGGGGTGGCGCGAGGGCGGTGGCGACGGGCTGTTGCACCTCCGCGGTGGCCTGGCTGCTGACCGGGGCCGACTTGGTGAACCAGAGCGCGGCGAAGACCAGGCCGAGAGTGCAGAGCAGGGTGAGCACGGTGGCGAGCCAGCGGGGGAGGAATCCGCGCTGGACGTAGCTGCCGTCGACGTCCAGGGGCGTGCTGCCGGAGCGGCGTACGGAGAGCCGGTAGGGCCGCTGCTGCTTGTGGCCGAACCAGATCAGCCGGCGCGGCCGGAGCGTGGCCTGGACGAAGGCGGCGCGTCCGGGTTCGATCTGGACGTTGGCCGGGTGGATGTCGTAGGCGAGCTGGTCGCCGTTGTCATTGCCGGTGACGGAGACGGTGAGCGGGGTGTTGCCGACGTTGTCGATGGCGAGCTTGGGCCGGCCCCGGAAGCGTCCCTTGACGGTGTGCGGGACGAGTTCGGCGCGTATCTCGGTGAACGGCGTGATGGTGAGGTTGCCCTCGGGGACCACGGTCGCCCCGGGGTGCTCGGTCGGAATGATCTGCACGGCATAGGGGTTCGGCCCGGCGGTCGCGTCCGGGGTACGCGGTGGTGCGAAGGTGAGCTGGACGGTTCCGGTGGTGCCCGGGTAGAGCCGGAGGGTCGGCGGCTCGACGGTGACGTAGGGCGCGATCTCGCCGACCGGAACGAAGCGGTACTCGTCGACCACGTCCGCGGTGTTGCGAAGCCGCAGTCGTACGGTGACGGTGCCGCCCGCGTCCACGGTGGTCGACGCCGGCTCAAGGGAAGTCCAAAGGCTCACCTTGCGAAGCTATCCGCGGAGCGGGTGCCAGGTCAGCAGGCCGGGGGACACACTCGGCGTCCGCACAGGCCTGCCCCGCTGCCCCGGAGGCCCGGCGGACCTGCCCCCGATCCCCTTCCGGCCGCTTCCCCGGTCGGGTAGGTGTGGTGGGGGGACTCCTGCAGGGGACTCCCGCGGGGACTTCGTCACCCTCTTCGGAAAGGCTCGACGCATGCGCGCGCAAGACCCGGGCATGGCCACCGACGCGGCTAAACCGCGGCGTTCCGCGTCCAGCACCGCCTCGGCCGCCGCCGCGGCCGCCCGGTCCGGCCCCACCGCGGCCGCGATCCACCAGCTCCAGCGGACCGCCGGCAACACGGCCGTGGCCAGGGTGCTGCAGCGGAAGGCGCACCAGCACACCGCGGACTGCGGACACGGGCAGTCCGTCGCACAGATCCAGTCCGTCGCGCAGATCCAGTCCGAGAAGGTCCGCGGCGTCCTCGGATCTCGCGGGCGTACGCTGCCGGAGCCGATCCAGCGGGAGGCGGAAGGCCGGTTGGGGGTGCCCGAGGGCAGCTTCCGGTCCGTCGAGATCCTCGACAGCCCCAGGGACAAGGAGGTGGCCCGGACCATCGGCGCGGTCGCCTTCACCTCACGCAAGAAGATCGTCGGAGACGTCTCCACCAAGAAGACCCTGCTGCACGAGCTGATCCACGTCGGCCAGCAGGAGCGGGGGCCGGTGCCCGGCACTGACAGCGGGAACGGCCTGAAGGTCTCCGACGAGAACGACCCCAAGGAGAAGGAAGCAGTCTCCGGCGCAACCCGAGCCCTGGCCGCCCCCTTCCCCGCCCGCAGGCGCCCGCCCGACGCCGCGGCTGACCACCCACCTCGGCCGCGAGCGACCGCCCCCGCGGGGAGCGGTGCGCTCAGGCGTACGGAAGCAGATCCACCGTGTTGAGGTCGAAGTCGAACGGTCGGGGGATGCGGAGGGTGTCGCCGAAGTCGACGTCCTCGCGGCGGTGGTACTTCTTGCTGTCGGGGTTGCTGAAGAGAGTGACGGTCTTCAGCCGGGCGTCGACCACCAGGTACAGCGGGATTCCCATGAGCGCGGACCACCACCGCCTTCCCACGCGACGGCCCGGCGCTTCCGCCGCCTCGGCATCGCACCCGCAGCACCCCATCCTTACCCTGGAACGGACCGACCCGGCCCCCTGGCGCACCCGGAGTCGACCTGGCACCGGGTACTGCGCCAGGTCACCCGGGGATGGACTAACTGGCCGTCAGTGACTTGAACAGGTGCACGTCCGCGTGCCCGCCGGGGATGCCCAAGGTCCGGCCTGTCTCCACATAGCCGTGGCGCTGGTAGAAGCCGGGGGCCTGGAAGGTGAAGGAGGAGACCGCGACACGATCGCAACCCCGTTGCCGCGCCTCCGCCTCGGCTGCCTGCAGGATCCGGCTGCCCCAGCCGTCCTTGCGACTGTCGTCGCGAACCCACAGCAACTCGATGCCGCAGAGCCCGCCCCAGGTCCACGCGGCCAGCCCGCCGACCAGTCGGCCTGCTTCGTCGGTGACCTTGACCGAGAAGCTGCCCTGGTCGGACGCGCCGGTGGCGGCCTTGTTGAAGGCGACCAGTTCCTCGGAGAGCCGTTCGTTGAGTTCGGTGTCGCGCTCGCCGGTGGTCAGCGTCGGGCCGGAGCCGTGGTCAGTCGTCACGACGCGGATTATGGCATTCCCCATTCGGCCCGTGACGAGGCCGTGACCGGCAGCATGATCTCCGTCACAGCCCGGGCCGGTCGAGTCTGATCGACTTGTCGGATGCCCCGCGCCCCCCGCACCAGCGCCTCCCGCACCCTCGCCCTTCCCACCGCCCTGACCTGCCTCCTGCTGCTGCTCACAGCGTGCGGATCGCAGCGGGCCGCTACGCAGAGCGCCGGCACCCCCACCTGCGGCCCCTCCGCCCCCAACAGCGCGGCCAGTTCGGCCGGTTCGACCATTTCCGCCCCGGCCGCAGACCCCTCCGGCCAGGCGATGGACGGAGTCAGGATCGTCGGTGCGGCCGGCTGCCTGGCGTTCGCGGTCACCAACGATGAACCGGAGAACGCCACCTACACGATCACCTTCGAGCTGATGTCCAGCGCGGGAGGGGCGCTGTCGAGTGCGAAGCAGACCGTGCCGTCCGTGAAGCCCGGCCAGACCGTGCAGCGGCCGGTCGCCCTGGGGGAGCTGCCCACGGGCATCGGCTCCGGCGCGGGCTCCGGCGGCCAGACGCGGGTGCGGATCGTCACGGTCAGGGACGTCCCCACCGCCGAGGCGCCGTCCGTGGCAGGACCCTGTCCGGCCTCGGGCGTGCGGGTGTTCATCGACAACGGCGACGCCGCCATGGGACTGCGGGTCGTCGGCGTGCAGCTGCAGAACTGCGGGACGCAGGCTTACCGCCTCAACGGCTATCCGCAGCTGCAGCTCCTCGACCAGGGGCACAAGCCGGTCGACAGCGTGAAGATCCTGCACGGCGGCGACGCCGTCGCCACCGGCACCGGAACCGACGGCAAGCCCCAGCAGCTGGTGCTGAAGCCGGGGGAGAGCGCCCACGCCGGGCTGGTCTGGCGCAACACCACCGGCCAGGGCAGCGATCCGGTGAACGCCCCCTACGTGCGGGTGGTGCCGAAGCCCGGCGCCGCCCCGGTGATGGTCACACCCGAGCTCGACCTGGGCACGACGGGAAAGCTCGCCGTCGGCCCCTGGCAGAAGGGCTAGCGCAGGCTGGACCGGTGCGGGCGCCGCCGACATAGTGGCGCCCATGGTCTCTCTCGTACGACACATCACCATCGACAGCGCCGACGCCTACCGCCTCGCCGGCTTCTGGGCCGCGGTGCTCGACGGCGCGCTGCAGGAGGACGACCGGCCCGGCGATCCGGAGGTACTGGTGACCGTCCCGGGCGCCGGCCTCCTCTTCATCGCCGTCCCTGACGCCAAGACGGTCAAGAACCGGGTGCATCTGGACCTCCAGCCGCAGGACCGCACCCGCGATGAGGAGGTCGAGCGCGTCCTGGCGCTGGGCGCCACCCTGGTCGCCGACCACCGCCGGGCCGACGGCACCGGCTGGGCCGTTCTCGCTGACCCCGAGGGCAATGAATTCTGCGTCGAGCGCAGCGCCGCCGAACGATCCTCCTGACTTTTGGAGCTCAGGGCTTGGTGGCGACGCCCCCGTACCAGGTGATGTCCTCCGGGCGGGCCTCGCGGTCGATGGCGTTGTCCGGGCGCCAGCGGTTGACCAGTTGCAGCCCGGGCTCGACCAGCTCCAGGCCGTCGAAGAAGCGGAGCACCTCCGCGTGGGGGCGCAGGTGCAGGTTCACCCCCGAGGCCCGGTAGGCGTCCAGGGCCCGGGCAGCGGCTTCGTCGGAGAAGTCCTCGGTGCCGTGGGTGAGGATCAGCTTGCTGCCGCTGGGGCAGGCGTCGAGCAGCTCGGCGACCAGGCCGTACGGGTCCTCCGCGTCGGCGACGAAGTGCAGGACCGCGACCAGCATCAGGCAGACCGGCTGCTTCAGGTCCAGCACGCTCCGCAGGCTGGGGTGCTCCAGGATCGAGGCGGGCCGGCGGATGTCGGCGTCGATGTAGGCGGTGCGTCCCTGCGGTGCGCTGACCAGCAGGGCGCGTGCGTGCACCAGGACCATGGGGTCGTTGTCGACGTAGACGACCCGGGCCTCGGGCGCGGCGGCCTGGGCGACCTCATGGGTGTTCGGCGAGGTGGGGATCCCGGTGCCGATGTCGAGGAACTGCCGGATGCCCTGCGCGGCGGCGAACTCGACCGCCCGGCACATGAACCGGCGGTTGGCCTGCGCGGCCAGGGCCAGGCTGGGCCGCAGCGCGAGCACCTGCTGGGCCGCCGCGCGGTCGGCGGGGAAGTTGTCCTTTCCGCCGATGAAATAGTCATAGATCCGCGCACTGTGGGCGATATCGGTCCTCATGGGTGAGGGGATCTCCCAGTTCGGCTCCATCTTCGTCCAACCCTCCAGATGCGAACGTTCCGCCATGGCGTTGCCCTCCCCTGCTGACGCGACGTCAACGGTCATGCTAGATCAACCGTTTGCCCCAGCGGCACCCCGGGCTTCCAACCGTGACCGGCTGCTCCGGACGGGGTGGTTTTCACAACGGATGGGTAACAGCGTCGGGTCGGAGCCAACGGAAACTGGGTGCCAGGGCGTTGTAGTAGGTGAGGGATGCCGCCGGAGTGACCGGGGTGGTGTCCTCTCGCACTGCGGAGCACGGCGATCCAGGAGCGCGGCCATGACGGGGACAGGGATTTCTGGCAGGAACACAGATGTCGGGAACACAGATGTCGGGACCACAGATGTGACGTGGCACCAGAGGGGTTCCCAGGTCCGTACGGTGGCCCCGGCCGGCGACGGTGTCGGAGGAGCCGGCGGGGGCCGCGGCGGGCGCATCGTGGTGGAGCTGTACGGCGAGATCGACATCGCGACGGCCCGGCTGGTGACCCGCCACCTGGACGCCGCCACCGGCGGGGACCGCCCGCAGGTGGTGGTCGACCTGCGCGGCGTCAGCTTCATCGACAGCGGCGGCATGGGTCCGCTCTGCCGGGCCTGGTGCCGGGCCCAGGACCGGGGCGGCGACGTGTCGCTGATCTGCACGGACGCGCGCATCCTGAAGACCCTGCGGCTGGCCGGACTGACTCCGACCATGTCCGTCGCGACCCCGCGCGGAGGCCTCCGGCTGGGGCGGCGCGGGGCGGTGCGGCTGCGGGTGAGGGAGCATGGCGGGAAGTAACCCGCCAGGAGGAAATCTTGTCCAGCCCCGATCTGTGGCTACTGCGCGTCTCCGACCTGTCCGGGGACGGCCCCGCCGCCGACGCGTCGGCCCTGCTGGCCCTGCTGGACACGTCGGGTGCGGCGGAGCTGTTGAACGAGGACGAGCGGGCCAGCGCCGCCGCCTTCGTCCGCGACGAGGACCGGATCCGCTATGCCGCGGCGCACATCGCGCTGCGCCGGCTGCTGGCCGCCGCCACCGGGAGGCCCGCCCAGGATCTCGTCCTGATCAGGGAGCCCTGCCCCTGCTGCGGTGAGCTGCACGGCCGCCCGGCCCTCGCTGACCCGCCCGGTCCGCTGCACTTCTCGCTGTCCCACGGCGGCGACCTGGTGCTGATCGGCATCGCCGCCGTCCCGATCGGCGTGGACGTCGAGGGGCTGCCCGGGGCGGACGCGGTGGCGGAGCTGGTGTCGGTGCTGCACCCCGGCGAGCAGGCAGAGCTTGCGGTGCTGCCTGCCGACCAGCGGATCTCCGCCTTCGCCCGGCTCTGGACCCGCAAGGAGGCCTATCTGAAGGCCATCGGCACCGGCCTCGGCCGCGACCCGGCAGCCGACTACCTCGGCACCGGCGGCCTCGCCGCGACCCCGGCCGGCTGGGCCGTCGCCGACCTGCCCACGGACGATCCGACGCACGCGGCCGCCTTCGCCGTCCAGGGCGGCCCGGCGGCTTCGGCGGAGGTGCGGCTGCGCCCGCTCTCCCCGGCCTTCGTCCTGACCGGCGCTGACGGGGACTGACGGGCGCCGAGGGGGGCGCTGAGGGCCGCTGCGAGCGCCCCCGGCGTGCGCGAAAGGCGGGCTGTACGCCCCCCTATGGCGGCTTCCAAGGTCGGCCAGGGGGCCAAATGGGCGGTATCGCAAGGGAAAACCGTTACGGCGCGAACTGTCGGTCGTTCAGGGGTTAGGGCTCCCATGTCACGCTTATGAGGGAACTATCCACTGGAGGTTGGATATCCGTCGGCCGTATGGGTCAGTCTGAAGGTGCGACGTCGCAGGCCGGGCAGGCCGCATGTGGCCGCATGACCTGCCCATACCGTGTTCGACTTCCACGCCTTGGAGGAACCACATGTCCCGTATCCGCATTGCCCTTTCCGCAGCCCCGATCGCCGTCGCCATGATCCTGGCGGGCGCCGGCGCAGCCTCCGCCGACAATGGATCATTCGCGAGCGGTGGCTCCAACAGCAGCATCGTGTCCAACACGGGCAGCGGAAACCTGTCCGGCTGGGTGAATGGCAACTCCAACTGGACCCAGCAGACCGCGACCGGATCCGGCGCCTCCAACGCCAACAACACGCTGGGTGTGAACGGCAACTCCGGCGCTGTGTACAGCAGCCAGTCCAACAGCAATGTGCGGATCTTCTTCTAGCATCCAGCAGCTCCGCTGATGTAGCAGGACGGCTCTGCCGCATTGTCCGCCCCGAGGTCGGTCCCACGCCTCGGGGCGGGCCCGCGTCCGCCCGAGACGCGGCCGTCCCCTTGACTGGGCCAATGTATCTGACGCACAGTCAGATCTGTGATGGAGTCCACCGATCCACAGCAGTACCAGGAGTACGCGGGTCGTCCCGCCGCGGCCGGGGGCCGTGCGCAGGACCTGGTGAACGCGCCGATGATCCGGCACTGGTGCGAGGCCATGGGCGATACCAGCCCCGCCTACACCGGTCCGAACGCCGTCGCGCCACCGGCGATGCTGCAGGCCTGGACCCTGGCCGGGCTGGGCTTCGACGGCGAGGCCGACCAGTCGGGACGCAGCAGCGTCTATGACGACCTGCTCGCCCGCCTGGACGCCGAGGGCTTCCGCTCGGTGGTCGCCACCGACTGCGAGCAGGAGTACCTCCGACCGCTGCACCCCGGGCAGCGGCTGGTCTACGACGCCGAGATCGAATCGGTGTCGGGCCGGAAGACCACCGCGCTGGGCGTCGGGCACTTCGTCACGACCCGGATGGACCTCCGCGCGTACGACGAGAGCGCGGGGGAGAAGCCGGAGGAGGCCGCGCCGGTGGCGACGCACCGCTTCCGCATCCTCAAGTTCCGCCCGGCGGAGGCGGCGGCGAAAACAGAGCCGAGGCCGGAAGAGGCGCTCCGTCCCCGCCCCGTCGTCAACCGCGACAACGCGGGCTTCTGGGAGGGCGTCGCCGCAGGCGAACTGCGCTTCCAGCGCTGCGAACGGTGCGGGACGCCGCGGCTGCCCTGGCTGCCCGGCTGCAACGCCTGCGGCTCGGCCGAGTGGACGGCGGAGGCCGCGAGCGGCGCCGGGACGGTCTACTCGCATGTCACCGTGCACCACCCGCTGCCTGCCGCGTTCCGGGCCGGCGGCCCCTACGCCGTCGCGCTGGTGGAGCTCGCGGAGGGGGTCAGGATCGTCAGCAATGTGATCGGCCTCCCCCCGGCCGAGGTGCGGATCGGACTGCCGGTCCAGCTCTCCTTCGAGCGCTGCGACGAGGAACTGACGCTGCCGCTGTTCCGTTCCGCCACCGCCGACGACCTGCCGCCGCTGCGGATCCCGGTCACCCGGACGCTGATCGTCGCCGGGGCCATCGCCTCCCGCGACTACCAGGACGTCCACCACGATGTCGAACTCGCCCACAGCAAGGGGGCGCCGGACATCTTCATGAACATCCTGACCAGCAACGGCCTGGTCGGACGGTATGTCACCGACTGGGCCGGGCCGCAGGCGGTGCTGACCGGCATCTCGGTACGGCTCGGCGTTCCGGCCTATCCCGGCGACGAGCTGACGTTCACCGGCCGGGTCACCGAGCGCGCGGGGAGGCAGCTGACCCTCACCGTCACCGGCCGGCACGCCCGCGGCGCGCACGTCACCGCGAAAGTCCGCCTCACCGTCCCGGAGGGACAGGCATGAGCCTCACCCGCGCCGACACCCTCGGCGGTCGCGCCGCCATCGCCGGCATCGGCGCGACCGAGTTCTCCAAGGACTCCGGCCGCAGCGAGCTCAAGCTCGCCGTCGAGGCGGTCCAGGCCGCGCTGGAGGACGCCGGGCTTCGTCCACAGGATGTGGACGGACTGGTCACCTTCACCATGGACACCAATCCGGAGATCACCGTCGCCCAGGCGGCGGGCATCGGCGAGCTGAGCTTCTTCTCCCGGATCCACTACGGCGGCGGCGCCGCCTGCGCCACCGTCCAGCAGGCGGCGCTCGCCGTCGCCAGCGGCATCGCGGAGGTCGTGGTCTGCTACCGGGCCTTCAACGAGCGGTCGCAGCACCGCTTCGGATCGGGTCTGATGAACCGTCAACCCTCGTCTGAGGGAACGGCGATGGGTTGGACCATGCCCTACGGGCTGCTCACCCCGGCCTCCTGGGTGGCGCTGCACGCCCAGCGCTATCTGCACACCTACGGGCTCACCCCGGACGCCTTCGGTCCGGTCGCGGTGGCCGACCGCCGCCATGCCGCGACCAACCCCGCCGCGTACTTCTACCAGCGCCCGATCACCCTGGCCGACCACGCCGCGTCACGCTGGATCGTCGAGCCGCTGCGGCTGCTCGACTGCTGCCAGGAGACCGACGGCGGCCAGGCGCTGGTGGTCACCACCCCGGAACGGGCCCGTGACCTGCGGCAACGTCCCGCTGTGATCACCGCCGCGGCGCAGGGCGCGGGCCGGAACCAGGAGGCGATGACCAGCTTCTACCGGGACGGTCTGACCGGCCTGCCGGAGATGAGCGTCGTCGCCCGCCAGCTCTGGCGCACCAGTGGCCTGGGTCCGGCCGACATCGACACCGCGGTGCTCTACGACCACTTCACCCCCTTCGTGCTGATGCAGTTGGAGGAGTTCGGCTTCTGCGCCCCCGGCGAGGCCGCCGACTTCGCCGCCGACGGCGGCTTGGAGCTCGGCGGCCGGCTGCCGGTGAACACCCACGGCGGCCAACTGGGAGAGGCGTATCTGCACGGGATGAACGGCATCGCCGAGGCCGTCCGCCAGGTGCGCGGCAGTTCGGTCAACCAGGTGCCGGACGCGGAGCACGTCCTGGTGACGGCGGGCACCGGCGTCCCGACGTCGGGCCTGCTGCTGGGTCGCGGGTAGCCCCCCACCGCTGGGTCGGGGGCAGCCCGCCGCGACCGCTGCAGCCCGCCACGACCGCTGCAGCCCCCCGCGACCGCTGTTTCCGCTGTTGCACGCCGGTGACAGTAGGCCGACAGATCCACGATCTTCGGCTGACAGTCTTCTCTCATCGCACAGCGCAGCAGCCGAATCCCAGGGGGAGTCACCACCATGTCAGTCCGTATCCGCGCCACCCGCCGCACCGCCGCCATCGCCGCCATCGCCCTCACCGCCGGTCTGACCGCGCTGCTGCCGACGGCCGCCAACGCCGCCTCCACCCAGGCCCGGGTGCTGAACGGGACCAAGGGCAACGGGCTGACCATCAGCAACGGCACCAAGTACGTGGTGATGAACGGCACCCGGGTCAACTTCGGGGTCATCGTCCGCGACCTGGCCTGGTCCCCGGACGGCAAGAAGGCGGCCTTCATCGACGGCAAGGGCAACCTGGAGGTCGCCAACGCCAACGCCACGGGCCGCCACATAGTCGCCGTCAACCCCGGCCACCAGACCTGGTCCCACCCGACCTGGCAGGTCACCAAGGCCATCGTCCGCGACCAGGTGCCGGCCGCGAGCAACATCATCTTCAGCAGCAGCAAGAGCGGTGTCAGCAGCCTCAAGCGCATCTCGGCCACGGCCTACCACGGCACCCCGGCCGCCCTGCCGCTCGGCGAGTGGAGCGGCCCCGGTGTTCCGAACAACCCCACCACCGGCAACACCTGGCCCAGCGGGGGCGGAGCCTTCGGCACCTCCTTCTACGAGAACACACGCACCGGCGAGATCTACATCCGTGACGACTACCTCCGCCAGCAGGGCGGCCCGATCACCCGCGGCTCCGAGCCGGCGCAGTCGCCCAACGGCCAGGAGATCGTGTTCGTCCGCTCGGTCAAGGGCCACGACCACATCTTCGTCAGCAACGACGGCCAGCACGTCAAGGACCTGACCCCGCACGCCACCACCAACTACACCGAGCCGACCTGGTCCGCGGACGGCAAGACCATCGCCTTCCGCACCCCCACCGGCACCGACATCATCCCGGCCAACGGCTCCAAGGGCCCGGTGAAGATCTCCTCCTACACCGGCCTCGCCGCCTACCGCGGCTGATGGCAGCAGTCGGCTACCGGCGCGACGGCCGCTCGGTGAGCGTCGCGCCCGCAGTCGCCCCGATGACGCAGGCGATGCCGAGCAGCTGCACCCCGCCGAGCACCTGACCCAGGATCACCAGCCCGATCAGGGCGCTGACAGCCGGCTCCATGCTGGCGATCACACTGAAGATCCGCTCCGGCAGCCGTCGGAGCGCGGTCATCTCCAGCAGGTAGGGGATGACCGGGAAGAGGATGGCGACACCCGCCACCGACAGCAGGAGCAGCCAGGGCCGCGGGCTCTGGCTGAGTCCGTGCCAGGCCTCGCCGAGGCCGAACGGGGCCAGCACGACGGCCGCGGCGGTCAGCGACAGCGCGAGCCCGTCGAAGCCCTCGAATGCCCGGCCGACCCGCTGGGTGAGCAGGATGTACCCGGCCAGGCAGGCCGCCGCGGCGAAGGCGCTGACCAGGCCGCGCGGGTCGAGGTGGGCGCCGTGCGGTTGGCCGACCAGGGTCAGCAGCAGCACGCCGGCCCCGGCCAGCAGCGCCCACAGCACATGCCCGAGCCGACGCGAGAACAGCAGCGCCACCGCCAGCGGCCCGAGGAACTCGATGGTCGCCGCCGTGCCCATCGGCAGCCGGTGCACCGCGTCCGCGAACAGCAGGGTCATCCCGGCCGAGGCGAGGCCGAGCAGCAGGGCCGAGAGCAGGTCGCGGGCGCTGCGTCCGCGCAGCCGCGGCCGGGTCCAGCCGAGCAGCACCACGGAGGCGGTGATCAGCCGCAGCGAGGTGGTCCCGGCGACGCCGAGGGTGGGGAACAGCGGGGTCGACAGCGCGATGCCGGTCTGCACGGTGAACATGGCCGCAAGACAGAAGAACGGCGCCGGGATCAGATCCAGGCGCCGCTGCGGGGTGGGGGTCGCTCCGCCGGGTGGCGGTCCGTCAGCGGGGCCGCGGGGTGCGCGGGGTTCGCTGGGAGTCGGGGCAACAAGGGGAGCGGACATGGCGTCAGTCTGACGTAAGGACTGTTTGGGGGGCGAACGCGTTACCGTGGCGTGGCTAGTAGGACGATAGTGGACATAACGGTCACGATCGCATGTGACTACTATCCGAACGGCAGTCGTTGCCGCCCTGCTCTCCCTCGGTTGCCTCGCGGCGACACTCACCGGCCAGGCCACCGCCGCCGAAGCCGCGACCGCCGCCGCCACCGCTGAAGCCGCCGCCGCGCCCACCGCCGCCGCCCCGCAGGTCTTCACCGGTCAGGCGTTCGATACCTGTGCCGCGCCCAGCCTCACCGCCCTGCGCAGCTGGCACGAGACCTCCCCCTACGGCGCCATCGGCATCTACATCGGCGGCAACAACCGCGGCTGCGCCCAGCCCCTGCTCACCCCGGCCTGGACCCGCTCCGCGACGACGATCGGCTGGCGGCTGCTCCCGCTCTACGTCGGTTCGCAGGCCCCGTGCCTCCCGGCGAAGAGCAGGACCGCCAGGATCAGCCCCAGCCGCGCCCTCGCCATGGGCACCACCGAGGGCAGGGACGCGGTCAAGGCCGCCGGTGGGCTGGCGCTCACCGCGGGCAGCCCGATCTACCTGGACATGGAGTCCTACGACCGCGGCTCCAGCTGCACCCTCGCGGTGCTGCAGTACACCGCCGCCTGGTCCCGCGCCGTCCGCGCGGCCGGCTACCTGGCCGGCTTCTACAGCAGCGCCGACACCGGCATCGCCGACATCGCCTCGGCCGCGCTCAACCGCAGCACCCGCGCCGTGGCCACCGACCTGCCGGACGTGCTCTGGTACGCCCGCTGGGACAACCGCGCCAGCACCGACGGCTACCGCGCGCTCAGCAGCAGCCAGTGGGCCGGTCACCGCCGGGTGCACCAGTTCGTCGGCAACGCCAAGGAGAGCCACGGCGGCGTCACCATGAACGTCGACCGCAACGCGGTGGACGCCCCGGTCGCCCTGGTCCACTGACGGCCGGTCCGCCGAAAGCGGGACCGACCCGCGGTACACCGTCCCAGCTACTGACACCGACCCCCGAGAGCGACAGAATCACCTCTCAGAACGCTGCTACCGGCAGGTAGTACAGTCGTTTCCCCCGGTCAAGGAGGACCCAGGTGCTCAGCACGATGCAGGACGTCCCACTCACCGTCGGGCGCATCCTCGCCCATGGCTCCACCTTCCACGGCACGTCCACGGTGGCGACCTGGGACGGCGAGAAGGCCGTCGCCCGCAGCTTCGCCGAGGTCGGCGCCCGCGCCGCACAGCTCGCCCACGCGCTCCGCGACGAACTGGGCGTGACCGGGGACCAGCGGGTGGCGACCCTGATGTGGAACAACACCGAGCACCAGGAGGCGTACCTGGCGATCCCCTCCATGGGCGCGGTGCTGCACACCCTCAACCTGCGGCTGCCCCCGCAGCAGCTGTCCTTCATCATCAACCACGCCGCCGACCACACCGTCATCGTCAACGGCAGCGTGCTGCCCCTGATCGCCCCGCTGCTGCCGCAGCTGCGCCCGACGCTGCGTCACATCGTGGTCGTCGGCGAGGGCGACCGCTCCGTGCTGGACGGCTTCGCCGGCAGCGTCCACGACTACGAGGAGCTGATCGCGGACCGCCCGACCAGCTTCCCGCACCCGGTGGACCTGGACGAGCGCACGGCCGGCGCGCTCTGCTACACCTCGGGCACGACCGGCGACCCCAAGGGCGTCGCCTACTCGCACCGCTCCATGTACCTGCACTCCATGCAGGTGCTCTCGGCCGAGAGCTTCGGCCTGACCAGCGCCGACAAGGCGCTGCCGGTGGTCCCGATGTTCCACGTCAACGCCTGGGGGCTGCCCTACGCGGCGTTCATGGCCGGCACCTCGCTGCTGATGCCCGACCGCTTCCTGCAGCCGCAGCCGCTGGCCGCGATGATCACCGCCGAGCACCCCACCTTCAGCGCCGCCGTCCCCACCATCTGGACCGGCCTGCTGGACGAACTGGACGCGCACCCCGACGTCTACGACACCAGCGCCCTGCGCCGGGTCGTCATCGGCGGCTCGGCCTGCCCGCCCGCGCTGATGAAGGCCTTCGAGGAGCGCCACGGCGTCAACGTCATACACGCCTGGGGCATGACCGAGACCTCCCCGCTCGGCAGCGTCGCGCTCCCGCCCGGCGGCCTCACCCCCGAGGAGGCCTGGCCCTACCGGCTCTCCCAGGGCCGCTTCCCGGCCTCGGTCGAGCCCCGGGTGATCGGCCCGGACGGCATCGCGCTGCCGCACGACGGCGAGTCGGCCGGCGAGATCGAGGTCCGCGGCCCCTGGATCGCCGCCGCCTACTACGGCGGCGCCGACAAGCCCCCGGAGCTCGGCGACAAGTTCAGCGACGACGGCTGGCTGCGCACCGGCGACGTCGGCACCATCAGCCCGGACGGCTACCTCAACCTCACCGACCGGGCCAAGGACGTCATCAAGTCCGGCGGCGAGTGGATCTCCTCGGTCGAGCTGGAGAACGAACTGATGGCCCATCAGGACGTGCTCGAAGCCGCGGTCGTCGCCGTCCCCGACGAGAAGTGGGGCGAGCGGCCGCTGGTCACCGTGGTGCTGCGGCCCGGCGCCACGGCCGGCTTCCCCGAGCTGCGCGCCTTCCTGGCCACCCGGATCGCCCGCTGGCAGCTGCCGGAGCGCTGGAGCATCGTCCAGTCCGTGCCGAAGACCTCGGTCGGCAAGTTCGACAAGAAGGTCATCCGCAAGGCCTATGCCGAGGGCGGCCTCGACGTGACCACCCTCGGCAAGGAGTAACAGACCGGCCCGAGGATCAAGGTGCCGATGCTCACTGGACGGCGGCGGATCAGCCGCCCAGTGAGCCGATCTTGCCCAGCAGGTCCACTATCCGGGACTGCACCTCGGCGCTGGTCGAGCGCTCCGCGAGGAACAGCACCGTCTCGCCGGAGCGCAGCCGGGAGTTCTGCCGCGAGCCCTCGGTGCCGTCGCCGCCGTCGTCGACGGAGGTGTAGACGACCAGCGGGGTGCGGTGCAGCTGGTTGTTGTCGCGCAGCCAGTCCACGATGCCGACCCGGCGGCGGCGGATCAGCATCAGATCCATCACCACCAGGTTCGGCTGGACGCTGCCGGCCTTCTCCACCGCGTCGTTCTCGCTCAGCGCGTGCACCACGTGCATCCCGCGCCGTTCCAGCGTCGCCGTGAACGCCGCCGCCACGTCCGGGTCCTGCTCCACCAGCAGCACCCGGGGCGCGTGCCGCTCGCTGTCGCGCGGCGCGAGCGCGCGCAGCAGCACGGCCGGGTCCGCCCCGTACGCCGCCTCCCTGGTCGCCTGCCCAAGACCCGCCGTCACCAGCACCGGGACGTTGGCGTCCCCGGCGGCGGTGCGCAGCGTCTGCAGCGCGGTCCTGGTGATCGGCCCGGTCAGCGGGTCCACGAACAGCGCCGCGGGGAAGCCGGCCACCTGCCCCTCGACCTCCTCGCGGGTGCGCACGATGACGGGACGGTAGCCCCGGTCCTGCAGCGCCTGACGGGTCGACGGATCCGGCTCCGGCCACACCAGCAGCCGGCGCGGACGGCCGTCGGCGGCGGGGGCGACCATGGTCGGGTAGTCCGCACCCGCGATGAACTCCAGCCGGCTCTCGGTGCCGGGCCCCTGCTCCTCCTCGGCGCGGGTCTGCTGGGCAGCGGCGGACGCGGGTTCCAGCGCCAGCGCGTCAGGACCGGCCCCCAGCGCCCGACCATTGGTCGAACCGCCGGAGCCGGTGTTGTTGCCACTGCCACTGCCACTGCCGCTGGCAGTGCTGTTACCGCTGCTGTTACCGCTGTTACCGCCGCCGTCCGGGCCGAAGCGGCCGCCGAAGGGCGCCGCGGCCGGGATCGACTGGAGCGCCACCGGCTGCAGCGCGGCCGGCCCCGAGCCCTGCTCCTGTGTCTGCTGCCCCGGCACGACCACATTGCTGCTGCCGCCCACCGGCTCCAGCGCCAGCGGCCCGCCGGACTCCGGGTAGGACCGCCCGGACTGGTCGTCGCCCGGCGGGATGGCCAGCCGGCGCCGACGGCCGCTGGGGGAGGCCGCCTCGGCCTGGGCGGGCGCGGGAGTATCGATCCTGCTGCCCGCCGGAGGCAGCGCGTGCTCGAGCCCGGGGTAGACCGGGCCGCCGATCAGGCCGGGGAAGCCGTTCGTCCCCAACCCCTGCTGCAGTGAGCGCGCCTGCGCCTGCTGCTGCTGGGCCTGCTGGGCCTGGGCCTGCTGCTCCCGCTGCTGTTCCTGCTGCTCCTGTTGTTCCTGCTGCTGGGCCTCCAGCACCGCGCGCGGCGGCCGTACCACCTCGGGCGCGGGCAGGGCGCGGCGGCGCCGGGAGCGGTCGATGCCCTGGGCGGGCGTTTCCGGCTTCGACTCGGCCAGGCTCTCCACACTGCGCCGGGCGGCGGGCAGCGAAGCGCCACCGGCCGTCCCGCCACCACCCTGGTCGGCGTCGGGGGTCTGCGCCGGGCTCTGCGACTGCGCCGCACTCGGGGCCTGCGAAGCCTGCGCCTGCGAAACCTGCGCCTGCGGGGCCTGCACCTGTGGGGCCGGGGCTTCCAGTCCGGGCAGCTCCGGCAGCATCGCGGTCTCGTTCTCCCGGGACCGGTCCGCCTCCCGGGCCGCGGTGGCGGCCCGCTCGGCCGCCTCGCCGGCGGTCGCCGGGTCCAGCGGAAGCTCCACCACATAGGTCCGGCCCTGCTTGCCGGGCAGCTCGTGGGACTGCAGCACGCCGCCGTGCCGCTCCACCATGCCGCGCGCTATCGGCAGGTGCACCGGGCTCCCGCCCGCGCTGGGGCCGCGGACCTCGATCCGTGCCACCGAGCCGCGCTGGGCGGCCGCTATCACCACGGTCGGTCCCTGGGCCGGCCCGCCGGACAGCCCGGAGGCCACCCCCACGGCCATCCCGTACAGCCCGTTGCCGCCCTCGCTGCCGCCCTGGACCCCGCTCGCCGCCACATCCGCGATCAGATGGCCGAGGGCCTGCGCCAGCCGCTCCTGGTCCGCGATCACCTCGACCTCGGACGGGTGCACCGCGAACCGCACCCGGTCCTCGCCGATCAGCTCGGTCGCTGCCGCGACCGCCCGCCGGACCACCTTGTCCAGGCCGACCGGGCGGCGCTCCAGGGTCTCCCGTCCGGCGTCGAGCGCGGCGTCGAAGCGCTGATAGGACAGCACCCCGTCGACCAGCCGCGAGGTGCGGGCGCAGTCGGCGGCCAGCCGCCGCAGCACCCAGTTGGCCTCCGGCCAGAGCTGGCCCGCCGGATCGGCCGCGAGCCGCTCCAGGGTGCCCTGCAGCCGGGTCAGCGGCTCGTCCAGCTCCTCCCGCAGCACGGCGGTGAGGTGCTCGTGCCGGGCCGCCAGGGACAGGTAGGCGGTGCGGTCGGTGAAGGTCATCACCGCGCCGACCAGCTGCTCGCCGTCCCGGACCGGGGCGGTGGACAGCTCCACGTGCACCGGGCGGCCGTCCTTGCGCCACAGCACCGCGGTGCGGACCCGGTGCTTGCGGCCCGAGGTCAGGGTGTCCGCGAGCGGGGACTCCTCGGCGGGCTGCGGGGTGCCGTCGGCCTTGGAGTGCTGCACCAGCGGCAGCAGCTCCTGGCCGCCCAGCTCGCTGGCGCGGTAGCCGAGGATGTGCGCGGCGGCCGGGTTGACCAGCACCACCCGGCCGTCGATGTCCACCCCGAGGACGCCCTCGGCGGCGGCCCGCAGGATCATCTCGGTCTGCTTGTGCTGGCGCCGCAGCTCCGCCTCGACCTCCAGCCGGGCCGACAGGTCGCGCACCACGATCAGCAGCAGCTCCCGGTCGGAGGGACGCGCGCCACCCCCGGCGCTCCCGCCGCCGCTCCCGCCGTAGCCGTACCGGGACACGCCCCCGTAGGAGTCGTACGGGCCGTAGCCCTCCCGGCCGCTCTCGCCGGATCCTCCGGTGGTGCCCAGGCCGCCACCGAGCAGCCCGTCGTCCTCGAACTCGTTTCCGGCCACCTCGACCGGGAAAGTGGTTCCGTCCGTCCGCCGCGCTGTCATCCGTACGGGGGTGCCGCCGTCGTCCTCGGCACCGTCCTCGGCGCGGGTGCGCGGGCGCATCGAGCCGGGGATCCGGCTCGGATCGAAGTCCGGGAGGAGGTCGAGCACGCCCATGCCGACCAGCGAGGTGCCGGGCGTCTGCAGACTTCGCACGGCGGCGGCGTTGGCGTCCACGACCGTGCCATTGCTGTTCACCAGCAGCAAGGCGTCCGGAAGCGCATCGAGTATGGCTGCGAGGCGAGCAGTGCCTCGGGTCGGCCTGCTGCTCACGACGAGCCGTCCTCCCTAGCTGACATCCCTGCCGCAGCCGCCCGAACCTGCCGCTGCGTCGGCTGGCCTCCCCCCAGGCTCACCAGCAAGCACTATCCCACACTCATTTTTGCGATAGCGGCGATCCGCCTAGTAACGTGGATACCGGTTGGCCGCAGCCCACGAGGCTGTGGCATCATCCATGCAGCAGGTCGTGACCGCCGTCGGGCGGTTCATGACCCATGCAGGGAGGCTTCGCCTAGTCCGGTCTATGGCGCCGCACTGCTAATGCGGTTTGGGTTTTAACGCCCATCGGGGGTTCAAATCCCCCAGCCTCCGCAGTCTGATCAGGGAGTTCGTACCTCACGGTGCGGACTCCCTGCTGCGTTTCTGCGCGCTGCCGCGTTTCAGCGAGAGGGGACCCGACCCTTGACCAGCACCGACCGACCTCTCCCCGAGGTCGAGCAACTCCGGACCGCGGCCGACGCCCGGGTCCGCGCCAGGATCACCGCGGCGGCCCGCCGCCGCGAACAGCTGTCCTACACCCGTGCGGCCTTCGGTCTCCGCCGAACCGCCGGCGTCCAGTACCGCAACAGCGCCAAGGCCGCCCGGCACCACCCCGCCCGCCACCACGGCGGGCCAGGGCCGGGATGCACCGCACCGGCCCCGCTCATAGCGTGGAACAGCACCGTCCATGGGCATCGGCCGTCGGGAGTCCCTGTGATCAAGCTGGAGCGGGTGGCCGACTGGGCCGCCGAACGGTCCCTCTACCAGGACCTGTACCGGGGCCTGCCGGTGCCGATGCCGGAACTGACGCGCAGTACCTGGCCCCCGCCCGCCGGAGTCGTGGCCGCCAGGCGCGACGGGCAGCTGCTCGGCTGGGCGGTGTTCTTCGCCGACGCCGACGCCGACGCCGACGCCGACGCCTACGCCGACGCCAACGCCGAGCGGGGCGGTCCGGATCACGGGGCAGTGCTGCAGTGGATCCTGGTGGCCCGGGAGCGGCAGCGGATCACCTCCGGCTGGAACACCGAGCACGGGGTGACCGCGGACGAGTCCGAGCTGCTGGCGGCCCTGGCGGCCGCCGCGGCCGAGGGGGCCCGGGCAGCCGGATACCGGGCGCTGCGCTGGTGGGAGGCCGAACCGGGCTTCGCCCAGAGCCTCGCCGAACGCACCGGCGCGCAGCGGGCGGAGGGGGCGGACGGACCGTACCGGCTCGCCTGGTGACGCCGCCCGGCCGCCGCACGGGTGGACGGCCGGGGCGGTGTCGAAGGCTCAGATCCTCACGGGCGGCCGAGGGCGCGGTAGGTCCAGCCGGCCGCGCGCCAGGCCGCCGGGTCGAGGGCGTGGCGGCCGTCGACGATGCTGCGGCCCGCGGTGACCGCGGCCAGGGCGTCGGGTTCGATGTCGCGGAACTCGTTCCACTCGGTCAGCAGGACCACCACGTCTGCGTCCTTCGCGGCCTCCAACGTGCTCTCGGCGTAGTCGAGTTCGGGGTAGCTGCGGCGTGCGTTGGCCATCGCCTGCGGGTCGTACACCCGGACGACCGCGCCCGCGCGGCGCAGGCTGACCGAGACGTCCAGCGCGGGCGCGTCGCGGATGTCGTCCGAGTTGGGCTTGAACGCCGCTCCGAGCGCTGCGACCTTCACTCCCTCCAGGCTGCCCCCGGCCAGCTCGCGGACCAGGTCGACGGTGCGGGACCTGCGGCGGCGGTTGATGGCGTCCACCTCGTGCAGAAAGGCCACCGCCTGGCCGACGCCCAACTCCTCGGCGCGGTGCGCGAAGGCGCGGATGTCCTTGGGCAGGCAGCCGCCGCCGAAGCCGAGGCCCGGCTTCAGGAAGCGTCCGCCGATCCGGTCGTCGTAGGCGAGCGCCGCCGCGAGGTCGTGCACGTCCGCGCCGGTGGCCTCGCAGACCTCGGCCATGGCGTTGATGTAGGAGATCTTGGTCGCCAGGAAGGAGTTGGCGGCGACCTTCACCAGCTCCGCCGTCGGCAGGTCGGTCACCACGACCGGTGAGCCGCCCTCTATGACCGGGGCGAACGCCGTGCGCAGCTGCTGTTCGGCCCAGGCCGAGGAGGTGCCGAAGACCAGCCGGTCCGGACGCAGGGTGTCCTCGACGGCGTAGCCCTCGCGCAGGAACTCCGGGTTCCAGGCCAGCTCCACCGCCTCCCCGGCGGGCGCGAGGCCCTGCAGCAGCCCGGTGAGCCGCGCCGCCGTGCCGACCGGGACGGTGGATTTCCCGACCACCAGGGCTCTCCGGGTGAGGTGTGGCGCGAGCGAGGTGACGGCGCTGTCGACGTAGGTCATGTCGGCCGCGTCCGAGCCGGGCTGCTGCGGAGTGCCGACGCAGAGGAAGTGCAGGTCGCCGAACGCGCCGGCCTCGGCGTAGTCGGTGGTGAAGCGGAGCCGGCCGGAGTCCAGGGCCTTGGCGAGCTGCTCGGGCAGCCCGGGCTCGAAGAAGGGGACCTCGCCCGCGTTGAGCCGGTCGACCTTCTCCTGCGAGACGTCGATGCCGAGGACCTCGAAACCGAGGACCGCCATGCAGATGGCGTGGGTGGCACCGAGGTAGCCGGTGCCGATGACGGTGAGACGGAGCGGCTGTGCGGAGGCTGATGACATGGGGGTCTCCTCAGAGCAGGTCGAGTCGGGTCGGAATTGATTCAGCTCGGTTCGGGTCAGGGCGTGCAGGGCACGTTGCTCAGGCCCTTGCCCGCGCCCTGGACCTTGTTGTCGCAGGTGATCCGGTTGCCCAGGACCGGCGTCAGATGGAACCCGTAGCCGGGGCCGTTCACGTCGGCCGTATTGCCCTTGAAGGTGTTGCCGGTGCCCCAGCCCTTGAGGATCTCGTGGGTCTGGAAGCCGTCCTGCGGCGAGTTGTGGCCGGTGTTGCCCTGGATCAGATAGCCGTTGCCCTTGACGTTGATCCAGCCGCTGCCGCCGGCGCTGGTGATGCCGTCGCCGTTGAAGGTGTTGTCGAGGATGAGGCCACCGGTGGTGCCCTCCTTGACGTCCACGTTCTCCGCCGTGGTCTGGTCGAAGACATTGCCCTTGACCGTGTTGCGGTCGCTGTTGTCGGGCTGACATGCGGTCAGGCTGCACCAGTTGGACTTGGCGGTGCCCAGGTAGACGCCCTCGCCGAACTTGTCGCGGTTCAGCCCGGTGTGCTCGACGGTGTTGCCGACGACCAGGTTGTCACTGCTGAACTCCCGCAGGTGGATCGCCTCGTCGCCGATCTGATGCACCGTCAATCCCTGCACGGTGGAGTGCTGGGTGTGGTCCAGCACCACCCCCTTCTGGCCATTCTGGACGGTGAAGCCGACCAGGTGCCAGTAGGCGGAGTTCTGGATGTGCAGGACATAGCCCTTGCCGGTGCTGCCGCCGTCGAGGACCGCCCCCGGCCCGCCGCAGAGGTAGACCGGATCGGCCGCGGTGCCGACCGCGGTGGCGCTGAACTGGCCCTGGTAGGTGCCGTCGGCGAGGTCGATGACCGAGCCGGGGGCGACCGAGGTCAGGGCGTTCACCAGCTCCTCGGCCGAACCGACCGTCACCGTCGCGGTCGGGCAGGACGCCGCCCCGCCCGCCCCGGCCGTACCCGTCCCGGCCTCGCCCGTGGAGCCGTCCGCCGAGGGCGCCGCGGACGGGTCGGCCGACGGCTCGCCGCTGGCGTCCCCGCCGGTGTAACTGCTGGCCCCGGCGGTCGGGACGCCGGTCGGCAGGCCGCCCTTGTGGTGTCGGCTCTGGCTCGCGTCGACCGTCTTGCCGGCGTTCCCGCTCCCGTTCCCACCCCCGCCGCTGAAAGCGAGGACGCAGATGACCGTGGCCATCAGCGCGCCTCCCAGCCCGAACAGGGCGGGCATCCGCCACCAGCCCGGCGGCCTGGGCGGTCGCGGCGGCCGAGGTGAGGGCGGGGACACCGGCGGTGCGCTGCTCATGTCGGCGCTCACCCCACGGGCTCGAGCTGGTCGCCGGCCCGGGCGGCGGCCTGGGCCGCGGACGGGTCCTGGGCCGCGTGCCGTCCGGTGGACTCGGCCCGGGCCGCGGCCAGCTCGCCCACGATCACCTGCGGCAGCGGCGTCTTGTCCTGGTACGGGAGCCCGGCCAGCAGGTCGCTGGACGAGCCGGCGGTGTGCAGCCGCCTGCTCCGGCGGCCCTTCACCCCGGCCACCACGATCAGCAGGAAGACGCCGATCCAGACCAGCGTGGTCGGGTGCAGCAGCCGCAGGATCCGGGTCAGCAGCGGCGTGGTGTTGTGCCAGCCGATGGTGTCGTTGGAGCCGACCAGGTGGCCGCCCTCGGACCGGGACGAGGAGACCGCGCTGGTGCCCTCGCCGCTCAGCACGTTGTCGGAGATATTGGTGCCGCTGTCCTTGCCGACCAGGGTCACCGCGTGCAGCGCGGCGCCCTTCACGGTGTTCCCGGTCACGTCGGCGGTGGAGTCGCGCAGGTAGATGCCGGTCTGGGCGCCCTTCACGATGTTGCCGCTGACGGTGCCGCCGGTGTTGCCGTCGCGGATGGAGATGCCCTCGCGCTGCTGGGCGGTGAGGATGTTGCCGACCAGGGAGACCTTGTCCGAGTTGCGGCGGACCACGATGCCCATGGTGTTTCCGGCGATGCCGTTGTTGTCGATGTTGATGTTCATCCCGCCGAGCACCTCGACACCGTAGTGCCCGTTGTTGTTCGCGGTGCTGTTGGCGATGGTGTTGTTGCCGTACGAGCCGACCGGACCGCCGGACGCGGACGGTCCGGTGGCCAGCGCCTGGCCGTTCAGGGTGAAGCCGTTGCCGGAGTTCTGGTCGGCGGTGGAGCCGCTGATCCGGATCTCCTGGGCCGCCCGGGCCAGCACGAAGCCGTCGCCCTGGTTGCGGCTGGAGTCGACCTTCTCGAGCACCACCTGGGTGGCGAAGCGGTACAGCACCAGGCCGTCGACCAGGCTGCCGCTGATCTTCGTCCGGGAGATCTGGACCCCGTTGGCGCTGGAGACGAAGAGGCCGTAGGCATCGCCGGTGATGGTCGAGTCGCTGATCGTCGCGGAGACATAGGAGAGGCCGCCGACGTCGAACTGGCTGCCCGGGGTGGCGATCGCGCCGGCCGGCAGGCTGTCCACCGCGCTGGTGCCCAGGTCGTCCGTGGACTTCGCCGCGTCCTTGCCCTTCTCCAGCTTCTGCGCGGCCTTGCTGTCCTTGCGGGCGACCTTGCCGTGCACCGGGACGTAGGGCGTCGGGCCCTGGGTCGAGCCGGTGTTGGGCCGGTCGGTGCCGGTGAGGCTGATGCCGCCGGTGCGTCCGCTCCAGAAGCCCAGGTCGGAGGCTTCGACGTGCTCCATGGTGAAGGTGCCGCCGATGGCCCTGATGTAGGCGCGGCCGTCGGTGGGATCGGTGTCCGGCTTCGCGGTCCGCGCGTCCCAGCTGGTGATCCGCAGCGGCTGCTGCACGCTGCCGACCATGGACAGCGAGCCGCCGAACGCGACGATGCTGACGAAGCCGTTGACGTTGCTGGCCATCCGTAGGGTCAGCCCGCCCGGAGCGGTGAGGTTGAGCTTCGCGCCGTTGTCGACATAGATGCTCTCCAGCAGCAGGTACGAGCCGTCCGCCTGCCGTACGAAGGTCTGCGGAGCGAGTTTCAGCAGGTCGGTGACGGTGTACGCGGCCTTCCGCGAGGTCAGCACCAGGGTGTAGCCGGAGGCGGTGGCCAGCCGGTACGGGGACTTCCAGCTGGTGCCGTGCAAGGGGGCGACCGAGACGACCGAACGCAGCTGCGAGATCCGCCGGTCCTCGGCGGCGAGGACCGCGGACTCCTTGGCCGCGGTGGTCGCGTCCAGGACCGGCGCGGCGGCGACCGGGGTTGTGCCGCTGGTGCTGCCGGGGGCGTCGGCGGCCGCCGTGGTCGCAGCCGGCCCGGCCAACGCACCCAGGACCAGCGCGGTCAACGCCCCAGCCGCCACCCGATGGACCACGCTGCGGCGCTGCGCCTGGTTCTGTGTCTGGTTCGGTGTCTGGCTCCGCGTCTGATTCTGCGTCTGGTTCTGAACCCGCCCCCTCATGCCCCCACCGCCTCCTTCTGCTGGCCGTTGCCGTTGCCGTTGCTGCTGCTGTTCTGCTGCAGCTGAAGCTTCGGCTCCTCCCGCTGCAGCGTCGCCGCGCTCTGCCCCTGGCCGCCGACCGAGTCGGTGCTGCGGGTGAGCCAGCCCTGCTTGTTCATGGTCACAAAGGCGTACAGCTTGATCGGCAGCGAGATCATGATCACCGTCAGCGCGGTGAGCGGCAGCAGGAAGATCTCCAGCGGGTGCCGCCGCAGGTGCGAGTAGCCGCGGATGCCACGCCCGATCAGCAGCCAGGCGGCGGCGAAGGCCCACCCGCGGGCGGTGTAGTCCAGTCGGCTGAAGAAGAGGAACCCCATGGTCAGGCCCATGGTCACCGGGGTGAGCAGGATCTGCAGCACGGTGATCCTGGACACCATCGGGGTCCGCCACAGCCAGCCCTTCCACAGCGCGGTCAGATAACAGCGGTACGAGTTCCGGCTCCAGCGGATCCGCTGCTTCACAAAGGCGCGGAAGGAGGAGGGGAACATCGAGATGGCACGGGCGTTCGACTGGTGCACCGTCTTGTAGCCGGACGCCAGGGTCAGCCAGGTGAGCCGACCGTCGTCCCCGGCGACGCAGCGCCGTCCCAGGAAGAACTCGTTCTCCAGGTGCTCCACCACCGGCAGCACCACCGAACGGCGGTACGCCGCGGTCCGGCCGGAGAGGCAGATCACCCCGCCCTGCCGGCTCATCGCCGGCACGTAGTCGTAGTAGCGCAGGTTGACCAGCCAGTCCGCGATCCGGCGCCAGACGCTGGTGGTCCGCTGGTAGACGTTCTGCTGGGTGCCCACCCCGCCGATCTGCGGGTCGACGAAGGGCATCTGGACCGCGTCCAGCAGTCCCTTCTCCCAGGACGTGTCCGAGTCGGCGAACACCAGGATCTCGCTGCTCGCCGCCCGAATTCCGACCCCGAGGGCCGACCGCTTCCCATGGTGCTCGAAAACGATGACCCGCAGCCGCGGATCCTCCACCTCGGCCAGAAGACGCTGCGCCTCGGTATCCGCGGTGTCGATGACGATGATGATTTCGGTGGGATTCTGCGACCGCCAGGATTCCAGGCAGCGGAGCAGGATCTCCGGATCCTCCCGGTAGGAGGGGACGACTACGGATGTGGAGGTCCGGTAATCGTTGACCACCGGTGCGGCGAATCGCGACACTACCGCGCGGTAGAGCCACAGAACCCACACGATGACCCCGGCGAGACCCAGCGGAACCACTTGGCGCCAGGCATTTCCCGAGGTCAACGTGTTGATGAAGTGGGGAGCGTCGTGGAGCAAACCGGATATACTGGACATGGAAATCCTGGGGTAGGCGTTCGGCCTGAGCTTTGTTGACGCCATCCTAGGCATAGCACAATGTGAATATCGCGTGCGGGTCAGGTGTTTACACGGTAGATCCAGGAACTTGATAAATGTCCATGCGAAGGGCGTTGACATTTACATTCTGTTACGGTCGGCGAGGGCACGACTACGCGGATGAGGAAAGCGAAACATTTCCCCCCGCATTTACGCAGCGTTCACCTGAAAACACCCCCGAAGTACGCGCGGCAACGCTATGCACCCCACCGCCCCCAGGCACCCTGGCCGCCGCCGGCCGACCCCCGCACCCGAGCCACTGCCCCGCCCCGAGCCGCCCCGCACCCGAGCCAGCTCCCTGCCCCCAGTCCGAGGGCGGTGCCCACCCCACCCGCCCAGCGCACCACCAGGCCCCTCAAAACCCGATTTCACCCCAGGCCGGGCCTCGTGTAATGTTGCACTCGCAGGGCAGCGGGGCGAATGAAAACCGCCCAGAAGCCAGGCAGGCGCTCATAGCTCAACGGATAGAGCACTTGACTACGGATCAAGAGGTTGCAGGTTCGAATCCTGCTGAGCGCACCAGCGCAATGGGCTTCAGGCCCAGGTCAGGGCCCTGTTTCACTTCAGTGAAGCGGGGCCCTTGGTCGTTCCCGGGGGCCGTCGTCTCACAATTTCTCACAAACGGTTTTTGATCATGCGTCAGCCGAGCAGCTCGCCCAGCTTCTCCGCACCCGCCCGCAGACTCTTCGCCTCAGGGTGCACGTAAGTCCGCTTGGTGAACGACAGGTCACTGTGACCAGCCCAAGCGGAGACCACAACGTCGGGCACCCCGTTGTTCGCCATCCACGACAGGCAGGCGTGCCTTGCGTCGTACAACCGCACCGGCCGCACTCCGGCCAGCGCCATCAACTTCTTGGCCTCACGCCGCAGCTTGTCCGTCTTGAACGGCCGGCCGAGCTCGTCGACCAGGACGTAGCCGGTGTTCTCGTACCCGTCACCTGCGGCCAACTTCTCGGCGGCCTGGATCGCGTGGAACGACCGCAGGGCCTTGCTGACCGGAAGCGGCAGCGGGAGCACGCGCTTGCCCGCGTCGGACTTCGGCCCCTTCTCCACTACCTTCAGTCGCTCTCCCTTCTCCCTGGTGCGGTCGAACACGAGGGTCCTCGTGTTGCCGATGGTGATGGTGCCCTCGCCGTCCAGGTCGACGTCTTCCTCCCAGCGGGCGCCGCAGACCTCGGCTGGCCGTTCGGCGATCATCGAGAGCATCATCGGCCCGTACAGTCGGTGGCCCTGGATGCCCGCGAGGAATGCCTTCACCTCGTCCTCGTCCCACGGCTGTTGGACGACCTTGCCCTCGGTGGCCTTCCGCTTGGCGTCGCGGGACACGACGACGTGCTCGGCGACGTTCCGCACAACCAGCTGACGGCGCACCGCGAGATGTAGTGCGGCCCGGAAGCGGCCCACGGCCAGCCGGACGGACCTGATACCCAGTCCGGTGCCCGGGGTGCCGCCGCGGACTCGACCACTGGTGACCATCCAGTCGATGAGAGCCTCGATGTCATCCTCTGACAGTTCCTGGATCCGCCGGTGGCCCATGTGCCGGCGCACCGGCCGGATCGCCTCGCCGTAGTTGGAGACCGTGTTCTCGTCGACGTCCCGCGTCGCGGACTTCAGCCACTGGTCGAGCAACTCGTCGACGGTCATCTTGTTGGGTGCCACGTAGGAGCCGTTGGCTCGCTGGTGGCGGATGCGGGCCAGCTCGGCGACCGCTTCCTTCTTGGTGTCCTTCGTGACGGTCAGTTGCTTGCGCTTCCCCTCGGCGTCGAAGCCGATGTCCACGACAAACCGGTACCGCGTTGTGCCGTTGCTCAGCACGATCTTCTTGATCGGGTCAGCCATACTGCTCCCCTAATTCTCCGGCCCGACCACTACGGTCGGGCCTGCGCTACTGCTGCCCCGGGGCAGCCTCGCCGCCCTCGGTGGCAGGCCTGTCGAGGCTCTCGGCAATCTCGTCCAACTCGAATCCGAGCGAAGCATGCCGACGGCGCGCCATACGCAAGAGTGCTTTGCGGCCAGCTTCGTCGCTGTCGGCAGATGGCACGACCAAGTCGATGATGACCTCAGCGAAATTGCGGACGAGCCGCACGATGGAGTTGTCCGTGCCGCGCCGACGCTCCTCGGGTTGGGCGAGGGCCTGGTAGGCCAACTGCTGTCGCCCGTAATGCTGTTCTCGATCGTAGGCGTCCAAGGGGATCGCGGGATCGGCACCTGGCTCGGCGAAGTTGGCGCTCCCACCGGGCTCGTCCATCGCCGTCTGCTGGCCCTCGGCCCAGTTCCACGCCGTACGGCTGCTCACGCTGCACCTCTCAGTGAGAGCCACGGGATCGCTACCCGACGTCGGCGGCAAGAGGAGCGTGCTCGGGCTCACGTTCAGTGCCAGAGCAAGCGCGACTAGGTCGTCCACATCGATGCGGCGCTCACCGCGTTCCATCTTGCTGATGACAGTGGGGAGCATCGGGCGCCCGACCCCGGCCAGCAGCGCCGAAAGGTCCTTTTGGTGGAGCTGACGTGCCTTACGGAGGCGCTCAATGTTCGCCGCCACCCGCCGCGAAGTTGGACCGCTCACCACTGCATTAGAAGCCATGATGGCTATTCTGTGGCACAGGGTGGACATCCCGCAAGCTACCGAGCTAGGATCCATACAACGGCGAACCTAATCGCCATTTGCAGCGATCAGGCTGTTCACCTTGGAGTTTCCATGCCACAGAACACTGCTGGCGATCCCGAAATCTGGCTAACGCCGGATGAGACAGGTCCCGTAATGAAGGTCGCCAAGCAGACGCTCGCGAACTGGCGGTGCCTTGGCATCGGACCGCCCTACGAGAAGCTCGGGCCGGGTCGTGCGGCCCGGGTTCGGTACCGCAAGGCCGATGTGCTCGCGTGGATTAGCGATCAGAGCGCGAGGGCCGCGTGACGAGGCCACCCACACTCGCGGACGTCCGGAAGTGGCCCGCCACGGTGGACGTACCCCAGGCAGCCACGGCTATCGGGATCTCAAAATCCCACCTGTACGCCCTGCTGAAGCGCGGTGAGGCACCCGTCCGGGTCCTCTCCTTCGGCACCCGCCACAGGGTCGTGACCGCATCGCTGATCCGCCTGCTCGAAGAGGCGGCCTAACCCAACTCATGGCGAAGGCCTCGGGTGTTCACCCCGAGGCCTTGATCGCCGCTCACCTTGCGCCTTCCGATTCCAGCCGGGCGCACAAGCCAAGGACGTGAATCCAAGCTCATGGTACTGGCAAGAACAACCCCTGGCGGAAGTACCGCCGACGTCTGCGACGCAGACAAGCGCCGCTACAGCAAGGCGGCCGAGCAGTTGGCCGCCGACACCCCCGTCGCCGAGGCCGAGCGCCCGGACACGGCCCTGTTCGTCAACGTCGCCTGCGAGGCGACCAACGGCAACGTGTACACCGCCTGGGTCGCAGAACCCGGCGACAGGCCGATCCTGCTCGTCGGCTACGACGACACCCGGATCCCGCGCTCGGTCGTCGACTTGATCGTCGCCCGCCGCCACGGTGTCCCCGCCGAAATCATCGAAGCGGACTTCGCGCAGCAGCTCAGCGAGCGGTCCGACGTCACCCCGGACGACCTGGCGGGATCCACGCCCGCCAGGCCCCCGGTCAACGTCGACGAGCCGCTCGAAGGCGAGCCCGTCCAGCTGGAGATCGGCACGGTCGTGGTGTCCATCACCGAGACCCGCTGGTTCGCGGACGGCACGTTCCCGGAGAAGCGTGAGGTCGTCGTCGACGACGGCGGTGCACCGGTCGAGCTGTCCTTCGAGCAGGCCCAGCAGTTGCCCGCGCAGATCCGCGACTTCGCGGACCGCGTCGAGAACATGCTCGCCAACTTCGGCCACCTGGGGGAGCAGTGACCACCACCACGGCCATGCCGGCCGCCGTGATCCTCAACGCTCACAGTCACCCCCGCCCGTCCTGGGTGGTCGGGACCAACATCGGGTACTCCGGTGCGGGGGACCGGTACGCCTGGGCGGCGCACCAGGGCGCCGCGCTACAGCTGGTGCTGCCTGGCCCGGACAGTGAGGTCGTCGTCTCGACCCGGAACCTGCTGTTCCTTGAGGACACCGAGCCCGAGCAGCACTTCCTGACCGTGACCGCGACCGATGCCGACGGTGACCCGGTGGACCGCGACCTCACCCTCGACGAGGTCGACGCGCTCATCGCCTCGGCCTCCGCCTGGGTGGCTGGGCTCCGCGCCCAGCGCGCCCGAATGGGTGCCGCCACCGCGCTCCAGGGCGCCGCCGTCGCCTGAGGCCGGCAGTTGACGCGCACGCCCGCACCATCCCGGACGGCGGAGGACACACCCTCAGCCTCCGCCGTCCGGTCCCCAGTACTTCAAGATCCAGGAGCTACCAAGTTGAACCAGAACCACGGCCGCCAGGAAGAGGGTGGCGGCCGTCACGACCCCGGCGGAGTAGGGCAGTCCGCTGCGGTCTACGGCACCAGCAGTATGAAGCGGGCCAGGCGCCTCAAGGCGGCCCTCGCCTTCGCTTCAATGGGCTGGCCCGTCCTCGGGCTCAGCCCCGGCACTAACGTGCCGCTGAAGGGCTGCGAGCTCTGCAATCCCAAGTCCCCGCACTATGTCCCGCACCACGGCATCAGCGGATGCCCGCACCCGGCCGACTTCTGCCACGGATTCCATGCCGCGACCGTCGATGAGCAGCGCATCCGCAGTATCTGGGACCGCTTTCCCGATGCCAACGTCGGCATCAGCCCGGGTCCGGCCAGCTTGGTCACCGTCGACTGCGACACGGCCAAGGACGCCAGCGCACCACCGCACCCGTACGACCTGCCCGGTGTCGTCGACGGCAAGGACGTCCTCGCGATCATCCTGGAGCGCTACGGAGCCCCGTTCCCCGGCGACACGCTGTTTGTGTCCACGCCCCGCGACGGATGGCACTTCTACTGGACTCTCCCGGCCGGACTGGTCGTCAACAAGTCCGAGGCCAAGTTCGGCTGGAAGATCGATGTCCGGTCCACCGGCTCCTACATCACCGCGCCGACTTCCGAGCGGCCAGAGGGTGAGTACCGGCGTCTCGGTGACGTCCTGCGGCCCAAGGAGGCGCCGGCGTGGCTGCTGCACCACCTTGAGGTGACCGGGCACATGCCCAAGCCGCAGGTCGCGACCCCGCCGCGATCGGCGTCGACGGCGCAGCCGACCCGGTTCATGACGGGCCTGGTCAAGGTGGTCCTCGAAGCCCAGGAGGGCGAGCGGAACAGCCGCCTGTTCTGGGCCGCGTGCAAGGCCTTCGAGCACGCCGGTGCCGGCGACATCGACGACCACTCCGCTGCGGGCTGCCTGCTCGACGCGGCCCTGCACATCGGCCTCGACCAGCACGAGGCGCAGCAGACCATCAACAGCGCCCAGCGGGCGGCAAGGGGCGCAGCGTGAGCGACGACATCGAGGACATCGCCGCGGCCATCGTGGGCAAGAACGGGGTGAAGGACCCCGAGCCACAGTCGCCGGCGGGCCGACCCTGGCCCGAGTTGGGCAAGGGCGCGCTCTACGGGCTTCCGGGCACGATCATCAACACGATCCTGCCGCACAGTGAGGCAAGCGCTGCGGCGATGTTGTTCACCCTGTACGCCGGAGCCGGGGCCATGATCGGCCGCACCCCGCACATGTTCGTCGGCGGCACGGAGCACGGCGCACGGGTGTGGCCGCTCATCATCGGCGCGACCGCCGGCGGCATGAAGGGCACCTCCTGGTCGGAGATCAAGCAGGTGCTGAAGGAGGCCGACGACAAGTTCTGCGGCACCCGAATCATGGGCGGCCTGTCTTCCGCCGAGGGGCTGATCTTCCAGGTCCGCGACTCCACCGGCGACCCCGAGGACGAGCACTTCGACGAAGGCGTCAGCGACAAGCGCCTCCTGGTCGTGGAGTCCGAGTTCGCCTCGGTACTGGCCCAGGGCAAGCGGGACGGAAATACGCTGCTGCCAATCGTGCGGCAGGCCTGGGACGGCGACACGCTGCGCACCATGACGATCCGGCCCCGGGTCGCCACCGACCCGCACATCGTGGTGATCGGGCACGTCACTCCGACCGAACTGCGAGCCAAGCTCTCGGAGTCCGAGCGGGCCGGGGGAACGATGAACCGGTACCTGCCGGTCATGTCCAAGCGGTCCAAGCGGCTACCGGACGGCGGGATGCTGGAGCAGGCAGACATCAAGGCGTTGGGTGCGCAGTTGGCCGAACGGATCGCGGCAGCGGCGAGCGTCAAGCGGATGCAGCGCACCTTGGAGGCCGCCAAGTACTGGCGTGAGATCTACCCGCGCCTGACTCCCGATCACATCGGTGACGGGCCGGTCGCCCAGGTCGTGGCCCGGGCGGCACCCCAGGTTCTGCGACTGTCCGTCACGGCGGCGTTGCTCGACGGCGAGGACCGTATCGGCCTGGAGCACCTGCAGGCCGCCGAGGCGCTGTGGGCCTACGCCGAGGACTCCGCTTGGTACATCTTCGGCACCGGCTCCGGCAACCCCGACTTCGATCGGCTCAAGGGCTTCGTGGATGCCGCTGGCGATGGCGGTGTCACCCGTACGGAGATCACGAAGGGGTGCTTCGGCGGCCACCGCAAGAAGGCCGACCTGGATGCCCTCGTGGGTGAGCTCCTCAAGATCGACGGTTACGAAATGTATTCGCAGGAGACGGGCGGTCGCCCCGTCCTGACACTGCGGCGAACTAAGCAGAAGTAGCGAACTATGCCTCTGACCTGCGATGACACTTGACCCCTTTCTTCGCACCCGCGAAAGAAGGGTGCGATAAGCCGAGGCGCTGACCTGCGCTTTTGGGGTTACTTCGCATCTTCGGCTTCTTTCGCCGCGAACAAGCCCCACCCGCAAGCCGGTTACGCAAAGTAGCCGCCGAAGTCCTTCATGAAGGAGGTGACCATGACGTACCCGCCCACCGCCGAGCAGCAGGAAGTGATCGACGACTTCCTCCTCGGCCACGACCTCAAGATCCAGGCCGGTGCCGGAGCCGGGAAGACCAGCACCCTGAAGTTCACCGCCGCCGCAGCCGGAAGCAGCCGCGGCCTCTACATCGCCTACAACCGGCCCATCAAGGAGGAGGCCGCGAGGTCGTTCCCCCGAACGGTCCGCTGCGTCACCAGCCACGGACTCGCCTACGCCACCATCGGCATCCGCTACCGGCACAGGATCAACAGCTCCCGTCTTCCGGCCCGCACCGTTGCTCAAATCCTCGGCGTGGCGCGGCCCCTGGCCGTCAGCGAGACACTCGCGCCGCTCGCACCCTGGCAGGTCGTGATCCATGCCACGGCTGCCGCCAAGCGCTTCTGTCACAGTGCGGACCGGGCCATCGGCGCCAAGCACATCCCGAGGATCAAGGGCTACGACGCCGAGGAGAACGAGCGGCTGGCCGAAGCCGTCGCGCCGCTCGCGCAGATGGTCTGGGAGGACTGGACCGACCCTGAAGGCCGCCTGAAGTACGACCAGGACGCCTACCTCAAGCAGTACCTCCTCTGCAGCCCCAAGGTGGAGGAGGACTACGTGATGCTCGATGAGGCCCAGGACGCCAACCCCGCACTCACCGGCTTCATGCTCGACCAGCACCACGTGCAGCGGATCGCCGTCGGCGACAGCTGCCAGCAGCTCTACGCCTGGCGTGGAGCCGAGGATGCCCTCGGTGTTCTGCCAGGAAGTGAGTTGACGCTCAGCCAGTCTTTCCGGTTCGGCAACGCCATCGCGGAGGAGGCCAACGTCTGGCTGGGCGTCCTCGACGCCCCCCTTCGGCTGACCGGTTACGACCGCATCGACTCGCGGCTCGGCCAGCTCCACCGCCCGGACGCCATCCTGTGCCGCACCAACGCCGGCTGCATGGGAGCAGCCATGGCGCTCATGGCCACCGGCACCAAGGTCGCGGTCGTCGGCGGCGGCAAGGCGATGAAGGACATGGCCTACGCCGCAGTGGACCTGAAGGCCGGCAGGGCGACGAGCCATCCGGAGCTGATGGCCTTCTCCACCTGGGACCAGGTCGTCGACTACGCCGAGAACGACCCGGACGGCGCCGACCTCAAGCCCCTGGTCGACCTCATCGAGGAGCACGGTCCGACCCGCCTGATCCAGGCCGCCGGGGCGCTCTCGGACGAGAGGAACGCCCAGGTGACCGTCTCCACGGCGCACAAGTCCAAGGGGCGCGAGTGGGCCACGGTCAAGATCGGCAGCGACTTCCATGCCCCCAAGCGGAACCCGGAGACCGGCGAGCTGCGGATCACCCGGGCTCTGGCGATGCTCGCCTACGTCGCGGTCACCCGCGCCCGTGAAGTCCTGGACTGCGAAGCCCTGTCCTGGGTCGACAACCTGGACGGAACGGTCTGAGCGAACTATGCGAAATACGCGAAGTAAGTCAGACATCGCAGGTCAGAACCCTGAAGTGGCGTCGCAGATAGTTCGCACGGCGCGCGAAAAGGGTGACCGCAGCCCCGACCCGGACCTCGCCGAGATCCTCCGTGCCTCCGCCGAGAAGCGGATCGCCGATCAGATCGCCGACGCAACCGCTCGGCGCGAAGCCCAGCAACAGACCCGAGCCGAGTTCACGGCACGCCGTACAGCCGGGCTCCGCCGCCGGTACGCCGCAAAGCAGGCCCGGCTCCGCATGATCGCCAACCACCAGCAGACCCAGGAGACATCGTGACCAGCCCCGTCATGATTGAGCTTGAGCACCCCGTCCACGCCGACTGCCCCGAGTGCGGCGAACCCGTCGAGTTCGACCACTACGTCATCACCACCCCCGAAGGCGCCCTCTGCCAGGGATGCGCCAACGACACCGCACCCGGGCTCGGCGACCTTGCCCACGGACTCAGCGCCATCCGGTGGGCCCTCATGTACCAGCTCGGCCAGGAACACCGCAGCCTGGTCCAGCAGCACTGCAGCAACCTGGCGACCCTCGCCGCCAACCTCGCCAGCGGCGCCACCGCCCTCTACACCGAAGGCCCCAACGGCGAGAAGGACATCCTCCGCCCCGGCGGGAACGACCCCCACGACACCATCCGCCGGCACGTTATGCGCGCGGTCGGGAGCAACCGATGACCATCGTCCAAGACGCCCTCCACCGGGTCCTCATGGAGAGTCACCGCTTCGACTCCGGGGATGCCGTCAACGAATCCATCAAGCGGGCCGTCCTCGCCCTGGTCGACGCCCTCGCCTACCGCGACGGCATCCCCGACCGGACCGCCTACATCGAAGCCCTCGCCGAACTTCACCGCGACGACCCCAACCCCCTCACGGCGATGTGCATCACCGCCGCCAGCTGGCTCGCCGAATAACCCAGGAGACCACCGTGACATCTCGCATGGCGAAGGTCAGCCGCACCGCGAAGACGCCCACCGTCGAGGTCCACTGCCCGGCCTGCCGCGCACTGCGCCGCTGCGGCTCCGTCGGCACCGCGACCATCAACAACCGGCGCCGCGAAGTCCTCGAATGCCCCGCACCCGACTGCCAGCTGCAGTGGGTCCCCGTCCGCAACCACCTCACCAGCGCCCCGACAGCAGCCTGAAAACCATAGGAGAACCGATCATGCTCAGCGCCCCCGTCCCGCCCCTCGTCGCCGCCACGATCCTCCGCACCAGCGGAGCCGAACAAGTCGTCGTCACCAGCTGCCCCGGCTGCGGAGGAGCCCACCGACACCTCGCCGTCGGACTCCGCGTACCCGTCTGCGGCCGCCCGTACATCGTCCAGCTCAGCAGCAGCAGCCCGGCCTGATACGCCGCCCCAAAGCAACGCCGCGCAAAGCCCAGAAGCCACCCCGGCAAGGAGACCGCTATGACCACCCCCGCCAAGCCCACCTGGCCCCTCGGCAAGCGCCCCTACCTCGCCTGCCGCCGGTCGTCCGAATACGACCACCAGGAACCCGCACCGCCCGCCGGCACCCTCGTGCGCTTGCCCGGCAACGTCGCCGTGCTCTACGTCGGGCAGAAGTGGACCCAAACCTGGGCACAGACCGACGCCCTCGCCGAGGAACTGCGCGGCGCCCACTTCGTCGAACTCGTCGGCGACATGTGGGAAGCAGCCCGCCCCGCCAAACGCGCCATCAACGACTCCTGGACCGCCGCGAACAAGGCCGCCAGGGACACAGCCGCACCCCCCAAGCCGCCCAGGTCACAGGCGGCCCTGTGCGGTCGCCCCGGCAAGCGGGACGTGCCCTGCAGGCAGACCGCCGGATGGGGCACCGACACCCCCGGCACGGGGCCCTGCTACTGGCACGGCGGATCCACCGTCGAACTGGACAAGACCGAGCAGCGGGTCATCGAGCAGATCCGTGTCGTGCGTGAACTCGCCCGTAGGGCCGCGGCCAAGGCCCCGTTCGCCGAGGCGCAGCTCGCCGCCGCCCTCGACCTTCAAAACATCCTGCTCGGCATGGCCGCCAAGCGCCGCAGGTCGCCCCGGAGCAGGCGCGCCAATCAAACACCCTCCGCCAGCACCCGCGATTGAACACCTGCAGCCGTACGCCCGCCCGCAACGCTCCGCACCACCCCGCGAAGGACCGCACGATGAACGCTGAACGACCGGCGCACCGCCGCTGGTGCACCGCCCGGGGAGCCGGGGTGAGCTGCTGATGGCGATGCGGCTGCCCGTCGGGGCGTACCTGCTGCTGGACGGCGAGGACGCCTCCCGTCTGGACTCGGTGCTGCGCCGCGCGGTCTACGACATGGGGCGCCGGGACGGGTGCGTGCCCGACGCCCTGGTGAGGTTCTCCGAGGACGTGCACAAGGTTGCGCTGCAGTTCCGCGCATCCCTGCTGGTCGAGGGCACATTCGGAACCGTGGAACCTGAGTTCGCCTCTGTGGCGGGAGTGTCGGCTGTGACAGACCAGCTGACCACGCAGCAACTTGCGCGGCTCGCAGGATGCAGCGATTCGTATGTGCGCCGGCAAGTCAACACAGGCGTCCTCCCGGGGATGCGGACGACCGGCGGCGGGTGGCTCATCGATAGCGGTGCCGCGGCCGTGTGGCTGGCAGGACGGAGCAACCGAACGGCGGCCTGAATGCGCGGGACACGACGGCGGGGCGGCGAGTGCACCGCGGACCCTGCAGCGCCCGTACAGGCAGCCCTGTACGCCCACCCGGCCACATCCCTTTTCGACCCGACGACCACACCCGCCAAGGAGACCTGATGCACACTCAGACCACCACCGAGACCCCCGCCGAGCTCCGCGCCCAGGCCCAGGCGCTCCACGACCAGGCCGCCCAGCTGCGCGCCGAGCTGCAGGCCGTACTCACGGCCGGCCAGCAGGAAGCGGACCGGCTGCGCGCCGAAGCCGACCAGGTCCTCGCCGGGGCCCGGAACAAGGCCAACAGGCTGAGGGGCGAGGCCGGCGACACGGACCGGTCGGCCGGGCCCTTGGAGGAGCGGGCGGTGCTGCAGGAGGCCGCCGCGGTACTCGTTGCGGCGATCCCGGCCGCCGAGTCCCGCGCCGCTGGCTTCTACGCCGAACTTGAGGCACTGGGTGTCACCATCACTGGGCTGCTCGGGCGCCTGGAGCAGCTCGGCGTCGACCGCGAAGAGGTCGGCATGCAGCTTGCCGCGGCACGCGAGGCCGGGGATGTCGACGGCGTCGTCGCGGCCCGCGCCAGGATGACGGCGATCGACGAGGTCGTCGCCAGCCTGGAGGGCCAGAAGCGGGTAGCGGAGCAGCGTGTCGTCGCTGTCGGCGCACCGGGCGAGGACGGGGAACTCGACCGGGCCGAGAAGCTGGTGGTGGCCCTGATCGCCCAGCAGCGCCAGGTTGCCAACCAGCTCGACCCGGACAGCCTGCAGGCGCAGGCCGACGCTCTGATGGCGCAGTTGGTGGAGTACGCGGCTGCGCAGGTCGACCAGGAGCAGCAGAACCAGCCCGCCCGCCGGGCCAACACCATCATTCAGCAGTGACCGGAAGGACCGTCATGACCACCGCACCCCGCAGGACCATCCGCCCTGTCACCCGGGCCCTGATCGCGAAGGCGAAGCCCGACGAGAGCTGGGTCGCGCTGTACAACGAATCCGGGCAGCTGATCGGGATCTGCGACCCCAAGAACATCACGCCGATCGCCGAGTCCAGCAGCGGCGCACCCCAGCAGGCGGCGCCGAAGGCGGCCCCGGCGAAGGCTCCCGTTGCCGCGGCGCAGCAGCCTGACGAGATGGCCAAGCAGCAGGCCGTCGCCCAGCTGCGGAAGGGCCTGAACGCCCCGCGTGCAGCGGCGGAGAACGACCTCCTCGCGCAGCAGATGGGTGCCGCCGCCACCCGCGTCCTGAGCGAGATCCACAAGCACCCCCGCGGGCGCTGACCCATGCCTGAGGGCCCCGTTCCCGTCTACGACCAGGACGGCAAGCTGGTCGGCGTTCTCATGGACCCGAGCAAGCTCACGGTGCTGTACGACGGCAGCCAGGAACTCGACCTGGAGCCCGCGCCGCCCGCCGAGGTCGGGATCCCGGCGGACGCCGTCGGCAAGTCCTGGGAGGCGAAGCGTCAGTGGTCCTCGGACACGCGGACCGCTGCGGAGCAGGCCGAGATCGGCGCCGACATGACGGCCTCCGCGCTGACGGCGTTCGCCCGCTACTGGGCGGACCGGACGCCCGCCGAGGACGTGGCAAAGCAGGCCGCCGCGCTCGGCGTGCTCCGCCGGATCCGCTCCGGTCCGCCGGCCCGAGGCTGACCCCCTTTGACCCCCTGCCGGCTTCCTTGTCCGGTGGGATGCACGGCCGGCTGATGGCCGTGCAGCGTGCCGCCGACCCTCGTCCATGGGTCGGCGGCACGTCGTGCTCACCCAGACCAACCCGTCGGAGAGGCGGACACCATGACCACCACCATCAGGGAGCGCAGGATCCCGCCGCCCGAACTCGGCGTGATGCTCAACCAGGCCAGGATGCGCGCCGGGCTCCGCGGCAGGGAGGCCGCCCGGCTCGCAGGGCTGGATCACGGGTACCTGATCCAGTTGGAGACCGGTCGGCGGACACCGTCGCGGAAGGTCGCCGAGGTGCTGTGCGAGGTCCTGGCACTCACCGACGCCGAGAGTGCCGAACTGTTCGAGGCCGCCCTTCCGGACGTCGGGAAGGATCACCCGGGCAAGCGGGCAGCGTGATCCAGACCGGTGGCCATGGCCACCACTTCGGATCAGCAGAAAGAGAAGAATAATTACTGTTATCCTTCCCTTATGGATGCACCGTCAGATCGCGCCCTCTCCACCGAACTTGTGCCCCTTAATGCCGCCCCGGAGCGCTCGATCGAACTGGCGGACGCCGCGAAGGTCCGCACCGATCTCGAAGCCCACTACGGGGACGACCTCCCGAGTCTGGTCTCGCTCTGGATCATGTCGAAGCGGTCCGCGCACACCCGCCGCGCCTATGCCCGAGGCTTCCGCCGCTGGGACGAGTTCTGCCGGGCCGTCGACGTCCACCCGCTGCAGGCCCGCCGACCGCACGCGGACGCCTACATGCGCGGCTTGGAGCAGCAGGGCACGCCGAGCACGACCGTGGCGCACGCCCTGTCGACGGCCAGCTCGTTCTACAAGTACGCCGTCAGCATCGAGGCCACGGACCGGAACCCCTTCGCCGACGTCGACCGCCCCAACGTCGACCCCGACCACTCCGGTACGGAGGGGCTGACCGAGGCAGAGACGGCCCGGCTGATCGACGCCGCCCGCGCACTGTCGCCGAGGGCCTACGCCGTAGTGGTCGTCCTCTATACGCTCGGGCTGCGGGTCGACGGGGCGCTCGCCGCCGACGTGTCGTCCCTCGGGTACGACCGCGGGCATCGGACGTTGACCATCATCAAGAAGGGCGGGGCCGCGGCGAAGCTTCCGCTGCCGCCCATCACGGTCGACGCCCTCGACTCGTACCTCGACGGCCGTACCGAGGGCCCGCTGTTCACCACCCGGACCGGTCGGCGCCTGGCCGAGCCCGAGGTGTGGAAGCTGCTGCGGCGCCTGGCCAAGCGCGCCGGCCTGCCGCAGGTCGACTCGATCCACCCGCACGTTCTGCGGCACGGGTTCATCACCGACGCGCTCGACCAGGGCGTCCCGCTGCATGTCGTCCAGGACGCAGCCGGCCACAAGGATCCGAGGACGACACAGCGGTACAACCGGGCCCGCCGCCGTCTCGACGGACACCCCGCCTACACGGTCGGGGCTGCCATGGCTGAGCGACTACAGCACCGCGGCGAAGCCTAGGAGCCCCTCGGCGCCCGGTGGCAGCCTGATGCCGCTGGGCGCAGTGTTGTCGGAGGAGGTGGGCAGCATGGCGGGCTATTGGATCTACGCTGAGGGTAGGCCTGACGACGACACCGACGACGAGGGCATGTGGCACATCGCGAAGGACGGATCCCTCGTAGCCCTCTGCGGCAAGTCGTTGGCAAATATGAGGCGCTGGTCTCCCATGTCGGAGCGCGCTTGGGCGACATTGCCGGGGCCTCAGCACCTCTCTCCGAGCAACCGCTGTCCTGAGTGCACGGTGGGATGGGTTGGACGCCCGTCGACTGGGTCCTGATTTCTCAGCAGGCCGGCCCGACCGACACCTGTACCTTCTTGGGACGCTTCGCCGGGGTCGCGTCGGCGTTGTATCCAGGGTTGTCGCTCGCCCAGGCGGCCTCGGTGCAGTAGCCGGGCCCGGTCGGTGAGGTGTCCTGGATCATCGTGAACGTGCTCTCGCACGTCGCCAGGTTGTAGTTCCCGAGCACCTGGGCGTTGTTGGTCAGGGTGGGGGCGACGTACCAGACGATGACGTCCCGCTCTGGGCCGCAGCCGGTCGGTGACGGCTTAGCCTTGGCCGGCTTCGGCTTAGGCGTCGGGCTCGGGGTGGTGGGGCTCGGCTTGGGCGTCGGGCTGGCCGTCGTCGGTGCCGGGGTCGGTGATGGCGACGGAGCTGGCGGGCTGCTGCTCGCAGTGGCGATAGCGACCGCCGACTGAGTGACCGCGATCGGAGTGGTCGCCGCGGTCTTCTTCTGCGGGTCGACGGCGGCGCTGATGCCGCCGATGACGATCAGGGCGAGGAGGATGCTGCCGCATCCGATCCCGGCGATCTTCAGCTTCCGGCGGCCGGAGACCTGGCGCGGTGGTGGTGGCTGCCAGGCAGGCGGTTGGGTCGGGTTGGTCATGGCGCTGGTCCCCCTGGGTGGTTGGGAGCCCAGCGTTCCAGTGCGCGCCTTGGTGACTACGCAGTACGACCGATCCGTTACCGGAGGTTCGGGCCGTAACGGACGGCGTCGACCGTATGGCCGTTACGGCTACTGCTGCTGTGCGTGTCGCCTCAGCTTCGCCAACAAGCTCCGGATGTCCGCCAAGCTCGTAGCAACGTCGGCGGCCCAGAGTTGCGCCTGCTCGGCCGTGGTCGTGTCGTCCAACTCAGCCCGGCGCAGCCCATCGGTGAGGCCGGACAGGGCGGCTACGCCCTTTGCAATGTTCCTCGCCCCCTCCTTGCGCCTCCTTGGGGCACTGCTCGGAGGTGCTTCGACAACCGTTACAGCGGGGGCGGCCTTCCGCTGCCGGTACGCCTTCTGGCGGCACGCCGAGCCGCAGAACCGCGAGTCGGCCCGGCCGGTGGTGATGGGCTTCCCGCAGCCCTGGCACGGGTCCTCGCTGCCCTGGTTGCCGTTACGGGTACGCGTAAGGCTGGTTGAGCATGTTCGGGAGCAGGTGACGCGCTTCAGCAGCGGGTCAGCGCCCCGCACGACCAGCCGACCGCAGCCGGCGCACTCTGCGGCAGGCAGGGGCTTCCCGCGCCCCACCAGGTCCTGCCAGCGGAAGCCGCTGCTCTCGCGCAGGCTGGCGAGCTTCGTCAGGCCGGTCTCAGGGTCCGGGCCGCCAGCGGTGTAGCAGTCTGTGCAGATGCCGAACTGGCCGCTGGACCACCTGCGGCCGTGCCTCTGGGAGCCGGTGACGAGGTAGAGCGGGCCGTCGATCGGCTCGGAGCACATGGGGCAATCGTCTTCACTCATAGGCGTAACGCTACCGGGAGATTCCTCACCTGTACCCGTAACATCCAAAGCGGGGGCCCTGCTCGACCTCGGCCAGGACCCCCGCGCGCAGCCTACGGGCCTGTCACGGCAGGCCGGGTATCAGTCCCTCATGGTCGGGTCGCCCGGATCATTCGCCCGGATCTCGACCAGCTGTGCAGCGAGCCACCGCAGCTTCGGCAGGTAGCCCTCAAGGGCGGCGGCGAGGCGCTCGATGTCCTCGGGCTCCATCTCCACTCCGCCCATGCTGAGGTCCATGGAGATGTACGCCTTGCGTCGCTCGGGGTCGGATGCCCTTGGGTACTGGACGATGACGGCCTCGGCGATCTCGTACCGGAAGTCGTTGACGACGAGCTCCGCCTTCAGCGGGAGCGTCTCGTGGAACTGCGAGATGCCCCACTGCTCGCCGCCCTCGGCGTGGATGCCGTCGCACCACGGCGGGCACGGGCCCAGGGTCTCCATCGGCGTCGAGGGCGGGCGGTTGGCCATCGGGTACTCCTCGTACAGGGGCGAGGCCCTGACGGTGGATAAGCGAACACCGTCAGGGCCGGTCGGCACCGCCCGTACCCGTGGCCTCCCCAGACTTTTCACTGGGTACGGGCGGCTGTTGGACACCGTCCGGGTGCCGCTGGGGAGCATGACCCACCCGGACGGTGGTAGCGCCCCGCCCGGCCGAAGGGGGTTCAACAGCCGGGCGGGAACTCAGGAGGCGTCGCCGTCGAGCGGCTCGGCCGGCAGGGGACGCTGCGGATTGCGGCAGCACGCCAGGCAGCGGACCACGACCGCACCGGCACCGATGTCGCCCTGTATCTCAGCGACGACCCGACCCCGCGGCGTCCACTCCCTGCAGGCGTGGCAGTAGCCAGCCGCCGGCTGCGCGCCCTCGACGCCACCGGAGATCAGGACCAGGTCGCCCATGAACTCGGGATAGCAGTCCTGGTGATCCAGGGCGACGGCCTTGGAAGCGGGGTCGCCGAGCACCAGACGCGCGCGCAGGCCCTCGGCCGGGTGCTGGCAGTAGCTGCACTGCCTGGCGGCCGTGATGGTCGGGGCGGTCACTGCTGGACCTCGGCAATGTCCTCGATGATCTGCAGTACCGAGTACAGCGAGCTGGTCAGCGCCCCGGTGGTGAGCACCAGGTCGGCGCCCTTCGCGGTGCTGTAGTCCAACTGCTGGGCCTGCAGCAGATCATTGAGCGCGACCTTGACGCGGAACGTCTGGGTGGCGTCGAGCTTGACCTTCTCCTCGCTCACGGCCGCGCCCCGATCCTGGCCTCGGCCCAGACGGTGCGGTCCTCGTCCTGGGCGCCGCGGACCAGGGCCAGGCCCTGGACGATGCCGATGCCCTGCCGGGCCCGCAGGGGCAGCGGATGGGGGCCGGTGGCGTAGATACGGACGCGGGGCCCGTCGGTCGATACGGTCATTTCGATCTTCCCCGGACGTGTGGCGAGTACGGCGATGAACAGCTCGTCAGCGAGGAGCACCAGGTCGTCGATCTGCTCGGCGCCTGCTGCTAAGCCCTCGTCGTCGGCGTGCTCGCGGATCCGCGTCCGCACCCATTTCCGCAGCTGCGGGGCCTGGTCGGCCTGCCCTGGGTAGGGCATCCGCCAGGTGTGGCCGGCGCTGGGCATGGGTGTGACCCTCCGCATCCATTGCGAGTACGCAACGTGCTGTTGTGTACTCAGAATGTCGTCAGGCTTGGGGTTGGTCAACCATGCGAGGCAGTATTGCGAGTACAGAAACGAACGATCATCCGAGAGAGAGGCGTCGGCGTGACGCAAGACCAGCGGCCCGAATACCTCCGCATCGCCGCTGAACTGCGGGAAGCCATCACCAATGGCACCTACGCCCCAGGGGATCAACTCCCCACGCTCCCATCCCTCGCACAGCAGTACGGGGTGTCGGACACCACCGTCCGCAACGCCGTCGCCGTCCTGCGCAACGACGGCCTCGTCGAGTCACGCACCCGCGCCGGCACCCGGGTCCGTGAGCGCCCCGCGATCCACCGCATGGCCGCCGACCGCTACAAGACCACCTCGGCACCCTCGACGGCCTTCACCGTCGACCAGGGCGCGGAGTGGTCCGAGTACCACCTCGGGAAGCGCTTCGAGAAGGTCAAGGCCACCGACGAGCTGGCGATCCTGTTCGAGGTCGAGCCCGGGGAGCAGCTCCTCGCACGGCACTTCGTGTTCTTCGACAAGGGCGTCGCCACCCAGATGTCGACCTCGTATGTGCGCTGGTCCGACGTGAAGAACAGCCCGATCGTCGACCCGATCAACGAGCCCTGGCCCGGCGGCACCCGCGCGCAGCTGGCCACTGTCGGCATCGTCGTGGCCAGGATCGAGGAGTCGTTCACCACCGCCATGCCCACCGAGGCCGAGGCCACCACCCTGGTCATCGGCGCCGGCATCCCGGTCCTGCGCTGGACCCGCCGGATGCTGACCGCCGAGGGCCGGGTCGTCGAGGTCGCACACCCGATGGTCCGCCGCGGCGACACCACCGTCGTCGACTTCGCCTTCGAGGTGTAGGTGTGTGATTCGCGGTTATTTTATTACGCGATCTGCTACACCTCGGCGGTGGGCTGCGAGTTCACGGCCTGCCGGGTGAAGGGCCCGTTCTGGTCCGGACCCTTTCGTTGACGTCACCGACATGGTCCGGCTGATTCTTGAGGTTGGCCTCAAAGATGCAGGCCAGCCCGATCGTCAGGGGATCGCCTGAGGTTTTTACCCGTGACCGTGAAAACTCCGGCATGGGTGATCATCCCCAACACCACCAGTAGTGGGATTGGTCTGCAGGGCGTCCATGCTGTGGACCCCCTTGCGGGTCCGCGGCTCGGACCCGCAGCGGGCCGCCATCCGCCTTCGTAACGCAGGCGGTTGGCCGTCGCCAAAGGGTAGGGACTAGCTCCAATGGTGTTGCTTTTGCTGACTTCTTGGGCATTCATGCAGGTATGCGTGAGATCGGGGATGTTGGTTCGGGCTTGGGGGCGTTGACGCAGTGGTGTCCCCCGTCGTTGGTGGACAGGGTCATCGAGCGATGCGGACGGACGGAGGTGCGCCGTCGTCGGCTGTCGGCGCGTTCGATGGTCTTCTTCGAGTTGGCGCGCTGCCTGTACCCAGACGAGGGGTACCGCCAGGTCTTCGAGGAACTCACCTGCGGGGAAGGCGAGTTAGTATCCGAGCTGCCGAACAAGTCGTCGTTGTGCCGGGCTCGCCGGCGTCTGGGTCCGCGCGTGCTGCGGGAACTGTTCCGCGAGGTGGCGGGGCCCATGGCCCAGGAGGACAGCTGCCCCTCGGCGTTCTGGCGGGGGCTGCGCGTGCAGGCACTGGACGCGACCTTGCTGGATCTGGCGGACACGCCCGAGAACGAGCGGGCGTTCGGCCGCCCGACCGCCGTGCACGGGACCAGCGCGTATCCGCAGGCCAAGGTGATGGCCATGGTGGAGTGCGGCAGTCGGGCCGTGGTGGACGCGGTGGTCGGCGGCTACCGCGACGCGGAGGCGGAACTGGCTCTGGACCTGGTCGAGTCGGCCGGTCCCGGCACGCTGGTGCTGGGCGACCGCAACTTCATGGGCACCCGTCTGTGGTCCGCGTTCCGCGAGGGCGGCGCGCAGTTGCTATGGCGGCTGAAGAAGAACGTTGCCCGCAGCGAGTGCCGGGAGTTGGGAGACGGCAGCTACCTCGCCGTCGTCGGCACGGACAGCAAACGCCGGGCTGAGCTCCGGCGCAAGGGCATTGAGATCCCCGTCCGGATCGAGGTCCGCGTCATCGAGTACACCCTGGACGGCGAGGAGGAGGTCTACCGGCTGGCGACCTCACTCCTGGATCCCGCTACCGCCCCGGCCGCCGAACTCGCTGCTCTGTATCACTGGCGTTGGCAGGTAGAGACCATTTTCTCCGAGCTCAAGATCGTCCAGCGGACCTCGCGGACCGTCCTGCGGTCGCAGCACCCCGATGGCGTCCTGCAGGAGATCTGGGCCAACCTGACTGTGCATCACCTCACCCGCGACCTGATCCACCACGCCGCGACCGTAGTGGCGCCGATACCGCTGGACCCCGACCGGATCTCCTTCCGCCGGGCCCAGCACTTGGTCCGACGCTCTCTCGCCGAGTCCCTTTCCCCCCTGCGGACCCGAGCCGCTCGCGCAGCGGGCCGCCGCCCGGCTCGCGGCCAGGCCCAGCGCGAAGCGCGCCCCCCGCAACTACCCGCGTGAACTGAAAGTCACCCAGCCCCGATACCCCAAGCGCTCCGCCGCGCCCACGCACCGCCACCGGCAGGGGCTGGTTCGGGCCCGCGAACACCCGGTTGGCGTGTGGTAACTGATACGGCACCCCCAGGTGGGTGGATCGGGTTCCGTCCGGGGGCGCCGGGTGCGGTCAGGTCCAGCTGATGACGAGGTAGCCGTTGTCGCCGTCACCGGCGCTGGTCGGTGTCCTGGCGTCCCCGGCGCTCTGGCCGGTGCCGCCGGTTCCGTGTCCCGTGGGGTCGGGGCAGGTCGCGGACGTGGGCGGTGCCGCCTCCGGCGCCGCCTCTGCCGCCGGCCCCGCCCCGGGCCTCGATGAGCAACGTGGCCTCGGTCGCGGCGGAGGCGTTGAACAGGGCGGTGCAGCCGCCCCCTCCCCCTCCTACGCCCATGCCCGCGATGCTGGCGGGCTGCTTGCCGGGGGCGCCGTGGCCACGCAGGCCCCCTGCCGTTGTTCTGGGAGACGGTTCCGAAGCAGGCTATCCGTGCGGTGGACAGCCTCTACTTAGGGGCGTACCAAGCCGCGATGACCATTTTGGCTTCGCGTTGGTCGGTAGAACAGGTGAACGTCACTGTGGAGGAGCCTGCAGTCGTCACCAGCCATCCGTGGACGGGTCCGGGACTAGTATCGATCTCTTGATGGAGTGGACCGTTGTCGCCGGAGAGCCACAGGTGGGCTTGGCGTTGGTCAGGGGTAGGTGCTGGATCAGCTAGGCCGGCCTTGAGATGCATCGTGGGGTTCTGGCCTGTATTGAAGGTGATCGAGGCCGGTGTTGTCCCGCACTGCAAGGTGATGGCGATCGTGAAGTGGTCGTGAGCGACCGTCACCGGGCCGACCGAGTACTTCATCGACGGGCTGACGCTGACCGGCTTGAGGGATGCGAGATATTGCGTGGGTGATGAGACCGGTTGGGCTGGGGCCACCGGGACGGTAGAGGTAGGCATCGCTGTTGCGCTCGGGCTCTGGGGGATACACCTGTTGCCGAGGCAGTTGGCGTTGCGCTCACACTCGCGGAGGGCGCTGGTGTTGCCGTGGCAGTTGCTGTTGCGCTCACACTCGGAGAGGGCGCTGGTGTCGCTGAGGTGGCAACGGCTGGTCGGCCCGTACCTATGAGGCCTTCGGCTTTTGCTACGCACCCTCCGATGAGTGCTAGCAAGGCTATGACCGCGACCATCAACGCTGAGAGGGCATTGGTGGTCTGCGTGGCCCTTTCCACGATCCTCGGCGCTGCGGAGGAGTCAGGTGGTGACGTGGCCGGGTCCGATGTAGCAGAGGGGTCCGGTAACCCGGAAGGATCTGGCGTAGCGGAAGGATCCGCCGAGGGGTCCGTACTCATTGCGCTGGTTCTCTCTCGCGTAGCCCTGTAAGGCGACGATCAGCCTGCAAGCTGCACCAAACTACTTCGAGCATGCGCGAATTGGGCGATTCTGGGCGGCAGCGATACGTGTCTTCCGGGCAACTCGGCCCTCTACCTCGGGCACCATCCGCCCGATCCGTGCTCAGAACCCTCAAAAGCAACGCCATTGGGACTAGCTCCCACCCTTGGAGGCGGACGGCCCGTCCGCCTGAAGCCCGCCGAAGGTCGCAGGGTGCATCTCTCGACGGCGGTACGCGCCAGTGCGTACCAGGCGTGGCTCTCCCGGTAGCGGGAAAAATGAGCTGACCTGCACGGTCGTAACGGCCGTGCAGCCTGGACGTGTGTACCGCACGTCCAGGTCGCGACCGCTGTTATGGAGGGGGTACTCCAACTTGCGTACCCCTTGATCACGTTCGGGGCGCGCCGAAGATCACGCGGCGAGACCCTCGCGCTGCAGGTCTCGACCAGGGTGGCGCCCCGGCCGGTCAGCGGATTGGGCTGACCAGGTCTCCCGGTTCCGTCTACACCTTGGACGGAACCCTCTGCGCTCTGCAGGAAGGGTCCGCACATCCTGCGGACCCTTTGCGACGCTCGCGGACGGCGTCGCAAACGGTACCCAGATTGCGGGTACCCCTGACTGACCTTCACCGCGAGGGCCGGTCGCACCGAAGGGGCTCGGTACAGGCAACACCCTTTTGCGGTGGCCACCTTGGCCAGCTCAACCACGGTCATGACGGCCGCGGTTTGCTTCCGTCAACCTGACGGAAGCAACCGTGGTCGTGCTGCCATGGTTGAGCCCGTCAGATTGACGGTCTCAGATTGCTGCCAGCGCGAAGATCACCGAAGCGGCCATTTGCGGCACCCTCGACGGGTGCCACAACCATGGGGTGCTGCCCCACGGGTGCCAGGTCCCAGCAGGACCTGGCAAATCCAGTCGTGAACGTCTCGGTCACAACAGCCCCGAGCAGTCGTTTTCCCCGATCCGGGAAGTGGTGCCGCCCCAGTTGTGGTCATCCCGCCTACAACTGCCCGGCAGTCGTAGGCATATCGCAACGACTGGATCCGCGGCGAGGGTGACTTGAAGTCACTCTCGAACCGGCGGGACCGAGGTGGTCACGGCGACCAGCTCGGCGGGGTTCTCCACAGTGTGGATAACCCCTGTGGACAAGTGTTCGAATAGCTCGACAGGGGTCTTACTGAGACCTCAGTGGCGAGGGGCGCGCGAGTTTGCGTACCCCCGTGGAGGGGCCTCAGGGGCCCTTCCGGCGGCTCTCGCCCGTGACCCGAAACCCGATATCAGTGCAGCTCAGAACGCTGATCACCCCGATATCGGGGTCGAAACCGGTTTCGGGCCGAGGTGAAACCACGACCCGGCCCGAAACCGGGTCAGGAGTCCGGCTCGTCGTCCTCGTCGAGGCCGTCCGCAGGCTCCGGCAGGTCGGCGAACCGCACACCCTTGGCGCCGCCGCAGCAGTCCCGGATGGTGATCTGCATGGTCCGGATGCCGTGCGGCTTCAGCGCCGCCGACAAGGTCGTCGAGCTGGCCGCGCGAGCCTCGCGGATCTCGTCCGGGGTCATCGCCTCGACGGGCTTGTCCGTCTCCACCCAGGGCCCGTACAGCTCGGGCCGGTATGCGGCGAGGGAGTCGACCAGGCGGTGGGAGTGGACGGCGTCGGCGCCGTCGGGCCAGATCGCCCGCAGGTGGTCCGCGACGGTCTCCAGGGCGACGGTCTCCACGGTCTGGCCGATCGCCTCACCGGACAGGGTGCCGGCGGCGATCCGCAGCGCCAGGGCCCGCTTGCCGACGTCCTCGGCCTCGGTCTGCTTGATGAACGCCGCCCGCACGGTAAGGCCCTCCCGGCCGCGGGCGAGGATCCCGGTGCCCTGCTCGCTCACCGAGATCTCCGTCGCCCGCATCCCGCGCTCATGGGCACCGGTACCGAGGACGTTGTTGTTGGCCCGCCAGTCCATTACCGCCAGGCACAGCCGGGTCCCGACCGAGCTGGACACCGAGGACGGCAGGGAAGGGGCGTCGGGGTTCTGGGTGAGCAGGATCAGGATGACCCCGTAGGCCCGGCCCTTCTTGATGAGCTTCGTGCAGAGGGCCGCGGCCTCGTCCTTGTAGTCGGCGTGGGTGAACAGCTCCTGCGCCTCGTCGATGACGATGACCCGCGGCCCGAGGTTCTGCTCGGGGTACCGCTCCTCCAACTGCCGGGTGACCCGGCGCCCGTCCGGGGTCTCGGACGACGGCAGGGACTTGACGAACTTCGCGCGGCGGCGCTGCTCGACGATCCCGGCGCGGAGCCCGTTGATCGCGGCTTCCAGGTCTTCGTCGTCGTCGCCACTGACGTACCGGTGGCAGACGGGGCGGGTGGCGTCGAGGTCGCCGGAACCCTTGAGTTCGTAGATCCACAGCTCGGCCGTCGGGTCCAGCGCCACACCGAGGACGATCGCCAGCGCGCAGCTGGTCTTCCCGGAGCCGGGAATGCCGCCGACCAGCAGGTTCGAGTACATCAGGGTGATGGTGACGAGGTTGCCGCGCGGGTCGAAGCCGAACGGCAGCGGCGCGAACACGTCGGCCTGGCCCTTCGACATCAGGGGCCAGAGCTTGCGCGGTGCCTTGGCGGGGTCCTGCTGGGCGACCCACAGGACCAGGCGCCCGGGGTGGGCGTCGCGGTCCACGTCGGGCCACACAGTAGACACTGGCCGGCGCATCGCCGCGGCCAGAGCCGAGCGCTTCTCCAGCACCTTGACCGCCTCGATGCCGGGCGGGAGGTCGACTTCGGCGCGCCAGCCGGGGCCGTCGCGCTGGACCTCGGCGGCGAACGAGATCCCGCTGCGGCCCTTCTTGTCGCCGATCCCGATCGCGGCCAGGGCGTCGAAGACCTCGGTGGAGTCCAGCGGCCGGAGCGAACGCGTCGTCACGTACCGGGTCAGGACCGGCTTGTCGGCCTTACCGCCCTTCAGGCCGAGCAGCGCCAGCGCGCCCATGGTCCCGGCGGCAAGGTCGGCGGCGGGCACGGTGAACCAGGCGACGGCCCCGGTCGCGAGCAGGGTGACCGCCGCGGCGATCGAGGCCAGGCGCCGCGGACGCACCCGGCGGGAGTGCTCGCGGGACAGCGTGACCCAGGCGGTGACGTCCCCGTCGACGGCGGCCTTGGCGGTGACCGGGCGGGCCTGCACGTCGGCCACCCACCGGGCCCACAGGGCCAGCAGCCGGCCCGCGCCGCGCGGGGACTGCCCGATCAGCCGGGCGGTGTACAGCGGTGCCCGGACGGTGTGGAAGGTGGCGTAGTGCAGGTAGTACGAGGTCGCCCACTTCACCGCGTCGGCCAGCTGCGAGCCGCTGCGCAGGTAGGCGGGGATGATCGGCTGGGCGTCGGCGAGGTAGGCGCGCTTGTCCTGCAGCCACGCCCCGGCCGCGGCTGCGGTGTCGGGCTTGTCGACGGGGATCGGCGTGACGTCGGGCTCGCGCTCGAAGACGTCGCCGGTCTCGGTGCGCCCGACCTTGATGAGCTTGACGGTCTGGGCGGTTCCGTTGACGGTCGGGTGGTCGGTGTCGAGGCTCATCAGCGGTTCCGAATCTGCATGGTGGGGTGGGTGGCGCGCCAGCCGATGACGCCGAGCAGGACCAGCAGCAGCGCGGCCGGCTGGGTGGCGATCCACGGCAGCGCCGCGGTGGCGGCCGGGGTCAGGACGGTGCGCAGGTTGTAGGCGAGCAGGAGCAGCAGGCCGAGGATCAGGTACGTGGAGGGGCGGAGCTGGGGCATGGCGGTACCTCCGGGACGGGGCCGGGCAGCGCGGCGGCTGCCCGGCCGGGGCGTGATGTGGCTCAGTGGCCGATGCAGCCGTCGTGGCTGCGGCGCGGGCAGGCGTCCCGCCGCTCCTGGATGAGGGCGTGCCAGTCGGCGTCGGCCGCCGCTCCCTCGTCGAGGTGGCGCTGATGGCGAGCGGCCTTCTCCTGTTCACGGACCCGCGCGAGGGTGAGGGCTGCGTCTGCTGCCACGTAGCGGGCGGTTTCGGTCTCGGTGCTGCTCTCGCGGTTCGGGGAGAGGAAGCCGAAGAGGCTCATGGCGGTCAGCCCTTCTTCTCGGCGGCGTCGCGGGCGGCGAAGCCGGCGTTGATCCGGTCGAGCGAGTCGGTGAGCGTCTGCCAGGCCTGCGGCGAGGCGGTCACGGTGGCGGTGAAGTCGACGCTGGTGCTCTCGGGCTCGGGGTCGAGGGTGGGGCGGGTGTTCTCGGACATGGCTGGGCTCCTGTCTCAAGGTGATTTGCGGCAAATCAGGCGTGACGGAATGCGTTACGAAATTCGGGGGGTCAGGCGGCGGTGACGCGGCGCAGGATCCGGGTGACGCTGTCCCGGTTGACGTCCGGCCCGTGGACGGCCTGGACGCTGGAGAGAACCGCGTCCTGGTCCCGGACACCGATCCGGACAAGCCCGCGAACGGTGTCCGTCACGGCCTTCTCAGCGGACCCGTTTTCCTTGGGGGAACTGTGTCCGGACAAGTCCGCGACCGTGTCCGCCGACACCTCGATGCCGACCCGGGCCAGCTGCTCGACGATCTCGTCGGGGGTGGCGTCGGGCATCGTCTCGACGGCCGCGCGAACAGCACTGCGGACCGTGGCATCGGCGTGCCCGGAGTGGTCCGTGACCCGGTTGACGGTGACGCGGGCCGGTGCGGGCGGGAGTGCGTCCTCGGCGCGGGCGAGCTGGCGGCGGATGGCCACCATGGCCAGCTGTGCGCCGGCCTGGGCCGTGCGCTTGTCGACCCACTGTTGGGTGAGCGGGTCGAAGCGCTTGGCGTGGTGGTGCATCAGCAGCGTCCAGGCCCCTTTGGCGAGGGCGGACACGAACGCCCCGACGACACCAGCGGCAAGGTGGTGGGTGATCTGCCCGTGCACGATCACGGCGGTCATCGCCAGGGCCAGGGCGAGGTACCCGCCGATGCGGGGCAGCCACACCTTCTTGCGGTCGTACCGGGCGAGCCACTCGAAGCCGAGGGCAAGGATCCACGAGAGGTCGAACGCCAATGCGGCGATGTAGGCGACGGCGGCGGTCACGGTCATGGACAGCAGGCCGCCGACGCTGGTGGTGGACCAGATGACCGAGGCGGTCACCAGGGCCGCGGCTACGCCGGTCGCACCGGCCAGGACGATCTGATCCCAGTCCCTGGGCTCCACCGGAACGTGGACCTGGTAGGGCTGTTCGGCCTGGACGGTCTCCCCGTCGATGGTGATCGGGACGGTGCGCATCAGGGTCTTGAGCTGGGTTTTCATGGTGGACTCCAAGGAGGCTGGAGCCCGGCGGCGTGGCGGTGACCACGGCACGCTTGCGGGAAAATTGCCCGCAAGCGTGCTGGCCTTCCGCCGCGCCGCACGGGCACGGGAAGGTCGGGTCAGAAGTGAACGGTGGCCTCGACACAGAGCACGTCGGGCTGCTCGTCGGACGGGTAGGGGTCGGTGATGTCGGTCAGGTCGTCGAAGGCCTGGCGGAGCCGGACCAGCCCGAGGGCGATCTCCGACTCCAGGCCGGTGAGGCGGATCCTCACTGCCACACCCCCGCCTCGGCGGCCGGCACCGGGACGGCGCCCGCGGGGGGCTCGGCGACGTGCAGGGCCGCTTTGACATAGGCGATGCAGAACCAGTCCGCACCACCCCAGCGGCCTTCGGCACGGAGCGACTGCATGGGGCCGTGCTGCGCCGAGTCGTAGTCGTGAGCCTCGACCTCGAGCTCCAGGGCGGCGGCCAGCAGCCGGAGCGACTCCTCGCCCCGGTCGTGGGCGACGGTGATGAACGGGTAGATCGTCGCGTCCAGTTCGATCCGCCAGCCGAACGGCAGCTCGTCGACCTCGGGGTGGGTGGCGAGCAGCAGGTGCAGGGCGGCGGCGCTGATGTGCGCCGAGGGGCCGGTCACAGGGCACCGTCGTTCCAGGCGTCGGGCATGGCCGCCCACGTCTGCCAGAAGGTGTGCCCGGCCGGCGTCAGGGCCGGGTGGGAGTACCCGAGCTGGTGGTACCTGACCAGGATCTGGGCGGCGTCCTCCCAGAACCGGCACGGGATGATCGCGTTGACGACGACCATCACGACCGGGTCGTCCTCGAACGTCAGCACCGAACCGGAGATCTTCGGGTCGAACCCGACACCGAGGCGCACGTCCCAGCAGTTCCGGAGCCCGACCTCGGAGTCGAGCGGCACGTGGTGCACCGTCCGGCCGCCGAACTCCAGCAGGTCCACCGTGCGGAACACGGCAGGGCGGGTGATCGTGGTGTCGGTCATCGGGTCACCGCCAGGGCGGACTGTGCGCCGGCCGCAGCGTCCCAGGCGGACCGCAGGGCAGCGACCGTCTCAGCGGCGCCCTTGAAGGCGTCCAGCGCCCCCTGCTCGGCCTCGGCGGCGTGCTCGACACATCCGGTGCAGCGGGCGACCGCTGCGGGGTGCACGGCCATCCGCAGGCCGCTACGGGCGGCGAGCAATGCACGGTGAGCCGTGCGGTACGCCTCGGCGACCGGGATCAGGGCGTCCTTCGCGGACTCCAGTTCGGCGAACAGGCGTGCCAGGTGCGGCATCTCCGTCAGCGGCCCGGCCAGGGTGCGGGTCGCGGGCACCTCGGTGTCGGTGAAGTCCGTCGCCGTCTCGTGGTTCATGGACCGCCGGTAGTGCCAGCTGATGACCTGCCGGCTGATCGTGGCCAGCAGCCCGAACACCCGGTCGTCGACCGCGGTACCGGGGGCCACGTAGTAGCGCCAGAGCCGGATGAACGTCTCCTGGGTGAGGTCCTCGGCGAGCTGCCGGTCCCGGTATCCGAGGCGGGCGCTGATGTAGCCGGTGACGCGCTGCTGGAAGGTGCCCATGATGGCGGCGAGGATCTGCTCCGGGGTGCCCTGATAGGTCTCGCCGGGTGCCAACTCGGTGCGGGTGAGGGTGGCCATGGTCAGACCCCCGCGTAGTAGGACCGGGCGGCGTGGGCGTCAGCGGCCGTGCTGTCCGTGCTGTGGCAGTCGGTGCACACCGTGTCGCCGTTGCCGTCCTCGGACAGGTCCGCGAGGTCCCATGTGCGCCCGCAGCGGGCGCAGTCGCCGGTGGCCGGGACCTGGGTGAGCTTGAGCGAGGCGGCGGAGGTCTTCATCGGGACCGGGCCCAGGCCGTTGGCCTTGAAGATCGCCCGGATCTCGTCGAGGTCGGCGGTCTGCCGGGTCGACGGGATCCGCTCGACCAGCCAGGCACCGTAGGTTCCGGCCGGGAGCCGGTCCAGGACCTTCCGGGCGGCGCGCTTGCCCCGGTCCGCGCGGCGGGCGAGATCGGCGGCCCGGTGGAACTCGCGGGCGGCGGCCTCGACCAAGTCGACGGCCGGCATGTCGTCCGCGGTGAACAGGTCCGCCGGGTCCTCGGCGGGCTCGACGTCGACCTGCGTGCCCTGCTGGGCAATGGGGCCGCGCAGCTCGGCGACAACCGCGGAGAAGCGGGACGCCGCCCCGCTCAGGACGGAGCGGAATGGACGACGAGGGGAGAAAAGCGCAATGATCGGCACAGCCGTCTCCTTGTTTGCTCAAGGTGTTCGGTCAGGCCCCTGGCCGGTGTTACTAGCACTGCCGGGGGCCGCTTTGCGTCTACTTTGTTGCAGGACCAATGTCTCACGCGGGTGGCCTGAGCGCAACAAAGTAGACGGAGAATCTTCGGAAGCCCGTCTATTCAGTTGCGGCGAGATCGTGAGACCATGCAGAACATGACAGCTCAGTTCCCGTCCGACCCGGACCCGCGCACCGAAGCGCAGTGGCTCCGAAAGCTCGACCGCGCCACGGCTGCCCACGAGAAGACGCGGGCCTCCCTGGAGACGCTCATCGCTGATGCTCGGGACGCCGGGGTGTCACTGACCGCCATCGCGGAGCACACCCCGTACAGCCGGGAGTGGGTCCGCAAGATCGCCATGCGCATCGAGGCGGGACGCTCCACGCCGCCGGCGAGCTGACGCCGAAGAGGCCCCGTGGCGTATCACGGATTTCTCACAGACTGCCCCTGCGAAGCTGGTCGGTGAGCCGCTGACCTGGGCCTGAGACCGCTCCCCTGGACCGTGTGGACGTGACGGACGCTATTCCGTTCACTACGGATCAAGAGGTTGCAGGTTCGAATCCTGCTGAGCGCACAGCAGGCCAGAGGCCCCTTACGAGAAATCGTAAGGGGCCTCTGGCGTTGGCTTGACGGCAACGTTGACGGCAACCCTTCTGGTGTCCAGTCAGACGGCAGCCAGGACGCCTCCGGCACTGCCGTCATCGTCGTCACCGCTGGGTCTTCGTCTCGGTGATCAGCAGCTCGCCGCTTCGCCCTGGTCGACCCGGAGCGATGAAGCTGGCGACCCTGCACGGCCGATCTACGCTTCTGGCAGGCCACCCCCTCGATCTCCAGGAGACCGATCCAGTGCTCCGCTGAAAGTTCATGATCGCCGCCACCGGCAGCCTGCTCAGCTTCGCCTTCGCCCCACTCCCGGCCAACGGCCGCATAGGAATGAGCGACGTCGGACGCATCAGCGAAGGTCAGATCCTTGTACGAGCAGTGGGGGATCGCTGGATGGGTGTCATGCAGCTCTACGAGGACGCCCCGCTGATCAGACCCATCGTGTGAATGACGAGCCTGCCCATCCTCGGTGATCAGGTCGATGGGCGACCTCTTCGTCAGTAGAGGTCATCAAGGGGGTCGATGCGTCGGCGGAACTCCGCTGCTCGGCGCCGGGACATGCCTCGCGCCACGCTCTCAAGGAGATCTCGGGCTTCCCGCGGGTCACCGCAGCATTCCCAGATTCCGCAGCCTCCGTCGGTGTCCACCCACAACCGACGATAAGGATCATGGACGAAGGAACGCCAAAGGCGAAGGGCTGTCGCTGTCATGCCGGGCGAGAAACCCCGCGTGGATTCCAGTCGGGCGATCTCAGCCAGGACCTGGGGGGACAGTCCGCGCATTTGATCCGTCACCAGGCATGGCCAGTGCCGCGCGAACTCGGCGGCACGGAGTCGGCTCGGCCGCCTACGCGGCATCGCCCTTTCTGTTGGTCGTCATGAAAATGAGTGTTCCACGCGAACTGAGCGCGGCTCAAGCGGTGGCAGCCACCGGCTTGGCTGTCACTGCGCCCAGCTAGGCTGCGCGCCATGATCAGCCACCCTGTTCCGGTCTGCGCCTGCTGCGGCGCACCCACGCCCGACGACAAGCGCATCGATGTCCGCTTCGGTCTGCCGGATGCTGTACTGGGTAGCGGCGAATCGTCACGACGGCATCCACACGGACTGCAGGCCCTGCTGGCGACCGACAACCTCGGCTCATTCATCCGCTGCCTGCTGCCCATAGGGCTTACCGGTGACATCGAACTGGTCATCGGTACCTGGTTGCGGATCAGCGATGCCGATCTTGCTCTGGCTCGAGACGTCTGGGAGGAACCCGCGTACGGCGACCTCGTCCTCCATGGCAGCCTCGCCAACTCGATCCGCCCCTGGGGCGACGAGCTCCTGGGCGCACCGGTCACCATCGCTGTGAGAGAGCGACACGAAATCCCCTACGCAACGGCTTCCGAGCACCCGGTTGTCTCCAGGATCCTGACGTCGACATGGGACCGTGACTACGTCCTCAGTCGCTTCGGCCATGCCCTCGCCGTACCTGTACGTACGCGGATCGATGATCGCTGGTCCATCGAGCGCACTGCTGGTCTCACAGGCCGCGTTCACGACGGTAGTCACCGGTTCGCCGGTCCCGGGCGCACGGTCATCATCGACGCGCTCACCCACTCCGACCCTGATGCTGATCCGGAGACCCTGTTGACCGGCCTGCTCAAGGACGCACCTGCTGTCCCGGCGGCCCAGCAGACCGACGAGCGCGAGCCCGGATGCATGCGCCATGCCCTTTGGCTGTCGGCCACACGCGGTGAACGCCAGCAGCACGAGCTCCATGGTCACGTCGTTGTTCCGGGAGCTGCGTTGGTCGTTGTCTGCATCTCGGACGACGCGGACGACCTCGCCTGGGCACAGCACGTCTGGCGTTCCGTCCGCGTCGAAGAGGGTGACGAGGTTCAGTCGTGACCTTGAACACCGCACTTCCGTCCCCCTCCGACCTGGAACTGCTCCGTGAGCACCTCGGCGATGGCGGTCCCGAGGACGCCCTCGGCTGGGAGGCCATGCACGCCTTCGAAGCCCACCACGGCATCACGCTGGGCCTCTGGCGTTGGCTTGACGGCAACGTTGACGGCAACGGCCTCCGCAGCCTCGGCGTGACCGCGAGCTGTCGCTACGGCGGCTCGCGGAGCTACGGCCGGGTGAAGGTCAGATGGGTGATACCGCTGGGTGTCGTCACCGACTCGACCTGGAACCGCTGTTCCAGCCCTTCCAGCCCGTCCCACAGCCGCTCACCGCGACCCAGGATGATCGGGACGACGGCGACGTGGAGGTGGTCGACCAGGTCCTCCGCGAGGAACTGCCTGACCGTGGTCGGGCCTCCGCCGATCCGCACATCGAGGCCGCCCGCGGCCTCGCGGGCCTGTGCGAGCACCTCCTGCGGTGAGGCGTCGACGAAGTGGAAGACGTTGCCGCCCTCCATCTCCAGGGACGGGCGCGGGTGGTGCGTCAGCACGAACACCGGGGTGTGGAACGGCGGGTTGTCCCCCCACCAGCCCTTCCACTCCTCGTCGGTCCACGGGCCGCGCTGCGGGCCGAACTTGTTGCGGCCCATGATCTCCGCCCCGATGCCGGCCCCCCAGGTCCAGGCGAGGGCGTCGTCGACACCGCTGTTGCCGCCGGACTGGCCGTGCATCTCGTTGAAGGCGCGGGTCTGCATGAACCACTCGACCAGCCGAATCCCGGCATGCCCGAACGGCGCCTCCAGTTCCTGTCCCTCCCCGGCGGCGAACCCGTCCAGCGACACACTGAAGTTGTGCACTCGAACACGCGACATGACACTCACGTCTCTCACTCGGACTCCATCGTCGAACCGAGCCTAAACGCGTCCACTGATATTGGCCGGATCACTCGCCGCGCGAACGGGCCCAACCTCACCACCCCCGGTCGCCCCGCCGGCTGCACGGCACCAGACGTGAACGTCCCGGTCACAACCGCGCTGATCGGTGCCGACTACTTCTTGTGCCGCTGCTGACGCCGAAGCCAGAACCGGTTCGCAGACGCCGACCGGGCCCACTTGGAGAGCACCATGACGGCCGTGGCGCCGATGACGGCCAGGACGGTCCAGAGGGTGTGCACGACGACGGCCCTTCGGTCGGGTTCTGTCGTCTACCCCGCCCGCGAATGGGTACCCGGGGCAATGCCAATGGCGACCGCGGGACTCTCCTGGTCGGCGGATACACTCCGCCCTGGACGAGGCACGTGAGCACCATGCGTTGGGCGCGGGTACGAGGGACAGCCGTCAACGTGGCTGGCACTGGGGCGTGGATGCTTGCCTGGCTCTGGGCCGACGACCACGACTTCAATGGGTTCGGCCCCATGTCCACCCGACGATGGCGGCAAGTCCGCCGGTCCGCGGCAGACCTGGTGACTGCGAGGCAGCTCAGGTGACGCCCAACCGCTCAGGTGCACCGCGCGGGGCGGGTAGGTTGCGGCCATGGCATCTGAAGCGAAACCGTCGGCGATAGCGAAGCTCGCGAGATTCTTGGGGCTGGTGGAGTACGGCCCCGGCGGGGAGCCTCGGCCTGGCGCAGCGAAGCGGTCGCGTTTCGGTCCTGTGTCCTCGCGTCTCGATGAGGAACTCGACAACCTTCGTGAGCGCGTTGCGGAGCTTGAGCGGCAGGTCCGCGATCAACCTCAGGAGCACTGACCGTCTACTCGCCTGGCGTGGCGTGGCGTGGCGTGGCGTGGCGTGGTGTCGGTCCCGGGAACGCGAAGCCGAGGAAGCTCAGCGAGCTTGATCTCCCCGGGCCATGCGGGACCGTCAGCTCGCCGCGGTGCGCCTATGACGAAAGCAGCGGTCCGGGTTCATGGACCTGGAGCACCTTCGACATTTCCATCGTGTGGATAACCCCTATGGGCACGTGTTCGATCGCGAATGGGCATCGTCAACAACCCCTCCGGGCGTAGCCGGCCGGCCGGGTTCAGGTGTCTCGGAGGCGGGCGTTCAGGTGCATGTCGTGACGGCCGTCGTCATGGACCGCGGCGCTGCGCTTGGTGCCCTCCAGTTGGTAGCCGGACTTGGTGGCGACCTTGCAGGAGGCGTGGTTGCGGGTGGAGTGGTCCAACTGCAGGCGGTGAAAACCGATCTCGTCCAAGGCCCAGGCACTGAGCGCGGAAAGGGCGCGCGAGGCGACACCCGCGCCGCGAGCTGCTGGGAGCACCCAGTAGCCGACGCCGGCCATGCCGTCGTCGAGGTTGACGCTGCTCAGCGCGATGCGGCCGAGAACTTCGCCGCCATCGCGGGTAACCGCCCAGTGGCCGCCCTGCTCGCGTTCCCAGTCCTGGCGATAGGCGTCGAACCATTCCCGGACGCGGGTCTCGGACGACGGGCGGCGGGTGTGCCACCGGCGGATCTCGTCGTCCTGGTACGCGGCCAGGAATGTCGGCACGTCAGCCGGTTCCCAGGGACGCAGCAACAGGCCCTGGGCGGCGGGCAGTGCGGGTTGTTGGAGGGAGCCCGCGAGCGAACCGGGCAGAACGGCGGGAGGCGTCGACAGATCGCGAGTCACGAACCATGGTCACTCGACGGCCGCCACAGCCGTCAAGGTTGCCTTCGCTCATATTGTTGCTGTTGCTGTTGCTGTTGCTGTTGCTGTTGCTGTTGCTGTTGCTGTTGCTGTTGCTGGGCGCGGGGTCTCCACCGTGCAGGAACGGGGGTTCACTCCCGGGTGAGCGGGAGTCCGAGGACTCCGTGGCCATGGCCGACGATTAGGTCGGAACCCGCGGTGGCCAGGCAGGAGACCGCCACGTCCAGGGCGATGTGCTGCACCGTGCCGGTCGCCGGCTCCCACACCCGCAGGTTGTGCCTATGTTTGACGCCGACGACCAGGACGCTGCGACCGTCGTGCAGTGTGGTGCCGGTCATGACCGGGATGCCGGCGGATCCCGTCGAGGCGGGTAGATCATCGCTGATCGGCGCACCGGTCGCGAGGTCCCACAGCGTGACCGTGCCGAGGTTGTCTCCGGTGGCCAGCACGGCTCCGTCCTGGGTGGGTACAGCCGCCACCGCCGCCATCGCTCCCGGGCGGTGGCCGGCATCGTTGACGGCGCGTCCGCTCAGTTGCACGGCCGCGCCTCGCTCCCAGGGGTCGTCGACGGCCGGATCCCACACATGGACGCGGCCCGGAGTGTCCGTGGCGGCGATCAACGTATGGCCGGGGGCGATCGGGACGGCGGCGATCGACTGGATCGGAGCACCATAGGGGTTGAGGCGCCCGACAGGCTCACCAGTTACTGGATCCCACAACCGGACCGCGCCTCGGGAGGTGGCGGTGACGAGCAGGGTTCGTCCGTCGGGGACGGTCGCGGCACACATCCCGATCACCCCGCCGGGCCGGTCGCCCACCGGTTCGCGTGCTGGCTGCCCGGTGACCGCGTCCCACACCGCGATCGTCCCGCTGTCGCCTCCGCTCGCCAGCAGGCTGCGGCCTTCGGGCAGGAGCAGGGACGTCATCGAGCGGATGCGGTCGGGATGTCCCGGCAGCAGCGGTCCATGGATGAGTCGGCCGTCGGCCGCATTCCACAGGCACACCGCACCCCTGTCGCCGGCGCCGGCCACAAGCAACGGGTGACCGGGGCGGGTCACCACCGTCAGCGAGTTGACGCCTCCGAAGGAACCGGGCGCGGAATCCGAGAACACCGAAATCCGGCCCCAGGGTGTGCCGTCGGCCGCGAGCAGGGCGCTTCCGTCCTGACGGAGTTTATGGAACTGACGGGGGAGCCGGGTCGCTGCTGACGTCGCCGTGGTCGCCGACCGGTCGGCAGCCGTCCCCGCCTGCGGCAGATGCTCCTGGGGGCGCGCACCGGTCGGATCCTCCACCAGGCCGTCGGCGATCGTCCAGGTCTGCTCGCAGCCCCAGCAGCGGAAGTGGCCGGTGAGCAACATCAGTTTGCGGGCCAATTCCCTCCCGGCCCCCTGTGGGGCGCCCTTGGCCGCAACCATCCCGGCAACCAGGCACAGGACGGCCGGCCCCGGTGTTTCCGGGGGTATTCCCGCCGCCGCGACCGTACGCGCCACCCGCAGAAAGGGCTCCCACCCCGCTCCCAGCGCGTCCTCCCGCAGGGCGGTGGCGATCTCGTTCCAGGAGGAGCCCCAGGGCTGCTCTTCCTGACGGGCCTGGCCCGGATCGGGCAGCTCGGGAGCCTTGAAGGGCGGACGCACCGGGTCCACGAAGAACGGGTCGATCTCGGTATCGTTCCCGCACCCGGGGCACAACAACTGGAGGTAGCTCTCCTGGAGCTCGAGATTCCACAGCGCTGCGCCGGTGTGGTGGCCGGCGAAGGCAACACAGCTCAACGCGAGATAGGCGCAGTCGTTCGCGGGAACAGCGGCGGTGAGAAAGCTCTGTGCGGCCGCCTGTTCAGCCAGTCGAAGTGCGGCACTGAACCCCGCCTGGAGTTCGGCCGGGACGGGGGGCCTGTCCTCCGCCGTCACGATGAATCCCAGGTCCACCCAGAAATCCGCGGACTGTTCCGGCGGCAACGCCGCTGCGGCCTCGACCAGATGCGGTAGGGCTGCATAGGCGCCGTCGACGACGGTTCCGTCGTCCAGCAGGCCTCCGGTCATCTGCGTCCAGGTCTGCCTCCATTCATCGCCGGTCCCGGTCCCAGCAGCGGTCCCGGTGGCGGCCGCGGATGCCATCTGCTCCAGCAGCGCTTTCACCTCATCGGCCGTCACCCCGTCAAGGTCCCGCCAACGAGGGCTGTGCAGGGGCAGCTTCGGAATCATGGAGTGAGTCTCGCAATCATCATCTGATCGGCGACAGTTGCCATCGCACGGGGCGCAATTCGTTCCAGGAGCGGCAGGACGGCGGCCCAGCCGTCGAGGAGCAGGACCCGTACGGCAAGCTGCCGCGCGTCGGACGGCTCGGACAGCTCCGCGAGTGCGGCCAGTGCACGGGCTCGGGTCGCGCGGTAGGCGATCGAGTGGGTGAGTGCCTCGGCCCGGTCCGGATCGCCGCGCCGGGCCAACTCCCTGACGACCGCGACCAGTGCCTCGCCCTGTGCCCATGGGTCGGTGATGGTGTGGGCCAGGGTCTCGGCCCGGTCCGGATCGCCGTGCTGGGCCAGCCCCCGGACCACGTCGATCATTGCCCTGGTCTGTGCCCGGCGGTCGGTGATCGCGTGGGCCAGGGCCTCGGCCCCGTCCGTGTCGCCGTAGCGGGCCAGCGCCCCGACGATCTCCGCCTGCCGCCCCGCGCGCTGATCCGGGTCGATTCGGTCGGCGAGGGCCATGGCCCGCTCGACCTGCCCGCGCCGGGCCAGCAGGAGTGTCACGGCCCGCAGCAGAGTGTGGTGGTCGGGTCCGAGGTCGGTGTCGAGCATGGTCTCCGCCCGGTCGGCCAGGGCGAGGGCAACGTCCTGGCCGGCGGTGTCGGCGGCGTCGGCGGCTTCTGTAGCTTCGGCAGTGCCGACGGTCTCGGCGACCGCGTCCAGCACACAGGCCATGTCCCAGGCATCCAGAGGGGATCCGGGTGGTTGCGGAACGGCGATCATCTTGTACAGGACTTCCTGCGGTGCCACGTCCTGGCCGGCGGTTTCGCCGGGCGCCGGCAGGCCCGTCCCACCCCCGACGTCGAGCGGGGGTCTGGGTGAGGGGCGCAGCAGGGCGTCGACCCGGTACAGGTCTCCGCTCAGCACCTCACAGGCCAATACCATTGCCAGGGGCCGGGGTTGAGGCCGGGACCATGCCTCCGGGCTACGGGATCGGGCGGAGTCCTCCACGCGGTCGGCGAGCTCAGCGGCCCGGACGTGGTCGCCGGCGGCGGTGGCCACCTCCACCAGGAGGGCGAGCACCCGTCCCATCTCGCCGTAGCCGGAGGAACTCACCTCGGCGTCGGCGCGGGCGGCGAACCTCAGCGCTTCCTGGGTGTCGCCGTCGTCCGCCGCCACCTTCGCCAGCATGGCCCAGGCTTTCCCCCAGTTGTGCGGATAGCGGATCCTTTCTGCCAGAGCGGTGGCCGTGTCGCGTTCACCGGCGCGGGCCCACGCCGGTACGAGGACGAGCAGTGCCTGGTCCCGTAGCCCCAGCGGGATCGACTCGGCCAGTGCCTGGGCGCCGCGCAGGTCTCCCGCGCCGGCCGCGGCCGTCACCAGCGCCAGCAGCTCCTCGCCCTGTTTGAACTCGTCGCTGATCGTGTACGCCAGCTCAGCCGCGCGCGGGAGGTGGCCCGTGCGTGCCAGCGCCCGCCGGAACCACTCGATGGTCGGACGGCTGTCCGGGGCGCTTCCCGCCGACAGTCGGAGAACGGCCAACAGGCAGGGCTCGAAGCCCCTTTGAACGATGCGCCCACCCGCGTCGTGCTGCGGTGCCAGGCCGTGACGCTGCTCCCGTTCCCGTGTCATGAAGAGCTCTTCGCCCCACTGGGCCATCCCCTTCGGCATGTCTACAGCGCTCCCTCGGTGAAGCTGGCCCCCGGCGTGCGCACGTGCTCCCGCCGGCCTCGCCGGACCAGAGAAATCCTGGGACCGGCGCGGCGGACCCGACGGCGGCGGACGGTCGTGGGGCGCCCGCGTCCGTGGTCGCCTTCCTTCCCGCGGCTCTGGTCGATCACTGCTCTCCTGCTGACCATACGGGTGGGGACTGACAAGGCAATTGCCCGCGTAGTGCAGGCAGTGAGGGGACGCGTAGCAAGTGCGCGGCAGGCCGGCCTGAGCGTCTTCGAAATGCCTGTCCCGGAGGATGTCGCCTCGGAGGAGTAATCGGAGGAGCAAGAGGCTTCGTCGGTCGTACTGGTACGGCGCCGAGGTGAAGCGGGTCGCTACTGGTAGGACTCCTCGAACTCCGAAGTTCCTTGGTACCACTGCCCGTTCGGCTGACAGGCGGGGACCGAGAAGCCCTCGTAGCCGAAGTAGCCGGCCTTGCTGGCCTTCGCGGGGAAGCTGGTGGAGATCTCGACGGTGCGCGTCCGGTGTCCGGCGAAGGTGCCCATAGCCAGCTCCTTGGTGTCCCAGTAGGGGGAGCTGACGTTCTTGCGTCCGGCGTGGAAGGCGAGGCTGAGGAGTTTCCAGTGGCCATTGTCGATGCGCCACCAGATCTGCGGCGCCGCGTGGGGGGTGCCTTGGCCGGCGTAGGCGAGCTGGAGGTAGAAGAGCACGTTGGTCCGGGGTGCGGCCTGGGTGTTGTAGACCGGCGTGAAGATGTCGATTTTCTGTCCGGCCCGGCGGGCGGTCGGCACGAGGCCGAAGTGGTCGGCTGCGCGCAGGCTGTGGTCCGAACAGGCGGCTGGGGCGGTGCTTCGGCCGGCGGCGCTGGCCGTTGCCGGTATGAGGGCGGTTGCTGCGGCGATGGCCAGTGCCACGGCTGTACGGCGGGTGGGTTTCAAGGATGCTCCCCGATGGCTCGCTGATCGAGTTCGTGATCATAGCGAGCCCGCACGTCCTGGGCTGTACGCACGGGCGGGGTCAGCGGTTGCGGCGCTCTCGGCGGCGGCGGAGGTACCTGGTGACCCAGGGGCCTTGCATGAGGCTGCCGACGAGTACGACGGCGGCCAGGATGAGGAGCAAGCCGGGGAAGGTCATGCCTGGCGTCTGCCCGGGGCGGGGGAGAGTACGCGGTGGGGGAGTTGTACGCGGCAGGGGAGCCTGCGCGGCGGGGAGAGCGTACTCGACGACGGCTACTGCGGGGGCGTGTCGTCCGACGCGGGGGTGGGGGTGGTGCTGGCCTGGACGGCCTGGGCGCGCTGCTTGGCCCGGCGGAGGGTGAAGTAGCCGATGGCGCTTACCCCGAGGCCCCCGGGAGACTGTCAGCCCGCGGCCCGCTCCCCACAGGATCAGCGAGGTCGGCCACCACCAGCTCGGCGGCCCGCGCCGGCTCCCCGTTGGCGCGGGTCAGCAGTGAGGCCGCGTCGTAGCTCGTGTCGGCCGTCTCTCGATGGGTCACCTTCATCCCGTGCACCGACTCGAAGCGCGGTGAGCAGAGCGCCGCGTCGAGGTCGGGGCGCAGCCGCTCCAACTCCAGGACGACGGCCCAGGCGTCGTCCTCCATACGGGCCCGCCGCACCGGGTCGCAGGCCGCGACGGCCCTGTCCGTCCCGGGTGAGTCGGGCTCATAGGTGTCCAGCGCCGGAAGGAGTTCGGGGACGCCCAGGATCGCTGCTGCGTCGAAGGTGAGGAAGTAGGCCCCGTCGTCGGAGTCCAGCAGTCCGGCGATCAGCGGGACGGCACGTGGGTCGTGCCGTCTGGCCAGCCCCCGCGCACCCTCTTCCCGGACCTCGCTGTACTCATCGGTGGTGCACTCCCACAGCGCGTCCCTGATGGCGGTCGTGTCCTGCTCCAACTGGAATCCCAAGGTGAAGGCCGCCCAGTTTCGGACCTCACGGTCCTGGTCCCGGGTGAGCTGGATCAGCGCCTGAACATCGGGCCCGTCGGGCAGTCCGCTGGTGACGAAAGTGATCTCCGAGGCGACCTGACGCCGCAGGTCGGCGTCCTCGTGACCGGACAGCCGGACCAGCACGGGGACGGCGCGCGGGTCCTGCGTGCGGCCCAGGCCGCAGACGAGGGACACCAGCACACAGGCCTGAGTCTCCCCCTCGGCCAGCGCCATCAGGGCCGTTGCGGCCTCGTCACGCAGAGCCTTCATGCTCGTTGGCCGCGTTTCCCACCAGATCGCAGCCCACCTCCCGCTCCAGGGCATCGGCGGACTTCAGCAACCCCAACCCGCACCGCAACGCCGCCTCCCCACCCTCCCCTTTGGCAGCCTCCCGAGCCAGCGTCCCGTAGGCCTCCCAGTCCTGCTCCGCCTCCGAGGCCTGGGCCACTCGCGCCGCAGTCATCAAGCGCGCCGCCGGCCCCATCGCATTGTCCATGTGCGCATTCTTACTGTGCACAGTCGTTCCACCTCGCGGGCTTGACCTTCACACCGCTGTCAGACTTTAGCGTGGCTCTATGATCATCGATTTTCACGCCCATGTCACCGTCGACGTCCCCGACCAACTGGCCCGAGCCCGGAAGGCCGGTGTCGGTCGCACGGTGCTGCAGTCCACGCGCATCCACCCCGAGGCGCCAACCACGCTGGAGGGCCTGCGCGCGGAATTCGCCCGGCTCGTCGCGGTGGTCGGCGGCGAGGTCAGCCCCGAGGACGAGTTCCACGCGGCGGTGGACGAGCTCTGCGCAGCACTGGACGCACACCCGGACGAGACCGTCGGCCTAGCCAACGTCCGTCTGAACATGACCGACGATCAGATGCGGACCTGGCTGGACACCCTCCTCGCCCGCCCCGGCATCGTCGGGATCGGTGAACTGACCCCCGCCCCCGGCCAGGCGCACCTCATCGAGCCGGCGCTCGCGGTCAGCGCCGACCACGGCGGCGTGCCGGTCCTGGTCCACGGCTTCGCCCCGAACACCGCCGAGGACCTACGGACGTACGCCTCGCTGGCCGCGCGCCACCGCACGGTTCCCGTCGTCGTCGGTGCGCTCGGCGGGCTCAACTGGCTGGAGCTGGTCGACCTGGCCCGCGAGACGCCGAACCTCTACATCGACCTCTCCAGCGCGCTTCAGGTGTTCGCCGTACGGGCGGCGGTCCGTGAGCTTCCCGAGCGGTGTGTGTTCGGGTCGAACACCCCTTACGGAGACGTGGTCGCGTCGCGGCACACCGTCGAGGCGGCGGTGGCCGATTCGGCGGTCCGTGACCTGGTTTTCGGCGGCAACACGGCCCGACTTCTGACCCGCGCCTGAGCACCCGCACCGCGCCTGAGCTCGCACCGCGGGAGGCTGGGAGACTTGTCCTGGTCCTGGTCCTGCAGCTGGGCTCGCCGCCGTTCGGATCTCGACCAGACCCGACCCGTTCCCCGCCGCGACACCGAACTCCGCCGCGCCGCCCGAGCTGAGCCCCACCCCGAACCGTAGGAGACAACGCATGTCCGACACGTCGGTCGTCAGGGTTGGGAAGCGGATAGGCACCGGGCTCTGGGCGATCCTCGCCCTGGTCCGGTGTATCCGCACTGCGCTGGGTGGGTTCGGCCTGCTGGCCGTTCTTGCCGATGTCATGCTCGGGCTCGGGGCGACCATGCTGGGCATCACGGTCTGGGAGCACTTCCGCCCGCGTTCGAAGCGGCGCAGGTCGCAGGAATCGCAAGGCTGAAGCCACGCGTTCGGCAGGACGGTGCGACCGCGGGCGAGGGGGTCGACACGTTCTCCACAGTGTGGATAACCCCTGTGGACAAGTGTTCGAATGAGGGTGGCTGGCAGCGGCCCCGCCGAAGCCCCAGGCTGTCCGGTGGGCCTGGTTGCGGCGTTCGGCATCGTCCTCGCGGGGGGAGTGAGACCGCGAACGGCCCTCGATGGAGCCGTTTCAGGCCGGACCCTTCGGGTTGCGCGGTGCCGTGCTGATCCGCCCGCGCCGTGCTCATCCGCCCTCGTCGTTCTCGGGCTCCCAGCGCAACAGGTCGCCCGGCTGGCATTCGAGCACCTCGCAGAGCGCGGCGAAAAGCGAGCTGGGCCGACACCATGCCGAGGATCGTGATCACGCGTAGCGGGGTCAGCGGGAGCGACCCGTCGTCCGGCTTGGTGGCCGGCGCCAACACCATCATCGCCTGCACGAACACGGTGCCGGTGAGCACCAGCCCGAGCACGGCGCGCAGCGCGTACACAGTCAGCTTTCCCATGAACGTCCTCCGATGAGGCCAGGGGGCTGGCCCGCTCAGCTGAGGCGGCGTTGGAAGAGGAGGTAGTCGCCGTCCTCTCCGATGAGCGTGTACTGGCTGCGCTCGTAGAGGGCTCGCGCGGGATTGCCGTGGTGGACGCCGAGTTCCAGGACCCGATGGCCCGCCTTCTGGGCGCTGTCCGAGAACCAGGTCATGAGTTCCGCGCCCAGCCCTCTGCGTCGCATGGCGTCGGCCACATGAATGGTGATCAGCGTCGCGGTGTCCGCAGCCGAGGTCCACATGGCATAGCCGACCGGTTCACCATCGACTTCCAGGATCACCGTCCGCTCCAGGTTCTTGATCCAGAGGTCAAGATTCCGGTCGATCGCCTGGGTCCAGGACGCGAGATGGGCGGGCTCGATCTCCTCCATGTAGGAGCGTTCGCCGCGAAAGACGAACGGCAGGTCGCTCGACGCTGCCTCGCGCAGCCGTGGGCGGGGGTGGGGGTGGGGACGGGGGTGGTCAAGTGAATTGTCCAATCCTGGCTGGCACTGCAGCCGTGGTCGGTGGGCCCTACCAGGCGGGGCGCGGGTCCTGGCGCTCGGTTGAGAAGCCGGTTGGCAGGGGCGCTTCTGTCCGCCACAGCAGGCCAGGGCCGGGCGGGAACTCATCACTGGTCGCCGGGGGTGCAGGCGTCTGTGGCCGGGGAGCGCTATTTCGACCAGCTCGCCGTCCCGCATCATCCACAGCCCGAAGCAGTCGTCCTCCTCGTCACGGATCAGCACCTGCACGCTCGCTGGATGCGGCCACGCCAGGGATTCCAAGTGCCGAAGCAGACCCGACCGTGAACGTACGCGGTAGAACTCGATCACCCACCCCCAGTCAATTGGCTGGTCGAGCCGCTCGAAGTGGCCGCCCCAACTGCGCGACTCGTCCGGCCGGGTCAGTGGTTCCATCACCTCGTCCGCGTCCGCTGCCAGCACGATGACCTGCGCGATTCTGCTCATGCCGAAGTATCTGGGCATGCCGTGGGTCGGAGGCAATCGATTTCCGAGGCACGGCCGGGGGCCGGGGCAGCCCGGCTGCTGCTACCGCTCCTCTCGGTGCCATTCGGTGGCCAGGACGCCGAAGACGACCTCGTCGGCGAAGGCGCCGTTGACCCAGGCTGCGCGGCGGAGGGTGCCTTCGAGGGTGAAGCCGTTCCTCAGTGCCGCGTGCTTCATCGCGATGTTGTCGGCCAGGGTCTCGATCTGCAGGCGTTGCAGGCCGCGGATGGTGAACCCGTAGTCGCAGAGGACGCTCACGACATCGGCTCCGAATCCGCGGTTGCGGAACCCGGGCCGTAGCGAGAGGCCCAGATGGGCGGTCCTGTTGTGGGTGTCGATGCCCCAGAGGACGGCCTCGCCGGCCAGTTCGTCGGTGTCGAGGGTGACCACGGAGAAGCAGGCCGCGTTGTCGGACGGCTCCGAGAGGGCATACGGGGAGGCGGCGGAACCCGGCGGGATCGGGTACCAGGGGCGGGTGCTCGCCTGCGCCCGCATGGCCACGTCGTTGTAGAGCTCGGCGTGCAGGACGGGAACGTCTGTCTGGTGTCGGGCGCGAAGCCCGATCGTGGTTCCTTGGAGCATGGGCTCCATCATCCCTTGCCCCCGGCGGTGGGGGTGTAGGAGGGAATTAAAAGATGTGGAGTACAGTTACTTGCTAGAGACAAGCAACTATGTTCCCGGGGAGGGCGGCATGGACCAGGGGACGAGTCCCAGGCCCGCGACAGCGGCGACAGCCACGCCGACGGCGACGGCAGCCACGCCGACAGCGGCGACGGCAACCCCCACGGCAACCCCCACGGCGACCGCCGCGGAGGCGGCGACCGCGCTCGGGGACGAGATGCAGCGCCTCCTACGGCTGATCCACGCGTGGAAGCAGCGGGCCAGGGAGGATCCGGGCGGGGGCGACCGGGTGCTGCTGGCGCGGCTGGTGACCTGCGGTCCCCGGCGGGCGACCGACCTCGCGGCGGACACCCTGCTCGACCTGTCCACGGTCAGTCGGCAGACCCGCTCCCTGGTCGATCACGGCCTGGTCGAGCGGCGGCCCGATCCCGAGGACCGCAGGGGCGCCCTGCTCTCGGCCACCCCGGCCGGAGTCATCGCCTATCAGCACTTCCGGGACCAGCGGAACCAGCGGCTGGCCCACATTCTCGACGCCTGGCCGGCCGAGGACCGCTACCAGCTGGTCCGGCTGTTCGGACGCCTGAACGACGACTTCGCAGAGAACCGCGCAGAACTCTTCGGTGGACCGGTCGGGGCTACCGCCCAGACCGCAGCCGACGCGGCGCAGCAAGGAGAAAACACGTGAGCAGCAGTACCAAGAACAGCGGGAGCGCGTCCGCCGCGGCGATACCCGCCGAGCCAGGCGGCTTGAGCCACCGTCAGATCCTGACCATTCTCTCCGGTCTGATGATCGGCATGTTTCTGGCCTCGCTCGACCAGACCATCGTCAGCACCGCGATCCGCACCATCGCCGACGACCTGCACGGCCTCAGCCAGCAGGCGTGGACCACCACGGCGTACCTGATCACCTCCACCATCGCGACGCCGCTCTACGGCAAGCTCTCGGACATCCACGGCCGCAAGCCGTACTTCCTGGCCGCGATCAGCATCTTCCTGGTCGGTTCGATCGCCTGTACGTTCGCCACCTCGATGATCGAGCTGGCCGCGTTCCGTGCCTTCCAGGGCCTCGGCGCCGGTGGTCTGATGTCGCTCGCGCTGGCCATCATCGGCGACATCGTGCCGCCGCGTGAGCGGGCCCGCTACCAGGGCTACATCCTCGCCGTCTTCGCCACCTCCAGCGTCCTCGGACCGCTGGTCGGCGGCTTCCTGGCCGGTCAGAGCACCATCCTCGGCATCGCCGGCTGGCGCTGGGTGTTCCTGGTGAACGTGCCGATCGGCCTGGTCGCGCTGGTCGTGGTCGCCAAGGTGCTGAACATCCCGCACGTCCGCCGCGAGCAGCGGATCGACTGGTGGGGCGCGGTGACCATCGCCATCGGCGTGGTCCCGCTGCTGCTGGTCTCGGAGCAGGGGCAGAGCTGGGGCTGGCTCTCCGCCCGCTCGCTGCTCTGCTTCGTCGTCGGCGTGCTCGGCGTGATCGCCTGGATCATGGTCGAGCGCCGGATGGGCGACGCGGCGCTGATCCCGATGCGGCTGTTCAAGAACAAGGTCTTCAGCCAGACCAGCGTGCTGTCCGTCCTGGTAGGCATGGGCATGTTCGGCGGGCTGTTGATGATTCCCCAGTACCTGCAGATCGTGAAGGGCGCCAGCCCGACCGAGTCCGGCCTGATGATGCTGCCGCTGATGCTGGGCATGATGTCGGCGTCGATCATGGCGGGTCAGCTGACCTCCAGGACCGGGCGCTACAAGATCTTCCCGGTGATCGGCACCGCGCTGCTGCTGGTCGCGATGCTGTTGTTCCACTTCGAGGTGCAGTGGAACACCCCGCTGCTGGAGACCATGGTCTTCATGCTGATCTTCGGGGTGGGCCTCGGCTGCACCATGCAGACGCTGACCCTCTCGGTGCAGAACACGGTCCCGGCCAGGGACATGGGCGTGGCCACCGCCTCGGCCACCTTCTTCCGGCAGCTGGGCGCCACGGCCGGTACCGCGATCTTCCTGTCGGTGCTGTTCAGCACGGTCGGGGACAAGATCAATACGGCGTTCCAGACCGCGTCGAAGACCCCGCAGTTCCAGTCCGCGCTGCACGACCCGGCGATCGCCGGGAAGCCCGGCAACGCGCCGGTGATCCAGCTGCTGCAGCACCCGGGCGCCAGCGGCGGACCCTCGGTGCTGAGCGACTCCTCGTTCATCCAGAAGCTGGACGACGTCTTCGCGGCCCCCTTCAAGATGGGCTTCGCGGATTCCATGCACACGGTGTTCCTGCTCGGCGCGGGTGTCGTGGCGGTGGCGTTCGTGCTGGTGCTCTTCATCAAGGAGGTGCCGCTGCGCACCGTCTCCGGCATCCAGGCCCAGGCCCAGGCCGCCGCGGCGGCCATGGAGAAGGCCGCGCTGAAGGAAGCTGACGCCTCGTAACGCCTGTGAAGGAGACCAGTGAACGGCCCCGCTCATCAGCGGGGCCGTTCGCGTGTACGGGGTCAAACCTGGGAGGGTGTGCCCGCGCCAGTCTCCTGTCCCCGGCGCCGAACAGTATGGAGAGAACAGCATGAAGGGCTTCCGCAGTTTCCTGTTGCGCGGGAACGTCGTCGACCTCGCGGTCGGCATCGTGATCGGTGCGGCCTTCACGGCCGTGGTGAACGGATTCGTCAACGCCTTCCTGACCCCGATCGTGGGGTTGATCACCCACAAGACCGGAAACTTCAGCAGCGCGATCTTCAAGGTGGACGGGGTCTCGTTCGCCTACGGCCAGCTGATCAACTCCACGATCAGCTTTGTGCTCATAGCCTTTGTCGTCTACTACTTCGTGGTCATGCCGGTGAACAAGCTGCACGAGCGCTTCAAGCCGAAGGAGGAGCCGCTCGCCCCGACCAAGGAGTGCCCGGAGTGCCTCAGCACCATCCCGATCGCCGCCACCCGCTGCTCCTTCTGCACCATCCCGGTCGGCCCGCCGCAGCACGAGGTCCCGATGCAGAAGGCCTACCCGCCGCGGTAGTCCATTGACGCCGCGTCAGCCGACGACCAGGGCCGGGCGGCGCGGGTCGTCGGCGCGGACGACCAGGTCGGCGGCCTCGGCCGGGCGTACCTCGGCCTCGTAGCGGGCGAAGGCCGGCAGGGTCCACTGCTCGTCCGCCGGGGTACGGCGGGCCAGCGCGGCGGGGCTGAGCCAGAGGTGGACCGAGAGGTCCAGCGGCAGCCAGCGGCCCAGCAGCAGCGGACCGTCCAGCAGCAGGACGCCGCCGGGCGGCAGCGGCACCGGGGGCCTGCGGACGGCACGGTCCGCCCGCGCGTCCCACAGCGCGGGCAGGACCAGCCCGCTGCCGCCCGGCTCCAGCGGGTCGAAGACCTCGCGGAACAGCGCGTTGACGTCCAACCAGCCGTCCAGGTAGGCGTCGGCGTCCTGGTGCCCGTACTCCAGGCGCAGCGAGGCCGGGCGGAGGAAGTCGCCGGAGCTGATCCGCAGCACCGGGCGGCCGAGCAGCCGCAGACCCTCCGCCACCGCGTCCGCGAGCGCGGCGGCGCCTGCGGCCGACGCTCCGTCCACGGCGATCCGCAGCCGCTCGCCGGGCGGCGGGGGGAGCAGCGCGACGCGCTCGCCGAGGGTCTCGGCGAGCGCGTCCGGTGTCAGTGGGCGGACCTGCACCCCGTTACGCCGACGCGTCGGTCAGCAGCGCGAGTTCGGCGGCGCTCAGGGTCAGCTCGGCGACCGCGAGCAGGGCCGGGAGCTGCTCCACCGTGCGGGCGCTGGCGATCGGCGCGGCGACGGTGGGCTGGGCCAGCAGCCAGGCCAGGGCCACGGTCGCGAGCTCGGCGTCATGGGCGGCGGCGACGCTGTCCAGGGCCTCCAGCACCTTGAGCCCGCGCGGGGTCTCCAGGTGCTTGGCCGCGCCGCCGGCCCGCACGCTGTCGACGGCCGGGCCGCCGACCCGGTACTTGCCGGTGAGGAAGCCGGAGGCGAGGCCGTAGTAGGGAATCGCGGCCAGTCCGTTGGCGGCGGCCACCTCGGCCAGCTCGCCCTCGTAGGTGTCACGGGAGACCAGGTTGTACTGCGGCTGCAGCGCCACGTACCGGGCCAGGCCCTCGCTGTCGGAGAAGGCCAGCGAGGCGCTGAGCCGGGCCGGGGAGATGTTGGAGGCGGCGATCTGGCGTACCTTGCCCGCGCGGACCAGCGCGTCCAGCGCGGTGATGATCTCCTCGACCGGGGTGCTCTCGTCGTCGAAGTGGGTGTAGAGCAGGTCGATCTGCTCGGTGCCGAGACGCCGCAGCGAGGCCTCGGTGGCGGCGGCGATGTTCGCGGCCTTGAGGCCCTTGAACTCGGGGTGCGAGCCGATCTTGGTGGCGACGACCACGTCCGCACGGTTGCCGCGGGCAGCGATCCAGCGGCCGAGGATGGTCTCCGACTCGCCGCCGGAGTTCCCCGGAACCCAGGCCGAGTAGACGTCGGCGGTGTCGACGAAGTTGCCTCCGCCGGCGGTGAAGGCGTCCAGCACGGCGAAGGACTGGGCCTCGTCGGAGCTCCAGCCGAAGACGTTGCCGCCCAGGGCGAGCGGGAAGACGGTCAGGTCGGAGGTGCCGAGGCGGGTGCTCGTGGTTGCGGTCATGACCTGTGCCAACGTGGGGTGGCGCGGAGGTATTTCCGGGGTGCCGGCGACAGTCACCCGTTCGGACCTCGGCGCAGGGTGGTGCCCACGTCAGCGCAGCGTGGTGCCCGGGGCGGCCGAGAGCAGGTGCAGCTCGTCCCTGGTCGGCAGCCCGGACCAGTCGCTCGGCACCGAGACCGCGAACGCGCCGGTCAGGCAACCGAGCCGGAGCCGTTCGGCGGCCGGGGAGCCGTCCAGCAGGCCGGCCAGGTAGCCGGCCACGAAGGCGTCGCCCGCACCCACCGGATCGACCGCGCGGACCGGGACGGCGGGCTGGTGCAGCACCTCGGCCGCGGTGTGCAGGGTCGCCCCGCGGGCGCCGCGCTTGACCACCAGCTCGGGGACGGCGCCGGACAGCCGGCGGACCGCCTCCGCCTCCTCGGTCGCGTCGGCGAGCAGCAGCAGTTCCTCCTCACCCGCGAACAGATGGCTGACCTGCGGCAGTAGCGGCAGCAGCTGGGCCCGCAGCTGCTCCGGGGTGCCCAGCGCGGTGCGGTGGTTGACGTCCAGCGAGACCGGGACGCCCGCCGCCGCGGCCAGCTCCACCGCGTACCGGACGGCCGCGGCGGCGTCGGCGGAGAGCAGCGGGGTGATGCCGGTGAGGTGCAGGACGGCGGCGTCGGCGATCAACCGGGCCGCGGCGGGGGCGGCGAGGTCGTCCGGGCAGAGCCGGGAGCCGGCCGAACCGGCCCGGTAGTACTGGACCCGGGTGACGTCGGGGGTGCGCTGCTCCTTGATCAGCAGCCCGGTGGGGGCGGCCGGGTCGGTCCGCGCACCGGTCACGTCCACCTGCTCGGCGCGCAGCCGCTCCAGCACCATCGCGCCGAACTCGTCCGCGCCGACCCGGCCGATCCAGGCGGCCGGGTGGCCGAGCCTGCGCACCCCGATGGCGACGTTGGACTCGGCCCCGGCGATGGAGAGCTGCAGCTGTGCGGCCTGCCGCAGCGGGCCGGGGTGGATCGAGCCGAGGGCGGCCATGGACTCGCCGAGGGTGACCACCCCGGAGCTGTGACCGCTCATACGGCATCCGTGCGGGCCGTGGCCGCCAGGTACCCCGCGGCGCGGGCCGCGAGCGCCGCCAACGCGGCTGGGCTGCTGTCGTGGGCGGCCTCGCGCAGCAGCGGTGAGCCGACGCCCACGGCGACCGCCCCGGCGGCGAGGTAGTCGGCCACGTCGTCCAGGGCTATCCCGCCGATGGCGATGAACGGGACGTCGGGGAAGGGCGCGCGCAGGTCGCGCAGATAGCGGGCGCCGCCGACCGCGTAGGCCGGGAAGAGCTTCACCGCCGCCGCGCCGAGCCGGACCGCGGCCATCGCCTCGCTGGGGGTGAGCGCCCCGCAGAGCACCGGGACGCCCTGGGCGACCCCCTCGGCCAGCACCTCCTCGGCCACTCCGGGCGTGACCAGGTAGCGGGCCCCGGCGTCGATCGCGGCCCTGGCCTGGTCCCGGGTGAGCACGGTGCCCGCGCCGAGCAGGGTGCCGGGCGGCAGCGCGGGGTCGGCGGCGCTGCGGCGCAGGGCCTCGAGGCCGGCCTCGCTGGAGAGGGTCAGCTCGACCGCGCGGACGCCGCTGCGGGCCAGCACGGCGGCGCAGGCGGTGAGCGCGTCGGCGTCGGTGCCGCGGAGCACGGCGAGCAGCCGGTCCTGGCGCAGCACCTCCAGCAGATCGGGTGCTGGGGCAACGGTGGGAGGCATGGCGGTGCTCCGATTGCTGGAAGGGAAAGGCCAGACCGAACGATAATCGATTGGTTCGGAGCTGAATAGACCTCACCCGATAGAGTCAGCACTACCGCCCCACCCCCAGCGAGGAGCCGCAGCATGGTCGAACCCGGCCTCGGCGGACGGTTGTCCGACCAGGTGTACGAGCTGGTCCGCACCGCCATCGCCGCAGGTGAGCTGGCCCCCGGCGGCCGGCTGGTCGAGCTGGACCTGGCCCGCCGCTACGGCGTCAGCCAGGCGCCGGTCAGGGACGCGCTGAAGCGGCTGGCCGCGGACGGCCTGGTGCTGCAGTTCCCGCGCCGGGGCAGCTATGTGGCGGACATCTCAGAGGAGGACGCCCGGCAGGCCTACCGGGTGCGCGCGGTGCTGGAGCAGTTCGCCGGCGCCGAGGTGTGCCGGCTGGCGCCGGAGGGCCTCCCCGACCTGCTGCGGGCCGACGTGGAGGCGATGCGCGCCGCGGCCGGCCGGGAGGACGTGGGCGGGGTGGTGGACGGGGACGTCTCGTTCCACCGGCACGTCTGGGAGGCGGCCGGGAACGGCCTGCTGGCACGGATGTGGACGGTGACCGAGGCCAGCCTGCGCAGCTTCACCGCGGTCTCCAACAAGGTCTACTTCGGCCGGCTCGAAGAGATCGCGGAGAACCATGTGCCGCTGGTCGCGGCGCTGGAGGCGGGACGGCCCGAGGTCGCCGGGATCCTGTTCCGGGAGCATGTGCTGGAGATCTGGGAGCGGATCGGCACCCCGATTATCGATTAAGACTGTCTCTGCGTGCGGATGCAGGGTTCACATATCCTGATGTCGTTCAGTAAACTGAACTCAGTTCACGAACATGAACGATGGCACTCCCGCTTCATGCCCGCCGCCGCCTCGCTGAGGAGCCCCATGGACCTCCACGCCGTACTCACCCCGCCGCTCTCCTTCCCGCTGACCCCCTTCACCGAGGAGGACGCCCTCGCCCTCGACGTCCTCGAGCTCCATGTCGAGCAGCAGGTCGCGGCCGGCGCCACCGCTGTGTTCATCGCCTGCGGCACCGGCGAGTTCACGGCGCTCAGCCGCGAGGAGTACGGCGAGGTGGTCACCCGCGCCGTGAAGACCGTGGCCGGACGGGTGCCGGTCTTCGCCGGCGCCGGCGGCGGCCCGGCCGTCGCCCGCGAGTACATCGCCGACGCCGCCGAGTGCGGCGCCGACGGCGTGCTGCTGCTGCCGCCCTACCTGGTCAGCTCCAGCCCTGAAGGCGTGCTCGGGCACGTCCGCTACGTGGTCAGGGACAGCCCGCTGCCGGTGATCGTCTACCAGCGGGCCAACGCCAAGCTCAGCCCCGCCACCGCGCTGGGCCTGCTCGACCTGCCCCAGGTGGTCGGTCTCAAGGACGGCCTCGGCGACGTCGAGCAGATGCAGCGGATCGTCGCCACCGTCCGCACCAGCGGGCACGCGCGCGCCGACTTCTTCTACTTCCTCAACGGCCTGCCCACCGCCGAGCTGTCCGCCCGCGCCTACGCCGCCATCGGCATCGGCAGCTACTCCTCGGCGGTGCACTCCTTCGCCCCCGACCTGGCGCACGCCTTCGCCCGCGCGCTGGACCGCGGCGACGACGCGCTGCTGGACGCCCTGCTCGCGGCCTTCCTGCTACCGCTGGCCGACCTGCGCGACCTGGTGCCCGGCTACGCCGTCTCGCTGGTCAAGGCCGCCGCCCGGCGCGGCGGCCTGGCCGTCGGACCGGTCCGGCCGCCGCTGGTCGAGGCGCGCGAGGAGCATGTGGACGAACTGGTACGTATCATCGCCGCAGGCCGTGCCGTCGTGGCCGCCCATACCGCCGGCACCGCCAGCACCGCCCATGCCGCCGGCACCGCCCGTACCGCCAGCACCGCCCATGCCGTCGCCGCTGTGGAGGCCGAGTAGTGAAGATCCGTCAGGTCACCGTCACCCCGGTCGCCTTCCACGACCCGGCCCTGCTCAACGCGGTGGGCGTGCACGAGCCCTACGCCCTGCGCAGCATCATCCAGCTGCACTGCGACGGCGGCATCGTCGGCCTCGGCGAGTCCTACGGCGACGACGCCTTCCTCTCGCTGCTGGACGCCGCCGCCGAGGCGATCACCGGCCTGGACGTGTTCCACCTCGGCCTGATCGAGCAGGCGGTGGCCCGGGTCATCGGCGGCGGAGCCTTCGCCGACAGCCACGGCCTCACCGGCGGCTCCTCCAGCTCCAAGACCGTGCTCTCGGTCTTCTCCGCCTTCGAGGTCGCCTGTCTGGACGCCCAGGGCAAGTCGGTGGGCCGCCCGGTCGCCGACCTGCTCGGCGGCGCGGTGCGGGACAGCGTGCCGTTCTCCGCCTACCTCTTCTACAAGTGGGACGGCCACCCCGGCGCGGCCCCCGAGGACGGCGACGACTGGGGCGCGGCGCTGGACCCGGACGGCATCGTCCGGCAGGCCCGCCGCATGATCGACCGCTACGGCTTCGGCGCGATCAAGCTCAAGGGCGGCGTGTTCCCGCCCGAGGAGGAGATCGCGGCGATCCACGCGCTGCGCGCCGCCTTCCCGGACCTGCCGCTGCGGCTCGACCCCAACGCCGCCTGGACCGTCCCCACCTCGCTCAAGGTCGCCGCGGCGCTGGACGGGGTGCTGGAGTACCTGGAGGACCCCACCGCCGGCATCGAGGGCATGGCCGAGGTGGCCCGGCAGGCGCCGATGCCGCTGGCCACCAACATGTGCGTGGTCGCACCCGAGCACCTCGCCCCCGGACTGCGGCAGCGGGCCATCGGCGTGCTGCTCTCGGACCACCACTACTGGGGCGGGCTGCGGCACTCCCAGCAGGTGTCGGCGCTCTGCGCCAACTTCGACGTGGGCCTGTCCATGCACTCCAACAGCCACCTGGGGATCAGCCTGGCCGCGATGGTGCAGCTCGCTGCGGCCACCCAGCACCTCAGCTACGCCTGCGACACCCACTGGCCCTGGAAGCGCGAGAACGAGGACGTCATCGTGCCGGGCACGCTGAGCTTCGTCAACGGCGCGGTGCCGGTCCCGCGGGGCCCCGGCCTGGGCGTCGAGCTGGACGAGGACGCGCTGGCCCGACTGCACCGGCTCTACCTCGACTGCGGGCAGCGACGCCGCGACGACACCGCGTACATGCAGCGGCTGCACCCCGGTTACACACCGAACACGCCGGGTTGGTGATCGGGTAGGGGCTGTGCGGAAGTGGTGTTGGTACAGGTTCGCTACCCGGGCGGTTGACCGGTGTTCATCCGGATTGGCTAGAGTCACGTCCCATGTCCGACTACCAGAACCGCCCCGTCGAGGACCCGTCCGCGAGCACCCAGATGTTCAAGGCCTTCGTCGACGAACCGCAGCCCCAGCCCGCCACCGCCGTCAGCGGGAACAGCCGTACCGGCCTCATCACGGTCGGCGTGATCATCGCGCTGATCGTCGTCGTGGGTGTCGTCTATTTGGCGATGAAGTAACCCACCACAGCCGCCCGTCCGCTTCAGCGCTGTGCTGCCGGCCGTCGCCCCGTTTGCGGCGGTCGGCAGAGTGCTGCCCGCGCCCGGGAGGGTGCTGACGCCTCCATCACCCCAGGGGAGAGAACCGCCGTGACCGATCCGCAGACCGCAGCCGCCCGCAGCCTCGGCCTCCATACCGCCGCCAACGCCCGTGACCTGGGCGGATACCGAACCGCTGACGGCCGTACCGTCCGCGCCGGGGTGGCTCTGCGCGGCGACGCACTGAACCGGCTCAACGACGCCGACCGGGCGGTCCTGGCCGGGCTCGGCGTCCGCGCCGTGGTCGACCTGCGCGGGATGAACGAGGTCCGTGAGAACGGCGCCGACCTGCTGCCCGAGGACGGCTCGGTCCGGCTGGTGCACCTGCCGGTGTACTCGCCCGAGCACGACATCTACCTCTCGCTGCGGGACGTCCTGGCGAGCCAGGACGCCGCGGCCCAGCGGGCCATGCTCGGCGACGGCGGGGCCGAGCGGATCATGTCCGAGATGTACGCCTGGTTCGTCACCGACCCGTCCATCCGCGGGCTCTTCGCCGAGGCGGTACGGATGCTGGCCGACCCGGACGGGACGCCGCTGCTGTTCCACTGCACGGCCGGCAAGGACCGCACCGGCTGGACCGCGGCGATCGTGCTCACCGCGCTGGGGGTGGACCGCGCCACCGTCTACCAGGACTACCTGCTCACCAACGCGCGCTCGGCCGCGCTGATCGACCGGATCATGGAGGTGTTCCGGAGCAACACCGTCATGGACGACCCCAGCCTGATGATGCCGGTCATCCGCGCCGAGGCCGCCTACCTGGACGCCGCGTTCGCGGCGGTGGCCGCGGGTTGGCCGACCTTCGACGCCTTCCTCACCGACGGCCTGGGCCTGGACCAGGCCACCCTGGCCGCCCTCCGCAAGAACCTGCTCGCCGACTGAGGCTGAGGCTGAGCCTGCGGCGGCGGTGGCCGGGCGGGGCCGGTGGGCAGGCCCCCGAGGCCCGCCCACCCGTCTCCTCCGCCGCAGCGTCGTCTGCACTCCGCAGGTCACCCCTCCGTGATGAGGCCTTCCCGCAGGGTGGCCAGGGTGCGGGTGAGCAGGCGGGAGACGTGCATCTGCGAGATGCCGATCTCCTCGCCGATCTGCGACTGCGTCATATTGCCGAAGAAGCGCAGCATGATGATCCGCCGCTCGCGGGCGGGCAGCCGGGCCAGCAGCGGCTTCAGCGACTCGCGGTACTCGACCCCCTCCATCGCCGCGTCCTCGTAGCCGAGGCGCTCGGCCAGCGGGCCGTCGCCGTCCTCGTCGGTGGGCGCGGTGTCCAGCGAGCTGGCGGTGTAGGCGTTGCCGACGGCGAGGCCCTCGACCACGTCCTCCTCGGTGACGCCGAGGCAGGCGGCGAGCTCGGCTACGGTGGGGGAGCGGTCCAGCTTCTGCGCCAGCTCGTCCCCGGCCCGGGTCAGCGAGAGCCGCAGCTCCTGGAGCCGGCGCGGGACCCGCACCGACCAGCTGGTGTCCCGGAAGAAGCGCTTGATCTCGCCGATGATGGTCGGCATCGCGAAGGTCGGGAACTCGACGCCGCGCTCGTTGTCGAACCGGTCGATCGCCTTGATCAGGCCGATCGTACCGACCTGGATGATGTCCTCCATCGGCTCGTTGCGGCTGCGGAAGCGGGCCGCGGCGTAGCGGACGAGCGGGAGGTTCAGCTCGATCAGGGTGTCCCGGACGTAGGGGTGGTCCCGGTCCTCGGGGGTGAGCGTCGCAAAACGCTTGAACAGGCTGCGGGAGAGGGCGCGGGTGTCGAGTCCCTCGCGCTCGACCACCTCGGCGACGACCTCGGCCACGACCACCTCGGCCGCCTCCGCCGCCTCGGCCACGAGGGTGTCGGCCACGAAGGTTTCGGCCGCCAGGGCCTCGGCCACGACGTCGGGCTCGGCAGGCTCGGTCAGGGCCGCCCGCGGGGCGGGGAGGACCGCAGTGTTGGAGAGAATCTCAGGGCTGCCCAGTTCTACGGACACGCTACCCCCTCATGTCGACAAAGCCACCGCTGCCCGAGTCGACAAGGCGACGACTCGATGTACCTCCACTGGGATACCGGCTCAGGATCCCCCGCAAACCCCAACACGACCAGACGTCACGCGATGGTAACGCGCTGCAATGCGGGGCGGAGGAGGTATTGTGACGGATTGTCACGAAGTGGGCGGCGGGCTCCAGCGACGTCCGAGGTCAGCTGTCCCAGGTGTTGCCGCTGCGCAGCCGGGCGAAGATCCGTGCCAGCAAACGGGATACGTGCATCTGTGACATTCCCAGCTCGGTGCTGATCTGGGACTGCGTCAGATTGCCGAAGAAGCGCAGCATCACAATCTGTCGCTCCCGGTCGGGCAGCTGCACCAGCAGATGTCTGACCATGTCCCTGTGCTCCACATGGGTGAGGGCGGAGTCCTCGTAGCCGAGCCGGTCCAGCAGCGCCAGCCCGCCCTCGTTCTCCTGGGTCGCCTCCAGCGAGGCCGCGTTGTAGGCCCGGCCGGCGTCCAGGCAGGCCCGGACGTCCTCCTCCGGGATCCGCAGGTTGGCGGCGATCTCCGGGATCTTCGGCATCCGGCCGTGAGCGACCGTCAGGTCCTCCATCGCCGCGCTGACCTGCACCCACAACTCCTGCAGCCGCCGCGGCACATGCATGGTGCGGACGTTGTCGCGGAAGTAGCGCTTGATCTCGCCCATGATCGTCGGCAGCGCGTAGGTGGGGAACTGCACGCCCCTGGTCGGGTCGAACCGGTCGATGGCGTTGATCAGCCCGATGGTGCCGACCTGGACCACGTCCTCCATCGGCTCGCTGCGGCCGCGGAAGCGGGCGGCGGCGTAGCGGACCAGCGGGAGGTTCACCTCGATCAGCGCGACCCGGACGTGCTCGTGCTCGGGGGAGCCGGGGGTGAGTTCGGACATCCGCTCGAACAGCACCTTGGTCAGGGTGCGGACGTCGACCCGGCCGGAGTCGGTGGGGATCGGCTCGGCGACCGGCGCCGCGGGCGCCTCCGCGGCCTGCTCCGGGACGGGCACGGGGGCCGCGGGTGCGTCACCCTCGTCCTTTGCGCTCCCCTGTGTCTGCACCGCCACGCCACCCCTCGCGAGCTCCCGTGAGGCGCAACGTTTGCCCCAGTCCACCATCTGGCAAACCGGTCATAGCATCACAAGTGAGATGCTATTAGGGCAAGCACCACATATAGGTGTGTTGATCGGGGCTGTGCTGGCGAGTGAATCCGCGCCGCCATCCGGTCCCCCTGCGGCCCGGCGGCGCGGATTCCACCCGCCGGTCTGCGGGGGACGCCCCTGCTGCCGGCGGCGGACCTGCCTGCCGCCGACGGACGCCGGGTCGCTCAGACCTCGACGTCGGCGATCACCCAGGTCGCGAACTCGCGCCAGAGCGCCACCCCGGCCTGGTGCGCGGGGTGCGTCAGATAGCCCTGCAGCGCCTCGGCGTCGTCCACCAGGCTGTTGATCGCATAGTCGTAGGCGATGTCCCGCACGGTGACGTTCCAGCCGCACTCCCACTCACGCAGCAGGTCGATCTGCTTGCCGAGCGCCTCGAAGGCCGCGGCGCCGGCCGCGACCCGCGGGTCGTCCTTGCTGACACCGTCGTTGAGCTTGAAAAGAACCAGGTGGCGGATCATCGGTGGAGCTCCTCGTGAGGGGTTCGGGCCGCCCGGGAGCTACTTCACCAGGCTGCTCATGAAGGTTCCCACGGACTTGGCGGCGGTGGAGATGCCGGTGAACCCGACCTGCACCAGATCGGCCGCGCGCACCGGCGCCGTGATGATCGTATATAGCACAAAGATGACCAGCAGATACATCGCGATCTTCTTCGCCTGCCCCATGACCCCGCCCGCCTCCCCGCGCCCCGCTCCGCGCCCCACTCCAATGGCCGAAGCCTAGCGCTGCCCGACCGGTCGGCGACCGGCAGATCCCCGCTTGCCCCCGGGATGTGATCCCCGTGAGGTGATCCCCGGGGTAAGGCCCCCGTGAACCCGAAAGGACCAAGGTCCCCCCGGAAGGGGACTCTCGCCGGGTGCGCGGGCCGGGGAAGTGCAGCAGAGTGGAGAACGTACCGAGCGGGACTGGCAGGGACCGCCCGGTACACGGACCGGAGCCCCCGCTGTGGGACCGACCGCCGCGCTCTCCCCCCGACGCGGCGACGGTTGTGGGGCTCCGTCGGCAGGGGGAGCGCGCCGGTCCCCCGTGGCTGCGCTCCCCCTCCCCCCGACCTTCACGGTCGTGAACGGTCGTGAACCCCCTCCCGGGTATGGGTGGTCAGCACCCGGGCAGGGGGTTCTTCCGTTTCCCAGCGACGGCAGGCCCGCCGGCCTGCCGGGCCGCTACGAGGCGGAGATGGCGAAGATGTGCAGCGCCGCGGTGCCCTGTTCCACGTCGGGGCTGATGTTGGGCAGGGTCACCGACTGCAGTGTCTTGCCCGCGGTCAGCGGCACGCCCAGGTAGTAGACATAGGTGCTGTCGCCGTCGGTGGTGTTGCCCGGCTGGTTGAGGTAGCCGGGATGGGCGATGACGGCGGTGCTCCCGGGCGGTCCCCACCAGTCGGGCGTGGAGAGGGTGAAGTCCTGGGTGCTGCCGTCGGTGTAGGTGAGGGTGCCGTCACCGCTGGAGTTGCCGTAACTGGTCGCGGCGAGGAACCCGAGGGTCGAGCCGGTGCCGGTCAGACTGATGGTCTGGCCCGAGGCGACGATGTTGTCGGGCTGGCCCGCCCCGGCCGTGCCGGGCCAGGTCAGATGGACCCCGCCGTGGGTGATGGTGGCGCCCGCGGTCAGCCCCGCCGTCGCCAGCGCCTGCTGGGAGAAGCTGGACCCGCCGCCGTCGAAGTTGCCGGCGTCGGTGCTGGAGTCGTCGGTCACCCCGACGTTGTTGAACGAGGACGCCACGGTCTGCGACGTCCCGTCGGTGCCGATCTGCCGTGAGCCGAGGTGCTTGTCCACCGTCGCCGGGCTGCCGGTGACCGGGGCGAACGGCAGTGCGGTGAACGGGGAGCCGGCCAGCTCGACCAGGTACGTGTGCCCGCTGGTGGCGTTGATGGTGAGGGTGCTCGCCGTGGTCGCGGCCACCGCGGTGGTCTGGCTGGTCGCGTCGACCACCGTCACCGACTGCCCCGGCCAGGGCGTGCGCAGCTTCATGGCGGCGGTGCCGCCGGCCTCCAGGACGACGGTGGAGGTGACCCCGCCGTGCACCTGGACGTCGACCGTGCTGTTCTGCTGGACCGCGACGGAGCCGCTGACGTCCCAGCCGGCCGGCCAGGCCGGGGCGATCCGGATCAGGCCGTCGTAGTCCTGCACCAGGCCCTCGTTGAGGGTGGCGGCGATCATCCCGCCCTGTTCGATGTACGGCTCGGGGTTGATCCCGCCGTCCAGGTCGGCCAGGCCGTTGGCGTACATCTGGGTGTACTCGATGTTGTCGAGCAGGGACTGCTTGACGTCCGCGGGCCGGCCGAGCCGGGCCGCCTGCAGCCCGTCGAAGGCGTAGTCGCCCCGGTCGGGGTGCTCGCGGGAGGTCCAGGTGCGGTTGGCCAGGGCCAGGTTGCTGCCGGAGTCGCCGATGAGGCCGTAGGGGTAGACCGCTTCGAGGTCCGGGTTCTCGTCGTTCTGCTGGTCGGCGGCCGGCTGGGTCGAGTAGGCGAGCACGTCCTTGCCCGCCGCGTCCGAGCTGGCCGTCAGCACCTTGGTGTGGGTGGCCTGGTCGGTCCGCGGGAAGTCCGGGATCTGGGTCTCGGCCGTGGTCAGCTGGCTGACGAAACCGGAGTCGACATTCAGGGCCTGCGCGGCGCTGACCGTCATCGGCCACACCGCCTTCATCGCCGAGATGTCGGTGATCGGGTCGGTGACGTCCCACTGCGTCTCGTGCGCGTTGGCCGTGGTGTGCAGCTTGCCGTCACTGCCCAGCGTCGCGTACGACAGCAGGAACTGGGCGGCGGCCTTCATCAGCGGGTAACCCGCCTGCAGGAAAGCGGTGTTGTGGGTGACCTGGTACTGCTGCCAGATCCACAGCGCCACCTCGGAGCCGGTGGTGACGGTGAGCGAGTTGTAGCTCGGGTCGATCGTGCTGTCGCAGGAGGCGTTGCCGGCGTCGTCGCCGAAGGCGCCGTTGCCGTTGAACCGCATGGTCTCGGGGACGCAGATGCCGGACTTGCCGGGCATGTGGGCCGCGGTCCAGGCCTGCAGATTGGCGATGTTGTTGGTGTAGAGGTTGAAGTAGCTGGTGTTGAGCGCGCTCTCGCCGGAGCTGAGGTTGGCCGCGATCTGCATCCGCTGGTTCCAGAACCAGTAGTCGGAGGGCACCCACAGCTGGTTGTCCTGGTCCCAGGAGAACAGGTCGGCGAGGCCGGCCTGGGTGCCCGGGTAGACGCCGCGCACCAGGCTCGCCTCTTCGTAGAGGTAGAGGGTGCGCAGGTTCTCCGCGTACTCCCCGGAGCCGTCCGCGGAGGTGATCTCCATCAGGTCGGCGGTGTTCCAGTAGTTCTGCCACCAGGCGAGCTGCGGCGCGGCCAGCGCCGCCGAGGTGGCCGTGGCGTCGCTGCCGAACAGCGGGGACGCGGTGCTGGACGCGGTGCCGCCGGTCCAGGTCGGGGCGCCGATCAGGACCCGGAACGAGCCGTCGGCGTGCGGGGTGAAGCTCAGTTTGACGCTCTTGCCGGCGACCTTGGTGGCGGTGACATTGGTGCCGGCCGCGGTCACCGCGAGCAGCGAACCGAAGGTGTTGCCGGTGCCGCCGCTTCCGTTGTCGAGCCAGGTCTCGGCGAGCGTGCCGGTCTTCCCGGAGACGGCGGCGGTGGGGCTGCGTCCGGTCCAGAGGGCTCCGGTGACGGTCTGGGTGGCGTTGGGGTCGGCGCCGGTGACGTCGACGACCAGCTCGTCCTTGTCCGCGCGGATGTAGATCGAGGCGGTCATCCCGCCGCCGGTCTCGACCAGGGTGCCGGTGTAGAGGTCGAGCCGGGCGTGGAAGTCGGCGGCGCCGGTGATCGCGGCCAGGCCGGGGATGGTGACCTGTCCCGGTGACTTGCGGTCCGGGAAGGTGTCGTCCCGGTTGAGCTGGGCGGTGAACCCGCCGGCCGCCCATACCGCGGCGCCCACCGAGCCGTTGCCGAGGCCCATGGCGCTGTGCGGATCGGTGTTGGGCGAGCCCAGCACGATGTCGGAGCGCTCCACCACGTTCGGCTTGTCGACGGAGAAGCCGGAGGAGGACCACGCGGTGGTCCCGGTGTCGGCCGACGCGGGAGCGGCGGCCGAGAGCGAGAGCGCCACGCAACTGGTGGTCAGCAGCGTGGAGGTGACGAACACACTCAGTGCGCGGCGCGGGCCGGAGCGGCGGCGTCGGCGGACGGACAAGATCGAGGGTCGCATCGTGGACTCCCAGTGTCACAAACATGTGATGTTTGCGGATATGGAACCATAGGCAGCTCGTCTTGCCTAGCCCTCGAAGTCGTGCAATCTGCAGAAACCTAGTGGCCTTCAGTGGGCATCAGTATGCGAAGCATCATATGAATATGAGCCGCTACCCTGGATCTGTAGACATATGGCAGCTGGGGAGCAGGACGATGGCGCAAGCAGCACGGGGTCGGATCTCCGAGGTCAAGGCTGCCTCGGGCGGCCCGCAGGGGCGGATGTCGGCCCGTGTGATCGAGAGCCTGGTGGACGAGGTGGTCTCCGGCGCGCTCGCCCAGGGCCAGACCCTGCCGATCGAGCCCGAGCTGTCCGCCCGCTACGGGGTGAGCCGGACCGTGCTGCGCGAGGCGGTCAAGGCGGTGGAGGCGATGGGCCTGCTCACCGTGCGCCAGGGCCAGGGCACCTCGGTCCGGCCGATCGAGGACTGGAACCTGCTCGACCCCGTGCTGCTCGCCGCCAGCGTCCGGCACGACGCCGAACTGTCGATACTGAGCGAACTGGTGGACGTCCGGGCCGCCCTGGAGGGCAAGATGGCGGCCAGGACCGCGCTGCGGGCGACCGACGAGACCCGGTCGCACCTGACCAGCCTGGTCGACATCCTGCACCGGACCACCGAGAGCCAGGACCTGTTCCTGATCACCGATGTCGCGTTCCACAAGGCGATCATGGTGGCCTCGGGCAACCGGCTGGCCCAGGCGGTGATCCGCAACCTGACCGACGAGGCGAACCGCAGCCCCCGCTACATCGGCGAGCCGACCGTCGAGGACCTGCTGGTGTCCAACGAGGGGCACGACGAGATCCTGGCCGCGATCCTCAAGGGCGACGCGGAACGGGCGAACACCGCCATGGCGCGGCACATCACCCTCTCCTGGGAGCGCCGCCGCCCGTCCGGGCTGGCCCGGGAGGCCCGGGAGAGCGGGCGCGGCGACGCCGGGCGCGCGGGTCGCTGACCCCGCCGGGCGGCCTTTGCGCAGCCGCTGAGCTGCTCTGAACGTTATTCGTCATATCAAGCTGGGAGCAGGGCAGACCGCCCTGCTCCCAGTGCTGTCGGCGACCCCTGGGAGCAGGCATCATAACCAGGCATTTAGCCCAAAACTAGGGCGCAGTGACGGCACGTCACGTCTTGATCTCTCCAGTAGTTAAGCCTCTTGCCAAGATACATGTGATGAATTAGGTTGGCCCAACTTCCAGCCAGTCCTTGCCCTCCCACGAAGGGTCATCGCGTGCGCATCACCCATGTCGAGACGTACAGCGTCTTCCAGCCGGGCGTCCGGCCACCGTTCCGCTGGCGCAAGGGGCTGACCGGCGGTGTGCCCGACGGACAGGTCGCGGTGATCCGGATCGGCACCGACGAGGGGGTCGAGGGCGTCGCGCTCGCCCCCCGCCCCGGGATGGGCCCGACCGTCACCGACCTCGTCGACCGGGTGCTGCGGGCCGAGTTGATCGGCCAGGACCCGTACCAGCGCGAGTACCTGTGGCGCCGGATGTGGGAGGTCGACCGGATCGAGGAACTCCCGCTGCCGGTGCTCGGCCTGGTCGACAACGCGCTCTGGGACCTCGCCGGCCGCGCCTCCGGGCTGCCGACCTGGCAGGTGCTCGGCGGCTTCCGGGAGAAGATCCCCGCCTACGCCTCGACGGCGACCTTCGACAGCATCGACGAGTACCTGGACGTGGCGACCCAGTGCCAGGAGCTGGGCTACCACGGGTTCAAGGTGCACGCCTGGGGCGACGTCCGCGCCGACGGCAAGCTCTGCGTGGCGCTGCGCGAGCACCTCGGCGACGACATGCCGCTGATGTATGACGGCTCGGCCGGCTTCGACCTCTCCGACGCGATCGCGCTCGGCCGGGTGCTCACCGACGCCAGGTTCCTCTGGTACGAGGAGCCGATGATCGAGTTCAATGTCACCGCCTACGGCCACCTGGCCCGCGCGGTCGGGGTTCCGCTGCTGGTCGCCGAGACCTCCGACGGCGCGCACATGAACTCGGCCGACTTCATCGCGGCCGGCGCCGCCACCTTCGGCGTACGGGCCAGCGCCCAGCTGCGCGGCGGCATCACCGGCTCCATGCGCACCGCCCACCTGGCCGACGCGTTCCGGGTCAGGGCCGAGGTGCACGGCTCGGAGATCCCGAGCCGACACCTCTCGATGGCCATCCCGAACACCACGATGTTCGAGTCGATGGTGCTCAGCACCGACGTCGCACCCAAGCGCGAGATCGACAAGCAGGGCTTTCTGCACGCACCCAGGGACCCGGGCATGGCACTGCCGCTCGGGCTCGACTACCCCGCCGTTCTCGCTCCCTACGTGGAGAGCGACCACTGATGCCTTCGACCGAGATGCCTTCCACAGAGATGCCTTCCACAGAGATGCCCTCCGTAGAGACAGAGACAGGGACAACGATGACCATGAGACGCTCCAGCACCTCCGGCCGCAGATCCTCCCGCCGCGCCGCGGCGGTCCTCTCCGCGGTCGCCGTCGGCGGCCTGCTGCTCGGCGGGTGTGCCAGCACCACCGGCCCGACCGGCAACGCCACGGCGGCGCCCTCGAAGTTCACCCCCGCCAAGCAGGACGCGTCCGCGCCGATCACGGTGTGGGTGGACGCCACCCGGCTGCCGATCGTGAAGGCCTATCAGAAGGCCAACCCGGACGTGAAGATGAAGATCGTCACCTACAGCGGCGACGACGACGGCTCGCTCGACCTGCAGACGAAGATCGAGCTCTACAACCGGGCCGGCAGCGGCTGGCCCGACGTGGTCTTCTCTCAGGTGCCGGACGACACCACCTGGGGGGTCAAGGCCGGGGTCGACTGGATCGCCCCGCTGGACACCCTGGTGCCCAAGGCCACCCTGGACGGCTTCGCCGAGAACTCGCTGGCCGTCTGCACCTTCGGCGGCAGCGCCTACTGCCTGCGCAACGATCTCGGGCAGAACGTGCTCTGGTACAACCAGAAGCTGATGAAACAGTTCGGCTACACCGTACCGACCACCTGGGAGGAGTACGAGGCCCTCGGCAAGAAGGTCAGCGCCGAACACCCCGGCTATGTGATCGGCAGCGTCGGCGACGGCTGGGCGCCCGAGGTCTACTTCTCGGCGAGCCAGTGCCCGATGAACAAGGTCACCGGCAACGCCCTGACCATCGACCCGACCAGTCCGAACTGCACCCGGATGGCCAGCCTGCTGGACACCTCGATCGCTGACAAGTCGATCGCCACCGCGGGCACCTTCGACAACAGCTTCGTCAAGGACACCTCCAAGAAGGTGCTGATGATGGCCGGGCCCTCCTGGTACGGCCAGGCCCTGTTCAACGACGCGTACAAGATCCCGGCCGGGCAGATGGCCGCCGCGCCGCCGCTCAAGTGGGCCGCCGACACCACCACCTACACCGGCGACGTCGGTGGCGGCATCTGGATGGTCTCCAAGCACTCGGCCAACCTCAAGGCGTCCGCCGCCCTGATCGTCGCGATGACCACCGCGGACGCCTACCAGCTGCAGGCGCCGACCTACCCGGCCTTCAAGACCGCGGCCACCAGCTGGCTGGCCGGGCAGAAGACCGAGGGCTACTTCGCCGACGACGTCGCCCCCGCGTTCACCCAGGCCGCCTCGCAGCTGTGGCCGGGCTGGTCCTCGGTCAGCTACAGCGCGGAGCAGGTCTGGTCCTCCGCCGTCGTCCCCGGGCTCACCGCGGGCAAGAGCATGACCTCGCTGATGACGCCCTGGGCCGCCGCGGTCAAGAACCAGGCCAAGTCCGTCGGATACACGGTGGGTTGAGATGACCAGAGGCAAGGATCAGGCCGGCAGCACGGGCTTCGGGGCGCTGCTGGTCAGCGGGTACACCGTGCTGCTGCTGCTCTTCGGGGTGGTGCCGACCGGCTACGCGATCTACCTGGCCCTGACCAACAACCGGGGGCAGCTGGTCGGCCTGGGCAACTTCATCCAGGTGGTGCACGACTTCCGCTTCGTCGGCGCGCTGGAGCACATCGGGCTCTACCTGGTGATCTGGCTGGTGGTGCTGGTGGTGGTGGTCATCGGCCTGGCCCTGATGCTGCACGGCCGCTATCCGCGCACCTCGGCCACCCTGCGGTTCCTGTTCTACGTCCCCGGGGCGCTGGCCGGCGCGGCCAGCGTGCTGGTCTGGATGTTCCTGCTGGACCCCACGGTCAGCCCGGTGGCCTGGTTCCTCAAGGCCGTCGGCGACCCGACGCTGGCCACCGTGGTCGCCCCCTCGCACCTGCCGGTCATCTTCTCGATCATCGCCTTCTGGAGCGGTGCGGGCGGCTGGATCGTCGTCATGTACGGCGCGCTCAACAACATCAGCGCCGACCTGCTGGAAGCGGCGCGGATCGACGGCGCCAACGTGTTCCACACGGCGATCCACATCCAGATCCCGCTGCTGAAGAAGTGGATCGCCTACATGCTGATCCTCGCCTTCGCGGCCGGCACCCAGATCTTCATCGAGCCCGAACTCACCGACATCGGCACCCGCGGGCTGATCGGCAACAGCTGGTCGCCGAACCAGCTGGCCTTCCAGTACGCCTTCCACACCAATGACTTCAACGACGCCGCCGCCATCTCGGTGTACCTGCTGATCATCGGCCTGGCCTGCGCGGCCCTGCTGGTGGCGCGCTCCGGCCTGTTCGACACGGAGGACTGAGGACTGATGAACTTCGCCCTCTACCGCAACGGGATCGCGCGCACGCTCTGGTTCATCGTCGCGGCCTGCTTCCTGCTGTTCTTCGTGCTGCCGCTGGCCTGGCTGGTGCTGGCCACCACCAAGACCGACAACCAGCTGATCCAGCTCAACCCGCTGGCCTTCGGCTCGCTGCACGACTTCGCCCGGTCCTGGCACAATGTCGCCGCCTACCAGGACGGCATCGTCTTCACGTGGCTCGGCAACTCGGCCCTCTACAGCTTCGCGGCCCTGGTCATCACGCTGGCCACGGCGATCCCGGCCGGCTACGGGCTGGCCCTCGGCCGGGTGCCGGGACGGCGGATCCTGCTCTCGCTCACCCTGGTGGTGATGATCATTCCACCGGCGGCGCTGACCCTGCCGCTCTTCCTGGAGATGAACGCGATCCATGAGATCGGGTCGGCCTGGTCGGTGATCCTGCCGTTCGCCTTCTTCCCGTTCGGCGTCTACCTCGCCTACATCTTCTTCTCGTCCAACCTCCCGCCCGACCTGCTGGCGGCGGCCCGGCTCGACGGCTGCTCGGAGTGGGGCGTGCTCTGGCACATCGCCCTGCCGCTGGCCAAGCCGATCGTCGCGCTGATCAGCTTCTTCTCCTTCGTCGGCAACTGGACCAACTACTTCCTGCCGCTGGTGATGCTGCCCAACGACGGCTCGCTGCCGATCCAGGTCGGCCTCAACCAACTGCTCTCCTCGACACCCGCGTTCAACCCGGTGGCCGGCAGCGGCCAGATCGACTTCAACCGGCCGGAACTGGCGCTGACCACCCTGATCGCGGTGGCGCCGGTACTGATCGTCTTCCTGTTCTCCCAGCGTGCGCTGGTGTCGGGAATGCTGTCCGGCGCCTCCAAGGAGTGACCCGATGACCGACACCGCCCCGGACGGCGGGTCCGCCCCGTACCCGTCGGTGGACCTCCGCGGCAGTTGGCCGCGACGGCCGGCGCGGCTGTCCCAGCCGGTCACCGCGGCGATGGTGGACCGCATCGTCTCGGCCGAGTTCCCCGAAGGCTCGCAGTTCCCCATCGAGGCCGAGCTGTGCGAACTGTTCGCGGTCAGCAAGACCGTGATCCGCGAGGCGGTCAAGGCCCTGGAGGGGATGCGGCTGCTCACCGCGCAGCGCGGCCGGGGCACCATCGTCCGGCCGATCGTGGAATGGGACCTGCTGAACCCGCTGGTCCTGGCCGCGACCGTGGCCCACGACCCGGAGCGGTCGATCCTCGACGAGGCGGTCGACATCCGGGTGGCGCTGGAGGGCCGGATGGCCGGCCAGGCCGCGCGGCGGGCCACCCCGGACCAGACCGCCCAGCTGGGCGGTCTGCTCGACGCGCTGCACACCGCCACCGGCGACGTCGACCTGTTCCTCACCGCCGACCTGGCGTTCCACGACGCGATCATGACCGCCTCGGGAAACCGGCTGGCCACCGCCGTCGTGCACACGATCGAGAAGGAGGCATCCCGTAGTCTGCGATACATGGGCGCGCCGGGGCCGGACGACCTGACCGAGTCCAACCGCGGCCACGACGCGATCCACGACGCGATCGTCCGTGGCGACACGGCGGCCGCGGTCGAGGCGATGGCCAGCACATCCACGACTCCTGGCTGCGCCGGCGTCCGCACCGGGCCACCGGCGCCGTCGTCCCCGGGCCACGCACGCCGTCCTGACCGGGGACGGGACCGCCGGGTCCGGCCTGTTGTCGACCTCGGCCCGTGCCCACCCATCCACCCACCCAGCCACTCAGAGAGGGCCGCCGCCATGACCACCGCGCCCGCCACCCCGGGACCGATCCCGGATTGTCCGCGCTGCTCCGTTCGGTGGAGCAGCGGGTGCTGTGGCTGTCGACCGCGATGGTCGACCACGCCAACCATGTGCGCCCCAATCCGTCCGGCATCAAGGTCGGCGGCCACCAGGCCTCCAGCGCGTCCATGGTGTCGATCATGACCTCGCTGTGGTTCGAACACCTGCGCCCCGAGGACCGGGTCTCGGTCAAACCGCACGCCTCGCCGGTCCTGCACGCCATCAACTACCTGCTCGGCAGCCTGGACGCGCGATACCTCACCACCCTGCGTGAGTTCGGCGGGCTGCAGAGCTACCCCAGCCGCTCCAAGGACCCCGACCCGGTCGACTACTCCACCGGCTCGGTCGGCATCGGCGCCACCGCACCGATCTGGGGCGCGCTGGCCCGTCGTTATGTCGACTCGCACTTCGGCGGGGCCGGGACCGGACGGCAGTACTCGCTGGTCGGCGACGCCGAGCTGGACGAGGGCGCGTGCTGGGAGGCGATCCTCGACCCGATGGTGGCCGGACTCGGCGAGGTGGTGTGGATCGTCGACGCCAACCGCCAGTCCCTGGACCGGGTGGTGCCGGACATCGGCGTCAGCCGGCAGATCGCCATGTTCGAGGCGGCAGGCTGGCAGGTGCTCACCGCGAAGTACGGCCGACGGCTCACCGAGGTCTTCGCCCGCCCCGGCGGCGAGGCGCTGCGCGAGCGGATCGACACCATGACCAACCCCGAGTTCCAGCGGCTGCTCCGGCACACCGCCGCCGAGGTCCGCGACCGGCTGCCGGGCGGCTCCGCGCCGGGCGGCTCTCCGCAGGGCGGCTCCCCGCGGGCCGACGAGATCCGGGCGCTGCTGGCGGAGTTGGACGACGACGCGCTGATGGCCGCGCTCCGCAACCTGGCCGGCCACGACCTGGACGCGCTGCGCGACACCTTCGCGGCGATCGACGACACCCGGCCCACGGTGATCTTCGCCTACACCCTGAAGGGCTACGGCCTGGCCATGGAGGGGCACCCGCAGAACCACTCCGCGCTGCTGAACGAGGCCCAGCTGGCCCGGCTGCGGGAGCGCGTCGGCGTGGACGCCGCCGAGCCGTGGGCCCGGTTCGCGCCGGGGACGGCCGAGGACCGGCTGTGCGCCGAGGTGGCCGCCCGGCTGCGTCGCCCGGACCTGCCGAAGCCGTCCGACCTGCCGGTTCCCACCGACCTCGGCCGTACCCCGGCCGGCACCGGCACCACCCAGGCCGCGCTCGGCCGGGCCTGCTGGACATCAACCGGGCCGCACCGGCCGTCGGCTCCCGCATCGTGACCGTCAGCCCCGACGTCAGCTCCAGCACCAACCTGGCCGGCTGGGTGAACAAGGTGGGCGTCTGGGCCGCCGTCGAGCGCAAGGACTGGTTCGCCGACGACGCCGACACCATGCTGCACTGGCGCGAGACGCCGGAGGGACAGCACGTCGAACTGGGCATCGCCGAGGTCAACCTGGTCGGCGCGCTCGGTGAGCTGGGATCGACCTGGAGCCGGTGGGGACAGCCGCTGCTGCCGATCGGGGTGCTCTACGACCCGTTCGTCGAACGCGCCCTGGAGCCGTGGTCGTTCGGCATCTACGCCGGCGGCCGGTCGATCCTGGTCGGCACACCGTCCGGGGTGACCCTCGCCCCCGAGGGCGGGGCGCACCAGTCGATCAAGACCCCGTCGATCACCCTCGAACAGCCGGGCTGCGTCTCCTATGAACCCGCCTTCGCGATCGAGGTCGAGTGGACCCTGCTGGCCGCGCTCGCCGAACTCAGCCGACCGGACGGCTCGTCGGCGTACCTGCGGCTGTCGACCCGTCCGGTGGACCAGTCGCTGGCCGGCGTACCGGCCGACCCGGCCGCGCGGGAGCGGCGCCGGGCCCAGGTCGTGGCCGGCGCGTACCGGCTGCGCCGGCACCCGTCGGCGGTGGTGACCATCGCCGCGATGGGCGCGCTGGTGCCCGAGGCGCTGGCCGCGGCGCAGCGCCTGGACGCGCTGGGCTTCGGCTGCGACGTGCTCTGCGTGACCAGCCCCGACCTGCTGTTCCGTGCGGTGCAGGCCCGGCGCGGGATCGGTGACGCGAGCGACTGGATCCTGGACAGCGCGTTCCCGGCGGAACGCGCCACCCCGCTGGTGACCGTGCTGGACGGGCACCCGCACACGCTGGGGTTCCTGGCCGGCATCCACCGGATGCCCGCCACCCATCTGGGCGTCACCGCGTTCGGCCAGTCCGGCGACGTGGACAGCGTCTACCGCTACCACGGCATCGACGCCGACTCGATCACCAAGGTCGCGCTGGACCTGGTCGACTGAGCCTCGGCATTTGGCCAGAGGTCAGCGACTGCGCGGGTCGGGGGGCTCGTCGCCGAGGAGGTAGCGCGCGCCGACCCCGTGTTCGGCGGCGGTGTCGTCCGGGTTGTAGAGGGCGCAGGTGCGCAGCGACAGGCAGCCGCAGCCGATGCAGCCGCCGAGCTTGCGGCGCAGCCGCTGCAACTCGGCGATCTGCCCGTCGATGCGGTGCTGCCAGGTGCGGGCGACCGGGGCCCACTCGGTCGCGGTCGGGGCGTGGCCCTCGGGGAGCGGGGCGAGCGCGCGGGCCACCTCGTCCAGCGAGAGCCCGACCACCTGGGCCGCCCGGACGAAGGCCACCCGCCGCAACTCGGCCCGGGGGTAGCGGCGTTGGCCGCCGGCGGTGCGCTCGGCGTGGATCAGCCCGAGCTCCTCGTAGTAGCGCAGGGCGGAGGTGGCCAGACCGCTGCGGGCGGCGAGCTCGCCGATGGTCAGGTAGTCGGACAGCGGGGCCGTCACTGGTCGGGTACTCGCTTTCGTGGATCTTCCCGGGGAAGGCTTGACTTCAAGTCCGCTTGAAGTTGCAGCCTAGTCCTATGACGCTGACCAGGGAAAAAATCCAGGAAACGACAAGCACCAAGCCGCAGGCGGGCTGGGCGGACCTGCCCCGGCTGGTCGCCCTGATGACCGGGGCCGAGAAGCACGGCCCGGCCGCCAACTCCACGCTCGACGCGCTGTGGGTGCTCTACGACCGGGTGCTGCGGGTCACCCCCGACACCGCCGAGGATCCGGAACGGGACAGGTTCCTGCTGTCCAAGGGGCATGGCCCGATGTCCTACTACGCCGTGCTGGCGGCCAAGGGCTTCCTGCCGGCGGAGTTGCTGCCCGGCTTCGGTTCGTACGACTCGCCGCTCGGCCACCACCCGGACCGGACGCTGCTGCCGGGGGTGGAGATCGGCAGCGGCTCGCTGGGACACGGTCTGCCGCTGGCCGTCGGCACAGCCCTCGGCCTGCGCGCCCAGGGGCTGCTGGACCCCGCGGTCTGGGTGCTGATCGGGGACGCCGAATTGGACGAGGGCAGCAACCACGAGGCCCTGGCCTTCGCCGGCGCGGCCGGGCTGGACCGGCTGCACCTGGTCGTGATCGACAACCAGTCCGCCACCCACGGCTGGCAGGGCGGCATCGCCTCCCGGTTCCGTGCCGCGGGCTGGTCCACCCGCACCGTGGACGGACGCGACCACGAGGCGCTGTACGCCGCGTACACCGCGCCGCACCCGGGACGGCCGCACGCGGTCGTCGCCGTGGTCGAACCCAAGCACTGAAAACCCACCTCACGCCCACGCCAGGAGCAACTGCCATGCGCGCACAGTTCATTGAGACCGCCACCGCCCTGCTGGACGAGGACCCCCGGCTGGCCGTCGTCATCGCCGACATCTCCGCGGACGGCTTCGCCGACGCCGCGCGGGCCCATCCGGACCGCGTGGTCAACGTCGGCATCCGGGAGCAACTGCTGATCGGCGCGGCCGGTGGCATGGCGCTCACCGGGCTGCGGCCGATCGTCCACACCTTCGGCGCGTTCCTGGTCGAACGCCCCTTTGAGCAGGTCAAGTTGGACCTCGGCCACCAGGGCGTCGGCGCCGTCCTGGTCAGCGCCCTGGGCTCGTACGACTGGCCGGCCGGGGGAGTCACCCATATGTCCCCGGCGACGTGTCGCTGCTGGACACCCTGCACGGCTGGACCGTCCACGTCCCCGGCCACCCCGACGAGGCCGAACTGCTGCTGCGCGACGCCACCGCGGCCGACGGCCTGGTCTACCTCCGACTGTCGGAGCAGCACAACGCCGTGGCACGGCCGGTGCGCGCCGGACACTTCCTGACGGTGCGTGAGGGCGGCTCGGACGGGCCGGTGATGATCGCGGTCGGACCGGTGCTGGACGCCGCCCTCGCCGCCGCGGAGGACAGCGACGCCACCGTGCTCTACGCCACCACCGTGCGCCCCTTCGACTCCGTCGCGCTGCGGGCCGCGCTGGAGGGTCACGACCGGGCGGACGTCGTCCTGGTCGAGCCCTACCTCGCCGGGACGTCGGTCCGATTTGTCGCCGAGGCGCTCGCGGACCGGCCGCACCGGGTCCTCGGCCTGGGCGTGGCACGCGAGGAACTGCGCCGCTACGGCACGATGGCCGAACACATCACCGCCCACGGCCTCGACCCCGCGTCCCTGCGCGAACGGATCAGCCGCTGGAGCCACCCGCTGGGCGGGAATCCCGCTCCGCGGCCTCGGCAAGACGCTTGATCGTCGCCAGCCGCCGATCCCAGTCGGACGCGAGGGCTGCCATCCACCGCGCCGTCGTGTCCAGCGGGGCGGGCCGCACCGCGTACCGCACCTCGCGTCCGACCCTCCGTCACACGGACGCCTGCTCGACGCGCGCCTTGAGCGCGTCGAGCTCCAGCGGCCGGCCGCCGCTGTTGTCCTCGAACGCCTGACCGCGCAGCTCCGAGGATCCCGCCAGCGCCGCGAACCCGCTCTCCACGGCCACGGTGCCGGGCAAGCTCGCCTTGTCAACGCATAGGAGCAGAACCGACGACGATTGACCCTCCCGACCGTTCGGGATTTATCGACTCCTCCAAGTTCGTCCACACTCTGAGATCGTCGGGATCGACGGCGATCTGGTGGAGCCGGCCCCGCTACGGTCGTCGAAATGACTGACAGCGGAGACCATATGGCCGTCATGGCGGGCCCTCGAACGGTGACGCAGATAGCGGGTTTCGCGCTTCCGGTGATCTCGTTCGCGGCGCGCCTGCCTGCCGCGATATGCCCCATTGCCACCCTGCTGATGGAGACTGAGCTCAACAGCATCGGCACCGCGGCCATCGCCGCCGGCGCGCTGTGGACGGGACAGGCCATAGGCGGGCCGTTCCTCGGGCGCTATGCCGACCGTCGCGGCCATCGTCCGGTCATTCTGACGGCCTCGCTCGCGAACGCCGCGGCCATTGCCGTGTTCGTGGTGGCGGCGCTGACGGCAATGCCGCTCATCGTGCAATCCGCGCTCGCCGCTGCCGTCGGCCTCACCGTGCCGCAGATCGGTCCGCTCTCCCGCACGCGATGGGTTGTCCTGACGGAACCCGCGGACGGCAGAGACCCCGCCGCCGCACGGGAGTTGACCCACCGCGCACTCTCCTTCGACACTGCTGTCGATGAAGTGAGCTTCATGGCAGGACCGGCCCTCGCAGGCCTGATGGTGATGCTGATTCACCCTGCGGCAGGGCTCATCCTGGCCGGGCTGCTCATCGCGGTGTTCGGCACCCTCTTCGCCCTCCACCCCACGGCGCCACCAGGGACGCCCGCCCACGCCGCCTCCCGTGCACCGTTGCTGAACCCCGTACTGGTGGCGCTCTGCGCCGTGGCCCTGCTCCAGGGAATGCTCTGGGGCAGCGCCAACGCCGGCACCAGCGCGCTCTCCGAGCACCTCGGCAGCACCGGAATGGCCGGGGTCGTCTGGGGAGCCATGGCCGTGACCAGCTCACTCGCCGGTCTGCTGATCACGATGTGCCCCAGCGCCCTGGAGCCGACCCGCCAACTGCGCCTCGCCATCGCCGCGCAGGCGGTCCTGCTGCTTCCGCTCCTCTTCGTCGGCAGCTTCCTCGGCGTCACCGTCACCCTCGCAGGCATCGGACTCGCCGTGGCCCCGCACCTCATCGCGTTGTTCACCCTCGCCGAACACGCCGCCCCGCTGGAGCGGATGGGTGAGGCCATGGCTCTGCTCGGCAGCGGCCTCATCATCGGCCAGGGGATGTCCGCGCTGGCCGCCGGACAACTGGCCCAGCATTCCGGTTACCACGGTGCCTACCTGCTGACCTGTGTCTCCGGAGCCGGCGCGCTGGCCGTGGCCTGCGTCTGGGTGCGCCCCATGGCCATGGGCCTGGATCAGGTCATGGGCCTGGACCGTCGCGCAGGCAGTGACGCAGCCACGCCGGCGCTCGACGTCACCGCAGCCCCAGGCGTCCCAGCGCCGAGTCGATCCGGGCCAGGACCCGCTCGCGGCTGAGCGCCTCAAGGGACTCGAACAACGGCAGGCCCACCGTGCGGCCGGTGGTCGCCACCCGGATCGGAGCCTGGGCCTTGCCCAGCTTCAGGCCGTGCTTCTCGCTGACCGCCTCCAGGACGGCCTTCAGCTCGTCCGCCCGCCAGTCGGCCGCGTCGGCCAGCCCCACCCGGGCGTCGCGCAGAATGTCGGCCGCACCGGCCTTCATCGCCTTCGCCCACGCGGCCTCGTCGTTCACCGGCTCATCCAGGAACAGGAAGTCGACATAGGCGGTGATCTCCGACAGGACCGTGATCCTGGTCTGCGCGAGCGGCGCGACCGTGTCGAACAGCGCCTGGTCGAACGCCTCCGGCGACCAGGCGGCGTACGGGGCCTCCAGCCACGGCGCGCAGGCGGCGGCGAAGTCTGCCGGAGCCAGGGCACGGATGTACTCGCCGTTGAACGCGGCCAGCTTCTTCACGTCGAAGAACGCCGAGGAGCCGTTGACGTCCTTGATGTCGAACAGCTGCTCAAGCTCCGGGTAGGGGCGGATCTCGCGGTCCTCGCCCGGGCCCCAGCCCAGCAGCATCAGGTAGTTGACCATCGCTTCGGGCAGATAGCCCTCGGCGAGGTAGTCCTCCAGCGCGACCTTGTCGCGGCGCTTGGACAGCTTCTGCCGCTTCTCGTTCACGATCACCGGCAGGTGTGCCCACGCCGGCGGCGTCGCGCCCAGCGCCTCCCACAGCAACTGCTGCTTCGGCGTGTTCGACAGGTGCTCCTCGCCCCGGATCACCTGGGTGATGCCCTCGTCCAGGTCGTCGACGACATTGGCGATCAGGAACACCGGCGAACCGTCGCCGCGCGCGATCACAAAGTCCTCGATCGCCGCATTCGGGAACGCCGGCTCACCGCGGACCAGGTCCACCACCACGGTCGTGCCCTCGTCCGGGGTGCGGAACCGCAGCGCCCGCCCCGCCTGGTACGCCAGCCCCCGGTCACGGCAGAAGCTGTCGTAGCCGAGTTGCGCGGAACCGGTGCGCTCGGCGACCTGCTCGCGGGTGCAGTCGCAGTAGTAGGCGCGGTCGGCGGCCAGCAGCTGCAGCCCGGCCTCCTTGTGGCGCCCGGCGTTCTGCGACTGGAAGTACGGGCCCTCGAACGCCGGGTCGGAGTCGTTGATGCCGATGGAGGCGAGCGCGTTGACGATGCCGTCGATCCACTCCGGCTGGTTGCGCGCGGCGTCGGTGTCCTCGATCCGCAGCACGAAGGTGCCGCCGGCCTGTCGCGCCACCGCCCAGTTGTAGAGCGCCGAGCGGGCCCCGCCGACATGGAACATGCCGGTCGGAGAGGGGGCGAATCGAACACGAACCGGGGCAGCAGACATAGGGAGAATCCTAGCCGCGGGACCGGAGACCCGGTGCGACCGCTCGCTCCACCAGCCCTGACACCGGGCCCAGATGTCGTACCCCTGTGATGGGGTGGAGACCGACGGCCGGGGCGAGAGACAGGGTGGGGCGGATGGACCGCGCGGAGTGGCGGACGTTTCTGGAGCAGTGGAGCGCGGAGTGGATAGCCGGGCACGACCCGGATTCGGACCCGCCCCTGGACCAGGACGTCGTACGGGACGTCTGGCTGGGCCACGGACCGGCGAGCGAGGCCGAGGTCGCCGCGGCCGAGGCCCGGCTGGGCCGCCGACTGCCGCCCTCGCTCCGGGAGTTCATGCTCGTCAGCAACGGCTGGCGGGACGCCGGCAACTTCATCTACCAACTGGCCGGCACCACGGAACTGGACTGGCTCAGGAACACCGACGACCGCCACTGGATCGAGATCTGGGAGGACCTCGCCGAGGACGAAGCGGACGAGGCCGACCCCGCCGACGAGGACGAGGTCGACCCCGCCGTCCACGAAGCCAAGGTCCTCGCCCGCTCCCTGCGCCTGTCCCTCGACGGCGACGCCGCGGTCATGCTGCTCGATCCCGACGACGTGGACGAGGACGGCGAGTGGGCGGGCTACTGGCTCGCCTCCTGGTCCGACAGCGGGCCGGAGCGCCACAGCTCCTTCTTCGACCTGATGCACCGGCAGTGGGTGTCCTTCCACGCCCTGCGCAAGCCGCCGGGCGCCACCCGGGACCACTGGGACGCGGAGGTCGAGCGCGCCCGCCACCAGGCGCTGGCGGGCGAAGTCGACGCGTCCTTGGGGGTGTTCGCCCAGGCCCACGCGTTCGGACGGGAGCGGGCGGATGTGCTGAGCCTGCAGCTGAAGGTGCTGCTGGGTGATTGGCGCGGGCACGTCGCCGACATGCTGTGGTACCGCCCGGCGAAGGACGGCCTGCTCCTCAGCCCGCTGTTCGCCGCCGAGCTGCTCCCGCTGCTGATCCGGCATGACCAGCTCGCGGCCCCCCACGACCTGCGGCCGCTGCCCCGGCTCAAGGAGCTCGCCCCCGAGCCGGTGCGGGCGCTCATCGCCGACTACGAGGAGCGGGCGGCCGCACCGGACTTCCGGCTGAGCTTCGGCGCACCCGAGTTCGACGCGGCCGTGCACGCGGTCGCCGACCGTCTTGCCGCCCATCCGGCCTTCCAGGCCCCCGAGAGAGCGGCCGCAGGCACCGCCGTGATCGTGGCCACCGCCCGCGCACAGTACGGGAACCCACCATCCGCCCACGGCCCGTCGCCCGACCCTGCCGCGGTCCGCGCGTCACTCTGCGACGACGCCTGGCCCGACCTGCTGGCCGCACTGCGCCTGTGGCGCCCGGTCGACGAGGACCACATCGCCCCGGTCTCGCTGCTGGCCGACCCGGTACTGGCCCAGCTGATCACCCCTGACCGGGGCCGCCAGATCCTGACCATACCCCGCGCTCCAACCCCCAGCAGCTTGTAGGACGGGCCCTCATGTCCGCGGTGTCTTTCTCTCCATGGACGGCGGTGTACTCGGCTGCCAGCCACGGGCCGAGGTCGTCGATGAGCACGCTGAGCACCGCGGAGTCCGCGGTCGGCGTGCGTGCGGTGGTCGCGGCCAGGTGCATCTGCGCGGCGCGCTGGGGGTAGTAGCGGCCGAAAGCCTCGGCGGATTCTGCGAGATCGCTGGTCCAGCCACCCCAGCGGGGCATGACCAGGGTGAAGCCGGTCCGCACGATGCGACGGGCGACCGCGCGGCTGAGTGTGCTGCGCCCGGCATCCGTGCTGGCAGCCGCTTCCTGCTTGCGCCAGTGCGGGAGGGCCAGATCCAGGTCGCCGTTGGTCTCGCGGGCGAGCAGGGGAGTGGGGCGGTAGCGGGGCAGCTCGTCGGCGAGGTCGTCGCCGAGCAGCGGGGTGCACAGGCAGGCGACGAACCAGCCGAGGTCATGGCGTTCGAGGTCGCTCAGCAGCGTGCGGGTGCTGAACAGGAGGATGCCGACGCCGTTGACCTGCTCAAAGGCGGAGTCGAGCGCCGCTTCGAGTACGTCGGCGTCGGCGCGGTCGGCGCCGGTGGGCTCGCCGTGCAGAGCGAGCAAGACGTCGAGGTCGGAGACCGCAGGAATCGCCGTGCCGCGCGGGACGCTGCCGTAGAGGTAGGCGCTGTGCAGCCGACTGCTGTCGAAGACCCGGGCGATCCGCTCGCGAGCGGCGTCAACCACAGGCACGAACCCCTCCGGCACCTGGCCCAGGGCCCCCTCCCGAGCGATGAATCCGTCCTCGTCCAGCCCTTTTGCGCCCATAAAGGCACTCTGCCCTGCTCCCCGCCCGTGGGCGAACGAATATCAGCCGAATGCCGGAGCCTGTGGGGCACGCCGCCGGAAAGTGAACGCGTGAGGCCCCGACCATCGCTGGTCGGGGCCTCACGTTTCCTGCTCAGAGCGGTAGCGGTGGGATTCGAACCCACGGTGAAGTTGCCCCCACACACGCTTTCGAGGCGTGCTCCTTTGGCCGCTCGGACACGCTACCGTGGGACAGCTTACCGGACGTGGGGGTGTGCTCCTAAACGGATTCCTCGGCCGGTCCCGCGGCGCGGCGGTCGTTGAAGAAGGCGGTCAGGGCGGTGGCGCAGTCCTCGGCGAGGACGCCGGGGACGACCTCGGGGCGGTGGTTCAGGCGGCGGTCGCGGATCACGTCCCAGAGGGACCCGGCCGCGCCGGCCTTGTCGTCCAGGGCTCCGTAGACGACGCGGGCCAGGCGGGCCAGGACGATGGCGCCCGCGCACATGGTGCAGGGCTCGAGGGTGACCACCAGGGTGCAGCCGGTGAGGCGCCATTCGCCGACCGCGCGGGCGGCCTCGCGGATGGCGAGGACCTCGGCGTGGGCGGTGGGGTCGCCGACCGCTTCGCGTTCGTTGTGGCCGCGGCCGAGGATTTCTCCGGCGGGGCTGAGGACGATCGCGCCGACCGGGACGTCGCCGGTGGGGAGGGCGAGGGCGGCTTCCGCCAGGGCGAGGCGCATGCGGGGGGCCCAGGGGTCGCGGAGCGGGTCGGTCCGTGGGCCCGTATGGGGGCCCGGGAGGGGGGTGGTGTGCGGGGCGCGCTGCATGGCATCAGTCTGGGGTACGGGCCGCCGGTCTGGTTGGTGGCCTGGTTTCGGGCCCGGGCCCGGGCTGCGCGGGTCGGCCTCGGGGCAGGGCTGCGCGTGTCGGCTTCGGCCGAGGTCGGGCCAAAGCGAGGCGGGGCGGCCGCTCGGAGGAGTTCCGAGTGGCCGCCCCGCCGCGACTGGTCCGGATGGCGTGCGGTGGTGGGCGGTTAGCGGACGGCTTCCAGGACGTCGCCGCAGCCCAGGGCGTCGGCGATCTCGGTGAGGGCGTCGCCGGGGATGGAGCCCTCGACGCTCATGTCCATCAGCTCCTTGGCGCCGACGCCGAAGTCGATCAGCAGCCCGGCGTCGCCCAGGGGGCCGTTCGGGAGGCCGTCGGGGTCGACCACGACCTCGTCGTCCTCCTCGTCCGGGTCGGACTCCGCCGACACGGTGTCATCGTCGTCGTCCTCGTCCAGTGCCACGACGAGGTCGTCCAGGTCGTCCCCCGCGCCGCGGCCGACGAGTTCGTCGGTGAGGACGATCTCGCCGTAGGCGCTGCGGGACGCGGCGGAGGCGTCGGAGACGAAGATCCTCGGGTCCTCCTCGCCGTCCACGCGAACCACGGCGAACCAGGAGTCCTCCTGCTCGATGAAGACCAGGACGGTCTCCTCGTCCTCCGCGGCCTCGCGCGCCAGGTCAGCAAGGTCAGCGAGGGTTTCGACGTCATCAAGCTCGGTCTCGCTCACGTCCCACCCGTCCTCGGTGCGAGCGAGCAATGCAGCGAAGTACGCCACCAGCGACTCTCCCAGGTCTTGGCCACAGGACCGGGCTCCTGAGCGGGCCCGGAATCCAGGGGTCCATGCGAACGCCCCATCGGCATCGTGACAGAAAGCAGGCCGCTCCGGGGAGTGTTCCGCCCTGCGTCTTCGCTGGTCGTGTCGCAAAAGGGGGGTGGCGGCGTGGTGAAAGGGTGCAGACGGGGCATCAGATGCGGAAGGTGCGCATTCTCAGGACCTGCCGCATGCGTTCGTTCTTGGTCCGCCGGGGGTGGACCCTGGCCTGCAGTTCCTTGGCCTCGTCGAGTTCGCGGAGGAACGCCGCGCGGCGGCGGCGGCGCTCGGCCGCGGTCTCTGGTCTGGCCTCTGTGCTGTCGTTCGGCTGTTCGGACATGCCTGTCTGCCCCTCGGGTCTCGGGGTGCTCGTGCTCCTTCACCTTCCCACTGAACGCACGATCACACAGATTTAACATGTCCCTGCCAAAACGACGCGGATCTGCGACGTCGTGCGGGTGCCCGCCCTCGGATAATGTCGCGGTATGCGGATTCATGTCCTGGACCACCCCCTGGTGGCGCACAAACTCACCACGCTGCGCGACGAGCGCACCGATTCGCCGACCTTCCGCCGCCTCGCGGACGAACTGGTGACCCTGCTGGCGTACGAGGCCACCCGGGACGTCCGGACCGAGTCGGTGGAGATCACCACCCCGGTCGCGGTCACCACCGGCACCCGGCTGAGCTACCCCCGCCGCTGGTCGTCCCGATCCTGCGGGCCGGGCTCGGCATGCTGGACGGGATGACCCGGCTGCTGCCGACCGCCGAGGTCGGCTTCCTCGGCATGGTCCGCAACGAGGAGACGCTGGAGGCGTCGACCTACGCCACCCGGATGCCGGACGACCTGTCCGGCCGCCAGGTGTACGTGCTGGACCCGATGCTGGCGACCGGCGGCACGCTGGTCGCCGCTATCCGGCTGCTGATCGGGCGTGGCGCCGACGATGTGACGGCGATCTGCCTGCTGGTGGCACCGGAGGGGCTGGCGGTGCTGGAGAAGGAACTCGCCGGGCTGCCGGTGACCGTGGTGACCGCAGCCGTCGACGACCACCTCAATGAGCAGGGCTACATCGTCCCGGGCCTCGGCGACGCGGGCGACCGGCTGTACGGCACCGCGGGGGACTGACCCGGCGGAGCCTCGGCTGGTGGCTGGTGGCTGGTGGCTGGTGGCTGGTGGCCGGACGGCCCGGGCCGTCCGGCCACCTGGGCCGGCTGCCCGGGCCGATCGCTCGGCCCTACTGCTAGCAGTGGGCCGGGGTCGGGCTCGGGACGGGCCGGGTGGCCAGGGCGAGGGCCTGCGCGGCCTGGGCCGGGGTGGCGAGGGCGGTGAAGCCGTTGCCGAGGACCAGGTCCACCGTGGTGTCCTTGCGCAGGTCGGTGACCGACTTGGCGCCGGTCACCTCGGTGCCGACCACGGTCATCAGCTTGGCGGCGGCGATGTTGCCGGTGACCTGGGCGGTGCCGAGCACCTTGTGCTGCAGCGGGGCCGGGGCATTGCCGATCTTGCCGATGATGAAGCCGCGCTTCTTGAGCAGCGCGGCGGTCTGGCCGGCCAGTCCGCCGCGGTCGGTGGCGTTGTAGACGTTGACGGTGATGCCGGTCGGCTTGGGGACGACGGCGCCTGCTGCGCCGGCCGCCGCGGCCTGGCCCGCCGGGGCCGAAGCCGCGCCGGAGGCCGAGGCGGCGCCCGAGGCCGGAGCCGTGGGCACGCTGTCGCCGTGGGCGGTGGTCGCTCTGGCGGGGCAGCCGGCCGCGGTGGTCTTCTTGCTTCCGCCGAAGACGTCCACCAGTTGGAAGGTGCCCCAGCCCAGCACCGCGAGCACCGTCACGCCGGTGACGGCGAGCAGGATGTAGCGGCGTCGGAGATTGGGTCGGGCCAGGCGTGGATACGCCGTGCCGGTGACTCGGTACTGCTTTCCCTTGAGGCCAGGGGGAGTCAGCATGCTCACCGCGAATTGCCCCCTTGTGCGCCGGGCTTTCAGTGCTGGTCGGACAGCGACTGCTGTCTGTCACCAGACTAATGCGCGGTCGCGACTCTGCGTACTAAAGGATCATCATCTGGGCTATCAGGACACCCGAAAGTGTGCACGATAGCCCGATCAGTCCATCTCCAGCACGCGTGCGTGCAGCACCTGACGCTGTTGCAGGGCGGCGCGTACGGCGCGGTGCAGGCCGTCCTCCAGATAGAGGTCGCCGTGCCACTTCACGACATGCGCGAAGAGGTCGCCGTAGAAGGTGGAGTCCTCGGCGAGGAGGGTCTCCAGGTCGAGCTGACCCTTTGTGGTCACGAGTTGGTCGAGGCGTACCGGCCGTGGGGCCACGTCCGCCCACTGGCGGGTACTGACCCGGCCGTGATCCGGGTAGGGCCGCCCGTTGCCGATGCGCTTGAAGATCACACGCAGAGACTACCTGTCCCCGGGGGTGCGTCGCAGCAAGGATGACAGTCCGTGATCCGGCCCAGCTTGAACGGGGTCTGTCACCAGGGGGTTTGTCGGGCGTCCGGGAAAGGTTCCTTCCGCTCCGCTCACCCGAGAGAGTGCCGGGAGGGTGCGGGGGCGCGCGGGGGGAGCGTCCGCAGGCGCTCGCGCGCCGCCCGCGGCATGGTCGGAGCGGTGCTCACGCCTTGGCGAGAGCGGTGCTCGCGGCGGGGCCGGAGCGGTGCTCTCACGTCGGGGGGAGCACTGCTCTCACGGTTGGCGAGAGCGCTGCTCCAGCGACGGCGAGAGCACCGCTCACGGCGTGGCCGGAGCACCGCTCACAGCGAGGCGAGAGCACCGCTCATACCACCGCGAGAGCAGCGCTCACATCACCGCGAGAGCCCCCTCACAGCGCGGCCAGCGCCGCGCCGATGCGGTCCATGGAGCTCAGCCGCATCAGGCCGTAGTTGTAGAACTCGACCTCCGGCACCCCCAGTTCGTCCAGCACTCGGATCTTCGCCGCCAGGTTCTCCGGGCCGTCGCAGTCCTGCGACATCGGGCGCAGGATCACTGCCAGCTCGGACGGGTCCACCCCGTGCAGCGCGAAGGCGGCGACCTTCTCGCGCACCTGCTCCGGTGTCTTGGAGTAGCCCAGGGTCTCGATCCGGTGGACGGTCTTGGCCAGCGCCGGCAGGTCGACGCCGGAGAGCCAGCCTTTGCCGGGCCCGTCGCCGTCCATGAAGGTCAGCCGCATCCCGTGCTGCTCGGCGACCTGCGCGGCCTCGGCCGCCAGTGAGCCGACGGTGGCGGCGGAGGCGTCCACATAGGCGGCCAGGGCGCCGCCGGCGATGGTGTCCAGCGGGGTGGCCTCGGCGGCGGCGTCCTCCGAGTCCAGGCAGCGGCGGATCTCGGCCTGGACCGCCTGCCGCACCTCCTCGGCGGGGACGCCCAGCCGGACCGCCGCGGCCAGGCAGTGCTCGCAGAAGCACAGCCCCAGCAGGGCCTCGGCGACCTGGCCCAACTGCTCGAAGTAGCGCTCGTGGTGGTAGCCGTGCCGCAGGCCGTGGAAGTGCAGCGACTCGGCCCTGATGGCGTCCACCCCGTAGCGGGCGTGCTCGGCGACGAGGGTGTGCACGTACTGGCGCACCTCCGGGTTGGCCGGGCAGAGCTCGGTGCGGGCGCGGTCGCCGAAGGCGTTGGCGGGGGCGCAGTCGGGGTGCTCGAAGCCGAGCCGGTCGTTGTGCAGGAACACGGTCCAGGCGTGCAGCTTCAGCCCGCGCCGCTGCGCTTCGGCGGCCGCGGTGGCGAAGGGGTCGGTGTCGCCGATGGCGGTGGACGGGACCGGGCGCAGCCGCTGATCGGCCCAGCGGGCCGGGTCGGGCCGGAAGTAGGCCGCGCCGGGCTCCAGGTAGCGGACCACCCGGCGCGGGTTGTGCGGGAAGACGTCGCGGGCCTCGTGGTAGACGGAGGCGAGGGTGAGCCCGCCGACCCCGGCGCGGTCGGTGAGGTTGCCGAAGAAGTGGTCGGCGCCCTCATCGATCAGGTCGGTGGCGAAGGCGAGGACGGACGACTCCACAGGGTGCTCCGGCAGGGGTGAGGCGGCTGGGTACGGGGCCACCGTAGCCGTGACGGCAGGATTGGTCTAGACCTTCACTGGGACGTTTCGAAAATGTTCAATCCTGGCCACTTGTCTTCAGCGATTTTCACCGATGGCTTTTTGTGTGTGTTTTTAATTCGATAGTTCACTGAAAAGAATTCAGTTCCAGCTCAATGAATTCGATCACGGTCTAGCTGGCGGTAGCGTGGATTTTCCGCTCCATCACAGCTGATCTACTGCACCGGAGGATCGGTGGCCACACCGAATCGCATGTTAAAAGTACGTGAACCCGCAGGTGAAATCAAGAATACCGTGCCTCCCCGGCGCGGTCGGCTGTGGAATTCCGTGATCGCCCCCGCCACCATCAGGGCCAAGCTCGTCCGCATTCTGGTCATCGCCCTCGCACTGGTGCTCGCCCTGCTCGGGGTGGTCGCCGCGCAGCAGGTCACCAGCTACCGGCAGGCCTCCTCGACGGTGCAGGAGGTCAAGCTCCTGATCGCGCTGCAGAACTTCGTCCATGAGCACCAGAAGGAGCGTGGTCTCACCGACGGCGTCATCAGCGGCACCACCTCGTTCTGGGCCCAGATGCCGGCCCAGCGCGCAGCCACGGACACCACCCTGGCCGCGGTGAAGGCGCTGATCGCCGGAAAGACCGACTCCGCGTCCGACCAGGTCAGGAATGGTCTGCAGGCGGTCGACCAGCTGCCGGCGATCCGGCAGGCGGCCGACAACGGCCACGGCAACCTGCTCAAGACCTACGCCTACTTCACCGTCACCAACAAGGAGCTGACCGCGCTCACCCTGGGCCTGGAGAAGGCCCAGGACCCGGCCCTGCACGCCGACATCCAGGCGCTGCTGTCGCTGGGCACGGCCAAGGAGGACACCGGTGAGGAGCGGGCGCTGATGACCGGCTCGCTGCCGCTCGGCCACTTCCCGTCCGACTGGTACACCGAGTTCACCGTGGCCAGGGCCGGCCGGCTGGCCAACCTGGACACGCTGCGGCTCTGGGCCACCCCCAACGTCGCTTGGCTAGGCCGCGGCGGTGAAGTGTTCGAGTGTTCGTGATTGTTCGTCAAGGTTGTTGTGGGTGCAGAGGGTGACGACGGTTGCCGGGTTGCCGGGTCGGTGTGCCTGGGGGAAGAGCTGCAGCTTGACGGTGTGTGTGACGCGGGTGGTGGCGGGCTCGTCGGGTTTCAGGGTGCGGTATCCGGTGCCGCTGCGCTTGGCGGCACGGGGTGCGGCGCGTCCGGGTCGGGGTGTGACGGCCTGGCGGATGAGGTCGGCGCGGACGTCACGGGCCTTGGCGGCCAGCTGGCGAGGGGGGAAAAGCCGTCCCGACGGTGCGTCGGACGGCGGCGAGGGTGTTCTTGAAGCTGATCTCCGCGGCGGGAACGTGGGCCTGCTCGGCGGAGTCGAGGGCCAGCTCGTGGACTGCCTGGTAGACGCAGAGCATCGCCCACAGTTCCTGCTCGACCATGGCGGGGCTGTTCGAGCGCAGGGTGGCGGTGCGCCCGCCGCGCTGTTCGATCTTGATGTGCTTGAAGATCGTCTCGCTGGTCCAGCGGGACGTGTAGAGCTCGGCCAGCTCCTGTGCGGGCGCGGTGACGGGGTCGAGCAGGGTTGTGATCAGGCAAAACAGCTCCGAGGTCTCCTCCGTGGTCCCGTCGGGGCCCCAGGTGGTCGTGGTCACGGTGTACTCGATGACCCGCACCGGCATCCGCTCGCCCTTGCGTCGCCCGCGCAGTTCGCTCAGGTAGGTGCCGTCGGGCAGCACCTGGACCAGCGGCAGGGCGAACGACTGCGAGACGCGCCACAGGAGTTGGGCCCCGGTGGCCGCGGTGTCGGTGCACAGGCCGTAGGCGGGGAAGCCCCGGTCTGCCAGCAGCAGCATCTCTGGCCCCAGCAGGGGCAGCAGCCGCAGCGCCAGGGTCCGCTCGCCGACCGCGAAGGAGTCGAAGACGGCCCCGATCATCGCCTTGGTGCCGCACTCCACCAGGGCCAGCAGTCGTACCTGCGGATACGGCCCCGGGCCGGCGGCGTTCGAGGAGCGCGTGTACGCGGCGGTGTTCTTCTCGCTGTCGGGGACGTCGACCAGGGTTCCGTCCATGGAGGCCAGGCGCAGTCCGCGCCAGAACGCCCCCGGTGTGGCGGGCGTCCCCCTGGCGCCGGCGACCCGGTCGAACAGCAGCCGCAGCGGACCGGGCCCCACCCGCGCCCGCGCCTCGGTCAGGGCTCCCGTGGTCGCCGGCCGCCAGGTCTCGCCCGCACGGCGCGGCCAGTTCTCCACCAGCTCGCGCAGCACCAGCCCGTAGCCGTAGCCGGTGAACAGCCACATCGTCAGAACGAAGTTGACCATCAGCGACGAGGGCAGGGACTTGGTCCGCTCCTCCCGCGCCCCGGCCTCATCGACGACGAAGTCGACCAACTCGGGCGTAAAGGTGCGCGACAGCAGCCCCATCCGCAGCCGCTCCGGGTAGCTCTCACCAGCTATGTGATCACGTGGCACAAGATCCAGACCTTAGCCGATCATGAGCTTCCCAAGCGACGTTGGGGCCACCCCGGCCCAGCAGGCCCAGGTCGACGCGATCTGGACCAAGCCCTACGCCCAGCAGATGCAGACGTGGGATCTGATCGCCACGCAGAGCGGGGGGAAGCTCGATCCCCAGGTCATCCCCAACCCGCTCTGGTACCAGGTGCTGACCGAGACGGTCAACGACATGCGTGCGGTCCAGATCAGCTACAGCCAGGACATCACCGCCCGGGCGATGAGTCTCCAGTCGCGCGCCGAGCAGCAACTGCTGCTGTTCGGGCTGCTCGCGCTGGCCGTCTTCGGCCTGGTCGCCGCGCTCGCCGTGGCCTGCGTCCGCTCCATCTCCAGCCCGCTGGCCTCGCTGGCCCGTGAGGCCGGGGAGATCGCCACCGGGCGGCTGCCGCAGGCGGTCGCCCTGGTCCAGGAGGGCGGCGGCGAGCAGCCTTCACCCACGCCCGTCGCGGTGCCCAAGCGGGCCGGGGCCGAGGTGCGGCTGGTCGCCGAGGCGTTCGACCAGGTGCAGCGGGTCGCCTTCGACCTCGCCACCGAGCAGACCGTGCTGCGGCGCAACGCGACCGACTCGCTGGTCAACCTCGGCCGCCGGAACCAGAACCTGGTCCGCCGTCAGATCAGCTTCATCAACAAGCTGGAGCACGAGGACGCCGATCCCACCCAGCTCGCCAACCTCTTCGAACTCGACCACCTGGCCACCCGTATGCGCCGCAACGCCGAATCCCTGCTGGTCCTGGCCGGCGAGACCAGCCCCCGGCCCTGGGCCACCCCGCTCGGGGTGACCGACGTGATCCGGGCCGCGCTCTCCGAGGTCGAGGAGTACCGGCGGGTCACCCTGCGCCGGGTCGACCCGGTGAAGCTCACCGGCGCCGTGGTCGCCGAGGTCGCGCACCTGCTGGCCGAGCTGATCGAGAACGCGCTCAGCTTCTCCCCGCCCGACGTGGACGTGGAGATCGAGGGCCGCCGCACCAGCGCCGGCTACCTGGTGGCCGTGGTCGACCACGGCCTCGGCATGGGGCCCGACGCGCTGGCCGAGGCCAACGTCCGGCTGTCCGGCAACGCCAGCTTCATGGCCGAGCCGACCCGCTTCCTCGGCCACTTCGTGGTCGGTTCGCTGGCCCGCCGCCACAACATCGAGGTGCGGCTCGGCGATGCCCCCGCCGCCGGGGTGGTGGCCCGGGTGCTGCTGCCCAACGCGCTGCTGGCGGAGGCTCCGCAGCCGGAGCCCGCCCGTCCCTCGTCCGGCCGGGCGCTGCCCGCCGACGACGCGCCCGAGCTGCAGCGGGAGATCGACATGGGCGCGCTGCCGCCGGTCCGTACCGCGGGCATCATCAAGCAGCGGGTGGCCGACGTCGAGCCGGAGACGGCCGGCGCGTCCGCCCGGGCCAAGGGGGCGTACGACGACATGGTCGGCGCCGGGACGGGGCCGCGTACCCCGTCCGCCGCCCGGACCCGCAACGGGCTGGTCAAGCGGCCCAAGCGAACCTCCATCCCGTCCGCGATGACCGAGGTCTCCGGCCGCTGGCAGGCCGGTGAGGAGCGCACCCCCGAGCGCTCGCCGGCCGAGGTGCGGTCGCTGCTCTCCTCCTTCCAGTCCGCGCACCAGCGGGCCGAGGCCGCGACCACGGCCACCGCTACTGGCTCCGCCCGATCCGATGACCGATCCGCCGACCGCTCCGAGAGTGAGGAAACGCGATGAGCGCCACCACCGCCCCGACCGGCGACACGATGACCTTCAACTGGCTGCTGGCCAACTTCGTCCGCAACACGGACGGGGTGCGGGACGCGGTCGCGGTCTCCTCCGACGGCCTGCTGATCGCCGTCTCCGAGGGGCTCGGCCGTACCGACGCCGACCACCTCTCCGCCGTGGTGTCGGGGCTTGCCAGCCTGGCCCGGAGCGCCTCCAAGCGCTACGACTTCGACGGGATGAAGCTGCTGATGATCGAGATGCGACGGGGCTTCCTGCTGGTCTCGGCCGTCCGCGACGGCAGCTGCGTCGGGGTGCTGGCCGACAGCACCGCCGAACTCGGCCTGGTCGGCTATGAGATGGCCGTCCTCGCCGAACGCGCGGGCGACCTGCTGACACCCGCCCTGATCGCCGACCTGAGGCAGGCCCTGCCACGATGAGTCGGGACGACAGCGAGTACCAGGACGGTCAGCAGGACGAGCCGCCGGACGACCAGCTGTTCGTGAGGCCGTTCATCATGACCGGTGGCCGGGTCCGCTCCGTCCAGGACGGGCTCCGGCTGGAGACGCTGATCACCGCATCGCCGGGATCCCTCTTCGCGCCCCTCGAGTTCGAGCGCCGAAGGATTGTGACGCTGTGTCAGACGCCGCAGTCGGTGGCGGAGGTGGCGGCCGGCATCGCGGTCCCGCTGGGGGTGGCCAAGGTGCTGATCGGCGACCTGATCGCGGCCGATCTGCTGGCCTGCCACCAGCCAAAAGAGATGTCGCTCTCGGTGATGGAAAGGATCAGGGACCATGTCAGGGCGCTCTGAGAACCGCAGCAGTAAAAGCGCAGGAGGCCGCGACCGGGGCCAGGGCCCCGAGGTGCCCATGGCCGTGAAGCTGGTGGTCAGCGGCGGCCTGGGGGTGGGCAAGACCACCTTCGTGGGCGCGATCTCCGAGATCGAGCCGCTGGACACCGAGGCCGCGATGACCGAGGTCTCGGTCGGCGTGGACTCGCTGGAGGGGGTGGACGGCAAGACCACGACCACGGTCGCGCTGGACTTCGGCCGGATCACCCTCGATCCGGCGCTGGTCCTCTACCTGTTCGGGACCCCGGGCCAGGACCGCTTCTCCTTCCTCTGGGACGACCTGGTGGAGGGTGCCCTGGGCACCGTGGTCCTGGTCGACACCCGCCGGATCGAGGACTCCTTCCCCGCCGTCGACTACTTCGAGGAGCGTTCCGCCCCGTTCGTGCTCGCGGTGAACCACTTCGACGGCGCGGACGCCTTCGAACTGGAGGAGGTCAGGGAGGCGCTCGGCCTCAGCGCGGATGTGCCGATCGTGCGCTGCGACGCGCGGAACCGCGGCTCGGTGCGGGATGTGCTGGTGGCGCTGATGGACCAGGTGATCAACCGTCATCTGGCCGTCAAGCAGCGGGAGTCGGCGCTGGTGCGCTGACGCTCCGGCGAACTCGCGACGTGACATGAGGCGACGCGACGCGACGTGATGAGGGTGGGGCCCGGACCGGACAATGGTCCGGGCCCCACCCTCGTGCTTCAGGCAAGGATCAGTGCTGGCGGCGCTTGATGCCGACCATGACGGCGGTGCCGGCCCCCAGCAGGGCCAGCGCGACGCCGGTGAACAGGCCGGTGTCACTGCCGCCGCCGGTGCCGGCCAGCGAACCGGCCGCCGGGGCCTGCGAGGCGGAGGCCGAGGCCGAGGCGGAAGCAGACGCGGACGCGGACGCGGACGCCGTGGCCGAGGCGGGGGCCGAGGGGCTCGCCGGGGTGGACGGCGTGTGCGTCGCGGTCGGGGTGCCGGTGCTGGGCGTGCCCGTCGGCGCGGTGCGGTGGACGGTCAGCTCGCGGCTGGTGCTGACGCTCGGGAAGCGGGGCCCGCTGTCGACGAAGAGGGCGACCTTCGCCGAGGCGGTCTTGGCGGTGTAACCGGTGACCCGGATCCTCAGCTTGTAGCTGTGCGAGGCGCCGTCGGCGAAACCGGCCGGGATCGGGGGCAGGGCCGCGTCCTTGGCGGTGACCCAGGCGCCATTGGTCCAGAAGTCCACGGCGAGGGTGATGCCGTCCGGGTTCTCGTCCTTGGTGTTGGCGCCGTAGGAGACAAAGGTGGGCCACGGGCTGCTGAGGGCCGCGCCGGTCTTGTTGGTGACAGTCAGGGTGGTCTCCAGCGGCTGCCCGGGGCGACCGTCGAGCCGCCGGACAGGGTCTCCAGCACCGGGCCGCCGGTGTGGGCGCTGCCGACCGGGATGTCGATCGACTTCCGCAGGGTGGCCCCGGCGCTGCCCGCGGCACCGCCGAAGCTGAGCCGCAGGCCGCTGTCGTTGACCGGCCAGCTCTGGTGCGCCGTCAGGCTGACCAGCCAGGCCATGGTGGAGTGGGCCGGGATGGTGAAGTGGTCGCCCATGTGGCCGCCCTGGGGGTAGAAAGCGCCGAGCAGTTCACCGTCCTGGCCCTCCAGCTCGGAGCCGGTGGCCGGGGCCTGCAGCTGCGGGGCGACCGTGAGGCTGACGTCCTGGGCGCCGAGCGACAGTGCGCCGTCGGCGTTGCCCCCGATGTTCGCGGTGAACGGCTGGGCGCTGCCCGAGGTGTTCTCGACCTCCACCGTGAAGTACTCGGTGTCGTTGCTGCCGGGGCGGATCGGGACCCAGTTGCTGCCCGGGCCGGTGATGGCCATGGTCAGCGGCGAGACCGGGGCCGGCGCGGCGTAGGCGGCGGTCGGCAGCAGCGCGGAGGCCCCGGTGACGGCGACGGTCGCGGTGAGGACGGCGGCGGCGAGGCGGATACGGGCAGCGGACATGGCGGTTCCCCCGAAAAGATGGCTGTGTCGTGGTCTGCACGAGCCATTCGCCTTTGCCGAGCCTGTCGTTCGCTCGTCCGGCTGTTGCTGCTCTGTGCGATGACCAAAGACTGACAGCCCTGGATCCAGAAACTGTTCGTCCACTGTCACTGCCGTGCAACAGGGTTCAGATCCAGTCCTTGCGCTTGAAACTGATGTAGAGCACGGCCGACAGCACCAGTACCACGGCCGTCGACTCGTAGAAGCCGGCGTGGGTGCCGAAACCCGGGTAGGGGACGTTCTGACCGTAGAAACCGGTGACCGCGGTCGGGACCGCGATGATCGAGGCCCAGCTGGTGACCTTCTTCATGATCAGGTTCATTCGGTTGCCCTGGATGGTCAGATTGGTCTCCATCACCGAGGTCACCATGTCCCGCAGCGACTCGGTCCACTCGGTGGCCCGCAGCACATGGTCGTAGACGTCCTGGTAGTACGGCATCATCGGGTCGCTCACCACGTGCAGGTCACGCCGCAGCAGCGTGTTGACGACCTCGCGCATCGGCAGCACCACCCGGCGCAGCCGGACCAGGTTCTTGCGCAGTTCGAAGGAGCGCCGCTGCACCGCCTGGATCTCGCTGCGGCCGTCCTCGAACAGCAGGTCCTCCAGTTCCTCTATCCGCTCGTCCAGCTCCTGGACCGCGTTGAAGTGGCCGTCGACCAGGTAGTCCAGCAGGCCGTGCAGCAGATAGCCGACGCCGTACTTGGCCAGGTCGGGGGAGTCGTCCCAGCGGTCGACCACCCGCTGCATGTCGAAGTGCTCGCCCTTGCGGATGGTGATCAGCGCATTCGGAGTGATGAAGACAGCGATCTCGCTTGTGAGCAGTGCTCCGTCGACATCGTTGCTGACCGCGTAGGCGCTGAGGAAGAGGTGCGAGCGGTAGCGGTCCAGCTTGGGGCGCTGGTGCTCGTGCCTGGCGTCCTCGACCGCGAGGGCGTGCAGCCCGAACTCTTCGGTGATCATGTCGAAGTCGTCCGAGGTGGGATCGCAGAGGTCCAGCCAGACAGTGCATGTGGGATCGCCCACATAGTCGGAAATGTCCTGGACCGGAAAACCTTCGTTCTCAAGGTTGCCGCTGCGGTAGAGCCGGGTTCGCGCCATCGGGCCAGACTAGACGGCAGACCCGTCGGGCCCGGCGTTGGGTTACGCTCCGAATGACTGAGGAGACCCAGGTGGACATACCGATGGACCAGCCGGTCGACGACGGTTCCGAGGGCGGCGGCCGACGGGCCAACAAGGGCGTGTGGATCAGGGCGTTCATCTATGTGATTGGCTTCCATGTGTTCGCTGGTTTCATCATGCTGCTGTTCTTCCTCGGCAACCGGAACCACTGATGGGTCAGCGCGGTCCCGTTCGCTCCATGACGTCCACCCCAACGCCGGAGGCTCCCTTGACGATTCAGTGGCATTTCCAGGACGGGGCCGGTGCGGGAGTCCTGCAGGTCTCCGGCTACCTCGGCGCCGAGTCCGTGGCCCGCTTCGCCGGCGCGGTGGGCTGGGCCCTGGCACGCGGCACCGGGCCGCTGATCGTGGACCTCAAGGCGCTGCACGGCTGGTCGCCGCAGGGGCAGGCCGCGCTGCGGGACGCCGTGCTGCGGCTGGCCGAGCAGCAGCGGACGCTGGAGCTGGCGGCGGTCCCGGCCGGGGCCGACAGCGCGCTGATCGCCGAACTGAGCGGCATACCCGTGCACCTGGACGTGGACGCGGCGCTGGCCGCGCATCCCGCTGCGCCGGAGGCCGACCAGGCGCCGGAGGCGCTGGCGCGACAGCGGCGCAAACAGAACTGGCGCAGCGCCGGCTGGCTGCAGACCCCGGCCGGGACCGCTCCCTGAGCGCGACCGTCCGACCCGCTCCCTGAGCACCACCGGGCGCGAGCGGCCGAGAACCGGCGCGAGCCGGTGGGAGCGGCCGGTCGGGGGTGGTGCCCGGGGGTTCCGGGCTGGTAGTCATGGCCTGTGCGCTTTGACTCAGTCCCCATGCCGCCTCCCGTCGAGGCCCGGCCGCGCGACAGCCGCGGCTACCCCGTCCCCGCGATCACCCCCTGGACGGACGGTGAGCCGCAGTTCGCGCTCACCGGCTACGACCAGAGCGCCGCGTGCGCCCAGGAGCGGCTCTGCTCGGTCTGCAACACCCTGATGCCGCGCGGCCCGGTGTGGCGGGTGGTCGGCGCGAGCGAGAGCGCGGCGATCGCCGACGCGCGGGCGGCGGGCCGTCCGTACCGGAACATGGCTCCGACCCTGGAGGGCCCGGGCCACCGCGCCTGCATGCTCTACGCCTCGATGGTCTGCCCCTACCTGGCCCGTCCCAACGCCCGGCGCGGCATGTCCGCGGCACGGCCGGAGGACGACATCACCGCCCATGTGGTCCGGGGCGCGGTCCGCGGCGGCACCGGCGCGGTGGTCGGCTTCGCCGAGTACGAGTTCGCGGTCACCGGTTCCCAGGTGCTGTTCCGCTTCCTCGACGTGGTCGAGTTCCTGCCGCACGACATCGCCGACTCGCACCTCGGCGAGCTGGAGGCGGAACTGCGGGCCGGCAAGTCGGGCTGAGCCGCGTCCTAACCCCGGTAGGCCGGGAGGCCGCTGACCGAGGAGACCCGGGTCGGGGCGGCGGAGCCGTCGGCCGGGAGGGTGGCGATGCCGTCGGCGGTGCGGACCGCGAGGGTGCGGTCGTCGGGCGACCAGGCCGGCTCGGTGTAGTCGGTGGTGGCCTGCGGGGTGAGGTCCCTGGCCGGCGCGTCGGACTGGAGCGACTGCACGAACAGGTGGTCGTGCCCGCCGACCGAGCGGACGAAGGCGACCGAGCCGCCGTCGGCGGAGAGCGCGGGCTCGGAGCCCGGGGCCAGCTTGTCGCCCTGCTGGCGCAGGTAGTCGTCGCGGATGTAGACCTCGCCGGCGGCGTTGGCGTAGACGGAGGTCCCGTTCTTGCCCGCGGCGCTCGGCCAGGCGTTGCCGGTCTGCGGGAGCTGGGTGGGGGCGCCTGCCCCCGAGCCCAGGCCCAGCACGGTCGGGGTGCCGTCGGCCGCGGTGGCGGACACCTCCTTCAGCTTCAGCACCCCGCCCTGCGACGCGGCGAAGAAGATGTTGTCGCGGGCCGGCATCTCGTACTGCTTGTCGGCCTTGGTGACCTGCCAGGTCGGGTGGGACCAGTTCTCGCCGCTCGGCGCGCGGGCGACCAGCACCCGGCCGCTGCCGTCCGCGTTGGCGGTGTCGAGGTTGCCGTTGCCGTCGATGAACGCGGCCTTGGTGCCGTCGGGGTTCCAGGCGAGGTCCCTGACCACGGTGCCGAAGTCGACCGAGGTGCCGTTCATCAGCACCCGGCTGGTGCCGTTGCTGATGGTCAGCCCGCTGTGTCCGGTGCCGTTGAGGACCGGCGCGGCGGACGAGGACGAGGACGAGGTGGCCTGGCCGGCCGGGGCGGAGGCCGGGGCCGAGGCACTGCCGCTGGGCGCGGAACTCGTACCGGTGGGAGCGGCCGACCCGGCCCCGGCGCCGACCCGGACGGTGGAGGCGCAGCCGGTCAGCAGCGTGGCCGCCCCAGCGGCGAGGGTGAGGGCGATGGCGGTTGCGGTGCGCGAACGAGACGGCATGGCGTTTCTCCCCGGGACAGTGGCGCGCGTCGCTCTGCGCGACAGCACCAGGCTGTCACCCGGATATCGGCGAACTGTGTGTCCCCCGTCACAGCCCGGCAACAGCATCGGCCCGGACGGGACACGGGCCGACGCTGTTGCCGATGGCTCAGGCTTGGCTCAGGCCCACAGCTTGAGGGCCTACGGCTCGAGCTCGACCGGGCCGTCGCCGTTGCTGGTGCCGTTCTTCCGCTTCTGCGCCGAGCGCGCCTGCGGCGAGCCCAGGTTCTGCCGGACCGAGTCCAGAATGGTCAGACCCTGCCCGACCAGCCCGGCCGCGATCTCGCCCAGGCCGTCCGCGCCGTTCAGCACATTGACGTTGGCGCCCTGGAGACCGGCCGCGGCCTCCTTGACGATCTGCGGCAGCTGGTCGATCAGCATCCGGTCCAGCGCCACCCGGTCGTACGACGCCGCCGCCTCGGCCTGGATCTTCATCCGGTTCGCCTCGGCCGTGGCCAGCACCCGGATCCGCTCCGCCTCGGCCTCGGCCGGCTTCACGATCTCCGCCACCAGCTGCTGCTGCCGCAGTTCGGCCGCGCGCTGGGCCAGCTCGGTCTGCGCCTGCAGCACCTCCTGCTGCGCGTGCGCCTGCGCCAGCGGGCCGGCCTGGGCCGCCTCCGCCTGCGCCTTCTCCACCTCGGCGGAGTACTGCGCCCGGACGACGGCGGTGTGCCGGGCGTACTCGGCCTGGTTCCGCTCGGCGACCTGCTGCGCCTCGACCGCCTGCTGGGTGGCGTTCGCCTGGGCGATCTGGGCCTGGCGCTGGATGGCCGCCTTGTGCGGGGCGGACATCGCCGAGATGTAGCCGGTGTCGCCGTCGTCGATGGACTGGATCTGCAGCGAGTCCACGGTCAGGCCGATCGTGCCCATCTCGGTCTTGGAGGTCTCCAGCACCTCGGAGGCCAGCTTCTGGCGCTCGGTGACGATCTCCTCGACCGTCATCGAACCGATGATGGAACGCAGGTGACCTGCGAAGATCCGGCCGGTCAGGATCGACATCTGGTCCTGGTCGGAGAGGAACCGCTGCCCGGCGTTGACGATGCTCTCGGTGTCGTTGCCGACCTTGAACGCGATCACGGCGCGCACGGTCAGCGCGATGCCCTGCTTGGTGACACAGGTCTCGGCGACCTCCGCCTCGCACATCGCCAGGGTCAGGAAGCGGGTCTTCCGGAACACCGGGAGCACGAACGCGCCATGACCGGTGACCACGCGGAACGGCGCGGTGCCCATGCCACGCCTGCCACCTGAGATCAGCATGGCCTCATCGGGGGCGGGAACCCGGTAACCGAACATCCTTCACATCTCCTCAACCTGCGTCGCCGGGATCGCCGGTCAACGCGTCCAATGGATCCACGGGCTGCGCCCAGGCGACGACGTCGACCTGGCGGCTGCCACGCGATTCGATCACGAGCACGGGAGTCCCCTTCGCGAGGGGCTCCGGGGACCAGGCGAGGAAGGTCTCGGAACCGCCCCTGACGCGCGCCAGGACCTCGCCCGGACCAGCGGCACCGCGGGTGCCGACCAGCAGCACTCCGGTACAACCGATCACGGCCTCGTCCGGCACCATCAGTGGCCGCCCCCCATCATTCCGATCCTGAGATCCAGACCCTAGCGGTCCTCTACCCGGCGGCCCATGCTTTGACCGTCACAGCGGCCCTTGATTCCCCGACCCGGGCGGGGGCGGGGGCGTGGCGCGGGCGTGGCGGGGCAACGCGGTTCGGCCGGATCACGGGCCGGGGGTGCGGGGTGCGCAGAGCAGGGCGGTGCGGAGGTCGGTCTGGTCGGCGAGCCGGGCCAGGCTGCGGCCGGTGAGCTCCTCGATCCGGCGGGCCCGGTAGTGGACCGTGTTCACGTGGACGTGCAGGGCCTTCGCGGTGCGGGCCCAGGAGCCGTCGTGGTCCAGGAACACGGCCAGGGTGTCGACCAGCGACACACTGTTGTCCCGGTCGTTGGCCAGCAGCGGTCCCAGCAGCCGCTCCCGGAACGCGGCGGTGACCTGGGTCGGGATGCCGGCCAGCAGCCCGGCCAGCGAGTCCAGCCGGGCCGCGTCCGCGTACGGGTCGGCGGAGGCCAGCGCGTAGCGGGCGCCGACCAGGGAGGCGCGCAGCGCGGGGACGGAGGCGGCGACGGTCGGTCCGACGCCGATCCGCAGGGTCTGGCCGGTGCCGAGCAGGGCCTGCAGCGCGGGCAGCAGCGGGCCGAGGTCGCCGGCCGGGCCCGTCACCACGGCGGCGGCCTCGCCGCGGTCGTCCGTTCCGGCCACGAAGGCGGTCCCGGCGGGGAGCTGCGGTTCGGCGAGCTGCAGCAGTTCGGTCAGGGCGTCCACGGCCCAGGCGGTGGGGGCGCGGTCGATGCGCGCGGACACCGTGGTCAGGGCGCCGTCGGCGGGGAGGGCGCAGGCGGCCAGCGCATGGGAGAAGTCACCGTGGTCGGCGGTGCCGGGGGCGGCGAGCAGGTCGAACAGGGCCGCGGCGGCGCTGCGCAGCTCGCCGTTGCGGGAGCGGGCGCGGAGGGCCAGCGGGGCCAGCAGGTCGGCCAGGGCGCGGGCCGGGGCGGAGGAGCCGGTCAGGTACCAGCCGTCGAAGGGCGAACCCCCGTGGGCCCCGATGGGAACGGTGCCGCCGCCCTCGTTGCCGCCGCCCACGGTGCCGCCGCCCACGGTGTCATCGCTGACGGCGGTGGAGCCCACGGCGTCCGGCCCCGAGCCGGCGATCAGGCGGCCGCTCGCGGAGAGCACCGCGCAGTGCGGCAGGCCGAGTCGGGCCACGGCGCGGGACAGGATCCGGGCGGGCGGTGCGCCGGCCCCCAGCATCGCGGTCAGCTCCTGCCGGGTCGACTGCGGCAGCGCCCCGGCGTCCGCGTCCCCGCCGTGCAGCCCGCCCCAGAGCCGGAGGTAGATCCGGTCGGTGACGGCACGGAAACTGGTGCCGGCGGGGATCGATATCAGCGGTATGCCGTGGATCCGGCAGGCGTCGACCAGGCTCGGCGGCACCTCGCCGTGGGTGCCCTCACCGGCCAGCAGCGCGGCCACCCCGGCGCTGCGCAGCGAGGTGGCGAACCGCAGCGCGGCGTCCGGCGCCTGGCCCGTGCCGGCCGTGCCGCCCGTGCCGGCCGTGCCGCCCGTGCCGGCCGTGCCGCCCGTGCCGTCCCTGCCGCCTGTGCCGTCTGCCCCGGGTTCCGGTTTCCACCAGACCAGCCCGCTGAGCACCAGCTCGCCCGGCTGGAGGTAGCGGGCCGGGTCCTGGAGGTCGGTGGAGGTCACCCCGGTCACCTGCCGGTCCAGCAGGTCGGCTGTTCCCCAGGCCAGACCGAGGGGCAGGTCCTCCAGTCGCAGCAGGTCTCCGACGATCATGTCTTGCTCCTCGTGCTCCGTACCAGAACGGCTGACCGCATGAGCGAGGCCCAGGCACGTCTGTGCATCGTAAGTGCGAGCCTAGATGACGGATATGCCTGTTGGTTGATCCACCAGCCCGGCAGCCCCGGCCTGGTGGTCCTGACCAGTCGTCGCCCGTAACACGCCGCTGCTTCAATCGGGCCAGGGGCGGGGGAACAGACCGCAGCGGCAACGGACGCGGAAGGGGGCGGGTCGAGTGGATCTGCACACGGTCACCGAATCGGGCCCGGTGCACTGGGCGGAGCCCTGGCGGCCGGGTGACGCCTGGCTCGGCGGCGGCACCTACCTGTTCTCCGAGCCGCAGCCGCAGCTGCGCCGGCTGCGCGACCTGTCGGCGGCCGGATGGCCGCCGCTCACCGTCCGTCCGGAGGGCCTGGAGATCGCCGCGACCTGTACGGTCGCCCAGCTCTCCCGGCTGGTCCTGCCCGAGATCTGGGCGATCAACCAGCGGCTGGTGACCCAGTGCTGCCGCTCGTTCCTGGCCTCGTTCAAGATCTGGAACATGGCCACGGTCGGCGGCAACCTCTGCAACGCCCTGCCCGCCGGGCCGATGATCTCGCTCACCGCCGCCCTGGACGGGGTCTGCCTGCTGCGGGCGCAGGACGGCGCGGAGCGGCGGCTGCCGGTGTCCGAGCTGGTGACCGGCGCCGGACGAAAAGCGCTGGGCGAGGGCGAGCTGCTGCGCTCGATCACCCTTCCGGACGCCGCGCTGCGCAGCCGTACCGCCTTCCGCCGGGCCTCGCTGCATGAGCACGGACGGTCGGCCGCGCTGCTGATCGGCCGCAGCGACCCGGCGGACGGCTCGCTGACGCTGACCGTGACCGCCTCCACCGTGCGCCCGGTGGTGCTGTGGTTCCCGCTGCACCCGGGGGCGGCCGAGCTGCGCCGGGCGATCATCACGGCGGTGCCGGACGGGACCTGGTTCGACGACATCCACGGGCTGCCCGAGTGGCGGCGCCATATGACGCTGCGGCTGGCCGAGGAGATCCGGCGCGAACTGCTGGAGCAGACAGCAACGGGAGCAGAGGGGAGTACCGGATGCGGATGACCGTGAACGGCGAGGAGACCGCGGAGCCGGCCCGTCCCGGCCAGTGCCTGCGCACCTATCTGCGCGAACGCGGCTGGTTCGGCGTCAAGAAGGGCTGCGACGCGGGCGACTGCGGCGCCTGCACCGTCCATGTCGACGGCGAGCCGGTGCACAGCTGCCTCTACCCGGCCTTCCGCGCCGACGGACGGGCCGTCACCACCGTGGAGGGCCTCGCCACCGACGCCGGTCTGCATCCGGTGCAGCAGAAGTTCCTGGACGCCCAGGGCTTCCAGTGCGGCTTCTGCACCGCCGGTTACCTGATGACCACCGCCGCCCTGGACGACGAGCTGCGGGCCGACCTGCCGCGGGCGTTCAAGGGCAACCTCTGCCGCTGCACCGGCTACCGCGCCATCGAGGACGCGGTCTGCGGGGTGCGGCACGTCGAGGAGCCCGCGCCGGGCGAGGCGGTCGGCCGCAACCTGCCCGCGCCGGCCGGGCCGCAGGTGGTCACCGGGACCGCCCGCTACACCTTCGACCTCGCGGTCGAGGGCCTGCTGCACCTCAAGCTGCTGCGCTCGCCGCATCCGCACGCCAGGATCCGCTCCATCGACACCGCCGAGGCGCTGCGGGTCCCCGGCGTGGTCGCGGTGCTGACCCATGACGACGCGCCGGAGCGGCTGTTCTCCACCGCCCGGCACGAGCACCCCACCGAGGACCCGGACGACACCCGGGTGCTGGACGACACCGTGCGCTACGTCGGCCAGCGGGTCGCCGCGGTGGTCGCCGAGAGCGAGGGCGCGGCCGAGGAGGGCTGCCGCCGGATCGCCGTCGACTACGAGCTGCTGCCCTTCGTGGTGGACCCGGAACTGGCGATGGCGCCCGGCGCCCCGGTGGTCCACGCCAAGGACGCCGGGACGGCCAGGATCGCCCGTCCGGAGAACAACGTGGTCGGCGAGGTGCACGGCGAGATCGGCAGCGTCGAGGACGGCTTCGCCGAGGCCGACGTGGTCTACGAGGAGGAGTTCCGGACCCAGCGGGTGCAGCACGCCAGCCTGGAGACCCATGGCGCGGTCGCCTGGTTCGAGGAGGACGGCCGGCTGGTGGTCCGCTCCAGCACGCAGACCCCGTTCCTGACCCGGCGCGCCCTGTGCGCGCTGTTCGACCTGCCCGAGGACCGGATCCGGGTACTGGCCGGACGGGTCGGCGGCGGCTTCGGCGGAAAGCAGGAGATGCTGGTCGAGGACGTGGTGGTGCTGGCCGCGCTACGCACCGGACGTCCCGTCAAACTGGAGTACACCCGAGCCGAGCAGTTCACCTCGGCCACCACCCGGCACCCCTTCACCGTCCGGGCCAAGGTCGGCGCCCGCCGGGACGGCACGCTGACGGCGATTCAGCTGCGGATCGTCTCCAACACCGGCGCCTACGGCAACCACGGGCCCGCTGTGCTGTTCCACGGCTGCGGGGAGTCGGTGTCGGTCTACCGCTGCGCCAACAAGAAGGTCGACGGCTGGGCCGTCTACACCAACACCGTCCCGGCCGGGGCGTTCCGCGGCTACGGGCTCGGCCAGGTGGTCTTCGCGATGGAGCAGGTGCTGGACGAGCTGGCCCGGCGGATCGGGATGGACCCGGTGGAGCTGCGGGTCCGCAACATCATCGGCCCCGGCGAGCCGATGATGACCGCCGACGGCGCGGAGGAGGACCTGCACATCGCCAGCTACGGTCTGGACCAGTGCCTGGACGTGATCCGCACCGCGGCGGCCGAGCCGGCGGCTCCCGGGCAGGTGCCGCAGGGCTGGCTGACCGGGGAGGGCATGGCGATGTCGATGATCGCCACCGGGCCGCCCGGCGGCCACTTCGCCGACGCGGTGCTCACCCTGCTCCCGGACGGCGGCTACGACCTGGCGGTGGGCACCGCCGAGTTCGGCAATGGCACCACCACCGTGCACAAGCAGATCGTCTCCGGCGCGCTGGGCACCACCGCCGAGCGGATCACGGTCCGTCAGTCCGACACCGATGTGGTGCGGCATGACACCGGGGCCTTCGGCTCGACCGGGACCGTGGTCGCGGGCAAGGCGGTGCTACGGGCCGGGACGGCGCTGGCGGAGCAAACTGCTGGGCTTCGCCGCCGAGCACACCGGTGTCGCCGCCGCGGACTGCCGGTTGGAGGCGGACGCGGTGGTGTGCGGCGGGCAGCGGCTGGCGCTCAAGGACCTGCACACGGCGATGGTCGCGGCCGGACGCGAGGTCGCGGCGGCGGGGCACTGGGGCGGGACCCCGCGCTCGGTCGCCTTCAACGCCCAGTGGTTCCGGATCGCGGTCGACCCCGGCAGCGGGGAGCTGCGGATCCTGCGCAGCGTCCACGCGGCGGACGCGGGCAAGGTGATGAACCCGATGCAGTGCCGGGGCCAGGTGGAGGGCGGCATCGCCCAGGCCCTCGGCGCGACGCTGTGGGAGCAGGTGCGGATCGACGAGCGGGGCGCGGTCGAGACGGCGGCGTTCCGGCGCTACCACCTGCCCGCCTTCGCGGACGTCCCGCGCACCGAGGTCCACTTCATGGAGACGGCCGACGCCATCGGCCCGCTCGGCGCCAAGTCGATGAGCGAGAGCCCGTTCAACCCGGTCGCCCCGGCCCTGGCCAACGCCCTGCGCGACGCCACCGGGCTGCGCTTCACCCGGTTGCCGCTGAGCCGCGACCGGATCTGGGAGCGGATCCAGGGGTGAGGGAGGCCCGGTCCGGGCGGGGGGCGGGTCAGGACCAGAGGCGTTGGCGGGTCCAGGCTGTCTGGTCGCTGCCGCGTTGGTAGTGGAGCCGGGTGTGGCGGCGCTGTTCGTCGGCCTGCCAGTACTCGACCTCCTCCGCCGCGACGGCGTAGAGGGTCCAGTCCGGGGCGATCAGGCCAGGGTGGGCGGCGAGGTGGTCCTGGGACTGCTTCAGCGCGGCTTCGGCCTCGGCCGGGTCGCCCAGCGGCTGTGACTGACGGCCCAGCAGCGCCTCGGCGCGGGCCCCCGGCGAGCGGGCCAGGAAGTCCGCCGCGCTGCGCTCGGGCCCGGCCGGGGCGACCGGGCCGGTGATCCGGATCTGACGTCCCTGCTCGGGCCAGTAGAAGGTGAGCGCGGCCTGCGGATTGGCAGCCAGCTCCCGGCCCTTGCGGCTGCCCGCCCCGGAGGCGAAGTACCAGCCCCCGGCGGCGTCCACGTCCTTGCAGATCAGCACGCGTGCGGACGGGCGAGCCCCGGCGTCGGCCGTGGCCAGGGACATGGCATGGGGCTCGCGGACGCCCGCCTCGACCGCGGCGTGCAGCCACTGCACGAACAGGGCCACCGGATCAGCGGGAGCGTCCTCGGGGTCGAACACGGGCAACTCGGTGGCGAACACCGGCAGCGACCGGAGCAGTGCCTGGATTCCGTGGGTGGAGTCGGCCGTACTCAGGTCGGTTGATGGGTGCTCAGGCATGGGTCAATCATCCCATCACCCAGACACAGATTCTCAGTGGACCAAGGCAAACGCAGACTGCTTATATGCAGCATGAGCACTGATCTCCCAGATCTCCCCGCCGGCCATGACATATCCACCGACCCGGCGCGACTCGACCATGCGGCCATCCACCAGTGGCTTTCCACGGACGCGTACTGGGCGCTGGGCCGGTCCCGGGAGAAGCAGGACACCGCCATCGCCAACTCCCTGAACTTCGGGTCTACGACCGCGCCACCGGCGTCCAGCTCGGTTACGCCCGGGTGGTCACCGACACGGCCACCTTCGCCTGGCTGTGCGACGTCTACATCGCTCGGGAAAGCCGGGGAAAGGGCCTGGGGCACGCCCTGGTCACCGCTGTCCGGGAGCATCTCGCGCCCTATGGACTGCGCCGGGTGATGCTGGCCACCGCGGACGCCCACGCGGTCTACGCCAAGGTGGGCTTCGCGCCGCTCGAGAGGCCGGAGAAGTGGATGACGCTCGGCGCGCAGTAGGCCCCTCGGGCTCTGCCCTGCCTCGCCGACGGGCCACGGCAGCTGCCAGCTGTCGGCCGTTCGTCCCCTGGTAGCTGCGGCGCGCGACCGACCTTCCACCTCGCAGCTGCGATTCGTCCGACCCGGCGCCGGGTATCCCCACCCCAGTCGTACGGCACCACCTCGGAAGGGGTCCGATGAGCCGATCCACCCCGGCAGTCCTCCTGCACGGCCACCTCGACCGGCCCGCCGAACTGACCGTGGAACAGCTGCGCGGTCTGCCCGCCCACCGCGCGGAGGTCAGCTTCGACTGCCGCAGTAACGGACCCCAGCGGCACAGTTTCGAGGGGCCGAAGCTCTGGGACGTGCTGGGCACGGCCGGACCGCGGCTGGAGTCGGCCACCCGCAAGGCCAGGCTGGGCCACCTGCTCACGGTCACCGGCGCGGACGGCCACTTCGTGGTGCTGTCCTGGGCCGAGATCGACCCCGAGTTCAGCGGGCTGCAGATCTTGCTGGCCACCAGCATCGACGGCCGTCCGCTGGACGCGGCCGGACCCCAGCTCGTGGTCCCCGGCGACACCTGCGGCGCCCGCTACATCAGCGGGATCACCGCCGTCTGGGTCGGCCCCCTGCACGCCTGGGCTTCGGTGTCGGCGGGGTCTGGCAGCGCCAAGGCCGGTCAGCGGTAGTCGAGCTCGGCGAGTTCGGTGGCGAGCCGGGTGGTCAGCCCCGGGACGTGCCCGAGCACCGGCAGCGCCAGATCGCGGACGCCGCGGACGACCGCGCTGCGGCTGGTGACCATCCGGGTCATCCGGTCGGTGAGGGCGACCACCCGCTGGGCCACCGGACGGCGCCGCTCCTCGTAGCCGTCCAACCGTCCCTCGGCGAAGGCGCGGCCGAGGGCGTAGCCGTCCTGGATGCCGGTGTTCATGCCCTGGCCGCCGGCCGGGCTGTGCACATGCGCGGCGTCGCCGGCCAGCAGCAGCCGTCCGCTCCGGTAGTGGTCGGCCACCCGGTGGTGCACCCGGAACCTGGACGACCAGGCCAGCGCGGTGACGCTGGCCCGGCCCGGTGCCCGCTGGTCCAGCAGCCGCTGGACGAAGGCGAGTTCGGGGGTCTCGGGTGCGTCGTCCACGGTGGCGACGATGCGGTAGTGGCCGCCGGGCAGCGGGGCGACGACGGTGAGTCCGTTGCCGTTCATGGTCAGTGACACCTCGTCAGCCCCCGGCGCCCAGTCCATCTCGACGTCGGCCAGCACGAAGGACTCGCCGTAGGCGCCCCCGGTGAAGCCGATGCCCGAGGCCTCCCGCACCGCGCTGTGCATGCCGTCGGCGCCGACCGCGTAGCCGGCCCGCAGGGTCTCGCCGGTGCTCATGGTGAGGGTGGCCCCGTCCCCGTCCTGGACCACCGAGGCGACCCGGTACGGGCGGGTGGCCTCGCCGCCCAGCGCCCGCAGCCGGGCCAGCAGCACGCGCTCGGTCTCGTCCTGAGGGACCATCAGCGTGTACGGGTAGGGCGTGGGCAGTCCGTCGAACGGGATGGTGAGCAGCTGCCGGGTGCCGCTGCGGAGGGTGAACCGGGTGAGCGGGAGGCCGCGCTCGATCAGCTGCTCGGCGGTTCCCAGCTCGGCCAGCACCTCCAGGGTGCGGGCGTGCACCACGGCGGCGCGGGAGGTGTTCAGGCCCTCGGCGAGCTGGTCCAGCAGCACGAAGTCGACGCCGGCGGCGGCGAGTGTGATCGCGAGGGCGAGCCCGGTGGGGCCGGCACCGACAATGGCGACCTCGGTCCCGGCAGGCAGTGCGGGGGTGTTCTGGGCAGTGTTCGCAGCTGTTGTCACGGTGGTCTTCACGGTGGTACCCCTTCGCTTCCGGTGCTCGCTCCCTCGTTGCCAACGCTTGTTGGCCAACGCCTGTTGTCAGGATGCCCCGGCCCGCACTGGAAAGTCAACAGTTGGTGGCCTACACTTGTTGGCATGACATGGGGCCATGAGGGAGCCGACCCGGCGAAGCGCTCGGACCGGACCAAGGCGGCGATCCTCAGGGCCGCCCGCACCCGGTTCGCCGACCAGGGCTATGAGCGCACCACCATCCGCGCCGTCGCCGCCGACGCGGAGATCGACCCGTCGATGGTGATGCGCTACTTCGGCAACAAGGAGCAGCTCTTCGACGCCGCGCTGAGCATCGACCTGCGGCTGCCCGACCTCACCGCGGCGCCCGCCGCAGCAGCGGGCGGCACTGATGGTGCGTCATTTCCTGGACCGCTGGGAGAGCGACCCGGCCGACGACGCGCTGCTGGTGCTGCTCCGTTCGGCGGTCACCAATGAACGGGCCGCCGAGCGGATGCGGGAGATCTTCGCGGCCCAGGTGGCTCCGGCGATGGCGGCCGCCCTCGGCCCGGAGGTCGCCGCACGCCGGGCCGGGCTGGTCAGCGCCCAGCTCCTGGGCCTGGCGCTGACCCGCTATCTGCTGCGGCTGCCGGCCGTCACCGCGCTGAGCCGGCAGGAGATCGAGGACGCCCTCGGGCCCGCGATCCGGTCGGTGCTGGAGCAGCCCGGAGAGTAGGAGCACGACGGACGACGTCGGCCCCGACTGCGATGGGGGTGCAGTCGGGGCCGCGGTCGATCGGACGGGGGAGCGGTCAGCTGCCGTAGACCTGGAACTCCCAGAGCGAGTAGCCGTACTGGGTGGCCCGGGCGGTGCCGTTCATCCGGATGTAGCGCCCGGTGCCGGTCACCGGCAGGGTCTGGTTGCCGCCGGTGCCGGTGGTGGTGGAGTAGACCGTGGTCCAGGTGGTGCCGTTGGCCGAGGTCTGGATCTGGAACCCGGTGGCGTAGGCGGCCTCCCAGTTGAGCACCACCTGGCTGATGGTGTGGCTGGCGCCGAGGTCCACCTCCAGCCACTGCGGGTCGGAGAAGCTGCTGGACCAGCGGGTGCCGGCGTTGCCGTCGACCGCGTTGGGCGCGGTGAAGCTGCCGTTCTCCACCGAGGAGGCGGTCGCCGTCTTCCCCTGCGACAGCAGGGTCGTCGGGCCGCCGGTGGGTCCGCCGCCACCGGCGGACGGGGTGCCGTAGAGGGCCAGTTCATACAGCGAGTCGCCGTACTGCGAGGCTCTGCTGGTGGCGTTCACCCTGAGGTAGCGCCCGGCGCCGGACAGGGTGAGGTCCTGGATGTCGGTCGGGCTGTTGTTGTTGGTGGCGATGGTGGTCCAGGTGGCGCCGTCGTTGGAGGTCTGTATCTGGTAGGCCGCCGCGGAGGCGGCTTCCCAGGTCAGCGTCGCGTGGGTGAGGTTGTAGGACTGGCCGAGGTCGACCTGGACCCACTGCGGGTCGCTGAAGCCGCTCGACCAGCGGGTGGTGATGTTGCCGTCGGTGGCGTTGGACGCCGGGAAGGTGGCGCTCTCCACGGACGAGGCGGTGGTGGGCTTGCCGAGGGCGATGTCGGTGCCGGACGCGGCGGCCGGGGGCTTGTTGTAGACGGCCACGTAGTCGACGTTCAGCTGGCCGCCGGAGACGGTGGCGGCGTTGGGGCCGCCGCCGAACGCGGCCGGGAAGGCGCCGCCGATGGCCAGGTCGAAGATGATGTAGAAGGAGTGGTCGACCGCATTGGCCCAGGTGGCGGCGTCCACCTGGTTGGAGCTGACGGTGAAGTAGTTGGCGCCGTCGAGGTAGTAGCGGATCTGCTCGGGCGAGGTGGACCGGTCCACCTCCACCGCGTAGGTGTGGTAACCGGTCTGGCAGCCGGTGCAGGCGCGTTCGCCGCTGCCGATGCCGGTGGACTCGTTGCAGGGGCCGCCGGGGCTGACGCCGCAGTGCAGCGTGCCGAACAGCGAACTGCGGCCGTTGATGTCCTCCATGGTGTCGATCTCGCCGGAGCCCGGCCACGGGACGCCGATCCGCAGCGGCGAGCCCAGCATCCAGAAGGCCGGCCAGTATCCGGCGCCGTTGGCGGTGGTGACGTTGGGCTGCTGGATGGAGGCCTGCATCCGCACCACGCCGCCGGGTTGGGCGCCGAAGCCGTCGGCCTGGGTCTCCACCCGGCCCGAGGTCCAGCCGGCGTTCGGGTCGGTGCCCGAGTGCAGCGCCTTGAGCACCAAGTGGCCGCTGCCGTCCTGGTAGACGTTGGCGGTGCTGTTGGTCGTGGTCTCGATCTCGCCGGTGCCGAAGTTGGCGCCCGCGCCGTCGTCGTAGCGCCAGGTGTCGGTGTTCAGGGCGGTGTTGGCGGCGCCGCTGAAGTCGTCGCTCCAGGTGGTGCTGAACCCGGCCGGCGCGGCCGGCACGGTGGCCGGCTGGACCGCGGCCGGCTGGACCGCGGCCGGTGCGGCCGCCGCGGCGACGCCGGCCCGGACGGCGGTCGACTGGGCGGAGGCGGGGGAGCCGGCCAGGGTCACCGCGGCGATCGCGGTGACGGCCAACAGGCCTACGGCGAAGCGCCGTTGGGGACGGCGTTGGGGTCGGCTACGGGGTTGGCGCAGCCCTAACTGCCGGGGCTTGGCTCGGAACGACATGGGTACTCCTTGCGGTGGGTGGGCAGCCCGGCCCACCGCTTCTGCCTAGGAAGCGGTGTAGTGACGGGGGGCCGTGAGAGCGCTCTCAGGAGAATCCGCCCCCAGTCGGAGCACTGTCAAGAGAACGGACCTGTTCCGGAACCGCAGGGCCTGTTCCGGAACCGCCGGTGCGCCGTCAGGCCGTTGAGCTGCGGTGGCGCTGGTAGTGGCGGGCGGCGCGGGCGCGGTTGCCGCAGGCCGGGGAGCACCACTCGCGCCGGGGGTGGTCCTTGAGGAAGTACAGGACGCAGCCGGGGGCCAGGCAGGCCCGCAGCTGCAGTCGGTCGCTCTGGCTGAACAGGCCGATCGCCTCTTCGGCGATGGCCGAGACCGTGGCGGCGGCGGCCTGGCCGTCGGTGCGGATGAGGCGTGCGGGCGCCTCGCCGGGAGTCCAGGCCAGGGCCGACCAGCGCGGTACCGCCCCGGCGGCCTGGTTGACCGCGTCCACGGCGGCGGACAGCTCCCTGGTCGCCGAGGCCGCCGCGGGCCGAGGGTCGCCGGTGGCCTCGGCGGCCAGCCGCCGCAGGGCGTCCCGCAGCGCGAGCAGCCGCTGGGCGAGGTGGTCGATCTCGGTGGCGGACAGGGCGTCCAGGCCGAGGGCGGGGCCGGGGCCAGGGGTGAGACCCGGGTCAGGGGTGAGACCGGAGCCAGGGACGAGGCGGGGGGCGGGGTCGAGGCCGGGGTCGAGGCGGGGGCGATGGCGCGCAGCCAGGCCGAGGTGCCGGCGATGTCGCGCAGGGCGTCGTGGACGCCGTCACGGTCGGCCCAGATCGTGTTCATCAGCTCCACCGGCAGCGGTTCGCCCAGCAGCGGCGCGCGTGTCTCCATGCCCCGAGCCTACCGTACTTCTAATGGTTGCCACGGCCTCTTTCCGTTGACAGTCCGCTGCGGTCGTGGCATGGTCCTAATGGTTGCAATTGCATCCAGACGTTAGAACTGAGAGGGAGTGCGGTACCCATGGACGCGTTCACCCCGATCGACCCCGCCACCGCGACCGGCCGGGCCGCCGAACTGCTGGCCGACGTGCAGAAGACCCTGGGGCTCACCCCGAACATGACCAAGGTGATGGCCAACAGCCCGGCCCTGCTCCAGGGGTACCTGGCGCTGTCCGGAGCCCTGGCCGGCGGCGTGCTGCCCGCCGGTGTCCGGGAGCGGCTGGCCATCGCCACCGCCGAGTACAACGGCTGCGGCTACTGCCTGTCCGCGCACACCTACATCGGCGGCCACCTCGCCAAGGTCGACGCCCTGGAGCTGGAGCAGGCCCGCGACGCCAAGGCGTCCGACCCGCACACCGCCGCGCTGCTGGCGCTGTCCGACGCCATCGCCCGCGGCCGCGGCACGGTCGCCGACGCCGACCTAAGGGCGGCCCGCGAGGCCGGGGTCACCGACGCGGAGATCGGCGAGGTGGTCGGCCACCTCGCGCTGAACGTGCTGACCAACTACTTCAACATCCTGGCCGAGGTCGACAACGACTGGCCCGTGGTCACCCCGCGCACCCAGTCCGCGTGACTGGTAGCGCCGGACCCAGGATCGGGCTTCCCCGGGAAGAGGGAGGCCTGGTTCTTTCCCCGGCGGCTCGGCAGTCTGGGATCCGTACCGCGCCGGTGCGATCCGCACCGGTGTGACCACCCGTCAAGACCCGAGGACGATGCCGACATGACTTCCCTGACCCAGGCGACGACGGCCGAGGCCGTGTTGGCCGGAATCGCCAAGGCGACCGAGATCAACGTCCGGATGAACATCGCCGTCGTGGACGCGGGCGGGCACCTCGTGCAGTTCTCGCGGATGGACGGCGCCTGGCTCGGTTCGATCGACATCGCCCTCAAGAAGGCCAGGACCGCCTCGCTGTTCCGCCTGCCCACCGCGGTGATCGGCCAGATCTCGCAGCCCGGCGGCCCGGTCTACGGCATCGAGCACAGCAACGGCGGCCTGGTCACCTTCGGCGGCGGCCTGCCGATCAGCGACGGTGACGGGGGCATCCTCGGCGCGGTGGGCGTCTCTGGCGGCTCGGTGCAGGAGGACACCGCGGTCGCCGAGGCCGTGGTGCAGGCGGTCGCCGAAGCCGCGGCGGGCCGGTCGGCCTGAGTACGTCCGGGCCGTCCGGCCCGAGCCCCGGCCCGGTGGCCGCCGCCGCTGGTACGCGTCGCATACTCGGCAGCATGGACGCGAAGGTGGAGATCCAGCTGACTCTCAGTGAGTTTCTCAAGGCGAAACGGGCGGCCACACCGCCCGAGGCGGTCGGCCTGCCCTCCGGGGCCCGTCCGCGCCGGGTGCCGGGGCTGCGGCGCGAGGAGTTGGCGCAGCTGGCCGGGGTCAGCGTCGACTACTACATCCGGCTTGAGCAGGGACGGATGGCGAACGCGTCCGGCTCGGTGCTGGCCGCCCTCGCGGACGCCCTGCGGCTGAGCGACGACGAGCGTGCCTACCTCTTCTCCATGGGCGGTTCCCCCGTCCGAGGTCCAGCAGGGTCGTCGCCGGATCCATCACCGCGCAGACCCGGCACCTGCTCGACAGCCTGGTCGAGTCGCCCGCGATCGTGCTGGGCAGGCGCCTGGACGTACTGGCCTGGAACGACCTCGGCGCAGCCCTCTTCCTGGACTTCTCGACCCTCGCTCCCGAGCGGCGCAACTTTGCCCGCCTGATCTTCCTGGAGCCCAGGATCCGCAGTCTCTATGTCGACTGGGAGCAGATCGCCAGCGGCTTCGTCGCCAAGCTGCGGATGGATGCCACCCGCTACCCGGACGATCCCCAACTGGCCGCTCTGGTGGGGGAACTCGCGGTGCGCGACCTCGACTTCAGGCGCTGGTGGGCGCGGCACGAGGTGCAGGCGATCACGTCGGGGAGCAAGCGGATCACCCACCCGATCGCCGGTCCGCTGACGCTCGACTGGCAGGCGCTGCAGGTGGCCTCCCACCCGGACCAGACGATCATCGTCCACAGCACGCCCGCCGACTCGCCGAGCCGTGCGGCCTTCCAGTTCCTCACCGCATGGGCCGACAGCAGACCGAAGGTCGCGGTCGCCGACGCCCACGCCGTCCCAGCCCCAGCTCCGGCCCCGGCCCCGGTGAATGAGAGTTGAGGCTGCGGGGTGTGTTCCGGCGACGATCCGCGGAAGACTGCCGACATGCTCAACGTCTTCTCCTCACCCGGGCACTACGTCCAGGGTCGGGACGCCACCGCGTCCCTGGGCCCGGAGTTGGTCCGGCTCGGGCTCGCCGCCCCGGTCCTGGTGGTGGCCTCCCCGAGCGCGGAGCGCCTGCTCGCCGCGACCTGGCGGCGGACGTTCGCGTCGGCCGGCCTCGACTACGCCGTCCATGCCTTCGGCGGTGAGTGCAGCCGCGCCGAGATCGCCCGGATCGCCGGGGCCGCGACCGCGAACCGCAGCGCCGTCATCGTCGGCGCCGGCGGCGGCAAGGCCCTGGACGCGGCCCGGGCCGCGGCGGACGACCTCGGCCTGCCGATGGTGAGCTGTCCGACCGCGGCCTCCAACGACGCCCCGTGCAGCGCCCTCTCCGTCGTCTACACCGAGGAGGGCGGGTTCGAGGCCTACCAGTTCGTCCGGCGGAACCCGGCGCTGGTGCTGGTGGACAGCAGCGTCGTGGTCCAGGCCCCGGCCCGGCTGTTCTCGGCCGGCATGGGCGACGCCCTGGCCACCTGGTTCGAGGCCAGGACCTGTGTGGCGGGCCGGGTCCGCACCATGCGTGGCGGCGCGTCCACGCTGGCGGCCGCGGCGCTGGCGGAGCTCTGCCACCGGACGCTGCTGGCCGACGGCCCGGACGCGTTGGCGGCGGTCCGGCAGCAGGTGGTGACCCCTGCGGTGGAGCGCCTGATCGAGGCGAACACCCTGCTCTCCGGCCTCGGCTTCGAGTCCTCAGGCCTGGCCGCCGCCCACGCCGTGCACAACGGCCTGACCGCGGTCCCCGAGACGCACCCCTACCTGCACGGCGAGAAGGTCGCCTTCGGCGTCCTCACCCAACTCGTCCTGGAGGGCGCGCCGAGCAGCGAGACCAGCTCCGTCCTCGCCTTCTGCACGGCCGTCGGGCTGCCGGTGACCCTCGCCGGTCTCGGCCTGCCCGACGCCAAGCGCGACACGGTCGAGCAGATCGCGGCCCGGGCCACGGCCGAGGGCGAGACGATCCACAACGAGCCGTTCGCCGTGGACGTCGAGACGGTGTCCGACGCCCTGGTCGCGGCAGACGCCCTGGGCCGGGCCTGGCAGACGGCCGGGACGGGCTGACGGTCCCGCCCGTCGTCGTCCGCGTCAGGTCAGCTCCAGGCAGCAGCGGACGAAGTCCTGGACCACGGGTCGGTGTCGTCGGCCGGGGCCCAGGCGACGCCGACCTCGCTGGGGCTGATGCCGCTGACCGGCCGGTAGCCGATGCCGGGGCGGGCGTAGAAGCGGGCGGCGGATTCGGGGGCCAGGGCGATCCCGTAGCCGTTGGCGATCGCGCTGAGCCAGTCGTCGGGGTGCTCGGTGACGGCGCCGATCCGGACCGGGTGTCCCTCGCGCTCGTCGGCGGCCAGCCAGTAGTCCCGCCACCAGCCCGATTCGGCCGGGGCCGCCACGAACGGCTCGTCCCACAGCTCGTGGAAGGGGATCAGCTCGCGGCCGGCCAGCGGGTGCGCGCTGGGCAGGGCGACCCAGCGGGGCTCGGTGAACAGCGGTTCCACCCGCAGGGAGTCCTGGCCGGGGAAGGGCAGCCGCAGCAGCGCGGCGTCGACGTCCCCGTCGGCCAGCCCGGCGGTCGGGTTGGACCACGCGGCCTGCCGCATCTCCACCCGCCAGCCCGGCTGCCGGCGGCCGAACTCAGCGATGATCAGCTCGGTGGCCTCATTGGCGGCGCTGGCCAGGAAACCGACCCGCAGCACCCGTGCGGCCAGCCCGGCCGCGCTTCTGGTCTCGCGCAGCGCCCGGTCCCACGCGGCCAGCAGCGCCGGCACCCGCTCCGCCAGGGCCCGGCCCGGCTCGGTGAGGGCCATGCCGAGCCGGGAGCGGGTGAACAACCGCAGGTCAAGAAGGGTTTCCAGCTGCTTGATCTGCTTGGTCAGCGCTGGCTGGGAGACGAACAGCCGCTCCGCGGCACGGGTGAGGTTCCCCTCCTCCGCGACGGCGAGGAAGTAGCGCAACAGTCGGGTGTCGACATCCATGCCATCAGGTTATGAGTACAGGTATTGGACGTGCGGCAGGGGACTGTCGAGGCTTGGGGCAATCAGCAGGCCAGTGTTCTTGGAGGGTATCCGCATGTTCCTTGCCTATCTCGTGGTCACCGTCGTCACGATCGCGGCGAATGCGGGGATCGCCGTCGTCGACCTCTCCGGAGCGGCGTTCGTCCTTGCCAACTCGGACGAAGTGAGTGTGCCGCGGTCGTGGATCCCGTGGCTTGCCTCGCTGAAACTCGCCGGAGCCGTCGGGCTGCTGCTGGGGCTGGTGGGCGTCCGGTCCATCGGCATCGCCGCCGCGATCGGTCTGGTCCTGTTCTTCATCGGCGCCGTCGCCACCCACCTGCGCACCCGGGTGCTCCACAACATCGCCTTTCCCGGAGGCTACCTCGCCCTGGCTGTCGCCTCCCTGCTCCTCCTCGCGGCCCGATGATTGAAGTGACGCAGCGTCACATAGCTTCGTGGGAAAGGTGGAATCGCTCGATGACGTGCTGCACCCGCAGTCCGGCGGCGAAGTCCGCCAGGGTCGACCGCCGGCCCCGGATCGCCCCGGCGAACTCGCCCAGCCGGGTCTCCTCGCTGCCACGCGGCCCGGCGGGTTCGGTCCGGTGCCAGCCCTGGGCGTCGCCGATCCACAGGTCGGCCCAGTCGGTGATCCGGTAGGAGCGGCGGGAGCCGTAGAGGGTCCACTCATAGGTCTCGGGCCCGGCCGCCACCTGCCCGGAGAGCCCGTACCGGGGTGGTGCCGGCGGTCAGCAGTCCGACTGCCCCGATCTCGCTCCGCGGGCCGTAGGCGACCTGCGTGTGCACCGGTTCCAGCGGTCCGAGCAGGCGGTCGGTGAGGAACACGAAGTGCGAGGCGACCTCGCGCAGGAAGCCGCCCTGTTCCCGTCCGGCCAGCCAGTCGGCCTCCTGCTGGAAGGGCCGCGGCCACTGCGGGAACAGCAGCCGCAGCTCCACGCCGACCACCTCCCCCGCCTCGCCGGCGCGGACCGCACGGGCGACCTCCAGGGCGGCGGCGCGGTCCGACAACGCGAAGTTCAGGGCGTTCACCGTGCCGGTGGCTTCGGCGACGGCGACCATCTCGGCGCCGTCAGCCGGGTCCACGGCCAGCGGCTTCTCGCAGAAGACCGCCCGGCCCGCCTTCATCGCCTCGACGGCGTAGCGGGCGTGGGTGTTCGGCGGCGCGGCGACATAGACCGCGTCGATCCCGGCCCGGCCCAGAACCTCGGCCGGATCGCGCGAGAGCGCGAGGTCGCCGTGCACGGAACGGACCCGGTCCAGGGCCCGTTCGCTGGGGTCGGCGGCGAGCACCACCTCGAACTCCGGGTGCCGTTGTGCGACGTCGAGCATCTCAGCGCCCATCGCGCCCAGCCCGATGATGCCCAGCCGGATCCGTCCCTGCTGCCGGATCAGTCCCTGCTGCGTGTCCCCCATCAGTGACCTTCCTTGACCGGCCGCGGTGGCGGCGGCAGTTCCTTGATCGACAGCGAATGGGGGACACCCTACTCGGGGTCTTTGGACCTGCCCCGGTGGAGTCGGTCTCCTCTGCCGAGGGGGCGGCAGAAACGATGGACTGGATAAATCACCCGATGACCTGCTGACCCGCTGACCTGCTGACCCGCTGAAAGGCCGAGCCCATGACTACGGTGCGTACGGACCATGAGGTCGGGGCGGTCGGGGCGGTCGGGGCGGTCGGGGCCGCGGGGGCGGTCGGGCCGACCGGCCGCAGGGCCGTCTACGTGGCCATGGGCATCGTGCTGCTGGCGCTGAACCTGCGGCCGGCGCTGGTGGCGGTGTCCCCGCTGGTGGACACGATCCGCCAGGACACCGGGATGTCGGCCGCGGGGGTCAGTCTGCTGACGGCGATCCCGCTGGTGTGCTTCGGCCTGCTGGCGCCCGTCGCCCCGCGTCTCGGGCGCCGGTTCGGCACCGAGCGGTGCCTGCTTGCGGTGATGGTGGCGATCGTGACCGGCACCGCGCTGCGGCTGCTGGACTCCACCGCCGCCCTGTTCGCGGGAACCGTGGTGATCGGGGCGGGGATCGCGGTGGCGAATGTGCTGCTGCCCGGGTTGATCAAGCGTGACTTCCCCACCCGGGCCCGGCTGATGACCGCGCTGTACACCATGGCGCTGTTCGGCGGAGTTGCTCTGTCGGCGGGGGTGACCGTGCCGCTGCGGCGGGCCACCGGTCTGGGCTGGCAGGCCACCATCGCCTGCTGGGGAGTCCTGGTGGTGGTGGCGATCGTGGTCTGGCTGCCGCAGCTGCGCTTCCGCGCCGACCACCGGGCGACGGCGGGTGGCGCGGGGCCGGTGGTTCGCGGGCTGTGGCGGGACAAGGTCGCCTGGGGCGTCACCGGGTTCATGGGCCTGCAGTCGCTGACCTACTACGCGGCCGCGGCCTGGCTGCCCACCATCCTGGAGGAGTCCGGGATGACCGCGGGCACCGCCGGGTGGATGCTGTCCTTCTCCAGCCTGCTGGCCGTCGCCGGCGCCTTCACCGCCCCGATCCTGATCGGCAGGCGACTGCGGGCCGGCACCCTGGCCACCGTCGCCGCCCTGCTCTGCGCGATCGGCTTCACCGGGATCCTCACCGCGCCGGTCGCGGGCGCCTACCTGTGGATGCTGCTGCTCGGGCTGGGACAGGGGGCGGCGATGAGCCTGGCGCTGCTGTTCATCGTCCAGCGCTCTCCCGACATCCAGCACGCTGCCAAGCTCTCCGGAATGGCGCAGTGCTTCGGCTACGTCCTGGCGGCCACCGGTCCCACCGCCCTGGGCGCGCTCCATGACGGCCTCGGCAGCTGGACCGTGCCCTTCCTGCTGCTGACCGCCCTGCTGGTCCCGCAGGCGGTCCTCGGCGTCATCGCCGCGCGACCGCGCCACGTCACCGGGCACTGACCCGGCGCCCGACGCCGCGCGGCACCCGGATTTCTGCGATGCTCCGTCCTATCGCCCACCAAGACCGGAGTGGCTCTCGGAAAATGAAGCTGACCTGGGCCGACGACATGTACGACATGGCCGTGGATTCGCTGCGGGAGCACCATCTGGTGCGGGACTCCCTGGTCGAAGCGGCATACGCGGTCGACCGGCTCCCGGATTCCGACTACGTCGCCCGATTCGGCCGCACCAAGGCGGAACTGCAGCAGTACATCGACGAGTGGGGGGAGTTCCGGCCGTCCCGGAGGCTCCCGGTCCAGGATCTGGAGCTGGTCAGGGCCTGCTTTCTGGAGACCCTGGACTTCTTCTCGGACGCCGGGTACGAGATGCGCACAGGCTGGGTGAAGGAGGAGGCCGCGCAGGTCCTCTCCGCCTTTCTGAAGGACCGGAAGCACATCACCATCACCCGCCAGTGGGCCCAGGTGCCACCAGTGGGGCTCCCGTGACTGAAGCCACCGTACTGATCGGCACACGCGAAAGCCTGCGGAGGTCATCATCGAGGCCGTGGGACTGCGCCCGCACCTCCCCGGCCCGGTCGCGTTCCTGGAGTTGGACGATTACCGGCATTCCGGGTTCGCCGCTGTGGACGGCACCGTCGTCGACTCCTCCCTCACGGACTTCGACGGCAGCCAGGCGCGGACGCCGAAGGCGGACTGGGCCTTCAACCGTGTGCTCCGTCGCCTGGGCGTGCAGGCGGGGGACGGCACCGACGAGTGCACCGCGTTGGGCCTGACCCAGTACCTGGCGGGCCTGGCCTGACCACTGCCGCCCCAAATCCCGGCTGCTCAGGGCCTCAGGGCCTCAGGGCCTCATTACCTCAGCCCCTCAGACCCTCAGCACCTCAGGTGCGCGAGCACCGTCCGCATCGCCTGGGTCACCGCCGCGCGCGACTCGTCCGTCGGGTTCGCGGTCTCGAAGCCGTGCACGCCGTTCGGCACGTCGATGATCTCGACCGGGGCCTTGGTCTCCTCCGCCGCGCGTACGAACTCCTCGACCGTGGCCGCGATCTGCGGCGTCTCCAGACCCGCCCGGGTGAGCACGACGGGCGGCAGCCCCCCGCCGCCGGCCCGCAGCGCGTCACTCGGGCGGAACCGGGGGCCGACCGCGCCCCACCCCGGAAGCGGTTGCAAGACCGGGTAGTTGAGGGCCGCGCAACGCAGCCACCCGGGCCGGGCGGCGATCCAGTCCGCGGCCAGCAGCCCGCCACCGGAGAAGAACCACAGGGCGATCCGGTCGGGGTCAACCCGGGGGTCGGCCCGCAACTGGTCAACGGCCTCGGCCACGTCGTCCGCGGCCTGCGGATACTCGGTGATGCCGTACAGGCGGTGCTCCACCACGGCGCCCACCACGCCCAGGCTCGCCGCGTAGCGGCCGTAGCCGAGGAAGAACGGCCAGTCGCGCGGCGCCGGGACGAGGTCGGGCGGGAGCGGCCCGCCGTGTACGAACAGCACCGCGGGCCAGGGGCCCGGTGCCGCTCCCGGCTCGGGCAGGTGCAGATCCAGCCGCCCGTTCCGCTCCTTCGGCTGCCCCGGAACGGTGACGTCGAGTACGAAGGGTCGGGTGAACGGCGATTCGCCGCCCTCGGGCGTGGTCAGCCTCCGCCCCTCACCCGCCGCCGCGCTGAGCAGCACCTCGGCCAGTTCGTCCGGCCGGGAGAGCATCGGCCAGTGACCGGTGGCCAGGTCGAAGAATCCCACCCGCGGATCGGCCAGCTTCCGGAACTGCGGCGGACCGGTCCGTACCAGTGCCTCGACGGTGTCCACGGTCATCCCGCCCGCTGTGCAGAGGATTCCACTGGTCGGCACGGCCGCCGCCGCGCCGGTCAGTCGCAGCGGCTGCGTCAGCGTCCCGGACGGCTGCGGTTGGGCCAGCCGGCTCAGCAGCTCCAACTGCTGCGCCGACAGCCCTTCGGTACTGCCCCACCGCTGCCACTCGCCCGGCCCCGGGGGAAGGACCGACTCGCAATAGCCCGCCCCGTCGGGTAGTTGATGCACCGTCGGATCCGACACCAGCGCCAGCGCCCGGTCGCCGTGCTGCGGCAGTCCGGCGTCCAGGTACACGATCCGGGCCACCCGCTCCGCACGGCGGTCCGCCGCGCCCAGCACCGGATGGATGGCGTAGTCGTGGCCGACCAGCACCACCGGGGCCGGGTCGAGGGAGTCGATCAGCCGGACCAGGTCCTCGATCTGCGTCTCCAGATCGGCCTCGGGCTGCCTGCTCAGCGTGACGGGATGGGCTTCGGCGCCCAGGTGCCGCAGCCGGTCGGCCACCTCGCTCCAGATCCGCCCGTCGGTGAACGGGCCGGAGGCCAGGATGAACACGGACATCAGCAGCTCCAAGGGGGTGGGGTAGGCCGTCGCGGGTAACCTAGAACCTCCCCCAGAGGGAGGTTCAACCCTTGACCCCGGACCGCACCCCCACGGACGAGACCCCTCCAGACGGCGCCCCCACGGACGAGACCCTCGCGGACCACACGCTCGCGGACGACACCCTCAGCATCGGCGAGCTTGCCGCGCAGGCCAGGACCACGGTCAAGACGGTCCGCTTCTACTCCGACCAGGGCCTGCTGCCCGAAGCCGGACGGAGCAGCGGCGGCCACCGCCGATACGACCCCGAGGCGCCGGCCCGGCTGCGGACGATCCGATCGCTGCGCTCCCTCGACGTCCCGGTCCCCGAGATCGGGCGGGTGCTCGACCGCAGGGACACCCTGGAGTCTGTGGTGGCCCGTCGGCTGGACGACCTCGGCACCCAACTCACGGCCCTGCGCTGGCGCGAGGCCGCCCTGCGGGCACTCCAGGAGGGTCCGCAGGAGCAGTTGGCGGAACACCTGGAGCTGATCGGAGCGGTCAGCTTCCCGCCCAGCACGTCCGCGCTCGCGCACTACTGGCGCCGACTGCTGCCGGTCCGCCTCTCCGCCCGCCTCCGCTCCGCGGTCACCGAGGCGGCCGTCCCCCAACTCCCGGCCGACCCCACCCCGGACCAGGTCCTCGCCTTCGCCCGGCTGCACGCGCTGGCCACGCACGCCACCGACCACTGCCTCGTCTCTCACCGGCCGATCACCGCCGAGCACCCCGACCTGCTCTACGACGGCCTGCACGAGGCCTACCAGCTACTGGCCGCCACCCTGTCCACCGACCAGGCCCCGGGCCCGACCTCCAGCCCCAGCCCTGGCCCCAGCCCCCGTTCGGCGTCGGGCCCCCGCCCCGCGCCGGGCCCCGCCCTCGACGAGGCCCTGGACTGCTACGTCGCCGCCCACGCCCGCGCCTCCGGCACCCGCGACAGCCCCGCCTTCCGCCGCGCCCTCACCGCCGGCCTCGCCGCGGCGGACCACCCGGTGATGTCCCAGTACTGGCAACTGGCAGCAGAGCTGACCCCCGACCTCACCCTCGGTGTAGCAGAAACCCACCTCCGCGAGGCACTGACCGCCGCCACAGCCTCGAACTGAACCCCGCATCGCCGCGGCGCGAGGCCTCTCTTCCGAGGTCATGCGTCCGGATTCTGTGGCTGCTCGGCAGACGCGTGCTCAGTGGTGATGCGCTCCGGCCTTGAACGCTCCTCCGGTCTGATCCGTCGACGCAGGGCGGCCTGCACCGCATGGGCGGCCCACAGCGTCAGTGAGGCGCCCACCGTCGCGAGGTATCCGCCGAGCACGTCCTGGCTCAGTAGATCGATTGCCCTTTGGGCGAGTTGAGACATGGGTTCAAGGTCCTGGCCGCCTGCGCCGGGGATACAGGCGCGGACGTTTGGTGATAGGCGTGCGCTGTCGTCTGTCGAACTGGGATGCTTACGCACAGCTGTGAATGGCTGCGAACAGCTGAATACGACGGGACGGCAACGTCGGACGACGGATGAGCGGGAGCGCACTGTGGGACGAGTGGGCCGGCTGCGGATCCCAGATCTTGAACCAGGCCCAGTCCTGCGGCTCAAGCAGGCGCTGCACAACCTGCACTTGAGGGCCGGGGCTCCGTCGGTTGGAGAGATGGTGCAGGAGACGGGCAAGGAGTACTCACGATCCGTCGTGCACGCCCTGTTCGCTGACGAGGCCGCGCCGAGACGCGACCCGATGATGATCGTGGCGGCGGCGCTGTTACGCCGGGTGCGGAACGCGGACCTGGATCAAGAGATGGATCACCTTCACGCGCTCTGGCAGGAGGCGTGGAGCAGTGACTCCGCCGTCTCCGAACTTTCCGGCGCGTCGGTTTCCGTCTGCTCGACGATCGAACCTGCTCCAGTTGCCCCGGGTCGACGTCCCCTCAACACTCGATTGTCTGAACTGTTCGACCTCAGCGGTTGGACCAAAGGCGAGTTGGGTCGACTCGTGAGCCGACGGGCGACCGTGATGGGCCATGCCCCGATCGGCGTTGACACGGCGAGAGTCCGACGGTGGATGGAACGCGGTGAGATCCCGCGACCTCCGATTCCGATGGTGCTGTCGGCGTTGTTCACCGAGAGGCTCGGACGGGTGGTGACGATAGAGGACCTCGGTTTCCCGCTGTTCGTGGGCGGACGAAAGCCGAATGCCGAGCTCAGCCCACTCCGGTGGCCCACTGAGTCCACAGAGGTGCTCCTGACCGAGTTCACTGGTAGGGACCTCGCCTTGAACCGGGCCGGCCCAGCAGTAGACCGCCATGGTGTCGTGATCTTCGAATCCCGTTCGGCCTCCCCGGTGGCGACGCTCGCCGACCTTGATGGCTCTGGGATAGCAGGCCTGACGTGCGCGCTCTGCGGCAACCGCCCCGTCGGACCGCTTCTGTCGCCAGAGCCGGCCCGGGGTGGCGTATGCCGTCCCTGCGCTCGGGACGTGGCGCGCCTGCTGCAAGTTGACGGCTGACAGCGATCGGCTGGCAGGGGCACATGCTGCGAGCAGTTCGTTGGGCGTCCCGGGCGAGTAGGGCACGCCGGGCCGGCGCGGACGGGTTCCTGCTGAAGCGCTCCCGCCCGGCCGAGATCGCGCAGGCGGTATGCCTGGTGGCGGCGGGGCTTCCTTGAACCGGGCTTCGTCGACCCGGGCCAGTGACCGTCCGGCTGGGCGACCGTCTGGGCAGGCCGGTCACCGATCCGGCCCCGATGCCGCTTCAGCGCCCGCGGCGGTGCGGAAGACCGGCCAGCCGATCTCGGTGCGCCACTGCGAGGCGTCCGCGGTCTCCGACCGGCCCACCAGGTAGTACTCGCGGATGGGGCCGTCGACCGCGAGTGCGTGCCGGGCCACATGGGCGCCGAGTGCGCCGTAGGCGCGATCCACCTCGGCGGGAGGTCCTGCGTGTGTGATGACCGCCAACTCGACAGCCGGGACTGTCAACGGGACCACCCGTCCCACCGGCCGCACCGAGCCGGAACAGGGAACGAAGATGGTCGCCCGCCCGCGGTGGTGGGTGAACAGCTCGTCGGCGAAGATGCCGCCCGCAGGCCCTTCGACCTGCAGTTCCTGCGCCGCCAGCGTCGCCCGGAGCTCGCCCAGCGCTCCCTGGAGCCAGGACACCGAGTCCTCGGCATCGACGACCTCGGCGATCGCGGCTGCGGGGAACGCCGGCACACTGCGTACCTCGATGCCGGCGGAGGCGTCGGGTGAATCCAGCGAGTCGGGTGCGCCGGGTGCCAGGAGGTCGCGCAACGAGGCGACAGCGCGCTGTCTGCGTCCGACTTCGTCCTCCAGGCGGCTCAGGTGCGAGGTGATCCGCTCGCTGCGGGTACGCAGGTCCGGCGCGGCCAGCACCGCCCTGATCTCCTCGAGCGGCATGTCGAGATCCCGGAAGCGACGGATCACCCGGGCGGTGGGGATCTGCTCGGCGGTGTAGTGCCGGTAGCCGGTGTGCGGGTCCACGTCGGCGGGTTCGAGCAGGCCGATCCGGTGGTAGTGGCGCAGCGTTTTGACGGTCATATGCGTGGCGCGGGAGAAGTCTCCGATGGACAGGTGTGCGGTCACGCGCTCCATTCTGCGGTCTCCCCTCGGGGGAGGGTCTTCCCCGGGACACGGCTTGACCCTCCCGTCGTGGCAGTGGCGAGCGTTGTCACCACCGGCCGCAACGGCCGGCCAACGAAGGGGAATGACAGCCATGACGAAGACAGTTCCGGCCGAGGCGCCCGTCCGATCCGTCGAATCGGTCGTCGGCCGCTACCTGGCCGTGTGGAGCGAAGCCGACCCCCTGGCCCGGCGCAGGGCCGTCGCCGAACTCTGGGTGGCCGACGGCACCGAGTTCGTGGAGGGTGCGCGGTTCAAGGGGCACGATGCTCTCAACGCCCGTATCACGGAGGCCTACCAGGAGTTCGTGGAGAGCGGGAAGTACACGGTCGCGACGGCGAACGACGCAGCCGGCCATGACGACGTCATCGTCTTCACCATCCAGCTGATCTCCAAGGGCGGCGACGCCCCCGGGAGCGTGGGCTTCGCCGCCCGGGTCTTCCTCGTCCTCAACGAGGAGGGCCTCATACAAGAGGACTACCAATTGACGGTGCGTCAACTCACCACTGAATAGCTGGAAGTCAATTCGGTACAGGGTGCTCAGGTGGTCGGTCCCATCTCATCGGCGGTCAGCTCGCTTCAGGCGCAGGCGTCCAGCGGGGCGGAGCCCAGCGTCGAGGTCGCCGGCCTGGCGAAGGCCTGCCCGGTAGGCCGGTTCCCAGGCTGCCAGGTCGCCAGGGTCCGAGCCGAACGCGCGCACCGAGGCTGGATCGGGGCCGATGGTTACCACGGTGTCCGCGCCCAGGGCAGCCACCTGCTGGTTGAGTGGCTCGCGGGGAAACAGGTGCGCCATCGGCTCGATCACGACCAGCGTGCGGGCCCCGGCCGCGAGATCGGCGTTGGGGCCGGACCGCAGGGCGCCGTCCATGTACCGTCGGCCGTCGATGGCAACGGGGGGTGCGGCCCCGGGGAAGGCGCTGCTCGCCGCCACCGCGTGCACCAGCGGCACGCCGCTGTCGCGATCCCACACCACGGGCTCACCCGTGGTCGCGTCTACAGCGGTGATCATCAGCCGTCGCTCCGGCCACGCGTCGGCCCCGATCAGGCTGGCACGCCCCGCGAGCAGCGCTTCCTCGGCTCCTGGGCTGATGCTTTCGAGCGCGAGCCGGCCGACGCGACGCCTGGCCTCGCCGGGTTCCAGGCTCCGGTCGCCGAGCACGGCGAACACTTCGCGCATCCGCGCGGGGTCCGCGTTGATCCGATGCGCGGCCGGACGATCCGCACGTGCGAGCCGCCCCGGGTTCTGCCCAGTGGCAAGCAGTGCTCCGACGATCGCGCCGGCCGACGTGCCGACGATCAGGTCGGCCTCGCCCAGATCCACGCCGTCGCGGCGCAACCCGAGGGCCAGCCCGGCCATCCAGGCCGTGCCGTCATGACTCCCGGGACCCAGGACGAGTGCCCGTTCAAAGGTCTGCATGGTGGCCTCCCTCGTTAGTGAAACAGTCGTACCATATACTCGCCGATGCTGTCCCGGTTCCGAGTTGCTGCAAGGGGATCCACCGTGGGGCGACCCGCAGATCCCGCCCGGAGCGAGCGTACGCTGGCACGGGCGACCGACTACGTGCTGGCGCACGGCCTGGCCGGGCTGAGCCTGCGACCACTGGCCGCGGCCCTCGACACCAGCCCGCGGATGCTGCTCTACGACTTCGGCAGCAAACAGCAGTTGGTCGCTGCGGTCCTCGCCGAGGCCCGTCGCCGAGGTGCGGTGCGCCTGGGCGGCCACCTTCCGGCGGACACCGACTCCGTGCAGGAGCGACTACGTGGAATCTGGGCGTGGATCAGCGCGGACGAGCGTGCGCCGTTCGTCCGGCTGTTCTTCGAGGTGCACGCCGACGGCCTGGTCCACCCCGAGAACTACCCCGACCAGGGCCAGGCGATCACGGACTGGTTCGACACACTCGGTGCCACCTTCCGCGACGTCTCCACCGGTCCTGACGACACCGTCACCCCCACGTTGGTCCAGGCTGTCGTCCGGGGTCTGCTGTTCGATCTCACAACCACCGGCGATCGCCGCCGCTCCGATCGTGCGCTGGACCGCTTCGCTGAACTCCTGGAGCAGTGAACGCACGAGAGCCATAGAGGCGCGTCCGGGTTCTGGTTCGGGTTCTGGTTCTGGTTCTGGTTCGGTCAATCGTGAGGGACGTACAGGCGCAGGTCCGCCCGGTGATCACAGAGCGTCTCGGTCTGCTGAAGATCGGAATGTACCGGCTCGGCGCGGAACTGCCCCGGGGTGCAGCCGATCATCTGCCGGAAGGCCAGGTTGAAGTGGGACTGGTCGTGATACCACGGCGGCGATCTGCCGATGGCGGCCATCTCCGCCCTGCCGACCCCGGCCGCCGCCGACACCGTCGGCACTGTCACCTGCCCGAGTGTCGCTCTGGGTACTGTGCCCGCCCTCGGGCTGGACATCCTGAGCGCGACCTGCGGCCCGGCGACGACCTCCGCCGGTACCGCCCCGGGCTGGGCGCTGATGACCGTCACCATGACCTCGACGGCGGTGTTCACCGGGGACACCTCGCTCGCCGGCGCCGCCGCCAACCCGCAGAAGCTGTCGGCCAATATCCTGCTGCCGCCCGGATACACCCCGACCCGGGCGGCCGGCTATGACTCGCTGTATCTGCTCCACGGCGGCGGTGGCACCTACCAGGACTGGGTGCGGCAGAGCGCCACAGCCGTCGACCTGCCCGGAGCGACCTCGGTGCCGTCCAGTTCCACCAAGACCGGCATGCTGGACGTCATCGGCCGTTCGGCCAACCCCTACCAGGGCGTCATCGTCATGCCCGAGGCCGGCATCTCCGGGCTCTACACCGACTGGAAGGGAACCACCGACGGCGGATTCGCGCCCAAGTGGGAGACCTACCACCTGAACGAACTGCTGCCCTGGATCGACGCCCACTTCGACACCGTCAGCAACCGTTCGGCCCGTGCCGTCGCCGGCTTCTCACTGGGCGGCTTCGGCGCACTGAAGTACGCGGCCGACCGACCCGACCTGTTCGGTGCGGTCGGTGCCTTCTCGCCCGGGACGGATCTGACGTCGACGGTGACCCCCACCCCCGGCAACACCCAGGCCCCAGCGGGACGCCGCCGACCAGCACCGAGGTCAGCATCATCGACAACGCGATGTGGCAGTCGGGAGCCGCCATCGGGCCGGTCTTTCCCGCCTACGACCCGTTCTCGCTGACCCCGGAGGCCACCAACGGCAAGTTCCGGGTGAACTACTACAGCAATCCGCTGCAGATCTCCCAGGACCCGGTGGCGCAACTGACGTACCGGCTGAAGACCCTGTTCGACACCGGTACGGTGACCACCAACAACGGGAGCAACTCCGGTACCCCGCCCAGAACTCCTTCGGCGGCACCGTGCCCGCCGCAGGCACCGTCAGCTACGACTGGCCACAGGCGGACCCGGTCGACCTGGCCGCCGCCGGGGGATACGCCGCGTACAGCGGGAGGATGGGCATCTACGCCGGGGGCTGCCGGGACGGGATCACGCCCTCGACCGGCCCGGCCACCCCGGGGTTCGTCTTCGGGGAGAACCAGAGCGCTCCCGACCACGGCAACGGGGAGTGCGGGTACAGCGTCCTCAATGACACGCCGGGAACGGACCTCGCCCTCGGCGCCTACACAGCCCAGTTCGACCAGGACCTCACCAACGCGGGCGTGGCCCACCGGTACTGCTATGGCGACGGGACCCACAACTACACGTCCTGGTTCGGCGACCTGGCCGACTGGTTGAACTATGTCTACGGCGCCACGCAGAACTGCGTGGACGCCTGACCGCTCCCCTTCCCTCCGAGCCAGGGCCAGGGGCCAGGTCCAAGGGACAGGGCCGGGCCTCGGAGCCGGTCGGCTGACGGCATCGCTGGTAGCCGTCAGTCGGCCGGCTTCGAGGGGGAGGGGGAGGGGAGGGGCCGGTCAGCGGTAGTACCCCTCGACCACGGCCCGCACCTCCTCCAGCAGCGCGGGACCCTCCTGCGGCACCGGCGGCTGGCCGCTGCCCGGCCTGATGTCCAGGAGTTGCTCGTTGGACAGGGCGAACACCACCCGCCGCAGCCCCGCCCGCTGGATCACTGCCTCGCACATCCCGCACGGCTGGCAGCTGGTGTACATGGTGGTTTCCGCCGCCGTGGCCGGGTCCAACTCCCGTGCGGCCCAACGCGCCAGCTTCAGTTCCGGGTGCGCGGTGACGTCCCGGTCGGTGAGGGTGGTGTTGTGCGCCTCGGCCAGGACCGTCCCGTCCGGTCCAGCCAGCAGCGACCCGAACGGCGGGTCACCGCCCGCGCGGGCCTTGGCCGCGAGCGCGATGGCCTGCCGGAGGAGGGCGAGGTCGTCGGAGGTGGTCATGACTGCTCCGTTCTGATGCGGGGTGGGTGGCTGGACAGCCGGCGGGCGAGGTCGAGCGATGGGTCGACGGCTGAGACGACGGCTGAGTCGACGGGTCGGTGGGTCGGTGGGTCGACGGACGGCTGGAAGTGCGCGGCCACCGTGGCGAGTGCCTGCCGGCCCGCCTGCGGGTGGCAGGTCTGGCTCGGGTCGCCGTCGTAGTGGTCGAGGACGACGGTCTCGGCGCCCAGCAGCCGCAGTTGGTCCAGGTCGTCCATGATCTGGTCGATCGTGCCCTCCCCGGCCAGCCGCTGCGGTCCGCGGACCGGTGCCGCGGTGAGCTTGAGCGCGATCCGGGGCGCCAGGGCGGGTACCGGGAGGTGCTGCTCGTCTGCGGTGGCCTTCAGCCTGACCGCGGCGTCGCGCAGCCACGGCATGGTGCAGCGCAGCGGGTGCCAGGCGTCGCCGAGCCGTACCGCCCGGCGCAGCCCGGCGTCGCTGTTGCCGCCGATCCACACCGGGATCTTCCGGTCTCCGTAGTCGGCGGTGTCCGCCCAGGCTGTGCGCATGGCACGGAGATGGTCGTCGGTCAGTCGGCCCCGCTGTTCGAACGGGATGCCGAGGGCGGCGAACTCCTGCCGTGCCCAGCCCACCCCCACGCCGAGGACCAGTCGGCCGCCGCTGAGTTGATCCAGGTTGGCCGCCATCCGGGCGGTGAGCAGCGGGTGCCGGTAGGGAGCGATGAGGACCGTGGTGCCGAGCCGGATCCGGGTGGTGAGGCCGGCCAGCCAGGACAGGGTGGTGAAGGGCTCGTAGAAGGGCGCCGGATACTGCTCGGCGACGTCGGGGGTGATGGCGATGTGGTCCGAGACCATCAGCAGGTCGAAGCCCAGGCCCTCGACGGTCTGGGCCCAGCTCCGCAGGACACCCGGGTCGGTGCCGGGGCCGAAATTGAGGACGTTGACTCCGATCTTCACACCGTCGAGCCTAGCCAGGCGGCATGGATCGCCAGAAGGGATTCCGGCCTGTTCAGGGGCGGTTCGGCCGTGGATTCGCCGGTACTCTGGCCGGATGACCGAGACTCTTGACGCGACGGACTGGGCCATCCTGGCCGAGCTCCAGCGGGACGGCCGGATCGCGTTCACCGAGCTGGCCCGGCGGGTGAACCTGAGTGCGTCAGCGACGACGGAGCGGGTGCGTCGGCTGGAGGCAGCCGAGGTGATCACCGGGTACCGGGCAGAGGTAAATCTGGAGCGCACCGGGTATGCGGTGTTGGCCGTGGTCCGGCTGAAGTACCCGGGCAACCGGCACGAGCCGCTGCGTCGGCTGCTCAGTGAGCGCCCGGAGATCCTGGAGTGCCTTCGCACCACCGGGGACGACTGCTACGTACTGAAGGTGGCAGCCACTTCGCCGGCCCACCTGGAGGAAATGGTCGACGCCCTGGCCGAGTTCGGCAGCACCACCACCAACCTCGTGCTCAGCCGAACCCTCCCGCTCCGCGGCCCCGAGAGCCTCGGAGAGAGCTTCGGAGAGAGCTTCGGACGAGCAGCGTCGGACAGGCCTCCGGCCGGATCTAGCGCGGTAGGTGCAGTCCGGCGATGAGGAGCCCGACCAGTCGACGGGCGTCGTAGCGGGGATCGCTGTCCGCGCCGATGCAGAGGTTGCCGACGCCGCGCATGAGTTCGTAGGCCTCCACATCGGAGCGGATCTCGCCGGCGCCGGCCGCGGCGTTGAGCAGTTGGGTGCACACGGGCACGAGCCGGTCCAGGAAGTAGGCGTGCAGCGTCTCGAAGCCGGCGCCGTCGGACTGCAGCACCGCGGCGAGTCCGTGTTTGGTGACCAGGAAGTCGACGAACAGGTTGATCCATTGCCCCAGCGCGGCGTGCGGGGTCGCGCTGGTCGCCAGCAGGGCCGGCCCGGCCTCGGCGCAGGCTTCGACCTGGTGCCGGTAGACGGCGATGATGAGGTCCGCCCGGGTCGGGAAGTGGCGGTAGATCGTGCCGGTCCCGACCCCTGCCTTGGCCGCGATGTCGCGTACCGGCGCTTCGACGCCTGCCGTGACGAAGATCGCGGCGGCCGCGTTGAGCAGAGTCTCCTCATTGCGCCGGGCGTCCGCCCGCTTGCGCGGGACCGCATGCGCTGCGTCCCCGCCTGCATTGCTGCCGCTACTGCTGCTGCTGCTACCGCCGCTACTGCTGCTGTCGTTGACCACGCCGTTCCCTCCGCCGTCCTTCCGCTGCCGGGCTTGCCAAGCGGAACTCTGTTCCGTATTGTCAATCGGGACAAGGTTCCGTTTGCTGATGATGCCAGAGCAGGGGGCCTGCCACCAAGCCTCGCCCCACCTTGCCGCCACGCTTCACCCGCAGTCGAGGAGACACAGTCATGCAGTACCGCACTTTGGGCCGCACCGGTGTGCAGGTCAGTTCCCTCGCGCTCGGCGCGATGAACTTCGGCGCGATCGGACGCACCACCCAGGACGAGGCCACCGCCATGGTCGACGGCGCTCTCGAGGCCGGGATCAACCTGATCGACACCGCCGACATGTACAGCGGCGGCCAGTCCGAGGAGATGGTCGGCAAGGCCATCGCCGGACGTCGCGACGACATCGTGCTGGCCACCAAGGCGAACATGCCGATGGGCGAGGAGCGCAACCACCAGGGCAGCTCGCGCCGCTGGCTGGTCACCGAGCTGGACAACAGTCTGCGCCGCCTCGGCGTCGACCATGTCGACCTCTACCAGATCCACCGGTGGGACCCGCGCACCAGCGACGAGGAGACGCTGTCGGCCCTGACCAACCTTCAGCGTGCGGGAAAGATCCGCTACTTCGGCTCCTCGACCTTCCCGGCCTACCGCATCGTGCAGGCGCAGTGGGCCGCCCGGGAGAACCGTCTGAGCCGTTACACCATCGAACAGCCCGGCTATTCGATCCTGCAGCGCGGCGTGGAGACCCACGTCCTGCCCGTGACCGAGGAGTACGGCCTCGGGGTGCTGGTGTGGAGCCCACTGGCCTCGGGTTGGCTGTCGGGTGCGATCCGCGAGGGTCAGGACATCACCACCAGCCGTTCCACGTTCATGCCGCAACGCTTCGACACCACCATCCCGTCCAACCGGGCCAAGCTCGACGCCGTCGAGCAGTTGGCCAAGGTCGCCGACGAGGCCGGTCTGACGATGATTCAGCTCGCGCTCGGATTCGTGACCGCACACCCCGCCGTGACCAGCGCGATCATCGGCCCCCGCACCATGGACCACCTGCGCTCGCAGCTCGCCGCCGCTGACACTGCGCTCCCGGCCGACGTCCTCGACGCGATCGACACCATCGTCGCTCCCGGCACGGACCTCGCCGCGCATGAGAAGTCCGACACCCCGCCCGCCCTGCTCGACCCCTTGCTGCGGCGGCGCTGACTGCTCCCCGGTCCCGCCTCCTTCAGCCGGCTGTTGTCCGGGCTGCTGTTGTCCGGGGTGCTGTTGCTTCGGGCGCTGCTCAGTTGCGGGTGGCGATGCAGAACGGGTGGCCTGCCGGATCCAGCATCACGATCAGACCCAGGGCCCGATCGTTCGGCTGATGCTCGGGAGTGGTCGCCCCGTGGGCCTGGAGCTGCTTCTCGGCCGTGTCGAGGTCGTCCACGTAGAAGTCCAGGTGCATCTGCAGCGGCACCTCCGAGGAGGGCCAGGTCGGAGGCTGATACCCCTCGACCTGGCGGAAGATCCAGGTCGTGCCGGCCATCGCCACCCAGGCCGAGTCCTCATCGGTGCGGGTGATCTCCCCTCCGGACGCGGCCTGGTAGAACGAAGCCATGCGGGCCGGGTCTTGGCAGTCGATGACGACGCAGGCGAGTTCGACGATGGGGCTCATGGGGCTGCTCCTGGACAGAGATCGTTTGGCGCCCAGCATCCCAACCACGCATGGTCCGTCACTACTCGATTTTTCCCGCGCCCGCGCCCGCGCCCACACCTACGCCCATGCCCATGCCCGCACGCACGTTCATGGGCAACTCATGGGCGCAGCACCAGTTTCCTGCCCGGCGAGCCCGCCTGCGCCGCCCAGGCCTCGGCGACGTCCTCGAGCGCGTGGACCTGCAGGGCCAGGTCAAACCGTCCCTCCGCGGCATACCCGGCCACCGCGGCGTACGCGGCCGCGGACTGCTCCGGGGTGAGGGAACTGCCGCTCAGGCCGAGCACCTTGAGCCTGGCGTGTCGCAGCGTTCCGGCGTTGACCGAGGCCTCGGCGCCGGCGCACTGGGCGACATTGAGCAACCGACCCGTCGGCCGTAGCGCGGCCAGGGCGGCCGGGACGTAAGGCCCCCACAGCGGGTCGACGACCACGTCCACCGGTCCGCCGGCCTTCTCCAGCCGGGTGAGGAACTCGGCGGGGTCACGATTGACCGGGCCGGAAGCCCAGGTCAGCGCCAGGCTGTAGAAGCCGACCAGGCCCACGCTCAGCAGCCCGACCACGCCGAGCTTGGCTGCCAGCCACTGACGCCTGGTCACACTCTGATTCCACACCAGCCGGTGGGTACCGGCCTCCCATTCGCGGGTGATCAGCGGCGCTCCCCAGAACACACCGATGGCGCCGGGGACGGCGAGCAGCAGGTAGCCGAGCAGGTCTACCTGGGAGCCGTACTGGTCGGCGAAGCTGCCCAGCAGGGCGGCGCAGGTGTCATGGCCCGCGCAGTGAGCCAGGCTGTCGTGGTAGGAGCCGTGGATCTGCAGGCCGAGAAAGACCAGATAGACCGCGATCAGCAGCAGCACGGCGTAGCCCACGATCGCCTGCAGGCGGAACTGGCGCCAGGTCATCCAGATCATCGGTGCGCCTCCGTAGGCATCGGGCTGGTCAGATCGGTGGCCCGGTTCGCCCGGGCCATATAGGCCAGCACCAGCTCCTCCAGGTCGGCGGAGTCCACCCGCCAGGAGCCTCCAGCCAGCAGGTCGCGGGCCGGAAGACCCCCGGCCACCAGCTCGCCGGCCAGCAGACCCCCGGCCGACAGCCCACCGCCCACCGGCCCGCCGACCGGCGCGCCCCCCGCCACGCGAACGATCGCGCTGCTCTCCCGCCGCGTGTGCTCGACGTGGACGACCTCCACCCCGGCGGGCAGCACCGCGAGGTCGTCACGGGCGCCGGTGAGGCGGTAGTGGCTCCCAAGCAGCTCCACCACGTCACCGGCGATCTGGACGTGGGAGTCAGCCAGCACGATGAGGTAGTCGCAGACCCGCTCCACGTCCGGCAGCGCGTGTGAGGACAGGATGGCGCTGGCGCCCAGCTCGGTGACGAACTCCATCAGGTTGTCGAGGAAGCCGGAGCGGGCCAGCGGATCGAGCGCGGCAGCGGGCTCGTCGAAGATCAGCAGCTCGGGCCGCTTGGCCGCCGCTATGGTCAGGGCGAGTTGGGCGCGCTGGCCCCCCGAGAGGCGGCCCGCCTTCTGTCTCGGGTCCAGTCCGATTCGGGCGATCCTCCGCTCCGCGAGTGGGCTGTCCCAGGCCGGGTTCAGGCGGGCACCCATCCGCAGGTGGTCCGCAACGGACAACTCGGCGTAGACGGGGGTGTCCTGGGCGACGAAGCCGACCCTGGCCAGGTGGGTCGGGCTCGCGGCGGGCTCGGTGCCCAGCACCCGGATCGTGCCCGAGGTCGGTTTGACCAGCCCGCAGGACATGTTCAGCAGCGTCGACTTGCCGGCGCCGTTGGGGCCGACCAGGCCGATCACCCGCCCCTGCGGGACGTTGAGGTCGCAGTCGGTCAGGGCCTGGTGGCGGCCATACCGCTTGCTCAGCTTCACGGCTTCGAGCACTGGCGTCACTGGCTCAACCGGCTCAACCGGATTAACCGGCTCAACCGGCTCAACCGGATTAACTGGTGTCATGACTTCCCTCGATCGAGGTTCGCGGATCATGTCGTCGGCCGGGTTCAGTCACGCGAGCGGCGGCGGGTCTCCAGGAGCTGCCTCGCGAGCCGGTAGAGGCCGTAGAGGAGCGCGAGGGCGACCAATATCTGGACCGTCAGCCAGGCGTAGAGCAGGGGACTTCGTACGGTCTTCTCAGCCTGGGCCGAGATAGCCGAGACAACCGTGACAAGGTGGGCAGCGGAGTTAGGATCAGCCATGCCCTCAGCCTGCTCCGTGCGCAACTCCCGGAGCACCGACCGAAAGTACGGATCGGTCGGCGGCGCTCGTACTTTCGGCCGGTACAGCCGTCGGCAGGCGATCGCCTAGCGTGAACCGGGTGAATACCGCACTTCGATCGGTTCTGGGGCCGAGGGTCGCCGCCAACACGACACTGGGGGTCGTGTTCGCCGCGGTGCTCTTCCTCATGGCCGTCCAATACGTGAGTCAGGGCCGCCCCTGGGCCTTCGACGCCGGGGTGGGCCTGGTGGTGTGCCTGGTCGCCCTCGCGCGCGAACGGCACCGGGGGTGGGCGGCGGCCGTCGGGCTGGTGGTCGTGGCGAGCGCCGGGCTGATTGCCCGGCTCGCGCACCTGCCCGGCGAACCCGGCCCCGGCGCGGTGCTGGCCCTGCTCGTCCTCGGCGGCTCCGCGATCCGGGCGCTGCCCCGATGGCAGGCCGGCGGCGTCGCCGCGGCCGGGTTACTGCTCATGGCCTTCGGCAGACTGGCCGAGGAGGGCGGTCCAGTACCCCGGTCCGGGTCGGGACGCAGGTCTGGATCCTCGCCCTCGGGGTCGGCCTCGGGCTGCGCTTCCTGGACTACCGCGCCCGCCAGACCGCCGCGGCCGTGCGGCAGGACGAGCGACTGGCCCTGGCCAGGGAACTGCACGACGTGGTCGCCCACCACATCACCGGCATCGTGCTGCAGGCCCAGGGCGCGCAGATCGTGGCGAGAAGCCGGCCGGAGACGCTGGGCGGCACCCTGACCGGCATCGAGGAGGCCGGCAGCGAGGCGCTGGCCGCGATGCGCCAGGTGGTCGGCCTGCTGCGCGACACCGACGACGTGGCCACCACCTCTCCCACCGCGCCGGGCCCGGAGCAACTGTCGGAACTGGTCCGCCGATTCGAAGGACACGGTCCGGTGGTGCGGTTGAGGCTGCCCGACGAACAGGCGAGCTGGCCGCCCGAGGTGACCAGCACGGTCTACCGGATCGTCCAGGAGTCGCTGACCAATATCGCCCGGCACGCCTCGCAGGCCCGTTCGGCCACGGTCGACATCGCCCAGGGTCCGGCTGGTGTCACCGTCACGATCACCGACGACGCCCCGCCCGGCCACACCCGGTCCCAGCACCTGCAGAAGGGCGGTCTCGGTCTGATCGGGATGCGCGAGCGGGTCGAGGCGCTGGGCGGCACCCTGACCGTGGGCCCCCTACCTGGAACGGGCTGGTCGGTGCTGGCCACCGTGCCAGTCGCGGCGGGGGAGGCACGGTGACCATCAAGGTGCTGATCGCCGATGACCAGGCGATGATCCGCGGCGGCCTGAGGCTCATCCTGGACGACCAGGACGACATCACCGTGGTGGGTGAGGCCGCGGACGGCGCCGAGGCGATCGACCTCGCCCGGCGGCTGCGCCCGGACGTGTGCCTGGTCGACATCCGGATGCCGAAGCTGGACGGCATCGCGGTCACCCGCGCGCTGGCAGGGCCGACGGTGGCGAACCCGCTGCGCGTGGTCATCGTCACCACCTTCGACCTCGACGAGTACGTCCACGGCGCGCTGCATGCCGGGGCGGTCGGCTTCGTCCTCAAGGACGCCGGTCCTGCCCTACTGGTGGAGGCGGTCCGCGCGGCGAGGGCCGGCGACGCCCTGATCTCCCCCTCCATCACGCTGCGGCTGCTGCGGTACCTGGCCCCGAGCCGACGGAGCAGGGCGCCCGACCCGGCCCAGCCGCTCTCCAAACGGGAGACCGAGGTGGTCAGGGCCATCGCCCGGGGCCGGACCAACCAGGAGATCGCCGCCGCGCTGTTCATCTCCCTGAGCACGGTCAAGAGCCACCTGGCGACCGTGCAGGCCAAGCTCCAGGTCCGCAACCGGGTCGAGATTGCGGCCTGGGCCTGGGAGAGCCGACTCATGGACGCTGCCGAGTCACTGCCCTGACCACGACAAGGGGTGCACGAGCCACCGCATGACGCTTCATCAGCACGGGTACTAGGTCTCGTACACGTGTACACAGGGGCTGCGGGGACGGGGTGGGGGAATGTCCGGGCGCGGGGGTCAGCGCCGCAGGGTGCTGCTGCTCTGTGGCGCGCTGGCGGTGTGCAGCCTGCTCACCATCTGGTACGCCCGGGGCCTGCCCGACTTCCGGGCCAACCTGCTGCTCAACCTCGCGCCGGAGTTCCTGGGCGCCATCGTGACCGTGCTCATCATCCAGCCTTTTCTGACCCGGATCGAGGAGGAGCGGGTACGTGAGCACATCCGGCTGGACTATCCGGCCTTCTGCGAGCAGGTCGCCTCGGCCACCGACGTCGTACTGGTGCTCGATACCTTCTCCTACCTCTTCTCCGGCCGCACCGCGGACCGCTTCGTCCGGGCCGCGACGGCCGCGGTCAACCGCGGGGCGGTGGTGCGGATCCTGCTGCTCGATCCCGACTCGCTCGCCGCCCGGCAGCGCTCCGCCGAGATCAGGGAGGACGTGCGCCGCGAGATCATGCGCAATCTGCGCGACCTGCACCAGCTCCGGGCGGGCCTGTCCGCCGAACGCCGGGAGCAGTTCCAGGTGCGGCTCTACGGTGCCGCCCCGGCGATCCAGCTCTACCGCTGGGGTGAGCGGATGATGGTGAGCTTCTACCCGGTCGACCGGCTCTCCGGGGAGGGGCAGCAACTGGAGGTGCGCCTGTCTACCCCGCTCGGCTCCTTCGTCGCGGAGCGCTTTGCCGACCTGTGGTCCAATGCCCGGCCGATGGAGGAGGTGATGACGCGGCGTCTGGTGCTGCTGCACGAGGAGGGCGGACGCAGCTCGCTGCAGCTGGAGTACGTCCGGCGCCAGGACGGTCACGTCTACATCTGCGATCAGCGGGTCGTGGTCGAGCTGACCCGGCAACCGCACCGGCCGCCCCGGGCCCAGATCGACGGAAGGGACGACGAGGTCTACGAGTTGGAACTGGTGGACGCGGCGGACGAGTCGCTGCTGGTGTCGCTGGGGGCGGACTTCCAGGAGAAATACGGGAGGCTGGTTGATGTCTTTGTGAGGCTGCGCCCGCTGGGGCTATAGCGTTGGCCACTGTGCCGACCTCGCGCGACCGTACTGGACCGACCTTCAAGGCGATCACCATGCCGCAGCTGGCCGGGCTGCTCGCCCGCGCCGGGCTCGATCCCGCCGATCAGCTCAGGGCCCGAGCGGTCGCGACGGTGCTGCCGTTCCGCACCAACTCCTATGTGGTGGACGAGCTGATCGACTGGGACGCGGCCCCGGACGACCCGATCTACCGGCTGGTCTTCCCCCAGCCGGACATGCTCCCCGCCTCCGACGTCAACCGGATCGCCGGGCTGCTCACCCGGGGGGCCTCCGTCGCCGAACTGCAGGCCGCCGCGCACGCGGTCAGGATGCGGCTGAACCCGCACCCCGGTGAGCAGTTGTCGCTGAACACCCCCCAGTTGAACGGCGAGCCGGTCCACGGCATGCAGCACAAGTACCCGGAGACGGTGCTGTTCTTCCCTCGGCAGGGCCAGACCTGCCACGCCTACTGCACCTACTGCTTCCGCTGGCCGCAGTTCGTCGGCGAGCCCGACCTGCGCATGGCCAGCAGTGACGCGGATGCGCTGCGCGCCTATGTGCTGGCCCATCCCGAGGTCACCAGTGTGCTGATCACCGGCGGCGACCCGCTGATCATGAGCAGCGCGGTGCTGGCCCGCTACGTCGAACCATTGCTCGACGTCCCGCATCTGGAGTCGATCCGGATCGGCACCAAGGCACTGTCCTACTGGCCGCACCGAGTGCTGACCGACCCGGATGCCGACGACCTGCTGCGGCTGTTCGAGCGGGTGGGGCGCAGTGGCCGCACGCTCGCCTTCATGGGCCACTACTCGCATCCGCGGGAGCTGGAGCCGGAGGCGGCCCAGCGTGCTGTGGAGCGGATCCGCGGCACGGGTGCGGTGATCCGCGCACAGGCGCCGCTGATCCGGGGGATCAATGACCGTGCGGAGGACTGGGTGGTGCTGTGGCGACGCCTGGTCGCCCAGGGAGTGGTGCCCTACTACCTCTTCATCGAACGCGACACCGGCCCGCAGGACTACTTCGCCGTCCCGCTGGCCCGCGCACATGAGATCTTCCGAGAGGCGTACGCCCAGGTCTCCGGTCTGGCCCGGACGGTACGCGGGCCGATCATGTCCGCCACCCCGGGCAAGGTGCAGGTCGACGGCGTCGCCGAGGTCAGCGGGCAGCAGGCATTCGTGCTGCACTACGTTCAGGCCCGCGACGCGGAACTCGTCGGCCGACCGTTCTTCGCGGCCTACGACCCCTCCGCACGCTGGCTCACCGAGCTCAAGCCCCTGGCCGGCGCGGGACCGCTGCCGGGGATGGACTGAGTCGCAGGGCAAGGGGCCCGGACTGTCGATCTATTGGGGGGTACCCATGATCCACATCACGCTCGGGGCGATGCGCTACGTCAACCCGAAGGAGGACCAGCTGGGCCGTGACCATGTCGGCTGGGATCCGACCATGGACGACGAGGCCCTGTTCCGCGCCAACCAGGGATGCTGGGTTCTCGGGGAACGGGCCAACCGGGAGCAGTACGCCCTGCTGTCCGCGCAAGGCACTGTGCGCCAGGCGATCGAGATCGACCGCCTGGTCGCGGTATCCGGCGGTCGCCGAGCCATTGAAGGCCGTTTCCTGGAGGCCGGGCACCCGGTGCACGACGCGTACGTCGGAAAGCCCCAGCCGATCGAGCCGGTCCGCAACCCGGTGACGTACATCGACTCTCCGCACTCGGCACGGACCTGCGGCTGCGGCTGCGGGGCTCCGGTGACTCTCGGCTGGTTCCTCACCGGGCACGACCAGAAAGCCCTGCACGACCGCGTGGCCAAGATCGGCTCGGTCCACGAGCATCCTGAAGCCGCCGCACAGTTGCACGCCTCCCGGACGGATTGACGCTCAGTCAGTCTGGGGGAGGGTCTCGGTGCGCCAGATCCGGAAACCGCGGCGCTGATAGTTCGTCAGTGCGTTGGGGTGGTCGAGGGAGGAGGTGTGGAGCCAGACACGACGCACGGCCTCGCCCTCCCCTGCGAGCGTGGTGGCCCAGGCCTGTCGGACGGCGAGGTTCAGGGCTGCGCCGCCCAGGCCGTGCCCATGGTGTTCGGGCAGCAGACCGAAGGTGGTGATCTCCACATCCCCGTCGGGCTGGGGTTCAAGGTTGAGGATTCCGGCCGGGGCGCCGTGGTGGGTGATGAGCCAGTACTGCCGCAGCGGGTGCGCGAGCCAGGTCGCCCATTCGGATTCCGTACGTGCCGCGCTTCTCCACCCGAAGGGTGCTCCGATTCTCGCCTGGATGTCCGGAATCAGAGGAGAGCCGGCCTCCAGACGCTGCAGCGCCAGCCCGGCTACGGGTCGCGATGCCTGCAGGTCAGAGGGTGCCGTCATCTCAAGGTAGGTGATGGTCTTGTCCACGGGTGTACTGCTCCTCGGCAGGGCGGTGGTGGGGGATCGGTTCAGCCGGGCGGTGCTCCAGGAGATCCTGCGCCCAGCACCGGAGGCAAGCCCGCCAACTCGCCTCGAAGACGGCCCGCAACTCGTGCCCACCGCGGGAGGCGCTAGGCCCGTGCGATCTGCTGCGGTCCGGTGGCGCCGACGGTGCATCCCCAGAGAGTACGTGTGCGCCTCGTGCGCCCAACTGCCGGGTCTCCGCTCCTCAGAGCCTGAGCAGCGGAGACCCGCACGGGTGCTACCGCTCTGAAGCCCGTGGCTTGTCGGTCTGCTGCTGGGCCATGAGGACCTGATCGGCGTGTTCGACTGCCCAGTGGCCGAGGGCTGCCAGTGGTCCGTTGGCCAGGCTCTCGCCGAGGGCGGACAGTTCGTAGGCCACAGTGCGATCGGTCGTCGTGGTGATCCGCGTGATCAGGCCGTGGGCGGCCAAGCGGCGCAGCGTCTGGGACAGAACCTTGTCACTGATGCCTACGAGGTCGCCCAAGAGGTCGATGCGGCGGCGTCTGCCCGCGCGCAGCGCCATCAGCACAACCGGGTCCCAGGTGTGGGCGAGCAGGTCGGTCGCCAGGCGCACCGCGCAGTCGGCGACGAAGGGTTGGCACTCATCGTTCATGCGTCCCTCCTACCGGGCTCGGGCCTACCAATCGGTAGGCCCGAGCTGCCTACCGTATCGAGATATCGGACCTTCTGGAAAAGAAAAGGGGAAAGCACCATGCGTATCGGAATCCTGGGAACCGGCGTGATGGCCTCGGCGCTGGCCGAGGCATGGACCCGTTCCGGGCACCGCGTCCTCGTCGGGGGGCGTTCGCTCGACAAGGCGCAGGCGATCGCCGAGCGGCTGGGCGACCTGGTGGAAGCGACGGCACCGGACCAGGTGGTCCGCGCAAGCGACGTCGTGGTCGTGGCGGTGGCCTGGGAAGGGCTCGACCATGTGCTCGCGCTCGCGGGAGCCGCTGAGGGCTTTTTTTGCTGGCAAGGCCGTCATCGACTGCACCAACGCGGTGGACTACGCCTCGGGAATGCTGAAGCCTGCTGTCGGTTCGGCAGCGGAGCACATCGCGGAGCGGGCCGTGGGCGGCCACGTGGTCAAGGCCCTGCACCTGTTCGCAGGCACGAGTTGGCTGCAGCTGCTGGCGCCGGCCGAGCACCCCGAGCACCCCGGCCAACCCGGCCAACCCGGCCAACCCGGCCAACCCGGCCAACCCGGCCAACCCGGCCAACCCGAGCGAACCGTGGCGATCTGCGGTGACGACGCTGCGGCGCTCGACCTCACCGCGGCGTTGATTCGCGACCTGGGAGCCGTACCCGCCGTCATCGGCGGACTGGATCACGCCCGACAGCTCGAAGACGTCGCGGGTTTCGTCATGCGGCTGGTCGCCGCGGGATGCAACCCCGTCACAGCGGTGCCCTTCGTCGACCGGCCGCATGACTGATACCGCCGCTCAAGGAACGAGCCGCGTCACACGGTTGCGCGGGCGGGGCGGAAGGTCCGTCGGTATGCCTGTGGGGTGACGCCGACGGCGGTGCGGAGGTGTTGGCGCAGGGACACCCCGGTGCCCAGGCCGGAGCGGTGGGCTACGGCGTCGATGGGCAGGTCCGTGGCTTCCAGCAGGTTCATGGCCAGGTCGATGCGTTGGCGCAGGAGCCATTGGCCGGGGCTGACACCGACCTCCTCGCGGAAGCGGCGGGTGAAGGTGCGGACGCTGACCTTGGCGTGGGTGGCCATGTCGGCCAGCGTGACGGGTTCGGTGAGGCGTTCGCTCACCCAGGCCCGGGTGGGCGCGGTGCCGGTGTCGGACGAGTCGGGGACGGGGCGTTGGATGTACTGGGCCTGTCCGCCGTCGCGCCAGGGTGGCACAACGCAGCTGCGCGCGACCGCGTTGGCGATGTCGCTGCCGTGGTCGCGGCGAACGATGTGCAGGCACAGGTCGATGCCGGCGGCCACTCCGGCCGAGGTGAGGACGTCGCCGTCGTCGACGAACAGGACGTCGGGGTTGATGCGCACGGTGGTGAACAGACGTTGCAGGTGGTCGGCCTCACGCCAATGGGTGGTGGCGGGCCGGTGGTCCAGAAGGCCGGCGGCGGCCAGGACATAGGTACCGGTGCAGATCGCCACGATGCGGGTGCCAGGACGGATGCCGGCCATGGCCTCGCGCAGGTCGTCGGGGAGGAGGCCCTGCTCCCGGATGGGCCCGAGCGCGTGGGAGGGCGGGATGACGACGGTGTCGACGGCGGCCAGTAGGGAGGCGTCGTGGGAGACGGTGAGGCCGTAGTCGGCCTCGGCGCGGACCGGGAGGCCGTCCAGGCTGCAGGTGGTCACGGTGTAGAGCCGGTTGCCCGAACTGTCGTGGGCCGCAACGAAGATGCGGGCGGCAATGCCGAGTTCGAAGGGGACGACGCCGTCCAGGGCCAGAACGCCAACATGGTGCATGACCCGATCCTTTCACTCCGTGGCCTTCGGGCCACTACTTCGGGTTCGGCGACCTCGACAGTCTTGGAACGCGCCCGTTCAGGCAGAAGCGCAGGCAGGCGCAGGCGGGCGCAACAGGCGCAGTAGGCGCAGTAGGCGCAAGCGACAGATACCCGCACATGTAAGCGACAGATCACGCACTTTTGGAAGGGCTCCATCATGTCCAAGGCCATCGTTCCCGCGACCATGCGCGCGGTCACCCAGCACACCGCCGGAGCACCGGACGTCCTCCACGTCGTCGAGACCGAGCGCCCGGAACCGGGTCTGGGCGAGATCCTGGTCCGCGTGCACGCAGCCGGCGTGAACCCGGCGGATTGGAAGACCCGCTCACGCGGCGTGTTCGGCACCGGGGCGCTGCCGCCGTTCACCCTGGGCTTCGACGTCGCCGGGGTGGTGGCCGCGGTCGGTGGTGGGGTGACGCTCTTCCAGCCGGGCGACCCGGTGTTCGGGATGCCGCGCTTCCCGCACCCGGCGGGTGCCTACGCCGAGTACGTCACCGCTCCTGCCAGGCACTTCGCCCCGCGCCCCGCCGGCATCGATCACCTCAGCGCCGGCGCCCTGCCGCTGGCCTCGCTGACGGCCTGGCAGGCACTGGTGGACACGGCGGACGTCCGGCCCGGCCAGCGTGTCCTGGTCCACGCCGCCGCGGGCGGCGTCGGCCACCTCGCCGTGCAGATCGCCAAGGCCCGCGGTGCGTACGTGATCGGTACCGCCAGTGCCGAGAAGCACGACCTGCTGCGTTCGCTGGGAGTCGACGAACCGATCGACTACCGTACCGAGGACTTCGCGCAGACCGTCCGTGACGTCGACGTCGTCCTGGACACCCTCGGCGGACCGACCCGGGTGCGCTCCCTGCGGACGCTGCGACCAAGCGGCCGGCTGATCTCGATCCTGCCGCTGGACGACGCCTTCCCCGCCCGGGAGGCCGCTGCGGCCGGGGTGCGGGCCGTGTTCATGCTGGTGGAGCCCGACCAGCAGGCGCTGCGGGAGATCACCGCCTTGGTCGAGGACGGCCGCCTGCGCGTGATCGTCGAGCAGGTCTTCCCGCTTGAGCAGGCCGCCCGGGCCCACACCCTGGGCGAGACCGGCCGGACCACAGGAAAGATCGTCCTCTCCGTCGCCCCCTGACCTCCCACCCCTGACCTCCCACCCCGGTCCACCCCTCGGGTCCACTCCCTGGGGCTCTGCCACGAGACGGTCTCGCCATGGCGGTCCAGGAACTGCAGCCCAGGGGCGCCGCCCTACGCGTCGAGCTGTTCAGCTCTTCTGGGCTACTTGCCGGCCGCGGGCCCGTACCACTGAAGGGCTTGCCCAGTGACGGAGGCGATGCATTCGAAGTCCCGGTCGCGATGGAGAAGGGTCAGTCCCTGCAGTTCCGCTGTGGCTGCGACGACTAGATCAACAGCTCCGGCGCTGCGGTGTTGGCCCCGCCCAGTCAGCGCATTCTGGACCTCCCAAGCGCGGTTGTAGGCACGATCATCGACTGGCACCCAACTGAAGAGCAGGCGCATGTCCTCAATGCCCTGCGCACGGTCCTCGGCGGAACGAGCGCTGTAGAAGAACTCAAGCTCGGTGATCGGACAGGTCGCGATGAGACTGGCCGCTGCGGCTCGGTCCCACCCGTATTGCTCTGCGTCACCGCGCATGAAGCGTGCCAAGGCGCTGGTATCGATCAGAAACTGCGCGGCGCTCACCGACGGTAGTTCCGCTTGTCCTCGAAGATCTCCAGCTCGAAGGCCCCTTCGTCCGCGGCCGCACGCAGGCGTGTGAGTGCCAGAGCCCGCCGACGGTTCTCCAGTACCTCGCGCAGGGCGGTGTTTACCGTGTCCTTCTTGGTGCTGGTACCAAGGGCCTGGGCCACGTCGGCGACCAGTTCGTCATCCAGATCGATCACGGTTCTGCCCATAGCTGCACCTCCTCGTATATCAATGTCTGCATCGAGTATATCCAATGATGTTCTCTTTGAAGCATCAGGCTAAGGAGTCGGGGCGGCAGTGGCCTCGGAGGGGACCTGGTTGCCCCCCTTCTGTGGGTGTCCGCCGCCCGTGCGGCGGTCGGCAGCGTCCAGTAGGGCGAGGAGGTGGGCGCCAGGGAGCAGCGCCTGTTCCAGGGCGTGAGCGGGGGCGTCCTCCAGACCTCCGACGGCTGAGGCGATCTCTTCCCTGACGTCCTGGGCGATCTCGGCGGCTACCGTGGCTGTGAGGGTGGCGGGGCCGAGCTTGCTGACCGCGGCGGCCGCGCGGGCTGGGGTGAGCAGTGCTGTGGCTTCGACCAGGAGCCAGGCGGGCACGCCTGTCGCGCCGTGCAGCGGCGGCAGGTAGGGCCGCGCACCGTTGTAACGCGCGTCCTCGGCGAATGCGGGCTGCTTCACCTTGGCGAGCGGGCGACCTTCGGCCTCCGGTGCGTCGGTCTCGTGCCATTCGCCGGCCGGCTTGAGGACGTAGCCTTCCGCAAGGTTGTCGTCCAGTTCGGGGAGTCCGAGGGCGGCGGGGACCTCGGTGCGGAATGTACTCGGTAGCTGCTGCAGAGTGGTCAGTGGGCCGTATGCAAGCAGGGGTACACAGGTCAGGCCTGCGATGGCAGCGGTTCGGCGGAGAGAACGGTCGGAGATCCAGCGACGGCCACTGGGAGAGGTGGCGATGTGCGCATCGAAGAGCAGCCAGTGCAGGCCCGGCGCGTACCACACGCCAGTCTGTACTGGCGCGCTTCCGGGCTCCGCAGGGACGTCGGGGTGCGGGTAGCGGCCGCCGGTCAGTTCACCGTAGACGGTCACCACCACGTCGTCGCCTGCGTCTGCTGCGTCGTCGGGGTCACCAGGTGGCCCACTCCGGGGCGTGCGCAGTGTCGCGGCGAAGCGGGCCGCGGCCACGGACAACTGGGGCCAGATGCTGCTGACGCCGAAGAAACCGTCGAGCAGTTCGTCGCCCAGCAGCTCGCGCCGTTTGGCCGGGCGGACTCCGGAACGATCGCAGACAACGGCGAAGTGCGCTCCGTGGACCTTCTCGGCGGCGACCCACTCCCGGACTGCAAAACCGCTGAGCCGTCCGCTCGCCGGGATCTTGGGATAGGGCAGCAGGACAGGCGGTTGGGGCGTGGTACTGGGCACCAGAGAATCATCCGGCGCGCTTCCGGTGGCGGCAACGCAATGTGCCACTGCCTCGGCGTCCTGCGGCCAGGGCGAAAATTCGCAGCCCATCACACGTTGTGACAACCAATCAGGCCCTCCCACCAGCTCTACCGTTCGCGTCGAGCAGGGTGCCTCGCGGGGCGCACTCTGCCCCGGTACCGCAAGCAATCAACGATGAAGGGCCCGACCGCGATGCGGTCGGGCCCTTCATCTGCCCAGCTGGGCGGGTGCGGAGGATACGAGATTCGAACTCGTGAGGGGTTGCCCCCAACACGCTTTCCAACTGTTCGTCCGGGTGTCCGGGGGTGGTCGTCAGGGTCCTGGCCTGCGGCGGAGTCGCCCGCAGGCCGACCTCCGGACCTGGCTGAACGGAGGCGAATGCAACTGGAACTGCAACTACGGAACAACGAATGCAGGGACCCTGAGCAGGGGGAATCCCCCGTATCTGGTTGGTGCACGTGTCGCCTGCGGCTCATCCCTGGGCTCGCTGAACCTCCAGGATGACCGCTGTTCCTGCCGCGGGGCGGCCTTCGTGCATCGTGATCATGTCGCCGCAGCTGAGGTGCTGCCATCGGCACGGGATCAGGGGTGCGAGCCGGACGGCGAACCGTCCGCCCGGCTCCAAGGAGGGGCGATGCTCCACCCAGATGCGGGCGGTCTCAAAGGTCGGTTCGCCACCCGGAGCCAAGGAGCCGAGATTCCAGAGCGGGCGCATTACACCGGGGCCGGGGAGCGCGGTCTTCCGCCGGGACGCGTCGGCCGGCAGGAGGCTGAGCGTCGCTCGGATGACCCCGTTACGAGCCTCGTAGCAGCGCCAGTAGCACCACGCCGTGCTGCGCTTCAGGTGCAGCGCCTCCGCTGCCACGGCCATCGTCTCCCAGAAGCTCAGCGGGAGCCCGCGGATGTTGGCGAGTTCTTCCAGGAGACCGAGTGCCACTTCCCAGTCGTCCTGGGCCAGGTAGTCCCAGACGTCGTCCACCGTGATGTCGTTGTCGGTGGCGGTCTCCGGGGGAACCAGGAGGGCAACGGCTTCGAGCAGCTTGGAGACGTCCATCGCTCGATTCTGCGCTATCTGAGCCGCAGACTGCACTCCAGTAGTCGGCTGACTGGTGCTCGGGGGTGAGGCGCAACTCAGAACAGCGGATCTTCACGCGGGCCGTTGCCTGCGACAGGCGCTGGTGTGACCGCATGCGCCTCCCGGAAGTGGCATCCGACTGGATTACACGGCCTCACGCCCCGCATGCGCCTACCCGGTTGCGACGCCCGCGGTACGCGCAGCTGTCCAGGAGGCGGTGGGCGACGGAATCAGCGCCAGCCCCCGGCTCTCCAGGGCGGGTGTAGATCTTGATCGGTTCTCGACGGGCTTGACTACGAGGGGAGTTGATGCCTTCCAGCCCGGCTGGAGGAGTGACATACTCCTCAAGTCATGATCGGTAATGCGGGGGGCGGCAATGACGCAGGGGCAAGATTTCGGCTGGCTCGCGGAAGCCATCTCGATCTTCGGAGCGTCATGCAAGGCCATGGTGAACGGACCGGGCGACCCCGAGGCGTCAATTCGTCCGCCTCTGCAGAACCTCCTGGAGGCTGTGGGAAGGCACGACGCCATGGACGGCGTGCTGTGGCACTCCGAAACGCCCTTACGTGATGTGGGCGTGCGTCCTGATTATGCGGTCGAGGTGCACGGCGAAATCGTCGGCTATGTCGAGGTCAAGCGCCCTGGTCTGTCGGTCGATCCAGAGAAGTTCACCGGGCGGAACAAGAAGCAGTGGGAACGACTCCGCGACTTGCCAAACGTGCTCTATACCAACGGCACTGAGTGGCGTCTCTTCCGCACCGGGGAGCTGATCGGCTCCCCGGTCGTCTTCGACGGCGATCTAGGAAGCGCAGGACGCTCGTTGTCCGCCCGCGAGCCCGCCGCGTTTCACGCCCTCCTGCGGACCTTCCTCCACTGGGTTCCTGAGCCGATCCGCGCCGTCTCCACACTGGTCCGGCGCACGGCTCCGCTATGCCGCCTGCTGCGTGCGGCGGTCCTGGAGCAGTTGGAGTGGGAGGGACGGCACGCAGTGGAGGGCGCGCGCCCTGAGGAACTGCGGTTCACCGGGCTGAAGAACGACTGGCGCAGGCTGCTCTTCCCGACGGCCGATGACGCCACCTTCGCCGACGGGTACGCCCAGACGGTGACCTTCGCGCTGCTGTTGGCGCGCACGGAAGACATCTCCCTGAAGGGAGTGGGGCTGCACGAGATCGGCCGCAGCCTGGATGCCGGTCACGCCTTGATGGGCAAGGCCCTTCAGCTTCTGACTGACAACATCACGGTGAGCTTCGAGGTCAGCCTCGACCTGCTTATCCAGGTGATCGACGCGGTCGATTGGGCTGCGATCCGCAAGGGCCGGAGGGATGCGTACCTGCACCTATACGAGTCGTTCCTGGAGGTGTACGACGAGAAGCTGCGGCAGAAGAGCGGCTCGTACTACACCCCGCGTGAAGTGGTCGAGGAGATGGTGCGCCTCACCGAGGATGTGCTGCGTACCCGCTTGGGCCGCCCGGCCGGATACGCGGACGACAGCGTGCGTATCGTTGATCCAGCGATGGGCACGGGCACGTACCTTCACGCGGTCATCGAGCACGTCGCCGCTTGGACGGCGGAGAATGTTGGCCCTGGGGCGACGCCGGATGCGATAGGCAGTCTGGCGAAGCGCCTGATCGGCTTTGAGCTGCAGATGGGCCCCTTTGCCGTCGCCGAGCTGCGGGCTTCGGACCTGCTCAAGCGGCATCAAGCGGTCGCGCCGCCTGACGGTATGAAGCTGTTCGTCACCGACACGTTGGACAACCCCTACTTGGCCGAGGAAACCATCGCCTCGACGTACGGCGTGATCTCGGAGTCGCGTAGGCGGGCGAACGAGGTGAAGGCCAGTACACCGGTCACCGTCGCGATCGGCAACCCGCCCTACGACGACAAGGCAAAAGGCCGCGGCGGCTGGGTCGAGAAGGGAAGCCCGGCGCAGGGCGTCACTCCCATCGAGGCGTTCAAGTGGCCCGGAAACGGTCGCTACGAGCACGTGCTCAAGAACCTCTACATCTACTTCTGGCGCTGGGCGACCTGGAAGGTCTTCGACGCCCATCCGCAGGACCAGCAGGGGGTCGTCTGCTTCATCACTCCGTCCGGCTTCACCACGGGGCCCGGCGGACGTGGCATGCGCAACTACCTCAGGCGCACCTGCGACGAGGGCTGGATCATCGATCTGTCCCCGGAGGGGCACCGGCCTGATGTGGCCAGCCGGATCTTCCCTGGTGTCGCGCAGCCCCTGGCCATCTGCATCTTCGTGCGTAGCAAGGACACGGATCCTGAGCGGCCCGCCCGCATCCATTACCGATCTGTACACGGCCGGCGAGTCTCCAAGTACCGCCAGCTCAAAGAGATCCAACTGGACGACGACGGCTGGCAGGACACGCACTCCGCCGCCATCCGCCCGTTCCGCCCGATCAGCGAGACCGGGTGGGAGGACTATCCCGCCCTCGACGATCTCTTCCTTTGGGGAAGTCTGGGTATTACGGCCAACCGCTCGTGGGTCAACGGCCCCAGCGAGCAGCTGCTCCAGCGGCGCTGGGCGCGTCTGATCCACGAGGCCGATCCGGTCGAGCAAGCGAAATTGTTCAAGGAGACGCGAGATCGTTCGCTCCACGACAGTCGACCCCCGCTGCCTGGACAACCTGAGTACACCCAGGGACTTGCCGAGGAAGCAGAGCTAGCGCCGGACCTGATCCGCATCGCCATGCGCAGCTTCGACCGGCAATGGCTGATCTCCGACAGCCGCGTCATCGACTTCGCCCGACCCACGTTGTGGGAAGCCCTGCAGCCGGGACAGATCTTCCTGAACCAGCAGTCCTCCCACGAGATCGAGACCGGGCCGGCGGTCGTCGCCACCGCCCTGCTCCCTGATACCCACCACTTCAACGGCCGCGGCGGCAAGATCATGCCGATCCTCCATCCGGACGGCACACCGAACGTGCATCCGCGTCTGTTCGCCCACTTGGCAACCGAACTCGGCCTCGACAGCGTCACAGTGCACGATCTGGCTGCATATACGGCGGCTGTTGCCGGGCATGTCGGTTTCACCGAGCGATTCACAGCGGAGCTGCTCACGCCTGGTGTACGGCTGCCGCTCACTCGTGATCCCGCCTTGTGGCGTGAGGCGGTGAAGCTGGGCGAGCACCTCCTGTGGGCCTCGACGTACGGCGACCGGTACGTCGATCCGGAAGCCGGTCGGCCAGCAGGAGACGTCCTCTTCACACAAGGCGATCCGCGCCGGCTCCGCTACGACCAGCACATCGGGACGGAAGTGCCCAGCGAAATCCACTACGCCGAGATGAACCGGACCCTGTACCTGGGTGCCGGATACGTCAGCCCGGTGCCCGCAGAGGTGTGGAACTACGACGTCGGCGGAATGCAGATCGTCAAGAAGTGGTTCGGCTACCGCAAGGCGAACCCCAACAGCCGCAAGACCAGCCCCCTGGACGACTTGCACGTCGACTCCTGGCCGGCGGACTGGTCACGCGAGCTCATGGAACTGCTCTCCGTGCTGCGTCGGCTCACCGACCTCGCTCCCGCACAGCAGGATCTGCTGGACCGGATTCTCGCCGCGCCCACGGTCACGGTGGCAGACCTCGAGAAGGCCTATATTCTGCCGGTACCCGTCAAGGCGCGCAAACCCCGTCGCAGAGTCGAGCTGCTTCTGGACGTTGACGAGGAGCCGTAGCGGCAGCTCAGTGCTCCTTCTCCCAGCGCGCTACGTACGCTGCCGCCTCCGTCCCGCTCCAGACGCCCTCTGCGAGCTGACGGAGCGCGTGCATCTCCGGACTGAGCGCGGGTTTGCATCTCTGCAGCTCGTCGGCGAACATGCTCACCTCGGCCAGGCGTTCCCCCAGGGAATTGCACTCGGCTTCGAAGTACGCTGCCTTGCCGCGCGGCGTGATGACGAGACGCTTGCCTGTGACTTCAAGTAGGCCCATCCAACTGAGAGTCTGCACGTCGGCTGTGCTGCTCTCCTGGTCGAGTCCCCGGACAGCAGCCGCTATCGCATCGGGGGACGGAATCTCAGAGATCACGAGATGGTGCAAAAGCTGAAGCTGTGAAGGGGAGAGGACTGAGTGCACAGTCGCATGTCTAGCAGCACCGGGGACGGTCTTGCCACAGACGCGCTACGCGTTCAGCTGTTCCAAGGCAGCTAGTGCGTTGGCCGGATGACTTCGCCGTGTCGGGGCCCTCTCTGACAGTCTCGACTGAGACGTCCGGTTCGTCCGGGTTAGTCTGGATGGGCGAGACAGGAGATTCCCGGCATGGCTTCCAATACCACCACCTCACGCACAGCCCCCGAGCCCGACCCGGCCCCGCGGCCGAAGCGGCGCACGTTCACGGCGGAATACAAGCTGCGGATCGTCGCTGAGTACGATGCCGCCCCCAGCGGGGAGAAGGGCGCGGTCCTGCGCCGCGAGCGGTTGTACCACTCGCACATCATCGAGTGGCGGGCCGCGCGAGACGCCGGAGCGATGGCCACGCTCGCCGACCGGCGGACCTCGCCCGCACGCCCCAAGAGGCCCGCCGAAGCAGCCGAGGCCGAGCGGCTGCGCAAGAGGCTGGCCGTCGTGGAACGGGAGCTGGCGCAGAAGGACGCCGCCCTGGAGCTGCTGGGAAAAGCTTCCGCACTCTTGGAACTGCTCTCCAAGAGTGCGGGCTGAAAGCCGAGGCCGAGCAGGTCGCCGACGAGCTCTTCCAGTCGCTGGAGCGGGAGTTGAACACCACTGCGGCCTGCCGGCTGACCGGTCGCTCACGGGCCACGCACTACCGTCGGCTCAACCCGCCCCCGCCGCGCGAGCGCGCTCCGCGCCCCTCGCCGCCCTCAGCTCTGGCTCCGGCGGAGCGCGCGCGGATCCTGGCACTGATGAACAGCCCGGCCTATGCCGAACTGGCACCTGCCCAGATCTGGGCGCGCGAACTGGACGAGGGCCGCTACTACTGCTCAGTGCGCACGATGTACCGGATCCTGGAGGCCCAGGGCCAGACCGGCGAGCGCCGCCGCCAGGCCACCCACGCCGCCAAGTCCATCCCCGAACTCGTGGCCACCGCCCCCTCGCAGGTCTTCAGTTGGGACATCACCAAACTGGCCGGACCAGACAAGGGCATCTGGTACCACGCCTACGTCATCATCGACATCTTCAGCCGCTACGTCGTCGGCTACACCGTGGAGATGGCCGAATCGGCCGAGCGCGCCGAGGAGTTGATCAGCGAGACCGTCGAACGCAACGGCATCGCCCCCGAGCACCTGCACGCGGACCGCGGCACCTCGATGACCAGCAAGAAAGTCTCGCAGTTGCTCATCGATCTGGGCGTGACGCGCTCGCACTCGCGCCCCAAGGTCTCGAATGACAACCCGTACAGCGAAAGCCAGTTCAAAACCACGAAGTACATGGCCGACTACCCGGCGCGGTTCGACTCCCTGAACCACGCACGCGAGTGGTTCGACTCATTCATTGCCTATTACAACCATGAGCATCGCCATTCGGGCATCGGGCTGCACACGCCTGCGTCCGTGCACTTCGGCACCGCCGGCCAAGTCCAGGACCAGCGCGCCGTCACGCTCAACGAGGCATACGCCCGCCACCCCGAACGCTTCGCCCGCCGCCCCCGCCCGCCCAAGATCCCCGATCAGGCGTGGATCAACGACCCCGCCAAACGCAGAGAACCCGAATCAGCACAACAGAGCGCATAACCGTACGAACGTCTCATTTGACTTGACACGTTCCGGGGCGGTGTGGGACGGTGGACTGTTGAGCCTCATCCGTTCCGACCTCGCGGAGGCGTTGTGGCAGAGCCAGTCAAGGTCCGTCGGTTATCCGACCAGGAGGGCCAGAAGCTGCAGCGGATCGTGCGGCGCGGCACCATGAACACGGTGCGCTACCGCCGGGCGATGATGCTGCTGGCCTCGGCCGGTGGGAACCGGGTCCCGGTCATCGCCCAACTGGTGGCGGCGGACGAGGACACCGTGCGCGACGTCATCCACAGCTTCAACCGGATCGGCCTGGCCGCACTGGACCCTCAGTGGGCGGGAGGCCGTCCCCGCCAGCTCAGCGATGACGACGAGGACTTCGTCGTCAAGACGGCCACCACCCGACCCACCCGCCTGGGCCAGCCCTTCACCCACTGGTCCCTGCGCAAACTCGCCGACTACCTGCCCACCGTCCCGGGCCGGACCATCGGCCTGCGACGCGAGGCCCTGCGGTGCCTGCTGGCCCGACGTGACGTCACCTTCCAGCGCACCAGTACCTGGAAGGAGTCCGCCGACCCCGACTACGACACCAAGCTCGACCGCATCGAGTACCTGCTGGAGCACGCACCGCAGCGCGTCTACGCGTTCGACGAGTTCGGACCGCTCGGCATCCGCCCCACCGCCGGATCCAGCTGGGCACCGGCCGGGCATCCGAACCGGCTGCCGGCCACCTATCACCGCACCCACGGGGTGACCTACTTCCACGGCTGCTACTCGGTGGGCACCGACACCCTGTGGGGCGTCAACCGCCGCCACAAGAGCGCCGCGAACTCCCTGGCCGCACTCAAGTCGATCCGCGCCGCGCAGCCCGACGGCGACACCATCTACGTGATCATGGACAATCTGTCCGCCCACAAGGGCACCAAGCTCCGCGCCTGGGCGAAGAAGCACCAGGTCGAGCTGTGCTTCACCCCGACCAACGCGTCCTGGGCCGACCCGATCGAGGCCCACTTCGGGCCCCTGCGTCAGTTCACCCTGGCCAACTCCCACCACCCCAACCACACCGCCCAGACCCGGGCCCTGCACGCCTACCTGCGCTGGCGCAACACCCACGCCCGCCACCCCGACGTCCTCGCCGCCCAACGCCGCGAACGAGCCCGCATCCGAAGCGAGAAGGGCATCCGCTGGGGCGGACGCCCACTTCTCGCCACCGCATAGTCCCCTACACGGCGAAGTCACCCGGTCACCGCACTAGCGTTCAGCCGTGGCTCTAGACGCCGCAACCCAGCCACGGGGTACTGGCAGGTCGTGTCCCTCCGAGTGCACTGGGCGGGACGCCATCTACTGGCACCCCAAGTAGGTCGCTGCAGCGCATCTGCAGGGCCATCCGCAGTGGCCCCGTCGAGCCGTAGAGTCTCTTAGGTGCAGCGATTCGTGCTCTTTGATCTTGACGACACCCTCATAGACCGCTCGCAGGGCTTCGGCGAATGCGTCCGGCGCTTCTGTGGGGACCTCGGCTTGGGGGAGGACGTGGAGCTGTGGCTGCTGGAAGCCATGCGGGAGCGTGCGTATCGGAGCGACTTCGAAAGCTTGCGCGAGCGCTTCGCCCTTCCCTTCGCTGCCGATGACCTGTGGCGGCGCTACTGCTCGGGCATGGCTGAGGCCGTGAAGTGTCCGCCAGCGGTGCTGGTCGGGCTGGATCGGCTTCGAGAGGCCGACTGGCTCCTGGCGGTAGTGACCAACGGGGCCGGCGACATCCAGCGGGAGAAGCTTGCGCGGACGGGGATCGATCAACGGGTCGATGCCGTCTGCATCTCTGAGGAGATCGGGATCCGCAAGCCGGACGTGCGGATCTTCCATGAAGCTGCCCGACTGGTGAGGAGTCCTGGCCGCTCGGAGGGCTGGATGGTCGGAGACAACGCCATCAACGATGTCGGCGGCGGTCGTGCTGCCGGACTGCGGACGATCTGGGTGTCGTCGGGGGGCGCCAGCATGGAGGCGGATCATGTGGTGTCCAGCGCTGCAGAAGCCATCGACCTGCTCCTGGGGCTCGGGGGAATGGTCTCGTGACTGGCGGCGCTCCGGTCGTGGGGGTTCTTCACCCCGGCAGCATGGGAGCGGCAATCGCTGGCCAGCTCACCGCGACGGGGACGGCGGTGCTGTGGTGCTCCGCTGGGCGCGGTGCGCAGACGCGGGCACGTGCTGATGGAGTAGGGCTGGTCGAGGTGGCGAGCATCGGGGGACTGGCGGAACGCTGCGATGTGCTGCTGTCCGTGTGTCCGCCGGCGGCGGCCGAGACGGTGGCCACAGAGGTAGCGGCGCACGGGTTTGCGGGCCGGGTGTACGTCGAGGCCAACGCCGTCACGCCTGCCTGCGTCGAGCGAATCGCAGCGCTGCTTCCGGCCGCGACCGTGGTGGACGGCTCGGTGATTGGTTCGCCGCCCCGGGGAGGTAAGCAGCCGCGATTGTTCCTGTCCGGTCCGGGTGGAGCGCCGGGGCAGATTGCGGCGCTGTTTGACGGCACCGATGTGCGCACCCGTGTGCTCGGTGCGGAGTTGGGTCAGGCCAGCGCGTTGAAGCTCGCCTATACCAGCTATCAGAAGGCGTCACGGGTGCTCGCGGCGCTGTCCTACGCCTTGGCGGCTGAACACGGCGTGGAGGGTGAACTCCTGGAGGTAGCCGCTGACAGGCCGGGCAGCTATCTGCTGGAGACGGGCTACATCGCCAAGACCGCTGCGCGGGCCTGGCGCTGGGCCCCAGAGTTGGCCGAGGCGGCCGAGTTGCTGGAGGAATCCGGACTGCCTGGGGGCCACTGCGTGGTGCGGTCGAGGTGCTCGACCGGTGGGAGGGAGAGCGGGATCTCGACCTGACACTGGTCGAGGCCCTGGCCAGACTGCACCGACCTCACTGACGCAGCGAGGACAGGGCCTTGATGATGACCTGTGCCGCCTCAGCTGCTGGCAGCTGGTCGGTGTGCAGGTGGAGGTTCCAGGTGGCGTGGTTGTCCCGGAGGTCGGCTGCTGTCGCGTCCCAGGCGGCCAGTCGTGCGGGGGTGTCCGTGTCGCCGCGCCCAGTCGAGCGCTGCTCCGTCACCTCGCGCGGGCAGTCCAGTCGGACGGTGAGCCAGGCTGCCGGGTAGCCGGTCAGGAGCGCGGTGATGCCGGCGATCTGGCCCAGGTGCACGATCGGCGTGCCGCCGTCGGCGAAGGCGGCGTCTAGGCCTGGCCGGTCGACGAGGTAGACGCTGTTGTAGCGGTCGTTGCGGTAGACGACCTCCCCGGCGGCCTCGAGTTGGCGGAGCTGTTCCGGCGTGCCCATGCGGTAGCCCTGGCTGCGGCCCTCGCCGATCTTCAGGCGGGCGAAGGGGACGAGCCGTGGGTCGTGGTCGGTCAGGCAGGCGGTGACGGTGTCCTTGCCGCTGGCGGGTGGCCCGTAGAGGATGATGCCGGTCTTCATGTGCGGGCTGCTCCGAGTGCGTATCGGGTCTGGTCGGCGATGGCGATCGCCGAGCCGTAGCGGTTGTCCACGACCAGGTGCGGAACGGAGGGGCGCAGGTCGAGGTCGAGACCGTCCAGGTACTGGGTCCAGTTGCCGAGCTTCCAGGAGTCGCGTGCGGCGGAGCGGAACGAGATGTACTCGCGCATCGAGTCCTGGTCGCAGGCAAGCCAGACCGGGGTGACCTCGACCTGGTAGGCGGCACAGCGGTTGGCCAGGCGCCGCATCCAGGCGGGGTCACTCATCTCGCTGATGAAGGGGGCCGTGGCGACGGTGGAGATCCCGCATTCGACGTTGACGAGGATGGAGTCCATGAGGCACTGGTATTCCAGGGGCCGCACTTGGGTGCGGTAGGTCTCGGACTGCCGGTCGTTGGGGTCGCAGCCGAGTTGCTTGAGCAGGCGCTCGACCAGGGGTCGGGTGATGGGGTCCTTGTCGAGCAGGGGCCAGCCGGTGAGCTGGGAGATGAAGCGGGCGAACTCGGATTTGCCGCTGCCGGCGAAGCCGCCTACCAGCACGAGCGAGGTCTTGCTCGGCTCGCTGTTGGTGTGGCGTTCCTGCCAGGCGTCCAGTATCCGCTGGCGTAGGTCCTCCGCAGGCCGCTCATCTGCTGATCCGGGCAGTAGCCGCTGCAGCGCCTTGGCCACGGCCTGTGCACGGACGGCATCCACCTCGCTGCGCGATTCGTCTAGTTGCCGCTGGTCTGCCTCGCCGGGGAGCGGTTTGCGGAAGCCCAGGGCAGGCTCGCTGGCCTGGTAGAGCAGGCAGTAGGCCCGGCGGTAGTGCGGGCCTGGGTAGACCTCGCCCTGCTCGTGCTGCCACAGGGTCTGGAAGTTCGCGGCGGGTGCGGTCAGACCGGCCCGGCGGGCGGTGTCGCGGAGCCGTTCGCCGGCTGACTCAAGGGTCAGGCCGTGGGACTCCCTTGCCTCACGCAGCCGTTCGGGGCACCAACCCGATCGGTCCTTGCTCACGTCCCCCACCAGCTCACTATTCGTCAGCACGTTCCCGAGCCTAAGCGCGTGGTCGGCGAACCCGTGTGTAAGCGGATGTTGAAAGGCCGCTGAACGGAACGGTGAACAGTCTCGGCAACTCGGAGTGATACAGCGATCACGCTATGGCCGTTGTGATGTTCCTGGCAACAGTGCCCACCGGTACCAATCGACTGGAGGCAGCTCCATGTTCCATTCGACATCGCATTCTGGCGCACAGTCAGCAAACTCCGAAGTGCGGGGCGTTCGGCCGATTCCGTCCGGGTCCCCTCGAACCGCAGTGCCGCAGCGGGTCTCCGTCCGGCATCTCACTGAGGCGCTGCACGAGCTGGGGGAGGACGCGGACGACCGATGGCGGGCGTGGGCGCGCCGGGCGCTGGCTGACGACTGCCTCAGCCCTGGGCTGCTCGCCCGGATCTGGGACCAGGTCGTCGTGTTCGACGATGTCCTGGCTTCCTACCTGGCGAACCCTGTGCCGGTCCCGGAAGGCACGGTGATCGTCTCGGGCAGTGGGAAGGAGACCTTCAAGACGTTCAACGTCTCCACCGCCGCCGCGCTGCTGGCCGCCGCAGCTGGAGTGAAAGTCGTCAAGGGCACTTCCTCTTCGGTCTCCGCCGTCTCCGGCTCCTCGGACGTCCTGGTCGCGCTCGGAATCCCTGCGCTCACGGAACCCGCCCGTGTGACGGAGCTGGTGGCCAGGTACGGGATCGCCTTCATCGACTACGCCGCGTTCTGCCCGCGCTACGCGGCCCGCTACGACGGCAGGTTCTCCGCCCTCAGTCCGATGAGCTTCGTTCTGCCGGCCGCGACGCTGGCGGTCGCGGCCGACGGCTTCGTCCACGGCCTGGCCCACGACGCCGTCCACGCCTCCGCGCTCGGCATCCACGCCGCCCGACCCGACATTGCCCGAGGCAGGGTGGTCACCACCCTGATCGAACCAGGCCAGCGGATCGACGAACTCGCCGGGTTCGGCATCAGCACCAGCGCGGTCCTGCGCCACGGCGCCGTGCAGCACATCCAGCACCACCAAGACGGCGCTGCCGCACCCTGGCGGCGTGCGGTACGACACCGCGACGACCACAGCTCGAACGCCGCTGCTCTGGTCGACTCCCTCAGCTCCGATGGTGATCCGGCCGCCACGGCACTGGTCGAGCGCAATGCCGCCGCGATCCTGGCGACCAGCTACCCGGACGCCAGCGAGGCCGAGGCCCTGCAACTGGTCCGCGCGGCTCGTCTGGACGGCCGCGCCCAACTCCTGCTCTCCCGTCTGCGCGCCGCGACCCCGAAGGGCATCTGATGACCCCGCAGCCCCTGCCCTCCTCGGAGGACTGGATCACGCAGGCGCTCGGCCCGCTGGCCCGCCGCTTCACCCATCACGACCGGCTCCAGAACGTGCTTCCGCTGTCCCCGGGGCAGCCGCTGGCGGTGGTGACCGGATTCGGTCCCACCAACGCACCCACCGCCGGGACGCTGTCCGTGATGCTCGGGGTGATCGAGCTCCAGCGGCACCTGCAGGTGCCCATGACCGTGGTCGTCTCCGAGCTGGGCGCCTGGAACTCCCGCAACGTGCCGTGGAACCAGCTGACCGACGTCCGCGACCAGATGTTCGCCTTCATGCGCGCTATCGGCCTGGACGCACAGTCCACCCTCGCACCCGTCCGCCTGCGTTCCCACGTTGACCCGGGGAACCTGGTGCGCTGCGGACGCATCGCCCGGTTCCTCAGCCGCCAGGACTTCCTGGACCACCACGAGGACCTGGTCGAGCTCTACCAGGACCACGGCCTGCTCGGCAGCGAGGTGGGACTCACCGTCGATGCGCTCTACACCGTCGCCGACATCCTGGGCCCCGCCGAGGAGGGAGCCGCCCGTGTCCTGATGCTCTCCGGGCTGGAGGAGAGCTACTTCACCGAGCTGTCTCGCCTCGTCCTGCAACGGCAGGCCGCAGCAGGCGAACTCAGCCTGGGCTGGAAGGTCGAACTCGGGGCCCTGTACTTCCGGGTCCTGGAGGGCCTCGGCGGATACCCCAAGATGTCCAAGAGCATCCCAGCCTCCAGCATCCACCTCGGCATGCCGGACGACGAGATCGCCGCCCGGACGCTCGCCGAGGCTGAAGCCAGCCAGCGCCCACTGCTGTCGGCAATCGAACTCAGCAGCGGGTGGAGCGTCATGGAGATCGACCAGGCCCGCGCCGCCTTCCAGGGCAGGCGGCAGGACCCCGAGGGCTGGCAGCGCGCGAAGCAGCGCTTCACCGAGACCTTCGCCCTCTACTCCAAGCTCTGGCGCGAGTGCGGCCGATGAAGGCCGACACGGTCTATGCCGTCCTCGGAGGAGGCGGACGGCTTGGGCGACGCTTCCAGTCCAGGCTCCACGCGCGTGGCTATCCGGTCGTCGGCGTGTCCCGTCAGTGGCGGGGCCCGAACTGGCTGCAGGCGGATCTGACCGATCACCTGCACCGGGACCAGGCGCTGGCCGGTCTTCTCGCCGCGCTGGCAGGCCACCGGAACGTGGTCATCGCCGACCTCGCCCTCGACCGAACCAGCGTCACCTCCATGCGGCAGTCCATCGCCGCAGCCACGTCCTTCGTCCTCCAGGCCCGGGAAGCACTGACCGCTGGCGGCGCGACCGTCCGTGTCCTGGCCGCCGGCACCACCGCTGCGATGGCACCACCCGGCTTCCAGACGCCCTACGGAAGGGCCAAGCGGCGCCAAGCCCTGGCCTAGGCTCGCCCCCGTCGACCTTCTCCTGTTGCCGCAGCTGACCGACTACTGGTCCGCCGCCGAAGCCATGCTGACCGTCGCCGAGGGACCTGCCGGACGCTACTTGTGGCTGCTCCGCGACAGCGTCACCCCCGTAAGGCAGGCTCCACCCCGAATCGGGGATGTGCCCCGCGCTCTCGGTGCTCTGCTCACCGCCCAAACGGTCGGCCGTGACAACCCCGCCGCACACCGGCAGGCAACTCATCGCCGTCTGGCACTCCTGCCGTCCCGCCTCCGGGTCCGGGTCGACCATCACCGTGCACCGGAGGGCCTTCTCCGCCACTTCGAGAGGTACCTGCACATGCCGCCCGTCCAGATCATTACATCGGACACGAATCCGGTGTCCGCCCGAGCGGAGGCCAGTAATGAAAAGCACCCGTGAAACCGTCGTCCTGGGATCCGGATTCGCCGGCCTCACCGCTGCCATCCGACTGGCCGAAGAAGGCCACCGAGTCCGCTGCTGGGGCGATGGCACCCCCGGGGCCTCCCTGCAGAACTTCGGACAGCTTCACTCCGGAGCCGTCTACGCACCCGTGCTCCCCGAGGTGTCCGCGGCCTGCTGGGAGCACCGGTCCCGCTGGTTCGACCTGCTCGGCCCGGACGTCCAGCGCATCCCCGGCCGGGCCTTGTTCGCTGACGAGAGCGAAGTCGACCGCTACACGCAAGCCTGGTCGGACATCGCTATTCCCGTACGCCGTCTGCCAGTTGCCGAACTGGACGGTTGTGGGACCCGCCCGGCCGTCGCGCCCAAGGCGGTCTTCGCGCTCCCCGACATCTCGGTTGACGTCAGCGCCCTGCACGCCCGAACCATCTCCCGTGCGGAGAGCCTCGGCGTCACCTTCGGCAATGCCGAGCCTTGCACACTGACGCGCTGCGGTACCGAAGCCATGCTGTGGAGTCCGTCCGCCGGCTACTGCCAACCGCGGACCGTCGTCCTCGCGGCAGGCCACCGAGCGGTGCACCTGCTCGACCTCCTCGGCGTTCAGCACCCGCTGACCCTGCAACGCCTGCCGTTCGGCGTCCTGGAGCACGCGCAGCACGGTCTGCCGCTCACCTACTGGCTCGACGGCGACCTGCTCGCCGTCAGTCCCCAACCCCTCTCTGACAGTCTCGACTGAGACGTCCGGTTCGTCCGGGTTAGTCTGGATGGGCGAGACAGGAGATTCCCGGCATGGCTTCCAATACCACCACCTCACGCACAGCCCCCGAGCCCGACCCGGCCCCGCGGCCGAAGCGGCGCACGTTCACGGCGGAATACAAGCTGCGGATCGTCGCTGAGTACGATGCCGCCCCCAGCGGGGAGAAGGGCGCGGTCCTGCGCCGCGAGCGGTTGTACCACTCGCACATCATCGAGTGGCGGGCCGCGCGAGACGCCGGAGCGATGGCCACGCTCGCCGACCGGCGGACCTCGCCCGCACGCCCCAAGAGGCCCGCCGAAGCAGCCGAGGCCGAGCGGCTGCGCAAGAGGCTGGCCGTCGTGGAACGGGAGCTGGCGCAGAAGGACGCCGCCCTGGAGCTGCTGGGAAAAGCTTCCGCACTCTTGGAACTGCTCTCCAAGAGTGCGGGCTGAAAGCCGAGGCCGAGCAGGTCGCCGACGAGCTCTTCCAGTCGCTGGAGCGGGAGTTGAACACCACTGCGGCCTGCCGGCTGACCGGTCGCTCACGGGCCACGCACTACCGTCGGCTCAACCCGCCCCCGCCGCGCGAGCGCGCTCCGCGCCCCTCGCCGCCCTCAGCTCTGGCTCCGGCGGAGCGCGCGCGGATCCTGGCACTGATGAACAGCCCGGCCTATGCCGAACTGGCACCTGCCCAGATCTGGGCGCGCGAACTGGACGAGGGCCGCTACTACTGCTCAGTGCGCACGATGTACCGGATCCTGGAGGCCCAGGGCCAGACCGGCGAGCGCCGCCGCCAGGCCACCCACGCCGCCAAGTCCATCCCCGAACTCGTGGCCACCGCCCCCTCGCAGGTCTTCAGTTGGGACATCACCAAACTGGCCGGACCAGACAAGGGCATCTGGTACCACGCCTACGTCATCATCGACATCTTCAGCCGCTACGTCGTCGGCTACACCGTGGAGATGGCCGAATCGGCCGAGCGCGCCGAGGAGTTGATCAGCGAGACCGTCGAACGCAACGGCATCGCCCCCGAGCACCTGCACGCGGACCGCGGCACCTCGATGACCAGCAAGAAAGTCTCGCAGTTGCTCATCGATCTGGGCGTGACGCGCTCGCACTCGCGCCCCCAACGTCGCTTGGGAAGCTCATGATCGGCTAAGGTCTGGATCTTGTGCCACGTGATCACATAGCTGGTGAGAGCTACCCGGAGCGGCTGCGGATGGGGCTGCTGTCGCGCACCTTTACGCCCGAGTTGGTCGACTTCGTCGTCGATGAGGCCGGGGCGCGGGAGGAGCGGACCAAGTCCCTGCCCTCGTCGCTGATGGTCAACTTCGTTCTGACGATGTGGCTGTTCACCGGCTACGGCTACGGGCTGGTGCTGCGCGAGCTGGTGGAGAACTGGCCGCGCCGTGCGGGCGAGACCTGGCGGCCGGCGACCACGGGAGCCCTGACCGAGGCGCGGGCGCGGGTGGGGCCCGGTCCGCTGCGGCTGCTGTTCGACCGGGTCGCCGGCGCCAGGGGGACGCCCGCCACACCGGGGGCGTTCTGGCGCGGACTGCGCCTGGCCTCCATGGACGGAACCCTGGTCGACGTCCCCGACAGCGAGAAGAACACCGCCGCGTACACGCGCTCCTCGAACGCCGCCGGCCCGGGGCCGTATCCGCAGGTACGACTGCTGGCCCTGGTGGAGTGCGGCACCAAGGCGATGATCGGGGCCGTCTTCGACTCCTTCGCGGTCGGCGAGCGGACCCTGGCGCTGCGGCTGCTGCCCCTGCTGGGGCCAGAGATGCTGCTGCTGGCAGACCGGGGCTTCCCCGCCTACGGCCTGTGCACCGACACCGCGGCCACCGGGGCCCAACTCCTGTGGCGCGTCTCGCAGTCGTTCGCCCTGCCGCTGGTCCAGGTGCTGCCCGACGGCACCTACCTGAGCGAACTGCGCGGGCGACGCAAGGGCGAGCGGATGCCGGTGCGGGTCATCGAGTACACCGTGACCACGACCACCTGGGGCCCCGACGGGACCACGGAGGAGACCTCGGAGCTGTTTTGCCTGATCACAACCCTGCTCGACCCCGTCACCGCGCCCGCACAGGAGCTGGCCGAGCTCTACACGTCCCGCTGGACCAGCGAGACGATCTTCAAGCACATCAAGATCGAACAGCGCGGCGGGCGCACCGCCACCCTGCGCTCGAACAGCCCCGCCATGGTCGAGCAGGAACTGTGGGCGATGCTCTGCGTCTACCAGGCAGTCCACGAGCTGGCCCTCGACTCCGCCGAGCAGGCCCACGTTCCCGCCGCGGAGATCAGCTTCAAGAACACCCTCGCCGCCGTCCGACGCACCGTCGGGACGGCTTTTCCCCCCTCGCCAGCTGGCCGCCAAGGCCCGTGACGTCCGCGCCGACCTCATCCGCCAGGCCGTCACACCCCGACCCGGACGCGCCGCACCCCGTGCCGCCAAGCGCAGCGGCACCGGATACCGCACCCTGAAACCCGACGAGCCCGCCACCACCCGCGTCACACACACCGTCAAGCTGCAGCTCTTCCCCCAGGCACACCGACCCGGCAACCCGGCAACCGTCGTCACCCTCTGCACCCACAACAACCTTGACGAACAATCACGAACACTCGAACACTTCACCGCCGCGGCCTAGCCAAGCGACGTTGCTCGCGCCCCAAGGTCTCGAATGACAACCCGTACAGCGAAAGCCAGTTCAAAACCACGAAGTACATGGCCGACTACCCGGCGCGGTTCGACTCCCTGAACCACGCACGCGAGTGGTTCGACTCATTCATTGCCTATTACAACCATGAGCATCGCCATTCGGGCATCGGGCTGCACACGCCTGCGTCCGTGCACTTCGGCACCGCCGGCCAAGTCCAGGACCAGCGCGCCGTCACGCTCAACGAGGCATACGCCCGCCACCCCGAACGCTTCGCCCGCCGCCCCCGCCCGCCCAAGATCCCCGATCAGGCGTGGATCAACGACCCCGCCAAACGCAGAGAACCCGAATCAGCACAACAGAGCGCATAACCGTACGAACGTCTCATTTGACTTGACACGTTCCGAACCGGGCGGCCTCTTCGTAGCGTTGCCGGGCCGCCCACCGGCACCCGTGGACGAGGACATGGAGCGCTATCGCCTGGCCTCGGCACTGTCCCGACGCTGGGCGGGGATGCCGTCCGAGAAGCTCGGTCTCGCCTGGGGCCAGGTCGCCGAGCCGGTAGGCGACCGACCCGATCCCCTCGCGGTCGTGGCGGACCTCTCCGACCCGCCGCCGGGTTGGGGCCACCTCACCAACCTCGTCGTCTGTCTGCCCGGCAAGTGGACCACCGCCTGGCAGGCAGCCGATCAGGTGGCCACCCTGCGCGGTTAGCCGATACCGATGGCCTGGCGGACCTGCTCCAGCACCGGAGCAGCCCGCTTGCGCGCCTTTGCCGCACCGATGGCCAGCAGCTCCTCCAGCTCACTGCCCGGCTTCATCAGCGCCTCGTAGCGCTCGCGCAGCGGACCCATCTGCTCGTTGAGGACGGTATGGAGGGTGTCCTTGAGCTGCCCCCAGCCCATGCCGCCGGCCTCCAGTCGAGCCCGGACCTCCGCCGTCGTCTCCGGGGCCGCGAAGTGCGTCAGCAGCTGGAAGACGGGCGAGGAGTCGGGGTCTTTCGGAGCCTCCACCGGGGTGCTGTCGGTGGGGATACGGCGCACCACCTTGCGCAGCTCCGCCTCGGGGCGAAGAGGGGGATGGTGTTGCCGTAGGACTTGCTCATCTTCCGGCCGTCGGTGCCCGGCAGGGCGCGCCCGCTGTCCTCGCTGGGGATCACGGCCTTGGGGATCTTCAGCCGGTAGGTGTCCCCGTAGACGGCGTTGAATGCCCCGGCGATGTCGGCCGCGTACTCGACGTGCTGCAGCTGGTCCTTGCCCACAGGGACCAGGTCGGCCTCCATGATGAGGATGTCGACGGCCATCAACACGGGGTAGTTGAACAGCCCCATGTTGACGCCCGAGTCCAAGTCCTCGACGCCCGCCTCCCGGTTGCGGTCCCGCGACGCCTTGTAGGCGTGGGCGCGGTTCATCAGTTCCCTTGGCCGCGAAGCACGACAGGATCCAGTGCAGCTCGAAGATCTCCGGCACGTCGGACTGCCGGTAGAACACCGTCCGCTCCGGGTCCAGGCCAGCGGCGAGCCAGGTCGCAGCAACCGAACGGGTCCATCCTGCAAGCAACTTGGGATCACGCACCGACGTCAGGGCGTGGTAGTCCGCGATGAAGTAGATCGACTCCGTACCACCCGCCAGCTCCAGGGCCGGCTTGATCGCCCCGATGAAGTTGCCGAGGTGCGGTTCCCCGGTCGGCTTGATGCCCGTGAGCGACACCTTGGACTCAGCAATCACCATGCACAGAGCCTACCGGCGTGGCCTCGCCGTCCGAGCCGATCGGCGAGGTCATGACCATACGATTTCCGATCAGCGCCGTACTCCTTACCAGCACGGCTGCGGCGACCCCTGCGGACGCAAGCCCGGCTACTGCCCGCAGAAGGTCAACATCCGCCGCGAGACCAAGGAGACCAAGTCCCGCGCCGGGCGGCGGCCGATCGGTGTCCCGGACGAGCTGATGAAGCTCCTCGCCCAGCACCGCGACGAGCAGGAGCACGAACGCCGCCTCGCCCGCGACCTGTGGGTCGATAAGGGGTACGTCTTCACCTCGCCAATCGGGGAGCCGCTCAACCCCAACACCGACCACCACAAGTGGAAGGAACTGCTGGAGGCCGCCGGACTCCGCGACGGCCGACTCCACGACGCCCGGCACACCGCAGGAACGATTCTGCTGATCCTCGGCGTCTCGGACACCGTGGTCGACGCGATCATGGGCTGGGAGCCCGGCCAGTCGGCCCGGATGCGCCGCCGCTACCAGCACCTGACCGACCGCGTGCTCCGGGACACGGCCGACAAGGTCGGCGGACTGCTCTGGACCCGGCCTGACCAGCGGCCTCCCGCCGCCTGATCTGGGCGACTGCAATTAAAACTGCAACTACCAAACGCAGAGGGCCCGCACCGGTGAACGGTGCGGGCCCTCTGACCTGCGGAGGATACGAGATTCGAACTCGTGAGGGGTTGCCCCCAACACGCTTTCCAACTGTTCGTCCGGGGGTCCGGCGGTGTTCGCCACCGTCCTGACCTGCGGCGCAGCCGCTCGTGGGCTGCCCAACGAACCCTGATGAACCGAGACGAATGCAACTGGAACTGCAACTGCGGCGACCGGCTCCAGACAGTGCTTGAGCTGCAACTTTCCTGGCGCCCCGCACTGCGACCCGCAGGCTCGTGTTCCGGGCTCGGCCCGCAAGCGAGGTTGTCAGCGCCATGATCTATCCCCGCAGCCGTTGGAGCGACCCTACCGACGAGCTCCGATAACGGCGGTGCTCGGACGCGCTTGCGCTGGCCCGCATGATCAATCGTCGTCCCTGAGCTCGAGCTTCAGGCCGAGGGCGCGAGCGACTTTGGCGATGGTCGCGGTCGTGACGTCATTGTTCGCCTCGACGCGCGCGATGGTCGGGCGCGACACCCCTGACTTCTCGCCGAGCTCACCCTGCGACCACCCCTGCTTCTTACGGACTTCGCGGATGATGTCACCGAGACTCGTCTCGGACTCCTCGTTCATGTGCCTTACCCCTCTACCTCAGAGCCCGCGTCCGGGTCGGAGCTGTGCTGGGCGTAGAGGGCGTCCGCGGCGATGTCGGCGATCTGCCCGATGAACGCCGGGTCGGTCATGTACGACTGGATCTCCTTCGACTCGTTCACCGTCTTCAGGACCGCGAGCCCGACGGCACCGCTGAAGCCCTCTGACGCCTTGAGCTGAGCGACGGTGTTGTTCTTCGCCATTGCCACCGCCTCCTCATTCGAGTCGAGGAAGCCCCAGAAGGTCGTGATGAACCCGGAGACGCTCTTGGGGCTGACGTCGACGCCCTTTGCCTTGAACATCTCGTTGACCTTGTCTATGGCCTCGTCAAGTGGGCCGCGCTTCGGCGCGGCGCTGCCCATGTGCTCGCCGTCGAAGATCGGGAGCTTGATCCCTTCGCTGCTCCCCTCGCTCAGCGAGTGATTCTCACTGATGGCGGAGGGCACGAGCTTGACGCCGGAGAGCTGCACGCCCTCCAGGAAGCTGTCGTCGTAGTCGGTGCCGTCGGTGCGGAGGTTGCGGGCCAGCAGCGTCGCAAGGATCGCTCGACGGTGCAGCTCAGGGTCCTGGTAGTCGACGATCTGGCTGAGGAACTGCCAGGCATTGCGGTACCCGAGTACATCGGCCCGGAAAGACTCCAGGGATTCCTTCTTCGCCTTGTCTTTCGAGAGCACAGCCTGACGCCACTGGCCGCTCCACCGGTTTTTGATCGGAGATAGGGCCTTGGCGATCGCCTCGCCGCCGGCGTCCTCGAGGAAGGCATCGGCGACGGCGTCCATCTCTTCGTGCGTGTAGAGTCCGGCTGTGTCGAGCCGCTCTCCCAACGTAATCAGCGCATTGGGATCGACGTCGCCATCGACGTGCGCGTCGGAGTAGTAGAGCTTGAAGTCCTCCTGGACGCTCGCCGGGGTGTTACGGAAGTCGACGACCATCGGCGCGGTCTTGCCGGGATAGATTCGGTTCAGCCGGGAGAGCGTCTGCACGGTGGCGACGCCGGAAAGCTTCTTGTCGACATACATCGCCATGAGGCGCGGCTCGTCGAAGCCGGTCTGGAACTTGTTCGCGACGATGAGGACGCGGTAGACACCCTCCTCGCGGAAGGCCTTGCTGACGTCGCTCACGCCGTTTACCGACACTTCAGTGACGCTCTCGCCATCCTCGTCGGTGAGCGACCCCGAGAACGCGGCCAGCGTGTGCAGCGCGTAGCCCTTCTCGGCGATGTACGCGTCCATCTTCCGGGACCAGCTCAGCGCCTCCATGCGCGAGCTCGTCACGACCATGGCGCGCGCCTGGCCGCCGAGCATGTGGATGACGTTGCGCTGGAAGTGTTCGACGACGACCCGCACCTTCTGCGCGATCGCAGTCGGGTGGAGCCTCGCATAGCGGACAATGCTCGAGACCGCCTCGCCGGTGTTGACCTGGATCTCGCTCTCGGACTCCTCGCCCTCGAGCGTGCTCTTCACGCGGAGGAACATGTCGTAGGTCGAGTAGTTCGCCAGCACGTCGAGGATGAAGCCCTCTTCGATCGCCTGGGCCATCGTGTACGTGTCGAAGGCCTCCCAGCGGTCCTCGCGCTGGGTGCCGAACAGGCGCAGCGTCTTCGCCTTCGGGGTCGCGGTCAGGGCGATGAAGGTGATGTTGCTCGACGCGGCGATGGCCGAGTCCTTGGCCATGAGGAGGTCATCAGCGCTGATGTCATCCTCTCCTGCATCCAGCTCGACGTCAGCGAGCAGTTCCTTGAGCTGGCGCGAGGCGGAGCCCGACTGCGAGGAGTGTGCCTCGTCCGCGACCACGGCCCAGCGCCGGCCGCGCAGCTCCTGGGTATCTTCAATGAGCTTCATGACCTCGGGGAAGGTCTGCAAGGTGCAGGTGATGATGTGGTCGCCCTCGAGCAGCGCCTTCTTCAGCTGCGGCGACTTAGCGCCGGACTTCTCGCCGACGGCGATGACGAGCCCCTTGCTCGACTGCACCAGATTCATGTCGTCGCGGATGTTCTCGTCGAGGACCGTGCGGTCGGTGACGACGATGACCGAGTCGAACGTGGACCTCGAGCCGGCGCTCATGTGGCGGATCAGGCGGTGGCTGAGCCACGCGATCGTCTTGGTCTTGCCCGAGCCAGCCGAGTGCCAGATCAGGTAGCGCTTGCCGGTCCCGTTCGCCTCGATGTCGGCGACGACGCGCTCGACGGCGCGTAGCTGGTGGAAACGCGGGAAGACGAGGCGGTCCTCATCCTTCTTGCCGGACTTGCCGGGCTCGAAGAGCGCGAAGTCCTTGAGGATTCGCATGAAGGTCGGGCGCGCGAGGATCTCGCGCCACAGGTAGTTCGTCGACGAGCCGGTGCCCGACGGCGGGTTGCCCTCGTGCCCGTGGTCGCCCTGGTTGAAGGGCAGGAAGACAGTGTCCCCGCCCTGGAGCCTGGTCGTCATGTAGACGAGGTCGTTGGAGACCGCGAAGTGCACCAGCGCGCGGCCTGACGCGAGCAGAGGGCGGCTCCTTCCCGGCTTACGGTCCTCCTTGTACTGGCGGATCGCGTGATTGACGGTCTGCGTGTTGTCGGTCTTGAGCTCCATCGTTACGACCGGTAGGCCGTTGGCGAGGAGCACGACGTCGATGCTCTCGTTGGTCTTCGTATCGAAGCGCACCTGGCGCAGGATCCGCAGCCGGACCGAGTCGGCCGCCGCGACCACCTCGGTCAGGTTCGGGTTCGACGGCGGAAACTCCATCATCGCGCCGAACTTCGCGGCGGGACGGCCGATTTGAGCATAGGAGAAGCCCTTGCGGAGCACGCCGAGCAGCCCGCCGACCGGGTGCCCGGTAGTCGGGTCCATCCGCGTCGCCTTGGCGAGCTCCTTGGTGATGTGCTCGAGGAGCCTCCGCTCAGCGCCTGCCCTCTGCTCGCCGACCAGGTCGCCCGGGACGGCCTTCTCGTACTCATCCGGGTACTGAGTAGCCAGCCATTGCAGCGCGTCGGCCGGGACCATTGCGAGCCCGACGTCCCAGCCGCTCGGCTTCCCGTCGTCCTCGTACAGCCAGCCGCGCTCAGCCAGCTCGGCGCAGAGGTTCTCCTCGAACTCGCGCTCCAGCGTGTGCGCGTGGCTCATGCTTTTACCCCTTGGTCGGTCAGGATGTTGGTGATCAGCGCTCCTCGCCGTTCGATCAGGAGCCTGCGGAGCGTTGTGACCTTGTCCAGCATGCGCTTGATGCTCGCCGTCACTTCGTCAAGGTGATCTCCGATCCGCTTCTGTTCCTCAAGAGGGGGTAGCGGAATTGGCGTCATGTCGAGCGCCGTCTTCGTGACCCGCTGAGCGTTCGGGCGGACACCTGTGCCGATCGTTTCGAAGTAGTCGACGTAGCGAGGGCTGCGAAGCAAGTGATGGACGTAGCGGGGATAGAAGCGCGGAGAGATCCAGAATGCCTTGTAGTCAGGGCTGATGTAGCCCGTCAGCGACGAGACCCCTAGCCCACCATGGTTGAGCCACATCATGTTGGCAGCCAGTTGGTTCGGTCGAACCACTCGGTAGTTCGACACGTCCGACGCAGCCTGCTGTCCGTCGGTGCGGGTGTTTAGCTCGACGCCGCGGTACTCCGAGATCGAGAGCAACGGGCCAGCCGGGTCGTCGGCGTTCCTCTCAGTGCTCTCAAAGAAGTCATAGCCGAACTTCGTGCGCCCCCAGTGCTCCGGAACCCCATCCAGCGGGGAGCGCGCGTCTTCGACGTGGCTGGAGTAGTCGTCGGTCAACCCAAATACTGCCGCCGTGTCCGTAGTTCTCTGCTGAAGAGCTTCGGAAAGCTCGTCAAGCGTCGCGATCATGCTGTCGACCTTCTCGAGGCTGACTGCGATCTCGCGCTGGGTGTCAATGTCCGGCAGGAAGACGCGCATGGAATCGAGCATCTCGGGCTGCAGGTCCCACTGGTTGGGGCGGATGCCCTTCGAGATGCTGGCGTAGAAGCCGACGTAGCGAATCGAGCGCAGCGCGTAATGGAGAAAACGCGGATCGTCATTCGTTTGCGGCTTGTAGACAAAATATGCGGGGGAGACGATCCCTCGGAGCGAAGAAACGCCCAGCGACCCCTGCCACGTCTTCATCTTGTTCAGAACCAAATCACCAGGTTCGACGAGCTGGTACGCCGACATGTCCTCGCCAGCGCGGTTCCAGTTGTCATTGCGATCTGACTTCTTGATGACCCCATAGTCGCGATATACCGAAAGAAGCTCCTCGCTGGGGAAGCCCGTCTTCTTGTCGCGCTGATAGAGGGTCCAGAACGGAACTGACTTCCAACCCACTGCTGGCTTCATGACTCGTGCACCACGGCAAACATGGCGGCGAGTTCGCCCATGAGCTGGGCAACGTTCGCGTCAATCTCCGCGAGAGCACGCGGCTCCTTCGGCACGTAGAAGGCCCGCTTGAACGGGATCTCGTTGCCCTGCTTGGCCTTGGCAGCGTCCCAGCGGGCGTCTGGGACGAACGGCAGCACCTCGCGCTCCATGTGCTCTGTGACATCTTCGGTCATCGGGACGCGCTCAGTGATCTTCCACCCATCGGCGACCACCGGCCTCCCCTTGCGGTCGACCGCCGGGGGCGCTGACTCATCGGGCACGGCCATCGCGTCCATGACGGCGTCGATCAGGCCCAGCGGAGCCTTCAGGCCTGCCGCTTTCGCGGCTTGCGGAAAGTTCTTAGGCATCTCGTTCCAAGCCTTGCCGTCGAGCGACCGAAGTACCTCGACGTGGGTGTCGGTGAAGTCGCCACGGGCCCGGAGCGCTTCGATCGCCTCGTCGCTGAACCGTGCTGCCAACCGCGCCTGCTTGAATACCGGGACGTCCTGGAACATGAAGTCTTCGGGCGTCAGGACGCGTGAGATGGCGGGGTCGGCGTGTTCGAAGGCCTCGTACGCCTTGACCAAGATCTCCCGGTGCTGCGGGAGCATCTCCCGGCGCTTCTCGCCGATGGGCCTGCGCAGCAGAGTCCAGTGGTCCGATCCGTCGATCAGCTGAATCTTGCCACGGCGTTCGGGGTCCTTGTTCGTATCCAGGAACCAGACGTAGGTCGCAATGCCGGTGCCATAGAACATGTCAGCTGGCAGGGAGACGATCGCGTCGATGAGATCCTCTTGGAGCAACCATTGACGGATCGCACTGGGGCCTTTGTCGGCCGCGAAGAGAGGAGAAGCATTGGAGACGACAGCTGCGCGGCCGCCTTGGCCGTTCCTGGAAGCAGGGGTTAGCTTCGAGGCGCAGTGGGCCAAGAAGAGCATCTGGCCGTCGGCGGTACTCGGGAGGCCTCGGCTGAATCGAGAGCCCGGCGTCTTCGCTTGGTCGCGCACCGACTTCTCGTCCGCAGACCAATCAGCCCGAATCCACCGATGAATGACCTGTCCGAGGCCTGGACATAACGACGCGGATGCCCTCTGACCTGGGACGATGGGACTTCCTACAGAACCAAGTCGCCAGAACGAGAGAACATCCGCGAGATGCAATCCTGCCATGCCGCCACAGCGGTTTCCGCCGTCTTCGACGAGCCGAACCTGATCGCCGATGCCGGGCTGCTGTCGCTGGTCCGGCTGGCCGAGCGGGCCGGCCTGCGGCAACTGGCCGCGTCCGCGCTCCGCATCGAGGGCGCCGACAACAGCGGCGGAGCCAACCCGGCCGCCAAAGTGATGTCGCTGATCAGCGCGATGTGCGCGGGCGCGGACAGCATCGACGACGCGGCGCGGCTGCGGCACGGCGCGATGGACCGCGCCTTCACCTCGGTCCGCGCGCCCTCCACCCTGGGCACCTTCCTGCGCTCCTTCACCCACGGCCACAACCGCCAGCTCCACCGCGTTCACCGCGACTTCCTGGCCCGACTGGCCCGCAGCACCCCACTGCTGCCCGGCGCCGACACACTGATGTTCATCGACATCGACCCCACCCACCGCCGCGTGTACGGCCACGCCAAGCAGGGCGCGCAGGTCGGCCGCCTCAAGGGCCAGCGCACCCTGCACCCGATCCTGGCCACCCTGTCCACCCCGATCGCCCGGCCCGTGATCGGCGCGGTCCGCCTGCGCCGCGGCAAGGCCGCCGACGTCCGCGGAGCCGAGAGCTTCGTGAGCGAGGCCCTGGCCATAGCGAAGGAGACCGGCGGCACCGGGATCCGCCTGGTCCGCGCGGACAGCAAGTTCTACACCGCCGACGTGGTCGCCGCCTGCCGCCGGGCCGGCGCCCGATTCTCCCTGACCACCGGCATGAACCCCTCCATCGCGGGCGCGATCTCCCGCATCCCGCAGGAGTCCTGGACGGCGATCCGCTACCCGGACGCCTTCGTCGACCCCGACACCGGCGAGATGGTCTCCGACGCCGAGGTCGCCGAGATCCCCTACACCGCCTTCACCGGCCGAAGGAAGTCCGAGCACGTCACCGCCCGGCTGATCGTGCGCCGGGTCCGCCGATTGAACGCCGAAGTGGCCCAGGGTCAGGGCGAGTTGTTCACCGCCTGGCGTTACCACCCCGTCTTCACCGACAGCTCCTTCGCGGTGCTGCAGGCGGAACTGCACCACCGGCAGCACGCCGTGGTGGAGCAGGTGATCGCGGACGGGAAGTCCGGGCCTCTGGCCCACCTGCCGTCCGGGAACTTCCAGGCCAACGCCGCGTGGCTGACCCTGTGGGCGATGTCGCACAACCTGCTGCGGGCCGCCGGTGCGCTGACCTCGGTCTTCCACGCCAAGGCCACCACAGCGACCCTGCGCGCCCACCTGGTCCACGTCCCGGCCCGGCTCGCGCGCACCGCGCGCACCAAATTGACGGTGCATCTGCCCGAGCACTGGCCCTGGCGCGACGCCTTCACCGCCCTGTTCGAGGCCGTCCACTCCCCACCGCCGCGCCCGGCGGCCTGACCGCCACAAGATCCCGCACCGCGACGGCCCGACGGCCACCGGCGACAGCGCCACCAACCGCTCCCGACCCCGCACAACCCCTCGGACAGGCCGCGACCCGCGCACGGCGGCTACCGCACACCCTCAACCTGTTGCCCCCAGCGGCCGACCGTCCACGGGCAGGAGAGCAACCCCGAAATGATCAGCCGGTGGATTCGGGATCAGTGCCGAATGGAGGATTTGAGAGTACGTAGTCGAATGTCTGCCCCTCGTAGAGGTCCTCGACGAGAGTGTTTCCCTGCTTGATCGCGTCTGGGCGGCCGCCTTGAATGAGCAGGTCTGCCTTGCCGAGGGCGAACGCGGACGGCATGAGCTCCTGCCCATAGAGAGTGATGTCGATCGTCTCGTTCATGCGCCGCAGCGCTTCCTGGCCGATGAGTAGCATGCCGCCGGAGCCGGCCGTCGGGTCATAGATTGAGCGTGCCGCGCTCTCCCCGGCGAGGGTGTCGTCGTCGTTTGCGATCAGGATGTCGACCATGAGCTTGATGGCGTCGCGCGGGGTGTAGAAGTTTCCGGCCGCCTTGCCCTTCTTGTTGAAGGCCCGGTACATGACGTCTTCGAAGACGTCACCCATGCCGGTGTTGCTGAGGCTGCCGGGGCTTAGGTCGAGCGTGGAGAAATGCTTGACGACGGCGTGCAGGCGGTTGGTGTCGGCGAGCACCTTTGCGCGCCGGTTGAAGTCGAACGAGACCCAGATGTCGGCGATGTTGTTCGAGAAGCCATCGATGTAGCTCTTGAGAGACTTGTCCACGTTGTCGTCGACCGACGCGATCGTCGCCAGGTCAAGTGGCGAGACGTTATAGAAGCCCAGACCGAACCGATCCTTGACCGCGATGTCGATGAGGTGCTGGGGCATACCGGCGAACGCGTCGACGTACTTGATGACGTCGTCCTTGTTGTCGGCGAGCATGCACTCTAGCCGTCGGAGTACCGTGAACGGCAGGATGTAGTCGCCGTAGTCCTCCTCGTCGACGATGTTGCGCAAGTACTTGTCCGCGGTGTCCCAGACGATCCGCGCCGTCGTCTTCCTGGATGCCTCTGCCGACTCGGCCATGCGTGCTCGTTCCTGATCGTCCCAGCGCTGCTCTGCATCAAAGACTTTACATCGTTCCCTGTATCAGGAACGTGGCATTTGGCCCATGTCCGAGGAGTAGGCGGCTGCCGACGAGGATACGGGGGCCCTCCGGCGTCGTTCCTAGCCGGACAGGAGCGAGTGGTCCCCCGCCACTACCGATCGCGGCAAGCGGGGCCGCACAGCGGGGTCGCCGTCTACGAGAGCAATCGGGGCAGGTCGGTGATCGAGTCGATCTGCCAGTCGGCGTTGGCTCTGAGGGCCGGGTCGTCAGCCTGGAGGTACCCCCAGGGGCCTCGGCGGAGATGTGCTGTGCGCAGGCCGCCTGCCTTGGCGGCGATGATGTCGTTGTCGCGGTGGTCGCCGACGTAGACGATCTCGTCCGGGTTGCCGGGCGCCCAGTCGACGACGCGGGCGAAGAACGCCGGGTCCGGCTTCGCCACCTTCCACTGCCCGGAGGTGGCGATGGCGTCGACGGGGAGGTCGAGTTCGGCGAGGAGTTCGGCGGTGCGCGCGGTCTGGTTGCCCGCGATGCCCACCCAGAGGCCGGCGGCCCGTAGGGCAGCGAGGCCAGGGCGGGCGTCGGGGTAGAGGTCGGCTTCGCCCATGGACTCGCCCTTGCCGGCGTCCTCGCGGGCCTGGCGCTCGGCGACGAGGTCGAAGCCGGGCCGGATGAGCCGCAGGGCTTCGGCGTTGTCCTGGCCGAGAGCGGTGACCGCGCCGACGAGCACGGCGAGGGTGTGCCGGGGGACGCCCAGCCAGTCGGCCCAGGAGCCCCAGAAGGTGGTGTCGTCCATGAGCGTCTCGCCGACGTCGAACACCACTGAATGGATCGCGATAGTTCGCTCCTCGTATACCGTGGCCTCGTCAGCGTCGAGGGAGCCGGTCCGACCTGATTGTCGAGGTTGAACCAGCGGCCGGTCAAAGGCAGTGCAGTCCCGCCAGTATCCGACTGAGCATACGTGGATCTGTTGGCGAGTCTCGTTCGCTGGCGGATGGCCAGGACTCTGTGGGCGCGTCCAGTCTCAGTTCCGCCCAGATGACCTTTCCGGTTGCGTCGCGAGGTCGGTAATGGCCCCACTGATGGCTCAGTGTGTTGACGAGGCGGAGCCCTGATCCGTCGGCTGCGCTTCCGGCGGTCCTGATGACCGGAGGGCGCGGGTCGCGGTCGCTCGCCTGCAGGATCAGTCGGGGCCCCGTCAGTCTCAGTCCAATCGCGAAGGTGCCCACGCTGGCCAGCGCGCTGTAGGAGAGCGGCCCTGGGATGGGGTTCTGCGTGTGGCGTGCCGAGTTGGCGGCCAATTCCGAGACAAGGAGGAGGGCTGTCTCTGTGGTGCCGGGCGGGACGCGCCAGCGGCGAAGGACCTCGTCTGCGTGTCGCCTGGCCCAGGGTACGGCGCTGGGTATTTCGGCCAACGTGAGCTGGCTGACGAGGAGGTGCGTCGAGGACACGGTCGGATTCCTGGGATGTGGGCTGAGCTGGTGGCAGGGCTGCGGTCCTGCCACCAGTTGCTCGTGCGGGATGGGCGCTACTTGGTGGCGGTGACGTAGACGCTGGCCCACTTGCGTTTCGGGTTGGCCAGAGTCGGGTCGAACTGCCAGGGCTCGACGGAGGCAAAGCCGGCCTCGGTGAAGAGTTGGACCAACTTCTCGTGGTCGTAGGCCCAGTGGTGAGCGTTGTAGGTCGGATCGTCGTCCTGGTCCCGGAAGACGTAGTTGATGAGGTCCAGGTAGGTGTTGATGTCGTTGCGGCAGCCGCGCTTGGCGTACCAGCGGTGGACCATCTCAGTGGTCTGTTCCGGCGGCGCGGGGTACTGCTGGAGTACGAAGGCTGCGTCCGGCACGCCCGTGATCAGTTGGCCGCCGGGGGCGAGGACGCGGTGGGCCTCCTGGGCGTAGTGCTTGGCGGAGCGGGGGTAGTCGATGTGCTCCAGGAAGTGCTCGGAGAAGAGCAGCTCGACGCTGCCCTCCTGCAGCGGGATACCTTCGCGGACGTCCCAGAGGAGGTCGGCCGGCGGGACGAGGTCGATGTTGAAGAAGCCGTCGAGCTGGTGGCTGCCGCCGCCGATCTGGACTTTGGTCGGGGTCTCGTCGAGGCCGTTGGGCCAGGCGCGCTGGCTAGCGCGGTGGAAGCGGCTGAGTTCGATCTCCTTGGCGGCGGCGCGTAGGACCCGGCCGAGGCCGTGGGTGGTGGATGAGTCGGCGAGGATCTCGGCGATCTGCTCTCCGAGCAGGTCGATGGACGGTATGCGTGAAATGTCGCTTGCCATGGCAGAGCTCTCCTACGATCGGGAGGCGGGATGGGTTGATCGACGGGGGTGGCAGGGGCGCGGCCGGGTTTCAGGCGGCGCTGGTGCCGGGGGCTGCCCACTGGTTGTTGCGCATGAGCGTGTACTTGATGTCGACCAGGCGCGGGGCGACCGTCAGGTCGAGCAGCTGGGTCGGGTGGAGGTTGCCGGTCTCGTCCGGCTCGGCCAGCCACACCTTGTAGTCGAGGTTGGGGTAGGCGGGGTTGATGCCGATCTCGCCCTTGGGCATCGTGCCGTTGAAGGGCGCGATGATGTCGAGGTGGTTCCAGTAGTTCCAGGCTTGGAGCGCCTTGTACTGGTCGAAGTAGAAGTAGAAGTCCGGGTAGCGGCCGAAGGTCCGCAGTTCGCGGTGGATCAGGTGGCCGAGGAGCGGGCCCAGCTGTGTGGCCAGGCTGTCGAACTCCCAGCGAGTGTGGCTCCATGCCTCCGGCACCTGGCCGGCGGTGAAGAGGCGGGCTGCCACCAGGTAGCTGATGCGCTCCGTCAGGTATTGCGCGGCGTGGCTCGCGTCCAGGGTCGGGTCGACCTGGGCGAGGAGGCCGGTCAGCTCGTCCGGGGGAAGCCGGAACTTGGCCAGGTCGAACTTGCCGATCATGCCGGGTACGGCGAACAGCAGCTCCTTGTAGAGCCAGTTGTTGAACTCACCGAGTTCAGCCAGCTGTTGGGTGCGCGCGGATGTCGAGTGGAGCATGACGTACTCCGCGAGAGCCTCGAAGTAGAGGTAGCCGAGGATCGGCAGGCGCGGGATCGTGTCGTCGAGCAGTCGCAGGAACGCCCGGGGTGAGACCGTGGCCTTCTGGTAGGCAAGGGCTGCGGCTGCGGCCAGGAACGCGGTCGAGTTCTTGACCCGGCTGACGACCGTCTCGCGTAACTGGTGCCGCTCGGCCTTACTGAGCAGGTACTCCAGGTGTCCGTAGATCTGCAGGTGGATGGAGCCCAGGCGCAGGTAGTCCACGCCCGCGAGGCCGCGGTATGCCTGGGCGGGGAGCTGCAGCTCGAAGATCAGGGGTGTCGCGGTCCGGTTGGGCATCCCGATGCGTTCCAGGAAGGCCGGCGCCTCCCGGTTGAGGACGTAGGAGCCGAGGTTGTGCGGACGGAAGCCCCGGTCGGTGGTGGTGAGCGGTGCGCAGTAGATGCTGCCGACAAGGCAGCCGCCGGAGGGGTAGAGAACACCCTGCTCGCTGATCTCCTCCAGCGCGTGGGTCACGTGCAGGAGGTGAAGCGAGCCGCCCTGGCTGAGTGAGTCGAAGAGCGCGTTGCGACGCAGGAGGTGTCCGTTGGGCGTGGTCTCGGCCAGGCGCTGTTCCCATGCCGTGGCCTGCTGCTGCAGCGAGTCGGCCGATTGCGGGTGGGTGGAGAGCAGATCGGGGGAGTCGAAGAAGGCGTGGGCGTCGGCCCACAGGCGGTAGGAGTCGAGGAAGTCCACCGCCTTACACCAGTCCCTTCTCGGCTATGGCGTAGGCGACCGCTGCGGAGCTGTCGGCCCCGGCCAGGTAGGCCGACTCGGATATGACCACCAGGTCGTAGGCGAGGGCCCGCAGCTGGTCGAAGGCTGGCTCTCGGACGTGTCGGGCGTCCGGCCACCAGCTGAGCTTCGGCAGGCGGTAGCGGTCGAGCGCGTCGGCGACCTTCACCAGGTCGCAGATGCGTGACGCTCTGGCGTAGTCGGCGTGGTCGTCGACGCTGAATGCCTCGTAGGGCACGTCGTGAAGCCGGATGGCGGTGGCGGCCTGGATGACGCGGCGCGGGGTGGCGCTGAGCCCGAAGTGCTCCCAGACTCGGTCGGCGTTGGCTGCGAGCCACAGGGCCGCGCGGGATCCGTGCCCGCTGTCGTCCTTGTCGTGCAGGCGCTGGGAGTCGTGGAGCGCTGCCGCTACGACGGCGGTTGCGGCGGCGTTCTCGTCCAGGCCGTGCCAGTCCGCCAGCAGGGCCGTCAGTGCCGCTGTCCGCAGGCTGTGGCGCAGGCCGTGGATGGACTCGGCCAGCTTGGGCTCGGCGAGCCACTCCTTGGGGATGGCCGCCCGCTGGATCAAGGTCCGTGAGGTTGCACGGAGTGACGGTGGCCATGCCGACGGGAAGGCTGGGCGGTTGGCCCTGATCCACGCCACGGTCTCGGAGTCGGTGTACTGGTGACGCGGTAGCTGCCGTAGGGCAGCGAGATCGACCAGGCTCGCAGGTGCAGGGGTCGTGCTCATGTGCGCCCACCCCTTCGGTGGTTTGGACGGTGCGGGGCTCCTAGCGGATCTCGTGTGCGGTCGTGCGAGCAGCCTTTCGTTCCGCCTCGGCGGCCTCGAAGGCTGTGGTGAACTCGACGAGCTCCTGCTCGGTCATCAGCCTCACGCCCAGACCGGTGGCCACGGAGTGGATGCGGTCCACCGCCTCGGCCTTCGCCTCCTCGGACGCGTCGTCGCCGAGCAACACCTCGAACTCGGCGTGGTACCCCCACGCCTCGCTCCACTTCACGGCGATCTCGACGCCCAGGAAGCGGAAGTTGCGCCGGAAGTTGAATGCCTCGTGCATCGCGCTCTCGAAGCCCAGGGCGTTGAAGATCCGCACTGCCGCCTGGACGTCCCCCTGAGCGATGGGGAACTCGGTCTCGGGGAAGGCGGAGCCCTGGCCGATCCGGCTCTCCTTCAGCGTGATCTTGGCAGTGCCGGCGGCCTTGTTCTCGGTGACCTTCAGGAGCTGGTCGGGCAACACGTAGAAGTAGATGCGCTTGTCGTCCTGGCCGAGGTCCTCGGCGGCCTGTGTCAGACGGGCGACGAGCTGGTCATGTTCGTCCCGATCAAAGCGGGCCCGCAGCTCGATCTCAACAGCCAACGGTCTGGTCCTCTCGGTTTTGGGCAAGGCGAATCCCGCCGGGCCAGGGCGAGCAGCCCCCCGGCCGGTTGCGGCGAAGATCTGAAGTTGTCTCTTCCCCAGGTGCTACGGGCGGTGCAGTCGAGCTGCACCGCCCGGTCCCGGAAGCGTCAGGCGATCACGTTGAAGCGGTCTCGCACGACGCCCTCGTGAAGGTAGTTCGGCAGCGGGATGCCGCCCACGGTGTGGCGACGGGGGGCGACATCGCTCAGGGAGTCGGTCGGCAGACCGTCCAGGAGCTCCAGGCACTTGGCGACCCACTCCCGGGACCTGTCCGAGTCTCCGGAGTCCCGCAGAAGCAGGGCCAGAGCGTAGGAGGTCTCAGCGGCGGCCCACTTGTCGGTCGCCAGTTCCAGCTGGAAGGCGGACTCCAGTTCCTCGGGGGAGGCAAGGCGCGACTGGTTGGTCATTGGTGCCCTCTCTTATTGCGACGGTTGTGCCTTGGTGGTCAACGCGCTGGCGTCACCGCAGTGACGCCGGGGCCGGGCTAGTACGTGAAGATCTCCGCGAGCGTGCGGTAGTCGAACAGCTCCTCCTTGGAGAACCACAGTTCGACTTCCTGGTCGGCCTCCTCCTTGTTGCCGGAGGCGTGGACGAGGTTGGCGACCGCCTTGCCGGTGGTGAGGCTGGCGCCCGAGCTGTAGTGCGAGAAGTCGCCCCGGATCGTGCCTGCCGGTGCCTGGTTCGGGTAGGTGCTGCCGACCATCTTGCGGACCGTCGCGATGGCGTCGTAGCCCTCCAGTACCAGGGCGATCACCGGGCCCTGCTGCATGAACGTGGCGGTGACGTTGTAGACCTCGGATCCGAGACGCTCCTCCAGGTCGAAGTAGTGGCGTCGGGTGAACTCCGCGTCCATCCACCTCATCTTGGTCCCGACGATCTTCAGGGCGGCGTCCTCGAATCGCTGGGTGATCCGCCCCGCCAGGCCGCGGGCCACGGCGTCGGGCTTGAGGAGGACGAGCGTGCGCTCGACCGATTGGACCTGATCCTCGGTCATCTGTTCCCTTTCGGCGTGCTGGTCTGCTGATATGACGAACGATCAGTACGCCATGCACCGAGCCTACCGGCGCTGCCGAAGCGGATTTCGTAGCGCGATAGGGCCGAACAGGGAAAGCTCAGGAGAACTCGTTGAACCCGGCCCAGTCCTTCGTGTACTGGCCTAGAGTTGGGCGGGTCCAGCTCGTTGCTGGTGCGGCCGGTCGAGGTGACCGGCCTTGCTGTCGACGGTCCTGGTCATGCATCCGAGTCTGCTGCACAGGGCTCTCCGTCACGATGCAGCTCCAGTGCGCTGGCGATGCAGTTCGGTGCACGCGTCCGGCACTTCGACCGCAGCAAGGCGAGGACCCCGACCAGTGGACGTGATCGAAGCCTGGAGCGGCCGGTACGCCTGCCTCCTGCAGGCTGCCCTGCGCCTGACTAACGAGGCATTCGCGACCCAGCTGGGCATCGGCGTCAGAACCGTCGCTGCCTGGCATGCCGACCCGGCAGTCGTCCCGCGAGCTGAGGTCCAGCAGCTTCTGGACCATATGCATGAGGGTGCACCGCCTGCGGCCCGGCAGCGCTTCCAGGCGTCGATAGCCAACGACCGTGCTGACCATGCGTCTGTCCAGTCCGGGACGGCGGCACAGGCTCTGCGTGTGGGTATCGCTATCGTCGTCCGCGCAGCCGATGTACTCCTGGTCTGCCGCCACGACGATGAGGCGTCCGGGATCCAATGGCAGTTCCCGGCAGGCGTGATCAAACCCGGTGCGAAGGCAGAGACCGCCACCGTCCGCGAGACCCTGGACGAGACCGGCGTCCACTGCGCTGTCCGGCAACCCCTCGGACGACGACTCCACCCGGTGACCGGCGTGATGTGCGAGTACTTCCTCTGCGAGTACCTGGCCGGCGAGGCCACCAACAGCGACGCCGTAGAGAATATGGACGTCATGTGGGTGCCGCGCAGTGCGCTGACCCGCTTCATACCCGCCGATGTCATCTTCCCGCCGATCTTGGCGGCCCTGGAGGTAACGCAGACATGACCGAGCAGAGCGCCGAAGGCCGACCCGGGATCGCCGCCGCCGTCGTGACTGACGCTGGACGGGTGCTCATGGTCCGCCGCAGGGTGAACGAGGGCCAACTGTCATGGCAGTTTCCAGCGGGCGAGATCGAGCCAGGTGAGACGGCGGAGCAGGCCGCTGTGCGAGAGACACAGGAAGAGACCGGCCTGACCGTCAAGGCCGTCCGGCTGCTCGGTGAGCGCGTGCACCCCAAGACCAACCGCCAGATGTCATATGCGGCCTGCGAGGTGCTGTCCGGATCGGCGTCGGTCGTAGACACGGAGGAGCTGGACGCTTGTGCGTGGATCACGCGCGATGAGATCGCCGAGTACGTGCCCTACGGGTTGTTCGAATCGGTCCAGTCGTATCTGGACGAGGCGCTGCCGTAGCTCAGAAGCGTTGCCAGTGCGGTAGTCCGGACACGGAGGTGAGGAGAAGCGTGAAGCACGACCTGGTGGCTCGGGCCGCCGAACAGGCACCTTCGATCTTGGCCCTTGCCCAGGAGCTGATCCGGCGTCCGAGCCGGGGCGGCATCGACGACTACGCCCCCGTGCTCGCTGTCCTGGAGTCCTGGCTGACCGAGCGCTCGCTGCCGCATCGGCGTCTGCACGGCGAAACAGGGCAGCTCGTCGGCCTGCTCGTAGAGATCGCAGGTGGCCAGCCAGGGCCCTGGTGGACTCTGGACGCCTGCGTCGACACCGCGCCGTTCGGCGATGAGAGCGCGTGGTCGTTCCCGCCCACGATCGGCGATGTGGCCGACCATTGGCTCAGGGGCAGGGGCGCGGCCGACTCGAAGCTGGCCGCCTCCATGTTCTGTCACATCGCCGCTGACGTGCGTAGCAACGCCAGCAGGCTGAGGGGCGGTCTGGCTGTACTGCTGGATGTCGATGAGCACACCGGAGGCTTCGGCGGCGCTCGCGCCTACATCGCCGATCCCAGCGCTGAATGCCCAGCCGGGGTGATGATCGGCTATCCCGGTTTGAACGAGGTCGTCGTCGGGGGGCGCGGCCTATGGCGGGCCGTGATCGCGGTGCACGCCCTCGCAGGGCACTCGGGGACCAGTCGGACGGTTGGGGCTAGCGCGATCTCCCGCGCTGCGTGCCTGGTACGCCTCCTGGACGAGGCGGACCTCCCAGGCGTAGGGGGCGACGCATCGAGATTCCCGTTGCCGCCCAAGTTGAGCGTCACCGCTATCCGGGGAGGCGAAGGGTTCTCCGTCACCGCGGACCGGTGCGAGCTGAACGTGGACGTACGCACCACTCCAGGCTTCGATGCCGAGGCCGCCGACACACTGGTCCGCAAGGCTGCTGCCGAACTGGACGCCGAACTCCCCGGCCCCGAGCCCACCGTGGTCACACTGGTTGCCTGCTGGCCTCCCTTCCAGCTACGGCCCGACGAGCAGCCCGCCGCTGCCTTGATGGCGGCGGCAAGTGCAATGGGCCTGGCGGTGCGGGCGAAGGTGGCGGGCCCTTCGAACATCGGCAACCTGCTGGCCGGAGTCGGCGGCGGGATCCCGGCCACCGCCGGATTCGGAGTGCCCTATGAGGGTCTGCATGCCATCGATGAGCGGGCCAGCCTCGCCGAACTTCCCCAGGTGTACGCGGCATACCACCAGGCCATCCTCTACCTGATGGATGCCCCCTGACCTGCTTCTCTTCCCACCGAGATGGGGAGCCGGGGGCCAGCCTCGCCGAACCGGTAGGCGACCGACCCGATCCCCTCGCGGCCATGGTGGACGTCGTTGACCCGCTGCTGGGCTGGGGCCACCTCACCAATCTCGTCGTCTGCCTGCCCGGTAAGTGGACCACCGCTTGGCAGGCAGCCGACCAGGTGGTGGCCCTGCGCGGTTAGCCGATGCCGATGGCCTGGCGGACCTGCTCCAGCACCGGAGCGGCCCGCTTGCGCGCCTTCGCCGCCCCGATGGCCAACAGCTCCTCCAGTTCACTGCCCGGCTGCATAAGCGACGCGTAGCGCTCGCGCAGCGGCCCCATCTGCTCGTTCAGGACAGTGTGGAGGGTGTCCTTGAGCTGTCCCCAGCCCATGCCACCGGCCTCCAGCCGTGCACGGACCTCCGCCGTCGTCTCCGGTGCGGCGAAGTGCGTCAGCAACTGGAAGACGGTTGAGGTATCCGGGTCCTTCGGGGCCTCCACCGGGGTGCTGTCGGTGGGGATGCGGCGCACCAACTTGCGCAGTTCCGTATCGGGGGCGAACAGGGGGATGGTGTTGCCGTAGGACTTGCTCATCTTCCGGCCGTCGGTGCCCGGCAGAGCGCGACCGCTGTCCTCGCTGGGGATCACGGCCTTGGGGATCTTCAGCTGGTAGGTGTCTCCGTAGACGGCGTTGAACGCCCCGGCGATGTCGGCCGCGTACTCGACGTGTTGCAACTGGTCCTTGCCGACCGGGACCAGGTCGGCCTCCATGATGAGGATGTCGACGGCCATCAGCACGGGGTAGTTGAACAGCCCCATGTTGACGCCCGAGTCCAAGTCCTCGACTCCTGCCTCCCGGTTGCGGTCCCGCGACGCCTTGTAGGCGTGGGCGCGGTTCATCAGTCCCTTGGCCGCGAAGCACGACAGGATCCAGTGCAGTTCGAAGATCTCGGGCACGTCGGACTGCCGGTAGAAGACCGTCCGTTCCGGGTCCAGGCCGGCGGCGAGCCAGGTCGCAGCGACTGAACGGGTCCATCCTGCGAGCAACTTGGGATCACGCACCGACGTCAGTGCGTGGTAGTCCGCGATGAAGTAGATCGACTCCGTACCACCCGCCAACTCCAGGGCTGGCTTGATCGCCCCGATGAAGTTACCGAGGTGTGGTTCCCCGGTCGGCTTGATACCCGTGAGCGACACCTTGGACTCAGCAATCACCATGCACAGAGCCTACCGACGCGGCCTCGCCGATCGAGCTTCGAGAAGCTCGTCATGGGTGGCCGAGGCGGCGATTGATCCGGACTCCGGATTTCGGGCGATCCGGAGCCCGGACCGGTCAGAAATCCGGAGTCCGGATCCGGGGTGGCCTGCAGGGGTCAGTCGTCGTGATCCGGGGTGGTCTCGATTCGTTCCTTCTCGTAGGCGGTCTCGCGGGCGTGCGCCTCCAGGAATGCACGGAGTTCCGGGAGGGTGATGTTCCGGACGATCTCCGTCTCGGCTTCGGTGAGAGGACGCCCGTCGAGGTGGAATCGACCGCCGGGACGGTGCTGGAAATCAGTGTCGAAGAGCAGGTCGATGACGTCGAGGCGTATGTCGATCGGGGACAGGGTGTTGCTCCTTGGTGCGGGGGGAGGGTGGGTCAGCGCGACCGGAGGCGCTGGTCAGTGACCGGCTGGCGGGGCGTCGTGGGGGTGCCGGGGGCGGCTGGGGTGGTCGTTGCCCGTCGGATGGTGGTGCGTGATCCCGCGACTCGGGCTCGCTGGCTGACGCGGTCGTCGGTGGCTCCGCGTAGGCGCCAGAGCAGGACTTCGGCGGGGTGGTCGGCGGTGTCGAGTTCCCGTTGTCCGGCCAGGTTGGCGAGGGCCTGTCGGGGTGGGGTGCCGGCGGACTCGGCCTGGGCGAGGGCTGTAAAAAGCGCCGGGCAGGCGGGGTCGGCGAGGATCTTGTGAGCGTGGTGAGGGATGGCCGCTTCCACGGCGGCGGTGAGCCGGATTTTCTCCTTTGGGCTGGGGGTTCGGTCGGTGAGGCGGGCGAGTTGGGGGCGGGCGGCCTGGTGGTAGGCGGCCTGGAGGTGGACTAGGGACTGGCGGGCGGCTGCGGCCTGCTGTTGGTGGCCGTGCTGGGCGTGCCACTCGCCGAGGGCGATCAGCAGGAACACTGCGGAGAGCAGGGCGGCGGTGACGAGGTCGCCGTCCTTGCCGCCGGGCGCGGTGAGGAGCGCCTTCCCGGCCTGCCGCAGTGCGTTGGCGGCGCGGTGCTCGGCTCGGATCGTCGAGCGGTTGGCACGGTTGAGTGCGGTTGCGGCTGCCCGCAGGTCCGCGCGGAGCTGGCGGGGCGCGGCTGCGGCGGTGTTGTGGAGCAGTTCGGCGAACGCTGCTGCCTGCGCCTGGACCTGGGCGTCGAACCCCTCGGGAGCTGAGCCGTCATCTGTGGTGAGGAGGAAGGCGTAGGTGGTGCGCAGCTCGGCCTCCGCGCGTCGCCAGGAACTGCCGGGGTCGGCTTGGCGGGCCATGCCCGCTGCCGCGTTCGCGGGCTGCTCGCTGTCGGCGGGGATGAACCGCTCGCGGAGCCGGTTCAGGGACAGGTCCGGGGCCAGTGCGGAGCCGCCGTAGAAGATCGGCTTGTTGTCGCGGTCGGTGTCGCCGGGGGCGGCCAGGCTGTAGCCGGTGACTTCGCCGGTGACGGGTCCGAGGCGGGGTCGGACCTGGACGCCGAGGGCGGTCAGGACGGCGAAGAACTCCTGCTCGTCCCTGGCTGCGGCTGCGGCGGCGTAGGCGTGTTCGCGCAGCCAGACGCGTGCCGTGTTCTTGCGGCCCTGGCGTTCGGCCTTGGCGACCTCGGCGCCGGTCGGGGTCTTGGGTGCGGTGCCGTCGCCGGATTTGAGGCGGCGCAGGCCGAGTTCGGCTTCGATCTTGCGGGCTTCGGCCTGGGCGCGGCGGCCGTCGCCCTTGTTGCGCGGTCGGCGGCCGTCTTCTCGGACGCTGGTGGCCATGATGTGGATGTGGTCCTCGGCGTGCCGCACCGCGATCCACCGGCAGGCGGCGTCGTCGCCGTGCTCGGCGATGCCGGTGGCGTGCACGATGCGTCGGGCGACCTCGGCCCATTCCCTGTCGGTGAGGTAGCGGTCGCCGGGTGCGGTGCGGACGGGGCAGTGCCACACGTGCTGCGGGACCTTCTTGCCCAGCCGCTGCTCGCGCAGTTTGACGGGCTGGTCGAGGTAGTCGGCCAACTGCGACAGGGCGGCCTGGTGCTGGTCCAGGGGGACGCGGCCGGGATCGACCAGGCCGGGCATGGCGAACGCGGCGACGATGTGCGGGTCGGTGTGCTCGTTGCGGCGGCCGGGACCGAAGAGGTAGGAGAGCAGGCCGCGGGACCGGTCGCCGGTGGAGACGTCAGGCACCACGGCGGCCACCCCCGGCCAGGACCTGGTCCATCAGGAGGCGGGCCCGCTGGGCGACCTGGTGCAGCTCGTCGAGGTCCGCCAGCGCGCGGTCGGGCAGCTCTCCCTTGTGGACGGCGTAGACGAGCTGGTTGAGGTTGTTCCCGATGCGCCCGAATTCCCTTATCAGCCTGCCGAACAGGACCATCAGGTCCTGGGTGGCCTGTGGGGAGGGCAGGGCGGCGACGCCGTCGGGGCGCTGGTCGGGCAGGTAGGCGTGGGCGAAGGTGAGCCCGGCGTCCATCAGGTACGCGGACAGGGAGCGCCCGGCTTCGCGGGCGGTGCGCTTGAGGAATTCGCGTTCCGCCGGTTCGGCCGAGCACGTCAGCTGCACCGAGCGCTTGGTTCCGGAGCGCGGCCGGTAGAGCACGTCGCTCAGGCGCCGGCGGCGCTCGGCGCCGGGCTTGCTGTCGTCGGAGATGGGGGCGGGGATGTCGTTGGCGGCGACGCCGTGGTGCACGAACTCGTCGGCGGTCATGGTCGGCGCGAGGCGGACGACGGCTTCGCTGGTGGGTTCGCTCGGCTCGGCGGGCGGCTGCTGGTCCTGGTCCTGGTGGAGGCTGCGCTCGGCCTCCACCCCCGCCTCGGTCCCGGCCCCGTGGGCCGGGCCGGTGTCCGCCCCCGCTGGGGCGGGCACGAGCGCGAAGACCGCATCGCCCCCGGCGATGTGGACTTCGCCCCAGCTCGCTCCGCTGTTGTCCTGGCCTGCGTCAACGTCCTTGCCGGACCTGGAGGTTACAGGAGCGATGCGGGCCTGTCCCACGGTCTGCGGGTGTGGGACGTTGGGGTTGGTGCCGGAGTTGCTGCGGAAGGGGTTGCGCACGAGGTTGCTCCGTTCGTGGGGGACGGCGGTCATTGTGTTCGGGAACTGCGATTTGGTCGGGCTGTGAATTCGGTGTAGGGGGCGCGGCTGCTGGAGTTTGCAGCCGCGCCGGCTTACTGGCTCGCTTCAGTGACGGGGTTCCGGACGGGGTTCAGGCCCGGTCGGCGAGGAATTGCCGGACTTCCGGTTGGGCGGGGTGTTCGCGGGTCCGGGCGGCGCTTCGGACCAGAGCGATGGCCTCGGTGACGCGGTGGGTTGCGGCGCCGACTCCGGATTCGGTCAGGGCCTTGCGGGCGCTGTCGCGCGTGATCTGGTCAGGGTCCGGGTGGGCTGCGGCGATGACGTCGGCCAGTCGCTCCAGGGTGGCCATCGGTGGGCGTCCGCCCTGGGCCAGGGCGCGCGGTACGGAACCCTGCTTCATGCCCTGACCTGTGTCGTTGTGCTCGTCCTGGTGTTCGCCCTGATGGAATTCGGACGGGGCTCCGGAGGTCGCTGCGGTGTCCGTAAGTGGGGTGGCGAGATCCGCGTCTCGAAGATCGCCGGTCTCCGGGGCGGGGTTGGTTCCGGTCAGCGGGGGCTGGCGTGTGCCGCGCTGCGCCGGCGGTTCGGTGGGTGCGGGCTGCTGGTCCGGAACCTCTGCGGTGGTTCGGGTCAGTGCGGTTCGGGTGGGGTCGGTGTTGCCGTAGCGGGTGATCAGGATGTGGAGGTGGGTGGCTCCGGCGAGGGGCGCGATGGCGGACAGGATGGTGACGGTGGTGTCGTCCAGGTGCAGGGCGGTGGTGCCGGGTTGGTTGAGGTCCAGGGCGTGCAGGCCGTTGGCCCAGATGCTGGCGGCGGTGGCGGTGATGAACAGGGCCCAGGCGTACAGGCGCGCCGGGAGCGGGGCCTGGCGCAGGACCAGCAGGGCTCGGACGCCGTACGCGATGAAGCCGTCGATCACCACCGGGAACAGGTAGGTGAGTTGGGGGCGGACGTGGACGGCGGTGGCCATCTGGCGCAGTGCGTCGTAGGACAGGGCGCATCCGGCCAGGCCGAGCAGGATGATGGCGGCCTGGTCCCACCAGGTGGCGCGGTGGCGGCCGGTGGGCACGGCGGGGCCGGTGGCGGGTGTGGCGGTGTCGGGCATGGTGGAGGGGTCCTTGCGGTGGGGTGCGCGGGGGCGGTGTGTGTGGTGTGCCGTCTTTGCCGTCTTGCCGTTGCATCCGCAGGTCAGGGGCGGTACGGCAGGGGCACGCGGGTGCCGTCCGGGACGGCAGGGGAGATGCGACGCGGTGAGCTGCCGGGGCGGTGCGCCCGCTGGCCGTCTCAGGGCTATGGACGGATGGCTATCCGTCTTGGGACGGCTATCCGTCCCACTCAAAGGGCCGATGACCTGCGGTTTCGCGGCTGGGACGGCAGGGACGGCAGAAGACGGGGGTGCGGCTCGGTGGCCCCTGCCGGGTGCGCGGTGCGCGCGTGGGCGGCAGGGGCTAGCGGCCGGTCAGCCTGGGTCGGCCTGGGCGGGTTCCAGGGGGTGGACCTTGGGGCAGTAGCGCTTCCAGGCGTCGGCGAACTTGGTGCGGGTGTAGCCCTTGCGCTGGATCTCGCCGACGCGCACGTTGCCCGAGCTGATGCCGTACTCGCGCAGCATCGCGCCCAGCCCGCGCGGGCTCAGGCCGCCGCGCCCGTGCTCGGCCCAGGGGGCTTCGGGGTCGCCGTTGAGCGCGAACAGGATCTCGTCGGTGCTCAGCTGCTCCTGCTCGCCCCTGGCGTGGAAGATGCGGCGCAGGTCGGCCAGGATGCGGGCGTTGCTCGGGTTGTCCTGCTCGGCCTCGGCTTCGGCGGCGACCATGGCCGTGCAGGCGTGGCGGGCGCGCTTGGGCCAGGGTCCGCCCGCGAGGTCGGCGACGATGACCAGGGGTTCCCAGGTGTCGGCGGCGCGGTCCTCGACCGGCAGGGGCGGCTCCAGGCGCAGGGCCCGCTCGGCGACGGTGGTGGCCCACTGGGCGAGCAGGGCGCGCAGTTCGTGCAGGGCGGGGCTGTCGCGCTTGGTGCGGTAGGGGCTGACACGCTCGCCCTCGGCGCGGCGGCGCATGCGGACCACGATCGAGCGGTCCATGATCGTGTCGGGCAGGTCGCCGATCCCGGCGATGGCGGCCATGGCGAAGGTGTGGAACTGGTGGGGCTTGTGGTCGTTGCCGACCACGCGCAGGACGGGGCGGTTGCGCTGGTGCCCGGCGTTGAGCAGGCCGCGCATCTCCTCGTTCTTCTCCGCCATCTTGACGCTGCCGAAGATGGTGTCGGCCTCGTCCACCAGCAGGGTCGGGGGCTCCTCGGTGATGGAGCGGAAGATCGCTGCGGCCGAGGAGTTCACGGTGATGACGGGGTCGTGGACGGTCTCGGTCAGGACGTCGAGCAGGCGGGACTTGCCGCAGCGCTTGGCGGGGCCGACCACCGCCAGGCGCGGGGCGTGCTGCCAGCAGGACTGCAGGTGGGTGGCAGCCACCCACAGCACGGCGGCGTCCAGGGCCTCCTCGCGGGGCATGATCACGAACCGGGCCAGCGCCGCCTTGAGCTGGTCCAGCAGGGCCGCGCCGTGGCCGGCCGGGTCCTCGGGGTCCGGTTGTCCTGCGTGGACCGGGCCGGGGCGGGTAGTGTTGTTCATAGCGATTCCTCACTCGACGGCTCCGGGGGGCAACCCGGTCCGTCGTAGGTCAGCTGTCCAGGGATGGGCGGTACAGAGGTGTCCGATCAGCCCCCGGTGTTCGTAGCGCCGGGGGTTTTGTCGTTCTCCGGCGGCGCGACCGCCGCTCTCAACCTCCTTCAGGTTTGGATTCTCAAGCTCCCACTACAGGTATAGTGTCCCGGCGGCCGGAAGTCAAACCGCTGAACGGTTTGCCTCGGCATTCGCGATTCGCATAACCCTAGGCAGGCACGGTGAGTGACCTGCGCCACTTTAGGGTTCATGCGATTTGCGGTTGGGCATCTAATGCTGGTAGGTTCTAGGTATGGTCCGGTGTCAGTTCAATCGAGAGGGGGTGAGCATGGACAAGCCCAAGCAGCGAAACCTGGTCCCCAGCGAGGGCGAGGCCCTGGTGCGGCACAACCTGAAGATCATGAGGAAGGCCGCCCGACTGTCCCAGGAAGACGTCGCCGAGCGCATGAACCGCCTCGGCTTCAAGTTCCACCAGACCCAGATCGCCAAGATCGAGAACGGCTCCAGGTCGATCAGCTTCGACGAGGTCCTGGGCCTGGCCAAGGCCCTGAACCTGCCCGCCGACTACTTCATGACCCAGGCGGTGGCCGACCCGAACGATCCGCACTGGGAGCTCCAGGAGGCCGGGTTCCGCCTCCAGGACCTGGAGAGGGAGTGGAGAACCGCCCAGGACCTCGCCGACGCCGCCAAGGCCCGCTACGAACAGGCCGACCGCGAGTACGACGAGATCGCCGAACGCCTGGGTGTCGAGGACGAGCCCACCGAGGGCGGGTTCACCTTCTACCCGGCCCCCAACTCGCCCGAGGACCCGCTCCGCAAGGACGCGGACGCCCCCGTCGCCGAGTAACGCACCACCCGCCCCGCGCGTCCCCCGGCGCTACGAACGCCGAGGGCCGCCCAGCGGACCCACAAAATCCCGCCCATCCCGCACAGCGACCACGGCGGCGCGTTGCCCACGCGCCGCCGAGAGGTATCCCCTTGTCTGAAACGACCATGCCCATCACCCTGCTCGCGGACGCCCTCGGCGTCAGCCCGCAGGAACTCCTGCACCTCGTGCGCTCCACCGCCGCTGCCGTGTCCGACTCCACCCTGGTCGCGCTCACGGTCGAGGAGGCAGCCCGCCGACTCGGCGTCGGCCGCACCACGATGTACGCGCTCCTCGCCTCGGGAGAGATCCCGTCGATAGCGATAGGCCGCCTGCGCCGCGTCCCAGCCGACGCCCTGGCCGCCTACGTCGCAGCCCGCTCCCAGGCTGCCCCGTCGACCGCCGCTCTCGCGGCCTGAAGGGGGCACCCGTGGCGAAGTCCCGGCAGCCCAACGGCGCCTCTTCGATCTACCTCGGCAAGGACGGGTACTGGCACGGCTACGTGACCGTAGGCGTCAAGGACGACGGGAAGCCCGACCGCCGTCACGTCATGCGCAAGACCCGCGCCGACACGACCAAGGCCGTCCGTGAACTGGAGAAGCAGCGCGACGCCGGCGGCGTCCGCAAGCCCGGCCAGGCTTGGACGGTCGAGTCCTGGCTGGTGCACTGGGTCGAGAACATCGCGGCCCTGCACGTCTCCGAGAACACCATCGACGGCTACCGCGTCGCGGTCTACCACCACCTGATCCCCGGCCTCGGCGCGCACCGGCTGCTGAAGCTGGAGCCCGAGCACCTGGAGCGCTTCTACAAGAAGATGCAGGACGGCGGCAGTTCGGCCGGTACCGCGCATCAGGTCCACCGCACGGTTCGCGCCGCGCTCAACGAGGCCAAGCGCCGCCGCCACCTGACCGAGAACCCGGCCAGCATCGCCAAGGCCCCTCGCCTGGAAGAGGAGGAGGTGGTGCCGTACACGGTCGAGGAGGTCCAGCTCCTGCTGGAGGTGGCCAACCGGCAGCGCAACGCCGCGCGGTGGGTCATCGCCCTGGCGCTCGGCCTGCGTCAGGGCGAGGTCCTCGGCCTCAAGTGGACGGACGTCGACTTCGGCCTCGGGGTGCTGGTCGTCCACCGCGGTCGGCTGCGGCCCCGGTACCAGCACGGCTGCGGGGACCGCTGCGGGCGCAAGCCCGGCTACTGCCCGCAGAAGGTCAACATCCGCCGCGAGACCAAGGACACCAAGTCCCGCGCCGGACGGCGGCCCATCGGCGTCCCCGACGAGCTGATGAAGCTCCTCGCCCTCCACCGCGAGGAGCAGGACCGCGAACGCCGCCTCGCCCGCGACCTGTGGGTCGAGAAGGGGTACGTCTTCACCTCGCCGACCGGTGAGCCGCTCAACCCCAACACCGACCACCACAAGTGGAAGGAACTGCTGGAAGCGGCCGGCCTGCGCGACGGCCGACTCCACGACGCCCGCCACACCGCAGGAACGATTCTGCTGATCCTCGGCGTCCCCGACACCATCGTCGACGCGATCATGGGCTGGGAGCCCGGCCAGTCGGCCCGCATGCGCCGCCGCTACCAACACCTGACAGACCGCGTCCTCCGCGACACCGCCGACAAGATCGGCGGACTCCTCTGGACCCGCCCTGACCAGCGGCCTCCCGCCGCCTGATCTGGACAACTGCAACTAAAACTGCAACTACCAAACGCAGAGGGCCCGCACCGGCGAACGGTGCGGGCCCTCTGACCTGCGGAGGATACGAGATTCGAACTCGTGAGGGGTTGCCCCCAACACGCTTTCCAACTGTCCGCACCACAATTCAGGGCCGGTCGTGGACGTTCGCGCGGCAGGTCAGACAGGGTGCGCGTACGGCGGTGAACAGCGGTGTCCGTTAGCGCACTGGACAAAGACCAGGACAACGAACGGGACAGAGGACACGACCATCCCGCCTGCACCATCACCGCTTTCGTCGCCGCTGCACAGCATTCAAGGCTGTGGGGTAGCCGTATGTGCTCTGGCACGCTCGTTCGATGCTGTCCGCTCGCGTTCGCCCGCAGCCGCGGTAGCCGGTAGGCCAAGAGACGATGATCGCCGCTGAACGTCTGCGGACGACGCCGGTCGACACTTGGTTCTGGATGTCGACCCTTGGCCAAGCCGTCGGATTGACTGTAGGAGGTACGTCTCACCGCCTAGACACACGAGCCACCCCTGCGTCTGGGCAAGGGGCGCAACTTGAGGGAGCCGCATGCCGCCGGCTCATGAGCGGTGCATGGCACCGCCTCAGACGGCGCCACGAACGGCCAGGGCACGTCAAGCCCGGCACCCAGCCAACTAGGATGAACGTGACCTCAAGAACCAGGTTGCAGGCATGGCGGACACTTCAGGGGTGTCAGGGGACAATGGCACGCTAGGGAGGCTGCTGTGGTCCGGAACTCCGGTCCGTAGCTCCGTAACCGGTCAGTGAGGTTTAGACATGGGTAGTACGGCCAATGATGAGGGGCGAGCTTTGACTGCGGCTCCGACCGCGATTGATCTGTTCAGCGGTGCTGGCGGAGCATCATTCGGCCTAGTGGAGGCTGGCTTTGATCTGCGCCTAGCTGTGGACGTGGATCCCATGTATGGCGAAACACACTCCGCCAACCTGCCGGGACAGTTCCTGTCGGCGGACTTGCGCTCACTCGATGCAGACAAGATTGCCCAGGCTGCTGGCATCACCCCTGGAAAGTTGGACTTGCTTTTTGCGGGCCCCCCTTGCCAAGGCTTTTCGATGCTTGGCTCTAGAGTGGTGTGGGATGAGCGAAACAATCTCTACCGGGAGGTGCTACGCCTCGCTGAAGAGCTGACACCGCGGGCTATTGTGATTGAGAACGTGCCCGGCCTAGTAAGTCTCGGAGGGGGAGCCTACCTGCGAGCCATCCTGGATGGATTGGCCGCACGCGGCTACGCAGCGGCCTGCGCAGAGCTCTTGGCGGCCAGCTACGGTGCCCCACAGATGAGGTGGCGATTGATCATCATCGCCTGGCGAAGTGACCTTCAAATTCCTGCTGGATACGGGTTTCCAGCTCCCACCCATGGCCGCGGTCGCATTGGTGACCTGCTGCCGAACTGCACAATTCGTCCTGATGAGCTGGCTGGCTTCGTGACCACGCGAGAAGCACTCGGGGACATGCCAGCCCTGGAGGCTGGCGAGCAGGTGTACGAATACGTCAGCACTCCGCAATCGTCCTACCAGGTGAGAATGCGTGAAGGCCTCACGACGGAGCTCTTCAATCACTATGCAGCGAACCTAACTAAGGTCAACCTGGACCGTCTGGCACTGCTCAAGCCTGGCCAGGACTGGCGAGACCTGCCACATGCAATGTTGCCGCCGGGCATGCAGCGCGCACTGCGTAAGGATCACACGCGTCGCTACCGTCGCATGACTTGGGAAGGCATCCCTCGCTCTGTTGTCACACGCTTCCGTGATCCCAAAACTGGCGAATACACCCATCCTGAGCAGAATCGGACTATTTCCATTAGAGAAGCCGCGCGGCTTCAGGGCTTCCCTGATCGATTCGTGTTCCATGGGACACGGTCAAGTCAATACGAACAGGTAGGAAATGCGGTCCCAGTGCCGCTTGCGCGCGCCATCGCACGAGATGTCCGCAATTGCCTCTTGGGATCCCTGGGCGATCGGCTAGACCACCCGTTTCGGCGACGTCCAGCACGGCAGATCGGCATTCACGGAGAGCTCATCGAGCAGGGTGTGCTGGTTTGAGCAAAGTTCTGATGTGACAGCATCCGTGTGGATACGATCGCTGTATGACTGACTCGAACCTTACTGTGCGCCCGGACTACGTCAATGCCAAGCGACCGCACGTGGCAGAGTGGTTCGGGCACAGGGTCTTTCCGATCGTCTCTGGCTCGGAAGCAGCCCTCCAAGATCAGCTTGCGCACAGGTGCCCATTTCTGACGACTGCACTTGGCTCATCGCAACGTTGCGTCAAAAGTGACGAACACGATCCTGCCAAAAGGAACTCTGCAGGCGTATGTACGATTAGTTCAACTAGCAACAAGATTCGCCAAGATTGGCTGGTTTGCCCGTTTCGGGCATTGGACGAACGCCTCATGCAGCAAATGGTGCGCCGGTTGTTTAGCGTAGCGTCTGGTAGCCAGATCCTCGTTCGTCCCGCGCCCGTCCTTGAAGACCCGCAGGACCGCGCTGAAGTGCTGCAAGCTATTGCTTCTGGAGACCGTCGCGCCTTCGTCTATTTCCAGGGAAAGCTCGGGGGCGAGATCGGACTACCGAAGACAGCAGGTTCTCCTGCCATGTCCTTTGATGTGACTGTGGTTGAGATCCTCGCTGGCGATCAGCAACAGCTAGCTATCACCGATTCGAATGCTGAATCGGTGAGTCTAGGGAAATATGGCGTCATAGAACTCCAGACCACCGATACACACGGCAGCTACAAGGAGACCGTCAAGGCTCTCACCGACGCTCTCAACCTACATCCAGCCGATTTTCATCGACAACTCGCCAATAATCCCGAGTGGGCTGGCAAAAAGGTAGAGGGCCCAAATGTCTCTAACGTCTTCAAGCGCACCTTTTACCAAGTAGCCTTCAAATTTCAAGCGACTAAGCGAGAATCCTCAGTGGGATGCATTTTGGTTCTCCCGAAGCCCGTCTGGGACTCATGGCAGCCATTTCTCGGAGCGCCAGAATTGACTGAGCATGAAGATGGAACTTTCCGCCTTCTCGATGACAACTCCACTGACCCTAGTGACTGGATCTACGTATTCGATGTAGCGGAGAAGTCCGACCGTGGTGGGCCGGCGCAGCTAGCAGTCGGCGTTGTTCTGGGAACCAACGCCGCTGCCTTGAGCAGGGCAGCGCTTGATATCGCGCCCAAAAAGGCAGTGGAAGGCCAAGGCAGTAACGATGCGGTACTCACTTCGCTCCGCCGAAGGCTAAAGAATACTTTGCCGGGGCTCGGTCTCTGAGGGGTTATCTCAGGATTGCAGGCACCGCTAGCGATAATATCGTAATCTGCATCAATCAGTTAAGCTCGGCCAAGGACATTAAACTCCTGGCCGGGCTTAGCCGGGCGCAGAATTTGAGAGGGCACGCGAGACCGGATTTTCCTATGCTTCGCGAGCCCGGGCGAGCAGGTATTCGCTGAAGTTCTGGGTTTTTGCTGCCCTTTCTAGAATTACCCCCTCTGAAGCCATGTAGTCCGCGGACCAGGATTTCAGATTGTCAAAGAAATTCTTCATATCTGAGTCGCTGAACTGTGGCTCGCTCAATGCGATGGATCGTAGCTGCTGAGGCCGGCGGACAGGCATTCCGTCATTAAGGTGGGCAGTCAGCAGCATGGAGAGATGGAATTTCAAGTTGCTCTTCTGCACAATATTCGCGTCTGCCGCTTCTGACAGAATAAAGTTATCTACCCTCCGCTGGAGTCGAGCTGCCCAAAGATAGACCTCAAGATCAATGGCTGAGTTAAATACAAGAACGTAGTCGTCGTTGTTCTTTAGCAATGAAGACGGTTTTCCGCGCGCCTTATCTGGACGGGCTAGCCCCATGGCGGTCACTGCAGCACCCAGAAACTGGATGCTGACAATCTTGGAGGGGTCTTTGCCGTCGTTTTTATAGAACCCCTTCCTCCTGTCGTAATACCATCCGTGCGTCAGAAAGTAATTTTCAATATTTCTCTGAACCTCGTCCGTTGCACGCAGGGACGCGTCGGTGATTGCGGTTTGCCGATTTGTGGCTCGAATGACCATATCTCGCGTCGCTGCGTCATCGGTAACGATGATTCGGACTAGCAGCATACGATCCAAATTACTGGATTCACTGGAGCCTCGGAGAGCCTCGAAGATCTCATGGCTCGTTTGCAGACCATTGACGATCTGAATATTAGACAGGGAATAAGTCTTGGCGGTACTCGTCGCCTCACTGCAGATCAGTGTTACGCCGTTATTCATCCACCAAAATTCTGGACTATCGGGAGAGTTCAGTGAATTTCTAATTTCTTGATTTACGGATACATTCCCTTGATAGTCTCTCACGTTCCACTCGAACAAATGACGACGGAGGCGTCCATTTTCGTCAACAATTAGGTCATAGTAATCACGCAGTCTAACCAGAGCCACATGTGATCGGCCGCTTGTTGCACTTTCCTGGTAATTCATCGCAAATGTATATGGTGGGCGTTCATTGTACCTGGCTAGCAACTCCTTTCCGCCAAGAAGCTCTACGGAAACTTTCTGGGAGTCCGGAACGGAGCTTTGAATTACTTGCTTAAGTGCGAAAGTCTTGGCTTCCAATTGTGGTGTGATGTTACGGGCATCTCCTGGGGTCGCATAGATCACGTTCACGCTGATTCGCGGATGCCGAACCAATAGTTTTTCCCATGCATTGCGAAAAAAGCCGAAACGCTTCAGGATTTTACTGTTGTACAAAACAGAGAAAGATTCCAAAGATTGTGAAAGGTCAAGCAGTCGACGCAGTGTACCTTCTAGCTTTTCCAGGGCCTCTTCGGAAAAGCTAGGGGTACGCTTAGCCTGAACAATCCAAAGCTCCAGGTTTCTATCTTGGCCAAAATCGCTCGGCTTGCTCGAAGGCAAGACCACATCTGAGTCCTCGTCCAACAATGCATCGTCAAAGAACACATAGACCGCATCAATGGCGCCATCTTGGCCACCGCCCGCAATCCCGGCTGCAACGTCCTCTATACCTAGGCCAAATGTCCGAAGAGCCAGCTCGGATGCAAACATCTCGAAGGCTGTGGAATCTAGGACGGTGGGAAGATTTTCTGTCTTCCAAGTATCGAAGATGCGCATAATGAGCGTTTGGGCATTGCTGGGCATCTGGGGCATCTGAGGTCTCCTGCCTGTCGACATTCAAAGGATCAGATTAGCGCCTAGATGCGCTCCCGGCTGCCTGTTCCACAAGGAGCGCGGTTGGACGCTGTGCGGGTAGGGGGATCGGGCCGCAGGGACGTTGAACCACCTCGCCTGTCCTTGCCGTTCCTCCTAACTGGCATCCATAGGAGATGACCTGCAGATCCTGCTCGGCAGCGGTCTTGTCTAGGACGAGCCCACGCGACTCATCGACTGGACGCGCGCCCTCAGACCGTCGCACTTGCCGCTGTAGGCCTCACTCGCATAATCGCTGCCGGGGGCGCAATGAAATATCATGCCGTTCACCATGGGTCATGCCCCGCCGAGTGGTGTAGCCGATCAAGCTGGGGATCTTCACAATCGTTCGGCTGGCAGGGGCACGAGCAGTGGGCCGGACCGATTCCCGCTGACTGACGCCATGTCAGCACGGTGCGGCTCGGTAGAGCAGCGGTTCCGGTTGTGAGCTGCGGGTTTGGCGCCTTGATCGGCTACACCACTTGGCGGGACGCCATCTCACCATGCCGCCGTGGGTTGTCGCTGCCATCCTGGGCGATGCGCCGGCCGAGACCCAAGTATGTTTGTCCGGCCCAACCCTACGGTCGCTGAGAGGCTCAAGGCCGTCCCACCTGCTCTTTTCCGGATCGACCAAGGAATGAACCGGGCGAAAATCGAGACGGATACTCAACCGCATGGGCGCCGTCAGCCTAGCCCGGACATGCGGCAACCGTTTCCCATCGTGGCAGATTTGAAGACCAAAGCATTTAACCCCCAACGACCCTTCGGCCTGTGGAGAGGGGATAGATGCGCCAGGCAACGTCGAGCCAGCCATGCTGGTCCACGGCTGGCCCACACGATCCGGCAGAGCAGACGACAGACGGCATGCCACCTGCTCAGGGCAGAATAGGAACGTGAAAATTGATCTCGGTGACCTCCCAACCTGGCTGACCGCCCTAGCCACTGGCGCTGCCTGGTGGGCAGCCCTGACCGCGCTGCGTCGTGAACGCGCGGTGCGCACGAAGTTTGAAAAGGGAACCCGAGTTCGGGAAGACCGAGAGCAGGCCGTTAAGTTGTCGGCCTGGTACGGGGGCCTCTCTGGCGGTGAGAACGCCAGCTCTCTGTCCTTGCTCAACCGTTCTGACACTCCGGTATACAACGTGGTAGCGACGATGGTATTCGCCCAAGGTGCCGCACCGCACCGCGGGGAAGACTTCAAGGGGTTGGACCTACCTAACCATCAGATCTGTCTGACGGCTCTTCCACCGGGCGTGTGGAGCGTCCCTGCCCCGGAGGGATGGGGCGGCATGCAGCGCAGACCAGCTGCCGAAATCGCCTTCACTGACACTGCCGGACTGCACTGGGTGCGACGGTGGGATGGCGAGTTGCAAAGGTTGCCAGCGAAACCATTCGACCACTTTGAGATCCCCCGGCCCATCGACCTACGGACACCCGAACCCATCATTGTTAGTGACCATCCGACGAGGTGACCTCTTGATCCTTAGGGTGCATTCCTCCCAATCCTTGGGATGATAAGCACCATATGCGCAGCCCTGATCGGGCCCTGAAGCGAATCTTTCCATGTGCTGTGCCCACCCCGTATCGGCCACGTGCACCCCTGTTGTTGTCAGCCGTTGTTGTCACGCTGCCCCACTGTCCGCACCACCAATCAGGGCCGGTCAGGGGCGTTCGCGCGGCAGCTCAGACAGGGGGCGTGTGCAACGGTGAACGGCGGCGACCGTTAGCGCGCTGGACAAAGACCAGGACAACGAACTGAGCTGAACGAGACGGGGAAGCGAGGCCATCCGCCTACACCATCAGCATCACCATCTACAGCTTGGGCTCCACCTCGAACGGCAGGCCGGCAGCCCATGAGGCCAGGACATCAGCAGCCCGGCTCCGCAAGTCACCCTCCACGGAGATCCCGTGCAACTGCCGGCGCTCTGCGGGATAGGTGAGTTCACGGTAAAGCTGGAGGTCTTCAAACCCATTGACCGCAACGTCATAGCTCGTTGCTCCGAAAATCAGACGCGGCAGGCGTGCCCAGTAGCAGGCCATTAGGCACATTGGGCATGGTTCGCTACTGCTGTACATAACGCCATCTTCGAAGAGATGTTTCTGCTTTGCGGCACCTGCATTTCGCAATGCCATAACCTCGGCATGGGCAGTCGGATCGCATAGCTCCACAACGCTACTCGTTCCTTCGCCGATAATCTCACCACTTACTACGACGATTGCCCCAAAGGGAGTCTTGCCCTCGTCTTCCAGGGAATGACGAGAGAGGTCAATCGCGTATTGCAGGAAAGATTCATCTTCCTTGCTGAGATTTTCTGACACGTCAGTCTCCTTGGAGGTCATACCCAGACTGCTTCCCCGAACTGCGTCGCTTACGCCACCGCTTGAGGGGCGTGACGAATCGTAGTTCCGTTCTGTCTGCGGGGTAGTCTGCGTCCGACACCTCGGCCACTCGACCATCCGAATCAAGCGAGATTCGGCGGCATAGGAGAAGTGGCACCCCCTCCGACAGTCCCCAGAGCTGCGCTTCGACCGTGGTTGGCATCCGACCAGTAACCTCATCCACAATGGATTCGATTTCGATACCGACAGTCGAGAGCTGATGCATAGTTCCACCGGGCCAAGGTTCATTCTTTTCGTCGAGTAGCGCCGGGTTGGCCTCAATCAGAGAGGTCTGCATGTACGAAATACTTGACGACAGAAGGTGTCCGGTGCGGACGTCCGTCGACTCGTAACGGCGCCGCAGCATGGGCTCACCTTCGGAGATCCCGAATACTTTAGCAATTTCTGCGTCAGCTGCAATTACGTCGTATTTGGATGTGAAAGACTGATCGCCTATTGACATGCCTAGGTTTGTCTCGGCCTCGCCAACCGCTGCCCTGTCACTCTCGGGGAGACGCGCCAGATCCTTCTCTGCCTGGTGCCTCTCGGAGGAGCGGATGACCCGACTGGGCGGGACGCGGACGATGGGTGCTTTCCCCCGGCCGGCCGTGATCAGCCCCTGGGCCTTAAGTAGGCCAACTGCGCTACGAGCGGAGTTCATTGAGGTTGACCAGCGCTGACACAGCGCTGCGAGCGTTGGAAGCGAGTCTCCTGGCCTCAGATCGCCGCGCTCGATCTGCATGCGGATGTCATCTGCGATCCGGAGCTGGATGGGTGGCTGCACTGACGTGGGTTGAGGCTCCATGGCACCAGTCTCTCAGGATGCGGGTTTGCGGGCAAACCCCTTGCGTTCGACTGCAGGGCTCGTTAGTCTCATTCTCAGTTCGCAGGTTTGCCCACAAACCCGCAAACTTGATTCATGAGGGCCTTCTTTGGGCTGCTCAGCACACCTAAACAACTCAAGAGCGTGATCCACCACCGTAGTCCGGACGTGTCGTGCCCGCCGGGGTGAGTGGAGACCAGTCGGCAGAGAAAGGGCTCACGCCCTGACACCTCGGACCGCCCTTAAGACGGTGGTTCGTACATGGGACACGCAGCCGACTCAAAAGAACGGCGCTGGTCAGGGTGGCTGCGACGACCTCCGGGAGGGGTTCTCTCCGGAACAAGCAGGCCACCAGCGCCCATACGAGACCCACCCAGCGCGCCCCCGGAGCAGTCCGGCACCCGCATCACGGCGGAGGTGCGCACGCACCTCCGTATCTGCTCGACCCACTACTACGGCTGCGGCCCCGGTGCTCGAACACCGGGGCCGCTCAGGGCCGTTCCCACTTGGAAGGACGCACGACCCATGCGAAACATCGTTGCAGGCCATGAGGCCGCTGACGAGGGCGAGTTCGCAGAACTCGCCCTCGGTATCGACACCGAACTGTTCACCGGCCCCTCCGGTGGGGAGTCAGACCTTGAGCGGGCCGCCCGCCTAGCCGCCGCCAGCGACATCCTGGAGGACCTGCGCCGCACTGCCCCGGACCTGGCCGACCACGCCGATGGGCTCCTGGGGGCAGCCAACCCCGGCCGGTTCATCGAGGTCGCCTACCCGGACGTGGCCGCCCTGCTCGCCAGCAGGCCGCGTTCCGGCAAGGTCGGCAGGACCCGCCTGCTGGGGCAGGTGGCGGCATGAGTATCGCCCCGGAGCGCCTGGCCGCGATCCGCCTGATGCCGGACGACGAGTTCGCCGGCTCTTGCGAGCTGAACGACGCGGTTGAGGACCTGCTTGGCGAGGTGGACAACCTGCGCAGCGCAGTTCGCGCGCTGGCCGTCCTGCTGCGCGGCACCTGCGAGACCCTCGAATTGGGAGGCCGGCCGAACCTGGTCAACTTCCGCTTTGCCGCCCTGGCGGCCGACGCGATCGCGGGGGGTGATCGGGGATGAACCGCAGTCCGAAGATCCTGCTTGTCCTGGCGCTGGCCGCGGTGGTCGGTATGGCGTTCCGGGTGTCGTGGAACGCGCTGCACGACGTGGCACGGGCTATTGGAGCCGACCCGACTGCCGCGCTGTTGTACCCGGTGGTCGTGGACGGGTTGATGGCGCTGGCTTTGGTGGCCGCGCTGGTATTGCCGGATACCGCGGTGAAGTCGCCGCGGAAGTTCGCTCAGTTCGTGCTGGCCGCCTACACCGCCGCCTCGCTGGTCCTGAACTACGACCACGGATTGGTGGCCGCGATCCAGTCGGGCCACCGGGTCCAGCTGGCCGACTGGTCGCCGGCCAACTGGGCGTTGATGCTGCTGGCAACGTCGCTTCCGGTCGGGTCGATCGCGTTCGGTGCGGACCTGGTGGCCAAGGTGCTGCATCACCAGCCGGACACCGACCAGACGGCACAGACCATTACAAAAGGGTCGGTGTCTGACCTGGAACAGTCGGCCGACCCCACTGCGCTGACGTCGGTCTATGTGACACCCGCCCTGCCGCCGGTCGCACCCGCGTCGGCCGTCCCGGCGGTCGGTCCCGCCCCGGTGCCGGTGTCGGTTCCCGCGGTGGTCAGTCGGCCGCGGCGGGCAACCGGCTCCGTGCCGACTGCTGCCAAGAACAGGCGTCCTTCCCGTAGTGCTGCGGAGCTGCTGAGCGAGGCCCGGTTGGCGACCGTGACGTGGTCGGATGCCGAGCTGACGGCCGACCGCATCCGGGCTGCCGTGCACACCAGCTCCGTCAATGCCCGGACGCTGCGGGACGCGCTGCGCGCTGAGCGCGAGACTCCGTGAGGTTCTACGACCCCACCGGCAAGCGCTTCGGCGGCACCCCGACTTACCCGTACCACCTGGCGCCCGAGGGCCTGGCCACGCGCCGCCAACTGCGGGCCCGAGGTTTGCGGCCGGCGGGTCAGCCGGTGGCCGCTCAGCTCATGTGGTTCTCCCGCCTGACCGCTGGCCCGCGGGTGGCCTACCTGTACCGAATCGACTTGGCCCGTCCGGTGCGCGCGATGACGCCGGCCAAAGCCACGGCTCTAGCGGCGGCCATGCTCGCGCGCCGCACCTGCCCGACCTGCCGCACCGACGCCGGATACGTCATCCCCACCTCGCTGGGGTGCTGCGTTCCGTGCGCCGAACCGCAGGCCAGGGCCGCCTGAACGAACAGCGCCACCGGTCACCGTGACCACTGACCCGCGCCGTCCTTCCGTCCCCATGGCACCACGCGCCGCACAAGCGGCCTGACCTCAAGGAAACGCACATGAGCACCCCGACCAGCACCAGCACCGGCCAGCTGACCGGCACCGTCTACCACTGGGTGATGACCGTGCAGACCGGCAACGGCATGCAGGCCACCTACGACGGCACCACCCAGCCCCTGGCCCCCGGCACCACCCGCACCGCCTACTACAAGGCCGTACGCGAACACCTGGCCACCGAGGTCGGCACCGACCGGTTCACAGTGCTGTTCTTCGCCATGGACCGCGACGCCCTGTAGCGCTGCCGCCGGGGCACGTCACCGCCTGCCAGCAAACGCCGTGCCCCGGCACCCCATCCCGCACATCCCGAAGGACGCACAAGAGAAGGAACCCCAAGTGAATCACCCCTCGAACGGGGGCGACCCGGAGCGCGAGTTGTTCGCGCGCCTGGAAGCCGACCTGAACACCTCCGACGGGGAGGTGCTGGACCTGGACAAGGCCCGCACCGCCCGCGACGGTGACCCCGCCGCCGCGCTCTCCCTCGCTGATCCCGCGCTGGGTTCGGTGTACCTGACCGAGCAGGAGGAGGGCGAGGCACCGGCGTTGGTGCCGGCGGACCCGCCGAACCTGCCCAAGCCTGGGATCACCCTGGAGAAGCGCCGCCCGATCGTGCCCGCCTGGTTGCGGACCCGCACCGAGTTCACCACCGCCGCCGCCCACACCGCATCCCGCATGGGGTACGCGACCGCGTTCCACACCCTGCGCACCCCCTACTACGGGATCCGCCTGGCCGGCACCGCCCCCCGCGGCGCCGTGCGGTTCCTGTCCGCCACCAACAAGTGGGTGTGGGACCTGGAAGGCGCCCCGCTGCGTGCCGCTGCGGTCCGGTCGGAGGACGCGGGCGAGTACATGACCCTGACCCGCGCCCGTGACCGGCATGTGCGGTGGCGTGGCCTGGTCACCACCGTGGCCGCGGTCTTCGGGATCGGCCTGGCGCTGACGCTGTACGTCATGGCGCCCGGTTTCCTGCTCGCGTTCGCCGGCGCCGCGGTCCTCGCGTTGGGCATGGCCGGCCAGGCCGCGGACAAGCCCATCATCGGACCCGCGGTCCTGCGCACCGAGCTGGAGAAGCTGACCACCTCGATCGTGCTGCGCGCCCTGGGCGCGATCGGCAACGACAAAATCAACAAGGCCCTGGCCAAGGGTGGCGAGGGCATCAAGTTCACCTCCGAGATCACCCGCGACGGACCCGGCTACCGCGCCGAGCTGGACCTCCCCTACGGCGCCACCCCCGACGAGATCATGGAGAAGCGCAAGGCGCTGGCCTCCGGGCTGCGCCGCAAGCTGGGGTGCGTGTGGCCGGCCCCCAACCCCGACTCCCACGAGGGCGCGTTGGTGCTGTGGGTGGGGGACCGGCCCATGAACGAGACCAAGAAGCCGCCGTGGGCGCTGCTGAACGAGGGGCAGGTGGACCTGTTCAAGCCCGTGGTGTTCGGCAACGACCAGCGCATGGCACCGGTCACCGTCACCTTGATGTTCGCCTCCGTGGTCGTCGGGTCGATCCCGCGCATGGGAAAGACGTTCCTGATGCGGGTGCTGCTGCTGATCGGGGCGCTGGACCCGCGGGCGGAACTGCACGCGTTCGAGTTCAAGGGCACCGGCGACTTCGCCCCACTGGAACCGGTCTGCCACCGCTACCGCTCCGGGGAGGAGGAGGAGGACATCAAGTACGTCCGTGACTCCCTGCTGGAGCTGGGCAAGGAACTGACGCGCCGCGCGAAGGTCATCAAGACCCTGCCCAGCGCGCTCTGCCCGGACCGCAAGGTCACCCCGGCACTGGCGGACGACAAGAAGCTGGGCCTGCACCCGATCATGGTGGCGCTGGACGAGTGCCAGAAGGCATTCGAGCACCCCACCTACGGGGCGGAGATCGAAGCGATCTGCGAGGACATCACCAAGCGAGGCCCCGCGCTGGGCATCATCGGGATGTTCGGCACCCAGCGCCCGGACGCCAAATCCCTGCCCACCGGCATCAGCGCCAACGCCGTGCTGCGGTTCTGCCTCAAGGTCATGGGCAACATCGCCAACGACATGGTGCTCGGGACGTCGATGTACAAGGCCGGCTACCGGGCCACGATGTTCTCCCGCTCGGACAAGGGCATCGCGTGGATGGCGGGCGAGGGCGATGACCCGCGCATCGTGTGCGCGGCCCTGGTCGACGGCCCGGCCTCGGACACCGTGGTGGCCCGTGCCCGCGTCATGCGCGAGAAGTACGGCAACGTCACCGGCCACGCCGCGGGCCACGCCCCCGCGGCCGACACCACCCCGGCCCATGACCTGCTCGCCGACGTCGCGGCGGTGGTACCGGTCGATGAGGACAAGGTGTGGAACGAGAAGATCGCACTGCGTCTGGCGGACCTGCGCCCGGAGGTCTACGGCGGGTGGAAGGCCGAGACCGTGACCGCCAACCTCAAGCCGCTGGGCATCACCGCCCAGGACGTGTGGGGCACCCCGACCGGTGGCGGCAAGGGCACCACCCGCCGCGGCATCGCCCGCGCCGACGTCGTCACCGCGATGACGGAGCGTAAGCGGGACAAGCCCGAAGCCTGACCGGAACCGGTGCTAGGCCTAGCAACCGCCCCTGCTAGACCTAGCACCCTTCCTAGCAACCCAAACCCGCCCTGGCCTGCCACCTCGCACCTAGCAGCCCATCAGCGCAAACCCCGGAAAACCCCTGTTCGAGCCCTTGGGAGATACCCCGTGCTCGCTGCCCTCGCCTGCCTACTGGTCATCACTCTCGGTTACAGCGCACTGTGTGCGGCCTCGCCGTTCGGCCGCTGCCGCAAGTGCAACGGACTCGGCTTCGCCACCCGCACCGACCGGCGCGGACGGGTCAAGCGCGGCAAGGACTGCCGCCGCTGCCGCACCACCGGCTACCGGATCCGCATCGGCCGGCACCTGTTCAACCTCGCCGCAGCCCTGCACCGCGAGGGCACCCGCTGACCGCACCACCACCCGCACCACCGACCGCGCTGCCGGGGCACGCCGTGCCCCGGCAGCCACCCGGAAGGACCCGCCGTGCTCATCACCCTGTCCCTCGCGTTCGTCACCGGCGCCATCACGGTGGCCCTGATCTGGTCCAAGAAAGTCGGCATCGGAAGCGGCCTGTTCGTGTGGCTGTCCGGCTTCACCCTGGCCGGCACCGGCATGGGCGTGCCCGTCACCCACTTCCTGGCCGCCATGGTCACCGCCATCGCCCACCACTGAGCAGAAGGGAACCACCGCCATGCCGACCCGCGAACCCCTGTCCCTGCTCGACCTCACCCCCAAGACCCTCCCCGCCCTGACCACCAGCACCGTGCTGATCCTGGCCCGAATCTGGTCCGCCAACGGCGCGCACCACAGCGTGGGCGATGCCGCGCTGATGACCACCCTGGCCCTGGGATCGGCCGTGGCAGGTGGCATGACCACCGGCCGCCGCGAGGACCCCACCTCCACCATCGCGTTCACCGCCGCCGGCACCCTGGCCCTGGCGGGGGTGGCCGCCTACGCCACGGGGTGGGCCCTACCGTTGCTGCTCTGGTCGGTGGCCACGGTCCTGGCCTACGTTCTGTCGGCGAAGCACTGGCGCACCGACCGCCGCGAAACCCTTGCATTCGAGCGCACCACCACGGTTCGCCATGAGGACCACCGGCACGTGGAGACCGTGGAGGCGATGCGGGCCCGCGCACAGATCGAGGTGGCCCAGTCCGCCGGCGCGTACGCGGCAGCCCTGGAACGGGCCCTGGCCGCCCGAGCCGCTCTCCCCGGCTTCAGTCCGGCTGCCATCAGCGCCGCAGGGCTGCCCGCCCTGCCCGCTCGTGACTCCGGGGCGGGGGAGGCGGCATGAGGGGCCTTTTCGAGCGCGGGCCCGCGTCCTGGCTGCCCGCGCGCCCGTGGAACGGGCTCACCGTGCTGGACGCGTTCTGCTGCGACGGTGGTGCGGGCATGGGCTACTACCTGGCCGGGTTCGACGTCTACGGGATCGACAAGGACCCCCACCCCGCCTACCCGTTCGCGTTCGTGCAGGGCGACGCCATCGCGTTCATCACCGAGCACGGGTACCGCTTCGACCTCAACCACGGCTCCCCGCCCTGTCAGGGCGAAGGAGCACCGACCAAGGGCAGCAACGCCGCCCGCAACCTCGCCACGGGCCGCCACCACCCGCGCCTGATCACCCCCACCCGCAATGCCCTGCGCACCACCGGCCGGCCCTCGGTCATGGAGAACGTCCCCGGCTCCACCGTGCGCAAGGACATCACCCTGTGCGGGGAGATGTTCCACCTCGGAGTACTCCAACACCGCTACTTCGAGCTTGCGGGCTGGACCATGCCGCAGCCGGTCCACCTCAAGCACCGGGGCCGGGTGCGCGGGTGGCGGCACGGAGAAGTCTTCGAGGGCCCGTACGTGGCCGCCTACGGCAACGGCGGAGGCAAAGCCACCGTGCCCGAGATGCAGACCGCCAAGGGCATCGACTGGACCGCCGATCATCTCGCGCTGCGCGAGGCCATCCCACCCGCCTACACCCACCTGATCGGACAGCACGCCGCCGCGCACCTCAACGCCCCATCCACCGGGCTGCCCGCAGGACGCAACCAAGCGGCGGCTTGAGGCGATGACCACCCATCCCCGCGCCATCCGCTGGCCCCACGCGAGCCCGGACATGATGCCCAGCCTCCAATGGCCCGGCATCCGCATCTACGCCCCCACCTGGCGCGAAGCACCACCCCCCGAAGCCGACTACGTATGCAAGTGCGGACGCTCGGAAACCGCCAAAGGCCAAGCCGCCTGCCTCGCGCTGATCCAACGGTTCCACACCGACCACGACGCCCACATGAACTCCACCTACGCCGAAATCCACGCCCTGCACATGGCCGCGCGTCCCCCGCTGACCAGGGCCGCGTGACCGCCACCGCACCCCCCGCGCGCCATCGCCAATCCTCAAGGGAGCACCCCAGCATGTCCACCGGAGAGACCCCGATCACCATCGTCGGCAACCTGACCGCCGACCCCGAGCTGACGTTCACCCCCGGCGGTGCCGCGTGGGCGCGTTTCGTCGTCGCCTCCACCCCGCGCAGCTTCGACAAGACCACCAACCAGTGGACGGACGGCACGGGCATGTTCCTGCGCTGCTCCGCCTGGCGCGACCTGGCCGAACACGTCGCCGAGTCCCTGACCAAGGGCACCCGCGTCATCGTCACCGGCCGGCTGCGGCAGAACGACTGGACCACCCCCGAGGGTGACAAGCGCTCCGCCCTGGTGATCGAGGTGGACGAGATCGGCCCCTCGCTGCGCTTCGCCAACGCCACCATCACCCGCGCCCAGCGCAACGGCTCCAGCGGGCCCGCAGCGGCCCCTGCGGAGGACCCGTGGGCCAGCAGTGCCCCCGTGCCGCAGAACCCCGCCCACGCCGCCACTGGTGCCTCTGGCGGTGGCTTCAGCGACGAACCCCCTTTCTAGGAAAGGCAGTTGGGTACCCCGGCCATTCTGGCGGGGGTGCCCGAATCGTTCCCGAGGGAGACAGATGACCCCGAACGAGTTCCTTCTTAGCGCCGCCCTGGCCGCCGCCTGGCACGGGTGGCCCGTGTTCCCGCTGCGACCGGGCACCAAGCGCCCCGCCCTGCACGGAGCCGACCACTGCCCCGGCACCGAACCCTGCACCACCGGCCACCGCAAGTGGGAGCAGCGCGCCACCCTGGACCCGGAGTTGATCCGGTCCACCTGGCAGCGGGCCCCGTACAACATCGGGGTGGCCACCGGCCCCGCGGGACTGCTGGTGGTGGACCTGGACAAGCCCAAGGGCAACAGCAGTGCGGACATGCCTGACGGCATGACGACCTTCAAGGCGCTCTGCGAGCGCGCCGGACACGAGGTGCCCATCACGCGCCGCGTGCGGACCGCCGGAGGCGGGTGGCACCTGTACTTCACCGCCCCCACCGGGGCGAGGTTGGGCAACACCGCCGGCACCCTGGCCCCGCTGGTGGACACCCGAGGATGGGGCGGGTACGTCGTCGGCGCGGGCAGCATCGTCAACGACCAGCCGTACGACATGAACCACCTACTCGACCCCGCTCCACTGCCCCGCTGGCTGCTCCAGGCCCTCACCCCCGCCCCCGCGCCGCGCCGCCACGCCGTGCTGCCGAGCAGCCGTTCGGGGTCCGGGTACGCGGACGCAGCCCTGCGCAACGAGACATTGAACGTCGCCAGGTCACCCGAGGGCACCCGCAACGCCGCCCTGACCCGTGCCGCGCGGGCCCTGGGCAGGTTCGTCGCCACCGGCACCCTGGCACGTGCCGCGGTCGAAGACGCTCTTAAGGCAGCGGGCGAGTGCGCCGGCCTACTGCCGCGCGAGATCGACCCGGTGATCACCAGCGCCCTGAACTGGTCCATCGCCCACAACAGCACCCGCGCCGCCTGACGCCCCCGCCTTAAGAGCCATCAGGGTGCCCCGGTACGACTCTGCCCCGCCGGACCGACCGGCCACCGCACCACCCTGCGGCGCTGTTCAAGTCGTCGGCCGCAGGCCGCCCTCTTCGCCCTTCACCTCAGCAAACACACCTGCTCGGGGCCGTCCACAGCCTGTGGACAGTCCTGAACGCATCACCTATCAGGAGGAATGCGGATGACTGCCCCCGCCAACTCGCCCACCCCGCCCCCACTGGACGGGGCCGCGCTGCTCGATGAGATCGAGCAGTTCCACCGCCGCTTCAACGTCTTCCCCTCGCAGGCCGCCTATGTGGCCGTTGTCCTGTGGGACGCCCACGCCCACCTGCTCGACGCGTTCGAGTCCACCCCGCGCCTGGCGTTCCTGTCCCCGGAACCGGGAAGCGGGAAGACGCGGGCCCTGGAGGTGGTGGAGATGCTGGTACCCCGGCCGATGACCACCACCGACGCCAGCCACTCCGCCCTGTTCCGCTCCCTGTCCGGCGGGGAGGGACGCCCCACCATCCTGTTCGACGAGATCGACACGATCTTCGGCCCCAAGGCCGCGGGCAACGAGGAACTGCGCGGCCTGATCAACGCCGGCCACCGCCGCACCGGAGGCATCTACCGGTGCGTTGGAGACGGCTCGAACCAGCAGGTCCAGAAGTTCCCCGTCTACGCCGCCATGGCCGTAGGCGGACTGGGCTACCTGCCGGACACCATCATGAGCCGCACCGTGGTCATCCGGATGCGCCGCCGGGCCCCCAACGAGAAGGTGGAGGCGTTCCGGCAGCGCATCCACGAACCGCAGGGCCATGAGCTGCGCGAGCGGATCGCCGCTTGGGCCGACACCGTGCGCGAGCGCATCGACGGGGCGTTCCCCGAGATGCCCGAGGGGGTCAACGATCGTCCCGCCGACGTCTGGGAACCCCTGCTCGCGGTGGCGGACATCGTGGGCGGAACCTGGCCGCAGCGGGCCCGCGCCGCCTGCGTCGAACTGATCACCGCAGCCAAGGCGAACGACAAGGGCTCTGCCGGCATCCGGCTGCTGTCCGACCTGCGGGAGGTCTTCGGCGCCGCCGACCGCCTGCCCACCGCCGTCATTGTCGAGCGGCTGACGGCCATGGAGGACGCCCCTTGGGTCGATGTCGATGGCCGGCCGCTGACCACCCGGATCCTGGCGAAGATCCTGAGCGACTACGTCACCGCCGACAACGAGCCCATTAAACCCCGCAACATCAAGTTCAACGGCGTCGGGGCCAAGGGCTACTACGCGGGCGACCTCACGGACGCCTGGGCACGGTACTGCCCTGCCCTGTCCCAGACATCCGCTACTGCCGCTACTGCCGTAACCGGGCAGGTCAGAGCCCTCTTCCCGGTAGCGGATAAGACCCCGGTAGCGGATGACTATCCGCTACCGACCCCCGACCAGGCCGCCGGCCCGGCCTAGACGAGAGAGCTGCCGCCGCCCCTGGGTAGCGGCAGCTATCCGCTACCGCACACCTATCCGCTACTTCGATCATGCCCCTGAGCTGCACGGTTACGGCAGTAGCGGCAGTAGCGGATCCCTGGGAAGGGGGGACACCCCAACCCACCCGAACACCACCCACCAAGCGAACGCTTCACACCTGGGGAGAAGCCGCATGTCCACCGCAACCCCGCCCTTGCCGCAGGCCATGACCGCAGACGATTTGACGTTGATCCTCCTCACCGTTGAGGAGGCTGCGCGCCGTCTTCAGATCGGCCGTACCACGTGCTTCGCGCTCATCCGCACCGGAGAGCTGGAGTCCATCCCGGTTGGACGCCTCCGTCGCGTCCCCGCCGACGCGCCGGCGGCGTACGTCGCTCGCCAGAGGGCGACTCAGCGCGCCGCCTGATGGCATCTCGGGGCGGTGGCACTCCCGAATCAGGGAGCGGCACCGCCCCGCCTCCTGTTCCGAAATGCAGAAAGGACGGTATTCCCTTGCCAGAGAAGAAGAGGGGCACCCGCCGGGCCAACGGCGAATCCGCGATCTACCTTGGCCAAGACGGCCGTTGGCACGCTCGCGTGCCCATGGGTTTTAAGGACAACGGGGAGCCGTACCGCCGACATCTCACGCGCAAGACGCGCGCAGAGTTGGTGGCGGAGGTCAAGAAACTGGAGAAGCAGCGCGACACGGGTTCGGCGCGTCAGCCCGGAAAGCAGTGGACTGTGGGGAAGTGGCTTGAGCACTGGGTTGAGAACATTGCCAAGCCGACGGTCAGTGAGAACACCTATGACGGCTACGAAGTCGCTGTTCGCGTTCACCTCGTTCCTGGCATTGGCAAGCACCGTCTTGACCGCTTGGAGCCCGAGCATCTGGAGAGCCTGTATCGCCGGATGCAGGCGAATGGAGCGCGCAAGGCTGGTACCGCCCATCAGGCTCACCGCACAGCCCGAACTGCCCTGGGGGAGGCGCTGCGGCGCGGCCATGTGGCGAAGAATGCTGCCTCGCTGGCGAAGCCCCCACGAATGGAGGAGGACGAGTCGGAGGTTGAGCCCTACTCCGTGGACGAGATCCAGTGCCTCTTGCTGGAAGCCAATAAGCGCCGGAACAGCGCTCGTTGGATGTTGGCGTTGGCGCTCGGGCTGCGGCAGGGCGAGACGCTCGGGCTTCGCTGGATTGATGTCGATCTGGACAACGAGTACCTGAAGCTGCGCCGGAACCGTTTGCGCCCGCGGTATGAGCACGGCTGCCCGGAAACCGCACCGTGCGGCCGGAAGGCGGGGTACTGCCCGGCCAGGAATCAGGTCCGGCGCGAGACAAAGAACACCAAGTCCCGAGCAGGCCGGCGGGCCGTTCCTCTGCCGGGCCCGCTGGTCTTGATGCTCCGAGCGCATGCCGAGACGCAGGCGCGCGAGCGGAAGGCGGCCGGAAACCTGTGGATCGAGTCGGAGTATGTCTTCACCAAGCCCCTGGGCGGCCCCCTGAGCCCGAACACGGACTACCACGATTGGAAGCGGCTGCTGGTAGACGCGGGGGTTCGAGAGGGGCGGCTCCATGACGCCAGGCACACGGCAGCAACGGTCCTCATGCTGCTAGGAGTTCCGGCTCGTGTCATCGACCAGATCATGGGATGGGAGCCAGGAACCTCCGCGAGCATGCGGGCCCGGTACCTCCACGTGCCGGACGCCATGCTCAAGGAGGTGGCTCAGAAGATCGCCGTAGCGATCTGGGGGGCGTCCGATACCGCCCCTGTGGACAAAAACCAGGACAACGCTGCCTGAGGAAGCGCAGAGGCCCTGCACCGGTGAACCGGTGCAGGGCCTCTGACCTGCGGAGGATACGAGATTCGAACTCGTGAGGGGTTGCCCCCAACACGCTTTCCAAGCGTGCGCCCTAGGCCACTAGGCGAATCCTCCGTGGGAGAGCTTACTAGACGTTTGGGGGTGCTCGCGAACACGTTCTGGTCGGGCTGACCTGGGGGTCGTCGGGGAGGGGGGTTGGGGGTGGGGTGGTCACGGGGGCGCTGGGGATCCGCTACGCTGTTCCCCAGCCCCTCGTGTGGCGCTATCTCGCTGAACTCCCCCAGGGCCGGAAGGCAGCAAGGGTAAGTGGGCTCTGGCGGGTGCACGGGGGGTCCTGTCGTTTCCAGGGGCCCCCTCTTGTCAGTGGGGACCGTTAGGGTCAGTGACGTGTCGCTCGCTCTCTATCGCCGCTATCGCCCCGAGACCTACGCCGAGGTCATCGGTCAGGAGCACGTCACCGGTCCGCTCCAGCAGGCGCTGCGCAACAACCGGGTCAACCACGCGTACCTGTTCAGCGGGCCGCGCGGGTGTGGAAAGACGACCAGCGCCCGCATCCTCGCCCGCTGCCTCAACTGTGAGCAGGGGCCGACACCGACGCCCTGCGGGGTGTGCCAGTCCTGCCGGGATCTCGCGCGCGGCGGGCCTGGGTCGATCGACGTGATCGAGATCGACGCCGCCTCGCACGGTGGTGTCGACGACACCCGTGACCTGCGGGAGAAGGCGTTCTTCGCGCCGGCCTCCAGCCGCTACAAGATCTACATCATCGACGAGGCCCACATGGTCTCGACGGCGGGCTTCAATGCCCTGCTGAAGGTGGTGGAGGAGCCCCCGGAGCACCTCAAGTTCATCTTCGCGACCACGGAGCCCGAGAAGGTCATCGGGACGATCCGCTCCAGGACCCACCATTACCCCTTCCGACTCGTTCCGCCCGGGGCTCTGCGCGACTACCTGGCCGATGTCTGCGGCCGGGAGGACATCCAGGTCGAGGACAGCGTCTATCCGCTGGTCGTCCGGGCTGGTGCGGGGTCCGTCCGTGACTCCATGTCGGTGATGGACCAGCTGCTGGCCGGGGCGGACGAGGGCGGTGTGACATACGCCATGGCGACCTCGCTGCTCGGCTACACCGATGCCGGGCTGCTGGACGAGGTCGTGGACGCCTTCGCCGCGCAGGACGGCGCGACCGTCTTCGGCATCGTGGACCGGGTCATCGAAGGCGGGCACGACCCGCGCCGCTTTGTCGCCGACCTACTGGAACGGCTGCGTGACCTGGTCATTCTGTCGGCGGTGCCGGACGCGGGGGAGAAGGGCATCATTGACGCCCCCGCCGACCGGATCGCCCTCATGGAGCAGCAGGCCGCGAAGTTCGGCCCGGCCGAGCTGAGCCGCGCTGCCGACATCGTCAACACCGGGCTGACCGAGATGCGGGGGGCGACCTCGCCCCGGCTGCAGCTGGAACTGATCTGCGCACGGGTGATGCTGCCCGGCGCGTACGACGACGAGCGCTCGACGCAGGCGCGGCTGGACCGGCTGGAGCGGCGTTCCTCCTTCGAGGGAGGGGCGGCTCCGGCCCAGGCCGCGCCGATGTCGATGCCTGCCTCTGTGTCTCCTTCCATGCCGGGGAGCGGGGTGATGCCGGTGGTCGAGGCACCGCCGGTGCAGTATCACCAGCCGTTGCAGCAGCAGGCCTCCGCGCCGCCGTCCGCGCCCGTCGTCGTACCCGCGCCTGCTCCGTCGCAGGCGCCTGCGGTGCAGGCGGGAGCCCCTCGGGGGGCCTGGCCGGTGCCGCGGAGTTTCGCACCGGGGGGTCAGGACAGCCAGGCAGGCCCGGGCGGTGTAGAGGCCGAGGGTGCTTCGCAGGTACAGCAAGGACAGCAGGTGCAGCAAGGGCAGCAGGGGGCGGCTCCGGCTGCCGCGCCTGCTCCCGTGGCGGCTCCTGTCGCGCCGCCGCAGCAGCACTCGCCGCAGCAGTCACCGGCGCAGCAGCAGGGCGGTGGCGGCGGGGTCGGACAGGTGCGGCAGATGTGGCCGCAGGTGCTCGAAGCGGTGAAGGGCCGGCGCCGGGTCACCTGGATGCTGGTGCAGCAGGCTCAGGTCGCGGGGTTCGACGGGAGCACGCTCCAGTTGTCCTTCGAGCACGCGGGCAGCCGGGACGGCTTTGTCAACGGCGGCCATGAGGAGGTCCTGAAGCAGGCGCTGCAGGACGCCTTCGGCGTGTCCTGGCGGATCGACTGCGTGGTCGACACCGCGGGGGGACGGTCCGCGGGGCAAGGCCAGAGCCAAGGGCAGGGTCAGGTTCAGGGCGCGGGTCAGGTTTATGGCCAGGGCGGCCAAGGCCAGGGGCCAGGTCAGGGCCCGTCGCAAGGCCCTGGTCCGGGCTACGGTCAGGGTCAGCCGTCGACCGCACCGCAGTTCGGGTCACCGCAGCAGCAGCAGCCGCAGCAGCAGCCGGCCCAGCAGCAACAGCAGTACCACCAGCAGCCACCCCCGCAGCCTCCGGCCCAGTCCCAGCAGTCCCAGCAGTCCCAACAGTGGGAGCAGCCCGCCACGACGACGGCGCCTGGCGCGCCGCCCGTGCCGCCGCAGTCGGCCCAGGCGACCCAGCCGTCGGCTCCGCCGGTCGTCCAGGACCGGCCTCCGATGTCGCCCGACGACGAGACCATTCCGGAGGAGGAGGCCGGCGGGTACGGCCAGGGCATGGTCACCGGGCCCGAGCTGATCATGCGGGAGCTGGGCGCGACAGTGATCGAGGAGATCAACCACGAGCGTTGACGCCGGAGCGTCTGGCGCGGCTGGCGCGCAACGGCGGCGGGCTGTGCGCGAGACAACGTAGGCTCAGCGCGAGGCGTCCGTACGACCCGGTGCGGACGACGCAGTATGACGCAGCACGACCCGGTACCGACGACGGTGGCTACAGCAGCACCGACGGCGGAACCGGGGCAGGACGACGGCAGAACCTCAGACAGGAGCGAACCATGTTCCCCGGTGGTGGACAGCCCGACATGCAGGCCCTGCTGCAGCAGGCCCAGCAGATGCAGCAGCAGCTTGCCCGTACTCAGGCGGAGCTGGCCGAGACGACGGTGCAGGGAACGGCCGGCGGCGGCCTGGTGCAGGCGACGGTGAGTGGGACGGGCGAGCTCAGGGGCCTGGTCATCGACCCCAAGGCGGTCGATCCGGACGATACCGAGACCCTCGCCGACCTGGTCCTCGCCGCGGTGCGGGACGCCACTTCCGCCGCGCAGAAGCTTGCCGCGGAGCGTCTCGGACCGCTGGCGCAGGGCCTCGGCGGTGGCGGGATCCCCGGTCTGCCGTTCTGACGAGGGTCGAAAGACTCTCCGCGGGATCGCAGCACCGAGGCACTCCTTCCCCAGGCTTCCGTGCGCCCCGGCGTGCAGGAGCGGGGTATGTCGGGAGGCTTTGGCAGAGGCCGCGGCCAGAGGATGATGGCAGTCGCGGGCCGACCTGCAGCACTGGCCGGATGCCATCCGACGGACGTCATCCGACGGACAGCAACCAGGCAGAACGCCAAAGAACGCCAATGGACGCCGGGCACGACCTGAGAACGCCAGGCACCACTCGAGAACAAACAAGGCACCACCCGAGAACGCCAGACCAGAAGGGCAGGAGCGGAAGCGTGTACGAGGGCGTGGTCCAGGACCTCATCGACGAGTTGGGCAGGCTGCCCGGCGTCGGTCCCAAGAGCGCGCAGCGGATCGCCTTCCACATCCTGCAGTCCGACCCGGTCGACGTCCGCCGGCTGGCGAGCGCGTTGAACGAGGTCAAGGACAAGGTCCGGTTCTGCGCGGTCTGCGGGAACGTTTCCGAGTCCGAGCGCTGCCGGGTCTGTCTGGACACCCGCCGCGATCCGACGGTGATCTGCGTCGTCGAGGAGCCCAAGGACGTGGTGGCGGTCGAGCGGACCCGTGAGTTCCGGGGCCGCTACCACGTGCTCGGCGGTGCGATCAGTCCGATCGACGGTGTCGGCCCCGACGACCTGCGGATCAGGGAGCTGATGACCCGTCTCGCCGACGGTGTCGTCACCGAGCTGATCCTGGCCACCGACCCCAATCTGGAGGGGGAGGCGACCGCAACCTACCTGGCCCGGCTGCTCAAGCCGATGGGCCTTCGAGTGACCCGCCTGGCCAGTGGCCTGCCGGTCGGGGGAGATCTGGAGTACGCCGACGAGGTCACCCTCGGACGTGCCTTCGAAGGGAGACGACTTCTTGATGTCTGATACCACTACGGACAGCAGCACCGCCCTCGGCACCAAAGCCGCCGGAGCCGCAGCCCACCGCCCGGAGGAGCCGGACGACTTCGCGGTGCAGATCGCGGACTCGGTGAACAGCTTCGTGCTGTCCGTCCACGAGATCGCCAAGGGCGACGAGCCCGGCAGCGCTATCTCCCTCCTGCTGCTCGAGGTCTCGCAGGTGCTGCTGACCGGCGGCCGGCTCGGCGCGATCGACGATGTGCTGCCCGACGACCGCTACGAGCCGGACACCGGTCCGGACGCCGACGAGGACGAGCTGCGCCAGCGGCTGGCCGAGCTGCTCGCGCCGATCGACGTCTACCACGAGGTCTTCGACCCGTACGGCCCGGCGGACAAGCCGGTCCCGTGCCGGATCTCGGACGACGTGTCCGGTGTGGTGACGGACCTGGAGCACGGTCTGGTGCACTACCGGGCCGGCCGGGTCTCCGAGGCGCTGTGGTGGTGGCAGTTCTCCTACCTGGCCAACTGGGGTTCCACCACGACCGCGGTGCTGCGCGCGCTGCACTCGCTGGTCGCCCACGTCCGCCTGGACAGCCCGATCGGCGCACCGGCCGACGGCGCGGACACCGACGACGACGGGTTGACGGACGAGCAGCTGGAACAGCAGGCGGGCGAGTTGATGGCCTCCGAGCTGGGTATTCAAGGGCTTTAGCCGGGTTCCGGCCAGGCATCCGAGGGCTTTGGCAGCCCAGGGGCGGCGGGGACCGGAAATTCCGCGGTGATCTCGACTGGTGAGCATCAAATCCCACCATTCGGAATGCCCTGGGGTCTTCCGGCGCGCTCGTTAGACTGGGCCGACCGCACAACCAGGTACAGAACGAGGAGCGCACGTGGGCCTTGTCGTGCAGAAGTACGGCGGCTCCTCCGTCGCTGATGCCGAGGGCATCAAGCGCGTCGCCAGGCGAATCGTCGACACCAAGAAGGCCGGCCATGAGGTCGTCGTCGTGGTGTCAGCGATGGGTGACACGACGGACGAGCTCATCGATCTCGCGGAGCAGGTGTCACCTTTCCCTGCGGGCCGCGAGCTCGACATGCTGCTGACCTCCGGGGAGCGCATCTCCATGGCCCTGCTGGCGATGGCGATCAAATCCCTGGGCCACGAGGCCCAGTCGTTCACCGGGAGCCAGGCCGGGGTCATCACCGACTCGGTCCACAACAAGGCGCGCATCATCGATGTGACGCCCGGTCGGATCCGTACCGCCCTGGACCAGGGCAATATCGCGATCGTGGCCGGCTTCCAGGGGGTGTCCCTGGACAGCAAGGACATCACCACCCTGGGCCGGGGCGGCTCGGACACCACCGCGGTCGCGCTGGCTGCCGCGCTGCACGCCGAGGTCTGCGAGATCTACACCGACGTGGACGGCGTATACACCGCCGACCCGCGGGTAGTGAAGAAGGCGCAGAAGATCGACGAGATCGGCTACGAGGACATGCTCGAGCTGGCCTCGTCCGGTTCGAAGGTGCTGCTCGCCCGCTGCGTCGAGTACGCCCGGCGCTACAACATGCCCATCCATGTACGGTCGTCCTTTTCCGGACACGTCGGGACCTGGGTCCGCAACAAGCCCGAAGGGGGCGAAATGGAGCACGCCATCATCTCCGGGGTCGCCCACGACACGTCGGAGGCCAAGGTCACCGTCGTCGGCGTCCCTGACAAGCCGGGCGAGGCGGCGCGGATCTTCCGGGCCATCGCCGACGCCGAGGTCAACATCGACATGGTGGTCCAGAACGTGTCCGCCGCGGCGACCGGTCTGACCGACATCTCCTTCACCGCTCCCAAGACCGACGGCCGCAAGGCCATCGAGGCGCTGGAGCGGGCGCAGGGCGGGATCGGCTTCGAGTCGCTCCGCTACGACGACCAGATCGGCAAGATCTCGCTGGTCGGCGCCGGTATGCGGTCCAACCCCGGGGTCACCGCGACCTTCTTCGAGGCGCTGTCCGACGCCGGCGTCAACATCGAGCTGATCTCCACCTCGGAGATCCGCATCTCGGTGGTGACCCGCGCCGACGACGTCAACGAGGCGGTCCGCGCGGTGCACTCGGCCTTCGGCCTGGACAGCGCGACCGACGAGGCCGTGGTCTACGGCGGCAGCGGACGCTGACGAGGCCCTCGCCGCGAGCTCTCCAAGAGCTTCGCTGAGACCTCTTCGCTGAGACCTGGAGCCCACCCGTGCCGACCGGCGCGGGTGGGCTTTGTGGAAGTCCTAGGGATTTCGGTGACGCGGGTAGCCTCGCCCCTTACCTTAGGGGAGCGTTAAGGGCTGCCCTCGGGGGCGTCAACGGCTGCGCGGGCGAGCAGGGGAGGGCGACGGATGAGTAGCGGGCATGACAACTGCTCCGCGATTCCGTACAACCTTCGCCCGGAGTCGCTCGTCAAACCTGTGTGGCGACAGTTGTGGCAGAGCGTTGGGGACGTTGGGCAGTACCAGGGGGTGGTCTCATGACCGCGCCCTTTCCGAACGTGCGCCGTGGCGTCGACCATGTGAACGACCGGATCGAGGCCGCCACGGCGGTGAGCGCCGCCGTCGAGGGCACCAGCGTCGACCAGCTCACCGAGACCTACCAGGCCCACTACCGCTCGCTGCTCGGGCTGGCCGCGTTGCTCCTGGACGACAACGCCTCCTGTGAGGACGTGGTGCAGGAGGCCTTCATCCGGGTGCACGCCGCCCGGCGCCGGGTCCGCGACCCCGAGAAGACCCTGGCCTACCTGCGGCAGACCGTCGTCAACCTGTCCCGTTCGACCCTGCGCCGCCGGATCATGGGCCTGCGGCTGCTGCCCAAGCCGATGCCGGACATGGCCAGCGCAGAGGAGGGCGCGTACGACGCCCTGGAGCGGGACCATCTGCGCCGCTCGCTGCGCGGGCTGCAGCGGCGCCAGCGCGAGGTGCTGGTGCTGCGCTACCTCGCGGACATGACGGAGGCCCAGGTCGCCGACAGTCTCGGGATCTCGATCGGATCAGTCAAGGCATACGGTTCGCGGGGCCTCGCGGCGCTGCGGATCGCCATGGAGAGCACCTCATGAACGGCGAGGAACTGCCCCGCGAACCCCGAGCCGCGGTCAGGGTGGTCCGGCCTGGCGGCAGCGCGGGCAGGGCAGGCGGCGTCCCGCAGGCTCCGCCGATGCCGGTGGCCCCGCCGACCTCGCTCCCGCCCTGGTTCGACCGCGCGACGAGTGGTTCCGGACCGGGGAACGGGACAGGACACGGATCAGGGCACGGGACGGGCGACGGAACCGGGCCCGGGGCGGAGCACGGATCAGGGCAGGACTCAGGGCACTCCGGGCACGACTCCGGGCACGGGAACGAACCCGAGGTCGGACCCGGCGCCGACCTCACCCCCGAGCAGCGCGAGGTGCGCGACCTGCTGCACCGCGCTGTCGGCGAGCTGGCCCCGATGCCCGGCGCGCTGGAGCAGATCCGCCGGGCCGTCCCCCGGCGCCGCCAGCGCAGGAGACGGGTCCTCGGATCAGTCGTCGCCACGGTCTTCCTCTGCTCCCTCGGCACCATCGCCCTGCACTCGGCCGGAATGTCCATCAACTCCGCCGACGGCCCGCAGAGCAGCCAGCAGTACGGCGACGCGGCGAGCAACGGGCCCAGCCACGGTGCGCACGTCAGTGCGGGCGCCTCGCTGGCCCCGGCCGGTCCTGGCCGGGTGCTCCCGGGCGTCGGCAGCTCCTTCGCCGGCGGGGACAGCACCAACGGCCACAACTCCGCGACGGTGCTGCCGGGGGCGTCCGGCGTGCTGCAGCCGAACCCCTCCCTCTCCCGGCCCGCCGCCGGCAGCTCGGTCTCCGCGGGGGCCTCCGGGGGATCGGCCCACGGTTCGACCGGGCCGGTCGCCGAGTGCGTCCGCGGCCAGCTGGGCAACGGCGCCGACACGGTAGGTTCGCCCGACGCGGCCGGGGTGGTCTACGGCACCTTCCAGGTCAGCAATGTCTCCGGGAGCACCTGCCGAGTCTCGACGCCCGGCGCGGTGGCGGTACTGGCGGTGTCCGGGACCGACAAGTCCTGGATCTCGGTGGCACAGCACACCGCGGGGGATCCCGCCGGGGGGCTTCCGGCGCCTGCCGCCAAGCCCGCGCCGGTGGTCCTCGCGCCGGGGGACTCCTACCTGGTCGAGTTCGCCTGGGTGCCGGCCTCCGGTACGGGCACCCCCAGCTGCACCGCCTCCTCGGCGTCCGGCAGCAGCGCCTCGGCCGCGCCCGGCAGCGACGACACCACCCAGGGCTCGGTCTCCGCAGGCGCCGACACCGGCGCCCCGAGCGGGGCCGGCAGCACGCCCACGGTCACCCTGGGCCACACCCCTGGCGCGGGCGGGACGGCGGCGGCCAGCGCGGTGATCGGCAACGCCTGCGCGGGCACGGTCTACCGCACGAGCCCGCTCCCGGCCCGCTGACCGGGGGGCCCTCAGCGGGGAAGCTCTGTGCGGGGGAGCCCTCACCGCTGACTGGAAGCCCGCAGCGGGGAAGCCCTCAGCGGGGATCTTCAGCCGGTGGTCCGCAGCCGAGGGCCCCCGCCGGTCCGATCCCGGACCCCGTTGCGGGTGTCCAAGGCAGGCTGGCTACCGTGGTCGTGTGTACCTGCTGGCTTTCTGATCAGCCATGATGAGCTCTATCGGGCTTTGACCAGCGGGAATGCCTTCCCCTGGCTTCCCCTCGATTCCCCCGGTTTCCCCGTTTCAAAGCTCCCCAGAGACTCCCCAACTCCCCAGAGACTCCCCAGGATTCCCCCCAGGTCCCCATGGGATTAGGGCTTCCCGTCTGCGGCTATCCCTGGAGCTTGGCGTCTGCTTGGGATGAATCTGCACCGCTGGTGCGGGGCCGGCCGCCCTTACGCGCGCGCCGCTCTGCCAACTCTCGCTCCGCCTGGTCAAGGTCGGCGAGATCCCGCTCGTCACCGAAGTGCTTGATGTCCGCCCGGACATGATCGAGAAGCAGTGCTGATCGGTCCGAAGTCAGCCGTTCTGCCACGCGCCCGTAGGCCTCCCACATGATCCGGGGCACACGGAACTGCGCGCTGTGCGTGTGGTCGGTCTTGTCCGCCATGTCACTCCCTCGGTGTACCTACAGGGATTCTGACAGAAAGGCTTGCGTCCGTACATGGTTGGCGTTAATGTGTCCGTACAAGGTTAACCGCGCCGGTTAGCCAGAACGGCCCCCGCTCGGTGCTACCAACACCGGACGGAGGCCTGACCGACCACCTGCCGTAACAGGGAGTCAGCTGTGTTGGATCTTCTCACGCCCCGCCGTGCCCGCTCCATCTCCGCCAGCAAGTTCATCGCCCGGACCGCGTCCCGGGTCTCCGCCGTAGTCGCCGAGCTTCGCGGCCCCGTGGTGCAGCAGACCACGCAGGTCGACGCCGAGCCCGTCGAGGACCCGACGGACCTGTTCACCGCGGACGACATGCCGGCCGTCGACCTGGTCGAGGCCGCCGCCCGTGAGTTCCACCGGGCCGCCGACCAGGCCCGCCGCGCCGACCGCGGCAAGCGCGCCGCGAAGAAAATCCTCGACCGGCTGCCCGCCGGGACGTACGGCGCATGGCTGGTCGAGCGGATCCCGTCGACCCGGCAGACCGCCGACCTCGACGCCATCCGGGCGATCTTCAAGGCCAACGGGCTCGGCCCGGTGCCGATGAAGACCTCGGCACCGTCGCTGAAGGTCAAGGCCGTCGTTGTGGCACCCGAGACCGGCGTGTGTGCCACCTGTGACCGTGCCTGGGACGTGTCGGACCTTGGCGAGGACGGCAACGGCGACGCGCAGTGCACCGACTGCGCCAGTGTTTCCGCCGGTCTGGACGACCGCGCCGAGCACCGCGCCTACGCCTCCCGCTGACCTGCCCCGAACTTTCACCCGAAAGGACGGGCCGTCATGCCCTCCAGCACACTCACGCACGCCCTCACCCGCGCCGAGCCGGCCCCCGGCGAGACCTACACCGGCACCCCGGAGCAGATCCTGGCCCAGGTCATGCAGGCCAACGGGCGCCGCATCACGGCGTTCATCGCGTTTCGCCTGCCGCACCTGGACTGGCAGCTCGCCGAGGACCTCGCCCAGGAAGTGTTCCTGCACCTGTGGCGCTGGCAGATCACCCGCGGCATCACCCTCGACGACCGGGTGTACGGGCTGCTGTGCTGCACCGCACGGCAGGCCATGGCCCAGCACTTCCGCACGAAGCGGAACGGCGAGAGGGCCGTCGACTTCACCGACCCGGCCCTGAAGCCCGTCACGGCCGCGCCGCAGGACACCCCGCACCTGGCCCGGCTGTACGACGAGCTGGAGGCCGCGAAGGGCGCCCTGGTGCCGCTGGCGGAGGCGTACCGGGTGGTGCGCCGTCAGATCCGTGACGCCAAGAGCGCCCTGCGGTTCGCCGCCCTGCCCGCCACCGTCGAACGCTGCAGCAACGGCCTCGCCGAGCTGGCCGCCACCGAGCAGGCCGTTGTCGACGCCCTCCAGGCCGGCGCGGACCTGGTCGCCGCGTATCGCCGGGCCTTCGACAGTGCCGCCGCCACCCTCGGCAACGCCGACTCCGACCCGGACATGGACGAGGCTCTGCGCCGTGTCCGTCAGGGGGCCGGGCGATGATCGAGCCGTCCGCGCACATCAGCGCCGCCGCCCTGCACCTGCTGCTCGCCACCCACCCCGAGGTCGACGAGCTGCCGTTCGGCTGGCGGATCGAACTGGACGCGACGATCTACCCGTTCATCACCGTCGCCCATGACCGGGGCGAGGAGTCGCTCCGGCTGCTGGCCGCCGCCCTGGAGCTCGAGGTCGAGGCTCACGACTACGACTCGGCGCAGCACGGCCCCATGCAGTCGCTCCGTGCCGAAGGCCGCTGGGGTGGTGCGGAGTGGCAGTGCATCGCCTACGTGAAGGCCGCCCTGCACGTCACCGAGTCCCCCGCGGGCACTGTCCCGGTGCCGGCCGCCGAGGCGGGGGTGTGGCAGTGAGGATCCGCCTGACCGGCCTGGAGTCGGAGATCGCCCTCGGGCTGGTCCGGCTCCGCCAGGCCTTCGACGACCTGACCGACATCACCGACCCCTACCCGTCCGACGAGCAGCCCGACGTGCTCTGTGTCGACCTGGAGGTGTCGTTCTAGTGGCCGCCACCAGTGTGATCCGCATCGGTGCCCGCTTCGGCCGCTGGACTGTCATAGGCGAGCCGTTCTCCGCAGCCCCGCAGCCGAACGGCAAGCGGGCCCGCAAGGTCATGGTCCGCTGCGACTGCGGCACCCAGAAGGCCATCCACATCGCAGGACTGGACGGCAAGACACGCTCCTGCGGGTGCCTGAGCACCGAGCTCACGATCGCGCGGAACACCAAACACGGCCTGCACCACCGGCCCGAGTACAAGACCTGGTCGTCGATGAAGGCGCGCTGCAGCAACCCCAACACGAAGCAGTGGATGGACTACGGCGGTCGCGGCATCCGCGTGTGCGACCGCTGGCTCGGCTCCTTCGAGGCGTTCCTTGCCGATGTCGGCCCGAAGCCATCACCCAGGCACTCGATCGATCGCATCGACCCGAACGGCAACTACGAGCCCGGGAACGTCCGGTGGGCCACCTCCCGCGAGCAGGCCCGTAACCAGCGCACGACCCAGCTCGACGCGCAGAAAGTCGGTCAGATCAAGCGGCTACTGCTCCTTGGCGAGCTCGATCAAGGTCAGATCGCCGCGCAGTTCGGCATCAAGCGCGCCCACGTCAGCAACATCAAGACCGGCCGGGTGTGGCCGGACGTAGAGCCTGCAACACCCTGACCCGACCTTCCCCGCGCCCGTCGGTGCGGCGGAAGGCCAGCTTCAAGTCAGTGCCACTGATTTGAACGCCGGGGCCACCGCCGCGCCGCCGGGCTCCAAACCCTGGAGCACCTGATGACCGACCAGATCCCCATCTACGAGACGACCGTCGTCAACGGTGTGCCCGAGGAGACCCTCGTCGGCCACCGGCCCGCACCCCGACCGCCGCGCGACACCCGCGCCCAGGTCAAGACGCTGATGTTCCGCCTCGCCGCCGGCTTCACCGTCCTGGCCATGGGGTTGTCCGTCGCCGCAATCGGCGCCCTGTTCAGCGGCTTCGTGCCCGCCTACGTCGCCTACTCCGTGGCCGCGGTCTACGACGGGCTGTGGATCTACGCACTCCTCGGCGAGTGGATGGCCCAGACCCACCCCAAGGCCCGCCGTGCCTGCCAGGTCGCCGGCGTGTTCTTCATGGCCGTCAGCATGGCCGCGATCATCCTCGCCGCCGCCCAGCTCGGCATGGTCGGTGCCGGGATCATCGCCTCCCTGGTGCCGCTGAGCGTCAAGGCCGCCTGGTGGCTGCGCCTGGAGACCACCACGCACCGCCTGCCCCTGGCCTACCAGGTCCGGTTGGAGCGCGAGCGTGACAAGGTCCACACCGCCCTCGCCATGGAGATCGAGCACCGTGAGCTTGCCCAGCTGCGCCGCCAGGCCGCCCGCGTCGAGCAGGCCACCGTCGCCGAACTCCTCGCCATGGAAGCCGAGACCGGGATCACCGCACACCTTCTGGTGACCCAGGACGCCCCTGCAGAGGCCGCTGTGACGGGTCCGAGTCCAGCTGTCCGCTCGGCTGTCCGGACAGCCCTGCAGACCGTCCCCAACGCCTCGCCCGACGATGTCGTCGAGCTGCTCCGCAGGGTCGGTCTGACGACCACGGCGGACACCGTCCGGGAGTTGTCCGGACAGCCCGCGGACACGGCGGACAGCAGGTCGGAGGCGTCGATCAGCGACGTCGTCCGCAGCCTGGTGTACCTCGGGGTGACCGACGCGGACAGCGTCCTCGGAGCTGTCCGGACAGCCGTCGGCGAGCACGTCGACCCCGAGACCGTCGCCCGGATCCTGCGCCGCGTCACCTCCGCCTGACCCCCGACTTCCATCACGCATTTCGTCACGCCCACCCCACCGAAAGAGGAGTCCGGACATGTCCGAGAACACCCGCCCCACCCTCGACCCCGAGCCCGCCAGCACCGGTGCCGACTTCACCGCGACCGTGACCGCCTCGCCGCAGGCCTGGCAGACCCTCACCGACTCCCTCGACCGGATCAACGCCGGCTTCGCCGCCCGCGACGCCGAGAAGGGCTGACCGCCATGAGCTGGACCGAAGACGCACAGCGCTGGCAGGGCGACGCCGAGAAGTGGCGCGCCGCCGGCAACGACACCAAGGCCGCCGCCTGCGAGGCCAAGGCCGAGAAGTGCAAGGCCAACGCCGAGGCCGAAGCCCTAGGAAGTAACCCACCCCGGCCGGGCAGCGCTGCAGCTGCCCGGCCCCCGTCCCGGAGGTACCGCCATGCCCCAGCTCCGCCCCTCCACCTGGTCCATCCTCGGCCTGCTGCTCCTGCTCGCCTACAACCTGCGCACCGTCCTGATCCCGGCCGCCACTGCGGCGCTGCCCTGGATCGCCGGCCAGCCGGCCGCGCTGCTGCTGCTCCTGCTCGGCGTCATCGGCTGGCGCGCCACCCACCCCACCATGCAGATCAGGAACCGCTGATGGCCCTCACCGACGAGACCCGGGTCAACGGCCGCGACCAGGGCGTGAAGCTGGTCAAGGTCCACACCACCCCCGTGGCTGCCGAGCAGCCTCTCGAAGGCGTCGTACTGCCCGAGCAGCGGCAGCTTCCCGACGCTCGCCGCCGGCGCGTCCGCCCGGTACGCCGGGCCCGGATCGTCCTGACGCACGAGCGCACCCGCAACGGCGCCCGCCTGGTCGCCCGGCACGGCCTCTACACCACCAGCGGCGCCCTGGTCGTGGCCCGCCGCACCTGGGAGAGCCGGACGACCGCCCGGTTCGAACGCATGATGCGCGCAGCTGAAGCGGTCGGCCAGCACGAGCAGGCCATGGAGTGGGAGATGCGCGCCGCGGCGTTCCGCGCCAGCCGGCACCAGCGCCGCATGGACCTCCTCGGCGCCCCGCTGCGGCTGGCCAAGGCCACCGCGGTCTCGGTCGTCCTGGCGACCGCGGTCCTGCTGCTGCTCGGGATCGTCCTGGCGATCGACGAACACCGACTCGTCGAGGTCATCGCGCCGACCATGGCCGTGGTCGACCTCGTTCACGCCCTGGTCGTCATCGCTACCGTCGTCTGGGGTCCCGCGGTCATGGCCGCACCCTGGCTCGCCCTGCTGGGGTTGTGGGAGGTCGGCCGAACCAAGGGCACGGTGCCGACCTGGGTGCTGCCCGAGCGCGACCGCACAGGTGAGGCCATCACCCCCTCGATCGTCGTCACCGCGCTGCGGGACCTGGGGATCTCCAAGATGCGGACCGCGATCAAGGACATGGCCGACGGTGCGGCCGGGATGCTGGGCCCGATCAAGAACGCCGGCTGCGGCGTCGAGGTCGACGTCCTGCTGCCGTCCGGGGTATCCACGGAGGAGGTGCAGAACCGGCGCCGCAAGCTCGCCGAGAACCTCACCCGGCACGAGCACGAGCTGTTCATCACCATCCCGCAAGCCGCCCGCACCGTGCGGTTGTGGATCGCAGACCCCGGGGCGCTGGACGAACCGATCGGGGCCTCGCCGATGGTCACCGACCCGGAGCTGACCGCCGACTACTACGACGGGCGCGCACCGTGGGGCCAGGACCTGCGCGGCGACCTCGCCGCGCTCACCGTGTTCCAGATGCACATCCTGGTTACCGGCCTGTCCAACCAGGGCAAGACCGCTTCGCTGCGGGCCCTGGCTCTGTGGTTGGCGCTGGACCCGTTCGTTGAGTTCAGGGTCGCGGACCTCAAGGGCATCGGCGACTGGCGCATGTTCCTGGACCTGGCCACCGTCCTGATCCAAGGACCCACGGACGCCCACGTCATGCAGGCCACGCACATGGTCGAGGAGGGCGTCGCCGAGATGGAACGCCGCCTGGCCCTGGCCGAGCAGTCCGGCTCGACCAAGGGCGTCACCCGCGACATGGCCCACTCAGACCCCAGGTTCCGGCCCTTGGTGTTCATCATCGACGAGGCCCAGGTCGCCTACGGATCCGGCGCGATCGGCGACGACAAACGCCCCTACGGCGGCACCAAGGTCACCAGCAGGTACTTCCAAGCGATCAAGAAGATCCACGACCAGGGCCGCGCCGTCAACGTCACCACCTGGGAAGGCACCCAGGACCCGACAAACGAGAACCTGCCCAAGCGGTCCCGCGAGGGCAACCACATCCGCGCCTCCCTGGCCCTGGGCACCGAGGCCCAGGCGAAGATGGCCCTGGGTGATGCCCCGATCGACGGCGGCGCGGCGCCGCACAAGCTCCGGCAGGGCCTGGACAAGGGCACGCTGGTCGTCGCCGGGTCCGGCATCAAGCTGCAGCCCGGTCAGACGTCGATCACCATCCGCACGCACTTCATCGACGGCGACGACGCCGCCATGGTCGCCGAGCGCGCCAAGGAGCGGCGGGCCAAGGTCGCGACGCGCTCCGAGGTCGAGGAGGGCGAGCGCGTCGACCATCTCGCGAACATCGCCATCGTCCTCGGCGGCGAGCCCCGAATGCGGACGCAGGTGGTCCTGCAGCGGCTCACGGAGCTGAACCGCGCCGAGTACGAGGAGTGGACCTTCGCCGACCTGACCGCGTTCCTGGACGACGCCGGCGCACCGACCCGCAAGTCCGAGGGCGTCATGGTCGTCGACTGGACACGAGTCACAGACGCCATCAACCGGCGCCTCGACGGCGACGAGAACGACGACTCCGAGTAAGGGAGGCACCAGGTAGGCGAGGGAGTTCTCCCTGACTGCCTCCCTGGCCTTCCTCCCTGACGTGACCTGCGGTGATGATCGTTGAGGGAGGCAGGGAGGCAGGGCACGAACGGGCACCGAAAGACCCTGCAAGGGCCTGTGCTCGGGGTCGCACTGCCTCCCCGGCGGCCCGACAACGGGAGTTGTCCACAACCCCTGTGGATATGTGCACGACCGGCGCGCGGACCCCTACCCGGACGGCTTAACCTGAACTCGGAGCCCCTGCGTTCGTCCCCCCGTTGGCAGGGGCTCTGCCATGCGTTCGGCCAGGATCGCGGGGAGTGCGCCGGACACGACAGGAGCCCCCGTGCACCCGGCACGGAGGCTCCTAGAGCCGGTGGGGTTGTCTCTCCTCACCGGCTTGCAGGCGGCATCCAGGCAGACTCGCCGACACCCCCGAGCTTGCCCGGCGGACACCGGAGCTGCAAGGACTGACGGCCGAACGGGTGTGTCGCCCCGATACGGGCGCGTCCCCGCCGAGATACAGCCCGATCCGCCTATGTTCATCGTGAAGCCCCCGCTGCCACCGCCCGGCGGCGGGGGTTTCACCGTCCCCTGGCCAGCAGTCCGAGGAGCGACTCCTTCGCGGGGGCCGGCGCGGTCCTGCCAGGGCCCTCCGACGCGACAGGACCGCGACCCCCCGTTTTCTCCCGGCGGTGCCCCGCATCCACGCGAGCCGGGGCACCGGTGCGCGCCTTGGGGGGAGTGGCACGCACACCATCCACCTTTCCATGTACAGAACAAACTATGCGTGGCGTGAGTAAGGGCGACGGCTCACACCTTGCTCTGCCCCGGGAGCGGGCATGTCCCCGCGGGGGTGGGGCACGCCTGCTGGTGCGGCACTGCGGGCCGCTCACCAGCCCTGTGCGGCTTCGACACCCGCACGGGGGCGACGGGCAGGTCGCACCACCCAGTGCGGCAGGCCCCCGCGCATGCCGGGAGCCCCCTGATGTGACTGGACAGGGGGCTCCCGGATGCCGGTGGCAGCGCACTAGGCTCCCCCGACTGCCGGCGTCCCCTGCGCCTAGGGTGGCCGACGCACTGATCCTGCCCGCGGCCGGTGACGCGATCAAGGACCCTCAGCCGAACGAGTGTGTCGCGCCCGGCCTTAACCCGATGTCGGCCCGGTGATGGGCGGGAGCCCCCGCTTTCGGACGGGGGCTCCCAATGCCGGGGCAGGGGACGAGGCTGCCCGGCTGCCGGCGTAATCGTGCCCTGGAACGCACCGGCAGCACGACCCTGCCCACTGTGAGCTGCTGATTCAAGGACCATGGTCCGGATGGGTGTGTCGCGACATGCGAAAGCCCCCGGCGTCCACTCGGGGGCTCTCGCGCCGGGGAGAAGAGGCACCCGGGTTTTGCTTGAGCTCGACGAAGAAAAAAGCTCCAGCAGGATCATCGTGGATCACACCGATCGACGCTGGCAACATTCGTTGAGCCGAACGGGTCTGGGCATGCGAATGGCCCCCGCTCGCCCAGCAGGGGCCATTCCACGGACCGGGTGTCTGAGGTCCCGGCCGGCGCCCCGCAACCGCCTCCAGAAACAGGACACACCACCATCAAGCCCCGAAAGCCGGTGGGGTGCCAGCCCGGTGAGCCGGTCGGGTGTATCGGGCCCTACCGCCACTGGTTGGCGCCACCACCGCGCCACTCTACGACCCCGGGCTCGTAGAGGTTCAGCTCACCCAGCCCGGCCGTGCGGCAGATCGCGACCAGGTCCGCGAACGACGTCGCCTGCCCGGCCGGAACGCCCAGGATGTCGACGCCGCGGAACGGCGGATCACCATCCATCACGGGATGGACGACGACATGGGGATGGTGGTGTTCGTGCGTGCTGCTCTCGCTCATGTGAGCCATTTTTGCTGCCCCGTGCAGCGGTGGCACGTGCGGGGTCCTGCCGGGACCCGGCAAACGGCCGCGCTGGTGATCTTCGTGCTGGCGGCGATCTGAGACTGTCAGCCTGACCGGCTCAACCGTGGCAGTAACGGCCACGGTTGCTTCCGTCAGATTGACGGAAGCAAACCACGGCCGCCATGACCGTCGTTGAGCTGGCCAAGGTGGCCACCGCAACGGGTGTCGCCCGCACCGAGACCCTTCGCAGCAACCGGCCCTCGCGCTGAAGGTCGGCCGCCAGGGTACCCACGATCTGGGTACCGTTTGCGGCGCTCTCCGGGGCGGCGCAGAGGGTCCACGGAATGTGCGGACCCTTCCTGCAGAGCGTGGGCCTCCATGACGGCGGCCCAGGCTGCAAGGCCGTTACGACCGTGCAGGTCAGCGCATTTTTCCCGCTACCGGGAAAGTCGCGGCCGGTACGCACTGGCGCGTACCCCGGCTGAGACGGGCAGGCTGTCCGCCTCGAAGGGTGGGAGACAGCTCCAATGGCGTTGCTTTTGCTGATTTCTTGGGCATTCATGCAGGTATGCGTGAGATTGGGGATGTTGGTTCCGGCTTGGGGGCGTTGACGCAGTGGTGTCCCCCGTCGTTGGTGGACAGGGTCATCGAGCGATGCGGGCGGACGGAGGTGCGCCGGCGCCGGCTGTCGGCGCGTTCGATGGTCTTCTTCGAGTTGGCGCGCTGCCTGTACCCAGACGAGGGGTACCGCCAGGTCTTCGAGGAACTCACCTGCGGCGAAGGCGAGTTAGTATCCGAGCTGCCGAACAAGTCGTCGTTGTGCCGGGCTCGCCGGCGTCTGGGTCCGCGCGTGCTGCGGGAGCTGTTCCGCGAGGTGGCGGGGCCCATAGCCCAGGAGGACAGCTGCCCCTCGGCGTTCTGGCGGGGGCTGCGCGTGCAGGCGCTGGACGCGACCTTGCTGGATCTGGCGGACACGCCCGAGAACGAGCGGGCGTTCGGCCGCCCGACCGCCGTGCACGGGACCAGCGCGTATCCGCAGGCCAAGGTGATGGCCATGGTGGAGTGCGGCAGCCGGGCCGTGGTGGACGCGGTGGTCGGCGGCTACCGCGACGCGGAGGCCGAACTGGCCCTGGACCTGGTCGAGTCTGCCGGTCCCGGCACGCTGGTGCTAGGCGACCGCAACTTCATGGGCACCCGTCTGTGGTCCGCGTTCCGCGAGGGCGGCGCGCAGTTGCTATGGCGGCTGAAGAAGAACGTTGCCCGCAGCGAGTGCCGGGAGCTGGGCGACGGCAGCTACCTCGCCGTCGTCGGCACGGACAGCAAACGCCGGGCTGAGCTGCGGCGCAAGGGCATTGAGATCCCAGTCCGGATCGAGGTCCGCGTCATCGAGTACACCCTGGACGGCGAGGAGGAGGTCTACCGGCTGGCGACCACACTCCTGGATCCCGCTACCGCCCCGGCCGCCGAACTCGCTGCCCTGTATCACTGGCGTTGGCAGGTAGAGACCATTTTCGCCGAGCTCAAGATCGTCCAGCGGACCTCGCGGACCGTCCTGCGGTCGCAGCACCCCGATGGCGTCCTGCAGGAGATCTGGGCCAACCTGACTGTGCATCACCTCACCCGCGACCTGATCCACCACGCCGCGACCGTAGTGGCGCCGATACCGCTGGACCCCGACCGGATCTCCTTCCGCCGGGCCCAGCACTTGGTCCGACGCTCTCTCGCCGAGCCCCTTTCCCCCCTGCGGACCCGAGCCGCTCGCGCAGCGGGCCGCTGCCCGGCTCGCGGCCAGGCCCAGCGCGAAGCGCGCCCCCGCAACTACCCGCGTGAACTGAAAGTCACCCAGCCCCGATACCCCAAGCGCTCCGCCGCGCCCACGCACCGCCACCGGCAGGGGCTGGTTCAGGCCCGCGAACACCCCGTACCAACAAGGGTCTAAATAGGGCGCTCGGGCGATAAACATGCAGGTCAGGGGCAAGGTGGACTAGCTGCGCTCATAGAATATGTATCCAATTGTCTGCTATATCCTTGTGTCGTTCGTTCGGCGACCAACGTGGCCCGGATGGCCGAGGGAAGGGAGGGGCAACCCCGTCCTTGCCTCGGGCACCATCCGCCCGATCCGTGCTCAGAACCCTCAAAAAGCAACGCCATTGGAGACAGCTCCCACCCCTGGCGCCGGCCGTTCTGGTGCGGTGCAGATCCAACTGCCTGCGTAACGAAGGCGGACGGCGGCCCGCTGCGGGTCCGAGCCGCGGACCCGCAAGGGTGTCCACAGCATGGACGCCCTGCAGGCCAACATCGCTACTGGTGATGTTGGGGATGATCTACGTGCGGAGTTTTCACGGTCACGGGTAAAAACCTCGGGCGACCCCCTGAGGATCGGGCTGGCCTGCATCTTTGAGGCCAACCTCAAAGATCGACCGACCCCGCTGGTAGCACCAGCCCGAAAGGGTCCGGACCAGAGCGGACCCTTCACCCGGCAGGCCGTGAACTCGCCGCTCAGCGCCGTGGTGTAGCGAACGGCGTAATAAAATAACCGCGAATCACACACCTGGGATTGGGGCCGACGGCCAGGCCGTTCGCTCATCCGAGTCGTGACCTGCCGAGGGCTCCCGCTGTTGGTCCTGTGTGACCACGACCGTGCCCGCCACCGACCTCATCCCGCTCCAGCGCGACCGGCGCTCCCATCGTCGGCCCCCGGCACCGGAGGAGCCACTGTTTGCCGCCCTGGCCAGCGAGTGGCGCGCCCAGGGACGCATGGTGCCCGGAGACCGCGACCGGGAATGGGTCGACAACGTGGTGCGGAAGGTCTGGCGGTAGCTCCACCCCCGCGAAGCCCTCCCCGCCCCCGTCGTAGCCGTACCCCTGTGCGACCCTGCACGCATGAGGAGACAACGGCACTGGAGTGTCCTGGTTGCGACGATGACCGCGCTCTGGTGCGCAAGCGTCGGCATTGGCCACTACTGGGTTCACGACAGTTGGGCGCAGGCGCTCCGCAGCAGCATGATCGTCCCCCTGGCATGGGCTGGTGCCGCTTTCATGAGCAGAAGGCAGCCCACGCGCCGCCAGCAGCCCCCGCTTCCCTCGGAACAGGCACCCCGATGACACAGCCCCGGCCAGCTGGCCGCAGGTCGCGCATCATCGGCTGGGTCGCGGTCGCCGGCATCACCCTGAACGCCGCCCTCGCGTTCTCCAGGGGCGGGTGGGGCAGCGATCTGGGGTGGGTCGACGTCGCAATCCTCGTTACCGTGCTCGCAGTTATCGCTAGGGAGTATCGGCGCCGGACCTGATCGCCGACCTCGGGACTGGAGTCGGTCGGCTGCAACCCACCGCCCTTCCCGCGTACACTCCGTCGGCCTGGGGAAGGTGCCGGGGATGGAAACTGTCCTCGTGTCCCTCGGGTTGGCCCTCGCCGGCCTCGCGTGGACTGGCGTCCTCCTGATCCGGCGTAACGGGCACTCCGCAGACGAGGGCACCCCGCCGCCGACCGTACCGGCTTGGCTGCGCTGGCCCGTCACGATCACCGCCTTGATCGCACTCGCCTGCGCCGGAACGGTCGTGGACCATGCTCTGATCCGGCCGCACCAATGGTCCGTCTCGATCAACAAGGGCGCGATCTTCCTCATGATCGCCATCGGCGCTGCTATCTGGACAGCCGTCACGCGGAGGCATCGGCACTGACCCCGCCCCCGCGCGCACAACCCGGCAGGTGAGCGCACGCTGGACGTAGGGTCGAACAGCGGAGGTGCGTGGTGGGTGAGCCAAAGAACGACAACGTGGTGACCCTGACCCTGGTCGGTGCCCGCAAGGCCGCAGATACCGTGCACGACGCCGTTGCCGCAAAATACGTCGAGGTACAGCGCAGCCAGGTCGGAAATAAGTGGATCTACCATTTCAGAACGGACGTGCACCGGACTTCAGATGGCCAGCCACTCACTCTGGCGCCCGAATCGACCGGGACGGTCGAGGTGACCATCTCTAGTAGGTCCGTCGATGGGGACGGCGTGGGCCTGATAGCTGATGAGATAACGCGTGGCCTTTGGACCACGCCGACACAGGTAAATCCAGACAATGATCATAAGTTCACCTGCGACCCGAGCCGGATTCGATCGTAGCTCCGAGCCACGTCAGTCGCGGCGAGTAGGGCTCGGCGAACGCCCCCTCGCCTGTTCCGTCCCTGTGGTTCAGGGTGACGCTAAGGCCCATCCCATAGGCAGACCTACTGACTGAGGTCGAACGCGAAGTCGACGACGGTAGTGTCGCCGCGGCGGACCATCGGGTGTGCGACCTCGACGACCCGGCCCTGTGCGGTGAGCATGCGGCGGGTCCAGCGCAGGACCGGGATACCGGCGCCGATGACCAGGGTGGTGGCTTCGGCCTCGGTCGGCATGGCGGTGGTGAACGACTCCTCGATCCTGGCCACGATGATGCCGACGGTGGCCAGCTGGGCGCGGGTGCCACCGGGCCAGGGCTCGTTGATCGGGTCGACGATCGGGCTGTTCTTCACGTCGGACCAGCGGACGTACGAGGTGGACATCTGGGTGGCGATGCCCTTGTCGAAGAACACGAAGTGCCGTGCGAGGAGCTGCTCGCCGGGTTCGACCTCGAAGAGGATCGCCAGCTCGTCGGTGGCCTTGACCTTCTCGAAGCGCTTCCCGAGGTGGTACTCGGACCACTCTGCGCCCTGGTCGACGGTGAAGGCAGTGGAGGGTGCGGCGGTGGTCTTGTAGCGGTCGGCGGGCATGCGGTGGATCGCGGGGCGTTCGCGGACTCGGGTGCCGGCGCGGGTGCGTGACTCGACGAGGCCGTCGTTCCGCAGGACGGCGACGGCGTTGCGGGCGGTGGTGTCCGACACCCCGTACTGCTGTGCGAGGGATGGGAGCGTGGGGAGTTGGTCACCTGGGGCGTAGGTGCCGCTGGTGATGGCTTCCCGCAGTTCAGCGGCGATGCGGAGGTATTCGGGCCGCTGGTCTTGCGTCACGCCGACGCCCCTCTCTCGGATGATCGTCCGTTTCTGTACTCGCAATACTGCCTCTGATGGTTGACCAACCCCAAGCCTGACGACATTCTGAGTACACAACAGCACGTTGCGTACTCGCAATGGATGCGGAGGGTCACACCCATGCCCAGCGCCGGCCACACCTGGCGGATGCCCTACCCAGGGCAGGCCGACCAGGCCCCGCAGCTGCGGCAATGGGTGCGCACGCGGATCCGCGAGCACGCCGACGACGAGGGCTTAGCACCGGACGCCGAGCAGATCGACGACCTGGTGCTCCTCGCCGACGAGCTGTTCATCGCCGTACTCGCCACACGTCCGGGGAAGATCGAAATGACCGTATCGACCGACGGACCCCGCGTCCGTATCTACGCCACCGGCCCCCATGCTCTGCCCCTGCGGGCCCGGCAGGGCATCGGCATCGTCCAGGGCCTGGCGATCGCCCGCGGCTCCCAGGACGAGGACCGCACCGTCTGGGCCGAGGCCCGGATCGGGGTGCGGCCGTGAGCGAGGCGAAGGTGAAGCTCGACGCCACCCAGACGTTCCGGATCAAGGTCGCGCTCAATGACCTGTTGCAGGCCCAGCAGTTGGACTACAGCACCGCGAAGGGCGCCGACCTGGCCTTGGTGACCGGGGCGCTCACCAGCTCGCTGTACTCGGTGCTGCAGATCATCGAGAACATCGCCGAGATCGAGGAATGATGACCGCCCTCGCCGCCCCGCAGAAGCCCGAGCCGTACCTGACGCCAGAGTGCTCCGTGGGCCACAAGGATCCGACGTGGCGGCACGGCTGCCCGATGTGCCAGGCGCCCGGCTACCAGCACCCCATCCTCGGCTGGACCGCGGTCGAGTGCGCCTGCACCTGCCACACCAAGGAGGCCTCGTGATGCCGTCCATGATCCCGAGCATCGACATCCCCGAGCCGACCGGTACGGCTGCTGGGTGCTGCCACCGGTGCGGATCCTGGGGTCCGGCCAAGCGGATCGTCCGCGAGGTCCACTCCGACTCCGGTGCCGGCGGGACCGTGGTGGCCTGCGCCGGCAAGTGCAAGCGGAAGGTCCCGCCGAGTACGACGACCCGAACGTACTCCCTCTGACTCCCGCCTGGCCCCTGTCGGAAGAGCAGTGGTCAGGCGGGGCACAACGGCCGCCCGGGCCGGACAAGCTCCCCAGCGGGGCCCGGGCGGTCACCCCACGGCCCCGACGCTGTACCCGTATCCGGCGTCGGGGCTTCGCCATGACCGAGGAGACCACCGTGGACAAGTACGACATCAGCGAGGAGGACCTGGAACACCTCCGGTGGATCCACGCCCACCCCAGGCCCGACATCGACCTCCTCGGCCCGTGCCCCGACTGGTGCAAGGGCCGCCCGCACGACATCCGCGGAGACGTCGCGTCCGAGCAGGACCACATGTCCGAGGTGATGATCTCCATGGAGGTCGAAGCCGGGACTCCCACCGTCCCCTGGGAGCCGCACGACTCGCACTCGATGCTGGGCGCGGAGATCGCCTGGGCCCCGTTCGCGGACAACCCGGCCCAGCGCGGAATCTGCGGCCTGGTCTACCTCGAAGGTGAGGGCCCACCGGCAGAGATGACCCCGGACCAGATCCGGACCCTCGCCGACAGCCTCATTCCGCAGGCGGCCCGGCTCCGGGAGTTCGCGGACCTGCTGGAGAGCCTGCGCGTCGAGGACATGCCCGACCAGGGCGATCCGCCGCCGCCGTCGACTTGGGGGGACGACTGGCGGCCGGGAATGTAGCCCGTAGGCTGCACCCCGGGGGTCCTGGCCGAGGTCGAGCAGGGCCCCCTTTGGGCGTTACGGGTACAGGTGAAGAACCTTCCGATACCGTTACGCCTATGAGTGAAGACGGTTGCCCCATGTGTTCCGAGCCGATCGAGGGCCTGCTCTACCTCGTCTCCGGCTCCCGGAAGCACGGCCGCAGGTGGTCCAGTGGCCAGTTCGGCATCTGTACCAGCTGCTTTACCACTGGCGGCCCGGATCCGAAGACCGGCCTGACGAAGCTCGCCAGCCTGCGGGAGGCCAAGGACTTCCGCTGGGAGGACCTGGTGGGGCGCGGCAAGCCCCTGCCTGCGGCGCAGTGCGCCGGGTGCGACCGGCTGGTCGTGCGCGCCGCGGACCCGCTGCTGAAGCGCGTCACCTGCTCCCGGACATGCTCGACCAGCCTCACGCGTACCCGTAACGGCAACCAGGGCAGCGAGGACCCGTGCCAGGGCTGCGGCAAGCCCATCACCACCGGTCGCGCGGACGCCCGGTTCTGCGGCTCGGCGTGCCGCCAGAAGGCGTACCGGCGGCGGAGGGCCAGCCCGGCCGCGGCAGTCGTCGTAGCGCCGCCCAGCATCGCCCCGCGTCGCCAGGCTGCGGCGAAGAACTTCACCCGAGGCGTCCAGGGGCTGCAGGGGCTGGCCACGGCCTTCGAGGCGGCCCCCCTCGACGACTCCGTCAGCCAAGAGCAGGCCCAGCAGTGGGCGGCCGACATCACCGAGTGCATAACAGCGTTGAAGGCCGCAGCGGCGAAGCTGAGACGACACGCACAGCAGCAGTAGCCGTAACGGGCATGCGGTCGACGTCGTCCGTTACGGCTCGAACCTCCGGTAACGGATCGGTCGTACTCCGTAGTCACCACCGGTCGCACTGGAACGCTGGGCCTCCGACCACCACAGGGGGATCTAGGACATGCGCGCCCGAGTCACCGCTATCACCTCCATCGTGTTACTCGCACTCGCCGGCTGCTCCAGCACAAGCACTCCCACCGCCAGCAGCAGCCCGACGACCACGACCGCAGCAACCACGACCCCGGTTTCGGACAGTCCGACGCCGTCGCCGACCGTGGACCCACCAATGAGCATCGGGACCGCCTGGGCATGGCAGCAGGGCGACGGCAATACCCTCAGCGGCACTACGACCGTCCTCGGCTACCAGCAGCACGTCGCCACCGACGGCGCCTCCCCTGAGGACGCCTTCGGTAAGTCCTCGCACGGCTATGTATGGGCTGCGCTCGACGTGAAGATCTGCACCGACACCACGTCCACCGAGACCGACCCCGTGAACAGCACCCCGTGGATCCTCGCCTACGACGACGGCACCCAGATCGAGCCTTCTGACAGCGGCTACGACAGTTTCCCCAAGCCCGCATTCCCCATGGGCGACGCGACCGTTTCACCGGGCCGCTGCCTCCGAGGGAAGATCATTTTTCCCGTTCCGGGAAAGCAGCGGCCATCACTGATCGCCTACGCGCCCGACGGCCTCGACACGCCGAAGCTGTGGACCGTGCCCGCGAAGTGAGACCCGCGGCCCCGTTCCGGCGCTGTGGGGTGGGGCCCATCTCCTGCCGTGCGGAGGGGCGTCAGATGGCGCAAGCTGGAGACATGCGCAGAACCCTCACCGTCACAATCGGCGCGGCCACCCTCGTTCTCGCCGCGTGCAGCAGCACCACCAATGCGGCCCACACCGCCGCGGCCCCGGCTGGCATCAGCGCCCCGGCCCATACCGCCGCACCCATCAAGACCACGGCGGCCCCCGCCACGTCCTTCGCCGGCGACGGCGAATTCCAGGTCGGCAAGGACATCGCCCCCGGCACGTACAAATCTGCGGGTCCGGCTAGCACCGACCTCCCCTCCTGTTACTGGGAGCGCGACAAGGACGCCTCCGGCAACATGGACTCGATCATTGCCAATGACACGCCCACGGGTGCAGCCGTAGTGACAATCAAGTTCACCGATAGGATCTTCAAGACCCAGGGCTGTAAGCAGTGGACCAAAGCGGGCTGAGGCGCAAAGGCCACCCTTCGGCCCACATTGCACCCCTGCGGGCATGCTGCAGCCAGGCACCAGCTCACTTGGTGGTCTCCTTGGCGAGGTGCCGGTAGATGGTGGGGCGGGTAACGCCGTAGGCCTTGGCGATCTCTTCGACGGTGTGCTTCCGCTTGCCGTCCTCGCCGGTCTCCTCGTACATCCGTCGCGCGTCCGCTGCCTGACGCTCGGTGAGCTTCGCCTTCCGTCCGCCATTGCGACCGCGGGCACGGGCCGCTTCCAGCCCGTCGACGGTGCGTTCGGACATCAGCGCGTGTTCGAACTCGGAGATCGCTCCCAGGATCTGGAAGAACATCCGGCCCACTGCGGTGGACGTGTCGATGCCCTGGTCGAGGACGACCAGGTCGATGCCGCGTTCGTCGAAGGTGCGGGACAGGTCGATCAGGTTGGCCAGGGAGCGGCCGAGTCGGTCGAGCTTGGTGACGACGAACTGGTCTCCGTCGCGGGCGACCATGAGGGCCTTGTCGAGCTCGGGCCGGCTGGCGAGCTTTCCGGTGATCTTGTCGACGAAGACCTGATCGCAACCTGCGGCGAGGAGTGCGTCTTCCTGGGCTTCGGGGTGCTGGTCGCGCGTGCTGACGCGCGCATAGCCGATTCGCATGCCCTTAACGTATCGCAAACGGGGGATGTGTGACTTAGTTTCAGAACACGCCTTACGTTACAGAGTTGTCCTGCGGGAACATCTCCATGATCTCCATGTCCGTAGACGTTCGTTTGCGGACGCCCAGGGCGTCAAGAGTTGAGTTCGCGTCACGCTCTCTACTCCTCCACCGGTTTCGCCACTGCGGCGGCCATCAGTGCCGCGCGCTCATGGGCGGTCAGCTGCAGTACCTCGGCCAACTGCTCGGCGACGGCGACGGACGGGGACCGCTGCCCCACCTCCAAGCGCACCAAGTACTGTCGGCTGATCCCGACCAGCCGGGCGGCCTCCCTGCCGCGGAGGTCGGCGCGCATCCTGGCCCTGCCGAGCATCTGGCCGAGTTCGGGCGGCGGGATCCTGCGCTGCCTGATGGTGGTGGTCATCGTCTTTTCCTTCTGGGTGGTCACGTGGCGGTGCCCGGTATCCGGGTGGGGATACCGGGCGGCGGGGCAAGGGCCAGCGCTCAGATTCCGTGCTGCAGGAAGTCGGAGAGCGAGACCGGTGCCCGTGGTACCCAGGTGTGGCCGGCGGTGTCGGTGGGCCACAGGGCGGCGTCCATCTCGACGCGCAGCTGCTGCGGGGACAGCTCCCACGGCTTGGGCGGCTCCGCGTCCACCGGGCCCGGCACCGTGCCCATCGGCGGAGTGACCGCCTCGGCCACCAGCGGGCGGGTGACCATCCGCGCCCGCTCCTTGACCTTCGGGGCCTTCGCAGCCTTCAGCTTCGCCGCCTTCAGCTTCGCCGCCTTGGGCTTGCCCGCCGGGCCGGGGCGGGTGCGGCCGGTGAACAGCTCGTCCAGGACCGCCAGGCGCAGCCCGGCGAACTCCTCTGCGCTCAGGCCGGTGCCGTGGGCGTGGGTGTCGTGTGATGTCTCGCTGAACGCGGTGTGCTGCTGGGCCATGCCTGTCTCCTTGGTGGGTGTGTTGGATGTGGGCGCGGTGGCGGGGGCGCAGGTCGGATCAGGACAGTAGGAGGAGACCGTCAGGTATCCGCTGCTCCCCGGCCTTCGATCCCGCGCGAGGTGATCAGCAGCGGGTGACGTTGACGCCCCGCACCACCGCGCCCACAGGTCAGAGGTCCCGGCCGCGCAGGATCGCGGTCAGCAGTTCGCTGCGGTCGATACGCGCACCGGCCCAGCTCGGTGCCACGACAGGCCCGGCAGCAGTGCCGTTCAGGTCGGCGAGGGCCTGTGCTGCGGTCTGGCGGGCGGCGTAGCCCTGCTGGTCCGCGAGCTTTGCCAGCGTCAGCGAGCCGCGGACCGCCTCGATCCCGGCGAGGGCCTCAGCCAGGTGACGCTCACTGTTCTCGCGCGCTTCCTGCTCGGCGGCCCTGGACGAGTTCGCGGCCTGCTGGGCGGCCTCGTCGCGGGCCAGTTGGGAGGCGGCGGCCTGGGCGTCGCGCCGGTGCGCGTCCAGTGCGTGCAGCGCTGCGGTGAGGGCGGTCCGCGTGGCCTCGGCGAGCGCCAGGTGCGGCCACGCGGCCTCGGTGCGCTCCTTGGCGGACTCCGCCGCCGGGTAGTCCTGCCGTTCCAGCGCCTGGGCGAGGTCGGCCTCGGCGGTGTTCAGCTCGGTACGCAGCTGCTCGGCCTGCGCTGCGGCGTCAGCCAGCTTGCCGTTCAGGTCCGGTGCTGTCCTGGTGGCGGTGCTCACGGGCGGTCTCCTGGCGGGTCGCGTAGGCGGTCACGTCCGCCCGGTTCAGCAGCCAGGTGCCGCGCTCGACCTGGTGTCCGCGGATGTCTCCGCGTACTGCCAGCCGGCGCCACCACTCGGGGCTGTAGCCGCCGATGTCGGCGGCCTTGGTGGTCGTGATCTCTTCCTCTCCTGATACTCGGGCGAGTTGGGCTGCCCCAAGAACCTCAGGTGTCACAACCGTTGGGGCAGCCAAAGCCCGCGCCGCGTGCAGCCGCCCCTGGTGCTGCACCGCCGCGGCCTTCGAGGCCAAAAGCACCGCCGTCACCGGACGCGACAACCGGCCCCCGCGACGACCTGCGGGCAGCAGGACGAGGTACTCCTCCAGCGCCGCGGCCAACTCCGCACACAGGGCCGCACCGATCGCGATACCGCCGTCCGGCAGCAGGACCGGGGCCGGGCGCTCGTCCCTGGGGCCCGCACCCGGGTACGGGGCGCTCACCGCTGCGCCCCGGCCGCCAGCAGGCCGAGTTCGCCCAGCAGCCGGGTGCGCCCCTCCTCGCCGAGGGAAGCCCTCAGTGCGGCGCTCAGCGCCGATCCCAGGACCGCGGCGACCTCCACCGGATCGGCGTCCCCGACGAGCCGCTCAACGGACACCTCGACGCCCGCGCCCAGGGCGGTGACCAACGCGACCGACGCCGCACGGGCCTTGCTGACGCCGCCACGCTCTCCAGGGCCGCAGGTGCCCACGGTGCCGCCACGGGCCTCGATCAGGTCCAGCAGAGCACAGCGCCCCCCGACTCCGGCAGCGACCGCCAGGGCCCCGTGCAGGGGTCGGTGGCAGCGCCGGCACACCGGTCGTTCAACGTTCATCGTGCGGTCCTTCGCGGTGGTGAGGTGCGGGTGGCGGACGAGGCGGCTGCGGGTACCTGTGGAGCGGTGCCGACTACGGGTACCTACCGGTGCCGGCGTCGGGCCAGGGCCGCGAGGAGGAGCCGGTGCAGTCCGATCGCGAGTTCCAGTTGCTGGCGCTGGGTCTGGTCTGTGTCGCGGCGGGCGAGTTGTCCGATGAGGCGGGTGCTTTCGGCGAGTTGCCGCAGTGCCTGTTCCTGCTGGGTGGTGGCGCCGCCGTGGTAGGCGCATCGGGTTTCGCCGGGGTCCGCTCCCCATCCGGCGCGTAGCCGGCAGGGGGTGCGTTCGCGGGTGGGTTGCCCGCAGCGGGCGACCGGGGGGTCGCCGGGGCCTGGTGGGCGGTAGGGGGCCGGGTCCTGTTGGCGGCGGCCCAGCTGTCGCTGATGGCGCGTTTGGCTGCCCTGGTGGCCTCAGAGGGTCCGACGAGTTCGATGGTGCGGGCGGACCGGAGCGGTTCGGCGAGGCGGTCGACGGCTTCTTGGTCGAGGTCGAAGGGGTTGCCGGTGTAGTAGACGACGATCCGGTCGGGGAGCGTGATGACGGTCCCGGCGGGTGACGGCGGCTCGGTGTCGTAGTCGGAGTAGTGGTGGCGCAGGAGGTAGGGGCGCTGTCCGGCGGGCCATCTGGTCGGGGCCTGGGGTGTGGTCATCGGGGTTCCGTTCCGTGGTGCGGAAGTGCTTCGGTGCGGCGTTCCTCGTTGGGGCGGCGTGCGGGCCGTCTCAGGCGGCCTGCGGGGCGTCGGCGGGGACGTGTTCCCGGGCGGGTACCCAGGCGAGGAGGCAGTCGCGGTCACCGCACTGGACGACTTCGCGGCGCTTGCCCGCGACGGTGGCGGATCCGACGGGGCTGCACTTGCGGGCGGTCCGGCAGGCGGGGCAGTGGAGGATGACGATCGGCTTGCGGGCGGGACGCTGGCCCATGGCGGTGGTCTCCTCGGTGGTCAGACGGACTTGATGACATGCCGGCGGATGGTGTCGTGCGGATCCGTTCCGCCGGGGCGTTCGAGCGTCAGGGAGCCGTCGGGCTCTTGGCGGTAGACGACGGTGGCGCCGCTGCGGAGCTGGCCGGCGAGTTCGGCGAGTTCCTCGCAGTACCGCTGGACGGTGCCGCGCTGCTCCTGGGCGATCTCGTGCAGGAGTGCCCACTTGATGAGGCTGAGGCCGTGGGCGACGTCTCCGAGGCCGTCGTGGAGGTCGTAGGCGCAGTCCTCACAGAGGGGGCCGTCCTGGGTGGTGACGAGGTAGTGGTCGGTGTGGGTGTCGTGGCCGCACCGGGCGCATTCGTGCTGCTGGGGTGTGTCGTACGCGGTGATGACGGGGGTCTTCACGGTTGCACTCCTTCAGGTTGGTGAGGATCGGGCCCGGGGCGGGCCTTTACGGGGAGGCCCGCCCCGGCCGCCCTCAGAGGGAGGTGCGGACGGTCGTCATTTCGGTGCCGGTGACGAAGCCGGTCATGGAGGCCTTGGCCGCCTCGATCTCGCCGCGGCTGAACTCCAGGGCGATCAGGAGCGGCTCGCAGGACAGGCGCATGCGCCCGTAGGCCTGGCGGGCGACTTCGAGGCCGTCGGCACGCTCGTCCACCCACTTGGTGTCGTTGGTGTCGACGTACCGTGCGAGGGCGGCCTCGAAGACCATGAGGTCGGTGGTGAAGGCGTAGGCGTGGTGCTCAGCGCAGCTGGTGCAGGCGTACAGGTCCTTGTCGGTCAAGTCGCCGTTGATGCGCTTGGTGAAGCTGACGGCGAGCGTCGCGGGCTGCCTGAGGCAGATGCGGCAGAGCAGTTCGCTGTCCGGGGTGAGCGTGGTGAAGTCGAGCGGGCTCATGGTCTTGGCGGTCTCGGTCATGGTGGTGCTCTCCTTCGAGTCGTGGAACTGGATCAGGCCGAGCCGTACGGCCTTGGCCGTGTTACGGGTGCGGACTCCGGCGTTACGCCTAGCAGCGAAGGTGGCTCGGGTCTCGGCCTGCTTCGCCGACCGCTGCTGGGCTGCCTGGACCTGCTCCCGGACGCGGGCGTCGGCCAGGTCGCGGAGCTGTTCGATGGTGGGGATTTCGGGGTCGGTCATCATTGCCTCAGACCGCGATGAAGAGCTGCGGGAGCGCCGACATTTCGGCCCAGGACTCGCGGTACTGGGTCACCGGCAGGCGGTCGAGGATGGCCCGCGGGGTGCTATCGGTGCCGAGGATTTCGCGCATCTCCGTGACCAGCGGCGCGCGCTCCTCGTCGCTGCAGCTGCTCCGGAAGGAGTTGACGTACCGGCGCCGGACCGTTCCGCTGAACGTCATTCCGCCGTGCCGGAAGCGCGCGAATCCGTCCTCGCTGGTGTTCGGCCGGCCGTACACCTTGAGGTCGTCGGCTCGGTCTCTGCCGAACATGGAGACGGCGCCGTCGGCGATGCACTTCTCGGCGTAGAGGCCGGCCAGCCGGATTCGCCAGTACGCGGTTTCGGGGGCTCCGATGTTGGAGCGCCTCAGCTCGTCGCCCTTCTGCCACACCACGTGGATGTGCTCGGGGTTGTCGGCGCACTTGTCGGGGTGGTAGTTGACGACGCCCCAGGGACTGCCGAGGACCCGGGCCTCCTCGGAGTCGAGGACGCTTTCCTCCTTCAGCTGCCGGAACACGGCCAGGGTGACCTGCTTGCCCGAGACGGTGAAGGTCTTCACTTCGAAGGCGGCCGTGGCCACGGTGGCGTTGTGGACGGTGAGTTGTTTGGGCACGGGATCTCCTTGGGTGACTTTCTGTGGTGTCGGAAGCTTGGGTGTCGGAAACGGACTTTCCGACAGTGGTTCGCGGAACGACCTGGGGTTTCGCGCGTTTCGTGAGTCTCATCTAGCTCGTTTTGTTTGTTAATGTCCGCATTCGCCGTGAGCCGCTGTCGGAAGATTCGTTTCCGACATTCCGACATTCCGACAGCACTCTCAGTAGTCACGGCTACTCCGGTACGGCCGAACCGGCGCCCAAGAGCGCTCCATCGCCTAGGCGAACTAGCCAGCCCTGCTCGACCCCGTAGTGCAGCGCCGTCGGCCACAGCGGATCGTCGGCCCCAGATGCCCGGTACCTGTCGCGGTCCGTCTTCGCCACGGACGCCCGATTGACGTCGCGTACCGGGACCTCGTCGCCGTGACGGACAAGGAAGCGGTAGGCGCGCTTGGCGACGTTCACGACGGACGGGTGTACGCCGTTCACCGTCTCGTACACCGCAGCTTGCGACTCCACGGCCGTCAGCACGGCCTCCGCCCGCCGCGCATCCATCTCGACCCGGAGGCGCCGCTTCGCAGCGTCCTGCACGTTGTCGCGAACTCGCCGAGACGTCTGCCACATCACCTTGGCCATATCCCAGTCGTCCGCCGTGATGACTGTGCGCCCGTGCAGGAGAGCGAGCAGCGCGGCGCCCTTCACCCGCCACAGAGGCTCGTGTGTGTCCAACGGGAATTCTTGGCCGCGGCCGAAGGAGATCTCCAGTGCGAGGTCGTCGAGTGCCTGCGTGACCTCAGCGGGGACTGGGATGATGGTGTTGCGCAGGGACGCCACCCAGTTGGTGACAGGGATTTCCTCGCCGCCCCGGGTGGCGACGGTGACTGGCCCTGTCCTGGCCGGCCGCTCCTTCGGAGTGTCGGGACCGAGCGTCGCGTGCGCCCAGGCGAGGCGTTGCGGGAGGCCGATGGCGCCCATCTCCAACAACTTCGCAGCGGGTTCCTCCTGTACACCGAGGGACATAGACAGCGTGTAGGCACCCTTGGGTAGGGCGCGGCGCCGCTCGACCTCGGCGTTGGAGGTGCCCTGGCGCTCGCTCATCCAGGCCTTGCAGAGGACGCCGTTGAGCGTGGCCGCGGCGGACATCTGCGCCATGGCATCGAGGACGCTGCCTTCGGTGGCAAGGGCGTAGCCGCGGGTCCTCTTCTGGACGAGGACCTTCTTCTTTCCGGTGTCGTCGTCGGGGTCGGCCTCAAGGTCGAGATAGGCGGCGATCAGGCCCTGTCCGGTGGAGATGTCGATGTAGGCAAGATCGATGCTGGGGAAGGGGGTTAGTTCTTCTGCGGTGTTCTCGGCTTGGCCCTTGCCGCTGCCGGACGGGCCGAACAGCCCGCAGTACCAGCAGAGAGTGGCGGGCTGATGGATGCCGTTGTCGACACGGACCGTGGGGTCCGCCATGGCTGCGACGCGAGCAAGGAGGGCGTGCAGGACAGCGTCGGGTGAGGTCCGCCGGGCGCGCGCCATCTGACGAATCTGCAGGAGAGCATGCGTGGCGTTCCAGAAGGTTTCAGGTAGCCGATCTTCGGAAAGTGCACCAGTCCCAGGAGTGGAGTCCGCTCCCCCGCCTTCCGGCATCGGAGCATCTCCCTCCTCGGCGGAGCCCGCGGCTACCTGGTCTTGCATGCCCGTCCAGTCTTCGTCTGAGAACGAGGGCCCGGTCAGCGGACGGACGGCCTCACTCATGCAGCGGCGCTTGACTTCGGTCAGCACCATGACGGGCAGCGATCCGGCGGCGCCCTGGGTGGGCTTGCCGGCGGCGGCGCGCAGGATGTCCTTCGCTGCCGCGCTGGTGTCACCGCCGTAGTTGAGGAGCGCGTACATCCGGCCGACGGTGAGCTTCTCGCCGGACCGCTGGGCGCCGACGGGGAGGTCGGAGCGTTCGGACCAGTTGATGGCGACGTGGTCGTTGCAGAGCAGGCTGTAGGCGCTGCTCGGGTCGCCCCCGGCGGCGGAGCGGAGCCATTGTTCGCGGCCGTCGCTGTGAAGGCCGCGGTAGTTGAACCCGGCGGGCTCTAGGACGTCGCGGAACCGCAGCGTGTCGGCGATGACGTCGAGTGGCCCGTCGCCGGAGTGCAGGCGCACGGTTGTCGCGGCCCGTGGCGCCGGGATCGGCTGCTTGGTCCGCGCTACCTTGCGGGTGCGCTTCTCCCGGTCGGCCTGGGCCAGGACCTCGTGGGCTTCGGGGGCCAGCTGCTCCGCGACTGCGATGAGTTGGTCGAGTTCGTAGATCTCGCCGCCGCCGCCGATGATGCTGGTCTGCCGGAACGGCTCTTCCTTGCCGTTGACCGTGCCGATGAGCCGGGTGAGCCGGTCATGATTGCCGACTTCGGTGTCCCAGGTGAAGCCGAGCCGGTAGGCGGCGGCGCCAAAGATGGCCTGCCAGTCGGTGGTGAACTTCTTGATCCGCGCCCGGTCGGCGTCGCCGCCGATGATGTAGGGCGTGATGGCGTAGGCCGGGTTGATACCGCCACCGGAGTTCGACAGCACGGTGGGCTGCAGCGGGATGGCCTCGGCGATGACTTTCAGGGCGTCGTCGGCGTCGGATGGGTGGGGGAGGTCATCGGGGCTGGGCTTGTGGCCGATGGTGCCGTAGTCGCCGTCGGCCCAGATGTAGCTGAGGCAGTGCGCGAGGTCTTCGCCGCCGCGGCCTCTGACTGGTGCTTCGCGCAGGGTGGTGACCTGCACATAGATGCCTTGGGGCCTGCGCTTATCGAGTTGGAGGGCGTATTCCATGGCAGAGTTGAGGCCAGCGGCGTCGGTCTGAAACCGCCGTCCTACCCACCGGTCGGCATCGGAGCAGATGCTGATCAGTCCGGGGCGGCCGGCGTAGAAGCTGAGGTACTCCCGGATGGTGTCCGGGTCGGCCGCGGCGCGAGCGGTGGCGGTCGTGGTCACCTGCTCGCCTCCTTGGCCTGCTCGGCGAGATTGTCGCCGGTCTGGAGAGCAGCAGTGGCGATGCGGCGTGCTGCGGCCCGCATGCAGTTCGGCGAGGGCTGCAGGGCGATGTACTCCGCGATCGGGAACAGCAGCGCGTGGAACGTGTCGCGGGTCGCGTACGGCCCGGTGTCGCCCTCGGGGTCGTCGCGGTCGTCGACACCCAGGCGACGGCCGCTGGTAGTGCTCACAGATGGTGCTCCGCTCTGGCGTGCTGGTCGTTGGGGCCGTGCGGGGCCGGGCGCTGGCAGTGGTGCAAGGGTGTCCAGCGCCCGGCAGAACAGGGGTCAGTCGCCGCTGGCAGTGGGCGGGTCGGTCGTGGCGACGCGGAACTGCAGCAGCTCCAGCTCCAGCAGGACGCGGTGGAGCGGGCCGGCGAGGACACCGGGCAGGACCGCGTCCTCATCGCTCACGTCGGTGTCGCCGAACGCGTCCTGGACCCAGTGCACGTCGTCGGCCTGCAGGTACGAGTGCTCCAGCTCGACGTCCCGGACGAGGCGCTGGTCACGCTCCTCGCCGTGGACGTGCAGGAAGTACTTCTGGAACAGCTCCTCGAACGCGAAGTACCGCTGCCTCGCAGTGAGCTGCTCCCACGCGGCATACCCGTACTCGGTGACGTTCCTGACCCGCGGGTCCTGACTGAGGTGCTGCCGGGCTGCGACCCACGCCACCGCGAACGCGCCGCGGTCGTCGTCCACGGACCGCTCGAAGCGGGCTTCTTCGTCCTCGGTCACTGGTCGCCGTCCTGGTTGCGGAGCATCGCGACGCGGTGCTGGAGGAGTTCGAGTTCGGCCAGGACGTTGGCCAGGGCTTCGGCGTTGACGTTGACGTTCACGTCGATGCCGTGGCCGAGGAACTCCCGGACCGAGTGAAGCGAGTCGGACAGGCTGGCCACGTCGTGGTCCCCGAGGTAGGTCCGGGTCGTGTCGCGGGCCTCGCGGTCGGTGCGCTTGGAGTTCTCCTCCTCCATGACCCGCAGGACGTAGACACCGAGGACGTGGGGCCAGTCGCGGCTGCGCTGCTGCGCGGGAAGCTGCTCCCAGGCGCGCAGGCCGACGAGGTTGATGCTGGCGCCGGGCTTGTTCGCGAGCTTGTCGAACTCGGCGATGACCTTCTGGTAGAGCCCGGGTTCGAGCATGTCCTCGGCGAGGGCGTCGAAGTCGGTCACTGGCCGCCTCCGAAGGAGTCGATGGCGCCCTGCAGCATGTTCTTGATGTGGGGCCGGGTCTCGGTGTCGCGCCAGGCGGTGAAGGCCGCGGCGCGGCCGCCGGCCGTGATGATGTCGAGCGTGCGGTGGATGTCCTGGTCGGTCCAGCCCTGGGCGCACAGCTGGCGGTACAGGGAGAGCATGTGCTGCTCGGCCTCGGTGTACGGCTTGATCAGGGTGACGGTCACGGCGACACCTCGGCGATGATCGCGTCGTACTGGTCGATCATGGTGAGCATCCGCGGGAGGTGGTCCAGGACGGAGGCGACGACGGCGCGGGCCTGGGCGGGGGTGACCTCGACGGCGTTGTTCCCGTCGGCGGCGAGCGCGAGGATCGGGGGCTTGTTCTCCTCGTAGCTTTCGATGACGAGTTCCAGGCACGTGACGGGGTGCTGCTCTCCCGGCGCGGTGACCTTGATCCATCCGGAGCTGCAGGGTTCGTGGGGGTTCTGGCCGAGGCCGCAGAACGTGCTGCCGTAGCGGCAGGTGAACGAGGCCGGGGGCAGTGCGGCCCGGACGGTCTCGATCTGCTGGGCGAGGGTGGTCGTGGTGCTGGCGGGCGTTGGCGCCGGGTCAGCGGGCGGCAACACTGCCGCGGGTGAGAGCATGGTCATGGTGGTGCGCCTCGATCTACTGGTGGGTACCGGTGTGGGTGGGCGTGCTGCTGGCAAGCGGAGTCGGGACGGCAATCCCGGCTCCGTTGCCGTTCCGGGGCCGGCTGGCGCGGGTGCGCCGGGGCTCCGGGGGCTTGAGCGTGGGGTCCAGGTCGGGGTTCGACCGGGAGTCGGCGGCCTCGTTCTTGGCGAGGTGCCGGTCGAGTTCGGCGACGCGGTACGTGACGCGGCCGTCGCTGATGAAGCTGGCCGGGCCGACGCGGCGCTCGCGCATCCTGCGCATGGCCTTGACCGTGCGGTTGACGTAGGCCGCCGCCCCGTAGACGTCGAGGACGACGGGCTTGACCTCGGTCTTCATGCCGCTGGTGATGGCCGGGAGTTCGATGGCGGTAGCCATCAGGCGGCCTCCTTACTTCCCACGTACGGCGCGAGGAGCTTGGCCAGCTCGCGGAGTTCCAGCACTACGGCGACACGGTGTAGGGCATCAACTGAGAGTTGCTTTTGCCCTCGTTCGACCTTCGAAAGATGACCCGGGTCGATGCCCGAGCGTTGGGCTACGGTCCGCAGCGTCAGCCCACGTGCAGTACGGACTGCGCGTAGGGGCGAGCGATCCGGTCTAGAGGACGGATCAAGTTGCATGGGTGACACGTTAGGGGAAGATGTGGCCTGGGGGCAAGGTGATCCGTCCTCTAGGCAAGGTGCATCTTGCCCGGGTGTTGGCCTGGGGACTACACTCGGTGCATGGGAAAGAAGAAAGACGACCCGCAGTCGCCTCCTACGGAGGCATCCCGTAGGACATACGCCATGCTCATCAACAACCTCGTCTCCGTGAACCTCAATAGAGCCCGCAGGCTTGAAGGCTGGACGCAAGAAGAGGCCGCGCGAAGACTGCAAGAGGTTAGTGGTAAGCCGTGGACTGCGTCATCGCTCGGCGCGGCAGAGCGTTCTGTAAAGACTGGCCGGACGAGGGAATTCAACGCCAATGAGCTGATTAACTTCTGCATCACCTTCCGTCAGCCGCTTGCGTTTTTCTTCATGCCACCGTCGACTAGTAGTGACATTGACTTCAAATTTGTTCTTCATGGAAAGTTCGTCGAAGGGGCTTCTGTCGTTCAGATCTCCGAATATGACCTTCTGGCTGCCACTGTCCCTCTACACCACTCGTCCCTGGTAGTCGATGATGTGCAGGCGATTTTGGCCAAGCGGGATCAAACTTGGGATCCAAGCACGGGCAAGATCGGTTGGCTGCGCCCGGAAGAGCATTGGGCCGGGGCAGACGGTGACGAGCCGGGACAGAACGCGCCATATTCCGATAGCCTGATTGCAATGGCGGCAGAGTGGGGAGTGGATCCGGGCTACCTTGTCAAGAATATGACCCCGGAAGTCATGAAAAAATACGTCGAAGACAACGCCGACTTCATTGCTGAGAATCTAATTCTTCAGATCCTGAAGAGTAACTCGAAGCCAACGGATACGTCGGGCGGTGACGGTTTGACGCCGCCACCCTTCTAATTAGACCTACTGGAGGGGCGATGCCTGGTTACATCGAGGACCGTTGGCTGAACAAGCGGCCGGATCCGGTCACGAAGAAGCGTGAGCGGACCGACCGGTGGGGCACCAAGACGAAGCGGTACAAAGTCGCGGGCATTCCTGGCGTCCGGGCCCGGTCCTTCGTCGAGAAGGAGGACGCGAAGACCTGGTGGGCGAAGGCCTCGAACGAGTCCACCCAGGGCACGTTCATCGACCCGCGCGACGGCACGATCCTGATGGACGACTACATCCGCACCAAGTTCGTCCCCGGCATCAAGGGCTCACCGAACAGCCAGCGCGTCATCGGCCACCGGCTCAACCACATCCGCCGCGAGCTGGGTGCCAAGGAGATGCGCGCGGTCGACGCCGCGATGCTCCGGGCCTTCATCGTCACCCTGTCCAACCGGCCCCTGGCACCGTCCTACGTCGCGGACATCCTCAGCACCCTGTCGACGATCTTCGAGACCGCCATCGAGGACAAGCGGATCGCCCGCAACCCGGTCCTGTCCAAGACCGTGTCCGCGCCGAAGGACACCCAGGAGAAGCGCGAGGCCTGGCCGGCCGCCACGGTCCTGGCAGTCCTGAACGGCATCAGCGCCCGCTACCGGGTCGCGGTCGCCATCGGGGCCGGCTGCGGGCTGCGGCAGGGCGAGGTGTTCGGCCTGGCCGAGGACGACATCGACTTCGCCCGCGGCGTCATCCACGTGCGCCGCCAGGTCCAGTGCGAGGTCACCAAGCGGTACTACCGGCTCCCGAAAGGCGGGAAGACCAGGTCGGTCGACATGCCCGACTCGGTCGCCGCCGAGATCCGCAACCACATGAAGCGCTACCCGCCGCACATGATCGGGCTGCCCTGGCTCAAGCCCGGCGCCACCGAGCAGCGGGAGCACGCCCTGCTGCTGTACACCACCCAGCACAACGCCATCCGGGCCCGCGCCTGGGACGTCGACATGTGGAAACCGGTCCTGGCGAAGGCCGGCGTCATCAAGCCGCTGCGCGAGGGCGGCAACCACTGGGAGTACGAGGCGGCGCGCAGGGACGGCTTCCACGTGCTGCGTCACACCTACGCCTCGCACCAGCTGGAGGCGGGGGAGTCGGTGGTGACCCTGGCTCGTTGGCTCGGGCACTCGTCGTCTACCGTGACTTTCGAGCACTACGCGCACTTCCTCCCGACTGCGGGGGCGAAGGGCCGTGCGGCGATCGACGCTCTCCTCGGTGGTGTGTCGGAGCCGTTCGGGTCTCCCCAGAGACTCCCCAGGAGGTTTACGATGATCGACGGGAAGCGGAAGATGCAGGTCAACAGGGCATGACGACCCCTACCGCTAGTCATCGTGGTCGTGTGTACCGGTTTCTGCTCACCCCCCGCTGGCTCGGCATCCACCTGCTCGCCGTCCTGGCCGTGCCGGCCTGCCTCTGGTTGGGCGTCTGGCAGCTCAGCCGGTTCGAGCTGCACAGCCACGCCGGCGGCCACGCCGCCGCGCAGGCCGCGGAGCTGAACCGGGCCGTCGCGCTGGCCCCGCTGCTCAAGGGCCCGGACGCGCAGACCGTGACGGCGGCCGACGTCGGCCGTGAGGTCACCTTCTCCGGCCGCTACGACACCGCCCACCAGCTGCTCGTCCCGCAGCGCACGGTGAACGGGAAGTCCGGCTACTTCGTGCTCACCCCGCTGCGTCCGACCGGCGGCGGCCTCCCGATCGCCGTGGTCAGGGGCTGGACGGCCGTGGCGAGCGCGGTGCCGGCCGCACCCACCGGCACGGTCGAGCTGCACGGACGGCTGCAGACCTCCGAGGACGCCAGCACACCCGAGGTCATCAGCAGCGGCGGGCTGCCCGCCGGGCAGGTGGGCATGATCAGCCCGGGCACCCTGGTCAACCTGCTGCCGTACTCCGTCTACGACGGCTGGGTCGCCCTGGACAAGGGCACCGCGGGCGGCGGCAACGGTGACAGCGCGACCGGAAACAGCGGGGCCGGAAGCGGGGCCGGCGGCGCGGCCGCGCTGACGCCGGTCCCCACCTACCAGCCGTCCGGCGGCGCCGGACTGACCCTGCGCGCGTTCCAGAACCTCGGCTACACCCTGCAGTGGTTCGTCTTCGCGGGCTTCGTGGTCTTCATGTGGGCGCGGTTCGTGCGCCGCGAGGCGGAGCTGGTGCGGGACCGCGACCTCGGGCTCACCCCCGCACCCGTACCCGCACCCGGCCTCGTCGACCGCTGACCGCTGACCGCTGACCACTGAGCGTCGACCGCTTAGCGCCGACCGCCCGGCCCCCGGGCTCAGCCCAGGTGGCGGGCCACGAAGTCCAGCTCCAGCCGCAGCTGCTTGACCCGCTCCGTCACCACCAGCGAGCCGTGCCCGGCCTCGTAGCGGTACACCTCGTGCACCTTGCCGAGCTTCTCCAGCTGCCCCACGTAGTTCTCGATCTGGGCGATCGGGCAGCGCGGGTCGTTCAGCCCGGCGCTGATGTGGACCGGCACCCGCACCTGGTCCACATACGTCAGCGGCGACGAGGCCGCGTAGCGTTCGGGGACCTGCTCGGGGGTGCCGCCGAGGACGGTGCGGTCCATCGCCTTCAGCTCCTCCATCTCGTCGTGGTACGCCGTCACGTAGTCCGCGACCGGGACGCCGGCCACGCCGACCGCCCAGTCGTCGGGCTGGGTGCCGAGGCCGAGCAGGGTCAGATAGCCGCCCCAGGACGCGCCCCGCAGCACCAGTCGGGCCGGGTCGGCCAGCCCGGAGTCGACCGCCCAGGCCCGTACCGCCGCGATGTCCTCCAGCTCGATCAACCCGACCCGGACCCGCAGCGCGTCCGTCCAGGCCTGGCCGTAGCCGGTGGAGCCGCGGTAGTTGACCCGGACCACGGCGAAACCGTGGTCGATCCAGGCGGCCGGCCGGGCGGCGAAGGCGTCGCTGTCGTGCCAGGTGGGCCCGCCGTGGATGTCGAACACCACCGGGAAGGGCCCCTCACCCGGCGGACGCTGGACCAGCGCGTGGATCGGCCCGCCGGGCCCGTCCACCCAGACGTCCTCGACCGGTACGGACGGCGGGGCCTGCGGCCCGGGCGCGGCCAGCACCACCGCCCCGCTGGTGGAGCGGATCACCGGCGGCTCGGCGGCCGAGGACCAGAGGAACTCCACGCTGCCGTCCGGACGGGGGCTTGCGCCGGAGACCGTGCCGGGCGGGGTGTCGAGGCGCCGCAGCGCACCGGTGGCCAGTACGTAGCGGTAGAGCTCGCTGCGGCCGTGCCGGGTGTGCTCGACCAGCAGCGCCGAGGCGTCCGGGTACCACGCGGCGGAGAGGTCGCCGGGTTCCTGGTACGGCAGTTCGATCGTCAGCTCCTGGACGGTGCCGTCGGCAACGTCCCAGATCAGCGGTTCCCAGCGGCCGTGGCGCTGATGGGCCACCAGCATCCGGGTGTCGCCGGGCAGCGGGGCGAAGCCCTGGCAGGAGAGGTCGAGCGGCTGGTCGCGTCCGGTCACGTCGTCCAACTCGCCCACGGTGCTGCCGTCGGCGATGCGAAGCACCCGCAGCGCGGAGTGCATGGCGTCGCCGTGCTCGGTGTGGTCGATCGCGAGCAGCGTCCCGTCGTGGGAGAGGTCGGCGACGCCGGCCGACTCGCGGTGCCGGTACACCTCGACCGGCTCCGCGCCGGGGCGCGACAGGTGCAGTGTGGTGCCGTCCTCGTCGGTGCAGCGGCCGACGACGGCCAGGCCGTCCCGCCCCAGCGCGAGCCCGGCCGGGTACGAGGCCGGCAACCCGGGGACTGCCTCTTCATCCGGGACGCCAACTGACGCCAGATCAGTTGACGGTCCGTCATTTCCCTTGCTGGTGAAGGGCTGCCGACGCCAGATGCCGAACTCGTCGCCGTCGGTGTCGTCGAACCACCAGAGCCACTCGCCGTCCGGGCTGAGGGCGGCGTCGGTGGTGCCGTGGGCGCGGTCGGTGGCCTGGCGGCTCGCGCCGGTGGCGCGGTCCCACACGTACACCTCGTAGGTGCCGGTGGCGTTGGAGACGAAGAAGCAGCGCTCAGGGGCGTCCTCGGCCCACTCGGGCAGGCTGACCTGGGCGGCGTGGAAGCGCTGCTCCCAGGCCGGGAGGCGGCTGAAAGCGGCTGCGGCGTCCGCCGCGTCGGCGGCCGGGCTGCCTGGTGCGGTCTCTGACGATGGGGCCTGCTGCGGCGACTCGGGACTCATGCCCCCATCCTGCACCGTGCACCAACCACCGGCCACCATCTATCCGGAGACCAGGAAGCAGCACAGGCCGGCGCCCCGCCGACCGGGGTGGTCAGCGTTGTCGGGACGCCCCACTACCCGCCGTCACCAGCGCGACCACCGCGAAGCCCGCCAGGACGACGACCGCGGTACGGGCACCGGCCGCGCCGGGAACCAGGTGCAGGTGAGCGTCACCGCGGCCACGCCCAGGGCGGTGCCCATGCCCCGCCCCATGTTGACCATGCCGCCCCCAGTGCCCGCCGAGGACTGCGGGATGGCCCGCATCACCAGGGTGTTGTTGGCGGGGGTGAACACCCCGAGGGCCAGCCCCAGCAGGGCCAGCGGCAGCGGCAGTACGGAGGAGGTGAACGGCAGCAGGGCCATCAGCGCCAGCGCCAGTACGGACCCGGCCGCCCCGGCCCGGGCCCGGGTGCGGTCGTCCCAGCGCGTCGGCAGCAGGTGGTCGGCCAGGGTCGCGGCCAGGGCGAAACCGAGCGGCAGCGCGGTCAGCACCAGGCCGGCCAGCAGCACCGAATCGCCGTTCCGGGCCAGCACGACCGGGACCAGCACCAGCGGGCCGAACAGGATCAGATAGCCGCAGAGGCCGCCGGCCAGGCCGGAGCTATCCCGCCCACCTGCCCCGCCTTCCCTGCCTTCCCGGCCCGTTCGGACCGCCCCGCCCGCCCTGCCCGCCCCGCCCGCCCTGCCCGCCCCGCCCGTCCCGGCCGCCCCGACCGCAGCAGGTCCAGGTCCACCAGCGGGTTGGCGCAGGCCGACTGCCGCCGGACGAAGCAGCGGCCGATGCCGACGGCGGCGGCGAACAGCACGGCGGCGGTCCAGAGCGGCGGCCCCAGTCCCGAGCTGACGGACAGTCCCAGCATCCCGGCGGTACTGGCGCCCGCCAGCAGCAGCACGCCGTAGCCGTCCACCTTCGCGCCCCCGTCGCGCTGCCGGGTGCGGGGCAGCAGGAAGTGTCCCGCGACCAGGGCGATGATCCCGATCGGGACGTTGACCAGGAAGACCCAGCGCCAGCCCACGGTCGCCACCAGCGTGCCGCCGACGGTGGGGCCGAGGGCCAGGCCCACCGCCTGTCCGGCGGCCTGCATCCCCAGCGCGCTGCGCATCCGGCCGGGCGGGGCGCTGGTGGTGACCAGCGCCACACTGTTGGCCTGCATCAGCGCCGCGCCCAGCGCCTGCACCGCCCGGAACGCGACCAGCGCCAGCAGGCCGGGCGCGAGCCCGCAAGCGGCGGAGGCGGCGGTGAACACGGCGAAGCCGTACAGGTACATCAGCTTGCGGCCGCGGGCGTCGGAGAAGCGCCCGGCCGGGACCAGCAGGGCGACCAGCGCCAGCAGGTAGGACAGCGACACCCACTCGACGGCGGCCGGTCCGGCGTGGAACGCGCTGCCCAGGGGCCGGTAGGTCAGGGTGACGATGCTGGCGTCCAGCTGCCCCATGAACGCCCCGAAGCAGACGGTGGCGACGGCCAGCCGCCAGGCCCAGGGGCGGGTCCTGATCCTGTCCGGACGGGGGCGCTCCCTGGTGAGCACGGCCCAGCCGCGGGGTGCCGTCCCCGGAGGGAAGGCGGAGCGCGGCGGGTCGAGGGGCAGCATGGGACCAGTTTATATCGGTGACAGACATAATCTGACACCGAAGAAAGGGCGGCCCCTCCCGGGACCGCCCTTCGCCCGTGCTGCCCTCTGTCCGTGCTGCCCTCCAGCCAGAGGCCGAACTCAGAGATCGAACTCAGAGATCGAACTCCGAGGGGGCGATCCCCACCGCGTAGCAGGCCTCGCGGACGATCGCCTGCTCGGTCTTGTCGAAGTTGCCGTCGGCGCCGCCGATGACGATGCCGATCTGGATCACGGCACGGGCCTCGACCGGCTTCTTGCTGGTCTTGCCGATCGTCTGCAGCACGCTGACCTTGCCGAAGTCGAAGTCGGCGGTCAGCTTGCCGCAGTAGTCGTTGAACCGGGTCTGCAGATCGTCGGCGGAGAAGTTCTGCAGCACCTCGTTCGTCGCGATCAGTGAGGCGACGCGCTGCCGCTCCGATGGGTCGATGGAGCCGTCGGCCGCGGCGACCAGCGCGCACATCGCCATGCTGGCGTCACGGAACGCGCCGCTCTTGAGGTCGTTCTTCTTGGCGTTGAGCTGCGTCTGCATGGTGTTGGCCGAGTCTTTGATGCGGTCCCACAGGGCCATCTGACTTCTCCTCTGTCACGGATACTGCTGCTGCCGCGACAACGCTCGACCGTCCCGCGACGTGCCCGGGGCGCTCGCCCCTTCGTCGGCGCGCTGCTGCTGTTCGGCGTGCGCGGCTCCGGCAGCCGGCCGTACTTCGCGGCCGGCACCACGTCAACACCTGACCTGCGTGCCCATCGGATAAGAAATCTGACCATAAGTCAGATAATGGGGGCGTGGCCGTCGACGGTATGGACCGGGATGCCTTCGAGGCGGCCCCCGCCGCCTGCGGCCCGCCGCCGATGCGCCTTCCGTCCCGGATCCCCCGTTCGGATGCCTGGTATTTCCCGGATCCTCCACCGGAAATTGAGGTCGGGCAGCAGGTCAGGCCATATTCAGCCGCTACGAGTTCGGTTTCGTCGGCTCCGGAATCCAGCGGCGTTGCTCTACCCTGAAGTAATGGACGACCCTGCGATGAATACCAACGCCCAACTCGTACAGCCCCACGGTTTCGAACATGTGTCAGCCGGACTGTCCGACAAAGTGCTCGCCGACCTCGAACGATACGCACTTGAGTTCGAGCCTGAGTTGATCAGGTTTCGCAGGGACCTGCACCGCCACCCGGAACTCTCGCTCGCCGAAATTCGTACGACCCAGCAGGTCGCCGATCGCCTTGCCGCCGCCGGTCTCAAGCCCCGCCTCACGCCGGGCACCGGATTGGTCTGCGACCTGCCGTCCAGGAATGGCGACAGGCCGGCCCTCGCCCTGCGCGCCGACCTTGACGCATTGCCCGTGCTGGACGAAAAGGACGTCGAATACCGCTCGATCAATTCCGGCGTCAGCCATGCCTGCGGCCATGACGTCCACACCGCGACCGTCCTGGGCGCGGGCCTGGTCCTGGCGGAGATGTCGAAGCACCATGAACTTCCGGTCCCGGTCCGCCTGATCTTCCAGCCGGCCGAGGAGGTGCTCCGCGGCGCCACGTCGATGATCGAGGCCGGGGCGCTCGACGGGGTCGGCCAGATCATGTCCCTGCACTGCGACCCCAAGATCGATGCCGGCCGGATCGGACTCAGGACCGGACCGCTGACCTCGGCCTGCGATCTGGTGAAGCTGACGGTGACCGGCCCCGGCGGGCACACCTCGCGTCCGCACCTGACCACCGATGTGGTCTTCGCCCTCGCCTCGATGGTGACCGCGCTGCCGGGGGCGATTACGCGAAAGCTGGACCCCAGGTCCCCGGTGTCGATCGTCTGGGGGCACATCGATGCCGGCCACACGCACAACGCCATTCCGGTGAGCGGAATCGCTGAAGGAACGATCCGTTGCATGGACGAGAAATCCTGGGTGCTGGTCCCCGAACTCGTCAGGGAAGCGATCGTCGGCATGGCGGCGTCCTACGGAGTGACCGCCGAGCTCGAGTACACCCGCGGGGTTCCCCCGGTGGTCAACGAGGCAAAGAGCATCGAGCTGTTCACCAGGGCGGCCGAGACGGCCCTCGGGGCGAAGGCGATCACCGAGACCGAGCAGAGCCTCGGCGGCGAAGACTTCTCCTGGTACCTGCGCCAGGTGCCCGGTGCGATGGCCCGCCTGGGCGTGCGCCAGGTCAACGCAACCACTCCGCTCGACCTGCACCAGGGAAGTTTCGACGTCGACGAGAGCGCCATCGGCGTAGGGGTACGGATGCTGGCGGCGGCCGCACTGCTGGTGGCCTAGCAATCCCGCCCCCTTTTTGTCGCGCGCCGGACGTTTCAGTGACCTTCGACCTGCTCTCTGGGGACGTGTGGAGGGCTCCGCAGGTGCCCGCGGCTGCCTAGCGTGGTGGGGGGCGTGCGAGGACGCGCCGGTGCGTGTACTCCAGGGAAGGGTTGTGCCATGTCCGGGCGAGGATCGACGAGGATTGCGGTCGCGGCGGCAGTGGCCGCCTGCGGCATGCTGGTGGCGACGGTGGCGAGTTGCGGGTCCACCAGCAGCGGGCCGGCGGCCGCGGCGTTCTCGGTCCAGAGCCATGCGGGCTCATCCGCGCTGGGCAGCCTCCGCTCCACCCTCGCTGCCGACGGCACGTCCATAGTGGTGGGCGACGCCAAGGCGCCCACCACGGTCAAGGTCTACGAGGACCCGCGCTGCCCCTACTGCAAGAAGGCCGAACAGGCGGCCGGCCCCGTGCTCGCGGACCTGGCCGCCCAGGGCAAGATCAAGATCGAGTACACGATCGCCTCCTTCCTCGACCAGCGACTGGGCGGCACGGGATCCGCCGCCGCGGCGAACGCCCTTCGCGCCTCCGTCGAGGCGGGACAGTTCCCCGCGTTCCACGCCGCGCTCTACGCCAACCAGCCGACGAACGAGTCCGTCGACCTCTTCACCTCCGCCAACCTGCTGAAGATCGCCGAAACGGTTCCTGGCCTGGACACCGCCGCCTTCCGCCAGGCGGTCAAGAACCGGACCTACCAGCAGTGGGTCAAGGACAGCCAGGACAGTTACACCGGGGCAGGCCTGAAAGGCACCCCCACCATCCAGGTGAACGGCAAGGACGTGGCCCCCGAGGGCGCGATGTACAACACCACCGCCTTCAACTCCGCCCTGCAGGCGTTGCTGTAGCCCTGTAGCCCCGTGGCCACCGTTACTGCTGCCGCGGCTTCCCCGGCCGTCTCCCCTTGGGCCTACCGTCCAGCATGCTCGTAGACCGTGACCGGTACGCCGGCCGTGACCAGGCGCCCGATGATCAACGGCTCGATTCGCTCCCACTTGCCCCTGCCAGGCCGCAGCCGATGCGTGGCATGTGCACCGATGCGTTCAACTCGGTGGCACGGCCGGCGACAATGCTGAGCGCGGCATCGACGGCCTCGTAGCGCACAGGTACGCCCTTGCTGCCGGTGCGCATCCCGTGCTGGCCGATCATGTTCGCCACCCACAGCAGTCGCCCGACCTGGACCACCTGCGCGGCCCCCAGGCCGAAGTCGTTACCCGCCCGTTCACGGTGCCAGCGCCGGTACGCGGCCTCCGGCTCGGGCCAGCGCTTCGAGACCGCAAGCACGAAGCCCTTCCCCCAACCGCCCAGGTCATTGCAGACGTGAGCAATCACCTTCGGGCCCTTGCCCAACGGCAATGTCGCATCGCCGCGTACGTATTCGATCCCCGTCCCCATATTCGCCAAGGTATCCGGCCGCACTGACACTCAGGGTCGATCATGCCGGGACTGCCCCACGTGAGTGTGGGCCTGCGGCGGCCGGTTCGCTGGGTTCCTACGCCTCTGGGTCGGGGTCAAGGGCGAGCAGCGGTCCGAGCAAAGTGACCGGGTCGGTGCTGCTGGGGAGGTCGCTGACCTGCCCGTCGCCGACTTCGATGACGCGCCAGGCGCCGTCGGTGCGCTGCGCGAGGTCAGTGGTGATGAACCGGCAGCCCAACTTCCGCACCAACGGGCGGATGTGGTCGAGAGCAGGTGTGGGCCGCACGTCGGGTGTGTCGGGGTGGGCGGTCGTCAGTACCGCTTCACCGTCGAGCCACCACACTCTGGCCTCTCCAACTACCCGATGGAGGTCCTCGAAGGCACGCAGGACGATACCGCCGGCCAGGGAGTCGTCCTGGAGTTCGACCAGGCGGGACACCACCCCGTGGACCGCCGCAGTGTCGGCGAGGTCGGGCAGGTAGCAGGCCTGTTCCCAGTCGTGCTTGCGGGATTTGACGAAGTCCTTCACGATTCCCGGACCCGCCGGGAGTTCTGCGGCGGCCCGGGCGAGCGCCTGCCGCTCCGGTGCCTGGTTGGGCGCGCAGGCGATCCAGGTGCTGGCTGGTGTGGCCTCGGCGAAAGCGGCGTACCAGCCGGGGAGTTCATGGGCTGCTCGGTACATCGCCGGTGTCGTCAGCAACTGCACACCACGTTCGGCCAGGGCAGCGTCCAGCTGCGCGTAGGCGGCGACGGGGACCATCCAGCCGCGGTACCAGACCGCTCCGAGGCCGCGCGGTATGCGCCGCACTGCCTCGTCCGTGCGGCCGAGGAGCAGCGCGTCATGGTCCAGCAGCGCCACCTCCGCACCGGCCCCGCGGGCGGCCGCCGCCTGCGGGGCGAAGTACGGGTCGCAGCGCGTCGGCCGAAGCGGATCGTTGCACAGCAGCAGGGAGGTGGTCATCACTCCACGGTAGGGGTCGGGCAGGTCCCGGGACCGGGATTATCGGCGGCCTCCGGGGATCGCTCTCAGAGCGTCCTCGTCATGAACGCACTGCTCGGGTCGGTTGTGTAGTCCGCGAACGGCTCGCAGGAGTGGAACCCGAACTTCTCGTACAACTTCCTTGCGGGGAGGAAGAATTCAGCCGATCCGGTCTCCAGGCTCAACCGGGTGAACCCCGCACGCTGAGCCTCGGTGATGATGTGTGCCAACAACAGGGATGCGATCCCGCTCCGCTTGCGTACCGGCCGGGTACGCATCGCCTTGAGCTCCGCGTGACCCGCGTCCAACCTCTTGATCGCGCCGCAGCCCACCAGAAAGCCATCGTCCAGCACCGACCAGAAGGTGATCCCGGGCTGGCGCAGCCCGTCGAGATCGAGAGCGTGCTTGCTCTCCAAAGGCGTGATGGACCGCATTTGTTGGACATGCTCATCGAGGAAGCGGGCGATCTCCGGTCCGGAGAGGTCATCTGCCACGATCTTCACTGTGCTCTCCCTGTCTGCGGGCCCTCGGTGCAGCACGCACCCGGTCGGATTCCCAGGACCGCAACGGGGTCGGCTCTGGCCCCGGTCCCGGTCCCCGGGTCGTTCGACAAGTCTCCCACCTGCGCATACGACACCGGCGCGGACCAGGCGAACGAGAGGGGCCACCGGTGTCGATCAGCGCGCGGAGGCCTCGCCAGCAGCGGACGTCCCCTCCCTGCCGACGGTTTTATGGCCGACGATGTGGCTGCGGAACCCCTACCCTCCTTGTAATCGAGTGACCGAATTCCCCCAGGAGGCACGACGTGGCTGGCGTGAAGCAAGGCGATTGGGTGGTCGCAGCAGCGGACCAGGTCATCGCCGAGGGCAAACGCCGCGGGCCCGACGCGTCTCCGGTCTGCGCTTCCGGGATCAGTCCTTCTGGGCCGATTCACCTGGGCAACCTGCGGGAGATCATGGTTCCGCACTTCGTCGCCGACGAGATCCGGCGTCGGGGGCTGGCGTGCAGGCACATCCTGTCCTGGGACGACTACGACCGGCTGCGCAAGGTTCCGGCCGGTGCGCCGACGTCCTTCGCTGAGTACATCGGACGGCCGCTGACCTCGGTGCCGGACCCGTGCGGAGAGCACGCGAACTGGGCCGAGCACTTCAAGGTCCCGTTCCGCGCCGCGCTCGCGCAGCTCGGGGTGGAGGTCACCGAGATCAGCCAGACGCAGAGGTACACCTCCGGCGCGTACCGCGAGCAGATCCTGCACGCGATGCGGAACCGGGCCCGGATCGACGCCGTGCTCGGCCGCTACCGCACCGCGAAGAAGGCCGAGCCGCCCGAGGCGGCGGACGACGGCCAGGCCGACGACGACCCGCTGCCGGGCCCCGAGTACTACCCGTACAGGCCGTACTGCTCGCTGTGCGGCCGGGACACGACGACCGTCACCTCCTACGACGAGGGCACGACCAGGATCGATTACACCTGCCAGTGCGGTCACGCCGACGGGTTCGACCTGGACCGGACGGACGGCGGCAAGCTGGTATGGAAGGTGGACTGGCCGATGCGCTGGGCCTTCGAAGGCGTCACCTTCGAGGCCGGCGGGGTCGACCACTCCTCCCCGGGTTCCAGTTTCACCGTTGGATCACAACTGGTCCGGGAGATCTTCGGCGGGCATCCGCCCTCCTACCTGGGCTACTCCTTCGTCGGCAGCAGCGGCTCCGCCAAGATGAGCGGCTCCGCGGGCGGGGCGCCGACCCCGACCAACGCGCTGCAGATCCTCGAGGCTCCCCTGCTGCGCTGGCTGTACGCGCGGCGCAAGCCGAACCAGGCCATCACGGTCGCCTTCGACCAGGAGGTCAACCGCCTGTACGACGAATGGGACGCCCTGGGCTGGAAGATCGAGGCCGGCCAGGCCGAGCCGGGGGAGTCGGCGGTACGCGCCCGCGCGGTCGGCACGGCGTCGCGACTGCTGCCCGCGACGGAGCGGGTGCTGCCCTTCCGTACCCTCGCGTCGGTCGCCGACATCACCACCGGGGATGAGGACCAGACGCTGCGGATCCTCCGGGACCTCACGCAGGACGACCCGCTGGAGAGCCTGGCGCAGGCCCGTCCGCGGCTCGACCGCGCGCAGGAGTGGATCACCAGCTATGTGCCCGCAGAGGAACGGACGCAGGTTCGCAGCGAGCCAGACCTGGCTGGCCTGGAGCGGCTCACCGCAGCCGAACGCGAGTTGATCAAGCTGCTCCTGGACGGCCTGGAGCAGCACTGGTCGCTCACGGGGCTCACCACCCTCGTCTACGGAGTGCCGAAGCTGCAGGCCGGGCTGACGTTGGATGCCGTGCCGACGCCCGAACTCAAGTCGGCCCAGCGTGCCTGGTTCTCCCTGCTGTACACACTGCTGGTGGGCAAGGACACAGGTCCACGGCTGCCCACACTGCTTCTGGCCCTCGGCACAGAGCGCATCCGCTCACTCCTGAGCCCGACGTAGCAAGAAGCGAGGGTGGCTGCCGGGCGATGTTCCCCGACAGCCACCCCTCCCCGACCGGGCAACCGGCCCTGAGCCCGCATTCGCCCACGGCGACCCCAGACCCTTTGCTGACGTCTCGTCAGCACTGACGTGCCAGGGAAAACCCTGCCGGTTTGCTCCAGAGATTCTCCACAGAGCCCCCCGGGCAAAGCATCAGGGCCGGTACTCCCGAAGGAGTACCGGCCCTGACCTGCTGCTATACCGTCGGGGTGGCGGGATTTGAACCCACGGCCTCTTCGTCCCGAAGCAATTCGGTGAAGTGTTCGACATGCACCTACTGTCCCCTTGACCTGCTGGATCGGTGTCCAGCCATCCGTAAATGTACGGCTGAGTGCGGGGCGGTTGTAGCGCAGTTAGACACGCAGTCGGCACATCGTGGTCGCGAGCATCGAGCGCACGCGTCAGCCGGACAGGTACTCCATCACGGCCGCCGTTGCGATGTTCATCATCTGGCGCGACCGTACTGGGCCGACCCCCTTCGCCTGCTGAAAGTCCTTCTCGGAGGCTGCGAGAATCTTTCCCACCGTATCGAAGCCAAGTTCCTTAAGCCGTCCACGGGCAAAAGCAGTCATGTCCAACTCGTCAACGGTTCGACCAAGCTGCGATTTAATGAACTCCTGTCGCTCCTCGTCCATTTTTTCGACATCGAGGCGAGCAATGCTCTCGTAGGCTTCATGGTTCGCCCCAAATTCGATCGTCCGCTTGATCGATATGGATCCCCGCAACCAGTTTGTCACGGCAACCGGATCGGCTTCGGGGCCAGTTCGCGTTCCGATATTCAACATGTAACGGGTCCCAGTGAGGCCGCGAGTCGCCACTAGGCCGCTTCCAGCCTCGTGGAGAATTCCACTGTAACAGAGGAGGCGAAGGGCTTCCTTTACGGCGGCGGGAGCATCATGATGAATCCATAGAAATATTCTTTTGTCAGAATCTCCTGTTTGGCGCTGCTTCTTTCGCAGCATAGGTATCACGGGTCATCAAAGTTGATGGGTCGTCAGCTTTCCGCGTGCCCTTCGGGTGGTTGCGCAGTGTGATCGCAGGCGTTGGCTCCGGCGGTTTCGGAAGCCGTAGGCCTTGCGGGCTTCGAGCTTGATCACGCGGTTGTTGCCTTCGGATGCGGCGTTCGTTATGCCGGTTTTGATGTAGTTCTCGATGCCGTGCCACCACTGGTCGACGGTTTCGGCGAGGGTGACCAGTTCGACCAGGTAGGGGCGGTCGGCACAGAAGGCCTGGAAGCGGTAGCGGGCGGCGGAGACCGCGGAGCGGTCGGGAAGGACGTGGGCGTGCTTGGCGGTGAGCCGCAGCAGGTCGCGCAGGAGCTCCTTGGCACGCCAGCCGTCGAGGATCTGCTTGCCGTAGGTACCCATATCGGTCAACTCGTCGGCAAGCGTGGCCAGTTCTGTGGTGGTGAGGTCTTCCTTGTTGCGGCGCAGGAGCTTGCGGACGCTCCAGACGGGGTCGCCCTTGCGGGCGCGGCGGCCGTGGTGCCTCCAGGTGAGGCGGCGGCGCAGGTCGGCCAGGTGGCGCTGGGCGAGCTGGACGACGTGGAAGCAGTCCACGACGATTCGGGCGTGGGGCAGGGCGGTGCGCACGGCGGCGCGGAAGGTGGCGCACAGGTCGATGGCCACGTACCTGACCCGCTGTTTCCAGGTCTCGGGCTGGAGGGTGAGCCAGGCGGCGACGGAGGCGGCGTTGCGGCCCTCGACCTGCCCGAGCAGGCCCTGGCCGCCGACCGCGTCGACGAAGCCGATATGCCAGGCGTCGGCGACCAGTTCCCATGTGCCCGTTTCGGGGTTCTCCCGCCAGACCGGCTTGCCCCTGCGGGTCTCGTCGATGCCGACGGCCTCGGTCACGGGCGGCTGATCAGGCAGGACGAGCTCGGCGTACTGTTCGAAGGCAGCTTGGGCAGTGGGCCAGGAGATGCCCAGGTCACGGCCGGCCTGTACGACCGTGCGGCCGTCGTCGGCCACCACGCGTCCGGCCTCGCGCCGCAGCGCGCGGGTCAGCCGGGCCCCCGCTGGCACCTCGCGGACCTGCTCGGTGAACGAGCCGCGCGGGCACAGCGGTTCCGCGCAGAACCAACGGGACTTGTGCCAGTGCAGATCCACACGTCGTCCACCGTAAGGAAGTTGGCGGGGGCGGGTGAGACGTGGGCCCTTCCTCGTCGTGGAGAGCACTCCGCACTCCGGGCATGCCCGCGCACCCTCGTCCACCGTCGCCACGTGCACGACGAGAGCCGGCCCGACCTCCTCCACCTTGATCACCCCCAGCCCCTCCAGGCCCAGCAGCAGTGTCGCGTCCGTATCGGCACAGGTATCGTTGATGTTCGAGCCCGCAGGTGTTCGTGATCGGTTTCTCTAGACAAGAACCATGATCACCAATCCCTGCGGGCTCCTTGCATCCGGGGCACACCACACCCGGCATCGTCACCCAACGTGACAGTCAATTGGCTCAAGCCGCTGACGGCCCATCAAGTTTGAAGACCCGGTATCACATGCTGCTGGAGGAATTCACGCCCCCAATCGATCACTGCGCGATGTCCAATATACCGATCACCCAGAGAGGAGTGCTCACTCCATATGGTATCGCGATAGTACTCTCGCATGACACGCTGAGCATTGCTCGTGTTCAGCGATGTTGTGGCCGAAACTGTCTTGAGCAGAGTTCTCGGATTTCCACTTGAGGCAAATGCAAGGGCGTCAAAAGTTGCCCCATTTCGATTTATTGAGGCTTCAAGTGAAGGGTCTTGGCGGATTACAATTTCCCGCATGGAGGTTATGTAACCCGGATCCAGGATGTTGCGATTAGCGTTGATCAATTCTGCGTCGTGACTTAGTTGGAATGAGTCGCCAAAGTACGTTACGCCCGGATAAACCGCAGCCTTGATCGAAATATATGGGCTCCGGAGGTCGCGCATCACGGTGAAGAACTGACGCTGTTGGTCGGGTATGAAGACATGTGCTGCCTCATCGATGAGCAGTACAATTCTGCTCACCCCTGTCTGATCGCAGAGGTCCTCGACTGCATCTTTAATCATCTCTGGGTCAATCCCGGAGTCGGCTTCGATAACCTCGCCGTCGTTCTTCCAGGCATCCTCTAGGCCTTTCCAGAGCGTCTCAAGTCGGGAGGCAACAGCCTCGTCGCTTTGGCTGCTGGAGAGCGTTGCGAAGATGCTACTCTGACTTTGGAGAACTCCCTTCTTCCGCGCCTCGCGGATAATCCTATTGCAGATTTTAGCTAGCATCCAATGCTTGAATCGGTCTGCATCGGAGGTCTGGAGGAGTCCAGCCTTATTGAATGTCACATATACTGCTAGGGTATTTGCATCGGAGAATTCCTCGTCCATCTCCTTCTGGGCGACCTTCAAAAGGAAAGACTTTCCGACGCCACGTGCACCTTGCAGAACGACGGTCTTCTTGCTTTTTAGATCATTAATCGTCGAGCGATCGAATTCAGTCTCGACGAAATACTTGCCCACATCTTCCAGCGTGAGATCTTCCGTTCGGAAGTGCAGCTCATTCGCGCTCACGATCTTTTTCCTCCAATGGAAGATCAAGTAGCTTTCGTACGGATATTAGATGAGAAAAGTGGTCTTCAAGAGAGCCTTCGACTGATGCCTTTTGGCTCTGCGGAAGATCCTTATAGTATCGAACCATCAGGAAATGAATTGTAGCTATTAGGGTGGAGCTTGCGACAGACAGCCATTCTTTGATGATATCGTCTTGAAATGATATATCAGTGGGCAATAGTCGAGAAGTTGGAATGTTCCCATGTATATACTCGGAACATCTTCTATAGGCCTGCTTAAGGCTCGTAAGCATCTCTTCTCGTTCGTCGATCGCTTCTGGGCAGAATTCCCTGAGGAAGGGTGACGAGTACAATCCATCGTCAATGGAAGTAATTGCCGACCAGCTTATATCAATTTTTCCGCTTACCCATTGGCGTCGTTTAAATTCGAGGGCGCTTAGGTAAGTTGCTCCGGTTGTGACTTCGAGAAAGGATCTGAGGCTGGAGAATGCCTGGCGGTAAAGCCCCGTCATGGCGGCATAGAATGCAAGTCCGAAGTCGCGATGTGCCGACTGGAGCTGTTGAACCTCTGGTTGCAATTCCAGGGCTTCGAGCCATACGGCAAGGTCGGCTTCAAGGTGGAGAACCTGATTTATTCCAGATTCATTTGACTTCGCCGCTTGCTGGATGTGATCCCGGCATGACTTATGTAGCTTGAGCATGGTTTCTTCAATGCTCGAAGCATTTTCGGCGCTCCGCTGCGACATAATATTAATGTAGCACCGTAGTGGGTCTCCGGCTGGCGTTGTCCAATCGTTCACGGCTCCTGCTGGTTGATCTTGCATCGGCGACGTCCACCATTCGAGAGGCCCCTGGGCCAATGACTCCACAGGAACCACAGCCTTCCCCCTGCTGCCATCCCGTCTGCCGTCGTCCCACACCTCGGTGGAGCGGGCTTGCCCCCTGGTGTCCAGGTGGAGCGCCCCACTGGACGTACGACCTGGACACCAGGGGGCAAGGCTGCTCGGCTCTGCCTGGGATGTCGGCAGGCGGGATGGCAGTTCCCCAGATCAGCCATCAATGACCGATGCTGCGCCGGCAGACCGCGGTCATCCCGGAGCCGAAGCGCCCCCGCCGGAGGCATCGTTCTGGGCGTGACTGCTGGTGCCACTGGCCCGGCGTTCGGGGTCCCTCTCATCATGCCTTTAGGCCCATCTCTTGCGGGCGCGCTGCCGCCACGCCGCGCCCGCGCCCGGCGAAGACAGGGGCGTGGGCGCGAGCGGGGCGAGCGGTGCGCCCGGCGGAGCGTCAGCGACCGCCGGGTGTCTTGATGAAGTAGAGAAATCCATCACCACGCTCGGAGTCGGCTGTCGCTGCAGCAGACTTCTTGGCTTGCCGGCCTCTCACTAGGCCTGGCGCTCCTCCGCTACGGTGAGTCGCATGGGCTCCCGTTTGGACACTTCGCAGGGTGCGGCGCAGCTTGCTAAGTCACTGCTGCCGCCGTTGGGTAACCGTTGGCTTCACACACAGGCAGTGGCTGCTCGCGCACAGCAGATCTCTGCTGCTGTGTCGGTAGAAGATCGAGAGCTGTTGGTCGCTGCCGCCTGGCTGCATGACCTGGGCTATGCGTCAGAGTTGCAGGAGACCGGCTTCCATCCCCTCGATGGGGCGCGGCATCTGGAGTCGCTGGGGGCGCCGCGTCGGTTGGTCTGCCTGGTGGCTCACCACTCCGGGGCCGTCTTCGAGGCTGAACAACGTAATCTTGCGGCTGAGTTGGAGTTGTACGAGCGGGAGGACGGCCCGGTCCTTGATGCGCTTATCTGCGCTGACATGACCACGGGGCCGGCCGGACAGTCCTTCGACTTTGATCAGCGGATGGATGAGATTCTCGATCGGTACGCGCTGGGCAGTGAGGTGCATACCTCGATCACCAACGCTCGCCCGTACCTAGGCGCAGCCGTGGCACGTGTGCGTGAGCGTCTGGTGGGCGTCGGGGTGTTCTAGCCGACGTGGGGGTGCGCGCGATGACCCAATCCGTGGTCGATTCGCAGTCGCATGGATGGGTGGATGTTGAGTGCGTCCAACTGGCTGGGCTGGACGAAAGCGACTTCCTTGGTCTCGCTGCTCGTGCTCAATGCACCGCCGATGATGGTGGCCGTGAAGCAGATCGAGAACTGCTGTCGGACCTCTCCGTCGTCGTATGCGATCACATGATGCGGATTGGTGTAGGTGCCGACGATTTCGTTGATCTCGACGTCGATGCCGGTCTCTTCCTTGGTCTCACGAACGGCAGCCTGCGGCGCGGACTCGCCGACATCGACACCTCCGCCTGGTAGCGCCCAAAGATCGTTGTCCGTCTTGTGGACGAGAAGGACGTCGCCTGCTTCGTTGACTGCCACGACTGTCACCGAGGGGACGATGCTGTTCGCCTTAGGCGCCTGGGGATCATTGAAGTAGTCGACTCGGGTCATGGGCACAAGACTGCCACGATCAGCCGGCGGACGGTGCGGGGCTGGCCAGCTCCCAGACTCGATCGAAGCTGCGGAGGTAGTGGCGGAACGTCCGTCCGCCGGGGACGTAGCGGAAGTGCAGCATGGGATTCTGACCCGCGGGTGCACCGAAGACGTGGGGATTGACCAGCACGTCGTCATCGAAGCGGTAGATCGAGTTGTACAGCATCGTGCTGTGCTGGCGAATCTCGACGCCTGGAGTTCGGGCGGCCGGCAGCAGGTACTTCATGCTCAGCCGCGCTCGCGCTGCGAGGTCGTCCCCGATCCCTTCTTCCTGGCCCCGTTGGCGAACCGCATCGGAGGCCGGATCGCCCAGCAGTATCCGGACTTGCGCCCCGGCGGCGGCTTTGTCGGCGAGGTCTTCAGCGAAGTCCGGATGACTGTCGAGCAGGAACAGACCCGCGAAAACGAGGATGTCGATCTGGCTGACGGCATTGTCGATCAGCGAAGACCACAGTGATCCAGGCACAGCACCCCTGTTGGGGTAGAACGTCGCCAACTCGGCGGTGCTGGCTGACTTGGCCTCTGGCTCGACCGATGGCCACAGGTACAGCTCATCGGTTGCGAGTAGCTGAGCGGTCTTCCAGCGGTGTCCCCGGTGGGGTACGCGGTCCTTGGTAATCCATCGCTCGACGGTCTTCGGATCGACGCTCACGTGGTCTGCAACGGACTGGATGCTGTGGTCCTTTGCGGCAATTGTCGCGCGCAGTCGCTCGTTCGGCATTGGGTGCCTTCCTGGGACCTAGGGACGTTTTGACGATACATCAGACGTCCCCAAACGTCCATGCCCGCCGTGATAGGTCCAGCACTCTGCGCTGTTTCCTAAGGGTGTCAGGAAAACCTGGCGTAGTCATCAACACACTCCATCAAGGGAGTTGGACAGATGCCGTCCTTCAAGATTGACCTCTCCACCGCCGTCGTCTTCGTGGCGGTCCCGGCTGCACCGAAGGTGATCAACCGGGAGACCGGTGAGATCGCGCTGGACCGTGAGACTCGGGAGCACATGATGACGGTCGGCCTGACCGTCGCCGATGACGGTTCGGCTGAGCTGCTGACGGTGAGCGTGCCGGAATCGGGGATTCCGGCGAACCTGGCCCTGGGGATGCCGGTGGCGGTGACGGGGCTGCGGGCGCGTGACTGGGAGAACGAGTTCAACGGTCAGAAGCGGCACGGGATCTCGTTCCGCGCTCTGGCGGTCACCTCGCTGGTTCCGGCTGCGGCGAGGGGCTGAGGATCATGAATCAGGTCGTGGCCCTGATGGAGACGGCCGGCCCGTTGGCGGCTGCTGGTGGTGGCGCGGTGTATGCCCGTGAGCGTCACCCGCGCGTGTACTGGTCCACGGTCGGCCTGCCGCTGACGGTGGCCCGCATTCGCCACGACTGGGCGGAGACGATGGAGGCGTGCGGGTTGTCGGCTGAGCCTCCGATGTGGCGGGTCATCGCCGCTCGCCGTGGTGAGGCCGAGATCAAGCCCACGGCGCCTAAGCTCCGGGGTCTGACCGCTTCGACCATGGGCCTGCGGCTGCGGCTTCGGCTGCCGCGCGGCCTGGCGACCGAGGACATGACCAATGCCGCGGAGAACTTGCGGCACGCCTGGCAGGTGCATTCGGTGCACGTGTCCGAGGTGCGTCCGGGGATCATCGATCTGCGGATCACTGGCTTTGATGTGCTGCGGCGGGTGGTGTTGCCGGCTCGGGTGGTCGCCAAGTCCACCAGTCCGGTTCGGGTACCGGTGGCGCTGGGTGATGACGGGCGGGTGGTGGTGCGTGACTACCGCCGTGCCCCGCATGCGCTGGCGCTGGGTGCGACCGACTCGGGCAAGAGCATGTACGCCCGCAACCTGTTCCATGGCTTGGCCGGTCAGCCGGTGGCCCTGGCGGGTATCGACTGCAAGGGCACCGAGCAGGCTCCATTCGCTCCGCGGCTGTCGGCTCTGGCCATGGATCCGGATGTGGCGCTGGAGCTGCTGCGGGTGCTGGTCACCGAGATGGAAGCACGCTTCGACCTGATCCGCTCCTACATGGGGATCCCGAGCAGCGTGCCCGGCTCGGACATCACGGCCGATATCTGGGGCCTGCCCGCCAAGATCCGACCGGTGCCGATCGTGGTGATCGTGGATGAGATCGCGGAACTGTTCCTCGGCACCAGCACCGCCCAAAAGGCCCGTAGCGCGGAGACCGTCACGCTCCTGATCCGTCTCGCGCAGTTGGCCCGGTCGGCCGGCATCTACCTGGAGATCATGGGCCAGCGCTTCGGTGCCGAGCTGGGCAAGGGCGCCACGCTCCTGCGCTCGCAGCTCACCAACCGGGTCGTGCACCGCGTCAACGACATCGAAACCGCCAAGATGGGCTTGGGTGATGTGTCCGAAGAGGGCGCGAAGGCTGCCACCCGGATAAGCCCTGACCTGCCCGGCATGGCCATCATCGGCGACACCTCCGGCCACTGGCAGCGCATCCGCACCCCCTACCGCTCACTGTCCGAGACCGCCGCACGCTGCGCCGCAACGGCCTACCTGGTCCCGGACCTGCCCGCCCTGGACGCCTTCCGACCGGTCCCGGCCGTGCGCCCGGTGGCCCCCGAGGACGCCTCGGTCTACGTCGCCGGCCCCGTCCCCCCATAGCACCCCTGGTCTTCCTGGTCGGCGTGACCCTCTCGCGCCACGTCCCTACCCCGCCCATGCCCGAAACCGTCCCGAAAGGGGAAAGCCGTGTCCGCCTTCATGTCGCTGTACGCCGACGCGAACACCCTGGTTGACCTGAACACCTACGGCACCGAGCGCACCCCGATCCTGACCTTGGTCGAAGACCGGACTCACCTGTCGATCGGCGCGCACGACCGCGTTCCCCTCGCTGACCACCTGGCCTTCGCCCGTTCCCTGGCGGACGCCACCGCCCGCTACGTCACCGCCTTGGAGATCTTAACTTCCGCCAACACCGTTGACGAAGACGAGAGTTGACGACATGGCGACCTCCCGCAAGTCCACCGTGAAGACCGCGCCCGCACCTGCCCCGATGGTCCCTTGTGAGCCCTGCGAGGGGACGGGTCTGGTCGCCAAGGTTGTCCGGGTCGGCCGCCGGCACCGCAACGTCGGCTCGCAGCAGGGTGCCTGCCTGGCGTGCTGGGGCACCGGCGAAGCCCCCGCACCCGACCCCACCTGAATGCCCCTGACCGCTGGTGCCGGGCGGCTGGCCGCGTGCCCCGCCCGACACCGGCCCCAACTGCCCCTCTCTGGAGGTGAATTGCTGTGCGTCGCCTGCTCGCCCGTATTGATCCGGTCCTGGTGCAAGCTGTGATCGCCGCTGCTTTGTCCTTCGCTCACCTGCACGACATCGCTGGTGCTGCTGGACAGTCCGGTTGGAAAGCCTGGGCCTACCCGATCTCCGTCGACCTGCTGCTCGTCGCCTCCTGGCGTCGCTTGCGGCAGGGACGCGCTGCCGGCACCCCGGTTCGTCTGGCCTGGGTCTGGTTCACCGTTGCCCTGTTCGCCTCACTCGGGGCCAACGTCGCCACCGCCGGACTCCTGGACCTGCACGCCGTCCCGGCGTGGCTGCGGATCCTGGTCGCTGGCTGGCCCGCCGCGGCGTTCCTTGGCGGAACCCTGCTGGCCCACAGCCCCACGACCGCCCCCGCTGCCGAGCATCCGGCGGACTCGGTCTACCTCGAACCCCCCTCGCCCTCGCCCTCGGCGTCGCCGGCTCCGGTCCCGGCTCTGGTCGAACCGGACCTTGCCCCGGCGCTCCCGCCGGCCCCGGTCTCCCCGGTCGCTGCGGTGATGGAGGTTCCGGCCGCACTGCTCGCACATGCCCGCATCGTGGCCGCTGCCCATACCGTCCGCACGGGTGCCCCTTTGGACCTGGATGCCCTGCGGTCCCTGCTCGGGGTGCCCGAGCCCCTCGCTGTTGCTATCGCCGCACAGCTCTGAGAAGGAGAAATCCGCTGTGAACGTGAACCTGCCCCTGGTCGTGATCCTCGGTTTCGCGGCCTGGCTGATCGTCAAGTCCTTCCGGCTCAAGCTCTGGGCCGTGCTCGCCCTGGTCCTGTTCGGGTTCTTCCTCGCCCACACCTTCCTCGCCCCCGCCATCGACTCCAGCACCCGCACCGGTGTCCAGATCGTCAACAACCACTGGTCCGAAGGGAAGCCCCGCCATGTTCCTGCACCCGACCTACGCCCCCACCTCCAACGACGTCTACCAGTCCACCGCGCACCTGCCCGCGACCTACCCGCCCGCCGCGGTGCCGGCTCCGGCCTGTGGCTGCCAGCAGCACGCCCCGGCCCCGACGTACTACGCCCCGGCTCCGGTCGCTGCACCGCGGCCCTCGATCGCTCCCTACGTCGCCGCCGGCATCGGGGCAGTGGGCGCCGTGGTCGTGGTCGGCGTGGTCCTCGTGGGTCTGCTCGTCGCCTTTGCGGTCAGCGCCCTGTCCATCGCCGTCGTGATCTCCGTGCTCCGCGGTCTGCTCAACTCTCCTTCGCAGCAGGGTCGTTCGCGCCGCTTCTAGATCGACCTCGGGACGGCCGACTACCGGCCAAGGACACCGGCCGTCCCGAGCACCCGCCCGCCCAACAGAGCTGACAGGAGACACCATCATGCACGCAAACAGCCCCGCCATGCCCGCACCCCGCCTGTGCCCGACCTGCGACGGCTTCCCCATCGTCGCCGTGACCACCGGCACCCGCCGTCCAGACGGCATCCTGCCCACGCTCCCGATGACCTGCCCGACCTGCCAGGGCACCGGTACCTGCACCACCGCCCTGCCCACCCTCGTCCTCGTGAGGCGGTGAGCCTGATGGCGCTCTTGGACTGGCGCGACTCCAAGCACTGGGACAACACCCCGGCCCCGTGCGTGTTGTGCGACAAGCCCACCAACCTGCGCTCGGACCGCGACAAGCCGGTCCACAAGGTATGCGCAGAAGACTGGATCGAGGGGCACTCCGCCCCCGCGGACTCCCGGACCGACCGATGACGGCGACCCTCCTCGCGCCGGCCGCTGAGCGGGAGTACGCCGCGGCACTCGACCTCGCCCGGCTCTCCGCCCGCGGGGACCTCCCTCAGCTCGTGGACCAGCTCCGCCGCACCTCCGGCTGCGCGAACCCTGTTCACCTCCAGGGCTTCCGGACCCTGCTGCATACCCCGACGAGGCAGATCCTGCACCGCTACGCGACTGATGGGGAACCTGGTGACCGGCTGCGGGTGGCCTGCGGCAACCGGCGCGCCTCGCGCTGCCCCTCCTGCGCTCGCACCTACGCCGCGGACACCTTTCACCTGATCCGCGCCGGCCTGGTCGGCGATGCCTCGAAGGGCGTCCCTGCCACGGTCCGGGACCACCCCCGCGTGTTCGCCACCTTGACCGCACCCTCGTTCGGCCCGGTCCACAACCGCCCCGACCACGCCGCGTGCCGCTGCGGCCGGCAGCACCCGGTGACCGATCCGCTGGTCGGCACCCCGCTGCACGTCGAGCGCTACGACTACCGGCAAGCAGTGCTGTGGAACAACCACGCGCCCGAACTGTGGCGCCGCTTCACGATCTACCTGCGCCGCGACCTGGCCCACGCCGCCGGCCTGACCCGCAAAGAGTTCGGCAACCACGCCAAAATCTCCTTCGGGAAAGTCGCTGAGTACCAACGCCGCGGGGCCGTCCACTTCCACGCCGTGATCCGCATCGACGGACCCGACGGTGCGGCCGCCGCTCCGCCGGCCTGGGCCACTGTCGCACTGCTGGACCGGGCGATCCGCTCCGCTGCCCGCCGCACCTTCGTGCCCCTGGACGCGGTTGCCGACATGCCCGCCCTGATCCTGCGCTGGGGCACACAGGTCGACGTCCGCCCGATCAAGGCATTCGGCGACGGCTCCGCGATCACCGAACAGGCGGTCGCCTCCTATGTGGCCAAGTACGCCACCAAGTCCGCTGAGGCAACCGAGAGCGTTGATCGCCGGATCACCGAACGCCACGACCTATCCCGCCTCGGCCTGCCCGACCACACCCGCCGGCTCATCGAAGCCTGCTGGGACCTGGACGACCTGTACCCGGATCGGCTGCTCGCGCACTGGTCACACATGCTCGGCTTCCGCGGGCACTTCTCCTCCAAGTCACCGTCCTACTCCACCACGCTCGGGGCACTGCGCAAGATCCGCGCCGACTTCCGCGCCGAAAAATCCCGCGCCGACCTACGCGAACGCCTGCTCGCGGACGGGCTCCCGGACCTGGACGACCTGCCCGAAGCGGAAACCCTCGTCCTGGCGCACTGGGCCTACGCCGGTTCCGGCCTCACCCCTGGCGAATCCCTGCTCGCCGCCGGCATCGCCGGACAGCTCACCTTTCAGCACGACATGAAGCGAGAACTACTGATCACAGACAGGGAAGGCTCCTCGTGACTACCGCTGCCCCCGTTCTCTACCGTGTGCCTGACGCTGTGCGCGTTCTGAGGCTCAGCCGGACCGTGGTCTATGACCTAATCCGTGTGGGTCGTCTCCGCACGGTCAAGGAGGGCCGTGCGCGGCTCATCCCGGCTTCCGCGATTGCCGAGTACGTCGCGTTGCTGGAGAGCGAGGCCAAGGGCGGCCATGACCAAGCGGCGTAGCAGGGGAGACGGTGGCCTTCATTGGGATGAGAAGCGGCAACGCTGGATCGCTACGGCCAGCCTCGGCTATGACCCCAGCGGAAGACGCGTCATCAAGCGGGGTAGTGGCCGTACCAAGACCGAGGCGAAGACGAAGCTCAAGGAAGTACTGCGCGACTACGAAGACGGGTTGGCGATCGCGCCTACCGGCTACACCGTGGCGAACGCCGTCAACGACTGGTTGCTGTACGGGTTGGCTGGCCGCGACAAGGCAACCCTGGATACCTGCACCGGTCTCAGCCGTACCCACGTGATCCCGTCCCTCGGCGCCCGCAAGCTCCGTGACCTCTCGGCAGAGGAGGTGGACCGGTGGCTCGCTGTGAAGGCGCGGACGCTCAGCACACGCACCCTGGAGGCGATCCACTCCTGCCTCAACCGGTCGGTGAAACGGGCAATGGCCCGCGACAAGGTGAAGCGCAACGTTGTGGAGTTGTGCTCGGTTCCGACCGGACAGGCGGGGCCCTCTCTGACAGTCTCGACTGAGACGTCCGGTTCGTCCGGGTTAGTCTGGATGGGCGAGACAGGAGATTCCCGGCATGGCTTCCAATACCACCACCTCACGCACAGCCCCCGAGCCCGACCCGGCCCCGCGGCCGAAGCGGCGCACGTTCACGGCGGAATACAAGCTGCGGATCGTCGCTGAGTACGATGCCGCCCCCAGCGGGGAGAAGGGCGCGGTCCTGCGCCGCGAGCGGTTGTACCACTCGCACATCATCGAGTGGCGGGCCGCGCGAGACGCCGGAGCGATGGCCACGCTCGCCGACCGGCGGACCTCGCCCGCACGCCCCAAGAGGCCCGCCGAAGCAGCCGAGGCCGAGCGGCTGCGCAAGAGGCTGGCCGTCGTGGAACGGGAGCTGGCGCAGAAGGACGCCGCCCTGGAGCTGCTGGGAAAAGCTTCCGCACTCTTGGAACTGCTCTCCAAGAGTGCGGGCTGAAAGCCGAGGCCGAGCAGGTCGCCGACGAGCTCTTCCAGTCGCTGGAGCGGGAGTTGAACACCACTGCGGCCTGCCGGCTGACCGGTCGCTCACGGGCCACGCACTACCGTCGGCTCAACCCGCCCCGCCGCGCGAGCGCGCTCCGCGCCCCTCGCCGCCCTCAGCTCTGGCTCCGGCGGAGCGCGCGCGGATCCTGGCACTGATGAACAGCCCGGCCTATGCCGAACTGGCACCTGCCCAGATCTGGGCGCGCGAACTGGACGAGGGCCGCTACTACTGCTCAGTGCGCACGATGTACCGGATCCTGGAGGCCCAGGGCCAGACCGGCGAGCGCCGCCGCCAGGCCACCCACGCCGCCAAGTCCATCCCCGAACTCGTGGCCACCGCCCCCTCGCAGGTCTTCAGTTGGGACATCACCAAACTGGCCGGACCAGACAAGGGCATCTGGTACCACGCCTACGTCATCATCGACATCTTCAGCCGCTACGTCGTCGGCTACACCGTGGAGATGGCCGAATCGGCCGAGCGCGCCGAGGAGTTGATCAGCGAGACCGTCGAACGCAACGGCATCGCCCCCGAGCACCTGCACGCGGACCGCGGCACCTCGATGACCAGCAAGAAAGTCTCGCAGTTGCTCATCGATCTGGGCGTGACGCGCTCGCACTCGCGCCCCAAGGTCTCGAATGACAACCCGTACAGCGAAAGCCAGTTCAAAACCACGAAGTACATGGCCGACTACCCGGCGCGGTTCGACTCCCTGAACCACGCACGCGAGTGGTTCGACTCATTCATTGCCTATTACAACCATGAGCATCGCCATTCGGGCATCGGGCTGCACACGCCTGCGTCCGTGCACTTCGGCACCGCCGGCCAAGTCCAGGACCAGCGCGCCGTCACGCTCAACGAGGCATACGCCCGCCACCCCGAACGCTTCGCCCGCCGCCCCCGCCCGCCCAAGATCCCCGATCAGGCGTGGATCAACGACCCCGCCAAACGCAGAGAACCCGAATCAGCACAACAGAGCGCATAACCGTACGAACGTCTCATTTGACTTGACACGTTCCGGGGCGGCCGTCGAAAGCGCTGACATTCGCTCAGGCGGGTTGTCAACGGTCATTGAGATCCCCAGGTAGGTGGTCGTGGGTTCACCAGGCTGGTGGCCATCAGAAACCCAGGCCTGTGGTCAGTGGTGCTCCTGGGGTGGGGGAGGTCAGTTCAGAGGGACCACGCCCTTGCCGGCGAGGGCTTCGGCGAGGCGGTGGGAGTCGCCGGTGGTGGTGACGAGGTGGGCGTGGTGCATGAGGCGGTCGGTGCTGGCACCCGCGAGGGTCTTGGGCATGATCGTGTCGAAGCCTGAGGGGTGAATGTTGCTGGTCACCGCGATGGAGCGGCGCTCGTAGGCGGCGTCGATGATGCGGTAGAACGCCTCGGCGGCGTCCTCGCCGACCGGCAGCAGGCCAATATCGTCCAAAACGATCAGATCAGCGCGGCAGATCCGGGCGACGGTGCGGGCGGTGGACCCGTCGACCTTCGACTTGCCGATCGCGGCGGTCAGGGTCTCCAGGGTGAACCAGGCCACCTTCAGGTCCTTCTCGATCGCGGCCTGGGCCAGACCCTCGGTGAAGTGGCTTTTCCCGGTCCCCGAGGGACCGGCGATGACCAGGTTCTCGGCTCGGCCGATCCATTCCAGGGTCGTCAGGGAGTTCTGGGTGGGTTCGGGGATGGTGGAATCCTCGGTGCGCCAGGACGCGAGGGTCTTGCCGGTGGGGAAGTTCGCCGAGTGACGCCGAAGGCGTCGGGTGGCGGCGTCGCGGCCGGTGACCTCCTCGGCGATCAGCAGCCGTAGGACCTCGGCGGGGTCCCAGCGTTGGGCGCGGGCGGTGGCCAGGACGTCGGGGCGGCCTTGCGCATGTAGGGCAGGCGCATGCGGCGCATCAGCTTGTCGAGTTCCTCGGGGATGGCGGGCGGGTTGGGGAAGGACATGGCGGTGCCGATCGTCTGGTGATGGATAGTCAGGGTGGGTGTGGTCAGCGTGGGTTGTTCTGCTGGCCCAGGGCTTGCCAGCCCGAGGTGCCGCTCTGGGCGGAGTGGCTCTCGTCCGCGCGCACGACCTCGCCCAGGGGCGTGCTGCCCTGGAGGTGTTCCAGGATGGAGACCAGGTCGTCGTCGGCGAAGCGTCCGGCTGTGGCTGCCAGCCCCAGGGCCCGGTCGACGTTGTCGCTGCCCATGACGGTGGCCAGCTCGACCGCGCGGGCCATCTTCGCGCGGATGCGCACCGCGCCGGCGGGTCCGGCCTCCTTGAGCCAGCGCCCCGCCCCGGGGCCGATGCCCACGAACGCGATCTCCGCCTCCGAGCGCGGTGCCAGCCGCGGCGCGAGGATGCTCCGGCCCTCGGGGTGGTCGGGGTAGTGCGCGTCGATGATCTGCGGGACCCCCGGGGTCGACAGCTGGTGGCGCCAGATCTCGGCGAGGTCGCCGGTGTCGGTGCGCGCGGTGATCGACAGTTCCTCACCCACCACCCGGCACCACACCCGCTGCCCGGTATAGCCCGGCGGCGTCGAGTAGCGCACCGCGTTGAAACTGACAGTCCGGTCCGCGCCCACCGTCCTCTCAGCGCCCAGCGCCAACGCCAACGGCTCGGCGGGAAGGACGTGCAAGGTCGCACGTTCGATCTCCAGCCGCAGGTCAGGGATCTGCGCGGTCGAGCGGTGGCGCCGCGCGTTGACCTCCAGGCACCAACTGCGGCAGGCATCGGCCAGCTCGGCGAAGGTGTCGTAGGAGGGCCGCAGGTTCGCGGTGGTGGGCACCAGGTCGGCCTTCGCGATGCGGACCGTGGCCTCCGCGCCGCCCTTGGACTCGGGGTCGTAGGGCACGCAGGAGACGATCTGGCAGCCGTAGTGCCGGCCGGCGGCGACCATCTGCGGGTGCCGCACCGGTATCCCCGCGATGTGGTCGACGGTGACGGTCTTCGCGTTGTCGGTCAGGATGTAGGTCGGCGCTCCGCCGATCCTGCGCAACGTGGTGTCCAGGCAGGCCACCAGGGTGCCCAACGTGCAGTCCCAGACCGGGATAACGACCCGGAACCGCGACCACGACAGCCACGCGCAGAACAGCCAGGTCCGCCGCCCGCCGATGCGCGGGCCCTCGCCCCAGTCGAACTGCAGCCACATCCCCGGCTCGGTGATCCACGGCCGGTAGGAGCGCCGCCGCCCGGACCGCCACGCGCCCTTCGCCGCGTTCACCGCCCGCCTGGTCGAGCGCGCACTGCCCGCGAAGCCCATCCGCACGAGCTTGTCGTGGGCCACGTCCGCCCGGATCGCCGCGTGGGTCTGGTCGACCCACTCCTCGATCTTCTCCAGGTAGGCGTCGATCATCTTCGGCCGCGGCGCGTGCTCGAAGGGATTGAGCCCGTGGTCACGGGCCTGGACATACCGCTTGACGGTCTTGGGGTCGTGCCCGCTCAGGGCCGCCGCCGACCAGACGGTCTCCGTCAGGTCGTACGCCTCAAAGATTTCCATGATCTCTCTGTCAGACTTCGTCATAGGACCTCTCCGGCCGGTAGCTGATGCTCGCAAACACCAGCAAACCGGACGGAGGGGTCTTCTTCAGATAAAGGGAGCGATCAGGAACACCACAGGTCAACAGGCCATCCACCTGGATTTCCGGTGGCCATCAGCCTGGACTCAACTGGCCGCACACCTGGACTCTGCCACGGCCGCCGACACGGGTGAAGTGCTCCGGGCGGCTGAGAAGAGTTCCATCTACGCCTACATCGTCGTGTCTCTGCTGACAGGGGCGCGCACGGAGGAGCTTCGGGCACTGACGTGGGATCACGTCTTCCTGAAGGGTCAGCCTGAAGCGAGTCCACCCGTTCCGCCGTACATGGCGGTGTGGCGGTCGGTGCGTGCCGGCGGGGACACCAAGACTCGGAAGTCGCGGCGGACGCTGGCGCTGCCGGCCCGGTGCATTGAAGCCCTGTTGGATCACTGGGTAAATCAGGGCTGGGATCGCTACGCGGCGGGGGAGAAGTGGCAGGAGAACAATCTTGTCTTCCACTCCGACGTTGGGACGGCGTTGGACCCCTCCCACGTACGGCGGGCGTTCCGCACGGCCCTTGCCAACGCGGATGGCGTGACGGCCGCCGACTGGACTCCGCGGGAGCTACGCCACAGCTTCGTGTCGCTGCTGTCGGATCAGGGCGTCCCGCTGGAGGAGATCTCGCGGTTGGTCGGGCACTCCAGCACCGCGGTCACGGAGGAGGTCTACCGGAAGCAGATCCGGCCGGTGATCCAGACCGGGGCGGTCGGGATGGACGACCTCTTCAAGAGCGATCCAAAACCATAGTCACGCAGATAAACACTCAGGGCCCCTGTCGATGATCTCGACAGGGGCCCTGACCTGGGTCGGGGTGGCGGGATTTGAACCCACGGCCTCTTCGTCCCGAACGAAGCGCGCTACCAAGCTGCGCCACACCCCGGTGCAACGAGGATTACTCTAGCGGACCCTGGCCGTGGGACGAAATCCGGTTTTCCTGGGGGACGGCGGGTGGGGTGGCGGCGGTGCAGGTCAGGAGGTGATCAGGACGGCGTTGCCGCGCACACGGCGGGCGCGGAGGGCGGTGATGGCCTCGGTGGTGCGGGACCAGTCGTGGCGGAGGCCGATCTCCGGATGGAGCCGGCCGGTGGCGACGAGGCGGACGAGGACGGAGAGGTCGTCGCCGTAGCCGCGGTCGCTGCGGGTGTAGTCGAAGTGGCGGATCGAGCCGCCGACTCCGGCCTTGAAGAAGTCGAAGAAGTTCAGGGTGACCGGGGCGCGGCTGGCCTGGCCGAACCAGATCAGCAGGCCTTCGGGGGCGAGCCGGGCGAGGGCCGCCGGCAGCGAGGTTCCGCCGACGGACTCCAGCACCAGGTCGAAGGGGCCGGCTGCCTGCTCCACCTCGGGGACGACCTCCTTCGCGCCCAGGTCGAGCAGGCGGCGTCCGCGTTCCTCGTTGGCGCTCACAGCGGTGATCTCCGCGCCGGTGTTGGAGGCCAGCTCGGTGAGGTAGTGCCCGACGCCGCCGCTGGCGCCGGTCAGCAGGATCCGGCGTCCGGCGGTGGGGCCGGCCGCGCGGAGCAGCCGCAGGGCGGTGAGGCCCGCCAGCGGGAGGGCCGCGGCGGTGGTGGTGTCGAGCCGGTCGGGCAGGACGGCCAGGTCGCTGGTGCTGATCGCGACCCGCTGGGCCCAGCCCCGGGCCGGCGGGTGGCCGACCACCCGGGCCCCCTTGGCCGGTCCGCTGCCGTCGGCGGCCGGCAGCAGGACCGTGCCGGCGACGTCCTTGCCGGGCAGCCAGCGGCGCAGCGGGTCTTCGAGGCGGAAGGTCTCACCGCGGTTGACCGAGTACGCCTCGACTGCGACCACCGCCTCGTCCGGGCGCGGTTGCGGTTCCTCGGTGTCGCCGAATTCGACGGCGCGGGAAATGTCCCCGGTGGGGAGCATGGCTTTCATGGTGAATTCGCCGTTTCGGTAGTCGGATGCCGAATGGTGCGGGATGTCGCGATGCGCTGAGGTGATGGGGCGCTCAGGTGATGAGGCGCTGAAGCGGCTGAAGCGGTCAGTCGCTGAAGAGGGCCTGGCGGGCGTGCTCGGTGTCGAAGTACTCGCGGACGGCGGTGATCAGTCCGTCGTGGACGGTGAAGACGGCGAGGCAGTGCTGGTCGTACCTGCCGCCGCCGTGCACCGCCGCCTGGGAGGTCCACTCCAGGGTGACCTTCTCGCCTTCGCCGAAGAGGTCGAGCACGGTCAGGTCCAGGGTCTCGGTGTCGATGCGGCTGAAGGCCAGCCCGAGGAAGTCCTCGAAGATCCCCTTGTGCCCGTGCCAGGTCCCGGACATGGGCAGGTTCCCGATCAGGGTCCAGGTCGCGTCCTCGGCGAAGAGGGCGGCGCGGGCGCTGGTGCAACGTCGCTTGGCTAGGCCGCGGCGGTGAAGTGTTCGAGTGTTCGTGATTGTTCGTCAAGGTTGTTGTGGGTGCAGAGGGTGACGACGGTTGCCGGGTTGCCGGGTCGGTGTGCCTGGGGGAAGAGCTGCAGCTTGACGGTGTGTGTGACGCGGGTGGTGGCGGGCTCGTCGGGTTTCAGGGTGCGGTATCCGGTGCCGCTGCGCTTGGCGGCACGGGGTGCGGCGCGTCCGGGTCGGGGTGTGACGGCCTGGCGGATGAGGTCGGCGCGGACGTCACGGGCCTTGGCGGCCAGCTGGCGAGGGGGGAAAAGCCGTCCCGACGGTGCGTCGGACGGCGGCGAGGGTGTTCTTGAAGCTGATCTCCGCGGCGGGAACGTGGGCCTGCTCGGCGGAGTCGAGGGCCAGCTCGTGGACTGCCTGGTAGACGCAGAGCATCGCCCACAGTTCCTGCTCGACCATGGCGGGGCTGTTCGAGCGCAGGGTGGCGGTGCGCCCGCCGCGCTGTTCGATCTTGATGTGCTTGAAGATCGTCTCGCTGGTCCAGCGGGACGTGTAGAGCTCGGCCAGCTCCTGTGCGGGCGCGGTGACGGGGTCGAGCAGGGTTGTGATCAGGCAAAACAGCTCCGAGGTCTCCTCCGTGGTCCCGTCGGGGCCCCAGGTGGTCGTGGTCACGGTGTACTCGATGACCCGCACCGGCATCCGCTCGCCCTTGCGTCGCCCGCGCAGTTCGCTCAGGTAGGTGCCGTCGGGCAGCACCTGGACCAGCGGCAGGGCGAACGACTGCGAGACGCGCCACAGGAGTTGGGCCCCGGTGGCCGCGGTGTCGGTGCACAGGCCGTAGGCGGGGAAGCCCCGGTCTGCCAGCAGCAGCATCTCTGGCCCCAGCAGGGGCAGCAGCCGCAGCGCCAGGGTCCGCTCGCCGACCGCGAAGGAGTCGAAGACGGCCCCGATCATCGCCTTGGTGCCGCACTCCACCAGGGCCAGCAGTCGTACCTGCGGATACGGCCCCGGGCCGGCGGCGTTCGAGGAGCGCGTGTACGCGGCGGTGTTCTTCTCGCTGTCGGGGACGTCGACCAGGGTTCCGTCCATGGAGGCCAGGCGCAGTCCGCGCCAGAACGCCCCCGGTGTGGCGGGCGTCCCCCTGGCGCCGGCGACCCGGTCGAACAGCAGCCGCAGCGGACCGGGCCCACCCGCGCCCGCGCCTCGGTCAGGGCTCCCGTGGTCGCCGGCCGCCAGGTCTCGCCCGCACGGCGCGGCCAGTTCTCCACCAGCTCGCGCAGCACCAGCCCGTAGCCGTAGCCGGTGAACAGCCACATCGTCAGAACGAAGTTGACCATCAGCGACGAGGGCAGGGACTTGGTCCGCTCCTCCCGCGCCCCGGCCTCATCGACGACGAAGTCGACCAACTCGGGCGTAAAGGTGCGCGACAGCAGCCCCATCCGCAGCCGCTCCGGGTAGCTCTCACCAGCTATGTGATCACGTGGCACAAGATCCAGACCTTAGCCGATCATGAGCTTCCCAAGCGACGTTGGGCGCTGGTGTCGGTCCAGTCGCGTGTGGCGAGGTAGTTCCTGACGACGTCCTTGCTGGTTTCCGTGGAATTCATTTCCGGCCTCTCGAATTGCGCTCCGATTCATCTGGGGAAAACGTATCGAGAGCACGGGGGTGAAGGGAAAGACTTGTTTTCCATCACTCCATGCCGACACGGCATGACCGCGCGCCTAAGATGGGACCATGTCCGAACTGCGTCGCTTGCGTTACTTCCTCGCCGTGGCCGAGGAGCGGAACTTCACCCGCGCCGCCGAGCGGCTGCATATCGCGCAGCCTGCGCTCAGCCGCCAGGTGCGGGAGCTGGAGCGGGAGTTGGGGTGGAGCTGCTCAGCCGCACCACCCACAAGGTGGAGCCCACCGAGGCCGGACGGATGCTGCTCGAACGCGGTCCCGGCCTGCTGGACGCCGCGGAGAGCCTGTGGCGCGGGGTCCGTGCCTTCGCTGACGGGCGGCTCGGCAGTGTGAACCTGGGCTACGGCATGAGCGCCGGCTACGACACCGCCCCGCAGCTGCTGTTGGCGATGAGCGAGGAGGCCCCCGGCATCGAGGTGTCCGCGCGGGTGATGGTCTTCGCCGACATCGTGGACGGGGTCGCCGCCGGCACGCTGGACGTCGGCCTGGTGCGCTGCGCCCCGCCGCAGCAGGACCTGGTGCTGACGCTGCTGCGGCTGGAGCGGCAGGGGGTCATCGTCAGCCGGGACCATCCACTGGCGCAGGGCGGCGCCGAGTCGGTCGATCCGGCCGATCTGGACGGCGTGAAGCTGCTGCTGCACGCCCGTACCCACAACCCCGGCCACTACGACCAGGTCATGGAGATCTGCGACCGGGTCGGGGCCAAGCCCGAGGTCCTGGTCCGCGGCCTCGACTTCGACGCGTCCTACACTCCGGTCGCCTCCGCCTCGGCGGTCACCATAGTCGGCGAGTCGGGCCGGGTCGGGCTTCCGGCCGGGCTGGTGTGGCTGCCGCTGGACCCCGCCTCGGCGGTGGAGATCCAGCTGGTCACCCGCGGCCAGAACCGGTCGCCGGTGATCGAGCGGCTGCTGAAGGTCGCCGCGGAGACCTCGCGCCAGCAGGGGTGGCTCAAGCTCCCGGCGTGAGGGCCACGGGGGTGATCAGCCCCCCGTCGCCCGGCGGCCCGGCCGCGCCGTCGCCCGAAAGGGCCCGAAAGGACTCAGGCGGTCGCGGTGAGGGTCAGCAGGGTGGCCTCGGGGGGGCAGGCGAAGCGGACCGGGGTGTAGCGGTTGGTGCCGCAGCCCGCCGAGACGTGCAGGTACGAGTCGTGGCCGCCTGCGGAGTGCTGGGACAGCCCCCGGCACCGCTGGCGGTCCAGGTCGCAGTTGGTCACCAGCGCACCGTAGAAGGGGACGCGCAGCTGTCCGCCGTGGGTGTGCCCGGCGAGGGTCAGCGGGTAGCCGTCGGCGGTGAACTCGTCCAGCGCCCGCAGGTACGGGGCGTGCACGACGCCGATGGAGAGGTCGGCCTCGGCGGACGGCCCCCCGGCGACCTGGGCGTAGCGGTCGCGCCGGATGTGCGGGTCGTCCAGGCCGGTGAACTCGAGGTCCAGGCCCTCGACCTTGAGCCGTCCCCTGGTGTTGGTCAGGTCCAGCCAGCCGGCCTGGTCGAAGCCGTCCCGCAGGTCCTCCCAGGGGTTGTGTATGGCGCCGACCACGCCGCGTCGGGGCGTGCCGTCCCGGCGATTCAGGCCGTGGTCGCCGGAGAACATCGCGCCCAGGTAGCGGGTCGGGCTCTTCGGCACCGGGCCGTAGTAGTCGTTGGAGCCGAAGACGTACACGCCCGGGAACTCCAGCAGCGGGCCGAGCGCGTCCAGGACGGCGGGACGGCCTCCGGGTCGGAGAGATTGTCGCCGGTGTTGACGACGAAGTCGGGCTTGAGCCCGGCCAGGGCGCGCAGCCAGCGCTGTTTCTTGTCCTGGCCGTTGACCATGTGGATGTCCGACAGCTGCAGTACCCGCAGCGGGCTCGCCCCGGCCGGCAGTACCGGCACGGTCACCCGGCGCAGTCGGAAGGACCGCACCTCGTATCCGGCGGAGTACGCCACGCAGGCTGCTCCGGTGGCGGCGATTCCCAGGGGTACGGCGTAGAGCGGTCGCATGCCCCCATGGTGGCAGAACGGGTGTCCGGCAGTGGAACCGGGAGTTGGCGACGGGGGTCTGGGAAAGGTCGGCGAAGGGTCGGCAAGGGGGGTCGGTGTGGAGTCGCCTACGGCCAGCAGGGCGACAGCCGGGGGTCGGCGGGCAGGCGAGAGGGCCACGGCGGGGAGACAGGAGGGCGCCGGCCGGGGGTTATTGGGCGGCGACCGACTGTCCGGGATGCAAGACTTGGGCCCATGACCACGAAGCTCAAGAAGCAGCTGCAGGAGGACCTGACGGCCTCGATCAGGGCCAGGGACGAGCTGCGGTCCGGCACGATCCGGCTCACCCTTTCCGCCATCACCAACGAGGAGGTGGCCGGCAAGGTCGCGCGTGAGCTCTCCGACGAGGAGGTGCTCAAGGTGATCACCCGTGAGGCGAAGAAGCGCAGGGAGGCCGCCGAGGCGTTCGAGGCCGGTGGCCGGGCCGAGTCGGCGGCGCGGGAGCGGGCCGAGGGCGAGCTGCTGGCGGCGTACCTGCCGAAGCAGCTGACGGACGACGAGCTGACGGCGATCGTCGTCGAGGCTGTCGCTGCGGCGAGGGCGGGCGGCGCCGAGGGGCCGCGGGCGATGGGCGCGGTGATGAAGCTGGTGAACCCGAAGGTGACCGGGCTGGCCGAGGGCGGCCGGGTCGCGGCCGCGGTGAAGCAGGCGCTGGCGGGCTGATCCGCAGGCCGTAATCCGCAGTCCGCAGTCCGCAGTCCGCATCGGCGATCCGCTGCGGCGGGCGGTAAGCGGCGGTGGAGGCCAATGCCCGAGGGGCGCCCGGAGTGGATCCGGGCGCCCCTCGGGCATTCCTACCGTGCTACGGCCAAGCGCTGCCGCACTCGGTCAGTGACCGCGGTCAGTGACCGCCGGGCTTGCCCGTCGTGCCGCCGTTGTTGCCGCCGACGCCGCCGATCAGTCCGCCGATGAGGCCCCCGGTGTTCCCACCGGTGTTCCCACCCGTGTTGCCCGCAGTGGTGCCGGCGGTGGTGCCGGCCGTGGTCCCGCCGGTCTTGCCCTTGCCCTTGTCCTTTTCGGTCGGGACCGACTTGGGCAGCGAGACGAGGTTGAAGTTGGCGAAGGGAACGCCCTTGAGCGCGGCGGTCATCGCATCGTGCCAGATCGGACCGGCCGTACCACCGCCGGAGGCGTAGCCGACGTACTCGCCGCCGATGGTCCGGTTGGAGAGGCTGATGTCGCCCGCGGTGCCGGAGACCACGGTGGCGCCGGCCATCTGCGGGGTGAATCCGACGAACCAGACCTGGTAGTGGTTGTCGGTGGTGCCGGTCTTGCCCGCGCTGGGACGGCCGTCGGAGAACTCGGCCGGCTTGCCGGTACCGTCCTGCACCACGCCGTTGAGCATGGTGGTGATGGAGTCGGCGGTCGTGGTCGACATGACCGAGTGGCAGTTGGCGGAGGGGATCGGCACGTTCTTGTTGTCCGCCGTGGTCACCTTGGTGAGAGCGGTGGGCGAGCAGTAGGTGCCGCGGGCCGCGAAGGTGGCGTACATGTTCGCCATCTGCAGCGGGGTGAGGTTGTTGACCCCGAGGGTGAGCGACTGGACCTGGTTGAGCGGCTGAAGCTTGGTGCTGCTGCCCTTGACGGTGCGGGCCGTGTTCGCCAGGCCGAGCTTGCCGGCCATCTTGACCACGTTGCAGAGGCCGACCTTCGCCTCCAGCGGGACGAAGTAGGTGTTCACCGACTTGGCCATGGCATCCGGCATGCTGAACGGGCCGACCAGCGACGCCGAGTCGTTCTTGTCCGGCGGGTTGTCCGACTCCGAGTGGTACTTGCCGTAGCAGTCCGTCATCGCCGGGTAGGGCTCGGAGACCTTCGACGGGAACACGGTGTCCATGCCGTAGCCGTTCTCCAGCGCCGCGGCCGCCGTGACCGGCTTGAACGTCGAGCCGGTCGGGAATCCGCCGCCGCCGCCCATGGACTCGTCCACGTTGTAGTTCAGCGTGGTCACGCTCGCCGAGGCGCCGGTGCCGTAGTTGCGGCTCTGGCCCATGGCGAGGATCTTGCCGGTGCCCGGCTGGACGATGGTCATCGCCGTGGCGGCCTTGTCCGTGGTGTACACGTGCTTGTGGACCGACTTCTCCACGGCCGTCTGCGCCTTGGGGTCGATCGTGGTGTGGATCTGCAGGCCGCCCTTGTCCCACAGGGCCTTGCGCTCCTGCGCGGTCGCCCCGAAGGCCGTGTTGTTCAGGAAGATGTGCTTCACGTAGTCGCAGAAGAACTGCTCGCCGTTGCCCGCGGTGATGCAGCCCTCGTTGGGCTTGCTCACCTTCAGGTTCAGCGGGGTGGCCTTCGCCGTGGCGGCCTGGGCCGGGGTGATCGTGCCGTACGTGGCCATCGCCGTCAGCACCTCGTCGCGGCGGGTCTTGGCCGCGACCGGGTGCTCGGTGGGGTCGTAGCGGGTCGGCGACTGGACCAGCCCGGCCAGCAGCGCGGCCTGGGTGATGCTGAGCTGGCTGGCATGGACGCTGAAGTAGCGCTCGGAGGCGGCCTCGACGCCGTACGTCTGCTGGCCGAAGAAGGTGAGGTTGAGGTAGTCGGCGAGTATCTGCTGCTTGGAGAGGGTCTCCTCGAGCTTGATCGCGACCTTCAGCTCCTGGATCTTGCGGCCGATGGTCTGCTTCTGCGCTGCCAGCACCGCGCTGACGTTGTCGCCGGCCAGCTCGACGTTCTCGTTCTTGACCAGCTGCTGGGTCAGCGTCGATCCGCCCTGGGAGCCGCCGCTGTCGCCGGAGCCGGCGTTGCTGGTGAGCGCGCGCAGGGTGCCCTTGAGGTCGATCGCACCGTGCTGGTAGAAGCGGTTGTCCTCGATGTCGATGAGGGCGTTCTGCATCAACGGGTTGATCTGGCTGAGCGGGACCACGGTGCGGTCGCGGCTGTAGACCTTCGCGATCACTCCGCCCTTGGCGTCGTAGATGGTCGACGCCTGGGCGAGCACAGGTGCGGTGAAGTCGTCCGACACACCGTTGAAGGAGTCGGTCGCGGACTTCGCGCTGAATCCCAGCGCGCCGACGGCGGGGAGGGCCAGCCCGGCGACGAGCGTGCCGGCCAGCACGCTCGCACCGAGCAGGCGGGCACCAAGGCCGACCTTGTGAAGAGGGGATCCAGAGCGATTCACTGCCATGGGCAGAACCTTACGTGGCGGTTACCCGGACACACGGGCATCTGTTCGCCTACTCTTGTCACAAGCTTGCGACAAGTTCCTGTGCGCGCTCTGGTGTCACTCATGTGGGTGATGAGATCTGTCCGGATCGTAGTCATATGCCAGGAACTAAGACCAGTGGGAAGGATTGCACAGGTACCCGAAGCCTGTCTGGCCTTCTTACCTGCAATCACTCCAGTGGGTGATCTATCCCGCACGCATAGTCCGAACGGGCCATACAGGATTGGGCCCCAAGGGGCTGTTGCAACCTGCTCTTCTTCCGTAACGTCCTCAACTGGCAACAGCGAATATGCCGTTGCCGCCGTGGGGGAGCCTCGATTCGGGAGAGGACGGCACCAGCATGGGCTGGGTTGACGACTGGAGCGCGCAGGCAGCCTGCCGCACCAGTGATCCGGACGAACTGTTCGTTCAGGGGGCGGCGCAGAATCGCGCCAAGGCAGTGTGCACCGGTTGCCCGGTGCGGACGGAGTGCCTGGCGGACGCCCTCGACAATCGCGTCGAGTTCGGCGTGTGGGGGGGAATGACGGAGCGCGAGCGCAGGGCGCTGCTGCGCCGACGACCGACGGTGATCTCCTGGCGGAAGCTGCTGGAGACCGCTCGTACCGAGTACGAGCAGACCTTCTCGATCGGCGACATCGGCGACATCACCGAGGCGGACTACGCCGAGGCCGGCTGAGGGTCCGCCGCGGAGGCGTACGTCCCGCGAGATCCGGCCGCCGGTGCGCCCCGCACGGCCGGACCCGCGGGTCGCTCGACGCTGCCCGGCCGCTCTGCCTGGCCACGCTGCCCGGCCACCCGAGGGCCTAGCCCGCGGCGAGCCGCTCGCCGATCTCCCGCAGCCCGTCCAGGTCGTGCACGTCCCCGGCCAGGGCCGCGACCTCGACCACAGGCACGTCCGGATAGACCGAGACGAAGCGGTCGCGCATCCGGCGCTCATGCGTGATCGTCCGCACCCGGTCCGCGTGCAGCCGCAGCAGCCCGGCGGCAAGGATCTCCGTCTCCGGCGGCAGGACGACCTCGCCGCCCTCCGGGGCGTCGGCGTCGAGGCCCTCCAGGGTCTCCGCCGCGGCCAGCGCCCGCTCCGCGGTCAGCTGCGGCGCGCCGGTACGGTGCACCCGGTTCAGCACCAGCCCGGCCAGCGGCATCCGGTCCTTCTCCAGTCGGTCGACGAAGTACGCCGCCTCCCGCAGTGCGTCCCGCTCCGGCGCGGCCACCACCAGGAACGCCGTCCCCTCCGCCTGCAGCAGCTTGTACGTACGGTCCGCGCGTTCGCGGAAGCCGCCGAACATGGAGTCCATCGCGGCCACGAAGGTCGACACGTCCTGCAGCACATTGGCGCCCAGCACCTTGCCGAGCACCCCGGTGAACATGTTCATCCCCACATTGAGGAACTTCATCGCGCTGCGTCCGCCGACCTTGGCCGGGGCCATCAGTATCCGGATCAGCTTGCCGTCCAGGAACGAGCCCAGCCGGTTGGGGGCGTCCAGGAAGTCCAGCGCGGAGCGGCTCGGCGGGGTGTCCACGATGATCAGATCCCAGCTGCCGGCGGCCTGGAGCTGGCCCAGCTTCTCCATCGCCATGTACTCCTGGGTGCCGGCGAAGCCGGAGGAGAGCGACTGGTAGAAGGGGTTCTCCATGATCTGCCGGGCCCGCTCGGGGTCCGCGTGGGCGAGCACGACCTCGTCGAAGGTCCGCTTCATGTCCAGCATCATCGCCTGGAGCTCGCCGCCCTGGCCGCCGCCGACGCCCTTGACCACCCGGGGGGTGTTGTCCAGCTCGGTCAGGCCCATTGACTGGGCCAGCCGCCGGGCCGGGTCGATCGTCAGCACGACGACCTTGCGGCCGCGCTCGGCCGCGCGCAGGCCCAGGGCTGCGGCGGTGGTGGTCTTGCCGACGCCGCCGGAGCCGCAGCAGACCACGATCGCCGTCGCCGGGTCGTCGATCAGCGCGTCCACGTCCAGGCGCAGGCCCGCCAGCGGGTCCTCCTTCTTGGACGCGGTCCTCGGCACGGCCTTCGCCGCCGTTTTCGGCACAGCCTTCGGTTCGGACTTCGGTTCGGACTTCGGCTCGGTGCTCATGCCGCCCCCTCCTCCTTCAGTGCCGCCGCGAGGCGGTACAGGCCGCCCAGGTCCACTCCGCCGCTGAGCAGCGGCAGCTCGTACGTGGGCAGTTTCAGGGCTTGGACGTCGGCGCGCTGCTCGCGCTCCAGCTCCACCCGGGCCGCGTGCTCCCGGCCCTGTGCCAGCAGTGGTTCCACCAGCTTGCGGGTCGCCGCCGGGACGGCCGCCTTCGCCGCGCCCGACTTGGCTGCCCCGCCCCGGGCCCTGGCGCCCACGCCGGCGTCGGCCAGGGCCGCCGCCAGCTCGTCCCGGTGGTCCCCGTCGGCGGCGAGTATCGCCGCCTCGTCCAGCAGCGGCGGACGGACCATGTTGACGATCACCCCGCCGACCGGCAGTCCGGCGGCCCGCAGCTCGGTGACGCCGTCCACGGTCTCCTGGACCGGCATCTCCTCCAGCAGGGTCACCAGGTGCACGGCGGTCTCCGGCGACCGGATCACCCGCATCACCGCCTGCGACTGGGTGAAGACCGGGCCGAACCTGGCCAGCCCGGCCACCTCGGTGTTGATGTTGAGGAAGCGGCTGACCCGCCCGGTCGGCGGCGCGTCCATCACCACCGCGTCGTACACCCGGCGGCCGTCCGGGCCCTTGCGGCGGACGGCCTCGCAGGCCTTGCCGGTGAGCAGGACGTCGCGCAGACCGGGGGCGATGGTGGTGGCGAAGTCGATGAAGCCGACCTTGCGCAGCGCCTTTCCGGCCCGGCCCAGCTTGTAGAACATCTCCAGGTACTCCAGCAGCGCCTGCTCGATGTCGATGGCCAGGGCGAAGACCTCCCCCTCGGGGGCACTGCCCTTGCCGCCCCGGCGGCCCAGTGCCCCCGGGCCCACGCTGGCGACCTTGCGCTCCTCGTACGGCAGCGCGGAGATGCCGAAGAGCTCGGCGATGCCCTGCCGCTCCTCGACCTCGATCAGCAGAGTCCGCTTGCCCTCCGCGGCCAGGGCGATCGCCAGTGCGGCGGCCACGGTGGTCTTTCCCGTGCCGCCCTTGCCGCTGACGACATGCAGTCGCACGCCTTCCCAGTCCGGCATTGCGTCGTCTCCGTCCCATGGCTTTCCGGCCACTACCGACTGTGCCCTTGCGGCGAGCGTAACCAGGACCCGTGGCCGCCGTCGGGAGTCGCCTTGCCGGGGTGAGCGGTTTGCACCTCTTTGTGTCGCAGATCACAGGTGGGTCGGTATCCCGGCGAACCGTTAGAGTCCACCCATGACCAAGTGGGAATACGTGACGGTGCCGCTGCTGGTGCACGCGACGAAGCAGATTCTGGACAACTGGGGCGACGAGGGCTGGGAACTGGTCCAGGTCGTTCCGGGGCCGAACAATCCGGAGCAGCTTGTCGCCTACATGAAGCGGGCGAAGTCCTGATGAGCGACTCGAACGGTCTCGGTGCGGTGGAGTCCAAGCTCGCGGAGCTGGGCCTGACCCTTCCCGAGGTGGTACCGCCGCTGGCGAGCTATGTCCCGGCCGTGCGGACCGGTGAGTACGTCTTCACCTCGGGCCAGCTGCCGATGGTCGGCGGCAAGCTCGCGCTGACCGGCAAGGTCGGCGCCGAGGTCACCGCCGAGGAGGCCAAGGAGCAGGCGCGGATCTGCGCGCTGAACGCCCTGGCCGCGGTGAAGTCCGTGATCGGCGATCTGGATCTGATCGTCCAGGTCGTCAAGGTGGTCGGCTTCGTCGCCTCCGCGTCCGACTTCACCGGCCAGCCCGGCGTGGTCAACGGCGCCAGCGAGCTGCTGGGCGAGGTCCTCGGCGCGGCCGGGGTGCACGCCCGCAGCGCGGTCGGCGTCGCGGTGCTGCCGCTGGACGCCCCGGTCGAGGTGGAGATCCAGGTCCGCGTCGCCGCCGCGTAGCGGCTCTCAGCTCTGCAGGGGACGGGTCGCCGCTGTTCTGCGGCGGTGACCCGTCCCATTGTCGTTTCGCTGCCCGTACGATCCGCTCATGACTCTCCCTCCGTCCTGGGCCGAGCGGATCTCCGCGCTCGGCCGCGGCGAGCTGACACCGCCCGAGCCCCGGCTGGCCGCGACGGTGGTCCTGCTGCGCGAAGCCCCGACCGAGGCGTACCTGTTGCGCCGCCGCGCCTCGATGGCCTTCGCCGGCGGGATGTACGCCTTTCCCGGCGGCGGGGTGGATCCGCACGACGGCACGGTGGCCATCGGCTGGGCCGGGCCCAGCGCGGAGGAGTGGGCGGTCCGGCTCGGCTGCCGGGCCGAGACCGCGCGGGCCGTGGTCTGCGCCGCGGTGCGGGAGACCTTCGAGGAGTCCGGGGTGCTGCTGGCCGGCGTCGACGCGGGTTCCGTGGTCGCCGATGTGAGCGGCGAGCAGTGGCGCGCGGACCGGGCGGCGCTGGAGGCGCACGAACTGTCCTTCGCCGAGTTCCTGACCCGGCGCGGACTGGTGCTGCGCAGCGATCTGCTGGCCGGCTGGGCCCGCTGGATCACCCCCGAGTTCGAGGTGCGCCGCTACGACACCTGGTTCTTCGTCGCGGTGGTGCCGGAGGGGCAGCGGACGGCTGAGGTGCCGGGCGAGGCGGACCGGGTGGAGTGGCTGGCCCCGGCCGAGGCCGTGGCCCGGGCCGAGGCGGGGGAGTACCTGATGCTGCCGCCGACCGTGACGACGCTGCGCGAGCTGGCGGGCTGTATCGCGGGCAACGGCAACGGCAACGGCAACAGCAACGGCGACGGCGAGGACGGCGACGTCGAGGCCGAGGGCGAGGGCAAGGGCAAAGGCGGTGGCTCGGCGAAGGTGCTGGCGGCGGCCGGTGGGCGTTCACTCGCCCCGGTCCTGGCCCGGGCCGAGGTGGGGGCAGACGGCCGGATCTCGGTCAGCTGGGACGATTACCCGGGACTGACCTTGGGGAGCAAGGAACGATGAGCGACATCGCGGGCCAGGCCACCGAGCGGGCGTTCTGTGTGCTCGCCCCCAACGCCTCGCCGATGACCCTGGACGGGACCAACACCTGGGTCCTGGCCGAGCCGGGTTCCGAGCTCGCCGTCGTGGTCGACCCCGGCCCGCTGGACGAGGGCCATCTGCGGGCGGTGCTCGACCATGTCGAGCAGACCGGACGCCGGGTCGCCGCGACCCTGCTGACCCACGGCCACCCGGACCACGCCGAGGGTGCGGCCCGCTTCGCCGAGCTGACCGGCACCGGGGTACGCGCGCTCGACCCGGCGCTGCGGCTGGGCGACGAGGGGCTGCGGGACGGGCAGGTGCTGCAGATCGGCGGACTGGAGCTGCGGATCCTCGGCACACCCGGCCACACCAGCGACTCGCTGTGCTTCCAGCTGCCCGCCGATGCCGCGCTGCTCACCGGCGACACCGTGCTGGGCCGGGGCACCACCGTGGTCGCCCATCCGGACGGACGGCTCGGCGACTACCTGGACACCCTGCGCCGGCTCCGCACCCTCGCGGCGCAGGTGGACCAGCAGGGCCAGCACCTGGCCGAGCGGGGCGTCCGCACCGTGCTGCCGGGGCACGGCCCGGTGCTGGACGACGCGCTGGGGACGATCGAGTTCTACCTGGCGCACCGGGCCAACCGGCTGGCACAGGTGGAGACGGCGGTGGAGAACGGGTTCCGGACCCCGGCCGAGGTGGTCGCCCGGGTCTATGCGGACGTGGACCCGGCGCTGTGGCCTGCGGCGGAGTGGTCGGTGCGGGCCCAGCTCGAATACCTGGGCGAGCACGGCCTGATCTGATCATCGGCTGGACCGGTCATCGGCTGATCCGAAGCAAGGGGTGGAATCAACCCAAAAGGGTGGCGGGTACGGCCGTCCGGCCGTACCCGCCATGTCAGAGATCAGCGATCAGCGCGAGCGCCGCGCCAGCCGTTCGACGTCCAGCAGGATCACCGCTCGGGCCTCCAGTCGGAGCCAGCCGCGTCCGGCGAAGTCCGCGAGGGCCTTGTTGACGGTCTCCCGGGAGGCGCCGACGAGCTGCGCCAGTTCCTCCTGGGTGAGGTCGTGGACCACGTGGATGCCCTCGTCCGAGGGCACGCCGAAGCGCCGGGACAGGTCGAGCAGGGCCTTGGCGACCCGGCCGGGCACGTCCGAGAAGACCAGGTCCGACATCACGTCATTGGTCCGGCGCAGCCGTCGGGCGATCGCCCGGAGCAGTGAGATGGCCACCTCGGGTCGGGTCTGCAGCCAGGGCTGCAGGTCGCCGTGGCCCAGGCCCAGCAGCTTGACCTCGGTCAGCGCGGAGGCCGTGGCCGTGCGCGGTCCGGGGTCGAACAGCGACAGCTCGCCGATCATCTCGCTGGGGCCGACCACCGCCAGCATGTTCTCGCGGCCGTCGGCAGAGGTGCGGTGCAGCTTCACCTTGCCCTCGACGATGACATACAGCCGGTCACCCGGGTCGCCCTCGTGGAACAGGGACTCGCCGCGTGCGAGCGTGGTCTCCGTCATGGAGGCGCGCAGTTCGGCAGCCTGCTCGTCGTCCAGGGCAGTGAAGAGCGGGGCGCGCCGCAGAACGTCGTCCACTCGGTCCTCCTTGTCGGCCGTGCAGGCTTGAGGTGCGATCCCCATCATGCCCGACCGGGAAACAGTGCGATCAATCACAAACCAGTGTGGCTCATCGAACGCCGTGACTTGCACCGGGGTCCTGCTGGTCGTGCTCAATCACCATGATCGGGCATTTCAGGGCGGTAGGTCCGTCGTTCTCAGGACTTGCCAGGGACCTTACCGCCGGGCAGGTACGGGAAGGGAGGGGCAGGTCCCGGCGCCGGCGCCGGCAGCGGGGGCGCGCTGCCGGGGCAGACGGCGACCCCGCGGCGCGGGCGGTGGCAGCTGGGGGTGACGGTGGGCACCGGCGCCGGGGCCGGTGCCGTGCTCGCGCCGCTGGTGGGAACGGGTGTGACCGGGGGCGCAGGCGGCGGCGTCGGCGCTGCGGTCGGGGTCGGCGTCGGGGTCGGGGTGGGACTCGGGGTCGGGGTCTGCGTCGGGCTGGGCGTGGGACTGGGCGTCGGGGAGGGCGTCGGCGTCGGCGTGGCGACCGCCGACATCGCGTCCCGGTACAGCGCCGAGGCCTGCGGGTTCTGCCGGCAGCCCCAGACGCCGTGCGGGCAGTAGTCGGTGATGGTCTGGTACAGCGTGTCGTGCGTCGCCATCCAGTTCAGCATCTGCCGGACGTAGTCGGGGTCGTCCCCGTACTGGTACAGGCCCCATTCGGGGTACGACACCGGCTTGTGGTGCGCGGCGGCGAACTCCACCTGCTGCTGCAGCCCGTACGGCTCGTTCACGTAGTCGTCGAAGGTGCGTCCTGGGCCGAGGTCGTAGCTGTCCATGCCGATCACGTCGGTGACGTCGTCGCCGGGGTAGCACTCGGTCCAGGGGTTGTCGTCGGTGCCCCGGGTCGGGTCGAAGTCGAAGCGGAAGGCCTGGCCGGGGACCTTGCGCATGGTGGTGACGATGCGCCGCCAGTAGGTCTTCCAGTCGGTCGGGTCGGGGTGGCAGCGGCTGCTGTAGGTGGTGCCGTTCATCTCCCAGCCGAGGGTGATCACGGTGTCGGTCGCGCCGAGGGCGACCAGGCGGCGGGCCAGCTCGCGGAAGTGGTTGTCGAAGGCCCCGCTCGCCCCCTGGGCCAGCACCGCGCGCACGTCGTCGTCGCCGAGGTTGTTCTCGTTGGCCTGCTGCATGGGCACGGCGAGCACCAGCATCCGGTCGGCCGCGGCCAGCCGCCAGCGGGCCCAGGGGGCGAGCAGGCTGATGCTGCCCTCGATGTCGTCCCAGCTGTAGCCGGGGAGGTAGGTGTGCCCGACCTGGATCGGGGCGCCGTGCAGCCAGGTCGAGAACTGCTTGATCCTGGCGTCGGACTCGTCCGAGCCCAGGAACGCCCCGAACGGCACGGCGTGCGCGGGCAGCACGGTGGGATCCGCCGGCCCGCCGGGGACGGCGTTGCCCGAGGCGTTGTCCGAGGGCTGCACGGAGTCGCTGTGCGGCGGGCGCGCGGCGGAGGGGGGCGCGCCGGGTGCGTGCGCCATCCACGCGGCCATCGAGGCGACGAGAACCAGCAGCGCGATCCCGAGGCAGGCCAGGGTTGCAGGTCGGCGCTGGAACATATCCAGAGACTATGTTGTGACGATTTGTCAGAGTATGCGGCGCGCCGTCGGGACTTTCACCAAGACCCGAGAGCGGAGACCGATGAGAAACCAGGTCGGCGCCGGTCTTCACCTGTATGCAGACCGCACCGGAGGAGCCCGGCCGGCCCGGGCCGGGAATCGACCTGGGCACGGTGGACGCGCTGGCCAGGGAGGTGCTCGCGGCCCGGCGCGAGGGCCGGGAGCTCCGGCTGCCCGGCGTCGGGCCGGAACTGCTCGAACTGCTGGAACTGACCGGCCTCGCCGACGTCCTACTTGGCCTCCGGCCGGACCTCCGGCCGGACCTCGGATCCGGCGCCCCACCCGGCGTCCAGCCGCGGGGGCAGCCCGAACATCGGGAACAGGGTCTCGGTGTCGAGGAAGGAGTTGAGCCCGGTGATCCGCCCGGCTGATATCTCCAGCACCTGCAGCGCCCACGGCGTGTACCCGCCGTCCGCACTCGGCCGGTACTGGCCGAAGGCGGGGCAGCCGTTGGCCGAGGTCGCTATCAGCTGCGAACCGCGGCACTGGGCGCCGGGGCCGAGCATCCAGCCGCGGATCTCGGACGGCCCGGTCAGCCACAGCTCGTACGGAGGCATGGACATCACGGCGTCCTCGTGCAGCAGCGCGGTCAGGCTCTCCATGTCATAGCGTTCGAACGCCTGCACATAGCGGGCCAGCAGCGCGGCCTGCTCCTGGTCCAGCGGACGGACCGGGTCGGTGGCCGCGACCTCCTGGACCGCGAGGGTCGCCCGGGCCCGCTGCAGCGCGCTGTTGACCGAGGCGACCGTGGTGTCCAGCAGTTCGGCCACCTCGGCGGCCGGCCACTGCAGCACCTCGCGCAGGATCAGCACCGCCCGCTGCTTGGGCGCGAGCCGCTGCAGCGCGGCGATCAGCGCCAGCCGCACCGACTCCCGCTGCGCCGCCACCTCGGCCGGATCGCCTGCCTCCGACACCACCCGGGCGTCCGGCACCGGACCGATCCAGGTCACCTCGGGCAGCATGCTGAGCGAGGCCGTCGCCACCGTGGAGGGTCCGCAGAGATCCATCGGACGGGCCCGGGTCTTCCGGCTCCTGAGCGCGTCCAGGCAGACATTGGTGGCGATCCGGTACAGCCAGGAGCGCAGCGCCGCCCGCCCCTCGAACCCGCGGTGGCCGCGCCAGGCCCGGATCATGGCGTCCTGCACCGCGTCCTCGGCCTCCGCCGCGGAACCCAGCATCCGGTAGCAGTACCCGGTCAGCTCCCGCCGGTACTGCTCCAGTTGGAGTTCCAGCGGCACCTCGACGTCTGTCATCGCGAACCTCGCCTCGCACGTCCGAACCAGCCCTGCCGAACCTAGCGGACCCCACTGACAATCGTGCGGCCGAACCGGTCCGGCAGGGAAGCGGCGCGTCAGAACGGCTGGTCGGAGGACCGGTAGACGCACAGGGCCCAGATCACGGCGACGTCCAGGGCGACCGCGATCAGCGACCACAGCGGGTAGTACGGCATGGAGAGGAGATTGCCGAGCGCGCTGAGCGAGGCGATGAAGATCCCGGCGAAACGGCCCCAGGCGGCGCCCTTCAGGACCGCGGCGCCGACGATCACCAGCACCACCCCGAGCGCCAGCTGGATCCAGCCCCAGGCGGTCAGGTTGAAGTGGAAGGCATAGGTCGGCGTGGTCACGAAGATGTTGTTCTTGGCGATGCCCATGATCCCGCGGAGGATCGCGAACACCCCGTCCACCAGCATCACGACTCCGCCGAAGAGCACCAGCCCGCTGACCCAGCCGTCCTGCCGGGCCGACACGGGGGAGGAGCCGGGGGAGGTACGGCCCGGGCGGCCGCGGGTGGGCGGGGTCGGCGTGGGGGACGCCGGGTCGGGGTTCCACAGCGGCTGGTCGAGTGGCGTGTTCGCATCGGTCATGGTTCCTCCAGAGGCTCCGGACCTGCGCGGCAGCAATGCCTTCCGAGCCTGCGCCACCCCGTCCAGGCGGGCCAGAGGACTGGGCCGAACGGGTGAAGGGTCCGGTCGCGTACGTCCACGACACAGTTCCGCAGCATGCGCTTAACACGGGTGGGGCAGGGTGGTGTTCGGCAGCGGAGGTTCGGAGCGGCTCCCGGACCAGCCGTTGCCACCGGACGCGTCGACCGGGAGCCCTGTATCCCGGACGACGGCATCCAGCCCGCACGGGCTGCCGCCGTCCCGCCCTGACCTCCCTTCACGGGTTGGCCGGGGGTGGCAGCCACTGCGGCACCGCTCCGCGTTCCCGGGTGGGGGACACAGCGGAGACAGCAGGGCCGGTCCTTCGCGGACCGGCCCTGCTGGTGTCGGGCCCAGTCGTTGTCGTGGTCCTGGTCCGGTGGAAACTGCCCGGAGCAGTGGTGACTGAACAACTATGCTTCGGGGCACCGACCGTCAGGAGACCTCCGGTGACCGTGCACGAGACCAGCAGCCAGGACGTCGTCCCGGTGCCGGCCCCCCGCTCCGCCGCCGCCGCCGCCGCTTCTGCTGCTGCTGGTGCCTCTGTTGCTGCTGCTGTGTCGCCGACCCGGCCCGAGCCGTCCTGGTCGTGGTTCTCGATCGGCTTCCGGCTCAGCCTCGGGGCGCTGCTCGCCTACTGGCTGGTGCAGGCGGTCCAGCACATCGAGAGCATCCTGATGCTGACCCTGCTCTCGCTGGTGATAGCCGTCAGCGCGGATCCGATCGTCCGCGCGCTGACCCGCCGGGGGCTGCGTCGGCCGGTGGCGGTGACCGTGGTCATCGTGGGCCTGTTTCTGATCCTGGGCGGCCTGTCCACCCTGTTCATTGCACCGATCACCAACGAGATCACTGCTCTCGCCCGCAATATCCCGATCTGGCTCCAGGAACTGCATGACCACCACTCCTTCCTCGGTCGGCTGGAGGACAAGTACCACCTCACCGACAAGGCCAAGGCGGAACTGGGCACCGACAGCGGCAGCCTGGTCGGCGGGCTGATGGGCGCGGGCCAACTGCTGGCCACCACACTGACCGGGCTGTTCATGGTGATCACACTGACCATGTACTTCCTGGCCGGGCTGCCCACGCTGAAGGGCTTCGGGCTGCGTTTTGTGGCGGGCAGCCGTCGCGAGCGGGCCGAGCGGCTGACCGACGAGATCCTGCTGCGCACCGGCCGCTACATGCTCGCCAATGTCGCCACCTCGGTCATCGCCGGCGTGGCCACCTTCGTCTGGCTGGAGATCTTCGGCGTCCCGTATCCGGCGGCGCTGGGGGTCTTTGTCGCGGTGATGGACCTGATCCCGCTGGTCGGCTCCACCATCGGCGGGATCGTGGTCTCGCTGGTGGCGCTGGTGGTCTCCTGGCCGGTGGCCATCGCCACCGCGGCCTTCTACATCGTGTTCCGGGTCGCCGAGGACTACCTGATCATGCCCAGGGCGATGAAGTTCGCCGTCGAGGTGCACCCGCTGGTGACCATCCTGGCGGTGCTGGTCGGCGGCAGTCTGCTGGGCATCATCGGCGCGCTGCTGGCCATCCCGGTCGCCGTGGCCATCGGCCTGATCCTGGACGACGCCGTCTTCCCCCGCATCGCCGCCCGCTGACCGGACCGTCGGCCCTGAGGCTGTCGGCCCAGGCCCAAGCCCCGAGTCCTGCCCGGCCCAGGCCCCGACCCCGGCGCGGCGGCGCGGCCTGTCGCCGAGTCAGTTCAGCGGTCCGGCAGGCAGCTCCGTCGGCGGCGCGTCAGCCGGACCAGTGGGTTGGCAGCCCCGGCAGAGGTCCTGTCCGTTTGCGACCGGGCCCGCGCAGAGGGCACAGGTGGCGCGTTCGCAGGACTCACAACTGCCGGGCAGACCGCTGCCGCCGTCCATCGGCCGGGGCCAACACCGGTCGGGGCAGCGCTGCCACACGGCGACCACTCCGTCGCAACTCGCGCAGACCTCCACCTCGTAGGGTCGGCCGGCCGTGGTCCACGGCTCCTGTTCCGGACACAGGCAGCGGCTCATCGCCGGGGGGAACCGGCGCAGGACCGAGTCGGCGAGCAGGGGGCGGATGACGGGCATGGCGGCCTCTCTGTTGTTGGAAGCCAGCCTGATGCCTGTCGTGCCCCGACGGTGGTGACGCGCCGGATGGGGGTCAGAAAAAAATAACTGACACTATGTTTTCTCGGCAAAGCCGAGCCGCAGCACCGCGGTGGCGTGCCCGGCCTGTCGCACCGTCACGGTGACCTGGCCTTCGCTGTCCTGGCAGTGCAGCTCGGGCACCGGGGACCACTCGGTGAACACCTCCGCGTTGATGTGGCAGTACGTCATCCGGTGCGAGTGGCGGCCGCCGGGCAGCAGGGCGGCGGCCTGTCGGGCCGCCTCCAGCAGGACCATGGCGGGCACATGGTCACTGGGGTGGTCGAAGAAATAGGGATGGGTGGGATCGGCGCAGCCCACCCGCACCGACCCGTCGGCGCCCTCGGTGATCATGACGTCCCCCGCGTGGTCCACGCCCACCGAGTCCGGAGCCGGCGCAGTGCCGACGGGCGTGCCGGGCCCGGCCCCGGTCCTGGCGCCGCGCAGCCTCCGGTAGACCGCGGCCGGCAGCACCTTGGCCCGTCCGGTCGCGGTGGCGAACAGCCGGCCGCCGTGCAGAAAGCTCACGGTCAGCGCGAAGCCGCGGAGCCGGCCGGCCGTGTGGATCTGGTCCTGCAGCACCACCTCGCACAGCAGGTCGCTGGCCCCGTGGCTGGGGCGCGGCTCGGCGCCGACGTCCAGGTCCAGGGCGAGCTCGTCGATCAGCAGGTGGGCGTCGCGGTCCACGCCGTAGTACAGGGTGGAGACGGCCAGGCCGAGCTGGCGCAGGGTCTCGGCGACCAGCAGCGGGTTGTGTCGCCGGTCGGCCCCCGAGCGCGGGTGGGTGGGGTGCGACAGGGGCCACTGCGCCGCGGCGGTGAAACTGTCGGGCCCGCTGCGGATGATCCCGGTGAGCAGTACCTCGGCGACGGAGCGCCGGTGCACCAGGATGCGCGGAAGGCCGACCGCCCAGTCCAGTGGGCCGGGCGCAAGATCGGTCACATGAGCGGGAAAAGTGTTCATGGGATCATCCAAAGGGCTCGCGCGGCTCCAGTTGCGCGCCTCGACCGTCGGGCCGCGATAGGTTCGCCCGACCAGATCAATCCGACCTGGTCAGTGCTGCCTGAGAACGTCCATGCGAGCTGAGAACGGGGAGACCGGACCGGATGCAGGAACGCGCGACCATCACCCGGGCGGCCGTCCTTCGCGCAGCGGCCGACCTGTTCGACACCAAGGGATTCGCCGCCACCAGCATCAACGAGGTCGTCGACGCCAGCGGGCGCACCAGCGGCGCGGTGTACTTCCACTTCCGCAGCAAGGACCGGCTGGCGTTGGCCGTGGTCGAGGCCTACCACGCGCACTGGTCGCAGGTGGTCTCCTGGTTCCAGGAGGCCCAGGAGCCGGTACTGGTGCGGATCGTGGGGTTGAGCCTGAGCGTGGGGCGGGCCTACCGGGACGATTCGATGGTGCGGGCCGGAGCGCGCCTCTGGTTCGAGCGCGGCGCCATCGCGCAGGAGCTGCCCACCCCCTTCCACCGCTGGATCACGGTCACCGAGGACCTGCTGCGCCAGGCCGCGGCCGGCGGGGAGCTGCTGGCGCACCTCGACCTGGCGCGCACCGCCAGGGTGCTGGTGTCGGCTTTCTTCGGCACCCACACCGTCACCGACGCGCTGGGTGAGCGCGGCCTGCTCGAAGATCGGGTGGGCGACCTGTGGCTGACCATTCTGGCCGTCCTGACCAGCAGCGATCCCCAGCGGATACTGGCCGACGCACGGGCTCTGGACGCACGCGCCCTGGACGCGCTGCCCTCCTGGTGCTCGGCCGCCGACGTCCGGGTCCCGACCCGGTGACGGCACGGCCCGCGGCCGCCTCGGTGCTGGTGACCGGGGCCGCGGCTTCCACGGCCACTGGATCGTGCGGGCCCTGCGGCAGGCCGGCACACCGGTCCGGATGATGGTGCGTCGGCCCACGCCCGCGGCGGACGGCGTCGAGGTGGTCCTGGCCGACCTGGGCGATCCGGCCTCGCTGGCCGGCGCCTGCCGGGGCATCCGTACCGTGATCCACTGCGCACCGCAGGTCAGCGGCCCGGCCGAGCTCTGCCGACAGGTCAACGCGGTCGGCACCGAGGCCCTGCTCGCCGACGCCGACCGGCACGCGGTGCCGAACCTGGTGTACCTCAGCACCGCCGCCGTCTACGGCCAGGGGCCCTTCCGCGACGCGGCGCCGGCCGAGCTGACCGCGGCGCCGCGCTCCGCCGCCAGCCGGACCCGGCTCACGGCCGAACAACTGACCCTGGAGCGCGGCGGCACGGTGCTGCGTCCGCACCTGGTCTACGGCGAGGGCGACCGCTGGGTGCTGCCCGGCCTGCTCGCCCTCGACGGGGCGCTCGGCGCGGCCGACCGCGACCGGATCGCCGGCACGCTGCACTCCGTCATCGACGTGCGCGACCTGGCCGACGCCGTCCGCGCCGCCGCGGCGCTGCCGGTGAGCCTGGGCGGGATCCACCACCTGGTCCACCCCGAACCGGTTGGTTACGCCGATCTCGCCGCCGCGGTGCGAACGGTGCTGGCACCGACGCCCGCAGAGCCCCCACCCGCAGAGCCCCCACCCGCAGAGCCCCCACCCGCGGGGCCCCCACCCGCAGGGCCCTCGCCTGGTCCGGAACAGCTCGAGCACCTGCTCTCGATGGCCGGGGTGGACCACTGGTTCGCCAACTCCCCGGCCTGGGCCGCCCTGGACAGCGTCCCCCGGCGCGGCCTCCGGCAGTCCCTGCCGGACCACGGCGCCTGGTACCGCGCCCAGTCGGCCCAACTGACTCCTAGCTGATGACAGTGCTGCGGCGTTCGACCAGGACCACGTCGCGCCACTGGCCGTGGTGCCGGCCGATGCGTTCGCGGACGCCGACGACCCGGAACCCGGCCCGCTGGTGCAGGGCCAGGCTGGCGGTGTTCTCGGGGAAGATCCCGGACTGGACGGTCCAGATCCCGGCCGCTTCGGTGGACGCGATCAGGGCCCGCAGCAGCGCGGCGCCGACGCCCAGCCCGCGCGCGTCCGGGTGCACATAGACGGAGTGCTCCACGACTCCGGCGTAGGCGCAGCGGTCCGAGACCGCGACGGCCGCGGCCCAGCCCAGCACCCGGCCGTCCGGTCCGAGGGCGACCAGGCGGTGGTCCGGCAGTTTCGCGGCATCGAAGGCGGCCCAGGACGGGGCGGCGGTCTCGAAGGTCGCATGGCCCTCGTCGATGCCGAGCTGATAGATCGCCAGCACCTCGGCCTGATGCTCGGCGGACAACGGGGCGATCCTGGGCGCGCTCTGACTGATGCTCACCCCCCCTATGATTTCAGGGCCGGGAGGGTGCGGGAGAGCCGGTTCAGGGCCTCCTCGACGGCGGAGGCGGAGGCGGAGGCGGAGGTGGAGTCGGCGGCCGAGGCGGCATCGGGGGCCGGACCGCGGACCGCGAGCCGGCAGGCGCGCAGCGCGTCGATCACGTCCGCCCGGTGCGGGGCGCTGCTCGGGCCCGGCCGCGCCGCGATCCGGCGGTGCAGTTCCAGCGGGCGGGCGATGGCCTCAAGCTCGGCGACCGCATGTTCGAAACGCGCCAGCGCGGTGGTGGTGTCCTGTCCGGCGCGGCGTGCGGTCAGCAGCGCGGTCAGGGCGGCCTGGGCCCGGGCGAACCGTCCGCGCAGCACTTCGCCGGTGCGTACCGGGGTGAGCAGCCAGGCGGTGGCGACGGTCAGCGCCGCTCCCATGGCGAGCGCCTGGAGCCGGGTCTCCAGCAGCGGCCCGGCGGATTCGCCGAAGTAGCCGTAGAGCAGCGACATCGCGGTGGTGAGGCCGGCCGCCCAGAAGGCGTAGCTGGTCCGGCGCAGCAGGGTCGCCACGGCGAGCACCACAAAGATCAGGGTGATGCAGAGCGCCCCGCCGGGACGGATCGCGAGCGCGAGCGCCGCGGCCAGGAGGGTGCCGCCGATCGCCCCCGCAGTTCGCTCGACGCCCTTGAGGACGACGTCGCCCCGGCCGACCGTGCCGGTGTTGACGACCATGGCGCTCAGCACGGTCCACTGCCAGTGGACGCCGAAGAACAGATGCCCGGCGACGAAGGCCGCTGCGAGGGAGACAGCCATCTGCAGGGCCATCCGGGTGCTGACCCGCAGGCCGTGCTTCGGCTTGCCGGCCCTGGCCGCGGCCTGCGGCGCGGGTCGGGGGGTGCGGGTCAGCCGGTCCGCGGTCCGGCGTACCGCCTGGACCCAGCCGAAGGCGATCAGGCCCACCAGCGCCGCCCAGCCGCAGAGCGGCCAGGCGGTTCCCCGCGCGGCGGCGGTCGGCACGATCAGCGCGGCGACGAGGGCCAGCAGCACCATCGCCCCGGTCCGGGTGGCCCGGGCGCCGAAGCGCCGGGACCAGATGGACAGCGACATCAGCGCCACGAACACGGCCGCGCCCAGCACCGGGCGGTCGGTCAACTGCAGGCCGGTCCAGGTGGCGACGCCGGCCAGCACGGCGAAGACCGCGGCATTCGCCAGGCACTCGCCCAGCGGCTCGCCGCCCGGTCGGCGGCCCAGCGAAAGCGCGAAGATGACGCTCGGCACGGCCAGCGCGACCGGGGCCAGGCCGACGCCGTGGGCCAGCAGCACGGCCGATCCAAAGGACAGCAGGGCCGCGGCCATGGCCACCGCCATATCGTACGCTCTGCGTATCATTTGACCCCCGCCTTTGACTTACCTGCTGGCTTATTGCTCCGATAATATAACGCTAGTGCTTACTATTGTTCTATGGACTATGGAACACAGGCCGAGCAGCTGCGCCGAGGTGTGCTGCGCCTGGGGTGGCGGCTTCGACAGGAGCGCCCGCAGGACGCCCTCAGCTCGAACAAGATCAGCGTGCTCGGCCATCTGTATCGGCAGGGGCCGGCCACGCCCGGCCGGATCGCCGCGGCGCAGCACCAGCAGCCCCAGTCGCTGACCCGGGTCTACGCCGAGTTGGAGGCCGACGGCCTGATCGTCCGGAGCCGCTCCGAGCAGGACCGGCGCGAGTCGGTGCTGTCGCTCACCCCGGCCGGCAGCGCGGCCCTGTCCCAGGACATGGCGCAGCGCGACGCCTGGCTCACCGGCGCCCTCGCCCGCCTCTCGGAGACCGAGTGCGAGGTGCTTCGGCTGGCCGGCCGACTCATGGACCAGCTGGCGGAATCCCCACCGCTGGACCAGCCCGAGTAGGACCGGTCGGTCCAAGTCCTGGGTTGCAGTCCCGAGGAGGACGGCAAGCATGGAGGGGACCGGTGGTGCGAGTCGAGGAGGCCAGTTGAACGGCCGACGAGCGGCGGGGCAGCCGAGGTCGGCGGCCGGGCCGGGGCGCATGGTGCTGCGTGCCGTCCGCGCCGACCCGCACCACGCGCCGGAGAGCGTCGCCCGGTACGCGGTGCAGGCACTGGCCCCGCGGGCCGACTCGGCCGTGGCCGCGCTGCGGCAGGCGCATCCGGAGGACTCCGACGAGGAACTGCGGCGCCGGGTGGCGGACCGCGGGGTCCGGACCACGATCGTGGAGGGCTCGTTCCTGGGCGGACCGTTCATGCTGCTCTGGCCCCCGGCGTTCTGCGCCGCGCTGGTGGCCCAACTGCACATGACGCTGACCCTCGCCGCCCTCTCCGGGCAGCGCGCCGACGACGACTCGCTCACGGCGGACCTGCTGGTGCTGCAGGGCGCGAGCCCCACCCCCGCCGCGGCCCGCCGGAGCCTCGCCGCGGCCGGGTCCGCGGCCACGGGGCCTGACGACAGAGCCGAGCGGGCCCCTGGCTGGTGGGACACCGGGCGTCGGCTCGCCCACCTGATCGGCCTGTTCGAGCCCGACGACGGCCGGACCCGGAGCCGGGCCCGGCAGGCCGCGGGCTGGGCCGGCCTGGTGCTGCTGTGCGTGGTCGGTTTCGCGGTTCCGCTGGTCTGGCTCCCGGCCAGCGCGGAGATGTACCGGCGCGCCACCGGCCGGCTCGCCGCCCGTACCCTCGCCTACTACCGGCCTGCCGACGGACCCGGCGCCCCCGCGCACTCCGGCTCGCACCGGTGGACGCTGCGCCCCGGCGCGGTCGCGGTCGCGACGCGCGCCCTGTTCTCGGTGCTGCTCACCGCTGCCGTCCTGCTCGCGGTCGTTTTCGCCGACCTCCGGTTGGCGTCGAGCCATGTGCTGGCCGCCCTGCTCCTGCTGCTCGCCACCTCGGCGGCCTGCTACGCGTTGCTCCGGGCCCGCCGGAGCAGGCGCAGCCGCTGAGGGGCTGACTGCCGCGCCCCGGCGCCGTGGACGGCTGACGGCCGGGTCGGGTCGGCTCGCTTTGCCGGGGCGATCACATCCGCCCTACCGTCGTGACCATGCAGTCCTACACGATGGGCCAGGCGGCAGACATTCTCGGAGTGAGCCCGGACACGGCCCGCCGCTGGGCCGACGCCGGCCGGGTTGCCAGCACTCGCGACCAGAGCGGACGCCGACTGATCGAGGGGCGGGACCTGGCCCGGCTCGCGACCGAGATCGCCGAGGCTGGCGGGCTGGAGGACGAGGGCATCCACATCTCGGCCCGCAACGCGTTCTCCGGAATCGTCACCGCGGTGAAGCTCGGCGATGTCGCCGCACAGGTCGAGATCCATGCCGGCCAGCACCGTCTGGTCTCCCTGCTGACCAGGGAGGCGGTCGAGGAACTCGGTCTTGAGGTCGGCGTGCGGGCCACCGCGCGGGTGAAGTCGACCGACGTCTTCATCGAGCGCGGCTGACCTGCGGGGGCCTTCGCGGGGAGCGTGGATCGTCCGTCGCCGGGTAGGCGAGGCAGTACGTCCGCAATCGCCGTCCGCAATCGCCGAAGCCGAAGGAAGATCCGCATGGGCACTCAGATCACACCCGAGGGCTTCGCCACCGCGGGGATCACCACGACCGAACTGCTCGGGCGGATCCAGCGGGCCCGCGACTGGGCGCAGCTGGAGGCTCAGAAGAACTACGCGCTGGTCGAGGAGCACGTCGACGAGGGCGGGATGCTCCAGGCACTGGCCCAGCAGTCACGGGCGGCCGCGTTCGAAGCGGTCCGTGTGGTGCTCGAGGAGATCCTCCAGCCCGGCACCCACACGGCCACCCTGTCCGACTGACACCTGCCCGACTGAACGGGTCCGGTCAGTCCTGGACGATCCGGTAGATGCCGTAGATCACACCCGGGATGTGTCCGAGCAGCTGGAGCAGGAAGGTCCACAGGACCCTCAGGCTCGGACCCTCCTTGATCAGGACGGCCAGGAACGGCAGGAAGAAGCACAGAATAATCAGCAGTGTCTTGGCCACGGCAGGCAATCCGTTCGGGTAGGCGGGGATTCGGCTCTCCCCGCCTACCCGTCCGCTCACGGGCCATACCCGGTATCCGATTCCGCCCTTCGCTCCTTGGCGCGGTCGTGCAGGGTGCAGACCAGCAGGGCCAGCAGGAAGAGCAGGCAGATCGGGAGCGCCAGCACGCTCATGGTCAGCGGGTCGCCGGTCGGGGTCGCGACGGCCGAGAGAACGAAGATCAGGAAGATGCTGCCGCGCCACCGCGCCCGCATGGTGGCCGCGCTGAGGACACCGACGAAGTTCAACGCCACCAGGAGCAGCGGCAGTTCGAACGAAAGCCCGAATACCAGCACCATCCGGATGAAGAAGTCCAGGAACTCGGCGCCGGAGAAGGCGATCGAGAAGCCGGGCGGGTTGAAGCTCACCAGGATCTGCAGCGCCTTGGGGAAGATCCAGTAGGCGAGGTAGGCGCCGACCAGGAACAGCGGCACGGCGGCGGCGGTGAAACCGAGGCCGTACTTCTTCTCCTTCTTGTAGAGCCCGGGGGCGACAAAGGCCCACAGCTGGTACGTCCAGACCGGGCTGGCCATGATCAGCCCGGCCATCATCGAGACCTTGAAGCTGAACGACAGCGGGGCCAGCACGCCGTTGTTGACCAGCAGGCCGTTGCGGCACTGCGCGGTCTGCTGGCCGTAGCCATGGACTCCGGTGATCGCACAGGCCGGACCGGTGAGCCGGCCGATCAGCCAGTCGTGGATCAACCAGCCGAGGACGGTCGTCACCAGCAGCGCGGCGATCGCGACCACGAGTCGGTTGCGCAGCTCCCGCAGATGGTCGCCGAGGGACATGCGTTGGCCCTCGTCGACCTGCTGGCTCCTGGCCTCGTCGCTGGTCGGACGCAGGGTGTCAGGGTCGCGCAGGGGGCCGGGCGGGCGGATCTGCGAGGTGGGGGCGGTCATGGCCTGGTGGTCACGCTCGGCTTGCGGTGCGCGGGTGCTCCTCGGCGACGAGGTGCGTGGCGGTGCTGCTGGCCTCGGGGGCCCCTTGGAGCGTCCGCGATGCCGCGACGGGCTGCTGGACCGGGCTCTCGGCGGTGGTGGTGACGGTGGTGACAGTGGCGGGCGGCGCCGTGTCGGCCGTCGCGGGCGGCTTGTCCTCCGACTTCATCGCGCCGACCTCGGACTTGAGGATGCGCAGCGACTTGCCCAGCGCCCGGGCCGAGTCCGGGAGCCGTTTGGCACCGAACAGCAGCAGCAGGACGACCGCCAGGATGATGATTTCAAGTCCGCGGTTCTCGAGCACGATGACACCTCTTCTTCTCGGGACCGGGGCGATGGGGACCGTCCGAGGCCGGGATGGTTCTGACTGCCTGTCTTCGTGGCTGTGAGGCCTACGGATGGGTCTCCAAGCCCTTGGACTTAGGCGCTGCTTGATCAATCCGTATGCACGTTCTATCTGTCGCCCTGAAGGATGAATGTGGGTTTGGGGTGCTCTGACGACCCATCCGCTGGGGTTTCGGCTGCGAAGCATGTGTCAGGGGCTGTCGGCAAAGAAGGCCGGTGCTCCTGGTACTTCGTATGGATTCAGAGATGGGGCGTAATGGGCGAGGAGCACCTCGATACCCGGTTGCTGGTGGAGTTGACCGAGCAGTCGCAGGATTTGAACAGCGACGCGTTGCGGATCACTCGTGAGGCGCTGACCGAGTACTCGGAGCAGGAGCCGGTGCGGCGTTGGTGGCAGCGCAGTGGCACGGTGGCGGCGGTGGTCGGTGGCGCGGCGTTGCTGGGTTCGGCGCGGGCGGCGGCGGCGTCGGGTGACGACATCATGGCGTTGCAGACGGCGGCGTCGTTGGAGAACCTGGCGGTCAGTGTGTATACGACTGCTGCGGGGTTGCCGTTCATCAAGGACGGCAACAAGACGGTGGCGGCGTTCATCACCAAGACCACCGCTCAGCACAAGGCGCACGGGCAGGCGTTCAACTCCGCTGCCACCCAGGCCGGTGGCAAGGCGCAGAACGACCCGGACCCGAAGTACCTGGCGGTCGTCAAGCAGATGCTGCCCTCGATCAAGACCCCCGCCGATGTGGTGAAGCTGGCGATCACCCTGGAGGACGTGGCGGCGCAGACCTACACCAGCTATGTGTCCAAGGTGACCGACCCGCAGCTGCGGAAGCTGTTCGCCTCGGTCGCCCCGGTGGAGGCGCAGCACCGTTCGACGCTGCTGGCGGTGCAGGCGCTGCTGGCCGGCGGCGCGCCGCAGCTGATCGCGATCCCCACGGATGCGGCGAAGCTGCCGGCGGCGGCTGGCAGTGTCGGGTTCCCCGACGCGTTCTACCCGACCAAGAGTGCTTCGCCGATCAGTGAAGGGGCCGTGAAGTGAGTGCTGGCAACGACAGCTGGCAGCTGCCGATCTCCGAGGGCGAACTCACCCGCCTGACCCGCGACCTGGATGAGGCGCACCGCGAGCACCTGCCGCTGATGCACGCGGCGGCAGCGGACCTGACCGAGGAGCTGCGGTCCTCGTCCCGGCGCGGGTTCCTGCTGGGGACCGGCGGGGTGGCGGCGGCGCTGGCGCTGGCGGCGTGCTCGAGCAGCAGTTCGACCAAGAGCGCGGTCGGCGCGCCGAGCGCCTCCGCGTCCGGGTCGGGCGGGGCGTCCTCGGGCAGCAGTATGTACACCGGTGACCTGCAGGTCGTCGCCCTGGCCACCGCATTGGAGAACCAGGCCGTGGGCGCGTACACGGCGGCTTTGGCGGCGGCGAAGGCGGGGAAGCTGGGGACGGTGCCGCCGGCGGTGGGGACGTTCGCGACCACGGCGATGGGCCAGCACGCGGATCACGCGAAGGCGTGGAACGCGGTGCTGACCGGGGCCGGGAAGCCGGCCATCACCACCGTGCCGCTGTCCAACCAGCCCGCCACGCTGAAGGCCCTGGGGGCGGCGAGCACGGTCGGGGCGGTGGCGAAGCTGGCGCTGGACCTGGAGAACCAGGCTGCGCAGACGTATCTGTTCGCGACGTACAACGTGACCAGTGCGGCGGGGATCGCGACGGCGGCGAGCATCGCGCCGGTCGAGGCGATGCACGCGGCGATCTTGAACTTCGTGCTGGGCCAGTACCCGGTCCCGGACGACTTCCTGCCGGTCGACAAGGCCGCCAGCCCCACCCTCCTCACCGTCTGACCACCAGTCAGCAGGACGCAGGAGCTCCCCACACGTCCGCCGGCCGAGCGGGATCGATACCGGTCGGCGGGCATCCGGCGGCGCGCCACCACACCCTGACCCGTGGTGGCGCGCCGCCGGACCTGTCTCACGTCCTCGGCGGCTCGTACCAGCTGACCGTCCCGCCCGGAGGGATTGCCGGGGCAGCGGCAGCAGTGCCGGGCAGGCCAGGTTTGCTGTTCTCCGGCTGCCGCCGGAGCACTCGATACCCGACGAACCTCCAGACCCGAGCGCGCCGAGGTTCGAAGAAGCGAATGAACGCGTCCCAGGGGCTCATGCGGTTTCCCTCCCGTACCGGACCGAGTTCAACCCTGCTGGACGCGCCCTTGGGACGCAACAGCTTTCGTTGTGACACGGGGCTGGTGCGGCAGGCGCGGAGGATCAACCGGGCGCTGGCCGAGGTGAACCCCTAGGAGCTGGAGGATCTGGTGACGCTGCCCGGGGTCGGCCGGAAGACCGCCAACCGGGCCCGATCGAGCAGGCGCCACCAGGCGGGGCGCCCACCCTCAGAAGAACAGTTCGCTGTGGCTGTTGGCGGGGTAGAACGAGCCGCTCGGCTGTCCGCTTTTCGCCTTGGTGAGGCCGCCCTTGCCGTTGCTCAGGTAGAGGGTGAAGGTTTCGTCGCTGACCACGTACAGGTCCGGGTGGCCGTCGCCGTTGATGTCGCCGATCGACAGCAGTTGCCAGGGCTTGCCGACACCCTTGGCGACGACGTGCGGGGTGCGGATGCCGCCCTTGCCGTTGCCGGGGTAGAGCCAGAGCTGGCCTTTCTTGTCGAGGGCGACGAGGTCGGACCGGCCGTCGCCGGTCATGTCGCCGACGGCGGCGATGGCGGTCATGGAGTTCCAGCCGCCGCCGACCCTGCGGTGTGTGCTGAAGCCGCCTTTGCCGTTGCCGAGGTAGAGCCACAGGCTGCCGCCGGGACTGCGGGCGATGAGGTCGTCCTTGCCGTCGCCGTTGAGGTCGCCCGTGGCGGTGATGTCGGTAAAGCTGCTCCAATTGCCGCTCAGCGGGTGACGGGCGTTCAGGCCGCCCTTGCCGTTGCCGGGGTAGAGCCATAGGCCGCCGGACGGGCCGCGGGCGATGAGGTCCTCGTTGCCGTCGCCGGTGAAGTCGCCGTGCCGGGTGAACGCGGTCATTTTGCTCCACGCCTCGCCCCGGCTCACGCCGTTGCCGAGGTCCACGACATGTTGGGAGTAGTCGTCCACGACCCACAGGCGGCCCTCGGCACTGCGCGTCACCAGGTCGGGGTAGCCCTCGCCCTGCATGGAGCCGTAGGGCCTGGTCTTGGCCGCTCCATCCTCCGAGGCGTAGAAGTAGATGTACTGGAGGCCGTCCCAGCACTCGTGCGCGGTGGGTGCCAGGCGGACCGAGCGCATGTAGTCCTTGTACTGGGCGGTGTTGACCTCGGCGTCACCCGCGGCGTAGTTCTTCGCGGTAGCCGGCTCGGTCCACCAGTAGCCGTCGTTGTGCGGAGCCGGCGCCCCTTGGTACTTCGCGGCTTCGAAGATGCAGCTGTAGGACCTGGTCCGGTTCGCCCAGGACACGGCGTGCTTCCCGGCCCAGCCGGTGTCCGGGGTCGAGCTGCGGTAGGTGTACATGGTCCCGCTGCCGTAAGCACCGGTGAACAGGCAGAAGTCGCGGTCGGGGCAGCGGTCGTAACCCGTCGTGGCGGCCGAGGCAGTGCTCGTGCCGGTCAGTGTCGCGGCCAGCACTCCCAGCCCCGCCACACCCGTGCCCAGCGCCCGCCGCACCGATCGCCATCGGTTCCCCACGTTCCCGAGACCCACAACCACTCCCCCGTTCGCAGCTGCCTGAGTCGGCAACGCGCTGGACACTACTGCCGAGTGCTCTGGGTTGTCATCTCCGTTCCGGCACTCATAGTGCGCTGACCAGGAAGGTCCGCCGGGGTGACGGCTTGTGAAGCGTCGATTGCGTCCCTGCTGGGGAGCGAACCAGATGATGTCTTCTGAGTCTGCCGCGCCCTGTTCCACCGCCTGCTGTCGGTGGTGGCCCGTAGGCTGATCCGTATGGTGACGAGTGGCGGTTCCGAGGGTGCGGGGCGACCGGTGTTCAAGAAGGCGAAGGTGCCGGCGACGCACACCGGGCTGGTGCGGCAGGCGCGGAGGATCAACCGGGCGCTGGCCGAGGTGTACCCCTACGCGCATCCGGAGCTGGACTTCACCAACCCGTTCGAGCTGCTGGTGGCGACGGTGCTGTCGGCGCAGACCACCGACCTGCGGGTGAACCAGACCACGCCGGCGCTGTTCGCCAGGTACCCCACCGCCGCGGACCTGGCCGAGGCGAACCCCGAGGAGCTGGAGGAGATCATCCGGCCGACCGGGTTCTTCCGGGCCAAGGCGAAGTCGGTGATGGGCCTGTCGGTCGCGCTGCGTGACCGGTTCGACGGGGAGGTGCCGGGCCGGCTGGAGGATCTGGTGACGCTGCCCGGCGTCGGCCGGAAGACCGCCAACGTGGTCCTCGGGAATGTTTTCGGTGTTCCCGGGATTACCGTCGACACGCACTTCGGGCGGCTCGCGCGGCGCTTCGGGTGGACCGAGTCGGACGATCCGGTGAAGGTCGAGCACGAGGTCGGCGAGCTGGTGCCGAAGAGCGAGTGGACGATGCTGTCCCACCGGGTGGTGTTCCACGGGCGGCGGATCTGCCACTCGCGGCGGCCCGCGTGCGGGGCGTGCCCGATCGCGGAGCTGTGCCCCTCGTACGGCGAGGGCGAGACCGATCCGGTGGCGGCGGAGAAGCTGCTGAAGTACGAGAAGGGCGGCCAGCCCGGCCAGCGGCTGAACCCGCCGCCGGACTACCCCGGAAAGCCTGCCGCACCCGCACCCGCTTCGGCCGCGGTGGGGGCCGCGACACCGACGGAGGGAAAGAGCTGAGGATGGCGGCTACGGCTGAGCAGGGCACAGGCAGCGGCACAAGGGGCACGGGCAGCGGCACAGGCACTGGCAAGGGCAGCGCGGAGATCGTCCGCGAGGGCCTGCCGGACTGGCTGCTGCCGGTCAGGGACGCCGCCGAGCGGCTGGAGCCGCAGCAGCTCAGCCGGTTCCTGCCGCCCGCCGAGGGCGGTCGCCGCTCCGCCGTCCTGGTGCTCTTCGGCAGCGGTCCGAAGGGCCCCGACCTGCTGCTGATCGAGCGCGCCCGCTCGCTCCGCTCCCATGCGGGCCAGCCCTCCTTCCCCGGCGGCGCGCTGGATCCGGAGGACGGCGACCCGCGCGGCCCCGGCCCGGTGAACGCCGCCCTGCGCGAGGCCTGGGAGGAGACCGGCCTGGATCCGTCCGGCGTGCAGGTCTTCGGGGTGCTGCCGAACCTCTACATCCCGGTCAGCAACTTCGTGGTCACCCCGGTGCTGGGCTGGTGGCGCGAGCAGACCCCGGTGGCGCCGGTGGACCCGGCCGAGGTCGCCGCGGTGTTCCGGGTCCCGATCGACGAGCTGGCCGCGCCGGAGCGCCGGGCGCGGCTGAAGCACCCCAGCGGCTTCACCGGTCCCGCCTTCCTGGTGGAGGGCCGACTGGTCTGGGGCTTCACCGCCGGGGTGATCGACCGGATCCTGCACCACGCCGGCCTGGAGCAGCCCTGGGACACCAGCCGTGAGATAGAGCTGTCCGAGGACGCGATCGGGGTGGCCACGGCCGAGCGCGACCGGGCCAGGGAGCGCGACGGCGCGGCAGGGGAACCATCCGGTACAACCCGGACGTGAAAGAGGGGGCGGACACCCGCGGTACTTAGATCTTCCCGGGTGCCCGTCCGCAGGATCCGTCCTCGTGGGAAGGTTGACCGTTGCCGCCCGTCCCGCCCAGGAAGCCACTGTGAACGTCCTCGACATCCTGCTCCTCGCCGCCGCCGTCGGATTCGCCGTCTCCGGCTACCGGCAGGGCTTCGTCGTGGGCGTCCTCTCCCTGGTCGGCTTTCTCGGCGGCGGCCTGATCGCCGTCCAGCTGCTGCCGTTCCTGCTGGAGCACCTCTCCGCCGGGACGGTCTCCTCGGTCGTCGCGGTGATCGTGGTGATCGTCTTCGCCTCGGTCGGCCAGGCGTTCACCACCCACTGGGGCTGGAAGCTGCGCGGTCCGATCGACCGCAGCCGGGCCCGGATCTGGGACGCGGCCGGCGGCTCCGTGGTGAACGTGGTGGCGATGCTGCTGGTCGCCTGGCTGATCGGCTCGGCGCTGGCCGGGACCTCGCTGCCGACCATCGCCCACCAGGTCCGTACCTCCAAGGTGCTGGGCGGGGTGCAGAAGGCGCTGCCGACGGACGCCCCGGAGTGGTTCTCCGACTTCACCTCGGTGATGGCCAGGAACGGCTTCCCGCAGGTGTTCAACCCGTTCCAGGACGAGCCGATCACCGATGTGCCGCCGCCCGACCCGGCGTTGGCGAACAGCCCCGCCGTGGTCCAGGCGCACCGGAGCATCGTCAAGGTCATGGGCACCGCGCCCAGCTGCGGCAAGGTGATCGAGGGCAGCGGCTTCGTCTACGCGCCGCAGCGGGTGATGACCAACGCCCATGTGGTCGGCGGGGTGTCCGCGCCCACGGTGAACCTCGGCGGCCGGATCTACGAGGCGAAGGTCGTCCTCTACGACTGGAAGCGCGACATCGCGGTGCTGGACGTCCCCAAGCTCAACGCCACCCCGCTGGTCTTCGCCGGCGAGGCCAAGACCAGCGCGGACGCCATCGTGGCCGGCTTCCCCGAGAACGGCCCCTTCAACGTCCAGGGCGCCCGGGTCCGCGGCCGGATCCAGGCCAGCGGGCCGGACATCTACCACCGGGGCACGGTCAGCCGGGACATCTACTCGCTGCGCTCGACGGTCCGTCAGGGCAACTCCGGCGGCCCGCTGCTCACCCCCGCCGGACAGGTGTACGGGGTGGTGTTCGCGAAGTCGCTCGATGACGACCAGACCGGCTACGCGCTGACGGTGGACGAGATCCGCTCCGACGCCACCCAGGGCCAGACCGCGACCCAGAAGGTCGACAGCGAGTCCTGCGCGCTCTGACCCCGACGCTCCGACCCGCCTCCCACCGCGCTGACCCACTTCCCGCTGCTGGGAGTGTCGGTGGCAACTGATACCGTCTGGGACGCTTGAGTCGGACGGATCTTGACAGGCCGTCGCCATGAGGGGGAGGACGCCACGCCATGATGGGTCATTCGCACGCGGTCAGCGGAGCGCTGCTCTTCGCTGCCACCGCGCCCTACCTGCCGCCGCTGGTGATGCACCATCACCTCAGCCCGCAGGAGATCCTGATGGGCACGGTGCTCTGCGCCGGCGCGGCCCTGCTGCCCGACCTGGACCACCATGACGGCACCATCGCCAACTTCCTCGGCCCGGTGTCCAAGCTGCTCTGTCGCTTTGTCGCCTGGATCTCCGGCGGCCACCGGCACGCCACGCACTCGATCTTCTTCATCGCCTTCATGACCCTGGGCACCTGGGCCGGGGTGTCCTACGGCGGCCGCTGGTTCACCCTGGGCATGACCTTCTTCCTGCTGGCCATGGCAGTACGGGCGCTCAACCTCTGCCCGCCCGGGCACGGCTTCTCGGCCTGGGGCACCATCGTGGCGATGGCGCTGCTCGGTACAGGTGTGATCGCCAAGTTCATCCCCTCGGCGCCGGGCTGGCTGCCGTACGCGGTGGGCCTGGGCTGCCTGGCGCACCTGCTCGGCGACTCGATCACCAAGCAGGGCGCACCGTGGCTCTGGCCGTTGAAGACCCGCTACGAGATCGTGGTGATCAAGAGCAGCGGCAACAAGCTGGAGACGGAGATACTGGTCCCGCTGATGGGAATAGCGACCGTCGCCCTGCTCTGGTTCACCGCGCTCTCGCCCAACACGTTCTAGCCACCCGGCGGCTGCCGCGGGTCAGCGCTGGCGGAGCCGGGAGGTGACCCAGCGGGCCCGGCGGGTGATGATGTGCGGTATTCCGACATGGTCGGTCTCGCTGTTCACGGGACCTTCGGGGGCGGCGCCAGCGGTGCCGCCGAACGAACTCATGGCCGTGCTCTGCTGAAGCGAGCGGCGGCGGGAACGTGGCGCGAAAGCGTGGTCGTGCATCCAGCTCATAGATAGAGGACTGCCCGCACGGGGCCGAGGGTAATCCCGTGCGGGGCGGCCAATTGGCCTATGGTTGGCATATTTTCAGACAACAGGATTCCACTTTCGAACCCACGTTCTGACCGAGCGTCAGCCGTTCCGGAGCGGTGCTGCTCAGCGGTCCGGTTCGGGGTCGCGCAGCCAGTTGATCAGCTCCCGGGAGAACCCCTCCGGGTCCTCCTCCTGCGGGTAGTGGCCGATACCGTCCAGCAGTCGCCAGCGGTACGGCGCCTCCACGTACTCGGCCGAGCCGACCGCGGTACGGGCCAGCAGCACCGGGTCGGCCGCACCGTGCAGATGCAGTGTGGGAACCCGTACCGGCCGCCGCATCCGGCGCGAGTACTGCAGGCCGTCGGGGCGGCCCATGGAGCGCATCAGCCAGCGGTAGGGCTCGATCGAGCAGTGCGCGGTGTTCGGCAGCCGCATCGCGTGGCGGTAGGTCAGCAGCGTCTTCTCGTCCGGCCGGTGGTCCTGGCTGGTCCAGTCGGTCAGGTAGTCGCCGACCACCAGGGCGTCGTCTGCGACCAGCTGCCGTTCGGGCACCCAGGGCCGCTGGAAGCCGAGCAGGTGCTCGGCCGCGGCGATCTGCTTGCGGTCGGTCATCAGGGACCGGCGGTACCGGCGCGGGTGCGCGCTGGAGACCACCGCGAGCCGGCGGACCAGGTTGGGGCGCATCACGGCCGCCGTCCAGGCCAGGAAGCCGCCGAGGTCGTGCCCGACCAGGGCCGCGTCGGAGGCCCCGAGCGAGCGGATGATGCCGGTCAGGTCCAGCGCCATGTTGGACGGGTCGTAGCCGCGCGGGGTGCGGTCGCTGCCGCCGACGCCGCGCAGGTCCACGGCGACGGCGCGGAAGCCGGCGTCGGCGAGGGCGGTGAGCTGGTGCCGCCAGGTCCACCAGAACTGCGGCCAGCCGTGCACCAGCAGGACCAGCGGGCCCTCGCCGAGCTCGGCGATGTGGAAGCGGCCGCCGTTGGCGGACACGTCGCGATGGGTCCAGGGGCCCTCGATCCGCGGATCGAAGCTGTCGGCGGAGACGTGGGATCCGCCGGGGGTTTGGTCAGACGACATGTGCAGAGCGTGTCATATCCGGAGCATGGTCGGGATTCCCGACCGCGCGCCGGGTCGTCAGCAGCGGGTCCGTAGCAGGTCGGCAGCGGTTCAGGGCAGCAGGATCTTGTGCCCGTCGGAGGTGAGCGGCGGGGCCGGGTGCGGCTTGGCGTTCTTCAGCACGTCGACGGTGGCCTTGGTGGTGGCAATGGTCCGGTCCGGCGGGGAGAGCTTCTTGAAGAAGCGCAGCGCCAGCACCCCGGCGATCGCGGCGATCAGCAGGTAGAGGAAGCCGACGATGGTCAGCGACCAGCCGAAGGTGATGCCGGAGGAGCCGCCCAGGTCATGGATCCCGTAGGCCAGGGCGAAGCTCAGCACCGGCACCGAGAAGAGGGCGACCACCGCGGCGATCGCCCCGGCGATCCCGCCGAAGAGCCCGCGCTTGACGTCCTTGGTGATCTCGGCCTTGGCGAGGGCGATCTCGTCGTGCACCAGCGCGGAGAGGTCGGCGGTGGCGGCGGCGAACAGCTGGCCCACCGTACGGTCGGCTCCGTTGGGCTGGGAACTGGCCTCGGACCTGTCAGCTGCTGACATCGGGCGTCTCCTCCGGTCGTTCTGGCGGGTCTGTGAAAATCACGTCTGACGTCACGTCTTCATCGGTGACTGCTTCCTGTCACTGTCTCAGATCATGCCTCCTCACGGCGGTGGCTCACCACTCGGCCTGCTCCAGCTCGTAGATCCGCCGGTAGCTGCGGTTCCGCAGCCGCAGCAGCACCGCGGCGACGACGGCGCAGATCAGTGACCCGATCAGGACCGCGGCCTTGTCGCGTTCGGCCAGGGCGTGGTCGTCGGCGAAGGCCAGCTCGGAGATCAGCAGCGACACGGTGAAGCCGATCCCGGCGAGGACCGCGACCGCGAACAGGTCGGCCCACTGCAGTTCGGGGTTCAGCTCGGCCCTGGTGAAGCGGGCGGCCAGCCAGGTCCCGCCGAAGATGCCGACGGTCTTGCCGACCAGCAGGCCGAGCACCACGCCCAGCGGGGACGCCTGGGTGAAGACCTGGCCGATCGCGTGGGGGCTGATCGACACCCCGGCCGCGAACAGCGCGAACACCGGTACGCAGAATCCGGCCGAGAACGGCCGCACCAGGTGCTCGATGTGCTCGGCGGGGGAGTGCTCCTCGCCCGGGTCCTTGGTGCAGCGCAGCATCAGGCCCATGGCCACGCCGGCTACCGTCGCGTGGATCCCGCTCTCGTGCATCAGTGCCCAGATCACGAACGCCAGCGGGAGGTAGAGGTACCAGCCGCGCACCCGCTTGCGGTGCAGCAGGTAGAAGAGGGCCAGGCCGAGGACGGCCAGGCCGAGTGCCCAGAGCTTGATGCCGTGGCTGTAGAAGATCGCGATGATCAGGATCGCGATCAGGTCGTCGACCACGGCCAGGGTCAGCAGGAAGGCCCGCAGCGAGGACGGCAGGTGCGAGCCGACCAGGGCCAGCACGCCCAGCGCGAAGGCGATGTCGGTCGCGGTGGGGATGGCCCAGCCGCCGAGTTCGCCGCCCGGGCCGAGGTTGACCAGGGCGTAGACGATCGCGGGCAGCACGACCCCGCAGACCGCGGCGACCACCGGCAGCGCCGCCGCCTTGGGGTCGCGCAGCTCCCCGGCCACCAGTTCGCGCTTGAGCTCGACCCCGGCGACGAAGAAGAAGACGGCGAGCAGCCCGTCCTTGGCCCAGGTGTCCAGGGTGAGGTCCAGGTGCAGCGGTGCGCTGGGCCCGACCGTCCGGCCCAGGACGCTCTGGTAGGCGGCCGGCCAGGCGTTGGCCCAGACGAGTGCCACCACGGCCGCGCAGAGCAGCAGGATGCCGCCCACGGTCTCGGCGCGGAGCGCGTCGGCGAGGAACGCGCGTTCGGGGAGCGGCAGCCGGCCCAGGAACTGGCGGCGGGGCGTGGGGCGGTCGCTCACGCGGTGCTCCTCCGGACAGTGATCTGACGGGTTATATACCTTTTGTCGGATGCTATCCGGGAAATGCCGAAGGGGCCGCCCCGCGACGCGGGACGACCCCCTTCATGAGCTGGTGGCGCCTACTCCTCGGACTCCGCGCCGGCGCGCTGGGTCTGGATCAGATCCATCACGGTGGAGTCGGCCAGGGTGGTGGTGTCGCCCACGGCGCGGCCTTCGGCGATGTCGCGCAGCAGCCGGCGCATGATCTTGCCGGAGCGGGTCTTGGGCAGCTCGCTGACCAGCTGGATCAGCTTCGGCTTGGCGATCGGGCCGAGCACCTTGGCGACGTGGTTGCGCAGCTCGGCGACCAGGTCCTCGTTGTCCTTGGCGCTGCCGCGCAGGATCACGAAGGCGGCGATGGCCTGGCCGGTGGTGGCGTCGGTGGCGCCGACCACGGCGGCCTCGGCGACCTTGGGGTGGGAGACCAGGGCGGATTCGACCTCGGTGGTGGAGATGTTGTGGCCCGAGACCAGCATCACGTCGTCGACCCGGCCGAGCAGCCAGAGGTCGCCGTCCTCGTCCTTCTTGGCGCCGTCGCCGGCGAAGTAGGTCCACTTGTCGCTCTCGGACCCGTCGTGGCCGGCGCCGAAGCGGGACCAGTAGGTTTCGAGGTAGCGCTGGTCGTCGCCCCAGATGGTGCGGAGCATGGAGGGCCAGGGCTCGGTGAGCACCAGGTAGCCGCCGCCGCCGTCGGGGACCTCGCGGGCCTCGTCGTCGACGACGGTGGCGCTGATGCCGGGCAGGGGGGTTTGTGCGGAGCCGGGCTTGGTGTGGGTGACGCCGGGCAGCGGGCTGATCATCATGGCGCCGGTCTCGGTCTGCCACCAGGTGTCCACGATCGGGGTCTTCCCGGCGCCGATGTGCTCGCGGTACCAGATCCAGGCCTCGGGGTTGATCGGCTCGCCGACGCTGCCCAGGATCCGCAGCGAGGACAGGTCGAACTGGGCGGGGATGTCGTCGCCCCACTTCATGAAGGTGCGGATCGCGGTGGGCGCGGTGTAGAGCAGGGTGACGCCGTACTTCTGGATGATCTCCCAGAACCGGCCCTGGTGCGGGGTGTCCGGGGTGCCCTCGTACATGACCTGGGTGGCGCCGTTGGAGAGCGGCCCGTAGACGATGTAGGAGTGTCCGGTGACCCAGCCGATGTCGGCGGTGCACCAGTAGACGTCGGTCTCGGGCTTGAGGTCGAAGACCGCGTGGTGGGTGTAGGAGGCCTGGGTGAGGTAGCCGCCGGTGGTGTGCAGGATGCCCTTGGGCTTACCGGTGGTCCCGGAGGTGTAGAGGATGAACAGCGGGTGCTCGGCACTGTGTGCAGCGGCAACATGCTCGGTGGACTGACGCTCGGTGATCTCGTGCCACCACACGTCCCGGCCTTCGGTGAAGGCGGTGTCCTGGCCGGTACGGCGCACGACCAGCACATGCTGCACGGTCGGACAGGACAGGACGGCCTCGTCGATGGCGGGCTTGAGCGCCATGGGCTTGCCGCGGCGGTAGCCGCCGTCCGCGGTGATGATCAGCTTGGCGTCCGCGTCCTGCACCCGGGAGGCGACGGCCTCGGCGGAGAAGCCACCGAAGACCACGGAGTGCGCGGCGCCGATCCGGGCGCAGGCGAGCATCGCCACGGCCGCCTCGGGGATCATCGGCAGGTAGATGGCGACCCGGTCGCCCTTCTCGACGCCGAGTTCGGTGAGCGCGTGGGCGGCCTTGGAGACCTCGTCCTTGAGCTGCGCGTAGGTGATCGCGCGGCTGTCACCGGGCTCGCCCTCGAAGTGGATCGCCACCCGGTCGCCGTTGCCGGCCTCGACATGGCGGTCCACGCAGTTGTAGGCCACGTTCAGCTCGCCGTCGGCGAACCACTTGGCGAACGGCGGGTTCGACCAGTCCAGGGTCTCGGTCGGCTCGGTGGCCCAGCTCAGCCGACGGGCCTGCTTGGCCCAGAAGGCGAGCCGGTCCTCCTTCGCCTCGGCGTAGGCGGCGGCGGTCACATTCGCGGCGGCGGCGAGCTCAGCAGGCGGGGCGAATCGACGCTCTTCCTTGAGCAGGTTTTCCAGGCTTTCATTGCTGCTCAACGCGCACTCCTCATCGAGTTCTGGGTACGGGCGGGTCCCATTCTGTCCCGTAACCCGGAGATGTCGTGACTAGCTCACCAGGATGAGGGCGCGCTGACAAGGGTCCTCGGCAAATTGGTGTAGACCTTTGTTGGGGCGCTGCTGATCAGGCCGCCTTGTGCCGCCTCAGGCGACCGACTCCAGATGGGGTCGGACCGGGCTGAAGGTGCGCCCGTTGCCCGCGAGGAGATGCGCCTGCGCCGTGGCGAAGTCGAAGTAGAGCCCGGCGAGCTGCAGCGTCCCGGCCTCGATCCCGCGCCGGACGGAGGGGTGGGCAGTCAGATTGTCGACCTGCTGGGCCACATTGGTCAGGCAGAGCCGCTCCAGCGGATCCGCCGAGGGTGCCGAGCCCCGGAGTCGGGCGGGGGAGTGCCGCACCCGCTGCAGCGAGTCCTGGCCGTGCCGCAGCCAGCGGGTCAGCGGCGTCCCGGCCCCGCCCTCGCGCCGGTGTGCGCCGCGCAGCAGCGACTGCATCGCGCCGCAGCCCGAGTGCCCGCACACGGTGATCGTCCTGACCTGCAGGATCTCCACCGCGTACTCGATCGCGGCGGCCACCGAGTCGTCCGTGCCCAGGGTGTCGGGGACGGCCACCAGATTGCCGATGTTGCGGACCGTGAACAGCTCGCCGGGGCCGCTGCTGGTGATCACGTTCGGCACCAGGCGCGAGTCGGCGCAGGTGATGAACAGCTGGGAGGGGGACTGCCCCTCCCGGGCCAGCCGGGCCAGTTCGGGCTGCAGTCCGGGGGCGGTGTGCTGCTGGAAGTCCCGCACCCCGCCGAGGAAGTGCTCGTCCTGGCGGGGGCCCGTGCTGTTGCGTCGCATGCGCGTCTCCCAGAGTTAGGTAAATGAAGAGTAATGAACCCTTTACCTAAATGAGAGCCTCGACAACCGAAGTTCACCCGACCGGGTGTCAGGCAGTGACCGCCTCGCGCTGCGTATCGCTCACCGTCTCACTCAGCGTGAAATCGGGATCGACCTGGGCGGCGAGGTCCGTCCCGGTCTTGGCGTTCCCCCAGCTCTCCGCGTTGCGCAGGTGGAAGCGCACCATCTGCCGGGTGTAGCGCTCCCAGTCCCGGAGCGGGTACGTCGCGTCCGCGGCCTCGCGCAGGGCCCGCAGCGCGGCGTGGTTGCCCGGCTCCAGCTCGGCCAGGACGGGCGCGCGCCCCTGCTCCGTGCGCCGGACCCACTCGGACTGGCCGAACACCGCCAGCAGGTCGTCGCCCACCTGCTCGCGGAGGTAGGCCACGTCGTCCTCGTGCTGCACCTTGTTGCCGACCACGCGCAGGTTCACGTCGAAGTCGGCCGCGTACTCCTTGTACTGGCGGTAGACCGAGACGCCCTTCCGGGTCGGCTCGGCGACCAGGAAGGTCATGTCGAAGCGGGTGAACAGGCCGGAGGCGAAGGAGTCCGAGCCCGCCGTCATGTCCACCACCAGGTACTCGCCTGCCCCGTCGGCCAGGTGGTTCAGGCACAGCTCCACCGCGCCGACCTTGGAGTGGTAACAGGCCACGCCGAGGTCCTCCTCGTCGAAGGCGCCGGTCGCCATCAGCCGCAGCCGGGCCCCGTCCACGGTGAACTCGCGGGCGCACAGGTCGTAGACCGGGTTGTCCTCGGCGATCCGGAGCAGCCGGGAGCCGCTGCCGGGCGGAGTGGTCTTGATCATTGACGCGGCGTCGGCGATCCGTGGGTTCCCGCCGCGCAGGTACTCCTTGATCTGCGGCAGCCGCGCCCCCATCGACGGCACCCCGGCCGCCTGCTCCTCGGTCAGCCCGATCGCCGCACCCAGATGCTGGTTGATGTCGGCGTCCACCGCGATCACCGGCGCCCCGGCGGTGGCGAGGTGGCGGACGAACAGCGAGGACAGGGTGGTCTTGCCGCTGCCGCCCTTGCCGACGAAGGCGATCTTCATGGGGACTCCGGGTCGTTCGGGGCTGGGTGGAGTAGGTGCGTGGCGTACTTATTGGTAATCGTTATCGTCACCAACAGTGGTCATGGTAGCAATCTGTCACTGCCGCGTGATCGGCTTTATGGAGTGTTGACCCTTTCGGGTGAGAGCGCCCCGGAGCGCGCACGCGCCCCCGGGTTACGTACGCTCGGTGCCGTGAGCACACCATCAGCGACCCCTCAGTCGAACGCCTCCGCAGCCCCCGGACGCGACCGCGTCCGCGGGGACGCGGCCGCGGACCCCCTGGCCGCCCTGGCGGAGCTGCCCGGGGTGGCCGACGCCGTCGCGGAGGCCCGGCGGGCCGTCGACCGCCTGTACGGACACCGGGTGATGCGCCGCCGCGCCGCCGAGGTCACCTCCGAGTCCGCGCTGCGCGGCGCCCGCGCCTCCGCCGCACTGGACGGCGCCGACTGGCCCCTGGAGGAGGTGCGCCGCCGCAGCGACTTCGGCACCGACCCGGAGGCCCGGACGGTCGGCGGCGCGCTGCGCCTCAACGCCGAGGCCGGGCAGCTGCTCGGCACCTGGCGGCACTCGCCGCTGCAGGTGCTGGCCCGGCTGCACCTGCTGGCCTCGGGCGACGCGGGGGCTGCAGCGGAGGGCTCGGGCGGGGGCGTGGGCGCCGGGCGTCCGCGCCGGGACGGCGAGGCGGTGGCCGAGCTCTTCGGCACCCCGCTGCCGGTCGCCGAGGAGGTCCACGGCTCCGAGTCCGCCCCCGCCCCGGCCCGCCGGTACCAGCTGCCGCCGCTGCCCGCCGCGGACGAGGTCTCCGCACGCCTGGACGGCCTGGCCCAGCTGCTGATCGGCCGGGCGGCCGGCGGGAAGAAGCGCCCCAACGACCGCAGCGCCCCCGCCCTGGTGGTGGCTGCCGTCGTGCACGGCGAGCTGCTGACGTTGCGGCCCTTCGCCGCCCACAGCGGGCTGGTCGCCCGCGCGGCCCAGCGGATCGTGCTGATCGCCGAGGGCATGGACCCGCAGGCGATCTGCCCGTTCGAGGTCGGCCTGGCCGAACTCGGCACCGACGCCTACCGCAACGCCCTCGGCGGCTACGCCTCGGGAACGGGCGAGGGGATGGCGGCCTGGATCATCCACTGCGGAGCGGCGCTGCGGCTGGGCGTGCGGGAGAGCACCGCGGTGTGCGAGGCGATGCAGCGCGGAATGGTCTGACACCTGAGCCCGAATCCACCGATGAATGACCTGTCCGAGGCCTGGACATAACGACGCGGATGCCCTCTGACCTGGGACGATGGGACTTCCTACAGAACCAAGTCGCCAGAACGAGAGAACATCCGCGAGATGCAATCCTGCCATGCCGCCACAGCGGTTTCCGCCGTCTTCGACGAGCCGAACCTGATCGCCGATGCCGGGCTGCTGTCGCTGGTCCGGCTGGCCGAGCGGGCCGGCCTGCGGCAACTGGCCGCGTCCGCGCTCCGCATCGAGGGCGCCGACAACAGCGGCGGAGCCAACCCGGCCGCCAAAGTGATGTCGCTGATCAGCGCGATGTGCGCGGGCGCGGACAGCATCGACGACGCGGCGCGGCTGCGGCACGGCGCGATGGACCGCGCCTTCACCTCGGTCCGCGCGCCCTCCACCCTGGGCACCTTCCTGCGCTCCTTCACCCACGGCCACAACCGCCAGCTCCACCGCGTTCACCGCGACTTCCTGGCCCGACTGGCCCGCAGCACCCCACTGCTGCCCGGCGCCGACACACTGATGTTCATCGACATCGACCCCACCCACCGCCGCGTGTACGGCCACGCCAAGCAGGGCGCGCAGGTCGGCCGCCTCAAGGGCCAGCGCACCCTGCACCCGATCCTGGCCACCCTGTCCACCCCGATCGCCCGGCCCGTGATCGGCGCGGTCCGCCTGCGCCGCGGCAAGGCCGCCGACGTCCGCGGAGCCGAGAGCTTCGTGAGCGAGGCCCTGGCCATAGCGAAGGAGACCGGCGGCACCGGGATCCGCCTGGTCCGCGCGGACAGCAAGTTCTACACCGCCGACGTGGTCGCCGCCTGCCGCCGGGCCGGCGCCCGATTCTCCCTGACCACCGGCATGAACCCCTCCATCGCGGGCGCGATCTCCCGCATCCCGCAGGAGTCCTGGACGGCGATCCGCTACCCGGACGCCTTCGTCGACCCCGACACCGGCGAGATGGTCTCCGACGCCGAGGTCGCCGAGATCCCCTACACCGCCTTCACCGGCCGAAGGAAGTCCGAGCACGTCACCGCCCGGCTGATCGTGCGCCGGGTCCGCCGATTGAACGCCGAAGTGGCCCAGGGTCAGGGCGAGTTGTTCACCGCCTGGCGTTACCACCCCGTCTTCACCGACAGCTCCTTCGCGGTGCTGCAGGCGGAACTGCACCACCGGCAGCACGCCGTGGTGGAGCAGGTGATCGCGGACGGGAAGTCCGGGCCTCTGGCCCACCTGCCGTCCGGGAACTTCCAGGCCAACGCCGCGTGGCTGACCCTGTGGGCGATGTCGCACAACCTGCTGCGGGCCGCCGGTGCGCTGACCTCGGTCTTCCACGCCAAGGCCACCACAGCGACCCTGCGCGCCCACCTGGTCCACGTCCCGGCCCGGCTCGCGCGCACCGCGCGCACCAAATTGACGGTGCATCTGCCCGAGCACTGGCCCTGGCGCGACGCCTTCACCGCCCTGTTCGAGGCCGTCCACTCCCCACCGCCGCGCCCGGCGGCCTGACCGCCACAAGATCCCGCACCGCGACGGCCCGACGGCCACCGGCGACAGCGCCACCAACCGCTCCCGACCCCGCACAACCCCTCGGACAGGCCGCGACCCGCGCACGGCGGCTACCGCACACCCTCAACCTGTTGCCCCCAGCGGCCGACCGTCCACGGGCAGGAGAGCAACCCCGAAATGATCAGCCGGTGGATTCGGGCTGAGGCTGGAAAGCCTCGAGGCTGGAAAGCTCCGAGGCTGGAAAGAAGGGTGCGGCGGCACCGAGGAGAGGTGCCGCCGCTGACACAGCGGGCGAGTGACCAGAGCGTGCGCCATTTCTTTGCGCATCCGGCTGGAATCAATTCCATCGGCCGAAAGCGGCGGCCCTATCGCGGGTCGGCTGCACGTGGGTGCTCGTTTGCCGTGCTCGGTCCGTGGGGCCTGAAACTTCGATGATTCCTGACTGCGGATCCATCCTGGTCTCGCGGGCCGTCTGCTTCCTTTGTAGCGCGGATTCGGCGGAAGCGGAACTCGGCGGCGTATTTCTTTACCTTCGGCCCGAGCTCCGGCCCGAGCTCGCGCCCGATGTTCGGCCGCCTTCCGGCCGCCCTCCGGCCCTTCCGATCACGCCGGTGTGCTGCGTCGTTTCGCCGCGTACCAGACGATCCCGGCCGCGGTCGCCGCCGCGCCCACGGCAGCCGCTGCCAGCACCGGCCGGCTGCTCACCTTCAGCGCCGAGCTGCGCTGCTTCAGTTGCACCGGGCGGCTGAAGACCAGCACCGGCCAGTCGCGGGCGACCGCCTCGCGGCGCAGCGACCGGTCCGGGTTCACCGCGTAGGGGTGGCCCACCGCCTCCAGCAGCGGCAGGTCGGTGATCGAGTCGCTGTAGGCGAAGCTCTGCTCCAGGTCGTAGTCCTCGGTCCGGGCGAGGGCCCGGATCGCGCTGGCCTTGTTCCCGGAGTAGGCGTAGAAGTCGATCTCCCCGGTGTAGAGGCCCTCGGCCTCGGCCATCCGGGTGGCGATGACATGGTCGGCGCCCAGCATCTCCCCGATGGGCTCGACGAGTTCGGATCCCGAGCTGCTGACGATCACCACGTCGCGGCCGGCCGCGTGGTGCTCCTCGATGAGCGAGGCGGCCTCGTCGTAGATCAGCGGGTCGATCAGGTCGTGCAGGGTCTCCGCGACGATCTCGCGGACCTGCTGCACGTTCCAGCCGCGGCAGAGCGAGGAGAGGTACTCGCGCATCTTCTCCATCTGGTCGTGGTCGGCCCCGCCGGCCAGGAACACGAACTGGGCGTAGGCGCTCTTGAGGACGGCCCGACGATTGATCAGGCCGCCGCGGTAGAGCGGGCGGCTGAAGGCGAGCGCGCTGGACTTGGCGATGACGGTCTTGTCGAGGTCGAAGAACGCTGCTTGACGCACCAAAACTCCCTCTGTTGCTGGGGCTCCCACAGTCACGAGATCCTGGGGGAGGCTCCGCGCCACTGCACGTAGCCGATCCTCGCAGACACCGACCGTCCGGGGTGGCAGCAGGGCGGCGGCGGGCCGTCGGAGGACGCCGCCGGGCGGCCGGTGAATCGGCGCGTCAATCGGCCATCCATTCGGCCCAAGCAGCCGTCGCGCGGGTTTGCTTGAGAGGGGCCTCGGGTACACCATGGAAGTCACGGATCGTTCGCGACCGTGCTGCCCCGGTCTGGCTCCTCCCCCCCGAGTCAGGCTGTGGAGGACGACCCCCGCTCTCCCCCCGGCGGGGGTCGTCGCCTGTCCGGGGGCATTTTCGCGCGCTATTCGGTACAGCTCCTGAAGATTCCTTCAGCGGGCGGCGCCGCGTCAATCTGACGCCGCATATTCAATCCCTTCGAGTGGCCGATTTATCCACAGGCCCCGAGTCATCCACAGATTGCCTCCGTGCACACCGACGGCCCCCGGAACCGGGGCACCGTTGGACCACGCCACTTCGGCGTACAGCACGGGGAGGCAGTCATGGCGGGGACGTGGTCCACGGAACCACTGCTGGTCAGCGAGGACGAGCGGCTGATCGAGAGCCTGTTGCGGATCTGCGCCGCCGCGGGCGCATCGCCGCAGGTGGTCTGCGGTGCCCCGCCGTCCCGTCAGGCCTGGGAGGCCGCACCGCTGGTGGTGGTCGGCGACGACGTGGCGGAGCGAATGACCGGGCTCAGCCACCGCCCCGGCGTGCTGCTGGTCGGCAGCGACCTGGACGACGTCGAGGTGTGGCGGCGGGCCGTGGTGCTCGGGGCCCGCCATGTGATCTTCCTGCCGGACGCCGAGTCCTGGCTGCTCGACCGGATCGCGGACGCCGCCGAGGGGTGGACGTCCAGGCGCTCACCGTCGCCGTGCTGGGCGGCCGGGGCGGGGCCGGTGCGTCCACCCTGGCCTGCGCGCTGGCGGTCACCGCGGCGCGGGAGGGGCACCGCGCGATACTCGTCGACGGCGATCCGCTGGGCGGCGGCCTCGACCTGCTGCTCGGCGGCGAGGACACCGCCGGGCTGCGCTGGCCCGACCTGGCCGGTTCGCGCGGTCGGGTCAACGCGGTGGAGCTGGAGAACTCGCTGCCCCGGATGCACGCACTGACCGCGCTGAGCTGGGATCGCGGCGACGCGCTGACGATCCCGCCGGAGGCGATGCGGACCGTGCTGGGGGCGGCCCGTAGACGCGGCGGGGTGGTCGTCCTCGACCTGCCCCGGCGGATCGACGACGCGACCGGCGAGGCCCTGGAGCAGACCGACCTCGGGCTGCTGGTGATCCCCGCCGAACTGCGGGCGATGACGGCCTCCGGGCGGGTGGCCTCGGCGGTGCGGATGCGTCTCACCGACCTCAGGGCGGTGGTGCGCGGTCCCGCGCCGAGCGGGATGGAGGGCGAGGAGATCGCCGCGGGCCTGCGGATGCCCCTCGCCGGGGAGTTGGCCGCCGAGCCGGGCCTGGCCGCCGATCTGGAGCGCGGCCGACCACCCGGGCTCAGCCCGCGCGGGCCGCTGGCCCGCTTCTGCTCCGCCTTCCTGACCGAGGCGCTGGCCGGCACGGGGTCGGCCGCATGAACCCGGGCGGAGCGGGAGCGAGGCCGGGGTCGGGCCTGGGCTTGGGCCTGGGATCCGGTTCGGGGTCGGGGCCGGGGCCGGGATCGGTGGACGGCACCGGGGGTCTGGGCGGGGCGCAGCGTGCGGCGCTGCTGGACTCGGTACGGCTGCGGCTGGCCGAGGCCGGCGCGGACGCCACCGTCAGCAGGGTGGCCGAGGCACTGCGGGCGCAGGGGCGTCCCTATGGCGACGCGGAGGTGCTGGAGCTGGTCCGGCAGTTGCGCTCCGACATGGTCGGCGCCGGTCCGCTGGACGCGCTGCTCGCCGATCCGGAGGTGACCGACGTCCTGGTCAACGGCCCGAATGAGATCTGGGTGGACCGGGGCGCCGGTCTGGAGCGGGTGACCGGCGTCCGCTTCGCCGACCGCTCGGCGGTACGGCGGCTGGCCCAGCGGCTGGCCACCGCCGCCGGGCGCCGGTTGGACGACGCCCGGCCGTGGACGGACGCCCGGCTGCCGGGCGGGATCCGGCTGCACGCGGTGCTGCCGCCGATCGCGGTCGGCTGCACCCACATCTCGCTGCGGACCAGCCGGAGCAGGGCCTTCACCCTGCCCGAGCTGGTGCTGGCCGGATCGGTGACCGAGCAGGGCGCGGAACTGCTCCGGGCGATGGTCCGTGCCCGGATGTCCTATCTGGTCAGCGGCGGCACCGGGAGCGGCAAGACCACCCTGCTCGCGGCGCTGCTCGGGCTGGCCGGGCCGACCGAGCGGCTGGTGGTGGTGGAGGACTCGGCCGAGCTGCGTCCGGACCACCCGCATGTGGTGCGGCTGGAGGCCCGCCCGCCCAACCAGGAGGGGGCCGGGAGCGTCGATCTGCGGGATCTGGTGCGCCAGGCGCTGCGGATGCGCCCGGACCGGCTGGTGGTCGGCGAGGTCCGCGGGGCCGAGGTGCTGGATCTGCTGGCCGCGCTGAACACGGGTCACGAGGGCGGCTGCGGGACGGTGCACGCCAATGCCGGGGCCGACGTCCCGGCCCGGCTGGAGGCGCTGGCGGCGGTGGCCGGGCTCGACCGGACGGCGTTGCACAGCCAGTTGGGCGCGGCGCTGGACGCGGTGGTGCACCTGGTTCGCGAGCCGGACGGACAGCGCCGGGTGGCCGAGGTCCGGGTGCTGACCCGGCGGCCGGACGGCCTGGTCGGCACCGAGCCCGCCGTCCGGTTCGAACGGGACGGCCGGATGCGGCGCGGGGCTGGGTGGGCCCGGCTGGAACGGCTCTGCGGCGGCCTGCGGGACCAGGACGAGTGGATCGAGAACGAGCGGAACGAGGAGGAGCGGTGATGGCGGGAAGCGGAGCGGTGCAGGTGTGGGGCGGGGCGGTGCTGGCCGTGGTCGGGGTGGCCGATCCGGTGGCGCGGGCCACGGCGGCCGGGGCGCTGCTGTGCCTGCTGGGCTGGGCCGCCTGGTTGCTCTCCGGCTGGGACGCCGCCCAGCGGCGGCGCGACCGGATGTTCCCCCGGGAGGAGCAGCGGGACGGCCCCTGGGCACGGCTGCGGGGCGGTGGGCCGTGGCGGGTCGGTCGCTGGAGCGGGACCAGGCCGCCGCCGGAACTGCTGCTGCTCCCGTTGGGGCTGCTGGCGGCCTGGCCCACGCACTCCCCGCTGGTGGCCGCGCTGGCGGCGGGGGCCGTCGTCCCTGCGATACGGCTGCGCCGACGACGACGGGCCTCCCGGGTCCGGGGGCAGCGCCGGACGGCCGTGGTGGCCCTCTGCGCGGCCCTGGCGGGGGAACTGAGGACCGGGGCGACACCGCACCAGGCGGTGGAGATGGCAGCAGCGGAGTTCACGGGGTCGGGGGAGCTCACGGCGTCCGGGGAGTTCACCGGGTCGGGGGAGTCCACCGTGGCCGGGGAGCCGGTGCTGGACTGCACCGTTCTGCTGGCCGCTGTGCGCTACGGCGGGGGCGTGCCGGAGGCGTTCCGGGTACTGGCGGGGGTGCCGGGGGCCGAGGGGGCGGCGGGGATCGCGGCCTGCTGGCAGGTGGCCTCGTCCAGCGGGGCGGGGCTTGCGGCGGGGCTCGACCGCGTCGCGGAGGGGCTGCGTGCCGAACGCGCGCTGCGGGAGACCGTACGGGCGGAACTGGCGGGGCCGAGGTCCACGGCGGGGCTGCTGGCGCTGCTCCCGGTGTTCGGCCTGCTGCTGGGGCCGCGCTCGGGGCCGATCCGCTGCGGATGCTGCTGCACACCCCGGGCGGGCTGCTCTGCCTGCTGCTCGGGGCGGCGCTGGAGTGGGCGGGCTGGCCTGGACCGGACGAATCGCGCGGGGCGCGGAAGCCGCGGCGTAGGACGCCGGGAACGACGAGGGAGAGGCGGTTGGCGGATGGATCTGTCGGTGATCTGGGCAGCTCTGCTGAGCGGGGTGGTGGCGCTGCTGCTGGGCCTGCTCAGAGCGGCCGCGGGACGCAGGCTGCGGGGACGGGCGAGGGCGGTCGGGCTGCCGCTGGAGCCCCCGCCGGGGTGGTGGCGGGAGCGGGGGCTGACGCTCCTTCGGAGCCGCCGCTCGGGCTGGTCGCCGCGGCTGGTCAGGGGCGCGGCCTCGCTGCTGCTGGGGGCGGGTCTCGCGCTGTTCACGGCCGGGGCGGTCGGCCTGCTGCTGGGCGTGCTGGCGGGGGCGGCCGGATACCGCTGGCTGCCCGAACCGCCGACTGCGCAGCAGCGCCGAAGACGGCGGGAGAGCAGCGAGTTGCGCGACCAGCTGCCGCTCACCGCGGACCTGCTGGCCGGGTGCCTGTCCTCCTGGTGCGCCCCGGCCGAGGCCGCCGAGGCGGTGGCCGCGGCCCTGGGTGGCCCGATGGGGAGCCGGCTCGCCCGGGTCGCGGCGGAGATCAGGACCGGTGCGGACGCCGAGGAGAGCTGGGGACGCTTCGGCGCGGATCCGGTGCTGGGCCCGCTCGGACGCTGCCTGGTCCGGGCCGCCGCCAGCGGCGCGCCGCCCGCGGCGGGCCTGGCCCGGCTCGCCGAGGGGGCCAGGACGGCCGCCGCCACCGCCGCGCAGGGGCGGGTACGGCGGGCCGGTGTGCTCGCCGCCGCTCCGCTGGGGCTGTGCTTCCTGCCCGCGTTCGTGCTGATCGGTGTGGTGCCGGTGGTCACCGGCCTGGCCGGAAGTTTTCTCGTACGAATCTGATCAAGTGTCAGAACGTGTACTACCCAAGGAGAGACCGATGAACGGATCCGCAGTGTTCAATGCCCAGCTCGACCGCTTCGACGCGCTGATCGACGCCGCGGAGCCCAACCCGCCGGTCGGTGCACGGTGCCTGCAGCGGCTCAGGAGCGTGCTGCTGCTCTCGGTCGCGGTGGCCCAGGCCTGGTTCCTGGACGGGGTCCACGCGGTCCGCCGCCGCCTGGCGCGGTTGCGCCCCGACGCCGGAATGACCACGGCTGAATACGCTGTGGGAACCGTGGCGGCGTGCGGCTTCGCGGCGCTGCTCTACAAGGTCGTCACCAGCGGGGCTGTGTCCTCGGCGCTGAACGCGCTGGTCACCAAGGCCCTCCATGCGGTGTGAGGGACGATCGCCGTTGCGCTCGTCTGCCGACGCCGACCGCGCCGCCGGTGCCGGTGCCGACCGCGGGTATGTCACGGCGGAGACCGCGGTCGTGCTTCCGGTGCTGGTGCTGCTGATCGGGGTGCTGGTCTGGGGCGTGCTGGTCGGTGCGGCCCAGGTGCGGTGCGTGGACGCGGCCCGGGAGGGGGCCAGGGCGGCGGCGCGCGGCGATCCGCAGGGGCAGGTCCTGGACGTGGTCCGGCGGGACGCGCCGCAGGGTGCGGCGGTGGAGCTGAGCGAGTCCGGCGGCACGGTGGTGGTGCGGGTCTCGGCGCAGTCGCGGGCGCCGGGCGGCCTGGGCGGGCTGCTGTCGCTCCCGGTCGGGGCCACTGCGGTGGCGGCCCGGGAGCCGGGCGAGCCGGGAGCGCCCCGGTGAGCGGGGCGGCGGCGGGCGGGGCGAGGGCGGGCGAGGTGAGGGCGGGCCGGGTGAGGGCGCCCGGAGTGACGGCATCCGGAGTGACGGCATCCGGAGTGACGGCGTCCGGAGTGACGGCGTCCGCCGGCGCCGACCGGGAGGCCGGTTCGGCGACGGTCTGGCTGGTGGCGCTGCTGATGCTGGGCTGCTGCGCCTTCACCGGAGCGCTCGGCCTCGCGGCTGCCGTCGCCGCGCGGCACCGGGCAGCCGCGGCGGCGGATCTGGCCGCGCTGGCCGCGGCGGGCCGACTGCTCTGGGAGCCGGGGACGGCCTGCGCCGAGGCAGGCCGGATCGCCGGGGCGCAGCGCGCCGTCCTGGTCTCCTGCGTGCTGGAGCGGGACGCGGCGGAGGACGCGGTCGAGGTGGTCGTCCAGGTCCCGCTGTCGGGCGGGCTGGCCGGTGGCCTGTTCGCCGGGCTGCCGCCGGCCCGGGGCCGCGCCAGGGCCGGCCCGCTCTACGCCGAGGGCTCCGGGGCGGTGGTGCCTGCTGCCGCGGTGCCTGCAGCCGCGGGGTCCGGGTCTGCGGGGTCCGGGGCCGTGGCGCCTGGCTCTGCCGAGTCCGAGTCCGAGGCCGCGGCCACGTCCCGGTCCGGGGCCGGGACGGCCTCGCCGTCAGTGAGCAGTTGGCGCAGCAGCCGGACTGCGCCGGGCTTGTCCAGGGGGTCGTTGCCGTTGCCGCACTTGGGGACTGGATACATGACGGGCAGCCGCGTTCGCACTCGCAGGCGCCGATCGCGGCGAGGGTCGCGCCGAGCCACTCCCTGGCCCGCTGGAAGCCTCGTTCGGCGAAGCCCGCCCCGCCGGGGTGGCCGTCGTAGACGAAGACCGTGGGCAGCCCGGTGTCCGGGTGCAGCGGGGTGGAGACGCCGCCGATGTCCCAGCGGTCGCAGGTGGCGAACAGCGGGAGCAGGCCGATGGAGGCATGCTCGGCGGCGTGTGCGGCCCCGGGGAGGTCCTCCGGCAGGACTTCTGCGTCGTCGAGCTGATCGTCCGTCACGCACCACCACACGGCCCTGGTGCGCAGGGTCCGCGGCGGGAGGTCGAGCTTGGTCTCGCCGAGCACCTCGCCGGTGATCAGCCGGCGGCGGAGGAAGGAGACGACCTGGTTGGTGACCTCGACCGAGCCGAAGCAGAGCCGGCCCCGGCCCCAGGCCACCTCCTGATCGGTGCTCAGCACGCTGATCGCGGTGGTGTCCCTGGCGACGGTGCTGTACGACGGGTCGGCCTCGACCACCAGGGCCACCGCCTCGTCCAGGTCGAGCTCCTGGACCAGGTAGGTCCGGCCCTGGTGCAGGTGGACGGCCCCGGTGTGCACGGCGGTGTGGGCGGATCCGGCGTCCACGGTGCCGAGCAGCCGCCCGGTGTCGGCCTCCACCACCCGGACCGGGTTTCCGCCGCCGCCCCTGATGTCGATGGCGTCAACGGCCCGTTCCCGCCGGGTCCAGAAGTAGCTGCCGCCGCGCTTGCGCAGCATCCCGCGCCGCTCCAACTGCGGCAGCAGCAGCGGGGTGGACGGGCCGAACAGCTCCAGATCGGGCTCGGTGAGCGGGAGTTCGGCGGCGGCCGCGCACAGGTGCGGGGCCAGCACATGGGGGTTGTCGGGGTCGAGCACAGTGGATTCGACCGGCTGCCGGAACAGGGATTCGGGGTGGTGCACCAGATACGTGTCCAGCGGGTCGTCCCGGGCGATCAGGACGGCTAGCGCGCCCTGCCCGGCCCGTCCGGCCCGGCCCGCCTGCTGCCACAGCGAGGCGCGGGTGCCGGGGTAGCCGACGATCAGCACCGCGTCCAGCCCGGCCACGTCCACGCCCAGCTCCAGGGCGCTGGTGGCGGCCAGGCCGAGCAGTTGTCCGGAGTGCAGCGCGCGTTCCAGCGCCCGCCGCTCCTCGGGCAGGTAGCCGCCGCGGTAGGCGGCGACCCGGCGGGCGACGGCATGCCCGGCGGCCTCGGCCAGGTGCTCCTGGGCGATCACCGCGATCAGCTCGGCGCCACGCCGGGAGCGGACGAAGGCCACCGTACGGGTGCGGTCCAGCACCAGGTCGGTGAGCAGGTCGGCGGCCTCGGCGGTGGCGGAGCGGCGGACCGGGGCGCCCAGCTCGCCGTGCAGTTCGGTGAGCGGCGGCTCCCAGAGCGCGAAGACGGTCTCGCCGCGCGGCGAGCCGTCGTCGGTGACCTCGGTGACCGGCAGTCCGGTGAGCCGTCCGGCCGACCGGCCCGGATCGGCGGAGGTGGCGGAGGCGAGCAGGAACACCGGCTCGCTGCCGTAGCGGGCGCAGAGCCGGCGCAGTCTGCGCAGCACCTGGGCGACATGGGAGCCGAAGACGCCGCGGTAGGTGTGGCACTCGTCGATCACGACAAAGCGCAGCGCGCGCAGGAAGGAGGCCCAGCGGGCATGGGCGGGCAGGATTCCCCGGTGCAGCATGTCCGGGTTGGTCAGCACCAGCGAGGCGTACTGCCGCACCCACTCGCGCTCCTGGAAGGGCGTGTCTCCGTCGTAGGCGGCGGGGCGGATCCGGTCCAGCGAGCCGTCGCCGGCCGCGCGCAGCTCACCCAGACGGCGCAGCTGGTCGGCGGCGAGTGCCTTGGTCGGCGAGAGGTAGAGGCAGGTCGCGCCCCTCCCATTGGGCGCCTCGGTGCCTTCGAGGAGGGTGCTGAGGACCGGGGCCAGGTAGGCGAGCGACTTGCCCGAGGCGGTCCCTGTGGCGATTACCACATTTTGTCCGGAAAGAGACAGACTCGCCGCCTCTGCCTGATGTGTCCATGGTTGAGCGATTCCGCTCTTCTCCACGGCAGCGATGATTTCCGGCCGAACTCCGGCTGGCCAGTTTGCATACCTGGCGGCACGGGCGGGCAGGTGCTCCGTATGAGTGAGCCGATCTTGCCGTCCTCGGGCTCCCGTGAGCCTGTCGAGAACGGTCGCGGGCGGGTCCGGGCGCGGCTTCATCGGCAGTCAGTCTGTCACCAGACCGGTGGAGATTCGCCGCAAGGCGTCGTGCTGCCCTGGTCGTAAGTGGTTGAATGCCATCGCGGCCTGCAACGGGGTACCTTCCCCGCCAACGGCCAAGAATCGCAACGATGCCGTCACGGCAGTGCGTCCCCCCGTCCGGGTGGGCCGCGGGGCCGTGAGAGCAAGGTGCTGGAGGTTCCGTGGACCTGTCCCTGTCGACCCGTACCGTTGGCGACCGCACGGTCGTCGAGGTGGGGGGCGAGATCGATGTGTACACCGCCCCGAAGCTGCGTGAGCAGCTCGTCGAGCTCGTCAATGAGGGTCACTACCACCTGATCGTGGACATGGAAGGCGTGGACTTCCTGGACTCGACCGGGCTGGGCGTGCTCGTCGGCGGGCTCAAGCGGGTACGCGCCCATGAGGGTTCGCTCCGTCTGGTCTGCAACCAGGAGCGCATCCTCAAGATTTTCCGTATCACCGGGCTCACCAAGGTGTTCCCCATCCACAGTTCTGTGGACGAGGCCGTAGCCGCGACCGACTGAATCAGGTCGACCGCGACTTCCCGAGGTCCCTGACAGGGACCTCGGGCCGGCCCGGAACGGGCCGGAGAGACGAACCTTCGAGGGGGAGCCATGGCCACCGTCGAACTCCGATTCAGCGCGCTCCCGGAGCACGTACGGACCGCACGGCTTGTCGCCGCGGCCGTCGCCCGCCGGGCTGGAGTAGACGAATCCGTCCTCGACGAGGTCCGCCTCGCCGTGGGTGAAGCATGTTCCCGCGCGGTCAGTTTGCACCGCCGCAGCGGAATCGACGACGCGGTGCGGGTCACCCTCGTCGAGCAGGAGAAGCGCTTTTTCATCGAGGTCGGCGACGGAGTCGGCGGACCCGAGATGAACGGCCACACCGCCGAGGGCGAGGGTGACGACGCGGCCGAGGCCGCGATGGGACTCGCCGTGATCAGCGGGCTCGTCGACGACCTGGACATCAGCAGTGACGCGGACGGCGGAGTGGTCCGGATGAGCTGGCCCGTCGCCGTCCACCCGGTTCTCCCCTGACACGGGGCTCTGGACGCTGCTGACGGAACGACAGACAGGCAGCTGGGCAAATGGACAGGTATGACCGGATCCGGTCATACCTGTCCATTGTCGTGCCCCCGCAAACACCTTGAGGATTACTGCGCCAATCCCTGCGCATCCCCTGTTTTGATCAGGCCGTGATTCCTAGAATCGCGGCCTGCCGTGTCAGTTGACGGCCCCCCTCGCCCGCGCAGCCGAGTGGACCGAACCAATTGCACCGCCCGGCGCACGAGCCAGACGTCAAGGAGGACGAATGGCCGGGCTCAACTTCTCCGGAGCTCCAACCAGCGTACGTGTGAGCGCACCACCCCCCGCAGTGTCCGCCGTGCTGACCAGTGAAGGTCGCACCATAGTGATCATCGTCGCCGTGATCGCCCTCGCCGCCCTCGGGGTGGCCTGGCTGCTGGTGCGACAGGTCCTCGCCGCCGACGAGGGCACCGACTCCATGAAGCGCATCGCCACCGCGATCCAGGAGGGCGCCAACGCCTACCTGGCGCGCCAGTTCCGCACCCTCGGGGTGTTCGCCTCGGCGGTGGTCTTCCTGCTGCTGCTCCTGCCCGCCGACAACTGGGACCAGCGGATCGGGCGCTCGGTCTTCTTCGTGGTCGGCGCGGGCTTCTCGGCCCTCACCGGCTACATCGGCATGCGGTTGGCGGTGCGCAGCAACGTCCGGGTGGCGGCCGCCGCCCGCGCGGCCACCCCCGGCCCCGACTCCACCGAGGAGCCGGACATCCGCGCGGTCTCGCACCGCGCCATGCGGATCGCCTTCCGCACCGGCGGCGTGGTCGGGATGATCACGGTGGGCCTCGGCCTGTTCGGGGCCTCGTTGGTGGTCCTGATCTACAAGGAGAACGCCGCCAAGGTGCTGGAGGGCTTCGGCTTCGGCGCCGCCCTGCTGGCGATGTTCATGCGTGTCGGCGGCGGCATCTTCACCAAGGCCGCAGACGTCGGCGCCGACCTGGTCGGCAAGGTCGAGCAGGGCATCCCCGAGGACGACCCGCGGAACGCGGCCACCATCGCCGACAACGTCGGCGACAACGTCGGCGACTGCGCCGGCATGGCCGCTGACCTGTTCGAGTCCTATGCGGTGACCCTGGTCGCCGCCCTGATCCTGGGCAAGGCGGCCTTCGGGGACGACGGCCTCGCCTTCCCGCTGCTGGTCCCGGCCATCGGCGTGATCACCGCGGTGCTCGGGATCTTCGCGGTGTCGCCGCGGACCAACGACCGCAGCGGTATGAGCGCCATCAACCGCGGCTTCTTCATCTCGGCCGCGTTCTCGCTGGTCCTGGTCGTGGTGGCGGTCTTCGCCTTCCTGCCGGCCCACTTCGCCGACCTGCACGGCGTGCCGGCCGAGATCGCCCGGCACAGCGGCAACCCCAGGGTGTTCGCGCTGGCCGCGGTGGCCATCGGGATCGTCCTGGCCGCGGTGATCCAGCAGCTCACCGGCTACTTCACCGAGACCAACCGGCGCCCGGTGATGGACGTCGGCAAGAGCTCGCTGACCGGTCCGGCCACCGTCGTGCTGTCCGGCATCTCGCTGGGCCTGGAGTCGGCCGTCTACTCGGCGGTGGTCATCGGCGCGGCGGTGTACGGGGCGTACCTGCTCGGCGGCGGCTCGCTGATGCTGGCCCTGTTCGCGGTCGCGCTGGCCGGGACCGGCCTGCTGACCACGGTCGGGGTGATCGTCGCCATGGACACCTTCGGCCCGGTCTCCGACAACGCCCAGGGCATCGCCGAGATGTCCGGCGACGTGACCGGCGCCGGCGCCCAGGTGCTGACCGAGCTGGACGCGGTCGGCAACACCACCAAGGCGATCACCAAGGGCATCGCCATCGCCACGGCGGTGCTGGCGGCGACCGCGCTGTTCGGCTCCTACACGGATGCCATTCAGACCGCGGAGGGCCAGGTCGGCCCAGCAGCCCATGGGCTGAGCCTCAGTCTGGACATCTCCCAGCCCAACAACCTGGTCGGGCTGCTGCTGGGCGCGGCGGTGGTGTTCCTGTTCTCCGGTCTCGCCATCAACGCGGTCTCGCGCTCGGCCGGCTCGGTGGTGTTCGAGGTCAGGGAGCAGTTCCGGACCCGGCCCGGGATCATGGAGGGCACCGAACTCCCGGAGTACGGGCGGGTGGTGGACATCTGCACCCGGGACGCCCTGCGCGAGCTGGCCACACCGGGGCTGCTCGCGGTGCTCGCCCCGATCGCGGTCGGCTTCCTGCTCGGTGTCGGCTCGCTCGGCTCCTACCTGGCCGGGGCGATCGGCACCGGCACGCTGATGGCCGTCTTCCTCGCCAACTCGGGCGGGGCCTGGGACAACGCCAAGAAACTGGTCGAGGAGGGCCACCACGGCGGCAAGGGCAGCCCGGCCCATGAGGCGACCATCATCGGCGACACGGTCGGCGACCCGTTCAAGGACACCGCTGGCCCGGCCATCAACCCGCTGCTGAAGGTGATGAACCTGGTCTCGCTGCTGGTGGCTCCCGCCATCGTGAAGTTCAGCTTCGGCGCGGACGAGAACACCGGCCTCCGGGTGGGGGTCGGGGTGCTCTGCATCCTGGTCATCGTCGGCGCGGTGTGGACCTCCAAGCGGCGCGGTATCGCGGTCGGCGCCGAGCCGGCGGCGGGGGCTGGCGACCCAGCGGCAGCCGTCGGCCCGGCGGAGGCCGCCGCCCCAGCAGTGGAGGAAAGCCCGGCAGTCGAGGGAAGCCCGGCGGGGGAGGGGAGCGCAGCGGCGGAGGACGACGAGAGCGAGACGCCCAGTCCGACCAGCGTTCCCTGAGCCACCTGCTGAGGTCGGCTCAGTTCGCCGGCGCCTTGGCCGCGTTCGCGGTCACGGCGTCGGCGATCTGCGGCCACAGCGCCGCCGGCAGGTTGTGCCCCATGCCGGGGAGGATCAGCAGCTCCGCCCCGGGCACGGCCTTGGCGGTGGCCTCGCCGCCGCTGCGGTTGATCAGCGGATCGGCCGCGCCGTGGATCACCAGCGTCGGCGCGGTCACCTCGTGCAGCGCGGGGGTCCGGTCCGGCGAGGCGATTATCGCCGCGAGCTGCCGCGGAAAGCCGTCCGGACGGCTGCTCCGGTCGTGGGCGGCGGCGACCCACTCCCGCAGTGCGGCGGGGTCGTCCGGGTAGCCCGGCGAGCCGAGGACGATCCATCCCTTCACCCCGCTCTCGATCGCGGCCTCCCGGCCCGCCCCGGGCGGATTCAGCAGCACGGCCCCGGCCTCGGGTGTCGCCGCCCCGCTGACGCTGTCGCCGGGCCGGGACATGATCGAGCAGAGGCTGAGCGCCCGGTCCGGGTGGTCGATCACCAGCTGCTGCGCGATCATCCCGCCCATCGAGACCCCGACCACATGCGCCTGCCCGACGCCCAGCGCGTCCAGCACGCTGAGTGCGTCCAGCGCCATGTCGCCGAGCAGGTACGGAGCGCTGGACGGATCCCCTTGCATGATCGCCCGGAGGTCCGGCTGCGGTCCTGCGTCGAGGAAAGTCGACAGGCCGGCGTCCCGGTTGTCGTACCGGACGACGTGGAAGCCCTGCGCGGCGAACAGCTCGCACAGCCCCTCGCGCCAGGAGATCAGCTGCGATCCCAGGCCCATGATCAGGAGCAGGGTGGGGTCGGCGGGGTCGCCGAAGGTGTCGTACTCAAGCTCTACCTGCTGCGAGTTCGGGGCTGTACGGGGCATGGGGGTGGCCTCCTGGACGCTTCGGGCACTCGTACCGACTAGTCGGTACGTTAATGCGTTCGGCGGATCAACAACAGGTCCCGGCGGCCGTCGGTCTGCGCCGTGTAGGTTCCCAGGCCGGGGCCGGCGTATGCCGGGGCCCTTGCGAGGAGAGGATTCCGACCCGTGGTGACGAAGATGTGGCTCAGGCTGGCGGCCCCGGCCGTGCTGGTGGCGCTGGGGGTCACCGCCTGCGGCAGCGGCAACGGGCCTGCCGTCGACGCCTGGGCGAAGTCGGTGTGCCAGGGGATGCAGAGCCCGGTCCAGCAGTCGAACGCCGCGCTCGCCGACACCGGGGCGGTGAAGCCGGGGGAGACGCCCAAGGCCCTGCAGACCCGGCTGGCGGCGGACTTCGGCGCGCTCGCCACCGCGAACACCCAGATCGCCCAGGCGGTGCAGAAGGCCGGGGCGCCCAAGGTCGACAACGGCGCGCAGACCCAGGCGGACGCCCTCTCCGAGCTGGACCAGGCCGCCGGAGGCTTCACCAAGGTGCAGCAGTCGGTGCTGGGTCTCTCGGTCGCCGACCAGGCCACCTTCGCGGCCGGTCTGAAGGGCGTCGGCGACCAGGTGCAGCGGCTCGCCGAGCTGTCGACGAGTGCCCTGCAGAAGCTGCAGACCGGTGACCTGGGAGCAGCCCTGGCCAAGCAGCCGGGCTGCAAGAGCGTGACCGGGACGGCGGCACCAGCGGCGACGACGACCGGGACGACAGCGGCGACGAGCCCGGCGACCGCCACCGCTTCGGCGAAGGCCACCGCGTCCGGGAGCGGGAAGGCCACACCGTCCGCCACGACCAGCGCGCACTGACCCTGGGGAAGCCGCCTGGGAAGCCCCTTGGGGAGACAATGGCGGGGTGACCACCAGCACCGCGCCCGATCCCGCGCCCGCGCCCTTCCGTCCCGCCCTCGACGGTGAACTCGCCGCCCGTCTGCGGGCGGTGTTTCTCGCTGCCGACTTCACCGCTGACGGCTGCCTGGAGCTGCTCGGGGCCACCGCGTACGCCGCGCTCGCCCGCAGCGAGACCGTCCCCGCACTGCGGGTGACCGGGGGCGGGAGCGTACGGGAGACGCTGCTGCGGCTGTTCCTGCTGCAGCAGCCGGTGCCGTACGCGGCGGCGGAGGCCGCGCTGCCGGTGCGGGAGTGCCTGGCGGCCGGCTGGCTCATCCAGGACCAGGACCAGGATCCCGATGGAGGAGGAGGTCAGGTCCGGGCCACCGTGGACGTCCGCCCGTACGCCAATGACATCGCCGGCGACAACGCCGGCCATGCCGCCGCCGCCTCCGATGCCTGGATCGTGTCGGACCTGGGCTGCGCGGTCGGCGGCGCGGGCGGCATCGGCGCCAGCGGTAGCGGCAGCAGCGGCGGGGCCGAGGTGCCGCGCTCGGAGCTGGTGCTCGGGGTCGGCGGCGCGTCCACCACGCTGGCGAACATCACCGTGCGCCGTCCGGTGCGCCGGGTGCTCGATCTGGGCACCGGCTCGGGGGTGCAGGCCCTGCATGCCGCGCGGCACAGCGCGGTGGTGGTCGCCACCGATGTCAACCCGCGGGCCCTGCACTTCACCGCACTGACCATGGCACTGTCGGGTTTCAGCCATGTGCTGACCCGGGCCGGCAGCCTCTTCGAACCGGTGGGCGAGGAGACCTTCGACCTGATCGTGTCCAACCCGCCGTTTGTGATCTCCCCCGGGGGCCGCTTCACCTACCGCGACGGCGGCATGGCCGGGGACGACCTCTGCCGCGGCCTGGTCGCCGGGGCCGGGGCCCGTCTGGAGCCCGGCGGCTACTGCCAGCTGCTCGCGAACTGGCAGCACGTCCGCGGCGAGGACTGGCGCGAGCGGGTCTCCGGCTGGATCGCCGGGACCGGCTGCGACGCCTGGGTGGTGCAGCGCGAGGTGCAGGACGTGACCCAGTACGCGGAGCTGTGGCTGCGCGACGGCGGGGACCACCGCGAGGCCAGGGCGGACTACGACGCCCGCTACGGCGCCTGGCTGGACGCCTTCGAGGCGGCCAAGGTGGAGGGCATCGGCTTCGGCTGGATCACCCTGCGCAAGCCCGCGCCGGGCGTACGCCCCTCGGTGCACCTCGAGGAGTGGCCGCACACGGTCGAGCAGCCGCTCGGCCCGGAGATCGAACGCTGGTTCGCCCGCCAGGACTTCCTGCGCGGCCATGACGACGCCGCCCTGCTGGCCGCCCGCTACCGGCTCGCCGACGAGGTGGTCCAGGAGCAGGTCGGCGCACCCGGCGAGGAGCACCCGGAGCATGTGATCCTGCGTCAGAACCGGGGGATGCGGCGGGCCACCAAGGTGGACACGGTCGGCGCCGGCTTCGTCGGCGTCTGCGACGGCGAGCTCAGCGCCGGGGAGATCCTGGACGCGATCGCCGGGCTGATCGACGAGGACCCGGTGCTGCTGCGTGACCGCACCCCGGAGCAGATCAGGATGCTGGTGGAGCAGGGCTTCCTGGAGCCGCTCGGAGCGGACACAGATTGACCGGATCCGGATACAGCAGCTGGATCCGATCGTCCCTGTTCATCTTCGCTTCCCCGGAGTGACGCCGGGCGTACGCCGGGCGTGCGCCCGGCGTTGCCCGTGCGCTGTCAGTGTGACAGTCGTACGACTCATTCCCGGGGGGTGGCGAAGGCGTGGACGCACCACTGAGCGTGTTCACCGGCGCGTGGTTCACGCTGTTCGGCGCCGGGGTGCTCTGCTGGTGCGCCCTGGAGATCCGGACCCGGCGCGAGCTGCTGCGCAGTGGCGTGTCCTGCCTGGCCAGGGTCCTCCCCGACCCGGCCGGGCAGGCCGTCGACGCGGCGCACCCGGACACCTCGCCGATCCTCGGCTTCCTGGTCGAGGGCCACGGCGAGGTGGTCACCCGTCCGCGCGGCTGGACCTCGGTCCGCCGGACGCCGCTGTTCGCCGTGGACACCCTGGTCCCGGTCGCCTACGACCCGGCCCGTCCGAGCACGGTGGTGGTGGCCGGAGCCGGACAGTTCCGCAGCGACGCCTTCTGGACCCTGCTCGGCCTGGCCTTCGCGGCCTGCGGTGTGCTGCTCCTGCTCGGGTACTTCCACTAGCAGCTGCGGGCCGGGCCCCGGTGTAGCAGAAGGCTCGGTCGTATGCGGCCGGATGGCCGCAGAACACGCCGAAGGTGTCTGGTTGTCCACGAGTCGAGCTGGCTGTAGTCCTATCATCCGGCATGTCCGCTTCAGCCCTCAGTGGTGATCTGTAGGGCGGAAACACCCGCCTTCGGGTTACCGTTCGAGAGTCGTCACCGGTGTCCCGTGGTTCACAAATCGGGATTCGTCCGTTTGACAAGGGGACCTTGATGCGGTCACACTCCGCTCTCAGGGCTTCATTGACTTTGGACCGGCAGCGGCGCCGAGCGGCCCAGTACCCCAATCGACCGGGAGAGAAGAGCGAAGGTGTCCCCGACCAGCGAGACCGCACGCCAAATCCAGCGACTCGTCATCGTTGAGTCGCCGGCCAAGGCGAAGACGATCAAGGGCTACCTCGGCCCCGGATATGTGGTCGAGGCGAGCGTCGGGCATATCCGCGACCTCCCCGGCACCGCCGCCGAGGTGCCGGACGGCTACACCGGTGAGGTGCGTCGGCTCGGCATCGACGTCGAGAACAACTTCGAGCCGATCTATGTCGTCAACGCCGACAAGAAGGCCCAGGTCGCGAAGCTCAAGTCGCTGCTGAAGGACGCCGACGAACTCTTCCTCGCCACCGATGAGGACCGCGAGGGAGAGGCCATCGCCTGGCACCTCCAGGAAGTGCTGCGGCCCAAGGTCCCGGTGCACCGGATGGTCTTCCACGAGATCACCAAGGACGCCATCCAGGCCGCGGTCAACAACCCGCGCGAGCTGAACAAGCGCCTGGTCGACGCCCAGGAGACGCGCCGCATCCTCGACCGCCTGTACGGCTACGAGGTCTCGCCGGTGCTGTGGAAGAAGGTCATGCCGAAGCTCTCGGCGGGCCGGGTGCAGTCCGTGGCGACCCGGCTGGTGGTCGAGCGCGAGCGGGAGCGGATGGCCTTCCGCTCCGCCTCGTACTGGGACCTCACCGCGGTCTTCGCCAGCGGTCGGGGCACAGATGTCGGCGACCCCGGCACCTTCGGCGCGCGGCTGTTCTCCGTGGACGGCCGCCGGGTCGCCTCCGGCCGTGACTTCGACTCGGTCGGACAGCTCAAGGCCGGCTCCGCCCAGGTCCTGCACCTGGACGAGGAGGCCGCCCGCACCCTGGCGGCCGGCCTCGCCGACACCGCCTTCCGGGTCCGCAGCGTCGAGTCGAAGCCGTACCGACGCTCCCCGTACGCCCCGTTCCGGACCACGACCATGCAGCAGGAGGCCGGGCGCAAGCTGGGCTTCGGCGCCAAGCGGGCCATGGACGTGGCGCAGAAGCTGTACGAGAACGGCTTCATCACCTACATGCGTACCGACTCGACCACCCTCTCGGAGACGGCGATCACCGCCGCCCGGGCCCAGGTCGAGCAGCTGTACGGGCGTGAGTACCTGCCGGACGTGCCCCGGGTCTACACCGGCAAGGTCAAGAACGCCCAGGAGGCGCACGAGGCGATCCGCCCCTCCGGCGACCGCTTCCGCACCCCGGCCGAGACCGGGCTGCGCGGCGACGAGTTCCGGCTCTACGAGCTGATCTGGATGCGCACCGTCGCCTCCCAGATGAAGGACGCCGTCGGCCAGTCGGTCACGGTCAAGGTGGCCGGCGCCTCCACCGACGGCCGGGACGCCGAGTTCTCGGCCAGTGGCAAGATCATCACCTTCCACGGCTTCCTCAAGGCCTATGTCGAGGGCCGCGACGACCCCGACGCCGAGCTGGACGACCGCGAGAGCCGGCTGCCCCCGGTCGCGGAGGGGGACACCCTGGGCGCGGAGGAGATCTCCCCCGACGGCCACGCGACCAAGCCCCCGGCCCGCTTCACCGAGGCCTCGCTGATCAAGGACCTGGAGGACCGGGAGATCGGCCGCCCGTCCACCTACGCCGCGATCATCGACACCATCGTCGCCCGTCGCTACGTCTTCAAGAAGGGGACGGCGCTCGTCCCCTCGTTCCTGGCGCTGGCCGTGGTCCGGCTGCTGGAGGAGCACTTCGGCCGCCTGGTCGACTACGACTTCACCGCCAAGATGGAGAACGACCTGGACGGGATCGCCCGCGGCGAGGGCGCCTCGGTGCCCTGGCTGCGCCGGTTCTACTACGGCCAGACCACCGAGGGCGAGCCGGCCACCTCCGCCGCCTCGGCCGCCGACGCCGGCAACGGCGACGGGGACCACCTCGGCGGGCTCAAGGAACTGGTCACCGACCTCGGCGCGATCGACGCCCGCGAGATCAGCTCCTTCCCGATCGGCGACAGCGGCATCGTGCTCCGGGTCGGCCGCTACGGCCCGTACGTGGAGAAGGGCGAGCAGCGCGCCGACGTCCCGGACGAGATGGCCCCGGACGAGCTCACCGCCGAGTTCGCCGAGGAGCTGCTGGCCGCCCCCAGCGGGGTGCGCGAGCTGGGCAAGGACCCGGTCAGCGGCAATGAGATCGTCGCCAAGACCGGTCGTTACGGCCCGTACTTCACCGAGGTGCTGCCCGAGGGCACCCCGAAGACCGGCAAGAACGCGGTGAAGCCGCGGACCCAGTCGCTGCTGTCCACCATGTCGCTGGACGACGTCACCCTGGACGACGCGCTCAAGGTCTTCGGCCTGCCGCGGACCGTCGGGGTGGACCCGGACGGCGTGGAGATCACCGCGCAGAACGGCCGCTACGGCCCGTACCTCACCAAGGGCACCGACTCCCGCTCCCTGGAGAACGAGGAGCAGATGTTCACGGTGACCCTGGAGGAGGCGCTGGCCCTCTACGCGGTGCCCAAGCAGCGCGGACGCGCCGCCGCCAAGCCGCCGCTGCGCGAGCTGGGCGTGGACCCGGTCAGCGAGCGGCCGGTGGTGGTCAAGGACGGCCGCTTCGGCGCCTATGTCACCGACGGTGAGACAAACGCCACACTTCGCCGCGACGACGTGGTGGAGGAGATCACCCCGGAGCGCGGCTACGAGCTGCTGGCGGAGAAGCGGGCCAAGGGGCCGGCGAAGAAGGTCGCCAAGAAGGCGCCCGCGAAGAAGGCCCCGGCGAAGAAGGCCGCCACGGCGAAGGCCACGGCGACCAAGACCGCCGCCGCCAAGAAGACAGCGGCCAAGAAGACCACGACCGCGGCCAAGAAGGCCCCGGCGAAGAAGGTCACCGCCAAGAAGCCCGCCGCGGCCGAGTGAGCCGAATGAGCTGACCCCGCGTGCCCGGCTGAACGCGCACGGGACCGAAGGCGACGCGGAGGGGCAGGAAACACCCCCTCCGCGTCGCTGCGCGGTCACAGATGTGTCAGGGCCTTGTGGACTTATGCCGGACGGCGGTTTGGTGTCCGAGCCTCCGGTTAGGCTGGCCGCTATGACCAGTGCGGAGCAGCCCGGCCCCGACCCCACGCCTGACACCCCCACCACGCCCACCGTTCTCACGGTCGTGCCCGGCGGCAGCCCCGCCGAGCGGGCCGGGGCTCTGCTGCGCGTCCGCTCCTTCCGACGGCTGTGGCGGGCCCAGCTGCTGGGGTCCGTGGGTGACCGGCTCGGCCTGCTGGTGCTGCTGATCCTGGTGGTCGAGGCAGCGGCGACCGGGGAGTTCGGCACCGGCTACCGGGCCGTGCTGCTGGCCGTCGCCGCGGTCTTCGCGCTGCGGCTGCTGACCACGCTGCTGCTCGGGGTCCTGCTGCTGGAGCCGTTGGCCCGACTGCTGGACCGGGTGGACCGGCGCTGGACCCTGTTCGGCGCGGACGTGCTGCGGGCGGTGCTGTTCGGGGTGGCCCCGTTCTGGATCGTCTGGAGCCATGCCACGGCCGCGGTCTGGCTGCTGATCACCCTCTTCGTCGCCGCCGCCGCCGAGCGGATCGCCGCGATCGCCCGCGAGGCGGTCGGCGAACGACTGCTTCCGGCCACCGCGCCCGGCGTCCCGACCGTGGACCAGCGCCCGGTGCTGCGCCACATCGACCAGTGGACCGGCTACGCGGCCGTCCCGCTGGCCGCCGCCGTGCTGGTGGCGCTGACGCTGATCGAGAACGGCCTGTCCTCGGGCATCGGCTGGCTGGACGACCACACCGGCACCGTCTCGTCGTTCGGCGCGGCCGGGCTGCTGGTGGCCTCGGCGGTGCTGCTGTACCTGCAGGAACTACCGTCCGCCTCGGGCCCGATCGCCCCGTACTCACCGCTGACCGGGCTGCGCGCGCCCACCGACACCACCCCCGGCGAGCGGGCGCCGCGCGGCCGCACCGGCAGCGCCGTCCTCTTCAGCTTCTCCGCCGCCGGATCCGCCGCCGCCATGGGCGGCATGGTGGCCTCGGCGCTGCCGCACGCGCACGACCTGCTGGCCGGCCCGGTCGGCTTCGGCCTGCTGGTCCTCGCCGCCACCGCGGCCCCGGTCCTGGGCCTGCGGATCGCCCCCTCGGTGCTGCCGGTGCTCGGCCGCCGCAGGCTGCTTCCGCTCGCCGTCGGCAGCACCGGCCTGGCCCTGCTGCTGGCCGGCCTGGTCCAGGACTTCGTGCTGGCGCTGGTGCTGATCACCCTGGCCGGGGTGGCCGCCGGAGTCGTCCTGCGCACCGCGTACGTACTGCTCGACCTGGAGACCGAGCCGGCCCGGCAGCCGCTGGTCCAGGAGCACCTGCGGTCGATGCTGCGGGTCGCCGTCGGGATCGGCCTGGTGGTCGCCCCGCTGCTGGCCGCGGCCATCGGCCCGCAGATGGTGGACACCCAATCGCTGCAGTTCGACCACGGCGGGGCCGGCCTGGCCGTCTCCTTGCTGGGCCTGCTGCTGCTGGTGTTCGCCGTGGTGGTGTTCCTCCGCGCCGACGACCGCCGGGGCACCGCGCCGTTCACCCGGGACGTCTGGGACGCCCTGCGCGGCGGCTCCAAGCCCGTCCCGCACCGGGCCGGCAGCGGATACTTCATCGCCCTCGAGGGCGGCGACGGCGCCGGGAAGTCCACCCAGGCCCAGGCCCTCGCCGAGTGGATCCGCAGTAAGGGCCACGAGGTCGTGGTCACCCGCGAGCCCGGCGGCAGCGCCATCGGCCAGCGGCTCCGCGCCATGCTGCTGGACGTCGGCAACACCGGCATCTCGCACCGCGCCGAGGCCCTGCTGTACGCGGCGGACCGGGCCGAGCACGTCGAGAACGTGATCCGCCCGGCGCTGGACCGCGGCGCCGTGGTCATCACCGACCGCTACATGGACTCCTCGGTCGCCTACCAGGGCGCGGGCCGCGACCTGGCCGCGAGCGAGGTGGCCAGGATCAACCGCTGGGCCACCGAGGGCCTGGTGCCCGACCTCACCGTGCTGCTGGACGTCGACCCGGCCGCGGCGCGGGAGCGCTTCACCGAGGCGCTGGACCGGCTGGAGTCCGAGCCCGAGGACTTCCACGCCCGGGTCCGCACCGGCTTCCTTGCGCTGGCCGCCGCCGACCCGGTCCGCTACCTGGTGGTCAACGCCGCGCAGACGCCGGCCGCGGTCACCACCGCGATCAGGCACCGGCTGGACCGCGAGCTGCCGCTCTCCGAGCAGGAGCGGGTCGCCCGGATCGAGCAGGAGCGGCTGGCCCGCGAGGCCGAGCTGCGCCGGATAGCAGCCGAGGAGAAGGCCAAGGCCGACGCCGAGCAGGCGGAGCGGGAGAAGCAGGAACAGCTGGAGCGGCTGCGACTGGCCGAGGAGGAGCAGGCCAAGGCCCTGCAGGCGGAGGAGGACCGCAAGTCCGCCGAGAAGTCGCGGCTCGCCGCCGAGCAGGCCCGACTGGCCGCCGAGGCCGAGGCGGCCCGCCGTGCGGCGGCCGAGCAGGAGCGGCGCGAGGCGGAGGCAGCGGAACGCCGCCGGATCGAGTCGGAGGCGGCGCGACTGGCCGAGCTGGAGCGCCAGCGCGACGAGCGGCGGGCCCATGAGCGCCGCCGCGCCGAGGACGCGCTGCGACGTGCCGAGACGGAACGGCAGGCGGCCGCGCAAGCGGCGGCGGCCGCCGCTGCGGCAACGGCGGCGAGCGCGGCCGAGGCCGCCCCGGCGCCCGGCGCCGAGGCGCCGACCCGGGAGGTCCCGGTGGTGGCGCCGCAGAGCACGCCCCAGGACAAGGCCCCGGACCAGGCTCAGGCTCAGGGCAAGGCTCAGGACACGGCCCCGGGCAAGCCGCAGGTCGCGCCCGACCAGCCGACCGAGGTGATCAGCGAGGAGGACCGGGCCGAGGCGATCCGCCGTGCGGACGCGGCCCGCGCGGCCGGGAGCAAGCCGGTGGCGGGCGGCGAGTCGGCAGTGGGTGGCGAGTCGGCGGCGGAGACGACCACGGTCATGCCGCAGGTGCCCGCAGAGGCGCCCGAGGCGCCCGCTCCCAAGCGCGGCCGGGCGGTCACCCCGCGCACCCCGCCGGCCCCGCGCACCCCGCCGACGAGGCCGACCCCGGCGACCACCCCGGCGGAGGAGCGGACGGCCGTGCTGCCCAAGGTCCCGCCGGTGCCGCCGCAGGCCCCTCAGGCCGCGCAGCAGACGACGCCGCCGGGTCAGGGCGGTCGCCTGCCGAAGTCCTGGCGGGTGGCCCGCCCCAAGAGCGGCGAGAGCGTCCAGGAGGGTTCCCCCGACTGGCTGTTCCGTCCCGAGGAGGGCCAGCCCCCGGCCCCGCAGCAGCCGGCCCCGCGGCAGGCAGCGCCGCGGCAGCCGGCCCCGCAGCACCCCCCGGTGGAGCGCACCACCGAGATGCCGATCGTCGAGCAGGACGCCCCGGCGTCCCAGCGGGCGGCCGGCAGCCGCTACGACTGGGCTGAGGAGACCCCGTTGGACGACCTGCCCAGCCTCACCGACGAGCTGCTCGGCTCCCGGGACGAGTGGTCCCAGTGGGACGGCGGCGGCGAGGACGAGTCAGGCGGCAAGGGCCGCAAGGGCAAGCGCTGACCCCCTAGGCTCGCCCGTGATCCGCTGAAGTCGTGATCCGCTGAAGTTCTGAGACGAAGTTCTGGAGAGAGCAACCGTGAGTGTCTGGGACGACCTGGTGGGCCAGGAGCAGGTGGTGGAGCAGCTGGTCACCGCCGCCCGCTCGGCGCGGGTCGTCCTGGCCGGCGGCCGTACCAGCGGTGAGGACGAGCAGGCCGCGCCGGCCGGGGCCGGGACCACCGGGATGACCCACGCCTGGCTGTTCACCGGGCCGCCGGGCTCGGGCATGGCTACCGCCGCCCGGGCCTTCGCCGCCTCGCTGCAGTGCACCTCACCCGATCTGGAGCTGGGCGGGATCCCCGGCTGCGGCTTCTGCGAGGGCTGCCACACCGCGCTGATCGGCAGTCACGCGGACGTGGCGTCGGTGCGCACCGATGTGCTGAGCATCGGTGTGAAGGAGACCCGGGAGCTGGTCCGCAGCGCTTCGATGTCCCCGGCCGGCGGGCGCTGGCAGGTGATCATCGTGGAGGACTCCGACCGGCTGACCGAGGGCGCGGCCAACGTCCTGCTCAAGGCGATCGAGGAGCCCGCGCAGCGCACCGTGTGGCTGCTCTGCGCACCCTCGGTGGAGGACGCGCTGCCGACCATCCGCTCCCGCTGCCGGCTGCTGGTGCTGCGGACGCCGCCGGTCAGGGCGGTCGCCGACGTCCTGGTGCGCCGGGACGGCATCGAGCCGGAGATGGCGATCTTCGCGGCCCGTGCCGCGCAGGGCCACATCGAACGGGCCCGCCGCCTCGCGCTGGACCCGGCCGCCCGCGAGCGCCGGGCCGAGGTGCTGAAGCTGCCGCTGCGGGTCGCCGACCTGGGGGCCTGCCTGGCCGGCGCCCAGGCCCTGGTGGACGCGGCGACCGCGGACGCCAAGCAGGTCGCCGAGGAGGTCGACACCCGGGAGACCGAGGAGCTGCGGGCCGCGCTCGGCGCCGCCGCAGGCATCGGCGGCCGCATGCCGCGCGGGACGGCGGGGGCGATGAAGGACCTGGAGGACCGGCAGAAGCGCCGGGCCACCCGGACCCAGCGGGACACCCTGGACCGGGCGCTGATCGACCTCTCCTCCTTCTACCGGGACGTCCTGGCGGTGCAGTTCCGCGCCGCAGGCGAGCTCTCCAACGAGGAGATGCGGGCGGCGGTGGAGCGGGTCGCCGGGGAGTCCGGGCCGGAGGGGACGCTGCGCCGGATAGAGGCGGTGCTCGACTGCCGACGCGCCCTGGAGCGCAATGTCGCCCCGCTGCTCGCGGTGGAGGCGATGACGGTGGCGCTGCGCGCGGGGTGAGCTGTCGCTCTTTCGGGTGACACTGCGGGTTGCCGGGGGAGTAGTCCCGGTTGCCGGGGGATGGCACCCCAGTGATCTTGTGGTGGGCGGTTCTCGCGGTGCTGGGTGTGGTGGCGGCAGTGTGGCTGGCCGGGGGTGCGCTGGCCTCCTGGCGTGAGCAGCGGGCCGGTCTTGTGTATGAACTGACGCCCCGTTATCTGGGGGCGGTCCTGCGCGGGGGCCTCGCGCTGCTGGCATTCGGCGGTGTGCTGACCGGCAGCCTGGCGCTGCTGCTGACGTCCCCGGTGGCGCGACCTGCTGCGGTCTCCGCCGACGCACGGGTGGCCGCCCGTCCCCTGGCCCACCCCACGGTGACCAGGCCGGCCCCCGCGCCCACCCCCTCCCCGGCCGCGCCGACCTCGCCGACGGCACCGACCGCGCTGACCGTGATCGCCCGCCCCCACGGCGGCCAGCTGCTGCAGGGCTCGCTGCCCGGACTGCCCGGCCGGTTCAAGGTGTGGCTGCCCGAGCAGTACGCGGGACGGTCGGCCCCGCTCCAGGCCGTGCTGGTACTGGCGGACGACGCCGACCTCGACGATGTGTTCGAGGGCCTGGCCGGGGCGGTCGACTCGGGCCGGGCCAACCCGATGGTCGCCGTCGTCCCGGCCGCCCCCTGCGCCGCGGCCGGAACGGTCGATCCCGCGCTGACCGGCAATCGCCTGCGTGCCGCTGTCGCCGCCCGGTTCCATGTGGACCCGGCGGCCGGCGGCTGGGGCGTCCTCGGCCTGGACGCCGGCGCGCCCTGCGCGGTGGCGACGGAACTCGCCGCCCCGGCGCAGTACCGGGCGGCGGCCGGCCTCGGCGGACGCTATGACGCGATGCCCGCCGCCGTCACCACCGCCGCGCCCGGCTCCGGCTCGGTGGCGCGGCTGCTGCTCGCCGACTCCAGCCGGGACACCGCGGGCCAGGCCTCGGCGTCCAAGCTGAACTCCGCGCTGGTAAGGCTGCCGGGTACCGCCGTCCGGGTGTCCTCGGCGGTCCGGGACTTCTCGGTCGAGCGGGAGCGCTTCCGCCTGGTCCGGCTCGCCGCCGGATATCTGACCGAACAACTGGCGACCACGCGGCGGTGACTGACAGCGCCGACGGATACGCTCTGCGTGCTGCAGAGAGAGTTGAGGACAGAAGAAGATGAAGCTTGTTCCGCGTATCGCGACGGCATCACTGCTGCTCGCCGGGCTCGCCCTGAGCGGGTGCTCCTCGTCCGGCACCCCCTCCGGAACGGGGTCGTCATCCAGCGCGTCCTCGTCCACCGACTCCGCCGTCACCAGCGCACCGGCGGCGGCCGCCCCGGCCACCGCGCCGGTGCTGGAACCGCTGCCCGCGGCGATTCCGGACGCACTGCAGCGCTACTACGGGCAGAAGCTGAGCTGGCACTCCTGCGACAGCGGATTCCAGTGCGCGACGGTGAAGGTCCCGCTGGACTACGCCGACCCCGGGTCCGGTGACATCTCCCTCGCCGTGGTCCGGCACCAGGCCTCCGGCAAGGGCTCCACCCGGCTCGGCTCGCTGCTGATCAACCCGGGTGGCCCCGGCGGCTCCGCGGTGGATTACGCGGAGTACGCGGCGAGCAGCTACCCGGCCGTGGTCCGCGCCTCCTACGACATCGTCGGGGTGGATCCGCGCGGGGTGGCCGGCAGCACCCCGGTCAGCTGTCTGAGCGACAAGCAGATGGACGCCTACACCGCGACCGACACCACCCCGGACACCCCGGCCGAGATCAACACCCTGGTCGCGGCCGACAAGTCGTTGGCGCAGGGCTGCGAGAAGCTCTCCGGCCGGCTGCTGCCGCACGTCAGCACGGTCGACTCGGCACGGGACATGGACGTGGTGCGGGCGCTGCTCGGCGACGCCAAGCTCAACTACCTGGGCAAGTCCTACGGGACCTTCCTCGGCGCGACCTACGCGGGGCTGTTTCCCAGCCGGGTGGGCCGGATGGTGCTCGACGGCGCGATGAACCCCTCGCTGGACGCTCTGCAGCTGAACAGCCAGCAGGCCGGCGGCTTCGAGACGGCCTTCGACGCCTTCGCCGCCGACTGCGTCAAGAGCAGCGGCTGCCCGCTCGGCAGCAGCACCGGGCAGGCCGACACCAAGCTGGACCAGCTGTTCGCCTCCTGGGACGCCCACCCGCTGAACACCGGAACCTCCCGCAAGCTGGACGAGGCGCTGGGCACCACCGGTGTGATCGCCGCGATGTACGACCAGGAGCAGTGGCCGCAGCTGCGCGGGGCGCTGACCCAGGCCGAGCACGGCGACGGCTCCGGCCTGCTGACGCTCTCCGACCAGTACTACGAGCGCGACGGCTCGGGCCACTACAGCAATCTGATGTACGCCAACGCGGCGGTGAACTGCCTGGACCTGTCGACCGCCGCCACCGGCCCGGAGCAGGTGGAGCAGCAGCTCGCGGCCTATCGCAAGGCCTCCCCGCACTTCGGCACCACGCTCGCCTGGGGCGGTCTGACCTGCGCGTACTGGCCGGTGAAGCCGACCGGTGCGGCCCACACCATCCCGGCCAAGGGCGCGGCCCCGATCGTGGTGGTCGGCACCACCCGGGATCCGGCCACCCCCTACGCCTGGGCCCAGGCCCTGGCCGCGCAGCTGGACTCGGGGACGCTGCTGTCCTACGACGGCGACGGCCACACCGCCTACGCCCGGGGCAGCCAGTGCATCGACGGCGCGGTGAACGTCTATCTGCTGACCGGTCGTACCCCGGCCAAGGGAACCGTGTGCAAGTAAGGGGCTTGCAGCTGTCACAATCCTTTCATCGCACTAATTGGTGGTGCGGTGGAAGGACGAGGCGGCGGGCATGTTCGGAGTCATCAACTACGGCACCTATGTGCTGGGCGCACTGCTGATCATCCTGCTGCCCGGGCCCAACTCCATGTATGTGCTCTCGGTCGCCGCCCGCAAGGGCGTGCGCACCGGCTTCCGCGCCGCCTTCGGGGTCTTCCTCGGCGACACCACGCTGATCACCTTGACCTCGCTCGGCGCGGCCTCGCTGCTGAAGGCGACCCCGCTGGTCTTCGACGGGGTGAAGCTGGTCGGGGCCGGCTACCTGGTCTTCATCGGCTACGGGATGCTGAAGTCGGCCCGCCGAATGTGGCTGGACCGCAACACCGACCCGGACACGGATGCCGACCAGGCCGACGCGCCGGACGCGCAGGAGCGGCCGTTCCGCCGGGCGCTGGTGATCAGCCTGCTGAACCCCAAGGCGATCCTCTTCCTGCTGTCCTTCTTCGTGCAGTTCGTGGACCGGTCCTACGGGCAGCCGGAAGTGGCCTTCGTCATACTCGGCGCCACCATCCAGTTGTTCAGCTTCCTCTACCTGACCACGCTGATCATGGCGGGCACCACGCTCGCCAACGCCTTCCGCCGCCGCCGTCGCCTCTCGGCCGGTCTGACCACCGGCATCGCCGCCCTCTTCATCGGTTTCGCCGCGAAACTGGCGACCGCCTCGGCCGGATAGCGCGGGGCGCCAGCGCGGGACAACAGGGTCGGAACCACCCCTGTGGACTGTGTAGACTATCCACGGTTGCCGATCAACAGATCGTCGACGGTGCCGCCTTAGCTCAGTTGGCCAGAGCAACGCACTCGTAATGCGTAGGTCTCGGGTTCGAATCCCGAAGGCGGCCCTGAAGAACCCTAGGACTCCCTCGCCGGGACCTGGGGTTTTTCCATTTTCTTGACCTTCCCTCGGACTAGCCGAAGCATCCGGCAAGCCCGACGATGGGAACGTGTGGCCGAAGTGTGGCCATTTTTGCGGAGGCGCTGCAGAGGTGGGGCCATCGCGCAGGCTTCGGTTGGCCGGTGAAAGCTGCGGACTTGTCCAGTCTCTACAAGAAGATGCCTGCTGCTCGTGCGGTCCCCCATCCTGAGACCGCGAAGATGCGGTGCGCCAGTGCGTCCGGTCGGCGCGGCACGGGGGCGCGCCGGATAATTCTTCAGAGAGCGGTGCGGGACATGGTGACGGTCGCGGCCCTACATGCCCAGCGGCGCCAGGCTGACGGCGTGCTGCAGGCTCGTGTTGGTGTCGCCGTGCCCGGCCCGGAGATGCTGGGTCACGCTCCTGACGTCACCCCACAACCACCAGGTGTACATGTCGGGCGACTCGCAGCCAGTGTCCGGCAGTATCACCTTGGCCACGGTCCTCCCGGTGCCGCGCAAGTTCACCGATTCCTGGAGGGCGACAGGGTTAATCTGCACGTCGACAAGGCTTGTGGACGGCCTGGCGGACGGGTCCGGGGCCAGCTGGTTGCCGGAAGATCCCGTTGGGGGCGGGGGATTGCGGTGTTGACGCGTTATCTGTTCTGCAGCCGCCCCAGCCCATATGCGGCGGCTCTGCTGCTTGTACGCGGTGATGCCCTTGGGCCCGAGTGTTAGCACGGTGCGGAAGGGCCAGTTGCGGATTGACCGTTCCGTGCAAAGTCGTTCCAGCGCGCGGTGGTTGCCGTGATAATGGAGGGATGAACACACGGCGGATCGTGCTGATGGTGACCTCCTTGGCGGTGGCGGGCCTGGGTATGGCGTTTCTCCTGCTCCGGGGGAATACGGCGAATCAGGTGGCCACGGTGGTGTCGGCGTTGGTGGCCGTTGCGGCGCTCGGTGTCGCCGTCTGGGCCGGCCTGCCCGCGCCGCATTCACGCAGGCTGCGGGTGGCGGGCACCGGCGAGGCGCGGGCCGGCATCGGAGGTACCGCTGTGTCCGGTCTCGTCGTTCCGGCTGCCGGCGGCACGGGAGCGGATCTGGGAACGGTTGAGGTGGAACGAACCGGCCCGGCCGACGCTACCGCTGGCGGGGATGCCACCAGCGGCGTCCGCCTGACCTGAGTGGGTTGGCCCGGATGATTCCGGCCCACGAGGCCGGTCTTCATCCGGGAGAGACGCACGCACGTGAGACGAACGGAGGCTTAGTGAAGGCGCGCGGGTGGCGGCAGTGGTCGGCGTCTGTCACCGGCAGCGGGGCAGCCCGCGCCACAGCAGGCGGGGTGGCGGTCAGCGGCGTCGTGCATGGTGACGTGGCTGTGCATGCTCCTTCTGCTGCCCGCAGCGGGTACCGGCAGCAGGTTCTGCGCATTGCGCCCTCCGAGCTGGGCGGCAGGGAGGCGGAACTGGCCGAGCTGGCCGCCTTCTGCACCGCGCCGGACATGGGCCCCTATGCGTGGTGGCGGGCGCTGGCCTGGTCGGGGAAGACCGCGCTGATGGCCTGGTTCGCGCTCCACCCCCCGGAGTCCGTGGAGATCGTGCCCTTCTTTATCACCGCGCGCTTCGCCGGGCAGAGCGACCGGACGGCGTTCACGGAGGTTGTCGGCGAACAGCTCACTGCACTGCTGGGGCAGCCGATGCCCGCCTACCTCACCGAAGCCACCCGCGAAGGCCATCTGCTCGCCGTGCTGGAGGAGGCGGCTCACCGGTGCCGGCAGCGCGGTGAGCGCCTGGTGCTGCTGGTCGATGGCCTGGACGAGGACCGCGGGGTGACCACCGGACCGGACGCGTACAGCATCGCCGCACTCCTGCCCGCGCGACCGCCCGCCGGCATGCGGGTGATCGTGGCTGGCAGACCCGACCCACCCGTACCGGGCGACGTACCGGAAAATCACCCCCTTCACGACCCCGGCATCGTACGGCCCCTGGAAGCGTCTCCCTTCGCGGCGGCGGTCCGGGCCGACTGCGAGCGCGAGTTGGCGCGGCTGCTGCGCGGCGCGCCGGAGGAACGGGACCTGCTGGGTCTGGTGGCCGCTGCCGGGGGTGGCCTGAGTAGGGCCGACCTGGCGGAACTGGCCGGCTGCGACGACTGGGAGGTGGCCCAGCACCTCCGGGCAGTCACCGGACGTACGTTCACTGTTCGCGCGGGCGGCGGCCAGTCGGTTGCCGGGCCCGTGACGGCCACCACCGATGTGTATGTCCTCGGCCACGAGGAACTCCAGACGACGGCGCTCACCATGCTCGGCCAGGACAGGCTGTCCGGCTACCGCGGACGGCTGCACGCGTGGGCCGGGACGTACTGCGACCGGGGCTGGCCGCCGGACACTCCGGAGTACCTGCTGCGCGGCTACGCCCGGCTGCTGCGCGCCACCGCCGACCTGCCCCGCGCTGTCGCCTGCGCCACCGACTCTGCCCGCCACGACCGGATACGTGAACTGACCGGAGGGGACACTGCCGCCCTCGCCGAGATCGTCGCCGCGGGGGCCATGGTCCTGGCGTGCGATGAACCCGATCTTGTGGGGACGGCCCTGCTCGTTGCCCACCACAATCGGCTCGTGGAACGCAACACCTATCCGGTGAGCCTGCCCGCCGTGTGGGCCGCTGTCGGCCAGGCGGACCGCGCCGAGGCGCTGGCCCGAGGGAGTGACTATCCGGAAGCGGTAGGTGCCGCGCTGGCGGAGGTCGCCGTGGTGGTTGGCTTCGGGGGCGATCGGGTGCGGGCGGCCCGGCTGGCCGACACCATCGAAGGCCTCAACGGCGGCAGTGAAATGGCCTGCTGGCGGGCGCGCCGAATGGTGGCCGTAGCGGAAGCGGCGGGAGCCGGTGGTGACCTCGGCCGCGCCGCTGCCATGGACCGCGCCATGGATGTCGTTCTGGCACACGCCACCGCCCACGAGAAGGCGCTGGTCCTAGCTGCCCAGGCACGGGCGGCCGCCGCGGGCGGGGATCGCGGGCGGGCCGGCGAACTGGCCGACGCCATTGAGGAACTGGCCCGAACCGACATCCACTCCTGGTGCAAGGGGGATGTGCAGTGGGCGGCCGACTCGGAGGACCCGGAGCGTGTGGCCGTCGCACTGGGGCACTTGGGAGTCCTCGCCCGCACGGTGCGCTCTACCCGGCGGCGGGCCGCGATAGAGGCGATGCTGGCGGCGGCCGCCGCTGCGGGCATCGGCAGACACGGAGCCCCGCTCTTGGAGGCGGCTGCGGAGTTGAGCCGATGGGCCCGACCGCCCCTGTGGGCTCTTGAGGTCGTTGAGCCGCTCACCGAGGCGGTGGTCGCCTCAGGTGACGCGCCGCGCGCCGCGCGTCTGGTGGACCTGATTGCGGAGGCGGCCGCCATTCCCGCTCATCCGTGCTGGAAGGACTCGTCGTCGACGCGGTCTCTGGCCCGGGCTACGGTGCAGGCGTTGACTGTATGCGCCGACCGGGAACGCGCGGCTGCGCTGTCCCGGGCGTTGGAAGTTGTAGCCAGCATGCCAGCAGATGACGACACCGACGACAGTGACGACGCCGTGCTGCTGGTGGCAGCGGCGGGAGCGGCGGCGTTGGCGGGCGAAGACGCGCGGGCCGAGGCGTTGGCCCGCGCGATTACAGACCCTGAATGGCGCCCGGAGGCGCTGGTCCTGATGGCGAAGGTGTCGCTCGGCTGCGGGGATATCGAGCGGGCAGCGGGGCTCGCCGCGGTGGCCGAGCGCTTCTGTCGTGAGAGTGTCCGGCCCTATCCTCGGGCGAAGGCGCTGGCCGCGCTGGCGCGGGCGACAGACGCCGGGGGTGATCGGGCCGGAGCGGTGCGCCTGACCGGTGCCCTCCCCGTTCTGGCCGGTGCTACGGCCTCGCCGTACTGGCGGGCGGAGGTGCAGGTGGAGTGGGTGGGCGCGCTGGCGGCGATGGGAGAGTCGGACCGGGCCGAGACTCTGGCGCGGACGATCCTGCCGTCGCTGAGGGAGTGGGCTGGCCAGGAGCTGGTGCGGACACTGTCCAACCGTGGCGAGTTTGATCGGGCCGAAGCGTTCGTCCTCGGCATCGGCAACGAGAGGGAACGGCGCGAGGTCGGGAGAACGTTGGCGCAGGAGGCGGTCACGCACGGCGCGTTCGAACGGGCAGGGAGGTTGCTCGACGCGTTCGAGGCTCTGCCGGAGGACCGGGCCAGACTGCTGACCTCGCTCGCACGGGCGGCGGCTGTCGGCGGGGCCCGGCACCGCGCCGCCGTACTCGCCGCTTCTCTGCGGGACCTCGCCCAAACACGCTCGGACAGCCAGTTTAGGGACTCAGTGGCGCGGTACGCGGCAGAGGCACTGGCCTGGAGCCGCCAATTCGACGAAGCCGAGGATTTGGCGCGCGGCATCACCGATCCGTATTACCAAGCGGACGCGCTAGTCGCTCTGGTGAGGGCGGCGGCAAGGTCGGGCCAGCCAGGCCTGGCAGCAATGTGGGCCCACCGGGCCGGGGAGTCGTGCTCGCGGACCGACGGGTATACGCAGTTCTTGTTGCTGAGCCGCCTGGTGGAGGCGGTGACGGCGACAGGCGACCTCAGCACCGCGCTGGACCTGGCCGAAGGCATTCCCAATTCGAACTGGCACGCTGGCGCCCTGGCAAAGCTGACGCGGTTCGTCGAGCCCGCCAGAGGGCGGCGGCTCATGGCACGCGCGCTGGCCCTGGGCAACTGGAGCAGCCTGCTCGACGACCTCGGCCGGCTCGCCCCCGAAGCTCTCCCGGCTCTCACTGACACGCTTCTCGGCTGGGAGGAAACGGGCGGCGGCTCCGTCGCGCCCGGATGGGGCCCCAGGGCGGCGGATACCGGCGCGGCGGGCGGGTCGGCGCCGTGACGCACCACGAAGAGCGGACCGCACCGCCGCGAGAGGAGCGGGCTGCGGCGGCGCGGCCGAAAGGCCGGGTGTGGTCCATGCGGGCGTCCGGGACGGGCGCGGCAGAGGCGCGGACTGGGGCGGTGGCCAACAGCGGCATCGTGTATGGGGACGTGCGGGTCGGTACACAGCCGGAGACGCGCTCCGGTTACGGCGAACAGGTCCTCCGGATCGCCCCGGAAATACTGGCGGGCCGCGAGGCAGAGATCCAGGAACTGGCTGCGTTCTGCACTGGGGGCGCGGTCAGCCCGTACACGTGGTGGCGGGCCGGGGCATGGGCCGGAAAGACTGCGCTGATGTCGTGGTTCGCCCTTCACCCGCCCGAGGGCGTACGGGTCGTCCCCTTCTTCGTCACAGCCCGGTTCGCCGCGCAGAACGACCGGGTCGCATTCACCGACGTCGTACTCGAGCAACTCGGTGAACTACTTGGCGAGGGACCGGTCGCGTTTCTGACTCCGTCGACCAGGGAGGCCCACCTTCTACGTCTGCTGGAGGAGGCGGCTCACCGGTGCCGGCAGCGCGGTGAGCGCCTGGTGCTGCTGGTCGATGGCCTGGACGAGGACCGCGGGGTGACCACCGGACCGGACGCGTACAGCATCGCCGCACTCCTGCCCGCGCGACCGCCCGCCGGCATGCGGGTGATCGTGGCTGGCAGACCCGACCCACCCGTACCGGGCGACGTACCGGAAAATCACCCCCTTCACGACCCCGGCATCGTACGGCTCCTGGAAGCGTCTCCCTTCGCGCAGGTAATCCGGGTGGAGGCGCAGCGCGAGCTGAAGCACTTGCTAGCGGGCCCGGGGGCCGAGCGCGAACTGCTCGGTCTGCTTACCGCCTCGGGCGGCGGTCTGGGCACCGCGCACCTGGCCGAGCTGACGGACCGGAGCCCATACGAGGTGGAGGAGACGCTGCGCAGCAGGGCCGGGCGTACCTTCCGCATGCGGGAGAGCCCTTCCCGGCCGGGCGAACTGTCCCCAGTCTTCGTCCTCGGGCACGAGGAACTACTGGACCACGCGGTACGGATGCTCGGTCCCAAGGAGCTGGGGGCCTACCGGGACCGAATCCACGCCTGGGCCGACCTTTACGCGGACGCGCGATGGCCATCGGACACCCCGGAGTACCTGCTCCGCGGATACTTTTCTTTGCTGCGCGCCACCGCCGACGTGCCCCGGCTGGCCGTTCTCGTCGCCGACTCCGCCCGCCACGATCGGATGCGCGACCTGACCGGCGGCGACTCGGCGGCTCTCACCGAGATCCGCTCCACCCAGCACTCCCTGCTCGAAGCGGACGCCCCGGACCTGACAGCCCTGCTCCGGCTGGCCGTCCGGCGCGACTCGCTTCACGCGCGCAACGAGTACGTCCCCGTCGGTCTGCCAGCGGTGTGGGTCACGTTGGGGCAGCCGCGGCGGGCCGAGGCACTGGCCCGGAGCCTGGCCGAACCTCGCCGACGTGCCGAGGCGCTGACCGCGGTGGGGCAGGCGCTGGCCGACGCGGGCACGCGCGAGGAGGCCGAGGCGGTCTTCGTGGACGCGGCGGAAAATGCACGCGCCGACCTCGACCCGCTGCAGCGGGTACTCACCCTGGTCGAGGTGGGGCGGGCGTGGTGGCCGGTCGAGCCCAAGGGGGCCGGAGCCTTACTGCGGGAGGCGACAGACCGGGCCGCCGCCCTGACCGTCTCCTCCCCGAGGCCGCAGGCCTTGGTGGCCGTGGCGGAGGGATGGATGGAGGCCGGCGAACGGGACCAGACGCGGGCAGCACTCTCCGAAGCCGTCGCCCTGGCACGTTCCGGCTTCCTTCGCGAGAAATGGCAGCGGGCCGGCGTCCTCGCCGGGGCGGGACGGGTGCTCCACGCCCTGGGGGAGACAGAGCGCGCCGAGGAAACGTGGGTGGAGGCCGAGGCGCTGCTTCCGGAGTCGTCCGACCCCCTCGTCAGCGTCGCCTGGGCCCTGAGGGACCGCCCGGAACAGCGGGAAAGGGTCGGGGAGTTGCTGGCCAGGGCGGAGGCCGTCGCACGGTCGGGGGAGGAGGGGGAAGAAGGGAAAGGAGACTGGGCGCTTCTGCAGATCGGGATTGTGCTGTCTGCCGCCGGGTTCGCGGAGCGGGCCGAGGAGATCGCCCGCGGAATCACGGAGAAGGCTCAGCTGCTCGCCTTCGTGAGTACGGATCTAGCAGAACGCGGCGAGCAGGTGCGGGCGGAGACACTGGCCCGTTCCTTTGATGAACCCCTGTACCGGGCGCGTGCTCTCGCCTCAGTGGCGAAGGCACTGGTTACTGAAGGCCGTCACGCCGAGGCGGAGTCCCTGGCAGAGGAGATCGAGGCGCTCGCGCCTGACGCCGTGGATCCGATCAGCCGTGCCTGGGAACTGATCGATCTGGGGGCGGCCCTGGCAACGACCGGACAGCAGGAGCGGGCCCTTGCGCTGCTCGACGCTGCGGAGGCCGTCGTGCGCGCCCACGTCGGCAGCCCTGAGGGGGAGAGAGTAGGGCGTTGGCTAGGCAGCGCCCTGATCGGGGCCGGGGCGCAGGAGCAGGCCGAGGCGCTGGCCCGCTCCTTGACCGATCCGCTGTGGCGCGTCCGGCTGCTCACCGAGGTGGGGCGGGCGGTGGCCACGGGAGCGGACCGGCCGCGCGCCGTACAGATTCTGGAGGAGGCGGAGATCGCCGCCGGGCTCATTGGCGATCCCGTCTACCGCGGGCATGAGCTCGCCGACGTTGCCGTGGCCCTGGTGACCGCGAGTGCCGACGAACGAGCTGAAACGCTGGCTCGGTCAGTCGAGTACCCGGGGACGGACGGGAACCAGGCGCTCGATCACGTGGGCAAGGAGCTGGGCATCCAGGGGCGGCACATTCAGGGTGCGGCCGTGCTAGCCAGGTGCGAGACAGAGGCCAGGGGGATGCCGGAGATCGGTGACCGCGTCTGGCGGCTTGCCTTCATCGCCGAGGGTTTCGCCTCCTGTGGGCACCCGGAGCGGGCGGCACAACTGCTCACCGAAGCCGAGTCCGAGGCCCGCCAGATCCCCGATCCGGAGGGCCGGGCCCAGCATCTCACCGCAGTCGGGGAAGCCCTCACCATCTGCGGGGACTACGAGCGGGCGCGCTTACTCTTCGGGGAGACTGCGGAGATCGTCCGCGCTCTCCCCGGCACCCCCCGCCGCGACCAATCACTCGGCCGTGTCGGAGCGGGGCTGGTGGCCACCGGTGCGTACCTGGAGGCCGAGGAACTGGTCGTCGACATCGGCGAACCGCGCTACCAGGCGCGGGTGCTCACCGCGCTGGCGGAAGTCGTCGCTCCGGAGCAGGCGCGGCGGCTGGTCGCCCGGTGCCTGTGCGCGGCTCCATGGCAGCATGCGCTAGACGGCCTTGCCGTGGCCGCCCCGTCAGCGCTGGTAACGATCGCGGACGAAGAATATGGGGGCGGGGAACGCATCACCACAGAACACAGAGACGAGGGACAGGGAAACGGCCGGAACGCTGTCAGCGAGAAAATACCGGGAGAGGGCAGAGCCACGTGAGCCCAGCCGCAGGGCTTCCAGGCGTCCCGAGCCCACTGGTACTCGGAAAGCGTGTCGAGGAAGAAGCTCTCCTCGTCGTGCACTGAGATCCCGGCCTCGCGCCGCCGCTAACCGTGACGACGTCCGCGAGTCCGCTCTCCACTGCCACTGCGGCCGGGTCCACCGGCACAGCCGCATTCGCGGGCCGGCGCCAGTTCATTGAGCAGTTCACCCTCGATCTCGTTCATCAGTTCGCCGTGGAGTCACTAGTTTCCGATAGCACGGTCAGGGCCTCCTGGTCGGGAAATTCCATATTGCGGCTCCCGGTGTCATGGCTGAGTATCCGCCCGGTCAGGGCTTACGGCCACGTTTGCTTGCTGCCTTGCAAACCTGATAGAAGTCGCGGCAGACCCCTGCGGAGGGCAAGGGCCTGTCCACCTCCCGTATATAGTCTTCCAATCCGCTGCCGGGTCGCAGATGCACATGACTGAAGGCGGCGCGTACCTGCCAGGCGTTGAGTTCGTGAACCTCGTCCTCGCCGATCTCGATGTAGCGGCTTGGTCCGTCAATAGCGCGGAGGGCATACTTCGGCGCAATGGGAAGAACAATCGCGTCGGCGAAGGCGTAGCCGATGCCGCCGTTGACTCCGGCGTTGGGCATCCCTTTTCTGACCGTCAGTGCTGGGATGTCGCCTACGACGAACTCGCCGCTTTGGGCTGGCGTGATGATTTCAATGCCGTGGTCCTTCAGCCAGTAACGTGTGCGCCAGTAGCGTGATTGCAACATGGCATGAAATAGGATCCCCGTTTCGACCCACTCGGCGATGGGTGCGTGCAGGTTCTGAAAGGCGCGTTCGTGGCTGTGGCTGTGACCGCTTGTGAGGCCCAGGCGTGAGGTGGCGATGGCGTCGAGCACTGCTGGGTACCCCTGCCAGAAGCCTCTCGCCTGCTCGGTGGCGCGGAGCCAGCTGTCCTGAAAAACTGTGTAGTACTGAATGCTCCTGGCATGGTGGATGGCGACGAGGTTGCGCAGCCGATCAAGATGCATCGGGTCCAGTCCATGGCCGTCTCGAACTGCGGTGAATGTGCTGCCTGCTGCGTTCTCGGCTCGCCCCCAGAGCGTCTCCAAGGATCCCGATTCGAACTTCACGAAATCGACTATTGGGGCCTGCCCGCATTCCTCAAGTCCGCGTCCCCTGATGTTGGCGTGCGGGTATTCCAGATTGAGCGAATTGACCTGTGCGGCGCCGGACTGGCCAATCGGGGCGGAAAACTGTCGGAGCATGACTCCTGACACTGAGGTTTTCTCAGTGAAATGATCTTCGCGAAGCTGGGCAGATCGGCATGAAACCGGATGTTCGCGGCGAGCGCCGGAGCGGCCGACCCGGCTGCGAGCAGACGTAAAGCCCCTGGTAGGACGGTTCTCACCACAAGATCGTCGCTACAACCAGAGGCTTCACGTTGGTCACCTATGTTGCCACGCTCGACGTCCCGCGCCACATCGTCGAATACCTCGCGCGACTGCTGGCCGCGCATCGCCGGACGCTGCGGACGCCGAAGCGCTCCCGCGCGTTGGGGCCGTTCCGTCAGGCGGTGCTGGTGCTGCGCTGGTTCCGCGAGCGCGGATGCGTGCACTGCCTGGCCCGCGACGCGGGCGTCTCCCAGGCCACCGGCTACCGCTACCTGCACGAAGGGATCGACGTTCTCGCAGCTCAAGCCCCGGACCTGCACCAGGTCCTGAAGGACTGCCAGGAACGAGGGCTCAGCCACGTGGTGCTGGACGGCACGCTCATCACGACCGACCGCGTCGCGGGCGCCCACGTCAACAGCGAGGGCAAGGAGGTCGATACGTGGTACTCCGGCAAACACCGGTCATTCGGGGCGAACGTGCAGTTCCTGTCCGCACCGGACGGCACCCCGCTGTGGGTGAGCGACGCCGAGCCGGGCTCCACCAACGACATCGTCGCCGCCCGCGAACACTGCCTGCCCGCGCTCTACAAAGCAGCCGCCGACGGCCTGCCCACACTCGCGGACTCCGGCTACCAGGGAGCCGGAATCGGCGTCCACCACCCGTTCAAGAAGCCACAAAACAGCTCCCACCTGCGCCTTCACGCCGACACCCAGACCTACAACGCCGTGCTGCGCGGGGTCCGCGCCCTGGGCGAGCGAGCCGCCGCCGAACTCAAGGAGCGCTGGCGCACCCTCAAACGCGTCACGCTGAGCCCCGACCGGATCGGCGACATCGCACGAGCGGCACTCGTCCTCAACGGAATCTGGAAGTGATCACCGTTGAGAAAACGTCACTAGGTGTTGGTCATGCACGGCAACGCTTGCCTTCGTCCTTAATATGTCTATTCGCCTTTGGATAACGTCTGGTGCGGGGAGGGGTGGCAGCGGCCTTCGAAGCATGCGGACAGCATAGGCAACCGTCCACCTATGGTGCAGACGGAGCGGCCCCGGTCAGATACCCGCAGACCGGGGCCGCTCATTGCCCCTGATCGTCAGGCAGTGCTCTTCTCGTCTTCCGCAGACAGCCGCTTGGGCGGCTGCATCCTCGGCAAGTTGAGCGACCCGGACTTCTGGCTGCCGGGGACCGCCGTCAGATGGGGTCGCGAGCGTGGGACGAGCTGCACGACCTTCTCGGCCGCGTCGCGGGCGAGGTCATCCAGGACCGCCTGGTAGATGTCGCGGGTGACGCGAGTATCCGAGTGGCCGAGCGTCTCGCTGACGACCTTGACGTCCACGCCCGCCGCCAGCATGAGCGTGGCGGCGACGTGACGCAGGTCGTGGAGCCGGATCGGAGGCAGGCCAGCGGCGGCGACCAGCCGTTCGAAGAGGTCGCTGACCTTGCCCGGGTGAAGCAGTGAGCCGTCCTCTTGCGTGAAGATTCGGCCGGTGTCCCGCCAACCGTCTCCCCACTCCTCGCGCTCGCGTTCCTGGCGGAGCCTGTGGGCCTGGAGAACCTCGAAGGTCTCATCGTCCAGGGCGATGAGACGGACGCCTGAGTCGGTCTTGGGAGCGCCTTCGTGGATCTCCCAGCCGTCCTGGACGAGCTGGGTGGCGATGGCCAAGGCCCGCGCAGCGGCCGACAGATCCTCCCATCGGGCCCCGCAGGATTCGCCGCGTCGGGTACCCCTAAAGGCGATGAGCCGCCACAGCGGGTAGAGCCGGTCGCCTGCGACGAAGTCCAGGAACTGCCCCGTCTGGGCGGGAGTCCACACCATGACCGGCGAGGGCCTGACCCTGGTCTCCTGCCAACGGGCAATGCGCTCGTCGGTCCAGATCAGGGCCTTCGGCTTGGTCCCGGGCAGCAGCTCGACGTGCTCGGCCGGATTGAATGGGGACATCACCTGCTGGGCGATGGACACGTTCAGGGCAGCTCGCAGTGTGGCCCTGATGTGGGGCTGCGTATTGAGGCTGGTGATGCGACGGAACGGAGGCATCGAGTCGAGCTGAGCCCTCAGCCACGCGCGCAGGGCGCGGTTGGCTGCGCCGGCGTTCGGGGTTGCCTTGAGCTGCGCTGCGACTGCCTTCCTCTGGGCGTTCTGCTCCTGGATCTCAATGTTGCGCTCGTTGATATCGTCGAACATCCTGTCCAGGTGGTGGACACGGAGCTTGTCCAGCCTGATGTGACCGAGGTGCGGCTTCAAGTGGACTCGGACGTCGCACTCGTAGCGCTTGTAGCCGGTTAGTCGCAGCTTCTTGCGCCCGCTCAACCAGGTGTCGAGCCACTCGGCCACGGTGGTCTTCGAGTTGAGCGTCTGCCCGGTCTTGAAACGGCGGCGTGTCTCGTCGTAGTCCGGCAGCGGCTCCTTCGACGTCGAGCAGGCTTCGAGGAGATCACTGATCGCGAGGTGGCCAGCAGGGTCGTCCTCTTCCGGGATCGCCATGAGGGCTGCGACCTTGGACAGCTCTTCCTTCGCGGCATTGGCCGTCGCGAATCCACCTCGCCGGAATCGGCGGCGCGTGCCGTCTTGGCGGGGTACAAGCTCCTGGACTGCTGCCCACAGTCCATGCCGGGGGTTGGATGCCTTTGGACAGGTCACTCCGTACTGCTTGCCTGTTGTGGGGTTCCGGCAGGCGCACCTGCGAACGGTCGTGCCTTTTTTCACTCGTGGTCCTTGGAGTCGGGCTCGGCCTCGGGTTGGTCGACGAATGCGAGTTCGTCGGGAAGGGCAGGGGGTACCAGCTCCCGTTCACGCATCCGGGCACGAAAGGCGCGCAGCTCCTGGCAGTCCTCGAAGGCGTGCTCTTCGTACCCCTCGGCACGCTGCAGGAGCGTGGTTCTGCGGGCCCGGTCCAGGGTTGTGCTCGCCGTGCGTCGCCGCTCCCGGGCCAAGGCGTTGGAGGACGTCGCGGCGGCCACCAGGTCGCCGTGATGGCGGAAGACGTCCAGGACGTCCCGAGCGGTGCCTTGGGCGGCGGGCAGACTCAAGGGGCTCTCGCCGGTGAACCAGGCGAGCGCGTCCCAGGTGGACACTTCCCGACCCGGGAGCACCTCCACCGTGGCCGAGGTGCCGAGGGGGAAGAGGAGGGTCACTGGCGGGACACCCAGGACGTCAGCCAGCACTACGAAATCCGCGACGGTGATGCTCGCCTTGCGTCCGGATTCAAGGTTCTTCATGGAGTGCTCGGTGAACTCCGCCAAGCCGCGGTCGGCGCAGCCCTGCGCGACGTCGCCCATAGTGAGGCCGGCGGCCTTGCGTGCCTCCCGCATCCCCTGGGCGATCCGAGCAGTGAACGCTGTCGGCCATTGATCAGGTGTCATGGCGACACCTTAGATCGCGAAAATGGACTGCTGCAACTCCGTGATACTTCTATGGCGGCACCACGACACCGAACTCCACCAGGAGGGCATCATGACGGCATCCGGTTCTTCCCCCGAGGCGCGAGGGCTGACGAGCGAGGAACTGCTCGCCCTCCCGGCGGTGATCGACCTCGACACCTCGAACCGGGCGCTGATGATCGGCCGATCCACCGGGTACGGGCTCGCCAAACAGGGGGAATACCCGGTCAAGGTTCTGCGACTTGGCAACGCCTACCGGGTGGTCACGTCAGAGCTGCTCAAGCTTCTAGGGCTGGAGCGCCCGCAGCCGGCGAGTGGACAGCCTGACGGCAGAGTCGGGGCGCACCACAGCCTGTGTGCGTAGATGCGGTTGGCGCCCTGGCCTCGACCTTTCACGGCAACTGTGGGGGCGCGGTCCTGTGCCCCCAGGTGGGGAAACCCAAGGCTGGCACCACGCGGCGCGGCCCGCTCTCAATACGGCGGGGGCGGGTGATCTGCGGTGACTGTTGGCCGGTGTCCCACTGTTCCCATGGGGCAGGCGTGTTGATCCTGAACCTCTGAACCCTCAGTCGTCGGTCCACCACTTCGGCTCGTCGTCAGCCCTTCGGGCGGGCGGTGGGTCGGCATCTTGTTCGACTGTGCTTCTTGCGGACCACGAGAAGCTCCTGAACGGATGGCGAAAGGAGGAACTTCTCTCACTTTTGGGAGCCCCCTCGTCGCCACTCGGCATGTTGTGGCACGCTCTGGCATAACGGAACGGTCGGGGAGAGAGCATGGGAGTCCAGAGGTTGGCGAAGCAGGAGCCACCCGTCAACGAGGTTGTACTTTCCGTTGCTATGGCCCCCGGCCAGCTCTGGCTGGTCCTGGTATCCCCGGGATCCTCGGGTCTTGGTACGACGACCACCGGGCCACTCAGACCGTCCCGTCGTATCTGATGCCGATCGAGGCCGCCGAACCGAACAGTCCCGCCTTCCAGCCATTTCACCAGCTAAACCTGCTCTCGCCAGGCTCACGCTACTGGCTGACGTCGGACGATGGCTCCGAGGTTCTGCAGGTGCAGTCGGACTACCTTGCACTGAACTGGAAGCGCGGGGAAGGCCATATCCCGTACAGCCGGTACGAGAGCGTGCGCGAGCGGTTCGCTGCATTTCTCAATGAAACGGATCGTGGCCTAGTGCAGGTCGGTGAAGGGGTTCGCCCGTTGCGGGCCGAACTCACCTACGTGAATCTCATCGAGCCGAATGGCATTTGGCCGCGCATGTCGGATGGCCATAAGTTGTTCACGCTTTCGCCCGAATCGATCGGGGACTATGAGCAGTTTTCGTTCACGTTCTCCCGGGCGCTCATTGCAGATAGTGAGACCTACGGCCGACTTCACGTGGGCATGAACCCCATGCAGGATTGGGCTAAAGCCGAGCCGCTGTGGAATTTCACGATCACGGCACGGAGCTTGCCATTTGCCGACGAGTCGATCGGGTCGGCACTCCTCTTCCTTGATCGCGCCCATGAGGCTGCCAACAAAGCGTTCCGGCAAACCGTCACCAATGAAGCATTGAGACTTTGGGGGCTGCAATGAGTACGGCCATCGCATCGGGTTGGACACCGCCGCAGGAGTCTGCTCCGACCACGGTCACCGGTCCGACGGTGCGCCGGCGCGACGCTGAGTCGACAGCGACAAGCACGCTCCTGTACTCCAGTTCCCAGAATCACTGGGCGACTGCCCTGGTCCGCGAGGTGCTTTCCCGGGCCACCGCCGATCGCAACGTCTCTCCGGTCGCGATCCGCACCTGCATGGAGTGGGTGGCTGCGCTGCCGAGCGGCATCCCAAAGCCGTTCTTCGCGATCGGCGATGACGGGAGCCTCGGCCTTGAATGGTCAAGGTCGGGCAACTATCTCTACCTCACATTTCGTGAGGAGGCAGGCGAGGCGTACTTCGAGTCGGCCTCAGGCGATGAGTGGGAGAGCGGTCTCGGTCTCGCCCTGGACAAGCTAGCCTCGGCCCTTCGCGTTATCGCGGGGCACTAGGCCAAATAATGTCTGACCAGAGCAATGGCGCTCGCATTCCAGATGATTACACGATCATCAGAATGATCAAACCTGATTGGCGTATGCCAGAAGATGGCGTACTGCGCCCTACCTCTCAAGCGATGGCAGACAGCTCCGACGACGGTGCCATGTCCACATTCATCTCCGAGGACATCTTCGCTGCCGGCCGCCTCATCAAGGAGTTGAGTGAACTCCCGAAGTTCGCGGGGCACTTCCCATGCATCTGGCTGGCCGGGGAACTGCGCGGCCTTGGGCAAGAGATCGAACGGGATCCCATCGACGAGTTCCCGGGGCATGCCTTGGTCCGCGACTCCAAGGGGTCGAGGGGAAGCAAGGCGCGACGCCGCCTTGCGAAGGCGAGCAGATGGATCGAAGAGTAATTGTTGATTCCCTGATGTTGCTTCATGGCGGACTGGCCAGGTCAATTCGAGGCATCATCCTCCGGCAGGGAGGAGCACAACGGTGTGCCAGGGGCCCACCGCGGACGTGCGCCGTGGGTGCAGAGGGTTGCTCTCGGTGATGGTTAGAGCCATACCGGCCCGCTCGACGGCCTGGCGTGACTCGGGTGACAGGGGTTTGCCGGTTCGGCTGGTGAAGCGCAGCGTCGGCACGGTGTCGTGGTTTGCCTCAACGGTGAGATCGTCGACACGTCGGTACGTTGGTGCCTCGTCCGTACCGCCGGAGAGGAATATGGCCGGCTGCTCTGCGCTGTCTGGATCCAAGGGCGAGCTGACCAGGAAGGCTGCACAGTGAAGTCCGGAGACGCTGGGGAGGCCGACGCGGTAGCCGGCAGATGCGATGACGCGTGCGTCGACCTGGTTGGTCGTGGCGGTTCGGCTCCCGAGGAGCAGGGTGTAGGGCGCGATTACTGCCGCGCTGTGCTGGTTGCGGCGATGTCGCAGCCAAACGCGCGGATTGACCGTTCGTTGGTGCACTCTGGTGACGTGCGGTGTCGACACTTATAGCTCCGAGTCTTGCCCCGGTGGCACGGAGGCTTTCGGCGTTCGCGGTGCTGCGCCACTGCCTGTGCCCAGTGAGTCTGAGTATGCCCTGCATCCCATCAAATACCCTGCTCAGCAAGAAGGTTGGATCCCGGGTTTTGGGCAGGTCCGGGATTGGGTAGCTCTCGGTGGTCGTCATGCCGGTTCCGCTCGCGCCGCGAGCGGGGTAGCCGGCGTGTCGTGGTGCACGGATTTCTGACGGGTCAACTGACCTTCCCCTCGTAGCGTTGAGGTCGTGACTGAAGGGGAAGTTGGGAGTCATGGCAGAGATGAGACGAAAGTTCGACGCGGAGTTCCGTGAGGGGGCGGTGCGGATCGTCGCCGAGACCGGTAGGCCGATCGGACAGGTCGCCATGGACCTGGGGATCAACGAGACAACCCTGAGCACATGGGTGTCGAGGGCGAAGAAGGCCGGCGGGGACGGGACGCTGAGCGTGCCCGAGCGCGAGGAACTGGCGCGGCTGCGCCGGTTGGACGCGGAGAAGAACAAGCGGATCAAGGAACTGGAGATGGAGCGCGATGTACTCAAACGCTGCATGGTCCTTTGGGTGAAGTAGCTGAAGGGGACCCGGCGTTGCTCGTCGGGGTGATCAGCGACCAGAGGACCGAGCACGGCATCCCGCACCGCGTCGCCTGCCGCGCCCTCGGAGTGTCCGAGGCGTGGTTCTACAAGTGGCGCCGCCGCCCGGCCGAGCCGACGAAACGCGAGGTCAGGAGGACGCGCCTGGAGGCGAGGGTCACGCACTTCTTCCGGGAGTCGGGCGAGACGTACGGGTCGCCGCGGATCACCCTGGACCTGTGGGCCGAGGGCTGGCAGGTCTCGGTGAACACCGTCGCCGAGGTCATGGCCGACCTGGGCCTGCAGGGCCGCAAGCCCCCGCGAAGGCGGCGCTCACTGACCCGGCAGGGCAAGCGCCGGGCAGCCCCTGACCTGGTGCTTCGCCGGTTCGACGCGGTCGCGCCCGACGTGCTGTGGGTGGGCGACATGACCGAGATCGAGACCGGTGAGGGCAAGTTCTACCTGGCCACCGTCCTGGACCTGTTCTCGCGCCGCCTGCTGGGCTACGCGATGGGCGCGCACCACGACGCAGCCCTGGTGGGGGCGTCGCTGAAGATGGCGGCCACCACCCGCGACGGCCAGGTCGACGGCGTGATCTTTCACTCGGATCGCGGCTCGGAATACACCAGTGAGGCGTACAACGACCTGTGCGACAGGCTGGGCGTGGTGCAGTCCATGGGGCGGGTGGGATCAGCCCTGGACAACGCAGCCGCGGAGTCGTTCAACTCGCTGATCAAGGTCGAGTACATCCACCGGCACCACTTCCCCACCCGGGCCGAGGCCCGCCTGAAGATCGCCACCTGGATCACCGACTTCTACAACCCGCGCCGCCGCCACAGCGGGGCCGCCGGCCTACCGCCCATCGAGTTCGAACGAACCATCAGCGAAGCACGCGCCCACCATCAAAGAGACCAAGCCGCATAAGGAAAGCCTCTACGAAACCAGGGGATTGACAGGATTGCATCTCGCGGATGTTCTCTCGTTCTGGCGACTTGGTTCTGTAGGAAGTCCCATCGTCCCAGGTCAGAGGGCATCCGCGTCGTTATGTCCAGGCCTCGGACAGGTCATTCATCGGTGGATTCGGGCTGATACACCATCCGGTTGATGGACCACGGCCCTGGCAAGGTGGCGAAATGGCCTAGTTGTCCGATCGGCTGGTGCGGTCGATCGGACTGTCCGACCTGCATGTTCATCGGGGCGCACTAGCTTTTTCCGTCTTCAGAAACCGGGCAAATCTCTACTTTGCCGAGGCTATGACCCCGAACTGAGGCCCCTGTCCAGGAAGCTGTCCACCTCAACTACAGCTTCGTCGGTGTGCCTCGAGTCGCGCATCCATGCCTTCGGATCGATGCCGTACTTCTCCGAGAGAAACCGAAGTCGATATACGGCCTTTGCCCGCCTGAATGTGCGATCGGTCATCTCTGCACTGAGAGACGCATTGATGATGATGCCCGCAACAGGCACGACTTCTGCCAGTTTCTGCTTTGTGAGCTTGAACCCGAGAGCCTTGTATACGGCCTCGATCACGGACACGAGCGCGTGTTCTCTGAGCTGTACCCACGTGGCACGCCGCATCATGTCCTGTGTCAATCGGGACAGCGAGGCCATGGCTGTGGTCTTTCCGCCCAGCGACGATGCTGTTCCTAGTGAGGTTTTCTCAGTGAAATGATCTTCGCGAAGCTGGGCAGATCGGCATGAAACCGGATGTTCGCGGCGAGCGCCGGAGCGGCCGACCCGGCTGCGAGCAGACGTAAAGCCCCTGGTAGGACGGTTCTCACCACAAGATCGTCGCTACAACCAGAGGCTTCACGTTGGTCACCTATGTTGCCACGCTCGACGTCCCGCGCCACATCGTCGAATACCTCGCGCGACTGCTGGCCGCGCATCGCCGGACGCTGCGGACGCCGAAGCGCTCCCGCGCGTTGGGGCCGTTCCGTCAGGCGGTGCTGGTGCTGCGCTGGTTCCGCGAGCGCGGATGCGTGCACTGCCTGGCCCGCGACGCGGGCGTCTCCCAGGCCACCGGCTACCGCTACCTGCACGAAGGGATCGACGTTCTCGCAGCTCAAGCCCCGGACCTGCACCAGGTCCTGAAGGACTGCCAGGAACGAGGGCTCAGCCACGTGGTGCTGGACGGCACGCTCATCACGACCGACCGCGTCGCGGGCGCCCACGTCAACAGCGAGGGCAAGGAGGTCGATACGTGGTACTCCGGCAAACACCGGTCATTCGGGGCGAACGTGCAGTTCCTGTCCGCACCGGACGGCACCCCGCTGTGGGTGAGCGACGCCGAGCCGGGCTCCACCAACGACATCGTCGCCGCCCGCGAACACTGCCTGCCCGCGCTCTACAAAGCAGCCGCCGACGGCCTGCCCACACTCGCGGACTCCGGCTACCAGGGAGCCGGAATCGGCGTCCACCACCCGTTCAAGAAGCCACAAAAACAGCTCCCACCTGCGCCTTCACGCCGACACCCAGACCTACAACGCCGTGCTGCGCGGGGTCCGCGCCCTGGGCGAGCGAGCCGCCGCCGAACTCAAGGAGCGCTGGCGCACCCTCAAACGCGTCACGCTGAGCCCGAATCCACCGGCTGATCATTTCGGGGTTGCTCTCCTGCCCGTGGACGGTCGGCCGCTGGGGGCAACAGGTTGAGGGTGTGCGGTAGCCGCCGTGCGCGGGTCGCGGCCTGTCCGAGGGGTTGTGCGGGGTCGGGAGCGGTTGGTGGCGCTGTCGCCGGTGGCCGTCGGGCCGTCGCGGTGCGGGATCTTGTGGCGGTCAGGCCGCCGGGCGCGGCGGTGGGGAGTGGACGGCCTCGAACAGGGCGGTGAAGGCGTCGCGCCAGGGCCAGTGCTCGGGCAGATGCACCGTCAATTTGGTGCGCGCGGTGCGCGCGAGCCGGGCCGGGACGTGGACCAGGTGGGCGCGCAGGGTCGCTGTGGTGGCCTTGGCGTGGAAGACCGAGGTCAGCGCACCGGCGGCCCGCAGCAGGTTGTGCGACATCGCCCACAGGGTCAGCCACGCGGCGTTGGCCTGGAAGTTCCCGGACGGCAGGTGGGCCAGAGGCCCGGACTTCCCGTCCGCGATCACCTGCTCCACCACGGCGTGCTGCCGGTGGTGCAGTTCCGCCTGCAGCACCGCGAAGGAGCTGTCGGTGAAGACGGGGTGGTAACGCCAGGCGGTGAACAACTCGCCCTGACCCTGGGCCACTTCGGCGTTCAATCGGCGGACCCGGCGCACGATCAGCCGGGCGGTGACGTGCTCGGACTTCCTTCGGCCGGTGAAGGCGGTGTAGGGGATCTCGGCGACCTCGGCGTCGGAGACCATCTCGCCGGTGTCGGGGTCGACGAAGGCGTCCGGGTAGCGGATCGCCGTCCAGGACTCCTGCGGGATGCGGGAGATCGCGCCCGCGATGGAGGGGTTCATGCCGGTGGTCAGGGAGAATCGGGCGCCGGCCGGCGGCAGGCGGCGACCACGTCGGCGGTGTAGAACTTGCTGTCCGCGCGGACCAGGCGGATCCCGGTGCCGCCGGTCTCCTTCGCTATGGCCAGGGCCTCGCTCACGAAGCTCTCGGCTCCGCGGACGTCGGCGGCCTTGCCGCGGCGCAGGCGGACCGCGCCGATCACGGGCCGGGCGATCGGGGTGGACAGGGTGGCCAGGATCGGGTGCAGGGTGCGCTGGCCCTTGAGGCGGCCGACCTGCGCGCCCTGCTTGGCGTGGCCGTACACGCGGCGGTGGGTGGGGTCGATGTCGATGAACATCAGTGTGTCGGCGCCGGGCAGCAGTGGGGTGCTGCGGGCCAGTCGGGCCAGGAAGTCGCGGTGAACGCGGTGGAGCTGGCGGTTGTGGCCGTGGGTGAAGGAGCGCAGGAAGGTGCCCAGGGTGGAGGGCGCGCGGACCGAGGTGAAGGCGCGGTCCATCGCGCCGTGCCGCAGCCGCGCCGCGTCGTCGATGCTGTCCGCGCCCGCGCACATCGCGCTGATCAGCGACATCACTTTGGCGGCCGGGTTGGCTCCGCCGCTGTTGTCGGCGCCCTCGATGCGGAGCGCGGACGCGGCCAGTTGCCGCAGGCCGGCCCGCTCGGCCAGCCGGACCAGCGACAGCAGCCCGGCATCGGCGATCAGGTTCGGCTCGTCGAAGACGGCGGAAACCGCTGTGGCGGCATGGCAGGATTGCATCTCGCGGATGTTCTCTCGTTCTGGCGACTTGGTTCTGTAGGAAGTCCCATCGTCCCAGGTCAGAGGGCATCCGCGTCGTTATGTCCAGGCCTCGGACAGGTCATTCATCGGTGGATTCGGGCTGAGCCCCGACCGGATCGGCGACATCGCACGAGCGGCACTCGTCCTCAACGGAATCTGGAAGTGATCACCGTTGAGAAAACGTCAGTGATAGGACACCGAGCGCAAAGAGTTCTTCCTCTGGAAGGGTCACGTCGTACCCGTACCTCGCCGCGACCACGCCGATGCACCGACCCATCAATGCCAACGAGGCTGTAACGTCCGCGGCAACTGCCGCGACGACAACCCCGGCCGTCACGCCCCCGCTGACGGTGGCCGAAACCTCGGCCCCTGTAACCGCCAGTGCAGTTGATCCGCCCTGTGCGGCGGCCACGACCGTGTAGCCGAATCTGGGCGGCAGCACCTTGTCGCAGGCTTCAAGGTCGAGCTTGCGAATATCCTCAAGCCTCGTTATGCCGGGGTGGCGACTCGCGTATTTCTGCACGACGCTGGATGCACGGACGCTGGCGAGGGCAGGTTGAAATGTGAGGGCCAATGCCCCGTCAAATGCCCGCTCAAGAAAGGCATCGACTCTATCCGCACCGGGAATTGCCGTGTATCCGCGACTGATGGCTTCTCCGGCTTTGCGTCCGGCGTCTCGAACCCAAGCCGGCAACTTCCTACGATCGGGTCGGTAGATCTCGTTAATACAGTTGTCCCAGGCCGCACTATCGTAAGGCGACATGTCCTCAGTCCTCATCTAATCTCCTCGTATTCGACCGAACAAGACCGGCGTTGCGCACGGTGATCCAACGACGTGCGACAGGAATAATGTTTCGCAGATTGCGATGTCCCGCACGCACTCGGTAAATTGGAGCTGATGCTCCGCCCCGATAGAGTAGCGAAATAGCCGCGTTTTCTGATCGGCTGGCGCGGTCGATCGGATTGTCCGACCTGCATGTCCATCGGGGTGCGCTAGCTAACGGGGGAGACGCTTGCGGGAACGGCGGTGTCTGATGATGTCCCGCCGCTCCCGTCTCCCTGTTTCTGATGATGCGCAGCTATCGATCGAGCGATACCCAGATACCGAAAGCCCGCTGGGCTTCCTTCGTCAATTCAGCGAGCTTGAGGAACTCGTCATCGATCATCTCCCAGTCGCAGATCGAACAACCGTCGATGAGCGCCGTCCAGGCCGCGACGAAATGGTCGAGGCAGTGGCGGATGTGCTCTTGGTAGGCGAGTACGTGACGGCCTTGGCGTTCGAGCCGCTTGGTCTCGATTTCGGCCTGGTCTTCGGGCATGTGTCGCACGAACGGCGATGGGATGGGCTGGGGGCCGCGGTCTGGATTGAGGATCCCGGTTCCACGATGGTGCAGCTCCGTGGTCTGGAGGATCAAGCTCTCGAAGTCGCTCCTGTCGGCAGTGGAGGCTTCTCGCGCGAAAGCTTCCAGGATCCAATCCCAGTCGGCCGCGCGTCGCGGTTCCGGGCCGTGCCAGGGCGTCATGCGCGCGTGGAGAGCGCGGACCTCGTCACCAGTTCTGCGCAGGCGGGAGGTCAGACGCTCCCAGTTGCGGCCCAGGCTGTCGACGCTCTCGCGGTCGTCTTCCTCGTGATCAGTGCTCATGGTCGAATCCCCCTCGCTCGACGCTCCCAGCGCACCGAAGCGTGCTGGGCGCGTGTGGTGCAGGTGCCCGCATTCCTGGGCGCTTGACGACAGAGTCAACTAGATTCCGTTGGCGCTGTCAACAGGATGTAACTTTGAGATCTGGCAATCTTGGTGTACGGTCTGGGCATGACCGGAGATAACGAGGTGCCCGATGCCACGGCGACCGCTGCGGAGATCGCACGGTTGGCGGGCGTGACGCGCGCTGCGGTGTCCAACTGGCGCAGGCGTCGCCCCGACTTCCCCGCGCCCGTCGGTGGCACCTCGGCCAGCCCTCTGTTCTCGCTCGCCCAGGTACAGCAGTGGCTGGAGGGACAGCGCGAAGGCCGAGAGGTCAGCGGTGAGGTCCAGCTCTGGCAGGCACTGCGCGGTGCCTACGGTGAGGAGATGGTCAGGGCGCTGGCTGCGGTCGGGGACTATCTCCTAGGCGGCCGAGTTGAGTTGACCGATAAAATGGCATGCGAGGCCGTCGGTGGACTGGTCGCCGAGCGGATGCCTACTGATGTGATGGACGGTTTGGTCGCCCGGTTGCTGGAGTCCACCGCGCGCGCCGCGTTGGACGGTGCCTCGACGTTGCGGCTGGCCAGCGCCGTGCGGGAATTCGCAGGTGAGACCTCAGGTGCCGTCTTCGACCCGGCGTGTGGCGTCGGCTCGCTCCTCGTCGCGGTGGGCGGCGACACGGTTGGGAGCAGGCTGGGGCAGGACACACACGCGGACGCGACGCGTTTGGCCCGGATACGCGCGGCCCTGGCCTCTCCCGGGGCAGGCGTGCCAGCTCAGATTGTGCCAGGCGACTCGTTGCGCACAGACGCCTTCCCTGACCTCCGCGCGGACCTGGTCGTGTGCGAGCCGCCAACGGCTGTGGCCGACTGGGGCAGAGAGCAGTTGCTCATCGATCCGCGCTGGGAGGCAGGTGTGCCATCGCGCGGGGAGAGTGAACTCGCCTGGCTTCAGCACTGCTACCACCACACGGCCCCCGGCGGACGGGCCGTGGTGGCCCTGCCGGCATCTGTCGCGCACCGCCGCTCCGGTCGCAGAATCCGGGCCGAGTTGGTGCGTCGCGGCTGCGTCACTGCAGTGGTAGCCCTGCCCCCCGGCCTCGCGGCCAGTCACGCACTGCCGCTGCACCTGTGGTTGCTAAGCCGTCCCGCTGATCCCGGCCCGGGGATTGGGACCGTGCGCATGATGGACCTGAGCGCCAACAGTTCTGATGGGCCCTGGCAGCCGCAGTCGCACCAGGTGACAGAGGTGCCGCTCATCGATCTGCTGAACGACGAAGTGGACCTCACCCCCAGCCGCTATGTCCGCGAGCCCGAACCCGACTACGTGGCGCAGTACGCCGCACTGCGCAAGGATCTCAACACCCGTCTGCACCGCCTGCGGGCACTGCTGCCGGAGCTACCTGCGCGAGGTGAGGCAGATGGCTTGGACGAGGGCGTCCCAATGGCGATGAGTGACCTGCTGGCGGCGGGTCTGGTGCGACTGGACGGCGACGAACTCGTATCCGTGAACGACCAGTTGGACCCTGACTATGTGCGTGGTTTTGCTGGCAGTGCGGCGAACGTCCGCCGTGGCACCTCATCTTCCGGTACGTTCCGAGCGGACCTGCGGACGGCGCGCCTGCCCCGTATGGACGTCGATCGGCAGCACCGCTACGGGGATGCCTTTCGCTTGTTGGGCGCGTTCGAGCACGAGCTAGCCGAACTCGCCAAGATGGGGGACCGGGCCGCGCGGCTCGCCCGCGACGGCCTCACCGGTGGCGCACTCGACCCGCCGCCGACTCGGGACAGCGGCAAAGCTGGGCGCGAGAGCACGACGACTGACAAAGACGACGCAGTGTGGCGAGAAAGCAGGGCGCTTTGAGTAAGAACCAGGAATTGGCCGACTTCATCTGGTCGGTGGCTGATCTGCTGCGCGGTGACTACAAGCGCTCGGAGTACGGCAGGGTCATCCTGCCGCTGACTGTGCTGCGCAGACTGGACTGCGTCATGGCCCCGACGCGCCAGGCGGTGTGGGACCGGGCCGCCTCCTACACCGGTGAGAACAAGAATGGGCTCTTGCTGGCGGCCTCCAAGCTCAAGTTCTACAACCTTTCCGAGCAGACCTTCGACACCATCAGCAACGACGCGGCCAATGTGGCGAAGAACCTCAAGGACTACATCCGGTGGTTCTCCTCGGAGGCCACCGAGATTATCAACCGCTACGAGTTCCAACTCCAGATCGACCGCCTGGACAACGCCGACCTGCTCTACCAAGTGGTACGGAAGTTCGCGGGCCTGGATCTGAGTTTCGAGGCCGTAGACAATCACGACATGGGTTACGTCTTTGAGGAGTTGATCCGTAAATTCGCCGACGCCTCCAACGAGACCGCAGGTGAGCACTTCACCCCGCGCGAGGTAATCGAGCTGATGGTCGAGCTGCTGCTCGCCCCGGACGACGACCGACTGACCGGGGAGGGCCAGGTCGTCAGAATCCTCGACCCAGCTTGCGGCACGGGCGGCATGCTCTCGGCAGCTGAGGAGCACATTCGGAAGCTGAACCCGGGCGTGCGTGTCAACCTGTTCGGGCAGGAGCTGAACGCCGAGTCGTACGCGATTTGTCGCTCCGACATGCTGCTGAAGGGCCATACGGCGGAAAACATCCGCTTCGGTAACTCTTTCAGCCAGGATGGCCACCAAGGCGAAACCTTCGGTTACATGCTTGCCAACCCGCCCTTCGGCGTGGAGTGGAAGAAGGTGGAGAAGTCTGTCCGGCAGGAGCATGAGGACCGGGGATACGACGGCCGATTCGGAGCCGGCCTGCCCCGGATCAACGACGGCTCACTGCTGTTCCTGCAGCACATGATGAGCAAGATGCAGCCACTCAAGAAGGACGCTGCGGGTGACGAGATCGGCGGCACCCGCCTCGGTGATTCACGAGCCCTTGGCGTGTGGTGACTGAGCGTCACCTGGATGCAGAGACGGTGCCCCTACCTGCAATGATGCGAGTTATCTAGAAACGTATCGTCGCGAGGTGGGGCACCGAATCCGTGGGGAAGAATACTGGACGTCTGACCGATCTGGCCATGTCGGCTGACAGGAGGCGGCAGGTCGGGCATGCGGGTGGGGTGCATCTGCAGGTGCTGGCCGAGCGGGCGGGGCTGGCAGGGGCGCTGACGCAGGCGATGCGGCGCCCGGGTTTCCGGCCGGGGCACGAGCGGGGGCGGGTGCTGGTGGACCTGGCCTGCGCGATCGTGCTGGGGGCGGTGGCGATCGGCGACATCGCGGTGCTGGAGCATCAGCGCGAGGTGATGGCGGGCGGCCCGGCGGTGGCGTCGCCGCCCACGGTGTGGCGGGTCCTGGACGAGGTTGGCGAGCTGCAGGTGCGCCGGGTCGCCCGGGCCCGGGCGACGGTGCGCCGGCAGGTGTGGTCCTGGCTGGAGAACCGGCCGCAGGGGTTCCCGTGGATCGTGGTGGACGGTGCGGCGCTGACCGGTTGGACGGTGATCGACTCCGATGCCACGCCGGTGGCCTGCGCCTCGGAGAAGGAGGGCGCGGCCGGGACGTACAAGAAGGGCGTCTACGGCCTGTGCCCCATGATCGCTTTCTGTGACAACACCGGGGAGATGCTCGCGCAGGAGCTGCGTCCCGGCGACGCGGGCTGCAACAGCGCCGAGGACAACATCGCCTGCTTCGCCGCCGCGGTCGAGCAGCTGCCCGCCGCCTACCGCCGCAAGATCTTGTTCCGGATCGACGGGGCCGGGTTCTCCCACGGGCTCCTGACGTGGATCGCGAAGGCCGGTGGCCGTCGCCACCCCTCCTTCACCTGGCAGTACTCGACCGGCTGGGCGTTCACCGACCGTGAGATGACGGCCGTGACGGCGCTGGACGAACTGGAGAAGCAGGAGCGCAAGCAGGGCCGTTCGGTGTGGCAGGCCGCCCTCGACGCCGACGGTGCCGCGCGTGAGGACGCGCAGGTCGCCGACATCACCGGACTGCTCGGCGACCTCTCGCTCTGGCCGCCCGGGCACCGGGTGATCGTGCGCCGCGAACCGCTGCACCCGCGCTACGTCAAGGACGCCTCACCCTACGAGCTCGAACACGGCATGCGGCTGCAGACGTTCGCGACCAACACTCCCGACCGTCAGGCCTCATGGCTCGATGCCCGCCACAGGACTCACGCCCGGGTCGAGGCGAAGATCCGCGACAGCAAGGACGCGGGCCTGAACCGGTTCCCCTCGCGCCACATGAAGGTCAACCAGGCGTGGCTGCTGGCCACCGCGCTGGCCTGCGACCTCCGCAACTGGCTCCAACTCCTCGGCTGTGAGGGCGAGATGGCCAAAGCCACCCCAAAGACCCTGCGCTTCCGCTTCCTGCACGTGCCCGCCGTGATCGTGCGCGGCCAGCGCAAACGCACCCTCAAGATCCCCAGAACCTGGCCCTGGGCGAACGCGGTCGTCCAGGCCTTCCGCCGCCTCATGGCCCTGCCCTACCCAACCTGACCTGGGCAAACCGCCCAGCAGAGCATCGAGAGGAGGCCGACCCGCAGTCCCCGGGCCCGTGGAACCCGGCGCCACCGACGCGACAGTCGACGCGCAGCCCTACCCGGCGAAGCCCGCCAGGCAGAGCAAAAGCGACAACCCGGGCACACGATCAACGGGCCGCTGCGGTGAAAGATTCAGGCCCGGCTGGCCATTGTCTTCAACGGCTCCCCGCTGTTCTCAGGTGGAGCGGGGTCGGGTGAGTCGGAGATCCGCAGGTGGATCATCGAGCATGACTACTTGGAGGCGATCATCGCCCTCCCAGATCAGCTCTTCTACAACACTGGTATCTCCACGTACTTCTGGATCGTCACTAACCGTAAGTCCGTCGACCGCAAGGGCCGCGTGATCCTGCTCGACGCCCGCGACCAATGGACCAAGATGCGCAAATCGCTCGGCGAGAAGCGCAAGAAGATTACCCGGGCGCAGATCGGAAGCATCTGCGCGACCTACCGCGACGCGCTGAGTATCGCCACCGACGAGACCCATTCGGACCACGGACGGGTGAAGATCTTCGCCAACCGGGACTTCGGATACCAGCGAATCACCGTAGACCGGCCGCTCAAGCTCCGTTTCGAGCTGAGCGAGGACACTCTTACCCAACTCCGCGCGTCGGTCGCCGTGAAGAAGGCAGCCGGAGGCGAGGCACCGGTCGAGCTGCTGCTCTCCGCACTCAAACCGCTGCTCGGCTCTCACTGGTCCACCAAAGCTGAGGCATGGGACGCCCTGCGCAAGGCAATGGTGACCGGGGGCGTTCTGTGGCCGTCTGCCACGCCCTTCCAGAAGGCAATGCGTGACGCTGTGGGCGTTACCGACCCGGAGGGCGAGGTTCAGCTCATCAAGGGCAAACCCGAGCCTGACGCCGACCTCCGCGACAACGAAAATATCCCGCTTGGTGAGGACATCGACGAGTACTTCGCCCGCAAGGTCCTCCCGCATGCGGCGGACGCCTGGGTTGCGGAGGTCAGAAACCTGAAGACGAAGGAGGTCGAGCGATTCAAGATCGGCTTCGAGATCCCCTTTACCCGTCACTTCTACGTCAGCGCACCATCGAAACCTCTAGAAGAGATCGATGAAGAGCTGAAGTCGCTGGAGGCCGAGATTCAGGCGCTTCTAGGGGAGGTGACAAGGTGACTGAATTTCGAATCAAGGATGTTGCTCGGATCAATTCCCGAGTTCTACCGGAGGGAACCGATGCAGAATTTCGGTTTCGTTATATTGACATCAGTTCGGTAGACGGGCTGGGAAACGTATCAATCCCAGATGAAGATGTTACATTCGGCAATGCGCCGTCCCGTGCCAGGCGACTCGCGCCTGTCGGGTCCGTCATTGTCTCAACTGTGCGGACCTACCTTAAGGCAATCGCGTCAGTTCCCGAAAGCGATGACCCGCTGGTCTTCTCCACCGGGTTCGCAGTCCTGGAGGCCAAGGGGGGAGTGGATTGGAGGTATCTGGCGTACTACTGCCGTTCACGACCATTCATTGATGCCGTGGTGGCGCGCTCTGTGGGTGTCAGTTACCCTGCCATCAGCCCGAGCGAAGTGGGTGATCTCCCCGTTTCGCTCCCAGAGCTGGAAGAGCAGCGTCGGATCGCTGAATTTCTCGACGCCGAAACTGCTCGAATTGATCAACTTGTGGCGAAGCGTAGCAAGATGCGCGGTCTATTGGCGCTTAGGCGGGAGCGGATCGTCGAGACGGTGCTGGGCCTTGAGCCAGAAGGCCGCCAAAGCCTGACTCCGCTAAAGTACTTGGCGGCAAAAGTGACCGTTGGCATCGTTGTCACACCGGCCAAGTGGTATGTCGACGCAGGCGGAGTCCCAGCTCTGCGTGGACTGAATGTCAAGCCAGGGCGCATCGATATTGAAAACCTCGTGTCGATCAGCGCCGAGGGGAATGCAGGGAACATCAAGTCGCGGCTCAGCGCTGGTGATGTAGTAATTGTTCGCACGGGCCAGGCTGGGGCTGCGGCCGTCGTACCCCAGCAATTGGATGGTGCCAACTGCATCGATCTGATCCTTGTGCGCCCAGGGAAGAAAATTAGCTCTAAGTATTTGCAATATGTCCTTAACTCGAATTACCTTCGAGCGCAAGTTGCGGAAAATTCCGTTGGAAGTATTCAAGCTCATTTCAATGTTGGATCGATGAAGCAGGTGCCTATCCCGTCGATCCCTCTCGCGGAACAGGAAAGGATCGTTGCCGCGCTGGACGAAAAGGCTGGCGCGTTGGACTTGCTGGAACAAAAGTTGAACGAGCAGGAAGAATTGCTCGCCTATCGACGCCAGTCGCTGATCACTGCTGCGGTCACCGGTCAGCTCGACGTCACCACCGCTCGCACGCACAACGATCTCTGAGGGGCATTCAGATGGACGACGTCCGAGTGTACACCGAGAAGGCATTCGAGGACGCTGTGGAGGCGGCGCTGCTGCGCAGCGCTTGGCAGCGCGGGCTCGCGAATACCTATGACCGCGCACTCGGGATCGACACGTCCGAGTTGGCCATATTCCTCAGGGCGTCGCAGAACGACGCGTGGCTGGCGCTTAAGGCGGCCTACGGGGAGGTGGAGGAGCAGGCCATCGGCAGGTTCGCGAAGCGGGTGGCGCGGGAGATCGACTCACGCGGGCTGCTGGACGTGCTGCGACGGGGCGTCAACGACCGAAACGTGAAATTCCAGCTTGCGTACTTCCGTCCCGCACACACCCTCGCTGCCGACGCTCTTGCCGGGTACGACGCCAATCGGCTCACCTTCGTGCGCCAGTTCCACTACTCGGCCTCCCGCCCGGCCGACACCCTCGACATGGCGTTCTTCCTCAACGGACTGCCCGTCGCCTCCGTGGAGTTGAAGAACGGGCTGACCGGCCAGACCGTCGAGGACGCCAAGCGGCAGTACCGGCGCGACCGAGACCCGAAGGAACTGTTCTTCGCCAAGCGCAGCCTTGCCCACTTCGCGGTCGACCCGACGCTCGCCTTCCTGACGACCCGCCTGGCCGGGGATGCAACGCGCTTTCTTCCCCTCAACACCGGCTCCGGCGGTCCCGGCCAGATCGGCGGAGCGGGGAACATCCCGGCCCCCACCGACGGGACGTACTCCACTTCCTATCTCTTTGACGAGGTGTGGGTGCGGGACAACTGGCTGGAGCTGCTGCAGCGGTTCCTGCACGTGGAGGACGCCGCCGCGAAGGCAGGGCGGGCGCCGTCGCACAAGCCCGGCAGCGCGCATACGCAGCCGTTGATCTTCCCGCGATTCCACCAGTGGGACGCCGTGCGCAAGCTCATCGCACACGCCGCTCGCCACGGCGCGGGGGAGAACTACCTGATCCAGCACTCCGCTGGCTCGGGCAAGTCCAACACCATCGCCTGGCTGGCGCACCACCTGTCGAGCCTGCACACCTCCCACGACCCCGGGCTGATCGCGCCCGCCGCACTCGCCTCCGGCCTGGGGGCGAACGAGTTGGTCTTCGACAAAGTGATCGTGATCACCGACCGCCGAGTGCTGGACAAGCAGCTTCAGGACACCATCTTCCAGTTTGACCACAAGGCCGGCGTGGTCGTACGGATCGACGAGAGCTCCCAGCAGCTCGCGGACGCGCTGACCGGGCCGACCGCCCGGATCGTCATCACCACGGTGCAGAAGTTCCCCTTCGTCCTGGACAAGGTCGCGGGGCTGGGTGGGCAGCACTACGCGGTGATCATCGATGAGGCGCACTCCTCCCAGGGTGGGGAGAGCGCGGCGGCGCTGAAGAAGGCGTTGGGACGCCTCGGCTCGGATGCGGTAGACGAGGACGGTGACCCCCTGACGGCTGCAGCTCTGGCCCGTGGCAAGCAGCCGAACCTGTCCTTCTTCGCGTTCACAGCCACCCCTAAGGCGAAGACGATTGACCTCTTCGGCTCCCCCTACCCCAACCCCGGCTCAGGGGAGCCGGAGAAGGGACCGTTCCACGTCTACTCGATGCGGCAGGCCATCGAGGAGGGCTTCATCCTCGACGTGCTCGGTAACTACATCACCTACGCCACCTACTTCAAGCTCCAGGAGGCCGCCGCTGACGAGGCGGAACAGCAGGTGGACCCGCGCAAGGCCCGTTCGAAGCTGGTCAGGGCCGCGCTGATGTCGGAGGCATCGATGGCATCCCGCGCGAAGATCATCGTCGATCACTTCCGTTCGCATTCCAGCCCGCGCCTCGGTGGCCGGGCCAAGGCGATGGTGGTTACCTCCGGCCGCGAGCACGCCGTGCGGCTCTACCAGGCCATGCGTGCCTACATCGACCAGCGCGGCTTCACCGACTGCGGCACCCTGGTCGCGTTCTCTGGGGCGCTGACCCTCGACGGGATCGAGTACACCGAGCCCAAACTCAACGGCTTCCCCGAGCGCGAACTGCCGACCCGCTTCGGCTACACCCGCGCGGACGACCCGAACCCGCCCTCTGTCCCCAAGCCCGAGCACCGCATCCTCGTCGTCGCCGAAAAGTACCAGACCGGCTTCGACCAGCCACTGCTGACCACCATGTATGTGGACAAGATCCTTGTGAAACTGGCGGCGGTGCAGACCCTGTCCCGGCTCAACCGCACTCACCCGCTCAAGACCACCGAGGATTTGTTCATCCTCGACTTCGCCAACCGGCCCGAAGACATCGAGCAGGCATTCCAGCAGTACTACGAGGCATCGGTCAACGAACCCACCGACCCCAACCTGCTGTTCGACCGCGAACGCGAAGTGATGGCCTACCAGCTCCTGGTGGAAGCCGAGATGGACGCCTTCGTCACCGCGTACTTCGCCGCCTTCCAAGGCGGCAAGGCGACCGACACCGCCGTCATGAAGGCCCACGCCCGCCTCTATGGATACCTCCAGCCCGCCCTGGACCGCTTCAACGCCCTCAACGCCACTGAGCCCGACACTGCCGCCGAGTTCCGCCGCGCCCTTGACTCCTACACCAAGGCGTATGGCTGGCTCTCCCACGTCATCGGCTTTGAGAACCTGGAACTGGAAAGGCTCTACCAATACGGACGCTTCCTGCTGCGCCGCCTGCCCGCGCCCGTTCGCAGCGCCGGTGCAGACATCGGGGCCGCCGTCCCGAGCCATATGCGCATCGCCCAGACCGGCACCCCCGAACTGCGCCTGGAGGCAGCCGGCGCGCAGGTGCTGCCGGGCCTGGTTCCCGAAGCGGGCGGGGTAGTGGCCGAGGGGGAAGAGATGTCGCTGGCCGAGGTGATCCAGTCCGTCAACGACGAGTACGGCACGGGACTGTCCACCGCCGACCAGATCCTGCTCGGCCAGCTGGTGGTCGCCGTCAGCGAGGACCCCGAACTACGGGCCATCGCTCTGCACCAGGACCAGGACGTCTTCGGCGGGGAACTGGAGAAGGACCTCGACCGGATCGTCATTGACCAGGCGGCGTCCAACGACGCCCTGATGGTCCGCTACTTCGACGACGCCGACGTCAACCGCCTGTTCAAGCAGGTCGCGACCCAGCAGGCGTACCAGCTCATCCGCCGCCCGGTGCGGCGCGAGGCCGAGCGTCGGGTCACCGAGCAGCGAGCTGCCGAACTGAAGTCCACCGGAAGCCGCCGGGCGGAGCCACCGACAGCATAGCCTGTGCTCCACAGAACGTCAGATGAGGGGTTAGGCGGGGCAGTTGTGCGCCGCCCATGCAGAGAGGGTCCTCGCATGGTGCAGGGCGCGCCGAACTTCGACGCCGACGTACCCGCCCGCCTAATCGCGGGTCGGTACCGGCTGCACACGCCCATCGGCGCGGGCGGCATGGGCGAAGTCTGGCAGGCGTACGACGAACGCCTGGACCGCCGGGTGGCAGTGAAGATGATGCTGGCCGAGAGCCCTGCTTCACCCGGCTTCCAGGGCGCGGCCTTCGAAGAGACCCTGCAGACCCGCCGAGCCCGGTTCCTGCGCGAGATCCAGATCACCGCCAGCCTCGATCACCTCGGTGTTCCTGCTGTCTACGACACTGGTACCGATGACGCGAGTGGACGGCTGTTCGTCGTCATGCAGCTCCTGCAGGGCCGCGAGCTGCAGACTTTTATCGACGAAACCGACTACGACAGCGAGACGGTGCCCGTCTCGTGGGCTGCGGCCGTCGGGGCCCAGATCGCCTCCGTCCTCGACACCGTGCACCACCACGACGTCGTCCACCGCGACATCAAACCTGCCAACCTGATGATCACCCCCGGAGGTGTGGTCAAAGTCCTCGACTTCGGAGTCGCCGCCCTACGCGGAGTAGGTAGCCTGTCCCGGCTCACGCAGGTCGGCATGACCGTGGGCACTCCCCCCTACATGTCACCCGAGCAGAGCTTGGCCAACGCCGTCGGTCCTGCTGCGGACATTTACGCTCTCGCCTGCGTTCTCCACGAGCTCCTCACCGGAAAGCCACCCTTCACTCCCGACGACAGCCGCTCCCACATGTGGCACCACGTCCATACCCCGCCACCCCCCATCCGCTCCCTGCGACCGGACGTGCCGGCTGACATCGAGAAGCTGTTGCTGGCGATGCTCACGAAGGAATCTGAGCAGCGTATGGGCGCAATGGAGGTCTATGACGCACTCCTGCCCTTCGTTCTCGCCACCACCGGAACCCAGGCCGCAACCGACGACGACCTCAACCCCAGCCTGCCTTTCCTGCGACCCTTCGGGGGTCGGGCGCGCAGCAGCAGCGCCACCGCCACCTACACGCCTGCCTTGGTGGTTCCTTCGCCCCTTTCGCTCCATCCGGTGGTTGCAGACCAAGGACAACCGTCAGGCCCTATTGCACTGACCGAGCAGGAGGCGGACGTAGTCTCCGAACGCGCATCGAGCCTGGCTCGGGAAGGTCAGTTCACCCAAGCCGCTGACGTTCTAACGGAGGCGATTATGAGAGCTGCTGATCTGGAACTCAGGGAAGGAATGTGGTTCAGTCTCGCACAGGTGAAGTTCCTGGCTGGCAGCCACCGCGAAGCGCTCGGACTGTTCGAGCCGCTCGCCCGCGACTATACCGAACGCTACGGTGCCCAAGACGAGCAAGCCCAGCTGTGCTGGTACTACACCGCGCAGTGCCGGATGGAGCTCGGCGACGCCACCGCTGCTATTCAAGCTTTCGATCATGTCACTGAGATCACGCCGAACCCAGACGACGCTGACGCCGTCAGCCGCCATCTGGATGCCCTGGCGCGACTCACGAGTCTGTATGCAGCGGCGGAAAGCCTCCCGCAGGCGCTGGACGTCGGCGACCGGCTCCGGTCGGAGACTTCCCGCCTACGGGGAAGCGATTGGCCAGGTCTCGCGCAGATCGACGCCTATCTCCTCCGTCTTCGCCAGGACCTGGGCTGATTGTCGGCGGCCGTGACGTCCTTCCGTCTCCGCCGGGGCTAACTTGTAGGGCAGTGACAACGCCCTTTTGGCGGCCTGGTACCTCGTAGGTGTGACCGTGTGCGGCCGGAGTGCGGCCGGACGCCTTTGGACGAGGTAACACAGGGTGTCACGGACGAACTGTCCGAATGTGCTCTGATCAGGTAAAACAGCACTAGGCGACACGAGCTGGAACCAGCCGTCATGAACCCCAATGGTCTCGTAATGCGTAGGTCTCGGGTTCGAATCCCGAAGGCGGCCCTGCAGAAGCCCAGGACTCACTCGCCGTGACCTGGGCTTTTGTCTTTTTCGGCAACGAAACCACGGGGGCGGTTTTGAATGTCCTGAACGGGGCCGACAACGGCCTTGCACCGACCGGGATCGCCCATCGGGCACTCGGCGAGATGTTCGACGGCGGCGCTCCGGAACTGCGCCGGATCGCGGCTGAACTCTCGATACTGGGCGCGAAGATGGACGATCTCGGCAAGGAGATCGCGACCGCGCTCGGACGACTCAGCTGGCATGGAACGGCGTCGGACGCCTTCGTCGGCCACGCGCGCACCCGGGTGCGCGAACTCACCTCGGTCGCCGACAGCCTCGACGGCCTCGGCCGGTCGGTCGAACGCCTGGCCGACAGCTGCTGAGTCGGCACGGCTGCTGAGTCAGCACAAAGCTCGTACAGCAAGGGGATCGAACCGTATGACCAGCAGGGAATTCGGTGTTCAACTGCACGAACTGACCGAGGTCCAGCATGGCTGGCGCTCCGTCAGCGAACGTATGGCCGAGATGAGCAAGGATCTGGGCCGGATCCGGACCGTCCTGGCAAGAGCCGCCGCAACCGACCTGCGGGCCGGCCCGCTGGCCGGGTCGCCGGGCTTCGGGGCGGCGCTGGCGGTGGCCAGGGAGGTCAAGCAGATCGAGTCGCAGGTCGCGAGCCTGCTCGCGACCAAGGTGAGGCTGACCGAGGACATCGCCCAGGACGCGGGCAAGATCAAGGCGGTGGTGGCCGAGTACCAGGCCATCGACCACGAGGTCGCCGAGGGGCTGCGGAAGATCACCCCGGAGTCGGCGGGCGGCGGCAGCACCGCGCTCGCCGGCTGGGGGAGCGCCACGGCGGGGGGTGGAGGCGGCGGCGGTAGTGGTGGTGGCAGCAACGGCGGCGGCTACTCCGGGGGCGGCTCCAGCAACAGCGGCTACTCCGGCGGCAGCTCCTCCGGCGTCGGCTACGCGGGTGGTGGCTACTCGGGTGGCGGTTCGAGCGGTGGTGGTGGCGGCGCGGGCGGCGGCGGAATCCTCAAGGACGGGGGCGTCGGTGACTGGCAGACGCAGACCGACAGCCGCGGCTGGGACGGCTGGTCCAGCGGTGGGCGGCAGCATCCGCGGAACGGCGAGGGCGGCGGTGTCGTGGACGAACCCCGGCTCGACGGGGTCTCGGCCGAGCGCAGGGGCATCGTCGACCGGGCTCTGGAGCGGGCCCAGCACCGGCTCGGCTACAGCCAGTCGTCCGTCACCAACGGCTACCGGGTCGACTGCTCGGGCCTGGTCTCGGACGCCTGGGGGCTGCCGGGGCCGGGGCTGGACACCTATGGGCTGATGAGCCCCGATGTCTCGCACCGGATCAGCAAGGACGACCTGCAACCGGGCGACGCGATGATCGCGGGCGACCACACCCTGATCTTCGGCGGCTGGGCCGATGCCGCGCACACCCAGTACATCGGCATCGAGGACAGCGGCTCCCAGGGCTGCATCTCCCACGTCATCCCATACCCGTACTACTCCGGCTCCGGGCCCTACTACCCCTATCGCAGAAACGGCGTCGGCTAAGCGGGTCCACCCCCCGGGGCCGCCCCGCCTCAGTCGGCCGCCCCGCCTCAGCCGGCTGACGCGATGACGATGATCAGGAAGACCAGCACGGCCAGCACGATCAGGACCGTACGCGTGGTGTGCGACTCCTTGGTCACGTTGGTCGGATCGGTCGAGCCGTTGATCGCCGCGCCCTGGACCACCCCGGGCGCCGCGGCCTGGTTGAAGTCGTCGTGGCCGGTGCGCCCGGCCCGTTCGCACCAGGGGCAGCCGACCAGGTGGGAACCGTAGCTGTGCCGCGGCCTGACCCGGCAGACCTGGACCCGGGAGCGCTCCGCGTCCAGCGCGCGCAGCCAGTCCTCGGCCGAGGGGCGGGCGGCCGGGTCGGTGACGCCCGGGCCGAACGCGGTCCGGGCCAGCCGCAGCAGTTCAGGAGGGAGGACGGTGGGGTCGATCACCCCGCGCGGCACGATGATCCGCTCGGGGCGGACCACGTAGGAGCAGCTCGCGGCGATGTTGTCCTTGACCGTGGACTGGGAGTCGCTGTCGTGCGGCACCCCGCCGAAGGGGTGGTTGCCGACCGTCAGCAACTGGTAGATGAGCACCGCCAGCGCGAAGTTGTCGCTGCCCTCGGTGGCCGGGCCGCCCTTCTGGCGTTCGGGGGCGCAGTAGTCGGCGGTCTGCATCAGACACGGGAAGTACTCGCCGGTGCCGGGGTCGGTGAAGGCGATGGAGTCGCAGTCCAGAAAGGTGACGAAGCCATTGCCGTCCACCACCACGTTGTTGCTGGAGAAGTCGCCGACGACCAGGTTCTCGTGGTGCATCCGCGCGGTCATAAAGGCCAGGTTCCAGCTCACGCCGAGCAGGAACCGCCAGTCGACGCGCTCCGGGAACAGCCGCAGCCGCTGCGAGCGGGTGAACAGACCGACCAGTCGTACGTGCTGCGGCTCGCCGAACCGGTGCATGGCATAGCCGAGGAACTCGCCGCCGGGGCCGCGGGCCGGGGCGGTGGGCCAGGCCAGCTCGGACGGCTGGGAGCTATCGGTGGGACGGCCGCCGAGCGGGGTCATCCGCACCATCCGCTCCAGCCTGCGCTCCTGCTCCGGGCCGGGCTGGTCGCGGTAGAGCTTGACCACGATGTCGTCGTCGCCGACCACGGTGTAGACGGCCGCCTCGCCGCCGCTCTTCAACGGCAGTGCGGCCAGCTCGATCTGGCGGGTGTTCAGCAGGATCCTCTGCCCGGTCATCGGCGAACCGCCCTCAGCAGTGTCTTGTCATCGGCATTGACGGCGGTCAGCCGGTCCGAGCGGAGCAGCACGGCCAGTGCCTGGTGGTCCTCCTCGGGATCCGCGCCCGGGTGGTCCAGGGTGCGCAGCACCGACTTCACAAAGGACTCCTTGGGCCGTCGGGGCTGACCGTCCGTCCAGGACAGGGCGACCTGGGCCAGGCCGTCCGTGGACAGCAGCACACCGTCCACACCCGGGTCGTTCACACAGGCGGTGCTGAGTCGGCGCTCGGCGTCGGCCGAGGTCAGGAACACCGTCTCATTGCTGTACTCGCTGACCGCCGGGGGCTGCGGCAGCAGATGGAACTGCGGCACGCCGTCCACCGTGCCGGACCTGAGCACGGCGAAGCCGTCGCCGACGCTGAGGTGGCCGATCCAGGTCGGGGTGAGCACCACCACGGTCAGCGTGGTGGCGAAGTCGTCGGCGTCCTTGCCGGTGCGCCGCAGGAACTCCTCACGGACGTCCAGGAAGGCCTCCCGCAGCGAGGCGTTCACCCCGGCCGTGGTCCGCGGCCAGGCGGTGGCGCGGCGGGCGAAGTACCCCACCGCCAGCTCCACCGCGAGCACCGAGCCCTCGTCCGAGCGCGGCCGGCTGCCCGCGCCGTCGGCCACCGCGAGCACCGTCACCGACGCCTGCGGCGGCCCGGAGACCCCGTACAGATGGGCGTCCTGGCACGGGATGCCGGACCGCCGGTGCCGGTAGCCCTCGACGCTGACGCCGTGGATCCGCCACTCGCCGGAGCGGCGCCCGGTGGTCAGCGCCACCGTTTCCTCGTCCATCGCTTCGCCCGCCCCCGGTTCAGGATTCCCAGGCGGGGCGCTGGGTCTTGAACTGGCTGAAGATCTTCTCGAAGACCTCGTCCCCCGCGCCCTTCTGCTCGGCGTTGGCACTGGCCGACATCATCTGCAGCAGCTCGCGGAACGGGAATCCCTGCAGCCGGGCGTTGAACGCCGGGGCGAACGCCCGCAGCACCTCCTCGGCCCGGTCGGTGATGCTGCCGACGCCGATCGCGTAGAGCCGGAACCGCTTGGCCCGCTGCTCCTCGGTCAGCACCGGCACGATGCGCTGCCAGGCGTCGGTGAGGTGCCCGGTGGCGTCGGTCGGCAGACCGTCCGTCACCAGGCAGATCTGCGGACGGTAGTACTGCAGCCCGAGCTGTCGCAGCTCGGTCTTCCGGGCCGCGACGATCTGCATCGACAGCTCCAGCGCCTCGGCCATCAGGGTCACCCCGGCGGCCCTCAACTGCGGCGGCTGGAACTGGTACGCGGGGACGAAGGGGCTGACCCTGGCCTGCGGCGGCAGCAGATGCGGCCCCTGCCAGGCGTTCACCCCGGCGTCGCCGAAGGTGACCACGGCCACCTCGACGCTGTAGCTGAGGCTCACATCGTCGTGCAGCTCCCTGGTCCACTCCTGCAGGGCCGCGTTGAGCGAGCCGATCGGCCCGCCCAGCATCGAGTGCGAGGTGTCCAGGCAGAGCACCAGGGGGAGCCGCTGGGCGTTGTTCTCGATCTCGATGTCGGCGTACTGGTACGGGAGGGTCTTCGCGTGCGGGTCATTACGCATGGAGTCTCCGTTGCGGTGCGGCGGTCTGGTCGGGGAGGAAGGCAAGCAGGACGTCCGGATCCTGGGCCGGGTCGTCCGGGTCCGGGCGGGCCACCTCGACCGCCCCGCCGGGGGCCGGCGGCTCGTCGGAGTCCGACCAGACCGCGCGGTAGAGGCACTGGTCGATGTCCACATAGCCCTGCGGATGCAGGTCGGTGGCGACGGTGGCGGGGTGCAGCTCGGCTGGGCGGGGCGTCCTCGCGGGACGCGTGATCGTGGTGACGGTCATGGCCTCGGTCGGACGGTCGCCCGGCGCCGACTCGTTGTCGTACCGATCGCCGTACGGCCGGCCGCGGCCGCCGCTGGAACGGCGGACCACCAGTGCCAGCAGCGCGAGCAGCGCGAGCAGCAGGGCGACCACGCCGCCGATGAGCAGCCCGCTGGGGCCCGAACTGTGCTTGGCGGGCTTGGACTTGTTGGTGGCGGGCGGCGTGGGCTCGGGTTTGGCCTGACCGTTCTTGATCAGATCCTTCCCGTCCAGCGCCTTGACCCCAGTGCCGGTGCCGGTCCCGGTGCCCGGACCAGCCCCGCTCCCGGTCAGGGCGGTGCACAGATCGTCGCAGCCGCCCTTCTCCAGCACTCTGAGCTGCCCGGCGGCGACCGGGTCGAGGGTGGAGACCTGGCTGGACGGGTCGACGAAACGGTGGTCCTGCTTGGCCAGGTCCAGCAGGATGCTCCCGCCCGGCCCGGTGGTGACCCCCTTGTCCACCGACACCTGCAGGGTCCGGTGGCTGAGTTCGCGCCCGAGCGCGGCCAGGTCGCCCAGGTCGGCGACCGTCTTCGGGCCCTTCAGCTCCTCCGGGACGGTGGCGCCCGGCTTGGCCTGCTGCACCGTGCACAGCACCGTCGTGCAGCTCGACGCGGTCCCCTTGCCCGGTGTCGCCCCGTCGCCCGGGGCCAGCCCGAGCAGCGGGACGAGCAGGGCCAGCAGGAGCAGCACGGCGGGGCGACTTCGCCGCGCCGTACCGGCCCTATCGGATGACACCACTGGTCCCCCCAGTTTTTTTGGTCGGCAATTCCTCGACGAGGGCGTTACAGCTGGAACACCCGATGGCACCGGGTGAACATCTGACGTGCGTGGTCGGCCCACTTCTCGGCCAGTACGCCGAACTCCTGCCGGGTCATCCGGCAGGTGAGCGGCAGGACGCAGACCCCGGCCAGGCACGGGTTGGGGCCGCGGACGTCCCAGACCGAGAGCATCGGCACCAGCTGCTCGGTGTTCCAGGCGTTGGATGCGGCGGCGGCCAGCGCCAGCTGGTCCGGCCGGAGCGTATGACCGTCCGTCATAAACGCCACCAGCAGGCTGGTAGTGGTCATGAAGCGAAGGGTCACCCGGCGGTCGGAGCCGGTCAGGTCGAAGTCCAGCGAGACCGAGGCCGCGTCCTCGGTCGAGCGGTAGTGGCTGCGGGCGGCCCAGTCGGTCACCAACGGCCGCCAGTGCGAACCGAGTTCGAGGGCGGGGGGCGCGGCGACGGCCTCGCTCTCAGCCACGGCCCACCGCCTCGGCGACCATCCGGTCGGTCAGCCCGGCGTCCAGCAGCGCTTGGGCGTGCAGCAGCAGGCAGGACGGCACCGAGGTCACCGAGCCCCGGCTGTGGTTGCGGGCGGCGAGGTCGTCCTTGCGCACCTGGATGTTCTCGGCCAGGGTCGGCGGCGGCCACACCGGGGCGGCCTCGGCGGTGAGTTCGTCCAGCAGCGCGGCCGGTGTCGGCCGGTCCGCGGGGGCCTTGGCCAGGCAGCGTTCCACCAGCCGGCGCAGCCCGGCCGGGACCGAGCCCAGCGTGGGCCGCTCATGGATGATCCGGTACATCACCCCGGTGCCGGAGCCGAACGGGGCCTCCCCGGTCGCGGCGAAGGCCAGCACCGCTCCGAGCGAGAAGACGTCGCTGGACGGGCCGGCCGGATCGCCCTTGAACTGCTCCGGGGACATGAACGGCGGCGTCCCCATCACCGTGCCCACCGTGGTGATCGAGCTGGAGCCGCCGAACAGCGAGATGCCGAAGTCGATCACCCGGGGGCCGTCCTCGGCCAGCAGCACATTGGCCGGCTTGAGGTCCCGGTGCACCACCCCCGCGGTGTGGATCGCCTGCAGCGCCTCCACCAGGCCTGCTCCCAGCAGGCGTACCGCCGCCTCGGGCAGTGGACCGTCCGTCCGTACCGCCTCGGCCAGGGAGGGGCCGGCCACGTAGAGGGTGGCCAGCCAGGGCGGTTCGCCGTCGGTGTCGGCGTCCACCACGGCCGCGGTGAAGGCTCCGCTGACCGCCCGGGCCGCCTCCACCTCGCGGGCGAAGCGGCTGCGGAACTGCGGGTCGGAGGCCAGCTCCGGGCGCACCACCTTCACCGCCAGCGCCCGGCCGCTCGCCGATCTGCCGAGGTACACCCAGCCCATGCCGCCGGAGCCGAGCCGGCCCACGATGCGGTAGGGCCCCACCCGCAGCGGATCGCTGACAGGAGTCCGCACTGCGCCCACCCCCACTCCGGGCTCGTCGTTTCCGACGCTGTGAATGGTAAGAGTGTCCCGCGAAACTCATGGTGACGTCATAGGAACTGACAGACAGTTGGGAGAAATCAGCCATCCCGCCGGAATGAGCCACTCCGCGGGGATCGGCCGACGCCCGCGGGGGTCAGCCGAAGTCCGCGGCGATCAGCCGAAGCGGCCGTGCACATAGTCGGCGGTGCGGGAGTCCTGCGGGGAGCCGAACATCGCCGCGGTCGGCCCGTACTCGACGATGCCGCCGGGGACGCCCTGGGCGGCGAGGAAGAAGGCGCAGCGGTCCGAGACCCGGGCCGCCTGCTGCATGTTGTGGGTGACGATGACGATGGTCACCTCCGCCACCAGCTCCCTGATGGTCTCCTCGATCCGCCGGGTCGAGGTCGGGTCGAGCGCGGAGCAGGGCTCGTCCATCAGCAGCACCTGCGGTCGGACCGCCAGCGAGCGGGCGATGCAGAGGCGCTGCTGCTGGCCGCCGGACAGCGCCCCGCCGGGCTGCCGCAGCCGGTCCCGCACCTCGGTCCAGAGCCCGGCCTTGGTCAGGCACTCCTGGACCAGCCGGTCCCGCTCGGCGCGGGTGGTCCTGACGCCGGTGAGCTTGAGCCCGGCGGTGACATTGTCGTAGATGGACATGGCGGGGAAGGGGTTGGGCTTCTGGAACACCATCCCGATCCGCCGCCTGGCGTCGGTGAGCCGGCGGTCGGCGGCGTAGACGTCCGCGCCGTCCAGCAGCACCTCCCCGGCCAGGGCGGCGCCGGGGATCAGCTCGTGCATCCGGTTGAGGATGCGCAGGAAGGTGGACTTGCCGCAGCCGGAGGGCCCGATCAGCGAGGTGACCTGGCCGGCCGGCATGTCCAGCGAGACCTGCTCCAGCACCTTGTGGTCGCCGAACCAGGCCGAGACCTCCCTGGCCTCCAGGCCCCCGGGCGCGCCCCCGCCGGTGCGGACGGCGGGCAGCACGACGGTGGCCGCAGAGCTTTCAGTGACAGACATATGACGACCCTTCAGAGGAGGTTCGGGAGCAGCCGGGCGACCTGGTCGGAGACGGTGAGACCCAGCGCGAGCAGCACCGGGACGCCGACGATCCACGCCTGCGGCCGCCCCCAGCGGACCCTGGCCAGGGACAGCGCTATGGCCGCCAGCAGCAGCGCCTCGCCCCAGAGCACCAGGGCGGTCCAGGCGGACGGGTCGGTCCCCAGCAGGCCCTCGGCCCGGCCGATGTCCTTGCTGCCCAGCGGCCGGGCCGGGGCCGGACGCACCGCGCTGATCAGGTCGGCGTCGACCAGCAGGGTGCCGGTCGGCATAAAGGCCGGCCCCGAGGCGGTGACCAGGATCATCCGCCCCTTGCCGAGGGCGGGCGCGGGCGGGACCGGATCCCCGGCCCGGCGCACGTCCAGCACCCGGTAGGTCTGCGTGCCCTGCCCGGTCACGAAGGAGAAGGTCTCCGCCGGGCGCAGTTCGCCGATGTGCCCGAACGGTCCGCCGAAGCCGGACTGACGGCCCATCAGCACGCTGGTGCCGGCCTGGCCCGGCATCGGGGTGTCCCGGCGGTGCCCCGGACCCGACTCCAGCACGCCGGAGGTGGTGCCCTCCCGCACCACCTCGCGCAGCCCCAGCTGGGGGATCCGCAGCAGGGCCACCGGGCGGCCGAGTTGGAGCAGCTTGCCATTGGCGTCGGTCTGGCCGACCGGGGCGGTGCCCTCGGCCAGGTCCAGCCGCAGCGCGGCGTAGGCGGTCTCCCGGTCCCTGGCGTGCCGCAGGTCGCCGATCGGGCCGATGTCGACCAGCAGGCCGAGGACCAGCGCGGCGAGGATGCTCAGCGCGGCGCCGTACACCCCGGCGGCGTCCAGGCCGCGGGGCGGGCCGGGCTTGGGGCCGGGTCGCGGCGGCGGTGCGATGGGCTGCTGGAGCGGCGGGTGCGGGGACGGTGGTGGGGGCGGGGGTGCGGTGGTGAGGGTCATCGCTTGGCTGCCTCCTTGTTCTTCACGGGGGGCTGCGGAGCGGTTGCGGTGGTCGCCTGGCTCTCCTTGACCCTTTCGCGCTGTCGGCGCAGGTAGGAGAGGCCAACCAGGGCGAGCAGTCCGCCGCCGCCGACCAGGGCCGCGACCGAGTCCGAGGGCAGGCCCCTGCCGCCGGTCGCCGCGGGCGCCGCGGCGGGGGCGGTCAGGGCGGGGGCCGCCGGGGGGACCGGGGCCGGGGTGGCCGCGTCGCCGTGGATCAGGACGGTGGCTGGCTTGCCCTCGGCCTTCCAGGTGCCGTCGGCGGCGAAGGTCAGGGCCCCGCGGAAGTCCTTGAAGTGAGCGGGGAGGAACCGGCCCTTGCAGTAGACGTCCACGACATAGCGGCCGTGCAGGGCGGCGACGCCGTTCTGCTGGGCGATGACGCCGAGGGTGTTGCTGATCGGGACGACATAGCCGCCGTTGGCGGCCACCGGATAGATCGCGGCGGGGGAGAGGCCGACCACGGTGGCGCCGGCCGCCGGGAAGCCCGCGCCGGAGAGGGAGGCCATCAGCGAGTCGTCGGCGTGCGGGCAGGGCCCTGAGGTGAGGACGTCGACGGCGTCGTTCGCATGCCCGGTCGCATAGTCGAAGGCAAGGGTTCCGGTGCGGGCGGGGGCGGCAGCAGCGGCGCTGGGTGCGGCAGTCGGATCCGCGGCAGCCCGCGGCGCGGCTGCCAGCAGCCCGCCGAGGGCGAGCCCGCCCACCACCAGCACCCCGAGGACCGCTCCGCTGGCCTTCCCCAGCTCGACCGTTGCCTTGGCAACACTCCCGGGGACCGGCACCGCCACCGGCACAGGTACGGCCACCCCGTTGCCGACCGGCGAGGCCGGCGCCGGAGCAGTGGCTGTCGCTCCCGCGTCGGGGGCCGGTGGCGGTGGGGGGACCAGCGGGGGGCCGGGTCGTCCGGGCGGGGTCCCGCCCGTGCGGCGGAGCCCGAGGCGACGCACGCGGCGGAAGCGGGCGAAGGCCGCCAGCAGCAGCACGGCCAGGATCGCCAGCAGGGTCCAGGGGATGGTCGGGTAGCTCACGTGCTGGGTGGTGCTCGACAGGGCAGGGTCGATGTCGCCGGGCAGCGCCAGCGGGTCGATGGTGAGCGAGGCGGTCTGCCACAGGGCCGGGTAGACCCCGCTGACGGTGACCGTGTAGGTCGCGCTGTTGCCCGGCAGCAGTTCGGTGAGCGCGGCCGGGCCCTTCGCGGTGACCACGTTGCCGAGGGCGTTCCTGACCCGCACCGCCTGCCGTCCGCCGAGTCTGATGTTGCCGGTGTTGCGGACGGTGTAGCTGGTCGTGGTGCTGCCGGTGCTGAGCGGGTTGAGCGTCCCTCGGTACGTGGTGTGGACCGCCTCGATGCTGAGCGCGGGCCGCAACGCGCCGGGGACCCGGACGTGGATCCGCGCGCCCACCCGCTGGTCGACGGTGATGGCGTTGCCCTTGGCGTCGACGGTCTGCCGCCGCAGCGCCAGGACGATGCCGCCGGAGTGGTCGCCGGGGGTGGCCGCGGCCGGGATGGCCAGTGTGAACGGGACGATCTGCCGGGAGCGGGGCGGGAGGGTGACGGTCGCAGTGGCCAGGTGCACCCAGGAACCGAGGTCGGTGGACGGCTTGCCCGCGGGCAGGACGTCGTAGCCGCCGGTGTCGGTGTTGAAGGCGTCGGCCGCGTACAGGGTGAGGCTCAGTGGCTGGTCGCCGTAGTTCCAGACCGCGACATGGTCCTTGACCTGGGCGCCCGGGGTGCCGGTGTAGGTGTAGGCGCTGCGGGTGTCGGGCGCGGTCGCCGAGGCGGGCTGGATACCGAAGGTCTGCTGTTTGCCTGCGGCAGGCAGAGCGGGGGCCGCCGTCGCGGTGGGGGCGGCCGTGCCGAGGAGGCCGATCAGCAGCGCCGAGACCAGCGCGGCAGCGCCCCTCCGAGGCCGGAGCCGAGGCCGGAGCCGGAGCGGTACGGATCTTCTCATCACGGGCGTCCCTTCACAGCGGCGTGGAGTTCGAAAGAGAAAAGGGGCCGACCGGCCCCCTTCCGCACGGCGGGTCACCGTGCGGAAGGGGAACGGGAATTGACGCTGTGTTACATGACGGTCAGGGTCAGCACGCCGGTGTACGCGCCGGCCGCCGTGGAGGTCGGGGCGACCAGGGAGAGGTCGGCGCCGATCTGCGCGGTGCCGAGCCCGGTCGCGGTGGCCAGGGTGCGGGAGGACTTGAGGCCCAGCGCGCCGCTGTCGCCCGAGGCGACGCCGGGGGCCGGGGCCACCGTCCCGCCCAGGTTGACCTTGAGGCCGTCGCCCTTGTTGACCAGGTTGGGCGCCCAGCCGAGGTTCTGGGCGCTGATGGTGCCCGCGGGGGAGGTGAAGTCCGCGACCTGGCCGCTGAGGGCCCAGCCGGGGGCGCCCGCGCGGGTGTCGGTGACGGTGACGGTCTGGATCGGACCGGCCGCCGAGTACAGGGTGCTGGTGGTGTTCAGCGTCAGCGGCGGCAGGTTCACATTGGAGCCGGCCACGCTGAGGGCCAGGGCGCCGGGGGCGACCGTGGTGTTGATGTTCTCGCTGCCGGGGGTCGGGCCGCCGGGGGTGCCGCCGCCGGCCGCGGTGACCGTGAACGGGACGGCTGTCGACACCGAGGCCTGGTAGGCGGTGCTGTCGGTGGGCGTGAAGGAGGCGGTCAGGTTGTGGTCGCCCTCGGCCAGCGTGCTGACCGTGATCGAGGCGCTGCCGCCGGAGACGGCCTGGGTGCCCAGGACGGCGCCGGTGCCGGCGTCGGTGAAGGTCACCGAGCCCGCTGCGGCGGACGGGTTGGTGGTGGAGGTGAGGGTGACACCGCTGCCCGCGGCGGCGGAGCCGCTGGGGGTGATGGCCAGCGCGGTGCTGGTGGCCACCGCGCCCGCCGGGCTGACCGTGTAGGGGGTGGCCGCCGAGGTGGAGCCGCTGAAGGAGGTGCTGCTGGACGTGAAGACGGCGCTGAGCTGGTGCGCGCCGACGGTCAGGGCCGGGGTGCTGAGGCTGGCGGCGCCGGCCGTGACCGGGACCGGGCTGCCCAGCGGGGTGGTGCCGTCCAGGAACTGGACCGTGCCGGGGGCGCTCGGCGAGACCGCAGCGGTCAGCGTGACCGACGCGCCCGAGGCCGCGGAGCCGGACGGGGTGACCGCGAGGGTGGTCGTGGTCGCGGTGACCGACGGGCCGCTGGGGTCCTGGGAGACGTAGTGGGTCGGGTCGGTGAACCAGATCGAGCTGGTGAAGGTGTCGAAGGTGGCGGCGCCGAACGCATTGCGGCAGGTGAGGGTGAAGGTGTACTTGCCGGAGAGGGCGGCGATGCTGTTGTTCTTGGCGAAGGTCTGCATGGTGTCGAACAGCGGGACGATGTAGCCGCCGGCCGCGTTCTGCGAGTAGGTCGTGGTCGGGGAGTTGCCCACGACGTTGTAGCCGCCGGCCGGGAAGCCCTGGCCGGACACGCTGGCGACCAGGTTGCTGCCGGTGACGCAGGGGCCCGAGGAGACGATGCTCATGGTGCTGTTGTCGAACCCGGTGTCGGGGGTGAAGGACAGGGTGCCGACCGGGGAGCCGTCGGCGTACGCGGCGCTGATACCGGACAGGACCATCGCTCCGGAGGCCAGGAAGGTGGCCGTGCCGAGCGCGATGCGCTTCGGCAGGTGGTTCGTTGACACGGTGGGACTCGCCTTCTGTAACGGTGGGAAGAGCAGGTCGGACTGTGTGACGAAAGCGCTGACGAGATCTCGAAGAGGCCTCTGACGGTCGATCAGCCGGTGGTGGCGGAGGCGGTGGAGCCGCAGTTGGGGTCGATGCCGAAGCCGTAGGCCTTGATCACCGTGGACTGCTTGCAGATCCCGGAGTTGGCGCCGACGAAGACGTCGCTGTACGGGCTGGTGGCGACCTTGCTGGTGGGGATCACGTTGTAGACCTCGCGGGTGGCCGCGGAACCGGTGTTGAGCAGCAGCGACGGGGTGCCGTTGATGTTGCCGAGCACGGCGGTGCCGCGCAGGTCGGCGAGGGTGCCGGAGCCCTGGGCGATGAACTGGGCGATGGAGAAGGGGACGATCGAGTTGGCGTCCAGGACCCGGCCGTCGTGCTCCTCGATCGGCTTGCCGGCCGAGGTGTCCTTGAGGCAGGGGTACTTGTTGGCCACCACGTCGGCCTCGGTGATGCCGACCGTGGTCTCCCAGAAGGAGCGGGTGCCGGAGCCGGCCTGCGGCAGCAGCGGGTGCACCGAGTACGGAGCGGCGCCCACGTAGTTGGGGTCGCAGGTGTAGATGCCGTGCAGGTCGGTCAGGGTCATCGTGCGCGGCAGCGAGCTGTTCGGGGCGATCGCGTAGGTGACCGCGTCGATCGCGAACGGCACATAGGTGAGGCCGGGGGCGGACTGGGCCAGGTTGAGGCTGGACGACCGGGCGAAGCTGACGCAGTTGGTGGAGTTGAGCTCGTTGAGCAGTGAGGTGCGCCCCGCTCCGGAGCCGTTGGGACGGGCCACGGCCTGGCAGTTGGCGCCGGTGGTGGTGGCGATGGTGGGCGAGCCGGTGGCGTCCCAGGAGGAGATGACCTTCACGCCGTTCACGGTGACGGCGTTGGACAGCGCGTTCATGACGCCCTGGGTGGTGTCGGAGCCGACGCCGATCAGCGGACGGGTGTTGCCGGCCGGGGAGCCGGACGGGTCGGCCTGCGCGGTGCCCGCGCCGAAGGCCAGCAGGCCGACGCCGGCCGCGCCGGCCAGGAGCTTCAGGGTGGTGTTCATGGTGGGTGGAACCCTTTCGACGATGGAACGCATCACGGCCGGAGGGTTCCGGACGGGGTAAGGGAATGTCGGTGGGGGCCGCCGGGGCGGCCCGATCAGTGCGGCGCTACCGGCCCGACCGGCGCCGCCGCAGGTACCTGGGCAGCAGCGGCCCGGCCAGGGCGGCCGCGGCCCCGGCGCCGAGCAGGCCGACCATCAGGTAGTGGGCCGCGCCGACCGGCGTCGCCGCGGTCCGCACGATGTGCTCGGTGGGCGGCCTGGTCGGTGCGACGGTGACCACGGTGTGGGCCGGCGGCGTTGGCGTGGTGGGCGGGGTGGTGCTCCCGCCGCCACCCGAGCCGCCGGTGCTGCTCCCGGCGGCGTGGGTGGGCCTAGCCTTGACCGGCGGTGCGATCGACCTGGCGACCATGGTCTTCGCCGCCGCCAGTGCCTGGCTGCGCAGCTTCTTCGGCAGCGGGACGTAGCCCAGGCTCAGCTTTCCGGAGTCGAAGCCCAGCGTCTGGCCGCTGCCGACGGCGTAGTCGATCAGCGAGGCGTACTGCTTGGCCTCGGCGCGGGGCAGCGCGCCGGGGGCGGAGGCGGCGTAGGTCAGCATGGTCAGCGGATAGACGCCCTTGCCCTTGGCGGTCGGCTTGAGGGTCAGCGCGCTGGTGCCCTTCACTGTGGTCATGGCTGCCGCGCCGGCCAGCATCGTGGCGGTGCTGGGGGCCACGAACTGCCCCGAACCGTTCAGCAGGCTGGCGCTGTTGAGCCCGTAGCGGATCGCGGTCGGGGTGTCGGTGACGGCCAGGATGCCGCGCAGCCCGGCCGCCTGGGCGGCGCCCTTGGTGAAGGCCGGCGGGATCACGGTGTTGTCCCAGACGGTGTGCGACAGGTTGTCGCCCCGGGAGGCCGAGCGGGCCGAGTCGTGCATGTCGTTGGCGTACGGGTGGGCGTCCAGGGTGCAGAGCTTGGGACGTTGCCCTTCTCGTCGGGCGGGTACACCACGCAGTACGGGTCGCTCTTGGGGAAGTCGTCCCTGGGCAGCGCCATCGCCTTGGGGACGCGGTAGTTGGGGTTGACCTGCATCCCCCAGGCGTCCTTGGTCCCGGCCAGGAAGGCGCGGGCGGAGGGGTCGGCCTCGACCCAGGCCCACAGCCGCCGGGCGACGTCCGACTCGCCCAGCGGGACCTCGATGTCGTAGATCCTGCTGCCGAAGTACAGCGCCCGGAACTGGGGGTTGTACCGCAGGAAGTCCTCGTCCGAGGTGAGGTCGAGGGGGTTCTTGGCGAGCGCCGGATCGGGGTCCTGGTAGTCGGTGGCGTAGCGGTAGGACTGGGTCAGCAGCTTGGCCACCAGCCGCGGGGTCAGATTGAGCTGGGTGATCCGCTGGCCGTTGCGCTCCTGGACGTCGGTCGGCGCCCGGCCGGAGGACTGGCTCTCGATGTCGAAGGCGATGGTCACCCCGGACAGGCCGATCGGGGCGTACACCGGGGTGCGTCCGGCCGCCACGGTGGCGGGCGGCGCCGGGTCGGAGACGAAGACCAGGCCCGGGTCCTCGTCGGTGTTGAGCTTGGCCCGGGCGATGTTGTCGTCGACCTTGGTGTAGCGGAAGTTGGAGCCGGTGTTCTGGCACAGCACCGGGGCCCAGCGGATCATCGCCTCCTTGGCCATCTCGGTGCCGTAGGTGTGCAGGTCGGCGGCGTTGATCGGGCAGCTGTAGCCCAGCGGCGAGTAGTGCAGCGGCACCATCAGGCGGTGCGCCCAGTTGCTGGCGGACAGCGGGGAGGAGACCAGCTTCCCGCCGGTCAGCGGGAGGCTGCCGTCGACCTCGGTCAGACCGCGCGGCACGACCACCAGCCAGCACTTCCGCCCCTCCTTGGGCGTGACCTTGACGTTGTCCGGGACCGCGCCGCAACCGAGGCCAGGGGCCTCCTCATTGGTCTCGGTCTCGAAGTAGACCTGGCCGGTGCCGTCGGTCCTGGTCGGCGCGAACGGCACCTCATTGGTGGAGCTCAGGTCGTACGCGGTGCTGGTGCCATTGGTGTCGACCGGTCCGCGCACGCTGTGGAACGGCACATAGACATTGCCGCTCTTCCCCGGCGCCTGCTTGATGGTCTCCTCGGGGTCGACCAGGCTGGCGTAGTTGAGCTGGCGGGTGCCGACGTAGGCGCCGCCCCGGTTGTCGCCGTTGTAGCTGCCGTACTGGCACTGGGTGCGGTCCGGCCCGCTGGCCGCGTCCCCCCAGCACTCCATCAGCTGCAGGTAGTTCTGCCCGAAGGTGCCGGGCATCGGCAGGGTCTGACTGCCGCCGGTCCAGGTGACATTGACCGACTGGTCCACCAGGTCCGCGGTCTGATGCACCGTCACCGCGAGCCCGGCGAACTCGCCGGAGCCGTGCACGGTGACCGGGTCGAGGTCGGAGCCGACCGCGGCGGCGGCGCTGTACGTCGGCCGGCCGGGCAGCGCGGCCATCGCCGCGGGGGTGGCCGGGGTGCCGCCGAGGGCCACCGGTGCGGTGGGGTCGATGCCCACCGGGCCGCCGGTGAGCGGATCCACCTGGACGCTGGGCGCAGCGGCCGGCGCGGCGGCCGAGACCGCGGCGGGGTCGCGGTGCTCGCCGGAGACCAGGACCCCCGCCGTCACCGCGGCCAGCAGCACCGCGCCCAGGGCGGTGCGCAGGGCGCGGGCCCCCGCAGTGCGTGAACTCAGCACCGCGCGTGAATTCGGCGTGCTGCCTGAGTTCGGCGTGCTGCGTGCGTTCGGCGTGCGCATCAGTTCTCCCCCCTGCGGCGGGCGGCGCGGCGGGCGATCACCGGCGGCAGCACGATCACGGAACAGAGCAGCAGCCCGGCCAGCCCCATCAGTGCGTGCTGCAGCCCGCTGCCTGCGGTGGCGGCGATCGAGACCGGTTCGGCGCTCACGTCGTCGCCGCCGTCACCGCCCGTCGCGCTGCTGCCGGACCCGTCCTGGGCCGGATCGGCGGGGCTGTTCGCGGCTGAGTTGTCGCCGCTGCCCGCCGTGCTGTCCTGCGCGAGGGTGCTGGGGGCCTTGGTGGCGCTCTTGCCGCCACTGACGTTGGTACTGGTCTTGGCGGCCCCGCCGGTGCCGGTGCTGCACTCCGCCGTGGCGCCCTCCTTGTCGCAGGCGGGCGGGTACGGGGCGAGCTTCGCCAGCCGGTTGCTGCCGTCGCCGTTGGCGGAGAAGGTCGGGTTGTCGCAGCCGGAGAGGCTGACGGTCTGTTTCTGCACCCCGGGGATCCGGCCGACCACCGCCAGCGCCGCCTGCACCAGGTTCTTGGGCAGCGGGGAGTACCCCAGGTCGGGGGCCTCCGACTGCCCCTTGCAGAGGAAGTAGTAGGCGAAGGCGCCCAGGGTCCGGCCCTTGTCGGTGGTGAAGTGCGAGTCGGCCGCGATCCGGTCGACCGGCAGGATCATGTAGCTGTAGCTGGACAGCGGGTAGGCCCGCGGGTCGGGGTTGTCGTACACCCCGGTGAGGTTCTGGGTGAGGTCCGGGTTGATCTGCGCCTTGGTCAGCGCCACCGCCACGTTGTACGGGGTCGGCTCCACGTAGTAGTGGTCGGCGTTGAGCATCTTCACCACCGGGAAGCCGGTGAGCTTGGCGTAGGAGTACTCGACATAGGTGATCGAGCCGGCGTTGTGCTGCTGCGAGACGAAGCCGGAGACCCCGGTGGAGCCGTTCAGCGCGATGAACTTGGAGGTGGTCGGGTAGAACGAGGTGATCCCGCACGGCACCTGGGTCCGGCCGGTCTTCGCGCAGAAGGCGTTCCAGAGCGGGGCCTCCTTCTGGGCCAGCCAGGTGGTCAGCTGCGCGGTGGTGCCGGAGCCGTCCGAGCGGACCACCGGGACGATCGGCACCGGGGGCAGGTCGAGGCCCGGGTTGTCCGCCTTGACCAGCGGGTCGTTCCACTTGGTGATGACCCCGGTGAAGATCCTGGCGATCACGTCGCCGGAGAGCCGCAGATTGGTCACCCGGTGGCCCTTGATGGTGAGGTTGTACATGAACGAGGTGCCGCCCGCGACGATCGGCATGTAGGCGAACGGGTCGGCCGGGGCGTTCTCGTAGACGCCCTGGTCGGTGATGCCGTAGGGGATCTCGGAGACCGCGAAGTCCACGGCCTTGTTCTTGAACTTGGCCCGGCCGTCCGAGGAGCCGGTGGCGCTGAAGTTGACCCGCATGCCGTTGGCCAGGACGTCACTGGTCCAGGCGTCCATGGCGTTGCTGCTCCAGGTGGAGCCGGCGCCGGAGATGGGGACGTAGCCGGAGCCGGCCGCGGCGGCGCGGGGCGCACCGCCGAGGAACAGGCTGACGGCCAGCACCAGCAGCGCGGCGAGCAGCGCCGCCCCGCGCTGCAGGAGGGAACGGAGACGGCGGTGCACCTGGGAGTCCTTGCTCTGGACGGCGATGGCAGTAGCGGCGGCAGCGGTGCCGGGAGCGGGTGGAGGAGCCGGCAGGGCGGCGCCCGGTGCGGCGCCGAAGCGCCGGGCGGTGGACTCCGAAGCGGCTTCCCTGCGCCGCTGCTGACGTCGGGTCAGCTGCCCCGGGGCGCGTCCGCCGAGGATGCGGGCGATCATGAACAGGGTCGCCACCACGACCAGCAGCACCGCCGCCGCGCCGAAGCCGCGCGAGATCTGCCAACTGGACGGGAGCCGGACCAGGGTGAACACCAGCAGCGGCAGCGAGGTCTGCGGGCCGTGGAACAGGTTCCCGTTCATCGCCTTGTTGTAGCCAGCGGTCAGCAGCACCGGTGAGGTCTCGCCGATCCCCCGGGCGGTGCCCAGGATCACCGCCGTGGCCAGCCCGGATCTGGCAGTGGGCAGCACCACCTGCCAGACCGTCCGCAGCCGGCTCGAACCCAGCGCGTAGGAGGCCTCCTTGAGCGAGGCGGGGACCAGTCGGAGCACCACGTCCGAGGCTCTGATGATGATCGGCAGCATCATCACCGAGAGCGCGCAGCCGGCCGCGAAGCCGCTCTGCTGCGCGCCGAGGATCAGGATCACGGCCCAGACGAAGAGTCCGGCCAGGATCGAGGGCAGCGCGGTCATCGCCTCGACGATGGTCCGGACGAAGCGGGCGTACCGTCCGGGGACCTCGGTCAGGAACACCGCGCAGCTCACCCCGAGCGGCACGGTGATCACCAGCGCGGTGCTGATCTGCTCCAGGGTGCCGACCAGGGCGTGGGTCACCCCGCCCACGTTGAGCGGGGTGAGCGCGCTCGCGTGGCCCATGTCCTGGGTGTAGAAGTTGCTGTGCGGCAGCGCCGCCCAGCCCTTGTAGAGGGTGTAGCCGACGACGATGCCCAGGGCGGTCAGCACCAGCCCGGCCAGGCTGTGGATCACCGCGGCGGCCAGCCGGTCGCGGACCGCCAGGCCGTTCTCGTCCTGGGCGACCAGGATCCCGTAGAGCACCAGGAACAGCGCCCAGGCGGTCACCACGAAGCCGAGCGGGCCGCTGAGCGGGGTCAGGTAGTCGAAGAGCACGGCGGTCAGACCGAGCGAGCCGGCCACCGCGCCGAGCACGGCATAGGTGTCGCCGGGCCGCCGCGCCCCGAGCGAGCGCCGCGGCTGGACGGCGCCGGGCGGCAGCGGCCACCCGCACCGGGAGGGTGGTCGCAGGCACCTCGGCGGCTGCCTCGACGGCTGCTCCGACGGCTGTCCGGATCTCGGTGGGGGCGGTCATGTGCTCGCTCCGGAACGGCTGCGGGCCACCACCGCGGAGGCGGCGAAGTTGACGGCCAGGGTCATCAGGAAGAGGCAGAGCCCGGCCGCCATCAGCGCGGAGACGCCGAAGCCGGAGGAGTCCCCGTAGTGCAGGGCGATCAGCGCGGACACGGTGCTGGCGCCGCTCTGCAGCAGGTGCGGCTGGACCTGGAAGATCACCGAGATTGATCATGTAGACGGTGATGGTCTCGCCCAGGGCCCGGCCCAGGCCGAGCATCGTCCCGCCGATGATCCCGCCGCGCCCGTACGGCAGCACCACGGCGCGGATCATCCCCCAGCGGGTGGAGCCCAGCGCGTACGCGCCCTCCCGCTCGCCGGGCGGGGCCTGGCCGAAGACCTCCCGCATCACCGAGCACATGATCGGCGTGATCATGAAGGCCACCACCGTTCCGGCGATGAAGGTGGACGAGGTGTAGGTGGCGACCGGCGCCAGCGGGTCGCGGGGATCGGCCCCGGTGACGGTGAACAGCGGGATCCAGCCGAAGTAGGTGGAGATCCACCTGGCCAGACCGGTCATGTACTGCTCCAGGAAGAAGAACCCCCAGAGCCCGTAGATCACGCTGGGCACCGCCGCCATCAGGTCGACCAGACTGATCAGGGTCTGCTTGGCCCGCTGCGGCGCGTACTCGGAGATGTAGAGCGCCATGCCCAGCGCCATCGGCAGCGCGAAGCCGACCGCGGACCAGTCCGATCAGGACCGTGCCGACCAGGACGGCGGCGATGCCGAAGTGGCCCCGGCCGCCGTCCGGCTGCCAGCTGGCGGTGGTGAAGAAGGGCAGCCCGCCCACCCGCAGCGCGGTCAGCCCCTTGAAGGCGAGGAAGCCGCCGACCGCGAGCATCACCGTGAGCACCAGCGCGCCGCTGCCCCTGGCCCCGGCCAGGAACATCCGGTCGGCCAGCCCGGGGTTGGCGGTGAGCCTGCGCTTCAGGTCGGGCGGGCGCTTCAGCTCCGCCGGGGCGCTCATGCGCCGGCCAGTTCGGGTCCGGTCCCGCACGGTCGCCCTGACCAGGTGCGGAATGACCTGCGCCGGGTCGACGCCGAGCACCCCGGAGCGGAACTGCGCCAGGTTGTAGAGGCACTCGCGCTGCCTGCGGTAGGAGCGGGCGGACTGCGCCACCGGCTGCTCGTCGATGTCCAGCCGCCAGCCCCACATCGAGCCGACCTGCTCCCGGCACATCACCGCCACCGCCCGCTCGACGTCGGCCCTGAGCCGGACCACGGCCCGGCGGCAGGACTCCTCGTCCCGGAAGTACGCCAGCCCCCGGCCCAGTTCGCGGTTGTTGGCGCTGAGCAGCCGCCACCCGGTGTACGTCTCGCCCCGGCCGGTGCCGCTCCTGGCCGGTCTGGTGACGATGAGGAACCTCGCCTGCCCCATGCCCCGCTCCTTCTGCCCGCCACCGGAAAGCCAGTGGCCGAAAGAGACGGTCCTGCCTGCACGCGGACTCGCAGACACAGCTGTACGAACGCCGGACATGGGGAACGTGAACGCCGGGGATTGGTCGTGTCGGGAAGTTGTGGACGACGCCGGTCCGGGCTTTGCCAGCTCCTTGCCGAAAGCACAGGCTGACCGGGCGGCTGAAACTCGCTCTTAGCCTAACCGTTGCCAACTCGGTACTGTTTTCGACCAGTTGATGTTCACTGGAGGAGCAACTGTGACAACTGCCCCGCAGGCCGCCGCAGCACCGGATATTCTCTCGCCGGCGTTCGCCGCCGACCCCTACGCCGCCTACCGCACCATGCGCGAGCAGTTCCCGCTGATCTGGCACGAGGGGATGCAGAGCTACATCCTGTCCCGCTACGAGGACGTCGAACGGGCCTTCAAGGATCCGGTCTTCACCAGCGACAACTACGACTGGCAGATCGAGCCGGTGCACGGCCGCACCATCCTGCAGATGGGCGGCCGGGAGCACTCGGTCCGCCGGGCCCTGGTCGCGCCCGCCTTCCGCGGCAAGGAACTGCAGGAGAAGTTCCTGCCGATCATCGAGCGCAACGCCGCCGAGCTGATCGACGCCTTCCGCAAGGACGGCAGCGCGGACCTGGTGGCCCAGTTCGCCACCTGGTTCCCGATCAATGTCATCGTCGACATGCTCGGGCTGCCGCGCGAGGACCACCAGCGCTTCCACGGCTGGTACACCTCGATCATCGACTTCCTGGGCAATCTCAGCCAGGATCCCGAGGTCAACGAGCGCGGCCTGCGCACCCGCGAGGAGCTGGCCGCCTATATGATCCCGGTGATCCAGGAGCGCCGTGCCAAACCCCGGCGACGACCTGCTCTCCACCCTGGTGACCGCCGAGATCGACGGCGAGTCGATGAGCGACGAGGACGTCAAGGCCTTTGTCAGCCTGCTGCTCGCGGCCGGCGGCGAGACCACCGACAAGGCGATAGCCGGGGTCTTCCGCAATCTGCTCGCCAACCCGGACCAGCTGGCCGCGGTCAGGGCCGACCGCAGCCTGATCCCGGCGGCCTTCGCGGAGACCCTGCGGTTCACCCCGCCGGTGCACATGATCATGCGTCAGCCCTCCGCCGACGTCACCGTCAGCGGCGGCACCATCGAGGCGGGGAAGACCGTCACCTGCCTGATCGGCTCCGCCAACCGGGACGCGGACCGCTACGCCGAGCCGGACCGCTTCAACGTCCTGCGCGAGGACCTGACCACCGCCAACGCCTTCTCCGCCGCCGCCGACCACCTGGCCTTCGCGCTCGGCCGGCACTTCTGCGTCGGCGCGCTGCTGGCCAAGGCCGAGATCGAGGTGGGCGTCAACCAACTGCTGGACGCCTTCCCCGACCTGGCCCTGGCCGGCGACCTGGTGCCGGCGGAGCAGGGCGTGTTCACCCGCGGCCCCGGCGCCCTGCAGGTGATCTTCACACCGACGGCGGAGTAGCCGCCCGGATCACGGGTCCGTCCCGGTTCCCAGGCCATGGTGCCTGCCGGACCGGGACGGACCCTTTGCGTTCACGGTGGATTTCGGCCTGTGATGAATACGGTGCCGGCGACATATACAGGAGTGAAGGTATCGAGCGAGAGGCGAGAGATGACCCTTCAATCACCTGTGTCGTACGACGTCTCGGGCGAGGAGTCGCAGTTCACCGGACTCTACGAGCGCGAGTATCCGCACATCGCACGCTATCTGCTGCGGCGGGGGGTGGGCGAGCGGGCGGCCGACCTGGCGGCGGAGACCTTCGTCGTCGCCTGGCGGCAGCGCGAGCAGTGGCTCGCACTGCCGGCGGAGCGCCACCGGCCCTGGCTGTACGGCGTAGCACGGAAAGTGCTGGCGAACTCGATCCGGTCCGAGCAGCGGGCAGCCGCGCTGACTGATCGGATCGCAGCCGATCGGAGCATCGCCGCGGCTGTCGACCACAACGGCCTCACCGTGGAGCGGCTCGCCGTGGCCGAGGCATTCGAGCGGCTGTCCGAGGCGGACCAGGAGCTGATCCGGCTGGTCGCCTGGGAGGAACTGACCCCGGCCCAGGCAGCCGAAGTCCTGGGCTGCCGGGTCGCCACCCTCACCATGCGGCTGCACCGTGCCCGGACCCGTCTGAAGAAGCAGATCACCATCTCCGCTGCGAAGGGGCTGTGACCATGAAGACCGACGTGACCATGAAGACCGACGTGACCATGAAGACCGACGCGACCAGCGAACTCAAGCAGCTGATGGCCGCCCTGGACCCCGCCCCCGAGAGTCGGGTGACCGACGCCCAACTGCGGGCGGACTCCGCCCCGGCCCGCAGCGTCCTCCTGCGCGGGGAGGCCCCGGTGCCGCCCGACGGCGCCGTCCCGCGGCCGCGTGCCGGGTGGACCCGGCAGCGGGTGCTGCGCTGGTCCGTCCCGGGCGTGGCGGTGGCACTGGGCGCCGGCGCCGTGGCCGCCACGACCCTGCTGACCGGTTCCCCCGCCTCCGTGCACGACGAGGTGCGCTGCTACAGCGTCGGCCGGCTGAGCACCGACACCCACCAGTTCACCGACACCTCCGTGGCGTCGACCCAGGCGGCTCCCGAACCGCCTGACGCCTCCGCCACCGCCGCCGGCGCGGTCGACGCCTGCTCCGCACTGTGGCAGATCGGCGTCATCCGGGCCGGGACCTTCGTCAACGGCGCGTCGACCCCCGGCGACCACCCGGTGCCGCACCTGGTCGGCTGCGTCCTGGCCGACGGCGAGGCCGCTGTGCTGCCCGGCGACGAGCACACCTGCCAGAACCTCGGCCTGCCCGCGCTGACCGACCGAAGCTGAGCCGTTGCGGTCCTAGATCGAGGTGAAGTCGACCGGCAGCGCCACCGGTCCGCGCATCCAGATCGACGGCCGCCAGGCCACCTCGGCGGCGGGCACGGTCAGCATCACGTCGGGCAGCCGGTCGAGCAGCACCTCGACCGCCGCCCGGGCGATCACCTCGGCCATCTCCGGGGCCGGCACCGGGCAGCGGTGCTCGCCGTGGCTGAAGGACAGATGGGCCTGGTTGCCGACCGAGCCCGCGCTGAAGTCCGGCTGCACCTCGGGGTCGGTGTTGGCGGCGGCCAGGCCCAGCACCACGCAGTCGCCCTTGCGGATCCGCACCCCGGCCAGCAGGGTGTCCCGGGCGGCCCAGCGGCCGATGAAGTTCTGGGTCGGGGTGTCCGCCCACAGCACCTCGTTCAGCGCCTGGCCGACGCTGCGGCGTCCGCCGGAGAGGGTGACCGCGAAGCGGTCGTCGGTGAGCATCAGCCGCAGCGTGTTGCCGATCCAGTTGGAGGTGGGCTGCTGGCCCGCGGCGATGATCGAGATCATGTCCTGGATGATCTCCTCGTCCTCGAGCCCCGCCGGGTGCGCCAGCATCCGCGAGGCCACGTCGGCGCCGGGGTTGGCGCGTCCGCGCTCCAGCAGCCCGGCCATCGCGCCGTGGATCCGCATGTACGCCTGGATCGCCTCCGGGCTGTCGTCCAGCGAGTCGGTCATGTCCTGCTCCAGCGCCACGGTCTGCTCCTGGGTCAGGCCGAACAGACCGGCCATCACCCGCAGCGGCACCTGGGACGCGAAGTCGGCCATCAGCTCGGCCTGCCCGCTGCCCGCGAAGCCGTCCACCAGCGCGTCGGCGACCTTCTCGGCGTTCGCCCGCAGCTCGAACTGGTCCACCTCGGACAGCACGTCGGTGATCGCCCCGGCCCGGCGCTGGTGCTCCGCGCCCTCGGTGAACAGCACCGAGGGGGTGTGGAACACATAGGGGAGCAGCGGCCAGTCGGACGGGATCCGGTCCCAGGCGTGCCAGCGCCGCGAATCGCGGGCGAACAGCTCCGAGTTGGTGGTGACGTAGTGGACCTCGCGGTAGCCGAGCACCAGCCAGGCCGGGATGTCGCCGTCCAGCAGGATCGGCGCCACCGGGCCGTACTCGCGCCGCAGCGCGCGGTAGAGCCCGGCCGGGTCGCTCTGGAAGGTCGGCGAGTGCATCCGCATCGCGCCGCCGGGGCCGCGGGCGTCCCGGTGCGGATCGTGCGCGGGGCAACCGGGCGGGGCGGCTTGGTCGAGGGCGTCCTGATGGGTCGTCACGTGGTCGGCTCCTGGGAGAGGGAGAGCGTGTGCAGATGGTTGACCAGGGCGATCAGGACGTCCCTGCTGGACTCCCGCTTCCTGGCATCGCAGTCGATCAGCGGCACACCGGGACTCAGCGACAGCGCCTCGCGGATCTGCTCCAGCGAGTGGTCCGGCTCGTCGAAGTTGTTGCGGGCGACGATGAAGGGCAGCCCGTGCTGTTCCAGTCGGTCGATGGCGTACCAGGAGTCGGCCAGCCGTCGGGTGTCCACCAGCACGACCGCCCCCAGCGTGCCGGCGAACAGCCGGTCCCAGAGGAACCAGAACCGCTCCTGGCCCGGGGCGCCGAACAGGTAGAGCACCATCTCGTCGTTCAGGGTGATCCGGCCGAAGTCGAAGGCCACCGTGGTGGTGGTCTTGGTACGGACCCCCTCCCGGTTGTCGATGCCCACGCTGGCCTGGGTCATCACCTCCTCGGTGCTCAGCGGGCGGATCTCGCTGACCGAGCCGACCAGGGTGGTCTTGCCCGCGCCGAAGCCGCCGACCACGACGATCTTGAGCCCTTCACTGGCGGTGTCCCGCAGTGGGAGCGCCGCAGCGAAGGGGGAACGCGGCTCGGGGGAGCCGGGCTCAGAGGTTCCGGAGGCCAACGAGTACCTTCTTCAGAGTGTCGGGCGGCGGCAGATGGCTCCCGCGCCCGCTGCGGGTCTGCGGGTGGCGGGCGGTGATCCGGCCCGAGTCGAGCAGGTCGCAGAGCAGGATCTTCACCACGCCGACCGGCAGGTCCAGCAGCGAGGCCAGTTCCACCACCGCCACCGGGCGCTCGCACAGCTCCAGGATCCGGACGTGCTCGGACTGCATCCCGATGCCGGGGGCGCTCTCCCTGACGATCAGTGTGACGAGGTCGAAGGAGCGCTCGTAGGACCGGGTCCGGCCGCCGGTGACGGTGTAGAGACGATCGGGATCGCCGCTGTCGACCGGGCGGCGGATCATGCGTGCAGCCTCGGCTCGGCCCGCAGGTATCCGCCTATCTGCTCGACCAGCTCGCTCATGTTGTGGCCGATCACCCCGGCGTCGGCGTCACCCTCGGCGATCACCGCGAGATGGGCGCCGACGCCGGCCTCCACGATGAAGAGGATGCCGCCGTGGAACTCGGTCATCGACTGCCGCACCCCGCCGCTGCCGTCCCCGAACTCGATGGACGCGCCGTGCGACAGGCTCTGGATCCCGGAGGCGATGGCGGCCAGTTGGTCGGCCTGGTCGACGGAGAGGCCGGAGGACAGGCACAGCTTCAGGCCGTCCCGGGAGAGCACCAGGGCGTGGCGTGCCCCCGGGGTCTTCTCCAGCAGGTTCTCCAGCAGCCAGTCGAGACTGCGGTCAGAAGTGCTCATCGTTCTTCGGTGTCCTGTCCGTGGGGAGTCCGGGTGGCGGCCTGGAAGGCAGCGAAGCGGGCGCCGGCGTCGGGCCGGGCGGGCGGAGGCTCTGGGGCGGGGTCGGCCTGGCGGCCGTGGCGGTGGCCAGGGTCTGCCCGCGGGGCCGCTTCGGCAGTTCGCCCGGGCCGGCAGTCACCCCGGGGCCTGCGGCCCCGGACCCCGCGGTCACCGGCTCCGCCGGTGCGGGCTCCGCGGCCGCGGGGACGGTCGACGCGGGGGCGCCGACGGCCTCGGGCAGGGCTTCCGGCAGGGCCGCGGCACCGGTCGGCGACGGGCTCGGCTCCGTCGCGGGGGCCGCGGGCAGCGCGGTGCGGTCCTGGGTGCGGGTGACCAGCTGGGGCGGGATCAGCACCACCACGCCGGTGCCGCCCCGCGAGGACGGCCGAAAGGACACCGTCAGCCCGTGCTTGCGGGCCAGGCAGCCCACCACCGCGAGGCCCAGCCGGGTGCCGGACAGCGTCATCAGGTCCAGAGGCTCGGCGGAGACCATCTGCTCGGCCTTGACCAGGGTCGCGGCCGGCATCACCAGCCCGCCGTCCTCGATGGTGATGACCACGCCGGAGTGCATCTCCTGGACGTAGACGTGCACCTCCTCGGTGGGCGGGGAGAAGGTGGTGGCGTTGTCCATCAGTTCGGCCAGGGCGTGCATCACGCCCTCCGCCGCGTAGCCGGCGATGGAGACGCTGCTGGCCGAGTGCAGCCGGATCCGCTGGTACGCGCTGATCCGCCCCATCGCGCCGCGCAGCACGCTCTCCATCACGATCGGCCTGGTCCAGCGGCGCCCGGAGCGGGCCCCGGTCAGCACCGCGATGCTGTCCGCGAGCCGTCCGGCCTGCGCGGTGCCGTGGTCGAGTTGGAGCAGGTCGCCGAGGACCTCCTCGCTGTGCCGGTTCTCCATCTCGCGCAGGTCGGCGAGCATCCCGGTGGCGAGCGCCTGGACCCGTCCGGCGGCGTTGGCGCAGGCGGCCATGCCGGACGCGCGCATCCGCTCGCTGATGCCGACCTCCTGCACCAGGGTGCGCAGCACGGTCAGGTGCGGTCCTGCCAGTTGGGCCGGGGCCTGGGCCAGCACGGTGGCCACCGAGCCGCCGTCGCGCAGCAGTTTGACCGCCTGCGGGACGATCTGCTGGGCCAACTGCTCGGCCTGGGTCTCGTGCTGGTCGAGCTCGGCCTCCAGCTGCCGGATCTCCGCCGCCAGCGCGACGCCGCGGGCGGTCTCGGCGTCCAGCGCGGTACGGAGCAGGGCCTCGGACTCGGCGGCGGCCCGGCGCAGCGTCTCCGCGTCCCAGGCGGCCCGGCGGGAGGCCTCAGCCTCGGTGTTGGCGTGCCTGAGCGTCTCGGCCTGGCGGGCCAGGGCCTCCCCGGTCTCCGCGCGGACCAGCTCGGCCTGCCGCCGCGCCTGCTGGATCGCGTGGCCGCGGGCGGCGGCGAACGCCAGCGTCGCGTACATCAGGACGGCGGCTCCGGCGCCGAGGCCGATCACGATGTTCCGGTCGGCGGCGGCGACCGCCAGGGCCGCCCAGGTGGTGAGGCCGCCGACGGCGGCGGCCGCGGCCAGGGGGAGCAGGACGATCCGTGTCAACGGAGGTAACTGGACAGACATACAAGCAGGTCCTCGTGCCAGGTACGGGAATATCGTATGACCACGCAAGCCCCACCCTACCCAATGAAAACGTCTATATTGACCGCAACTTGACAGGAACTCAGCAATTTTCCGTGAAGGTTGATTCCGCAACAAAGCTGCACCGTCCCGGAGTTGGGACGGCGCAGCTGAGGGTTGCATGCGAATCAACCAACGAGCGCGGGTGCCGTTCGGTCCGCTACCGCCGACTCCGCGCCGGAGCCCGGGTCGGCCGGGCCCGCGTGGTCGGTCGCGGCGGCCCGGCGCGGAAGCGCGAACATCAGCCCGAAAGCCAGCAGAAGTCCGCCCGCCACCCACCACAGCGAGTCGCTGAACGCCCCGCCGAAGACCTCCGCGGTCGCCCGGTGGGCCCGGGTCCCGCTCGCGACCGGGTTGAGGAAGACCACCGAGACCAGGCCCATCCCCAGCGCCGCGCCGAGCTGCATGGTGGTGTTGATCAGCCCGGAGGCCGAGCCGGCGTGCTCCCTGGGCACCTCGGACAGCACCAGGTCGGTCAGCGGGGCCACGATCAGGCCCATCCCGGCGCCCATCACCAGCAGCGGCAGGATCATCTGCCAGGAGTGCAGCCCGCCGCCGTAGCGGTGCTCCTCGCCGATGTAGAGCAGCACGCCAGCGGCCATCACCAGCGCGCCCGCCTGCAGCACCTTCCGGCCGAACCGCGGCACCAGCAACTGCACCGACAGGCCCGCGGCGGTGGAGACCCCCAGCGCGAACGGCAGCCCGGTCAGCCCGGCGTGCAGCGGGGTCCAGCCCAGGCCGAGCTGCATGTAGAGGGTCCAGGTCAGGAAGAACACGCCGCACAGCAGGCCCTGCACCAGCTGCACCCCGATGCCGGCCGCGAAGCTCCGTACCCGGAACAGCGACAGCTCCACCAGCGGCGATCCGTCCCGGCCGGCCTTGGCCCGCTCGTAGCGGACGAAGAGCCAGCCGACCGGGGCGCTCGCCGCCATCGAGACGAAGCCCCACACCGGCCAGCCGGACTCCCGGCCCTGCATCAGCGGGTAGAGCAGCATCAGCAGCCCGGTGCTGGCCAGCGCCACCCCGCCGAGGTCCAGCCGCAGCGCCTGCGGCGCCTTGGACTCGGTGATGTAGCGGAAGCCCAGGACCAGCCCGGCGATCCCCATCGGCAGGTTGATCAGGAAGATCGGCCGCCACTCCAGGCCGAACAGGTTCCACTGCGTCAGCAGCGCCCCGAACAGCGGTCCGGTGACCGCGCCCAGGCCGATCATCGCGCCGAACATCCCGAACACCTTGCCGCGCTCCTCGGCCGCGAAGGTGGTGTGGATGATCGACAGCACCTGCGGCACCATCAGCGCCGCCGCGGCGCCCTGCAGCATCCTGGTGGCGACCAGCATGTCCGGGTTCGCCGCGAAGCCGCAGAGCGCCGAGGCCAGGGTGAAGCCGCCGATGCCGAGCAGGAACAGCCGCTTCCGGCCGTAGATGTCACCGAGTCGGCCGCCGGTGATCAGGCCGATCGCGAAGGTCAGCGCATAGCCGGCGGTGATCCACTGGACCGCGCTGAACGAGGCCCCGGTGTCCCGCTGGATGCTGGGGACGGCGATGTTGACGATGGTCACGTCGACCATGTCCATCAGGCTCGCGGTCATCACCACGGCCAGCGCCAGCCAGCGGCGCGGGTCGGGGGTCTGCTGACGAGTCGTCGGATCAGTAGCGATCGGATCAGTAGCCATCGGATCAGTAGCCATCGGAACTGCCTTCCGGACGGGGCGTCGGACCGGGCTTTCCGTCCGACGCCCCGACTCTAGAAGTCATGTAGGACAGCTCCTGTCCCAGTTGACCCCCATCATGGAACCCATGACGGACACCCCGGCACGGCTGCTGAATCTGCTCTCGCTGCTGCAGACCCCGCGCGAGTGGCCCGGCAGTGAGCTGGCCGAACGGCTCGCGGTCAGCCCGCGGACGATCCGGCGCGACATCGACCGGCTGCGCGAGCTCGGCTACCCGGTCGAGGCCACCATGGGCGCGATCGGCGGCTACCGGCTGGTCGCGGGCGCGGCGATGCCCCCGCTGCTGCTGGACGACGAGGAGGCGGTGGCGATCGCGGTGGGGCTGCGGGCCGCGGCCGGCAACGCGGTCGGCGGCATCGAGGAGGCCTCGGTGCGGGCGCTGGCCAAGCTGCAGCAGGTGCTGCCGTCCCGGCTGCGGCACCGGGTCGGCACCCTGAGCGCGGCCACCGTCTCGCTGACCGGCTGGAGCGGCCCCACCGTGGACGCGGAGGTGCTGACCGTGCTCGCCTCCGGCACGGCCGGGCACGAGAAGCTGCGCTTCGGCTACACCGCCGCCGACCGGGCCGAGACCCGGCGGCTGGTCGAGCCGCACCGGCTGGTCACCTCGGGCCGCCGCTGGTACCTGGTGGCGTACGACGCGGACCGGGCCGACTGGCGGATCTTCCGGGTGGACCGGATCGTCGCCCCGCAGCTCACCGGCGCCCGGTTCGCCCCGCGCGAGCTGCCCGCGACCGACGCGGCCGCGTACGTCGCCGGGAAGCTGGCCGGGCTCACCCGCACCGTCCAGGCGGTGGCCACCCTGCACGCCCCGCTGGAGCAGATGGCGGCCCGGCTCGGCAGCGGCGCGGAACGGCTGGAACCGATCGGTCCTGACCGCTGCCTGCTGTACAGCAGGCCCGACTCACTGGAGTGGCTGGCCATCCGGCTCGCGACCCTGGGCTGCGAGTTCGAGCTGCACCAGCCCCCGGAGCTGGCCGAGCACCTGCGGGCGCTGGGGGCCAGGATCACCCGGGCGTCGGCGGACGCGCCGCCGCCGCCCCAGCAGACCCAGCAACCGCAGCAGACCCAGCAACCGCAGCCGACCCAGCAACCGCAGCCGACCCAGCAACCGCAGCAGTGAGCAGCCGCTACCAGCGGCGGCTCAGCAGCCGCTCCAGGAAGTTCGGCCGGTCCACCGGCAGCTCGCCCTCGGGCCGGTAGCGCAGCGTCCCGCTCTCCCAGTCGAGGTAGCCGCTGAGCCAGGCGCCCAGGCCCTCGGCGTAGTTCTCCACCGCGCGCCGCTCCCGCCCGGACAGCCCCAGCCCGTCGCACAGCTCGCCGACCCGGGCCGAGAGCCGGACGTACTCGTCGATCATCCACTGGGTCTCGGCGAGGACGGCCGCCCCGGCCTCCTCCACCCCGCACTGCCGCTGGTGCTGCATGATCACCACCAGGTTGTAGACGTCGCCGCGCGGCGCCTCCTTGGCGTAGGAGTGCACATCGTTGCTGAACGCGGGCGCGTCCGCCGCGAGTTGGCGCATCAGCCGGAGCTCGGGGCTGTGGTAGGCGGCGGCCGGGACCTCGGCCGCGAACCGCTCCAGCATGTCCAGCACGGTCTCGGTGCCGTCCGCCCCCCGGCGCAGCATCAGATACGCGGCCCGGTCCGGGACGGCGGGGGAGTGGCCGCCGCGCTCGGCCTCGGCCGCCCTGACCCGGCCCAGCGCCTCGCTGGGATGCGCCGCGAAGTACCACTCCCAGTTGCTCGCCGCCCGGGCCCGCCAGCGCGCCGACATCCCGTCCGAGCTGCGCCGCCACAGGTCGGCGAAGGAGGAGGCCACCGGTGACTCGCCCGCGCCCCTGAAGTCGCCGTGGGCGATCCGGATCAGGGTGTCGCAGATCCGGGACACCTCCTGCGGGCGGAAGCCCAGCTCGCTGTCGAACTGGTCGTCGAAGAGGAAGTAGAAACTGAACAGGTCGGTCGCCAGACAGAGCTGGTCCGCGTCCAGGGTCGGGAAGCTGCGTGCCGCCAGCCCGGGGACGTCCCAGCGGGCGTACAGGTCCACGGCCTTGGGATCCCGCAGCATGTCGTGCGACCTCAGCCAGCCGAGATTGTGCGCCTCGGCGGCGGCGCTGTGCGCATTGACTCTCCTGGGCAGCGGGACGGTCAACTCCATGCAGCGGTTCCCCTCGGTCCTCGTCGTGCGACAGTCGCCCCTCCAACCACCGCTACGGCTGATCTGAACGCTAGCGGAGGGAGATCAATACCTCGCAGTACTCAACCGGCCAACAGTTCAATTATCAACCTGCCCAGGCGAATCGACCCCATTCCCGGGCAGTCCGCCCGAACCCCTTCCAAGCTGCGTCGATGTCGATAGCCTGCAAGAGCTGTGAAAGCAAACGTCAGGGAGTGTGGCCGGTGACCGAGCGCGGACTGTACGAGCGGGAAGACCTCACCGCGCACGGGGAACTCGCGCTGGAGTCACTGAGCCAGGGGCTCGCCTCCGGGGCGACCGACCTCGGCAGCGTGCTGCTCTTCAGCGGCGAGGCCGGTCTCGGCAAGACCAGCCTGCTCGCCGAGCTCCGCCGGTCGGCCGCCGCGGCCGGCTGCACCGTGCTCTACGCCCGGGGCGGCGAGCAGCAGCGCAACGTCCCCTTCCATGTGGTCCGGCAGCTGATGCAGACCGCGCTGGCCCGGCTGACGCCCGATCAGCGGCATGAGCTGGAGGCCGTCTCCACCTCCTGGTACGCCATCGCCGCGCCCGCGATGGGCGCCGTCGCGCCGACCGCGGGGACGCTCTCCGACCCGCAGGGGGTCAGGGACGCCCTGGACTTCGTGGTCACCCAGCTCGCCTTCCTGCAGCGCCCGCTGGCGATCGTGGTGGACGACCTGCACTGGGCCGACACCGAGTCGCTGACCTGGCTGGCCTCCTTCGCGGCCCGGGTCCCGGTGCTGCCGATGCTGCTCGCGCTGGCCTTCCGCCCCGAGGAGCTGGAGCCGGCGGGCGCCCCGCTGCTCGACCACCGGATCGCCACCGCCGGCGGCCCGCTGGAGCTGCGCGCGCTCTCCCCGGGCGCGGTCGAGGCCCTGGTCCTGCGGGAGTTCGGGGCCGCGGCGGACCCGATGTTCGCCCGCGAGTGCTGGCACGTCACCACCGGCAACCCGTACCTGCTGGTCACCCTCTTCGCCAAGCTCAAGGACCGCAAGCTCAAGCCGGTCGAGGAGACCGTCCCGCTGATGCGGGAGCTGGTCGCGGCCGGACGCGGCCCGGCCATCGTCAGGCGGCTGGAGCGGCTCGGCACCGACACCCACTGGTTCGCCTACGCCGCCGCGATCCTGGACAACCGGATCGACCCGGACGTCGCCGGACGGGTGGCCGGGATCAGCCCCTCCGCCGCCAGGAACGCCATCGACCGGCTCCGCGAGGACCGCATCCTGCGCGAGGAGCAGGACGAACTCGGCCGTACCGTGCTGGAGTTCGTCCACCCCACCATTGCCACCGCGATCTACCAGTCGGTGCTGCTGCCGAGCATCCGCACCGCGATGCACGGCCAGGCCGCCGTCGAGGTGATCGCCTCGGGCCGGAGCCTCGCCGACGCGTCCAGGCACCTGCTGGAGATCCAGCCGGACGAGGACCTGCGGATGGTCGAGCAGCTCCGCGAGGCAGCCCGCCAGCACCTCACCATCGGCTCCCCCGAGGCCGCCAAGCGCTGCCTGGAGCGCGCGCTGCGCGAGCCCCCGGCCGACGAGGACCGGGCCGAGCTGCTGTTCGAGCTGGGCTGCTCCACCCTGCTGACCGCGCCGCCGGTCACCATCAACCACCTGCGCTCCGCGCTCACCACCACCCCGGGGCTGCGCCCCGACCACCGCGAGCAGGCGGTGCTGCGGCTGGGCCAGGCCCTCGGCCACAGCAACCAGATGGAGGAGGCGGTACGGGTCACCCTGGAGGAGATCACCCGGCTGCCGGCCGGCCTCGGCCGGACCAGGCTGGAGGCCGCCTCGTTCATGTGGCAGACCTTCCTGCGGGACGAGCCGGACGCCCAGGGACGCTCCCAGCAGCTGGCCGCCCTCTCCGCCGGCCTCAGCGGCACCGACTCCGGCGCCCGCGCGGTCCGGGTGCTGCGCGCCTTCGACCTGACCCAGCGCGGCGAGCAGACCACCGAGGCGCTGGACCTCGCCGCCTCCGCCTTCGACCGGCCCGGACGCCTCGCCGAGGGCCTGGGCTGGACCAACAGCGTCTGGGGCTTCGAGATCCCGGTCCTGCTCGGGCTCACCTACATCTACAACGACCGGCTCGACCTGGCCGCCGAGCTGTTCAACGACGCGGCCAACGAGTACACCGTGGCCGGCTGGAGCGGCGGCCACCTCGCCTTCGCCAACTTCATGCGCGGCCTGGTCGCCTTCCGCTGGGGCCGGCTCACCGACGCCGAGGAGGTGCTCAGGGACACCCTGGCCAAGTCCGACCGGCTGGGCCGGGACACCCCGCTGCAGTGGGACGTGGTCGGCGTCCTCTGCGACACCCTGCTGGCGATGGGCCGCGGCGCGGACGCCTTCGCGCTCGCCAAGGAGTACTCCTTCCAGCCCCCGTTCCCCAGCGTGATCGTGCTGCCGGACGCCCCCACCACCTACGGCCGGCTGCTGCTCGCGGCCGGCCGCCGGGAGGAGGGCGAGGCCCAGCTGGCCAAGGCGGGCGAGCAGCTGGACGCCAGGGGCTGGCACAACACGGTCTGGGCCCCCTGGGCCGGGCCGTTGGCCGAGTCCGTCGCCGACCGCGATCCGGCCAGGGCCCGCGTGCTCACCTCCGAGGCCCTGAAGCGGGCCGAGCGGATCGGCACCAACTCCGCGGTCGGCACCGCCCTGCGCTGGTGCGCGGCGGTCTCCGAGCCGCGGCTGGCGGTGGAGCTGCTGGCCCAGGCCGTGGACAAGCTGGGCCAGTCCCCGGCCGCGTACGAGTACGCGCTGGCGCTGGTCGACCAGGGCACCGCGCTGCGCCGGGTCGGCCGCCCCGGGGACGCGGCGGAGGCGCTGGAGCAGGGCATCGAGCTGGCGCTGCAGTGCGGCGCCGACGGCCTGGCCAGGCGCGGCCGCACCGAGCTGCTGGCGACCGGCGGCATCCGGCACCGGCTGCGGCTGGTGGCCGCGCGGATCCTGAACAAGCAGGAGCACGAGGCCGCGGTCCGGGTGGCGCAGGGCGTGCCGCAGCAGCGGATCGCGGAGGAGCTGGGCATCAGCGAGACCGAGGCCGGGCGGCTGCTGGCGTCGGCCTACCGCAAGGTCGGCACCGGTCCGGACGGGCTGGCGACGGCGCTGGGCCTGGACCCGGACGCGGAGCCCGAGCCGGAGGAATAGTCCGCAATCGACCACCGTTGTGCCGGACAGGTCATTCCCCTCAGCACCCAGGAAGCAGGGCAGCGCCGATGAGCACGCTGGAGCTCACCAAGGACAACTTCAACGAGGTCGTCGAAAAGAACGGCTTCGTCCTCGTCGACTTCTGGGCGTCCTGGTGCGGCCCGTGCCGGATGTTCGGCCCGATCTACGAGAAGGCCGCCGAGGGCAACCCCGACCTGGTCTTCGCCAAGGTCGACACCGAGGCGCAGCAGGAGCTGGCCGCCGCGTTCGAGATCAGCTCGATCCCGACGCTGATGATCATCCGCGACCGCACCGTGGTCTTCTCCCAGCCCGGAGCGCTGCCGGCGCCGGCCCTGGACGACCTGATCAAGCAGGCCCGGGCGCTGGACATGGACGAGGTCCGCCGCGAGACCGGCCAGACGCCTGCCGGGGCGGGCGCCGAGAGCGAGCAGGACGCCGCCGCCGAGTAGCGGCTCAGGCGCTACCGCCCGGCCGACCAGGAGCGGTGCGGGCGGTACTCGACAATGGTCAGCGCGATCGCCACATGGCGGTCCACCAGCTCGTCCAGGCTCAGCGGCCCGTCCGGCCGGAACCACTGGGCGACGGCGTTGCACAGGGCGATGACCGCCCGCCGTGCCTCGTCCGGGTACGGGGTGAGGAACAGTCCGTCCGCCACGCCCGCGTCGATGGCGTGGCGGAACAGGTTGGTGGCCTCGGCATGCCTGCTGCGGTAGCGGGCCAGCCGGTCCGGGTCGAGATTGCGCTCCTCGGACAGCAGGATGTTGCTCCGCGCCGGATGCTCCGCGCGGAACCTGGTGGTGGCGGCGACCACCGCGGAGAGCCGGTCGGCCGGCTCCTCGCCGACCCCGGACAGCGCGGCGGCGCAGGCCGCGAAGTAGGTGTCGAGCCCCTCTTCGAGCAGCGCGTACAACAGTTCCTGCTTGCCCGAGTAGTAGTGGTACATCGCCGAGAGGCTCATCCCGGCGCGCTGGGCGATGGCGCGGATCGAGGCGCTGCCGAAGCCCTGCTCGGAGAACTCCTGGCGGGCGGCCTCCAGCAGCGCGTCCTGTCCGGAGGGTCGCATGGGCGGTCCTTGCTGGGTTCGGGGTACGGGGGCATGAGGGGTAACTGATCGATCGTTCAGATCCTAGCCGGGATTTCCCGGTGCCGACCCGTTGAATGGCGTCCATCACATCACTCCCCGGGGCTGGACAGTGACCCCTGGCATCCGTAACTTAACGATCGTTCGAGTTGCAGACCTATGCCGGAGTCGTGCCCATGCCGTCAGAACCTGTGCCTTCGCCCGCCGCCGTCTTCCAGGACGGCCTCGCCCACGGCGAGCTCCGCTATCAGTGCTGCCGGTGGTGCGCCACCCGCTCCGCCCAGCTGAGCCTGCTCTGCTCGACCTGCGGCGGCAGCGACTTCAGCTGGGAACGCAGCAGCGGCCAGGGCCGGATCCACCGGATCCCCGAGGGCTCCGGCGCGGGCCAGGTGGAGCGCACCGCCGTGGTCGAGCTGGACGAGGGCTTCCGGATGAACGCGCAGCTCGCCGCCGTCCCGGCGCACCGGCTCTGGCCCGGCGCGACGGTGCGGCTGGAGGTCGCCGACCAGGGCGGCGCGCTCCGGCCGATGTTCCGCCCGGTCGCTGCCTGAGCCGGTCGCTGCCTGAGCCCGTCGCTGCCCGAGCCCGTCGCGGCCGGAGCGGGTCGCTGCCTGAGTAAGAGCTGGGAGTGAGCTGGGCGAGATCCAGCCGGGGGGAACCACCGGGGCACTGTGACTGTCGGTACATTCATACGGTCACTTCGTCCAAGGACGGTCGCTCTGATGCTCAGTACCACCCGCCGTGCAGCCACGGCTCTCGCGGCCACCGCGATCATGACCGCAGGCCTGGTGGCCGGCGCCTCCACCGCCTCGGCCAAGTCGGAGCTGACGATCGGGGCGCGCTCAAGCGCGGTCGCGCTCGGCGGCACCATCCGGCTGCAGGCCAGCGGGGGCTCCGACGACTTCGGCGCGGCGCCGGTCCTGCTCTGCGTCGACGAACGCAGCGGCACCGGCCGGGCGGCCGGCTGGCACCGGCTCAGGTGCACCTCCCACTACCGGCTGGCGCTGGACGTCCCGGCCGCGCAGCGCGGCACCGTCGCCTTCCGGGCGCAGCTGGTCGTCCGGCCCGCGGCGCACCGCTGGGTCGTCGACCGTACCTCCAGGACGGTGACCGTCCGGATCCGCTGACGCCGCCTCCCCCGTGCCCCGTACGCAGCAGCCCCGGTGGCGGGCGGCGTACCGGTCACCTTTGCTGAGGGGAAGTCAGATTCCAGCGGAGGGGACGCCTGTGAGCGTGACGACGGGCGTGCCCAGGGCTCCGGAACGGCCGCGGCACCGGCTCCGCTCCGCGCTGGCTGCGCTGCTGGTGGTGGTCGGCTGCGTCCTCGCGCCGCTCTGCGTGGTGGCGGTCTGGGTCAGCGACGAGGTCGGCGACACCGACCGCTATGTGGCCACGATGGCCCCGCTCGCCGCCGACCCGGCGATCCAGGACGCGGTGGCCGACCGGGTCACCACGGCGCTGACCCAGCAGCTGGACCTGCCCGGGAGGATCGACGCCGCGGCCGAGGACCTGCCGCCCCGGCTGGGCGCCCTGGTGGACGAGCTGAGCGAGCCGATCGCCGGCGGGGTCGAGGACTTCGTCCACAAGGCGGCGCTCGCAGTGGTCCGGAGCGATGCCTTCGAGACCTTCTGGACCACGGCCAACCGGGCCGCCCACAACGCCGTCGACACCTTTCTGACCGGGAAGAACGAGGGCCCGGTGCAGACCAACGGCGCCGAGGTGGTGATCGACCTCGGCCCGGTGGTGGAGCGGGTCAAGCAGGCCCTGGTGGACCAGGGCTTCGCGCTCGCGGCCAAGGTGCCCGAGGTGCACACCCAGTACGTGCTGGCCAGTTCGACCGCGGTGCCCAAGCTGCAGAAGGGCTTCAGCCTGCTGCGGACCCTGGGCGTCTGGCTCCCGGTGATCGTGCTGGCGCTGCTGGCGGCCGGCGTGGCGCTCGCGGTCCGGCGCAGGCGCTGCCTGCTGGCCGCCGCGCTGGGGCTGTGCGCCGGGATGGCGCTGCTGGCGCTGGGGCTCGCGGTGGGCCGGCACGTCTTCCTGGGCGGCCTCCCCGACTCGGTGTCGGTCCCGGCCGCCGCGGCGGTCTTCGACACCGTGGTCCACTTCATCAGGACCACGCTGTGGACGGTGTTCGGCCTGGCCGCCCTGATCGCCCTCGGCGCCTGGCTGTTGGGCCCGAGTGGGCCCGCCGTGGCCCTGCGCTCACGGGTGCGCCGCTGACCCTCGGTCAGAACCGGTGACAGAACTGTGGCCTGCGGGACTGCGGAGATGTCAGTGACAGTGGGTACTGTGCTTAGCAGGTGTGGGACACAGCGTCGATCCCACCTGGGATGTCCGTTCGAAGAACGGGCAGGGAACCAGGAGAGGTCGCGGTGCCGTCCCGTACGGCACAGGAACGGAGCACGCCATGTCGACTGCACTGGAAACAACCTCCCTCGCCACCTGTCGTCTCTGCCCTCCCGGCGGCGGAGCGGTGGTGGCGATGTACTCGGGCGACGGTCCGGCCCGCAGGGCCGAGAGCCGTGCCTGGGAGGAGACCTGCGCGAGCGGGATCACCCACCACGACCACTACGACCCGGAGCTGGACGCCTTCGTGGTGATCCGCCCACGCGGCTAGCGCCGCTGCGAGACGGCGCCGGGGGGACGAACGGGAACGGCTGGAGGCCGGCAGCCCCATCTGCTGCCGGCCTCTGCTGACCCTCTCCGGTCCGCTCACGCACCCACCCGCTCCGGCGCTGGTGGAGCGGGGCGGTGCGGTGAGCTGACCGGGGGTGCCGTGCTCCTGCTCGGGGGGTTAGTAGTAGAGATCCACCGCCGATCGGTAGCTGTTGCTCGCCACCGTCGCCGTCGCCGTTCCGATGCCCAGACACATAAAGGCTGCCAGCGCGGTGAATGCCACGAAGGTCCGCAAACGGGACACGCGATCTCCCTGTAGATGAATGCCTGAAGTCAAAGGCAAGTGGTGACGGAGGGCTGGCCGACCCCGACCGTCGATCCTGACGTCGCCTGCTCAGCATTCACTAACAAGTCGATAAAGTTCCATCTCGATCGTCAAATATCCCTCATATGGGGCCAGTAACCGATAGATCACACTTTTCAAGGTCAGCTGTTCCGGCGCTGGCGCGGGCCCGGGGTCGGATCCAGAAACACCTTCCCAACTGCGGGAAAGCGCTCGCGGAGGTGGTTCTCCGCGTCCTCACAGGCCCACTCGATCGCCTCCGCGGTCGCCGCACTGCGAAAGTCGACTTTCGCGGCGACCAGCACATTGTTGGGCCCCTCCATGATGGTGACCAGGTCGAGCACGGAGATCACGTCCGGCAGGTCCAGCAGGATCCGCTCCACCTCCCGCTCCATCGAGGCCGGGATCGAACGGCCGATCAGCATGGTCGCGTTGGACCGTCCCAGGACGAAGGCCACCCAGCCCAGCAGCAGGCCGATGCAGAGCGAGGAGATGCCGTCCCAGACGCCGGAGCCGGTCAGCTGGCCGCCCAGCAGGCCGCCGGCCGCCAGCACCAGGCCGATCAGCGCCGCCGAGTCCTCCAGCACCACGGCCTTCACGGTGGTGTCGGGGGTGTGCTGGAGGTAGGTGGTGGTGGCGACCTCGTGCCGGTCGGCCTCGCCCCGTGCCTGCTTCAGCCCCTTCAGCAGCGAGCTGCCCTCCAGCAGGAAGGCCAGCGCCAGCACGATGTAGGAGACCAGCGGATTGCCGAGCTCCTCGCCGTGGGTCAGCGTGTGCACCCCGTTGGTGATCGAGAACACCGCGCCGCCGACGAAGGTCGCCACCGAGGCGAACATGGCCCAGATGTAGCGCTCCCGCCCGTACCCCAGCGGATGGCCCGCGTCGGCCGGCTTCTCGCTGCGCTTCAGCGCGGTCAGCAGCAGCACCTCGGTCAGGGTGTCCGCGAGCGAGTGCGCCGCCTCCGACATCATCGCGCCGGAGCCGCTGATCAGCCCGCCGACCGCCTTGGCCAGTGCGATGGCCAGATTGGCCGCGCCGGCCACCAGGACGGTCGCCGTACTCTCCTCGTTCCCACTGCCCTCGTTCTCGCCGTCCTTCTCGCCGTCCTTGTTCTCGCTGTCGTCGTTCGCACTGCTCATAGCCATGCAGTATGTCCCGTAATAGAGAGATATAAGACAGTTCTGGTGTGCGTCGGCTGTGGCGATCAGGCAAGGTGGTGACCAGCGGGGAAGCCCCACCACAGACGGTTCGACGAGGAGCAGCGGGTGCCGGAGGACAGCGAAGCACGGGGGTCGGTTACCCCCGGACTCCTCGGCCATGCGGAACCTGTCGGCACCACCCCGGCCTCGCTGGAACAGAGCCCCGCCGAAACCGACCCCGACACCACGCCTTTCGGCCCGCCTGCCGCCCAGCCCGCCGAACCGTCCCCCGCCCCGCCGAAGCCGGCGCCGGTCGACCTGCTGAAGCAGTTCGACGACTGGTCCGAGCTCGGCCACACCCCCGCCGCCGGCATCGGCGTCACCGCGCTGCGGGTCGGCGCCCCCGGTGCCGCCCCCTGGCCGGACCGGATGCGCACGCTGCTGCGCACCCCCATGTCCGAACGCCCCGCGTTCGAGCGCAGCCGGGTCGCCGAGCCCTCCGAGGTCGGCCCCAACGTCCCCCGGGTGCTCGACCTGACGCTCCGTATCGGTGAGCTGCTGCTCGCCAGCGGCGAGAGCGCCGAGGACGTCGAGGCCGCCATGCTCGGCGTCAGCCACGCGTACCACCTGGACCGCTGCGAGCCCCAGGTCACCTTCACGCTGATCTCCATCTCCTACCAGCCCTCACTGGTGGACCCCCGGTCACCGCCTCCCGGGTGGTCCGCCGCCGCGGCTCCGACTACACCCGGTTGGCCTCGGTGTACCGGTTGGTCGCCGACATCACCGGGGAGCACGCCAGCGTCGAGGACGCCTACCGCCGGCTCGCCGAGATCCGCCGGAACCGGCACCCCTACCCCGGCTGGGTGCTGTCGCTGGCCACCGGGCTGCTCGCGGGCTCGGCGACGGTGCTGGTCGGCGGCAAGTCGGATGTGCAGGCCCTGCTGGTGTTCGCCGCCGCCTTCGTGGCCTCGGTCATCGGCGACCGGCTGGCCTGGATGGTGGCCTCCCGCGGGCTGCCGGAGTTCTACCAGTTCGTGGTCGCCGCGATGCCGGCCGCCGCGATGGGCGTGGTGCTGACCCTGAGCGACTACAACCTCCGCGGCTCGGTGGTGATCACCGGTGGGCTGTACGCGCTGCTGCCGGGACGCGCCCTGGTCGCCGCCGTCGCCGACGGGCTCACCGGCTTCTACATCACCGCCGCCGCCCGGCTGCTCGAGGTCCTCTACCTGGTGGTCGGCATCGTCCTCGGCGTGCTGCTGGTGCTCTACCTGGGGGTCAGGGTCAATGCCTCGCTGCACCCCGAGCAGACCTTCGCCGCCGCCCCCTACCCGGCCCTGCAGCTTCCCGCCGCGATGGCGCTGACCCTGTTCTTCGCCGTGCTGCTGCAGAGCAGCCGCCGGGTGCTGCCGGTGGTCACCGTCTTCGGCGGCATCGGCTGGACCGTGTTCGGGGTGCTCACCGCCCAGGCCCACGTCTCACCGATCATCGCCACCGGCATCGCGGCCGGGATGGTCGGACTTTTCGGCGAGCTGGCCTCGCGCTACCGTTACGCCTCCTCGCTGCCGTACGTCACCGCCGCGCTCGGTCCGCTGATGCCGGGATCGGTGATCTACCTGGGGCTGCTCTCGCTGGCCAAGGGCGAGCCGCTGGCCGGACTGGTCTCGATCAGCCGGGCCGCCGCGATCGCGCTGGCGCTGGCGGTCGGGGTCAACCTCGGCGGCGAGGTGGCCCGGCTGTTCCTGCAGGTTCCGCAGGGCGACGGGCCCGAGATCGTCCGCCGCGCGGCCAAGCGCACCCGCGGCTTCTGAGGCAGAGAGGGGGACAGCGCATGTGGGACCACTTCTGGGCCGGCTACCAGCACCACATCCAGGACCCCGGCAAGCAGCCGCTGTTCCTGGTCCTGGTCGGCTTCATCGGCTCGTTCCTGTTCATCCGCTTCAGCGTCCGCATGATCCGGCGCGAGGCCCGCTGGTGGCCCGGCAACGTCACCCCCGGCGGCCTGCACATCCACCATGTGGTCTTCGGGCTGTTCTTCCTGCTGCTCGGCGGCATCGGCGCCTTCGCCACCGCCGGCACCCACCCCTGGCTGGACATTTTCGGCCTGCTCTTCGGCATCGGCTGCGGCCTGGTGCTGGACGAGTTCGCGCTGCTGCTGCACCTGGAGGACGTCTACTGGAGCGAGCAGGGCCGCAAGTCGGTGGACGCGGTGATCATCGGCATCCTGTTCACCGGGCTGCTGCTGGTCGGCTACCTCCCGCTGGGTGTCACCCCGGACAGCAACCCGCGCTGGGGGCTGATCGGGATCATCTGCGCCAATGCGCTGTTCACCGTGGCCACCCTGCTCAAGGGGAAGTTCTGGAGCGGGATGCTCGGCATCATGGTCCCCGGCGTCTCCTGGATCAGCGCGGTCCGGCTGGCCCGCCCCAACAGCCCCTGGGCCCGCTGGCGCTACACCGGCCGTCCGCGCAAGTACGCCAGGGCCCGCCGCCGGGAGGCCCGCTGGCACCGCCGCGCCGACATTGCCCGGCAGTGGCTGTTCGACCTGATCGCGGGCAAGCCCACCCCGGCCGGAGCCCGGCCCACCCGGGCCCATCTGCTGGCCGAGCGGATGGCCGAACGGGTGGCGGCCCGGCTCGAACGCCGTCCGCACCCCGCCTACCTGCCGCTGGACGAGCAGCGGGTGCGGCGGCTGGCCCGGCTGAACCGGCTGGCCGCGCGCCGTGCCGCCAGCATCGACCTCGGCCCGCACCGCAGCCCGCCCCGGCCCCCGGCCGCCGCCGTCCCGACCGCGGCCCAGCGCTCGCGCCGCCGGGCGGAGGCCACCACCCGCCGCCGCACCACAGCCGCAGGCCGCCCCCGGCCGGGGCGCCGCCGCGCGGGCTGACGGTCGGGCCGGCCCGACTGACGGTCGGCTTCAATGACGGTCGGGCCGGCTGACGGTCTCGGAAGGCGCGGGCTGACGGTCCGTCACTCACACGGCGGCCCCACCCTGCGCGGTCGCTGCCGCCGTGCCAACACTGGGGTGTCCGGGTCCGCACAACGGGAGGCCGACCGAGTGCCAAGCAAGCCCCGCCGCCGTACGTCCGTCCTCCTCGCCGCCGCGCTTGCCCTGCTCACCGCCGTCCTTCCGTCCGCGGCGGGACCGTTCACCGGCACCGCCGCAGCCGACGACCCGTCAGCCTCCACCACCCCGGCCGTCCCGGCTGCCCCCTCCGCGCCGTCCGGCCCCTCGGCGCCGTCCGCGCCTTCGGCGGCGCAGGTGCAGGCGGCCCAGGACGCCGCCGGGCAGCGCGCTGCGGAGGTCACCGCGGTCCAGGCCCAGCTCGCCGCCGCCCAGCAGGCCGCGCAGGACCTGGACATCCAGGCCGAGCAGGCAGTCGAGGCCTACAACGGCGCCCGGGTGCGCCAGCAGCAGGCCGAGGCCGAGTCGGTCCGGACGGCCGCCGAGGCCACGGCCGCCGCCGCCCGCCGGGAGACGGCCCGTCAGGCCGCCGCGGCGCTGGCCGCCGCCCAGTACCGGCTGGGGCTGCCGCCCTCGCTCGCGGTGGTCCAGGGGCTGATGACCGTTCAGGACCTGCACGCCGCCGGTATCCAGGAGCAGGCCCTGCACGCGGTCGAGGGGCAGGACCGTGCCGTCGTGGACGCCGCGACCAGCACCGCCGCGGCCGCCGCCACCGCCTCGGTCACGGCCGCCCTGGCCGCCTCGGACGCCAGGGACGCGACCGCCGCGGTCCAGCAGGCGGCGGACCAGGTCCAGGCCCGGCTGACCGCGCAGCGCGCCGAGGTCACCCGCATCGACGCCCAGCACACCGCGCTGCTCGCCAGACTCGCCGCCGCCCAGCAGATCTCGGTCGCCCTGGCCGCGCAGCGCCAGCAGGCCCTCGCCGCGGCAGCCGCCAAGGCCAGGGCGGACGCCGCCGCGGCAGCCGCCGCCCGCCAGTCCGCCGACGCCGCCCAGGCCCAGGCCGCCCAGGCCGGCTCCGGTTCCGGCTCTGGTTCCGGCCCGTCCACCCCGTACCACTCCGGTGACGCCTCGGCCGCCGTCTCCTTCGCCCGGGCCCAGCTCGGCCTCCCCTACGTCTGGGGCGGCGCGGGCCCCGACGTCTTCGACTGCTCCGGCCTCACCATGCGCGCCTGGGAGCACGCCGGCGTCGAACTGCCCCACTTCGCCGCCGACCAGTACGCCCAGTCCACCCCGCTCTCCTACCGCCGGCTCCAGCCCGGCGACCTGGTCTTCTGGTCCCACGACGGCACCCCGCAGGACATCTACCACGTCGCCATTTACCTCGGCGACGACCAGATGATCGAAGCCCCCGCACCGGCGACGTGGTCAAGGTGGCCAGCCTCTGGATCATGGGCACCCCCGACTTCTACGCCCGCCCCCACTGATGCCGGCACCCTGTTGTAGGGACTCATCGCACTTTGCGCTTTCTCATCGGTTCTTCGCCTACTTTGCGCGGGGCGAAGAACCGATGAGACAACTGCGCCGACGGCGGCTGGCTTCGCGAGCAATCAGCGAGGGTGTGCCGGGAGTCGGCCATCGAGCATGGGTGTCCGGTCTCGCTGGTTCGGGCGGCGTCTCGTCTGTCTCGGTTGGAAGCCGGCCGATTCTCGGCGGACCTGACACTCTGCGCCCGATTTCTACCTTTCGGGGCAGATTGAGTCTCATCGGTTCTGGCTTGTCTCACCCGAGTGTGTTGACCCCGGTCGTGTCACCCGACCGGACCGCGGACCAGCCCAGTCAGAGCACGAACGGGTGGTCAGCGGAGAATGATCGGCATGGCAGCCACAGCTCCCGCATCCCACCTGGTCACGACAGCAGCCCGCGAGGCACTTCGGCCCCTGGGTCTTCAGCAGCGCGGAAGGTCGCGAACCTGGATCGACGACCACGGATGGTGGCTGGGCATCGTCGAGTTCCAGCCCGGCCGCAACGAGGGCAGCTATCTGAACGTCGGCGTGATGTGGTTGTGGCAGGACAGAGATCATCTGGCATTCGACTTCGGCGGCCGCGAGCCCGGGTTCGAGCGGTTCGTGAACCCCACCCAGTTCGCCCTCGGCGCGCAAAACCTCGCGCGGCGAGCCGCCGACCTGGCGCTGGAAAACCGGGCCAGGTTCAGTGACCTGCCCTCCACCACCGACTTCCTGACCTCGCAGAAGCCTCGCCCCGGCTACTTCTGGGACAGCTACCACGCCGGGATCGCCGCCGGACTGACCGGTGATCCCACCACAGCGCGGCGACGCCTGGACCAGGCCCTGGCCGAGGACGCCTTCGCGCCTTGGATGGTCCAAGCTCAGGAGTCCGCCCGGCACCTGCACGCCCTGGCAAAGGACCCCGAAGCCTTCCGGGACTGGGCGACGAACGCCACCACCTCCTGCAGGCAGCAGCTCAAGCTCCAAACGTGGGAGGAGACAGCGGCCAGCGGCAGCTACTGGAACTGAACCGCGCCCCGAAACTCCCATGCCCAGTGAGAATCGCACCGATGGCGTCTCAGCCGAGCTGACGCACCACAGCTCAAGGCCTACACACCCGCCATGATCCATGAGACATCCGATCCCTTGGGATCGGGTCCCCCGCCTCATGGCTCTTCGGCCTCGACCAAAATCTCACCCAGATCTGACGCCTCGCAAGTCAGAGCGCATTCGGATGAAGTGCTCGATGAGACGGGACAATTGGGTCTCCTGGGCGGATGGCCACCCGCTAGTCCGGTGGTCGCTGGAGGAGCTGTCGGGACGACTCGAAGCCCAGCCGTTCATACACCGGCACTGCCCTGCGGCCGGAATGGACCGTCACGCGAAGGGACCCGCGGTGTGTCGCATGTTCCGAAGCAGCCTCCACGAGCGCCGAGGCGATGCCCTGGCCGCGATGCTCCGGCAGGACGAAGACGGTCTGAATGTCTGCGGACAGCCGACGTGTCGCTCCGGGTCTCGGTATGCGTGGGACGAGCGCGACCCAGGCCATGCCGACGATCTCCGGTCGGAGAAGCCGGGCCACGAACGCCAGGTGCGACTCCTGGTGGGCGGCCCACCACTGCGCGAGCTCCGCTGTGAATGCCTCAACTGACTGCTGTGCTGACTCCTCGTGGTGGGTGTCCAGCCACAACAGCCGTGCCAGGCCTGCAACGTCGTCCGCGTCTGCCTGGCTGATCATCACGAGTTGAGTCTAGCCAGGGCTTGTGAGTCATCGATGGTTGTGCCGGCCGACCTGCTGTCCTCGGTTCGGCTCGATGAGGTGAAGGTTCGCTATCGCAGTGGTCAGGGCCGGTTCGCGGACACGTGGTTGGACCGGCTGTCGGTCGATGACGTGTTGGCGGGGATGCCGGTGCGCGAGGTGCGCTGGTTTCGGGGGCGGGCCAGCTACTCGGGTTGGTAGTGGTCCTCGACCGCTGGCGGGCACGTGATCTATGAGAGCCGTCTGGAACTGGCCCGCATCCTGCTTGCCGATCAGGACCCGGGCGTGGTGGCGATCGCGGCTCAGCCGTTGCTGTTGGAGTGGTTCGACGGCACGCGGATCACGCTGCGTAACGTTCGCACGGGCGCCTTCAGCGCGGTGTCGTTCGCCCGGCTCGCGGCGGGTGTCCGTATGGAGCCGGTCGGCGAGCCGGGGGTGGTGACCGACGCGGTCGCGCTCGCCGCACTGTCGAACGGGCAGCGCGAGGAGGTCAAGGAACGGGCCGGGCACATTCGCGAGGTCCTGTCCGGGTTCCGATCCGGTTTTGCCGAGCTGGCCGCGCCGGGCGAGCCGCGCCCGCTGTTCGCTCCGGAACTGGCTGTCTCGGAGCGCATCGCCGCGAAGTCCGGCGAACTGGGCGTCTCCACGCGGACCCTGAACCGGTGGATCGCCGCCTACCACCAGGCCGGCGTCGCCGGGCTGGTGGACCTGAGGTTGCTCAAGGGTCGTGCGACACGGGTGGATCCGCGCTGGGACGCGGCGGTCCGCGAGGTCCAGTCGCGGCGGCGGGACCAGGTGCAGTCCAGCCGCCGGTTCCGTGTCAGGCTCCGGCGCGGGCAGGGGCAGGGCCGGGCGGTCTGCGGAGATCCGCAGCGCCATCCGCCGCTCGCGGCGGCCGTTGACCGCCCCCTTCTCCCACCGCTCCAGCAACTGCGACAGCGCCTGTGACGACCGGTTCGCCGAGCCTGTTCAGCCTCTCCCGCAAGGAGGTCTGGCGGCGCTTCCGGTGAGCCACCTCCTAATGACGTTGTCAAGCCGCAACTGTGACCGGGAGTCGACTTTGGAAGCACTGTCCGTCACGGATCAGGGCCCATATGACGTTGACGCGTCGGCGGGCCAGGGCGAGGACGGCCTGCGTGTGGCGTTGGCCTTCGGCGCGCTTGCGTTCGTAGAAGCGGCGGGATTCCTCGCAGCTGCGGATGCTGATGAGTGCGGAGGTGTAGAACACGCGTTGCAGCCCGCGGTGGTAGCGCCGGGGGCGGTGCAGGTTGCCGCTGACGTTGCCGGAGTCGCGCGGCACCGGGGCGACTCCGGCGAAGCTGGCCAGGTGGTCGGCGCTGCCGAAACGACTCATGTCGCCGGCGGTTGCGGCCAGGAACTCCGCTCCCAGCAGCGGGCCGATGCCGGGCATGCTGGCGATCACACCGTGGGTGCCCTGGTCGCCATCACCGAAGACGACCACATCAACCGACAAGCCCATGACCACAGTCGATCACGGCTCGGGAGCACCGGTCCACACAGCCCCATTAACCACGCCCCGACCTTCGACAAGCCTCACATGAAGACCCCGAGGCCACGCGATCTGAAGAGAACGACAGATCGGCTGGACAACACGGCCGACAAGTCACCCGGACGACGACCCAGCGCCGCACGTCACCACGTCACCGACCGACAGATCAAGTCGGAACCTACACACCCACCGGCACCGCGTCAGACGTGAAGGGTGCCATCCAAGATGGTGACGGCGTTTCCGGTGAGGCGGACGCGGTCGCTGCTCAGAGCCGTCCGCACCAGGCCGCTGCGTCTGGACACCTGGAGGCCCGTGAGTTCCTCGCGGCCGAGACGTGCCGACCAGTACGGGGCGAGCGTGGTGTGGGCGCTGCCGGTGACCGGATCCTCGGGGATGCCCTTGGCCGGGGCGAAGAAGCGGGAGACGAAGTCGTGGCCCACGGCGGCCTCGGCGGCGGGGGCCGTGACGATGATGCCGCGCAGTCCCTCGCGGTTCGTCAGGTCGGCCACGGCGTCCAGATCTGGCGTGAGGGCCCGGACCGTGGCCTCGTCGGCGAAGATCGCCAGCAGGTCACCGAGGCCGTCGGAGCGGAAGGCGGCCTCGGCGACAGCCCCCAGGGCCCTGAAAAGACCATCCGGTAGGGGCACCGTCGTGCCTGGGGCCGCCGGGAAGTCGAGTGTGATGGCGCCCTCCGCGTCGGCGTGGGTGACGAGGACGCCGTGGTGCCGGCTCAGAAACCGAACGGCTCCGACGAGGCCCTTCTCGGCGCGTAGCGCGTGCGCGGTGGCGAGCGTGGCGTGGCCGCACAGGTCGGCCTCGACCAGCGGGGTGAACCAGCGGATGGCCCAGTCGGCCTCGGTCGAAGCGGGCAGCGGAAGGGCGAACGCGGTCTCGGGGTGGTTCATCTCGGCCGCGATCCGCTGCATCCACGCTGCCTCCGGCCACGGTCCGGCAGGCAGCAGGCACACGGCGGCCGGGTTCCCGGAGAAGGGACGATCGGTGAAGGCGTCGACAACGTAAAGGCGCATGTCGGGACCGTAGCGGTGGCAAGACCTGCGCGGCCAAGGCCAATCCGAAGCAGCTGGACTGACGTGGCAACGAGGAAAGCGCAAAGGTGGTGAGACAAAACCCGCGCAACTTCAGCGAGACCACCCACGACAGCCCGGCTCATCCTGACGCGGACGAAGATCGCTACGAATCCCCACCGGCTGAACCGGTCACGGGCGCGGCGTCGTCCAGCGGGTCTCGATCCGGCCGTGCTTCATCCGGCCGACCAGGCGGATGTGCAGCGTCTGCGGGGTGTCGTCGCCCGCGTCCCTGCTGATCTCCAGTTGGCCGTGCCGCACTGCCAGCCCGTTGGCGTCGACCACCATGCCCGGCGCGAGGACCAGCTCCACGGTGCCGCCGCTCACCCGTAGTTCGACGACCAGGTCGGGGCCGCTGCGCACCGCGGTGGTCAGGTCCAGCGTGACCTGGCTCCATGCGGTGCGGAGTGCCAGCCGGTGCGGGAGCGTCCAGTCGCCGTCGCGGCGCACCGTGCCGTGCTTCTCCCTGATGGTGATCAGCTCCGCAGCCGGCTCGGCCTGGCGAGCCGGCGTTGTGGCGCGTGACGGCGCGAGCGCGACGTCGAGGCCCGGCGCTGCGGCCAGATCGGCGGTGAGCGGAGTCAGAGCGTCGAAGGTGCGGGCAGCCAGCGCCGCGTCCACCCGCTCCTCGAACTCGGCCGGGTCGAGCCGCCCGTCGACGACGGCGGAGCGCAGCGTCTCGATGACCCGATCACGGTCCGCGTCGGACGCGCGCAGCGCGGGCGAGCTGGACGGGTCTGCCGGCATCCGGACTCCTCGGTAGTGATGCGGTGACACCACAGCCACCAGTAACCACGCTATATCGCGAGTCAACGGCAATCAACGACAGGCGGTTCACCGCGCTCCGACGGCGGTCCTGGTGTAGAGGTCCGCGTTGCCTTCGAGCGGTGCGGTTCTGACGACGGTGAGCCGCTCGATCAGCCAGCGTGTGCTGGTTCTGCGCAGGCGCAGCTCCCAGGTGCCGCGCATGACGCAGACCGCGTCCCGCGGGTCGGGTGCGGCGGCGAGGTGGTGGTAGGCCAGCACGTGGGCCCGGCAGGAGGCCTGGTCGGCATCGGCATCGGCGGCGCCGTCGAGGTCGAGGTCGAGGTCGATGATGAGGTTCGCGGTGAGGTGGTGGGTGGCGGTGAAGCCGTCGGCGACGCCGCGCGCATGGGCGACGAAGTCCTCGGCACTGATCTCGCCGGCCGGCACGCCGAGGTGCCTGGACAGGTCGAGGTGGACGCGTTCGGCGAGCAGGGAGCGCAGCCCGGCCCAGTCGCAGGCGTCCTGCGCGGCGGCGAGTCGGGAGACGGCTTCGGCGACCGCGAGCCGGTCGGCGTGGGGTTCGGTGCTGGTCACGGCGTACCTCCGGGTGAGGGCGGGTCAGTGTTCGAGCGGGAGGGCGACCTGCCCGGGGTGGCGCGGGTTCTCGGCCTCGTCGAGCATGGCCGCGGCTACCGTCTGCCGGCTCACCCGGGCCGGGAAGAAGCGCTTCGGTGCGCCGTCGAGGCCGACGGTGCGTCGGTCGGGGCTGAGCGGCCCGTTGGACAGCGGCCCGGCGTGGAAGACCGTGCCGCCGGCTTCGAGCACGGTGGCGTCCGCGGTGACCTTGTCGACGAGTTCCGCCCCCATCGCCTTGAGCAGGGTGCGGGTGGCGAATCCGGAGGCCTGCGCGGACGGGCCGGTGCCGTAGGCGCCCAGCCAGACGATCCGCCCGGGATCGGCGTCGGTGCCGGCGTCGGCGTCGGCGTCGGTCAGGGCGCGGGCCTCGGCCAGGGCACGGGCGCCGGCGGTGAGCGTGCCGGGCTCGTCCCCCTTGGCCACGCCGAGCCCGGACAGCACGACCTCGCTGCCGCGCAGCGCGGCGGCGACGACGGACTGCGGATCGCGCACGTCGGCGGCCACGCGGGTCAGCCGCGGGTGGTCCGGGACGGTGATCCGCGCGGGGGTACGGGCGATGGCGGTGACGGTGTGCCCGCGTTCGAGGGCCTGGCGGGTCAGCGCGAGCCCGGTGGCGCCGGAGGCGGCGAGGATGGCGATATGCATGTCGGTCCCTTGGTGACGGGTTGGATGGAAGGTCGAAGGCTGCGGCCGGTCAGGCCAGCGGGGCGAGCACCTGGACGGCCGCGGCGTGCAGGCCGGGGGCGGTGGCCAGGACGGTGTCGCTGCCCGGGCTCCACGGGCTGCCGTCGATCCGGGTGACCACGCCGCCCGCCTCGGTGATCATCAGGGCGCCTGCGGCGACCCCCGGCAGCGTGGGCTCGTACTGCCAGAACACGTCGTGGTGCCCGGCGGCCACCAGCAGCATCGGGAAGGTCGAGGGCACGCTCGCGCGCACCAGCAGCGCCCGGTGCAGCATCGCGGTGATCGAGCGGCCGATCCGCTCGTAGGTGCCGGCCTGGTCGGCCTCGGCCTGGCCGGTGTCCACGATCGCGGCGTTCAGCTCGCTCTTGGCGGACACCCGCAGCGCCGCGCCGTTCAACTGCGCTCCGCCGCCGCGCAGCGCGGTGTAGGTGAGATCGCCCACCGGCTGGCGGACGACGGCCAGCACCGGCTCCCCGTCGCGCACCAGCGCCACGGTCACCGCCCATTCCGGCAGCCCGTGCACGTGGTTGACGTTGCCCTCGACCTCGTCGACCACCCACCATTCGCCCGGCGGCAGCGCGGTGGTCTCGTGATCCTCCGTCAGCCACTCCGCACCGGGCCGCAGCGCCGTCAGCGTCGGCCGCAGGATGTCGAGCGAGACCTCGCTGTCGGCGCTCCCGGCGCGGAACATCCCGGCGCGGTCGGCCGGTCGCGCCGCGACGGAGTACCGGGCCTCCAAGGCGCGACCGGCCTCGGTGGCGACCTCGACCACCGCGGCGAGCAGCGCGCGGTCCTCGGCCGAAGCACTGCTGCTGAGGGAAGGTGTGATGGTCATGGTGGGACCTCATTCAGAGCGACGGACCGGCCTGCCCGATCCGGACTCCTCCGACGCTAGGGTCCCGGACAGATGATTGCCAGTGCACTCTTGTAAGGGCAGGAGTTACCCTGGTGCATGTGGATCTGAACCTGCTGGTCGCGCTGGACGCCCTGCTCGAAGAGAACAGCGTCGCCGCCGCCGCCGACCGCCTGCACCTGTCCCCGCCGGCGATGAGCCGCACCCTCGCGCGCATCCGCAAGGCGACCGGCGACGACATCCTGGTGCGCACCGGCCGCACCATGACCCCGACCCCCCGCGCCCTGCAACTGCGGGACGAGGCACGGGAACTGGTCCTGCGCGCCCGCGCCGTGCTCACCCCGGTGACCACGCTCGACCTGGCACACCTGGAACGCAGCTTCACCCTCCGCTGCCACGACGCCCTGGTCACGGCCCTGGCCCCGGCGCTGATCAGCACCGTGGCGCAAACCGCGCCCCGGGTGGCGATCCGCTTCCTCGCCGAACCCTCCGCCGACGTCGCCGACCTCAGCCGCGGGCAGACCGACCTCGAGGTCGGCGCCGCCGCGCCGGACCGACCCGAGATCGCCACCCGCACGCTGGGCGCCGACCGCATGGTGGCGGTCATGCGCCGGGACAACCCGCTGGCCGAGGGCGAACTGACTCCGCAACGCTTCGCCCGGGCCCAGCACGTCACCGTCTCCCGCCGGGGCCGCCTGTCCGGCCCGATCGACGACGCGCTCGCGGCGCTCGGCCTACGGCGTCACGTCAGCGCCGCACTCCCCACCACGGGCGCCGCACTCGACCTGATCGCCCGCACCGAAGCCGTGGCGGTGGTCGCCGAACAGGTCTGCCGACCGCTCTGGACCACCCTGGGCCTGCACGCCCGCGTGCTCCCCTTCGAGGTTCCCCCCGTCCCGCTGATCGTCGCCTGGCACCACCGCTACGACACCGACCCCGCCCACGCCTGGCTCCGCACCCACGCCATCCACACCCTGCGCACCCTCGTCGACGCGAGCGCCCCGGGTGCCGCCGATCCGTCCCAGCAGTGACTGATCGGCGGAAGTCCACGGTCAGATGCCGAGACCGCCCACGACGTGTGTCTCCTGCCGGGTGAACTCACCCGTCAGCAGCGGCATGACCCTGCCGATGGCAGCCCGCGCCTCGGGGAGCTGCAGCGACGCGTCGTGGTGCGCTTTGCTCGCCCACACCTCGCTCACCCACACGGTGTCCTCGTCGGTGGCCGATTCGGTGACGACATAGAGATCGCATCCCGCTGCGCGCAGCCCGTCGGCGCCGTCCACCAGTACGGCGACGACCTCCGCACGGTGACCGGGTCTGACCTTCATGGAACCGATGTAGCCGTAGCGCACAGCACTCCTCCTTGCGCGGCAGTCTGTCGAGGTATTGAATATTCAGTAAGTTCTGAATATACACAACGGAGTGTGACGCCAGTGGATCGGGAAGCCAGGCAGGCGTACGCCGAGGAGTTCGGCCTGCTCTACTCCACCATGGGCATGCCGCCCGCCTATGGGAAGCTCCTGGGCTGGCTGATGATCTGCGATCCGCCGAGCCAGACCAGCACCGAGCTGGCCGAGGCGCTCCAGCTGTCCAAGGGCTCGGTGTCCACCGGCATGCGGATGCTGGAGGGCGCCAAACTCGCCCGGCGGGTCACCCGGCCGGGGCAGCGCGGGCACGCCTACGAGGTGCTGCCCGACGCACTGATCACCGGGACCATGAACGGCAGGGCCGTCTGGGCGGCCATGAGCGTGCTGATGGCCAGGGGCGTCGAGCTGATCGGCGACGAGGACGCGCCCGAGGCCCGCCGAGTGCGCATCGCGAGGGACTTCTTCGCCTTCATCGCGGAACGGGTGCCGGACCTGGTCGAGGAGTTCAAGCGGGACAACGGGCTGTGACCGAAGCAGGCAGCGTGACCGAAGCAGGCAGTCCGACGGATCCAGGCAGAGGGATGGCCGATGACTGACACCGCCGTCGAAGCCGCCGGGCTGGTCAAGCGGTACGGCAACGCCCGCGCCGGGAAGACCGCCCTGGCCGGACTCGACCTCACCGTGGAACGCGGCGAGGTGTTCGGCTTCCTCGGTCCCAACGGGGCCGGGAAGACCACCACGATCCGGCTGATGCTGGACCTCATCCGGCCGACCTCCGGCACGCTCCGGGTCCTGGGTGCCGATCCGCGCGACGACGCAAAGATGCGGGGCCGCATCGGCTACCTGGCCGGGGACTTCCGGATCGACGGCCGGCAGACCGGGCGCGAGGCGCTGACCTACCTCGGCGACCTGCGCGGCGGCGTCCCCGCCGCGCGCATCGCCGAACTCGCCGAGCGGCTCGACCTCGATCTGACCCGCCGGATCAGCACCCTGTCGAAGGGCAACCGGCAGAAGGTCGGCGTGGTCCAGGCGTTCATGCACACACCCGAGCTGCTGGTCCTCGACGAGCCGACCAGCGGCCTGGACCCGTTCCTGCAGCAGCGGTTCGTCGAGATGGTGCAGGAGGCCGGCGCCAACGGCCAGACCGTCTTCATGTCCTCGCATGTGCTGAGCGAGGTGCAGCAGACCTGCCGGCGGGTCGGCATCATCCGCGAGGGCGAGCTGGTCACCGTCGCGGACGTGGAAAAGCTGCGCCAGTCGGCGCACCGCAAGGTCGAGATCGCCTTCGCCGGCGCGGTCGGAGTCGAGGTCTTCGCCGCGCTGCCCGGACTGCAGAACACCGCCGTCACCGCGACCCCCGACGGCGGGAGCGTGCTGCGGGCGATCCTGACCGGCAGCCCGGACCCGCTGGTGAAGGCCGCCGCCCGGTTCGAGGTCACCAGCCTGCTGGCCGAGGAACCGGAGCTGGAGGAGATCTTCTTCACCTTCTACGAACAAGGATCGAATGGATCGAAGGGCTCCACGCCATGAGCGGCAGCACGGTCTTTCGCAAGCATCTGACGGACAATCGGCGCGGCTTCCTGGGCTGGGCGCTGGCGATCACCGCGGTCGCGGCCATGTACTCGTCGATCTGGCCGGTGATGGGGCAGAACTCCGGCCTGGCCACCGCGATCGACTCGTTCCCGCAGTCCCTGCGCGACGCGTTCCACCTGCAGGACTACGGCACCGCGGCCGGCTACTTCGGCTCCACGGTCTTCGGGCTGCTGGTCCCGATCCTGCTCGCCGTCTTCGCCGTCGCCGCCGGGACGAAGGCGATCGCCGGCGACGAGGAGGCCGGGACGCTGGAGCTGGTGCTGGCCCACCCGGTCCGGCGGGTACGGCTGGCGGTCTCCCGCTGGCTGGCCGTGCTGGCCGCGGTGGTCCTGGTCGGCGCGGTGCTGCTGCTGGTGGAGTTGGCGCTGCGGGTGCCGGCCGAGTTCACCGCGATCAGCGTGGCGAACCTGGCCGCCATGACCTTCCAGCTGGTCCTGTTCGGGTTCTGCTTCGCCTCGATCGCCTTCGGCATCGGCGCCGGCACCGGCCGCCGCCTGTACGCGATCGTCGGCGGCGCGTATGTGACGGTGGCGGCCTACCTGTGCGACTCGTTCCTCCCGCAGATCAAGGGCCTGCACTGGATCCAGTCCTACTCGCCGTTCCACTGGTACACCGGAGGCGAGCCGCTGGTGAACGGCATCCAGTGGACGCACTGCGCGCTGCTCGCCGGGGTCGGCCTCTGTTTCGCCGCCGGTGGCATCTGGGGCTTCAACCGGCGTGACCTGGCCCAGGGCGGCTGACGCGGCGTCACCGGGCTACTGTGGCGCAGCATGAACGCTGACGGCTGGTTGGCAGACACCCGTACCTCCTACGACACGGTCGCGGTCAGCTATGCCGAGCAGTTGCGCGAGGCGCTGGGCGAAAAGCCTTACCTGCGGGCGGCGTTGGCCCTGTTCGCCGACGCGGTTCAGGAGGCCGGCGGCGGGCCGGTGGCGGACCTGGGATGCGGCCCCGGCCACATCACCGCTCACCTGCATCAGCTGGGGGTGGACGCCTTCGGCATCGACCTCTCGCCCGGGATGGTCGCCGTGGCCCGCCGCGACCATCCCCAGCTCCGTTTCGAGGTGGGCTCGATGACGGATCTCGACCTCGCCGGGGAGTCGCTGGCCGGGGCGCTGGCGTTCTGGTCGCTGATCCACGTCCCCGACGACGCGGTCCCCACGGTCCTGGACGGCCTCAGCCGGGCGCTGCGCCCCGGCGCGCCCCTGCTGATCGGCTTTCACCTGGGGGAAGGGTCGCGGCTGAAGACCCAGGGCTACGGCGGCCACCCGATGAACGTCCAGGTCCACCGGCGCCGACCCGCCCGGATGAGCGGCTGGCTCCGCGAGGCCGGCTTCACCGTCGAGGCCGAGCTGCTGCTCGACCCCGAGGGGACCGCCCCCGGCGCCCTCCTCTTCGCCCGCCGCCGTCCATAACCTGCGGACTAGCTAGTTAGAATGCTAGCATCGTAGCTGTGGGAGACGAGGAAGTGAAGCAGTTCAACGTGTACCTGCCGATCGGGTTGATCAAGCAGGTGAAGCACCGTGCCATCGAGTCGGAGTCCTCGCTGTCGGCGCTGGTCGCCGCCGCGCTGCGCGCCTATCTCGACGGCCCCCATCCGAAGCAGGAACGATCGTCCGAGAAGGAGTCCTGACATGACGACTGAAGGCATCGAGGCCGTGTTCATCGAGACCCACAACTGGGGGAAGACCGCGAAGTTCTTCCAGGCGCTGGGCTACGAGCTGGAGTTCGAGACCGACCACAACTCCGGCCAGCTGCGCAACGGCGACGGCCCCTCCCTCTTCATCGCGGAGGTCCCCGAGGACCAGGAGACCCCGCTGCAGTTGGTGCTGAAGGTGTCCGACGCTGACGCGTTCCGCCCCAACCCCGCCGTGGAGGTGGTCACCCCGTTCGAGGACACCCACTTCGGCACCCGGCTGATGACCGTCCGCGACCCCGACGGCCGCCTCTGGAGCCTCCAGGCCCCGCGCAAGAGCTGACGACCGGCGGGCCGGGAAGCCCCGGAAAGCAGCAACGCCACCCCCGCGCGGCGGGGGTGGCGTTCGGTGGCACGGGGCCGGCGGGGAGCCGGTCAGTGCGCGTGGCCCGAGTCGGCGAGGCGCTTGATCGAGTTGACGATCTCCTCCTCGGCCTCCACCCGGCCGACCCAGTGCGCGCCCTCGACCGACTTGCCGGGCTCCAGGTCCTTGTAGACCTCGAAGAAGTGCTGGATCTCCAGGCGGTCGAACTCCGACACATGGTGGACGTCGCGCAGGTGCTCCCAGCGCGGGTCCGAGGCCGGGACGCAGAGCAGCTTGTCGTCGCCGCCCGCCTCGTCGGTCATCTTGAACATGCCGATCGCGCGGCACTTGATGAGGCAGCCCGGAAAGGTCGGCTCCTCGAGGATGACCAGCGCGTCCAGCGGGTCGCCGTCCTCACCGAGCGTGCCCTCGACGAAGCCGTAGTCGGCCGGGTAGCGGGTCGAGGTGAAGAGCATCCGGTCAAGGAAGATGCGACCAGTCTCGTGGTCGACCTCGTACTTGTTCCGTGAACCCTTCGGGATCTCGATCGTGACGTCGAACTCCAAGGCTCCTCCAATGCGAGACGTTTGCAGCCAATAGTGTCTCCTACAGCATGGGGTGCTCGGGAAAGGGGCAGGTCCGGATGGGTTCATGGTGGGGACGCGCGGCGCGTGCGTACGCGTTGGCGCCGGTGCGCGGGGTGGCGGTCGTCGCGGGCGGGGTGGGGCTGGCCCTCGCGGCGGGCGGTATCGCGGTCGCCGGACCCTGGCAGGGCGGCCAGCGGACCGCCGAGCGCACGGCGGGAAAGTCCCTGCTCAGCGAGGTACGAACGATCCGGCCCTGGCCGGTTCCGGCACCGCTCTGGCATCCGGCCCAGGACGTGCTGCAGCCCACGGACGTGACTTCGGTCACGGTGCCGACCGGACCGGCCGCGGCGCCGGTTCCGCTGCCGACCGGCAAGGGCCTCGCCGCCGCCCTCGCCCCGGCGCTGTCGGCCTCCGCGCTGGGCACGGTCACCGCCTCGATCGTCGACGCCGCCACCGGCCGGACCCTGTACGCCTCGGGCGCCGGCACCCCGCAGCTGCCGGCCTCCACCAACAAGATCGCCACCTCCGCCGCCGCGCTCTCGCTGCTCGGTCCCGCGCACCGTTTCAGCACCACCGTGGTCAGCCCGGCGCCGGGCCGGATCGTCCTGGTCGGCGGCGGGGATCCGACCCTCACCGCCGCCGCGACCGGCGGCGCCGACCCGCAGGCCAGCCTGTCCACCCTGGCCGACCGGACCGCGGCCGCGCTCAGGGCGACCGGGACCGCCAGCGTGCATCTGGCGTACGACATCTCGCTGTTCGCCGGTCCTGCGCTGCACCCGATAGGGGTCAACGACAACATCGCCCTGGTCCAGGCCCTGACCGTGGACGAGGGCAGGCTCAATCCGCACACCACCGAGGACGCCCCCCGCCACGCCGACCCGGCCGCGACCGCCGCGGCCACCTTCGCCGCACTGCTGCGCAAGCGCGGCATCGCGGTCCAGGGGCAGCCGACCAAAGCCGCCACGAAGACCAAAACCACAGCCCCCCTGGCCCGGGTCGACTCGCAGCCGCTCAGCGAGATCGTCGAGCGGATGCTCACCGACAGTGACAACGACATCGCCGAGACCCTGGGCCACCAGGTGGCCCTCGCCGCGGGCCGTCCGGTGACCTTCGCCGGGGGAGCGGCGGCGGTGGAGCAGCAGCTGACCAGGCTGGGCATCCCGCTCGGCGGCACCCGGCTCAGCGACGCCAGCGGCCTGTCCAGCCAGGATCTGATTCCAGCCACCGTGCTCACCCGGCTGCTGGTGCTGGCCGCCTCCCCGGCGCATCCGGAGCTGCGCCCGATCGTCACCGGGCTGCCGGTGGCGGGCTTCACCGGGACGCTCGACACCCGCTACGGCAGCAGCGGCAGCAGTTCCGGCCTGGGGGTGGTCCGGGCCAAGACGGGTTCCCTGCAGACCGTCAACACCCTGGCCGGGCTGGTCCTGGACCGCGACGGCAGGCTGCTGGTCTTCGCCTTCATGTCCAACGGCAGCGGCGCGGCCACGTCCGCCCGCGACGCCCTGGACCAGCTCGCCGGGCGCGTCGCCGTATGCGGCTGCCGCTGACGGGTAGGAGCACGTACGGTGTGAGAGTGCGTCGCTGGACACCGGCGGGGCGCACGACGCCTGGCACAGCTGCTTGCCGCGTTGCCGAACCGCCCTGGTAGCCCCCGGCTGCGAGGACGATCCGGCACCTTGCAATCGGCCGCGCCGGACGCTGTGCGCCGATCCCCGCGGAGTCCGGCGACGCGCCCTTGAAACAGACGAGCCAGAGCGGCGGTGCGGATATGGCGGACGCGGCAGACGCGACAGGCATGGTCGACTGGGGCCTCGCGGTGAACACCGCGACCCGGCTGGCGCGCCCCGGCCCGGAGGTGACCCGGGAGGAGGCCCGCGCGGCGGTGGCGGAACTGCACCGGCACGCGGCCGAGGCGGAACAGCACGTACGCGCGTTCACCGGCCTGGACTCGCCGAGCAGCGCGGCCACCCCGGTCCTGGTGGTGGACCGTCCCGGCTGGATCAAGGCCAATGTGGCCGGCTTCCGCACCATCATCACCCCGCTGGCGGACCGGATGCAGGCGCGCCGCTCGGCGACGCCCGGCGGCGCGGTGCTGGGGACGGTCGGCGGCAAGGTCACCGGCGTCGAGGTGGGGATGCTGCTGGCGTTCCTGTCCTCCAAGGTGCTCGGCCAGTACGAGACCTTCGCCCCGGCCGAGGTCCCCTCGGACCTCTCCACGCTGGACGACGAGCACCCGGTGCAGCCGGGCCGGCTGCTGCTGGTGGCGCCCAACATCGTCGCGGTCGAGCGCGAACTCGACGTCGACCCGCACGACTTCCGGCTGTGGGTGTGCCTGCACGAGGAGACCCACCGCACCCAGTTCACCGCGGTGCCCTGGCTGCGGGACCACATCGAGGGCGAGATCCAGACTTTCCTGGCGCAGACCGACATCGATCCGGCCACCCTGCTGGAGCGGCTCCGCGAGGCGGCCGGCTCGCTCCCCGGCTTCGGCGGAAGCGGCAACGGCAGCGGCGGTGACAGCGGCGACGAGGACAGCAGCGGCAGCGGCAGCCTGATGGACATCGTGCAGACCCCCGAGCAGCGCGAGATCCTGGCCCGGCTCACCGCGGTGATGTCGCTGCTGGAGGGCCACGCCGACGTGGTGATGGACGGCGTAGGACCGCAGGTGGTGCCGAGCGTCGCGGAGATCCGGGAGAAGTTCCAGCAGCGCCGCGCCAAGGGCACCGGCCGGCTGGACGCGCTGCTGCGCAAGGCGCTCGGCCTGGACGCCAAGATGCGGCAGTACCAGGACGGCGCGGTGTTCGTCCGGGCCGCGGTGGACGCGGTCGGCATGGAGGGCTTCAACCGGGTCTGGACCTCGCCGAACACCCTCCCCACCAAGGAGGAGATCCACAACCCGGCGGCCTGGGTCGCCCGCATCCACAAGTAGCAGCGGGAGCAGCCCGGAACGGGTCGGGGCGGCCCGGAGCACGAACGGGGCGGCCCCGGAGTGCGAACGGAGCGGGGTCGGCTCGGACGTTGAGGCGGAGAAAGGTTTCTTCATTCACCCGTCCGGGCGGACCCTGGTCCTGAGGGGAACCGGTGTGACCCTCGACACGGAAGACTTCTGCGACCATCCCCTTACGACAATCCGCAGTCGGCCGGTCACTCTGTGAGACGATTCGGCAACTCCTCCGCTCCGGTCCGCTCCAAGGAGTGATCAATCTATGGGTCCGCATCCCGCGGTGGCCGCGATACGCCTGGCAGTACGCCGGGTCCTCAACGACATCGCCACCCAGGTACCTGACACCTTCTCCGCTGCCCCCCTCCCCGACTCCCACGACTCCCGCGACTCCCGACCCGTGCCCGCCGCGAGGCCCGCGTTCCGCCCGGTCGGCGACGTCGATCCGCGCCACGCCAAGCTGCGCACCCCCCGCCCCCGCCCCGCGCCGGACGCCCCGCTGGTCCTGGTCGCCTGCAGCGGCGGCGCGGACTCCATGGCGCTCGCCGCCGCCACCGCCTTCGAGGCGGCCAAGCTCGGCCTCCGGGCCGGCGCGGTGACGGTCGACCACGGCCTGCAGCGCGGCTCCACCAGCCGCGCGGTCGAGGTGGCCGGCCGGCTCCGCGCCCTCGGCCTGGACCCGGTGGACGCCCTGGGCGTCAGCGTGGGTCGCGCCGGAGGCCCCGAATCCGCCGCCAGGGACGCCCGCTACGCCGCCCTGGACAGCGCCGCCGAGAAGTACGGCGCCAGCGTGGTGCTGCTCGGCCACACCCGCGACGACCAGGCCGAGACCGTCCTCCTCGGCCTCGCCCGAGGCTCGGGACCGCGCTCGCTGTCCGGGATGGCCGCCGCCACCGGCCGCTACCGCCGTCCCTTCCTGGACCTGGACCGGGCGATCACCCGCCAGGCCTGCGCCGTGCTGGACCTCCCGGTCTGGGACGACCCGCACAACACCGACCCCGCCTACACCAGGGCCCGGGTCCGGCACGAGGTGCTGCCGGTGCTGGAGAAGCACCTCGGCGGCGGCGTGGTGGAGGCGCTGGCCAGGACCGCCCGGCTGTTCCGGGACGACGCCGACGCGCTGGACGCCTGGGCGGTGCAGGCCGAGGCCGAGGCGACGACCCCCGAGGGCCTGGACGTCACCCGGCTGGCCGCGCTGCCGCCCGCGGTCCGCCGCCGGGTGCTGCGCCGGGGCGCGATCCGGGCCGGCAGCCCGCCCGGAGACCTCTTCGCCCGGCATCTGGAGGTCATGGACCACCTGGTCACCGACTGGCACGGGCAGGGCCCGCTGCACCTCCCGGGCGCGGTCGAGCTGCGCCGCCGCTCCGGCCGGCTGGCCTTCCGCCGCATGTAGCCAGCAGGGCGTATGGCAAGGTTGTGACGGTAGAGACCGGATCTCCAGCACTTGAGACTCCAGATTTTAAGGACGTACCGCGGGTGGACGAGAAGGACATGGGCAGCGACCTTGCGAAGGTGCTCATCAGCAAGGACGAGATCGACGCCAAGCTGGTCGAACTGGCGGAGCTGATCGACCGCGACTACGCCGGCCGGGAGCTGCTGATCGTCGGCGTCCTGAAGGGCGCGGTGATGGTCATGGCCGACCTGGCCAGAAGCCTGCACAGCCCGGTCACGATGGACTGGATGGCTGTCTCCTCCTACGGCATGGGCACCAAGTCCTCGGGCGTGGTGCGCATCCTCAAGGACCTGGACACCGACATCAACGGCCGGGACGTGCTCATCGTCGAGGACATCATCGACTCCGGGCTGACCCTGTCCTGGCTGCTCAGCAACCTGCAGTCGCGCGGACCCGCCTCGCTGGAGGTCTGCACGCTGCTGCGCAAGCCCGACGCGGCCAAGGTCTCCATCGATGTGAAGTACGTCGGGTTCGACATTCCCAACGAGTTCGTCGTGGGCTATGGACTCGACTACTCCGAGAAGTACCGCAACCTTCCTTTCGTCGGCACTCTCGCCCCGCACGTGTACGGCGGCTGACCAGTCGTTGTGATTGCGCGGCGCGGATGCGCGGCTTCGGGAACAGTGGGGGGTTTCCCTCCGTTGGACCCGGGGAAGGGCCGTTCGACACCGGTACGCGACTGTCCCGTGGACTTCTCAAGGGGCATGTCTGCTGTACCGTCCAATAATCCGCTGTCTTTCGATTGACGGTGGATGACCAACCGGTCGAGGTCATACATAGGACGCGTCCCACGGTTAAACCGGGTGACGCCGCACAGTGGCAGGAGGGACGGGGCGGCTGATGTCGCCCCGCATGGATGGACGTGAAGCGATACTTCCGTGCGCCGGTGATGTGGATTCTGCTGGCTGTCCTCGCCGTCGTCGTGCTGATGCAGGTGGTGTCCTCCTCGGCCGGTTACAAGACCGAGGACACCAGCAAGGTCGTTTCGACGATCAGCAGCGGCCAGGCGAAGTCGGTACAGATCACCACCGGCGACAGTCAGATGATCAAGGTTCAACTCAAGGACGGCCAGAAGGTCGACGGGTCGAGCCAGATCCAGGCCCCCTACGCCTCCGACGCCTACATTTCGGGACTGCAGAACACCCTGCAGCAGGACGTCTCGAACAAGACCATCGACAGTTTCACGGTCAAGGTCGACAAGCAGAACGCCTTCGTCGGCCTGCTGCTGTCGTTCGGCCCGATCGTGCTGATCATCGTGGTCTTCCTGTTCCTGATGAACCAGATGCAGGGCGGCGGCTCGCGCGTCATGCAGTTCGGCAAGTCCAAGGCCAAGCTGATCACCAAGGACACGCCCAAGACGACCTTCTCGGACGTCGCGGGCGCTGACGAGGCGGTCGAGGAACTCCACGAGATCAAGGAGTTCCTGCAGGAGCCGGCCAAGTTCCAGGCCGTCGGCGCCAAGATCCCCAAGGGTGTGCTGCTCTACGGCCCGCCCGGAACCGGTAAGACCCTGCTGGCCCGCGCGGTCGCGGGTGAGGCCGGGGTGCCGTTCTACTCGATCTCGGGCTCCGACTTCGTCGAGATGTTCGTGGGTGTCGGCGCGAGCCGGGTCCGCGACCTCTTCGAGCAGGCCAAGGCGAACGCCCCGGCGATCGTCTTCGTCGACGAGATCGACGCGGTCGGCCGCCATCGCGGCGCCGGCCTCGGCGGCGGTCACGACGAGCGCGAGCAGACCCTCAACCAGCTGCTGGTCGAGATGGACGGCTTCGACGTCAAGGGCGGCGTGATCCTGATCGCGGCGACCAACCGCCCCGACATCCTGGACCCGGCGCTGCTGCGCCCGGGCCGCTTCGACCGGCAGATCGCGGTGGACCGTCCCGACCTCACCGGTCGGTTCGACATCCTCAAGGTGCACCAGAAGGGCAAGCCGGTCGCTCCGGACGTCGACCTCATGGTCGTCGCCCGCCGCACCCCCGGCTTCACCGGTGCCGACCTGGCCAACGTCCTCAACGAGGCAGCCCTGCTCACCGCCCGCGGTGACCGCAAGCTGATCGACAACCTCACCCTGGACGAGGCGATCGACCGCGTGGTGGCGGGTCCGCAGAAGCGCACGCGGATCATGTCGGAGAAGGAAAAGAAGATCACCGCGTACCACGAGGGCGGCCACGCCCTGGTCGCGGCGGCCTCGCCGAACAGCGACCCGGTGCACAAGGTCACCATCCTGTCCCGCGGCCGGGCCCTGGGTTACACCATGGTGCTCCCGGACGAGGACAAGTACTCGACCACGCGCAACGAGATGCTGGACCAGCTGGCCTACATGATGGGCGGGCGCGCGGCGGAGGAACTGGTCTTCCACGACCCGACCACCGGCGCCTCCAACGACATCGAGAAGGCCACCGCCACGGCGCGGGCCATGGTCACCCAGTACGGGATGACCGAGCGCCTGGGTGCGATCAAGTTCGGGACCGACAACTCGGAGCCCTTCCTGGGCCGCGAGATGGGCCACCAGCGCGACTACTCGGAAGAGGTCGCGGGTCTGGTGGACGAGGAGGTCAAGAAGCTGATCGAGAACGCCCACAACGAGGCCTGGGAGATCCTGGTCGAGAACCGGGACGTCCTGGACAACCTGGTGCTGGAGCTCCTCGAGAAGGAGACCCTGAACAAGGAGCAGATCGCGACGATCTTCACCGACCTGGTGAAGCGTCCGGCCCGCCCCGCCTGGACCGGTTCCGCCCGGCGGACCCCGTCCACCCGTCCGCCGGTCCAGTCCCCGAAGGAACTGGCCCTGACCAACGGCACCGCCCAGCTCGAGGGGCCGCCGTCGATCGTGGACATCACCAAGCTCCCGCCGCTGCAGGAGCCGAACGGAGCCTGAGCGAGAGCTGAACGCCCCCGTCGGGAATATCCCGGAATGTGTGCCGCTGCCCCAAGGTTCTAACCTTGGGGCAGCGGCATTGCCGTGCCGAGCCGCCGAGCCGCCTGTGGACGAGCCGCCTATGTGGAGGAGACCGATGACCGACCCGGTGACGATTGAGGACTCGACCGGATTCGTCCGGGTGTTCGACCAGAAGCGGGCCGAGGACGCCGTCCGGGAGCTGCTCATCGCCGTCGGCGAGGATCCCGAGCGCGAGGGCCTCCGGGACACCCCGGCCCGGGTCGCCCGTGCCTACCGGGAGATATTCGCCGGCCTCTGGCAGCAGCCCGAGGACGTGCTGACCACCACCTTCGACCTGGGCCACGACGAGATGGTGCTGGTCAAGGACATCGAGGTGACCAGCGTCTGCGAGCACCACCTGGTGCCCTTCCGCGGCGTCGCCCATGTCGGCTACATCCCCTCGCACAGCGGCAAGATCACCGGCCTGTCCAAGCTGGCCCGGCTGGTGGACGTCTACGCCCGGCGGCCGCAGGTGCAGGAGCGGCTGACCACCCAGGTGGCCGACTCGCTGATGCGGATCCTGGAGCCGCGCGGGGTGATCGTGGTGATCGAGTGCGAGCACATGTGCATGTCTATGCGCGGCATCCGCAAGCCCGGGGCCAAGACCATCACCTCGGCGGTCCGCGGCCAGCTCCGCGACGCCGCCACCCGGGCCGAGGCGATGAGCCTGATCATCGGCCGCTAGTCCTGTCTTTCGCACATGACTCTTTGTGGCGATTCGCAGCCTTGGGCGGTGTCGTCATCGAGCTGTGGGCGTTGATGGTGGCGTGCCTGTCTCCGTCGGTCGCGATCGTTCCCGTGTGCAGCGTCCCCGAGCCGAGCTTCTGATCACTGCGGTGGTCGAGAAGCGGCTCGGGGCGCTGCCGGCCTGTGCGCACTTCCTGCGCCGGCTGGACGTCGCCGGCATCATCGACGGACTGTGCCCGGTGCGCGACGTCGCTCACCTCACCCACGGACAGGTCATCGAGGCGCTGATCGCCAACCGCCTGTCCTCGCCCACACCGCTGTTCAAGGTGGCTCGCTGGGCCGAGCAGTGGGCGGTGGAGGACGTCTTCGGCATCCACGCCGACTTCCTCAACGACGACCGCATCGCCCGCGCGCTGGACGCCGTCGCCCCGCATCTGGACGAACTCATCGGATCCATCGGGGCCAAGGCGATCACCGAGTTCGGCATCGACGCCTCGCGCTGCCACTGGGACATGACCAGCGTCTCCCTCTACGGCGCCTACGAGAACCCCGACAGTGACTACCCCGTGGTCAGGTTCGGGCACCCCAAGGACCGGCGCACCGACCTGAAGCAGATCCAGGCCGGAATGGCGGTCACCGGCGACGGCGGCATCCCCGTCACCCACCGCGCCTTCAGCGGCGGAGCCGCCGAGGTCTCCCAGGTCACCGGCGCGATGACCGCCCTGCGGCAGATCGCCGAGCGCCCGGACCTGCTGCTGGTGGGCGACAGCAAGCTGCTGACCTACGACAACGTGTCCGCGATGACGGCCGAAGGCGTCCACTTCCTGGCCCCGGCCGCCGCCGCCAGCGTCGACAGCGCCGTCTACGCCGCCCTGGACCTGGAATCGGCCGCAACCGTGGACTACACCGCCGAACGCGACGCCGACAAGCCGGCCGACCAACGCGCGGCCTACCGGGTCCTGGAGGACGAGTTCACCTGGAAACCCCGGCGCAAGAAGGACCCCGCGCTGACGATGCGCCGGATCCTGGTCCACTCCAGCGCCAACGCGACCGGCCAGCTCAAGGCCCGGACCAAGAAGCTGGCCCGGGCCCGCGAGGACCTGGAGAAGGTCCAGCGCAACCTGGGCACCCGCCACTACCCCGACGCCAAGAAGGTCGCCGACACGGTCGCGGTGATCGCCACCAAACACCGGGTCACCGCCTACCTGCACACCGACGTCGGCACCGGCCCGGACGGGAAACCCACCCTGGCCTGGTCCTTCGACCAGGCTGCCATCGACGCCGAAGCGGCCGTCGACGGCTGGTACGCGCTGTTGACCAACCTGCCCGCCGACCAGGCCACCGCCGCCCAGGTCCTACTGCACTACAAGGGCCAGGGCACCGTCGAACGCCGCTACAGCCACGTCAAGGGCCCCTTCGCGATCGCGCCGATGTTCCTGCAGAACAACCGCCGCATCGCCGCCCTGATCACCGTGATCTGCCTAGCCCTGCTCGTCTTCTGCCTGATCGAGCGCCAGGTCCGCCAGGCCCTGGGCGACCAGCGCACTATGCACGGCCTCCAGCCCGGCAGCAACCAGGCCCTGCGACCCACCGGCGAACTGATCCTGACCGCGCTGTCCGACCTGCGCATGCGCAGCGGCACCGCCACCAACCCACCGGTCGTCCTAGTCAGCGAAGGCATCCAGGCCCGACTCCTCGACATACTCGAAGTCGACCCAACCCACCCCCGCTGGCTCGACACACGTTTCCCCATGTGCGAAGGACACGGCTAGTCGGCTAACCGGCGATGTCGGGCCCGGCGCCGTGCGTGGCCGTGGCCGTGGCCGTGGGGGTGGCGCTGGGAGCTGGGCGGGGGATCGCCCCCGGGGGGAGCAGCTGCTCGCCGATCCAGCTCAGCGCCGGCCCGAGCTCCAGCTCCCAGGTGGTGAAGTTGTGGCCGCCGCTGGACAGCACCATCGGGGTGGCCCCCATCGGCGACCTGACCAGCTTCAGGAACTGCTCGGTGGCGGCGTAGTCCCGCTCGCCGTGCGCGGTGGTGGCCACCAGCACCTTGACCGCGGGGGCGGGCAGGTTCCGCAGCCGCCACAGCAGGTCGTAGCTCTCGATCAGCCTGGTCCTGGCCGGTCCGGCCGGGCCGAACAGGGTCCCGGTCTGTCCGGTCTCGTAGTCGCTGTACTCGCCGCCGAGCGAGACCGCGACGCCGAACATCTCCGGATGGCGCATCGCCGCCTCCAGCGCGCAGGTGCCGCCCTCGGAGAAGCCGATCAGCCCCCAGGCGGCCGGTTCGCTGCGGACCCGGTAGGCGGAGCTCATGGCCGCCCGGTAGTCGCTGGTCAGATAGGTCTCCACCTGCGGGCCGCCGACCACGTCCACGCAGTCGGTGTCCTTGGGCGGGACGACGGTCTGCGAGATCAGCACCACGATGGTGGCGTTCATCCGTCCGGCCGCCATCTGCTGGGCCGCCTTCTGCTGCAACTTCAGCACCCCGAGCACGCCCTGGATGCTGCCCGGATAGCCGACGTAGGAGGTCAGCACCGGGAAGGCGGTGTGCTGGAACGCGGGCTGGAAGTACTCGGGCGGGAGGTAGACGTACGCCTGCTGGCTGATCCCGCTGCGGCGGCCGACGACGGTCACCGCGCTGTAGCGGCCCACCTGGTCGGCGGGCCCCTGCGCCAGCCCCGGCAGGCGCTGCAGCGGGCCGGAGTCGCCGGCCAGCACCAGCTTGCTGCCCTGCAGGCTCACCGCCTGCTGCTCGCCGCTGCTCCGGCCGATGGTGACGGTCTCGTTGGAGCCGCCGGTCAGGTCGTGCCAGGTGGGGTAGAAGTCGCCGTAGGAGTTGAGCATCAGCGCGACCAGCAGCACCACCGAGAGCTGCGAGGCCAGGATCATGCCGAGCCGGGCGGCGATCCAGAGGACGCCGCTGCGGGCCAGCCGGGGCCAGAGCCAGAGCGTCGCGCAGACGCAGAGCAGCGTCAGCAGCCCCGCAGCGTACTCCAGCCTGCTGCTGGTGAGATCCATCGCCAGTGCCCCGCGCTCTCCTGTGCTCCCCGCCACCCCCTATGCCTTCGTCGGCATCCTGTGTGGTCCCATCCTGCTGCCTGCGGGCCGCCGGGGGCAGCCAGGAGCGCGGGGAGGGGCCCGAACGGGTGACGGTGCGTCGGCCGGGGCCGGTTGACGCCGGGTCAGGAGCCGCTGCCGCCGGCCGGGGCGAGCGGCCCGGCCAGCCGGGCCGACATCCAGCGCAGCGCGGAGGGCGTCTCCCGGTTCCAGGTGCCGAAGTTGTGGCCGCCCTCGGGCAGGATCAGCGTGGACGCCTGGGTCGGCGCGGTCGCCGCCGCCGCGAAGGCCATGGTGGCCTTGTAGTCCGGCTCGCCCTTGAGGCTGCTGGTGACCAGCAGCGAGACCCGCGGGTGCGGCAGGTGCTTCAGCCGCCACATCAGGTCGTTCTCGTTCTGCAGCTGCTTGTTCCCGCCGAAGAGGTTGCCGGTGGTGCTGTCGACGGCCGACTTGTAGTAGCCGGAGAGCGAGGCGGCCACGGTGAAGGACTCGGGGTGGCGCATGGTCAGCTTCAGCGCGCAGTAGCCGCCGGTGGAGTCCCCGATGACGCCCCAGGCGTTGGCCGAGGTCTCGGCCCGGTAGTGGGAGGCTATGGCCTGGTGCAGGTCCTTGGTGAAGAAGGTCTCGGCCTGCGGGCCGCCGGGCACGTCCTGGCACTCGGTGTCCCTGGGCATGGCGACCGAGGGGCGCATCAGCACCAGGATGGTGGGCTTCATCTCGTTCTGGTGGATCGCCTGGGCCGCGACGGTCGGGTACTTCATCCGGGTGACCAGGCTCTGGGCGTTGCCGGGGTAGCCGGTGAAGACCACGATCACCGGGAACGAGGTCTTGGCGTAGGCCGGGTCGTTGTACTGCGGCGGCAGGTAGACGTAGCCGGGTTCGGTAAGACCGGTGCCTGAGCCGTGGATGGTGACCTGGTCCACCGTGCCGCCGCTGCCCGCGGCGCCCCCGTTGCTGCCGGGGAGCTGCAGTGCGACCGGCTTGGTGTCGGACACGTCCACCGAGGCCCGGCCGTCGCCGGTGGCGTCGCCGGTGGTCGCGGTGCCGCTGGGGTGCACCCCGGAGCCGTTGATGGCGATCGGGCCGCTGGTCTGGTCGGTGCCCAGCAGGTCGTCCCAGGAGCTGTAGAAGGCGCCCCAGTTGTTGGCGGCGAGCGCGATCGCGAGCAGCGTCAGCAGCTGGCTGGCCAGCAGGGTGCCGATCCTGGCCAGCATCGCCCGCCAGTTGCGCCCGCTCAGGCGTGGCCAGAGCCAGACCGTCGCCACAAAGCAGACCACCGCGAGCACCGCGATGAGGATCTGCAATTTCTGGCTGGTCAATCCCATGGTCCACATCCTGTTTTGCCGTTGATCACCGCCGTCACGGAGGTCCAGACGTTCCAGCATGCCTGGCAGGTTCCTGTGGTTTAGCAAAACGTTATCTGGTAGACCGAAACTCATGCCTGCGGAGGACGCACTCCTACCCTGTGGGGGAAGCACTCCTACTACGGTCTGACCGAAGTCCTCACTTGAGCATCTACCCTGTTCACCCATGAGCGATCAGCAGTCCACCGGGAGCAGCCAACGCAAGGGCATCCAACTGCCCAGGGTCTCCCGCCCATGGGTGCCGTCAGCCGTGGGTTACGCCACGGCACTGGTGGGCCTGGGGGACATCATCGGCGCGGTCGCCCCGCACTTCCGGGGCAGCCGGATGCACGAGCTGGCCAGTCTGCTGCCGGGCACGGTGACCACCGTGGCGACTGCTGCGTCCCTGGTCGTGGGCATTCTGCTGATCATGCTGGCGCATGCGCTGCGGCGCCGGAAGCGCCGGGCCTGGCAGGCCGTGGCGGTGCTGCTGCCGGTCGGATTCCTGCTGGAGGCGCTGCGCTGGCACCACACCGGAACAGCGGCGGTCACCCTGCTGGTGTTCGTCGTCGTACTGCTGAATCGCCGTGAGTTCTACGCGCTGTCGGATCCGCGCACCCGCTGGCGGGCGCTGTGGAACTTCCTCGCCATGTCGGTCATCAGCTTCGGCCTCGGTCTGGTGATCGTCAGTTCGCATGCGAGGACCACCCTGGGATCTCCCAGTTTCGGCGACCGTTTCTGGCAGGTGGCCTGGGGTCTGCTGGGAATCGGCGGGCCGATCCACTACAGCTCGGACCGCACCAGCGACCTGGTCTACTACTCGCTGGCCGGGCTCGGCCTGTTCACCGCGGTCAGCACGGCCTGGCTGGCCACCAAGCCCTCCAAGCCGGTGGCCGAGCTGAGCGTGGAGGAGGAGGCGCAGGTCCGCGGGCTGCTCACCAAGCACGGCGCCCGCGACTCGCTGGGCTACTTCGCGCTGCGCCGGGACAAGAGCGTGATCTTCTCGCCCAGCGGCAAGGCCGCCATCGCCTACCGGGTGGTCTCCGGGGTGATGCTCGCCTCGGGCGATCCGATCGGCGACGTCGAGGCCTGGCCGGGCGCGATCAAGCTGTTCATGGAGGAGGCCCAGCGCCACGCCTGGGTGCCGGCCGTGATGGGCTGCAGCGAGACCGGCGGCGAGGTGTGGACCCGCGAGGCTGGCCTGGACGCGCTGGAGATCGGCGACGAGGCCATCGTCGAGGTGGAGGACTTCACCCTGGAGGGACGGGCCATGCGCAACGTCCGGCAGATGGTGAAGCGGATCGAGCGGTCCGGGTACACCTGCCGGGTCCGCCGGGTCGACGAACTGGGCGAGTCCGAGCTGGTGGCGATCCGTCATGCCGCCGACGCCTGGCGCGGAACCGAGACCGAACGAGGTTTCTCGATGGCGCTGGGCCGTTTCGGTGACGCCGCCGACGAGGGCTGCGTGGTGGTCACCGCGCACAAGCTCCCGGACGGCGCCGCGCCCGGGGCCTCGGACATCCGGGCGGTGCTGCACTTCGTGCCCTGGGGCCGGGACGGCATCTCGCTGGAGCTGATGCGGCGTGACCGGGACGCCGACCCCGGCCTCAACGAGCTGCTGATCGTCAAGGCGCTGGAGGCCTGCGAGGGGCTGGGTGTGGACCGGGTGTCGCTGAACTTCGCGATGTTCCGCTCGGCCCTGGCGCGGGGTGAGCGGATCGGCGCGGGCCCGGTGCTGCGGGCCTGGCGCGGGCTGCTGGTGTTCCTGTCGCGCTGGTTCCAGATCGAGTCGCTGTACAAGTTCAACGCCAAGTTCCGCCCGATCTGGGAGCCCCGCTTCCTGGTCTACCCGACCGCCCGCGACCTCCCCAGGATCGGGATCTCGGCGCTCCAGGCGGAGGCGTTCATCGTGATGGAGCTGCCGAAGTTCCTCCGGCGCCGGCGCAGCGCCGTGCTGGAGCGCACGCCGAGGGTGGGGGCGGAGCTGCCCCAGCCCTGAGAATGGCTCCATGAACGCGTACAAGAGTCCTCTGCCCGGGCTGGACGACTGGGGCCGCTGCGGGGTGATGGGGATCGTCAACGTCACCCCTGACTCCTTCTCCGACGGCGGACTGTGGCTCGACCCGGGCAAGGCGGTCGCGCACGGCCTGGAGCTGGTCGCCCAGGGCGCGGACGTGATCGACGTCGGCGGGGAGTCGACCCGGCCCGGCGCGACCAGGGTCACCCCCGAGGAGGAGCTGCGCCGGGTGCTGCCGGTGGTCCGCGGCCTGGTCGACGGCGGCGCGCTGGTCAGTGTGGACACCATGCGGGCCGCGGTGGCCGAGGCGGCCGTGGACGCCGGGGCCCGGATCGTCAACGACGTCAGCGGCGGCCGCGCGGACGCCGGTATGGTGCGGGTCGCCGCCCGCACGGGTGTGCCGTTCGTGGTGATGCACTGGCGCGGGCAGTCCGTCGGCATGGACGACCTGGCCTCCTACGGGGACGTGGTGGGCGAGGTCATCGAGGAAGTGGAGCGCCAGATGGACGCTGTGGTCTGCGCCGGGGTCGACCCGGCCCAGGTGATCGTGGATCCGGGGCTGGGCTTCGCCAAGACCAGGGCCGACGACTGGGCCCTGCTGGCCCGGCTGGACGCCTGGTCCCGGTTGGGCCGTCCGGTGCTGGTCGCCGCGTCCCGCAAGCGGTTCCTGGGCACGCTGCTGGCCGATCCGGCGACCGGCGACCCGCGTCCGGCCCGGGCCAGGGACGCGGCCACCGCCGCGGTCTCGGCGCTGGCCGCCGCGCAGGGCGCCTGGGCGGTCCGGGTGCACGAGGTGCCCGCGACCGCGGACGCGGTCCGGGTCGAGGCCGCGCTGCGCTCCGCACGAGGAGGGTCCGCATGAACATCACCGATGCCGACGCCACCGCGGTCGAGGCCGCCAACGCGGCCCTGTACGCCGCCCTGGAGGCCGGCGACCTGGACGCGCTCACCGACGTCTGGGTGTCCGGCGCGGACGCCGACGACGTGCGCGGGGCGACCTGCATCCACCCCGGCTGGCCGGTGCTGCGCGGCCGGGCCTCGGTGCTGCGCTCCTACGCGCTGATCATGGCCCACACCGAGTACATCCAGTTCTTCCTCACCGACGTGGAGGTGGAGCTGCTCGGCGATGTGGCACTTGTCACGTGCACCGAGAACATCCTCTCCGGCGGCGAGGCCGAGGAGGAGGGCGAACTGGGCCCGCTGGTGGGCGGCCGGGTGGTCGCCACCAACCTGTTCCGCCGCACGGCGGACGGCTGGCGGCTCTGGTCGCACCACGGCTCACCGGTGCTGACCAGCGGCCCGGACGAGGAATAGGCCCGGCCCGGGCGGGTGCTGTCAGTCCCGCGGGGTACGTTTGTGCTCTCCGGGCAGCGTTGCCCGAAAAAGCTTGAGCGGAGTGATTCGATTGCTGGACCGTGTCGCGGTGCGGGGCCTTCGTGCCCGTGGCCACCATGGGGTCTTCGCTCGTGAGCGCGAGCAGGGACAGACCTTCGTGGTGGACGTGGTCATGGGCGTCGACACCCGGCCCGCCGCGTCCGGCGACGACCTCACCCGCACGGTCCACTACGGGATCGTCTCCGAGGAGGTCGTCGCGGTCATCCAGAGCGACCCGGTGGACCTGATCGAGACCCTGGCCCAGCGCATCGCCGACCAGTGCCTGAAGCACGAGGCGGTACAGGAGGTCGAGGTGACCGTGCACAAGCCGGACGCCCCGATCACCGTGCCGTTCGACGACGTGACCATCACCATCGTTCGGAGCCGCGGATGAGCAGCGACCCCACCACCAGTCCGGTATCCCCCGAGGTCGAGCGGCAGGTCGACTCGGCCGACAGCACCCTGCACAACCCGCGCAGCGCCGTCGTGGCGCTGGGCAGCAACCTCGGCAACCGGCTGGAGACCCTGCAGGGCGCGATCGACGCCCTGGAGGACACCCCCGGCGTCCGGATCACCTCGGTCTCCGCGGTCTACGAGACCGAGGGCGTCGGCGGCCCCGAGCAGCAGCCGAACTTCCTGAACGCGGTGCTGGTGCTGCGCACCACCCTGCCGCCGCACTCGCTGCTGGAGCGCGCCAACGCGGTCGAGGACGCCTTCGGCCGGGTCCGCGAGGTCCGCTGGGGCCCGCGCACCCTGGACGTCGACATCCTGGCCTACGAGGGCATCGTCCTGGACGCCCCCGAGCTGACCCTGCCGCATCCGCGCGCCCATGAGCGCGCCTTCGTGCTGGCCCCCTGGCTGGACGCCGACGCCGAGGCCGAGATCCCCGGCCACGGCCCGGTCGCCGCACTGCTGCGGTCCGTCGGCGAGGCGGGCGTGCAGCGGCGCGTCGACGTCTCGCTGCACCTGCCGGAATAGCCGACGGCGGCGGGTAGGCTCAGGTTTCGGTCCGTCAGTTCGTCGGGCGGTCGGTCGGTTCGTTGGTCAGTCTGGGAGCGAAGGGGAGACCTTGAAGGCGCTACGCCCTGTCGTGCTGCTCGGGATCACTCTTGTCGCAGGGGTGCTCGCCTGGGCCGGGTCGCAGCTGTGGAACTCGGTGGACTCGCTGCCCGGGGTCCCCACCGCCGCCCCGATCGTGCTCGCGGCGGTCGCGGTGGTGCTCGGCGCCACCGCGTACTCGCTCAGGGGACGGCTGCGGGCACAGCGCGACCGGGTGCCGGACGCCAAGGGCGTGGACCCGCTGTCGGCGGCCCGCGCGGTGGTCCTCGGTCAGGCCAGTGCCCTGGTCTCGGCTCTGGTCACCGGGATCTACGGCGGGATGGGCGTCTTCCTGCTCACCATGGGCGACGCCGTGCCGGCCCGCCGGGGGCAGGCGATCACCGCGCTGTTCGCGGTGCTCGCCGGGATCGCGGTGATGGCGGCCGGGCTGTGGATCCAGTACGTCTGCCGACTGCCGGACGACCCCGAGAAAACAGTCACCCAGGGCAGTCATTCGTGAACCCGGTGTCACTGATCGGCTATGTCAAGACCGTCTTTGGTACCTCACCTGACATGGCTGCGCCCGGCACGCTAGATTTCTGGCCATGCCACGTGGTCGCCATCGCCAGTCCTCGCCTCTGAGCAGGCTTCTTCCTCCCACCGCCTGTGGAGTCCTGGCCATAGCCTCGCTCATATCCGCAGTGTTCACCGCTGATCCGGCGGTGCTGCGGACCCTTGTCGTGGCGGCGTCGGTCGGCGCTTTCGCCGGCGCGGTGCTGCTGCGGCTGCGCGAGCACGCCGGGGACGTCGAGCTGGAGGCGGAGATCGCCGCCAGGACGCGCGACGAGTCCCGCTTCGAGGACCGCGTCGCCGAGCTGGAGTACCAGGCGGAGACCGCCGAGGAGCAGGTGAAGCGGCTGGACCGGCGACTGCTGGCGCAGCGCGCCCAGATCACCCGGATCGAGTCCGAGAACGCCAGGCTGCTGCGGGACCGGGCCCGGGCCGCGGCCGAGCAGGCCGCCCGGGAGACCGAGGAGGCCCACCGCCGCGAGCTCGCCGCGCGGGGATCCCGTCCCACCGCCACCGCTTACCTCAAGGCCGCGGCGGCGCTGCGCGGCCTGGAACGCCGGGCGGCGGTGGGCCAGGCCCAACGCATCGCCGCGGCCTCGGCCGCGCCGCCGGCCCAGCGGGCGGCTGTGAAGGCGGGCGGGGCTGTGCAGGTGGGTGTCGATCAGTCAGGTGCGGTGCGGGAGGGGCTGCTTGCCGACCCCGCGACCGCGGCCCCCGCGCCGCTGCCCTCGGCCTTGGACGCGCTGGCCACCGCGCGGCAGCACCCGGCCCAGGACGCCGTCGCGACCCCCGCCGCAGCCCCCGAGCCGGAGGCCGAGCCGCAGCCGGCCGCCAAGGCCACCCCGGCCGGTCCGGCCTGGGCCCGGGCCGCGCTGCCGCCGATGCGGCCGGCCTCGGCCGTGCTGCCGACCGCGCTGACCCGGTCCAACCGCCAGTCGCGGGACCTGCTCCGCAAGGACGCCGGCAGCGGCGGCACCTTCAACTTCTTCAGCCGCCAGGAAGCGGCCATCTCCAACGGCCTCGGCGACCTCGCCGACGTCGTGGGCGACGAGGCCGCCGCCGCGCAGCAGCTCTACGCCGGGGAGCAGGTGGCGGCGGAGGCCGCCGTCGGCGGGCTGCCCGACCCGGTCCACGACCGGACCGGGGAAGCGCGGGCCGAGGACGTCGCCGAGGCCGCGTCCGAGGAGGCGGAGCTGGTCGACCTGACCGCCGACGACGAGACCGAGCCGATCGACGTCCGGGCGCTCCGCGCGATCTGAGTCCGAGGGGTCCGGCCTATTTGTCGATGTCGCCGACCACGAAGAACATCGAGCCCAGGATCGCCACCATGTCGGCGACCAGGGTCCCCGGCAGCAGCTCGGCCAGCACCTGGATGTTGTTGTAGGAGGCCGAGCGCAGCTTCAGCCGCCAGGGGGTCTTGTCGCCGCGCGAGACCAGGTAGTACCCGTTCACCCCGAGCGGGTTCTCGGTCCAGGTGTAGGTGTGGCCCTCCGGGGCCTTCAGCACCTTGGGCAGCCGGGTGTTGATCGGTCCCGGCGCGAGGTCGTCCAGCCGGTCCAGGCAGGCGTCGGCCAGGTCCAGCGAGTTGTGCAGCTGGTCCAGCAGGCATTCGAAGCGGGCCAGGCAGTCGCCCTGCTGCCGGGTCGCCACCCGCAGCACGTCGGACAGCTCGCCGTAGGCCAGGTACGGCTCGTCCCGGCGCAGGTCGAAGTCGACGCCGGAGGCGCGGGCGATCGGCCCGCTCACCCCGTAGGCGTGCACGAACTCGGGGGCGAGCACACCGACGTCCCTGGTCCTGGCGCGGAAGATGTCATTGCCGAGGACCAGGTCGTCGAACAGCCCGGCCCGGCTCCTGAGCGCGGCCACGGTGGCCCTGACCCGTCCGTACCAGCCGGCCGGGAGGTCCTCCTTGAGGCCGCCGACTCGGTTGAACATGTAGTGCATCCGGCCGCCCGAGGCCTCCTCCATGACCGCCTGGAGCTGCTCCCGCTCGTAGAAGGAGTGGAAGATCGGGGTGATCCCGCCCAGCTCCAGCGGGTAGGAGCCGATGAACATCAGATGGTTCAGCAGCCGGTTGAGCTCGGCCAGCAGGGTGCGGGTCCAGGTGGCCCGCTCCGGGACCTCCATGCCGAGCATCCGTTCGACGCCGAGCACCACGCCCAGTTCGTTGGCGAAGGCCGACAGCCAGTCGTGGCGGTTCGCCAGCATGATGATCTGGCGGTAGTCGCGGGCCTCGAAGAGCTTCTCCGCGCCCCGGTGCATATAGCCGACGACCGGGTCGGCGGCGGTGATCAGCTCGCCGTCGAGGTGCAGTTTGAGCCGCAGGACGCCATGGGTCGAGGGGTGCTGCGGGCCGATGTTCAGCACCATGTCGCTGGTGCCCAGCTCGGTGGCCGCCCCGGCGCCGATCCCGACCGTGGTCTCGCGCGTGCTGCTACTCGTCATGACGCAAGAGTGTGCCACTGCGGGGGCAGCGGGACACCCACCGCCTGGACACCCCAGGCGAACCCGCCCAGGCCGGCACTCGCGGTCAGCTCCGCGGCCTCGCCTGCGGCGGCCAGAGCGCGCAGATATCCGGCCGGGTCGCTGGAGGCCCGCGCGAGTGGTGGGCGGGCCCCGCTGACACCGAGCAGCCGCAGCGCCTCGCGCTGGGTTGTCCACAGGCTGTGGACAACTTCCCCGGTCGCATCGGCGGCGTCCAGGCAGGAGTCCAGCGCCACATGGCAGGTCAGATCGCAGCTCCCGTCCGGGACCGGGCGGACCTCCCGGCCCTCCCGGAAGGCGGCCAGGGTGCCGAACGGCGGGCGGGAGTCGGCCCGGTGCGCGTAGTCCACGGCCACCGCCAGGCCACGGCCCAGCGAGGCCACCGCCTCGGCCCAGGCCCGGTCGCGGGGCAGCCCGATCTCGGCCCGGAAGCCCTCCTCGGCATGCTCGGGGTCCAGCGGCCACCAGCGGTGCAGCCAGTCGGCGTCCGGCCCTGACACCGGTTCGCCGAGCCGTTCCTCGCCGGTCTCCGGGCAGACCAGGACCAGTCGGGCCACGCCCTCGGCGTCCACCTCGGCGATGTCGACCGGCACATTGTCGAGCCACTCATTGGCGAACAGCAGGCCGTTCGCCGCCGGTTCGATCCGGTCGGACCAGTGCACCCAGTCGGGCAACCGCTCCGGTCGGGCCGCCTTCTCCACCCCGCGCAGCAGCAGCCGCTCGGCCAGTTCCGGGGCCTCGGCGCGGGCCCGCAGGCCCAGCTCCAGCAGCAGTTCGCCGCGTCCGGCCCCCACATCGGTGACCACCAGTTCGGCCGGACGGCCCAGCGCCCGGTCCAGTTGGCGCACCAGCGCCAGCACCGCCCCGGCGAACTGTCCGGAGGCGTGCACAGACGTCCGGAAATGCCCGGCCGGGCCCACCAGCTGCACAAAGAACCCCGACTCCCCGTACAGCGCGCGCTCAGCCGCCCGCCGCCAACCGCTCCACACCCGATCACCGTCCACCGCCGCAGCCTAGCGAGACCCCCAACCCTTCTCCGACCTGCGGAGGACGTCCAACTCAGCCCGGCGGGGGACACTGAAGCGGTTCCGTCTGCCTAGGCTGGTAACCGTGCAGTACATCTACAGCTGGTTCCGCAGACACCCCACCCTGGTCGATGCCGGGTGGGCTGCGCTGCTGTTCCTGTTGTGCCTGGCTCAGGCCACCTCGAACCAGACCGCGGTCGGCCCGCTGCTGGTCACCTCGGTGGTGCTGTGCGTCATGATCGCGATCCGGCGGCGGCAGCCCGACCTGGCGGTGACGGTCGGCATCCTGACCGGGTTCGCCCAGGTCGTGCTGCGCTGGGACCCCAGCACCGCCGACATCGCGCTGCTGGTGTTCGCCTACACCGGCGCGGCCTTCACCAAGCCCTGGACCTCCCGGCTGACACTGCTGGTGAGCTTCGCCTCGGGGCCGCTGACCTGGTTCCGCTTCGGCAGCGACAACAACTCGGACCACCCCAACTCGATCTGGTTCAATCTCTTCGTCGGCCTGCTGTTCTCGACCCCCTTCATCCTCTGCTGGGTGCTCGGCCGGTTCACCCGGATCCGCCGCGCCTACTACGTCGAGCTGGAGGACCGCGCGGCCCGGCTGGAGCGCGAGCGGGACGCCCAGTCGAAGATCGCGGTCGCGGCCGAACGCGCCCGGATCGCCCGCGAGCTGCACGACGTGGTGGCCCACAATGTCTCGGTGATGATCGTTCAGGCCGACGGCGCCTCCTACGTCATGGACGGCTCGCCGGAGCAGGCCAAGCAGGCGCTGGCGACCATCGCCAGCACCGGCCGCCAGGCGCTGGAGGAGATGCGCCGGCTGCTGGGGCTGCTGCGCTCCGCCGACACCGCCGGCGAGTACGTGCCGCAGCCGGGCGTGGAGCAGCTGCCGGAGCTGCTGGAGCAGGTCCGCAACGCGGGTCTGCCGGTGGCCTTCCGGGTCGACGGCGAGCCGCGCGAGCTGCCGCGCGGGGTGGAGCTGACGGCCTACCGGATCGTCCAGGAGGCGCTGACCAACGCCCGCAAGCACGGCGGCCCGCAGACCAGCGCGACGGTGCGGATCCGCTTCGACGACCGCGGCCTGGACATGCTGATCGAGGACAACGGCCGCGGCGCCAGCGCCGAGCTGGCCCGTGACGGCGGCCAGGACGGCTACGGGCACGGGCTGATCGGGATGCGCGAGCGGGTCGGTATGGTCGGCGGCACGCTCGACGCCGGGCCGCGTCCCGGCGGCGGCTTCCGGATCAACGCGGTGCTGCCGCTGACGCCCTCCGTCGGCCGACCGCGGCGCCCGAGGCCGCGCAGGCCCCGGCTCCGGCCCCGGCTCCGGTCCAGACCGTGGACCGGAACCCGGCGCCGACCCCCGCAACCCCCCTCACCTGACCAGCGAAGGAACCCCTCCATGCCGATCCGCGTGATGCTCGTCGACGACCAGGAACTGCTGCGCACCGGCTTCCGGATGGTGCTCCAGTCGCAGCAGGACATCGAGGTCGTCGCCGAGGCCGGGGACGGCGTCCGGGCGCTGGAGGTGCTGGCCGAGACCGAGGTCGACGTGATCCTGATGGACGTCCGGATGCCCCGGATGGACGGGGTCGAGGCGACCCGGCGGATCTGCTCCGCGCAGACCCGGGCCCCGACGGAGTGGTCGCCGGACCGCGGGTGCTCATCCTCACCACCTTCGACCTGGACGAGTACGCCTTCGCCGCGCTCAAGGCCGGCGCCAGCGGCTTCCTGCTCAAGGACGTGCCCCCGGCCGAGCTGGTCGCCGCGATCCGCGCGGTCCGCGGCGGCGACGCGGTGGTGGCCCCGACCACCACCCGCCGCATGATCGACCGCTTCGCCACGGTGCTGCCCAGCTCGGTGCCGGTGGCCGACACCCCGGAGCTGGCCCGGCTCACCGACCGCGAGCGCGAGGTGCTGCTGCTGATCGCCCAGGGGCTGTCCAACGGCGAGATCGCGGCGCAGCTGACGCTGTCCGAGGCGACCGTGAAGACCCATGTCGGCCGGATCCTCACCAAGCTCCAGCTGCGCGACCGGGTGCAGGCCGTGGTGCTGGCCTACGAGACCGGCCTGGTCCGGGCCGGCGGCGTGGTCTAGCACCCTCCCGGGGTCAGCCGGCGGCGGCCTGGACCCGCTTCAGGAAGTCGCCGACCCCGTCGCGGACCTCCTCCGCCGACCACTCCAGGGCCGGGCCCGCGATGGTCAGCTCGGTGAAGGAGATCCCCGGCAGCCCGGGCTCGTGCCACATCAGCGGGAGCACCGCCCGCCTGGTCTGCTCGGCCGTCAGGGTGGCGGTCTCGTTCAGCAGTTCGGCCGGGAACGGCAGCCACAGCTGGAACTGGTGGGTGTGCGGCGGCTCGGGGAACACCCGGGCGCCGGGGACGCCGGACACCGCCTCGGCGATGGCCGCGGCCACCATCCGCGCGTGCGTCACATAGCGCTCCAGCCGGGGCAGTTCCCGCTCGATGCCGCGCAGCGCGCCCAGCGCCACCGGCCACTGCTGGTAGAGCTGGCCCCCGTAGCGGTGCCGCCAGGCTGTTGCCTGCTCCACCAGGGTCTCCGGACCGGCCAGCGCGGCGCCGCTGAGCCCGCCCAGGGTCTTGTAGAAGGACACATAGACCGAGTCGGCGAGGCCGGCGATCTCGGTCAGCGGGCGGCCGAAGTGCGGCACCGTCTCCCACAGCCGGGCGCCGTCGAAGTGCACCACCGCGTCCCTGGCCCTGGCCGCCTCGACCACGGCCTCCAGCTCCGCCCAGCTCGGCAGCAGGAAGCCCGCGTCGCGCAGCGGCAGCTCCAGCGTCAGGGTGCCGAAGGGCTCGGCGAAGTCCGCGACCTCGGCGGCCGTGGCGATCCTCCGCTCGGAGGTCGGCCAGACGCTGCGCAGCCCGCTGAGCTGGGAGTACGCAAAGCGCTCATGCACCTCGGGGTGCGCCAGCGGATGCATCGCCACGGTCCGGTCGCCGGTCCGCTCGGCCCAGCAGCGCAGCGCGACCTGCTGCGCCATGGTGCCGGTCGGGAAGAACGCCGCGGCCTCGGTCCCCAGCAGCCCGGCGACCTTCCGCTCCAGCTCGGCCACGATGCCGTTGCCGTAGACGTCCGGACGTGAATCCAGGTCGTAGGGGCCCTCGCCGAGGGCGGTCAGGCTCTCCCGCAGGGTCTGCGGCCGGGTGCCCGACAGCAGCCGGGTGCAGCCGCGAAGCGCCTCGAACCGACGCTGGGCGGGATCGGCGGTCATCTCTTCAGACACATCAGACATGGGCCGATCATCCCGCACCCTACGCACCGGTACCCTCTAGGCGCCGGGTTCTACGCCCTGTGCCGCCATCGCAGAACGCCCCGGAGGGTCCGTTGCTCGCTCTAGTCCTCAGGTCGCTGCTGATCCCGTTGGCGCGCGTGGTCTACCGGCCGGTCATCGAGGGACGCGACAACGTGCCCAGGCGCGGCCCGGTGATCCTCGCCAGCAACCACCTGTCCTTCATCGACAGCGTGGTGATCCCGCTGGTGGCGCCGCGTCCGGTGGCCTTCCTGGCCAAGGCCGAGTACTGGAACGGGACCGGCCTCAAGGGCCGGCTCAGCCGCTCCTTCTTCACCGCGATCAGCGCCGTCCCGGTCGAGCGCGGCACCCACCGCGCCGCCCAGGCCTCGCTGGACGCCTCGCTCGGCGTGCTGAACGACGGCCTGGCCTTCGGCATCTACCCGGAGGGCAAGCGCTCGCTGGACGGCAGGCTCTACCGCGGCCGGACCGGGGTCGCCTGGCTCGCGCTGACCTCAGGGGCCGTGGTGGTCCCGGTCGCGCTGGCCGGCACCGAGGACATCCAGCCGGTCGGCAAGCGGCTGCCGCGGATCCGCCGGGTCACCGTCCGCTTCGGCGAGCCGCTGGACTTCAACGACCGCCGCGACGTCCGCCCGGTCGGCCCGGTCCGCCGCGCGGTGACCGACGAGATCATGGACGCCATCGCGGCCCTGTCCCAGCAGGAGCGGGCGACCACCTACAACGAGGGCCCCACCGACGACACCGAGGCGGCCTAGCCCGCCGCCGCGACCTCATGCTCCCGCCGTAGGATGAGGCGGTACGTCCGGTACCCCTGAGGACTGGAACGGAAGAAGGAGCGCTACACGTGCGTGCGGACGACTTCGGTCTGCCGACTTTCGGTGATCCCGCCGACCCCGGCAACCGCCCGGCCCGGCTGGCCGTGGGCGTGGTCGGGACCGGGCGGGTCGGGCCCGCGCTGGGGGCGGCGCTGCAGCTGGCCGGGCACCGGGTGGTGGCCGCCTCGGGCGTGTCCGCGGCCTCCCGCCGCCGGGCCGAGACGCTGCTGCCGGGGGTGCGGCTGGTGACCCCGATCCAGGTGATGGCCGCCTCCGACCTGGTGCTGCTGACCGTCCCGGACGACGTACTGCCCGAGCTGGTGGCCGGACTCGCCGCGACCGGCGCGGTACGGCCGGGCCAGCTGCTGGTCCACAGCTCCGGCGCGCACGGGGTGGCCGTGCTGGACCCGGCCACCAGGGTCGGCGCGCTGCCGCTGGCGCTGCATCCGGCGATGACCTTCACCGGGACGGCCGTGGACGTGGCCCGGCTCTCCGGCTGCCCGTTCGGGGTGACCTCGCCGGAGGAGCTGCGGCCGGTCGCCGAGGCGCTGGTGGTGGAGATGGGCGGCGAGCCCGAATGGGTGCCGGAGGACGTCCGCCCGCTCTACCACACCGCGCTGGCCCACGGCTCGAACCACCTGGTCACCCTGGTCGCGCAGGCCATGGAGATCCTCAGCGACGCGGGCGTGGCCGAGCCCGGACGGATGCTGGGCCCGCTGCTCGGCGCGGCCCTGGACAACGCCCTGCGCAGCGGTGACGCCGCGCTGACCGGTCCGGTCGCCCGCGGCGACGCCGGGACCGTCCGCAAGCATGTGGAGCAGCTGCGGGCGACCTCGCCGCAGGTGCTGGACAGCTACCGGGCGATGGCACGGGCCACCGCGGACCGGGCGCTGGCGAACGGCATGCTGAAGGCGGAGGCGGCGGCGGAGCTGCTGGACGTCCTGGCGGAGGAGGAACCGACATGAGCGCGGTGCTGCTGCACACGGCCAAGGAACTGGCGCAGGCGGCGGCCGGCCGCCCGCGCGCGGTGGTGATGACCATGGGCGCCCTGCACCAGGGCCACGCCGCGCTGGTCAGGGCGGCCAGGGAGCGGATCGGGCCGGGCGGCACGGTGGTGGTCACGGTCTTCGTCAACCCGCTCCAGTTCGGCGCGGGCGAGGATCTGGACCGCTACCCGCGCACCCTGGACGCCGACCTGGTGCTCGCCGCCGAGGCCGGGGCGGACCTGGTCTTCGCCCCCGCGCTGGACGAGGTCTACCCCGGCGGCGCACCCCGGGTGCGGATCGCGGCGGGCCCGATGGGGGAGCGCTACGAGGGCGCCTCGCGTCCCGGCCACTTCGACGGGATGCTGACCGTGGTCGCCAAGCTGCTGCACCTGACCGCGCCCGAGGTCGCCCTCTACGGCGAGAAGGACGGCCAGCAGCTGGCGCTGATCCGGCGGATGGTCCAGGACCTCAACTTCCCGGTGGAGATCATCGGGGTGCCGACCGTCCGTGAGGCCGACGGTCTGGCGCTCTCCAGCCGCAACCGCTTCCTCTCCGCGGCGGACCGGGTCGAGGCGCTGGCGCTCTCCCGGGCCCTGTTCGCCGGACGGGAGGCCCGCGCGGGCGGCCCGGCGGCGGTGCTGCGGGCAGCCGAAGCGGTCCTGGCCGGGGCCGGCGCCGGGGCCGGGCCCGCGGTCGACTACCTCGGCCTGATCGACCCGGCCGACTTCACCAGCATCGACCGGGCGGACTTCCGGGGCGAGGCGGTCCTCGCGGTCGCCGCGAAGGTCGGCAGCACCCGGCTGATCGACAACGTACGGATCAGCTTTTCCTGAGACCAGTTCCTAAGACCAGTACCGGCATGTACTCACCACCAGGAGACGTGACCATGTTCCGCACCATGCTGAAGTCCAAGATCCACCGAGCCACCGTCACCCAGGCCGACCTGCACTACGTCGGCTCCGTCACGGTCGACCAGGACCTGCTGGACGCCGCCGACCTGCTCCCCGGCGAGCTGGTCCACATCGTCGACATCGACAACGGCCACCGTCTTGAGACCTACACCATCGCCGGGGAGCGCGGCAGCGGCATCATCGGCATCAACGGCGCCGCCGCGCATCTGGTCCACCCCGGCGACCTGGTGATCCTGATCGCCTACGCCCAGCTCACCGACGCCGAGGCGCGGGTGTACCAGCCGAAGGTGGTGTTCGTGGACGGCGGCAACCGGGTCACCCATCTCGGCGGCGACGCCGGGTACGCGCCGCAGCACAGCGGGCTCAGCTCCGGGCGGGCGGATTCCCGTGCGATACCGGTCCGGGCGTACGGTGACGTCGACGGCGCAACCCACAGCACCGCGCCCACGCACGCACGGAGTGAAGCATGACCCCAGTGACGCGACTCGCCGCACCGACCCCAGGCTGGACCGCCGCCACCGACGTGGTCGTCGTCGGCTCCGGCGTGGCCGGGCTGACCACCGCGCTGCGGCTGCGCGCGGCCGGGCTGAAGGTCCTGGTCGTGACCAAGGCGATGCTGGACGACGGCTCGACCCGCTGGGCCCAGGGCGGCATCGCCGCCGCGCTCGGCGAGGGCGACACCCCCGAGCAGCACCTTGAGGACACCCTGGTGGCCGGCGCGGGCCTGTGCGACGGCGAGGCGGTCCGGGTGCTGGTCACCGAGGGCCCGGCCGCGGTCCGCCGGCTGATCGAGACCGGCGCGGCCTTCGACAAGGGCGCCGACGGCGAGATCCTGCTGACCCGGGAGGGCGGCCACCACCGCCGCCGGATCGCCCATGCCGGCGGCGACGCCACCGGCGCGGAGATCTCCCGCGCGCTGGTCGAGGCGGTCCGCGCGGACGACGGCGTCGAGCTGATCGAGCACGCGCTGGTGCTCGACCTGCTCACCGACGTCAAGGGCCGCACCGCCGGGCTGACCCTGCACGTGATGGGGGAGGGCCAGCGGGACGGCGTCGGCGCGGTGCACGCCCGTGCGGTGGTGCTGGCCACCGGCGGCATGGGCCAGGTGTTCTCGGCCACCACCAACCCCGCCGTCTCCACCGGCGACGGCGTCGCGCTGGCGCTGCGGGCCGGGGCCGAGGTCACCGACCTGGAGTTCGTCCAGTTCCACCCGACCGTGCTCTGGCTCGGCCCGGACGTCGAGGGCCAGCAGCCGCTGATCTCCGAGGCGGTCCGCGGCGAGGGCGCGTACCTGGTCGACGCGGCCGAGGTGCGGTTCATGGTCGGGCAGCACGAGCTGGCCGAACTGGCCCCGCGCGACATCGTGGCCAAGGGCATCACCCGGCGGATGCAGGAGACCGGCGCCGAGCACATGTACCTGGACGGGCGGCGGTTCGGCGAGCAGATGTGGGAGGAGCGGTTCCCGACCATCCTCGCCTCCTGCCGCTCGCACGGGATCGACCCGGTGACCGAGCTGATCCCGGTCGCCCCGGCGGCCCACTACGCCTCCGGCGGGATCCGTACCGACCTGCGCGGCCACACCAGCGTCTCCGGCCTCTACGCCTGCGGCGAGGTGGCCTGCACCGGCGTGCACGGGGCGAACCGGCTGGCCTCCAACTCGCTGCTGGAGGGCCTGGTCTTCGCCGAACGGATCGCCGCCGACATCCTGGAGCGGGACGCCGCAGGCAAGCTGACGCCCCGTCATGAAGATACGCACCGGGAGGTGCAGCGGGTTCCGCTGCTGGCCTCCGAGGCCCGGGCCGACATCCAGCGGCTGATGACCCGCGGCGTCGGCGTGCTGCGCAGCGGCGCCAGCATGGCCGAGACGGCCGAGGGCCTGGCCGGCCTCGCTGCCGCGCATCCAGACACTGGTCGTTTGAACAGCGCCAACAAGGGCGAGTCCCCGCAGGTGGAGACTTGGGAGGCGACCAATCTGCACCTGGTCGCCACCGCCCTGACCGCCGCCGCCCGGCTCCGCGAGGAGACCCGCGGCTGCCACTGGCGCGAGGACTTCCCGGACCGCGACGACGCGGTCTGGCAGACCCACCTGATCACCCGTCAGCACGACGGCGCCCTCACCACACGTTCCCAGGAGCAGCAGTGACCGAGCACGACCACCACCAGGAACTCCCGCTCGTCACCGAGGGCGGCTGCGGCGACGGCTGCGCCTGCGGCGGGGAGGAGTACGTGACCGGGCTCGACCCGCAGCTCGCCGCGCTGCTGGAGCAGGCCGGGCTCGACCCGATCGAGGTCGAGGACATCGCCACCCTCGCCCTGGCCGAGGACCTGGCCGGGGGCGAGGACGTCACCTCCGTCGCCACCGTCCCCGAGACCGCGGTGGCCACCGCCGACTTCACCGCCCGCGAGGCCGGGGTGGTGGCCGGGCTGCGGGTGGCCGAGGCCGTGGTCTCGCTGGTCGCCGAGGAGCAGTTCAGCGTCGAGCGCCATGTCGAGGACGGCGACCGGGTCGAGGCCGGGCAGGTGCTGCTCAGCGTCACCACCCGCACCCGCGACCTGCTGACCGCCGAGCGCAGCGCGCTCAACCTGCTCTGCCACCTCTCCGGCATCGCCACCGCCACCCGGGCCTGGGCCGACGCCCTGGACGGCACCGGCGCCGTGGTCCGGGACACCCGCAAGACCGCGCCGGGCCTGCGCGCGCTGCAGAAGTACGCGGTCCGCTGCGGCGGCGGCAGCAACCACCGGATGGCGCTCTCCGACGCCGCCCTGGTGAAGGACAACCACGTGGTCGCGGCCGGGGGCGTGGCCGAGGCGTTCAAGGCGGTCCGGGACGCCTACCCGGAGCTGGCCGTCGAGGTCGAGGTGGACCGGATCGACCAGCTCCAGCCGGTGCTGGACGCGGGCGCCGACCTGATCCTGCTCGACAACTTCACCGTGCCCGAGCTGCGCGAGGCCGTCGCGCTGGTGGCCGGCCGGGCCAAGCTGGAGTCCTCCGGCAAGCTCACCCTGGACAACGCCCGCGAGGTCGCCGAGACCGGCGTCGACTACCTCGCGGTGGGGGCGCTCACGCACTCCTCCCCGATTCTTGACATCGGTCTCGACCTGCGCGGATAGTCCTGCGACTCCTCTTCACCCTAGAAACGGCTGTCCCATGCTGCTCACGATCGACGTCGGCAACACCCACACCGTGCTCGGGCTCTTCGACGGCGAGGAGATCGTGGAGCACTGGCGGGTGTCCACCGACCCGCGCCGGACCGCCGACGAGACCGCGGTGCTGATGCAGGGGCTGATGGGCTCGCACCCGGCCCTGGGCGAGGACACGGTGGACGGCCTGGCGATCTGCTCCACCGTCCCTCGGTGCTGCACGAGCTGCGCGAGGTCACCCGCCGCTACTACGGGGACGTCCCCGCGGTGCTGGTGGAGCCGGGGGTGAAGACCGGGGTGCACGTCCTCACCGACAACCCCAAGGAGGTCGGCGCGGACCGGATCGTCAACACCCTGGCCGCCAAGCACCTCTACGGCGGCCCCTGCATCATCGTCGACTTCGGCACGGCGACCACCTTCGACGCCGTCAACGAGCGCGGCGACTACGTGGGCGGGGCGATCGCGCCGGGCATCGAGATCTCGGTGGAGGCGCTGGGCAAGCGCGGCGCGATGCTGCGCAAGATCGAGCTGATCCGCCCGCGCAACGTGATCGGCAAGAACACCGTGGAGTGCATGCAGTCGGGCATCATCTACGGCTTCGCCGGGCAGGTGGACGGCCTGGTCAACCGGATGGCCGCCGAGCTGTCCACCGACCCGGACGAGGTGCACGTCATCGCCACCGGCGGGCTGGCCCCGCTGGTGGTGGGCGAGGCCAGCTCGATCGACGTGCACGAGCCCTGGCTGACCCTGATCGGCCTGCGGCTGGTGTACGAGCGCAACACCGCGGGCTGAGCGGCCGAGAGGCTGAGCCATTGGGTGGGTTTCGCGCGTCGATAATCACAAATTGGGTGGTATCGGCATAGCGTCGCAGCATGCCTACGCCCCACGGGTCTCGCGGCGGTATGGCCTTCAGTGCGGACGAGCTGCGGGTGATGCGGCGTGCCCTCGCCCAGGTCCTGCACCCACCGAACCAGGCCCTCGCCCTCGCACCGAACCCCCCTGCCGCCCCGACCGCCAATGACCGCAAGCTCGCCCGAGTTCCCGACCGATCCGCCTGGATCGAGGACGTCCAGGAGGTGCTGCGCCTCGCCGAGGCCATCGACGAGGCGGTGGACGAGGCGGGCCGGATGCGGGTCTTCGCCCTGGCCGACCTCGCCCGTTACCGCGGCGCACTGCCCGGCAGCGCCGCCGGCTACCTGGAGCGGCTGCGGGACTCCGTGGCCGACGGCTACGTCCCCGACGCCGAGGACCTGTCGGCGATGCGGGCGCTGACCGCCCTGCCCTGCGCCCCCGCCGAGCGGGTGCGCAGGCTCGAACTGCGCGCGCGCTGCGGGGAACTGGCCGAGAACGCGGTCCGCCGCCGGCTCGCGGCGCCGCCGCTGCCGCCCAAGCCGCTGCTGCCGCCGCGGGTGGCCGACGCCCGTGTCGCGGACGTCCGGGTGGCCGGCCTGCGGGCCGGCAATGTGGCCGAGTTCGCCCGTCCGGCCCGGCCACAGCGGCTGCGGGAGCAGGCCCGTCCCTTTCCGATCCGACCCGGAGGACCCACCGCCATGGACTCGTACGACTCCGCCTCCCGTCCCAGTGACCCGCGCTCCGGCGACCCGCGCTCCGGAGATCCGCGTTCCAGTTCTCCGCGAGCGGGCGAGCCGGCCCCGAAGGCCCCCGCCGAGCCGGGGCGTCCGATCCCCACGCCGGGCGACCTGTGGCCGCGCGGCGTCCGCCGGGAGCGGGGCGAAGAGGACGAACTGGCCACCGGTACCGGGTGAGTGATCACGATCCCGTCTCGGTAGGAAAACTTTTGGTAAGAACGATCAGCCTGATGATTTGATCTCCGGACTCAGCTCACCTTTTTCTCCAGTCCGAGGGATCACGTCAATGGCTCACCTGCGCGCGCGTGGGATCGTCCGTCGGACGGGGGCCGCGTTCATCGCGGTCTCCGTCGTGTCCCTGGGCATGGTGGCCACCGCCCCCGCCCACGCCGCAGCGAAGTCGGTGTTCGGCTTCATCGCCCCGGACACGCAGATCCTGCTGCCGCAGAGCGAGGGCGGCGCGGCGGCCGACTTCCGCATGATCCCCCCGCTGATCGTGTCCGAGGGCCCGTCCGGCACCCTCACCGGCGTCACCCTGACCATCGACGCGAGCACGCTCAAGGGCGTCGCGGAACTCTCGCTGCCGGAGCACTGCAGCTTCACCGCCGCGGACCACCTGCACGCGGCCTGTTCGCTCGGCACGCTGGGACCGATCAGCGCGCTGGACCTGGGCATCCGCTCGGCCGCGGGCGCGGCCGAGGGCGCCAAGGGCAGCATCGTCTTCAAGGCCACCGCGACCAACGCCACCGAGGACCCCGAGGACACCGCGGCGGACCGCACCACCCCGGTCGTCGTCGGCCACGGCCCCGACCTCGCGGTGGGCCCCCTCGGCGACATCAGCCTCGCGCCGGGCGCGAGCACCTCCGAGAGCCCGCAGGTGAGCAACAAGGGCGACCGCGACGCCAAGGGCATCGTCCTGCTGCTGGACGCCGGCGAGCTGGACGGCGGCAACGGCCTGTCCTTCACCGACAAGTTCAGCAACTGCCTCTACCACTACGGCGACTCCGACCAGCCGGTCGCCGACCGCACCGAGGTGCTGTGCAGCTTCCCCGACGTCACGGTGCACCCGGGCGAGACCTACCAGGTCGCCGGCCCGCTCACCCTGGCGGCCACGGCCAAGGCCACCAAGGGCTACTTCGAGTACGGCTTCGACCTCGCCGACGGTGAGTCGGCCGACCCGGACGCCACCGGCGTGGCCGGCACCGGACCCGCGCTGGGCCTGAGCCTGCTGCCGGCCGCGGGCGCCAACGCCCGGTCGCAGGACACCGACATCGACTACAGCAACAACACCGCCGTCTCCCTGGTCAGCACCGGCCGGATCGACGACGTGGCGGTCACCGCCGGCAACGTCACCGGCACCGTCGGCCGGACCACCCACTTCCACACCACCGTGAAGAACACCGGCACGGTCCCGACCGAGCCGATGGACGGTGCGCCCAGCCCCGACATCACCGCGGTCGACCTGGTGGTCTTCCCGCTCGGCGTCAAGGTGGTCAAGGCCCCCGGCAGCTGCGAGGCGATGGACGACTCGCTCTCGACCCCGCCGGCCGCCCAGCACCGGTTCGCCGCCAAGCTGAAGACTGCCCGGATCGACATCCCCGCCGACGGCGGCAGCACCTACCTCTGCACGGTGGGCAAGGTGCTCACGGCGGGCCAGAGCGCGGCCTTCGACTTCACCGTGAAGCCCACCAAGGTGCTGCACCAGGCCGTGGGCCTCGCCGAGGCGGTCTCCGGCGCCAACCTCGGCCTGGACGACAACCCCGACAACAACGTGGTGAACTTCACCGTCAGCGCGACCGCGGCGCAGGCCACCGCCAAGCCCACGCCGACCCCCACCAGGCCCGCTCCCAGCACTACCACTTCGGGCACGGCCGCTCCGACCGGCTCCGGCGGCAACCTGGCCGCCACCGGTGGCGGCTCCGACACGCTGCCGATCGCCCTGTCCGGCGCGGCGGCGGTCCTGCTCGGCGCGGGCGGCGTGCTGTTCGCCCGCCGCCGGACCGGCGCCCGCAGCTAGCCGCTGAACCGAGGGTGTCCAGCGCGTGCGGGAGCACCGCCCGCGCTGGATACCCTTAGGGCGTGACTGATCAGAGCCCTGTACCCGCGACCGACGACCTCCCCGAGCAGATGCGGGTACGCCGCGAGAAGCTGGACCGCCTGCGCGCCGCCGGCGTCGACCCGTACCCGGTCGGCTTCCCGCGGACGACCACCAACGCCGCCCTCCGCGCCGCCCACCAGGGCCTGGCGGCGGACGTCGCCACCGGCGAGCGGGCCGGGGTGGCCGGCCGCGTGGTGCTCAGCCGCACCGGCGGCAAGCTCTGCTTCGCGACGCTGCGCGACGGCACCGACGACCTCCAGGTGATGCTGTCCCTGGACAAGCTCGGCGAGGAGCGGCTCGCGGCCTGGAAGACCGACATCGACCTGGGCGACCACGTCGGCGTCGAGGGCGAGGTGATCACCTCCAAGCGCGGCGAGCTCTCGGTCCTGGTGGACCGCTGGGAGCTCACCGCCAAGTGCCTGCGCCCGCTGCCGGACAAGCACAAGGGCCTGACCGACCCCGAGGCCCGGGTCCGCCAGCGCTATGTGGACCTGATCGTGAACCCCGAGGCGCGGGAGATGATGCACCTGCGCAGCCGGGTGCTGCGCTCGCTGCGCCGCACCTTCGAGGACCGCGGCTTCCTCGAGGTCGAGACCCCGATGCTGCAGCCGATCCACGGCGGGGCGAACGCCCGTCCGTTCAAGACCCACATCAACGCCTACGACATCGACCTCTACCTGCGCATCGCCACCGAGCTCTACCTCAAGAAGCTGATGGTCGGCGGCGCGGAGAAGGTCTTCGAGATCAACCGGAACTTCCGCAACGAGGGCGCCGACGCGACCCACAACCCGGAGTTCACCGCGATCGAGTCCTACGAGGCCTACGGCGACTACGACACCCAGGCCGAGCTGACCCGCGAGCTGATCGTCAACGCGGCCAGGGAGGCCCTGGGCACCACGGTCGTCCGCGGCCTGGACGCCGACGGGGTGGAGCAGGAGATCGACCTGGCCGAGCCCTGGGAGCAGGTCAGCGTCTACCCCGGGATCAGCGCCCGGCTCGGCGTCGAGATCAGCCCGGAGACCTCGGTGGACGAGCTGCGCAAGCTCGCCGACGAGCACGGCATCCCGTACGAGAAGAAGTGGGGCCACGGCCAGATCGTGCTGGAGATGGTCGAGCGGGTGCTGGAGCACCACGCGATCCGGCCGACCTTCATCAGGGACTACCCGACCGAGGTCTCGCCGCTGACCCGGCAGCACCGCAGCGTTCCCGGCGTGGCCGAGAAGTGGGACCTGGTCATCTTCGGCACCGAGGTGGCCACCGCCTACTCGGAGCTGGTCGACCCGGTCGAGCAGCGGGCCAGGCTCACCGCGCAGTCGCTGCTCGCGGCCGGCGGCGACGTCGAGGCGATGCAGGTGGACGAGGACTTCCTGCGGGCGCTGGAGTACGCGATGCCCCCGACCGGCGGCATGGGCATGGGCGTGGACCGGCTGATCATGCTGCTGACCGGGAAGAACATCCGGGAGACGGTGCTCTTCCCGCTGGTGAAGCCCGACACCCAGCAGTAGGCCTGATCCTGCTGCCCACCCCGGTCCCTGGTTCGCACAGGGACCGGGGTTAGTGTTTTGTACGGACAGGTACCCGTATTCCAGCTGAGGCGGTCCGGAACCATGCAGTACATCGAGGCACTGACCCCCCCGTGGTGATGGCGATCGCCTTCGCGCTGATGATCCGCGCGCTGTTCCGTAACCAGGGCGGTGCCAACGCGGCCAAGGAGGACGCGGTGGCCGAGGCGATCAGCGCCGCCGCCGCGCCGGCCCCCAGGACCGCACAGGAGTAGTAATAGGGCGCGGCTCCCCGTTTTTGTCCCGCAAAGGTGATATTTGCACTGTCAGGTGACCGCAGGGGTTTCCGCCGACTGTAACGGGAAGAGATCCGCGATGGTGCGCCAACTCGGTGAACTCGAGAACGAGGTGATGACCCGGGTATGGCAGTGGAACCGCCCGGTGACCGTTCGCGAGGTACTGGAGGATCTGGTCAGGGAACGGGAGCTCGCCTACACCACGGTGATGACCGTGATGGACAAGCTGTTCCAGAAGGGCTGGCTCCGGCGGGAACAGGAGGGCCGTGCCTTTCGATACGAGCCGGTCTCCTCGCGCGAGGCTTATACCGCCGCGTTGATGAACGACGCCTGGGCGACAAGCGACAACCCGGCGGCCGCGCTGGTGCACTTCTTCGGCATGATGTCCCCGGAACAGCAGGAGGCGCTGCGGGACGCATTGCGGGTCGCCGCTATCCCGGTGCAGCCGGACACCCCGCCGCGATAGCGTCCAGGCATGGAGGTCACCATCCGCCGCGCGCGGACCAGCGATGTACGGGCGGTACGGCGACTTGTCGACGGCTATGCCCGTGAGCGGATCCTGTTGAACAAGCCAACCGTCACCCTGTTCGAATCGGTACAGGAGTTCTGGGTCGCCGAGCGGGACGACAACGCCGAGGTGGTCGCGTGCGGAGCGCTCCACATCATGTGGGAGGATCTCGCCGAGGTCCGCACTCTCGCGGTCGATCCCTCCTGCCGCGGAACCGGCATCGGTCACCGCCTTCTGGAGAAGTTGACGCAGACAGCCCGCTGGATCGGTGTGCGCCGAATTTTCTGCCTGACCTTCGAAGTCGACTTCTTCGCGAAACACGGCTTCGTCGAGATCGCGTCGACCGCGGTCGACGGCGATGTGTACCAGGAGCTGCTGCGCAGCTACGACGAAGGCGTTGCGGAGTTCCTCGATCTGGAACGCGTCAAGCCCAACACCTTGGGCAACACACGCATGCTCTTGCACCTGTGATCCGGGTCCCGGCGGGGGCCGTGGCATGTTCGCTCCGGTACCTGTTCTGCCGAAGGGTTTGAATTTTCGGCGAAAAGAGGGTTTCCTTTCCTACAAGTAATCCATGCTTTTGAGGAAAGGGAAGCCCGTGGCTCAGAAGGTCCAGGTCCTTCTTGTCGACGATCTCGAGGGCGGCGAGGCGGACGAGACAGTGACGTTCGCCCTTGACGGGGTTGCTTACGAGATCGACCTCACGCACACGAATGCGGGCAAGCTGCGCGAGCTGCTCGCTCCGTACACCGACAGCGGTCGGAAGCAGAGCGGCCGGGTCAGTGGCGGCGCCGGCCGCGGCCGCGCCGGGCGGGCCCCCCGTCCGGTCGGCGGCAACCCGGACACGGCCAAGATCCGTGCCTGGGCGAAGGAGAACGGGCACGACGTCAACGACCGCGGGCGGGTTCCGAGCACCGTCCGGGAGGCGTACGAGAAGGCGAACGGCTGACCCCGCCGTCTCCGCCGTGGAGCAGGGCGCGGGCGCAGGCGTCGGCGAAGGTGTCCAGCAGCCGGGGGAGCTCCTCGGCCCGCAGGGCGGCTCCGGCCGGCGTCCCGGCGTCCAGGGCCATCCACGGCTCCGCCGCCCGCTGGCGGGGCACCAGGACCCCTTCCAGGTGCCCCCAGCCGAGCCAGTGCAGCAGGGCGGGAACATCCGCCGCTGACCCGGGCGGCAGCAGCACCAGCAGCCGGTCCCCGCTCACCGTGACGGGACCGGTGGGCCGGCTGCGGCGGCGCATGCGCTCCAGCGCCGCGAGCCCCGCGCCGAGCGGCGCGTCGACCAGGTCGAGCTGATGGGCGGTCACAGCCGGACCAACGGAAGACCGGCGGAACTGGTTACGCTTTCTCGGTGGGCGAACAGACGCGTGGGTACGGCGCGGTATGGAGCCCCCGCCCCCGCGGGTATGAATCCTCTGGTGGGAAGCGCCGCGGACGGTGTTCCGCGGCGTGTCGGAGGGGGCGTTCGCCATCGGCGTAGCGTTTCTGGGTCGATCTGCCTGGCCTGCGGGAACACCATCCCGCAGCATTCGGTTGGAGTCATTGTCTGCCGCTCCGGGCAAAGCGGGGCGGCGGGGTGTCGGCGGTTGAAGTGAGCTGCCCCGGCCTCCGGGACTAGCATGCGGAAGGACTAGGGAGGGGACCGACCCCTCGCTGCCCGACCGCTCTGAGGAGCGTTAACGATGTTCGAGAGGTTCACCGACCGCGCGCGGCGGGTTGTCGTCCTGGCTCAGGAAGAAGCCCGGATGCTCAACCACAACTACATCGGCACCGAGCACATCCTCCTGGGCTTGATCCACGAGGGTGAAGGTGTCGCCGCTAAGGCCCTGGAGAGCCTCGGGATTTCGCTCGAGGCGGTCCGCCAGCAGGTTGAGGAGATCATCGGACAGGGGCAGCAGGCCCCTTCCGGCCACATCCCCTTCACTCCTCGGGCGAAGAAGGTCCTGGAGCTGTCGCTCCGCGAGGCCCTCCAGCTCGGCCACAACTACATCGGGACCGAGCACATCCTGCTCGGCCTCATTCGCGAGGGCGAGGGCGTGGCGGCCCAGGTCCTGGTGAAGCTCGGCGCCGACCTCAACCGGGTCCGGCAGCAGGTCATCCAGCTGCTCTCCGGTTACTCGCAGGGCGGCAAGGAGTCGGCCACCACCGGCGGCCCCACCGAGGGCACCCCCTCGACCTCCCTGGTCCTGGACCAGTTCGGGCGCAACCTGACCCAGGCTGCGCGCGAGGCCAAGCTCGACCCGGTGATCGGGCGCGAGAAGGAGATCGAGCGGGTCATGCAGGTGCTGTCCCGCCGCACCAAGAACAACCCGGTGCTGATCGGCGAGCCCGGCGTCGGCAAGACCGCCGTCGTCGAGGGTCTGGCCCAGGCGATCGTCAAGGGCGAGGTGCCCGAGACGATCAAGGACAAGCAGCTCTACACCCTCGACCTGGGCGCACTCGTCGCCGGTTCCCGCTACCGCGGTGACTTCGAGGAGCGCCTGAAGAAGGTGCTCAAGGAGATCCGCACCCGCGGCGACATCATCCTGTTCATCGACGAGATCCACACCCTGGTGGGTGCGGGCGCCGCCGAGGGCGCGATCGACGCGGCTTCGATCCTGAAGCCCATGCTCGCCCGCGGTGAGCTGCAGACCATCGGCGCCACCACGCTCGACGAGTACCGCAAGCACCTGGAGAAGGACGCCGCGCTGGAGCGCCGCTTCCAGCCGATCCAGGTGGCCGAGCCCTCGCTCAAGCACACCATCGAGATCCTCAAGGGCCTCCGCGACCGCTACGAGGCGCACCACCGGGTCTCCATCACCGATGCCGCCCTCGTCGCCGCGGCGACCCTGGCCGACCGCTACATCTCCGACCGGTTCCTGCCGGACAAGGCCATCGACCTCATCGACGAGGCCGGCTCGCGCATGCGCATCCGCCGCATGACCGCGCCGCCGGACCTCCGCGAGTTCGACGAGAAGATCGCCGACGTCCGCCGGGACAAGGAGTCCGCGATCGACGCGCAGGACTTCGAGAAGGCCGCCTCCCTCCGCGACAAGGAGAAGCAGCTCCTCACGGCCAAGGCCAAGCGGGAGAAGGAGTGGAAGGCCGGCGACATGGACATCGTCGCCGAGGTCGACGAGGAGCTGATCGCCGAGGTCCTGGCCGTGGCCACGGGCATCCCGGTGTTCAAGCTCACCGAGGAGGAGTCCTCGCGGCTGCTGCGCATGGAGGACGAGCTGCACAAGCGCGTCATCGGCCAGAAGGACGCGATCAGGGCGCTCTCCCAGGCGATCCGGCGTACCCGTGCGGGTCTGAAGGACCCGAAGCGCCCCGGTGGCTCGTTCATCTTCGCCGGCCCGTCCGGCGTCGGTAAGACCGAGCTGTCCAAGACGCTCGCCGAGTTCCTCTTCGGCGACGAGGACGCGCTGATCCAGCTCGACATGTCCGAGTTCAGCGAGAAGCACACCGTCTCGCGGCTGTTCGGCTCCCCTCCCGGCTACGTCGGGTACGAGGAGGGCGGGCAGCTCACCGAGAAGGTGCGCCGCAAGCCGTTCTCGGTCGTCCTCTTCGACGAGGTCGAGAAGGCCCACCCGGACATCTTCAACTCGCTGCTGCAGATCCTGGAGGACGGTCGGCTGACCGACTCCCAGGGCCGGGTCGTCGACTTCAAGAACACGGTCATCATCATGACCACCAACCTCGGCACCCGTGACATCTCCAAGGGCTTCAACCTGGGCTTCTCGGCCCAGGGCGACCTGGCGAGCGGGTACGAGCGGATGAAGACCAAGGTCGGCGAGGAGCTCAAGCAGCACTTCCGCCCCGAGTTCCTCAACCGTGTCGACGACATCGTGGTCTTCCACCAGCTGCCCGAGGAGGACATCCTCCAGATCGTCGACCTCATGGCGGCGAAGGTGGACGGCCGGCTGCAGGACCGCGACATGGGTCTGGAACTGACCCCGGCCGCCAAGTCCCTGCTGGCCAAGCGCGGCTACGACCCGATCCTGGGCGCCCGGCCGCTGCGCCGGACCATTCAGCGGGAGATCGAGGACGTGCTGTCCGAGAAGATCCTCTTCGGCGAGCTGCGCAGCGGCCACATCGTGGTCGTGGACGTCGAGGGCGAGGGCAAGTCGGCGAAGTTCACCTTCACCGGCGCGGACAAGGTCGCGGTGGCGGACACGCCGCCGGTCGCGGCCTCCGGCCCGGACCTCAGCAAGGGCTGACGCTGTACTGAGTGAGTGAAGGGCCCGGTCTCCCGTGAGGGAGGCCGGGCCCTTTCGCGTTTCCGTCAGGGCAGGTCGAAGCGGGTGACCGTCGGGACATGGCTCTTGCGGATGCCGAAGATATTGGGGGAGACCGGGCCCCGGTGGCAGTGGATCTCGACCGCGCAGTCCAGCAGCCCGCCCAGCCGCTCCCGGACCTGCGCCTCGATGCCGTCCAGGCCGGGGGCCTCGATCCGCAGGGTGCGGAGGCCCGGATAGGCCCGCGCCACCTCGCGCAGCGCCCCGAGCCCGTCCGGGAGCAGCAGCTGCAGCTCGGTGACCTGGGGCAGCGGCTGCTGGTCGCGCAGGTCGTCCAGGTGCTCGTTGATGGTCCTGACCGTGCGCAGCCGGGCCAGGCCCGCCAGCGCGCCGCGCCAGAGCACCGGCAGCCGCTGGGCGTCGAAGGAGAGGAACTCCAGGGCGGTGACCGTGCCCAGCAGCTCGGCCAGCCTCGGTCGGGAGGCCTCGAACTGGCCGATGTGCAGCTCCCGCAGCCCGGCCGGGAGCCGCAGGCCGGGCAGTGCCGACTCCGGGGTGGTGGCCGCGGCGAAGGTGCGCAGCGCATGGGCGTCCGCGAGCGCCTCGGGGTGGGTCAGCTGGGGGTTCCAGTGCAGGTAGAGCTGCTCGACCCCGCTCCCGGCCAGCGGGGCCAGGCTGGTCACCTCGTGGCAGTTGCTGATCCACAGCTCGGTGGGCGCCGAGCGGCGCAGCACCGGCCCCAGGTCCAGCGGGTGGGGGTGGTCGTGGATCCGCAGCTCGATGAGGCCGGGGGGCAGCGCCAGCAGGTCGTGGGCCGTCAACAGCGGCCCCGAGCACTGGAGCCGGGAGCGGCCGCCGAGGGCGGTGAGGAAGTCCAGCTGCTCCCGGGACTGGGCCACGAAGTGCAGCGAGTCCCCGTGCTTGAGCGGGGCGATCACCTGCTCGCCGTACTCGCGCAGGTCGAAGCTGTCCCAGGCCCAGGCGAGCTGGTCCCGCACCCCCAGGGAGCTGTGCCCGGTGTACTGGCTGAGCAGCGGGATCGCCCGGCTGCCGGCCACCGCGGCGGCGGTGATCACCACGGCTCTGGCGGTGGCGTTGTCCAGGCCCTCGGGTCCTGGCAGCAGGTCGAGCACCACGGGACCCGCGCCGGCCAGCTCCTTGGCGTCCTCGTCGTTGTGCGGCGGGACCAGCCGGGCGGCGGCCGCGGTCACCTCCTGCCGGACCGCCGGGTCCAGCTCGGTGGCGTGCTCCAGCGCGGCCGCCGCCAGCAGCCACAGCCGGGCCTGGTGGGCCGGCTCCAGCTCGGCCTGGGCGAGCAGGCCGCGCAGCAGCTCGGCGCGCTCGCGCGGGCGGGCGTGGCCGACGGCCATCCGCACCACGTCCTCCCACTGGTCGTCATGGGCGTTGCGGCAGAGCACCCCCAGGCTCTCGTCCTCGACGGCGGCCCTGGCGGCCAGGTAGTCCTGGAAGGTCCGGTGGATGAAGTCGACCGTCTCCGCGGTCGGCCGGCGCAGCAGGCCGCTGCGGACCAGGAGGTGGCCGAGCACCTGCTCCGGGGTGCCGGTGAGGGACGGCATCGCGGGCAGGGCGGCGGCGATGATCTTTTCCGCGAGCTCCTGCCGTATCTCCACCTGGCCGTTGCCGGCCAGCCAGTAGGCGAGCCGCTGGAGCAGCTGGATCTGCTGCTCGGCCGACAGCGCGAGGCCGTCCGGGCTGCTGATCCCGCGCTCGCGGTCGCGGCGGACCAGCAGCATCTCCAGGGCGGCGGCGTACAGCTCCATCCGGCCCTCGGGGAGGTAGCCGCGGCGGTCCCGGTTCAGGGCGCAGATCAGCGCGCACAGCAGCGGGCTGGTGGCCAGCCGGCCCAGGTCCTGCTTGCTGACCACGGCCGCGGTGAGCACGTCCCGCCAGTGCTCGTAGTGCTCGCCGCGGCCCGCGGTGGCGTGCCAGCGGGCGATGAACACGGCCACGTCGCCGCGGCTCATCGGCAGCAGCTCCAGCTCGGTGAAGCCGGCCCGCGCCAGCCAGCCCTCGCGGACCGCGGCCGGGCGGGTGGTGACCACGTAACGGGCGTCGGGGTAGGCGGTCATCAGGTCGGTGAGCCAGCTCCTGGTCCGCTCCCGGTCCGCCTCGGGGACCTCGTCCACCCCGTCCACCAGCAGCAGGATCCGGCCGCGCGCCATCTGCTCGGTCACCCAGCCGATCGCCTGGGGGTGCCCGGCCAGCGGTTTGGCGACGACGGAGAGGAACTCCTCGGGCGAGGGCAGCTCCTCGCGCCGGGCGATCGCCCGCAGCCGGATCAGCAGCGGGACGCAGTCGGCCAGGTCGGCCAGCGACTCCGGCAGTTCCTGCCGCGCGGCGGCGGTGCCCAGCCACTGCAGCAGGGTGGTCTTCCCCGACCCGGCGGAGCCCCGGATCAGGATCCGCCGGTGCCCGGACAGCGCCTGCTCGGCGCGCTGGGCGACCGGGGGGAGGTCGTCGCCCTCGTGGACGGGGGCGCCGCCGAGCAGCTCCAGACTGAGGTAGCTGGTGTCCAGCGGCCAGGACTCGCCGTCGTCGCCGCCCCGGCTGAGGCCGATGATCTGCACCGTGCCGAGCTGCTTGACCAGGTAGGAGCGGAGGCTGTCCTCGAAGGTCGTGCGGGTCGGTGGCGGATCCAGGATTCCCCAGGTGGCATTGTGGTCGGCCTTGTAGCAGGCCTGGTGGAATCCAGGAGCGGTCAGGATCGCCCGAGTCGGCGTGATCTCCAGCCGCCCGTGCTGCCACTGACTGGGATCCGCCCTGACGATCCCGACGAGGTTGTCTTCGAGGAACACCGCCGCGCCGGAGAAGCCGGCCCAGGGCGATCCACCTTCGGGCCGGAGCTGAGGCGCGCCGTGCAGGCTGTCGAGCACCTGTCGGCCCCGCAGCATCCCGGACGCGGGTTTCAGTGTGCCGACGAGCTGCTCGCTGTCCAGCTCGCCGTGGCCGTCACGCTGCACAAAGGGGAAGCCCACGGCGAAGGTGCCGGCCCGGGGAGTCAGGTCGTCGACCCGGCCCCAGACGAGCCGTTTGGACTCCAGGAAGGTGCTCGGTGACACCACGTCGTGCCCGGCGAGGAGCAGGGCCGCGTCGCAGTCGTCGTTGTACGCCGACCACAGCACCTCACAGGGAACCGGGCCGGCAGCACCCGGAACGATCACTGTCGGACGTCCCTCCCCGAGGAGGTGGGCCGCCGTCAGAATCAGCCGGTGTGTGAGCAGGTACCCGCTGCCCTGGCTCGCGCCGAACACCGCCGCGACGCGCTCCCGCTGTGGATGCGCCATGTCAGTTGCCCGTGTTGAACCGTGAGGTTCCGCCGTGCGTCTGCTCCCCGACTTCGAGCGGGCCGCCGGTCGCGGCGTCCTTGGGGGTGAGCGTGAAGGACACCCGGTGGGTGTTCCCGCGCGCGGCCTTGGCCTCGGCGTCGGCGCTCAGCACCCAGGCCTTGACCCCGCCCTTGACCCCGGCCTCGCGTCTGATCTCGACGGCGAACTCCATCTGGATCGGCCCCACCTCGAACCGCACGGCCGACCCGGCCCCCTCCAGGGCCGCCTGCGTCAACTGCTCGCGCACGGCCCGTACCGCGGCTGAGAGTTCGATCTCCTCGAAGTCGGACATACGGTCTCGCTCCCCCTGGGTCCATAGTGTGTGATGAAGGTACGACAGGTCACGGGCCGCCGTCCGCGGAACGAAAGGGCAGCAGCATGGCGGAGATCCGCAGGGCCACCACTGTCGCCGAGGTGGTCGCCGCCGAGGGCCTCTACGACGGGCCCGCGCGCCAGGACGCCGCCACGCGGTTCCTGGCCTCGCCGGAGCACCATCTGCTGATCGCCTACGACGGGGACCGCCCGCTGGGGTTCGTCAGCGGGGTGGAGGTGACCCACCCCGACAAGGGCACCGAGATGTTCCTCTACGAGCTGGCGGTCGACCAGGCGCAGCACCGCCGGGGCATCGGCCGGTCGCTGGTCGCCGCGCTCGCGCAACTCGCCCGGGACCGCGGCCTCTACGGGATGTGGGTGCTGACGGACCGGCACAACGCCGCCGCGATGGCGACCTACCGCTCGGCCGGGGCCGACGCGGACGAGGACTGTGTGATGCTCACCTGGAACTGGCCGGTCGGGAAGACCGGACCGGGCGGGCCGGCCGCGGGCTGACCCGCAGCTCGTCCAGGGCGGCCCGGACCAGCCCCGCCACCCGTCCCGGCTCCAGCGCGTCGGCCCAGCGGAGCCGCAGCAGCCGGTAGTCGCCGCCGCCCGAACCGTCGCCGCCGCCCGAACCCGCGCCGGTCCTCCCGTCCGCGTCGCCGAGCAGCGGGCGGCGCAGCCCCCGGCGCCAGCAGAGGGCGGCCCGCAGCACCTGCCGGCCGCGGGCGTCCAGCAGCCGGTACTGGAGCTCGTCCGGCGGGACCCCGCCGCGGATGCAGTCGAGCCGGGAGACCGACTCCAGCGCGGACTCGGCCCGGCCGTCGGCGAGCGGGAGCAGCCGCCGGGCCCGGTCGGCCCCTGCGCGGTAGCGCATCGCCCGGTCCACCTCGCCGAGGTCCGGCAGGACGCCCTGGTGCAGGGCGGAGTCCAGCAGGCTGAGGGCCTGGTCCTCCGGGATCCGGAGCAGCAGGTCGGCCAGGGTGCGGGCGGGGGCGGTGACCGGCAGGCCGCGCATCCTGACCACCTCGCCCGGGGCGAGGGCGGCGATGTGCAGCCGCAGCCGCAGATCCGGCCGGGGGTGCCGGCCGCGCGGGAGCAGCAGGTCCACATGGGGCATCTCCCGGGGCAGCCCGGCCAGCCGGAGCAGCCGGGCGGCGCTGCCGAGGGCGATCACGCTGCTGGGCCCGCAGCGCAGATGCGCCGCCCAGAGCCGGGCCAGCAGCGGTGGCGGCCCGTCCGGGTCGAAGCCGCCGGTGAGGTAGACGCCCTGGTGCAGGGCCTGCCAGCGACCGCGCTGGACCAGGGCGCGGACCTGGTCCCGGGTCAGCCCGGCCTCCTGGGCCTGGCGGCGGAGGACCACGCCGCCCTGGCGGCGGGCGAGGGCGGCAAGGGTGCTGCTGGTGGAGGAGTTCATGGGACGAGACTGCCGTCTGCCGTCCAGCACCGCATCTGCGGCCTGTGGATAACTAACGACCAGTCATATCAACGCATTACGAATCGGTTTGCGCCCCGGCCGCGATCGCCTGCTCGACCTCCTCGATCCGGTCCGCCTCCTCCGCGGCGAACCGCTCCGCGTCCAGCTGCTCGGCGATCTCCTCGTCCTGGTGCATCAGCAGATCCAGGTTGGAGTCGCCCAGTTCGAGTACGCCCATGTCCACATAGGCCTGCTGCAGTTTGGGGCCCCAGAGGCCGATGTCCTTGACGCAGGGCACTATCCGGGAGAACAGCAGCTTGCGGAAGAACTGCAGGTACTCGCTCTGCTCGCTCAGCTCCTCGGCGTCGGCGAGCGGGATGCCGAAATTGGTCAGCACCTCGACCCCGCGCAGCCGGTCCCGCATCAGATAGCAGCCCTCGATCACGAACTCCTCGCGCTCGGCGAGTTCGGCCGAGCTGAGCTGGGCGTAGTAGTCGCGCAGCGCCATCCGGCCGAAGGCGACGTGCCGGGCCTCGTCCTGCATCACATAGGCCAGCAGCTGCTTGGGCAGCGGCTTGGTGGTGGTGTCCCTGAGCATCCCGAAGGCGGCCAGGGCCAGGCCCTCGATCAGCACCTGCATGCCGAGGTACGGCATGTCCCAGCGGGAGTCCCGCAGGGTGTCCCCGAGCAGCGCCTGCAGGTTGTCGTTGATCGGGTAGAGCATCCCGATCTTCTCGTGCAGGAAGCGGGAGTACAGCTCGGCGTGCCGGGCCTCGTCCATGGTCTGGGTGGCGGAGTAGAACTTGGCGTCCAGGTCCGGGACGGACTCCACGATCCGGGCGGCGCAGACCATGGCGCCCTGCTCCCCGTGCAGGAACTGGCTGAACTGCCAGGAGGCGTAGTGCCGGCGCAGGTCGGCGCGTTCGGCGCTGTTGAACTTGGCCCAGTACGGGCTGCCGTAGATCGACATCGCCTCGTCCGGGAGGCCCAGCGGGTCGTAGGGGTCGACCTCCAGCGACCAGTCGATCCGCTTGACCGCGTCCCACTGCTTGTCCTTGCCCTTCTGGTAGAGCGCGAGCAGGCGGTCGCGGCCGTCGTCGTACTCCCAGTTGAAGCGGGCGGCGCCGGACGCGGGGACGGTCCAGATCCCCTCGGCGACGGGCGTGGTGTAGCGATCGTGGGTCGACATGGAGACGCTCCTCGTCGTGTGCGTTGCTGGGCGGTGCAAGGACACGAGAGGAGCGTCACACGAAGTTACTGACGGGTCAACAGGTCAGGATCGGCCAAAACGACCGGGTCCGGGGGAGTCAGCGGGACGGGTAGAGGGAGTAGCCGGGGAAGTTGCCGTACAGCTTCTCGTCCGCGCCCTCGGGGCCGTGGCTGACGGCCTGGACCAGCAGGTCGCCGCCGACGAAGGCGCCCTTCCAGGACGCGCCGAGGCCGCCGAAGACCTCCTCGCGGTCCCCGCGCGAGCGGGGGGCGTTGACGCCGACCTTGAAGGCCATCAGGTCCGGGGCGATCCTGGCCGCGAACTCCGGGTCGTCGGTGGCGATGCTGGCGACCAGCGAGCCGTTGCCCGCGTTCATCGCCGCCAGCAGCTCCGACTCGGTGTCGACCAGGATCACCGAGTCCAGCGGGCCGAAGGGCTCGGCGTGGTGCAGCGACCAGTTCGGCGGCGGGCTGAGCACCGACGCCGGCGCGATGTACGCGCTGAGGTCCTGGCCGGGCAGGAAGGCGCCGTCGGCCAGGCTGCCCCGGTGCAGCGGGACGGCCCGGGAGACCACCGCGTCGTCGAAGTGGCGGGTCAGCTCGGCGGCCTTGGCGGCGTGGATGACCGGGCCGAAGTCCAGCTCGGGCAGCGCCGCGTCGGCGTCGGCGACGGCCAGCGGGTGGCCGAAGCGGAGATTGCCGAGCACCGCCAGGTAGGTCTCCAGGAAGGCCGGGAACAGCCGCCGCTGGACCACGTACCTGGGGTAGGCGGTGCAGCGCTGCTTGGCGTACTCGAAGCCCTTGCGCAGGTGCGCGGCCAGCGCGGGCCAGTCGCTGTAGTCCCATACGCCCCAGGTGTTCAGCCCCTCCTGCTCCAGGAAGTGGCGCCGGCCGAGGTCGGCCAGCGAGGTGGCCGCGCGGCGGCCGTTGGCGCGTCCGCCGACGAAGGCGAGCGCGCCGAGGCCGGGGGAGCGGATCAGGGCGTCGGCGATCTGCGAGCCCATCCCGGAGAGCAGGGTGACCGGCAGCCCGGCGCGCAGCATCAGCGCGTGCGCCAGGGTGAGGCAGTGGAAGCCGCCCTGCGAGGGGGTCTTCGCTATCACCGCGTTGCCGGCCAGCAGCTGCACCAGCTCGGCGTGCACCTGGACGCTCATCGGGTAGTTCCAGCTGGCGATGTTGGACACCGGGCCCGGCAGCGGCACCCGTCCGGCGAGCTGGCGGTCGATGTTCTCCAGGTACCAGCGCACCCCGTCCAGGGCGCGGTCCACGTCGGCGCAGGCCAGCCGCCAGGGCTTGCCGATCTCCCAGACCAGCAGCATCGCCAGCAGGTCGCGGTGCTCGGCCAGGGCGTCGACGGCGGCGGAGACCCGGGCTTTTCGCTCGTCCAGCGGGGTGCGGGACCAGGCGCCGTGCTGGGAGACGGCGAAGTCGACGGCCGCGGCGGCCTCGGCGATGTCGATCCGGGGCGGTCCGGGGATCGGCGTGCCGTCGACCGGGGTGGTGTGCTCGCCGGGGGTGCCGACGGCATGCCACTCGCCGCGGACCAGGTTCAGCAGGCGGTCGGGGGTGAACGCCTCGGGCGCGGCGGCGAGGCAGCGGGCGTAGGTCTCGTCCCAGGAAGTTCCGGGCTTCAGCTGCAGGGTCACGGTGGCGCTCCTGTCGAGAGGGAGGAGGTGCACGTACCGGGGCAATGAGCTCGCGATTGATGCGGATCGAAGCGAGGTGGGCTCAGGGTGGCACGGGCCGCTCGAGGGCGGTACGGGGCCTCGCCGCTGTGTGGCCCTTCTCACGGGGGCCCGGCGGCCCTACGGACGGCCGTAGTAGTTGACGGCTGGACGATCCCGGGGCGGCGGGCGGGCGGCGCGGGGGTGCGGCGGCGCAAGGGGACCAAGGGCCCGAGTCCGTCGACTATGCGCCATCGTCGTGCGGATCTGCCGATTGGTTTGGACCACTGTGTCCCGATTGGTTACAAACGATGGTCTTACCCCCGAGCCTGAGGACGAGGTCGAACCGCTGATGCATTGCGCCCATGGTAGGCACGCCCGAGTCGCTCGGCATGCCCACAGGAACGCCGTCCTCGCCGCCTGTGCCCGCTGCGGCGGACGTACGGCGATGACCGGCGCGGCGATCGCCGCGCTGCTGACGTTCGGGGTCCCGGCCTCGGCCGGTGCGGCCGAGCCGGCGGCCGCGCCCGCGCCCGCCGCGGCCAGGACGGCCGCGGCCAAGCCCAAGGCGGTGGCCGCGCCCAAGCCCAAGACCGCTGCCAAGGCGGCGGCCAAGCCGGTGGCCAAGCCCGCGCCCAAGCCCAAGACCTGGGACGCGCCGATCCCGGGCGCGCCGATGAGCGAGGCCTACGGGGTCAGCGACAGCGGCTACGCCGCCGGGTACCACACCGGTACCGACTTCGCGGTGGACGTCGGCACCCGGGTCGACGCCGTCACCGCCGGCACCGTCGTCTCGGCCGGGTGGCAGAGCAGCTACGGCAACGCCGTGGTGCTGCGGCTGGACGGCGGGGACTACGCCCTGTACGCGCACCTGTCCGCGTTCACGGTCCACCAGGGCCAGCGGGTCACCGTCGGCCAGCAGGTCGCGCGGTCCGGCAACACCGGGAACTCCACCGGCCCGCACATGCACTTCGAGCTGCGGACCAGCAACACCTACGGCGCCGTCACCAACCCGCTGACCTTCCTGCGGGCGCACGGGGTCAGCGACTTCTGAGCGCGGGGCGGGGTCACCCCAGGGGTCACCCCGCGGGCGGCTTGCCGATCCGTTCGGCGATGTCCAGCGCCACCCGCAGTGCGATCTCGCGGCGGCCGAGCTGGTCCGGCAGGTCCGCCACCGCCAGCTCCGGATCGTCGGCGCAGGCCTGGCCGATGAACTCGGTGACATTGATCGCCATCAGCGAGATCGACGCCCTGACCCGGTCCTCGAAGGTCGGCTCGGGGCCCTGCATCAGCCGGGTGAGCGCGATCATCCGGTCCTTGAAGCGGGAGCCGGTGCTCAGCTCCCGGATGGTCGGCTGGTTCTCGTGGAAGAACCGCAGCAGCGGCAGCTGCCCGGACATGCCCTCGGCGAAGCGGCGGACGATCTCGTCCCGCAGCTCGGGGCTGTACTCCTGCTGCTCGCCCCAGGCGATGGCCTCCTCGATGGGCGCGGACATGCTGTCCACGATCCCGGCGAGGATGTCCTCCTTGGTGCGGAAGTGGTAGTACAGGGCCGCCTTGGTGACGCCGAGTCGATCCGCGATCTCGCGCAGCGAGGTCTTGTCGTACCCGTGCTCGGCGAACAGCTCCAGGGCGACGTCGAGGATGCGCGCCCGGGTGTCCCCGCGAGGTGTCTGGGTGGTCATCGCTCCGCCTGAGTGCCTGTCCGGTGAGAGTCCTGCTCGATGCTGCTCGCTGTGGTTCGATCCACCGCCGACCGGTTCCCGCAGGTCCGCCGGGGGCGGCGAAAAGCGGGTTGACGGCCGTTGCTCCCTGAGCTTACCGTGCCGCTGACAGGGGTACTAGCCGGGCGGCAGGTAAGTTCGCGTGTGGGGAGAGCTCGAATGGCTCAGGACCAGATTCCACAGCAGGATCAGGCGACGGGGGACGGGGGTGTACCCGATCCCGACGCGCAGGTGATCCGCACGCCCCGGGAAATCCGGATCGTGCTCAGCGGGCTGCTGATCGCGATGCTGCTGGCGATGCTCGACAACATGATCGTCGGCACCGCGATGCCGACCATCGTCGGCGACCTCGGCGGCGTCAACCATCTTTCCTGGGTGGTGACTTCGTACATCCTGGCGACCACCGCCTCCACCCCGATCTGGGGCAAGCTCGGCGACCTCTACGGTCGCAAGGGCATCTTCATGGCCTCGATCGTGATCTTCCTGGTCGGCTCGGCCATGTCCGGGGTCTCCCAGAACATGAACGAGCTGATCGGCTCCCGCGCGGTCCAGGGCCTGGGCGCGGGCGGGCTGATCGTCGGCGTGATGTCGATCATGGGAGCGATGGTGCCGCCGCGGGAACGCGGCAAGTACCAGGGCATGTTCGCCGCGGTGATGGCCGTGGCCATGATCGGCGGGCCGCTGGTCGGCGGCACCATCACCGACCACCTCAACTGGCACTGGATCTTCTTCATCAACCTGCCGCTGGGCGCGCTCGCGCTGGTCGTCGTCGCGATCACGCTGCACCTGCCGAAGCAGCGGTCGCAGGCCCGAATCGACTACGCGGGCGCGGGTCTGCTCACCGTCGCCATCGTCGCCCTGGTCCTGGTCACCACCTGGGGCGGCCAGACCTACGCCTGGGGCTCCTGGCAGATCGCCGGGACGCTGGTGCTCGCCGCCGTCTCGCTGGCCTGGTTCCTCCGGGTGGAGCAGCGGGTGGCGCAGCGCGGCGAGGAGCCGGTGCTGCCGCTGCACGTGTTCCGCAACCGCAACTTCAGCCTGATCTGCGCGCTCGGCTTCGTGGTGGGCTTTGTGATGTTCGGTGCGATCACCTTCCTGCCGCTCTACCAGCAGAGCGTCCAGGGCGCGTCGGCGACCAACTCCGGGCTGCTGCTGATGCCGATGATGCTGGGCATGCTGGTGGTCTCGCTGGTCGTCGGCCAGGCGGTGACCAGGACCGGGCGCTACAAGATCTACCCGGTGATCGGGACGCTGCTGATGACCACCGGGCTGCTGCTGCTGTCCCGGCTGGACGTCCACACCAGCAAGACCACCTCCGCCCTGTTCATGGTGGTGCTGGGGGCCGGGATGGGCTTCCTGATGCAGATCACCATGCTGGTCGCGCAGAACAGCGTCCCGCTGCGGGACATCGGCGTCGCCTCCAGCAGCTCCACCTTCTTCCGCAGCATCGGCGGCTCGTTCGGCGTCTCACTGTTCGGCGCGCTGTTCAGCTCCCGGGTCACCAGCACCATGGCGGAGCGGCTCGGCGCCGGCGGCAGCCAGGCCGTGGCCGGGCACGCCCAGCTGTCCCCGGCGATGCTGGTGCACCTCCCGGCGCCGGTCAGGGACGCCTACGACCACGCGGTGACCAACGGGGTGCACAGCATCTTCCTGTGGGGCGCGCTGTTCAGCGTGGCGGGGATCGCGGTGGCGGTGTTCCTGCAGGAGGTGCCGCTGCGGGCCACGCCCAAGCCGGCCGCCGAGGAGCTCCAGCCGGTGGTGGGCGCCGAGGCCTGACCCGACGTCAGCCCTCCTTTCGAGCTCAGCCCGGCAGCCGGTAGACCCCGGGGGCGACCGGTTCCACCAGCCCGTCCGCGACCAGGCCGTCCAGGGCGCGGGCGCGCTGGACCGGCTCCGGCCAGACCGCGTCCAACGCGGCCTGCGGGACGTCGGTGTGGTGGTCGGCCGCGCGCAGCACCGCGAGCAGCTTGCCGCGCACCTGACGGTCCGTCCCCTCGTAGGTCTGGCCCCGGCGGGCCGGGCCCTGGTACGGCGGGCTGCCGGCCAGCCGCCAGGCGCAGCTGTCCGCCACCGGGCAGTGACCGCAGTCGGGCGTCCGCGCGGTGCAGACCAGCGCGCCCAGCTCCATCACCGCGACGGCCCAGGTCGCGGCGGTCTCGGCCGGCTCCGGCAGCAGTGCGTTGGCGGTCCTGCGCTCGGCGGCGGTGGTCGCGGTCGGCGGGAACTCTTGGCCGTCGACCAGCCGGGCGAAGACCCGGCGGACATTGGTGTCCAGCACGGCATGCCGCTGCCGGTGCGCGAAGGAGGCCACCGCGGCGGCGGTGTACTCGCCCACGCCGGGCAGTGCGAGCAGCTCCGCGTGGTCGGTCGGCACCTCGCCGCCGTGCAGCTCGGTGATCGCCACGGCGGCCGCGTGCAGCCGCAGCGCCCGGCGCGGGTAGCCGAGCCGTCCCCAGGCCCGGACCGCCTCGCCGGAGGGCGCGGCGGCCAGCGCGGCCGGGGTCGGCCAGCGCTCCATCCACTGCGCGTACATCGGCAGCACCCGCTTCACCGGGGTCTGCTGGAGCATGAACTCACTGACCATCACCGCCCAGGGCCCCGCGCTCGGCTCCCGCCACGGGAGTTCCCGGGCGTGGGCGGCGTACCAGGCGAGGACGGTGCGGTGCAGCGCGGTGTTGTCAGTCATGGCGCTGTCGATCCTCGCACACGCGGGGTCACCGCCGAGTCACCGGAACGGTGGCGAAAAACCATCCGAACGGACTATCAGGACGATGATGTGAAAGAAGAGACCGCTGGTACGGCGGTGTTGTGCTGAGCGGGGGTTGATCTCTCGTAAGGTTTGCTCGTGCCTTCTCTGCGCAATCCCGTCGGGCCGCTGCCTTCGTCCATCTACTGGCGGCGCCGCCTCGTCGTGCTCGTGGTCCTCGCCGCGGTGCTCCTCCTGGTCCTCTGGCTGCTGCTGTCCGGCGGCAGCGGGAAACCCGGAGCGGGCGGACCGGCCTCGTCCTCGCACCCCGTCGCCTCGATCAACCCGGGTACCAGCGCCCCCGGTGGGTCGAGCGACGGCTCGAAGGCGGGCGGAGCCGGCGGCGGCACGCCGTCCGGCCCGTCCGGCAGCGCCTCGGCGACCACGCCGGCCGGCACCAACGGCGGCACGGTGGTGGGCGGCGGCGGCCCCAGCACCGGCACCGGCAGCAGCACCGGCGGTACGAGCGGTGGGGCCGGCGCCAGCTCCGGCGGCAGCAACGGAGGCAGTGCCAGCGGCGGCAGCGGCGGCGTCGCCACACCGCCCAACGCGGCCGGCACCATGAACCTGCCGGTCTGCGCGGCGGCCGACGTCGAGCTGGCGCTGACCAGCACCGAGCAGACCTATGACTCCAGCCAGTGGCCGACCTTCCAACTGGCCATCAGCAACACCACCGGCGCGGCCTGCCGGGTCGACCTGGGCGCCAAGTCGGCGGTGCTGACCGTCTCCAGCGACGGCAACAACCACGTCTGGTCCTCCGGCGACTGCCCCAAGGTCACCACCGCCCAGTGGTACGCGGCACCGGCCTCCGGCAGCCCGCTCACCGCGCAGTTCCAGTGGAGCCGCACCACCTCGGCGGCGGGCTGCACCCCCGGCGGTGGCGGCGGCGCGGTGGGCGCAGGCAGTTATGTGGCCAGGATCTCGGTGAACGGCATCCCGATCCAGCCCGCGCACCAGTTCAAGCTCGCCCCGTTCGGCAGCTGACCTGAGCGGCCCCACCCGGCCGGATCAGACGTAGCGCTCCAGGATCGAGGACTCGGCGAGTCGCGACAGCCCCTCACGGACCGAGCGGGCCCGCGACTCGCCGACGCCCTCGACCGCCTGCAACTCGTCGATGCTGGCGGAGAGCAGCTTTTGCAGACTGCCGAAGTGCTCGACCAGGCGTTCGATGACGGTGTTCGGCAGCCGCGGGATCTTCGCCAGCAGCCGGTAGCCGTGCGGGCTGACGGCGGAGTCCAGCGCCTCGGGCGTGCCCGGGAAGCCCAGGGCCTTGGCGACCGTCTGCAGGTCCAGCAGATCGCTGTGGGTCAGTCCCTCCAGATCGGCCAGCACGTCCTGCACGGTCCGGCCGCGCTTGGCGGCGCGCTCCGGGAAGTAGTCGCGGGCGACCAGCTCGCGCTCCGGCTCGACCCCGGCGATCAGCTCGTCCAGCTGGAGCGACAGCAGCCGGCCGTCGGTGCCCAGCTCGATCACGTAGCCGGCGATCTCACGGTTGATCAGACGGACCATTTCCAGCCGCTGTGCCACCGCGGTGACATCACGGACCGTCACCAGATCCTCGATCTCCAGGGCGGAGAGGGTGCCGGCCACCTCGTCCAGCCGGAGCTTGTAGCGCTCCAGCGTGGCCAGGGCCTGGTTGGCCCGGGAGAGGATCGCGGCGGAGTCCTCGATCACCCGGCGCACGCCGTTGACGTACAGGGCGATCAGCCGCATCGACTGGCTGACCGAGACCACCGGGTAGCCGGTCTGCTTGTTGACCCGCTCGGCGGTGCGGTGCCGGGTGCCGGTCTCCTCGGTGGGGATGGAGGCGTCCGGGACCAGTTGGACGCCGGCCCGGACGATCCTGGTGATGTCCTTGTCGATGACGACCGCGCCGTCGAGCTTGCACAGCTCGCGCAGACGGGTCGCCGAGAACTCGACGTCGAGCACGAAGCCGCCGGTGCTGAGCGACTCCACGGTCTTGTCGAAGCCGACGACGATCAGGCCGCCGGTACGGCCGCGCAGGACCCGTTCCAGGCCGTCGCGCAGTGGGGTGCCGGGGGCTACGGCGCTGAGCGAGGCCCGCATCAGGGCCTCCTCGCGGGAGGAGCGATCCGCCCGGTCGTTGGCTGCCACGGGACGACTCCTCCGGTGGGGGTGCGGTGTACCGCCATGAGTTTACCGTCGGGCGCGGCGGACTGTGTCCGGTTATTGACGGCGACCCGGTTCCGGCGCTAGTCGGGGTCGATCGGATCCCATCCGTCCATCAGCCCGGAGTCGCCTCCCGGAACGGACGAAAGGGGCGACCCACCTGCGTCGGGACGCTTCTCGGGGCGCTCCTTCCGGGCCCGCGAGCGGCCGCCCTGACCGGGGATCGCGGCCAGCGCCTCGCTGATATTGGCCACTTCGGTCACCCGCATCCCGGCCGGGATCTTCCCCGGATCCGGCGGAACCAGGGCATGGGTGAAGCCGAGCCGGGCCACCTCGGCCAGCCGCCGCTCCACGCCGGTGACCCGGCGGACCTCGCCGGCCAGGCCCACCTCGCCGATCGCCACCATGTTCGGCGGCAGCGGCGTGTCGGCCGCGGAACTGGCCACCGACAGCGCGATCGCCAGGTCGGCGGCCGGTTCGGTGAGCTTCACCCCGCCGACCGTGGCGGTGTAGATGTCGAGCTTGCCGAGCCGCACCCCGCCGTGCCGCTCGACCACGGCCAGCACCATGGCGATCCGGGGCGACTCCAGGCCCGAGGTGGTGCGCCGGGGGAGGGGATCTGCGAGTCCACCATCAGCGCCTGCACCTCGGCGACCAGCGGACGGCGGCCCTCCAGGGTGACGGTCAGACAGGTGCCGGGGACCGGTTTGTCACGCTTCGTCAGGAACAGCCCGGACGGGTCGGCGACCCCGGTGATCCCCTTGTCGTGCAGCTCGAAGCAGCCGACCTCGTCGGTCGCGCCGTAGCGGTTCTTGACGCCGCGGATGATCCGCAGCCGGGCGTGCCGGTCGCCCTCGAAGTGCAGCACCACGTCCACCAGGTGCTCCAGCAGCCGCGGCCCGGCGATCGAGCCGTCCTTGGTGACATGGCCGACCAGCAGCGTGGACATGGCCCTGGCCTTGGAGACCCGGATCAGCGCCGCGGTCACCTCGCGGATCTGGGCCGGGCCGCCGGGCGCGCTCTCCAACTGGGCCGAGGCGATGGTCTGCACCGAGTCCAGGATCAGCAGCGAGGGCTGCACCTGCTCGACGTGGCCGAGCACCGCCCCGAGGTCGGTCTCCGCCGCGAGGTAGAGGTGCGGGGAGATCGCGCCGATCCGGTCGGCCCGCAGCCTGACCTGGCTCGCCGACTCCTCACCGGTGATGTAGAGGGTGCGGTGCTGCTCGCTGGCGGCCTTGGCGGCGACGTCCAGCAGCAGCGTCGACTTGCCGACCCCCGGCTCGCCCGCGAGCAGCGCCACCGCGCCGGGGACCAGACCGCCGCCGAGCACCCGGTCCAGCTCGTCGATATTGGTCGGCCGGGACGCGGCGACCCGTGCGTCGACCTGCCCGATCGGGATCGCGGCGCTGGTCACCGGCCCTGCGGCGGTGGTGCGGACCGGGACCGCGCCGGTCTCCTCGACCGTGCCCCAGGCGTTGCACTCGGTGCACCGGCCGGTCCACTTGGGCGGCGTGAAGCCGCACTCGGTACACCGGTACGAGGCGCGGGCGGGCTTGGAGGTGGTTCGTGCTGCCATGCCGTGAACGCTACAGCCGACCACCGACACCGGTGATCGGTCACCCGTTAGGAGTATCCGCAGGGCAAGTTCCCCTACGCACGGCCTCCCGGCCCTAACGTCGGTGTGTGACCACAGACGTGCAGGCCACAGCTTCTGCCCCGCTCCCGCCCGCGCCGCTGCCGTCGGCCCGGCCCGGGGACGCGCGGGTCGGCGCCGGGCGGGCGACCGGCGCGCGGGCCCTGGACGAGGCCTGGGAGCGGCTCGGTGACGGGCTGTTCACCTACTGCCTGTCCGTGCTCTGCGACCAGGCCGAGGCGGTCGCGGCCGTCCGCGAGGTGCGGCAGCTCTCCGCGCGGCACCGGCGCCGGCTGCGCCGCCCCGAACTGCTGCGCGCCTGGCTGTACGCGCTGGCCCGGCATGTCTGCCTGGTCCGGATGGAGGAGGCGGATCCGGTCAGGAGCGTCCCGCGCCCGGCCGGCCGGCACAGCGCCGAGCACGGCCGGCTGGCCACCCTCGGCTGGCCCGAGGCCGCCGGGGTCACCCCGGCCCAGCGGGAGTCGCTGGAGCTGGCCGGACGGCACGGCCTGCGGCCCGCCGAGCTGGGCGCGGTCCTGGATCTGCGCACCGAGCAGGCCGGGGCGCTGCTGGCGCAGGCGGTCTGCGAACTGGAGCGCACGGCCGCGGCGCTGGCGGTGCTGGCCGCCGAGGCCTGCCCGGAGCTGGCGGTGATCGGCGAGGGGCGCGGTCCGGTCCTCGGCACGGCGCTGCGCGGCGAGCTGGTCCGGCATGTCGACGCCTGCCCCACCTGCCGGGGCACGGCCGAACGTGCCGCCGCGGTCGGCCCCTGGCCAGGGACGCTGCGGGCGCCCGGGTCGCCGGCCCTGGTGGCGGCCCCGCCGGAGGCCCGCAAGGCCGCGGTCGGCGAGGGCTTCTTCGCGGCGCTCGGCGCGGGCCGCAGTGAGCGGAGCGACGGCCGGGAGGACGGCCGCGAGCCCCGGTTCGACCGGCGCGGCTTCCCGGTCCACCGGACCGCCAGGGCCGCCCGGGCGACCATGCTGCGGCAGCGGGCGGTGGCCAGCACGGTGATCGCCATGGTGGTGGCCGCCCCGGTGATGGCGCTGTGGGTGACCCACCACGGCTCGGCCCCGGCGGAGGATCCGGTGTCCTCGGTGCAGGTCGACTCGGCGACGCCTGAGCCCGAACCGTCCCTGGCGGCCGGTCCGGTGCAGTCGGCGACGCCCTCGCTGTTCGCGGTGCCCTCGGTGCCTGCTGCGACGGCGCCGGTCGGCGCGGCGCCGGCCCCGGTCGGCCCGGTACCGCCGCCGTCCGCCTCGGTGGGGCACCACGGCGCCGGGCTCGGGCTCGGCACCGCAGGCCCGGCCCGACTGGCCGTCAGCGCCAGCGAGCAGGGCGGCCGGACCGTGGTCACCCTGGTCAACGACGGCGGCACGGCGGTGGCCTGGCATGCCGCGAGCACCGCCGCCTGGCTGCGGCTGAGCCGCAGCAGCGGGACGCTGCAGCCGGGCGGGCAGGTCACCCTGCTGGTGACCGTGGACCAGGCGACCGTGCCGGTGGGGGAGTGGACCGCGCAGGTGGCGATCGCGCCCTCGGGCTCGGTGGTCGTACTGCGCGGCCCCGGCAGCTCCGGCGGCCGCCGCGGCGCGCCTCCGCCCGCCTCGGGCCCCCCGGCCGGGACCAGTACCCCGACCCCGCCGCCGACCACGGACCCCACCCCGACGCCGACCCCCACGCCGACCCCGACGGCCAGTGGGACCCCGGCCCCGACCTCACCCCCGCCCACCACCGACCCGCCCACCTCGGCCGCGCCGACCGGCCCCGCTCCTGCCCCCGAGGCCACCGCCGGGGCCGGCACGCCCGGTAGCTGCCGCCCAGCAGGATCACGGTCTAGTAACGGGTGCGAACCTGGTGCAGCAGCCGGCCTCCCGCGTCCGTCTGTCCTGGTGGCAAGAACGACGGGGCACAGGGGGAGGAAGCGATGCGAGGCGCAGACACTGCGGCGTTCGCCGAGTTCGTGCAGGCCAGATCGCCGTCGCTGTTCCGGACGGCACTGCTGCTGACCGGCAGCCGGGATCCGGCGGACGATCTGGTGCAGTCCACGCTGGAGCGGATCTGGCAGCAGTGGGGCCGGGTCCGCAGGGCCGACTCTCCGGACGCCTATGCGCGCCGGATCCTGGTCAATCTGGCCAACGACCGCTGGCGCGGCCAGCGCGGCCGCACCGAGGTGCCGCTGCTGGACAGCGACACCGACCAGGACGCATCCGTGGCGACTGTCGACCCGTACCGGCAGGTGGTGCTGCGCGACGAGTTGATCCGGGTGTTGCACACACTGCCGTTGAAGATGCGGACCGTGCTGGTGCTGCGCTACTTCGACGACCTCTCCGACGAGAGCATCGCGGACCTGATGCAGGTCTCCACCTCCACCGTGCGTTCGCAGGCGGCCCGCGGGCTGGCCAAGCTGCGCGACGTGGTCCCGGCCCAACAGAGCGAGCGCGCCAACCAGAGCAATGTGCAAGGAGGTGCCCAGTGAGCAGGTTCAGTGAGGACCAGGACGTCGAGCGGGAGCTGGTCGCAGCCATGAATGACTTTGTCGACAGCACGCCGGTTCCGACCTACGACCCCTCCGCGCTGATCGCCGCACGGCGCGGGCGGCGCGGGCCGCAGCTGTGGGCGCTGGCCGCGGTGGTGATCGCGGTGGCGGCGGTCGGGACCGGGGTCGCCGTGGTGTCGGGCGGAAGCAGCCCCCGGCCGACCCCGCCCGCGGCGCCCTCGCGGACGTCGGCGAGCCACGCCCCCAGCGCGAGCGCCAGCGCGGACCCGTCCCCGCTGCCCTATGTCGATCCGGCGCAGGCGCAGGACGCGGCCACCCGCACCGTCACCGTCGCCGCGATGATGTACGAGAACTCGGCCACCCGCGGCAAGGTGAAGCTCGACACCGTCGCCGCGCTGTTCGCGAGCCCGGCCGTCTTCACCCACGCCTGGGGGAGCGGCGGCCTCGGGGTGACCTGCGGTCAGGTCGCCGACGGCGCGCTGAACGGCGGCATCGCCCCGATTCTCTACCACGGCACGCACCGGCTGACCCGGCACCCGCAGTTCGTCTTCGACGCCGACACCTCCAAGGTGACCGGAGTGACCTGCGGCAGCGCCTCCACCGGCCCGGGCGACGCGATCATGGTGGATGTCTACGGAGGCGTCGTGTCCGGCGGCAAGTCGGGGGACGGCCTGCTCGGCCCCGATGTCACCTCGGCCACCTGCGGCCACGACCAGGCCAAGACCTGGTACGCCGACGACCCCGGCTCGGGCACCCTGACCGAGGGCTGGACGGTGCGGGTGGACGGCTACGGGCCGATCAACGCCGGCATCGACCCCAACAAGAGGCTGCTCTTCTCGGTCACCTGCCCGAAGTGACGTCCCGTCAGTCCGCCGGGTGCGGGGCCACCGGGCCCGCGGCCCCGCTCCCGGCGATCCGCTGCTCGCACATCTCGGCCAGCACGGCGTAGCCGCCCGCGCCCATCAGCTCCACCAGTTCCGGGCGGTAGCTGACATACACCGGGTCGGGGCCGATGTGCGCGTCCGGGCTGCCGGTGCACCACCACTGCAGGTCATGGCCGCCGGGGCCCCAGCCCCTGCGGTCGTACTCGCCGATGGTGACCTGGAGGTAGCGGGTGTCGTCGGGGCGGTCGATCCAGTCGTAGGTGCGGCGGACCGGGAGCTGCCAGCAGACGTCCGGCTTGGTCTCCAGCGGCTCCAGCCCCTCGGCCAGGGCCAGGGTGTGCAGCGAAGCAGCCCTCGCCGCCGGGGAAGCCGGGGCGGTTGAGGAAGATGCACGCGCCGTCGACCCGGCGGGTGCGCAGATCCCCGTCCTCGTCCGGCTCGCTGATGCCCTTGGGGCCGTTGCCCTGCTTGTGGAACTGCCAGGTCTCCGGGGTGAGCCGGGCCGCGTGGCCGAGCACCCGCTGCTGGTCGTCGTCGTCGGACCAGTGCGCGCCCAGGGTGCAGCAGCCGTCGCTGGCCCGCCCCGGGCGGATGCCGTGGCAGCCGCGTCCGAAGATGCAGGTCCAGCGGGAGGTGAGCCAGGTCAGGTCGCAGCGGAAGACCTGCTCCGGATCCTCGGGTCGGCGAACTCGACCCAGGCCCTGGCGAAGTCCAGCGGGACCTCGCGCTTGCGGGCAGCCGCGGCGGCCTTCTTCGCAGCCTTCTCGACTGCCTTGCGATCGGTGAGCGTCACATCTACGGCTGGCACCCGGCAAGCCTATGGCCTGGTCGGCGGTCGGCAGAGCAGGTGAGGCCGGGTCTGCCGACCGGGTGTCCGGCCCGGCGGCTACTGCACCCTGGTCCCGAACAGGCCGCCGGTGGCGCCCTCCTTGTCGCCGCCCTGGGCCTTCCGCAGCGCGTTGGCCAGGCCCTCCAACGTCATCGACTGCAGGATGACCTTGCCCTGGCCCTCCAGAGTCGCCAGCGACAGCCCCTCGCCGCCGAACATGGCGTTCATCACACCCTGCCGGTTCATCCGGCCGACCCGCTCCACCCCGTACCGCACGCCCTCCTCGAAGGCGACGATGCAGCCGGTGTCGACCTGCAGCTTGCCGCCGAAGTCGGACAGGTTCAGATCGATGAAGTTGCCCGCGCCCGCGATGATCACGGTGCCCTCGCCGGTGAACTTCTCCAGGATGAAGCCCTCGCCGCCGGCCATCCCGCTGCGCAGCCCGGAGAAGGCGATGCCGAAGTTCACGCCGGACTCGGCGGCGACGAAGGCGTCCTTCTCGGCCATCCAGGCCCGGCCCGGGGTGATCTCCAGGGCCCGCATCTCGCCCGGCAGGGTCCCGGCGAAGCCGAGCGTGCCCTCGCTGCCCTGGGCGGTGAAGTACTGGAACGCGATGCTCTCGCCGGCCAGCATCCGCTGCCCGGCCTGCATCGCCGTCCCCATCGCCTGGCGCAGCATCCCGCCCATCCCGCCGCCGCCCCCGCCGCCCTGCTGGTTGTTGTTGGGGCCGGAGATCCGGGTGTCCATGGTGACGTTGACGGTCTTGAAGAGGAACTTCCCGGCTTCGCAGTAGACGGTCTGACCGGGCTGGAGTTGGACCACGGCCATCTGCATGGCGTTCCCGACGATCTGGAGTTGCAGGGCCACGGGGTTTCTCCTCCGACGACAGGGCGGTTTGCCTCCACCAACGCGCCGGACGCCCCCGCCGGTTCCGGTCCCGAGGTGATCCGGTCCGCGCCCTCGCGTACCGTGACCGTTTATGCGACTCGGCGTACTCGATGTGGGATCCAACACCGTCCACTTCCTGGTGGTGGACGCGCACCCCGGTGCTGCCCCGGTCCCCGCGTACTCGCACAAGATCGAGCTGCGGCTGGCCGAGCTGCTGGACGCCGACGGGGCGATCAGCGACGAGGGGGTGGAGCGGCTGATCGAGATGGTCGCCTCCTCGATGCGGGTCGCCGAGGACAAGGGCGTCGAGGAGGTCCTGCCCTTCGCCACCTCCGCGGTACGGGAGGCGGCGAACGGCGAGGAGGTGCTGAAGCGGGTCCAGCGGGAGACCGAGGTCGACCTGCGGGTGCTCTCCGGCGGCGACGAGGCCCGGCTCACCTTCCTGGCGGCCCGCCGCTGGTACGGCTGGTCAGCGGGGCGGCTGCTGCTGCTGGACATCGGCGGCGGCTCGCTGGAGATCGCCTGCGGCCTGGACGAGCAGCCCGACTCCGCGGTCTCGCTGCCGCTGGGGGCGGGCCGGCTCACCGCGGGCTGGCTGCCCGGCGACCCGCCGGACCCGGAGGACGTCCGCCGGCTGCGCCGCCACGTCCGGGCGGAGATCGCCCGCACCGTCGCCGAGGTGCACCGGCTGGGCCCGCCGGACCGGGTGGTCGGCACCTCCAAGACCTTCAAGCAGCTGGCCCGGATAACCGGAGCCGCCCGCGAGGCCGACGGCCCCTACCTGCCGCGGAAACTGACGCGGGATTCGCTCGCCTCCTGGATGCCCCGGCTGGCGGCGATGACCACCGAGCAGCGCGCGCTGCTCCCCGGCGTCTCGCCGGGCCGGGCCCGGCAGCTGCTGGCCGGCGCGCTGGTCGCGGACGGGGCGATGGACCTGTACGGGGTGGACTCGCTGGACATCTGCCCCTGGGCGCTGCGGGAGGGGCTGATCCTGCGCCGCCTGGACCAGATGACCGGCGAGCAGCAGCTCGGCTGATCGCCGCGGGGCCGACGCTGTCCCGCTGCCGCCCCACCGCCGCCCCGCCGAGCGGCGGACGCGCATACGCTGTGTTCCGTGGCGGATCCAACGGATGAGCAACCGAATCCCAGAACCGGCGCCGCGAAGAAGGCAGGCGCGGTGAAGAAGGCCGTTGCCACGAAGAAGGCAGCGGTGAAGAAGGCGGCGGCGAAGAAATCCGCGGCTACGGGCGCCAAGGCTGGCAAAACCGCCAAGAAGGCCGTCGGCAAGAAGCCCGCCGGGAAGGCGTCCGCTCCGACCCCCCGGCTGCTCGCGCAGCCCCGGGCCCTGGCCGTTCCCCCGTCCGCCGCCGGCGAGGGCTTCCCGCTGCTGGTGCCGGACGCCAAGGTGGCGCTCTCCACCGCCTCGGTCTACCCGGAGAACACCGCCGCCGCCTTTGAGATCGCGGGCCGGCTCGGCTACGACGGGGTCGAGGTGATGGTGTGGACCGACCCGGTCAGCCAGGACATCGAGGCGCTGCGCCGGCTCTCCGACTACCACGGGGTGCCGATCCTCGCGGTGCACGCGCCCTGCCTGCTGATCACCCAGCGGGTCTGGGGCACCGACCCGTGGACCAAGCTGCTCCGGGCCCGCGCGGCGGCGGAGAAGCTCGGCGCGTCCGCCGTGGTGGTCCACCCGCCGTTCCGCTGGCAGCGGCAGTACGCGCGGGACTTCGTCCAGGGGATCTGGCAGATGGCCGGGGAGACGGACGTGCGCTTCGCGGTCGAGAACATGTACCCCTGGCGCTACCGCGACCGCGAGGTGGCCGCGTACGCGCCGGACTGGGATCCCACCACCGAGGACTACCGGCACTTCACGGTGGACCTCTCCCATGTCTCCACCTCCCGCACCGACGCCCTGGAGATGGTGGACCGGATGGGCGACCGGCTGGCCCACGTCCACCTCGCCGACGGCTCCGGCTCGGCGAAGGACGAGCACCTGATCCCCGGGCGCGGCAACCAGCCCTGCGCCGAGCTGCTGGAACGGCTGGCCCGGACCGGCTTCGACGGCCATGTGGTGCTGGAGGTCAACACCCGGCGCTCGCCCGGACCCGTCGAACGCGAGGCCGACCTGGCCGAGGCGCTGGCCTTCACCCGGCTCCACCTGGCCACGGCCGCCCCGCTAGGGTCGGTCAAACGCTGACCCGACAGCAGGGACGCACACCGAGATGACCTCACTACACGGTTCCGACCTCTCCAGCTCCTTCGGCGCGGTCGCCGCCGACTACCAGGCGGCCCGCCCCAGCTATCCGCAGAGCCTGTTCGACGCGATCGAGGAGCTGAGCGGACGCCCGCTCAAGGGCGCCCAGGTGCTCGACGTCGGCGCCGGCACCGGCATCGCCACCCGGCTGCTGCACGGACGCGGGGCCGAGGTGGTCGCGGTGGAACCCACCCCCGGCATGGCCGCGCAGCTGCACCTCAGCAGCCCGGAGCTGCCGCTGGTGCGCGGCGACGGCCATGCGCTGCCGTTCGCCGACGGCTCGGTCGACCTGGTCACCTACGCCCAGGCGTTCCACTGGACCACCCCGGAGAAGTCGGTGCCGGAGGCCCGCCGGGTGCTGCGCAGGGGCGGGGCGCTGGCGCTGTTCTGGAACATCAAGGACCGCAGCCAGGGCTGGCCGATGGAGCAGGAGCAGCGGATGATCGCGGCCTGCCCGAAGTACCACGGCTACGGCGCGGTCAACTCCTCAGGACCCGACCTGGCCCGGCTGATGCCGCGGACCGGGAGGGCGGTGCTGCACTGGAGCCGCCGGATCCCGGTGGACCTGTCGCTGGCCGACCTCGGCTCCCGCTCCTATGTCGCGGTGCTGGAGCCCGCGCGGCGCGCGGAGGTGCTGGCGGCGGAGCGGGAGGCACTGCTCGCGGTCTTCCCCGACGGGGTCGTGGTCGAGCAGTTCGATCTGGACCTGACCGTGGGCCTCAACGACTGAAGGCTTCGTCGCCTCGGGGCCGGGACCTGCCGTACCGTATTTCGGACGGCCCGTCCATGTCGCGATACCGCGGCGTAGGCTCGTTCGTCAACGACGAAGGAGTTGAGCATTGTGCCCGAGCTGAGGTCCCGTACGGTCACCCACGGTCGCAACATGGCTGGTGCGCGCGCCCTCCTCCGGGCCGCAGGCGTAGCCCGTGAGGACTTCGGCAAGCCGATCATCGCGGTCGCGAACAGCTTCACCGAGTTCGTGCCCGGGCACACGCACCTCCAGCCGGTGGGCCGGATCGTCTCCGAGGCGATCCAGGCCGCCGGCGGCATCCCGCGCGAGTTCAACACCATCGCGGTGGACGACGGCATCGCGATGGGCCACGCCGGGATGCTCTACTCGCTCCCCTCCCGCGACCTGATCGCCGACTCGGTCGAGTACATGGTCCAGGCGCACTGCGCCGACGCGCTGATCTGCATCTCCAACTGCGACAAGATCACGCCGGGCATGCTGATGGCGGCGCTGCGGCTGAACATCCCGGTGGTGTTCGTCTCCGGCGGCCCGATGGAGGCCGGCAAGGCCACCCTGGTCGACGGCACCGTCCGCAAGCTGGACCTGGTCAACGCGATCTCCGACGCCGTCAACGAGAACATCTCGGACGAGGACATCTCCCGGATCGAGGAGAACGCCTGTCCGACCTGCGGCTCCTGTTCCGGCATGTTTACCGCGAACTCGATGAACTGCCTGGCCGAGGCCATCGGCCTGGCGCTGCCCGGCAACGGCTCGATCCTGGCCACCCACACGGCCCGCAAGGAGCTCTACCAGGCCGCCGGGCGCACCGTGGTCGAGATCACCAACCGGTACTACGGCCAGGACGACGACAGCGTGCTGCCGCGCAATGTCGCCACCCGCGCCGCGTTCGAGAACGCGGTCGCGCTGGACATCGCCATGGGCGGCTCCACCAACACCATCCTGCACCTGCTCGCCGCCGCCCAGGAGGCCGAGCTGGACTTCGACATGGCCGACATCGACGCCCTGTCGAAGCGGCTGCCCTGCCTCTCCAAGGTCGCGCCCAACGGCTCGTACTACATGGAGGACGTGCACCGGGCCGGCGGCATCCCGGCGATCCTCGGCGAGCTGTACCGGGGCGGGCTGCTGAACGAGGACGTGCACACCGTGCACAGCCCGTCCATGGCCGACTGGCTGAAGACCTGGGACATCCGCGGCGGCTCCCCGTCCGCCGAGGCGATCGAGATGTTCCACGCCGCGCCCGGCTGCGTCCGCTCCTCCTCCGCCTTCTCCCAGTCCGAGCGCTGGGACACCCTGGACACCGACGCGGCCGGCGGCTGCATCCGCGACGTGGCGCACGCCTACTCCACCGAGGGCGGCCTGGCCATCCTCTACGGCAACCTGGCCGTGGACGGCAGCGTGGTGAAGACGGCCGGCGTGGACGAGTCGCTGTGGACCTTCCAGGGCCCGGCCGTGGTGGTCGAGTCGCAGGAGGACGCGGTCGAGGCGATCCTCACCAAGCGGATCAAGGAGGGCGACGTCGTCGTCATCCGCTACGAGGGCCCCAAGGGCGGCCCCGGCATGCAGGAGATGCTCTACCCGACCTCGTACCTCAAGGGCCGCGGCCTGGGCAAGGCCTGCGCGCTGATCACCGACGGACGCTTCTCCGGCGGCACCTCCGGCCTGTCGATCGGGCACGCCTCGCCCGAGGCGGCCTCCGGCGGCGCGATCGCGCTGGTCGAGGACGGCGATCTGATCACCATCGACATCCCGGGCCGCTCGATCCGGCTGGAGGTCTCCGACGAGGAGCTGGCCGCCCGCCGGGCCGTGCTCGAGGCGGGTCACGGCTACCGCCCGAAGAACCGCGAGCGGCAGATCTCGGCCGCGCTGCGGGCCTACGCGGCGATGGCCACCAGCGCCGACAAGGGCGCGGTCCGGGACGTCTCCCGACTGGGCTGAGCGAGTTGCACGGCGGCGGGCCGTCTGTCCGGTGATACCGGGCGGACGGCCCGCCGTCGCATAATCGAGCGGTGTCCGAGAAAACCGAACGCCCCGCACCCAGCCCCGAACCGGTCCGCTTCTTCGGGACCGGCTGGGTCCAGCACGACGCCGGCTACTGGCTGCGGCGGGTGGCCGTCAGCGCGGGCGCGCTGGTGGCGGCCGTCGCCGGAACCGTGCTGATGCGGCTCGGCGTGCAGGGGGTGTTCGTCTCCGAGGCCGGTTCGCTGGTCAACGCCCTGCTGGTGGTCGCGGTCGCGATCTGCACCTGCGTGGCCGCGATCCGCACCTGGAACCTGCTCAGCAAGGGCAAGGCGGCGCTGACCGGCTGGATGGCGGACGACCGGTCGGTCGGCCCGATGCTGGTGATCGGCTGCGTCGGGATACTGGTCGCCTATTTCCTGCGGAGCCTGGTCGAGGCGCCCGGCGAGGGTGAGAAGCGGGCCCGCTACGAGCTGGCGTCCGCCGCCCACGTCCGCCGCCGCACCCCCGCCACGGCGGGCGCGGGCGCGCGGCGCAAGCGGCGCTGAGCCTGCTGGGCCCGTCGGACTCTAGTAGCCGGTGTTCTTGCGGCGGGTGGAGGCGACCGAGCCGACCACGCCGACGATGGCGCCGAGGATCGCGGCGTGCCAAAGGCCGGTGAAGATGCTGAAGAAGACGCCGTCCCCGCTGAGCAGGAACTGGGTCACGGTGTTGGTGACGAAGAGGCCGACGGCGGGGACCGCCGCGGTCTGCCACGGGTGCTCGGACGCCCAGCGGCGCAGCCGTCGCTCGCCGCCCTTGCCCACCATGGAGCCGACGCCGCCGACCAGGAAGAGCAGGAACAGGCCGACGCTGGCCGGCCAGGCGAGCATGCCCAGCGACCAGTTCAGGGTGATCAGCTCAAGGCCGAGGGTGGCACCGCCGCCGACGACGCCGACGACGCCCGCGGAACGCCAGGGTCCGTGCGTGGCCGAGGCGACGGCGAGCTGGCTGGATTCGCGGGACGAGACATCACTGCTAGTCATGCCTCCACGGTGCGCCCTCGACGACCCGAACGCTATAGGGGACAACCCTGAGTTTTACGGCCCTAGGCTGGACGCATGCTGACCCGTGAGCTCCTGCTCGCCGCCGCGTGCCGTCCCGTGGTCGGCCGGCGCCTGCTGCGGCGCTTCGTCGCCGGGGAGTCCACCGCGGAGGCGGTCGGCGTCCTCGACCGGCTGATCGCCCGCGGGCTGCAGGTCAGCGTGGAGCACCTGGGCGCGGAGAGCGCCGACCCGGCACAAGCCGACGCGGTGCGGGACGAGTACCTCGCGCTGCTGGCGCGGCTCGGCGCGGCCGGGACCGGCGGGCGGGCCGAGGTCGCGGTCGCGCTGTCCGCGCTGGGCTCCGGGCTCCGTCCGGACGGCCGTCGCGCCGCGCTGGAGCGGGCCCGCGCGGTGTGCGCGGCGGCGGAGGCGGCCGGGGCCGCGGTCACCCTGGACCGGTCGGCCCCCTGGGCGGTCGACGACACCCTGGACACGGCCGCCGAGCTGCGCGCGGACTTCCCCCGGGTCGGCGTGGTGCTGCGGTCCTGTCTGCGCCGCACCGAGGCGGACTGCCGTGAGCTGCTGCACACCGGGACACGGGTCCGGCTGGTCAAGGGCCGGTGTCCGGGGGCCGAACGGGTGGCCTTCCGCGGCCGGGGCGAGGTGGACCGCTCCTTCGTCCGCTGCCTGCGGCTGCTGATGGAGGGTCACGGCCACCCGATGGTGGCCACCGACGACCCCCGGCTGATCGAGATCGCCGGCGCGCTGGCGGTACGGGCCGGGCGGCCGCAGCAGAGCTACGAGTTCCAGCTGCCCTACGGCGTCCGGCCGGACGAGCAGCGACGACTGGCCGCTGCGGGCGAGGCGGTGCGGGTGACCGTTCCCTACGGGCAGATGACACGTCGAGCGCTGCGTGCATCCCACTGACCGGCTGCTGGACGGCGGGGACGCCGCGCCCGCGGCCGGTGCGAGGATGGCGGCCAGCAAGGTCAGCACGCAGAGCCGCACGGAGGTCCCATGACGCAACGAGTCGCCGTCCTCGGCACCGGCAAGATCGGCGAGGCCCTGGTCTCCGGGCTGCTGCGGGCCGGGAAGTCCCCGGCGGACGTGCTGGTCACCGCGCGCCGCCCGGAGCGTGCCGCCGAGCTGCGCGAGCGCTACGGGGTGGAGGCGGTCAGCAACGCGGAGGCGGCCAAGGCCGCGGACACCCTGATCCTCACCGTGAAGCCGCAGGACATGGGCGCGCTGCTGGAGGAGCTGGCGCCGCAGGTCTCGGCGGACCGGCTGGTGATCTCCGGCGCGGCCGGGGTGCCCACCGCCTGGTTCGAGGAGCGGCTCGCGCCGGGGACGCCGGTGGTCCGGGTGATGACCAACACCCCGGTGCTGGTCGACGAGGCGATGAGCGTCATCTCGGCCGGCTCGCACGCGAGCGAGCAGCACCTGCTGCGCACCGAGGAGATCTTCAAGCCGGTCGGCAAGACGCTGCGGGTCCCCGAGTCGCAGCAGGACGCGGCCACCGCGCTCTCCGGATCGGGACCGGCGTACTTCTTCTTCCTGGTCGAGGCGATGACCGACGCGGGGATCCTGCTGGGGCTGCCCCGCGCGGTCGCGGCCGAGATGATCGTCCAGGCGGCGGTGGGCGCCTCGGTGATGCTGCGGGACTCCGGCGAGCACCCGGTGAAGCTGCGCGAGGCGGTCACCTCCCCGGCCGGAACCACCATCGCGGCCATCCGCGAGCTGGAGAACCACGGGGTCAGGGCGGCGATGCTGTCCGCGCTGGAGGCGGCCCGCAACCGCTCGCAGGAGCTGGCCTCCGGCGGCAAGTAGCGGCTGCCAAGGACCCTAGGGTGGTGCCATGCGCTACGACCTGGTGATCTTTGACAATGACGGGGTGCTGGTGGACAGCGAGCCGCTGTCCAACCGGCTGCTGGCCGACTATCTGACCGAGCTGGGGTACCCGACCACGATCGAGGACTCCTACCGCGACTTCATGGGCGCGGCCTCGCACACCGTGCACGACACCATCGCCGAGCGCTTCGACGGCGCCCGGCTGCACGAGAGCTTCGACGACGACTTCCACGCCCGGGTCTTCGCCGCCTTCCGGGAGCGGCTCACCCCGGTGCCCGGGTCGGCCGAGCTGGTGAAGCGGGTGCGCGAGTCGGGCCTGCGCTACTGCGTGGCCTCCTCGGCCCACCACGAGTGGATCCGCACCGCGCTGGACACCTGCGGGCTCTCCGGCTTCTTCACCGAGGAGCAGTTGTTCAGCGCCCAGGACGTGGGCCGGGGCAAGCCCGCGCCCGACCTGTTCCTGCACGCCGCCAGGACCATGGGGGTCGCGCCGGAGCGCTGCGTGGTGCTGGAGGACAGCCCGCTCGGGGTGGCCGCGGCCCGCGCCGCCGGGATGGACGTCTACGGCTACACCGCGCTCACCCCGCGCGAGCGCCTCGCCGACGCGACCGGCCTCTACCAGGACCCGGCGGAGGTCCCGGCGCTGCTGGGCCTCTGAGCCCGGCCGGGCTGTTCGTGCGGGTCAGTCCGGCACCCGCAGCCGGCGCCCCCGGAGCGGGGCGCCGCGCAGGCCGGTGAGCCGGAACGGCAGGCCCAGGCCGCTGCCCGGGGTCGGCTGCGAGGTACGGGTCTCGGCGCGCAGGTGCAGCGCCGGCTCGCTGCCGTCGCCGGAGTCGCCGACGGCGGCGATCGGGGTGCCCACGGTGAGGTGCTGGCCCCGACGGACCCGGACGCTGTCCTGCCGCAGCCAGGACAGCACCACCAGCGCCCGGCCGGTGTCGATGGCGATGTGGTTGCCCTCCGGGTGGTCCACGGCGGGCGCGTACGGGTCGTGGTCCGGCAGGCCGTCCACGGCCGCGACCACCACGCCGTCGCAGGGGCTGAGCACCGGCTGGCCGAAGATCGCATAGCGCTGGTTCCCGGCCGGGGCCAGCCCCAGCGCACGCCGTCCGCGCCACTGCGGCCCGTCGCCGAGCTGCACCAGGTCCATGGCGTAGCGGCGGTGCCGGCTCGCGCCGGGGGTCAGCGACTCCTGGGCGTAGCGGTTCACGGCGGGGCCGCCGGCCTCGGTGAAGGTGAAGCAGCCGCCGCGGAGTGGGAAACCGAGGATCAGCGGGTGTGCGCTGGGGGAGGGCTGGATCGGCCGGGTCCGCCGCCAGGTCCATCCGGCGAGCGCGAATCCGGCCGCGCACAGCGCCATTTCCGGGATCCCCGGCCTGGTCCAGGGCAGCCCGGGACCGAACGCGGGCAGCGCGCGGAGCCCGGCCAGCAGGGCGAGGGCGACGGCGGCGAGGGGGAGCGCGCGGAACCACGGGGGGAGCGCGTGGGTGGGCCCGGTCCGCAACGCGTACCAGGCCAGCGCGGGCGCGGTGAGGACCAGCAGCAGCCAGCCGGTGGCGGTGCCGGTGAGGAAGGGGAGGACGGCGGTGGCCACCGCGGCGGCGAGATAGCCGAGGGTGAGCCGGGTCAGCGCCGCCGCGCTGGGCGAGGCGGCGCTGGACGAGACCGCGGTGGCGCCCCCGCGCGGCGGCTCGACCGAGGCCGGGGCTGGGGCTGGTGCCGGCGCGGGAACCGGGTCGGACGCCGGTGCCGGGATCGGTGCCGGGTCAGAAACCGGGACCGGTCCGTGGGCGGGAGCCGCTGCCGTTCCGGAGAGGACCGGGAGGTCGGTGCGGGACTGGGCGGGGAGTGACCCCTGACGGGCAGTCAAGGCCGCGGGGCCGGTGACCAGGGTGGTGAGTCTGCCGTCGGCGGACAGCTGGGCCCAGACCAGCTCCGTGCCTTCCGCGAACTGCACCTGGTACAGCTCCCGCTCCCGCGGTGCCCGCCGCACCCCCCGCAGTGCGCCGTGGCGCTCCCGCAGGCCGTCCACCGTCGCCCGGAGCCGGTCCAGCGGCACGCTGCGCAGCAGCTCCCCGCTGAAGGCCGACTCGTCCAGCGCCTCCGCGCCGAACACCGCCGCGAGGGCCTGGGAGACGGCATCCTGCGAGGGGAAACGGCGCAGTGGTGCGAGGAGTCGGTCGCGCGGGCTCATCTGGTCTTCCTGTCTGCAGTCGTACTCTCACCGTAAGTAACGAGCAGCGCGCTGAGCGGGAGCGACGTGGGTTGCGGCTTGCGATCTTTTCCCGGCAGGGACTTCCCGACGCGGGCAAAGGTCCGTACGCTCGCGCCAATCGTTCGAGTACTGGTGAGTAGAGGTGTGCGGCAATGTCAGCAGGGGTCGCGGAGTTTCCGGCGCGCTTGCGCCAGGCGCGCATCGCGCTGCTGGTCAGCTATGTCGCGCAGGGGACGGTGTTCGCCCTGCTGGTCTCGCTGATCCCGGAGATCCAGGACCAGTACGGGATGTCCGACGGCACCCTGACCATCTACCTCGCGGCGGTGCCGATCCTGGCCGGCATCGGCAGCATCTCCATGGAGTGGGTGGTCAAGCGGACCTCGCCGCGCGCGGTGCTGCGGATCGTGCAGCCGCTGACCTGTCTCACCCTGATCGGCATCGGCGCGGGCCACCAGCAGTGGCAGGCGGCGATCGCGATGGCGGCCTTCGGCCTCTGCGTCGGCGGCCTGGACGCAGCCAGGCCATGTCCGGGGTCGCTCTGCAGCACCGCAACGGGCGCAGCATCATGCAGGGCTTCTACGCCGCCTACAGCCTCGGCGGCATCACCGGCGCCTCGCTGGCCTGGGCCGGCCAGCACTGGCACCTGTCGCTGTTCCTGCTGTACGGGACCGCGACCGCGGTGGTCGTCCCGATCGTGATCGCCGCCGGCGTCTTCTACGCCGGTCCGGTGGAGCTGGCCGGAGCCGTGGAGGAGGCCGTGCAGGCCGCCGCCCGCTCCATCCCCTGGAAGCCGCTGCTGCCGCTCTGCCTGGCCATGTGCGTGGCCTACATCGGCGACGCCACCGTCTCCAACTGGAGCGCCAAGTACCTGCAGGACGGCCTGCACAGCTCGCACCAGACGTCCACGCTGGCCTACTGGGCCTATATGGCGGTGATGCTGCTCGGCCGGCTGCTCGGCGACAGCCGGATCCAGCGCTGGGGCAGCGTCCGTACCGTGCAGGTCGGCACGGTGGTGTGCGCGGCCGGGTTCCTGCTGGTGTCGGTCGCGCCCGGGCCGTGGTCCGCGGTGGTGGCCTTCGGCCTGGTCGGGCTGGGCATCAGCGTGGTGGTGCCGCAGGTGTTCGCGGCCGGCGGGCGGCTGTTCCCGGGCGCGTCGGACGCGGCGGTGGCCCGGCTCAACATCTTCAACTACGTCGGCTTCCTGGTGGGATCCCCCCTGGTGGGGGCGCTCGCGGGCGGTCTGAGCTACCGGATCGCGATGCTGGTGCCGATGCTGCTGGTGCTGGTGATCCTGTTGGTGGCCAAGTCCTTCGGGGCCCCGGCCGCGGCGGCGGTGGAGCCCGATACCGTGGCTGTATGACTCCGCAGCCCCACCAGCTGGACCTGTTCTGGGACGAGGCCGTCACCGGCTACGACTTCGGCCCCGGCCACCCGATGGACCCGGTGCGGCTGTCGCTGACCATGTCGCTGGTCCGGGCCTTCGGCCTGGACCGGCTGCCCGAGGTCACCGTCCGCGCCGCCCCGGCCGCCGGGGACTCCACCCTGGCCCTGGTGCACCAGCCCGAGTACGTCTCCGCCGTGCGCAAGGTCGCCACCAGCGGGGTGCCGGACCCGGCCCGCGGGCTCGGCACCGAGGACAACCCCGCCTTCGCCGCCATGCACGAGGCCTCCGCGCTGATCGCGGGCCAGTCGGTGGCCGGCGCCGAGGCGGTGTGGCGCGCAGCGCCTCGAACAGGGGTGGTGGCAGGCGACGGGCGGGCGTGGCGCGGCGGCCGCGCGGTGAACTTCGCCGGCGGGCTGCACCACGCCATGTCCGGCAGCGCCTCCGGCTTCTGCGTCTACAACGACGCCGCCCTCGCCGTCGCCCGGCTGCTGGAGCTGGGCGCCGAGCGGGTCGCCTACGTGGACGTGGACGTGCACCACGGGGACGGGGTGGAGCGGGCCTTCTGGGACGACCCCCGGGTGCTGACCATCTCGCTGCACGAGCACCCGCGCACCCTGTTCCCGCAGTCCGGCTGGTCCGAGGAGATCGGCGGCCCCTCCGCCGAGGGCACCGCGGTCAACCTGCCGCTCCCGGCCGGCACCGGGGACGCCGGCTGGCTGCGGGCCTTCCACGCCGTGGTGCCGCAGCTGCTCGCGGCCTTCGACCCGCAGGTGCTGGTCAGCCAGCACGGGGCGGACACCCATCTGGAGGACCCGCTGGCGCACCTCGCGGTCAGCCTGGACGCCCAGCGCGCGGTGGCCGTCGCCCTGGCCGATCTGGCCGACGAGCACACCGCCGGACGCTGGCTGGCCCTCGGCGGCGGCGGCTACGCGGTGGCCGACGTGGTCCCCAGGACCTGGACGCACCTGGTCGCCATCGCCGCCGGGCACCCGATCGCGCCGGAGACCGACGTCCCGGAGGAGTGGCGGGCCGAGGTCTTCCGCCGCACCGGGCAGCAGGGACCGCGCCGGATGACCGACGGCATGTCCGCCGCCTGGAAGGAGTTCGACGCCGGCTACGACCCGGCCGACCGGCTGGACCAGGCGGTGCTCGCCACCCGCAAGGCGGTGTTCCCGCACCACGGGCTGTTGCCCTGAGCGCCGCCCGGCCGTCGCCCTGACGGCTACTCAACCGAGGCTCCGCACTGGGAGACTGGCCGGGTGATCAAAGCAGAGGAGCTGTACGGCCATCTGGTGAAGCACCGGATCGCCGGCCGGGTGGCCACCCCGCGGGAGAACAACCTCGGCAAGTACGCCCGCTTCGGCCGCCGTGACCCCGACGTGCTGTTCGGGCTCGACCCCGAGGGCGAGTGGACCGCCGCCGACGTGCTGGCGCTGATGGCCCGGCGCTGCGGGGTCTCACCCGACCCGGAGCACCGGTACGGTCAGGACACCATCGATCCCCGGCTGACCGTCGACGCGCTGGACCGGGTCGCCCTCGCGGTGGCCCGGACCGCCGCGAACCGGGGCTCGGTGCTGATCGGGACCGGGCATCCGCAGACCCTGGCCGGGTTCCACGGGGCGCTCGGGGAGGCACTGCGCGCCGCCGGATGCGCTGTTCTCACTCCGGCGCACCCAAGTCACTTCCCGATGCACCACGGCCAGGACGTGGAGTACTCCGTCCTGGAGTTCCGGCACCGGGTGGGCATGGTGCGGGTGTATGAAGGAGCACCCCCCGCGGCCGGGTCCGCCTCCGCCGAGGCCGTCGCGGCCGCGCTGGGGGCGCTGTCCGAACCGGTGCACACCCACTCTCCGCAGCCGGTGCGGATCGCGCTGGCAGCCCTCGCCGAAGCCGGTGAACCCCTGCCTGACCTGGTCATCGGCGACCACGGCTGGGCCTGCGGAGCCGGTCGGCTGGGGATCCCGGCGGTGGGGCTCGCCGACTCCAACGACCCGGCGGTGTTCGTCGGCGAGGCGGAAGGTGAGGTCGAGGTGGCCGTGCCGCTCGACGACGGGGTGTGGCAGGGGTGCTACGAACTACTGAGCGCCTACGTACTGCAACAGGCTGGTATGTCTCAGTAATCTCCGACCGCTCACCCCTCTTCCCACTAGTACCACCCGCACCTACTCTGGGTATACGCGTGTGCTGGCTGGAGTCACCGGAGGGGAAGCCGGTGCCCGTCACACGGATTAAGGGTCGGTGTTGTCATGGCGTCTGGAGAGCGGCCTCTGAACGAGGTCAACTTCCTCACCGTGGCGGAAGTCGCCTCGGTGATGCGAGTGTCGAAGATGACGGTGTACCGCCTGGTGCACAGCAGTGAGCTGCCTGCGATCCGCGTAGGCCGCTCCTTCCGGGTTCCGGAGCAGGCGGTCCACGATTATCTTCGCGAGTCCTACGTGGGACGGGAGACCGCGTAGGTCGGACAGGACTCAGGACTGACGAGTAGTACAGCGCCAACAAGGTCCGGCCGGGGTGTCCCACCCCGGCCGGACCTTCGCTGTCCGGGTCGCTGTCGGGGTCGCCCTTGGGGTCGTCGTCGGGGGCGGATTACGCCTCAGAGCCAGGGTTGGGTACGCTGGTGGCTTACGTCAGTCGTTTGGACTCTGACTCCCGCTCCTGCGGGTTTGTCCAGTGAGTGAGGGTTGTCAGTGGGTTCCGTAATTAAGAAGCGCCGCAAGCGTATGGCCAAGAAGAAGCACAGGAAGCTTCTCAAGCGGACGCGCGTTCAGCGCCGCAACAAGAAGTAAGGGCCCAGGGTCTCTGTCACTGCCCGCTCCGACGCTACTGTCGGAGCGGGCAGTGGCGTATCAGGTGCTTTGTCTCCGGAAGGGACCGTCCATTGGGAAAAGTCGTGCTTGTCACCGGGGTTGCCCGGCATCTGGGCAGCCGCTTCGTCCAGGAGATCCGCCGCGAGCCCGAGGTGGACCTGGTGGTCGGCGTCGACCTGCAGCCCTCCGCGCACGACTTGGCCCCGCCCGAGGACTCCGTCGAGGGCACAGCTGACGGCACGGCCGAGTACCTCTTCGTCCGCGCCGACATCCGCCGGCCGACCGTGGCCCGGGTGATCGCGGAACACGGCGTGGACACCGTGGTGCATCTCAACGTCAGCACCACCATGCTGGGCTCCACCAGCCGTTCCACGGTCAAGGAGACCAACGTCATCGGCACCATGCAGCTGCTCGCCGCGGTGCAGAAGGCCCCGAGCGTGCAGCGCCTGGTGGTGAAGTCGACCACCAGTGTGTACGGCTCCGCGCCGCGCGACCCGGCGGTGTTCCACGAGCGGATGCAGCCCAAGGTGCTGCCCAGCGGCGGCTTCGCCAAGGACGCGGTGGAGGTCGAGGGGTACGTCCGCGGCTTCTCCCGGCGCCGCCCCGACGTCGCCGTCTCGGTGCTGCGCTTCGCCAACATCGTCGGCCCGCAGGCGGACACGCCGCTGGCCGAGTACTTCGCGCTGCCGGTGCTGCCGACCGTGCTCGGCTACGACCCCCGGCTGCAGTTCATCCACGAGGACGACGCGGTGGAGGTGCTGCGGCTGGCCGCGCTGGAGCCCCGGCGTGGAATGATCAACACCGGCACCTTCAATGTCGCGGGCGAGGGCGTGATGGTGCTGTCCCAGGCGGCCAGAAGGCTGGGACGGCCCACCGTGCCGATGCTGCTCCCGGCGGTCAGCTGGGTGGCCGGGCTGGCCCGGCAGACCGGACTGCTGGACTTCTCGCCGGAGCAGATGCGCATGCTGACGCACGGTCGGGTAGTGGACACCACACAACTGCGGGAGACCTTCGGCTATCTCCCGCGCTTCACGACCGAGCAGGCGCTGGCCGATCTGGCCCGCAGCACCCGCTCGGGCCTGCTGCCACCGGCGCAGGTGGCTGGTTGGACGACTCGGGTGGCGGAACTGCTGCCCAACGGCGGAGGTAAGAGGCGATGAGCTCGGCAAGGGAGCGGGCCGACGGTGCCGACGAGGCCCGGGCGAAGGTGATCCCGATCGGCACCGGACGCAGCGGCGGGGCCGGCGCGCCCAAGCGGAAGAAGCACCGGGAGGGCGGCAGCACCGAACCCGTGCAGCTGCACCCCGCGGTCGAGCCCGATCCCGAGGCCGTAGCGCCCGAACCCGAACCCGAGCCTGAGCCCGGACCCGGGTCCGAATCCGGGTCCGAGGAGCAGCCGCAGCCCTCGCCGGTGCACGGGATCGCGGACGCCGTGGCCGGCGCGGTCGGGCAGGCGCTGGCCGGTCCGGCCGGCGCCCTGGCCGGGCGGCTCTTCGGCAAGGGCTGGGAGGACCGGGCTGCCGGCGGCCTCAACTTCCTGCGGCGCAGGCTCACCGGGGAGTACGAGGTCGACGAGTTCGGCTTCGATCCGGAGCTGACCGAGAAGGTCCTGCTCACCGCGATCCGTCCGCTCGCGGACAAGTACTTCCGGCTGGAGGTGCGCGGCGCCGAGAACCTGCCCACCGAGGGCGGTGCGCTGGTGGTGGCGAACCACTCCGGGGTGCTGCCGCTGGACGCGCTTGATGACCCAGGTCGCGATCCACGACCACACCCCGACCCAGCGCCATCTGCGGATGCTCGCCGCCGACCTGGTCTTCGTCCTGCCCGGGGTCAATGAGCTGGCCCGGAAGGCCGGGCACACCCTGGCCTGCAACGAGGACGCGCAGCGGCTGCTGGAGCTGGGCGAGATCGTCGGCGTCTGGCCGGAGGGCTTCAAGGGCATCGGCAAGCCCTTCGCCGACCGCTACAAGCTCCAGCGCTTCGGCCGGGGCGGCTTCGTCTCCTCGGCGCTGCGGGCCGGGGTGCCGATCATTCCCTGCTCGATCGTGGGCGCGGAGGAGATCTATCCGATGATCGGCAATGCCCGGACCCTGGCCCGGCTGCTGGGCCTGCCGTATCTGCCGATCACGCCGACCTTCCCCTGGCTGGGACCGCTGGGCGCGATTCCGCTGCCGACCAAGTGGACCATCCAGTTCGGCGAGCCGATCCGCACCGACAGCTACCCGCCGGAGGCGGCGGACGACCCGATGCTGCTGTTCAACCTGACCGACGAGGTCAGGGAGACGGTCCAGCACACGCTCTACAAGCTGCTGGTGCAACGCCGGTCGGTGTTCTTCTGAGGTGTCTGAGGTGAGTCGGACCAAGGCCCGCAGCGTGGGAATCGCTGCGGGCCTTCTTCCGTACCGTGCTGGCTGCCGGCCTTGTCAGCTGCCGGCCTTGTCAGCTGCCGGAGACGCCGAGGCCGAGGCCGGGGAGCAGGCCCGGCAGCAGCGGCGGGATGGTGACGCCGTCGCCGGTGCTGCTGGGGGCCGGCGTGGGGTCGCCGTCCGAGCCGCCGTTGGGCGCGGCCGGGGTGGCCGAGGCCGAGGGCGCGCCGCCGAGCAGGCCGCCGACACTGCCGACCAGTCCGCCGGTGCCCTGGGTGGTGGGCCTGGCGGTCGCGGTGGCGCCGCCCTGGCTGCCGGTGCCCTGGGTGGTGGGACCCTGCGGGGCGCTGGTGGCGCCCTGCCGACCGCTGCTGCCGGCCCGTCCGCTCGGGTTGGACCCGCCGGGAGCGGCACCGCCGCCGCTGCCCGGGTCGCCGGCGCCGCCGGGGGTGGCGGCGAGGTGCAGCGGGGCCAGGTCGTCACTTATTCCGGTGAGCAGGCTCTGCACCCGGCCGGTCTCCGGGTCGAGCCGACCGCCGAGCTTGGGCTCGATCGCGGCCAGCCGCTGCTGCTGGCTGTCCGCGAAGTCGGCGAGCTGCCGCATCGGGGCCAGCGTGTGCTTCTGGGCGTAGATCGCCTTCAGCAGGTCGCGGCCCTGGCTGCCCTCGGTGTTCATGTCGGTGAGGGCCTGCGAGACCTCGGCCAGCAGATGCGGGCTGAGCGTCTGCCCGTCCTGCTGGTGCGCGGTCAGCTTCTGGGCCTCGGTCATCCGCTGGGACGCCTGGTCCAGCAGCAGTTTGCCGCGCTCGGCGTTGGAGCCCGCCAGGTTGAGCTGCCAGTCCTCGAGACCGCGCTTCATCCCGTAGAGCGTGTCGCCGGGGACGGCGGAGGTGCTCGCCGCGGCGACGCCGCCGAACGTACCCAGGGCCACGCCCGCGGCCAGGCCGCCGAGGGCGAGCCTGCGGCCCCAGCGGGTGGGCGGCCGGAACCGGCGGACGGCCTCGGTGGCCCGGTGGGCCCCGCGACCGCGCTGGTCGGGGACGGCGGCACCGCCGCCACCGGCGAAGGCACGTTCGAACTCGGCCATCAGCAGGGCGCGCTGGTCGCGCTTCACAGCGGGGTCCAGCACGGGTACCGGGGTGGCGCGCAGCTCCTCCACCGCTGCCACCATCTCGGTGAACTGACCCTCGTGCTGGCCTGCCGCCGTAGTGCTGGGGCGATCCTCCACAGCGTCAGCGAAGGCTCTCGCCCTACGGTGCTCAAGCACGTTGGCTGTCATGGGCAGCACCTCCTCTCGTCGATGTCGACAACTCGGCCGACCGGACGGTTGCGCAGTCGTGCCTGAGACCACCCGAAAGGGTGATGCGGGGCCCCGAAGGGGCTTTGCACTCTGCGCAACGAGTCGTGGGGACGCTCGGTTACGCACGCATGATCACTCGGGTGACGGCTCATCAGTATGAGTGGATACCTGTCATCGCGCATCGCTGGGAAGCAGTCGGGCAAGTGTGCGCACCGCTCGGTACTGGAGGGTCTTGATGGCACCCTCGTTCTTCCCCATGATTCGCGCTGTCTCGGCCACGGACAAGCCCTGCAGGAAGCGAAGCCGTACGCACTCCTGCTGCTGCGGGTTCAGCCGGTGCACGGCGTCCAGCAGCGCGGCGTTGGACAGCGACTCCAGGACCGAGTCCTCCGGGCTGCGCTCGCACTCGTTGGAGTCGAGCATCTCGCCGGTGGTGACCTCGAGCCGGAACCGGCTGGACTTGAAGTGGTCCGCCACCAGGTTGCGGGCGATGGTGACCAGCCAGGCGCCGAAGTCCCGGCCCTGCCAGGTGAAGGTGCCGATCCTGCGCAGTGCGCGCAGGAAGGTCTCGCTGGTCAGGTCCTCGGCGGTGGCCTTGCTGCCGACCCGGTAGTAGATGTAGCGGTACACCGTGTCGGAGTAGTGGTCGTACAGCCGACCGAAGGAATCGCTGTCGCCCTCCTGCGCCTTCTCGACCAGCTTCATGATCGGGTTGTCGGCGCTGGGCGCCACCTCGTCCTTGTCCCAGTTGGAGTTCCTGGTACGGGAGGTGGCGGGGGAGGTGCGGGTGCGCAGCGCGACCGAGGCGCGCGGCGCGGGGGTGCGGTGGTCGGCGCCGATGCCGCCGACTCCGATACCGGCGATGACGGGTGCGGGAGCGGGCGCCAGCAGGGGGGACAGCCGCTCGCACACCAGGGCGCGCAGCAGCTCCAGGCCGCCGGTGGTGCCGTCGGGGGCCAGGGAGGATGCAGGCGCGTCGTTCCGGACGTGTGGGTACACGGGACTCCCAGAGGCAGAACTGTTTACGTGCAGTGCGGGCCCGCTCGCCCAGCGTGGGACACATGGGCTCCGGCGTGCGTCTGACGAGGATAACGCTTCGTGCAACAACCGCTACACCCTGTTGCTAAATTCGCCGCTTCAGTCACATCTGTCACTGACTAGTGGCACAATGTGACCGACTATGCCAAGCGGAATCGGCCCTACTATGTCGATTTTTGACCGCATATCAGCGGTGAGTGAACGATCGACCCAGGTTTCCCGGTGATCGCCCAGACTGGTCCACGATTTTTCGCCCAGCCAAAGTGATCAGAAGTGATCAGACCCCCGACCGGCGCCGACCGGCCCGGCTAGCGCCGGCGGTTGCGGTAGAGCGCCAGCGCCGCGGCGGTGCCGCCGGCCGCCGCGCCCAGGCCGGCCGCCGCGGGGATGCCCACCCTGGCGGCCTTCCGGCCGGTGCGGAAGTCCCGTACCCGCCAGCCCTGCTGCCGGGCGTGGCGGCGCAGCTCCGCGTCCGGGTTGATCACATAGGGGTAGCCCACCAGCGACAGCAGCGGGATGTCGTTGGAGGAGTCGCTGTACGCGGCGCAGCGGTCCAGGTCCAGCCCCTCCCGGGCCGCCAGCGCCTTCACCGCCTCGGCCTTGGCGGGCCCGTGCAGGGTCTCGCCGACCAGGCGCCCGGTGTAGACGCCGCCCAGCGCCTCGGCCACGGTGCCCAGCGCGCCGGTCATGCCGAGCCTGGCCGCGATCACCCGGGCCGCCTCGACCGGGGCGGCGGTCACCAGCCACACCCGCTGCCCGGCCTCCAGGTGCATCTTCACCAGGGCCCGGGTGCCCGGCCAGATCTTCTCGGCGATGTACTCCTCGAAGATCTCCTCGCAGATCGCCTCCAGGTCGGCGACCCGGTGGCCCTGGACGATGGAGAGCGCGCTCTCCTTGGCGTCCGCCATGTGCCCGGCGTGCTCCGCGCCGTGCAGCCGGAAGTACGCCTGCTGCCAGGCGAACCGCAGCAGCTCGCGGTGGCTGAAGAACTTGCGCTTGTAGAGCCCGCGGCCCAGGTAGAAGATCGCCGCGCCCTGGACGATGGTGTTGTCGCAGTCGAAGAAGGCAGCGGTGTGCGGCTCGGCCCCGGGGTCCGTGCCGTCGTCGTCGCGGGTGATCGCGGCCTCGGCCGCCTCCGCGGCGGCGGAGCCTGCGAGCACGGCGGAGGAACGCTTCTCCTGGGAAAGCTTTCGCAGCCTGGGCATACCGCGAGCATAGCCAGCGGAGCGCCGCGGGCTGGTATCCGGTTCACCCGCGCCGAGGGGCAGAATGGGGTGGTGACCCCTTTGCTGCGCCGTGAACCGGGCAAGTCCCCCGCCGAGCATCTGATCACGCTGATCGGGAAACCCGACTGCCATCTCTGCGAGGACGCCCGCGCGGTGGTCGACCGGCTGGCGGCGGAGCTCGGCTTCTCGGTGGAGGAGTTGAGCATCAATGACGACCCGGAGCTCTACCGGAAGTACTGGGAGCAGATCCCGGTCACCCTGATCGACGGCCGCCAGCACGACTTCTGGCGAGTGGACGAGACCCGCCTGCGCAAGGCCCTGGGGGCCTAGGAGCAGCAGAAGCGGTGCCGCAGGGCACGATGCGGTGACGAATGTCCCATGGTTCGGTCATCAGCTTGTGGGTTCGCCTGTTTGTGCGCTTACCATCGAGACGTTTTGTGCCGAGGGGGGCGGTCCGGGTCAGTACTGACACCGGTCCCCGACAACCCTGAGGAGTGGAACCGTGCCCAGCCCGACCGCCCCGTCCAGGGGTTTCGCCGTGGTCGATGTCGAAGCCAGCGGGCGGGTGCCCTGGCGGCACCGGGTGGTGGAGGTCGGCGTGGTCCTGCTGGACCACTCGCGGCTGCGGGTGACCGGGGAGTTCAGCACGCTGGTGGACCCCCGCGGCCCGGTCGGGCCCAGTGAGGTGCACGGCATCGCCCAGTCCGACGTGGTCGGCGCCCCGACCTTCCGCGAGCTCGCCCCGCAGCTGCTCGAGCTGCTCCGCGGGCGGGTGCTGGTCGGCCACCATGTCCGCTGCGACCAGGAGTTTCTCCGCCGCGAGTTCGCCCGCAGCAGGATCCTGCTGCCGGACGCGCCCGCGCTCTGCACCATGGCCCTGGCCGATCAGGTGCTGGGCTGCGGCCCGCGCTCGCTGGGCGCCTGCTGCGAGGCGGCGGGCTTCCCGCTGGTCGACGCCCATACCGCGCTGGGCGACGCCAGGGCCGCGGCCGAGCTGCTGCGGCGCTGCCTGACCGCCCCGGGCGCGGCGACCCGTGCGCGGGTTCTGACGGGGTGTGCGTGATGCGCGTCACTCAGCGGGGACAAATCGGACACCATCTTTGTGCACACGTTCACAAACGCATAACCTGGCGTTCGCAGCCCAGCTTCACCCGGCTTCACCCCTCAGGGCTCGCGTGCCGGACCTCAGCCACCTGGGGTTCTCGCGGGGGTACGGGGGGTCGCCCCCCGAGCAGTTGGAGCACCCACAGGAGCACCGTGGCAACTGGACGTACCACCCCAGCCTCTCCGTCCCCAGGAGGCGCCTCCCGGCGCACCCGGGCCCGGGGCATTCCTGATGCGACGGTCGCGCGGCTGCCGCTCTATCTCCGCGCCCTGACCGCGCTCTCCGAGCGCTCGGTGCCGACCGTCTCCTCGGAGGAGCTCGCGACGGCTGCCGGGGTCAACTCGGCCAAGCTGCGCAAGGACTTTTCCTACCTGGGCTCCTACGGGACCCGCGGCGTCGGCTACGACGTCGAGTACCTCGTCTACCAGATCTCCCGCGAGCTGGGCCTGACCCAGGACTGGCCGGTCGTCATCGTCGGCATCGGGAACCTGGGGCACGCGCTGGCCAACTACGGCGGGTTCGCCTCCCGCGGCTTTCGGGTCGCGGCCCTGCTGGACGCGGATCCGGCGCTGGCCGGGCAGACCGCGGCCGGGCTGCCGGTTCGGCACATGGACGAGCTGGAGGAGATCATCCGGGCCGAGCACGTCTCGATCGGAGTGATCACCACCCCGCCCGGCGCCGCCCAGCAGGTCTGCGACCGGCTGGTCGCGGCCGGGGTCACCAGCATCCTCAACTTCGCCCCCACCGTGCTCTCGGTGCCGGAGGGCGTGGACGTCCGCAAGGTCGACCTGTCGATCGAGCTGCAGATCCTCGCCTTCCACGAGCAGCGAAAGTCCGGCGAGGACCTGCTCGCCGACGACGGTCCGGCAGTAGTCTCACGGCCTGGGGCAGGAGCGAAGGCAGTGGCCGCTGCGGCTGCCCGGGCGGTCTCCCGCGCGCGCGGCAAGGCCGTGGCCGCCGCCGAGGCGGAGAACGGCGACGACGGGGACCTGCCGGCGGTGATTCCGGCATGAGCCTGAGCATGAGTCTTCGGCGCACGGGCCTTCAGCAAGGCATGAGCCTGGGAAGCGGGGCAGCAGCGTGAGCCTTCTGGTACTGGGCCTCAGCCACCGCACGGCGCCGGTGGGGCTGCTGGAGCGGGCCGCCCTCACCGGCGACTCCCCGCAGCGGCTGCTGCACGCCGCGGCCGCGGCGGCGCCGGTCGGCGAAGCCGCGCTGGTCTCCACCTGCAACCGGATCGAGCTGTACGCCGACGTGGACAAGTTCCACGCCGGGGTGGCCGACCTGTCCGTGCTGCTGGCCGAGCACAGCGGAGTCGACCTGGAGGAGCTGACCGCGCACCTCTACGTCCACTACGAGGACCGCGCGGTGCACCACCTGTTCTCGGTGGCGTGCGGGCTCGACTCGATGGTGGTCGGCGAGGGGCAGATCCTCGGCCAGTTGCGGGACGCGCTGGGCCTGGCCCAGGAGCAGCACACCGCGGGCCGCGGCCTCAACGAGCTGTTCCAGCAGGCGCTGCGGGTCGGCAAGCGGGCGCACAGCGAGACCGACATCGACAAGGCCGGGCAATCGCTGGTCAGCTTCGGTCTGGAGCGGATCGCCGAGAGCACCGGGCCGATCGAGGGCAAGCGGGCGCTGGTCGTCGGCGCGGGCTCGATGAGCTCGCTGGCGGCGGCGACCCTGGCCCGCGCCGGAGTGGTCGAACTGGTCATCGCCAACCGGACACTTGACCGAGCCGAGCGGCTGGCGGCGACGCTGGGCGCCCGGGTCGTCCCCTTCGAGGACGTGGCGCTGGCCATGGCCGAGACCGACCTGGTGGTCTCCTGTACCGGGGCGGCCGGGATCGTGCTCGGGGCCGAGCAGATCGCGGCCGCCGTGCAGAAGCGCTCCGCCGACTGCCCGCTGGGCGTGCTGGACCTGGCGCTGCCGCGCGACGTCGGCGCCGAGGTGCACGACCTCGCCGGGGTGCACCTGGTGGATCTGGAGACCCTGGCCGAGGGCGCCAGGAACACCGACGCCGGCGCCCTGGACGTGGACGCGGTCCGCCGGATCGTCGGCTTCGAGGTCGACGCCTTCGGCGCGGCCCAGCGGGCGGCGGCGATCACCCCGACCGTGGTGGCCCTGCGGGCGATGGCGTCCGAGGTGGTCAGCTCCGAGCTGGAGCGGCTGGACGGCCGGCTCCCCGAGCTGGAGCCGAGGGCCAGGGCCGAACTGGCGCAGACCGTCCGCCGGGTGGTCGACAAGCTGCTGCACTCGCCGACGGTGCGGGTCAAGCAGCTGGCCGGGGAGCCCGGCGGGGCCTCGTACGCCGAGGCGCTGCGCGAGCTGTTCGACCTCGACCCGGCCGCGGTCCGGGCCGTCGCGGGAGCCCCGGCGACGCCGGCCGTGCTGTCCCCCCTGCGGGCGGCAGGGGGTGAACCGGGATGACGGACCGTCAGCAGCAAGGCGGCGGCCGTGCGCCCGGTGATCCGGAGCAGGCGTTCGGAGGCCTGCCCAGCACGCTAGCAGTGGCGGGGGACAGCTCCATCGGCGGGGGCCGGTCGGAGCACCGCAGTACACCGAACACCCATACCGAGCACGACCGGGATGATCATGTCATGAGTGGCCAACTCCCCACCCTGGGAACCGATGCGAGCGGACCCCCGCTGCGCCTCGGCACCCGTCGCAGCGCCCTGGCGGTCGCCCAGTCCGGGCAGGTCGCCGAGGCGGTGTCACGTGCCACCGGCCGCCGGGTCGAGCTGGTCGAGATCACCACCTACGGCGACACCTCGCGCGAGCAGTTGGCGCAGATCGGCGGCACCGGAGTGTTTGTCTCCGCGCTCCGGGACGCCCTGCTCGACGGCTCCGTCGACTTCGCGGTCCACTCGCTGAAGGACCTGCCGACGGCAGCCCCGGACGGGCTCGCGCTCGCCGCGGTCCCGCTCCGCGAGGACCCGAGAGATGCCCTGGTCGCCAGGGACGGGCTGAGCCTGGAGGAACTGGTCGGCAAGTGCGTCCAGGCCCCGGCCAGGATCGGCACCGGTTCGCCGCGGCGGATGGCCCAGCTCAACGCCTGGGCGGCCGCGGCGGGGGTCCGGATCGAGACGGTGCCGATCCGCGGCAATGTCGACACCAGGATCGGCTACGTCCGCTCGGGCGAGCTCGACGCCGTGGTGCTGGCCGCGGCCGGACTGAGCCGGCTCGGCCGGCTCGGCGAGGCCACCCAGCTCCTGGACAGCGCGCTGATGCTGCCCGCCCCCGGCCAGGGGGCGCTGGCCCTCGAGTGCCGCGCCGACGACGCCGAACTGACCGCGGCGCTCGGCGCGCTGGACCACCCGGCCACCCGGGCCGCGGTCACCGCCGAGCGCGCGCTGCTGGCCGCGCTCGAAGCCGGCTGCTCCGCCCCGGTGGGCGCCCTGGCCGAGGTTCAGCCGAGCGGCGTGCCGCCGACCGAAGTACCGCAGACCGCAGTACCGCAGACCGCAGTTGAGCAGGCATCAGTACAGCGCCGTACTGACGGCGCTCGTGCTGACGCCGACACCGCCCTCCACCTGAGGGCCATCGTCGGCACCGTTGACGGCTCGTCCGTCGTGCAGTTGTCCGTTACCGGCGCCTTCGGGCCCGAGGCGGCTTCCGAGCTGGCAGCAGCGGCCCTGGGCCGCGAGCTGGCGGCCCGGATGCTCGCCGAGGGCGCGGCCGGCCTGATGGGGGAGCGTGTCCAGTGAGCCCCACTAAGCATTCAGTCGTCCCGGCGGGTTCACGCCCGACCGGCCAGGTCACCTTCCTCGGCGCGGGGCCCGGCGATCCGGGCCTGCTCACGCTGCGCGCCGTGGAGGTGCTGTCGGCCGCGGACGTCCTGCTCGCTGACCCGCTCACCGCCGCGGCCGTACGGGTGCACTGCCCGGCCGGGGTGGAGCTGCACGAGGCGCAGACCGCCGCCGACGCCTTCGTCCTCGACGGGACCTTCGGCGCCGACGGCGCCGCGGCGATCACCCGGCTGTTCCCGGCCGTGCAGGCCGGACGGCACGTGGTCCGCACCGTGGACGGCGACCCGGGCCTGGACGGCCGCGCCGCCGAGGAGATGCTGGCCTGCGCGCAGGCCGGGATCCCGTTCCAGGTGGTGCCGGGCGTGGCCCAGTCGGTGGGCGTCCCCGCCTACGCGGGGGTGCCGCTGCGGGCCGGGGCGGGAACCGACGTCCGCTTCGTCGACGCCTCGCACTGCACCCCCGAGGCCTACGACTGGTCCAACCTGGGCGGCTGCGACGCCACCCTGGTGATCAGGACCCGGCTCAGCTCGCTGCCGCTGTCGGCCACCTCGCTGGTCGGGTCGGGACGGAAGCCGGACACCCCGGTCTCGGTCACCCTGGAGGGCACCACCACCCGGCAGCGCACCTACACCGCGACGCTGGGCACGCTGGCCGCCGAGCTGAAGGCGGCGCGGGTGCTGCCCTCGCCGGTCTCGGCGCCGGTGAACCCGGCCAGCAGCGTGATAGCCGTCGTCGGCGAGCAGGTGAACAGCCGGGCCACCCTGTCCTGGTTCGAGACCAAGCCGCTGTTCGGCTGGAACATCCTGGTGCCGCGCACCAAGGACCAGGCCGGCGCGCTGTCCGAGCAGCTGCGCTCCTACGGCGCGGTGCCGTCCGAGGTGCCGACCATCGCGGTCGAGCCGCCACGCACCCCGCAGCAGATGGAGCGGGCCATCAAGGGCCTGGTCACCGGGCGTTACGAGTGGATCGCCTTCACCTCGGTGAACGCGGTCAAGGCGGTCCGGGAGAAGTTCGAGGAGTACGGGCTCGACGCCCGCGCCTTCGCCGGGATCAAGGTCGCCGCGGTCGGCGAGTCCACCTCGCAGGCCCTGGTCGACTTCGGCGTGAAGCCGGACCTGGTCCCGACCGGCGAGCAGTCCGCGGCCGGACTGCTGGAGGACTGGCCGCTGTACGACCCGGTGTTCGACCCGATCGACCGGGTGCTGCTGCCGCGGGCCGACATCGCCACCGAGACCCTGGTCGCCGGCCTGGTCGAACTCGGCTGGGAGGTCGACGACGTGACGGCCTATCGGACGGTGCGGGCTTCGCCGCCGCCGGCCGAGACCCGGGAGGCGATCAAGGGCGGCGGCTTCGACGCGGTGATCTTCACCTCGTCCTCGACCGTGCGCAACCTGGTCGGCATCGCCGGCAAGCCGCACAACGTCACCGTCATCGCCTGCATCGGCCCGGCCACGGCCAAGACCGCGGAGGAGCACGGGCTCCGCGTGGACGTGCTGGCCCCGGCGCCGTCGGTGGCGGCGCTGGCCGAGGCCCTGGCAGACTTCGGCGCGGCGCGGCGGGATGCGGCGACGCAGGCGGGGGAGCAGGTCTACCGGCCCAGCGAGAGGCGGCCGGGTTCCCGGCGGAAGGCGCGCTAGCGTTGTCTTTCAGGGGCGCGGGGAACTGCGCTGTCAATCACCCACGAAGGTGCATGGTTGGCAGCGCAGTTCCTCGCGCCCCTGGGTAGTTGCCACTGACTCCAGGAGTTCTGATGACCGTTGAGGTACCTGTCGTCCGGCCGCGCCGCTTGCGGACGACCCCTGCGGTGCGGCGGCTGGTCGCGGAGACCAGGCTGCACCCGGCGGAGCTCATCCTGCCGATGTTCGTCCGGGAGGGCATCTCCGTGCCCGTGCCGATCAGCGCCATGCCCGGCGTGGTCCAGCACACCAGGGACACCCTGCGGAAGGCCGCCGTGCAGGCGGCCGAGGCGGGGGTCGGCGGGCTGATGCTCTTCGGCATCCCGGAGGTGCAGGACGCCGTCGGCTCCGAGGGCACCAACCCGGACGGCATCCTGCAGCAGGCCATCCGTGACGTGGTCTCCGAGGTCGGCGACCAGCTGGTGGTCATGTCGGACCTCTGCCTGGACGAGTACACCGACCACGGCCACTGCGGCGTGCTCGCCGCGGACGGCACCGTCGACAATGACGCCACCCTGGACCGCTACGCCGAGATGGCCGTGGTGCAGGCCGAGGCGGGGGTCCACATGGTCGGCCCGTCCGGGATGATGGACGGTCAGATCGCGGTGGTGCGGGACGCGCTGGACGCGGCGGGCTACCAGGACACGGCCGTCCTCGCCTACACCGCCAAGTACGCCTCGGCCTTCTTCGGGCCGTTCCGGGAGGCCGTCGGGTCCTCGCTCAAGGGCGACCGCAAGAGCTACCAGCAGGATCCGGCGAACGCCCGCGAGGCGCTGCGCGAGCTGGAGTTGGACCTGGCCGAGGGGGCGGACCTGGTGATGGTGAAGCCGGCCATGTCCTACCTGGACGTCCTGCGCCAGGTCGCCGACGCCAGCCCGGTCCCGGTGGCCGCGTACCAGGTCTCCGGTGAGTACGCGATGGTGGAGGCCGCCGCGGCCAACGGCTGGATCGACCGGGAGCGGGCCATCATGGAGACGCTGACCTCGATCCGCCGGGCCGGCGCCAACCAGGTGCTGACCTACTGGGCCGTCGAAGCCGCCGGGATGCTCCGCGACTGAAGGCATGAAAAAGCGGCCGGTGTCGGGATCCGCCTCACCCGACACCGGCCGCCCAGCTGTGTTCGGCTTCAGCCGATCAGGTGGGACAGGGCGCCGTCGCCCTCGCCCTGCGTGGTGTGGCCCACGTTGCAGATCTGGTGCTGCTGCTGGTTCAGAATCGGGACGTCGGCCTGGACCGGCACAAGACCGACCTGCACGTGGTGGACCTCGGGCAGGCAGATGTTGGGGTTGTCCGCCGTGTGGAAGTTCGGGCTGTGGTTGCCGAACGTGCCGGTGGTGTTGGTGCCGCCGGGGCCCTGCACCGAGGTGGCGTTGCCGTCGGCGTTGCCCAGCGCGGCGGCCGAGCCCATCGACATGGTGACGGCCGTGAGCGCGATGCCCGTGGCGGTGATGGCCTTCTTCAGCATGGTGTGACTCCTTCAGGTGGTGCGGAGGTGGGGTGACTCAGCCGATCAGGTGGGACAGCGCGCCGTCGCCCGTGCTCTGCGAGGCCTGGCCCACGTTGCAGGTCTGGTGCGACTGCTGGTTGGCGACGGGGACGTCGACCTGGACCGGCACGAGGCCGACCTGCACGTGGTGGACCTCGGGGAGGCAGATGTTCGGGTTGTCCAGGAAGTGGAAGTTCGGGCTGTTGTCGCCCCAGGTCCCGGTGGTGTTGGTGCCGCCGGCGCCCTGGATGGAGGTGGCGGAGCCGTCCGAGTCGCCGATGGCGCTGGCGGAGCCGGCAGCCATGGCCAGCGCGGCCGCGGCGAGGGAGGTGGCGGCGATTGCCTTCTTCAGCATGGTGCTACTCCTTGGTGCGTTGGGGACGAGCAGGGGTGGACGACTCAGCCGATCAGGTGGGACGCGACGCCGTCGCCGTTGCCCTGGGTGGCCTGGCCGACGTTGCAGGTCTGGTGCAGCTGCTGGTTGCCCACGGGGACGTCCGCCTGGACCGGCACGAGGCCGACCTGCACGTGGTGGATCTCCGGCAGGCAGATGTTCGGGTTGTCCAGGAAGTGGAAGTTCGGGCTGTTGTCGCCCCAGGTCCCGGTGGTGTTGGTGCCGCCGGCGCCCTGGAGGGACGTGGTGGAGCCGTCCGAGTCGCCGAGGGCGGCAGCGGAACCGGCGGCCATGGCCAGCGCGGCCGCGGCGAGGGAGGTGACGGCAATGGCCTTCTTGAGCACGGGAGTTCCTTTTCTTGGTGGGGATGACACACGTTCTGATCGAGCAGGGGGAGCGATCAGCGAAATGTGCGGGAGATGCGCGCTCACGACCAACTGCTCACTCGACCTAACGAACGGCTGCCCGCGGGGTCACCTTCTTCCAAAGTTCCGCGCCGAGATTCACCCGTTCCGTGTACTTCCCGGCGTTTCGGCGTGGCGTTCAGGTGATCCCGCGCATTCTTTTGTTTCGTCGCTCGTTCACGCAGAATGTCAGGCATCTTTCCTGAGCCGGGTAATTCCTCATGAATGGGAAATATATGAACTTCAGTGCGCGAGCAGCAGTGGTCGCCCTCGCTGCGTGTGCCGCCGGCATGGGGGCAGCTGTTCAGGCCACTGCGGCACCGGCCGTCAGCACCGACCGACTGGAGGCCGCGGAGCAGTCCGCGGCAGCCACCCGGGTGCCCTTCGACCTGCCGCTGGGCGGCGCCGTGCAGTCGGTGACCGGTGACTCCTCGCTGGCCGGCCTGCACGGCACGCTGCCGGGCATGCCGATCGTCCCGCCGTCGCCGGTGACCAAGGAGACCGACTCGCTGCTGCCTGACCCGCTGGTGCCGGCCCTCGGCACGGCCCACGGCACGCCGGAGCTGGAGCTGGTCGGCCCGGCGCTGGGCGGGGACGGCTCGGTCCGTCCGAACGGTCTGGTGGCGTCCCTGCCGGAGGCCCCGGTGAAGGCGGTGGGGGCGGCGGCCTCGCTCGGCCGGCCGATCACCTCGTCGAAGGGCGATGAGGCGATCGACCTGACCCGGCTTCAGCCGGCCGTCACCAGCCCGCAGGTGCAGACCTCGCCGAGCGGGTTCGTCTCGCTGGACCAGCGGACCATGAACCGGCCGCTGGACCAGACCGTGAACGAGTTCCTGACCACCGCGACCGCGACGGCGCAGGAGCTCGGGAACTGACCGAGCGTACGAAGGGCCCGGCCGCGGATGCAGCGGCCGGGCCCTTCTTCGGCTTCGGCGTCAGCCGGGGAGCAGTCAGCCGGGGAGCAGGTGGGTGAGCGGGCCCGCCAGCGGCAGGCTGTCCAGGCCGCCGCCCTGGCTCAGCGAGTCGGTGACCGCGCTGGTCGACACCGGGCGCTCCCCCGGCTGGTCCGGCTGCAGGGCCACCGCGTTCGACAGCGGGTCGGCGGAGGAGGCGGCCAGCGGGTCCAGGCGCAGCTTCTTGACCGGGGTGACCGCATAGGTGGTGGCCCCGGTCAGACCCTGGAGGGCGGGCCCCACCTGGGGCTCCTGGAGGGAGGTCACCGGAGCGCCGGTCCCGGTCGGCTCCGCGGCGAACGCGGTGGGCTGCGCGGCCAGGACGCCCAGGACGAGGAGGGCGCCGACGGTGAGGCCCTTCGGCAGTGGTACTGCTGCCATGGATGGTTCCGATCTGTGCGGGCACCGCGGTGCCTGGGGGAACGGGAGAGCGGGAATGCCCCCCGAGGCAGCTGCTTCGAGGGGCATTCCGGCCGGCGGCACCTGCCGATCAGCAGTCGGGCTCGTTCACGCAGGTGTTGCCGAAGGCCGGGTTCAGCAGGCCGATGACATTGACGCTGTTGCCGCAGACGTTGACCGGGACGTGCACCGGGACCTGGACCAGGTTGCCGGAGAGGACGCCGGGCGAGTGGGCGGCGGCACCGGCGGCGGAGCTGTCCGCGGCGGCCGTTCCGGCGCCGGCGAGCGCGGCGCCGAAGACCGCCAGGGAGAGGACAGCGGCCTTCTTGGTGTTCTGCATGAGGGTCTCCTAGTCACGCGAGTACGGGCGGTGGGCAGGTACTGCGCACCGGATGTGCTGGGTCAGCTGTTGCTGCAGGAGTTGCCGAAGGCCGGGTTCAGCAGCGCGATCACGTTGACGGTGTTGCCACAGAGGTTCACCGGGACGTGGACCGGGACCTGGATCAGGTTGCCGGAGAGGAAGCCGGGGGAGCCGGCCGCGGTGCCGATGGCACCGGCGTCGGCGGCGGCGGAACCGGCACCGGTCATGGCGAGGCCGGCGGCGACGGCGGAGAGAACCAGGGCCTGCTTCATGTTGCGCATGGAGAATCCTTTGTTTTCCGTCCGTCCCCTTCGGATCGGACAATGTGCGAACGAGCGCGGTGGGTCCCGGGATACGCGCGGACGGAAACAACCACTCGTGTAGCGGAGTATTGACTGCTGTGATCATAGGATTGTCGGGCGGAGTTCCTGCGTTCAGGTGAATGTGTGGACCGGGCCGGTTCCGATGATGTGCTGTGGGCGTTGATCGGAATGTCCCTTCCTGTACGGCCTCGCCGTTATCAATCACATTGATGGAGAAGTCATGAACAACGTCGTCAAGGGTGCCCTTGTCACCATCGCCGCTGCCGGTGTCATCTCGGGTGGCGCCGGTGCGGCCTTCGCCAGCTCGCAGTCCGCTGGTGACGCTGTCGCCTCGCCCGGTGTCGCCTCCGGCAACAACGCCCAGGTCCCGGTTCACGTCCCGGTCAACGTCTCCGGCATCAGCGCCAATGTGATCGGCGCCCTGAACCCGGCCTTCGGCAACTCGGCCGCCAACGCCGGCTGACCATTTGGCTCCTTTTGACAAAGCGGGCGGTCGACCACCTTGCCGGTGGTCGACCGTCTTTTTGCTGGGTCTTTTCGCTGGGTCTTCGCCGGGCCGGACCGTCAGTCCGCGGGGAGACTTCAGTCCGCAGGGAGCGGAGGGCAGTGCGCCGAGCTGGCCAGGTCCCGGAGCCGGTGCCGGAGCCGCTTGGCCAGCAGCCGCCAGCGGGCGTCGCGTTCCCCCACGTAGGAGCGGGGCAGGCTGCGGCGGCCGCAGCGGATCCCGTGCCCGACCGCGGCGGCGTACTGGTAGCCGGCCCGGCCGACCGCGTCGACGGTCGCCTGCTCGAACTCCCCGTAGGGGTAGCAGAAGCCCCGGACCGGCTCCTGCAGCAGGTCCTCCAGGGTCGCCCGGCTGCGGGAGACCTCCAGGTCAAGTGCGGCGGGGTCCAGGCCGACCATGTGCCGGTGGGTCTCGCCGTGGGAGCCGACCTCCATCCCGGAGCCGGCCAGCGAGCGCAGCTGACGGGCCGTGAGCAGCGGCTTGGCCGGGGCCCCGGCGTCCCAGCTGTTGTGGTCCCCGATCAGCCCGGCCACCACGAAGACCGTCGCGGTGAAGTCGTAGGACCTGAGGATCGGCAGGACCTTCTCGCTGAAGTCCGCGTACCCGTCGTCGAAGGTCAGGCCGACCAGGTTGGCGGCGGTGCCGCGGTCCCAGGCCCGGAGCAGTTCCACCATGGACACGCCGCGTCGGCCGGAGCGGCTGAGCCAGCGCATCTGCTGGTCGAACCGGCGCGGGCTCACGGTCAGCCGGAAGGGGTCGTGGCGGAAGTCGTCGACCGAGTGGTACATGAGCGCCCAGGGCGTCCTGCGGAGGCAGCCGCCGGTGGTCCTCGTCAATCTCCTCATCCTCCTTCTCGGCCCGTCCCCCCGGGAGGGTCCAGGCAGCACTGCGGCCTGCCCGGAGGAACGGGGCAGGCCGCAGTGGCGCGGGGGTGGGATCAGCCCCAGTTCTCGCAGTGGTTGCCGAAGGCCGGGTTGAGCAGGCCGATGACGTTGACGGTGTTGCCGCAGGCGTTGACCGGGACGTGCACCGGGACCTGGATCAGGTTGCCGGACAGCACGCCGGGCGAGGCGAACGCGCCACCGGCAGCGTCGCTGCTGGCGGAAGCGGCACCCGCACCGGCGGCGATCAGGCTCACTGCTGCGGCGGCGACGAAGATGCTGCGCTTGCTGCTGTTCAAGACCGTGCTCCTTGATGGAATGAAAGTTGCTCGTACATCCGGTTGGGACGACGGCCTGTGCAACGCGGCAACCCCGCCCCTGGCAACGCCCAACGGGTGATCGTCACTCAAACGCGTCACGGCTCGGCCGTCCGCCACCCGTCCGGCCCAGTGCCGGGACCGGTTCCGTGTCCCCGCGGGCCCCGGCGTCGTTGCCTGCGCGTGGTGGTGGCGACGGGGTTCCGGTGTTCGGCGCCCGACCCCCGTCGGCCGCCCGGACGGCTGCCGGACAACGGCAGGCGGGGCACGGTCCGCCCGGTGTACCGGTGCGGACCGTGCCCCGCGGGGGTGCGGCGAGCTGGAGTGGTGTCAGCCCGCGTTGTGGCAGGTGTTGCCGAAGGCCGGGTTGAGCAGGCCGATGACGTCGACGGTGTTGCCGCACACGTTCACCGGGATGTGGATCGGGACGGCGATGTCGTTGCCGGAGAGCACGCCGGGGGAGCCCGCGGCGGTGCCGGCCGCGTCGCTGCTGGCGGCGGCGACACCGGCGCCGCCGGCGAGCAGGCTGACGGCGGCCGCGGCGACGAAGATGCTGCGCTTGCTGTTCACAGTGGGGTCCTCTCAAAGACCGGGAAGGATCAGGTGTCCCGGTGGATGTCCATCGAAACGTGCCCGCCGCTTCCGTGGTCACGGCCGGTGGAGTTCTTCACCCGGACGCCTGCCGGGTTCATCCGTGCGGACCAACGGGTGATACTCCGGCGGCTGACGCGTCGTTGGCCGGGCATGCCCGAGCCCCGCTGGTCCCGGATCAGTCCCGCCGACCTGTTCCCCGCCTTTCCCGCTCCGCCCGCCCTCGCCTCACCCGCGCTCGCCCCGGCGGCCGCGCCCGAGTTCTCCGACCGGGGCCGGCACGCGTCGCCCAGCCCCGACGAGCCGGTCTACAGCCAGCTGGTGCGGGAGTGGCAGCTGCGGGGGCTGATGCTGCCGGGCCAGCGGGACCGGGAGTGGGTCGAACTGGTGGTCCGGCAGAGCTGGCGCTAGCCCGGCGCGGGGTCGGTCACGGTCTGGCGGCTTGCCCGTCACGGTCACGCGTTTGAGTGACGATCACCCTTTGCGCGTTGCCGGACGGCAGTCCGGCGCGTTGGAGCGGGCAGTCGTCCTGTCCCGGACGCGCAGCACCCCTGTCGTTCCTGAAGGAGCACCGTCTTGAGCACCAGCAAGAACAGCGTCATGTTCGTCGCCGCCGCCGCCGTGGGCCTGATCGCGGCCGGCGCCGGCGCTGCCTCCGCCAGCAGCGCCGCTGCCGGTGGCGCGTTCCACTCCCCGGGCGTCGGCTCGGGCAACGCGATCCAGGTCCCGGTGCACGTGCCGGTCAACCTCTGCGGCAACAGCGTCAATGTCATCGGCCTGGTCAACCCGGCCTTCGGCAACGTCTGCCACAACGAGGGCTGACCGCTTCCGCCCCTCCGGTCCACCGCGCTGCGGCCCGCCCCCTGCACCGGGGCGGGCCGCAGCGCTGCCGCGCGGGTCTGCGCAGACCTGTGCGGACCCGCTTGGAGCTGGTCGGACATGCGGAAGCCCCCGGTGTCGGTCGGGGGCTTCCGGTGCGCAGGGAATGGAGGCTCCCAGCTGTGCTCCGGGACCCCGCCCAGGGCCGTCCGGTGCATGCCCTCCACCCTGGCGGTGACCTGGGCGTTTCCGCAAGCGTGTTCATACGGACGGCGTAGCCGGGCTGATCATCGTTCCGGAACGATCCGACCGTGCCCTCTGCGGCGCTCGCACGTTACAGGTGGCATGAACGCACTTCGCCTCGTCACACTCGCCGCCGCCAGCACCGCGCTCCTCGCCGCCGCGGCCCCGTCCGCCCAGGCTCTCGACTCCGGAAGGGCCCTGGGCACCGCCGCCCAGGCCGCAGGAACCGCCGCCCACTACGTGGTGCCGGTCGCGGAGGGCGCCATCGGCTCCAAGGTGGGCCAGAAAGTGGGAGCCGTGCAGAACACGGTGAAGGCCGGCAGCGACGCCGTGGCCGGCGTCAATGAACTGGTCAGCTGAATCTTTTACGGCGGCGGCGCGCCGCTATTTCTGCCACCGGTGACAGTTCGTAGAATAACGATGTTTCCCGGTGGAGTGGCCGAGTGGTGAGCCCGAATCCACCGGCTGATCATTTCGGGGTTGCTCTCCTGCCCGTGGACGGTCGGCCGCTGGGGGCAACAGGTTGAGGGTGTGCGGTAGCCGCCGTGCGCGGGTCGCGGCCTGTCCGAGGGTTGTGCGGGGTCGGGAGCGGTTGGTGGCGCTGTCGCCGGTGGCCGTCGGGCCGTCGCGGTGCGGGATCTTGTGGCGGTCAGGCCGCCGGGCGCGGCGGTGGGGAGTGGACGGCCTCGAACAGGGCGGTGAAGGCGTCGCGCCAGGGCCAGTGCTCGGGCAGATGCACCGTCAATTTGGTGCGCGCGGTGCGCGCGAGCCGGGCCGGGACGTGGACCAGGTGGGCGCGCAGGGTCGCTGTGGTGGCCTTGGCGTGGAAGACCGAGGTCAGCGCACCGGCGGCCCGCAGCAGGTTGTGCGACATCGCCCACAGGGTCAGCCACGCGGCGTTGGCCTGGAAGTTCCCGGACGGCAGGTGGGCCAGAGGCCCGGACTTCCCGTCCGCGATCACCTGCTCCACCACGGCGTGCTGCCGGTGGTGCAGTTCCGCCTGCAGCACCGCGAAGGAGCTGTCGGTGAAGACGGGGTGGTAACGCCAGGCGGTGAACAACTCGCCCTGACCCTGGGCCACTTCGGCGTTCAATCGGCGGACCCGGCGCACGATCAGCCGGGCGGTGACGTGCTCGGACTTCCTTCGGCCGGTGAAGGCGGTGTAGGGGATCTCGGCGACCTCGGCGTCGGAGACCATCTCGCCGGTGTCGGGGTCGACGAAGGCGTCCGGGTAGCGGATCGCCGTCCAGGACTCCTGCGGGATGCGGGAGATCGCGCCCGCGATGGAGGGGTTCATGCCGGTGGTCAGGGAGAATCGGGCGCCGGCCCGGCGGCAGGCGGCGACCACGTCGGCGGTGTAGAACTTGCTGTCCGCGCGGACCAGGCGGATCCCGGTGCCGCCGGTCTCCTTCGCTATGGCCAGGGCCTCGCTCACGAAGCTCTCGGCTCCGCGGACGTCGGCGGCCTTGCCGCGGCGCAGGCGGACCGCGCCGATCACGGGCCGGGCGATCGGGGTGGACAGGGTGGCCAGGATCGGGTGCAGGGTGCGCTGGCCCTTGAGGCGGCCGACCTGCGCGCCCTGCTTGGCGTGGCCGTACACGCGGCGGTGGGTGGGGTCGATGTCGATGAACATCAGTGTGTCGGCGCCGGGCAGCAGTGGGGTGCTGCGGGCCAGTCGGGCCAGGAAGTCGCGGTGAACGCGGTGGAGCTGGCGGTTGTGGCCGTGGGTGAAGGAGCGCAGGAAGGTGCCCAGGGTGGAGGGCGCGCGGACCGAGGTGAAGGCGCGGTCCATCGCGCCGTGCCGCAGCCGCGCCGCGTCGTCGATGCTGTCCGCGCCCGCGCACATCGCGCTGATCAGCGACATCACTTTGGCGGCCGGGTTGGCTCCGCCGCTGTTGTCGGCGCCCTCGATGCGGAGCGCGGACGCGGCCAGTTGCCGCAGGCCGGCCCGCTCGGCCAGCCGGACCAGCGACAGCAGCCCGGCATCGGCGATCAGGTTCGGCTCGTCGAAGACGGCGGAAACCGCTGTGGCGGCATGGCAGGATTGCATCTCGCGGATGTTCTCTCGTTCTGGCGACTTGGTTCTGTAGGAAGTCCCATCGTCCCAGGTCAGAGGGCATCCGCGTCGTTATGTCCAGGCCTCGGACAGGTCATTCATCGGTGGATTCGGGGTGAGGCAGTGGCTCGCAAAGCCATGTACACAGGTTCAACTCCTGTCTCCACCTCCGGTCGAACGCAGGCAGGCCCCCCGCGGTTGCGGGGGGCCTGCCTGTTGCCGTCTCGGGCTGGATCAGCCTGCTTCGGCCTGGATCAGTTGTCGCCGGCGCAGTCGCCGTTGTCACCCTCGTGGTGCCAGTTGTGCGGCGCCCAGTTGTGGTTGTCCCAGTTGGTGAGGTGCACGCTGTGGTGCCATCCACCCTGCTGCTGCTGGTCGTCGCCGCCGCCGTTGCTGCAGCGGTTGCCGAAGGCCGGGTTGAGCAGGCCGATCACGTTGACCGAGTTGCCGCAGACGTTCACCGGAACGTCCACCGGGATCTGGATCACGTTGCCGGACAGGACGCCGGGCGAGTCGTAGGCAGCGCCGTAGGCGTTGCTGTCCGCGCTGGCCACCCCGGCGCCGGCGATGAGAAGGGCACCCGCGGCGCTCAGAAGAAGTCCGGCCTTGCTGACGGAACGCATGTAAATCTCCTTCGATGTGACGGTGTACCAGGAACGCGTCGATATGACCGTCCGCCCATGGTGTTGTCCTACGAGTGATCCTTGGCGAACCGTCGGCGAAGTCCTGACTGCGACACGGAGTGTTCATGCGTATGGCTCAGCGGGGGGCGCTGTGAATGCGCGGCGGGGGCAGGACGATAATGGCGATATGCCTAGCCGAGAAACCGCATTCCGCCCCACCGGCGCACTGCACGCGGTCCGCCGCGCCACCACTGCCGCGCTGCTCGCGGCCGCGCTCCCGTTCCTCGCCGCCGGCTGCTCGGCCGGCAGCGACGCCGGGGTCCAGCGGACCGTGCCCGGGGCGGCGCAGACCACGCTGAGCACCAGCGCGGACGGGGTGTCGCTGAGCATGAAGGCGCGCAATGTGGATCTGCAGATCGACACCGCCTCGGTCAGGATCGACCCGGCCGGCACGGCGTACGTGGATCTGACGGTGCGCAATCTGGGGCCCGCTGCCGAGCACCTGGCGGTGGTGTCCGTGGCCGGCGGCGGCCAGGCGACGCTGAAGGGCGGCAGCGCCGCCACCGGCCCGCTGACCACGGCCGGGATCCTGCTGGACTCGGGGAGCAGCACCGGATTCGACGCGCCGGGCGCGACCGGGTCCGCGACCAAGGACCCGTCGATCCTGCTGCCGGCCGACCCAAGCCGGAAGGTCGGGGGCACCGAGTCGGTGATGCTGGTGTTCGGCATCGCCGGCCTGGTGCACCTCGACCTTCCGGTGCGTGCGGCCTAGCTGGTCGTGCTGGCTAGCGGTTCCTGCTGGTGGTTCAGCTCACCGACAGGTCGTCGGCGTAGACGTTGCCCTGGGCGTACCAGCCGTGGACGTACACGGTGACGGTTCCGCTGGCGCCGGTGGTGAAGGGCACGGTCAGCTTGGTCCAGGCACTGCTGCTGGTCCAGGTGCTGGCCGTGGCGCCGCCGCTGACGCCGAGGTAGGCGTAGCTGCCCTGGACCCAACCACTGAGCGTGTAGCTGTGGTTGGGGCTGAGGGTCAGCGTCTGGGCGCACTGCCCGGTCTGCGAGGCGGTCGGGGCGACCAGCAGCGCGTGGCTGCCGGCGTGCACCGGGGTGCTGACGATCGCGCCGCCGGACTGGCAGGTCCACGGGCTGAGGCTGCCGGTCTCGAAGGTGCCGTTGACCAGCGAGCCCGAGCCGCCGCCGCCACCGCCGGTGGTACCGGTGACCGTGAGCGAGTAGGTCGCGGTGTGGCTGCCGGAGGCGGCGCTGCCGGTGACCGTGATCGGGTAGGTTCCGGCCGCGGCGGTGCTGGCCGCGGTGACGGTGAGCGTCCCACTGCCGCCGGCCGTGACCGAAGCCGGGCTGACCGCGACGGTGACCCCGGCCGGGGCTCCGCTCGCACTGAGGCTGACGGACTGGGCGCTGCCGGAGGTCACCGAGGTGCTGACGCTCGCGGTGGTGGAGGCGCCGGGAGCGATGGAGCCGGAGCCCGGGGTGACGCCGACCGAGAAGTCATTGGTCGGGACGGTCGTCCCACCATTGAACGGCAGCAGTGCCTTGGTGAAGTCCCAGGTGCCCTGGGCTATCCCGGAGCAGCTGTCGGAGCCGGCCGTACCGCCGGGGCAGCCGCCGTTGTCCCGCTGCAGCGCCCAGAACGAGAGGCTGGCGACGCCCTTGCCGGCCGCCCAGCTCTCGACGTTCTTGGCGTCGGCGACGGTGGTGGTCTCGGCCGTGCCGAAGTCGTCCACGCCGGGCATCAGGGTGATCCCGATCGAGGCCCAGAGCTGCGCGGAGGTCTTGGACGGGTAGAGCGACGCGAGTTGGCTGTGCAGGCCGGTCGCGGCGTTCTCGGCGTCGGTGCCCATCTCGTGGCTGGCGCCGTCGTAGTAGTCGAAGGTCATCAGGTTGACCACGTCGACCCGGGCGTTGTTCGCGACCGCGTTCTGCAGCACGGCGAGCCCGCTGGACGCGAGGCCGCTGGTGGTGGTCGGCAGGGTGTAGGAGAACTGGACGGTCCGCCCGTTGCTGGCGGCCCAGCTGTCGACCAGGGCGATCGCCTTGTTGCGGCGGTCGATCCCGGCGGTGTTGGTGAGCGAGTTGTCCTCGGTGTCGAGGTCGATCCTGGTGACGTTGTAGGTGGTGATGACGCTCTCGTACGCCGCGGCGATGGAGTTGACGTTGGTGCAGCTGTCGGCGATCTCGGTGCCGGTGTCGTCGGCGGTGTAGCCGCCGAAGGAGGGGATGACGTCCCCGCCCTTGGCCTGGATCGAGCTGATGTCGCTGCCGAAGTTGGCGGCGGCGATCGGCAGGCTGGTGTCACCGTTCCAGAGCGGCGTGCAGGAGCCCTTGCTGGCGGTCTGGATGAACGCCATGGACAGGTACTTGTTGCCGGACGAGGTGGCCAGCCCGGAAAGGCTGTCGCCGTTGTAGGCCTCGAAGTACGGCGCGGACACATGGGCCGGCAGTGGGGTTGCCGCCGCATGCGCCGCCGTCGCCGTCCCGACCAGGGCACTGGCCGCGGCAGCGACCGTGGCCAGGGCGGTGAACAGGGTGCGCTTGGGGGTGGGTCGTCTCATCTGGGCTCTCCTGTGGGGGTGTTACTGGTAGAGACCTCTGGTAGGACATCGACAATCTTTGGACTAGACCAATTAATTGTCAACACTCTTTCCAGTTCCCGACCCACGGGGAGATGATCTACGTGGCGGCGCCTGGCGCTACGCGGCCAGCGACTGACGGCGCTGCCGACGGCGTTCGAGCCGGCGCTCCCGGCGCGCCTCGCGGCGCTCCTGCCGCCGGGTCCAGAAGCCCAGATGCGGGCTGCGGACCTGGACGTTGCTGCTCTTGGCGTCGCCGGAGATCCGGATCGTCAGCACGGCCGGGGCGCCCGGCGGGTACGCCACCCGCTGCTGCACATTGCTACTGCGGACCGCGAGTTCGTCCACCTCCACCACCACGCCGGCCGGGACCACCAGCCGCAGATTGGCACTGTGCAGCGAGACCACCAGGTCCAGCTCGGGGTGTGCGATCACGGCCGCGGTGAAGTCGACGAGCACATTGGCGCTCTTGGCCTCCACCTCCATCCGCAGCGGCACAGCCCAGGGGCCGACCCGGCGCAGGTTGCTGTGGTTCGCCTGGAGCCGGACCACCTCGGGCGCGGGCCCGGCGGGCTTGGCCAGGCCCTTGCCGGCCGTGGCGGTCGTCGGCAGATCCTGCAGCAGCACCGCCAGCTCGCCGTAGGTGCGGGCGTTCAGCGCCGTCTCCAGCCGCTCGTCCAGCTCCTCGGCGGTGAGCCGGCCGTCGCCCGCGGCGACCCGGAGCTGCTCCACGACCTCGTCCCGGTCCTCGTGCGAGGCACGGAGGGCGTGCGCGGCAGGGGGTGCGGCCAGGGGCGCGGGAACCGCGGGCGGGACGCCGGGGTCAGTGGGGTCCGGGACCAGATCTCGTCGCGACATATCGCGTATTGTAGCCGCTTCGCCCGGGCCGCACGAGGGGTCGCGGAGGGCGGTCCCTGACACCCCGGTGCGTGGTGGAAGGTCACGATTCGACATTTCTCCTGACGCGGACCCGCCACAGTCGCTGTCATGGGGGACACAACCGTCGAGGACGGGTCCTCCCCACGCAAGGAGTCCCATGTCACGCAATCCCACCACCCCGGGAGCACGGCGCTCGGTTCGTACCTCACGCACGACGGCACGCACGGCGGTCGCGATACTGACCGCCGGGGCCACCGCCCTGGTCCTGGGCTCCGCCGCGGCTCCGGGCGGCGCCGCGGTCGCCGCGCACAGCACCGGCCGGGCCGACGTCCGCCCCGCCGCCGCCGGACCGCGGCTGGTCCGGGTGCTCACCGCGCCGATCACCACCGCGCAGTGCGTCGCCAAGTACGCGATCCACTGCTACTCGCCGCTGCAGTACCGGACCGCGTACAACCTCTCCCCGCTCTACGCGCGCGGGATCACCGGCCGGGGCCGCACCATCGTGATCGTCGACTCCTACGGCTCGCCGACCATCCAGCACGACCTGCAGGTCTTCGACAAGCAGTGGGGCCTGCCCGACACCAAGGTCGACGTGGTCAAGGCCGGTGACGTGCCGCCGTTCGACCCCACCAACGGCGACATGACCGGCTGGGCCGGTGAGACCACCCTCGACGTCGAGTACGCGCACTCGATAGCCCCCGGCGCGAAGATCGTCCTGGTGGAGACCCCGGTCGCGGAGACCGAGGGCACCACCGGGCTCCCGGAGATGATGAAGGCCGAGCAGAAGCTGATCGACCACGGCGTGGGCGACGTCATCTCGCAGAGCTTCGACGCCACCGAGAACACCTTCCCCGGCTTCGACCAGGGCAACACCAAGTCCCTGACCAACCTGCGCTACGCCTTCAAGGACGCCTACGCGCACAACGTCACGGTGCTGGCCGCCAGCGGCGACGACGGCGTGACCGACGCCCAGAGCAACGGCTCGGACCTGTACCCGTACAAGGTCAACTCCTGGCCCTCCTCCGACCCGCTGGTGACCTCCGTCGGCGGCACCGAGCTGAACCTCGACCAGCAGGGCAACCGGCTCTCCCCGGACGTGGTCTGGAACGACGGCTACGGCGCGGGCGGCGGCGGGGTGTCCGCCGTGTTCGCCCGTCCCTGGTACCAGGACGGGGTGCGCAAGGTGGTCGGCGCGCAGCGCGGGACCCCCGACATCAGCATGAGCGCGGCGGTGGACGGCGCGGCCTGGACGTACCAGTCCTTCGACCCCACCGACGTCGGCTGGGGCCTGGTCGGCGGCACCAGTGAGGCGACCCCGATCTTCTCCGGCGTGGTCGCCCTGGCCGACCAACTGGCCGGCCACCGGCTCGGCCTGATCAACCCGGCCCTGTACGGCCTGGCCCACCTGCCCTCGCGGTTCAGCGGCGAGGTGGACGTCACCACCGGCGACAACTCCTTCGCCGGAGTGACCGGCTACCAGGCCGGACGCGGCTACGACCTGGCCTCGGGCCTGGGCACGATCGACGGCAACGCCTTCGTACGGGCCCTGGCCGCCACCGGCTGACCCGGCGTTGGCCTTGGCCGGCCCGGCCCGGCCCCGGCTGGCCCGGCCCCGGCTGGTCCGGCTCCGGCTGGTCCGGCTACGGGCGGGGGCATCACTTGGTGCCTCCGCCCACCGGGCCCTTTCGCCTGGCTCGTCCGGGGCCGGTTCAGACGCCCGCGGCCCGGGTGGCCGGCCCGAACGCGTACATGGACGGGTCCAGGGCGTCGAGGAAGGGCCGCAGCAGCGCATTGCGGCAGGTCGGCAGCCACACCGCGGAGACCTCGGCGATCCCCACCACCGGATCGACCAGCAGATAGTCCAGCCCCGGGTAGCGATTGGCCATGCCCGCCCCGGAGAGCGAGACGACACCCTCACTGGCGACCGCGAGGGCGAGCCCCATCGGCTCCAGCACCTCGTCCACCACGTCGAGTTGGAACCCCGCCTCGCGGCACAGCTGGACGCAGCGGTCGAAGACCAGCGGCTTGACCTGACGGCCGATCATGACGAACCGCTCGTCCGCGAGGTCGGCCAGCCGCACCCGCCCGGACCGTCCGGCCGGATGGCCCAGCGGCAGGATCGCGATCAGCGGGTCGTCGAACAGCACGGTCCGCTCGATGCCGTCGAAGGAATCCCGGTGGGTGTGCCGGTGCAGCACCACATCGACCTCGTCCCGGCGCAGCGCGGCCAGTTGGTCCCGGCCGCCCAGTTGGGTGACCGGCAGCTGGATGTCGGGCCGGTCGGCCCGCAGGGCGCGCAGCGCCGGGAGGAGCAGGTCGTAGAGGCCACCCCAGGTGGTGCCGATCCGGAGCACCCCGGCCTGGCCGCTGGTGGTGGCCCGTACCGTGCGGTCCACGTCCTCGACGGAGCGGAGCAGCCGGTACGCCCCGGTCAGCATCTCCGAGCCGGCCGGGGTGAGCCGCAGCGGCTGGGTGGAGCGGTCCAGGAGTTCGGCGTCGAGGCTGCGCTCCAGCAGCTTGATCTGCTGGCTGAGCGCGGGCTGGGAGACATGGAGCCGGCGGGCGGCGGCGGTGAAGCTCCGCTCCTCCGCGACGGCCACGAAGTAGCGCAGCAGGCGTAGGTCCACGCGGTCCTCCTCGTTCTGCCGTGGGCCCGTGGGCCCGTGGGCCCGTAGGGCCCGTAGGGCCCTTGGAGCCCGCAGAGCCCATAAGCCCTGCCTATCGGGCGGAAAGTATCCGGTATTGGACGGTCCGGGCCGCCGACCCCAAAGCTGGGCACGGCAGTTGCCGAGTCCATCGCTCCGGAGGTCAGTCTTGTCAGGTCCGTTCAATGTCCGCCGCACGGCAATGATCGCACTGGCCCTGGCCGGGGTGGCCGCCATGGCCGGCACCGCCTCCGCCGCGGCTCCGGCTTGGACTCCGGCTTCGGCCCTGGCCGGGCATCACGCCGCGCTCTCGGCGCCCCCGGTGTCGGTCGCCCTGGCCGGGTCGTTCGACTTCCACGCCTGCCCGGCCGGCACCCCGGCCGCCGACGCCTGCCTGACCGACCACGTCACCGGCACCCTCCCCGGCCTCGGCGCCGTCACCAGCACCTTCGAGGTGCACATCGGCTACAGCGCGTTCGCCGCGGACGGCTGCGGTCCGATCGAGAAGCACGGAACGTTCACCACCGCGGACGGAAGCACCGTGCGGCTGGCGGCACATGGGCTCTACTGCAACGCGAGCGCCACCGCTTCGTACACCTACACGGTCTCCGGCGGCACCCGGTCCCTGGCCCACGCCTCCGGGCGGGGCCAGTGGCTGGTCCCGGCACCAGCGACGTACTCCGACGGCGTCGGCACCGGCGCGGAGTACCTGTTCGGGACGCTGCACCGCTGACCGCCGCGGACTCCCGCGGAAAGCCCCGGTCCGGCCCCACGGGGGAGGGCCGGACCGGGGCGGGTGCGAATCGGCACCGGATATGGCTTGATCACCCCGCCTGGCCGGTGGAAGATGCTTGCTCGAAGGGGGGAGCGGTGGCCGACGCAGGAGTCGCGGCCGCCGCGTCGAAACACCATCACCACTGCCCAGAACGACACTGCCCAGAACGACGACGCCCAGAACGACGACGCTGCCCAGCCGCTGCCCGTTCCACCGGTTCCACCGGCCCCCCTCCGCACCCCGCTGCGGCAGCGGCTGTGGCAACGGCTGCGCGCCGCATGCACACTGCCGCGCCTGCTGCTGGTGCTGATCGCCGCCGCCGCGGCCGGCGCGTACGCCTGGTCGCTGAGCACCGAGGGCCTTGAGGCCTACTACGCGGCCGGTGTGCGCAGCATGTCGTCCAACTGGCACGACTTCTTCTACGACGCCTTCGACCCGCACGGCACCATCACCCTGGACAAACTGCCCGGGGCGTTCTGGATCCAGGCGCTGTCGGTCCGGGTGTTCGGCTACGCGGCGTGGTCGATGGTGCTTCCGCAGGTGGTGGAGAGCACGCTGACGGTGCTGGTGCTCTACCGGGCGGTGCGGCGCACCTCCGGCACGGGTGCCGCCCTCGTCGCCGCGGCCGTCCTGGCCGCGAGCCCGGTCACCATCGCCTCGACCCGCGGCAACCTCTCCGAGCCGCTGTTCCTGCTCTGCCTGGTCCTGGCCGCGGACGCGGTGCTGCGGGTCGTGGTCGACAACCGGCGGCGCTCGGCGTACGCGGCGGCGTTCTGGGTGGCGCTGGCGTTCCAGGCGAAGATGACCGAGGCCTGGCTGGTGCTGCCGGCCCTGGTGATCGCGCTGCTGGCCGGCTCCGGAGCGGTCGGCCGGTCCGAACGCGTCCGCGCCCTGCTCCGGGCCGGGGCGGTGGCCCTGCTGGCGGTGGCACTGTCGCTGACCTGGGTCTGCGCCTTCGCGCTGACGCCCGCCTCGTCCCGGCCGGTGGTCGACGGGAGTGCCCACAACTCGATCGTGGAGCAGGTCTTCCGCTACAACGGGAGCCTCCGCTTCGGCGACGGCGACGGCGACAGCGGCAGTGACAGTGGCAGTCAGTTCGGGCTGAAGCCCCTGGGCACCCCGAGCCCCGAGGCGCTGAAGATCGCGGCGCAGAACTGGGAGCCGGCGTACGGGGCGGGCATGTATCCGCCCTCGACCTTCTCCAAGGCCGGCTGGGACCGTCTGTTCGTCGGCGTGCTGGCCCCGGACACCGCCTGGTTCCTGCCCTGCGCGGTGCTGGGCGCCGCCGTGCTGCTCCGGGTCCGGCGCCGGGCCGGCCGCGGCGACCCGCTACGGGCCGGCACCCTGCTGTGGACGAGCTGGCTGCTGCTCTACGGCGTGGCCTTCAGCAGCGCGGGCGTCATCCACGACTACTACCTGGCCACGCTCGTCCCGGCGATCGCCGCCCTGTCGGGAATGGGCCTGGCCGTGCTCTGGAAGGCGGCCCGATCCGGCCGCCGCCGGGCGGTGGTCGTCCTCGCTGTGCTGGCGATCACTCAGGGGGCTTCCACCGCTGTCCTTCTGATGAAGAGTCACAATACTTTCCTGGTCATGGCATTGGGAGTCTGCACGGTCCTGGCAACGGCGGCCGCGGCTGTCCTCCCCGGCCGGCTCCGGACTGCCCGACCGCTGGTCGCGGGCCTGGCCGCCGCCGTTGCCCTGGCGGCAGCCCTCATCGGACCGTTGGCGGCCAGTGGCTGGCTGCTGGAGCGCGGGGGTGGGCCCTTCGACACGGCGTTCGCCTCGGTAGGGACGTTCGCCCAGCCGACCCCGGCGGCCAGAATCGCCCGGAGCAAGATCAGAGGCGGGTACGGGGGTGTGATTCTGCCGACGATGTCGGCGGCGCTCTGGTCACGGCTGAGGGTGGCCGGGCAGAAGATCCAGCAGGAAACGGACAGCGATCACCGGGAGATGCTGGTCTTCGGATCGTCGCAGGCGTCGAACTACGTGGTGGAGGGTGTCAGCTCGATCCAACCGATCGGCGGCTTCACCGGCGACGTGCCCTACCCGTCCGTTGCCCAGGTGACGCAACTGATCAAGCAGGGAAAGGTCTCCTGGGCCGTACTCCCCGGGGCGGACACCCTGGTCGGCAACGACCCCCGGGTGCGGGCGATCGAGTCGCTGTGCAGGAAGGATCCCTTGGTCGCCACCCCGGACCAGCTCTTGTACTTCTGTGGGCCCTGACTCTCTCACTACGATCATGTGCATGGACTACACAGCGCCGCTCTGGGACAGTTCCGCGCTCCTGCTGATCGATGTCCAGCAGGACTTCCTCGACCAGGGTCCGCTGACGATCCCGGGCACCACCGCGGTGCTTCCGCGACTGGCGGAGCTGGTCGGGGCGTACCGCGCGGCCGGGCGGCCCATCGTCCACATCGTCCGCCTCAGCGAACCGGGCGGGAGCGACGTGGACCTGCCCCGCCGGGCGGCGGTCGAGGCCGGCCTGCGGCTCACCGCCCCGGGCACGCCCGGCAGCCAGTTGGACCCCGCCGTCCTCGGCGACCGGATGGCCGAGCTGGACCCGGCGGCCCTGCTGGCCGGAGCGCCGCAGTATCTGGGCGAGCGGGAGGTCGTGCTGTTCAAGCCCCGCTGGGGTGCGTTCCACCGCACCGGACTTGAGCAGCTGCTGCGCGGCTGGGAGGTCAGCACGACCGTGGTCGCCGGCTGCAACCTGCCCAACTGCCCGCGCGCGACGCTGTTCGAAGCGAGCATGCGGGACTTCCGCACGGTGGTCGTCACCGACGCGGTGTCCCAGGCCACCGAGGAACGGCTGGCGGATCTGGCCGGGATCGGCGTCCACCTCGCCGGCACCGCCGAGGTGGTCGCCGCGCCCTTCGGGTAGCAGCGGTAGCTGGGTCGGGTAGCAGTGGGTCGGACCGGTCGGGCTCAGTCGTCCAGCACGCCGAGGGTGAGCAGGTCCAGCCGGTCCGGTTCCGCGATCACGTCGATCTCGGTGATCAGGCCGTCCTCGAAGGTGAAGCTGAGGACCAGGAACAGTCGGCCGAGGCGCGCCATCGCGAGCCCGACCGCGCCGTTGACCAGCGCCGGCTGGGTGGACCGGGCCCGTTCCATCGCACCCATCGCGCCCTTGGCCACGGTGTGGGCACCGCTGACCAGGACGGGCTCGGGGGTCGGCACGACCGCCCGGTCTGCGCGCAGCACCACACCGGGATGGAGCAGCGCGACCAGCGCGTCGAAGTCCCCGCCGCGGGTGGCGGCGAGGAAGGCCTCGACGACCGCACGCTGGCGGCCGAGGTCGGTGGCGGGAACCGGGTCGCCGCCCTTGACCCGGCGGCGGGCCCGGCTGGCGAGCTGCCGGGTCGCGGTCGGGGTGCGTTCGATCATCGGGGCGATCTCGTCGAAGGGCACGGCGAACAGGTCGTGCAGCACGAAGGCGAGGCGTTCGGCCGGCGTGAGCGTGTCCAGCACCACCAGCAGGGCCAGCCCGACCGAGTCCGCCATCACGGCCTCCTGCTCGGGATCGCCGCCGGCCTCCTGGCTGGTGATCGACTCGGACACCTGGACGTCCAGCGGATCCTCACGCCGATGCTCGCGCGAACGCAGCATGTTCAGGCAGACCCGGGCCACCACCGTGGTCAGCCAGCCGCCGAGGTTCTCGACCTCACTGGTGTCGGCGCGATCGACCCGCAGCCAGGCGTCCTGGAGGGCGTCGTCGGCCTCGCTGAGCGAGCCGAGCATCCGGTAGGCCACCGCCCGCAGATGGGGCCGGTGTCCCTCGAAACGCTCGGTCAGCGAGGCGCGTTCGTCCACCGGGTCACAGTCCTTTGCCGCCGAGGGGTGTCAGAGCAGTGTTTGGTGCAGTGTCAGAGCAGTAGATCCACTGTCTCAGTTCAGGGGCGGGGTTCGTCAAAGAGGGCGAGTTCTTCGAGCCCCGGAGCCTCGAAATCCCTCGCCTGAGCCTCGATCAGCTCGCGGGGGATCGAGACAGTGCCACTCGGACTGTCCCGGTAGCGGGCCGTGACCCGTCGGAACAACTCATCCACCGGCACGTCCAGATAACGTAGTTCGACCGGGACGCCGAGGGCGCGGGCGGTGAGCCGCTTGGCGTCCCGCTCGTCCCGCCCCCAGAAGCCGAACTCGAGGATCACGGTCTGTCCTAGCTTGAGCAGTTCCTGCGTGTGGTCCCAGAACAGTGCTTCCAGCCGGTCGCGGGGATCTCCCTCGAACAGGTCGAAGCCGAGCCCGGTCAACCACTCGTCAGGACAGAGGCGCACCGCTGGAATCTCGCCGGCCAGCTGTTTGGACAGTGTGGTCTTCCCCGCACCGGGGAGTCCGCAGACCAGAATCAGTCGGGGTTCGGGTCCCATGACCACCGCTCGCCTCCACCTGCCGCCCGTACTGCCGCTTCTCGCGCCGATCTTGACGCACCGAAGCGCAAAGCAGAAACGATTTACCCGCGGCGGGCGGCGGGCGGCGCGATCTCGTGTGAAAACGGCTCGTCGGCTCCGGCGGTGCCCTGGCAGCATCGCGCGATGATCGATGACGGAGATCTCGACCCGATGAGTCGGTTGCTGGCGGAACGGGCCTACGAGCGGCTGGTGCTGGAGCTTGTGTGCAGGCTCGATCTCGGGGAGCCGGGCGCGGTGGCCGAACTCTTCACCTCGGACGGTGTGTGGCAATGGCCGTAGCTGCTCGCCACTGTGACCGAAAGCTCCCGCCGACTGGGCGGTGAGCGAGGTCAGCAATCAGTCGACCGGCTACTGCCCGGACCTCGACTGCTGGCCGGCGGTTGCGTCGGCACTGGACGGTGCCGGGATCGGCCGTCCCGACGGCTTCAGCTACGCCTTTGTCTTCCGCCGCTGCGAGCAGTGCGAGCAGCACAACATCGTCAGGGACGGGGACTTCAGCTGCGCTTTCTGCGGGAGCGGGCTGCCGGAGCGGTGGAACGTCGACCCGCTGCAGTCGTGATCAGTCACTGATCAAGCGCTGAGCAGTTGCTCGCGCAGCACCGCGGCCAGTGGGGTGGGCTCGCGGCCGAGCAAGGTGGCCAGTGTCGGGTCGACGGTGGCGAATTCGCCTGCGCGGCTGGCGGTGAAGATGCCGAGCAACTGGTCTGCGGCCTCGGCGGGGACGCCGCTGCCGACCAGGTGCTCCCGGAAGTGGTCGTCGGGCACGGTGGTCCTTGCTATGGTCCGGCCGGTGATCTCGGTGGCGATGCGGGCGATGTCGTCGAAGGTCAGCGCCTGTGTCCCGGTGAGCGGCGGTGTGGGGCCGTCGAAGCAGCCTTCGTCGGCCAGGATGGCGGCGGCTGCGTCGGAGAGGTCGGCGTGCGCGGTCCAGCTGACCGGCCCGTCCGCGGGGAGCGCGACCTCGCCGGACTGCACGGCATGGCCGAGGAAGTGCAGCGCGCTGGCGGTGTAGAAGCCGTTGCGCAGCGAGGTGAACGGCACGCCGCAGGCGCGCAGCGCGTCCTCGGTGGCGGCGTGGTCGCGGCACGCCTGGAAGTGTGACGACGCGTTGGCGCCCATCTGGCTGGTGTAGAGGATGCGACGGGCGCCCGCCGCGACGGCCCCCTCGATCGCCGTACGGTGCTGCGTGACGCATTCCTCGCCCATTTTGTCGACCGAGACGATGAGCACCTGGGTGGCGCCCTCGAAGGCGTGGGCCAGGCTCTCGGCGTCGGCAAAGCTGCCGTGCCGCACCCGTACCCCCTGGTCGGCGAATGCCTGCGCCTTCTTCGGGTCGCGGACGCTGAGGCCGATCCGGTCGGCCGGTACGCGGGTCAACAGCCGCTCGACGATCTGACGTCCGAGCTGTCCGGTGGCTCCGGTCACGATGATCATGATGCGCTCCAGTGCTCTGGTTCCAGTGGAATCACGAATAGCGTATCACTGGAAATAGCGCTGGAACCACCATCGCTGTATCGTTGCTACATGCCTCCACGTTCACGCGACAGGAACGGTGCCACCGCCGTCGAGTCCGACCTCGCAGCCCTGAACCGCGCGCACGCCACCCGGCAGCGGGTGGTCGAGGCGGCCGCCGGCCTGCTGGCGCGCGAGGGCCGCGACGCGGTCACCACCCGTGCGGTCGCGGTCGCGGCAGGCGTGCAGGCGCCGGCCATCTACCGGCTGTTCGGCGACAAGGAAGGGCTGCTCGAAGCGGTGGCCGAGCACGGCTTCGCCGCGTTTCTCGCGACCAAGCACGTCGACCCCGACCCGGCGGACCTGATCGAGGACCTGAGGGCCGGCTGGGACGTCGCGGTCGAGTTCGGTCTGGCCAATCCCGCGCTGTACACGCTGATGTACGGCGAGCCCACCAGCGCCACGTCGGCCGCCCTCAAGGCCGGCATGGAGATGTTGATGGGCCGCATTCGGCGGCTCGCCGCGGGCGGCTGGCTCCGGGTCGACGAGGAACTCGCGGCCATGATCATCCACGCCACGGCCCGCGGCGCGGTTCTCACCTGGCTGTCCCTGCCCGAGGACCGGCGCAATCCGGCCCTGTTGACCACCCTTCGGGAGTCCATGGTCGCCGCCGTGACCAACCAGGAGCCGGCCGTGCAGGACGCCGGCCCGGCCGGCGCGGCCCGCGCCCTGCGTGCCGCACTGCCCGAGCAGACCACCCTCAGCGGCGCGGAGCAGCACCTGCTGCGGGAGTGGCTGGACCGCCTCGCCTCCGACGACTGAGGCCGCTCCGACTGAGGCCGGTCCGACCGAGGCCGTCCCGACCGAGGCCGGACCCGGCGTCACTTCTGCGCAGAGTCGCCGCCGAGCCGGGCCTCGGCGGCCGCGCGGACGTCCTCAGTCTCCAGCGTGTCGTCGCACAGTGCGGTGAGGCGTGCGATCGAGCGCGGTACCAGCGGCACCTGTCGCGCCGCGATGAGCCGGACCCCGCTCTCGCTGTCCCAGAGACCATGCAGCAGGGTGCGTTCCGCGCCGCGCGGGTCGATGGCGAGCCGGGCCCGCAGCGCGGCCGGGCGCTCGTAGGAGTGCGGCGTCCAGCGGTACATGCCGCGCAGAGCAGGCAGTGCGCAGACGGCGGCCGGACCCAGCCGGGCCAGCCCGTCGGCGAGGACGTGGTAGCCGCACCACTGGCGGTTCCGCCGCAGCAGCCGCCAATGGGCCATCAGCCTCGGAATGTCCTGCTCCTGGCCGTGTTCGGCCAGCACCAGGACGGCGGGGCCGGCCAGTCCGGATGCCGGGTCGGCGTGCCAGGCGCGGGCCTGGGGCAGTGCGGCCGGGCCCTGGCCGAGGATCGCCTTGATCAGCCCCGATACCGGGCGGGGCGGGGAACCTGTGGTGAGGCTCGGCGCCAGATCCAGCAGCGCCGGCTGCGGCGGCCTTCGGGCGAGTTCGAACAGCGCGTCCCGCTTGGACCCGGTGGACGACTCCGGTTCGGCCAGGACAGCGAGCAGCTCGGTCTCGTCGGAGCGCTCGAACGGGCGGGGCCGGGGCACGGGGGCTGCGGGAGCACGGGTCTCCCAGGTCGCCCACGGTTCGGACTGTCCCCACCAATCCTCCTGGTACCCCTGGGGCTTGGGCCCGGCGGACAACCGGGCCAGGGCAGTCCCGCGCAGCCCGACCCAGCGCTCGGCCGGCCACTCCGACGCGATCAGTTGCAGCACGTCCACCCAACGCCGTCCCTCACGGACATAGCGCAGCAACTGCTGCTCCGCGTCGCCGTACCCGACCCGGGCCAACGCGGCCAGCACCCCCGCCGCGACCTCGAAGGCGTTCCCGTCGTCGCTCCTGGCGACGTCGTCCGACTCCCACAGCTGGGTGACGATCGGGGTGGGGTCCATACCGAGGTCGCGGACCAGCCGCGCCAGGTAGGTGTCCCGTTCGTCGACCGACCAGTCCCAGCGGTGGTCCCGCCGCATGGTGGCCAGAACCAGCTCCGCCCCCTGCGGGTCCCGCCGCGCCCAGAGCGCGCCGACGCCCCGTCCTCGTTGCAGCGCCCCCTCGACGGTGCCGGGGTGCGCGTAGTACCAGCGGGTCGTGGAGTCAGCAGGCTCGTCAGCACTCATCGCGGCCAGCATGCTGGCCCACTCCGCACCGGGCCACCGAATTAACCGCCGGGTCCGAGCGAGAGCTCGATTTCCCTTCCCGAGGTCACCTCCTACGATCCGGACACGGACCGACGGGACCGTGTCGAGAAGCCGGCGGCCTACGCCGAGTCGGGCGTCCCGGTGTATCTGCTGATCGACCGGGACTCTTGCGAGACGGTCGTGCACACCGAGCCCGAGGGTGGGAAGTACCGCAGCGTCCGGTCCTATGCGTTCGGGTCGAACGTGGAGATCACCGGCTTGGGAATCTCCTTGGAGACCGAGATCCTCAAGCAGTACGTCCGCTGATCCACCCGGCGCTCAGCCGGTGAAGGGTGCGCGGCCGAAGCGGCCCCACATGACGAAGGCGGCCAGGGCGACGTAGACCAGGTCCACCACCAGGAACTTGGCCTCGTGGCGCCGGATTCTGGTGACCGACGCGCCTAGCATGATGAGCACCAGGCCGAGGGCGGCCAGCGGCACCAGGACCGGGGCTGTGTTGGCTGCGGCGGGCACGATCAGGCCCACCGCGGCCAGTACCTCAAGGGCTCCGATGGCCTTCACGCTGCCGGCGCTGAAGTCCTCGGCCCACTTCGCGCTGGGCCCGGCAGCGGCGATCTTCTCCTTCGGCGTGATCACCTTGTAGCCGCCGCCGAACAGGTAGGCGGCGGCGAGCAGTCCGGCGACGATCCAGAGAGCGATGTTCATCAGTTTTCTCCATTGCGGGGGTGCGGCGCACCGTGGTGGTGCGGCCGGTGTGGGGTGGTGCGGCCGGTGTGGGAGGGAGCGCGGCGGATCTCCGGCTACCCGTGCTGGCCGGGCTGGTAGCCGCCGGCGGGCTGGCGGACCATGACGTTGCCGCGGTTGAAGGCGTTGATCAGGGCGATGACGCACACCAGGGCCCCGAGTTGCTCGTCGTCGTAGTACTTGGCGGCGTTCGCCCACGCCTCGTCCGTAACCGCGCCGGCGGCGCCACCGGCCGCGTCGGCGATGCGGGTGCCCTGCTCGGCCAGTTCCAGGGCGGCGCGCTCGGCCTCGGTGAACACCGTGGCCTCACGCCAGGCGGCGACCAGGTTCAGGCGCACCGCGGTCTCCCCGGCGTGCGTGGCGTCCTTGGTGTGCATGTCGACGCAGAAGCCGCAGCCGTTGATCTGGCTGGCGCGCAGCTTCACCAACTCCTGCGTCGCGACCGGCAGCGTCGAGTCCGCGAGCACCTTGCCCGCCGCGACGAGGTGCTTGCCGAACTTGGCCGCGATCGGGTTGGCGAAGAGGTTCAGTCGGGCTTCCATGGTGTGCTCCTTGTTGTTGCCCCGTTGTGCCCTCTAAGACAGGGCACCCCGGCGGACTGTGACAGGAGCGAATGTGACGTGCGCCACCCTGCCGAGGGGGGTGGCGCAGCGCGGTCGAGGAGGTGGCGCAGTGACCGGGTCCGTGGGCGACGCCGGGGACATCGTCCAGGACGCCTTCCTCGGCCTGACCCGGGCGCGCCAGGCGGGGACCGTGATCGCCGACCTGAAGGCGTACCTGGCCACGGCGGTGACGCGGCTGGGCATCAACCACCTGGGTTCGGCGCGGGTACGGCGGGAGGCCTATGTGGGCGACTGGTTGCCCGAGGGGGACGGCGGCGGCAAGGCGCGGGCGATCGGCAGGTCCGTGACCGAACCGCGGCGGGTCGCCCAGTTGCTCGTCGGCGGGTTCCGCCGGCTTCGGACACTCGGCATCTCCTTTCGGTCGGCCAGGATCAACGGCCGTCCGGGCATGGTGATGTACGACGCCGACGAGCGCGTGGTCAACGTGGTCGCGCTGGACATGGTCGACGGTGTGATCCACGCGATCCACACCGCGTCCAACCCCGACAAGCTGGCCCGCCTCGGACCGGTGTCCGACATCGCGCTGCTGCTGCCGAAGTGAGGCAGCCTCACCCCACCGTCAACCGAGCAGCCGGCCCCGCCCCGCCGAGCAGCCGGCCGGGCTCTCGCTGACAGCAGCCGGCCCGGCCCCGGCCGACAGCGGCAGCGCGGCCGTCAGGCCGCGACGGCCGGGCCTCGCTGTTGGCAGCCCTCGCCGCCACCGTGCTGCCCGTGCTGCCCGTGCTGCCCGCGCCGCCGCGCGGCCGCAGCACCCCGGCGAGCAGTGCCATCAGCGCCGCCATCACCGTGATCAGCCCGAACGCCGCCGGGTAGGAGAAGGTGCCCGCGGTCCATCCGGTCGCGGCCGGGGCGATCAGTCCGGACAGGTAGGTGATGGTGGCGACGCCGGCCACGCCCTCACCCGCCGACGCGCCGGTCCGGCCCGCCGCGGTGAAGACCAGCGGGACGACCACGGCGACGCCGACGCCGATCAGCGCCAGCCCCACCATGCAGAGCCAGGGGGTGCGGGCCACCACCATCAACCCGCCGCCCAGAGCGGCGAGGCCGCCGCCGGCGCGGACCACCGTCACCGCGCCGAACCGGCGGATGAAGCGGTCGCCGACCAGGCGGGTCCCGGCCATGCAGGCGGTGAACAGGGTGAAGGCCAGAGCGGCGGCCCCGGGGCCGGCGTCGGCGACCTTGGTGACGTACACCCCGGCCCAGTTGGCGGTGGCCCCCTCGGCGAAGGTGCCGAAGAAGCCGACCACGCCGATGCCCAGGATCGCCTTGGTCGGCAGCGAGAAGCGGCGCGGGGCCGGGGCGCCGGTCGCCGCCGGACTGTCGGGCGCGAGGCTCCGTCCGGCGACCAGCGCGACGCCCAGCAGCAGGGCCGCCGTGGCGAGCAGGTGGGCCTGCGCCCCGATGTGGTAACGGGCCGTCAGGATGCCCAGGCCGCCCGCGATCAGACAGCCGACGCACCAGAGCCCGTGCAGCCCGCTGATGATCGACCGTCCCAACTGTCGTTCCAACGACACGGCGTGGGCGTTCATCACCACGTCGCTGATCCCGGCCCCGGCGCCGAACAGCAGAAACGCGCCGAACAGAAAGGGCGCTGAGGGGGCCAGCACCGGCAGCGGCAGCAGGACGCACCACAGGGCGATCAGCAGCCGGACGGTGCGCCGCCCGCCCAGGCGGTGGGCGAGCCGGCTGGCCATCGGCATCGCCACGAATGCGCCGACGGGAGGGCAGAACAGCACCAGGCCCAGCAGCCCGGGGCTGAGGTGGTAGTGGGAGCTGAGCCAAGGGATGCAGGTGGTCAGGCTTCCGGCCACGGCTCCGTGCACGGTGAAGACCAGGCCGATGGCGCGGTGGTGCGTCAGGAGTCGGGCCGGTCGGGTCACGGGTCGAGTCAGGTGTCGGGTCACGGTGAGTAAATTATCAGGCAGGCTTCCTGATGAAAAGAGTTTACAGGCAGGCTTCCTGGCTAATATGGCCGCATGAGCGCCCCCACCGGCAGCCGTACCTCTGCCCCCGCGAAGACCGCGACCCCGGCCATGGCCCGCGCGATCAACGACCGGCTGGCCCTGGACCTTCTGCTGAAGCACGGACCGCTCTCCGCCCCCCAGCTGCGCGACCTCACCGGGCTGTCCCGCCCCACCGTCGCCGACCTGGTGGAACGACTGCGCGAGGCAGGCCTGGTAGAAGCCGGCGGGGAGTCCGGCGAGGAGCGGCGGGGCCCCAACGCCCGGCTGTACGCGCTGGTCGCCGGGCGGGCCCATGTCGCCGGGGTGGACATCCGGCGCCGCGGCGTCGAGGTCACCGTCGCCGACCTCACCGGACGTACGGTCGGCCGGGCGGCAGGGCCGACCGGACGCGACCTGACCGCCGAGATCGCCCGCGCGGTGACGGAGGCAGCCGGGGGCCGCCCGCTGCACGCGGTGGTGCTCGGGGCCCCGGGGATGGTGCATCCGCACACCAGCGACCTGGTCAGCTGCGCCGGGATCTCGGGATGGAACGGCGACCTGTTGTCCCAGCTGCGGGAACGGCTCGCGGTCGAGGGCGTCCGCCCGAGGTGCTGCTGGAGAACGAGACCAATCTCGCCGCCGTCGCCGAACTGCGGACCGGATCGGACCTGGGTCGGGAGGACTTCGTCCTGTTCTGGCTGGACGAGGGGGTCGGTGGCGCGGTCGTCCTCGGTGGGCGGGTGCGGCGCGGGGCCTCCGGCGGGGCCGGGGAGTTCGGGCTGCTGGAGGTCGCCGGCACCGACCTCTGCTTCGCGGTCGATCCGCGGACCACGGCGGAGCTGGGGGAGCAGGTGCTGGCCGAGCGGATCGCCGCCGGGGCGGCCGGCGTGGTCAGGGTGCTGGACCCGGGCCTGGTGGTGCTCGGCGGCAGCGTCGGCCGGGCGGGCGGGGAAGCCCTGGCGGCCAGGGTCGCGGACTGCCTGGCCGGGCTCACCCATGTGCCCACCGAGGTCCGCGCGACCGGGGTCGAGGACAACGCGGTACTGCAGGGCGCGGTGCTGACCGCACTGGACCTGACCCGCGACCGGGTGTTCAGCCCGACCCCCTGAGCCGGCTCCCGCTGGGCGCCTCATCTTTTGATCGTGGAGCAGCGGAGCACCCCAGGTCGCCGACCTGGGGTGCTCCGTTCAGATGTCCTCAGAACTGGTGCTCAGCAGGGGAGTGTGGTGTGACCCGCGGTGCCGGTCGCGCCGGTGGTGCCGTCCGCGGTGAAGGTGGCGGCGGTGCCGTTGCCACCGGGCTGGCCGGGACACACCGGGCTGGCCGCGCCGCCGGCGCCGCCCGTACCGCCCTTGTGCACGCCGCCGGCCGTGGAGGCACCGCCGTTGCCGCCCTTGCCGCCGGCGATGCCGCTGCCGGCGTCACCCACGCCGCCCACCCCGCCCTTGCCGCCGGTGCCACCCAGGGTGGCCGCGCCGCCGGATCCCCCGGCGCCGCCGTTGCCGTTGGCCCCACCCGCACCGCCCGCGCCTCCGGCGCCACCGACGCTTCCGCTGCCGTTGGCATTGCCGCCGCCGCCTCCGACACCGCCGTTGCCGTTCGCGCCGGAGGCACCGCCGGTGCCGCCGAGGCCACCGATGCCGCCGCCGCTTCCTACGCCGTTGGCGCCGTTGTTGCCGGACAGCCCGAGGATGGTCTGGGGCCTGGCAATGCCCGCGTCGGCGCGGTTGGTCGCGGAAGCCAGGGTGGGAGTCACGGTGAGGCCGACCACGGCGATCGTGGCGACCAGCAGAGTGCGGGAAACAGTGCTGCGCGTGAAGCGCATAGGGTGTCCTTCGGTTTTCGCGACCGGAGATATTCTTCGGCCGACAACAAACTGTCTGTCCGCAATAATCTGCCGCACACTCCGGAAAAGATTGTTGGCTGAAAATCGCCATGACTGAGCTGCGAAAATGTCCCGAACGGCGGCGTGGCGAATTACCCGCCCGCTGAAATAATGATCATAATGTCGGCGATGGTCACTTGTTTTGGGTACGTTTTATTTCCTGCCCCTCGGGCGGCGTCGAGGGAACCCGGGCCACGGCGAGTCGTGATGCGAGGACTCACCGGCCGCTCCTGGTTGCCGGAAGGCCCAGGCCATCTCTGGTTCCATCACAAAGTGAAGTGCCTTGCGGAACGGCTTTGTGCAGAACACGGTGACCGCCGCGCAGGCGACCGCGGTCGCCAGGAGTTCACCGCCCGGACTGTGCAGCCAGTCCTGGGTGGAGAAGATATGTGTGTACACACTGGCCTTCAGGACGAACCCGTGCATCAGATAGCCGTAGAGGGTGGCCGCGCCCAGCGTGGTGAACCACATGGTCCGCCGCGGTACCAGGGCGTAGAAGCAGGCGGTGAGGGTCATGGAGCAGGCGAACAGGGCGAAGGTCATGACCGGACCGGCCCACCAGGACGCTCCGAGGGTCACCGCGGCGTCCTCGTGGTAGAGCCACGCGGCATCGGCATGGGGCGCGATCAGATAGGCGCAGGCGAACGCGATCACGAAGGCCGGGGCCGCCATCAGCCGCGCGCCGTGCCGCCGGACCCGGTCGAAGTGCTCCGGCCGGATCAGCAGTCCGACCACGAAGTACGGCAGGAACTGGAGCACCCGCTGCATGCCGAGGGCGCCGGTGATCTGAGGTGACGTGGTGGCAAGCGCGGCGATCACCAGGGCGATCGGCAGCGGCCAGCGGACGAGCTTCCAGATCGGCGAGGTGATCCGCCAGATGAACAGGGCGATCAGGAACCACGTCAGGTAGTACGGATCGATCAGGCTGATCGGGTGCCCGTCGTGGCCGGCCCAGCGCTGCAGCAGGCTGTAGGCCGTCTCGAAGACGATGTAGGGCAGCACCACGGCCGGTCAGCAGTCGCTTGATCTGCTCCGGCTTTCCGGTGAAGCCACGGGAGAAGTACCCCGAGATGATGATGAAGGCCGGCATGTGGAAGGCGTACACCACCAGGTAGGCGGCCTTCACGGCCCGACTGCCGCCCATCAGCGGCTCCCAGGAGTGGGCCGCCGCGACCAGCACGATGGCCAGGTACCTCGCGTTGTCGAAGAAGGGGTCCCGCTGTTTCGGTCTCGCCTCCGGGGCTGCCCCTGACGTCGCGTCCGCCGCGGCGGACATCGGAACGACCGAGAGGGAGGGGCGGGGAGTCGGGAACATGGGAGGGAGTGTGCCTGCCGGGTTGTGGTCTACAACTTTAAGAGAACTCAAAACCGTCTGAGAAACCGGAACGCGGGCACTCGGTCAGCCCCCGCGGCAGCCGGTCGCCCTATGCGGCCTGCCAGTTGGGGTCCTGTGTTGGTAGCCGGCGTTCTCCATCGGCCGGGAGGAGAAAGTGGAGAATCTCATCCGATAGTTCATATTTTGCAAAAAATAATCTACATCTTGTTACTTCCTGTCGAAGATGCTTAAGTGATGCCCGTCACAGAAGTACCGTCGGCCCCCGGCGCCGGGAAGCCCCCGTTTCGCGTATCCCAGAGAGAGCGAGTGGTGACTTGAGGCACAACAGAGTCCTCCGTGCGATCGTGCTGACCCTCTCCGCGCTGGCCCTGACCGTGGGCAGCGCGGTCAGTACGGCGGGAGCGGCCCAGGCCGCGGTCCGCCCCGCGTCCTGCTCGACCATCAACATCGGCAGCCCGGGCAACTTCAAGCTCTACGGGATGTACGCCGGCCAGGTGGAGCAGCAGTACAACTCGTGCAACGGCAACGCCCAGGCGCACTGGCAGTGGTCCACGGCGTTCCGGAACACCTATCCGACGGCCCAGGTGACGGTGAGCCTCGAATCCAGCAACGGGCTGGTCGACAAGCCCCTGACCTGGTCGACCGCCGGTCCTGACGCGTACTCACTGGCGTCGGACATCCACGCCGCCAGCCCGGACACCTGGTTCGTGTGGGCGAGCGTCAGCGTCAACGGCTACTCCTGCGGCCTCGTCGCCCTTGGAGACCAGCACATCTACGCCACCGGCGGCACCACCGGCTCCACCCGCTACGGCGGCTGCTAGCAACAACCGCCCTGTGGCGCAGGGACCCTCCAGGTCAGGACCGACTGTCCCGCACCGACATCCGTCGGCGCGGGACAGCGCGCCTGCCGGGGCGACCAATCCTCTTGCCCCGCGCCGCCGTTGCAGCCTGTCGGTGGCCCCGGGCGCCGGGCGCAGACAGTCGTATCGGCCGCTACCCCGGTCCGTTGTGTTTGTGGGTGCACCACCAGTTCCTGGGCGAGGACCTCGATATTGGTGGGGCCGACCAGGCGTGTCCGCAGACCCGCAGGTCAGAGGTGCATCAGGCAGTAGGGCTGGCGCCCTGCGTCGCCGCCCCTAGGGCGGTCTGCGCCCCGTTCCCTCTCTCCGCAGCGCATTTGCAGGAACACCCAGGAGCGGTGTTAGGCTCCGCTTCATGCAGCACACCGCCACCCTCGCCATGATGCGAATGATGCCCCCGCCCCCGGAGGTGCTTCGCTAGCGAAGCCGTGTGCGCTCGACGCGACGGACCCTCCGGATGGAGGGTCCTTTTTTGTTGCCCAAAACAGCTTCTCAGATCTTCAGAGGACAGGAACGCACCATGACCCACCGACCGGTCATCTCCCTCACCGACTGCGTCGACCCCGATGCCCTGGCTCGCCAGTCGGCCCGGATCGCCGCCCTGTTCGGCAGCACGCCGAGCATCCTGCCGCTGGCCGGGGACGACCCGGAGGGCGCCGCGGCACTCACCCTGCTGAGCACCCTGCGCGCCACCGAGCTGACCGGCGCCCCCACCCACCCCACCGTCATCCTGGTCAACATCGCCCCCAGGGACGGCCACTGGCCCAACGGCGTCCCGTTCTGCTGGTTCCAGCACGGCGGGCACCTCGTCGTCAGCACCTGGAACCCCCGCGTGCTGTCCCTCCTGGCCACCCACCTGGGTCTGGAGAAGGTACAGGTCACCGACGTCCGTGAGGTCCTTGAGGCTGCCGCGGGCCAGTGGGCCGACCTCAGCCCCGAGCAGGTCGACGAGATCGCCCGCACCCAGTTCCGCAGCCTCTGGTACGTCCCGCTGCTGGCCCGCTGGCTGGTGGACGGCCACCCCGTCCCCGCCCAGCCGCAGGCAGTCGCCCCGGCCGAGACGGCCGAGACGGCCGAGACGGCGGAAACGGCCACGACGGCCTCCGGCCCCCGGATCGCCGTCGTCGACAACTTCGGCAACTGCAAGCTGGACCACCTGGCCGACGCCGTCCCCGGTCACGCCTCTGGCACCGTCCAGGTCCACAGCCGCCGCGAGGGCCGCCTGGTCGAGGTCCCCTGCTACGACCGGCTGCCGGACGTCCCGCAGGGGCAGCCGGGCGTGACCACCGGCAGCTCCGGATTCGGCTTCGCCGAACTGGTGGTGCGCGGGGGTTCCGCAGCCGAGCTCTTCGGCCTGGCGCAGGGCGACTACCTGCAGCGTCTCACCAGCTGACATGTTGTCTCGGCGCTACCGAAAGGCAGCCGACGCAATCGACACGGCCCTCCACCGAACTGAATGCTCCGGCCGAGGTGGAGGATCCGGCGCTGGTTCGAGAGCGCCGTCGCCTACGCGGTTCTGGATCATCCACTCCCGGCCGGAGAGTCCGGCGAGTCCCATGGCCGTGCTCAGTACCTTCCGGGGCGGCGCGAACGCTGCGACTGGAGAAGGGAGACAAAACCGACGGCGCTCAGGAGGATGACGGTGAGTTGCCGGGCGGTGTCCTTCCAGAGCAGGTGGATCATCCAGTGGGCTATGTCATGGGGTGCGTTCACGCTGGTGACCGTAAGCTGCTGGTGACTTTGTTCTGGCTGGTGAGAAGCTGATCGACGCTGATTCGTCATCTGATTGGCGATCAGTTGGCGCGGTCCGTGGAACTCGCTCCGGAGGTCCCAGCCGCTACCGAATTGGCCATCAGGTGACCCTTACCGGGACAGAAGCACCCGCACGGCCTGACGGCCGAAGCCACGGGGCAGCTGACCTGCGTGGAAGGCTGGCGGTACGATCCGCGAACGCTGCTCGGCCGATCCGGGCCGGCCGAGTCCTGTGGGGGATACTGCGATGACGTTCAGACTGCGCGCCGTTCGCGCGCTGGTACTGCTGGCGGGCTTCTATCTGATGGGGCTGGTTCTGCTGGCGGCCATGGCGACGGTCGACTGGCTGCTGATGACGCCATCGTTCATCACAGCCGTGGCCTGGTTCATACCCATGATCCTGATTGGCACCGCACTAGCGGGGGTGGCGATCCTGCGGGGCATGTTCGCCTTTCTGCGCGCCGGGCGTCTGGGGCCCGCGTCGCACGCGGTCGCGGTGACGCCCGAGGAGCAGCCCGAGCTGTGGGATCAGGTGCGAGCCGCCGCCGAAGCGACCGGGGAGCGGCCGCCCGACGAGCTCTACCTGTTCGGCGAGGTCAACGCGGGGGTCTCCGAAAACAGCCGCCTGCTGGGGCTGCTGCCCGGACGGCGCCGCATGGTCCTGGGCCTGCCGTTGCTCGCCGGGTTGACCGTGCCGCGGCTGCGCGCCGTCCTGGCGCACGAGTTCGGGCACTACAGCAACCGTGACACCCGGCTCGGCGCGGTCACCATGCGCGGCCGGGCAGCGGTGCTCCACACGGTGGAGGCGTTCGGCAAGAGCGGCACCCGACTGTCCCACCTCATCGGCTCGCTGTACGTCGCCTACGCCCGGATGTTCCTGCGGACCTCGCAACCCGTGGCCCGCCAACAGGAACTGGCAGCCGACCAAGTGGCCGCTCGGCATGGAGGCCGTGACGCGATGGCGGCCGCGCTGCGCATCATTCCGGTCCTCAGTGCCGCGCACGATCACTATCTCGAAACCTACGCCGGGATGGGCAAGCCATTGGGAGCGCTGCCGCCTGTGGGCGAGGTGCACGCCGGGTTCCCGCGCCTGCTCGCCGCCCGGTCGGACGAGCGGCTCGCTGCGCTCTCCGCCGGGAAGCGTCCACGGCGTCCGCACGCATACGATTCGCACCCGCCGACTGCCGAACGAATCGCCCTGATCGAGAAGTTGCCGGCCGACGGCAGACCCGACGGGTCGGCTGACGGGACGACCGCGCTCGTTCTGCTGCGCGACCCGGAGCGGGTGTTCGCTGCGCTGGAGGCGCTCACGCTGCCGCAGGAGGTGGCGGGGCTGCCGCGTATGAGCTGGGACGAGCTCGTCATGGCCCGCGCGGTCTCCGACGCCGAGGGCTGGTCGCAGCCGCTGAGAGTCGCCGTGGCCCGGGCGCTGCGCTCCGAGGCCCGAGCCGCGGACGGCACGGCGACCGGACGCCGAGGTGCCAGGGACGAGAGAGTGGCGAACGACGAGTTGCCCGGTCTGGAGGAGGTGCTCGACGCGATCGACCGCGATCTGCTGTGGAGGGACGTCGCCCACCGTATCCCCAAGCCGGACAAGGAGTCGCGACTGACCGGGTCGCTGGCCCGCGACTACATGCGGCCCAAGGTCTTCGACGGGATCGCGGGCATGGTCCACCTGCATCTCGCCGAGGCCGGACACGCCACCGCGGACATAGGCTGGTCCGGGAAGCCGGGACTCGCCCTGCCCGAAGCGTGGGAGAACGGCATGGACGACGCCATCGACGCGGCCGTCGCCGACACACCCGACACCGCCCCCCTGCGCGCTCTGCTCGCCGCCACCCACCGTGTGTCGGGCTGACCCCGCCGGGCTGACGGGTTCGTCGTCCGCCTGACGAAGGAGCCGAGCTGCGGACGCGAGCCGCGGCCGTCGCCGTCGGAAGCGGGTCTGTTATTCGACGCCTGACGCCTTGGTGAACCGAGTCACCAGGGAGACGAACCGGCCGGAGTCCTGGACGAGCATCGCGTGGCCGGCGTCAGGGAACAGGACCAGCTTGGCGTGCTTGGCCCGCTGAGTGATGATGCTCGCGTTTCCGGGCGGGGTGATCTCGTCGAGCGAGCCGTTGGTGATCAGCATCGGGATGGTGCTGTCGGGCAACTTGTCCCAGGTGCCCTCGAAGGACTCGTACGCCTGTCCGGCCTGGTATTGACGCAGCAGCGTCTCATTGCCGACCTTCTCCGGCGGGATCAGACCGAGCTGCTCGATGTACGCGGTCCGCGCGGCGGTGGCGTCGGCGGGGAAGAGCAGGTCCAGCATCTGCGGCCCCGTGGTCTTGGGGCTGTTGAGCTCCTCGGCCACGGCGGGCGGCGTGTTGATGGCCTGGCTGCCGCCGAGGTCACCGCCGGTGCTGACGAGCGCGCTGATCGCACCCGGGTGGAGCGCGGCGACGGTCAGGCCGATCTCGCCGCCCATCGACCAGCCGAGCAGCGCGGGGTGCTGCAGACCCAGCGCCTTGATCAGACCGACGGTGTCGTCGGCCATGAGCGGAATGGTGTCGGGGACCGAGGTGTCGTCGCTCGTGTAGCCGACACCGCGGTTGTCGAAGATGGTGACGTGGTAGTGCCGGCCGAGCCGGCTCAGCAGGTCGACCGTCCAGTCGCTCATGGTGCCGGTGTCGCCCATGACCATGATGAGGTCGGGGCCGGAGCCGAACTGGCGATAGCCGATCCTGATGCCGTCGACCGGGATCTGGCGCACCGGCCCGAGGAACGCGCCCGGCCCGCTCAGCGCGGAGTTCGCGACGACGGTCGACGCCGCCGTGGTGGACGCCGCTGTGGTGGACGCCGCCGTGGTAGCGGTCATCGCCGTGGCCTGCGTGCTCGGCTTGCTGCTCGAAGCACTGCTCGAAGCGCTGGCCACGTGGCCGCCGACGGGATGCAGCGGCGCGTTGGCGCCTCCGATCAAGGGCGGTGGCGGGAGACGGGCGGGCGAACAGGCGACCGCTCCGAGGGCCACCGTGGCCACGGCCACGGCCAGCCGAGGCAGGGTGCGGGCACGCGGCGTGCGGTGCGATGCGGACATGAGGAACCTCCGTGCTGATCATGTGCGGATGGGGTGTCGAGCAAGATGAGCTGGGGCTCAGACGTAGACGCCCGGGCGGTGGGCCGGCTTGTTCGCGTGGCGGTCGACCCGTGCCTGCAGCAGTTGGCCGCGGATGATGATCGTGCCCAGGCGGACGACGACCTCGCCGACCGCCATCAGGAGCAGGGCGACGACCCAGGCCTGGCCGCTGGTGATGTTGTGCGCGGCGGAGAAGCTGGTCACGTGCGCGGCGCCGGAGGGATGCGTGGACCACACCGCGAAGCCCAGCCGGAAGCCCATGCTGATGATCCAGAGTGCGGCCGCGCCGCGGGAGGCCTTGATCAGCACGTGCCCGCCGGCGTGCCGGACGCGGGTGAGCAGGCCGCCGGCGAGGCCGAAGACGACCCCGGTGGCCGCGAAGACCACGGCCAGCAGCACGTCGTTGCCGGCGGTCGGGATGTTGGTCAGGTAGTTGCTGGCGGCCCAGGCGATCATGCCGAGCGGGAGCAGGATGGTGCGGGTGGTCAGCCGCTCCTCGCGCATCTGGCGAAGAACGATGAGCAGGAGCGCGATGTCGATGAACCAGTCGGTCGTTGTCATGTCTAAGAGCATCCGCCGACGCGCCCCGAACTCCTTCAACCCAGGGGTGCAACCCGGGTTGAAGTCCGCGCCGCTACCACTCGGTGTTGTCGACCAGGCCGAAGCGCCAGGCCCAGGCGATCAGCGCGCCGCGATCCTCCAGCGCCAGCTTGGCCAGGACGTGGTTGAGGTGCGTTTTCACCGTCGCCTGGCTGACGACCATCTCGCGCGCCACCTGCCGGTTGTTCAGCCCCTTCGCCAGGAGCCGGACGACGTCGACCTCGCGCCTGGTCAGCCCCTCGGCCTCGGGAGGAAACGCCGCCGGCGAGGACACGGGCGCGGCGGCGGGCGCCTTGGGCTCCGTCACGACGAGCTGCACGAGCCGCCGCTGCACGGCCGGGTCGAGGACGGTCCGACCGGCCGCCACGTCCCGGACCGCGGCCAGCACCGCCTCGCCGGTTGCGTCCTTGGTCAGGTAGCCGAGTGCGCCGGCCCGCAGCGCAGGCATCACCGCGTCGTCGTCGGCGAACGTCGTCAGGATCAGCACCCGTGTCTCCATGCCCGCTGCCACTATCTCGGCCGTCACCTGCGCGCCGTCGAGCCCGGGCATCCGCAGGTCGACGAGGGCGACGTCGGGCCGCTCCGCCACGGCGAGCCGCACCGCCTCGTTCCCGTCGCCGGCCTGCCCGACCACCTCGATGTCCTCCGCCGAGGTCAGCAGCAGCACCACCCCGTCTCGTACCACCGCCTGGTCGTCCGCGACCAGCACCCTAATCGTCACGCGTCTGCCTTCCCGTCTGCCGTCATGCCGCCGGCGTCAGTGCCAGTTCCGGCGCCAGTTCCGGAGCCAGTGCCAGTGCCAGGTACGTTAGTGCCGCCTGCGATAGCGCCGCCCGCGTCCTCCACGACCGGCACACGGAGCGCGATCCGCCAGCCCGGTCCCTCGGGCGCAGGCCCGGTGGTCAACGAGCCGCCGACGGCCTCGATCCGCTCGGCCATGCCGCGCAGCCCTGTGCCGCTGCCCTGTACTCCCGACGGGCCGCGACCGGTCGGCAGCCCACGGTCCCGCACGACAGCGCGCAGCTCGGAGCCCTCCCACACCAGGTCCACGTCGATGGCACTACCGGTCGCGTACCGCGCCGCGTTCGTCATGGCCTCCTGCACCGCCCGGTACACCGCGTGCCCGGCCTCGGGTGTGAGCCGACCGGCCCGGCCGCTGACGCGCAGCCGCGCCTCGCCCGGAAAACCCCTGGTCAGGCCGCCGATATCGGCCACGCCCCGGAGCGGTGCGGAACGCAGCACACTCACCGCCGCGCGGGCCTCCTGTACTCCGTCGCGCGCGAGCTCGGCGGCGCGGTCCAGCGGCCCGGTCAGCGTCGCCGGAGCACCGTCACGCCGCGCGATCGCCCTGATCGCCTGCAGCTGCATGGACAGTCCGGCGAGGCTGTGCGCGAGCACGTCGTGCATCTCGTGGGCGATCCGCCTGCGCTCCTCGAGCGCCGCCGCCTCCTGCCGGGATGCGCGGGACGCCTCCACTTCGGCCAGCAGCGCGACCGCGCGGTCCCGCTCGGCCTGGAGCGCGGCGTGCTCGATCGAACGGTCGGCGAGCAGCCACATGCCGACGGCTGACAGCAGGCCGGCCACGCTGTCGAGGATCACCATGACCGCGACGCCGAAGCCGACCGCCAGCAGCGCGATGCAAGCGTTGCGCACCGGCCCGGCCGGGATGCACATCGGCAGCACGGCGGCGCCGGCCAGCACGGCAACCTCGCCGAGCCCGTTGGGCACGAGAGCCATGACGGCGAAGCCGGTCCCGATGGTCAGCGCGACGCCGAACCAGGTCAGCGGCGTCGGCAGGGCCCGGCCACTGAGCACCATGCCCAGCTCCGCGCCGAGCCCGAGCACGGCGACGACGACCTTCAGCGCCGCCCCGTCAGCCGCGATCACCGAGACCACCATGCAGGCAATCAGCGCGCCCGCGCCGATCACGTCACCACGCTCGAAGATCCGGCGGCGGCCGGGATCGGCCGCGGACCGGATCACGTCGGGCCACCTACGCACCATTCCCGCGCTCCGTTCGCCATCGGTCGGCTCCCGCCGTCCGCGCACTGCGAGTCTCACACGTCACTGCGGCTACGTTGAGCACGGCTGACGCGGCGCACTCACGGCCGGCGGCGCAAGCGCGGACAGAGGGGCTCCTGAGTCCGCGCGAGGCTTGACGCTTGGCAGCGGCGCGGCGAGGAACGGTTCCAGAATGCTGAGCAGCCTCTCGGGGCGGTGCAGCGGGATGATGTGGCCGCAGTCGTCGATGATGTGGCCGACGAGATGATCGGCGAGCGGCCGCAGTTGCTGTTCGAGGGCGCTGCCCACAGGGTGGGCCCCGATGGCCATGGTGGGTACGGTCAACCGGCCCGGTGTCAGGGGTGGGTCCTATGGTGTCGTCCGTGATCGCACGAGTCGAGTTGCAGGAGGTCACCGTGGCCCGCACTACACCGCCCAAGCCCGTGGATGTGGAGGTGCTCTTCCCGGAACTGGCGCCGCTCCGCCTAACTGCCATACGCCTGCACCCGCGCCAGGGCCGTCCTGGGGTTGAGCAGAGCTCGGTGGGAGGGTCGCTGCGTTGGCCGGCGGAGGAGCCCTGGCCCATCTGCCCGAGCAGTAGCCATCACTCGTGGGGGGAAGCTGATATAGGGGTTCCCATCCCCCTCGTCAGCGTGGCGCAGATCTACCAGCGGGACGTACCTGAGCTTGCCTTTCCGGAGGGTACGGACCTGCTCCAGGTGCTGTGGTGCCCCTTCATCGTCTACGGCTGCAGCGCGCCGACCCCGCAGGTCCACTGGCGTCGGGCGGACTCAGTCGGTCCGGTTCTCGAGTCCTTGCCTCCGATGCCAGTGAGCAGTAGGCCGACCGAGAAGGCCACGCCGAACCCGTGCGTGATTCACCCGGAGCCGGTAACCGAGTACCCGAGCTGCGATGTGCCGGAGGATATGTTCGAGTCGTTGCGGGGACGCTTCAAGGAACTTGAGGCCACGACTGGTTGGAAGTACCACTACCACCTCGCTGGCGCGCCGGGGATCAAACTCGGCGGGTACCCGAGCTGGACACAGGAGCCGGACTGGCCGGAATGCGGGAACTGCGGACAGACGATGCAGCACCTGCTCACCATGAGCAGTTGGGAGTATGACGGAGAATCCTGGCGCACCTGGCTGCCCGTCGAGGACCGTGGCGGCGCCACGGGACGAGAGAGGACGGTCCCCCGCGAGGGCCAAGCAGTGTGCGAGGCCGCAGGCATCATGATCGGCGATGCCGGTGGCGTCTACATCTTCCAATGCCTCAAATGCCCTGATCGGCCAGTCGGCCACCATTGGGACTGCTCATAACCGAGCCCGGAAGGGACATTCGCAATGTGGACCGACAGCAGGCAACTGAGGCAGCCAGGTCTCGGAGGCAACCGCAGCCCACATATTCGCGGGCTGTCCGTGGCGGCGGCTAGCCTTGATCCCTGGCGATCACGGACAATGTCGAGACGGCGTAAGCCGCTTCGGAGCTGATGATGAAGAAGTCTGTTGAGTTCGAACAGCTGGTGGCGAAGATCCTCTCGGAGCTTGAACCCAGTGCTCAGGTGACGTGGAGCGACCAAATTGTAGGGCAGCTGTCTGGGCGAAAGCGTCAGATCGACGTATCAGTACGGCGTTCGGATTCAGATTTCCTTGGAATCCTGGATGCCAAGGATCATGGGCGCCCTGCCAGCATTGACGGAATTGATGCGTTGGCTGGCGTCATGAGAGACGTCAAGGCAAACTATGGCGCGCTTGTCTGTAGTAGCGGATTTGCTAAATCGATCCATGAGTATGCGCGGAACTGTCATATATCGCTGTTTAATATGCATGACGCGGGGTCGATGAACTGGTCACTTGAGCGCGTGGCCACGAGTGAGGGCATTCCCTTCACCCCGGTGGCCGCGGGCAAGATTCGCCGCTCCAGCAACCCGCTGAGGATGCTGCGGTGGCCAACGCGAAGGACATGGGCCGGGTGCCCCTGGGCGCCGCACAGGCGCGTTCGATCGTCTCCCGCATCCACCCGGACGTGGTGCTGGGCACCGGTGGATACGTCGCTGTCCCGATCGGGCTGGCAGCGAAGGTGTGCCGGGTGCCGTTGGTGATCCATGAGCAGACGGTGCGGCTGGGCCTGGTGAGCAGGGAGCTGGCGCGCGTTGCAGCGCGGGTGGCAGCCTCCTCGGAGGCTTCGCTGCCGTTGCTGCCCGACTCGGCTCGGCGTGCCGCCGTGGTGACTGGCAATCCGGTGCGCGCGCAAGTGCTCGCAGGCAGCGCGGACAAGGCCGTCATGGCTCTTGGCCTGGACGGGTTCGACCGGCGGCTGCCGACCGTCTACGTTACCGGGGGCGCCCAGGGGGCCCGGCAGATCGACCAGGCCGTCGCCGCCGTCCTGCCGTGGCTGCTGGAGCGGGCCAACGTGATCCACCAGTGCGGGCCGGCCGCCGTCGAGGAGCTGGCGGCCCGCGCCGCCGCGCTCCCCGCCCAGCTGATGAGCCGCTACTTCCTGACCGGATTCGTCGGACCTGAGTTGCCCTACGTGCTCTCCCTGGCCGACGTGGTGGTCTCGCGCAGCGGCGCGGGCACCATCGCGGAGATCACCGCTCTGGGCAAGGCGTCGGTGCTGGTTCCACTGGCCACCTCGGCCGGCAACGAGCAGGCCCACAACGCCGCCCACCTGCAGCAGGCCGGGGCCGCTGTGGCACTCCTCGGCGAGGTGACCCCGAGACGCTGCGGGAGGCGGTCGCCCCGCTGCTGTCGGTCGTGGCCGAGGGCCGCTCGTAGCAGGGCTGGGACGGTCACTCGTCGGCTCCGCCGCCTCCGACCTGGTCTACCTCACCGGCTGGATGGCCATGTACGAGAAGGCCCACGGCCTGGTTCAGCAGTACTACGTCCAAGCCATCAAACTGGTCGAGGCTGCCTGTGGCACGTGGCAGACCTTCCTCGACGACTACGCCTTCGTCTCCTCGGTCCGCGGTGATGACCACTTCCAGACCATGCGCACCAGCCTGCGGCCGTACCGGCAGAACCGCGCCGTCCGCGACCTTGACGAGCGCGTCCGCACCGTCGCCCAGCAAAGGGTGCCGCCGAAGTCGGGCCAGTGAAACAGCCGAGGGTCGGTGGACGGTGTCGATCACTGCGGCTGCGGCAGGGGCCCCAAGTCGCCATCGACCACCGTCTCGGTGATCAGGGGGCGGTCCCACAGAGCGAGGATTTCATTCGCCAGAGCTACGATCGGGCGTGGATCCCGGTTGCTGAAAACGCTGATGGAGGCTGCCGACAGGCTGCGCGGGACTGCACCGGCATCGAGCAGGACGCGCCAGTCCTCTGGTGTGAGTTCGAGGAATTCCAGCCCGGTCAGCCTGGCGATCTCCAGCGGGTCCGCGAGCGTGCCGGGATAGGCGAAAAGGCTACGCAGGCGGGGCAGCCCGATGACCGGAGCCAGACTGAGCGGTTCACGGTCCCACACGCCGAGGCTCAGGACCTCCAGGTCGGGGTGGGCCGCGGCTTCGATGCTCGTGAGGCTCTGGTGGTGCACCGTCGCGGCGAACGGCAGGTGGTCCCAGCCCCGGCCGGAGTACCAGTTCCGGTCCGGACTGAGCACCAGATCGGTGAGGGACTCGGCGAAGAGGTTGGCGCCGATACTCTGCTCGTGGTCGAGCACGATGATCTGCCCGGTGTGGCCTCGCGGACCCGGCGTCAGGTCGACCGCGACCTGGTCCCCGCCGCCGGTGCTGCCGATGACGATCCATCCCGGCGAGCCGGCCAGGTCCTGCACAGCCGCGTCAGGCGAGGTGACAGCCACCTCCCGCGCTCCGTGCTCCCAACGGAAGTGACGGCTCGAAACGTTGGCGATGGACAGGCCATCCAGGGAGCACAGCTCGAAGCCCACGGCCTCGAAGACGCGCTTCGCCGTCTCGTAGTCACCGTCACCCCAGCCCTCCCATCTCGCGCGGGTGACCCGGTAGAGCACCTTGATCTCCTCGGGAAGCGCTACGCCCAGCCGGGCCTCCGCTGCGGCGATCTCCTCCTCGGTGGCGCCGATGGCGTCGGATATCCGCTCCCGAAGGGTGCGTTCCAGCAGCGCAAGGTCCACGGACGGCGCCGGCTGCGCGCCAGGCACGGGCTCGGGAAGGCGGCGCCAGGGCTCGGGCACGGCGTCCTCGACCAGGATCAGTGCGCCTGGGTCCCTCTCTGACAGTCTCGACTGAGACGTCCGGTTCGTCCGGGTTAGTCTGGATGGGCGAGACAGGAGATTCCCGGCATGGCTTCCAATACCACCACCTCACGCACAGCCCCCGAGCCCGACCCGGCCCCGCGGCCGAAGCGGCGCACGTTCACGGCGGAATACAAGCTGCGGATCGTCGCTGAGTACGATGCCGCCCCCAGCGGGGAGAAGGGCGCGGTCCTGCGCCGCGAGCGGTTGTACCACTCGCACATCATCGAGTGGCGGGCCGCGCGAGACGCCGGAGCGATGGCCACGCTCGCCGACCGGCGGACCTCGCCCGCACGCCCCAAGAGGCCCGCCGAAGCAGCCGAGGCCGAGCGGCTGCGCAAGAGGCTGGCCGTCGTGGAACGGGAGCTGGCGCAGAAGGACGCCGCCCTGGAGCTGCTGGGAAAAGCTTCCGCACTCTTGGAACTGCTCTCCAAGAGTGCGGGCTGAAAGCCGAGGCCGAGCAGGTCGCCGACGAGCTCTTCCAGTCGCTGGAGCGGGAGTTGAACACCACTGCGGCCTGCCGGCTGACCGGTCGCTCACGGGCCACGCACTACCGTCGGCTCAACCCGCCCCCGCCGCGCGAGCGCGCTCCGCGCCCCTCGCCGCCCTCAGCTCTGGCTCCGGCGGAGCGCGCGCGGATCCTGGCACTGATGAACAGCCCGGCCTATGCCGAACTGGCACCTGCCCAGATCTGGGCGCGCGAACTGGACGAGGGCCGCTACTACTGCTCAGTGCGCACGATGTACCGGATCCTGGAGGCCCAGGGCCAGACCGGCGAGCGCCGCCGCCAGGCCACCCACGCCGCCAAGTCCATCCCCGAACTCGTGGCCACCGCCCCCTCGCAGGTCTTCAGTTGGGACATCACCAAACTGGCCGGACCAGACAAGGGCATCTGGTACCACGCCTACGTCATCATCGACATCTTCAGCCGCTACGTCGTCGGCTACACCGTGGAGATGGCCGAATCGGCCGAGCGCGCCGAGGAGTTGATCAGCGAGACCGTCGAACGCAACGGCATCGCCCCCGAGCACCTGCACGCGGACCGCGGCACCTCGATGACCAGCAAGAAAGTCTCGCAGTTGCTCATCGATCTGGGCGTGACGCGCTCGCACTCGCGCCCCAAGGTCTCGAATGACAACCCGTACAGCGAAAGCCAGTTCAAAACCACGAAGTACATGGCCGACTACCCGGCGCGGTTCGACTCCCTGAACCACGCACGCGAGTGGTTCGACTCATTCATTGCCTATTACAACCATGAGCATCGCCATTCGGGCATCGGGCTGCACACGCCTGCGTCCGTGCACTTCGGCACCGCCGGCCAAGTCCAGGACCAGCGCGCCGTCACGCTCAACGAGGCATACGCCCGCCACCCCGAACGCTTCGCCCGCCGCCCCCGCCCGCCCAAGATCCCCGATCAGGCGTGGATCAACGACCCCGCCAAACGCAGAGAACCCGAATCAGCACAACAGAGCGCATAACCGTACGAACGTCTCATTTGACTTGACACGTTCCGGGTGGGCGTTGCCGATGCCGGGATATGCGGCGGGACTGGGATTGAACAGGTGAAGCACGGTCTTCCCGCTGGGAGGGATCTCCGCGGTGAAGGCGATGTGGGCGTCTGCGGACTTGGGGAGCGGGAGCGCGTTCTGCACGCGCTCGATCGCGTCGAACTCCTCCTGCCTGTCCGAGACCAGCATGGCGCGCCCGGGCTGCGGCCGCCGCCGCTGCAGGGGCACGCTCCACGAGCTCTGGCCGATCCTTCCCGCCACGTGGCCGCCCTGCGCTGCGAGGGTCTCCGCGTGGGTGGTCCGCAGGAGGCGTAGCAGAGGCTCCCAGGTCGCAAAGTCGTGAAGCGAGGACAACAGCGGCCTCCGTCGGTGCAGTGATCGTGACGGTGGCGATTATGGCCTCCGCCACCGACAGTCTCGAGAAGGGACCGGGCCAGGCCGAGGGAGAAGGCTCCGTCATCTGCACGCACAGTGCACCGGCGACCTGAGCAGCCCTCCCCGGACGGCCTGCCGGGCGACCCGCTGACGATCATCGCCCGGCAGAGAACCCGCAGCTCAGGGCCACATCAGGCAGTACAGCTGGTGTCCCGCGTCATGCAGCCGGTTGGCGAAGTCCTGCCATTTGTGGAGCTATTTGCGCGGGCACTGTGCTGACCTGCGACGATGCGGTGAAAGTGCCGCTGATCAGCGAAAACGACCTTTCATGGTCTTCGCTGTTCGGCGGCACTTTTCACGCCCATGTGCCCTGAAAGTGCCCTGGGCCCTGGGGTGCTGCTGCTCGGCGGAGCGGCTGGCTCTTTGGTCTGCAGGCCTCAGTGGGCGGGGCTGAACTTCGACCGCTGGGGGAGATCGCCCAGCTATTACACGGGACCCGGGCAGGTGCGTGCTGGGGCGCAGGGACTGGCAGCGAGAGGCGGAGTGCTTCCGGTCGACGTTGGCCGCTGAAGCAGAAGCGCAAGATTGATGTAGATAAATGAAGCACTGGGTGTAAGCTGCCCGAGACGGTGAAAGCTCTCACCCTAGGAGTGCTGCGTGAGTGGTTCCCTCCCTGCCTGGGCGCAGGACGACTTCGGCGAGCATGCGGCCGAGGTCCGAGACGCGGTGCTGGCAGCGCTGCGGATCACTGGCAAGACGATGCTGGAAGTGAAGGCAGTCGCCAACTCGCGGCGGAACTTCGCGCCAGCCGGTGCACGGATGACGAACCAGTTCGAGAGGCTCGCGCAGTATCTAGAGGCGTTGGATCTTCCAGAAACGGAGCTCATCAAGACTGGTACGTGGTACGAGCTGATTCTGGTCATGAATCGGCTGTTCTATCCGGTCTGGATCGAAGGGGTGGATCGGGAGCCGGGCGACCAGTGGCCGAAGAAGTCGTTGTCTGGCGTGGTGAGAGAGCTGTTCGCCGTTACAGACTCCGGTCGGCCGCGCTGGGTCGAGGACCCGCTCCTGGGACTGGATGTTCCAGAGCTTGTTGTGCGTCATTCCTTGGCTGAGTTGGCGGCCCGAGATCCCCGACCGCGTCTTGTACTCGTCATGTACGAGACCGACCACAGTGGCCTCCACCGAGCGTGGTGGGGACAGGCGGAACTCGTGGATGGGAGCGGTGCTCTGCGATGGCTCGCCGAGCCTGAGCTGCTGTCTTCGGATGGCACGGCTACGCTGGCCTCCGTTCCCCAGCAGCGAGACGAAGATCGTTTTGATGCCGGGGCCCCGCCCGAGGTGCTGATGGCCGAGCGAAGCGCTCACGAGCGCGGTCGGGGCATCTCCCCTCAGACCGAGAAGCCCGAGCCAACGGAAGACGACGCGACCGCAAGTGAAGAGGACTGAGCAGCCCACCATCCCCAACCTTGGCCCCGTCGACGACGTATCGCCGAGGGCAGTCTGGGATGCCTTCCATCCACCCAGGCTTACTCAGGCCCGTCATTTGGCAGGCATGACCAAGAAGGAAGTCGCTACTCGGATCGGTGTCTCTCCCGCAGCTGTGGGTCAGTACGAGACGGGGAGCAGCAAGCCCCGTCGGGAGCTGTTGCCCCGCCTCGCCGATGTGTTGGATGTGCCGGTTGAGTTCTTCTTGGCTGGGCGTCCAATGGGCAAACTCGACACCTCCATGGCCCACTTCCGGGCCTTGCGTTCGACAAGCGGTGCACAGCGGGACCGTGCCCTTGGCTTCGCAGCGCAGGTCTGGGAACTGACCCACGCTCTGGAAAAGCGCATTCAGCTACCCTGGGTCGACCTCCCAGGATTTGCTGGTGGCGAGGTCCATCCGGGTGTGGACCTGCCAGCGGAACCGGTCGCGGCTGCACGTGAACTGCGTCGACATTGGGGTCTTGGGAAGGGGCCCGTCCGTCACCTCGTGCGTCAGATGGAGGCCCACGGAATCGTTGTAGTCGCGCCGTCGGTCGCGGATGCGAGCGCTGCCAAAGTGGATGCTTTCGCTAGCGCCGGACTGCCCCGACCTCTTGTGATTCTGACACCTAACCGTGTTGACGATGTGTACCGTCATCGCTTCAGCGCCGCACACGAACTCGGTCACCTGGTGCTGCACTCGGCCTCAACTGGAGATGCTGCGCAGGAACATGAGGCAAACGCGTTTGCTGCGGCCTTCCTCACCCCCCCGGAGTACATCAAGCCGCTTCTTCCGAGCCGGATGAATCTCGCCCACCTTGCTGACTTGTCTCGTACATGGGGTGTCTCGGTCAAATCTCTCATCTACCGTTGCCGTGAGCTCGGCCTGACCTCGGAGGCCAGCGCGAGCCGGGCATACCAACGGCTTGCGGCGCTTTCCAAGCAGCCAGGCTTCGCTCCTGAACCTGTCGCTGGTTTCCCTGGTGAGCAGCCTGTGATGCTGAGTCAAGCGTTCGATCTTGCTCGTCGAGAGTCGGGCCTTACCGTCCACGAATTGGCGAGAGAGCTGGCCTGGAAGCCTGAGAGGGTGCGTGACCTGCTGGGAGTGGCTGACACACGTCCTGTTCTACGCCTCGTGTGACAGTCTTCCTTGCCGGTCAGAGCCTCGCTAGCAGCCCTGGCTGATCCAATTGGATGGTCGCGCGGGCGAGCATCGAGGCACTCAACGGGGATCGATGTAGCCGGGCAGGCCGAGTGGGGTGGGTATCAGGGGCTGATCGTCGGGGCCGCTGGCGAGGTAGACACGGAAGTGTTCGCCGTCCTGGGGACGGAAGACGACTTCGATGCCGGCTCCGCGGCCGTCCTTAAGAGCGGCGATGGCTTCCAAGTCATTGTCGGCGGTGACGCGCGTGTGGAAGAGATTGACGGGGCCAATGTCCAAGGTGTGGCCGCCGATAGTGATCTCGAATCCGGGGGTAGCGATCCGCAGGCATTGAGGTTGGCCGTTCAGAAGGGTGTGCAGGGCTGGGCTCTCGCTGCCACTGAGGGTGACGGTGATGGTGCCAGCGTCGGGGGATGCCAGGCAGCGGCCTTCAACGAGCAGTCGGGCAACGCGTAGGTCGATGCGTTCCTCGCCGGTGTAGGTCAGAGGGGCGGGGAAGTAGGTCTCGCAGTGGCGCTGGACGACGTCGAGATCGGAAAGGTAGAGCAGGAGGTTAGCGAGGGTGGATTCGACGTCGGTGTCGGCAGTGGCGGGCAGGGTTCCAGTGCCGGCCTGTGCGCCGTTGACGGTCAGCTGCAGTGGTCCCCCGCGGAGGAGGCGTTGCTGAAGACGAAGGATCTTCATCGCCTCAGCTGGTTCCTTGCCGTCCAGGTCGTAGGTGTACCGCAGCGTGGCGGTCAGCTGGCTACTGAAAGGGAGGAGGACCTGTAGGCGGGTGCCGTGGATGTCGGCGTCGATAGAGGCGCCCAGGCCGCCTTTGCCGACGGTGACCAGTTGTCCGACGTAGCGGGCAGCGGGTGAGTCATCAGTGCCGAGGAAGGCCAATGCGACAGGGGTGCCAACGTGGGCGGTGGAGGGTTCGGGTTTCCAGGTCACGCGGACGTCGGTGACGGTCTTCGCGAGCGATGGAGGGCCGTCAACCGTCAGGCTTTCTACGGCTTCGGGGGGTAGGTCCACTTCCTCGGCAATTCCATACCCCAGGGCGCGGTCGAGTGCAGCGGTGAGTTGCGGTGTCATGGCTTCGGGACGGCCGATCACGTGGATCCGGACGGGGCTGGTCTCGTGCGCGAGCGAGTGCTTGCCGCGAAGGGTCCGGATGACGGTATTGCCTTGACGCTGGAAATCCCAGGTCCAGTCGGAATCCACGTTGTCCGCCCGGTTTCCCAGTGCGCGTACGCGCTGGTCCAGGTCCTCGTCATCTATGAGGAGGACCTCCTCGCGCTGGAAGTCCCGAGCAGCCTCGCGTGCCTGGTCGCGGGTAAAGAAGGCATCCAGGTCCGCATGCGCGGCGAAGCCGCTGTCGAGGGCTGTGCGGTCCATGACCGAGACCTTGACCGGTAGACCGACGGAGAGCTTATCGACGAATGCCCGGTCCGAAGGGCTGAGCGTGCATGGCACGACCAGAGTCCATTCCACCGGCTGGTGGCGCATGGCCTTGTGGAACGACTTCTTGATTGCCGTACGGCGGCCTCGGTAGGAGCCAGGGAAGCCGTCGGGGTGGTACTTCAGCTGGAAGATCCGCAGTCCGGCATCGGTGATTACGCTGACATCGATGCCCCCGTCGCCACCGCGTCCGTCCACCGTGATCGTTTTACCATTGAACAACCGGTAGAGGAGCGCCTCGACGTGCCGGTCGAAGGCAGGCTGCCCGATGTGGTTCCACTCGATCGCCATGCTCAGCAACCTCCCGTTTCTATCCCGCATCCTGGTATACCGCGTCGAGGCCGGACGTCGTGGTGCCCTGGGTGATGGTGCTTCTTGAATTTTCCGAGATTCTCTTCAAGCCAGGGGTGGGGCGTTTCGGAAGACTCCCAACGATCGTCGGCCGGGCAGCGGGCCGACCCTTCGCCTGGCATGACGACGAGATGAACGACTCCGACCACCCCCTCCGTTGGTCTCCTGCCGAAGGGCTTCGTCACGCCGGCGACTTGGGTAGCGGTGATCGGCACCTGACCCCGAATCCACCGATGAATGACCTGTCCGAGGCCTGGACATAACGACGCGGATGCCCTCTGACCTGGGACGATGGGACTTCCTACAGAACCAAGTCGCCAGAACGAGAGAACATCCGCGAGATGCAATCCTGCCATGCCGCCACAGCGGTTTCCGCCGTCTTCGACGAGCCGAACCTGATCGCCGATGCCGGGCTGCTGTCGCTGGTCCGGCTGGCCGAGCGGGCCGGCCTGCGGCAACTGGCCGCGTCCGCGCTCCGCATCGAGGGCGCCGACAACAGCGGCGGAGCCAACCCGGCCGCCAAAGTGATGTCGCTGATCAGCGCGATGTGCGCGGGCGCGGACAGCATCGACGACGCGGCGCGGCTGCGGCACGGCGCGATGGACCGCGCCTTCACCTCGGTCCGCGCGCCCTCCACCCTGGGCACCTTCCTGCGCTCCTTCACCCACGGCCACAACCGCCAGCTCCACCGCGTTCACCGCGACTTCCTGGCCCGACTGGCCCGCAGCACCCCACTGCTGCCCGGCGCCGACACACTGATGTTCATCGACATCGACCCCACCCACCGCCGCGTGTACGGCCACGCCAAGCAGGGCGCGCAGGTCGGCCGCCTCAAGGGCCAGCGCACCCTGCACCCGATCCTGGCCACCCTGTCCACCCCGATCGCCCGGCCCGTGATCGGCGCGGTCCGCCTGCGCCGCGGCAAGGCCGCCGACGTCCGCGGAGCCGAGAGCTTCGTGAGCGAGGCCCTGGCCATAGCGAAGGAGACCGGCGGCACCGGGATCCGCCTGGTCCGCGCGGACAGCAAGTTCTACACCGCCGACGTGGTCGCCGCCTGCCGCCGGGCCGGCGCCCGATTCTCCCTGACCACCGGCATGAACCCCTCCATCGCGGGCGCGATCTCCCGCATCCCGCAGGAGTCCTGGACGGCGATCCGCTACCCGGACGCCTTCGTCGACCCCGACACCGGCGAGATGGTCTCCGACGCCGAGGTCGCCGAGATCCCCTACACCGCCTTCACCGGCCGAAGGAAGTCCGAGCACGTCACCGCCCGGCTGATCGTGCGCCGGGTCCGCCGATTGAACGCCGAAGTGGCCCAGGGTCAGGGCGAGTTGTTCACCGCCTGGCGTTACCACCCCGTCTTCACCGACAGCTCCTTCGCGGTGCTGCAGGCGGAACTGCACCACCGGCAGCACGCCGTGGTGGAGCAGGTGATCGCGGACGGGAAGTCCGGGCCTCTGGCCCACCTGCCGTCCGGGAACTTCCAGGCCAACGCCGCGTGGCTGACCCTGTGGGCGATGTCGCACAACCTGCTGCGGGCCGCCGGTGCGCTGACCTCGGTCTTCCACGCCAAGGCCACCACAGCGACCCTGCGCGCCCACCTGGTCCACGTCCCGGCCCGGCTCGCGCGCACCGCGCGCACCAAATTGACGGTGCATCTGCCCGAGCACTGGCCCTGGCGCGACGCCTTCACCGCCCTGTTCGAGGCCGTCCACTCCCCACCGCCGCGCCCGGCGGCCTGACCGCCACAAGATCCCGCACCGCGACGGCCCGACGGCCACCGGCGACAGCGCCACCAACCGCTCCCGACCCCGCACAACCCCTCGGACAGGCCGCGACCCGCGCACGGCGGCTACCGCACACCCTCAACCTGTTGCCCCCAGCGGCCGACCGTCCACGGGCAGGAGAGCAACCCCGAAATGATCAGCCGGTGGATTCGGGCTGACGGAGCCCCTGAGGTGCGGAGTCCTCCTGTGCTGGGGCAGGATGACAACTCATGGGATACACCTTCAGCGGCGAGCGCCAGATCCGTACCTTCATTTGCGACTGCTGCGGCACCGACGCGGACCGCACCTGGGCGTACCTCGATCACGAAGGCGAGCCGTTCGCGGTCTTCTTCGCCTCCTGCTACCACCACCAGAGCGGCCCGGAGATCTACTTCGATGTCATCCTGGGTACCTGGGGCACGAATGACCATAGCGACCACGTCACTTTCGGCGCCCGATACGGCGCGGTCGAAGGCCAGCGAGAGCCCGCCTGCTCCCTGGTGTCGGGCGCGGCCGTCGCGCCCGACAGCGCCATTTACGGCATCAAGCTGGACCGCACTGCGGCCCTGGCGCATCCGCGGCTGGCCGATTTCTGGCAGGTCGTCGACTTCCTCGTCGAATATGACCCAGTGGTGTCGAGGTTCATTGGAGCCCACTGCTGAGGTTGAAAGCGTGTTGGCCGGTTCCGGTGGCTGACGGTTCTTGATCCCTGCGGTACGCCGGTTGCATGAGGTACGCGCAGGGTGGCGGCCTGTCACCGAAGGGACAGGTGCAGCGGGAGCTGGTGCGGTTGGAGGCGGCGGAGCGGTTCGCTGCCGGGGAGTCGACGGCGGTGGTCGCGGCCGCGCTGCGGGTGGGTGAGCGGCAGGTGCGCAAGTGGCGTCAGGCCTGGCGCCAGGGCGGCGCGGACGCGTTGCGGTCGAGGGGTCCGCACTCGGTGGAGCGGCTGGGCTCGGATCAGTGGCTGGTGCTGGTGCGTGAATTGGAGCACGGTCCGATGGCGCACGGCTGGAGTGAGGACCGGTGCTGGACGCTGGGCCGGATCCGGCTGGTGATCGCGCGCCGGTTCCACGTCGGCTACACCGTGCAGGGCGTGTGGCACCTGCTGCGGCGTCACGGCTGGTCCGTGCAGGTGCCGGTACGTCGGGCGCTGGAGCGCGACGACGCGGCGGGCGAGGTCTGAAAGGCGGAGGTCTGGCCGCAGCCAAAAGGACGGCGGGCCCGTGACGCCTGGATCTGCTTCGCTGACGAGGCCGGCCAGGGCATGAGGCCGCCCAGGGGCCGGACCTGGGCACCACGCGGGCGCACCCCCGAGGTGCGGGTGGTGGTCGGCAGCCGGGGCCGGGTGACCATGGCCGGCGTGGTCTGCTTCAAGCCCGGCCACCGGCCCCGGTTCTTCTACAAGCTGCACGTCTACCGGGGCCGCAAGCGCGAGGGGAAGAGCTTCACCTGGCAGGACTACCGCGACTTCACCGCGATGACGCACACCCAGCTCGGCGGCCCGGTGGTCTGGTGCCGGGACAACCTCAGCACCCACCTGACCGACGGCCTGACCGAGTACGCCATCGAGCACCGCGAGTGGCTGGAGGTGTTCCAGTTCCCCTCCTACGCGCCGGACCTCAACCCGCAGGAAGGGATCTGGTCGCTGGTCAAGCGTGGCCTGGCGAACTTCGCCGCCGCCGACCTCAACCACCTCGTCCAGGTCGTCAAACGCAAGCTGAAGCAGATCCAGTACCGCCCCCACCTCATCGAGGGCTGCCTCACCGAGACCGGACTGATCATCGAACCCCGGTGACACCAGCGCAGGCCACCACACTTTCAACCTCAGTGATCTCGGATGTCCGTCAAAGCGGACCAACCTCAGACGAGACTGCCGATCTCTCGCAACTGACCTGGCTGGCGTGCGTCGTGGTCCACTCGGCCGGACACTGGGAACTGTGGGTACTCGACGGCAAGAAGGCATTCGCATTCGGCAGTGGACTAGCAAGTCAGGCCAGCCGACTGCCAACTTGGCCGTCGAGTTCGATCCCTATCACAGCGCCGACGAAGACCCCACATGTCTGCTGCTTACGCGGATTCACAGCGAGCGAGTAGAGCAGTTCCGCTCCGTCGATGGCATGAACATCGTCGCTGCGGCTCTCCTGGGCTTCGAAGCAGTGCTCGTGACGCTCCTCGAAACATCATCTCTGGCAGGGACATGGAAGAGCCTAACTTCTGTCGCGTTCGGCATGAGCATCGGGGCCTTGATCTTCTGCCTCTGGGATCGGGTTGCCTTCATGGCTTGGTACCCAGACTTCAGGAAAGCTCTGCTTGAGGCAGATGGAGCGTGGAACAAGACGCACGTACTCGCACGCCCGTTCATCTGCGCATTCGGCGCACTAAAGGGGGCGCTGCACTTCACGCATCGCGGGCTGCGGGCTCTATGGACGGCATTCGCCCGATGGCCGCCAAGCTCCTGGCGAGGGCGCGCCTTCCGACGACGGTTCCGCCACAGCACCGCCTGCCGCTTCGAACAAGGCTGGGATCAAACTAAGGCGCTGCTACGGCCCCGGAAGCTCAAGGCGTTCGAGCCCAGGGCACTGCAGCAGCTATTGGAGCTGTACGAGGATGAGGACAACTCCGGTGACTTGAAGTGGACACCTCATGATTGGCGGCGCGACCTGTTCGAGACGGAAGCTGACATCTACACCAAAAACAACAATCAGGCAATCAATCCAAAACGGCTTACAGTTGGATTGGGCGTCGGCCTCATGGCCGTGGCGCTGATCCTATTCCTCGCGGGATCCCTGTCCTCATAGTCTGGAGCAGCCCATGGCGCGCAAAGAGATACAGGCAGCGAAGCGCATCCGGCTGCAAGTTCTTCGGCGCACCAAGGAAAAGCACAAGATCGACAAGATCAAGATCGATCAGCCTAAGGCCCTTCCAAAAGTCATCCTTGTCACTACCGAGCCTGCGAAAGCAAGGGCACTGACGAGCGCGCGCCCCAGGCTCAGGCACTCCTTCGACCTAGACGAGCACCTTGCAGCCGCTCCGGGGGCCACCCTCATGCGAGACGTCGAGAGGCAATCGAAGGAGTAGCCAGCCTAGGAAACGCCCGCACCATTGGAGGGTCGGGACCCCCAGTGCTCGCCGCAGGAAGAAGCGGCACAGGCGGCATACCCGCATGGGCCTTCGGCGGGCCAAGGTACTCGCGCACGGCTCCGTTGTCGCCGGTGGCATCGGCGAGCTTCGCTGCCTGGTCGAACGCCCGCTTCTGGATGCGTTCGATTTCCGCTTGGACATCCTCGATGGGGAAGGCCGGCGTCCTGGAGCATCCGAGGGCACCGCTAACGGGTCGAGCAGGCCGAGGCCGGCTGTAGTCAGCCGCGAGTTCTCTGCCACCCGGTCCAGCAGGTGCAAGACACGCTGCCGAAACTCGGCCAGCTGCGGTGCGGTGTTCAGGGCGGCCATCCGACCGCCGTCAGATAGCTCCCACACCGTCCCGGTCTCCACCCGAACGGGGACCCGCCTGTCTGTGGCGTGCCCGTGGTCGCCGAAGCCGACGAGCTGTCCGTGTCGGTCGCTGCGAGTTCGTCCAGGGCCTGCAGCACCGTGCCGAGGGTGCTCTTGCCCCAGTGCCCGCCCCCGTCGGGGATCGTGTTGGTGATGTGCACCACCGGGATGAAGTCGCACATCAGGTCCAGCCGGTCAAGGGCTTCGCCGTCACCGCGCTGGCGGTACGCCGCCTTGTCCATCGGCAGGCTGTAGACGTCGTGGCTGCCTTTGAGGTCTTCGAGCATCCATTCCGCTTCAGTGAGGAAGCACGTCGTCGCGGACGGGGTGCCAGGGGCCCAGGGGTAGCCGCGCTGCACTGCACCGGTCACCGGGTCCTGGGTATCGCCGACGGTCAGTACCGGATCACCTTCGGCTCCGATGACGTCTTCGCGGATCGCGCGGCCGTCGCCGGTACGGGCCTTCTGCGTGGCCGCGCCAATCGGGCCCAGCCCGTAGGTGATCCGGCGAAGCCGAGCCTTGATCCTTCGCCGCAGCTCGGGCGGAAGCTCCCAGGCGAAGTGGACACGCGACGGGTACTCGGCGCTGTCCTGTTCCCCGTCATGCCACTCCGGAAAGTAGAACCCTCGGGTCGTAGGCCTCAGCAGCACTCGCTGCTTCTGCGGGCTCCACGCGAGGGTGTAGACGGCATCGCCGCTGCTTACGGCGCATCGTTCGGCCTGCTGGAGGCGCATCGGCAGGAGTTCGCTCTCGGCCCAGTCCCGCAGCCGCTTCTGTACGGAGGCGACCTCGGCAGCGCCGGTCGGCGCGTCGTCCTCGTCGGCGTGCTCGGCCCCCGGTACGACGATCTGCTGCTCGGAGCCGAGGAGGTAGCCCAATGTCGAGTCGATGATCTTGGCGGGGTCGCCAAGTTCGCGGCGCTCAAGCCCGTCCTCGTCGCCGCCGATCGCCGCGAGCTGGCCGGCCTGGTTGTTGTCGTAGGCGGCGAGCAGCTTGTAGGCGGCCAGACGCCGCATGTCCTCGTCGGGTACCCACCCACAGTCGAGCTCCGGGAAGGCCCGGCCGCCGGGGCGGCGCGGGTCTGACATCGCTGGCTTGTAGTTCAGCCACGACCACCTGTCGATGATCAATTGGCGCACGCCCACAGCCCCTCCAGGCAGTCCGCCCCGCGCCGTGATCAATACTAGGAGCCTGAACCGTCCTCCGGAGTGGCTGCAAGCTGCAGGCGCTCCTCAGCGAGGTCCAATCGGCGGGATAGGTAGCTAAGGAACGCCAGGATCTCGAACGCCTCCTCCTCGGAGTACACCGGGTAGTCGCCGTGGCCCCCGGTGTTCCGGATGGCCTGCATCATGCCCATGAACAGGTATGAGAAGCCCTCCTGCTCATCGCCGCGCGTGAACTCATCCACGGCCCGGGTCGGATCGAGGAGCGGGGCGGTCAGCGCGAAGACCTTGCCCATCAGCGCCTTGCCGCTGATCATGCGATCCAGCAAGGGACGGGCGATGGTCTGCACGCGGTGCTCTAGATGCTTACGGCGCGGTGTACGAATAACGATCGTGGTATTGCCCGGACATGAAGCAGGCCGTGCGGTGGAGTGGTGTTGTGACGCATCACCCGGGCCGCACGGCCTTGTCCAAGCGTATCTTCACCGGCCTCCAGCCGCGGCGACTCGGCAAACTCGTCGCCGAACTCGCCGGCGTCTGGACTGCTGCCGAGGAATCCCGGCTGCGTGAACGCCGAGGCCACGAGCGGTTGCGTGCGGCCGGGGCCGGCCCCGACCACGATCTGGTGTTCGTGGACCGGATCATCGTGACCCTGGTGGCGCTGCGCTTCCAGCTCCCGCACGCGGCCCTGGCCGAGCTGTACCGAGTGGACCGCTCCACGGTCACCCGCGCGATCCGTGAGATCAGACCGCTGCTGGCCGCACGCGGATTCGCCGTCAAGGACCATCCCGAGCTGCGGCTTCGCACCCTGGCCGACGTCTTCGCCTACGCGGCGGCCGAGGGCGTCGAGCTGCGATTCGACGGGACCGAGGTCCAGGTCCGCCGCCCGCGCGCCAACAAGCCCGGCCGACGTGCGTTCGTCTCGGGCAAAAAGAAGATGAACACCAAGAAGGCCACCGTCGTCACCGACGGCCAGGGCCGGACTCTGTGGGCCGGGGCGTTCCGCCCCGGGCGGATGCACGACCAGACGGCGGTGCGCACCGAGGGAATCGCCGACCTGTTCAGGCAGTTCCCACAGGTCAAAGCCAAGGTCGACGCCGGATACCGGGGCCTGGCGAAGGAGTTTCCCGACCAGGTCCAGGCTCCGCCGCTCAAACCGAAGAAGGACGCGACACCCCAGGAACTCGCGGCCTGGAACGCGGAACGCCACCAGCAGTCGTCGGAGCGCATCTGCGTGGAGCACGCCAACGCCGAGCACAAGCAATGGCGCACCCTGCAACGCTTCCTCGGCCGCCGCGAAGACTTCGACGAGACCTACACAGCCGTAGCCGGCCTGGTCTCCGACCGCGCTGCCGAGAGGTGATCACCCATCAGACAACCCGCCAGGCCGACACGCCCTGACCTCAATCGCACACAGCGCCGTTACTCATCTCGAAGACTGCCTGCTTCAGGTACCCGTCTTGGAACAGCCTGCCGGCCTTAGCCTCGACGTCTGGATGGAGGCTCGCCAGCATGGCAGCCGCGCTTCCCGCGACCTCGGCGGTAGCCGGGAACCCCATCGCCTGAGCGGTCGCCGTGCCTGCAAAGACGTTGTGATTCAGCGGCAGTGGCTGCCCGCTGGATGGCTCCGGCGCCATGACACGGATTCGCCGCTCCCAGTAGTCGGTGAGGTCGCGGACATTGGCAAAGGGGCGGATACGGCGGTCAAAGTTCAAAGTCCAGTGCAGGTGCTCATGGTTGCGACCTAGCACAGAGCTCCATGGCTCGCTGATTGCCAGGTGGGAAGCTCGGTAGAGAACCTGAGGCGATGGAAGCGTTTTGGGGTCGAAGAACGCAAGCCCGCTCAGCGTCTCGGGGTCGATGCTCGGCATCGACGGCTGATCCGGGCCGCGCGGGGGCTCCCAATCCCGCTCGACAGCAGCAGCAACCCGCACGAGACCAAGAACGGCGTTGACCTCCGCACCGGAGTCATCACAGTTGGCGGCACCTGCAAGGGTCAGGCTGATCTCCTGATTCCCGCTCATCATCGTGGGGCGGCGAAGATCAACTCCCCGCACCAGCCCCTCGGGAAGCTTCTTGATTGCAGCCTCAACTGTCCTGTCCCAGTTGAAGCGCTCCGCGATCACATCGCTGACCTGCGCGGGGCAGATTGAGTGGGATGGTTGATGGCCCGTTGTCCCACTCAATCTGCCCCCGATGTGCGTCGAGGGCCTGCAGTCCCACTCGATCTGTCCCGGATCGGAGGTGTTCTGGCGCGGCTGTACTCCGGCAGCGATCTGGTCTGCGAGCATGCCTGCGACCTGCGGCGACCAGTCTGCTTCAGGGATCGGTTGGGTCAACGAGGAGAGCTTGGAAGTCGGGGAACTCCTCAGCGGCCCGAGTCTCTGCCCCAGCTACTGTCTGGCGGCTCCCTGGGGCAAATCGTTCCGCGACTTCCACCAACCCGTAGTTGAGCGAACCCTCTGGGGACGCATCGATGCCCATCACGGTGAATGCGTCTGCCAGGAACCAGAGGCAGCTGGCCAGATCGCGAGCGATGAGTTGCGGCCGTGTGTATGGCCCGATGGCTACGACGGGCTGTTCCTCGAGAGCGGCCCCGGGTCGGGCGAGCCAGAATGCCATGGAATCGAGGCCCTCCTCGCGATCCACGGCGAAGATCAGGAAGTCGTTCGCGGGGGCCCCGCCTGGGACGGCCAAGTCACGGAACCACGTCTCCATCTGCTTGGTCGGCAGGAAGTCCGGGAGAAACCGCAGGCCAACTCCGTCGAGGTCAAGCGGCACGTTTGCCAGAGCGAGCAAGGCTTCTGGCATCTGCGGGCGGCCGTCATCCAGGGTCACATCCGGGAGACTACTCAACTTGATCGGGTGAATGCGCAGTACCTTCCTCGGTGCCGTGATTGTGGCCGTCCTTCGTCGTGGGTCAAGGTCGTTCGTCCTCGGCTTCCACGACCTGTGCCTGGTCAAAGTCGAGGGCGACGAGGGCTGGCAGGTGGGACAGTTTGATACCCACGGTTCCGTGATCTGCTGGGCCTCCTACTGCTCTGACCTGGGCGAAGCCATCCAGGGACTCTGAATCAGCAGTTCCTCGACACGGTGGCCAACTACCGTGTCACCTGCGGCTATCTGCGGAGCCCCGGGCGCATTCGGATCTTGCTCGGATCCGCCTTGGGCGCTGCGCGTGAGGATGGCCGCGGCGAGTGCGATGACGTCGGGGTATTTCGCCGCGTCAGCGTAGGCGTCGTGGTCGGTGGGGACGCCGTGGTGGTTGCTGGCGGTCTGCAGCGCGAGGAGTCGGTACTTCCAATGCTCCGCGATGGCTCTCGGCGAGGACGGCCAGGCAGGAATCACTTCGGCTGAGGCCTGTTGGGCGAGCATCAGCTGTTGCGGCGAGCACCGGCGTAGGAGCCGGCGGGCCCGGTACTGGGCTCTGATGATCTCCGGGCAGATGGCGAGGTCGATCTGCGGCTGGTCGCCGTCGCTGAGCCAGATGCCGTGCCGGGTGCAGATCGCGTGGTGCGCGGGCAGGTGGACGTGGACGCGCTGCGCGATGCCGCGGCGGGCGGTGCATCGGCGGCAGGCGGTGGTGGCTCGGATCAGGAGGTGCGCGTCGGCGGCCCTGAAGGCGGGCAGCGCTCGACTGAGGGCGGCCGGGGTCGTGCTGGTGAGCCGGGCGAGAGCGTTCAGTGCCCGGGCGCTCGCGGGGGCGAGCATGTGGTGCTGGGAGCGGTCGTCAGGATTGCTGATCTTTGTGGTGAACCAGGGGGGCAGGACGGCGAGGACTTCGGCGAGGGTGAGGTGGCTGGCGTCAGCGGTGCGGGTCAGGTAGGAGTCGAGGGTCTCGCCGGCGATGGGGGCGATGGGCCGCGGCAGGACCGGTGTGTTCCGGGCCGGAGGGGGCGGGCCTGAGGGGCTCGGCTCTGAGAGTCGCGGCGGCACCGGCTCCTGGCGGCCGGGGGTGATCCGGTGGCGGGTCAGCGCGCGGTAGAAAGTCGCCCGGCTGCCCTCGAAGCCAAGGCCGACGACTTCGGCGAACAGGGTGTTGGCGGGCAGGTGCGCGTCCGCGGCGAAGCGCTGCCGGCAGTAGCGGGCGAGAGGGCCGGTGAGCAGGCTGGGCCGCGGGGCTCGGACTCCGGGTGTCGTGCGTCCGCTCAGGTAGTCGCGGATGGTCTGCGGGGCGTGGCCGAGCTGGTCGGCGATGGCGCGAGCCGACCAGCCGGCCCGGTCCAGGGCGAGGATCTGCTCGACGCGTTCTTGGGGCAGCATGGGCCGCGCTCAGGTGGCCGGAGGGCGCGGGGATTGGGAGGCGATGTCGGCGTCGATGGCGGCCAGGGCCTTCTTGGTGATGCGCTCGGTGCCGTCGAGGACGGCGTTGATCGCGGCGCCGCGGATCAGCCAGAGCAGGCTTCCGATCATGCCGTGGGTGCGTTGATGGAGGTAGCGGTCCAGGCCGGGCAGGGTCCCGGGCTGGTGGTAGTGCAGGCGCAGGCTGTCCTCCAGGGCGGCGATCAGGGCTGTCCACTGCTGGTCTGGGGCGAACGGGCCGGTGCGGACCATGCCGAACCGGCCAGCGATCTGTTCGCCGCGGGTTCCCGAGAGCAGTCCGGTGCGCTCCAGGCTGATTCCGGCGTAGGCGAAGGTCGCCGGGATCCGCTCGGAGAAGTATTTCAGCGTGTCGGAGGCTTCGGCGCCGGCCCGGGTGCGGGTGTCCAGATTGTGGAGTTCGTCGATGGCCACGAGGGTGACACGGGTGTCCAGGCTCACTGCGAGGACCACGTCGGCGATGTCGGTGATGTTGGACCGGCCCGAGATCGGCAGGTCGAAGAACCGCGCGAACTCCATGGCCATCATCTTCGGCGTGGCCGCCGGGGGGACGGTGATGTAGACCACCGGGGCGTCACCGGTGGAGCGCGGGTGGCGACGGCGGTGGATCAGCTCGACTGTCTTTCCCAACTGGGTCAGCGCGGTGGTCTTCCCGGTTCTGGGTGGTCCGGAGACGATGAGTCCGCACCGCCCGTAGTGGGCGTTCTTGTTCATCTGGATCAGGCGGCGGCCGCTGGTGACGACCTGGTGGACGGTCGGGGTCTGGACCACCAGCAGGCGGGAGTGGTGATCGATACGGTCGTCGTCGTAGCCAGTGCGCTTGTCGTCCTCCAAGCCCAGCCACAACACCTCGGGCAGCAGGTCCGGCGCTGACAGCGTCTCGTCCATGAACCCGCGCCATCCGGCCAGCGTGGTCAGCTGCAGATGTTCGAACTCGCCGGGGCCACCGGTTCCCGGTCGCTGCGGGGCGCGGCCGGTCACCATCGTTTGTCCGCTTCGGCGAACGGATCGAAGATCGGCATCGGGATGACCTCGGCGAGGGGCTGCGGATCCTGTTCGTCCTGGTCCGCGCGGTCCGGGGACGGATCGGGAGATGCCTGGGGGCGGGCGGTGGCCTTGGTGCGGGCCGCGACGCGCCGCTCGCGCTTGGAGGCAGCCGGTCCCTCCTGCGGGGTCTGACCGGGGCCGGCGGCGGCGCGCCGCAGCAGGTCTTGCACCGCGTCGGCGATCTGCTCCTCGGTGGCACCGGGCGGCGTGTTGGCGCGCGCGTGGTCCCAGGCCAGGTCGCCGAACGGGATCGGGGCTCGCTGCAGGTGGCGCCAGGGCACGTTGATCCAGCCGCCGCGCGGCTCGCGCACCCAGACGCGCGAGACGTCGTAGGGGTCGTGGTGGACCTCCCACAGGTTCCTCTTGTGTGTCACGCCCGAGGGCTGCCCGCGCCAGGGGTTGAGCGCTGCCGCGTCGTAGGTCCGCCGTCCGATACGTACTCCGTAGGCGTTGATCGCCCGCCAGGTCGCGGGCAGTAGCTCGATGTAGTCCTCGGGACCCAGCGCGATCGGCACGTAGCCGGCGGCCTCCACCAGCGCGGCGTACTTCTCGTTGGGGGTGAACGCGCGCCCTGGTGCCAGCGGATCGCGCAGCCCGTCGTGGGGCCGGTTCTGCCACAGGATCAGCCACTCGTCCAGCAGCGCCTGCAGTTCCAGCTGCGACCACAAGGGCTGGTCCTCCACCTGGTAGCCGCGGCGCTCGACGCTGGAGCCGGTGTAGCCGGCGACGAACTGGCTGAACAGCGTGCCCACGGAGGAGAACATCCGCTCGATATGGGGCTTCTCCGCGCCCGAAGCGGGGTGCACGGGTTGGAAAGTGATCCCCAGGAACCGGCAAGACGCCCGGAAGTTGTGGGAGATGAACACCTTGCCCAGGTCGCAGACGATCGTGTCCGGGACGATCACCGGTTTGGCCGCCGCGTGCTCCAAACGCTCGTCGATGGCCATCAGCCGCCGGTGCGGCAGTACCGAGTGCGCCATCGACAGCGCCTCGATCCAGCCCGGGCGCATCGGCTCGGGAGTCACGGTGCGGGCCAGCAGCACCGAGGCGTCCACCGACTTGGTGGTCGGGGAGAGCACCGCCGCGGTCACCGTCCGCGTCGCGACGTCGATCATGCCGGTCAGTTCCAGACGACCGATCACCCCGCTGTCCAGCAGCACCAGCACGTCCAGCGGCGTGGAGTCGATCTGCACGATCTCCCCCGGCGCGTCCACCGCAAGTGCCCCGAACGGGGCTTCGGGACGGCCAGCCAAAGAGCGCCGGGTGCGCGCCGAGCCGGTGGTGTGCGTGTCGGACAACCTGGCGAACAGGCGGTAGGACGTCGTGCGCGAGGGCATCGCCACCGCACCGGGCCCGTGCCAGGACGCGAGGATCTGCTCAGTGCGCCACAACGCGTGACCGGCGGTGCGCGAGGACGCCTCGGCAGTCTCCGCGATCGCCTCGCGCATCGCCGCCACCACCCGCTCATCGACCCGACCGGCCGGCGACGCCGGCTTGGTCAAACGGCGGTCCACCAGCGCGCGCACCCCGCCGGCCTCGTAGCGCTGCCGCTGACGCTTGACCCGGCTGACGCTCACCTGGTGTCCGGCGTCCGCCAGCTCACGGGCCTTGGCTGCCTCACGCTGGGTCAGCGTGGTGCCAAGCGGATCGTAGCCGGGTCGCGCCGACGCCCCCGGCAGCGCGTCGGGGCCCACCCCGTAGATGACCTCCAGGACGTGACGCTCCCACCACAGCGCCTCCTCGACCAGGTGCGTCGGCAGCTCATCCAGCAGCCCCGACGCCGGAAGCTTCGCGCGCCCGCGCGCCCCGACGATCGAGAAGCTGGCGTCGGCCTGCAGGTCGCTCAGGTGCACGGCCAGGTCGGGACCGCGCCGGAACTCCTCGGCCAACCGCACCAGCGTGCCCGACAAACCCAGCACCGTATAGGAAGCACCCCGGTAGCTGATCCGGTCGCCGCGGTGCAACACCCCCGGCCTGCGCGGCGCGCTCACCGCGCCTGCCCCCGGGCCCCGACGCCCACCGGCGTCGATGCGTCGAGGACCCGCGCGTGCAGGTCCGCGGACAGATGCCCGCACCACAGCAGGTGATAGAGCACCGGGAGGACCAGCAGCCGTTCCCCGACCATCCCCGCCCCCTCGAACAGGGGCTGGGCCTGCGCAAAGACCTCAAGCAGCCGCTCGGCGACGCCCGCCGGGCCCCGGCATCGCGGATGCCGGTAGCGTGAGATCCAGCGCAGATTGCGCACGAATACCGGTGTCATCGTCCCCAACCGACGAAACTCCCAGCCGACCAGCCCGCACGCCCGCCGTGTCGCCTCGAACGCCTGCGCATCGCGGGGCTCGATGCGATCGTCCGCCCGCACGTCGAGCACCACCCCGGTACCGTCCGCCTTGCGGACGAAGTAGTCAGGGGCATGGCGTCGGCGCTCGGCCTCCACCGTCCAGTGCAGCCAAAACGGCTGCGAGGCCAACCCCACCACCTGCGGATCGAAGTCGAGAAGCATCGCGTGATCACGCTCAAGCCACGACTCGAAGCCCACATGACGCCCCGTCGTCACCGCGTAATACCACCCGGGGAAGTGCCGCTGCCCCTTGCGCGAGAAGAACGCTCGCACCGGCCCAACGTCCTCGAACGCCACACTCCAGCAACGCGACAGCCCCTCACGCCGCTCAACACCCTCGGCGTCGAAAAACCCCAGCTCAAACCCCTCGGCGTCCGCAACGGCAAGCACCGCGCTCATCGGCCCCTCCGGATCTCCCCAGGGGCAACTGTAGTGAGACAGAACAGTCAGTAGGGGCAGAACGAGTGGAACCGGGGCACTTCAAGAGGGACAGGACATCAACGAAGGACCCATCTCCCTCGCTCCTGTAAAGCTCCCGATCAATCTCATCGAAAGTTGGCCAAGCGTTGTTCTTCGTGAACCACGACCAGATGGCGTTGAGCAGGCGGAATCCTCGGGGTCCAGAGGGGCTTGGCATTCCGTCCGGCCGGGCTACGGGCAAGTGAAAAGTCATCAACTGTCCTATTGAGAAGTACCGTTCGCGCTAGTGCGAGAGTACGCCGTTCCACTCGCTCCGCCGGGGGATTTGACCCGAGGCCAACTGCTGAGGTTGAAAGTGTGGTGGCCTGCGCTGGTGTCACCGGGGTTCGATGATCAGTCCGGTCTCGGTGAGGCAGCCCTCGACGGAACGTGTCAAGTCAAATGAGACGTTCGTACGGTTATGCGCTCTGTTGTGCTGATTCGGGTTCTCTGCGTTTGGCGGGGTCGTTGATCCACGCCTGATCGGGGATCTTGGGCGGGCGGGGGCGGTGGGCGAAGCGTTCGGGGTGGCGGGCGTATGCCTCGTTGAGCGTGACGGCGCGCTGGTCCTGGACTTGGCCGGCGGTGCCGAAGTGCACGGACGCAGGCGTGTGCAGCCCGATGCCCGAATGGCGATGCTCATGGTTGTAATAGGCAATGAATGAGTCGAACCACTCGCGTGCGTGGTTCAGGGAGTCGAACCGCGCCGGGTAGTCGGCCATGTACTTCGTGGTTTTGAACTGGCTTTCGCTGTACGGGTTGTCATTCGAGACCTTGGGGCGCGAGTGCGAGCGCGTCACGCCCAGATCGATGAGCAACTGCGAGACTTTCTTGCTGGTCATCGAGGTGCCGCGGTCCGCGTGCAGGTGCTCGGGGGCGATGCCGTTGCGTTCGACGGTCTCGCTGATCAACTCCTCGGCGCGCTCGGCCGATTCGGCCATCTCCACGGTGTAGCCGACGACGTAGCGGCTGAAGATGTCGATGATGACGTAGGCGTGGTACCAGATGCCCTTGTCTGGTCCGGCCAGTTTGGTGATGTCCCAACTGAAGACCTGCGAGGGGGCGGTGGCCACGAGTTCGGGGATGGACTTGGCGGCGTGGGTGGCCTGGCGGCGGCGCTCGCCGGTCTGGCCCTGGGCCTCCAGGATCCGGTACATCGTGCGCACTGAGCAGTAGTAGCGGCCCTCGTCCAGTTCGCGCGCCCAGATCTGGGCAGGTGCCAGTTCGGCATAGGCCGGGCTGTTCATCAGTGCCAGGATCCGCGCGCGCTCCGCCGGAGCCAGAGCTGAGGGCGGCGAGGGGCGCGGAGCGCGCTCGCGCGGCGGGGGCGGGTTGAGCCGACGGTAGTGCGTGGCCCGTGAGCGACCGGTCAGCCGGCAGGCCGCAGTGGTGTTCAACTCCCGCTCCAGCGACTGGAAGAGCTCGTCGGCGACCTGCTCGGCCTCGGCTTTCAGCCCGCACTCTTGGAGAGCAGTTCCAAGAGTGCGGAAGCTTTTCCCAGCAGCTCCAGGGCGGCGTCCTTCTGCGCCAGCTCCCGTTCCACGACGGCCAGCCTCTTGCGCAGCCGCTCGGCCTCGGCTGCTTCGGCGGGCCTCTTGGGGCGTGCGGGCGAGGTCCGCCGGTCGGCGAGCGTGGCCATCGCTCCGGCGTCTCGCGCGGCCCGCCACTCGATGATGTGCGAGTGGTACAACCGCTCGCGGCGCAGGACCGCGCCCTTCTCCCCGCTGGGGGCGGCATCGTACTCAGCGACGATCCGCAGCTTGTATTCCGCCGTGAACGTGCGCCGCTTCGGCCGCGGGGCCGGGTCGGGCTCGGGGGCTGTGCGTGAGGTGGTGGTATTGGAAGCCATGCCGGGAATCTCCTGTCTCGCCCATCCAGACTAACCCGGACGAACCGGACGTCTCAGTCGAGACTGTCAGAGAGGGCGATGAGGTGGGGGCGGTACTGGATCTGCTTCAGCTTGCGTTTGACGACCTGGACGAGGTGGTTGAGGTCGGCGGCGGCGAAGTTCGCCAGGCCACGCTTGACCAGCGACCAGATCCCTTCCTGCGGGTTGAGGTCCGGCGCGTAGGAGGGGAACTGGAACACCTCCAGCCACTCGCGGTGCTCGATGGCGTACTCGGTCAGGCCGTCGGTCAGGTGGGTGCTGAGGTTGTCCCGGCACCAGACCACCGGGCCGCCGAGCTGGGTGTGCGTCATCGCGGTGAAGTCGCGGTAGTCCTGCCAGGTGAAGCTCTTCCCCTCGCGCTTGCGGCCCCGGTAGACGTGCAGCTTGTAGAAGAACCGGGGCCGGTGGCCGGGCTTGAAGCAGACCACGCCGGCCATGGTCACCCGGCCCCGGCTGCCGACCACCACCCGCACCTCGGGGGTGCGCCCGCGTGGTGCCCAGGTCCGGCCCCTGGGCGGCCTCATGCCCTGGCCGGCCTCGTCAGCGAAGCAGATCCAGGCGTCACGGGCCCGCCGTCCTTTTGGCTGCGGCCAGACCTCCGCCTTTCAGACCTCGCCCGCCGCGTCGTCGCGCTCCAGCGCCCGACGTACCGGCACCTGCACGGACCAGCCGTGACGCCGCAGCAGGTGCCACACGCCCTGCACGGTGTAGCCGACGTGGAACCGGCGCGCGATCACCAGCCGGATCCGGCCCAGCGTCCAGCACCGGTCCTCACTCCAGCCGTGCGCCATCGGACCGTGCTCCAATTCACGCACCAGCACCAGCCACTGATCCGAGCCCAGCCGCTCCACCGAGTGCGGACCCCTCGACCGCAACGCGTCCGCGCCGCCCTGGCGCCAGGCCTGACGCCACTTGCGCACCTGCCGCTCACCCACCCGCAGCGCGGCCGCGACCACCGCCGTCGACTCCCCGGCAGCGAACCGCTCCGCCGCCTCCAACCGCACCAGCTCCCGCTGCACCTGTCCCTTCGGTGACAGGCCGCCACCCTGCGCGTACCTCATGCAACCGGCGTACCGCAGGGATCAAGAACCGTCAGCCACCGGAACCGGCCAACACGCTTTCAACCTCAGCGAGCGGCGGAATCCACTGTCAGTGGGCTGTGCCAAAGTCTGTACATGGTAGAGATCATGGTGGCGACCAACCAGGAACGGCACGTCCGCCCGTCTGCCGAGAAACTGGCCGAGCTGGTTCACCGCATCGGTGCCCGCGACGACCGGTTCCTGGTGCTCGAGCGGATACCCGATCTGCCCGACGTTTTCGCTCAGGTGCTGCACGAGCCGGGTGACGGATACACCCTGGAGCACCGCGACGGTGCTGCCGACCGGCACTTTGAAACGACAGTCATCGAGCCCGAGGAAGCGGTCAGAGTGCTTACCGCCTGGGCGCGGCAGCAGCCGGGCTGGCAGAACGGGTTGGCCTGGTCGCTGCTGGACCTGGGACCCGTCGTGGAGGCACCCCCGCTCGACCTCGGTGACGCCGAGCGTGCGGAGTTGGAGGCCGAAGTCCGGGAGGTGCTGATCGGTGGCTATGCCTCCCGCGTGGAACTCGCCGAACTGGCGGAGGAGTACCTGGTCACCAAGGACCGCCGACCCGTCTCGCGCCAGCAGGCCCTGGCCTTGGCCGACCGGCTGTGGCTCGAACGCGTCGAGGAGCAGTCCAGCTGGGAGGGCGAGACCGACCCCGAACGCCTCACCCGCGCGTTCGCCCTCCTGGAGGCAGCCGGCATCACGGCCCGCGAGAACTTCACCTGCTGCCGCAACTGCGGACAGACCGAGATCGGCGGCGAAGCCGCCCCCGGCTCCTGCGGCTTCGTCTACTTCCATAACCAGTGCACCGCCGCCGCCGCACGGGGCCAGGGGCTGACGCTCCTCTACGGCGGCTTCGACGACTCGGCGGAAACCACCCGAGCCGTCGGCGACGAGGTCGTGGCGGCCCTTGAGGCAACCGGGCTCCACTCCAACTGGGGCCGCGACCCGAGCCGCGCCATCAGAGTCACTCCGCTGGACTGGCGCCACCGCCTGACACGCTGAACAGAGCGATGCGTTGAGGACGGGAGACGGCGCTACCGCGAGAACCGAAGTCGGCAACTTCAGCGCAGAGCCACTGCCCAGCACCTGGCCGGAGAACCGCTCGCAGACGGCGGCCAGGGTGGGGGGCGAAGTAGCTACCGACGTGCGGCACCATCAAGTCCTCACCGGCAGCTCGGGACTCCAGGTAGCCCAGCGCGGCGTCCGGGTCGGCGAGCAGCTCGCGTGTCCTGCACTTGCGGGCGGACTTCGGGAGTGGTCACCGTGACGTCTGTCGGGTCCAGTCGCTGCGGTCGCCGAGCTGGTAGTTGTCTCGGCTGTGGTGGGTTACTGCGGCGGTCTCGTCCTGGGGGCGGGGGGTGATGTGGTCGAGGTGGACCAGTGTGTGGGTGATGAGGAGGCGGCCGTGTTCCATGGAGCGCTGCCAGACGTCGCACACCTCGTCGGTGTCGGGCCAGATGGAGAACAGGGCTTCGGCGATGACCGGTCCGGTGTCGACGCCGGTCTCGATGGCGTGGATGGTGACGCCGTGGAGGGTCTCCCGGTTGCGAAGGGCCCAGTTGACGGGGCGGACACCTCGGTACTGAGGCAGGCGGCCGGGGTGGAGGTTGATGATGCGCTCGGCGCGATTGATCAGGTCGGGGCCGATGATCTGGTCGTAGAGCACGCTGAAGACGAGGTCGAAGCGGCCGTCGAGGTCGCGCCAGTCGCCTGAGCGCAGGACACGTGTCGCTGGCCAGTTCTTGGTCACGTAACCGGACAAGGGGATGTCCCAATCGGGTTCTTGGGCGACGGGGACCACGGTGTCCAGGGCCATGCCGGGCAGTGCCGCGATGGTTTCGCAGGCGTGGGCGGCGAGGCTGCCCTTCCCGAGTACGGCTGCACGTTTCATGTTCGAGCCTCCTGTTCTCAAGTGCGTTCAGTGGATGGTTGGTTCACTTCATGCGGTGGGTGAAAAGCCTGCTATCGTCCCGTAATCTCCCGATCCTTCGTCGGCCAGGGCTCGGTTCTGGCACCGTCAGACAGGAAGTCCCGCTATGGCCAGCGACCTCGTCAGCGCCCTGCCGTTCGGCCCGGAGCGGGCGTTGCGCCTGATCGTGTCGGGGGGCGGGACCGGTGGGCACACCTATCCCGCGCTGACTGCGGTGCGCGCTCTGGCGGCCCGGCTGGCCGGACACGGTCGGACGCTGGAGGTGCTGTGGGTCGGCACTGCCGGGAGCCTTGAGGAGCGCGTCGCCACCAGCGAGGGCATCGCCTTCGCCCCGGTGGCCACGGGCAAGATCCGGCGTTCCAGCAACCCGCTGAGGATGCTGTCGGTGGCCAACGCGAAGGACATGGGCCGGGTACCGCTGGGTGCGGCCCAGGCGCGGTCGATCGTCGCCGACTTCCGCCCCGACGTGGTGCTGGGCACCGGTGGATATGTCGCCGTCCCCATCGGCCTGGCGGCGAAGGTGTGCCGCGTACCGCTGGTCATTCACGAGCAGACCGTGCGGCTCGGGCTGGCGAACAAAGCGCTGGCCCGTGCGGCGGCGCGGGTGGCGGTCTCTTCGGAGGCTTCGCTGCCGCTGCTGCCCGATTCGGCTCGGCGTACTGCCGTGGTGACCGGCAACCCGGTGCGCCCGCAGGTGCTCGCTGGAAGTGCGGACAAGGCGGTCACGGCTCTGGGTCTGGACGGGTTCGACCGCAGGCTGCCGACTGTCTACGTCACCGGCGGCGCCCAGGGGGCCCGGCAGATCAACCAGGCCGTGGTCGCCATCCTGCCGTGGCTGCTGGAGCAGGCCAACGTGATCCACCAGTGCGGGCCGACCGCCGTGGAGGAACTGGCGGCCCGCGCCGCCGCTCTCCCCGCCCAGTTGGTGGGCCGCTACTTCCTGACTGGGTTCGTCGGATCTGAGCTGCCCGACGTGCTCGCCCTGGCCGACGTGGTGGTCTCGCGCAGCGGCGCGGGCACCATCGCGGAGATCACCGCTCTGGGTAAGGCCTCGGTGCTGGTGCCGCTGGTCACCTCGGCCGGCAACGAGCAGGCCCACAACGCCGCCCACCTGCAGCAGGCCGGGGCCGCTGTGGCACTCCTCGGCGAGGTGACCCCCGAGACGCTGCGGGAGGCGGTCGCCCCGCTGCTTGCCGACCCGGTGCGGCGTGACGAGGTGGCGCGGCAGGCACGTGCTCACGGCCGTCCCGAAGCGGCGGAGCTGCTGGTCGACGTGCTGCTGTCGGTGGTGGCCGAGGGCCGCTCGTAGCAGGGCTGGGAGGGTCGCTCGTCGGCTCGGCTGATGGACAGTGCCTGGCCGAGCACGGTGACGACGTGGACCACGTCCGCGCTGGTCATGGCCGGATGGAAAGGCAGGCTCAGAATTTCCCTGGCCGCCTGCTCGGTGGCGGGCAGGTCCCGGTGCCAGCGGGCGAAGGCCGGCTGGAGGTGGTTGGGCGGGTAGTGCACGCCGACGGCGACGCCCTCGGCGTGCATCAGCTGGAAGACGGCGTCGCGCCTCGGGACGCGGACCACGCAGTTGAACGGGAGCGTGCTGTCGATGCCGACGTCGACCAGGGTTGCGTCGTCGAGGTTGAGCAACGCGGCCTGGTAGGCCCGCCACAGGGACTTGCGGTGGCCCTCCAGCGCCGCGAAGTGACGTAGTTGGACCCGGCCGATCGCGGCGTTGATGCCCGACAGCGGGGCACGCAGACCGGCGCTCTCGACCGTGTACGTGGTGGTGCGCACGCGCTCGTGCTGCGGCTGGACGATGCCCAGCAGCCGCAGGCTCCTGGCCACGTCGGCCGCCTGGTCGGTGCGCGGCACGATCGCTCCGCCCTGGCCGCAGGTCAGTTGCTTGATCGGGCCGAAGGAGAAGCACGTGGTCACCTGAGGGCGGGCTCCGACGCGCTGCGGGCCGCACCAGGAGCCGAACGCCTGGGCGGCGTCCTCCACGATCGCGATGCCCATGGCCGCCAGGGTGTCGTGGACGCCGCCCAGGTCCACGGCACGTCCGCCGTACAGGACCGGCATCACGGCGCGGGTTGCCGGGGTGAGCGCCTCCATGACGGTGCGTTCGGTGACGCACAGGGTGTCCGGGTCGACCTCGGCGAAGTGCGGGACGGCGCCGCACATGAGGATGGCCTGCACGCTCGCGCAGAAGGTCAGCGAGGGCACGACCACCTCATCCCCTGCTCGGATGCCTGCGGCGAGCAGGGCGATGTGGAGCGCGTCGGTACCCGAAGCGACCGCCACGACCTGGGGGACGCCCAGGTACTGCGCCAGCTCCCGCTCGAATGCCTCGGTCTCGCGGCTGTGCCCGTACTGGCCCTCGGCCAGTACCGCAGCCACGGCACCGGCCTCGGGACCGTGGATGAAGGGCTTGGCATTGACGCTCGACTGCATGGTCCGGCTGATCATCCGGCTCAACCCTCCAGAGCTGCGGGGGAGGCCAGTTCGAGCTGGGCGGCGGGCTTGCGCAGCAGCGGCGCCCATCGGTCGGGGTTGGTGCGGTACCACTCGACGGTCTGCGCCAGCCCCTCCTGCAGGTCGTGCTGGGGTCGGTAGCCGAGTGTCTGCACGGCCTTGGAGCAGTCCATCGAGTAGCGCAGGTCGTTGGCGGGCCGGTCGGGGATGTAGGTGACCGCCTCCCAGGTGGCACCGCAGGCTTCCAACAGCATCGAGGTCAGCTCGCGGCCGGTCAGGTCAGTTCCGCCACCGAGGTTGTAGACCTCGCCGGGAGTGCCGTAGCGCAGGACCAACTCGACGCCGGCGCAGTGGTCGGCGACGTGCAGCCAGTTGCGCACGTGCTGGCCCTGGCCGTGCAGGGTGACCGGTTCGCCCTTCAGTAACCGGGTCACGAACAGCGGGATGATCTTCTCGGGGTGCTGGTGGGGGCCGTAGTTGTTGCTGGAGCGGGTCACGCACACCGGCACCCCGCTGGTCTGCCAGTACGAGAGGGCGATCAGGTCGGAGGCGGCCTTGGACGCGGCGTAGGGGACCGACGGTCGCAGCGGAGCGTCCTCGGCGGCCGAGCCGGTCAGCAGTGGACCGTAGACCTCGTCGGTGGAGACGTGGACGAAGCGGTCGACGCCGTGGCGCTGGGCTGCGTCCAGCAGGGTCTGGGTGCCCATGACGTTGGTGGCCAGGAAGGTGCCGGCCGTGTAGAAGCTGCGGTCTACGTGTGACTCGGCGGCGAAGTGCACCACCGCGTCGTGCTGCTGGACCAACTGGTCGACCAGTGGGCGGGCGAGGATGTTGCCTTCGACGAAGGTCAGCTTGGGGAGAGGAACGCTTCGCCCAGGTTGTGGATGTGCCCGGCGTAGGTGAGGGCGTCCAGGACGGTGACCTGGCCGATGTCGTCGGCGGTCAGGAGGCGCTTGACGAAGTGAGAACCGATGAACCCGGCTCCACCGGTGACGAGTACGTCCATGATGGTGAGCCAATCTGACAGGGCCGGAGATCGTCCGGCCGACTGTGGTGCAGCGATAGAAGGTCCGGAGGATGGGCCGGAGTCGGTCCCGCGGGATGTTGGCTCTGGTCTCCTGGCTCAGATCGCGGCGTTGACCCGGTGGGGGTTGGGGCGCGCGGCACGGATCAGAGAGTCGAGCAGTTGGCGGCGTCGGGCAGCTCGCGGTTGGTCGGGCAACGGCAGCGCGCCCCAGACCCGCTTTCCCTTCACGGTTGGGCCTGTGCCCCAACGGCCTGCGGTCAGCGCGTCGACCAGGAACAGGCCCCGACCGCCTTCCGCTTGCTCACCTGCACGGCGCACCGAGGGCTGGTCCCGGTTGCCGTCCAGGACCTTGACCATCACCGTCTGCTCGTTGATTCCGACGTACAGACCCACCGTTACCAGCGGTCCGGGGTCGTGCAGCACCGCGTTGGTGACCAACTCCAAGACCAGCAGCCTGATGCTGTCCTCGCAATCCGGATCCAGGTAGATGCCCCAAAGCCGCAGCGAGGCCACCGCCCGGTCCCGGGCGATGCCCACCGCGGCCGGGGTCGACGGCAGGAGCCACCGGGTCCCGTGCGTCGCCGGGCCGCTCATGAAGTCGGCTCGCTGGCGGCCTCGGATGCCTCGGCTCCCATCCCGTCCGCTGCTTCCGGAGACTCCTCCCAAGGCGACCAGGTGACAGCAGCCAGCCGCTCCCGCGCCTGGCAGACCTGGTCGTTGTGCTCACGTCGCGGCAACGGATCGAGGGAGATGATCGGTGGGTACATGCGCGCTCCTGGCGGACGTCTTTCCTCGGCTTGGGTGCGATGCTGGAAGGGACGAGTCGCTGTCTTCGCCGCTTCCGCACCGCACGCCTGGGGCTGTCGCCCGGCCAGGGGGTTATCCCTCGGAGGGCTGACACCCATTGAACGGGGGTACACAGAGCGGGAGAACGGAGGAGACTGCGGAGATCCTTGAAAGCGTTGAAAGTTCGGGGGTTGTCATGGCAGCACGAACCCGCACGCCCAACACGGGACTGGCCCGCCTCATGTCCGAAGCAGGCTGGGGCAATGGGCAGTTGGCCCGCGCCGTCAACCGCGCCGGACTGGAATCAGGGCTCGACCTCAACTACGACGAGTCGGCCGTCTCGCACTGGCTGACCGGCACCATGCCCCGCCGGCCGGCCCAACCGGTCATCGTGGAAGCCCTCTCCCGCAAACTCGGCCGACCGGTCACCCCCTACGAGGCGGGCTTCGGCAGTCGCGCCGACGCCATGCCTGAGACCGACGCCGTGGCCGGGGTGATGGACCTCGGCCAGGCCGACATGGACCCCTCCCGCCGAAGCGTGCTGGCAGCCGGGATGTACTCGGCAGCGCTCATGGTCCCCGACTACAGCGAGCTCTCCGGCCGCCTGGAGGCGTCGCGGACCGGGCGCACCACCCACATCGGGGCCGGCGAGGTCACCACGGTCCGCACCATGACCGACCGCATCGCCGACATCCTCGACGAGCTCGGCGGTGCCCACGCCCGCCCGATGGCTGCTGCCTTCCTGGTCAACACCGTCGGCCCCTACCTGAAGGCCTCCGCTACCGAGCAGGTCAAGGCCGACATGCTCGCCGCCGCCTCCGACCTGGTCTACCTCACCGGCTGGATGGCCATGTACGAGAAGGCCCACGGCCTGGGCCAGCAGTACTACGTCCAGGCCCTCAAGCTGGCAGCCGCCGCAAAGGACCACGTCACCTACTGCCGCACCCTGCGCGGGATGGCCCTGCAGGCGTCCAACCTCGGCTACGGCAGCAAGGCCCTCCAACTCGCCGACTCCGCCGCCGAAGCAGCTCCCGCCGCCGGTCCCCGCCTCCAAGCGTTCCTGTCCGGACAGCAGGCCCACGGCGCCGCCATGGTCAAGGACCGCCACCAGGCATTCGCCCGGCTCAGCGAAACAGAGACCGCCCTGTCCAAGGCCGACTCCCGGCGCGACGCGGTCGGTGGCTACGACGAGTCCGCCTTCCAGTTCCACACCGCCCACGTGCTGTACGAACTCGGCGACCTCCCCGGCTCCATCACGGCCCTCCAGCAGTCCAACCGGGTCCGCCCCGCCCAGGAGCGCCAAGGCCGGGTCCACGCCAACGGCCTCCTCGCCCAACGCCAGCTCGAACTCGGCCACGTCGAGGCTGCCTGCGCCACCTGGCAGACGTTCCTCGACGACTACGCCTTCGTCTCCTCGGTCCGCGGCGACGACCACTTCCAGACCATGCGCAGCAGCCTGCGGCCGTACCGGCAGAACCGCGCCGTCCGCGACCTCAACGAGCGCGCCCGCACCGTAGCCCAGCAAAAGGCGTAGCAGCCGCTTCTACGTCGGCGGGGGCCTGGGTGTGACTGAGCGGCTTCAGTTGGCGGCTCTGAGCGCCGCGGTTGACGGAGGGTTGCCCACCTTGGAACCCTCAGTCACAGGTGACTCGGGTGCGTTTCAGCTGACGCGTTGAGCATGGGCCGGGCAGGGTGTCTGCAAGGGTCTCCGCGTGGGCGCTCCGCAGGAGGCGTAGCAGAGGCTCCCAGGTCGCAAAGTCGTGAAGCGAGGACAACAGCGGCCTCCGTCGGTGCAGTGATCGTGACGGTGGCGATTATGGCCTCCGCTACCGACAGTCTCGAGAAGCGACCGGGCCAGGCCGAGGGAGAAGGCTCCGTCATCTGCACGCACAGTGCGCCGCGACCTGAGCAGCCCTCCCCGGACGGCCTGCCGGGCGACCCGCTGACGATCATCGCCCGGCAGCGAACCCGCAGCTCAGGGCCACATCAGGCAGTACAGCTGGTGTCCCGCGTCGTGCAGTCGGTTGGCGAAGTCCTGCCACTCGTGGAGCATCTGGTAGATGACGAAGGCGTCCCGCGGCCCGCGGCGGTCGGGGACGGTGGACCAGATGAAGGCGGCGGTGCCGAGTTCGGCCTCGTCGGCCTTGCGGAGGGGTTCGACGACGGTGTGGGGGAGCTGGAAGACCGCGTAGTCCGGGTGGAGCACGATCAGTTCCAGCGGGGGGACGGCGGAGAGCGGGATGCCCTGGATGCCGGTGAGCACCATCGCGCTCATCGTCTCGGGCTTGATCTTGGTGGAGAGCCCGCCGCTGAAGGTCTCCTCGGAGCCCTCGCGGCCGTCCTGGCCGAACAGCTCGCCCAGGCGGCCGAGCGTGCCCAGCTCTCCGGCGTCCAGGCCGAGGCCGTCGCGGCCCAGCGCGGTGGGCACGCGGGCGGCGGTGGCACGGTCGGGAGCGCCGAAGTACTTGTACGTCACCCCCACGCCGCCACCACCTCTGTTTCCACCACGGCCGCTGCCACCACGCCTACGCGAAGCCCTCGCTGCACCCTCGGACCCTTCGCGCGCCTCGGACACCACGACCATCCTTACTGGCAGTCATCGATTTGCCAACAGGCAAAAGGTGCGCGGCCGTCTGATCCCACGCGAAACGCCGTCCGCCGAGTCCCTTCGGCGGGCGGTTGAGCACTGCGGCCCGATCATCGTCCCAGATGATTGGGCGGGACATGCCGAAGGACAGGCTGCGGTTTGGTGAAGATGGCGTTTGAAGATGGTGGTTTGAGACCATGTGCTCTGTGAGCTATCCGTACGAAGCACCCGAGTCCCAGTCGTTGTTCGAGCGCGCCTCCGCGGTGACCCCTGGCGGCGTCAACTCCCCGGTCCGAGCCTTCCGGGCGGTGGGCGGCACCCCCCGCTTCATGGTGTCCGGCCAGGGCCCCTACCTCACCGACGCCGACGGTCGCGAGTACGTCGACCTGGTCTGCTCCTGGGGCCCGATGATCCTCGGCCATGCGCATCCCGACGTGATCGACGCCGTGCAGGCGGCGGTCGTCCGGGGCACTTCCTTCGGCACCCCGGGTCTGGGGGAGGTGGAACTGGCCGAGGAAATTGTGAGCAGGGTCACTCCGGTTGAGCAGGTTCGCCTGGTCTCCTCGGGCACCGAGGCGACCATGTCGGCGATCCGCCTCGCCCGCGGCTTCACCGGGCGCGCCAAGATCGTGAAATTCGCGGGCTGCTACCACGGGCATGTGGACGCACTGCTCGCCGCCGCCGGTTCCGGCCTGGCCACTTTCGCTCTCCCTGACACTCCGGGCGTCACCGGCGCCACCGCCGCCGACACCATTGTCCTGCCCTACAACGACCTGGACGCGGTCCGGGCCGCCTTCGCCGCCCACCCCGGCGAGATCGCCTGCGTGATCACTGAGGCGTCGCCCGGCAACATGGGCGTCGTCCCGCCGCTGCCCGGCTTCAACGGCGGCCTGGCCCGGCTCTGCCAGGACAACGGCGCGCTGTTCATCTCCGACGAGGTGATGACCGGCTTCCGGGTGTCCAGGGCAGGGTGGTACGGCCTCGAGGCAGCCGCCGAGGGCTGGGCCCCCGACCTGCTGACCTTCGGCAAGGTCATGGGTGGCGGCTTCCCGGCCGCGGCCTTCGGCGGACGCGCGGACGTGATGGGCCACCTCGCCCCCGTAGGACCGGTCTACCAGGCCGGGACGCTCTCCGGGAACCCGATCGCGACGGCGGCCGGCCTGGCCCAACTCCGGGGCTGCACCGACGAGGTGTACGCGACCGTGAACCGGGTCGCCGACGAGGTGTCCGGGCTGGTCGGCGCGGCCCTCGCCAAGGAGGGGGTGGCGCACCGGGTGCAGAAGGCCGGAAACATGTTCTCGGTGTTCTTCACCGCCGACGAGGTGACGAACTACGACCTGGCGCGGAGCCAGGAGTCCTTCCGCTTCACCCCCTTCTTCCACGCGATGCTGGCCGCCGGGGTCTACCTGCCGCCGTCGGCGTTCGAGTCCTGGTTCGTGTCGGCGGCGCACGACGCCCGCGCGATCGAGCGGATCGCCGACGCGCTGCCGGCCGCGGCCCGCGCGGCGGCGGAGGCGACGGCTCCGTAAGCAGAGGCAGGCGGAGGCAGGCGGGAGCAGGCGGGAGCAGGCAGAGGCAGGCAGAGTCACGCGGAGGCAGGCAGGACAGACAGAGAGCGGTGTCGCCCGGTCCCGGGAAACCGGGCTGGGCGATACTGGCAGCACGTCCGTCCGAGTCCGAGCGGTCATGCGCAGGGGTACGAAGAGGAGCAGCACAGGTGAGCAGTCCCGAGACCACCGTCGTCCACCTCATGCGGCACGGCGAGGTGCACAACCCGAAGGGCGTGCTCTACGGGCGGCTGCCCGACTACCACCTCTCCGAGCTGGGCCGGAAGATGGCGGACCGGGTCGCCGACCACCTCAGTGGCCGGGACATCACCCATGTCGTGGCCTCCCCGCTGGAGCGCGCCCAGGAGACCGCCGCGCCGATCTCCGCGATCCTGGGCCTGGAGACCGCGACCGACGAGCGGCTGATCGAAGCCGAGAACATCTTCGAGGGCAAGACCTTCGGGGTGGGCGACGGCGCCCTGTACAAGCCCGAGTACTGGAAGTACCTGACCAACCCGTTCCGCCCGTCCTGGGGTGAGCCGTACATCGAGCAGGTGGTGCGGATGATGGGCGCGCTGGGCGCGGCCAGGGACGCGGCGCGCGGGCACGAGGCGGTGTGCGTCAGCCACCAGCTGCCGGTCTGGATCACCCGCAGCTTCGTCGAGCACCGCCGGCTGGCCCACGACCCGCGCAAGCGGCAGTGCTCGCTGGCGAGCCTGACCAGCTTCACCTACCACGGGGACAAGATCGTATCGATCGGCTACAGCGAGCCCGCCCGTGACCTGCTGCCGGCCCACCTCACCGGCAAGGGCCGGAGGGGCGACTTCCCGGTCGCAAAGAGCTACGGCGCCTGACGGTTCGTTCGATTGTGACGGGTTTACTGTCGCGGCAGGTCAGAGGGCCTGCCGCGGCGCGATCTCGGGGCCGGTGAAACCCCTCAAAACACCCATGCGAAACTCTTCACATGCGTCTCCGCCAGAGCCCCCACCGGTCCTCAAGCCGGTCGTCCGGTCGGTCCTCCGACCAGATCTCCCACCGGTCCGCCCGCACCGCGGTCGCCGTGCTGGCCGCCGCCTCGGCTCTCGCCCTGGCCGGCTGCTCCGCCTCGGGGGGCTCCAGCGACAGCGCCAACACCAACTTCGTCAAGGGCACCGGGCTGGTCGACACGGTTCCGGCGAAGGACCGGTCCGCCGCGATCGACCTTTCCGGCAAGGACCTGGACGGCAAGCCGCTCAGCCTCTCCGCGTACAAGGGCCAGGTCGTGGTCCTGAACGTGTGGGGATCGTGGTGTGCGCCCTGCCGTGCCGAGGCGGCCGACTTCGAGTCCGTCTTCAAGGCCAACCAGGCCAAGGGCGTGCAGTTCGTCGGCCTCGACTCCCGGGATCTGCAGATCACCCAGGCGCAGTACTTCGCCAAGGACCACAAGCTGACCTACCCGAGCTTCTATGACTCCTCCGGTGAGCTGCTGCTGAAGTTCCCACCCGGGACGCTGAACCCGCAGAGCATCCCCTCGACGCTGATCCTGGACCGTCAGGGCCGGGTCGCGGTGCGGGCGCTGACCGCGCTGACCGGCGAGCAGCTCACCAAGATCCTCAACCCGGTAGTCGCGGAGAAGCCGTGAGCCACGAGCAGGGCCCGCAGAACGAACAGCACGAGCAGAACGAACAGAACGAGCAGCGGGAGCAGCACGAGCAGCGGGAGCTCGCCGCCGCCGGGCGGCTCAGCAGCGCGCCGATCGAGGAGCGCGGCGACGGGCAGGGCGCGGACGGCGCCCAGCCGGGCGCGGTCGTCGGCATCGGCCTCGTCGGCTGGCTGCGCTGGGGCTGGCGCCAGCTCACCTCCATGCGGATCGCGCTGGTGCTGCTGTTCCTGCTGTCGCTCGCCGCGGTCCCCGGCTCACTGGTGCCGCAGACCTCGGCCTCGCCCGCCAATGTCGAGACCTGGCACAAGGCGCACCCCGGCTGGGCGCCGCTGTTCGACAAGCTCGACATGTTCAACGTCTACAGCTCGTTCTGGTTCTCGGCGATCTACCTGCTGCTGTTCATCTCCCTGGTCGGCTGCATCATCCCGCGCACCTGGCAGTTCGTCGGCGTGCTGCGGGCGAAGCCGCCGACCGCTCCGCGCCACCTCGGCCGGCTCCCGGTGTACGCGACCTGGCGCAGCAGCACGGACGCGGACGCGGTGCTGGCGGAGTCGGGCCGGCTGCTCGGCCGCCGCCGGTTCCGGGTCGCGGCGCAGGGCGGCGCGGTCAGCTCGGAGAAGGGCTATCTGCGCGAGGTCGGCAATCTGCTGTTCCACATCTCGCTGGTGGCGATGCTGATCGCCTTCGCCTTCACCAAGCTGGCCGGCGGCATGGGCACGGTGATCGTGGTGGAGGGGGACAAGTTCAGCAACACCGTCACCCAGTACGACGACTTCGAGCCCAGCGCCTTCTACACCGCCAACGACCTGAAGCCCTTCCAGTTCCGGCTGGACAACTTCCAGGCCACCTGGCAGACCACCGGCAGCCAGCTGGGTACCGCCAGGACCTTCGCCGCGCACGTCACCTACTGGAACGGCAGCGGTGACGGCAACGGGACCAAGGGCACCATCGAGGTCAACCACCCGCTGGAGATCGGCGGCAGCAACGTCTATCTGACCGCGCACGGCTATGCGCCGGTGCTCCAGGTGACCAACGCCAAGGGCGAGGTCATCTTCAACGGGCCGACGCCCTGCCTGCCGCAGGACGCCAACATCACCTCGATGTGCGCCTTCAAGGTGAGCGACGGCTATGTCGACGACAAGGGTGCGTCGACGCAGGTCGGACTCACCGCGATCTTCGCGCCGACGATGGCGGCCGAGTCGACCTTCACCACCCAGGGCCCGCACTCGATCTTCCCCGACCTGCTGAACCCGGAGTTGGCCCTCTCCGCCTTCCACGGCGACCTGGGCAACAACGCGGGTGACCCGCAGAGCGTCTACGCCCTCGACACCACGCATATGAAGCCGTACATGGTGACCAATGCCAGCGGCAAGTCCGAGCAGCTGAAGGTGCTGCTGAAGCCCGGGCAGCACTTCGCGCTGCCGAGCGGCGGCACCGTCACCCTGACCGGCGTCAAGCAGTGGGTGAACTTCACCGTCTCCAGCAACCCCGGGACGACGGAAGCGCTGGTGGCCGCGATGCTGGCGATCCTCGGCCTGGTCGGCTCGCTGTTCGTGCAGCGCCGCCGGATCTGGGTGCGCGCGGTGACCGGCCCGGACGGGGTGACCACCGTCGAGCTGGCCGGACTGGCCCGCAGCGAGTCCTCGCGGATCGCGGAGGAACTGGCCGAGCTGGCCCTGGCCCTCCAGGACGTGGCCCCGGCCGACCACGAAGACGCCGATGCTGACGCTGACGCTGACGAAGCGTCCGACGACCCTGAACTCACCTCCACCTCCCTCTCCAAGGAACGATGAGTGTGATGAACCTCGCAGCCGCAGCGGCGATCAACACCAACCTCGCCACCATCTCCAACGTCCTCATCTACTCCGCGATGGCGGTGTACCTGTTCGCGTTCCTCGCCTACACCACCGAGTGGACCTTCGGCGGTCGCGGCCGGGTCGCCCGTGAGTCGGCCGCGCTGACGGTCGATTCCACCGCGACCGAGACCGCGACCGAGGCCGCGACCGAGACGGCCAAGACGGCCGCCGCGCCCAAGGTCGCGGTCACCGTCACCCGGGCGAACGGCGGCACGGCGACGCTCACCCGCACCGTCGCCGCCAGGGCCGGCAAGGTCGAGGTGCTCGCCCGCGGCGACGAGGCCCCGCCGGTCGACGGCGTGGGCGCGGCCGGCGGCGACGAGCGGGCGGACCGGCTGGGCCGGATCGCGGTCAGCTTCACCGGCCTCGCGGCGCTGCTCCAGTTCGGCGGCGTGGTCGCCCGCGGCGTCTCGGCGGGACGCCCGCCGTGGGGCAACCTCTACGAGTTCACCTGCGCGCTGACCCTGGTCGCGGCGCTGCTCTTCCTCGGCCTGCTGTTCAGCGGACGCGACGTCCGCTGGCTCGGCCTGCCGCTGACCTTCGGCATCCTGCTCGGGCTCGGACTGGCCGTCACCGTCCTCTACACCGCCTCCGAGCAGCTCGTCCCGGCCCTGCACTCGTACTGGCTGTGGATCCACGTCTCCGGGGCGATGATCTGCGGCGGCGCCCTCTACGCGGGCGCGCTCACCACGGTGATGTACCTCTGCCGGGACTTCCACGAGAAGGCCGTCGCCGAGGGCCGCAGCAAGGGCGGCCGCTGGGCCGACATCTGCGAGCGGATGCCCGCGGCGGCGACCCTGGACAAGCTGTCCTACCGGATCAACGCCTTCACCTTCCCGCTGTGGACCTTCACGATCATCGCGGGCGCGATCTGGGCCGAGGCCGCCTGGGGCCACTACTGGCAGTGGGACCCGACCGAGACCTGGGCCTTCATCACCTGGGTCGCCTACGCCTGCTACCTGCACGCGCGGGCGACGGCGGGCTGGAAGGGGCGGAAGGCGGCGGTGCTGGTGCTGATCGCCTTCGCGTGCTTCCTGTTCAACTCCTACGGCGTGAGCATCTTCATCAACGGCATGCACTCGTACGCTGGGCTGTAGCGCCTCTCAGCACGGAGTCAGGGGCTGCGGCGCTCACTGCTGGCGGCCCCGGCTCCGGTGCCGGATCCCGAAGGCCAGCGCGACCCCGGTCGCGGTGAACGCCAGCGCCCCGCCGGCCAACGCCCCGGTGTCCTCCCCGGCATCGCCTCCACGCGCGGTCGGCTGGGCCTCCACCGGGGCCGCGGCATGGGCGCTGCGCGGCTCCGCGGCGTGCGCTGCCGAGGGCAGCAGGGCGGTTCCGCCGGTTATCGCGGCCGTGAGGAGCACGGACGCGACGGTGATGGCACGGGTGCGGGTGCGGGTGGACAAGACGAACCCCCTGGGCCTGGGTGCGGTGAACAGCAGCGTCGGTGCTGAGGTCTGTTGTAGTGGGTTCAAGCACTACAGGAGAAGCCTGTCAGACGAAGATCCTGGGCCGATCCTTCCGCTGTCACGGCCAGGCAACAGCGGAGCGGCCCGGCAGGGGAGCGGTTGGCGTGTTCGAGCCCTGGTGTCGGGCGGCTCGTTCGTGCGACCATTTTTGCGGGACGGCGGAGGCGCGAGGGTGCCGAGTTCCGCCGGTACGGTGGCCCTGGGTCCCAGGGTAGCCGTGTGAAGCACAAGGCTGGTGTGTTCACTCCGCACAGCCGGGGGGAGTAGGCGCCGCAGGCGGTCGTACCGGGGGGTCGACCGTCCGCTGACTGGGCCACCAGCCATACCGGAACCCCTGGTGTGCGACGACATGAGTGCGTTCAGGAACCTCCGCGATCACTTACGACTCCAGGTCCTGAGGGGCCTGGCCACGCTCGCACATGCCGAGATCAGCGATGTGTACGCGCTCGCCTTCCTCGTCGACAACGAGGACGACGATCCGCGCTGCCCTGTTCTGACCGTCCGCCACAACACCCATGCCCAGGTGGGAATCGCCCTGCCCGCGGCCGACGATCCGTTGGACGCCCGCTGGAACCTCGCGTACTGGCTCCCCGGCGAACTCGCGGTGATCGCCGACCGCGCCCGCGACCCGGCCGGAGCCGCCCTGCGCGAGTCCTGGGTCAGGGGGCTCGGGCTCTGGTACGAGGGCGGCCTCGGCGCCGACGGCAACCCCGCCGCCATCGGGCTGCTCGCCCTGGAGATCGAGAGCTGCTTCAACGGGGAATGCGTCCGGCTGGCCCGGGCCCTGCACTCCACCGGCTCGCTGGAGGGCGCGGTGGGGCGGCAGGTGCCCATCCTCGTCCCCGAGTGGGAGCACGCCGCTGGAGGCTCCGGGAAGACCCGGGCCGCCAACCCGGACTGGCTGGTCCGCGACTACCTCGCCTGGACAAGGCTTTCACGAGAGGACGGGTCGGTTCGATGAGGTGGACCTTCGGTCGGTTATGGGGCGTGGGAGTACTGCTGGTGCTCCTGGCGCTGACAGCCGCCGCCTGTACGGGAGTTGCCGGCAAGCAGGCCGGTTGCGGCGGGTCCGACTGCGGCGCCGGCGGCGCCGGCGGAACGGCAACTGCGACCGCGACTGCGACCACGAGCTCGACCGCCGCGCCCGGCCCCAGCGCCGGCCGGCCGGCCCCGGACCTCGCCTCCTGCCACACGCCCACAGCCTGCGGCTTTCCCGACGCGAGCAGCACCGGTCCACGGATCAAGCTGACCCCGCACCGCACCGGGGCGCTCTCCATCGCCAAGGACGGCATGGTGATCAAGGGCTGGGACATCACCGGCTCGCTCGACATCTACGCGAACAACGTCACCGTCATCGACAGCCGGATCACCTCCACCAACTGGTGGGGCATCAACCTCCGGCCCGGCTTCCACGGTCTGCGGATCCTGCACAGCACGGTGACCGGGGTGCCAGGACAGGGCCCGGACAACGGCGGTGAGGACTACGCGGTCTCCAACATGGGCGGCAGTTCCATCGAGGTCGACTCCTGTGACATCTCGGTGTTCAGCGACGCCCTGTCGATGGGTCAGGGAAATCTGCACGACAACTATGTGCACGACCTCGTCCCCTTCGTCGACCTGGGCGGGGAGTGGGCCCACACCGATGCCGTGATCAGCGACGGCGCGGGCTCCGGACAGTTGACCATCCATCACAACACGCTGCTGAACCCGACTCCGGTCGGCAAGGGCGGCACCGCCAGCGTCGGCCTCTACGCGGACACCGGCGCGGTGCTGAACACCGTCGTGGACGACAACTGGCTGGCCGGGGGCGCCTACGCGCTCTACGGCGGCGGCGACGGCGCGAGCGGGATCCAGGTCACCGACAACGTCTTCTCGGCCGAGTACCACCCCGGCAGCGGTTACTACGGGGCGGTCGCGCACTGGAACGCCAAGGGGATCGGGAACATCTGGCGCGGCAACCGGATGTCGAACGGCAAGCCTGTGAAGCCCTGAGAAAGGGACATTTCTGCACCAGGTGACCGACCGGGGGGTTGGCATGACCGAGGCATTGCCTGACACGGGTGCACCATCCACACCATCCAACACACCAACACTGTCCACCACACCACACCAGCACCAACACCGGCGCCGCCGGACTCCGGCCCGCGCCGGGAGCGGCTGCCCTCGCTCACCGGCCTGCGCTTCGCCGCCGCGTTCCTGGTGTTCGGCTTCCATCTGCAGATCGCCCACCTCTTCCCGGCCGGGTCCCGGGGCGACCATGTGCTCTCGCTGCTGTTCGGGCACGGGGCGATCGGGGTGTCGTTCTTCTTCATCCTCAGCGGTTTTGTGCTCACCTGGTCCGCGGACCCCACGGGCCCGGTCCGCCGGGTCTGGCGCAACCGGGCCGCGAAGATCCTGCCGAACCACCTGGTGACGGCGCTGGCCGCGCTGGCCGCCGTGGCGGCCGGTGCGGGGGCGGCGGCGAGCGCGGCGGGCGGCCGGGGCGCGGCCTCGCCTGGGGTGGTCGTCCCCAACCTGCTGCTGGTGCAGTCCTGGAGCCCGAACCCGGACGTCTACTTCGGGCTGAACACCGTCTCCTGGTCGCTGTCCTGCGAGGTGTTCTTCTACCTGCTCTTCCCGTTCCTGCTGCGCGGCCTGACCCGGCTGGACACCCGGGCGCTGTGGCCGGCCGCGATCGCGCTGACCGCGGTGGTCTGGGGCCTGCCGCTGGTCACCACCGGCTGGTCCGGGCCGACCGCCTACTGGTTCCTCTATGTGCTGCCGGCCACCCGGCTGGTGGAATTCTGCCTCGGCATGGCGCTGGCCAGGATCGTCGCCACCGGCCAGTGGGTCCACTTCCCGGCCTGGGCGGCCGGACTGCTGCTGGTCGCGGCGTATGCGTCGATCGGCTACCTCCCGGTGCGCCTCGGCTATGTGGCGGTGACGGTCGCCCCGCTGGCCCTGCTGATCCCCGCGCTCGCCTCGGCCGACGTCTTCGGGCGGCGCACGCTGTGGTCCACCCGCCGGGCGGTGCTGCTCGGCGAGGTCTCCTTCGCCTTCTACATGGTCCACCAACTGGTGATCCGCTTCGCCGTCAAAGCCCTGCACGTTCCCGTCACCGGCGCCCGGGACTGGTCCGTCCCGGTGGCGCTCGCCGTCCAGATCGCGCTCCTGGGCGCGGCCCTGACGGCGGCGGCGCTGCTCTGGCGGATCGTCGAACGGCCGCTCAACAACCGGCTCCGCAGCGCCCCGGCCAGGCCGTCCGCGCAGGTGTAGGAGGGCGCCGACCGGGCCGCGTGGCGCGCGATGTCGGTGGCAGCAGGGAGAATGCCCGCGTACGGTTCACAGCCTCGCCGGTCGGGTGGGGGTGGCGAGAGCGGGGAGACGACGGCCATGGATGCGCGGATTGTGGGGATCGTGGCGGACGGCAGCGGAGCGGCGGACCCGTTCCGGACGACCGGGCTGCGGCGACGGGTGCTGGAGGCCTGGGCGGCGTCACCGGCCCGGTTCCGCGAGGACGCCAACGCCGAGGAGGAGCTGGCGCTCGGCGGCTACCGGGACCGGCTGGTCGTCGAGCTGGCCCAGAACGCCGCCGACGCGGCGGCCCGGGCCGGTGTGCCCGGGCGGCTGCGGCTGACCCTGCGCGACGGGGTGCTCTGCGCCGCGAACACCGGTACCCCGCTGGACGCGCAGGGCGTCGAGTCGCTGTCCACGCTGCGGGCCTCGTCCAAGCGGGAGGAGGCCTCCCAGGTCGGCCGGTTCGGGGTCGGCTTCGCCGCGGTGCTGGCGGTGTCGGACGAGCCCGCGGTGCTCAGCGTGCCCGGCGGGGTGCGCTGGTCGCTGGTGGAGGCCCGCGATCTGGCCGCCGAGCAGCCCGCGCTGGCCGAGGAGCTGCGCCGCCGGGACGGCCATGTGCCGCTGCTGCGGCTGCCGCTGCCCGCCGAGGGCCGGCCGCCGGCCGGCTACGACACGGTCGTGGTGCTGCCGCTGCGCGACGCGGCGGCCGAGGATCTGACCCGCCGTCTGCTGGACGAGGTGGACGACGCGCTGCTGCTGACGCTGTCAGGCCTGGTCGAGGTGGCCGTCGAGACCGACAGCGGGACCAGGACCCTGACCCGGCGTGAGGAACTCGCCGCGCACGACCAGGACGGCCCCGGCGTGGTCGTCATCGCGAGCGAGGCGGGGGAGAGCCGCTGGCAGGTCGCCGCCGCCGGCGGCGCCTTGGCCGCCGAGCTGCTGCAGGACCGGACGGTCGAGGAGCGGCACCGCCCGCAGTGGTCGGTGACCTGGGCCGTCCCGGTGGACCCGGCCGGTCGTCCGACCAGCCCCAGGACCGCCCCGGTGGTGCACGCACCGACGCCGACCGACGAGCCGCTCGGCGTCCCGGCGCTGCTGATCGCCTCCTTCCCGCTGGACTCGACCCGCCGTCATATCGCCCCCGGCGCGCTGACCGACTTCCTGGTCGAGCAGGCGGGGGAGGTCTATGCGACGCTGCTGCGGCAGCGCGGGGCGGATGTCTCCTCGCTCGACCTGGTGCCGGGGCCGCTGGGCCAGGGCGAGATCGACGCCAAGCTGCGCCGCGCGGTCGTCTCCCGGCTCCCGGAGGTCCCCTTCCTGCCGCTGGCAGGACCCGACCGGCTCACCCAGCCGGAGGACGACTTCGGACTGCCTGAGTTGGGCGACGCGGGCCAGGAGCGTGAGGAGCGCACCGCCCTGCGCCCCCGTGACGCGGTGCTGCTGGAGGGGGCGGACGCGGAGATCGTGCGCGCCCTCGCCGACGTCCTGCCGGGTCTGCTGCCCGCAGGGCTGGAGCGGCGGCAGGAGCTGCGGACCCTCGGCGTGCGCCGGATCGCGCTGGCCGAGACCGTCGACCAGCTGGCCAACCTGGAGAAGGAACCCGCCTGGTGGCGCAACCTCTACGGCGCGCTGGCCGGCGCCGAGGCGGAGACGCTGGGCGCACTGCCGGTGCCGCTCGCGGACGGGCGGATGGTGACCGGCCCGCGCCGGGTGCTGGTCCCGGCCGGGGGAGAGGTCGCCGCGGAGGATCTGGCGCTGCTGGGCCTGCGCCTGGTGCACCCGGACGCGGCGCACCCGCTGCTGGAGAAGCTCGGCGCGGGCGTCGCCACCCCGCTCGGGCTGCTGGAGACCGCCGAGCTGCAGGCCGCCGTTCAGCGGTCGACCGACCTGGACGACCTCGACGAGGCCGAGGACGTCGCCGAGGCCGTGCTACGGATCGTCAGGGCGGCGCAGACCAGCCCCGGCGCCTATCCGTGGCTGGCCAGGCTGGCCCTGCCGGACGACGAGGGCGAGCTGGTCGCGGCGGGCGAACTGGTGCTGCCGGGCAGCCCGCTGGCCGCGATCGTGGACGAGGAGGACGCGGTCTTCCTGGACGACGACTGGGTGGAGCGCTGGGGCGCGGACGTGCTCCGCGCGGTCGGCGTCGGCTACGCGCTCGGCCTGGTCCGCGCCGAGGAGGTGGTGCTCGACCCGGACGACCTGGAGCGTCTTGACCCGACCGTCCCGGCCGACCGCGCGGCCGGCGGCGAGCCCACCGGACTGCTGGACGAGGCGCCCGAGGGCCTGGCGGACTGGGCCGAGGAGGTCGCCGAGCTGGTCGGCAAGAACGACGAATCCCGCGACGGCCGCGACCATGAACGGCAGGACTACGACCGCGGGGTGCCCGAGGTCCCGCCGGTCGCCGCCGAGCTGCTGGTCGTACGCGATCTCGACCTGGTCGCGGACGACGCCTGGCCGCAGGCCTTGGCCATGCTGGCCGCCCCGCCGCTGCGCGACGCCGTGGTCAACCCGGTCCGGGTGCTGCTCCCCGACGGCCGCAGCGCGCAGGTCCCCCCGTACGCGGCCTGGTGGCTGCGAGACCACCCGGTGCTGGACGGCCGCCGCCCGGCCGGGCTGCGCGCCGCCGGGGCCGACCCGCTGCTCCGCGGCCTCTACGAGGAGGCGCGGACCCGCCTGGACGCCGTCTTCCTGCACGCCCTGGGCGTGCGGACGACGCTGACCGCGCTGCTCGCCGAGCCCGACGGCCCGGACGAGGTGCTGTACCGGATGACCGACCCGGAGAGCGAGGTGTCGCACCGTCAGCTGCACGGCCTCTACACCGCGCTGGCCTCGGTCGACCTCAGCCGGGTCGCCCTGCCCGAGGAGGTGCGCGCGCTGCCCCCGATGGAGCCCGAATCTCACCGTCGCCCGGCCGGCACGGTCGTGGTCGACGTCTCCGAGGCGGTCGTCGCCGACGCCCCGGACCTGGTCCAGCTGCTGGACGCCTTCCCGCTGATCATCGTCGCTCCGGCGCTGGCCGGGCCGCTGGCCGAGCGGCTGCATGTCTCGCTGGCCAGCGAGGTGGCCGGCGGCCGGGTGCTGAGCGAGGGCACGGTGCACCTGGTGCCCGAGGTGGTCCGGGAGCTGCTGCCCGGCTGCCCCGAGGTCTACGAGGAGCACGACGAGCTGCTGGTGGTCGGCCCGGACGGGCAGGACGCCGCGGTGGACTGGCGCTGGGACGCGGACAGCGAGGCCCCGGAGCACCCGGACCCGGCCGAGCAAGGCAGCGCGGACGAGTTCGCCGCGCCGGTCCCGCACGGTGCGCTGCACGCGGCGACCCCGGAGGGCCTGGCGGCCGGTCTGGCCTGGGCGGCGGGGCAGTGGCACCGCCGGTTCGAGGTCCTGGCCGTGCTCTCCGACCCCGACCGCGCCTATGAGCTGAGCGCGGCCAGGGACTTCGAATAGGCCGTCCAGATCCAGGTGCGGGCCGGCCGGTCAGCCGCTGACCAGCTGGGCCACCTGGAACTGCCCCTCGTTGAAGATCACCTTGTAGGTGGCGTTGGGGTACTGCTGCTTGGCGTACGCGGCCACGTCCGAGGGCGGGTCGGACCAGCCGTAGGAGAGGTCCAGCGCGAAGTACTGGGCCGGCTGGACCGGTCCCGTGCCGACCCAGTACAGCTTGGTGCGGGTGGCCAGGTGGTCCATCAGCGTGATGTTGGCCTCGACCGTCGCCCCGTCCGGGACGGTCGCGGCCGCGCGCTTCAGCATGGCGACGCGGTCGGCGGAGTTGAGCACGGACGGGTCGGTGGCATTGGTGATCGGTAGCGCCCAGACCACACACAGCGTCACCGAGATCGCGGTGACCACGGGGATCACCGCCTTGGTGGCATAGGAGCGCAGCCATTCGATCCTTCCGGCGTCGGCCCGCCCGATGCCGTCGATCACGGCCAGGAACAGGATCGGCATCAGCACCGCGTTGTAGTGCCAGTTGGTGTCCCAGTAGAACTCGACCGAGCCGGTGAAGCGCCAGAACAGCGTCGGCAGCACCACGATCACCAGCGGCGAGCGCAGCGCCATGAAGCCGGTGATGGCGAGCAGGTAGCCGGTGGTGTGCAGCTTGACCACCGGGTTGACCAGCGTGTTCAGGGTGTGCAGCGGCTGGCCGAACAGCGTCTGCACGATCGAGCCGCCGGGCAGGTTCGACGCGTAGTCGTAGTGGTCGTGGATGTTGAAGTGCGGGATCACCACATTGAGGGTGAGCAGGAACATCAGCGGGCCGAAGACCGCCAGCAGCAGCCCGACGGTCCACTGCCGGTTCAGCAGCAGCACCACGCCGATGGCGGCCACGGTCAGCCCCATGTCCTCCTTGACCAGGACCAGCGGCAGCGCCCAGAACGCCGCCGCGTACCAGCGCTTCAGCACCAGGTTGCGCATCACCATGGCCAGCAGCGGCACCCCGAAGGCGATCTCGTGGAAGCCGGCGTCGGCGGCCCGCTGCAGTCCGAAGGACAGCCCGTAGGCGGCGCCGAAGGCCAGGCCCTTGGCGCGGCTGCTGACCTCGGCCACCGTCTTGGAGACGATGCCGACCGACCAGGCGAACAGCGCGGCCTGCCCGATCAGCAGCGTGGTGGTGGAGGGGAACAGCAGGTAGAACGGGCCGAGCAGGGCGATGATCGGGCTGAAGTGGTCGCCGAGGATGTTGTAGCCGACGCCCTTGATGGTGACGATCGGCGCGTGCAGGTGCGCGTACTGCTGCACTTCCTGGACGAAGATCGAGTTGTCCCAGGACATCGACGCGTAGTGGGTGTAGCGCATGATCGAGATCGTCGAGTAGACGACCAGGAACAGCGCCGCGAGCACCAGGTGCGGCCACAGGCCGCTGCCGGGGACGAAGCGCCGGAACCGGGATTCGGCCGGAACGCCGATGTCCGCCGCGGGCGCATCGGTGTCGGTGGTCATGGTCTCCCCTGGGCGCGACTCGTACGGATCTGCCAGCACGGTACAGGGGATAACTGTGCCGCAAGGAGACCCGGGCCGGAATTTGAGACCTGACATGTCAGATCAGTCATGCTCCCCGGTGGGACGCATCAGCCGCCAGGTCAGTTCCAGGGCCAGCCCGGCGGCCAGGGCGATGCCCACTGCCGTCCAGGGGTCGCGGTAGCCGTGCAGGTCGAGCTGGAAGAAGTCCTGGAGCCAGGGGACGACCAGGACGATCCCGAAGCAGACGGCCATCCCGATCACCAGGACCACCCGCCACCAGGTGTAGGGACGCGCGATGATCGCCAGCGCCCACAGCGCCACCAGGAACAGCGTCACCGTGGTCGAGCTGGTGTCGGCGACCTGCCCGGTCGCATGGTCGGCCCGCGCCAGCATGTAACAGGTGAACGAGGCGGCGCCGGCGATCAGCCCGGCCGGGATGGCGAAGCGCAGCACCCGCCGGACGAAGCCCTCCCTGGCCCGCTCGGTGTTGGGCGCCAGCGCCAGGAAGAAGCCGGGGACGCCGATGGTCAGCGCGCTGAGCACGGTGGAGTGCCGGGGCAGGAACGGGTACGGCACCCGGCAGACGATCACCGCCAGCGCCAGCAGCACCGAGTAGACCGTCTTGACCAGGAACAGGTTGGCGACCCGCTCGATGTTGCCGATCACCCGGCGCCCCTCGGCGACCACCAGCGGCAGCGTCGAGAAGCTGTTGTCCAGCAGCACGATCTGGGCCACCGCCCGGGTCGCCTCGCTGCCCGCGCCCATGGCGACGCCGATGTCGGCGTCCTTGAGCGCGAGCACGTCGTTGACGCCGTCGCCGGTCATCGCCACATGGTGGCCGCGCGACTGCAGCGCCCCGACCATGTCCCGCTTCTGCTGCGGGGTGACCCGGCCGAAGACCGAGTGCTGCTCGACCACGTCGGCGAGCAGCTCGGGGTCGGTCGGCAGGGTACGGGCGTCCACCGGGTCGTCGGCGCCGGGCAGGCCCAGCGAGGCGGCGACCGCGCCGACCGAGACTGCGTTGTCGCCGGAGATGACCTTGGCGGCGACGTTCTGCTCCGCGAAGTAGGCCAGGGTCTGCGCTGCGTCCGGACGTAGCCGCTGCCGCAGCACCACCAGCGCCAGCGGGACCAGGCCCAGCGCGGGGTCGGGCGCGTCCAGGGTGGTTCCGCTGCGGCCGAGCAGCAGCACCCGCAGGCCCTGCGCCCCCAGCTGGTCCACCTCGGCCAGGGCCGGGTGCCCGGCCGGCAGCAGCACGTCGGGCGCGCCCAGCAGCCAGGTCGACTCCTGGCCGTCGGAGTCCCCGCCGTCCGAGTCTCCGCCGTCCGACTCTCCACAGGCCGGCCCCTGCAGGGTCGCGCCGGACCACTTGCGGGCGGAGGAGAAGGGGGCGGCCTGCAGCAGCCGCGGGCCGCCCGCGCCGACCGGGTAGGTGTCGATGATCGCCTTCAGGCTGGCGTTGGGCCTGGCATCGGCGGTGCCCAGCACCCCCAGCACCTGCTCCGCCAACGCGCGGTCCGCCGCCCTGCGGTCGGCTGCCCCGGCCTCCGCGTCGGCCTCCGTTCCGGCCACCACGTCTGCTGCTGTGCCGTCCGGCGTCAGGACCCGCAGCTCGGTGATGTCCATGCCGCCCTCGGTGAGGGTGCCGGTCTTGTCCAGGCAGACGGTGTCCACCCGGGCCAGCCCCTCGATCGCGGGCAGCTCCTGGACCAGGCACTGCCGCCGTCCCAGCCGGACCACGCCGATGGCGAAGGCCATCGAGGTCAGCAGCACCAGGCCCTCCGGGACCATCGGGACGATCCCGGCCACCATCCGCCGTACGGCCTCCGCCACGTCCTGCTTGTTGACGTACAGCTGACTGAGGATCAGGCCGATCGCGGTGGGGATCAGCAGCCAGGTGATGTAGCGCAGGATCGTGTCGATGCCGGTGCGCAGCTCCGAGGAGACCAGGGTGAACCTGCTCGCCTCCTCGGCCAGCTGCGCCGCGTACGCCTCGCGGCCGACCCTGGTGGTGGTGAAGGAGCCCGAGCCGGCGACCACGAAGCTGCCGGACAGCGCCGCGTCCCCCGGGTGCTTCAGCACCGGATCGGCCTCGCCGGTCAGCAGCGACTCGTCGATCTCCAGCCCGTCGGCCGCGCTGACCTGGCCGTCCACGCTGATCCGGTCGCCGGAGCCCAGCTCGACCAGGTCGCCGAGGACGATCTCGGCATTGGTCAGCTCCACGCTCACGCCGTCCCGGCGGACCCGGGGGTGGGCCTCGCCGACCACGGCGAGGTTGTCCAGGGTGCGCTTGGCGCGCAGCTCCTGGAAGATCCCGATGCCGGTGTTGGCGACGATGATGAAGCCGAAGAGGCTGTCCTGGAGCGGTCCGACCACCACGATCACGGCGAACAGGCAGCCGATGATGGCGTTGAACCGGGTCAGCACATTGGCCCGGACGATCTCCGTGGTGGAGCGGCTGGAGCGCACCGGAACGTCGTTGACCTCGCCGCGGGCGACCCGTTCGGCGACCTCCGCGCTGGTCAGACCGGTGGGCGGCGCCCCTGCGGCCAGGTCGGATGCGGCGGCTGCTGCGGGTCCGGCCGGTGAGGTCATGCTGCTGAGCCTAGGCGGGCGGCTGCCGCCGTGCTGCCGGGCTTACGCCGACGGGGTCTCCGCGGCCCCGGCGGCTTCCGCCTCCGCCGCCCTGGAACGGGCGATGGCGTCCCGCCGGGCGCGGCAGTACCAGATGCCGATCAGCCCGAGCGCGGTCCCGGTCAGGCAGGTCCAGAGCCACTTGATGTCGTGGTGCGAGGACAGCCGGCTGTGGAAGGGGAGCAGCACCAGGAAGGCGACCAGCCACAGCACGGTGCCGCCGGTCACGATGGCGACGTCATTGGCCTCCATGGGAGGCGCGGCGGGCAGCTTGGTCGTCTTCACGGGGACAAGAGTACGGGGGGTGCTCAGGAGCGGAGGGCGACACCCCTGTTCGAGTGAGTTTTAGAGGATCGCACAGTCTACGCGCGCAGATAGCCGATCTCCTTTAGGCGATTCATACTGACCGTTCCGGATCGAGCGGCGAGCCCTCTTGACGTTTCGTGCTCGGACTTTGATCCATCTGTACGTCCAGCACTGTGCACAAAGGAACTACACATGTCATCCGTGGCCACGGCCAAGGCCGAGCAGTCCGAGCCCGGCGGCGGCAGCACCCCGCCCCGCAACGCCCTCGACCGCTACTTCAGGGTCTCGGAGCGCGGCTCCTCGTTCGCCCGGGAGATCCGCGGCGGTGCCGCCACCTTCTTTACGATGGCGTACATCATCGTGCTGAACCCGATCATCCTGTCCTCGGCTGTGGACAAGTTCGGTCATCACCTGAATGGCGGTCAACTGGTCACTGCCACGGTGATCACAGCGGCCTTCACCACCCTGCTGATGGGGGTCATCGGCAACATCCCGCTCGCCCTCGCGGCCGGCCTCGGCACCAACAGCATCGTCGCCCTGCAGCTCGCGCCCAAGATGAGCTGGCCGGACGCGATGGGCATGGTGGTGCTGGCCGGGCTCGCGATCATGCTGCTGGTCGCCACCGGGCTGCGCGAGCGGGTCATGAGCGCGGTCCCGCTGGGGCTGCGCAAGGCCATCGCCATCGGCATCGGCCTGTTCATCGCGCTGATCGGCCTGGTCGACGGCGGTTTTGTGACCCGGCTGCCGGATGCCGCGCACACCACCGTCCCGCTGCAGCTCGGCAACGACGGCCACCTCAACGGCTGGCCGGTGCTGATCTTCATCGTCGCCGCGCTGCTCACCGTGGTGCTGATGGCCCGCAAGGTCCCCGGCGCCATCCTGATCAGCATCGTCGCCGCGACCGTGCTCGCCGTGGTGATCGACCGGATCGCGCACGTCCCGGCCGCGCAGTGGGGGCTGACCGTCCCGGAGATCCCGCACAGCATCGTCGCCACCCCGGACTTCGGCCTGATCGGCAAGGTCAGCCTGTTCGGCGGCTTCCACCAGGTCGGCGTCCTCACCGGCGTGCTGTTCGTCTTCACGGTGCTGCTGTCCTGCTTCTTCGACGCGATGGGCACCATCCTCGGCGTCAGCGACGAGGCCCACCTGCTGGACAAGCAGGGCAACCTGCCCGGCATGAGCAAGGTGCTGATGGTGGACGGCATCGCCACCGCCGTCGGCGGCGCGACCTCCAGCTCGGCCAACACCTGCTTCGTGGAGTCCACGGCCGGTGTCGGCGAGGGCGCCCGCACCGGTCTGGCCAGCGTCGTCACCGGCCTGTTCTTCGTGGTGGCGCTGTTCCTCACCCCGCTGGCCACCATGGTCCCGACCCAGGCGGCGACCCCGGTCCTGGTCGTGGTCGGCTTCCTGATCCTGTCGAACAGCATCCGCGACATCGACTGGTCCGATTTCACCCTGGCGGTCCCGGCCTTCCTGACCATGGTGATCATGCCGTTCACCTATTCGATCACCAACGGCATCGGCATCGGCTTCCTGGTCTTCTGCGTCCTGAAGATCGCCACCGGCCGCGTCCGCGAGGTCCCGGTCGCCCTCTACGTGGTCGCCGCGGTGTTCGCCTTCTACTACCTGATGCCCGCGCTGGGCCTGGGACAGTAGGCACACCGCTGGCATCAGTTGGATAACGGTTCCCTGGGATTGGTCGGTGAATGTCCGAATCCCGCATGTCTGCACCCTGGTTGACCGGCCCCGGCAATTCACCCGTGTCCTTATGCTCCGCAGGATTACTCCTGTGAACGAAGGATCCTGATGGGACGCATGCACATGCGGCGGGCCGCCGCTGGGGCGGTTGCCGTGCTCACGGCTACGACCGGTCTGTTCGTCGGCCTGACGGTCGCTCCGGCGACGGCGGCCGGGACGCGCTTCGTGGTCGAGCCAGGTTTCGACCGCACGGTGCCGGTCCGGGCGGACGGCAGCGGCGCGGCATACCGCCCGCTGAATGTGTCCATCGCGGCATTCGGCCATGAACTGCTGGGCGTGAAGGTCGCGGTGGACGGTTCGGCGCTGAAGGGCTTCGCCGAACTCGCGCTGCCGCAAGGCTGTGCCTACACCACGGACCACCTGCACGAGCTGTGCTCGCTCGGGGATGCGCAGGCGGGCTTCTACACCCTGGATGTGGGCGTCCGGGCGACGACCGGCGCGGTCGCGGGCCGCCACGGCGACGTGCGGTTCAAGGTGACGGCCGGCAATGCGACCGAGGAGTCGTCCGGTGAGCCCGACAGCGTCGGCGTCACCGTGGGGAACGGGCCGGACCTGGCGATCAACGACCTGGGCAGTGAGATCAAGGCTCCGGCCGGGGCCACCACCGAGCTGCCGATCCAGGTGACCAACCTCGGCAGCAGCGACGCCAAGGGCGTCACCGTGTATGTGCACGACGACTACGAGATCGCGACCGTTCCCGGCAACTTCAACAACTGCACCTACGAGACCGAGGCAGGCGCCCACCGCGGCGTGGAGTGCACCTTCCCCGACGCCGTGGTGAAGCCGGGGGAGAGCTATGCCCTGGCCACTCCCTTCGCGGTGACCGTTCCCGCGGGCGGACACGCCGACGCGATCAGCTACGGCGACGGCCCGCTCAGTGACAGCCCCCCCGGCGACGGGAGCGGGACCAAGGGCACCGGCGGGGTACTGGCGCTGGTCAAGGTCGTCCACCCGCAGGGCAACGCGGCGGTTCCCGACCCCGGCACGGACATTGACGAGTACAACAACTACAACACGACCGGCCTCGACACCGGGATCGTGGCGGACGCTTCGGGCATCGGCGGCACGGTCAACGGGACCGTGGGCAAGGTCAGCAGCGCGACCGTCGGCGTGCGCAACACCGGGACCGTCCCGCTCAGCGTGCTGCGCCAGATCGGCGAGCAGGGCAAGGGCACGGTCGGGGTCTATGTGGACTTCCCCGGCGAGGTGGCGGTCACCAGTGTCCCCAGCGCCTGCAAGACGGTGCAGGCCGGCCCCGATGGCATGGTCGCGTCCGGCGACAGCGTGCCCCACGCCTACGCCTGTCAGACCAGTCGGGTCCTCAAGCCCGGGCAGCAGGCCACCTTCACCTTCGGCATCAAGCCGCTCAAGATTCTGAGCCGGGCGTACGCGGGTGTGGTGGCGCTGGCTGCCGAGGACAACGGCGCCAACTTCGACAACAACGTGACCAAGCTCTACCTCAACGCGGCCAAGGCCGGTGCGAAGCCCACGGCTCCGACGGGCGGCTCGGGTTCCACGGCCACGGCCACGGCCTCTGCCTCCGCCTCGTCCGGAGGGTCGCTGGCCACCACCGGTGGCGGCAGTGACGCGATGCCGATGATGCTGGCCGGCGCGGCGGCGATCGCGCTCGGCGCCGGCGCGGTGGCCGCGGTCCGTCGCCGTAGGGCCGGCGGCAGCCACAGCTGACGACGCCGCCGCATTGCGGCAAGCCGCACCGCAGTAACGCGCGTGGGCGCCCGCCTCACCCCGGTCGGGGGAGGCGGGCGCCCACGCCCGTTTCCCGTGGTGCTGGGGGGCCGGGGGCTCATGGGCAAAGGATTTTACTTAGGCTGGGTAATGAGTTAGGCTAACAATCATGCCTGAGTTCTCCGAGAGCGACGCCGCGGCGGTCAGTACGCTGCGGTCCGCCGTGATGCGACTCTCCCGACGCCTGCGGAACCAGCGGGTCGAGGAGTCGCTGACGCCTACCGAGATGCAGGTGCTGGCGACCCTCGCCCGCTGCGGTAGCGCGTCCCCGGGTGAGCTGGCCCGCAAGGAGCACGTCCAGCCGCCGTCGATGACACGGATCATCGCGATGCTGGAGGAGAAGGGCCTGGTGCGGCGGGAGCCGCACCCCGACGACCGGCGCCAGGTCGTCGTCAGCAGTACCGAGCAGGCTGAGAGCATTCTCGACCAGAGCCGGGCCAAGCGGGACGCCTGGCTCGCCGAGCTCGCCGGGGGCCTCGACGAGGAGGAGTGGGCGCTGCTGCGTGCCGCCGCTCCGGTACTGGAGCGCCTCGCGCAACTGTGAGCCGCTGAACTGCACCACTGATTCACCACAAGCCAGGGGACGAGCTATTGCCTGCACAAACCGGAGACACCACGCGCCGCAACCACAGCACTGACACCACCAGCAACATCAGCCCCGCGACCGAGGCCGACACGGCCGACGCCCCGCTGCTGAACGACACCGTCGTCCCCGGTGACGACGACCCCGACGAACGCAACGGCGAACGCAACGGCGGCCCCGCGGCCGATGCCGCTGCCGAGCCCAAGCGCGGCATGTTCTCCGCGCTGGGCAACCGCAACTACCGCTACTTCTTCATCGGCCAGGTCGTCTCCAACTCCGGCACCTGGGTCCAGCGAATCGCGCAGGACTGGCTCGTCCTCAGCATCACCGGCAGCGCCTTCGCGGTCGGTGTCACCACCGCGATGCAGTTCCTGCCGATGCTGCTGTTCGGGCTGTTCGGCGGAGTCCTCGCCGACCGCTTCCCCAAGCGCCAGCTGCTGATCGCCACCCAGGCCGCGATGGGCCTGCTCGCCGCCGGCCTCGCCGCGCTGACCCTCACCGGCAACATCCAGGTCTGGCACATCTACATGTTCGCCTTCCTGCTCGGCCTGGTGACCGTGGTCGACAACCCGACCCGGCAGACCTTCGTCTCCGAGATGGTCGGCAAGAAGGACCTCGGCAACGCGGTCAGCCTCAACGCCGCCAACTTCCAGACCGCCCGGCTGATCGGCCCGGCCGTGGCCGGCCTGCTGATGGCCGCGGTCGGCGCCGGGTACGCCTTCGCGGTGAACTCGGTCTCCTTCGGCGCGGTGATCCTCGGCCTGCTCGCCATGCGCAGCTCCGAACTCCACCGCACCCCGCGCATCCCGCGTGAGAAGGGCCAGCTCAGAGCGGGTCTGCACTATGTCGCCGGACGGCCCGACCTGATCTGGCCGATCGTGCTGATCGGCTTCATCGGCACCTTCGGCTTCAACTTCGCGACCATCCTGTCCGCCTTCTCGTACTCGGTGTTCCATGTCGGCCCCGGCCTCTACGGGCTGCTGAACACCGCGATGGCGGTCGGCTCACTGGCCGGAGCGCTGCTGGCGGCCCGCCGTAGCAGGCCCCGGCTGCGGCTGCTGGTCGGTGCGGCGCTGGCCTTCGGCGTACTGGAGTCGGTATCGGCGCTCTCGCCCGACTACTGGACCTTCGCGGCGCTGCTCACCCTGGTCGGACTGTTCGGCGTCAGCCTGAACACGGCGGCGAACTCGCTGATCCAGCTGCGTACCGACCCGGCGATGCGGGGCCGGGTGATGAGCCTGTTCATGATGGTCTTCACCGGCGGCACCCCGCTGGGCGCACCGCTGGTCGGCTGGATCACCGAGCAGTACGGGCCCCGGATCGGCCTGCTGGTCTGCGGCCTGGTCTCGGCGGCGGCGGCCGGAGCCATCGGCCTGGTCCTGGCCCGGATCGGCAACCTCCGGCTGCAGCTCGACCTGCACCGCGGGCCTGAGCACCAGCTGGTGACCTTCGTCCCGCGCCAGCGGGTGGGCCTGGACGTCGAGGTCGCCACCGCGGCGTGACGTGATCTCAGAGCGGGGCGGGGCGGGGGCTTGAACGGAACCCCGAGGGGGCCCGCCCCGCCCCGGCCCCCGAGGGGCCCCGCCCCGCTCCGCTGTTCAGTCCAGCCGCTGCGCCAGCAGCATGCCGGGCCAGTCCGGCTCGCCCGGCCTGGACACGGTGAACGGCTCCACCTCGGTGAATCCCTGGCCGCGGTAGTAGGACTTGAGCTTGCCGTCGTCCCCGGCGTAGCAGTCCACCCGCAGCAGGCCGATGCCCCGGCTCCGCGCCTCCGCGCGGGCCCGGTCCAGCAGGGCGCCACCGACACCCTGGCTCCTGAGCCGGCGTTCGGTGGCGAGCAGGTTCACATACAGCTCGGGCTCCCCGGCCGGACGCACATAGGACGCGGCTGCCTCGGACACCGAGACCACCCCGGCGAGTGCCCCGTCCAGCACGGCGACCAGGGCCTCGCCGCGTTCGATCCGTCCGGCCACCCGTTCCACCAGGGCGGGACGGGTGGACCAGGGCTCGCTGCCCCACTGGCCGGTGCGCCCCTGGGCGACCAGCCATTCGACGGTGCCGTCCATCATTGCCAGCACGCCGGGGAGGTCCCCGGGCTCAGCCTTGCGTATCTCCATACGATCTTTCTATCCGTCCGGCCTTCCACTGCGGAAGGGCGATGGCCGAGACTGCCCGGATGAGACTCTTCGCCGCCGTCGTGCCGCCCCAGGCAGCGATCAAGGAACTGGCCGCCGCCGTCACCTCGCTGCAGGCGCTGCCGCAGGCCGCCGCGCTGCGCTGGACCGCCAAGCCGACCTGGCACCTCACCCTCGCCTTCCTCGGCCAGGTGGACGCCGCCGACCTGGACGCCCTGGGCGGACGCCTGGCCGCGGCCGCCGCGACCGTCGACCGGGCCCCCGAGCTGCGGCTGGCGGGCGGCGGGCGCTTCGGCGAGCGCGCGCTCTGGGCCGATGTGCGCGGTGACGTCCGCCCGCTCGGCCGCCTCGCCGAGGAGGTCGCGGACGCCGCCCGGGCGACCGGGATAGCCGTCGACGAGCGGCCGTTCCGGGCCCATCTGACCCTGGCCCGCAGCGGTGCCAGCCGCGCCGGGGGTCCGGCCCCGGCCGGGACGGACCTGGCGCCGCTGGCCGCCGCCCTCGCCGACTTCTCCGGGGTGGCCTGGCCGGCCGGGGAGCTGCGGCTGATGCGGAGTCATCTCGGCGTGGGCCCGGCCCACTACGAGACGGTGGCGTCCTGGCCGCTGGGAGGGCATGAATCCGCCTAGCGGGTGCGACGCCTCAGCGCCCCAGCACCATCGTGGCGGAGGAGCAGAACCAGCCGCCGGTGCCGCTGACCAGCGCAAGCGCGGGTACGGAGCCGTCCGGGCGGCGGACCTGGCGGTCGGCCGGGTACTCGCCGCGCAGCTGGCGGACGGCCTCGGTGATCAGGAAGAGCCCGCGCATCCCGGGGTGGCAGGCGCTGAGGCCGCCGCCGTCGGTGTTGACCGGCAACTCGCCGTCCCGGAGCAGCCGGCCGTGCTTGGCGTCGACGAAGGGGCCGCCGTCCCCCTTGGCGCAGAAGCCCAGGTCTTCCAGGGCGACCAGCGGCATATAGCTGAAGGCGTCGTAGATCTCGGCGAGGTCGATGTCGGCGGGGGTGACCCCGGCCCGTCGGTAGGCGAGGCGGCCGGAGACCGCGGCGGGGGAGACGGTGAAGTCCTCCCACTCGGACATCAGGCTGTGGCTGAGGTGCTCGCCGGTGCCGAGCACCCACACCGGGTCGTGCAGCGTGTCCGGCACGTACTCCTCGGCGGCGAGCAGCACCGCACAGCCGCCGTCCGAGCGGATGCAGCAGTGCAGCTTGGTGAAGGGGGAGGCGATCTCCGGTCCGGCCAGCACCTCGTCCACGGTCAGCGGGCTGCGGTACATCGCCTCGGGGTTGCTCGCCGCGTTGGCCCGGGCCTGGACCGCGACGCCCGCGAGCTGTTCCAGGGTGGTGCCGTACTCGTGCATATGGCGGCGGGCGGCCATCGCGTACTTGGCGATCAGGGTGTGCCCGTACGGGGCCTCGAACTGCTGCGGGCCACGGGCGCCGAGGGCGATGCCGGCGGTGCGGCGGCCGGCCTTGAGGTCGGCGCGGGCGGTGGAGCCGTAGACCAGCAGCACGGCGTTGGCGTGTCCGGCGGCTATCGCGTCGGCGGCGTGGGCGGCCATCACCTCCCAGGTGGAGCCGCCGACCGAGGTGGAGTCGGTCCAGGTGGGGCGCAGTCCGAGGTACTCGGAGACCTCGACCGGGGCGAGGATGCCGAGCCCGGCCGAGGCCACCCCGTCGACGACCGAGCGAGGCAGCCCGGAGTCGGCGAGGGCCCGGCGCGCGGCCTGGGCGTGCAGGTCGAACGGGGTGGCCCGGTCCACCCGTCCGCAGTCGGAGTGGGCGACGCCGACGACGGCCACCCGGCGGCGGCGCGGCGAGTCTTCCGGGACCGGGGAGTGCAGCGACGGTGCGGGCACGGGTGGATCAACTCCCTTGGGGGACTTCGGGGGGCGTCGGGGGGCGTCGGGGGATGTCAGGGGGCGTCGCGGAACAAGAATCTGACGGTACATCAGATTTGCTGTGCTGCGCCCCTGTGCCCGGTCGGCCGGTCCTTCTAGGATGACGATTCGTCAGATCCAAGCAGCAGGCTCGCAAGCAGAAGGCTGGAGACGTCATGGATCCCGCGCTCACCCCGGAACAGGACGCCGTCCGCCGCACCCTTCGCGAGGCCCTGGCGAAGAACTGCGGCACCGAGCAGGTACGTGCGGCGGCGTCAGGCCCCGAGGGCTACGACCGGGCGCTGTGGCAGCAGCTCTCGGAGCAGCTCGGCCTGCCCGGCCTCACCCTCCCCGCCGAGCACGGCGGGGCCGGCCTCGGCCCGGTGGAGCTGGCCCTGGCCTGCGAGGAGACCGGGCGGGTGCTGCTGCCGTCCCCGCTGCTGGCCTCCTCGGTGCTGGCCGCCGCCCTGATCGACGCCCTCGGTACGGACGAGCAGCGGGCCGTCCTGCTGCCCGACCTCGCGGTCGGCGCGCGCACCGCCGCGCTGGTCCTCGCCGCCTCCCCGGCGCTGGCGCTGGGCCTGGCCCCGACCGGCCCGGGCGACGGCCTGCCCGACGGCACCACCGCCGGCGGCGGCCGAGCGGGCGGCATCCAGGCCCGACCGGCCCCGAACAGCGAGGAGGACGGAGCCGACGCCGGCTGGCTGCTCTACGGCGAGGCCGGGCAGGTGCTGGACGGGGCCCGCGCCGACCTGCTGCTCGTCGCCGCCCACACCGGCGGCTTCCCGCGCAGCCGCACCGTCCTGTTCCTGGTCCAGGGGGACGCGGCCGAGGTGCAGCGGAGCAGGCTCGCCGCGCTGGACGACACCCGCGCCCTCGGCCGAATCGAACTGCGCGACGCCCCCGCCGTGCCGCTGGGCGACCCGGCCCGTGACGCCGGGCCCGCGCTGGCCCGCACCGGGCTGCTCGCGGCCCTCGCGGTGGCCGCCGAGGCGGTCGGCGCGGCGGCCCAGTGCCTGGCTAGAACGGTGGAGTATGTGCAGGTCAGAAAGCAGTACGGGCGCGCGATCGGCTCCTTCCAGGCGGTGAAGCACCGGCTCGCGGACGTCTATGTCGCGGTGGAGACGGCGCGCTCGGCGGTCTACTACGCCGCCTGGGCGCTGGAGCAGCAGGCCGAGGACACCGGCGCGGCGGTGCCGCTGGCGCTGGCCCATGCGCTGGACAGCCTCCGTACCGCCGCCGCCGAGGCGATCCAGCTGCACGGCGGGATCGCCATCACCTGGGAGCACGACGCCCACCTCTACTTCAAACGCGCCGCCGCCGACGAGCTGCTGTTCGGGCCGCCGCACCTGCTGCGCGCCCTGGCCGCCGAGCGCGCGGCCCTGTTCGCGCGCCCCCGAACCGGCCCCCAACCCGGCTCCCGACCCCGCCCGCGCGCCCGCGCGCACGCCTCGACGAAGGGATGAGCCCGATGGCCGCGGCACCGACCCCCCGCCCGCCCCGGTCCCGGCAGGAGGCCCTGGTCCAGAGGCTGTCCTCGACCGTGCTCTTCGCCCGGATCGCCCCGCACCTGCTGCCGCCGCTGGACAAGGCGGTGCACCGGCTCAGCGGCGGAAAGGTGATGCTCAGCCAGTACATGCTGCCGTCGGTGTTCCTGACCACCACCGGGCGCCGCAGCGGCGAGCCGAGGGTGGCGCCGCTGGCCTGCCTGCCGGAGCGCGGCGGCAGCTTCCTGGTCGTCGGCAGCAACTTCGGCCGCACCGACCATCCGGCCTGGACCGGCAACCTGATCGCCGAGCCCACCGCGCTGGTCGAGCACCGGGGCCGTACGGTGCAGGTCACCGCGGGGCTGCTGGACGGCGCGGAGCGGGAGGCGGCCTGGGCCGCGCTGCTGCGGATGTGGCCCCCGTACGCCGTCTACCAGGCCCGGATCGACCGGCAGATCCGGGTCTTCCGGCTGACGCCCGCCGACACCGGCACCGACACCGACACCGGCACCGACGCCGAGGCCGAGGCCGCTGACGGTGCCGAGGCCGACGCCGCCGGGCAGGCCGATGACGCCGGGCGGGCCGACGCCGCCGGGCAGAGCGAAGGGCGGTCAGCTCCGGTGAAGGAGTGACCGCCCTTGAGGTGGACGTGGGTGCGGGACTCGAACCGGGGTACCTCCCCCGAGGCACGCCCGGAGGCTCAACCCGGCCGGACAGGCGGCCGGGGCCCGCTGGACCCAGGACTGGTGCTGCGGCCGTCCGAACGCTACTTCGGCGGCTTCTTTCCGGTCATGCCCAGGTAGACCAGGAGCGCCAGGTTGGGCTTGAGCTCCTTGGCCTTCACGCCCAGGAGTCGAATCCCTTCTGGTGCTCGGCGACGGCGGCCAGCATGGCCACCAGGGAGCCGGCGATGGCCGGTGCACTGACCGACTTGTCCGCCTTCCCGGTGTCCTGCATGACCTTGAGGGAGTCCGTGAGTGAGTTGGTCACGGCGTTGAGGATTTTCATGCGGATCTTGAAGAACCGCTTGTCCCCTTCCGCCGATCCCAGGGTCACCACGCGGAGAATGGCCTCGTTGTCGCGCCAGAAGTTGAGGAAGCCTTCTACAAGCTCCTCAGCCGTCTGGTAGCCGGACTTGCCGGCCCACGACTTCTCGGCGACCAGATCCTTGAGGGCGGCGCCTTCCCGAGCCATTCCGTCCGCGATTTCGAGGACAGCGCCCTCGACGTCGGGGAAGTACTGGTAGAACGTTGCGGGGGAGGTACCGGCCATCCGGGCGACGTCGATGACCTTGACGTCCCGGTAGGGCGATGTGCTGAGCATCTCGCTAAGGCATTCGAGCAGCTTCTGCCGCGTCGCCTGCCCGCGTCGCCCGGCGACACGCCCGTCGACGGTGCGAACTTGTCCTGTCATGCCGTCAGTTTACCGTGGCAAGATCCCCGCGCTATTCGGCGGTGTGCCAAATGGTCCGTCAGGCTGACGGGGCGCCGGTTTCCGGGGCCCGAACCGCCCCTGAAAACCGCCGCCCCGTCAGTTCACCAACCGGTCGCCGACCGCCCCGCCCGTCAGCTCACGGCCCCGGCCCGGTCCGCCCCCAGCCACTCCGCCCGGGTCGCCGGGAGCCTGCTGTCGCCGTCGGATCCGGTGCGCACCGCCAGGATCTGGTTCACCCCGATCCGGTTCTCCTCGAATGCCAGCGCCGAGGCCGCCATGTAGAGCCGCCAGACCCGGGCCCGGCCCACGCTGGTCAGTTCCAGCACCCGGTCCCAGTCCTGCTCCAGGTTGTCGACCCAGCAGCGCAGGGTCTTGGCGTAGTGCTCGCGCAGCGACTCCACGTCCCTTATCTCGAAGCCCGCCTCCTCCAGCAGGCTGACGGTGTTCCCGACCGGCGAGAGGTCCCCGTCCGGGAACACATAGGCCTCGATGAAGGGGCTGGTCCGGTAGGGCTCGCCGGGCAGGTTGGGCCGCCGGGCGATCTGGTGGTTCAACAGCCGGCCGCCGGGGGCGAGCAGCCCGTAGAGGTTCTTGCCGTAGCCGCGGAACTGGTCCGGGCCGACGTGCTCGCCCATGCCGATGCTGGAGATCGCGTCGTACGGGCCGTCGTCCACCTCGCGGTAGTCCTGCAGCCTGACCGTGAGCCGGTCGCTGAGCCCGGCCTCGGCGATCCGGGCCCTGGCCCCCTCCGCCTGCTCGGTGGAGAGGGTGATGCCGACCCCCTCGACCCCGTAGTGCCGGGCGGCGTGCAGCAGCATCGAGCCCCAGCCGCAGCCCACGTCCAGCAGCCGCATCCCCGGCTGCAGCCCCAGCTTGCGGCAGACCAGGTCGAGCTTGGCGTCCTGGGCGTCCTCCAGCGTGGTCGTCCCGGTCGGCCAGTAGGCGCAGGAGTAGACCAGGGAGGGGCCGAGGACCAGCCGGTAGAAGTCGTTGCCGACGTCGTAGTGGTGGCTGATCGCCTTGCGGTCCCGGCGCAGCGAGTGCCGGCTGCCGGCCTCCTTGACCTTGACCGCCTCCTCCGGCGGCAGCGGCGGCCGGGGGCCGATCACCCCGGCGCCGGCCACCGTGCGCAGCAGCCTGCGGCCCTGCGGGCCGAAGAGGTCGCGCGGGTTCGGCCGCAGCGTCACCGTGTGGGTCTGCTCGACCAGCCGGGCCAGCGTGGTGAGCAGGTCGTAGAGGTCGCTGCCGGGGTCGAGCTCCAGATCGCCCGCGACATAGGCGCGGGCCAGCCCCAGCTCGTCCGGGCGCCAGAGCAGGTGCCGCAGCGCGCGGCGGTTGCGCAGCACCAGCAGCGGGGCGTCCGGGGGGCCCGCCTCCGTTCCGTCCCAGGTCCGGATTCTGATCGGCAGCTTCGTCCCGAGCAGATCCTCCAGGACCTGGACCAGTTGTTCGGCCGTTCCACTCATACCGTGCCTCCACCTTCGCCGGACAGGTCAATCTAACTCTCTTGCAACGTTTCTCAGATCCGCCGGATGCGTTGCCCGGAAGGTGTCCACACCCATGGGGTACTGGTGCGTACTGGATATCGAGCCTGAATTTGTCCGGCCTGGTTGGCCCTGGCACGGGTCGGCGTTGGACAATCAGGCACAGCGGGCTGCTGACGCACGCGGTACCAAACGGGGAGGTGGCTGACGACGTGGACCAGCTGACGGCGCACGATCCCAGGCGGATCGGCGCCTTCGAGGTGCTAGGGCGCCTCGGCGCGGGCGGAATGGGCCTGGTGTACCTGGCCAGATCCTCCGCGGGGCGGCGCGTCGCGATCAAGACCGTGCGCGCGGAACTGGCCGAGGACCAGCTGTTCCGGGTGCGCTTCGCCCGTGAGATCGCGGCGGCCCGCACCGTCAGCGGCTTCTACACGGCCGCCGTGGTCGACGCCGACGCGGACGCCCCGGTGCCGTGGCTCGCCACCGCCTACATCCCGGCGCCCTCGCTGGAGGACCTGGTCGCCGAGTGCGGCCCGATGCCGGTGGACGCGGTGCGCTGGCTGATCGCCGGGATCGCCGAGGCGCTGCAGTCGATCCACGCCGCCGGGCTGGTCCACCGCGACCTCAAGCCCTCCAATGTCCTGGTCACCGAGGACGGCCCGCGCGTGATCGATTTCGGCATCGCCGCCGGGGTCTCCCACACCAGGCTGACCATGACCAATGTCGCCGTCGGCACCCCCGCCTACATGTCGCCCGAGCAGGCCAGGGACAGCCGCAGCGTGACCGGGGCCAGCGATGTGTTCTCGCTCGGCTCACTGCTGGTCTACTCCTCGACCGGGCACGCGCCGTACCACGGGTCCAACCCGGTGGAGACGGTGTTCATGCTGCTCCGCGAGTCCCCCGACCTGTCCGGGCTGGCACCGGAGCTGGCCCCGCTGGTCAAGGCCTGCATGCGGCCCGCGCCGGAGCGGCGGCCGACCCCGGCCCAGATCCAGGCCGAGCTGGCCCCGCACCTGTTCTCCAACGGGGACGGCGGCGACGACGACCGCGACTGGCTGCCGCCGGTGGCGCTGGAGCTGATCGACCGCAAGCGGGGACGGCGGCCCAGCGGGGGCCTGGTGGGCGCGGCCTCGGCGGCGTTCGTACCGGCGCCGGCTCCCTCGCCCGCTCCGCTGCCCGCGCCGGTCTCCGCGCCGTTCGACCCGCGGACCTCGCACCCGGTCCAGGCGCTGCCCTCCGGTTTCCCCGGTTCCGCAGCCGCGGCCGCGCCCTCGTCGCTGGACGACCATCCGCCGACCCGGCGGGTCCAGCCGGCCGGCGGCGGCGCCCGCCGGCACGCCGGGGCGCCCGACGTCGAGGCCTCCGCCCCGGTGGTGCAGCTGGTCGGCGGCTCGGTCTCGATCGGGCCGGGGGTCAAGGCGGGCGACCCGGCCAACGGCGATCCGGTGCCGCACCCCGGCACCGGCTGGGTCCGCCGCGTCCCGGCGCAGCCCGAGGCCGCGGCGCTGCCGCTGCCGCCCACCGCGGAGGCCCGCTGGCGGCCCTGGCGGTTCCGGATGTCCAACGACGTCTGGGGGGTGCCCCAGGTCAGCGACGGTGTGCTCTACGTCACCAGCTTCGAGGTGCACGCCTTCACCATCGCCACCGGACGCCGCCGCTTCAAGACCCGCGACGTGGCCTGGGCGATGGCCGTCGCCGACGGCCAGGTGCACGCGGCGGACGGCCCGGCCCTGTTCACCCTCTCCGCCGACGAGGGCGCGGAGCGCTGGCGGGTGGCCCTGGACGGCTGGACCTACTCGCTGGACGCGGGCGGCGGCGTGGTGGTCGCGGGCACCCGCGGCGGCGGCGTCCAGGTCCGCTCGGCGATCGACGGCAGCCAGATGTGGCAGGCCGCGGACGCCCAGCAGGACTACGAGAGCCAGCAGTCCGGCCCCTGTGTGGTCGGCGACTCGGTCTACTACTACGGCGGCGGACGGCTCCGGGCCATGGACCTGACCACGGGCCGGCTGCGCTGGACCCACCCGGTCGGCGAGGACGTGCCGTCCCGCCCGGTGCTGCGGCACGGGCTGCTGCACCTCACCTCGGGCAGCCGGATCCTGGCCCTGGACGAGGAGACCGGCGCGGAGCGCTGGCGCTTCGACGCCCCGGTGGTCCTCTTCACCCCGCCGACGCTGGACGAGCAGGGCGGCCTCTACGCCGCCGACTACCTCGGCGCGGTCTTCGCCCTGGACGCGGCCACCGGCACGCAGCGCTGGCGGGCTCGTACCGGCGGACGCCAGGGTGTGGACCCGGTGGTGGTGGTCGACGGCACGGTGCTGGTCGGCAGCGGGGACACGGTCTATGCCTTCGACGCCCGCCAGGGCGAGGAGCGCTGGCGCTACAGCGCCCGCGGGGACCTCGCCGGCGCCCCGGCGGCGGCGGGCAGCCTGGTCCACATCGGCAGCAGGGACCACTCGGTGCACACCCTGGACCTGCTGACCGGGCGGCTCCGCTGGAAGCTGGACACCGGCGGCGAGATCACCGGCTCCCCGGTCGCCGTGGACGGGCGGGTCTTCGCCTGCAGCAAGGACCGCTGCGTCTACGCCCTGGACGCGGCGCTCGGCACCGCCACCTCCACCGGCTGAGGGGGCGGCGCTCGGGCCTGCTCCTGCCCGCTGGGCTCCGGTGGCTGCCGGGGTCAGGCCCGGGCCGGGGGGTGGCGGTGCTGCCAGCCGGACCAGGCGGAGCTGACCATCGACTCCAGGTCGTACTCGGCGGTCCAGCCGAGCTCCTTGGCGATCAGGTCGGCGGAGGCCACCACCCGGGCCGGGTCGCCGGCCCGGCGGGCGACGACCTCGCCGGTCGCGTCCAGCCCGGTGACCCGGCCGATGGCGTCCAGCATCTCCCGGACCGAGACGCCCTCGCCGCGGCCGATGTTGAGCACCAGCTCGGTGCCGTCCGGATCCGCCTCCAGCCGCCGCACCGCGGCCACGTGCGCGGTGGCGACGTCGGCGATGTGGATGTAGTCGCGGACGCAGGTGCCGTCGGGGGTGGGGTAGTCCGCGCCGAAGACCAGCGGGGGCAGCCCGGCCGCCAGCCGTTCGAAGACCATCGGCACCAGGTTGAAGACCCCCGGGTCGCCCAGCTCGGGCGTCGCCGCGCCGGCCACGTTGAAGTAGCGCAGCGACACCGTGCCCATGCCGTGCGCCCGCCCGGTCGCCTTGACCAGCCACTCGCCGGCCAGTTTGGTCTCGCCGTAGGGGCTCATCGGCAGGCAGGGGGTGTCCTCGGTGACCACCTCCACGTCCGGCATGCCGTAGACCGCGGCGGAGGAGGACAGCAGGAAGCGGCGCACCCCCGCCCCGGCCGCGGCCTCCAGCACGGTGCGCAGGCCCTCGACGTTCTCCAGGTAGTAGCGCAGCGGCTGCTGGACCGACTCGCCGACCTGCTTCTTGCCGGCGATGTGCAGCACCCCGGTGATCTGATGCTCCGTCATGAGCCGTTCCAGCAGCGGCCGGTCCAGGGTGGATCCGGTGACCAGCGGGATCCCCGGCGGGAGCCGGGAGGGGTCGCCGGTGCTGAGGTCGTCCAGGACCACGACGGCGCGCCCGTCCGCCGCCATGGCGCGTACGACATGCGCCCCGATGAAGCCTGCACCGCCTGTGATCAGCCACGTCATGCGCCCAGACTAACGGCGGCCGGGCCCGGGGGACCGCCCGCTCACCCCGTGAGGAGGGCCCAGCGGGGAACCGCCACCCCGGGGATCAGGGTCTGGTATACGGCCTGGACCGGGGCTCCGATCCGCAGCCGCGCGGGCGGTACCGCGTTCCAGGGCGCGTCCGGGCGGCGGACCGAGGGGGTGACCGTGCCGACCAGCCGGATGGCCGGGTCGTCGTCCAGCTCGACCAGCACCACCGGGTAGGGGGCGCGCTCCGCGTAGGCGGGGAGGAGTGGCGGATGGGCGATGACAAATGACCATATCCGTCCGCGCCCGGATGTCAGCTGCCAGGTGTCGGCGAAACTGTGGCAGCGCGGGCAGGCGGGCCGGGGCGGGAACCGCCGCAGCCCGCAGTCGGCGCAGGCCTGCACCCGCAGCTCGCCGCGCAGCGCGTACTCCCAGAAGGGCGCCCCGTCGGCGTCCGGCCAGGGCAGCAGCAGGCCCTCGGCGAGCCCGCCGGCGGCGTTCACCGCGTCGGTGACAGACATGGTCCGGTCCTCTCAGTTGCGCAGCAGCAGGGCCGAGGTGGGGACGCCCTCCCCGGCGGTGACCAGGCAGGTCGCGGCGTCGGGCACCTGGGAGGTGGAGCTGCCGCGGAGCTGCCGCACCCCCTCGTTGATCAGGTTGAAGCCGTGCACATAGCCCTCGGAGAGCCCTCCGCCCGCGGTGTTGATGGGGAGCCGCCCGCCCAGCTCCAGGGCGCCGCCCTCGGTGAAGGCGGCGCCCTCGCCGCGTCCGCAGAAGCCGTAGCCCTCCAGCGAGAGCGGGATCAGCGGGGTGAAGGCGTCATAGATCTGGGCGGTGTCCACATCCTGTGGACCGAGGTCGGCGGTCTTCCACAGCTGCCGCGCGGCGGTCCAGGCGGGTCCGGTCAGCGGGTCGTCGTTCCAGTAGTTGACCATCCCGTGGTGCTGGGCCGGCAGCCCCTGCGCGACGGAGTGGATGTAGGCGGGCCGCTGCGGGCAGTCGCGGGCCCGTTCGGCGCTGACGATGACGCAGGCCAGCGCCCCGTCCGTCTCCAGGCAGTTGTCGTAGAGGCAGAGCGGCTCGGAGATCCAGCGGGCGTCCATGTACATCTCCCGGGTCAGCGGGCGGTCGTACATCACCGCGTCGGGGTTCTGGTTGGCGCGGTTGCGGCAGGCCAGGGCGACATTGAAGAGGTGGTCCCGGGTGGCCCCGTACTCGTGCATGTAGCGCCGGGCCAGCATCCCGATCTCGTCGGCCGGTCTGAGCAGCCCGAACGGGCGGGTCCACTGGGCCGGGGTGGGCAGTTGGACGCTGGTGCTGGTCCACGGGCGGATCCCGGAGCCGCGTTTGCGGGAGCGCCAGGCGACGCCGACGCTGGCCTGCCCGGTGGCGACGGCCATGGCGAGGTGGGCCACGGTGGCGCAGGAGCCGCCGCCGCCGAAGCCGGTGCGGCTGAAGAAGGTGATGTCGCCGGCCCCGATGGACTTGGCGAGCTCGACCTCGTCGGTCTCCTCCATGGTGTAGGAGGCGAGGCCGTCCACCTCGGCCGGGTCGATGCCGGCGTCGGCCAGGGCGGCCAGGACGGCCCGGGCGGCGAGGGTCTTCTCGGGTTCGTCCAGGTGTTTGGCGAAGCGGGTCTGTCCGATGCCGACGATCGCCGTGCGGTCCTTGAGCATGGGTTCTCCCGACCGGTCCCAGATCTGACGTCCCGTCAGAATAGGTGGCCGCGGGTCTGGCCGGAAGGCCGCCGTCGATCTAATCTGACGAGGCGTCATAAATGGCTCGGCGGAATCAATTTGGCCGACCGTACGAGCGGAGGATCCGGTGCGCGGAGATCTGGAGTGGGGCACCGTCCCGCGGCTGGTGCGGATCGCGGCCGAGCGGTACGGCGAGCGCGAGGCCGTGGTCGGGCCGCGCACCAGGATCAGCTACCGAGAGCTGGGGGAGCGGGTCGAGCGCGCGGCGGCGGCGGTGCTGGCGGCCGGGATCAGCCCCGGTGACCGGGTGGCGATCTGGGCGCCCAACACCCCCGACTACGTGGTCGCCGCGCTGGGCGCGGTCAGTGCCGGGGGCGTGCTGGTGCCGCTGGGCACCAGGCTCAAGGGGGCCGAGGCGGTGGACCTGCTCCGCCGCACCCGCGCGGCGCTGCTGTTCGTCACCGACGCCTTTCTGGGCGTCAGCTATGTCTCCGCACTGCGGGCGGCGGCCGGGGCGCCGGCCCGAGCGGCTCACGCCCGCTGCGCGACCTGCCGCACCTGCGCACGGCCGTGGTCCTCGGCGACCGGGGCGAGGCGGGGGAGGGGTTCCAGTACTGGCGCGGCTTCCTGGCCGCCGCCGCGCAGGTCCCCGACCGCGCGGTGCGCGAACGGGCCGACGGGATCCGCCCGGAGGACCCGGCCGACATCATGTTCACCTCCGGCACCACCGGGCTGCCCAAGGGCGCCGTCACCACCCACGCCCAGTCCCTGCGGGCCTTCTCCACCTGGGCCGATCTGGCCGGCCTGGCCGAGGGCGACCGCTACCTGGTGGTCAACCCGTTCACCCACACCTTCGGTTGGAAGGCCGGGGTGCTCGCCTCGCTGATGCGCGGCGCGGTGATCCTGCCACAGCCGGTGTTCGACGCCGAGGCGGTACTCGCCAAGATCTCCAGTGAACGGGTCACCGTGCTGCCCGGCGCGCCCACGGTCTACCAGTCGCTGCTGGACCACCCCGGCCGGAGCGGCTACGACCTGGGCTCGCTGCGGCTGGCGGTCACCGGCGCGGCGGTGGTCCCGCTGGAGCTGGTCACCAGGATCCGCGAGGAGCTGGGCTTCGGCACGGTCCTCACCGCCTACGGGCTCACCGAGTCCTGCGGGCTGGTCACCATGGGCCGCCGCGGCGACGACCCGGGGCTGATCGCCGCCACCTCGGGCCGCGCCGTCCCCGGCGTCACCGTCCGGATCGCGGACGCGGAGCCCGGGTCGGGGTCCGGGTCCGATGCGGCGCAGCCGCCCGGCACTCCGGGTGAGGTGCAGGTGCGCGGCTACACCGTGATGCGCGAGTACTTCGAGGATCCGCAGGGCACCGAGGAGACCTTCACCGACGACGGCTGGCTGCGCACCGGGGACATCGGGGTGCTCGACGAGGACGGTAATCTGCGGATCACCGACCGGCTGAAGGACATGTTCACGGTCGGCGGCTTCAACGCCTATCCGGCCGAGATCGAGCAGGTGCTGGCCCGGCATCCACTGGTCGCGGACGTCGCCGTGGTCGGCATGGCCGACCCGAGGCTGGGCGAGGTCGGCAAGGCCTTCGTGGTCGCCTCCGGCAGTCTGGACGGCGCGGAGCTGATCGCCTGGTCGCGGCGGGAGATGGCCAACTACAAGGTCCCGCGCCAGGTCGAGTTCGTCGCCGAGCTGCCCCGGAACGCCTCGGGGAAGGTGCTCAAGGGCGCGCTGCGGGCCGGGTCCTGGTAGACGGATCAACCATCACAACTCCATCACACAATTAGCACGGGTAATTAAGCTTTACGCAGTTCATATCCCGCTGAACCGGGATAAATCGGGCTTCACATGGGGCATTTGTGCCGGTTTCTATTGATCGAACACCAGATTGACCATGTGGGACTTAACGAACAAGCTTGCCCGGCTTGGTGACAGTGCACGGGCGTGCGTCGGCGCATGAGCCGTGAAGACGATGCCCGAGCGCCCGTTGGCCGGCATTCTTCACTTCGTCCGTCTGCGGAGCAATTATGTCACTGCACTATCTCCACCCTGCTGCTGCCCCCGCGCTCGGGATCGAAACGGCTGTCGGGGTCGAGGCCGCTGTCGGCACCGGCCAGGCTGTCGGGACCGAGCCGGCCTTCGGGGCCGATCCGGCTGAGGGGACGGTCGCCGTCGTCGGCCTCGGCTACGTGGGCCTGCCCACCGCCCTGGCCTTGCTGTCCGCCGGCAACGAGGTCATCGGCCTCGATGTGAGCGAGCACCGCCTCGACGCCATCCGCGGCGGTGACGTGGACCTGCTTCCCAGCGACCACGCGCGGCTCGCGGTCCACGCCGAGGACCCGCTGTTCACCCTCACCGCCGACCCGTCCGCACTGGGCCGCGCCAGCACGGTGCTGGTCTGCGTGCCGACCCCGGTCGACAAGCACCTGGTGCCGGACCTCGGGGCCCTCGCCGCGGCCTGCGCCACGGTCGTCCAGCACGCGGTCCCCGGCCAGCTGCTGATGCTGACCTCGACCACCTATGTCGGCACCACCCGCGACCTGCTGGTGGAGCCGCTGACGGCGCGTGGGTTCACCGTCGGCGAGGACATCTTCGTGGCCTTCTCCCCGGAGCGGATCGACCCCGGGAACTCCCGCCACACCCAGGACACCACCCCGCGCGTGGTCGGCGGCACCGGCGAGGAGACCACCCGCAGGGCCGCCGCGGTGCTCAGCCGCACCGCCCCCTCGGTGCACGTGCTGTCCTCGCCGGAGGCCGCCGAGATGACCAAGCTCATGGAGAACACCTTCCGGGCCGTCAACATCGCGCTGGCCAACGAGTTCGCCGAGAACTGCCGCACCCTCGGCCTGGACCCGATCCCGGTGATCGAGGCGGCCGCCACCAAGCCCTACGGCTTCATGCCGTTCTACCCGGGCCCCGGCGTCGGCGGCCACTGCATCCCCTGCGACCCGCACTACCTGCTCTGGCAGCTGCGCGCGGAGCGCACCTCCTCGCCGCTGATCGAGGCCGCGATGACCGCCATCGCCACCCGGCCGCGGCAGGTCGTCCGCCGGGTCCGCGAGCTGCTGGGCGAGCGCGGTCTCGCCACCTCCGGCGCGCGCGTCCTGGTCGTCGGCGTGGCCTACAAGCCGGGCGTCGCCGACCTGCGCGAGTCGCCCGCGCTGGAGATCATCGAGGAGCTGATGGCGGACGGCGCCACGGTCCGCTTCACCGACCCGCTGGTCCGCACCGCGAAGCTGGGCGGGACGGTCCAGGAGAGCGTGGCCGCACCCGAGGACCAGCAGTGGGACCTGGTCCTGGTGCACACCGTCCACCCCGGTCTCGACCTCGGCTGGCTGTCGGGCCTGGACAACGTCCTCGACGCGACCTACCGGCTTGCCTCCGTCCCGACCAAGGCTGTTGTGTGAGCGATCCCTGGTTCAACGAACCGCAGCAGCAGCAGCCGGCGGCACCGGTGCCGGTTCCGGTCCCGGGGCCGGGGCCGGGGCCGGGGCCGTACGACTGGGACTCGGTCGCCGCGTACGGCGCGGAGCCCGAGCCGGTGCAGGCGCCGGTGCAGGCGCCCGAGCTGGCTGAGCCGGTCTACACCCGGCTCGCCCAGGAGCACGACTGGCCGGTCCAGCAGCAGCAGCCCTATCAGCCGCCGCCGCAGCCGCAGTACGCGCAGCCCCAGGCCCACCCCCAGGCCAACCCCCAGCCCCAGTACCAGGAGCAGGGGTACGTCCAGCACGGGTACCTCGCCGAGCCCCAGGTCCCGGCCTGGACCGAGGTCCACGAGCCGGTCGAGATCAGGACCCAGGCCCTGCGCCAGATCCCGTTCCCGGCCGCGTTCCCTGCCGAGTTCCCGGCGGAGCACCCCGTCGAGTACCCGGCGGAACACCCCGCCGATCCCAGCGGGCCTACCCAGCCGACCCAGCCGACCCCGCCGATCCCGCGGGTCCGGACGTCGCGGGTGCCGCGTCCGCTCCCTGACCTGCGTTCGGCCCGGGCCTCGGTCCGTCCGCACGGCCCGCTGCGCCGCGCCCTGGACCGGATGCACCCCTCGGTACGCCACGGCGTCCGCCGGGTGCTGACCCTGCTCTGTCTGCTGCCGCTGCTGCTGGTGCTGGCCCGCGAGGCGCCCCGGCTGTTGCAGAGCCCGCTGATCCTCGGCTACGGCTTCACCGTCCTGGTCGGCACCATCGCCATGCTGTTCATCGCCTACAGCCGGTATGACGACCCGTCGACCCGGGTGCTGCGCAAGCGGCCCCGCGACCTGGACTCGTTCCCCTCGCTGCCGAAGGTCCCCCGGGTGAGCTTCCTGCTCGCGGTCAAGGACGAGGCCGAGTGCATCGAGGACTGCGTCCGGTCGATGGCCGACAGCGACTACCCCGACCTGCAGATCATCGTGGTCGACGACCTCTCGGTGGACGGCACCAGGGAGATCCTGCAGCGGCTGTCGCTGGAGCTCGGCATCACCGTGATCAACCTGGAGAAGAACCTCGGCAAGAAGCACGCCCTGGTCCGGGCCTGCGAGGAAGCCGACGGCGACGTCATCGCCTTCACCGACTCCGACTGCATCCTGGCCCCGGACGCGCTGCGCAAGTGCGTCCAGTCCCTGGTGGACCACCCGGAGCTGGGCGCGGTCAGCGGCCACTGCCGGGCGCTCAACGTCACCGCGTCGATCTTCACCAAGGCGCAGGACGTCTGGTACGAGGGCCAGTTCCGGGTCGCCAAGGCGGCCGAGTCCACCTTCGGCTCGGTGACCTGCGTGTCCGGGCCGCTGGCGGTGTTCCGCCGGGACGCCATCTACAACTACCTCCCGGCCTGGGCCGGCGACCGCTTCATGGGCGCGCCGTTCCGCTTCGCCACCGACCGCCAGCTGACCGGCTACGTGCTGGGCCAGAAGTGGCGCGGCCAGAAGCTGAAGAAGCAGTACGCGACCTCCCCCTTCGTCACCGCGCAGGACTACCCCGAGCGCAAGTGGCGGATCGGCTACGTCCAGTCGGCCAAGGTGTGGACCAACGTCCCCGAGCACTTCAAGCCGTTCATGAAGCAGCAGATCCGGTGGAAGAAGAGCTTCATCCGGAACATGTTCTTCACCGGCTCGTTCATGTGGCGCCGCGGTCCCGGCCCGGCGGCCCTCTACTACGGGCACGCCCTCTGGGTGGTCGCGGCGCCGTTCATGGCGTTCCGTCACATCATCTGGGCCCCGCTGCACGGCGCCGCGTTCCTGACCCTGCTCTACCTCTGCGGCGTGGTGCTCAAGGGCTGCGTCTGGGGCCTGGCTTTCAAGATCGACAACCCTGGTGACACCCGCTGGCGCTACCGGCCGCTGATGAGCCTGCTCTCGGCGCTGCTGCTGGCCTGGCTGCTGCCGTACTCCTTCGCGACCATCCGGCGCGGTGTCTGGTCGAGGACCCTCTGATGATCAATCTGCTGCGCCGGTTCGGCCGGCTGCTCGCCGCCCTGCTGTCCATCGCCGTGGTGTGCGGCGTGTACGCCATCGTCCTCTCCCGGGGGAGCATCCTGCCGTGACCGCCACGCTCGACTCCGTCGTCCCCCTCGGCGGGGGCCCCCGCCGGCGCGCCACCCACTGGCCGGTGCGGATCGGCCTGGTGCTGCTGGCCATGGCGGTGCTCGCGCTGCCGTTCTTCGCGGCGACCGAGTACTACGGCTACCAGAAGTACATGAGCCCGCAGGCCGCGCTGGTCCCCGAGCACATCGACGGCTCCCAGGCGGCGGCGTGGACGAAGTCGGCCGCGGCGCTGCCGGCCACCGGCGCGCCGGTGGTGCTGACCTACCACGACATCAGTCCCATCAGCACCAGCCCCTATGTGGTCACCCCCAAGGCGTTCGACGCCCAGCTGGCCGCCCTGGAGCAGGCCGGGTACCGCACCCTCACTGCCGACGAGTTCGCCACCTACCTCCGCGGCGGGGTCGCCCCGCCGCGCTCGGTGCTGATCACCTTCGACGACGGCACCAACGGCCTGTGGGTCTACGCCGACCGCATCCTGGCCCGGCACCACATGCACGCCACCTCGTTCCTGATCACCGGCCGGGTGGACCACGACCGCCCGTACTACCTGACCTGGAACGAGATCCAGCGGATGGCGGACTCTGGCCGCTGGGACTTCCAGGACCACACCCATGACTCGCACCGCCGCGAGCCGGTGGACGCCGCCGGGCACCTCGGGTCGATGCTCGCCAACCGGCTGTGGCTGCCCGACCAGAACCGCCTGGAGACCCTGGCCGAGTACCAGGCCCGGGTCGAGGGCGACATCACCGAGTCCATCCACGACATCACCAGCCACGGCCTGCCCAAGCCGCTGCTGTTCGCCTTCCCCTTCTCCGAGGCGACCGACCGCGCCAATGTCGCCGCCCCCGGGCCGACCGTGCAGAACATGCTGGAGAAGTACTTCCTCACCACCATGACGGACGTCTCCAGCCGGCCGCTCACGGCCAGCCGCCGGGCCGCCGCCGCACACACCGTGCAGCGCCTCGAGGTCCTCAAGACCACCACCCCGGCCCAGCTGCTCGGCGAGGTCGCGGCCTGGGTGCAGGTGCCTCCCAGCGTCAAGAAGCCGCTGTCGACGCCCAGTCTGTGGGTGAACAACGACCGCAGCCCGGCCACCTCGCTCAGCGCCTTCACCGGCGGGGGTTCCCACCCGGCGGGATCCCGCTACGCCGGAGCCGACTACCGGCCCAACAACAGCCTGGACTGGACCGGCTACCAGGTCACCGCGAAGATCCACGACCTGGGCAACGGCACCAACCAGGGGGCCGTCATCGTCCGCGCGGGCAGCCTGGAACCGGTGACCGCCAGCGTCAGCCAGGGCACCCTGAGCATGCTCGCCGACGGCAAGCACGTGGGCGCCAAGTCCATCCCGGTCAAGGCCGAGCACACCCTCAAGGTGATCGTCAGCGGCCCGACCACCACGGCGATCGTCGACGGCACCACCAAGCTCAGCTGGACCTCCAAGCTGGCCGGCGGGGACCTCACCGGCGGCGTCGGCATCCGGGTCGGCATCAACCAGGCCAAGGCGGCCTGGCCGTCCTTCCAGTCGCTCAGCATCGCCCCGGCGCAGAGCGGTGGCACGAAGGCCGCCGGCAACGCGAACGCGCAGAAGGTCGACGGATCGGTGCTGCTCGACCCCTCCTCGGAGTGGCTCAGCGCCCCCGGCGTCAAGGCGCCGTTCCGGGTCGGCCACAGCGGGATCGAGCCGCAGAACGGCCGCAACCTCGCCGTCTACGGCGCGTACCAGCCGGACACCACCGGGGCCTGGACCGACTACACCGTGAGCGGCACGGTCTCCCGGCTCGCCACGAGCGGGGTCAGCGGTGCCGTCTGGGTCCGGGTGGGCAGCGCGCTGGCGATCAGCGTGCAGGTGTCACGGGGCCAGCTCCAGGTCTTCTCCGGGGACGCCGACGAGCAGGACCTGGTGGGCAAGCGAACGCTGAACCCCAGCTCCTCCCACAAGGTGACGGTCGCGGTGACCGCCGACTCCACCGTGATCACCGTGGACGGCAGCGTGACCATGAGCCTGCTCGCCAAGGGGGAGACCGGCGGGGTGGCCTTCTCCGCGTACCGGGACCTCACCCGGCGGACCTGGCCGGAACTGACCGACGCCGCCGTGACAGCGAGGGACTGACCATGACCACGGCGGACGAGCCACAGCAGCGGAGCATGTCCAGGCGGGTGCTGCTCGGCGGTATCGGCGGCCTGGTGGTCGGGGCCGCCGGAGTCGCCACGGCGCTGGAGCTGTCCCAGCGCGGGGGGCCCGCGCAGCCCCCGGCGGCCCCGTTCGCGGCGCACTTCGGGCAGTCGGGGCTGGTCACCAATGAGTACGCCTACCGCAGCCCGCACGCCGCCGACGCCCGTACCGACCCGGACTGGTCGGTCACCAGCGGCTCGCTGTTCGCCAAGGACGGCGACGGCTGGACCGGTCTCCCGGACAGCGGCGAGACCGGCACCGACTCGCAGCGGTACACCGACTCCGCGGTGTTCCGCCTGGTCACCCACCGCCGCGACTTCGGCGACGCCGAGGTCCGCTGCTCGGTCCTGGTCGGTCGTCCGGTCACCACCGCGCGGACACCGCTGCAGGACTACGACGGCGGCCACGTCTGGCTCCGTTACCACAGCCCCGAGGAGCTGTACGCGCTGAGCTTCCGCCGTCGGGACGGCCTGGTGGTCATCAAGCGCAAGGTTCCCGCCGACGACCCCAGCGCCGCCAACGGCGGCGACTACGCCACGCTGGTCCAGGCCGAACACGCCTTCGCCTACGACACCTGGCACGACATCAGGGCGAGCGCGGAGAACCGGGGCTCGGGCGTGGTGCGGCTGCGGCTGGAGATCGACGGCAGGACCGTCCTCAGCACCGACGACCGCACCCCCGGCCCGCTGCGGGCCCCGGGCGGGGTCGGCCTCCGCGGTGACAACAGCGAGCTGACCTTCAAGGCCTTCACCGCGACCGCGCTGTAGGTCGGCGACCCGCTGTAGGCCTGCGGTCGCGCGGCAGGCCGGCGACCGAGGTGTAGGCCGGCGACTGAGGTGTAGGCCGGCGACCCGCTGTGCGCCGGCGGCCGCGCCGCAGGACTCTCACGCCTGGCCTACGTCCGCCACAGCCTCCGCACATGCCGGTGCCGAACCGTGGGGGACATGAGCCAACCGACAGTGCTGGCAGGGCAGCCCGCAGCCCCGGTCCCGGTCGGGCCCGGGGCGCCGTCAGACCCCGAGGCGCGACCAGGCCCCGACCCGCACGCCGGGGCCGCGCCCGGCACCCGCAGGGTCGAGATCGTCGTCCCGGTCTACAACGAGGAGCGCGTCCTCGCCGACAGCGTCCGGCGGCTGCACGGCTATCTGCTGGCGACCTTCCCCTACCGCTTCAGCATCACCGTCGCCGACAACGCCAGCACCGACGCGACCTGGCAGATCGCCTCCCGACTCAGCACCGAGCTGGCCGAGGTGCAGGCCGTCCACCTGGACCAGAAGGGGCGCGGACGCGCCCTGCGCCACGTCTGGAGCCGCAGCGACGCCGACGTGGTCAGCTACATGGACGTGGACCTCTCCACCGGCCTCGACGCCTTCCTGCCCCTGGTCGCCCCGCTGCTGTCCGGCCACAGCGACCTCGCCATCGGCAGCAGGCTGCACCGCGGCTCGGCCGTGGTCCGCGGCCCCAAGCGCGAACTCATCTCCCGCACCTACAACCTGATGCTGCGCACCACCATGGCCGCCAGGTTCTCCGACGCCCAGTGCGGCTTCAAAGCGGCCAGGACCGAGGTGGTCAAGGCCCTGCTCGACTCGGTCGAGGACCAGACCTGGTTCTTCGACACCGAGCTGCTGCTGCTGGCCGAGCGCAGCGGCCTGCGGATCCACGAGGTCCCGGTCGACTGGGTGGACGACCCGGACAGCCGGGTGGACATCGTCCGCACCGTCAAGGACGACCTCAAGGGCATGTGGCGGGTCGCCAGGAGGACGCTGTCCGGCGCCACCCGGCTGCCGGTGCCGCCGCGGGTCCAGCAGGCCCAGCTGCCGCCGGCCATGCGCTGGCAGCTGTCCAGCTTCGCGGTGATCGGCGTGGTCAGCACGCTCGCCTACCTCGCGCTCTATCTGGTGCTCCGTCAACTGAGCCCGGCCGTGGTGGCCAACGGCCTGGCCCTGTTCGCCACCGCGATCGCCAACACCGCCGCCAACCGCCGCTTCACCTTCGGTGTCACCGGGACCAGGGACGCGCTGAAGCACCAGGTCGAGGGCGGGATCGCCTTTCTGATCGGGCTGGTGCTGAGCACCGCCACCCTCGCCGTGGTCAGGGTCGCCGCCCCGGGCGCCTCGCACCTGGTCGAACTCGGCGCGCTGGTCGGCGCCAACGCCCTGGCCACCGTGGTCCGCTTTCTGCTGATGCGGGTGTGGGTCTTCAACCCCAGGCGCCGTGCCGGGGCCACGCCCGGGAGTTGAGCCACCGGGGTCGGTCCGCCCCGGAACCGCCGGAACCGCCGGAACCGCCGGGACGGCCGTCCAAATGTTACGGAAAGGTAACTGGTACGGACCAAACGTTCAGCCGTGTTCATGCCTACGCCATTCCGCTCGGCCTCCCACGTCACCTGTCCGCCGGAAAGTTGCGAAAGCCCCTTCGCTTCCGTGACTCCGGAGGAACCATGCCTTCGCTCTCCCGCCGCACCTTCCTCGGTGCGGGCGCCGCCGCGACCGCCGCGCGGTCGGCGTCAACGCGCTGCCCGCCTCGGTGATCCGGGCCGCCGCCGCCACGGCGTCCAGCTCCGCCGCCGGCTCGATCAACGACATCGCCCATGTCGTGATCTTCATGCAGGAGAACCGCTCCTTCGACCACTACTTCGGCAAGCTCTCCGGTGTCCGCGGCTTCGGCGACACCTCGCTGCTGCGCTTCCCCAACGGCTCCGACGTGTTCCACCAGACCACCAGCGGTCCGAGCAGCGGCAGTGTGCTCCAGCCCTGGCACCTGGACACCTCGACCACCAACGCGCAGCGGATCGTGGACCTGGACCACTCCTGGTCCGGCACCCACTCGGCCTGGAACGGCGGGCTCTACAACAACTGGATCCCGGCCAAGACCAAGACCACCATGGGCTACTACGCCCGGGCGGACATCCCCTGGCAGTACGCGCTGGCCGACGCCTTCACGGTGTGTGATCAGTATTTCTGCTCGGTGCAGGGCCCGACCAACCCCAACCGGCTCTACCAGTGGTCGGGTTGGATCGACCCCAACGCCACCGCCGGCGGCCCGGTCACCGACAACAGCGAGAAGGGCTACACCTGGACCACCTACCCGGAGCGGCTGCAGTCGGCCGGGCTCAGCTGGAAGGTCTACCAGGAGGCCGACAACTTCGACGACAACCCGCTGGCCTGGTTCACCCAGTTCAAGAACGCCTCCACCAGCTCCCCGCTCTACACCCGCGGCATCGCCCACTCCGCCGACTCGGTCGCCGACTTCAAGGCCGACGTCCTGGCGGGCCGGCTGCCCGCGGTCTCCTGGGTGGTGGCGCCGACCGCGAAGTCCGAGCACCCGGCGAACCCGCCGGCCTACGGCGCGAACTACGTCAACGGCATCCTGGACGCGCTGGCCGCGGACCCGGCGGTCTGGGCCAAGACCGTGGTCTTCCTCAACTTCGACGAGAACGACGGCTTCTTCGATCATGTGGCTCCTCCCGTTCCGCCGACCGGCACGGCCGACGAGTTCATCAGTGGCAATCCGATCGGCCTCGGCCCCCGGGTGCCGATGACCGTGATCTCGCCCTGGAGCAGCGGCGGCAAGGTCTGCTCGCAGACCTTCGACCACACCTCGGTGCTGCAGTTCGTGGAGCGCTGGAGCGGGGTCACCGAACCCAACATCTCCGCCTGGCGCCGCCAGGTCTGCGGCGATCTGACCTCCGCCTTCACCTTCTCGACCACGCCGACCGCCTTTCCGACCACGCTGCCCGACACCGCCGCCCTGGTCGCCGCCTGCGACGCCGAGAAGTCGCTCCCGGCGGCCACCGCGCCGTCCAGCTCCACCACACCCGCCCAGGAGTCCGGGGACCGCCCGGCGCTGCCGATCGGCTACCGCTTCGACAGCACCTCCTGGACCGACACCGCCACCAACCGCTTCTGGTTCAAGACCGTCGCCAACGGCTCGCTCGGCGGAGGCTTCGCCGCCTACGCGGTGAACCACCGCACCTATGCCGACTGGCGCTACACCTGCCCGGCCGGCGGCAGCATCTCCGACTACTTCAGCGCCCTCACCTACGGCGGCGGCCTCTACGACGTGGACCTGCACGGCCCGGACGGCTACCTCCGCGGCTTCCAGGGCGACGTCCGGACGTGGACCAGCACCACCAAGGCGCACCCGGAGGCCTATGTGGTGGACGCCGCCGACGGCGCCACCCAGACCCTGCACCTGACCAACGCGGGCACGGTCGCCGCGATCTTCACCATCGGCGTCAATGTCGCCCAGGGCGCCACCGGCGGCAGTTCCCGCCAGGTCACCGTCGCCGCGGGCGGCAGCTGGACCGGCGCCCTGACCAGCACCGCCGGCCGCTACGACTACACCGTCACCGCCAATGTCGGCGACGGCTTCCTGCGCCGCTTCGCCGGACGGCAGTACGCCGGCAGCTAGGCCCGGTGCCTGGAGCCAGGCCCGGTACTTCGTGGTGTCCGCCGTCCTGTCCCGGCCCCCGTGCCGGGACAGGACGGCGGACGTCTTCGGGGTGCGGATATTCCGCCGACGCGCGCGGAACCAAGGCCGAGCGGAGAATCGTTCCAGTCAGCACAGGGTGCGGTATCGACGTCATCCGATCGTTCTGTGACCGACCGGACACCCTCCGCAGGAATATTCCGCAAAATCGACCAGGGTACTGCACTCGGCGAGAGAAATCCCCGGCTTGGGAATGATGTCCTGATTCTGATCGTTACATCGTTATGAAAGGCAGCCAAGAACGGGTCAGCCAGGCCCGTCCCGCCTCCGAGAGGGAGTAAGCATGGCAACCCGTGCCGTCGTCCGCGACAAGGCGGATCGGACCCGCAACGCGCGTCCCACCGCAGGTGAGGCCGACCGCGACCTCGTCGGCATGTACCTCGACGAGATCGCCCGGACCCCGTTGCTCGACGCCGCCCAGGAAGTCGAGCTCTCCACCCGTATCGAGGCGGGCGTTTTCGCCGAGCACCTGCTGGCGAAGGGCGAGACCGCCGTTGAAGCCAGCGAAGAGGAACTTCGCGCCATGGTCGAGGACGGCGCCCGCGCCAAGGACGTCTTCATTCGTTCCAACCTCCGTCTCGTGGTGGCGGTCGCCCGCCGCTATCCGCGCAGCGGTCTCCCGCTGCTCGACCTCATCCAGGAGGGCAACGCCGGCCTGGTCCGTGCTGTGGAGAAGTTCGACTTCGGCAAGGGATTCAAGTTCTCCACCTATGCCACCTGGTGGATCCGGCAGGCCATCACCCGCTCGATCGCCGACCAGTCCCGCACCATCCGGCTCCCGGTCCACCTGGTCGAGGAGCTCGGCCGGATCCGCCGGGTCCAGCGTGAGAAGTCCAAGGAACTCGGCCGCGACGTCGAGCACTCCGAGGTCGCCGCAGAGCTGGACACCACCGTCGAGCGGATCAAGGACGTGCTGGACTGGGCCCGTGACCCGGTCAGCCTGAACATGACCGTCGACGACGACGGCGAGACCCAGTTCGGCGACCTGGTCGAGGACACCGGGGCGACCTCTCCCGAGGACGCCGTCCTGGTCATGCTGCGCCGCGAGGAGCTCGAGGATCTGATCGGCCGGCTGGACCAGCGCACCGCCTCGATCATCCGCTCCCGCTACGGGATGGAGGACGGACGCGAGCGCACCCTCACCGAGGTCGGCAAGCAGCACGGCCTCACCCGGGAGCGCATCCGGCAGATAGAGAAGCACGCCCTGGCCGAACTGCGAAAGATCGCTGACCACTCGGGATTCGAGGCAGCTTGAGTCCGTCCTATGCTGAGGGAATGGCAGACGACATGACTCCCGAGGCCGAGCCGGGCCAGGCCGAGGAGCGCGAAGAGCGCCCGGCGCTGGTCTTCGACGATCCGCTGAGCCGTCCGAGCCGGGACGACACGGACAGCGGTTGGGGCGGCGGCGAGTCCGACCGCGACGAGGCCTGGTACCGCCGCGAGACCCCGCCGCACCACGGCGGTTGACCGACTGAACGAGCAAGGAACTGAGTAGGGACCGAGCAGGGCCGGGGCGCCGTCGCCCCGGCCCTGCCGCATGCCGGGCGGGTCAGCCCTACGGAGGCGGGTCAGCCCTGGCGGGGGTGGGTCAGCAGGTCGCGGATCTCGCCGAGCAGCCCGAGTTCGGTGATCTCGGCGGCCGCCATGGCGTCCTCCTCCAGCTTCTTCCTGGCCGTGTAGCGCGCCATGAGCTTGCTGGTCGGCAGCACGATGCAGAAGTAGACCACCGCGGCGGTGATCAGGAACTGGAGCAGCGAGCCCAGGACGGTGCCCCAGGCGATCTGGATGCCGGTGGTCCCGCCGTGGCCGTCAGGGGTGCAGGGGCCCTTCAGGCAGGACTTGTAGTCATTGAGGTCGGAGGTGCCGAAGGCGCCCACGATCGGGTTGATCAGGCCGGTGACGACCGAGTTGATGACATTGGTGAACGCTGCGCCGATGACGACCGCGACCGCCAGGTCGAGGACGTTGCCGCGCAGCAGGAATGCCTTGAAGCCCTTCAACGGGTGATTTCCTTATGCTGCCGTGGAGCGAGTGAGGTCCTGCGGAACCTACGGCAGCGGCTCGGCCGTTCGGTGCCCGCGAGGTTCACCCGTACGGGTCAGCGCTGGGCCCTCCCGCGCCCTCGCCGAGCGGCTCCACCTGCGGAGATGTCGGCGCACCCCGCGCCGGGGCACGGGCTGCGGCGGGCTGCGGGTTCACTCGCAGGGTTCACCCGGCAGGAGGGGGGCGCACTGGTGTCCGGTGCTCGCCGCCGCGTGCACCGGCAGCGGTGCGGACAGGCGCAGCGAGCCCGCCGCCAGGGTGGTCGCCGCGACCATCAGCCCGGCGGCGATCGGCCCCGGCCGTCGGCGGACGGCTCTGGGCAGCCGGTGCCGCCCGCCGCCGGCCCGGATCGGCGGGAAGAGCGCCACGGTCCGCCTGGCGGGGACGGCGAGCCCGTCGCAGGGCAGGGCGGCGGGACGCGGCCCCAGCGCGGGGGCGGTGCCGGCGACGGGCACCGGGGCGGGCTGCTCCGCTGCGGGCTCCTCGTCCCAGGCCCGGCCGTCCCAGGCCCTGCCGTCCCACACCTCCTCCGCGGTCCACACCGGCGTCGGATCCGAGCCCGGGGCGGTATCAGCGGCCGACTCGGGGCCGCAGCAGCGGCCGGGGCGTCGCGGCCCGGGGTGGGGCGGAGGGAGTGCGTACGATGCCGGTTCACATAGCGGACCGGGCTGTCGATCATCGCGGACATGGCTGGTCACCACCTGCGGGTCGGGGGAGTGGAGGGGTAGCCCGCACCGGCCGGAGCCGGTGGAACTGCCTCCACTCTGGCCCGTTCCGCAACCGCGATCAGCCCCCGACCCTGAGCCTGTGGACAACTCGGGGGCTGTGCATAACTTCGCCACCCGCAGGGGTGAAAACAACAGCAGCAGGCTGACGGGACGGGCGGATCAGACAGGACGGCCGGATCAGGCAGGATGGGCGGATCAGAACCCCAGCCCGGTCTCCAGGCCGTCCAGCGCGTGCGAGCAGACGCAGTCCCGCTCCGCGGTCGCGGGCAGCCCCGCGACCGCGCCCTGGAGCACCCCGCGCAGCCGGTCGATGCTTCCGGCGAAGACCCGCAGCACCTCGGCGTGGGTCACTCCCTCGCCCGCCTCCACTCCCGCGTCCAGGTCGGTGACCAGGGCGATCGAGGTGTAGCAGAGCCCCAGCTCCCGGGCCAGCACGGCCTCCGGGTGGCCGGTCATGCCCACCACCGACCAGCCCTGGGCCCCGTACCAGCGGGATTCGGCCCGGGTGGAGAAGCGCGGGCCCTCGATGACCACCAGGGTGCCGCCGTCCACCGGCTCCCAGCCCGCCGCTCCGGCGGCCTTCAGCGCGGTGGCGCGGCCGGCCGGGCAGTAGGGGTCGGCGGCGGAGACGTGCACCACCTCGGGGGTCAGTCCGTCCGGGCGCCGCTCGCCGTCGTAGTAGGTCTGGGTGCGGCCGGAGGTGCGGTCCACGAACTGGTCCGGAACCAGCAGCGTGCCGGGGCCGTGCTCGGGCCGCAGGCCGCCGGTGGCGCAGGGGCCGAGCACCTGGCGCACGCCCAGGGAGCGCAGCGCCCAGAGGTTGGCCCGGTAGTTGATCCGGTGCGGGGGGATCCGGTGCTCACGCCCGTGCCGGGGCAGGAAGGCGACCTGCCGCCCGGCCATCGCGCCGACGAAGAGCGAGTCGCTGGGCGGCCCGTACGGGGTGTCCACGGACACCTCGACCAGGTCGTCCACGAGCGCGTACAGGCCGGTGCCGCCGATGACGCCGATCTCGGCGGTCGGCGTGCTCTGCTGAGGGATGGTCATGTCCCGCAGCATACGAAGTCAGGCGGCCGGGCTCGATCCACTGCTCTTCGACCCCGAGGAGGACGACCCCGACGAGGAGGACCCCGACGAGGACGCGGCGGAGGTCGAGGCGGGCGCCGGGGTCGACGACGAGGTGGACGGGGCCGAGGACGACGAGGAGTCACCCGTCGACATGCCCGAGCCGGACGAGCTCACCGTGCTGCTCGACGAGGAGCGGCTGTCGGTGCGGTAGAAGCCGCTGCCCTTGAAGACCACGCCGACGGCGGAGTAGATCTTGCGCAGTCTGCCGTCGCACTGGGGGCAGACCGTGAGGGCGTCGTCGGTGAACTTCTGGACGGCCTCGAGTCCGTTCCCGCACTCGGTGCACTGGTACTGGTACGTCGGCACTGTGTTTCCTCCTGGCACTCTCGCCTGATGAGTGCTAACGACGGTCCATGATGCGGTATTCCACGGCGATAGTCCACCGTGGCCACTGTGAGCTGTGACAACAGCCGGCGGCAAGCAGCCCCGCGGGGGTCAGTACTCACCCCTGCGGTCGAGCCAGCCGGCCAGCTTTCCGGCCCGGTCGACGGCCCGCAGCCGCCGCTCGGCCCGGTCCCGCACCTGGTCGGTGGCGACCACCAGCAGGTCGTCGCCGGGGCGCAGCACGGTCGCAGGCCCCGGCACGAAACTGGCGCCGTCGCGGACCACCAGGGTCACCGCCGCGCCCTTGGGCAGCCGCAGCTCGCTGACCTCGACGCCGGCCAGCCGGGATCCCGGCTCCAGGGTCAGCGACAGCAGGTGCCCGTACAGCCGCTCCAGCGGCGCGGACTCCACGTCCAGCCTGCCTGCCTGGGCCGGGTTGCCGATGCCCAGGGTGCGGGCCACCCAGGGCAGGGTGGGGCCCTGGACCAGGGTGAACATCACCACCAGCAGGAAGACGGTGTTGAACAGCTGGTCGGCCCCCGGGACGTCGCCGACCACCGGGATGGTGGCCAGCACGATGGGCACCGCCCCGCGCAGCCCGGCCCAGGACAGCAGCACCTGTTCCCGCCAGGGGATCCGGAACGGGGTCAGTGTCAGCACCACCGACATCGGTCGGGCCAGGAAGACCAGGACCAGTCCGACCACCAGCGCGGGGACGATCGCGTCGACCATGGTGCGCGGGTTGACCAGCAGTCCGAGCAGCACGAACATGCCGATCTGGGCGATCCAGGCCAGGCCCTCGGCGAAGCCGCGGGTGGCCGGGCCGTGCGGTAGCCGGGAGTTGCCGAGGATCAGCGCGCAGATGTAGACGGCGAGGAATCCGGAGCCGTGCAGCAGCGCCCCGCCGGCGTAGGCGAGCAGGGTCAGCGCGACCACGGCGATGGGGTAGAGCCCGGAGGACGGCAGGGCGACCCCGCGCAGCGCCAGCGCGCCCAGTCTGCCCACCAGCAGCCCGGTGACCAGGCCGATCGCGAGCTGCAGCACGATGGAGCCGAGCAGCAGGTACCAGCTGTCGATGGGTCCGGTGGTGGCGAAGGCGACCACCAGGATGACCACCGGGGCGTCGTTGAAGCCGGACTCGGCCTCCAGCAGGCCGCTGAGCCGGGACGGCAGCGGCACCCGGCGCAGCACCGAGAAGACGGCGGCGGCGTCGGTGGACGAGACGACCGCGCCCAGCAGCAGCGACAGCCGCCAGTCCGCGCCGGTGAGCAGGTGCGCGCCCAGGGCGGTGACCGCGACGCTGACGCCGGTGCCGACGGTGGCCAGCACCGCCGCGGCCGGGGCGGACGGTCTGATCTCGGTCCAGGAGGTGCCGAGGCCGCCCTCGGCGAGGATCACCACCAGCGCCGCGTAGCCGAGGACCTGGGTCAGCGAGGCGTCGTCGAAGGCGATGCCGAGGCCGTCCTGGCCCAGGGCGACACCGATGCCGAGGTAGAGCAGCAGGCTGGGGAGTCCGCTGCGGGAGGCCAGTCGCACCGCGGCGACGGCGACCAGCAGGATGAGGGAGAACGCGAGCAGCAGGGTGTCGAGATGGTGGACGGTCACTCAGTGGCACCTCACGACAGATGAAGGGTCATTGGTCTGTGCAATATTTTACCTGCTCTTGGTATTCCTGATCCGCCGATACCGGTCGTAGCCGGTTCCGGTACAGGTGTTAGCGTCGGCTCCGCCGCATCGCACCGCTCGGCGGCGGACGAGCCCCTGCCCCACAAGGACCCTGATGCCCCGCACCAAGAAGTTCCGGCGGTTCCGACTGCTGGTGATCCTGCTCGCGCTGCTGCTGGTCGTCGGCGCGGCGGTCGGCGGATGGCTGGGGGTGAGGACGGTCAAGTCCTCGTTCCCGCAGACCACCGGCACCCTCCAGCTGAAGGGCCTGTCCGGTCCGGTCACCGTGATCCGTGACAGCAAGGGCATTCCGCAGATCTACGCGAGCACCTCGGCCGACCTCTTCATGGCCCAGGGCTTCGTCCAGGCCCAGGACCGCTTCTGGCAGATGGACGTCGACCGGCACATCACCTCGGGCACGCTGTCCTCGATGTTCGGCAAGTCGCAGGTGCAGACCGACACCTTCGTGCAGACCATGGACTGGGCCGGCACCGCGCAGAAGGAGTACGACACCCAGCTCGACCCCGCCACCAAGCAGTACCTCCAGGCGTACTCGGCCGGGGTCAACGCCTGGCTGGGCGAGCACCCGGGCGGCGCGGGTGCCTCGCTGGAGTACGCGCTGCTGGCACCGCCCACAGCGGCTACAAGCCGGCCCCGTGGACCCCGGTGGACTCGGTGTCCTGGCTCAAGGCCATGGCCTGGGACCTCAGCGGCAACATGCAGCAGGAGGTCGACCGCTCGCTGCTGTCGCAGAGCCTCAGCAAGCAGCAGATCGCCGATCTCTACCCGGCCTACCCGTACAGCGCCAACGGGACCATCCTGAAGACCGGGAAGGTCGGCACCGACGGCGCCTACGTCCCGGCCGACGGCACGGCGTCCCCGAGCCAGGGCGGCAGCACCGGCAGTACCAGCAGCACCGGGACGACCGGCAGCAACGCCTCCTACAAGACCAGCGGCACGGTCCAGGGCCTGAACCAGGCCGCGACCCAGCTCGCCGCCAACATCGACAGCGTCCCGGCGCTGCTCGGCACCCCGGGGCAGGGCATCGGCTCCAACTCCTGGGTGGTCTCCGGGGCGCACACCACCACCGACAAGCCGCTGCTGGCCAACGACCCGCACCTCGGCCCGGGGCTGCCGTCGATCTGGTACCAGATGGGCCTGCACTGCACCACCGTCAGCGCGGCCTGCCCGTACGACGTCACCGGCTACACCTTCGCCGGGATGCCCGGCGTGGTGATCGGCCACAACCAGAGCATCTCCTGGGGCTTCACCAACCTCGGCGCCGACGTCCAGGACCTCTACCTGGAGCAGGTCACCGGCCCCGACACCTATCTGCTCGACGGCAAGGAGCAGAAGTTCACCACCCGTCAGGTGGTGATCAAGGTCGCCGGCGGTCCGGACCAGACCGTCACCGTCCGCAGCACCGCCGACGGTATGCCGATCATCTCCGACCACAGCACCGAGCAGCAGAACGTCGGCCAGGACGCCCCGGTGCCCAATGACGCCACCACCGGCAACGCCCCACCCCGGGGCGGCGGTTACGCCATCGCCCTGAAGTGGACCGCGCTGACCCCCAGCAAGACCATGGACTCGGTGTTCGAGCTGGACCGGGCCACGGACTTCCCCAGCTTCCAGGCCGCCGCCCGGGACTTCGCCGTCCCCGCGCAGAACCTGATCTACGCCGACACCTCCGGCAACATCGGCTACCAGGCGCCGGGCCAGATCCCGATCCGGAACAAGGACAAGAACGACGACGGCACCTACCCGCAGCCCGGCTGGGACTCCTCCTACCAGTGGAAGGGGATGATCCCGCAGAAGGCGCTGCCCTATGTGGAGAACCCCGCGGCCGGCTACATCGTGACCGCCAACCAGGCGGTGGTCGGGCCGAGTTACCCCTACGAGCTGACCGACGACTGGGGCTACGGCGTCCGCTCCAAGCAGATCACCAGCCTGATCAAGTCCAAGCTGGCCAACGGCGGGAAGATCTCGCCGGAGGACATGCAGTCGATGCAGTTGGACGACACCAGCACCATGGCGAAGACCCTGGTGCCGCTGCTGCTCAAGGTGAAGCTGCCGGCCGCCTACGCCAAGCCGTACTACCAGGACGCGCTGAAGCTGCTGCAGGACTGGAACTACCAGCAGGACTCGGGCTCCGCGGCCGCCGCGTACTACAACGCGGTCTGGAGCAATCTGCTGCACCTGGCCTTCGACGAGAAGTTCCCGGCGCAGGTCAGGGCCACCACGGACTGCGTGATGCAACTGCCGCCGGCCAGCGCCAACCTCCCGGCGGACAGCCTCAACGGGCCGCCCAAACCAGTCTCGGTCTGCGGCACCCGCAGCCCCGACCAGGCCCAGCCGGACGGCGGCGACCAGTGGATGACGGCGGTCACCCAGCTGCTGAAGAACCCCGACAGCGACTGGTGGACCTACACCGACAGCCAGAACGTCCAGGTCCAGGGCCTGGACAACCTGCTGGTCAAGGCCATGATCGACGCCCGCAACCAGCTGACCTCGCTGATGGGCAAGGACATCGGCAGCTGGAGCTGGGGCCGGATCCACACCCTGACGCTGAAGGAGCAGACGCTCGGCACGGACAACTCCTCCATCGCCTCCGGGCTGGTCCACAAGCTGCTCAACCGCGGCCCTTACCAGCTCGACGGCGGCAGCGCGGCGGTGGACGCCACCGGCTGGAACGCCTCGGCCGGCTTCCAGGTGGACTGGGCGCCGTCGATGCGGATGGTGGTGGACCTGTCCGACCTGGACAGCTCGCAGTGGATCAATATCGGCGGGGCCTCGGGCCACGCCTATGACGCGCACTACAACGACCAGACCCAGCTGTGGGCCGACGGCCACCTGCTGACCTGGCCGTTCAGCCAGGCGGCGGTCAAGGCCGCGGCGGTCGACACGCTGACGCTGAACCCTTGAGGCTGACGCCCTGACGCTGATGCTCTGACGCCGACGCCCTGACGCTGCGTCAGTCCTCGGTGCGGCCGGTGGCGCCGTCGAAGACATACCTCTTCGACGGCGTCACCGCCGCGTCCACCCGCCGGTCGTGCGGCTCGGCCGGGACGCCGGGCAGCACCTCCTGGTCGTAGAGCAGGGTCACCAGCGGCGCCGCCGAGCCGGCCGCGGCCAGCCGCTCCAGCACCCGGTCGTAGCTCCCGCCGCCGCGGCCCAGCCTGACCCCCCGTCCGTCCACCGCCAGGCCCGGCAGCAGGACCAAGCCGGCCGCGGTCACCGCCGCCGGGCCCAGCCGCGCGCCGTCCGGCTCCCACAGCCCGCGGCGCGCCCGTACCAGTGCCTCCGCGCCCCGGTACACGCCCCAGTCCAGGTCGTTGTCCGGCAGCAGCACCGGCAGCAGCACCCGGACCCCCCGCGCGAGCAGGGCGTCGAGCAGCGCACCGGTCCCGGGTTCGGTCCCCACCGAGACATAGCCCGCCACCACGCCGGGCGGTCCGGGCGGCAGCAGTTCCAGCGCCCGCCGGCCCAGATCGAGGGCGGCCTGCTGCCGCTGCTCGGGTGACATAGCGGCGCGTGCGGCGAGTACCCGTGACCTCAGCGCGGTCTTGTCGTTCACCATCGGATGGGCATCACTTTCGGATCGGATCGGCTTCGAATCTGCTGTGAGCGGTGCATGCCCAGTCTGCACGCAGCGAGAAAGGGGATCCCATGTCGTTGGACCTGTCCGCGGATCTGTCGTGGATCCTCGCCGCGCTGCTGCTGACCGCGCTGCTGGCGGTGGTGCTCACCGCCGCCGCCCTGCGCCGGGCCCGCCGTACCGCCGCCGCGCACACCCTGAGCCTGCAGCAGGAGCTGGAGCGGCTGCGCCGCAGCAGCGCCGAACTGGAGCGCACCTCCTACACCGACGCCCTCACCGGGGTCTGGAACTACCGCTACCTCCAGCTCTCGCTGGACCGCGAGATCGCCCGCAGCGCCCGGCACCCGCTGCCGGACGGCACGGACCGGCTGGCCCTGCTGCTGCTGGAGATCGAGGGCTTCGACGAGATCCGCCGCGAGTACGGCCACCAGCGGGCCGGCGCGGTGCTGCGGGATCTGGCCCAGCGGCTGGCCATGGAGGTCCGCGAGGCCGATGTGTTCGGCCGCTACGGCGGCGAGGAGTTCCTGATCCTGCTGCCCGACACCGACGCGGACGGGGCCGAGCACGTCGCCGAGCGGCTGCGCTGGACCGTCCGCCGCCACCCGCTGGCGCTGCCCTCGGTCCCGGCGCTGTCAGTTCCGGCGCTGTCCGAGGACGGGGCGGCGGCGCCGGTGAACGGGCTCAGCGCCGCCATCGGCATCTCGGTGCTGCCCCGGGACGGCGGGCACGCCACCCTGCTGCTGCGGGCCGCCGACCGGGCGCTCGCCGCCGCCCGTACCCCGGCGACGGAATCCCCGGAGTCGTCGCCGGCGGAGGCCCCGGAGCCGGCACCGGAGGGTGATCTGAAGATCGTGGAAACCTCCACGTCGCAGCCGGTTTACGCGCTGCTCGCCCAAGGCTGTGATCTCACGGTCAAAGCCCGCGACGGGGCCTGATCCGTAACCTGGGATCACTACAGTCATCGGCATGACGAAAGCTCGTACGCGCCAGATCACCAAGGCCGTCATCCCCGCCGCGGGTCTGGGCACGCGATTCCTTCCTGCGACCAAGGCCACTCCGAAGGAAATGCTTCCGGTCGTCGACAAACCGGCCATCCAGTACGTGGTGGAGGAGGCGGCCTCGGCCGGCCTCACCGACGTGCTGATGATCACCGGGCGCAACAAGCGCCCGCTGGAGGACCACTTCGACCGGGCCTACGAGCTCGAGGAGCAGCTGATCCGCAAGGGCGACCAGAGCAGGCTCGACCGGGTCCGCGAGTCCAGCGAACTGGCCACCATGCACTACGTCCGCCAGGGCGACCCCAAGGGCCTCGGCCACGCCGTGCTCTGCGCCGAGCCGCATGTCGCCGACCAGCCCCTTCGCGGTCCTGCTCGGCGACGACCTGATCGACCCGCGCGACCCGCTGCTCGCCAAGATGATCGAGGTCCAGCGGGAGCTGGGCGGCAGCGTGGTCGCCCTGATCGAGGTCGACCCCTCGCAGGCCCACCTCTACGGCTGCGCCGAGATCAAGCCGGCCGAGTGGCACGGCTCGATCGGGGCCGACGACGAGATCGTCCGGATCACCGACCTGGTCGAGAAGCCCGCCCCCGGCGAGGCGCCCAGCAGCTACGCGGTGATCGGCCGCTACGTCCTCGACCCCGCGGTCTTTGAGGTGCTGCAGAACACCAGGCCAGGGGTCGGCGGGGAGATCCAACTCACCGACGCGCTGCGCGTGCTGGCCCAGCGCACCCCCGGCCGGGGCGGCCCGGTGCACGGCGTCATCTTCAAGGGCCGCCGCTACGACACCGGCGACCGCGGCGACTACCTGCGGGCGATCGTCCGGCTGGCCTGCGAGCGCGAGGACCTCGGTCCTGAGTTCCGCAGCTGGCTCAAGGACTTCGTCGGCAACGGCGAACTGGACCGGCTCGGCAGCGGCGCGGAGTCCGATCAGGCATGATCGGACGGGTACGGTCCGTCAGGCACGACCGTGCGGCTCGACGACGAGGCAGCAGGGGGCACCACAGTGAGCGACGGATCCACCACCGCAGAGCACCAGCACGACGCGCCGCATCCGCCCGCGCCGCATCTGCACACTGCGGAGGGTGACCCCTGCGCCGCCGACAGCGACGCGGAGCGGTACTGGACCGTCGACGAGCACCTCGCCGACATCCTCGCCCGGGTGCATCTGCTGCCCCCGCTCAGCCTGCAGCTGCTGGACGCCCAGGGCTGCCTGACCATCGACCGGATCAGCGCCGGCGGCGACCTCCCGCCGTTCGACAACAGCTCGATGGACGGCTACGCGGTCCGGATCGCCGACGTCGCCGGAGCCACCGCCGAGTACCCCTCGGTGCTCACCGTGGTCGGCGACGTCGCGGCCGGGGCGGCGAACCTGCCGGTGGTCGGCCCGGGCCAGTGCGCCCGGATCATGACCGGCGCGCCGCTGCCGCCCGGGGCCGAGGCCGTGGTCCCGGTCGAGTGGACCGACGGCGGCAGCGGCGGTAAGAAGGCCGCCGTGGACATGAAGCCGGTCAGCAGCTCGCCCAAGGGCGCGTCCGGCGAGGTCAAGGTGTTCCGCCCGGCCGCCAACGGCGACTTCGTCCGCCGCCGCGGCGACGACATCAAGGCCGGCCAGGCCGTCCTCCCGGCCGGTACGGTGCTCGGCCCGGCGCAGATCGGGCTGCTCGCCGCGATCGGCCTGGACACGGTGCAGGTGCGGCCCAGGCCGCGGGTGGTGGTGCTCTCCACCGGCAGCGAGCTGGTCCCGCCCGGCACCAAGGTCGGCCCGGGCCAGATCAGCGACTCCAACAGCTTCGCGCTGACGGCGGCCGCCAGGGACGCCGGGGCCAATCGTCTACCGGGTCGGCGGGGTGCCCGACGACCCGGAGCGGCTGCGCGAGGTGATCGAGGACCAGCTGATCCGCGCCGACCTGGTGGTCACCAGCGGCGGTGTCAGCGTCGGCGCGTACGACGTGGTCAAGGAGGCGCTGGCGGCCGAGGACGGCAAGGCGCCGCCGCTGGGGAAGATCGACTTCCGCAAGCTGCGGATGCAGCCGGGCAAGCCGCAGGGCTTCGGGCTGCTCGACGGCCGGGTCCCGCTGTTCGCCCTGCCGGGCAACCCGGTCAGCGCGTACCTCTCCTTCGAGCTGTTCGTGCGCCCCGCCATCCGGACCATGATGGGCCTCGACGAGGTCCACCGCCCGGTCGTCCAGGCCCGGCTGACGCAGGCGCTGGAGTCACCGGCCGGACGCCGGCAGTTCGCCCGGGCCCGCTACGTGCTGGGCAAGCCGGGGGAGACCGGCAGCGTCACCCCGGTCGGCGGCGCGGGCTCGCACCTGGTCGGCCCGCTGGCCCAGGCCAACGCGCTGATCGTGGTCCCGGAGGAGAGCACCTCGGTGTCCGCCGACGAGCTGGTCCAGGTGGTCCTGCTGGAGCCGGTGCCGGTTTCCGAGGGGTAACCTGTGCCCGCACGGCAACGTCCCAGGAGACGACACCTTGAGCAACGCGCAGAGTGACCGGTTGACCCACGTCGACGCGACGGGGGCGGCCCGCATGGTCGACGTCTCCGAGAAGGCCACCACCGTACGGACCGCTCGGGCCACCGGCCGGGTCCTGGTGGCCCCCCGGGTGGTGGAGCTGCTGCGCGGCGAGGGAGTGCCCAAGGGCGACGCCCTGTCGGTGGCCCGGATCGCCGGGATCATGGGCGCCAAGCGCACCCCCGACCTCATCCCGCTGTGCCACCCGATCGCCCTCTCCGGGGTGACCGTCGAGCTGGTGGTCACCGACCAGGCCGTGGAGATCGCCGCGACCGTCCGCACCGCGGACCGGACCGGGGTCGAGATGGAGGCGCTGACCGCGGTCGCGGTGGCCGGGCTCACCGTGATCGACATGGTCAAGGCCGTCGACAAGGGCGCCCGGATCGACGCGGTCCAGGTGGAGTCCAAGACCGGCGGCAAGAGCGGCGACTGGCATCGCGAGGCGCCCGGCGGAGCGGCGCTGTGAGCGGGGTCGGTTCGGCTGCTCCCGGGGCCGCTGCTGCCGGGGTTGCCGGTTCCGGGGTTGCCGGTTCGGCTTCGGCCGGGCGGGCCCTCGCCGTCACCGTCTCCAACCGGGCCTCGGCCGGTGTCTACGCCGACAAGGGCGGCCCGCTGCTGGTGGCCGGCCTCACCGCGATGGGCTTCCGCACCGACGGCCCGCAGGTCGTCCCGGACGGTGAGCCCGTCGCCGCCGCGCTGCGGGCCGCCGTCGCCGCGGGCTACGACGTGGTCCTCACCACCGGCGGCACCGGGGTCACCCCGATGGACCTCACCCCGGAGATGACCGCGCGGGTGATCGACCGCCCGGTCCCGGGCATCGCCGAGGCGATCCGGGCCCAGGGACGCGCTGCCGGAGTGCCCACCGCGGCCCTCTCCCGAGGGCTGTCCGGCCTGGCCGGAACCACCCTGATCGTCAACCTCCCGGGTTCCAGCGGCGGAGTGAAGGACGGCCTGGCCGTGCTGACCCCGCTGCTGGCCCACGCCGTCGACCAGGTCAGGGGCGGCGACCACGCCCGCACCGACCTGGATGCACCGTCAGGAGCAGAGCGCTGAACGCCTTCTGGCCGGTCGAGCTGCACGAGGGCCCGGTGGGGCTGCGTCCGATCCGGGTCCGCGACCGGCGGATCTGGCAGGAGGTCAGCGCCCGTAACCGGCACTGGCTGCGCCGCTGGGAGGCCACCGTCCCGCCGGCCCAGCCCGGCAACAACTCCACCCCGCGCCCGACGTACCGGCAGATGGTGCACTTCCTGCGCTCCGAGGCGCAGGCGGGCCGGATGCTGCCGTTCGTCGTCACCTACCAGGGCGAGCTGGTCGGCCAGCTCACCGTCGGCGGCATCACCTGGGGCTCGATGTGCTCGGCGAACGTCGGCTACTGGGTGGACGAGGCGGTCGCCGGACGCGGCATCATCCCGACCGCGGTGGCCATGGCCGTGGACCACTGCTTCCGGGACATGGGGCTGCACCGGATCGAGGTCTGTATCCGCCCGGAGAACATCCCGAGCCGCCGGGTGGTGGAGAAGCTCGGCTTCCGCGAGGAGGGAATCCGGCCGCGCTACCTCCATATCGACGGGGGCTGGCGGGACCACCTGGTGTTCGCACTGACGGCGGACGAGGTGCCGGAGGGCCTGCTGCACCGATGGCGGGGCAACAGACAGCACCTGGATCAGTAGCCCAGGCCTGATTCATTAATTCATATGCACGTTCGAATATGCACACTTTCTGTCGTTCAAAGCGACAAAAATAGGGTGAGATGAGCGTGATCGTGCGACACACCGGCCGAAATTGCCGCCAGCCACTCCCCAGCCCCCGTACGGTGTGAACCGTGAGCAGTAGCGGCCTCATCTACGCGGTCATCGTGGGGGCCTGGGCTGCCTATCTGGTGCCGATGTGGCTCCGCAGGCAGGACGAGCTCAACGAGGCCCGCCCCACCGAACGTTTCAGCACCGCGATCCGACTGCTGTCCGGACGCGCCGCGATGGAGCGGAAGGCCTCCCGCGGCATCGAGGACGACAGCGCGGAGCAGCAGCCCGCGCAGCAGGCGCAGCCGCGGACCCCGCCCGCCGCTGCGCCCGTACCCGCGCCCACCCGCGAACGCGCCGCCGCGGGGGCGCCTCCGCGCCCGGCCGCCGGGCCGACGACGGGGCAGCCCGCCCAGGTGGGCCCCGGCAACGCCGTAGGTCCTGGCGCCGCTGCGGGCCCCGGCATCGCTGCGGGCCCCGGTGTCGCTCCGAACCCGGGCGGGCCGTCGAACCCCTCCCAGCGGCTGAACCCCTCCCAGCGGCTGAACCCCTCCCAGGGGCTGAACCCCTCCCAGCCTGCGAGCGCCTCCCACCCGGGGGGCCCAGCCCAGCCTTCGAGCCCCGGCCGCCGTCCCGACCAGCGCCGCCGAGCCACCCTGCTGGCCCGCCGCCGCCGTATGGTCATCCTGCTCTTCGCCGTCTTCACCGTCGGCATGATCACCGCGGCGGTCGGCGGCATCGCCCTGCTCTGGCTGCCCGCGATCCCGGCCGTGCTCTTCTCCGTCTACATCGCGCACCTGCGCCGCCAGGAACGCCGCCGCTTCGAGGTCAAGCTCGACCGCCGCCGCGCGGCCGAGGCGGCCCAGCAACTCCGCGAGCGCGAGCGCGAACGCCGCCGCGCCGCGGCCGCCCCGGACACCGCCGCCGCACCGGCCCCGGCCGCGGGCCCCCGCCCGCCCGACTTCGCCCACCCGGCCGGGCGGACCGCCGCCGGCTCCGGCGTGCACCACGTCCAGGCCCTGGTCGAGGCCGCCGACAGCGACGACGCGGACGACTCCGACGAGGGCGCCGACGAGTCCGAGGGCTGGAGCAGCGGCCCGCGCGAGCGCCCGGCCGGCGCCGAGTCCTGGGACCCGGTCCCGGTCCCGCTCCCCACCTATGTCACCGCCCCGGTCGCCCCCCGCAGCGCAGGCGGTGGCATCGACCGCGGCGCCCCGGAGACCTGGAACCCGGCCCGCAGCACGGCCGGCCCACCCCCCGCCCCGGCCGCCAAGCCCCGCCGCCCCCCGGCCACCCCGCTCTTCGACCAGTACGCCGAGGAGACCCCCATCCCCGCGCTGCCAACGAATGACCCGCCCCGACCAGCGCCAAAAGCGTGCAGAACCACTGCCGCCGACCTGCTAGAGTTTTCTCTTGTTGGGGCTGTGGCGCAGTCCGGTAGCGCACCTCGTTCGCATCGAGGGGGCCAGGGGTTCGAATCCCCTCAGCTCCACCCAGCAGCTGTTCTTGAGTTAGCTCGGGAATGGTTGACGAGATCCCGTCGAGAAGATTCTTCTCGACGGGATCTCGTGGTTTTGGGGTCTGTTCGAGCGCTGTTGCAGGCCCGGACCGACTCTGTGGCTCGGTTTCCGGAGCTCAGCGGCGCGGTCTGGGGGTGTTCGGGGTGCGGAGGGCGTACCGGGGCGAACGCCGATCTGTGGAGCATCGGCGGTGTGGGACCTGCCTATCGGGTTCGTCGTTTGACTGCTCTTTAGCCGCTCGGCGGAGGTCGCCCGGTCGCGGTCGGCTCGTTCGGAATCGAACTGCTGGGCGGTGCTTGGCCCTCGGTGTCCGGGGGCGGCTCGGTGGTGCCGGTGGTGTGCTTCCAGTCGTGGAGGATCTGCAGGTTCAGGGTGCAGATCGTCAGGGCGACCAGGACGGTCTGAGCGGTGCGGCCGTGGGCGAGGCGGCGTTTAGGCTCGGCGAGGTCGACCCGGTGTCCCTTGCCACGGCCGTTCAAGCCCTTGGCTTTGTAAGTGAGTCTTGAGGCCAGATGTATGTGAGTTCTGACTCCAGTGGGGTGGGTCGGGATGGAGCCGGTTTTAATGTCGGTGAGATTTGACGCCACTGGGGGCCTTGCGGTGGGAGGATGCCGAGTGCAGTAGGTAGCCCTGGGTGGCCCAAGTGCCGGTCTCCAAGATCGAGTTGTACGCGGCGATACGCCGTGACGCGAAGGTCGAAGGGCTGTCCAGCAGGGCTCTGTCGGCCAAGTACGGGGTGGGCCGGCGGACGGTGGCGACGGCGCTGGAGTCGGTCTTCCCGGCCACGCGCAAGGAGCTTCCGGCCCGGGTCTCGCGCCTGGACCCGTTCAAGGTGGTCATCGACCAGATCCTGCGGGAGGACCTGGACGCGCCGCGCAAGCAGCGGCACACCGTCAAGCGGGTCTTCGACCGACTGATCGACGAGCACCAGGCCAAGGGCGTGTCCTACGCGATGGTCCGCGCCTACATCGCGGTGCGCGCCCCGGAGATCCGGATCGAGGAGGGCCGCGGACCGCCGCAGGCGTTCATCCCCCAGACCCACCGCCCCGGTGACGAGGCTGAGGTCGACTTCGGCGACGTGTGGATCCAGCTGAACGGCGTGCCCACCAAGGTGTTCCTGTTCTCGCTGCGACTCTCGTTCAGCGGCAAAAGCGCCCACAAGATCTTCGCCTCGTGCGGCCAGGAGGCCTTCCTGGAAGGCCACGTCCACGCGCTGCAGGTGCTGGGCGGCGTCCCCCGCAGCAAGATCCGCTACGACAACCTGCGGGCCGCGGTCAGCCAGGTGCTGGGCCGCACCCGCGGACGGGTGGAGTCCGAGCGCTGGACCGCGTTCCGGTCACACTTCGGAATCGAGAGTTTCTATTGCAATCCGGGCATCGAGGGCGCCCATGAGAAGGGAGGCGTCGAAGGGCAGATCGGCTGGTTCCGCAGAAACCACCTGGTCCCCGTCCCGAAAGTCGAGTCTCTGGCGGAGCTGAACGCGATGGTCGAGCAGTGGGACCGGGACGATGACGGGCGCCGGATCCTGCAGCGGGCGATGACGGTCGGGGAGATGTTCGCCATCGAGCGCCCGCTGCTGGTGCCGCTGCCCGAGGAGGACTTCGAGACCGGCCTGGTCTCCTCCCTGCGCGTCAACAGGTATGGGCAGGTCAGCGTCCGGACGAACCACTACTCGGTGCCGGTGCGGTTGATCGGGCGGATGGTCCGGGTCGTGCTGCACGCCTCCGAGCTGGTGGTCTACGAGAACCACAAGGAGGTCGCCCGGCACGAGCGGCTGATCGCCAAGGGCGGCTCGCGCCTGGAGCTGGACCACTACCTGGAAGCCCTGCTGCGCAAGCCCGGCGCGCTGCCCGGGGCCACCGCCCTGGACCAGGCCCGCTCCGCGGGCAAGTTCACCCCGGTCCACGACGCCTGGTGGCAGGCCGCCTGCAAGGCCCACGGGGATGCGGCCGGCACCCGGGCGCTGATCGCGGTGCTGCTGCTGCACCGGCACATGCCCCACGAACACGTCGTCGCCGGGATCGCCACCGCGCTGCGGGCCGGCGCGCTGACCGCCGACGCCGTCGCCCTGGAAGCACGCAAGTGGGGCGAGGCCGACCAGGGCACCGAACCCCTGTCCGAGCAGGACACCCGGCGGCTGCGGATGGACGCCGGGGCGACGGTGACCTCACTGACCGAACGGCGCCTGGCCGCCCTTCCCCCGGACCCAAGGCCCCTGCCGTCGGTGGCCGCCTACGACCAATTGCTGCGATTGCGCCGGCGTCCTGCCGACGGACCGGCGTGAACTGAGAAGAGGGACCATGACCGCCAAGCGCGCACTGACCGAGCAGGCCGCCGACACCGCCGTCGACGCCTCGTGCCGGATGCTGCGACTGCCGACCGTCCGCTCGCAGTACCAGGAGCAGGCCCTGGCCGCGGTGCGGGACCAGATGACCTACCGCGGGTTCCTGGCCGAGCTGCTGCTGTCGGAGTGCGATGACCGGGCCAGGCGCCGTTCCGAGCGTCGGATCAAGGCAGCGGGCTTCCCGCGCGACAAGTCCATCCGCCAGTTCGACTTCGAGGCCAACCCGGCGATCAACGCGGCCCAGATCCACACCCTGGCTTCCTGCGACTGGGTCAAGAAGGGCCTGCCGCTGTGCTTGATCGGCGACTCGGGGACCGGCAAGTCGCACCTGCTGATCGCGCTGGGCACCGAGGCCGCGATGCACGAGTACCGGGTGAAGTACGTGCTGGCGACCAAGCTCGTCAACGAGCTGGTGGAGGCCGCCGACGAGAAGGTCCTGGCCAAGACCATCGCCCGCTACGGGCGCGTCGATCTCCTTTGTATCGACGAGCTTGGATATATGGAACTGGATCGTCGCGGGGCGGAGCTGCTGTTCCAGGTGTTGACGGAGCGTGAGGAAAAGAACTCTGTGGCGATCGCCTCCAACGAATCCTTTGGAGGGTGGACCAAGACGTTCACGGATCCAAGGCTCTGCGCGGCTATTGTCGACCGTTTGACGTTCGGCGGGAACATCATCGAGACCGGCACCGATTCCTACCGGCTGGCCGCGACCCGGGCCCGGGCCGAACAGATGACCGCCGCTCAGGCCGGCGGCTGACCCAGCCGCGCCGCTTCCAGGTCCAAGGTGAGCGCGTCGCGCAGGGCGAACAACGTGTCGACGTCGGCATACTGGGCCAGCGCCCGCAGCAGGTCACGGATATGGCCGTCATCACCGTCGCGCACCGCCGCCACTATGGCGGCGATCACAGGATCGCCGACGCAGCCGTCGAGTCGTCTTGTCATACCGGCACAACGACCGAAGGTCCAGGCGGTCACGCGGTCCGCGCCCGAGCGACCCGGTGGAGTGAAGTGCGGGACCAGGCGATTGCCCCTGCGGCCATCACCTCGTTGACCCGGATGTGACAGTGCCTGACCAGGCGGCGGACGCCCCAGCAGGGCGGCGCCGCAGGGCCGCGACCGGGGACGGCGAATCGATTCTGCACCTCGACGACACCCCGATCTTCACCACGCTCGCCGAGCAGTGGCGGCGCGAGGGGCGCATGCTGCCGGGGCAACGCGACCGCGTCTGGTCACTCCTGGTCATGATGCCCTCCGATCGTGGAGCGGTGCCGGACTTCCCCCCGGCACCGCACCCCGCCAGGACCTGATCAGCCATCCTCCGCATCCCCAGCACAAGCCGGATCGGACGCTTTCGGGCCCGGCCCCTGCGATCGGGCCCCGCGGGGCGGCACTTCGGCGACCGCATGCAGGCCGGCGGCCTGGCGCCGCAGCGACGCGATGGCCGACGCGGTCTCCGCGACCAGCCGATCCATCACCTCCTCCGGTGACGCCGGGCCACCACTCTGGCCGCCGTCTCCAGCTCCACATCCGTCCATGTCCCGCTCGTTCCCGAGCGCAGCCTGCGGCACGCAACCAGTACTGCGTCCGGGTGACCTGCACACCTCGGGCACGTTTCTGCGCGAACACGGCATGTCCGGGACCAGACACCGGGCACTCTTGAACAATGACCTCATCCCACGCCGTCAGCAGAGTCCAGGCCCCGGGGAAGGTCACCGTCACCACGCCTGCGCACCCCGACCAGGGCCGCCAGGTGCGGCACCGCCCCGACGGCCGCACCGGCACGATCACCGGCCAGCTGGTGGAACACCTCAGCTTCGACGCCACGTTCTGGCGCTGCCGCGTCTTCGTGCGACCCGCCGGCGGCGGCACCGAGTTCGAGGCCGACCCCCAGGACCTCGACCTCATCTGAGACCCTGTCAGCCGACCGGCGGCAGATGACCTCGCACCGTCAGTCCCTCATCAGCGTCGAAGACACAGTCCAGGCCGACCCTCTCCAGCAGCGACGCCAACGCGAGCACGGCGATCGCCTCACGGCTGCCCTCCGGCCCTGACCAGGTCCCCGGACCACCTTCCCCAGCCCCGGGCAGGCGCGGCGATCGCCAGTCGACCCGCACGCCCTGCGGCCGATGGCCTACATGCAGACCCTCCTGGCCAACCGGCGCAGCCTCGAACCCCGCCCCCGCCAGCACCGCGCACACTTCCTCGAACAGCGCCCGATGATCCACGTCTGGAGCCTACCGAGAGCCACCTCCACCAAGCCTCCGACGCCAGCAGGTGGAGTCAAATCTCAGTTACACAACGCGGAGCTCACAGCCGCGGGTGGAGTCAGAACTGACTGACAAGTGGAGTCCGACTTCACATACGAAGCCAAGCCCTCGTTATTCGCTCGGACGGGCTTGAAGACGTTGTGCCAGGCGTCGCTGAGGTAGGGCTTGTCCTGCCGGAACTTGTCGAGTTTCCCCAGGTCACCGGGGTGGACGGTGATCGTGGTCTGCTGGCAGATCCTCGGCAGTTCCTTCACTGGGGGTGGACGCAGTCGTTCGTCGGGGGTGACCTGGGCGGCGGGCTTCGCGGCGGGGTGGGCGGCGACGGCCCGCCGGTCGGTCAGGTCGACGACGACGGGCGCGGGGCGCGAGGGTGGGCGGAGTCGGTTGAAGCGCGGGCAGGTGATCGAGGGCGAGGGCCCGGCGGCGGGGCACTGCAGCCGGATCGTCCCGGCCTGGTCGGGCCCCTGCTTGTGCTTGAGGTGGAACGGATCACGGGCGGCGATCCGCTTCTTCAGTTCCTCGTCGGTGTCGATCTCGCGGATCTGCTTGTCGTCCAGACCGGTGGTGGCGGTCGCTGCCCGGAGCGGGGTGAGTGGGCAGGCGAGGGTGCCGTCGATCAGCAGGGCGCCGTGGTGGGTGCCCTGGATGCCGCGGTGTTCCTTCTTGTAGTCCAGGGCGAGCTGGTAGCCGAGCTTCCGGGCGTGGGTCTGGAAGTGTTCGCTGGTCTGGTCGGTGTAGGCGCGGTCTGCGGCAAGGACGCCGGCCGGGAGTCCGAGATGCTGCAGCTGCTTCAGAGTGTGGACGGCGTTGGGACCGGGGCGTTTGCCGCCGGTGTCCAGGACGGCACCGAGGGCGAGCTGTGGGTGGCGGCTGATCCGCTGGCCGTTGCTGCGGCGGCTGGCGGCGACGGCCAGGGTCAGGCTGTGTCCGAAGACGCCTTCGGTGTCGCCGGCGCTGAAGTGCCAGCCGGCGGTGGTCTCGATGGAGCCCAGGTCGCGGCGGTCGCTGGGCGGGTGGTGCCAGGCGGGGACGCCGGTCATGTCGACGCCGACGTCGCCGGGCCAGCCTTTGAGCCAGCCGCGGTCGCGGGCGTGGCGGACCGGGGCGAGGACGAACGCGTCGCTGACCTGCTGCAGGACGGCCCGTCTGCGCTGGTGTTCGGAGTCGGTGTCCTCCCAGGTGGCGGCGTGCGCGTCGGCCTGGTCGCGGGGCAGGCGCTGGCGGCGGTCGATGCGTTCGGGGTCCAGGGCGGTGGTGAGGCGGTCGAAGGTCCGGTAGACGCGCTTGGCGAACGCGATCCGCTGGTGGAGGTCGGCGGCTTCCACGGCCTCGATGCCGAGCCAGGTCCTGGCGGTGTCGGTGAGCTCGTCGAGCAGGACCCGGCAGGCGACGGCCAGTTGGGCGCTGTCGTGGTAGTGCAGACCCAGCAGCAGGGCGGTCAGCACGGTCTCGACGGGCAGGCCCTGGGGGCCGGGGCGTCCGGCCAGCTCGGGTTCGACCAGTTCCAGGGCTCCGCTGGCGCGGACCAGGTGCAGGAGTTGGCCGACTTTGGAGTCGGCGAGGGTGGCGGGGGCGTCGGTGGCGGGCTTGGGGCGGCAGGCCCGGATTTTCGCGGGGTCGCGCCAGGAGCGGGGCAGGGTCACCGGTTGGGCCCGTGCAGGAGCCGGATCGCGGTGGCGTCGTCGAGCGGGGGCACGTGGTGCTGGTAGCGGTGCAGGGATGCGGACGAGGCCAGGCCGGCGGCTTTGGCGATCAGGTCGTGGTCTATGCGGGCGGCCATCAGCTCCACGATCCACGTCGCCCGCAGCCGGCCGGCCGACAGGTCGGGCAGTGGGTCGGGCGGCCGATGGACCTGGGGCCAGGAGTTGACGAGGTTCTTGGCGAACTCCTTCGTGCGCCGGGGGCGGAAGAGGTAGCCGGATCCGGCGTCCGCGGCCAGTTCACCCAGGAGCTCGTCCCAGGCGGCGCGGGCGGCCAGGGGGACCGGGCGGCGGACTCCGGTGTGCAGGAGCGGACCGCCGCCGGGGGATCTGCGCAGGTGGCAGCCGGTACTGGCGGCTGCCTCGCGGGGTGTGAGTCCGAAGCCGGCGCCCAGGGCCATCAGGGCCAGGCCGTCGGCGCGCTGCTGGCGCGGCAGGTGCGCCGCCCAGTGCCGCAGTCCGGCCAGCTCGGCTGGGGTGTAGGGCTGGTGGGGGTTGGGCGGTGCGTGCAGCCGCGCCGGGGCTGCCTCGCCGCGCTCGGCGAACGCCAGCGCGTCGCGTACCCGCAGCAGCCAGGTGCGGTAGGTGCGGACGGTGGAGGCGCCGACCTCGCCGAGCAGGGAGAGCACGAACGCGTCGATGACCTCGTTGCGCAGCCAGCGGTCCGGGTCCCGCTCCAGCCCGGATGCCTCGGCCCACAGGGCGAGGCGCCCGGTGATGTGCAGCAATCGCTCCACCGTGTAGGGCACTGCGGTGACGGTGGCGGCGACCACCGAGCGCACCAGCGGTGCGACCTGGTCCCAGGCGGCGGGCGGATTCCTGGGCCGATAGCGGGTGATCTTCGCGGACGTCTGCGGGTCGAGGGCCACGGTCCATACATACCGGCTGGACAAGCAGCCATTCCACATTTGATCGACTTCTATGGACAGGACGGTGCGCAGATGGTCGGTGGACGCTCCCGTGCACGCCCCCCGCGGCAGTTCGCCGGTGATCCGGAAGCCTGGCCCCAGGAGTCCTGCGCCGATCCCGCCGCCGAGGCCGTTCGGCACATTGCCCGCACCCTCGCCCAGGTCCTGGACGGGCGGGGGTTGAGCCTGCGGGCGGCGGCGGAGGGCTCGGGGGTCAACCGGCAGGCCATCGCGGACCTGCTCGCCGGACTGTCCTGGCCCGACGTGGCCACCGTCGCCCGGCTGGACGCCTTCACCGGTGCCGGACTGTGGCCCCCGCCGGGCGGGAGCGATCGTGACGGGAAGCATTGAGCCTCGATTCGCACCCGGAACCGCCAAAAGGCGACCGGGCGCGCTGATTTCGCGGCTCCGGGCTTCGAGCGCCGTGCACGACCACTACGCTCGAATGCGCGTGAGCCACCGCTGAACGGGACCTCCGCATCCGGTGCCGCCGAGCTGAACCCTCGACGGCACCGCCCCGGCCTTGTTCCTCAGGCCGCGTCCTCTCCCTCCGCGTTCTGCGGGCGGGGGCGCGGGGCGGCGGGCGCGATTGCGAACCACGCCGGGGAGACCTCGACGACCAGGCCCTCCTTCGCCAGCTTCTTCAGCCGGGCCCGGGTGGTCTCCACCCGGTCGGCCTGCTCGCCGATCGCATCCCCGATGTCCTGCACCTTCATCGCCCGGTTCGCCCCGGCCAGCAGCACCAGGATGCCCTCCCTGGCCACTTCCAAGTCCAGCGGCCCCGAGGAGGCAGACGGTTCCGCCGCGACCGCGGGGTCCGGCTCCAGGAGCCGGGCCTGCGGCGGGCCGCTGATGATGCGCCCGCGTCCGCGTCCCTGCAGCGACGCCAGGATCTCCCGGGTGATCGCCAAGTGCGCGAGCCGCTCCTCCAGGGCGGCCGCCTTCTCCCGCAGTGCGGCCAACTCGCCGCGCACCACGGCCTCTTCCTCGTCCAGCCGCTCGAACAACGGCGTCGTCATCATCCGCCTCCCACCCGCAGAACCCACCGGCTGATCCCGGGCCGGCCCATCCGGCCCGAAAGCTCACGCCACCGTAGGAGCACGCGGGCGTGGGCACCGACGCTGACCGCCAATGCCGCCAACTGACCGCAAATGCCTGCACGCCGGTCCAAGCCAGCACCGAATAAGCGCATCTGACACCCGATTTCGTACAGATATAGCCATTTGCAGTTATTCATTGTGATCTTATGACTTATGGGCGGACGCTCGTCATGAAGCGGACCCCGTCCCGTCACGGACACAAGCGCCGTGCCCTGGCCCGCAGTTGGTGGTGACACACCATGACCCAGGAGACCGAGAAGGTCGGCAGCGTCAGCCAGACCCGATACGAGCAGATCGTCGCCGAACTGCGCGACGTCGTGGAACAGCAGACCCAAGGCGCCTTCACGATTGGCGACCGCGCGTTGGAGATCGAACCGCTCAGGCCCTCCGGCGGAATCCCGGACGCGCAGTGGACGGTCGGACAGTCCCTGATGCGCTTGGCCGAGGACATCGGGTTGAAGTTCAGCACAGTGAAGAACGCCAGGTGGACCGCCTCTCACTGGCCGATGGAACGCCGCCAGGCAGGCGTTTCGTTCACCGTTCACCGCACCTTGGCGCGGATCGAGGACGAAGAGGAGCGCTTCGCCGCGATCAAGACACCGCCGCAGGGCACGACGCGGTGGTCATCGGACGACGCTCACCGACGGGTGGGATGGACGGTCGAGAACCCGCAGACACCGCAGGAGAAGGTCACCGCGATCCACCAACTGGCCCGCGACGAGGAGGTTGCCGCGACGGTGACCACCGACTTCCTGCAGCGTCCGCAGGTCACGGCCAGAGTCTCCACGGAGAACAAGGCCCGGGTGGTCGAGGAGTTCACCCGCGACGAGGCAGCCGCTACCAGCGCCGCTACCAGCCTGCTGCGTAGGCCGGAGGTCGCGTTCAAGGCGATGGGCGATGAGACCGCCCGCTTCCACGTCAACAACGCTCAGGTCGAACGTAGCCGCCAGGCCCGCGAGAACTTCGACCGCACCAGCCCCGTCGCCCCGGCCGTGCGGCACATCGACCGCACGGTGGAGTTCCTGGACCTGGTCACCGCCTGCCACACCTTCGTCGCCGCAGCCGGCCGCGCCGTCCCCGGCCTGCGAGACCGCACCCTGGGCCAGGACGAACGCACCATCGTCCACGAGAACATCGCCCGGGTCCGCGCGACCCTCGACTGGATCGAGACCGCCGTCGACACCGGCAAGGTCGACGTGGACGAGGAACTGGCCCGTCTGTTGAAGGGCGAGTAGCCGTGTCGAAACGCTCCTCCGCCACGGCGGAGCGTCACGCCGACCTGGTCCGCACCCAGCTCCTGGCAGTCGCACCCGACGGGCTCGCCCTCCTCGTGCTCGCCGCAGCCTGCGGCCTCAGCCCCTGGCAGACACGCCGCGCACTGGCCGCGCTCAGAGACATCTGCGGGGAAGAGGAATGGCCACCCGTGCTGTGGACGCGCGAGCTCGGCTACCACTTCTGCGCAACCGAACCCGAACTGGAGGCATGGGAACTGGCTTGGGTCAGCAGAGAGCTCACCGCGTTCCGACGCATGCTCACCGGCACCCTCGGCCCTCATCTCAAGCTCTTCCCCAACAGCGCCTGGGCCGAATACCTCACCGCCCAGTTCCGGGCGATCGAGTCCAACCTGGAGATGGCCGCCAGCTACGGGGCCCGCTGAACTGCCGTATCGCCCGGCGCGGCTTCATACCTCGCGGAGCAGTAGGAAGTCGTCCCGCTGACGGGTGACGCCGCCCAGGTCGGTACTCGCGCCGGGCTTGGCCCGGCAGATCAGGCTCACCCGCTCACCGGCACCGACTTCGACCGGCACTTCCCCACTGGAGCACCAGGAAATCCTCACCTGGACGGTATGCGAGCCCACGGCGACGGGGATGTTGACCAACTCCCCGCGCCGCAGCCGGCCGACGCGCCTGCCGTCGATGTAGACCTCATAACGCCGCAACTGCGCATAGGAGTCCACGTCATCTCGATAGACGGACACCCCGGTGCCCGCCGAGGCAGGATCACCCGACCCGGCGGACCGCGGTCTCGCCCCCATGGCCTTCTCCCGCGCCAGCAGGAAGGCCGGCTGTCCGGAGACCGCCACCATCACCTGGGCAGCGCAGCCGAGGCAAAAAACCACCAACCCCGCCAAGGCCACGGCGAAGGCCGCCACCGGCCCCGCACGGTGCCCGGCCCCATCGGCGGGCAGCCAGGCACCGCCTAGAAGCATCACCGACAGACCACTCAAGCAAGCCGCATTGAGCAGCGAGGCACGTTCGAGCCTGTCCTGCTGCTTGGGTCCGGCGAGGCGGCGCGCGAACGCCGCCACCGGTACTGCGGGCGCGTAGGGATCCGACCAGCGCCGGATACCCCTCGCCCAGGATCGAGCCGCCAGCACCCCCAAGATGAAGGCTCCCCCCAATGCGGCCCAGGAAGGCATCACGAGAACCAACTTCCACTATCGGCGATGACATCGTTCGTCACATTACTGGTCGCGCATCCGACGGCGAGTCCAGCGACCGCCCCGACCCCTGCTCCGGGAAACGATCACCCTCCAAACGGGAAGCGATCACCAGCGGCCCCCTACTTCGCTGGCCAGACCTACTCGTCAACACCCCACCCAGCAGCTGTTCACGACTCGCCTCGTGAACGGTTGACGAGATCCCGTCCGATCCAAGTGATCGGGCGGGATTTCGTGGTTTCCGGGTCTGCAGAGGGCCGTCGCCGGAGTGGTGGCGCCCCAGGGAGTGTTCCGATGATCCGGAAGCCTGGTCCGATCGGCCCAGGCCGAGCCCGGGATGGAGGGGGTCCGGCGGATCTCCGCCGCCCTGGCCGCCGCTCTGACCGAGCGGGGATGGAGCCTGCGGCAGGCTGCCGCGGCCTCCGGGGTCAACCGGCAGGCCATCGCGAACCTGCTGGCCGGCGACTCGTGGCCCGACGTGGCCACCGTCGCCCGCCTGGGTGCCGCGCTGGAGAGCGGGCTGTGGCCGGACGTGCCCGTGGTTGACCGATCGGTGGGGCATTGAGCCTCGATTCCGCCCCGATCCGCTTCGATTCGGACCGGGCGTGACGAACTCGCGGCACCACCCCTCCGAGTCGGGCTCCGCCCGTTAGCCTCGAAGACGCGTAAGCCGCTTCGCGGTTGCTGACGCACCTTCGGCGCCGTCGAGTTGAAGCCTCGGCGGCGCCCTCTCGTCTCTCTCGATCAGCCGGTCCCGGGCGCCTCCTCGGCAGTGCGTGCGGCAGGGGCGATCCGGAAGTAGCCCGGCTTCCTCTCGACGACCTTCCCCTGCTTGACCAGGCGCTTGAGTCGCGAACGCGTCGTCTCCACCCGCGTCGGCAGCGAAGCGTCCTCGCCGAGCAACTGCCGGGCGGTCTGACGGGTGATGGTCAGCCGGGCCAGACGCTCCTCACTGGCCGCCACCTCCTCCCGCAACGCGTCCAACTCCCCGCGCACGATGGCTTCTTCCTCGTCCAACCGCTGGAACAACGACGCCATCACCCGCACCCGCCCTCCGCGCCAACAGGCCCGGTTGCCAGACGAAGCAGAACCCCTGGCAACCGTAGGGCCAAGCCCCAAACCACCGCAGGCCGTGACCACCACTGCCCCAAACGGGACACCTCCGGCCCGAATCCGCACCGCAGCCCGATCAGTGGCGGCCGAATCCGTTCTCGAAGCGAAACCGGCAAGCGCCACGATCGGCGCATGAGCGGGTACTCCTGGCCCCAGCCCGGAACAGGGCCCGGACGGCACAGACGGCGACCTGCCAAGCCCCAGCCCGCCAGGCGGGCATGACTGGGGCCCCGAGCTTCGGGGTCGGAGGGGCATGCTATCCATGCAGGCATGGATGTTCAGGAGAACAGATTCGCCTGGGTCGATGAGGAAGACGGCTTCTATCCGATCTTCACCTTGGTTGAGGGGGCCACCGAAGACGAGGTCATCCAGTGTCTCGGCGGCGACCTGCGAGCCGTCCGCCCGCTTACGGCTGACGAGATCTACGAACTCCAGCCCAGCCATGGGCACCGCCCCTTCGTGTCGGTTGGGACAGCCGGCGGCGTGGTCTTCGCGCTGGAGCTCGTCGGATCGACCGGAGCAGTGCCGGGCGTCTTGCGCGATCTTTCCCGGGGCGGGAGGTGCTTCGGGCTTAGCCTCGACATCAATGGCGGAGACAGGGTGCACTACGCCGTTGACGGTCACCTTGTCGTGTACCAGGAGCCGTGGGGAGCGATCACACCGCTGCGAGATGGTGACTCCCGGTGGAATCCGGCATGGTGCGAGGAGCTGATCGATGTCGCCGATCCAACGGAGTCCTGGGGCTTGGAGCTGTTCCTCCTCGCCGAACGCGTCATGGGAACCGTGATCGAGCAGGCCTGGTTCACCCAGCCGCTGAGGACGGTCGATCTCCCTGACGCGGTCAGATTCAGCAACACCCCGCACTGGGACATTCCCTGAAACTTCGCCCCGAGGTGGTCTGGCTCCGGGAAACGATCAACAGCCATTCGGGAAGCGATCTCCAACCTCCGTCTTGCGACCCTGGTCAGCTCAACTCGTCAACACCCCACCCAACAGCTGTTCCTGAGTTAGCTCAGGAATGGTTGACGAGATCCCGTCGAGAAGATTCTTCTCGGCGGGATCTCGTGGTTTCGGGGCCCGGCTCTCGGCTTCATCGTCTGAACGCGCGTTCCAGGTCATCCGGCTGCAGTCACCCTCCAGGCGGCGGTGACGCGCCCTTCCTCTTCGGCGACCGCAACCGCGACGAGCTGACGGCTGCCACGCCCGGCAGCGTTGTACTGGGACCAGCGGCTCACCAAAGGCTGGCCCACGACCGGCCCCAGGCATGCCGCTCCTTCCTCGACCATGACCGCCGTCAACCGAGTCGGCGGACGTGGGTCTGGAAGTGCTCGGTGGTCTGGTCGGTGTAGGCGCGGTCGGCGGCCAGCACTCCGGCGGGAAGTCCGAGTTCGGCCAGGGTGGTGAGGGTGTGGACGGCGTTGGGGCCGTGGTGTTTGCCGCCGGTGTCCAGCGCGGCCCCGAGTGCGAGCTGCGGGTGTCGGCTGATCCGCTTCCCGCCGCTCCGAGCAGCACCGCCCCCAGGCCCCACAGGCGGACCGCGTGGAAGCGGCTGCCGATCAACGCGACGACCAGCCCGCCCGCGATGCCCCCGACCGCCTGCGCGGACACCACCGTCCCATAGGCCGAACGGCTGCCGTGGAGGTTGTCGACGACGAACGGTGCGAACAGCGTGCTCATGATCCCCTGGCCGACGCCGGTGACCGGGGTGAAGGCGAGGACGACCCGCAGCGGCAGCCGCTGCCAGGTCAGGTGGAGACTGGCGGCGTAGCGCGAGAACTGGCGGCGGCCCGGTTTCTCGGGCGGGTGACGGGGAGCAACTGCGGTTGTACCGGCGGTGGCGCGCACCTGGGCCAGCAGCAATGCGGACAGTGCGAAGCTGGAGAGGTCGAGCAGGGTGATCGTGCCGATCCCGCCAGCGGCGGCCGCCACACCGCCGAGCGCGCCGCCCACCAGCCGGGCGACGTCGGCGGTCTGCCCGTTCGGAGCATTGGCGGAGATCAGCTGACGGGGGTTCACCAACAACGGCAGGAGGGCCTTTTCGGCCGGATCGAAGAAGATCTGGACGCTGCCTTCCCACAGCATGACGGCATAGACGATCCAGATGCGGTCCGGCCCGTCGGCAAGCAGCAGCGGCAGCAGGCCGACTGCGAGCAGCACATCGGCGGCGATCATCGTCCGGCGCCGATCCCACCGGTCGACCAGTGCGCCGGCCAGCGATCCGAACAGGATCTGCGGCAGATAGGACGCCAGGAGCATCGCGCCCGAGGCGAGCGTCGAGCCGGTGAGCAGTCGAAAGAGGTATGCAACCCCCGGCCCGGTCAGTGTCGTGTCCATCGCGAGGTGTGCAAGACCTCAGACAGACACCGACCGGTCGTGGAGCCCAGGGGCCGTCGGCCGTCCTGGGTGCGGATCCACGCACAGCATAGGCGGCCCGAACCCCGGTGATGCGATCCGCGTCGGTACATCCGTTCCGCAGCCCCGAAAGGGAAATGAATGAAGGTCAACCGTATTGTCGCGCTGGCGCTCATCGCGCCCCTCGCCGCCGGCGGAGCGCTGGTGCTCGGCGGTACCAGCGCTTCGGCCAGCACCCTGCCCAAGGCCGCCCCCGCGGCCACCCCGGCGCTGACCGCGACCGTGCTCACCAACGCCGCCCAGCCCCAGTTCCTGGGCGCCTGGGCGAACGCCGCGGGAAAGGCGGTGGCGGCCGGGGTCGGTGCGGCCGCCGGGGCCGCGGCCTACGACAAGCTGATCTCGGCCGCGGAGGAGGCCTCCTCGTCGTCCAGCAGCGAGTCCTCCTCGTCGAGCAGCGGCACCCCGGCCGGGAACGTGCTGTTCACCGGGGCGACCAACAACCTCGACTCCCAGTTCGACGCCGCCAACTGACCCTGCGCAGCTGCGCCGGGTCCAGGCCGTAGCGCCGGGGCGGCCGTCGGTCAGACAGCCGCCTCGGCGTGGTCCCGGTCGCCGGAACCGTCTTCCGTCATCATCCGAACCTGCTGACAGGACCATCACCTGCCATGTCAATCGATCTTGACAAGCCTCCTGTGCCGGAGCTGGTGCTCGACGAGGAACAGCCGGTCGCCCGCAGCACCGCTACGGTGCGGGTGAGCGTCCGGCACCGTGTCCTCGTCCTGCTGCTCCTGGTACCGGCCGTCTTCTACTCCTACTGCTGCCTCGTCTACAACGCCCCGTCCTCCCCGGCCCGGGTACGTCTCGCCGGGTCGACGACCCAGCTGATGAACCCCTACTTCGGACAGGACTGGATGCTCTTCGCACCCACTCCGGCCACCGTGAACGACCTGATCCTGATGGACGTGAAACTGAAGCCCGCCGGTTCGACGCAGGTCGTGACGACCGCGCAGACCGACATCGAGGCAGCCATCGACGCGATGCCGCGCGGCAACCGGCTGTTCCCCAGCAAGCTGCCCGGAGTCATGCTGGCCTTCAACGAGACCTTCTCCAACCTGGCGAACCAGATGAACCAGGTCTCCAAGTCAGCCCCCAAGGACAAGCAGGCCGCGGCGATCGTGGCGCTGGACAAGAAGTGGGCCGGTGAGTTCACCGAACTCCAGCGCTTCCTCTCGGTCCGGGCAGCGTCCATGTACCCGGGGGCGACGATCATCTCGGTCCGGGGGACGTTCGAGACCCAGGCGATCCTTCCCTTCTCGTCCAGGTACCAGAACCCGGCTCCCAAGGAACCGGTCAAGGGTGTCATCCAGACCGACTGGATGCCTTACACGGCGGGGGTCGCCAACTGATGTCCGGTATCCGCGCACTGCCCGCTGCCGGGCTCCGCGTCCTCGACTCGGCACTGGTGCGCATGATGCGCACCGAGCACCGACTCATCGGCCTGGCGCTGCTGCGCATCGTGATCGGTGCGGCAACCATCCTCTACTGCCTGTCCGACTACAGCTCCCGGCAGTTCTTCTGGGGGCCGGACTCGTACAACTCCGCGCACACCGCCTCGGCGGCGCTGCCGGCCAGAGGGTTCTCGCTCTTTCTCCTGAGCAATTCCCAGCTCTGGTTCGAACTTCTCTTCCACCTGGTCATCCTGGTCTCCGCGCTGTTCATGGTCTTCGGCGGCCGGGCGCTCACCATCGCCCAGGCGGTTCTGATGTGGTCGCTGCACAACCGCAACCAGGACATCCTGGAGGGCGGCGACAACCTCGCCCAGATCCTCATCATCTTCATGGTCCTGACGGTCACCAACGGCTACTTCGCCCCCGGCGCCAAGGCCCGACGGGCCCGGCTGCTGAGCTCCGACCAGCCGCAGCTCAGCACCGCGGTGCACAACCTGGGGGCCTATCTGATCGTCTTCCAGGTCGCGATCGTCTACTTCGTCTCCGGGTACTGGAAGATCGCCGGGACCATCTGGCAGCAGGGGACGGCGATGTACTACATCAGCCGGATCAGCGGGTTCGACATGTCGGGCACCTATGCCCACCTGATGGGGAACGCCTTCATCGGCACGGGCGTCTGCTACGTCACGATCTTCATCGAACTGGCCTTCCCCTTCGCGATCCTCAGCGGACGCGCCTGGATCCGAAAGGCCCAGGCCGTCTCCCTGGAGGGCATGCACCTAGGGATCATGCTCTTCATGGGCCTGGTCTGCTTCGGCCTCATCATGATCGGCGCGGACTGCACCGGCCTGCGCGACGAGGACTACCGCTCACTGTGGCGGCAGTCGATCCCGCTGCGCCGACGCATCGGTGGTCTCCTCCGCCCGGACAGGGCCCTGGCGGTCCGCTCGCCGCTGGCGGACGGAGACTGACCGGCCCGGCACCCCGGCCCCGTCGCAGCCACCGCGGCGGGGCGGTGCCGCGTCCTGAGGCACCCCGCAGCCGCGGCACCAATGCGCCATCGCACCACATCGAGACACTGGAGGTTGTCGGCGTGACCATCAACGCACTCACGGAATTCCTGGCCGCCACGTCGGACGAACGACACGCTCTGGCACCGGAGTTGGTTGACGGAGTCGGAGCGGAGCGGATGGAGGCGATCCTTGCCGCGACCTGGCAGCGGGTGGGCCCGTTCGAGTCCGTCGCCGAGGGCAGCACCGGTCTGCTGATCGTCGGCTCACGGGGACGGGTGCCGGTGCTCGCCCAGACCCGGCCCGATGGCAGGCTCGCCAGTCTCTACATCGCGGCACGGCCGCTCTCGGTGCTGAGCCCCCTGCGCAACGCGGTCGCCCAGTCCTGGATCGTGCTGATCGCCTGGCCGCTGGCCCTGGCTGTCACCGTGCTCTCGGTGTGGACCGCGGCCTCGGTGTCCTCCTGGCTGTCCGGCCTGGCCGTGCTGGGTGTCTTCCTGAACTCCTGCCTGGGGTTCGGCGCACCCTCGACCACGGACTTCCCGCAGCCGGTCCGCTGGCTGCTCGGGCTGGCCGCGGTCTCCGGGATCGCCTCGGCGCTGAGGCTCGGCGGTCTGCCGACCGGCTCGCCCGGACTCTGGACGGTCGCGCCCTGGGCAGCCCTGCTGCTGCTGGTGGGCGCGGTGGTCCAGGGGCGACGGCACCGGCTCGACACCCAGGTGTCCGCCCCGCTGCACCTCCCGGTCGACGACGGCACCTGGTACATCGGCCAGGGCGGTGGCCGCTGGCTCAACCACCACTTCCAGGTCCCCGACCAGCGCGGCGCGATCGACCTGGTCAAGCTCAGGCCGAACGGCACCCGCGCCACCGGTGTGGGCCCGCAGCGCGATCCGGCCGCCTACGCCGCCTACGGCACGCCGCTGTTCGCTCCCTGCGACGGCACCGTGCTGCAGGCCGTCGACGGCCATGTGGACCAGATTCCCGGACGCCAGCGCTATGCGCCGCCCGCCGGCAACTTCGTGAGCATCGACACCGGCCGGGAGCGGGTGCTCCTCGCCCATCTGCGACCGGGCAGCCTGCGGGTCGGCCCGGGGGACCGGGTCCGGGTCGGCGATCTGCTCGGCGAGGTCGGCAACTCGGGCAACACCTCGGAACCCCATCTGCACCTGCAGGCGGACCGTGACGGCCTGGGTCTCGAACTGCGATTCACCGGCGTCGAAGGAGGGCTGTGGCGCGGCAGGCGCCTGGTCCCGCCCGCCCGCCGGTAGCCGTACCTCCTCCTACGCCCTGTTCGTACGGGTCACCCCGCACGCCCTGTTCGTACGGGTCACCCCCCACGGAAGGTTCCACCGATCATGCCCACGCTGATACCACGCCCACGCGGCAGAGCGCGCGGAGTGGCACTCAAGGCCGTTCCGGTCGCCGTCGCCTCCGCTCTGGCGCTGGCGGCACTCACCGTGCCGGCCCAGGCCGCACCGGCGCAGCCGCAGACCCCGCTGACCCCGCTGACCGGCTCGGTCCCCTCCTATGCCACGCCCTCGGCCGACCGCGGGCCGGTGCCCGCTGCACAGCGCGTCACCACCCGGGTGTACCTGGCCGGTCGGGACGGTGCCGGGCTGACCACCCTCGCCAAGCAGCTCTCGGATCCGAACGACCCCCGGCACGGCGCGTTCCTCACCCCCGCGCAGTACCACTCCAGGTTCGACCCGAGCGCCGCCGAGACCCGCGAGGTGACCTCCTGGCTGACGTCCGCCGGGCTGGCCGTCACCCGGGTGACCGCGAACTACGTCGAGACCGCGGGCAGCGCGGCAGAGACCGGAGCGGCCTTCGGCACCTCGCTGCACGAGTACAGCACCGGAACCGGCCGCCAGCAGGCACCCGACGCCTCGATACGCGTTCCGCGCAGCCTGGACACCGCCGTGCTGGGCGTCACCGGGCTGGCCTCCGCGCCCGTGTACGCCCAGCCCGCCGGGGAGCGGCAGGACACCGCGCCGACGCCGGCCTGTTCCCAGTACTACGGGCAGCACACCGCCGCAGGGCTGCCGGCCGGCTACCTGCCGAGCACGCCGCTGGCGCCGTGCCCCTACCTCCCCGCGCAACTGCGCAAGGCCTACGGCGTCAGCGCCTCCGGCCTCACCGGGAAGAGCGTGACCATCGCCGTCGTGGACGCCTACGGCTCGGCCACCATGCCCGCCGACGCCGACCGGTACGCCACGGGCCACGGCGACCGGGCGTTCCGCTCCGGGCAGTACGCCGAACAGGTCACACCGGCCCAGTGGGGCGGCTACACAGCCTGCGGCACCCCGGCGTCCTGGGCGGGCGAGGAGTCGCTCGACATCGAGATGGCCCACGGCCTGGCCCCCGACGCGTCCGTCCGCTACGTCGGAGCGAACTCCTGCCTCGACCAGGATCTGATGGACGCCGAGCTGTCGATCATCGACGCCCGCAGCGCCGACATCGTCTCCAACTCCTGGGACGAGGTCGTGCACACCGCCGACGGCCATCTGACGCCCGGCCTGGTCGCCGCCTGGGAGCAGGTCTTCGAGCAGGCCGCGGTGGAGGGGATCGGCATGTACTTCGCCTCGGGGGACTGCGGCGACAACTCCCCGCAGGCCGCAGCGACCGGAGCCAACTGCAATCACGCCACCCTCCAGGCCCAGGCCGCCTTCCCGAGCGAGTCGCCCTGGGTCACCTCCGTGGGCGGCAGCACCCTGGCCCTGCGCAAGGACGGCGGCTACGGCTGGGAGACCGACATGGGCGATGCCCGCTCAGTCCTGTCCCCGGACGCCACCGCCTGGCAGTCGATGCCCGGCAGCTTCTACTTCGGCGGCGGCGGCGGCGCGGGCCAGGACTTCGCCGAACCGTGGTTCCAGGCGGGCACGGTGCCCCGCGCCCTGGCCGGTACCCTGCTGAGCGGCGACCCGGCACCCTCCCCGCGGCGGGTGACCCCTGACGTGGCCATGCACGGCGACCTGGCCCTTTCCACCCTGGTCGGCTACTCCGACGGGGCCCCGTACAGCGAACTCGGCTACGGCGGGACCTCCGTCGCGACGCCGGCCTTCGCCGGCATCCAGGCCGATGCCCAGCAGGCCGCGGGGCGCCGGCTGGGCTTCGCCGACCCCGAGCTCTACCTGCGGGCCCGCCCCGGCCTGTTCCACGACGTCGGGGCGACCCCGACGGTCCCGGGGCCGACCGGTCCCGGCCTGCTCTCGGACGTGGTCGACCTCGGCCTGAACCCCGACGGCACCCGCAAGGCGCGCCTGTACGCCATCGGCCAGGACTACGGACTGGACGCCGGGTCAGGATATGACGCTGCGACAGGTCTGGGGTCTCCCACCACTGCCTACCTCGACTCCTTCCGTCGGCACGGCTGACCGCCGAGCCGCGACGGGGTGCTCCCCAGCTCGGGAGCACCCCGTCGCGGCGGCGTCGTCGGCCGGTCGCGGGCCGGTCAGAGCCGCTGCGTGTCCAACCGCTTCGGCTCGAGGCCGAAGACGCCCCGGAGCGCCGCGCCCGCCGCGTGATACCCGCACATGCCGTGCACCCCCGGTCCCGGCGACGTCGCGGAGGAGCAGAGGTAGAGCGCCCGGTTCCCGGTGGCGTACGGGATGCGGGCCGTCATCCAGGGCCTCGCCATCCCGTGCAGTCCGTTGCCGCGCCCGACCGTGATGTTCCCCCCGACGTTGTTGGGGTTGCGGGCCTCCAGATCCTTGGGCGCGCTGATGTGGCGGGCCAGTACCAGGTCGCGGAACCCCGGTGCGTGGCGCTCCAGTTGGTCCTCGACGGCGCCGAGCAGGTCCTGGTCCCAGCCGTTCGGCACATGGGCGTAGGCCCAGAAGGTGTGGCCGCCGGCCGGAGCCCTCGTAGGGTCGAACACGGTCGGCTGCGAGGTGATCAGAAAGGGCCGGGTCGGCGCCCTGCCGCTGTTGGCGGCGCGCAGCGACTCCGCGATCTCCGCGGACGAGCCGGCGACATGCACCGTCCCGGCCCTTCGGCAGGACTCGTCCAGCCAGGGCATCGGGCCGGAGAGGGCGTAGTCCACCTTGTAGACGCCGGGGCCGTAGCGGTAACGCCCGGCGTGCTCGGTCCAGCGCCGCGGCAGCCTGCTCCCCGCGATCGCGGCGAGGGCCTGCGGGGACACGTCGAAGAGGTACGCCCTGGCCGCCGGCAGGTCCTCGATGTGGCGGACCGTGCGGTCGAGTTCGATCTCACCGCCCAGGGAGACCAGGTAGGACGCCAGCGCGTCCGAGAGCGACTGCGCACCGCCGAGCGGAAAGGGCCAGCCCACCTCGTGCGCGGCCAGGGCGAACATCAGCGCTACTCCGCCGGTGAGCGGTGAGCCGAGCGGGGCCAGTACGTGGGCGGCGAGCCCGGACAGCAGCGTCCGTGCGGGGCGGTCACGGAATCCGCGGACCAGCAGCCCGGCCGGCAGCACGGCCGGCACCCCGAACGCCGCCAGCAGCAGCGGCGACCGGGGCAGCGCCTGCCCCGGGGGACGGAGCACCTCGGCGGCCAGCTCCTCCCAGCGTCCGAGGAAGGGGCCCAGCAGCCGCTGGTACCGGCCGGCGTCGCGGCCGAGACTGCGTCCGGTTTCCGCCGGATCCCTGGCGAGCACCGCGGCCGGCCCGTCGGCGACGGTCTGCGCCAGAGCCAGTTCCGGCTCGACCCAGCGCAGTCCGTGCGCGCCCAGCGGCATGTTCAGGAACGCGGGGGACCCGGCCCCGAGAGGGTGCACCGCGGAACAGGGGTCGTGCCGGTATCCGGGGAGAGTGAGCTCCTCGGTCACGGCGCCGCCCCCGACGCTCGACCGGGCCTCGTAGACCCGGACCGACAGGCCTGCCTCGGCCAGAGTGACCGCCGCTGTCAGGCCGTTGGGGCCGGCGCCGACCACTATCGCATCCACAACCATGTCGAAGTGCTCCGTCCGTTCAAAGACCGCGTCGATCAGGACAGCTGCCAGCACAGGAGAGCCGTCACCAGGATCGCCGCGCCGAGGACGGCCGCGCCGACGGCGCGCCTGCGGCGCTGACGGGCGAAGAACCCCTGGAGGAGTTCGTGATCCGTCAGAGCGGGCGGGGGTGCTTGTTCCACTGCCCGCTGGAAAAGCCGATGAAGATACCCGCTGATGATCCACTTCCTCCCGGTGCCCATGAATGCGTGACCAGGAAAAGCGTAGCGGAAAAGGTAATTTCAGGACAGTGTTCAGTCCCATTGGTCGACTGGGCTCTTCAATATCTCGCGGAGTGTGCTGAGCGCTCTGGAGGATTGACTCTTCACCGTCCCCGGGTCGCACTCCAGCAGTTTCGCGGTCTCGTCCACGCTGAGATCCTCGAAGAACCGGAGCACGACGACGGCGCGCTGTCGCGGTCCCAGCTTTCTCAGTGCGTCCACGACCAGCGTGCGATTCTCGACGGTGTCGTCGAGTTCTACGGAGAGGTCGGGGGTCACGGTGTGCGTCTCCCTGTGTCGCCAGGCCCGGCGCTGCTCGCTCGCGAAGAGGCTGACCAGGACGCGACGGGCGTACGGGAAGAGCAGCGTTCGGTCCTGGAGCCGGCCCCAGCGGCAGTACACCTTCCACAGTGTGCTCTGGGCCAGGTCGTCGGCGGCGTACCAGTCGCCGCAGAGCAGGAACGCGGTTGCCCGCAGTCTGGGCCGTACGGAGATCACAAAGTGCTCAAAATCGATCTTGCTGTCCGTCTCCATCGTCACAACTCCCCCGTGCTGACCTGGTCGAAATCGGACCTCGGCTGTTCCCATTCGGAGTGTCGGGGTCAATTGTGGCACCGGTTGCTATCGTTCGCTCACTTATTTGAGCGCTTCTTGAGGTTCGATCCATTAATTCTCAAAGAATTAAGTCTTATACGAACTCATAAGTCATGATCATGCGCGTCTATTCAGCGCCGGGTAATTGCGAGTGCCACCAGCAGCGGTACCACCCGGTCCGCGGGTACGGAATAGTTGCCACGGGATGCGGAGTGCAGCCAGCCTGCCGTGGTCAATTGGCGCAGGTGGTGGTAGATCTGCCCGGCGCTGCCGAGGTCGACGACCTCGGTGAGCGCGCTGACGGTGCATCGTCCGAGCAGGACCTCATGGAGCATCAGCAGCCGCACCGGGTTCCCCAGGGCGGCGAGGGTCTCCGCCGCGTTGCCGAGGTCCCCGCCCAGAAGGCTCTCGGTGTCGAAGCCGATCTGCCACTCGTAGTGCTTGCCCGACGGGATGCGCACCGAACCGGTGTAGAGCACGCCGCCGCTGCCCATGCCCGCGTCGGCCAGCTGCTGCTTCCACGCTGTGAGGGCCCAGAATCCGTTCTGCGCCACGCCCGTCACCCTCGCCGGCTCGCCTGCCGCGCCGATGACGGACTCCAGCTCGGCGATGCGGCGCTCCAGCTCGGCGAAGCGCTCCTCGTACTCCATGTAGCAATAATACGTATCTCCGGAGTATTGGCAATAACCTCCGCCCGGCCCGGCCCGGCCCGGCCGGCATCGACGTCAGTCGGCTTCACTGGGATATTGGCGCGCCCGCGTGCCGGCGTCCCGGCGGGTCGCGCTCGCCCTGGGCTTCCGCGAGCTTGGCGTCCAACTCAGCATCGAGCTAGCGTAGTTGCGGTTTTCGCCGGGGTAGCCGAGTCGCTTCTGGGCGCCCACCCGAGGGAAGCAACGGACGATGTCGTACTGCCGGCGGGCCGGCGGAGGGGAAGTGATCCGGACACGACTCTGCCCGTGCCGGCCGGCCCCACTCGTCAACGCCTCCCCAACCGCGGCGCACCTCGCCACCGATCGAGTCGGCCATCGAGTCGGCCATCGAGTCGGCGATCGCGTCGGCCATCGAGGCGGACTGGTCCCCTGCACCGCAGAGGTTTGGCCGTCGCTCTGGAGCACGCTCTGCTCAGTTCCCGGCTCAGTTCCCGGTTCGCTGACGGCGAGTCATCAGGCCAAGGGGCCAGCAAAGATCGTGTCGTGGCGCTAGTTTTGTCGCGGAGGGTTCAAGTCGAAGGATCCGGGCGATGCCTGGTCCGAGCGAACCGGGGGACGTGGTTGTGGATCCGATGTCATTGTCCGAGATCGCCGCGTTGTTCCTGGCGTCGGGCGGCACATCCTTCGGCAGTGAGGTGGGGAAGTCGGCCTGGCAGTTCCTGGGCGGGATCGTAGGACGGCAGGCCGGGCATCCTGTTGCTGCGCCTCGCACGGGTGCCGAACGGCTCGTGTTGGCCGAAGGCCTTCAGGCTCAGATGGCGTCCGAACCCCGCCTCACCGGTGTCCTTGCCGCCGTCGCCGAGGCGGTCCCCCGGGTGCGGCTGGGCGAATCCCTGCAACTGCTGCCGATGGGACCCGACCACTTCACCGACCGGCGGGACCTGATCAAGGAACTCGACCGGGAGCACGGCCGCAAGCCGGACGGAAGCGGCCGCTGCGTACAGCTCCACGGCCCGTCCGGCATCGGGGCGACCGCACTGGCCCTGCACTGGGGCTGGAGCTCACCGGGCCGCTTCCCCGACGGGCAGATCTATCTGTCGCTGCGCCGCGAGCCGGCCGATCTCGTCGAAACCCCCAGCGAGGTCCTGGCCGCGGCACTGCGAAAGCTGGGAGTCCACCCCGAGCAGATGCCAGTCGGCGAAGCCGAACGATCGAACCTGTTCCGCTCTCTGGTGACGGGTCGGCGCATGCTCTTCATCGTGGACAATGTGCGGCACGCCGGGCAGATCAGCGCCCTGCTCACGCCGGAACCGGACATCTTCCTGATCGCGGTCGCCAACGCCCGGTTGACCGGCCTGAACGCCCCGGCGCTGCTGGTCGGGCCGCTTCCCCGTGCGGATGCGAGGAAGTTGCTCACAAGGATCGCCGGCAAGCAGGCCGTTGCGGCGGCGCGCGCCACGATGCCCTCGCTGCTGGACGACTGCGCCGGGCTGCCCTGGGCGGTCCGTACCGCCGCAGCGGCCTTGTCGGCTGCGGCCCCTGCGCCTTCCGCGCCACCGACCATAGGGTCCGGCTTCCTCGACAGCCTGCTCGCGGGTCTGGATCCGGCCGCGGCCCAGGTGCTGCTGCTGACCGCGCTGTGCCCCTGGCCGACGATCACTCCCGCACTGGCGTCCGCTGCCACCGGCCTCCCGGCAGCCGACGCCGAACGGACGCTCTCCGCGCTGGCAGTGGCCACCCTGCTGCGGCCTGTCGGCGACGGCGCCTATACCTGTGCGCCGGCCCTGCGTGATCAGGCCAAGCAGGCAGCCCGGCGTCGTTACGGGGTCGCCGCGTGCAACGAGGCAGTCCTGCGGTCCGTCGAGCACCTGCGCGATTTCGCAGTGAGCGCTGACGTGGCAGCCACCCCGAAGCGGTGGTGGCTGGGCCTGACTTCGGAGGAGATCGAAAGGGCCCTCGGCGCCGGCATCGCCGAGGGCGACGCCCTGGCCCTCCTGGTGGGCGCGTTGGACAACGTACTGGAGGCACTGTGCATCGCGGCTGAGCACGGCCGGGCCGAGACGGTCTTCGCGCTGCAGCAGGCCCTGTGGTCCGTCCAGCTCAAGGCGGGCCACGTGGGCCGGATCCTGCCAGTGCTGCGAATCGCCCTGCGGGTCGTCAGCGCTGACCTTCCGGGCCCGCCTGCCGCACGCACGCACGTCCAGATCGCCTTCGCTCTGATGGACACCCAGGAATGGGTCGAGGCCGAAGAGCACCTGCGGGCAGCGGCGGACATCGACCGCAGGGTCGAACACTGGCGCGGGCTGGCCGCGGCGCAGGAATCGCTCGGGCTGCTGATGATGCGCCAGTGGCTCTGGGCGGATGCGGAGCCGCTCTTCGAGCAGGCGAAGGTCTCGCTCGCCCGGATCAGCCGCGGCGGTCCGGGCTGGGCGGACGTCCCCCGGGCCACCGCCCTGAACGATCGCCACCTTGCTCGCGCGCTCGGCGGCCAGGGGAAATGGAGCGAAGCAGATCAGCGGCGTGACCTGGCACTCGCCTACTTCCGACAGGTGGGCGACACCTTCAACGAGGCGCGCACACTGACCGACCATGCCGAGGCGCTCATCCTGCAGGGCGACCTGGCGGCCGCGTCCGTTCTGGTCGAGACAGCGACCGACATGATCACCCGCAAGGGCGCCGCGGCTCACCTGCCCTACCTCAGCGTCCTGCGTGCGGCCTGCCGCCCTGCACCGGCCTGACCGCGACAGCATGCCGGAACGCACCAGTGCGTACGGTCAAGCCGTTGGCACACAGAGCTGACACGTCGTCGCCTGCGGCCAGACAGGCGAACAGCGCGGAGGCGGCGGCGACCGGGTCCACCGACCCGTACGGCGCCGACAATTGCAGGAGTACGCCCGCGGCGGTCACGACGGCACAGCTGTCGGTCGTGGTGGCGAATACCGCCATCGCGCAGTGGGGGAACCGTGACAAGGTCTCCGCTGCCCAGAGCTGCGGCGAGCCGAACCGCGGATCGTTCGCTTCCCCGACCCGGTAGATCAGGTCCGCCAGCTCCAGCCGCCCGGGATCCAGCGTGTCTTCGTTCACCGCTGTGTGCACCGCTCCCTCCACGGCGGGCGGTTTGGCAAGGTCGGGATACCGGTGGAGCTCCACGTCCCCCAGGTCGAGCCGGTGCGTGAAGACCCGCAGCGGCGCGCTGACCTGCGCGGACTCATAGGCAGGGAGCGGGAGCGGGTCCAGCAGCGCCGGCCCCTCGGGCTCGGGCAGCTCGGCCAGGTCGTAGAAGATGCGGCGGAGCAGTTCCCCGGCTCTGCCCGGCACCGAGGTGGTGAACTCGGCGGGGCCCGGCATGGGGACGTGACTGTCCAGGAGCTGCTCCAACTGCGGACGCAACAGTGCGAAGGGGTCCAGCCGCGGCGCCTCCTGGACGAACCGGCCCACCGGGGAGTCGGGATCCAGGACCGACGACGTGTCGTTCACCCCGAGCAGCACGGGAGTGCCCAGGGCGGCCGCCATGTAGCTGACGGACCCGAAGTCACCCAGGACCACGTCCGCGGCCACCAGGGCCTGCCGCCAGCTGTCCAGCGGATCGATCAGCGTCAGGCCGGCCCGGCGGGCGCGGTCCAGCCAGGTGCGGATCTGCCCGGCCCCGTGGCCGTGCCAGATGTTCGGATGAAGTACCGCCGTCACCCGGAACTCGTCCAGGGGCAGCTCCGCGATGATCTGCTCCAGTAGCAGCGGCAGTATGTCCCCGCCCTCGTCGCCGAACAGCGACTGCGGATTCCACGTCGAGTTGAGGACCACCAGGCGCTGCCCTTCCCGGACGCCGAGGGCCCGCCGGTAGCGTTCTCGAAGGGGGCGCGCGGCAAGGATCCGGTCGAAGCACGGGTCCCCGCCCAGGACGGCTGTCGGCAAGGCCTGCACGCAGGCCTGGGCCAGACGCTCGAACTGCTCCGGGTGGGAGAGCACCATCGCATCCGGCACAAGCTCGCCGTCGACCACGAGCCATGGCTCGGAGAGGCCGAACACCGGCTCCCGGCTGTTGGCTGTTGGCTGTTGGCTGTTGGCTGTTGGCTGTTGGCTGTTGGCTGTTGGCTGTTGGCTGTTGGCTGTTGGCTGTTGGCTGTTGGCTGTTGGCTGTTGGCTGTTGGCTGTTGCCAGTCTCTTATTGTATCCAACCCCGTGTGAGAGAACGGCCAATTTGCCTGGTATTTCATGGATTTGACCACCCAGGCTCGCGGAGAGCGCGAGGTCGACGGATGTCTCCAGCGCCTGCTCCCACGGCAGGACGGGCAGGGCGAGGCGCGCGAAGAGTTCGGAGATGCCGGCCTGGAAGGGGGAAGATCCCGTACAGGTCGCCAGGAGTTGGATGCGCAGATCGTCACGGAACAGCGGTACCACGTCCAGCAGCCGCGTCGCCGAGGTCACGTTGTGGACGACCAGCAGCACGGTCGTCAGGCCGCCGCGGGTGGACCAGCGGGCCGCGTCGACTCCGACGGGTACCCGAAGTGGGGCGGCACCGGCTGTGGTCATCGGACTTCCCCGCCCGCCTGTCGGATGTGTGATCGCCAACCATATCCACGTGCGGCTGCTCGCTGCGAGAAGCTGAAGGCCGTCGACGGCGAACTGCTCAGGCGTGGGGTCGACAGCTGAGGCCGGGTCAGCCCGCCTGCTCGGCGTCGGCGGCGCCAGTGGCGTCCGCGAGCGGGTGCGGATCAGCACCAAGGTGGGTCAGCAGCCGCTGGTGGCGGGCCGGTGGCCGGAGTCCGCCGAGGGGCTGTCGGCGGCGGCGATCCACAAGGCCGTGGCGGGCAGCCTGGACCGGATGGGCGGAGTTGGCGATGTGGGCGTACACCGCGCTGCTCAACGGCGGCTACACCCGGGCGGACCGGCCGCTGCCGGACCACTATCTCCACCCCGGGAACTCCCGCCGGATCGCCGCGCTCGCCGGGATCGCCGAGGAGCTGGGCGCGACGCGCAACCAGGTGGTGCTGGCCTGGCTCCGCGACGGCCGCCCGTCGATCACGCCGATCGTCGGCGTCAGCACCGCGGCGCAGCTGGACGAGGCGCTCGCTGCCGAAGCGGTGGTTCTCACCGCCGACCAGCGGGCCCGACTGGACGCCGCTGCGTAGGGCCTGCCCCTGCGTGGTGCCGGCCGTGCCCGCTCGGCGGGCTGCCGTTGACCGCTCCGCAGTCTCGACGTACCGTTGCAGAACGAAACGAGTTGTTTTATACAACGAAAAGGGGACGCATGTCGGCCACCCCGGACGAGATCCCGGCCCTGGTGATCCAGCTGGTCAATCTGAGCCGACGCTTCCGGAGCAACGGTGAGCGGCTGCATCCGGAGCTGACCTTCGCGGCGTACTCGCTGCTGGCCCAGCTGCAGCAGCTGGGCGGTGCGCGGGCGGGCGATCTGGTGGGCCTTTCCGGGCTCAACAAGTCGACCATCAGCCGTCAGCTGGCCGACCTGCAGCGCGAGGACCTGGTGGTCCGCGCCCTGGACCCGGCCGACAACCGGGTTCAGGTGATCAAGGTCAGCGAACGCGGGTTGCGGCTGCTGACCGCCGCCGATGCCGCGATGCGCCGCGAGACCGCACGGCGCACGGTGGGATGGACACCGCAGGAGATCGCAGCCTTCCACGGCCTACTGGCCCGCTACAACCAGCCCCCGGGCCGGGAGGACGACGCACTGTCCGCTGCCACCGATCCGGACGCCAGCCAACTGCACGCAACCGACGCGGACGCCACCGACCCGCACGCCACCGCCTCGCACGCCACCCAGCCGACCGACCCGCACGCCACCGAGCAAGGAGAACCCTCATGACCACCACCCTCGCCACCCCCGGCGCCGTCGTCGCCCGGCTGCGCGCAAGCTTCAACACCGGCGGCACCAAGCCCCTCGCCTGGCGCCTCAGCCAGCTCGCCGCCCTGCGCAAGCTGCTGGCCGAGCAGACCGAGGCCCTGCAGGAGGCCCTGCTCGCCGACCTGGGCAAGAACCCGGCCGAGGCGTACCGGACCGAGATCGGCTTCACCATCAACGAGATCGACCACACCGTCGCGCACCTGGAGGAGTGGCTGCGCCCCAAGCCCGCCGCCGTCCCCGAGGCGTTCCTGCCGGCGCGGGCGCAGGTGGTGCGCGACCCGCTCGGGGTGGTGCTGATCATCGCTCCGTGGAACTACCCGGTGCAGCTCGCCCTGGCCCCGCTGGTCGGCGCGCTCGCGGCCGGCAACACGGCCGTCCTCAAGCCGAGCGAGCTGGCTCCGGCGACCTCCGCCGCGCTGGCCCGGCTGCTGCCCCAGTACCTGGACGCCGAGACCGTCGCCGTGGTCGAGGGCGCGGTCCCGGAGACCACCGCCCTGCTGGAGCAGCGCTTCGACCACATCTTCTACACCGGCAACGGGGTGGTGGGACGGATCGTCATGACGGCCGCCGCCAAGCACCTGACCCCGGTCACCCTGGAGCTCGGCGGCAAGAGCCCGGTGGTGGTCGATCCCGGCGTGGACCTGACCGTGACCGCGCAGCGCATCGCCCGGGGCAAGTTCCAGAACGCGGGCCAGACCTGCGTGGCACCGGACTATGTGCTGGCCATCGGTGACACCGCGGCCGAGCTCGAGGCGCAGCTGGCCGCCGCCGTCACCGCCGCGTACGGGGACGACCCGGCGGACAACCCGAACTACGGGAAGATCGTGAACGGTCGGCACTTCGACCGCCTCGCGGCCCTGCTGGACAGCGGGCGCGCGGTCACCGGCGGCGGCCACGACCGTACCGCTCTGCACATCGACCCCACCGTGCTGGCGGACGTCGCCCCGGACGCCCCGGTGATGCGCGAGGAGATCTTCGGCCCGATCCTGCCGGTGATCGAGGTCCCGGACCTGGACGCGGCGATCGCCTTCATCAACGCCCGGGAGAAGCCGCTGGCGCTGTATGCGTTCACCGACTCCGAGGACACCAAAGCAGCGGGCTGGCGGTGGAGACCTCCTCCGGTGCGCTCACCTTCGGGATCCCGGTCTCCCACCTCGCGGTCCCGGAGCTGCCCTTCGGCGGCGTCGGCGAGAGCGGCATGGGCAACTACCACGGCGAGTACTCGATCGACACCTTCAGCCACAGCAAGGCGGTGCTGGACAAGCCGCTGAGCTGACCTGAACCTTCCGTGCCACCGCCCCCGCTGCTACCGTACCGACCAGACGGTATGTCGTCCGCCACCTGATCCGACGATGTCTGGGGACGCCCCATGGGCCACAGCGAGGACCACCGCAAGGACGCACGGGCCACCTGGCAGGTGCTGGAGTCCTACCACGGGGCGGTGTACTTCTCACCCGAGGCGCACGCCGCGTACGCGGAGCTCGGCGTCGACAGCAGAGTCGGCTATTTCGCCTCGCGGGCGGCGGCGCTCGGGCCGGTCAGCGCCGAGGTGGTGATCGCCGCCTTCTACAACTTCAACCCCGAGGTGGTGCGCCGCGCGATCCCCGGGGCCTGGCAGGCCGCGTCACCGGAGCGCTTCCAGGCGGCGCGGCGGGCGGGCATGGACGCCACCCTGCGCCGCGTCCTGGGCCAGGAGGTCGAGTCCACGCACATGAAGCGTGCCGCCGAACTGGCCAGGGAAGCGGCCCTGGCGGCGGTCCCGCACCTGCAGGGCCGCCCGCTGTTCGCCGCGCATACCGCGCTGCCGTGGCCCGAGGAGCCGCACCTGGTGCTCTGGCACGCCCAGACGTTGCTGCGCGAGTTCCGCGGCGACGGCCACCTCGCGGCGCTGCTGATCGCCGGACTGAACGGGATCGAGGCCCTGGTCACGCATGCCGCCGCTGGTCAGATCGGTGCGGAGGCGCTGCGCGGCTCACGGGCCTGGTCCCCTGAGCAGTGGTCCGCGGCGGTCGACGAGTTGCGTGAGCGCGACTGGCTGGCGGAGGGGCCCGAGCTGGCGCTGAGCGAGGCCGGGCGCGAGCGCCGGGAAACCGTCGAACGCACCACCGACGAACTGAGCGTCCTGCCGTACGCCGCCCTCGGCGCCGCCGACTGCGCCGAACTGCGGTGCCTGGTCAGGCCGTACAGCCTGGCCCTGGCCCAGGAGCTGATGCCCTGGGCCGTCGGACGCCTGGTCAGCGCTGACGAATAACCACACCACCAGTCGTCCAGCGGCCCACTGCCGCTACCGGCGCGGTTCGAGCATCCCCAGAGTCTTCTCGGCGATGTCCGCCGCCGCGCCGGTGGCGTCGACCGTCAGCAGGATGTCGGCGTAGAACTCCAGCAGCGGAGCGGTCTGGGTGCGGTAGACCTCCTGCCGGTTCCGGATGGTCTCGGGGGTGTCGTCGGCCCGGCCCCGGCTCAGCAGACGCTCCGTCAGCACCTCGTCGGGGACCGCGAACTCCACCGCCGCGTCCAGCTCGTGGCCGTCCGCCCGGAGCAGCTCGGCCAGTGTCCTGGCCTGCGGCAGGGTGCGCGGGAAGCCGTCGAGCAGGAACCCGCGTTGCGCGTCCGGCTCGGCCAGCCGCTGGTGCACCATGTCGGCGGTGACCTGGTCCGGCACCAGATCCCCGACCCCCAGATAGCCACTGGCCTGCCGACCGAGCGGGGTCCTCGCGTCGATGTGCCGGCGGAACAACGCACCCGTGGAGATGTGCGGCACGCCCAGCTCGCCGTGGAGGATGTCGGCCTGGGTGCCTTTGCCCGCACCCGGCGGCCCGATCAGGACGATGCGCATCAGTGGGGCCCGCTTCCCTGTGAACCTCGGTTGATCGCTGCTGGGGGAAAGATGCTAGGGCCGCCGGACGGCGCCCCGCAAACGGCGCGCCGCTGCCGTCGTGGCCTGGTCGGGACCACGACGGCAGCGGGGGCGCCGGCAGGCGCGGGGGTGGAGCGGCTGTGGGACGGTCAGCTGGTGTACATCCGGTGGACCGTGACGGTGGGGGTCATCGCGGCCAGGGCGTCGATGCCCGGGCCCTTGGGGGCGGTCGCGGCGGCGGCCTTGAGGATGCCGGTCACCTGGGCGGCCAGCGCGTCGGCCTGGCTCTTCACCGTGGCGATCGGCGCCTTGGAGCTGCCCAGGGCGTCCAACCTGCGGTGGATGTCCGCGAGCTGGCGCAGCGCGGTCGGGCTGAGCGTCAAGGGCCGCGGCGTGGAGACGATGAACTGGTAGGCCCCGGCCAGGGTCTGGCAGCCGGCGCAGTGGTGGTTCGCCGCGTTGCTGGTGTTCACCGCGTTGAGGTGGATGTTCTCCCCGGCCATGGTGACGATCTGGAAGGACAGCGCCACCGAACGGCAGGGCTTGGCGGCGGTGCAGGCCGCCGAGTCCGCCTCGGCCTGGTTTTGCGCGGCGGCCGCGAAAACGGTGCCCTCCTGGTGCACGGTGAAGGAGTCGTCGAAGCGGACCCGGTGGCCCGGGTTGGCCAGCGCGTGGGCGCTGTCGCTGGCGATGGCCACCCCGTGGCCGGTGCCCGCGGTGGAGCTGGTGCCCGCCGCCTGCGCGGTCGCGGCGGTGGCGACGGCGGTGAGGCTCGCGGTGGCGAGCAGCCCGAACCGGACGGCCTTGCGGCCCGCCCCGACCCTGGCGGTCGCTCTGCGGTGGTGGTTGAGGTTCATTGGTTCTCCTGAGGGAACGGATCACGGCGTGGCACGGATCACTACGGGGTCGCGGCCGCCGAGGCGGGAGCCGTGCTGACGGGGGGCGAGGTGGGGGGTTGCGTCGTCGGCGGGGGAGTCGTCGGCGGGCTGGTACTGGCCGGGGGACTGGTGGGCGGGACGGTCGCCGGTCGCGAGGACGAGACCGGCGGCGGAACGGCCGCATGGCCTGCGGAGGAGACGGGCGGCCGACCGGGCGGCGGGGTGGCCGGCGGGACGGTCGGGGTGCTGCTCGGCGGCGGGGTGAGGCCGGGAGCGGCGGCGCCGCCGTTGGCCGGTGCGCTCGATCCGTTCAGTGGGCTGCTGCTGGCGCTCGCGCTGGGCTTGGGCACCAGCACCGGGGCGGTGGTCGCCGGTGGGGCGGTCACCCCCGGCTGGAGCACCGGGACGATCGGCGCGGACGGCGGCAGCGGCTTGGGCGTCATCCCGACGGCCCAGGCGCAGCCGAGCGCGGTGACCCCGGCCAGGCCGAGCACGCAGAACCCGAGCCGCAGTCCGCGGCTGCCGCTGGTGGCCCGCAGCGCGGTCCGCAGCAGCCGGCCGCCGAGCCGGATCGAGAGGTAGGACATTCCGGCGAGCGGGCAGATCAGCATCGCGCTGCCGAGCACGCCGACCAGGCCGGCGGCGAGGTGCCCGTCCGCGAAGGCGGAGCCGGTGCCGGCCAGTTGCGAGGTCAGCGAGCGGATGCCGGTGCTGAGGATCCGCGGCAGGTTCCACAGCGCGTAGCCGAGGTCGCCCAGCAGCAGCGGCACCATGGTCACCACCCAGGTGGTGACGATGATCCGGGCCGAGCGCTTCAGGTCGGCGACCTCCGGGCGGACCGGCCGGCCCCGGCGCAGCACCGAGTCCAGTCCGCTGAGCAGGATCGGTTTGATCTTGCCGAAGAGGTCGGGCACCCCGGCCAGGTCGCCCAGGATGTAGTAGCCGTCCAGGCGGACGGCCGGCATCAGCTGCTCCAGCACCTCGAAGTGCCCGAGGTAGACGGCACTGAGGAAGAACGGCTGGCCGGTCAGGAAGTAGCAGCCGCCCATGCCGAGCATGAAGACGATGTTGAAGTAGACCCCGCCGAGGTCGGTCCTGATCCGCCCGGCCCGGCCGATCCGGTAGACGTCGGTGACGTCGGTGTACATGGACGGCCAGATCAGGAACAGCCCGCAGCCGATGCAGCCGGGGCGGGCGCCGCCGTAGCGGCAGGCGGAGGCGTGGCCGAACTCGTGGAACACCACCGAGGCCACCGTCAGTGCGAACACCACCAGCAGCAGCACCGGCTGGTTCAGCACTTCCAGCACCGGGGTCATCGCGCCGTAGAAGCCGAACAGCCAGACGTCCATGGCGACCATGGAGCCCAGCACCAGGACCACCATCAGCGGCCGGTGCAACCAGGCCAGCGAGCGGCCGATCCGGTTGACCCGGGCCTCGTTGAACATCACCTTGTGGCCCTTGAGGGCCAGCAGCAGGTCGGACCGCGGGGCCTCGGTGACCTCGTCGTCCTCCTGCCCGTAGGGGACGGTGACGCCGAGCGGCTGGAGCTTCTGCTCGACCAGGTAGGCGATGTTCTCCTCGCTCACCTCCCGCCCGTACAGCCCGCTGACCCGGTGCGAGATGCGCTCGGTGTCGCTGACCCCGTCGATGCAGCCGGCGACCAGGTGGAGCAGCCGGGAGAGCTGCACCACCTGGCCGTCCCCACGGCGGGCGATGTACTTGGCCTCGGTGAAGCCCGAGCCCTGGTACTCGCCGTGCAGGCGCAGCCCGGCGGCCAGCCTGGGAATCGGGAAGGCCTGGCGGCTGAAGGCCTCCGCATACTGTTCGAGCTGATCGAGCTGATCCAGCTGGTCGAACTGCTGGATCGTGGTGGCGAATCCCCCCGGACCTGGAACCAGTGCCCCCGGTTCCACACTCACGGTCATGCTGTGTCCTCCCCCGGCGCGGGCCGCGCCCTCCCCTGGCGCGGCCCGCGCCCCTGATACCTCGGTACTGCGTTGCTGCGGTGCTGCCGGCGGTCCTCCGGCAAGCGGTGCGGCTGCTACTGGTGGATGCTGATCGACTGCGAGGCGTCGGAGCCGGCCGCGGCACCGATCGAGCCCCAGTTGCCAGCCAGCGACTGGTTGCTGGCCTCGACGTTGGCGACGTGCTTGGTGACGTTCACGGTCTTGGTGAAGCTGAACTTCAGCTTGCTCAGGGCCTCGCGGCCGGGGAGCAGCTCGGCGGACTCGGCGTCGAGCTCATTCATGTTCATGCTCATGGTGGTGCCTTTCTTCGGGGTGCTGCGGAAGGTGTGTGTGAGTACTGCCGTCGAGCAACTGCGGTGCTGCGGTGTTGCGGTGGGACTTGGGACTACTACTGGCTGATGCTGATCGACTGGCTGGCGCTGGAGGAGGCCTCGGCGCCCAGCGAGCCCCAGTTGCCGGCGGAGGAGGTGTTGGCCGCCTCGACGTTGGCAACGTGCTTGGTGACGTTGACGGTCTTCGCGAAGCTGAACTTCAGCTTGCTCAGGGCCTCGCGGCCGGGCAGCAGCTCCGCGGACTCGGCGTCCAGCTCGTGCATTTCAAGCATGGTCAATTCCCCCTAAGGAATGGACAGTTGGCAGATCGGTCAGGAGTAGGGATCCCCCCCAGCTCCCGTCCAACCCGGTCGGACGTTCTGTCCAACGAGATTGGACACTAGTAGCCTCCGGGCTGTCCCCGCAAGCGATTCGGGGCCACGTTCTGCAACGGACTGGTAACAGAGAGAAACCACCAGGTGGGAGCCCCTTTATCGGTTTCGGCGGGGGTGATCGCCGTAGAATCGGACCGTCGCAGGCAGCCGAAGGGGCAGCCGACAGGGAGGCGTCAGCCAGGTGTCCAACGCCCTGCAGCAGTTGATGAGAGAGCGTTTGGACCGGCAGGGCTGGTCCTACGGCGAGGCAGCTCGCCGGGGCGGTATCCCGCGTTCCACGGTGCACCACCTCGCCACCACCGAACGGCTGGTCAGAATGCCGCAGCCGGCCACCCTGGAGGGCCTGGCCCGGGCGCTGGAGCTGCCGCTGGACGCCATCCGCCGGGCCGCGGCCGAGGCCTGCGGGATCCATCTCTACGCGTCCGGACCGACCGCGGCCGACGCGGACGGGGCCGCCGCGGGCGGTCCGTCCGACCCCGAGGTGGACATGCTGATCGCCAGCCTGCAGAAGCTGTCGGTGGACGACCGCCGCCATGTCGCCGCGCTGGTCGAGTCGCTCCTTGACCGCCGGGACGGCCCGGAAGCGGACAATTAGCACGCACGCGGTGCTCGTTCCGGTTCCCTGATTGCCCGGAGATGACCGGATCAGGCGAATATCGGCACAGCCCCCGTTCGGACCCATGTCTGGGACTAGCGTCTGCGATGGGAGGGGCGGGTGAGCCGCACGTCGCCCCCCGTGCAAGCGCGGGCACTGCCCAGGGGGATATGTGCTGGTCGTTCAGGGAGGGCCCACCACCGCTGTCGTCCGGGGCAGCAGCGGCGAATCCGTCGTACTGCTCTCCGGGGAGCTTCCGGCCGAGCTCACCGACGCCAATCTCGCGGAGGTGATCGACCTCGCCGCGGCCGTCCTCGACGGCGCGGAGATGCTGCTGTTCCGGCGCTGCCTGGCCGCGCTGCGCCGGGGCGACCTGGCCGGCACCCGCCGGATCGAGATCGACGGCGCCGTGCTCACCGTCTACGGCGACTGACCCGACCTCTTACCCGGCTCTCACGAGTTCCGTGGACAATCGGTGTGTGACGTCGACAGTACTTCTGGCCGAGGACGACCGGGCCATCCGCGATTCCGTAGTGCGCCTGCTGACCCTGGAGGGCTACCAGGTGACCGCCGTGGCCGACGGCATCCAGGCGCTGGCCGCGATCCATCGCGAGCGCCCGGACGTCATCGTCCTGGACGTGATGATGCCCGGCATCGACGGACTCGCCGTCTGCAGCGTGCTGCGCGCGGAGAACGACCGCACCCCCATCCTGATGCTCACCGCCAGGGTGGAGACCTCGGACCGGGTGGCCGGGCTGGACGCCGGCGCCGACGACTACATGGTCAAGCCCTTCGAGGCGGACGAGCTGATGGCCCGGCTGCGGGCGCTGCTGCGCCGGGCCGTGCCGGTGCCGGTCCCGGCCGACCCGCCGTCCAGCCAGACCGCCCCGGCCGGGGACGACCTGATCGAGGTCGCCGACCTGCGGATCGACCCGACCGCCCGCCGGGTGTGGCGCCGGGAGGCCGAGATCGCGCTGTCCCGCACCGAGTACGACCTGCTGGAACTGCTGGCCCGGAACGCCGGGATCGTGCTCGACCACAGCACCGTCTACGACCGGATCTGGGGCTACGACTTCGGCCCCGGCTCCAAGAACCTCGCTGTCTACATCGGCTACCTGCGGCGCAAGCTGGAGATCGGTGACGCCCCGGCCCTGATCCACACGGTCAGGGGCGTCGGCTACACCCTGCGCGAGCCGTGACCGGCCCGATCGGGTCGCCGACGCCGCCGATCCCGCCCGTTCCGCCGTCCCCCGCACCGCCGACCCGGGCCGACGCCCGCGCGCCGCGCCGGATACCGGTTCCGGCCGGTCTGCGGGTGCGCTTCTCGGTGGCCTTCGCCGGGGTCGCGGCCCTGGTCGCGGTGCTGGTCGGCGGCCTGGGCTACGACGCTGCGGCCAATCTGATCCGGCACGACCGGGCCAGCGACTTCACCCAGTCGCTGGAGGCGCTGACCGCGGCGGTGGAGCAGTCGCCGCTCTATCCGTCCGACTTCCAGCCCTCCAACCAGAACCACGACCAGCTCGAGGACCGGCTGACCCAGTCCGGGGACATCGGCATCCAGGTGCTCGGTCCCGACAGCAGCGTGGTCGAGAAGGGCCAGCCCGACCCGCTCCCGGTCACCGCGGCCGACCGCGCCCTGGCCACCGGCCGCAAGGCGGGCCAGGTCCACGACGTGACCGAGGACACCGGCGGCGACCGCTACCGGGTGGTCACCGTCTCGCTCGGCGGCGGCCGCGGCGCGGTGCAGCTCTCCGAGCGGCTCAGCTCCACCGACGACCTGCTCGACCTGCTGCTCGAACGCACCGCACTGCTGGCCACGGCCGTGGTGCTGGCGGCCGGGGCGGCCGGCTGGTGGCTGGCCGGAAGGATCACCAGGCGGCTGGTCCGGCTGACCGGCGCGGCCGAGCACGTGGCCTCCACCGGCCAGCTGGACGTGGACGTGCCGCGCCGCGGCGGGGACGAGATCGGCCGGCTCGGCCGGGCCTTCGACGACATGCTGGGCCGGCTGGCCCGCTCCAAGGACGACCAGCGCCGGCTGGTCCAGGACGCCGGGCACGAGCTGCGTACCCCGCTGACCTCGCTGCGCACCAATATCGCCGCGCTGCCGCACCTGGACCGGCTGCCCCCGGAGTCCAGGGAGGCGCTGCTCGACGACCTGGCCACGGAGACCCGGGAGCTGAGCGTGCTGGTGAACGAGCTGGTGGAGCTGGCCGCCGACCGCAGGGAGACCGAGGAGTCGGCCGAGGTCGAGCTGGACCTGCTGGCCGAACGGGTCGCCGACCTGGCCCGGCGCCGTACCGGCCGGGAGATCCTGGTCGACGCCGCGCCGGTCAGCCTGGTCGGCCGGCCCGGGGCGCTGCAGCGGGCGCTGACCAACCTGGTGGAGAACGCCGCCAAGTTCTCCCCGGAACCGGCCGGGATCCTGCTGCGGGTGACCGCCGAGCGGGTCACCGTGCTGGACCGGGGCCCGGGGATCGACGAGGGCGACCTGGCCCGGATCTTCGACCGCTTCTACCGGGCGACCAGCGCCCGCAGCCTGCCCGGGTCGGGTCTCGGCCTGGCCATCGTCAAGGAGGTGGCGGAGAGCCACGGCGGCGGGGTCTTCGCCCGCAACCGCGTGGGGGCGGCCGGGGGCGCCGAGATCGGCTTCACGCTGGCCGCGGGGCAGGTCACGACACGCCGCCCCGCAAATCGGACAAATGACTCATAGCTGATTAGATTTCCTGGTAGTTCCAGCCAGGAAAGGGAATCCCTGTGAGCAACCTGATCGCTGTCGCCTATCCCGACGTCGCCACCGCGGAGCAGGTCAGAGCGCTCCTCGCCGACCTCCAGAAGCAGAAGCTCATCCAGCTCGAGGACGCCGTCATCGTCGAGCGCAAGGAGGACGGCAAGGTCAAGCTGCACCAGTCCGTCAGCACCACCGGCGCCGGCGCGGCCGGCGGCGCGCTCTGGGGCGGGCTGATCGGCCTGCTCTTCTTCATGCCGTTCCTCGGCGCGGCGATCGGCGGTGCCACCGGCGCGGCCGTCGGCGCGGCTCAGAACTTCGGCGTCGACGACGACTTCATGCGCCGGGTCGGCGAGAACCTGACCCCGGGTGCGGCGGCGCTGTTCGTCCTGGTCCAGAACGCGGTCCAGGAGAAGGTCATCCCGCAGCTCGCGCCGTTCGGCGGCCAGCTGATCCAGACCTCGCTCAGCGACGAGGACGAGACCCACCTGCGTGAGGCCGTCAAGGCCGCACAGGGGTGATCGCGGCGCCGGACTGAGAGGGCCGGCCGGCCCCGGCCGGACCCTCTGAGCGCCGTTCGGCCGGCCGCCGTGCCTGGCGGGCCCGGTACCCGGTCGCTGCCCGGCCCGACCGCACTCTCCGGCGGACGGGCCGGGCAGCGGCCTCCGCGCCTCCTGCCCGCATACCCCCTTGCCCCCTTGCCCCCCTGCCCGCCTGCCCCCTGCCCGTCCGCCCCGCGCCCCGAGGACGCCGATGGCCGCCGCGACCGCCCCCGCGCCTCCCGCCGCCCCGCTGCCGCGGGTCCCCACCCGCCGCCCCACCGAGCTGCTCCTGGTCGTCCTCGCCGTGCTCATCGCGGCCTTCGGCTACGCGGACGTGGGCTGCGCCATCGACGGCAGGGTCCCCGAGGACACCCTCCAGTACAGCGCGGGCCTGGGCGTGCTCGCCCTGCTTGCGCACCTGGCGATCAGATTCGGGGCGCGCTACGCCGACCCGCTGCTGCTGCCGTTCGCGGTGCTGCTGAACGGTCTCGGCCTGGTCGTCATCTACCGGCTGGACCGGGCCACCGGCACCTCCTCCGCGCCCTCCCAGCTGGTCTGGTCGACGCTGGGGGTGGCCCTGTTCGTCGCCGTGGTGCTGCTGCTGCGGGACTACCGGAGGCTCCAGCGCTACGCCTATCTGCTGGCCCTCGGCGCGATCGTGCTCATGATCGTCCCGATCTTCCTGCCGGCGGTCTACGGCGCCAAGATCTGGATCAAGATCGGCCCGCTGTCCTTCCAGCCCGGCGAGATCGCCAAGATCGCGCTGGCGATCTTCTTCGCCTCCTACCTGGCCGTCAACCGGGACGCCCTGGCGCTGACCGGCCGCCGGGTGTGGAAGCTGGAACTGCCGCGCGGCCGGGACCTGGGTCCGATCATGGTGGTCTGGCTGCTCAGCACGGCCGTGCTGTTCCTGGAGCAGGACCTGGGCACCTGCCTGATCTTCTTCGGCTTGTTCCTGGTGATGCTGTACGCGGCCACCGGGCGGATCGGCTGGATCGCGGTCGGCCTGGTCCTGGTCGGCTTCGCGATCGTCCCGGTGGCGCTGTGGGAGCCCCATGTGCACAGCCGCTTCGAGGACTGGCTGCATCCGATGGCCAGCATCGACGCAGGTCAGGGCGCAGGACAGCTGGCCCAGTCGCTGTTCGCCTTCGCGGCCGGCGGCCTGCTCGGCACCGGTCTCGGCCAGGGCCACTCCTATCTGATCGGCTTCGCGGCCAAGTCGGACTGGATCCTGGCCACCTTCGGCGAGGAGCTCGGCCTGGTCGGCCTGACCGCGCTGCTGCTGGTCTACGCGGTGCTCGCGGTCCGCGGCTTCCGGACCGGGATGTCGCTGCGGGACCCGTTCGGCCGACTGCTGGCGATCGGCCTGGCCTCGCTGCTGGCGCTCCAGGTCTTCGTGGTCGCGGGTGGGGTCACCGACCTGATTCCACTCACCGGGATGACCATGCCGTTCCTGGCCCAGGGCGGCTCCTCGCTGGTGACCAACTGGGTGCTGGTGGCCCTGCTGGTGCGGATGAGCGACGCCGCCCGCCGCCCCGACCCCCCGCTGCCCGACGACGAGCAGATCCAGGCGGTGCCCGAGGTATGAGCCCCTTCGGCCGCAAGCGCAGTCCAGGTTCCGACCCCGAGCCGCACGCCGGCGCGGTCCGGCTCTCGCTCAGCCGCACCGCGCGCCGGGCCGGCGAGTTCTGCCTGCTGCTGGTCCTGGTGCTGCTGGTCAACTGCACCCGGGTGCAGGTGCTGCAGGCGAAGAAGTACCACGACAACCCCGCCAACCAGCGGGCCGTGATCGCCCGCTACGCCGAGCCGCGCGGCAACATCCTGGTCGGCGCCAAGGCGGTCACCGGCAACAGCAGGACCACCAGCGGCGCCTTCGCGTACCGGCGCAGCTACACCGAAGGACCGCTGTACGCGCCGGTCACCGGCTTCTCCTCGCAGACCTACGGCAACTCGCTGCTGGAGGGCGTCAAGGACGGGGTGCTGGCCGGGACGGACAGCGATCTGGCGACCCACCCGCTGCTCAACGCCATCAGCAGGGACCAGGTGCCCGGCGGCGACGTCCGCACCACCATCAACGCCAAGGCCCAGCAGGCCGCCTTCGCCGGTCTCGGCAGCAAGCGCGGCGCGGTCGCGGCGATCGACCCGGCCACCGGGAGGATCCTGGTGCTGGCCAGCACCCCCTCCTACGACCCGGGGAGCATCACCGGCACCGGCAGCGCGGTCACCGCCAACTGGAACCGGCTGACCGCCGCCGCCACCCAGCCGATGCTCAACCGGGCGCTGCGGCAGACCTACCCGCCCGGCTCCACCTTCAAGGTGGTGACGCTGTCGGCGGGGCTGATGAACGGCGTCTACAGCGGCATCACCGTGCCCACGGACTCGCCCGACCCGTTCACCCCGGCGGACACCAGCACCGCGATCACCAATGAGAGCGCCAGTGACGCCTGCGCCGACGCCACCCTGCTCTACGCGCTGCAGGTCTCCTGCAACACCGTCTTCGGCAAGCTGGGCGACGACGTGGGGCAGGCCGGCATGGTGAAGGCGGCCCAGGCGTTCGGCTTCAACCAGACCGGTCAGACCATCCCGGTGGGGGTGGTGCCGAGCGTCTTCGACACCGGGATGACCAGCAAGGCGCTGCTGGCGCTGTCCTCGATCGGCCAGTACAACACCGCGGCGACCCCGCTGGAGATGGCCTCGGTGGCGGCCGCGATCGCCAATGGCGGGGTGCTGATGAAGCCGCAACTGGTGGCGGCCACGACCAGGGCCGACGGCAAGCAGCTCACCGGGTTCAGCCCGGAGGAGTTCGGGCGGCCGATCAGCTCCGCGGTGGCGGACCAGGTCCAGCAGGCGATGGTGGGCGTGGTCACCTCCGGCACCGGCGGCAACGCGGCGATCCCGGGGGTCACCGTCGGCGGCAAGACCGGCACGGCGCAGAACGGGGTCGGCAACAGCGGCACCCCCTACGCCTGGTTCATCTCCTGGGCGAAACCGGCCGGCTCCTCGACCTCCCCGGTCGCGGTCGCGGTGGTGATCGAGGACAGCAACGCCAACCGCGCCGACGTCAGCGGGGGAGGCCTGGCCGCACCGATCGCCAGGGCCGTGATGCAGGCCGTGCTCAACGGCTGAAGCCGGCGGTCGGGCTCAGTGATGAGCCCAGTGGTTGGGTCTATGGCTGGGCCCGACCATGGAGCCAGGGGTTGACCTGCTGCTTAGAGTGTCCCCATGCCGATGATCGCAGTGGTGGGGAGCATCAATCTCGACCTGGTCGTCCGGGTGCCGCACCATCCCCTGCCGGGTGAGACCGTCCTCGGCGGGGAACTGGCCGAGCATCCAGGCGGCAAGGGTGCCAACCAGGCGGTGGCCGCCGCCCGGCTGGGGGCGCAGGTCGCCATGGTCGGACGGGTCGGCGCGGACCAGGACGGAACCCGGCTGCGGGCCGCGCTGGAGCGGGAGGGGGTGAACGTCCGCTGGGTGCTTTCCGAGCCGGTGGCCAGGACCGGACGGGCGCTGGTCGCCGTCGACCGGGAGAGCGGTGAGAACTCGATCATCGTCAGCCCCGGCGCGAACACTGCTCTCGCTCCGGAGCACTGCGCTGCTTCGGGAACAGTGCTCCGCGACGCGAGCGTCACTCTGCTGCAGCAGGAGATCCCCGCCGCCACCGTCGAGGCCGCCGCCCGGCTGGCCGGCGGCACGGTGCTGCTCAACCCGGCCCCGGCCCGCGAGCACCCGGCCGAGCGCGCCGACCTGCTGGACCTGCTGGACATGGTGGACGTGCTGGTCCCCAACCGGGCCGAACTCGCCGCGCTGGTCGGCCACCCGCTGCCGGACCTGCACGCCGTCGCCGACGCCGCCCGTACCCTGCGCGGCCCGTCCGCCGTGGTGGTCACCCTGGGTGGAGACGGAGCACTGCTCTGCGAAGAGGGCAATGTTCTCCTCGTCCCCGCCCTCAGCGTCATCCCGGTCGACACCACCGCCGCGGGCGACGCCTTCTGCGGCGCCCTGGCCTGCGCCCTGGCCGAGAGCCGCCCGCTGCATGAGGCGGTCCGCCACGCCAACGCGGCCGCCGCCCTGGCCACCACCCTCCCCGGCGCCCAGCCCTCGCTGCCGACCAGGAGCGAGGTCGAGAAACTGCTCGGGCACAGCTTCTGAACCTCCCCCAAGGCATATGCTCAAGCCACCATGGACGGAGCCCCGCAGCGCAGCGCCCCCGCCCTGATCCGCGTACGCCGTGTCGCGCAGCTGATACGACAGGCTGCCTGGGCCGCCCCCGACCAACGGGTGTTCCTGCTGCGCTCGCTGTCCAACCCGCGGCTGCGCACCGCCCTCGCGGTGGTCTGCGGCGCCGGGGTCTTCTTGCTCACCGTGACCGCCGACACCCAGCTGAACCAGCTCGTCCCCGGCAGCCTGGCCTGGGCGCTGGCCGGGCTGCAGGTGCTGCCGCTGCTGCTGGTCGCGCACCGGCCGCTGGCAGCCTGGCGGATCTCCGCGGTCGGGCTCACCCTCACCACCTTCGCCGAGGTCGGCCACGCCCCGACCCCGTTCTGGCCCTGGCCGGTCAGCGGCTGCGTCGCCTATGTCGCGCTGCTGTTCGTCACCGCCCAGGTGTACGGACGGGACGTCGCGGTCGGCGTCGACCTGCTGACCGCCCTGGCGGTGCTGCTCCCGGCCGTCTTCCTGGTCGGCCTGCCGCCGGTGGTGCTCGCGGTCTCGGCCGTGGTGGCGACCCTGGTGCTGGTCCTCGGCGAGTCGATCCACTCCCGGCAGGAGGCCGAACGGCACCTGGTCGCCGCCGAGGAGCAGCGCCGCGCCGGGCTCGCCCGCCAGGCCGTGCTGGAGGAGCGCTCCCGGATCGCCCGTGAGCTGCACGACGTGGTCGCGCACCATATGTCGATGATCGCGATCCAGGCCGAGGCCGCCCCCTACAAGGAGCCGGGACTGCCCGAGCAGACCCTGCGCACCTTCGGCGCCATCCGTGAGGCGTCCACCACCGCGCTCACCGAGATGCGCCGGGTGATCGGACTGCTCCGCGAGGAGGACGAGAACGCCGAGCGCGCTCCGCAGCCCGGCATCGACCGGATCCCGGAGATGGTCAGGGCGGCCCGGCAGGCCGGGATGCAGGTCGACCTCACCCTGGCCGGCGGCCCCGAGCGGGCGCCCGCGGTGGTGGACGTCTCGGTCTACCGGATCGTCCAGGAGGCGCTGAGCAACGCGGGCCGGCACGCGCCGGGGGCCCGGGTCGAGATCGAGGTGCTCCGCACCAGGGACGCGGTCCAGGTCCATGTCGCCGACGACGGCCGCACCAGCGGCGGCCCCGCCCCCGGCGGCAACGGCGGCCACGGCCTGACCGGGATGCGCGAGCGCGCGGCGATGCTCGGCGGCACGCTCCGCGCGGTCCCGCGCGAGCACGGCGGCTTCGAGGTCACCGCCCGACTGCCGCTGGACGGGGTGCCGTCGCCGCGTGCGGGAGAATCGTCCACGGCCGCCGAAGTCGACTGACACCGCATCAGTACCGACGACTGCATGAGCACCAACGACTGCTTCAGCACCAACGACTGCTTCAGCACCGACGACTGCATCGGCATCAACGGGGAGCCAGCGCATGGGAGACAGCATCAGGGTCCTCCTGGTCGACGACCAGGAGATGGTCAGGGACGGCCTCGGCGCGCTGCTGTCCTCCGCCCCGGACATCGAGCTGGTCGGCGAGGCCGGGGACGGCCTGCGCGCGGTCCAGCTCGCCGCCGAACTCCGCCCGGACGTCGTGGTCATGGACATCCGGATGCCGGGCATGGACGGTCTCGCCGCCACCGGCCGCATCGTCGGCAACCCCGACCCCGCCGGCGTGGTGCCCCGGGTCCTCATCCTCACCACCTTCGACCTCGACGAATATGTGTACGAGGCGCTGGCCCGGGGCGCCAGCGGCTTCCTGCTCAAGGACGCGCCGGCCCGGGACCTGATCAACGCGGTCCGGGTGATCGCCGCGGGCGAGGCCCTGCTCGCCCCCTCGGTCACCCGCCGGCTGATCGACGACGTGGCCCGCCGCCGCCGCTCCGGGAACCTCCGTCCGGAGGCGGTGTCCACGCTCACCGTGCGGGAGTTGGACGTGCTGCGCCAGGTCGCCCGCGGGCTTTCCAACGCGGAGATCGCCGAGGAGTTGTTCCTCTCCGAACAGACCATCAAGACCCATGTCGGCCGCATCCTCGCCAAGCTGGAGATCCGCGACCGCACCCAGGCCGTCGTCTTCGCCTACGAGAACGGCCTGGCCGGCGCCGTGGGCGAAGAGCACTGACGCAGGGGTCATTGACGCAGGGTCAGGAACCACGTGTCCCACCCTCCAGGGTGATACCTGTTCCACCCTCCAGCGTGACGACACCAGCGACCCCCGCTTCCTACGGTTGGCTACCGTGACCACGACGCATGCCCCGACGAGCACGGACCGGTCCACCAGCGCCGCCGCCAAGCCCGCCGCGCCGCCGCGCCGCCTCCCGTGGATCCTCGGCTGGCTCGGCTGCGCGATCTGGGCGGGCTGCTTCCCGCTGGTCTCCGGGCTCTCGCCGCAGCGCACCTGGGGCATCGCCGCCGCCATCGGCTACGCCCTCGCCCTCGCCGCCGCGGCCTTCCTGCCGCGGCAGCGGATGGCCCGGGTCTCCACAGCCCTGGCCCTGCTCGGCGCGGTGGCGGTCCCGCTCCTGGTGATGGTGGCCGAGGGCTGGTCGCAGTCGGAGGTGCTGGTGGTCCAGAACTCCGCCGTGCAACTCCTGCACACCGGCAGCCCGTACCTGCCCGACCCGCAGCAGGTCATCGGCTACAACCCCTATCTACCGGCGATGGCGTTCTTCGGCCTGCCGCGCGCGCTGTTCGGCGACCGGACGCTGCTGCTGCGGATGATCGGCGACCCCAGGATCTGGTTCCTCGCCGCCTTCGCCGGCTGCCTGCTGTGCAGCTGGCGCCTGCTCCAGCCACCCACCCGCACCGCAACGTCGAAAGCCACCCACACAGCAGCCGCCCCCGCCCGCCCCTGGGGAACCGCCCTCGCCGCCCTCACCGCCTCCCCCCTGGTCGCCCTGGTCGCCGTCACCGGCGGGGTGGACCTCCCGCTCATCGGGTGCTGCTGCCTCGCCCTCGCTCTCGCCGGACGCGGCCACGCCGCCCGCGCCGGCCTGGTCCTCGCCCTGGCCTGCGCCATCAAGTGGACCGCCTGGCCCGCGCTCCCGGTCGCCGCCGCGCTGCTGCTCCAGCTGTACGGGCCCAGGGCGGCGCTCCGCTGCTCGGCGGTCACGCTGGCCCTGGGCGCCGCGCTGGTGGTCCCGTTCGTGCTGGTCACCCCGGGTGCGGTGGTCGAACAGGTGGTCCGCTTCCCGCTCGGCCTGTCCGGGATGCGCACCCCGGCCGCCAGCCCGCTGCCGGGCCACCTCCTCGCCGAGCTGGGCCCTGGCGGCAGCACCGCCTGCTTCGTCCTGCTGGCCCTGGGCGGCGCGGCCGTCGCCGGGTGGGTGGTGCTCCGCCCCCCGCGCACGGTGATCCAGGCGGCCGACCGGCTGGCCGTGGGCGTCAGCGTCGCCTTTCTGCTCGCTCCGGCCGGCCGTTTCGGCTATCTGGAGCTCCCGGTGCTGCTTCTGCTCTGGCCCCGGCTGGCCGCGGCCCACGCCCCGGCGCTGCGGCTGCCACGGGTCCTGGCCCGGGTCGGCCGCCGCGGCTCCGCAGTAGTCGGCAGGAGATTGGCGTCCGAGGGAATACTTTCCTGGGAAAGTAAGCTGTCAGCAGTGACGAGCGGCGACAGCGCCGCGCAGCCGAACCCGGGAGCCCTCCATGTCCGTCCGTCGCCTCAACCACGCCGTGCTCTACGTCCGTGACGTCCGCCGTTCCGTCGGTTTCTACACCGACGTCTTCGGCTTCGAGGTCGCCGTGGAGATCGGCGACCGGGCCGCCTTCCTCCGGGCCCCCGGAACCCTCAACGACCACGACCTCGGCCTGTTCTCGGTCGGCGCGCAGGCGGCCGGACCGGTCCCCGGGCAGGTCGGCCTCTACCACCTGGCCTGGGAGGTCGGGACGCTCGGCGAGCTGGTCGAGGCCGGCGCCAAGCTGCGGCAGCGCGACGCGCTGGTCGGGGCGACCGACCACGGGGTCAGCAAGTCGTTCTACGCCAAGGACCCCGACGGCATCGAGTTCGAGGTGATGTGGCGGGTTCCGCGCGAGGAGTGGCCGGTGGACGGCGGCGGCCTGGACCGGCTCGACCTGGACGCGGCCGTGGCCCGCTGGGGCGCGGACCTGGCGACCGGAGCTGCCGCCGGGTCCGCGACCTGAGACCTGCGGCGGTCGCTCAGTCGTTCTTGAGGATGTCCGCCACCACGTAGCCGGCCGTCTCGGTGCCCGAGTGGGCGTCGACGACCTCGGCCGCGATCGACAGGGTGTTGTCGTAGGCGACGAACCAGCCGTTGTTCGGCTTGCCCTGGCCGACCTCGGCGGTGCCGGTCTTCGCGCCCACGGAGCTGCCCATCCCGCCGAGGCGGGGTGCGGCGGTGCCGCCCTGCGCGGTGGCGACCATCATCTGTCGCAGTTGCTGCGCGGTCGACTGGTTGATCGGTGAGGCCGCCTGCTGCTGGGCCAGGCCCGGGATCAGGATCGGCTGCTTGAAGCCGCCGTGGGCCACCGTCGCGCCGATCGAGGCGATCACCAGCGGGCTGGCCGCGATGTCGCCCTGGCCGATGGCGTCCCCGGCCCGTTCGATGCGCAGCGTGCCCTGGTCCGTGCCGGCCGGCGGGTCCATCTTCGGGTCCTGGGTGGGGACCCCGATCGACCAGTCGCCGATGCCGAAGACGTTCTTGGCCTCGTCGCTCTGCTTGGTGAAGCTCTCGGGGCCGTTGCCCCAGGCGTTGTCCATCAGCCGGATGAAAGCGGTGTTGCAGGACTGCGCGAACGCCTGCTTCATGGTGGGGGCGTTGATGCTGCCCTCCATGTTCTGGAAGGTGCGGCCGCCGACCAGCACCGTGGGGGTGCAATCCGCGGCGGTCCCGGGGCTCTTGCCGCCCTTGTCGATCAGGGCCGCCGCCGTGATGATCTTCATTGTCGAGCCCGGGGCCGAGTAGCCCTGGAGCGCGATGTCGCCGTCCTCGCCGCTGAAGGCGATGGCCCGGATCCCGCCGCTGGCGTGGTCGATCGCGACCACGCCGACCGACTTGCCGGCGATGTGCGAGTCCTTGACCGCGCGCTCGGCCTGGGCCTGGATCTTGGCGTCCAAGGTGGTGTAGAGCTTCGCGCCGACCGGGGCGGTGAACGTCGTGACATTGGCGACGTGCGTCCCGCTGGAGTCCACCACGTCCACGCCGGTTCCGGCGCCGCCCGCGCCGCCGCCAGTCGCCTTGGCGGCGTACTTGGTCTTCAGCTGGTTGACGATGTCGGTCAGGGAGGGGTACTTGGCCGCGGTCAGCGGGACGCCCTTGCGGTCCACCACGGTGACGTTGGTGCCGGCGGCCACGGATATCGCTCCCGCCGCCAGGGTCTGCCCCTTCTCCAACTTGGGATAGAGCACACTGGGCGCCCAGTCCACCGAGGTGAGGCCGCCGGTGTTCTGCAGCACGTCCAGCGCGTCCGAGTAGGTCCAGGTGCCCCCGGCCACCTTGGCCGTGACGGTGAAGGTGACCTGGGTCGCCTCTCCGGTCCCGGCCGCGGAGGAGGACGACACGGTCGAGGACGACACCGCAAGGCCGCTGAAGGCCACCGAGGCCAGCTTCAGTCCGCTGCCGTACGCGGTGAGACCGGCCTGCGCATCCGTGGGGTCGTTGGTCTGGCTCGCCGCGCCGGCGTAGTGGGACGGCCCCTGTTTCCAGCTGTCGAGGAACGACTGGGCCCGTTTCAGTGCCTCCGCGCTGCTCGGTGGCGTGGTCGAGATCGCGGTCGCGGCCGCCGCCGGGGTGCCGGAGACATGGGTGACGGCGTGCACGAAGTTGTACGCCCCGTAACCACCTGCTCCGAGCAGCGCGACGCAGGTGGTTATCACTCCGGCTTTGATACCGCGGTTCATGTGGTCCCCGTAAATGCAAGTGGATGGACAGGCTCCACGGGGATGCTACGTGCCCAGCTGATCAGATCCAGGTGGACCACCACATTCTGTCGTTCCATTGTTGGTAGGTCGTGATCTGCGCGTCGTAAAGGGGTAGGAAGTACAGGAATGTCGCCATGATCGCCACCACCAGCACCCCGGCGCCGATGCCGCCGAAGAGCCGCCGGTCCCGCGAGGCCGACACCTTGCCGAGGATCCCGCCGACCATCAGCGCCAGCGCCAGGCACAGGTAGGGCTCGAAGGCGATCGAGTAGAAGTAGAAGATGGTCCGCTGCTGCCACGCGAACCACGGCAGGTACCCGGCGACGACGCCCACGCAGATCGCGGCGGCCCGCCAGTCCCTGGCGAAGAACCACCGGTACACCGCGTAGACCAGCGCGAAGCAGGCCGCCCACCACAGCAGCGGGGTGCCGAGCGCCAGCACCTCGCTGGAGCACTGGGCCGCGCCGCCGCACTGCGAGGGCTTCAGTCCGCCCGGGTAGTAGAAGGACACCGGACGGGCGTCGACCATCCAGCTCCACGGATTGGACTGGTAGATGTGCGGGGAGCTCAGCGTGGTGTTGAAGTTCCAGATCTCCGCGTGGTAGTGCCACAGGCTGCGCAGCGGCGCGGGCACCCAGCTCATGTCGACCTGCGGCAGGTGGCTGAGGTGCAGCAGCTTCCAGTTGCTCGGGAGAGCCCGCCCCGGTGGTCGGCCCAGTGCCGGTCGTAGGCGCCGTTGCTGCCGCCGACCTTGGCGTTGCTGAACAGCCAGCCGGACCAGGACGCCAGGTAGGTGAAGAAGCCGACCACGACCATGGAGAAGACGGCCCAGGGACCGTCCTTGACGACCGCGGTGACATAGGGGTGCCGGGCCCCCGCGGTCTTCCGCGCGCCGGCGTCCCACCACACGCTCATCAGCCCGAACGCGGCCAGGAAGTACACGCCGCTCCACTTGGTGGCGCAGCACAGGCCGAGGCAGACGCCGGCCAGCAGTCGCAGCCAGCGCCAGCCCAGCCAGGCCCTGGACGCCAGTTCGTGGTCCGGCACCGCGTCCGGGTTGTCGGCGGTGGCGCCGATCGCGTCGGCGAGCCTGGTCCTGGCGTGGTCGCGGTCCACCAGCAGCAGTCCGAAGGCGGCCAGCGCCCAGAACATCACGCAGAGGTCGAGCAGCCCGGTCCGGCTCATCACCAGGTGCAGGCCGTCCACGCACATCATCAGCCCGGCGATGCAGCCGATCAGGGTCGACCGGAACATCCGCCGCCCGATCCGACAGACCATCAGCACGGCCAGGCTGCCCAGCACCGCGACCATGAAGCGCCAGCCGAACGGGTCAGCCCGAAGATCATCTCGCCGATGCCGATGACCCACTTCCCGGCCGGCGGGTGCGCGATGAACGCGGCCCCGGTCGGGGCGGGCAGCTTGTGCGGGTCGGCCAGGATCAGCGCGTTGGCGTTGTCCGGCCAGTTGACCTCGAAGCCGTAGTGCCAGAGCGCCCAGGAGTCCTTGGCGTAGTAGGTCTCGTCGAAGATGATGTCGTGCGGCGTCCCCAGGCGGGTGAACACCAGGATCGCGCCGAACAGGGTCACCGCGAGCGGCCCGAGCCAGCCGGACCAGCGGCACAGCCAGGTCCACAGCCCGGGCGGGAGCCGCAGGCCGAGCCGGGCCAGCACCGCGGACGGCGCCCCGGTGTCGACACCCGTGCCGTCCGGCATCGGCGGCACCAGCCGCTCCCGCAGCGGACGCAGGTCCGGCGCGCGGTAGCCGAGCCGTGCCAACCGCTGCTGCCAGGCGCTCTCCGGCCGGCGCGGCGGCTGGTTCCGGCGCGAACCGAGCCCGGACGCACCCGTGCCGGGGCCCGGATCCGACTCGGTCGGATCGTCCCCCCGCACGCCGGTCAAGAGATCCGCGTCGCCGCCGGCCGGCGCTGCCCCTGTCGCCCTGTCTCCGCTCACCCGTGCATCGTAGGGGTCGGGCCTGTCAGTGGTACGGGCACCTCGCCATCCTGGGAGGATAAGCGGGTGACTGGTCTACTCGTACTCGCAGGAACCCCGATCGGCGAGGTCTCCGACGCGCCGCCCCGACTCGCCGAGGAACTCCTCGCCGCCGACGTCGTGGCCGCCGAGGACACCCGGCGGATGTGGCGGCTGGCGAACGCCCTGGGCGTGAAGCCCAAGGGCCGCGTCGTCTCCTACTTCGAGGGCAACGAGGTGGGCCGCACCCCGGAACTGGTGCAGGCGCTGCTCGGCGGCGCCCGGGTGCTGTTGGTGACGGACGCCGGGATGCCCTCGGTCTCCGACCCCGGCTACCGCCTGGTCGCGGCGGCCGTGGAGCAGGGCGTCCGGATCACCGCGGTGCCCGGGCCCTCGGCCGTGCTGACCGCGCTGGCGCTGTCCGGGCTGCCGGTGGACCGCTTCTGCTTCGAGGGCTTCCTGCCGCGCAAGGGCGGCGAGCGCGGCTCCCGCCTCCAGGAGCTGGCGGCCGAGCCGCGCACCATGGTCTTCTTCGAGTCCCCGCACCGGATCGAGGACTCGCTGCGCTCCATGGCCGAGGCCTTCGGCGGCGACCGCCCGGCGGCGGTCTGCCGGGAGATGACCAAGACCTACGAGGAGGTCAGGCGCGGCCCGCTGGCCGACCTCGCGGTCTGGGCGGCGGACGGCGTACGCGGCGAGATCACCGTCGTGGTCCAGGGCGCGCCCCCGCTGGACCCCTCCGCACTGACCCCCGCCGAGCTGGCCCGCAGGGTCGCGGTGCGGGAGGAGGCGGGGGAGCGGCGCAAGGAGGCGATCGCGGAGGTCGCCGCCGAGACCGGCGTCCCCAAGCGCGCGGTGTTCGACGCGGTGGTGGCCGCGAAGAACGCGGGCTGAGCCCGAATCCACCGATGAATGACCTGTCCGAGGCCTGGACATAACGACGCGGATGCCCTCTGACCTGGGACGATGGGACTTCCTACAGAACCAAGTCGCCAGAACGAGAGAACATCCGCGAGATGCAATCCTGCCATGCCGCCACAGCGGTTTCCGCCGTCTTCGACGAGCCGAACCTGATCGCCGATGCCGGGCTGCTGTCGCTGGTCCGGCTGGCCGAGCGGGCCGGCCTGCGGCAACTGGCCGCGTCCGCGCTCCGCATCGAGGGCGCCGACAACAGCGGCGGAGCCAACCCGGCCGCCAAAGTGATGTCGCTGATCAGCGCGATGTGCGCGGGCGCGGACAGCATCGACGACGCGGCGCGGCTGCGGCACGGCGCGATGGACCGCGCCTTCACCTCGGTCCGCGCGCCCTCCACCCTGGGCACCTTCCTGCGCTCCTTCACCCACGGCCACAACCGCCAGCTCCACCGCGTTCACCGCGACTTCCTGGCCCGACTGGCCCGCAGCACCCCACTGCTGCCCGGCGCCGACACACTGATGTTCATCGACATCGACCCCACCCACCGCCGCGTGTACGGCCACGCCAAGCAGGGCGCGCAGGTCGGCCGCCTCAAGGGCCAGCGCACCCTGCACCCGATCCTGGCCACCCTGTCCACCCCGATCGCCCGGCCCGTGATCGGCGCGGTCCGCCTGCGCCGCGGCAAGGCCGCCGACGTCCGCGGAGCCGAGAGCTTCGTGAGCGAGGCCCTGGCCATAGCGAAGGAGACCGGCGGCACCGGGATCCGCCTGGTCCGCGCGGACAGCAAGTTCTACACCGCCGACGTGGTCGCCGCCTGCCGCCGGGCCGGCGCCCGATTCTCCCTGACCACCGGCATGAACCCCTCCATCGCGGGCGCGATCTCCCGCATCCCGCAGGAGTCCTGGACGGCGATCCGCTACCCGGACGCCTTCGTCGACCCCGACACCGGCGAGATGGTCTCCGACGCCGAGGTCGCCGAGATCCCCTACACCGCCTTCACCGGCCGAAGGAAGTCCGAGCACGTCACCGCCCGGCTGATCGTGCGCCGGGTCCGCCGATTGAACGCCGAAGTGGCCCAGGGTCAGGGCGAGTTGTTCACCGCCTGGCGTTACCACCCCGTCTTCACCGACAGCTCCTTCGCGGTGCTGCAGGCGGAACTGCACCACCGGCAGCACGCCGTGGTGGAGCAGGTGATCGCGGACGGGAAGTCCGGGCCTCTGGCCCACCTGCCGTCCGGGAACTTCCAGGCCAACGCCGCGTGGCTGACCCTGTGGGCGATGTCGCACAACCTGCTGCGGGCCGCCGGTGCGCTGACCTCGGTCTTCCACGCCAAGGCCACCACAGCGACCCTGCGCGCCCACCTGGTCCACGTCCCGGCCCGGCTCGCGCGCACCGCGCGCACCAAATTGACGGTGCATCTGCCCGAGCACTGGCCCTGGCGCGACGCCTTCACCGCCCTGTTCGAGGCCGTCCACTCCCCACCGCCGCGCCCGGCGGCCTGACCGCCACAAGATCCCGCACCGCGACGGCCCGACGGCCACCGGCGACAGCGCCACCAACCGCTCCCGACCCCGCACAACCCCTCGGACAGGCCGCGACCCGCGCACGGCGGCTACCGCACACCCTCAACCTGTTGCCCCCAGCGGCCGACCGTCCACGGGCAGGAGAGCAACCCCGAAATGATCAGCCGGTGGATTCGGGCTGAGTGACGGGTTCACCAAGGAAAGCCCAAGTCAGGCCCGGTTTTGGTAGGCGCAGCCCCAAGAACGTCCAACTCTGTTCCAAGAAATATCCGGAACTGAATCCAGGGCGTTCCGGAGGGGAATTCTGGGGGTGAGCAAAGACCCGCGCGGACGGACGTCCGCAGGGCACCGGGAGAACGTCATGAGCGAATCCGCCCCCGTCGAGGACCCGATCCGTGAGGCCTACGCCTTCGTCTGCCTGAACTGCGGCTTCGGCTGGGAGCAGGCGTACGAGATCACCCACGAGGTCGGCACCGACGGTCGGCCGAAGGCCCGCTACCGGGCCAACGGCGTCCCCGTCCCCTCCCCGCTGACCAAGCCCGGCTGCCCCGGCTGCGCCGGGGAGCACGTCCGGATCATGCGGGCCGGGCGGGTGGCCGAGGCCGCCTCGTACTGGCACCCGGGCCCCGAGTTCCACCCGGCACCCGGCCGCCCCGGCCGAGCTGGCCACGCCCCGGCCCGCCCCCGCCGGCAGCGCCGGCTGCACCTGCCCTTCCACCTGCACCTGCGCCGCAACCACCACGGCACCCCGGAGGCCTGAGTCTGCGTCTTCCGGCGTCCGCTACGGCGTGGCCGTGGCGGACGCGGACGCCGACGCGCTGCCGCAGCTGCTGTTCTGCACGGTGAGGGTGATCGGCTGGCTCGGCGGATAGGACGCCTCCGCCGTGGCGGCGGGCGACTGGGCCAGCACGGTGCCCGCCGCCCCACCGGAGCAGGTGTACTTCACCGAGACATGGCTGAAGCCCTTGAGGTCGGCCTGCGCGGTCGTCAGCGGCAGCCCCACCTCGCTCTGGTAGGCGACGCAGTCGTCCTCCGAGGCGGTCAGCTTGATCAGGGTGTCGGCGGACACCCGGCTGCCCGCGTACGGCGACTGCGCGTACACCCCGGGGCCGGCCTCCGTGCAGTGGTAGGTGACCTTGATGTCACCGGCCGGGAAGCCCTTGTCGGTCAGCAACTGCTTGGCGTAGTCCACCGGCTGCCCGGTCACCGGCGGGACGGTGAGGTACACCGTGTTCGCGGTGGTGTTCGTCCCGGTCGCCGCCGAGTCGCTGCTGGTGGCGCTCGCGCTGGTGCTGTCGCTGGCGCCGGCACTGGCCGAGGCCGACGCACTGGCGCTCGCCAGCGGGATGCCCCCGTCCTGGCTCTGCCCCGACGGGCTCTTGGTGTGCTGACCGGCCAGCACCACCCCGGTCGCGCCGCCCGCCGCGAGCAGCAGGGCCGCCGCGAGGATCAGCGGCGCCTTCCGCCGGGGCGGGCGGGACGCGCTTGCCGCGGTGGTCCGCAGCGGCGCGGTGGGCGTCCCGCCCTCCGAGGCGAAGCCCGCTGCGGCGGGTGCGGTGGGCGTCCTGCCCTCCGAAGCGAAGCCCGCTGCGGCGGCGGGTGCGGGCCCGAACCCGGCCGGAGCCGGCCCGAACCCCATCGGCGGCGTCGCCGCTTCCCCGGGGGAGGCCACCGCCAACGGCACCGTCTCTGCCGTCTCCCCGGCAGCGGAGACTCCCGCAGCTCCGGTGCCGGTTCCCGCACCAGCGGTGCCCGGAGGTGCTCCCGAACCGGCCAGAGCTTCCGCGCCTGCTGCCGCCCCGAACCCCGCCAGAGCCGCCCCCGCCGCCCCGGCCCCGGAACCCGCCTCCGCCCCCGCGTCCGCCGACCCCGCCGCCCCCGCGTTCAACGCGCTGGGGCGTTCCGCCTCGACCCGGGCGATCATGCCGGTCAGCTCGGCGGGCAGCCACATCTCGGTGGGGGCATGGGGCTCCGCCTCCTCCTCCGCTTCCAGCCGGTCCAGCAGGGCGTCCGGGCTGGGCCGGGCCGCGGCGTCCTTGGCCAGGCAGGAGCCGACCAATCCGCGCAGCTGCTCCGGCACCGCGTCCAGCCGCGGCGCGCTGTGGACCACCCGGTACAGCAGGGCGGGGGTCGCCCCCTCGCCGAAGGGCCCGGCCCCGGTCGCCGCGTACGCCAGTACCGCGCCCAGTGAGAAGACGTCAGTGGCCGGGGTCACCGGCAGGCCCTCGATCTGCTCCGGGGACATGAAGCCGGGGGAGCCGACGATCACCCCGGTCCTGGTCAGCTCGGTGGCCTCGACCGCCCGGGAGATGCCGAAGTCGATGACCCGGGGCCCGTCCGCCGCGAGCAGCACATTGGAGGGCTTGAGGTCGCGGTGGATCACCCCGGCGCGGTGGATCGCCATCAGCGCCTCGGCCAGCCCCGCCGCCAGCGCCCGTACCGAGTCCACCGGCAGCGGCCCGTGCTCGCGGACCGCCTCGCTCAGCGCCGGTCCTGCCACGTACTCGGTGGCCAGCCAGGGCGTCTCCGCCTGCGGGTCCGCGTCCAGCACGGCCACCGTGAAGGCCCCGCCCACAGCCTTGGCGGAGGCCACCTCGCGGGCGAATCGAGCCCGGAAGTCCTGGTCGTCCGCGAGTTCGGCCCTGATCACCTTCAGTGCCACCCGGCGTCCGCCCCGGGAGCGGGCCAGGTAGACCCGGCCCATCCCGCCCGCGCCCAGTCTGGCCAGCAGCCGGTAGCCGCCGAGCTGCTGCGGATCGCCTGATTCCAACGCCTGCACAGTTCCCCCTGTCGATGCCCCGAGTCCAAGGGAACACCGCCTCCGGGCCCCTTGCATAGACTTCCCGCTGTCCATTCGTAACAGTCCGTAATCGAATCGACCGGGCAGTTGCCTTCGGTAGGATGACGCACGGCTTCCGGCAACGGTTCAACCCCCTTGCGACACCTTCTCAAAGGAGCATCTCCGAGATGACCCGCCAGTTGATCACCAGCGCGCTTCCCTACATCAACGGGATCAAGCACCTGGGCAACATGGTCGGGTCGATGCTCCCGGCGGACGTGTACTCCCGGTACCTGCGGGACCGCGGCCACGAGGTGCTGTACATCTGCGCCACCGACGAGCACGGCACCCCGGCCGAGCTGGCCGCCAAGGAGGCCGGCCTGCCGGTCGCCGAGTACTGCGCCCAGCAGCACGACGTGCAGAAGGCGATCTACGAGGGCTTCGGCCTCTCTTTCGACTACTTCGGCCGCAGCTCCTCGCCGCAGAACCGGGAGATCACCCAGACCATCGCGCGCCAGCTGCAGGCGAACGGCTTCATCGAGGAGCGGGCGATCCGCCAGGTGTACTCGGTCGAGGACGCCCGCTTCCTGCCGGACCGCTACATCGTCGGCACCTGCCCGCACTGCGGCTACGACAAGGCCCGCGGCGACCAGTGCGAGAACTGCACCCGGGTGCTCGACCCCACCGACCTGATCAACCCGCGCTCGGCCATCAGCGGCAGCAGCGAGCTGGAGGTCCGCGAGACCAAGCACCTGTTCCTGCTGCAGTCCAAACTGGCCGACGAGGTCGAGGGCTGGGTGGACGAGCACGGCAAGGACTGGCCGGTGCTGGCCTCCTCGATCGCCCGCAAGTGGCTCACCGAGGGCCTGCACGACCGCGCGATCACCCGCGACCTGGAGTGGGGCGTCCCGGTCCCGGCCGACACCTGGCCGGAGCTGGCCGCCGAGGGCAAGGTCTTCTACGTCTGGTTCGACGCCCCGATCGAGTACATCGGCGCCACCAACGAGTGGGCCGACGCCGCCCCGGCCGGCGAGACCCGGGACTGGCGGTCCTGGTGGTACCAGGCCGACGACACCGTCAACTACACCCAGTTCATGGGCAAGGACAACGTCCCCTTCCACTCGGTGATGTTCCCGGCGACCCAGCTGGGCACCCGGGACGCCTGGAAGAAGGTCGACTACCTCAAGCCCTTCAACTGGCTGAACTACTACGGCGGCAAGTTCTCCACCAGCCAGCAGCGCGGCGTCTTCACCGACACCGCGCTGGAACTGCTGCCGGCCGACTACTGGCGCTACTTCCTGATGGCCAACGCCCCGGAGTCGGACGACACCAACTTCACCTGGGAGCTGTTCGCCTCCTCGGTGAACAAGGACCTGGCCGACACCCTCGGCAACTTCGTCAACCGGGTGCTGTCCTTCTCCCGCAAGCGCTTCGGCGACGAGGTTCCGGTCGGCCGCGAGGCCGGCGAGGCCGAGCGGCAGCTGGGCGAGCAGACCGCCGAACTGCTGGCCGAGTACGAGGCCCAGCTGGACGCGCTGCAGTTCCGCAAGGCCGCCCAGGCCCTGCGCGCGCTGTGGAGCGCGGGCAACTCCTACCTGGAGACCAAGGCCCCCTGGCTGGAGGCCAAGACCGACCTGGACGGCGCGGCGCTCACGCTGCGCACCGCGATGAACCTGATCCACCTCTACGCGGTGGTCTCCGAGCCGTTCATCCCGACCAGCAGTGCGGCGATGCGGGCGGCCTTCGCGCTGGCCGACGACACCCGCACCTGGGTCGGCCCGGAGGAGGCCCGTGCGCTGGCGTCCGTTCCGGCCGGGACCCCGTTCACCGTCCCCCCGGTGCTCTTCGCGAAGATCACCGAGGACGACCTGGACGCCTACCGCACCCGCTTCGGCGGCGCCGAGGCCGAGGCCGGCGCCGAGGCCGAGGCCGAGCAGAGCTGATGGCCCAGTCCAAGAAGTCGCAGTCCAGGTCGCAGTCCGAGAAGAACGTCGCCCCGCCGCTGCCGGAGCCGCTGCGGGTCGCGGTCGCGGATTCGCACACCCATCTGGACATGCAGTCCGGCACCCCCGAGGACGGCCTGGCCAAGGCCGCCTCGGTGGGGGTGACCACGGTGGTCCAGGTGGGCTGCGACCTGCCCGGATCGCGCTGGGCCGCCGAGCTGGCGGCCCGTCACCAGTCCGTCCACGCCACGGTCTCGCTGCATCCCAACGAGGCGCCGCGGCTGGTGCTCGGGGATCCGGACGGCTGGTCCGGGCAGAAGCGCGGCCCCGGCGGGATGAAGGCGCTGGACGACGCCCTCGCCGAGATCGACGCCCTCGCCGCGCTGCCGCAGGTGCGCGGGGTGGGCGAGACCGGCCTCGACTACTTCAGGACCGGGCCCGAGGGGTGGAGGTCCAGCAGGAGTCCTTCCGCCGCCACATCGCCCTGGCGAAGAAGCACGGCAAGGCCCTGGTGATCCACGACCGGGACGCCCACGAGGACGTGCTGCGGATCCTCACCGAGGAGGGCGCGCCCGAGCGCACCGTCTTCCACTGCTACTCGGGCGACGGCGACATGGCCAAGGTCTGCGCCGAGGCCGGCTACTACCTGTCCTTCGCCGGACCGGTCACCTTCCCGGCCAACCAGAACCTGCGGGACGCCCTGGCGCTCACCCCGCTGGACCGGGTCCTGGTCGAGACCGACGCCCCGTTCCTCACCCCGGCCCCCTACCGGGGCCGCCCCAACGCCCCCTATCTGATCCCGGTCACGCTGCGGGCGATGGCGGCGGTCCGGGGCCTGGACGAGGACGCCATGGCCGCCGCCCTCGCCGCGAACACCGCTCGCGCGTTCGACTACTGAAGGTCACTGCCGTGACCCGGCACCCCCTGGGTCGTTGATCCCGGGGCAGGTGTCCGGTCGGACGGCGAGAGGCTTCTTCAGGTGAACGTGCCCTCTGGGATCAAGGGCGGGCCGGGCAGGCTGCCCAAGGCGCTGGTGCTGGCCCTGCTGGTGGGCGGGACCGGCGGGTTCGTGGCCCAGCAGGCGCATTCGGACGCCGTCCCGGTCTCGCACACCGAGGCGGACTCCGACCCGGACGCGGAGCTGCCGGCCGCCACCCCGCTCTACGCGCCCACCGTGGTCGATGTGATGCCGCAGGTCACCGCGGGCCCGGCGCTGGTCCGGGTGGCCCAGGAGCCGTCGCGCTCGATCGGCCAGGCCCGGCACGCGCTGCCCCGCGCCGCCGTCGTCGAGCAGCACCGCGAGCGCCGGCCGGCGTCCACCGGACGCCACCGCCGTGACGGCTCGCCGGGGCAGTACGGTGATCTTGTGGCGCCCACCCACCACACCACCGGCGAGCTGAACTGGTCCGCGCTGGCCCGCTGCGAGGCCGGCGGCAACCCGCACGCGGTGGACCCCAGCGGGCGCTACGGCGGCCTCTACCAGTTCGACAGCGGGACCTGGCACCACCTCGGCGGTTCCGGCCGTCCGCAGGACGCGTCCCCCTCCGAGCAGACCGCCCGCGCCCGCAAGCTCTACCGCCAGCGCGGCACCTCCCCCTGGCCCAGCTGCGGCCACCGCGCCACCGGCTGACCGCCCGCCCGGAGCCCGCCCACCCACCTCCCTCCCGCTGCGCGGGGGCCTGCGCCTGCGGGGGAGCCTTAGGCTTGGGGGGTGAGTACCAAGCCCGCGGCCGCCCCCGCCGAGACTGCCGAGACATCCGCGCCCCAGGCCACCGCCCCCGCCCCCGCCGAAGGCGGCCCCCTGCTCGGGGCCGCCGACATCCGGAGCCTCGCCGCCGCCCTCGGCGTCCGGCCGACCAAGCAGCGCGGGCAGAACTTCGTGATCGACGCCAACACCGTGCGCCGGATCGTCCGCGCGGCCGGGGTCGGCCCGGACGACGTGGTGGTGGAGGTCGGCCCCGGCCTCGGCTCGCTCACCCTCGGGCTGCTGGAGGTCGCCGACCGGGTCACCGCGGTGGAGATCGACCCGCTCCTCGCCCGGCACCTGCCGACCACCGTCGCCGCCCGGATGCCGGACCGGGCCGACCGATTCGCGCTGGTCGAGGCCGACGCCATGACCGTCACCGAGCTCCCCGGCCGCCCGCCCACCGCGCTGGTCGCCAACCTCCCCTACAACGTCGCCGTGCCGGTGCTGCTGCACATGCTGGAGACCTTCCCCAGTATCGAGCGCACGTTGGTCATGGTGCAGTCCGAGGTCGCCGACCGGCTCGCCGCCGGGCCCGGCAACAAGGTCTACGGCGTGCCCTCGGTCAAGGCCAACTGGTACGCCGAGGTGAAGCGCGCGGGCGCGATCGGCCGCAATGTGTTCTGGCCCGCCCCCAATGTGGACTCCGGCCTGGTGTCCCTGGTCCGGCACGACCCGCCGGAGACCACGGCGACCCGGCGGGAGGTCTTCGCCGTCGTCGACGCCGCCTTCGCCCAGCGCCGCAAGACGCTCCGCGCCGCGCTGGCCGGCTGGGCCGGCTCGGCCGCCGCCGCCGAGCAGGCGCTGACCACCGCGGGCATCGACTACACCCGGCGCGGCGAGACCCTGACGGTCGAGCAGTTCGCCCGCATCGCCGAGGCGAAACCCGCCGCCTCCGGTACGGCAGAATGACCGGGACCTCGTCCGCGCAGCGCTGGGAGTAGCAAGGCCGTGCAGTCCTCCATCACCGTCAGGGTCCCGGCCAAGGTCAACGCCCAGCTCTCGGTCGGCGGCCGTCGCGCCGACGGCTACCACGGCGTCGCCTCGGTCTTCTTCACCGTCGGCCTCTACGACACGGTGACCGCCACCCCCGCCGACGAGCTGCGGATCACCGTCACCGGCGCGGACGCCGCCCAGGTCCCGACCGACCGCAGCAACCTCGCCGCCAAGGCCGCCGAGCTGCTGGGCGCGCGCTTCGGCGTCGAGCCCCGCGTGCACCTGCACATCGACAAGGGCATCCCGGTCGCCGGGGGCATGGCCGGTGGCAGCGCCGACGGGGCCGCCGCCCTGGTGGCCTGCGATGCCCTGTGGGGGACCGGGGCCACCCAGGCCGACCTGCTGGAGCTCTCCGCCCAGCTCGGCAGCGACGTCTCGTTCAGCCTGCTGGGCGGCGTGGCGCTGGGGGAGGGGCGCGGCGAGTTCCTGACCCCGCTGCCGGTCGCCGGAAGCTTCCACTGGGTCTTCGCCATCGCCGACGGCGGGCTCTCCACCCCGGCCGTCTACGGCGAGTGCGACCGCCTCCGCGACCTGGACGGCGGCTCCGCGGACACCCACGTCCCGGTCCCCGTCGCCGACCCGGCCCTGCTGGAGGCGCTCCGCACGGGGGACGCCATCGCGCTGGGCGCGGCCCTCAGCAACGACCTCCAGCAGGCGGCGCTGTCGCTGCGCCCCGCCCTCGCCGACACCCTCCGGGCCGGCACCGACGCCGGCGCCATCGGCGCCCTGGTCTCCGGCTCCGGCCCCACCTGCGCCTTCGTCGCCAAGGACGCCGACGCCGCCGCCGCCCTCGCCGCCGCCCTCACCGCCTCCGGCACCTGCCGCGTGGCCCGCCCCGCCGAGGGCCCGGTCCCGGGCGCGGTGGTCGTCCCCAACTCCCCTGAGACACAGCCCCGATAGCCTGTCCGCCAGGAGGAGCGACCGGGCAGAGGGCCTGGTCCCCGATGCGGTGGTCGTCCCCAACCACAGCTTCGAGTACGGGTCCGGGAGAGCATCCCAGGCGGCCGGAAACAGAGGCTTGAGGACGTTCCTGGAAGGGGTCGGGTTGTCGTGGTGGACGCACGGACGGTACTGGAGCAGTTCGGCGAGGCGAAGGTGCGCCGGATCAGCGACCCCGCATTCCTGGCCCGGATCGGCGACGCGACCAGCAGGGCTCTGCTCGAACATGTTGGTCTTCCGATTGCGGCACTCAAGATCTTCGCTCTGGCCGAGCACTTCGTCGAGGGGATGCGTACCTGGTCGGAGCAACTGGAGACGGAACCGGACAGCATTCCCCCTGACGTGGACGAGGTGCCCGGCAGCGGTGACTGGTTCGTCGTCGGCGACCTGCTCCAGGCCACGGTCCTCCTGGACGGGGCAACCGGCGCGGTGTACCAGCTTTCCGAGATCGGTGGCGCCCCCGAGCAGCTGAACAGGGATCTGAACGCCTTCCTCGGCTACCTCTGCGCCTTCGAGGCCGCGACAGCGGAGTGCAGCCGTGAGGCGAAGGCCCGCACACCCGGGGTCGACTACTACGACTTCTGCGCGGCGGTCGGTGAGCACCTGAAACGTGATCTCCTGGCCATCGACGCCGAAGCGCTCGCGGACGAGGACGGGCACTGGGGGAACACCCTCTTTGAGGTCTCCGAGGCCATGTGGTGACGCCTTCGTCGCCGGAGGCTCGGTCGCTGGCGCCGCCGATTGGTAGCTGGTCGCTCGGCTCGGTCATATGTTTGACTGTCCGCCAGATCCAAGGCCTGGGGGATGCGATGGCGATAGAACTGCCCGGCGAGCTCGTCTGGGTGATGAACTTGCTGGGCCTCAACTGGCCGCAGGCGAACGAGGACAAGGTCCGCCAGTTCGGCGGCCACATCCGGGACTTCGGTCGCAATCTGGACAGCGTCCACCAGGCCGTAAGCACGACCGTCCAGCAGGTGGGCGAGCACTACCAGGCTGACTCGTACTCGATGCTCGCGGCGAACTGGGCACGGATGTCGAACGACCACATGCGCGAACTGGTCGAGGTCTGCGAGGTCGCCGCCGTTGCCATGGAGGTCGCCGCGGACGGGATCATCGCGGCCAAGCTCTCCGTGATCACCGAACTCGGGATCATGGCAGCCGAGTTCGTCGCCGACCAGGCAGCGGCTGTGGTGACCCTGGGCGCGGCGGAGGCCGCCGAGGTGCTGCTGGTGGAGGCGACCAAGAAGATCGTCAACGCGCTGCTGAAGCAGTTGGAGCAGCAACTCATCGGCGCACTCGTCGAGCAGACGCTCGGTCCGCTGGAGGGCGCCGTCGAGCGCGCGGTCTCGGGTCTTGTGTTCAAAGCGGTGGAAGGCGCCCTGGAGAGTTCGTCGAGCGGTTCCGGAAGTGGCGGGTACATGATCCACCCCGATGAGCTGCTGACCCACTCCGCGACCATGCACGGCCATGCGGAGGACCTGGCCGGCCACACGGCGACCTTCCTCTCAGCGACGGAAGGATATTCCTTCACATGAGCGACCCGCTGCTCAAACCACTGGAGCAGTTCGGCGAACGCACCGTCAAGGCCCTCGGCCACGACGCTGGAAAGGCTGGCGAGAAGGTCGTCCACGAGATGGGCGACGGACTGGAGAAGGTATCGACGAACGCTGTCGAGACCGAGGCGAAGCATGCCGGGGAAATGGATGCCATCGGCAAGGCCCGCCAGGAAATCCACGGCGACATCGGCGACACCCCGGTCTACCGGATGCGCGACGACGGCACCGTCGAGCGGCTGACCAGGGACGGTCCCCAACCGCTGGAGGCCGCCGATCGAGACCGGTTGAACCTCGATCTCGACGGTGATGACAAGGCCCCGTCCCGGCAGACCCCCAAGGGCACGCCGAATCCGCACAACCTGCCCAAGGTGAGGAAGGGCACGGCCCGGCCCCGAGTGACGTCCACCAAGACCCCGCTGGGTGAGGGCGATCTGGCGAAGGCGACCCAGCTGGCCCGGCACGAGGACGGTAGCTACGGGAACTACAAGAAGGACGTGGAAAGCGGCGGGTACGACTTCGAGAGCAACAACTACGCTGCGGTCCGACACGGGGAGAAGGGCGCGGACGGCAGCTACATCATGGTGGGACGGAGCGACAATCCGGTCCACTCGGAACGCGTCCTCGGCGTGCCCTACCTCAGGTCCGGCTCCGAGCACGGAATAACCGAGGTATACACAGAACGGGAGCCCTGTACGAACGATCCGCACGTCCCAGGGACTCCCCGGGCGACCACTACCCCCAACTGTGCCGCCTGGATGCACCACTTCCTGCCGAAGAACGTGCAGGTCTCGCACAGCGTCGAGTACGGCGCGACCGATGCCTCCAAGGCTGCGGGCAACAGCGCGATGGAGAACTACCTCAACGGTCTGAACCCCCGCCCCAGTAAGCACGCTCCGGCCGCTCCGTGAGCCAGCGATAGCATGACTCGCCGCTGTTGGGCACCTGCGCACACAAAGGAAACAGATCATGCCTCCCTCTGTCGACCGTTCCGCCTTTGAGGCCGTCCTCTCTCCGGATGCCATGGTCACCCTGGGCGACGAGGCGCTTCGCGTGGTGTCCCATCTGCCGTCCCGGGCCGCCCTGCACGATGTCGGTCTGCCGGACCGCCCGGCTGCCGGATGGCTGGACGTGGCCCAGGCGGTCTGCGACGGGGAGCTGACGGTGGGGGTGGGCCGGGAGTACGTGGTTGCTCCCGAGGACGACCTCCCGGCGTCGTTCGTCCTGGACCACTGGGCACTACTGGGGGGAATCGGCGAGAACTACGTGTACCTGGACGTGCACACCGGTGTGGTCCACTGCGTTCCCGAGGACGACGAGGCGCACGTCCTGAACACCAGCCTCGAACTCTTCCTCTACTTCCTCTACCTGCTGGAGGTCGAGCGGCCTCACTACGATCTGAAGTTCGTCGGCGGGGACATCGAGACCGGCGGGTCCGAGCAGCGACTGCCGCCGCTGATGCGGGCCGCGGACTCTGAGGCCATGGCCTACGAGGGCTCGTTCTGGTACCAGGTCCTGGACTCGGTGGCCCACGGCGCGACCGGCTACTAGGCACGATTCGGAGGAGATCCTGTGAGCCACCCCACCGACGCCCTGGCCGCACGCTTCGGCGAGGGCGGGCTGCGTCGCTTCGGCGGCGACGCGGCGGCGGTCGACCCGGCCGCGCCCGAGGCGGCCGCGCTCGCGCGGATCGCCGCGCTGGCCGTCCCGCTGCAGGTCGGACCGTACTTCCGGACCGTTGCGGACGAGCCTGCCTCGGTCCGCGGCTTTGCCGTGGAGACCGAGCAGTCGGTGAGCGACGCGGAGTACTTCGGCTGGTCCCGGCTGGGCTCCGACCGCGGCTACGAGATCGTGGCCACCCCCGAGGGCGGTGTGCACGCGCTGCTGCTGAACTACGACGAGCCGCCGCGCTTCGTCAACTCGGCCGTGGAGGAGTTCGCTTCGGGGCTGCTGGGCCTGGACGTCCTGCTCGGCCTCCTCGGCGAAACCGACAGTCCGGCCGAGGCGAAGGCCGCGTTCCTGGCCTTCGAGCGGCAGTTGCAGGAGGCCGACCCGGTCGCCTTCGCGGACCGGGAGAGCTGGTGGCCGCTGGTCCTCGACGACCTGCGGGACACCTCCGGTGTCGAGAACTACGCCGCGTTCGAGGTCCTCGACGCGGCGGGCGAGAAGAGGATCTTCACCAGCTCCGGCGGCATCGCGCTGCACCCGGAGGAGCGGCTGTGGGCCGCGCTCCAAGGAGCCGGCGTCGGCCCCGAACAGGTCAAGGGAGTGCACACCGACCTGCAGTCCTGCTACCTGCCCGGGCACTACTGCTCGATGTGGCTGGCCGGGACCTTCCCCGACGCGGTGTTCACCCACAGCTACGACTACGGCGAGACTGCCGCGTCCCGCGCCGAGGGTCTCGCCGCCCTCCGCGCCGCCACCGCGAACCGCCCCGGCCGGGCGGACGGACCCCGATGACCGGCTCGGACTCCGGTGACGACTCCGGTGACGTCGGCGGATTGCCGGCGGCCCCGCTCCTGCTCGACTGGGCGGCCCGTACCGACGCGGGCTGTCCCCGGCTCTGCCTGGTCACCGGGGGACGCGGCAGCGGCAAGAGCCGGCTGCTGGCCTGGCTGCTCGCCAGTTCGGTGAACCACCCGCTCACCACGATCCACGCCACCGTTCCCGCGAGCGGGCAGACCGCCCGGACGCTGGCCTGGGAGATCGGCCGCCAACTCGGCTACGGGCCGCTCGACCCGGCCGCGCTGCTGGCCCGCCTCGCCGCGGACCCCCGCCCGGTCCGGATGCTGATACCGGACCTGCACCGCTCCGGCCGGGGCCCCGCCGACCTGCCCGCGGCGCGGCCGGAGACCGCCTTCACCGAGCTCGTGCTGCCGATGCTGGCGCTGCCGCAGGTCAGGATCGCGGTCGAGGTGGACCGCCGCGACCTGCTGCCGAGCACGGACGGGGCCGCCGAGGCGCTGCTACTGGAACTCCCCGCGGGGCCTTCGGCCGACGCCGGCCACGACGAGAGCCTCGACGCTGAGCCCCTCCCGCCCACCGGCGACTGGCGGACGGCCGGCGCCCGACTCCGGGAGAACGCCCTCGACCAGGCGCTCGCGCACGGCACCGCGGCCCGGCTCCTGGCCGACCCGGGCTTCCTGGTGCACGGCTCGGCCGTCGCCATCACCGCCGTCCTGGCCGACGAACGGATCACCGCACCCAGGCGGCTGCGCGAGGTCTGGGAGTCCGCCGGACCCGTTCTGGCCGGCGGCGGACTCGACGACCGCTCCCGTGCCGCGGTCCTGCACGCCGCCGCCCTCGGCCACGACCCGCTGCTGGCGGAGTTCCTGCGTCCGCTCGCCGAGACCAGTGCCTGGACCGCCGTCTGGTCGCACCCCGCGCTGCACACCGCGGCCGCCACCCTGCTCGGCGACGACCTGGTCCTGGCCGACCCGGCCGGCCGGCTCCAGCGGCACGACCCGGCGACCGGCGCCCTGATCGCCCGGATCAGCACCGATCCGCTGCACCCCGTCACCCGGATGACCGCCGTCAGCGAGAACTCCCTGCTCACCGCCGACGCCCAGGGACGCCTGGCGGTTCTCTGCACCGACCCGCAGGGAACCCTTCCCATCGCCGTTTCGCGCCTGGCGCAGCGGCACAACGCCGCCGCCCTGGCCGACCCCGAGGCTGCGGCCACCGCGGTGGCCTGCTCCCTGGCCGACGACAGCCGTCCGCTGGCCGTGGCCGACGCCCGCGGCGGATTCCAGCTCCGCAGCACCGGACCCGCCGCCCCGGAAGCCGCGGAGCCGCGCGGCGGCCAACTGCACCGGAGCCCGGTGTCCGCCGTTGCCGTGCTCTCCGACCCCGGCTCCTCCATGCCCGACCTGGTGCTCACCGGCGGCCTGGACGGCAGCGTCCGGCTCTGGGACTCCCGCTCGGGCTCGGCCATGCCCGAGCCGGTCGAACGCCGCAACGCGGTCCCCACCGCCCTCGCGATCACCGACTCGAAGGCCGGCCCGGTCCTCGCCGTCGCCTGGTCGGACCGGCTGCTGCACCTCTGGCAGCTGTTCGAGGGCCGGCTCGTCGTGCTCCCGCTGCTCCAGGACGCCCACACGCTCACCCTCACCAGCGGCGGCCTGCTCAGCCACGGCGGCCCGCAGGGCACCGGCGCCCTGCGACTCGACCTCGAAGCCCTCTGGGGCTGAGCGCGCGGCGGGCCGCTCGCCGCGGCGACTAGGCTGGAGGGCGGTAGGCGCGTACGCCTGCATCCCCCCAGCACCCGCAGGAGCGCAGCACCCGTGGCCGTCAACCTTGTCACTGTCGAATCCGTAGTGAAGGTGTACGGCACGCGCGCCGTCCTCAACGGTGTGTCCATCGGGGTCAGCGAGGGCGACCGGATCGGCGTGGTCGGGCGGAACGGCGACGGCAAGACCACCCTGACCCGGATCATGGCCAAGCTGGAGGAGGCCGACTCCGGCCGGGTCACCCACGTCGGCGGCCTGCAGGTCGGCGCGCTCACCCAGAGCGACACCCTCGACCCCAGGGCCACCATCAGGCACGAGGTCATCCGCGACATGGACGACCACGAGTGGGCCGGCAACGCCAAGGTCCGCGATGTGCTCACCGGCCTGTTCGGCGGCCTTGACCTGCTCGGTTTCGAGCACGGCCTGGACACCGTGATCGGCCCGCTGTCCGGTGGCGAGCGCCGCCGGATCGCCCTCGCCAAGCTGCTGATCGCCGAGCCCGACCTGCTGGTGCTGGACGAGCCCACCAACCACCTGGACGTCGAGGGCATCTCCTGGCTGGCCGGACACCTGCGGGTGCGCCGCTCCGCGCTCGTCGTGGTCACCCACGACCGGTGGTTCCTGGACCAGGTCTGCACCCGGATGTGGGACGTCCAGGACGGCACCGTGCACGAGTACGAGGGCGGCTACTCGGACTACGTCTTCTCCCGCGCCGAGCGCGAGCGCCGGGCCTCCACCGAGGAGACCAAGCGGCAGAACCTGATGCGCAAGGAGCTGGCCTGGCTGCGCCGCGGCGCCCCGGCCCGTACCTCCAAGCCCCGGTTCCGGATCGAGGCCGCCAACGAGCTGATCGCGGACGTGCCGCCGCCGCGCGACCGGGCCGAGCTGATGAAGTTCGCCAACTCCCGCCTCGGCCGCACCGTGTTCGAGCTGGAGGACGTGACCGTCCAGGCCGGCCCCAAGGTGCTGCTGAAGCACCTCACCTGGAACCTCGGCCCGGGCGACCGGATCGGCCTGGTCGGCGTCAACGGCGCCGGCAAGACCTCGCTGATGCGGGCCATGCAGGCGGCCTGGGACAGCGACGGCGACGTCCAGCCGCAGGCCGGCCGGGTGGTGGTCGGCAAGACCGTCAAGCTGGCCTACCTCTCCCAGGAGGTCGTCGAACTGCCGCCGACGCTGCGGGTGCTGGAGTCGGTCGAGCAGATCCGCGGCCGGGTCGACCTGGGCAAGGGCCGGGAGATGTCGGCCAGCCAGCTCTGCGAGACCTTCGGCTTCAGCAAGGAGAAGCAGTGGACGCCGGTCGGCGACCTCTCCGGCGGTGAGCGCCGCCGGCTGCAGCTGCTCCGGCTGCTGATGGACGAGCCCAACGTGCTGTTCATGGACGAACCGACCAACGACCTGGACATCGAGACCCTCAGCCAGCTGGAGGACCTGCTCGACGGCTGGCCCGGCTCGCTGGTGATCGTCAGCCACGACCGGTACTTCATCGAGCGCACCACCGACCAGGTGTTCGCCCTGCTCGGGGACCAGGCGCTGCGGATGCTGCCGAAGGGCATCGACGAGTACCTGGACCGCCGGCACGCCATCGCCGAGCGGATCGCGGCGACCATGCCCACCGCGACCTTCGCCAAGAAGAGCGGCGACACCAGGGCCGCGAAGAAGGAGCTGCAGCGGATCGAGCGGCAGATCCAGAAGATGGACAAGGAGGAGGCTAAGCTGCACGAGCAGCTGGCCGCCCACGCCGCGGACTTCGCCAAGGTCGCCGAGCTCGACGCCACCCTCCGGACGCTCAAGGAGCAGCGCGACGTGCTGGAACTGGAGTGGCTGGAGCTCGCGGACGTGTAGGCGCCACCCCCATGTCCGCCACCCCCCCCGCGCACGCGCGCCCCGCACTCCTGTTCCACTCCATCGGGTGGATCTGCCCGGATCGGTTTTGCTGACGCTGCGTGAGCTTCTAGCCTGATCCGGTAGCTCAGTGCGACAGGGGCAGGTGCAGGGGGGTGGGGTCCGTGGTGGGGTTCTCCGACGGTTCCGGGGTGCTGGTGCACCCCGAGGCGCTGGACGCGGAGGCGGGGGTGTTCAACGCCGCCGCCCTCGCCGTCGAGTCCGGCGCGCAACGCGCCCGCGCGGCGCTGGCCGAGACCGGTGCCGCGCTGGCCGGGTGGAGCAGCGGGGCGGCCCTGGCCGACTGCGCCGCGGCCTGGGCGCAGTGCCTCTCCGGGCTCTCCGCCGCCCTGGACCGGGACGCCGACGGCCTGCGCGCCACCGCCAGGAACTACCGCGAGGCGGACGCCGGGGCGGCCCGGCAGTTCGCCCCCTTCCGCTGATGGCGCCGCTGACCGCGCAGCAGGTCGCGGCGGCCGACACCGCGTCACTCATCGCTGCGGGCAAGGCCTGTGACGCCCTGTCGGACCTGCTGACCGCCCGGACCGCCGCGCTCACCGCCTCCCGCGGCAAGGGCCGGGCGGGCTGGCAGGGGGTGGCCGCGGACCGCGCCGATATGACGCTGGTGGTCGAACACGATCGGCTCACCGCCGCCGCCGAGCAGTTCCGGGCGCTGGCCTCGGTGCTGGTCGAGACCGCCGAGGAACTGCTCCCGGTCCGGGCCGAGGTCCGCGCGGTGCTGGCCGAGGCGAAAGCGGCCGGCTGCGCGGTCCGGGGCGCCGAGGTCACCGGTGGCCGGGCCGCCGGCCGCGCCGCACCGCTCTCGGCCCAGCTCTCGGCCCAGCTCTCGGCCCGGCTGGAGGCCCGGCTGACCGCCGCGCTCGCCGCCGCCACCAGGGCCGACGCCCGCTGCGCCGCCGCGCTGTCCGGTTCGGCCGGGCAGGCGCGGGGCGGCCAGGGCCTGGATCCCGCCGTCGCCCGGACCGCGCTGTTCGCCGCCGCGGCCCTGGTGGCCGGACGGCTGCCCGGGCCCGGCAGCAGCCCGGCCCAGGTCCACGCCTGGTGGCAGCGGCTGGGCCCGGACGAGCGGCGGATGCTGCTCAAGGACCAGCCGCAGCTGGTCGGCAGCCTGGACGGGGTGCCCGCCATGGCCAGGGACCGGGCCAACCGGACCCTGCTGGACCAGCTGCTGGCCGTCGGCGGCGACGCGCTGCCGATGCCCGGGCTGCTCGCCATCAGCGACCGGCTGGCCCGGCAGCAGGGGACCTCCCCGCCGGCGCTGCTGCTGTCGCTCGGTCTGGAGGGGCAGGGCCGGGCGGTGCTCTCCTTCGGCGACCCGGACCGGGCCGCCCATGTCTGCGTCTACGTCCCGGGGATGGGCACCAAACTGGCCGATGTCGGCGGCAAGGACGGGGACCGCGCGCTGGCCCTGCACGACGCCGCGGTGGCGGCCGACCCCACCGCCCGTCCCGGCGCGACCGCGAGCATGGTGTGGCTCGGCTACGACGCCCCGCAGGGCCTGGCCGCGGTGGCCGACAGCGAGCGCGCCGCCGCCGGCGCAGGCCCGTACGAGCACTTCATCGAGGGGCTGCGGGCGACCCACAGCGGGCCCCCGGCCCAGGTCACCGCGCTCGGCCACAGCTACGGCTCGCTGTTGGTCGGCCTCGCCGCCCGCCGCCCCGGCGGCACCCACGCCGACAACGTGGTGCTGATCGGCAGCCCGGGGACGGGGGCCGAGCACGCCTCGGAGCTGGGGGTGGGCCCAGGCCGGGTCTGGGTCGGCCGGGCGGTGGACGACCCGGTGGCCAATATGATCCCGGGGCCCAGACAGGCCGCTCTTCTGGCGGTCGGGGCGGTGCTGTCCGGGGTGGTCCCCCCGCTGCAGTATCCGGTGGGAAAGCTGGAGCAGGACCACCACGGGGTCTGGTTCGGCACGGATCCGGCCACCCCGGGATTCGGCGCCCGGCTGCTCCCGGTCGACAGCGGCCGGGGGCCCGGCGGCGGCTTCGCCGGGGCGCACTCCCACTACCTCGACCGGGGCAGCAGCACCCTCGCGGCCATCGGTCGGATCGTCGGCGGAACCCAGCGCTGAAACCAGCACTGAAACCAGCACTGAAAGGTGCTCGCGGGGATTTTACGTTTGGGCCGATGACCAGGTATTGTCTTCCTCGTTCGCCCCTATAGCTCAGTCGGTAGAGCGTCTCCATGGTAAGGAGAAGGTCTGCGGTTCGATTCCGCATGGGGGCTCGTACAGACCGAAGGCCCCCGTCATCGACGGGGGCCTTCGGCGTTTCCCTGGTGTTCCTGCTGGCGGTGCGGCCCCGGCATGCGTTGTGATGGTGCGTCACCGGAGTGCCGCGGTGGCATACGGACGACAGGGGAGCGCTGTGGGCGTGAGGCTCGTGGTGGCGGACGACCATCGGCTGCTGGCGGAGGCGCTGGCCACAGCGCTGCAACTGCGGGGACACCGGGTGCTCGCGGTGGGCACGCCGGTGGGCGCCGCGGCCGAGCTGGTGCTGCAGCGGCGTCCGGAGGTGTGCCTGCTGGGGATCGCGCACCCGGAGGATCCGGCCGCCTTCGACGCGGTGCGGCGGATCCGCAGGGAGCGTCCCGAGGTCGGTGTGGTGGTGATGGGCGCGGTCGGCGCGCTGGCCGGGGTGGCGGCCGCGTTCGGCGCGGGCGCGGCCGGCTATGTCCGCCAGGACGAGCGGATCGAGGTGGTCGAGCGCGCGCTGACCAGGGTCCGCGCGGGGGAGGCCGCGGTGGCCCCCGAACTGCTGCACGCGGTGTTCCAGCATCTGCTGCGCCCCTCGGCCGAGTCCGACGACGAGGCGTTGCGGCTGCTGCGGCTGCTGACCCGGCGTGAGGTGCAGGTGCTGATGCGGATCGCCGAGGGGGAGGACACCAGGGAGATCGCCGAGGGGATGGCCATCGCACCCAGCACCGCGCGCACCCATGTGCAGCGGGTGCTGATGAAACTGGGGGCGAGGACCAGGTTGGAGGCCGCCGCGGTGGCCGCCAGGACCGGGTTGCTGGAGCGTGCCGCGCAGAAGTGACCGAACACTCCCATACGACCTGTTGACTGCTGAGCCTTTGTGTTTGAATATGTTTACATAAGGTTCGCTGCGCAGTGGTGAGGGTGGAGTTCGTAGTGAAGAAGACCAGTACTCGGTTGGCCGACGGCCGCGAGTTGATCTACTACGACTCCCGCGACGACGTGGTCCGCGACGACCCCGACCTGCGGCCGCTGGAGGCGACCAGCACCGCGTCGGAGATCCGCTACGACCCGCTGCTGGACGAGTGGGTGGCCGTGGCCTCGCACCGCCAGGGCCGGATCTACCACCCCCCGGCGGACGAGTGCCCGCTCTGCCCCTCGCGGGACGGGCGGCTCAGCGAGATCCCGGCCCCGGACTACGAGGTGGTCGTCTTCGAGAACCGCTTCCCCTCGCTCACCACCGCCGCGGCCGACGCCCCCGACCGCGAGGTCGGCTCGCTGCCGCACCACGCCCGTCCCGGCAACGGCCGCTGCGAGGTGGTCTGCTTCACCTCCGACCACGACGCCTCCTTCGCCGATCTGACCCCGGCCCAGGTCGGCCTGGTGCTGGAGGCGTGGACCGACCGCACCGCGGAGCTCTCCGCGATCCCCGGTGTCGAGCAGGTGTTCTGCTTCGAGAACCGCGGCAAGGAGATCGGGGTCACCCTCGGCCACCCGCACGGCCAGATCTACGCCTACCCCTTCGTCACCCCGCGCACCGAGCGGATGCTCGCCTCCGCCGCGGCGCACCGCAGGCGCACCGGACGCAACCTCTTCGACGACCTGCTCGCCGCCGAACGCGCCGACGGCGAGCGGATCGTGATCGCGGGGGAGTACTGGACCGCCTTCGTCCCCTTCGCCGCGCACTGGCCGTACGAGGTGCACCTCTACCCGAACCGCCGGGTGGGCGACCTGCTCGCCCTCAATGACGCCGAGCGCGCCGAGTTCTGCACCATCTACCTCGATCTGCTGGGCCGCTTCGACCGGCTGTTCGAGGGTCAGGAGGGGGGCAGGACCCCGTACATCGCCGGCTGGCACCAGGCGCCGCTGCGTTCCGCCGCGCCCGGCACCAGCGGTGAGCTGGCGCTTCACATGGAACTCTTCACCATCCGTCGTACGGTGGGCAAGCTCAAGTTCCTGGCCGGATCGGAATCCGGCATGGACGTGTTCATCAACGACGTGTCGCCCGAGAAGGCGGCGCAGCGCCTACGAGAGGTCGCTCCTTGACTCCGCCGCAGACCCCGCAGCCTCGGCAGACCCCGCAGCCTGGACAGGCTCCGCAGCCTCGGCAGACCCCGCAGACCCAGCAGCGCAAGTACCTGGTCACCGGCGGAGCCGGTTACGTCGGCGGCGTGGTCGCCGCGCACCTGATCGAGGCGGGCCACCAGGTGGTCGTCCTCGACGACCTCTCCACCGGGCACCGCGCCTCGGTCCCGGCCGGGGCGCAGTTCGTCCAGGGCCGGATCCAGGAGGCCGCCGACGTGCTCGACGGCTCCTTCGACGGGGTGCTGCACTTCGCCGCCAGCTCCCAGGTCGGCGAGTCGGTGGCCGACCCGGAGAAGTACTGGCGCAACAATGTCGCCGGGTCGATGGAACTGCTCGCCGCGATGCGCAAGGCCGGGGTCGGCCGGCTGGTGTTCTCCTCCACCGCCGCCGTCTACGGGGAGCCCGAGCGCAGCCCGATCGAGGAGACCGCCAGGACCGCCCCGACCAACCCCTACGGCGCGACCAAGCTCGCCGTCGACCACATGATCACCAGTGAGGCGAACGCCCACGGCCTGGCCGCGGTCTCGCTGCGCTACTTCAACGTGGCCGGGGCCTACGCCGGACTGCACGGGGTGCAGGGAGAGCGGCACGACCCCGAGACGCACCTGATCCCGCTGGTGATCCAGGCCGCCCAGGGCCGGCGCCCGCACATCGCGGTCTACGGCGAGGACTACCCGACCCCGGACGGCACCTGCGTCCGCGACTACATCCATGTCGCCGACCTGGCCGAGGCGCACCTGCTGGCCGTGGCCGCCGCCGAACCCGGCAAGCACCTGATCTGCAACCTCGGCAACGGCAGCGGCTTCTCGGTCCGCCAGGTGATCGACACCGTCCGCCGGGTCACCGGCCGCGAGATCACCGCGATCACGGCCGAGCGCCGCCCCGGGGACCCGGCCGTCCTGGTCGCCTCGGCCGAGCGCGCCCGCACCCTCCTCGGCTGGACCCCCAGCCGCACCGACCTCGACGGCATCGTCGCCGACGCCTGGGACTTCGCCAACGCGGTCCAGGCCCTGGAGAAGGAGTAAGCAGTGACCCAAGCGGAGGCTGTGCGGAAGGGCTTCACCGCCCTGTACGGCGCCGACCCGGAGGGCGTCTGGCAGGCGCCGGGCCGGGTCAACGTCATCGGTGAGCACACCGACTACAACGACGGTTTCATGCTCCCGATCGCCCTTCCGCACGCCGCCCGCGTCGCCGCCTCCCGGCGCGAGGACGGACGGCTGCGGCTGCACAGCGACCAGTACCCGGACGGCGGGGTGACCGAGCTCCGGCTCGCCGACCTCGTCCCCGGCTCGGTCGACGGCTGGGCCGCCTACCCCGCCGCCGTGGTCTGGACCCTCCGCGACGCCGGCTACCAGGTCGCAGGAGCGGATCTGTACCTGGACAGCGACGTCCCCACCGGGGCCGGGCTCTCCTCCTCCGCGGCCCTGGAATGCGCGGTCGCCACCGCCTACAACGACCTCTACCGGCTCGGCCTGACGCCGCCTCAGCTGGCGAAGCTGTGCCAGCGCGCCGAGAACGAGTTCGTCGGCGTCCCCTGCGGCATCCTGGACCAGCTCGCCTCGGCCTGCTGCGCCGAGGGCCACGCCCTGTTCGTGGACGCCCGCAGCCTGGACACCCGGCAGGTGCCCTTCGACCTGGCCGCCCACGGCCTGGTGCTGCTGGTCATCGACACCCAGGTCAAGCACGCCCACGCGGACGGCGCCTACGCCGAGCGCCGCCGGGGCTGCGAACGCGCCGCCGAACTGCTCGGCGTCCCCGCCCTGCGCGACGTCCCCTACGCCGGTCTCGACCAGGCGCTGGCTCGGCTGCCCGAGGCCGAGCTGCGCGCGCTGACCAGGCACATCGTCACCGAGGACGCCCGGGTCGAACAGGTGATGGCGCTGCTGGACGCGGGCGACCTGCGCGGGATAGGCCCGATCCTCACCGAGGGCCATGCCTCCATGCGGGACGACTTCGCCATCTCCTGTGCCGAGACCGACCTCGCGGTGGACACCGCGGTCGCCGCCGGCGCCCTCGGCGCCCGGATGACCGGCGGCGGCTTCGGCGGCTCGATCATCGCCCTGGCCGACACCGCCGACGCGGACGGCATCACCGCCGCCGTCACCGCGGCCTTCGCCGACCGCGGCTGGACCGAGCCCCGGGCCTTCACCGCGGTGCCGGGACCGGGGGCCCGCCGACTGGCCTGACCGCCGCCGGCCGACCCGGCGATCTCCCGTACGCGTTCGCGTTCCGCGCCGCCCCCGCAGGCCCTACCCTGATCCCCTAAAGGTCGGCGGGGGGCCGCAGGGACCGGGGGAGGGGACGACTGTGGCGCGTATCCGGGTCCTGGTCGCGGACGGCCATCGGATCTTCGCCGAGGCGCTGGCCACCGCGCTCGCCGCCGAACCCGACGTGGAGGTCGCCGCGGCGGGCAGTGCGCAGGCGGCCGAACGGGCGCTGGAGCGCGCCGCCGCGGAGAACCGCCCGTTCCAGGTGCTGCTGGTGGACGCCGACCTCACCCCGGGCGTCCCGGTCGCGTCGCCCCCCGCGAACTCCGCGACCGCCAACTCCGCGCCGCGGCGGGTGCTGCCGCCGCCGCCCCAGCGCGCCCCGCTGGTGCTGCCCGCCCAACGCCAGTTCTCCACGCCGCCCGGCACCGCTCCCCCGGGGGCTCCGCCCCGGGGCCCCCGACCCGCATACCCGCTCCCCGCGCCCCCGCCACGGGCAGTCCCCCGCCGCCGCGGGCAGTCCCTCCGCAGCGGGCGAGCCCCCCGCCGTCGCCGCCCCGCCCGGCGGAGGGCTCGCGGCGGACGACGACGGCATCGCCCTGGCCGCCCGGGCCCGGGCCGCGCACCCCGGGCTCCAGGTGGTCGTCCTCGCCGCCGCCGACGAACCGGCCCGGGTGGTCCGGGCGCTGCACGCGGGGGCCTCGGCCTGGGTCGCCAAGGAGAGTTCACTGGGCCGGCTGATGGCCGTGGTCCGCGGGGTGATGCGGGAGGAGACCCACATCCCGCCGCTGCTGCTGACCGGGGTGATCAGGGAACTGACCGCGGCCCGCCGCGACCGCACCGAGAGCGAGCGGCTGGTCGAGTCGCTCACCCCGCGCGAGAAGCAGGTGCTGCGCTGCATGGTCGCCGGACTCGGCCGGCAGGCCGTCGCCGACCGGCTCTACCTCTCCCCGCACACCGTCCGCACCCATATGCAGAACGTGCTCGGCAAGCTCGGGGTGCACTCCACCCTCGCCGCCGTCGCGGTGGCCCGCCGGGCCGGCGTGGGGCCGGCCGAGCAGACCTAAACCCCCGCCGGGGGCAGCAGCGGGCGCCAGGCGTCCGCGGTGCGGACCAGGCGGCGGGCGATCAGTTCGCCGCCGCCGGCCAGGGCCAGGGCGCAGAGGACGGCCGCCAGGTGCTCCGCCCCGGCCAGGTTGGGGAACAGCGCCTGCTCCAGGATCATCGCGGCGACGGTGATCCCGCCGGTCAGCCAGGCCCGGTAGCGCCAGGTGACGTAGACGGCCAGGGCGACCACGGCCGCCGAGGGCCCGGTGTCGCGGATGAAGGCGTCGTCCCAGGGCAGCGCGAACAGGTGGTCCGCCCCCCGCGCGCCGACATGGACGCCGTGCCGGGCGTAGAGGGTGCCGGCCAGGGTCCCGGCATAGGCGACGAACAGCGTCGCCCAGCGGCCGACGGTGAGTTCGGCGATCCCGAAGACCAGCAGGACCTGCAGCGCCGCGCCCCAGACCGGGAGGTCGGGCGCGGGCACGAACAGCGACAGCGGGGTGCGCAGCAGCGACTCCCACAGCGGCAGCGAGGCCCGGACCACGCCGAGCCGCTCCACCAGCTGCGCCCCGCCGGGCGTGTGCTGGAGCAGTTGCAGCAGCAGGATGGCGGCGGTGGCGCTCAGGGTCAGGGACAGCGCCGAGAGGCGGTCCCTGGCGAGACTGCGGCGTGCTGTGCGGAGCAACCCGTCACCAAGCAACAGATCTCTCATTCATCCAAAAATAGAACATAGATGGATAAATATCCCCTTTTACGACTCCAGTGCGCTCGCGTGCCGCCGCTTGAACAGGCTCGGCAGGCTCGGTGCGGTGATGAACCCCTCGGCCGTGGCCGAGGCCACCCCGATCCTGGGCAGGTCGCTGCTGCGGTCGAACAGCAGGTAGCGGGGCTCCCAGATCGGCCGGTACTTGGCGTTCGCCCGGTAGAGCGACTCGATCTGCCACCAGCGGGAGAGGAAGATCAGCACCGAGCGCCACATCCGCAGCACCGGCCCGGCCCCGAGCCGGCCGCCGCGTTCGAACACCGCTCGGAACATCGCGAAGTTCAGCGAGACCCGCTTGACCCCGACCGCCTCGGCCTGGCCGATCAGCTCGATCACCATGAACTCCAGCAGCCCGTTGTCGGAGTCCCGGTCACGCCGCATCAGGTCCAGCGACAGGCCGTCCCGGCCCCAGGGCACAAAGCTCAGCAGCGCCCGCAGCTCGCCCTGCCCGTCATGGCACTCCAGCATCACGCATGCGCCGTCGTCCGGGTCGCCGAGCCGGCCCAGCGCCATCGAGAAGCCCCGCTCGGTCTGCCCGTCGCGCCAGTGGTCGGCGCGCTGCAGCAGGGTGCCCATCTCCTCGTCGGGATGTCGGCATGTCGACGCACCCGCACGGTGTACCCGGCGCGTCCGACCTTCTTGTGCGCCTGGCGGACGCCGCGCATGGCGCGCCCCTCCAGGGTGAACTCGTCGACCTCGACGATCGCCTCGTCACCCAGCTCCAGGGCGTTCAGACCGTGCCGGGCGTAGACGGTGCCGCCCTCCTCGCTGGCGCCCATCACCGCCGGGATCCAGGCGTGCTCACGGGCCTGCTCCAGCCAGCGGTCGATCGCCCCCGGCCAGGCCTCCAGGTCGCCGATCGGATCGCCCGAGGCCAGCGACACCCCGCCGACGACGCGGTAGGCCACCGCCGCCTTGCCGGACGGGGAGAAGACCACCGACTTGTCCCGGCGCAGCGCGAAGTAGCCCAGCGAGTCGCGCTCGCCGTGCTGCTCCAGCAGGCCGCGCAGCTGCCGCTCGTCCTGCGGGCAGAGGTACTCCTTGCCCTTGGGGGAGCGGGCCAGCGCGTACACCACCAGCACCAGGATCAGCGCGCTCATCACATTGATGGCGATGTCCACCCAGTGCGGGGTGCGGATGTTCAGCTGGTCGGTGTTCGAGGGGGCCAGGGTGTAGACCCGGAGCAGGGCGTAGTGCAGCTGGCTGCCCAGGGAGGATCCGGGAGCGGTGTTGGTGAGCGCCACCAGGACCGTGCCGATGGCCACGCTGATCGCCCCGCCGCCGAACAGCACGCCGAGGGCCAGCCGGGGGTTGGAGCGGTCGCCCTTGGCCCGGAACTCCTTGCGGCCGACCAGCAGCGCGACCAGCAGCAGCAGGGTGAGCCCGGTGGAGACCCAGTTGAACCAGTGCCCGCGGACGTCGGGGTCGAGCGCCACCACGGAGACCGTCAGCACCGAGTACAGGGCCACCACGACCAGGTTCCAGATCCACGCCGCGCGCTTGCGGCGGCGCATCATCATCGCCAGGAACAGGGCCAGCGCACCCGAGGTGTAGCCCACGGTGACCATGTACGGGGTGAAGAAGTCGCCCGAGTTGTGCCGGGAGACCTGCCCGTGGAACGGGGAGGAGACGGCTCCGAGGAAGTTGAGCACTGCGGCGATCCGCAGGTACCAGACGGCGAAACCAGCGGCGCGGGGCCGCCAGGCGGACAACCGTTTGGGCGGTGTATCGGATGACACGTCCCTTCTCACCCCTTTCCAGGCGAATCTTCATAATTGCATAACATTTTGACAACGACGTCCGCCGACAAGGCGAGAGCCCGCCCCCCGAACGGCGGGGGCGGGCTCTCCCATGGGTCTACGCGGAGGTGTCAGCGGCGGTACTTCAGGGTCTTCTCGAAGGCCGCGGCGAGCACTCCGTACCCGGTCGGGTTGGCGTGGATGTCGTGGTACGGCGTGCACTCCCAGGTCCAGGCGCAGATCCTGGCCACGTTCAGCGGAACCGTGCCCACCCCCGGCAGGGTCGCCTGGTCGGTGAAGTCGTCGGTGGAGAACGCCCGCGACACGTCCGCCACCGCGAAGCCGTTGCGGTGGAAGCCCTTGGCGATCACCCCGTTCAGCTCCTTGGACAGCACGGTCGACTGCTGCGCCAGCCCCTGTCCGGCCGGGCCGGTCAGCCACACCGCCAGGAACGGGTCGTAGTAGTTCATCCCGGCGTACTGCGGGGTGTTGCCGCCGGCCCGGTGCAGCGCCTTGGCGATCTGCGGCAGCTGGGTGGCGACCGTGGCCACGCCCGCGGCGGTGCAGGCCTGGTCGATGCTGCCGCCGGCCAGGCAGCTGTCCACGTTGTTGGCGCCGATGTCCAGGGTCACGTAGCGCACCTCGCCGCGGTGCGCCCGGAGGAACTTCACCGCTGCGTCCAACTGTGAGGTCGCCCCCGGGTAGGTGCAGATCCCGCCGTTGATCAACGTCCCGGTGGTCTCGCCGCTGCAGCCGAGCTTGATGTGCACCAGCCGCGGATCGTGCTTCTTGAGCTGGGCGTACAGCTGGTCCGTGTACGACAGCGAGGTGTTGGTGTGCACGTCCGGCTGGTAGCCGGCCGCCAGCGAGTCGCCGAGCGAGACGTAGTACCGCGGCGGGGCCGGGTGGTGGTGCCGGCCGCCGCCGTCGTGCGCGGAGGCGGTGCCGGTCATCGTCGCGGCGGCGAGCGCGGCGACCGCGAGCACGGTGAGCCCGCGGCGGAGCCTGGAACTGCTGGGCATGGGTGGTGGCCCCCTTCTGAGGGGGACGCGACACTGCGGCCCCCGATCACCGGGAGTATCCCAACTGGTGAGTAGGTTCTGGCAAGACTCCGGCGGAACCAGTGCGGGATCTCTTCCGGAGCTATTCCGGAAGGTTGTCGAACGGGGCGACCAGCTGCCGCAGCAGCCCGGCCAGATCCTCGCGCTGACCTGCGGAGAGTTCCTTGAGCAGGGCCCGCTCGTGGGCCAGCAGCCCGGCCAGCGCCTGATCGGCGAGATCCCGTCCCGACTCGCTCAGCCGCACCAGCACGCCGCGCCGGTCGCCCGGGTCGGGGAGCCGCTGCACCAGGTCCCGGCCGGCCAGCCGGTCGATCCGGTTGGTCATGGTGCCCGAGGTGACCAGAGTCTGCGTCAGCAACTGGCCGGGGGAGAGCTGGTAGGGAGCCCCGGCCCGGCGCAGCGCGGTCAGCACGTCGAACTCCCACGGCTCCAGGCTGTGCTCGGCGAAGGCGGTGCGCCGGGCCCGGTCGAGATGACGGGCGAGGCGGCTGATCCGGCTCAGCACCTCGAGCGGTTCCACGTCGAGGTCGGGGCGCTCTCGGCGCCATGCAGCGACCAACCGGTCGACCTCGTCCTCCATGGTTGATCAGTGTAGTGGCCGATGTGTCGATATGAAGTCTCTTGACATCAAGAAACAGTATCGGCCAGAATCAAACTATCTTGACGTCGAGATACTTGGAGCGCCAGATGACCCGCAGCACCCCGGCGACCCCCGCCGTGACCTGGGACCCCGCGCAGTACCTGAAGCACGCGGACCACCGCAGCCGCCCCTTCCACGACCTGGTCGACCGGGTCCCGGGCACCCCCGCACACGTCGTGGACCTCGGCTGCGGACCCGGCAACACCACCGCCACCCTCACCGACCGCTGGCCCGGCGCCAGGATCACCGGCATCGACAACTCCCCGGCGATGATCAGCCAGGCCGACCGGGCCACCCGGGACCACCTGGGGATCGCCTTCCGGGACGGCGACATCACCGCCTACGACCCGGCCGAGGACGGCCGCCCCGACCTCATCCTCTCCAACGCCGCACTGCAGTGGGTCCCCGGCCACGCCGACCTCTTCGCCCGCTGGACCGAGGCGCTGCCGGCCGGCGGCACCCTCGCCTTCCAGGTCCCCGGCAACTTCGACGAGCCCAGCCACACCCTGCTCACCGCACTGCGGACCAGCCCGCGCTGGGCCTCCCGGCTCGGCGAGCTGCACCGCCCGGCCGTGCTCCACCCCGCCGAGTACCTGAGCCGGCTCACCGCCCTCGGCTGCGCGGTCGACGCCTGGGAGACCACCTACTACCAGATCCTCACCGGCGCCGACCCGGTCCTCGACTGGATGCTGGGCACCGGGCTGCGCCCCGTCCTCGCCGCGCTCACCGACCCGGCCGACCGCGAGGCCTTCCTCGCCGAGTACGCCGCGCAGCTCGCCGAGGCCTACCCGGCCACCCCGCACGGCACGGTCCTCCCGTACCGCCGGATCTTCGTCGTCGCCACCAAGCGGTCATGATCACTTCTTTCGACCATGTCCAGCTCGCCGCCCCGCCCGGCAGCGAGGCGCGGCTCCGGGCCTACTACGCGGGCGTGCTGGGGATGACCGAGATCCCCAAGCCCCCGGTCCTCGCCGCCCGCGGCGGCTGCTGGTTCCAGGCCGGCCCGGTCCAGCTGCACCTGGGCATCGAGGAGCCGTTCACCCCGGCCCGGAAGGCCCACCCGGCCCTCCGGATCCAGGGCATCCACGCCTACGCCGAACGGATCGCCGCCCTCGGCGCCCCGGTGGGCTGGGACGACGACCTCCCCGGACACCACCGCTTCTACTCCATCGACCCGGTCGGCAACCGCCTGGAGTTCCTCGAACCCATCGGCCCCCCGGCGGGCTAGTTCTTCCGGCGTCCCACCAGCTGCGGGCGCCGCTCCATCCCCTCCAGGCCGTGCCAGGCCAGGTTCACCAGGTGGGCGACCACCTCGGCCTTCTTCGGCTTCCGCACGTCCAGCCACCACTGGCCGGTCAGCGCGACCATCCCCACCAGCATCTGCGCGTACATCGGCGCCAGCTTGGCGTCGTACCCGCGCGACTTGAACTCATGGCCGAGGATGTCCTCGACCTGGGTGGCGATGTCATTGATCAGCGAGGCGAAGGTCCCGGTCGACTGCGCCACCGGGGAGTCCCTGACCAGGATCCGGAAGCCGTCGGTCGAGGTCTCGATGTAGTCCAGCAGCGCGAACGCCGCCTCCTCGCACAGCTCACGCGGATGGCCACCGGTCAGCGACCCGGTGACCATGTCCAGCAGCAGCTGCATCTCCCGGTCCACCACGACCGCGTACAGCCCCTCCTTGCCGCCGAAGTGCTCGTACACCACCGGTTTGGAGACCCCGGCCTTCGCCGCGATCTCCTCCACCGAGGTCGCTTCGTAGCCGCGTTCGGCGAACAGGGCGCGGCCCACGTCCAGCAGCTGCTCCCGCCGCTGCTTGCCGCTCATCCGTACGCGCCCGGCCCGGCCCCCCGTCGCAGTCGGCTTTCGTGCCCGCCCCGCGCGCGCGGCCCGTGCGGGTGCGGGTGGATCGCCCGCCCCGTCTGACCCACTGCTGCTTTCGTTCACGGGACCATCATGCCGCGCGCCGGGCGGCGATCCGCTCCGGGCTGGGCCAGCGGACGTCCTTCGCCCACCCGGCCAGCTCGAACCAGCGGATCAGCCGCGCGGAGGAGTCCACCTGTCCGCGCAGCACACCGTGCCGCGCCGAGGTCGGCTCCGCGTGGTGCAGGTTGTGCCAGGACTCGCCGCAGGACAGGATCGCCAGCCAGGCCACGTTGCCGGAGCGGTCCCGCGACTTGAACGGGTGCTTGCCCACCGCGTGGCAGATCGAGTTGATCGACCAGGTGACGTGGTGCAGCAGTGCGACCCGGACCAGCGAACCCCAGAAGAACGCCGTCAGCGCACCCTGCCAGGACCACGACCACAGTCCGCCGACCAGCGGCGGGAGCAGCACCGAGGTCAGCGTGAAGAAGGCGAACTGGCGCGAGATCCAGGAGATGTCGCGGTCCTTGAGCAGGTCGGGGGCGTAGGTCTGCTGCGGGGTCTGCTCCTCGTCGAACAGCCAGCCCATGTGGGCCCACCACAGGCCCTTGAGCAGGGCCGGGACGGACTCGCCGTAGCGCCAGGGGGAGTGCGGGTCGCCGTCCTTGTCGGAGAACTTGTGGTGCTTGCGGTGGTCCGCCACCCAGCGCACGATCGGGCCCTCGATGGCCAGGCTGCCGGCCACGGCGAGGGCGATCTTCAGCGGCCGGGTGGCCTTGAAGGAGCCGTGGGTGAAGAAGCGGTGGAAGCCGACGGTGATGCCGTGGCAGGCGGTGAAGTACATCACCGTCATGATCACCACGTCGTGCCAGCCGATGCCCCAGCCCCAGGCGAACGGGACCGCGGCGAGGACTGCGAGGAACGGGACCCCGATGAACGCCCCCAGCGCGAACCGTTCGGCCGCCCCCTGCCGTTCGCCCCCGCGGGTGGCCAACGGTGTCGCCTCCGGCCGGGGCAGCACGGCTGTCGCGGCGGCGGAGGCGGCAGTCTGCTCAGTGGGCTCAATGCTCATGCGGCTACCTCGGAAGGTGGGGTGAGGGGATGCGGAAACGGAGCACCGTTCCTACGGTTCCGTAACCTACGGCATCGTAGGTTGAATGCCCCGCTCTGCACAGCCCCAACCTCGACGGGCGCGTCGAGCATGGTCGCATTCCCTCGAACGTATGGTCCTCACCGGTTTCCCGGCGTTCGCCCACGCGGCACGACCAGGGTTGACCCCATGGACGCAAAGGAAGACCTCCGTGCGGCAGCGCGGGTGCTCCGCACCGAGGGGAAGACGTACGACGAGATCCGGGAGGCGTTGGGCGTCTCGAAGAGTTCCGTCTCGCTGTGGGTACGGGACCTGCCGCATCCGCCGCGACGGCAGTCGCCCCAGGAGCGACGGGACCATATGCAGCGGATCTGCTGGGGTCCGCTGCGCGAGCGGCGTGACGGGGAACGCAGGGCCGCCAAGCAGGCTGCGGCGTCCGAGATCGGCGAGCTCTCGGACCGCGAACTCTTCGTCCTCGGCGTCGGGATCTACTGGTCCGAGGGGACGAAGGACAAGGAGTACGCCCGCCGGGAGAGCGTGACCCTGATCAACAGTGACGCCGGGCTGATCGCTGTCTACCTTGCCTGGCTCGACCTGCTGGCCGTGGAGCGGTCGAGGTTGCGCTTCCGGGTGTCGATCCATGAATCGGCGGACGTCGACGCGGCGCAGCGGACCTGGGCCGAACTGATCGGTCTGCCGGTCGAGGCGCTGCAGCGGGTGAACCTGAAGCAGCACAATCCGAGGACGACCCGCCACAACACGGGAGCCGACTACAAGGGCTGCCTGATCGTCAAGGTGCTGGACGGCGCCGACCTCTATCGCCGAATCGAGGGCTGGTGGTCGGGATTGGTAGTGGAGGCGAAGCGCCGAAACCCGTAGGCTGTGGTGGTGCCAAGGGGGCGGAAGATTCCTCTTGACAAATGATCCGCTGTAGTGTAATTGGCAGCACGGCATCCTTTGGAGATGTTCGGTCTAGGTTCGAGTCCTAGCAGCGGAGCTTCGCGTTCTGATCGTTTTTGTTACCCGGCTATCCTCGAACAGTCCGGGTACGCCTGTGCGGAACCCTTGGTGGCCCGGCGTTCCCTCATTTCCTGTGACGCCGAGGAGCCTCCCGCTGTGAGCTTCAAACCGCCGGCCGCCGTCGTTGTTCTCGCCGCTGGCGGGGGTACCCGCATGAAGTCGGCGGTGCTGCCGAAGGTGCTGCACCCGATCTGCGGCCGCACCCTCGTCGGCCACGCCGCCGCCGCCGCCCGCGAACTCCACCCCGAGCACCTGGTGGTCGTCATCGGCCACATGCGGGAGAAGGTCGCCGCCCACCTCGCCGAGGTGGACCCGGAGGCCAGGACCGTCGTGCAGGAGCAGCAGAACGGCACCGGCCACGCGGTCCGGGTCGCGCTGGAGGCGCTCGCCGCGGACGGGGTGTCCCTGGACGGCACCGTCGTGGTCAGCACCGGCGACACCCCCCTGCTCACCGGAGCCACCCTGCGCCGCCTGGTCGAGGCGCACGCCGCCGACGGCAACGCCGCGACCGTGCTGACCGCCGAGGTCCCGGACGCGACCGGCTACGGCCGGATCCTCCGCGGGCCGAGCCACGAGGTGCGGCGGATCGTGGAGCACAAGGACGCCACCGAGGCGCAGCTCCGGATCGCCGAGATCAACTCCGGGGTGTTCGCCTTCGACGGCAAGCTGCTCGGCGAGGCGCTGGCCGAGGTCCGTACCGACAACAGCCAGGGTGAGGAGTACCTCACCGACGTGCTCGGCATCCTCCGTGAGGAGGGCCACCGGGTGGGCGCGCTGGTCGCCGGGGACTTCCGGGACATCCTGGGGATCAACGACCGGGTCCAGCTGGCCCAGGCCCGGCGGATCATGAACGACCGGTTGGTGGAGAACGCGATGCGGGCCGGGGTGACCGTGGTGGACCCGGCCTCGACCTGGCTGGACGTCCAGGTGACGTACCAGCAGGACGCGCTGATCCTGCCGAACACCCAGCTCCAGGGTGCGACCTCGATCGGCGAGGGCGCCGAGGTGGGTCCGAACTGCACGCTGCGGGATACCGAGGTGGGTGCCGGGGCCCATGTGAGCAACACCACAGCCACCAGCGCGGTGGTCGGCCCGGAGGCGACCGTCGGCCCGTACGCGTACCTGCGTCCGGGCACGGTGCTGGGCGCCAAGGGCAAGATCGGGACCTATGTCGAGACCAAGAACGCGGTCATCGGCGAGGGCAGCAAGGTGCCGCACCTCAGCTATGTGGGGGACGCCACAATCGGCGAGGGCAGCAACATCGGCGCGGCCTCGGTCTTTGTCAACTACGACGGGGTGAACAAGCACCGGACCACGATCGGCAGCCACTGTCGCACCGGTTCCGACAATATGTTCGTCGCTCCGGTGACGGTCGGGGACGGGGCCTACACGGCCGCAGGGTCCGTGATCTACAAGGACGTTCCGGCCGGCGCCCTCGGTGTCACCCGCCCGCAGCAGCGCAATGTCGAGGGCTGGGTGGAGCGCAAGCGCCCGGGCACGGCGGCGGCGACAGCGGCGGTCGAGGCACGGGCGCGGGGCGAGGAGTAGGGCGCACAGGGGTTCGACAAGGGTCTCGCAGGGGTCTCGTCTGCTGACCCGGAGGCGACGGGAGCTGTTCCCGGCGCGTAACCTGGGTGTCATCCAGGCGCCGCGGACGCATGTCCTTGTCGGCGCTCCAGCCAAACCCCCAGCAGCCACGCCGCGGCATGCGGCCGGCGAAGCGCGCGTCCATGACGCAATGAGGAGACGGTGCAGTGACCGGGATCAAAACGTCCGGTGAGAAGAACTTGATGCTCTTCTCCGGCCGCGCCCACCCCGAGTTGGCCCGGGAGGTGGCAGAGCAGCTGGGTGTGGACCTGGTTCCCACGAAAGCCCTGGATTTCGCCAACGGTGAGATCTACGTGCGTTACGAGGAGTCGGTGCGCGGCGCGGACGCGTTCGTGCTGCAGAGCCACACCGCGCCGATCAACCAGTGGATCATGGAGCAGTTGATCATGATCGACGCCCTGAAACGGGCCTCGGTCAAGAGCATCACTGTGATCATGCCGTTCTACGGCTATGCGCGGCAGGACAAGAAGCACCTCGGCCGGGAGCCGATCTCGGCCCGGCTGGTCGCCGACCTGCTGAAGCAGGCCGGCGCGCACCGGCTGATGTCGGTGGACCTGCACACCGCGCAGATCCAGGGCTTCTTCGACGGCCCGGTGGACCACCTCTTCGCGCTGCCGCTGCTGGCGGACTACGTGGGCGGCAAGGTCGACCGCGACCGGCTGACCATCGTCTCCCCGGACGCGGGCCGGGTCCGGGTCGCGGACCAGTGGTCGGACCGGCTCGGCGCCCCGCTGGCGATCATCCACAAGCGCCGCGACCCCAATGTCGCCAACAAGGTGCTGTCGGCCGACGTGGTCGGTGACGTCAGGGGCCGGGTCTGCGTCCTGGTCGACGACATGATCGACACCGGTGGCACCATCTGCGCCGCCGCCGACGCGCTGTTCGAACAGGGTGCGGCGGACGTGATCGTGGCGGCGACGCACGGTGTGCTGTCCGGCCCGGCCGCGGACCGGCTGAAGAACTCGCGGGCCAGCGAGTTCGTGTTCACCAACACCCTGCCGACGCCGGGTGAGCTGCAGATGGACAAGGTGACCACGCTGTCGATCGCCCCGCTGATCGCCCGGGCGATCCGCGAGGTCTTCGACGACGGCTCGGTCACCAGCCTGTTCGAGGGCGCGCACTAGCCCCGCTACGGGTGATCGTTTTGGGTCCCTCGCCGGGCTTCGGCTAGACTGCTGGAATTGCCCGGCGAGGGAGTCCCCACTCCGTGATCGACGCGCTGCTCCGCCATAGCTGGCTGGTCGTGCGAGATGCCGCCGGGCGACTCATCCCTGATTCTTCGGGTGAGGTTCTGCCGGTGGCTTTTTCTTTTGCGGAGATCCTTCTGCTCGGAGAGCTGCGCCGGACGGCGCCCGCCCCCCGTGTACCGAGGAGTGCCGTCATGGCCGCCGAGATCCGCCTTGAAGCCCAGCCCCGCAACGAGTTCGGCAAGGGTGCCGCCCGCCGCGCCCGCCGTGAGGGCCTGGTCCCCGCGGTGGTCTACGGCCACGGCACGACCCCGGTCCACATCAACCTTCCGGGCCACGCCCTGATGCTGGCGCTGAAGACCCCCAACGCGCTGTTCACCCTGCCGATCGACGGCAAGGACGAGTTCGTGCTGCCGAAGGCCGTGCAGCGTGACGCGATCAAGCGCAACGTGAAGCACATCGACCTGCTGCTGGTGAAGCGCGGCGAGAAGGTCACCGTCGAGATCCAGATCAACGTCGAGGGCGACCTGGCCCCCGGTGGCAACCTGCTGGAGCACCTGCTCAACACCCTCCCGCTGGAGGCCGAGGCGACCCACCTCCCCGAGTCGGTCACCATCTCCGTCGAGGGCCTGACCGCCGGTGACTCCGTGCTGGCCAAGGACATCACCCTGCCCCAGGGCGCCACCCTGGCCGTGGACCCGGAGACCCCCGTGCTGCACGTCGTCACCGCCCACGTCGAGGCCGTCGCCGACGACGCCGAGGCCCCCGCGGAGGCCTGAGCCCCCCGGTAGTTTCGTCCGGTCCGCTGCCCCGGTTCCTGTTCGAACAGGAACCGGGGCAGCGGCGTATCCATATCCATGGAGAGGATCCAGCAGGTGAGTGACGAGTACACCGGCCCCTGGCTCGTGGTCGGCCTGGGCAACCCGGGCCCGGAGTACGCGGGGAACCGCCACAACGTCGGTGCGATGGTGGTGGACCTGCTGGGCTCCCGGGTCGGCGCGAAGTTCAAGCTGCACAAGAGCCGCAACCAGGTGGTCGAGGGCCGGCTGTCGGGGCAGCGGGTGGTGCTGGCGAAGCCGACCTCGTACATGAACGTCTCCGGCGGGCCGGTGACGGCGCTGCGGGACTTCTACAAGACGCCGGTGGACCGGATCGTGGTGGTGCACGACGAACTGGACATCGACTACGCCACGCTGCGGCTGAAGCTGGGCGGCGGCGACAACGGGCACAACGGGCTGAAGTCGCTGACGAAGTCGCTGGGCCCGGACTACTACCGGATCCGGGCGGGGGTGGGGCGTCCGCCGGGGCGGATGGAGGTCGCCGACTTCGTGCTGAAGGACTTCTCCTCGGCGGAGCGGAAGGAGCTGGACTGGTTCGTGGACCGCGCGGCGGACGCGGTGGAGTCGCTCATCTCGGACGGGCTGGAGCGGGCGCAGTCGGCGTACAACTCCTGAGCCGGATGTTGATCTCATCTATCGGATTGTTACCGTTCGGCCTTTCGGGGCGTTTGGTCGTTGATGGGTGATTTGTTCGAGCGAAACCGCTGGGAATGGGATGCATTGCCGGGTTTGAAGTGAATTGACAAGCCGGGCTGGTGAAATGACGATGTGTGATGCTCATGGGGGAGGCGTGCATGTCATTTGCCGCTCTTCCCGGCTCCGAGATCCGCGATGTTCCCTGCGGGTCGTGCTGGTCATCCCCTGTGGCTCCAACCGCTCTGGTTTTGTCCAGTTAGGGGAAGAAGTGTCCATATCCCGTCGCACCAGCACGATGGTGCGCACCATCGGCGTCGCCTCCGCCGCAGCCGCGCTCTCGCTCGGCGTCGCAGGCAACGCGTTCGCGTGCAACATCACTGACTTCACCGCCACCGTTTCGTGCAACACGTCGGACTACACCGCCACGGTGAAGGTCCACGACAAGGACTCAAGCTACGCAGTGCTGACGCTGCAGAAGAACGGCGTCGACGTTCCCTCGGTGAAGCCGATCGGCATCTCCGGTGGTGGCGACCGCTCGGACACGGCGACCTTCACGGGCATCACGTGGAGTGAGGTGACCTCCTACGACGTGCACATCGTCGTCGACGGCCAGCTCAACACCACCTTGGCGTTCCCCGCCGGCTCGGGCGACTGCTCGAAGCCGACGACGCCGCCGACCAAGACGCCCCCCACCACGGCGCCTCCAACGACCAAGCCGCCGACCACGCCGCCGGCGACCACCCCCGCGCCCACCCCCACCACCAGCAGCACGGTCGACGCGACCGCGTCGCCCTCGCCGACCGGGCCGGTCCTCGCGACCACCGGTGGCGGCAGTGACTCCGGGCTGATCGCCGGCCTGGCCGGCGCGTTCGTGATCGTCGGCGCCGGTGCGGTGTTCGCGCTGCGTCGCCGCTCCTCGGGCACGCACAGCTGACAGCAGCGGTAACCAGTACAAAGGCCGAGGCCCGCTCCGGAAGTTCGGAGCGGGCCTCGACTGCTGTGCGGCGACGACCTGACGGGTCAGCCGGTGTTGCGCAGGCCGGCTGCGATGCCGTTGACGGTGAGCAGCAGCGCGCGCGAGCGCAGCGGGTCCTCCGGCAACCCGTTGGCCACGTCCTCCCGCTGACGGCGCAGCAGGGCGACCTGGAGGTAGGAGATCGGGTCCAGGTAGGCGTCGCGGATGGTGAAGGTCTGCTTGAGCACCGGGGTGTGGTCGAGCAGTTCGTTCTCACCGGTGATCCGCAGCACCTCCTTGAGGGTGAGCGCGTGTTCGGCCTCGATCAGGTCGAACACGTGCTTGAGGTGGGCGGGGACGAGTTGGTCCACGTAGTGGCGGGCGATCCGCAGGTCGGTCTTGGCCAGCGTCATCGCGACGTTGGACAGGAAGTTGCGGAAGAAGTGCCACTCGTTCTGCATCTCGTCGAGGATGTCGCCGAGCCCGGCGTCCCGCGCCGCGGCGAGGCCTGAGCCGACGCCGTACCAGCCGGGGACGATCTGCCGGGACTGGGTCCAGCCGAACACCCAGGGGATGGCCCGCAGCCCGTCCAGGCCCGCGCCGCTGTCGGGGCGGCGGCTGGGGCGGGAGCCGAGGTGCAGCGAGGCGAGCTGGTCGACCGGGGTGGCGGCGAAGAAGTAGGACGGCAGGTCCGGGTCCTCGACCAGGCGGCGGTAGGCGGTGTGGGCGCCGTCGGAGACGGTGTCCATGGTGGCGTCCCAGCGGGCCAGCGCCTCCTCGGACTGCCGCGGTGCGGTGTGCAGGGCGCTGGCCTCCAGCGTGGCGGAGACCGTGAGCTCGAGGTTCTCCCGTGCCAGGGCCGGGATCAGGTACTTGTCGGAGATCACCTCGCCCTGCTCGGTGACCTTGATCTCGCCCTCCAGCGTCCCGTACGGCTGGGCCAGGATCGCCTCGTGCGAGGGGCCGCCGCCGCGGCCGACGGTGCCGCCGCGGCCGTGGAACAGCCGCAGCCGGATGCCGTAGCGGTGGGCCACGTCGCGGAGCCGGCGCTGGGCCCGGTGGATCTCCCACTGCGAGGTGGTGATGCCGCCGAACTTGGAGGAGTCGGAGTAGCCGAGCATGACCTCCTGGATGTCCCCGCGCAGCGAGACCAGCAGCCGGTAGGAGGGGTCGCGCAGCATCTCGTCGAGGATGGTGTCGGCCGCGCGCAGCTCGTCGGTGGTCTCCAGCAGCGGGACGATGCCGACCTTGGCGATGCCCGCGTGCAGGTCGATCAGACCGGCCTCGCGGGCCAGCACGGCGGCGGCGAAGACGTCGTCGGCGCCCTGGCACATGGAGATGATGTAACTCTCCACGATCTCGTCGCCGAAGCGCTCGAAGCTGTCCCGCACGGTCTCGAACACGCCCAGGGTCTTGGCCCCGGCGGCGTCCAGCGGGGCGGGCGTGGGGGCCAGCGGGCGGCGGGACTTGAGCTCCTTGGCGAGCAGCCGCTGCCGGTACTCGCGCGGCATGTCGGTGTAGCGCCAGGCCTCCTCGCCGAGCCGGTCGAACAGCTGGCCGAGGGCGTGGTGGTGGGCGTCGGCGTGCTCGCGGACGTCCATGGTGGCCAGCTGCAGGCCGAACGCGGAGACGGTGCGGATGGCGCGGGAGAGCCGGCCGTTGGCGATCAGCTCGCCGCGGTGGGCCCGCAGCGAGTCCTGGATCACCTGGAGGTCGGCCAGCAGCGGCGCGGTGCCGAGGTAGTCGCGGCCCTCGACGTGCGGGGTGCTGTGGGCCAGCCGCTCGCGGGTGTTGACCAGCTTCTGCCGGATGCAGGTGGCCTTGAGCCGGTACGGCTCCTCGGCGTTCATCCGCTTGTAGCGGGGGCTGATCTCGGGCAGCGCGGCCAGGTCGGCCTCCAGCGAGCCGAGCAGTTCCTCGGTGGCGCCGGAGAGCCGGACCGAGGAGGAGAGCTGGTCCCGCAGCTCGTTGACGACGTCCAGCGCGTCCTTGATGCCGTACTCGTGCTGGAGCAGCAGCACGTCCAGGGTGACCGCGGGGGTGACGTTGGGGTTGCCGTCCCGGTCGCCGCCGATCCAGGTGCCGAAGCTGAGCGGGCGGACGCCCTCGGGGATGCTGATGCCGACCCGGGCCAGCTCCTCGTTCAGCTCCTCCAGCACGTCGGGGACGGCGCGCTTGTAGAGCTCGTCCAGGTAGTAGACGGCGTTGCGGGCCTCGTCGGCGGGCTCGGGACGGGCGATCCGCAGCTCGTCGGTCTGCCAGAGCAGGTCGATCACCTCGGCCAGCCTGCGGTCGGCCTGACGCCGTCCGCTGGGCCGGGTCGGGGTGTCGGTCTGCTCCAGCAGCTCGGCGATCCGGCGCAGCTTGGTGAGGACGCTGCGGCGGGCGGCCTCGGTGGGGTGCGCGGTGAACACCGGGCGCACCGCGAGGTGCGCGAGCGCGTCGCTGACCTGCTGCTGGTCGGCGCCCGCGAGCTTGTCCGCGGTGCGGGCGAGCAGCGAGCCCTCCTGGGCGCGGTGCACGCCCAGCTCCCGGCCGCGGTGCACCTGCTCGGTGACGTTGGCGAGGTGGAAGTAGGTGGAGAAGGCGCGGACCAGCTTGGCGGCGGTCTCCAGGTCGGTCTCCTCCAGCAGCGCGGCGGCGGCCTCGCCGTCGCTGCGGGTGAGGGCGCGGACCTCTTCCACCAGGTCGAGCAGCTCCTGGCCCTCCTGCCTGACCAGGGTCTCGCCGAGCAGCTCGCCGAGGCGGCGGATGTCGGCCCGCAGGGCGGTGTTGTCCGGCTCGGCCGGGGTGGTGGCCGGGGTGGTGGCCTCGCGTGCGTCGCTCACGCTGGTGCTCCCTGTTGCAGGTGGGTGGGCGGGGGGCTCCCGGACGGCGCTGTCCGACGCGACCAGCATAGGTGTGCGGGTGCCGCCGACAACGGCTGCGGTCGAATGCCGGACACCGGGGCTGGACCGGCGACATAGGCTGACCCCATGAGCGTGGCGACGCCCGGGGTGGGCGCGGAAGACACAGCGGGGCCGATGGCCCTGCTGTGGACAGGGTTCCGGACGGGGGTCTGGGCGCGGCGACGAAGCATGTGGTTCGACCTGGGGGTGACGGCTCTCGCTGCGGCGGAGTGCATGGTGAGTTCGATGTCGTTCGCGAGCAAGCAGGGGGTGGGCCTGCCCGGGGTGCTGCTGCTCGGGCTGTTCGGGCTGCTGGCCGGCTCGACGCTGCTGGTCCGGCGCCGCTGGCCGCTGGTGCCGGTGGCGGCGGCGCTGGCGACGATCCCGCTGCAGGCGGGGTACCTGCTGCTGATGGTCGGCCTCTACACGCTCGGCGCGTACCGGCCGGAGGGGATGGCCCGGCGGTTCGCCGACCGGCGTCCGATGTCGCTGCTGTGCGCCTGGGCGATCGTGGAGACCACGGTGGTGTCCGCGCTCACCATCGGCACCCAGCAGGCGGACGCGCTGCGCAACGGCGTCCCGATGTACGCGCTGATGATCATGTCGGTGCTGGTGGCGGTGGGGATCACCGTCGCGCCGACCATGCTGGGCCTCTACATCGGGGCCAGGCGGCGGCTCTGGGAGACGCTGTCCGAGCGCGCCGAGGGCCTGGAGACCGAGCTGGCGCTGCTCGCCGAGCAGGCTTCGGAGCGGGCCCGCCGGGCGCGGATGGAGGAGCGGACCAGGATCGCCCGGGAGATGCACGACGTGGTGGCGCACCGGGTCAGCCTGATGGTGGTGCACGCCGGCGCGCTGGAGCGGGTGGTGCACAAGGACGCCGGACGGGCGGCGGAGAGCGCCAAGATGATGGGCGACATCGGCCGGCAGGCACTGGACGAGCTGCGGCAGATCCTCGGGGTGCTGCGCACGGTGGAGACCGACGCGGTCAGCGGCGAGGTCGCGGCCGCGGTGCTGGCCGTCCCCTCCTCGGACGGCCCTGGGCTGGCGGACGTGCCGCGGCTGGTGGACGAGTCGCGGGCGGCCGGGCTGCGGGTCCGGCTGACGGTCGGCGGCGCGCGGCGGTCGCTGACCGCGGAGACCGAGCGGACCGCCTACCGGGTGGTGCAGGAGGCGCTGACCAATGTGCTGAAGCACGCGGCCGGGGCCGAGGCCGAGGTCGTGGTCGCGTACGTGCCCGGCGGGGTGGCGCTGGCGGTCTCCAACAGCTGCCCGAACAGCGGTGGCGAGGCCCGGCGGGAGCTGCCCAGCGGCGGGAACGGCCTGGTCGGCATGCGCGAGCGGGTCACCGCGCTGGGCGGGAGTTTCACCGCGGGGGCGACCGCCGCCGGCGGGTTCCGGGTCGAGGCCAGGATGACGGTGGGGGTGGCTCCGGGGTAGTGACCGGGCCGGTGGGGGCGGCTCCGGCTGGTCGGCATTCCGGTGCGATGATGCGCTCGGTTCGGTACTCGGGGGGTTGGCGTCATGAGCGGTGCGCTGGTTGTCGGATTGATCGTGGCCGGGGTGGTGCTGGCCGGGCTGGGGGCGGGGGCGCTGAGCACGCTCCGGGACACCCCCAGGCTCAGGCGGCTGCGGGCGGTCCGCTGGGCCAAGGACGTCGACCTCGCGCTGCCGCCGGAGCTGGTGGACCCACTGGCGCTGCGGCTGCGGCGGGTGGCGCTGACCGGGTTTCTGCTGGCAGCCCTGCTGGAGACCCCGGCCGCCGGTTTCATGGGCTGGCGGGCCGCCCTGGAGTTCGGGAACTCGCAGAACGACGGACCCGCGCACGGTCCGTTGGTCGTGCTGCTCCTGTTGACGGCCACGAGCCTGACGGTCTCGCTGGCCCAGCTGCGGGAGATCTCCCGGCAGCGGCGTGCGGACAGCCTGAGCGGCTTGCGGGAGGTTCACATCGGTCTGCGCGACGTGGTTCCGGCCTGGCTGGTGTGGACCGCCCGCGGCATCACCGCGGCGGTGCCGGTGCTGGCGGCCGCCCTGCTCTGGCACATGCGCCGGCAGGGCTACGGGCAGGGGGCCAGCCCCTACGCCTTCGGGGCGCTGCTGCTGTGCGGGCTGCTGGCGCAGCGGGGCGTCGAGAACCGGCAGCTGGTCGTCCTGAACGGCCGGCAGTCGGCCGGCTCCCCGCAGGGGCGCGCCTTCGACGACGCCTTCCGGGTCCGTACCGCGCTGGGCCTGGTCACCCTGGTGCCGACGCTGGTCTATCTGGCCGCCTGCGCGCTGCTGCAGCCGGCCTTCGCCGAGACGGCCGTGCACAGTCACACGGCGGCGCGGGACTTCGTGGACCTGTGGATGCCGCTGGGCCTCGCGCTGGTGTTCTTCACCATGGCGCAGAGCCTGCCCGCGGTCCGCCGGCACTACCGTGGCGGTAGGCGGCAACCACCGGCTGCCGAGCCCCCGACGACGGAGACCGCACCGTGCTGATCGCCCTCGACCCCGAATCGTCCGTCCCGCCGTACGAGCAGGTCAGGGCGCAGATCGCCGAGCTGGCGCGGTCCGGGGCGGCCCCGGTCGGGACGAAGCTGCCGACCGTGCGCGGGCTGGCCGAGCAGCTGGGCCTGGCGGTGAACACCGTGGCCAAGGCCTACCGGGAGCTGGAGGCCGCCGGGGTGGTCGAGACCCGGGGCCGGCTCGGCACCGTGGTCGCCTCCTCCGGCGACGCCTCCCGCAGCGCCGCCGCGCAGGCCGCGGCGGGGTACGCGGCGCGGGTGCACGGCCTCGGCATCCCGCTGGCGGAGGCCCGTGCGGTGGCCGAGGCGGCGCTGCGGAGCGCCTACGGCGAGGCCTGATCCAGCGCCTTCGCGGTCGTCCGGCCCGCGCGGGCCCGGTCACATGGTGTCGGCGACGAAGCGCAGCCGTTCCGGCGCGGTGCCCAGGATCAGCGTGCTCAGGGCCTGGCCCATGGTCGCGCCGAGGAACCACTCGCCGGCGTGGTCCAGGCTGTGCACCCGGCCCAGCGAGTCGATGGCGAGCAGGGCCTGCCCGTCCCGCTCCACGCCCAGCGGGGCCAGCGGCACCTCCAGGCAGCGGCCCAGGTCGGCCAGGGTCCGCGGCTGGTACAGCCCGGCCATCGGGTCGAGCACGAAGGCGGTACGGGCCTGTGCGCGCCCCGCGCCCTCCAGGGCGACCGCGAGGCCGCCGAACTCGGCCCAGGCCTCGACCGCCGCCGGGAACAGCGCGTGCCGGTGCCCCTCGGGCGAGGTGTACCCGGCCAGGGCGTCGGCCCAGCGCTCGGCCTGCGGCAGCATCCTGCGGCCGGGGAACCACCCGGCCTCGGCCAGCACCGAGGCCACCTCCGCGGGAAATCTGGTCTCCGGAGCCATCGCGCTCACGTCCCCTTCGCCGGGGACGGCGCCAGCGCCACGATCTGGACCCCGAAGTGCGCCAGCAGCGGTCCGCAGGAGCGGCAGGGCGGCTGGTGGGTGCCGTGCGCCGGATCGCCCTCCTCGCGTATCCGAACCGTCGTCAACCGGGCCCCGCGCAGCGACTTCCGGGCGTCGCCCTCGGTGAAGGTCCGGCGGGCGGCCCGCTTGCCGCGCTCGCTCTCGGCGGTGCTGAAGTACTGGGACAGCAGCACCGCCTCGGGACAGCGCCCGATGAAGCGCTCGCGCTCCGCCGAGGGCAGTCCGTCCAGGAACGCGGAGACCAGCGGGTGCAGTTCCGGCGCGCGGTCGCTCTTCTCCCCGGCGCAGGTGTGGGTCTCGCCGCCGCGCAGCGACAGCGCCGCGGCCACGATCGGCATCAGGCTGTCGCGTCGCTCCCGCAGCAGCGGCGCGGCGGTGGCGATGATCGCCGGGCGGCGGTCATCGGTGATGTGGTCCACGTACGGTCGTTCCTTCCCTGTTCTCGCGCACGGCGGAAAAGGGACACTTGCCGCGCGGCAGCCCCCGTTGGCGGGCCATGGCCCGCCGCTGCTGCAGTCCTCAGCCTGCCAAATGCCCACAGGTCGGGGGAAGTCGGGGGGTCATTGAGGCACTGTAACTCCACATGTTCGAATCAGCGGCGAGCAGTGCGGACGGTGGAGATCCGCTCGGCGCGGCCAGCCCCTAGGCTGGGGCCCGGCAATCAGTTCCAGCAGGGGGCAATCTTCATGACGACAGGTCGGCCCAACGCCGCCTATGCCGGGCAGGTCGTGCACTTCCCTGATCCGCTGCGATCCGAGAAGTACCCCGCCGGGGTGCGGATCGACGGACAGGGACACCCTGACTTCGGCCCCTACGTCCGTGCCGCGGCCGAGGTCGCCGACCCGCCGGACGGCTTCGGCGTGGACGAGCTGCGGCTCACCGACTACGTGTCGGCGAACGCCGCGCTCTACGCCGCCGGGCACGAGCTGTGGGCGGACGTCGACAGCCCCGTGTCCACCCCCAGGGGCTGGACCTGGCACCACGCGGTCGGCGGGGCGCGTCCCGGCAGCCGGCGGATGGAACTGGTCCCGGTGGAGGTGAAGGCGCTGCTGCGGCACCACGCCGGGCTCGCCGCGTCCGGCGCGGACCACGGCAAGCGCGGCACCCGGCCGCTGCAGGAGCGCCGTCCGGTGCACTTCGCGCTCGGCGAGGGCGGCGACGCCCCGGACGACGCGGGGACCGACGAGCAGCGGGTGCAGGCGGCCGAGGAGGGGCTCGGCTACGGACTGCCGGGCGCCTACCGGACCTTCCTGAAGGCGGCCGGCGGACGCGCGCCCAAGGGCGTGGCGCTGGACACCGAGCTGGGCGTCCTGGTCGACCAGCCGTTCCTGACGCTGCGTGAGGAACGCACCCTGGACGACCTGGTCTACGTCAACAAGTGCCTGCGCGACCATCTGACCAAGGACTACCTGGCCGTCGGCTACGCCCAGGGCGGGCTGATCGTGCTGAAGACCAAGGGCGCGGCGACCGGCACGGTCTGGTTCCTGCCCTACGACGACGCGCGGGACACCGGCGAGGCCGCGGTGCCGCCGAAGCAGCGCTGCGAGCAGCTGCTGCTGCCCTGCGGCGAGGACTTCGACGCGTTCCTGCTGCGGCTCGCGGGCAGCCCGCCCGAACTGCAGACAGTGGCCGAGCTGATGGTGGACGGCGGCTTCGCCCGTGCCGTCCCGGTGGAGGGGTGAGCGGGGCCGTGGTGACATACGCGGAGGCGCAGCAGCGCGCCGAGGAGTGGATCAACGAGGGGGTCTCCTCCTACCAGCGCCGCGAGGTGCGGGTGCGGGAGTTCGACCTGGGCTTCGTGGCCTGGGCGGTGGACCGCGCGGACGGCCCCTCCTCGGACGGCGGTGCGGTGCGGATGGTGATCGCCCGCGACAGCGGGGTGACCACGCTGTGGCCGGCCCTGCCGATCAACGACGTGGTCCGCCGCTACGAGGAGGCCTACGGCCGGCCGGCCGGCGCCACCCCGACCAGCACTCCGGCCGGGGCCGGCCGCGACCTGGCCGAGGCGACCTCGTTCCTGCTCAGCCCGCCGCAGTGGCTGGAGGAGGGGCGGCCGGACTCGGCCGGCCTCGGCCTGGTCGGTGCGGGTGCGGCCGCCGGCGCTGGTTCCGGTGCCGGCGCGCGGCCGGTCGCGGGGCCGGAGACGCCGCCGTCGCTGCTGGTGGCCCCGCCGGTGCCCGAGGGGCCGCCGGGCGAGGTGCCGACCATGCTCTCGCCCCCGCCCGACTGGGCCGGCCCCGGCCGCCAACGGCCCGCCGCCCAACCGGGCAGCTCCTACGGCGCGGGACAGGCTGCCCCCGGCACGCCCCCGCCCCCGCCGCCCTACGGCGCGGGACCCGGCACCCCGCCGCAGCCCCGCGGGTCGGGCCAGGGCACCCCGCCGCCGCCTCCGGACTGGGCCGGAGGCCCGTCCCAGCAGCGCCCCGGTTCGCCGGCCGGCGGGCCGCCTCCGCCTCCGCCCTACGGCTTCGCCCAGGGCGCCCCGGCGCCCGCTCCGGCCGGGGACTCGCTGGACTACGCGCCGACCATGCTGTCCCGGCCCGGAGGGCCGCCGCCGGTGGTGCCGGGGCCGCCGCCCCCGCCGTCCGGTCCGGTCGGGGGCCCCCCGCCCCCGCCCCCGTCGAGCCTGGTGGGTGGCGCGAGCGCGCCCCCGCCGCCGCCCGGTGCTCCGGCCGGAGGCCCCCGCCGCCTCCGCCGGGCCTCCCCGGCACACCGCTGCCGCCGCCGACCGGACCGCCCAGGAGCCCCGGCCTGCCGCCGCCCCCGCCGCCGGGGCTGGTCGGCGCCTCAGGCGCCCCCGCGCCTGGGCCCGCCGCGCAGCCCGGTGCCGCCCCGGCGTCCCGGGGATGCCGCCGCCCCCGCCCCCGGCCGGGCTCCGCGGAGGCTCCCCGCTGCCGCCCCCGCCGCCCGGCGGACCGGGTGCGTCCGGCGCGGCCGGCGACGACAGCTATGTGGCGACCCAGCTCGCCCCCGCGCTGAACCTCGGCCTCGGCCGAGGCCCCGCCGCTGCCCCGCCGCCCCCGCCCCCGCAGGCGCCGCAGCCGCCGTCGCAGCCCGGCAGCCCCGGCACGCCCACGGTCGGCCCCGGCTACATGGCCGTGCTCCGCTACCGCGGTCCTGACGGCTCCGAGCAGCAGCTGATCCAGCGCTCCACCCTCGGCCTGCCGCACCCGGAGTGGCAGATCCTGCAGGAGGTGCGCCGGCTGAACGTGCCGCCCGAGCAGGTGCTCGAACTGCACACCGAACTGGAGAGCTGCGACCTGCCCGGCGGCTACTGCCAGCGGATGGTCAAGGAGGCCTGGCCGAACGTCCGGGTCAGCAGCATCGCCCCGTACGGGCGGGACCGGGCGGCGCGTCAGCGCGGCGTCCAGCACCTGTTCGAGCACCACGGCGAGCTGCACACCCATGCCGCGGGCCCGGCCCCGCAGCGCCCGTTCCGGGTGCCGCTGCCGGCGCCCGGGTCGGTCCCGGCCGCCCCCGCGGTGCCGCCGCAGGCGCTGGCCGAGGAGCTGCAGCAGGCCTTCGGCGACCAGAACCTGTTCCGGTACGAGCCGCAGGCGGTGTCCAGGCAGGGCGTCCCCGAGGCCGTGTCCGGGTCGCTGACCTGGGCCGGGCTGCCGGTCGAGTTCGGTCCGTTCTTCTGGGCCCAGGCCCAGCCGGGCCGTCCGCTGCCGACCCTGGCCGAGCTGGCCACCGAGCGCGGCATCGCGCCGCAGCCGGACGCCGGCACCTACCTGGTGCTCGGCAACGACTACGGGCGCCAGCTCTGCGTCCAGTACGGGACGGCGGCGATCGTCGCGGTCGACCTGGGCACGCCGACCCAGCCGCCGGGCCCGGAGGCCCAGCAGCCGCGCTTCGTCAACAGCGGACTGCCGGAGTTCCTGCGCTGCATGGCCCTGCTGGGCCGGATGTGGCGGTTCCGGTACGGGCTGACCCCGGAGCAGGCGGGCCACTGGACCACCGACTTCCAGGCCCAGCTGGCCGCGCTCGACCCGGCCGCGCTGCAGTCCCCGGAGACCTGGTGGGCGGTGCTGCTCGAACAGTTGTGGGACGGACTGCTGTAGCCCTGGCGGGTGTCGGATTGTCCGATCGGGTAGTGGATCTGTGCAAAATGGGTCAATTAGTGACCGTTTGCTGATGCGATCCCACCCGATCGGATGAGAGGACCAGCCGATGAGCGACGCCGTCTCTCCGCACGGCTTCACCGTGACCCGGCGCGGCTACGACTCCGCGCAGGTCGACCAGGCGCTGATCCGGTTCACCGCCGAGCGCGACGCGGCCTGGGAGCGGCTGTCCGGGCTCGGCAACCGGATGCGCGCGCTGGAGCAGAAGCTGATCGACGCCGCCGCGGCGGAGCAGGCCGCGGCCGAGGCCGCCCCGCCCACCTACGCCGAGCTGAGCGAGCGCGCCGCCCGGCTGCTGGTGCTGGCCCAGGAGGAGTCGGTCCAGCTCAGGACCGAGACCGAGGCCTGGACCGAGGCGCTGGACACCGAGGCCCGCGCCGACGCCAGGAGGCAGCTGGAGGACGGCGAGAACTACGCCGCCCGGCTGCGCGGCGCCGCCGACGACTCCTTCCGCCGCGACCTCGACCGGGCCCGCGCCACGGCCGAGGCCGAGCGCGGCGAGGCCGACCGGGAGGCCCGGGCCGCCCGCGAGGACGCCGCCGGGTACGCCGCGGAGCTGCGGGCCCGCGCCGAGGAGGCCGCCGAGTCGGTCCGGCTCCGGCTGGCCGCGCTGCAGCACACCGCCGACCAGGCCCAGGCCGCCGCGGACGCCGAGCACGCCGCGGCCGAGGCCGCGCTGACGGCCAGGGCCGAGCGCCGGCAGAGCGAGGCCGAGCGGCACCTCAAGGCGATGAAGGCCACCGCCGCGGGCACCGAGGCCGAGGCGGCCACCACGGCCGAGCGCCTGCTCGGGGCGGCCCGGCGGGAGGCCGAACGGATCGCCGCCGGGGTGGAGCGGGAGCGGCTGGCCTACGCCGAGCAGCAGGAGGAGCTCAAGGCCCACCTGGACCACATCAGGACCACCCTGGTCACCCTGACCGGTGCCGCCGACCCGGCCGACTCGGACCGCGGCGAAACCTGAGGCGCTTCAGGACTGGAGTGGTTCAGGTCGCGGCAGTGACCGGGTCGGGACCCGCGCCGGGGCGTACGCTGGGAACCCCCCGGTGCGCGCTGCGTTCCGGGTGCTTCGCGTTGCCCCCGGCCCCCAGCCGTCGGCCGAGAACCGCCTGAGAGAAGTCCATGAGCCTGACCGGCCTGCTTGACGTCGTCGTCGCCGACCCGGCCCTGGTCGAGGCGGCGCAGTCCGCCCTCACCGGGGACCGCCGCCACCTTGACCTCGTCGGCCCGCCCGCCGCCCGCCCGTTCGCGGTCGCGGCGCTGGCCCGCGCCCTCGCGGCGGCCGCGGCGAAGGAGAAGGACCCGCGCGGCCGGCCGGTGCTCGCGGTCACCGCCACCGGCCGGGAGGCCGAGGACCTGGCGGCCGCGCTGGCCTCGCTGCTGCCGCCGGACAGCGTCGCCGAGTTCCCGGCCTGGGAGACCCTGCCGCACGAGCGGCTCTCCCCACGCTCGGACACCGTCGGCCGCCGGCTCGCGGTGCTGCGCCGGATCGTCCACCCCAGCGCCGACGACCCGGCCGCCGGCCCGCTGCAGGTGATTGTCGCGCCGATCCGCAGCGTGCTCCAGCCGCAGGTCAAGGGCTTGGCCGAGCTGGAACCGGTCAGCCTGCGGGTGCGCCAGGACGTCGATCTGGAGGACCTCGTCCGCCGCCTCGCCGCCGCCGCGTACCAGCGGGTCGAGCTGGTCGAGAAGCGCGGCGAGTTCGCCGTCCGCGGCGGCATCCTGGACGTCTTCCCACCGACCGAGGAGCACCCGCTGCGGGTGGAGTTCTGGGGCGACGAGGTCGAGGAGATCCGCTACTTCAAGGTCGCCGACCAGCGCTCGCTGGAGGTGGCCCAGCACGGCCTGTGGGCCCCGCCCTGCCGTGAGCTGCTGCTCACCGAGCCGGTGATGGCCCGTGCCGCCGAGCTGTCCCAGCAGCACCCCGAGCTGGCCGACATCCTGGACCGGATCGCCCAGGGCATCGCGGTGGAGGGCATGGAGTCGCTCGCCCCGGTCCTGGTCGACGACATGGAACTGCTGGTGGACGTGCTGCCGAAGGGCAGCCTGGCCGTGGTCTGCGACCCCGAGCGGGTCCGGACCAGGGCCGCCGACCTGGTGCGCACCAGCGAGGAGTTCCTGCACGCCTCCTGGGTCGCCGCGGCCTCCGGCGGCGACCGGCCGCTGGACGTGGGCGCGGCCTCGCTGTGGTCCATCGCCGACATCCGCGAGCACGCCGCCGACATCGGCCTGCCCTGGTGGTCGGTCAGCCCCTTCGCCGCCGACGACGAGGCGCTGACCGGCCCCGACGTGCTCCACCTCGACCTGCACCCGGCCGAGGCCTACCGCGGCGACACCGCCCGGGCCATCGCCGACGCCAAGGGCAGGCTCGCCGAGGGCTGGCGGGTGGTGCTGGTGACGGAGGGTCAGGGCCCCGCCTCCCGGATCGCCGAGATGCTGTCCGGCGAGGGCATCGGCGCCCGGCTCAGCCCCGACCTGGTCGGCCGGCCCTCCGCCGACATCGTCCATGTCGCCTGCGGCTCCATCGAGTACGGGCTGTACTCCGAGGGCCTGAAGCTGCACGTGGTCACCGAGACCGACCTGGCCGGGCAGAAGTCCTCCACCAAGGACATGCGCCGGATGCCCTCCCGCCGCCGCAACGGCATCGACCCGCTGGCCCTGCAGGCCGGCGACTACGTGGTGCACGAGGCGCACGGCGTCGGCCGCTACATCGAGATGGTGCAGCGCACCGTCCAGGGCGCGACCCGCGAGTACCTGGTGCTGGAGTACGCCCCGGCCAAGAAGGGCCAGCCGGGGGACCGCCTCTTCGTCCCCACCGACCAGCTGGAGCAGGTCACCAAGTACGTCGGCGGCGAGGCCCCCTCGCTGCACCGGCTCGGCGGCGCGGACTGGACCAAGACCAAGTCCCGGGCCAAGAAGGCGGTCAAGGAGATCGCCGGGGACCTGATCCGGCTCTACTCGGCCCGGATGGCCGCCCCGGGCCACGCCTTCGCGCCGGACACCCCCTGGCAGCGCGAGCTGGAGGACGCCTTCCCCTACGCCGAGACCCCGGACCAGCTCAGCACCATCGCCGAGGTCAAGGCCGACATGGAGAAGACCGTCCCGATGGACCGGCTGGTCTGCGGCGACGTCGGCTACGGCAAGACCGAGATCGCGGTCCGCGCCGCCTTCAAGGCGGTCCAGGACGGCAAGCAGGTGGCGGTGCTGGTGCCGACCACACTGCTGGTGCAGCAGCACTTCTCCACCTTCTCCGAGCGCTACGCCAACTTCCCGGTGGTGGTGAAGGCGCTGTCCCGGTTCCAGTCCGACGCCGAGGCCAAGGCGGTGCTGGAGGGCCTGCGCGAGGGCAGCGTGGACCTGGTCATCGGCACCCACCGGCTGTTCTCCGCCGAGACCCGGTTCAAGGACCTGGGCCTGGTCATCGTGGACGAGGAGCAGCGCTTCGGCGTCGAGCACAAGGAGCAGCTGAAGAAGCTCCGCGCCAACGTCGACGTGCTCACCATGTCGGCGACCCCGATCCCGCGCACCCTGGAGATGGCGGTCACCGGCATCCGTGAGATGTCCACCATCACCACCCCGCCGGAGGAGCGGCACCCGGTGCTGACCTTTGTCGGCGCCTACGACGAGAAGCAGATCTCGGCGGCGATCCGACGCGAGCTGCTGCGCGAGGGCCAGGTCTTCTACATCCACAACCGGGTCGAGTCGATCGACAAGGCGGCGGCCAAGCTCAAGGAGCTGGTCCCGGAGGCCAGGATCGCCACCGCGCACGGGCAGATGGGGGAGTCGGCGCTGGAGAAGGTCGTGGTCGACTTCTGGGAGAACCAGTTCGACGTGCTGGTCTCCACCACCATCGTGGAGTCCGGCATCGACATCTCCAACGCCAACACCCTGATCGTGGAGCGCGGCGACACCTTCGGCCTGTCCCAGCTGCACCAGCTGCGCGGACGGGTCGGCCGCGGCCGCGAGCGCGGCTACGCCTACATGCTCTACCCGCCGGAGAAGCCGCTCACCGAGACCGCGCACGAGCGGCTCGCCACCATCGCCCAGCACACCGAGATGGGCGCGGGCATGTATGTGGCGATGAAGGACCTGGAGATCCGCGGCGCGGGCAACCTGCTCGGCGGCGAGCAGTCCGGGCACATCGCCGGGGTCGGCTTCGACCTCTACATCCGGATGGTCGGCGAGGCCGTGGCCGAATACCGGGAAAATATGGGCGGTGGCGGCATCGGCGAGGACTCGGCCGAGGAGCCGCTGGACGTCAAGATCGAGCTGCCGGTGGACGCCCACGTCCCGCACGACTACGCGCCCGGCGAGCGGCTGCGGCTGCAGGCGTACCGGTCCATCGCCTCGGTGAACTCCGAGGAGGACATCGCCGCGGTCCGGGCCGAGCTGGTCGACCGCTACGGCAAGCTGCCGGAGCCGGTGGAGAACCTGCTGCTGGTGGCCGGGCTGCGGCTGTTCGCCCGGCGCTGCGGGATCTCCGACATCACCCTGCAGGGCCAGAACATCCGCTTCGGCCCGGTGGAACTGCGGGAGTCGCAGGAGCTGCGGCTCCAGCGGATCTACCCGCGCAGCCAGATCAAGGCCTCCACCAAGCTGCTCCTGGTGCCCCGGCCGGGGTCGGGCAAGATCGGCGCCAAGCCGGTGGTCGGCCGCGACCTCCTCGTCTGGTGCACCGAATTCCTGACCACCCTGTTCTGACCGGGACGAAAAAACCGCGCAGACCTGCACCGTTCCCACCAACCCATAGACTCGGAGCATGCTCCTAGGTCTGCTGATGGCCCTCGCCGCCGCCCTCTTCTTCGGCGTCGCCATGGTCCTGCAGGCCCTGGGGGCCCAGCGCCACAAGCCCACCCCCGGTGAGGGGGTCTTCGGCACAGCGAAAGCGATGCTGAACCTCCCCTTCGCCGCAGGCCTCCTCCTGGACGGCCTCGGCTTCATCGCCCAGCTGATCGCGCTGCGCTCGCTGCCGCTCTACGTGGTGCAGGCGGCGCTCGCCGGCGCCCTCGCGGTGACGGCCGTCCTCGGCGCGGCGCTGCTGAAGATCCGGCTGGGCCGGGGCGAGTGGCTGGGCGTGGCCGGGGTCTGCGTCGGCCTGGCCGTCCTCGGCGCGACCGCGGGGGAGGAGGGCCACAAGCAGCCCGGGCAGGCGTTCCACTGGATCCTGCTGGCCGCGGTTGCCCTGATCGCCGCGCTCGGCGGGGTGGCCTGGAAGCTGAGCGAGCCCCGCCGCGCCGCGGTGATGGGCAGTCTCTGCGGACTGGGCTTCGGCGTGGTCGGCCTGGCCGTCCGGGTGCTGCCGAGCACCCACGGGCTCGACCTGCTGCCGCTGCTGTCCGACCCGGCGACGTACGCGCTGCTCGCGGGCGGTGCGGTCTCCTTCGTCTTCATGACCGAGGGGGTCAGGGGCGGCAAGGTCACCACCGCCACCGCCAGCATGGTGCTCGGCGAGACCGCGCTGCCGGCCGTCCTCGGCGTGGTGTTGCTCGGCGACGGCACCCGGCCCGGCATGCTGCCGCTGGCCCTGGCCGGTTTCGCGCTGGCCGTGGCCGGCGCGCTGGCGCTGGCCCGCTTCGGCGAGGTGGGCCCGGCGGAGCCGGCCGCGGTCGAGGCGTCCGCCGCGGAGACCCGCACCCCGGTCAGCTGATCCACCGCGGCGCGGTTCGCCTGCGCCGACCTGGTGACACGGGACAGTTCGGCTGCCTATCCTCGGTCCTCGGAGCAGTAACAGACGTATCGTCGAGCCCCGTAGGTCCGTTGAGTCGCCGGGAGGCCCCGTGAACCGCCGTCGCACCGCTGCTGTCGCACTCGCTGTGAGCGCGGTGGCTGCTCTGTCGGCCTGCTCGTCGACCGCGCACCCCGGCGCCGCCGCGGTGGTGGGTGACCAGCGGATCACGGTGTCGACGCTCCAGGCGCATGTCGCCGCCTACCAGGCCGCGGCCGGCGCCACCGGCGCCCAGCAGGCCCCCGGCGCCTCGGCGAATCTGCTGTCGCTGCTGGTGAACGCGAAGCTGGTGGACCAGGCACTGGCCGCGCAGGGCAAGTCGGTCTCGACCGGAGAGGTCCAGCAGACCGAGGAGGCGTACGCGCAGCAGCTGGGCAGCGCGCAGGCGCTGCAGCAGGCGATCATCACTCAGCTGCACATCGCCCCCTCCGACTTCGCCACCTTCGCCCGCTACCAGGTGGGCCAGCAGATGCTGATCCAGCTGTCGGGCGTGGACCCGAGCTCGAACCAGGCCCCGGCGGCCTTCCAGAAGATCCTGCAGAAGTCGGCGACGAGCCTCGGGGTCACGGTCAACCCGCGCTACGGCAGCTGGAGCGCGAAGGCCACCGCCGACAGCCCCTGGCCCCCGCTCACCGGGTCCAAGCAGCCGTGGCTCAAGGCGGAGCCCGCCGCCGCGACGAGTTGAGCCGCCGCGTCACGGTAGGTTCGTCCCGTGGCAGATCACCTCGACACCTCAGCGGCTGAGGCCGGGCCGGGACGGCTCGTCCTCCTCTCCAGCACCCACCGGGTCGCCCCCGGCCTGCTGTCCTGGCCGGCCTGGGCCGCGCTGCGGGACGCGGACCGGGTGCTGGCCGGCGACCCCGGCCACCCGCAGCTGCCCTACGTCCGCCAGGCCGGGGTCACCGTCGAGCTGCTGGACGACGTCCCGGCGTTCGCGCTGGCCCGTACCCTGGCCGAGGCGGCGTCCGGCCGCACCGTGCTGTGGATCGGCGGGGTGGACGGCGACCCGGGCCTGACCGACTCGCTGGCCCGGATCGCGGTCGAGGGCGGCCTCGCGGCCGGGCCGGTGCCGGAGATCGAACTGCTGCCCGGCTCCTACGACCTGCCCGGGGCCCGGCTGCTGGACCTGGTCGCGGTGATGGACCGGCTGCGCGCGCCGGGCGGCTGCCCCTGGGACGCCGAGCAGACCCATGAGTCGCTGGTGAAGTACCTGGTCGAGGAGTCCTTCGAGCTGATCGAGGCGATCGAGGACGGCGACCGGGAGATGCTCCAGGAGGAGCTGGGCGACGTCCTGCTCCAGGTGATGTTCCACGCCAGGATCGCGGAGGAGCACCCGGAGCAGCCGTTCAGCATCGACGATGTCGCGGGCGGCATCATCGACAAACTGACCTATCGTCATCCCCATGTCTTCGGTGATGTGCACGCCCCCACCGCGGAGCATGTAGAGGCCAATTGGGATCAGCTGAAGGCGGCCGAGAAGCAGCGCGACTCCATCGTCGAGGGTGTGCCGCTGGCGCAGCCCGCGCTGGCGCTGGCCGCGAAGCTGCACTCACGGGTGGCCAAGGCCGGCCTCGACGTGCCGCTCCCGGTCGGCGAGGCCGGCGAGAGCGGTGCTCTCGGTGCCGAGCTGCTGGCGCTCGCGATCCTGGCCCAGCAGCAGGGTCTCGACCCCGAGGCCGAGCTGCGGGCCGCCGCCCGCCGCTACCGGGACGCCATCCAGCAGGTGGAGCAGGGCAGCTGATGGAGCTTCAGCTCAGTCATGACTGGCCGTCAACCCCGGAGCAGGCGTACCGGATCCAGCAGGAGCTGCGGCCGCTGGTCCGTACCGCGCCGCTGGCCGCCCCGCCGCGCACCCTGGCCGGTCTGGACGTCGCCTACGGCGGCAGCCACGGCAGCGCCGAGGACCGGGTCGCCGCCGCGGTGGTGGTCCTGGACGCGGACACGATGGAGCTGCTGGACAGCGCCACCGCGGTCGGCACCGCCGGATTCCCTTACCTGCCGGGGCTGTTCGCCTTCCGTGAGCTGCCGGTGCTGATCGCCGCGCTGCGCGGGCTGGCCACCACCCCGGACGTACTGCTCTGCGACGGCCAGGGCCTCGCTCACCCGCGCCGCTTCGGCCTGGCCTGCCACCTGGGCGTGCTCGCCGGGCTGCCGACGCTGGGCGTCGCCAAGACCCCGCTGCTCGGCAGCTGGGACGAGCCGGGCCCGGCCCGCGGCGACAGCAGCGACGTCCACGACGGCGGCGAGACCGTCGCCCGGGTGCTGCGCACCCAGGACGGGGTCAAGCCGCTGACTGTCTCCACCGGCCACCTGATCACCCTGGACGAGGCCTGCGCCCTGGTGCTGCGGGCCGCACCGCGCTACCGGCTCCCGGAGACCACCCGGCTGGCCGACCGCCTCTGCCGCGACGCCCTCGCCGGGCAGGCCGCCGCCGACGAGGCCCGCGCCACCGCCGTGCTGACCACCGACGCCGACTGAGGCTGCCTCCCCTTGCCGACCGGGCGGTCGGCGTGGTGGCATCGCTGGATGACCCCCTCACCCGCCGCCGTACCTGCCGCCGCCCGCTGGGGCCTCACCTTTCCGCTCGAGGGCATCCCGCTGACCGACCAGCGCAAGCTGGTCGAGGCGCTGCCGGACCTCGGTTTCACCGACCTCTGGTCCAGCGAGACCACCGGCGCCGACGCCTTCACCCCGCTCGCACTGGCCTCGGTCTGGGCCCCTCAGCTGAACCTCGGCACCGCGATCGTGCCGGTGCACACCCGTGGCCCGGCGCTGCTGGCGATGCAGACCGCCGCCCTGGCCGAGGCCGCCCCCGGCCGGTTCACGCTCGGGATCGGCTCCTCCTCACCGGTGATCGTCAAGGACTGGAACGCGGTCCCGCACGAGCAGCCCTACGCGCGCTGCCGGGACACCCTCCGCTTCCTCAGGACCGCCCTCACCGGGCAGGTCGTGGACGAGCAGTACGAGACCTTCGCGGTCCGCCGCTTCCGGCTGGACCGGGTCCCCGCGTCCACCCCGCCGGTGCTGCTCGCCGCCCTGCGTCCGGGCATGCTGAAGCTGGCCGCGCGGGAGGCCGACGGCACCATCCTGAACTGGCTCTCCGCCGAGGACGTGACCACCGCCGTGGACGAGTTCCACCGGGCCGGCGGCACCGGCAAGACCGTCGCCGCCAGGATCTTCGTCTGCCCCACCGCCGACGCCGACTACGCGCGGGCCCTCGGCCGCCGGCTGATCGCCGGCTACCTCACCGTCCCGGCCTATGCCGCGTTCCACCGCTGGCTCGGCCGGGAGGAGCAGCTCAAGCCGATGTGGGACGCCTGGGCGGCCGGCGACCGCAAGGGCGCGGCGGCGTCGGTGCCGGACCAGGTGGTGGACGCGCTGATCGTGCACGGCGACCCGGTCCGGGTCCGCGAGCAGCTGCGGCGCTACGCCGCCAACGGCGTGACCGTGCCGGTCCCGGCGATCCTGCCGACCCCGGAGATGGCGGACTCCACCGCCGAGCCCCGCGACCGCCGCCGGGCCGTCGCGGCGGCGGTCCTCGCGGTCAGCCCGTCCGCCTGATCGCCTTCCGCATCCCGGCCAGCCAGCCGTCCCGGTCGGCGGCCCGGCTCTGCTCGTACTGGGCCACCTCCGGGTGCGGCAGGATCAGGAAGCGCTCCTCGGCCAGGCCCTCCACCACCGCGTCCGCGACCTGCTCCGGGGTCAGCAGCGGCGCGAACAGGCTCAGCCGCGCCGCGACGGAGGGGTCGGAGGTCATCGCCGTGTGCACGCCCTGCGGGCACAGCGCGCTGACCTTGATCCCCTGGTCGCCGTAGGTGACCGCGAGCGACTCGGCGAAGGCCACCGCCGCGTGCTTGGTCGCCGTGTACGCCGCGTCGCCGGGCATCTGCAGCAGCCCGGCGGCGGAGGCGGTGTTCAGCAGGTAGCCCTGCCCGCGCTTCAGCATTCCCGGCAGGACCGCCCGGGCCGCGTAGACATGGGCCATGACGTTGAGGTCCCAGCAGGACTGCCAGATCTCATTGGCCGCCTCGAAGCCCGCGCTCTCGCCGACCAGCGAGCCGCGCCCGGCGTTGCTGCAGAACAGGTCCACCGGGCCCAGATGCTTCTCCGCGGTCTCCACCAGCGCCCGGACGTCGCTCTCCCTGGTCACGTCGCTGCCGACACCCACGGTGTGACAACCCTCACGGTCCAGTTCCAGCGCCAGGTCCTCGACCCGGCCGCCGTCCAGGTCCGCGAGCAGCAGCCCGCGCGCGCCCTCGGCGGCGAATCGCCGGGCCAGTGCGGCCCCGATTCCCCCGGCCGCACCGGTCACCACTACGACGGATCCGCGTATCTGCATGTCCCGCTCCTCCCGGCGGGCCTCCGCACTGGCCCGCGCACTGCCGGTGATCGTAGGCATCCGACCTGCCACCGCAACAGTGCCCGTCCGGAATGCAAGCCAACCTCCGGCTACCGTCAAGGAGTGCACAAGCCGCCAGCCGCCGTCCCCGCCGCCCCGGAACTCTTCACCTGGGAGTTCGCCACCGACCCCTACCCGGCCTACGCCTGGCTGCGCGAGCACGCCCCGGTGCACCGCACCACCCTGCCCAGCGGCGTCGAGGCCTGGCTGGTCACCCGCTACGCCGACGCCCGGCAGGCGCTGGCCGACCCCAGGCTGAGCAAGAACCCGGGCCACCACGGGCAGAGCAGCGGCCGGACCGGCATCCCGGGGGAGCGCGGCGCCGACCTGATGACCCACCTGTTGAACATCGACCCTCCCGACCACACCCGGCTGCGCCGGCTGGTCGCCAAGGCCTTCACCCCGCGCACGGTGGCCGGCTTCGAACCCAGGGTGCGGGAGATCACCGACCGGCTGATCGACGGCTTCGCCGCGAACGGGTCGGCGGACCTGATCCATGAGTTCGCGTTCCCGCTGCCCATCTATGCCATCTGCGACCTGCTCGGCGTCCCGCCCGAGGACCAGGACGACTTCCGGGACTGGGCCGGCATGATGATTCGCCACGGCGGGGGCCCGCGTGGAGGGGTCGCCCGCTCGGTGAAGAAGATGCGGACCTACCTCGCCGAGCTGATCCACCGCAAGCGCGCCGACCTCGCCTCGGGACAGGCAGGCGACGACCTGATCTCCGGGCTGATCCGGGCCAGCGACCACGGCGAGCACCTCACCGAGAACGAGGCCGCGGCGATGGCCTTCATCCTGCTCTTCGCCGGCTTCGAGACCACGGTCAACCTGATCGGCAACGGGCTCTACGCCCTGCTCACCCACCCCGAGCAGCGAGCCAGGCTTCAGGCCTCGCTGGACCGCGGCGAGACCGGGCTGCTGGGCACCGCGGTGGAGGAACTGCTGCGCTACGACGGGCCGGTGGAGCTCGCCACCTGGCGCTACGCCACCACCCCGGTCAGCATCGGCGGCCAGGACATCGCCACCGGCGACCCGGTGCTGGTGGTCCTCGCCGCCGCCGACCGCGATCCGTCCCGCTTCGACCAGCCGGAGCTGCTCGACCTCGCCCGCCGGGACAATCCGCACCTCGGCTTCGGCCACGGCATCCACTACTGCATCGGCGCCCCGCTGGCCCGCCTGGAGGCCCAGTACGCCCTGGCGGCCCTGCTGCGCCGGCTCCCCGACCTCACCCTCGCCGCCGCCCCCGCAGACCTGCGCTGGCGCGGCGGCCTCATCATGCGGGGTCTCCGCCGACTCCCGGTGTCCTTCACTCCCGAGAAGGGCTAGGACGGCCCGTTCGGCATGGTGATCCGGATGGCCAGGTGGCCGCCGAAGAGCAGGACCAGGCCGAAGGCGAGCACCAGGCGGCCGAAGGAGCGGCGCTCACCGAAGGCGAACAGCATCACACCGGCGAGCAGCAGGGCCGAGAGGTCCAGGCGGGGGTGTGACTGGAGCAGCATGCTGAACATCCATTGAGTGACCTTCTCAGAGACTTCCATGGCCTGCCTCCCTGTACGGAAACCTTCTCTGTATTCAGGGGACCAGATAACCTGACCAGGTGACAACTAGGCAGGTGCATAAGCTTTTTAGAGGAGTAGGCTGCGCTGGGTAGTGCCTGGTCGAGGGGTGGGAGGTACTGGCTCATGGTGTCGAAGGGAGCCAAGGAGGCTCTGGAACGCAGAATCGCCGCGGGCAGGTGGCGGCCCGGGGAGAGCCTGCCGTCGGGGAAGAGCCTGGCCGACGAGATAGGGGTGTCCCGGGCGACGATGCAGAAGGCGCTGCAGGAGCTGTCCGACGAGGGGCTGATCATCACCTCGCCGGGGAAGCGCGCGGTGCTGGCCCCGGCGGAGGGCGAGCCGCCGCTGGAGGAGCCGGAGGGCCACAGCCATGGGCCCAGCCGGACCATCGAGACCCTGCAGAACCGCATCGCGCTGGCCACCAGGTCCGGAAAGCTGACCATCGACGCCTTCTGTGTGACCTCGGAGTCCCTGGTCGCGGCGATACAGCTGCAGATGCTGGCGCTGCGCGCCTCCCGGACGGTGCTCAGCGAGTTCCGGATCCGGCTGCTGGTCTCCAACTACTCGGCCACGCCCACCTTTCCGCGGGTCATCGGCCATCCCGACGACCACCGTCCGCTGGCCCGGCTGCAGCTCATCACGCAGACCCAGGTGGCCAGCCTGCAGGCGGCGGTGGACAACCTGCGCACCTTCCAGTTGGTCGAAGGCAACCCGAAGGTGGAGGTTCGAGCCGTACCCTTTCCGCCGATGACCAAGTTGTACGTGCTGAACGGGAACGAGGTGCTGGAGGGCTTCTACCAGCTGACGGAGCGGTCGGTCGACATCGGTGGCGAGGAGTACCGGATCGACGACCTGGCCGGCCTGGACAGTAAGCTTTTCTGGCGTACTCGACACGCCCTGCCCAACCATGTCGACTCCAAGTTCGTCCGCACGGTCCAGGCGTTCTTCGAGTCCTGGTGGGTAAAGGCCGAACGCTATGGCGTCCAACTGCACCGAGACCCCAGAGACTGAGAGCGAGCCATCCGTCGTGTCACCGCAACGAGCCCCGGCAGCAGCGAAGGTGGAGCGGGCGAAGGTGGTCCTGCTGGACTTCGACGGTCCGGTCTGCTCGGTGTTCGCCGGGCACCCGGCGCCGGGGGTGGCCCGGAAGCTGCTGCGCGAGCTCGACGCGCAGGGCGTCCGGCTCCCCGGCGAGCTGGCGGGCACCGAGGATCCGCACGGCCTGCTGGACGGCCTGGCCAAGGCGCTCGGCGGCCAGGGCCTGTCCGAGCCGGAGATCAAGGCGCTCACCCGGCAGTTGGACGGCCGGCTGGCCGAGGCCGAGCAGGAGGCCGTCGGCACCGCCGCGGAGACGCCGGACGCCGTGGACGCGGTGCTGCGGCTGCTGCGCTCGGGCCGGTCGGTGGCCGTGGTCAGCAATAACGCGACCGCCGCGGTGGAAGCGTACCTGCGGCGCCGGGAGCCGCTGGCGGAGCTGCTGCGGGGGCGGGTCTTCGGCCGCCCCGCGGACCCGGCGCTGATGAAGCCCCGCCCCTATCTGCTGGACCGGGCGGTGGCCGCGGTGCGGGGCAGCGCCGCTGACGCGGTGCTGATCGGGGACGCGGTCACCGATGTCGAGGCGGCGGCCGGCGCCGGGGTGGATTTCGTCGGATTCGCGGGCGGGGACGAGCGGCGGCGGAAGCGCCTGGTGGGTGCGGGAGTTGCGGACGACTGCGTGATCGACCACTGGAGTGAATTGGGAGCTTTCTCCCTACTTCAGTGAAGGGACGGGGCTTGTGGTTATGCAGTTCATATGTCTAGCCTTCCGGCACGCCCGCATGCGCGGGCGACTGCCCTTCGGGACGCCGAGTCCTGTCCAGCCGGGGGGCGGAACCCACACTCTTTGATTGGGCAGGAGCGGGGGACCCAGGTAAGTCGCCGCAGTTCACAAGGCTGCGGCTCGGGGTGAAGACGCGTCAAGCGTCCGGGCTACCTACCGGCCCGAACCCGACAGCTCACCTCGCAGGCGTCGGAGAGGGACCCTGCCATGCTCTTCACCACCCCTGTCGCCGGTCGCCATCGCAAGCCCCGCAGCAGCAGCACCGCGCGTCTGGTGGCCACCGCGAGTCTCGGCACCGCCGGGATAGCGCTGCCGCTGATCGGCGCGACCAGCGCCTCCGCCGCATCCGTGTCCACCTGGGACAAGGTCGCCAGTTGCGAGAGCGGGGGCGACTGGTCCATCAACACCGGCAACGGCTACTACGGCGGGCTGCAGTTCTCGGCCTCGACCTGGGCCGGGTACGGCGGCACCGCGTACGCCTCCACCGCCAACCACGCCAGCAAGGGCCAGCAGATCACCATCGCCGAGAAGGTGCTGGCCGCGCAGGGCCCCGGCGCCTGGCCGGTCTGCGGACCCCGGGCCGGACTGAGCCAGGGCGGCGGCGCGCCGGTGGTGAGCACCACACCGACCAAGAAGGCCCCCGCCAAGAAGGCCCCGGCCAAGAAGACCACCACCACGCACAGCACCACCAAGCAGACCAGCACCGGCAAGCACAGCGGCGCCGGCAGCAGCACGCACAGCGTGAAGACCACCCCCAGCACCCCGAAGCACGCCGCCCCCTCGGTGCAGCAGGCGTCCCCGACGCACAGCACCGGCCACGGCGACTACACCGTCAAGCCGGGCGACACCCTCTCCGGCATCGCCGCCTCCGCGCACCTCGGCGGCGGCTGGAAGGCGCTGTACCAGGAGAACCGCTCCACCGTCGGCGGCAACCCGGACCTGATCTTCCCGGGCCAGCGGCTCGACGTCGGCTGACTCCGACTGCCCCGCCCGCGGCCCCTGCCCGCCAGGTGAACTACTGGTGGGTAGGGGCTCCGGCTGGTGAGACACCCGCGCGGTCCGGGTGGCCACGCCCTCTGCTGCGGCTAGGCTCTTGGGGTAAGCACCCCAGTATTCCCCCAAGGAGATGCCTGTGCCGTCCATCGACGTCGTCGTAGCCCGGGAGATCCTCGACTCACGAGGCAACCCCACGGTCGAGGTCGAGGTCGGCCTCGACGACGGCAGCACCGGGCGTGCCGCCGTTCCGTCCGGCGCCTCGACCGGTGCCTTCGAAGCCCTTGAGCTGCGTGACGGTGACAAGTCCCGTTACGGCGGCAAGGGCGTCGAGAAGGCCGTCCTCGCCGTCATCGAGCAGATCGGCCCGGAGCTGATCGGCTACGACGCCACCGAGCAGCGCCTGATCGACCAGGCGATGCTGGACCTGGACGCGACCCCGGACAAGTCCTCGCTCGGCGCCAACGCCATCCTCGGCGTCTCGCTCGCCGTGGCGCACGCCGCCTCCGAGGCCAGCGACCTGCCGCTGTTCCGCTACCTGGGCGGCCCCAACGCCCATGTGCTGCCGGTCCCGATGATGAACATCCTCAACGGCGGCTCGCACGCGGACTCCAACGTCGACATCCAGGAGTTCATGATCGCTCCGATCGGCGCGCCCTCGTTCTCCGAGGCCGTCCGCTGGGGCGTCGAGGTCTACCACACCCTCAAGGGTGTGCTGAAGGAGCGCGGCCTCTCCACCGGTCTCGGCGACGAGGGCGGCTTCGCCCCGAACCTGGACAGCAACCGCGAGGCGCTCGACCTCATCGTCGAGGCCATCAAGAAGGCCGGCTACACCCCCGGCAAGGACGTCGCGCTGGCCCTGGACGTGGCCGCGTCCGAGTTCTACAAGGACGGCGCCTACCAGTTCGAGGGCAAGGCGCTCTCCGCCTCCGAGCTGACCGACTACTACGCCGAGCTGGTCGCCGCGTACCCGCTGGTCTCCATCGAGGACCCGCTGTTCGAGGACGACTGGGACGGCTGGAAGACCCTCACCGCCAAGCTGGGCGACAAGGTGCAGATCGTCGGTGACGACCTGTTCGTCACCAACCCGGTCCGCCTCGCCCGCGGCATCAAGGAGGGCGCGGCCAACGCGCTGCTGGTGAAGGTCAACCAGATCGGCTCGCTGACCGAGACCCTGGACGCGGTGGAGCTGGCCCAGCGCAGCGGCTTCCGCTGCATGATGTCGCACCGCTCCGGCGAGACCGAGGACGTCACCATCGCCGACCTCGCCGTCGCCACCAACTGCGGCCAGATCAAGACCGGCGCCCCGGCCCGCTCCGAGCGCGTCGCCAAGTACAACCAGCTGCTGCGCATCGAGGAGATCCTCGACGAGGCCGCCGAGTACGCCGGCCGCGGCGCGTTCCCGCGCTTCCAGCCCGCCGCCGACTGACGACTCGTCGTGCTGGACCGGTGCCCCGCCGCGATCACCCTCTAGGGTGGGCGGCGGGGCACCGGCGCATCCACAGGGACACGGGAGGGCGAGAACGTGAGCAGCAAGGCAGGCAGTCGCAGGCCGCGTTTCACCGGCCGCGCCGCGGTGCTCGCCCTGGTGCTCTGCTCGCTGATCGCCGCGCTGGCCTACCCGACCCGGCAGTTCATCGCCCAGCGCTCGCAGATCGCCCAGCAGCGCGCCGCCGCCGAGCAGGCCCAGGCCCAGGTGGACGAGCTGCGCCGGGAGCGGGCCCGCTGGCAGGATCCGGCCTATGTGACGGCCCAGGCCCGCGAGCGGCTGCACTACGGTTTCCCCGGCGAGACCCCGTTCACCGCGGTCGATCCCACCCCGAGCGCCTCGGCCCAGGCCTCGGCCCAGGCCCAGGCCCAGGCGGGCGCGGCCGGCCAGCCCTGGTACGACAACCTGTTCGAGTCCCTGGACGCCGCCGACGCGGCCTCCCCGACGGACGCCGCCACACCCCCGCACTGAAGCCGGACCCCGCACTGAAGCCGGACCCCGCACTGAAGCCGCACCCCGTACTGAAGAAGGCCCAGAAGATGACCTCGCACAACCCCGTCTCCGACGACGACGTGGCGGCCATCGCGGCCCAGCTCGGCCGGGTGCCGCGCGGGCTGCGCGCCGTCGCCCACCGCTGCCCCTGCGGCCTCCCCGACGTGGTGGAGACCCAGCCGCGGCTGGAGGACGGCTCGCCGTTCCCGACGCTGTACTACCTGACCTGCCCCCGGGCCGCCTCCGCGATCGGCACGCTGGAGGCCGACGGCCTGATGAAGGAGCAGACGGCGCGGCTCGCCGAGGATCCCGAGCTGGCCGCCGCCTACCAGCGGGCGCACGAGGACTACATCGCCAAGCGCGACGCCATCGAGGTGCTGGAGGGCTTCCCCAGCGCCGGCGGGATGCCCGACCGGGTGAAGTGCCTGCACGTCCTGGTGGGCCACTCGCTGGCCGCGGGCCCCGGGGTGAACCCGCTGGGAGACGAGGCCCTGGCGAAGCTGCCGCAGTGGTGGCGCAAGGGCTGCTGCGTCACTGTCCCCGGCACCACCGAGGACGACACCGCCCCCATCGACGACGAGGACGACAGCAAGTGAGCCCCCAGCGCGTGGCCGCGATCGACTGCGGCACCAACTCGATCCGGCTGCTGGTCGCCGACCTCGACCCTGCCACCGGCGAGCTGCGCGACCTGGACCGGCGGATGACCATCGTCCGTCTCGGCCAGGACGTGGACCGCACCGGACGGCTCGCCCCGGAGGCGCTGGAGCGCACCTTCGCCGCCTGCCGCGAGTACGCCGCCGTCATCGCCGAGCACGGCGCGAAGCGCGTCCGCTTCGTCGCCACCAGCGCCTCCCGCGACGCCGAGAACCGGGCCGAGTTCGTGGACGGCGTCCGGGAGATCCTGGGCGTCGAGCCCGAGGTGATCAGCGGCGACGAGGAGGCCCAGCTGTCCTTCGCCGGCGCCACCCGGGAGCTGGGCGCAGCCGACGGCCTGGTGCCTCCCTACCTGGTGTTCGACCTGGGCGGCGGCTCCACCGAGTTCGTGCTCGGCTCGGACCGGGTCGAGGCGGCCCGCTCGGTGGACATCGGCTGCGTCCGGTTGACGGAGCGTCATGGCGAGGACACCCTCTCCATGCGCGCCGACATCAAGCAGGCGCTGGACCTGGCCGCCGAGGCGGTCCCGCTGACCACCGCGGCCACCCTGGTCGGCCTGGCCGGGACGGTCACCACGGTGGCCGCCATCGCGCTGGAGCTGCCCGCCTACGACCCGGTGGCGATCCACCACTCCAGGATCCCGCTGGCCCGGGTCCGCGAGGTCGCCGAACTGCTGCTGACCAGCACCGCGGAGCAGCGCGCGGCCATCCCGGTGATGCACCCGGGCCGGGTGGACGTGATCGGCGCGGGGGCGCTGGTGCTGCTGGCGATCATGGAGCGCAGCGGGGCCCAGGAGCTGGTGGTGAGCGAGCACGACATCCTCGACGGCATCGCCTGGAGTGCGGCACGGCCTGCCGTCCCGGAAACTTTGTGAATTTCTTCACGTGGGGTTCCCGGATCTTCTGTGGTCCTGAGGGAGTGTTCGTCCGGATTTTGAGGTCCGGGCCCTGATCGGGTTCCGGTACGGGGTCGCCGGTGCGGCGGCGAGCTGCGGTTATGCCAGCCGGGGTGAACCCGGGGGCCGGGGGCCACACGTGGGCGGGCAGTGTAGCAGTGCCTGTCCAGTGGTCGGTGAGTAGGCCCGCTACATGTGGTCCCCAGGGTGCTGGATACTTTCGGATATGAGCACCACGGAGCGTCCTCGCATTCTTATCGTCGGCGGTGGATACGTCGGCCTGTATGCCGCGATGCGCATCCTCAAGAAGATGCGCTATGGGGAGGCGACCGTCACGGTCGTCGACCCGCGGTCGTACATGACCTATCTGCCCTTCCTTCCCGAGGCGGCGGCCGGCAACGTCGCGCCGCGCAACCTCGTCGCCCCCCTGCGCAGCATCCTGAAGACCGCGGAGGTCCTCACGGGCCACGTCACCTCCGTGGACCAGGTGCGCAAGGTGGCCGTCATCCACCCTGCCGCAGGAGACCCCTACGAGCTGCCCTTCGACTACATGGTCGTGGCGATGGGCTCGGTCTCCCGCACCTTCCCGATCCCCGGCCTGGCCGAGCACGGCATCGGCATGAAGTCGGTCGAGGAGGCCATCAGCCTCCGGAACCACGTCATCGCCCAGCTCGACAAGGCGGAGTCCACCACCGACGAGAAGGTGCGCAAGCAGGCGCTCACCTTCGTCATCGTCGGCGGCGGCTTCGCCGGTGTGGAGACCATCGCCGAGGTCGAGGACATGGCCCGCGACGCGGCGAAGCTCTACCACAACGTCAAGCGGGAGGACATGCGCTTCCTGCTGGTCGAGGCGGCCAACCGGATCCTTCCGGAGATGGGCCCCGACCTCGGTCTGTGGACCAAGGAGAAGCTCGAAGAGCGCGGCATCGAGATCTACATCGAGACCTCGATGGACTCCTGCGTCGACAAGCACGTGGTGCTGAAGAACGGCGTCGAGGTCGACGCCTCCACCATCGTCTGGACGGCCGGCGTCAAGCCGAACCCGGCGCTGGCGAACTTCGGCCTGCCGCTCGGCCCGCGCGGCCACGTCGACACCGCCGCGACCCTGCAGGTCCAGGGCTTCGACAACGTCTGGTCCGCCGGCGACAACGCCCAGGTCCCCGACCTGGCCGCGGGCGAGGGCGCCTGGTGCCCCCCGAACGCCCAGCACGCCGTGCGGCAGGCGATCGTCCTCGGCGACAACGTCATCTCCGGCATGCGGGGCTTCCCGCAGGCCGAGTACAAGCACAAGAACCTCGGCGCGGTCGCCGGTCTGGGCCTCCACAAGGGTGTGGCGATCCTCTTCGGCAAGTACAAGCTGAAGGGCCGTCCAGCCTGGTGGTTCCACCGCCTGTACCACGGCAGCCGGGTGCCCACGATGAACCGCAAGGTCCGCGTGTTCGCCGACTGGACCCTGGCCGTGTTCCTCAAGCGCGAGACCGTCTCCCTGGTGGAGATGGAGCGTCCCCGTGAGACCTTCGTCGAGGCGGCGGCCCCCGCCCCGAAGCCGGTCCTGGCAGCACCCGCTGCCGACAAGGCATCCGAGAAGGTCCCCGCGTAGCACGTAGTACGCCGTACCCCTCATGCCCGGCAGCGTCGCCGGACCACACCCGTGGTGCTCATACCGGCACCGCTGCCGTAAGTGCCCCGGTCCTGTTCACAGGACCGGGGCACTGGCGTTTCCGGGGCGGCGCGCCCCGGGTGAGGGCGGTCAGTCGGTCTTGATGCTGCCCAGGATGTCGAGCTTGGCGGCCCTGCGGGCCGGCCACATCGCGGCCAGCAGGCCCACCAGGGCCGCGCCGACCACATAGGCGGCGAGCTGCCCGTACGGGGGCGTGGTGGTCAGCCCGACCAGGCTGTGCTTGAGCAGCTGCACCGCGGCCCAGGCCAGGAACCCGCCGATGGCCACGCCCATCAGGGCGCCGAAGGCGGCGATCACCACCGACTCCAGCCGGACCATCCGCTTCACCGCGTAGCGGTCCAGGCCGATCGCCCGCAGCATCCCGATCTCGCGCTTGCGCTCGAACACCGACATCGCCAGCGTGTTGACCACGCCCAGCACCGCGATCACCACGGCCATGCCGAGCAGCCCGTACATGATGTTGAGGATCGTGCTGATGATCGAGCTGAACTGGTCCCTGATCTGCTGCTGGGTCTTCACGGTGACCAGCGGGTTGTCACCGGTGGAGTCCTTCAGCGCCTGCTGCAGCTGAGGGCTGGCCCCGTTCTCGCCCTTGACCAGGATGTCGTTGTAGTAGGGCGAGGTGGTGTGCGGGGCGAGCACCGACTCGCTCATCAGGATCGGGCCGAGCATGTCGCTCTCCTGGTAGATCCCGCCGATCCGCACCGAGCCCTTGCTCTTGTCCGGGTAGGTCACCTTGGCGGTGGAGCCGACCGTCCAGTTGTTGGCCGTGGCCACGTGCTGGTCCACCAGCACCGAGCCCTGCTGCAGCGAGGCGGTCGCGCCGGACACCATCTGCGGGGCGAGCAGCTGGTCGAAGGCCTTGGCGTCCACGCCGTTCACCGAGTGCTCATAGCTGCCGATGGTGACGTACTGCGAGTCCAGCACGCTGATGGCGGCGACGCCCGGGGTCGCCGTGATCTTGGGGAGCAGCGCGGGGGAGACCGGCTGCCCCAGCATCACCGAGATGTCGTAGTCCGCCTTCAGGTTCTGGGTGACCTGCGTGTCGATGGCGTGGCTGACCGAGGCGCCGATCACCGTGAGCGAGCTGATCAGGGTCAGCCCGATGGTCAGCGCCGAGGCGGTGGCGGCGGTGCGGCGCGGGTTGCGCACCGCGTTCTGCTTGGCCAGCTTGCCCGGGGTGCCGAACAGCCCGCTCAGCAGCGGTCCGACCAGCGCGATCACCGGACGGGACAGCAGCGGCGTCAGCACGAACACGCCGATCAGGATCAGCCCCGCGCCCAGGCCCACCGGCGCCCGGCCGTCCGTGCCGCTCAGCGTGGTCCCGTAGAGCACCGAGGCCAGGCCCAGGCCGAAGAAGGCGGCGCCGATGGAGTTGCGCACCACCAGGCTCTTCTGGGTGGCCGGCTGGTCGTTGCTGTTCATCGCCGCGACCGGGGCCACCCGGGAGGCCCGGAGGCTCGGCAGCAGCGCGGCCAGCACGGTCACCACCACCCCGGTGACCACGGTGGCGATCACGGTGGTGCCGGAGAGCACCAGCGAACCGGCCGGTACGCCGCTGCCGCCCATCAGCGTCTTCAGCAGTGCCCCGATGCCGATGCCCGCGGCCAGCCCGCCGAGCGAGGCCACCAGGCCCACGAACAGCGCCTCCAGCAGCACCGAGTTGGTGATCTGGCGCCGGCTCGCCCCGATGGCGCGCATCAGCGCCAGCTCCCGGGTGCGCTGGGCGATCAGCATGGTGAAGGTGTTGGCGATCAGGAAGATGCCGACGAACAGGGCGATCCCGGCGAAGGCCAGCAGCGCGGTGCGCAGCCCCGAGACGGACTGCTCGACGTTGCGGGTCTCGTCGGCGGTGAGCTGTGCGCCGGTCTTGACCACGATGTTGGTGCTGTGCGGCACCACCTGCATGACCTCGTCCTGCAGCTGGGTCTGGCTGACGCCGGGCTTGGCGGTGACGTTGATCGCGTCGTACTGGCCCGGCTTGAGGTAGGTCTGCTGGGCGGTGGCGTTGTCGAACAGCACCAGTGAGCCGCCCGCCGCGACCTGCGGGTCGTCGGTGCTGAAGATCCCGGTGACGGTCATCCGCGTGACCGGGCCGTTCACGGCGAGCCGGACCGTGTCGCCGACCTTGAAGCCGTTGTCCTGCGCGGTCTTCCGGTCGATGGCGATCCCGTGCGCGTCGGTCGGTCCGGCGCCCTGGGTCATCGGGTACAGCGCGTCCTGGCCGCCGCTGCCGGGCAGCCAGTTGCTGCCGTAGGTCTGGCCCTGATGGCCGATCAGGTTCCCGCTCGGGTCGGAGAGCCCGGCGAAGCCGGTGACCGAGCCGGCCGCCGAGGCGGCGCCGGGGAGCGCGGCTATCTTCCTGCTGGTGGCCTCGGTCAGCGGCTTGTCGCTGCGGTCGGTGTCACCGGGGCTGGAGTAGGGGCCGGCGTCGTTGTTGCTGACCTGGACCGAGACATGGGCGTAGTTGTTGGAGACGCTGTTCTTGAAGGCCTGCCCGACCGAGTCGGAGAAGACCATGGTGCCGGCCACGAAGGCGGTGCCGAGCAGCACGGCCAGCATGGTCATCAGCAGGCGGCCCTTGTGGGCCACGACATTGCGGAACGCGGTGCGATACACGGTGTGTCAGGCCCTTTCAGCTGGTCCGGCCGGCGCCGTCGAAGCGGCGCATGCGGTCGAGGACGCTGTCGGCGGTCGGGCCCTGCATCTCGTCGACGATCCTGCCGTCGGCCAGGAACACCACGCGGTCCGCGTAGGAGGCGGCGGCCGGGTCGTGGGTCACCATCACCACGGTCTGGCCGAGCTCCCGCACGGTGTTGCGGAGGAAGCCGAGGATCTCCGCGCCGGAGCGGGAGTCCAGGTTGCCGGTGGGCTCGTCCGCGAAGATGATCTCCGGCCGGGAGGCCAGGGCGCGGGCGCAGGCCACCCGCTGCTGCTGCCCGCCGGACAGCTGGGACGGGCGGTGGCCGAGCCGGTCGGCCAGGCCCACCGTCCGCACCACCTGATCCAGCCAGGCCTTGTCGGGCTTGCGCCCGGCGATGTCCATCGGGAGGGTGATGTTCTCCAGCGCGGTCAGCGTCGGCAGCAGGTTGAACGACTGGAACACAAAACCGATCTGATCCCGGCGCAGCTTGGTCAGCTGCCGGTCCTTCAGCCCGACCAGTTCGGTGTCGCCGATCCTGGCCGAGCCGGAACTGACCGTGTCGAGCCCGGCCATGCAGTGCATCAGCGTGGACTTACCGGAGCCGGACGGGCCCATGATCGCGGTGAACTGCCCGCGCAGGAAGTCCACGGAGACGTCGTCCAGGGCGGTGACGCGGGTGTCGCCTTCGCCGTAGACCTTGCTGAGGCCGACGGCGCGGGCCGCGGCGGTGAGCAGGGGGTGGTCACGGGGCGACTCCAGGAGTGAGGCGATGGGATCGTGTCCCATCCTCCTGGCGCGATCACGCTCTGCAGTCGGCCGCCCGAACGGTTGACCCCACCGCCTTCCGTCGTACGGGCCGCCCCGAACTCTCCTCCGATGGGATGACCCGCCCCTTAGGCGAAAGGGCGGGTGGTCGGTGGCGCGTCCAGTCACACGGGACCTGCCGGGAGTGGCCGGTCGTGAGGGGATTCAGATCCCTGTCCACTCGCCTGGACGGTCGACCCAGTACACCTGCGTCGGGTCGTGCAGGTCCGTCCCGGGCCGGTACTGCTCGACGAGGGTCTCGAACTGCTTTTCGTCGGCGCAGGGCTCGGTGATCGCCGCACCGTCGTGACGGACGACGCGCACGTGCCGGAACCGCCCTTCGGGCTCGTACTCGCTGACATGGACAGGGGCTGCGGCGGCGTTCGGTTCGCTGGTCATGCTTTCAGCGTTGCCCCGGATTCGACGGTTCGCACGTCTGGACCGGTCACCACCTTCGTGGCTACTGCGCCAGGTCGGTGAGTTCCATGTCCACGTCGCCGGCGTGCCGCCCGTGTCCGGGTTCGCATTGCCCCACTCGGTGCAGCGCCTCGGGCTGGACTCCGACAGCGGTGGCGTCCGCGATGGCCGCGTCCAGGGCACGGCGGGTGCGGGCGTGTTCGGTGGTGGCGTCCTGGACGGCGCGCAGGGCTGTGCTCTGGGTGGTCGTGTGGGTGAGTTCGCTGTTCATGGACAGCGCCTGCCCGGGATCTTCGGCGGCCATGCGTCACTCGTTCGGGCATGGTGAAGCACCGCCGGGCGCAGGGGCGTGGGAGCTGACCTGGGCACCTGCACGGTCTGGCACAACCGCACCGCGGGCCACCCCGGCACCCGCTCACTGATCGCCTACGACCACTGACCGACCCACGTCGGAACAACTCATCCAGGCTTCCGCCGGGCCTTCCGCAGTCGCTCGAATACGTACGATCTACGCCGACGATGCGTCAAGTAGCGGTGAAATGAGACAACTTCCTATCAACCGGGCAGCAGACAGGGGCAGTCTGCGGCTAGGCTCAGGGGTGCGGAAGGGCCCGGATGGTGGAACGCAGACACGGCGAGCTTAAACCTCGCTGGCCGCCAGGCCGTGCCGGTTCAAATCCGGCTCCGGGCACCTATCGCCGTTACATTGACATGCGCGCGGCAGCGCGGCGCAGGTCGTACTCGTGCACGAGGGCCTTGGCATAGCCGTAGGAGAGGCCGTACTCACGGCGCAGCCAGTCGATCTTCTCCTGGCAGCGGAGCAGGCCGGGACCGTCGTCGACGGCCTTGAGCCATTCCTCCAGCGGGCGACCGGTGACGGCGGGGATCCGGGAGAGCAGGTTCTGATGGGTTTCCATGGAGTACATGAGGGACACGCGGCGCCTCCAGAGACAGACGGAACCGATCCGACTTCTGACTCTGCCTGAGCCTGCACACCTTGGCAATGCTGCTCGGAAGATACGCTCGAACCATGTCCGATCCCACCGCACTGCTCGCCGCCGCCGACCGTCTGGCGGACCGCTTCCGGTCGATGCCGCAGGGCCGGCTGGCCCAGCTGGCGCCCGACGGCCTGCTGCTCGCGCGCCGGCTGGCGCGGCGGGCCGAGCAGATCGAGGGCGGGGCGCGGCGTCCCGAGCTGCCCGAGGCGGGGATCTTCGCGGTGGGGGACCAGATCGCCCTGGCCGCCCACGATCTGGCGACGGCCCTGGCCGGGGGGTCAGAGGCCGCGGGGCCCGCGGGCGAAGCGGGCGACGAGGCGGCTGAGGAGGAGGCGGCCGGGACCGACGGCGCCGGCCCGCTCCTCAGTGAGTCACTGCGGGAACTGGAGGCCGCCTACAGGCTGGCCACCACCCGGTCGGCCAGGATGTAGATGGTGTCCTCGTCGCTGCCCAGGGCGAAGGTCAGCGCATGGGCGCCGGAGAGCCGGGAGTTGCCGAGCAGCCGGACCTCGGTGCCGTTGACCACGGCCTCGCGCAGCCGGGCGCCGGCGGCGGGGTCGCCGGGGGCGATGCAGAGCGTGGTCTCGTCCTCGAACACATAGACGTCCAGGGTGCCCATCGGGCCGGGGCGCACATCGCGGAGCACCACGCCGACGTCGACCAGCTCGGTCAGCCGCAGGTCGGTCCACTCGGGGGTGGGCGTGGGCTGCGGAATGAAGCCGGGCAGCGAGGGGTGCGACGGGGTGCGCGGCGCGACCGGGGCCGCGGGCGCGGCCGGCGCGGGGTGGCCCGCGGTGCCGGTGCCCTCGGAGATCATCTCCTCCAGCACCGAGCGCAGGGCGTCGGCGAACTCCGGGTCCATCTCGCCCTCGTCGTCGACGTAGCCGCGCGGCGCGGGGAGCAGCACCAGGTTCTCGCTGTCGAACACGGACTCCTCACCGAAGGCGTCTTCGGAGGCGCGGGCCTCCTGCTCGGCCCAGAAGGCGCGGGCCTCGGTCATCTCCCGCTCGCGGTCCTCCGCGAGGGCAGCGCCGACGGCCTCCCTGACGGCCGCGTCGAAGCGCCGGGTGAGGGCGCGCACGGAGAGCAGCGTTGCTCCCGCGACGACGGCGGTGGCGATCAGGGCGGCGCCGAGGAGGACAAGGACGGTGGTGAGGACGGTCATGGGAAGCACCCCTAGGGATGGGTCGAACTGGCTGTCAACCCAACAGTGCCCCACGGCGAGAGCCGATGGGAGTCCGTCATGTCCTTCTCATCTGGGACCAACGGCAGCGGCGAACCCACAAAAGGCCCGATTGTCAACACGCTGCATTCGCCGCATCACGGTCCGTCGATAATTTGTGCCCTCCGGATAAGGAAAAAGGCCCGAATCGCACCAAAGTGTGATCCGGACCTTACCCAATCGATGCAGGGCCAAACGGGTTATTATGAAAATTCTATGAGAGCCGCAGCGGCCGTGGCTAGGAGAGCCGCTCGATGACCATGGCCATGCCCTGGCCGCCGCCGACGCACATGGTCTCCAGGCCGAACTGCTTGTCGTGCCACTGGAGCGAGTTGATCAGCGTGGTGGTGATCCGGGCGCCGGTCATGCCGAAGGGGTGGCCGACCGCGATGCCGCCGCCGTTGACGTTGAGCCGGTCCAGGTCCACGCCCAGATCCCGGTAGGAGGGGATGACCTGGGCGGCGAAGGCCTCGTTGATCTCGACCAGGTCGATGTCGCCGATGCCCAGACCGGCCCGCTTCAGCGCCTGCTTGGACGCCTCGACCGGCCCGTAGCCCATGATCTCGGGGGAGAGCCCGGAGACGCCGGTGGAGACGATCCGGGCCAGCGGGGTCAGGCCCAGCTCGGCGGCCTTGGTGTCCGACATGATCACCAGGGCGGCCGCGCCGTCGTTCAGCGGGCAGCAGTTGCCAGCGTTGACCGTGCCGTCCGGGCGGAACACCGGCTTCAGGCCGGAGACGGCCTCCAGGGTGACCCCCGCGCGCGGGCCGTCGTCCTTGCTGACCACGGTACCGTCGGGGGTGGTGACCGGGGTGATCTCGCGGGCCCAGAAGCCGTCCGCGATGGCCTTCTCGGCCAGGTTCTGCGAGCGCACGCCGAACTCGTCCTGCTCGGCCCGGCTGACGCCCTTGAGCTTGGCGAGGTTCTCGGCGGTCTGGCCCATGGCGATGTAGACGTCCGGGGCCAGGCCGTTCTCGCGCGGGTCGGTCCAGACCGGCGCGCCGGTCTGCGCCGCGGTGGCCAGGGTGCGCGCCTCGGCGTCGGCGAACAGCGGGTTCTTGGTGTCCGGCAGGCCGTCCGAGGAGCCCTTGATGCTGCGCGACACGGTCTCGACGCCGGCCGAGATGAAGACGTCGCCCTCGCCGGCCTTGATCGCGTGCAGCGCCATCCGGCTGGTCTGCAGCGAGGAGGAGCAGTAGCGGGTGACCGTACAGCCCGGCAGGTGGTCCATGCCGAGCTGGACCGCGACCACGCGGCCCAGGTTGTAGCCCTGCTCGCCGCCGGGCAGGCCGCAGCCCAGCATCAGGTCGTCGATGTCGTGCGGGTCCAGCTCGGGGACCTTGGCCAGCGCGGCCTGGATGATGTGCGCGGTCAGGTCGTCCGGGCGGACGTCCTTCAGCGAGCCCTTGAACGCCCGGCCGATCGGCGAGCGGGCAGTGCTGACGATGACGGCTTCGGGCATGGGTGTCTCCAGGGGGTGGACTGGGCAGCTGCGCTTCCGGCCAAAGTTACTCTCTGGTACAAGCGGAGTCAGCGCCGACGGCGTGTGAATTACCTGACCTTGCGTCACCGGCCGAAGGCGCGCTTGCGCTGCCGGTCGTGCTCTCGTCGGCAGCGCTCGTGACAGCGCCCGCCTCCGGCAGCACCCGGCGGCGGCGGTGCTTGAGCAGCGCCCAGCGGCCCCTGGGCCCGGACTCCGCGCCCAGCACGGCCGCGCCGACCACCTCGGTGCCGCCCCGGCCCGCAGCCGCGGCCGCCGCCTGGGCGACCGGGAGCACGCCCTCGCCGCGGAAGGCGTCCGGACGCTCCTCGACCAGTCCGTCCGGCCACAGGTCGAGCACCGCGCACAGCGACGGCATCAGCGCCATCGCCGCGGTCGCGTAGCCCTGGGCGGAGGGGTGGTAGCGGTCGGCGGCGAACATCTCCGGGCGGCCGCGGAACTCGGGGCCGAGCAGGGCGCCCAGCGACACGCTGCGGCCCCCGGCCTCGACCACCGCGATCGTCTGCGCGGCGGCGAGCTGGCGGCTGGCGCGCCGGGCCAGCCAGCGCAGCGGCGGCCGGACCGGCTCGATGGTGCCCAGGTCCGGGCAGGTGCCGACGACCACCTTGATCCCCGCGGCCTGCATCCGCCGGACCGCGTCGCCGAGCTTCCGCACCGCGTGCGTCACCTTGATCCGCTGGGTGACGTCATTGGCGCCGATCATGATCAGGACCACGTCCGGCCGCTCCGGCAGGATCTGCCCGACCTGCCGTTCCAGGTCCTCCGAGGTGGCGCCGTTGACGGCGGCCACCGACAGCCGGACCGGGCGCTCGGCCACCGAGGCGATCCCGCCCGCCAGCAGCGCCCCCAGCGTCTCCCGGCCGCGGTCGACGCCGAACCCGGCGGCGGTGGAGTCCCCGAGCACGCCGAGCACCAGCGGAGCCGCGTCGCCCTCGGCGACGTCCAGGCCGTAGACGCCGTCGGCCCTCGGCGGCTCGCCCTGCAGGGTGTTCAGGGTGTGCTCGGCCAGCTTCGCCTCGGTCAGCAGCACCCCGGCGAAGCCCACCCCGACCAGCCCGATCCCCCCGCCGCCGTAGGCCGCCGCGGCAGCGATCCGCCGTGCCACTCGCGCTCTGGACATGAGCGACCCCCAGCTCCTTCTGCACCGTCCTTACTCAGGCAGTCTGCCCCACTACGCTGATCCCAACAGGGCGACAATCCGTGCGTCCCGGAGAATTCAGACGAACCGCGGAGGAGATCCCGTGCGGTACCACGAATCGATCATCGACCTGGTCGGTAACACCCCTCTGGTCCGGCTCAACCGGGTCACCGAGGGAATCAGTGCCACCGTCCTGGCCAAGGTCGAGTACTTCAACCCGGGCGGGTCGGTGAAGGACCGCATCGCGATGCGGATGATCGAGGCCGCGGAGGCGTCGGGCGCGCTCAAGCCGGGCGGCACCATCGTCGAACCGACCTCGGGCAACACCGGCGTGGGCCTGGCCATCGTGGCGCAGCAGAAGGGCTACCACTGCATCTTCGTCTGCCCCGACAAGGTCTCCAGCGACAAGATCAACGTGCTGCGGGCGTACGGGGCCGAGGTCGTGGTCTGCCCCACCGCGGTCGCCCCGGAGCACCCGGACTCGTACTACAACGTCAGCGACCGCCTCGTCCGGGAGACCCCCGGCGCGTGGAAGCCGGACCAGTACTCGAACCCGGAGAACCCGGCCAGCCACTACCACTCCACCGGCCCCGAGTTGTGGGACCAGACCGAGGGCCGGATCACCCACTTCGTGGCCGGCGTCGGCACCGGCGGGACGATCTCCGGCACCGGCCGCTACCTCAAGGACGCCTCGAACGGCGCAGTGCAGGTCGTCGGCGCGGACCCGGAGGGCTCGGTGTACTCCGGCGGCACCGGCCGCCCCTACCTGGTCGAGGGCGTCGGTGAGGACTTCTGGCCGACCGCCTACGACCGCTCGGTCGCGGACGAGATCGTCGCGGTCTCCGACAAGGACTCCTTCCAGATGACCCGCCGGCTGGCCAAGGAGGAGGGCCTGCTGGTCGGCGGCTCCTGCGGGATGGCGGTCGTGGCGGCGCTGCGGGTGGCCGAACGGCTGGGCCCGGACGACGTGGTGGTGGTGCTGCTGCCGGACTCCGGCCGCGGCTACCTGAGCAAGATCTTCAACGACGACTGGATGCAGGACTACGGCTTCCTGGACGAGGGCGGCACCGAGGCCGTGGCCGCCGACGTCCTCGCCCGGAAGGACGCGCTGGAGCACGGCGGCATTCCCCAGTTCGTGCACATTCACCCGAACGAGTCGGTGGGTGAGGCCGTGCACATCCTGCGCGAGTACGGCGTCTCGCAGATGCCGGTGGTCTCACCGGGCGCGGGCCACCCGGATGTGATGGCGGGTGAGGTGATCGGCTCCATCGTGGAGCGCGACCTCCTCGACGGTCTGTTCGCGAAGCGGTTCCAGCTGGACGAGCCGATCGAGAGTCATATGTCGGCCCCGCTCCCGGTGGTCGGCTCCGGCGAATCGGTGACCCGGCTGATGGGGGTCCTGGAGAAGGCGGACGCGGCGGTGGTCCTGGTCGACGGCAAGCCGCAGGGCATCGTCACCCGGCAGGACCTGCTGGCCTTCATGACCGCCCACGGGGTGCACGGCCCGCACTGATCCCGGTCCGGCTTTGCCCCGGCCTTCACCGAAACCCACCCGGGCTGGTACACCAGCGACATGTACCGGCAGCACGCGGTTAACAACGGTCGTGCATCGTTGTCATCACGGCAAGAAGCCGAGCGTGGTGGCAGCGAAGGTTCGGAGCGGCTCCCGGATCCGCAGTCACCTCCAGGACGCGTCGGACGGCCCTGACCCGGCCGGCCGCGTCCGCTCGCGGGGATCGCCGTCGTCCCGCCCCTGTCGGTCCCGACCGATCAACAGGGTGCGGCGGTCCCTGCGGCACCAGCTCCGCGTTCCCGGGTGGGGGACACAGCGGAGACAGTAGGGCCGGTCCTTCGCGGACCGGCCCTACTGGTGTTTCCGGAGGCTTCCGGCCCCTTGCGGGGCTGGGCCTCTCGTCGGTTCGGCTGTAGGCCCGGTGCGGCGTGCGGCTTCAGCGCGCGAAGCGCCGGCTCCGGCTCACAAAGACCATGCCGACCCCGGCGACCAGGAACCCGGCCCCGCCCAGGGCGTACGGCGCGGTGTCCACACCGGTGTCCGCCAGCTGCGTGCCGTGCCCGCTGCCGCTCGGCTGCGACACGGCCGCGGGACGTACGTCACGCTGGCCCGCCTGCGTGGTGGCGGCGGACGCGATCGGGCCCAGCGCCAGCGCGGCGACCGTGCCGATGCCTGCGGCGATCGCGGTGGTGGCGAGTGGGTGGCGGGTGCTCAATGTCGCTCCCCAGTGCGGTGTGTGGTCCGGACGATGCTAATGAGCCGGAGCTCTCTTGGATAGGGTCAATCCATGACAAGTGAAACCAGTGGGACCGAGGGCACCGAGACCGAGTCTCGCTATGTCCGACTGCAGATCGAGCTGATCGTGGAGATCGTGGACGTCAAGGCGCTGCAGGTGGCGGCGCTCGAGCAGGTCCGCGGCGACGAGTTCCTCGAGGAGGAGGAACGGGCCGAGGCCATCGCCGCCATTGAGATCGACCCGGCCGGCGCCATCGCCCACTTTGTCGACCCGGTCGCCATGCTGGGCGACGTCCCCGGCGTGGAGCTGGCCGAGGCCACCTGGGAGTCGCAGCCGGTCGACTACGACCCCGAGAACGCGGACTGGGACGTCTACGACACCGAGTAGTCCACCGCGGGTCAGGGCGGGCGTTCCCGAGGGGCTGGGGGCGCCTGCCCTTTTCTTTGGATTGGATTAACCCAGTTGTCTGGGTTTAGGTTCATATCACCACCAGTGCGAGAGGAAGCGTGGCGACGTGACAGAACCGGACCAGCAGACTCCAGGCAGCCTGCCGACTCCAGGCGGTCGAAGCGGCGGCGGGCAGACCGGCAGTGGCCCGAGCGGCGGCGGCGGGGGACGGGCCTGGGGGCGCCGTTCGGTGGTGGCCGGGCTGGCCGCGGCCCCGGTGCTGGTGGTCGCCGCCTGCAGCGGCTCAGGATCGGGTTCCGGTTCGGGCTCCGACTCGGGGTCAGGAGCCGGGTCGGGATCGGGGACGCCCAAGACCTCCAAGGCGGTGCTCACGGTCACCCCGGCGAACGGGGCCAAGCAGGTCGACTTCACCGCCCCGGTCAAGGTCGCCGTCAGCAGCGGCACGCTCAGCGAGGTCACCCTCACCGGCTCCGACGGCAAGCCGGTGGCCGGGACGCTGTCCGCGGACAAGCTCAGTTGGACCAGTACCGGCAAGCTCGGTTCGGGCACCAGCTACAAGCTCACCGCCACCGCGGCCGACTCGGACAAGGTCGCCGCGGTCAAGGACAGCGCCTTCGCCACCAGCACCCCCGCCAAGACCTTCGTGGGAGTCTTCACTCCCGACGACGGCACCACCGTGGGCGTCGGCATGCCGGTCTCGATCAACTTCAACAAGCCGGTCAGCAACCGGGCGGCGGTCCAGAAGGGCATCACCGTCACCGCCTCGCCCGCGGTGGAGGTGGTCGGCCACTGGTTCAGCGACACCAGGCTCGACTTCCGTCCCGAGGCCTACTGGGCGGCCGGCACCAAGGTCACCCTCAGCCTGGCGCTCAAGGACGTCGAGGGTTCCCCCGGCGTCTACGGCACCCAGTCCAAGCAGGTCGGCTTCACCATCGGCCGCAGCCAGACGAGTGTCGCCGACCTGAAGACCAAGAAGCTCACCGTCACCAGGGACGGCGTGGTCACCCAGACCTGGCCGATCTCCGGCGGCAGCCCGGAGCACACCACCTGGGCCGGCAAGATGGTGATCTCGGAGAAGCTGCTGCAGACCAGGATGAACTCGCAGAGCGTGAACCTCGGCGGGGAGTACGACATCCCCGACGTCCCGCACGCTCAGCGGCTCACCACCTCGGGAACCTTCGTCCACGGCAACTACTGGGGCAGCACCTCGCTCTTCGGCAACCAGAACACCAGCCACGGCTGCGTCGGCATGCACGACGCCCAGGGCGCCGGCGACCCCAGCACCCCGGCCGCCAAGTTCTACAACAGCTCCATCACCGGGGACGTGGTCGAGGTGGTCAACTCCGGTGACCGGATCGTCGATCCGGCGAACGGGCTCAACGGCTGGAACATGGACTGGGCCAGCTGGAAGGCCGGCAGCTCGGCCTGACGCCGGGTCAGCAGGCTTGTGCTGGTTGGGTTTAGGCGCTTCGGGCGGGGATAGCCTGGGCACCATGGCAGTCTTCGAGACCCACGTCGTCGATATCCCCGCCGGAACCCTGGAGTACATCGACACCGCGGGCGAGGGCCCGGTCGTGGTCCTCGTCCACGGCCTGGCCATGGACGGCACGGTCTGGCGCTATGTCGTGGACGAGCTGTCCGGCGAGCACCGGGTGCTGGCGCCCACCCTGCCGTTCGGCTCGCACCAGGCCCCGATCCGGCCCGGCACCGACCTCTCGCCGGACGGGATGGCCCGGCTGCTCGGCGACTTCCTGGACGCGCTCGACCTCACCGAGGTCACCCTGGTGCAGAACGACGCCGCGGTGGGGATGCTGCTGGCCGTCTCGGACGCTCCGGCCGCGGCCAGGATCGCCCGGCTGGTGCTGGCCTCGATCGAGGCCTTCGACAACTTCCCGCCCGGGCTGCCGGGACGCTCCCTCTGGCTGGCGGCCAAGCTGCCGGGCGGCGTCAACGCCACCGTCCAGCCGCTGCGGATCCCCGCGCTGCGCCGGCTGCCGATGGCGTTCGGGCTGATGACCAAGCGTCCGGTGCCGCGCGCGGTCACCAACCGCTGGGTGCGGCCGCTGGTCGGCAGCGCGGCCGCGCGGCGGGACCTGACCGCGTACCTGCGCGGGGCCCGTCCGGGCCGGCTGATCCAGGCGGCGGAGCAGGCGGCCGGGTTCGACCGTCCGGTGCTGGTGGTCTGGGCTGCCGAGGACCGGGTGATGCCGCTCGCCCACGGGCGGCGACTCGCCGCGCTGTTCCCGCAGGGCAGCTACCTGGAGATCGCCGACAGCCGCACCCTGATCCCGGAGGACCAGCCCACCGAACTCGCGGACGCCATCCGCGACTTCGTCGCGGAGAAGCCCGGTCCTTCCGCCTAGCCAGGACCGGTCGCCCAGCCCGAACCGGTCGCGGGTCCAGCCTGGACCGGTCGCCGGCCTAGCCTGGACGTGCCCGAAGCAAAGCCTGACAATCACTTCATGACGACTCCCGAGCCCCTGACGCACGTGGTGCGGCTCTCGGACGCCGAGCGCGACCGGGCGATCGACGTCCTGCGCGACCACGCGGCCCAGGGGCGGTTGTCGCCGGACACCTTCATGCGCCGGATCGAGATCGCCCTCACCGCGCGGGAACGCGGTGAACTGGACGAACTCACGGCCGACCTGCCCGGTCAGGGACGGCTCTCCCAGTTCGCGGTGCGGGTGGTCGGCCGGGTCTCCACCCTGGGCGTGCGGCTGCGCGACGCCTGGCGCACCCCGTGGCTGCCGGCCCTGGTGCTGCCCTCGGCCGGAAGCCCGACCCTGCGGATCGGCCGGCTGCCGGGCTCCGACCTCAAGCTCACCCATGACTCGGTCTCCCGCGCCCACGCCGAACTGCGCCGCGACGGCGCCGCCTGGACCCTGCTCGACCTGGGCTCCACCAACGGCACCCATGTCAACGGCTCCCGCATCATCGGCTCGGTGACCGTCCGCCCCGGCGACCGGGTCGCCTTCGGCCACACCGTCTTCCGCCTCAGCACGCGCTGACCGCCTCTGCGGCTGGCGGTCTGCGTTTCGGGTCGGCCCGCTGACGCTCCGTCGGCGGCCCGGCTGACGTTCCGTCAGGCAACGCCCTCGCCCGAGACCAGCCAGCGACCACCCGGCACCCGGACCAGGAAGTAGCCCCACAGCATCGGCCCGTTCGACACACTGTCGTCGTCGGACCACCAGTGCTTCTGGTAGGTGAAGTTCACCTCGACCTGCACTGCCTGGGTGTACGGTTCGCCCGGCGCCCTCCAGTCGCTCAGGTCGTCGTCGTTGTCCGCGGTGACGCTGGTGACGGTCCGGTCGCGGACACCCGCGGTGTGGCTGATCCAGAGCTTGGCCTCACCCTTGTGGTCCGGCGTCGAGAGGGCGAGGGCCGTGCCCTGGTCCCCGCCGTCCAGCGCACGCATGTACGCCATCGCCACCTGCTGCGGCGTCGCGTCCGCCGGCGGCATCGGTACCTGGTACCGGGGCACGAACAACAGCCACCAGAGCCCCGCGACGAGCGCCACGCACCCGATGACCGCTCTGCTCCTGGTCCCGACCCTGCCCATGTCCTCGCCCCTCCGGAAAACGCCCGCGCGCAAAGTTCCGGCGAAGCGTATCGGGCCTGGTGGGGCTCGCGAACCCCCCTATCGGCGGGCCTGGTCCACTACCGTCGATGTCCCGATGACTCCTGCCCTGTCAGCGAACCTGGAGCAGCCATGACCCCGCCCGGCCCGGTGACCCGCGACGTGCTCACCACCTTCGACGACGTGCGGGACAGAACCCTGGCCCGGCTGGAAGGTCTCAGCGACGCCGAGTACCTCTGGGAGCCGGTCGGCGGCTGCCTGACCGTCCGGGCGTCCGAGGACGGGGCGTTCCGCGCCGACCCTGGGCCCGAGCCCGACGTCGTCCCGGCCCCGTTCACCACGATCGGCTGGCGGATCTGGCACATCGGCGCGGACTGCCTGCGCAGCTACGGCCGCTTCTTCGGGGACGGGCCGGGTGGTGACGACATTCATCGCTGGCCGGGCACGGCGGCCGAAGGCGTCCAAGCACTGGCCGAGGACTGGTCCGTCTTCCGAGCCCGCATCGATTCTCTCGGCTCCCTCGGTGACGACCACCTGCTCCAGCCCATGGGCCCCCGTGCCGGCGCCTACAGCCAGGACAGCTACCTGCTGCTGGCCCTCCACGCCCTGGACGAAGCCGCCCACCACGGCGCCGAGATCGGCGTCCTCCGCGACCTCTACCTCCACGGCGGCCAGGCCTCCGCGCAGGCGTCGAACTGACGCGGCCTACTGGCCTACTGCGGGGCTGCCACCCGGTCGACCCCGTCGCGACCACGGGTCAGCAGGCAGGTCGTGCTGCCGTCGTCCTCCGCGATGTCCCGGACGTGCTGGAACCCGATCTTGCCGAGCAGCGCCAGCGAGGCACGGTTCGGCTCCGCCACCGTCGCGTGCACCTCGGCCAGCCCCAGGGTGTCGAAGCCGTAGCCGACGATCGCGTCCGCCAACTCCGTGCCGAGGCCGCAGCCCCAGGCGTCCGCGGCAAGCGCGTAGATGATCTCGTGACCCTCGACGACCGAGGCCGGCTTGATCTCGGCATGACCCACCAGGCGCCCGTCGCGCCGCACGGCCCAGACGTCGAACAGACCCTGGGCGTACACCTTGCTGAAGATCCGCCCGAACAGCGCGCGGTCCTCCGCCTCGGGCTCAGGCCCGTCACCCATCCACTGGGACACCCGCGTGTCCTGGAACAGCGCGACGAAGCCTTCTTCGTCGCTGGGGTGATACGGCTCAAGAAGCAGTCGCTCGGTACGCAGAGTCGGGGTCATGCCGGGTGACGCTACCCACCCCTCGCCCCGCCAGCAACACCTTTTATGCAGGTCAACCCACTGATCGGACGGCAGCACAGATACCACCCCTGCGCCTGCCGCCGAACGGCGCGTACCGTGTTCGAGCATGACGCCACCGCCGGACCTGCCGCAGAACACGGTGCTGCTCGACCTGCTGCGGAAACAGGGCTTTGCGTGCGAGCAGGGTGACTTCGTCTACGAGGGGTGGGAACTGCACACCCACCCCGATCTCGTCGAGCGGCTTGAGAGCCTTGCTCCCCACTGGCCGGTCCTGGCGACCTTCGGCATGCCGGTGCTGGCAGCCAAGGGCGTCGCCGCGGTCGTCGCCTGGGGGACGGACACGCTGCTGCTGCGCCTTCCCGAAGGGCCGCCCGAGGTGTTGAAGGCCGCGGCGCCCTGCCCGCCGCTGACGGATCCGGGCCAGGGCTGGTACTCGGTCCGCCCCTGGCAGAGCGAACTCGGCTCGGCGAAGTCCAAGCGCCTGCTGTCACTGCTGGTCCAGCATGCGCTCGCCCATGCAGCGAGCCTGTCGGAGGACGGCAGCGTCGACCGGTAGGGGCAACCGGTTCAGATGGCGAAGCCTCCGTCGACGCTGATCGTGGTGCCGGTGATGTAGCGGGCGTCGGTGCTGGTCAGATAGGCGACGGTGGCGGCGATGTCGTCCGGGTCGGCGTAGTGCCCCAGTGCGGTCAGGCCACTGATCATGTCGGCGTCGGGTCCGTCGGCGGGGTTGGCGTCCGTGTCGGTCGGGCCCGGGTGTACGAGGTTGACGGTGATGCCCCGCGGCCCCAGATCGCGGGCCAGGCCCTTGGTCATGCCGATGAGCGCGGTCTTGCTCATCGCGTACAGGCTGAACCCGGGAAACACCGTCCGCTCAGCGACGTTGCTGCCGATGCTGACGATCCGGCCCCCGTCGCCCATGTACCGCGCCGCCACCTGCGAGGCGATGAACGGCGCCCGTACGTTCACTGCCATGGTTCGGTCGAACTCCGCCGGCCCGAGGTCCTCCGCCGATCCGACCAGGAACACGCCCGCGTTGTTGACGAGAATGTCGAGGGTGCCGAAGGCCGCGGCCGCCTCGTCCACGGCCCCGGTCACTGCGGCGACGTCGGCACTGTCCGCCTTGATCGCGAGAGCCCGACGACCCTCCGCCCTGATCTGATCGACCACCTTGGCCGCGCTCTTCGCGTCGCGCTCATAGGTCAGCACCACATCGGCACCCTCCCGAGCCAGCCTCACCGCCACCGCCGCACCGATGCCGCGGCTTCCGCCGGTGACCAGGGCTACTTTGCCTTCGTTCTTGTCCATGGCTCCAGTGTGGTCGCGAGCGGACAACATGTCTGGCGGCCATACGCCATGACGTTCCGTCACCTTCTCGTCCGCCGGGGCTCCAGAGGGGTCAACGGGTGGCGGCAGCACGCCAGTTCGCCCGCACCGGGTCCATCAGGCAGCGGGCTGGAGCCGCTGTATCCGGTCCAGGTCACCGGTGAGGAGATCGTCGTGGGTGATGGCGAAATCCCCGTTGGGGAGGGATCGGCCGCCGAAGTAGGTCCCGACGACGGTGTCGGGAAGAAAGGAACGCAGCCCGTGGCGCATGTCTCCGGGGTGGCTGACCGGCTTGCCCCAGCCTGTCGGCGCCTGGTCTGTGGAGAACAGCACCCAGTGGTCGACGGGCACGTCCGAGTCGAGGTCGGGCGCCTTGCCCGTGTGGCAGTCCAGCGCCGGTAGGGTCAACCGGTCCGGTTCGACGGGTGGGTACCACATCAGGAGGGGCTTGGCCTGCTGGGCCTCGGTGTTGTCGAAGCAGCAGACAGCAATGGTGTGGCCCGGATATCGGTCGGCGTAGAACGTCAGCAGGTCCGGATCGAGCTCCGGCCGCTTGTGCGGCGGTATCTGGTGCAGTGCTGCTGGGATCAGAGCGGGGTCTGCTGCGAGCAGCACGGTGTAGATGTCGTGCTCGAAGATCTCGACCGTGGGGGTGTCCCAGCCCATCCACGCGATGCCCGTGTCTCTGGAGACCGGCCGGACTGCATCGACCATGCGGCCGAGGACGTCGACGTCCCGCCCCACCGGGATGAAGTTCTCCCGGGTCATCCCCACCGTGGGAAGGTGCAGCAGCATGGCGTTGGGCCCGCCGGCGAGATTGACCGCGGTGTTCTGGTAGCCCAGGACATGGATCAGGCCGTGGACCGGATGCTGGAGACGTCCCGCGTACAAGGTGGTGCCGGAGAAATCGGCCCGGTCCATGGAGATGCACATGGGGGCAAGCTACCGGCTCTCCTGATGCGGAGCGGGAGGATCGTCCGCGCCCATGGGCCCTCCCGGACGGTGAGAGCCCATGATCCAACCAATCTCCTGCTCAGCCGTTGGTCTTGGCCACGCCGACCGGGCAGCTCTGCCCGGTGCCGCCGAGGCCGCAGTAGCCGTCGGGGTTCTTGTCGAGGTACTGCTGGTGGTAGGGCTCGGCCGGGTAGAAGGGGCCGGCCGGGAGGATCTCGGTGGTGATGGGGGAGAAGCCGACGCGGGTGAGCACCGACTGGAAGGAGTCGCGGGTGGCGGTGGCCGTGGCGAGCTGGGCGGGGGAGTGGGTGTGGACGGCGGAGCGGTACTGGCTGCCGCGGTCGTTGCCCTGGGCGAAGCCCTGGGTGGGGTTGTGCGCCTCCCAGAAGACCTTCAGCAGGTCCTCGTAGCTCAGCAGGGCCGGGTCGAAGACCACGCGGACGGCCTCGGTGTGGCCGGTGCGTCCGCTGCAGACCTCCTCGTACGTCGGGTTGGGCGTGTGGCCGCCCTGGTAGCCGACGAGGGTGGTCCAGACGCCCGGGACGGTCCAGAACGCGCGCTCAGCGCCCCAGAAGCAGCCGAGGCCGAAGTCCGCGACCTCCAGGTCGGCGGGGTACGGCCCGCTGAGCGGCTTGCCCAGCACGGTGTGCTGCAGCGGCAGGCTGAAGGCGGGCACGGAACGGCCCTGCAGGGCTTCGTCCGCGGTGGGGAGTCGGTTCTTGAAGCGCTGGAACATCATGTCCGGAAAACGTACGGGGGAGGTGGGGAATTCCGGCGGGAGCCACGGGCGGAAGGCTCGGACGTCAGCCGGTCGAACGTCAGCCAGGTTGCGGTCCGGCCAGCAGCGCCCGCAGCGGCCCGGTGTTCGGCGGGCTCGCGACCAGGGCGTCGAGGGCCTCGGTGAGGGCCTCGGTCAAGGCCGGCGGGGTGAAGTCGAGGTGGAGCGGTTCGTCCCAGGAGTGGACGAAGCGGGCCCGGCCGGAGTCGACCAGGGCCAGCAGCACCAGTGGGCGGACGGCGTGGCGGGCCGCGGTGCGGGCGATCTCCCGGGCGGCGCGGCCGGTCGCGCCGGTGGCCGCCTCGGTCGTGGGCAGCTGGGCGGCGATCGCGTCCAGCTGGCCCGCGTCGATGCCGTCGAGCAGGTCGGGGAGGCCGGTCAGCGGGCGGCCCCAGGCCTGCTGCACCGCCTCGGTCAGGAAGGACGAGCGGGCGACCAGCGCGGCCTGCCCCGCGGCGACGGTGAGCTCGTTCCAGCCGACCGTCCGCTTGCCCGCCGCCTGCGGCGGCAGCGCGGTCGCGGCCACCGCGGCGAACAGCTGGTCCAGGTCGCGGACCAGGGCCGAGGCCGGGAGTTCGGCACCGGTGACGGTGCGCCCGTCGGCGGGCAGCGCCTCCAGCGCGGTAGTCGTACGCCGCGTCCAGCGCCGGCACCTGGCGCAGCGCGCCGGCCGCGTGGTCGCGGCCGGCTATCCGGGCGGCGGCCAGGTCGGCGGCGAGCTCCTGCCGGCGGCCGACCGACTCGGAGACCCGGATGTAGAGGTTGGCGTAGGAGGCGAACAGCGCCGCGGTGATGCCCCGCCCGCTGGCCCTGGCGTGCTCGACCACAGTGATCAGGCTCTGCCGGCCGCGGACGGTGATCCCGGCGAGCCGGGTGTCGCGGTTGCTGTAGTGGCCGAGTTCGTGCGCCAGCACCGCGTCCAGCTGCGGCTCGGTCAGCCCGAGCAGCAGCGGCACGCCGATCAGCATCCGGCGGTGGCCCGGGATCAGTCCCAGCAGCCGGGGGTTCTCGCTGACCGCGGCGTTGACGGCGGAGATCATCCGGATCTCGTCCGGCGCCCTGGTGCCGACCTGCTCCGCGAGACCGCGCATCCGCTGCCACAGCTCGGGCTGCCGCTGCTCGCTGACGGTGACTCCGGGCGGGGCCTCGTCCTTGGGACGGCGGACCAGGAACACCCCGCGGACCAGCGGGATCGCGACCAGGACGCTGAGCCCGACCAGCTTCAGCGCACCGAAGCTCGACGCGCCGAAGCTGGAGCCGTCGCCGAGGTGGGTCAGCACCAGCACGTCGAAGCCGACGAGCAGGGTGAGCGCCCCCAGGGCGATCAGATAGAAACCGGCCAGCAGGCCGAGCGCCTGGACGGCGCGTATCGACGTACGCATCGAAGAACGAGCCCCCCTCGGGCTGATGTGCGAGGACCACACACAGAAGCCATACGGTCACTGCGGAGGGCTGGATCGTACCGGTCGACCCTCCACGCCCGACAGGAGGTTTCGGACTACGCTCGGGACTCATGAGCACCGAGCACCCTCACGAGCAGCACCAGCAGCACTACGACTTCGAAACCCTGGCCATCCATGCCGGGCAGGAGGCCGATCCGCAGACCGGGGCCGTGGTCACCCCCATCTACCAGGTCTCCACCTACAAGCAGGACGGCGTCGGCGGCCTCCGCGGCGGCTACGAGTACAGCCGCTCCGCCAACCCGACCAGGACCGCGCTGGAGCAGAACCTCGCCGCCCTGGACGGCGGCCGCCGCGGCCTGGCCTTCGCCTCGGGCCTCGCCGCCGAGGACTGCCTGCTGCGGACGGTCACCAAGCCCGGCGACCACATCGTCATCCCCAACGACGCCTACGGCGGCACCTTCCGGCTGTTCGACAAGGTGCTGTCGCGCTGGGGCGTGGAGTGGTCGGTCGCCGACACCCAGCACCCGGAGTCGGTACGGGCCGCGATCCGCCCGAACACCAAGGTGATCTGGGTGGAGACCCCGAGCAACCCGCTGCTCGGCATCACCGACATCGCCGCGATCGCGCACATCGCGCAGGAGGCCGGCGCCACCTTCGTCGTCGACAACACCTTCGCCAGCCCCTACCTGCAGCAGCCGCTGGCACTGGGCGCGGACGTGGTCGTCTACTCCACCACCAAGTACATGGGCGGCCACTCCGACGTCGTGGGCGGCGCGCTGGTGACCGACGACGCCACGCTGGGCGACGAACTCGCTTACCACCAGAACGCGATGGGGGCCATCGCCGGCCCGTTCGACGCCTGGCTGGTGCTGCGCGGCATCAAGACCCTGGGCGTGCGGATGGACCGTCACAGCGAGAACGCCACCCGGGTCGCCGCGTTCCTGGCCGAGCACCCCAAGGTGTCCCAGGTGCTCTACCCGGGGCTGCCCTCGCACGCGGGCCACGACATCGCGGTCAAGCAGATGAAGGCCTTCGGCGGCATGGTCTCGTTCCGGCACCGGGGCGGCGAGGAGGCGGCGGTCGGGGTCTGCAACCGGGCCAAGCTGTTCACCCTGGGCGAGTCGCTCGGCGGCGTGGAATCGCTGATCGAGCACCCCGGACGGATGACCCACGCCTCGGTGGCGGGCTCCGCGCTGGAGGTCCCGGCCGACCTGGTCCGGCTCTCGGTGGGCATCGAGTCCGCGGACGACCTGCTCGCCGACCTGTCCGAGGCGCTGCGCTGAACCTCTCCGAGGCGCTGAAGCAGCCGGCACACAAGGGGGCGGCACTCAGGGCGCGGGCGCGGCCTCCTGCGGACGGTAGGTCTGCATCGCCTCGTTGAACCTGGTCAGCAGGGCGCAGAACTGCGACTGGTCCGCGTCGGGCCAGTCCGCGACCAGGTTGCGCATCAGCGCCCGCCGGGAGGCGCGCACCTCCTCGAGCCGTTCCCTGCCGTGCGGGGACAGTTCGAGGAGGACCGCGCGCCCGTCGTCCGGGTTCGGCACCCGGTCCACCAGGCCGCCGTCCACCAGCGGCGCCACCTGCCGGGTCACCGTGGAGGAGTCGATCCCCATCGCCGCGGCCAGGGCCTTCACCCCCACCGCGCCGGTCCGGTCGAGTCGGTGCAGCAGCAGGAAGGCCGCCCGGTCCATCGAGTTCCGCTGGTCGCCGACCCCGCCGATGCGCACCTGCTCGACCCGGCGCGCGAGGATCGCGACCTGGTACTGGAGCTGGTCGAGCAGGACCGCCCCGTCGTCTCCGCCGTCCGCGGGCACTCTGCCGGGGACGCTGTCGTCCGGGGTCTCTGGTGTGGTCATCGCCGTCGCGTTCTGTCGTTGTGCTGAGCCGCTCCGAGGGTATCGGTGCCACGCCCTAGGCTGAACCCATGAACTCCTGGCCGATCACGCTCGACGACATCCGCGGGGCCCACAAGATGCTGTCCGGGGTGGCCAGGGTCACTCCTATGGAGGGGAGCCGCCACCTCTCCGCCATGATCGGCTCCCCGGTCCACCTCAAGTGCGAGAACCTGCAGCGCACCGGCTCCTTCAAGCTGCGCGGCGCGTACGTCCGGATCGCCGGGCTCAACCCGGTGGAGCGGGCCGCCGGGGTGGTCGCCGCCAGCGCCGGGAACCACGCCCAGGGCGTGGCCCTGGCCGCCACCACGCTGGGGGTGCGCTCCACCGTGTTCATGCCGGTCGCCGCCCCGCTGCCCAAGGTCGCCGCCACCCGCGACTACGGCGCCCAGGTCCGGCTGCACGGCGAGAACTTCGACGCCACCCTGGCCGCCGCGCTGGAGTACGCCGAGACCACCGGCGCCGTGGTGATCCACCCCTTCGACCACCAGGACGTGGTGGCCGGGCAGGGCACCGTCGGCCTGGAGATCCTGGAGCAGTGCCCCGAGGTCCGCACCATCCTGGTCGGCGTCGGCGGCGGCGGACTGCTGGCCGGGATCGCCACCGCGGTCAAGCAGCTGCGCCCGGACGTCCGGGTGGTCGGCGTGCAGGCGGCGGGCGCGGCGGCGTACCCGCCCTCGCTGCGGGCCGGGCGGCCGGTCACCCTGGACGGCTTCTCCACCATGGCCGACGGCATCCAGGTGGGCCGTCCGGGGGACATCCCGTTCGAGATCATCAACAAGCTCGCCGACGGGGTGCTGACGGTCAGCGAGAACAACCTCGCCCGCGCCCTGCTGATCTGCCTGGAGCGCTGCAAGATGGTGGTCGAACCGGCCGGGGCCAGCACCGTCGCCGCGCTGCTGGAGCACGGGGACGAGCTGGAGGGCCCGGTGGTCGCGGTGCTCTCCGGCGGCAATGTGGACCCGCTGCTGATGCAGCGGGTGCTGCGGCACGGCATGGTCGCCGCCGGGCGCTACCTGTCGCTGCGGCTGCGGATCACCGACCGCCCCGGCGCGCTGGCCTCGCTGCTCGCCGCGCTCTCCAGGGTGGACGCCAATGTCGTGGACGTCGCCCACGTCAGGACCGATCCCAAGCTGGACCTGGGCGAGGCCGAGGTCGACCTCCATCTGGAAACCAAGGGCCCCGAGCACTGCGACGCCGTAGTGTCTGAGCTTCGAGAAGCGGGTTACACCATCCTCCAGCAGAGCTGACGCCCGGGCGGGCCGGGTTCGGGCCCGGTCCGGCCGGGTCGCGGACCGTTCCGATCCCGTCCACGCTGGTGGCAGTGGCAACGGGAGGAGCAGCAGATGGCGGGAGCCATTGAGGCCGAGGACCTGGTGAAGACCTTCGGCGACGTGCGCGCCCTGGACGGGGTCAGCCTGGACGTGCCGGAGGGCACGGTGCTCGGGCTGCTCGGTCCGAACGGGGCCGGCAAGACCACCACCGTCCGGGTGCTCACGACCCTGCTCAAGCCCGACTCGGGCCGGGCCGTGGTGGCCGGGGTGGACGTGCTCAAGCACCCCAACAAGGTTCGCAGCCTGATCGGCCTCTCCGGCCAGTACGCGGCGGTGGACGAGTATCTGACGGGTCGTGAGAACCTGCAGATGGTCGGTGAGCTGTACCAGATGAGCGCCCGCGAGGCCAAGGCCAGGGCGCTGGAACTGCTGGAGTGGTTCAACCTCTCCGAGGCCGCCAACCGCACCGCCAAGACCTACTCCGGCGGTATGCGCCGCCGGCTCGACCTCGCCGCCGCCCTGGTGGTCCGGCCCCCGGTGATGTTCCTGGACGAGCCCACCACCGGGCTCGACCCGCGCAACCGGATGGCGCTGTGGGAGGTCATCGAGACCCTGGTGGGCCAGGGCACCACCTTCCTGCTGACCACCCAGTACCTGGAGGAGGCGGACCGGCTGGCCCATGACATCGCCGTGGTGGACCACGGCCGGGTCATCGCCCGCGGCACCGCCGACCAGCTCAAGGCCCAGATCGGCGGCGAGCGGATCGAGGTGGTGCTCCAGGACGCCGGCTCGCTCACCGACGCGCTCTCCGCGCTCGCCCCGTACGCCAAGGGCGAGCCCACCGTGGAGCAGCACACCCGCCGGATCACCGTCCCGGTCAGCGGCGGCGCCAGGGTGCTGGCCGACGTGATCCGGGAGCTGGACGGGCTCGGCATCGTGATCAACGACATCGGGCTGCGCCGCCCCACCCTCGACGACGTGTTCCTCTCGCTCACCGGCCACGCGACCCTGGGCGACGACGACGAGGCCAAGGACGCGAACCAGGAAGTGAGTGCCTGATGACGTCGACGACTACCGGCGCGATCGGCGCCGGCGTCCCCGTGCAGCGCGGCGGCGCCGGACAGGTGCTCCGGGACTCCTGGGTGGTCGCCAAGCGCAATCTGCGGCGGATGACCAGGATTCCCGAGATCGTCGTGTTCGGCATGCTGCAGCCGGTCATGTTCGTGCTGCTGTTCACCTATGTCATGGGCGGCGCCATCGCCATCCCCGGCATGAGCAGCAACCCCAACGCCTACAAGCAGTACCTGATGGCGGGCATCTTCGCGCAGACGGTGACCTTCGCGGTGGCCGGCGCCTCGGCCGGCATCGCCGAGGACATGAACAAGGGCCTGGTGGACCGGTTCCGCTCGCTGCCGATGGCCCGCTCCGCGGTGCTGGTCGGCCGGACCATGGCCGACCTGGTGCAGACCGCGCTGACGCTGGTGGTGCTCGCCCTGGTGGCGTTCCTGATCGGCTGGCGGATCCACAAGGGGGTGCTGGAGGCGCTGGGCGGCTTCGGGCTGCTGCTCCTGCTCGGCTACGCCTTCTCCTGGATCGGCGCGCTGATCGGCCTCTCCGTGCGCAGCCCGGAGGCGGCCACCTCGGCCGGGCTGGTCTGGCTGTTCCCGCTGACCTTCATCTCCAACGCCTTCGTCCCGGTCAGCAGCATGCCGGGCTGGCTGCAGGCGGTGGCGTACTGGAACCCCTTCAGCGCGACCGTGCAGGCGGCTCGCGACCTGTTCGGCAACCTGCCGCCGGGCCCGGGGCCGAGCGCCTGGCCGATGGTGCACGCGATCGGGGTGTCCGTCGGCTGGTCGCTGCTGATCGCGGTGCTGTTCTCCTGGCTGTCGGTACGCAAGTACCGCTCCGCCGTGGGCTGACCCAGGACGGAGCGGTACAAGGCAGTGCGCGGCAGGTCAGCCCTGGTGCGGCTTGGCCGAGAGGATCTTGACGGTGGTCTTGCGGCCGTTGGGCAGCTCATAGGTGGAGCTCTCGCCGACCTTGCGCCCGTCGATGGCCCGGCCCAGCGGGGACTGCGGGGAGTACGTCTCCAGATCGTCGGAGGACGCCTCGCGCGAGCCCAGCAGGAAGTTGGTGACGTCGCTGTCGTCGCCGTCCCAGGCGACGGAGACGACCATGCCGGGGCCGACCACGCCGTTGTCGGCGGGAGCCGCCCCGACCTGGGCGCGTTCCAGCAGCTGGGTCAGCTGGCGGATGCGGAGCTCCATCTTGCCCTGCTCCTCGCGCGCAGCGTGGTAGCCGGCGTTCTCCTTGAGATCGCCCTCCTCGCTGGCCGCCGCGATCTTCTGGGTGATCTCGGCGCGCGCAGGGCCCGACAGGTGCTCCAGCTCGGCACGAAGCTGGTCGTGCGCCTCCTGGGTCAGCCAGGTGACGTTTTCGCTGGTCTGGGCCACGGGTGCTCCTCGTAGGTACATGGAATCGATGCGTCTGACAGAAAAGGGCGAAACCAGCAGCCTAACAATTTCCGCCGCAATCCGGGAGCTATCGCGTTCTGTCCGTACACCTGTACCCACACATCGCCGGCTCAGCCGCAGCTGACCAGCTCACCGGTGGTGCCGAGGCCGGAGGTGCGCAGCGTCACCACGGTGTCGTAGCTGCTGGGCTGCTTCGGCACCGGGACGGTGATCCGGCCGACCTCGTTGCCGTTGACGTCGCGGGAGCGGAGGGTGCAGTTGCCGGCCTCGCCGCCGGGCTTGTCGACCTGGAGCCTGATCTGCACCTTCGAGGCGGAGACCACGGTGAAGGAGACCACCTGGCCGTTGAAGGTGGACTTGGTCAGGTAGTGAAAGCCCAGCACGGCGCAGATCACCAGCACCACCCCGATCGCGGCCAGGTAGACCCGCCGCACCCGGCGCTCGGTCTCGGCCGGATCCGTGCCGTAGCGGCCTGCGGGGACTGCGACCTTGGTCGGAGCACTCATCGGCCTTGCGCCGCCTCTCAGGGACTTTTGGACCAACTCTTCAGGATCGCGGAATGTCCGCGGGCCCCAGTCCGTCACTATAGAAGCAGGCAATAACGACGAAGGGCTTTGGGGCGTTGACTGAGCAGCTGCGACTGATGGCGGTACACGCGCACCCGGACGACGAGTCCAGCAAGGGTGCGGCGACCATGGCCTCGTACGTGGCGCGGGGCGTCGACGTACTGGTGGCCACCTGTACAGGGGGGGAGCGCGGCTCGATCCTCAATCCCAAGCTCCAGGGCGACCCCTGGATCGAGGAGAACATCCACGAGGTGCGGGCCAAGGAGATGGAGGCGGCCCGCGAGATCCTGGGTGTGAAGCAGGCGTGGCTGGGCTTCGTCGACTCCGGGCTGCCCGAGGGCGACCCGCTGCCGCCGCTGCCGGAGGGCTGCTTCGCGCTGCAGCCGCTGGAGACGGCGGTGGAGCCGCTGGTGCGGCTGATCCGCTCGTTCCGTCCGCAGGTGATCACCACCTACGACGAGAACGGCGGCTACCCGCACCCGGACCACATCATGACCCACACCATCTCGATGGCGGCGTTCGAGGCGGCCGGGGATCCGGACGCCTACCCGGAGGCCGGCGACCCCTGGCAGCCGCTGAAGCTCTACTACAACCAGGGCATCTCGCTGGAGCGGATCAAGGCGCTGGACGCGGCGATGAAGGAGCGCGGCCTGGAGTCCCCCTACGCGGAGTGGATCGCGCGCTGGGACGAGAGCGACCGCAAGCCCCGGGAGATCACCACCCGGGTCCCCTGCGGCGAGTACTTCGAGCTGCGGGACCGGGCGCTGCTGGCGCACGCCACCCAGATCGACCCGGAGGGGCCCTGGTTCCGGATCCCGCTGGAGATCCAGCGGGCGGTCTGGCCGACCGAGGACTACGAGCTGGCGCGCTCGCTGGTGGACACCTCGCTGCCGGAGAACGACCTGTTCGCGGGCATCACCGCGGACATCGTGCACGCCTGACCCGCCCGATCGTGCAGGCCTGACCGGCCCGGACCGACCCCGGTCCCCCCGCCGCCCGGCGGTGGGGGGACCATAGGGGCATGAGCTCCCTCGCAACCGCGCATTTCGCCACCACCCTGCTGGCCGTGGACGACGCCAAGGTCACTCCGGGCCTGCTCGGCTTCCTGGTCTTCGCCGCGCTCGGCATCGGCACCTGGTGGATCCTCAAGGCGATGAACCACTCCCTCAAGAAGGTGGACTTCATCGAGGAGCCCGAGCAGCCGAAGCAGCCGAAGAAGCAGCAGCAGCCGTAAATCCCACCCGTTCGCTATTGCGTACTATTTGCAACTGCGCATCCCCAGCCCCTAACGTGGGCAGGTCTTCACTGACCAGGGAGGGGTGTGCCATGGCGGGTACGTTCGCGCGGATTCGCGGGGCGCTGACCGGGCGCGAGTGGGCCCGGATGGGCGGTATGACGGCGTTCATCGCGGCGCTGCACCTGGTGGGGTGGTTCACCCTGCTCGCGATCATCGCCCCGGCGCACTACACCATCGGCACCCAGGTCTTCGGGGCCGGGACCGGCATCCTCGCCTACACCCTGGGGATGCGGCACGCCTTCGACGCGGACCACATCGCGGCGATCGACAACACCACCCGCAAGCTGATGTCGGACGGGCAGCGCCCGCTCTCCGTCGGCTTCTGGTTCTCGCTCGGCCACTCCTCGGTGGTCTTCGGACTGTGCGCGCTGCTGTCGGTCGGGGTCAGGTCCCTGGCCGGTCAGGTCGAGAACAGCGCGAGCACTCTCCAGACCTGGACCGGTCTGATCGGCACCACCGTGTCCGGCACCTTTCTGATGCTCATCGCGGCGCTGAACACGGTGGTGCTGTGGGGGATCCTCAAGGTCTTCCGGCAGATGCGCACCGGGGTCTTCAACGAGGTCGAGCTGGAGGAGCACCTCGCCAAGCGCGGCCTGATGAACCGGATCCTCGGCCCGGTCATGCGGATGGTCACCAAGCCCTGGCACATGTATCTGGTCGGCCTGCTGTTCGGCCTCGGCTTCGACACCGCGACCGAGGTGTCGCTGCTGGTCCTGGCCGGCGGCGCGTCCGCGTTCGCGCTGCCCTGGTACGCGATCCTGGTGCTGCCGATCCTCTTCGCCGCCGGGATGTCGCTGCTCGACACCATCGACGGCTCGTTCATGAACTTCGCCTATGAGTGGGCCTTCTCCCAGCCGGTCCGCAAGGTGTACTACAACCTGACCATCACCGCGCTGAGCGTGGTGGTGGCCGTCCTGATCGGCGGCATCGAGATCACCCAGCTGGTCTCCGAGCGGCTGAAGATCACCAGCGGACCCATCGGCTGGGTCGCCGGCCTGGACCTCAACAACATCGGCTACGCCATCGTCGGCCTCTTCGTGGTCACCTGGGCCGTCGCCCTGCTGGTCTGGCGCTACGGCCGGGTCGAGGAGAAGTGGTCCCAGGGCCTGCGCGACGCGGGCTGACCCGGCGCGACGTCGGCCGACCCGGCCTGCGGTTCAGCTGCCGCCGGCCTTGAGGGCGGCCAGGCGGGCGTCGACCTCGGCGCTGTCGCCGAAGGCGTCCAGGCTCTCGAACTGGGCGTCCAGCGAGGAGGCGGCGAGCTCCTCCTTGCCGCGGGCCCTGGCCTCCTCGCGGCGCACCTTCTGCTCGAAGCGGCCGATCTCGCTGCTCGGGTCGAGCACATTGATCGTCTTCACCGCGTCCAGCATGGTGTTCTGGGCCTGCGCCGACTTGGCCCGGGCCACCAGCGAGTCGCGCTTCGCCTGCAGTTCGGCCAGCTTGGCCTTCATCTGGTCCAGGCCGGTCCTGAGCTTGTCGACGATCTCGGTCTGACTGGCGATCACCGGCTCCGCGGTCTTCGCCTCCTTCTCGGACTGGACCTGCCGTCCCAGCGCCACCTTGGCCAGGTTGTCGAAGCGGTCCGCCTCGGCGGCGTTGCCGGCCGCGCGCAGTTCGTCGGCCTTGCGGCTGGCGGCCAGGGCCTTGCCGCCCCACTCCTTGGCCGCGGTGACGTCCTCGGCGTGGTCCTCCTCCATCAGCCTGAGGTTGCCGATGGTGGCCGCGACCGCGTCCTCGGCCTCGGCGATGTTGTTGCTGTAGTCGCGGATCAGCTGGTCGAGCATCTTCTGCGGATCCTCGGCCTGGTCGATCAACGCGTTGATGTTGGCCTTCGCGAGCTGGGTGACCCGGCCGAGGATGGTCTGCTTGGACATGCGCTGGAGTCCTTTCGAAGGGGTTTTCGTTCGAGGTCGATGAGTGGTGGCGGCCGGGGTCAGAACCTTCCGCCGCCGCCCATCCGGCCGCGGGTGCCGCCGCCGCCGAAGCTTCCCGGGCCGCCCCCGAACCCGCCGCCGCCCCCGTAACCGCCGCGGCCTCGGCCGCCGCCCCCGCCGCCGCCGAGCATGCCGCCGAGGATGATGCCGCCGAGCACCGCGCCGCCCATCCCGCCGCCGCCGCGCCCCCGGCCGCCGCCCCCGTACGGGCTGCCGAAGCCGCCGACGTCCTGCTGGGCCAGCCGCTGGGCCTCCCGGGCCAGCGCGTCGGCCTGCTGGGCCTGCGCCAGCGCGGCCGCGGCGTCGCCGGGTCCGGCCGCCCTGGCCTGCTGCAGCCGGCGTTCGGCCTCGGCGAGCCGGGTCCTGGCCTCGCTGCCGACCGCGCCCCGGTGCGTCGCGATCACGTCCTGGGCCGCCGCCACCTCGCTGCCGGCGGTCAGCAGCGCCTGGTCGAGCAGGGCTCGGGCGCGCTGGTCGCCCACCGCGCGCTCGCGGGCGCCGGCCAGCGCCTCGTCCAGCACTCCGTCGGCCTCCTCCAGCCGCCGCAGCGCCGAGACCGGGTCGAACCTGCCCGCCGCCTGCTCCTGCCGGACGTCGGCGAGGACCTGCTCCACCCGGGCGGTACGGCCGTGCAGCTCGCCGGCCTGGCCCGCCTGCGGCGTCCCCTCGATCATGCCGCGGGCCTCGGCCAGATCGGCCTCGGTCTCGGCGATCGCCGCCGGCAGCCTGGCCGCCGCCTGCTCCAGCTCCTGCTCCCGCCGGGACACCGCGTCGACCAGCGTCCCGGCCTGGTCCAGGGCGCCCTCCACGGCGCGGACGAAGACGGCCGCGGAGGCGGAGTCGCCGCTTTTCGAGTCGCCGCCTTTCGAGTTGCCGCCCGCCGAATCGCCGCCGGTCAGGGCCTGGCGGGCCTGGGTCAGCGCGTCGCGGGCGAAGTCCAGGCGCTCTCCGGCCTCGCGGGGGTAGCTGTGGACCGGGTCCACCGCCGACTCCGGGTACTGCCGCAGCATGGACTCGACGGTCTGCTCCGCCGCGCCGATCCGCACCGCCAGCGCGCCGGTGGTGGCCTCGGCCTGCTCGACCGCCTGCGGCGCGGTCGCCTCCAGGGCCCGGAGCCGGTCGAAGGCGTCGGCCTCGGCGTCCAGCCGGGTGTTGGCGGTCTCGCAGCGGGTCAGGATCTCCGCCAGCATCCGGCGCCGGGTGGCGTCGTCCTCCGGGAAGGCGTCGTCGAGCTGCTGCCGCAGTCGGAAGGCCGCGGTCAGCTCGTTCCTGGCCAGGTCGAGGGCCTCGGTGAAGGGGTGGGCGGCCTCCTCGCCGAACTGGGCCGAGGCGAAGCCCAGCTCCTCCTGGCTGGTGCGGACGGCGTCGTCGGTCTGCACCAGGGCGTGCCGGGCCTGCTGGTCCAGTTCGGCGAGCGGGACCGGCGGCGGTGCCATCGGCTGCCCCGCGGCCCGGCCCTGGGTCCCGGGGCCGGCGGCGGCGCGCCTGCGCCGGTTGAAGAGGAACACCCCGGCGACCCCGGCCGCCCCCACCACGGCGACCGGGACCCAGAGCTCGGAGTTGGCCCCGGCGGCCGAGCCACCGGGATCGGCCGGCCCGGGGACGATCGCCGGGGCGGTGACCGGAGCGCCGCTGAGCACGGCCCGGTAGCCGTCGGCGGCGCCGATGGCCGCGCCGGCCCAGTCGTTCTGCCGCAGCGCGGGCTCGATCGCGATCGTGTTCACCTGGTTGAGCTGGCTCTGGGTGAAGCCGACGCCCTGGTCGGCGGAGACGGCGTACTGCCGGTCATGGGTGGCCACCGCGAGCAGCACGTCGTTCCTGGCCCAGTCCGTTGCGCTGCGCGGTGCTCTGGGCCCAAGTTGTCGCGCTCTGGCCGGAGAAGCTGTTCACATAGGCCACGAACAGCTGGATGTGCTGGGCGGCGTCCAGTTTCTGCAGGGCGGCGGTCACCTCGGACTGCCGTCCGTTGAGCGCGCCGACCTTGTCGGTGATCTGCCCGGTGCGGTTCAGCGTGATCGGGCTGTCGGCCCGTGCGCCGCCGGGGCCGGCCAACAGCACGACCAGGCCCAGCACTGCCGCTATCGCGCCCAGCCGTCGCATACCCACCGACTCTCAGCCGCCCCGCGCCCGGCCGGCACGGTCCTGAGCCGCAGCGTATGCGTGGAATGTCCGGTTCGCACCCGGGGCGACGGCTCGGTCGCTAGGCGCGGGAACCCGGTACGACCAGCCCCGATTCATAGGCGGTGACCACCGCCTGGGTCCGGTCGCGCAGCCCGAGTTTGCCCAGCACCCGGCTGACATGGGTCTTCACGGTCTCCTCGGTGACGACCAGCCGGACCGCGATCTCCGGATTGGACAGGCCCTCGGCGACGAGCCGGAGCACCTGGGTCTCGCGCGGGGTGAGCGTGCTCAGGCCGGGGGCGGACGGGACGCCTGATCCGCCAGGCCCGGTCGGCCTGGGTCGCTGCTTGGCGAACTCGCTGATCAGGCGGCGGGTGACGGAGGGAGCGAGCAGGGCCTCGCCGGCCGCCACCACCCGGACCGCGTCGAACAGCCGCTCGGCGGTGACGTCCTTGAGCAGAAAGCCGCTGGCCCCGGCGCAGAGCGCGTCATAGACGTACTCGTCCAGGTCGAAGGTGGTGAGGATGAGTACCCGGGGGCCGCCGGGGGCTGAGGCGGCCAGCTGCCTGGTGGCCTCGATCCCGTCCAGCACCGGCATCCGGACGTCCATCAGCACCACGTCGGGGGAGTGCTCGCGGCAGACCCGGACGGCCTCGGCGCCGTCGCGGGCGGTGCCGAGGACGGTGAAGTCCGGCTGGGTGTCGAGCAGCGCGGCGAAGCCGGCCCGGACGACCTCGTGGTCGTCGGCGACGACGATCCGTACCGGCGGGGGCGCAGCGTCGGTCATCCGGACTCCTCGGCCCTGACGGGCAGTGCGGCGGCGGGCGGGGTGACGGCGGGTGGAGTGGTGATGGGCGCGGTGGCGGCGGGGAGGACGGCCTCGACCAGGTAGCCGGTGCCGGCTGTGGGGCCGGTCCGCAGGGTGCCGCCGACGGCCGCCGCCCGCTCGGCCATCCCGAGCAGCCCGTGCCCGCCGGCCTGCGTCGCGGGCGGTCCGCCGCCGGGTCCGTTGTCGCGGATGCGCAGCCGCAGAGCGTCCTGGTCGTAGTGCAGTTCCACGTCCACCGCGGCGCCCGGTGCGTGCCGCCGGGCGTTGGTGAGGGCCTCCTGGACGATCCGGAAGGCGGCCAGTTCCACGCCGGGGTCGAGCGGGACCGGCGCCCCGCGCAGGATCAGCCGGGTCCCGGTCCCCGCCGCCTCCCTGGCCGTGTCCAGCAGGTCGGCGAGCTGGCCGAGACCGGGCTGGGGCTGCCGTTCCACGGCCGACGTGCCGGTGTCCTCGCGCAGCACCCCGAGCAGTCGCCGCATCTCGGTCAGCGCGGCCCGCGCGGTGTCGCCGATCGCGGAGAGCCGCTGCGCCCCGGCGGCGGGCATGCCCGGGGTGGTCAGCCGGGCGGTCTCCGCCTGCACCGCGACCATGGAGATGTGATGGGCCACCACATCGTGCAGTTCCCGGGCGATCCGGGCCCGTTCGGTCCGCGCGGTGTGCTCCAGCAGGGTCCCGGCGACGGCCTGCCGCGCCGCGCTGTGCAGCGCCGCCTCGGCGCGGGCCCGCCGGCCCATCCCGGCCCAGGCGGCGGCCGGGGCCAGCGCCGCCAGCAGCACGGTCAGCACCGCCGCCTCGGAGCCGGCCGGCCGGGGGCCGACCAGCGCCAGCACCAGAAAGGGCAGGGTCAGCCCGGTGGCCGGCAAGGCCGCGCCGCGCTGCTCCTGGCGGTCGAGGCCGAACCGGAACAGTGCGATCAGCAGCGCGGCCAGACCGGCCACGGTCAGGGTGTGGAACAGGGCCAGCGACAGCACGCTCATGACACAGACAGCGACGGCGGCCCCGGTCGGGCGGAGGAAGGCCGGCGGCAGGGTGGTGGCCGGCGCCAGCAGGCAGAGCACCAGGGCGAACTGCGCGGTGGCCCCGGTGGCTGCGGCCCGTCCGACCGCCTCGGCCAACGCCAGCAGCCCCAGCAGCGCGCCGAGCACGACCGGAGCCTGCGGGCCCGTGCCGATCCGGCGTGCCGCGGCGAGCCGGCCGCTGTCGGTGTCCTCCGCTCGGGCCATGGGCACCATTGTTGCCCCTGGCCCCGCGGCTCGGCGTCCCGCTGGTCAGGGATGCCGATGTCCCCCGTGCGGGGGATGCCGGGGCGGCGAAGATGGCTGCCCGGCGTGACGCCAACGGCCCGTTGTGCTCCCTAGCCTTTCGGCCATGGACGCCATGGAAGCAACCATCGAAGTGAACGGGCTGCGCAAACGGTTCGGGACGCACACCGCCCTGGACGGGATGACCTTCACCGTCTCGCCCGGGACGGTCACCGGCTTCGTCGGCCCCAACGGTGCGGGGAAGACCACCACCATGCGGGTGATCCTCGGCCTGGACGCGGTCGACCAGGGCAGCGCGCTGATCGGTGGCCGCCCCTACCGCGGCCTGCGGAACCCGCTGAACCAGGTCGGGTCGATGCTGGACGCGGCGGCCCTGCAACCGGCCCGCACCGCCCGCAACCATCTGCTGTGGCTGGCCCACTCGCAGGGGCTGAGCGCCAAGCGGGTCGACCAGGTGGTCGCCCAGGCCGGGCTGGAGGCGGTGATCCGGCGCAAGGCGGGCGGCTACTCGCTCGGTATGCGGCAGCGGCTCGGCATCGCGGCGGCGCTGCTCGGCGACCCCCCGGTGCTGCTGCTGGACGAGCCGTTCAACGGCCTCGACCCGGAGGGCATCGTCTGGGTCCGCGGCTTTCTGCGGTCGCTGGCGGCCGAGGGCCGCGCGGTGCTGGTGTCCAGCCATCTGATGAGCGAACTTCAGGACACCGCAGGGAAGTTGGTGGTGGTCGGCCGGGGGCGCGTACTCGCCGACACCAGTGTGGCGGAGCTGATCGCCGCCGCGTCCGGCGGCCGGGTGCTGCTGCGCACCTCCGCGCGGTCGGCGGCGATGACGGCGCTGGCGCAGGCCGGGGCCACCGTGGCGGCCACGGGCGCGGAGACGCTGACGGTGTCCGGACTGGCTCCGGAGCAGGTCGTGGCGCTGCTCGGGGCGGCCGCGGTGCCGTTCGCGGAGGTGTCGGCGCACCGGGCGACGCTGGAGGAGGCCTATATGGAACTCACCAGGGACGCGGTCGAGTTCCGCGCCGCCGCCGCCGACCCGGCGGTCATCCGATGAGCGCCACTGTCACGCCGTACCGCTCCCAGCAGGCCGGGCGGGACGGCTTCGCGCAGCTGCTGCGGGCCGAGTGGACCAAGTTCAGGACGGTGCGCGGCTGGGTGGTCGGGATGGCCGCGGCCGCGCTGGCCATGGTGCTGGTCTCGCTGCTCGGCGTGGCCGGCGACCACTCCGGCTGCGGCGGGGGGCGGGGCGCCGGCGGGACCTGCACGGGTCCGGTCGGGCCCGGCGGCGAGGCCGTGAACGACAGCTTCTACTTGGTGAACCAGCCGCTGCTGGGGGACGGCAGCATCACCGCCCGGCTGACCTCACTGACCGGCCAGGTCCCGGCCGAGGGCGGCACCGGGTCAACCCCGGGCGTCCAGCCGTGGGCCAAGGCCGGGATCATCGTCAAGGAGAACGACCGGCAGGGGTCCGCCTATGCGGCGGTCATGGTCACCGGCGCGCACGGGGTGCGGATGCAGGACGACTTCACCCGCGACACGGCCGGCCTGCCGGGCGCGGTCTCCGCGCAGTCCCCGCGCTGGCTGCGGCTGACCCGCTCCGGCGACACCCTGACCGGTTACCAGTCGACCGACGGCATGCACTGGAGCACGGTCGGCACGGCCCACCTGGCCGGTCTTCCGACCACCGTGCAGGCGGGTCTCTTCGTCACCTCCCCGGACCACATGGACGTCACGGACCACCTCGGCGGCGCCAGCGCGACCGGCGGCCCGACCCAGGCCACCGGGGTGTTCGACCAGGTCGAGCTGCGCGGCGGCCCGACCGGTATCGGATGGCGCGGCACGAGTGTGGGCGACCGCGGCCCGATGACCGCGTCCCTCGGGGGGTTCAAGGAGTCCGGCGGGAGCTTCACCGTCAGCGGGTCCGGCGACATCGCGCCGTCCGTGGACAGCGGCGGCGGCCAGACCCTTCAGCGGCGACTGGTCGGCACCTTCGCCGGGCTGATCGCGGTGATCGTCGTGGCGACGCTGTCCATCACCGCCGAGTACCGGCGCGGCCTGATCCGGACCACCCTCACCGCGACCCCGCGCCGGGGCCGGGTGCTGGCGGCGAAGGCCCTGGTGATCGGCTCGGTCGCCTTCGGCACCGGGCTGGTCGCCGCAGCGGTCGCGGTCGCGCTCGGCGGCCGCATCCTGAGCGCGGCCGGCGCGGTCGTCTATCCGATCAGCACGCTCACCGAGCTGCGGGTGGTGCTGGGCACCGCGGCCCTGCTCGCGGTCACCGCCGTGCTCGCCCTGGCGACGGGCTCGGTGCTGCGGCGCAGCGCGGGGGCGGTGATGGGCGTGGTGCTGGCGATCGTCCTTCCGTACATGCTGGCGATGGCCTCGGTGCTGCCCACCGGGCCCGCGGACTGGCTGCTGCGGATCACCCCGGCGGCGGCCTTCGCGGTCCAGCAGAGCCTTCCGCAGTACGCGCAGGTCAGCAATCCCTACACGCCGCCGAACGGCTACTTCCCGCTGGCGCCGTGGGCCGGGTTCGGTGTGCTGTGCGGCTACGCGGCGCTGATGCTGGCACTCGCCACTTACCTGCTCCGGCGGAGGGACGTATGAACGGGGCGGGACGTATGAGAGCCGGGGGAAGCATGAGGCAGGCACTGCACGCGGAGTGGACCAAGCTGCGCACCCTGCCGGGGCCGGTCTGGCTGCTGCTCGCCGTGGTCGGACTGACCGTGGCCCTGGGCGCCGGCGTGGCCGCCGCGGTGACCTGCCCGTCCGCGGGCTGCGGCCAGGATCCGACGAAGCTCAGCCTGACCGGGGTCGAGTTCGGCCAGGCGGTGGTCGCGGTGCTGGCGGTGCTGGTCATCAGCGGCGAGTACAGCACCGGAATGATCCGGATCAGTCTCTCCGCGACACCGAGCCGGACCACCGTGCTGGCCGCCAAGGCCGCCCTCCTCACCGGAGTGGTGCTGGCCGCGGGGACGGTGGCGGTGCTCGGCTCGGTGCTGGCCGGACGGCTGCTGCTCCCCGGCAGCGGCTTCACCGCGGCGCACGGCTTCCCGCCGCTGTCGCTGACCGACGGGCCCACGCTGCGGGCGGCGGCCGGCTCGGTGCTCTACCTCGCGCTGATCGCCCTGCTCAGCCTGGGCGTGGCCACGGCGGTACGGGACTCCGCGGTGGCCGTCGCGGTGGTGCTGGCCCTGCTCTACCTGTTCCCGGTGCTGGCCCAGGTGGTCACCGATCCGCACTGGCAGCGGCACCTGCAGCAGATCGGCCCGATGACGGCCGGGCTCGCCGTGCAGACCACCACCGGTCTGCACGCCCTGCCGATCGGGCCCTGGGCGGGCCTCGGAGTCCTCGGCTGCTGGGCCGCCGCGGCGCTGCTCGGCGGGGGACTGCTGCTGGAGCTGCGCGACGCGTGAGGGGCTTGAGCCCCGGGGAATCAGCCGTCGCAGGCGGCGGCGCGGTGCAGCAGCAGGGTGCGTTCGGCGCCGTTGCGGGTGAGGGCGGCGGCGCGCTGGAACTCCTGGCGCGCCTCCGCCTGCCGTCCGAGCTGGGCCAGCAGGTCGCCGCGCACGCTCGGCAGCAGGTGGTAGCCCTTCAGCGCGTCGGTCGCGGCCAGCGCGTCGACCAGGGCCAGCCCGGCGGCCGGGCCGTGCGCCTTGGCCACGGCGACCGCCCGGTTCAGCTCGACCACCGGGGACGGCGCGATCGCGGCGAGGGCCGCGTACAGCTCGGCGATCCGGTGCCAGTCGGTCTCGTCCGCGGTCACCGCCCGGGCGTGGCAGGCCGCGATGGCCGCCTGCAGGGCGTAGGGCCCCGGGGCGGAGCCGAGCGACTCGGCCCGGGCGAGCGCGGCGAAACCACGGCGGATCAGCAGCTGGTCCCAGCGCGAGCGGTCCTGGTCGAGCAGCAGCACCGGGGCGCCGGACGGGTCGGTCCTGGCGGCCGAACGCGAGGCCTGGATCTCCAGCAGCGCCACCAGCCCGTGCACCTCGGGCTCGCGGCCCATCAGCCCGGCCAGGATCCGGCCCAGCCGCAGCGCGTCCTCGCACAGGCCGGGCCGCATCCAGTCGTCCCCGGCGGTGGCCGAGTAGCCCTCGTTGAACACCAGGTAGACGACCTCGAGGACGGACCCCAGCCGCTCCGCGAGCTCCGGCCCGTACGGGACCTCGAAGGGGACGTCCGCCTTGGCCAGGGTGCGTTTGGCGCGGACGATCCGCTGCGCCACGGTGGACTCCGGCACCAGGAACGCGCGGGCGATCTCCTCGCTGGTCAGGCCGCCGAGCAGGCGGAGGGTGAGGGCCGCCCTGGCCTCCCGGGACAGCACCGGGTGGCAGGCGGTGAAGACCAGCCGCAGCAGGTCGTCCTGGATGTCGTCCGGCTCGGTGCCGTCCGGGCCCGCCTTCTGCTGCTCCTGCTCGATCTCCTGTTCGCGGCCCAGGAGTTGGAGCTTGCGGGCCAGCGTCTCATTGCGGCGCAGCAGGTCGATGGCGCGGTGCTTGGCCGTGGCCATCAGCCAGGCGCCCGGGTTTCGCGGGACTCCCGACTGCGGCCACTGCTCCAGCGCCGCGACCAGGGCGTCCTGGGCGAGCTCCTCGGCGGTGTCGATGTCGCGGACGATCCGGGTGAGCCCGGCGATGAGCCGGGGCGACTCGATCCGCCACACCGCGTCGACGGTGCGCCGGGCCTGCTCGTCGTCAGGGGTCACGACGAACCATCAGAGCAGCCGGGGGGTGCCCGCGCCAAACGGACACCCCGGGCAGGGAAGCAGAAGGAGGCTAGGAGGGCTCCTCCACCTGGCGGATCTCCGCCTCCATCTCCCATGCGTCGCCGTGGATCGCGAGGAAGCGCGAAGCCCATTCGGTGGCCTCGTCCTGGGACTTCGCCTGGATCAGCACATAGCCGCCGATGACCTCCTTGGCCTCGGCGAACGGCCCGTCGACCACGGTCTGCTTGCCGCCGGAGAGGCGGATCCGGCGGCTGTCCTCCAGCGGCCGGAAGCCCCCGGTGTCCAGCATGACCCCGGCCCTGGTCATCTCCTCGATCAGCTTGCCCATCTCGTCCATCAACTCTTCACTGGGACCGGTCTCCGGAACCTGGCTCGGGTCGAGCTTCAGCAGCATCATGAATCGCATGTCGGCGTCCTCTCTCAGTACGGGCTTCTTCTTCAGCCCCTGCCTATGCGTCGAACGGCCGGCGCAGGGTTCGACACTCGGGCTGAGAAAGTTTTTCACCCTTCGGAGGGGAGCCTGATGATCGTCGATGGGGCGGGCCCGAGAACCGACTGGCTGTACCGGTTTCACCTGGGCGATGCCTCGGTCCAGGGAGTGGGGGCGGCGGACGTGCGGCGCGGGGCGTCGAGGCGGGCCCGGTGGGCCGGTGTGCTGCTGCGGCTGCCGGCGGGTGGCGAGGCGGTGCCCCTGCGGGTCCGGATAGCGCGCTTCCCGGGGGCTGGGGCCGAGCTGTGGAGCCGGCAGTTCGGGTCCCGGCGATTGATGACCCGTCAGGTCCGTGCCGGGCTGTGGGTCCGGGAGCGGACGGGTCCGCTGGAGCTGCGGATGCGGATCGCCTGCCAGGGCCCGGCGCTGGAGATCGCGACGCTGGGCGCGTACCTCGGCCTCGGCCGCCTGCGGATCCCGCTGCCCCGGCCGGTGGCGCCGCAGGTCACCGCCCGGGCCTGGGACGATGCGCTGGTGTTGCGGTCCTTCCGGTTCGACGTGCGGATCAGCGTCCCGCTGTTGGGACTGCTGCTCTCCTACACCGGGTACTTGGCGGAGGAGTCGGATCAGCTCAGGAATCTCAACGGTGGGGGACAGTGACGTGGACAAGGTGCTGTGGCTGCTGGGAACGCTCGGACTGCTGGGCGGGTTCGACACCGTCTACTTCCATGAATGGCGCGGCCGCCTCCCGGCCCGGCTGCCCAGCCTGCGACCGGAGCTACGGCTGCACGCCCTGCGCAGCCTGATCTACGTCGCCGTCTTCGGCACCCTGCCGTGGCTGGCCTGGCGCGGCGGCTGGGCCGTGCTGTTCGCCCTGCTGCTGCTCGCCGAGATCGTCATCACCCTGGCCGACTTCGTGATCGAGGACCAGGTCCGCAAGCCGCTGGGCGGGCTGTTCCCCGGCGAGCGGGTGACCCACTCGCTGATGGCGATCGTCTACGGCGCGATGCTGGCGAACCTGCTGCCGGTCCTGCTGCGCTGGTGGCGGCAGCCGACCGGGATCACCGGCGACTCACCGGCGGTGCCGCTGCTGCTCCGGCTGGTGCTGACCGCGCTCGCCTTCGGCACCCTGGCGTCCGCCCTCCGCGACGGCTACGCCGTCCTCGGCTTCCCGCGCGGGTCGGCCCGCTGGCCGTGGAGCCCGGTCCGGCTGGACGGCCCGGCTCGGTTGGACGACGCGGCCCTGCTGGACGACGCGGCCCTGCTGGACGGTGCGGCTCGGTTGGACGGCGAGTGAGGCGGCGCGGCCTGCACCGCCGGGTGTTCCTCGCGGCCGGTGCGTACAACATCCTCTGGGGCTGCTACGCGGTGCTCGACCCGCAGTGGTTCTTCCGGCTGACCGGCCTGCCGCTGTCCAACAGCCCGCAGATCTTCGCCTGCCTGGGCATTGGTGCTCGGGCTCTACGGCCTGCTGTACCTGGAGGTCGCCCGGGTGCCCGAGCGCGGCTGGCCGGTGGCCGCGGTCGGGCTGACCGGCAAGATCCTGGGGCCGGTCGGGCTGGCCTGGCTGATCCTCACCGGCACCTGGCCGGCCGCCACCCTCATCCTGATCTCGACCAATGACGTGATCTGGTGGATCCCCTTCGCCCTCTACACCCTCGATGCCTGGCCCCTCTTCCGTGCCGACCTGGCCGCCCAGCGGTAGTGGCAAGCCCTGTTGCCCATTCCGGGACGGCAGGGTGGAATGCCCGCATGGATGAACCACCGCCCTACCAAGCAGTCCTCGACGAGATCGCCCCCAGGCTCAGACGGCTGCGGGCCAAGCGCGGCCTCACCCTGGCCGCGCTCGCCGAGGCGACCGGCATCTCCACCAGCACCCTGTCCCGGTTGGAGTCGGGACAGCGCCGGCCGAGCCTGGAACTGCTGCTGCCGCTCGCCGGGGTGTACCGGGTGCCGCTGGACGACCTGGTGGGCGCGCCCGAGGTGGGCGACCCGCGAGTGCGGCTGACCCCCCACACCCTGCCGAACGGCGGCGGCACGGTCGTCCCGCTCACCCGGAGCCCGGGCCCGCTCCAGGCGTACAAGATGGTCATCTCGGACCGGGGCAGCGAGGTGGATCTCCGCACCCATGAGGGCTACGAGTGGCTGTATGTGCTGGACGGCCGGCTGCGGCTGGTCCTCGCCGAGCGCGATCTGGTCCTCGGCCCCGGCGAGGCCGCCGAGTTCGACACCCGGCTGCCGCACTGGTTCAGCAGCGCGGACGGCAAGCCGGTCGAGGTCCTCAGCCTGTTCGGACGGCAGGGCGAGCGGATGCACGTCCGCGCGAAGCCTGCGGCCGAGCGGTAGGTCAGCCGAGCGGTAGATCCGCGGAGCGCGACCGGACCTTGTCGAGGGTGGCGAGCGTCGCGTCGTCGAGCACGATCGCGCCCGCCGCGACATTCGCCTCCAGGTGGCCGGCGTCGGCGGTGCCCGGGATGAGGAGGGTGTTCGGGCTGTGGTGCAGCAGCCAGGCGAGGCCGATCTGCGACGGGGTGCGGCCGAGGGACTCCGCCGCGGCGCGGACGGCCGGCTCGTCGGTCACCTTCGGCAGGCCGGGGAACGCACTGCCGAGCGGGAAGTACGGCACCCAGGCGATGCCCTCGGCGAGGCAGAGCTCCAGCAGGTCCTCGTCGCCGCGGGTCACCAGGCTGTAGGCGTTCTGCACGCAGGCGATGCCCACCGGGAGCGCCCGGCGCAGCCCGTCCAGGGTCACGCTGCTCAGCCCGATCGCGCCGATCTTGCCCTCGTCGCGCAGCGCGGTCATCACCGCGAGCTGGTCGTCGAGGTCCACCACCTGGTCGCCCTCGGCCCGCAGGCCGGGACCGGCGTCCAGGCGGCGCAGGTTCACCAGTGGGATCCGGTCGACGCCGAGGGCGGCCAGGTTGTCCTCGACGCTCGCCCGCAGCTCCTCGGGACGCTGCGCCGGACGAAGCGGGATCGGGCCGGCCGGGTTGGGGTCGGCGCCGACCTTGCTGGCGACCAGGACGCCGTCCTCGGGCCGGATCGCCTCCCGGATCAGCCCGTTGACCAGGCCGTCGCCGTAGAACTGCGCGGTGTCGATGTGATCGACGCCGAGCTCCACCGCGCGGCGCAGCAGCGCGAGGGCGGCAGGGCGGTCGTCGTGCAACCGCTCGAGCTGCATCGCGCCGTACCCGACCCGGGAGACGAGGCGTCCGGCGAGGGGGCCGGTGAGTGGGCGGGCGGTGTGGCCGGCGGGGTGGCCGCTGCTGGGTGTCATGGGATCCCGTCCTCGTGTGTGGCGGAGCACTAACCGGAGGAACCTCCGATAGCTCGACCCTAACACTGCCGGAGGCTCCTCCGTTTTTCGGTTACTCGCCGTGCTAAAATAATTTAGCAGCAGTAAAGTTAGTGCATAAGTAAGTTTTCACCCGTCCGCGTTCGTCGCCCGCTGGGGGCGGAACGCCGGTCGTGGCGCCGGCGCCCCTGAGGGTCAGAGCGAGTTCAGGCCGGTGGCGATGAGCCAGGCTGCGCGTTCGACGTCGGCGGTGATCACCCGGTGCAGCCGTTTGGGGGTGAGGTCGCGGCCGAGGTGCCGGCGCAGGGCCTGGAACTGGACCGGCCACAGGCCGAGCAGGGCGGTCGCGGCGATCTGCGGTTCGGGGTCGTCCGGGCTCATGTCGCCGCGCCCGGCCAGGATCTCGGCCACCGCGGCGACCAGCCGGTCGGCCATGTCCCGCTGGTAGGCCCGCAGGGAGGGGGTGGATCTGATGAGCATCCCGAAGCGCATCAGCGCGGCCTTGGCCCGGGCCGGGTCGTCCTGGGCGGCGAGCCAGGAGGTGATGCCGTCCAGCTCCTGGGAGAGGATCGTCAGCGCCGCCTCGACCGGCGGCCTGCCCGGGTCGGCCAGCGTCGTGCGCAGCGAGGCCAGGGTGTTCTCGCCCAGGTCCAGGACCAGGGACTCCTTGGTGGGGAAGTAGTTGAAGACCGTCTTCTCCGACACCCCGCAGGCCTCGGCGATCTCGGCGACGCGGACCGCGTCGAAGCCTCGCTCCAGGAACATCTCGGTTGCGGTGTCGGACAGTTGCTGACGCATCAGCCGCTTCTTCCGCTCCCGCAGCCCCTCGGCCACGGGCTCCTCGACCGGGCGGCGCAGGCCGGTCCAGTCCACTGTGCGCATGCTCATGGGTCCCATCGTAGTCCAGCCGCCAAATCTTTTCTGCTACAGTAATTTTTCAGTTGATGTAAGGAGGCCATGATGAGCGAGATTCATATCGTCCGCGACTACCCGCACTCCCCGGAGCGGGTCTGGCGCGCCGTCACCGATCCGCAGCTGGTCCCGCGGTGGACCGCGACCGGCGCCGGCGCCCGTCCGGAGGGCTTCGCCGCCATCGTGGGCACCCGGTTCAGGTTCGTCGCGAAGCCCAAGCCCGGCTGGAGCGGCGTCGTGCTCTGCGAGGTGCTGGAGGTGCGCGAGCCCTCGCTGCTGCGCTTCTCCTGGCAGGACGAGGGCGGTGGCGCCGTGACCCAGGTCGCCTACCGGATCGAGGCGCGCGGCCACGGAACCCGCTTCAGCTACGACCACACCGGCTTCACCGGTCCCGGCGGCTTCATGATGGCCAGGATCCTGGGCCGCGTCCGCACCAGGATGCTCACCGAGGGCCTGCCCGCGGTGCTGGACGACCTCGACGACGCCCGGTAGTCGACGACGACGCCCTCTAGCTGGTAAGCCGGTCAGCCGCTCGCCGGCAGGCCCAGCAGTTCCCGGTGCGCGCGGGCCGTGGCCATCAGGCCGTCGAGCGCGTCCCGGGTCCGCCGCAGGTCGGCGATATGGGCCGAGAGCCGCTCGCGTTCCTGCGCCATCCGCTGGAGCGCGGAGTCGGAGTTCTCCTCGCTGGGCGAGTCGACGCAGGGCAGCACGTCGGCGATGGTGCGACTGGACAGGCCCGCGGCGTACAGCCGTTGGATGAACTCGACCCGCTCCACCTCCTCGTCCGTGTAGTGCCGCTGCCCGCTGGAGCTGCGGGTGCTGGTGAGCAGCCGCTGCTCCTCGTAGTAGCGCACGGACCGGACGCTGACGCCGGACCGTGCTGCCAGTTCCCCGATCCGCACGGAATCCTCCTGCTGTCTCCTGTGGCACGGGGCAGGCCTGCGTGTCCGGCTTGCCTCTGACACCCATGTGAGGTTTTAGCGTAGCCGCAGTGCCCGATGCCCGGGCACCGCACAGCGCGAAGGAGCCTCCCATGACGACCCTCTTCACCAGCTATCGGCTCGGCGGCCTGACCCTGCCCAACCGGGTGGTCATGGCCCCGATGACCCGGGTCCGGGCCGCCGCCGGCGGTCTGGCCACACCGTCGATGGCGGCCTACTACGCCCAGCGGGCCACCGCCGGGCTGATCGTCACCGAGGGGGTGCAGCCGAACGCGATCGGCCAGTCCAACCCGGGAACGCCGGGGCTGCACACGGACGAGCAGGTCGGCTCCTGGCGTCCGGTGACCGCCGCCGTCCACGCCAACGGCGGACGGATCTTCGCCCAGCTGATGCACGGCGGCCGGGTCTCGCATCCCGACACCACCGGGCTGCAGCCGGTCGGACCCTCGGCCGTCCCCGCCACGGGCGAGGTGTTCACCCCGACCGGGCCGCAGCCCGCCCCGATGCCGCGGGCCCTGGGCATCGACGAGATCCCCGAGCAGGCACACTCCTACGCCCGGGCCGCCCGCGGTGCCGTCGAGGCCGGCTTCGACGGGGTGGAACTGCACGGCGCCAACGGCTACTTGATCTCTCAGTTCCTCTCCTCCAATGCCAACCTGCGTACGGACGGCTACGGAGGCCCGATCGCCCACCGGATCCGGTTCGCGGTCGAGGCGGTGGCCGCCACCGTCGACGCGGTCGGCGGGGCCAGGACCGGGATCCGGCTCTCGCCCGGCGCGGCGTTCTGGGGGGTCGAGGACAGCGAGGTCCGCGCGCTCTACACCGCGCTGCTGACCGAACTGGCGCGGCTCGACCTGGCGTATGTGCACATCGAGGCCACCAGTGACGAAGAGACCCTGGTCGCCCTGCGCCGGGCCTGGCCGGGCGCGCTGGTGATGAACCCCGTGCTGCCGATGGGACCGAAGCAGACCGGCCGGGACGACGCCGACCACTGGCTCGGGCTGGGCGCCGACCTGATCAGCTTCGGCCGTGCTTTCCTCGCCAACCCCGACCTGGTCGAGCGGCTGCGCGGCGGACTCCCGATCGCCCCCGTCGACGAGGCCACGTACTACCAGGGCGGCGACGCAGGCTACTTGACCTACTCGGCGTACCAGTACGGAGCCTGAGGGCGATCTGCGGCAGTTGGGCATGATTGCCCTGTAGCTTAGGTATGGCTAACCTAAGTTCGCCTGATGTTCCTGCCCTTCAGCGAGGACGGTTAGCCGTGTCCCTTCCGCAGTTGCTCCCTGCCCTGCCGTCTCCGACTGTCCTGCCGTCGACAGTTGACCTGCCGTATACAGCGGCCGCGGCGCCATCAACTCCTCTGGGTCCCTTTGTCGACAGCGCCGTGGCCTGGGCGACCTGGCTGACACTGATGGGATTCGTCGGCCTGGTCGCCCTCGCGGCCGTGGCCGTCGGACCGGTCGCCCGCCGGGCCGGATCGGACGCGCTCGCCACCGCGACCACCAGGCTGTCCCGGGCGGCGGTCGTCCTCGGGCTGCTGGCCGTCCCGGCGGTGCTCACCGACCTCGCCCACGGGGCGTCGGCGAGCAAGGGCTATGACTACGGCGCCGCCTGGAACTCCCTCTACGACGGCAGCAACGACGGCCGGCTGTCCGGGCTGGAGCTGACGCTCCTCCTGGTCGGCGTGCTGCTGATCGCACCGCTCACCGTCCGCGGACCCGCCGCGAGCCGGTGGCGCAGTTGGCTGCTCGGGACCGGGCTCGGTGCCGGGGCGGTCGCCCTCGGCACCACCAAGTTCCCGGACAAGACGCCCGACGACTGGGGCCGCACCAGCTTCGACACCCTGATGTGGATGCTGCACCTGATCGGCGGCGCGGTCTGGATAGGCGGGCTGCTGGGCCTGGTGCTGCTCGCCCTCCCCGGCGCGGTCGCCCCGGCCGACCGGGGCGGGTTCTGGTCCCCGGTGATCCGCCGCTTCTCGGTGGTCGCGATGGGCTGCGTCGGCGCCATCACCCTGTCCGGACTGTTCCTCTACTGGGAGCACGTCGACGGCCCGACTCAGCTGGTCACCACCATGTACGGACGGGTGCTCGGCGTGAAGATCCTGATCTTCGGCGCCATGCTGCTGTTCGGCGTCTTCAACCAGTTCTGGCTGCACCCGCGGATCGAAGCGCTGCGCACCGCCGGTGACCAGCGCCCGCTGCACACCGTCCTGGCCCGGCAGTTCCCGGTGGTGGTCGCCGCCGAGGTCCTGCTCGGCCTGGCGGTGCTGTTCGTCGCCCCGTTCCTGCACGGCTCGGCCCGCAACCAGGCCTTCCAGGCGGACGCGGCCAAGCACTCGCCCGTCGCACTCGACCACGACCACCTCCCCAAGCTCGCGCCCAAGCAGGCCAGCGGGTCCACCTGGGCGCTGGGCAGCCTGGAGACCGTGGCCGTCATCGCCGTGATGGTGGCCGGGTACCGGGTCTCCGGGAACGTCGCCCGCCGGCGTTCCCTCGCCGTGACCCCGGTCGGCGCGGGCGAGCCGGGCGACCTGGTCCAGGCCTGACCCTCCATCAGTTCCATTGGTCGGCGGCGGCGGTCTCGGTGACGTAGTCCTCGAACGGCCTGGGCGGCCGTCCGAGGGCTCGTTCGACGCCGTCGGAGAGAGAGCGGAGCCCTCGCCGTCACGGATGGCCACGAAGAGACGCGCGTGGTGATGCGGTTCAGGTTCAGGTGTGGTGGTGGCCGCGGTCGTTGAGGTCCTGCAGCAGCACGGCCAGGAGGCGGGCCAGTTCCTGCTGTTCCTGGGGTGACAGGACCTCGATGAGGCCCTGCTCGTAGTTCAGGAGGCCGTCGACGGCGTTCTCCACTGCGTGGTGTCCCGCGGAGGTCAGTTCCACGGGCACGGCGCGGGTTCCGGGGTCCGCGGCCAGCCTGCGGACGAGTCCCTCGTGCTGGGCCCGGTCCACCCGTTGGGTCACGGCCCCCGGCGTGATCAGGCAGCGGGTGGCGAGCTCCCGGGTGGACAGGCAGTAGGGCGGGCCGGAGCGGCGCAGGGTGCTGAGCAGGTCGAGGGTGGCGGCGTCCATGCCGACCCGGGCCAGGGCACGCCGGCGTTCGTCGGCCAGCAGTTTCGCGGCGTGGTGGATCCGGGTGAGGATGCCGATCGAGTCGACCGGGAGTCCGGGCTGCTCGCGTCGCCAGGCTCGGGAGATCTCCTCGGCCCGGTCGATGCGGGGCTGGTCCGGCGTGTTCATGGTGCTAGTGTCCCACATACGTTTAGCGCTAAACGAGGAGTGGGCATGCGTCAGATCGTGGTGACCGGTGGCGGCACCGGGATAGGCCGGGCCGTCGCCGAGGCCTTTGCCGAACAGGGCGACCGGGTAGTGATCACCGGGCGCCGCAAGGACGTGCTGGAAGAGACCGCCGCACACCTGGGCCCGAACGTACGCGCCGTCGCCTTCGATGCGAGCGACCCCGAGCAGGTCCTGACCGCACTCGACGCCCTGCCCGCGAAGGTGGACGTGCTGGTCAACAACGCCGGGGGCAACACCGACATCGGCACCGAGCCACCGGGCGGCCTGGCCGGCGTGGCGGTGGCCTGGCGCGCGAACCTCGACGCCAATGTGCTCTCCGCGGTCCTGGTCACCACCGCCCTGCGACCGCGCCTGACAGCGGCGGGAGCCGTGGTGAGCATCAGCTCCATCGCGGCCCACCGCGGCGGCTCCGGCTCCTACGGATCCGCCAAGGCCGCCGTCGAGGCCTGGAACCTCACGCTGGCCCAGGACCTCGGCAAAGACCGGATCACGGCCAACGTCATCGCCCCGGGCTACATCGAGTCCACCGACTTCTTCCAGGGTGGCATGACCGAGCAGCGCCGTGCCGCCCTGCTCGCGCAGACCGCCAACGGCCGGGCCGGCACCCCGGCCGACATCGCAGGCACCGTGCTGTTCCTCGCCTCACCGGCCGCCGGACACATCACCGGCCAGACCCTGCACATCAACGGCGGCGCCCTGTCGGGGCGCTGAACAACAGGCCGCTGAACAACGGCCCCCGGAGCCACTCCTGACGCACCGACGGCTCAGGAGCGGCTCCGGAGGTAGCGTCAGTGCAGGTCAGAGCAGGGTCTGCCAGTAGTACCAGTACTGCGGGAGCATCGCTCTGACCTGCTCGTTTACCCCTCATTATGGCGCTGACCTGGGGAAACTCACTTCATGAGTTTCCGCTGGTCAGCGCCATTTCTCGCGCGCGTGTGCCCTCGTTGTGCCCTGGTGTGGATCAGTGCAGGGCTGCGACGACGCGCCCCCGAAGGCGTTCGTCGGCGATGGTCTCGGGGCTGCGCCAGGCGGCGTCGGTGACTTCTTCGGCCTGGAGTTGGGTGACGTCGGCGGAGGTGGTGAAGAGGAAGCGGAAGTCGATGTGCTGGTGGGCTTCCTCGCCCTTGGAGGGGTTGGCTGGGATGGGGTGGAGGTCGATGTGGACGGGCTCATCGCCGAGGGGTGCAACGTGCTCGGGTCGAATGCCGGTCTCTTCGGCGAGTTCGCGCAGGGCGGCGGCGATCAGGGTGGTGTCGTGGGGTTCGAGGTGTCCGCCGGGCAGGAGCCACTTGTCCAGGGCGAGGTGGTGGATGAACAGGACCTGTCCGGAGGGCTGGACCAGGATGGCGCCGGCGGTGGCATGGCCGCGGAACTCCTTGCGGTTGGTCAGGTCGGCGTCGATGTCCAGGAGGGCCAGGGTGGGGGCGAGGTCGTGCTTCTCCTCGGGGTGCTGGTCGAGGTAGGCGCTGAGGGTGGCGAGGATGTGGTCTGCCGTGATGGCCAAGATGATCACCTGTTGAAGTAGTTGAGCCAGGTCGCAGCGATGGCGGCCCGGTGGGCGGGGTCAACCTCATGGATACCGGGTGTGAGGTCGGCGCGGGCGAGGATGTGGAGTGCGGCGAGGAGTTCTGCCTGAACGAGGAAGATGAACGGGCCGACGCTGGCGCCGTGCAGGAAGTTGACGGCATTGCCGTTGTTCATCAGATAGAAGTAGTGGCCGGTGGTCTGGTAGCGGGTGATCGACTCTCCGGTGCGGGCGCGGGTGTAGACCTCGGGCAATCCGGCGAGTTCGAGTTCGTCCTCGCTGCTGGTGACGGTGGCCACGTAGGCGCCGTTGCGCAGGTGGGGGAAGTCCTCACCGCGCAGGGATATCGAGCCGGTGGCGCAGAGCACCAGCCCGGCTCCGGTCAGAGCGCTCTCCCGGTCGCGAGCCACCGCGAAGCCCTGGGACAGGGCCTGGGTGCGCCGCACGGGGTCGATGTCGTAGACGGTGACCTGGACGCCCTTGGCGTGGAGCAGGCGGGCGATGGACGAGCCGAGCTTGCCGAAGCCGATGACCAGGGCGGTCCTGCCGTGCAGGATGTCGCCTCGGCCTCGCATCAGGGCCTCGGTGGAGAAGACCACGGACTGGCCGACCAGGAAGTCCTCGGGATCCTTCAGCGGGGAGCGGGCCACCGACAGGACCGGGCAGGGGAGCTTGTCCAGGTCGGCGTAGCGGCGGTGGCCGTTCTCGGTGTCCTCTACCACGCCCAGGATCCGCCCCGAGAAGCGCTCGCAGAGTGTGGCCAGGGCGGGGGCGAAGTACCCGCCGACGTCGAGCAGGACCAGGTCCTGGCCGGCGGCGCGAGTCTCGAAGTAGTCCAGGGCGCCGGCGGGGTCGGTGAAGAGTTCACGGGTCAGATCGTCGCAGGGGGCGGTCTGCTCGACCTCGCGGAGCGCGGCCGGGTCGATGGACTTGGGCTTGGGCAGCACAGCCTGCAGCCGAGCCAGGGCAGCGACTGCGCGTACGAACGCAGGGCGCTCGGGCAGCAGGTGGGTGACCAGGAAGGCCGTGGGGCAGGAAGTCGGACCGAACTGTGTGGTGATCTTGGCGAAGTAGGCATCGAGGCGTGCACGTTCGAAGGTCTCCATCGCGGCGCTCCTTCTCGCTCGGGCGTGGTCGGTGGCGCTCGCCGCCTCCGCTCCGTGGGGGCGGGTGTGCGGCGAGCGTCCGGCGGCAGGCGATACGCCGCCGTTGCCCTCCTGGGCCGTGCTGCTGGGTCGGCTGGGAGGGAGTCTCGGGGGTTATGAGGCGGCTCGGAAGTGCAGGACGGTGACCTGCGGGTCGGGGCGCGCGGCCAGTACGGCGCGCTGCAGCAGGCGGGTTCTGGCGCTGGGTTCGGGCGGCTCGGGGACGAGCAGTTCGGCCCAGACGCGCTTGCCGTGGCGGGTGGGTTCCCAGCCGTGCCGGTGGGCGAGGGCCGCGACCAGTTCCATGCCGCGCCCGAACTCGTCCTGGTCGGACGCGGTGAGGCGGTCACGAGGCATGTGGGCCGAGCCGTCCAGGACCTCCAGGAGCAGGCGGCCCTGGTCCAGGTGCAGGCCGATAGTGATCAGCAGGCCATCGGCGTGCAGGACGGCGTTGGTCACCAGTTCGCTGACCACCAGCTCCAGGCTGCTGCGGGCGTCGGCGTCCAGAGCGGAACCCCAGACCAGGACCTGGGCGAGGATCCGGTGGCGCACCGGGGCGACGATCGAGGGTCGGCGGGTGACGAGGAACCGGGCGTGGAGCACGGGCATGGCGCAGGACCTCCTGGCGCGGAGCGGGGAGCATGCCGGGGGCCGGCGCCCATTTCCTGATCGGCTTGGGTAGCAACGATGGTGACGCGCCATGAGCATGCGGAATCAGGCCAGGATGGTTACCCAACGTGGGTAACTTCGTTGAACAGCAGGGCGCGTAGCGTTGGAGCGCCGAGCCCGGGGGAGGGAAGCAACGGACATGGCGTACAAAGCCGATGCGGTGCCCGGACTGCCCGCTGTGCTGCTGGGCGACCCACGGATGCGGCAGGCCTGCCGGGAGCGGGACTTCGCGGTGGTGTTCCAGTTGGCCAAGTCGCGCGGCGGGTTCTACCCCTCGCGCATCGCCCAGTTGTGCGGCATGACGCCCAGCCGGGTCGGCGAGATCATGTCCGGGAGCAGGCGCCTTGCGCACATCGACGTCATCGAGCGCGTCGCCGACGGCCTGCGAATCCCCGGCGCCATGCTCGGCCTGGCCCACCGCCCCTGGGAGACCCTGCCCAGACCGGAGGACCACCTGCGCCCCGACGACCGCCCGGCTGCCGACCCCGACCCTGAAGACCAGCAGTACGGACGAGGACTCAACGACCTGCTGGCCCTGGTCGACGGGAAGATCACCCGGCCGATGCTGACCGTGCTCCAGTCCTCGGTCCAGGACTACTGGAAGCGCGACGACCAGCACGGCGGAGCCTCCCTGCGCCCGGCCGTCATCGGACATCTGCGCTACGTCACCGAGCTGATCACCGGTACTCGGCCCGGCGCGCTGTCCCACGACCTACAGGCCCTGGCCGCCGAACTGGCCCGCCTCGCCGGGTGGGCATGCTTCGACGCCCGCCAGTACAGCACCGCACGGGTCTACTTCCGCCAGGCCCTGACCTATGCCCGCGACCTGGAGGACCGCTCCTTCACCGCCAACGTCCTGTCCTGCATGAGCCTGCAGGCCACCTACGAGGGCAGCGCCACCGACGCCGTAGCTCTGGCCTGCGCGGCACAGGACGCTGCCCGGCAGGGCCCTGGCTCCTCACTGGTGGATGCGATGCTCCACATGCGCGAAGCCTTCGCCCACGCCGCCCTGCACGACGCTGCCGCCTGCCACCAGGCCATCGGCCGCGCCACCACGGCCTTCACCCGCTCCACTGGAGAGAGCGGTGCTCCAGCCTGGGTGCACTACTTCGACGAGACCAAGCTCATCGTGGACACCGGCATCGCCCTGGCCCGCCTCGGCGAGGCCCCGCGCGCCGAGCCCCTGATCGCCGAGGGTCTGCGCCGCGAGCACATCGAGCAGCAGCGCGGCCGGGCCTTCCACGCCATCTGGCTCGCCGACGCCCAGCTCCAGCAGGGCAAGGTCGACCAGGCCTGCCACAGCGCCGACCTCGCCCTGGACATGGCCGCCACCATCGACTCTCCCCGCGTGGCCGGCCATGTCCGCGACTTCCACCGCCGCCTGGCCCCCTACGCCCGCGAGGCCCCGGTGATCGCCTTCGAGGAACGGATGCGCACCGCCTTCACTTGAGACTCTTGGCACCCTCGTCCAGCAGCAGGTACAGCAGCCCGACCAGGCTGCCGCTGCTGACGATCTCGCGCCGGTCGATCATCGCGCGCACCTCGCGCAGCGGAATCCACTCGATCCGGTCGGCCTCGTTCACCTCAGTCGGCGGCCCGGTGTACGTCGCGCCGTCGCCCCGGAACACGAAGTGCTCCGAGTCGGTGATGCCGTTCGCCGGCTGGGCGTAGATCAGCGGCTTCATCGCCTCCACCCGCCACCCGGTCTCCTCCTCCACCTCGCGCGCCGCTGCCTGCTCGGGCGTCTCGTCCGCCTCGATCAGGCCCATCGGCAGCTCCCACCCCCAGGTGTCGGTGATGAACCGGTGCCGCCACATCATCAGCACCCGCTGCTCGTCGTCCACCACGGCTGCCACCGCCAAGTGCCGCATCCGCACCACGTGGTGCTCCCAGCGCCGCCCGTCGGGCTGCTGCACGTCGACCAGCCAGAGGTTGACCCACGGGTTCTCGTAGATCGGCCGCTCTCCATGGATCTGCCACTGCATGAGTCAACTCCCTGTCGTCGGCTCCCTTCAGGATGTCATCTGAACACCACGGGGTACGGTCGGGTACAAGATGTCTTTCTGCCGGGGACGATCCTTCTGCGCTCATCCGGGCATCGATACCGCGGTGCTAACGGGCCTGGAGTTGCGAAGCGCAGGCGTCGACCTCTCCTCACGTCACAATGGCTTAGGAGCGTCCGACGGAAGGGCGAAGGGGTCTTCAGGGAGGAAGCAGCCGTAGTCTTGCAGCGGCTGCGGATCATTGAGCACGACTTGCCTGAGTTCGCCCGCCGGGGAGAGGCCATCCGAGCGGCCCAGCTCTCGTTGGCCGGGAAGACCGACCAACGAGAGCGGTGTATCTGCCACCAGCCGGCCGAAGCGCTCCAGCAGGACGAATACGGCGTCATGGACATCGTGAACGTTCTGAGCCGCGCTCTCCTCGGTGGCATCGGGGTCGAGTTCGCGGTAGGCATCGCGGGCCGAAGCCAGAAATCGCTCCGGATCGACGATCACCACATCCTGGCGCGTCCGCACGCTGATCGTCATACCCGTGGTCGGAGCCGTCAGTTCATCCACCCCGTCAAGGTACTCCGGTGGCTGCATCAGCCACGATCCGGAGTCACGCCCGAGTATTTCAGCGGCGGCGAGTGCGATCGGGGACCGCTGCTCGTGCTTGCGGTGACACCGCAGTTGTTCCGGGTGCAGTGGTGGCGCCTCGGCTGCGGGCGAGGGCTGCCTGGGTGCGTTCGGTGATCTGGTCGGTGGCGGTGTCTCGTAGCCGCCAGAGTAGGAGGGCTGCGGGGCGGGAGCCTTGATGGTGATGCGGGCCAGGGGCCCGGCGGCGGTTTGCCCGTAGGCCGGCCGGAGGTGGGTGAGGGTCTGTTGTGTGGCGTCCACCTGCTGGTGGTGGTGGCGGGCGTTGTGCCAGCGGGCTATCGCGACGACGGCGGCGATGACGGTGCACAGGAGCCAGGCGACGACGTCCCCGGAGCCTGAGTCGCCGGTCTGTGTGAGCTGGTAGGCGAGTTCGCGCAGTGCGCGACCCGCCTGGTAGTCGGCTTCCTTGCTGGAGCGGGTGGCGCGTTCGAACGCGGCGGCGGCTTGGCGGAGCTCTGCCCGGCTGGCGTGGGGTGCGGTCTGGGCGGCGGCGTCGAGGAGTGTGCCGACGGCGTGGATACGGTCGGCGGCCTGCTGCTCGTCGGCTCGGGCGAGTACGGCCGGTAACTGGTCGAGGGCGCGGGCTGCGTCCCGCCATGGATCGCCTGGCCGGTAGCCGGTGGTGAAGTGTTCGGCCGCGATGAGCTGGTTGAGGATCTTCGGCAGGGAGAGGTCGGGAGCCAGGCGGCTGCCAGAGAACCACACCGGCTCATCGCCGTCGGCGGGTTGGTGGGCGAAGGGGGAGTCCTTCCGAGAGGTCGGCGAGCGCTGGCGCGAGGCAGCGGCCCATGGGCTGACGACTGTCGAATCAACCTCTGCAAGGGCGTCAAACTCCCTACCTCCCGCAGGAGGGAGGTCGTTCCGCTCGCCGTGTCGGTGGTGGCGGCAGGCTGGTACCGAACGCTCCTCCTGCTGGCGGCTGCCTCCGGGCTGCGACAGGGCGAGATATTCGGCCTGGAGGTCAAGCACATCGACTTCAAGAACGGGACGGTCCGGGTCGAGCAGCAACTCATCACGCCGGACAAGGGCGTGCCCTATCTCGGGGCACCCAAGACCCACGAGAGCTACCGCACCGTACCGCTGGCCAAGGCGGCCATGGCAGCGCTCATCGCCCATCTCGACGAGCACCCGGCCACCCGAGTCGAGGTCGAGGATCGCACCGACCCCCGGCCGGACCGGTGGAAGGCGCGCAAGGCGGTGTTCGTGTTCTCCACCGAGCGACGCGAGGCGATCCCCCGCCGCAACTGGTCAACCATCTGGGCCGGCTTCGTCGCGGAGGCGAACCGCTCCCTCGCCGAGCAGCACCAGGCCCAACTCGTCCGCTGGGAACGGCTTGGAAAGCAGGGCCGTTCTCGAGGAGACAAGCCGGAGCTAGTCCAGGTGCCCGAGGACGCGACCATGCATGACCTGCGCCACTTCTACGCCTCCGTGCTGATCAAGCACCGCGAGAGCGTCAAGACAGTCCAGCGCCGCCTCGGCCACTCCAAGCCGTCGATCACCCTCGACACCTACACGCACCTGTGGCCGGACGAGGAGGACACGACGAGGGCAGCGATCGACGCCGTGTTCAGCAGTGTGCCCTCAATGTGCCCTCCTAGCCGCCAGAAGTAGCGTTGCCGCAGGTCAGAGCAATGTCTGCCAGTAGTACCAGAACCGGTTGAGGATCATCAGGGCGATCACCAGGTACCACAGGGCGGGGACCACCCAGTGGTAGCGGGCGAGGGCAGCCACAGTGGTTCGGCCGCGCGCGGGCACGGTTATGACGCCGCGGGTGAGGTTGTGCAGGGTGGTGTACCAGAACAGCGGGATCATCGCCGTCCAGACGGCGATGCAGTAGGGGCACACCGCCCCGATCCGGTACAGCGTCTGGCCGATGAGCCAGTGCACGAACACGATCCCGAAGAGCGTGCCGGCCTGGAGCCCGAGCCAGAACCAGCGCGGCAGCCGCACTCCGGTCAGGGCGATGACGCCGATGGTGACCACGACGGCGAATCCGCCCAGCCCGATCAGGGAGTTGGGGAAGCCGAAGGCCTCGGCCTGGGCGGTGCGCATCACCGATCCGCAGCTGATGATCGGGTTCAGGTTGCAGCTCGGGACGTAGTGCGGGTCCTCCAGGAGGCGGATCTTCTCCAGGGTCAGCGTGATCGAGGCGCCCAGGCCCAGGGCGCCGGCGAGCACGAGCAGCAGCGCGAACGCGCGGCCGGCGCCGACCGGAGCCGCCAGGCGGCGCGCCACCGGAGGCGCGGAGGTTGGTGCGGGGGAGACGGCGGCGCTCATCGGCGGTCCTTCGGTGGGAATGTCACAGGCAATGGCGCAGTCAATGGCACAGGAGTCGGTACGGGCAGCAGCACAGGACGGCTCACTTCTTGGTCGCGGTGATGGTCTGCTGCACCAGCGCCGTGTACTGGGCCGCGGTGATGGGAGTGCCCGCGTTGTCGAAGACCGTCAGCGGCGTGCCGTTGAGCTTGAGGGTCGGGGTGCCGGTGACGCCGCTGGCGTTGAAGGCGTCGGTGACCTTGGCGGCCCAGGGCGCGTACAGACCGGACTTGACGGCCTGAACGAAGGCCGCGGTCTTCAGTCCTGGCACCTTCGCGGCCAGGTCGAGCAGGTGGTTGACGTCGCTGAAGCCGTCGGTCTGCTCGTCGGGCTGGTTGGCGTAGAGCACGTCGTGGAACTGCTTGAACTTCGCCGGGCTCTCGTTCAGTGCCGCGCCCGCCGCCGCCAGCGCGGCGTGGGAGCCGGAGCCGCCGAGGTTGCTGTCCAGGAAAGTGCCCATGTGGTACTGGATCTTGTAGGTGCCGTTGTCGGCCAGCGCCTGGATGGTCTTGCCGTCCGCCTGCTCCAGCTTGTCGCAGATCGGGCAGCGGAAGTCCTCGTAGACGTCCAGGGTGTTGGGGGCGTCGGCCTTGCCGTAGACGATCACCGTGCCGTCGCTGCCCGAGCTGTTCGCGGGGGCGACGAGTGGCTTGCCGGCCGTGGACGTCGGCGAGCTGCTCCCGGCCAGGGCGATGCTGGCGCCGGCCCCGCCGCCGACCACCACGACCACGGCCGCGGCTATGAACAGGGCCTTGCGACGGGACGTGGACCGCTCCTGGCGGCGGCGCTCGGCGGCCAGGTGCTCGCGGGCGGATTCCTTGGCCTGGTGGGAGTTCTTCTGGCTCATGGTGGTGCTCGCTCTCTGGGTGTGGTGCACGTGGGGAAGGGGCCCCGTCGCACAGCCCGGCACACCGCCACGCGTCCCCCGAGGTGGGGACGGGGCAGGAGGGAAGGGGACGTCCGCGCACCCCGCAGGGCCGGCCCAGCTCAACGGCGCTTCGGCGCGACGGTGTTACGTCGCGACGGCGCTTCGGCGCGACAGCGCTACGGCGTCAGGACGTGGCAGGGCAGTGGCAGTGGCAGGGCGGTGGACGTGTGCCTCTGGTCCGGGCTGAGGAGGGGAGTGCAGCTCAGCAGGCAGGGGCGCAGGCGGGCGGACCGCGGCGGCGCGCGGTGCGCACCCGCACGTCCTGCGGGCCGGGCTGGCTGCGCCGGGGTGTCGGCGGCAGGACCGGGGTCGCGCGCGGGAGCGGGGCCACCAGGAACAGCAGCAGGCTCCGCAGCGGGCCCCGGGCGAAGGCCGCGACCGCGTGCAGCGTGCGGTGGATCGCCGCCTCGCCGCGGCGCAGCCACCAGGCGGTGGCCAGCGCGAGGAGCAGGTGCAGGGCGAGAAGCAGCACGACCTGACCGGTGGTCAGCGAGACCAACGCCCGGGGGACCCCGGCGGTCGCACCGATCAGCCCGGGGCGGATCGAACCTCCGCCGCAGGCCAGCACCCCGGGCCAACCGCTGACACCGACGCCGACGCCGGTGCCCGTGCCGGGAGGGCAACTCTGCTGGCCCGCGTTGAACAGGGCGTTCAAGCTCATCTGGAGCGGGACCAGCACCGCCGCGATGCACCAGAAACCGCGTTCGGCGGCGGTCAGCAGGATTGCCGCGCCGAGGCTTCCGGCGAACGCGATCAACACCGTGTCGACCGGCAGCGGCTGCCCGGTCACCACCAGCCGGACCCCGGAGGACAGCAGCACGGACAGCGCGGCGAACACCGCCGCGCGCATCATCCGAAGACCGTAGCCGTCCATCGAACGGAGTATGCCAGGCGCGGATAAAGGCCACATCAGTACGGAGTCACCTCTGGCTGTGCAGGTGAGTTCTGCCAGCGGCAGAACGCTGGCCGGACCGGGCTCGACGATCACTACAGTCCAGTCTCATGACGACGATTACGACGCGTACGGTCGAGTACCCGGCCGACGGTTTGACGATGATCGGGCACCTCGCGCTCCCGGCCGGTGTCGACCGCCGACCCGCGGTGCTGCTCGGACCGGAGGGCATGGGGCTCAGCGACGTCGAGCGCCGCCGGGCCGATGCTCTCGCCGAACTGGGATACGTAGTGCTGGCCTTCGACCTCCACGGCGGACGCTATTTGGGCGACCCCGGGGAGATGCTGGCCCGTTGCCTACCACTGCTCTCTGATCCCGACCGGATGCGGGGCATCGGCCATGCGGCGCTCGACGTGTTGCGCACCGAATCGCGGGCCGACCCCGACCGGATCGCCGTCATCGGCTACGGCACCGGAGGCGCCGTCGGGCTGGAACTCGGGCGCGACGGCGTCAACCTGCGCGCGATCGGGACAGTCAACGCACTGACCACAGGCCGACCGGGCGAGGCAGCGCGCATTCGATGCCCGGTGTGGGCCGGGGTCGGATCGGAAGACCCGATCATGCCGCCCGCACAACGGAAGGCGTTCACCGCCGAGATGCAGGCCGCAGGCGTCGACTGGCGCCTCGTGGTCTACGGCGGCGCCTTGCACGCCTTCCACCACCCGCCGGTCGACCACCCCACGGTCCCCGGCGTCGGCTACCACCCACAGCACGCGCAGCGAGCCTGGCACGACGTCATCGACCTGCTCGCCGAGTGCCTGCCCCTGACGGAAGATCTGCGGGCATGACCCTGCCTCACTGTGCTGACCACCTGCGAAGTCGCATCAAGATCAACTCATTGCCCCTTTGGCGCGTATCTCGACTGGACCCCTGGACGGTCCTCAGGGCAGTCCGATGGGGGCTGCCCTCAGCGGGCCGCCGTTGAGCTTGTGGCAGTTCTCTTCGTCCCACCACAGCTCGCCTTGCGTGGTGAGGTAGGGGTGCAGTCCGCGGACGCCTCCGCCTTGGTGGAGTGCGTGCGCGACTGCGTGGAGAAGGCTCGCCAGATCGGGCCAGGAGTCGGTGAAGTCACCGCCGCTGCTGTGGCCTGCCCAGCCGAGACGCCCCGCGTGCGGGCCGGGACGTTGGTCGATCACCTGTGCGGTGCCGTCGGCGCTCTCGGCCCAGGGCACCCAGAGTGGATGCCACCAAGGCTCGTCGTCCCAGGGACGAGCAGTCAGACCGTCGTTCTCCGCCGCGACGTCCATGCAGGTCTTCCAGCGGTCGGCGATGTCGCCCACGGCGAGCGGTGACTGCTCGGGCAGGAGAGTGGCCCAGGCGCTCAGTCCGTTGTGGCAGCGCACGGAAGCGGCGAGATCGCTGGGCAACGGAGTGCCCAGGATCTGCTCCACTTCCCGGACCTCGTCCGGTGTTGCCGGCGGGTTGAGCAGCGCGAGGCCGGAAGGCGAGTGCGTCGCCAGCCAGGCTTCTATGTGACGCCACGACTCCGACAGCGGCTGGATCTCTTGTGCCATGGCGGCATCCTGCCTTCCGTAGACCCGGATGCTCTCACCACTCATCAACAAACGCTGCCGCTACCCACCTACAAAGCCATACCTCAGTACGGAGGCACATCAGTGCAGGAGCCACAGCAGCCCGGCGCCGACCCGGGTCAGCCGCCGAGAGCCGGGCCCGCCGGCTGCAGACAGGTCTCGACGTCGGCAGGCGTATCAAGCCTGCTGACGACCTGGCCGTTGGTGCGGGTCAGTTGCACCTGGTAGCAGATGGGCAGGGCCTCGGTGCTGTCCCCGAAGAGGAAATCCGGTCGGTTGTACTGGGCACTCCCCATGAAGACGACCTGAGCGCCATCGGCGTCCACCTGGAGGACGGTGACCTCCACCATGGCGTCGGACTCGCTTCCCCACGGCGGCAGATGGCCCTTGACCAGGGAACCGGCCCGGAAACGTGAGGCCAGGACGGCCGCGTAGCCCTCGGCGCGGCCGTGCGCGGCCGCAGCCGCCACCGACCGGTTGTGGGCCTCGTGCCCGGACTGCACCTTCAGGCTCACCAGAAGCGTGATCACCAGGAGCCAGAGAACACCGCCGACGACGCCGAATACCACCAGAACGACTCTCCCGGCCGATCGCCTACGCGCAGCAGGGCGTTCCTGACTCACCACCATGGATTCCGTCCCCTCCCAGCAATGACGCCGGTGCCGTCAGCGTGTTGCCCACGGGCACCCCCGTATCCCAACACACCCGAAGCCTCCCCGGGAGCGAACGCAGCGGAGGAGAACGGCCGCCGCTGGGAGCGGCGTGAGAAGGTGATTGCTGTGAACCGATTGGCTGATCTGAGGCAGCCTCGGTGATCAAAACGGTGGCCCTCTGTCAGTGCTGACCCGTAGCCTCGCGGGTGCGAACACCGACACCAGGGGGACCATCTTGCGCACCACCACGTCACGCCGCCTCACGCTTGTCACCGCGGTCACGGTCGCGGCCGGCTTCGCGCTGGCCTCGGGCGCACACGCCAGCGATGTACTGCCAGCGCCGAGCGTCAGTTCCACCTACTTCCCCAGCGTGGGATCGGGCGGCACCGTCCCGCTCATGCGCACCCCCGGAACGGTGACGTTCACCGTGGGCGCGGGCACCACCGGGGATCCCGTCCGCTTCCAGTACGACCTCAACAGCGAGCTGCCGAACGTCGATGGCTCCACCGCCTCGCCGACCATGGCGGGCTCCGGCTCCGGGTGGGTTCCGATCGCCGCGGACGGCACCGCGACCGTCACCTTGGACCCCACCGAGTGGGACAACTGGATCGATGTTCGCACCGAGAACGCAGACGGCCAAACGTCCCAGTCCACCCGCTACACGTTCTTTACGACGTGGAACGGACCCGACGCCCGCAGCGACCTCAACGGTGACAAGCTCCCTGACCTGGTCGCCACCGGTAAGGACGGCAAGCTCTACGTCCTCTACGGTCGTGGCGGCGGTGCCCTGCAAGCCGCCGCCACCTACGCCGACTCCGGAACCGACGGGGCCTCCACCCTCATCGCTCAGAACGGTGACCTGGCAGCCGGCGACGGCTTCCAGGACATCCTGCGCATCAACTCCGCAGGGTACGCCGGCACCATGGTCAACAACGGCCTTGGCGACTTCAACCGTAGCTCCACCGGCTGGTACCGAAGTGACGGCAACACGTGGGCCGGTACCACCCAGATCGCGCTCCTCGGCCCGGACGCCGTCAGTGCCGGATCCGGCGGCGGAACCCTGCTCAGCGTGGAAAACGGGCAACTGCTCGACTGGCCCGGTTCACGAAACGGCATCCTGGGCACCTCCACCGTCATCGACCCCCATTTCGGCACCGGTGCCACTCTGGTCGCCCCCGGCGACATGAACGGCGATGGTCACGGCGACTTCCTGGTGCGCCAGAACAACAACGGCAAGCTGTTCCTGGCGCCCAGCAACGCAGACGGCACCTTCGGCAGCTCCAGCACCTGGAAGGAAATCGGCAAGCACTTCAAGGCTTCCGACTACCCGCTGCTGACCTCGCTCGGAGACGTCAACGGCGACGGACTGCCCGACCTGTACGCCGTCACCCGCGGCACCCTCGTACTGTTCCCCGGCACCGCAACCGGCGGCTTCGGCCCCGCACAACCCATCGCCACCTCAGGCATCGACTGGAAGCAGATCACCGCGATTGCCTGATCGTCCCGCCTGACGGTGGGACGCGCTCCAAAGAAGCGCGTCCCACCGCGCATTCCAGCCCGCCGCTCTGCGGTCTCGGTCCCAGCGGGGCCCTGCCTCTGGAGGAGCCGTTGGAGGTATGCAGTGGGTGCAGGGGCAGGTATCGCGTGCTTCGCCGCCGGGGGCGGGGCGGCGTGAGAGAGTGGGACGCATGAACCGGTTGGCTGGTGTGACCTCGCCTTATCTGCTGCAGCACGCTGAGAATCCGGTCGACTGGTGGCCCTGGGGGCCGGAGGCCTTCGCGGAGGCGAGGCGGCGGGATGTGCCGGTGCTGCTGAGCGTCGGGTACGCGGCGTGCCACTGGTGCCATGTGATGGCGCACGAGAGCTTTGAGGACGCCGAGCTCGCCGCGTATCTGAATGAGCGGTTCCTGCCGGTCAAGGTGGACCGGGAGGAGCGGCCGGACGTCGATGCCGTCTATATGGAGGCGGTGCAGGCGGCGACCGGGCACGGCGGGTGGCCGATGACGGTGTTCCTGACACCGGCGGCGGAGCCGTTCTACTTCGGGACCTACTACCCGCCCGAGCCCCGGCACGGGCTGTCCTCGTTCCGGCAGGTGCTGGAGGGGGTGCATGCCGCCTGGCGGGACCGGCGGGACGAGGTGGGCCAGGTGTCGGCGCAGATCACCGCCGACCTCGCCGCGCGCGGGGACGTCTACGGGGCGTCGGGGCAGCAGCCGCCGGACGAGGCGCTGCTGCACCAGGCCGTGGTGGAGCTCGGTCGGACGTTCGACGAGGAACGGGGCGGGTTCGGCGGGGCGCCGAAGTTCCCGCCGTCGATGGTGCTGGAGTTCCTGCTGCGGCACCATGCCGCCAGCGGCTCCGAGGCCGCGCTGCGGATGGCCGAGGAGACCTGCGCGGCGATGGCGCGCGGCGGGATCTACGACCAGCTCGGCGGTGGCTTCGCCCGTTACGCGGTGGATGCGGAATGGGTTGTTCCGCACTTTGAGAAGATGCTGTCGGACAACGCGCTGCTGCTCAGGGTGTATCTGCACCTCTGGCGGGCCACCGGCTCCGCCCTGGCCCGGCGGGTGGCGCTGGAGACGGCGGACTTCCTGCTCGCCGAACTGCGCACCCCCGAGGGCGGTTTCGCCTCCGCGCTGGACGCCGACAGCCCGGGCCCGGACGGCCACAACCACGAGGGCGTCTTCTACGCCTGGACGCCGGCCCAACTCGCCGAGGTGCTGGGCCCGGAGGACGGCGCCCGGGCCGCGTCGCTGTTCGCGGTGACGGCACAGGGGACGTTCGAGGGCGGGACCTCCGTCCTGCAACTGCCCGAAGACGCGGAGGACGCCGAGAACGCCGAGGACGCGGAGTGGTTCGCCGGGGTCCGGGCCAGGCTGTTCACGGCGCGTGCGGCCAGGCCGCGTCCGGCGCGGGACGACAAGGTCGTCGCCGCATGGAACGGACTCGCCGTCGCCGCGCTCGCCGAGGCCGGCGCGCTGCTCGACCGCCCGGCGTACGTGGAGGCGGCGCTGGCGGCCGCCGATCTGCTGGTCTCGGTCCATCTCACCCCGGAGGGAAGGCTGTTGCGCACCTCGCGGGACGGTCGGCCTGGCCTCAACGCGGGGGTGCTGGAGGACTACGCCGACACGGCGGAGGGCTTCCTCGCGCTCTACTCGGTGACCGGGGAGGTGAGTTGGCTGACCCTCGGCGGTCTGCTGCTGGACACCGTGCTCGATCAGTTCGCCGATGCTGCGTCAGGAGCCCTGTATGACACGGCAACTGACGCTGAGAAACTGATCCGGCGGCCGCAGGATCCGACCGACAACGCCTCTCCCTCCGGCTGGACGGCCGCCGCCGGGGCGCTGCTCAGCTATGCCGCGCTGACCGGTTCGGCGAAGCACCGAGCTGCCGCCGAGGGGGCGTTGGGCATTGTCAGCGCGCTGGGTCCCCGTGCACCGCGCTTCATCGGGTGGGGTCTCGCCGTCGCCGAGGCGTACCTGGACGGCCCCCGCGAGATCGCCGTGGTGGGACCGAGTTCGAGCCCGGACCTCGTGGTCGAAGCTGGAGCCGACCCCGCCACCGCCGCCCTGCACCGGGTGGCGCTGATGGCGACCGCCCCCGGCGCGGTCGTCGCCGTCGGTCGGCCGGACACCCCGGGCGTCCCGTTGCTCGCCGACCGCCCGCTGCGCGGGGGGCTGCCCACGGCGTATGTCTGCCGCCACTTCACCTGCGAGGCCCCGGTCACCGACCCGGCGGAGCTGGCCGGGAAGGTGGGGAGGGTCGGTTAGCCGGCGGCCACGGCGTCCGCGGTCCCGGCGGGGTCTGGCGCGGACGCCGTGCGTGTAGGAACATCACGCCATGGCCTGGGAGATCACGCACGACGCCGAGCTGTTCCACGCCGCCGCGGGGGACTACCTGGCGGCGGACCCGCTGCGCAATACGGTCCTGATCGGTCTGGCCGAACGGGTCCGGCAGCAGGGCCCGTTCGCGTTCGGCGGCGAGCTGCCGGCCCGTTTCGGCTGGTGGCGCGCCGAGGCCGGCGGACCGGTCGAGGGCGCGTTTGTGCACACCCCGCCGAACCGCCCCAACCTCGGGCCGATGCCGCGGGTCGCGGCCCGGGCGCTGGCGCTGAAGTGGCGCAGCAGCGGGGTCGACATCGCCGGTGTGGCCGGCGGCACAGAGGAGGCCAGGACCCTGGCCGCGGAGTGGACGGTGCGGGAGGGGCGCTGGTCGGTGTTCCGCAAGCAGCGGCTCTACCGGCTGGGCGAACTGCTGCTGCCGCCGATGGACGAGGACGCCGAGCCCAGGCTGGCGACCCTGCGCGACGTGCTGCTGGTGGCGCACTGGTACGCCGAGTTCGCGGTCGACATCCGCGAGCAGCGCCGGGACTACAGCGCGGTGGCCGCCCGCCGGGTGGGCGCGAGGGAGGTGGCGCTGTGGCAGGTCGCCGGGGAGCCGGTGTCCATGGCCGGGTTCTCCGCCGTGGTGCTGGGGCAGGGCCGGGTGGCGCCCGTCTACACCCCGCCGGAGCTGCGCGGACGCGGCTACGCGGCGGGGGCGACGGCGGCGGCGAGCGCGGCCCTGATGACCGCGGGGGCGAAGGACGTGCTGCTGTTCACCGACCTGGCGAACCCCACCAGCAACGCCCTCTACCAGCGGCTCGGCTACCGCGCGGTCGACGACTGGGTGACCCTGGACTTCCGCCCCTGAGGCCAGTGAGGCCGCTCAGGCCGCTCAAACCGCGAGGTCACTGCCGGAACGCCGTCGCCACCGAGTCCAGGGCGTGTTCCACCAGGTCGGCGATCTCGCCCTCGCCGTCGTTCTGGGCCCAGTACTCCACCGCCTCGCTGCACGCGGCGAGGACCGCGGCGACGGTGGCGCGCAGCGCCAGCAGGTCCGCCTGCTCGCCCGCGCGCTCGGCCAGGATCTCGACGATGAGGTCACGGGTCCGCAGCAGCTCGCCCGCACTGCGGTTCCTGATCGCCAGGTTGGAGTGCAGCATCCGCATCCGGAACAGTAGTTCCTCGCGCTCGGCGACCATCACCGTGCGCAGCGCCGGCATCACCATCTGCCGGATGGACTCCAGCAGCGGTTCGCCGAGCGGGCGGCCCCGGAGCACCGACACCATCAGCGGGTCGTAGTCGTCCGTGATGATCAGGTCTTCCTTGGTGGGGAAGTACCGGAAGAAGGTGCTCGGGGAGACGTCGGCCGCAGCGGCGATCTGGTCGACGGTGGTGCTCTCGTAGCCCTGGTCGGCGAACAGCCGGAAGGCCGCCGCGCGGATGACGCGGCGGGTCTTCAGCTTCTTGCGCTCCCGCAGCCCGAGCGGCGCCGCCAGCAGGGCCTCGATCTCGGCCGGGCCCCCGTCGGCCGCAGGGCCAGAAGCGGCGGCGGCGGCGACGGGGGCGGGGGTGATACCGGTGCTCATGCCTCTGATTGTGCGTGATCACCCGCCGCCTTGGCGATGCGGCCGGGCATCCGGAGTGCGACCAGCAGCGCGGACAGCACCGCCGCGATCCCGCAGACCAGCAGCACCGTGCTCATCCCGTGCAGGAAGGCGCTGTGCGCGGACGCGGCCAGCGCGGTGTCGTGGGTGGCGTCGGCGACGGCCTGGGCGGCGGAGACCGAGCCGCGCGCGGTGGCGGCCACCGGGGCGGGCAGTCCGTCGGTGTCGAGGTGGTCGGTGTAGACGCCGGCCAGCAGGCTGCCGAGCAGGGCCACGCCGATGGCGCTGGCAGACTGACGGAGCGTCTGCAGCAGCCCGGAGCCGACGCCGGCCCGGTCCTCGGGCAGCGCGGCCATCGCCGCGCCCATGGCCGGCACCATGGTGAGGCCCATGCCCAGGCCGAGCACGCTGAGCCACAGCGCGGTCCAGCCGTAGCCGTCGCCGACCCCGGTGCCGCTGCCGAGGAACAGCGCGGCGGAGACCAGCAGCAGCCCGGCGGTGACCACCCAGCGGACCGAGACCTTGGCGACCAGCGGCTCGGACAGCCGGGCGGCCACCAGCAGTCCGCCCATCAGCGGCATGATCCGGACCCCGGTGCCGAGGGCGTCGTTGCCGAGCACCGACTGCAGGTACTGCGGCAGCACGAACAGCGCGCCCATCAGCACGAAGGTGACCAGCACCGCGGCCAGGGTGTTCCACCGGTAGGCCCGGTCGGCGAGCAGGGTGAGGTCCAGCATCGGGTGCGGCTGGGACCGCTCGCGGAGCACCAGGCCGGTCAGCAGCAGCACCGAGCCGACCAGGCTGACCAGCACCGTCGCGCTGCCCCAGCCGTCGCTGGGCCCCTGGATGATGCCGAAGGTGAGCGCCCCGAGGCCGGTCACCCCGAGCACCGCGCTGGGCAGGTCCACCCGCGGCACGGCCGGGTTGCGGGATTCGGGCACGAGCAGCACCAGGGCGAGGATGCCGACCGCGATCAGCGGGATGTTGATCAGGAAGATCGAGCCCCACCAGAAGTGGTTCAGCAGCGCGCCGCCGATGATCGGGCCGAGCGGCATGCCCAGGGCCATCCCCGAGGTCATCACGGCGACCGCGCGGGCCCGTTCGTTCGGCGGGAACAGGCTGGGGATGATCGCCATGCCCAGCAGCGGCATGATCAGCGCCCCGCCGAGGCCCATCAGCGCGCGGACCGCGATCAGGGTGTCGGGGGAGTCGGCGAAGGTGCCGACCAGCGAGGCCGCGCCGAACAGCACCAGGCCGCCGATCAGCATCCGGCGCCGCCCGAAGCGGTCGCCGAGCAGCCCGGCCGGGAGCATCGCGGCGGCGAAGACCACCAGGTAGGCGTCCACGATCCACTGCAGCTGGCCGGTGTCGGCGTGCAGCTGGACGGCCAGGTCGGGCAGGGCGACGTTGAGGATGGTCCCGTCGAAGCCGAGGACCAGGACGCTGAGGCAGACCGCCCCCAGCGCCCACCAGCGGCGGGGGACCGGCGCGGCCGGTTCGGCCGGGGCGGCGAGGTGCGCAGTCGTGGATGCGCTCATGGCAGACTCCGTCTTCTGATTGATACTGTCTTATGACAGTAACTCTCAAAAGACGGTGACCGTCAAGGAGCTAGAGCGAGAGGGCCCTAGGCGACCGCCGTGTAGGCGATCAGCGAGACGCCGATGTACTGGACGATGAAGGCCGCCAGCGTGCAGAGGTGGAAAACCTCGTGGAAGCCGAACCAGTTGGGGGAGGGGTTCGGCCGCTTGATGCCGTAGATGACCCCGCCGGCGCTGTAGAGCAGGCCGCCGACCACCAGCAGGACCACCACGGCGATGCCGCCGGTCCGCAGGAAGTCGGGCAGGAAGAACACCGCGGCCCAGCCCAGGGCGATGTAGCAGGGGGTGTAGAGCCAGCGCGGGGCGCCGACCCAGAAGACCCGGAAGGCGATGCCAGCCAGGGCGCCGATCCAGACCAGCCAGAGCAGCAGCTGCTGCCGTCCGCCGGTCAGCAGCAGGATGGTGAAGGGGGTGTAGCTCCCGGCGATGATCAGGAAGATGTTGCTGTGGTCCAGCCGCCGCAGGATCGCCTCGCCGCGCGGGCCCCAGGTGAAGCGGTGGTAGAGCGCGCTGATGCCGAACAGCATCCAGGCCGAGGCGGAGTAGACGGCGCAGGCGATCCGCGCCTGGTTCGAGTTCGCCAGGCAGATCAGGACGATCCCGGCGGCGAGGGACGCGGGGAACATCCCGGCGTGCAGCCAGCCGCGCAGTTTGGGCTTGACGGGCTCGAGGAGGGAGCTCACGGCGTCGGTCATGGGCCCACTCTACCTACGGGACCGTAGGTTACTTGTGAGTAGATCACTGCTCAAAGGTGTGAATCATCACGTGAACGCGTCGCGCATGCCGCTGATGTCGGCATTCGTCACCCACTGACAACGTCATCCTGTGGCCTGGGTCACTTTCGCCGCTCGGGGGCGGTATGTCGCTTTAGGAATATCGGCGTTACGCTGCCAAGACCCTCAAACACACCACCGGATCAAGGACGATTCGGTGGGAAACGGAGCGATCGTGTCGTACGAGAACTCTGCCCTGTCCACCTCCGCGCCCACGCAGCACAAACGGTTGCTCGCCTGGGTCCAGGAGATCGCAGAGCTCACCCAGCCCGACCATATCGAGTGGTGCGACGGCTCCGAAGCCGAGTACCAGCGCCTGTGCGAACTTCTGGTCGACAAGGGAACGTTCACCCGGCTCAACCCCGACAAGCGACCCAACTCCTACTACGCTGCCTCCGACCCGAGCGACGTCGCCCGGGTCGAGGACCGGACCTTCATCTGCTCCGAGCGGGAGCAGGACGCCGGGCCCACCAACCACTGGAAGGCCCCCGCCGAGATGCGGGCCGTCTTCGGTGAACTCTTCGAGGGTTCGATGCGCGGGCGGACGATGTACGTCGTCCCCTTCAGCATGGGCCCCGTGGGATCCCCTCTCGCCGCGTGCGGCGTCGAGATCACGGATTCCGCGTATGTCGCCGTGTCGATGCGGGTGATGACCCGGATGGGACAGGCCGTCCTGGACTTCCTCGGCGAGGACGGCGACTTCGTCAAGGCGGTGCACAGCCTGGGCGCACCGCTCAGCGAAGGGCAGCAGGACGTCTCCTGGCCCTGCAACGACACCAAGTACATCTCGCACTTCCCGGAGACCCGCGAGATCTGGTCGTACGGCTCCGGCTACGGCGGCAACGCGCTGCTCGGCAAGAAGTGCTACGCCCTGCGGATCGCGTCGACCATGGCGCGGGACGAGGGCTGGCTCGCCGAGCACATGCTGATCCTCAAGCTCACCCCGCCGACGGGTGACCACAAGCCGGTCTATGTCACCGCCGCCTTCCCCAGCGCCTGCGGCAAGACCAACCTGGCGATGCTCCAGCCCACGATCCCGGGCTGGAAGGTCGAGACCATCGGCGACGACATCGCCTGGATGCGCTTCGCCGCCGACGGCCGGCTGCACGCGATCAACCCGGAGTACGGCTTCTTCGGCGTCGCACCCGGCACCGGCGCGGACACCAACGCCAACGCGGTCGAGTCGATGTGGGGCAACACGGTCTTCACCAATGTCGCGCTGACCGACGACGGCGACGTGTGGTGGGAGGGCCTCACCGAGGAGCCCCCGGCGCACCTCACCGACTGGCGCGGCAACGACTGGACCCCCGCGAGCGGAACCCCGGCCGCGCACCCCAACGCGCGGTTCACCGTCCCCGCCTCGCAGTGCCCGATCATCGCCCCGGAGTGGGAGGACCCGGCCGGGGTGCCGATCTCGGCGATCCTCTTCGGCGGACGCCGCGCCAGCGCGGTGCCGCTGGTCACCGAGTCCTTCGACTGGCAGCACGGCGTCTTCCTCGGCGCCAACGTCGCCAGCGAGAAGACCGCGGCGGCCGAGGGCACGGTCGGCGAGCTGCGTCGCGATCCCTTCGCGATGCTGCCGTTCTGCGGCTACAACATGGGCGACTACTTCGCCCACTGGGTGAAGCTGGGGCAGCAGGCGGACGCCGCCAAGCTGCCGAAGATCTACTACGTGAACTGGTTCCGCAAGAACGCCGACGGCAAGTTCGTCTGGCCGGGCTTCGGCGAGAACAGCCGCGTGCTCAAGTGGATCGTGGAGCGGCTGCAGGGCGGCGCCGAGGGCGTCGACACCCCGATCGGGGTGCTGCCGACCCGCGCGGCGCTGGACCTGGACGGCCTCGACATCGCCGAGGCCGACCTGGACCTGCTGCTCAGCGTGGACCCGGAGATCTGGCGGCAGGAGGCCGCACTGATCCCCGAGCACCTGGAGCTGTTCGGCGAGCACACGCCGAAGGAGCTGTGGGACGAGTACGAGAAGCTGGTGGTCCGGCTCAGCTGAAGGGTCTCAGCTGAGGGCGCTCCCGGCCGGGAGGGCCCTCAGCTGAGGGCCGGGCGGGCCGCCGCGTGGGCATCCATGCGGCGGCACGCCAGCATCGCGGTGACCGTGTCCTGCCGGGCCGCCGCGACCACGAGCAGCCGTCCGGCCAGGGCGTGGGCGTGTTCGTGCAGCTCGGCCAGTGGCTTCGACTGCTCCTGGCCGGCCTCGGAACGGATCACCGCGGCGGTGGGGGACAGCGCGCTGATCCTGGCGGCGATCTGCTCCAGCGCGGCGTCGAGCTCGGCCTGCCGGGCAGGCTCTTCGGTGGCCCGGCGGACGGCCGCGGTGGCCGCGTGCAGCGCGGCCAGGTGGTGGCCGGTGAGCTGCGCGCCGGGCGTGCTCGGAACCCCGCCCGGAAGCTTGGCGGCGGACTTCGACCGGTCCTGCGCGTGCAGGCTGCTGTTGTGGGCCCGGGCCGGTGCGTGCCGGTGGGCCGGGACGGTCTTGGGCTGCTCGTACATGGGGGCGCCCTCAAGGCAGGCGGAAAACGGTGATGGGTTCCTATCCTAACTTAGACAGAGTCCAAACTGGGTAGGTCCCGGCACTCTCACGTCGGATCAGGGCTGGGTGTAGCCGTCCAGGAAGCTGCCGATCCTGGTGACCGCATCCGTCAGGTCCTCCGCGCGGGGCAGGGTCACCAGGCGGAAGTGGTCCGGCTCCGGCCAGTTGAAGCCGGTGCCCTGGACCACGAAGATGTGCTCCTGCTTCAGCAGGTCCAGCACCAGTTGGGCGTCGTCCTTGATCTTGTGGACCTTGGGGTCGAGCCGGGGGAAGGCGTAGAGCGCGCCCTTCGGCTTGACGCAGGAGACGCCGGGATGTCGTTGAGCAGCTTCCAGGCCGCGTCGCGCTGCTCCAGCAGCCGGCCGCCGGGGAGGATCAGGTCCTTGATGGACTGCCGGCCGCCGAGCGCGGCGGCGATGGCGTGCTGGGCCGGCATATTGGCGCAGAGCCGCATATTGGCGAGGATGCTGAGGCCCTCGATATAGCTGCGGGCGTGCTCCCTGGGGCCGGAGAGGGTCATCCAGCCGGAGCGGAACCCGGCCACCCGGTAGGCCTTGGACAGGCCGTTGAAGGTGAGGCAGAGCAGATCGGGGGCGAACAGCGCGGTGGGGGTGTGCGTGGTGTCGTCGTAGAGGATCTTGTCGTAGATCTCGTCCGAGTAGATGATCAGATTGTGCCGACGGGCGATATCGGTGAGGCCGCGCAGCAGTTCGTCGTCGTACACCGCGCCGGTCGGATTGTTCGGATTGATGACCACGATGCCGCGGGTGCGGTCGGTGACCTTGGCCTCGATGTCGGCCAGATCCGGGTACCAGTCCGCCTGCTCGTCGCAGCGGTAGTGCACGGCGGTGCCGCCGGCCAGGCTCACCGAGGCGGTCCACAGCGGGTAGTCGGGGGAGGGGACGAGCATCTCGTCGCCGTCGTCCAGCAGCGCCTGCATCGACATCTGGATCAGCTCGGACACGCCGTTGCCGATGTAGACGTCGTCGACGGTCAGATCCTCGAAGCCGCGGTCCTCGTAGTGCATCACCACGGCGCGGCGGGCCGCCAGCAGGCCCTTGGAGTCGCCGTAGCCGTGTGCGGTGGAGAGGTTGCGCAGGATGTCCTGCAGGATCTCCGGCGGTGCCTCGAAGCCGAAGGGTGCCGGGTTCCCGGTGTTCAGCTTGAGGATCCGGTGGCCCTGCTCCTCGAGCCGCATGGCCTCGTCGAGGATGGGTCCGCGGATGTCGTAGCAGACATTGGCGAGCTTGCTGGACTGGATTACCTGCATGGATCGGTACCCTACGGGGCCGCGTTCCCTGATGCCCTGTGATTTTCGTCCTGCGGCAGGTCGAGTCCTCCGGCCTGCCGTTCCGACCGTCCGCCGCGCCAGCTGCGGATCTGCTCGGCGGCGGGTTCGACCAGGTACACCAGGACCAGCCGGCCGCTCTCGGCCCACCACTCCCTGGCCCGGTCCACCGCGGCGCTGGGCAGCACCGCGAAGACCGCGGCCAGCCCGGGTATCCAGCCGAGCAGCAGGCACCACAGGGCGCCGAAGGCGGCGCCGAGCGCCGGGTAGCCGAAGTAGGCCAGCGGGCCGCCGTCCACCGTCCGGGCCACCACGATGCCGCGGAAGGCGCCCGCCAGCAGGCCGCCGGCCATCAGCGCGGCCCAGCCGACGAAGAAGCGGTGCAGCCGGCCCGAGCCGGTGTAGATGCGGCGGTGCCGGGCCAGGATCCGGACCACGGTGCCGACCATCAGCAGCGCGGCGAAGTCCTCGCAGCCGAGCGCGGCCCAGCTCTCGTCGGCGAAGGGGCTGAAGCGGAACCCCGGCAGCAGGAAGGGGACCCCGAGCGAACTGGGTATCAGCAGGTAGCTGTGGTGGGAGGTGGCCCAGAACAGCAGCGGGTCGAGCCCGAACAGCAGCACCATCAGCAGCGTCACCAGACCGCCTGCGAAGGCGACCCGACGGCCCGTCAGGATCGCCGTGGCGGCGCCTCTGAGGGTGCGCACCAGGGCGCCGCGTATGCGGGCAGGCTGAAGCTGGATCATGGCCATGAGCGGACTCTAGCGCCGTGACCCGCCATCTGGACAGTAAATCCCAGGGAATCCCCAGGCAGGGGATTCCGGTACAGAATCCGGACATGGAAAGTCTGGGATGTAGGGTTCCCGCGATCTAGGATCTCCCAGATCAGCACGATGGGGGCAGGGTATGGGTATGGCGGCGCGGCTGCGGCGATGGCTGGTGAACCTGGTGGTTCTGGCCTGCGCGGTGGGACTGCTGGCGGCCGTGGGGCCCAAGGGCTCGGTGACCGGGACGGGCTCCGGTCCGTGGCATGAACGATTCATCACGGACGCCCAGGGTCGCGCACTGATCCTGTACGGACTGAACACCTCGAGCAGCGCGGAGAAGTCGGCCGACGGAATGCCGTGGATCACCCAGGCCGATGTCGGCAAGGAATACGCCTCCCTCGGTACCGACTTCGTGCGCTATCTGATCCAGTGGCGCCAGGTGGAGCCCTCGCCCGGGGTCTTCGACGACCACTACCTCGCCGAGGTCGCCGCCCGGGTCGCCTGGTACAACGCCAAGGGCTACCAGGTGGTGCTGGACATGCACCAGGACGTCTACGGCCCCGCCGTCGGCGGCGAGGGCGCCCCGGCCTGGGCCACCGACGACGGCGGACTGCCGGTCAAGTCGCAGAGCCCCTGGGCGCTGACCTACGCCCAGCCCGGCGTGGTCCACGCCTTCGACGAGTTCTGGGGCACCCGCCCGGACCACCCCGACTACCAGCAGCAGTACATCGCCGCCTGGACCCATGTCGCCACCCGCTTCGCCGGCAACGCCGGCATCCTGGGCTACGACCTGATGAACGAGCCCTGGGGCGGCTCGGTGCAGGGCCCGGCCTTCGAGACCGGGCCGCTGGCGACCTTCTACCAGCGCACCATCGACAGCATCCGCTCGGTGGACCCGGTCCACTGGCTCTTCGTCGAGCCCGCGGCGGCCTCCGCCGACCTGGCCATGCCCAGCGCGCTGCCCAAGCTCAACGACCCGCGCCCCGGCGAGGCCAGGATCGGCTACGCGCCGCACCTCTACCCGGGACCGCTGGACAACGGCGGCAGCTACCAGAGCACCAGCGCCTTTCTGACGGACCGTTCGATCGCCTCCTGGACCATCCAGGTGGAGCGCACCGCGCAACGGCTGGACGCCCCGGTGCTGCTGGGCGAGTGGGGTCTGGACGCCGGAAAGCCGGAGGCGCACCTCTACGTCGACAAGGTCCAGACCGTGCTGGACCAGATGATGATCGGCGAGGCGTACTGGTCCAGCGACCCCGGGAGCACCTGGTCGCCCTGGACCAAGCCGGGCACGCCCTCCCCGATCGCCGCGGTGCTCGACACCGCGTACCCGCGGGCCATCGCGGGTGAGCCGGTGTCCTTCTCCTACGACAAGTCCACCCTGCAGCTGACGGTGAGCTGGACCGACAAGGTGGGGGTCACCGGCAGCACCGACCTCTACCTGCCGCCCTCGGACTTCCCGCACGGCGCCGACATCGACCTCAACGGCACCGGCAGCCCGCTGACCCACTGGAATCCGTCCACCCACATCCTGTCGGTGACCGTGCCCAAGCAGGCGGGCCTGGTCCACACCCTGGTGGTCACCCCGTCCAGCCAGGCCTGAGAGCTCAAGAGGCCTGGCCCCGAAAAGCCTCAAGAGGCCCGGGCCGGGGTCCTTCTGACGGACCGTCCGGGGGTGGCGTCGGTGCGCCGGTGGTCGTCGATCACCGGGGTGCCGGCCACCAGGACGAAGGGGATGCCGCTCGGCGGCGTCCGCGGCTGCTCGTAGGTCGCCCCGGCGGCGACCGTGTCCGGGTCGAGCAGCACCAGGTCGGCCCGGTAGCCGGTGCGGACCAGGCCCCGGTCCGGCAGCCGCAGCCGCCGGGCCGGGCGGGCGCTGAGGTGCTGCACGCACTCGGCCAGGCCGAGCACCCCGGCCTCGCGGACGTAGTGGCCCAGGTAGCGGGGGAAGGTGCCCCAGGCCCGGGGGTGCGGCCGGTCCCCGACCAGCAGGCCGTCGCTGCCCCCGGTGTGGGCCGGGTGCCGCATGATGGTCCGGACGTTCTGCTCATGGCCGACGTGCTGCAGGATGGTGGTCCCCAACTCGTCGTCGCGCAGCAGCCCGGCGTAGGCGGTGAAGGGGTCCACCCGGTCCCGGTGCGCCAGTTGACTGATCGTCAGACCGACCGCGGAACGCAGCAGCGGATTGCGCACCCCGCTGATCTGCACGGTGTCCCAGTCGGCGACCACCCCGTGGCAGCCGTCCGAGCCGTGCTGCTCCAGCGCGGTGCGGATCGCGGCCAGCGCGGCCGGGTCGGCCAGTCGGGCCAGGGTCTGCTCCGGGCCGCCCGCGGTGGCCCAGCCGGGCAGCAGCGCGGCCAGTGTGGTGGAGCCCGGGAGGTAGGGGTAGCTGTCCAGGGTCAGCTCCACCCCGCTCGCCAGCGCCTGGTCCAGCAGTTGCACCAGCTCGCCCGCGCGGCCCGCGTTGACCTGGAAGTTCATGGTGGCGTGGGCCAGGTGCAGGGCGCAGCCGGAGCGGCGCGCCACGTCGATCATCTCGGCGTAGGCGTCCAGCGCGCCGGCGCCGTAGGAGCGGTGGTGCGGGGAGAAGTAGCCGTCGAAGGCCGCGACGGTGCGGCAGAGCGCGACCAGTTCCTCGGTGTCCGCGTACATCCCGGGGGAGTAGGTGAGCCCGGCGGAGAGGCCGACCGCGCCCTCGGCGAGGGCGCGGGCCAGCTGCTGCACCATCCGCGCGGTCTCGTCGGCGGTGGCCGGACGGTCCGCCCAGCCCAGGACCAGAGCGCGCAGGGTGCCGTGCGGCACCAGGTAGGCGGCGTTGACGGCCATGCCCCGGCCGTGCGGGCCCGCGTCCAGCCGGTCCAGGTATTCGCCGACCCCGCGCCAGGACCAGTCCAGGCCCGGCGGTTCGCCGTTCCAGCCCGCCAGCTGCCGCCGCAGCCCGGCCAGGGTGGTGCTGTCGACCGGGGCGTAGGACAGGCCGTCCTGGCCGAGCACCTCCAGGGTCACCCCCTGGGCCGCCTTGGCCTCGTGCCCGGGGTCGGTGAGCAGGGCGAGGTCGGAGTGGGCGTGCATGTCGATGAAGCCCGGGGTCAGCGCGAGGCCGTCGGCGTCGATGCCGCGGGCGGCGGCCGGGCGGGGCCCTGGGTCGCCCTCGCGGTGGATCGCCTGGATCAGGCCGTCCCGAGCAGCACATCGGCCCGGTACGGCGTGCCGCCGGAGCCGTCGACCACCAGCGCGCCGCGGATGACCAGGCTCCCGGCCGCCGGCGGCTGGTCAGGGGGTGTCGAAGGCTGCATCAGAAGAAGGTGCGGATGTAGGCGGCGACCGTGCCGTCCGCCTCGACCTCGGGGATGAGCTGCCACTTCTCCAGCACGGTGCAGGGGTGGGAGAGGCCCAGCCCGACCCAGTCGCCCACCGCGACCTCGGCCCCGGGTGCGACCTCCACGAACGCGTGCTGGTCGGAGAGCTTGCTGACGGTCAGTCCGGTCGCCTCGCGCTCCGCGCCGGTCGCCGGGTCGCGGACCAGGGTGGGCACCGGCAGGCCCAGGTCGTAGGAGAGATCCCGCTTTCCGGCGTTCAGCAGGGCGAGGCCCGGCTCGGGGCGGGAGACCACCTGCGCCCACAGCCGCAGCGCCGGACGCAGGGTCTCGGCCGGGGCGTGCAGCGGGGTGATCCTGGCGTAGTGGACATGGTCGTGGGTGACGTACGCGCCGCTGCGCAGCAGTCGCAGCACCGGCCGGGAGAGCCGCAGCGCCGACTCGGTCAGCGCCTCGGCGACCAGGTCGAAGTGCTCGCTGCCGCCCGCGCTGACGATGATCTCGTCGGTGTCCCCGAAGTGGCCCGCCGCGTCGGCCAGGCGGGCCAGCTCGACCAGGTCGGCCAGCCAGGCCCGGATCGGGGCCCGGTTGTCGCTGCCGGGGTCGATGGTGCCCTCGTAGCCGGCCACGCCGACCAGGCGCAGCCGACGGCTGGAAGCGACGCGTGCGGCCAGTTCGAGCGCCGCCGGCACCCCCCGTACGCCGGTGCGCGCGCCCTCCGCGCCCAGCTCGACCACCACGTCGATCGGCCGGGCGCCGGGGGTCCGCTCCATCAGCTCGATGCCGCGCACCGAGTCGACGTAGCAGACGAAGCGGAACTCGGGATCGCGGTCCAGCTCGGCCGAGAGCCAGCCCAGCGCGGCGGCGTCCACCAGCTCATTGGCGAGGAAGATCCGCTGGACCCCGAAAGCCCGGTACATCCGTACGTGCGAGGGGACGGCGGCGGTGATGCCCCAGGCCCCGAGGGCCAGCTGGCGCTGGTAGAGCTGGGGGGCGAGCGGGGTCTTGCCGTGCGGGGCGAAGGCCAGGCCGTGCGCCGCGGTCCAGTCGGCCATCAGCGCCAGGTTGTGCCGCAGCGCGTCCGCGTCCAGGGTGAGCAGCGGGGTGGTGAAGCCGTCCTGGAACAGGTTCACCCGCGCCGCTGTGAGCTCGGCGAGGGTGGCCCCCTCGTAGCCTGGCGGCAGTCCCTTGAAGTGCCAGTCGACAATGGTGCTGCCGAGGTCCTGGAGGGCGGCGAGGTCCATGGGGCTCCTGGTATTGCGCGTGATGCAACGGTCATTGCATATCCTGCCGCACAGGGGTTCGCCAGTACAGCCCCATGATCATGAGGAGCAGCACCATGAGCAAGACCGTCGTTCGCACCGACCAGGCCCCGACGCCGATCGCCAGTTTCTCCCAGGGGGTCGCCAAGGGCGGGCTGCTCCAGGTGGCCGGCCAGGTCGGCTTCGACCCGGCGACCAGCATCCCGGTCGGCCCCGGACTGCGCGAGCAGATCGACCAGACCCTGCGCAATGTCGAGTCCGTCCTGGTCGCCGGCGGGTCCGGCTGGGCGGACGTGATCATGGTGCGGGTCTACCTCACCGACACCGCGCACTTCGCCGAGCTCAACGCCGCCTACGACGAGTGGTTCGCCAAGGCCCTGCCCGAGGGCGGCTACCCGGCCCGGACCACGGTCTACGTGGGCCTCCCGGCCGGCCTGCTGGTCGAGATCGACGCCCTGGCCGTCACCGGCTGAGAGTACGTTGGTCCCGTATCCGTCGAAGGGGGTCTGTCGACATGGTGGGGACCTATCTGTTCGTCGTGCTGACGGGGAGCGGCGCCGGCGCCGCCGTGCACCAGCGGGCCAGGATCGAGGCCGGCCGGTTCACCGAGGCGCTGCCCCCGCGCAGCCGGGTGCTGCTGCTCTCCGTCGCCGCGCTCGGCGCCACCGCCGCCGCCTGCGGCTACCACTGGCACGTGCTGGCGCTGCTCTGGGCCGCGGCCTTCGCGGTCCCGCTGGCGCTGGTCGACGTCGCCGAGCACCGGCTGCCGCGCCGCTTCACCTATCCGTCAGCTGCGGGAACGCTGCTGCTGCTCGCCGCCGCGAGGCTCGCGGGCGACAGCACCGGATCCGTCCTGCACGCGCTCTACGGCGCGCTCGGGGTCGGCGCGGTGTTCTGGCTGATGGCGTTCATACTCCCGTTCGGCCAGGGGGACGCGGCCCTCGGCCTCACGGTCGGGGCCGCCCTCGGCTGGTACGGCTTCCGCACCCTCTTCGAGGGGGTGTTCCTCGGCTTCCTGCTCGCCGGGCTCTATGGAATGGGAAAGCTCGCCGCGCGCCGAGCCGGGCGTCGCGACGAGCTTCCCTTCGGTCCGTTCCTGCTGCTGGGCACGCTCCTTGCGGTCGCGCTCAGCCACTAGCCTTACGGCAGTGGGCAGTTACGGCATCGCGTGGACGAACGCACCCTCGTTCAGGGCGAACTGGTTGCCGTTCTTGGCATCCCAGGCGGTCGACCAGGTCATCACGCCGCCGATCGTCGGCCACAGGGTGGTCGGCTTGTAGGTACCGCAGTTGGTGCCCTTGGCGATGCAGTTGAGGGCGTTCTCGACCACGCTCGGCGCGACATAGCCGCTGCCCGCCGCGCTGGACGAGGCCGGGACGCCGATGCCGACCTGGGCGGGCTTGAGCCCGGCCTGGATGGCGGTGCAGACCATCGAGGTGATGAAGTCCACGGTGCCCTGGTTGTAGACGCCGCCGTCGCAGCCGTTCATCGAACCCGAGTTGTAGTACTGGGTGTTGACGATCGTCAGCACATCCTTGACCTGCACCGCGGTGGCCAGGTAGTCGGAGCTGGCGGACAGCATGTCGATGGTCTGCGGGGCCATGGTGAGCACGAAGCCGGAGCCGGCCTTGCTCGCCAGGGAGTGCAGGGCCTGCGACATGTAGGTCGGATTGAGGCCGTTCTCCAGGTCGATGTCGACGCCGTCGAAGCCGTAGGTCTGCATCAGCGCGTAGGCGCTGTTGGCGAAGTTGGTCGCGGCGGCGGAGCTGGCGACGGTGATGGTGCCGTTCTGGCCGCCGACCGAGATGACCACCTTCTTGCCCGCGGCGTGCTTGGCGGCGATGTCGGCCTTGAACTGGGCGTCGGTGTAGCCGCCCAGCTTGCTCTGCAGGGTCGGGTCGAGCGAGAAGGTGATGCCGCCGGTGCTGCTGGGGTCGGCGGTGGCGAAGGAGACCGCGATGATGTCGTACGCCGAGTTGACGTCACTGATCTTCTGGTCGGTGGCGCCGTTGTCGAAGTCCTGCCAGTAGCCGGTGACCAGGTGCTTCCCGGTCAGCGGCGGCGCGGTGGTGGGCGGCGCGGTGGTCGGCGGGGTGGTGGTGGGGGCGCCGTGGTCGGCGGCTTGGTGGTGGTGGGCGGCGCCGTGGTGGGGGGAGCGGTGGTGGGCGGGGTGGTCGTCGGCGGGGCGGTGGTGGGCGGCGCGGTGGTCGCACCGGCCGCGCCGCTCAGCGTCACGTCGTCGGCCTGGTAGGCGCCCTGGCCGTACCAGCCGTGCAGGTAGATGGTCACGCTGGTGGTCGAGGCACCGGTCTTGAAGGTGGTGCTGAGCTGGTTCCAGGAACTGCTGTTGGACCAGGTGCTGACATCCGTGGTGCCGTCCCCGCTGGTGCCCAGGTAGACGTACGGGCCCTGGACCCAGGCGCTGAGCGAGTACGAGGAGTTGGGCTGCACGCTGATGGTCTGGGTGCACTGCGCCGTGTCGCCGCTGGTGGGGGCCGCGGAGAGGGCGTGGGTGCCGGAGTGGACCGGGCTGGAGACGACGGACGCCGTCCCGGCGCTACAGCTCCAGTTGGCGAGCGAACCGGTCTCGAAGCCGGGGTTCGCCACCAGGTTGGTGGTGTCCGCGCTGGCAGAGCCGGTGAAGGCGGCCAGTCCGGTCAGGCCGAGGCCGATGACGGTCGCGCAGGCGGTGACTGCGCCGATGGCGCGGCGAGGGGATGCCATGGATTTCTGTCCTCAATGTGGGGGAGGGGAAGACAGCAGATGACGCTTGACCCACAAGTTGGACTAGACCAGTAGTCGTGTCAAGAGCGCCCACTCGCCCTTAAGGTCCTCTTAAAACAACTCCCACCAGGCATGTTGATCGGCAAAATGGTACAGACCGCACCTGGAAGGGATCTTCCACATGCGGTCTGTACCAATCAAAACGGCGAGAAGGCGGGAATCAGCCCTCGCTGGACGCCGACCAGATGTTGATGTCGGCCTCGGTCGCATAGCGGTCGATCTCGGCCAGCTCCTGCTCCGTCAGCTCCGGCCCCTGCACCGCGGCCACATTGGTCTCCAGCTGCGCCACCGAGGAGGCCCCGATCAGCGCGGAGGTCATCCGCGGGTCGCGCAGCAGCCAGCTCAGCGCCAGCTGCGCCAGCGACTGGCCGCGCTTGGCGGCGATGTCGTTCAGCGCCCGCAGCTTGAACAGGGTCTGCTCGTTCAGCGCCTTAGGGTCGAGCGACTTGCCCTGGGCGGCCCGCGAGTCCTCCGGGATGCCGTGCAGGTAGCGGTCGGTGAGCAGCCCCTGCGCCAGCGGTGCGAAGCCGATGCAGCCGGCGCCCTCCGCCTCCAGCACGTCCAGCAGGCCGTCCTCCTCGGTCCAGCGGTTCAGCATGGAGTAGGAGGGCTGGTGGATCAGCAGCGGGACGCCGAGGTCGCGCAGGATCGCCGAGGCCTTGAGGGTGTTCTCCGCGCTGTAGGAGGAGATGCCCGCGTACAGGGCCTTGCCCTGCTTGACGGCGGTCGCCAGCGCGCCCATCGTCTCCTCGAGCGGGGTCTCCGGGTCGAAGCGGTGCGAGTAGAAGATGTCGACGTAGTCGAGCCCCATCCGCTGCAGCGACTGGTCCAGGCTCGCGGTCAGGTACTTGCGGGAGCCCCACTCGCCGTACGGGCCCGGCCACATGTCGTATCCGGCCTTGGTGGAGATGACCAGTTCGTCCCGGTACGGGCGGAAGTCCGCCGCCATGTGCCGGCCGAAGTTGGTCTCCGCGCCGCCGTACGGCGGTCCGTAGTTGTTGGCCAGGTCGAAGTGGGTGATGCCGAGGTCGAAGGCCCGGCGGAGGATCGCCCGCTGGGTCTCGAACGGCTTGTCGTCGCCGAAGTTGTGCCACAGGCCGAGCGAGATCTCGGGCAGCTTCAGTCCGCTGCGGCCGGTCCTGCGGTAGGCCATCGATCCGTCGTCGGAAAGCGGCGCATAGCGGGTCTCGGCGGCCCGGTACGGAGCTGGGATCATCGGGGTGGTACCTCTCATGCGGGTCACGGACGGGTGTTTTTGTGTCAGCTGGTTGAACAATAGTCGCGCACCCCATGCGGGTGTACGACCTGTACCGCGCCCGGAGTAGGGTGACACCCCGGGGGCGAGCACCGGAGGGGCGACGAAATACATGGATCTGGGCAGGCTGGTTCGCCGAACGCCGGTGCTCCGGCAACTCACTTACGGCCTGTACGGACGGCGCGTCGAAGCACATCTCGACCATGACCACGTCCCCCGCCACGTCGGCGTGATGCTGGACGGGAACCGCCGCTGGGCCCGGGCCGCCGGGATGTCCACGGTGGACGGCCACCAGAGCGGCGCGGACAAGATCCCCGACTTCCTCGGCTGGTGCGAGGAGGTCGGCGTCGAGGTGGTGACGCTGTGGATGCTGTCCACCGACAACCTCAGCCGTCCCGCGGAGGAGCTGGTCCCGCTCCTCGGCATCATCGAGGAGGCCGTCCGCGGCCTCGCCGAGACCGGCAGCAACTGGAAGGTGCACCCGGTCGGCGCCCTCGACCTGCTGCCCGCGCAGACCGCCTCGGTGCTCAAGGACGCCGAGCAGGCGACCGCGGACCACACCGGGATCCTGGTCAATGTCGCGGTCGGCTACGGCGGCCGGCACGAGATCGCCGACGCCGTCCGCAAGCTGCTCCAGGAGCAGGCCGCGCTCGGCACCTCGGTGGAGCAGCTGGCCGAGATGATCGACGTCGAGCACATCGCCCGGCACCTCTACACCAGCGGCCAGCCCGACCCCGACCTGGTCATCCGCACCTCCGGTGAGCAGCGGCTCTCCGGGTTCCTGCTGTGGCAGAGCGCGCACTCCGAGTTCTACTTCTGCGAGGCCTACTGGCCGGCCTTCCGCAAGGTCGACTTCCTCCGCGCGCTCCGCGACTACGCCGCCCGGAACCGCCGTTACGGCGGCTGAACAGCTGATGACGATGAAGCGTCAGTTCGTTTCTGGTGGCATGGGTTCGCCGGAGCGTGGGAATAACCGCCTCAGACCGTGACCTCGGCCATCGGGGCCCGAGGGATCGGTGAGCTGCGGATGACAGCAGGTCGTCCGCCCGGGAGGCTTCGTGGTCAGTTCCAAGAGCCGCCGGAGTTTGCATGACCGGCGCACGTACGTCCTCGACACCAGCGTGCTGCTGGCCGACCCGAACGCGATGACCCGTTTCGAGGAGCACGAAGTCGTACTCCCCGTGGTCGTGGTCACCGAGTTGGAGGCCAAGCGGCATCATCCGGAGCTCGGGTACTTCGCCCGGCAGGCCCTGCGCCTGCTGGACGACTTCCGGGTCCGGTACGGCCGGCTCGACGCCCCCATTCCGGTGGGCGACGTGGGCGGCACGATCCGGGTCGAGCTGAACCACACCGATCCTTCCGTCCTCCCCGCCGGTTACCGGCTGGGCGACAGCGACAGCCGGATCCTGGCGGTCGCCCGGAATCTGCAGGCCGAGGGGTACGACGTCACCGTCGTCTCCAAGGATCTGCCGATGCGGGTGAAGGCCAGCTCGGTGGGCCTGCTCGCGGAGGAGTACCGCGCCGAACTCGCGATCACCTCCGGCTGGACCGGTATGCACGAGCTCGCGGTGGGAAGCGACCAGGTGGACGCTCTCTTCGAGGCCGAGCGCAGCGAGACCGTCGACATCCCCGAGGTGCGGGACCTGCCGGTGCACACCGGCCTGGTGCTGACCTCGGAGCGCGGCAAGGCCCTGGGACGGGTCACCGCGGACGGCCGGGTGCGCCTGGTGCGGGGAGACCGGGAGGTCTTCGGGCTTCGCGGCCGCAGCGCGGAACAGCGCATCGCGCTGGACCTGCTGCAGGACCCGGACATCGGGATCGTCTCCATGGGCGGCAGGGCCGGCACCGGCAAGTCCGCGCTGGCGCTCTGCGCCGGCCTGGACGCGGTGCTGGAGCGGAGGCAGCACCGCAAGGTGATGGTCTTCCGGCCGCTGTACGCCGTGGGCGGCCAGGATCTCGGCTATCTGCCGGGTTCCGAGTCGGACAAGATGAGCCCCTGGGCTCAGGCGGTGTTCGACACCCTGTCCGCGGTGACCACACCGGACGTGATCGAGGAGGTGCTCTCCCGGGGCATGCTCGAGGTGCTGCCGCTGACCCACATCAGGGGGCGCTCGCTGCACGACGCCTTTGTGATCGTGGACGAGGCGCAGTCGCTGGAACGCAACGTGCTGCTCACGGTGCTGTCCAGGATCGGCCAGGGGTCGCGGGTGGTGCTCACCCACGACGTGGCGCAGCGCGACAACCTGCGGGTGGGCCGGTACGACGGGGTGGTCGCGGTGGTGGAGAAGCTCAAGGGGCATCCGCTGTTCGCGCACATCACGCTGACCCGCTCGGAGCGTTCGCCGATCGCGGCGCTGGTCACCGAGCTGCTGGAGGACATCCAGCTCTGACCGGACCCCCGCACAAGTGCGCCGCCGCCCTGATGGCTCCTGGGCGGCGGCGTCCTTTTGGCAAAGTTGTCCGATCGTAACCATGGGCTCAGCCGTCTCACAGGGGAACAGCGGAACTTTCTGCTGCTTCGGCCATGTGAGTTTCGACACGTTGGTAAGAATTGCGTCGGCGGGTCCGTCTCGGGCAAGGTGTGGGTTCTGTCAGGCCCCGCTTGCGGTATGACTGGGCACGTGTGAGACACAGTCAGCCGTGAGCCGCCCGAGCACCACGGCGCCCCGCTCGCACCGGGACGCTCCGGGCCCGTGTCTCCCGTGACCAGTTCAGGGGGAGGCCAGCGTCAGGGGCGGAGTTCGCCCGTGCGGTCACCTACATGGGCGGCGCTGGAAGGAAACCGTGTGAACCGGATCTCGGTACGGGGTGTGGCCGTAGCCTCAGCCACCGCCGTCACTGCCGTCGGAGCCGTGGTCGGAGCCGCCTCCGGCAGCGCCGCCCAGCCGACCGCTCAGGTCGCCGACGTCGCAGGATCCACTCTTCTCGCGGACATCCCGTCCGGGGACAGCGCGCAGACGGTCGTCGACAACCTCGGCCGCCAGGCCGACGCCCAGCAGGCCGACGCCGACGCCGCCGCCCAGAAGGCCGCCGACGAGGCGGCCCGGGTCAAGGCTGCGAACGCCGCCAAGGCCAAGGCCGATGCGGACAAGGCTGCGAAGGCGGCCAAGGCCGCCGCGAAGGCCCACGCCGCCGAGGTGGCCGCAAGCCGCGCCGCGACCCGCGCCACGCTCACCAAGAACTACAGCCCGGGCTCGGTCCAGGCGATAGCGCTGTCGATCGTGGGTCAGGCCCAGTTCTCCTGCTTCAGCAACATCGTCACCCGTGAGAGCGGCTGGGACTACACCGCGACCAACCCCAGCTCGGGTGCGTACGGCCTGGTCCAGTCGCTGCCGGGGGACAAGATGGCCTCGGCCGGCGCGGACTGGCGGACCAACCCGGCGACCCAGATCAAGTGGGGTCTGAACTACATGAACTCCCGCTACGGCAGCCCCTGCGGCGCCTGGAGCTACTGGCAGGTACACCACTCGTACTGATGCACCGGCCCGGTCCGTGAACGGCCTCAGGGCAAGTTGAAGCCCCCGATCCCTGTCCGATCGGGGGCTTCGTGTACTTCTCCCACGGAACCGGCCGCTGTGTGCGTGGCGGCCTCGGACTGGTCGTCCCCGGGACTGCTGTCGGCTAAACCCATATCGGTCGAAAATGACCTGATTTTCCGATATTCGTCCGAGGGGCGCTCGGACCTGCCCCGGCCCGCCGCCGGCCCGCCCCCGGTGGGCCGCCCCGAAAGCCGCTCGTCCCACCAGGTAGCGTTCGTAGCGGACGCACACGGGCGGGAAGGGGCGGGGTCAGCGATGAAGCGAGACGGCAGAGGGGGACGGCCGGGAGCTGCGCTGGCCTCCGTCGTGTCACGGGCCACCGCGCGGATGGAGCGCCGCCGCCGCGAGGCCGAGCTCGCCGTCGAGCACGCCGAGCACCGCAACGACCCGCCGCCGCTGCCGACCGGCCCGCCGCCGGTCGATCCCGGCTTCGGCGACAGCCCGCCCTACCCGGCCCGGTCGAGCAGCCCGGTCGAGGCGGTGCCGTGGAGCCTGCGGGTCAGCGCCGAGGTGGTCTGGCGGCTGCTGGTGGTCGGCGCGGGCCTGTACGTCCTGTTCCAGGTGGTGCAGACGCTGCGGATCGTCGCGCTGGCCTTTGTCGCCTCGCTGCTGATCACCGCACTGCTGCAGCCCACGGTGACCTGGCTGCACCGGCACGGGGTGCCCAGGGCGCTGGCTGCGGTGCTGACCTTCCTCAGCGGGCTGATCGGCATCGGCCTGGTCGGCTGGTTCGTCGGCTGGCAGGTCAGCACCAATCTGAACCAGGTCACCGACCACATCCAGACCGCCATCACCCAGATCCGGAACTGGCTGACGCACGGTCCGATGCATCTGACGGACAAGCAGATCAACCAGTTCGCCCAGACGCTGTCCAAGGCGGTCGGCAACAACAGCGACCAGATCACCTCCTACGGCTTCTCCACCGTCAGCATCGTCATCGAGATCCTGACCGGGGTGTTCCTGGCCGCCTTCTGCACCTTCTTCCTGATCTACGACGGCGAGCGGATCTGGGGCTGGGTGCTCCGGCTGTTCCCGCCGGCGGCGCGGCTGGCCATGGCCGGGGCCGGGCCGCGGGCCTGGTCCACGCTCACCGCGTACGTCCGCGGGACGGTGCTGGTGGCCTTCATCGACTCGGCGTCGATCGGCATCGGCATCTACCTGCTCGGGGTGCCGCTGGCGGTGCCGATCTCGGTGCTGATCTTCCTCGGGGCGTTCGTGCCGCTGGTCGGCGCGCTGGTGACCGGGACGATCGCGGTGCTGGTCGGGCTGGTCACGCACGGGGTCTTCACCGCCGGGATGGTGCTGGTGGTGCTGCTCGCGGTGCAGCAGATCGAGGGCCATCTGCTGCAGCCGCTGATCCTCGGCCGCGCGGTCCGGGTGCACCCGATCGCGGTGGTGCTCTCGGTGACCGTCGGCTCGGTGGTCGGCGGCATCGGCGGCGCGATCGTGGCCGTCCCGCTGGTCGCGGTGACCAACAGCACCGTCGGCTACCTCAAGGCCCGCCAGCACGCGGGCGAGGACGTCAGGGCGGCGCTGGTCGCCGCGCAGCACGGGCAGCTGGTCGCCGCCCCGCCGCCGCAGCACGCCACCGAGCCCCCGCCGGGTTCCGGCGGGGGCTCGGGTGGGGGCTCAAGCAGCGGCTCGGGCGGCGGCGGGGCGGCGGTCGCGGACCGGCCGGCCGGGGAGTCCTAGCAGTCTGCTAGGAGATCCGGCCCTCGGCCTCCAGGGTGACGCCGACGGCCTGGACCACGGCGGCGATCCGGATCGCGGCCTGGATCGTCTCCCGGTCCACGCCGGCCTTGCGCAGCACCTGCTCGTGCGAGTCCAGGCACTGGCCGCAGCCGTTGATCGCGGAGACCGCGAGGCACCACAGCTCGTAGTCGACCTTGTCCACGCCCGGGTTGCCGAGGACGTTCATCCGCAGCCCGGCCCGCAGCGTCCCGTACTCCTTGTCGGAGAGCAGGTGCAGGGTGCGGTAGTAGACGTTGTTCATCGCCATGATCGCGGCGGCGGACTTGGCGGCGGTGTACGCCTCCGGGCCCAGCTCCGCCTTGGCCTGCGGCTCCAGCTCGGCCAGCACCTGCGCGCTGCGCGAGGCGATCGCGCAGGCCAGCACCGTGCCCCAGAGCTGCTGCGGCGGGAGGTCGGAGTTGCCGATCACCGAGCCCAGGTTCAGCTTCAGGTCCTTGGCGTAGTCGGGCAGGGCGGCCTTGAGTTCGTCGAGTGCCATGTCGTCGGCCCCGTCACTCGCCCGCGAGCAGGGCGACCGGGTCGAGCGTGGTCTCGCCCTTGGTCCAGTTGCACGGGCACAGTTCGTCGGTCTGCAGCGCGTCGAGGACCCGGAGGACCTCCTTGGGGTTACGGCCGACGGACCCGGCGGTGACCATGGTGAACTGGATCTCGTTGTTGGGGTCCACGATGAACACGGCCCGCTGCGCGGTCCCGTCCTCGGCCTCGACGCCGCAGTCCCGCATCAGCTCGTGCTTGACGTCAGCCAGCATCGGGAAGGGCAGGTCGCGCAGGTCCTTGTGGTCCTTGCGCCAGGCGTGGTGCACGTACTCGGAGTCGCCGGAGACGCCCAGCACCTGCGCGTCGCGGTCGGCGAACTCCTCGTTCAGCTTGCCGAAGGCGGCGATCTCGGTGGGGCAGACAAAGGTGAAGTCCATCGGCCAGAAGAAGACGATCCGCCACTTGCCCTCGTAGGACTTGTGGTTGATCGGGGCGAACGCCTTGTCCGCGTCGAGGTCGACACAGGCGTTCAGGTCGTACGCGGGGAACTTGTCACCGATGGTGAGCACGTTCGCTCCTTCGTGGCTGAGGGTGAGGGTGTTACGTCCGGGTTGCGCAGGGTTCGCCTGCCCCCTGGACAAGATCCACGGTGACACAGCGCGCACTGATCAGGGAAATAGCTACACTCGAATCCGTTGATTGGAGCCAGCTATCAGTAAGACCCGCCTCCCCACCCTGTCCCAGCTCCGGGCCTTCGCCGCGGTGGCCGAGTACCGGCACTTCAGGGATGCCGCGGCGGCCATCGGGATGAGCCAGCCGGCGCTGTCCGGGGCGGTCGCCGCGCTGGAGGAGGGGCTGGGTGCCCAGCTGGTCGAGCGGACCACCCGGAAGGTCATCATCACCCCGCTGGGGGAGCGCGTGGCCGAACACGCGCGCGGCGTACTCGCCGGGCTGCACGCCCTCACCGACGAGGTGGAGGCCTCCCGCCGGCCCTTCACCGGCCCGCTGCACCTCGGCGTGATCCCCACCGTCGCCCCGTACCTGCTCCCGGTGGTGCTCCGGCTGGCCCGCGACAGCTACCCCGACCTGGAGCTCAACATCCACGAGGAGCGCACCCCGCAGCTGCTCGACGGCCTCGGCTCCGGTCGGCTGGACGTGCTGCTGCTGGCCCTCCCCGGCGGCCAGGGCATGGCCGACATCCCGCTCTACGACGAGGACTTCGTGCTGGTCACCCCGCCCGAGCACCCGCTCGCCGGGCGGACAGGCGTCCCCCGCGACGTGCTGCTCGACCTGGAGATCCTGCTGCTGGAGGAGGGCCACTGCCTCCGCGACCAGGCCCTCGACCTCTGCCGGGAGACCCCCGGCGGCACCCGGGCGGCCGGGCTGCCCACCCTGGTCCAGCTGGTGGCCGGCGGCCTCGGCGTCACCCTGCTCCCGGCCACCGCGCTGGACGTCGAGACCAGCCGCTCCCCGCAGCTCGCGGTCACCCGCTTCAGCACCCCGGCCCCCGGCCGCCGGATCGGCCTCACCCACCGCCCGGCCTCCGCCCGCACCCCCGAGTACCACCGCTTCGCCGCGGCGCTGCGCGCGGCGCTGGAGCCGCTGCCGGTGCGGCTAGTCTCGCCGTAGCGAGCAGGAGGTGGGTCACAGGTGTATGTGTCACGGGTACGGGTGGACGGCGTCCTCGGGTTCCACGGCGACCGCGCCGTCGACCTGGAACTGACCCGGCCGGACGGCAGCCACGCCGGCTGGACCGTCCTGGCCGGCCGCAACGGCTCCGGCAAGACCACGCTGCTGCGCGCCGTCGCCGTCGCGCTCAACGCCCCGGCCCAGGCCTACCCGCTGGCCCCCGACCTGCAGAGCTGGCAGTCGGCGGAGCCGGGGCGGATCGAGCTGACGGTCGCTCTGGACGAGACGGACGCGGACTACCTGCCGGGCGAGGCGTCCGGGGCGCGCTCGGTGGCCGTGGCCTGCGCCTGGAGCCCGGCCGAGGGGCGTGGTTCGGCCGAGGGACGGAGCCCGGCCGAGGGGCGCGGCCGCTCGGCCCGGGCACAGGTGCGGTGGTCCTGGACGCCGACGAGCGGGGCACCTGGGGCGCCGGGGCTCACCGAGTCGGACTGGGGCAACGCGTCCGCCGGTTTTCACGCCGGCTACGGACCGTTCCGCCGCCTCGCCCGCCGGTTCCAACCCGAGGTCACCGCGTTCACCACGCTGTTCGACGACGACGCGGCGCTCGCGGAGGGCATCCCCTGGCTGGTCGCCGAGCACCACCGCGGCCTGGAGGGCCGGCCCGGCGCGGCCGAGAACGTCGCCAACGTCCTGCGCTTCCTCGGGGACGGCCTGCTGCCGGACGGCATCGAGGTGCTGCGGGTCGACTCGGAGGGGCTCTGGGTCGAGCAGGACGGCCGGGAGTTCTCGCTGAACGAGCTGAGCGGCGGCCACCGCACGGCGGTGGCGCTGGTGCTGAACCTGCTCTGGGAGAGCTCGCTCCGGGGCATGGAGCCCGAGCTGGACCGGCGCAACGGACTGATCGTCATGCCGTACCCGGGGATCGTCCTGATCGACGAGGTCGACGCCCATCTGCACGTCACCTGGCAGCAGCGCCTGGGCGGCTGGCTGAAGGCCCACTTCCCCGAGGTGCAGTTCATCGTCACCACCCACAGCCCCTACATCTGCCAGGCGGCGGACCCCGGCGGCCTGATCCGGCTCGGCGCCGCGGGGGACGGCACCGCGCCGGAGGTGGTCTCCGAGGAGCTGTACCAGCGGGTGGTCTACGGCAGCGGCGACGACGCGGTGCTGTCCGAGCTGTTCGGGCTGGAGAGCCCCTACTCGGCCGAGGCGCAGGCGGGCCGGCGCCGGATCGGGGACCTGGAGGGGCGGGTGCTGCAGGGCGACGCGACCACCGCCGAGCTCGCCGAGTACGAGGCGCTGAGCCAGAAGCTCACCAGCTCGCTCAGTGCCCGGGTGGACGAGGTGGCCGCGCGACTGGCGCGATCCGAGTGATCCCGCTGCAACGGCCCGGCCTGGACCAGGCGGTGCAGCGCCGGCTCGCGGCCCGGACGGCCGCGCTGGCCCGCGGCGGCGCCACCACCGCGCGGGCCCGGCAGGAGTGGTCCAACGCGGCGACGGTGCGACGGCAGCTCCGGGCCGCGCTGGAGGGGATGGCACCCGGCGTCCAGCGCTGCATGTACTGCGGTGACAGCCAGGGCTCCTCGATCGACCACTTCGAACCGCTGGCGCGCAGCCCGCTCAAGGCCTTCGCCTGGGTGAACCACCTGCTGGCCTGCACCCACTGCAACAGCAACCACAAGCGGGACCGCTTCCCGGTGGATCCCGACGGCCACTGCCTGCTGGTCGACCCGACCAGCGAGGATCCGGCCGATCACCTGCTGCTGGTGCTCAGCACGGGGGAGTACCGGGCCCGAACGGCCAAGGGGGAGGCGACCATTGACGTCTTCGGCCTCTACCGTCCGGAGCTGGAGCGCGGACGCGCCGCGGCCTTCGTCCGCTGCCGGTCGATGCTCCGCGACCTGCACGGCCTGACCGGTCCCGGGGCCGAGCCGGGGGACGCCGCGGAGGCCCGCGCGGTCGCGGCCTCGCTCGGCGTCCAGCCGTTCGCGGACGTGCTGCACGCGATGCGGGCGATCATGGGTTCGCCGGGGGCGGCGATCGTCATCGGCCGACGGGAGTTGGAGAGCCTGCGCAGGCTTTCCGGCCGTCCCGGTTAGGGTGCGGGCATGAGCAACCTGGAGACCGAGCCGCAGGCGCGGGTGTGCGGCGGGCGGGAAGACGTGTCGGCGCAGCCGGTGCGGGAGCTGCTGACGCCGAAGCTGGTGCCGCTCGGCAGCAGCACCGTGGTCCGCCGGCTGCTGCCGAACCTGGGCCGGCGGATGGTCGGCGCCTGGTGCTTCGTCGACCACTACGGCCCCGACGACATCCAGCAGTCGCCCGGGATGCAGGTCGCCCCGCACCCGCACACCGGCCTGCAGACCGTGAGCTGGCTGCACGACGGCGAGGTCACCCACCGCGACAGCCTCGGCAGCCTGGCCACCGTCCGGCCGCGTGAGCTGGGCCTGATGACGGCGGGCCAGGCCATCTCGCATGCCGAGCAGTCACCGCTGGAGCACGGGCCCCGACTGCACGGCGCGCAGCTCTGGGTCGCGCTCCCCGACGCGCACCGACACACCGAGCCGCACTTCGAACACCACCCGGCGCTCCCCGAGGTCACCGCGTCCGGCGTGCACGCCACCGTGATCATGGGCGAGCTGGACGGCGCCCGCTCCCCGGGGCAGACCTACAGCCCGCTGGTCGGCGCCGACCTCAGCCTCGCCGCCGGCTCCTCGGCCCGGCTGCCGCTGGACCCCGACTTCGAGTACGCGGTGCTGTCCATGTCCGGCGCGGCCGAGGTGGACGGCGTACCGGTCGAGCGCGGCTCGATGCTCTACCTGGGCTGCGGCCGCCACGACCTGCCGCTGCGCGCGGCGGTGGACAGCAGCCTGCTGCTGCTCGGCGGCGAGCCCTTCGAGGAGAAGATCGTGATGTGGTGGAACTTCGTCGCCCGCACCGGCGAGGAGATCACCGAGGCCCGCGCGGACTGGATGAACGGCGACCGTTTCGGCACCGTGCGCGGCTACGACGGTGCGCCGATCCCCGCGCCGGCGCTGCCTCCCGTGCCGCTGAAGCCCCGGGGACGCGAGCGCTGAGCTGCGTGCTGGAACGAAGGCGGTGGGGGCTCAGTCCTGGCCGAGCATCAGGGTGAGGACGGACAGGGCGTGGGCCCGGTCGCCCGGGGGCACGTCGGCGGCTCGGGCTGACAGTCGGGCTGCGACGTCGTCGTAGGCGGAGGCGCAGATCTGTTGGCCCTGGTCGGTCAGGGCGATGCGGCTGGCTCGGCGGTCCGCCGGGTCGGGTTGGCGTTCGACCAGGCCCTGCCGGGCGACGCGGTCGACCAGGCCGGTGATGCTGGACTTGTCCAGGTGCAGTTGCCGGCTGAGGGCAGTCATCCCGGTGGGGCCGTCGAGCAGGGCGCACATCAGCTGGGCCTGCTGCTGGGTGAGGCCGTAGCCGCGGGCGACCTCGGTCAGCTCGTGCAGCACGACGTTCGACATCCGCAGCAGGGTCGCGGTGAAGTCGGTGCCCGGCCGGGGCGCGCTGCGGTCTGTGGTGGTCATCATGTCCTCCTCCCGGAATGGTAGTTGACGATCGGCCGTACTCCCAACTACTTTGGTTTGTAGTACGCATAGTCGTTACTACAAACTAAATGGGGGATCCATGAGTCCGACTGTCGTGGTGATCGGTGGCGGGTATGGCGGCGCCACTGTGGCCAAGGCCCTGGACCAGGTGGCTGAGGTGGTGCTGGTCGAGCAGCGGGACGCCTTCTTCCACAACGTCGCCGCGCTGCGTGGGGTGGTCGACCCGCAGTGGGCCGACCGGATGTTCCTGCCCTATGACGCGCTGCTGTCCCGCGGTCGCGTGGTGCACGCCCGGGCGGAACGGGTGGAGCCCGATGCCGTGTTCCTGGCCTCGGGGGAGCGGATCGAGGCCGACTTCCTGGTGCTGGCGACCGGCTCCAACTACCCCTTCCCGGCCGGGATCGACCTCCTGGACGCAGCGTCGGCCAGGTCCAGGCTGGACGGGACGCGCGAGGCGCTGGCGGCGGCCGGCTCGGTGCTGCTGCTGGGCGCCGGCCCGGTGGGGCTGGAGTTCGCCGGGGAGATCAGGGCGGCATGGCCGGACAAGCGCATTACCGTGGTCGACCCGCGCGAGGACGTCCTCGGCGGCGACCTGCCGCAGGAACTGCGCGTCGAGATGCGCCGTCAGCTGGCCGAGGCGGGGGTCGACCTCGTCCTCGGCACCAGGCTGACGCGGGAGCCGCCGAGCGCGCCCGGGCAGGCCGAGACCTTCACCGCGGTCCTGGATTCGGGGGCGGAGCTGAAGGCCGACATCTGGTTCCGCTGCTACGGCAGCGCTCCGGTCACCGGGTTTCTGGGGTCGGGGCTGTCCGCGGCGCGGCAGCCGAGCGGGCTGCTTGAAGTGCTGCCCACGCTGCAACTGCCGGGACACGAGCGCGTGTTCGCGCTCGGTGACGTCACCGCGATCGCGGAGGCGAAGAAGGCCAAGGCCGCCGAGGACCACGCCCAGGTGGTCGCGGCCAACATCAGCACCCTGATCGCGGGCGGCGGCGGCGAGCTTGTCGCGTACCGGCCGGGCGGCCCGATGATGGCGCTGTCCTTCGGGCCCTCCGGCGGCGCCGGGTACACGCCCGCCACGGGTCTGCTGGGTCCGGCGATGGTCGCCCGCGCCAAGAGCGGCGACCTGCGGACCGCGGTCTACGAGGAACTGTTCGGTCTGAGCCCGGCCGCCGCCCCTGCCCAGGACGGGTAGCAGGTAGCGGGTAGCAGTCAGCGGGGGGCCTATGCCCCTGGTGTGCCGCCCAGCGATCGCCACACCAGCGCGGCGGTGCGTTCCGGCCAGCCCTCGGGCACCGGGTCGCCGGCCAGTGCCCGGCCGTACCAGCTGCCGGTGCACAGGCTCACGGCGATGGTCAGGTCCGCGTCCGCATCGATCAGTCCGCGGTCCCGGGCGGTTTCCAGGATGGTCGTGATCCTGCGGCGGCGGGGCTGGATGATCTTTTCCCGGTAGGCCTGCAGGACCTCGGGCTCGGTGGTCTCCTGGAGCATCGTGCCGACCAGGGACAGGCGTCCGGGCTTGGAGATTCCACGCTGGAAGTCCGCCAACTCGGCGACGAGTGCCCGAAAGGGGTCCCGTTCCTGCTTCCGCGCCTGCTCCTGCGTCTGCGGGGCGCTGGTCGCGTCGTCCATGGCGGCCACGGCGTCGCCGGCCAGCGCGGCCTTGTTCGCCCAGCGCCGGTACAGCGCCTGGCGGGTCGTGCCGGCTTCCTCGGCCACGGCCGCCAGCGACATGCCCTCGTAGCCGAGGGTGGACAGCTGGCGCTTGGCCGCCGCGAGGATCCGGGCGTCGATGGCGGCGTCCCGGGACCGGCCTTGACCGCTCGTGGCGGCTCCGACCTGCGGATCCTTTTTCTGGTGCACTCCTGGATGGTAACAATTCAATGCAATCCTGTATCGTATTGAAAATAGGGCACATGGACCCCTGAAGGGCACCTCATGATCACCGAATACATCCGCTACCGAATCCCGGCCAAGACCGAGGTCGAGGCAGGGGCCGAATCCGGACCCGAGGCGTTCGAGGCGGCGTACGCCCGGGCGGCGGCCTCGCTGGCGGCAGCGCCCCAGTGTGTCGAGTACGAACTGACGCGCTGCGTGGACGAGCCGGAGCACTACGTCCTGCGCATCGTGTGGACCTCGGCGGCCGACCACACCGCCGGGTTCCGCGGCGGCCCGCACTTCCGCGCGTTCTTCGCCGCGATCAAGCCGTATGTCTCCGACATCGAGGAGATGCGCCACTACGCGCACACCGCGGTGCGCGGGCCGGGCGGCTCCACGCCGACCTTGTACGAGTGGCTCGGCGGCGCCGAGGCGCTGGAACGCCTGACGACCGTCTTCTACGCCCACGTCCTGGCCGACGACCTGGTCGGCCCGCTGTTCGCGCGGATGGATCCGGCGCACCCGCGGCATGTCGCGATCTGGCTGGGCGAGGTGTTCGGCGGGCCGGACCGCTACACCCAGGAGCGCGGCGGCTACCGCCACATGGTCACCCGGCATCTGGGCAAGGCCATCACCGAGGCCCAACGCCGCCGCTGGGCCGGCCTGCTGCTGGACGCGGCCGACGAAGCCGGCCTTCCCGCCGACCCCGAGTTCAGGGCGGTCTTCGCCGGCTACATCGAATGGGGCACCCGGCTGGCCCTGGCCAACTCCCAGCCCGGCGCCACCCCCAACACCGACTCCCCGGTCCCGCGCTGGGGCTGGGGCGTCACCCCGCCTTACCACCACGCTCCGACCCAGGACGCCGGATGAATCCTCAGCCGGTGTCCGGGCATTCCTCGGCGAAGCCCGGTGCGACCGGCCTCCACACGCCCTGGTCCTGACGCACATCCAACCGGTCCGCCGCCCTGACGGCCTCGATCAGTTGCTCGGTCGCCAGGGGGACGGCCGCCATGAAAATCCGGCCCAGATGGTGGCAGTGGATCGCCACGCCGGGGCGTTCCGAGAACGGTTCGTCGGCGACGGCCAGCAGATCGGGGAGCCTCCAGCCCAGTGGCCCGGCCAGCCGGCTGAGCCGGAACCACCGGTGTTCGTCGGGCCGGTCGAAGGTCAACGCGCCGTAGATCGTGCTCAGCGCCAGGCCGAGGAACGGCAGCTCGCGGGGCCCGAAACCGCGGTTGCGCAGCAGCCCGGCCAGGACGGCGGCAAAGGGGCCGGCGTCCGGCCGGGCGAGCGGCACCCTCGATGCAGCGGAAGGCGGTGAGGTGTCCTGGCCGCCGCGTGGCAAGGCTTCGACAAAGCTCTCCAAGGCAGCCAGCTGCGCGTGATCGCAGTAGCTGGCGCGGTAGGCCAACTCCTTCAGGACCCGGGCATCGCGCTCCGGCGGGAGCAGCTCAGCCGGAACCGGCTGCCCCGCGACGACCAGCAGATCGGAGGTGAGGATGCCGAGCCGCTCCGAGAGGTCGGCCAAGTGCTGCGGAGCGGTGTCAGCACCCTTCGCTGTCAGGTCTCTGAGAATGTCAGCGCGTTCCACGCGGCCACTGTAGGCGGCAACCGAACCTGAGGGCCCAGCAGTCGCCGTCATGGCCGCTCCTGGGCCTTGACCAGGCCGTCCCAGCTCCAGCGGGGGGTGGGGCCCGGTTCGCCGAGGTCCTCGCCGACCGGGGCGGTGGAGACGTCGCGGGCGATGCGGGTGCCCCAGTCGAAGTACTCGACCACGCGGCGGCGCAGCAGTTCGTCGTCGGGGAGTTCCTGGTCGACCGCGTCGGTCATCAGCTCCATCCAGCGCAGGCGCTGCTCCTCGGTGATCGACAGTCCCAAGTGGGCCCGCAGCAGCGCCTGGTGGCCGCCGAGCTGCTCGGTGAAGTGTTCCGGGCCGCCGAAGACCTCGGCGAGCCAGACGGCGACGTGCTCCACGTGGGCCGTGGTGAAGTCGGCGAAGACCGGTGCGAGCAACGGGTCGGCCAAGACCCCCTGGTAGAACGTGCTGCTCAGCCGGCGCAGGGCCTCGACTCCGCCGACGGCCTCGATCAGGGGCTGGGAACGGTCGCTCATGCTGCTCCTCCGGTGGTTGGTGCCAGGGTCCGCTGTCGGTAGTTGTCGGCGCGTCCATCCTGCCGTGTCCGTAGGCGAGGAGCGTTCCTTCGTTGAATGCCGGGTGTTCACTGGATCCGGGCTCGGCGTTCACCGCTGACCGGCAGGTTCATGAGGGTGACGACCTCAGGACTCCTTTCTCGTAGACGCATCCGGGTGGCTCTCGCGCTCAGTGCCGCGGTCGCCCTCGCGGGCACCGGCACCGCTGTGGCCCAAGGCGCCGGCTGGCTGTCGGCGCCCACGCACGACTTCGGCGTGTCCGCCGACTCCTTCTCCGGCCATGGCACGGTGACCGGCAGTGTTCTGCGCAACGACCACGGCGCGACCGCGGTGGTGCGGAACACCAACCCGGCCGACGGCACGGTGAAGGTCAATCCGGACGGCACGTTCACCTACACGCCGCAGGCCGGCTTCAAGGGCACGGACACCTTCACCTATACTGCGACCGACGCCGTGCAGCTGTTCCGGGACGCCTCGGCCAACGGGTCTCCGCTGCCGTCGCTCGGCACGGTGGCCGGCCCGAACGGCAGCACCACCTCGATCTCCGGCGAGGGTTTCGGCTCGTCACTGGCTCCCGTGCCGGGCGAGGCGGGCTGGTTCTACGGGCTGACCGACCGCGGTCCCAACGCCGACGACCCGGTCGGCAACAAGTCCGAGCCGCTGCCCGACTTCACGCCGCAGATCGGCGAGTTCAAGCTGGTCAAGGGTAAGGCCGAGCTGCAGAAGACGGTCACCCTGAAGGGGCCGAAGGCCGTCAAGGGCCCGGCCGGCAGCTACGGGCAGCCCTACAGCGGACGTCCCCCGCTGGCGCCCGACACCAAGGAGACCATCGACAGCGTCGCCGCCAGCCACGGCACGGTGGGCGTGCCGATCCCCAACGACCCGGACGGCTACGACCCCGAGGGCCTGGTGGCGCTGCCGGACGGAACGTTCTGGGTGTCGGACGAGTACGGCCCTTACGTCACGCACTTCGACGCCAAGGGTTACGAGCTCGGCCGGCTCACTCCCGACCGGACCAGCCCGAACAACGCGTTCCACACCATCGTCGGTTATCTGCCGGCCGAACTCGCCTCCCGGGCCAACAACAAGGGTATGGAGGGCCTGACGGTCACCCCGGACGGCTCGACCCTGGTCGGCGCGATGCAGGCCGCGCTGCAGCTGCCGGACCTGGGTAGCACCAAGTACTCCAAGGTCGCCGCCACCCGCATCATCACCATCAACCTGCACACGCTGCAGACCAAGCAGTACCTCTACCTGCTGGACAACCCGGCCAGCACCGGTGACGCCAACAGCGAGATCACTGCTCTCTCCAACACCAAGTTCCTGGTGGACGAGCGCGACGGCAACTTCGAGCCGTTCGCGGGCAAGACGCTCTACGAGGTGGACCTCAACGGCGCCACCGACGTCAGCGGCCTGACCATCGGCGGCAAGTCGCCGGAGGCCCTGATCGGGACGGACACCACCAACGCCGCGCTCGCCGCGCTCACGGCGGCGGGCGTCCAGGTGGCGCAGAAGCAGCCGTACCTCCAGGTCGGCACGCTGGTGAGCCAGCTCGACCCGACCGGCAAGCTGTTCGGCCACGACAAGGTCGAGGGGGTCGCCACCACGGACGCGGGCCGGACGCTCTACCTCTCCAACGATGACGACTTCGGCATCGACTACATCGGCGACAACGGTGACAGCAGCCCCACCGCCGACCCGGACGGGACCTGGGGGGTGCACCAGAAGACCCTGCCCGCCACCGGTGAGCAGGACCAGGGGGAGATCCTCAAGGTCGACACCACCAAGCTGCCGGCCGTCCTCAAGACCGTCACCGTGACGATCCACGTGCGCTGACGCCGCCCTCCACGGTCTCGGGCCTGTCCCAGAGCTGGGATTAGCGCCCGAGCAGAAAGCAGCCCCCGAACACATGGCTCGGGGGCTGCTTGCCGGGGTGGGTGGGGTCAGGCCAGCGGGGTGTAGTGGGACGCGTCGCCCTTGACCGAGCGGCTGGTGCCGCCGTCGATGCCGACCGGGATGTCGCCGGCGACAGTGACCCGGTTCAGCCGGCGCGGCTGGTCGTCGTAGTTGTCGACGGCGTAGTGCTGGGTGATCCGGTTGTCGAAGAGCACCAGCTGGTTCGGGGCCCAGCGCCAGCGCAGCACGTTCTCCGGGCGGGTCACATAGGACTGGAGCAGCCGCAGGATGTCCCGGGACTCGCCGCCGGACAGGCCGACGATGCGCTGCGCGAAGCCGCCGATGTAGAGGCCGCGCTCGCCGGTGAGCGGGTGCACCCGCACCACGGGGTGCTCGGTCTCGTAGGTGGTCGAGGTGAACACCGCGCGGCGCCGCTGCGTCTCCTCGTCGAGGGACTCCGGCGGCACGGCGTAGTCGTAGTCGTTGGTGTGCACAGCCCGCAGCGTGTCCGCGAAGGCCCGCAGCGGGGCGGGCAGATCGCGGTACGCCGCAGCGGAGTTGGCGATCAGCGTCTCGCCGCCGTAGGGCGGGATGACGATGCTGCGCAGGGTGCTGAGCTGCGGGGGGTTGAGGACGAAGGTGACGTCGGTGTGCCACTGGTTCGCCCGGCCGTCCTCGCTGTCCACCGGGAGCACGTTCGGGGCGCCCGGCTGCGAGGGGACGGTCGGGTGGGCGGTGGTGAGCGGGCCGAAGCTGCGGGCGAAGCGCTCCTGCCCGGCGTCGTCGAGGTCCACGTCGCGGAAGACCAGGGCCTTGTGCTCATTGACGGCGGCCCGCAGCGCGGCGACCGTGGCCGGGTCGAGTTCCCGGTTCAGGTCGACGCCGGTGACCTCGGCGCCGATGCGCGCGGTGACCTTGCGGACGGTGATCGCGGCGCTGGTGTGGGCGCCAGCGGCGGTGTCGGTGGTGGTGGTGTCGGTGGTGGTGACGGTCATGACGGTTCCTCCTCAGTGGGTTCGTGCGTCCAGCGGGGTCGGCGTGCCCAGGTTGCGGTAGGCGGTCATCAGGCACCCACCAGCGCCGAGGGGAGCCGGGTCAGGGCGGACCGGGTCGAGGCGAACTGGTTGGCGGGCCGGGGCAGGCCGTAGTGCTCGCGCAGGGTCCGGCCGGTGTAGTCGGTGCGGAACAGACCGCGCTCCTGCAGGATCGGCACCACCCGCTGCACGAACACCTCAAGCCCCGAGGGCAGCACGGCGGGCATGATGTTGAATCCGTCCGCCGCCCCGTTCCGGAACCAGTGCTCGATGGTGTCCGCGACCTGGACCGGTGTTCCGGCGAAGGTCCGGTGACCGCGGCCGCCGCCGAGCCGGCCGATCAGTTGACGGACCGTCAAGTGCTCCCGCCGGGCCAGTTCCACCACCAGGGTGTACCGGCTCTTGGAGCCCTCGATCTCGTCCTCGTGCGGCAGGTCCTGCGGCAGTTCCTGGTCCAGGGCGAACCGGTCGGGGTCCAGCCCCAGCAGGGTGGCGAGTTGGAGCTTGGCGTACTCCGGCTGGATCAGCCGGTCCAGCTCCGCGTCCAGTTCCCGGGCCTCGGCCTCGGTGTCGCCGATCACCGGCACGATGCCCGGCAGGATCTTCACCCCGTCCGGGCCCCGGCCGGCCGCCGCGGCCCGCCGTTTGACGTCGGCGTAGAACGCCTGCCCCTCCTCGAACGTCGGCTGGGCGGTGAACACCGCCTCGGCGTAGCGGGCCGCGAAGTCCTTGCCGTCCTCGCTGGATCCGGCCTGCACCAGCAGCGGGTGCGCCTGCGGCGAGCGCGGCACGTTCAGCGGACCGTCCACCTGGAAGTGCTTGCCGGCATGGCCGAACCGGTGCACCCGGTCCGCCTCGGCGTGCACCCCGCGGTCCTTGTCGGCGACGATCGCGTCGTCCTCCCAGCTGTCCCAGAGCTTGGTGGACACCTGGATGAACTCGGCGGCCCGCTCGTAGCGGTCGGCGTGGGCGGGCTGGGCGTCGAGGCCGAAGTTGCGGGCCGCGGCGTCGCCGGCCGTGGTGACGATGTTCCAGCCGGCCCGGCCGCCGGAGACATGGTCGAGCGAGGCGAACCGCCGGGCCAGGTTGTAGGGCTCGTTGTAGCTGGTGGACGCGGTGGCGATCAGCCCGATCCGGCTGGTCACGGCGGCCAGCGCGGTCAGCAGGACGGTCGGCTCCAGCCGTCCGCTGGGACGTCGGCCCGGGTCGCCCCAGAGCGCGGGGCTGTCCGCCAGGAACAGCGAGTCGAACTTGGCGTCCTCGGCGATCCGGGCCAGCCGTTGGTGGTAGGCCACGTCGATGTGCGCCAGCGGCTCGGACTCGGGCAGCCGCCAGGACGCCTCGTGATGGCCGGTGTCGTGGATGAACAGATTGAAGTGCAGACGGCGATCGGTGCTGCTCATGCTTCGTCGGCTCCAGGGAGGAGGTCGTCCGGGTGCGGGGCGGGGCGGAGCGAGTGGTAGCGGCCGTCGTGGTAGACCAGCGGCCGGTGCAGGTCGGCGAGCCAGGAGGCTTCGACCCGGGCGATGACGATGCGGTGGTCGCCCGCGGTCACCAGGTCCTCGATCCGGACCTGCAGCCACCCCGGCGCCTGGTCCAGCACCGGCTCGCCGCCGGGCAGCCGGCTCCAACGGGTCGGCCCGCCGAAGCGGTCGATCCCACTGGTGGCGAACTGCCGGGCCAGCGGCTCCTGTTCGGCGCCGAGGAAGTTCACCACGGCGGTTTCGGCATCACGGATGTGGGGCCAGCTCGACGCGGTCGAGGCGATGCCGAAGGACACCAGCGGGGGCTCCAGCGACAGCGAGGCGAGGGAGGTCGCGGTGAATCCGGCAGGACCGCGACCGGCGTCGGTGGTGATCACCACCACGCCCGCCGGGTGCCTGCGGAACACCTCTTTGAACCGGTCGGGCGCGAACCGGTCGGACGCGACCGGACCAGGTGCGACCGGACCGGGTGCGGCGGTCAGGGTGTCGGCCATCAGTTCTCCTTCACGTCGCAGGGGGAGGGGGAGGGGGAGGGGCAGGCCGAGGCGTCCGAGAGCGGCACCGATCCCGGGCAGGGGTTTCGGGCACGCCGTCGGACAGCGATCAAGGTGGCGGCGGGGCGTCACAAGGCCCGATCACGGGCCGGGCAGAGTCGTCTCAGGCGAGGGTGAGCCGACAGCGTCGGCTACATCGCGGTGCACCGAGGCAGGCGCAACGCACCTGCTCGTCAAGGTGCCGCATCGATCTCATACCAGAAGGCTAGCCAGGCTCCACCGGGGACGGCAATGTTTGTCTCCGCCCTGGAAGAAACTCGGGTGCGCCGGCCCGATCCAGGGGCGTTGAGGCGGAAAGCGCTCTCTGCACAAGGGAACTGACCAGCCGTCATCTCATATTGGTCCAGACCCTTGACGTAAGGATTGGTCTGTACCAAAGTCAATGGCAGGTACCTGCTCAAGTATGTGCGCATGCGCTCTCGTCCCCTCAACCCCCACTCCGGGAGGACGCTCCATGCAACGTTCCCGACGTCTCGGTATGGCTGCCGCCACCTGCGCGGCAGCCCTGCTCGGGTTGTCCGCGTCCCTGATCGGCACTGCCGCAGGGGCAGCGACACCCGCCACCAACACCACCGGGGCCGCCGCGACCAGCGGCGGCCTCAAGATCGGCTACTTCGACCAGTGGTCGATCTACGCCAATGCCTTCTATCCCAAGAACCTCAACACCGAGGGCATCGCGAGCAAGCTCAACTACCTGATCTACGACTTCGAGAACATCGACCCGTCGACGCACAAGTGTTTCGAGGCCAACTCCGCCGCCTCCCAGGACGAGACCAACCCCAACGCCGGCGACGGCGCGGGCGACTCCTTCGCCGACTACGGCAAGTCCTACGGCTCGGACATCAGCGTCGACGGCACCGCGGACGCCTACAACATGCCGATCGTGGGCAACTTCCACCAGCTGCAGGAACTCAAGGCCAAGAACCCCAACCTCAAGATCCTGCTCTCGATCGGCGGCTGGACCTACTCCAAGTACTTCTCGGACGCGGCCGCGACCGACGCCTCCCGCAAGGCTCTGGTCTCCTCCTGCATCGACATGTTCATCAAGGGCAATCTGCCCTCGCAGAACGGCTACGGCGGCGCGGGCACCGGCAAGGGCATCTTCGACGGCTTCGACATCGACTGGGAGTACCCGGGCGGCGGCGGCCACACCGGCAACCACTCCAGCACCGCCGACAAGGCGAACTTCACCGCGCTGCTCGCCGAGTTCCGCAGCGAGCTCAACACCCAGGGCACGGCGGACGGCAAGACCTACGCGCTGAGCGCCGCGCTGCCGGCCGGCCAGGACAAGATCAAGAACGTCGAGACCAACAACATCGGCCAGTACCTGACCTTCGGCGATGCCATGACCTATGACATGCACGGGGGTTGGGAGACCACCGGTCCCACCAACCACCAGGCGCCGATCTACTCCGGGCCCAGCGATCCGATGACCCCGATCGCCCCCGGCACCGGCAAGTACTCGATCGACGCGGCGGTGAAGGCGTACACCGTCGGTGATTCGCAGTACGGCATCCCAGGCGGCTTCCCAGCAGGGAAACTGACGCTGGGCATCCCCTTCTACTACCGCGGCTGGACCGGGGTGGCGGCCGGTGCCAACCACGGGCTGTTCCAGCCCGCCAGCGGCCCGGCGACAGGGGCTGCGGACTCCGGCAATGTGGCCGGCATCCGGATGTACAAGGAACTCGGCGGCGTGGTCGACAACGCGGCCGACACCTTCTGGGATCCGACCGCCCAGGCGGCGTACTTCTACGACGGAACCACCTTCTGGAGCGGTGAGGACGCCCGTTCGATCCAGGCCACGACCGACTACCTGCACTGCAACGGCCTCGGCGGAACGATGATGTTCTCGATGTACGACCTGGACCCGGCGGCCACGCTGTTCAACACCACGGTGACCGACACCAACGGCTCCGCCGCCAGCTGCGCGGCACCGCCGACCACGGCTCCGCCCACCACCGCGCCCCCGACGACGGCACCCCCGACCACTGCCCCGCCGACCACGGCTCCGCCCACCACGGCTCCGCCCACGACGGCTCCGCCCACCACCGCCCCGCCGACCACGGCTCCGCCCACCACCCAGCCTCCCGGCTCCGGCGCGGTCGTCAACGGCGGCTTCGAGACCGGTTCGCTCGCCCCTTGGACCTGCGCCGCGGCAGGCAACGCCACGGTCCAGAGCAGCCCGGTCCACTCCGGCAGCCACGCGCTGACGGCCACCCCCACCTCCAGTGACACCGCGCAGTGCCAGCAGGTGCTCACCCTGAAGGCCAACACCGCCTACACCCTGACCGGCTGGGTCCAGGGCAGCTACGTCTACCTCGGCGTCAGCGGCGGGGCCACCGCGAGCACCTGGGCCAGCCCCGGTGCCAGCTGGCAGAAGCTCACGGTTCCGTTCACCACCGGCTCGTCCGGCACCGTGACCCTCTACCTGCACGGCTGGTACGGACAGGGGGTCTACTCGGCCGACGACATCGCCGTCGCCTGAGTCGCCCGAGGTCACAGCCTGACGCTCGATGAGGCAAAAGAGCGGGTGTCGGTCGAAGGAGGCACACTATCCTTCGACCGACACCCGTCTGCCTGCCTGCACGATAAGGACCGAGCCCGTGACAACGCCGCCTCCCTGGAACGGGCCGAACCCGCAGCAGCCCTCCGGCTGGGACAAGCCCACCCCGCCGCCGGCCCCGCAGTACCCGCCGCAGTCCGGCTGGGACCCGCAGACCGCGCCGCAGACCCCGCCGCCGATGCCGCACTACGCGCCGCCGACGCCCCCGCCCGGCATGTACGGGACCCCGGGGCAGCCGGGCATGTCCGGCATGCAGCCGATGCTGCAGCTGCCCGCCGAGACCCTGGTCACCATCGGCGACATCATCTGCACCCAGCACGAGGTGATCACCCCCAGCGGGCGCCGTCCGATCGGCCAGGTGAACTGGTCGTTCACCGACCTCTCGCGGACCACCAAGGCCATTCCCACCTGGGCGATCGTCTGCGCGATCGTGTTCTTCTTCGTCTGCTTCCTCGGCCTGCTGTTCCTGCTGGCCAAGGAGGAGCGCACCGAGGGCAGCGTCCAGGTCGTGGTGCAGGGGCCCGGGCTGCTGCACCAGCTCCAGGTCCCGGTGTACTCGGTGATGCAGGTGCAGGACTACAACGCCCGGGTCGGCTACGCCCGCTCGCTGACCGCGGCGGCCGCAGGCATGTGAGAAACCCGGTGGACCCGGGGGCCGGTCCGCCGGTGGATCCGGTCCCAGGCCCGACGGGCCCGGGCCCCGGTCCGACAGGCTCGCTCAGGGCCGGGTCATCCGCAGCACGTCGAGGGCCTGGTCCAGCTGCTCCTCGGTCAGCTTCCCCTGCTCGACGCAGCCCCGTTCCAGCACCACCTGGCGGATCGTCTTCCGCTCCGCCACCGCCTGCTTGGCGACCTTCGCGGCCTCCTCGTAGCCGAGGTAGCGGTTCAGCGGGGTCACCACCGAGGGCGAGGACTCGGCGTACTCGCGCAGCCGCTCCACGTTGGCGGTGATCCCGTCCACGGTGCGGTCGGCCAGCAGTCGGGCGACGTTGCCGAGCAGCCGGATCGACTCCAGCAGGTTGCGGGCGATCACCGGCAGCATCACATTGAGCTCGAAGTTGCCGGCCGCGCCCGCCATCGCCACCGTGGCGTCGTTGCCGACCACCTGGGCGGCGACCATCACCACGGCCTCCGGGATCACCGGGTTGACCTTCCCCGGCATGATCGAGGAGCCCGGCTGCAGGTCGGGCAGATTGATCTCGCCGAGGCCGGTCCGCGGCCCGGAGCCCATCCAGCGCAGATCATTGGCGATCTTGGTGAAGCCGACCGCGACGGTCCTGAGCTGACCGCTCAGCTCGACCAGGCCGTCCCGCGCGCCCTGCGCCTCGAAGTGGTTCCTGGCCTCGGTCAGCGGCAGCCCGGTCGCCCGCGCCACCTCCTCGATCACGGCGGCGGAGAAGCCCGCCGGGGTGTTGATCCCGGTCCCCACCGCGGTCCCGCCCAGCGGCAGCTCCGCCACCCGCGGCAAGGTCGCCCGCAGCCGCTCCACCCCGTACCTGACCTGCGCCGCGTAGCCGCCGAACTCCTGGCCGAGGGTGACCGGGGTGGCGTCCATCAGATGGGTCCGGCCCGATTTCACCACCTCGGCGAACTCGACGGCCTTCCGCTCCAGCGCCTCCGCGAGGTGCTCCAGCGCCGGGACCAGGTCACGGGTGACGGCCGCGGTGGCCGCGATGTGGATCGAGCTGGGGAACACGTCGTTGGACGACTGGCTCGCGTTCACATGGTCATTGGGGTGGACCGGCGCGCCCAGCCGCTCGCTCGCGAGGGCGGCGATCACCTCGTTGGCGTTCATATTGGACGAGGTCCCGGAGCCGGTCTGGAACACGTCGATCGGGAACTCCCGGTCCCAGCGCCCCTCGGCCACCTCGTCCGCGGCCTCGGCGACGGCCTTCGCCATCGCCCCGTCCAGCACCCCGAGCCCGGCGTTCACCCGGGCGGCGGCCGCCTTGATCCGCGCCAGCGCCTCGATGTGCGCCCGCTCCAGCCGCTGACCCGAGATCGGGAAGTTCTCCACCGCCCGCTGGGTCTGCGCCCCCCACTTGGCGTCCACCGGGACGCGCACCTCACCCATCGAGTCGTGCTCGATGCGGTACTCACTGCCGTGCTGCTCACCCATGTCCATGACCTCCACCTACCCACAGCGGCGGAGGCCCCACAGCTGTTCCCGCCTACGACACCCGAACGGGGGCGGCTCTACGGTTGGGAGAACCTGCGGGCTCTCGGGCCGGCGATGAACGGGGAGCGGCCATGGAACTGATCAGCTTGCGCGACAAGGGCGACCTGATCGGCGGACCCTACGTCGTGAACGTGTACCTGCACCGCCTCTGACGCAGAAGACCCCGCTCACGGGTGCCTCCGCTCTGCGTCAGTTGGTACGGCGGCTCGTTCTTCCTCGGCCGAGTGAACCGCTGTGATGTGTCGATGCCACATGACTCGAACGTCCGTGCGACGCGAGTAGTCGGCGGTCAACATCGCTGCCTGCTCCTGCTCGGCCAGCCTCAGGCACTCTGCGCAGTCCTCTTCCCTGGCGATCACTTCTCTGCCTCGCAGTCCCCGCAACGCTGCGTGCGTGCCAGGAGGATTGCCGACTTGCCGCATCCCGCGCACGTCTCCTCCCGCGCGGTACAGAGCCAACCGCCCATGCCTTACGCTCCCTCGCGCTTGTGCCGGTCCTTCGACGATCTTCGAGGTGACGCGCGGGACGGAGGAACCTCCCATGAATCCCACTTCGGGACGTCCTGCATGGGTTAGAACGTCCCTTAGAACGTCCGGAAGTTGAGAGCGAGCGTCCATGCAGAACGAACGACTCCGCGCGGCCATGGCAGCCGGCGGATGGACTCAGAACAGCCTTGCGGAGCACGTCCAGGTAGACACCAAATCGGTAGAGCGCTGGGTCAACCTCGGACGGACACCCCGTCGAGCGACGGCTCTACTCGCCGCCGAAGCCCTCGCGGAGGATGCCCATGCGTTGTGGCCGGCTCTGCGTCAGGCGCGTCCCGCCCGTGCGGTCAGCCCCGAACTGATAGCGCTGTACGACCAGCGCGCCGACGTACCCGTGTCGGCCTACGTTGATCTGCTGTCCGTGGCCCGGCGCCGAATCGACGTGCTCGTGTACGCCGCCGTGTTCCTGCACGAGGCCTACCCCCGACTGAACGACCTGCTTCGTGAACGCGCCGCTGATGGTTGTGCCGTGTGGATCGCAGTTGGAAATGCCGACAGCCAGAACGTCCAACAGCGTGGCCGGGAAGAGAAGTTCGGGCACGGGATCGACTCGCGCTGCCGTCTGGCGCTGCTCCACTATCAGCCACTCCTCGGTGTGCCGGGGGTCGAGATCCGCACGCACGGGACGACCCTCTACAACAGCCTTTACCGGGCCGACGAACAGATGCTGGTCAACGCCCACGTGTGGGGCCTGAACGCCTACGGTGCACCGATGTGGCACCTGCGCCGGGTCGGCGACGGCGGGATATTCGACACGTACTCTCAGAGCTTCGAAGCCGTTTGGGCAACAGCGGCACCGGTCGAGCAGGAAGGCTGAGCCCATGGCGCGAACAGAGTTCTACGATGACCCGCACGCCCCGGAGCCGAACAGTCTTGTGGTGGCGGCCTCTGCCGTCGTCATGGACGAGGGTGGGCGCATCCTGCTCCAACGCCGGACCGACAACGGCCTGTGGTCGCTGCCGGGCGGCGGGATGGAGATGGACGACTCACTACCGGGCACTGCTGTCCGGGAGGTGAAGGAGGAGACCGGCCTGGACGTCGAGATCACCGGCCTTGTCGGTACGTACACCGACCCTCGGCACGTGATCGCCTACAGCGACGGGGAAGTGCGCCGACAGTTCAACATCTGCTTCGCGGCGCGCATCGTCGGCGGGCAGTTGGCCATCTCCGACGAGTCGACAGAGCTGCGCTTTGTCGCGCCCGAGGACTTGCCGACGTTGCCCATGCACCACACCCAGCGGCTGAGGCTCGATCACTTCCTGGACCAGCGGACGACGCCCTACCTCGGGTAGGCGGTGCGCAGAGGTGGGTGGACCCTACGTCGTGAACGTGTACCTGCACCGTCTGTGACGCAGAAGACCCCGCTCACAGGGAACGGGGCCTTCCGGAACGTGTCAAGTCAAATGAGACGTTCGTACGGTTATGCGCTCTGTTGTGCTGATTCGGGTTCTCTGCGTTTGGCGGGGTCGTTGATCCACGCCTGATCGGGGATCTTGGGCGGGCGGGGGCGGCGGGCGAAGCGTTCGGGGTGGCGGGCGTATGCCTCGTTGAGCGTGACGGCGCGCTGGTCCTGGACTTGGCCGGCGGTGCCGAAGTGCACGGACGCAGGCGTGTGCAGCCCGATGCCCGAATGGCGATGCTCATGGTTGTAATAGGCAATGAATGAGTCGAACCACTCGCGTGCGTGGTTCAGGGAGTCGAACCGCGCCGGGTAGTCGGCCATGTACTTCGTGGTTTTGAACTGGCTTTCGCTGTACGGGTTGTCATTCGAGACCTTGGGGCGCGAGTGCGAGCGCGTCACGCCCAGATCGATGAGCAACTGCGAGACTTTCTTGCTGGTCATCGAGGTGCCGCGGTCCGCGTGCAGGTGCTCGGGGGCGATGCCGTTGCGTTCGACGGTCTCGCTGATCAACTCCTCGGCGCGCTCGGCCGATTCGGCCATCTCCACGGTGTAGCCGACGACGTAGCGGCTGAAGATGTCGATGATGACGTAGGCGTGGTACCAGATGCCCTTGTCTGGTCCGGCCAGTTTGGTGATGTCCCAACTGAAGACCTGCGAGGGGGCGGTGGCCACGAGTTCGGGGATGGACTTGGCGGCGTGGGTGGCCTGGCGGCGGCGCTCGCCGGTCTGGCCCTGGGCCTCCAGGATCCGGTACATCGTGCGCACTGAGCAGTAGTAGCGGCCCTCGTCCAGTTCGCGCGCCCAGATCTGGGCAGGTGCCAGTTCGGCATAGGCCGGGCTGTTCATCAGTGCCAGGATCCGCGCGCGCTCCGCCGGAGCCAGAGCTGAGGGCGGCGAGGGGCGCGGAGCGCGCTCGCGCGGCGGGGGCGGGTTGAGCCGACGGTAGTGCGTGGCCCGTGAGCGACCGGTCAGCCGGCAGGCCGCAGTGGTGTTCAACTCCCGCTCCAGCGACTGGAAGAGCTCGTCGGCGACCTGCTCGGCCTCGGCTTTCAGCCCGCACTCTTGGAGAGCAGTTCCAAGAGTGCGGAAGCTTTTCCCAGCAGCTCCAGGGCGGCGTCCTTCTGCGCCAGCTCCCGTTCCACGACGGCCAGCCTCTTGCGCAGCCGCTCGGCCTCGGCTGCTTCGGCGGGCCTCTTGGGGCGTGCGGGCGAGGTCCGCCGGTCGGCGAGCGTGGCCATCGCTCCGGCGTCTCGCGCGGCCCGCCACTCGATGATGTGCGAGTGGTACAACCGCTCGCGGCGCAGGACCGCGCCCTTCTCCCCGCTGGGGGCGGCATCGTACTCAGCGACGATCCGCAGCTTGTATTCCGCCGTGAACGTGCGCCGCTTCGGCCGCGGGGCCGGGTCGGGCTCGGGGGCTGTGCGTGAGGTGGTGGTATTGGAAGCCATGCCGGGAATCTCCTGTCTCGCCCATCCAGACTAACCCGGACGAACCGGACGTCTCAGTCGAGACTGTCAGAGAGGGTTCGAGGGAAGCAGCAGGTCAGAGACTCACTCTGCCGTGCGTACCGGGATCCTGGTGATCAGCGGCTGGGCATCCGCGGCCGGGTCGGTGAAGAAGTCGTTGGGCTTGTTTGGCTCACGGCAACCCCAGTAGCTTGACGCTGTGACCACACCGCAGAGAGTCCTAGCCGTAGAGCGCCTGAGCATCATGACCGAGGACACCACGTCTCCGGAGAAGCAGCGCGAGTCCATAGAGCACTGGGCGAACGTGCCCGGAACGGACCGCAAGATCGTCGGCCACGCGGAAGACCTGGACATCTCCGGTGGGATGGACCCCTTCAAGCGTCCGCAGCTCGGACCCTGGCTCACGGAGCGCGCCGACGAATTCGACGTGATCGCGGTATGGAAGCTGGACAGGCTGACCCGACGCTCAGCCCACTTCGCACAGCTCCATGAGTGGTGTGAGAAGAACGGGAAGACGATCGTCTCGACCACAGAGGCAATCGACATGAGCACAGCCATGGGCAAGATGTTCGCCGCGATCATCGCTGCTTTCGCCGAGGGCGAGTTGGACACCATCCGTGCCCGTGCTGAGTCAGGGGCTCTGGCAAGGCTCAGGAAGGGTGTATGGGTCGGGGGCGTCCTCCCGTTCGGCTACCAGTTCCAGAGGCAGGCAGACGGCGGAAAGAAGCTCATACAGGACCGTGTCTATGCGCCGCTGCTCCTGGACATCGTGCAGAGACTCAAGGACGACGTGTCGCCGTACAAGATCGCCGTGGATCTCAACAAGAGCGGCGTACTGGCGTGGAGCGATCATCTGCGGGTCTTGAAGGGTGAGGAGCCGCGCGGGGTCAAGTGGGTCACGGGAACCATCCTGGCAATCCTCAAGAATCCCACTGTCGGCGGGCTCTACAGGTACAAGGGTCGGATCGTTGAGGACGACCAGGGCAACCCTGTGCCGATCACGGACGAACCGATCCTTCCCTACGCGCAGTGGGCTGAGATCGTCGCTGGCCTCACGTCCAACCGAACCACTACGCGGGCTACGCCTTCCCGGACCATGCTCGGGGGAGTCGCGATCTGCGGTAGCTGCGGGGCGAAGATGTCCTCTGCGAAGAAGACCAAGCCGAACCGCGTCTACCACTACTACGCGTGCAACTCCCTTCAAACGGGGACGTGTTCGGCTCCTGGGCGTACCAGGAAGGAAGACCTTGACGGAGCCGTGGAGAAGTTCATAGACGAGATCCTGGGCAACAAGCCGGTCATGGAGAAGGTCCAGGATCTCAGTGCGGAGACGCGCACGGAGCTGGACGCCGCAGTCGCACGTTTGAAGCGTCTTGAAGATGACTTCATTGCTGGTCGATACGACGGTGAAGCACAGGAAGAGTCCTACTGGCGGTTGCAGGGTGGTGTGACTGCCAAGGTGGCGACGCTGCGCACTGTCCTCGCTGAGCAGCAGGGCGGACCTGAGTATGTGGACACGGGCAAGACCTACCGTCAGGAGTGGGCGGGCAAGGACGACGACCAGAAGCGTGTCTTTCTCCAGCGCCACGGGATCGAAGTCAAGGTGAGCCCGCTGGAAGGCAAGGGGGGAGCGATGGTCTTCCTCCGTGCCACTGACCTTCCGGGTATCGGGAAGGCGGAAGGGCTCCAGGTGAGCACTGGACTCTTCCCGGACGGGATCAAGATGGACGTCCTTCCGTTGCGGAAGCGGGAGACGGCCAAGGCTGCCCAGTAGCCCCTAGAACGCCCCTGAGCGGCCCTCTGAGCGCCTACTGCGCCCTGCCTGGACCCAAAGTCCATCCAGCCATCCAGGGCGCTTAGAGAGCCACCCAGGCTGTTGGCTGATCCAGGGGAGAAAGGCGCAACTCTCAATAGGTTTCTTAAATAGCTATAGGTTATATAGGTAGTAAGTTCTCTATCTATATAACCTATTGTTTTATCTATCTGTTTACCTATTGATTTACCAGGAGGAATTCCCTCCGCCTAGCCATTGGTCTTCCGTCCGGGTTTCCCAAGGTGTAAGAACTAAGGGGTAAAGGCATTTTAGCGACCAGGCCGATCGGTGTCAGGGGGTTTGAACACGAGTAACTTGACCGTTCGTACCCAGTGCTAAGGGGTTTACCGAGAAACGGAGAGAAGGAGTTGGTGGTGTCTCCGCTTGAGGTAGGACTAGCCAGGCGGAGAGCCCTTGTGCCCCTTGGGTTTTCGGTACAGGAGTAACTGGTCTAAAGGCATATTGGTAGGAATTCCAGGAATTGTCGACAGAATATGAATTCACCTATTCATAAAGTATTCAATTCGACCCCCCGTACCTTTAATAAAGGTATTCATATATCGACTATGCCTAGTTTTCCGAATAGGATTTCCTTTATGCTGAGAATGCAGTATCTGAATTCGCGGAATTAGGGTAATCCAGCGCGTTGATGGGTAAACCAAAGGAGTGATTAGCGAAGCGAAGCGAGCGGGCACGTTGGTTGATCCAGAGGGATTCCCCAAGGGCTTTCCTGGTTAATCCAAGGGATATCCCTTTCCTTTGCCTGGCAGGGGCGCAGCCCCCTGTCCGGCAATTCTTTAGATCTGTTTCCTTAGTTCTATTTATTTCTATCTGTTTCTTTAGTAGCCAGTCCACCGGCTAGGGGGTAGCCAGTCCACCGGCTAGGGGGTAGCCAGTCCACCGGCTAGGGGGTAGCCAGTCCACCGGCTACCCCCCTTGCCTATTCCAGTTCTAGCGGCCCTGGATATCCCTCGGATTTCACCACATTGGGCATGTATCCGGTTGATGGGTCGAATATTTCGCCATAGATCCCAGGGACAATACACCAGTAGAAATTGGACGTTCCCATTCTCGGCTCGCTTCTCAGCCAGCCTTTCTCTTCCAATTCTGCTAGATATTCCTTAATCGTACTGACGCTCTTTCCCATATCTTTGGCTAATGCTTTGTGTGATGGGAAAGCTAGCCTGTTGTCTCCAGCGTAGTCATTGATGATCAGCCATAACATTCTGAGTTGCAGTGGCAGTCCGGCTTCTCTCAGGATGAGCTTCGGGGCTGTGAAGAAATATCCTGGTCCGTACTGAACAGTGGGATTGCGCAATTCGAGGGAAACACCCTCCCCTTTCGGGTTGGGCTTGATTTCTCCCTTTCTTGGCTTTCTCGGGCTGCTCCCCATAACTAGGCCCGATGGGCGAGGTATCTCAACGACGCCTGACGGTACCTGTAGCGCCGTGGCAGGGTCCGGCTTAGTGATCCTAGCCATTGGCTCTCTCCGACTCTCCAGGGCGGCCTACAACGGCGACCAGTGGTCCACGACGTCTACCGCTCTTAGGTCTCCCTCTCTCGAACCACCCCAGTGACTCCAGCTCTGCTACGTACGGGCTACGTACCTGGTCTCGTAGTTCTTGTATTGCATCCCAGAGCTTGCCGGAATACCCGCCTCGGATATCTGCGCCATAGGCTAGGCAAATCCAGATCAGCTTAGCCTCTAGACTGATCCCTGGTACTGTCCATATTTCTGTCTCTCTTGGGTCCATCTGATATCCTTAACATATTGGGTTGATGATTGAATTTCCTAAAGCGGCCTGCTTTAGATGAACTGCCGTGTAGTCCTTTCGTTTCCCGCCAAGGCTCCCTAGCCCTGCTACCTCTCGCTGAGCAGCAGCTAGGGAGCCTTTGGCGTTAGAAGACGCGTAACGGCATCGCGCTGCGCTCGGTGAAAGCTATCCGTCTTGGCTCTGTGTGCCATTCCGGTTCTTCATCCTCGGGCATCTCGTCTATGAGTCCGGCATCCCGTAATTCCTGTACCGCGTCTTCGTAGCTGACCTCGGGGAAGGCCCTGGCGAACAGCTCTCGGATGTCGTTCGGATCGTCTCCGTCTTGTAGCGGTCTGACCAGGGCTAGAGCTGCCTCGCTTAGTCTTCTGTGTGGAGTAATCTTTTCCATTGGCTTACCCCAGCAGGTGAAGGTGTCTGGTCTGCGTTCCCATAAATCCCTGAGTGCTGGAAACAAGCTCGTGCACTATGCCCTCTGCCTTTAGGGCTTCAAGTGCAGAGCGGTAGTCCGCACCTGGGAAAGCGCTCTGAAAGTCGACTGCCACTTGATCCAAGACAGCCGGCTGATTCTGGTCAGCATATCTCTTGATGATCTGGATTAATCCAGATCCTGTGAAGCGCAGCACCTCTCTGCGCTGAACCTGCTGCTCCTGTGCTGCTGCTTGCACTGCTAACTCCTGCTGTCTCTGTGCTTCCTGAGCCATCTTCTCCGGGTCGAGAGCATCAACCCACCAATTCTCGCTATTTCTATTCATGATTGATTCTTTCCTTATCGGTTGACGTTGTAATTGACGGTGTACTGAGTCGGTCTGCGGTTGCGGTCTACAGTGATCCACCCTGCACCTACGGCCTCATTGACTGCCCGCGTGATGGTGTCCCCGCTCCTGTTTCCTCCGATTACCTTGTTCAAGGTGCTCTGAGGAATCCCTACGGGACCTACCCAACCGCTTAGGTAAATGACCAGAACCTTCGCTCTCGCGCTCAGTCTCTCGTCATTCAAGAGTTGGTCTAGATTCATTTCTTCGTATCCTCCGTGTATAGATATCCGGCTTTCCTGCTTTACTTCTATTATATCTGGTTATCCAGGAAATGTGTTAATGACAAAGCCCCCAGAATCCCTATAAGGGAAACTGAGGGCTTTCTCTTTGCTTTGACTGCTATGCGGCCTCTGAGGAACCTCCGACAACGTCAGAGGTCATTCCGTTGCGGGCAGAGTGAAATCCATGTAAGAACTCCTCGGTGTGGGTCCGTACGGGTTCTCTCATGTCCTCGAAGATGTTTGCGTTGCCTACAGTGGCGGCCATTTCATCAATAGCACCTAGGTTGGGCATTGGAGTTGGGTAACTCATGTGTGTTCCTCTCGTAGTTATGTCCTTAGCTTCCATTATCCCTTAGCGTGGCTTATTTTCCGCGAGCGATATCGTCATCTAGTTGCATCTGTCTGTCGATCTGGGTTACTGCCGACTCCACCATGACCTCCAAGGGCTCGAAGTCGTCCTCAATGGCCGCGTACGCGGTGAACATCGCTGCCTTGTCGTCAATGGAATCCAAGCCTGCGGACTCGGTCCGCCACCGCTGGAGATCGGCTTTCCCGTAGCGGTATTTGCGACTCCGGACCTGTTCCAGAGTGGGAAGTCCGCTCAGATCGGCTTGAACGATACGCAGCGCATCACCAGGGACTAGGCCCGGCGCACCGAGATTATCCTCGATGAACTTTAGGTGCTTATCGAGATCGTCCAAACGTGCAATCAGGTGCGCACTCAGAGCCTGCCGTGTCCCCTCGATATCCAGGCCAACCTCCTTGCGGAGTTGCTTCGCGATTTTTTTAGCAAGGTCAACGCCGAACAGAGATATCGGTCCAGCCTCTGTCTGGAACCGCTCCACTTCAGGACCGAGCACTGTATTGCTGCTGTACGACAGCATGCCCTGTGAGTAGTAGCCGAGCATTGAACAGATCACATCGAAGTAGATCAGCACGGCAGGTCGAATAAGCTCCCGCCGGAGAGTATCCCGATGGTATGTCTCATTGCGGTACTTATGCAGCTTGGCGAGTACGGGAGCTAGCTCTCCTGGCAATTGGTCCCGCGAAACCATGAACTCCACCTTGGCATCGAAGTTTCGTTCGATTTCCTTGAGTCTTCTCTTGGGTACGATTGACTTTTCAAGCGATTCCATCTGCTCGCGCATCCAGTCGTTAGAGTGACCGGCAGCCTCCATCTCTTTGAGGCGTGTCAGCAGACCTTCTTCTGTCGCCTGGAAGAAGAGCGCGGATTCCGTCGACCGGTGGAGGATCACCTCAGCCGCGTTGTCAAGCAGGATGAAGGCAAGCCGCAACTGCGGGACGCGGTCCACCTCGATCAGCCGTTTGGTCTCTTCGAGCTGGACAACCAGCAATTCCAGGCGCTCCATGGCTTACCCGTCTTCCGTCTCTGCACGTCGCTGCGTGATGGCCATGATGACCCACCCGCAGTAGGCAGCACCCGGGATTTTCCAGCCTGCCCCTGTGGGACTGCTGGCGGAGATTGCCTCACCGTCTGTGACCGGTTCCAAGGCGTCCAACAAACGAAGGATTGTGAGACACCCCGCCGATACGTCCCATGGAGCCGTTTCGGCGTTCAAAACCCGTCTCACAACCTGGCTCAACCCCTTGATGTTTTGAGACGAGTTATGAGACGATCCATGCATGACGAAGACGAGCGAGACCACGGGCCACCTGATCGGCTACGCACGCGTCTCCACTGAGGACCAGGACGCACAGCTCCAGCGCGACTCACTCAACGCGGCAGGCTGCTCCCGGATCTTTGAGGACAAGGCGTCCGGCAAGAACACGAATCGACCGGAGCTGTCGGCGGCTCTGGACTACCTCCGCCCCGGAGATACGTTGGTCGTCTGGAAGCTCGACAGGTTCGCCCGCTCGCTCATCGACCTTGTTACGACCGTGGACGCTCTGCGGGTACGGGGGATCGGCTTCAAGGTGCTGACTGGCGCTCTTGCCAACATCGACACCAGCACCCCGGATGGCCGGCTCATGCTCCAGGTGATCGGAGCCATGGCGGAGTTTGAGCGCTCCCTGATCGTGGAGCGCACCCGTGCTGGTCTCGACGCCGCGAAAGCGCAGGGGCGTACGGGTGGACGGCCTTCTGTCGTCAGTGACGACGTGCTCACGGTGGCGCGTGCCCGTAAGGAGAAGGGCGAGAGCATTACCAGCATTGCCAAGGCGCTCGGCGTATCCAGGGCGACCCTGTACCGCCACCTTGGCTAAAGGTCTGCCACCTTGGCGAGTAGGGAGCAGCACGACAGAGATAGGTCCCTCCGGGGGCCTATTTTGCTGTCAACTCGCTTGCTGGGAAGGAGAGTTGTGCAACTCCACTGCGGCGGGTCGGCAGCGAGGGCAGGAGCACGGTGGCAGAGCCAGCGACAGTGAGTAGATGTCGTTCTTCGTGCTCGGCTCGTATGCCTTCACCTGCAACTCCTGCTGCTCCCCGGTGTCGGCGTTGACCACGTAGACGCGGAGACGGATCACGGGTGCCTCCGAGCGTCCTCGGTCGGCGCGTCCGTTCGTTCTTCCTCGGCCGAGTGAATCGCTGTGATGTGTCGATGCCACATGACTCGAATATCTGTTCGACGCGAGTAGTCGGCGGTCAGCATCGCTGCCTGCTCTTGCTCGGCCAGTCTCAGGCACTCTGCGCAGTCCTCATCCTTGGGAGTCACTTCTCTGCCCCGCCTCTCTCGACTGGCTTCCATGCGTTCAGGTTGTCCTGTCGGATACGGCCACGTCGGGGGCAAGTTAGGGGGCATCCTGGAGATATGGCGATTGGGGAAGTCATCCGTGACCTGCGCTTAAGTCGCGGCATGACACAGGTTGAGCTAGCGGCGCGACTGTGCGAAGTGGACGGCAACGATGCCGGAGTGCCCTCCCGTGACCAGGTGAAGCGGTGGGAGTCCGAGAAGGTCATTCCCGGTGGCCGTTGGATCACTGCACTGTCCCAAGTCTTCGATGGCTCAGGGGAGTTGCTTAACAGTGAAGCCAGGAGCAGCAGAGTGAAGCGGCGAACCTTCCTCGCTGCTACCGGGGTAGTCGTCACTGCCCCGCGCAAGGCTGAGCTACTGGACATGCTCGCTTCTGTGGCTGGTGGAGATGAAGGTTGGCTCTCCCGCAACATCGGCCCGTATGACTTCTCCGTCTCCCTGGCCAACCTTGCGAACCGCGACCAGGGGACGAAGCGGCGGCTTGTCCGGTGGCTGGAAGACGGCTCAACGTCGCTGCTCCGTGGCAACGCTCAGGGGACTCTCTTCAAGACCCAGCACACTGACTTGGTGGAACGCGCAGAGCTGTCCATGCGGCACGACGCAGAGACCCGTGCGCGCTGTATGCGCTGCTTCACCCGCAGGACGTTCGGTCTGCCGTGGCCGGAAGCGTCCCGATACACCGCCCGTGCTGCTCCCGATACAGAGGTGCAGGCTCTCGGCCGTCTGCTCCATGACCCTCTGGACGCTTCCAACAGATGGTGCGCCGCTGTCTACCTGGGAGAGGCTGTTGAGGGTGGCTCTACGGTTGCCAGGAGCCTTCTGGGAGAGGCGTTGCGTACGGAGTCGAGTAGGGAGAACCTGCGGGCTCTCGGACTAGCGATGAACGGAGAGCGGCCGTGGAACTGATCAGCTTGCGCGACAAGGGCGACATGATCGAAGCGCTCACCAGGATCGCGGAGCAGCAGGGGATCAAGAACGCTGCTGTCGTCTCCGTGGTGGGAGCGGTCCGGACGTTCACCCTGTCCAACATGAAGGCTGACAACCCGCGCGAACCTGTCCTCACGTCCGGGCGACTGGCAGAGGTGTCCGGGAACGGCGAGATCATCGACGGGGTTCCCAACCTGCATGTGACCTGCGGCCTGGAAGGCGGGCAGGCTCTCGCTGGTCATCTCCATGCCGCAGAGGTGGGCGGACCCTACTTCGTGAACCTGTACCTGCACCGCCTGTGACGCAAGGAACCCCGCTCACAGGGAACGGGGTCCTTAAGAGGGAAGCAGCAGGTCAGAGGTTCACTCGGCTGTGCGGACCGGGATGCTGGTGAAAACTGCGGCAGGTTGCTGCGGAGCAAAGAAGTCGTTGCCCTTGTCGTCGACGACGACGAAGGCGGGGAAGTCCACGACCTCGATCCGCCAGACGGCTTCCATGCCCAGCTCGGCGTACTCCAGGACCTCGACCTTCTTGATGCAGTCCAGCGCCAGCCGGGCGGCCGGGCCGCCGATGGAGCCGAGGTAGAAGCCGCCGTGCTTGGCGCAGGCATTCGTGACCTGCTGCGAGCGGTTGCCCTTGGCCAGCATCACCATCGAGCCGCCCGCGGCCTGGAACTGGTCGACGTAGGAGTCCATCCGCCCCGCCGTGGTCGGGCCGAAGGAGCCGGAGGCGTAGCCCTCCGGGGTCTTGGCCGGGCCGGCGTAGTAGACCGGGTGGTCCTTGAGGTACTGCGGCATGCCCTCGCCCGCGTCCAGTCGCTCCTTGATCTTGGCGTGGGCGATGTCCCGCGCCACCACCAGCGTCCCGGTGAGCGAGAGCCGGGTCTTCACCGGGTGCTTGGACAGCTCTGCGCGGATCTCGGCCATCGGCTGGTCCAGGTCGATCCGGACCACCGAGTCGTCCAGGTGCTCGTCCGTGGTCTCCGGCAGGTACTTGGCCGGGTCGGTCTCCAGCTGCTCCAGGAAGACCCCCTCCGCGGTGATCTTGCCCAGCGCCTGCCGGTCGGCCGAGCAGGACACCGCCATGGCCACCGGCAGCGAGGCGCCGTGCCGCGGCAGCCGGATCACCCGGACGTCGTGGCAGAAGTACTTGCCGCCGAACTGGGCGCCGATGCCGATCTTCTGGGTCAGCTCCTGGACCTTCGCCTCCAGCTCCAGGTCGCGGAAGCCGTGGCCGGTGGCCGAGCCCTCGGTCGGCAGCGAGTCCAGGTAGTGCGCGGAGGCGTACTTGGCGGTCTTCAGCGCGAACTCCGCGCTGGTCCCGCCGACCACGATGGCCAGGTGGTACGGCGGGCAGGCCGCCGTCCCCAGCGAGCGGATCTTCGCCTCCAGGAAGGCCATCATCGACGACTCATTGAGGATCGCCTTGGTCTCCTGGTACAGGTACGACTTGTTGGCGCTGCCGCCGCCCTTCGCCATGAACAGGAACTTGTACGCGCCGCCGTCCGTCGCGTAGAGCTCGATCTGCGCGGGCAGGTTGCTACCGGTGTTCTTCTCGTCCCACATGGTCAGCGGGGCCATCTGCGAGTAGCGCAGATTGAGCTTGGTGTAGGCGTCGTAGATGCCCTGCGACAGCGCCGACTCGTCGGTCCCGCTGGTCAGCACGTTCTGGCCGCGCTTGCCCATCACGATCGCGGTGCCGGTGTCCTGGCACATCGGCAGCACGCCGCCGACCGCGATACTGGCGTTCTTCAGCAGGTCCAGGGCCACGAAGCGGTCGTTGGGGCTGGCCTCGGGGTCGTCCAGGATCCGGCGCAGCTGCGCCAGGTGCGCCGGGCGCAGCATGTGCGAGATGTCGTGCATCGCCTCGGCCGCGAGCAGCCGCATCGCCTCCGGCTCGACCTGCAGGAACGTCCGCCCGTTCGCCTCGAAGGTGCTGACCCCCTCGCTGCTGAGCAGCCGGTACGGAGTCGGGTCCGCGCCGAGCGGCAGCAGGTCGGTGTAGGCGAATTCGGGCATGGCGGGATCCTCAATCATCGGCGATCTGAGCTCGTCCACCAGGGTACTGATCGGGGCTGTCATGGACGGCGGCCGGGTGACTATCCTCACTCTGTGGACAACTCTTCCCTTCCGGACCCTTTGAAGAAGCCCTACGCCGACCCGGTGCAGGCCGAACTCCGCGCCTCCGACGCCGATCGCGAGCGGGTGGCCGAGGCGCTGCGCGAGGCGTACGCGGAGGGGCGGCTCACCGCCGAGGAGCACTCGGACCGGGTGGACGCCGTGTACGCGGCGAAGACGCTCGGCGAGCTCGTCCCGCTGACCAGGGATCTTCCCTCGCACGCCGCGACCCACGCCGCGACCCACGGGGACGTCCGCCAGTCCGCCGCGGTGCCGCGGCCGGCGTCCAAGCAGGCCCAGTCCTCGCTGTCGGCCCGCAACGAGCCGGAGACCATGGTCGCGGTGTTCGGCGGGGCGCAGCGCAAGGGCCGGTTCCGCGCCGGGCGCTCGCTGAAGGCGGTGGCGGTGTTCGGCGGGGTGGAGATCGACCTGACCGAGGCGGTCTTCGACGCCCCCGAGCTGGTGATCCACTGCACCGCGGTGTTCGGCGGCGTCGAGATCAGGGTCCCGGACCATGTCACCCTGCGCGGCGGCGGGGCCGGCGTCTTCGGCGGCTTCGACGTGAAGCACCAGGAGGGCACCGATCCGCACGGCCCGGTGGTGACCATCAAGGGCGCCGCGGTCTTCGGCGGGGTCGAGGCGAAGTGGCGCAAGCCGAGCAAGCTCGCCGCGAAGGCACGGGAGAAGGCCCGCAAGTTCCTGGAGGACTAGACCTGCCGCACGTTCCTGGAGGCCTGGAGCTGACGGTCTGTCCGGCCAACCTGACCCCGAATCCACCGATGAATGACCTGTCCGAGGCCTGGACATAACGACGCGGATGCCCTCTGACCTGGGACGATGGGACTTCCTACAGAACCAAGTCGCCAGAACGAGAGAACATCCGCGAGATGCAATCCTGCCATGCCGCCACAGCGGTTTCCGCCGTCTTCGACGAGCCGAACCTGATCGCCGATGCCGGGCTGCTGTCGCTGGTCCGGCTGGCCGAGCGGGCCGGCCTGCGGCAACTGGCCGCGTCCGCGCTCCGCATCGAGGGCGCCGACAACAGCGGCGGAGCCAACCCGGCCGCCAAAGTGATGTCGCTGATCAGCGCGATGTGCGCGGGCGCGGACAGCATCGACGACGCGGCGCGGCTGCGGCACGGCGCGATGGACCGCGCCTTCACCTCGGTCCGCGCGCCCTCCACCCTGGGCACCTTCCTGCGCTCCTTCACCCACGGCCACAACCGCCAGCTCCACCGCGTTCACCGCGACTTCCTGGCCCGACTGGCCCGCAGCACCCCACTGCTGCCCGGCGCCGACACACTGATGTTCATCGACATCGACCCCACCCACCGCCGCGTGTACGGCCACGCCAAGCAGGGCGCGCAGGTCGGCCGCCTCAAGGGCCAGCGCACCCTGCACCCGATCCTGGCCACCCTGTCCACCCCGATCGCCCGGCCCGTGATCGGCGCGGTCCGCCTGCGCCGCGGCAAGGCCGCCGACGTCCGCGGAGCCGAGAGCTTCGTGAGCGAGGCCCTGGCCATAGCGAAGGAGACCGGCGGCACCGGGATCCGCCTGGTCCGCGCGGACAGCAAGTTCTACACCGCCGACGTGGTCGCCGCCTGCCGCCGGGCCGGCGCCCGATTCTCCCTGACCACCGGCATGAACCCCTCCATCGCGGGCGCGATCTCCCGCATCCCGCAGGAGTCCTGGACGGCGATCCGCTACCCGGACGCCTTCGTCGACCCCGACACCGGCGAGATGGTCTCCGACGCCGAGGTCGCCGAGATCCCCTACACCGCCTTCACCGGCCGAAGGAAGTCCGAGCACGTCACCGCCCGGCTGATCGTGCGCCGGGTCCGCCGATTGAACGCCGAAGTGGCCCAGGGTCAGGGCGAGTTGTTCACCGCCTGGCGTTACCACCCCGTCTTCACCGACAGCTCCTTCGCGGTGCTGCAGGCGGAACTGCACCACCGGCAGCACGCCGTGGTGGAGCAGGTGATCGCGGACGGGAAGTCCGGGCCTCTGGCCCACCTGCCGTCCGGGAACTTCCAGGCCAACGCCGCGTGGCTGACCCTGTGGGCGATGTCGCACAACCTGCTGCGGGCCGCCGGTGCGCTGACCTCGGTCTTCCACGCCAAGGCCACCACAGCGACCCTGCGCGCCCACCTGGTCCACGTCCCGGCCCGGCTCGCGCGCACCGCGCGCACCAAATTGACGGTGCATCTGCCCGAGCACTGGCCCTGGCGCGACGCCTTCACCGCCCTGTTCGAGGCCGTCCACTCCCCACCGCCGCGCCCGGCGGCCTGACCGCCACAAGATCCCGCACCGCGACGGCCCGACGGCCACCGGCGACAGCGCCACCAACCGCTCCCGACCCCGCACAACCCCTCGGACAGGCCGCGACCCGCGCACGGCGGCTACCGCACACCCTCAACCTGTTGCCCCCAGCGGCCGACCGTCCACGGGCAGGAGAGCAACCCCGAAATGATCAGCCGGTGGATTCGGGCTGACTGTCTGTTGGTCGGATTGTGTGCGCAATGCATGAATTGGTGTGCAGGAGGGTACATCTGGCCTCACACCGCCTGGCTCGCACGGCGGTGTGCGGTACCCCTCACCGTGCTCTCATCGCTGCGTCAGGAGTGTGTCGTGCTTCATCCGATAGAAGCCCGTATGGCCGAGTCCGGAACTCATGTCCCGGTGCAACGCGGGTCCACGGATGACACCCCCTGGCATTCCAATGCCGCCTGTCGCCGGGACGAGGCGGGGCTGTTCTTCGCGCCCTCCAAGGAGCCCGACCGCGGCCCGGCTGGCGCGCGAGGAGCACGCCAAGCGGGTCTGCGCGCGCTGCCCGGTGCTGCTGGCCTGCCGGGAGCACGCCCTGCTCCAGCCCGAGCCGTACGGCGTCTGGGGCGGCCTGACCGCCGCTGAGCGCCGGGTGGTGCTGGCCCGGCGCCGCCGCCGGGAGCAGGAGCTCCGAGAGGCGGCGCGGGCCACCCAGCCGGTCGCCGCGGCGGGCTAGCCGCCGCGACCTGACCGGCCGGGCTGATCAGCGCCGGGCTGATCAGCCGCAGGCGTCAGCGGGCGCGGTCGAAGTCGATCGCGCTGTAGGCCCTGAGCTTGGACAGCCGGTGGGTGCTCTCGATCCTGCGGATCGTGCCGCTCTTGGACCGCAATCACCAGCGAGCTGGTGGTCGCGGTCTCCGGGCCGTAGTGCACCCCGCGCAGCAGCTCCCCGTCGGTGATCCCGGTGGCGACGAAGAACACGTTCTCGCCGCTGACCAGGTCGTCGGTGTGCAGGATCCGGTCCAGGTCGTGCCCGGCGTCCAGGGCCTTGCGGCGCTCGGCCTCGTCCTTGGGCCAGAGCCGGCCCTGGATCACGCCGCCGAGGCACTTTATGGCGCAGGCCGCGATGATGCCCTCGGGCGTCCCGCCGACGCCGAGCAGCAGGTCGACGCCGGTGCCCTCGCGCACCGCCATGACCGCGCCGGCCACGTCGCCGTCCGAGATGAACTTGATCCTGGCCCCGGTGGCCCGGATCTCCTCGGCCAGCTTCTCGTGCCGCGGCCGGTCCAGCAGGACCACGGTGACGTCCTCCGGGGTGCCGCCCTTGGCCCGGGCGACCGCCCGGACGTTGTGCTCGACCGGGGCCGAGATGTCGACGAGACCGGCTGCCTCCGGGCCCGCGACCAGCTTGTCCATGTAGAAGACGGCGCTGGGGTCGAACATGGTGCCCCGGTCGGCGACGGCGAGCACCGCCACCGCGTTGGGCATGCCCTTGGCGGCCAGCGTGGTGCCGTCCACCGGGTCGACGGCGACGTCGCACTCGGGGCCGGTCCCGTCGCCGATCCGCTCGCCGTTGAAGAGCATCGGCGCGTCGTCCTTCTCGCCCTCGCCGATGACGACGATGCCGTTCATCGAGACGGTGTGGACGAGCGTGCGCATGGCGCGTACGGCGGCGCCGTCGGCGCCGTTCTTGTCGCCGCGGCCGACCCAGCGGCCGGCCGCCATCGCGGCGGCTTCGGTCACCCGGACCAGTTCCAGGGCCAGGTTGCGGTCGGGCGCCTCGGGGGCGACCTCGAGGGAGGAGGGAAGACTGTGTGACTGTGGTTCGGTCATCGGTTGCGTACCTCTCTGTACGACGACGGCCGGATGAGGGTGTGCCGATGGTACCGGCGACCTGCGGAGATGTCTGTGGCGTGCGGCACTGGTACCGCAGGGTGACCGGGCGCGCCGGGGTTCAGGACCCCGGTGCCGGGCCGGGCACCGGCCATGGTTCACCATGGAGGGGTGGCAACTCAGAGCGCGCCGGCGCAGACCGGGACAGCAGCAGCCCCCGCCCCGAAGCGGCGCGGGATGGCCAACAAGTCCGCCCGGGACATGATTCTCTCGATGGTCCTGGTGATGGCCGCGGGCGTGGTCATCTACCTGTTCATCCCGCACAGCGGCGGCAGCGGCGTGCACCCGGTCGAGTACGACACGGCGGTGCTGTCGGCACGCCGGGCCGCCCCGTACCCGGTGCTGGCGCCGGAGGGCCTGCCGAAGGGCTGGAACGCGACCGCGGTCGAGTACGACGGCTCGGACGCCAAGGACGCGCAGTGGACGCTGGGCTTCATCGACCCGGCCGGCCAGTACGTCGCGGTGCGCCAGAGCAACGGCCCGGCGGGGGCCTTCCTCGCCGACGCGACCACCAACGGGGTCAAGCAGGCCGGCACCAGCACGGTCGACGGCACCGTCTGGAGCCACTACCAGGGCGACCGCTACCGGGCCCTGGTGCTGAAGACGGCCACCGGCACCACGGCGGTCACCGGGACCGAGTCCTACGCGGACCTGGCGGCGTTCGCCGCGAAGCTCAAGTAGACAGCACGGCAGAGGGCCCCACCGGCGGTTGCCGGTGGGGCCCTCTGCCGTGCTGTCCGGGGCTCAGACGGTGGTGACGACCTCGTCGAAGGACAGCCGCGGGTTGCGCGGGTACCAGGCGTCGGCGCCGGGCTTGCCGATGTTGACGACAGTCAGCACCGAGTGGTCGCCGTCGAGGAACTCCTTGTTGATGCCGGCCGCGTCGAAGCCGGTCATCGGGCCCGCGGCCAGGCCGGCCGCGCGGACGCCCAGCACGAAGTAGCCGGCCTGCAGGGTGGCGTTGAAGTTGCTGGAGTGCTCACGGGCCGGACGCTCGGAGAAGAAGAGGTCCTTGGCCTGCGGGAAGGCGGGGAACTGGGCCGGGAGCTCCTCGTGGAACTCGTGGTCCGCGGCCAGGATGGCGACCAGCGGGGCAGTGGCGGTCTTGGCCTTGTTGCCGTCGGCCATGTGGGCGACCAGGCGCTCGCGGGCCTCGGCGGAGCGGACCAGGACGACCCGCAGCGGCTGCTGGTTGAACGCGGTCGGCGCGTACTTGACCAGGTCGTAGATCGCCTGGATCTGCTCGTCGGTCACCGGCTCGTCGGTGAAGGTGTTCGCGGTGCGGGCCTCGCGGAACAGCAGGTCCTGGGCGGCGGCGTCGAGTACCAGGGCGTCAGACATTGGTTCACCTTTAGGGTCGGTGCTGAGGGCGGCAGGAGCGCCGCGTCCACAACCGCCAATGTAGGTGAAGTTTCAACCATTTGCCAAACAGATGATGTGAGGAGTGATCGACCTCACTCGGCCGCGGGCTCCTCCTCGCCCTCCGCCAGCGCCGCGTCCAGCCGCGCCCTGGCCCCGTCCAGCCAGCGCTCGCACACCTTCGCCAGCTGCTCGCCCCGCTCCCACAGCGCCAGCGACTCCTCCAGCGAGGTCCCGCCCGTCTCCAGGGTCCGGACGACCTCGAGCAGCGCGTCCCGCGCCTGCTCATAGCCCAGGGCGTCGTCCACGGTGCGGTCGGATCGCTGGCCGGCCGACTGCTTGCTGTCCGACTGCTTGATGTCCGACTGCTTCGTCATGCCGCCCAGCCTACGGGTGGCGACTGACAATTCGGACGCGTCAGTTCTGATCCACCGTCACGCCGAAGCCGCCTTCGGCGACCCGGGCCCGCAGGGCCTCGCCCGGGGCGACCTGGGCCGGGTCGCGGACCACCGAGCCGTCCTCGCGCTGGAGCACCGCGTAGCCGCGCTGGAGCGTCGCCGCGGGGGAGAGCGCCACCACCCGGGCCAGGGTGTGCGACAGCTCGGAGGCGGCCCGGTCCAGCCGGTGGTCCAGGGTCCGCCGGGAGCGGTCCAGCAGCGCGGCCAGCTCCCGGGCGCGCTCGTCCACCATCCGGTGCGGGGCCGCCAGTACCGGGCGGCTCCGGACCGCGGCCAGCCCGCCGCGCTCCCGCTCCAGCCGGGCGCGGATGCCGTGCCGGGCCCGGTCCCGCAGCCCGTGCACCCGGGCCAGCTCCTCCCGTACGTCCGGCACGACCCGCTTGGCGGCGTCGGTCGGGGTGGAGGCGCGCAGGTCGGCGACATAGTCCAGCAGCGGCTGGTCCGGCTCGTGCCCGATGGCGCTGACCACCGGGGTCCGGGCCGCCGCGACCGCGCGGACCAGCTGCTCGTCCGAGAACGGCAGCAGGTCCTCGACGCTGCCGCCGCCCCGGGCGACGATGATCACGTCCACGTCGGGGTGCTCGTCCAGCTCCTTCACCGCCGCGATCACCTCGGGCACCGCGTGCACCCCCTGCACCGGGACGTTGCGCACCTCGAAGCGCACGGCCGGCCAGCGCCGGCGCGCGTTCTGCAGCACATCGCGCTCTGCGGCGGACGCGCGCCCGGTCACCAGCCCGACGCAGCGCGGCAGGAACGGCATCGGCTTCTTCCGCTCGGCGGCGAACAGCCCCTCCGCACCGAGGGTGCGCTTCAGCAGCTCGAGCCGGGCCAGCAGATCGCCCAGGCCGACCAGCCGGATCTCGGCGGCGCGCAGCGACAGCGTGCCGCGCGGTCCGTACCACTCGGGCTTGGCGTGCACCACGACCCGCGAGCCCTGGGTGACCAGCTCCGCGACCGGGTCGAAGACCGTGCGGTAGCAGGTGACCGAGAGCGAGACGTTCTCGGAGGTGTCACGCAGCGTCAGGAAGACCACCCCGGCGCCGGGACGCCGGCTCAGTTCGGTGATCTGCCCCTCCACCCAGACCGCGCCGAGGCGGCTGATCCAGCCGCCGATGAGCTGGGAGACCCGGCCGACCGGGATCGGGGCGTCCGGCGAGTTGTCGAGGGCCATGCCCCGAGCCTAGCGGCGGGGTCCGACATCGACGGGTACGGACGCCGGGTCGGCGGTCACCCCCGGTGCCGGCGGTGCCTGCCGGTAGGCTTGCGCTATGCCTGCTACCGCTTCCCGTCGTGTCCTGCTCGCCGCCCCGCGCGGCTACTGCGCGGGTGTCGACCGCGCTGTCATCGCTGTGGAGAAGGCCCTGGAGCAGTACGGGTCTCCCATCTACGTCCGCAAGGAGATCGTCCACAACAAGTACGTGGTGCAGACCCTGGAGCGGAAGGGGGCCGTCTTCGTCGACGAGACCGAGGAGGTGCCCGAGGGCTCCATCGTGGTCTTCTCCGCGCACGGCGTCGCGCCCTCGGTCCACGACGAGGCGAAGCGCGGCAAGCTGGCGACCATCGACGCGACCTGCCCGCTGGTCACCAAGGTCCACAAGGAAGCGGTGCGCTACGCCGAGGAGGACTACGACATCCTGCTCATCGGCCACGAGGGCCATGAGGAGGTCGTCGGCACCATGGGCGAGGCGCCCGAGCGCACCCATCTGGTGGACGGTGCCGAGGACGTCGCCAACGTCCAGGTCCGCGACGAGTCCAAGGTGGTCTGGCTGTCCCAGACCACTCTTTCGGTGGACGAGACCATGGCCACCGTCGGCGCACTCCAGCAGCGCTTCCCGCTGCTGACCAGCCCGCCCAGCGACGACATCTGCTACGCCACCTCCAACCGCCAGGTCGCGATCAAGAAGATCGCCGCCGACTCGGACCTGGTCATCGTGGTCGGCTCGCGCAACTCCTCCAACTCGGTCCGGCTGGTCGAGGTCGCCCTGGACGCCGGCGCCAAGGCCGCGTACCTGGTGGACTTCGCCGACGAGATCGACGAGGCCTGGCTGGAGGGCGTCGGCACGGTCGGCCTGACCAGCGGCGCCTCCGTCCCGGAGATCCTGGTCGAGGGCGTGCTGGAGTGGCTGGCCGAGCGCGGCTACGCCGACGTGGAGCAGGTCCGCACCAGCGAGGAGCATCTGCTGTTCTCGCTCCCCAAGGAGCTGCGCCGCGACCTCAGGGCCGAAGCCGCGGGTAAGGCCGAAGCCGCAGGTAAGTAAGGCACGCGGACGGGGTAGGCCCTACGTTGTCAGCAGGTCAGTTCAACGACGAACAGGGGAATCCCAGCGTGAACGTCTTCGGCGTGGACATCGGTGGATCCGGGATCAAGGGCGCTCCGGCGGACCTTGACCGCGGCGAGCTCGCCCAGGAACGGCACAAGGTGCTCACCCCGCAGCCGTCCGAGCCCAAAGCGGTGGTGCAGGCCGTCCAGGAGGTGGTCAAGCACTTCGACTGGAAGGGCCCGGTCGGTCTGACCTTCCCCGGCGTGGTGGTGGACGGGACGACCCGTACCGCCGCCAATGTCGACAAGGGCTGGATCGACCTGGACGCCCGCGCGCTGTTCTCGGAGGCCCTGGAGCTGCCGGTGGCCCTGGTCAACGACGCCGACGCGGCCGGTCTGGCCGAGGTCGCCTACGGCGCGGGCAAGGGCCGCAAGGGCGTGGTGCTGCTGCTCACCCTGGGCACCGGCATCGGCAGCGCGCTGTTCATCGACGGCGCGCTGGTGCCCAACACCGAGCTGGGCCACATGGAGCTGCACGGCAAGGACGCGGAGAAGCACGCCTCCTCCGCCGCCAAGGAGCACCACGACTGGAACTGGTCGGAGTGGGCCGAGCGGCTCGACGACTACTTCGCCAAGATCGAGCAGCTGTTCTCGCCGCAGCTGATCATCATCGGCGGCGGGGTGAGCCGCAAGGCGGACAAGTTCCTGCCGCTGCTGAAGCCGCTGCGGGCGGAGATCGTCCCGGCCCAGCTGCAGAACGACGCCGGCATCGTCGGCGCGGCGATGGCCGCCTCGAAGCTGACGTAGTCGGCCGCTTGGCCGCCTCGTCGGTCAGGAGCTCTTCCGCCTGGCCCGGTTCAGCGCGATGTGCCGGGCCAGGACGATCAGCAGCGACACCGCCGTGCCGGTGAACAGCCAGCCGGCCTGCAGGGCGAGCGAGGTGGCCAGCCCGACGACGTGTCCCAGGAAGCTGCCGTCGGGCGCCGAGCCCAGCAGCACCAGGGTCACCGCGAAGGCGATCGGCCCGCAGATCGGCGCGATCGCCAGGTCCGCGGCCCGGACCCGGACCGCGACCTGGAAGCAGGTCGCGACATAGACCAGGCCCATCAGGATCCCGGCGCCGTCGAACAGCCAGAAGTCGGCGGCCCCGCCGAGCAGGGTGGCGCCCAGCGTCACCACCGCCCCGCCCACGGCGGTCAGCCGGTGCGGGGTGCTGGAGCCGCCGGCCCGCGGCGTCGGCCGGGCGCCGGGCCGCTGCCCGCCGCCGGCCCGGGGTTCCGGGGCGCGCGTGGCGGGCTCCGGCTCGGGGCCGGTCTTCGGAGAGCGTGCGGGTCCGGGCACGGCTGCGGTCCGCCGGGGGACTGCCGCGACACCGGGGCGGTCGGTCGTGCGCGCGTCAGGCATGCGTCGGTACTCCACGAGACCAACGTACGGTCGGATGAACGCCACCTGCCGTCACGGACACGCCGGGGACTTCCACTGTCACCCAGTGTGCCTATCGGCGGACGGCTCCGCGCCTGCTGCTTCCGCTGTCCAGGCTGTCCCGGTCGCCCCCGCGCGCTCTATAGACTGGGAAGCCGTTCCCGTCGTCCCGTCACGCCTCCGGGCTGCCTCCTCCACCAGGATCTCGCCACATGTCGCTCTCCATCGGAATCGTCGGCCTGCCGAACGTCGGCAAGTCCACGCTCTTCAACGCCCTGACCAAGAACGACGTGCTGGCGGCCAACTACCCGTTCGCGACCATCGAGCCCAACATCGGCGTGGTCGGGGTGCCGGACCCGCGCCTGGCCGTCCTCGCCAAGATCTTCGGCTCGCAGCGGATCCTCCCGGCGACGGTCGACTTCGTGGACATCGCCGGCATCGTCCGCGGCGCGAGCGTCGGCGAGGGCCTGGGCAACAAGTTCCTCGCGAACATCCGCGAGTCGGACGCGATCTGCCAGGTCATCCGGGCCTTCGAGGACCCGGACGTGGTGCACGTCGACGGCAAGGTCTCGCCCAAGGACGACATCGAGACCATCAACACCGAGCTGATCCTGGCGGACCTGCAGTCCATCGAGAAGGTCGTCCCGCGGCTGCAGAAGGAGTCCCGGCTCAAGAAGGAGTCGGCGGTGCTGCTGGCCGCCGCCGAGGCCGCCCAGAAGATCCTGGAGGCGGGCACCACCCTCTTCGAGGCCGGCTTCGACCGCGACTCCGTCCGCGAGCTGCACCTGCTCACCGTCAAGCCCTTCCTCTACGTCTTCAACGTGGACGAGGACGAGCTGACCGACGAGGACTTCAAGGAGGCGCAGCGCGCCCTGGTCGCCCCCGCCGAGGCCATCTTCCTCAACGCCAAGATCGAGTCCGAGCTGATCGGCATGGACGAGGACGAGGCCCTGGAGCTGCTCCAGTCCATGGGCCAGGAGGAGGCCGGCATGGCCACCCTCGGCCGGGTCGGCTTCGAGACCCTCGGCCTGCAGACCTACCTCACGGCCGGCCCCAAGGAGGTCCGCGCCTGGACCATCAAGAAGGGCGCCACCGCCCCGGAGGCCGCCGGCGTGATCCACACCGACTTCCAGAAGGGCTTCATCAAGGCCGAGATCGTCTCCTACGACGACCTGGTCGAATGCGGCTCCATCCCCGACGCCCGCGCCAAGGGCAAGGCCCGCATCGAGGGCAAGGAATACATCATGCAGGACGGCGACGTGGTCGAGTTCCGCTTCAACGTCTGACACGGGGGAGAGCCCCGACCACCCGCACGGGAGCGGGAGGCCGGGGCGGTCCGGGGGAGGGTCAGTTGAACCGGGGGACCACGTTGTCCGGGTCGGCGAGCCAGATGCGTTGCTCCCCGCTGGCCGACACAGAGAGGCCGAAGCGTTCGAGCGGTGGCCGTCCCTGGTCACTCCACCACTGGAGCGTGCGCTCCACCTCGGTCCAGAGTCGGCGGGGGCCGCTCTGGTGCACGGTGGCGAAGGGCTCGCCGGTACGGAATTCGACCGCAGCCCACGACACCGGGCCGAGCAGGCTGAAGAACCACGCCGTAGCGCCGCCCTCGGTGGGGTTGAGCACGTGGGCCACCTGGGGGACGCACATGCCCAGAACCATGCGGGCCGGGTGGAACCGGCCCCCGAGGTCATCCATGCTGAGAAGGGTTGATGACCGCTCAGCATCACCGGGATACTCCCGGACGTGCTCACGGAAACGGTCCCAGTCCAGCCGGTGATCCCGCAGCTTCATGAACTCGACGGGCCGCAGGAAGGGTCCGGACGCGTAGCCGTCCTCGCCCACGGTGAGCTTCACCAGCGCGTCGTCATTGGCGTAGTGCGTCCCCCAAGGGGCCAGGATGACGCCGCCCGGACGGGTCTGCCGCAGCCATGCCAGGGGCACCCTGCGCACCCCTGCTGTGGCGATGACACGGTCGTACGGGGCTGCCTTGGCATACCCGTCCGCGCCGTCCCCCCGGATCACGTCGGGGTGCAGCCCGTGAGCCCTCAGCGTGGTGCGGGCCGTCACGCACACGTCAGGGTCGATCTCCACGCTGACGACGTTCTCGCCGCCGAGTCGCCGGGTCAGTAGTCCCGCGTTCCAACCCGTGCCCGTGCCGATCTCCAGCACCTTCATCCCCTCGGACACGTCAAGGTCGCGCAGCATCTCAAGAACCACGCTGGGCATGGACGCCGAACTGGTCGGCACCTTGCCCGGCTCGATACCGGCGTGTGCTCCGTCGTCCCACTGGGTGATCAGCGGGACATTGGCGCAGGCCTGAGCTTCCCACTCGTCAGGATCGGTCGCGATATCCACAGGATGGTTCGTTCCTGTGGACATGTCGTGCGACCAGTACAGCCCCGGTAGAAACCATGACCTGGGCACAGACTCGAAGCTCTCGGCCCAGTCGGGCGTCATGGAGCGGACGTTGAGGAGGAACCGCGCCAACTCGTCGCTGGCGCGGCCTCCCTGCTTCGGTTCGGTGCTCACGGCTTGCGGTGGTCTCCGTCTCCGGGAGGCGGTCCGCCGTCCGGGGAAGGCGGTTCCGGGGGCGGAGTCCATGGGGTACCGGACGTGCTCATTTTGGCCTCTCCAATCGAGTAGTTAGCTCTCGACGCTCACCGGCCTCCCGGTCGATCAGGTACACGCGCATCCTCGTCACGGCTTGCCACCCTCTCACTCAGTGCTCTAGTTCACTGTGGCAGTGGCCGAAGCACTCCCGCTACGGTTCCGAGTGCACTAGTGTGCTCTTTGACGAAACGTCACATCGGTGGAGAGGCGCGGCATATGGCCAGCTCGAAAACGTTTACGGTGATCGCAGATCACTTCCGCCAGCGCATCCTGTCCGGTGAGTTGGAGCCAGGCGCGAAGCTCCCCACGAACCGGGAGATCAGCGGTTCGTGGCAGGTGGCCGCCGCAACCGTCTCCCGAGCGCTTCAAGCCCTACAGGTCGAGGGGTTCATTCGCACCACACCGCGGGGCACGTTCGTTTCGGATGAACCCCACGTCGGCCTCAGCAGCCGCGACAGGCTCGCCAGAGTCCAGAGGGTCAAGAGCATCCTTGCGGACGGTGAGACAAGCCGCGTAACCGCCGCAGGGCTGGTTGTGCCACCTCCCTACGTGGCGGAGCTGTTCGACCTTGACGCCGGGGACCAGGTGGTGCGCCGGGAGCGGATCAGTGGACGAGGCACTATCCGCACGTGCTTTGCCGTCACTTGGTATCCCGCACAGTTCGCCGCCCTGGTCCCGGACCTGCTCAGTACGTCGCCAGGGAAGAACGCCGGACTGACGGCACGGGTACTCGAAGCCACCGGCCGACAGATCACGCACGCCCGCGACGACATGCACGGACGGGCCGCCGACGCACGCGAGGCATCCGGACTCGGTATCCCTGTGGGTTCCGCGATCCTGGCCGGCGCGCACCGATGGAGTGACGAGAACGGCGTCGTGGAGTACGGGGAGTGGGTTCTCCCACCCCGCTTCGTCATTGGGTACGAGTACACGCCATGAGCGCCTGACACGACGTGTGGGGTGTGGCTTCTTCCCGGGGTGGGGAAGGGTTGACAGGACGAGGTCCGGTTGCAGCGACGTCGAGGGGGTCCGACCGTGCATGAGCCGTGGAGCGTGATGCTGGCCGGTGGCAATGAGCCTGTTCAAGCCGCGTTCCTGGAACGGGTGAAGGGCCGCCGTGAGTCGATTCAATACTGATCCTGATCGAGGGCTTCGCCGGGGAGTTCAGGTTGACGGACGCCGAGAGCATCGCCGTTCATCTGCGGGCCTTCGAGGCGCTGGGGCAGAGCGCGATATACGGTGAGGCCGCACGGAGTCTGCTGGGTGAGGCCGAACGCTACTGGGGCTCCGGCTCTCACACCGGCCCCTGACCGTTGATGACCGCTCCTGACGGTCCGTAGGAGGTATCTCGATGTCCGCAGCCCGCTTCAAGGACCTGGCGCTGGACGCCGTCGACCACCAAGGACTGGCCGACTGGTGGTGCACCGCCCTCGGGTATCAGCGTCGCCCCGTGCACGGGGGTGAGGAGACGCGGGAGGCGGCGTGGCCGGTGCCGATCGAGGATCCGGCCGGGGCCGGGCCGCTGATCTGGATCAACCCGGTCCCGGAGGCGAAGGTGCTCAAGAACCGGATGCACCTGGACGTATGGGGCAGCGTCGACGAGTTGGTCGCCCTGGGCGCCACGGTGGTCCGCCCCCTCGGTGACGACATCGACTGGCATGTTCTCGCGGACCCCGAGGGCAATGAGTTCTGCGTCTTCGCACCCCGGGACTGACCCCGCTCGCTGGGGTTCGGTGAGGGCTTCGCAGGGTGGCCGTTCGCGCTGCCGCGGTGCGCCTGCGGCTCACATGGGCTGGTCAGGGCGTCTCCATAACCGCGGCGTTGCGTGAGGGGTGAGGGCTCCTACCTGCTGCGCTCTCCGAGCAGCCTGAGCATCGGCTCGAAGGCGGAGTCCTCGTCATCGGGAACGTAGGGGAGGAAGCCGTCGGGGACGGTACGGGCGGCGGTGGCGAGGAGACGGTCCAGGACTTCCCGGTCGGCGGCCGGTGGGAGTTGAAGGGCGGCGAGCAGGCGGTCGCGGACGGCGGGGTGGTCCGGGTGGTCGTCGAGGTAGTCGGAGTTGAGGGCCGGGGGCCGAAAGCCGGCCAGGGCGTCGTGCCAGGACGGGAGGACGATGGCGAGGGTGAGGGCCTCGGCGAGGGACTCGGCGATCAGGGAGGCCCGGCCCTCGGAGTCGGTGTAGAGGACGGGGCGGGGGCCGCCGGGGAAAGCCGGGCCGCAGAGGTAGTGGGTGCCGCCCGCGTTGCAACCGGCGACGGGCTCCACCGGGAGGCCGCTGGGCAGGGCGATCGGCTCGATCGGGTCGGTGCGGGCGAGGTCGAACTCGCCGTCGCAGGCCAGGTAGGAGGCGGCCTCCGGATGTGCGGCGATCCTGCGGAGCAGGGCGTCGTCCGAGAGGACGGCCTGGTTGAGGGCCGCGGTGATCGCAGGGGTGAGCGGGTGCCCGGCGAGGACGTGGCGGACGGCGTCGAGGGGACGGGGCGCTCGTAGTAGTCCTCGAAGTGGGTCTGGACGGCCTCGGGGGAGCGGTCGACGAGGAGACGGAACAGGAAGCCGGAGCCGTCCGGGTCCTCGTTGCCGGACGGGAAGGCGATGGTCGAGCCGGCGTGCCAGGCGGCGTCACCGGTCGCCCGCCACAGGCAGGCGGTGACGCGGAGGGCGTCCATGCCCTGGTCGCGGAAGGCGGGTCGTCTAGGAGTCGGCGCAGCGGCGCTGGTACGTCGTCGATGACACCGGGCCAGACCTGCTCGTCGTCCGTCGCGTAGGGGCTTGTCTCCGACTCGTGGTCGAAGCCGCGGATGAGTACGCCGGCCGGGGTGAAGTGGACGGAGAAGTCGTCCCCCGAGCCGTTCTCCATCAGGGCGGCCTCCTCGCCAAGGCCCCGGGCGGAGTCGAAGGTGTAGCAGCAGAACTGCGGATCGCCACCGATCGTGCTGTCCAGGACGGCCAGGGCGCGTAGATGAGCGCGGAGTTCGGCGGGGTCGGGGAGGAGGGCGGCGATCTCGTGCACAGTGCTCATGACGCCATGGAAGCAGGCGTCACTGACACTTGGTCGGTCGGGGCGGGGCGAACTTCTGCAGGTCGAGGCTGATCTCGAAGGGCACCGGACGGTGGAGCGAACCCTGAAGATCCCGGCGGGCGCGTAGGAGGCCGTCGGCTCGTCGAGTTCGTAGACGTGGACGACAGGTGCCCCGTCCTCGTTCTCGATGCACCAGTAGTGCGGGATGCCGGCTTCCGCGTACTTGCGAAGCTTGACTGTGCGGTCCCGGTGGGCGGACTCGGGGGAGACCACCTCGATGGCGAGTCGTACCTCGTCCGGCGCGAACCAGGTGCGGTCACCGTCGAAACTGGCCGTCGTCACCAGCAGATCCGGCTCGGGGCGGTTGCGGGCATCGAGGCGGATCGTCATCTCCCGCTCGACCTCGAAGCCGGCTGGCGCCTGCGCCATGAGCGTGGTGGTCAGGGCGGTGACGAGGCGGTTGTGCCGGCACGTCTGTGGGACAGCACAAAGACGAGCGCTCCGTCGATCAGCTCGGTGTGGCGGGGCGCCTCGGGGAGGTGGTCCAGGTCCTCCGCGAACCAGCCTTCTGCGCGTGGTGGGCGCATCCAGTCGGGCAGTGCGGTCATGAGTCGATCTTAGCGATCGTGGCCGCTCAGGGGTGTTGTGCTGGGGTTCCTTCGAGGGTGGATATCGAGTCGCTGGACGGGGTCGGTGTCGGCTGTCGGCGCTGTTCTGGGCGGGTGACCAGGTAGGCGGTGGCGAGGGCGAGTACCGCCGCGGCGAGGTAGCACAGGTCGCGGTACGGCCATACGGCGATCAGGGCGGCGCCGGTCGCGATGCCGAGGGACTGGCCGGCGGTGATCACGAAGTTGTCGGCGCCGGAGACCCGGCCCATCAGTTCGTTCGGGGTGTTCAGCTGCATCGCGGTCATCGTGCCGACCACGATGAACGGCAGTCCGAGCCCGAGCAGCAGGGCGCCGAGGACGACCACCGCGTCCATCGGCACGGCCATCACCAGCGCGGAGACGCCGACGGTGGCCAGGCCGAGCGCGGTCAGCCGTCCCGGGCCGAGCCGGTTCAGCACGGCCCCGGCCGAGAGTCCGCCGAGGATTCCGGTGATGCCCATCGCCGTGACGATGACGCCGGTCCAGGAGGGGGAGTGGTGCAGCCCCTTGGTCGCGATCGCGATGCCGAGCGTCTCGAAGAAGCCCATGACGAAGATCCCCACGGTCAGCGCGACGGTCAACTGGCGCAGGACGGGGGTCCGCAGCAGGAAGGCGAAGCCCGCGGTGGTCTCCCGCCACCAGTGCGCCGCCGCGGGCGTCGGCTGCTGCTCCTCGATCCTGATGAAGGCCCAGCAGACCAGCCCGCCCGCGAACGTGGCCGCGTCCAGCACGGCCACCGTGCCGCCGCCGAAGGCGGACAGCAGCCCGACCCCGATCGCGGGGGTGATCAGCCGCTGGCCCTGGGTCAGCGCCTGGGAGAGCCCGTTCGCCGAGCCGAGCAGCTCCTCGGGCACCATCCTCGGCAGCAGCGCGGACATGGCCGACTCGGTGATCGAGCCGGCCAGTCCGTAGAGGAACATGACGCCGTAGATCAGCCAGACCTGGCTCGCGTGGTGGACCTGGGTCAGCGACAGCACGAGCAGACCGGTCAACGCGTTGGTGGTCAGGATCAGCGGCTTGCGGCGGACCCGGTCGACGAGCAACCCGGCCAGCGGGGACAGCAAGGTGCCCAGGGTCAGGCAGAGGATGCACAGAGCCGCTTTCGAGGTCGAGCCGGTCAGCTCCTTGACCCAGATCCCGGCGGCCAGCCAGAGCGCGTAGTCGCCGATCTCGCTGAGGCTGTTGCCGAGGTAGTAGAGGCGCATGCGGGGTATCGCGAGCAGCTCGCGCATGACGTGGGGTCACCCTTCCTGGGAAGTCGCGGAGTTGGGGCCAACCGGGCCGGCGGGGTCGGCGCGGACGACCGTTTCGAACGGGTGGGTGAACAGCAGCATTTCGAAGGGAACCGCCCCCTCCGGACGGGCCGTCGCATCCGCGACCCGGTGGGTGAACCGCATCAGGATGCTGCCGATCTCGGCCTGCGCCTGCTCGACCTCCGCGGCTGTGCCGAAGACCACGAACTGGCTGCTGCCACTCGCCGCGCGCACCTCCTCGGGGTACTCGTCGCGGTGGTCCCGGTAGTGGCGCAGCCGACCCTGCCAGCGCTCCGACACGACGTCGCCCAGGGCGCGGGAGGCATGGCTCACGGCCGGATCAGGGCTGTCGGGGTCGATCCTCATGCCGACCGCGCCGATCTTCCACGGCCGGTCCCGGCCGGTCCCGCCCTCCGCCTCGACGACGTAGTCGTACTTCGCCAGCGTCCGCAGGTGGTACGAGACGTTGGAGACGGTGCCCCCGACGATCCGCGCCGCCTCGGTCGCGGTGAGCGGCCCGCTCACGCCGACCGCCTCCAGCAGGGCGATGCGGATCGGGTGGGCGAGGGCACGCAGCGCCCGCGCGTCGGTCATCCCGCGGAAGTCGGAGTACGGGTCGGCGCTGTCCGCCGTGCGGTCGTCACGCTCTGTCTGGCTCACAGCAGCGAGCGTAGCTTCGAAAGCACCTTTGCGAAAGAGTCATTGCGAAAGAACTGTTGTGCGTCATGTCATCGGATGGAAACGCCGTGTGTACAGCGGGCTTTACACGGGTTACCTAGCGTGTCGGCCACGAGTCCAGCGTCGTACTCGGGGCTTTCCGCACTGCGCACCACGACTTCCACTCCCAGCCCCAGGAGCCGTGATGACCGACACCGCAGCAACGACCACGGAGCAGCCGGAGGCCCCCAAGGCCCATCGCTCCTACGCGAAGTCCGCCGCCGACGAGTCCCTTGAGGACTACTCACTCCGCTACGCGCCGCACTCGTTCCGCCGCTGGTCCCCCTTCGCCGTCGCCACCACCGCCCTCGGCGGCATCGCCTACCTCGCGGACTACGCGATCGGTGCCGGCATCGTGATGTCCTACGGCTTCAGCAACGCGCTCGCCGCGATCCTGGCCGCCGCCGTCGTCATCTTCCTGACCGGCATCCCGATCGCCCGCGCCTGTGCCGCCAATGGCGTCGACATGGACCTGCTGACCCGGGGTTCCGGCTTCGGCTACTTCGGCAGCACCCTCACCTCGCTCGTCTACGCCAGCTTCACCTTCATCTTCTTCGCCCTCGAGGGCTCGATCATGGCGCAGGCCTTCCATCAGGTCCTGCACATCCCGACCCCGATCGGCTACCTGCTCACCACGCTGATCGTGATCCCGATCGTGTTCAAGGGGATGGCCTGGATCGCCAAGATGCAGGCCTGGACCCAGCCGCTGTGGATCCTCGGCCTGATCGTCCCGTTCATCATCCTGGCCGTGCACAGCCCGCACACCTTCTCGGCGTTCACCCACTTCGGCGGCACCCACGGGGTCGGCTCCGGCTTCACGGTGATGGGCTTCGGGCTCGGCACCGGCATCGCCCTGTCGCTGATCGCCCAGATCGGCGAGCAGGCCGACTACCTGCGCTTCATGCCGCAGAAGACGGCCGAGAACTCCCGCCGTTGGAACTTCGCCGTGCTCGCGGCCGGCCCCGGCTGGGTCGTCATCGGCGCGGCCAAGCAGCTCGGCGGCGCGCTGCTCGCCTTCAGCGCGCTCGGCGTGGTCGGCAACGCCAAGGCGCTGGAGCCGATCGCCCCGTACGTGGAGTCGCTGCGCCCCTGGTTCGGGGCGGCGGCGCTGCCGCTGGCGGGACTGTTCGTCATCGTCTCCCAGGTGAAGATCAACTCGACCAACGCCTACTCGGGATCGCTGTCCTGGTCGAACTTCTTCTCCCGGCTGACCCACCGTCACCCGGGCCGGGTCTGGTACATCTTCCTCAACTGCGGCATCTCGCTGCTGCTGATGGAACTCAACATGTTCAGCGCCCTGAACTCGCTGCTCGGCTTCTACTCCAATGTGGCCATCGCCTGGATCGGCGCGGTCACCGCCGACCTGGTGATCAACAAGCCGCTGGGCCTCAGCCCCAAGTACATCGAGTTCAAGCGCGCCTACCTGTACGGGGTCAACCCGGTCGGCTTCGGGGCGATGTGCATCGCGGCGGGGGTGTCGATCTTCGCCTTCTACGGCTTCTTCGGCGACTACGCCAAGGCGTTCTCGCCGTTCATCGCGCTCGCCCTGGCGATGGTCTGCAGCCCGCTGATCGCCTGGGCCACCAAGGGCCGCTACTACGTGGCCCGGCCGAACCCGGGCGCCCTCGCCGCCGAGGAGAGCGTCGAGCCCGGCGCGGAGATCACCACGCACACCTGCGTGGTCTGCGACGGCGCCTACGAGACCCCGGACACGGCCGACTGCCCCTTCCACGACGGGACCATCTGCTCGCTGTGCTGCAGCCTGGACGCCGACTGCCACGACGCCTGCACCAAGGGCGGCGGCGGCCGGGGCGGCGGCGCGGGCCCGGTGCCGCTGGGGATGCCGTCGGTGCCGTCAGTACCGTAGCGACCTGCGGTCAGGACGCCTGAACCGTTCCACGCGCCACCCCCACGTACCAACCGTCACCGCGCCACCCCCACGTACCAACCCTCACCGCACCACCCCACGTACCAACCCTCACCGCACCACCCCCGCAAGCGTCGGACCCGCCTTCATCCCCCACGGAGGCGGGCCCGACTGTTTTCGCCGCCTACGCTCGTCCCATGACGCAGCCCACCCCACGCCCGGCCTCGCCTTCAGCCCCCCGCATCGTCGTCGGCGGGGCCCTGCTCGCCCGCGGCCAGGTGCTGGCCGCCCGGCGCAGCGCCCCGGCCGAGGTGGCCGGGCGCTGGGAGTTCCCCGGCGGGAAGGTCGAGGCGGGCGAGACCCCGGCGCAGGCCCTGGTCCGGGAGCTGCGGGAGGAGCTCGGGGTGGAGGCGCGGGCGCTGGCCCGGATCCCGGGCGCCTGGCCGGTCCGGGCCGGGCTTGAGCTGCACATCTGGACCGCCGAGCTGGTGTCCGGCACCCCGGCCCCGCTGCAGGACCACTCCGAGCTGCGCTGGCTCTCCGCCGCCGAGTTGGACGACGTCGACTGGCTGGACCAGGACCGCTTCGCCCTGCCCGCCGTCGCGAAGCGACTTGCAACTTGACCCGTACGGCGGGGTAGAGCCATGTTTGAACGGGTATGTCAGTATTCGGCTGCCCCTGAGCGGTGGCCCGCGCCGCGATTCGGACGGGAAGTACGTGAGGGAGCCACGCCGCAGGCCCAGCACCGCAGCCGCTCGCGCACGTCTGCGCAGGCGTGCGCTCTCCCCCCGGTCGCGCCCGGACGAGTCGGCCACAGCATCCCCCGTCCCGCCGTCCGCCACACCTGCGCCCACCCCGACCGAGCTCCGGTCCCGCCGTCCTGAGCCCTTCCCGGTCGGACCGCCGCCGGACCCGTCCCAGTCGCCGACCCCCGCCGCAGGCCTGAACCCGGGAGAGACCCAGGGCGAAAGCCAGGGCCAGAACCAGGCCCAGAACCAGGCCCAGAACCAGACCCAGAGCCCGACGGACAAGGCCCTGGGCAGCCTCCCCGGCGGCCTGCTCGACGAGGTCCGGGTGGCCATCGCCATGATGGACACCGCCGGCACCATCGTGCTGTGGAGCCCAGCCGCCGAGGAGCTCCTCGGCTGGCGCAGCGACACCCTGGTCGGACGGGGTCTGGACGTCCTGGCCGGGGACGACGCCGACCTGCTCCGCCGGGGTCAGGAGATCATCGCCCTGGTGGTCCGCGAGGGCGGCTGGCGCGGTCCCGTGGTGCTGCGGCACCGGGACGGCGCCAAGGTGGTGCTCGACGCCCGTGTTTCCCTGCTGCACGACGGTGCTGCCGTCTCCTACCTGCTGGTGCGCCTCGCCGACGCCAAGCGGCTCAGCGCGGTCGAGCACGACCTCGCCCTCCAGGACGCGCTGTTCGAGCAGTCCCCGCTGGGTATCGCGGTGTTCGACCAGCAGCTCCGCTACGTCCGGGTGAATGAGACGCTGGCCCGGATGAACGGCATCCCGGTCGCCGACCACCTGGGCCGGACCACCGGCGAGACCCTGCCGGAGGGCGCGGCCGACGAGGTGACCGCGATCCAGCGGCAGGTCCTGGCCACCGGCGAACCGGTGATCGACCTGACCGTGGCCGGGCCCAATCCGCGCCGGGCCGGCTACCGCTCCATCTCCTACTCCCGGCTGCAGGACCGGGCCGGCCGGGTGCTCGGCGTCACCGGCATGATCATGGACGTCACCGACCGCTACCGCGCGGTCGCCAAGGTGGAGCACGCCCGCCGCAGGCTCGCCCTGCTGAACGAGCTGGGCACCCGCATCGGCGATCTGCTGGACGTCCGCCGGATCGCCGAGGAGCTGGCCGCGGCCCTGGTCCCCGCGCTCGCCGACTACGCCGGGGTGGTGCTGCTGCAGGCCGTCGCCGACGGTGACGACCTGCCCCGGCACACCCACACCAGGCTCACCCCGCTGGTGATGACCGGCACCGCGGCGATCGAGCCCAGCGCCACCGTCGACGCCATGATGACCCCGGGGGCCGGCATCGAGATGGCCGAGAGCTCGCTGTTCGCCCGGGTGCTGCGCAGCGGCCTGGCCGAGCAGCTGGAGTCGCCGGCCCTGCTGGAGGAGACCACCAACCAGGCGGACCCCCGGGTCAGGGCGGCGTACGAGCTGGGCGTGCACTCGATGCTGGTGGTGCCGCTGCGGGCGCGCGGCATCGTGCTCGGACTGATGGTGCTGAGCCGGGCCGGCCGGCGCGAGGGCTTCGACCGGGACGAGCTGGCCTTCGCCGGGGAGCTGGCCGACCGGGCCGGGTCCTCGCTGGACAACGCCCGGCTCTACGCCAGGGAGCGGGCCGCCGCGCTGATGCTGCAGCGCAGCCTGCTGCCGCAGACCGTGCCTCAGCCGCCGGGGGTGGAGATCGGCTACCGCTACGTGCCCGGCAGCAGCGGGACCGAGGTCGGCGGGGACTGGTTCGACGTGATCCCGCTGCCGCGCGACCGGGTGGCGCTGGTGGTCGGCGATGTGATGGGCCACGGGCTGCGGGCGGCGGCGACGATGGGACGGCTGCGTACCGCCGTCCGTACCCTGGCCATGCTGGACCTGCCGCCCGACGTGCTGCTGCAGCACGTCCACGACCTGGCCGACGACCTGGCCCAGGGCCCGGAGGAGGCGCTCATCGCCACCTGCGTCTACGCGGTCTACGACCCGGCCACCCGACGGCTGGTGCTGGCCAAGGCCGGGCACACCTCGCCGCTGCTGATCGTGCCCGGCGAGCCGGCCCAGGTGCTCGACCTGCCCTCGGGCACGCCGCTGGGCGTCGGCGGGGTGCCGTTCGCCTCGGTGGAACTGACGGTGGTCGAGGGCAGCCTGCTGGTCCTCTACACGGACGGCCTGGTCGAGTCGCGGACCGAGGACATCGACGTGGGCATCAAGCGGCTGTGCACCCTGTTGGAGCAACCGTTCGATTCGGTGGAGCAGGCCTGCGACCGGGTGGTCAGCACCCTGGAGCGCGGGCAGGAGCCGGACGACGTGGCACTGCTGCTGGCCCGGCTCGGCAGCTCGCTCCCGGCAGCGGCCGGGGGGACGGGCGCAGAGACGGGCCGGGAGCCGGGCGCGGGAACGGGCGCGGGCGCGGAGACCGGCACGGAGAGCGTCTCCTGGATCCTCACCGCCGTGCCCACCGCCGCCTCGCGCTCCCGTCGGCTGATCCGTTCGGTCCTGGTCGAGTGGGGCCTGCCGGCCCTGCTGGACACCACCGAGCTGCTGGTCAGCGAGCTGGTCACCAATGCCGTCCGCTACTCGGAGGCCCCGATCGGGCTACGGCTGAGCCGGACCGGGCGGGTGCTGCTGGTCGAGGTCTCCGACCCGCTGCCGGACCCGCCGCTGGAGCGGGTCTCGGCCGGGACGGACGAGGGCGGGCGCGGTCTGCAGCTGGTCCACCAACTGGCCGACAGCTGGGGCACCAGGGCGGAAGGGGCAGGAAAGGTGGTCTGGTTCGAACAGGTGCTACCCGCAGCCCCTCCCGTTCCGGTTGACTGAGGCGTAGGGTTCCGGTCCCGTAGCCGTCCCAACCCCGCGCCACCAGTTCTTGCCCCCGGATGAGCGCACTTAGACAGATATGGCAATTCCTTACCTCGATTTGATGTTGTGTACCCCTGAGACGTGTGCTGCCGTGCCGAGATGATGAATACTCGGACCAGCGACATCCAGGTGCCGATGGCTGGAGGAGTCGGGCAGTTGAGCGAAATGCCGACACGCGGGGCGTCTCTGGGCAGCGGAACGGGCCCAGGGCCCGCGAAGCATGACCGGGAACAGCGGGAGCCTGCGCGGGGCGGAGTTCCGCACCCGGCAGCCGAAGGCCGATCGGATGCCATGGACCACGAGATCTCCACGGTCGAGACCCCCAGCATCGAGACCCCGAACATCGAAGACTGGGGCCACGGCGAGCCCGGCTCGATCTACGACTACATACGGGTCGCGGCCTTCTCCATCGGCGCCGACGGCCTGATCAGCCAGTGGAGCGACCGCGCCGCCGAGTTCTTCGGCATCCCGGCCGAGGAGGCGGTCGGCCACGACCCGGTGACCAGCTTCGCCCCGCGCGAGCTGTGGCGGCGCGGCCGGGAGCGGATGGCCGAGATCCTGGCCGGACAGGAGTGGGTGGGCACCGCCCCCTACCGCGACAGCGACGGCCACGACAGCGTCGCCGAGCTCTACCTGATGCCGGCCCGGGGTGAGGACGGCCGCAACGGCGTGGTCTGCATGGCCGTGGACCTGCGCAAGCTGCGTCGGATCGAGACCGATCTGGCCGCTTCCGAGGCGGTCTTCGGCCAGGCTCCGACCGGTTTTGTCCTGTTCGACCAGGACTTCACGGTGCAGCGGGTGAACGAGAGCTTCGCCGAGGGCCTCGGGATGACCCCGGACACGCTCCAGGGCCTCACCATCCACGACCTGCTGCCGCGCCCCGAGGCGGACCGGCTGCACCAGGCGCTGACCTCGGTGATGGAGTCCGGCGACCCGGTGGTCGACCTGCGCTTCAACGGCACCGTGCCGACCAAGCCGGGCCGCCGCCGCTGGTCCATCTCGCTCTACCGGCTGCTCAGCGCCAGCAACCGGCCGATGGGCGTGGCCGGACAGGTCACCGACGTCACCGGCCGCCAGCGGGCCGAGCGCGAGGCCGCCAGCGCCCGCCGCAGCCTGGCCCTGCTGAACGAGGCCGGGGCGCACATCGGCTCCACCCTGGATCTGGAGACCACCGCCCGCGAGCTGCTGGACGTCACCGTCCCCGGCTTCTGCGACGTGGCCTCGGTGGACCTCTACCAGGGCGTCCTGGCCGCCGACACCGACCCAGGCCTCGGGCTGCAGCTGGGACGGGCGGACGGGGCCGGCGAGCTGCGCCGGGTGGCCTCGGCCAGCACCGTCTCGCACACCTCGCTGCTCAACCCCGGCACCGGGCAGCAGGGGCCGCGCGCGGAGATCGGCGGCAACTTCTGCTACCCGCCGCGCTCCCCGTACGCCAAGGCGCTGCGCACCGGCCGCAGCGTCACCCTGACCAGCACCGGAACCCCCGACCCTGACCCGATGATCGCCAGCACGGTGATCGTGCCGATGGTGGCCAGGGACACCGTGCTCGGCCTGGTCCAGCTGTCCCGGGCCAAGGGCAGCGAGCCCTTCGACGCCAGGGACGTGGCCATCGCCACCGAGCTGGTCGCCCGCGCCGCCGTCTGCATCGACAACGCCCGGCTCTACCGCCGGGAGCACGAGCGGGCGCTGATCCTGCAGCGCAGCCTGCTGCCCCCGGGCAGCCCGGCCGCGTCCGGTCTTGAGATCGCCTGCCGCTACCGCCCCGGCAGCAGCGGCACCGAGGTCGGCGGCGACTGGTTCGACATCATCCAGCTGCCGGGCAACCGCACCGCGCTGGTGATCGGCGACGTGATGGGCCGCGGCCTGCGCGCCGCCGTCGCCATGGGCCAGCTGCGGACCGCCGTCCGCACCCTGGCCATGCTCGACCTGGACCCGGCCGAGGTGCTGACCGCCCTGGACGAGATCGCCCGCGGACTCGGCGACGGGGACGACGACACGGACGACTCCGACCGGGTCGAGCTCTACCTCGCCACCTGCGTCTACGCCGTCTACGACGCGGTCACCCAGCGATGTACCTTCGCCAACGCGGGCCACCTCCCGCCGGTGCTGGTCATCCCGGGCGAGGAGGCGCTGATGCTGGACGTCCCGCCGGGGCTGCCGCTCGGCGTCGGCGGCGAGCCCTTCGAGGAGGTGACCGTCGACATCCCGGACGGCGCCCTGCTCGGCCTCTACACCGACGGCCTGGTCGAATCCCGCAAGCACCAGCTGGAGGAGGGCCTCTCCGCGCTGCGGGAGACCCTGTCCGGGCCGCCGCGCGAGCTGGAGAACCTCTGCGACCACCTGCTCACCGCGCTCGACCCGCACCACGGCGAGGACGACATCGCGCTGCTGATGGCCAGGGTGCACGCGCTGCCCGCCGACGCGGTCGGCGACTGGACCCTGCCGTCCGAGCCCACCTCGGTGGCCCGCGCCCGCGAACTCGCCTGCGGCTGGCTGCTGGCCCGGGGCCTGGACGATCTGATCGACACCACCGAGCTGCTGGTCAGCGAGCTGGCCACGAACGCGCTGCGGCACGGCCGGGGCGACATCCGGCTGCGGCTGCTCCGGGACACCAAGCTGGTCTGCGAGGTCTGGGACAACGGCTACGCCCAGCCCCGGCAGCGGCGCGCCCGGGACACCGACGAGGGCGGCCGCGGCCTGCAACTGGTCAGCATGCTCGCCGACCGCTGGGGCAGCCGCCGGACGCCCTCCGGCAAAACCGTCTGGTTCGAACTCGGCCTGCCCCGGACCTAGCCCAGGGGCGCGGGGAACTGCGCGAACGGCAACCCCCACCGCCGTGCAGCTCCCCGCAGACAGCAACTACTTCCGACGCGAGATCTTCGACCCCAACCACACCAGCGGATCGTACTTCCGGTCGACCGCCCGTTCCTTCAGCGGAATCAGCGCATTGTCCGTGATCTTGATGTGCTCCGGGCACACCTCGGTGCAGCACTTGGTGATGTTGCACATCCCCAGCCCGTGCTCCTCCTGCGCCGTCCGCTTCCGGTCCAGACCGGCCTCCTCCGCCGCGTCCAGCGGGTGCATGTCCAGCTCTGCCACCCGCATGAGGAACCGCGGACCGGAGAAGGACGGCTTGTTCTCCTCGTGGTCCCGGACCACATGGCAGGTGTTCTGGCAGAGGAAGCACTCGATGCACTTCCGGAACTCCTGCGAGCGGTTCACGTCCGCCTGCTGCATCCGGTACTCGCCCGGCTTCAGGCCGGCCGGCGGGATGAAGCTCGGGACCTCCCTGGCCTTGGTGTAGTTGAAGGACACGTCCGTCACCAGGTCCCGCAGCACCGGGAAGGTGCGCATCGGGGTGATGGTGACCGGCTCGTCCGGCGGCAGGGTGGACATCCGGGTCATGCACAGCAGCCGGGGCCGCCCGTTGACCTCGGCGCTGCACGACCCGCACTTGCCGGCCTTGCAGTTCCAGCGGACCGCGAGGTCCGGCGTCTGGGTGGCCTGGAGCCGGTGCACGATGTCCAGCACCACCTCGCCCTCGTTCACCTCGACCTCGTACGGTTCGAGTCCGCCGCCGGATGAGTCGCCGCGCCACACGCGGAAGTTGGCCTGGTAGCTCACTGCTCGGCTCCGTCCGGGACGTCGGCGTCTGTGGTGGTGCGCTGCTCGGGAACGTCCGCCGAGGGCAGTTCCGGCTCGGTGAGGTACTTCTTCAGTTCGCTGCTCTCGAACAGGTTGAGCAGGTCGGCCCTGATCGGCGGGTTGTCCTTGTGCTGCAGGCTGATCTGGCCCTCGGCCGAGGGCTTGTCGGCGATCGAGCAGATCAGGTTGACCTTGCGCCAACTGCTGTCCATCGCCGGGTGGTCCTCGCGGGTGTGGCCGCCCCGGCTCTCGGTGCGCTCCAGGGCCGCCCGGGCCACGCACTCCGAGACCAGCAGCATGTTGCGCAGGTCCAGGGCCAGGTGCCAGCCGGGGTTGAACTGCCGGTGCCCCTCGACCACGGCCCGTTCGGCCCGCTCCCGCAGCCCGGCCAGCCGCTGCAGCGCCTCCGCCATCTCGCCCTCCCGGCGGATGATGCCGACCAGGTCGTTCATGGTCTGCTGGAGCTCCTGGTGCAGGGTGTAGGGGTTCTCCACCGGGCCCTCGCCGTCCACCCCCTCGAACGGCGCCAGCGCCTCCGCCGCGGCGGCGTCGATCTGCTCCTGGTCGAGCTCGGGACGCTCGGCCAGCGCCGCCGCGTAGAGGGCCGCGTGCAGTCCGGCCCGGCGGCCGAAGACCAGCAGGTCGGAGAGCGAGTTGCCGCCCAGCCGGTTGGAGCCGTGCATCCCGCCGGCCACCTCGCCGGCCGCGTAGAGGCCGGGGACGGACGCGGCGGCGGTGTCGGGGTCGACCTCGACCCCGCCCATCACGTAGTGGCAGGTCGGGCCGACCTCCATCGGCTCGGCGGTGATGTCGACGTCCGCCAGTTCCTTGAACTGGTGGTGCATCGACGGCAGCCGGCGCCGGATCTCCTCGGCCGGGAGCCGGGTGGAGACGTCCAGGTAGACGCCGCCGTGCGGGGTGCCGCGGCCGGCCTTGACCTCGGAGTTGATGGCGCGGGCCACCTCGTCCCTGGGCAGCAGCTCGGGGGGCCGCCGGTTGTTGGCCTGGTCGGCGTACCAGCGGTCGCCCTCGGCCTCGGTCTCGGCGTACTGGGCCCGGAACACGTCGGGGATGTAGTCGAACATGAAGCGCTTGCCGTCGCTGTTGCGCAGCACCCCGCCGTCGCCGCGGACCGACTCGGTGACCAGGATGCCCTTCACCGAGGGCGGCCAGACCATGCCGGTCGGGTGGAACTGCACGAACTCCATGTTCAGCAGGTTGGCCCCGGCCAGCAGCGCCAGGGCGTGCCCGTCGCCGGTGTACTCCCAGGAGTTGGAGGTCACCTTGAAGGACTTGCCGATGCCGCCGGTGGCCAGGATCACCGAGGGCGCCTCGATGGTGAAGAACCGCCCCGACTCCCGCTGGTAGCCGAAGACCCCGCTGACCCGGTCGGCGCCCTTGGGGCTGCGATCCTTCAGCACCCGGGTGACGGTGTACTCCTGGAAGACCCGGATCCGGGCCTCGTAGTCGTCGTACTCCTTGAAGTCCTCCTGCTGCAGGCTGACGATCTTCTGCTGCAGGGTGCGGATCAGTTCGAGCCCGGTCCGGTCCCCGACGTGCGCCAGCCGGGGGTACTCGTGCCCGCCGAAGTTGCGCTGGGAGATCCGGCCGTCCTTGGTGCGGTCGAACAGCGCGCCCCAGGTCTCCAGCTCCCAGACCCGGTCCGGGGCCTCCTGGGCGTGCAGCTCGGCCATCCGCCAGTGGTTCAGGAACTTCCCTCCGCGCATGGTGTCGCGGAAGTGCGTCTGCCAGTTGTCGTCGGAGTTGACGTTGCCCATGCTGGCGGCGATGCCGCCCTCGGCCATCACCGTGTGGGCCTTGCCGAACAGCGACTTGCAGATGATCGCGGTGCGCATGCCCTGCTCGCGGGCCTCGATCGCGGCCCGCAGCCCCGCGCCTCCGGCACCCACCACGACCACGTCGTACGTGTGGCGCTCCACCTCAGTCATTCAGTTCAGTCCTTAGAAGAAGCGGGGGTCGGTGAAAGCACCGCTGGAGACCAGGTACACATAGAAGTCGGCGACCCCGACGCTGATCAGCGAGGCCCAGGCCAGCTGCATGTGGCGGGCGTTCAGCTTCCCCACGAAGTTCCACGCCCGGTACCGGACCGGGTGCTTGGAGAAGTGCTTCAGCCGGCCGCCGACGATGTGCCGGCAGGAATGGCAGGAGAGGGTGTACGCCCAGATCAGCACGATGTTGACGAGCAGCACCAGGGTGCCGAGGCCGGCGTGCCCCCACTGCCCGGCGGCGTTGCGGAAGCCCAGCACCGCGTCGAAGGTCAGGATCCCGGCGACCACGATGGCGAAGTAGAAGAAGTAGCGGTGGATGTTCTGCAGCACCAGCGGGAAGCGGGTCTCCCCGCTGTACTTGGCGTGCGGCTCGGCCACCGCGCAGGCGGGCGGGGAGGACCAGAAGGCCCGGTAGTAGGCCTTGCGGTAGTAGTAGCAGGTCATCCGGAAGCCGAGCGGGAAGATCAGCACGATCAGCGCCGGGGAGAGCCGCCACCAGCTGCCGAACAGCGCCCAGTCCGCGCCGCCCGGCATGGACGGGCAGTTGGCCGCGAGGCAGGGCGAGTAGAACGGCGAGACGTACGGGGCCGCGTAGGAGGTGTGCAGGCCCCAGAAGGCCCGCCAGGTGGAGTAGACGACGAACGCCAGCAGCCCCAGCCCTGTGGCGAGTTGGGGTACCCACCAGCGGTCGGTGCGCAGATGTCGCGCGGCGATGGACGCCCGCCCGGGGGAGTGGATCCCCCGTCCCGGCGGTTCTGGGCTGGACGGGGTCTCCGGTGGCCGGATCTCGGTCGTCACTCTGCTCTCTTCCTCCTGCTGGTAGCTGCCCGACCGCTCAGCGGTGACGGCAGCCGATTCCTTCGTCGTCGGCGTCGGTCCACATCGCCGGGTCGTACGGGGTGTCGGGGACGTCGACCATGGCCTGCGGCCGCGGCGCCCAGGCCGAAGCCGGCACGGCCGAAACCGGCACGGCCGAGGCCTGGGCCGGGACGGGCGCTGCCGCCACCGCGTCGCAGAGCAGGGCCAGGCTCTCCCGCAGGTGCACCAGGTCGGTCCTGACCCGTCGTACGTCGAGCCCGCTGCCGAGTCCGTCCTGCGCCGCGAGCAGCGCACGGTCCAGTGCCTCGAGGCAGCGCCCGGCCTCGACCAGGGGCGCGCCGTCCGGTGTAGAAGGAGTCGAGGGCATGACGATGCCACCTCCGCACGTACGTACTGATCAACATTTCTGATGTGCCGTCAGGCAGTGGTGCGGAAGCGAGTGTGTCCCCGATCACAGGCCGCTGGGAAGGGCTAGCGCAGGATTGGCGGGATTTCCCGGGCCCGCGGGGCCCCCGCGCGCCCTGCCCGCACCGCGACCGCTGCCCCGAACGGGTGACGCTGTCGGCCCCTGCAGCCGTGTCGGGCGCCCTGGGTTCGAGCGGTGCACTTCAGTGGTGGGGCGTCCCGTCCTAATAACCAGCAGATGTGCCTATATGTGCGCACGCGAAGGTATGAGGTCACTGTGTCCCGTCGCCCCCGCCCCTACGGCACGCTCGCCGTCGTCGCCTGCGCCGCCCTCGGGGTGACCCTCGCGGCCTGCTCCGGCGGCGGCGGTCCCAGCGCCAGGGCCGCCGACCTGGTCAAGGCCGACCGGGCCGCAGTGGTCCAGGGCGGGACCCTGCGCTGGGCCGTCGACGCCGTGCCGACCACCTTCAACGCCTTCCAGGCGGACGCCACCGACGACACCGCACTGGTCGCCTCGGCGGTGCTGCCGACCCTGTTCACCCAGGACGAGCACGCCGTCGCCAGCCCCGACCCGGACTACCTCAGCGGGGTCGAACAGACGTCCAAGAGCCCGCAGACCGTGGTCTACCACCTCAACCCCAAGGCGGTCTGGAGCGACGGCAAGCCGCTCTCCGCCGCCGACTTCACCGCCCAGTGGCACGCGCTCAGCGGCCAGGACCAGGCGTACTGGACCGCCCGCACGGCCGGCTACGACAGCATCGCCTCGATCAGCCAGGGGGCCACCCCGGCCGACGTCCAGGTGGTCTTCGCCAAGCCCTACGGGCCCTGGAAGGGCCTCTTCGCCCCGCTCTACCCGGCCGCCGCCACCAGCACCGCCACCGCCTTCAACGAGGGCTCGCGGACCCGGCTGGCGGCCGACGCGGGCCCGTTCACGCTGAAGTCCGCCGCGGCCGGCACGGTCACCGTGGTCCGCAATCCGCACTGGTGGGGCGCCCCGGCCAAGCTGGACGCCATCGACTTCACCGCGGTCGCCCCGGACGCCCGCACCGCCGCGCTGCGGGCCGGCAAGCAAGCTGGACGTCGCCGACCTCAGCCGCGCGGTCGAGGACGGCGGGGCGCCCGCCGAGGCGCAGGCCCGGGCCGTCCCCGGGATCGCCCTGCACACCGCCTCCGCCCCCGCCTACGTCCAGCTCACCCTGAACGGCGGCCGCGGCCCGCTGGCCGACCCGGACCTGCGCCGGGCCGTGGCCCAGGCGGTCGACCGGACCCAGATCGCCGACGCCGTGCTCACCCCGCTCGGCCTGCCTGCGGTGGCGCTCGGCAGCCATCTGGTGATGGCCGACCAGCAGGGCTACGAGGACGACAGCTCCGCCCTCGCCGCGGGCCCCGACAACGCGAGCCGGCACTTGGACGCGGCCGGCTGGAGCCTCGGCGGCGCCGTCACCGCCGCCAAGGGCGACGCGGCACTGCCGTCCGCCGGCGCCGGCGGCTCGCCGACATCGGGCTCGACCGCCGGCCCGACCGCGACCGCGACCGCGACCGCAGCCCAGAGCGCGGTCCCGAGCGCCGTCCCGGCCCTGGCGGCCCGTACCGTCCGGGCCAAGGACGGCCACCCGCTGGCGCTCACCCTGCTCACCCGGTCCGGCTCCGCCCTGGACGCCCAGGTGGCCGGGCTGCTCACGGCGCAGCTGGCGAAGGTCGGCGTCCCGGTCCAGGTCCGCGCGGTCTCCGGGGACTCCTTCTTCGCCGACCATGTCAGTTCGGGAGACTTCGATCTGGCCCTGTTCTCCTGGCCGGCCTCGCGCTTCCCGGTCGCCGACGAGGCGGCGCTGTTCAGCAAGCCCCAGGTGGGCCCGGACGGTGCGGCGGTGAACGGCCAGAACCTGTCCGGCACCGGCACCGACGAGGTGGACCGGCTGCTGGCCCAGGCGGCCTCCTCGCTGGACCCGGCGAAGGCATCGCAGCTGGTCAGCGCGGCGGACACGCGGATCTGGCAGGAGGCTCCCTCGCTGCCGCTGTTCCAGCGCCCGGAGCTGGTCGCGGTCCGCGCCGGCGTCGCCAATGCCGGGGCCTTCGGCTTCGCCGCCCCGCGCTTCCAGGACCTCGGCTTCACCCGCCAGTAGCCCCGACCGCACCCGTCGAAAGCCCCGAACCGGGCGGTAATGTGACGCGGGTCGCACGGTTGCGGAGGGTTGCGGCACCGGCGCGGGCGGTGCCGGTGCGCGCGGCCCCGTACCATGGAGGTAAGCCGTGGCATGTGGTGCCCGGCAGGTGGACCGGCGGCAGGTGGCGCGGAACGACTCGGGAGGGTCGGCGCATCGAGGCGGCCCACGCCTGAAAGTCGCCGACCACGCCCCACGACCCGGGAGATTCACCCCCGTATGCCCACGCGTAATGACATCCGAAACGTCGCCATCGTCGCCCACGTCGACCACGGCAAGACCACGCTGGTCGATGCCATGCTGAAGCAGGCGGGCGCTTTTGCCGCTCACCAGCACCTCGACGAGCGAATGATGGACTCGAACGACCTGGAGCGCGAGAAGGGCATCACCATTCTCGCGAAGAACACGGCCGTCAAATACCACCCCAAGGGTGGTGGCGACGTCGTGACCATCAACATCATCGACACCCCCGGCCACGCCGACTTCGGCGGTGAGGTCGAGCGCGGCCTGTCCATGGTCGACGCCGTCGTGCTGCTGGTCGACGCCTCCGAGGGTCCGCTGCCGCAGACCCGCTTCGTCCTCCGCAAGGCGCTGGACGCCGAGCTGCCGGTCATCCTCTGTATCAACAAGACGGACCGTCCGGACGCCCGGATCGACGAGGTCATCAACGAGACCTATGACCTGTTCCTCGATCTGGACGCCACCGAGGAGCAGATCGAGTTCCCCATCGTCTACGCCTGCGCGCGTGACGGTGTGGCCTCGCTCACCAAGCCCGAGAACGGCACCGTCCCCGCGGACAGCGACTCGCTCGAGCCGTTCTTCTCCACCATCCTGTCGGCCGTCCCGGCCCCGACGTACACCGAGGGCGCTCCGCTCCAGGCGCACGTCACCAACCTGGACGCGGACAACTTCCTCGGCCGGATCGCGCTCTGCCGGGTCGAGGAGGGCGAGCTCCGCAAGGGCCAGCAGGTCGCCTGGATCCAGCGCGACGGCACGATCAAGCAGGTCAAGGTCACCGAGCTGCTGATGACCGAGGCGCTCACCCGCAAGCCGGCCGAGTGGGCGGGCCCCGGTGACATCTGCGCGATCGCCGGCATCCCGGACATCATGATCGGCGAGACCCTGGCCGACCTGGAGAACCCGGTCGCGCTGCCGCTGATCACGGTCGACGAGCCGGCCATCTCGATGACCATCGGCACCAACACCTCGCCGATCGTCGGCAAGCACGGCAAGGGCCACAAGCTCACCGCCCGCATGGTGAAGGACCGCCTGGACCGCGAGCTGATCGGCAACGTCTCGCTCCGGGTGCTGCCGACCGAGCGTCCCGACACCTGGGAGGTCCAGGGCCGTGGCGAGCTGGCGCTGGCGATCCTGGTCGAGACCATGCGCCGGGAGATGTTCGAGCTGACCGTCGGCAAGCCGCAGGTGGTCACCAAGGAGATCAACGGCAAGCTGCACGAGCCGGTCGAGCGGATGACGATCGACGCCCCCGAGGAGTACCTGGGCGCGATCACCCAGCTCATGGCGGTCCGCAAGGGCCGCATGGAGACCATGACGAACCACGGCTCCGGCTGGGTCCGCATGGAGTTCGTCGTCCCGGCCCGAGGCCTGATCGGCTTCCGCACCCAGTTCCTCACCGACACCCGCGGCACCGGTATCGCGCACAGCATCTTCGAGGGCCACGAGCCGTGGTTCGGCGAGCTGCGGATGCGCAACAACGGCTCCCTGGTGGCCGACCGCGCGGGCGTCGTGACGCCGTTCGCGATGATGGGCCTGCAGGAGCGCGGCGTGATCTTCGTCGAGCCCACCACCGAGGTGTACGAGGGCATGATCATCGGCGAGAACTCCCGCGCCGACGACATGGACGTCAACATCACCAAGGAGAAGAAGCTCACCAACATGCGTGCTGCTTCCTCCGACACCACCGAGAACCTGGTGCCGCCGCGCAAGCTCTCGCTGGAGCAGTCGCTGGAGTTCTGCCGCGAGGACGAGTGCATCGAGGTCACCCCGGAGACCGTGCGGATCCGCAAGGTCATCCTGGACGCGCAGACCCGTGGCCGTAACCGCGGCCGCAACAAGTAGCACGTAGCAGGTAGGTCGCAGCAAGCGGGCCTGCTGCTCGTAGCCCGAACGCCGCTGGGCGGCACCCTTCCGGGGGTGCCGCCCAGCGGCGTTCGCGCGTTCGGAGCACATCACGCTGGGTAGGGGGCGACCGGTCGAGTGTCAGAGGCGGGTGATACGAATATCGGTGACAGGATGTCCGGTGACAGATCACTCTGTCCGTTTGATAATATTTGCACCCACCTGGCTACGTCCGGGTTGCGAGATATCTGTCGCGGGCGTGAGATCAAGCTGAGAAAGTCATTTGGTCATGAGCATCGTCGATGGTGACAGTCAGTAGTCTGAGGAGGCACGTCCATGCGTGGAGCCACGCACGCCAAGTTCGCCGTCGGAGCGATCGTCATCGCCCTTGCGGCCACTGCCTGCAGCAGCGGTAGCAGCAGTTCCGGCTCGGGCAGCTCCGGCGCCGCCAACGCCAGTGGTGTCGTGAACGCATGGTGGGGTGACCCGCAGAACCCGCTGATCCCGACCGACACCAACGAGGTGAACGGCGGGGCGGTGCTCAACATGATCTTCACGGGTCTGAAGTCCTACGACCCCAAGACCGCCAAGGCCGAGAACGCCAACGCCGAGTCGGTCACCTCCACCGACCAGCAGAACTTCACCATCAAGCTGAAGCCGGGATGGAAGTTCAGCGACGGCACCCCGGTGACCGCCAGCTCCTACGTGGACGCCTGGAACTGGGGCACCTACCTGCCCAACGCCCAGAACAACACCGACCCGTTCTTCACGGCGATCAAGGGCTACACCGACGTGCACCCGGCCACCGGCGCGCCGACGGCGAAGACCATGTCCGGGCTGAAGGTCGTCGACGACAACACCTTCACGGTGGCGCTCACCCACAAGTTCTCCACCTGGCCGGACACCCTCGGCTACTCGGCGTTCTACCCGCTGCCCAAGTCCTTCTTCTCCAACAAGGCCGCCTGGGAGAACAAGCCGATCGGCAACGGCCCATACGTGATCAGCTCCTGGGCCAGGAGCCAGCAGATGCAGCTGCGCCCCAACCCCACCTACTCGGGCGACCAGAAGCCCAAGAACGGCGGGATCAACCTCAAGGTCTACACCGACGCCAACGCCGCCTACGCGGACCTGCAGTCGGGGAACCTTGACGTCGACAACGGGCTGCCGAACGCCGCGCTGAAGACCGTCAAGACCGACCTGAACGGCCGTTACATCAACCAGCCGGCCGGCATCAACCAGACCATCTCCTTCCCGATGTACCAGGCCGCCTGGAACACCGCGGGGGCGAAGCTGGTCCGGCAGGGCCTGTCGATGGCGATCGACCGGCCGACGATCACCAAGCAGATCTTCAACGACACCCGCACCCCCGCCACCGACTGGACCTCCCCGGTCCTCGGCGACGCCGGCGGCTACAAGGAGGGGCTGTGCGGTGAGGCCTGCATCTACAACCCCACCAAGGCCAAGCAGCTGGTCACCCAGGGCGGCGGCATCCCCGGCGGCCAGCTGACCATCAGCTACAACGCCGACGGTCCGCACAAGGAGTGGGTGGACGCGGTCTGCAACAGCATCAACAACACCCTGGGCAACACCAAGGCCTGCGTCGGCAAGCCGGTGGGCACCTTCGCCGACTTCCGCAACCAGATCACCAAGAAGCAGGAGACCGGCGCCTTCCGTACCGGCTGGCAGATGGACTACCCGCTGATCCAGGACTTCCTGCAGCCGCTGTACTACACCGGCGCCGCGTCCAACGACTCGCACTGGACCAACAAGACCTTCGACTCGCTGGTCGACCAGGCCAACGCCGAGGGCGACACCACCAAGGCCGTCTCCGACTTCCGTACCGCGGAGCAGCAGCTGGTCACCGACATGCCGGTGATCCCGCTGTGGTACCAGAACGGCACCGCGGGCTGGTCCGCCAAGGTCAGCAACGTGACCCTGGACCCGTTCAGCGTCCCGGTCTACACCGACATCACCGTCAACAAGTAGTCGTCCGAACGCTGGCTGCTGTTAGACGACGCAGGGCGGCAGCCGGGAGCCCCACCGGGGCCCCGGCTGCCGCCCGGCCGACTCCCTGGAGGTTCCATGGGGCGCTACGTCATCAGACGACTGCTCCAGATGATCCCGGTCTTCATCGGGACCACATTCATCATCTTCGCGATGGTGCACGCTCTCGGTGACCCCGTGAGCGCGCTGTTCGGCGACAAGGCGCCCGACCCGGCCGTCGCCGCGCAGCTCCGGCAGTCACTCGGGCTCAACGACCCGTTGTGGGTGCAGTACCTGCACTACATGAAGGGGATCTTCACCGGGGACCTCGGCAACACCTTCAGCGGGCAGACCGTCACCAGCCTGCTGGCGTCGGCCTATCCGACCACGCTCAAGCTCACCGCGGTGGCCTTCACCATCGAGGTGGTGCTCGGCATCGGCCTCGGCCTGATCAGCGGGCTGCGCCGGGGGAAGTCCGTGGACACCCTGGTGATGCTGTTCACCCTGACCGTCATCTCGATCCCGGTCTTCGTGATCGGCTATGTGCTGCAGTACCTGCTGGGCGTGAAGTGGGGCATCGTCAACGCCACGGCGGGCTACGGCGCGCCGATCGGCGACCTGATCCTGCCCGGCTTCGTGCTGGCCTCGGTGTCGCTGGCCTACGTGGCCCGGCTCACCCGCACCACGGTCGCCGAGAACAGCAAGGCCGACTACGTGCGCACGGCGACCGCCAAGGGCCTGCCGCGGCGCCGGGTGGTCACCAACCACCTGCTGCGGAACTCGCTGATCCCGGTGATCACCTTCCTCGGCACCGACCTCGGCGCCCTGATGGGCGGCGCGCTGGTGACCGAGCGCATCTTCAACATCCAGGGTGTCGGCTACTGGCTCTACCAGGGCATCGTCCGGCAGAACACCCCGACCGTGGTGGGCTTCGTGACCATCCTGGTCGTGGTCTACCTCCTGGCCAACCTGCTCGTCGACCTGCTCTACGCGGTCCTGGACCCGAGGATTCGCTATGCATGACCAGCAGCCGGACAAGCCCGCCGGCGTCCCCGACGACTCCAACACCGAGCTCTCCAGCGCCTTCCCGGAGACCCCCACGCTGGGGGCGATGGGCGCGCAGCCGCTGCTCGACAAGGAGGACCTCAGCCGCACCCCGCCGCAGTCCGCCGAGGCCGTCGGGGTCACCGACCGCGAGGTCGCCCGCAGCCTGTGGCAGGACGCCTGGCGCGAGCTCCGCCGCAACCCGATCTTCCTGATCTCGGGCGTGCTGATCATCTTCCTGGTGCTGGTCGCGGTGTGGCCCGGTCTGTTCGACTCGACCGACCCGCTGAAGTGCGATCTGTCGAAGTCCCAGATGGGGTCGGCCTCCGGGCACCCCTTCGGCTTCGACACCCAGGGCTGCGACGTCTACGCCCGCACCGTCCACGGCGCCCGCGCCTCGATCACCGTCGGCGTGTTCGCCACGCTGGGCGCGTCGCTGCTGGGAACGGTGATGGGCGGCCTGGCCGGCTTCTTCGGCGGCTGGGTCGACGCGATCGTGTCCCGGATCGCCGACATCTTCTTCGGCATCCCGATCCTGCTCGGCGGCCTGGTCTTCCTCTCGGTCATCCCGAGCCAGTCGATCTGGGTGGTGGTCGGCTTCATCGTGGTGCTGGGCTGGCCGCAGATCGCCCGTATCGCCCGCGGCGCGGTGATCACCGCCAAGCAGCAGGACTACGTCACCGCGGCCCGCGCGCTGGGGGCGGGGAACAGCCGGCTGATGCTGCGCCACATCCTGCCCAACGCGCTGGCGCCGATCATCGTGGTGGCGACCATCGCCCTGGGCACCTACATCTCGCTGGAAGCGACGCTGTCGTACCTCGGCGTCGGCCTGAAGCCGCCGACGGTCTCCTGGGGCATCGACATCTCCGCCGCGGCGGACACCTTCCGCAACGCGCCGCACATGCTGCTCTTCCCGGCCGGCGCGCTGTGCATCACCATCCTGGCGTTCATCATGCTCGGCGACGCCGTCCGCGACGCCCTCGACCCCAAACTGCGCTGAGAGGCGGAAACGTGAGTACAGCAGTCTCCGCACGCGCGAGGACCGGCGACACCGAGGCGGCGCCGCTGCTGCAGGTCCGCGACCTGCACGTGGAGTTCCGCACCAGGGACGGCGTGGCCAAGGCCGTCAACGGGGTCAACTACAGCGTCAGGGCCGGTGAGACCCTGGCCATCCTGGGCGAGTCCGGCTCCGGCAAGTCGGTGTCCTCGCAGGCCGTGATGGGCATCCTGGACAGCCCGCCCGGGTTCGTCACCGGCGGCGAGATCATCTTCAAGGGCCGCGACCTGCTCACGCTCAACAACGAGGAGCGGCGCAAGGTCCGCGGCGCACAGATGGCGATGGTCTTCCAGGACGCCCTCTCCTCGCTGAACCCGGTCCACACCGTGGGCACCCAGCTCGGCGAGATGTACCGGGTGCACCGGGGCAGCAGCCGGAAGGACGCCAAGCTCAAGGCGATCGAGCTGATGGAGCGGGTCGGCATCCCGGCCGCCAAGGAGCGGGTGAACCAGTACCCGCACCAGTTCTCCGGCGGTATGCGGCAGCGCGTCATGATCGCGATGGCGCTGGCCCTGGAGCCCGACCTGATCATCGCGGACGAGCCCACCACCGCGCTGGACGTCACCGTCCAGGCCCAGGTGATGGAGCTGCTGCAGGATCTGCAGCGCGAGTACAACATGGGCCTGATCCTGATCACCCACGACCTCGGCGTGGTCGCCGACGTCGCGGACAAGATCGCGGTGATGTACGCCGGGCGGATCGTGGAGACCGCGCCGGTGCACGAGCTGTACGCGCGTCCGGCCCACCCCTACACCCGGGGCCTGCTGGACTCGATCCCGCGGCTCGACCAGAAGGGCCAGGAGCTCTACGCGATCAAGGGCCTGCCGCCCAACCTGCTGCGGATCCCGTCCGGCTGCGCCTTCAACCCCCGCTGCCCCAAGGCGCAGGAGATCTGCCGCGTCGAGGTGCCGCCGCTGCACGCGGTGACCGAGGACGACGGGCGCGTGCTGCCCGGCCGCGGCAGCGCCTGCCACTTCTGGAAGGAGACCCTCCATGGCTGACCTGCTGGTACCAGGTGGGAACACGCATGGTGAGCCGATCCTCCAGGTGCGGGATCTGGAGAAGCACTTCCCGCTGCACCAGGGCATCGTCTTCAAGAAGCAGGTCGGCGCGGTCAAGGCGGTCGACGGGGTCTCCTTCGACCTGAACCGGGGCGAGACCCTGGGCATCGTGGGGGAGTCCGGCTGCGGCAAGTCCACCCTGGCCCGGGTGCTGATGAACCTGGACCGGGCCACCGCCGGGCAGGTGCTCTACAAGGGCGAGGACATCTCCAAGGCGTCCGGCAAGGCGCTGAAGACCATCCGCCGCAACATCCAGATGGTCTTCCAGGATCCGTACACCTCGCTGAACCCGCGGATGACCGTGGGCGACATCATCGGCGAGCCGTACGAGATCCATCCGGAGGTGGCCCCCAGGGGCGACCGCCGCAAGGCGGTGCAGGACCTGCTGGACGTGGTCGGGCTCAACCCCGAGTACATCAACCGGTATCCGCACCAGTTCTCCGGCGGCCAGCGCCAGCGCATCGGCATCGCCCGCGGCCTGGCGCTCAAGCCGGAGATCATCATCGCGGACGAGCCGGTCTCGGCGCTGGACGTGTCGGTGCAGGCCCAGGTGATCAACCTGCTGGAGCAGCTGCAGGAGGAGTTCGACCTCTCCTACATGTTCATCGCGCACGACCTCTCCATCGTCCGGCACATCTCCGACCGGGTCGGGGTGATGTACCTCGGCCGGATGGTCGAGATCGGCAGCGACGAGGAGATCTACGAGCACCCGACCCATCCCTACACCCAGGCGCTGCTGTCCGCGGTGCCGGTGCCGGACCCGTCCGGGCGCGAGGGCCGGGAGCGGATCCTGCTCTCCGGCGACATCCCCTCGCCGGCCAACCCGCCGTCAGGATGCCGCTTCCGCACCCGCTGCTGGAAGGCGCAGGAGAAGTGCGCGACCGATGTGCCGCTGCTGGCCGTCCCCGAGGTCTTCCGGGGCCGGCCGACCCCGGCCGCACACGAGTCGGCCTGCCACTTCGCCGAGGACGTGGACATCGTCGGCGCGAGCTGACCCTCGCGGACAGCAGCGAGCCCCGTACACCCCGAGGGTGTGCGGGGCTCGCTGCTTGCCCATTCCCATGTGGTTCCTGAGGCATGCTCGCGTGTGGCGGAGGGGAAGCCTGGGGAAGATTCGCGTGCATTGTTGGGCCGCGGGGCGAGAATCTTCCTTTCTGGCACCACTGGACGGGGTGACGTGGCCCACGAGTTTTGCCCGGATCTCGTGACGCAGCGTAAAGTGTCCGCTGCGCGAGGGCACAATGCTCATATAGCGGACGGCTGAACCCGGACATAAGCGGGCGAAGCGGTCTCCGTAAAAGCACTGTCTCAAATAACGACTCGGCCCACTCCAGGGTCTGCGTTACGGAAACTTCATCAATGAGCCATAGTCACGCCGTCCATTGGACGTCATGATTTGGGTGCAAGTCGGCCTACAGGTCGACAGGCTTCGACGACTTCGCAAACCAGCTTGCGAACGGGCGGGACTGTCGCCACGGCACCTCCGGGGACCGGGCGCCTGAATGGACAAGGATGCGGGCATGGGGCGGTTTCTACTGCGGCGAGCGATCAACTATCTGATCCTCACCTTCCTCGCCGCGAGCGCCGTGTACTTCCTGGCCTCGTTCTACCTCAAGCCGGAGCTGAACTACATCAGCAAGCACCCGGCCCCGCCGATGAGCGCGGTGTACAACATCCTGCACGCGCAGAACCTGGACCCCCGGGTTCCGGTCTACGAGCGCTACTGGCACTGGCTGGGCAACATCGTGCTGCACGGCAACTTCGGGACCACCTACAACGGCGGCTCGGTCGCCACCGAGATGGGCCAGCGGATCTTCGTCAGCACCGAACTGCTGCTGGTGGCCACCATCCTGGGCTCGGTCAGCGGCGTCGGCGTCGGGGCCTGGAACGCGCTCCGGCAGTACCGCGCCTCGGACCGGTTCTCCACGATCGCCTCCTACACGATCATGGCGACCCCGACCGTGGTCATCGCGATCAGCCTGATGACCATCGACCAGTGGATCGGGACGCCGATCAAGTACATCGGGATGTACGACCCCAAGGTGCACGGTGTCTTCCCGATCATCCTGAACAACATGCAGCACCTGATCCTCCCGACCATCACGCTGTGGCTGATCCAGGTGACCCTGTTCAGCCGCTACCAGCGCAGCACCATGCTGGACGTGCTCGGCAGTGACTTCCTCCGCACTGCCAGGGCCAAGGGCCTGACGAGGCGCCAGGCGGTGGTCAAGCACGGTCTGCGCACCGCGGTCATCCCGGTGATGCCGCTGCTGGTCTACAACGTCGTCCTGCTCTTCACCGGGGCCACCTTCACCGAAAAGATCTTCGGTTGGCACGGCATGGGCGAGTGGCTGGTCGACTCGATCGGACAGAACGACGTCAACTCCGTCGCCGCGATCGGCATCTTCACGGCGGGCGTGGTGCTGGTCGCCGGTCTGCTCTCCGACATCATCTTCGCGGCCCTCGATCCTCGGGTGCGTGTCTGATCGCACGGAGACCGACCCCGACCGCCTGCCCCTTCCCGAGGAGAAGACCGAGATGACCACCCAAGCCCCGCCCGCAGCGCCCAAGGCGCGCAGGAGTCGCGGCCGCGGCGCGCTGGTGCTGCGACGCTTCCTGCGCAACCGGACCTCCATCGCCGGTATCACCATCCTGGTTCTGATGATCATCGGCGCCTATGTGCTGCCGCACTTCATGACCTGGAACTACACCGACAACGACTGGAACGCTCTGGGCACGGGGCCGGACTCGACCCACTGGTTCGGGACCAACCACCCGGGCCAGGACGTGTTCGCGCTGACCATGCGCGGTCTGCAGAAGTCGCTGATCATCGGCCTCATCGGCGGCCCGCTGACCACGGTGATCGCGGCTCTGGTCGGGGCCTTCGCCGGCTACTTCGGCGGCTGGATCGACCGGGTGCTGATGTGGGGCCTGGAGCTGCTGCTGGTCATCCCCTCGTTCCTGCTCCTGGCGATCGTCGCCCCCAAGCTCACCAGCGGCACCTGGCTGTTCTTCGTGCTGCTGCTGGCGATCTTCGGCTGGATGATCACCGCCCGGGTGGTCCGCAGCATGACGCAGACCCTCAAGGACCGCGAGTACGTGCTGGCGGCGAAGTACATGGGCGTCAGCCCGCTGGTGATCATCGTTCGGCATATCCTGCCGAACGTCGCCTCGATCCTGATCGTGGACGCGACGGTGCAGGTCGGCACGGTCGTCCTCGGCGAGACCTCGCTCTCCTACTTCGGCTTCGGCATCCAGGCCCCGGACATCTCGCTGGGCACGCTGATCGCCGACGGAACGCCGGACGCCACCACCTCGCCGTGGATGTTCTTCTTTCCGGCCGGCTTCCTGGTGCTGATCGGTCTGTGCGTGGCCTTCGTCGGCGACGGTCTGCGCGACGCCTTCGACCCCACCGCCGCCGGGGCCAAAGCCCGGGTGAAGGCGATCAAGGTGACCCTGCCCAACCAGGTCGAGGACAACTCGCCCGCAGACACAATCAGCAACACCGGCGTCCGTGCCGAGGAAGGCCTCCCCTCATGAGCTACACCACCCCGCCAGTTCTTGAGGTCAGTGACCTGCGGGTGTCCTTCCCCAGCGAGGCCGGCATGGTCCAGGCCGTGCGCGGGATCGACTTCTCGCTGCGGGCCGGGGAGACCCTGGCCATCGTCGGTGAGTCCGGCTCGGGCAAGTCGGTGACCGCGACCGCGGTGCTCGGCCTGCTGCCGGAGAGCGCCCAGGTGAGCGGCTCGATCCGGCTCGAGGGCAGCGAGCTGATCGGCCGTACCGACGCGGAGATGTCCAAGATCCGCGGCAAGGACCTGGGCATGATCTTCCAGGACCCGCTGTCCGCGCTGACCCCGGTCTACGCCATCGGCACCCAGATCATCGAGGCGCTGCAGATCCACCAGCGGGGCCTCAGCGACGGCGACGCCCGCAAGCGCGCCCTGGAGCTGATGGACCTGGTCGGCATCCCCGACGCCAAGCGCAGGATCGACGGCTTCCCGCACGAGTTCTCCGGCGGTATGCGGCAGCGCGCGGTGATCGCCATGGCGATCGCCAACGACCCCAAGGTGCTCATCGCCGACGAGCCCACCACTGCCCTGGACGTGACCATCCAGGCGCAGGTGCTGGAGGTGATGAAGACCGCTCAGGAGGTCACCGGGGCCGCGATCCTGATGATCACTCATGACCTGGGCGTGGTGGCCGGTGTGGCCGATCGGGTGACCGTGATGTATGCGGGCAAGCCGGTCGAGGCCGGGACCGCGGACGAGATCTTCTACCAGCCGCGGATGCCCTACACCATCGGTCTGCTGAGCGCCGTGCCGCGCCTGGACATCGGCGGCAGGAAGGCGCTCACCCCGGTGGAGGGCAACCCGCCCTCGATGGTCGAACTGCCCACCGGCTGCCCCTTCCAGGCTCGCTGCCCGATTGCCATTGACATCTGCCGGACCGTCGAGCCCGAGCTTGTCCAGGTCACCGGTGCCGGCGAGCTGCGCAGCGCCTGCCACCGCTCCGGTGAGATCGGCGCGGGGCTGCCCCGCGAGGAGATGTTCCCGACCCCGGTCATCCCCACGTGGGAGGGCGAGGCCGACCGCAACCTGCGGCCCGAGGTGCTCCGGGTGGACAACCTGGTCAAGCACTTCCCGCTGATGAAGGGCGCGGTGTTCAAGCGCAACGTGGGCACGGTCAAGGCGGTTGACGGTCTGACCTTCGACATCCGCGAGGGCGAGACCTTCGCCCTGGTCGGCGAGTCCGGCTGTGGCAAGACCACGACCCTGCTGGAGATCCTGGAGCTGCCCACCAAGCAGGTCGGCTCGGTCACCGTGCTCGGCAAGGAGACCAAGAGCCTCAACGGGCGGAGCCGCCGCGCGATCCGCCGTGACCTCCAGGTCGTCTTCCAGGACCCGATGGCCTCGCTGGACTCCCGGATGCCGATCGGCGACATCCTGGCCGAGCCGATGCGGACCCACGGCTGGAAGCGGGACCGGGTCCAGGCCCGCACCCCCGAGCTGCTCAAGCTGGTCGGACTGCTGCCCGAGCACGCCGAGCGCTACCCGACGGAGTTCTCCGGCGGCCAGCGCCAGCGCATCGGCATCGCCCGCGCCCTGGCCCTCGACCCCAAGCTGATCGTCCTGGACGAGCCGGTCTCGGCCCTGGACGTCTCCATCCAGGCAGGTGTGATCAACCTGCTCGACGAACTGAAGGCCAAGCTCGGCCTCAGCTACCTGTTCGTCGCCCACGACCTCTCGGTGATCCGGCACATCGCAGACCGCGTCGCGGTCATGTACCTCGGCCGGATCGTCGAGTTGGGTGAGGCCGAGGCTGTCTTCGAGCAGCCCTCGCACCCGTACACCCAGGCACTGCTGTCGGCAGTGCCGCTTCCCGATCCGCACAAGGAGCGGGAGCGGCGAAGGATCCTGCTCACCGGCGATCTGCCCAGCCCGGCGGACGTCCCCTCGGGGTGCAGGTTCCGGACCCGTTGCCCCAAGTACATCGGGCTCTCCGAAGGGGAGGCCGAGCGGTGCCGGACCGAGGACCCGGAGTCCCAGGCCATGGCAGCCGACCACACGGCCGCCTGCCACTACGCGGCGGCGCTCGAAGTCGTCTGACCCCCATCGGTCCGCCGACCACGGCGGCCGCACGGCAACACGCAGTCATTGATTACTGACACTCACGGGAGGACCCGCCTTGTCTCGCAACTCCGTCAAGATCGCCACAGCTATAGCGCTGTCCGCAGGTCTGGTTCTCAGTGCCTCGGCTTGCAGCAGCAGCGGTGGCAGCAAGAAGAGCGCGCCCCCGGCCAAGCAGCTCGTGGCCACGAACAACCAGATCAACCCGGTTGATGTGAGCAAGCTCAAGCAGGGCGGCACTCTGAACTTCCCGGTGGACCAGTACTCCACCCAGTGGAACCTGCTGAACGCCGACTCCCAGAACGAGCTGTCGATCCTCAACACCCTGCAGCCGATGATGCCGCAGCTGTTCAATGTCTCGGCCGACAACAAGCTGACGCCGAACCCGGACTACCTGGCCGGCGTCACCAACAGCACGGTGGACGGCAAGCAGGTCACCAAGTACGAGCTCAACCCCAAGGCGAAGTGGTCCGACGGCACACCGATCACCTGGAACGACTTCAAGGCCAACTGGACGGTCCAGAGCGGCAAGAACTCCAAGTACAACGCGACCACCACCTCCGGGTACTCGCAGATCGCCAGTGTCGTTCAGGGCAAGGACCAGTTCGAGGCCATCGTCACCTACACCTCGCCCTACGCCGACTGGCAGGGGCTGTTCCTGCCGTTCTACCCGGCCTCGCAGATGACCTCGGTCGACGCCTTCAACAACTCCTACAAGGGCAAGATCCCGCTCACCGCCGGCCCGTTCAAGCTCGGCTCGATGAACCCGACCACCAAGGTCGTCTCCGAGGTTCCCGACCCCAACTGGTGGGGCGCCAAGCCGGTCCTCTCCGGGATCAACTTCCGTACGCTGGATGCGGCTTCCGAGCCCGGCGCGTTCGCCTCCGGTGAGATCGACCTGACCGACATCGGCCCGCAGCCGTCTGCCTACAAGGCTGCCAAGGGCGTGGCCGGCTCCTCCATCCGCATCGCCGGCGCACCCAACCTGCGCCAGATGCTGCTCAACGGCCAGAGCCCGCTGCTGACCGACCAGAACGTGCGCCAGGCGATCTTCAGCGCCATCAACCGCACCGCCATGGGCCAGTCCGACCTGAGCGGCCTGCCCTGGGCGATCAAGCCGCTGAACAACCACTTCCTGGTCAACAACGCCAACGGCTACAAGGACAACGCGGGCGCCCTCGGCACCTACGACCTGGCCGGCGCCAAGGCGAAGCTGGCCGCGGCCGGCTGGACCGCCGGCTCCGACGGCATCCTGGCCAAGGGCGGCAAGAAGCTCGAGCTGAGCATGGTCATCCCGGCCGGTACGCCGATCGCAACCAACGAGGCCAACCTCACCACCTCGATGCTGAAGGCTGTCGGCATCAAGGTCGACACGGTGGTCAAGGACTCGGACAGCTTCTTCCCCGACGTCAACGCCGGCAAGTTCGACATCACGGTGTTCAGCGGCATCGGCGCCATCCCGTACTTCCCGATCAGCAACTCGCAGGCCAGCTTCCAGTCGCCGGTCAAGGGCAACATCGGGCAGAACTTCTCGCGTCTCGGCAGCCCCGAGGTCGACAGCGACATGGCGAAGGCCGCGACGGACCTGGACCCGACCCAGTACCTGACCGACGTCAACGCCGCGGACACGGCGCTGTGGCAGCTCGCGGTGAACCTGCCGCTGTTCCAGCGTCCGCAGATCGTGGGCACCAAGGCGACGCTCGCCAACTACGGCGCCTTCGGCTTCCAGAGCACTGACTGGACGAAGGTCGGCTTCACCAAGTAGCACCTGACACAACCGGAAGGACCCCCGAGCCAGTGGCTCGGGGGTCCTTTCTTCGTGCCGGCCCGGAGGTGGAGTCAGTCGAGGGTGATGGTGCGGTCGCCGTTGGGCTTGCTGATCAGCTTGGTCAGCGCCGCGGCCACGTCCTTGGCGGTGACCGGGCCGAGGACGCCGTTGTGCTTGGTCTCGACGTGGTCGAAGGCGGTGCCGTAGGCCTGCTTGAGCTGGGTCAGGTCGAAGACCGGGACCAGCTTGCCGGTGGCGTCGGGACGCAGGGTCAGCGCCTTGCTGAAGGTGATCTTGCCGAAGAGCTGGCTGGCGCCCTGGACCCGGACGGTGAAGGTGCTCTTCTCCGCCCACTTGCCGATCGACTTCGCGGCGGCGCTCACCGCGGCCGCGGAGGCCTTGGGCTCGCTGGTGGTCACCGGGAGGGTGATCGGGTGGTCCGGCAGGCCCGCGGCACGCTCGTTGTAGGCGTTGTTGACCATCGCGACCGAGGTGGTGACGTCCAGTGACTTGCCGGGCTGCGGAGCCACCGTGAGCACATTGCCGTCCGCGTCGAAGTGGACGTAGCCCTCCTTGGCGCTGCCGGCGCCGCTGCCGGCCAGCATCTGCAGCGCGGAGCGGAGCTTGTCCTGGTCGATCCGCACCACCGGGGCGACCGGGTGGTCGCCGCCGAACAGCGAGCCGACCACGTCAACCGGGTTGTAGCTGTGGTGGGCGACACCCTGCACGGTCTCGTTGGTGTCGATGCTGAGACCGGCCACGGAGGTCTTGAGCAGCACGGTACGGCCGCCGATCACCAGCTGCAGCGGCTTGGTGGCCTCCACCCCGACGGTGCTGTCCAGGGCGTGCACGGCGGCGTCACGGGTGTCGCCGCCGATGTTCTGGCCGAGCACGGTGGTGCCCTTGGGCACGTCCGCCTGATTGAGCATCAGGCCGGCGCCGTAGCTGACCCCGGCCACCAGGGTCAGCAGCACCAGGCCGCTGACCAGCATCTTGCGGCTCTTGGCGGCGGCGCCGCCCTTGCGCTTGGCGGCCGCGGCGGGCTTGGCGGCGGCCTGGGCCTCCGCTCCGCCCTCCTTGCGCGGGGGCGCGCCGACGCCGCCGGTGCCCCCGGCGAAGCCGTCGCTGACCTGCGGTCCGACCGGACGCGGCCGGGGCGGGGTCGCCTGCGCGGCGGCCTGTGCGGCAGCGGGGCCGCCGCGCGGGCTGGGACGGGGGGCCCGGGGCGGGCGCGGGGCGGTGGGGGCCTGCTGCGCGGCTGCCTGAGCGGCGGCGGCCTGAGCGGCGGCCGGGCCCTGGGGCCCTGCCTGCTGTCCGGCCTGGGTCGGGGCGGGCCTGACCGAGCCGGGGGCCTGCTGGGCCTGGGCCTGGGGCATGGTCTGGGGTGCCGGGTCGCGGACCGGGGCGAGCGGCATGGTGGTGTCCAGCGGGTCCAGCGGCGGGGCGAGGTCGGGGCCGCCGACGATCAGGCCGCTGTTCATCCCGGTGGGACGTCCGCCGCTGCCGCCTGCTGGGCGGGGCGGGGCCGCGGGCGGCTGGAACTGCTGCTCGGGCTCGACCACACCGTAGGGCTGCTGCTGGTAGACCGGCTGGCTGTAGGGCTGCTCGTAACCGGGCTGCTGGTCGTAGGCGGGCTGCTCGAAGCCGGGCTGGGGCTGCTGCTCGTAGCCCTGCTGCTGGTAGCCGGGCTGCGGGTAAGCGGGCTGCTCGTAGGCCGGCGGTGCGACCGGTGCGACCGGTGCGACCGGCGGGGGCGTGGGAGCGGGCGCCGGGGCAGGCGCGGGCGCGGGTCGGGGCGTCGGCGCGGGCTCGGCGACGGGGGCCGGGGCCGCGGCGGCCGCGGGCTGGCCCTTGCGGCGCGGGGCGAACCAGGTGCTGGGCGGCTCGGCCTCGGCGCCGGCCGGCTCGGCGGCCTCGGCGGACGGCCCTGGGCCGCCCTGCTCCGCGGTCCGCCACTCCATCGGCAGGTCCGGCATCGGCGCGGTGCTGTTGGCCGAGTCCATGACCCCGATCACCGGCGAACTGCCGGTGCCGGAGCGGTGCCTCGGCCCGCTCGGGGCGGGCGGTTCGGCCCCGGCGGCCTGGTCCTCGGCCATCTCGGCGGCCTGGGCCCCGCTGCCCTCGGCCCCTGGCATGGGGCTGCGGACCACGACCGGCGGGATCGGCCGGGAGCCGGGGATGTTGATCCTGATGCGCGTGGTGAGCGTGGTCTCGGTACGGGGTTCCTCCGCCGGTGGCTCCTGCGGGGTGCCGCCCTGCTGGCCGGCGCGGGAGAACGCGGGATCGCTCGGCATCCCGTAGGGGGGAGTCCCCGAGGGATACGCGTCCGCACCCGGGCGGGGCGGGTTCGGCGAAGAACTGTCAGTTTCTCGGCTCACTACGTCTGCTCCGGTTCGCCCCTTCGCCCCGAGGGCGAGGGTGCGGTTGTGGATCGTCGGTCCCGCGCCGGGAGCGCGGTGGGCGGACAGCGCCTCAGGAGGTCATGCCTGGCCATGCCCGACATGCCTCAGGAAGACAATGGAGCCTCCGCCACCTGGGGCAGGTGCCTGCGGGCATCCTCGCGCCGCCGACACCACCCCCGTGTGTTGGGGCACCACCTTACTGGCCCGTGGATGCCGCGGGTATGCCCCCCGTAAAGCAGGGTTCTGTCCTGCTTCGTCACGTTCTGGTCATGGTCGCGCGGTTGTTCTTGACGGCGCGATAGGCGCTCTCCGAGGGCATCATGGTGCAGATCACAGCGAGGGCGAGGCCGCCGAGCATGAACACCAGGCTGCCGAGGGTCCCCGCGACCAGGAAGTCGCCCTCGGGGCGCTGCGAGTTCCCGGTCAGCAGCATCGCGAACCAGCCCAGGGCGGGCAGGCCCGCGCCCAGCTTGGTGCGGGTCAGCGTCCGGCCGCCGTAGAAGACCGCGCAGGTGCCGGCCAACGCCAGCAGCAGGCCCCCGGGGAACCACAGCGCCTGGACCAGGCAGCCGGCCAGGCCGACCGCCGCGCCGAGCACCGTGAGCAGCACATAGGCGATGATCCGCCCGGCCGAGGCGAAGGCCGGCGGGGCCGGCTCGGGCCGCGGCGAGGAGGAGCGCGGCGCGGGTACGGTCGCCCGTCCGGTCCGGTCCTGGGGTCGGCTCATCGGGTCAGGCTCCATCCGTGGGCGGGGTCTCCGGGTCGAGGCCGGCGAACAGGTCGTCCTCCCGGCCCGAGCTGCCGCGCGGTCCGGCCTCGCCCCGGACCAGCTGGTAGTACTCGGTGGCCGGCATCGGCTGGCCCAGGTCGTTGGAGAGCGAGAAGAAGGGGCCGTCCACCGCGATCTGGGTGTGGTGGGCCCGCATCGCCGCGGTCTTCCGGTCGGTGTAGGCGGTGCCGTCGACCGCCGCGGTGACCAGTTCGTCGGCCAGTACACCGGGGACGTCCTCGGGACCGGCGATGCCGGGAAAGGGGAACTCCTTCCCGGCGGCCCGCAGGGCGGCGAAGCCGGCCTCCAGCACCGAGTACGGCATGCAGTTCCAGTAGACCTTGGCGATGTCGTGGGCCGGGCCCAGGTCGGGGCGGAAGTCGGGATCGGCGGCCAGCTCGTAGGCGCGCATGGCCACCCGGTGCGCCTGGATGTGGTCGGGGTGGCCGTAGCCGCCGTTCTCGTCGTACGTCGCCAGCACGTCCGGGCGGGTCTCCCGGACCACGGCGACCAGGTGCGCGGCGGCCTCGTCCAGGTCGGCCTGCCAGAAGCAGTCGGGCCGCTTGTTGCTCGCCACGCCCATCATCCCGGAGTCCCGGTAGCGGCCGGGGCCGCCGAGGAAGCGGTGGTCGGTCACGCCGAGGGCGGCCATCGCCGCGGCGAGTTCGCCGATGCGGTGCTCGCCGAGGGTGTCGTCGCGGTCGGCGGCGAGGTGCTGGAGCTCGTCGCCGATCACTTCGCCCTCCTCACCCAGGGTGCAGGTGACCAGGGTGACCAGGGCGCCCTCGGCGGCGTAGCGGGCCATGGTGGCTCCGTTGCCGATCGTCTCGTCGTCGGGATGGGCATGGACGAGGAGCAGGCGGCGAGCCGCCGAGGGGGCGTCAGGCAGGGCAGTCATGGGGATCAGCCTAGGCGACCGGTCCGACAAAGGCCTTTGGCGGGCTGTCAGGTCCGGTCGACGCGTCGGATCCGAACGACCTGTCAGATGCGGATGCCGGAGATCATTCCGGCCACATTGGTGGTGAGGGTGTGGATCGGGTCCGCGATCGAGGTGGACGCCAGGTAGAACCCGAGCAGGGTGCAGGCCAGGGCGTGCCACATCTTGAGTCCGGAGCGCCTGATCAGCAGGACAACGATGATCAGCATCAGGACAGCGGCGGAAATCGGCAGAACCATCGCGACTCACCTCTCAGCAGTGGCACGGCTGGGACGGCCGTACCGACGGTCGGGGCGGGTAGTGGCTACCCAGTGAGTGACCTGTCGATCACTTTCCGTCATCATGCATATGCCGGAGCAAAGGTGCACGTCAGGGGCGCACGCGTCGCGGCGGCGCGACCCGCCCACCGGGTCCGAACGGGCTATCGACAAGGCTGGGACGTTTGCGAACGATCGGCCTGCTCCCCCTGGCCGACCGGCCCGCATAGGGTCGTGGGATGACCACGGAGATCAGCTTTCCCCGCCAGTACTCCCGGACCCTGCGCTTCACCCTCGGCGCCCCGCGCTCCTTCACCGTCTCCCCGGACGGCAGTCGTGTCGTCTTCCTGCGCTCCGCCGGAGGGGCCGAACGGGCGAACCTGCTGCAGGTCGTCGATCTTCCGCACGGCGGTGCTCCATCCGAGCGAGTCGCCGCCGATCCGCTCGCCCTGCTCGGCGCGGGGGAGGAGGAACTGACCCAGGAGGAACGGGCCCGCCGCGAGCGCAGCCGGGAGGGCTCGTCCGGGGTGGTCGGCTATGCCACCGACGCCGCCGTGACCATGGCGGCGTTCGCCCTCTCCGGCCGTCTCTTCGTCGCCGACCTGGCCACCGGGGAGACCCGGGAGCTGCCCGCCCGCGGTCCTGTGCTCGACCCGCGGCCCTCGCCGGGCGGGGACCACATCGCCTATGCCACCGTCGGCGGCGAACTGCGCGCCATCGCCGCCGACGGCAGCGGCGACCACGCCCTGGCCGGACCGTCCGGGGCCGAGGACGGCGAGGTCGCCTGGGGGCAGGCCGAGTTCATCGCCCAGGAGGAGATGGACCGCAGCCGCGGCTTCTGGTGGGCCCCCGAGGGCGACCGGCTGCTCGCCGCCCGGGTCGACAACTCCCCGGTGCAGCGCTGGTGGATCGCCGACCCGGCGAACCCCGAGCGTCCCGCGAACGAGATCGCCTACCCCCGGGCGGGCAGCGCCAACGCCGAGGTCACCCTGGCCGTGCTCAGCCTGGACGGGGCCAGGACCGAGGTGGACTGGGACCGCGCGGCGTACCCGTACCTGGCCCGGGTGCACTGGTCGGCCGGCGGCCCGCCGCTGCTGCTGGTGCAGTCCCGGGACCAGCGCCGGCAGCTGGTGCTGGGCGTGGACCCGGAGACCGGCGCGACCGCGGTGGTCGCCGAGGAGCAGGACCCGGTGTGGCTGGAGCCGCACTCCGGCGTCCCGGCCTGGACCCCGGACGGGCGTCTGGTGCGGATCGCCGATGTGGCCGGCGCGCGGGTGGTACTGCTCGACGGGCAGCCGGTGACCACGGCGTCGCTGCAGGTCAGGGCGGTGCTGGAGGTCGGCGACCAGGAGCTGCTGGTGGCCGCCTCGGCGGGGGAGGCCGCCGCCGAACCCGAGATCGGCGAGGTGCACGTCTACCGGGTGTCCGCGGCCGGGGCGAGCCGGGTCAGCGAGCACCCCGGCTACCACTCCGCGGTGGGCGGCGGCGCGGTCACCGTGCTGTCCTCCACCGCGCTGGACCGCTTCGGCGCGTCCGTCCGGGTACTGCGCGACGGCGCCGAGGCGGCGGTGATCGCCTCGCTCGCCGAGACCCCGGTGCTGCGGGCCGCGCCGGTGCTGTCGCTGGCCGGAGAGCGCCGGATCCCCTCCGCCGTGCTGCTGCCCACCGGCTACGACCGGGACCGGGACGGCCTGCTGCCGGTGCTGATGAACCCCTACGGCGGCCCGCACGGCCAGATGGTGCTGGCGGCGCAGAACGCCCACCTCACCTCGCAGTGGTTCGCCGACCAGGGCTTCGCCGTGGTCGTCGCCGACGGCCGGGGCACCCCCGGGCGCAGCCCGGCCTGGGAGCAGGCGATCGCCTTCGACTTCGCCGGAGCCACCCTGGACGACCAGGTCGAGGCGCTGCAGGCGCTGGCCCAGGAGCACCCGCTGGACCTGGACCGGGTCGGCATCCGCGGCTGGTCCTACGGCGGCTACCTGGCCGCCCTCGCCGTGCTGCGCCGCCCCGACGTCTTCCACGCCGCCGTGGCCGGCGCCCCGGTCACCGACTGGGGCCTCTACGACACCCACTACACCGAGCGCTACCTCGGCCACCCGGATGAGCGGCCCGAGGTCTACGCGGCCAACTCGCTGCTCGCCGACGCGCCGAAGCTGAGCCGGCCGCTGCAGCTGATCCACGGCCTGGCCGACGACAACGTGGTGGTGGCGCACACCCTGCGGCTCTCCTCGGCGCTGCTGGCGGCAGGACGCCCGCACGAGCTGCTGCCGCTGTCCGGGGTCACCCACATGACCACCCAGGAGGAGGTCGCGGAGAACCTGCTGCTGCTCCAGGTGGCCTTCCTGAAGCGGTCGCTCGGCCGCTGATCCGCGGCTTCTGACCCTCGTCCCGATCCCGGCATGACATCTGTCATGCCGGGATCGGGAGCGCCGGCACTGCCCGCGGGCACCCTCGCTCGGCCAGTCTTGGGACTGTCAGCAGGAACGGCGAGCAGGACGAGGGAGCGAAGCCAGCGATGAGTACTTCCGTAGAGCGGAGCACGGGGGCGGGACGAAAGGGTCCCGGCTCGGGGGAGGTCGCGGCCTTCCGCAACGTCAGCAAGAACTTCGGCGCGGTGCAGGCCGTCAAGGACATCAGCCTCACCCTGCACCCGGGTGAGACGGTGGCCTTCCTCGGCCCCAACGGCGCCGGCAAGTCCACCAGCATCGACATGCTGCTGGGCCTGCGGGATCCCAGCGCGGGCAGCGTCACCCTGTTCGGCGGCACCCCGCGCCAGGCCATCCTGGACGGCCGGGTCGGCGTGATGCTGCAGAGCGGCGGCCTGATGCCGGACGTGAAGGTCCGCGAGCTGGTCAAGTTCGCCTGCGAGATCCACCCCCGCGGCTACGACGTCGAGCAGGTGCTGAAGACCGCGGGGATCGCCGACATCGCGGACCGCCTGGTCGACAAGCTCTCCGGCGGCCAGGAGCAGCGGGTCCGCTTCGCCATCGCCACCGCGGGCGACAGCGACCTGATCGTCCTGGACGAGCCCACCACCGGCATGGACGTCTCGGCCCGGCAGGCCTTCTGGGCCGTGATGCGGGCCCAGGCCGACGCCGGCCGCACCGTCCTCTTCGCCACCCACTACCTGGAGGAGGCGGACTCCATCGCCGACCGGGTACTGGTGGTGCACAAGGGCCGGCTGATCGCCGACGGCACCGCCGCCGAGATCAAGGCCAGGGCCGGGCTGCGCAAGATCTCCTTCGACCTGCACCCCGAGGACGGCACGGACCTGGCGCTGCTGCGGAACATCCCCGGCGTCACCTCGCTGGACATCAGCGGCCACACCGTCCGGATCAACAGCAACGACGCCGACGCCGCCGTCGCCGCGATCTACCGCTCCGGCTTCTACCCGCGCGGCCTGGAGGTCACCGGGGTGGGCCTGGAGCAGGCCTTCCTCACCATCACCGGCGAGCAGGACGCCGCCGACGAATCCGCCTCGCTCGACAAGGAGACTGTGCGATGACCACGTTGATCAAGCTCGAGGTGCTGCGGATCCTCCGCAACCGGCGCTACCTGATCTTCAGCATCGCCCTCCCGGCCGGCCTGTACCTGCTGATGATCAGCGCCTACAAGGGCCTGGACACGCTGGGCGGGGTGTCGATCAAGTCGTACTTCATGGTCTCCATGGCCACCCTGGGCACCGTCTCGGCGTCGATGAACACCAACGCCATGCGGATCGCCCTGGAGCGCAAGAGCGGCTGGGCCCGCCAACTGCGGCTGACCGCCCTGCCCAGCTACGGCTACCTCATCGCCAAGGTGGCCTCCACCGCGGTCTCCACCCTGCCGGCGATCCTGGTGACCTTCGCGATCGGCTACGCGGAGGGGGTCAAGCTCTCCGGCTCCGAGTGGCTGTTCCTCTTCCTGACCCTGTGGTTCGGCGGCTTCATCTTCGCCGCGCTGGGGGTGGCCCTCGGCTACGCGGCCTCGCCGGACTCGCTGCAGCCGATCGTGATGATCTTCTACATGGTCCTGCTGATGCTCGGCGGCACCTACTTCCAGATCAGCGGCAGCTTCGGGGACTTCGCCAAGTGGACGCCGATGGCGCTCTACAACCAGCTCGGCCGGGTGGCCCAGAGCGGTTCCTCGCTCGGGATGGGCGCGCTCAGCGCGATCATTGCCTACGCGGCGGTCTTCGCGGCCCTGGCGGCCTTCCTCTACCAGCGGGACCGCAAGGAAGCCTGACCTGCAGTCAGCACCGCGCCGCCGGGGACGAACCGTCCCCGGCGGCATCCCCGTACCGCGGCAGCCGAGGAAGTCATGGAAGGAGACGCCGCTGTGAAGGAGTCGCAAGGCGTACGCATCGGGCAGGCTCCGGAGAACCGCCGGCAGATGTTCGTCAAGCTCTGCTGGATGTTCCTGTGGCTGACCTACCTGGCCTATCCGGTCAGCGACCTGCTGGACGGAGGCCACTCGGCGCCGGCGGTGGTGGCCGGCTGGATCGTCCTGGTGGTCTTCCTCGCCGGCTACGCCACCCTGGTGCTGCGCCGGCAGGCCCTCGGCCAGGCCGGCCGCTGGAACCGGCTGACGGGCTCGGCGCTGGGGCTGATGCTGGTGATCTCGGTGGTCGCCTGCTTCACCCTGGGCGACAACTGGCTCGCGCTGTTCAGCTACACCGCGATCTGCGCCGGGGTGATCCTGCCGCCCAGCGTCGCCATCTTCGGGGTGGCCGGGGTCTCGGCCATGGTGGTGGGGACCGGGCTGCTGCTGAACTTCTCCGAGTCCGCGCTGATCCCGATCACGGTCTCCTCCTTCCTCGGCGGCGCGGCGATGACCGGGCTGCAGCGGATGGTCCGCACCATGCAGGAGCTGCGCGAGGCCCGGCAGGCCGTGGCCGCCCTCGCCGCCTCCGACGAGCGGCTGCGGATGGCCCGCGACCTGCACGACCTGCTCGGCCACTCGCTGTCGCTGATCACCCTGAAGACCGAGCTGACCTCCCGTTTCCTGGACCAGGAGCGGTACGAGGAGGCCAGGGCCCAGGTCAAGGACATCGAGAAGGTCAGCAGGCAGTCGCTGGTGGACGTCCGCGAGGCCATCGGCGGCTACCGCCGTCCCAAGCTGGCGGTCGAGGTCGCGGCGGCCAGGACCGCGCTGCAGGCGGCCGACATCGAGGCCGACACCGACCCGGCGATCGCCGACCCGCACCCCGGGCTCGGCCCGGACCAGGAGGGCGCGCTCGGCTGGGCGCTGCGCGAGGCGGTCACCAATGTGGTGCGGCACAGCGGGGCGCAGCTCTGCACCGTGCGGCTGGCCGAGTTCATGGAACCGGACGGCGGCCGCTCACTGCGGCTGGAGGTCGCCGACGACGGGGTGGGCGCCAAGCGGGCCGGGCAGATCCGCCACGGCAACGGCCTGACCGGCCTGGCCGAGCGGCTGGCCCTGGCCGACGGCCGGCTCGACGCGGGCCCGGGACCACGCGGACGCGGCTTCGCGGTGCGGGCCTCGGTGCCGTTGCGTGCGGTGATCACTCCCACCGAGGAAGCTGTGGCCGGTACCGTTCAGCAGTGATCAGAATTCTCCTCGCCGAGGACCAGGGCATGGTCCGTGAAGCCATCGCCGCGCTGCTGAGCCTGGAGGGCGACATCGACGTCGTCGCCCAGGTGTCCCGCGGCGACGAGGTCGTGGCCGCGGCCGTGGCCCACGACGTCGAGGTCGCGGTGCTCGACATCGAGATGCCCGGGCTGACCGGCATCGAGGCCGCCGCACTGCTGCGCCGCGAGCGCCCCGACATCAAGATCGTGATCGTGACCACCTTCGGCCGCCCCGGCTATCTGCGCCGGGCGATGGAGTCGGGGGCGGACGCCTTCCTGGTCAAGGACGCCCCGGCGGCCCAGCTGGCCGAGGCGGTCCGCCGGGTGCTGCGCGGCGAGCGGGTGATCGACCCGACCCTGGCCGCCGCCGCCCTCGCCGACGGCGCCAACCCGCTGACCTCGCGCGAACGGGACGTCCTGGCCGCGGCGGCGGACGGCTCCGCCAACTCCGAGGTGGCCAGCCGGCTGCACCTCTCCGAGGGCACGGTCCGCAACTACCTCTCCGCCGCGATCCAGAAGACCACCGCCCGCAACCGGACGGAGGCCGTTCGGATCGCCCGCGAGAAGGGCTGGCTGTGAGTCCGCCCCGGGTGCGGGCCCTGGGCACGGGTCCTAGTTGAGGCGGTGGCGGGCGGCCTTGGCCTCCAGCCGGACGCGGGTGGCGGAGTCCGGGTCGAAGGCGTCCAGGATCTCGGCGTAGGAGTCCATCTCGCGGGCGCCCTCGGTGAAGCGGCCGGTCTTGACCAGCAGTTCGGCGCGCTCCAGCCGGAGCTGGGCCGGGTGGCGGGGGAGCAGCAGCGACAGTTCGGCGGCCCAGAGCTGGGTGCGGGCGTGCTCCGGGCGGGCGGCGGCCCAGGCGCGGATGTTGCCGAGCACCCGGAGCACTATGTCCAGCGGCTCGGCCGGCCGCAGCAGGTCCCCGGTCAGCGGGTGTCCGCCGTCGGCGGCGATCGCCGCGGCGTCGTCGAGGGTGAGCAGCCGCCCGCCGTGGAACGGGTCGGCGAGGACGAAGTCGCGGTCCGGGTCGCCGACGCCGATGACGAAGTGGCCCGGCAGGGCGACCCCGTACACCGGGAGGCCGAGGGCCTGCGCCACGCTGATCCAGACCACGGAGACGGTGATCGGCAGCCCGCGTCCGCGCCGCAGCACCTGGTGCAGCAGCGAGGACTCCAGCCGCAGGTACGCCCCGGGGCCGCCGCGGAGGTCGGCGGAGCCGGCCAGCGCGCCCGCCAGCAGCGCCGCGGTCTCGGTCGGCGAGGGGTGGCGTCCGGCCGCGCGGAACGAGGTCGCGGCGAGGGTGGTGAGCCGGTCCAGGGCGCGTCTGGCGGGGGCCAGGCAGGCGTCGAGGTCGCCGTCCTGGGGTTCGAGGTCGACCTCGAACCCCATCAGCAGGCACAGCAGAGCGAGGTCCGGCGTTCCGCCTCGCGCCTCGGCGGCGAACCGCTCTCTGCTGTCCTCGGTCATCGCGGGGGATTCTATGCGGCAGCGGGGAGGTGAGGGCGCATCAGCGCGGCACGCCGTTCCCCGGTGGGCCGCTACGGCGCCAGCCGGGCGTACTGGTAGCGGTGGCTGGTGCGGAAACCGAGCTTGTCGTAGAGCGCGATCGCCCGTTCGTTCTCGCCCTCGACCTGGAGGTATCCGCCGGTGGCGCCCTCCTCCGCGGCGCGGCGGGCGAGCGCGGCCATCACCTCGGTGCCCAGTCCGCGCCGGCGCAGTTCCGGAACCACCTCGATGGCGGCGAAACCGGCCCACTCGCCGTCCACCGCGCAGCGTCCGATCGCGGCCGGGCCCGGCTGCCCCGGCAGGGTGAGGGTGGCGAACCAGACCGAGCGGCCGCCGTGGATCACGGTCTGGGCGATCCGCTCCAGCTCCGGGTCGCCGCCGACCCGGCGGTAGCGGGACATCCAGTCGGCGTCGGCCCGGCGCGCCAGCCGTACGTCCAGCGTGGTGGGGAGCCTGGCGAGGGGCGCCAGCGGGGTGGTGCGGAACAGGGTCGCGGCCTCGGTCGCCCCGCGCTCGGCGAGCGCGGCGGCCAGGCCCTCGGGGGAGCCGGGGGTGGTCACCTCGATGAACGCGGGCAGACCGCGCCGGGCGTACCAGCCCTGCGCCAGATCCAGCGCCTCGGCCAGCGGGAGCCCCGGATCGCCGAGCGTCTGCACCGAGTTGGCGCGGCGGGTGAAGCCGCCCGAGGCCCGGAGCAGCCACTCGCCCAGCGGCTCGGTCTCCACCGCGGGCCAGCCGCGGGCGGCGATCCGCTGCAGCGCGACCGGGCCGGGATCGGCCGGCGCGGCGGTCGACCGCCGGACCGGCGCCGGGGGCACCGGCTTGCCCGCGACCAGCACGTCCTGGCTGATCTCGACCGGTTCTCCGGCACGGTTGACGACAGTGAGTCGCCCGTTGTCCCACGATGTGAGCACCCCGATCACGTCGCCGAACACCGGGCGCCCCTCAGAAGCAGCCAAAATTCTTCGAACGGAAACACGTTTCCCCAGGTCGGACGGGGTGATGTGGATCTCTGCCCGTGCATGTCCGATAGTGTTGTCCGCCATACCCGCCACCTCCGGTGCAACCGCCGTCCTGAAACGGCGATACTAGGGGCGGGCATCGACGACGCCGCGCTCCCCTGCGCGAATGCAGCCCCTACGAGGAGGAACGTCAGCGTGACCTACGTCATCGCGCAGCCTTGTGTCGACGTCAAGGACAAGGCATGTATCGAAGAATGCCCCGTCGACTGCATCTACGAGGGCAAGCGGTCCTTGTACATCCACCCCGACGAGTGCGTGGACTGCGGAGCCTGTGAGCCCGTCTGCCCGGTCGAGGCGATCTTCTACGAGGACGACACCCCCGACGAGTGGAAGGACTACTACAAGGCGAATGTCGACTTCTTCGACGACCTCGGTTCGCCCGGTGGTGCCTCCAAGCTCGGCCTGATCGACAAGGACCACCCGTTCATCGCGGCCCTCCCGCCGCAGAACCAGTGAGTTCTGTGTCGCAGCTGTTGCCGGTGTTCCCCTGGGACCGGTTGGAGCCGTACAAGGCCACCGCGGCCGGTCACCCGGACGGCATCGTCGACCTGTCGGTCGGCACGCCGGTCGACCCGGTGCCGGAGCTGGTCCGGGCCGCCCTCGCGGCGGCCGCGGACAGCCCCGGCTATCCGACCGTCTGGGGGACGCCCGCGCTGCGGGACGCCCTGGTCGGCTGGTCCGAGCGGCGGCTGGGCGCGGGCGGTCTGACCCACCGCCATGTGCTGCCGCTGGTCGGCTCCAAGGAACTGGTCGCCTCGCTGCCGACGCAGCTGGGCCTCGGCCCGGGCGACCGGGTGGCCTACCCCCGGCTGGCCTATCCGACCTATGAGGTCGGCGCGCGGCTGGCCCGGGCGGACTACGTGGTCTATGACGACCCGTGGGATCTCGACCCGGCCGGGCTGAAGCTGCTCTGGCTGAACTCCCCGTCCAACCCCACCGGCCGGGTGCTGACCGTCGCCGAACTGCGCCGCACCGTGGCCTGGGCCAGGGAGCACGGGGTGCTGCTGGTCAGCGACGAGTGCTATCTGGAGCTGGGCTGGGACGCGGAGCCGGTCTCGGTGCTGCACCCGGACGTCTGCGACGGGGTGTACGACGGCCTGGTCGCGGTGCACTCGCTCTCCAAGCGCTCCAACCTGGCCGGCTACCGGGCGGCCTTCCTGGTCGGCGACCCGGCGGTGCTGGGCGAGCTGCTGGAGATCAGGAAGCACAGCGGCCTGATGGTCCCCGCTCCGGTGCAGGCGGCGACGGTGGCCGCGCTCGCGGACACCGCTCACGTCGCAGAGCAGCGCTCTCGCTACGCCGCCCGGCGGACCGCGCTGCGCGGCGCGCTGGAGGCGTACGGCTTCCGGATCGAGCACTCCGAGGCCAGCCTCTACCTCTGGGCCACCCGGGACGAGCCCTGCTGGGACACCGTCGCCGACCTGGCCAAGCACGGCGTGCTGGTCGCGCCGGGCGAGTTCTACGGCGCGGCCGGGGCGCACTTCGTCCGGGTCGCCCTCACCGCCACCGACGAGCGGATCCGCGCGGCGGTCCAGCGGCTGGGCGGCTGAACCGCACGACGGTACACATGAGCAGGGCCCGGAAGCCGACAGCTTCCGGGCCCTGCTCATGTCCGCGGGACGGGTGCTCAGCCGACCGGCAGGCCGCCGAGCGGCAGCATCTGGGTGACATTGCCCAGGCTGGAGGTGTCGCCCAGGCCGGGCAGCCCGCCGAGCCGCTGCGCGGGCGAGTCGGCCGGAACGGCGGCCGCGGGCGCCGCGGCCGGGGCGGCGGCAGGAGCGGCGGCCGGGGCGGCCGCCCCGGTGACGCTGCTCAGGGTGGACTGCGCGTCGTTCAGCGGCAGCGAGTTCAGCGGCAGCGAGGAGAGCGCGCCGGTCGGTGCGGCGGCGGGGGCCACGGACTGCACCGTGCTGGTGGCGGAGTCGGCGGCGGGCAGGCCGCCCCTGGTGGTCGGGATCGACCGGGTCGCCGGGGAGGCGGCGCCGGCCAGGCCGCTGGTGCTCCCGGCGGTGGAGCCGGCCACCTCGGCCAGCTGGCCGGTGGTGCTGCCGAGCATCCGGTTGGCCTCGGGAAGGGCCTTGGCGGCGGTCTGGCCGGTGGCGTCGGCCGCGGCGGGCACGGCGGTGCCCACCGCCTTGCCGGCGCTGCTGCCGGCCAGCTGGCCGGTCTGGTGCGTGGCGCCCTGGAGGTCGCCGCCGAGGGCGCCGGCGTCCAGCTGGCTGACCCCGCCCAGGTCGGGGACGGCAGGCAGCGCGGGCGCCGCGGAGGCCACGCCGGTCATCATGGCGGGGACCGCACCTGCGGCGACGACGAGCGCGGCCTGGGCGATCCGGCGCGAGAGGGGGAGAGACATGGTGCTCCTCGTGGAGATGGGGTCAGGACCTGCCCGCCGGGCGGACGTGGTGATTACCGCCTGAGCAGCAAGAAGGTTGCGGCCGGTCCAGGCAAAGAGTTCCTAAACATCGCATTATCTTTTTCGGTGCAAATGCTGACATTTTGATTGCCTGTCAGCGCACCGGGAGAAGGTTTCTGCGCTGTATTCCAAGGCGTGAAAGGCCCACACGCGTTCTTCGCAAATCAGCCGGGCGTTAGGCCGTCCGGCGAGCCCCCGCGTCAACCCGCCACACCGGTGTTAACCCGCCACGGTGATCTGGACCGAGCTGCTCGGCGCGGCCGTCTGCCACCCCTTGGCCGAGTCCCGGCCGCTGTGCCAGCTCTTGCCGGCGTAGGACACCGAGGAGATGTGCAGCTGCTGGCAGTGCGCCACGGCCCACTGCGCCACCGCCCAGCCGTGCTGGGTCGTGACACTCAGGCTCAGCCCCGGCTGCGCGGCGGCGGAGTGGGAGGTGGAGTTCGAGGCGGAGCTGGAGGTGGAGGTGGAGCCGGCGCCGGTCGGCGGGACCGCGGCCGCCACCGGCTGCACCGTCCGGCCGAAGTCCTTGGTCAGTGCGTTCGCCACGGCCGTCGCGCCCGGCTGCAGGCCGTCCGCGCCGACCGCCCCCGCCGCCGCGGTGCCGACGCCGTTCACGGTGCAGTTCAGGGTGGCCGGCAGCCGCCCGGTCAGGGTGGCCGCCAGGGTGGTCGCGTCGTCCTCGTGCTGGGCGTAGGCGTCCGGGTAGCCGCTGTGCTGGACGTCCTGGGCGGCGACGGTCAGCGGGAGTTGGGCGTAGCCGGGGATCTTCACCAGCTTGTCCAGGAACTTGTCGGTCGCGTAGACCGGGTCGCCGATCTGGGCCGGGGTGCCCCAGCCCTGCGAGGGGCGCTGCTGGAACAGGCCGATCGAGTCCCGGTCGCCGGCCGGCAGGTTCACCAGCCGGGACTCCTGCATGGCGGTGGCCAGCGAGATCGCCACCGCCCGCTCGGGCAGGTTGCGGGAGACGGCCACGGCGCTGATGGTCCCGGCGTTGCCCATCTGCTCGACGCTGAGGTCGACGATGCCGTTGGCGGTGTCCACTTCGCAGCCTTCGGAGAGCGCCGGCGCGGGCAGCAGGTCCCGGTGCCGGTTGAGGTAGAGGCCTCCGGTGACGAGCAGTCCGACCACCAGGAGGAAGGGAAGGCACCCGAGCCAACGCCGCCGGCGGCGCACCGGAGCGCTCTCCGCGGAGTCCATGATCGACTTCAGGCTCACCCGTTTGCTCCTCCTTGCGGTGTTCGATGCACCCTACAGACTCGGACGACTCCTTGGTCAGCCCCGTTCCCCGCACCCACGCCGTAGGCTGGCTGCTCATGACCCGTTCCCCGGCCGCCGAGGCCGCCGCTGCTGCCGTGCCCGTGCTCGATCTCACCCGCTCCGGCGGTGAACTCACCGCCCAGCTGGTCGACATCCCGTCCGTCAGCGCGGACGAGAGAGTACTCGCCGACGCCGTCGAAGCCGCTCTGCGCGCCCTGCCGCACCTCACCGTGGACCGGGACGGCGACGCCGTCGTCGCCAGGACCAACCTGGGCCGGGCCGAGCGGATCGTCCTCGCCGGACACCTGGACACCGTGCCGATCGCCGACAACCTCCCGTCCCGGGTGGAGGGCGACCTGCTCTACGGCTGCGGCACCTCCGACATGAAGGCCGGCGTCGCGGTCCAGCTCCGGATCGCCGCGACCGTCCTCGACCCCAACCGTGACCTCACCTTCGTCTTCTACGACTGCGAGGAGATCGAGGCCCCGCGGAACGGTCTGCTGCGCCTCGCCCGCAACCACCCCGACTGGCTGGCCGCGGACTTCGCGGTGCTGATGGAGCCGAGCAACGCCCAGGTCGAGGGCGGCTGCCAGGGCACCATGCGGGCCACCGTCAGCACCGGCGGCCACCGGGCCCACTCGGCCAGGAGCTGGCTCGGCGACAACGCCATCCACAAGGCCGCGCCGATCCTGCAGCGGCTCGCCGACTACCGGCCGCGGCTGGTCGAGATCGACGGCCTCGAGTACCACGAGGGCCTGAACGCGGTGCGGATCGAGGGCGGGGTGGCCGGCAACGTCATCCCCGACGCCTGCGCCGTCACGGTCAACTTCCGCTTCGCGCCGGACCTGGACGAGACCCGGGCCGAGGCGCACATCCGCGAGGTCTTCGAGGGGTACGAGGTCGCCGTCACCGACTCCGCGCCCGGCGCGCTGCCCGGCCTGTCCCACCCGGCCGCCGCCGCCTTCGTGGCCGCCACCGCGGCCACGCCGCAGGCCAAGTTCGGCTGGACCGACGTCGCCCGCTTCTCCGCGCTGGGCGTCCCGGCCGTCAACTACGGCCCCGGCGACCCGAATCTGGCCCACACCAGGGAGGAGCACTGCTCGCTCTCCGCGGTCACCGAGTGCGAGAAGCGGATCCGCGCCTGGCTGCAGGATTAAAGATCCCACCCAGGACCCGGTGCGCGTCGTAGTCTGCGTAGGTATGACGAACGACGAGCGGTCAACGGGCGCGAAGAAGTCTGCGGAGAAGCGGCGCGGCCCCGTGCTGCTCCGCGGCGAGCAGGTCGACAGCAGCACCACCGACCAGCGGCTGCTGGACTCGGCACAGAACTCGGACTGGCTGCACACCGATCCCTGGCGGGTGATGCGGATCCAGTCCGAGTTCGTCGAGGGCTTCGGCACCCTCGCCGAACTCGGTCCTGCCATCAGTGTGTTCGGCTCGGCCCGGACCCCGGTGGGCTCGCCCGAGTATGAGGCCGGGGTCAGGATCGGCCGGGCCCTGGTCCAGGCCGGCTACGCGGTGATCACCGGCGGCGGCCCCGGCGCGATGGAGTCGGCGAACAAGGGCGCGCACGAGGCCGGCGGCACCTCCGTCGGCCTCGGCATCGAGCTCCCCTTCGAGCAGGGCCTGAACCAGTACGTGGACCTGGGCCTGAACTTCCGCTACTTCTTCGTGCGGAAGACCATGTTCGTGAAGTACAGCCAGGGCTTCATCGTGCTCCCGGGCGGCTTCGGCACCCTGGACGAGCTGTTCGAGGCGCTGACGCTGGTGCAGACCCACAAGGTCACCCGCTTCCCGGTGGTGCTGTTCGGGGTCGAGTACTGGTCCGGCCTGATCGACTGGGTGAAGCGGACGGTGATCGCCGAGGGCAAGGCGTCCCCCGCCGACCTGGAGCTGATCCAGCTCACCGACTCGGTGGACGAGGCCATGAAGATCCTGGACGACGCCGCCCGCCGCAACGGCGTCCAGAACCCGGCCCACAACCCGGAGTAACCGGGACCCGGAGTGAGCTGACCCCTACGCCAGCCCGCGCCGGGCCACCGCCGGCGGCCTGCTGCCGCGGATCGAGGCGACCATGTCCAGCACCTGCCTGGTCTCGGCCACCTGGTGCACCCGGTAGACCTGCGCACCGAGCCAGGCCGAGACGGCGGTGGTGGCCAGGGTGCCGAGCAGCCGCTCGCCGACCGGCTTGTCCAGGGTCTCGCCGACGAAGTCCTTGTTGGACAGCGACACCAGTACCGGCCAGCCGGTCGCGGTCATCTCCGGCAGCCGCCGGGTGGCCTCCAGCGAGTGCCGGGTGTTCTTGCCGAAGTCGTGCCCGGGGTCGATCAGCACCGCCTCCCTGGGCACGCCCAGCGCCACCGCCCGCTCGGCCAGGGCCAGCGTCCGCTCCAGGATGTCCGCCATCACGTCCTGGTAGGCGACCCGGTGCGGACGGGTCCGCGGCTCCGCGCCGCCGGCGTGGGTGCAGACGATGCCGACGCCGTAGCGCCCGGCCACCACCGCCAGCTCCGGGTCCACCCCGCCCCAGGCGTCGTTCAGCAGGTCGGCGCCGACCTCGCAGACCGCCTCGCCGACCTCGTGCCGCCAGGTGTCCACGCTGATCACGGTGTCCGGGTGGCGCTTCCGCAGCTCGGCCACGAAGGGGACGATCCGGCGCAGCTCCTCCTCGGTGCTGACCTCCTCGCCGGGGCCCGCCTTGACCCCGCCGATGTCCAGGATCGCCGCGCCCTCGGCCACCGCCCGGTCGGCCGCGGCGAAGGCCGCGTCGTCGGTGAAGGTCGCCCCTGGTCGAAGAAGGAGTCGGGGGTGCGGTTGACGATGGCCATGATCACCGGCTCGTCCTCCCCGAAAATCCGCGATCCGAGCGCGAGAGCCATGCGTCCTCCAAGGTCCGTACGCCATGATGAGCAGCATTCACTGCTGTGGGGGCCCATCCATGATCCCCCACCGGGAGCCGGGAGTCGTGGGCTTGTGTTCTGGTTGATCGTCGTCGTCATGGTGCTGGTGGTCGGCGCCGCAGCACTGGTCGCCCTCGGCAGCGGCGGGTCGCTGCCGGACGTGGAGCGCGACCGCCTGGCCGCCCGTCTGCCGCTGGACCGCCCGGCGGGCCGTTCCGACGTCGACTCGCTGCGCTTCCCGATGGCCCTGCGCGGCTACCGGATGGACGCGGTGGACGACGTGCTGGACCGCCTCGGCGCCGAGCTGACCCACCGCGACGTGCGGGTCGCCGAGCTGGAGGCGGCCCTGAGCGCCGCGCTCGCGGCCGGCAGCCCGGCGAACGGTGAGCCGGGCACCGCCGAGTTCGAGGCGCTGCGGATGCGCTTCGCCACCCTGGGCGGCCCGCAGCCGCCGCAGGACGCGCTGCCCGGCCTGGACCCGGCGTCCGCCGACCGCGAGGACGGCCAGTGACCGCTGCCGTGCCCGGCGCCGCCGTGGCCGGCCCGGACGGGCTGCTGCGCTGCCCCTGGGGGCTCTCCACGCCCGACTACGTCGACTACCACGACACCGAGTGGGGGCGGCCGGTCCACGGCGACCAGGCCCTCTACGAGCGGGTCTGCCTGGAGGCGTTCCAGTCCGGGCTTTCCTGGATCACCATCCTGCGCCGCCGGGAGACCTTCCGTAAGGCCTTCGCCGGCTTCGCCTCGGCGGTGGTGGCCGAGTACGGGGACGCCGACGTGGAGCGGCTGATGGCCGACCCCGGCATCATCCGGAACCGGGCCAAGGTGCTCGCCACCATCGCCAACGCCCGGGCGCTGCTGGCCCTGCCGGACACCACCCTGGACGCGCTGGTCTGGTCCTTCGCCCCGGCGAAGCCGGGAAAGGCCCCGCGGGTCCTGGGCGACGTCCCGGCGGTCACTCCGGAGTCCACGGCGCTCGCCAAGGAGCTCAAGCGCCGCGGCTTCCGTTTTGTCGGTCCGACCACCGCCTATGCGCTGATGCAGGCCTGCGGCCTGGTCAACGACCATCTGGCGGACTGTCACGCCCGGTAGCAGGCACGGTTGCTGGCGAAGCGTCAGCGTCCGAGGTAGACCGGCTTCTGCTTGGCGAGGAAGGCCTGCACCGCGATCCAGTGGTCCTCCGCGGCCCCGGCCCGGGTCTGCAGCACGTCCTCCTGCTCCAGGGTCTCCAGCAGCGAGTGCGACGCGCCGTAGGCGAGCGACTCCTTGATCGCGCCGTAGGCGACGGTCGGTCCGGCCGCCAGGGTCCTGGCGAAGGCCAGCGCGGTCGCGGCCAGCTCGGCGGCCGGGACCACTCGGTGGGCCAGGCCCAGCGCCAGCGCCTCGGCGGCCGGCACGGTCTGCGGGAACATCAGCAGCTCGGCGGCCTTGGCCGGGCCGACCAGCCGCGGCAGGGTCCAGGACGCCCCGGAGTCGGCGGTCAGCGCGACCCCGGCGAAGGAGGTGTTGAACCCGCCGTGGTCGGCCAGGATCCGGAAGTCGCAGGCCCAGGCCAGGCCTGCGCCCGCGCCCGCGGCCACGCCGTTGATCGCGGCCACCACCGGCTTGGGCATCGTGGCGATGGCGGTGACCAGCGGGTTGTAGTGGTCCCTGACCGTCGACAGCGGGGCCTCGCCGCCGTTCCTCGCCTCCACCAGCTTGCCCAGGTGCTCCTTGAGGTCCTGGCCGACGCAGAAGGCCCGCTCGCCGGCCCCGGTGAGCAGTACGGCCCGGACCGCCGGGTCCTCCTTGGCCGTGGTCATCGCGTCGCGCAGGGCCACCTTGGTCGGTGTGTCGAGGGCGTTCATCGCCTCCGGCCGGTTGATGGTGACGGTCGCGAGCCCCTCGTCGAGCTCGTAGAGCACGGTGTCGGCCATGCGGATCTCCTATTACTTGTCAGTAGTCCCATGCCAGCATGACGGATCGACAGGCGCATCGCCGATGTGACGTGGACCACTGTCAGCCCGCTTCCCCGCCCTGTCCAGGGGAGCTGCCAACGGTGGGCGGGCCGGTGGGCGTACGGGAACTGATTTGCGATCGGAGCTGTGTCGGAAGCGTGTCGCAGAGGCCATCGGGGCAGGAGAGAGCAGTGATGTTGGTCATCAGGCCCTCCGATGCGGGATACTGGACTCCGATCAATGCGTTCGATACCTGCGGTGGACGGGCCGTGGGTGCGTCGGTGTGCAGGTTGCAGGAAGGGGAACGAGCATGGCGGCCATGAAGCCGCGGACGGGCGACGGCCCGCTCGAGGTGACCAAGGAGGGGCGGGGCATCGTCATGCGAGTACCGCTCGAAGGCGGCGGACGGCTGGTGGTCGAACTGACCCCCGACGAAGCCGACGCGCTGGGCGAGGCGCTGAAGAAGGCCTGCGGCTGACGACCTCCTTGTCGCGAAGAGTGTGAAGACTGTGGCCCTGGCCTCGGACCCCTGAATCAGAGGGCCGGTACCAGGGCCACAGTCGCGCCCGCGGCCGCTTCAGCCGCTTCGGTCCCTGACGGCTTCAGTGCTTGACCGCGCAGAGCAGCCCGTCGCCGATCGGCAGCAGCGCGCTGAACAGCCCGGGGTGCTCCCGGACGGTGCGCACCAGCTCCCGCGCGGCCTGGCTCTGCGCCTCGAACGCGGCCGCGTCCAGCGCGCTGACCGCCCCCTCGAAGCAGACCATTCCCCCTGGTCGGAGCAGGCGCAACGATTCAGCGAGGTACTCCGGGGTCTCGGCCGGGTCGCCGTCGCAGAACACCAGGTCGTACTGGCCGTCGGCGAGCCGCGGCAGCACGTCCAGGGCCGCGCCGGGGATGCAGCGGGCCCGGCCGGTGGCGAAGCCCGCGTCGGCGAAGACCTCCCTGGCCTGGCGCTGCAGCCCGGGCTGGATGTCGACGGTGGTGAGCACGCCGTCCGGGCGCATCCCGCGCAGCAGGCAGATCCCGGACACCCCGGCGCCGGTGCCGATCTCGGCGATGGCGCGCGCGCCCAGCGCGGCGGTGAGCACGGTCAGCGCCGCGCCGCTGGCGGGGGAGACCGGGCGGACCGTGGCGAGTTCCGACTGCCTGCGGGCATGCAGCAGCACCTCGTCCTCCACCGCGTAGGCGTCGGCGAGGCCGGCGTCCGACTGCCCGTAGCCGGTGATGGGTGCTCCCTCTCGTGCGGACTCTCGTGCGAGATCGTTGGGTCGACGGTGCTGGCCACAGGTTAGTGGGTCTTGGAGGAACCCGAGCGGGGCGCGGCCCGTTGGAGAGGTGGGTCATAGCGACGGGCGCCGACCGCGTTGCTCCGACCCGGCGAATCGCCGCAGGTGAAGTCGTATGGTGATTGGCTTTTATCCGGTACTAACGGGTGAGGCGGATATGGTGGTAGCCCTGCTTGGCAGAAGAGCCGAACGAGGAGGTGTGGCTGAGGGGGGCGCCGGTTCGCGGCACGTTCGCGGCCATGCGTCGGCCCTGATGCCAAAGCCCGTGATGAGTGAGTCGAAGCCCGAGCACGCGCAGAGCACGCAGACCGCCTCCTTCGACGAGGGGGGCGCGGTTCCTGCCTGGACCCCGCCCAGCTGGGAGGAGATCGTCCAGACGCACAGCGCCCGGGTGTACCGACTCGCCTACCGGTTGACCGGTAACCAGCACGACGCCGAGGACCTCACCCAGGAGGTCTTCGTCCGGGTGTTCCGATCCCTGTCCACGTACACGCCCGGCACTTTCGAGGGCTGGCTGCACCGGATCACCACCAACCTGTTCCTGGACATGGTCCGCCGCAAGCAGCGGATCCGCTTCGACGCGCTGGCCGAGGACGCCGCCGAGCGCCTGCCCAGCCGCGAGCCCTCGCCCGCGCAGCACTTCCACGACACCCACTTCGACGCGGACGTCCAGCAGGCGCTGGACACCCTTGCGCCCGAATTCCGGGCCGCCGTGGTGCTCTGCGACATCGAGGGCCTCTCCTACGAGGAGATCGCCGCGACCCTGGGCGTCAAGCTCGGCACCGTCCGCAGCCGGATCCACCGGGGCCGCGCGCACCTGCGCAACGCCCTGCAGCACCGCGCGCCGGGTGCGGCCGAGGGCCGCGAGCGCCGGGCCGGCGCCAGCGCCGAGCCGGCCGAGGCCGCGCTGACCGGGGCGGGACAGGTGGGTGCCGAACCCCGCGACGAGCTCGCGGAACGGAGGCGGTCGCTGTGAGTGAGCAGCCCCGCCGCGCCAGACCGCAGGACATCGCGGTCGAGGTGGTCGAACTACGGGTGGACCGCACCGCGCTCAGCACCGCGCCCCCGGCCGCGGAGAACCACCTGGGCGACCGGTTGGCCGCCTTCGTGGACGGCGAGCTGGACCACGACGCCCGCGAGCGGGTCCAGTCGCACCTGGCGACCTGTGACGGATGTCTCGCCCGCGCCGAGGACGAGCGCCGGGTCAAGAGCCGGGTCTCGGCCGCCCTGCCGCCCGATCCCAGCGCCCTGTTCCTCTCCAAGCTGATGTCCATCGCCGGCGACCAGGACGAGCAGCCCCCGGGCGGCTCCGCCCCCGGGCCGCAGTCCCGCCGCGGTTTCGGCGGCAGCGTGTTCGGCGGCTCCGGCGGCGCTTTCGGTGGCGGTTTCGGCAGCATGGACGGCGGCTCCGGCGGCTGGGGCTCGCACGGCCTCGGCAACGGCCGGTTCGGCAGCGGCGCGCTGGGCGCGGAACACCCGCTCCCCGGGGTCGACCCGCGGGCCGAGCGCGGCCTGCCGTTCCTCGGTGAGGCACGTCCGATCGCGGCCCGGCTGCGCTCCGGCTTCGCCCCCTCGGGCTCCTCCGCGGCCTCGGGCCCGGTCAGCGCCCGTGCGGACGCCTTCGCGGACCAGGAGCGCGGCTCCGCGCCCCGCCCGCCGCAGAGCCGCCCCTCGGCGGCCCGCGGCCGACGCTTCGCCTTCGCGGCCGCCGGGGCCTTCTCGGTCGCCGCGGTGGCCCTCGGCAGCGCCATCACCGGCGTCACCGCCGCCGAGCCGACGGTGGACGAGCCCTACGGCAGCGTCACCCCGGCCGCGGAGACCCCCGGCAGCACCGTCGGCGGCGACTACGGCCGCGGCACCGGCCAGCTCGCCTTCGGCGTCCCGGTCAACGCCCCGGTCAACGCCCCCGCCGAGAACGCGCCGTACGGCACCCAGTTCGGCAACGGGGCGCTCGCCCCGGCCGCGGCGTCGGCGACCTCCCTGCCCACCACCGGCTACCACCCGGGCCTGTCCGCCCTGAGGTAGCCCGCCGAGGTTGCCCTGCGGAGGTTGCCCCGCCGTTCACCCGAACCTGGTTGAATCGTGCCCTCCAACTGGAGGGCGGTGCGGCAGATGGGTGAAGAAGGCGACGGCAGTGCCGGTCCGCCCTGCTGGTGGAGCCATCCGGACGGGCCCACCGGCCGGGGTCCCGGGTTCCGGCTGCCGCAGGGCTGCGCCCCGTCGGTCGGCCGGATCGTGCCACTGGCCCCGCCCGGGCCCGCTCGGCGGCGCTTCGGCCGCCTGCGGCAGCACCTGCGGATCGCGGTGCTGGCCGTCCTCGCGGTGCTCTGCGCCGGTCTGCTCGGCGGCGGGGTCGGCGCGGTGGTGCAGGGCACCCGCCAGGGCGGCCGGATCACCCTGCAGCCGGTCACCGACGTCAATGTCGCCCGCCCGCCCGGCACCACCGCGGACCTGGTGAAGACCGTCCTGCCCGGCGTGGTCTACCTGAGCGTCCGCACGGCCGGGGCGGTCACCACCGGGACCGGCATCGTGCTGGACGGGGCCGGGCACATCCTCACCAACAACCATGTGGTGGCCCCGGAGGGGAAGCCGGGCCAGGTCACCGTCACCTTCAGCACCGGCCAGAACCACCCGGCCGAGCTGGTCGGCCGGGACGTCGACGCGGACCTGGCGGTGATCCAGGTCAAGGGCGTCCGGGGGCTGCGCCCGCTGGCCCTGGGCAGCGCCGCGCACCTGGAGGTCGGCGACCCGGTGGTGGCCATCGGCGCCCCGTTCGGCCTGGTCGGCACGGTCACCTCGGGCATCCTCAGCGCCAAGGACCGCCCGCTCACCTCCGGCAGCGCCGGCCCGGGCGCCGGCCTGGCCCACCTCGACGCGCTGCAGACCGACGCCCCGATCAACCCCGGCAACTCCGGCGGCCCGCTGCTGGACGCGACCGGGGCCGTGGTCGGCGTCAACACCGTGATCCGTTCCGCCGACCCCGACAGCGAGGACCCCTTCGGCGCGGAGGAGGACAGCGGCAGCATCGGCCTGGGCTTCGCGATACCCGTGGACCGGGCGGTGCTGGTCGCCGAGCAGCTGATCAACAGCGGCCGCGCGGCCCGCGCCACCACCGGCGCGACGGTGGACCTGCGCTACCAGGGCGGCGCCAGGGTCACCTCGGCCCGCCCGGCCGGCCGCACCGGGCTGAGGGCCCGCGACGTGGTCACCGCGGTCGACGGCACCCCGGTGACCAGCGGGGACGACCTGGTCTCGCTGGTCCGCGGACGCAATCCCGGCAGTACGGTGGTCCTCACCGTCCGGCGCGGCGGCACCGGCCTCCAGCTCCCGGCCGTACTCCGTTCAGCCCAGGGACCCGCGCCCGCCGACAGCGCGTAGCCCCGTGACCATTCGATTGGGTCGCCGGGCCGACTAGGCTGGGGCCAGGTACACCGCTCTGTCCACGAGCGGGAGACTTCACCTCCCAGGGGAGCCGCACGGTGTTCGACATAAGTCCATTCAAGCTGGTGGCGCTGGTCGTCCTCGCCGTGATCATCTTTGGCCCCGACAAGCTGCCCAAGCTGGTCTCCGAGGTGATGGGCTTCATCCGCAAGGTGCGGGCGTTCTCCGAGACGGCCAAGGAGGACATCCGCAAGGAGCTGGGACCCGAGTTCAAGGACTTCGAGTTCGAGGACCTCAACCCGAAGACCTTCGTCCGCAAGCAGATGGCCACCCACGGCGAGGACTTCGGCCTCAGCGACCTCAAGGAGCTGCGGAACGGCTTCACCAAGGACGCGGCGGACGCCACGGCCGCGGTCCGGGCCGTCCGCGCCGACCCGCTGGCCAAGGTCGCCGTCGACGGCGACAGCGGCGCGGCCGACACGGCCGGGCCCTCACTGAGCAAGAGCACTGCTCTCGCCCCGGACGAGCGGCCCCCGTACGACCTCGACGCGACCTGACCCCGCGCCACCTGACGTTGCGTCGGGTGGCTCGGGGCGGCCCCCGCTATTGTTCTGATCCGACAGAACAGGAGGCCGAGATGGACACCACGAGCCGCACCGAACCCAACATCGAGGCGTATCTGCGCGCGGACTTCCCCTGGTACAGCCTGGACGAGGGCTGGACCGGGCGCCGCTGGCTGGCCCCCGCCGGCACCTCCCCGGACGGCGCGGTGGACTACGGCTCCATCGGCCACGGCGACGAGCCGGTCCGCAGCTACGGCAAGCAGGAGCCGGAGACCCGCCGCTACGCCGTGGTGGTCACCGTGGCCCGGCGGCCGGGACGCCGGCTCGGCGACGGCACCGGAACCCTGGACGCCACGTCGGTGGCCTCAGCGGCGTGGCTGGCCGGCGCGGGGCTGCTGGCCGCGACCGAGCAGTCGCCGCTGGCGCGGGACATACGGCAGAACTGGATGGACCAGCAGTCCGCGCTGGCCTGGGACCTCGCCGACGACCTGCAGGGGCCCGGCTGGTCCTCACTGACCCTCCCGGTGAACGGCACCCCGCAGCCGTTCCGCTACCGCGAGTCCGAATACGGCTGGGTCCTCGCGGGAGACGCCCCCGGGGTGCACCTGGGCGCCTACGGCCGCGGCGTCAGCGCCTACGCCTTGGGCTTCACGACAGTGACGGACCTGGCTGTGTACGCGGAGTAGTCAGCTGCAGGTAGGTGGGGGTGACCGTTCGCGCAGTTCCCCGCGCCCCCAGGTTGTGCAACTGGCCCAGTTGCAGACCCCCAGGGGCGCGGGGAACTGCGCGAACAGAAACCCCACCCACGTGCACGCTAAGAACAGGTCAGAACTTGTTCCGCGGCGTGATCCCCAGCGACAGCCCCGCCAGCCCCCGCTGCCGCGCCCCCAGCTTCGAAGCAATCGCGCGCAACGCGCGCCCCGCGGGGGAGTCGGGGTCCGTCAGGACCACCGGCTTGCCCTCGTCGCCGCCCTCCCGCAGCCGCAGGTCGATCGGGATGCTGCCCAGCACCGGCACGCTCGCCCCGGTCGCCTTGGTCAGCGCGTCGGAGACGGTCTTCCCGCCGCCGGTGCCGAAGACGTCCACCATCTCGCCGCAGTGCGGGCACGGCATGCCGGACATGTTCTCGATCACGCCGACGATGGTCTGGTGCGTCTGCAGTGCGATCGTCCCGGCCCGCTCGGCCACCTCCGCGGCGGCCTGCTGCGGGGTGGTGACGATCAGGATCTCGGCGTTGGGCACCAGCTGCGCCACCGAGATGGCGATGTCCCCGGTGCCGGGCGGCAGGTCCAGCAGCAGCACGTCCAGATCGCCCCAGTAGACGTCGGCGAGGAACTGCTGCAGCGCCCGGTGCAGCATCGGGCCGCGCCAGACCACCGGGGCGTTGCCCGGGGTGAACATGCCGATCGAGATGACCTTCACGCCGTGCGCCGAGGGCGGCATGATCATGTTGTCGACCTGGGTCGGACGGCCGTCCGCGCCCAGCATCCGGGGGATGCTGTGGCCGTAGATGTCGGCGTCGACGATGGCCACCTTCAGCCCGTCCGCGGCCAGCGCCGCGGCGAGGTTGACGGTCACCGAGGACTTGCCGACCCCGCCCTTGCCGGAGGCCACCGCGTAGACCCTGGTCAGCGACCCGGGCTTGGCGAAGGGGATCTCCTTCTCGGCCTGGCCGCCGCGCAGCATCGAGGTCAGCTCCTGGCGCTGCTCGGTGCTCATCACGTCCAGCTCGACCTCGACCGAGGTGATGCCGGGGACGGCGCCGACCGCTTCGGTGACGCTGTTGGTGATGGTCTCCCGCATCGGGCAGCCGGAGACGGTGAGGAAGACGGCGACCCTGGCCGCGCCGGTGGGGTCGATCTCCACCGATTTGACCATCCCCAGCTCGGTGATGGGACGGTGGATCTCCGGGTCCTGCACCGTACCGAGGGCCGCGCGTACGGACTCCTCGAGAACGGTTGCCTGCGTGTCAGAAGCCATGGACTGAATGGTACGGCGCGCGGGCCGCCACCCTACGCAGGGGGATCGTCGTGGTCCGCCCCGGGTTTGCGCTGTTCCAGCTCCTTGAGCAGCGCCTGCAGCTCGGAGCGGAGGAAGTCGCGGGTGGCCACCTCGCCCAGGCCCTGCCGCAGCGCGGCGACCTCCCTGGTCAGGTACTCGGTGTCGGCGACATTGCGCTCGCCCCTGGCCCGGTCCTGCTCCATGTTGACCTTGTCCCGGTCGTCCTGCCGGTTCTGCGCCAGCAGGATCAGCGGGGCGGCGTAGGAGGCCTGCAGCGACAGCGCCAGGGTCAGGAAGATGAAGGGGTACTCGTCGAAGCGCCAGGCGTGCGGGGCCAGGAAGTTCCAGCCCACCCACAGCAGCACGATCAGGGTCATCCAGACCAGGAACCGGCCGGTGCCCAGGAACCGGGCGATCCGCTCGGAGAACCGCCCGAAGGCGTCCGAGTCCGGGTTGGGCAGCGTGACGAAGCTGCGGCGGCGCTGCTTCGGCTGGTCCAGCCGGTTGCGCCGACGGTCATCGGCCATCTGCGGCCACCTCCTCCGGGATGTCGGCGCCGTGCAGCGCGGACTCGCGCCAGTCCTCCGGCAGGATGTGGTCGAGCACGTCGTCCACGGTGACCGCGCCCAGCAGGTGGTCGTGCACGTCCACGATCGGCGCGGCGACCATGTTGTAGGTGGCCAGGTAGCTGGTGATCCGGGGTAGCTCGGTGTCCGGCGACAGCGGGTCCAGATCGCCGTCCACGATCGCGCCGAGCAGGGTGTACGGGGGCTCCCGCAGCAGCCGCTGGAAGTGCACCAGGCCCAGGTAGGTGCCGGTCGGGGTCTCGGTCGGCGGGCGGCAGACGTAGACCTGGGCGGCCTGGGCCGGTTTCAGGTCGGCGTTGCGGACCCGGGCCAGCGCCTCGGCCACGGTGGCGTCCGGCTCCAGCACGATCGGCTCGGTGGTCATCAGCCCGCCCGCGGTGTGCTCCTCGTAGCTGAGCAGCCGGCGGACCGGGGCGGCCTCGTCCGGCTCCATCAGCTGCAGCAGCCGCTCCGCGTCCTCGGGTGGCAGCTCGGACAGCAGGTCGGCGGCGTCGTCCGGGTCCATCGCCTCCAGCACGTCGGCGGCCCGCTCCTGGTGCAGCCCGGCCAGGATCGCCACCTGGTCGTCCTCGGGCAGTTCCTCCATCACGTCGGCGAGCCGCTCGTCGTCCAGCGCGGCGGCGACCTCGGAGCGGCGCTTGGGGGAGAGGTGGTGCAGCACGTTCGCCAGGTCGGCCGGGCGCAGCTGCTCGAAGGTGGCCAGCAGGTTGGCCGCGCCCTGGTCCTCCTCGCGCAGCGCGAAGCCGCTGACGGAGGACCAGTGCACGGTCAGCGTCTCGCCCTTGCGGCGCAGCCGGCCGCCGGTGGCCCGCCACCAGCCCTGGGCCGAGGTGCTGCCGGCGGCGCCCGCCCTGCCCTTCTCCACGAAGACCTTGTCGATCTCCCAGTCGCGGCTGCGGGTCTGCACCATCGACACGTCCAGCACGGTGACGGTCTCCTCCGCGGAGCCGTGCGCACCGCCGAGCAGGGTGACCCTGCGGTCCAGCAGCTCGGCCAGCACCAGGGTCTCGGTGGGCCGCTGCTCGAACCGGCGCATGTTTATCACCCCGGTGGTGATCACCTGTCCGGACTCCAGGCTGGTCACCCGGTTCATCGGCAGGAACACCCGGCGCTTGCTGACCACCTCCACGGCGAAGCCCAGCACCTTCGGCGGCCGGCCTCCGAGCCGCAGGCTGACCACGAGGTCGCGGATCCGCCCGACCTGGTCGCCGCTGGGGTCGAAGACCGCCATCCCGGCCAGGTGCGAGATGAACACGCGGGAGGACGCTCCGGTCATCGCGGGACTTCCTGCCTGTCTGTCGGTGGACTCCGGGTAGTGCGAGGTCACGAGCCGGGTAGGGCCAGATTAGCGGGGTGCGGGGACTGCCGCTGTCCCAATCCGGGGCGGGGGGCGGCGGTCACACCGCGCTTCTTACCTCTGCCCGCCTTTGCCCTTCCTGCCCCTGTTCCTGCCGCGCCCGAACAGCAGCCGGGGCAGGGCGGCCGGGACCGGCAGCCGGGTGGTCGCCGGGGTCGGCACCGGGGCGGCGGCGTGGGAGCCGGTCGGCAGCGCGTCCGGGCCGGTGACCGGCCCCTCGACGGGGACCAGCCGGAGCAGCCGGGACTCGCGGGCCCAGCGCTCGGTCACCGTGGCGTGGTCGGGGGAGTTCAGCCGCTTGCCCTTCAGCTCCTCGGCGGCGGCGGTCCAGGCCTCGCTGCCGGGGACCAGCTGCTCCACCCGCACCGGCCAGGAGACCAGCCGTCCGCCCTTGTCCTTGCTGCGGGCGGTCAGCACGGTCAGCTGGCCGTCGGCCAGCCCGTGCAGCGGCTGCTCCGCGCCCTCGCCGAGCACCAGCACCGCCCCGTCGTGCCACACCTGCCACACCGGCCGGTCCGTCTGGTCGGCGATCCGGACCCACAGCAGCCCGGACTTCTTCGCCGACTCCTCCACCAGGGCCCGGTCCAGCAGCTCCACGCTCAGCTCAGTCATGGGCGGAAGCGTACGGCGTCCGACCCTCGGAACAGTCTCGCCCGCCCCGCGTCAGTCTCGTACCATCAGGACACCCCTTACAGGGGTCTGAGTTCGAGGAGCCCCGTGCAGACGTCCCCCACCACGACCGCCGCCGCGCCCCGCCGGTGGCCGGGCACCCGGACCTCTCCACCGTGCCGAGGATCGACTTCCTGCTGCTGGCGCTCGCCGTCAGCGGCGTCGCCTTCTCGGCCCCGCTGATCACCGCGACCGCCGCGCCGGTGCTGGCCATCGCGTTCTGGCGGAACTGCCTCGCCTCCGGCGTGCTCTCGCCGATCGCGCTGCTGCGGCACCGCGCCGAGCTGCGGGCGATGAGCCGGCGGACGGTGCTGCTCTGCCTCGCCGCGGGCGCGTTCCTGGCGGTGCACTTCGCGATGTGGCTGCCCAGCCTGCGGATGACCTCGATCGCCTCCTCCACCGCGCTGTGCACCATCACCCCGCTGTGGACCACGCTGTTCCTGCGGCTGCGCGGGCAGCAGGTGCCGCGGACGGTCTGGATCGGCACCGCCATCTCCTTCGGCGGGGTGCTGGTGCTGACCGGCGTCGACTTCACCCTCTCCGCCCGCGCCCTGGCCGGGGACGGCCTCGCGCTGGGCGCGGGGATCGCCGCGTCCGGCTACTTCCTGCTCGGCAGCGAGGTCCGCAGGAACACCAGCACCACGGTCTACACCTTCGTCTGCTACACCACCACGGCCGTGCTGCTGCTGGTCGGCTGCCTGGCCTCGGGGCAGGCGCTGACCGGCTACAGCGCGGACACCTGGCTGAAGATCCTGCTGCTCACGGTGGCCGCGCAGTTCCTCGGACACTCCCTCAGCAACCGGGTGGTGCGCACCCTCGGGCCCTCGCTGGTGTCCACCGCGATCCTGCTGGAGACCCCCGGCGCGGCCCTGATCGCCGCGGTCTGGCTGGGCCAGCTGCCCCCGGTCGCGGTCTATCCGGCGGTGGCGATGGTCCTGGTCGGTCTGGTGGTGGTGATCCGCGGCCAGCAGCGCAGGTCCTAGGCGGCGGGTCCGCGCCCGCAGGTCCTAGGCTGCTGAGCCCGTAGGCTGCTGAGCCATGCACAACGACCAAGTCCTGAGCGCCGTCGAGGCCCGCCTGATCACCACCTTCGGGGAGCCGGACGCCCGCGCCGCGGTCACCTTCCTCGGCACGGACCGGATCGAGGTGCTGCGGTTCCTCGGCGACGAGGGGCTGGTCCGCTACGCCACCCTGGGGATGTCCGCCGCGCCGATGGGCGACCCCACCAGCGTGGTCGCCGATCCGGTCCGCGGCCCCCGGGCCGAACTGCTGCTGACCGTGCGCGGGGGCCGCGACGAGGTGCTCAGGCCGCTGGCCACGCTCGCCGCGTCGCCGCAGGTCGAGGGCCTGGTGGTGGCCCCGGGGGCCTCGCTGGACCTGGGCGGCCCGCTCTGGGCCGGGGCCCCTTCACCGCCTTCCTGGTGGCGGAGCCCGGCGGCCTGGTCGAGGATCTGGAGCTGCCCGAGCCGATCGACCCGGTGCGGTTCCTGCCGCTGCTGCCGATGACCCCCAACGAGGCCGCCCACAAGCGGGTGCACGGCGCGGCGGAACTGCAGGAACGCTGGCTCCGCCACGGCACCGACCTGCGCGACCCGCACCGGCGCGGCGTCCCGCTGGGGGACTAGCAGGGTCGAGGGACCAGGAGGTCCGGGGCCGGCCGTCAGTTGCTGACCGGCTTGGCGCCGGTGGCCTGGGCCAGCAGGGCCTGGTAGACCTCGGGGGCGGTGGTGTTGGCACCGAGCCGGACCGCTTTGCGGTCGCCGTGGTAGTCGCTGGAGCCGGTGGCCAGCAGGCCGAGGTCGGCGGCGAGGCCGCGCAGGTGGGCCCTGGTCGGCTCGTCGTGGTCGATGTGGTCCACCTCGACCCCGCCCAGCCCGGCCGCCGCGAGGTCGGCGATCACCTGGTCGGAGACGGTACGCCCGCGCTTGTGCGCGCCGGGGTGCGCGAAGACCGGGACGCCGCCGGCCGCGCGGACCAGCCGGACCGCCTCGAAAGGGTCGAACTCGCGCTTCCTGACGTCGGCCCGGCCGCCGTTGGCGAGCCAGTCGGCGCTGAACGCCGCGTCCACGCTCGGCACCACCCCGGCCTCCACCAGCGCGCTCGCCACATGCGGACGCCCCACCGCGCCGTCGCCGGCGATCCGCTGGACCTGGGCCCAGCTGATCGGCGCCCCCAGCGCCCGGCAGCGCTCGACCATCGCCTCGGCCCGCCGGAACCGGTCGGTGCGGACCAGCTCCCGCTCCCGGGTGAACTCCGGGTGCTCGGGGTCGAACAGGTAGGCGAGCAGATGCATCGAGATGCCGTCGACATGGCAGGACAGCTCGGCCCCGGTCACCAGGGTCAGCCCGGCCGGCAGCGCGGCCAGGGCCTCCGGGTACCCGGTCACGGTGTCGTGGTCGGTCAGCGCCACCACGTCCAGTCCTGCGGCGGCGGCGTTGCGCAGCAGCTCGGCGGGGGTGTCGGTGCCGTCCGAGGCATTGCTGTGGGTGTGCAGGTCGATGCGCACGGGTGCGGGCTCCAAGGCGTCGGCGGTGATGCCCCGAGCCTAGAGCTTGTCTCTGCCGTGTCGGCGGCCGGTCAGCCGAGCAGGCGGGGGGAGAGGGCGCCGCAGGGGAGCAGGTCCAGTTCGGCGCCGGCGTCGCGGAGGTCGGTGAGCACCAGTTCCTCGTACATCAGCAGTCCGCTGCGCTCGGGCCAGACGATGGCCCAGAGCCACAGCCCGCGGGCCTCGCCGACGAAGACGGCGCGGTCGTCGGCGGCGCCGGGGACGTGCCAGAGCGCGGTCGGCCGTCCGGCCGCGAGCACCTTGGCGTGCGGGGGGCGGTCGACGGCGATCGCGTCGCCGGGGTCCGGCCCTGGCAGCCCGGCGAAGCGGGCGCCGAGCCCGACGCCCAGCTCCTCGGCCACCAGCACCAGCTCGCCGGGACCGCCGAGCGGTCCTGGCCCTGAGCAGGCCACGGCGGTGGCACGGCCGCCGGACAGGTCGTCACCCGCGTGGGCGATGCCGGTGAACAGCCAGCCGACCGGCAGCGGCCAGGGCATCCAGACCGGGACCTCGGCGCGGGCCACGGCGACGGTGAGCGCCTCCACGCTGGGAGGGACCACAGGCTGGAGCGGATGAACGGTGCCGTGTGCGTCGCACTGCCATGCGTCGGTGAACAGGCCGGGAGCGCGGACACGGCCCCCGCACCTCGGGCAACTGGGCTCGCCCCTCATGGGGCACAACGGTCCTCCCTCCCGACCGCGTCGTCAAGGACGATCACCCGGTCGGTGGGGGATAGGTGTATTTAGCAACTAGGTAGATGTATGATGCATCTATATCGCGCAAGCGGACACAGCAGCAGAGTCGAAGGAGGCAGGTCGTGGGCAGTCCACAGACACTGACCGGATTCCAGGAGCACGAGCAGGAGCGAGGCAGCATCCTGCACCAGCCCATGGCGGTCTGGGCGACCGCGGGAGCGGCCGTCGTGGCCTTCATGGGCATCGGTCTGGTCGACCCGATCCTCCCCTCCATCGCCAAGGGCCTGAACGCCGACGCCGGGCAGGTCTCGCTCCTGTTCACCAGCTACTTCCTGGTCACCGCGGTGGCGATGCTGGTCACCGGCTGGGTCTCCAGCCGCATCGGCGGCAAGAAGACGCTGCTGATCGGGCTGGCCCTGGTGGTCGCCTTCGCCGCGCTGGCCGGCACCTCCAGCAGCGTCGGCGAGCTGGTCGGCTTCCGGGCCGGCTGGGGCCTCGGCAACGCGCTCTTCGTCTCCACCTCGCTGGCGGTCATCGTCGGCGCGGCCACCGGCGGCAGCGAAGCCGCCATCCTGCTCTACGAGTCGGCCCTCGGCCTGGGCATGGCCTGCGGCCCGCTGCTCGGCGCGGTGCTCGGCAACATGAAGTGGCGCTACCCCTTCTTCGGGACCGCGACGCTGATGGCGATCGGCTTTGTGGCGATCACCTTCCTGCTCAAGCCGCAGCCCAAGCCGGTCAGGAAGGTCGGCCTCTCCGAACCCCTGCGCGCGCTCGGTCACAAGGGCCTCGCCTCCACCGCGGCCAGCGCCTTCTTCTACAACTACGCGTTCTTCACCGTGCTCGCGTTCTCCCCGTTCGTGCTGGACATGAGCCCGTACCGGAGCGGCGGGGTGTTCTTCGCCTGGGGGCTGCTGCTCGCGGTCTGCTCGGTGTTCGCCGCGCCCCGACTGCAGGACCGCTTCGGTTCGCTCACGGTGCTGGGCTCCTCACTGGTGCTGCTCGCCGCCGACCTGCTGCTGCTCGGCTACGGCTCGCACACCCAGGCGGTGGTCGCCACCGTGCTGTCCGGGGCCTTCATCGGGATGAACAACACCATCTACACCGAACTGGCCCTGGAGATCTCCGACGCCCCGCGTCCGGTGGCCTCGGCCGGCTACAACTTCGTGCGCTGGTTCGCGGCCGCGGCGGCGCCGTTCGTCGCGCCCAAGCTCGCCGACCATGTGAACATCCATATGCCGTTCGTGGTCGCGTCCGGGACCGCGCTGCTGGCGATGCTGGTGGTCGTGGTGCAGCGGAAGCACCTGCGGCACGACGCGGCCGAGCTGGCGCCGGCGGGCGAGGCGCTCGCCGACGAACTCGCCACCGCGCGGGCCTGACATCGAGCGGGGGCCTGAGGACCGGAACGCGGAAGGGCCCGGCAGGCGTGTGCCTGCCGGGCCCTTCGGTCGGTTGCGCTGTCAGTCGTTCGTCGTGCCCGTTCAGGAAGCCTGGTACGGGCGGATGTAGAGCCGTTCTCCGGTCGCGGCGGCGTGCTCCACCATGGTTGCGCACGGTTTCCGCATCGGCGATGAGTCGGTCCGTGGTGCTGCCGTCGATCTCGCTCAGACGCATGATCTCAAATCGCATGGGCGTCTCCCCTTCCAAATCCACTGCCCACTCTGCAGCACGGCTGCGTCGTGGTGATTGCCCATCCGTTAATGCCGGGTATCGGCTGTTCGACGGATGGGGAAGTGATGGGCACGCAAGGCGTGCACTCAGGTGAACAGCCACGATCGGCATCTTTATTCCGCTCTCGGTAAGTTTACCGAAAGCAGTGGCGGATGTCCTCGCGATAAACAGATATGACGGTGCGTCCGATATCGGCGACTAGCTGACGCCGGACCAGAACTCGTTCAGCGCCGCGGCGGTGGCCGCGGGCTGCTCCGCGTTGGGGGAGTGCGCGGCGCCCGGGACGGCCACGTGCCGTGCGCCCAGCCGCAGTGCCATCTGCGCCTGCTCCGGCACCGGCCAGGCGTAGTCGCGCTCCCCGGACAGCACCAGGGCCGGCAGCCCGGCCTTGGCCAGCGCGTCCACCCGGTCCGGTTCCACGGTCAGCTGCCGGCCCATCGCGGCCAGCGCCTCGGGGACGTTGGCCAGCCAGCGGCGGTGCAGGAACTCGGCGATCTCGGGGCGCAGCGACTGCGCGGTCTCGGACGCCGCCTCCAGCTCCTTCATCGCCTCCCAGATGGCCTCCATGTCCATCACCGGCGGCAGCACCGAGACCAGCAGCAGCTCGGCCCGCCCGGCCTCCTCCGGGCTGACCGCGCCGGGCCCGGTGCCCATCAGCGTCAGCGAGTCCCAGGGCAGGGCGTCCGGGCCCTGCGCCACACAGCGCAACACGGCCTCGCGGACCACATAGCCGCCGAAGGAGTGCCCCAGCAGGTGGACCGGTCCCGCGACGGCGGGCACCAGGCCGGCCACGGCCCGGTCCACCGCCAGCAGGTCCAGCGCCAGCGGTTCGAGCCCGTAGGCGGCCTCGTCGGCGGGGCCGCCGGTCTCGTACTGCCCGCGCTGGTCCACCGCGACCACCTGGAACCCGGCCGCGGCCAGCGGCTCCAGCAGGGCGATGAAGTCCTCCTTGCTGCCGGTGAAGCCGGGGACCAGCAGCGCGGTGCCCCGGATCGGCCCGGACGGCGGCAGCGCGTGCAGCGCCGCGAACTCCCCCCGCGCGGTCGCCAGCCGGATGCTCCGGGCCAAGGCCGGCAGGGAGAGGAACGGGGGCGTGCTCATGGCGTACTCCATCCTGGGCGCGACCGGATACCGCTGATCAGACCCTAACCGGCCGAGATGACGGTGGTGTGGCGCGGGCGGGACACGGCGGGAACGGCGGAGGGCGCGGGCGGGGCGACCGGTGGTCGTCCTGCCCGCGCCCTCCGCAACTGCTCCTTGTTGCTCAGCGCAGGCCGCGGGCCTCGGCTGCGGCGGTGGCCGCCGCGGCGTCGGCGAGGCGCTCGCTGCGGCGGCGACGGCGCGGCACGGCGTCGCCGGTCGCGGTCGCTGCCGTAGCGGTCACCGCGGCCGCGGTGCGGCGCTGGCGCGGAGCCGGGACCTCGGCCGGGGTGGGCATGGCCGAGGCCGCGCCCTCCGGACGTCCGGCCCGGCGCCGCCCGCGCGGGGCGGGGGTGCTCGGCGCGGTCTGGGTGGGGCTGCTGACCTGGCTGTTCACCGCGGTCGCGGTGGCGGCTGCCTCCACCACGGTGGCGGCCGGGCGGCTGCTGCGACGGCGGCTGCGCGGCGCGGCGGCCTCGGTCGGGGCCTCGGCCCCGGCGGCGGGAGCCGCCTCGACCAGGGTGTCGACCTGCGCCTCGACGGTGGCCCTGGGGGCGCGGCGGCGGCGCGGGGCCGGAGCGGCCTCGGTCTCCGTCACCTGCTCCGTCACGTTCTCCAGGACGGTCTCCGCGGCGGCGTCCGGCGCGGTGTCGGCCGGAACGGCCGGCACCTCGGCGCTGACTCCGCCACGACGGCGGCGGCTGCGCGGGGCGGGGGCCTCGACCGGCTCCACCGTCTCGGTCACCGCGACCGGGGCGAAGGCCGGGGTCTCGTCGACGTCCGCAGTGACCTCGGTCACCAGCACCGGAGCCTCGGCCGCGCCACGACGGCGGCGACGGCTGCGCGGGGCCGACTCCTCGGCGCCGCTGTCGGCCTGCGCCTCGGCGGTGATCTCCACCGGGTCGGTGCCGGCCGTCTCGGCGGCCACGACCAGCTGCTCGCCGTCACCGGCCCGGGTACGGCGGCGCTGGCGCTCGCGACGCGGGCGCTGCTCCTCGGCCGGGGCCTCGGCGGCGGGCGCCGGACGGCGACCGTCCCCGCGTCCGGCGTCGGTGCGGACGGCGTCCGGGCGACCGGCGTCGCGTCCACCGCGTCCGCCGGTGGCGGGACGGGCGTCCCGGCCGCCGGCGCCGCGGGCGGCGCGTCCACCGGGCTCGCCCAGGTCCTCGATGACCTCGGCGCCGAGACCCGCACGGGTGCGGTCGGCGCGCGGCAGCACGCCCTTGGTGCCGGGGGCGATGTTCAGCAGCTCGAAGAGGTGCGCCGAGGTGGAGTAGGTCTCCTCGGGCTCGGCCAGGCCGAGCTCCAGCGCCTTGTTGATCAGGCCCCAGCGGGGGACGTCGTCCCAGTCGACCAGGGTGACGGCGGTGCCCGACGCGCCCGCGCGGCCGGTGCGGCCGATGCGGTGCAGGTAGGTCTTCTCGTCCTCGGGGCACTGGTAGTTGATGACATGCGTCACACCGTCGACGTCGATGCCGCGGGCGGCCACGTCGGTGCAGACCAGCACGTCCACCTTGCCGTTGCGGAAGGCGCGCAGCGCCTGCTCGCGGGCGCCCTGGCCGAGGTCGCCGTGCACCGCGCCGGCCGCGAAGCCGCGGGTGGTGAGCTGCTCGGCGACATCGGCGGCGGTGCGCTTGGTGCGGCAGAAGATCATGGCCAGGCCGTGGCCCTCGGCCTGCAGGATCCGGGAGACCAGCTCGACCTTGTCCATGTTGTGGGCACGGAAGGCGTGCTGCTTGACCGAGGCGACGGTGTGTCCGGTGTCGTCCGGAGCGGCGGCCCTGATGTGGGTGGGCTGGGTCATGTAGCGCCGGGCCAGGCTGATCACCTGGCCGGGCATGGTGGCCGAGAACAGCATGGCCTGCCGCTTGGCCGGCAGCATGGTCATGATCTTCTCGACGTCGGGCAGGAAGCCCAGGTCGAGCATCTCGTCCGCCTCGTCCAGCACCAGGATGCGGACGGCGGAGAGGTCCAGCTTGTGCTGGCGGGCCAGGTCGAGCAGCCGGCCGGGGGTGCCGACGACCACGTCGACGCCCTTCTGCAGCGCCTCGACCTGCGGCTCGTACGCCCGGCCGCCGTAGATGGCGAGCACCCGGACGTTGCGGACCTTGCCGGCCGTCTGCAGGTCGTTGGTGACCTGGGTGCACAGCTCGCGGGTCGGGACGACGACCAGGGCCTGCGGCGTCGACGGCAGGTCCGCGGGGGTGCAGCGGCCGGCGTCCACGTCGGCGGAGACCCGCACGCGGTCGATGATGGGGAGCCCGAAGCCCAGGGTCTTGCCAGTGCCGGTCTTGGCCTGGCCGATGACGTCGTGGCCGCTCATGGCGACCGGGAGCGTCATCTCCTGGATCGGGAACGCGTTGATGATGCCGACGGCCTCGAGGGCCTCTGCGGTCTCGGGGAGTACCCCGAGCTCTCGGAACGTAGTCAGGACGATGCCTCTTCCGGTGTGTGCGGCCTGGCGGGGGGCGGCCGGGCGTCCGTACGTCGCGTACGTGCGCATTGACCGCAACCGGCTACCTCGCGGCCGTCCCGCGTGCCGGCTCGTCCTCGCGCGGACTCGTTCGTCACGCGCGGTCGGGCGGCACTGCGGACGGCCATTGATGGGAGGATCCGGCGCGGGACCGCTGAGGTGCGGTCTGCGGCGGCCCTCGCTCGGCCACTGCGGGCCCTTCGTGTGTCCGTCCCCGGATCGGAAGGGCTGGGTCGGTCGGAGCCGATCGTTCCACCGACCGGGCATCCGCATTCGTGAGGGCCGGGTGGGCTGCCAGAGCAGCGCATACGCCGGTCCTCACTACCACTGTACCCTCAAGCGAATGATCGAACATCTGACGCGGACGACAGTCTGGCAACTGTGACGGATAAAGTGCCGCATATGGAGACTCCTGAGGACGGCACGGGCGACACCATCGGCGACTGGGAGAGCTGCGCGGCGAACCCGGAGTACCGCGCCGCCGTCCTCGATCTGCTCGGCGCGCTGGCGTACGGGGAGCTCAGCGCGTTCGAGCGGCTGGCCGAGGACGCCAAGCTGGCGCCGACCCTGGAGGACAAGGCGGCGCTGGCCGGGATGGCCGCCGCCGAGTTCCAGCACTACCGGCTGCTGCGGGACCGGCTGGCCGAGGTCGGCGCGGACCCCACCTCGGCGATGCAGCCCTTCGCCGAGCCGCTGGACGCCTTCCACCGGCTGACCGCCCCGGCCGACTGGCCGGAGAGCCTGGTCAAGGCCTATGTCGGGGATTCCATCGCGTCCGACTTCTACCGCGAGGTCGCGGTCCGGCTGGACAGCGACACCCGGGATCTGGTGCTGAGCGTCATGGCCGACACCGGCCACGCCGGATTCGCGGTGGAGAAGGTGCACCAGGCGATCGAGGCCGACCCCAGGATCGGCGGACGGCTGGCGCTGTGGGGCCGGCGGCTTATGGGCGAGGCGCTGAGCCAGGCCCAGCGGGTGGTCGCCGAGCGCGACGCGCTGTCCAACCTGCTGGTCGGCGGGGTCGAGGTGCGCGGCTTCGACCTGGTGGAGGTCGGCAAGATGTTCAACCGGATCACCGAGGCGCACACCCGCCGGATGGCGGCGCTGGGCCTGGCCTCCTGAGCAGCGCTGCTGGCCTCCTGAACAGCGCTGATGACGTCAGAGCGCGTGGTGCGGGTGCTGGACCGACGGTGATCGCCGGTCCGGGCGGGCCAGCAGCGAGACCAGCAGGCAGGAGCCGACGGCCGAGATCGGGACGGTCGCGTACAGGTGCCCCGCGCCGATGACGGCGTGCCCGAGGCTGCCGGTCAGCAGCGCCGCGCACAGCCCGGTCAGCACGGTGACGCCCCGGTGGGCGGTGAAGAGACGTGGCAGCAGCAGCGTGGCGGCTGCCCCGACGGCCAGTCCGACCAGGGCGAACGCGAGCAGTTCCAGCGGCATCAGGTTGGCTCCTCCCGGGTTGTGCGGCTTCCTCCCAGGGAGTACCCAGGGACGGCCCGGGGCATGCGGAACGTACCGATCTGCGCCGGTTGCTGGCCGGAATCCACCCACAGGACGGACCTGTCGTGCGACTCGCGCGGGCGTCGGATATGCGTCCCGTGTGCGGCGGACCCGGCCGGCCGGGAACGAGCGGTGCCCCGCCCCCGCCGAGGCGGGAACGGGGCACTGTCGAAGGGCGGTGCGACGACGTCAGATCGCGCCGAAGCCGACCTTGCGCGCCGTCTGCTCGCCGATCTCCACGTAGGCGAGGCGCTCGGCCGGAACCAGGACCTTGCGGCCGTGCTCGTCCGTGAGCTTCAGCAGCTTGGCGCTGCCGTCGAGCGCTGCGGCAACCGCGCTCTCGACCTCATCGGCAGTCTGCGAGCTCTCGAGAACGATCTCCCGAGCCGCGTTCTGCACGCCGATCTTGACCTCCACGGCTACGTCCCTCCGGCCCCTCAAGGCGTTGCTTGTCATTCCATGCGCGGATGATCGCGCCGTACGGGGCCAACCTTAGACCGAGTGGCAGTGGCTCCGGGCCCGGCTCAGTGCGGAGCCGTGTCGCCGCCGTGCATCGGGAAGCCCTTGAGGCCGCGCCAGGACAGGCTGGAGACCAGGCGGACGGCCTCGTCCTTGGGGATGGTCCGGCCCTGGGCCAGCCAGAACCGGGCGGTGATCTGGCACAGGCCGCAGACGCCGACGGCGAGCAGCATGGCCTCCTCCTCGGGGAGGTCGGTGTCCTCCGCGATCACCTTGCTGACCAGGGTCGCGGTCGCCCGGGTCACCGCCTCGACCCGCTCGCGCACCGCGGTCTCATTGGTCAGGTCCGACTCGAAGACCAGCCGGAAGGCGCCGGACTCGGCCGCGACATAGGCGAAGTACGCCTCGGTGGTGGCCAGCACCCGGAGCTTGTTGTCCGTGGTGGCCTCCAGCGCGGTGCGGATGGCCTCGACCAGGGCGTCGCAGTGCTTGTCCAGCAGCGCCAGGTAGAGCTCCAGCTTGCCGGGGAAGTGCTGGTACAGCACGGGCTTGCTGACACCGGCGCGCTCGGCGATGTCGTCCATGGCAGCGGCGTGGTAGCCCTGGGCGACGAACACCTCCTCGGCGGCACCGAGCAGCTGGTTGCGTCGGGCGCTGCGCGGCAGGCGACCGGTCGCGGTCTTGCCTGTGCGCGGGCGCTCGTCCGTGTCCTGAACAGCCGTCACGGTGCTCCCCTCTCACGGTAGGGCGGGTGGTGCTTCCGGGCGTCATCCTACTTGTCGGTAATCCCGTACGCCCCAGGTCGCCGAAAGAAAGTCCGGCCGATGTGTTGTGGATATCCCACAACACAGGTCATCTTAGACCCTCCGTTATTGGTGCATAGTTCTTAAATCACCCGGATATCGGGGGCGACGCGCTGGAGGTCGGCGGTGTCGGCAGCGGCCGCCTCCGCTCGTAGCATCGTGGTCATGAGCAGCGGACTGAGTGAGATGCCCGAGACAGTGATCCCCTCGGCGGCCGACGCGCGGCGGCCGGGTGTCCGGCCCCTGCGGGACCTGGTGGTGCCGGGGTGCGGACTGCACGTCGCCGCGGCCGAGCCGGAGCGGGACGGGCTGCCGCCCGCGGTCTTCGTGCACGGGCTCGGCGGCTCCACCCAGAACTGGACGCTGCTGATGGACCGGCTCGCCGGTGACGTCGACGGCCACGCGGTCGACCTGCCCGGTTTCGGGCAGTCCCCGCCGCCCGACGACGCCGACCTCTCGGTCACCGCCCATATGCGGGCCGTCGTCGACTACCTGGAACTCGCCGGGCGCGGTCCGGTGCACCTCTTCGGCAACTCGCTGGGCGGCGCGGTGGCGACCCGGCTGGCGGCGCTGCGTCCCGACCTGGTGCGGACGCTCACCCTGATCTCGCCGGCCCTGCCGGAAGTGCCGCCGCAGCGCACCGCGCTGCCGACCGGGCTGCTGGCGATGCCCGGCGTCCCGGCCGTCTTCGGCCGGCTGACCCGGGGGCAGCCGGTGGAGCGGCAGACCGAGGCCGTGCTCGACCTCTGCTACGGCGACCCCGGCCTGATCGACGCGGAGCGGCGGCAGCAGCTGGCGGACGAGTACCAGCGCCGGATGGCGCTGCCGTACTCCATGGACGTGCTGGCCAGGACCGCGCGCGGGATCGTCAGGGCCTACACCGAGCGCGGGCCGCAGGCGCTGTGGCGGCAGGCCGAGCAGGTCGCCGTACCGGTGCTGCTGGTGTACGGGCTGCGGGACAAGCTGGTGTCCTACCGGATGGCCAGGCGGGCCGGGCTCGCCTTCCGGGACTCGCGGCTGCTGGTGCTGCCGGAGGCCGGGCACGTGGCGATGATGGAGTACCCCGAGCTGGTGGCGGCGCAGTTCCGGGAGCTGCTGGCGGGGGTGGCCAAGGCCTGAGGCCCCAGGCCCGGCTCCGGCCGGGTTCGCAGGACGGGCAAGCACAACGCCGCAGCAAGCCGGGGGTTTCGGGGGTTCACTCCTTCGGGTGGCATGCGGCCGGATGGTCGAGTGGGTGTCAGTCCCTGCACGTAGTTTCGTCCCGTCGGGCCGAACAGACGTCGGGGGAGTGCCGGTCGAAAGCGACCGCCACACAGTGATCGTCGGCTCCGCCCCACCCACCACCGTCCTGCGGCTCCTGGAGGTCTCCATGCGCGTTGCCCTGCTCACCGAGAGTGGCTTCCCGACTGCCGAGAGTGCCGAAGGCGGCTGGTGCGACCGGCTCACCCGAGGCCTTCCCGAGCACGAGTTCGAGATGTACGCGCTGGGGGCCTCCCGGCGGGAAGCCCGGCCCGAACCGCTGCCGGCCCGGATCTCCGCCCTGCTGCCCAGCACCCCGGTCGCCGCGGTGCTGCACGGACGGGCCCGCCGCCGCGCGCGCTGCGGGCCTATCGGGCGCTGGTCCGCTCGCTGGTGGTGCCGGGGGCGGCGACCGAGTTCGGCCCGGCCCTCTACGCGCTGGCCGACGCCGGCCGCGGCGGCGGCCTGCCGGCGCTGCTGCGCTCGGGCGCCGCGTTACGGGTGCTGGAGAGCACCTGGCAGGCGCCCGGGGCGATCGGCGCCCCCGGCTCGGGTGCGGCGGTGGAGCCGCAGGTCAGGGACGTCCTGGTGGCGGCCGATCTGCTGGCCCAGCAGCTTCGGGCGCTGTCCGCGCCCTGGTACGGCGCCGAGCAGCAGCCCACCAGGGAACGTCGGTGGTCGGCGGTCCGGCTGCCGGGGCGGGCCGCCGCCCCGGCCGGCCTCGGCGCGGCCGACATCTGCCACGCCGTCGGCGGGGGCCCGGCGGCGCTGCCGGGGCTGCTCGCGAAGCACTTCTACGGAATACCCCTGGTCATCACCGAACACAGCCTCCACCTGCGGGAACGCGCCCGCGGCTACCGGGACGCGCCGTACCGGCGGCCGGTCCGCGCGCGCTGCTGCTCACCTTCTTCCGGCTGCTGGCCCGCGAGGCCTACCAGCAGGCCGGGCTGATCACCCCCGGCAGCTCCTACGACCAGCGCTGGCAGATCCACTGCGGCGCGGATCCGGCCACGGTACGGGTGGTCTACGAAGGCGCCGAGCACGCCGACCGCCCCGCGGCCGGGGCCGAGCCCGCCGTCCCCACCCTGGTCTGGACCGGGCCGATCGAGCCGCACAGCGGCCTGGAGACCATGCTGCGGGCCCTCGCCGAGCTGCGGGAGACCCGGCACTCGGTCCTGCTCCGGGTGCACGGCACCGCCCCGGCCGGCGCCGAGGGCTACCTCCGGCACTGCCGTGAGCTGGTCGGGAAGCTGTTCCCGGAGGAGCCGGAGGCCGTGGTCTTCGAACCGGCCGACGAGCGGCTCGGTGCGGTCCACGATCGCGGCAGCGTGATCGTCTTCTCCGGCACCCAGGGGGCCCGGCCCCGGCTGGTCGCCGAGGCGATGCTCAGCGGACGCCCGGTCGTCACCACCGACGTCGGCGCGGCCAGGGAGGTGGTCGGCCCGACCGGGCTGCTGGTCCCGGCCGACGATCCGCGGGCGCTGGCCACGGCCTGCGCCGCACTGCTCGGGGACGACGAGCGGCGGGCCAGGCTGGGCAACGCCGGACGGCTCCGGGCCCGCGAGCTGTACGCGGTGGAGCCTTCCGCCACCGCCTTCCGGGGGCTCTACCTGGAGCTGGTCTCCCGCTGGCCGCAGTCGGAGGTCGCCCAGGGCTCGCCCGCCGCGCGGCGTCCCTTCGGCCGCACGGCCGAGGCCTGGGTGGCGGCCGAGAGCCGGCTGGCGGCGGAGACCCGGGTCGCGCCGGAGGCGCGGGTGGCGGCGGACGCCCGGGCGGTGCTGGAAACCCGGGTGGAGCCCGCCGCCGAGCCGCCCCGCCGGGCACCCGGACGGCTCGCCGACCTGCACCGCACCGCCGCCCCGGCGCGCGCGGAGGCCAGGACCGCCGTCCCGGTCGGGGCCGGGGCCGAAGAGGCGGGCACCGGATGAGCGGACCCCGCGGCGCAGCCCCGTCCGCCCCCGCCGCGGGTCAGCCGCCGCCGACCGCGGACCCGGTGCACGACCTGTTGATCCGTCACCTCCCGCTGTGCGAGGCCGCGGTACACCCCTTGGAGATCGCGGCCGAGCTGGAGGCGTACGGGATAGGGCCCGGCACGGCCGGGCGCTACCGGCACGCCGATGTGTTCTCGCTGGCCGAGGAGCTCTACGCCCGGGTGCCGCGCCGCTCCTCCGGGCTGCGGACGCCGTCGGTGGAGAGCCCCTGGCGGCGGCGGGCCGCCCCGGCGCTGGCTGTCGCGCTGCTCTATCTGCTGCCCTGCGCCGCGCTGTGGCTGGCCCGGGCCACCGGCGGCGAGCAGCGCGGGATCGGGGTCTGCCTGACCGTGGTCGGGCTGCTGGCCCTGGTCGCGGCCGGCACCTCGGGCCGGGAGCACCCGTTCCGGGCCAGGTTCGGCTTCGCCCTGGGCCTGGCCGCGCTGCTCGGGCTGAGCGTGACCGGCGGCGCCAGCCTGCCCGTCGCCGCCGCGCTGGCCTGCGCGATCGGTCCGGCCGACTGGTGCGCCCGCTGGTTCCGGCACATCGGCTGGGGCCATCTCGGCGCGGCCCGCTCACAGGCCGAGTTCCGAGAACGGATGCGGCCGGTGCTCCCGGTCGCCGTCGCCCTGCAGCTCACCGCCCTGTCCGCGCTGACCTTCGGCGCACTGGCGCTCCAGCGCGAGCGCGCGGCGCCGACGGCGGCCTGGCCGCGGCGGTGGTCGGCGCGGACGGCACCGCCTGGGCCGCCCAGGAGTGCACCGGGGTGGTGCTGCTGCTGGTGCTGCTGCTCTGGCGCTGCGGACGGCACCAGGACGCGCTGGCCGCGATGCTCTGCGCGCTGGCCGCGGTGGGGGTGGCGGCGGCCGCGGTCGGGGCGGTCGCGCCCTGGCAGCTGCCGACCGCGGCCCCGGGCAGCCCGGCGCCCGCGGTCTTCAGCAGCGCCCTGCTCTGGGGCTTCGGCGCCACGGCCGCGCTGCTGCTGCCCTACGCCTGGGTGGTGCTGCGCCGCCCCGAGTCGCACCGGGGCACCCCTCTCGACTGACCCCCCTTCAGTTCCACGTATCCCGACTCTTCCCACATTCTGCAGATCGCGGACCCTTCGGGGCCCGCTCAAGGAAGGACCGCACCATGAGGGTGCTGCTGCTGGGCGCCGATGGATTCATCGGCCGCCGCGTCGCCGACCGCCTTTTCGCCGACCCCGAGTTGCAGGTGACCGTGCTGGGCCGGCGGGATTCCGCCGACATCCGCTTCGACCTCGCCGCCGGCAGCCCCGGCGCGCTGGCCCGGTTCCTGGACGCGGTGATGCCGCGGGTGGTGGTGAACTGCGCCGGGGCCACCTACGGCAGCCCGCGCGACCTGGTCCGGGCCAACACCCAGGCCGTGGCCACCGTCTGCGAGGCGATCCGGCGCAGCCACGACCCGGCCAGGCTGGTCCATGTCGGCTCGGCCGCGGAGTACGGCCCGGTGCCGATCGGCACCTCCACCGCGGAGGGGGCGGAACCCCGTCCGCTCGGCCCCTACGGCGTCACCAAGCTCGCCGGGACGGAGCTGGCGCTTTCCTCAGGGCTTGACGCGGTGGTGCTGCGGATCTTCGACGCGGTCGGCCCGGGAGTGCCCGCCGGATCGCTGTTCGGACGGCTCTCGGAGAGCCTGCGCCGGGCGCTGGAGCGGGGCGAGCCACAGGTCCGCTCGGCGGACCTGTCCGCCTTCCGCGACTTCGTGGACGTCCGCGACGTGGCCAGGGCGGTGCAGGCGGCGGCGGTGTCGGCGGCCACCGGGGTGATCAACATCGGCGGCGGCAACGGCGTCAGGATGCGGGACGCGGCGCATCTGCTGGTCCGCGCCTCCGGCTTCGACGGACGGCTGATGGAGGAGACCCGCAGCCCGATCCCCGGCGCGGACGGCGGGACCGAGCGCCCCGGCGAGGTGCTGTGGCGGCAGGCGGACATCCGCACCGCGCGCGAGCGGCTCGGCTGGCGTCCCCGGGTGCCGCTGGAGGAGTCGCTCGCGGACATCTGGATGGAGACCGCCTGCCGGGTGTGACCTGTGGTTCCCAAGGTGCCCGCCCGTCTCAGGCCCTGTCTCGTACCTCGGACCAGGGGTCTGGAATAGCGGCGGGCGTGGCACTGTTGGCGGGAGAACCGTACAGAAACCCGATCACCGGAGTCCCCCGTGTCGCTGCCACCCCTGGTCGAGCCGGCCGCTGAGCTCACCGTGGACGAGGTCCGCAGGTACTCCCGCCACCTGATCATCCCCGATGTCGGGATGGACGGGCAGAAGCGGTTGAAGAACGCCAAGGTGCTCTGTGTGGGCGCCGGCGGCCTCGGCTCTCCCGCGCTGATGTACCTCGCCGCGGCGGGCGTCGGCACCCTCGGCATCGTCGAGTTCGACACTGTCGACGAGTCCAACCTCCAGCGTCAGATCATCCACGGCCAGTCCGACATCGACCGGTCCAAGGCCGAGTCCGCGCGGGACTCGGTCAAGGAGATCAACCCCTACGTCAACGTCGTCCTGCACGAGACCCGCCTGGACGTGGACAACGTCAAGGAGATCTTCGCCCAGTACGACCTGATCGTCGACGGCACCGACAACTTCGCCACCCGCTACCTGGTGAACGACGCCGCGGTGCTGCTCGGCAAGCCCTACGTCTGGGGCTCGATCTACCGCTTCGACGGCCAGGCCAGCGTGTTCTGGGCCGAGCACGGCCCCTGCTACCGCTGCCTCTACCCCGAGGCCCCGCCGGCCGGCATGGTCCCCTCCTGCGCGGAGGGCGGCGTGCTCGGCGTGCTGTGCGCCTCGATCGGCTCGATCCAGGTCACCGAGGCGATCAAGCTGCTGGCCGGGATCGGCGAGCCGCTGGTCGGCCGACTGATGATCTACGACGCCCTGGAGATGCAGTACCGCCAGGTCAAGGTCCGCAAGGACCCCGACTGCGCGCTCTGCGGCGAGAACCCGACGGTCACCGACCTGATCGACTACGAGGCCTTCTGCGGCGTCGTCAGCGACGAGGCCCAGGCCGCGGCCGTCGGCTCCACCATCACGCCCAAGCAGCTCAAGCAGTGGCAGGACGACAACGAGGACATCTTCCTCATCGACGTCCGCGAGCCCGGCGAGTACGAGATCGTCAACATCCCGGGCGCGACCCTGATCCCCAAGGGTGAGTTCCTGATGGGCAACGCCCTGGAGCGGATGCCCCAGGACAGGAAGATCGTGCTGCACTGCAAGACCGGCGTCCGCTCGGCCGAGGTGCTGGCCGTGCTGCACGCGGCCGGCTTCGCCGACTCGGTGCACGTCGGAGGCGGGGTCATCGGCTGGGTCAACCAGATCGAGCCCGCCAAGCCCACGTACTAGGTCTCGTTCGGCAGGCAGAAGGCCCCCGCACCGGTTTCGGTGCGGGGGCCTTCTCGATCTCGCTACAGGGCCTGTTTGCGCTGGAGGTAGGTGAAGGAGATCCAGCCCGGCAGCACCGGCAGCCAGAAGGTCAGCACCCGGAAGACCAGCACCGCCGGGGTGGCCACCGCCAGCGGCAGCCCGAAGCCGGTGAGCAGACCGGTCAGCGCCAGCTCGATCGGACCGATGCCGCCCGGCACCGGGACGGCCGATCCGGCCGCGTTGCCGGCCAGGTAGACCACCGCGACGGTGGCGAAGGGCAGCGAGCCGCCGAAGGCGCGGATGCTGGCGTCCAGGCAGGCCACGAAGGCGAGCGAGACCAGCACGATCCCGCCGAAGCCGGTGAGCAGCTTCACGGGGGAGCGCAGCAGGTCCAGCATCCGCGGCACCACGCCCAGGAACAGGCTGCGCACATGCGAGGTGAGCCAGCGCCGCAGCGGCGGGATCGCCGCCGCCACCAGGATCAGCACGGCCGCTATCAGCAGCCCGGCGATGACGCTCCGGGACGAGGGGATGTCGGAGCTCTGGCCGGTCCCGGCGATGAAGCCGAAGCCCAGCAGCAGCACGATGTGCATCCCCAGCCCGACCAGCTGCGACGCCCCACGCTGGCCACGGCCTGGCCGGAACGGATGCCGGCCCGCTGCAGGAAGCGGGCGTTCAGCGCCACCCCGCCGACCGCGGCCGGCGCCACCAGCTTGACGAAGGATCCCGCCACCTGGGCCATGAAGGTGCGCCAGAACGGCAGTTGCTCCGGCACGAAGCCGGCCAGGCTCATCGAGGCGCCGACATAGCTGAGCACCGAGGCCACCAGGGCGATCAGCACCCAGAGGTAGTCGGCGTGGGAGAGCGCGGTGACCGGGTTGTTGGCGATCAGCTGGCCCAGCAGCAGATACGCGGCAAAGGCCCCGGCGATCATGGTGATCAGGGTCTTCGGCTTGAGCCGCTGCAGCCTGGCCGGGTGGACCGGGGCCTCCGGGACCACCTCCAGGATCTGCTCGCGGATCTGCGCCAGGAAGTCCTCGGCGTCCGGGACGGAGCTCAGCGCCTCCTCGACCTTGACCCCGGAGCGGATCTGCTCCTCCCGGGCGGCGGAGACCTCGGCCTTGCGGTCGCGGTTGTGGTGCTTGAGCGCGATCCGGGTGGAGCGGTGCAGCCCGACCGGTTGCAGCAGCGGCAGCGCGCTGGCGGTCCGGGCCGACCCGAGGGCGGCGTTGGCCGAGGCGACGGCCCGCTCGGGGCCGACCCGCAGCGCCAGCGTGGTCAGCATCTGCGCCAGGTCCATGCGCAGCGTGAGCTCGCCGGAGGCGATGTCGCCGCCGGCCAGGTTGATCAGGCAGATGCTGCCGTTCCTGGTGACCAGCAGGGATTCGGCGGTGAGCCTGCGGTGCGCGATCCGGCGGTCGTGCAGCGCCTTGACCGAGGCCCAGGCGTCGGCGAGGACCGGGTCGGTCAGCTCGGCGTCCGCGGCGTGGTCGAAGGAGTGGCCCTCGACCCGTTCGTAGACCAGGATCACCGCGTCCGGGCCCAGCTCGGAGGTGGCGATCAGCTTGGGGGAGTGCGCGCCCGCGGCGTTGGCCGCGTAGGCGATCAGCGCCTCCTGTTCCAGGGCCTGGCGCAGCGACTGCGGGCTGGAGCGCACCGCGACGGTACGCAGCTGCAGCCGCCGCCACAGCCGGTAGAAGAAGCCGGAGGCCTGCTGCTCCCGGTCGATCACATGGACGTCGAGCGGCGAGGCCGAGTCCTGGATCACCAGGTAGCGGCGGGTGCCCTCGGGGCCGTCCGAGGAGCGGTGCGCGCTGAGCGGTGCGAAGCCGACCTTCCGCAGCCCCGCCAGCAGGTGCTCGCCGGTCGGGCGGACGTTGGGGGTGCCGACCGCGTACAGGGTGCCGTAGGCGACGGTGAGGCCGAGCAGGATCGTTGCTGCAATGGAGAGCGGTGTGGTGTGCCCGCTGATCAGCTCGGAGAGGCTGTCCAGCAGCACCACGCCCCACAGCGCCACCCGCCAGCGCGGGCGGCTGGCCATGCCCACCGCGGTCATATAGGCGATGACCGGGGTCAGGTAGCCGTGCACCGGGTCGGTGACCGAGGTGGTGCCGGTGATCGGCACGGTCAGCGCCGCCGTGATCGACTCGGGGGCGGACTTCACCACCCAGAGGTCGACCGCCAGCGAGATGCCGTGGGCCAGGACCGCCGCGAGCACCCCGTCCGCGACCCGTAGGCCGTCCCGCTTGATCAGCCGCTCCACGGCGAAGGCGAGCGGCACGATCAGCACCGCGGCGGTGGAGACCACCCCGGTGAGGGTGGTCAGGAAGTCGGGGACCTTGGTGACGCCGCTGGCGATGTCGAGCTGCAGGCCGCTGGTGGTGGAGGTGGCGATATTGGCGAGCACGAAGACCGCGGCGACGCCGAGGATGCCGAGCAGGAAGCGGATCAGGTCGGCCGGGCGGTGCACCCGGGCGGCCAGCAGCGGCTCGTCCACGGAGATGATGTGCGAACCCGCCCGGGTCTCCGCCGAGACGGTGGCGCAGGGCTGCTTGACCAGGTCGACGGCGGGCGGAGGCTCGGGCTCGGAAACGGCCGCCGGCTCGGGAACGGCCGCGTGCTCGGGGGCGACCTCGGGGAGGGCCTGGACCTCGGGGAGGGCCTGGGTGAGGGCCTCCGGGGCGGTCTCGGCGCTGAGCGCGGCGGTGGCCTCGCCGTTGAGACGCTGCAGGCTGTCGTCGGGCACGGCTCCGGAGGCGTCCGCTGCCTGGTCGGCGCTCGCGCTTGATCCGGTCATCTGAAGTGTGTGCCTTCTGGTTGCCTGTCACCGACCCTTCAAGGGTGGCATGGGTGGGGGACGCGCGTCGGACCGCGGTCCTCCTGTGGTGCGGTCCTCCTGTGGGAGATGTTCCTGTGCGGGCCCTGGCCGGATGCTACATTCCTCCGCCCGGGTGAGCGAGGAGGTTCCTGGACCGCGCCGCCCGGACGTGTCGGCCCTCGGGGCCCGGTCCGGCCGCCGGTGTCAGTGGGGTGGGACACAATCTGTCGGGTGAGTGATGACGACGGGTCGGATGTGGAACCGGGCGAGCTGCCGCCGTTCGCCGAGCGGGTGCTGGAGCTGATCGAGCGGATTCCGGCCGGGCGGGTGATGACCTACGGTGACGTCGCCGAGTTCCTGGAAGAGGGAGGACCGCGCCAGGTCGGCCGGGTGCTGGCGCTCTACGGCGCGGCCGTGCCCTGGTGGCGGGTGGTGCGGGCGGACGGCGCGCTGCTGCCGGGCCATGAGCTGCGGGCGATGGAGCAGTACCGGGTGGAGGGCACCCCGTTGCGCAGCGTGCGCGGCCGGGGCCCGGCCCGGGGCTCGGCGGCGGCCGGGGACCTGCCCCGGGTGGACCTGTCCAGCGCCCGCTGGGACGGCCGGTGACGGGGCCGGGGGGATTCCAGGGAACCGGGGACAGCAGGGGGAATGACGGGGGAGGATCGTAGGCTCGCGGTAGCGGGAGGCACCTGAGATCCCGTTCACCCCCTGCGTGTCCCCCTGCACCTCCCCTGGACCGGCCCCATGACCTCGCAGCCCGCCACCACCGTGCGCGGGGGCGCGTACCGTTTGGTGCGCGACCCGCTCGCGACTCCAGCGCCCCCCGTGCTTGACGCCTTTCAGCAGGCTGTCGTGGACCATCGGGGCGGCCCGCTACTGGTCCTGGCCGGACCTGGCACCGGCAAGACCACCACGCTGGTGGAGGCGGTCACCCGGCGGATCGCCGAGGGGGTGGCGCCGGAGGAGATCCTGGTGCTGACCTTCAGCCGCAAGGCAGCCGTGGAGCTGCGGGACCGGATGACCGCGCGCAGTGGGGCCGGCGCCGGGGAGGCCGGCGGCGGAGGCGGCGTGCCGCAGGCCACCACTTTTCACTCCTTCTGCTACGCCCTGGTCCGGGCCCACCAGGACGCCGAGCTGTTCGCCGACCCGATCCGGCTGCTCTCAGGGCCCGAGCAGGACGTCATGGTCCGCGAGCTGCTGGCCGGCGGCGCGGAGGACGCCCGCGAGGGCCACGGGATCCGCTGGCCGGACGAGCTGCGGGCCTGCCTGACCACCCGCGGCTTCGCCGACGAGGTGCGTGCGGTGCTGGCCCGGGCCCGTGAGCTGGGCCTCGGCGAGGACGCGCTGCGCCGCTTCGCCGAGGGCGTCGGCCGCCCCGACTGGTACGCCGCCGCCGACTTCCTGGCCCAGTACCTGGACGTCCTGGACGCCCAGGGCGTGCTGGACTACTCCGAGCTGGTGCACCGCGCGGTGCTGCTGGCCGAGCGCCCCGAGGTCCGCGAGCAGCTGCGCCGGCAGTACCGGGTGGTCTATGTCGACGAGTACCAGGACACCGACCCGGCCCAGGTCAGGCTGCTGCACGCGCTGGCAGGGGACGGCCGGGAGCTGGTCGCGGTCGGCGACCCGGACCAGTCGATCTACGCCTTCCGCGGCGCCGACATCAACGGCATCCTCGACTTCCCCCAGGACTTCCCGCAGGCGGACGGCCGTCCGGCGGAGATCCGGGTGCTGCGGGTGTCCCGCCGCTCCGGCGGGCTGCTGCTGGCGGCGACCCGCACGGTGACCCGGCGGATGCCGATGGGACGGCTCCCGGCCGCCGCGCTGGAGCAGCACCGCCGGCTGATCCCGTCCCGCGAGGGAGGCCGCGTCGAGGTGTACACCTATCCGACGCCCGGGTCCGAGATCGACAACATCGCCGACCTGCTGCGCCGCGCCCATCTGGAGGAGGGGGTGCCCTGGAGCGAGATGGCGGTGCTGGTCCGGGCCGGCGGCCGCTCCATCCCCGGCTTCCGGCGGGCGCTGAGCTCGGCCGGGGTGCCGCTGGAGATCGACGGGGACGACCTCCCGCTGCATGCCGAACCGGCGGTCGCGCCGCTGCTGGCCGCGCTCCGGGTGTGCGCGATCGGCGCGGTGCGGGAGCGCAGCCGGGCCGACGGCGCCGACCACCCGTACCAGGAGGACCCGCTGACCACCGAGGTCGCGCACACCCTGCTCACCGGCCCGCTCGGCGGTCTGGACGGCGCCGACCTGCGCCGGCTCGGCCGGGCCCTGCGCGAGGAGGAGCGGGCCGCGCTGCGCCCGGCCGCCGAGGGCGCCGAGGCCGCTCAGGCCGCTCTGGCCGCCGAGGGCGCGGCCGAGGGCGACGTCGCGGCGGAGGCCGTGCCCCGTACCGTCCGGCCCGGCGAGGTGCTGATCCGGGAGGCGCTGGCGGAGCCGGAGCGACTGGTCACCCTGGACCGCTCCTTCGCCGGACGCGCGCTGCAGCTGGGCCAGCTGCTGCGCAAGGTCCGGGAGATGATCGCCGGCGGCGCCTCCGCCGAGGACGCGCTCTGGGCGCTCTGGGACGGCTCCGAACGCTGGCGCCGCCGGCTGGAGACCGCCGCGCTGCGTCCCGGCACCGGCGGCCGCAACGCGGACCGGGACCTGGATGCGGTCTGCGCCCTGTTCGAAACGGCGGCCCGGGCCGAGGAGCGGGTGACCGGGGCCCGCGGCGCGCTCAACTTCCTGGCCGAGCTGGAGCAGCAGGACATCGCCGCGGACACCCTCTCCGGACGCACGGTCCGCCCGGACGCGGTGCGGCTGCTCACCGCGCACCGCTCCAAGGGCCTGGAGTGGAGGGTGGTCGTGGTGGCCGGGGTGCAGGAGGGGCTGTGGCCCGACCTGCGCCGCCGCGGCTCGCTGCTGGAGGCGGACCGGATCGGCCGGGACGGCCTGGCCGAGCCGCTCAGCCCCGGCGCGCTGCTGGGGGAGGAGCGGCGGCTGTTCTATGTCGCGGCGACCCGGGCCAAGGAGCGGCTGATCGTCACCGCGGTGAAGGCTCCGGCCGAGGACGGCGACGAGCCCTCCCGCTTCCTGCGCGAGCTCTACCGGGAGGACAAGGACGGCCACCGGATCCCCGAGGTGGTGGTCGAGGACGTGACCCACCGCCCGCGCCGCCCGCTGGCCGTCGCCGCCCTGGTCGCCGAGCTGCGGGCGGTCACCGTGGACCCGGCGCGGACCCCGGAGCTGCGCGAGGCCGCGGCCGAGCGACTGGTCCGGCTGGCGGCGCTGAGCGACGACGACGGCTTCCCGCTGGTGCCGTCGGCGCATCCGCGGCGCTGGTGGGGGATGTCCGACCCGACCGAGAACGCCGTCCCGGTCCGCGACCCGGAGCAGCCGCTGCAGCTGTCGGGGAGTGCGCTGGAGTCGGTCAACTCCTGCGGCCTGCAGTGGTTCCTCGGCCGCGAGGTGCACGCCGAGCAGGCCTCCAGCGGGGCGCAGGGCTTCGGCAATGTGGTGCACGTGCTGGCCGAGGAGGTCGGCTCCGGGCGCACCCCGGCCGATCTGGGGGTGCTGATGGAGCGCCTGGACACGGTCTGGGACGCGCTGGCCTTCGACGCCCCGTGGAAGTCCGAGCAGGAGAAGGGCGAGGCCAGGGCCGCCCTGGAGCGCTTTCTGACCTGGCACGCGAGCGAGCGCGGACGGGTGCCGGCGGCCACCGAGCACCCCTTCGAGGTGGAGCTGAAGGTCGGCGACCACCTGGTCAGGATCCGCGGCAGCATGGACCGGGTGGAGCGGGACACCGCGACCGGAGCGGCCTTCGTGGTCGACTTCAAGACCGGCAAGCGGGTGGTCTCCGGACCCGACCTGCTGACGCACCCTCAGCTGGGGGTGTATCAGCTGGCGGTGGCCGAGGGCGCGGTGGACGAGCTGGAGGCCTTCGCGGGCGAGCGCCCCGAGCCGGGCGGCGCGGAGCTGGTGCAGCTGCGGCAGATCGCCGGCAAGGGCAGCGAGGATCGGCCCAAGGTCCAGCCCCAGCCCTCGCTGCGGGAGGACCCGGCCTGGATCGAGGGACTGCTCGCCGAGGCCGCCGACCGGATCGTCAATGAGCGCTTCACCCCGACCGTCGGCCCCGGCTGCGACCACTGCTCCTTCCGCCGCAGCTGTACAGGGCATGCCGAGGGCCGCCAGGTCGTGGACTGAGCGGTAGCGGTGGATTGCCTGTCGGTTCCCTGTGCCACCATGTGCATCTCGTGCGAACAAATGTGCGCACGTCATGGGGATGGGAACGATCTGATGAATGCCACTCGGCGGGCGGCCTCCGCCGCGCTCCTGTGCGCCGCACTCACGCTCGGAGTCACGGCCTGCGGCAGCAGCACCGCGAAAACCGCTGCGGCTGACCCGGCGCTGCAGACCGGAGCAGCTGCTCCGAGCACCGCACCGGCAGCGACGTCGGCACCGGCCGCGGCGGTGAGCGCGGACGCGCTGGCGGTCAAGGCCGCCGCCGATCTGCGCGCCGCCGCCTCAGTCCACATGACGGGTAAGGGCAAGGACTCGGGATCGACCGTCCGCTTCGATCTCTACCTGGTTCCCGGACACGGCTGCAAGGGGACCATATCCATGGGCGGCAAGGGCTCCCTCGAGCTGGTGCTGATCGGGAAGAAGGTCTGGGTCAAACCTGACACGGCGTTCTGGCATTCCGCCGGAGGCAACGACCCGGCCGTGCTGAATCACCTCGTCGGCAAGTACCTGGCCAGCACTGCCGCCAGCAAGGGCCTGGGTTCCAGCTTCTCGGACATGTGCGACGTCACCGGCAGCAAGGGCCCGTTCAGTGTGGACGGCCTGACCGGTCTGACCCGAAGCGCCGGGACCCTGCACGGCAAGAAGGTGGTCAAGCTCCACAGCGCCGCCGACTCAGTGACCATGATCGTCTCCGACGCCGCCAAACCGCAGATCCTGCAGGTCGTCACCACCGGCAGCGACGCCAGCACGCTCGACTTCTCCGCCTACAACGCCAAGGTCACCCTGACCGCGCCGCCCAAGAGCCAGACCCTGGACGCGGCCAAGTACGGCATGTGACGCCCTGCGGCGGCGCGGCTGTCGGTGCCGCCCGCTAGCGTTCCTGGGGTGAGCCCTGCCATCACCCACCCCGACCAGCTCAAGCTGCTCCTCGGTATCCCCTTCACCGCGGAGCAGCTCGGCGCGATCACCGCGCCGCTGGCGCCCGCGGTGATCGTGGCCGGGGCGGGTTCCGGCAAGACCACGGTGATGGCGGCCCGGGTGGTCTGGCTGGTCGGCACCGGGCAGGTGCGTCCGGAGCAGGTGCTGGGGCTGACCTTCACCAACAAGGCGGCCGGCGAGCTGGCCGAGCGGGTGCGCCGGGCGCTGGTGCAGGCCGGGGTGGTCGACCTGGATCCGCTGACCGCCGAGGACGTCCTCGGCGAGCCGGAGATCTCCACGTACCACGCCTTCGCCGGGCGGCTGCTCAAGGACCACGGCCTGCGGATCGGCCTGGAGCCGGATGTCCGGCTGCTCGCCGACGCCACCCGCTTCCAGCTCGCGGCCCGGGTGCTGCGCGCGGCCCCCGGCCCGTATCCGGCGCTGACCAGCGGTTTCTCCACGCTGATCGCCGAGCTGCTGACCCTGGACGGCGAACTGGCCGAGCACCTGGTCGACCCGGACCGGCTGCAGGCCTACGACACCGCGCTGATCGCCGACCTGGCCCGGGCGAAGCTCAGCAATGACGAGCTGCGCAAGGTCCCGCAGGCCGCCGCCGCCCGTCTTGAGCTCGCCGACCTGGTCCGCCGCTACCGCCGCCGCAAGCAGGAGGCCGGGCTGATGGACTTCGGCGACCAGATCGCCGCCTGCGCCCGGCTGGCCCAGGGCAGCCCCGAGGTCGGCCGGCTGCTCCGGGAGCAGTTCCGGGTGGTGCTGCTGGACGAGTACCAGGACACCTCGGTCGCCCAGCGGCTGCTGCTCGCGGGTCTCTTCGGTAAAAGCGAGCACAACCCCGGCGGCCACCCGGTCACCGCGGTCGGCGACCCCTGCCAGGCGATCTACGGCTGGCGCGGCGCCTCCGTGGCCAACCTGGACGACTTCCCCCGGCACTTCCCGGCCGCCGACGGCAGCCCCGCCGCCCGCTACTCGCTCAGCGAGAACCGCCGCAGCGGGGGCAGGCTGCTGGAGTTCGCCAACACCGTGGCCGAGCCGCTGCGGGCGATGCACGAGGGCGTGGAGGCGCTGCGCCCCGCCCCGGGCGCGGAGCGGGACGGCTTTCTGCGCTGTGCCCTGCTGGACACTTACGACCAGGAGGTGGTCTGGCTCGCCGACTCCATCGCGCACCTGGTCCACCAGGGCGGGGTGGCGCCGGGCCGGATCGCGGTGCTCTGCCGGGCCGGGCGCGAGCTGTTCCCCGACATCCACGCCGCGCTGGTGGCCCGGGACGTCCCGGTGGAGGTGGTCGGCCTGTCCGGGCTGCTCAACCTGCCCGAGGTCGCCGACCTGGTCTCCACCTGCGAGGTGCTGCAGGATCCGACCGCCAACGCGGCGCTGGTCCGGCTGCTGGTGGGCCCGCGCTGGCGGATCGGCCCGCGCGACCTGGCGCTGCTGGGCCGCCGCGCCGCCGACCTGGTCCGGGTCGGCCGCGGCGGCGAGGGCCAGGACCGGCTGGCCGGGGCGGTCCAGGGCACCGACCCGACCGAGGTGGTCTCGCTCGCCGACGCCCTGGAGACCTTCCTGTACCCGGACCAGGCCGGCGGCCCCGGCCTGCCCTTCTCGGACGAGGCCAGGGCCCGCTTCGCCCAGCTCGCCGCGGAGATACGCGAGCTGCGCCGGGCCCTGGCCGAACCGCTGATGGACGTGCTGCACCGGGTGCTGGCCGTCACCGGTCTCGAGGTCGAGCTCTCGGCCTCCCCGCATGCGCTGGCCGCGCGGCGCAAGGAGACCCTGCATGCCTTCCTCGATGTCGCGGCGGGCTTCGCCGACCTGGACGGCGATCCGTCGCTGTCCGCCTTCCTCGGCTTCCTGCGGGCGGCCCAGGAGTTCGACCGGGGCCTGGACAACACCCTCCCCGGCGGGGACGACACCGTGAAGGTGCTCACCGCGCACAAGTCCAAGGGCCTGGAATGGGATGTGGTCGCGGTTCCAGGGCTGGTCAAGGGGGTGTTCCCGGGCGAGAAGGGCCGCGAGCGGTGGACCAGCCGCCCCGAGGCGCTGCCGCACGAGCTGCGCGGGGACGGGGCCACCCTGCCCGGCACGCCGCCGTGGACCGGCCCGGGGATGAAGGCCTTCGCGGCCGAGATGAAGGAGCACGCCGCCACCGAGGAACGTCGGCTCGGTTATGTCGCCTTCACCCGGCCCCGCAATCTGCTGCTGGCCTCCGGGCACTGGTGGGGGCCATCGCAGAAGCGTCCGCGCGGGCCTTCGGTCTTTCTGGAGCAACTGCGCGAGTACTGCGAGAGCGGGATCGGCGGCGAGATCGAGGTCTGGGCGGACGCCCCGGAGCAGGGCGCGGAGAACCCCTCGCTGGCCCGTACCGCCGACCAGGTCTGGCCGCTGCCGCTGGACCCGGCCGCGCAGGCGGCCCGCCGCGAGGCCGGAATCCGGGTCCTCACCGGCCTCGCCGCGGCCGTGGCCGAGCCCACGTCGGGGGAGGAGCAGGAGGAGCAGGAGCCTCCGCCGGACGACCTGTGGGACGAGGGCCCCTACGACGAGGCCTTCGACGACGCCGGGCCGCAGGCAACTGCGCTGATCCCGGAGGACGCCCGCGCCGTGGCCTCCTGGGACCGTGATCTGGAGGCCCTCTCCGGCGAGCTGCTGCGGGCCCGCCGTACGGTCAGGGACGTCCCGCTGCCGGCCGCGCTGACCGCCTCGCAGGTGCTTCGGCTGGCCGCCGACCCTGAGGGCTTCGCCCGGGAGCTGGCCCGGCCGATGCCGCGTCCGCCGCAGCCGGCCGCCCGGCGCGGTACCCGCTTCCACGCCTGGGTGGAGGCCAGGTTCGAGCCGCTGATGCTGCTCGGCGAGGACGAACTGCCGGGGACGGAGGACGACGGGATCGAGGACGAACGGGATCTCGGCCGCCTCAAGGAGGCATTTCTGCGCACCCCCTACGCCACCCTCACCCCGTACCGGGTGGAGGCCCCGTTCCAGCTGCTGCTGGCCGGGCGGGTGGTGCGTGGCCGGATCGACGCGGTCTACCGCACCGGGGACGGGAGTACCGGGGAGGGCGGTTTCGAGGTGGTCGACTGGAAGACCAACCGGCAGGAGACCGCCGATCCGCTCCAGCTCGCCGTCTACCGATTGGCCTGGGCCGAGCAGGCCGGCGTGCCGCTGGAGCAGGTCTCGGCCGCTTTCCTCTATGTGCGCAGCGGGAGCATCGTGCGGCCTGAGGCACTGCCGGGACGGGAGGAACTGGAGCGACTGGTGACCGGCATTACTCCGAACGGGCAATCCATGGGTGGAGAGGCCACGCAAGATTTGTGAAAGGACTGTGCAGCATGTCCTTTTCGTGCCTAATGTGGAGTCAGTAACCAGTCAACTTCGGCCTACTGAAAGAAGTGACGTTGAGAGTTGCCGCACGGTTCGGTCGTCCGACCAGTTGGAGCCGCGTCATATGGGTGCTGCCCTTTCTGGGTATCGCGCTGGTTCTCGTATTCGACCTCTCCAGCGGCAATCCCGATGTGACCTTCGAGCCCGCACTGACCGCCGGGCCCGCGCTCGCCGCCGTCGTCACCAATCGGACCTGGTACCCGCTCGCCGTCGGCGGGGTCACCGTCGGGGCGGCCTTCGGCCTCGCCGCCTACGACCACACCCTCGGCCAGTCGGTCCACTCCGCCAGCGTCTTCGCCATCGTCCTGATCGCGGTGATCGGCGCGACCAGCGTGCTGCTGCGCAACCGCCAGCAGAAGGCCCTGGCCGACGCCCGGCTGGTCTCCGAGGTGGCCCAGCGGGTGCTGCTGCGCTCCATCCCGGCCCGGATCGGCCCGGTGCGCACGGCGGTGCACTACGCGGCCGCGGCGGCGCACGCCAGGATCGGCGGCGACCTCTACGAGGTGGTGCAGACCCGCTACGGCGTCCGTGCGGTGATCGGCGACGTGCGCGGCAAGGGCCTGGGCGCGGTGGAGACCGCCGCCGCCGTGCTCGGCGCCTTCCGTGAGGCCGCGCACCAGGAGCCGCAGCTGGACCGGGTGGCCGGCTGGCTCGCCGACAGCCTGCACCGCGCGCTGCACGAGAACGACCACGAGGGCACCGAGGAGGAGTTCGTCACCCTGGCCCTGGTCAGCGTGCGCCCGGACCGGGTGGCCGAGATCGTCAACTGCGGCCACCCCTCCCCGCTGCTGCTGCGCCGCGGCCGACCGGTGCTGGCCCTGGACCCGGCCTGGCCGGTGCCCCCGCTCGGGGTGCTGGAGCCGGACGAGGTCCGCCCGCCGGTGCTGGAGCTGCCGCTGCAGGAGGGGGACCGGATGCTGCTGTTCACCGACGGGGTGATCGAGGCCCGCGACCGCTGGGGCAGCTTCTACCCGCTGGCCGAGCGGCTGCCGGACTGCGCCACCAGCGACGATCCGGCCCAGCTGCTGGACCGGCTGCACCAGGACGTCCGCCGCCATGTCGGCCGCCAGCTCGGCGACGACGCCGCGATGCTGCTGCTCCAGTACGCGCCGCTGCTGCCGCGCCCGGCCGGGGAGGCGGCCGCCGAGCGGGCGGCGGAGCTCGGCCCGCCGCCGCCGGACCGTCCGCCGCGCCCCGACCGACCGCCGCGCAACGGCGACGGCCGGTTCGGCTTCATCGGCCATCCCCGCCGCAGCACGGTCGGCCGGCCGCACTGAAGGTCTTGGGCAAACCGGCTCAGAGGTCGACCTGCACCAGCAGCGGACGGTGGTCGGACACCCCCAGCACCGGGGTGCCGGTGCCCAGCACCGCGCTGCGCGGCACGCCGACCGCCAGCACATGGTCGAACTGCACCGAGGGGCGGTGCGCCGGGTAGGTGGGGGTCCTGGCCAGATCCCGCCAGCCCTGCAGCAGCGCCCGCCGCGGCAGCTGGGTGCGCTGCGCCGCCGGGCGCGGCCGCAGGTGCACGCCCCGGCGTGCGCGCAGCCTGCGCAGCTCGCGCCGGGCCTCGCGCGCCTCCCGTCCGTGCGGCACGCCGCGCCAGCGCTCCGGGCCGAGCCCGTCCACCAGGGCCGCCCCGCCGAGGACGGTCCGCGGCACCGGGCCGATCAGGTTGAAGTCCCCGAGCAGCAGGTACGGCGCGGGCAGGTCGGCGATCCAGCGGCGGATGCCGGCCAGCTGGCCCATGTTCCAGCCGGGCACGAACGACAGGTGCGCCGCGACCACGGTGAACGGTCCGTTCGCCCCCTCCAGCACGGCGGCGATCGCGGCCCGGGGCTCGTCCGGCACGGGGGTGAGCCCGCGGCGTCCGGCGACCTTCAGCGGCAGGCCGAACGGCGCGGGGGCGAACCGCCGGGCCCGCCAGTGCCGCACCGGCAGCCGGGTGATCAGGGCGGTGCCGTAGGAGGGCAGCGCGAGGCCGGCGTCGGCCTCGTCCGGTCCGTAGACCTGGAAGCCGGGGACGCCGGGCTCGGGGATCCAGCCCGCGCCGGGCGCAGGGCGTCCGTGCAGCGCGGCGGCGAAGCGCCAGTCGCCGGCCCCGAGCGCCTTGGCGGCGACGGCGGTCTGGTCGACCAGGCCGGAACGCTCCTGGTATCTGTCGACCTCCTGCATCGCCAGGACGTCCGCGTCGAGTGCGGCGACGGCCTCGGCGAGCGGGGCCGCCGGGTCGGCGGGATAGGGGAGCGGGCTGCCGTCCGGGCCGAGCGGCTGACCGTGCAGCAGATTGAAGGTGGCGATGCGGAGTTGGCTCACCCTCTGAACCTATAGCGCCCGGATGAGCGCCCGTGCCAGGAAAAGCAGAGCTTGAAGCACAGGTGCATACCGGGTATACATACTCGGTATGTCTATCCGCCACGGTCTGCTCGCGCTGCTCGAACAGGGGCCGCGCTACGGCTATCAGCTGCGAACCGAGTTCGAGGCCAGGACCGGCTCCACCTGGCCGCTGAACGTCGGCCAGGTGTACACCACGCTCGGTCGGCTCGAACGGGACGGTCTGGTCAAGCCGCACGGCGAGGACCCCGAGGGCCATGTCTTCTACGCCCTCACCGACGCCGGGCGGATCGAGCTGCGCGACTGGTTCGAGACCCCGGTCGACCGGAAGAACCCGCCGCGCGACGAGCTCGCGATCAAGCTCGCCATGGCCGTGACCGTCAGCGCCGTGGAGGACTCGGACGTCGACGTCGGCGCCGTGATCCAGGCCCAGCGGCAGCACACCATGGCCGCGCTCCAGGGCTGTACCCGGCTGAAGGCCAAGGCGCTGGCGGCGATGGAGGGGCCGTCTGCCGGCAGCCACGACCTGGCCTGGCTGCTGGTGCTGGACCAGCTGATCTTCCAGGCCGAGGCCGAGATCCACTGGTTGAACAACTGCGAGACCCGCCTGACCAGGCACGCCGCAAGAATCGCCGCCAGGGCGACCGTACGAGGGGAGCAGCCGGAGTGATGAGCAGCAGCACAGAGCAGCAGCAGCGGGCGGGGGTCGCCGACAAGGCGATCCTGAGGTTGCGGGGCGTGTCCCGGGTGCACGGGCAGGGGGCCGCCGAGGTGCACGCGCTGAGCGCGGTCGACCTGGCGGTGCTGCCGGGTGAGTTCGTCGCGGTGATGGGACCCAGCGGTTCCGGCAAGTCCACCCTGCTCACCCTGGCCGGCGGCCTGGACAGCGCGACCTCGGGCCAGGTCCTGGTCGAGGGGCAGGAGCTGGGCGCGCTCTCCCGGAAGAGCCTGGCCGCGGTGCGCCGCCGTTCGATCGGCTATGTGTTCCAGGACTTCAACCTGATCCCGGCGCTGACGGCGGCCGAGAACGTCGCTTTGCCGCGCGAGCTGGACGGCCTGTCGGCCCGCAAGGCCCGGGTCGAGGCGCTCGCCGCCCTCACCGAGGTCGGCATCGTCGATCTCGCCGACCGCTTCCCCGACGAGATGTCCGGCGGCCAGCAGCAGCGGGTGGCCATCGCCCGCGCCCTGATCGGCGACCGCCGGCTGGTCCTCGCCGACGAGCCCACCGGCGCCCTGGACTCCAGCACCGGCGAGTCGGTGCTGGCCGTGCTCCGGGCCCGCTGCGACGCGGGCGCCGCCGCCGTCATGGTCACCCATGAGGCCGGCCACGCCGGCTGGGCCGACCGCGTGGTGTTCCTCCGCGACGGCAAGCTGGTGGACGAGTCGGGACCGGCCCCGGTTGGCGCCCTGTTCGGCAGCCTCGGCGCCGGCGCCGACAGCGGTGACCAGCTGTGAATCTCTCCGCCTGGCGGGTGGCGCTGCGCATAGCCCGCCGTGACGCGCTGCGGGCCAAGGGGCGCAGCGCCCTGGTCATCGCCATGATCGCGGTCCCGGTGCTCGGGGTCGCCACCGCCGACATCACCTTCCGCAGCACCGAGCTCAGCTCCCAGCAGGCCGCCGACCGGCGGATGGGCGCGGCCGTCGCCTATGTCAGCGCCGACGAGGTCGGCGTCCCGCTGCTGCAGGGCCCCGACCCGGACGCGGGCACGTCCCAGAACGACGGGAAACTCACCGCGGCGCAGAAGGCGCGGACCCAGGAGCCGGTCGACCAGCTGCTCAAGGAGGCGCTGCCGCCCGGCGCCACCACCGTCCCGGTCGGCCAGGTGAACTTCGTCCGGGTCAGCACCGAGTACGGCGTGACCAACGCGAACGTGGTCGGCCTGGACCTGGCGGAACCGCTGTTCCGCGGCATGGTGACAGTCCGTCGGGGCGCTGTGCCGAGCGCTCCCTTCCAGGTCGCCGCGACCTCGGCGTTCCTCGCCGACAGCGGTCTGCGGCTGGGCAGCACCACCACCGTGTCCGGCTCCACCCAGCCGCTGACGATCACCGCCGAGATCGAGTTCCCCGACGACCTCAAGAACGACCAGCTGGTCGGACGGCCGCAGGACCTCGCCTCGGTCCTGCCCCAGCAGTCCACGGACCGCAACTACAGCGGGAACTGGCTGGTCACCCTCCCCGGCGGGGCGGCCTTCAGTTGGACCGACGTCCAGCGGACCAACCAGTACGGCTTCACCGTCGCCTCCCGCGCGGTGCTGGCCGACCCGCCGCCCGACAGCCAGGTCCCCTACTACGCGCACGGGAGGGAGAGCGGCGGCGGCTTCAACTCCGAGACGGTGACCATCCTGGCCACCGTGGTCGGGATGGCGCTGCTGGAGATCGTGCTGCTGGCAGGACCCGCCTTCGCGGTCGGTGCCCGGCGCTCGCGGCGGCAGCTCGGGCTGCTCGCGGCGGCCGGCGGCAACCGGGCCCACATCCGGAACGTGGTCCTCGGCGGCGGCGTGGTGCTGGGCGCCACCGGGGCGCTGATCGGCATCGTGGTGGCGGCGGCCGCCGTCGCCCTCGGCCGAGGCAGTCTGGAGCAGCTGGTCGGCAAGCGGTTCGGGGCCTTCACCCTGCAACCGCTGGACCTGGTCGGAATCGTGGCGGTGGGCCTGGTCACCGGGCTGCTCGCGGCGATCGTCCCGGCGGTGCAGGCGTCCCGGCAGAACGTGCTGGCGTCGCTGACCGGCCGCGGCGACGTCAAGGCGCCGTCCAAGCGGCTCACCGTGGTCGGCGCGGTCGTGGTCGCCCTGGGCACCGCGCTGGCGCTGCTCGGCGCGAGCGCCGGCGGCCAGACCGCCGCCATCATGGGCGGCTCGATGATCGCCGAACTCGGACTGGTCGCCTGCATCCCGTTCCTGGTCGGACTGTTCGGCCGGCTGAGCCGCTGGCTGCCGCTCGGCCCCCGGCTCGCCCTGCGGGACTCCACCCGGCACCGGGGGCGCACCGCGCCCGCCGTCGCCGCGGTGATGGCGGCGGTGGCCGGGGCGATCGCGGTGACCGCCTACCAGGGGAGCGCGGACATCGAGAACCGGGCCCAGTACCAGGCGGCGGCCCCGCGCAACGCGGTCGTCCTGCAGTTGGTGACGAACGGCGCCGGCTCCGGCACCCCCGACCAGATCAGCGCCCTGGGGCGGCAGGCCGCCGCGGTGGAGCAGAGCATCGCCGGCCTCGGCCCGCGCGGTGACGTCTTCGCGGTGGGCGTCTCCGGCGCGGACTGCGTGGGCGACCACAGCTGCGGCTATGTCGGGATCACCCTCCCGGCCGACCGGGTCTGCCCGGTCGATGCGGTGGACGCCAAGGGCGACCCTCTGAAGAAGTACAGCTCCGCCGAGATCAGGGCCATGGTCAAGGACGACCCCCGCTGCAAGCAGGACCGGGGTTCGGTCTCCTACTCGTCCTTCGGCTCCGTCGTGGCCGGCGACGCCACGCTGCTGCACAACCTGGGCGGGAGCAGCGAACCGGCCGCCGTCGCGGCCCTAGCGGCGGGCAAGGTCCTGGTGGCCGACCCGCGCTACATCGAGAACGGCAGGGTGACGCTCAGCATCGAGGTCAGCGGCGGCGCCTCGGGCGCCGGGAGCGCCGGGGGCGACACCACCAGGACGATCACCGCCCCGGCAGCGGCTTACCACACCGGGGAGGGCTCGCCCAGCACGCTGATGAGCCCGGCGACCGCCCGGGCGCTGGGGCTGACGGCGGTGCGGGCCGGGTCGGTCTGGCTGCCGGACCGGACCACGGACTCCGCCGCCCAGCAGCGGGCGGCCGCGGCGGTGACCCGGATCGGCGACGCCTCGGTGGACGTGGAGCGCGGCTACCAGAGCACCAACAGCGCGATCGCGATCATCCTCGCCCTGGTCGCCTCGGTGGTCGCGGTCGCGGCGGCCGGCATCGCCACCGGACTGGCGGCGGCGGACTCCCAGGCCGACCTGGCGACCCTGGCCGCGGTGGGGGCGGCGCCCCGGATCCGGCGCACCCTCTCCGGCTTCCAGTGCGCGGTGATCGCGACCATGGGGGCGATCCTGGGGGCGGCGGCGGGTCTTGTGCCGGCCGCGGCGCTGTGGGGGGTCCACTCCTCCAACATGTCCAGCAGCTACTCGGCCACGGACGGCACGGTCACCATCTCGGCGCCGACCACCCCGCTGGACGTGCCCTGGGGGACGATGGCGCTGGTCGTGATCGGGCTGCCGCTGATGGCCTGGCTGCTCGCGGCCGGCCTCACCCGCTCCCGGGTGGTGCTGACCCGCCGCACCGGCTGAGCCTCCGCCGGTGTCCCTCCCGCCGGGGGGCGGGAGGGACACCGGCCGGGTTCGAACTAGAGTCGTCACCATGACGACTACCCCGGACAGCGCGGTCCGCGAGTTCATCGCCGAGCACCGCCCTGCCTTCCTCGACGGGCTCGCGGACTGGCTCCGCATCCCCTCCGTCTCCGCCGACCCCGGTCGGGCCGGGGATGTGCGCCGCTCCGCCGAGTGGCTGGCCGACCGGCTGCGGGCGACCGGCTTCCCGGTCGCCGAGGTGTGGGAGACCGCGAACGGCGGCCTCCCCGCCGTCTTCGCCGAATGGCCCTCCGGCGACCCGGACGCGCCCACGGTGCTGGTCTACGGCCACCACGACGTCCAGCCCGCCGACCGGGCCGACGGCTGGGCCACCGACCCGTTCGAGCCGGTGGTGACCGAGGGCCGGATGTACGCGCGCGGCGCCGCCGACGACAAGGGCCAGGTGCTCTTCCACACCCTGGGCGTCCAGGCGCACCTCGCGGCCACCGGCCGTACCGCGCCCGCCGTCAACCTCAAACTGCTGGTCGAGGGCGAGGAGGAGTCGGGCTCGCCGAACTTCGGGGAGCTGATCCGCGCGCACGCCGACCGGCTGGCGGCGGATGTGGTGATGATCTCGGACACCGGGATGTGGGCCGAGCGGACCCCGACCGTCTGCACCGGCATGCGCGGCCTGGTGGCGCTGCAGATCGACCTGGCCGGCCCGGCCCAGGACATCCACTCCGGATCCTTCGGCGGCGCCGTGCCCAACCCGGCCACCGAGGCGGCCCGGCTGGCCGCGGGGCTGCACGACGCCGACCGGCGGGTGGCGGTCCCCGGCTTCTACGACGGGGTGGTCGAACTCACCGCGCGGGAGCGCGAGCTGTTCGCCGAGCTGCCCTTCGACGAGGCCGAGTGGCTGGGCGTGGCCAAGTCCCGGGCCGCCCTGGGCGAGCAGGGCTTCAGCACCCTGGAGCGGATCTGGGCCAGGCCCACCGCCGAGGTCAACGGCATCTGGGGCGGCTACACCGGGGCCGGCGGCAAGACCATCGTCCCGGCCACCGCCCACCTCAAGCTGTCCTTCCGGCTGGTCGCGGGACAGGACGTGGAGAAGGTCGAGCAGGCCGTGGCGGACTGGGTGACTGCCACGCTGCCGGCCGGGATCGAGCACACGCTCACCTTCCAGGGCAGCACCCGGCCCTGTCTGACCCCGCTGGACCACCCGGCGCTGCAGTCGGTGGTCCGCGCCATGGGGCGGGCGTTCGAACAGAAGATCCGCTTCACCCGCGAGGGCGGCTCAGGACCTGCGGCCGATCTGCAGGACGTCCTCGGCGCACCGGTGCTCTTCCTGGGCATCTCGGTCCCGTCGGACGGCTGGCACTCGGTCAACGAGAAGGTCGAGCTCGACCTGCTGGCCAAGGGCGTGGAGACCTCGGCCTACCTCTGGGGCGACCTGGCGGCGAACTGGAACAACGGGGAGATGGGAAGCGCGTGAGCGTGCAGTCGCAGAACACCGGGGCCGAGCCGTACCCGCCGCTGGCGCTGTCCCGCGCGGGTGTGGACCGGGCGGCGGAGCACCGGCAGGACGAGCCCTGGCTCGCCGCCGCCTGGAGCCACCCGGACACCCGGGTGCTGGCGGTGGCCGAGGGGCAGGCGTTCGTGATGGACACCGCCGCGGGCAGCGAGCTGGTGCTGCTGGCCAGCTTCGAGGTCCCCGAGGGCGGCGAGCGCTACTTCCTGGGCACGGACCGGGACGGTGTCGCCTTCTTCGCGCTGGCCCTGTCCTCGCTGCCGGGGCGGCTGGACGGCGAGGCCAGGCCGGCCGGGCTGCGCGAGGTCGGCGCCCTGCTCCAGGACCGGGACGCCGGCCTGCTGGTGCACGCGGTGGCGCTGGAGAACTGGCACCGCTCGCACCGCTTCTGCTCGCGCTGCGGGCACGCCACCGTCCCGGCCGCGGCCGGACACGTCCGGCGCTGCACCTCCTGCGCGCACGAGCACTACCCGCGGACCGACGGCGCGGTGATCATGATGGTCACCGACGACCGGGACCGGGCGCTGCTCGGCCGGCAGGCGCTGTGGCCGGAGGGGCGCTACTCGACCCTGGCCGGGTTCGTGGAGCCGGGCGAGTCGCTGGAGCAGGCGGTGGCCCGCGAGGTCGCCGAGGAGGCCGGCGTCGGGGTCGACCTGGCCACGGTCGAGTACGTCGCCAGCCAGCCCTGGCCGTTCCCGTCCAGCCTGATGCTGGGCTTCACGGCCCGGGCCGAGCGGGGCGCGACGGAGATCACCGTCGACGGCGAGGAGCTCTCCGAGGCCCGCTGGTTCAGCCGCGAGGAGCTGAAGGCGGGGATGGAGAGCGGCGAGGTGCTCCCGCCCTCGGGGATCTCCATCGCCCGCCGGCTGGTGGAACTCTGGTACGGCGGTCCGCTCCCGGAGTCCGCCCGCTGGTAGTGCGGGCGGACCGGTAGTGCGGGCGGGCAGGTAGTGCGGGCCGTCTCCGCGCGCCCCCCTTGTGCTTCAGACGCCGTGTTCACCCGAAGGGCGGACACGGCGTCGGCGTGTCCCGGCCTCCACCGGCCCGGCCGCGGCCCCGGCCGGCTCCTCGGCCGGCTCCTCGGCGGTGCTGCTCCACTGCGGGTCGGGAGCGGTCGGCTGGAGGGTCAGCACACAGGTCACCGTCTTCCCGGTGAGCCGGACCACCACCTCCCAGCTCTCGGCGAGCAGCTCGACGATCGCCAGTCCGCGACCGCCCTGGGCGTCCGTTCCGGCCTCCCTGGGGGCGGGCAGCGAGGTGCCCTCGTCGGTGACCGCGATCCGCAGGCTGCGGCCGGTCAGGGCCAGGGTCAGGTCGACCGGCCCCCGGCCGTACAGCAGCGCGTTGGTGACCAGTTCGGAGACCAGCATCTCCGCGCTGTCGATGAGGTCGGGCGCACCCCAGGCCGCCAGCGCGGTCCTGGTGATCCGCCGGGCGTGGCGGACGTTCTGCGGGTGCGGCGGGAAGGAGGCGATCGCGGCCCAGGCTCTCCGGTTGGTCATCGTGGCTGCTCCGGCCGTGCGAGATGGCTGACATACGGGTCTACCCCGATGCGGTCGTCGCGATGGCGACGACATTGCTGCATTCAGGGCATGGAAAGCGGTAGCATGCAAGTGGTTGGAATAGTTGGGATTGCGCCAATCTTGACTTATGTTGGCTGGTTTCTCGGATGCTCCGCAAGTGAAATGGCTACATTCACTGGGTGAACATTTCTCGTGGCCCGGGACAGGCCCCCAAATACCAGCGACTGGCCGCGGATCTACGTCGTCGGATCATGGCAGGTGAATGGCAGGCGGGCGAGGCCCTGCCGGTCGAGAGCGAACTGGAAAGCCAATACGGCGTTGCTCGTAATACTGTCCGACTTGCCGTGGACGTGCTGGTCAATGAGGGGCTGCTGGTCCGGGTCCAGGGCAAGGGGACCTACCTCAAGGACCACCCGGTCCTCGACCACCACGCGTATCTGTCCCCGGCGGTCGGCGCCGCGGGAACGCCGCTGACACCCCCTTCCCTCTCGTATGCCCAGGAGGCGGAACAGGCGGGCCGGAAGCTCACGGCGGACTTCCAGATGCTGATCGTACGAGCGACCACCGACATCACCGACCGGCTGCGGATCAAGGCGGGTGAGGCGGTGGTGCTGCGCCGGGTGCTGCGCCACATGGACGGCGAGCCCTGGTCCATCGAGGAGAGCCACTACCCGGTGGCGCTGGCGGCGAACACCGCGCTGATGGACCCCGACCCGGTCGCCGGCGGCGACGAGGTCGCGCTCGGGGCGGCCGGGTACGTCGAGATCGGCTGCGTGGACGAGCTCGCCGCCCGGATGCCGAATCCGGAGGAGGCGCAGTGGTTCCAGGCCGGCCCGGGCGTCCCGCTGCTGGTGCAGCTGCGGACCGGATTCACCGGGAAGGGCCCGATCCGGGTCACCGAGACCCGCTACTGCGCGGACCGCAACCGGCTGGTCTACGGCCTCGGTGAGCGAAAGGATTGAATTCCTGACAGAAAATGCCCCCGCCGGACCGAATTTGTCCGAAGGGGGCATTTCTTGTCAGGAATTGATCAGGAATTGATTCAGACGCCGGCGGCCTTCTTGACCTGGGCCAGGCTCGGGTTGGTCATCACGACCTGCTCGCCGCCGCCCTCGGGGACCACCAGCACGGTCGGCACGGTCTGGTTGCCGCCGTTGGCCTTCTCGACGAACTCCGCCGACGCCGGGTCGTGCTCGATGTTGACCTCGGTGTAGCCGATGCCCTCGCGGTCCAACTGGGACTTCAGCCGACGGCAGTAGCCGCACCAGGTGGTGCTGTACATCGTGATCGTGGCGGGCATCGGGGTCACTCCTAGGGTCGGTCGGTCCGGCGGTCATTCCTGGAACGCGGGGCCGCGCTGCGGCATTCCGAGTGGATATTTACACACCGGGGCTGTGGACAACCGGGTCGGGCCGACCTCCGGGCTTGAGAGGATGGGGCCATGCAGGTTGAGCTCCCGGGCGCACAGCCCTTCCCCACCGACGCCACGCGTTACGCCGACGCCGACGCCGTGCTCGCCGGGCTCGACCCGGAGCAGCGTGCCGTCGCCACCGCCCTCAGCGGCCCCGTCTGCGTCCTCGCCGGCGCGGGGACGGGCAAGACCAGGGCGATCACCCACCGGATCGCCTACGGGGTGCGCAGCGGCGTGATGCAGCCGCAGCGGGTGCTCGCGGTCACCTTCACCGCGCGGGCCGCCGGGGAGATGCGCGGACGGCTGCGCCAGCTCGGCGCCGAGGGGGTCCAGGCCAGGACCTTCCACTCGGCCGCGCTGCGCCAGCTCCAGTACTTCTGGCCGCGGGTGGTCGGCGGCGAGCTGCCACGGCTGGTGGAGCGCAAGATCCAGCTGGTGGGCGAGGCCGCCGCGCGCTGCCGGATCCGGGTCGAGCGGACCGAGCTGCGGGATCTCACCAGCGAGATCGAGTGGGCCAAGGTCACCCAGACCGTCCCCGAGGACTACCCCGCCGCGGTCCGCAGGGCCGGCCGCGAGGCGCCCCGGGATCCGGCCGAGATCCGCCAGGTCTACAAGGTCTACGAGGAGCTGAAGCGCGACCGCGGGGTGATCGACTTCGAGGACGTGCTGCTGCTGGCGGTGGGCGTGCTGGAGGACCGGGTCGAGGCCGCCGAGCAGGTCAGGGCCCAGTACCAGCACTTCGTGGTGGACGAGTACCAGGACGTCTCGCCGCTCCAGCAGCGGCTGCTCGACCTCTGGCTCGGCCCGCGCTCCAGCCTCTGCGTGGTCGGCGACGCCAGCCAGACCATCTACTCCTTCACCGGCGCCACCCCCTCGTACCTGCTGGACTTCCGGCTGAAGCACCCGGACGCCACGGTGGTGAAGCTGGTCCGCGACTACCGCTCCACCCCGCAGGTGGTGCACCTCGCCAACGGGCTGCTGGCCCAGGCCAAGGGCCAGGCCGCGCAGCACCGGCTGGAACTGGTCTCCCAGCGGGAGCCGGGCCCCGACCCCGGCTACACCGAGTACCAGGACGAGCCGGCCGAGGCCGAGGGCACCGCCAAGCGGATCCAGGCGCTGCTCGGCTCCGGGGTCCGCGCCAGCGAGATCGCGGTGCTGTTCCGCACCAACGGCCAGTCCGCCGTCTACGAGCAGGCCCTGGCCGACCTCGGCATCGCCTACCAGCTCAAGGGCGCCGAGCGCTTCTTCGAGCGGCGCGAGGTCACCAACGCGGTGACGCTGCTCCGCGGCGCGGCCCGCGGCAGCAGCGACCCGACCCTCGACAACGCCCCGGAGGCGCTGGCCGGGCAGGTCCGCGCGGTGCTGTCGACCGAGGGCTTCAGCGCGCTGCCGCCGGCGGGCTCCGGCGCGGTCAGGGAGCGCTGGGAGTCGCTGGCCGCCCTGGTCCGGCTCGCCGAGGAGTTCGAGGCCGGGCAGCACGCCGCCGGGCTGCGCGCCGACCTCGCCGCCTATGTCGCCGAGCTGGGCGCCCGCGCGGCCGCCCAGCACGCCCCCGTGGTCGAGGGGGTCACCCTGGCCTCGCTGCACTCCGCCAAGGGGCTGGAGTGGGACGCGGTCTTCCTGGTCGGCCTCACCGAGGGCATGCTGCCGATCACCTACGCCAAGACCGACGAGCAGGTCGAGGAGGAACGCCGGCTGCTCTACGTGGGGGTGACCCGGGCCCGGGTCCGGCTGAGCCTCTCCTGGGCCCTCTCCCGCTCTCCCGGCGGCCGGGCCTCCCGGCGGCCCTCCCGCTTCCTGGACGGCCTGCGTCCGGGCTCCCCGACGGTCGGCCGCGGGGTCGCCGGGCGCGGCCCGGCCGCCCCGGGCCGGGCCGCGGCCAGGGAGAACAAGGCGCCGCTGGTCTGCCGGGTCTGCGGGCGGGTGCTCACCGGAGCGGTGGAGCGCAAGCTGCGCCGCTGCGAGAGCTGCCCCTCGCGGATGGACAAGGACCTCTACGAGCGGCTGCTCGACTGGCGCACCGGGCAGGCCAGGGCCCAGGGGCTCCCCGGCTACTGCGTGTTCACCGACGCCACCTTGATCGCCATCGCCGAGGCCGCCCCCACCTCGGTCGCGGAACTGTCCGGAATCGCTGTCGTCGGCCGAGCGAAGCTGGACAAGTACGGCGGTGCCGTGCTGTCGTTGTGTCGTGGCGAGTCCCCTGCCGACTCCGCCCCGGACGAATCGGACGACATTCCGGACGACTGGGACGAGAACGACGCTCCTGAGAACTCGTTGGAAAAATAGTTTGCGCCCGCAGCGCGCCGCACACTAGCGTGCCGGAGACGGTCGAGGGAACGAGACCGCGCAGCACCACCAGCCCCACCAGTCACACCGCAGCACCAGTCACATCGCACCACCAAGACAACTGACCATTGAGGCTCCCGGTCCGCCGGGTTCCGAGCACGCCGAGAGGAGGCGGACATTGTGAAGACAACCCTGATCAAAACGACTGGTCAGCCCATGACCGCCGCCTGCCTCGGCATGCCCGCCGCCGCTCTGTCCTTTGTCGCCCCCACCACCTCCGGTCTTGGTGGCTTTGAAGGCAGCGATCTGTCCGCCGTCTGGACGATCATGCGCGACGAGCGACCGATGTCGGCACTCGTAGCAGCAGGCGGAGCCAATTACGGCCACGTCTATGCAGCGAGTGCCGGAAACACCCAGCAGGCCCTGCCGCAGCAGCACAGCAGGACGTCGCAGCACCACGCAGAGCGGGCCTTCCGCGGTCCTGAACCCTGGAGAGAACGAACCTGATCACGCATCAGGTCGCCTCCAGGGCCGCGGAATCCCGTTCAGGGAACCGCGGCCCTTCTGTTTTGCCCGAACAGGTACGCGCAGTCAGTCCACGACCAGCAGGACCCCAGAGAGAGCACGAGGACAACGTGTCATCGGTGACCGCCCCGCCCAGCCCGATCGCTCCGCCCACCCCACCCACCGAGCAGGCCCACCCCCCGGAGGTATCCCTTATGCAGATCACCGCGTTCGACGACGCCGAGACCCTCGGCGCCCCCATCCCGTGTCGTTCCCTCGACCCCGAGGTCTTCTTCGCCGAGACCCCGGCCGACGTCGAGTACGCGAAGTCCCTCTGCGGGACCTGCCCGGTCAAGGAGTCCTGCCTCCAGGGCGCGCTGGAGCGCCGGGAGCCCTGGGGCGTCTGGGGCGGCGAGCTCTTCGTCCAGGGTGTCGTGGTCGCCCGGAAGCGGCCCCGCGGCCGTCCGCGCAAGAACGAGGTCGTCGCATGACCGCCCGGCACACCCCGGCGAGCGCCCTCCTCCGGTCCGTGCGGGAAGCCGCAGCCGCGACCGACCGGGCCGCCCACGCAGCCTTCCACCCCACCGTCGATCACCCGTCCGACAAGCAGGCCCTGATGTCACTCAGCACCAACACCCCCGAAGCCCGCCGCGGTACCGACTCCGCGAGCAACCCCAGTAGGAGCCTCCACATGCAACTCATGCCTGAAGCCCTGGCCCGTGTCCATATGCAAGAACGCCTCCAGGAGGCGGAGCACGAACGGCTGATCCGTGCGCTCCGGCTCAAGAGCAAGGCCGAGCGGATGACCCTGCGCGCGCGCAGGGCGCTCGCCAGCGCCGTCATGCAGTAATCGACACCGGCAGCAACCGACACACCGTCAGTTTCATTCACGTGCGAGCAGGCCCGGGACCTTCAGGTTCCGGGCCTGCGGGCTGTCAGGCCTCGACCCAGTCCTCGGACTCGGCGAAGCCGGGCAGCCAGGCCAGCAGCTCCGCGCGCAGCTCGGCGTGCGCGTCCAGCTGGCAGAGCACGCCGATGGTGCTCAGCGTCACCCGGTGTATCAGCAGGTAGGCCGGGGGCAGGTTCAGCTGCCGGCCCAGCGCGTAGGCGGGGGAGCGGGGGTCGCCGATCCTGGCGGCCTGGGAGCGCATCCAGCTCCTGGTGAAGTGGAACTCGTCCACCGCGGCGGGCTCGATGATCGGCACCAGGTAGTCCAGCACCGCCGCCGGGTCCAGCTGGATCGACGGTTTCACGAAGCCCTCCTGCCGGAGCATCTCCAGCACACCCGCGGCGTCGCCGGCCAGCGCCATCCGCAGGGCGCTGCCGATCGGCAGCGGCAGCCCCTCCGGCAGCCGGTCGACCGTGCCGAAGTCCAGCACGCCGAGCCGCCAGCCCTCGGCCGGGCCCTCGTCCACCAGCAGCCGGAAGTTCCCCGGGTGCGGGTCGGCGTGCAGCAGCCCGGTCCGGGCCGGTCCGGCGAAGAGGAAGCGGGCGAGCAGCTGGCCGGCGCGGTCCCGCTGCTCCCTGCTGCCGGCGCTGATCACCTCGGACAGCGGGATGCCCTCCATCCACTCGGTGACCAGCACCTGGTCGCCCTGGGCCACCACGGCCGGGACCGAGATGTCCCAGTCGTCGGCGAACTCCTGGGCGTGCACCCGCTGGGACTGCGCCTCCAGGGCGTAGTCCAGCTCCTCGGTGACCCGGTTGCGCAGTTCGTTGATCAGCGGCTTCACATCGAGCCCGGGGACCAGCGGGCCGATCAGCCGGGCCACCCGGCCGAGCTGGGTCAGGTCGGAGAGCAGGGCGGCCCCGGCCCCCGGGTACTGCACCTTGACCGCGACCGTCCGGCCGTCGTGCCAGACCGCGCGGTGCACCTGGCCGATCGAGGCGGCCGCGGCGGGCTTGTCCTCGAACTCCTGGAAGAGGTCGCGCCAGTCCGAGCCGAGGCGTTCGGCGAGGGCGGTGTGCACCGAGGCGGCCGGCATCGGCGGCGCGGCCTCCTGCAGTTTGGTGAGGGCGGCCCGGTAGGGTCCGGCGACCTCCTCCGGCAGCGCGGCCTCGAACACCGACAGGGCCTGGCCGAACTTCATCGCCCCGCCCTTCAGCGACCCCAGGGTCGCGAACAGCTGGTCGGCCGTGCGCTGCTGCAGTTCGGCGGTGACCTCCTCGGCCGGTCGGCCACCGAGGCGCTTGCCGAGCCCGAGCGTGGCCCGGCCGGCGAAACCCAGCGGAAGGGCGGCGAGTTTGGCCGTGCGGACGACGGCCTTGCGCGGAAGATCGCTCACGCTTGCCTCCCAGTCGGTGGATCAAGGGTTGCCATCATTGTCCTCCCCGGGGCCGGGCTCCAGCAGCAGCCGCAGTCCGGGTGGGCTTCGAGCGGTCGGCGCCGCATCGAACCGTCCAGCATGGACACCTCGGCCCACGCGCCCAGGCTAGGGGGTGATCCCCCGTCCAGGAACATCAGGCTGTGCAGGGCGGCCAGACCGGCCACCGTGGTGGCCAGGGCGCTGTCGCAGGCGGCCGTCCCCGGCCCGCCGCCGGTACGCCCCGAGCGGCCCGAGCAGTGTTGGGCCAGCAGCCGGGGCCAGGCCGGATCCTCGTCCGCGCGGTGGTGCGAGAGGCAGCCGCCGCAGGCCGAGCGGCCGGGCAGGACGAACGGGCCGACCGTGCCCAGGGTCTCCAGCACCCCGGCGTAGAGGTGCGGGACCCCGGCGTGCAGCAGCTCGCGGCTGAGCCCCGGATCGGCCAGCAGCCCGGCCGAGTCGCCGCGCGGGGCGATCACCACCAGGTCGGGGACGCGCTGCCGGCCGGCCTTGTCGTCGGGACGCCCCGGCGCCGCGCGGCGGACGGCGGCGCGGGCCGCGGCGGCCCTGGGCCGGCCGGTGTCGGCGACCAGCAGGCCGCAGGGGGAGGTGTCCTGCTCCAGCACGCTGCCGCTGTCGACCACCTCGACCCGGCCCACCCCGGCCGCGGCGAGCACCGAGGCGACCGCGGCGCCGACCCGTCCGGCGCCCCTGACCTGGACCCTGGCCCGGCGCCTGGCCAGCAGCAGCGCGGGCGCGCTGCCCGGCTCCGGATGGGCCAGCGAGAGCGCGGCCAGATCAGGACCGAGCCGGGCCAGCTCGGCCGGCGGCAGTTCCAGCAGCGGCCGCCGCGCGGTGGAGTCGTCCAGGGCGCCGACCTGCTCCAACTGCTCCAGCAGCCGGTCGACCCGCTCGGCGGGCAGGCCGAGGCCCGCCGCCTCGGCGGCGAGCGCGTCGCGCTCCCTGGTCCCGTCCAGCAGGTCCAGGAAGGCGGCGTCATGGGGACCGGCGGACTCGACCACGGCCGCGTGCGCCCGGCCGACGCCGAACTGCAGCGTGTCGCGGTCGCGCCAGGCCCGTCGCAGGGCGGGTTTCAGACAGGGGCGCATGGTGTTCCTCCCTTGGTGCCGGGCGGGTGCCGGAACGGGTGCCGAAGAGGTCATCACCGAGCATGCCGCCAATGCCGCCGAGGTGCGGAAAGTTATCCACAGGCTTGGGATGACGATCGTACGAATCCCGCCGCCGGAGGGCTTCCACTCTGCCCGGCTTGCCCGAACATATCCCTATATCCGGCTGCGGAAGCGGCTGTTGGGAGATTTCAATTCAGCCAGGAATCAGGACTTCTGTCCGTGCCAGCAGGTAACGTCTGGCGCGTGGCAGCCGGACCGGATTCCCGTCCCTCTGTGCCGCGTCGACCTGTCCCGGAACCATCCGGTGGCGGCTCGGCGGCGCAGCCCGTCGAGGTGCGCCGCAGCGCCCGCCGCAGCCGCACCGTCTCCGCCTACCGCGAGGGCGACCGCACCGTGGTGCTCATTCCGGCCCGGATGTCCGCGGCCGAGGAGAAGCGCTGGGTCGCGCAGATGCTGGACAAGCTCGCCGCGCAGGAGAGTCGCCAGGTCCTCGGCGACGACGCCCTGGTCGCCCGGGGCGCCGACCTCTCCGCCCGCTACCTGGGCGGCCGCGCCGTCCCGGTCAGCATCCGCTGGGTCACCAACCAGAACACCCGCTGGGGCTCCTGCACCCCGGTCGAGGGCACCATCCGGCTGTCCCACCGGCTCCAGGGCATGCCCGAGTACGTGGTCGACTACGTGCTGCTGCACGAGCTGGCCCATCTGCTGGTGGCCGACCACGGGCCGCGCTTCTGGGAGCTGCTGGCCGGCTACCCGCGGACCGAGCGGGCCCGCGGCTACCTGGAGGGCGTGGTCGCGGCGGCCCGGCTGCCGCATGTGCCGGGCCCCCGGACCGAGTCCGAGCCGGAGAGCCTCGGCGACTGCGGCTGAGCGGCAGTGCGCCGGCCGACCCGCTCAGCCCAGCAGCTTCCGGGCCCGCGCGGTGAGTTCCCGGACCGAGTCGTCGGTCGGCGTCGGCAGCCCCTCGAAGTCGAACCAGCGCAGGTCCAGCGACTCCTCGCTGATCTGCGCCACGGCGTCGGCCGGGGCCAGCACCAGGTACTGGACGTCCAGGTGGGTGTTCTCCGGCTGGTCCGGGCCGGCGCAGCGGACCGCGTGCCGGTCCAACTTCACCGGGGTCGGCGACTCGGCCGGATACAGCGTCAGCCCCTCGCTGATCCCCGACTCCTCGACCGCCTCCCGCAGCGCGGCCGCGGCCAGCGTGACGTCCTCCGGCTCGCAGTGGCCGCCGAGCTGCAGCCACAGGCCCACCTTGGGGTGCAGCGTCAGCAGCACCCGCCCGCGCTCGGCGTCCACCACCAGCGCGCTGGCGGTGATGTGCGCCGGGCGGCAGGAGCGCCACACGCCGTCCTGCCGCGCCTCCAGGTGGTCGAGGTAGTCCCGCCGCAGCAGGTCCTCCTCGTCGTCGGGTGCGGCCCAGGCCCGCAGGGTGCGGACGACGTCCTGATGCAGCGGGTCGCTCACGCCTTGCCCTCGTCGTCGTCCTTGGAGTCGTCCTTTTCGGACGTGTCGTCCTTTTCGGGCTTTCCGTCCTCGGCTGCCGCGGCGCGGCCCAGCATCTCGTCCAGCTTGGAGAAGTCGATCACGTCCCCGTCCGCCACGGCGTCCGCGCCGTGCACGAAGCCGTCCGGGTCGTCCAGGTCCTTGGCGGTGGGCAGCATGTCCGGGTGCTCCCAGAGCGCGTCGCGGCCGTCGGCGCCGCGGGCGTCGCTGAGCGAGGCCCAGAGCCGGGAGGCGTCCCGCAGGCGGCGCGGGCGCAGCTCCAGGCCGACCAGGGTGGCGAAGGTCTGCTCGGCCGGGCCGCCGGAGGCGCGGCGACGGCGCAGCGTCTCGCGGAGCGCCGGGGCGTGCGGCAGGTGCGGGGCCGCCGCGGCGTGCACCACCGCGTCCACCCAGCCCTCGACCAGCGCCAGCGCGGTCTCCAGCCGGGCCAGCGCGGCCTTCTGCTCGGGGGTGTCCTCGGGCTGGAACAGGCCGCCGGCCATGGCCTCCTGCATCGACTCCGGGTTGCTCGGGTCGATCTGGCCGACCAGGTCCTCCAGTCGGCTCGCGTCGACCTTGATGCCCCGCGCATAGGCCTCGACCGCCCCGAAGAGGTGCTGCCGCAGCCACGGCACATGGCTGAACAGCCGCTGGTGGGCGGCCTCGCGCAGGGCCAGGTAGAGCCGGACCTCGTCGGTGGGCACGGACAGGCCCTCGCCGAACGCCTCGATGTTCTGCGGCAGCAGCGCGGCCTTGCCGGCCGGACCCAGCGGCAGCCCGACGTCGGTGGAGCCGACCACCTCGGCCGCCAGCGCGCCCAGCGCCTGCCCGATCTGGGTGCCGAACATGGCACCGCCCATGCTGCGCATCACGCCGAGCAGCGGGCCGGCCATGGCCTGCATCTCCTCGGGGACGACGCCGCCCATCGCGGTGGCGACCCGCTCGGCCACCGGGTCGACCAGTTCCTTCCAGGCCGGCAGGGTGGCCTCGATCCACTCGGCCCGGCTCCAGGCGACCGCGCTGCCGCCCCCGGCCGCGAGCGAGGTGGCGGAATCAAGCCACAGATCGGCCAGCCGGACCGCCTCGGCGACGGCGGTCCGCTCCGACTCACCTACCGAACGGTCCTTCGACCCGCCCTCGACCTCCTGGACCACGGCCTGCCGGGCGATGTCCTTGGCGAGGTCCCAGTTGACCGGGCCGCCGTCGAAGGACAGCATCTGGCCGAGCTGCTGGAAGGCCGCCCCCAGGTCGCCCGGGTTCATCGCCCCGAACAGGCCCTCCAGCGGGTTTCCCGAACCGCCCGCGCCGCCGGGCATCCCCGGCAGGTTGCCGAAGCCGAAGTTGAAGGGGTTCGCCGGGCCGCCCGAGCCGGAACCCGAGCCCGAGCCGGAACCCGAACCCGAGCCGGAGTCCGCGCCGCCGGACGTGCCGTCCTCCTTGCCGTCCCCCGGCTCCTCAGGGGGCGGGCCGAAGCCGAAGGGGAAGTCGCTCACGAGTTGCCTCGATCTCGTCGGCCGTCGCTCCGAGCGGCGGGAGGGTGCGCCCGAGGGGCGGGGGAACGGGGCAGTCGGACAGGCGGTTTCCGGCCGTGGCCGGGTACCACCCGTGCCGGGTGCACCGCCACACCCTCGCCTCGGGCAGGATGGTCGATACGTGACACGTGCGTACGCATCACACGTACGCATCAAAATTAACCGTGAAGGAGAGCCGGTGAGTTCCCCACCTTCGCACGTTCGCTCTGGGCTGACCGCTGAGCAGGGCGGTCCGGAGGGCGCGGAGGAGGCCGTCCCCAGCCCCGAGACGGCCGCCCCCGCGCCTGCCGGTCCCGAGTACGACGGTCCGCCGCTGGTCGTCGCCGTGACCGGAGCCGCCTCCGGCGTCGGCGCGATGCTGGCCGCCCGGCTGGCCGGCTCCTCCGCCGTGAAGCGGGTGCTGGCGATCGACGAGCGCCGCGGGGACATCCCCGGGGTGCAGTGGAGGGTGCTGGACGTCCGGGATCCGGCCGTGGCCGAACGGCTGGCCGGGGTGGACGTGGTGGTCCACCTCGCCCAGGACCTGGGCATGACCGCCGACCCGAAGACCCGCAGCGCCTACAACGTGCGCGGCACCCAGACCGTGCTCACCGCCGCCGCCGCGGCCGGGGTGCACCGGGTGGTGCTGTGCACCTCGGCGATGGTCTACGGCGCCCTGGACGACAACGAGGTGCCGCTGGCCGAGGACGCGCCGCTGCGCGCGACCGAGGAGGCGTCCCTGGTCGGCGACCTGCTGGAGATCGAACGGCTGGGACGGCGCGCGCCGATGGCGCACCCCGGCCTCTCGGTGACCGTGCTGCGCCCGGCCGTGGTGGTGGGACCCGACGTCGACACCGTGCTGACCAGGCACTTCGAGGCCCCCCGGGTGCTGGTGGTGGCCGGTTCGCGGCCCTGCTGGCAGTTCTGCCACGTGGACGACCTGACCACGGCGCTGGAGTACGCGGCGCTCGGCCTGGTCGAGGGCGAGGTCACCGTGGGCTGCGACGGCTGGCTGGAGCAGGAGGAGGTGGAGGACATCACCGGCATCCGCCGGATGGAGCTCCCCGCCTCCCTGGCGCTGGGCACCGCGGCCCGGCTGCACCGGCTCGGGCTGACCCCGGCCCCGGCCGGCGACCTGGCCTACACCATGTACCCCTGGGTGGTCTCCGGCAGCCGGCTGCACGAGGCCGGCTGGCGTCCGGTGCACACCAACGAGGAGGTGTTGGGCGAACTGCTGGCCCAGGTGGCCGGCAACCACGCGGTGGCCGGACGGCGCCTCGGCGGCAAGGACGCGGCGACCACGCTGGGCGCGGCCGGCGCCACGGTGGCCCTGGTCGGCACGGCGGCCCTGGTCCGCCGGGCCCGCAAGCGGCGGCGGATCTGAACGGCGGCGGATCTGAACGGCGGCCGATCCGAGCAGGCCCGCAGGACGAGCAGAATGGAATGTGATCTCCACGATGCGAAATCGTGGGTTGACCTGCCGCTGTCGTCGGCCATCATGGATTGCATGATGGAAGCCGACGACCCGATCCGCCTGCTCGCCCTGCGCGAGACTCCGCTCTCCCTTGACGAGGTCCACGCCGCCGTCGGCGACGCCCACGCCGGGGGGACGGTGCTCTTCGTCGGCACCGTGCGGGACCACGACAGCGGCAAGGCCGTCACCACTCTGGAGTACAGCGCCCACCCCAGTGCGGAGGAGGAGCTGCGCCGGGTGGCCGAGAAGGTCGTCGCGGACTTCCCGGTGACCGCGCTGGCCGCGGTGCACCGGGTGGGCGAGCTCAAGGTCACCGAGACCGCGGTGATCGTGGCGGTGTCCTGCGCGCACCGGGCCGAGGCCTTCGAGGCCTGCCGCCGACTGATCGACGACCTCAAGCACACCGTGCCGATCTGGAAGCACCAGCGGTTCGCCGACGGCGAGGAGGAGTGGGTCGCCTCCTGCTGAGGGCCCTGCTGCTGCGAAGGCCCACTGTTGCGAAGGCGTGACCGCCGAGGCTCTGTGATCGTTGAACCTATGGGCGGATAGTCTGCTCATAGGCACGATGAGCTGGAGCAAAGATGAGTGTGCTCGCCTGGGGCTTCGTCCCCTGGTCGCAGGTGTGTTCGCCGCCGCCTGGGTGACCTGGTCCGCGCGGACCCGTACGACCGGTGACAACGACTCGCTCGCCGGGCACCAGCGCTTCCGTGAGGCAATGGAGCGAAGCAGCCTCCCGAAGCAGTAGTCCGGCGGGCGGGGCTGCGATCACGTCCCGTACTGTCGTGCCATGCCACGCCGGTCAGCGACGATGCTCGCTTCCACGATCCTGCTGATAGCGCTGCTCTGCGCCGCCGCGCTGATCAAGGTGCCCTACGCGGAGATGAGTCCGGGGCCGACCTACAACACGCTCGGCACCCAGAACGGCAAGCAGGTGATCACCATCAGCGGCCGCACCACGTATCCGACCAGCGGAAACCTCAATATGACCACGGTCGAGGTGACCAGTGCGGACTACGAGCTGAACCTGGTCGAGGCGGTCACCGGATGGCTGCGGCACGACGACGCGGTCATCCCGCACGCCAACCTCTACCCGGACAACCAGACCGAGCAGCAGTCCGAGCAGCAGAACGCCGAGGACTTCACCGCCTCCCAGGACAGTGCCAAGGCCGCCGCGCTGAAGCAGCTGGGCATCCCGGTGGGCACCGTGGTGGTGGTCTCCGCGGTGGTCGCTGGCAGCCCCTCGGTGGGCAAGCTGCACGCCGGTGACGTGATCGTGGCCGTGGACGGCACCGCGGTGACCGGCTCGGACCAGGTGGCCACCCTGGTCACCAAGCACGCGCCGGGTCAGGACGTGGTCTTCACGGTCGAGCCGCCGAAGAAGGACGGCACGCCCAGCAGCACCCGGCAGCAGGTCACGGTGACCACGGCGAAGAACCCGGACACCGGAAAGGCGATGGTCGGCATCCAGCCCGGGACCGAGCACACTTTCCCGTTCACCATCGACATCAACCTGGGCGACGTCGGGGGCCCGAGCGCCGGGCTGATGTTCTCGCTCGGCATCATCGACAAGCTGCAGTCGACCAATCTGACCGCCGGCAAGTTCATCGCGGGTACCGGCACCATCGACGACACCGGCAAGGTCGGCCCGATCGGCGGTATCTCGCTGAAGATCATCGCAGCACGCAAGGCGGGGGCCCAGTACTTCTTCACCCCGTCGGACAACTGTGCGGAGGCCGCCGCGGACACCCCCAAGGGGCTGCGGCTGATCAAGGTCGACACCCTGGCCCAGGCCGTGACCGACCTCGCCGACGTCCGGTCCGGGAACGTCGCGGCGCTGCCCGTCTGCAGCAAGTAGCAAGTAGCAAGTAGCGGGCAGCGCCGGAAGCCGAGGAGTCAAGGAGTTCGGGGCTCAGGCGAAGGTGGTCAGCAGGGCCTCGGCCAGCCCCGGCACCAGCGCGGGGCCGGTCAGCACCTCGCGGGCGGAGTCCTTCTGACGCAGCCGCAGGGCGGTCTCCCTGGTGCCGTCCCGCAGCACGGCGACGGTCATCCTGACCTCCTGCCGCTCGGGGTGCTTGGCGACCCACGCGGTCAGCTCCTGCTCGGAGACGCCCTCGGGCAGCTTGGCCTCGGCGGTCGGCGGCAGGATCAGCCGCTCCACCACCAGCGCACAGCCGGCCACCGCGTCCGGCCAGGCGATGGTGCCGAGGAACTTGTCCAGGGGAGTGCCCTTGGGCACCTCGTCCTGCTCGATCGGGGTGAACTCGTTCCCGGTGCTGCCGGGCTCGAGGCCGAGCTGACGGGCCAGGCCCGGTTCGGTCTTCAGCAGCGCGGCCGTGTCCACCAGGGCGAACAGGCGTGCGGGCTGGTCCCAGCCGAGACCGGAGGCGTACTCGTCGATCTCGAGCACGGCGCGGGTGATCGGGCGGGCGGCAGGAGGAAGGCTCTCCTGGAGGGGTTCGGACATGGCATCCATCCTCACACGTCCGGCCCGGGAACTCGGAAGAGGGCTTATCAAGTTGCATCTCCGGGGAACCGGCCTCGGCGCTCCCTCGAAAGATCCACTCCCTTGAGGTGCGTGCGGTGGTATTCCAGATGCCGGATCGCGGCGGCTCCCAGCCGCCCCGTGGTCCACGCCTCCGCGCCCGCCTGCCGGTCAGCCGCCGCGGGCTGCTGCTGCGGAGCTGCTTCGCGGCCCTGCTGCTGTGCGCGGTGGTGATCGCCGGCTCGGCGGTCAGGAGCGACCAGGCCTGGTACAGCACGGTCGGCTACGCCGGTGTCTGGAGCACGGTGCTGCGGACCAGGCTGGTCCTCTTCGCTGGCTTCGGCCTGCTGACCGCCCTGCTGGTGGGCCTGAACGCCTGGTTGGCGTACCGGCTGCGCTCGCCGCTGAGCGCGATGTCCGAGGAGCAGCAGAGCCTGGAGCGCTACCGGGCGGCCATCGGCCGCCACCGCGGGCGCACCCTGGCGGTGACCGCGCTGGTCCCCGGCCTGGTCGGCGGAGCGACCGCGAGCGGCGCCTGGGAGACCTGGCTGGCCTTCGACCACAGCACCGGCTTCGGCACCGCCGACCCGCAGTTCCACCGGGACGTGTCCTTCTATGTGTTCCGGCTGCCCTGGTACCGCTTCCTGGTCGACTTCGGCTTCACCGCCATGGTGGTGACCCTGGCCAGTACCGCCCTGGTCCACTACCTGTTCGGGAGCATCCAGGCGCAGGCGAGGGGGCGCCGGTTCTCCTGCGCGGCCAAGAGCCACCTGGGGGTGCTGCTGGGGCTGTTCGTGGGCCTCAAGGCGGTCGCCTACTGGCTGGACCGCTACGGGCTCGCGGTGCAGGGCGGCAGCCTCGGCGCCGCCGACAACTGGACCGGCCTGCGCTTCACCGACGTCGACGCGGTGCTTCCGGCGAAGACCATCCTGTGCTGCGTCGCGGTGATCTGCGCGCTGCTGTTCCTGCTGACCCCGCTCCGCCGGAGCTGGACCGTGCCGATGATCGGCCTCGGGCTGCTGGCGCTGTCGTCGGTGCTGGTCGGCGCGGTATATCCGGCCTTTGTGCAGCAGCTCCAGGTCAGGCCGGACGAGAAGGCCAAGGAGCGGCCCTACATCCAACGCAACATCGCCGCGACCAGGGCCGCCTTCGGCATCGCCGGGACCGAGACCACGGCCTACCCGGCCGCCCCTGCCACCGACAGCGACAGCAAGACGGCGAACGGCGCCAAGACGGCGAACGACACCAAGGCGGCGAACGGCGCCAGGGCGGCCTCGGACGCGACCTCGCTGGCCGAGCTGCAGCTGCCGGCGCCCGCCGCGGCGACGCCCAGCTCCGCCGCCCGCACGGCGCGGGAGCAGGTGGAGGCGGTGGCCCCCTGGCTCACCGTGGACGGCGACCCCTACCGGGTCTCGCTGGACGGCCGGACCGAGTGGGTCGTGGACGGCTACACCACCAGCGACGACTACCCCGACGCCGCACGGACCACCCTGGGCTCGGCCGCCGACGGCCAGGTCAACTACGTCCGGGACTCGGTCAAGGCCACCGTGGACGCGGTCACCGGCGCGGTCGCGCTGTACCAGTGGGACCGGGCCGACCCGGTGCTCAGCACCTGGATGAAGGTGTTCCCGGGGTCGGTCCGCCCCTATGCGGCGATCGGCGCCGACCTGATGGCCCGGCTGCGCTACCCCCAGGACCTGTTCACGGTCCAGCAGCGGATGCTGGCGACCTACCACGTCACCGACCCCTCGGCCTTCTACCGGGGCAGCGACGTCTGGCAGGTCCCGGCCGATCCCACCGCCCCCGCCGCCCCGGTCGGCACGGGCGAGCCGGTGGCGGCCGGCGCCCAGCCGCCGTCCTATCTGACCCTGCGGATGCCGGACCAGGCGTCCGCCGGGCTCGCCCTGACCGGCAGCTTCGTGCTGAACGGGAAGAAGGGCCTGGCCGCGCTGATGGCGGTGGACTCCACCCCCGGCGCCGACTACGGCACGATCCGGGTGCTCGACCTGCCGCCCGGCGACAGCACCCCGGGACCGGCCCAGGTGCAGGCGGCCTTCGGCTCGCTGCTCCAGGGCGCCGGCGGGACGGCTCCCGCGTACGGCCGGCTGCTGGCGCTGCCGGTCGGCGGCGGGGTGCTCTACCTGGAGCCGGTGTACGCGCGCGGCGCGGTCGGGGCCCATCCGCTGCCGCAGAAGGTGCTGGCGATGTTCGGCACCAAGAAGGTGGTCGCCGCCGACCTGCCCACCGCGCTGTCCGAGGTGCTCGGCACCCCCGGCGGCGGCGCGGCGCTCGGCGCCAGCCTGCAGCAGGCCCAGCAGGCGTACCAGGACGGCCAGGCCGACCTCAGCAGCGGCGACAGCGCCGCCTACGGCGCGGACCAGGCCCGGCTGGAGGCGGCGCTGAAGGCGGCGCTCGCGGCCCAGACGAACCGGTGATTTCCCAGCTCAGAACCGTGCTACGGTAAGGACACAACGACGCGGGGTGGAGCAGCTCGGTAGCTCGCTGGGCTCATAACCCAGAGGTCGCAGGTTCAAATCCTGTCCCCGCTACTCGAAGTCGGAAGGCCCGGTGCGATCGCACCGGGCCTTCTGTGTTGCGGGATGTTGAGGGATCTAAGGATTTGCTTCGCTTGTCCTTTCTGATCTACAGTGAAGACACAACGACGCGGGGTGGAGCAGCTCGGTAGCTCGCTGGGCTCATAACCCAGAGGTCGCAGGTTCAAATCCTGTCCCCGCTACTCGAAGTCGGAAGGCCCGGTGCAACTGCACCGGGCCTTCCGCATGCGTGTCGTGCACCGAATCCTGGTGCCAGTGGGGAGACTGGGGCGCAGGAAGCTGCGTTGCAAGGTTGATGTGTCGCGAAATCGACAAAGCGCTGAAGTAACCCCGGCAGCTGGGGTATACCAGGTGTACGCGGGTTGCGGGTGGTGCGACGATGAATCCCATGGGGGACGGTGCGAGGCCGAAAAGCGGCCTGGAGCTCCGATGCGTAGCAGGGATGCCCAGGAATCCGGCGGACGCAGGAGTCGACATGTCGGTAGTCGCTGGAGGAGTGGCGGGGGTCGATCAGGACGCCCCGCAGGTGGGACGACTGCCGCTGCAACGCGTCCCGAACGAGGGCGTCGCCGCCGCTGACGCCCCCGGCAGCACCCCTGGCAGTGCCGCCGCCGACCTGGTCGCCGACGCCGACGCGACCGACCCCGGCATCTCCGACGACGTCACCGAGGCCGACCAGCCCGCGTTCCGCAGCTTCGAGTCCGCGCTGGAGGCGCAGGAGGAAGCCGCGCTGGAGGCGCGCTACCGGCTGGCCGCCGAGGAGGACCCGCAGGCCGGCAGCCTGCTCGGGGCGCTGCTGCTGCGCCGCGGCGACCTGGACGACGCCGAGCCCTACCTCCGCCGCGCCGCCGCGTCCGGGCTGCGGGCCGGCGCCAACAACCTCGGGGTGCTGCTGCACCAGCGCGGCCACCGCGAGGAGGCCGCCCAGTGGTGGCGTACCGCGGCCGTCGCGGGGAGTGCGCCGGCCGCGCACGCCCTCGGTCTGCACCTGCGCGACCACGGCGACGAGCCGGGCTCCGAGTACTGGCTGCACCAGGCCGCCGAGCAGGGCCACACCGGGGGCGCCTACGCCCTCGCCGACCTGCTGGAGCACCGCCGCGACCCGGCCCGCGCCGAGCGCTGGTTCCGTACCGCCGCCGAGGCGGGGCACCGCGAGGCCGCGTACCGGCTCGGCCGGCTCCGGGAGGCGGCCAACGACGGCGACGGCGCCGAGCCCTGGTACCACCAGGCGGCGGCCCGCGGCCACGCCAGGGCCGCGCTGCGGCTCGGCGTCCACTTGGAGCGGCGCGGCGAGCGGGAGGGGGCCGCCCGCTGGTACCGGCAGTCCGCGCAGGGCGGCGAGCCCCGGGCCGCCTGCGCCCTGGGCTTCCTGCTGCGCGACGCCGGCGACGAGGTCGGCGCGGCCGACTGGTGGCGCGAGGCCGCCGACGCGGGCGACGGCAACGCCGCCAACGCGCTGGGCGCGCTGCACGCCTCCTGGGGCGAGGGCGAGATGGCCGAGCAGTGGTACCGCACCGCGCTGGAGGCCGGGGACCACAACGGGGCCTTCAACCTCGGCCTGCTCTGCGCGGTGGACGGCCGCGAGGCCCAGGCCGAGCAGTGGTACCGGCGTGCCGCCTACGCCGGCCACCGGGAGGCCAGCAACGCGCTGGCGGTGCTGCTGCTCCAGCGCGGGGACACCCCCGGCGCCGAGCCCTGGTTCTCCAAGGCGGCCGAGGCCGGCAGTGTGGACGCCGCCTTCAACCTGGGCATCCTGCACGCCGGCCGCGGCGAGCAGCACGACGCCCAGGAGTGGTACGCCCGCGCGGCCGGACAGGGCCACGCCGAGGCGGCGCTGCAGCTCGCCGTCGCCAAGGAGCGCAGGGGCGACACCGACTCGGCCGCGGTGCGCTACCGCCAGGCGGCCGAACGCGGCTCCGCCGAGGCGGCCTTCCGGCTCGCGGTGCTGCTGGAGCGCGGCGGGGCGGAGCGGGACTCCGAGGACGTCGACCGCTGGTACGGGGTGGCCGCCGAGGCCGGGCACAACCGGGCCCAGGTCCGGGTGGGCGTCCGGGCGGCCGAGCGGGGCGACACCGCGACCGCCGAGCGCTGGTACCGCCGGGCGGCCGAGGGCGGCAGCCGCAGCGCGGCCTTCAACCTCGGGCTGCTGCTGGCCCGTGAGGGCGGCGAGGCCGAGGCGATGCTCTGGTACACCCGTGCGGCGGACGCCGGGCACGGGCGCGCGGCGCTGCGGCTCGGCCTGATCGCGGCCCGGCGCGGGGATCTCGCCACCGCGCGGAAGTGGTGCGAGCGGGCGGCCGAGTACGGCCCGGGGGGCGTGACCGAGCGCGCCGTACGCCTGCTGGAAGCGCTGCGCACCGACCTCAGCGCGTAGTCAGCCGCACCGAAGGTTCAGGCGCAGTCGGGGCAGAGGCCGCGGTAGGTGACCTCGACCGCGGCGATGGTGAAGCCGAAACGTTCCGCCGTGGGCAGCGCCTCGATCGGGTCGCCGCTCGGATGGACGTCCCTGATCGCGCCGCAGGAGGAGCAGATCAGGTGCTGGTGGGCGTGGTGGGCGTTGGGGTCGTAGCGCTTGGCGCGCCCGTCAGTGCTGACCTCCAGCACCTCGCCGAGGGTCACCAGCTCGCCCAGGGTGTTGTAGACCGTGGCCCGGCTTATCTCCGGGAGCAGTTCCACAGCGCGCGCGTGGATCTCATCGGCGGTGAAATGGACGTGGTCCCCGTCGAGGACCTGGGCCACCACTCGACGCTGCGCGGTCAGCCGCCAGCCTCGGTCGCGGAGTCGTTCCAGCAGGTCACTCATGCAGGAGAGGCTACCAGGGGCCCGGAGTCCGTTCGAGATTAGTCTTCGTATTGACTTGGACTCTGTCTAATGTAGTGTCGCTGGCACGACCGGATCGCTTTGCGGAGGTAGTGGCGTGAGTGAATTTCTGACGACGGAGACGGGCGCTCCCGTGGCCGACAACCAGAACTCGGAGACGGCCGGACCCGACGGCCCGATCCTGTTCCAGGACCAGCTGCTGTTCGAGAAGCTCGCCCACTTCAACCGGGAGCGGATCCCGGAGCGCGTGGTGCACGCGCGGGGCGCGGGGGCCTACGGGACCTTCACCGTCACCCAGGACGTCACCGCCTTCACCCGCGTGCACTTCCTCGGCGAGGTCGGTCGGCAGACCGAGACCTTCCTGCGCTTCTCCACCGTGGCCGGCAACCTGGGCTCGGCGGACGCGGTCCGCGACCCGCGTGGCTTCGCGCTGAAGTTCTACACCGAGGAAGGCAACTACGACCTGGTCGGCAACAACACGCCGATCTTCTTCATCAAGGACCCGAGCAAGTTCCCGGACTTCATCCACACCCAGAAGCGGGACCCCTACACGGGCTCGCAGGAGGCGGACAACGTCTGGGACTTCTGGGGCCTCTCGCCGGAGTCGACCCACCAGGTCACCTTCCTCTTCGGCGACCGCGGGATCCCGGCGAGCTTCCGCCACATGGACGGCTTCGGCTCGCACACCTTCCAGTGGCAGAACGCCCAGGGCGAGGCCTTCTGGGTGAAGTACCACTTCAAGACCGACCAGGGGATCAAGAACCTGACGGCCGCCGAGGCCGCGATCCTGGCCGGCGCCGACGCCGACTCGCACCAGCGCGACCTGCGCGAGTCGATCGAGCGCGGCGAGTTCCCGAGCTGGACCGTGTCGGTGCAGATCATGCCGGTGGCCGAGGCGGCGACGTACCGCTTCAATCCGTTCGACCTCACCAAGATCTGGTCGCACGCGGACTACCCGCTGATCCAGATCGGCAAGCTGGAGCTCAACCGCAACCCGGACAACGTCTTCGCGGAGACCGAGCAGTCGATCTTCAGCCCGACCCACTTCGTGCCCGGCATCGGCCCGTCCCCGACAAGATGCTGCAGGGACGGCTGTTCGCCTACGGCGACGCCCACCGCTACCGGGTCGGCGCGAACGCCGACAACCTGCCGGTGAACCGTCCGCACGCCACCGAGGCGCGCACCTACGGCCGTGACGGCTACCTCTACGACGGCCGGCACAAGGGCGCGAAGAACTACGAGCCCAACTCCTTCGGCGGTCCGGTGCAGTCCGGCGTGCCGCTGGCGGCAGCGGTGGCCGTGACCGGGTCCACCGGGCCGCAGGCGCCGACGCTGCACGCCGAGGACAGCCACTTCGTCCAGGCCGGGGATCTCTTCCGGCTGATGACCCCGGCCGAGCAGGACCGGCTGATCGAGAACCTCTCGTCGAACATCGCGGGCGTCTCCAAGGACCGCGAGGACATCGTCGAGCGGGCGATCAGCAACTTCCGCCAGGCCGACGAGGACTTCGGCAAGCGGCTGGAGGCCGCGGTGGGCGCCCTGCGCGGCTGACGCCGCGCGGGCTGCCTCACCAACCCCATGAGCCGCGGGCTCCCGAGACCTGGCGACGGCCGGTCCGGGGGCCCGCACCCATGTCGGGCGCCGGGTCAGGACGAGACCGACTCCTGCTCCGGCTCCTGCTCGAAGCGCTCGGTCGAACGCTTCTCGGCCCGGTGCTTGAGGAACAGCAGCCCGCCGACGACCACCACGATCACGCCGACGAAGATCCAGCTGGCCAGGCTGGCGTAGTGCTCTACCCGGTGCCAGCTCGCGCCGGCGAAGTAGCCCAGCAGGACGAAGCCGGTGGCCCAGAACGCCCCGCCGAGCACGTTCCAGGTCGCGAAGGTCCGGTAGCGCATCTCGGAGACCCCGCACAGGCCGGGCACCAGTGCCCGCAGCGCGGCGGCGAACCGCCCGGCGAAGACGGCGCGGCCGCCCAGCCGCTGGATCATGTCCTTGCTCTGCGCGATGTGCGCGGGCTTGATCAGCCGCTTCGGGATCCGCTTCAGCAGGCTGTCGCCCCAGCGCTTGCCGACCGCGTAGCCGATGCTGTCGCCGATGACCGCCCCGGCGGCGGCCGCCAGGATCACCACCCACAGCTGGTTGGTGCCGTTGTAGGCGGTCACCCCGCCGATGACCACGGCGGTCTCGCCCGGGATCAGGAAGCCGAGGAAGACCGAGGACTCCAGCGCGGGCAGCAGGAACACCGCGAGCAGCACCAGGGTGCCGTTGAGCGCCAGAAGATGGTCGCTGATCCAGGACACCGGTGAATCTCCTCCAGGCAGGAAGGTAAAGGGACGTTCAAATCGTATCCGGGCAACGTCGGCCCGACGCCTGAAGGTTCCACCGTGCGGAAGTTCAGCGAACTTCGGCGGACCTCAGCCGAGGCGCTGCAGCAGCTCGCCGTGCAGCAGCCCGTTGGACGCCGCGGCATTGCCGCTGCGGACGCCGGGAACCCCGTCGAGACCGGTGAAGCGGCCGCCCGCCTCCTCGACGATCACGCAGGTCGCCGCCATGTCCCAGAGGCTCAGCTCGGGCTCGGCGCAGATGTCCACGGCGCCCTCGGCGACCATCATGTAGGACCAGAAGTCGCCGTAGGCGCGGGTGCGCCAGCAGGCGCGGGTCAGGTCGAGGAAGGCCGGCAGCCGCTCGCGCTCCTCCCAGCCGGTGAGCGAGGAGTACGCGAAGGAGGCGTCCTCCAGCTGGGAGACCTCGGAGACCTGGATCCTGGTCGCCCGGGTCAGGCTGCGCCCGGTGAAGGCGCCGGTGCCCTGCCCGGCCCACCAGCGGCGGTTCAGCGCGGGCGCGGAGACCACGCCGACCACCGGGTGCTCGCCGCCGGGGCCGAGCTCCATCAGCGCGATCAGGGTGGCCCAGACCGGGACGCCGCGGATGTAGTTCTTGGTGCCGTCGATCGGGTCGATCACCCAGCGGCGCGGGCCGTGGCCGGTGCTGCCGTACTCCTCGCCCATCACCGCGTCCCGGGGCCGGGACCGCTTGAGGTCGCCGCGGAGCAGTTCCTCGACGGCCCGGTCGGCGTCGCTGACGGGGGTGAGGTCCGGTTTGGTGTCGACCTTCAGGTCGAGCGCCTTGAAGCGCTCCAGCGTGACCGAGTCCGCACGGTCGGCGAGGACATGGGCAAGGCGGAGGTCGTCACGGTAGTCGGGCATGTGCTGCACAGTAACGATCAGAGCGGGGCAGGGCCAACGTGCCCAGGCTCAGCCACCCATGGCCGGTCACTCTAAGGTGTCGGCCATGACTGAAGATGTCGGCGACGGTGTGGACGATCGGGAACTGGTCACCTGGTGGGGTCTGGTGGTCGAGGCGTACGCGCGGACCGCGCCGTTGCTGCAGGTGGGGCCGGTCGGCGGGGTGGACCTGCCGGGGCCGTGGTTCGAGGTGCTGCTGCGGCTGCTGCGGACGCCGGGCGGGCAGCTGACGATGACCCGGCTGGCCCATGAGGTGGCGCTGAGCAGCGGCGGGTTCACCAAGCTGGCGGACCGGATGGTGCGGGTCGGGTTGATCGAGCGGCGGGGCTCGGTGGAGGACCGCCGGGTCAGCCACGCGGTGCTGACCGCCGAGGGCCGGCGGGTGGCCGAGGAGGCCCAGCGGCTGCATGTGATCGCGCTGCGGGAGCACTTCCTGGGCCCGCTGGGGGAGGAGAAGGCAGGTCAGCTGGCCGCGCTGATGCGCCGGCTGCGGGACGCCAACACCGCGCCGGTCAGTGGGTCGACCCGCTGAGCTGGAGGCCGACCACGCCGATCAGCACCAGGCTGATGGAGACGATCTTGAGCACCGAGACCGTGTCGTCCAGCCAGACCATGCCGTAGATCGCCGTCCCGGCCGCGCCGATCCCGGTCCAGACCGCGTAGGCGGGGCCGACGTGCAGGCTTTTCAGCGCCGCGGACAGCAGCGCGAAGCTGCCGATGCCGAAGAGCGCGAAGCCGACGCTCGGCCAGAGCCGGGAGAAGTTGTCGCTGAGCTTCAGGCACACGGCGAAGCCGGTCTCCAGCAGTCCGGCGATGATCACCAGCAGCCAGGCCACAGGTCCTCCCAGTGGATCGGTGAACCCCCATCCTGGGCCAGCTTCCCCGGTTCGGCGAGTCATCAGTCCACTCCAGCCCCCTCAGTCCCCCTCGCGTCAGTCCCCCTCGCGGGTCTCCCGGGTCGAGAGCAGTCGGCGCAGCGAGTAGAGCCGGGCCGGGTCGGCGTGCCCGTCGGCGACCCAGGCGTCCAGGGCGCAGTCGGGTTCGTCGTGGCTGCAGGCGCGGGGGCAGCCCTCGGTGCCGGGGACCAGGTCGGGGAAGGCCAGGATCACCCGGGCCGGTTCGATGTGGGAGAGGCCGAAGGAGCGGAAGCCCGGGGTGTCGATCACCCAGCCCGGTTCGGCGCCCTTCTCGGCCTTGGGGGCCGGCGGCAGCCGCAGCGCCAGCGCCGAGGTGGTGGTGTGCCGGCCCCGTCCGGTGACCGCGTTCACCACGCCGGTGGACCGCTGGTGGGCCGGGACCAGGGCGTTGACCAGGGTGGTCTTGCCGACGCCGGAGTGCCCGATGAACACCGTGGACAGCCCGCGCAGATGCGCGCGCACCCGCTCCGCACCCTCGCCGGCCAGGTCGTCACGCCGGGTGACGACGTGCTCCACGCCCAGCGGCGCGTAGATGTCGAGCAGCGGCTCGGCGGGGGCCAGGTCGGCCTTGGTGAGCACCAGCAGCGGGACCAGACCGGCGTCGTACGCGGCGACCAGGCAGCGGTCGATCAGCCGGGCGTGCGGCTCCGGGTCGGCCAGGGCGATCACGATGGCCAGCTTGTCCGCGTTGGCGACCACGATCCGCTCGTACGGGTCGTCGTCGTCGGCCGTGCGGCGCAGCACCGAGGCGCGCTCCTCCACCCGGACGATCCTGGCCAGCACCCCGGGCTCGCCGGAGAGGTCGCCGACCAGGCCGACCCGGTCGCCGACGACGACCCCCTTGCGGCCCAGCTCCCGGGCCTTCATCGCCCAGATCTCGCGCTCGCGCTTGGTCCCGGCCTCGACCAGGCAGGTGAAGCGGCCCCGGTCGACGGTCAGCACCATGCCCTCGGCGGCGTCCTCGTGGGTGGGCCTGATCCTGGTGCGCGGGCGGGAGCCCTTGCGGGAGGGGCGGGCCCGGATGTCGTCCTCGTCGGAGTCGTTGTCGTAGCGGCGCATCGCGGGGGCCTTCAGCCCTTCGCCGGGGCGGGGTTCAGCAGGGCGTCCCAGAGTCCGGGGAAGTCGGGCAGGGTCTTCGCGGTGGTGCCCACGTTCTCGACCTGGACACCGGGCACGACCAGGCCGAGCACGGCGGCGGCGGTGGCCAGCCGGTGGTCCTCGTAGGTGTGGAAGACGCCGGCGCGCAGCGGGCGCGGGTTGATCCGCAGGCCGTCCTCGGTCTCGGTGACGTCGCCGCCGAGGCCGTTGATCTCGTCGGCCAGGGCCCTCAGCCGGTCGGTCTCGTGCAGCCGCAGGTGGGCGATGCCGCTGAGGTGCGAGGGGGAGTCGGCGAGGGCCGCCAGCGCGGCGATCACCGGGGTGAGCTCGCCGACCTCGTGCAGGTCGGCGTCCAGGCCGTGCAGCTTGCCGCCGCCGGTGAGCCGCAGGCCCTCAGGGACCGGCTCGCAGACGGCGCCCATCCGGGTGAGCAGCTCGCGCAGCTGGTCGCCGGGCTGGCTGGTGCGTTCCGGCCAGTCGCGGATCACCACGGTGCCGCCGGTGACCAGCGCGGCGGCCAGGAACGGGGCGGCGTTGGACAGGTCCGGCTCGACCACGAGGTCCCGGCCGAGCAGCGCGCCGGGGCTGACCCGCCAGACGTCCGGCTCGCCGCCGTCCTCGGGCGCGTCCACCTGGGCGCCTGCGGCGCGCAGCATCTCCACGGTCATCCGGATGTGCGGCAGGGACGGCACCAAGCCGCCCACGTGGCGGACCTCCACTCCCTGCTGGAAGCGCGGTCCGGAGAGCAGCAGCGCGCTGACGAACTGGGACGAGGAGGAGGCGTCCAGGGTGACCGTGCCGCCGACCAGGCCGCCGGTGCCGTGCACGCTGAGCGGGAGCGCGCCGCGTCCCTCGTCCTCGATCCGCGCGCCCAGCGCGCGCAGGGCGGTGATCACACCGCCGAGCGGGCGCTCGTGCGAGCGGGGGTCGCCGTCGAAGTGGACCGTGCCGTCGGCGAGGGCCGCGACCGGCGGCAGGAAGCGCATCACCGTGCCGGCGTTGCCCACGTCCACCTGGGCCGGGCCGCACAGCGGATTGGGGAGCACCCGCCAGGCGTCGCCGCCGCCCGGGTGGCCGGTGCTGCTGTTCAGGATGTCCTCGATGCCGACGCCCAGGGCGCGCAGCCCGTCCGCCATCAGCAGGCTGTCCCGGCTGCGCAGCGGGCGCCGGACGTAGCCGGGCTGGTCCGCGAGCGAGGCCAGGACCAGGGCCCGGTTGGTCCCCGACTTGGATCCGGGCACGGTGACGACCGCGTCGACGGGGTCGGTCGCGGTCGGTGCGGGCCACAGGGGTTCCAGAGTGCCGGTCATGACTCCCGAGCCTATCCGCATCATCAGCGGGTGAGCAGCCAGCGGGCGCCCGTGGCGAGGCAGCCGAGGGCGATCAGCAGGAAGAGGGTGACCCACAGCAGCGCCGGGGTCCGGGTCAGCCGTCCCAGCTGGTCGGCGTCGGAGTCGGGGGCGCCGCCGTGCCGGCGCTTCTGCTGCAGCTCGACCACCGGGCGGACGCCGGCCAGCAGCAGGAACCACACGCTCAGATAGGCGAACGCGCCCTGCAGCTGGGAGTCGCCGAACCAGGACACGGCGAAGCAGAGGCCGCCGGTCAGCACCACGGTCAGCGCGCCGTAGGCGTTGCGGATCATCACCAGCAGGGCGGCGAGCAGCAGCACCACGCCCCAGAGCAGCGCGGTGACGTGCCCGCCGGAGATCAGCCAGGCGCCGGCCAGGCCCAGCAGCGGCGGCGCGGCGTAGCCGGCGGCGGCGGTGAGCACCATGCCGGGGCCGTGCGGCTTGCCGGAGGAGACGGTGAGCCCGCTGGTGTCCGAGTGCAGCCGGACGCCGTGCAGCCGGCGCCTGGTCAGCACGGCGGCCAGGCCGTGGCCGCCCTCGTGGGCGATGGTGACCACATTGCGGGTGTAGTGCCAGAGGAACCGGGGGACCACCGCGAGCAGGGCTATCGCGGCGGTGGCCCAGAGGATCGCGGTGGACGGCGCGGTCTGGACGCCGGTGACCTGGTCCCAGACCTGGCCGATGCTCTGCGGGTGCATGGGGGTGTTTCTCGCCTCACTGGTCGGTCCGGGACGGGTCCTGGGGTACGGGGAGGAAGCCTCGCACGGGGAGACGCCGCGGGGGTAGCTTCCGGTTCGGGCCCCGGCTGTCGGTGGCTGCTGGCATGGTGTTCGCCATGTGTGGTCGATTCGTGTCCAGCCGCCAACCGGAGGACCTGGTCCAGCTGTTCGACGTGGCCCGCTGGGATCCGGCCGAGGCGCTGGCCCAGGACTGGAACGTCGGTCCGACCAAGCCCGTGTACGCGGTGCTGGAGCGGGCGGTGCAGGAGGAGGGCCCGGCAGCCGTCCGGCAGCTGCGGACGCTGCGCTGGGGCCTGGTGCCGTCCTGGGCGAAGTCGCCGGAGGCCGCCGCGAGAATGATCAACGCGCGGGCCGAGACCGTCCATGAGAAGCCGTCCTACCGGCGTCCCTTCGCCGCCCGCCGCTGCCTGATACCCGCCGACGGCTACTACGAGTGGGCCGCCCCGGAGCCGGGGAGCAAGAAGAAGCAGCCCTACTTCATCGCCCCGGCCGACGGCTCGGTGCTGGCCATGGCCGGGCTCTACGAGTTCTGGCGCGACCGCACCCTCCCCGAGCAGGACCCCGCGGCCTGGTGGTGCAGCTGCACCGTGCTCACCGCCGCCGCCGAACCCGCGCTGGCGCCGATCCACGACCGGATGCCGCTGATGCTGCCGCCGGAGCGCTGGGAGGCCTGGCTGGACCCGGCCGTCACCGACCCGGACCAGGCCCGACTGCTGCTCGCCCCACCGGCTCCTGGGCTGCTGGCGGCCCGGCCGGTGTCGGCCGCGGTCGGCAGCATCCGCAACAACGGTCCGGAGCTGCTGCTGCCGCCGCAGGCGGAGGAACCCCTGCAGCTTTTCTGACGCGTACGCACCGGGCCGGGGAATGAGTGCTGCCGCCCCGTGGTTCACACCACTGTCGGTATCCCAGCGTCATTGGAAGGCAGCGCTCATGGTTGTAGCCGCATGCCCGGCCCGTCCCGAGGGCGTCGCGAGCTCCGTTCTGTCCTGGCCCGAGTGGCCTGTCGCGGGCAAGTCCGCCCCGAGCCCGATAGTCTCCTTGGCGAGCCGGTCCACCGTTGTGGATCGTCCGTTCATCGCTGAGGAGGTGGGTCCGGTCGCCGGGACCGAGGACGAGACGGGAGCCGCGAGCGAACCGCTGCGCGACGACGACTTCGAGGGCGACACCTTCCGTGCCGCTGCCGAGGAGTCCGAGTCCGAGCGTTCGGCGCGCTTCGAACGGGACGCCCTGGGCTACCTCGACCAGATGTACTCCGCCGCGCTGCGGATGACCCGGAACCCGGCCGACGCCGAGGACCTGCTGCAGGAGACCTTCGCCAAGGCGTTCGCCTCCTTCCACCAGTTCCGTGAGGGCACCAACCTCAAGGCGTGGCTGTACCGGATCCTGACCAACACCTTCATCAACTCGTACCGGAAGAAGCAGCGCGAGCCGCAGCGGACCGGTGCCGAGGAGATCGAGGACTGGCAGCTCGCGCGGGCCGAGTCACACATGTCGACCGGGCTCCGCTCCGCCGAGACGGTCGCGCTCGACCATCTCCCGGACAGCGATGTGAAGGACGCACTGCAGTCGATTCCGGAGGAATTCCGGATCGCGGTGTATCTGGCCGACGTCGAGGGCTTCGCCTACAAGGAGATTGCGGACATCATGGGGACACCCATCGGTACGGTGATGTCCCGTCTCCACCGCGGTCGCCGCCAGCTGCGCGACCTGCTGGAGGACTACGCCCGCGACCGTGGGCTGGTTCCGGCCGGCAGCGGCGCCGGGACCGGAGTTCCCCAGACTGGTCTCTCACAGGACCTGGCGAAAGGCTCGGGCTCATGAGCTGCGGAAACCACCACGACACCGAGTGCAGCGAGGTGCTCGACCATCTCTACGAGTACCTCGACAACGAGATGGGCGAGGGTGACTGCGCCAAGCTGAAGGAGCACTTCGACGAGTGCTCCCCCTGCCTGGAGATGTACGGCCTGGAGCAGGCGATCAAGGCCCTGGTGAAGCGCTCCTGCGGCTGCGACACCGCGCCGTCGGACCTCCGCGGCAAGGTGCTCGCCCGGATCGACCGGATCCGGGCCGGGCTCCCGGTCGAGGGCGACCTGGTCGCCGAGGACGCTGCCAACCCGCGCTGACAAGCCGGCTGACGCGCGATCAGCCGCAGGAAATTCGTGGCCCCGGGGCTTGACGCCCCGGGGCCACGGGTATTGACGCTCCGAAACACGGATGTGTCACCTGATCGTGTGACTCTGCTTCCGCCGAACGTGCCAATTCCGCCTTCGGGCGGTTTTGCCTGGTTCGGGGACATATTCTCCGTGGCAGATACCGGATCAGCGCGGAGGCCGAGATCGCTACAGCAGCAGCGGAGGCGCGCAGCCACGCGCTCCCACCCGCCGCCCGCGGCTATGTCGTCCTGGTCGTCACCGCCGCGCTGGTCTGCGTGCTGCCGATGCTGCTGGAGGTCCGCTCGGGCCCGCAGTGGGCCAGGACCGGGGTGCTGGCGCTGCTGTTCGCGATCTGCGACCGACTGGCCGGCGGCGGACGGATCGGCCGGATCGGCCGGAGCAAAGACCGGCCCGGCGGCCGGCCCGGCGAGCCGGTGCCCGGGGTCGAGCACTTCCCGGTGCTGCTGGCCGGGGTGATCCTGCTGCCGCCGGCCGCGGCGGCGCTGGTCGCCCTGCCCGGGGCGCTGCTGGCGTCCGCGGTGCCGCCCCGGGCGGTTCGCAGGGCCTGGAACGCCGCCCAACTGGGACTCAGCTGCTTCCTGGGCGGCTGCGTCTTCCACGCCCTGCACGGCTCCCGGCTGCTCGCCGAGCAGCGGCTGCCCGCGCTGCTGCTGCCGGTCCTGCTCGCCGCGCTGACGTTCTGCCTGGCCAACGGGCTGCTGATGGCCGGGGTGCTGGCCGCCGCCGAGCCCGGGGAGCACCCCGGGAGCTGGCAGGCGGTGCTGCTGCGCTGCCCGGCCTCGGTGTTCGGCACCGGGCTGATCGGGCTGATGACGGCGGTGCTCTGGGAGGGCCCCTACGGGGTGCTCGCGGCCGTGCCCGCGCTGCTGCCGCTGGGCCTCTCCAGCTGGGTGTCGGCGCAGTCCCAGCGCGAGCAGACGGCGCACCGGGCCACCGTCCGGGCCCTGGTCCAGGCGGTCGAGATCAAGGACAGCTACACCAGGGGACACAGCGAACGGGTGGGCCGGGCCGCTGTGCTGATCGCCCGTGAGCTGGGGATGGCCGAGCGCCGGGTGGCCTCGCTGCGGGTCGCCGGCACCCTGCACGACGTCGGCAAACTGGGCGTGCCGACCCGGCTGCTGCGCAAGAGCGGACCGCTCACCGACGCGGAGTACCGGGAGGTGGTGCAGCACCCCGAGTACGGCCACGAGCTGGTCCGCGGCATCGGCTTCCTGGGGGAGGCCAGGGCCGGGATCCTGCACCACCACGAGCGGATGGACGGACGCGGCTACCCGCACGGCCTGGCCGGCCGGGCGATCCCCGAGTTCGCCCGGGTGATCGCGGTCGCCGACGCCTTCGACTCGATGACCTCCACCCGCTCCTACCGGCGCGGCCGGCCGGTCCGCGAGGCGGTCGCGGAGCTGGAGCGCTGCGCGGGCAGCCAGTTCGACCCGGTCATGGTGAAGGCGCTGGCCGGGGCGCTGGAGCGGCACGACTGGCAGTCCGCCCCGGCCGCCCGGGAGGACGAGCAGGCCCCCGACATCCCGCTCGGCGTCCGCGAGCCGCTGCCGGCGCTGGCCGGACCGCGCGACCGGGCCCAGCCCCGCGGGCGCCGGTGAAGACGCTGCGGGCGCTGCACGCGCTGGCCGCGGTGCTGTGCGTGGCGCTGGCGGTGACCCAGGTGGGGCTGTGGGCGCTGCCGCTGTTCGGGCTGCCGCTGCTGCTCGGCCAGCTGTCCTTCCGCCGTTACCACGCGATCCGGGCCACCCGGCGGCAGACCGTCGCCTCGCTGGCCCGTACCACCGAGCTGGCCGGCTACACCCTGCCGGGACACGCCCGCCGGGTGGCCGACCTGGCCGACCGGATCGGCCGCGAGCTGGGCCTCGGCCGACGGGAGCTGCAGCTGCTGGAGTACGCCGCGCTGATGCACGACATCGGCCAGCTCTCGCTGGTCGACCCGGTGCCGGGCGGGGCGACCGCGCTGCTCCCGGTCGAGGAGCAGCGGCGGATCGGACGGCTGGGCAGCGAGGTGATCCGGCAGGCGGGCGTTCCCGCGCAGGTGGCGGAGATCGTGGCCCGGATCGCCGAGCCCAGCGGGACCGGCCCCGGCGGGAGCGGCCCCGGCGGGACCGGCCCCGGCGGGAGCGGTCTGCCGGGCGCCTCGGCGATCATCCGGGTCGCCAACGCCTTCGACGACCTCGGCTGCGACGACGGGGGCCTGGAGGGGCAGCTGGAGGTGCTGGCGCAGCTGCGCGGGGACGCCGCCGCCCGCTACGAGCCGCGGGCGGTGGAGGCGCTGGCCCGGCTCTGCCTGCGCGCGGCGTGACCGGGCGGTCGCGCCTCGGCCGAGCCCTCGGTCGGGCCCGTATAGCAGCTTCCCGGGTCAACCCGCAGCCGCGGCGTGGAGGATCGCCGGAACATGGTTGGATGCAGGAGGAACCGGTGGCTCGCGGGTGTGTGGCGGGTTGCCCAGCGGGCATGGAACTGGACAAGGGGCACTGCTGCGCATGGCGCGGGGGGACAGGGCGACGTAGCGTGCATCCGGGGGCGGCAGTGCGTAGCGCCCCCAGCGACACCGCACCGGAGGGACCCAGCCCGGACCGCCGGGTGGCATCGGACGAGTGGCAGGCCGAGGTGAAGATCTTCAACCGGGCACGGCAGCGGCCGTCCGCCAGCTGGCGGCAGACGACCGACCGGGCCTTCACGCTCATCGGGAACGGGCGGTTCGAGGACGCCGGGGCCCTGCTGGTGCGCGCCGCCGACCTGGAGCCCTGGCTCTCCGACTCCTGGTTCAACCTGGCGCTGCTGCACAAGTTCCGCCGGGACTGGGAGCAGGCGCGGGCCGCGGGCCTGCGCGCCGTCGCCCTGCTGGACCGCAGCACCGGCGCGCCGGACTGGTGGAACCTGGGCATCGCCGCGACCGCGCTGCAGGACTGGGCGCTGGCCCGGCGCAGCTGGCAGGCGTACGGGCTGCGGCTCGCGCCGGGCGAGGGCCCGGTGAGCCTGGACTTCGGCACCACCCCGGTCCGGCTCTCGCCCGAGGGCGAGTCCGAGGTGGTCTGGGGCCGCCGGCTGGACCCGGCCCGGGTGGAGGTGCTCTCGATCCCGCTGCCGTCCTCCGGCCGCCGCTGGGGCGAGGTGGTGCTGCACGACGGCTCCCCGCACGGCGAGCGAGTGGCGGACGGGGTGCCGTACCCGGTGTTCGACGAGATCGAGCTGTGGGCGCCCTCGCCGGTGCCGACCTTCGTGGTGCTGCTGCAGGCCGCGACCGAGGACGACCGGGACGCCCTGGAGCGGCTGGTCTCCGAGGCCGGCTACGCGGCCGAGGACTGGACCTCGTCGGTGCGGCTGCTCTGCCGCGACTGCTCGGAGAGCCGGATGCCGGCCGACGACGGCCACAGCGAGCACCACGACCCGCATGACGACGGACAGCTCGGCCACCTCAGCCACCGCAGCGCGGGCGCCCTGTGGCTGCCCGAACGCGAGTGCGGGCTGGCCGCCCCGGCCGACCTGGTCGGCCTGCTGCTGGACCGCTGGGTGGCCGGCAACCGGTCCGGCCGTGCCTACCGCGACCTGGAAGAAGTCTGTTGACGGGTGTACGCCCCGTAGGCTGGGGGTTCATCCCCGGTACGGACTGAAGGCGAGTGGCAGCGGCATGTCGGAACAGCAGGTCGAGACGGCAGTACTGGAAGAGCCCGCCCCCGTTCGCGTGGTCGGCGAGGAGCCGGACACCTCCAAGGGCGCCTTCCGACCGATCACGGTCGTCGGCAATCCTGTGCTGCACCACCCGTGCGCGACGGTCACCGAGTTCGACGAGGAGCTGTCGGCGCTGGTCGCCGACATGTTCGTGACCATGTACGCGGCGGAGGGCGTGGGCCTGGCCGCCAACCAGGTCGGGGTCGGCCGCCGGGTCTTCGTCTACGACTGCCCCGACGACGAGGGCGTGCGCCATGTCGGCGTGGTGGTGAACCCGGTGCTGGACGACCTCGACCCGGCGCAGCGGACCCTGGACGAGTCCGCCGAGGGCTGCCTCTCCGTCCCCGGCGCCTACGCGGACCTGGCCCGTCCTGAGTACGCGCTGGTCCGCGGCCAGGACCAGCACGGCAAGGAGGTCGTGGTGGAGGGCACCGGCTTCTTCGCCCGCTGCCTCCAGCACGAGACCGACCACCTGAACGGCTACCTGTACATCGACCGGCTCTCCAAGCGCGACCGCAAGGACGCGCTGCGGCAGATGGCGGAGCTGACCCCGAGGTACGAGATCGTCCCCAACGACTGACCGCGCGGGCCGCTGGAAACGCCCTAGCGCTGCAGCCTGGCCCGGTCGCCCATCACCACGACCGGGTGCAGGCCGGGGTCCAGCGTGCGCAGCAGGGTCACCATGTCGGCGCGGGGGAGGCTGACGCAGCCGTGGGTGGCGCCGCCGTGGTCCACATGGAGCCAGATGCCGCCGCCGGCCGCGGCGCCCAGCGGGCGGGTCCAGTCCAGCGGGGTGGTCCCCGGGACGTGGTTGTAGTTGATCGCGATCACATAGTCGAAGGACCCGGCCAGCGGCTCCCCCGAGAAGCCGGTGCCGGTGAGGGTGTAGCCGCTGCGGGAGCGGGTGTACGGGAGCTTGGAGCCGGGGTCGGCCAGCCTGCCGCCGGCGTCGGTGAGGGTGAAGACCCCCACCGGGGAGTGCAGGTCGTCGGCCCGGTGGCGGGTGGTCCAGCCGTGCAGGGCGTTGTGGGCGGCCCAGGTCGGCCCCGGCTGCCAGCCGGCCGCGGTGAGCCGGTAGAGCACGGCGCTGGAGCGGTCGGAACCGGGGCCGGCGCCGGTGACGATCAGGACCTGGCGCGAGCCCCCGGGTATCTGCGCCAGCGTCTTCGGGCCCAGACCCGGCAGGGTGGCCGGCGGCTGCGGAGTGGGCGACGGCACGGGCGCGGCGATCGAGGCCGGCGCCGCCGCGGCGGTCACCACGGTGCTCCGGACGGGCGCGGCGCAGCCGGCCAGGACGAGCGCGGCCAGGGCGGTGGCGGCCGGGAACGCGGTGCGGCGGTTCACTGACTGGTCTCCGAGGTCGGTGCGGGCGAGAACTGCGCGGACTGGACGATGTCCTGGACCAGCGTGGTGAGGGCCGGCGTCGCATGGTTCAGACAGGCCGCTACCACCACCACGGCGCCCGGCAGGGAGGAGGCGGTGGTCAGCACGGCCGAGAGCTGGCTGGTCCCGCCGAAGGCCCGGCAGGCCGGTTCGAGTTCGCTCTTCTGGAGCTGGGCCGACGTGATCCCCTGCTTGGTGTGGCCGGGGACGTACTCGAGCTGGAACGAGAGCAGCACCCGGTTGGCGGGCGAGAGCCCGACGGCCACCGGGCAGACCTCTCCCGACCCGTCGGGGCAGGACTTCTGCACCAGTTTCAGCGGCTGGTCGGAGACAAAGGCGATCGCACCCTTGGGGGACTGCTCGACCGTGTTGACGTGGCGCCAGTGGGCCGGCAGGACCAGGCTCAGCCCCGCCAGGTCCGGGAAGCCGACGCGCGGCGGCGCGGTGGGGGGTGCGTCGGCTCCGGCAGTCGGCGACTGCGCGACCGGGATCTGCACGGTGTCGGTCGGCCGGGCCGGCCCGCTGTGCAGCGGCAGGCCGACGGCGAGGGCGGTGGCGACGGCGGCCAGGGCGGCGGTGAGCGCCCCGCCCGTCCGCCGCCGGCGGCGGCGCCGGATCCGCTCGCGGACCTGCTGCAGCCGCTGCTCGGGCGCGCCGAGCCGGGGGACGGCCCGTTCCAGCAGGATCCGGAGCTCGTTCTCCTGGTCAGTGCTCACGGCACTCACCGCCCGCCGTGAGTTCGGCGATCGGCAGCTGTGTGCGCAGCGCGCGCAGGGCCTTGAACGCCTGGCTCTTGACCGTGCCGGTGTTGCACCCCAGGGCCTCGGCGGTCTCCTCGACGCTCAGATCCTCGAAGTAGCGGAGCACGACCACCGCGCGCTGGCGCGGGGGCAGCCGCCGGACCGCCGCGGCGAGGGCCTGTTCCAGCTCGACGCCCGCGAAGGGGTCGGCCTGGACCGCCCGCTCGGGCAGCGTGGCGAAGGGCAGCTCGCCGCGCCAGCGCCGCTTCCACCAGCTGGCATGGGTGTTGACCAGGGCCTTGCGGACATAGGCTTCCGGGCTGTCGACGGCGATCCGCCGCCAGTGCGGCCAGACCCTGGCCAGCACCGTCTGCAGCAGGTCCTCGGCCTGGTGGGCGTCGCCGGTCAGCAGCCAGGCGATACGGAGCAGCCGAGGACCGCGGGCGGCGACGAAGGCCTCGAAGTCCGATTCCGTGTCGCCGTTCATCCCGCTGACCTTTGCATCGCATCCCTGTTCGGTTCGTCTCTCTCACGCCAGGTTCAACCTGGTGGGGGCCCAATCGGTTGCCCGGGGACCTGAGAAAGAGAGAGACGAACCCGGCAGGCCTAGAAGTCGTCGTCGAAGGAGACCGAGCCCTCCACCGCGACCTGGTAGGCGGAGACCCGGCGCTCGAAGAAGTTGGTCAGCTCCTGGACGCCCTGGAGCTCCATGAAGCCGAACGGGTTCTCCGAACCGTAGCGGACCGGCAGGCCGAGCCGGGTGAGCCGCTGGTCGGCGACGCACTGCAGGTACTCGCGCATGGACTCGGTGTTCATGCCGGGCAGGCCGTCGCCGCAGAGGTCCTGGCCGAACTGCAGCTCGGCCTCGACGGCCTCCTCCAGCATCGCGGTGACCTGCCGGCCGAGCTCCTCGTCCCAGAGGTCCGGCTCCTCGGCGCGGACCGTGTCCACGACCTGGAAGGCGAAGTCCATGTGCATGGACTCGTCCCGGAACACCCAGTTGGTGCCGGTGGCCAGGCCGTGCAGCAGGCCGCGCGAGCGGAACCAGTACACATAGGCGAAGGCGCCGTAGAAGAACAGGCCCTCGATGCAGGCCGCGAAGCAGATCAGATTGAGCAGGAAGCGGCGCCGGTCGGCCTTGGTCTGCAGGCTGTCCAGCTTCTCCACTTGGTCCATCCAGCGGAAGCAGAACTGGGCCTTCTCCCGGATGGAGGGGATGTTCTCCACCGCGGCGAAGGCCGCGTTGCGGTCCTCCGGGTCCGGGAGGTAGGTGTCCAGCAGGGTCAGGTAGAACTGGACGTGCACGGCCTCCTCGAACAGCTGGCGGGACAGGTAGAGCCGGGCCTCGGGCGAGTTGATGTGCTTGTAGAGGGTCAGCACCAGGTTGTTGGACACGATCGAGTCGCCGGTGGCGAAGAACGCCACCAGCCGGCCCAGCATGTGCTTCTCGTCCGCGCTGAGCTTGGCCAGGTCGGCGACGTCGGAGGCGAGGTCGACCTCCTCCACGGTCCAGGTGTTCTTGATCGCGTTGCGGTAGTGCTCGTAGAAGTCGGGGTAGCGCATCGGACGGAGCGTCAGCTCGAAGCCCGGGTCCAGGAGATTCTTTTCAGGAGTTTGGAGCTTCTCGGGGGTGGTGCTCATTACTGGCAGGCCTCGCAGGACTCGGGGTTCTCGAGCGAGCAGGCGATCACTGCTTCGTCCTCGACAACGGGGATGACGGGTGCTGCCGCCGCCGCCCGGGCGATCCGGGTGGCCGGGCGGGAGCGCAGGTAGTAGGTGGTCTTCAGGCCGACCTTCCAGGCGTACGCGTACATCGAGCTGAGCTTGCCGATGGTGGGCGAGGCCAGGAACAGGTTCAGCGACTGGCTCTGGTCCAGGTAGGGCATCCGGGCCGCGGCCAGGTCGATCAGCGCGCGCTGCGGCAGCTCCCAGGCGGTGCGGTAGAGCGAGGCCAGGTCGGACGGCAGGCCGGGGATCTCCAGGGCCGAGCCGTTGGCGGCGCGCAGCGACTCCCGGGTGGCCGGGTTCCACAGCCCGCGGGCCTTGAGGTCGGCCACCAGGTACGGGTTGACCTGCAGGAACTCCCCGCTCAGGGTCTCCCGCTTGAAGAGGTTGGAGACCTGCGGCTCGATGCACTCATAGACACCAGCGATGGAGGCGATGGTCGCCGTCGGCGCGATGGCGAGCAGCAGCGAGTTGCGCAGACCGGTCTCGGCGACCCGGGCGCGGAGGGCGTCCCAGCGGTCGGCCCAGACCGGGGTGGTCTTGAAGTGGTCGATGTGGAGCTGGCCGCGGGCGGCGCGGGTCTCCTCGTAGGCCTCGTGCCGGCCCAGCCGCTCGGCCAGGTCGCAGCTGGTCTCGTAGGCGGCGAGCATGATCCGCTCGGAGATCTGCGTGGACAGCGCCCTGGCCTCGGCGGAGTCGAAGTCGAGCCGGAGCTTGAAGAAGACGTCCTGCAGGCCCATCACGCCCAGGCCGACCGGACGCCAGCGGGCGTTGGACACCCCGGCCTCGGGGGTCGGGTAGAAGTTGATGTCCACCACCCGGTCCAGGAAGGTCACCGCGGTGCGGACGGTGGAGTCGATCCGCTCCCAGTCCATCTCGCCGGACGGCAGCACATGGGCGCCCAGGTTGACCGAGCCGAGGTTGCAGACCGCGGTCTCGCCGTCGTTGGTCACCTCCAGGATCTCGGTGCAGAGGTTGGAGGAGTGGACCGTGCGGCCCGGCAGCGCGGTCTGGTTGGCGGCGCGGTTGGAGGCGTCCTTGAAGGTCATCCAGCCGTTGCCGGTCTGCGCCAGGGTGCGCATCATCCGGGCGTAGAGGGCCCGGGCCGGGAGGGTGCGGATGGCCAGCCCGGCCGCCTCGGCCTTGGCGTAGGCGGCGTCGAACTCGGCGCCCCACAGGTCCACCAGCTCGGGGACGTCGCCCGGGGAGAACAGCGACCACTCGGTGTCGGCGTCCACCCGGCGCATGAACTCGTCCGGGACCCAGTGCGCCAGGTTCAGGTTGTGGGTGCGGCGGGCCTCCTCGCCGGTGCTGTCGCGCAGTTCCAGGAACTCCTCGACGTCCGCGTGCCAGGTCTCCAGGTAGACGCAGGCCGCGCCCTTGCGGCGGCCGCCCTGGTTCACCGCGGCGACCGAGGAGTCGAGGGTGCGCAGGAACGGCACGATGCCGTTGGACTGGCCGTTGGTGCCGCGGATCAGGCTGCCCCGGGAGCGGATCCGGCTGTAGGAGAGGCCGATGCCGCCGGCGTGCTTGCTGAGCCGGGCGATCTGGGCGTAGCGCTCGTAGATCGAGTCCAGCTCGTCCAGCGGGGAGTCCAGCAGGTAGCAGGAGGACATCTGCGGGTGCCGGGTGCCGGAGTTGAACAGGGTGGGGGAGGAGGGCAGGTACTCGAGACGGCTCATCAGCCGGTACAGCTCGGCCACCTCGGCGACGGACTCCGTACCGTCCCCGACCTGGAGGCCGCAGGCGACGCGGAGCAGGAAGTGCTGCGGGGTCTCGATCACCTGACGGGTGATCGGGTGGCGCAGCAGGTAGCGGGAGTAGACCGTGCGCAGGCCGAAGTACTCGAAGCGGTCGTCGGCGGTGAAGTCGACCACCGCGTCCAGCGCCTCGGCGTGGGCGGCCACGAAGGCGGCGGTGGTGTCGCCGATCAGGCCCTCGCGGTGGCCGACCGCGATGGAGGCGGCGAAGCAGGTGGCGCCCTGTCCCGATGCCTCCTCGCGGATCTCCTCGGCCAGCAGCCGGGCGGCCAGCCGGGAGTACTGCGGGTCCTCGGCGATCAGCGCGGCGGAGGCCTCGATGGCCAGGCCGCGCAGCTCGGAGTAGTCGGCGATGGAGCTGCGGCCGCGCAGGGCGGCGGCGGCGACCCGGCCGGGGTCCACCTCAGTGAGGTCGGGGGAGCGCTCGGTGAGGGTGCGCAGCAGCGCGGTGCCGGGGGAGTCGGGGACGACGGGGCTGTCCGGCGCCAACGGGCCCTCGCCCTGGTGCGCGACTGTCGTCGTCGCTGCTGCGGTCTCGGTGATCGTCACTGTGCGCTCCTCGTTGGCGGCCGGTCGGCTGCGGGCCGCTGCCGGAGGCATGAGGAAGCGTGACGTCGCTGCGCGGAGCGCAGCACGGAACGCGTCCCCGGCCCACCCGCGAGGCCCGGACGTGCGTCGCCCCCCGGGGCATGCCGGGGAGAGCTGTCCGCAGGTACTCGGACTCGCGGGCGCATACGAAGCAACCCGCTCACCGCTGCGGGGCAGTCCCGGAATCGCACCGGGTTCCCCTGCATGGACAGCGAGAACGAGCATACATGTAGGGGTGCTTCTGGAAAGCACCCCTACATGTAGTGTCGCGAGTGCGCGGAGTCACCCCTCCAGCGCTGCCGGAAGGCGGGACATCTGGCGGTGTGTCAGATTCGGGGGGTAGTCGCGGGGGCGTCAGGCTCCCCGGCGCGAGCGGGAGCGAGGCGGGACCGGATGACGGTGCTGGGAACGGCTGTGCGGCGGGGGATCGGGGCCGGGGCGGCGGCGGGGCTGCTGCTGGTGCTGGGCACGGCCGGGACGGCGGAGGCGGTCTCCGCCGCCGCGGCGCCACAGGTGAAGATCTGCGGGAAGAACGCCACCAACCTCCGGAAGCCGCCATTGGCGCTGAGGTTCGACAAGCTGCACAAGGTCTACTACGTCGGCGGGTCCTGGTCCCGGTTCGGGCTCAAGGCGGGGAACAGCACCGGGGCCCGCTGCGCGGCGGTCCGCCCGGTGCTGGTGTTCGGGGCCCGGAACAGGCCGCTGCGCCAGGGCGACGTCCGGCTGCAGTGGAAGGCGAAGGCGGGGAGGGGCGGCAAGGCCGGCTGGCACGGGTCGGCCATGGTCGCCGAGAACGGGGTGCTGATGGGGCTGGCCGGACCGGCCAAGGGGCTGACCCTGCCGGCCGGGGCGCGGACCACGGTGCCGCTGCGGATGCGGTTCGCCACCGGCGCGCCGACCGGGCAGTGGCTGACCCTGGCGATCGGCTACGAGCCGGTGCTGCTGGAGGGGCAGACCGTGCCGCTGCCGGTGGGGGTCTCCGACCCGCACCTGTTCCGGGTGGCCCACCGGCCCCGTCCGCAGCCCCGTCCGCACCCCCGCCCGAGCACCGGGCCGCAGCGGCCGCAGCTGGCGGAGACCGGGGCCCCGGCGGCCACCGTGGCGGCCGCCGGCACCGCGCTGCTCTCCCTGGTCGGCGGCGCGGGCCTGGTCCGGCTCTCGCGCCGCCGCAGCAGTGACTAGCCGCAACGGCTAGTCCAGGTGGGTGGTGGTGTTGTAGCAGTCCAGGGCGAGCTGCCCGGACGGGGTGCGGGACCAGCGGGTGATCGAGGCGTTGCCGACCGCGCCCGCGCGGTCCACGGCGAGGATCGCCGCCTCGTCCAGGTCGTCCAGGATGTGGCGGAGCATCAGCACCACCGCGTCGTGGGCCACCAGCAGCACCCGGCGGGACTCCTCGACCTCGTAGAGGTCGCGGAGCAGGCTGCGGCAGCGCAGGGCGACGTCCGCCAGCGACTCGCCGCCGGGCGGGCGCCAGCGCAGCTCGCCGAGCAGCCGGCGGCGGGCCGCCTCGGCCGGGTGGTACAGCTCGATCGCGGCCTTGGTGACCATCTCCAGGACGCCCAGCTCGCGGTCCCGCAGCCGCTCGTCGGTGCGGACCGAGGGCAGCGGCAGCCCGGCCCGGTCGATCTCGGCGACCACCAGCTCGGCGGTCTCCTGGGCCCGCAGGTAGGGGGAGACCCAGAGGCTCTGCGGCAGCGGCCCGTCGGTACGGGCGGCCAGCCTGCGGCCCAGCGCGGTGGCCTGGTCCCGGCCCAGGGTGGTCAGGCTGAGGTCCGCGTCGCGGCAGGTGATGCCCGTGTCCAGCGCGCCGGCCGCCTCGGCGGCGGCGAAGGCGGCGTTGGCGGTGCTCTGGCCGTGCCGGGTGACGGTCAGCGAGAGCGGGCGTGGGAGGGCGGTGTGCGGCGGCGGTGGGACGGGTGCGGGCTGGCTGCGCTGGTGATGGTCGGTGAGCTCCACGGGTTCCCCCTGCGGGTCGTCCGGCCCGGCGCGGAGGTGCGTACGGGCCGCCGCTTCCAGTGTGCGGGAGCGGCGGCCCGTCAGGGGGGCGCAAAGGTGGTGCGTCAGGGAGCGAGGGGCGCGAGCCCCCTACGGCGTGAGGGCCGGGAGGGGCGCGGTGGCGGTGAGGTAGTCGGTGGGGGTGGTCTCGTCGGGGAGGGCGGACACCTTGGCGGCGCGCAGGGCCAGGGTGAGCACGGCGGCGACGGCGAGGTTGAGGACGAAGGCGGTGACGCCGATGTAGCCGATCTGGCCGATGCCGGGGATGTTGGCGGCGCTGCCGCCGAAGTGGGAGCCGGGTTTGCCGGGTGCGGCGATGCCGTAGGCCTCGTAGGTGCCGTAGGCCATCCCGGCGGCCCAGCCGGCCAGCAGGGCCCAGTGGTGGAACCAGCGCGAGAACAGCCCGCTGACGATGGCCGGGAAGGTCTGCAGGATCCAGATCCCGCCGAGCAGCTGCAGATTGATCGAGAACTGCTTGTCGATGCCCAGCACGAAGCCCAGCGCGCCCAGCTTCACCAGCAGCGACACGATCTTGGCGACCCTGGTCTCCTGCGCCGGGGTCGCGGCCGGGCGGAAGAACTCCCGGTAGATGTTCCGGGTGAACAGGTTGGCCGCCGCGATGGACATGATCGCGGCCGGCACCAGCGCGCCGATCCCGATCGCCGCGAAGGCCACCCCGGCGAACCAGGACGGGAACATCTGCTGGAACAGCTGCGGCACGGCGAGCTGGGCGTTGTAGCCCTTGACGCCCTTGCCGACGCCGGCCGCCAGCGCCATGAAGCCCAGCAGCGAGAGCAGCCCGAGCATCAGCGAGTAGGCCGGCAGGATCGCCAGGTTGCGGCGGATCGTGTTGCGGTCCTTGGCGGCCAGCACCCCGGTCGCCGAGTGCGGGTACATGAACAGCGCCATCGCCGAGCCCAGCGCCAGCGTCGCGTACGACCACTGCGCCTTGGGGCCTGGGATCAGCGAGCCCTTGGGCTTGCCGGTGGCCGGGCTGGTCTGCGCCAGCGAGGCGGCGGCGTCGTGGAAGACATGGCCGTAGCCGCCGAGCCGGATCGGGATGTAGATCACCGCCACGATCACCACGATGTAGACCAGGGTGTCCTTGACGAAGGCGATCAGTGCCGGGGCCCGCAGCCCGGAGGAGTAGGTGTACGCGGCCAGTACCGCGAAGGCGATCAGCAGCGGCAGGTCCTTGGCCCAGCCGCTGGAGCCGCCCACCCCCATGGTGTCCAGCACCGCCTGGATCCCGACCAGTTGCAGCGCGATGTACGGCATGGTGGCGAGGATGCCGGTCAGCGCCACGGCCAAGGCCAGGTAGCGGGAGCCGTAGCGGCCCCGGGCGAAGTCGGCCAGGGTGACATAGCCGCGGGCCCGGGCCACCGACCAGAGCCGGGGCAGGAACAGGAACACCAGCGGCCAGGCGACGATCGTGTACGGGACGGCGTAGAAGCCGGCCGCGCCCACGCCGTAGATCAGCGCGGGGACGGCGATGAAGGTGTACGCCGTGTAGAGGTCGCCGCCGAGCAGGAACCAGCTGACGATGGTGCCGAAGCCGCGTCCGCCGAGGCCCCACTCGTCCAGGTGCAGGGCGTTGTCGGGGCGGCGCCAGCGGGCGGCGAAGAAGCCGATGCCGGTGACGGCCAGGAAGAAGAGCAGGAAGACGGTGAAGCTGACGGCGTTCACACCGGCTCACCGCCCTGGGCGGCATGCGCGGCGCGCTGCTTCTCCTCGCGCCGGATCAGCAGGTAGGCGCCCCCGGTGAAGACCGCGGAGACCACCACCCAGGCCAGCTGGTACCAGTAGAAGAAGGGGATGCCGAGGAAGGCCGGGTCGAGCCGGGAGTAGGAGCCGACCCAGAGCAGGGCCACGAAGGGCGCCGCCAGCAGGAGCGCGCAGGCGATCCTGGTGGGCGTGACCAGGGGCGGGCGGGCCGGCGCGGAGGGGGCGGGGGGCGGTGCTGTTTCGGCCATGGATGCGGCTCCGGGGGCTGGCGGACGACGGACCCCTGGAATCTAAGCCGTTGTCGGGCTCACGTCACGTGTGGATACAGGAATCACCGGGATCGTGGAGTGAGCCTACGGCGCACGGGAGCGCGGAACGTACCCGAACAACTGTGCCCCGACCGCGGATCGCGATCGGGGCACCGGTCCAGCTGCAGAGGACGGTTGACGGCCGGTCAGTCCGGACGGCGCAGCCGCGCGGTGAACTTGTACCGGTCGCCGCGGTAGACCGAGCGGACCCACTCCACCGGCTCGCCCGCGGCGTCGAAGGAGTGCCGGGAGAGCAGCAGCATCGGCAGCCCGACGTCGGTGCCCAGCTGTCCGGCCTCCAGCGGGGTGGCCAGCGAGGTCTCGATGGTCTCCTCGGCCTCGGCCACGTGCACGCCGTAGACCTCGCTCAGCGCGGAGTAGAGCGAGTTGTACTTCACCAGGTTGCGGCGCAGCGCCGGGAAGCGCTTGGCCGAGAGGTGGGCCGCCTCGATCGCCATCGGGTCGCCGTTGGCGAGCCGGAGCCGCTCCACCCGGAGCACCCGGCCGCCGGGGCGGATGTCGAGCAGCGCGGCCAGCCGGTCGTCGGCGGTGATGTAGCCGACCTCCAGCAGCCGCGAGGTGGGCTCCAGGCCCTGCGCCCGCATGTCCTCGGTGTACGAGGTGAGCTGCAGCGCCTGGGACACCTTGGGCTTGGCGACAAAGGTGCCCTTGCCCTGGATCCGCTCGAGCCGGCCCTCGACGACCAGCTCCTGCAGCGCCTGGCGGACCGTCGTGCGGGAGGTCTCGAACTCCAGGGCGAGGGTGCGCTCGGGCGGTACCGGGGTGCCGGGCGCCTGGGTCTGCGTGATCTGCAGCAGGTGTCGCTTGAGCCGGTAGTACTTGGGGACGCGTGCGGTGACGGTACCCTCCCCGGCCGATTCCACGTCGGGACCCCCTTCGGTCGTCATCGCCGTTCCCACTCCCTGTTCCTGTTCCTCGGCTCTCACCGGCATCTCAGTACTCCTGCGGCACTCATGGTGGCATGCCGAGCGATTGCGGACAGGCCGTCAGGCGACCCTGATGGCTCCCGAGGTCGCTCCGGCGAGTGCCTCGGCGGCGGCGACGCCGCACACCCTGGCCCCGCCGTAGGTCGTCAGGACGGTGACGCCGCGGCCTGCGAAGGTCTCCTCCAGGCCGTGCGCCGCGCCGATCTCGACCACCACCGCGTCAGGGCGTGCGGTCGTCAACTCCAGTGCGGCGCGCTTCATCCAGGAGTAGCGGTGCAGGTCGCGCACCACGATGACGAGCGGACGTCCGACGGCCGCGCCGAGCAGCGGGACGGTGTCCACCCGGCCCTCGGAGTCGTCCACGGAGGTGTTCAGCAGTCCGGCGCTCTGCAGCGTCGAGGACGGTGCGTCCACCCTGGTGACGGTGGTGCCGGGGATCAGGTCGGCGAGCGGTCCCGACAGGCCCCAGGCGGTCTCGCCGCCGACCGCGAAATTGGCGGCCGGGGAGAACTCGACCACGTGCGGGATGCCCTCCATCGGGCGGAGGTCGCCGCGGATCCGCAGCGCGCGGCGGGCGGCGGTGAGGCCGATGCCGGGCTCCACGGTGGCGGCGGCCTGCGCCCGTACCCCGGCGGACCAGCGGGCCACCGCCCGGTTGCGCTCGGCGGCCTCGTGCAGCCGCTCCTCGCCGACCCGGCCCTCGCGGACCGCCCAGAGCAGGGCGTCCCGCAGGTAGAGGAAGGTGGCCTCGTCCTGCAGGCCGCCGCCGACGCAGATGGTGTCGGCGCCGCCGGCGATGGCCTTGACGGTGCCCTCGGCGATGCCGTGGGTGCCGGAGATGGCGCCCATCTCGATGCCGTCGGTGACGATCAGGCCGTCGTAGCCGAGGTCCTTGCGGAGCAGGTCGGTGAGGATCGCCCGGGACATGGTGGCCGGCAGGTCGGTGTCGTACGCCGGGAAGAGGATGTGCGCGGTCATGATCGACTTGGCGCCCGCGGCGACCGCGGCCCGGAACGGGGCCAGGTGCGCGCCGAACAGGTCCAGCGGCATGTCGATCCTGGGCAGCCCCAGATGGGTGTCGGCGGCGGTGTCGCCGTGCCCGGGGAAGTGCTTGGCGCAGGCGGCCACGCCGGCCGACTGCAGCCCCCGGACGTACGCCGCGGTGTGGCGGGCCGCCAGCTCGCCGTCGCCGCCGAAGGAGCGGACGCCGATCACCGGGTTGTCCGGGTTGGAGTTGACGTCCGCGTCCGGCGCGTAGTTCAGGTTGATCCCGGCCGCGGCCAGGTCGATGCCGATCGAGCGGGCGACGCTCTCGGTGAGTCCGATGTCGTCCACCGCGCCGAGGGCGAGGTTGCCCGGGTACGAGGAGCCGGTCATCACCTCGAGGCGGGTGACGTCGCCGCCCTCCTCGTCGGTGGCGATCAGCAGGTCCGGGTTGAGCGCGTACATCGCCGAGGTGAGCGCGGCGACCTGGTCGCGGCCGGCGATGTTGCGCCCGTAGAGGGCGACACCGCCGAGCTCGCCCGACTCCAGGCGCCGCCGCACCCACTCCGGGGCGGTGAGGCCGGTGAAGCCCGGCTGGAGCACCGCTCCGGCGTCTGCGAGGAGTTGGACGGTGTCCTGGCCGGGATTCGTCATGGTTCCTTCCTAGCGTTTCTCAGAGTGCGGCGCGGATCAGGTGCGGACGGGGACCGACGGTGGTTCAGCCCTTGACCGCACCGGCGGTGAGGCCGGAGGAGAGGCGCTTCTGGAGGAAGACAAAGATGATGATCACGGGCAGTGACACCATCAGCGCGCCGGCCATCTGAGAGCCGTAGTCGGCACCGTGGGTGGGAGTGGTGGAGTAGAACGTCAGCCAGACCATCGCGGTGTGGTGGCTGGTGCTGCTGAGGAAGGTGTTGGCGAGGACGAACTCGTTCCAGGCCTGGATCCAGCTGTAGACGCCGGTGGTGATCAGGCCGGGCACGGTCAGCGGCAGGATCACCCGGAAGAAGGCGCCCCAGCGGGTGCAGCCGTCGACCATGGCCGCCTCGTCCAGCTCCTTGGGGATGTTGACGATGAAGGAGCGCAGGGTCCACACCACGTACGGGACGGTGAACACCAGGTAGGCGAGGACCACGCCGAACAGGGTGTCGTAGAGCTGCACCCCGTTCAGGACCACGAACAGCGGGATCACGATGGTCAGCAGCGGCACCATCTGCACCACCATCATGGCGATGATGAACTGGTTGCGGCCGCGGAAGTTGAAGCGCGCCACCGCGACCGCGGCCAGGAAGCCGATCACCAGGCCCAGCAGCACCGAGCCGATGGTGATCAGGGCGGTGTTCTTCAGGGCCGGCAGGAAGTCCGGGTCGTTGAAGATGGTGTGGTAGCTGGAGAAGTCGAAGTGCGACGGCCAGAAGCTGGGGTTCTGGGTCAGCAGGTCGTGGCTGGACTCGAAGGTGGTCAGCACCATCCAGTAGATCGGGAAGCCCATCACGATGGCGAAGCCGACCGCGACGGCGTTCCAGATCCCGGTCATCCAGCGCTTCTCGCCGGGCGCGCCGTCCCGGCGGAACGCCTTGGCCAGCAGGGGGGAGGTGGTCAGCGCCATCAGTCCTGAGCTCCGATCTTGATGATCTGGCGGATGTAGAAGACCATCACGGCCAGCATGAGCAGGATCATGGCGATGGAGATCACGCCACTGCTGCTGTAGTGGGAAGAGACGATGCCCTTCTCGTACAGGTAGATGCCGATGGTCCAGTAGCCCGGCTCGGGCGAGGACTGGCGCAGGGACCAGATCTGGGCGAAGACCTGGAAGTCCCAGATGAAGCTGAGCGAGATGGACAGCATCAGGAAGGGCCGGATCACCGGCAGCACCACGTACCAGAAGGACTGCCAGACATTGGCGCCGTCCAGCCGGGAGGCCTCGACCAGCTCCTTGGGCACCTGGGTCATCGCCGCGTTCAGGCCGATCACCAGGAACGGCAGCGCGCCCCAGACCACCACCAGCGCCACCACCACGTACAGGCCCTGGGTGGGGTTGGCGAACCAGTCGTGGTTCTGCATGCCCTTGCCGCCGAGGCGGTAGCAGATGTAGTCGATGACCCCGGAGGTGCCGGCGAACATCCAGCGGAAGATCGTTCCGGTGACGATCGCGGGGATCGACCAGACGAACATCAGCACGGTGACCACGAGCACCTTGGCCCAGGGCGACACCCGGTTCAGCAGGGTGGCGAAGAGCAGGCCGAGCGCGATCGAGAGGAAGACGACCTCGACCGTGAAGAACAGGCTGCGCCGGACGACCTCCCAGAACTGCGGGTCGCTGAGCACCTTCTGGAAGCCCTGGATGCCGATCCAGCGGACCAGGTCCGGGTTGGTGAAGGTGACGTAGCTGTTGACGTTCTGGAACGCCAGGATGACGACCTTGACCAGCGGGTAGCCCAGCACCCCGACCATCGCCACCAGGGCCGGAAGGATCAGGACGTACGGGATGTAGGCGCCCCGGACCCGGATCCCGGCTCTGCGGCTCGCCACAATGTCGGGATCCGGCCGCCCGGCGGACACCGGTGGGCTCTCAGACTCAATCGCGCTCATCAGGGTCCTTCCGGGGCCCGGTACCTCTGGTCGTTTTCGGTGGCCGTCGGCAGGGACTGCTCGGAGGCGACGGCCACAGCAGGGCGGGGGCCCGGTGCCCGGGAGTGCGGCACCGGGCCCCCGCTCGGGTGGATCAGCTGCCGTTCAGGTCACCGATGATGGTGGTCTGCGCGGTGGTCAGCGAAGCGGTGACGTCCTTGCCCGTGGCGATCGCGCTGAACGCGTTCTGCAGGGCGGTCTCGTCGGAGCCGGACCAGTTCGGCGAGTTCGGGGAGAACCAGCTCGGGGCCAGCGCCGCGTCACCGGTCGCCTTGTTGGCCGGCGCGGCGGCCTCGTAGGCGGGGATCAGGGTCTTGTTGTTCGGGATGGCGTACTTGGCGAGCAGGGTCTGCTGCGCGGTGTTGGTGTAGATCCGGATGAACTCGGCGCCCAGGCCGGCGTTCTTGGCCTTGGCCGGGACGGCCAGGTCGGAACCGCCGAGGAAGGCCGGGGTCGGGGTGCCGGCGGCGGTTCCGGGAACGGCCACCTCCGCCAGGTCGGCGGCCAGCTTCGGGTTGCCGACCTTGGGGTCGGCGACCGAGCCGGCCTCCCAGCCGTTGCCGATGATGGCGGCGATGTTGCCCTTGGCCATCAGCGCGTCCTGGTTGGACTCGTCCACGGTGGTGCCGCCGACCGAGTACGACTTCTGCAGGTCGGCCCAGGTCTGGATGCCGGAGACGAAGGCCGGGTCGGACAGGGTGCCGGTCCAGGTGGCGCCGCTGGCCTTGGCGATGACGCCCTTGATGCCGTAGCTGCCGGCGCCGAAGGAGGCAGCGGTGTACCAGTCCTTGCCCGGGAGGTAGAGCGCGGAGAAGTTCTTGACGCCGGCGTTCTTGGCCTTGACCGCGTCGAGGTCCGTCTTCAGCTCGGCCAGCGTGGTCGGCGCGGCGGTGATGCCGGCCGCCGCGAACAGGTCCTTGCGGTAGATCAGGACGCGGGCGCCCGCGTAGTACGGGACGGCGTAGGTCTTGGTGCCGTCGGCGCTCTGGCCGGAGGCCGCCAGCGACTCGAGCCAGGTGGAGGAGTTGTCGAACTTGGCCTTGGCGCTGGTCAGGTCCACCAGCTGGTTGGCGGCGATGTACTTGGCCGCCTGGGTGTTGCCCAGCTCGATCGCGTCGGGGGCGGCGCTGCTGGAGGCCAGGGCCGGGTCGACCTTGGTGGTGTAGTCGGTCCAGGTCTGCCACTCGATGTTGACCTTGGCGCCGGTCTCGGCCTCGAACTGGGTGGTGGCCGCAGAGACGACGTCCGGCCAGCCCTTCTGTGCGTCCTGCTGCATCCACACGGTGATGGTCTTGCCCTTGCCGTCGGTGCTCAGCACGCTGGCGGCCTTGGCGGGCGCCTTGGCAGTGGTGGCACTGGAGCTGCAGGCGGCTGCGCTGAGCACGGTGGCGAGCGCCGCGATGGCTGCGATCTTGCGCTTCAAAACATCCTCCGGGGGATGAGCGAGACAGGGCACCGGTGGGACCCCAGGTAGTCCTGAGCCCGGCCGTGCCAGAAGGGGTTTCCTCAATGAGGGTCTTGCAGTCTTCTTCGGCATTACTCGCGGTACTGGCGGTACCGGCAAACCTGATTGGTGTAGACCAGTGATCGGAGATTGGCATGGACCAATGTGGAGCGTCAAGGGTTCTAGACGCAGTGTGCCAAGCCGTTACCAACGCTTGACAAGCGAAGACCCTGCGGATGAACGCTGGAACCAGGACTGGACCAATCTGCAGTCTCAAAACGGTACAGGAGCGGACAGTTGGGGCCGATCGTCGGCAGGTGTCGGTCCGGTAACAGCTTGGGCCGGAGGGCTTGCGCTTCCTTGACGGTTATTGCAGTCGGGGACAAGACTCCGGCAATTGGTCTATGCCAAAGGCGTTCTGGCGCCGCAGGTCATGGTGTGGACCGATTTCATTCGCACTGAACTTCCGTGTCCGGGGGGGACACCGGCGAAACCGCTGGAACGGAACGGGGTTCGAGGCATCCTGAGGAGGATGGTGTGAACCGACGACGGAAAAGCGCTTCTGGACGCCTGAGACGCTCGAGACGCTGGGCGACCGCGCTGACCACGGCGGCACTGCTGGCGGGGGTCGCCGCCTGCGGCTCCGGGGGCGGCGGAGCCAAGGGCACGCCGGTCTCCTACCGGGGCAAGACCCTCACCGTCTGGCTGATGGCCGGTGACAACCCGCAGAGCTGGGTCGACTCGGTCACCGCGCAGTTCGAGACCGCCTACCCCGGCGCCAAGCTGGTGGTCCAGCCGCAGCAGTGGACCGGGATCCAGTCCAAGCTGACCTCCGCGCTGGCCGGGCTGACCCCGCCGGACGTGGTCGAGATCGGCAACACCCAGACCGCCTACTACGCCTCCACCGGCGGCCTGCTCCCGCTCGACCCGTACCGCACGGACCTCGGCGGCGACAGCTGGACCCCGTCGATGGACAAGTCCACGATCGTCGGCAACCAGCACTTCGCGGCTCCGTGGTTCGCCGGCAGTCGGGTGGTGATGTACAACAAGAAGCTCTGGCAGGCCGCCGGGCTCAAGCCGCCGAAGACCATGGCGGAGTGGCTGACCGACCTGGCGAAGCTGCAGCACACCAAGGGCGTCACCTCCGCGCTCTACCTGCCCGGGCAGAACTGGTACGCCTTCGACGGCTTCCTCCAGGACGCCGGCGCGGACATCCTCACCCTGAAGGACAACCGCTGGGTGGGCGACCTCGACAGCCCGGCGGCGCTGCAGGCCGCCCAGCTGTTCAAGACGCTCCAGTCCTTCGGCAAGGCCCCCAAGGACCAGGACGAGCAGCACCCGGTCCAGGCCACCGTGTTCGCCAAGGGCAATGTCGCCTCGATGATCGCCATGGGCTACGAGGAGTCCGCGGTGACCGCGGCCAACAAGAGCATGGCGGGGAACATCGGCTACTTCCCGATCCCCGGCGCCAAGGCCGGGACGCCGGCGAAGACCTTCCTCGGCGGGTCCAACCTCGCCGTGGCGCAGACCTCGACCCAGCGGACGCTGGCGCTGGGCTTCCTGAAGATCGCGCTCGACGACCAGAACGAGAAGGCCTATGTGAAGCTCAACGGCTTCCTGCCGAACCGGGCCAGCCTCTACCCGGCCCTGGACGGCAACGCCTACGCGGCGGCGGCGCAGCAGGCCGCGCCGAACGCGGGGTTCACCCCGCTGGTGACGGCCTGGGGGAATGTGGAGAGCCCGCCGAATCCGATCTCCACGCTGTTCCTGACCCCGATCCTGGAGGGGCACGACCCGGTCGCGGCGGCCGACGCGGCCGACGCCAAGCTGGCGGCGCGGATCAGGATGGGCTGAGCGGGGCTGGGCTGAACGGTGCTGGGGCTTCGGCCCCGGCCCGGACAGCACGACGGGCCGCGGCGCCGTACAGGACCCTCAGCCTGTCCGGCACCGCGGCCCGAGGTAGAGCCGGCTGGGTCCGTACGCGGCGGGTGTGCGGGCCCGCGGGGCGTACCGGACGGTCTGGCCGGCCTTCTTCAAGCGGGGAGATCCGGTGCGCGGTCAGGGCAGATAGCGCGGTGGAGGCTTCCCTTGGTGCTGTTCCCCATTGTGGACTAGACCAATTGAAGTTGTCCAGACCAATGCGCAACCTTGTCGAAACATCCTGGTCGGAGCCCCGCGACAGGCCGGGGCCCCGCGACAGGTCGGGCGGGCGCGGGCCGGATACGCTCGGTGGATGCCTTCCCTCAATGAGCTGGTGCGCCACCACACCAACCTGGACACCGCCGACGTGGAGTGGATCCACCTGCTGGTGTCCGAGTGGCAGCTGCTCTCCGACCTCTCCTTCGCCGACCTGGTGCTCTGGGTGCCCACCCGGGACGGCAGCCGCTATGTCTCGCTGGCGCAGATGCGGCCCAACACCGGACCCACCTCGTACCAGGACGACATGGTCGGCCACCTGGTCCCGCGCGGCCGCCGGCCGATGCTGGACGTCGCGCTGGACGAGGGGCGGATCGTCCGCGAGGGCGATCCGGAGTGGCGCGAGGACGTACCGGTGCGGGTCGAGTCGATCCCGGTCCGGCGCGAGGGGCGGGTGCTGGGGGTGATCGCCCGCAACACCAACCTGCTGACCGTGCGCACCCCCAGCCGGCTCGAACTGACCTATCTGCAGAGCGCCTCCGACCTGGCCCAGATGATCGCCGCCGGGACCTTCCCCTTCCCCGGCGAGCAGGTCGACATGGACGCCTCGCCGCGGGCCGGCGACGGCCTGATCCGGCTGGACGCCGAGGGCCTGGTCACCTATGCCAGCCCCAACGCGCTGTCCGCGTACCACCGGCTCGGTCTGGCCACCGACATGGTCGGGCTGCACCTCGGCCGGACCACCGCCGAACTCGCCCCGCCCACCCGCGGCCCGGTGGACGAGGCGCTGGCCAAGCTCGCCAGCGGCTGGGCGCCCCGGCAGACCGAGGTCGAGTCGGTCGAGGGCGTGGTGCAGCTGCGGGCCATCCCGCTGAAGCCCAAGGGCGAGCTGATCGGCTCGCTGGTGCTGCTGCGCGACGTCACCGAGCTGCGCCGGCGCGAGCGCGAACTGATGACCAAGGACGCCACCATCCGGGAGATCCACCACCGGGTGAAGAACAATCTGCAGACCGTCGCCGCCCTGCTGCGGCTGCAGTCCCGCCGGATGGACAACGAGGACGCCAGGGCCGCCCTGGACGAGGCGGTCCGCCGGGTCGGCTCCATCGCCATCGTGCACGAGACGCTGTCGCAGAACCTGGACGAGCACGTCGCCTTCGACGAGATCGCCGACCGGGTGCTGGCCATGGTGATGGAGCTGTCCCAGGACGGCCGGGTCACCGCGCGGCGCAGCGGCAGTTTCGGCATCCTCTCCGCCGACGTGGCCACCCCGCTGGCGATGGTGCTCACCGAGGTCCTGCAGAACGCCCTGGAACACGCGTACGGGCCGAAGGCGGGGGGCGCGGTCACCGTGCAGGCGGTGCGGGGGCGGATGCCCGCCGGGGACGCGGGCTGGGCCAGTTGGGGGAACGGCGGCGGGAACCGGGGCGAGGAGCAGTTGCTGATCACGATCACCGACGACGGGGTCGGACTGCCGGAGGGCTTCGACCCGCAGAAGGCCGGGAACCTGGGGCTGCAGATCGTCAGAACCCTGGTGGTGGGGGAGCTCGGGGGCAGCTTCGACATGGTGCCCGCGGCGTCCGGCGGCACCAAGGTGGTGCTGGAGATCCCGGTGGTGCGGAACAGTCGCTGACGCTCCGTCAGAAGCCGGTAGGGGTGCCTGAATCGGGAGCGAATAAACGAGGCCCTGTCGACCGGGGGGGAGGGTCGACAGGGCCTCTCAGACCTGTTCCGGCCGTCGGGGGGAGTCGGCCGGAACAGGGGTTCTGGGTGCGGGCTGTACCGCGTGCATCGCACGGGCGGCTGCCCTCGGTTCCGACGGTATCAAACTGTCGGGACCGGTGAGCGCCGCGAGTGGTGTGCGTTGCCTCGGAAGTGCCTCGGGGCCTGCTCCACCGGTGTGGCGCGGAGCGGCTCGTGACACTCGATCAAGGGCTGATCAGGTGATGCGCTGCTTTGCTTCGGTGCTGCTTCTGGTACTGCTCTGCTGAATGCTGGGTCTGAATGCCTGAACGTCAGGCGGTGCGCGCACGGTTGCGGGCGGCGCGGCGCTTCATGGCGCGACGCTCGTCCTCGCTCATTCCGCCCCAGACGCCGGCGTCCTGACCGGTCTCGAGGGCCCACTGCAGACAACTCTCCATGACCGGGCAGCGACGGCACACAGCCTTCGCCTCCTCGATCTGCAGCAGGGCGGGCCCCGTGTTGCCGATGGGGAAGAACAGCTCGGGGTCTTCTTCCCGGCAGACAGCGCGGTGGCGCCAGTCCATGATGATCCAACTCCTCCAGCCGAACGGGTGGTCCCGACGGCTCATCGGTGGCTTGTGAATGTGAACGCTTTCACGAACCCGGTGGCAGACACAGGTCAACGGGTGGGTCGACATGGGGGTGCCTGCGACATTGCAGTGGATTCGGGCGACTCAGGCGGGTCTCCGGTAACGGTCCGTCCCGATCGCCATGTAAAGGTTCGCAAACCTCGACTCCGGATACAACCCCCTTCGAGTAGGAATTTTTGATTCGTCGGTGTCGCCTAGGTCACACCCTGTACTTCTATGGAGTGAAGGGGTTCGCACGTTCGAGAAGAAGGACTTTCGACCCTTCTGATCACACAATCACACGCAGTGCGCGACGTACGCCTGAGAAGGTGACTTCGTTCCGCTCTCCAAGGTGGTCTCCATCGACCTGAAATGGCAGGGTTTCCTGGGAATGCAAGGTGAATTCCTGCAGATCGTGGTAAGCGACCACATGTTTGCCCCGCGGACCGGCCGCTGAGGCGTCCAACAGCTGCGGGATCATGCGCAAGGTCTGGGGCAGGGTCATCCGGGTGAGGCCGAAGAGGTCCAGATCGGTGTCGAATCCGGCCTCGGGGGAGGCGTAGAGCGGGCGGTTGCCCAGGAAAGTCCAGGGCGAGGTGTTGGCCACTATGGACACGACCAGCCCGTCCACCGGCTCGGCGCCGGGAATGCGGAGAGTGATCGGGCCCGCCCTGCGGTGCTCCCGTTCGCCCAGGTAGTGGCGTACGGCCTGCTTGATGTAGAGCGTGTGGGTGGAGCGTCTGCCGCTGCGGCGGTGCTGCTCCACCCGGCCCACCACGCCGGCGTCGAAGCCGAAGCCCGCGGTGAAGGTGAACCAGCGCTCCGGCAGGCCCTCGGTGACCGCCCGGCCCAGCCCGATGGTCCGCTCGCTGCCCGCGGCGAGCGCGTCCAGCAGGGCGCCGGTCGCCTCGACCGGGTCATTGGGAAGGCCCAGGGCGCGTGCGAAGACATTGGTGCTGCCGCCGGGGACGACCGCGAGACGGGGCAGGTGTTCGGAGGGTCCTTCGGCGAGCAGCCCGTTGACGACCTCGTTCACCGTGCCGTCCCCGCCCAGGGCGACCACCAGGTCGACGGTGCCGGAGGCGGCCGCGTCCCTGGCCAGATCGCGGGCGTGGCCCCGGTACTCGGTCGCCGCGACCTCCAACTTCAGGTCACTGGCCAGCGCATGGGCCAGGACGTCCTTGGTCCGGCCGCTGGTGGTGGTCGCCTTCGGGTTGACGACCAGGAGCGCACGCATACCGTCAGCTTACCTACCGGCAGGTATGTGTCGGCGGAAGGGGCCACCGCAATCGTGGCGGGCGGCCCGCTAGCCTGGTTCGGTGACTGCCGACATCTCGCCGAACACCCGCACCGCCGCTGCCGCGGCCGACCGTCCCTGGACCCTGGTGGGCGGCGCCGCCATAGCGCTGGTCCAGGGGGTGCTGATCAGCGGGTACGGCGCCTACCTGATGGTCGCGGCCCTGTTCACCCACACCAGGACCGGCGTCGGGCTGACCGAGTACGGCGCGGCCATCGTGCTGCTGCTGGGCCTGCTGCCGCTGTTCGCCGGCCGCGCGCTGCTGCGGCTGCAGCGCTGGGGGCGCAGCCCGGCGGTGATGGTCGACACCCTCTGCCTGGCCGTCACCTACTTCACCTTCCAGAACGGCGGCGGGCAGATCGCCTTCGGCGTGCTGAGCGCGGCCTTCGGCGTCGCCGGGGTGCTGCTGCTGCTGCACCCGAGGACCACAGCGGCGCTGTGGCCCTCGGATGACAAGCGGTAGCCCCACCCGGACTGCCGGCTGGGCGGCTACTCCTCGAGCAGCAGCTTGTCGCGGAGCTGGGCCAGGGTCCTGGCCAGCAGCCGGGAGACGTGCATCTGCGAGATGCCGACCTCGGCCGCGATCTGGGACTGGGTCATGTTGCGGAAGAACCGCAGCACCAGGATCCGCTGCTCCCGCTGCGGCAGCTGGGCCAGCAGCGGCTTGAGCGACTCGCGGTACTCCACGCCCTCCAGCGCGTCGTCCTCGGAGCCCAGGGTGTCCGCGACGGCGGGCGACTCGTCGTCCGTGTCCGGCACGTCCAGCGAGAGGGTGCTGTAGGCGTTGGCGGACTCCAGGCCCTCCAGCACCTCCTCCTCGGAGATGCCGAGCCGCTCGGCCAGCTCGTGCACGGTGGGGGAGCGGCCGTGCTGCTGGGACAGCTCGCCGGTGGCGGTGGTCAGCGAGAGCCGCAGCTCCTGGAGCCGGCGCGGAACCCGGACGGCCCAGCCCTTGTCCCGGAAGTGCCGCTTGATCTCGCCGACGATGGTGGGCGTGGCGTAGGTGGAGAACTCCACGCCGCGCTCGACGTCGAACCGGTCCACGGACTTGATCAGCCCGATCGTGGCGACCTGGGTCAGGTCGTCCAGCGGCTCGCCGCGGTTGCGGAAGCGCCGGGCCAGGTGCTCGACCAGCGGGATGTGCATCCGGACCAGCTGGTTGCGCAGCTCCACCCGCTCCGGCGAGTCCTTGGCCAGGTCGGCCAGTTGGACGAACAGGGCCCTGGCCGCCTCGCGGTCGGGCGCGCCGTGGCGCTGCGAGGCCGGCCTGCCGCCGCCCCAGACATGGGGCGGGGCGGGGGCGTGCTCGGGATCCGCCCCCTCGGCCTCGGCCGCCTCGGCGGCGACCTCGCCGAGGACGTCGGCGGCCACGTCGGCGAGGACGTCGTCGCCGTCCTCGCCGTCGTCGACCTCCACGTCCGCGTTGTCCACCTCGGCGGCGTCGACCTCGGCGCCGACCGTGCCGCCGGGGACCGTGCCGCCGGGCCCGTCCTTCTGGTCCGGACGGTCGGGATCGTCTGCGAACACCCTGTCCTCCGCCTGCTCCGCCCCGGCGCGTACCGGCTCAGGGGCGCCCGCCTGTGCGGGCACAGCTGACTGCACCCCGGCACCGCTTGTGCGGTCCAGATCACTCACGGCGATCCCCCGTTCCATTCCGTTCCGGGATCAACTTGTTTGCACCGCTACCGCTGCTGCCGTCGGTTACGGCTGGCCCGGCCCCGCGCCGCGCTTCTTGTGCAGGCTGATGGAGACCGTGCGGTCCTCCCCGACCGTGGCCTCGACCTCGCCGGCCAGTGCGGAGAGCACCGTCCAGGCGAAGGTGTCGCGCTCGGGAGCGCGGCCGTCCGTGGTCGGCGCCGAGACGGTGATCCGCAAGGAGTCGCCGACCAGGCGGAACACGCAGGTCAGGACGCTGCCGGGAACCGCCTGCTGAAGCAGGATGGCGCAGGCCTCGTCCACCGCGATCCGGAGGTCCTCGATCTCGTCGAGGGTGAAGTCGAGCCGGGCCGCGAGGCCCGCTGTCGCGGTCCGCAGGACCGAGAGGTAGGCACCCGCCGCGGGCAGCCGGACTTCGACGAAGTCCTTCGCCTCGGGCTCGCCGTCGATCTGGGACACCCTCACCTCCGATGGTGTTGCGCCGCAGCCGCGGATGGTGCCGCGGCGGCGGTTGACTCACAGTTGCTTCAGCTGTTGCTTCGGCAGTTGCTCCGGTGCGGAGGACGCTGACGCCCTGCCGCGAAGTGACGCTACCGCGATCCTCGGCGCGGTGTCGCCCACGTCCGCCGCAGGTGACTCATGGTAAGTCGTCAGAAGCGAAGCGTGGCAATGTGGGTGAGGATATCTCTCACCCGGTCCCATCCGTCCCGCCGGCTGCGCCCAGCTCCGCCAGCGGTCGGCCGCTCAGCCGGAACACCGTCCACTCGTCCATCGGCAGCGCGCCCAGCGAGCGGTAGAAGCCGATCGAGGGCTCGTTCCAGTCCAGCACCGACCACTGCAGCCTGCTGTAGCCGCGCTCGGTGCAGATCCTGGCCAGCTCGACCAGCAGCGCCTTCCCGTGGCCGCCGCCGCGGGCCTCCGGGCGGACGTAGAGGTCCTCCAGGTAGATCCCGTGCACGCCGTCCCAGGTCGAGAAGTTCAGGAACCAGAGCGCGAAGCCCACCGGCTCGCCGGTGGCGTCGTCCTCGGCGATGTGCGCGAAGGCGGCCGGGCTCGGGCCGAACAGCGCGGCGCGCAGCTGCTCCTCGGTGGCCCTGGCCTCGTGCGAGGCCTTCTCGTAGAGGGCGAGGTCCTGGACGAACTGCAGGATCTGCGGGACGTCCTCGGGACGTGCGGTTCTGATCATGCCCCCAGCCTACAAACCGGCGGCTCGGAGCAGTGGTCGGATCTTCAGACCAGCGGCTCGGACCGGCCGCTCAGACCAGCGAGCGGTGCTCGTAGCACCAGCGCCAGGAGTCGCCCGGCTCGAAGGAGCGCATCACCGGATGCCCGGTGGCCCGGGAGTGCGCGGTGGCGTGCCGGCTGGGGCTGGAGTCGCAGCAGGCGACATGGCCGCAGGTCAGGCAGAGCCGCAGCTGCACCGGATGCTGGCCGATGGCGACGCACTCCTCGCAGTCCTTGGAGAGCGGTTCGGGCTCGGGCGAGGGGAGGTCGGTGGTGTGCGAGCAACCATGCATTCCAGCCATACCGGCCAGCCTACGCGCCCGTCCGCGCGCCGCACGCCCCACCCGCACGCCCCCTGTGCTTCGGTGTGTGCCATGTCCTCCAGCGCACTGCTGCCCCTGGTCGCGGGCAGCGCCGCCGTGGCCGGCCTGGCCCGGCGGCTCCGGCTCTCCGCCCCGCTGCTGCTCGTCGCCGCCGGGCTGCTGGCCTCCTACCTGCCCGGAATCCCCGACTACGCGCTCGACCCGGAACTCGTGCTGCCGCTGGTGCTGCCGCCGCTGCTCTACACGGCGGCCCTGGACAGCTCCTACCGCGGCCTGCGCGCCAACGTCCGCCCGGTCGCGCTGCTGTCCGTCGGCTACGTGCTGTTCAGCACCGTCGCGGTCGGCCTGATCGCCTACGCGGTCATCCCCGGGCTGCCGATCGCCGCCGCCTTCGTGCTCGGCGCGGTAGTGGCCCCGCCGGACGCGGTCGCGGCCACCGCCATCGCCCGCAAGGTCGGGCTGCCGCGCCGGATCGTCACCATCCTGCAGGGCGAGAGCCTGGTCAACGACGCCACCGCGATCACCGCCTACCGGGTCGCCGTGGCCGCCGCCGTCGGCGAGGGCTTCTCCTGGGGGACGGCCTTCGGCGAATTCCTGCTGGCCGCGCTCGGCGGCACCGCGGTCGGGCTGGTGCTGATGGTGCCGCTGCAGTGGGCCAGGACCCGGCTGCGGGACCGGCTGCTGCTGAACACCTTCTCGCTGCTGGTACCGTTCGCCGCCTACGCCGCGGCCGAGGCCTTCCACGCCTCCGGGGTGATCGCCGTGGTCGTGGTCGGCCTCTACCTCGGCCACCACGCCCACACCGTCGACTTCGCGCTGCGGCTGCAGGAGGACTCGGTCTGGCGGATGGTCGCCTTCATCCTGGAGTCGGCGGTGTTCGCGCTGATCGGGCTGCAGTTGCCGGTGGTGCTGCGGGCCCTCGGCCACTACTCGACCGGCGAGCTGCTGCTCTGGGCGGTGGTGGTGCTCGCGGCGGTGATCGTGATGCGGTTCGTCTGGTGCTGGCCGGCCACGTACCTGCCGGTGCTGCTCAGCCCGAAGCTCCGGGAGCGGGAGGGGATGCCCGAGTGGACCAGGCCGTTCGTCATCGCCTGGGCCGGGATGCGCGGGGTGGTGTCGCTCGCGGTGGCCTTCTCGATCCCGGAGACGGTGACCGCGGGCAAGGGCGGGACCCCTTTCCCCGACCGGGATCTGATTCTCTATCTGACTTTTGTGGTGGTGATCGGCACCCTGCTGCTGCAGGGCCTGACCCTGCCCCGGCTGGTCCGCGCGCTGCCGCTGCCCGAGCCCGACCCGCAGCGCGAGGTGCTGCTGGAGGCCCAGGCCCAGAACGACGCCTCGCTGGCCGCCACCGAGCGCCTCGACGTCCTGCTCACCGAGGCCCGCAACCGGCTGCCGGAGGCGCTGGAGACCCGGCTCCGCAGGGTCCTGGACCGCCGTCAGAACGCCGTCTGGGAACGGCTGGGCCCGGTGGTGGACGAGGAGAGCGGCGAGTCGGCCGACGCCGTCTACCGCCGCCTCGGCAAGGAGACCATCGCCGCCGAGCGGGAGGTCTTCGTCCAGCTCCGCGACGACGACCGGATCGACGACGAACTGCTGCGCCGGCTGATCCGCAACCTGGACTTCGAGGAGGCCCTGGTCGACCGGGGGGAGGAGTAGCCGGCGGCCGGCGTCAGCAGGGCACAGCCCTTGCTCGGGCCAGGAGGGCCGTGTGCGGCAGCAGCAGCGAGCCGTCGGCGGCCGCGAACTCCTGGGAGAGCAGGTCGAAGTGACGCTTGATCTCGGCGCGGGTCGCTTCCGGCTGGCTCAGCAGGATCTGGCCGATGAAGGCGACCCCTGCGGCCGGGCCGCCCCACCATCGCTCGGGGTCGGTCCGATGGTCCCAGCGGATGGTCTCGCAAGCGGCCTCGCGCAGCCCAGCAGAGGTCAGCAGCGCGGTCAGGCCGGCCGGGTCGCGCGGAAAGTCGTGCTCGGACGCGAGCGCGGGCAGATGCGACGGCCGCCCCACACCCGCCGCCGCGACCGCCCGGCCCAGTAGTTCCTGGCCGGAGCCGGCCGGGACGGACCAGATCGTCAGCGCGATCGTGCCGCCCGGTCGGACCACGCGGCGCAGCTCCGCCAGGGCGTCCCCGGGGCGGCCCACGTGGTTGAGCACGAAGTTGCCGACCACGGCGTCGAACATGCCGTCAGCGAAGGGAAGCTCCGGCAGCACCGCGAGCTGGACATCGGCGGCGGGGGCCGCCCGCGCGGCCAGCTCCAGCATGCTGGGCTCGGCGTCGACCGCGGTCACCTTCGCACCGCGCGCGCAGGCCGCCGCCGCTGCCGTCCCGGTCCCGGTGCCGACGTCGAGAACCCTGGTGCCCTCGCCCACCCCGGCGGCGTCGAGCAGCCGCGGCACCGGATACGCACACAGGTCGGCAAAGCTCCCAGCGAACGCCGCCGCCCGCCCGGCCCAGGTCCGCCGCTCACACTCGTCGAAGGCTGTCACCGACGCATCGTACGACCCTCGGCGGTGCTCCATATCCCGGGGACGCCGGCTCAGTCGAGGCGTCTGTCGGCTCGTGCGTGGAAGGATTCGACGCCGCGCCACGGCGACGGACCGCCCAGTGACCGGGCAAGTCGTTCCTGCGACGGGTCGAGGGAGCGTCGAGCCGCATTGACGAACGTCAGATGCGCCTCGCCCAGCGCCGTGTGAATCGGACGGAGTTCCTCCAGGTCGGTCGGCTGACGACCATGGAAGAGCATGGTGAAGTTCTCCACGACTTCGCAGAGCTGCTCCGCTGCGGCGCTGGTCTCCCGGTTCGCCACCAGACTCACGGAATTCGTGGCGGCCACGAACGGCCCCCAGTCGACGGCCGGCCTGCGCTCATCGAGGAACGCCTCACGCAACTCTGCCTCCACAGCCCCGAAGGCTTGCAGGAACCGCTCGTAGGCCGCGGTCTGGCTCCCCTGCAGCCATTGCCGGTTCTGGCCGCGCCGCCCGACGGCACCGCCTGCGACGACGCCCACGAGGGTGGCGGTGACGCCACCCGCAGTGGATATCAGAAGGTCCCATGGAACAGCCAAGGCACGTCTCCCTCACGGTGGATGGGCAGGGGCGCTCACCTGAACCTCCCCAGCGGCGGCCACCGCTGTCAGCGTGGCGAAAACCGCGCTCCCCCGACGGGCAGAGTATTCCGCGGCACCCTCACGACGCACCACCAGGTTGTGGGTCGCAGCGGGCGCGCCTTCCTGCGGACGATCGAGCCGCGACTACGCCATCGGTGACCGGGTGCGGTCAGTCGGCTTGAGTGGAGATCAGGCCTTCTTGGTCTCCGAGTAACCGGCCAGGCCAGTGACCTGCAGCTCTAGCCGCTGCACGTCGCTGACCTGTCGCGGTGGGTGCCGAGGGGGATGGTCTCGTCCAGGACGGTGGCGAGGAGCAGGGTGTAGGTGGAGGCGTGCTGGTCGACCAGGGTGCGCAGGCGCTCAAGGCCGTCCGGCTCGGGCTGGTGGCCGCGTAATTCGCTTGCGGCGAGGTAGTAGGCGAAGGGGTCGAGGGCGGAGCGGTCGATCAGGACGACGTCGGCGGTGAGGGGAGTTTCGAGTTCGGCGCAGATGCCGGCGGCGATGATCCACTGGGTGGTGTCGGCGGTCTGCTGGTGGAGCTTGGGGAAGCCGAGCTGTGCTGGGAGCCAGTACCGTGCGGGCATCAACGCCCCCTTGACCAGGAACTGGATCACTCGGCAGATGTGTCCCCCTCTGCGACACCGTCTCCTGGTGTCGCTGCCGTTGAGAGGAATTGCCCGCCATGATTGAACTCGGACCCGTTGCCTGGCCACCTGCCCTGATCAGGACCGAGCGGCTCGTGCTCCGCGAGTCAGAGGCCCGGGACCGTGCGGCGGTCATCGAGCTGTTCGCCTCGCCGGAGGTGGGCACCTATATCGGTGGCCCTCAGCCGCGTGACGAGCTTGAGTGCGCGGTGCCTGAGGTTCCTGGGCGGCGCCCAGGTTTTTTCGTGGTCGATCTCGACGGAGCGATGATCGGCATGATCACGCTCGATCGGCGCGACGCAGAGCGTCTGGGTCACATCCGTCCGGAGGCCGGGGAGGCCGAGCTCGGCTACATGTTCCTGCCGGAGGCATGGGGTTGCGGGTATGCGGCCGAGGCGTGTGGGGCGGCACTCGACTGGTTCGCTGGCGCGCTTCCCGGCGAGCCGGTGGTGCTCGACACCCAGACCGCCAACGACCGCGCGATGCGCCTCGCGGCGAAGCTTGGGTTCACCGAGGTGGAGCGGTTCGAGGAGTACGGCACCGAGCAGTGGTTCGGCGTGTGGTCCTCGGTCACGCCGTCGGATTGAGCTCGTGCTCGACTCGGGCTGCTCGTGACTCTCACCTTCGCCCACCGGTGTGCAGGACTGCGGCGGCGGCGAGGCCGATGGTGGTCACATCCACGCCGGTCAGCGTGTACCGAAGGTCAACTGGTATTCCTTCGGCCAGGCTCGCGACGATCCTCAATAGTCGGCTCTCCCCACCCGAGCACGGCAGATGCCCTTCCTCCAGCGCGGTGATCACTTCGGGCCAATTGACGGCGCCATCGGGGCACCGCCTGGTGGGTGAGGACTGCAGGACCGCCATGCCGCCTCGACCCGCTCGCGCAGCAGTTGCGTCTCGACCGGTGCGGAGCTGAGGGGCGGACCGTAGCCCATCAGGGCCTGGGCGATGGCCGGCGCGGCGGTGTCCGGCGACTTCACCGCGGCGGCCGGTGCTTCCGCGAGTAGTGCAGCAGTGGGCACACCGAGTTCCCGGGCGATCGCATGCAGGACACGGATCGTCGGGACCCGCAGGCCCCGCTCGATCTGGGAGTTGTAGTCCACGGATACTCCCGCCAGGCCGGCGACGACCTCCTGCGATCGCTGGCCCCGGTAGTGGCGGATCCTGTCGCCGATGGGTAGATCCATGGCCGCCTCCATCCGTGCCGCAGCCTCTATTCGCCAGGCTAGGGCCGCTGCTGATGACCTGTCCCCGATCTCCGGATTCGTGTGACAGGGTGGGTTCCCAGGCGACAGAGGGAGCGGGCATGGGGGCATTCCGGCTGGTGCTGTGGGACGTGGACCACACTCTGATCGCGTCGGGTGGCGTGGGCGGCGAGATCTCCGAGCAGGCGTTCCGGAAGGTGACCGGGACGCGCCAGCAGCATCACCCGAACGTGGTCGGCCGCACTGAGCGCGCCATCCTCGCCGAGTCCTGCAGACTGCACGGCCTGGACCCGGACGACTACGCCTTCGAGGACTACGCCGATGCTCTCGCAGAGGGCTATCTGCAGCGCGCTGCCGAGCTGCGCGAGCGCGGCCATGCCCTCCCGGGCGCAGCCCGGGCCCTGGACGCCGTGGCGAAGCTGGACGGCGTACGGCAGACCGTGGTGTCCGGCAATGTACGGCGAGTCGCGGAAACCAAGCTGGCCGTCTTCGGCCTGGACGCGCACATCATCTTCGACCTGGGCGGCTATGCCGAGGACTCGGACGTGCGAGCCGACCTCGTCCGAGCCGCCTACAAGCGGGCGACCGACGTGGACGGCCCGGTCTACGGGATCGCCGAGCTCTTGATCCTCGGTGACACACCGTCCGACATCGAAGCAGCCCACACCGCCGGCGCGGTGGCGATCGGCGTAGCCACGGGGAAGAGCGGTGAGGACGAGCTGCGAGATGCGGGTGCAGATGCCACGCTGCCCGACCTGGTCGACACCGATCGGGTGCTGGCGCTGATCCGTGACGGCGTCACCGACGGCCCCCGGAGATGACGGATCCCCTCGCTCGGCGCGAGGCCGGGCGGGGGCGATGGTGGTGTGTCAGTTGGGTGGGCGGCAGTTGAGGATGACCCACCAGTGGAGGGTCACGCCAGCGTGGCGGTGGAGGCCCGTATGGGGCACGAGCTGGCCGGGGTGGAGGGCGTGTACAGCCATGTGACGGCCGGGATGGGGCTGCGGATCGAGAAGGGCCTGCAGGATCCGTGGGAGGTGTCGCTGTCGCCCGGAGAAGTTGATCTCCCGAATATCGCCCATCTCGTCTCCGTGGCCTGAGCCAGGGCGCGGCAGAGCCCCCGCCGGTGATCCGGTGGGGGCTCTGCTGCACCTGGTCCGGCCTGCGGGGGAAGGTCTTAGTGATCTTCCCCCGCGGACCGTTTCGCGATCAGGCCTTCTTGGTCTCCCAGAAGATCTTGTCGACCTCGGCGATGAGGTCGAGGGCCTTCTGGCCGGTGGCCGGGTCGGTCGACGCCTTGGCGGCGCTGAGCGCCTTCAGGGTGTCGTTGACCAGCTGGTGGAGCTGCGGGTAGGCCTCGAAGTGCGGGGCCTTGAAGTAGTCGGACCAGAGCACCGAGATGTGGTGCTTGGCCAGCTCGGCGCGCTCCTCCTTGACGAAGATGGCGCGGGCGCGGAAGTGCGGGTCGTCGTTGGCCTGGTACTTCTCCTGCGTGGCCTTGACCGACTCGGCCTCAATGCGGGCCTGTGCCGGGTCGTAGACGCCGCAGGGCAGGTCGCAGTGGGCGTGGACAGTGATCCGCGGTGCAAACAGCCGAGAGAACATGGAAGTCCCTTTCCTGTGATCGTCTTCCCGGGCATGAGATTACTCCCGATCGCCGGACGAATCGCGCCGAGGCCGTGGTCCTAGGGCAAAAGCTGTAGGCAGCGTGGACTTCCGGGCGCAGTGGGAGAAGATGGAACCGGGTACGCAGCAAGGCGATGGCGAGCCGGTGCCGTGCCAGGTGGCAGGTACGGCCGAACGGGACGAACGGGATGAACGGCATGGCGGAGCAGACGCACGAACCGGCCCCTGGCCCGCTCCCGCAGGAGCCGCCGGAAGGGGGAGTCCACCCCGGGCGGTTCGGGGTGCTCGATGTTGACGGGCCGTCAATGGCCCCCACCCTCGCCCACGGCGACCGGCTGTTCTGCCGCTACGGCGGCCGGGTCCGGGCCGGCGCGATCGTGGTGGCCCGGCATCCGCTGCGGCAGGAGCTGTTCGTGGTGAAGCGCGCGGTGGAGCGGCGCAGCGGCGGGTGGTGGCTGCTGTCCGACAACAGCAGGGTGGAGAGCGACAGCCGCGACTTCGGCCCGGTGCCGGACGAGCTGGTGCTCGGCCGGGTGCTGCTGCGGATCAGCCCGCGGCCGTCCTGGCTGGCCCCGGCCGGCTGGCTGGAGCCGCTGCTGATCCGGGCCCCGTACGGGCTGGCCCGCCGCTTCGGGGCGTTCCGCCGGGTCCGTCCCGGGCTGTGAGCCGTCGTCCTGGGCTGTGAGCCGTCGTCCCGGGCCGGTAGAGCCGCCGCCCGGGGCGACCGCGCCGACCGCCCGGCGTTACGGCTCCGCGCGGGCCTCGTCGCGCTTGCGGGCGCGGTAGGCGGCGACGTTGGCCCGGGTGGCGCAGCGGTCGGAGCAGTAGCGGCGGGAGCGGTTGGTGGAGGTGTCCAGGTAGGCGTTGCGGCAGGGCGCGGCCTGGCAGATGCCGAGCCGGTCCACGCCGTGCTGGGTCAGGTGCACGGCCAGGCCCATGCTCGCCCCCGCCGCGAACAGCGCGGTGGCGGTGCCGGCGTTCTCGCCGAGATGCATGTGCCACTGCGGGCGGCCCCGGTCGTCCAGCAGGCCGTGTCCGGAGACGGTCGGGCTGACCGGGTACTCGGTCAGCAGTTCGTTGAGCAGGTTGACCGCCCGGGTCTCGTCGCCCTCGGCGGCGGACTCGAACACCGCGCGCAGCCTGATCCGGACCGACCGCAGCCGCGGCAGATCCCCCTCGTCGGCGAGCTTGATCCCTCGGCTGCCGCTGCTGAACAGCTTGCGCACGGACTCTACGGTGGTGAGCCCGTCCTTGCGCCGATCGGGCTCCTCCGTGTTCACCAGCCTGACGGCCAGGTCCGCGTAGGAGGCGAGCTCCACGGTGTGCTCCTCGGTAGTAACGGCTGAGCCGGTTTCCAGGGTATTACGCCGCGGCCCCGGCCTCCGCTGTGGAGGGGCCGGGGCCGCGGGGGGAGGTGCGCTGCAGAGGGGTCAGCGCACCCGGGGGGGCTCCTTCTTTTCAGAGCACCTCGGAGAGGTCAGAGCACCTTGGAGAGGAAGGCGCGGGTGCGCTCGTGCTGGGGGTTGGTCAGCACCTCGCGCGGGTGGCCGGACTCGACCACGATGCCGTCGTCCATGAAGACCAGGGCGTCGCCGACCTCGCGGGCGAAGCCCATCTCATGGGTGACCACGATCATGGTCATCCCCTCCTCGGCCAGGCCGCGCATAACGTCCAGCACGTCCCCGACCAGCTCCGGGTCGAGCGCCGAGGTGGGCTCGTCGAAGAGCATCAGCTTGGGCTCCATGGCGAGCGCACGGGCGATCGCCACCCGCTGCTGCTGGCCGCCGGAGAGCTGGGACGGGTAGTTGCCGGCCTTGTCGCCGAGGCCCACCCGGGCCAGCAGCGTCTCGGCCCGGGCCCGGGCGGCGGCCTTGGGCTCGCCCTTGACCCGGACCGGGGCCTCGATGATGTTCTCCATCGCGGTGAGGTGCGGGAACAGGTTGAAGCGCTGGAACACCATGCCGATGTCCCGCCGCTTCAGCGCGACCTCGCGGTCCTTCAGCTCGTAGAGCTTGCCGTTCCTCTCCGCGTAGCCGACCAGCTCGCCGTCGACCGAGAGCCGGCCCGCGTTGATCTTCTCCAGGTGGTTGATGCAGCGCAGGAAGGTGGACTTGCCCGACCCGGACGGGCCGACCAGGCAGAACACCTCCCCGGCCTTCACCTCCAGGTCGATGCCCTTGAGCACCTCGACGGCGCCGTAGGACTTGTGCACCTGTTCGGCGCGGACCATGGGCTCGGTGGTCATGCCGCACCTCCGGGCTTGCTGTGGAACCGGGTCGACAGGAGGTTCTCGCGGATCTTCTGCACCGGCGTCTTCGGCAGCGAGCGGTTGGTGCCGCGCGCGTAGTAGCGCTCCACGTAGTACTGGCCCACCGAGAGGACGGAGGTGAAGAGCAGGTACCAGAGGCTGATGCCGATGTACGAGGGGATCACATAGAGGGTGCGGGCGCCGATGTCCCCGCCCGCACGGGTCAGCTCCACCAGGGAGACCGCGCTGACCAGCGAGGTGGTCTTCAGCATGGAGATGGTCTCGTTGCCGGCCGGGGGGATGATCACGCGCATGGCCTGCGGCAGCACGATCCTGCGCAGCGCCTGGGCGCGGGTCAGGCCCAGCGAGGAGGCGGCCTCGGCCTGGCCCTCGTCCACGGAGAGGATGCCAGCGCGGACGATCTCCGAGAAGTACGCGGCCTCGTTCAGGCCGAGGCCGAGCACGCAGGCCGTGAACAGCGACACCAGGTCGTTGTAGTTCCAGGAGTGGAAGGTCGGCCCGAACGGGATCCCGATCCCGACCCGGGGGAAGACCGCGCCCATGAAGTTCCAGAAGAACAGCTGGACCAGGACCGGGGTGCCCCGGAAGACCCAGATGTAGATCCAGGAGACCCCGGAGAGCACCGGGTTGTGGGAAAGCCGCATGATCGCGAGCAGGATGCCGCCGACGATGCCGATCACCATGGCGAACACGGTGAGCAGCAGGGTCCGCTGCAGACCGGAGATCACGGTGGGAGCGGTGAAGACCTGGCCGACGACGTCCCAGTGCAGGACCGAGTTGGAGACCATCGCGTTCAGGAACATCGCCGCGAGCACAGCGATCGCGGCGACGGCGATCCAGCGTCCGGGGTGCCTGACCGGGACGGCCCGAATGTCCTCGGGCCGTCCTTTCGCCAACGGCACCCCAGGCTGTGTGTCCTGGGGAGTTGTCATAGTGGGTGCGCTCTCGTTCCCGTTGACCGGCGGATCAGCTGGTGGCGCCGTTGAGGGTGATCTGGTCCGCGGTCAGCGCACCGGAGGAGACGCCCCACTTGCTGAGGATCTGGGCGTAGGTGCCGTCCGTGATCAGGTCCTTGATCGCACCCTGGATGGCCGGGCCGAGCGCGCTGCCCTTGGGGACGACGATGCCGTAGGGGGCGTTGTTGTAGTTCGCGCCGAGCTTCTCCAGCGCGCCGTTGCTCTGCTTCACGGCGTAGTCGATGACCTCGGAGTCGGCCATCATCGCCTGGACCCGCTTGGAGACCAGCGCGGTGTTGGCGTCGGTCTGGGCCTCGAAGGCGTTGCCGCCACCGGGGATGATCTTCTTGCCGGCCTTGAGGCAGGCGGGGTTGATGGTGTCCTTGATCTCGGACTGCTCGGTGGTGGCGCTCTGCACCGCGACCTTGAAGCCGCAGAGGTCGGCGGCGGTGGCGCCGATCTTGTCCGGGTTGCCGGCGAGCACGGCGACGGCCTCACCGGCGGTGAAGTAGTGCACCAGGTCGACCTGCTTCTCGCGCTCCACGTTGTCCGTGAAGGAGGACAGGCTGAGGTCGTACTTCTTGGCGGTGATGCCGCCGAGGATGTCGTCGAAGCCGGCGCTCTGCCAGTCCGCCTTGAGGCCCAGCTTGGCCAGGATCGCGTTGCCCATGTCGACGTCCATGCCGACGACCTTGCCGGTGGCGTCCTTGAACTCGTCCGGGGCGTAGGTCGAGTCGGTCGCGACGGTCAGCGTGCCCTTCGCCTTGAGGTCGGCCGGGACCAGAGCCACGAGGGCGGAGTCGGGACCGGCGGCGTTCACCGTCTGCGAGGCGTTGGGGGCCGCGCCGGTGTTGCCGTCGATCTTGGAGCTGCCACAGGCGGTGAGCATCAGCGAGCTCGCCGCGACAACCGAACAGGTGGCGATGATGCGCTTGGCTATGGATCGGGCCATGAGGGGATTCCTCCTGTGAGGAGCGGGAAAAGCGGTCGTCACGGCGGGGTGCACATCTTTATGCGACGCCACATGTAGTGAATGAGATCGAATCTTGCCACCCCCGGACTGACATTCGGGTCACCACCTGTGTCAAAATCCCATAACGGGTGACCCCCGTTGCATGAGCAGGCCACCGGATCGGGACCGATCCGGGAGGCGTGAGGACCGGAAGCCGACGACGCAGGCTCCGGAGCCGAAGCGCTTCACTGGCACGGCCCGCTCCTCACTGACGGCCCCTCCTACCTTTGTCGCCCCTTCCTCCCGTCCCTCGTTCGAGTGCTCATCCACCACTCTGCGGGGTGATCGAACGACGATGGGTCCCGTGCAGGCCCTGTGACGTGGACGAATGGACGAAGGTACGGCCGACGCGCCCGCACTAGTGTCGAGATCGGCACCCCGCGACGTATCGCAGCACCACCGACTTGCAGCACAACCAACCCTCACCCGTACGACGACGAAGAGGTCATCGTGGCAGCCGAGATCATCAGCTCCCGTTCACTGGACGAGCAGGACCCCATCGACCCAGCCTTCGCGCTGCACCGCGGCGGGAAGATGGAGATCACCGCGACCGTGCCGGTTCGCGACGCGGACGACCTCTCCCTGGCCTACACCCCCGGGGTGGCCCGGGTGTGCAGTGCCATCGCCGAGAACCCCGACCTGGTCAACGACTACACCTGGAAGTCCAACGTGGTGGCGGTCGTCACCGACGGCACCGCGGTGCTGGGCCTGGGCGACATCGGCCCGGAGGCCTCGCTGCCGGTGATGGAGGGCAAGGCGATCCTGTTCAAGCAGTTCGCCGGGGTCGACGCGGTCCCGATCGCGCTGGCCACCAAGGACACCGACGAGATCGTCGAGACGGTGATCCGGCTGGCCCCCTCCTTCGGCGGGATCAACCTGGAGGACATCTCTGCGCCGCGCTGCTTCGAGATCGAGCGCCGGCTGCAGGAGGCCCTGGACATCCCGGTCTTCCACGACGACCAGCACGGCACCGCCGTGGTCACCCTGGCCGCGCTGCGGAACGCCGCCCGGCTGACCGGACGGACCCTGGCCGACCTGCGCGCGGTCATCTCCGGCGCGGGCGCGGCGGGCATCGCCATCGCCAAGATCCTGGTCGGCGCCGGCATCGGCGACGTGGTCCTGTGCGACCGCCAGGGCGCGGTGCACGTGGGCCGCACCGACCTGACCGACGTCAAGCGGGAGATCGCCGAGCTCACCAACCGGGGCGGACTGTCCGGCTCGCTGGTGGAGGTGCTGGCCGGCGCGGACGTCTTCATCGGGGTCTCCGGCGGTACGGTGCCGGAGCCGGCGGTCGCGAGCATGGCCAAGGACTGCCTGATCTTCGCGATGGCCAACCCCGACCCCGAGGTGCACCCGGAGGTGGCGCACCGCTACGCGGCGGTGGTGGCCACCGGCCGCAGCGACTTCCCGAACCAGATCAACAATGTGCTGGCCTTCCCCGGGATCTTCGCGGGTGCGCTCCAGGTCCGGGCGAGCCGGATCACCGAGGGCATGAAGATCGCGGCGGCGGACGCGCTGGCGGACCTGGTCGGCGACGACCTCTCGGCCGCCGAGGTCATCCCCAGCCCGTTCGACCCGCGGGTCGCCCCGGCGGTGACCAAGGCCGTCGCGGCGGCGGCCCGCGCCGAGGGCGTCGCCCGGCGGTAGGTCACGCAGGGGTAGGTCGCCCGGCGGTAGGTCGCCCGGCGGTGGCAAGCGGCGCGGGGCCGGGGCGCGAGCCCCGGCACCCCGCGGTCGCTTCGCGCTACCGGACGAATGTCACATCGCGTCGCGGTTCCGGGTGACGCCGGGTCAGTCCTAGGGTCGGAGGCATGTTCGCTGCCTATGCTGCCCGTACTGACGCCGACGACCCGCTGAGCGGGCTTGAACTGGGCGAGCGCCCCGAGCCGGAGGCGCGCTCCGGCTGGAGCACCGTCACGGTGAAGGCCGCGAGCCTGAACCACCACGACCTCTGGTCACTGCGCGGGGTCGGCCTGCCGGCCGGGAAACTGCCGATGATCCTCGGCTGCGACGCGGCCGGGGTGGACCAGGACGGCAACGAGGTCGTGATCCACTCGGTCATCGGCCAGACCGGCCACGGGGTGGGGCCCACGGAGTCCCGCTCCATCCTCACCGAGCACTACCAGGGCACCTTCGCCCAGCAGGTCTCCGTGCCGACCTGGAACCTGCTGCCCAAGCCGGCCGAGCTCTCCTTCGAGCAGGCGGCCTGCCTGCCCACGGCCTGGCTGACCGCCTACCGGATGCTGTTCACCAACGCGGGCGTCAAGCCCGGCGCGACGGTGCTGGTCCAGGGCGCGGGGGGCGGGGTCGCCACCGCGCTGATCGTGCTCGGCCGGGCCGCCGGACTGCGGATGTGGGCCACCAGCCGGGACGAGGCCAAGGCCGCGCGGGCGCTGGAGCTGGGCGCGGACCAGGTATTCGCCAGCGGGGCGCGACTGCCGGAGCGGGTGGACGCGGTGATGGAGACGGTAGGTGCCGCGACCTGGTCGCACTCGGTGAAGTCGCTGAAGCCGGGCGGGACGATCGTGATCTCCGGCGCGACCAGCGGGGCGAACCCTCCGGCGGAGCTGACCCGGGTGTTCTTCCTGGAGCTGAAGGTGGTCGGCTCGACCATGGGCAGCAAGGAGGAGTTGGCGGGGCTGCTGCAGCTGTGCGCCACGACGGGGGTGCGGCCGGTGATCGACAGTGTGCTGCCGCTGGCCGCTGCGCGGGAGGGGTTCGCGCGGCTGGAGAAGGGTGACGTGTTCGGCAAGGTGGTGTTGACGCCGTAGCGGAGGCAGGTGTGCGGGGGCGCGGGGTCTGAGCGGACGTTGCCCCTGGTGGGGGGCTTGTCGCGCAGTTCCCCGCGCCCCTGAAAGGGCGTCAGCCGCGGAGGCGGCGGGCGGCGTTGGCCAGGACGGCTCGGGCGCGGGTGAGGTCGGCGGCGTTGAAGCCGGCGTCCCTGGCCTGGTCCCGGACCTCGTCGCGGAAGCGGTCGAGCAGGCCGCCCAGTTCGCGCAGCGGGTCCCCGGCCGGGTTGGTGATGGTCCACGGCGGCAGGTCCGCCGCGGCCGGACCGGCGTCGGTGTCGTCCTTGTCCAGGTCGATCCGCACGCTGTCCTCCGGCGTCGGCGGGGCGCCCCAGCGGGACGGGTCGGCCAGCCCGGAGAGGGTGCGGGTCAGCTCGGAGAGGCCGTCGGTCAGGCCGGTCGGCCAGTCGCCGTTCTTGGCGCCGGACCTGATCTGCTCGCCGATCCGGTGCGCCTCGGCGCGGACCTGGTCGCGGACCGCCCTGGTCTGCTCGCGGGTGGCTCGGGCCTCCTCGCGGGCGCTGCGGGCCTGCTCCTTGGCCTGGTGGGCCTGCTCCTTCGCCTGCTCCTTGGCCTGGCGCCAGTCCTCCTTGGCGCGCTGCCAGGCCTCCTTGTCCATGCCGGGGGGCATGGTCCACGGGCTGTCGCCCCAGACCGGGTCGGTTCCCCAGCCCTTCTCGGTGTTCTTGGTCTGCCGACGGGACTCCTTGGCCGCGAGCCGCATCTCCTCGCGGAGGTCCTTCGCCGAGTCGCGGACGTCCTCGCGGATCTGGTCGGCGAGCTGGGCCACGGAGTCGCGGATCTCACTCTCCAGGGCCTCGATCTCCGGTGCGCGGGCCGCCAGTTCGGCGCGTCCGGCGTCGGTGATCCGGTAGACCTTGCGGCCGCCCTCGACGGTGTGGGCGACCAGGCCCTCCTGCTCCAGCTTGGCCAGCCGAGGGTAGACCGTGCCGGCGGACGGCGCGTACAGGCCGTGGAAGCGCTCCTCCAGCAGCCGGATCACCTCGTAGCCGTGCCGGGGGGCCTCGTCCAGCAGCTTGAGCAGGTAGAGACGGAGGCGGCCGTGAGCGAAGACAGGACTCATGCCTGGTCCTCCTTGGTGAAGTCGAGGGCGAGCGGGGCCGCGTCGTCCTCGGGGGCGGGGCGGCGGAGCAGGGCGACCGAGCCGGAGACCGTGGTGATCTTCAGCTTGCCGGTGCCCTTGCCGAGGGTTCCGGTGAGCTGCTTGGCGCCCCAACTGCCGCCGACATGGAGCTCGTCGAAGGCGCTGGAGACACTGCCGCTGGTGGTGTTGGCGTGGACCTTGGCGTCGGTCGGGGCCGGGATGCGGACCGCGACCTCGCCGGAGACATTGGTGAGGCTGACGTCGATGGCGTTGTCCTGGGCCAGGTCCACGGTGACCGCGCCGCTGACGGAGTTGGCCTTGATGCTGCCGCCGGTGCCCTCGAACACGGTCAGCTCACCGGAGACGGTGTTGACCTTGAGGTCGCCGGACACCCCCTGCGCCTGGACGCTGCCGGAGGCGGTGTTGGCCTCGACCGGTCCGGAGAGCCCGACCAGGGTGGTCGAGCCGCTGGCGCTGTGCACGGTCACCGCGGCGGTGATGCCGGAGATGACGGTGTCGGAGGAGGCCGAGCCGAGCTCGACCTTGGCCCCGGCCGGGACGGCCAGCGAGACCACGGCCCGGCGCCGGGCATGCTCGGACCACGTGCGGAGGAACGGCAGCAGACTCCGCCAGGAGAAGTCCTTCCAGGTCAGATCGTCGTAGGTGACGGTGAGCTCGCCGTCGACCAGGGTCACCGTGAGCGGCGGCCCCTCCAGCTCGGTCACCTCGATCCGGGCCGGACCGTCGGTGGCGACGACGTTCACGGCGCCGGCGATGGTGCGCACCTTGAGCCGGGTGACCTCACCGTCGATGGTGAGCTTCTGCGGTGCGCTGACGGTCCACTGCTCGGACATGCTGACTCCCCGATAGGTCTGCTTGCTTCTGGTATTCACGATATATCGTGTCGCCAGGAAGTCAAGCAGTATCGCGAAAGCCGCTCCGTGTCCTCGTCAGCCGTTACGCGTCCTCGTCCTCGTCGTCCAGTCGGGCCAGCCAGGTCGCCAGCCGCTCGATCGGCACCTCGAACTCCGGGTTCAGGTCCACGAACTCCTGCAGCCGGTCGGCCAGCCAGTCGAAGCCGACCTCCTCCTCGCCGCGCCGGGTCTGCAGCTCCTCGATGCCTCGGTCGGTGAAGTACACGTGCTGATCTCTCCTGTGGGGGGTGTGCGGCGGGCCCGGCCCCCTTGCGGGGAGCCGGGCCCGTCCATGTGATCGTGCGTCAGTGATGGCGCGTCAGACCGAGAAGACGTCCTCGACCAGCTGGGCCTGCTCGGCGGCGTGGCGCTTGGCCGAGCCGACGGCGGGAGCCGAGGACGCGACCCGGGCCACCCGGCGGAGCCGGGAGCCGTTGGCGTTGCGGCCGACCACCACGTCCAGGTGGTCCACCAGGTTGAGCGCGATGAACGGCCACGCGCCCTGGTTGGCCGGCTCCTCCTGGGCCCAGACGTACTGGACGTCGTCGCCGTAGCGCTGCAGCTCCTCCTGGAGCTCGGCGATCGGCAGCGGGTAGAGCCGCTCGACCCGGACGATCGCGGTGTCGGTGATACCGCGCTCGGTCCGCCCCGCCTCAAGGTCGTAGTAGAACTTGCCGGCCGTGATGACGACCCGGCGGACCTCGGCCGGGTTGACCGTGGAGTCGCCGATCACCGGACGGAAGCCGCCGGTGGTGAACTCCTCGGTCTTGGACGCCGCGGCCTTGAGACGCAGCATCGACTTCGGGGTGAAGACGATCAGCGGCTTGTGGTGCGGGTTGTGGACCTGCCAGCGCAGCAGGTGGAAGTAGTTCGACGGCAGCGTCGGCTGGGCCACCGTCATGTTCTTGTCGGCGCACAGCTGCAGGAAGCGCTCGATCCTCGCGGACGAGTGGTCCGGTCCCTGGCCCTCGTAGCCGTGCGGCAGCAGCAGGGTGACCCCGGAGGTCTGGCCCCACTTGGCCTCGGCCGAGGTGATGAACTCGTCCACGATGGTCATCGCGCCGTTGACGAAGTCACCGAACTGGGCCTCCCACGCCACCAGGGCGTTGGGGCGGGCCAGCGAGTAGCCGTACTCGAAGCCCATCGCCGCGTACTCGCTGAGCAGCGAGTCGTAGACGGTGTAGCGGGCCTGGTCGTCGGTCAGGTAGAGCAGCGGGGTGTAGTCCTCGCCGGTGACCCGGTCGACCAGCACCGCGTGCCGGGTGCCGAAGGTGCCGCGGCGGGTGTCCTGTCCGGCGAGCCGGACCGGGTGGCCCTCCATCAGCAGCGAGCCGATGGCGAGGGTCTCGCCCATGGCCCAGTCGATGGTGCCGTCCTCGATCATCGCGGCCCGGCGCTGCATCTGCGGCAGCAGCCGCGGGTGCACCGTGAGCCAGTCCGGGAGGGCGACCTGGGACTCGGCGATCCGCTTGACCGTCTCCTGGGAGATGGCGGTCTGCAGCGACACCGGGAACTCGGCCATCGGGCGCTCGCTGGTGGCCGGGGTCGGCGTCGAGTTGGCCTCGCGGACCTCCGCGAACACCTTCTCCAGCTGGTCCTGGTAGTCCTTGAGCGCCTGCTCGGCCTCCTCCACCGTGATGTCGCCGCGACCGATCAGGCCCTCGGTGTAGAGCTTGCGCACCGAGCGCTTCTTGTCGATCAGGTCGTACATCAGCGGCTGGGTGAACGAGGGGTTGTCGGCCTCGTTGTGACCGCGGCGGCGGTAGCAGATGAGGTCGATCACCACGTCCTTGTTGAACGCCGTGCGGAACTCGAAGGCCAGCCGCGCGACGCGGACCACGGCCTCCGGGTCGTCGCCGTTCACATGGAAGATCGGGGCCTCGATCATGCGGGCCACGTCGGTGCAGTACATCGACGAGCGCGAGGCGGCCGGGGCGGCGGTGAAGCCGACCTGGTTGTTGATCACCACGTGCACGGTGCCGCCGGTGCGGTAGCCGCGCAGCTGCGACATGTTCAGCGTCTCCGCGACCACGCCCTGGCCCGCGAAGGCCGCGTCGCCGTGGATCTGCAGCGCCAGGATGTCGAAGGAGTTGCCGGCCTTGTCCTCGATGTCCTGCTTGGCGCGGACGATGCCCTCGACCACCGGGTCGACCGCCTCCAGGTGCGAGGGGTTCGCGGCCAGCGAGACCTTGATGGTCTCCCCGTCGATGCCGGTGAAGGTGCCCTCGGAGCCCAGGTGGTACTTGACGTCGCCGGAGCCGTGCATCGACTTCGGGTCCAGGTTGCCCTGGAACTCCCGGAAGATCTGCGCGTAGGACTTGCCGACGATGTTCGCCAGCACGTTCAGCCGGCCGCGGTGGGCCATGCCGATCACGGCCTCCTGCAGCTTCGCCTCGGCGGCGGAGTCCAGCACCGCGTCGAGCAGCGGGATGACGGACTCGCCGCCCTCCAGCGAGAAGCGCTTCTGGCCGACGTACTTGGTCTGCAGGAAGGTCTCGAACGCCTCGGCGGCGTTGAGGCGGCGCAGGATGCGCAGCTGCTCCTCGCGCTCCGGCTTGTCGTTGCCGCGCTCGACCCGGGCCTGGATCCAGCGGCGCTGCTTGGGGTCCTGGATGTGCATGTACTCGATGCCGATGGTGCGGCAGTACGAGTCGCGCAGCACGCCCAGGATGTCGCGCAGCTTCATCATCGCCTTGCCGGCGAAACCGCCGACCGCGAACTCGCGCTCCAGGTCCCACAGCGTCAGGTCGTGCGCCTGGACGTCGAGGTCGGGGTGCTTGCGCTGCTTGTACTCCAGCGGGTCGGTGTCGGCCATGAGGTGGCCGCGGACCCGGTAGGAGTGGATCAGCTCCATGACGCGCGCGGTCTTGTTGACCTCGTTGTCGTGGCTGTTGTCCACGTCGGTGGCCCAGCGGACCGGCTCGTACGGGATCCGCAGCGACTGGAAGATCTCGTCGTAGAACTCGTTCTGGCCCAGCAGCATCTGGTGCATGGTCCGGAGGAACTCGCCGGACTGCGCGCCCTGGATGACCCGGTGGTCGTAGGTCGAGGTCAGCGTCATGACCTTGGAGATGCCCAGGCGGGACAGGGTCTCCTGGGACGACCCCTGGAACTCGGCCGGGTACTCCATCGCGCCCACGCCGAGGATGGTGCCCTGACCGGGCATCAGCCGGGGGACGGAGTGCACCGTGCCGATGCCGCCGGGGTTGGTCAGCGAGGCGGTGACGCCGGAGAAGTCGTCCACCGTCAGCTTGTTGGTGCGGGCCCGGCGGACGATGTCCTCGTAGGCCTGCCAGAAGCCGAAGAAGTCGAGCGTCTCGGCCTGCTTGATGGCGGCGACGACGAGCTGGCGGTCGCCGTTCGGCTTGGTCAGGTCGATCGCCAGGCCGAGGTTGATGTGCTCGGGCCGGACCAGGAAGGGCTTGCCTTCCTTCTCCTGGAAGCCCTGGTTCATGGCCGGCATCGCCTTGATGGCCTGCACCATGGCGTACCCGATGATGTGGGTGAAGGAGACCTTCCCGCCACGGGCGCGCTTCAGGTGGTTGTTGATGACGATGCGGTTGTCGATCAGCAGCTTCGCCGGGACGGCGCGGACGCTGGTCGCCGTGGGCATCGAGAGCGAGGCGTCCATGTTCGCGACGATCCGGGCGGACGGGCCCTTGAGGGCGACCAGCTCGGGACCGGTGGGGGCGACGGGGGACGTCACGTTCTTGCTGTCCTTAGAAGTGTCGGCCGGATCGGCCGGAACGGGAGGGCGGCGCGAGGGGGTTCCCTCCGGCCGGAGTTCGGGGGAGACCCGGTTGACGGCGGCAGGCGCCGAGGGCGCGGCCGGAGCGGGCGGCGCTACCGGTGCGGCCGGCGCGACGGCGACGGGGGCCGGTGCGGCAGGGGCCGCGACCGGCGCGGGCGTCGGCGGGACCGGTGGCGGCGGTGGCGCCGCCTCGACCGGGGCGGGGGCCGCTGCCGGGGGCGAGGGGGCTGCGGCGGTCTGTGCTGCCGCCGTCACCTCGGCTCCGGCGGGGGCACCCGCGGTCTCTTCAGCCTCGGCGCCGGCTCGGTAGTCGGCGAAGAAGTCCCACCAGGCCCGGTCCACTGAACCGGGATCCTGGAGGTACTGCTGGTAGATCTCGTCAACGAGCCACTCGTTGGGACCGAACCCTGCGGTCGGGTCCGCACCGGGGCCGGTGTGCACCGAACCCTGTTCTGTGGCGGTCGAACTGTTTGAGGTATGGGGGGACTCTGGCGACACGGCGGCAACCGCCCTCTTCCGCTTCCTTAAGAATGGTGGACAGCGGATGCCAAGGCTACGCCCCCGGGGCCTGTCTGCGCAGGTCCCGCCCCCTGGTCGTCGCCCAGATCACAGTGCGGGCGCTGAGTTTGGCGAAAAATGAATGTTAGAACTCGGTCGTGATGGGGGATAACGAGTGGCTGTTCGCTCAGAACGGGCGGATAAATGCGGACAATCGTGCGCCTATCGCCAGGCCCTCCGCTGGATCGCGGTGCACTCCGCCACACTTCGGGCAATTGTCTCAAGTCCGTCCCAGCTGAGCGGCTGGGCGGTCGAGCGGCTCAGCCTCGGCCGGACCGCCGCTCCGGTGATCTCCGCTCCGGTGACCGCCGCTCCGGTCGCGGAGCGGGCCGCGGCCCCGGCAGGGTGATCCGGATCAGGCAGCCCTCCTCGGAGTCGGCCACCGCGATCGTGCCGCCGTGCAGGTCCACCGCCCAGCGGGCGATGGCCAGGCCGAGCCCGGTGCCGCCGTCGCTGCCGGGGCCCTGGGCCGAGGGCCCGCTGCCGCGGCTAAAGCGTTCGAACACCCGGTGCCGGTCCTCGGGGCTGATCCCCGGGCCCTGGTCGGCGACCTCCAGCAGCAGGCCGTCGGAGCCCTCGGCGCGGGCCCGCACCGTCACCGTGCCGTCCTTGGGGCTGTGCCGGCAGGAGTTGTCGACCAGGTTGGCGACCACCTGGTGCAGCCGCTCCGGGTCGGCGACCGCGGTCAGGTCCGGCGGCACGTCCAGCGAGAGCGACACGTCGCGGCGTCGGCTGGCGCCGCCCGAGGTGGAGCCGTCGACGGTGAGCCCGCGCAGCACCCCGGCCAGGAAGGGCTCCACGCCGAACTCGCGGGTGTCCAGTGAGGCCACCCCGTCGGCGATCTTGGAGAGGTCCAGCAGATGGGCGACCAGCCGGCCGAGCCGCTCGGTCTGCTCCAGCGCCGCGGCCATGGTGTCCGGCTCGGGCCGGACGATGCCGTCCACCACGTTCTCCAGCACGGCGCGCAGCGCGGCGATCGGGGTGCGCAGCTCGTGCGAGACATTGGCGATCAGCTCCCGGCGCTGCCGGTCGGCCGCCTCCAGGTCCGCCGCCATGGTGTTGAAGGCGGTGGCCAGCTCGCCCACCTCGTCCCGCGAGGTGGCCCTGACCTCGCGGCTGTAGTCGCCGGCCGCCATCGCCCTGGCCGCCGCGGTCATCTCCCGCAGCGGGGCGGTCATGCCGTGCGCCAGCAGCTGGGTGATCAGCAGCGAGGCGACCACCGAGAAGATCATGACGATCCGGATCTGGGTGTCCGAGTTCAGCGCCAGCACCACCATCAGCGTGGAGATGCCCACCGAAGTGATCACCAGGACCGCGAGCTTGGCCTTGATGGAACGCAGTGGGTCCAGCGGGCGAAGATCCGCCCAGAGCCGCCCGGCGGCCCGCCGGAGCAGGTTCGGTGCGGCGCTCCCGGCGTCAGCGGTCACGGCGACGGAGCCTCCAGGGCGTAGCCGACGCCGTGCACCGTGCGGATCCAGTTGGCGCCGATCTTGCGGCGCAGCGCCTTCACATGGCTGTCCACGGTGCGGGTGCCGGAGGCGTCGGTCCAGTCCCAGACCTCGGCGAGCAGCTGCTCGCGGGTCAGCACCGCGCGCGGCTGCGCGGCCAGGCAGGCCAGCAGGTCGAACTCGGTCGGGGTGAGGTGCACGTCCGCCCCGGCCACCCGGACCCGGCGCTGGACGTGGTCGATCTCCAGCTCGCCGAGCCGCAGCGTCCCGCCGACCGGGGTGCGGGCGGCCAGCTGGGCCCGCTCGACCCGGCGCAGCAGCACATTGACCCGGGCGGCCAGCTCGCGCATGGAGAACGGCTTGGTCATGTAGTCGTCGGCGCCGACCCCCAGGCCGACCAGCAGGTCGGTCTCGTCGTCACGCGCCGTCAGCATCAGCACCGGGACCGGGCGGTGGGCCTGGATCCGGCGGCACACCTCGAGACCGTCGAACCCGGGCAGCATCACATCGAGCACCACCAGGTCCGGCTGCCAGGTCTGGAAGCAGTCCACCGCAGTGGGACCGTCATGGGAGACGGCGACCCGGAAGCCCTCCGCGCCCAGTCTGGCCGCGATGGACTCGGCGATGGTCGGTTCGTCCTCGACCACCAGTACGCGTCGCTGACCTCCGGTCCCGCTGGTCTCCTGCTGCTGTACATCCGTCACGACCACGCCACCGCCCCCAGGGCTCGCGGGTTGCCCGAGCGGCATACGCCGCCGGCCCGCTCTGTTTCGTCCGTACTTGGTTTCGTCCGTACTCGCCGGTCTTCAACGTGCCGGTCTTCAGCCACTGCTCACGCCACTGTCTCAGCCGCCGGCCTCTCGGGGCGGCATGGGCGTAGACCCTACCGGGTGACGGGGTGCGCCACATCAGGCAGGCTCCGTTCCGCTTCCGCTCCCGGCGGGCGGGGTATGGCGGTCGGCCCTTCCGGTGTTCGGGACAGCGGAGGGGCCCAGGCGGCTCGAAGAGCCTGATCGCTCACGGCGAACAGCCTTGGGGAACACCAGGGGGGTCAATGTCCTTTAGTCCAGGTAACTCAACTTTGCTTACTTGGGAGTGATCATGGCAACTGCCTCTTCGTTGACTCTGCCGGTGCTGCCGCTCGACGACGACGCGGTGCTGCCGGGCATGGTCGTCCCGCTCGACCTGTCCGACCCCGACGTCCGCGCGGCCGTCGAGGCCGCGCAGGCAGCGGTACGGGACGGCGGCGCGCAGGCGCCCGGCATCAGCAGCGTCGCCAGTGCCCGCAAGGCACGGGTGCTGCTGGTGCCCCGGATCGACGGCAACTACGGCGCGATCGGCACCCTGGCCACCATCGAGCAGGTCGGACGCCTCGCCGACGGAGATCCGGCGGCGCTGGTGCGCGGCGTGCGGCGCGTTCGGATCGGGGCCGGGACCACCGGGCCCGGTGCGGCGTTGTGGGTGGAGGCCAGCCCGGTCGAGGCGGTCCCCGTACCGGATCCTCTGCCGGGGTCGGTCGCCGAGCTGGTGCGTGACTACAAGGCGCTGACCACGACCTGGCTGCAGAAGCGCGGGGCCTGGCAGGTCGTGGACCGGGTCGCCGCCATCGAGGACGTCTCCGACCTGGCCGACAACATCGGATACGCGCCCTTCCTCACCGGCGCCGAGAAGGTGCAGGCGCTGGAGGAGCTGGACCCGGTCGCCCGGCTGAAGCTCTCGCTGCAGCTGCTGCGGGACCACCTCGCCGAGGCGGACGTCGCGGAGACCATCCGCAAGGACGTCCAGGAGGGGATGGAGAAGCAGCAGAAGGAGTTCCTGCTGCGGCGCCAGCTGGAGGCCGTGCGCAAGGAGCTGTCCGACCTCAACGGCGACCCGGACTCCGAGGAGGAGGACTACCGGGCCCGGGTCGAGGCCGCCGACCTGCCGGAGAAGGTGCGCGAGGCCGCGCTCAAGGAGGTCGACAAGCTGGAGCGCTCCTCCGACGCCTCGCCCGAGGGCAGCTGGATCCGCACCTGGCTGGACACGGTGCTGGAGCTGCCCTGGAACGAGCGCAGCGAGGACGCCTACGACATCACCGGCGCCCGGGCGGTGCTGGACGCCGACCACTTCGGTCTGAGCGACGTCAAGGACCGGATCGTCGAGTACCTGGCGGTCCGGAAGCGCCGGGCCGACCGCGGCCTGGGCCAGGTCGGCAGCGCCGGTGCTGTTGCTGGTGCTGGGACCGCTGTCGGCGGCCGTCGGGCCGGCGGAGCCGTGCTCGCGCTGGTGGGCCCGCCCGGGGTCGGCAAGACCTCGCTGGGCGAGTCCGTGGCCCGGGCCATGGGCCGCTCCTTCGTCCGGGTCTCGCTCGGCGGCGTCCGCGACGAGGCGGAGATCCGGGGCCACCGGCGCACCTATGTCGGCGCGCTGCCCGGCCGCATCGTCCGGGCCATCAAGGAGGCCGGGTCGATGAACCCGGTGGTGCTGCTGGACGAGATCGACAAGGTCGGCTCCGACTACCGCGGCGACCCGGCCGCAGCGCTGCTCGAAGTGCTGGACCCGGCGCAGAACCACACCTTCCGGGACCACTACCTGGAGGTCGAGCTGGACCTCTCCGACGTGGTCTTCCTGGCCACCGCCAACGTGCTGGAGTCCATCCCGGAGGCGCTGCTGGACCGGATGGAGCTGGTCCGGCTCGACGGCTACACCGAGGACGAGAAGGTCGTCATCGCCCGCGACCACCTGCTGCCCCGGCAGCTGGAGCGCGCCGCGCTCGGCAGCGACGAGGTCGTCGTCACCGAGGACGCGCTGCGCAGCCTGGCCGGCGAGTACACCCGCGAGGCAGGCGTCCGCAGCCTGGAGCGGGCGCTGGCACGGATCCTGCGCAAGGTCGCCACCCAGCAGGAACTGGGCACGAGTGGTTCCACCGAGCTGCCCCGTACGATCGCGGCCGAGGACCTGCGCGGCCTGATCGGCCGTCCGCACCACACCCCCGAGGCGGCGCAGGAGCCCGGCGAGCGGCGCACGGCGGTGCCCGGTGTCGCCACCGGACTGGCCGTCACCGGGGCGGGCGGCGACGTCCTCTTCATCGAGGCCTCGCTGGCCGACCCGGAGACCGGCTCCACCGGGCTGACCCTGACCGGTCAGCTGGGCGACGTGATGAAGGAGTCCGCGCAGATCGCGCTGTCCTTCCTGCGCTCGCACGGCGCCGAGCTGGAACTGCCGGTCACCTCGCTGCGGGACCGGGGCATCCACGTCCACGTCCCGGCCGGGGCCGTGCCCAAGGACGGCCCCAGCGCGGGCGTCACCATGACCACCGCGCTGGCCTCGCTGCTCTCCGGGCGGAAGGTCAGGACCGAGGTGGCGATGACCGGTGAGGTCTCGCTGACCGGCCGGGTGCTGCCGATCGGCGGCGTCAAGCAGAAGCTGCTCGCCGCCGACCGGGCCGGGATCACCACGGTCCTGATCCCCTCCCGCAACGAGGCCGACCTGGACGACGTCCCGGCCGAGGTGCTGGCGCGGCTGACGGTCCACCCGGTCTCCGACGTCCGCCAGGTGCTGGAGCTGGCCCTGGAGCCGGCGGTCTCGCTCAGCAAGCCGGTCGACCTGTCCAACCCGGCCGACCGCACCGACCGCGAGTCGCTCGCGGCGTAACACCCGTCACAGCCGGTTGCCGTCAGGAACCGTCGGTCTGGGAGGGGTCGTCCCCGAGTGGGACGGGACCTGCGAGAATGCGACGGTTCTGACGGCGACTTGGTTGGGTGGGGTGCGGGCGGATGGGCGCACGGCGATCGGCGGGGCAGGTCAGCAGCCCCAGCGGCGACACGGGGTTCCGGGGCGCGCCGGCCCGGCGCCGGAACCTGGAACTGGTGCTGATCCTCTTCGCGGTCGCGGTCAGCGCCTTCGGCGACGCGGACGCGGAGCTGTCGCTGCACGGGAAGCTGCCGAGCGGGTTCGTGATCCAGGTCCTCGGCCTCACCGCCCTGGCCCTGGTCGGCCACCTGGCGGTCCGGCAGTGGGCCGCGTACGCGGACCCGCTGATCCTGCCGCTGACGGTGCTGCTCAGCGGCGTGGGCCTGATGATGATCCACCGGCTTGACTACTCGTACAGCCGGGTCTACGGGCACAACGCCGCGGTGATGGCCCCGGGACAGATCCAGTGGCTGGTCATCGGGACCCTGGTGTTCGTCGGCTTCCTGGCCCTGATCAAGCACCACCGGGTGCTCCAGCGCTACACCTACGTGCTGATGGCGACCGCGCTGGTGCTGCTGATGGCCCCCGCGTTCTTCAGCGCGGACGCCACCAACGGCGCCAAGCGGTGGATCCGCTTCGGCAGCATCTCGGTGGAGCCGGACGAGTTCACCAAGATCGCCATCATTGTCTTCTTCGCCAGCTACCTGATGGCCAACCGGGACGCGCTGGCGCTGGTCGGACGCAAGGTCTGGGGCGTCAGCCTGCCGCGGGGCCGCAACCTCGGCCCGATCATCGCGATCTGGGCGGTCAGCATGATGGTGCTGATCTTCGAGGTGGACCTCGGCACCTCGCTGATCGTCTTCGGCATCTTCATCGTGATGCTCTACATGGCCACCGAGCGCACCGGGTGGGTGATCGTCGGCACGCTGATGGCCTCCGGCGGCGCCTTCGTCGTCGGCTCGCTGTCCCCGCACGTCGGGGGGCGGGTCGCCGCCTGGCTCGACCCGATGGACATCTTCCTGCCGGTGGCCCAGCGGCATGCCGGCGTCATCTCCGACCAGCCCGCGCAGGCGCTGTTCGCCCTCGGCAACGGCGGCTTCCTGGGCACCGGCCTCGGCAACGGGCAGCCCTGGCTGATCGGCTCGGCCGGCCGCAGCGACTGGATCATCGCCACCTTCGGCGAGGAGCTCGGCACCGCCGGGCTGATGGTGCTGCTGCTGGTGTACGCGCTGCTGGCCCAGCGCAGCATGCGCGCGGCCGTCCAACTGGCCGACCCCTTCGGCAAGCTGCTCGCGGGCGGCCTGGGCGCGGCGCTGATCCTGCAGGTCTTCGTGGTGGCGGGCGGCGCGATCGGCCTGATCCCGGAGACCGGCAAGGCCCTGCCGTTCCTGGCCCAGGGCGGATCGTCGATGGTGGCGAACTGGGTGATGATCGCCCTCATGATCAAGGTCAGCGACGCAGCCGGCCGAACCGAGCTTGAGCCCGCTCCGGACCCGGCGGAAACGCTGACGATCTCGGCGGAGGAGATCGCCGCGGTGCGGGCAGAGGCAGAACGGGGGTAGGCCCTGCCGGGCCTCTGCCGTTGGGCTGACCTGGCTTTGGGCCGGGCCGGCCGTTGGGCTGGCTCGCCTCGGTGTCGAGTGGCGCTGCGGCCGCCGTTACGGCGAAGGCCGACCCCGCTTACGTAGCGTTGCCCGCCCCCGCCCCGTCCCGACCCCCGCTCAGCGGAAGACGCCGGTGTGGCCCAGGGAGTAGCGGCCCGGCTGCGGGTAGACCGCCAGGCCATGCGGGCCGTCGCCGACGGGGATGCGGGCGATGAGGTGGCCGTCCGTGGTGGAGAGGGCGTAGACCTCCGAGTTGTAGCGGCCGGAGAGCCACAGCACCTTGCCGTCGGCGGAGACGCCGCCCATGTCGGGGCTGCCGCCGCCCGGAATCTGCCACTTGTGGACCAGCTTGCCGGTGGCGAAGTCCAGCACCGAGACCGAGCCTTCGCCCCGGTTGGAGATGTACAGGTCGGCCGAGTCCCGGCTGACGTAGAGGCCGTGCGCACCGGCCCCGGTCTTCAGCAGGGTCGGCACGGAGAAGGTGTCGCCGTTCAGCTCCCAGACCCCGTTGGCCATCATGTCGGCGACGTACCAGGTCTTGCCGTCCGGGGAGATCTTGACGTCCTGCGGCATGGAGCCCTCGAAGGGGATCTTCTGGCGGGCGACCACCTGCATCTTCGCGGTGTCGACCTTGAGCAGGTCGCCGGAGAACTCGCAGGAGACGATGAAGTAGTCGCCGTTCGGCGAGAAGTCGGCGTGGTTGACCCCGGCGCAGCCGGCCGGGACCGACTTGACCACCTTCATGGTGTGGGCGTCGCGGAACACCAGGGCGTGGTCGTTGGAGGCCATCACGATGGCGTACTTGCCGTTGGGGGTGAAGTAGAGGTTGTACGGGTCGTGCACGTCGACCGGTGCGCCCTGCACCCCCGTGGCGGGGTTGATCGGGGTGAGGCTGTTGCCGAGGTCGTTGTTGACCCACAGCGTCCTGAGGTCCCAGGACGGGACCACGTGCTGCGGCTCATGGCCGACCTGCAGCGTCTGGATGACCTTGTAGGTGGTCGGGTCGATGACGCTGACCGTGTCGGAGAGGGTGTTGGGCACGTACACCCGCGCGGGGAAGTTGCGGACCACCGGCGAGAGCGCGTTGGGACGGTCCGCGGCGTAGACGTCGGTGGGGGAGAGCGGCGCGGGCATCCCCTGGAGGTAGGGGCCGGGGCCGACCGCCAGCGCCGGGAAGCCGGGCGCGGCAGGGGCGGCGGCCGCCCCCGCGGCCTGGCCCGCGGCTGCCCCAGCTGCTCCCGCGGCCTGGCCGGTGGCGTCGGCCCGACCGGCCGGCTGGGCCAGGACGGAGACTCGGGCGGCGTTGCTGCTGGGGGCCGGCCGAGCAGGCCGAGGCGAGCAGCAGGCCGCAGGCGGAGAGCGCGGTCAGCGCGGAGACGGGGGCGAGGCGGCGCATGGTCAGCGGGGGCATCAGGTCAGCAGCTCCGTGGTGGTGACCGCGCGGAGACCGCGCCGGTGCAGGCCGTCGAGGATCGCGGGCAGCGCGGCGATCGTGCCGGTGTGCCCGAAGTGCAGGCTGACCACGGAGCCGGGGCGTACCGCGTCCAGCACGGTGCCGGTCACCGCGGTCGCGCCCGGGTCGGTGTAGTCGAGCGAGTCCAGGTCGTAGCTGAGGCAGTGCGCGTAGCCCGCCCGGCGGGCCTGGGCGGCGACGGTGGCGGTGCAGTCCTGGGCCTGGGACGGCCGGAACCAGCTGCCGATGCTGCCGGTGAGCTGCTTCAGCCGGGCGGCGCAGGAGGCGATCTCGGCGTACGCACGGTCGGCGGACATGGTGGAGATCGGCAGGTGGTTCTGGGTGTGATTCCCCAGTTCATGGCCGCCGTCGAGGATCAGCCGGGCCATCGCCGGCTGCTCGTCCAGCCAGCTGCCGACGGCCATCACGGTGATCTTCGCGTCGGCGCGGGCGGCCTCGGCCAGCAGCGCCTTGGCGATCTTCGGATCGCCCTGGCCGTGGAAGGTGAGGGCGACCGCACTGCCAGTACGGGGGCCGGTCCTGATCTCGAACGGGTCGGCGGGGACCCGGACAGCTGAGGCCGTGGACGCCGCCGAGCTTGCGCGGACCGGGACGGCGGCGCTCGGCACAGCGCCAGTGGAGCCAGCGGCAGTAGAGCCAGCGGCAGTAGGGGCAGCGGCGAGGGCGGAGGGCGTGGCTGAGCCGTCCGAGCAGGCGGCGGTCAGCGAGCCGGCGGCTCCGACGGCCGCCATACGCAGCAGGTCGCGACGGTCGAATGGGGTCACCGCTCGAACTCTAGGGTGACCGTCCGGTTACCGCGCGTCGAGCAACGCGGGCGGATCAGGGCGGGACCGTAGAGTGTCGCCCGGTCGGAGGCAGCGGCCCGGGGTGGAAGTCGGCAGGTCGGCGAAAGGCAGCACGGGTGCAGCAGGGACGCAGGGAACTGCCCTACGGGGTGTCAGGTCTGGAAATCACGCTCGGTGACGACGGAGTCGCCGTATTGACGATCGACCGGCCCGAGAAACGCAATGCGCTGACCGGGGCCATGTGGGGGGCGCTGCCGGAGCTGCTGCGGCGGCTGGCGGAGGAGCCGGGCCTGCGGGTGCTGCTGGTCACCGGCGCGGGCGGGACCTTCAGCGCCGGCGCGGACATCGCCGAACTGCGGGAGGTGTACGCGGATCCGGAGTCGGCCAACGCCTACCACGCGGTCAATGTGGTGGCCGAGGAGGCGCTGGCCGCGTTCCCGCACCCCACCCTCGCCGTGCTCCGCGGCGCCTGCGTGGGCGGCGGCTGCCAGCTCGCGGTGGCCTGCGACCTGCGCTTCGCCGATCCGGACGTCCGGATCGGGATCACCCCGGCCAAGCTGGGGATCGTCTATCCGGCGGTACCGACGGTGCGGTTGCTGCGACTGCTGGGACCGGCCCGGGCGAAGTACCTGCTCTACTCCGGCGAGCTGCTGACGGCGGCGACGGCGCTGGTCTACGGGCTGGTGGAAGAGGTCGCCGAGGACGTGGAGGCGCGGGCACTGGCCTTCGCCCGCACCCTGGCCTCGCGTTCGGCGCAGACCCAGGGGGCGGTCAAGGACGTGGTCGCGGCCGAGCTGGAGCACGGGGGCGGGCAGGCCGCCGCCCTGGCGGTGGCGGCCTGGGAGAAGGGGTCGCGAACGGCGCCGGACGTGGCGGAGGGGCTTGCGGCGTTCCTGGAGCGGCGCGCGCCGAGGTTCTGACCTGTGGGAAAGGTGCGCGCCGCTCCAGCCCCGTTGTGAGTGGCCGGTAGGGGTCAGAGGCCGAGCAGGTGGTCCAGGGCGAGCTGGTCCAGCTGCTCGAAGGCCATGCCGCGCTCCGCGGCGGCGTCGGCGTCGAACTGCTCGAAGGCGCTGGGGTCGGCGAGCAGGTCGGCCAGGGTCTCGCCGGCCCCGAGGGTGGGCTGCGCCAGCTCGTCCAGGCGGGAGGCGCGCAGCGCCTGCTGGACGGCCGGGTCGGCGCGGAAGGCCTCGGCCTTGGCCTTGAGGGCGAGGTAGTTGCGCATATTGCCGGCCGCGGAGGCCCAGACCCCGGCGATGTCCTCGGTGCGCGGGGGCTTGAAGTCGAAGTGGCGCGGGCCGGTGTAGGCCGGTGCGCCGGTGCTGTCGGTGGACTCCAGCAGGTCGACCAGCCAGAAGGCCTGGCGCAGGTCGCCGGCGCCGAAGCGCAGGTCCTGGTCGAACTTGATGCCGGACTGGCCGTTGAGGTCGAGGTGGAACAGCTTGCCGTGCCACAGCGCCTGGGCGATGCCGTGCGGGAAGTTCAGCCCGGCCATCTGCTCGTGGCCGGTCTCCGGGTTGAGGCCGACCCGGTCCGCGTGCTCCAGGGAGTTGATGAAGGCCAGGGCGTGGCCGATGGTCGGCAGCAGGATGTCGCCGCGCGGCTCGTTGGGCTTGGGCTCGATCGCGAAGCGGATGTCGTACCCCTGCGACACGACGTAGTCGCCGAGCAGGTCGAAGGCCTCCTTGAGGCGGTCCAGGGCGACCCTGACGTTCTTGGCGGCGCCGGACTCCGCGCCTTCGCGGCCGCCCCAGGCGACATAGGTGGTGGCGCCGAGCTTGACCGCGAGGTCGATGTTGCGGATGGTCTTGCGCAGCGCGAAGCGGCGGACGTCGCGGTCGTTGGCGGTGAAGGCGCCGTCCTTGAAGACCGGGTGGGTGAACAGGTTGGTGGTCGCCATCGGCACGGCCATGCCGGTGGCGTCCAGGGCCTGCCGGAAGCGCTTGATGTGCCCCTCGCGGGCGGCGGCGTCGCTGCCGAAGGGGATCAGGTCGTCGTCGTGGAAGGTGACCCCGTACGCGCCCAGTTCGGCGAGGCGGTGCACCGACTCGACCGGGTCGAGGGCGGGGCGGGTGGCGTCGCCGAAGGGGTCGCGTCCTTGCCATCCGACGGTCCAGAGGCCGAAGGTGAAGCGGTCGGCGGGGGTGGGTGTGAGGTCGGTCATGGGGTCGGCTCCTGAAGGTCGGGGCTATTCGTCATCGCACTGAACAAATTAGTATCAGGAGGCCGTGAGGGGAAGAGCCCCGGGCCGCCGGGATCGCCGCCGGGATCGCCGGCGGGATCGCCGGCGGGGCCTCAGCGGGGTCGTTCGGCAGGGCGTCAGCGGGATCGTTCAAGATCGTTCAAGATCGTTCGAGGAGGAAAAGCGTGCAGGTCGTGATCGGGATCGACAGTTCCACGCAGTCGACCAAGGCACTCGCCGTCGATGTGGAGTCAGGCGCCGTCCTGGGGGAGGGCCGGGCCGGGCACACCGTCAGCGGTGGTGCGGCGCGGGAGAGCGACCCGCGCGAGTGGTGGCGGGCGCTGGGCGAGGCCGTGGCCGCGACCGGGTACGCCGAGCAGGCGGCGGCGGTGTCGGTCGGCGGCCAGCAGCACGGGCTGGTGACCCTGGACGCGGACGGCGAGCCGGTGCGTCCGGCGCTGCTGTGGAACGACGTGCGCTCGGCCCCGCAGGCCGCCGCACTGGTCGCCGAGCTGGGCCGGGAGGCCTGGGCGCGGCGGGCCGGGAGCGTGCCTGGGGCCTCGTTCACCGCCGCCAAATGGGCCTGGCTGCGCGAGAACGAGCCCGAGGCGGCGGCCAGTACCGCGGCCGTCCGGCTGCCGCACGACTATCTGACCGAGCGGCTGACCGGGGTCGCCGCCACCGACCGGGGCGACGCCTCCGGCACCGGCTGGTGGACCCCGGAGGGCTACGACCACGACCTGCTGGCCCGGCTCGGGCTGGACGCCGGGATGCTGCCGGAGCTGGTCGAGCCGGGGAAAGCCGCGGGCTATGTCCGAGCCGATGCCGGCACCGGGCTCCGGGCCGGCACCCCGGTCGCGGCCGGTACCGGCGACAACATGGCGGCGGCGCTCGGCCTCGGGCTGGCGGCCGGACGTCCGGTGCTCAGCCTGGGCACCTCGGGCACGGTCTACGCGGTCACCCGGGGCCGTCCGGGTGACCCCAGCGGGACGGTCTGCGGCTTCGCCGACGCGCTGGACGGCTGGCTGCCGCTGGCCTGCACCCTCAACTGCACCCTCGCGGTGGACCGGGTGGCGGCCCTGCTCGGCCGCGACCGGGAGGCGGTGGAGCCGGGCGGCACGGCCGTGGTGCTGCCCTACTTCGACGGCGAGCGGACCCCCGACCTCCCCTACGCGGCCGGTCTGATGCAGGGGCTGCGGCACGACACCACCCCGGGCCAGCTGCTGCAGGCGGCCTACGACGGCGCGGCCTACTCGCTGCTGGCGGCGCTGGAGCAGGTGCTGGCGGCGGGCGGCGAGCCGGCCGACGGGACCGGGGAGCTGCTGCTGATCGGCGGCGGCGCCCAGGGAGCCGCCTGGCAGCGGACCGTACGGCGGCTGTCCGGGCGTGCGGTGCGGATCCCGGTGGCCCGGGAGCTGGTGGCGCTCGGCGCGGCGGCGCAGGCGGCGGCGCTGCTCACCGGGGAGCGCGCGGACCAGGTCGCGCGCCGCTGGGGCACCGCCGAGGGCCCGCTGCTGGAGCCGGAGGCCAGGGACGACGAGGCGTTGCAACGGATCGCCGATACGCTGCAACGATCCGCGAAGCTGTTCGAACGGTGATGTTGTGAGGAAGAAAGCACGAGGGTCCGATGCCCAGCCCGTCCAGTGAAGAGCGCCGTCCGGCCTCCCAGCAGGGCATGCGCCGACAGAACCTGGCGCTGGTCCTCGGGGCGATCGCCGAGCACGCACCGCTCTCCCGCGCCGACGTCTCCGTCCGCACCGGGCTGACCAGGGCGGCGGTGTCCAGCCTGGTGGTGGAGCTGCACGCGGCCGGGCTGGTGGTCGAGCTCGGCCCCGCGCCCAGCGGCCGGGTCGGCCGTCCGGGCAATGCGCTGGTGCTCAGCAGCACCGGACCGGCCGGCCTCGGACTCGAGGTCGGGGTGGAGCACCTCGCGGTCTGCGTGGCCGACCTCAGTGGGGAGATCCGGGCGCAGGCCCGGGTCCCCGCCGCCAACCGGGGCCGTCCGGCGGAGGAGGTGCTGGCCGAGCTGGGCCGGCTCGCCGAGGGGGTGCTGCGCGAGGCCGCCGGTCTCGGGCTGCGCCCGGTCGGCGCGGTGGTGGCGGTGCCGGGCCTGGTCGACGCCGCCTCGGGGGAGGTGGTGCACGCCGCCAACCTGGGCTGGCGCGGGCTGCGCCTGCCGCCGACCCTGCTCGGGCTGCGGCTCGAGGCCGGGAACGAGGCCAACCTCGGCGCGCTGGCCGAGCTGTGGCGCGGCGGCCCGGACGGGCCGGTCGACTTCGTGCACGTCTCGGCGGAGTCCGGGATCGGCGCGGCCCTGGTGGTCGGCGGACGGCTGTTCCAGGGCGCGCGGGGCTTCGCCGGCGAGCTGGGCCACGTCCCGGTCCACCCGGACGGGCCCGCCTGCCCCTGCGGCGCGCGCGGCTGCCTGGAGCAGTACGCGGGCGAGGGCGCGGTGCTGGCAGGCGCCGGGCTGCCGGAGGCGTCCGGCGACTGGGTGGCACTGCTGGCCAAGCGCGCGGCCGAGGGCGCGGCCCCGGTCCGGGAGGCGCTGGCGCTGGCCGGTGCGGCCCTGGGCACGGCGCTGGCCGGGGCGGTGAACCTGATCGACCCGGAGGCGGTGGTGCTCGGCGGGGCCTACGCCGAGCTGGGGGAGTGGCTGCTGCCGGAGATGCGACGGGAGCTGGCGGAGCGGGTGACGGTACGGCCCTGGGCGTCGGAGGCGCTGACGGTGTCGACGCTGGGGCGGCGCGGGCCGCTGCTGGGGGCGGCGTTGGTGACGGTGCGTCGCGTCTTGGAGAACCCCAGCGGGGAGGGCGCCGGCCCGGAGGGCCCGGTGGTCACTGACGGCGTGTCATGACCGGCTCAGTGCTGCTCCAGTGCTACGAATGGCCTGATTTGTCATTTCGTCGTGCGAACAGAGCGAACAGACAGGCGGGTCGGCATGGCCAGTGGAATGAGCGGAGCTGAGCTCCAGCGCGGTTTCGGGGCCGAGATCAAGGATGCCGTGACCACGCGCGCCGCCGTCCTGGTGATCGGCGTCCTGTTGCTGCAGTTGGGATTCATCGTCTCCTACGTGGGGGCGCTGCATCACCCCTACCCGCACCGGGCGTCCATCGCGGTGGTAGCACCCGCTCAGGTCAGCGGGCAGCTGGTGAGCCAGCTCAATGCCCTGCCGAAGCAGGTCCTGGACGCACGGGCGGTGCCGGACGAGGCGACGGCGCGTCAGCAGATCCTCGATCAGAAGATCTACACAGCGCTGGTGTTCGACCCGAGCAGCAAGCACGACACCCTGCTGGTCGCGAACGCGGCGGGTCCGGCGCTGGCCCAGGCGGTCGAGACGATCATCACCGGCGCGGAGAAGCAGCAGGGCCGGACCTTCAGCACCGAGGACCTGGTGCCGCTGGCCTCCGGGGACGCCGAGGGGCTCTCCTCCTTCTACCTGGCGGTCGGACTCTGCGTCGGCGGTTACCTGGTGGCCTCGATCCTCGGCATCAGCGCCGGCTCGCGCCCGGCCAACCGCAAGCGTGCGGTGATCCGGCTGGCGGTGCTGGCGCTGTACTCGATCGCGGCCGGCATCGGCGGCGCGCTGATCGTCGGACCGATCCTCAACGCCCTGCCGGGCAGCATCCTGGGGCTGTGGGGGATGGGCGCGCTGGTGGTCTTCTCGGTCGGTGCGATCACCATGGCGCTGGAGTGCCTGTTCGACGTGGTCGGCATCGGCCTCGCAGTGCTGCTGTTCGTGGTCCTCGGCAACCCCAGCGCGGGCGGCGTCTTCCCGCCGCCGCTGATGCCGGCCTTCTGGCGGGTCATCGGCCCCTGGCTGCCGAACGGCGCGGGCACCAGCATTGCCCGCTCCATCGCCTACTTCGACGGCACCGCGATCACCAAGCCGCTGCTGGTGCTGGTGGCCTGGACCGTGGTCGGCGTCGTGGTCGCCCTGGTCGTCACCGGCCTCCGCCCCCGAGGCGGCCGCCCGGTCATGCAGGGCGAACCCGGCTGAACAGCCCCGGGGTCAGCGTACCGGCCAGTCGAAGGGATTGATCAGGCTCACGCCGGTGCGCTCGACGTCCTTCAGATTGCGGGTGGCCAGGGTCAGGCCGTGCGCGCGCGCCGTGGCCGCGAGGTAGCCGTCCACCACCGGCAGCGGGTCGGGGACGTTCATCCGGCCCCACTCCTCGGCGACGGGGACCGTGACCGGCAGGATCCGGTCCGCGTAGACGCGGACCAGCCGGCCGAGCCAGTCGTCGAGCCGTGCCGCGCGGGCGGCGTCCCTGCGCCGCAGCAGCTCCACGCCTTTCTGCAGCTCGCCCACCACCAGCGCGCTGGTCCACAACTCCGCCGAGGGGACCGACTCGAACCAGGCGAGCACCGCCGCGGACGGTCGTGGGCGCTGGGGCTCGGACAGCACGTTGGTGTCGAGCAGGAACCCCATCACGCCTCCTCGTCGGAGGGCTCGGCGGGCTCTGCGGGCTCCGCGGGCTCGAAAGGTTCGGAGGGCTCGAAGAGCGAGGACAGATCACGCTCGCGGTCGTCCTGCCGCGCGGCGACGATCTCGTCGACGGCCTCGGCGAAGCCCTCCGACCAGGCCTCGGCGGGGGTGGTCAGGAACCCCTTGAACGACAGCTCCTCGCCCTTGAGCCGCCGGTACTCCCCTATGTCGATGACCACGGCGACCTCGGCGCCGTGCCGGGTGACCACCTGCGGCCCGTCCTCGTGGGCGCGGCGCAGCACCTCGCTGAACCTCTGCTTGGCCTCCTGGACCTGCCACTGCACGGCGTCCTCCACGGGTAGCAGTCCGGACAGTCTGGACAGATTCAGCCTAGCAGGACGCGAAAGCCGCCCCGGGGTGGTGCTGGGGCCGGGGCGGCTTCGGGGGTGGGGCAGGGTGGAGCGGTCAGGCCAGGGCGATCAGGTAGAGGCCGTAGCCGACGGCGGCGGCGCAGGCCGCGAAGCAGAGCGTGGCGGCGGCCAGGGCCGGGACGCTGCCGCCGCGGGCGGAGGCGCCCGCGGTGGTGGCGCCGGCCGTGGCGCTGCGCCCGGCGGCGGTCTCGTGGCGGGAGAGGGCCGCGATACCGAGGCAGAAGGTGGTCACCACGCCGACGGTGATCAGCATGCTGACACCGAAGGTGCTGCCCAGGGCTTCCCAGTTGATCTTCATATGCGTAAGGCTCCAGCTCAGGCGGCGACGGGGGCGGCCGGCGCGGGGGTGGTGGTGTCCAGGGCCGTCACGGTGTTCTCGGCCGGTCCGGCCACCACGTTGTCGGCGGTGACGGCCTGCTTGCGGGAGATCCGGTAGATCCAGGCGCTCAGCCCGATGCCGATCGCGGCCAGCAGGGCGATGCCCCAGTCGCCCCGGTCGGCGAGGAAGGTGCCGGCCCCGCCGAGCAGCGCGGCGGCCGGGAGGGTGAGCCCCCAGGCGTAGGCCATCCGGCGTGCGGTGGACCAGTTGACCTGTCCGGTGCGGCCGGCCTTGCCCGCGCCCATGATGCCGCCGGAGCAGACCTGGGTGGTGGAGAGGCCGTAGCCCATGTGCGAGGAGGTGAGGATCACCGCGGCCGAGGCGGTCTGCGCCGCGAAGCCCTGCGGGGCCTCGATCTCGGTGATGCCCTTGCCCATGGTCCGGATGATCCGCCAGCCGCCCAGGTAGGTGCCGAGGGCGATGGCCAGACCGGAGGTGATGATCACCCAGACCGGCGGATCGGCGTGGGGGGCGACGGCGCCGACGCTGACCAGGGTCAGCGTGATGATGCCCATGGTCTTCTGGGCGTCGTTGGTGCCGTGCGCCAGCGAGACCAGCGAGGCGGAGGCGATCTGCCCGGCCTTGAAGCCCTTGGTGTTGGCCTTCTCGGTGCCCTTGGCGGTGATCCGGTAGGCGATCCTGGTCGCCACCCAGGCCGCGAGCCCGGCCACGACCGGCGAGGCGACCGCGGGGATCAGGATCTTGGTGACCACCACGTCGAGGTTGACGCCGTGCGCCCCCACCGCGACCAGGGTCGCGCCGATCAGGCCGCCGTAGAGGGCGTGCGAGGAGCTGGAGGGGATCCCGCGCAGCCAGGTGACCAGGTTCCAGAGGATCGCGCCGATCAGCGCGGCGAAGACCACCTGGGGTCTGACCCCCGCGCTCTCGTCGATGATCCCGCCGGAGATCGTCTTGGCGACCTCCACCGACAGGAACGCTCCTGCCAGGTTCAGAACCCCGGAGATCGCGACGGCGACCTTGGGCGGAGAGCGCCGGTGGCGATGGAGGTGGCCATCGAGTTGGCGGTGTCGTGGAAGCCGTTGGTGAAGTCAAAGGCGAGGGCCGTGATGATCACGACGCACACCAGGAACGTGATGTGTTCCATTAACCAAACAATCGTCTCAGCGGAATCGTCGTGGCCGACCGTAGGGATGCTGAGTGAACGGAAAGTGAACTGGGAGCCGATCCTGAGTTGACATGAGGCCGCAACGTGGACGAAACGGGCCGGATCGCCCTGCGGTGACTGGGCTCTGGCCGGATCCCGCCGTTCAACGCGCCTTCAGAAGAGAGCTGTGTCACATTCACCCGGTGCTGCTTCGCTGAGATCGGCGTGAGAATCCAGGACGTGCACTGCCCAATGGCAGGCAGGCATGGAAGGATCTCCGAGGGCAGCAGACGGGGAGCGAGGGGAATGTCGGTGCGGGGCATGGCGGGGCACGGGACAGCGGGACAGCGGGACGCGATACGGGCAGCAAGGGCGGTGGCCATGCGTTCGCCGGGCGGGGGCGGGCTGCTGGCGACCGCCACGCGGCCCTGGCTGCGCGGTGTGCTGCGCTGCGGCCTGCTGCTGGCCGCGGCCTCGCTGGCGGTGCTGCCGATGGCCGGCCAGGCGAGTGCCGACACCCCTGCTGACGGTTCGTCCGCCAACACCGTGCAGACCCTCACCGCGACCGAGCAGTCGCTGCAGCCGGTCCTGGACCAGCTCCACGCCACCTACCAGCTGGCCGAGGCGGCGACGCAGAAGTACGACGCCCTCACCGAGCAGCTGAACCAGGCCAAGACCGACGACGACCAGCTGCAGCTGGAGGTCGACAACGCGCAGGCGAGCGTGGACGCGGGGACGGTGGTGGCCGGCCAGCTGGCCTCGGCCCAGTACCGCAACGGCGACCTCTCCCAGCTCGGCCAGCTGATCTTCGCCCAGAACCCGCAGGAGGCCCTGCACGAGGGCGAGCTGCTGAAGGCCGCCAGCACCTCGCAGGCGGTCTTCCTGAAGCAGCTGCAGACGGACCAGCAGAGCCTGATCCAGGCCAAGACCGCCTCGGCGACGGCCAAGGTCAACGCGACGAACCTGGTCGCGGCGCAGGCCGTCGCCAGGGACACCATCAACAAGCAGCTCGACGCCGTGCGCAAGCAGGTCGCCACCCTCACCGGGGTCCAGCAGGACCAGCTCTCCCAGCTGGAGCAGAAGGACGCCAACGCGGCGCAGACGGCGCTGCTGGCCACCGGGATCCTCGGCAAGGGCGGCCTCCGGCCCTCGGCGGCGGGGGCGGCGGCGGTGACCTACGCGTTCGCCCAGCTCGGGGCCGAGTACCACTGGGGCGCGCAGGGCCCCTACGCCAGCGGCTTCGACTGCTCCGGGCTGACCTCGCAGGCCTGGCTGCACGCCGGACACCCGATCCCGCGCACCAGCGAGGAGCAGTGGGCGCAGCTCACCCATGTGCCGCTGAACGCGCTGCGCCCCGGCGATCTGCTCATCTACTTCTCCGGCGCCAGCCATGTGTCCATCTACATCGGCGGCGGCATGGTGATCCAGGCTCCCCACACCGGGGCGGTGGTGGAGGTGACGCCGATGGCGCAGAACCCGATCCTCGGCGCGGTCCGGCCCGACCCGACCAGCCCGTCGCTCGGCTCCTACACGCCGCCGACGATCCCCACCGGCAGCACCGGGCCGCAGCCGATCGGTCCCGGGCCCGCCCCGACGCCGACCCCCAAGCCCACCGGCAAGCCCACGACCAAGCCGACCACCAAGCCCACGACGAAGCCGACGGCGCCCGCGAGCCCCACCGGTTCGCCCAAGCCGACGCCCACCGGCACGCCGGACCCGACGCCCACGCCGACACCCCCGGTGACGCCCACGCCCACCGCCGCGCAGACGCCGACGGCGAGCCTGTCCGCCGCGACGGCGCCCGCCACCCCGACGGCGGGCTGACCGCGCAGGCTGACAGCGCAGCAGCAGGTCAGCCGGTGACCGCTCCGGCGCCCGAGTCCTCCGCGAAGCGGATCACCACGGACTTGGACGTCGGGGTGTTGCTGGTGTCGGCCGTACTGTCCAGCGGCACCAGCACATTGGTCTCCGGGTAGTAGGCGGCCGCGCAGCCGCGGGTGGTCGGGTAGTGCACCACCCGGAAGTGCGGCGCGCGCCGCTCGGTGCCGTCCGTCCACTCGCTGATCAGGTCGACCAGGGCGCCCTCGGCCAGGCCGTGCTCGGCGGCGTCCTCGGGGTTCAGCAGGACCACCCGGCGGCCGTCGGTGATGCCGCGGTAGCGGTCGTCCAGGCCGTAGATGGTGGTGTTGTACTGGTCGTGCGAGCGCAGGGTCTGCAGCAGCAGCCGCCCGGCCGGGACCTCGGGGGCGGTCAGCGGATTGACGGTGAAGTTGGCCTTGCCGGTGGCGGTGGGGAAGGCCCGCTTGTCGCGCGGGCCGTGCGGCAGAGCAAAGCCACCGGGCTTCTTGATCTTGTCGTTGAAGTCCTCGAAGCCGGGGACGACCCGGGCGATCCGCTCCCGCAGGATGCCGTAGTCGGCGCTGAAGTCCTCCCAGGGCACGGTGTTCTTCGGCCCCAGGGTGCGCCGGGCCAGGCCGCAGACGATCGCGGTCTCCGACAGCAGGTCGTCGGCCGGCGGCTTCAGCGCCCCGCGCGAGGCGTGCACCATCCCCATCGAGTCCTCGACGGTGACCTGCTGCAGACCACTGATCTGGCGGTCGCGATCGGTCCTGCCCAGCGTCGGGAGTATCAACGCCCGCGCCCCGGTGACCACATGGGAGCGGTTGAGCTTGGTCGAGACGTGGACGGTGAGCCGGCAGCCGCGCATCGCGTCCTCGGTGACCTCGGTGTCCGGGGTGGCGCCGACGAAGTTGCCGCCCATGGCGAAGAAGACCCTCACCTTGCCGTCGCGCATGCCGCGGATGGTGTCCACCACGTCGAACCCGTGCTCGCGCGGCGGTTCGAAGCGGAACTCCTTGCCCAGGGCGTCCAGGAAGGCCGCGCTGGGCCGTTCGAAGATGCCCATGGTCCGGTCGCCCTGGACGTTGCTGTGGCCGCGCACCGGGCAGACCCCGGCGCCGGGGCGGCCGATGTTGCCGCGCAGCAGCAGGAAGTTGACGACCTCACGGATCGTCGGCACCGAGTGCTTGTGCTGGGTCAGGCCCATCGCCCAGCAGACCACGATCTTCTTGGAGTCCAGCACCAGCGCGGCCAGTTCCCGGATCTGACTCTCCGGCAGGCCGGTCGCGGCGTGCACGGCGTCCCAGTCGGTGGTCTGCGCGTCCTCGGCCCACTCGGCGAACCCGTGGCAGTGCTCCTCGATGAAGGCATGGTCCAGGACGGTGCCCGGCTCCTTCTCCTCGGCCGCCAGCAGCAGCAGGTTGAGCGCGCGGAACAGGGCCAGGTCGCCGCCGAGCCGGATCTGCAGGAACAGGTCGGTGAGCTTGGTGCCGTTGCCGACCAGGCCGCGGGCGTTCTGCGGGTTCTTGAAGCGTTCCAGGCCGGCCTCCGGCAGCGGGTTGACGCTGACGATCTTCGCCCCGGCCCGCTTGGCGCGCTCCAGTGCGGAGAGCATCCGGGGGTGGTTGGTGCCCGGGTTCTGCCCGGCGACGATGATCAGATCGGCCTGGTAGAGGTCCTTGAGGCTGACGCTGCCCTTGCCGATGCCGATGGTCTCGGTCAGCGCCGAACCCGAGGACTCATGGCACATGTTGGAGCAGTCCGGCAGGTTGTTGGTGCCCAACTGGCGGGCGAACAGCTGGAACGCGAAGGCGGCCTCGTTGCTGGTCCGGCCCGAGGTGTAGAAGGCGGCGGCGTCCGGGGTGTCCAGCGCCTTCAGCTCGTCGGCCGCCAGCTGCAGGGCGTCGTCCCAGCCGATCGGGGTGTAGTGGGTCGCGTCCTGGTCCAGCAGCATCGGGGTGGTCAGCCGGCCCTGCTGGCCGAGCCAGTAGCCGGAGCGTCCGGCCAGGTCGGCCACCGGGTGCTCGGCGAAGAACTCCGGGCCGACCTTGCGCAGGGTCGCCTCCTCGGCGACGGCCTTGGCGCCGTTCTCGCAGAACTCCGCGATGTGGGCGTGCTCCGGCTCGGGCCAGGCGCAGCCGGGGCAGTCGAAGCCGTCCGGCTGGTTCACCTTCATCAGGGTGCGGACCGAGCGGCTCGCGCCCATCTGCGCGGTGGCGATCTTCGTGGTGTGCAGCAGGGCCGGCAGGCCGGCCGCCGCGTGCTTGGGCAGGGCGACCTTGGGGGCGTCCTGTACGGGATCCTGGTCGGGAGCCTGCCTGGCCATCTGCGATCAACCTCCGGTGCTGGGTGCCTCCCATCCTGTCACTGGGGGCCGTCCGCCGCGGAGACCAGGTCGAGCACCGGCAGCAGACCGGTCGGCCGCTCGGCCACCGGGAGCGACTGGACCTGGTGGAAGGCGCAGCCCAGGGCGGTAGCGCCGCCGTCCGCGGGCAGGTCGTCGCCGACCATCAGCGTCTCCTCCGGGGTGCTGCCGAGCAGCGCGCAGGCGGCCTGGAAGATCCGCGGGTCGGGCTTCTGGATCTCCAGCTCGTAGGAGAGGACATAGGCGTCCACATAGGGGTCCAGACCGGAGTGGACGAAGATCGGGCGCAGGTCCCAGCCGATGTTGCTGACCACGGCGACCGGGATGCCGCGCCGCCGCAGCTCCTTCAGCACCGGCTCGGCGTCGGGGTACGGGCTGCGCCAGGCGCCCGCGGCCTTGTGCCGCTCGTAGAGCTCGGCGGCCAGGGCGTCCGACCGGTCCGGGCCGAAGGACGGGAGCAGGGCGGCGCGGGTCTGCGCCGTGTACGCCGTGCGGTGGTGCTCCGCGCTGAGGTCGCGTTCGCCCCAGCCGGCGGGGGCGTGCAGCGGCGGCGGGCCGCCGGGGAGCGCGCCGCTGTCGGTCAACCGCCGGACGCAGGCGGCGCGTTGGTCCTCCGACAGGTCCAGGGCGAGATCCAGGGCGAGGGCGTCGAACCACTCGGCGACCGACTCGATGTGGAAGAGCGTGCCGGAGAAGTCGAACATCACAGCTTTGATCATGCGGCGATTATCGTCCCGCGAGCTGGACCGATGTTGACCAGGGGGGACGGCCGCTGGTCCACTGGCCGGGTGAATACTGAGCTGCGCCTGGTGATCAGGGGCCACGGACTTCGGTCGGGTGTGGTCCGCGGCCTGTTGCCGGTAGCCGGCTGCTTGGCGCTTCATCCGTAAGTGCTCCCCTCCGCCGGCTTCGCGGTTGAGGTGTGGGGCCCGGACTCCGCTGGGTACGACTCGGGAGAGCTGCCGTTGCGCGGCACCCCCACTCCCTTCAGCTTCCTCCTTCCTCTTTCCCTTCCGCACCGGAGGTAACTCAGTGAGCAGCAGCCTGGACGACTGGAAGCACTGGCGCGACGACCGGGTGGTCGCGGCTCGGGCACCGCACGGCCCGCTCGCCCTCACCGGGACCTACTGGCTGGCCGACCTGCGCGAGGGCCTGCCGGGGGTGCCCGGACGCTGGGAGCTCCAGGGCAGCTGCGTGGTCCTCACCGCGGCCCGGCACGACGGCCTGGAAGTCGACCACACGGCGCTGGACGGCTCGGTCCGGCTCTGTCCGGACACCGCGCCCCGACCCTCCCTGATCACCCACGGCGGCCGACTGCTGCTGCTGATCCTCCGCGAGGGCGAGTACGCGGTCCGGATCTACGACCCGGCGTCGGCGGCGCGGTCCGCCTTCGCCGGCATCGACGCCCACCCCTACAGCCCGGACTGGGTCAGGACCGCGCGCTTCACCCCGTACCCGGAGGCCCGTACCGTCGCCGTCCCGCACGCGGACGGGCGGAAGCGCGGGGTGGCGCTGGCGGGGGAGCTGGCCTTCACCGGACCTGACTCGTCGGGTGCGCAGGTCGCGCTGACGCTGCAGGTGGGCCAGGCCGAGGACGGTTCGCTGGACGCGGTCTTCGCGGACGCGGCGAGCGGGAAGAAGACCTTCCGGTTCCGCTTCCTGCGGCTGCCGGCCCCCGACGCGGACGGGCTGACCGAGATCGACTTCAACCGGGCCTACCTGCCGCCCTGCGCCTTCGCCGACCACTTCCTCTGCCCCTTCCCGCCGCCCGGCAACACCCTGCCGGTGGCGGTCGAGGCCGGGGAGAAGCGGGTGCTTCAGCACTGAGCACGCACCCCCGGGCCCGGCCCGACTTCCTCAGCAAGCCGACCCTCGACGGCGAGCTGGTCGTGCTGCGCCCGCTGACCGACGCGGACCTCCCGGAGCTGCGGCCGATGCTGGCGGACCACGAGGTGGCCCGGCTGACCGGCTCCCGGGGCGGCGCCCCGGACGAGGCCCGGCTGCGGGCCTGGTACCGGACCAGGATCGGCCAGGACGACCGGCTCGACCTGGCCGTGCTGGAGCGTGCCACCGGGGCCTGCGTCGGTGAGGCGGTGCTGAACGGCTGGAGCGAGGCGGACCAGAGCTGCGGCTTCCGGATCGCCCTCGCCCCGGGGAGCTACGGACGCGGGCTGGGCACCGAGGCCACCCGGCTGATCTGCGGCTACGGCTTCGAGAAGCTAGGGCTGCACCGGATCTCGCTGGAGGTCTACGCCTTCAACCCGAGGGCCAGGCGGGTCTACGAGAAGGCCGGGTTCGTGGCCGAGGGCGTGCAGCGGGACGCACTGCGCTGGGACGGGGAGTGGGTGGACGCGGTGACCATGTCGATCCTGGCCGGGGAGTGGGAGCGGCACCGGGGGCGGCCGGCGGCGGGGTGACCGTTTTCGGGGCCGGCCGTCCGGGGGCCGGCCGTCCGAGGCGTGATCGCCGGCTGGACTGCTGTCCCAGGGGTTGATATACATCGAAGCTCCTGGCGACGGTGGGCGACCGGACCGTCCTGATCGCAAAGGTGTGTGGTGAACAGGTGCGATTCCTGCGCGTAGGACCCTTCGGGGCCGAGGGGCCGGCCCTGCTGGCCGCCGACGAGAAGACCGCGTACGACCTCTCCGGCCTCACCGGGGACATCGACGGCGGCTTCCTGGAACGACTGCTCGACGAGGGCCCCGATCGGATCGAGGCGCTCCGCGAAGCAGGTGCACTGCCCGTGCTGGACCTGGCCGGGCAGCGCCTCGGCGCGCCCGTGGCCCGGCCGCCGAAGGTGGTCTGCATCGGGCTCAACTACCGGGACCACGCCGCCGAGGCGGGGTCGGAGATCCCGGCCGAGCCGGTGATCTTCATGAAGGCGACCAACACCGTGGTCGGCCCGGACGACGAGGTGCTGGTGCCGCGCGGCAGCGCCAAGACCGACTACGAGGTCGAGCTGGCCATCGTGATCGGCCGGACCGCCCGCTACCTGGGCTCGCCCGCCGACGCCGACGCGGTGATCGCCGGGTACGCGATCAGCAACGACGTGTCGGAGCGCGAGTTCCAGCTGGAGCGCGGCGGCACCTGGGACAAGGGCAAGTCCTGCGAGACCTTCAACCCGCTCGGCCCCTGGCTGGTCACCGCGGACGAGGTCGGCGACCCGCAGCGGCTCGGGCTGCGGCTCTCGGTGAACGGCGAACCCCGGCAGGCCGGGAGCACCGCGGACATGATCTTCGACGTCCGGTACGTGGTCTGGTACGTCAGCCAGTTCCTGGTGCTGGAGCCCGGCGACGTGATCAACACCGGCACCCCGGCCGGGGTGGCGATGGGGCGCGCGGACCAGGCCTATCTGCAGCCGGGCGACGTGATGGAGCTGGAGATCGACGGGCTCGGCCGGCAGCGGCAGGTGCTCGGCAAGGCGTAGCCCGGTTCGTCGGGGTCGGTTTGGGGTCGGGGCTGGGTGCGGGTCAGGCCCGCGGCTCGGCGGGGGCTTCCAGCAGCAGGGAGCCCAGCCGGGCCACCAGCGCCGTCCCCACCTCGGCGCCCGCGCCGGTCAGCATCGACCGCAGCACCCGTGCCGACTGCGGGTCGTGCAGGGCGGACACGGCGAACATGGCCACGAACTCGTCCACCAGCCAGTCCCGCAGCTCCGCCGCCGCGCCCACCCCGGTCCCCGCCCCGGTGTCCTTCGCTCTGCTGCCTCCCGCGGCCCCGCGGCGGGAGTCGTCCAGCCAGGTCAGCGCGGCCGTCTCGACCACCGCGATCCAGGACCTGACCAGCAGCAGCAGCCGGGGGCCCGGCTCCGGCACCAGCAGCTGCTCCAGGATGCTGCGGTGGGCCGCGCGGCGGACCTCGTCCACGATCGCGGTGGTCCGCTCGGTCTCGGCGACCGAGCCGCCGCGGAGCAGCGCCCCGTACCCGGCCGCGTGCTCGCCGACGAAGCCGAAGTACTGGTCCAGCACATGGCCCAGGCGCTCGGCCGGGCCGCCGTGGGTGGGTGCGGTGAAGCGCGAGGACAGCTCGTCGGCGGCGGTGCGGAGCGCGGCCTCGTACAACTGCTGCTTCCCGCCCGGGAAGTAGCGGTAGACCAGCGGACGGGAGGCCTCCGCGGCGAGGGCGACGTCGTCCAGCGAGACCTCCTCCGGAGCGTGCCGGCTGAACAGCTCCAGGGCGACGGCGATCAGCTGCTCCCGCCGCTGCTCCACCGGCAACCGCCGGTACGGCGCCCTGGGCGCCCTGGGCGCCCGAGGCGCCCGCTTGCCGGCGGCAGCCTGTCTGACGGTGACGGCGGCCGGGTCGGCAGCGGGCGCGCTCGGCGCGACGGGGTCGACTGCGGCGGGGGCGTCCATGCGCCCACTTTACGGCTGCGGCCCGCACGGACCGCGAGGTCACCCCGCGAGGAGGCCCGAGCGGCGCCAGGCGGCGCGGTCGAGGCGGCTGTGGATGATGCCGGTCTCCTCCAGGAAGCCGGTCAGCCGTTCCGCCGACCAGCGGAGCGTCTCACGGCGGTGCTCGCTGGCGCGGGCCTGCCGCAGCGCCTCGGCCACGTCCAGGCCGACCGCCGCGTACACGGCCGGACTGATCAGGGCCCGGGCGACCACCACCGAGGCCTCGCCGGAGACCGTACGGGTCAGCTGCCGCTCCCAGGCCGGGCAGGTCGCCATCTGCCGCCGCAGCTCCTCGCGGGCGTAGCGGACGTGCCGGGCCTCCTCCACCACATGGATCCTGGTGATGCCGCGGACCAGCGGCTGGATGGTCTCGTCCGGGAAGGTCTGCCGCTGGATCCGGTCCAGGATCTCCTCCACCAGCAGGGTCGCGGTGAAGGCCCCGGGCGTGGTCGCGGTGGTCTTCAGGATCCGGCCGAGGAAGCGGGTGACACCGCCGGGGCGGTAGTACGGGGTGTCCAGCTTGGTCACCATCCGGGCGAACATCCGCGAGTGCCGGCACTCGTCGGCCATCTCGGTGAGCGCGTAGGTGACATGGCTGCTGCGCGGGTCCAGGTCGTAGATGTGCCGGGTGAGCAGCTGCATCAGGATGATCTCGAACCAGATCCCGGCCGAGGCCAGGCTGGCCGCCTCGTGCCGGGAGAGCTCGATCCGCTGCTCCTCGGAGAGCCGCTGCCAGATCGGGGTGCCGTAGAGGGAGACCATCCGCTCCGGCAGGAACCACTTCCCGGGTTCCAGCGGGGCGTCCCAGTCCAGCTCGGTGTCGGGGTCGTACGAGTGCTTGGCGGACGCCTCGAGCAGGCGCTCGGCCACCTGCTCACGGTCCGTCAGCAGAGCGGTCGCGGCTTCGGTGCGCATGGTCGGACTCCTGCCCTGACGGGTGTTCCCTGGTCGGGACTCTGCTCTTATGAGACTGCATGTCAACAACGCAGTCAATCCCTCCCGCCGACGGCGGGAGTGTCACCGCCCCGGGCCCCGCCGGGAAGCACCGAGAATGGAGCCCATGACCACGGCAGACCCGCCCCGGCCCCCGGCCGCACGTCCCCGGCTCCGCCGCTGGTGGGGGGCCCTCGTCCGGTACGTCGGGGCTGCTCCCGGCACCTTCGTCTGGCTGCTGGTGCTCGCACTGAACACCTTCGCCCTGGTCCACATGTCGCCGCGGGTGCGCGAGTACTTCCTGTTCACCCACAGCACCAATCTGGACCAGCTGCGGCACCACCCGATCAAGGTCCTGGTCACCAGCGCCTTCCTGACCGAGAAGCCGAGCTTCCTGCTCTGGTTCCCGGTCTTCAACCTGTTCCACGTCCCGGCCGAGCGCTGGCTCGGCACCAGGCGCTGGCTGATCGTGGTCGTCACCGCCCATGTCGGAGCGACCCTGGTCAGCGAGGGCGCGGTCGATCTGATGATCAGGGCCGGGGCGCTGCCGCACCGCACCGCGTACGCCCTCGACATCGGCGTCAGCTATGCGCTGGCCGGCTCGATCGGTGTGCTCACCTGGTTCCTCGCCCGGCCGCTGCGCTGGTACTACCTGGGCGCGGCGACCTGCTTCTTCCTGCTGCTGCTGGCCAGTGACCGGGATTTCACCAACCTCGGCCACCTCACCGCCTTTCTGATCGGCGTCGGCTGCTACCCCGTCACCAGGGGCGTCCCCGGCGGCGGCTGGACTCCGCGGCGGCTGCGGCGCGGGGGCGGCGATCGCGGGGAAAAGCTGTCACCACTGCGCAGTGGTGCGTCAGGATGACGGCATGGCAGACACAGTGACCTCCTCGACCCCGCCCCCTGCTCCGCGCACCCCGCGACAGCTCGCCGACGCCTATGTCGAGGCGCTGGCCGTCCAGAACCCGGGGTTGGCGGCGAGCCTCGGGGTCAACCCCGGTGACGACCGGCAGCCCGACCTCTCGCCCGCCGGATTCGAGGCCGAGGCCGAGCTGGCCCGGCGCGTCCTCGCCGACCTCGCCGCGCTCCCCGCCGAGAGCCTGCGGGACAGCGCCGAAGCCGCCTGCGCCCGGCTGCTCACCGAGCGGCTCACCGCCCAACTCGCGGTCCACGACGCCGGGGACCACTTCCGCGCGCTCAGCAACATCGCCTCCCCGGTGCACGACGTCCGGCAGATCTTCACGCTGATGGCGACCGCCACGGACGAGGACTGGACCGTGGTGGCCGGGCGGCTGCGGAACGTCGCCGGCGCGCTCCAGGGCTACCGGGCCACCCTGCAGGTCGGCCTGGACCGCGGGCTGTACTCGGGGCCGCGCCAGGTCGCCACCGTGATCGGGCAGCTCGACGGCTGGCTCGGCGCGGACGGCGGCCCGAGCTGGTTCGCCGACTTCGTCGCCAAGGGCCCGGACCGGCTGCGCGCCGAACTCGACGCGGCCGCGGCGGAGGCCACCGCCGCCAGTGCCGCCTTCCAGGACTGGCTCAGGACCGCGTACGCCCCGGCCGCGGCCGGGGGCTCCGACATCGCCGGGCGCGAGCTCTACCTCCGCTCCGCCCGCGACTGCACCGGCGCCGACCTGGACCTGGACGAGGCCTACGGCTGGGCCTGGACCGAGTTCCACCGGCTGTACGCCGCCCAGCAGGCCGAGGCGGTCCTGGTACTGCCCGGCGCGACCCCGCTGGAGGCGGTCGCGCACCTGGAGCAGCACGGTCACACCGTCAAGGGTGTGGAGGAGATCAGGAACTGGCTGCAGCAGCTGATGGACCGGGCCATCGAGGCGCTCGACGGCACCCACTTCGACCTGGAGGGGCCGCTGCGCCAGGTCGAGGCCATGATCGCGCCGGCCGGCAGCGCCGCCGCTCCCTACTACACCCGGCCCAGCCTGGACTTCTCCCGTCCGGGGCGGACCTGGCTGCCGACCCAGGGCCAGGAGGACTTCCCGACCTGGGAACTGGTGAGCACCTGGTACCACGAGGGCGTCCCCGGCCACCATCTGCACCTGGCCCAGCGGATGCGCTCGGCCGAGCACCTGTCCCGCTTCCAGATGACCATCGGCGGCGTCAGCGCCGACACCGAGGGCTGGGCCCTCTACGCCGAGCGCTTCATGGACGAGCTGGGCTTCTTCACCGACCCGGGCCACCGGCTCGGGTTCCTGGAGGGGCAGATGCTGCGCACCATCCGGGTCATCATCGACATCGGCATGCACCTGGAAATGGTCATCCCCGCCGACTCCCCGTTCCGCCCCGGCGAGCGCTGGACCCCGGAGCTGGCCACCGAGTTCTTCGCCGCCTACAGCGGCGCCACGGCCGAGATGCGGGAGAGCGAGATCGTCCGCTATCTGGGCTGGCCCGGTCAGGCCATCGGCTACAAGCTCGGCGAGCGGGCCTGGCTGCGCGGACGCGAGGAGGCCAGGCGCCGGCACGGCGACGCCTTCGACCTCAAGGCCTGGCACATGAAGGCGCTGTCGCAGGGCCCGTTCGGCCTGGACGACCTGACTGAGCAACTCGCCGCGCTCTGATTGCTAACGTGGCACCCACGCAAGAGCCGGCGAGGGGGAGCGCACCATGAGCGATACGGACCGTCAACTCACTTCCGTGCTGCATTCGGTGGTGGTCTACGCGGCCGGTGCGCTCTGCCGCCGCCGGGCGGTGCTGACACTGCCGCCCGGCCCGCCGGTGACGCTGCGGGTCAGGCTGGACGGGCTGCCGCTGACCGTGGACGCCCACAGCCTGCGCGGTTCACTGCGGTCCGGGCCTGGGTCCGGGTCCGGTGGCCTGCGGATCCTGGACGTGCGCCGGGTGGTGGCGGCCGAGCTCTCGGCCGCCGAGGACCTGTCGCCGCTGCGGCGGGAGTGCGACGCCGCCGAGGAGGCGCTGTACGCGGCCGGGGCGGCGCGGGCCGCGCTCGCGGCGCAGGCCGAGCAGATCGCGGCGCTGCGGGCGGTCCCGCCGGTCCCGCGCCGGGGCGACCCGCCGCGGCGCGCCCCCACCGACGCGCTGCTGGCGCTGGCCGAGTTCGTCGACACCCGGCTCGCCGGGCTGCAGCAGCGGCTGCTGGCCGCCGAGGACGCGCTCCGGGCCGCGGAGCAGCAGGCGGAGATCGCCCGGCGGCGGCTGCGGGCCGCCTCGTCCGGACAGCCGACCGAGCAGGTCGCCGGGACCAGCTCGGTGCTGCTGACGATCGATCAGCCGGAGCCGCTGGAGGCCGCCACCGAGGTCGAACTGGAGCTGGAGTACGGCGTCCCCGGCGCCACCTGGACCCCGACCTACCATCTGCGGCTGGACGGGATCCACGGCGACCGGCCGGCCGGCAGTCTGGTGATGCGGGCCTGCGTGGGCCAGCACAGCGGCGAGGACTGGACCGGGGTGCGGATCGGGCTCTCCACGGCGGACCTGCGCCGCCGCACCGATCTGCCGGAGCTGCGCTCGCTGCGGATCGGCCGCCGGCAGAACGAGCCCGTGCCGCAGCTCTGGCGGGAGCCCCCGCCGGGGCTGTCCGAGCTGTTCGGCGGCTATGACGACTTCCTCGGGTCGATGGTCCAGAAGGAGCGGAAGCAGCAGAAGCAGCGGGAACGGGAGAGCAGGTCGGAGCTGGCAGTCGCCGCCGGCCCGGTGCCGCCGCCGGCCCCGATCCCGGCCTTTCCGCCCGCGATGGCGCGGCCGGCCATGCCGCCGCCGCCCGCGCCCGGCGGGGCTCCGGAGCCCTCCTTCGGCGGGGGCGGCTATGGCGCGATGGCCCCGCAGAGCGCCGAGCGGGACCGGACGGCCGGGCCGATGGTGACCAGGTCGGCCCGGTCGGCCGCGGTCGCCTACGACCAGGCCGGGCCCGGGGCGCTGGGAGGTTCCGGGGCGCCGAGCGCGTCCATGGCGAAGAAGGCGGCGCCGCCGCCCCCGCCGCCGCCCGCCGAGGGCCTGCGCGACTACGCCCAGCTGGCGCTGGCCGGAGCCGGTGAGCCGCGGGCGGAACGCGGGCGGCTGCGGCCGTCCGAGCCGGGGTCCGGCGCGTCCGGTGGGTCCGCTGCCTCCGCTGCCTCTGCTGCTATCGCCGCTGAGCAGCGCAGGCAGGCGGAGGCGGTGGCCCGGCTGCCGCTGCCGCCGCACTGCCGTCCGGTCCGGGACTCGGCGGGCTCGTTCGACCACCGCTATGACGCGGGCGCCCCGGTCGACGTGCCGTCCGACGGGGCCTGGCACACCGTCCCGGTGCTGGAGTTCCCGGTCGGGACGGCGCTTGAGCACATCTGCGTCCCGGCCGTCGACACCCGGGTCTACGCCGCGGTGCTGCTGGACAACAGCAGCCGGCACGCCCTGCTCGCGGGGGCGGCCGAAGTGAGCGTGGACGGCGCCCATCTGATGACCGTTCAGCTGCCCACGCTGGCGCCCGGCGAGCACCGCCGGGTCGGCATCGGCGTGGTGGAGAGCATCCAGGTGGCCCGGCGGGTGCAGACCAAGGAGTCCACCGCGGGGCTGCGCGGCGGGACGACCGTGGTCGAGCAGAGCATCGAGATCGACCTCGCCAACCGGCTCGGCCGCCCGGTCACGGTCGAGGTCCGGGAGCGCGTCCCGGTCAGCGACGACAAGGACGTCCGGGTCGAGGAGCAGTCCGCGACCCCGCCGTGGAAGGCCGTCCCGCCCGAGCAGGACGAGCAGCACCGGCGCGGGATGCGGGTGTGGCGGATCACCCTCGCCCCGCACGCCCGCCAGCGGCTGAACGGCGGGTACGAGATCCGCCTGCCGGTGGCCAAGGCCCTCTTCGACGGAAACCGGAGGCTCTGACCATGCCCACTGAAGCCATCCCCTGCCCGGTCACCGCGGTGACCCTGCTGGAGGACCGGGCCGAGCTGGAGCGCGCGGTGCTGCTCGACCTCGCCGCCGGCGCGCACCGGGTCCGGCTGGGCCCGGTCACCCCGCTCGCGGTGGACCGCTCGCTGCGGGCCGAGCTGGACGGGGCCGACGGGGCGACCGTCGTCGACGCCCGGCTGGTGCGGCTCTATGTGCCGCCGCCGGTCGGCGCCCCGGCTGAGGACGCCTCGGCCCTGCGCCACCGGGTCCATGAACTCGGCGAGGGCATCCGGCAGTTGGAGGCGGAGCGGGAGCGGACCGCGAGCCGGGTCGCGATCCTGGACCAGCTGCTGGCCGAGCTGCACCGCGACATCGCCGAGGGTGTGGGCGCCGGGGAGGCCGCCCCCGAGCGCTGGACCGCCGACCTGGACCGCGCCCACCAGGAGCACACCCGCCACACCGAGGCACAGCGGCTGCTCGGCCGGCGGCTGCTGCAGGACCGTGAGCAGCTGCGGCGCGCCGAACAGGCGCTGGAGGCGGCGGAGGAGCAGCCGCTGGTGCTCGCCGCCTTCGTGGACCTGGTGATCGAGGCCGCCGCCCCGGTCGCCGCCGCCCGGCTGACGCTGCATCACCTCACCCCCTGCGCGCTCTGGCGTCCCGCCTACCGGGCCGAACTGTCCGCGGACGGGACCACGCTGGCGCTGCAGCGCGACGCGGTGGCCTGGCAGCGCACCGGCGAGGACTGGACCGGCGTCGCGGTCACCCTCTCCACCGCCAGGACCACCCTGGCCGCGGAGCCGCCCCGGCTGGGGGAGGACGTGCTGCTGCTGGTGGACCGCACCCCGGAGGAGCGGCGCACCATCGAGGTGGATCTGCGCGAGGTCGAGATCCAGACCGTGGGCCCGGCCGACGAGGGCGGCCCCGGTGACGGGGGCGGCCCCGGTTCCAGTGATGACGCAGCCGCCGTCGGGGCCCTGCCCGGGGTGGACGACGGCGGCGAGGCGCGGGTGCTGACCGCGCCCGCGCCGGTGACCCTGCCCTCCGACGGCCGCCCGCACCGGATCCGGCTCGGCGCCTCCACCCTGCCGGCCCGGGCCGAGTACAGCGCCGCGCCGGAACTGTCGTCGCTGGTCAGCCAGGTGGTCCGGTTCCGCAACAGCACCGGGCAGGTGCTGCTGTCCGGGCCGGTGGACCTGGTCAGGGGCAGCGGCTTCGTCGGCCGCGGCGAGCTGCGGTTCACCGCCGTGGACGCCCCGGCCGAGCTCTCCTTCGGCAGCGAGGACACCTTCCGGATCACCCGGGCGGTGGAGGAGTCCCGCGACACCACCGCGCTGACCGGCCGTACCGTGCTCACCCGCACGGTACGGCTCTCGGTCTCCCGCTTCGCGCCGCCGGGGGAGCCGGCGCTGGTGGTGGCCGTCCGCGAGCGGATCCCGGTCTCCGAGCTGTCGGCGGTGGACGTCCGGCTCGACAAGGAGCGCTGCTCACCGCCCCCGGACAGCACCGACGCCGAGGGCGTGGTCCGCTACGAGCTCACCCTCGGCCCGGACGACCGCCGCACGCTCACCCTCGGCTACGAGATCAGCGCGGCCAAGGCCGTGGTCATCTGAGGGCGCCGGGGCGGCGGCGGGCCTCCACCTCGATCTCGATCTTCATCGCCGGGTCGGCCAGGCCGCAGACCATCATCGTCGCGGCCGGCCTGACCTCGCGGAAGACCGCGCTCAGCACCGGCCAGCAGGGCTCGAAGTCCGCCCGCTCGGGCAGCAGGTAGCGCACCCGGACCACGTCGGCGAAGGAGCTCCCGGCCTGCGCCAGCGCCGCCCCGATATTGCGCAGACACTGCGCGGCCTGCTCCACGACATCGTCCGAGATGGTCATGGCGGCGTAGTCGTAGCCGGTGGTGCCGGACACATGGATCCAGTCCCCGTCGACCACGGCCCGCGCGTACCCGATCCGCTCCTCAAAGGTCGACCCGCTCAGAATCGGGTAGCGCTGGCTCTGTTCGGTGGATTCACTCATGACCGCGAAACTACCGCCCAGCTGCGGGTTCACCAGTAGCGGCCGTTCACCATCTGTTCGAGTCTGGCGCGGTGCAGGATCAGTTGGTCCGGGTCGGCGGGGGCCGGGGACTCGCCGAAGTGCAGTTGGCGGTAGCCGATGCGGAGCATCACCACGGCGTGCCGCAGGGCCGCGTAGAGCAGGTGGAACTCCAGGTCGGCGGGGGTGTGGCCGGTGAGTTCGGCGTAGTGGGCGCAGATTCGGTCGGTGGCCAGGAAGTCCGGCATGCCGGGGAGTCCTGAGCTCTCGGTGAGGTCCTGGAAGAAGCGGTGTAGGAAGATCAGCCAGGCGAGGTCCAGCTCGCGCGGGCCGAGCGAGGCCATCTCCCAGTCGAGCACCGCGACCGGGTCGAAGCCCTGGTAGATGATGTTGCCGATCCTGGCGTCGCCCCAGCTCAGCACGGTCGGGCCTGCCTCCCGGGGCCACAGCTGCTCCAGCCGTTGGAAGGCCCGCTCGATCAGCGGCGAGCGCGGGCGTCCGTCCACCACCCAGGCGTAGTAGGCCCGTTGCTGCTCCACATGGCGCCGCAGCGGGTCGGCCCCGGCGGTGGGTCCGAGCGGCTCCAGAAAGGCCGCCGCCTCGGCCGGCACGGCGTGCAGCGCGGCCAGCACCTCCACCGTGCCCCGCTCCAGCCGCTGCTGCTCCGCGACGGACGCGTCGAACAGCCAGTTCCCGCCGTAGGTGTACGGCATCACGTCCGGCGGCACCCGGCCGGCGACCCGTTCCATCACAAAGCCCGCCGCGCCCAGCGGCTCCGGGTCGGTCTCCAGCCGCAGCAGGCCCGGCATCGGCACCTTGGTCCGCTCCGCCACCAGCCGCATCGCCAGGTACTGCCGCTCCATGTCGTAGCGCGGGAACACCGCGTAGGCGTCGGTGTCGGCGGCCAGCCGCAGCACGCACGGCCGTGCCTCGGCCCGGTCCGGACCGTACAGGTCGAAGAGCACGGTCTCGCTGGACATCCCGTTGGTCGGCGGCACCGAGAGTCCGCCGACGGTCGAGCCCGGCAGCCAGCTGTCGACCCAGGCGCCGAGGCGGCGCTCCAGCTCGGCCGGGTCACGGGTGGTGGTGCGCGGCCGGGCCACACTCGGCACGGGCGGCAGCTCGTTGCTCATGGCGCCACCGCCGCGAAGTCGGCGAAGCCGCTGGGGTCGTGGCGGCCGAAGCTGCCGTGCTCGAATATCCCGTGCCCCACCTCGCCGTCCAGGGTGAACCGGGCCGCGTGGTCGGTGACCCCGTACCCGGCGAGGCCCAACTCGGCGGGGTCGGTCAGGTCGTAGACCCGGCGCTCGCTCCACCCGCGGCCCTGCCAGGTCCCGTGCTGCCAGCCCTGGGCGGGCGGATAGCCGGCGCCGACCGCCAGCGGGCTGCCGATGAGGATCTCGGCGTGGATCTCCACCTGCTTGCGGGCCGCGTCGCTGAGGTGGATCACCGCGGAGTGCGGATGCCGGGTGCCCGGGTCGTAGCCGATGTCGACATAGGGCCAGCCCAGCTGCTCGTCCGGACGCCCGCTGCCCTCCGGGTGGACCAGCACGGCGTCGTTGAGGGTGCGGTAGCCGTCGGCGTCCTCCTGCAGCACCACCATCACAAAGCGGTCCTGGAACCGGATCGGGCACCAGACCCAGTGGAAGCCCTCGGTGCGGTGCTCCTCGGCCGCGCGGCCGGGCTGCTCGCCGGGGATCGGTCGGACGCCCCAACTGCGGTCCCTGGTCCCGGTCCACCCGTCCGGGGCGACCCGGTGCTCGACCCCGCCCGCCCGGATCGTCCCGCTCGGCGTGCCGGCCTGGACGTAGCGGCGGCCCTCCAGGGTGAGCCGGTCCCCGGTGCGGGCGACGTGGTGCGGCTCCCACAGGGCCGGGAAGGCGGCCTCCCAGACCAGGTCGAAGCAGAGCCCGTCCGGGTCGGTGGGGTCCTCCTCGCAGACCAGCCGCAGGGTCCGCAGCGGTTCCCGCACCTCGATCCGCAGCGGGCCCACGGCCAGCCGCATCCGGTCCTCGCCCAGCGCGTCCGAGGCCCGCACCGCGTGCATCAGGTCGCCGGTGCGCAGGGTGGCGTAGGCGTCGATCACGCCCTGGTTGGGGTAGACGCCGAGCCCGGCGATCAGCAGGGCCTGCCCGCTGTGGTCGAACACATGGAAGATGCAGCGGTCGTAGGCGTTCCGGTCCCCGGTGGCGACATGCCGCATGGAGAGCGGGACCTGGTGCACGGGGTACTCGTCGAGCGGAACCGGGCGGTGGGTCATACGGGCGTCCTCCCTCGGGATCGAACAAGATCTGACGGTACGTCAGGAACGCTGCCGCGGAACAGACCCGCGGCTGCCCCGGAACAGACCCGCGGCCGTTCTGCTCGCCCCTACCCGACCCGGCGGACCGTCAGATAACGGCAACGGCCTGACCGCCGCCGCGCAGCTGCTGACCGCGCTCGAGTCCCTGTAAAAGGTCTCAGCCCGCGTCGGCGAGCGCGCTGCAGGGCTTGGGGTGGGTGACGCCCGGGTCCAGCGCGTCCTCCACCAGGCCCAGCACGGTGGGGGAGAAGGCCATGCCGACATGGGTGACCACGATCGGCAGCAGCGTGCGGCAGGCGTCCTGGACCACCTCGTTGCGGACGGTCGCGCCGGGCCCCGCGCTGAGGAACTGGGTGGTGTAGGGGGTGACCACGAAGTCGTCCCTGGTGGCGATCACCGTGTAGTCCACCCCCGGCCGGGTGTCGCCGCCGGCGTCCACGGTCCGGTTCACCCAGGAGCCCTTGAGCTGCTGCTGCAGGGCGGGGCCGCCCGACAGCACCGACGCGGCGGCGAAGAAGCCGATGGAGTTCAGGGCGGGGCCGAGCCCGTCCAGGTTGCTGCCGTGGTTGCTGGGCGCGATGCCGACCAGCTTGCGCACCTTGTTCAGGGCGGGGTCGGCCGGGTCGGTCCCGCCGTCGAACCGCAGGTACCAGCGCGGGAGCACGCCTCCCCCCTGCGAGTGCCCGACCAGGTCGACCTGCCGGGCGCCGGTGGCGGAGAGCACCCGGTCGACGAACCGGGCGACCTCCCCGGCGGAGGTCGGGATGTCGCCCAGGGCCTTCAGCGGGCCGTGCCCGGTGTCGCCGTAGTTCAGCGCGAACAGGCAGTAGCCCTGCTGCTTCAGCTTGGGGCCGATGTAGTGCCAGTTGAGCATCATGTTCGCGCCGGTCCCCATGAGCAGCACGACCGGCTGCGGATGGGCGGCGCTCGGACGGCAGCCCCAGTCGTTGGTGCCGGGCGGGGGGTCGTCGGGGTGGGCCAGCCCGGCCGCCACCGCGAGCCCCTCCTCGCCCAGGTCCCGCCGCTGCGGGGCCGCGTGGGCGGCCGGCGCCGCCAGCGCGGTGGCCGCGAGCACAGCGGCTCCGGCCAACATCGCCGCGGCACGGCGCAGGAGCGCGGACCGCCGTGCGGGACGGGGACGACGGTTGTGGTGCGACATACGTGCTGCCTCCGGGAATCCGGGAACGCGCTGGAGTGGGAAGCGGCCGGTCATGCCGCGTCACGGATCCCTACGCTTGATCTGTGGACGAAATGTGGCTGTTCGTCAGCAGATCTTCTCATCCGGAGTGCGTCAGCACCCTGCTCCACGACCGCGATTCGCGATACTCCGCAGGTGCGGCCGGAGCGGCACCGCCCGCGCCCGCGCGGCCGTGTCGAGGTCGTGCCACAGGTCGGCGGCGATCCGGTGCACCGCCTGCAGCCTGATCCGCTCGCCCACGGCGAAGGGTCCGGGCACCCCGTCGAGCGGCGTGCCGCGCCAGAGCACGAAGGCCCGCTCCAGCAGGTCGGCGGCGTCGGCCGGGGAGCCGGGCCGGAGCGCGTGGGCCGCGCCGACCAGCCGCTCGAAGGCGATGCCGTCGACCCGGTCCGGTGCGATCTCCAGCAGATACCCGTCACCGACGGGCTGCAGCAGCGGGCGCGGGCTGCCGAACAACCCGAATGGCCCGAACGGCCCGGACAGCCCGAACAGTCCGCGCAACCGCTCGGCCTCCCGGCGGACCTCCTCGGCCGCCCAGCCCGCCGGGTCCTCGGCGTGCGCGCCCTCGCCGTAGAGGCCGTCGACCAGTTCGGCGCAGCTGACCTCCTGCCCGGCCCGGAGCGCCAGCATGGCGAGCACCGCCTGCTGCCGGGGCGAGCCGGTCAGCAGCGGGCAGTCCCCGGACCAGGCGCGCACCCGTCCCAGAAAGGCGAGGTACGGGGCCTCGGCGGCGGTCGGCCCGGCCGGGCCCTGCGCCGCGTCGGCTTCGGTCGTTGCGGGCGTCGACGCCGGCGTCGGTTCTGGTGTCGGTGCCTGCGGGGCGGCTGTCCGTCTCACGCTTCACGCTCTCCCCATGGGGACCGGTGGCCCCGGCCGTCAGGTGGGAGACCGTAGAAGGGGTTGCTCAACGCCCGTTCAACGGCGCCCGGTCGGCGAGGTTCGGCGAAATGCCCGCTATGGCGGCGCGGCAGCCGGTGCTAGGGTCCGGGGGCGTCGCAGGGGATCGACCCCGCCCGGGTTCCGCGTCGCATGGGGAGACAGACCATGGACAGGTCGCAGGAGGACCAAGTACGCCCTCCGCTTGAGTTCCAGTTGCTAGGCGCGGTGCGGGCACGGTTGGACGGCGTACCGCTAGAACTTGGCTCGCCGCAGCAACTCGCCGTGCTGGCACGGCTGTTGCTCGCCGCAGGCCGTGCCGTCCCGGTGCAGGACCTGGTGGACGGGATCTGGGGCGAGACGTCGCCGCCGCGCGCGGTGGGCACCGTCCGCACCTATGTGTCGCGGCTGCGCGCCCTGCTGGACCCGGACCGTGCGGCGCGCGGACGGGACGCGGTACTGCTCTCGGTCGGCGACGGCTACGCCCTGCGGGCCCCCGAGGGCGCGCTGGATCTGAACGCCTTCGAGCAGCTCCGTACCAGCGCCGCCAAGCAGCAGGCCGCCGGGGATCCGGCCGCCGCCGGGGCGCTGCTGGACCAGGCGCTGGCGATGTGGAGCGGCGAGCCGCTGGCCGGGGTCCCCGGCGAGTACGCGGTCAGGGAGCGGGACCGGATCGCGGCGCTGCGGTTCGACACGATCGAGGAGCGGGCCGGGGCCGACCTGGCCCAGGGGCTGCACGGCCAGGCCGCCGCCCTGCTGGGCCCGCTGGTCGCCGAGCAGCCGCTGCGGGAGCGGCCCAGGGCGCAGCTGATGCTCGCGCTGTACCGCAGCGGCAGGCAGGCCGAGGCGCTGGGCGTCTACGCGGACACCCGCCGGCTGCTGGTGGACGAGCTCGGCGTCGAGCCAGGACCCGAGCTGGCCGCGCTGCACCGCCGGATCCTCGCGGCCGACCCGGGCCTTGACCTTGTGCTGCCGACGTCCGGCCCCAACGCCACCGCGGCGCCGATCCCCCGCCCGTCCCAACTTCCTTCCGACCTGCCCGACTTCATCGGTCGGGAGGAGACCGTGGCGTATCTGCTGCAGGCGCTGACGGCGGCTCGGCAGGGGTCCGCGGTGGGCGTGCACGCGCTGTCCGGGCTGGGCGGCGTGGGCAAGACCACCCTGGCCGTCCATGTCGCGCACCAGGCCCGCGAGGCCTTCCCGGACGGCCAGCTCTACGCCGACCTGAACGGCACCCAACCCGTGCCGGCCGACCCCGCCGACGTGCTCGCCCAGTTCCTCTCCTCGCTCGGGGTGGCGCCGGAGCAACTGCCCGAACAGCTGGAGCAGCGCAGTGCGCTGCTGCGCTCGCTGCTCGCGGACCGGTCGGTGCTGATGGTGCTGGACAACGCCAGGGACGCCGCCCAGGTCCGCCCGCTGCTGCCGGGGACGTCCGGCAACGCGGTCCTGGTCACCAGCCGTACCCGGCCGGCCGAGCTGCCGGGGGTCCGGCTGCTGGACGTCTCCGGGCTGCAGCAGGACGAGGCGGTGTCGCTGCTGGCCGCCGTCGCCGGTCCGGGCCGGATCGCCGACGAGGAGCCGGCCGCCCGGGCCCTGGTCAATGCCTGCGCGCTGCTGCCGCTGGCGGTGCGGATCGTCGCCGCCCGGCTCGCCGCCCGCCCGTCCTGGACCGTGGGCTCGCTGCTGGCCCGGCTGGAGGACCAGCGCCGCCGACTGGACGAGCTACGCGTCGGCGACCTCGCCGTGGAGGCCACCTTCCAGCTCGGGTACCAGCAGTTGACGATGCATCAGGCCAGGGCCTTCCGGCTGCTGGCGCTGCCGGACGGGCCGTCCCTGCCGGTCTTCGGCGCGGCGACGGTGCTCGGCGGCGCCGAGGCCGAGGCGGAGGAGCTGGCGGAGTCCCTGGTGGACGCGGGCCTGCTGGAGGCCGACGGAGCCGGCCGCTACCGCTACCACGACCTGCTCCGCCTCTTCGCCCGCTCCCGCGCCGAGACCGAGGACGGCGCGGAACTGCGCCGCCTGGTGCCGCTGCGGCTGCTGGAACAGCTGCTGGCCCGGGTCTGCGACGCCTGGCGCACCCTGATCGGCGACGAGGCCCTCAACTGGCGGCTGCACCCGGCCGCCACCACCCCCGTGGAAGGCCCCGCCCCCCTCCCCTTCGCCGACGACGACTCCGCCTGGGCCTGGCTCCGGGCCGAACGGCACCTGGTGCCGGCCGTCGCCGAGCAGGTGTTGCGGCACGCCCCGGCCCAGGGCCTGCGGGCGGTGGTGGACCTGCTGATCGGCTGGATCTGGATGTTCGAGAACGAGGCCTCGGCGCAGGGCTTCGGCCCGGTGCTCGCGCTCGCCCTCGACACCGCCCGGAAGGAGGCCGATCCGCGCAGCACCGGCCGGCTGCACTACCTCACCGGCCTGCTCTCCGCCCTCGCCGGACGGATGACCGAGGCCGAGGAGCAGCTCAGGGCCGCCCTCGACCTGCTGGAGACGGACGACAACCTGGAGATCCGCTACACCGCCGCCAGCGAACTGGCGCTGGCGCTCAACTCCTCGGGCCGCCCGGAGCAGGCGCTGCCCTACCTGGAGCTGGCCCGCGGCCTCAGCGCCGAGCTCGGCCACCTGGCCGACGAGTCCCGGCTGCTGGGCAACATCGCCCGCGCCCATCTGACCGCGGGCCGCTGCGCCGAGGCGGTCCGCGCCGCCGAGAAGTCGATCGCCATCGCCCGGGTCTCCGGCAACCGCGGCTGCCTGGCCGACGCCGTCTACCAGTTGGGCATCGCCCAGCAGGGCTCGGGCGTACCGGCCGCCGCGGCGGACCGCTTCCAGGAGGCGGTCGGCCTGTTCCGGACCCAGCAGCGGCCCTGGCTGGAGGGCCCGTCCCTGGCCCGGCTGGCCGACTGCCGCACCGACCTCGGCAGCCCGGCCGCGGCGGTCGTCCTCGCCGAGCAGGCGCTGGAGCTGGGCAGCACCCTCGACCTGCGCTACTGCCAGGGCCTGGCCCAGGCCGCCCTGGGCCGCGCGCTGCTCGCGCTCGGCCAGGAGTACCGCGCCCGGGGCAGCCTGACCGAGGCGCTGCGGATCTTCGAGGAGCTGAACGCGCCGGAGGCCGCGACCGTCCGCGCCCTGCTCGGCACAACCGATGCGAAGACCGGGCCGGGTAGCCGATACTCCTCGTTGATCGGATATTGATCCAGGTCAACCACAATGACTGATGTGCGGGGGAGCCTCCCGCACCGGGCGATCGAAACGAGGAGATGCGTCATGAGCACGCCGGAGGAGTCTGCGGTTCCGTCCGATCAGGACACAACCGCTGCGGAGCCCGCCGCCGAGGACGCGGCCGAGGCCACGACCGATGACACCCAGCCGGATGACGGATCCGACTCGGGCGGCTCTCCGATCCGCCCGGACCACGTCCGCACCCAGCCGTAACGGGAGATACGGCCGGGTGTGACGAACGGGGGGAAATACCGGGGGGACCGGGGGAGTGGGGGAGCGCCGAATCCGGCGTTCCCCCGCCCGCGTTGGCGCAGCGTTCCGCGGTACCCGAAGAATGTCAAGTCCACCGGCACGGACCTGCGGTGATGCGGCACACTGCTGGATGTGAGTGAGTCGACCGAGCCCCTGCCCTTTGCCTATCTCAGTGCACCGAACACCGATCTCTACGTGGCAGTCCTTCGAGCGTTCGGACAGGCGCGCGAACGCTTCACGGTGCACCTGCGCCCCGAGGACGTCGCTGAGGAACTGCGGCTCCAGCCCGGGGAGGCCGAGACCGTCGGGGCGGCGCTGGAGCAGTTGGTGCGCTGGGGGAACCTGCGCGCCGACGTCGACACCGGCCGGGTCACCTCGGTCCAGGACTTCCACCGGGCCAGGTACCTGTACCAGTTGACCCGGCACGGGCAGGCCGCGATCAGAGCGATCACCGTCTACGACGAGGCGCTGGGGCAGCGGGGACAGCTGCAGTCGGTCGCGCTCGCGGACATCGCCGAACAACTGGCCGCACTGCTCGCCCTCGCGGGCGAGGAGGATCCGGATCCGGCGAAGACGCACCTGCTGCTGCTCACGCTGGCCGAGCGGTTCGGGAGTCTGGCCGACAACGCCCAGGCGTTCATGGCCTCGCTGCGGCGTACCGCGGACTTCCAGGACGCCGGCGAGGACGCCTTCATCGCCTACAAGGACCGGCTGGTGGAGTACATCGAGCGGTTCATCGCCGACCTGGCCAACCGGGGCGCGCAGATCGCCGACCTGCTGGGCCGGCTGTCGGCGGTGGGGGTGGACCGGCTGCTCGCCGACGCAGCCTGGCGCGAGGCCGCCGACGCCGTCCCCGACGGCGGCTCCGTCGCGGCTCAGGCCGACCCCGGCACCCCGGTACTGCACCTCGCCCAGGAGATCGCGCTGACCGGCTGGCGCAACCGCTGGCGCGGCCTGACCGACTGGTTCCTCAGCCGCTCGGCGCGTCAGCCCTCGCAGGCCAAGCTGCTGCGCGGCGCCGCTGTCAGCGCCATCACCGGCCTGGTGAACACGGTCGCCGCGCTGAACGAGCGCCGCGGCGGCCGGTCCGACCGATCCGCCGACTTCCGTGCCCTGGCCAGGTTCTTCGCGGAGGCCCCGGACGACGCCGACGCGCACCGGCTGTGGCGGGCGGCCTTCGCCCTCTCCCCGGCCCGGCATCTGAGCGTGGACGCGGACAGTGAGGCCGCCTGGCTGGAGGCCGACCTCCCGCCCGGAACCCCGTGGGCCGACGCGCCCGCGCTCAGGATCAGCCCGAGGCTGCGGGAGACGGGATCGTACGAGCGCCGGGGCAGCCCGAACCGGATCGCCGACCGGACCGAGGCCCGGCAGGCGCTGGTGGAACAGGCGGAGCAGGAGACCGCACAGACGGCGGCGGCACGGTCCCGGCTGGCGACGCGCGGCGAGGTGATGCTGTCGGACCTGGCCGCACCGGCCGGCCCGGAGGGCCTCGACCCGGAAGCCTTCCGGCTGTTCCTGGCCCTGCTCGGCGACGCACTGTCCGCCCGCAGACCGGACCAGAAGCAGTCCGGCGCGGTCAGCGCGGACGGAACCCTGGAGATCCGGCTGGAACTGGTGGACGCGGCCCGGCTGGTCCGGATCCCGACCGTGGACGGTGTCCTCACCGGCCCCGAGCACCGGATCGAGATCATCGACCTGGTGCAGGAGGGCGCCGCATGAGCACGCCCATCGTCGACGAGGCAGGCGAACGCCGCCGCGCCGCCCGGGCCTTGCTGGCCTCACCGCTGCTCACGACCGCCGACCCGGAATTCCGTACGGTGCGTCGGCACGCCGCCGAACTGGCCGCCTGGTTCACCCAGGAGACCGGCTGGCGGCTGCTGGTCGACTCGGAGACGGCGAGGCTGTTCAAGACCCCGGCCCGACTGGACGACGCCACCCGCCCCGCCCGCGCCCCGCGGACCAGGGCACCGTTCACCCGCCGCCGCTACGTCCTGCTCTGCCTGGCGCTGGCGGTACTGGACCGGGCCGACGCCCAGATCACGCTGGGCCGTCTCGCCGAGGGAGTCCTCGACTCGGCCGCGGATCCGGCGCTGGCGCAGGCGGGCGTCGAGTTCCGGCTCGAACGCCGCGAGGAGCGCTCCGACCTGGTGGCCGTGGTCCGGCTGCTGCTCGACTGGGGTGCGCTGGAGCGGGTGGCGGGCGACGAGGAGGCCTATCTGGCCTCCGGGGGCAACGACGTGCTGTACGACGTCGGACGCCGGGTCCTCGGCGGCCTGCTGGCCGGGGGGCGCGGGCCGTCCACGGTGACCGCCACCGGCTTCCGGCAGCGTCTTGCCGAACTGACCGCCGAGCCCGCCCCGGAGACCGACGAACTGCGGCTGCGCTCGCTGCGGCACCGGCTGACCCGGATGCTGCTGGACGACCCCGTCGTCTACTACGAGGACCTGACCGAGGAGGAGCAGTCGTACCTGGTCTCCCAGCGCCATGCCATCGTCCGCCGGATCAACGAACTCACCGGCCTGGTGGGCGAGTTGCGTGCGGAGGGGATAGCCATGGCCGACCCGGACGACCAGCTGACCGACGTCCGGATGCCCGAGCAGGGCACCGACGGCCACGCCACCCTGCTGGTCGCCGCGCATCTCGCCACCGCGGGGCGCCCCCAGAAGACCAGTGAACTCATGCTACTGGTACGGAAGTTGGCGGAGCAGCACCAGTCCTACTGGCGCAAGGCGGTACGTGAGCCGGCCGTTGCCGCCGAGGTGCTGTCCGGGGCACTGGACCGGCTGGAGGCCCTCGACCTGATCCACCGCCGGAATGTCCCGACCGGTCAACGGGACGGCTCGGGGGACGGACCCGCCGAACAGGTCGTCACCCCCAAGCCCGCCCTGTCCCGCTACGCGCTCGCCGCGCCCACGATCCGGAAGGCCCGCACCCGCTGATGACCGGAGAGACCGGAGAACGGCACCCGCAGCTCCCCGAGCCCGCCCGTACCCGCTGGCAGCCGCTGCGAGCAGGGCTGGTCGACCTGTTCTACTACGACGTCGAGGAGTTCCACTTCCACGACGGCCGCCTGCTGCTGCGCGGCAACAACGGGACCGGAAAGTCCAAGGTGCTCGCGCTCACCCTGCCCTTCCTGCTGGACGGGGAACTGGCCGCGAACCGGGTCGAGCCGGACGGCGACCGCAACAAGCGGATGGAGTGGAACCTGCTGCTCGGCGGCAAGCACCCGCATGACGAGCGCACCGGCTACAGCTGGCTGGAGTTCGGCCGCCTGGACGAGTACGGCGCCGCGCAGTACCGCACCATCGGCTGCGGACTGAAAGCCGTCAAGGGCCGCGGCATCGCCAAGCACTGGTACTTCACCACCACCCTGCGGATCGGACCCGACCTCCCGCTGCTGTCCGCGACCCGCGTCCCGTACACCCGGGAGCGGCTGCGCGAGGCGCTGGGAGAGGCGGGCCTGGTCCATGACACGGCGACCGAGTACCGCCGGGCCGTGGACGAGCAGCTGTTCGGGCTCGGCCAGGAGCGCTACGAGGCCCTGGTCGGCCTGCTGATCTCGCTGCGCCAGCCGCAGCTGTCCAAAAGGCCCGACGAGAAGCTGCTGTCCAGGGCACTGACCGACGCGCTGCCGCCGCTCGACCCGGCCCTGGTCGGTGAACTCGCCGAAGCCTTCCGGGGGTTGGACGACGAGCAGCACGCCCTGGACGCACTCGCCGACGCGTCCAGGGCAGCCGACAGCTTCCTCGGCCACTACCGCCGCTACGCGAGAATCGCCGCCAAGCGCCAGGCCGGCCTGCTGCGCGTCGCCCACAGCCGGTACGAGCACCTGGGCCGCGACCTGGCCGAGGCCGAGGCCGAGCACGCCGCCGCCGAGGTGGAGCTGACCGGTGTCGAGGAGCGGCTGCGCGGTCTCACCGACCAGCGGGTCACCCTCACCGCCGCCCACGGCGCGCTGCAGCGAAGCCCGGAAATGGACGCAGCCCGCGAGCTCGACCAGGCCAGGACGAACGCGCAGACCTCGGCCAGGGTCGCCGCCGAGCACGCCGCCGCCCACGACAGGGCGCAGCGCAGCGCCGCCGGCCGGGCCCGCCGGGCCGCCGACGCCGCCGCCGCGGCGGAGCAGGACACGACCCGCCTCGCCGGCGCCGGGCAGGAGGCCGACCAGGCCGCCGCAGCCGCCGGCACCGAGCACCGCGCGGTCACCGAGGCCCTGGCCGCCGACCACCCGCCCTACCCGGAGGCCCGGCGGGTCGGCGACCGGGCGCTGGAGCGCCGCCGCCAGGCCGTCACCGGCCTGGCCGAACTGCTGGACACCGCCGAGCAGGCCGAACGGCAGGCCCAGCAGTCCCACACCGAGGCCGGCCGCCGGGCCGAGGACCTGGAGGGCGGACGCGAGAGCGCCGCCGAGGCCGCCACCGTCGTCACCGACCGGGCCCAGGAACTCCTCACCGCCTACCGCGCCTGGCACCAGGGCACCTCGGAGCTGCGGCTCCCCGACCCGGACCGGACCTGGTCCGCCCTGGAGCAGTGGACCGACTCCCTGGACGGCGCCAACCCGGCAGCCGAGGCCGCGGACCGGGCCCAGCGCGAGCAGGCCGCCGAACTGACCCGTCAGGAGACCGAACTCACCGCCGAGCACCGCGCGTTCGCCGCCGAACGCGCGGCGGCCGAGGAGGAGACCGCCCGGCTGGAGTCCGGTGGCCACGACCGCCCGCCGCAGCCCCACACCCGGGACCAGGACGGCCGCACCGACCGCCCCGGCGCACCGCTGTGGCGGGCCGTCGACTTCGCCGCGCACGTCCCCGCCGCCGACCGGGCCGGCCTCGAAGCGGCCCTGGAGGCCTCAGGACTGCTGGACGCCTGGCTCACCCCCGAGGGCACGCTGCTCGCCGCCGACACCAGGGACGCCCTGCTGGTCCCGCGGCACCCGGCCCCCGCGGCAGATCTGACGCAGCTCCTGGTCCCGGCAGTGGACCGGCAGGATCCGGCCGCCGTCGGACTCACCGACGAGACCGTACGGGCCGTGCTCGCCGCGATCGCCCTGTCCGAGGCCGAGGCCGGGGACCACCCGGCCTGGGTCAGCGTCCAGGGCCGCTACCGGTTGGGGCCCCTCACCGGCGGCTGGGTCAAGGAGACCGCGCAGTACCTGGGTGAGGGCGCCCGCGAGGCCGCGCGCCGGGCCCGGCTGGCCGAGCTGGCCGAGCTGCGCGCCGCCCTCAGCGAGCGCCTTGACCTGCTGGCAGCCCGGCGCACCGTGCTCCACGACCGCGCCGCCGCCCTCGCCGCCGACCGGCGGGCCCAGCCGCTCGACCGCGAGCAGGCACTGCGCGAGGCCTACACCCGCCTCGCCCACGAGCAGCAGCTGCTGGGGCGGTTGGCTGAACGGCTGCACCAGGCCGAGCGGGTGGCGGTCGAACGCCGGGAACAGGCCGAGCTGGCCGCGTCCGAGGTGGCCGAGTACGCCGCCGACACCGGCCTGCCGGCCACCCGCGCCGGGGTCGACCAGGTCCGCGAGGCCCTGGCCGGCTACCGGGCGGCGCTGGCCGCGCTGCTCCCGGCCGCGGCGGCCCGCTACCGCTCCGCCCGGGACGCCGCCGCCGCGCTCGCCGACGCCGAGGACGCCGCCACCACGCTGGCCGAGGCCGCCGGGACCGCCGAGGCGGCCCGGCAGGAGTCCGGAGCCGCCGCCGAACGGCACCGGGTGCTGGCCGAAACCGTCGGCGCGGGAGTCGACGAGCTGTTCCGCCGCATCGCCGAGACCGAGGAGGCGATGCGGCGACGCGACGCCGACGAGCGGCAGACCGGAGCCGAGCGCGACCAGGCCCTGCAGAACCGGGCCAGGGCCGGCGGCCGGCGCGATGAGATCAACAGCAGGATCGAGGAGACCACCGCCGACCGTGACCAGGCCGTCCGGGCCCTGCGGACCTTCGCCGCCACCGGGCTGCTGGCCACCGCGCTGCCCGCACTGGAGACCCCGCCGACCGACCAGGACTGGATCCCCACCCCCGCCGTCGCGCTGGCCCGCGCCGTCAACCAGGAGCTCGACGGAGTGGACGACGCCGACCGGCCCTGGGAGCTGGTCCAGGAGCGGGTCGCCCGGGAGCAGAAGATCCTCACCGACGCCCTCAGCCGCCATGGCCACTCGGTCGGCATGACCCTGCGGGACGGCTTCGTGGTCATCGACGTGCTGTTCCAGGGCCGCACCCACGACGTCCCGGCGCTGACCGCGTCCCTGCGCGAGGAGGTGGCCCAGCGCGGACGGCTGCTCTCGGCCAAGGAACGCGAGCTGCTGGAGAACCACCTGATCGGAGAGGTCGCCGGGGCGCTCCAGGAGCTGATCGCCGGGGCCGAGGAGCAGGCGGGCGCGATGAACGCAGACCTGGCGGCCCGCCCCACCTCTACCGGCATGGCGCTGCGGCTGCTGTGGCAGCCCGCCAAGGACGCACCGCCCGGCCTCGAACAGATCCGCACCAAGCTGCTGCGCCAGTCCGTCGACGCCTGGCGGCCGGTCGACCGCGCCCTGGTCGGCGAGTTCCTGCAGGCCAGGATCGCCCAGGACCGCGAGGAGCACCCTGGCGACTCCTGGACCGACCAGCTCACCCGCGCCCTTGACTACCGCGCCTGGCACCGGTTCACGATCCAGCGCCGCCAGGACGGGCAGTGGCGTCCCGCGACCGGCCCGGCCTCGGGCGGCGAACGCGTCCTCGCGGCCTCGGTGCCGCTGTTCGCCGCGGCCTCCTCGCACTACTCCTCCGGCAGCCCGCACGCCCCGCGGCTGATCGCCCTGGACGAGGCCTTCGCCGGCGTCGACGACGACTCGCGGGCCAAGTGCCTGGGCCTGCTGGCCGCCTTCGATCTGGACGTGGTGATGACCAGCGAACGCGAGTGGGCCTGCTACCCCACCGTCCCCGGTATCGGCATCGCCCAGCTCAGCCGACGCGAGGGCATCGACGCGGTCCTGGTCACCCCCTGGCGCTGGGACGGCCGCCGGCGCTCCCGCAGCCCCCGCCCGACCCCGCACATCCCCGTGCCCCCGACCCGCACCACCGATCCGGCGGACGACCAGCCATCCCTCCTGAACCAGCCATCCCTCCTGGACCAGGCCTAGCTGATGGACCTGCCCAGACTGCGGCGGATGCTCGGCGGCCCCGACACCGCCTGGCTCCTCGACCGGGTCCGCGAACGGATCGCGGACGGCCAGCCGCTGGACACCCCGGTCGTGCTCACCGCCGCAACCGCCGAGCAGCGCCAAGCCGTCCAGCGGCTGCTCGGCCGCCGCCCCGGTGGACGGGACGGGCAGTCCCTGTCCGTCCCGCTCGCCGAACTCGACCGCATGCTGCGCGAGTCCGAGGCGTCCCCGGACGGCCTGGCCGCAGCCGTCGTCGCGCTCACCGGCCCGGTCCAGGACCGACGCGCGCAGCGTGCCGCCGACACCGCCGCCTGGCAGGCGGCGCTCGCCCCGCTCGACGGCTGCCGCGCGGCACTGGCCACCGAGGAATGGCGCACCCTGCTGCAGTCCTCGGGCCTGCTCCGCCGTCTCGCCGGAGCCGACCCCTCCCGGGCCCGGGAGCTCACCGAGCAGTGCGCCAGTGTCCTGCAGGCACTGCCGACGGCAGGCACCACCCTCGCCGTCCTGGCGGCCCGCAGCACCGGCGACGCCCACGCGCTCGACCCGGGCCGCCCGCTGGCCACTCTGGTCCGCTCGGCCGTCCGCAGCTGGGCTGCCCTCCCCGACTCGGAGGCCACCGGTGCGGACGGCCGCCGCACGGTCTGGGCCGCCGTCGGCGTCGCGGTCGACGAACTCTCCTCCCGGGTGCTCACCCTCGGCCTGCCGGGAGGGCTCGGCGACACCACTGGCCGGATCCTCGCCGCCGCGGCGGAGGGCGGCGAGCCCTGCGTCCTCACTCTGCGTCAACTAACCCAAACGGCAACGGCATTCGGAGTGTCCGGCCGCCGCGTGTTCCTGTGCGAGAACCCCGCCGTGGTGGCCGAGGCAGCCAGGACGCTGGGATCCGCTGCCCCGCCCCTGGTCTGCGTCGAGGGCAGCATCTCCGTCGCCGCCCGGGTCCTGCTGCCCCAGCTCACCGCCCAGGGCGGCCTGACCGCCTACCACGGCGACTTCGACTGGGGCGGCATCCGCATCGCCACCGACGCCATGCGGCTGACCGGCGCCCGCCCCTGGCGCTTCACCCGCGCCGACTACCTGGCCGCCCTCGCCCGCGGCCTCGGCACCCCCCTGGCCACCGGCACCCCGGCCCCCACCCCCTGGGACCCCGGCCTCGCCGACGCCCTGAGCACCCACCGGGTCCGAGTGGAGGAGGAACACCTCCTCGACCACCTCCTCGCCGACCTGCAGGAACAGGTGTAACGCAGGCATGGGCCCCGAGAGGTTGGTGATATCAGATTCAGAAAAATTTGATATCCTTTGCTCAGTGGCTGCCCTGTCTGGAGGAACCATGGCTCGCACTGTTATCGACGTGGACGACGAGAAGCTGGCCCTGGCGGCCGAGATCTTCGGGACCACGACGAAGGTGGCGACCGTCAACGCTGCGCTGGAGGACGTCATCAAGCGGCGCAAGCGCGAATCCTTCGCCAACTGGCTGAAGGAGGGCGGTCTCCCTGACCTGACCGGCCCCGTCGACACGCCGGACACTCCCCACCGGGCCGCGTGAACGTGAAGGCTGCGTGCACGTGAAATACCTGCTCGACAAGTCCGCCTTCGCCCGCTGGCCCAAGCCGGCGGTTGCCGCGGTCCTCGATCAACTGTCCTCGGCAGGCCGCCTCGCGGTATGCGGGGCGATCGAGCTGGAGATCCTGCACAGCGCCCGTTCCAAGGCGGACGCTGAACGGATCACGGACGAACTCCGCGGGTTCGACTGGCTGCCGACCCCCGATGAGACCTGGGACCGAGCTATTGAGGTCCAGACCCTGCTCATCGCGGCAGGCAACTGGCGGGCCCTGTCCGTCCCGGACCTCGTCATCGCCGCCGTCGCCGAACGCCACGGCGCCACAGTGCTGCACTACGACGGTGACTACGACATGATCGCTGAGGTCACCGGACAGCCCACCCAGTGGGTCGCAGCGGCAGGAACCGCAGACTGAGACTCGAACCATCATGGTGCGCCTGCCCAAGGAGCAGGGCACCGGCGCATCAGGTGTGGGCGGTACTCCTTGCAGCCGGCATACTCCTGGCGCGCAGCGCGGGCACGGCAGGGCGGGGCTTCCGAGGGGCGCCCCGCCCGGCTTCCCCACTCGCCTCGCCGAACTGACTACGGCGGCGAGGCACCCTCACCGCAGTGGAACGCAGGGCCCCTCCAACCAGGTGGCGGTTTCCTATGCGAAAGCGATTTCGCCGGCGACCAGGACCACTCCGCAAATCAGCAAAATCCAGGCACATGACTTGAGAAGCAGCCGTACGGGAGCCTTGGCCCCGGAAGCCTCGGCCGTGCGTGCCAAATGAAGTGAGCCGAGCGCCCCGAGCAAGGCCACAGCAGCGAAGAAGTACACCCTGCTCGCCGACAGGCTCTGCGTTGCCGCCAGGTATTCGATCATGTCCCACTTCGCTCGCACGCAGTGTCAAGGATTCGCCAAACAAAGAGGCCCAGTTCGGCGAGACGTACTCGCTGACCTGGGCCTTTGTGGCACTTCTGACGAAGTGCCCCCGGTAGGATTCGAACCTACGCACCCGCCTCCGGAGGGCGGTGCTCTATCCCCTGAGCTACGGGGGCCTGCTTTCCAACAGGCAGAACACTACCAGCCTCCACCTGCTGCTCGTGCACGGGTTTCGCCCACCGTGGTGTCGCCGGATCGGGTGGAAACCTGGAAAGCGGGGACAGGGAGTCACGCCGCCGCCTACCCTCAGTGACATGTCGGGCGTGTTCGGGCGGGTCCTCGTGGTCGATGACAGCGAGGTGATCCGTCAACTGATCAGGGTCAATCTGGAACTCGAGGGGTTCGAGGTGGTGACTGCCGCCGACGGCGCCGAGTGTCTGGACGTCGTCCACGCCGTCCAGCCCGATGTCATCACCCTCGACGTCGTCATGCCCCGGCTCGACGGCCTGAAGACCGCGGCCCGGCTCCGGGCCGATCCGCGGACGCGGCATCTGCCGATCGCGATCGTCAGCGCCTGCACCCAGCTGGATCTGGAGCGCGGCGAGTCAGTCGGGGTGGACGCCTACCTCGGCAAGCCGTTCGAGCCGATGGATCTGATCGACCTGGTCCGGCAGTTGGCCCGCGAGGGCCGGGCCGAGCAGCTCGCCGAGGAGCCCAAGTTCAGCTCTGAGCGAACGGCGCAGCCGCCGCCCCCCGGACACGACCGTCTCAGCCCATAAACGCGATGGCGGACGAACCCCCTGTCTCGCCTAGGCTTGCCCCTGTGACACCCGCAGAGCTTTCCCAGGCAGTCCAGTCCGCGGTTCGTGCCGCCGTCGAGGCGGGCGAGCTGATCGTCGCCGTCCCCCAAACGGTGACCGTCGAGCGGCCCAAGAACAGGGACCACGGCGACTACGCCACCAACGTGGCCCTCCAACTGGCGAAGGCGGCCGGACAGCCGCCCCGACAGGTGGCCGAGCTGGTCGCCGGTCGCCTGCGAGCGCTGCCCGGGGTCGCCGAGGTCGACATCGCCGGGCCCGGCTTCATGAACATCACCCTGGACGCCGCCACCCAGGGCGAGCTGGCCCGCAGCATCCTCGCCGCCGGCGCGGTGTACGGGCACAACAACTCCTTCGCCGGCCAGCGGGTGAACCTGGAATTCGTCTCCGCCAACCCCACCGGCCCGATCCACATCGGCGGGGTCCGCTGGGCCGCGCTCGGCGACTCGCTCGGCCGGATCCTCCGCGCCTCCGGCGCCGAGGTCACCACCGAGTACTACATCAACGACGCCGGCGTGCAGATGGGCAAGTTCGGCAACTCCCTGCTCGCCTCCGCCAACAACCGCCCGGTCCCCGAGGACGGCTACGTCGGCGAGTACATCAACGACATCGCCGCCCAGATCACCGCCGAGAACCCCACCATCCTCTCCCTCCCCGAGGACGAGCAGCGCGAGCTCTTCCGCGCCGAGGGCCTCCGGCTGATGGTGACCGAGATCAAGAAGTCGATGGAGGAGTTCGGCGCGCACTTCGACGTCTGGTTCTCGGAGAAGTCGCTGCACGACTCCGGCGCCGTCGAGAAGGCCGTCGACCGGCTCCGCGAGCAGGGCCACGTCTTCGAGCTGGACGGCGCGACCTGGCTGCGCACCACCGACTTCGGCGACGACAAGGACCGGGTGCTGATCAAGGCCGACGGCGAGACCACCTACTTCGCCTCCGACGCCGCCTACTACCTCAGCAAGCGCGACCGCGGCCACGAGGTCAACGTCTACATGCTGGGCGCGGACCACCACGGCTACGTCAACCGGCTCAAGGCCATCGCCGCCTGCGCCGGGGACGACCCGAAGCGCAATATCGAGGTCCTGATCGGCCAGTTCGTCAAGATGCTGAAGGACGGCCAGGAAGTCCGCATGTCCAAGCGGGCCGGCAATATCATCACCATCGACGACGTCATCGAGTGGATCGGCGTGGACGCCGCGCGGTACACCCTCTCGCGCTCGCCCTCCGACTCCACGATCACTCTCGACATCAACGTGCTCACCAGCACGTCCAACGAGAACCACGTCTACTACGTGCAGTACGCGCACTCGCGGATGTGCTCGATCCAGCGCAACGCCGCCGCGCTCGGCTTCGACCAGGGCCCGACCGAGGGCTTCAAGCCGGAGCTGCTGGACACCGAGGCCGAAAAGAAACTCCTCGGCGCCCTCGCTGACTTCCCCCTCGAAGTGGCCAAGGCCAGCCGCTTCCGCGAACCGCACCACATCGCCCGCTACCTGGAAGAGACAGCCGGCCACTACCACCGGTTCAACGACCAGTGCCGGGTGCTGCCCTTCGGTGACGACGAGGTCACCGACCTGAACCGCTCCCGCCTCTGGCTGGTCGGGGCGACCCGTACGGTGATCGCCAACGGCCTTGCCCTGCTGGGCGTTTCAGCCCCCGAACGTATGTGAGGCAGGCGGGGGCCCGCGCCCCCGCCCTACCCCCCGACACCGTGGAGAAGTACGCATGAGTCGCTCCGCCCACCCCGCAGGCCCGCGCCACGGGGACGTCATGCCGGAGGGTCACTTCACCGCCCCTCCCGCCGATCTGAACGTCCTCGATCCCAAGGTCTGGGCCAGCACGGTGCGCCGCACCGACACCGGTTCGGTCACCGTGGGCGGCATCGACGTCCAGCAGCTCGCCGAGGAGTTCGGCACCCCCGCCTACATCCTCGACGAGCAGGACTTCCGCTCCCGCTGCCGCGCCTGGCGCGACGCCTTCGGCCCCGATGCCGACGTCTACTACGCCGGCAAGGCCTTCCTCTCCCGCGCGATCGTGCGCTGGCTGCACGAGGAAGACCTGAACGTCGACGTCTGCAGCGGCGGGGAACTGACCGTCGCCCTCTCCGCCGGAATGCCCGCCGACCGGATCGCCTTCCACGGCAACAACAAGTCCACCGCCGAGCTCGAATACGCGGTGAAGTCCGGCGTCGGCCACGTCGTCGTCGACTCCTACGACGAGCTGGTCCGGCTCTCCTGGGTCGCCGAGCAGCAGGGCATCCGTCAGAAGATCCTGATCCGGGTCACCGTGGGCGTCGAGGCGCACACCCACGAGTTCATCGCCACCGCCCACGAGGACCAGAAGTTCGGCCTCTCCCTCTCCGGCGGCCACGCCGCCGAGGCGGTACGCCGCGCCCTCACCCTCGACGGCCTCGAACTCCGCGGCATCCACTCCCACATCGGCTCGCAGATCTTCGACATGGCCGGCTTCGAGGTCGCCGCCCGCCGCGTGGTCGGCCTGCTGGCCGAGATCAAGGCCGAGCACGACGTCGAACTCCCCGAGATCGACCTCGGCGGCGGCCTCGGCATCGCCTACACCAGCGCGGACGACCCGGCCGAACCCGCCGATATCGCCAAGGCCCTGCAGACCATCGTCCACCGCGAATGCAAGGCAGCCTCCCTCGCCACCCCCCGCCTCTCGGTGGAACCCGGCCGGGCCATCGTCGGCCCCACCGCCTTCACCCTCTACGAGGTCGGCACGGTCAAGCCGCTCGAAGGCCTGCGCACCTACGTCAGCGTGGACGGCGGCATGTCGGACAACATCCGCACCGCCCTCTACGACGCCGAGTACTCCGTCGCCCTGGTCTCCCGCACCTCCACCGCCGAGCCCATGCTCAGCCGGGTCGTCGGCAAGCACTGCGAGTCCGGCGACATCGTGGTCAAGGACGCCTTCCTCCCGGCCGACCTGGCCCCCGGCGACCTGATCGCGGTCCCGGCCACCGGGGCCTACTGCCGCTCGATGGCGAGCAACTACAACCACGCCCTGAGGCCCCCCGTGGTCGCGGTCCTGGACCACGAGGCCCGGGTGATCGTCCGCCGGGAGACAGAGGAAGATCTGCTGCGTCTCGATATCGGATGACGAAATACACGTCTCAAAATCTGGAACGCCCGCAAATATATCCGCGGCGTCCCTGAGACTGGAAACAGCCAGAAACCCAAGCAGAGTGGAGTCGGACGATGCGCACACTGAAGGTAGCGCTCCTCGGTTGTGGAGTAGTAGGCACCGAAGTGGCCCGCATCATGACGACGCACGCCGCTGACCTCGCCGCCAGGATCGGCGCCCCGGTGGAGCTCGCCGGGGTCGCCGTCCGCCGCGCCAACCGCTCCCGCCCGGGCATCCCGGACGAGCTGATCACCACGGACGCGACCGAGCTGGTGAAACGCGACGACATCGACGTCGTGATCGAGGTCATCGGCGGCATCGAGCCCGCCCGCAGCCTCATCCTCACCGCCTTCGACCACGGCGCCTCCGTGGTCAGCGCCAACAAGGCCCTGCTGGCCCAGGACGGCGCCGCCCTGCACGCCGCCGCCGCCCAGGCCCACGCCGACCTCTACTACGAGGCCGCCGTGGCCGGCGCCATCCCCCTGATCCGCCCGCTCCGCGAGTCCCTCGCGGGCGACAAGGTGAACCGGATCCTCGGCATCGTCAACGGCACCACCAACTTCATCCTCGACAAGATGGACTCCACCGGTGCTGGCTACTCCGAGGCCCTCGAAGAGGCCACCGCCCTCGGTTACGCCGAGGCCGACCCGACCGCCGACGTCGAGGGCTTCGACGCCGCCGCCAAAGCGGCCATCCTGGCCGGGATCGCCTTCCACACCCGGGTCACCGCCGCCGACGTCTTCCGCGAGGGCCTGACCGAGGTCACCGCCGCCGACATCGCCAGCGCGAAAGCCATGAACAGCGTCGTCAAGCTCCTCGCCATCTGCGAACGCTCCGCCGACGGCACATCCGTCACCGCCCGGGTCCACCCGGCGATGCTTCCCCGCACGCACCCCCTCGCCAACGTCCGCGGCGCCTACAACGCGGTCTTCGTCGAGTCCGAAGCAGCAGGCCAGCTGATGTTCTACGGCCCCGGCGCCGGCGGCGCCCCCACCGCCAGCGCGGTCCTCGGCGACCTGGTCGCGGTCTGCCGGAACAAGCTGGGAGGCTCCACAGGACCGGGTGAATCGGCGTACGCTCAGCTCACCGTGAGCCCCATGGACGGCGTGGTCACCCGCTACCACGTCAGCCTCGACGTAGCCGACAAGGCAGGCGTCCTCGCCCAGGTCGCCACCGTCTTCGCCGAGCACGGCGTGTCCATCGACACCGTCCGCCAGCAGGGCCGGGAGGGCGAAGCCTCACTCGTCGTAGTGACCCACCGCGCCACTGACGCCGCGCTGTCCGCTACGGTCTCCGCACTGCGCAACCTGGACAATGTCCGCGGCGTGGCCAGCATCATGCGTGTCGAAGGGGAATGACGTCATGACCAGCAACACCCGTACCCACCAGTGGCGCGGCCTCATCAAGGAGTACGGCGACCGCCTCCCGGTCACCGACGCGACCCCGAACATCACCCTGCTCGAGGGCGGGACGCCGCTCGTCCCGGCCCAACTCCTCTCCGAGCGCACCGGCTGCGACGTCTACCTCAAGGTCGAGGGAGCCAACCCCACCGGCTCCTTCAAGGACCGCGGGATGACCATGGCCATCTCCCGGGCCGCCGAAGAGGGCGCCCAGGCCGTGATCTGCGCCTCCACCGGCAACACCTCGGCCTCTGCCGCGGCCTACGCGGTCCGCGCCGGCATGGTCTGCGCCGTCCTCGTCCCGCAGGGCAAGATCGCGCTCGGCAAGATGGGCCAGGCGCTGATCCACGGCGCCAAGATCCTCCAGGTCGACGGCAACTTCGACGACTGCCTGACCCTCGCCCGCGACCTCTCCGACAAGTACCCGGTCGCCCTGGTCAACTCGGTCAACCCGGTCCGCATCGAGGGCCAGAAGACCGCCGCCTTCGAGATCGTGGACGCCCTGGGCGACGCCCCCGACATCCACGTCCTCCCGGTAGGCAACGCAGGCAACATCACGGCGTACTGGAAGGGCTACCAGGAATACGCCAAGGACAAACTAAGCACCCGAAACCCCCGAATGTGGGGCTTCCAAGCCTCCGGCAGCGCCCCCATCGTCGACGGCGCCCCGGTCCTGAAGCCGCAGACCATCGCCACCGCGATCCGCATCGGCAACCCCGCCTCCTGGGACTTCGCCATCGCCGCCCGCGACGAGTCCAACGGCCTGATCGACAAGGTCACCGACCGCCAGATCCTGGCCGCGTACCGCCTCCTCGCGTCCAAGGAAGGCGTCTTCGTCGAACCCGCCTCCGCCGCCAGCGTCGCAGGCCTCCTGCACGCCGTCGACCAGGGCCTGGTCGACCCCGGCCAGCGCATCGTCTGCACCGTCACCGGCAACGGCCTCAAGGACCCCGACTGGGCCGTGGCAGGCGCCCCCCAGCCCGTCACCATCCCCATCGACGCCACCGCCGCCGCAGAACGCCTGGGCCTGCTCTAACAAAAACGACCACCCCGCCCCGTCCCACCCCCTCCCCCACCTACGGGAGGGGGTGGGACGGGGCGGGGTGGTCGCGGCAGGGGCCGTCAAAGCGAGAAACGGGTGCAATCGGCGAAATAAGGGCACCTCGACGAGAAAGCACCCGTTTCGCAGCAGGCCCCAGAGCGACTTCCCCGACCCGGCCCGCCCCCGCCCCCGCGCACAAACCCGCGCCGCAGGCAAAGCCCAACCACCCCCGAACGTAAATTCGATAAGCTAAGCACCCCGCCCTAGGCGAGATCCACCTCCAGGAGCGAAAGCGACATGCCCGCCCCCTCCTTCCGCGCCGCCGCATCCTTCCGCGCCGCCGCGACCCGCGTCCGCGTCCCCGCGACCAGCGCCAACCTCGGTCCGGGCTTCGACGCCTTCGGCCTCGCCCTGGGCCTGTACGACGACGTAGTCGTCCGCATCGCGGACTCCGGTCTCTACGTCGACATCGCCGGCGAAGGCGCCGACACCCTCGCCCGCGACGAGCGCCACCTCGTCGTCCGCGCCATGCGCGCCGCCTTCGACCGCCTCGGCGGTCAACCCCGCGGTCTCGAGGTGGTCTGCGCCAACCGGATCCCGCACGGCCGCGGCCTCGGCTCCTCCTCGGCGGCCATCGTCGCCGGCATCACCGCCGCCCGTGCCGTCACCGTCGGCGGCGCCGAACTGATGGACCAGGCCGCCGTCCTGGCCCTCGCCTCGGAGATCGAGGGCCACCCCGACAACGTCGCCGCCTGCATCCTCGGCGGATTCACCATCGCCTGGACCGACGAGGGCCAAGAAGCCCACGCCGTCACCCTCGCGCCCTCCAGCGACGTGGTCCCGGTCGTCTTCATCCCCTCCGACCCGGTCCTCACCGAGGTGGCCCGCGGCCTCCTCCCCGCCACCGTCCCGCACGCCGACGCCGCCGCAAACGTAGGCCGCGCCGCCCTCCTCGTGGAGGCGATCACCCGCCGCCCGGAGCTCCTCCTCCCCGCCACCGAGGACCGGCTGCACCAGGACTACCGCACCCCCGCCATGCCCGAGAGCGCCACCCTGGTGGCCACCCTCCGCGCGCAGGGCATCGCCGCCGTCATCTCCGGCGCCGGACCCACCGTGCTGGCCCTGACCGACGCCGGCACCGCCGAGAAGCTCCTCGCCGAGGCCGCCCCCACCTGGGCCGCCCACCGCCTGGAGCTCGACCTCGACGGCGCCACCGTGCTCCCCCTCGCCACCTGAAGACCTCCTGTAGACCTCCTGAAGACCTCCCTCTCACCCCCTGAAGAGATGTGTACCGAGGGGTGAGACAGGGGACACGATTGACAGACGCGGAGTGGGGGAATGTTTGTTGGGTCCAGTAGTGTTAATCTCATGTCTGCACCAGGCGCCCTACGGGGCCCGGTGCGCCGCGTCCCGATCCTGGTCCTCTCCGTTCTGCGGAGTGACCGTTCCGGGACAGCAATTCTCCGGGAGCCCGCCACATCGCGTACGCAGCCTGCCTGCGCAAGTGTGACCGCATCCCGAAGCCGTGTCGGTGCCTCAGTCCCGCATGTGACTCACACCCATGACACGCGACGGGGGCCCGGGAAGCGGTGTGCGTCAGCACACAGAACACCTACACCGCACGTACGCATGACCGCCATCCGGCGGACCACCGCCCCGCACCTGCGAAAACGAGCGCAGGTACGGACAGCACAACCGGTCGCCGAGCCAGACAGGCCGACGTCCGCTCCAGGGAAGGACCCTTCGTGAGCGACACCACCGATCTGATGGGCGCGCGCCCGGACGCTGACGCGTCGGACGCAACTACGGCCCCAGCGCCGAAGCGCCGTCGGACCACGGGCACCGGGCTGAACGCCATGGTGCTCGCAGAGCTCCAGCAGCTCGCCACCGGCCTTGGCATCAGCGGCACCGGCCGGATGCGCAAGAGCGACCTGATCGACGCCATCAAGGAGAAGAACGGCGGGGATCCGATCCTCGCCGCCTCCGAGGCGCCGGCCGCGAAGCGCGCCCCCCGCAAGACGGCCGCCACCACCCCGGCCGCACCCGCTCCCACCACGGAGCCCACCACCGCGGCCGCCGCAGCGGCGGCCCCCGCCGCGACGACGGCCCCCGCCGTCGATGCCCCCCCGGCCCGCCGCACAGCCCGCTCCCGCGTGGCCGAGCAGCAGATCGAGATCCCGGTGCAGACCGCCGGTGACGCCACCGCGGAGCGCGCCCCGCGCCGCAGCCGCCGTGCCACCGCCCCGGTGACCTCGACCTCGCTCACCGGCGCCCCCGAAGGCGCCCCGCAGGAGGCCCCGGCCGCTGAGCCGACCGCCTCCGTGGCCACCGAGCTGCGCGAGCGCCAGCCGGACCAGGGCCGCGGCGACGCCACCGACACCGCCCGCGAGGGCCGCCGGGACCGCCGCGAGCGCCGCGAGCGCCAGGACGGCAGCCCCGCCGCCGCTTCCACCAGCACCAACACCAGCACCGGCGCGAACAACACCAGCGCCGGTACGAACGACACCGACTCCGGCGACCGCTCCGAGAACCGCCGCGACCGCGGCAACGCGTCCGGCGCGGGCAACGACCGCAGCGAGCGCCGCAACCGCCGCGACCGCAACAACCAGGGCCAGGACGGCGGCCAGCAGAGCCGCCAGGGCCAGCAGTCCGGCGGCGGCCAGAGCGGCGGCCAGAGTGGTGGCCAGGGCGGCAGCAGCCAGCGCCAGGACCAGCGTCAGCAGGACCAGCGCCAGGACCAGCAGGGCGGCTTCCCGGACGACGACGAGTTCGGCGGGGGCCGTCGCCGCGGACGCTACCGCGACCGCAACCGCCGCAACCGCCGGGACGGCTTCGACGCCCCCCGCCGGAGCAGCCGGTCAACGACGACGATGTGCTGATCCCCGTGGCGGGCATCCTGGACATCCTCGACAACTACGCCTTCGTGCGGACCTCGGGCTACCTGTCCGGCCCGAACGACGTCTACGTCTCCCTCGCCCAGGTCCGCAAGAACGGCCTGCGCAAGGGTGACGCGATCACCGGCGCCGTGCGCCAGCCCAAGGACGGCGAGCGCCGCGAGAAGTTCAACGCGCTGGTCCGCCTGGACTCGGTGAACGGCAGCGAGCCCGACAACGGCCGCAACCGCCCGGTGTTCAACACGCTGACCCCGCTGTACCCGCAGGAGCGGCTCCGGCTGGAGACCGACCCGGGCGTGCTGACGACCAGGATCATCGACCTGGTGGCCCCGATCGGCAAGGGCCAGCGCGGCCTGATCGTCGCCCAGCCGAAGACCGGCAAGACGATGATCATGCAGGCGATCGCCAACGCGATCACCCACAACAACCCCGAGTGCCACCTGATGGTCGTGCTGGTCGACGAGCGGCCCGAAGAGGTCACCGACATGACCCGCTCGGTGAAGGGCGAGGTCATCTCCTCGACCTTCGACCGCCCCGCCGAGGACCACACCACGGTCGCCGAGCTCGCCATCGAGCGCGCCAAGCGCCTGGTGGAGCTGGGCCACGACGTGGTCGTGCTGCTGGACTCGATCACCCGCCTGGGCCGCGCCTACAACCTGGCGGCCCCGACCTCCGGACGCATCCTGTCCGGTGGTGTCGACTCGACCGCGCTCTACCCGCCGAAGAAGTTCTTCGGCGCCGCGCGCAACATCGAGAACGGCGGCTCGCTGACCATCATCGCCACCGCGCTGGTCGACACCGGCTCGCGGATGGACGACGTGATCTTCGAGGAGTTCAAGGGCACCGGCAACATGGAGCTCAAGCTCGACCGCAAGCTCGCCGACAAGCGGATCTTCCCCGCGGTGGACGTGGACGCGTCCAGCACCCGCAAGGAGGAGATCCTGCTCGGCGCCGACGAGCTGGCGATCACCTGGAAGCTCCGCCGGGTCCTGCACGCGCTGGACGGCCAGCAGGCCATCGAGCTGCTGCTGGACAAGATGAAGCAGACCAAGAGCAACGCCGAGTTCCTGATGCAGATCGCCAAGACGACCCCGGGCCAGGACTGACCCCGGGGCCCCAGGCCGCCTGCACGCACACGGCAAGCACACCGCCGCCCCGGACGCACCTTGTCCGGGGCGGCGGTGTCGTCGGCGGCGACCGAGGGCGACGTCTCTGAGGGCGGCTCTCATACGGCTGACGTACGCTCGCGGACATGAAGGACAAGTCGAACGAAAAGCCGCAACACGCAAAGGAAGGCGCTCCCCGGCGCCACCTGCTGCGGATCGTGGCCTGGTCGACCGCGGCCGTACTCGTGGTCTGTGCCGGAGTCGGCGGCTACGTCTTCTGGAGGCTGAACAGCAACATCAGGACGGTGGACATCAGCGGGGCCCTGGGCGGGGACCGTCCGGAGGAGGCCACCACCGGCACCATGAACATCCTGCTGCTGGGCTCCGACTCCCGTTCCGGCAGCAACGGCCAGCTGGCCGGCGGCGCCACCGACGGCACCGCCCGCTCGGACACCGCGATGGTGATCCATGTGAACCAGGCGCACGACCACGCCGACATCGTCAGCATCCCCAGGGACACCCTGGTCAGCAGGCCGTCCTGCACCTCGGTGAAGGGCGGCGGGACGATCGCGCCGGTCGACAATGTCATGTTCAACACCGCGTACGAGGTCGGCGGCCCGACCTGCGCGGTGAAGACGGTCGAGTCGATGACCGGGCTCCGGATGGACCACTACATCGAGCTCGACTTCTCCGGTTTCGCCAAGCTCATCGACTCCCTCGGCGGGGTCACCGTGACCACCACCGTCGACATCGACGACCAGGAGAGCGGCCTGCACCTCAAGGCCGGCACCCACACCCTGGGCGGCACCGAGGCGCTGGCCTTCGTCCGGACCAGGCACGGCGTGGGCGACGGCAGCGACCTGGGCCGGATCGAGCTCCAGCAGCAGATGATGAAGTCGATACTGACGAAGGTGGAGGGCATGGGGCTGCTCACCAACCCGACCAAGCTGTTCGACATCGCCGACACCGCGACCAGCTCGCTCACCACCGACAGCCAGCTGGGCTCGGTGACGGCGCTGGTCTCCTTCGCCCAGAGCATGAAGAAGATCGGCCCCGACGACATCACCGCGGTCACCATGCCCACCGTGACCGCCCCCAGCGACCCCAACCGGCTGGTCGCGCTGTCCCCGGAGGCGGACGAGCTGTGGGTGGCGCTGCAGGTGGACCAGCCGGTCCCGGCCGCGGTCCTCAAGCTCCAGCAGAAGAACCCGGCCACCGTGACCACCGGCTCCGCCACCCCGCAGGCCTCCACCTCGGCCGGCGCACAGCCCTCCACCTCCGCCACCGCATCCGCCGGCACGGAATAGCCGAGCACCGCCACCGGTTTGGGCAGATGCGGCCAGTGCTGGCAGACTGGTACGTCGGTCCCGGTTCACGGAAGAGGCAGCCCGCCATCCGACCCGGAACCCTCCCGAACCTAGGAGCACCCCTTGAAGTCCGAGATCCACCCCAACTACGTGGTCACCCAGGTCACCTGCACCTGTGGCAACGAGTTCACCACCCGCAGCACCGAGCCGTCCGGCGTCATGCGCGCCGAAATCTGCTCGAACTGCCACCCCTTCTACACCGGTAAGCAGAAGATCATGGACACCGGTGGCCGCGTGGCCCGCTTCGAGGCCCGCTTCGGCAAGAAGCACGCCGCCAAGCACCAGTAGCGGTCCCTCGGCGCCGACCGGGCGCACTCTCCACCACGGAGGTGCCGCCCCGGTCGGCGCCGTTCGCGTTGCCCACTCACTTTCCCCAAGTCCCACGCACGTCGGAAGAAGGCACCAGCGCCATGTTCGAGGCAGTCGAGGAGCTCCTGAGCGAGCACGCGGTCCTTGAGGAGCGCCTGGCCGACCCGGCCGTGCACGGCGACCAGGCGGAGGCCCGCCGCCTCTCCAAGCGCTACGCCGAGCTGACCCCGATCACCGCGGCCTACCGCGCCTGGCGGCAGACCGGCGAGGACATCGAGGCGGCCCGCGAGTTCGCCGAGGACGATCCGGACTTCTACGCCGAGATCAAGTCGCTGGAGCGCCAGCGCGAGCAGCTGACCGAGGACCTGCGGCTGCTGCTGGTCCCGCGCGACCCCAATGACGACAAGGACATCCTCCTCGAGGTCAAGGCCGGCGAGGGCGGTGAGGAGTCGGCGCTGTTCGCCGGCGACCTGCTGCGGATGTACCTGCGCTACGCCGAGAAGCTCGGCTGGAAGACCGAGATCATCGACGCCAACGAGTCGGACCTCGGCGGCTACAAGGACGTCCAGGTCTCGGTGAAGGCCCGGGCCGGCACCGAGCCCGGCCAGGGCGTCTGGGCCAGGATGAAGTACGAGGGCGGCGTGCACCGGGTGCAGCGGGTCCCGGCGACCGAGTCGCAGGGCCGGATCCACACCTCCGCCGCCGGCGTGCTGGTCACGCCCGAGGCCGAGGACGTCGAGATCGAGATCAACGCCAACGACCTGCGGATCGACGTCTACCGCTCCTCGGGTCCCGGCGGCCAGTCGGTCAACACCACCGATTCGGCGGTCCGGATCACCCACCTCCCGACCGGCATCGTCTCCTCCTGCCAGAACCAGAAGAGCCAGCTCCAGAACAAGGAGCAGGCCATGCGCATCCTGCGGTCGCGGATCCTCGCCGCCGCCCAGGAGGAGGCGGACCAGGAGGCCAGCGACGCCCGCCGGAGCCAGGTCCGCAGCGTGGACCGCTCGGAGCGGATCCGGACGTACAACTTCCCGGAGAACCGCATCTCGGACCACCGCACCGGCTTCAAGGCGTACAACTTGGACCAGGTGCTCAGCGGCGAGCTCGACCCGATCATCCAGTCGGCCATCGACGCCGACGCCGCCGCCAGGCTCGAAGCCGCCGCGCAGAACAACTGAGAACCAGCAGCCCGCCAGGAACCGACCAGAGGGGAGCCCGCATGAACCTGCTGCTCGCCGAGGTGGCCCAGGCCACCCAGCGATTGGCCGCCGCAGGCGTGCCCTCGCCGCGCTTCGACGCCGAGGAGCTTGCCGCGTACGTCCACGAGGTCAAGCGGGGCGAGCTGCACTCGGTGGCGGACAGCGAGTTCGACGCCCGCTACTGGGAGGTCATCTCCCGCCGCGAGGCCAGGGAACCGCTTCAGCACATCACCGGGCGGGCCTTCTTCCGCTATCTGGAGCTGCAGGTCGGCCCCGGGGTCTTCGTGCCGCGACCGGAGACCGAGTCGGTGGTCGGCTGGGCCATAGACGCGCTGCGCTCGATGGACGTGGCCGAGCCGCTGGTGGTGGACCTCTGCACCGGCTCCGGCGCGATCGCGCTGGCGCTGGCCCAGGAGGTGCCGCGGAGCCGGGTGCACGCCGTGGAGCTGTCCGAGCAGGCGTACACCTGGGCCCGCCGCAATGTCGACGCCAGCCCCGACGCCTCGCGGATCAGCCTGGTCCAGGGCGACGCGACCAAGGCCTTCGACGACCAGCCGGAGCTGCAGGGCCAGTTCGACCTGGTGATCAGCAACCCGCCCTACATCCCGCTCACCGAGTGGGAGTACGTGGCCCCCGAGGCCCGCGACCACGACCCGCAGCTCGCGCTGTTCTCGGGCGAGGACGGGCTGGACACCATCAGGGGCATCGAGAAGGTCGCCGCCAGGCTGCTCAGGCCCGGCGGGGTGGTGGTGATCGAGCACGCCGACACCCAGGGCGGCCTGGTCCCGTGGATCTTCCGCGAGGAGTCCGGCTGGACCGACGCGGCCGACCACCGCGACCTCAACAACCGCCCCCGCTTCGCCACGGCCCGCCGGGCCGCACTGTGAACCCTCAAGCTGTGAACCCTCAAGCTGTGAACCGTCACGTTCGTCACGTTGTGAATCTCACCGCCCACGGAAGGGGCCTGCACCGATGAGCCGCCGCTACGACTGTGCCGATCCGAGCGACCGTGCCGCCGGCCTGCGCGAGGCCGCCTCGGCGATCCGCCGGGGCGAGCTCATCGTGCTGCCCACCGACACCCTCTACGGCATCGGCGCGGACGCCTTCACCCCGGACGCCGTCGCCGCGCTGCTGGCCGCCAAGGGCCGCGGGCGCAATATGCCCACCCCGGTCCTGATCGGCTCGCCGACCACCCTGCACGGCCTGGTCAGCGACTTCTCCGAGTCCGCCTGGGAGCTGGTCGACGCCTTCTGGCCCGGCGGGCTGACCCTGGTCACCAAGCACCAGCCCTCGCTGCGCTGGGACCTGGGCGACACCAGGGGCAGCGTCGCGGTCCGGATGCCGCTGCACCCGGTCGCCATCGAGCTGCTGAACACCACCGGGCCGCTCGCCGTCTCCAGCGCCAACCTGACCGGCGGCACGCCCCCGGCCGACTGCGACGAGGCCCAGGGCCAGCTCGGCGACAGCGTCTCGGTCTATCTCGACGGCGGTCGCGCCGACCACGCCGTGGCCTCGTCCATCGTCGATGTCACCGGCAAGATCCCGGTGCTGCTCCGCGAGGGCGCGGTCACCGCCGCGCAGCTCCGCGAGGTGGTACCCACCCGACCTGGTGGTCGGCAGTTGACCGACGTCCGCGCAGGAGTGGCGGGAGCCGCGGGAGCGGCGGGAGTGCTGGCCCATCCCCACAGCGCCGGGCCCCATCGCGGGGCCGCGGCGGGTTCCGTCATTCCCCTGGGCAGCCTCTCCGGTCAGGGGAGCGGTCGGCACGCCCGCCCGCTGCCCCGTCCGTACTACGGGGGAGCGGAGCCCCGGCACGGCGCTTTCAAGATCCTCTATGTGTGCACCGGGAACGTCTGCCGCTCGCCCATCGCCGAGCGGCTGACCCGGCACGAGCTGACCCACCGGCTCGGCTCCCGGGCCGGCGACATCCTGGTGGAGAGCGCGGGCACCTGGGGCCACGAGGGTGCGCCGATGGAGTCCAACGCCGCCGAGATCCTCGGCGAGTACGGCGCCGACCCGCGCGGCTTCGTCGGCCGCGAGCTGCTGGACGAGCACGTCATCGGCGCCGACCTGGTGCTGACCGCGACCCTGGACCACCGGGCCCAGGTGATCTCCATGGGCCATGCCGCCGGGCTGCGCACCTTCACCCTCAAGGAGTTCACCCGGCTGGTGAAGGCGATAGACGCGGCCACCCTGCCGGAGGCCGCCGAGGTCCCCGGCGAGATCGCCGAGCGGGCCAGGGTGCTGGTCCGCGCCGCCGCCGCGCTGCGCGGCTGGCTGCTCGCCGCGACCCCCGAGGCGGACGAGGTGGACGACCCGTACGGCGCTCCGCTGGGGATGTTCCGCAACTGCGGCGAGGAGATCTTCGACGCGCTCGATCCCATCGTGACCGCGCTGACCGGGGTGGCCCGGGTGCCCGCTTAGCCCAGGCGTAACGATTACTCCCGTCCTAGAGTGAGTGCGCAGGCAGTGGCTTCCCAGGGAACGGACTCCCAGGGAGTGATACGGCGCAGGGAGCGTAGGGATGGCAGAGCTCAGCGTGCAGGATCCGCAGCTCGCCGACGTCCTGGCGGGCGAGCTCCGGCGCAGGGCGGAGCAGGTGCACCTGCTCGCGGGGGAGAACTTCTGCTCGCCCGCCGTCCGCGCGGTCCTGGCCGGCCCGCTGGGCGACAAGTACGCCGAGGGCTATCCGGGGCAGCGGCACCACACCGGCTGCGAGTTCGCCGACGCCGCCGAGGAACTCGCGGTGGAGCGGGCGAAGTCGCTGTTCGGGGCCGCGCACGCCAATGTCCAGCCGTACTCCGGCACCACCGCGGTGCTCGCCGCCTACGCCGCGCTGCTGCGCCCGGGCGACGCGGTGCTGGCGATGTCGCTGCAGCACGGCGGCCATCTGACCCACGGCTCCGGGGCCAACTTCTCCGGCCGCTGGTTCGAGTTCACCAGCTACGGCGTGCGCGAGCGGGACGGCCTGGTGGATCTGGACCAGGTGCGGGACCTGGCCCGGGCGCTGCGCCCCAAGGCGATCATGGCCGGGGCGATCTCCTATCCGCGGGCCCTGGACTGGGCCGCCTTCCGGGCCATCGCCGACGAGGTGGGCGCCTACCTGGTGGCGGACGCCTCGCAGACCATCGGCCTGGTGGCCGGGGGAGCGCTGGAATCCCCGGTGCCCTACGCGGACGTGGTCTGCGGGGTGACCCACAAGCTGCTCGGCGGCCCCAGGGGCGGGCTGCTGCTGTGCACCGCGGAGCTGGCCGGACGGGTCGACCGGGCGGTGTTCCCGTTCACCCAGGGCGGCCCGGCGATGAACCAGATCGCCGCCAAGGCCATGGTCCTGGGCCTGGCCGCGCGGCCCGAGTACGCCGACTACGCCCGCCGCACGGTGGCCAACGCGCAGACGCTGGCCGCCGGACTCGCGGGGGAGGGGCTGCGTCCGCTGACCGGCGGCACCGACACCCACCTGGTCACCGCCGACGCCCGTCCGCTGCGGCTGAGCGGACGCGAGGTGGAGCAGCGCTGCGAGGCGGTGGGCCTGCTGCTGGGAAAGTGCGCGGTGCCCTTCGACGAGGCCCCGCCCGCCGCGACCTCCGGCATCCGCTCCGGCACGGCCTGCGTGACCACGCAGGGAATGGGGCAGACGCAGATGAACGAACTCGCCGTCCTGATCGGCCGGGCCCTGCGGGCCGAGGGGGAGGGCGAGGTGCGGGCGGTGGCGGCGGACGTGCGGGCGATCGCCGGGCGCTTTCCGGTCGACGTGCACGAAGATTGATGGCTATAGGTACGTATAGACAAAACCGCAATAGTGGCTCCAAGCGTCCCTGTGCATAGGGTGGTGCGCTGTCGTGCCGCACCAACACCACCCAGCCCACCCGACTCGGCCGCTATGCTCAGCCGAAGTCACGGGGGTGCCGACCGCAATATTGGAGGGCGCTGCTGATGCGTGAGTTCCTGCTGACGCTGTGCGTCGTCACCGCGGTCACCTATCTGCTCACCGGACCGGTGCGCAAATTCGCGATCATCGCCGGCGCCATGCCGCAGATCCGCGACCGGGACGTGCACAAGGAGCCGACTCCGCGCCTCGGCGGCATCGCCATGTTCGGCGGCCTGTGCGCGGGCCTGCTGGTGGCGGCCCACCTCAACAAGCTGTCCTCCATCTTCACCAACACCGGGGACGTCCCCGCGCTGCTGGCCGGCGCCACCATCATGTGGGTGATCGGGGTGCTGGACGACAAGTGGGGCGTGGACGCCCTGGTGAAGCTGGGCGGCCAGATGGTCGCGGCCGGCGTCATGGTCTTCAAGGGCGTCACCGTGCTGTGGCTGCCGATCCCCGGGGTCGGCACGGTCGTGCTGCACCAGACCTGGGGCACCTTCATCGCGGTGGCCCTGGTGGTGATCAGCGTCAACGCGGTCAACTTCATCGACGGCCTGGACGGGCTCGCGGCCGGCATGGTCTGCATCGCGGCGCTGGCCTTCTTCGCCTACTCCTACCGGCTGTCCTTCGGCTACGGGATCACCGACGCCCTGCCGGCCACGCTGTTCAGCGCGATCCTGGTCGGGATGTGCCTGGGCTTCCTGCCGCACAACCTGCATCCGGCCCGGATCTTCATGGGCGACTCGGGGGCGCTGCTGCTCGGCCTGGTGCTCTCGGTCTCGATGATCTCGCTGACCGGCCGCGTCGACCCCAGCGTCATCACCACCGGTTCGCAGACCGACGCGGTGCACGCGATGGTGCCGATCTACATCCCGCTGCTGCTGCCGCTGACCGTGATCGCGATCCCGCTGGCGGACCTGGTGCTCGCGGTGGTGCGCCGTACCTGGAACGGCCAGTCGCCGTTCGCGGCCGACAAGGGCCACCTGCACCACCGGCTGCTGCAGATCGGGCACTCGCACAGCCGCGCGGTCATGATCATGTACTTCTGGGCGGCCCTGTTCGCCTTCGCCACGGTGGCCTTCTCGGTGAACCGCACCCCGCTGCTGGCGGTGAAGATCGCCATGGCGGCCTGCCTGATCGGGATCATCGTGCTGCTGATGCCCCGCTTCAAGCCGCACGCTCCCCGGATGGCCGAGCGCTTCCTCCCCCCGCGCTACCGCCGCCCGACCGAAGAGGCCGAAGAGGTAAGAGAAGTTCTTACCCAGGGTGACGCCATCGCCCCGGAAAGTGCCGGTGTTCTTGCGGATTCCTTTTCCCACGAGGACGAAGAGCTGCTGCGCAAGATCGGCACCGGTGCGCACGCCGCCGGACGGCATTCGGGCGCATCCGGACGAAACGGTCGTTAATCCCTCCGAGTGAGGCTCATGTGGCAAGAAGCACAGCTCTAGGGTAAAGACCTCACCAAATAGCTTGTGATACCGTTCACGACATCAGGTAGATGAGCCGAAGGACCTTATGGGAGAAGGTCGTTCGGTCGCGACCCGCCTCGCGGGTCTGTGATCACGTGCTCGTTCTCCTTTCACTTCCCTTGATCGCCTTTCCATTCCATCGCGCCGGAGTTGACGACGATGCTGTCCAACGACGCCCAGATCCTCCGTGGATCAGCCATGCTGGCTGCTCCGGTGGGGGTCGTTGCCGCTGTGCTCAGCACGGTGTTCGCCGGCTCCAAGGGCCTGGTCGGTGCGCTGGTCGCGCTGGCCGTGGTCGCGGTGTTCTTCGGTGCGGGCTTCTGGGCGCTGATGCGCCTGACCCAGAACAAGCCGCAGCTGGTGATGATGGCCGGCCTGCTGGTCTACGCGGTGCAGATGCTGCTCATCGGTGTCTTCGTCGTCGTGTTCAAGGACACCACCCTGTTCAGCGGCAGGGCCTTCGCGCTCACGCTGCTGGTCACCGCGCTGGCCTGGGTGGGCGGCCAGGTCCGCTACACCCTGACCAGCAAGATCCTCTACGTCGACCCCGAGCCCTCGGTGCCTGTGCAGGCGGAGTCCCGAGATGCGGCGTAAGGGCGGGGTAAAGCCGGTTCATCCCCATCTGCTATCGTCCGGAATCGCATCCGGTCGAAAGGGACTTCAGTCCCCTCCCGGGGGCGTCCGATCCTCGACCGGTGAGTTTCGACCGGTGAACCGAGTCGATCAGCGGCGCCACCAGCCCACGTCCCCCGTGCCGAACCGTGGCCATACAGGCCGCACCGACACACAAGGTTGCAGTTCTTATGCGTCACGACGAAGGAGTCACGGGTGAGTACCCCATTGATGCTCGCTGAGAGCGGGTGCCACATCTCGCCGTCGGGTTGTGGCTTCCCCGCACCGGGTCTCAACTCGTTCGACTTCAAGCCGATCTTCAGCATCGGCAGTTTCGACTTCACCAAGCCGATGCTGCTGGCGATCATCTGCATGCTGCTGGTCGTCGGTTTCTTCTGGGCCGCCTTCGGCAAGCCCAAGCTGGTGCCCGGCAAGCTGCAGCTGATCGGCGAGATCGGCTACACCTTCATCTCCCGTGGCATCGCCCGCGATGTGATCGGCAAGAAGGGCGACAAGTACGTCCCCTTCCTGACCTCGATCTTCTTCTTCGTGTGGATCATGAACATCATGTCCATCATCCCGCTGGCCCAGTTCCCCGTGGCGTCGCGCTTCGCGTACCCGGTGTCCATCGCGGTGCTGGTGTGGATCACGTACATGTACCTCACGTTCAAGACCCACGGCTTCGTCGGCGGTTGGAAGCACCTCACCCTGCTGGAGGGGCTGCCCGGTTGGCTGGTCCCGCTGATCGTGGTCATCGAGTTCCTGCAGAACGTGATCCTGCGCCCCTTCACCCTCGCGGTGCGGCTCTGGGCCAACATGTTCGCCGGCCACATGCTGATCGTGATGTTCAGCGCCGCCACCTGGTACCTGCTGACCCCGAAGGTCTTCGCGCTCTTCTCGGCCGGATCCTTCGTCATGGCCGCCGCCATGACCGCCTTCGAGGTGCTGATCCAGTTCCTGCAGGCCTACATCTTCACGCTGCTCACCTCGCTCTACATCAGCGGAGCGCTTGAAGAGGGTCACTGACCCTCCCACCCCACCAGACTTCCGCTGGGAAGCCCCCCAACGGATCGCATCACAAGGAAGACAGGGAACAATGTCTGCCATCCACTCTGCGGTTGAGCTCGCTGCCGGCGCCACTGTCGCGGGCCGCCTGGGCGCCATCTCCTACGGTCTGGCCGCGATCGGCCCGGGCGTCGGCATCGGCGTCGTCTTCGGCCACTCCATCGAGGCCATGGCCCGTCAGCCCGAGGCCATGCCGATCATCCGTCAGAACATGTTCCTGGGCTTCGCGCTCTGTGAGGTTCTGGCCCTCCTCGGCCTGGTCGTCCCGTTCATCTTCAGCAGCTGAACCGACCGGACCAGTAGCCACACTTGATGAAAGGTTCAGACATGCTGAAGAACTTGGCTGCGGAGGGGGCTCAGAATCCCCTGATCCCCGCTCTGCCCGAGCTCATCATCGGCCTGCTCTGCTTCTGCATCGTCTTCGGCGTCCTCGGCAAGAAGCTTCTGCCCAACATCCAGAAGACCCTGGACGAGCGGCACGACGCGATCGAGGGTGGCCTGGAACGGGCGGAGGAGGCGCAGGCTGAGGCCGCGCGCACCCTCAAGGAGTACCAGGACCAGCTTGCGGAGGCCCGTCACGAGGCCGCTCGGATCACCGAGCACGCCCGTGAGCAGGGCGCCGTGATCATCGCGGAGATGAAGGAAGAGGGCCAGCGCCAGCGCGAGGCCATCATCACCGCGGGCCACGCCCAGATCGAGGCGGACCGCCGTCAGGTGACGAACGTGCTTCGTCAGGACGTCGGCCGGATCGCCACCGACCTGGCCGGCCGCGTCGTCGGCGAGTCCCTGGAGGACTCCGCCCGGCAGAGCCGGATCATCGACCGCTTCCTGGACGAGCTCGACGCGAAGTCGGCCGAGGCTGCGGGCGCCGCCAAGTGAGCAGCGCCACACGTCAGTCGAACGCCGCAGCACGCGAGCGCCTGGAAGCCCTGACCGACAGCACCTCGGTCGACCTGGTCGCCCTCGGTGCCGACCTGCTCGCGGTGACCGCCGTGCTCGACCGCGAGGTCGGACTGCGACGGACCCTCACCGACCCGGCGACCGCCGGACAGCGCAAGGCCGACCTGGCCACCGCGCTGCTCAGCGGCAAGGTCGGCGCGGAGACGCTCGACCTGGTGGCCGGCATGGTCCGGTCCCGCTGGGCGACTTCCCGCGACCTGGTCGACGGCATCGAGCAGCTGGCCTCGCTCGCCGAGGTCATCGGCGCCGACCGGGCCGGTGCCTTGGACGAGGTCGAGGACGAGCTGTTCCGCTTCGGACGGATCGTCGCCGGCAGCCCCGAGCTGCGGGCCGCGCTCACCGACGGTGCCGCGGACTCCGCCGCCAAGGGTGAGCTGGTCCGCGACCTGCTCGGAGGCAAGGCCAAGCCGCAGACCGTGCAGCTGATCACCGCCCTGGTGACCCAGCCGCGTGGACGTAGCCTGGAAGGCGGCCTGGAGGAGTACTCCCGGCTCGCCGCGGGCCGGCGTGGTCGGGTGGTCGCCCTGGTGACCGCCGCGGTGCCGTTGTCGGACGCGCAGAAGGAACGGCTCGCCGCTTCGCTGGCGCGGCTGGTGGGCCGGCAGGTCCACCTGAACATCGACGTGGACCCCTCGGTCCTCGGCGGTGTCCGGGTCCAGATCGGCGACGAGATCATCGAGGGCACTGTCGAGAGCCGGATGGACGGCGCGCGACAGGGCCTGGCGGGTTGAGCAGGAAAGCGGGCTAGAGCCCAAGCAGCATCCGACCCTCGGTCGGTTTATACGGTCAGTGGACATGCTGGCCGAGAGTCGAATACTTGCGGCCCTCCACGGGCGGGCCGAGGATCGCAACTAGGAGAGCAGGGAACCCAGATGGCGGAGCTCACGATCCGGCCGGAGGAGATCCGGGACGCGCTGGACAACTTCGTCCAGTCGTACCAGCCGGACGCCGCCTCGCGTGAAGAGGTCGGCACTGTCACCTACACGGCTGACGGCATCGCCCGGGTCGAGGGTCTGCCCTCGGTCATGGCGAACGAACTGCTGAAGTTCGAGGACGGAACCCTCGGCCTCGCGCTGAACCTCGACACCCGCGAGATCGGTGTCGTCGTCCTCGGCGAGTACAGCGCAATCGAGGAGGGCCAGACGGTCCGCCGCACCGGCGAGGTCCTGTCGGTCCCCGTGGGCGAGGGCTACCTCGGCCGCGTGGTCGACCCGCTGGGCCAGCCGATCGACGGCCTCGGCGAGATCGCGTCCAGCGGCCGCCGCGCCCTGGAGCTGCAGGCTCCCGGCGTCATGGTCCGCAAGTCGGTGCACGAGCCGCTGCAGACCGGCATCAAGGCCATCGACGCGATGACCCCGATCGGCCGCGGCCAGCGCCAGCTGATCATCGGCGACCGCCAGACCGGCAAGACCGCGGTGGCGATCGACGCGATCATCAACCAGCGCGACAACTGGCGCTCGGGCGACCCGAAGAAGCAGGTCCGCTGCATCTACGTCGCCATCGGCCAGAAGGGCTCCACCATCGCCTCCGTGCGCGGTGCGCTGGAGGAGGCGGGCGCGCTGGAGTACACCACCATCGTGGCTGCCCCGGCGTCCGACCCGGCCGGCTTCAAGTACCTCGCCCCGTACACCGGCTCGGCCATCGGCCAGGAGTGGATGTACGACGGCAAGCACGTCCTCATCGTCTTCGACGACCTGTCGAAGCAGGCCGAGGCGTACCGCGCGGTGTCGCTGCTGCTGCGTCGCCCGCCGGGCCGCGAGGCCTACCCCGGTGACGTGTTCTACCTGCACTCCCGTCTGCTGGAGCGTTGCGCCAAGCTGTCGGACGAGCTGGGCGCGGGCTCGATGACCGGTCTGCCGATCATCGAGACCAAGGCCAACGACGTCTCGGCGTACATCCCCACCAACGTGATCTCGATCACCGACGGCCAGTGCTTCCTTGAGTCCGACCTGTTCAACTCGGGCATCCGCCCGGCCGTGAACGTCGGTATCTCGGTCTCCCGGGTCGGTGGCTCGGCGCAGATCAAGGCCATGAAGTCGGTGGCAGGCCGACTGCGTCTGGACCTCGCCCAGTACCGCGAGCTGGAGGCGTTCGCCGCCTTCGGTTCCGACCTGGACGCGGCCTCCAAGGCCCAGCTGGAGCGTGGCGCCCGGATGGTGGAGCTGCTCAAGCAGGGCCAGTACCAGCCCTTCCCGGTCGAGGAGCAGGTCGTCTCGATCTGGGCCGGCACCACCGGCCAGCTGGACAACGTCCCGGTCGTGGACATCCGCAAGTTCGAGCGCGAGTTCCTCGACTACCTGCGCCGCGAGCACAAGGGCGTCCTGACCACGATCGTCGAGACCAGCAAGCTCGAGGACGGCACGATCACCTCCCTGACCGAGGCAATCACCTCGTTCAAGAAGGAGTTCACCACCTCCCAGGGCGCGCTCCTCGGCGACTCGGCCTGACGAGAGACGGAAAGGACGGTAACGGCCCATGGGAGCACAGCTTCGGGTCTACAAGCGCCGGATCCGCTCTGTCACCGCGACGAAGAAGATCACCAAGGCGATGGAGATGATCTCCGCGTCGCGCATCATGAAGGCGCAGCGCGCGGTGGCGGCCTCCTCCCCGTACGCGGACGAGCTCACCCGTGCGGTGACCGCGGTCGCGACGAGGTCCAACGCCAAGCACCCGGTCACGACCGAGCCGGAGAACCCGGTTCGCGCCGGGGTACTGGTGGTCACCTCCGACCGCGGTCTGGCCGGCGGATACTCCTCCAACGCCATCAAGCAGGCCGTCGCACTGACGGCCCGCCTGAAGGCGGAGGGCAAGGAGGTCGTCACGTTCATGGTCGGTCGCAAGGGCCTGGGTTTCTACGCCTTCCGTGAGATGCCGGTCGCGGCCTCGTGGACCGGCTTCTCGGACAAGCCGACCTACCAGGACGCCAAGACGGTCTCGGCCGACCTGATCGACGCCTTCGTCAAGGACACGGCGGAGGGCGGCGTGGACGAACTGCACGTGGTCTCGACCGAGTTCGTCTCGATGCTCACGCAGAACCCGGTGGACCTGCGCCTGCTCCCGCTCAAGCTGGAGCAGACGCAGGCCGCGGCGAAGGAGCACGGCCCCTTCCCGCTCTACGACTTCGAGCCGTCGGTGGAGGGCGTCCTGGACGCCCTGCTGCCCCGGTACGTCGAGAGCAGGATCTACAACGCGCTGCTGCAGTCGGCCGCTTCGGAGCACGCCGCCCGGCGTCGTGCGATGAAGAGTGCGACCGACAACGCGGGCGACCTCATCAAGTCGCTTTCGCGGCGCGCCAACTCGGCCCGACAGGCCGAGATCACCCAGGAAATCAGCGAGATCGTCGGTGGCGCTACCGCCCTGGCCGACGCGAACGCGGGGAGTGACTAGACATATGACTGCCACTGTTGAGACCGCGACGGCCACCGGCCGTGTCGCGCGGGTCATCGGTCCGGTCGTCGACGTGGAATTCTCCGTCGACGCCATGCCGGCGATGTTCAACGCGCTCAAGGTCGAGATCGACGCGCCGGACGGTACCGGCCGCAAGATCCTGACCCTCGAGGTAGCCCAGCACCTCGGCGACGGCCTGGTCCGCGCCATCTCCATGCAGCCGACCGACGGTCTGCAGCGCGGTACCGGTGTCACCGACACCGGTGCGGCGATCTCGGTCCCGGTCGGCGAGATCACCAAGGGCAAGGTCTTCAACGCCCTCGGTGAGGTCCTGAACGCGGACAAGGCGGAGTTCGAGGCCACGGTCACCACCCGCTGGCCGATCCACCGGGTCGCCCCGCGCTTCGACCAGCTCGAGTCCAAGACCGAGATGTTCGAGACCGGCATCAAGGTCATCGACCTGCTCACCCCGTACGTCCAGGGTGGAAAGATCGGCCTGTTCGGTGGTGCCGGTGTCGGCAAGACCGTCCTCATCCAGGAGATGATCTACCGCGTCGCCGAGAACTTCGGTGGCGTGTCGGTCTTCGCCGGTGTCGGTGAGCGTACCCGCGAGGGCAACGACCTCATCGAGGAGATGAAGGACTCCGGCGTTCTGGAGAAGACCGCCCTGGTCTTCGGCCAGATGGACGAGCCCCCGGGCACCCGTCTCCGGGTCGCGCTCTCGGCCCTCACCATGGCCGAGTACTTCCGTGACGTGGTCGGCCAGGACGTGCTGCTGTTCATCGACAACATCTTCCGGTTCACCCAGGCCGGTTCCGAGGTGTCGACCCTGCTCGGCCGGATGCCCTCCGCGGTGGGTTACCAGCCGAACCTGGCCGACGAGATGGGTCTCCTCCAGGAGCGCATCACCTCGACCCGCGGTCACTCGATCACCTCGATGCAGGCGATCTACGTTCCCGCGGACGACCTGACCGACCCGGCCCCGGCCACCACCTTCGCCCACCTCGACGCTCTGACGGTGCTCTCCCGTCCGATCTCCGAGAAGGGCATCTACCCGGCCGTCGACCCGCTGGACTCCACGTCCCGGATCCTGGACCCGCGCTACATCGCGCAGGACCACTACGACACGGCCATCCGCATCAAGGGGATCCTGCAGAAGTACAAGGACCTCCAGGACATCATCGCGATCCTCGGTATCGACGAGCTGAGCGAGGAAGACAAGGTCACCGTCTACCGCGCCCGGCGCATCGAGCGGTTCCTGTCCCAGAACACCTACGTGGCGAAGCAGTTCACCGGTGTCGACGGGTCCACGGTTCCGCTGGACGAGACCATCCACGCGTTCACCGCCATCGCTGACGGAAAGTACGACTCCACTCCGGAGCAGGCCTTCTTCATGTGCGGCGGCATCGACGACCTGGAGCGCAACGCCGCCGAGCTCGCCAAGAAGTAGTTCGGCGAACGGCTGCTCGAAGGCGAGGGGCGGCCCCGTACGGGACCGCCCCTCGTCCGTACCCCCACCCGATTGCGGGTCCGATCGGGTGGACCGTTATTCTTTCCGCAACCCGGGCTTTACGGCACGGGCATCAAGACCGAGGAGCCCACTGTGGCTGAGCTGCATGTCGAGCTGGTCGCGGCCGACCGAAAGGTCTGGTCGGGCGAGGCCACGATCGTCCTTGCCCGTACCAAGTCCGGTGACATCGGCATCCAGGCCGGGCACACCCCGGTGCTGGGTGTGCTGGAGTCCGACCCGGTGACCATCCGCCAGGCGGACGGCACCACCGTGATCGCGGCGGTGCACGGCGGCTTCCTGTCCTTCGCGGACAACAAGCTGTCGCTGCTGGCCGAGGTCGCCGAACTCGCCGACGAGATCGACGTCGAGCGGGCCGAGCGGGCTCTGAGCGCTGCCAGGGCCGACTCCGAGGCGGGCGCCGAGCGCCGCGCCTCGGTGCGGATCCAGGCGGCGGCAAGCCGCTAGTACCCTCCTAGGAACAAGCCCGGCAGGGCTGCTGTTGACTGACCTGCACGACCGGTCCCGGGGCACGCGAGTCGCCCCGGGACCGCTGTATCCGCAGCAGCCGGATCGCACGGGAGAACGAGAGTTACCCCCGGGGCGGAACGGCCGTTGAAAAGGCACATGGGCCGACGGGCGAGGGAGGTGGCAGGGCATGGTCCTCGCGGTGGTGGTGATCGTCGTGGCGGTGCTGCTGGCCGCCCTCTGCGGGCTCGGCGCCTTCGCGGTGCGCCGGCGGCTGATCCAGCGCCCCGGCGGCACCTTCGACTGCTCGGTGCGGCTGAAGATCCCGCTGCCGACCGGCCCGGTGGGCGCCCCGCCCGTGGTCGACCCGGACGCCCCGCTGCCCTCCGGCTCCGCGCCCGCCCCGGCCTCGGCCGGCGCCGACAACGGCGGCAAGGGCTGGGTCTTCGGCATCGGCCGCTACAACCACGACTCGGTGGAGTGGTTCCGGGTCTTCAGCTACTCCCCGCGGCCGCGCAAGGTGTTCAAGCGCTCCCGGATCGAGGTGCTGCACCGCCGCACCCCGCAGGGGCAGGAGGAGCTCGCCCTGCTCTCCAACGCGATCGTGCTCACCTGTCTGCACGCCGGCGAGCCGGTGGAGCTGGCGATGAGCGAGGACGCCCTGACCGGCTTCCTGGCCTGGCTCGAGGCCGCCCCGCCCGGCCAGCGCGTCAACGTCGCCTGAGGCCTGTCGCCGGAAGGCCCTAAGCTCGGCGGCATGGTCAACCTCACGCGCATCTACACCAGGACCGGCGACGACGGCACCACCGCGCTCGGCGACATGAGCCGGACCCGGAAGACGGATCCCCGGCTCGCCGCCTACGCGGACAGCAACGAGGCCAATGCGGCGATCGGCCTGGCCATCGCCTGCGGCGGGCTGACCTCCGAGCTGAACACGGTGCTGACCCGGATCCAGAACGACCTCTTCGACGTCGGGGCCGACCTGGCCACCCCGGTGGTCGAGGACCCGAAGTACCCCCCGCTGCGGGTGCTGCAGACCTACGTGGACCGTCTTGAGCAGGACTGCGACCGCTTCCTGGAGGACCTGGAGAAGCTGCGCAGCTTCATCCTGCCCGGCGGCACCCCCGGCGCGGCGTACCTGCACCTGGCCTGCACCGTGGTGCGCCGGGCCGAGCGCAGCACCTGGGCCGCGATCGAGGAGCACGGCGACAGCATCAACCCGCTGGCCGCGACCTATCTCAACCGGCTCTCCGACCTGCTGTTCATCCTGGCCAGGACGGCCAACAAGGAGATCGGCGACGTGCTCTGGGTGCCGGGGGAGAACCGCTGAGGCGGCACCACCCGTACGATGCCAAGAATGACGGAACGGTTGCGGGTGGTGGGCGGCGCGAGGCTCGCGGGACGGGTGCGCGTGCCCGGGGCGAAGAACAGCGCGTTGAAGCTGATGGCGGCCTCGCTGCTGGCGGAGGGTCAGACCCGGCTGGGGAACCTGCCGCGGATCCTCGACGTGGAGATCATGGCCGAGCTGCTGCGGCGGATGGGCTGCACGGTGGCGCTGGAGTGGTCCACCCTGCCCGGCCACCACAGCGGCACCGCGGTGATCGACGTGCCGGCCGTGCCGGGCCACGAGGCCGACTACGACCTGGTCCGGATGATGCGCGCGTCCATCGCCGTGCTGGGGCCGCTGCTGGCCCGCTGCGGTCAGGTGCGGGTGGCCCGTCCCGGCGGGGACGCGATCGGGTCGCGCGGCCTGGACATGCACATCGACGGGCTGACCAAGCTGGGCGCGGTGATCACCAATGAGCACGGCTTCCTGATCGCCTCCGCCCCCGGCGGGCTGACCGGGGCCTCGGTCGAGCTTGACTTCCCCAGCGTCGGCGCGACCGAGAACATCCTGATGGCGGCGGTGCTCGCGGAGGGCGCCACGGTGATCGACAACGCCGCGCGCGAGCCGGAGATCGTCGACCTGTGCCTGATGCTGCAGGCGATGGGGGCGAAGATCGGCGGGTCCGGCAGCTCCACCATCGAGGTGCAGGGCGTGCCGAAGCTGTCGCCGGTGGCCTATGAGACCGTCCCGGACCGGATCGTGGCCGGAACCTTCGCGGTGGCGGCGGCGATCACCCAGGGCGACATCACCGTGGAGCACGCCAGGGCCGAGCACCTGCGGATCGCCCTGGACAAGATCTCCGCCTGCGGGGCCGAGGTCAGCGCGGTGCCGGACGGCTTCCGGGTGGTGATGGACCGGCGGCCGAAGGCCGTGGACGTGGTGACCCTGCCGTACCCGGGCTTCGCCACCGACCTGCAGCCGCAGTTCGCCGCGCTGAACGCGGTGGCCGAGGGCGTCTCGATGATCACCGAGAACATCTTCGAGGCCCGCTTCGTCTTTCTGCAGGAGCTGGCCAGGCTCGGCGGCCAGGTGCGCACCGACGGCCACCACGCGGTGCTGCGCGGCGTCCCCCGGCTCTCCGGCGCTCCCGTCCAGGCGACCGACGTACGGGCCGGAGCGGGCCTGGTACTGGCCGGCCTGGTGGCCGAGGGAGTGACCCTGGTGTCCGAGATCCACCACATCGACCGGGGCTACGCCGGACTGGTCGAGCAGCTGAACGCGCTGGGCGCGGACGTCAGCAGGGAGCCCGACCCGGGCATCGGGCTGCTGCCGTAGGTCCGCAGCAGGGCCGTCAGCGGCCCTCAGGGCGCCGCCCCGGTGTCGCGGAGCAGCCTGCGGGCGCTGGGCGCGGAGTCCGGCCAGACCATCAGCCGCGTTCCGGCGGTGGTGTCGACCAGGGTGTGCCGGATGCCGGCCGCGTCCAGCAGGGCGGTCAGCCGGGTGCTCTCGGCGTCGTCGGCGGGCGCGGCGACCGCGACCAGCAGCCCGTACTCGTTCGGTGCCCCGCGCCGGGGCGTACGCGGTACCAGCGAGCGCCCCTTGCGCGGACTCCAGGTCCAGCGCAGCAGGGCCACCAGGATGCCCAGGACCACCACAGGGACCGCCAGTTGGATGACCGGTTCCATTCGTCCCACGATGCCGCCCCTCAGTTCACCTCTCATTATCGAGCGTGAGCTTCGCCACTGGAAGACGGCTTCCCGTCGCCCTGGAGGCATCCGCGACGTTAGATTCTCAAAGCAGGACAGCGTTGTCCCTCCCACACACGCAAGGGGTACCACCGTGGCCAAGCAGATCGCCGTGATCGGAGCCGGCCTGATGGGCTCCGGCATCGCCCAGGTCTCCGCCCAGGCGGGGTACCAGGTGGTGCTGCGCGATGTGACGGACGCGGCGCTGGACCGCGGGCTGGCCGGGATCCGCAGCTCCTACGAGCGCTTCACCGCCAAGGGCAAGCTCAGCGCCGAGGACGCCGAGGCGGCGCTGGCGCGGATCACCACCAGCACCGACCTGGACGCGGTGGCCGACGCCGACCTGGTGGTGGAGGCGGTGTTCGAGCAGCTGGAGGTCAAGCAGGAGCTGTTCCGGGCGCTGGACCGGATCGTGCGTCCCGGCGCGGTGCTGGCCACCAACACCTCGGCCATCCCGATCACCCACATCGCGGCGGTGACGGAGCGTCCGGAGTCCGTGGTGGGGGTGCACTTCTTCTCGCCGGTGCCGATGATGCAGCTCTGCGAGCTGGTGCGGGGCTACAAGACCAGCGACGAGACCCTGGCCGCCGCACGGGAGTTCGCCGAGGGCGTGGGCAAGACCTGCGTGGTGGTGAACCGCGACGTGGCCGGCTTCGTCACCACCCGGCTGATCTCCGCCCTGGTGGTGGAGGCGGTGAAGCTCTACGAGTCCGGGGTGGCTTCGGCGGAGGACATCGACACCGCCTGCCGGCTCGGCTTCGGCCATGCGATGGGCCCGCTCGCCACCGCCGACCTGACCGGGGTGGACATCCTGCTGCACGCCGCCAGGAACATCTACACCGAGACCCAGGACGAGAAGTTCGCGCCGCCGGAGATCATGGCCCGGATGGTGACCGCCGGGGATCTCGGCCGCAAGAGCGGTCAGGGTTTCTACAGTTACGAAAAGTAGTGCGAACCGAGAAGAAAAATACTCACCCGAAGGGGTGAATTCGCTCTCAATGTCGCCGTGGCCAGCAACCCCGACACCTGCTTCCGCGTCAGATGAGAGAAGCATCAGTTCAACAGCTATTCCATGGGGAGCGCGCATGCGGATCAGGGGTGACCACACCGGGCTCACCATCGAGGGGCGCCTCGACGTGCGCACCGCCGCCGACGCCCGCTCCGTGCTGCACCGGGCCGTCGACTACGGCTGCGGTGACCTGGTGCTCGACCTGTCGCTGCTGGACTCCTGGGACGCCACCGGGCTCGGCGTGATCATGGGCACCCACCGCAGGGCCGGGCGCGGCGGGCGGCGGCTGGTGCTGCGCGGCGTCCCGGCCCAGCTGCAGCGGCTGCTGGTGGCGACCAGGCTGCACCGGATCCTGGCGATCGAGGGCTATGTCCCCGAAGTCCCCGAAGCGGCGGTTTCCGCACCTTCGTAAGATGACTTTCCCATAACAGTATGGTCGGCCCCTCTCCCCCCGGGGCACCGCTTGCGGAAGAGTATGCGAAGCTCCGGGGGCGAAAGAGGATAATGAACCCACCCACTCTGGGCGAAGGCGACGGGGACGGCTCGGCCGACCGAATCCCCGACGGCACCGAGTCGCCGACACTCGCCCGAATAGCCCCGTCCGAATCCATCGCGAACCTGCCGGTTCGCCAGCGCGGCGCTGCCTCCGCCGAACTCGTCAGGGTCGCACCGGCCCCGCTGGAACTCCCGCAGGGCGAGACCGCCACCGACGGCAGCACCCGTACCGGAACCGTCGTCACCGGGGGGCTTCAGCTCGCCGTCAACGCCCCTGACGGCAGCACCGCCGCCGACTGCCCGCCCGGACTCCAGCCGCAGGCCACCCCGGCGCCCGCCGACCCGACCGTCCGCCCCCGGGTCGCCAGCGGCCTGCTGGAGCGCGACGCCCTGTGCGAGCGGCTGCGCGGACAGCTGCTGCAGGGCCGCTCGGTCCGGCTGATCGGCCCGCAGGGCTCCGGCCGCTCGGCCATCCTGGACGCCGTCGCCACCGCCTGCGCCGGGCTCGCCCCGGCCGGGGTGGTCCGGCTCACCGGCTACGCCCGGACCTCGGGCGACCTGCTGCAGGACCTGTTCAGCGCCACCCACCACGCCCCCGGCTACCGTCCGGGCCGCGGGCTGCTGCCCGAGCTGCTGCGCGAGCTGTGCGCCGTGGTCGTGGTCGACGACGTCGAGTTCAGCGGCGAGGCGCTGGAGGAGCTGCTCACGGCCGCTCCCGAGAGCGCCTTCCTGATCACCTCCAGCACCGCCTCCGCCACCCCGCTCGGCGCCAACTCGCCGGTCGCCGGACGGCTGGAGGACACCCGGCTGCCGGGACTCTCCCGGCAGTCCTCGCTGGCCCTGCTGGCCCGCCTGGCCGGACGCTCGCTGGACGAGACCGAGCGGGCCTGGGCGGTGGACCTGTGGTTCGAGTCCGAGGGCCTGCCGCTGCGCTTCGTCCAGGCCGCCGCGCTGCTGCGGCACCGGGAGACCGCGATCGAGGCCATGGCGGCCGGAGTGCCCGGCCCCGAGTGGGCCGGACCCGCGGCGCTCGAGGCCGGACCGTCCCGGGGGACCGCCGCCAGGGGGGAGCTGGTGCCGACCCGCCAGCCCGCCCCCGGCGGCTTCGAGGCCTACCTCAGCCAGCACGTCAGGGACGACGAGGCGCCGCTGGTCGACCCGGTGCCGCTGCCCTCGGTCGCCGAGAGCGCCGCGCCCGCGGTCAGGATCGCCCGCGGCCTCAGCGACGGCGGCCGGCGCACCCTGCGGCTCGCCACCGCGCTCGGCGGCGAGATCCCGAGCGCCCCGCACCTGCCCGCGCTGATCGACGTCGGCCACGGCGAGGAGGCGCTGGCCGAGCTGGTCGCGGCCGGCCTGGCCGCCCCCGTGGGCGCCCGGCACCACCGCCTGGTCGGCGGAGTGGCGGCGCTGCTCGCCGCCGAGTGGCCGACCGCCGACGCCACCCGGGACGCGGCCCAGCACTTCGCCTGGTGGACCGGCCACGCCTCGGTGACGGAGGATCAGATCGCGGCCGAGGCCGAGGTCCTGCTCGCCGTCATGCACGCGGACCGCGAGCAGGGACGGCACCACCAGGTGGTCCACCTGGCCCGCGCCTGCGCCCCGGCCTTCGCGCTGGGGCTGCGCTGGGGCGCTTGGGAGCGGTCGCTGCGCTTCGGCCTCGAGTCCGCCCGGGCGACCGCGGCGGTGGCCGAGGAGGCCTGGTTCCACCACGAGCTGGGTGTGCTGGCGCTCTGCGTCGGTGCGTACGACCGCTCGCGGGCCGAGCTGGAGGCCTCGGTGGCGCTGCGCGGCGCCCTCGGCGACGCCCGCGGCACCGCGACCGGACGGCGGGCGCTGAAGCAGCTGGAGCACATGGGCACGCTGCTGCCCGGACGCACCCTGGTCCTCGGCGGGCGGAGCGGTCCCGGACGGGGCGGGCTGCGCCGGGTGCTGCCGTTCAACCGGACCGACGACCCGCGGGCGTCGCGGCGTCAGATCGCGCTGGCGGCCGCCGGAGTGGTGCTGATGGGCGTGCTCGGCGCGGGCGTCGCGCTGGGCTTCGGCGCGTTCGAGAAGGCCGGCGCGGGCACCGGGATGACGGTCTCGCCCGCGGTGGGCGACACCGGCCCGGCCATCCCCGGGCCGACCGCCACCGGCAGCGCCGGGGTGGCGCCGGTCGGCGCCACCTCCTCGAGCGGCGGTCCGACCGGCACGGCGACCCCGTCCCACGGCTCCGACGGGCAGACCGCGCCCGGCGATCCCGGCGATCCGGGGAACGACCCGACCAGCCCCGGCCTCACCCCCTCGGCCACGGCCACGCCGCCGCCGAGCCACGGCACGACGCCGAGCAAGACGCCGAAGCCGACCAAGACCCACACCACCCCGCCACCGCCCCCGCCGACGACCCCGACGACTCCTCCGCCGACGGACTCGCCCACGCCGAGCCCCAGCACGAGCACCACCGACACCAGCTCGGCCAGCGCCCCGCTGCCCTCGTCGCAGCAGCCGGCACCCCCGGCGCCCCCGGTCGTCTGACCGCGGGCACCGGGGACCCGGTCCTGCTCAGAACAGCTTGAGCTTGTCGTCCTCGATCCCGCGCAGCCCGTCGTAGTCGAGCACCACGCAGCTGATGCCGCGGTCCAGGGCCAGCACCCGCGCCTGCGGCTTGATCTGCTGGGCGGCGAAGACCCCCTTCACCGGGGCTAGCAGCGTGTCCCGGTTCAGCAGCTCCAGGTAGCGGGTGAGCTGTTCCACCCCGTCGATGTCGCCGCGACGCTTGATCTCCACGGCGACGGTCGTCCCCGAGCCGTCCCGGCAGAGGATGTCGACCGGTCCGATCGCGGTCGGGTACTCGCGCCGGATCAGCGTCCAGCCTGCGCCGAGCACCTCCATCCGGTCCGCGAGCAGCTCCTGCAGGTGCGCTTCCACGCCATCTTTGATCAGTCCGGGATCGATCCCGAGTTCGTGCGAGGAGTCGAGCATGACCTCCTCCAAGGTGATGATGAGCTTCTCTCCGGCCTTGTTCTCGACCGTCCACTGCCCTTCGCCCTCCTTGAGGGTGCAGGGCGGGGACATCCAGTTGAGAGGCTTGTAGGCGCGGTCATCGGAGTGAATGGCGACGGAACCGTCGGATTTCACCAGGATGAGCCGCGGGGCGGACGGCAGGTGGGCGGTGAGCCGGCCTGCGTAGTCGACTGAGCAGCGGGCAATTACGAGACGCACGGCCGACCACGCTAGCCCACCGGGGCCATTCGGAGCGATTCGGCGGGGAAAGGCGTTACTCGGGATCCGTTTGGGCAGGGCCCGCGTTGGCTTTGTGAAAGGGCCACGGGGCGTACTCGGGACACTGCCGGTATGGCTTGTTCTGTACACGGTGTTCTGGTGCTCCTGTGCACGCTGGCCTACGGTGAGTCACAGGGTGTTGCGGAAGGGAGCCCCGGTGCCAACGACCGGTTCCTCCCGTACTGTTCGGCCGGATCTGGGCCGTATCGAGACGGAATACGTTGTTCCGCCCCAAGTACCCGTATCCCCTGGGACCCTGTTCCGTACGCCTCCTCCCTCCAGGGGGCGGTACAGCACCCTTCGCACAGCAGCACCACCTCAGAGGGCCGACCGGCTCTCGAGGCATGCGAGAGGAGAACCCATGTCGCTCGACGTCTCACCGGCCCTGCTCGAAAAGGCCGAGCGAGGCGAGGTCGACGAGAGGGAATTCGTCGACTGCGTCCGTACCTCCCTGCCCTACGCGTGGGCCCTGATCAGCTCGCTGGTCGCCCAGCAGAAGGTCGACAGCAGCGAGTTCGCCGACAACCAGGTACCGCCTCCTTCGGAGCAGGCCCGCGGCCAGTTGCTCCGCGCGATGGCGAGTGATGCGATCCGGGGATCGTTGGAGCGGCACTTCGGTGTCCGCCTGGCGTTCCAGAACTGCCACCGGGTTGCGGTGTTCCCGCCCGGCCCCGGCTCCGAGGTCAGGTACGCGCTCTTCACCTCGGTCCGCGCCCAACTCCTGAACCAGTCCGAGGTACTCAGGGACTGCTGAGGATCCGCGTCCACCCGCCGGCGGGTTCTCCCGACGTCGGCGGGGCGGCGCGGCTCAAGGCCTCGGACCAGGCCGGCGGGCACGGCTCAGGCCAGCAGCGGCAGCACCTCCGCCCCCAGCCGCTGCACATTGCGCAGCGTCAACTCCCGGTCCCCCGAGCCCTCCACCAGCAGGGCGAAGCGGCGCACCCCGGTCCGCTCGGCCGTCGCCGCCATCCGGTCGGCGCAGAGCTGGGGCGTCCCGACCGCGTGCAGGTCGCAGAGCAGCTCGGTGTACTCGTGCGGATCGCGCATCCTCCGCTCCCTCCCGTCCACCGTGCGGTGCGCGGAGAGGCCGTAGTGGAACCAGCCCGGCATGGACTTCAGCAGCACCCGGCGCGCCTCGGCGGCGCTGTCCTCGATCTGGGCCACGCCCGCGGCCATGTGCTCCGCCTCCACCTGTTCGATCTGCTCCTGGGTCCGCCCCGCCTCCCGGGCCGACTTGCGGTAGAGGGCGACCATGGCCGCCTTGTCGGCGTCGCCCGAGTGCATCCCCAGCAGCATCGGCACCCCGCGCTCGGCGGCCAGCCGGACCGTGTTCGGCGAGGTGCAGGCGACCAGCACCGGCGGCCCCTCGGTACCGGCGCCGGCGGCCGCCCCGGAGGCAGCTGCGCCGGAATACTCGGGGCCCTTGCTGCCGCCGGGCAGCGGCAGCGGCAGCGGGTGCTCGGTGGCCCGGGGGACCACGGCGACCTCGGGAAAGCTGTAGCGGGGGCCGGAGCCGCTGACCCGGGACGAGCGCAGCCAGCGCAGCAGCAGGTCCAGCGCCTCGGGGAAGCCGTTCTCGAAGGCCTCCACCCCGCCGCCGAACACGTCCAGATCCACCCAGGGGCCGCCGCGGCCCACGCCCAGGGTGAAGCGTCCGCCGGAGGTGAGGTGCAGCAGCGCGGCCTGCTCGCCCAGCGCCACCGGGTGCTGGGTCGGCAGCACGCTGACGGCGGTGCCGACCCTGATCCTGTTGGTGCGCCCGAGCAGCAGCGCGGCCAGGGTGGCGGCGGAGGGGCACACGCCGTAGGGCACGAAGTGGTGCTCGGCGAGCCAGACGCTGTCGAGGCCGGCCTGCTCGGCGGCGACCGCGGCGGACACCGCCCGGTCCAGTGCCTCCGCGTGGCCCTGGCCCGGGAACTGGGCGCAGAGCAGGAAGGCGCCGGTCCTGATCGGCCCCGCGCCACCGCCCACCACCAGCGGCGCGGGCCTGGGCACGGTACGGGGCGCGGCCCGCTGCCGGGGCACTCTGAGGCCGCTGCTGACGCTGCTACCGGCGCCGCTCTTTCTCGCCGAGATCCTGGTCCTGGCCGACATGGGAATCAACTCCTCGGTCCCGCGGGGAACTTCGGTCCCGCATCTCCCACTGGAGTAACTCATGTCATGTGCCGCTGGCACGCGAATTTGGGTCCGAGAGCCTGATTACGGGTGGAATTGGGGTCCGCCCCTGGAGGAACAAGGGATCTTGTGCTATTAGGAGTTCGAGCGACTCGGACCGTTACTCTGGAGGGGCACCAGCATCCTCGCCCACCAAGGGAGAAACGTGTCACCGCGCCGCAGTCGCCCCCGGGGGAGTGAGCCATCGGAACCGCGTTCGAGCGGTGGCGGCGGCTGGTTCAACGAGCAGACCGAGAGCTACCGCGGTGAGGACTGGAAGGTCCGCGGGGTGGCCGGCGACAGCGGCAAGTTCTACCGCTGCCCCGGCTGCGACCAGGAGATCCCGCCCGGCACCGGCCACCTGGTGGCCTGGCCGGTGAACGAGATGGGCGCGGTCGGCGGGGTGGACGACCGCAGGCACTGGCACCGGGCCTGCTGGAACGCCCGCGAGCGGCGCGGCCGGACGGTCCAGCGCGGCCGCAACGCCCCGCGCTACTGAGAGCGTGCGGCCTCAGGCGTCCCGCTGCCTGAGCAGCAGATAGCCGCCGGCCAGGCAGACCGCGACCCAGGCCAGGCAGACAAAGAAGCCGGCGATCGGCCCGTAGGGGGAGTCGGAGCTGCTGACCACCTGGGTCATCTGGGTGCCCGCGCTGTCCGGAAAGTAGTGGGCGACCGTCTTGACCTTGGGGACGGCGGCCAGGATCGGCGCGATCAGGAAGAAGAAGGGCATCAGCAGGCCCAGTGACAGCACCGGCTTGCGCAGCATGAAGCCCACGCCCAGCGACAGCAGCGCGATGAAGGTCATGTAGATCGCCAGCCCGAGCACCGCCCGGAGCACATGCGGGTCGCCCAGCGAGACCCCGTGGTCGCCGAGCAGGGCCTGGCCGAGGAAGAAGGTGGTGAAGCTGGTCAGCAGGGCCACCGGCAGCACCAGGGCCACCACCACGGCGGCCTTGGCCAGCAGCAGCGTGCCGCGCTGCGGAACCGCCGCCAGGGTGACCCGGATCATCCCGCTGCTGTACTCGTTGCCGACCACCAGCACCGCGAAGACGATCAGGGCCAGCTGACCCAGCAGGATGCCGCCGAAGGCGGTGGAGACCGGGTCGAAGGTCAGCTTGTCCTGGTCCGAGAGGTTGTTCCACTGGCTGTTGGAGACCAGGCTGATCACCGCGCCCAGCCCGACCGTGACCACGAACGCGGTCAGCAGGGTGATCACGGTGGACCTGACCGTCTTGATCTTCGTCCACTCGGAGAGCAGGACCGCTCCGGTGTTCGCCATCTCAGCTCTCCCTGGTCGGTGCGGGGCCGGTCCGGTACTCCACCGAGTCCGCCGTCATCTGCATGAACGCCTCCTCCAGCGAGGCCCGCTGCGGGCTGAGCTCGTGCAGCGCGATCCCGTGGTCCCTGGCCAGGTCGCCGATCCGGGCCGGGTCGCCGTCCATCACCTCGAAGCCCCGCCGGACAGCGGGGTGGCGCTGAGCCCGGCGCCGGCCAGCACGTCCAGCAGGGCCTCCGGCTGGGGCGTCCTGATCCGGACGAAGCCGTGCGAGTTCTGGCTGATGAAGTCGTTCATGGAGACATTGGCGAGCAGCCGGCCCCGGCCGATCACCACCAGGTGGTGGGCGGTCAGCGCCATCTCGCTCATCAGGTGCGAGGAGACGAACACCGTGCGCCCCTCCGCGGCCAGGGACTTCATCAGATTGCGGACCCAGAGGATGCCCTCCGGGTCCAGGCCGTTGACCGGCTCGTCGAACATCATGATCTGCGGGTCGCCCAGCATCGCCGCGGCGATGCCGAGACGCTGCCCCATGCCCAGCGAGAAGCCGCCGGAGCGGCGGGTGGCCACCTCGCGCAGGCCGACCAGGTCGAGCACCTCGTTCACCCGCGACGCCGGGATCCGGTTGCTCTGGGCCAGCCACAGCAGGTGGTTGTAGGCGGTGCGCCCCGGGTGGACGGCCTTGGCCTCCAGCAGCGCCCCGATGTACTTCAGCGGCTCGGGGAGCTGGTGGTAGCTCTTGCCGTCGATGGTGACCGAGCCGCTGGTGGGACGGTCCAGGTCGAGCATCATCCGCATGGTGGTGGACTTGCCGGCGCCGTTGGGACCGAGGAAGCCGGTGACCACGCCCTGCGGGATCCGGAAGCTGAGCCGGTCCACGGCGAGGGTCTCGCCGTACCGCTTGGTCAGGTCGTGGACCTCGATCATCGCCGCTCCTGGGGGTCTGGCCTGCCTCCGGCTCACTATCCGTCAGACTAGGACAAACCACCCGGTGTCGCCCTGTGGGTACCGCCGAGCGGCGCATACGCTGCAGCCATGACCGATCGAATCTCCGTACGTGAGGCCGGATCCGGCACCCCGCTGGTCCTGCTGCACGCCTTCCCGCTCTCCTCGCGGATGTGGCAGTCGCAACTGGACGAACTGCCGGGCCCGGACGGCACCGAGGCCCGGGTGCTCGCCGTCGACCTGCGCGGCTTCGGCGGAACCGAACTCGGCAGCGACGAGCCCTCGCTCGACCTGCTCGCCGACGACGTGGCGCTCCTGCTGGAGCGGGCCGGGATCGAACGGGCGGTCGTCGGCGGGCTCTCCATGGGCGGCTATGTGGCCATGGCGCTGGCCCGGCGCCACCCGGAACGACTGGCCGGGCTGCTGCTCGCGGACACCAAGGCCACCCCCGACACCGACCAGGCCAGGGCCAACCGGGAGCGGATCGCCGCCGCGGTGCTGGCCAGGGACAGCGTGCGGCTGCTGGTGGACGAGCAGACCCCGACGCCGCTGCTGGGCCCGACCACGGTCGCCGAGCGGCCCCGGCTGGTGGAGCGGCTGCGCTGGATGATCGAGCAGGCCAGCCCGCAGGCCGCGGCCTGGGCCCAGCGGGCGATGGCCGCCAGGCCCGGCTCCCTGGACGTGCTGGCCGGCGTCACCGTCCCGGCGCTGGTGCTGGTCGGCGAGGAGGACGTGATCACCCCGGTCGCCGACGCCGAGGCGATGGCGGCGGTGCTGCCGGACGCCCTGCTCACCGTCGTCCCCGGGGTGGGCCACCTCTCCGCCATGGAGGCGCCGGACACCTTCAACTGGGCGGTCAGGGGCCTGCTGGCGCGGGTGGGCTGAACACACGCCAGGGCCCCGGACCACCCGCGGCGGGTGGTCCGGGGCCCTGGCGGCACCTGGGAGGGGTCAGCGCGACTGCTGCGCCGGCACTCCGCGGGTGAGCGAGTCGTCGTCCGGCACCGTCGCCGCGGCGACGGCCGCACCGGTGAGGGTGGCCAGCATCTCGCGGACGTTGGTCAGCTGGGCGTTGATGCTGTCCCGACGGTTCGTCAGCGCGGCGAGCTCACGCTCGGACTCGCTGCGGATCCGGTCGGCCTTGGCGTTGGCGTCCGCGACGATGTCCTCGGACTGGCGCTGGGCCGTCTCCACCGTCTGACGGGCCCGGCGCTCGGCGTCGGTCCGCAGCTTCTCGGCTTCCAGACGGAGCTGCTCCGCGCGGTGCTCGATCTCCGCGAGGCGCTTCTCGGCCTTGGCCTGACGGGCCGCCAGATCCCGCTCGGACTGCTCCCGGCGCTTGGCCAGGTTGGTCTCGAAGTCGGCGGCTGCCTGCGCGGCCTTGGCGCGGGTCTCCTCGAAGAGGGCGTCGGCCTCCTCGCGCTTGTTCTGTGCGTCCTTGGTCGCCTCGGCGCGGAGCTGGGTCGAGTCGCTCTTCGCCTTGTCGACGATGCGCTGGCCCTCGTCCTCGGCCTTGGCCTTGCGGTCCTTGGCGTAGGTCTCGGCCTCGCTGCGGACCTGCTGCGCCGCGGCCTCAGCCAGCTCGCGGTGCTGCTCGGCGGCGCGACGCGCCTCCTCGCGAAGGTCCTTCGCCTCCTCCTCGGCCAGCCGCAGGATCTTCTCGACCCGCGCGCCGAGCCCCGCGTACGAGGGCTCCGCATCGGTGACCTGGGCCTGCGCGTTCTGGGTTTCGAGGTGGAGTTCCTCGATGCGCTTCTCGAGTGCGGTGATACGGGCGAGGGCGCTGTCCCGGTCTGCGACCAGCTTGCTGATGCGCTCGTCGACCTGAGCACGCTCGTACCCGCGGCGCACGGTGTCGAAGCCGTGCGGAGAGTGTGGATCGCTCATGGGGTGGAGTTCCTGTCGTATGCCCGGTGAGGTGTGGGGTGATTAGGCGAATCCTGGCACGGATTCGGAGTGTCATCGGTTGAAAGCCCGTGAAGAGTGGAGAATGTCCGCTCAATCGGGTGGTGTGGCGTCACCGTGCTTGCCCCCCAAACGGGTTGCCCCCGCTCTGGGCGCTCCCGCGCCGACGCCTGCCGGGGCCGCGCCCCGACCGCCACTGGTCCGGCTTCCGGTACTGCCCCCGTTGGTGCCGTTCGTCTTGCCCGATCCGGACCCTGGTGACGGAGCCTCGAAGGACTCCAGGGCCTGCAGCACATCCTGCACCCGGGCGATCTCGGTGTTGATGTCCTTCCTGCGACTGACGAGTTCGTCGAGTTCACGACGTCCCTCGTCGGTCATCCGCTGGGCCTCCGCCAGGGCCTCGTCGGTGAGCTGCTCCGCTTCCTCGCGGGCACGGGCCAGCTCGTCCTCCGCTGCCTTGGCGGCGTCCTTGCGGGTGCGCTCCGCGGCCTCCGCGGCGGCGGCGCGAAGCTGCTCCGCCTCCGCCTCGGCCGTGGCCAGGTGCTGTGAGGCTGCCGCCTCGCGTGCCTCCGCCTCGGCGGTGGACCCGCTGAGTTTCAGGTCCGCCTCCTTCAGCAGCCCCTCCGCCTTGCGGACGGCTGCCAGACGGACCTTGCTCGCCTCGGCGGAGGCGTCGGACTGCGTCTCCGCGGCCTCCCGCTCCGCCGCGGCGACAAGCTCTCCGGCCTTCTCCTCGGCGGCGGCGACGAGCGCGTCGGCCCGCTCCCGCGCCTCGGCGAGGGCCTGCGCGGCCTCCCGCTGGGACTCCTCGACCTGCTCGGTCGCGGCGGTCACCAGCTTGTCGACCCGCTCACCGGCCGTCTTCATCGCCTCGGCGGACTCCTTGCGGGCCCGCTCGTGCAGCGCGGTGGTCTCGGCGTCGGTACGGTCCCGCAGCTCCTCGGCCCGCTCGCGTATGGCGGTGGCGTCCCGGCGGGCCTCCACCAGCATCACGTCCGCGTCCGCGCGGGCCCGCTCGACCAGCGCGGTGCCCTCCGCCGCGCCCTCGCCGGCCAGCCGCTCGGCCTCCTTGCGGGCGGCCGAGACCATGGCGTCGGCCTGCTCCTCGGCGGCGGCGGTGGTGGCCAGCGCGGCGGTCTCGGCATCGCTGGTGACCGACTCGGCCAGTGCCTCGGCCTCGTCCACCACCCGCGCCGCCTCGGTCAGCGCGGCCGTCCGCACCGCCTCGGCCTCGGCCCGCAGCGCGGCGGCCTCGTCCCCGGCCCTGGCCAGCTCGGACTCGGCCTCGGCGCGGACCCGGGCGGCCTCGACCGAGGCCAGCTCGCGCACCTGGGCCACCTCGTTGGCGACGCTCTCCCGCAGCGCCGAGACCTCCGCCTCGGCGGTGGCGCGCAGCGAGCCCACCTCCGCGGCGGCCTCGTCCCGGGTCCGCCCGGCCTCGGCCGCGGCGGCCTCCCGCAGCTGCGCGGTCTCCCGCTCGGCGGTGGCCCGGAGCTGGGTGGTCTGGTTCTCCGCGGCCTCGTACATCCCGGCCACGGACTGCCTGACCTGCGCGGCCTCGTCCTCGGCGGTGGCCACGGCCAGGGCGGCGGCCCGCTCGGCCTCGGCCCTGACCCGGGCCGCCTCGGCGGTCGCCAGCTCGCGGACCTGCCCGGCCTCCTGCTCGGCCTGCTCGGCGGTCTGCCGCGCCTCCTGGCGCAGCCGCTCGGCCTCGGCCGTCGCGGCGGCCAGCAGCTCCTCGCGCTCGCCCGCACCGCGCTCCGCCTCCGCCTCGGCGCCGGTGAGCAGCCCGGCGGCCTGCTCGCGCAGCCGCCTGGCCTCGTCCCCGGCGGCCGTCCGCACGCCCTCGGCCTCGGCCTCCGCCTCGGCCCGCAGCTGCTCGGCCTCGGCCCTGGCCGCGCCCAGCAGCTCGCCACGCGCCTGCTCGGCCTGCGCGGTCTCCGCCGCGGCCTGCTCGCGCAGCCGCCGCGCCTCGGCCTCGGCCCCGGCGACCACACCGTCGGCCAGCTGCCGCGCGGCGATCCGGGCCTGCTCGCCCTCCTCGCCCAGCCGCCGCAGCTCGGCCTCGGCGGCGGCCAGCGCCTCCGCGGCGTCGCCGCGCATCCGCTGCGCCTCGGCGAACTCCGCCTCGACCTTGCCGGCCGAGTCCGTCCGCAGCGCCGCGACCTCGGCCGCGACCAGCTCCCGCAGCTCCACCGCGAACGCCTCGGCGGCGGCCAGCGCCTCCGCGGCGGCGGCCTCGTCGGCCTCGGCCGTGGTCCTGCGCCGCTCCAGCTCCTCGCCGGCCCGGGCGTAGTCCTGCCGGGCCTGCTCCTGCAGGGCGGCCGCCGCGGCCGCCGCCTCCCCGGTGCGCTCCGCGGCCAGCTGCTCGGCGGCCTGCAGCACCTGGTCGCGCTCCTGCGCGGCCGCCGCCAGCAGTTCCTCGCGCTCCTGCTCGGCGGCCGTCCGCCGGGCCTCGGCCGCCTCAGCGGCCTGCTCCACCCGCTCGGCGGCCGCCCGCTCGGCGGCCTCCACGATCTCCAGGCGCTCCCGCTCGGCCGCCGCGGCGGCCTCGTCCCGGGTCTGCTCCGCCCCCGCGCGCAGCCGCTCGGCCTCGGCCCTGGCCCGTGCCAGCACCGCCTCGGCCCGGCTCTGCACCTCGGTGACCTGCTCGTTCGCCCGCTCACGCAGCTTCGCCAGCTCGACCGCCGCGCCCCCACGCAGCTCGTCCGCGTCGGTCTTGGCGCGGACCAGCAGCTCCTCCGCGGTCTTGGCGGCCTCCTCGATCTGGGTTATGGCCTGCCGCCTGGCCTCGCCGAGCCGGTCGTTGCGCTCCCGCTCGGCCTCGGCGCGCAGCTCCTCGGCCTCGGCCCGCAGCCGGGCGGCCTCGTCCTGGTGCGACTGGATCTCGTCCAGCGCGCTGCCCTGGGCCTGCTCGACCCCGGCCCGGCTCTCCGCCCGCAGCCGTTCCACCTCGGCCCTGGCCTCGGCCCTGATCCGCTCCGCCTCCTCGGCGGCGGCGGCCCTGGTCTCCTCCGCCTCGCGGGTGGCCCGGGCCAGCACGTCCTCCGCGGTCCTGGCGGCCTTCGCCAGGTGCACCGTCGCGCTCGCGGCACCCTCGGTACGCCCGGACTCCTCCGCCTCGCGGCGCAGCGTCTCGGCGGCCTCCTCGGCCTCCGCCCGGAGCCGCTCGACCTCGGCCTGCGCCTCCTCCAGCAGCTGCGCGGCCTCCGCCCTGACCTGCTCGGCCCGGGCCTTGACCTGCTCGGCCTCCCGGGTCGCGGTGGCGACCATCCGGGCGACCTCGGACTTCGCGGTGGCGGTCCGCTGCTCACCGGACGCGGCGACCTCGGCCATCCGCTTCTCGGCCGCCGCCTCGGCGTCGGCCTGCAGCTGCTCGGCGGCGGTCTCGGCCGCCGCCCGCAGCTCCTCCGCCTCGCGCCGGAACCGCTCGGCCGCGGCCTGCTGCTCCTCCGCGGCCCGGCGCAGCGCGTCCATCTCCGCCTGGGCCTGCTGCAGCTGCTCGCCGACCTCGCTGTGCGCGGACAGCTTCACGCGCTCGGCGGACTCGGTGGCGTCGTGCGCCTGCGCGGCGGCGGCGGTCAGCAGCCGCTCGGCCTCGGCCCTGGCCCGCTGCAGCACCTGGTCCGCCTCGGCCCGGGTGGACTCGACGTCCGCCGCGACCTGCGAGGTCGCCTGCTCGGACACGGCCATCGCCTCGGCCCTGGCCGAGGCCAGCAGCCGCTCCGCCTCGACCCTGGACTCCTCCAGGACCCGCCGGGCCTGCTCCTCGGTCCCGGCCCTGGTCTGCTCCGCCCAGGACACGTTCTCGTTGACGTGCCGCTCGGCGCTGCGCCGCAGCTCGGCCAGCTCGTTCTCCAGCTGCCTGCGCCGGTTCTCGGCCTCCGCCTGCCACTCGGCCTGCACCCGGGCCGACCGCTCCGCGGTCTCCTGCATCACCCGCTGGGTGGCGTTCTGGGCCTCGATCCGCATCCGCTCGGCATCGGCCCTGAGCTGCTCCGCCTGCATCTCCGCGGTCCGCAGGATCTGCTCGGCCTGCCCGGAAACGGAATCGAACGCGCGTGGCTGGGCGAGCTGCCGACGTGACTCGTGCAGCTTCGCCCGGAGAACCTCCACCTGGTAGGCGAGGTCCTCGGCGTGTGTGACGGCCTTCTCCCGCTCCGTGCGCAGCCGATCCATCTCGGCTTCGAACTTGGAGAGGTGATCGTCAGCCTCGTAGCCCCGCACTCCGCGGTCCCATCCGTCTCCTGGTCGGGTCGCCACCGCACGGCACTACGCCGTCCGAGTGAGCTCCTTGATGTCATCGTGCCTCAGGGAGACATGGTGTCAGATCCCAGGGGCAATGAATCCCCCTCCCCCCGCACAGAGGCACCGGCGCATTTTCTCACGTCACCGGCCTGATGCGCAGGGGGGTGGGCCCGCTTTCTGTTGTTACCCGTGAGTCGCCGCCGAGGTGACCAGCTCGGTCAGCACCCCGCCGCAGTCCTTGGGGTGCAGGAAGGTGATCCGCGACCCCATCGACCCGACCCGCGGCTCCTCGTACAGCACCCGGACGCCCTTCTCCCGGATCGCCGCCGCGTCCCCGTCCACATCCGCCGTGCCGAAGGCCACGTGATGCACGCCCTCGCCGTTCTTCGCCAGCCACTTGCCCACCGCGGAGTCCTCCCGGGTGGGCTCCAGCAGCTGCAGGTACGAGGCGCCGCCGTCGCCGGTGTCATTGATCTTCAGCATGGCCTCGCGCACCCCCTGCTCCTCGTTGACCTCGGTGTGGAACACCTCGAACCCGTAGGTGGCCCTATAGAACTCCACCGTCCGGTCCAGGTCGAAACAGGCGATACCAATGTGGTCGATCCGCGTCAGCACGATTCTCCTCCAGAGGGGTTGCCTCCAGTGCACCGCAAACCGGCTGCCGGCGAAACCCGCCCCCACCGTGCCCGTGATCACACCGGCGGCGGCGTGACGACGACGTTACGCATCAGTACATTGGGGCAAAACCCTGGACCGCAGTGACCGTGGCAGCGCCGCGCCCAGACCTCATCGCAGCAAAGGGGCTACGAAGAATGAGCAACGTGATCGTCGCAGGCGCGCGCACCCCCATGGGCCGCCTCCTCGGCTCCCTCAAGGGCTTCTCCGGCGCGGACCTCGGCGGCATCGCCATCAAGGAGGCCCTCGTCCGCGCGGGCATCACCGGCGACCAGGTCCAGTACGTGATCATGGGCCAGGTGCTGCAGGCCGGCGCGGGCCAGATTCCCGCCCGCCAGGCGGCCGTCAAGGCCGGCATCCCGATGAGCGTCCCCGCCCTCACCATCAACAAGGTCTGCCTCTCCGGCCTGGACGCGATCGCGCTGGCCGACCAGCTGATCCGCGCGGGCGAGTTCGACATCATCGTGGCCGGCGGCCAGGAGTCGATGACCAACGCCCCGCATCTTCTTCCCAAGTCGCGCGAGGGCCACAAGTACGGCGCGATCGAGCTCCTGGACGCGATGGCCTATGACGGCCTGACCGACGCCTTCGAGGGGATTCCCATGGGGGAGTCCACGGAGGTGCACAACACCCGTCTCGGCATTGGTCGCATTGAGCAGGACGAGATCGCAGCCCGCTCGCACCATCTCGCTGCTGCCGCCGCCAAGAACGGCGTCTTCGACGCCGAGATCGTTCCGGTGGAGATTCCGCAGCGGCGGGGTGAGCCGGTGATCTTCAGTACTGACGAGGGCATCCGGGCGGAGACCACGGTGGAGTCCCTCGCCAAGCTGCGTCCGGCCTTCACTCGGGACGGCACGATCACGGCCGGCTCGGCCTCGCAGATCTCCGACGGGGCGGCGGCGGTCGTGGTCATGAGCAAGGCCAAGGCGGAGGAGCTGGGGCTCACGTGGCTCGCCGAGATCGGCGCACACGGGAATGTCGCGGGCCCGGACAACTCGCTGCAGTCGCAGCCTTCCAACGCGATTCTCGCTGCTTTGGCGAAGGACGGTCTGACCGTGGACGATCTCGACCTGGTCGAGATCAACGAGGCGTTCGCGGCGGTGGCTGTTCAGTCGGTCAAGGACCTGGGGATTTCCCTCGACAAGGTGAATGTCAACGGCGGGGCGATTGCGCTGGGGCACCCGATCGGGATGTCGGGGGCGCGGCTGGTTCTTTCACTCGCCCTTGAGCTGAAGCGGCGGGGGGGTGGCCTCGGCGCTGCTGCCTTGTGCGGCGGCGGGGGTCAGGGAGACGCGTTGCTGGTGCGCGTTCCTTAGCCTGCGGCGCGGGTGGGTGCGCGGCAGCGGGGGCGGGTCGGAACGGGGAAGTCGCTCTGGGGCCTGCTGCGAAACGGGTGCAGTTCGTCGAGGTGCCTTTATTTCGCCGCTCGCACCCGTTTCTCGCTTTGACGGCCCCTGCCGCGACCACCCCGCCCCGTCCCACCCCCTCCCGTGCGGGGGTGGGGAAAAACGGGGCTGAGTTCGCCGTAGTTCTGGCTCCGTATGGGAGATTGCTGGGATGGACGTAGGGACGCTGGTCGAGCAGGCGCGGGACGGGCGGCCGCGGGCGGTCGCCCGGTTGATCTCCCTGGTGGAGGCGGCGTCGCCGCAGCTGCGGGAGGTCATGGCGGTGCTGGCGCCGCTGACTGGGAACGCCTATGTGGTCGGGCTCACCGGCTCGCCGGGAGTCGGTAAGTCGACCACGACCTCTGCGTTGGTCACTGCGTACCGCAAAGCGGAGAAGCGGGTCGGGGTGCTGGCAGTCGACCCCTCCTCGCCGTTCTCCGGCGGAGCGCTGCTCGGTGACCGGGTGCGGATGCAGGACCATGCGACCGACCCTGGGGTCTACATCCGCTCGATGGCCACCAGGGGGCACCTCGGGGGCCTCGCTTGGGCCGCGCCGCAGGCGATTCGGGTGCTGGATGCCGCGGGTTGCGATGTGGTCCTGGTGGAGACGGTGGGGGTGGGTCAGTCCGAGGTGGAGGTCGCGGCTCAGGCCGACACCACGGTGGTGCTGCTCGCCCCCGGGATGGGGGACGGGATCCAGGCCGCGAAGGCGGGGATCCTGGAGATCGGCGACGTCTATGTCGTCAACAAGGCCGACCGCGACGGCGCGGACGCCACCGCGCGGGAACTCAACCACATGCTGGGGCTGGGGGAGTCCCGTCTGCCGGGGGCCTGGCGGCCGCCGACCGTCAAGACCGTGGCTGCCAAGGGCCAGGGGATCGACGAGCTGGTCGAGGCCCTCGAAAAGCACCGGGCCTGGATGGACGAGCACGACCAGCTGATCCGGCGCAGGACGCGCCGCGCGGCCCAGGAGATTCAGACCCTGGCGGTCACCACCCTGCGCCAGCGGATCTCCGCCCAGCGCCTGGACGACCTGGCGGCGAGGGTCGCCTGCGGCGAGCTGGATCCCTACACGGCAGCGGACGAGCTGATCGCCTCTCTCTGAAGAGAGAACACTGTTCTTGACTTTGTCCGGAGGGCGGAGCATTGTCTCTCTCAAGAGAGAACAGTGTTCTCGCTTCCTCCTCTCAAAGGACCCTGTCGTGACAACCATGACCGTCACTCCGTCCCTGCGTTGGGACCACCTCGGCCGCGGGCTGATGGCCCTCAACTCCATAGTCACCTTCGTGGTGTTCATCCACGGGTTCTTCCTGATGGCGGCCGCGAGCGACGACCGGATGATGGTGGAGGGCTGGCGAACCTTCGGATACCTGGTGTTCAGCGCGATGTGGGCGATGCTCGCCTACCGGCCGCGTCTGGTGCCGGCGATCTGGGAGTTGGTGATCTTCCACAAGGTGGCGTGCACGGTGCTCGCCTTCACCATCCTGAACACCACCGAGGGCAAGCAGTCCTCGGTCACCGACACCTCGGTCGCGGCGCTCACGATCTTCGCGTACATCGTCTGCCGCGGGTGGGAGTCCTGGCGGGTCATCACGCGGGAAGTACTGTAGGCCCGACAGGGAAAGAGGGTGGATGCATGGTCACCGCACGGCAAGTGGCACGCGAGCAGATGATGCGTGACATCGTGCGCGTGGGACGCGAGCATCTGGCGAAAGTACTGCCGGCCGACCTGTCCCTCCGCGCCGTGGCCCGGGACATCGGCGTGGTGCCCTCAGCGCTCTACCGCTACGTCAAAGACCGCGAAGCGCTGATCACCCTGCTGATCGTGGACGCGTACGACGAACTCGCCGACGAGGTCGACGGGGCGCTCGCGGCGGCGTCGAAGCTGTCGCACCGCAAGCGGCTTGAAGTGGCCGTACTCGCGGCTCGCGCCTGGGCCGTCCGGGAACCGTCCAGATTCGCCCTGCTCTACGGCACACCGGTGCCCGGTTATACGGCTCCCGCTGACCAGACCGTGGCGCCGGGCACCCGATTTGCCCTCACGCTCGCCGGACTCGTGGAAGACGCTTGGCGAGCGGGCGAGTTGAGAACGGTCGAGGCGCCGCTCCATCCGACCGTCCGCGCCGACATGGCGCGCCTGCGGGAGAGCTTCGGCTTCGAGATGCCCGTAGGCAACGTCTTCCGGGCCTACGGTCTGTGGTCCGCGGTCATCGGCGCCGTACTCTTCGACGCCTTCGGCCACTACGCGGCGGACACCCTGAGCGATCCCGAAGAGTTCCTCCGCGCCCACACCGACAGCCTCGCCGACGCGGTCGGCCTCTAGTTCCGGACGAGCTTGCCGTTCGCGTCCAGGGCATGGCTTCCCCAGTAGGTGTCCCACGTGTCGTCCACGTGCTGCGGGACCTGGCCCGCGGGGTAGCGGACGTAACCGCTGGGGGGCTGCGCCCCATTGTCGACGCACGCGCCGCCGCCGGAAGACCCGATGGGCGCGACCGGGTACTCACTGGAACGGCAGATGTGGTCCCGGGTGTCGATGGAGCAGCCCGCAGAGACGCTGACCGCGGCCCCCGCCACGAGCAGCGCGAGGGTTCGGCGGAGGCCGTCCCGCATGGTGTGATCTCCTCTGATCGGTAGGACCGATTCTGCGGTGAGGGGATCAGACGATCATCCGCGCTGCTACTCAGCTCATCCTGAGTACCCGACGGTAGGTACTCAGGGCTACGGCGAACTCAGCCCCGTTTTTCCCCACCCCCGCACGGGAGGGGGTGGGACGGGGCGGGGTGGTCGCGGCAGGGGCCGTCAAAGCGAGAAACGGGTGCGAGCGGCGAAATAAGGGCACCTCGACGAACTGCACCCGTTTCGCAGCAGGCCCCAGAGCGACTTCCCCGTTCCGGCCCGCCCCCGCCCCCGCGCACCCACCCGCGCCGCAGGCAAACCCCGGCGTAGCCGGCAAGCGCAGCGCCCCGCCCCAGAGCGACTTCCCCGTTCCGGCCCGCCCCCGCTGCCGCGCACCCACCCGCGCCGCAGGCAGTCCTAACGCCCCCGCAAACCCCGAAGATGCTCCGCAATAGGAGCCAGCGCTGCGTACATCGAAGCGATCTGTTCCGGCTCGAGCCGGTCGATGAAATGCTCACGGACGCTCCGGACGTGATGCGGAGCAACCTGCCGCATCGTCTCCCACCCCTGGTCGCTCAGGACGGCGTAAAGCCCCCGCCGGTCCCCCGGGCACCCCTCGCGGGCAACGAGGCCTGCGGCCTCCATGCGGGTGATCTGGTGGGAGAGCCGGCTCTTGGACTGGAGCGTGGCGGTAGCCAGATCCGTCATCCGCATCCTGCGTTCAGGCGCTTCGGAGAGCTCCACCAGGATGGTGTAGTCGTTGATGGCGAGATTGAAGGGCTGCAGCCCCCGCTCCATGGCGTAGCCCAGCAGCCGGCCCACTTCAAGATGCGCACGCCACAGCGCCTGCTCCTCGGGGGTCAGCCAGGGGACGTCCTCGGCGGCGGCGTCCTGGACTGTTGCTGGGCTGGTTTCCATGGAGGCAATCATACCCGTCAATGTTGAAAGTTGGACAATCTCAAAGACCGAACTGCCGACCGAGGTTCCCCAGGTTCCCCAGGTTCGGCTGCGCCACACGCCCGCCGGGAGCCGGCGGCCGCGCACCAGGGATGCCGGGTTCGTCCGCGACCATCCCGGTCGCGAGCTCCGACATCAGCACCTCCGTGGACTGCAAAAGGACTTGCCCCGCGCCCACGAACTCGAACTGGTGCTCCTCGCCCGAGGCCCCGCCGAGGCCGGTGAGCTGGCGGATCCCGCCAAGGACGCCGCGCATGTAGCTGTGGTCGTAGTGGTGGCAGGGGGAGGGGCAGTCGGCCCAGCCGACCAGCGCCTGCGGGTCCACTCGAACGGGTGGCTCCACGAAGTGGACCGGGCCGTTGGAGGCGGCGACGAACTTGCCGCTGCCGATCAGGGTGAGGAACCCGGGGATGATCGACTGCTTCAGCGTCAGCGTGGAGGCGTACGCCAGCAGATTGCCGCTGCGGACCGTCAGGTTCCCCTGTTCGAGGTCGTAGGAGTTCACGTCATAGGCCCGGTCCGCCAGGATCATGTGGCCCTGGCCCTCGGCGACCACCCAGTCCGCGGCGTGGGTGGGGGAGTGGAAGCTGTTGGAGATCAGCGAGTCCAGCGGGCCGTAGCCGATGGGGTGGAAGTTGATGTTCCCGTAGTAGGCGACCATCTTGCCCTTCTGCAGGAACCAGCGGCCGTTGAGGGCCACCGAGAAGGCATAGGGGTTGACGTTGTCGTCGGTGGGGAGGGTGGAGGGGTCCCAGATGACGGGGCCTGGGGTGCTCACAGCTTCTCCTCGCTGGCCTGGACGAAGACCGTGCCGTTGCCGGTCAGTTCGAGCTGGAAGGCCTCGCCGGAGCCCCGGCCGATCGCGTCGCGCCAGCCGATCGCCGTGCTGACCTTGCTCTGCACCTCGCCGCGGTGGGCCACATAGGCCTGGGGGTCGACGTGGACCGGTCGCTGGGGGGTGATCGGGATCTCGAACACGCCGCCGTGGGCCAGTACCGCGGCGGAGCCCTTGCCGGTCAGGGTGGTGGTGAACAGGCCCTGGCCGGTGGCCTGGCCGCGGATGATGCCGCGCAGGCCGCCCTGGGAGCCCATGAACAGGGTGGACTGGTTCAGCGAGCCCTCGAAGGCCAGCAGCCGGTCGGCCTCGACGTAGAGGGTGTCGCCGTTGAGGTGGATCAGGTGGGCGTGGTGGCCGCCGTGGCCGAACATCACCGTGCCGTTGCCCTCGATGGTCATCAGCGGGGTGTCCTCGTTGGCGAGCCGGCGGCCCAGCATGGAGCCGATGCCGCCCTGACCGCCCATCAGGTTGGGGGTGAAGCTGACGTCGCCCTTGTAGGCGAGCATCGCCCCGCGCTGGCTGAAGAGGCGCTGGCCGGGGACCACCGGGGCCTCTACCATCTTGCTGTTGATCTGGGTGAACATCAGAACTCCCCGGCGACGGTGCGGCGCTCGGAGGGCTGGACGTAGACCAGGCCGTTGCCCTCGAACTCGATCTGGAAGCTCTCCCCGCCGGTCTCGCCGACCAGCGCGCGCCAGGTGACGTCGGTGCGGAAGCTCTGCTTGAGGTCGCCGGTGTGCGCCACGTACGCGCCGGGGTCGACCCGGAGCGGGAGGCCCGGGACCACCCGGAGGATCACCGCGGGGCCGTCGGAGGTGATGGCCGCCCAGCCCGCTCCTTCGACCTTGGTGGTGAACAGGCCGTGGCCCTCGGAGGCGCCGCGCAGGCCGGTGAACTCGGTGCCGGTGCGCAGGGTCGCCTCGGTGCAGAGCAGGTTGTTCGCTTCTACATGGAGGCGTTCGCCGTTGAGGCGGACCAGGTTGATCTCGGCGGCGCGTTCGGCGAACCAGCAGGTGCCCTGGCCCTGTACCTCCATCACGGTCATCTTCTCGCCGGTGATCCGGCGGGTGACCAGGCCGCGTAGGCCCTCACCGCCGCCGGACAGCCGCTTGAAGTTCATCTGGCCGTCGTAGGCGACCATGGAGCCGTTTCGGGCCTTGACGACGTCGCCGGTGAGATCCACCGCGAGCACTCGTGAGCCCTGCATTCTGAACTGTGCCACGGCTACAACGTAGTGGGGGTCGAAGTGGCACGGGAAGGGGCCGAGTGATCGTCGGCCGAGGTCTCGACCTCCAGCAGGGAGGCCTCGTGGCGCTCCGCCTCGAACGCCTTACCGCCGCCGCGAAGGCCGAACAGCCGTTTCGCCAGCAGGATGTAGAGGACTGCGATCACATTCAGCAGGAAGGTGGCGATCTTGAAGCCGCTGACCTTCTCGGTCAGTTCATAGACCTCGAGCGGGAGGAACATGGCGGTGGCGACGACGGTCAGGTACTCGGCCCAGCGCTTGGCGGCCCAGAGGCCGAACGCCTCGACGATCTCGATCAGCGCGTAGACCACCAGGGCGACGGCGGTGATCACCAGGGTGGAGTGCTTGTAGCTGAAGGTCTTCTGGATGGTGCCGACGATCGGGGAGTTGTTGAGGTCGTAGTGGAAGTGCTTGGCGATCGGCTGCAGCAGGGTGAGGTCGTCGTTGAAGAACTGCTGCACCGAGGTCTGGCTGTTGCTGAACTTCCAGACCGCGATCGCGATCAGAATGATGAAGACGCCGCGGACCAGGCGTTCGACGGCGAGGAAGCGCAGGATGAACAGGTCCCGCAGGGCCTTGCCGCGGGCGACGAACGGGGCGTCCTCGGCCTTGCCGCTGCCGTGCGGCTCACCGAGGGCGAAGTCGCCGCAGCGGAGGCAGCGCCAGGCGACGCCGAGGGCGGTCTCGGCGTGCAGCCGGTCGCGCAGGTGCGTCTCGGTGGGGGCGTAGGTGATGTGCCCCCGCCGTGAGCAGGTGCGCCTGTTCCAGTCCCACTTCATCGCTGATCGTCCCCGTGTGGATGTGCGGATGTTAGGCCGAAGAATAGCCGGGGAGCCCGTCGGTGATACTAGAGTGTCCCGTTTGTGCTGTCGAAGGGTCCGTTGTGAACAGTGCCGTCCACCGTCTGCGCCTGGTCTCCATGCCGGAGGGGGTGTCCTTCCTGCTGCTGCTGGTGTGCTCGGTGCTGAAGCGGACCACCAGCTTCAACGCGGTGCCGGTGATGGGCATGGTGCACGGCCTCCTCTTCACGCTGTACGCGGTCTTCGCGCTGATCGCCTGGTGGAAGCAGCGCTGGAGCCTCAAGCGGGCGGCCGGCGTGCTGGTGCTCTCGGTGCTGCCCGGCGGCGGCTTCTATGCCGAGCGGGTGCTGGCCAAGGAGGAGGGCGAGGGCTACCCGGCCCCCGCCGTCGCTGTCGGGGGCTGAAGGTACGGTAAGGGCGTGCCCAAGCCGCTGAGCCTGTCCTTCGACCCCATCGCCCGTGCCGACGAGTTGTGGACCCGGCGCTGGGGCGCCGTGCCGTCGATGGCGGCGATCACCTCGGTGATGCGGGCCCAGCAGATCCTGCTGGCCCAGGTGGACGCGGTGCTGAAGCCGTACGGACTGACCTTCGCCCGGTACGAGGCGCTGGTGCTGCTGACCTTCAGCCAGGCCGGTGAGCTGCCGCTGTCCAAGATCGGCGAGCGGCTGATGGTGCATCCGACCAGTGTCACCAACACGGTGGACCGGCTGGAGCGGGCCGGCCAGGTGGCCCGCCGGCCCAACCCGCTGGACGGGCGGGGCGTGCTGGCGTCGATCACCGAGCAGGGCCGGCAGGTGGTGGAGAAGGCGACCAGGGATCTGGTGGCGATGGACTTCGGCCTGGCCGGCTACGACGAGGCCGGCTGCCGGGAGCTGTTCGACGTGCTCAGGCCGCTGCGGGTGTCCGCGGGTGACTTCGCGGACGAGTAGGGGGGTGTGAGTGATCCACTCCTGGGCGGTTACGCTCGTTCCGTGAACAAGTCGAATCGTCTGCTGACGGCCTACCGGGTACTGGCGTACGTGACCGGTGTCGGGCTGATCCTGCTGTGCGCCTCGTGTATCGCCTGGTACGGCTTCGGCGTGGCCGAGGTCGCCGTGGCCGTGGTCGGTACCATCCACGGCTGGGCCTTCATGGCGTACGCGGTGGTCGCCTTCACCCTGGGCAACAAGATGGGCTGGCCGATCGGCCGGATGGCCTGGGTGATCCTGGCCGGCACCATTCCGACCTGCTCCTTCATCGCCGAGCGCAAGGTGATGGAGGACATCCGCGCGCAGACGGCCGGCGAGGAGTCGGAGTCCCTGGTCAGCGCCTGAATTCTGGAGTGCGGGGCGCGTCTCCCTGGAGGCGCGCCTCTTTTGCGCGGTAGAATTAGTAGGACATCAAAGTACTTTGATCGGGACGTGAGGTCGGCCGATGGACGCACGCGAACGCTGGCAGCTTCGGTATGACACGGCGCGCAAGCGCGACGCCGACTTCACGACGCTGAGCGGGGACGAGGTGGACCCGGTCTACGGTCCGGCCGACGGCGAGGCGCCGGAGCGGATCGGCTGGCCGGGGGAGTACCCCTACACCCGGGGGCTGCACGCCACCGGCTACCGGGGGCGGCCCTGGACGATCCGCCAGTTCGCCGGCTTCGGCAACGCCCGGCAGACCAATGAGCGCTACCGGATGATCCTGGACGCCGGCGGCGGCGGTCTCTCGGTGGCCTTCGACATGCCGACGCTGATGGGTCGGGACTCGGACGACGCCAGGGCGCTGGGCGAGGTCGGGCACTGCGGGGTGGCCATCGACTCCGCGGCCGACATGGAGGTGCTGTTCGCGGACCTGCCGCTGGGGGAGGTCACCACCTCGATGACCATCTCGGGCCCGGCGGTGCCGGTGTTCTGCATGTACCTGGTGGCGGCGGAGCGGCAGGGCGTCGATCCGGCCGTGCTCAACGGCACCCTGCAGACCGACATCTTCAAGGAGTACATCGCCCAGAAGGAGTGGCTGTTCGAGCCGGAGCCGCATCTGCGGCTGATCGGCGACCTGATGGAGTACTGCGCCGAGAACATCCCGGCGTACAAGCCGATCTCGGTCTCCGGCTACCACATCCGCGAGGCGGGCTCCACGGCCGCGCAGGAGCTGGCGTTCACCCTGGCGGACGGCTTCGCCTATGTGGAGCTGGGTCTCTCGCGGGGCATGGACGTGAACGTCTTCGCTCCCGGGCTCTCCTTCTTCTTCGACGCGCACCTGGACTTCTTCGAGGAGATCGCCAAGTTCCGCGCGGCCAGGCGGATCTGGGCCCGGTGGCTGCGGGATGTGTACGGGGCGACCAGCGAGAAGGCGCAGTGGCTGCGGTTCCACACCCAGACCGCGGGGGTGTCGCTGACGGCCCAGCAGCCGTACAACAACGTGGTGCGTACGGCGGTGGAGGCGCTGTCGGCGGTGCTCGGGGGCACCAACTCGCTGCACACCAACGCCCTGGACGAGACCCTGGCGCTGCCCTCGGAGCAGGCCGCTGAGATCGCGCTGCGGACCCAGCAGGTGCTGATGGAGGAGACCGGGGTCGCCAATGTCGCGGACCCGCTGGGCGGCTCCTGGTACGTGGAGGCGCTGACCGACCGGATCGAGGCGCAGGCGGAGGCGATCTTCCAGCGGATCACCGACATGGGGGCGCCCGGGCATCCGGTCGGGCCGATGACGGCGGGGATCCTGCGCGGCATCGAGAACGGCTGGTTCACCGGGGAGATCGCCGAGGCCGCGTTCGCCTACCAGCAGGCGGTGGAGAAGGGCGAGAAGCGGGTGGTCGGGGTCAACTGCCACACCGGCAGCGTCACCAAGCCGCTGGAGATCCTGCGGGTCAGCCACGAGGTCGAGACCGAGCAGGTGCGCGAGCTGGCGGCGCGGCGTGCGGGCCGGGACGAGGCCGCGGTGCGGGCCGGGCTTGACGCGATGCTGGCGGCGGCCAGGGACGGCAGCAACATGCTGCCGCCGATGCTGGACGCGGTCCGGGCCGAGGCCACCCTGGGCGAGATCTGCGACGTGCTGCGGGCGGAGTGGGGGACGTACACCGAGCCGGCGGGCTTCTAGGTCAGCGCCGAGAGCATCAGGGTGGCGAAGCGGCTGATCCAGTCGGGGGTGGCGCACTCGCCGCTGACCAGGATGCGGTGCTCGACGGCGCCCGCGATGGTGTCGAAGATGACCTCGACGTTCTCGCGGGCCTCGTCCGGGTCGGTGTCGGCGGGCAGTTCGCCGCGGGCCTGGGCGGCGGCCCGGCCCTGGTGCACCAGCCGCTTCTGCGGATCGATGATCGCCTCGCGGACCCGGCGGCGCAGCGCCGGGTCGCGGCTGGCCTCGGCGAACAGCGCCAGCAGCGCGGCCTGGCTCTCCGGCAGCGCCAGCAGCTCGGCGAACTGCCGTACCACGGCCTCGATATCGGCCCGCAGCGAGCCGAGGTCGGCCATCGCCAGCTCGTCGAACAGCACCGCCACGGCGTCCACGACCAGGTCGTTCTTGGAGGCCCAGCGCCGGTAGAGGGTGGTCTTCGCCACCCCCGCCCGGACCGCGACGTCGCCCATGGTCAGCCCGCCCCAGCCCAGCTCCGCGAGCGCCGCGCGGGTGGCGGCGAGGATCGCCCGGTCGGCGTCGGCGCTGCGCGGGCGGCCCTTGCGGGCGGGGGCTTCGGTCACAGCGGGTGCTTCCTCACGGGTGGGTGGATCAGCTGAGGCTACCCCGCCGCCGAGATGTTTCAGGGACATAACGGCTCCGGCTCAACGGATTCGGTTGCGGTTCGGGGATCCTCGGAGGGAATTCGCAGTTCTGGAAGGCCAGTAAACGAAATCCGCCAAACCATTGCCAGAAGGGTAAATAGCCGGGCACCATGTGGCACGCGTTGATACCACTGGTGCCGAGGTGGCAATCCTTCCTCCGGAAACCCTCTGGTCACATTCCTGTCGTACCCGCAGCCCCCTTTTTCGCACGCACCCCCGCCATGAGGTACTCCCTGCCGCGCTCCCTCGCGTCGCGCCTCCGGCGGCGGCCTCTGGAGAGGCACCACACTTTGAGCACCCTCAACAAGGACACCGCGTCCGTCGAGAGCCGGGGCGGCCTTCGGGCGAACGTCCTCAGCGGCTTCGACACCGTCATCATGGCCCTGGCCGGCAGCGCCCCCGCGTACTCGCTGGCGTCGACCACCGCCATCCTGGTCGGCGCGGCCGGCCTGGTCAGCCCGGCCGCACTGCTCTGGTGCGCGATACCGATGCTCGGCATCGCCTGGGCCTTCAACTACCTGGGCCGGCTGGACGTCAACGCCGGAGCCAGCTACTCCTGGGTCGGCCGTGCGCTGCACCCGGCGCTGGGCTTCCTCAGCGGCTGGTCGCTGGTGGTGTCCGCGACCATCTTCATGGTGGCCGGATCGCTCCCGGCGGGTCAGTACACCCTCTCGCTGTTCAGTGACGAGTGGGCCAACAACACCTGGGCGGCCATCGGCGTCGGCTCGGTCGCCTTCCTGATCATGGCGCTGCTGGTGCTGCTGGGCGCGCGGATCACCGCGCACGCCCAGTGGATCATGACCGGCATCGAGATCGCGATCCTGGTCGTCTTCGGGCTCGCCGCGCTGTTCCACGGCGGCACCGCGGCCACCTTCTCCTGGTCCTGGATCTGGGGCTTCGGCCACTTCGGCGGGGTCTCCGGGTTCGCCGGGGCGGCCCTGGTCGCCGCCTTCTACTTCTGGGGCTGGGACGTCACCGCCAACCTCAGCGAGGAGACCAGCAACAGCAAGAAGAACTCGGGTGTCGGCGGCCTGATCGGCGTTGTCGCGGTGTTCGCGCTGTTCGAGATCGTCACCATCTCGATCAACATGATCATCAGTCAGAAGGAGATCCTGAACGAGGACTCGGCACCGCTGCTGACCACCCTGGGCGACGTGGTGTGGCCCGGCGTCGGCGGCAAGATCCTGGTCATCGCGGTGGTGCTGTCCACCATCGCCACCCTGGAGACCACACTGATCCAGGTCAGCCGCTCGCTGTTCGCCATGGGTCGCGACCGCACCATCCCCGCCGTCTTCGGCAAGTCCCACTCCCGCTGGCAGACCCCGTGGTTCGCGCTGATGGTGGTCGTCATCGTCTCGCTCGGCCTGTTCGTCGCCTCGCAGTCGCTGGGCTCGGTCGGCACGATCATGACCCACGCGGTGGACGCGATCGGTCTGCAGATCGCGGTGTACTACGCGCTGGCCGGGCTGGCCGTGGTGGTCGCCTACCGCAAGCTGGTCTTCAAGTCGGTGTCCAACCTCATCTTCGTCGGCGTGTGGCCGCTGGCCGGTGCGATCTTCATGGCCTTCCTGTTCGTCGAGGCCTGCATCAACCTGCCGCTGATCGAGATCGCGATCGGTCTCGGCGCGCTCGCCATCGGCCTGATCCCCATGGCCTACTACTGGTCCACCGGCAGCGACTACTACCGCACCGGGACGGTCCGGCTGGACGCGACCTCCACCGAGCAGGTCGACGCCCTCTACGGGGAGAGCGCCGTAGCGACCTCCGCGGTGGGCTCCGGCGAGGGCCTCGCGACGGACATCTGAGGGCTGACGTCTCGCCATTGATGGCTCTGTGTCCGCCGGTTCGCCACACCCAGTAGCATCTGCGGGTGTCGACTCCGTTTCCCCCGGAGTCGGCACCCGCCTTCCGCACTTCCCAGGCGAAGCACGTCGCACCAGCAAGCCCGAAGCTCTACCGAACCAGACGAGATGCGGTCCTCTCCCATGGCCAGAGCACGACGACGCACCAACACCACCGCCCGGTTCGATCCGGCCCTCGGTGACCACGCCCTCGCCACCGCCCGCCAGGACCTGGTGGTGGGCCGCTGGCAGGGCGCCCGCGACCTGCTCCGGGACACCGGGCGGGACTGGGACCGGCGCACCCACCGGATGCGGCTGCTGGCCGACACCGCCTCCCGGATACGCACCGTGGAGACCTGGCAGGGCGCCGAGCCCGACAACCCGGACGCCCTGGTGCTCCGTGCCGAGACCGAGGTGATGCGAATATTCGCCGCCGTCGCCGAGTCCAACCGCAGCAACGGCGCGCCACCGCCCTCCATGGACAACCTGGACCGCGCGCAGCTCGACCGGGTGGCCCGGATCTGCCTCCAGGCTGCCGAGAAGAACCCCTCCGACCCGATCCCGTGGGTCTCCCTGATGACCCTGGCCCGCCTCTACGGTCAGGGCCATCCTCATGTCTGGCACTGGTGGCGCGAGCTCCAGGCCCGCGACCCGTACAGCCGCGAGGGCCACCACCAGGTGCTGCGGCACCTCTCCGCCCGCTGGCACGGCTCGCACGGCGAGATGTACAACTTCGCCAGGGACAGTGCCGCCTTCGCCCCGATGGGCTCGCCGCTGGCCTCGCTCACCCAGGCCGCCCGCGCCGAGCACTTCCGGCAGCGGGTGGAGACCGAGGGCCCCTCGGCGGTGGGCCTGACCTACCACTGGAACCACGAGGTGGCGGTCCAGGCGCTGCAGACCACGATGCGGCAGTGGATCGCGCACCGGTCGGGCATCGAGTACGCCCAGGACGTCGCCGACCTCAACCTGCTGGTGCACGGCCTGATCTTCGCCGGGATGACGGACGACGCCCGGGTGGTCTTCAGCCAGTTGGGCGACCGGCCGACCCGGGTGCCCTGGTCCTACTCCGGCGAGCCCGAGTCGCTGTTCGACCACTGGAAGGACCAGTTGCTCGGCTGAGGCCGTCCGCTCCGGCGAGCGCGGTGCGAGCACGGGTGCGAAGGTAGGCTCGTTGATCGGGTCAGGTGAGTGGCGTCCGCGCCGGCCCGCCTCCAGCGGTCGGGCGAGGAACGGAGTGTCTCTGTGGCGCGCAGCGTGTATGTGACCGGTATCGGCCGGGGGGACGGTCGGCAGGCGGTCGAACTGGGCGTCATGGAACTGCTGAGCCGTCAGGTCGACCGGGTCGGCGTCTTCCGCCCGCTGATGCACACCCACACCGACCATGTGGTGGACCTGCTCCGCGGCCGCTACCGGATCGACCTCGCCACCGAGGAGATGTACGGCCTCAGCTACGACGAGGCCGCCGCGCTGCAGGCCGAACGGGGCCAGGACGAGCTGCTGGGCATCCTGGTGGACCGGTTCCGGGCGCTGGAGCGACAGTGCCAGGCGGTGCTGGTGCTCGGCACCGACTTCGCCGGCACCAACATTCCGGACGAGCTGGCGGTGAACGCCCGGCTCGCCAATGAGTTCGGCGCCCTGGTGCTGCCGGTGGTCGGTGGTCACCGGGACAGCGCCGACACCGTGGTCGCCGAGGTGCGCAACGCCCATCGGGCCTATTCCGACCTGGGCTGCAGCATCGTGGCCATGATCGCCAATCGGGTCGCCGGACGGGACAAGCAGGAGGTCTCCCGGCGGCTGGCCACCCGTCTGGACGTGCCTGTCTACGTGCTCCCGGACGAGCCCGCGCTGTCGGCGCCGACGGTGGCCCAGGTGGTGGAGACCACCGGCGCCGAGGTGCTGCTCGGCGACGCCTCCGGGCTGGCCAGGGACGTCCGCCGGTTCGTCTTCGGCGGGGCGATGCTGCCCAACTTCCTCGGCGCCCTCTCCGAGGGCTCGATGGTGATCACCCCGGGGGACCGGGCCGACCTGCTGATCGGCTCGCTCGCCGCCCACGCGGCCGGCTCCCCGCCGATCTCCGGGGTGCTGCTGACCATGGGGCAGACCCCCGGCGCCGACGTGATGAAGCTGGCGGCCCGGCTGGCTCCCGGCACCCCGGTGGTGCTGGTGCACGAGGGCAGCTTCCCCACCGCCACCGGGCTCTCCTCGCTGGAGGGGAAGCTCACCGCGGCCAGCCCGCGCAAGGCCGAGACCGCGCTCGGCCTGTTCGAGCTGCATGTCGACACCGCCGAGCTGACCAGCCGGATCGAGCTCACCCGCTCCGAGCGGGTGACCCCGATGATGTTCGAGCACGCGCTGCTGGAACGGGCCCGCGGCGAGCAGCTCAGGGAGGTGGTGCTGCCCGAGGGCACCGAGGAGCGGGTGCTGCGGGCCGCCGAGGTGCTGCTGCGCCGCAATGTCTGCCACCTCACCCTGCTCGGCCCCGAGGACGCGGTCCGCAAGCGGGTCGCCGACCTCGGGCTCGACCTCGGCCTGGACCGCCCGGAGGACGAGAAGTCCGCCAGGGCGCGGATCATCGACCCGGCGACCTCCCCGCTGCGGGACCGCTTCGCCGAGCTGTACGCGGAGATCAGGAAGCACAAGGGCATGACCGTGGAGGCCGCCCACGACGTGGTCACCGACGTCAGCTACTTCGGCACGCTGATGGTCCAGGAGGGCCTGGCCGACGGCATGGTCAGCGGGGCGGTGCACTCCACCGCCGCGACCATCCGGCCGGCCTTCGAGATCATCAAGACCTCGCCGGGGGCCAAGATCGTCTCCTCGGTCTTCTTCATGTGCCTGGCCGACCGGGTGCTGGTCTACGGCGACTGCGCGGTGAACCCGGACCCCGACGCCGAGCAGCTGGCCGACATCGCGATCCAGTCCGCGGAGACCGCCGCCCGGTTCGGGGTGGAGCCCAGGATCGCCCTGCTCTCCTACTCCACCGGGACCTCCGGCAGCGGCGTGGACGTGGACAAGGTCCGCCGGGCCACCGAGATCGTCCGCGAGCTGCGTCCCGACCTGCTGGTCGAGGGCCCGATCCAGTACGACGCCGCGGTCGAGCCCAAGGTCGCCGCGACCAAGCTGCCGGGCTCCAAGGTGGCGGGCCAGGCGACCGTGCTGATCTTCCCGGACCTGAACACCGGCAACAACACCTACAAGGCTGTGCAGCGGTCGGCCGGGGCGGTCGCCGTCGGCCCGGTGATGCAGGGTCTTCGCAAGCCGGTGAACGACCTGTCGCGCGGGGCGCTGGTCCAGGACATCGTCACCACCGTCGCCATCACCGCCATCCAGGCGCAGCAGGCCGCCCGCCCGGCGGCGGCAGCAGAGGAGCAGCAGCCATGACCGACGCCACCCGGGTCCTCGTCCTCAACTCCGGTTCCTCCTCCGTGAAGTACCAACTGATCGACATGGCGGACCGGAGCCGGCTCGCCTCCGGCCTGGTGGAGCGGATCGGCGAGAGCGACGTCCCGGACCACACCGCCGCGCTGGATCTGGTGGCCGACCGACTGGCCGGGCAGGGCCTGGGACTTGACTCCCCCCGGCTCGCCGCCATCGGCCACCGCGCGGTGCACGGCGGCACCCGCTTCACCGCGCCCACCCTGATCACCGACGAGGTGGTGCAGGCGATGCGGGAGCTGGTCCCGCTGGCGCCGCTGCACAACCCCGCCAACATCACCGGCATCGAGACCACCCGCAAACTGCGGCCCGACCTGCCCCAGGTGGCGGTGTTCGACACCGCCTTCCACGCCACCATGCCGGAGAGCGCGGCCCGCTACGCCATCGACACGGCCACCGCGGACCGCTACTCCATCCGCCGCTACGGCTTCCACGGGACATCCCACCAGTACGTGTCCCGGCGGACCGCCCAACTCCTGGGAAAGTCACCCGAATCGGTGAACCAGATCGTGCTGCACCTGGGCAACGGCGCCAGCGCCTCGGCCGTGGCCGGCGGGGTCTGCGTGGACACCTCGATGGGCCTCACCCCGCTGGAGGGCCTGGTCATGGGCACCCGCTCGGGGGATCTGGACCCGGCCATCCTGCTGCACCTGCACCGGGTCGGCGGCCTGTCCGTGGACGAGATCGACACCCTGCTGAACCGCCGCAGCGGCATGGTCGGCCTGTGCGGCGACAACGACATGCGCGAGGTCGAGCGCCGGATGGCCGAGGGCGACCGGCAGGCCCGGCTGGCCTTCGACATCTATGTGCACCGGCTGCGCAAGTACATCGGCGGCTACTACGCCGTGCTCGGGCGGGTCGACGCGGTGGTCTTCACCGCCGGCGTGGGCGAGAACGACGTCGAGGTGCGCGAGGCGGCGGTGGCGGGACTCGAGTCGCTGGGCCTGGAACTGGACCCGGCGCTGAACGCGGTCCGCTCCAAGGAGCCCCGGCTGGTCTCCAGGGAGGGTTCCCGGGTCGCGGTCGCGGTGGTGCCCACCGACGAGGAGCTGGAGATCGCCCAGCAGACGTTCTCGCTGGTCCGCAACGCCCGGTGAGTGCCGGACAAGCAAGCGATTTGTTCGAAAATGCCCATGAAAGGTGACCCGATAGAATGAGCCATATGCGCCGAGCCAAGATCGTCTGCACCCTGGGTCCCGCGACGGACAACTTCGAACAGTTGAAAGCTCTGATCGAAGCTGGAATGAACGTCGCCCGTCTGAACATGAGTCACGGCGTCCCCGCCGACCACGAGGAGCGCTATCGCAATGTGCGCGCCGCCTCGGAGGCGACCGGACGCGCCGTCGGCGTACTCGCCGACCTGCAGGGCCCGAAGATCCGTCTGGCGACCTTCGCCAACGGCCCGGTCACCGTCGAGAACGGTGACACCTTCACCATCACCACCGAGGACGTCCCCGGTGACCAGCACATCTGCGGTACCACCTACAAGGGCCTGCCCGGGGACGTCAAGCCCGGTGACCCGGTCCTGATCAACGACGGCGTGATCGCCCTGGAGGTCGTCAGCGTCGACGGCCCCCGCGTGGTCACCCGCGTCGTCGAGGGCGGCGTCCTCTCCAACAACAAGGGCATCAACCTGCCCGGAGCCGCCGTCAACGTCCCCGCCCTGTCCGAGAAGGACAAGGAGGACCTGCGCTTCTCGCTGCGCCTCGGGGTCGACATGGTCGCCCTCTCCTTCGTCCGCAACGCGGCCGACATCAAGGACGTCCACGCGATCATGGACGAGGTCGGCATCCGCGTGCCGGTCATCGCCAAGGTCGAGAAGCCGCAGGCGGTGGAGGCCATGGAGGAGAGATCGTGCTGGCCTTCGACGCGGTGATGGTGGCCCGTGGCGACCTCGCCGTGGAGTACCCGCTGGAGCGGGTGCCGCTGGTGCAGAAGCGTCTGATCACGCTGTGCCGCCGGAACGCCAAGCCGGTCATCGTCGCCACCCAGATGATGGAGTCGATGATCACCGCCTCGCGCCCCACCCGGGCCGAGGCCTCCGACTGCGCCAACGCCATCCTGGACGGCGCGGACGCGGTGATGCTGTCCGCCGAGTCCAGCGTCGGCAAGTACCCGATCGAGACCGTGCAGACCATGTCGCGGATCATCGAGGCGGCCGAGGAGGAGATGCTCTCGCAGGGCCTGCAGCCGCTGAACCCGGGCCGCAAGCCGCGCACCCAGGGCGGCGCGGTCGCCCGTGCCGCCTGCGAGCTGGGCGACTTCCTCGGCGCCCAGGCGCTGGTGGCGTTCACCAAGTCCGGTGACACCGCCCGCCGGCTGTCCCGCTACCGCTCGCCGATCCCGGTGCTGGCGTTCACCCCGGACGCCGCCACCCGGAACCAGCTGACCCTGAGCTGGGGCGTGGAGACCTTTGTGACCCCGCAGGTCGACACGACCGACCAGATGGTCGACCAGGTCGACGACGCGGTGGCGCACCTCAGCCGCTATGTCACCGGTGACACCCTGATCGTCACCGCCGGATCGCCCCCCGGTCTGGCGGGCACCACCAACATGCTCCGGGTCCATCACCTGGGCGAGCGCGCCGACGGAAGCCGGCGCTGACACCTTCGCAGGAGCCGCACAACGGCAGAGGGCCTGTCCGGAAGCACCGGACGGGCCCTCTTTGCTGTGCGCCGCTGCGCTGCTCCGGCTGTTTCAGCTGCTCTAGCTGGTCAGCGGGGTGTAGTACAGGTGCATGCCGGGGATCGTCAGGTTCCCGCCAAACTGCCCGGTCTGGATCGCCGTGGCGTCGGTCAGCTCCAGGTTCAGCGGGATCGGCACATCGCCGACCAGGTCGAGGATCCACTCCGGCAGCGAGTCCGGGGTGAGCGTGAGCTTGATGCCCAGCGCGGCCAGCGGGATCCCCTCGGCCTTGGACAGGGTCCCGGACAGGCTGGTCACATACATCGTGACGGTCCCGCCGGATATGGTCGACGTGGTGCTCGGGCCGCCCTGGACGTGGAGCAGCTGACCGTTCTGGTTCGCCGACATGTCCAGGTTGTCGATCTGGACGGTCTGCGCGGTGAACTTCAGCACCCGGACCGGACCGCCGGCCGTGTCGACCGTCTTCACGCCCCAGAACTGGGTCGAGCCCAGCGCCAGCCGCGAGGTCTTCAGCGTCCAGGGGACGTTGGGCATCCCGCTGGTCGGTGCGGATTTGTCCAGCGGCGCGGCCAGCTTGCTGACGTCGCACATCCGGTTCGCCTGGGCCTTGGCGGCGGTGGATGCGGTGGATGCGGGCTTGGGCGTCGTGGGCTTCGACGTGGGCTTGGTCGGGGTGCCGGTCGGGGTCGTGGTCGGCGTGGCCGTCGGGGTCGCGGTCGGCGTGGTGGGGCTGCCGGTCGCGTCCGTCCTGGGCGTCACCGTGCTCTGCTGCGGCTGCTGGGTCTGCGACGGCTGCGGCGCTTGCGGCGTTTGCGGCGCCTTGGGGACCAGCAGGCTGCCCAGTCCGTCCAGCAGCGTCTTCAGCGGCTCGGGCCTGGTCTGGTGGCTCGGCGTCGCGGTGGCGCTCGGGGTCGGCGTCGCGGTGGGCGTGGTGCTGTGCTGCCCGGCGGCCTGGCCGGTCGTGCCCTTCGCCGTCGTGCCCTTCTTCGCGAGCGGGCCCTGGGTCGTCGGAGCCTTGGTCACCGGCGCCTTCGTGGCGGGTGTCTTGGTCGCCGGGGTGGTGGCCGTGGTCGAGCAGTCGGTCCCGTTGGAGCCCTTGGCCGGCTGGGTCGTGCTCGTGCTGCTGATCGGCACCGCCTTGGCGGTGTCCGCCGCGAAGGCGAACCGGGGCGCGAGCGAGCCCATGATCAGCGCGGTCGGCACAGCGGTCATCGCCAGCGCCCGGCCCACCGGAAGCTGCATCCGGCCGCGGACGGTCATCCTCGGCGCGGCGTGACGGGCACTCGTGCGGGGGCGCTCGTCCTCACTCGGCACTGCGGTCTCCCTCAACGGCTGCGGGGTTGTGGACCGGCTCACTGGTGGTCGGGTACTCGCCGGTGGGCTGGTAACCCGGGGCGGCCGGGTGGTGGTCACCGGTGGCCGGGGAGTCCGGGACCATCAGCTCGGACAGCTTGGACTCGGGCCCTTCGAACTCGGAGTAGCGGTCACCAGCGGCGCCCTCCTGCTCCGTGCCCTCGGCGCCCTCCGCGACCGGTGCCGTCTTCGGGTTTTTGAGCGGGGCCCAGGCACACACCAGCGCACCGCCGATCAGCCCGGGGAGCAGTCCCATCCCGAAGCCGCCGAAGTTGGAGACCGGCAACGACACCAGCGACAGCACGATGGCCGCGATGCCCGCGAAGATGCGGATCAGCGGCTGGAACCACACCGAGATGCCGAGGGCGAGCAGCAGCAGCCCGATCACCAGCGCGCCCGCGCCGGCCGTGGTCGCCATGTGGATGCGCAGCGCACCGACGCTCATGTCGTTGTACGGGTAGTACATGATCGGGAAGCTCGCGAGGAGGACGAACAGCCCGCCCCAGAACGGACGGGTACGGCGCCAGGTGCGGAACGCCTCGCGGCCTTTGCTGAAGCCGTTCCGGGACTCGGGCTCGGGCCGCGCCTGGGCGGTCGCGCTGGTCACGTGGCAACTCCCTGCTGGAGTAGTGCAGATGGTCTGGAAGCACAGCGGGGAGGGACCTGGGCCCCTCCCCACGCCGTGCAGTGCGCTACTGCCGATCCGGTGGGGATCAGAAGCAGCCGGTGTTACCCGTGTCGAGGTGCAGGTGCATCCCGTTCAGGGTGAAGGTGGCCGCCGAGGTGGCCCACGCCGTCTGCTTGACACCGGTCAGGTCGGCGCTTTCGGCAGTCTGCGCGAACGCCCCGGGGTTGGTGCCCCCGTTGAACGTGGTCTTGGGCGAGGTCTGGCCGGCGGCTGTGCCGACGTCGCCGGTGGCGACGCCGATGTTCATGCCGTTGAAGGTCGCGGTGTCGGCCTTCAGGTCGGACATGGAGATGAACAGCCCGGTGGCGGAGACCTCCGGGCCGGACGACTTGCCGGTCGTCGCGTCGTAGGAGCCGCCCGCGTCGATCCTGAGGGTGAAGTCCCCCAGGCCCGGAACGGGGAAGTCCACCGACTGGCAGAGCTGGTTGATGGTGGCGCTGTCGAAGCCCGACACCGCGACCGGGTCCTTGCCGGACGGGTTGCTCGGGGTCTTGGTGCCGTCCAGCACGGTGCCGTACTGGCGGAAGTTGTCACCGTGCAGCTTGCCGGCCGACACCTCGAACTGCTGCCCGGAAACACTGAACGACGCGGCGAGCGCGCCCTGGGCGATGCTGATGCCCACGGCAGCAGTCGCGGCAATGGTCGGGACCATGACGACGGCGAACCGCTTCCAGCGGGTCTTACCAAATGTCTGTGACATTAACGAGATCCTCCTTCTCGGACGTACATCTCCGGCCTGCCCCGCTTGGGCCCTGGCCTGGGATGGGGAGAAGAGCTACGTCCTCGGGAAGGGGAGCGCGTCGGCTGCGTGCGTGAGGTCGTGGGTACGAAGTCTCTGATCGGCAGCATCGGCGATCACCCCCGAGCGACAACCACCGGCCGTGCTGGCTGCTCGGCCGTGAGAGGACAGGCTCCACCGCGAAGGTGAAGACCCCCCTGTCCTCCAGGGACCGGACGGCCGGTCCCTGCTCGGTGGGGATTCCGGCTCCGGCTCCCCGACTGGCGGTCGGGGCTTCGGCAACGGACCGAGCGAGCCCGATGTTGGTCCATCCGGAGCCCGTGCACAAGTACTTCATTACTCGCGAGTAAGGAGAGGGCGGATCCCCTCGATCAAGCGAACGAGGGGTGCATCACCATCCGTCACCTTGCGAAGGTTCGGCACTCGGGCAAACTGCGCGAAACATGGAGTTAACAGACGATGGTGGCCACCCAGGGTGACCACCATCGCTTAATGTCAAGATTTGGTAAACAACAGCACTCTCGGCGCCTTTGTCGTCAAATCGTCAGCCCATGACCGCCGGCTCAGAACAGCCGCCGCGCGAGTGCTCCCCGGGCCTTGACGACCCGGGGGTCGTCCGCCCCGATGACCTCGAACAGGGACAGCAGATGCATCCTGACCCGGTCCCGGTCCGCGCCTGCGGTCCGGCCGACCGTGTCGACCAGCCGGGCGAAGGCGTCCTCGACATGCCCGCCGACCAGGTCCAGGTCGGCCGCCGTCAGCTGGGCCTCGACATCGGCGGGCTGCTCGGCCGCCGCCGTCCGCGCCGCCTGCGGGTCCACTCCCTGGACCCGCTGCAGCAGCTCCGCCTGGGCCAGGCCCAGCTTGGCCTCCACGTCCGCGGGGCGGCCGGAGAGCACATTGCGGTACGCCTGGATCGCCCCGCCCAGGTCGCCCCGGTCCAGCGCGTCGTGGGCGGCGGCGAGCGCCGGATCCACCGGCGGCTCGACCGCGGCGGCCTCGGCCGGGACGCCCGCGCCGGAGCGCGCCCCGACCTCGCCGACGATCCCGAACCGCTCCTCGGCGCCCGCGATCAGGGAGTCCAGCAGCTGCCGGACGTCCGCCTCGCCGGCCGGGCCCTCGAACAGCGGGACCAGCTGACCGGCCACCACCGCGAGCACGGTGGGCAGATCCCTGATCTGGAGCTGGCGGGCGAGCTGCTGATTGCTTCTGATGTCGACCATGGCGAGCACAAAGCGCCCGTCGTACTCCTCGGTCAGCTTCACCAGGACCGGGTTGAGCTCCTCGGCCGGGGCGTAGCCCTCGGCCCAGAAGTTCAGCACCACCGGTACCTCGGCCGAGAGCTGGACCACCTGGTCCTCGAACTCGGCCTCGCTGACATCAAAAACCAGAGGGCCCGCGGAGGGGACGGGCGTGCCGTCGCCCCCCGACTCCTGGGCCCGGGCGCGGGCGGCGCGGGTCTGCTCCGCCTTCTGGGCGGCCTCAGCGGCCGCCTTCACCGCGGCGAGGTCGACCGCGCCGCGCATGGACATGTTCCGTGGCTGCATGGGTCTATCCTCCCCCGTCCGCGCGTCCCGGTGTGAATCCTTGCGAATCCCCGGCTGCCCTCCCACGCCCCCGGCCGCTCCCGCTGGTTGCGGGAGCGGACCGAGTCCGGAAGTCCGGTGCACTCGCTCCGTCTGTGTACAGATGCGCGGATCCCCATCCGCGCGGCCGTGTGGTCATCGCTCTTTCGCTACGAGTCGTAGCGTATATCGGCGGAACCCCGGGGCGCAGCTGCCGGGACATGAGCTGCGCCACATCGGGCCGGAACGCGGTGGCAGCCGCTCGGCGGAGAGGTGAGGCCTGGCACGGTGGACGAATACGATGCCGTAAAGCTCTCCTCTGGATCAGGACTCCACCTATGTCCGCAACGATGGAAAAGTTCGATGAGCTGATGCGACTCCTTCCTCCGCCGCAGGAGGAGGTGACGGCTCCGCCGTGGCGGCAGTCGCGCAGCGAGATCGGAGTCGATTTCCCCCAGGACTACCGTGAATTCGTCGACCGCTACGGCGGCGGGTCGATGACTTCGGAGAGCATGTTCCTGGAGTTCTCCGTCCTCGCCCCGTGCTCACTGGGATGGAAGCCGGATGCGCCTGGCGGCTTCGATGCCTTCACGGTGAAGCAGATCGAACAGATCAGACCCCTGTTCGTGTTCGATGGCGCGGATGAGAACTACTGGGGCGGTACCGCCTACCCGGTGCATCCCGACCCTGGTGGGCTGTTGGCCTGGGGGGAGAACCAGGAGGGCGACGTCTTCTTCTGGCTGACGGACAATCCGGACCCGGATCGGTGGCCGGTGGTGATGTGGGCGCGTGGCCCCGCCACCACGTACCGTTTCGAAGGCGGCATGGTCGCGTTCCTGCTGGCCCTGTTCCGGGGCGATCTCCCCGCGTCGGACTGGCTGGGGGGACCGGAGTTGGAGTGGACCATGAAGTCGGACTGGCTGCGGCGCGGCCTGGCAGTGTCAGCAGGGCCCGCTGGCTAACGGCATCTTCGGCGCCCCCTCACAGCCCCCAGTTGCCGCGCAGGGCGGCCAGGGCCTCGTGAAAGCCTGGGAAGGTCTTGCGGACGCAGCCGGGGTCGTCCAGGGTGACGCCGCCGGGCGTGCGCAGGGCGGCGATGCTGAAGGACATGGCGATGCGGTGGTCGCCGTGGCAGGCGATCGGGGCGGAGCGGGGCCGGGCCGGGTGGATCTCGATCCAGTCGCGGCCGGTGCTGACCGGGACGCCCATCGCGCGCAGGTTCTGCTCGCAGGCGGCGAGGCGGTCGCACTCCTTGATCCTGGTGTTGTAGACGTCCTCGATCCGGACCGGTCCTTCGGCGAAGGGCGCGATCGCGGCCAGGGTGGGGACGGTGTCGGAGATGTCGCGCATGTTCACGGTGACCCCGCGCAGCCGCTCCGGGCCGGTGACGGTGACCGAGTCGGGGGTGAGCGAGACCTCCGCGCCCATCTGCCGCAGGACGTCGGCGAAGCGGATGTCGCCCTGGAGCGAGTCCGAGCCCAGGCCCGGGACGGTGACGGTGCGTCCGGTCAGCGCGGCGGCGGCCAGGAAGTAGCTGGCGGTGGAGGCGTCCGGTTCGATCAGGTAGTCGATGGCCCGGTAGGGCTGGGCCGGGACGTGGAAGGTGTCGCCGACCCGGCGGGCGTCGTTGCCGAAGCGCCGCATCATGGCCAGCGTCATCTCCACGTAGGGCACCGACACCAGGTCGGAGACGGTGATGTCGAGGCCGTCGGCGGCCAGTGGCCCGGTCAGCAGCAGGGCGGTGAGGAACTGGGAGGAGAGGCCTGCGTCCAGGGTGAGCGCGCCGCCCTTGAGGCCGTCGGCGCGGACGGTGAGCGGGTGGTGGCCCTCGTCGAGGTCGTGGGTGAGGTCGACGCCGAGCTCGCGCAGCGCCCCGGTGAGCGGGCCCAGCGGGCGGCGCCGCATCTGCGCCGAGGCGTCGAAGCGGAAGGTGCCGTGGCCGGCCGAGACCAGGGCCGGCAGAAAGCGGGCGGTGGTGGCGCCGTCGCGGCAGAAGACGTCCGCCTCGGTCACGGCGGGGCCGGCCGGGCGGCCCTCGACGGTCCAGACGCCGGGCTGCTGGTCGAGGCGGTAGCCGAGGGTGCGCAGGCCCTCGGCGAAGCCCTCGCTGTCGTCGGAGAGCAGAGGGCGGCGCAGCACGGTGGTGCCCTCGGCGGCGGCGGCCAGGAACAGGGCGCGCGCGGTGATGGACTTCGAGCCGGGGATCTCGACGGTCGTCATACGGCCAGCCTAGGGCGGCGGGCAGGACAGCAGGTGGCGCGTCCGCTCAGCGGACGCGCCACCTGCCCGGTGCCGGGTCAGGTCGGCGAGAGCCAGATGGTGGCCAGCGGCGGCAGGGTGAGCTCGGCGCTGGTGTCCCGGCCGTTCCAGGGGGTCGGGTCGGCCTTCACCGGGTCCGGGTTGCCGGCCCCGCTGCCGCCGTAGACCTCGGCGTCGGTGTTGAGCACCTCCAGCCAGACCGAGTCGCGGACGTCCGCGTGCACGGTCGGCAGCCCGACCCGGTAGCCGGCGCGGACCACCGGGGACAGGTTGGTGACGCTGACCAGCGGCCGTCCGGCCTCGTCCAGCCGGACGAAGGAGAAGACGTTGTCCTCGGCCGCCCCGCCGTCGATCCAGGCGAACCCGGACGGGTCGGTGTCCCGCCGCCACAGCGCGGGGGAGTCGGCGTAGAGCCGGTTGAGGTCGCGGACCAGGTCCTGGACCCCGCGGTGGTCGGCCGCGGCCGGCCAGTCCTCGCCGAGCACCCACCACTGCGGCCCGGTGTCGTGGTTCCACTCCGCGCCCTGGGCGAACTCCTGGCCCATGAACAGCAGCTTCTTGCCCGGGTGGGCCCACATGAAGGCCAGGTAGGCCCGCATGTTGGCACGCTGCTGCCACCAGTCGCCGGGCATCTTGGAGACCAGCGAGCCCTTGCCGTGGACCACCTCGTCGTGGGAGATCGGCAGCAGGTAGTTCTCCGAGTACGCGTACACCATCGAGAAGGTCATCTCGTTGTGGTGGTAGCGGCGGTGGATCGGGTCGTGGGCCATGTAGGTCAGCGAGTCGTGCATCCAGCCCATGTTCCACTTCAGCCCGAAGCCCAGGCCGCTGTGCTCGGTGGGCTTGGTGACGCCTGGCCAGGCGGTCGACTCCTCGGCGACCGTGACCACACCGGGGCAGCGCCGGTAGACGGTGGCGTTCATCTCCTGCAGGAACTGCACCGCGTCCCAGTTCTCCCGGCCGCCGCCGGCGTTGGGGGACCAGGCGTCGCCCTCGCGGGAGTAGTCGAGGTAGAGCATGGACGCGACCGCGTCCACCCGCAGGCCGTCCACGTGGTACTCGTGGCACCAGAAGACGGCGTTGGCGACCAGGAAGTTGCGGACCTCGCTGCGGCCGTAGTCGAACTCCAGGGTGCCCCAGTCGGGGTGCTCGGCGCGCAGCGGGTCGGCCGGCTCGTACAGCGGCTGACCGTCGAACTGGCGCAGCGCGAAGTCGTCCTTGGGGAAGTGCGCGGGCACCCAGTCGACGATCACGCCGATCCCGGCCCGGTGCAGCGCGTCGACCAGGAACTTGAAGTCGTCCGGACCGCCGAGCCGGGAGGTCGGCGCGTAGAAGCCGGTGACCTGGTAGCCCCAGGAGCCGCCGAACGGGTGCTCCATGATCGGCATCAGCTCGACATGGGTGAAGCCCAGGTCCCGCACGTACGCGGGCAGCTCGACCGCCAGTTCACGGTAGGTCAGGCCGGGCCGCCAGGAGGCCAGGTGCACCTCGTAGACCGACATCGCGGTGTCGTGGTGGCTGGCCGCGGCGCGTCCGGCCAGCCAGTCCTGGTCCTGCCAGGTGTAGGCCGAGGTGTGCACCACCGACGCGGTGGCCGGCGGGACCTCGGTGGCCTGCGCCATCGGGTCGGCCTTCTGCAGCATCCGGCCGTCGCGGGTGGCGATCTCGTACTTGTAGTGGGTGCCCTCGGCGATGCCGGGGACGAAAAGCTCCCAGACCCCGCTGCCGCCCAGCGAGCGCATCGGGTGCGCGGCGCCGCTCCAGCCGTTGAAGTCGCCGAGGACCCGGACGCCGGAGGCGTTGGGGGCCCAGACCGCGAAGGCGGTGCCGCGGACCTGGCCGACCGTGCGCACGTGCGAGCCGAGGACGTTCCACAGCTCCTCGTGCCGGCCCTCGCCGATCAGGTGCAGATCGGTGTCGCCGAGGGTCGGCAGCATCCGGTAGCCGTCGTCCTGGAGCAGCTCCGAGCCCGCGTAGGTGACCCGGAGCCGGTAGGACGGCAGCTCGGTGTGCGGCAGCAGCGCGGTGAACAGGCCGTCCTGCTGGTGCGTCAGCTCGTACTGGCCGCTGTCCGGGGCCGTGGTCTCCAGCACCACCCGTTCGGCGAAGGGGCGCAGCACCCGGACCGCGGTGCCCTGCGGCACCGGGTGCGCGCCGAGGACGCCGTGCGGGTTGTGGTGCCAGCCGCCGACCAGCCGGGCGACCTCGCTGGGGGCGAGGGTGGCGTCCGCCGCCAGCGGGGATGGCGTCGGCTGTTCCGGCTGCGGAGTGGCCTGCGGGGCCGGCTCGTGGCGGGGCGGGGTCACGGTCGGCCGCTTCTTGCCTCCGGTGTCGCCTGCCGCGGCGGCGGTGGGACGGGGCGGGTCGAGCTGGGTCACGGCCGGTGCCTCCCTGAGTGATCGGTGATGGGAAATGGGGGTGGGTTCTCGTTTGGTTCTTGAGGGGACGTTAGGCGGTCGGGGTTAGTGGCTTGTTACCGTCCTGCTGCCTCGGCGAGGCGGATGATCGCCGACATCGGGATGCCGAGCCACTCGGGCCGGTTGCGGGCCTCGTAGACCACCTCGTACACGGCCTTGTCGGTCTCCATCGCGTGCAGCAGCACCGGGTCGGCGACCGGGTCCTCGGCGCCGGCCGCGGCGTACCCGGCGCAGAACGCGGCGCGGTTGCGCAGCGCCCAGGTCGCGGCGAGCGCGGCCAGCCGGGGGCGGTCCTGGTCGTCCTGGTCCAGCTCGGTGAGCAGGTGGGCGGCGGCGTAGTCGAAGGAGCGCAGCATCGCCGCGACGTCCCGGACCGCCGGCTGCGGGCGGCGGCGCTCCTCCAGGGTCTTGGCCGGCTCGCCCTCGAAGTCCAGCAGCGACCAGCCGCGCGGGGTCCGCATCGACTGGCCCAGGTGCAGGTCGCCGTGGATCCGCTGGGCCCGCAGCAGCCGGCCGTCGCGGGCGGAGGCGGCCAGGGCCTGGAAGATCCGCCGCAGCGGCGCCCGGTACGGGGCCAGCGCCGGGACGGCCAGCACGGCGGCGTCCAGCCGCAGCGCCATGGCGTCGGCGAGCGCCTCGATCTCGGCCCGGTCGAGCACGGTGACCGGCAGGGTGCGGGCCAGCGCCAGGTGCACCTCGGCGGTGGTGCGTCCGAGCAGGAAGGATTCGGCCGAGAAGTTGCCGGTGATGTGGTCGCTGGGCTGCCCGTCCCTGGTGCCCTGCCACTCCGGGTCGGTCCGCAGTTGCTGGACGTGGGCCAGGGCGAACTGCCAGCCGTCCTTGCCGCCGTGCAGGAAGCGCTGCAGCAGGCCGAGGGTGGCCGGCTGGTCCGGGGCGTCCGGGAGGTCGCCCTCGAACCAGGCCAGCGGGGCCGGGATCCGGGTGGAGCCGGCCCTGCTGAGCGCCAGGGAGAGCTCCAGGTCGGGGTTGAGGCCGGGGTTGATCCTGCGGAACAGCTTGAGGATGGCCGCGTCGCCGAAGACGATCGAGGTATTGCTCTGCTCGGCGGTGCCGATCCGCGCGGTCGCGCCCGGCGCGGTCAGGTCGCTCAGCTCGGGGCCGAGCAGGGAGCGGAACCGGAGCGGGCCGAGCCGGGTGTCCTGCGGAGTGTTCTCGCTGGTCATGAAGCTGAGCAGGCGGAGCGTCAGGGCCGGGTCGTAGGCCGCGTCATAGGTCAGCAGACCGTCGTGCGGGCCGCCGCTGATCCGTCCCAGCACCGCGGCGGCGGGCAGGTCGGGGGCGGTGGTCGACCTGGCGCCCAGCAGCAGCTGGTAGAGGTCGTGGCCCTCCTTGGCGTCCTGCGGGCCCTGCTGCGGGGAGTCCTGTTCGACCCGGAGCACCAGATGCAGCAGCAGCGGCTCGCCCGGGTGCGGACCCGGGAGCAGGGTCACCGTCGCCGGGCTGATCGCGGAGATCGGCCGGCCCTTGCCGGCGAACCAGCGCTGCCGTGGCAGCCACGCGAGGAGCAGCGGCAGCACGTCCTGGACGAGCGTGCCGAGGTCGGTGCCCCGGACCGAGGTCGCGGTCGAGGAGGCAATCGTACGAGGCCGGGAGGTGTCGGACATTTCTCCCTTTCCCCGGAGATGCGGCAGACCCGGCAGCAGATCGGCCCGAGGGTGGCTCGGGAGCGCTGCCGGGTACGCCAGTCTTCCGGATTCTGTCGGCGTGGGGGCTACGGCACGCGGCAGCTGACCGGGTGTCACGCCATTTGAGTGGTGGTGTGGGTCGCTCTGCTCCTGAGGGGTGGACGGATCGATCGGTGGCCGGCTACTCCGACCTGCGCAGCCGGAACCAGTAGAAGCCGTGCCCGGCCAGCGTCAGCAGGTAGGGCAGCTGACCGATGGCGGGGAAGCGGACCCCGCCGATCAGCTCCACCGGGAACCGCCCTTCGAACTCGCGCAGGTCCAGCTCCGTCGGCTGGGCGAAGCGCGAGAAGTTGTTCACGCACATCACGATGTCGTCCCCGCCGTCGGGCAGGGTCAGCGTGCGGACGAAGGCGAGCACCGCGGGGTTGCTGGAGGGCAGCTCCGCGTACGAGCCGAGCCCGAACGCCGGGTTGAGCTTGCGGATCTCGATCATGCGGCGGGTCCAGTGGAGCAGTGAGCTGGTGCTGCTCATCTGCGCCTCGACGTTGGTCACCTGGTAGCCGTAGACCGGGTCCATGATTGTCGGCAGGTTGAGCCTGCCCGGGTCTGCCGAGGAGAAACCGGCATTGCGGTCCGGGGTCCACTGCATCGGGGTGCGGACGCCGTCCCGGTCGCCCAGCCAGATGTTGTCGCCCATGCCGATCTCGTCCCCGTAGTACAGGACGGGCGAGCCGGGCAGGGAAAGCAGCAGCGCGGTGAACAGCTCGATCTGGTTGCGGTCGTTGTCGAGCAGCGGCGCCAGCCGGCGGCGGATGCCGACGTTGGCCCGCATCCGCGGGTCCTTGGCGTACTCCGCGTACATGTAGTCGCGTTCCTCGTCGGTGACCATCTCCAGGGTCAGCTCGTCGTGGTTGCGAAGGAAGATGCCCCACTGGCAGCCGGACGGGATCGCCGGGGTCTTGGCCAGGATCTCCGCGACCGGGTAGCGGGACTCGCGCCGGACCGCCATGAAGATCCGCGGCATCACCGGGAAGTGGAACGCCATGTGGCATTCGTCACCGCCCTTCTTGAAGTCGCCGAAGTAGTCGACCACGTCCTCGGGCCACTGGTTGGCCTCGGCGAGGAGCACGGTGTCCGGGTACTCCTCGTCGATCTGGGCCCGGACCTTCTTCAGGAACTCGTGCGTGGCCGGGAGGTTCTCGCAGTTGGTGCCCTCCTGGGTGAAGAGGTAGGGCACGGCGTCCAGCCGGAAGCCGTCGATGCCGAGGTCGAGCCAGAACCGCAGCGCGGCCATGATCTCTTCCTGGACCGCCGGGTTCTCGAAGTTCAGGTCGGGCTGGTGCGAGAAGAAGCGGTGCCAGAAGTACTGCTTGCGGACCGGGTCGAAGGTCCAGTTGGAGGTCTCGGTGTCGACGAAGATGATCCGCGCGTCCGGGTACTGCTTGTCGTCGTCGGCCCAGACGTAGTAGTCCCCGTACGGGCCCTCGGGGTCGTTGCGGGAGGCCTGGAACCAGGGGTGCTGGTCGCTGGTGTGGTTCATCACGAAGTCGATGACCACGCGCATGCCGCGCTGGTGGGCCGAGTCGACGAACTCCACGAAGTCGGCGAGGTCGCCGAACTCGGGCAGCACGGCGGTGTAGTCGGCCACGTCGTAGCCGCCGTCGCGCAGCGGGGAGGCGAAGAACGGCGGCAGCCACAGGCAGTCCACCCCGAGCCACTGCAGGTAGTCCAGCTTGGAGGTGAGGCCGCGCAGGTCGCCGACCCCGTCCCCGTTGCTGTCCTGGAAGGAGCGCACCAGGACCTCGTAGAACACGGCGCGCTTGAACCAGTCGGGGTCGCGGTCCTTCTGCGGGGTGTCGGTGAAGGTGTCGGGTACGGGTTCGTTGACGATCACGAGGCGGCCCTCCGGACCGTGAGGATGTGAGCCGGCTGGTGGGTGGGGTCCAGCCGGACGTAGTTGTTGACGCCCCAGCGGTACTGCTCCCCGCTGAGTTCGTCGTGGACCTCGATCTGGTCGTTCCAGTCGAGTCCGAGGGCGGGCAGGTCGATGGAGAGGGTGGTCTCCTGGGTGTGGTGCGGATCCAGGTTGACGATCACCAGCACGGTGTCCTCGCCGCCGTCGGCCGTGGCGGCCCGTTTCGAGTAGGCGAGGACCTGGTCGTTGTCGGTGGCGTGGAAGCGCAGATTGCGCAGCAGCTGCAGCGAGCGGTGCTCCCGGCGCAGCGTGTTCAGCGTGGTCAGCAGCGGCGCCAGGGTGTCGGTACGGCTCCAGTCACGCGGCCTGAGCTGGTACTTCTCCGAGTCCAGGAACTCCTCGGAGCCGGGCTTCACGGCTGCCCCCTCATACAGCTCGTACCCGGCGTAGATCCCCATGCTGGGGGTCAGCGTCGCGGCCAGGATCGCCCGGATCGCGAAGCCGGCCCGGCCCCCGTGCTGCAGATAGGCGTGCAGGATGTCCGGGGTGCTGGGGAAGAAGTTGGGCCGCATGTACGAGGCGGCCTCGCCGGAGAGCTCGGTCAGGTACTCGATCAGCTCCTGCTTGCCGGTGCGCCAGGTGAAGTAGGTGTACGACTGGTGGAAGCCGACCTTCCCCAGGGTGTGCATCATCGCCGGGCGGGTGAACGCCTCGGCCAGGAACAGCACGTCCGGGTCCTTGCGGGCGATCTCGCCGAGCACCTTCTCCCAGAACACCACCGGTTTGGTGTGCGGGTTGTCGACCCGGAAGATCCGCACCCCGTGCTTCATCCAGTACCGGAGCAGCCGAAGGGTCTCGGTGACCAGGCCGTCGAAGTCCTGGTCGAAGTTGACCGGGTAGATGTCCTGGTACTTCTTCGGCGGGTTCTCGGCGTAGGCGATGGTGCCGTCGGCGCGGGTGGTGAACCACTGCGGGTGCTTCTCCACCCACGGGTGGTCCGGGGAGCACTGCAGCGCGAAGTCCAGGGCGACCTCCATGCCGAGCTCCGCGGCCCGGGCCACGAAGGCGTCGAAGTCCTCGATGCCGCCCAGGTCCGGGTGGATCGCGTCATGGCCGCCCTCCGGCGAGCCGATCGCCCAGGGCGAGCCGACGTCGTGCGGTCCGGCCTCCAGCGAGTTGTTGGGGCCCTTGCGGAAGGCCCGGCCGATCGGATGGATCGGCGGCAGGTAGACCACGTCGAAGCCCATCGCGGCCACGGCCGGGAGCCGTTCGGCCGCGGTCCGCAGGGTGCCGCTGACCGGCGGGCGGTGGCCCTCCCGGTCGACCACCGCGCCCTCGGAGCGGGGGAAGAACTCGTACCAGGAGCCGTAGAGCGCGCGCTCCCGGTCCACCTGCAGCACGGCCGGTCGGGAGGCGGACACCAGTTCCCGCAGCGGGTACCGGGACAGGGCCCGGACCAGCGGTTCGGCCAGCGCGGCGGCCAGCCGCTGCTCGGCCGGCAGCTCCGGCCTGCGCAGCGTGGCGGCGGCCGCCAGCAGGCCCGCGCGCCCCTCCCGCTTGGGTACGCCGGAGGCGGCGCGCTCCAGCAGCAGCGCCCCCTCCTCCAGCACCAGCTCGGTGTCGATGCCGGCCGGGACCTTGATCTCGGCGGCGTGCCGCCAGGTCGCGAACGGGTCGCTCCAGGCCTCGACGGTGAAGGTCCAGCGGCCGGGGGAGGTGGCCACCACCTCGGCGCCGAGCCGGTCGGTGCCCGGGGCCAGCTCCCGCATCGGGGTCCACGGGCCGCTGCGGCCCCTGGGGTCGCGCAGCACGACATTGGCGCCGATCGCGTCATGGCCCTCGCGGAACACCGTCGCGCTGACCTCGAAGGGCTCGCCGACGACTGACTTGGCGGGGCGTCCGCCGCAGTTCACCTGCGGGCTGACGTCCAGGACGGGGATACGGCCGATCATGTGCTGCTGCTCGCCCTCTGCGGTGCTCTTGGCGGTGCTCTTCGCGGTGCTCCTGGTGGTGACCACGGTCTTCGGGTGCGACTTCGCGGGCACCGTGTTCGCGGGCGCCGCGGTGCGGACCGGCACTGCGGTTTTTCGTGGACGGGGGGTACGCGGGGCGGGTGTGGCCGGACCTGCTTCCATCGACGGCTGCTCCTTGCGCGTTTCCCGCATATCCCGCTCCTGACCACGATTCGGCGGTGACTGTTGTTCCGATCCTGCGCCTGCCCCGAACGGGTGACCCCGACAACCTTCCCCGGGACCTGATCGTCAACCTGGTGAGTACCCGTCACCGCTGTCGTGCCCCCGTATGCGCCGGGGCGCGCACCGGCCTGCGCGCGCTCCGACAAGTTCATGGGTGACGCGGTGGACCGCTGCGTACAACGACCACGTGGGGAGGGGGACACGCGCAGCTCTGCGCGTCCTGCGGGGAGAAGTTCGGAGATGTTCCCGGGGGTTCGCCGGACCTGGCTCGATCCTCGCACCGTCGGGGGGTTCCACGCACGGGTATCCGCACGTTTCGGCAGGTGTGAACGACAGTTCGGTGTGTACGACAGTGTGCGCGAGCCTTCCGTGCGACAAACATGCGACGGAGACATTTCAGCCAAATGAACATGCGCCCCCGTGCGCCGTCGTGCGCTGCCCCCGTTCGGGTGAAGGGGCGCCCCTGCGGTCGCTCCGCTGACCCGAGTATTGCTCCTATCCAGGTCGCAAGCCTCCCTGACCTCCTTCGCAGCAGCGCCAGGTCACGCTATCTTCGCTTGGGTGAAGGCAATCCGACGTTTCACGGTCCGCACCGTCCTGCCCGAACCCCTTCAAGCCCTGGGTGAGTTGGCACTCAACCTGCGCTGGTCCTGGCATCCGGAGACCCGCGACCTGTTCCGCGAGGTCGATCCGGAGACCTGGGCGGCCGCCGGCCGCGACCCGGTCCGGCTGCTCGGCCAGGTCGCGCCGCAGCGGCTGACGGCCCTCGCCGCCGACCGCAGGTTCCTGCGCAGACTCGGCGACGCCGCCGACGACCTGCGCGACTACCTCACCGGTCCCCGCTGGTACCAGGACCAGCAGGCACTGCCCGAAGCACCGAACCTGCCCGCCGCCATCGCCTACTTCTCCCCCGAGTTCGGCATCACCGCGACCCTGCCGCAGTACTCGGGCGGCCTCGGCATCCTCGCCGGGGACCACCTCAAGGCCGCCAGCGACCTCGGCGTCCCGATCATCGGGGTCGGCCTGCTCTACCGTCACGGCTACTTCCGGCAGTCCCTCTCCAAGGACGGCTGGCAGCAGGAGCGCTACCCCCTGCTCGACCCCAACGAGCTCGCCGTCAGCCAGCTGCGCGAGCTCGACGGCAGCCCCAGCACCGTGTCGCTGGCCCTCCCCGGGGGCCGCCGACTGCACGCCCGCATCTGGAAGGCCCAGGTCGGGCGGGTTCCGCTGCTGATGCTCGACTCCGACACCGAGGAGAACGCCGCGTCCGAACGCGACGTCACCGACCGCCTCTACGGCGGCGGCAGCGAGCACCGGCTGCTGCAGGAGATGCTGCTCGGCATCGGCGGGGTCCGGGCCGTCCGCACCTTCTGTCGGCTCACCGGCCACCAGGCCCCCGAGGTCTTCCACACCAACGAGGGCCACGCCGGCTTCCTCGGTGTCGAACGCATCCGCGAGCTCGCGGCCGGCGACGGCGTCAGCGAGAAGTCCGAGCGGCTGGACTTCGACACCGCCCTGGAGGCGGTCCGGGCCGGCACCCTGTTCACCACGCACACCCCGGTCCCGGCCGGGATCGACCGCTTCGACCGCGACCTGGTCCGCCGTCACTTCAGCGGCGACACCCAGCTGGACGGCGTCCCGGTCGAGCGGGTGCTCGCGCTCGGCTCGGAGAGCTGGTCGGGCGGCGACCCCAACCTGTTCAACATGGCCGCGATGGGCCTGCGGCTGGCCCAGCGCGCCAACGGGGTCAGCACCCTGCACGGCCAGGTCAGCCGGGGCATGTTCAACGGCCTCTGGCCCGGGTTCGACTCCGAGGAGGTGCCGATCACCTCGGTCACCAACGGGGTGCACGCGCCCACCTGGATCGACCCCCAGGTGGTCCGGCTCGGCGCCAAGGAGATCGGGGCCGGACTCGCCGAAGAGGCGATGATGGTCGGCGGCTCCCGGCGCTGGCACGGCATCGAGGCCATCCCCGACCAGGAGATCTGGGAGCTGCGCCGACGGCTGCGGGAGCAGCTGGTCGACGAGGCCAGGGACCGGGTCAGGGCCTCCTGGCGGCAGCGCGGCGCGACCGACGCCGAGCTGGGCTGGGTCGCCGGGATACTGGATCCGGACGTGCTGACCATCGGCTTCGCCCGGCGGGTGCCCTCGTACAAGCGGCTGACGCTGATGCTGCGCGACCCGGCCCGGCTGCGCGGGCTGCTGCTGCACCCGACCCGGCCGATCCAGATCGTGGTGGCCGGCAAGGCGCACCCGGCGGACGACGGCGGCAAGCGGCTGATCCAGCAGATGGTCCAGTTCGCGGACGACCCGGCGGTGCGCCACCGGATCGTCTTCCTGCCCGACTACGACATGGACATGGCCGGGGCGCTCTACCCCGGCTGCGACGTCTGGCTGAACAACCCGCTCCGCCCGCTGGAGGCCTGCGGCACCTCGGGAATGAAGTCCGCGCTCAACGGCGGGCTGAACCTCTCGGTGCTCGACGGCTGGTGGGACGAGTGGTACGACGGCTCCAACGGCTGGGCGATCCCCACCGCCGAGGGCCTCGGCAGCATGGACCCGGACGGGCCGGAGGCCGACCGCCGCGACGACATCGAGGCGGCCGGGCTCTACGACCTGATCGAGCACCAGGTGGCGCAGCGCTTCTACGACCGGGGCGCGGACGGGCTGCCGCCGCGCTGGATCGAGATGGTCAGGCACACCCTGATCACCCTCGGCCCCAAGGTGCTGGCCGGCCGGATGGTCCGCGAGTACGTGGAGCGGCTCTACACCCCCGCCGCCGAGGCCAGGCGCAGCCTGGCGGGCGACGGCGGCTACGCGGCGGCCCGCGAGCTGGCCGCGTGGAAGGCCAGGGTCAGGGCGGCCTGGCCGGCCGTCCGGGTCGACCACGGCGAGACCGCGGACAACGCGGACAACGCGGAGCTGGGGAGCACCCTGGCGCTGCGGGTCCATGTCGCGCTGGACGGGCTCGACCCGGCCGACGTGGACGTCCAGGTGGTCTCCGGACGGGTCGACGACGCGGACCGGATCACCGACGCCACCGCGGTCTCGCTCAAGCCCGCCGACCGTGCCGACCTGGACGGCCGCTGGCGCTACGAGGGCCCGCTGGAGCTCGGCCGCACCGGCCCCTTCGGCTACACCGTCCGCATCCTCCCCTCGCACCGGCTGCTCGCCTCCGGCGCGGAACTGGGCCTGATCGCGGTCCCGGCCGAGTCGGGCGGGATGGACTCCGGGCTGCTGCGGTAGGCGGCGCCCTCTTCAAGGGGGCACGGCAAGGGGCCACGGCCCGGGTCGCACACGAACCCGGACCGTGGCCCTTTGCCGAATCGGCCGACCCCTGCCCGCCTGGAGCCCCCGGCCGATTCGGTAGGCTGCCACCCCATCAACATGACGTCACGTCATGTACACGGGTACGGGGGAGACGCATGGCTTCGGGGTTCGAGGTCGAACCGGCGCGGCTCAGTTCGCTGGCAGCGGATCTGGGGCGGTCGGTCGACAGCATGGCGTCCGCACGGCAGGCGACGGAGTCGGCAGGTGGCGGGCGGACCGGTGAGGTTTCGCTGGACAAGGCCTGCGGCGAGTTCCGCGACAGGTGGGGCTACGGGTTGAAGCAGCTCGGCACCACCACACACGCGCTGGCCCAAGCGCTGGATGCCACCGCGAAGGCGTACCTCGCGGTGGAGCAGGCCGTGGCGAAGTCCTTCGGCGGCCTGGGCGCGGGGTCCGGTACGGGATCGACGGCGGGTTCCGGCGAACCCGGTGGTGGGCAGATATGAGCGACGACGACGCATTCCCCGGTCTCGGCTTCGACCCGGCCCCCGGTTCCCTGGACACGGTTGCCTCGCTGGCCTCGTCACTGGCGTCCGCCCAGAAGGAGCTGGCGAGGCCTACGCGACGGTACGGCAGGTCGCCTCCGGCGGCCAGGAGTGGCAGGGCGCCGCCGCCGAGGGGTTCGCCCTGCGGCTCGGCCAACTGCCCCGGCACCTGGCACACCGCGCAGCAGTCTTTTGGCGATGCGGCGAAGGAGTTGGAGACCTGGCAGTCCCAGCTGGGCGGCATGAAGAGCCAGGCTGCGGAGCTGGAGGCGCGGGCCGAGAGCGCCCGCGCGGCCGTGCTGCAGGCCAAGGGTGCTCCGGGCCTCCAGCTCGCCGGACAGACCTTCAGTACCGGCCCCGAACTCCAGCAGGCCGAGCAGCGCTACCAGGCCGCCGCCCGGACGCTGAACAGCGCCGAGGCCGACCTCGACGGACTGATCAGCCAGGCGCAGCGGCTGCTGGGACAGCACCGCGACCTCGGCACGGCAGTGGCCAAGGCGGTCGAACGTGCCGCGGAGTCGGCTCCGCCGGGCCCGGGGTTCTTCAGCCGGATCCTCGACGGGATGGACGCCCTGGTCCAGGGGCAGATCCAGCTGGCCGAGGATGTCGAGAGCTGGGTCAAGGCCCACGCCAACGCCATCAACGCGGTCGGGGACATGCTGGCGACGGCCAGTACGGCGCTCGGGATCGTGGGCTGCGTCCTGGACTGCACGCCGCTGGCCCCGGTCGGCGCCGCCCTCGACGTGACCTCGTCCGTCCTGGCCGGAGGCGCTCTCGTGGCGCACCTGGTGGCCAAGGCCGGGGGTGCGCCCGTGTCCCGCACGACGCTGATGGAGGACGGGATCGGCGTGGCCACCCTGGGGTTCGGCAAGTCCGCGGAGGCCGTGGGGAGGCGGCAAAGGTGGGCGAGAAGGCCCCGGCGGTGATCCGGGCGCTGGCGAAGGGGGACAACTTCAGCGGCGCGCTGAACGCCGTCGGTCTCAGCCTGTCGATGAAGGACGCGTCGGCCGACCGTACCGGGATGGGCTACTTCGCCCCCCGGACCAGGGGCCAGCTCGCCGTGCTCGCGGCCGGGAACCTGGTGCCAGGGGTCGGTTCGCTGGTGGGGCCGCTCGCGGTCGGGTTCGAGAACGCCTGGAAGCACGGCAGCGCCGAGGACCGCGCCGCGGCTGCGGCCAAGGGTGGTGGCTGAGATGTACGGCACGGTTCGGTTCGAGGGCTTCGCGACGCGCCTGCTGTTGGACCAGGACACGGTGGTCTTCGCCGGGGAGCCGTACCAGCCGCCGCCCGTCCTGGCGGTCTGGATCGCCTACCTCTACGGCTACTCCTTCACACATGTCGACCCGGTGACCGGGCCGCACCGCACGGTGGTGATGCACTTCGTCCGCGACGACGACCCCGAGGCCCGCCGCCGCAGCGGGTGGATGCGCAACCCGGCGGCCGACCCCGCCTTTCCCTCGCCGGTGAGCTGGGTGATCGGCGGTGACGGTTTCAACCCGCCCGGCTGGCGTCCGGATGTCCGGGTGGTGGTCCCGCCCGAGCAGCAGGCGTCGCTGGCCTCCATGCAGCAGGAGTTGGAGCGCGAAGCCGGCAAGCAGTCGTACGGGAACTACGCGCCGCCGCCGCGATCCGGCCGGCCGGTCCACCCGCCCGGGCCGCCGCCCGATGTCATCGCCCACCCGGACCAGCCGCGACAGCCTTACGACCGGAACGACAACCACCCAGGGGGACCGGAGCAGTGAGCACACCTACCCTGGCCTCGTTCGAGGTCGACTTCCGACTGCCGCCCGACTTCCGGGAGATTATCGCCGGAGCCTCTCCGGAGGAGGCCCGCGACGCGGTCACCGCCCGCTACGGCCCCGAGGTCATGGCGACGATCCCGGCTGTGCTGCTGGACGCCGCCGTGGCGGTGTACGAGGAGGCGTCCGCCCGGCTCGGACGCGAGGGCGTCTTCTACGCCGCGGGCTGCCTGGGGCTGATCGACGGGGACTTGACGCTCTCCTCGCTGACGGTCGCCAGGACCCAGGTGGACTGCCCCAGTCCGGGGACCGCCGTCGACGGCGTCGTCCGGATCATGGGCCGCGGTCAGGGCTCCGACCTGCGCCAGGCCAAGCGCTACGAACTCCCGGCGGGCCCTGCCGCTGTGGTGGTCGAGTCCTCGGTCGGGCTGTTGCTGCCCGCCGCCGACCTCGGCACGGACGAGGACCTGCCGCTCCAGGTGGCCACCCTCCAGGCGTACATCCCGGTCCCGCGCGCCGCCGACCCCACAGCCGGGACGATGGTCGTGGTCACCTTCAGCACGCCCAGCGTGCGGCACTGGGAGGTCTACTGTCCGGTCGTCGTCGACCTGCTGCGCAGCCTCCGCTTCCCTGCCGCCGAGGCCGCGTCGGTGCCGCCTCCGCCAGCCCCGCAGTCCGCGTCCCCCGCCCCGGAGGCCCCCGTGCGCTCCACCATCAGGAACGCCCTGGGCTGACCCGGGGTCACCCGATCACGTCGGTGATCCGGGCGGCGGCGGGGAACGAGGCCAGGGCCTGGCGAAGGCGCTCCGGGTGCCGTGTCGGTACGCCCAGGACCGGGGACTCGGTCCAGGGCCTGCGCCTCTTCTGCCGGGCCCGACTCCGCACCGGAGCACTGCGGGGAGGCGCCAGGCCTTCCGGCTCGGGGCCCGGTCAGACCAGGCTGTCGCGCCAGGCCTCGTGGAGGCGGCTGAAGCGGCCGGTGCCGGCGATCAGGTCGGACGGGGTGCCGTCCTCGACGATGCGGCCCTGCTCCATCACCAGGACCCGGTCCGCGATCTCCACCGTGGACAGCCGGTGGGCGATGATCACGGCGGTGCGCCCGGCCAGGACCGTGCGCATCGCCTCCTGGACCGCCCGCTCGCCGGGCACGTCCAGCGAGGAGGTGGCCTCGTCCAGGATCAGCACCGCCGGGTCGGCGAGCAGGGCCCGGGCGAAGGCGACCAGCTGGCGCTGGCCCGCGGAGATCCGGCCGCCGCGCTTGCGCACGTCGGTGTCGTAGCCCTCCGGCAGGGCGCGGATGAAGGCGTCCGCGCCGATCGCCGCCGCGGCGTCCTCGACCTCCTGCCGGGTCGCCCCGGGGCGGCCGACGGCGATGTTGTCGGCGACCGTCCCGGAGAACAGGAAGGACTCCTGGGTCACCATCACCACGCCCCGGCGCAGCTCGGCGGTGGCCAGCTCGCGCAGGTCCACGCCGTCCAGCAGCACCCGGCCGCCGGTCGGGTCGTAGAACCGGGCCAGCAGCTTGGCCAGGGTGGACTTGCCGGCGCCGGTGGCGCCGACCACGGCCACGCTCTGCCCGGACGGGATGTCCAGCGAGAAGGGCGGCAGCACCTGCTTGCCGGTCCGGTAGGAGAAGCCCACCTCGTCGAAGACGATCTCGCGCCCGGCGTGCGAGCCCTCGGGCCGGTCCGGCAGCGGCACGGCCTCGACCGGCTCGGGGACGGAGGGCTCGTGCGCCAGCAGGCCGGCGATCTTCTCCAGCGCGGCGGCCGCCGACTGGTAGCTGTTGACGAACATCGCCAGCTGGTCGATCGGGTCGAACAGCCGCCGCAGGTACAGCACGAAGGCCGCCAGCACGCCCAGCTGCAGCTCCCGCTCGGAGACCAGGTAGGCGCCCCAGAGCACCACCCCGACGATCCAGAGGTTCGCGGTGGCCCGGGCCGAGGCGATGAAGCGGGCCATGGACAGCATGCTGTCCGCGTTGGACTTGGCGTACTCGGCGTTGGCGATGCCGAAGGCGGCCTCGTTGGCCTCCTCGCGGCGGAACGCCTGGACCGGGCGGATGCCGTTCATGGTCTCGGTGAAGCGGACGATGACCGTGGCCACCGCCGTCCGCGAGCGCCGGTAGATCTCCTTGGAGCGCCGCCGGTAGGAGCGCTGCAGCAGGAACACCGGCACCGCCGAGGCGACCGAGGCCAGGCCCAGCCGCCAGTCCAGGACCAGCAGCAGCCCGCTGATGTAGAGGATCTGCAGGGCCACCGAGAGCAGCTCCTGCAGGCCCTCGCTCAGCAGCTCGCGGACCGCGTCCACGTCGCTGGTGGCCCGGGAGATGATCCGGCCCGAGGTGTAGCGCTCGTGGAAGTCCAGGCTGAGCAGCTGGGCATGACGGAAGATCCGCTGCCGCACGTCCAGCAGGATGTCCTGGTTGATCAGCCCGGAGATCCGGATGAAGGAGCGCTGCAGCAGCGTGGCCAGGGCCGCGCAGCCGAGGTAGCCGGCGGTGACCGCGATCAGCGGTCCGGAGTCGTGGTCGCGCAGCGCCGGGATGCCCCGGTCGATGGCGATCGACACCAGCAGCGGGCCGACCTGCAGCGCGGCCTGCTGCACCACGATCATCAGCATCGCGAACAGGATCCGCCTGCGGTGCGGGCCCATCAGCGAGCCCAGCAGGGCCCGGGGCGCGCCCGGCGGGACCGGGATGTCCTCGCCCTCGGCCGGGGCCGCCCCGGGCAGCAGCGACTGCTCCTCGGGCAGGCCCTGTTCCTGGTCCTTCTTCCGGTCCTTCTCCCGGTCCTTGAGACCGGTGCCGCTCTCACTCATGCGTTGCTCCTCTGCCGGGCCGCGCTCAGCTCTCCGGACATCAGCTCGCGGTAGGCCGCGGAGGACTCCAGCAGCTCGTGGTGCGTGCCCACGGCCGCGATCCGCCCGTCGACCAGCATGGCGACCCGGTCGGCCAGCATCACCGTGCTCGGCCGGTGCGCCACCACCAGCGCGGTGGTGTCGGCCAGGACGCGCCGCAGCGCCTTCTCGACCAGCGCCTCGGTGTGCACGTCCAGCGCCGACAGCGGGTCGTCCAGCACCAGGAACTCGGGCTGCCCGACCACCGCGCGGGCCAGCGCCAGGCGCTGCCGCTGGCCGCCGGACAGGCTCAGCCCCTGCTCGCCGACCTGGGTGTCGGGGCCGTGCGGCAGCGCCCTGACGAACAGGGCCTGCGCGGTGTCGAGCGCCTGCTCCAGCGCCTCGTCGTCCGCCTCGGGGGCGCCCATCAGCACGTTGTCCCGGACCGAGGCGGAGAACAGGGTCGGTTCCTCGAAGGCCACCGAGACCAGTTCCCGCAGCCGGGGCCGGGGCAGCTCGGTGATGTCGGTGCCGTCCAGGGTGATCCGGCCCGAGGTGGAGTCGTAGAGCCGGGGGAGCAGCGCCGTCAGCGTGGTCTTGCCGCTGCCGGTGGTGCCGACCAGCGCCATCGTCTCGCCGGAGCGGATGTGCAGGTCGATGCCCTGGAGCAGGTCCGGGGTGTCGTCCGGGGCGTCGGCGTAGCGGAAGCGGACGCCCTCGAAGCGGATGCCGTCGCCTTCGCTCTCGTTGACCTCGGCGACCGGCTGCTCCTCGGCGACCGGCTGGTCCTCGGCGTCCGCCAGCGGGGCGTCCATCACCTCGAAGAAGCGGTCGGTCGCGGTCGCGGCCTCGTTGCTGTAGGCCAGCAGCCAGCCCAGCGACTCCACCGGCCAGCGCAGCGCCAGCGCGGTGGACAGGAAGGCGACCAGGGTGCCGGCCGTGGTCACGTCGTGGGCGACCTGGACCACGCCCAGCGCCAGCGCGCAGGCGAGGGCCAGCTCGGGCAGGCCGACGATGACCGCCCACAGGTTGGCCAGCAGCCGGGCCTTGTTCAGCTCGGTGCCGCGCAGCTCGCGGGCCTGGTCGCGGAAGCGCTGCGCCATGCTGCGGTGCCGGCCGAACGCCTTGAGGATGCGGATGCCGAGCACCGACTCCTCGACGATGGTGGCGAGGTCGCCGTTCTGGTCCTGGGCCAGCCGGGCGGCGGCGGAGTAGCGGCGCTCGAAGTAGGAGCACAGCATGATCAGCGGCACCGCCGGGATCACCGAGATCACCGCGAGCTGCCAGTCCAGCGCGAACATGATGCCGATGCCGATCACGAACACTGTCGAGTTGACGATCAGGAACACCAGCGGGAAGGCCAGGAACAGCCGGATGGTGAACATGTCCGAGGTCGCCCGGGAGAGCAGCTGCCCGGACGGCCAGCGGTCGTGGAAGGTCACCGGCAGCCGCTGCAGCCGGGCGTAGAGGTCGGCCCGCATGGTCCGCTCCACAGTGGACAGCGGTCTGGCCAGTATCCAGCGGCGGAGCCCGAAGAACAGCGCCTCGGCCAGGCCGAGCGCCAGCAGCAGCAGGGCGGGCCACCAGAGCGCGCCCGCGTCGTGGTGCGACACCGGGCCGTCCACGATCTGCCTGAGCACCAGCGGGATCAGCAGCCCGGCCAGCGACGCGACCATGGCGGCGGTGGTCGAGGCCAGCAGGTACCAGCGGATCGGCCGGGCGTACGGCCAGATCCGGACGAGTGAGCGAACGGTGGAGCGCGGCTTGGGGGGCGCGGGTGTGTCGTCGTGATCGGGCGTGGGCGGCTCAGTCATGGCGGTTACGTCCGGTCTGTCGGCTTCCGGGGTGTCCGGAGCTGTTGATTCCGGTGGGAGCGGCGTTCGTGACGCGGTCTCGAGCGGGGGCAGGGTGGAGTCAGGCATCGTCTGTGAGCGTACGGGTCCCCACTGACAATCCTCATCTGGTTTTTAGCTGCCCTGGTGGCGGGCCCGCCCACCGGGCCCGCACCTGACCTGCCACGCTGCCTGCGTCAGCTCGGGGGCAGCCGCACCAGCATCGTTCCGGAGCCGTCCACAATGTCCAGCCCGGTGATCTCCGCGGGGCTGATCGAGGTCGAGGCGGGGACCAGGGCGGAGGGCGAGTAGCCCGAGCCCCAGGTGCCGGCCGTCTCGCTGCGCCCGTCGGTGCCGTGCACCACCAGATGGCAGGTGATGCCGGAGGGCAGACCGCCGAGCTTCAGCTCGAACTGGGTCCCCCAGGCCTTGGGGATGATCGCCGCGCTGGCCGACACATGGGTGGACGGGTCGGTCGCGCTCCAGGTCGCCGCCGCGACCGGGGGACGGGTCGGCGCCGGATTGTCACGCCCCACCGCCGCGTACACCGCGACCGCGGCCACGCAGGCGGCCAGTGCCACCCCGGCCGCCGTGACCAGGCCCCGCCGCCGCTGCCTCCGGTGCTGCACCGGCCCAGACCCGGGCGCGGGCTGCTGCTCGGGCATGGCCTGAGGCTCGGGCGCCGGCTCGTGGCTCGGCTGCTCGTGGCTCGGCTGCTCGCGGACCGGGCTCAGCGACTCCGCCGCGGCCGCCGCCTCCGGCAGCTCCTCGAACGGGGTGTGCCGCAGCAGCCCCGGCAGCGGGGCGAGCTCCAGCAGCTCGGCCCGGCAGTGCTCGCAGTCCGCGATGTGCAGTTCCATCGCTCTGCGCTCGTCGGGGTCGAGGGCCCCGAGCAGATAGGCGCCGAGCGAGACGCTCTCCTGGCACGGTGTCGTCATCGGGATGTCACCCCTCTCTCCTCCAGTACGTTGCGCAGGGCCCGCAGCCCGTAGTAGCAGCGGGATTTCACGGTGCCCAGCGGCACCCCCAGGTGCTCTGCCGTCTCGGCGACGGTTCGGCGCAGGTAGTAGACCTCGATCAGCACGTCCCGGTGTTCGGGCCGCAGCCCGCGCATGGCCTCCAGCATCTGCCACCGCTCCAGCATCCGGTCGAGTTCCTGGTCGCCCCCGTCCGGGTCCTTGGCCCAGCCGCCGCTGTCGTCCTCGGGCAGCGGCGACTCGGCCGGCCTGGCCTTCACCTTGCGGTAGGCCGAGACCACCAGGTTGTGCGCGACCGTGTGCAGCCACGGACCCGCCCGGTCCAGGTCGAGCGAGTCCTGGTGCTGCCAGGCGCGCAGGAAGGTCTCCTGCACGATGTCCTCCGCCCGCTGGTAGTCGCCGTGGACGAGCCCCAGCACTCGCCCGAGCACGGAGCGCCCGTGCCGGGTGTAGAGGGAGCGCACGAACTCGGAGTCGCGCGCCGACGAATGGTCCACACCCCCAGTACGCGCCACCAGCGCGGATGGTTCAACCGTTGGTGCTGTCCGCTTCACCGCCGTCCCGGTCCCTGGCGTACGCCGCCTTGGCCCGTTCCCGGCCCCGGGCCCGCAGCAGCAGCAAGGATCGTCCCGGGAGGGTGAGCGTGCTGCCGGCCGCGTGCCGTCCGCCGGGTTCGGCCGACTGGTCCTCCAGCGAGGTGTCCACCACCGTCTCGAAGGCCTCGGCCCAGGGCGCGCCCGGCAGTACGAAGCGCAGCGGGCGGTGGTGGGCGTGCAGCACCAGCAGGAAGCTGTCGTCCCTGACCTCCCGTCCCAGCGGGTCGCGCTCGGCCATCTCGTCCCCGGCCAGGTACATGCCCAGGGTCGCGCCGGGGCTGTACCAGTCGGCCTCGGTCATCTCCCGGCCGCGGGCGGTGAACCAGGCCAGGTCGCGGAGGCCGCCGGGGTGGGTCGGGCGGCCGGAGAAGAAGCCGCGCTGGCGCAGCACCGGGTGCTCCCGGCGCAGCCGGATCAGCCGGGAGGTGAGGTCGAGCAGCGACTGCCAGCCGGGCTCCTCGCGCGGGACCGACCAGTCGATCCAGCTGGTGGGGTTGTCCTGGCAGTAGGCGTTGTTGTTGCCGCCCTGGGTGCGCCCCATCTCGTCTCCGGCCACCAGCATCGGCACCCCGGTGGAGAGCAGCAGGGTCGCGGTGAGGTTGCGCAGCTGCCGCCGGCGCAGCGCGTTCACGGTCACCGACCCGGTCTCGCCCTCCACTCCGCAGTTCCAGGAGTGGTTGTCATTGGTGCCGTCCCGGTTGTCCTCGCCATTGGCCTCGTTGTGCTTGCTGTTGTACGAGACCAGGTCGCGCAGGGTGAAGCCGTCGTGCGCGGTGACGAAGTTGACCGAGGCGTACGGGCGCCGGCCGCCCTGCTGGTAGAGGTCGGAGGAGCCGGCCAGCCGGGAGCCCAGCTCCCGGACGTCGGGGCGGGCCCCGCGCCAGTAGTCCCGCACGGTGTCCCGGTACTTGTCGTTCCACTCGGTCCACAGCGGCGGGAAGCCGCCGACCTGGTAGCCGCCGATGCCGATGTCCCAGGGCTCGGCGATCAGCTTGACCCGGCTCAGCACCGGGTCCTGCGAGACCGCGGAGAGGAACGGGGCCAGCATCGAGACCTCGAACGGCGAGCGGGCCAGCGCCGCGGCCAGGTCGAAGCGGAAGCCGTCCACGCCCATCTCGGTGACCCAGTACCGCAGCGAGTCGGTGATCAGCCGCAGCACCTGGGGCTGGTTGCTGTCGAGGGTGTTGCCGCAGCCGGTGAAGTCGGCGTACGAGCGCCGGTTGTGCGGCTGCAGCCGGTAGTAGCCGGCGTTGTCGATCCCGCGCAGCGACAGGGTGGGGCCGCCCTCGTTTCCCTCGGCGGTGTGGTTGTAGACGACGTCCAGGATCACCTCGATCCCGGCCGCGTGCAGCGCCCGCACCATCTGCTTGAACTCGGTGACCTGCTGGCCCCGGGTCCCCGAGGCTGCGTAGCCGGCGTGCGGGGCGAAGTAGGCGATGGAGTTGTAGCCCCAGTAGTTGCCGGCCCCGCGCTGCTGCAGATGCTCCTCGTCGGCGAACTGGTGCACCGGCAGCAGCTCGACCGCGGTCACCCCCAGCGCGGTCAGATGGGCGATCGCGGCCGGGTGGGCCAGCCCCGCGTAGGTGCCGCGCAGTTCCTCGGGGATGTCCGGGTGCTGCTGGGTGAAGCCCTTGACGTGCAGCTCGTAGAGGACGGTGTCGGCCCAGGCGGTCTTCGGCCGCCGGTCGTCGGACCAGTCGTCGTCGTCATGGACCACCACCGCCTTGGGCATGTGCCGGGCCGAGTCGCGGTTGTCCCGGACGGTGTCCGCGACCTCGCGCTCCGGCCAGCCGCGGACGTGCCCGTACATCGAGTCGTGCAGCCGGAACTCGCCGTCCACCGCCCTGGCGTACGGGTCCAGCAGCAGCTTCGCCGGGTTCCAGCGGGCCCCGGTCCAGGGGTCCCAGCGGCCGTGCACCCGGAAGCCGTAGCGCTGTCCTGGCAGCACGCCGGGCAGGTGGCCGTGCCAGATCTGGAAGGTCTGCTCGACCAGCGGGTAGCGGCTCTCCTGCCCCTGCTCGTCGAACAGGCACAGCTCGACCGCCTCCGCGCCGGCCGCCCAGAGCGCGAAGTTGGTGCCGGGCCGGCCGTCCGGGCCGAGGTGGAACCGCGCCCCCAGCGGCTGCCAGCTGCCGGGCCAGACCGGTACCGCCGGTGCGGCGGCCGGCCCCCCTGCGTCTCCGTCTCCTCGGGCAGCTGCACCTCGGCCGGCACCAGCTGCAGCCTCGCCCGTTCGGGTGCGCCCCCTTCGCGGCCGACCCCTTCGGGCGCAGCCCGGTCACCCGCCCCCTGCCAAACCGCCATGACGTGTCCCTCCCGCTGCGGGGAGTCCCGTTCCCCGACTGAAATGTACGTTCCCTTCCTGGTGGCAGATGTCACGTGCCGGGGCCGACGGATCCGCAGGCCGGACGTGTCCCCGCCCGCCAAGCCTCGTTGATCATTGTCGACGAGCGAAGGAGCACTGACGGTGGGTCAGCACAGCGGGGCATGGCACGCGACGACACGGTGGACCGGACGGGCCCTCGGGCTGGCCGCGCTGGTGCTGGTGGCGGGCTGCGGAAGCAGCTCCCACCAGCCGGTATCCAGCGACGCGGCGCCCGCGGTGTCCACCGCCGCGGTCACCGTCACCCCCGGCGACGGCGCCGCGCAGGTCCCGGCCCAGGGCGGCGTCGGCGTCACTGTCCGTTCCGGGCGGCTGACTCAGGTCACCCTCAAGGACGACCGGGGCGACCTCGTCCCGGGGGCGGTCGCCGCCGACGGGGAGTCCTGGAAGCCGACCGGCAAGCTGCTGGCGGAGACCCGCTACACCCTGGACGCGGTCGCCACCGACGCCCGGGGGCTGCAGGCGGCCAAGCACGCGGTGTTCACCACCCTGGTGCCCAGGAACACCTTCATCGCCTTCTACACCCCGGAGAACGGCAGCACCGTCGGCGTCGGCATGGAGGTCTCGCTGCGCTTCAACCGCGCCGTCACCGACCGGGCCGCGGTCGAACGCGCGGTCCGGGTGACCGCGGTCCCGGCCGTCCCGGTGGTCGGGCACTGGTTCGGCGGCAACCGGCTGGACCTCCGTCCCGAGCACTTCTGGAAGGCCGGCACCCGGGTCACCCTGGCGCTGCGGCTCAAGGGCGTCGAGGGCGCCCCGGGCGTGTACGGGACCCAGGACCGGAAGGTCGTCTTCAGCATCGGCCGGTCCCAGGTCAGCACCGCCGACGCGGTCTCCGACCAGCTCACCGTCCGCCGCGACGGCGCGGTGCTGCGCACCCTGCCGATCTCCGCGGGCGGCCCCGGGCACGCCAGTTACAACGGGATCATGGTGATCTCCGAGATGGACCGGGTGACCCGGATGAACTCGCAGAGCGTCGGCCTGGGCGACGAGTACGACATCCCGGCCGTCCCGCACGCCATGCGGCTCACCGACTCCGGCACCTTCGTGCACGGCGTGTACTGGCGTCCCGCCTCGGTCTTCGGCAGCGAGAACACCTCGCACGGCTGCATCGGCCTGCACGACGTCAAGGGCGGCACCAGCGACACCACTCCGGCCGGCTGGCTCTACGACCACTCGATGCCGGGCGACGTGGTCCAGGTGGTGGGCGCGCACGGCGACCCGGTCGCCCCCGACAACGGGATGAGCGGCTGGAACCTGCCCTGGGCGCAGTGGATCGCGGGCAGCGCGCTGCACTGACGCGCGGCACCGACGCGGTGTCCTGGGTGTCCCGAGGGGTGCCGGAATTCTTAGGAACGCCCGATAGGCTCGCCCCGGCCATGTGAGACGGCGCACAAAGTCCACCCCCTGATGCAACTGGGAAGCGTGGCTCGGCGTTCATAGAGGTTGTACATCCGGGATGGGGAGAGTCGGTTGAATTCGGCACGGGCTGTTGAGGCCACCAGAGACACCAAGGACGCCATGAACAAGGACGCGCGGGCCAGGGGCAGGGGGATGCGGCGCGGCGCCGGGCGCGGGCTGCTGGCGCTGGCGGTCGGCTCCGCCCTGCTGCTCACCGCCTGCAGCAGCGGCGGCGGGAGCACCCCGTCCGCCCTCGGCGGGGGCGGCGGCGCGTCGGCGTCGAGCGGCGCGTCCAGCGGCTCCGGTGACGCCGCGAGCGCGTCGCCGAGCAACTCGGCCGCGGTGGTGACGATCCTGCCGAAGAACGACTCCACCGACGTGGACACCACCGGTGCGCTCAAGGTCAGCGTCGCCTCCGGCAAGCTGACCGATGTCAAGGTCACCGCCTCCGACGGCGCGGCCGTGGCCGGCGCCCTCGCCGCCGACGGCAGCAGCTGGGCCCCGTCCGGCGCGCTGCGCAGCGGCACCAAGTACACCGTGGTCACCACCGCGGTCGACAGCAACCAGGCCACCGTCTCGGACAAGTCGACCTTCACCACGCTGACGCCGGGCAACACCAACATCGGCAACTTCAACGTCGACCCCGGTGCCACCTACGGCGTGGGCATGGAGGTGTCGATCACCTTCACCCACAGCGTCAGCAGCGCGTACAAGAAGGCGGTGCTGAAGGCGATCACCGTCAGCGCCTCCCCGGCGGTGGACGTCGAGGGGCACTGGTTCGGCGACAACCGGATCGACTTCCGCCCGCAGTCCTACTGGGCGCCGGGCACCAAGGTCACCCTGCACCTGCACCTGGACGGCGTGCGGACCGCTTCCGGCACCTACGGAAAGCAGTACAAGGACGTCAAGTTCAGCATCGGCCGCAGCCAGACCAGCGTCGCCGACAACACCGCGCACACGCTGAAGATCTACCGCAACGGCGCCCTGTACCGGACCCTGCCGGCCAGCCTCGGCGACCCGGAGCACACCACGTACAACGGCAAGATGGTGATCACCGAGAAGGACCCCGTGGTCGACATGGACTCGACCACGGTCGGCCTGGGCAACGCCTACCGGATCAAGGACGTGCCGCACGCCATGCGGCTCACCACCTCGGGCACCTTCGTGCACGGCAACTACTGGCGGCCGCTCTCCACCTTCGGCAGCCAGAACACCTCGCACGGCTGTGTCGGCCTGCACGACGTCAAGGGCGGCGGCAGCTCGACCACCCCGGCGGCGTGGTTCTACAACAACTCGATCATCGGCGACGTGGTCCAGGTGGTGCACTCGCCCGACAAGATCGTCTCCCCGGACAACGGCCTCAACGGCTGGAACATGTCCTGGTCGGCCTGGACCGCCTGACCGCCCCGGTCCGCTGACGGCCCCGCTGTGCTGACGGCCCGCCACTCGAACCTGGAGTGGCGGGCCGTTAACATGCGTTCACCCCCTCCCTCGGGGGCAGACCCGATCCGTGGAGGTACCGCATGACCGCGTTCGTCACCCTCGAAGTCGAGGACGCCGTCGGTACGATCCGGCTGGCCCGGCCGCCGATGAACGCCCTCGACGCGGAGATGCAGGACCAGCTCAAGCAGGTCGCACAGGAGGCCGCGAGCCGCGCCGACGTCCGCGCCGTGGTGATCTGGGGCGGCGAGAAGGTGTTCGCCGCGGGGGCGGACATCAAGGAGATGCAGCGCATGTCCTACACCGACATGGTCGAGCGCGGCGGCGCCCTGCAGGACTCCTTCACCGCGGTGGCCCGGATCCCCAAGCCGGTGGTCGCGGCGGTGACCGGCTACGCCCTGGGCGGCGGCTGCGAGCTGGCGCTCTGCGCCGACATCCGGATCGCGGCCGACAACGCCAAGTTCGGCCAGCCGGAGATCCTGCTCGGCCTGATCCCCGGCGCGGGCGGCACCCAGCGGCTGTCCCGGCTGGTCGGCCCGTCCCGGGCCAAGGAGCTGATCTTCAGCGGGCGCCAGGTGCGCGCGGACGAGGCGCTGCGGATCGGCCTGGCCGACCAGGTCGTCCCGGCGGAGGAGGTCTACCCGACCGCCCTGGCCTGGGCCGCCCGGCTGGCAGCCGGCCCCGCCTACGCGCTGCGCGCGGCGAAGGAGGCGGTGGACCGCGGCCTGGAGACCGACCTGGACACCGGTCTTGCGATCGAACGACAGCTGTTCGCAGGTATGTTCGCCACGGAGGACCGGGAGATCGGTATGCGCAGCTTTGTCGAGGAGGGGCCCGGCAAGGCCAAGTTCCGCTGACCTGCGGATTGGCGGCTTGGCCGGATCATCACACTGTTAGGCCTCGGGCATATGCCAGAAGCAATGATGATTCTTTACGCATTGTGCTCCCCAAGTGACCGCAGAGTCGCGATGATAAGGACATGGCGGCACGGGGCAAGGCAGAGCGACATCAGCTGGCGACGGGCGGAGGTGCCTCAGGCACCCTCGCGGAGCCCGTCGGTCCGGACGAGTGGCTCGATCTCTGGCCGGAGGAACTCGCCGACCTCGCCGTCACCGCGTCGGAACTCGATCTCGCCCTCGTCGGTCTGCTCACCGACCCGCTGACCGACGAGGTGCGGTTACCCGCCGGGCCCGACTCCTCGGCGAGGGCCCGCCGCCTCACCCGGTCCGTCCTGGAGTCCTGGGGACTGGGCGGCCTGGGTGAGGTGGCGGAGCAACTGGTATCCGAACTGGTGGCCAATGTGGTCCGGCACACCGGCGGACGCTCCTTCGGGCTGCGGGTGTCCCGCCGTCAGGGGGGAGTGCGGTTCGAGGTTCGCGACCCCTCGCGCGCCCTGCCCTGCCTGATCATCGGCGACCCGGACGACGACTCCGGGCGCGGCCTGCAGCTGGTCAACCTGCTCTCCGACCGCTGGGGCGCCGACCTGATGTCCCGCGGCAAGTCGGTGTGGTTCGAACTTCGCGGCCGGGAAATGCCCACGGGCTGACGGGGCTTCGGCCCGCCCATTGGGCTCAGGCCCGCCCAGAGGGCAGGATCACGATATGACGACTCCTCACACCGTTCCGGCGCCCCCGTTCCGCCTGGCCGGCCACGGCCTGGTGCTGCGCGACTGGACGGACGAGGACCTCCCCGCGATGGCCGCCCTCTTCGACGATCCGGACGTCGCCCGCTGGACCCCGCTGACCGACGCCGAAGCCGCCAAGCAGTACCTGCTCCGCGGCCGCGAGGCCCGCGTCGCCGGGCGCCGGCTGCAGCTCGCGGTCACCCTGGACGGCGAGGTGCCGCTCGGCGAGGTGGTGCTGATGCTCCGGGAGGAGGAGGGCGAGATCGAACTCGGCTACCTGGTCGGCGCCCTCTACCGCGGCCAGGGCCTCTCCGTCCGCGCGGTCCGGCTGCTCACCGGCTACGCCTACGAGTCCCTCGCCGCCCACCGGATCATCCTCCGGATCGCCCCGGCCAACGCGCCGAGCATCGCCGTCGCCCGCGCCGCCGGCTTCCGACTCGCGGACGAGCCGCCGGTGGTGATCCACGACCCGGACGGCGTCGAGATCACCCTGGTGGTCTGGGAGCACCCGGGCTCCGACACCCTGGCCCCGGGGGCGCCGGAGTCGGACGGACCGTCACCCCTGCGCCGTTGACTCCTCCGCCGTCTCCGCCACGGCTGTCTCTGCCGCGGCCGTCTCCGCCACCGTCGTCTCTGTCACCGCCAGCGACCGCACCGCGATCCGCTCCAGCTTGTCCGCGAACAGCTGCCGCGCCTCGGGGTTGATCCGGGTCAGCGCCACCATCGCGGTCACGATGACATCGCAGAGCTCCTCCTGGACATCGCCCCAGGTGTGCGAGTAACCCTTGCGCGGGTTCTGCCCGGTGGCCCCGATCACCGCCTCGGCGACCTCCCCGGCCTCCTCAGTGATCTTGAGGATCTGCAGGATCGTCCTGGTCTCCTCCGGCAGGTCGCTGTTCCGGTCGAGCCAGGCAACCAGACGGTCCACGGTGTTCCAGGCGCTGTCGTCCACGCCGGTCAGGCTACCGGCATCCTGTGCCGAGCCGGTCCGGGAACCTTTAACCCGCCCATATCACCGCAGCTCAGAACGACTGTTTACGCTGTTCGAGTGAGGGCAGACGCGGTTCAGGAGAGTGATAACTATGGGTCCCGTCCTTCTTGTTCTGCTTCTCGCCCTGATCCTCGGCGGCGCCGGCTTCGCCATCCACATCCTGTGGTGGATCGCCATCGTCGTCCTGGTTCTCTGGGCACTGGGCTTTGTCTTCCGCGGCGCCGGCTCCGGCGGCAGCCGGGGTCGCTGGTACCGATGGTGACCACCCTCACCTGAGGCACCACCCTGCTTCACCGATGCGCCGCCCACTCCGATGGTGTGCGGCGCATCGCCATGTCCGGACGGGCCGGCCGACCGGCCCCAGGAGTGCTGTCAGGCACGGTCCCTGACGAAGTCGAGGATCAGCTCGCTGATGTGGTCGACCTCGCTGTCGGTGAGTTCCGGGAAGACCGGGAGCGACAGCACCTGCCCCACCAGCGCGGCCGCGTTGGGCGCAGGCTCGGAGCGCAGCGGGTAGTCGGCGAAGCCCGGCTGCTGGTGCAGCAGGTAGGGGTAGCAGACCATCGCGGTGACACCGTTGGCGAGCAGGTGCCGGTGCAGGTCGTCCCGGTCGGCGACCCTGATCGTGTACTTGTGGTAGACGTGCGCCTCGGGCTTGTGCGGCGGCGGCGCCAGGACCGGTGAACCCGCGAAGTTGTCGCGGTAGCGCTGCGCCAGCTCCCTCCGCCGACTGATCCAGCCGTCCAGATAGGGCAGTTTGACGTCCAGCAGCAGGGCTTCGAACGGGTTGATCCTGCTGTTCAGGCCGAGCCAGTCGTGTCGGAAGGAGCCGTCGGACCCGTAGGAGCGCAGATAGCGGATCCGCTCCGCCAGCGCGTCGTCGTCGGTCAGTACCGCGCCCGCGTTGGACTGGCAGCTGAGGTGCTTGGTCCAGTTGAAGCTCACCGCCGCCACCTGGCCGGTCCGGCCCACCAGCCGGCCGCCGTCGCGGCTGCCGAGCGCCTGGGCGCAGTCCTCGACCAGGGCGATGCCATGGCGCTCGGCGAGCTCGGCGAGCGGAACCGTCTCCAATGCCTCGCCGAACAGATGGACCGCCACGATGGCGACGGTGCGGTCGGTGATCGCCTCGGCGACCCGCTGAATGTCCATCAGGAAACTGTCCGGTGCGGTGTCGACCAGCACCGGGGTGAATCCCGCGCGGATGATCGCGGCCGGGGTCGCATAGAAGCCGAAATCACAGGTGATCACCTCGCCGCCGAGGGGCAGCCCGAGGCTGGTGAGGGCGATGGTCACCGCGTCCGTGCCGGAGGCGACGCCGACGGCGTGGGCCAGGCCGCCATAGGCGGCGAGGGAATTCTCGAACGTCGACATGCTGCGTGCGGCGGCGTCGTCGTCGGCCGGGTCGAATCCGCGCAGCGCCCGGTCGATCTCCCCGGCCAGGGCGGCGTGCTGGCGACTGTTGGAATGGAATGGGATCACTGGCACGCCATCCTTATGAATGCGGACGCCATTTCCGGAAGGGGAATTTCCCGACCCGAAAGAACACGTCCAGTAAAGACCAGGGGGAGCGTTCCCCGCAAGCATCGGACGAAGCAGTCGTTGCCCCCAAATGCCTTGCAAAGGGGGCAAGATGGGGATTGTCCCCACTGCTTCCCGAATTGTACAAAAATACCCATTGGCGACATTATTGGCGCCGGGACTCCCTTGACCGCAAGCTCTGGTTAGGGTACTTTCCTAGGCAGGAATTCGATATATCCCGACGCAATCCGTGGTCCATCGCCTGTAGATCCCGTTCTGGTGCATTCCGAATCGAGGAGCAAGCATGGCAAAATCAGATCCCGTCAAGATCTACGATATCGCCCGGCCGGGGAATCGCAAGGAACTCCCCGTCGTGCAGCTGGACGAAGCGCACGCGCCGAACAAGATGCTCGCCCATCCCGACCTTGTCCGGAGTTTTGCCGCGGGTGGCACCTTCCGGCCGATCCATATGCGGATCGGCATCATGAGCGCCTGCAACATGCGGTGCAACTTCTGCAACTTCCATTCGCCCAACGAAGAGAACTTCTACGATCTCTTCTCCTTCAAGGACGCCATCCCGACCGACAAGGCGATTCGTCTGATGCGCGAGTTCGCGCAGACCGGCGGACGGGCGGTCACCTTCTGCGGCAGCGGCGAGTGCACCATCCACCCCGGCTACACCGCGATCTGCGACGCCGCCCACGATGCCGGGCTGCGCATCGGGCTGATCACCAATGGCTCGCGGCTGGGCCATGAGGCGATCGCCGACTGCATCGCGCGCACCCACACCTGGGTCAGGATCGGGCTGAACGCGGGCAGCGAGGAGAACTTCAACCGCATCACCCGGGACCGTGACCACACCTTCGCCTCGTTCGGGGACACCCCCCGACGGCTGCGCGACACGGCGGTGGACCCGGAGTTCCGGGTCGGCTTCAACTTCGTGATCACTGCGGAGAACTACCACGAGATCCGGCCGGCCGCCGAGCTCGCCGCCCGTTCCGGCGCCCACTACGTACGGTTCGAGCCGGAGTTCTACTCCGCCCTGGGCCACCGGACCGTCGAGGACGTGCTGGCCGAGGTCTCGGCCGCGCTGGTGGACGTCGCGGAACTGGGCACCGCGGACTTCGAGGTCTCCGTGCCCAAGCTGGACCGCGGGCCGATGGACCAGGTGGAGGAGGTGGAGGGCGACTTCGAGCAGTGCCACTACAGCCGGTTCGTCACCGCCGTCGACGCGGACGGAAACCTGTACCCGTGCCCGCAGGTCCACCTCAACAGCCGCTATCTGATCGGCAATGTGCTGGAGGACGGCTACGAGCAGGTGCTGGAGGGCGGCAAGCGCGCCGCCTGGGAGGCGTCCAACCCGAGCCGCACCGACCTCTGCAAGTCCTGCTTCTACCGGCCGCAGAACGAGCTGCTGGAATGGCTGCGCCGGGGAAACGTGCAGCTGGACGAAGCGCTGGCCGCCTATGCCGTCGAGATTCCACGGACCCTGCATGCCGACTTCGTCTGACCGCACGCCGGACGCGCCGTCCGGGAGCGGCTTCGCGCTCTTCGCCGACGCCGGGCCCAGGTTGCATCCGCGGCCCGGGCGTCCTGAGGACTTCCCGCTCTGGCGGGGGCGCGTCCGCACCGCCGTACGCAGGCTGGCCGCGGCGGAGCCGGTGGACGGTCCGCCGGTGTCGTCCCGGCTGACGTCGAGCAGTACGGCCGACGGGCTGGTGCGCGAGCACTACGTCCTCGACGCGGGTGACGAATCGTCAGGCAGTGTCCAGTTCGGACGGCGGCCGTTCCGGGTGGTGCTGGTCCGTCCGGAGCAGCAGCGCGAGCCGCTTCCTGCCGTGGTGGTCTGCCCCGGCCGCAACGCCGTGGTCGACCAGGTCACCGGAGCCGAGGCCCCTGATCACCCGGATCGCGATATCGCCGCGCGCTTCGCGGCCGCCGGGTTCATGTCCCTCACCCTCGACTACGGCCTGTCCGGTCAGCTCGATCCGGCGCGGCTGCACGGACGGGACGAGGCCGCCGTCCTGGCGCATCTGCATGCCGCGGCGGGACGCCCGCTGCTCGGCCTGCTGGCTCGCCGGGCGCTGACCGCGCTGACCTGGCTGGAGGACCAGCCGACCGTCGAGCGCGGTCGGGTCGCCCTGTTCGGACACAGCCTGGGCGGGGCTGTCGCCCTGCATGCCGCGCTGGCGGCCGATCGTCCGATTCCGCTGTGCACCGCCAGTCACCTGGGCAGTTACCAAGTGCTCGGCTACGGGCACCCGGCGGGCCTGCTGCCCGGTATCGCCAGGCACGCGGACCTGCCGGACCTGTACGGCGCCCTGGCCCCGGCCCCGCTCCAGCTCCAGTTCGGGCTGCGGGACGTCGAACTCGACCCGGCGGACTCCGCCACCGCCGGGGAGACGGTGGCCGACCTCTACCGGGCGGCCGGGGCGGCGGGCGGGGTCGAGGTGCTCGGTCTGCCGATGGGGCACGGCACTTCGGTCGCCGACGCCCTCGCCTTCTGCGCCCGGACCCTGGCCGGCGGGGCCGAAGGGGCCGGCGGGGTTGAAGGGGCCGAGGAGGCCGTACCCGCACCGGTGCCGCCGATCCGGGTGGTGTTCAGCACCGCGATGCGCGAGCAGGTCGCCGACACCGTCGAGGAGATCCTCGGTTCCGGGACGCTCACGCTGGGGTCCACGGTGGCCGCCTTCGAGGCGGAACTCGGACCCTGGGTCGGCGGGACCGCCGTCGCGGTCGACTCCGGCTCCGCCGCGCTGGAACTGGCGATGCGTCATATCGGAGTAGTGGGACGCGTGGTGCTGACCCCGGTCAACACCTTCTATGCGACCGCCGCCGCCGCGCTGCGGGCGGGCGCGACCGTCGACTTCGTGGATCTGGAGCCCGAGGGCCTGGGCCTGGACCTGGCGTCGCTCCAGGAGCGGCTCGACCTGCACGGCTCGGCGGTGGCCGCGGTGGTGGCGATGCACACCGGGGGCATCGTCGCGCCCTCGCTGCTGGACGTCGTGGAGGTCTGCCGGGCCCGTGGCATACCGGTGATCGAGGACGCGGCGCATGCCTTCGGCAGCGCGCTGCACGGGCGTCGCGCGGGGTCGATCGGGGACTACGGCGCGTTCTCCTTCTATCCGACCAAGGTGCTGACCTCGGCGGAGGGCGGGGCGGTCACCGCGCGCTCGCCGGAGCACTTCGACGCCTTCCGCAGGCTCCGCGACCACGGCCGGACCCGTCCCGGCGCCACCACCCACGACTGCCTGGGCAGCAACTGGCGGTTGAGCGAGGTGCACGCCGCGGTCGGACTGGCCCAGCTCCGGGTCTTCGCCGAGCGCACGGCGGAGCGGGAACGGATCGCGGCCCGCTACGACGAGCAGTTGGCCGACCTTCCCGGGCTGCGGGTGCTGCCGGTCCCGGCCGGGTCGTCCACCACCTGGTACAAGTACCTGGCCGAACTCGCCGAGGACGTGGACCGGGCGGCACTGAAGGCACGGCTGCGGGCGGGCCACGGGGTGGCGCTGGCGGGAGAGGTCTACGACCTGCTGCTGACCGACCAGCCGATCTTCGCGGACCTCCGGGCGGGCCGCCGCTTCCCGCAGGCCGAGCGGTTCGCCGCCCGCCATGTCTGCCTGCCGGTGTACGCCGGACTCACCGGGCCGGAACAGGACCGGATCGTCTCCGCGCTGCGCAAGGAGCTGGGATGACCGGCGCGGGGCTGCTGGGGGCCGGAACCGGGGTCGGAACCGGGGCCGGAACGGTGGCGGTGAGCCTCCCGGCCCGGACCGTGCCGCTGCTGCGGCTCGGCGACTGGTACGCCTCGCTGGACTCCGCGCCGCCGCCCGCACCAGGACTGCCCGCGCTGTCACTGGCCCCGGAGATCCTGGTCCGGGCCGACGCCCGGCGGCTGCGGGCGACCAGCACGGTGCGGCCACCGGAACCGGCGGCGCGGATCGCCCTGCTGCGGCGGGCCCTGCGGCGGTTCGCCGGGGGCACGGTGGAGTGCGGCGGGCTCGGTCCGCAGAGCGCCGGGCAGTTCCGCGAGCTGCTGCGCCGGGCGGACGGGCTGCCGGGGGCGCTGGTCGACCGCTGGTGTGCGCTGCTGGCAACCGAACTGGACGCGCTGGTCGCCGCGCCCGCCGGGGTCGTCGCCGAGGACAGCGCCCCGGACGGCGCCGGCGACGGCCTGCGGATCGGGTTGGTCGCCCTGCCCGGCAACACCTTCACCTGCCTGGTCGCGGTACTGGAGACGGCGCTGTCCGGTAGCGCGGTATGGGTCCGACCGAGCAGCCGCGAGGCGTTCTCCGCGCTGCGGCTGCTGTCCGCGCTGCGGCAGGAGGGCTGGCCCGCTCCGCTGCTCGGGTTCTATCCGTGCACCCAGCAGGTCCTGCCCACCCTGATCAAGGTGACGGACCATCAGATCATTTATGGCGGTGCCGAGGTGTGCGCACGGCTGGGCGGCGTCCCGAGCGCCGAGACCCGTGGTCCGCTGCGGGTCTGCGCGGTGGTCCCAGCCGGTGCTGAACCCGAGGCGGCGGCCGCCTGGTTGGCACCGCTGGTCGCCTCCGACGCGGGCCGGTTCTGCACAGCTGTCCGGGCGGTGCTGTGCCTCGGCGAGGCGGACCCGGTCGCCGAGGCCCTGGCCCGGCTGCTGGACGCGATCCCGTTCTCGCCCGCCGACCCGGACCTGCCGCTCGCCGACTTCCCCGACCCGGCCCGGGCCGCGGCCCTGGCCGAGGCACTGACCAGCAGGATCGGCGCCGGCGACCGCACCGTCACCGTCCGTCCACTGCTCAGCAGCGACGCGAGCGCGACCGGGACCGCACGGCTGGCCCCCACCGTGGTCCGACTCGCTGAGCCGCCGAGCCCGGCCGCCCCGCTGAGCCCGGCCGCCCGGCCGCGCGCCGTAGCCCCGGCCTGGGGCGACCCCGCCCTGCTCGGTTTCGAAGCACCGTTCCCGCTGGCCACGGTGCTGCGGGTGACCCCCGGGCAGGCCGCCGCGTTGACAGCGGGCGCGGACCTGGTGCACCACCTGCCGACCCAGGCCATGGAAGGAGCCCGAGGATGACCAGCGCCCCGCCCGCCACGGCCGTGCTCACCCTGATGCGCCGGGACGTGCCCGAACTCGACGTCGATCTGGACGAGTGGACCCGCCGGATGATGCGGTGGCACTTCTCCGCGGAGACCGGCGCTCCGCTGTGGCTCGACCAGCGCGAGACGCTCGGCTTCGACCCGCTGCGCGACATCGAGGGCTTTGCGGACCTCCGGCGGTTCGGCCCCTTCGACAAGGAACGGCTGCGCCGGGCGCCGGTGCGCGACCTGCTGCCCGCGCGCTACACCGGCCGGCCGTTCCAGGTGTTCGAGACCGGCGGCAGCAGCGGTCCGCCGTGCCGGATCGTCAATGTCACGCACATGGCCGACGACGTGCGGATGTACGCGGCGATGCTCGAGGCCCGCGGCATCGCCGGGCTCGACGTGGTGGCGATGACCCCCGGCGGGCCGCACGACTACGGGCACTTCGTCCAGGCGCTCGCGGACAGCTGGTGCGGTGCGGTGGGCACGGTGGATTTTGATCCGCGCTGGGTCAAGGAGGAGCTGCGGACCGGCGGCGAACCCGACGGCTATGTCGCCCATCTGGTGCGGCAGACCGGCCGGTTGCTGGAACGGTCCGAGGCCGGGCTGCTCTTCGCCACCACCAAGCTCCTGCTGGAGCTGGCCGCGCGGCTCGACCGGCCGCTCGCGGACTACGGGATCCGGGGGGCCTGCACCGGCGGCACCTCCGGCACCCCGGAGGAGGAGCGGTTTCTGCGCGAGGAGTTCCTGGTCGGCGTGCAGTGGATCGACACCTACGGGAACACCCTGGTCGGGCACGCCCTGCAGGCCGACCAGGCCGACCAGGTCGATCCAGGGCTCCCGCGCGCCTACCACCTGGCGCCGCCGTTCGGCCGGATCCGGGTCGCGGAACCCGACGACTGGACGCGGGACGTGCCCTACGGCGAACGCGGCCGCGTGGTCACCACCACCCTGCTCGCCGATCTGTTCATCCCCAACCTGATCGAGCGGGACAGTGCGGTCCGGACGCCACCGCACCCCTGGTTCCCCTGGGACGGGGTGAGCGGAGTGGCGCCGCTCGGCGCCCTCGACGTCGCCGACGCCGTCGAAGGCGTCTACTGACCCCCGACCGCCTGCCCCGTCCTTCGAAGGAAGTGATCGACGTGCCCAGCTCGAACGGTGTCCCGATCGAGTTCAGTAGCCGATTCTTCGAGCCCATGCGCGACAGCACGGAACAGCTCGACGAACCGGGGCAGTTGCGTGAACGCTATGCGGCGGACGGCTACCTCCTGCTGCGCGGGGTGCTCGACCCGGCCGAGGTCCGACGGGTTCGGGCCGCGTACTTCTCGCTGTTCCCCGCGGACTACTTCAAGCCGGGAACCGATCCCGCCGACGGGGTCTACTCCGGCCACAGCGCGGTTCCGCTGCTCTCGCACGGGGTGGCCGGCCACCCCGCCCACGCCTTCGTCCGCGGCGCGACCTATGCCCGGCTGGTGGGCTCGCCCCGACTCGCCGAGATCGCCGGGATCCTGCTCGGCGGGCCGGCCGGGCTGGTGCCGCGCAAGGTGCTGCGGCACTTCGACCTGGCGTCCAAGCAGGCGTCGCGGGCTCATGTCGACCGGGCCTACCACAGCTCCAGCGACCTGGTGACGACCTGGATCCCGCTGGGGGACTGCCCGTTGGAGCGAGGCGGGTTGATCTACCTGTCCGGCTCGCACCGGCTGGGCCCGGCGGACCGGGCCGTCTCGCAACGGGTCACCGACCGCCCGTACGACCTGCGGCCGATCAGCCACGACCTCGCCTGGACCGCCCGCACCATGGGCGGCCGCTGGCTGTGGACCGACTTCAGGGCCGGGGACATAGCGGTCCACTGCCCCGACCTGGTGCACGCCTCGCTGGACACCACCACCGAGACCTCCCGGCTGTCGACCGACCTCCGCTTCCAGCGCCCCGACGAGCCGATCGACCCCCGCTGGACGGTGGACTGGTCCGCCGACGACGGAGCCTGAGCCGCCCCGGCCGCCCCCCTGACCCGCCCCTTCCTCTTCTCTCCCATCCCACCAGGAGTCGTCTTGCCGTTCGTGCCGCCCGCCGACGGTCTGCCCGCCCTTGCGGAACGACTGGCCGCACACGTCTATCTGAGCACCTCACCGGATGTGCCGCTGAGCGCGGTCGACTACTGGGGCCTGAGCTTCACCGCCTACCGCCGGGTGCACGCCCGGGTGGGCGAGCTGGTCGCCGGGGTGCCGGAGGCTGAGAAGATCCTCCAGGAGTTGGAGCGGGAGCCGGGCGACGTGGCGGCGCACCGGGCCCTGACCGCTCAGCTGGTCCGGCTGCTCCAGGAGCAGCCGGACCTCGCGACCGAGGCGGCCGCACTGGTGGCGTCGGCCGACGAGCAGATCTGGATCGACTACTGGCTCGGCTCGGCCCATGCCGTGGACCGGCAGCCGCAGAGCTATGATCGCGCCCGGATCGAGGCGCTGCCCCGGCCTGCCGTGCCCGAGCCGGCGGCCACCGGCTCCGAGCCGCCGCGGATCCATGTGGTGATCCCGTTCCGCGACCCGGACCTCGGCCCGCGCACCCGCAACCTGTTGGCCTGCCTGCGCTCCCTGCGGGACCAGGACCCGGCCGGCGGCGTCCTGGTGACCGTGGTCGAGACCGATCTGGCGCCGCGCGTGGAGACCCTGGTGGGCCCGTACACGGACCGCTATGTGTTCGCCCACAAGGACGGACGGTTCAACAAGTCATGGGCGGTGAACGTCGGGCTGCGGGCCGGCGGTCCGCCCGGTGCGCCGGGCACCCCGGTGCTCACCTGCGTCCTGGACGCGGACATCCTGGTCGAGCGCGACTATCTGGCGTCCAACGCGGACCGGATCGAACTCGGTTCCCATGAAGCACATCTGACGTACCAGCGGATGTTCTCGATGGACGCCGCCTCCACCGACCTGGCCATCCACCGGCGGCTGGTCGACGGTGCGCCCACGGTCGGGATGGAACTGCTGCGCGGGCTGCTGCTGCGGGACACCCCCGGTGGATCCCTGTGGGCCAGGACCGAGGTGCTGCACCGGATCGGCGGCTTCGACGAGCGCTTCGAGGGGTGGGGCGGCGAGGACGACGATGTGATCGCCAGGCTCACCCGGCAGGCCTCGTTCACCGTCTTCGGTGATCCGCTGCTGCACCTGAACCACCCCCGGCCGGCGATGACCCACGACGACGGACGGGCGCTGAACGGACACCTGCTGGACCAGCACCTCGGGGCCGGCGCCTGGACCGGTGCCGAGGGTTACGGCGACGCCGACCGGTTCGCACCCCGGGCGCCCGCCCCGGGCCGGGCCCAGTCCGCCGGAAGCCCGGGATGAGCCCGGAACCGCTGCCCCCCGGCCCGGCCGAACCGCCGCTGTCCGAGCGGCGCCTCGGCCGGGCCAGGCTCGCCGTCCTCGGCGTGTTCTTCTCGGTCGGCCTGGTGCTGTCGGCCTGGTTCACCCAGATCCCGCAGTTCAAGTCCTCGCTGGGGCTGAGCGACGGCCGGCTCGGTGTCGCGCTGCTGTGTCCGGCGATCGGGGCCCTGGTCTCGATGCAGGTCGCCGGGCGGCTGGCGCGCAGGCACGGCAGCGCCTCCCTGGTGAGGTGGTCGCTGCCGGCCCTGGCGGCCGCCATGCCGCTGCTCGGCGCGAGCCGGGGCTTCCTCTCGCTGGCCGCCGCCCTGCTGGTGTTCGGGCTGGTGGACGGGGTGCTCGACGTCTCCATGAACGCGCATGCGGTGGCCGTGGAGACCGCGCTCGGACGTCCGGTGCTGCAGGGCATGCACGCCGCGTTCAGCCTGGGCACGATCGTCGGTGCGGTGTCCGGCGCGGCGGCGATCTGGGGGCAGCTCTCCACCCTGGTCTACCTGTCCGGGGTGGGGGTCGGCGCGGCCCTGGTGTGGGCCCGGGCCGCGCCCTGGCTGCTGCCGCCGTCGGCGGACCGCGAACCGGCCCCGACCGACGGGCCGGCCCCGACCGACCAGCCGGGCGCGGGGTCGGGCGCCGGGTCGGGCGCCGCGCCAGGAGGCCGTGGACGGAAGCTCCGTACCACCGGGTGGAGCCGCTATGTGATCGTTCTCGGCCTGCTCGGCGCGGGCTGCCTGCTGGCCGAAGGCGCGGCGGAGACCTGGGGGTCGGTGTTCCTGCGCGACCAGCGGCACGCGGCTCCGGCCCTGGCCTCGGCCGCCTACCTGGTGTTCACCGTGGCCCAGCTCGGCGGCCGGATGGCCGGGGACCGGCTGCACCTGCGGCTGGGATCGGTACGGCTGGTCCGCTGGGGTGCGCTGGTGGCAGCTGTCGGCCTGGGCGTCGAACTGCTGGCTCCGCAGCTCGCGCTGGTGATCGTCGGGATCGTGGTGTACAGCCTGGGCCTGTCCGTGCTGGTGCCGGTGGTGTTCGGCGCGGTGGGTCACAGCAGCGCCGCCGACCACGGTGCGGCGGGCACCACCGAGGCGGTCGCCCGCTTCACCACGCTCAGCTATCTCGGCTATCTGCTGGGCCCGGCGTCGATCGGCTGGCTCGCCCAACTCACCGGGCTGACCTGGGCGTTGTCAGCGGTGCTGCTGGTGCTCGGGGCGGTCCTGCTGCTGGCGCCGCGGACCAAGGACGCACTGCCGCCCACCCTGCTCACGGACTCCGCCAACGACACTGACGCCGGGTCGGTGCCGGCCGCGGCGTCCTCCCTGGCCCCGACGGAAGGTGCTGCGCCATGAGACGGTACGAACTGGCCGGACGACGAAACCTGGTGCTCGACAAGGACGCCGAGGTACCGGCGCCCGGTCCCGGCGAGGTCCTGGTCCGGGTCGGCGCGGCCACCATCTGCAACCGCAGCGACCTGGTCTACTACCACTACCTCGGCCGACGGGACCACTGCGCGCAGGGCTTCTTCGGCCATGAGATCGCCGGGACCGTCGAGTCCGTGGGCGCGGGCGTCACCGCGACGGCACCGGGGCGCAGGGTCTTTCTGCGTGCGCCGCTCAGCGGCGGGTTCGCGGACTTCGCGCTGGCCAGGGAGATCTCCGTCGGTCGGCTGCCGGACGCGGTCCCCTTCGAACACGGTGCGATCCTGCAACTGCTGCCCCTGGCCGTGCATGCCACGCGCGGTGTGCGGCTCGGCGACAGGGTGGCCGTCATCGGCCAGGGGCCGGTGGGGCTGATGGCGCTTCAGGTGGCCCTTCTCCGCGGAGCGTCCGAGGTCGTGGTCGCCGACCTCGACCCCTGGCGGCTGGAGCGGTCCACCCTGCTCGGCGCACACCGGACGGTGCGAACGGACGACAACGCGCGTACCGACTGGAGCGCGCTCGGCGGCGGCTTCGACGTCGCCGTCGACGCGGTCGGGACCCCGCACACCGCCAACGCCTGCGTCGAACTGGTCCGGCACCACGGGCTGGTGGTGTTCCTCGGCACCCACCATGTGGACACCCGCGTCACCTTCGACCTGGTCGCCTGGGAGAAGAAGGGCCTGCGGCTGCACACCGCGGCCGAGGCCACCGACCCGGACCGGGTCGCGGCGATGACGGTGGCCGAACGGCTGGTGCCGGTGATCGCGCTGGAGCCGCTGCTCAGCGAGGTCTATCCGTTGGAGCGGCTGCCCGAGGCCATCGAGCGGCTGTCCGCCAGCAGCGTGCTCGACCCGGCCGACCGCCCCCGGGCGCAGGCCGGGCCGCCGCCGCGGACCCTGAAGCTGGCCATCGTCCCGTGATGCGAGGAGCAGCCGCCGCCGTGCACACCGTGATCACCTCCCCGCACCTGGACGACGCGGCCCTGTCCGCCAGCGCCGAACTCGGCAAGGGCGGGGCCACCGTGGTGACCGTGTTCGCAGGCCTTCCCCCGGTCGACCGGCCGGCCACCTGGTGGGACCGGCTGACCGGTGCGACCGGGGGGTCGCGGGCCCGGCAGCTGGAACGGCTCGCGGAGGACAGCGAGGCGCTGCGACTGCTCGGCGCGAAGAGCGTCCACCTCGACCAGTTGGAGGAACTGCACCGGGACGGGCCACCGGAGTTGGACGCCATCGCCGCCCAACTGGCCGACCACTACGCCGGCGCCGACGGGATCTGGCTCCCGGCCGGCATCGGCGGGCACCAGGATCATGTGCTCACCCGCGACGCCGGTCTGCGCGCGGCGGCCGCGACCGGGCACCGGGAGGTGGTGCTGTACGCGGACTTCCCCTATGTGATCTCCTACGGCTGGCCCGCGGCGGTGAGCGGGACGGCCGAGCCCCTGCTCGACGCCGACTTCTGGCTGGCCGACCAGATCGAGGCGACCGGTCTCGACCCGGCCGCGCTGACCCCGATGGCGGTGACCCTGGACGCGGCACAGCGTGTCCTCAAGGCCCGGGTCGCCGCCGCGTACCGCACGCAGGCCCCGGCGCTCGGGATCGGTCCGCGCGCGCTGGCGGCCGACCCGTCGAAGTTCGACCATGAGCTGGCCTGGCGGACGGCCGTCCCGACGGCGGCCTGACGCTGTCGTCGGGAGGCGCGGTTGTGGCTACCAGCGGGCGTGCACCTGGGGCCGGATCAGCTCGTCGTACACCTCGCGCACCGTGGCGAGGGCGCTGTCGGACAACGGGGCGAGGTCCGCCGCGGCGGCGTTCGCGACGACCTGTTCCGGGTTGCGTGCCCCGGGGATCACCACGCTCACCCCCGGCTGGTCCAGCAGCCAGCGCAGCGCGAACTGCGCCATGGTGGCCGACCCCGGAACCAGCGGCGCCAACCGGCGCACCGCCTCCAGTCCGCTGTCGAAGTCGACCCCGGAGAAGGTCTCACCGATGTCGAAGGCCTGGCCATGCCGGTTGTAGGTACGGTGATCCGACGCGTCGAAGGTGGTCGTCCGCTCGTACCGGCCCGCCAACAGCCCGCTGGCCAGCGGCAGTCGGACGATGACGCCCACGCCGGCCTGCAGCGCCGCAGGCAGCACCTGCTCCAAGGGCTTGAGCCGGAACGCGTTGACGATGATCTGGATCGCCGCGACCCCGGGCCGGGCGATGGCGCTGAGGGCCTGGTCGCAGGTCTCCACACTGCACCCGTAGGCGGCGACGCGCTTCTCGGCCACCAGCGCGTCCAGGGCGTCGAACACGGCGTCGGAGTGGAACACCTCCTCCGGCGGGGTGTGCAGCTGCACCAGATCCAGCGTGTCCACGCCCAGGTAGGAACGCGAACGGTCGGTCCAGGTACGGAAGTTGTCGAGGGTGAACAGCTCCAGGCGGGGCGGCAGGCGGCGCCCCATCTTGGTGGCCACGGTCACCTCGACATCGGTCCGTTCGGCGAGCACCTTGCCGATCAGCTGCTCACTGCGACCATCGCCGTACATGTCGGCCGTGTCGATGAAGTCGATCCCGGCGTCCAGTGCCGCGTGCAGCGTGGCGAGGGCCTGTGCCTCGCTGATCTGCCCCCAGTCCGAACCGAGTTGCCATGCTCCCAACCCGACCACGCCGACGTCGCGCGCTGCCCGCTGCATGCGTTGATGAATCACGGTGCGGAATATACGCACGGATCCCGCAGGGGCGCCAGACCGGCACAGGGGCGGACTGCTCCGAGGCGTTGCCTTGACACTGCCCGGCGAACCCCTGACCATCATGCGTTAGGAAACTTTCCCAACAAATAATTCGATCCCGCACTCAGCCCCGGAACGCCCCGCCCGGACCAGAGCGAAGGTACGGCCTGCCATGACTCCCACGACACCCCGGCTGATCGCCACCGACCTGGACGGCACGATCATCCGCAGCGACGGGTCCGTCTCCGCCCGTACGGTCGCCGCCTTCGCCCGCGCCGAACGGGCCGGGGCGCAGGTCGTCTTCGTCACCGGCAGGCCACCCGGTCAGATGGCCGACATCGTGGCGGCGTTCGGCGCGAACGGCACCGCGATCTGCTCCAACGGCGCCATCGTCCTGGACCTGGGCACCGGCCGGGTCACGGCGGAGCGTCCGATCGCCGGCGCGGAGCTGACGAAGGCGGCCGAGCTGCTTCGGCTCCATGCGCCCGGCATCGGGCTGGCCGTCGAGTACGCCGACGGACTGGCCGGCGACCCGTCCTACGTACCGGACGACTGGGACGGTGACGTGACGATCCAACGGGTCACCGACGCCACCCTGTTCGGCCGACCGGGGCCCAAACTGCTGGGCCGCCACCCGGAGTTGTCGGCGGACGCGCTGCTCGCGCTGGTCAAGCCGGTGCTGGACGGTCTGGTCACCGTCTACCACTCCAACGGGCCGCGGCTGATCGAAGTCAGCGCCGCCGGGGTGGACAAGGCCTCCACCCTGACCGACCTGGCCCGTCGCCGGGGCATCGACCCGGCCGAGGTCATCGCCTTCGGCGACATGCCGAACGACCTGCCGATGCTGTCCTGGGCGGGAGTCTCCTACGGCATGTCGAACGCCCACCCGGACGTGCTGGCAGCCGTCGACCATGTGATCGGGCACCATGACGAGGACAGTGTCTCCCTCGTCCTCGAAGCCCTCTTCCCGGACCGGGACCACGCTCGCTGACCCCTGCTGCGATGAGTCCGCGCCGTGGGAGCAGTCTGCCCTGACGTCAGCGGCGCGAGGCCCGCGTCAACTCCTGGGCGCGCTTCCCGTGCCGGGCTGGATCAGGACGTTCTCGGAGGCGGCCTCCCAGCCGAACCCGTCCGGGTCGGTGAAGGAGCCGGCGTCGCTGCCGATCGCGAGCCGGTGCGAGCCGGTGCCGTCGACGGGGACGCCGACGTCCTTGGCGGCGGCGCGCCGACCGTACAGCGCCAGCTTGACCGCGCTCGACCCGGCGGCGAACTCGACGTACTTGCGACCGAAGCTCTTCGCCACGGTGAGGCCGTGGTCGACGTAGAACCGCTTGGTCGCGAGCACGTCCGAGGCTCCCAGCAGGAGGACGAATTCGTCGATCTTGAGGGTCGCCGGTCCTGAGTCCTTCTTGGCCGAGGTCGCGACCTTCCAGATCGTCCCGTCCGGGGCCTGGACCACGCCGCCGTAGCCCCAGAAGGACTTGGCGGCGGGCTTCAGCGAGGTGGCGCCGGCGTCGAGGGCGGCGCCGATGAGGCCGTTGACGTCGCCCGGCTGGGACACCGTGAGCGCCAGCGCGAACCCGCGGAAGCCGGTGGTCGGCGCCTCCGAGGCCCGCAGCCGCAGCCGGGAGCCCAGACCGAAGGCGGTGTAGAAGCGGTCGGCGGCCGTGGGGTCGGCCACCTCGAGGGTGATGGATTCGATGGAAGTCATGACAGTCACGCTAGTTGCGGCTGGGGTGCCGGCGCTTCTCGATTCCTGACCGGTCTGGTCACCTGTTTCGCGACGCAGGACGGCATCCCGGCCGCAGTACCCGTCACCCCTGCGGCACCCGCCGTGCGGCGCTGGTAGACGCTGGGCGGCAGGCCGACCAGCTCGGTGACGCGGGTGCTGAAGGTGCCCAGCGAGGAGCAGCCGACCGCGAAGCAGACCTCGGTGACGCTGAGGTCGCCGCGGCGCAGCAGCGCCATCGCGCGCTCGATCCGCCGCGTCATCAGATAGGCGTACGGCGCCTCGCCGTAGGCGAGCCGGAACTGGCGGCTGAGGTGCCCGGCCGACATGTTCGCGCCCCGGGCCAGCGCCTCCACGTTCAGCGGCTGCGCGTACTCCCGGTCGATCCGGTCCCGGACCCGGCGCAGCCGCACGAGGTCCTTCCGGCGCTGCTCCGCGGTGAGCGCGTGCCCCCATGCGGTCCGGCACATCAGCGGAGCTCCTGGATGCGGACCAGGTTCCCGGCCGGGTCGCGGAAGGCGCAGTCGCGGATGCCGTAGGGCTGCTCGGTCGGCTCCTGGACCACCTCGGCGTTCCCGGCCTGCACCTTCTCGAAGACGCCGTCGAGGTCGGGGGTGGCCAGCAGGATCCAGCCGTAGGTGCCCTTGGCCATCATCTCGAGGATGGTGCGGCGCTCGTCCTCGGTGATCCCGGGGTCGGCGGCGGCCGGCGCCAGCAGGATGGAGGTGCTGGGCTGGCCGACCGGGCCGACCGTGATCCAGCGCATCTTGCCCTGTCCGACGTCGGTGCGGACCTCGAAGCCGAGGGCGTCGCGGTAGAAGGCCACCGAGGCGTCGGGGTCGTCGTGCGGGAGGAAGCTGGTGTGAATGGTGATGTCCATGGCCGTCACGTTAGCTGCGGCCCGCTGCTCCCGCTTCTCGATTCCTGATCCGTCGACGGGCTCCTACGTCGGCATCGCCGTGACGCACAGGAATGCAGCCGGGATGGACACGCTGTCCGGGCGACCGCTGGTGTTCTGACTCTCGATCAACTCCGCCAGTTCCGTGGACAGCTCGGCGGCGCGACCGCTCTTTTCCGCGGCCTCGAACGCACCCATCGTCGGGCCGTAGTAGAGCCGGAACAGATCAACGAAGTCCGAGGGGGGCACCGGGAGCTGGAAACAATAGATTTCCCGGGTGAACGACAGGTTTTCCTTCAGAACCCCTGCGCCGACGAAACGGTCGACCACGTTCTCCTCGACACCCCAGGTCATCGGGCTGACGAAGCCCTCCGGCGGCGGCGGCGAATATGTGCTGCTGATCTTCAGAATCTGTGCCACCAGGGTGGGGTCATCAGGAATCCAGTTCCCCATGACGATTCTCCCGCCAGGTCGGGTCACCCGCACCAGCTCCTTGGCCACATCGAAGGGCCTTGGTGCAAACATGGCACCGAAGATGCTGACGACCAGGTCGAAGCCGCCATCCGGAATTCCCTCCAGATTGCTGGCGTCACCCTCCTGGAAGCGGACATTGGGGAGGCCCGCCTCCTTGGCGCGCCGGTTTCCCGCATCGACCAGATTGCGGGCGATGTCGACCCCCACGACATCCGCCCCGAGTCTCGCCGCCGGAATGGCGGTCGTGCCGTCGCCGCAGCCGACATCCAGGACCTTCAGGCCTGCGGCGATGCCGAGCGCGGCAACCAGGACTTCCCCGCTCTCCCGCATGGAGGCGGAGATGCGGGTGAAATCACCTTTCTCCCAGAGCTCTTTGTTCGGATTCATCTGATCCACCTTTCACCGGTTGCTGCAAGCGTTTCGCGGATTCGTCGGAGCAGAGCGCTTCGATTCAATATCGCGAGCTTGAATACTCAGCCTAACGGCGCGCTGGACATATGCATGAGTAGTCAGTACTCAACCCGAATCCACCGGCTGATCATTTCGGGGTTGCTCTCCTGCCCGTGGACGGTCGGCCGCTGGGGGCAACAGGTTGAGGGTGTGCGGTAGCCGCCGTGCGCGGGTCGCGGCCTGTCCGAGGGGTTGTGCGGGGTCGGGAGCGGTTGGTGGCGCTGTCGCCGGTGGCCGTCGGGCCGTCGCGGTGCGGGATCTTGTGGCGGTCAGGCCGCCGGGCGCGGCGGTGGGGAGTGGACGGCCTCGAACAGGGCGGTGAAGGCGTCGCGCCAGGGCCAGTGCTCGGGCAGATGCACCGTCAATTTGGTGCGCGCGGTGCGCGCGAGCCGGGCCGGGACGTGGACCAGGTGGGCGCGCAGGGTCGCTGTGGTGGCCTTGGCGTGGAAGACCGAGGTCAGCGCACCGGCGGCCCGCAGCAGGTTGTGCGACATCGCCCACAGGGTCAGCCACGCGGCGTTGGCCTGGAAGTTCCCGGACGGCAGGTGGGCCAGAGGCCCGGACTTCCCGTCCGCGATCACCTGCTCCACCACGGCGTGCTGCCGGTGGTGCAGTTCCGCCTGCAGCACCGCGAAGGAGCTGTCGGTGAAGACGGGGTGGTAACGCCAGGCGGTGAACAACTCGCCCTGACCCTGGGCCACTTCGGCGTTCAATCGGCGGACCCGGCGCACGATCAGCCGGGCGGTGACGTGCTCGGACTTCCTTCGGCCGGTGAAGGCGGTGTAGGGGATCTCGGCGACCTCGGCGTCGGAGACCATCTCGCCGGTGTCGGGGTCGACGAAGGCGTCCGGGTAGCGGATCGCCGTCCAGGACTCCTGCGGGATGCGGGAGATCGCGCCCGCGATGGAGGGGTTCATGCCGGTGGTCAGGGAGAATCGGGCGCCGGCCCGGCGGCAGGCGGCGACCACGTCGGCGGTGTAGAACTTGCTGTCCGCGCGGACCAGGCGGATCCCGGTGCCGCCGGTCTCCTTCGCTATGGCCAGGGCCTCGCTCACGAAGCTCTCGGCTCCGCGGACGTCGGCGGCCTTGCCGCGGCGCAGGCGGACCGCGCCGATCACGGGCCGGGCGATCGGGGTGGACAGGGTGGCCAGGATCGGGTGCAGGGTGCGCTGGCCCTTGAGGCGGCCGACCTGCGCGCCCTGCTTGGCGTGGCCGTACACGCGGCGGTGGGTGGGGTCGATGTCGATGAACATCAGTGTGTCGGCGCCGGGCAGCAGTGGGGTGCTGCGGGCCAGTCGGGCCAGGAAGTCGCGGTGAACGCGGTGGAGCTGGCGGTTGTGGCCGTGGGTGAAGGAGCGCAGGAAGGTGCCCAGGGTGGAGGGCGCGCGGACCGAGGTGAAGGCGCGGTCCATCGCGCCGTGCCGCAGCCGCGCCGCGTCGTCGATGCTGTCCGCGCCCGCGCACATCGCGCTGATCAGCGACATCACTTTGGCGGCCGGGTTGGCTCCGCCGCTGTTGTCGGCGCCCTCGATGCGGAGCGCGGACGCGGCCAGTTGCCGCAGGCCGGCCCGCTCGGCCAGCCGGACCAGCGACAGCAGCCCGGCATCGGCGATCAGGTTCGGCTCGTCGAAGACGGCGGAAACCGCTGTGGCGGCATGGCAGGATTGCATCTCGCGGATGTTCTCTCGTTCTGGCGACTTGGTTCTGTAGGAAGTCCCATCGTCCCAGGTCAGAGGGCATCCGCGTCGTTATGTCCAGGCCTCGGACAGGTCATTCATCGGTGGATTCGGGCTCAATACTCACCACCCCCGGACGATCGCTGCGGCGGCTGCTACTGAAGTTGAACTGGTGATGTCGGGCATCCGGGGCGCCGGCGGAACCATGGCGGTCTGTGATCGTCAGGGAGCGCGAACGGGCTGGGCCCGCGCTGGTCGGGCCGCCGCAGAGCGCTGTGCGAGGGAGTGTCGGGGGCGGGGGCTAGGGTCTGCGCCATGACGCAGACGTTCGATGTTCGTAGAGGCCTGGAGCATGCACGCGCGGACCGCGAGGCCGCATGGCGGTTCGTCCGCGACTTCACGCACGCCTGGGCAGAGCCGCTCACCGACGGCGACGGCTTCACCGAGGAGGACCTCGCAGCAGCGGAGGAGCGTCTCGGCCTAGGCCTGCCTACAGCCCTCGGCGAGTTGTACCGGCTACTCGGACGGCGCCAGGATCTGACGAGCAACCACGATCGGCTGCTGCGCCCGGATCAGCTCTCCATCGACTCCCGTGGCCAGGCGCTGGTGTTCCGTGAGGAGAACCAGGGTGCCTGCTCCTGGGGTGTACTGCTCAAGGATCTGGACCAGGCTGATCCTGGGGTTCATGTGCTGACGGACCTGGCCGACCGGCAGGCCCAGCAGTGGGAGCCGTGGATGGAACACCTGTCGTGGATGGCCGTCGAAATGGTGCTGGCGGAGTCCCTGCACGCACCGCAGCACCTGAGCGACTTCCTGTACGAGCCCGACCCCGAATACACGCGGATCCTCGAAGAGAACTGCGAACAGCTGCCGTTTCCGGCCTATCCGGCCCGGGGTTTCGAGGGCACCCGCTGGTTCCTCGGCGCAGACGTGCTGCTGCGGGATGAAGAGGGCTGCGTGCCTGTGAGGGCACGGACCGAGGAAGCGTTGGAAGCAGTCAGAGCCCTGCTTCCGGGGGACTGGCTCAACGGATAGTCCATCTGCCCGCGTGCTGTTGGGAAGGCCCGGCTACTGAACGTGAATAGTGTGGCGTCGGGGAACGGTGAGCATCGTGATGCCCCACCCTGGCCCCCTGGGCTTCGCAGCTCACTGCACGACCGTGGCCGGGCAGGAGAATCAGGACTCCAGCGAGGCTATCGCCGGGCCCTCTCGGCTTCGGTCAAGCCGCCACCCTGCGGATGCCTCACCGTTCCAGAACTACCGACTCCACCTGCGCACTGTCCGGCAAACAGCCCGACACCACCCGATCAAGTTCAGTAGCGATCGTGCGGAAAGCGCGGGGCGGGTGACTGGTACGACGGTCAGGAGAGTCTCCGAGCCCTCTTCGTTCCGCCGGACCTCATGCGGTCCGGCGGACAGCTCAGCCAAGGCGATCGCGCTGATGGCCATCTCGACGGGGAGTTCGGCCGCCGCGATGGCGCGGAGCGCACCCGACATCTCCCTGAATGCCTTCCGGGCGGATCAGGACGCCACGGCCGCCGCCCGGGGAACGAAGCGCCTGCGGCGCTTCAGCGGGATCAACTCCCCGATCCGGTGGCCGTCACGGGTCACGGTGAACGACTGGCCGGCCTCGACGGCATCCATGATCTCTCTCGATCTGCTGCGCAGATCCCGCTGCGTGATCTCCGGTTGCGCTGTCATCAGCACTCGATGACGTTGACCGCCAGCCCGCCGCGCGAGGTCTCCTTGTACTTGACCTTCATGTCTGCGCCGGTCTCCTTCATGGTCTTGATGGCCTTGTCCAGTGAGACATGGTGCTTGCCGTCGCCGCGGAGCGACATGCGGGCGGCGGTGATGGCCTTGACCGCGCCCATGCCATTGCGTTCGATGCAGGGGATCTGGACCAGGCCGCCGACCGGGTCGCAGGTGAGGCCGAGGTTGTGCTCGATGCCGATCTCGGCGGCGTTCTCGACCTGTTCCGGGGTGCCGCCCAGCACCTCGGCGAGCCCGCCCGCGGCCATCGAGCAGGCGGAGCCCACCTCCCCCTGGCAGCCGACCTCGGCGCCGGAGATGGAGGCGTTCTCCTTGAAGAGCATGCCGATCGCCCCCGCCGTCAGCATGAAGCGGACGATGCCGTCGTCGTCCGCGCCCGGGATGAAGTTGATGTAGTAGTGCAGCACGGCCGGGATGATGCCGGCCGCCCCGTTGGTGGGGGCGGTGACGACCCTTCCGCCGGCGGCGTTCTCCTCGTTGACGGCCATCGCGTAGAGGGTGACCCACTCCATCGCGTTCGCCGGGCTGATCCCCTCGACCCGCAGCGCCCGCGAGGCCGGGGCGGCGCGGCGGCGGACCTTGAGGCCGCCGGGCAGGATGCCCTCGTGGTTCATGCCGGTGCGGACGCACTCCTGCATCACCCGCCAGATCTCCAGCAGCCCGGCCCTGATCTCGCTCTCCTCGCGCCAGGCCTTCTCGTTCTCCAGCATCAGCGAGGAGACCGAGAGCCCGGTCTCCGACGCCCAGCGCAGCAGGTCGGCGCCGGTGCGGAAGGGGTACTTCAGCACGGTGTCGTCCGGCTTCACCCGGTCCGCGCCGAGGGCGTCCTCGTCCACCACGAAGCCGCCGCCGACCGAGTAGTAGGTCTTCTCCAGCACCGGAAGGCCGGCCGCGTCATAGGCGCAGAGGGTCATCCCGTTCGCGTGGTAGGGCAGTGACCTGCGGCGGTGCAGGATCAGCTGGCTGTCGACGTCGAAGTCGATCTCCTGGGCGCCGAGCAGCCGCAGCCGCTTCTCGGTCCTGATCCTGGCCACGTCGACGTCGGCCTGGACGATGTCCACGGTCCGCGGCGAGTTGCCCTCCAGGCCGAGCAGCACCGCCTTCGGGGTGCCGTGGCCGTGCCCGGTCGCGCCGAGCGAGCCGAACAGCTCGGCCCGGACCGCGGTGGTCTGCGCCAGCAGGCTCTCGGATTTCAGCCGTCGCGCGAACATCCGGGCCGCGCGCATCGGGCCGACGGTGTGCGAGCTGGACGGCCCGATGCCGATGGAGAAGAGATCGAAGACGCTGATGGCCACGGGGACGCCCTTGTCGTGTGGAGGGTGCGGTGAGTGGTGGGGTACATGCGGCGGGGCACCGCGCCCACTGGTCCAGTGTGCGTGGTGCCCCGCGGTCCCGTCGAAAACAGCCGATCTGCCCGTTGTGCGGGCCTGAACCGACCGGGAGACGGCTGGGTCGGACCTACCGGTCCGGGTGGACCTAGAGGTCCGGGTAGAGCGGGTGCTTCGCGGCGAGCGCGGTGACCCGGGCGGCCAGCGCCACCTGGACCGTGTCGTCGAACGAGGGCTTCAGCGCCTCCGCGATGATGTCGGCGACCTCGGTGAAGTCCTCGGCGCCGAAGCCGCGGGTGGCCAGCGCCGGGGTGCCGATCCGCAGCCCCGAGGTGACCATCGGCGGGCGCGGGTCGAAGGGCACCGCGTTGCGGTTGACGGTGATGCCGACCGAGTGCAGCCGGTCCTCGGCCTGCTGGCCGTCCAGCTCGGAGGTGCGCAGGTCGACCAGCACCAGGTGCACGTCGGTGCCGCCGGAGAGGACGGAGACGCCGGCCCCGGTGAGGTCCGAACGGGTGAGCCGCTCGGCCAGGATCTTCGCGCCCTCGAGGGTGCGCTGCTGGCGGTCCTTGAACTCGTCGGTGGCGGCGACCTTGAAGGCCACCGCCTTTCCGGCGATGACATGCTCCAGCGGGCCGCCCTGCTGGCCGGGGAAGACCGCGGAGTTGATCTTCTTGGCCCACTCGGCCTTGGAGAGGATCACGCCGCCGCGGGGACCGCCGAGGGTCTTGTGGGTGGTGGTGGTGACCACGTCGGCGTAGGGCACCGGGTTGGGGTGCAGACCCGCCGCGACCAGGCCGGCGAAGTGCGCCATGTCCACCATCAGCAGGGCGCCGACCGAGTCGGCGATCCGGCGGAAGGCGGCGAAGTCGAGCTGGCGCGGGTAGGCGGACCAGCCGGCGATGATCAGCTGCGGCTGGTGCTCCTTGGCGAGGCGCTCGACCTCCTCCATGTCGACCAGGTTGGTCTCGGCGTCCACGTGGTACGCGGCCACGTTGTAGAGCTTGCCGGAGAAGTTGATCTTCATGCCGTGGGTCAGGTGGCCGCCGTGGGCCAGGTCCAGGCCCAGGATGGTGTCGCCCGGCTTGATCAGCGCGAACATCGCGGCGGCGTTGGCGGACGCGCCCGAGTGCGGCTGGACGTTCGCGGCCTCGGCCCCGAACAGCTCCTTGACCCGGTCGATCGCCAGCTGCTCGATCACGTCGACGTGCTCGCAGCCGCCGTAGTAGCGGCGGCCGGGGTAGCCCTCGGCGTACTTGTTGGTGAGGACCGAGCCCTGCGCCTCCAGCACCGCGACCGGGGCGAAGTTCTCGGAGGCGATCATCTCCAGGGTGGACTGCTGGCGGTGCAGCTCGGCGTCCACGGCCGCGGCGACCTCGGGGTCGAGCGCATGCAGGGACTGGTTCAGAACCGTCATGGTGGTGTGTCTTCCCTCGGGAGGTCAGGCGCCGGTGTGGGCGGAGTACTCGTCGGCGGACAGCAGGCCCTCGGGGGTGCCGTCGAGGCGGATCTTGAACAGCCAGCCCTCGGCGAAGGGGGCGGAGTTCACCAGCGCGGGGTCGTCCACCACGGCCTGGTTGGCCTCGACGATCTCGCCGCTGGCGGGGGAGTAGAGGTCGCTGACCGACTTGGTCGACTCCAGCTCGCCGCAGGTCTCGCCCGCGGTGACGGCCTGGCCGACCTCCGGGAGCTGGACGTAGACGACGTCGCCGAGCGCGTCGGCGGCGTAGGCGGTGATGCCCACGGTCGCCACGCCGTCCTCAACGGCGGTCAGCCACTCGTGTTCCTTGCTGTATGTGAGGTGCTGGGGGTTGCTCATGGGGTGATTCTCCAGGATGAGGGGTGGTCGGGGCTAAACGGACGGGGCTCCAGCGTCAGCGGGCGGGGCGCCGATCTCGGACGGGCGGGGCGCCAGCCTCAGCGGACGCGCTTGTAGAACGGCAGAGCCACGACCTCGACCGGCTCGTGCGTCCCGCGGACGTCCACGGCCACGGTGCTGCCGGGGACGGCGTGCGCGGCGTCCAGATAGGCCATGGCGATCGGCTTGCCCAGGGTCGGCGACGGGGCGCCGGAGGTGATCGAGCCGATCACCGAGCCGTCGGCGGCGGAGACCACGGCCATCTCGGCCCGGGGCACCCGGCGTCCGGGGGAGACCAGGCCGACCAGCACCCGCGGCGGGTTGACCGCGGCCTCGGCGGCGGCCTTCTCCAGCGCCGCGCGGCCGACGAACTCGCCGTCGTTGGTGGTCTTGTCGAAGCGGACCACCCGGCCCAGGCCGGCGTCGAAGGGGGTGAGCGCGGTGGTCAGCTCATGCCCGTACAGCGGCATCCCGGCCTCGAGCCGCAGGGTGTCCCGGCAGGAGAGCCCGCAGGGGACCAGCCCGGCCGGGGCGCCCGCGGCGGACAGCGCGTTCCACAGGTGCTCGGCGTCGGCGGGGGCGACGAACAGCTCGAAGCCGTCCTCGCCGGTGTAGCCGGTCCGGGCCAGCAGCGCCGGGCGGCCCGCCACCGTGGTCGGCAGCGAGGTGTAGTACTTCAGCCCGGGCAGGTCGGCCCCGGTCAGCGGGGCCAGGATCGCGGTGGCCTCCGGGCCCTGGATCGCGAGCAGCGCATAGGCGTCCCGGTCGTCCCGGACCACCGCGTCGAAGCCCTCTGCGCGGGCGGTCAGCTCGTCCAGGACCAGCTGGGCGTTGGAGGCGTTGGCGACGACCAGGAACTCGGTCTCGCCGGTGCGGTAGACGATCAGGTCGTCGAGGATGCCGCCGTCGGCCGCGCAGATCATGGTGTAGCGGGCCTTGTTCACGGCCAGTGCCGAGACGAAGCCGACCAGCGCGTGGTCCAGCAGCTCGCCGGCCCTGGGCCCGGTCACGGTGATCTCGCCCATGTGGGAGAGGTCGAACAGGCCGGCCCTGGTCCGGACGGCGTTGTGCTCCTCGCGCTCGCTGCCGTAGCGCAGCGGCATGTCCCAGCCGGCGAAGTCGGTCATGGTGGCGCCGAGGGCGCGATGGACGGAGTCGATTGCGGTCGATCGCAGGCTCATCAGGGCTGCTCCTAAGCTCTCAAGGACATGCTGCGGCAGAGCTCCCGCTCTGTCGCTGCGACCTGAGAGCTTCACCGCCACCCCTCGGCTGTGGGTCGAGGGGGACGGCTTGCACCGTTGGTGGGTCGGGCCCGCGCTCCGCGGAGCGCGCCGACCGCTTTCCAGATGTGCCTCGCCCGTGCGGTAGGTGTGCCTGAGAGATTCCGGGGAGGGCTTGCTCCTTCGGCGCCGGCTGCGTCCCCTCCCATGGATGCCATGGAGTGAGTGGACGGCCTGGCTCTCCCGCGCGGGCTGTAACGGCCGGTGTTCAGTTGTTGGGCGTCGCCCATCATCGCACGCCCCGGCCCGATACTGTTTCCGGCAGCAGCAGCGACCAAAAGCAGCAGTGACCACGGCGAAACGGCGGTACGGGCAATGCAGCACCCGACGATCCCGGCACAGGTGCAGGGCTGGCCCGAGAACGAGCTGGAGCAGGTCCTGGTCGCCGCGATCGGCGACCCCGGGGCGACCCCCCGGGTGGTGGAGGTGCTGCGCCGCAGCCAGGTCTGGGTGCCGCTGCCCGGCGGGGCCGGCCAGGAGCCCGGGACGCTGGCGCTGCCGACCACCGAGCTGGCGGGCCAGCCCTTCGTGCCGGTGTTCAGCTCCGAGGACCAGTTCCGCCGGATCGCCGGGAACATGCCGTTCACCATCGCCCCGGTGCGCGAGCTGGCGCAGGGGATGCCGCTGGGCATCGGCATCGTGGTCAACCCCGAGGGCGCGGTCGGGATCCCGATCCCGGCGGCCGGCGTCGCCGAGCTCTGCGGCCGGCCCAGGGAGAGCGGGCTTCGGGGCAGCACCGGTGACGAGGGCCTCCGCACCGTCGAGGGCGCCCGGGTCGGCCTGCGGATCCCCGAGCCGCACCAGGATCCGCTGGAGTTCCTCGCTGCCGCGATCGGCGAACTCGCCCGCACCCCGGTGGTGCTGACGGCCCGTCGGGTGCTGGCGCAGGTCGAGGGGGACCCCGAGAAGCTCTTCGTCGGGGTCGAGCTGGACCGCTGGCAGCCGGAGGACCAGGACGCCGTGGTCCAGGCGCTCGGCCGGGCGCTGGGCGCGGTGCCGCTGCCCTGGGGCCTGGACGTGGTGCTGCTGGACTCCGCGCAGGACCCGGTCGGGGACTGGATGCTGCTGTCCGTGGCGCCGTTCTTCGAACGCGGCCCGTCCGGGTACTAGGCTCACTGTTCGAGCAGCAGCCAGGGGTGGACAGAGGCCACGGGCAGTGGACAAGGCCAGGGGATACGGCCAGGGGTAGGGGAGAGGGTGTCAGTGGTCGGGTCAGCCGGTGCCGTGGGCGGCGGGGCCGTCATCGAACAGGTCCTGCGCGAGGTCGTGCCGGGGCGCTTCGACACCTATGAGTCCCTGCTCCGCGCGGTCGGCGAGGGCCAGGTGTGGATGCTGCTCTGGCACGGCGAGCCCGGCCGCCCCGACGCCCAGTACGGCAACATGGAGGTGGGCGGCGTCGGCTACGCGCCCTGCGTCACCTCCCCCGAGCAGCTCGCCGCCAGCGGCTGGAGCCGTGCCTACCAGGTCAGCCAGGGGCGGGAGATCGCCGCCGCGCTCTATCGCGAGCGCTGGGGCCTGTGGCTTAACCCGCATCAGCCGGGGGGCGGCGTCGGACTGCCCTGGGCCGACCTGCGCCGGATCGCCGGCGGCCTGGACCGGCTGCCGGCCGGCCCGCTGCGGATCAGCGAGCCGCAGATCGCCGCCGACCAGTTCTACGCCCTGTTGAACCAGGCCGCGCACGGCACGCCCGCCGTCCGCTCGCTGCGCCGGGCCTGGGTCGAACCCGCCTGGGGTGCCCCTTATCTGGTGATCGGTCTGGATCTGTACGATTCCAGCCCGCCGGCCGTCGAGTCGGTCCGGCAGATGATGCAGCACGCCCTGTCCGGGGTTCCCGAGGGCGTGGCGGTGTCCACGGTCGCGATGTCCGACCCCTTCGACCCGGTGGCGCTCTGGCTCCAGGTCCGCACCGCTCCCTTCTTCGACCGCCCGGTTCCCGGCGGCGGCGGATACGGCTACCCCCGGATCTGACCAACCCTCAGTCGGTAGCGCTCCGTGACATATCGAAAGGGTCTCGAAGCGCCTGGTTTCGGGCGCCCGGAACAGGGTGACACCCGCTCCAGTGGTGTCAGAGGAGCGCCTGACCTGCGGGAACGTAATCTGCACGCGTAGATCCAGGCCGAGGGGCCCGTGTAACAGGCGTGTGAAGAGAGGTATTCGCAGGTCCTGGGCATGTATCGATGCAGATCACGGTTAGGCAACCTTTGAGTAGGGGGTCTGGCGGAGGTCGTCATCGGTGTTGAAGAGTGGCGCCGCGGGTGGTGGGTCGAGGCTGCCTCACAACCTGCACGCACAGGGCGACTTCGGACCGTTACCGGGAATGGGGTCGCACGAGTGTGGAACGGGGTGAGATGTCCGGTTCGTCCGGCCAGCTTGAGTTCTATCTGCTAATGCGACTAAAACTAGTCACTCGAACGCTTTGTCAGTGAATGCCTGGCTTATCGTCACCGCAATCTCGTTCCAAAGCACTTGGCACCAACTGTGAACTGCGACCTCGTCGGTCGGTCCGCGTCCCGATCGGGGCTCACGACCAGGCGGGTCGACCGGGCACCGTGTGCCGGTCACCACCGGCTTGGGGGTCTATCCACTCATGACTGCGCCACTTCACGACTCCGGCACCGCGACCCTGGAGGTCGATGCCGACTCCGCGATCGTCCCGGAGAAGATCCTCGGCCGCTCACCCGGCCGGATCGCCTGGGAACGACTCAAGCGCGACAAGGTCGCCCTGGGTGGCGGGGTCATGGTCCTGCTGCTGCTCCTGGTGGGCATCCTGGCGCCGCTGCTGACCGCCCTCGAGGGACAGAACCCGGACGATTTCCACCCCAAGGAGCTGGACTTCGGGGACATCGGAATCGGCCTGCCGCGCGGTTCGGTCGGCGGCATCGGGGCCTCGCACTGGCTGGGCGTCGAGCCCAGCACCGGTCGTGACATCTTCGCCCGTGTCGTCTACGGCGCTCAGATCTCGCTGATCGTGGCCTTCGGCGCCGCACTGCTCGCGGTGGTCATCGGTGTGCTGCTGGGCATGGCGGCCGGCTTCATCGGCGGCTGGGTGGACACTGCCATCAGCCGCAGTATGGACGTGCTGCTGTCCTTCCCGCAGCTGCTTTTCTCCATCGCGCTGGTCTCGGTGGTCCCCGAGAAGGTCTTCGGCATGGGTGGCAGCACCCCACGGATCTTCGTGCTGATCTTTGTCATCGGCTTCTTCGGCTGGCCCTACATCGGACGCATCGTCCGGGGCCAGACCCTGTCCCTCCGAGAACGCGAGTTCGTCGAGGCGGCCCGCAGCCTGGGCGCCGGACAGATCCACATCCTGCTCAAGGAACTGCTGCCGAACCTGGTCGCGCCGATCCTCGTCTACACGACGCTGATGATCCCGACGAACATCCTCAACGAGGCGGCGCTGAGCTTCCTCGGAGTGGGTGTGAAGCCGCCGACGCCGTCGTGGGGGCAGATGCTCTCGGACTCGATCTCGTACTACACGGTCGATCTCCCCGACCTGCTGATCCCCGGCCTGGCGATCTTCATTACCGTCCTCGCCTTCAACCTCTTCGGCGACGGGCTGCGTGACGCCCTGGATCCCAAGGGCAACTAAGACGTCCGATCCCGGGTCCCGATCCGGGAACGGCATATTTCACATCTGACCAGGGAATCCCGTCCTGGTCACTCTCGGAGGTTGACACCCAGTGAACAAGCGGACTATGGCACTCGTGGCCACCGGCGTGGTCGGACTCATGACCGTGACCTCGGCGTGTGGTGGCAGCAAGGGCGGCAGCAGCAGCCCGTCGAAGACCGGTGGCTCCACCTTCAACGCTGCGGCCACCAGCATCGTGAACCCGTCCACCAAAAAGGGCGGCACGCTCCACCTGCTGAGCACCCAGGACTTTGACTCGCTCGACCCGGCGATCGCCTACTACGCCTTCGCCTGGAACATGCAGCAGCTCTACACCCGCACCCTGGTCGCCTACCCGATGAAGCCCGGTGCGGCCGGCCTGCAGCTGGCCCCCGACCTGGCCACGGCGATGCCGACCATCTCGGCGGACGGCAAGACCTACACGTTCAAGCTGAAGACCGGCATCAAGTTCGACGACGGCAACCCCATCACGTCGAAGGACATCAAGTACGGCATCGAGCGCACCTTCGCGCAGGACGTGCTGCCGGGCGGCCCGACGTACCTGATCTCGGACCTGGACCAGGGCCAGAAGTACCCCGGCCCGTACAAGGACACCGACCCGAACAAGATGGGTCTGAAGACGGTCGAGACGCCCGACGACAGCACCATCGTGTTCCACCTGGCCCAGGCCAACTCGGACTTCCTGTACCACCTGGCGATGGGTTCCGCCTCGCCGGTCGAGCCGAGCAAGGACACGGGCGCCAAGTACGCCCAGGCCCCCGAGTCGAGCGGCCCGTACAAGATCGCCTCCTACGCGGCGCAGAAGTCGGTCAAGTTCGTCCGCAACCCCAACTGGGACCCGTCCACGGACAGCATCCGCGCGGCGCTGCCGGACGCGATCGACTTCACCATCGACACCAACGCCGACGACATCGACAGCCAGCTGCTGGCCGGCACCGCCGACATCGACGCCGCGCAGCGCGGTGTGCAGACCGCGGCCCAGGCGAAGATCCTGACCACCCCGTCGCTCAAGGCGGACACGGTCAACGCGCCCGAGTCGACGATCCGCTACATCTCGATCCAGACCAAGGTCGCCCCGTTCGACAACGTCCACTGCCGCAAGGCCGTGGAGTACGCGACCAGCGGCACCAACCAGCAGACCGCCCGCGGCGGCAAGTGGGCCGGCGCGCTGGCGACCAACATGCTGCCCCCCACCACCCTGGGCTACGACAAGTACGACCCGTACAACCTGGCCTCCGGTCAGGCGCAGGACGACAAGGCCAAGTCGGAGCTGGCGCTCTGCGGCAAGCCGAACGGCTTCAGCACCGTCATCGCGGCCCGCAGCACCAGTCCGAAGGACGTCAAGCAGGCCGTCGCGCTGCAGAACGACCTGAAGCAGGTCGGCATCAAGGCTGACATCTTCCAGTACGACGGCTCCAAGTCCAGCTCCACCGTGGGCGCCCCGGCGATCATGCACCAGAAGGGGATCGGCCTCAACGTCTTCGGCTGGGGATCCGACTACCCGACCGCCTCCGGCTTCCTGGGCGTCCTGGTCGACGGCTCGCAGATCCTGCCGGCCGGTAACAACAACTACTCCGAGATCAACGACCCGGAGATCCAGAGCTGGATCGCGGACGCGGCCAAGACCACCGACCCGAAGGTCGCGGCGGCCGACTACACGAAGATCAACCACAAGGTCATGGACCTGGCGCTGTACTTCCCCGGTGTGGTCGAGCAGTCGCTCAACTACTTCAACCCGCGCCTGACCAACGTGATGTTCTCCAGCGAGCTGGGCATGATCAACTTTGCCGCCCTCGGCACCTCCGACGGCAAGTGACACCACTTCACCTGTAAGTACAGCTAGACCGAAGGGCAGGTGAAGGCAGGACGCAGTCGGCCGCCGACCCCACAAGGGAAGGCGGCCGGCGCCGGCCGGGCCGATCGCAGTGCTTCTCTACCTCTTCCGGCGACTCACGCAGGTGGTCGTCATGCTAGTGGTGGTCTCGATGATCACCTTTGGCGTCTTCTTCATGGTGCCGAAGATCACCGGCTCCGACCCCGTCATGCTCTACGTCGGCAAGAACGCCAACCCTGTGGCGATCGCGGGGCTCCGGGTCAAGCTCGGGTTCGACAAGCCGCTCTACGAGCAGTACGGCCTCTACGTCAAGGGAATCGTCGCCGGCCGGCACTACGACAACGGGCCCGACAAGACCTACTGCCCGGCGCCCTGCCTCGGCCTGTCCACCCAGGACAACCAGCCGGTGTGGCCCCGGCTGATCAGCGCGTTTCCGGTGACGGCCTCGCTCGCCGCCGGCGCCGCCGTCATCTGGTTGATCTTCGGTGTGGGCACCGGGATCCTGTCGGCCCTGCGCAAACGCAGCCTGCTGGACCGGGTCACCATGGTCACCGCGCTGGCCGGGGTGTCCCTGCCGGTGTACTTCACCGGCCTGGTGTCCTCGGCGATCGTGGTCTACAAGCTGGACTGGCTGCCCAACAGCAGCGGGATCGCCTTCTCCGACGACCCGGTCACCTGGTTCCAGGGAATGCTGCTTCCCTGGATCACCCTCGCCTTCCTCTTCGCCGCGACCTACGCCCGACTCACCCGCGCCACCATGCTCGACGTCATGGGTGAGGACTACATCCGCACCGCCCGGGCCAAGGGCCTGGCCGAGCGGGTGGTCGTCGGCAAGCACGCCATGCGCTCCACGCTCACCCCCATCCTCACCATCTTCGGTATGGACCTCGGCGGCCTGCTCGGCGGCGCGATCCTCACCGAGAACGTCTTCAACCTGCGCGGTCTGGGGTTCTGGGCGCTTGAGGGCATCCAGAAGAACGACCTCCCCATGATCATGGGGGTCACCCTCTTCGCCGCGTTCTTCATCGTCGTGGCCAACCTGATCGTCGACCTGCTGTACGCCGTCGTGGACCCCCGTGTGAGGCTCGCATGAACATCCGCAAGAACACTGCCGCGGAAAGCCGCACCGGTCTCGTCGAACTCGCCGGGGAGAGCCCGCTGCTCGCTCCGCCCACCGCGTTCCTCGACGTCCGCGACCTCCGGGTGCACTTCCCCACCGACGACGGCGTGGTCAAGTCCGTCGACGGGCTGAGCTTCACCCTGGAGCGGGGCAAGACCCTGGGCATCGTCGGCGAGTCGGGTTCCGGCAAGTCGGTGACCTCGCTGTCGATCATGGGTCTGCACCGGGCCGCGGGCAAGTCCCGCGGCGCCCGGATGACCGGGGAGATCTGGCTCGACGGCAAGGAGCTGATCGGCGCCAACCCCGAGGACGTGCGCAAGCTGCGCGGCCAGCAGATGGCGATGATCTTCCAGGACCCGCTGACCGCGATGCACCCCTTCTACACGATCGGTCAGCAGATCATCGAGGCGTACCGGGTGCACCACCCGGACGCCTCCAAGAAGGCCGCCCGCGAGCACGCCATCAACATGCTCGACCGGGTCGGCATCCCCCAGCCCAACAAGCGCGTGGACGACCACCCGCACCAGTTCTCCGGCGGTATGCGGCAGCGCGCGATGATCGCGATGGCGCTCTCCAACGACCCGTCGCTGCTGATCGCGGACGAGCCGACCACCGCTCTGGACGTCACCGTCCAGGCCCAGATCCTGGACCTGATCCGGGACCTGCAGCAGGAGTTCGGCTCCGCGGTCATCATCATCACCCACGACCTGGGCGTGGTGGCCGAGTTGGCCGACGACATCCTGGTGATGTACGGCGGCCGCTGCGTGGAGAAGGGTCCGGCGGACCAGATCTTCAGCTCGCCGGAGCACCCCTACACCTGGGGCCTGCTCGGCTCGATGCCCCGCATCGACCGGGAGATCCAGGACCGGCTGATCCCGGTCCAGGGCAACCCGCCCAGCCTGATCAACCTGCCGACGGGCTGCGCCTTCCACCCGCGCTGCCCCTACGCGGAGCGCACCGGCGGACGGTCCGAGACCGAGGTCCCGGAGCTGGTGCAGACCGGCCCGAACCACTCGGCCGCCTGTCATCTCTCGCTGGAGACCCGGCACCAGATCTTCACCGAGGAGATCGCCCCCCGGATCTAGCCGCAACGGCTCGAACCGGACCGAACTCCGGTCCCCTCCGCCACAAGCGGCGGGGACCGCGGGGCCCCACCCCGACAGAGCACCGCACTGCGACAGCACCCGTCGCACGTCGAGGAGACGAGAACGAACCATGGCTGATGACAGCTCCACCGCCGCGAGCGCGACTGTCCCCGTGCCTTCCCCTGTACCGGTCGCCGAGGGCGAACCGCTGCTGAAGGTCGACGGGCTGGTCAAGCACTTCCCCATCAAGAAGGGGCTGCTCCAGCGCCAGGTGGGGGCCGTCCAGGCCGTGGACGGCCTGACCTTCGACGTCCGCCAGGGCGAGACCCTCGGCGTCGTCGGCGAGTCCGGCTGCGGCAAGTCCACGATGGGCCGGCTGGTCACCCGGCTGCTGGAGCCCACCGGCGGGAGGATCGAGTTCGAAGGGGTGAACATCACCCACCTCGGCACCTCGCAGATGCGTCCGCTGCGCCGGGACATCCAGATGATCTTCCAGGACCCGTACTCCTCGCTGAACCCCCGGCACACCGTCGGCACCATCGTCGGCGCCCCGTACCGGCTGCAGAAGATCAAGACCGAGCACGGCATCAAGCGCGCGGTGCAGGACATGCTGGAGCTCTGCGGCCTCAACCCGGAGCACTACAACCGCTACCCGCACGAGTTCTCCGGCGGCCAGCGGCAGCGCATCGGCATCGCCCGCGCGCTGGCGCTGCGTCCCAAGATGATCGTCGCGGACGAGCCGGTCTCGGCCCTGGACGTGTCGATCCAGGCGCAGGTGGTCAACCTGCTGGACGACCTGCAGAAGGAGCTCGGGCTCACCTACATCGTCATCGCGCACGACCTCTCGGTGGTCCGCCATGTCTCCGACCGGGTCGCGGTGATGTACCTCGGCAAGATCGTGGAGCTGGCCGACCGCGAGTCGCTCTACGCGGGGCCGATGCACCCCTACACCAACGCGCTGATGTCGGCCGTCCCGGTGCCGGACACCAAGCGCAAGGGCGCGGGGCAGCGCGAGCGGATCCGGCTCACCGGCGACGTCCCCTCCCCGATCAACCCGCCCTCGGGCTGCCGCTTCCGGACCCGCTGCTGGAAGGCCCAGGACATCTGCGCGTCCGAGGAGCCGCCGCTGGTGGCGCTGAAGACCGGCCACCAGGTGGCCTGCCACTTCCCGGAGAACTCCCCGGTCTAGAACCTTCGGCGCCCGCCCGGCGGGCCCGCGACGGGGTCGGAGGGGCGGCGGTCGGTCCGCCGTCCCTCCGCCGTCCCTCCGACCAGGTAGAACTAGGGCTGTGACCTCGCAGATCTTCGCCCCCGACGTGCAGCAGGTCCTCGACCTGATCGGGATCTTCGTCTTCGCCCTCTCCGGCGGCCTGCTCGCCGTCCGCAAGAACCTCGACATCTTCGGCATCGCGGTGCTGGCCGAGGTCACCGCGCTCGGCGGCGGGGTGTTCCGCGACCTGATCATCGGCGCGGTGCCGCCGGCCGCGTTCCAGAACATGGGGTACTTCTTCACCCCGCTGGTCGCCGCGATGGTGGTCTTCTTCCTGCACCCCGAGGTGCAGCGGATCAACGGCACCATCCAACTGCTGGACGCGGCCGGGCTCGGCCTGTTCTGCGTCACCGGCACCGCCAAGGCCCATGACTACGGGCTGGGCGCGGTCGCCGACATCGCCCTCGGCATGATCACCGCCGTCGGCGGCGGCGTCGCCCGCGACCTGCTGGCCCATGAGCTGCCCTCGCTGCTGCGCTGGGACCGCGCCCTCTACGCCGTCCCCGCCCTGGTCGGCGCGGGCCTGGTCGCGGTGCTGATCTGGACCAAGGAACTGGACGGCGTCACCGGCACGCTGGCCGCCCTGGTCGCCTTCTCGCTGCGGATGCTGGCGCTGCGCTACGACTGGCGCGCGCCCAGGGCCTGGCACCGGGGCAGCTCCAGCAGCGGCGCGGACGGCGGCGGAGGCTGACCGCCCCCACAGCCCCCGGCTCTCGCCTGGGCCGGCTCACCCCTTGACCCGGCCGCCGTACTCCTGGGAGACCGCCTCGGCGGTGCGCAGCAGCTCGGGGATCAGCCGGCGCAGCGTGCCCATCGGGGCGACCACGGTCGGGGTGGAGATCGAACAGGCCGCGATCACCCGGCCGTCGATGCCCCTGATCGGCACCGCCACGCAGTTCACCGTCTCCTCGTACTCGCTGCGGTCCACCGCCCAGCCCTGCTCCCGCACCGTCGCCAGCTCGGCCAGCAGCGCCTCCGCAGTACGCAGCGAACGGGCCGTGTAGGCCGGGTACTCCAGCGCCGCGGCGACCTCGCGCCGACGCGCCTCCGGCAGGTCGGCCAGCAGCACCTTGCCCACGGCGGAGGCGGTCAGCGGGGCGCGCTTGCCGATCCGCGAGTACATCCGGACCGGGTAGCGGCTCTCCAGCTTGTCGACATAGGTGACCTCGCCGTCCTCGTACACGGCCAGATGGACGGTGTGCCCGCAGCGCTCGTTGAGCGCGGCCAGGTGCGGGGCGGCGACCACCCGGACGTCGATGCTCTCCAGGGCGAGCTGGGCCAGCGAGAACAGCTTGCCGCCGAGGCGGTAGCGGTAGTCCGGCTGGCGGTGCACGAAGCCGTGCTCCTCCAGGGTGCGCAGCAGCCGCATCGCGGTGGACTTGTGCACCCCGATCCGGTTGGCGGCCTGCTCCAGCGAGGCCGGGCCCTCGGCCAGTGAGGCGAGGATCACCAGCGCCCGGTCCACCGTCTGTGTCATCTCGCCCCGCCCTGCCCGCCGCCTGATGGCGCGCCACCTCCGGTACCCCGGTTGTGCGCGCGTGCCGGAATCCTAAGCACCCGTTGCACGGAGCGCAACGCGCGAGGCCGCGACGGGTGCGGGCGGGCCGGTCGGGCGGGTGGTGCGGGCCAGGGCGGCCGTGCCCGCGGGCGGTGGCGGCGGGACTCCGTCCCTCCCTCTACACTTGATCCCGCCATGCCCTATCTCGACCATGCCGCGACCACCCCGATGCTCCCCGAAGCGGTCAGCGCCATGACCGCGCACCTCGGCAGCACCGGCAACGCCTCCTCCCTGCACGCCGCCGGCCGCCGCGCCCGCCGCGTGGTCGAGGAGTCCCGGGAGACCCTCGCCCTGGCCCTCGGGGCCCGTCCCAGCGAAGTGGTCCTGACCGGGGGCGGCACCGAGTCCGACAACCTCGCGGTCAAGGGCCTCTACTGGGCCCGCCGCGACGCCGATCCGGCCCGGACCAGGATCCTCTGCAGCCCGGTCGAGCACCACGCGGTGCTGGACGCGGTGGAGTGGCTGGAGCGGCACGAGGGCGCCCAGGTGGACTGGCTGCCGGTGGACGACCACGGCCGGGTGCACCCCGAGGCGCTGCGCGAGGCGATCAGCGCCAACCGGGCCGATGTGGCCCTGGTCACCGTGATGTGGGCCAACAACGAGGTCGGCACCATCCAGCCGGTCAAGGAACTCGCGGCGGTGGCACGGGAGTTCGACATCCCGATGCACGCCGACGCGGTGCAGGCCTTCGGCCAGCTGCCGCTCTCCTTCGCCGACTCGGGCCTGGACGCGCTCACCGTCACCGGCCACAAGATCGGCGGCCCGTACGGCATCGGCGCGCTGCTGCTCGGCCGCTCGGTCACCCCGGTCCCGCTGCTGCACGGCGGCGGCCAGGAGCGCGACGTCCGCTCCGGCACCCTGGACGTCCCGGCCGCGGCGGGATTCGCGGCGGCCGCGGCCATCGCCGCCGAGCGGCAGCCGGAGCACGCCCGCGCGCTCGCCGAACTGCGGGACGAGCTGGTGCTCGCGGTGCGGAAGGCCGTGCCCGACGCCGTGCTCAACGGCGACCCCTCGGCCGACGGCCGGCTCCCGGCCAGCGCCCACTTCTCCTTCCCCGGCTGCGAGGGCGACGCCCTGCTGATGCTGCTGGACGCCCGCGGCATCGAGTGCTCCACCGGCTCGGCCTGCTCGGCCGGGGTGCCGCAGCCCAGCCATGTGCTGCTGGCGATGGGCGTCGAACCCGCCCTGGCCCGCGCCTCGCTGCGGTTCTCGCTCGGCCACACCTCGACCGCGGCGGACGTGGCGGCGCTGGCGGCGGCGATCGGCCCGGTCGTGGAGCGGGCCCGGATGGCCGGGGCGGCGTCGCGGCGCTGAGACCGTGCCCGGTCTTAAGCGGTTGTCCATGCGGTGGGCTCGGAACGTACCCTGGGGGCATCATGACTGACTTTCCCGGTGCCCCCGACGTCTCCGACCCCGCGACCGCGCCCCTCGGCGGCGGACGGCTGCGCGTCCTCGCCGCGATGTCCGGCGGGGTGGACTCCGCCGTCGCCGCCGCCCGCGCCGCCGAGGCCGGGCACGAGGTGACCGGCGTGCATCTGGCGCTGTCCAGCAACCCGCAGTCCTTCCGCACCGGCGCCCGCGGCTGCTGCACCCTGGAGGACTCCCGGGACGCCCGCCGGGCCGCCGATGTGATCGGCATCCCCTTCTATGTGTGGGATCTGGCCGAGCGCTTCCGCGAGGACGTGATCGACGACTTCGTCGCCGAGTACGCCGCCGGACGCACCCCCAACCCCTGCCTGCGCTGCAATGAGAAGATCAAGTTCGCGGCGCTGCTGGACAAGGCGATCGCGCTGGGCTTCGACGCGGTCTGCACCGGCCACTACGCGCTGATCCGCACCGGCCCGGACGGCGTCCGCGAGCTGCACCGCGCGGTCGACCCGGCCAAGGACCAGTCCTACGTCCTCGGCGTGCTGGACACCGAGCAGCTGGCGCACGCCATGTTCCCGCTCGGGGACACCCCGAAGGAGCAGGTCCGCGCGGAGGCCGAGCGGCGCGGCCTGGCCGTCGCCAAGAAGCCGGACAGCCACGACATCTGCTTCATCGCCGACGGCGACACCCAGGGCTTCCTGGAGCAGCGGCTGGGCGCCAAGGCCGGCGAGATCGTCGACCTGGACGGCACCCGGCTCGGCGAGCACAGCGGCGCGTACGGCTTCACCATCGGCCAGCGCAAGGGCCTGCGGATCGGCCACCCGGCGGCGGACGGCAAGCCCCGCTACGTGCTGGACATCTCGCCGGTCGACAACCGGGTCACGGTCGGCCCGGTGGAGGCCCTGGACGTGGCCGCGCTGACCGGCATCAAGCCGCGCTGGTGCGGCTCCACGCCGTTCGCCGAGGGCGCCTGCACGGTGCAGCTGCGGGCCCACGGCGAGCCGGTCGCGGCCACGGCGTCGCTGGTCGACGGCGAGCTCCGGGTGGTCCTGGCCGAGCCCGCGCGGGGGATCGCCCCCGGGCAGGCCGTGGTGCTGTACGACGGCACCCGGGTGGTGGGGTCGGCGACCATCGCCAGCACCGACCGGGCCGTCCTCGCGCACTGAACACCTTGGCCTTTGTATGTCTTTGCCTTTGTACGGATCCACTGGGGGTACCCAATGAACATCACTGTCTTCTGCTCGGCCTTCGACCTGGACGAGCGCTACACCGGGCCCGCCCGCGACTTCGCCCGGCTGCTCGGCGAGCGCGGCCACACCCTGGTCTGGGGCGGCTCCCACGCGGGCCTGATGGGCCTGATCGCGGACGAGACCAAGGCGGCCGGCGGCAAGCTGGTCGGCGTCTCGGTCGAGCTGCTCAAGCACAAGACCTACCAGGGCGCCGACGAGATGGTGATGACCCGCGACCTGGCCGAGCGCAAGGCGGTGCTGCTGGCCCGCGCCGACGCGATCGTGGTCCTGGTCGGCGGCCTGGGCACGCTGGACGAGGTGACCGAGGTGGTCGAGCTGAAGAAGCACGGCCTGCACATCAAGCCGATCGTGCTGCTCGACACCGAGGGCTTCTACGAGGGGCTGCGCACCCAGTTCCAGCGGATGGAGGCGGAGGGGTTCCTGCCCCAGCCGCTGGACGGGCTGGTCCGCTTCGCCAAGGACGCTGAAGAGGTGCTGGCCCTGCTGGAGGCCTGAGCGGCCGGCTTTCTGAGCCCGTCAGCCGTTCTCCTCCGGGTAGGGCGGGCTCGGCTGGGCCCTCGGCAGGTGCGGGAGCGGGGAGGTCGCGCCCAGCGGGAAGCCGGGATCGGCGGGCGCGCTCGGCGCCGGGATCCTGGTCGGCGGCCCCGCCTCCGCCGACTCCGCGTCCGCCCCGGCGCCGACGGTGACCGCCACCCCGCGCCGCAGCAGCAGCCCGAGCCCCTCCCTGGTCGCGACCACCACCACTCGGTCCTCGTCCTGCAGCAGCAGCTCCGGATCCGGGTTCCAGCTGAGCGGTCCGCCGCGGCCCTGCAGGCCGACCACCCGCCAGCCGCCGGGGCGGAAGGCGTCGCCGACGGTGAGCCCGGCCAGCGCCGGACGGCCGCGCACACCGAGGGTGGCGACCAGCAGCATCTGCCGTTCGACCGGGATCGCCGCCAGCACCTGACGCCCCATCATCGCGGCGGCGAAGGCCGGCGCGGCCAGATAGGAGACGCTGCGGCTGCGGGTCGGGACCTGAGGGTAGGAGGCGCTCAGGGCGCGGTAGACGGTGCTGGCGAAGGCGTCGTCGAACAGCCGCAGCACCACCCGCAGATCGGGCCGCTGCTCCCTGGCGTACAGCACGGCCTCCAGATTGACGCTGTCGTTGCTGGTCAGCGCCATCAGGGTCTTGCAGCGGCTGATCCTGGCGTCGCGGTAGACCTCGGGCTGGGAGATGTCGCCGATCACCACCGGGATCTGCAGCTTCCGGGCCCGGGCCACCCCGGCGGCGTTGGGGTTGCGCTCCACCGCCACCACCGGCACCCGCATCTCGGCCAGCCGTTCCAGCACCCGGCTGCCGACCTTGCCCAGACCGATGATCACGATGTGGTCGCCGATGCTGCGCCGGGGCCGGTCCAGGACGCTGACGTTGTGCAGCGCGCCCAGGCTCTCCAGGACCAGCGCCAGCACCAGCGGCATGATCAGCATCCCGGTGAACACCGACAGCAGCTGCAGCACCTGCCGGGCCACCGGCGCCCCCTCGGCCGGGTTGCCGGCCGCCGCGACGTCCATCAGCACCTGGTAGAAGGACAGTCCCAGCGACTTCCCGGTGGCCAGCCAGGTCGCCAGCGTGATCACCGCCACGAAGCAGGCCAGCCCGAGCGCCGCCTTCCGCACCCGGCGGGAGAACAGCGCGCCCAGCGGCAGCCGGGGGAAGCGCGACCCGGGCAGCGCGGGCGGGTTGGGATCGTGCCGCAGGTGCAGCACGGCTCGGGTGCTGCCGGCCGTCGCCGCGGCGGCCTGCCCGGGGGAGGGGAGCAGGGTGTGCACCGGGTTGTCGCCGGAGCCGACCAGGTCGCCGACCCGCGGCGCCAGCAGCGCCAGCGGGACGGTGCCGGGGCCTGGCTCCTCGCCGAAGGGCAGCGCGGCCACCGAGAAGGTGCCGCCGTCGATCGGGATCAGCTGGTTGCGGTCGGTGACGGCGGCCGAGACCAGGGCCGGGGTCGCGGTCTCCGAGGCGGAGAGCACGGCGGTGGAGCCGCCCGCGTGGTCGGCGTGGGCCTCCCGGTCCAGCAGGTGTTCGAGCCGCTGGCCGAGCGCGTTGCCGAACACCCGGATCACCAGCCGCAGGCTGGGGTTGAGCCCCCGGGCGAGCAGCGCCGCCTGGGTGACCGCGGGGTCGTCGTCCATGGTCAGGGCGAGCGCGGTGGCCTCGTGGATCCCGGCGGCGATCAGCGTGGCCTCGTCCGGGCTGCGGCCGGTGATCACTGTGACCGAGCCGTCCTCGGTGGCCAGCGCGGCGAGTTGGGGGCCGTGGCCCTGGTCCGGTTCGGGGATGACCAGGGTCACCCGCTCGCGGTAGAGATGGATCAGCTCCAGTGCCAGCCGGTGCGTCAGTGCGTCGCCGCCGCAGACGATCATGTGTCCGGGCGGATGCGGCGCCGCCCGCTCGGCCGTGCCGTTCACTGGTTGGGTCACAATCTCCGGCTTCCCCTGATGATCCGTTACCTACTCATGGTGATGGATCATCACCTGCGCCGGACGTGATACCAATGAAGCCATGGCAACGCATCTGATCACTGGCGCGGGTTCCGGCATCGGCGCGGCGGTCGCCGCACGGCTCGCGGAGCGCGGCGACGACCTGTGGCTGCTGGCCCGGGACGCCAACCGCGCGGCAGTGCTGCGGCAGCGGTTCCCGGACGCGCAGACCCTGATCGGCGACCTGGCCGTGCCGGACCGGCTGTCCTGGGCGCTGGGCCAGCAGACCCAGCCGGTGCGGCTGGACTCGCTGCTGCACATCGCCGGGGTGGTCGATCTGGGCGCCATCGGCGATCTGGGCACCAAGGTCTGGAACCGGACCCTCGCGGTGAACCTGGTCGCCCCGGCCGAGCTGACCCGGCTGTTCCTGCCCACCCTGCGGGTCAGCCGCGGCCAGGTCGTCTTCGTCAACTCGAGCGCGGGGCTCACCGCCCACCCGGAGTGGGGGGTGTACGCGGCGTCCAAGTTCGGGCTGAAGGCGGTCGCTGACTCGCTGCGCGGCGAGGAGCGGGAGCACGGCGTCCGGGTCACCACGGTCTACCCCGGTCGCACCGCCACCCCGATGCAGGAGCGGGTCCACGCCCAGGAGGGCAAGGAGTACGACGCCGCCGCCTGGATCGACCCGCAGTCGGTGGCCACCGCGATCATCGCCGCCCTCGACCTGCCCCGCGACGCGGCCATCACCGACCTGACCGTCCGCCCGGGCCGGTAGCCGCCGGGCGGCCTGCCTGCGGCTAGACCAGGCCCCGGGTCGTCCCCCGGCGCAGCCCCCAGGCGGCGACCAGCCCGGTCGCCAGCGCGAAGCCGAGCAGCACCGCGCCGCACTCCAGCACCCGGCCACCGTCCCCGGCGAGAGCCGCGCGCAGCGCCCCCGCGCCCCAGTAGCCGGGGGAGGCCGGCGCGATGCCCCGCACCCACCGCGGCAGCGCGGCCAGCGGGACGAAGGCGCCGCCGAGGCTGCTCAGCAGCATCCCGCCGATGTCGTAGGCAGCGGACAACTGGCCGTAGCTGCGGGCCAGCACGCCCAGCGCCGAGCCCAGGCCGAGCAGGGTCAGGGTCCAGCAGAGCAGGGCGAGCACGAGCAGCGGCAGATGGTCCAGCGGCAGGCCGAAGGCGAGCGCGCCGAAGCCGAGGATCACCGCCTGCTGGGCCAGCAGCGCGCCGAGCACCGGGACCGCCTTGCCGGCCAGGATCTCCAGCGGGTGCGCGGTGGTGGCGCGCAGCCGTCCCCAGGTGTGCCAGAGCCGTTCGCTGAGGATGGATCCGCCGACGATGCTCAGCGCCAGCAGCGAGAAGGTGATCAGCGTGCCGGTCACCGCCTGCGCGGTGCCCGCCGCGGCGCCCTCGGCGCCGGTGTAGAGCGGGCGCAGCAGGCTCAGGAACACCAGCGGCAGGATCATCCGGCTGGCCAGCGGCCCCGGTTCGCCGAGCAGCAGCGCGGAGTTGTGCCGGACCAGGGCGCCGAAACGGCGCAGCGAGGCGTGCAGCGGGGTGTCGGCCAGCGCGGTGATCCGCAGGGCGGCGTCAGGCAGCACGGACGGCCTCCGCATCGGCGACCGTGTCCGCAGTGGCGACCGCGTCCGCATCGGTGACCGCGTCCGCATCGGCGACCGCGTCCGCGGAGAGCGAGCGGTAGAGGTCGTCCAGGTCCGGCCGCCGGATGTCGACCGTGCGCGGGGTGCAGCCGGCCCCGAGCAGCGCGGACAGGTCGGAGGGCGCGTCCGCGGTGCTGATCCTGGTCTCGCCGTCGCAGACGGTGGCCCGGGCCAGGAACCGCTCGGGCAGCGGGGCGCCGCCGTGCAGCCGCAGCCGCAGTTCGCCCGGCAGCTGCCGGGTGAGCTCGGCCTGGCTGCCCCTGGCGATGATCCGGCCGGCCCGGGCGACCGCCAGGGTCGCGCCGAGGTCGGCGAGTTCGGGCAGGTAGTGGGTGGTGTAGAGGACCGCGGCGCCGGCCGCCGCCCGGGCCCGGACCGCGGTCAGCAGGGCCGCCCGGGTCTCCGGGTCGGCTCCGGCGGTGGGCTCGTCCAGGAGCAGCAGCGGCGGGTCGCCGATCAGCGCGGTCGCGGCCTGGACCCGGCGCTGCTGGCCGCCGGAGAGCAGCCCGGCCGGGCGGTCCAGCACCTCGGTGAGCAGCAGCTCCTCGCCGAGAGCGGTGATCCGGTCGGTGAGCACTGCTCTGCTGAGACCGGCCAGCGCGCCGAACAGCCCGAGCTGCTCGCGGGCGGTCGCGGTGGGGTAGAGCGCGATCTCCTGCGGGGCGGCGCCGATCAGCCGCCGGGCCCGGCGCGGGGCGCGCAGCGCGTCCAGGCCGCCCACGGTGATCCGGCCCGAGTCGGGGCGGGTGAGGCCGGTGACGGCCTCCACGAAGGTGGACTTGCCGGCCCCGTTGTGGCCGATCAGCCCGGCGATCTCACCCGGGGCGACGTCCAGGCTGAAGCCGTCCAGGGCGGCGGCGCCGCCGTAGCGCTTGACCAGTGCGTGAGCGGAGAGCAAGGGGGCCTCCCGGGCGGGTCCAAGTAAATGATCTACGCTGTATAGATCTACACTGTAGAGCTATGACTGGGCGAAGGCAAGAGATCCTCGACGCGGCCGTGCTGATCGCCGACGAGCGCGGGCTCGCCGGGGTCTCCATGCGGGCCGTCGCCGACCGGGTCGGGGTCACCCCGATGGCGCTGTACCCGCACGTCGGCAGCAAGGCCGCGCTGCTGGACGGAATGGTGGGCCGACTGCTCGGCGACCTGGTCCCGGCGATGTCCGCCGAGCAGGAGTGGCCGGCCCTGCTGACCGCGTACGCCCATCAGGCGCGCGACATGGTGCAGCGGCACCCCTGGGCGGTGAACCTGATGTTCGGCCGCCCGGCGGTCACCCCGAGGCGGTCCGCTTCGTCGACGCGATCTACACCGCGCTGCTCGCGGCCGGGATCCCACCGGCCCTGGTGCCCCGGATCGAGCGGCTGGTCAGCACCTTCATGCTCGGCTTCGCCGCCTCCGAGGTCGGCGGCCGGTTCGGCGCCGGCGCCCTCGACCCCCGCGGCCGGCGCGGCCAACTGCCGGACGGCGCGCTGCCGGGCCATGCCGCGCTGGCGCCGTGGCTGGACCGTCCGGTCGACTGGTCCGCCGAGTTCGAGGCCGACCTCGCCGATCTGCGGCGCATGATCGCCGCGATCGCCGGGGCCGGGGACGGCGCGGAGCCGTCCGACTCCCGTACGCTGCCCGGGTGAGCGCTGAGAGCACGTTTCCGCAGTTGACCGGCCCCGGGGCGACAGGCATCGGCTCGATGCCGGGGACGGACGCGCGGGAGGCCGCGAAGACCGTCACCGGCTCGCTGGAAGCCCTGCCCCACCTGCCCGAACTCCCGGCTCGCGGCCCGGGCGCCGACATGGTCGGCCGCAGCCTCGGCCTGCTGGTCGAGCTGTTCGCCCGGGTCGAGCCCTCCGGCTGGCGCTTCGGCGACCATCCGGGCCGGGACACCCGCCGGGCCCGTTCCTGGCTCGGCGAGGACCTGGACGCGCTGGAGGAGCACACCCAGGGCTGGACCGGGCCGCTGAAGGTCCAGGCGGTCGGCCCGTGGACCCTCGCCGCGAGCGTGGAGCTGCACCGCGGCGAGAAGGCCCTGGCCGATCCCGGCGCGGTCCGCGACATCGCCGCCTCGCTGGCCGAAGGCCTCCGGCTGCACCTCGACGACCTGCGCCGACGGGTCCCCGGCGCGCAGCTGCTGCTGCAACTGGACGAGCCCTCGCTGCCGGCCGTGCTGTCCGCCCAGGTGCCCACCGCCAGCGGCTGGCAGCGGCTGCGCGCGGTGGACCGCCAGGTCGCCGAGGAGACGCTGCGCGCGCTGATCGACGGCCTGGGCGTGCCGGTGGTGGTGCACTGCTGCGCGGCGGACGTCCCGCTGGCGCTGCTCCGCCGCGCGGGCGTGTCCGCCGTCTCGCTGGACTTCGCTCTGCTGACGGAACGTGACGACGACGCCATCGGCGAGGCGGTGGAGGACGGGACCGTGTTTTTCGCCGGTGTGGTGCCCGCGGTCGGACCTGGACTGTCAGACCCGGCCGGTAGTGTCAGCGGTGTCAGGACGTTGTGGCGCAGGCTGGGTCTTGACCCCGGTCTGCTGGCCCGACGCGTCGTGGTGACCCCCAGCTGCGGTCTGGCCGGGGCCTCCCCGGCGTACGCACGGCTCGCGCTGTCACACAGCGTGACCGCTGCGCGAAGCCTGGCCGACAACCCGGAGTAGATGGAGGAGAGTGGCGTGGCGGACGCGGACCGGGCAAGGCACGAGCAGTTGGCGCAGGAGCTCGACGACCACCGCACCCGGTACTACGGCCAGGACGCCGCCAGTATCAGCGACGCCGAGTTCGACCTGCTGATGCGGGAGCTGGAGGCGATCGAGGAGCGCCGCCCCGAGCTGCGCACCCAGGACTCCCCGACCCAGAAGGTCGGCGGGGCGCTCTCCGAGGACTTCGCCAAGGTCACCCACCTGGAACGGCTGCTCAGCCTGGACAACGCCTTCACCGACGAGGAGCTGGACGCCTGGGGCGAGCGGGTCGAGCGCGATCTCGCCGGTCAGCCGCACCACTTCCTCTGCGAGCTCAAGATCGACGGGCTGGCCATCAACCTGACCTATGAGCACGGGCGGCTGGTGCGCGCCGCCACCCGCGGCACCGGCCGGGTCGGCGAGGACATCACCGCCAACGCCCGCACCATCGCCGAGATCCCGGAGCGGCTCACCGGGGACGACCCGCCGGCCCTGGTCGAGATCCGCGGCGAGGTCTACATGTCGACCGGGGACTTCGAACAGTTCAACGCCGCGCTGGTGGCGGAGAACGAGCGGCGCACGGAGGAGAACGTCCGGCTGCTGGCCGAGGGCAAGCGCCCGCACGCGCTGGAGAAGCTCTACTCCAACCCCCGCAACACCGCCGCCGGGTCGCTGCGGATGAAGGATCCGCAGGCCACCGCCGCCCGTCCGCTGCGGATGCTGGTGCACGGCATCGGCGCCCGGGAGGGCTTCGACATCGACTGCCAGTCCCACGCCTATGAGCTGCTGCACGCCTGGGGGCTGCCCACCGCCAAGCACAACAAGGTGGTCGGGACCCTCGCCGAGGTGAAGCAGTTCATCGCCGACTTCGACGACAACCGGCACTCGGTGGAGCACGAGATCGACGGCGTGGTGGTCAAGGTCGACGAGATCGCGCTGCAGGGCCGGCTCGGCGCCACCTCCAAGTCGCCGCGCTGGGCCATCGCCTGGAAGTACCCGCCGGAGGAGGCGGTCGGCAAGCTGGAGCGGATCATGGTCGGCATCGGCCGCACCGGCCGGGCCACCCCGTTCGCGGTGCTGGCCGAGCCGGTGCTGATCGCCGGGTCGATGGTGCAGTACGCCACCCTGCACAACCAGGAGGTGGTCAAGAGCAAGGGGGTGCTGCTCGGCGACACCGTGGTGCTGCGCAAGGCCGGCGAGATCATCCCGGAGATCCTCGGCCCGGTGGAGGACCTCCGCGACGGCAGCGAGCGCGCGTTCGTGATGCCGACCCACTGCCACGAGTGCGGCAGCGAGCTGCGGCCGATGGCCGAGGGGGACATCGACCTGCGCTGCCCCAACGCCCGCCACTGCCCGGCCCAGATCCGGGAGCGGATCGCCTACCTCTGCGGCCGGGAGTCCTTGGACGTCGACCACTTCGGCTATGTGGCGGCGGTGGCGCTGACCCAGCCGCTGGAGCCGTCCACGCCGCCGCTGACCAACGAGGGCGACATCTTCGACCTGTCGATGGAGCAGCTGCTCCCGATCAGGGCCCTGGTCCGCGACCCCAAGACCGGTCTGCCGAAGATCGACGAGCAGTCCGGCGAGCAGAAGGTTGTGTCCTTTTTCGCCAATCTCAAGGGCGAGCCCAAGAAGACCGCCGCGCTGATGCTGGAGAACCTGCAGGCCGCGAAGCAGAGCCAGCTGTGGCGCTTCGTCAACGGCCTGTCGATCCGTCGGGTCGGCCCGGTCGCCGCCCAGGCCCTGGCCAGGGAGTTCCGCGACCTGGACCGGATCGCCGCCGCCACCGAGGAGGAGCTCGCCGCCACCGAGGGCGTCGGCCCCGGCATCGCCGCGGCGATCACCGCCTGGTTCGCCGAGGACTGGCACCGGGAGATCATCGAGAAGTGGCGCGCCGCGGGCGTCCGCTTCGTCGAGGAGGGCGGCGAGGACGAGGGCCCGCGCCCGCTGGAGGGGCTGACCGTCGTGGTCACCGGCACCCTGGCCTCGCACACCAGGGACGGCGCCAAGGACGCGCTGCAGTCGCGCGGGGCGAAGGTCACCGGCTCGGTCTCCAAGAAGACCGACTTCGTCGTCGTCGGCGACAACCCCGGCACCAAGTACGACAAGGCCGTGCAGCTGAAGCTCGCGGTGCTGGACGACGACGGCTTCGCGGTGCTGCTGGCCGAGGGCCCGGACGCGGCCCGCGCGGCGGCGCTGCCGGTCGCGGAGGCAGTCCCGGTCGCGGAGGCCGAAGCACCACTGGCCGCGGAACCACTCCCTGTAGTCGACGAGACACCCTGAATTACTGTCAAAAGTGATCTAACGCCTCGTCAAGTTACTTAACGCAAAGGCAAATGCGGGCAACAGACGCAAAAAGTCGGGCGGACCCGCCGGTAACGACACCGCTGGGTCACAGCCTGTCCGATTCCCTGCCCCTCCAGAAGCCCCGGCTCTACCCTTGGACACAACCCGCTCCCTCAGCGGGCGAACGGGGAACAAGAGGACCACTTCATGGAGCGCACGTCGAGGCTCGGCCATGCCGTGGGCGGGGTCAGGGCCGGGCTGTCGGTCAGGGCCGTCGCCCTGGTCGGCATGGTGGCCGTGGGAGCCGCGCCGCTGCTCCCGCTCGCCCTGCTCACCACGGACCACGACCCCCGGCTGCTGCCGCTCTTCGCGGCCCCGCTGGCCGTCCTCTACGCCGCCTGGCACATCTCCCGGGAGCGGGTCCGGGACCAGGCCACCGACCCGCTCACCGGTCTGGCCAACCGGCACTCGCTGCTGCACGCCGCCCGCGAGGCCATCGCCCACGCCGACGCCCACCCGGGCCGCCGGGTCGCGCTGATCGTCTTCGACCTGGACCGCTTCCGCTCCCTCAACGACACCCTCGGCCACGCCGCCGGGGACCGGCTGCTGGTCCAGGTCGGCAGCCGGCTGCGCCGCGCCGTCGAGGCCATGCCGCAGGACGAGGGGGACGGCGCGGGCGCGCCCGCCCGGCTGGTGGCCCGGCTCTCCGGCGACGAGTTCGCCGTACTGCTGCCCGAGGCCGGGGACAACCCGGTCCGCAGCGCCCGCGCCCTGGTCGCCGAACTCGCCGCGCCGCTGTTCCTGGACGGCCTGCAGCTGGTGCTGGAGTCCAGCGCGGGGGTGGCGGTCACCCCCGTCGACGCCGCCGCCGCGGAGACCCTGCTCAGCCGCGCCGACGTGGCCATGGCCCACGCCCAGCGGACCCGCAGCGGCGTCGAGGGCTACCGCCCCGAGCAGGACGCCGACACGCCGCAGCGGCTGGGCCTGCTCGGCGATCTGCGCCGGGCCCTGGACACCGGCCAGGTGAAGATCCACTACCAGCCCAAGGTCGCCTTCGACGGCCATGTGGTCGGCCTGGAGGCCCTGGTCCGCTGGGACCGGGAGGGGCACGGCCCGGTCAACCCCGAGGAGTTCGTCGGCCTGGCCGAGTCCAGCGGGCTGATGCCCCGGCTCACCGACTACGTGCTGGAGGCCGCCGTCACCCAGCTCGCCGCCTGGCGGGCCGAGGGGATGACGGTCCAGGTCGCGGTCAATGTCTCGCCCCGGGACGTGCTGCGGCCCGGCTTCGCCCGCTCCATCGCCGACCGGCTGGCGCACCACGAGGTCCCGCCGGGCGCGCTGCAGCTGGAGATCACCGAACGGCTGCTGCTGGAGGACGGCCAGCTCGCCGCCGACACCCTGGAGGAGCTGCGCAGCCACGGCGTCGGGATGTCCCTGGACGACTTCGGCACCGGCTACAGCTCGCTGGTCCGGCTGCGCCGGCTCCCGGTCGGCGAGCTGAAGATCGACCGCTCCTTCGTCAGCCGCATGGTCGCCGACGACCACGACGCCGCGGTGGTCCGCTGCTCGGTCCAGCTGGCCCACTCGCTGGGCCTGACCGTGGTCGCCGAGGGCGTCGAGGACGACGAGACCTGGGAGCGGCTGCACGCCATGGGCTGCGACGCGGTCCAGGGCTGGCTGGTCAGCGCCGCGCTCCCGGGCGACCAGGCCACCGCCTGGCTGCGGATCCGCAACGCCGCCGCCCCGCTGATCCCCCCGCAGCCCTACGGCTCGGTCGCGCCCGCCTGACCGCGAGGCCGGCTGACCGCGCGCCCGCCCGGGAACGCAGCCGCCCGGGAACGCGCCCGCCCGATAAGCGGAAGCAGCGCACCCCGAACCCTCCGTAGGATGGGCCCCGCCCCGCTGTCAATAGACTGGGGGCTGGTAACCCGGATACCCACCACCCGAAGGGGATCGCTGCATGCCTGGCATTACGCGCGAGGAGGTCGCCCACCTCGCCCGGCTGTCGCGGCTGGAGCTCAAGGCCGAAGAGCTTGACCACTTCGCCGAGCAGCTCAACGACATCGTCGACGCGGTCGCCCGCGTCAGCGAGATCGCCGCCGACGACGTACCGCCGACCTCGCACCCGCTGCCGCTGACCAACGTCATGCGCCCGGATGTGGTCCGCCCGTCGCTCACGCCCGCCGAGGCCCTCGCCGGCGCGCCGGCCGCGGAGGAGCAGCGCTTCCGCGTGCCCCAGATCCTCGGGGAGGACTAAGAGCATGACCGACCTGACCCGCAGTACCGCCGCCGACACCGCCACCGCCATCGCCAAGGGCGAGGTCTCCGCGGTCGAGGTGGCCCAGGCGCACCTGGACCGGATCGGCGCCGTCGACGAGAAGGTGCACGCCTTCCTGCACGTCGACACCGAGGGCGCGCTCGCCGCCGCCCGCGCGGTGGACGCCAAGCGCGCCAAGGGCGAGGAGCTGGGCCCGCTGGCCGGCGTCCCGCTCGCGCTCAAGGACGTCTTCACCACCAAGGGCGTGCCCACCACCGCCGGATCCAAGATCCTCGAAGGCTGGGTCCCGCCCTACGACGCCACCGTGACCGGCCGGCTCAAGGCGGCCGGCGTGGTCATCCTGGGCAAGACCAACATGGACGAGTTCGCCATGGGGTCCTCCACCGAGAACTCGGCCTACGGCCCGACCGGCAACCCCTGGGACCTCTCCCGGATCCCCGGCGGCTCCGGCGGCGGTTCCGCCGCGGCGCTGGCCGCGTACGAGGCGCCGCTGGCGATCGGCACCGACACCGGCGGCTCGATCCGCCAGCCCGGCGCGGTCACCGGCACCGTCGGGGTGAAGCCGACCTACGGCACGGTCTCCCGCTACGGCCTGATCGCGTTCTCCTCCTCGCTGGACCAGGGCGGGCCCTGCGCCCGTACCGTGCTGGACGCGGCGCTGCTGCACGAGGCCATCGCCGGGCACGACCCGCTGGACTCCACCTCCATCGACACCCCGGTGCTCCCGCTGGTCGAGGCCGCCCGCAACGGCGCCCACGGCGACCTCAAGGGGCTGCGGGTCGGCGTGGTCAAGGAGTTCGGCGGCGAGGGCTACCAGGCCGGGGTGATGCAGCGGTTCCACGAGTCGGTGGAGGTCCTGCGCGGCCTGGGCGCGACCGTGGTCGAGCTCTCCTGCCCCTCCTTCACCTACGCGCTGCCCGCGTACTACCTGATCGCGCCGTCCGAGGCCAGCTCCAACCTGGCCCGCTTCGACGCCATGCGGTACGGGCTGCGGGTCGGCGACGACGGCACCCGCTCGGCCGAGGACGTCACCGCGCTGACCCGCGCGGCCGGCTTCGGCCCCGAGGTGAAGCGCCGGATCATCCTGGGCACCTACGCCCTGTCCTCCGGCTACTACGACGCCTACTACGGCTCGGCGCAGAAGGTGCGGACCCTGATCACCCGGGAGTTCGACCGCGCCTTCGCCGAGGTCGACGTCCTGGTCTCGCCGACCACCCCCACCACCGCCTTCCCGATCGGCGAGCGCGCCGACGACCCGATGGCGATGTACCTGGCGGACCTCTGCACCATTCCGTCGAACCTGGCCGGCAACGCGGCCATGTCGGTGCCCTGCGGCCTCGCCCCGGAGGACAATCTCCCGGTCGGCCTGCAGATCATCGCCCCCGCCCTGGCTGACGACCGGCTGTACCGGGTAGGTGCGGCGGTCGAGGCGGCACTCAACGACAAGTGGGGACACCCCCTGCTGGAGGAGGCACCGGCGCTATGACGTCCACCATCGAGAAGAAGCTCGGCAGTTCCAGCGGTACGAGCAGGACCAAGCAGCTCAAGGGGTTCAAGCACTCGAAGCCCGGCCTTCTGTTCGGCATCGGCGGCAGCGCCTTCGGCGCCCTCGGGGTCTTCAAGGACCTCCGCAAGGCCCGCGAGGAGGGCGACAACCTCAAGCTGGTCAACGCCGCGGTCGCCGCGGTGGCCCTGGTCACCAGCACCGCCCTGCTGATCCGCGAACTCCGCAAGCTCGGCGACGACGACGTCCTGCTCGGCTGAGCAGGCCTTCCGCTCACGTTCGCCCCACCGGAAAGGAGGGACCCAGTGATCACCCGGATCGAGATCGACGGCTTCAAGTCGTTCGCCGACTTCGAACTCGACGTGCCGCCGTTCCTCCTCCTGGTGGGGGCGAACGCCAGCGGCAAGTCCAACTTCGTCGACGCGCTGCGGTTGGTCGCGCAGACCGTACGCGGTGATGACGGTCGCGCTCTGCTGGAATTCGCTCGTGGAGCCGCAGACCAGCTCTTCCGTCGACGTGGAGGCGGAGGAAACGTCCTTGACCTGAAGATCCAGGTAAAGGAACAGATCACGGGATTGAGCCACGCGCAGTCCAGTACTCAGCTGGTCCCGATGGAGGCACAGTGTTCGAACGTGCTCACTGGTCGTCTCACGGATCTGGGACAGCACGCTGAGTTGCACTGTGACCTGTTGGACAGCGCCGCTGTGCTTGAAAGCGGTTCATTTGCTTGGCAGTCGCGAAATTGGCTCTTCCTCGATGCGGATCCCACCAAAGCAGTGCAGCGGTCCTCGGGGCTCGACTTTGCTCCGCTTTCCGCAGATGCTGCAAACCTGGCGGCGGTGCTTGGGAGACTTCAGGAATCGGGGGATCTCTCGGCGCTCCTTATTGACGCAGTCGCCCTCGTTCCAGCACTCGACGGCATCGTGGCGGTGCGTGACCATCGCCGTGATTGGGACTACGACCTGGTCTTCAGAGGGACAGGCCCATTGCCGCCGGTCCTTGCTTCTCATGGCACTCTTCGGGTCATCGCGCTTCTTGCCGCACTTCACGACCCGAATTCTCCGCGCACCATTGTCCTTGACGAGATCGAGACGGGCCTGCACCCGTCCCGACTGAAAGCCTTGATCGCCATCGTCCACCGACGGGTGGAAGCGTCCCGCCGTCAGGACGGCAGTTACGGTCTCCAAGTCATCGCCACCACCCACTCGCCGGTGGCCCTCGCCCAGGCGCTCTCCGAGAAGGACGGCGCCGACGTGATGTTCGTCGACACCGCCTTCAAGCGGGAGACGGTCGACGGAGAGCCGGTGATGTCGCCGGTGACCCGCATCCGTTCCGTCCGGCCGGGCGGCGAGCGCGGCAGCTATGTCACCTCGGTGGAGGTCCAGCAGTTCCTGGACACTGTGAGACAGGACGACTGGTGAGCGAGCGCTACCTCACCTGCGCGCTGATGACCGAGGGGCGCAGCGACGAACTCTTCCTCGCCGAGGTGCTGTTGCGTCAAATGCTGGAGATCTCCGTCTCGGGCGGCCCGGGCTTCTCGGTCGGGCCGCTGCTCCCGGCCGGGCTCCGCACCGTTGCCGAGGGCGCAGCCGTACGGGCGGAGGCGGGACGGCTCCTGGTCGACTACGACGTGGTCTTCGCCCACCGTGACCACCGGGAAGCGGGCAAACGCGACCCGCTGCGTGCTCTGCCGGCCCCGCGCAGTCGGCTGGTCGGGCTGGTGCCCCGCTGCGAGACGGAGGCCTGGACCCTCTGTGACCCGGAGGCGTTCCGCAGCGTCAAGGGGGCCGACCCGGCGCTGCTCCCCAAGCAGCCCAAAGACGTGGAGCGGATTGCCGACCCCAAGCGGGTTCTCGGCGACGTACTCCGTGGGGCGGACGCCATGACCGTCCTCGGACGTCTCGGCCGGGACGTCCGCCTCGACCGACTTCAACTGATCCCCGCCTACCGAGCCTGGCTCGACGAGCTGACCCGAGCCCTGAAGGAGTTGCACTTCCTGTGACCGTCATTGACCTGGTGCCCTACGACGAGGCACTGGCCTCCTACGACCCGGTGATGGGCCTGGAGGTCCATGTCGAGCTGGGTACCGCCACCAAGATGTTCTGCGGCTGCTCCACCGAGCTGGGCGCCGAGCCCAACTCGCAGGTGTGTCCGACCTGCCTGGGGCTCCCCGGGTCGCTGCCGGTGGTGAACGCGATCGGCGTGGAGTCCGCGATCAAGATCGGGCTCGCGCTGAACTGCGAGATCGCCGAGTGGTGCCGCTTCGCGCGGAAGAACTACTTCTACCCGGACATGCCGAAGAACTTCCAGACCTCGCAGTACGACGAGCCGATCGCCTTCAACGGCTACCTGGACGTCACGCTGGAGGACGGCGAGGTCTTCCGGGTGCAGATCGAGCGCGCCCACATGGAGGAGGACACCGGCAAGTCCTCCCACATCGGCGGCGCGACCGGCCGGATCCACGGCGCCTCACACTCGCTGCTGGACTACAACCGGGCCGGCATCCCGCTGATCGAGATCGTCACCAAGCCGATCGAGGGCGCGGGCAGCCGCGCCCCCGAGGTCGCCAAGGCGTACGTCGCCGAGCTGCGCGAGGTGATCAAGGCGCTGGAGGTGTCCGAGGCCCGGATGGACAAGGGCCAGATGCGCTGCGACGTCAACCTGTCGCTGCGGCCGCACGGGCGTGAGCAGTTCGGCACCCGGTCGGAGACCAAGAACGTCAACTCGCTGCGCAGCGTCGAGCGGGCCGCCCGGTTCGAGATCCGGCGGCACGCCGCCGTGCTCAACAGCGGCGGCACCATCGTCCAGGAGACCCGCCACTTCCACGAGGAGGACGGCAGCACCACCGCCGGGCGGATCAAGGACAACGCCGAGGACTACCGCTACTTCCCCGAGCCCGACCTGGTGCCGGTGGCTCCGGCCCGGGACTGGGTCGAGGAGCTGCGGGCCGGGCTGCCGGAGATGCCGCGGGTGCGGCGGGACCGGCTGCAGGCCGAGTGGGGCATCTCCGACCAGGAGATGCAGTCGGCGCTGAACGCCGGTGCGATCGAGCCGATCCTGGACACCATCGCCGCAGGCGCTCCTGCCGGCCAGGCCCGCAAGTGGTGGATGGGCGAGATCGCCCGCCGCGCCAACGAGTCGGGCAGCGACCTCGGCTCCCAGCCGATCACCCCGGCCCAGGTCGCCCGGGTCTGCGCGCTGGTCGCCGCGGGCTCGCTCAACGACAAGCTGGCCCGCCAGGTCATCGAGGGCGTGCTGGACGGCGAGGGCGACCCGGACGAGGTGGTCGCCAAGCGCGGCCTGGCCGTCGTCTCCGACGACTCGGCGCTGGGCACGGCCGTGGACGAGGCCATCGCGGCCAACCCCGGCATCGCCGACAAGATCCGCGACGGCAAGCTCGCCGCGGCGGGCGCGCTGGTCGGCGCGGTCATGAAGGCCACCCGCGGCCAGGCGGACGCGGCCAGGGTCAAGGAACTGATCCTGGAACGGCTCAGCTGACCCATCGTCAGAGTTGTTGTGCGGGAAGCCCGTTCCGGCCTCGGCCGGGGCGGGCTTCCTGCTTGGGGGCGGGTTTCCTGCTGGGCGGACCCTGTGACGCCGCTGTTACGGCGCGGGCGAAACCGGCGCTGATCGCTCGCTCGTGTCCATGGGTGTAGCCCAGCACGCCTGACCACCTCGGGGACACCATGAACGCGCGTCGCAGCATCCCACTCGCCCTGCTCGCCACCGCGACGGCCCTGCTGGCCACCGCCTGCGCCTCCGGTGCGACCACAGCCACCCCCGGCGCAACCGCCTCGACCGGAGCAGCAGCCACCCCGACCGGCGCCGCCGCCCAGCCCGCCGGCTCCAGGAGCTCCGCGCCCGCGCCGACCACCGAGCCCACCAGCACCAAGCCCACCAGCACCGAGCCCACCAGTACCAAGCCGACGACCAGGGCCACGGGCACCGGCGGCAACGCCAACAGCGACGCGTACGCCTGGAAGCATCCCTGCGACCCGGGCCAGGTCAGCATCCAGGTCCAGTACCAGCACAGCATCGGCGACACCCGACGGGTCATCGTCGCCACCAACCACGGCAGCGCCGCCTGCGGTCTGAGCTACTACCCGACCGTCGCGGTCGCCGACAGTACCAGCGTCGGCCCGACCAGCCACCCGACCCGCTTCGTCACCCCCAAGGTGCCCGGCGGCCTCGGCGGCGCGCCGTACGCCTCGATCCACGCGGGGCAGAGCCTCTACGCGGTGATCGACCTCGACCCCGGCCACACCAAGGTCGGCGCCGTCCGGACGTACGACGAGCTGGACGTCAAGGCCGCCGACTTCCTGCCGGAGGCCGCCACCACCAACCACCCGGTCAAGGCCCAGCCGGCTGGCCGCGGCAACCCGTACGTCAAGGCCCCGATCCTCAGCCTCTACCAGCGGAGCGTCGGCGACGCGGTGTCCCAGGTGGGCGATCTGTCCGACTTCAGGTAGGCACCGCCTTAGGCACTCAGGGTCCTCAGGCCGTCCCGCCCCCCGGGGTAGGACGGCCTGAGCGCTGTCTAAGGCCCGGTCGGCCCGGAAGATCGGGCAGGCACCCGATGCCCGGTACCCCCTTGCGGAGGAGTCTTGATCTCAGCAGGAAAGAGACAGCAACAACCAACCGGGGAGCCCACCGTGTCGAACGACTACTTCCAGTACCAGGCCGCCAAGTACCAGCACGCCGAGCTGGTCCGCGCGGCCGAGCAGCACCGCCTCGTCAACCAGGCGGCCGAGTCCGGGCGCAGCGCACGGAAGGGGGGTGCGGGCCACCCGCACCACCGGGGGGTACGCCTGTTCGGCCGCTCGCCCCGCCCCACCGCCTGCTGATTATTTGAGTCGGCCTGTCGGAGGCGTGTGCGATGCTCACTCCTGTGGAGCGCATATCGGTAAGTCCCGTGTTCGTCGGACGCTCCGCCGAGATGGCGGAGCTGACGGCGGCGTTGCTGCGCGCGGGTGAGGGGCAGCCGCAGGCGCTGCTGATCGCCGGGGACGCCGGAGTCGGCAAGACCCGGCTGCTGGAGGAGTTCGTCTGCGCCGCCACCAGGGCCGGTGCCGTGGTCGCCGTCGGCGGCTGCATCGAGATCGGCGCGGACGGCCTCCCCTACGCACCGCTGGTCACCGCGCTGCGGGCGCTGCACCGTGCGCTCGGCAGCGAGGTGGAGCAGGCGGCGGCGGGGAACGAGGGACGGCTGTCGCAGCTGCTGCCCGAGCTGGGGCAGGCTTCGCCGGAGGCCCATGACGAGTTCGGCCGGGCCCGACTGTTCGAACACACCGCCCAGTTGTTCGAACGATTGGCCGCCGACCGGACCATCGTGCTCGCCCTGGAGGATCTGCACTGGTCCGACCGCTCCACCCGGGAGCTGCTGGTCTATCTGCTGCGCTCGCTGCGCAACTCGCGCTTTGTCATCGTCGGCACCTACCGCAGCGACGACCTGCACCGCCGGCACCCGCTCCGGCCGTTCCTGGCCGAGCTGGAGCGGCTGCGCATCGTCCAGCGGCTGGAACTGCCGCGGCTCGGCCGCAACGAGGTCGGCGACCAGCTGGCCGGGATCCTCGACGCCGCTCCCGACGTCCGGCTGCTCGACCGGATCTTCCAGCGCTCCGAGGGCATCCCCTTCTTCGTCGAGGAACTGGCCGCCAGCTACCAGGAGGGCTGCTCCAGCGGCCTCACCGACTCACTGCGCGACCTGCTGATGGTCCGGGTCGAGGCGCTGCCCGAGCCGGTCCAGCCGGTGCTGCGGGCGCTCGCCCAGGGCGGTTCCGCGGTGGAGTACAGCCTGCTCAGGGCGGTGCTCGGACAGAGCGAGGACGAGCTGTTCGCCGCCCTGCGCACCGCCGTCGACGCCAATATCCTGCGCCCCACCCCGGCCGGTGACGGCTACTGCTTCCGGCACGCCCTGGTCCGCGAGGCCGTCGCCGACGACCTGCTGCCCGGCGAGGGCAGCCGGATCAAGCACCGCTACGCCACCGTGCTCACCGAGCAGCCCGAGCTGGTCCCCGCCGAGGAGCGGGTCACCCGGCTCGCCAACTACTGGTACAGCGCCGGAGAGCCGGCCCGGGCGCTGCCGGTCGCCCTGGAGGCGAGCCGCGAGGCCCGCCGCCGCAACGCCTTCGCCGAGCAGTTGCAGATGCTGGAACGCGCGCTGGAGCTGTGGGACCGGGTGCCCAAGGACGTCCTGGCCGAGCTGCGCCCGGCCGACTACGCCGAGTCCTACCCGGCCTGCAGCTGCGACGAGGACCCGGACGGCGAGTGCTGCGAGCGGCTGCGGCTGGTCGACGTGTTCGCCGAGGCCGCCGTCGCCGCCCGGCTCTGCGGCGAGCGGGAGCGCTGCCTGAGCCTGTGCAAGCAGGCGCTGCGGCTGATCGACGAGGCGGTCGACCCGTCCCGGGCCGCCTGGTTCTGGGCGATGCGCTCCCGGGTCAGCAGCAAGATGGCCCTGGACGGCGGCCGGCCCGAGCTGGCCCACGCCCGCAGCCTGGTGGAGCACCGGCCGCCGAGCCCGGTGCAGGCCGAGGTGTTCGCCCGGCTCGCGGCCTGCGACATGGTCGACTGGCCCGAGCCGGAGGACATCGCCCTGGCCGAGCGCGCGATACTGATCGCCCAGCAGGTCGGCGCGGAGACGGTCGGACTGCACGCCCGCTGCACCCTGGGCACCCTGCTGGTGATCCTCGGCCGCCACGACGAGGGCCTGGCCGAGCTGGACCAGGTCCGCCGCCGCGCCCTGGAGCTGCAGGAACCCGATCTGATGTCGCGCGCCTACGTCAACCTCTCGGACGTCTACGAGGGCCTCGGCCGCTCCGCCGAGGCCGCCGAGGCGGCCAGGACCGGCTGCGAGATGGTCCGCAGCAGCGGTCTGCTCGGCGCCGCCGGGCCGACCCTGCGCGGCAACCTGGTCGAGTCGCTGCTGTCCCTCGGGCAGCAGCAGGAGGCGGCCGAACTGCTCGACGGCGCCCCCCGCGACCTCGGCTCCAGCGGCGACCGCAGCTTTCTGCACCGGCTCAGGGGCGACCTCGCCCTGCTCAGGGACGACCTGCCGGCCGCTGCCGAGCACCTGGCCCAGGCGGTGGAGACGATCAACCTGTCCAAGACGCAGAACTGGCTGCCGCTGTCGGCCCTGCTGATCCGGCTGGCAGCGGCCACCGGCCGCTTCGGCGACGCCAGGACCGAGCTGGTACGGATCCTGGACCAGGGCTTCCCCAAGGCCAATGAACGCTACGTCTGGCCGATCCTGCTGCACGGCGTCGCCGCCGAGGCGGATTCCCGCGGGCTGCCCGCGATGGACGCCGACCGCGACCGGGCGCTGGCCCTGGTCCGCGCGGCCCTGGACGGCATGGGCGACACCCGGGCCTGGTCCCAGGGCTGGTCGCTGCTGGTCCGGGCCGAACTCGCCCGCGCCGAGGGGAAATCGGAACCGGACGGCTATCTGCGCGCGGCCGAGGCCCTGGAACCGGCCGGACTGCCCCACCCGCTGGGCCTGGCGCTGTTCCGCGCCGCCGAGGGCCGGGTGGTCCAGGGCGACCGGGCCGCCGCCGCCGAGCTGCTGCACCGCGCCGAGGCCCAGGCCCTGGCGCACGGGGACCGGCGGCTCCAGCAGGAGGCCGCCCGACTGGCCGACCGGGCCCGGCTGCGCAGCGCTCCGGGGGCGGCGGCTCCGGCGCACGACCCCGAGCCGGTGCTCTTCAACCTGACCCCGCGCGAACAGGCGGTGCTGAACCTGGTCGCGCTGGGCCGGACGAACCGTCAGATCGCCGACGAGCTCTACATCTCACCCAAGACGGCCAGCGTCCATGTCTCCAACATCCTCGCCAAGCTTGAGGTCACCGGCCGCGGCGAGGCCGCCGCCCTGGCCCACCGGCTGCACCTGGTCGGGTAGCGCCCTGATCGGCCGGCGCCGTCCCGAGCCGAGTGGCGCCGCCCCGGTCGGATAGCGTCGGGGCCATGACGCCGCGCTATCTGCTGCCCTACCCGTCCGAGCAGATCGGCGGCCTCCCCGCCGATCTGGACCTGCTGGTGTGGGACGGCGCGGCCGCGCCCCCGCCGCAGCGGGAGCTGGACCGCGTCGAGTTCTTCTGCCTCCCCTATATGCGGCACCCGGCCGCGCTCGCCCTGCTGCCGCGGCTCCCCGCGCTGCGCACCGTGCAGACCCTCACCGCCGGGACGGACGACGTGCTGCCGCTGCTCCCGCCGGGGGTGACCGTCTGCAACGCCCGCGGGCTGCACGACGCCAGCACCGCCGAACTGGCGATGGCGCTGATCCTCGCCTCGCTGCGCGGGATCCCCGACTTCGTCCGGAACCAGGCCGGGGGAGTGTGGGACCAGTCCTTCCACCCGGCCCTGGCCGACCGCACCGTGCTGGTCGTGGGCTACGGCGCGATCGGCGCGGCGCTGGAGGCCCGGCTCGCCCCGTTCGAGTGCCAGGTGCTGCGGGTCGCCCGCACGGCGCGGGAAAGCGCCCGCGGGCCGGTCAGCGGCATCGACGAGCTGCCGGGACTGCTGCCCGGCGCCGATGTGGTGGTGCTGCTCACCCCGCTCACCCCGGAGACCCGGCAGCTGGTCGACGCGGACTTCCTGGCCCGGATGAAGCCGGACGCGCTGCTGGTGAATGTCTCCCGGGGGCCGGTCGTGGACACCGTGGCGCTGCTGGCCGAGCTGGCGTCGGGCCGGCTCAGCGCCGCCTGGACGTCACCGATCCGGAACCGCTGCCCGCCGACCACCCGCTGTGGCGGGCCCCGCGGACCCTGATCACCCCGCATGTCGGCGGCCCCAGTTCGGCCTTCCTGCCGCGGGCGCTGCGGCTGCTCCGCTCGCAACTGCTGCTCGCGCACGCCGGGAAGCCGCTCGCCAACACCGTCGGCTGAACCTTCGGGCCGTGAGGTTGACCCTCCGGGCGGCGAGGCTGAGCCTCCGGGCGAGGAGGTGAGGCGGGGCGTGTGGCACCGCCTTCACGCCCCGGGCGTACGCCCGGCCATTCGGCCGATTCGCCGCGCTCAGGGCCGCCTTTCCGACCCATTCCCCTCCAACTCCCAGCCCCTGCTCCATTACTCTGAGTTGAGTGTGGATGTCGCAGAGTGACGAGAGTGGTGTAGGGTCCCGACCGGGAGAGCCGGTACGGAGCGATCCGCACCGCCGTTCCGCCCGCATCCGGGACCGGAGGGGAGTTGCCGGTGACGAGTACCGAGACCGTGCTGCCCGGCCCGCCCTGGGCCGAGGAGCATTCCGTGCAGAGGTCCAGCCCGACCGGTTCCACGTTCGACGAATTCCGCATGAGCTTCACCCAGCGCCTCGGCGAGGCCGGACACCTCGGCGCACCGCCCTACGCCGTCGAGGCCGTCGAGGCCTCCGACTTCGCCGAGGAAGGCACCGAGGACGAGGTCCCGCTCACCAGGGCCCCGCGGCTGCCGCGGCTGCTCATCCTGCTGGTCTGCCTGGGCTACCTGGTGGGCGCCGCCACCGGCTGGGGTTCGCAGAACCTGGCCGACTTCATGGGTGACTTCGGCCTCGCCGCGGCGGCCCTGACCGCCTCCCTCTCCTGCCTGGTGCACGGCTGCACGGCGGGCGGGCGGCACCGTCCGGCCTGGCTCTGCTTCGGTGTCTCCTCGATGATGGTGGCCCTGGGCAACGGCACCTGGGGCTGGTACGAGGTGGTGCTGCGGATCCCGATCCCCACCCCCTCGTTCGCCGACTACGCCTTCCTGATGTTCGCGCCGCCGGCCATCCTCGGCCTGCTGCTGCTCGCCAACCGCCCCCGCAACGCCGCCGGGTGGCTCTGCCTGGCCCTGGACGGCTGGCTGATCGCGGGCTCGCTGCTGACCCTCAGCTGGAGTCTGGCGCTGGCCAGGACCGCCCGCGGCGACCAGGGCAGTCCGCTCCGGCTGTCCATGGCGCTGGCCTACCCGGTGCTGGACATCCTGTTGGTCAGCATGGTGCTGGGGCTGCGCTTCCGCAGCCGGGACGGCAACCGCGCCGCCGTGCACACCGCCATAGTGGCGCTGGCGCTCACCGTGCTCTGCGACGCCCTGTTCACCAGCCAGGCCCTCAAGGACGCCTACCACTCGGGCCAGTTGCTCGACGCCGGCTGGTTCACCGGCAGCATGCTGCTGGCCTGGGCGCCCTGGGCCCGTCCCAGCGGTCTCGGCAGCGGCCACGGGGGCGGGCACGGCGGCGGGCACGGGATGGCCGCGGTGGCCCGGTCGCCCCGGGTCGCCTCGACCTTCAGCGCGCTCACCCCCTACGTGGCCGCCGCCGTCTGCACCGTCGGGCTGCTCTACAACGCCCTGGGTCAGGGCCAGTTGGACCGCTTCGTGCTGATCATCGCCTGCACCGTGGTGTTCGCGCTGATCCTGCGCCAGGGCATCATGCTGCTGGACAACCTGGCGCTGGCCCAGCGGCTGTCGCGCCAGGAGAACCACTTCCGCTCGCTGGTGCAGGGCTCCAGCGACGTGATCATGATCGCCGACCCGGACGGCGTGCTCCGCTATGTCAGCCCCGCCGCGCACGGCGTCTACGGCCGCCCGGCCGAGGAGCTGATCGGCACCCGGCTGCCGGAGCTGGTCCATCCGGAGGATCTGGGGCACGTCCTGTGGGAGGTCCAGCGCTACCTCGCGCAGAGCCCTCCGACGAGCCCACCGCCAGGATCGAGTGCCGGATCCGCTCCGGCGCGGGGGAGTGGCTGGACGTCGAGTCCACCGTCAACCGCTACCGGGACGGCCTGATCTTCAACTGCCGGGACGTCTCCGAGCGGGTCAGGCTGCAGGCCCAGCTGGAGCACAACGCCTTCCACGACACCCTCACCGACCTGCCCAACCGCGCCCTCTTCCTGGACCGCGGCCGGGCCGCGCTGGCCGCCCCCCGGGTGACGGGCGGCCCCGGGGTGACGGGCGCCCCCGAGGAACCCACCGGCGTCGCCGTGCTCTTCCTGGACCTGGACGGCTTCAAGGCCGTCAACGACACGGCCGGCCACCAGGTCGGCGACGAGCTGCTGATCCAGGCCGCGCGCCGGCTCCAGGACACCGTCCGCACCGGCGACACCGTCGCCCGGCTCGGCGGCGACGAGTTCGCCGTGCTGCTCGGCGGCCTGGACCAGGAGCAGGCCCAGGCCGTCGCCGAACGGCTCCGGGCCGCGCTCACCGCGCCGTACTGGATCGGCGGCGAGGAGCTGGCCGTCGCCGCCAGCATCGGCATCGCCTTCGCCGAACCCGGCATCACCCCGGCCAAGCTGCTGCGCAACGCCGACCTGGCGATGTACCAGGCCAAGAAGAACGGCAAGGGCCGGGTCGCCGTCTACGACCCGCAGCTGCGGAGCGAGCTGCGCCGCCGCACCGAGCTGGAGCAGCGGCTCCGGATCGCGGTCAGGGAGGGCCAGTTCGCGCTGCTGCACGAGCCGGTGGTGGAGCTGGAGAGCGGCGCCGTCGCCGCCCTCTCCGCGCAGGCCCGCTGGCGCTCGGCGCAGGGCCTGCTGCTCACCCCGGCCGAGTTCCTCCGGGCCTCCGAGGGGGGTGACCGGGCCGCCCGCTTCTCCCGCTGGATGGTCGAACAGGCGGTGCAGCTCGCGGTCGAGCGTCGGCAGCGGCTGGGCCCCGCGGTGGAGGCGATGCCGGTCGCGGTGCGGCTCTCGGCCCGCCGGCTGGCCGCGCCGGGGCTGTGCGAGTCGATCGAGGCGCTGCTCCGGCGGACCGGTCTGCCCCCCTCCGGCTTACTCCTGGAGATCGCCGGCAGCGACCCCGCCGACGGCCGCGCCCACCAGGTGGACGAGCACCGGCTGGAGGATCTGGACCGTCGGCTCACCGCTCTCCGCGGGCTCGGCATCAGCCTGGCCCTGGACGGCCTCGGCGGCCCGTCCGCGCCGCTCAGCGGGCTGCGCCGGCTCCCGGTGGAGCTGATCAAGATGGAGCGCGGGCTGGTCGAGGGCCTGGTCGAGTCCGCCTTTCTGCGCACCCTCGCCACCAGCCTGCTGCGGCTCGGCCGTGAGCTGGGTCTGACCACCGTCGCCGAGGGGGTGGACCACGCGGCCCAGGCGGCGCTGCTCCGCGAGCTGGGCTGCGGCCGCGGCCAGGGCGCGTTCTTCTCCGGACCGCTGGAGGAGCAGCGGCTGGACGCGGTGCTGCGCGGCCCCGGCTTCTCGCTGCCGCGTCCGGTCGCGACCGAGCCGGCCCGGCTGGTCCACCTCGCGGGTGAAGCCCGCGGCGACCTGCGCCATCATCGCGCGCCGCACTCCCGCCCCGGCTCTGACCAGCCAGTACGTCCGCATCCTCCGGTCCAGGGAGGCCATCTCGGCATGGGTCCGCATGATGAGACGTCATTCCCCCCGGCTTGACACTCCGCCGGGTGGCGGAGGAAGGTCGATGCCATGCGCACCCGAATTCTCGTACTTGGCGGGCGCGTCGGCTGATCCGGAGTCCCCGCGGACCCGGAATCTCCCAGGCCGACGCGCCACCCCTCGCATGCCCATGGGCACGAGGGGTTTTTTGTTGCCCATTGCCTCCTCCCAGGCACAGCCCCTCAAAACGCCGTCAGCACGAACCCCTCCGAGAAGGAACAGCAGATGACTGAGCAGGCACCCGCCGCCCCGCAGCGGGGCGAGACCCCGATCGCCGAGCCCATGACCGGGGCCCAGTCGCTCATCCGCTCGCTCGAAGCGGTCGGCGCCGACACGATCTTCGGGATCCCCGGCGGGGCGATCCTCCCCGCCTACGACCCGCTGATGGACTCGACCAAGGTCCGCCACATCCTGGTCCGCCACGAGCAGGGCGCGGGCCACGCCGCCACCGGCTACGCGCAGGCCACCGGCAAGGTCGGGGTCTGCATGGCCACCTCGGGCCCCGGCGCGACCAACCTGGTGACCCCGATCGCCGACGCCTACATGGACTCGGTGCCGATCGTCGCCATCACCGGCCAGGTCGCCAGCGCCGCGATCGGCACGGACGCCTTCCAGGAGGCGGACATCTGCGGCATCACCATGCCGATCACCAAGCACAACTACCTGGTCACCGACCCGTCCGAGATCCCCCGGGTGATCGCCGAGGCCTTCCACATCGCCGCCACCGGCCGTCCGGGACCGGTCCTGGTCGACATCGCCAAGGACGCGCTGCAGGCGCAGACGGTGTTCCGCTGGCCGGCCGAGCACCAGCTGCCCGGCTACCGCCCGGTCACCAAGCCGCACGCCAAGCAGATCCGCGAGGCGGCCCGGCTGCTGCTCTCCTCCAAGCGCCCGGTGCTCTACGTCGGCGGCGGGGTGATCAAGGCCGGCGCCACCGCCGAGCTGCGGATCCTGGCCGAGCTGACCGGCGCCCCGGTGGTCACCACGCTGATGGCGCTGGGCTCCTTCCCGGACACCCACGACCAGCACCTGGGCATGCCCGGGATGCACGGCTCGGTCGGCGCGGTGACCGCGCTGCAGAAGGCCGACCTGCTGTTCGCGCTGGGCACCCGCTTCGACGACCGGGTCACCGGTCGGCTGGACAGCTTCGCCCCGCTCGCCAAGATCGTCCACGCGGACATCGACCCGGCCGAGATCGGCAAGAACCGCACCGCGGACGTCCCGATCGTCGGCGACGCCCGGGAGATCCTGGCCGATCTGATCCAGGCCGTGCAGACCGAGTTCGCTGCGGGCGTCACCCCTGACTACGCGGACTGGTGGGAGCAGCTCAACACCTGGCGGAAGACCTACCCGCTGGGCTACGACCAGGCCCCGGACGGGATGCTGAGCCCGCAGCAGGTGATCGAGCGGATCGGCCAGCTGGTCGGCCCGGACGCGATCTACGCGGCGGGCGTGGGCCAGCACCAGATGTGGGCCTCGCAGTTCCTGACCTTCGAGAAGCCGGCCACCTGGCTGAACTCCGGCGGCGCCGGGACGATGGGCTACGCCGTCCCGGCCGCGATGGGCGCCAAGGCCGGCATGCCGGACACCGAGGTCTGGGCGATCGACGGCGACGGCTGCTTCCAGATGACCAACCAGGAGCTGGTCACCTGCGCGCTGAACAACATCCCGATCAAGGTCGCCGTCATCAACAACGGCTCGCTGGGCATGGTCCGCCAGTGGCAGACCCTGTTCTACGACCAGCGCTACAGCAACACGGTGCTGCACAGCGGCCCGGAACACGACGGCATCGCCCAGCCCGCGCAGGGCACCAGGATCCCGGACTTCGTGAAGCTCTCCGAGGCGATGGGCTGCTACGGCCTGCGCTGCGAGCGCCCGGAGGACCTGGACGCGGTGATCCAGCAGGCGATGGCCCTCAACGACGCCCCGGTCGTGATCGACTTCATCGTGCACCAGGACGCCATGGTCTGGCCGATGGTGGCCGCCGGCACCAGCAACGACGAGATCCTGGCGGCGCGCGACGTCCGTCCGGACTTCGGCGACCAGCTCGACTGACGCCCCCAGCCGCACCGGATCCGGAATCAAGGGATAGGAACCATGTCCAAGCACACCCTCTCCGTCCTGGTCGAGAACAGGCCCGGCGTGCTCGCCCGCATCGCCGCGCTGTTCTCCCGCCGGGGATTCAACATCGACTCGCTCGCGGTCGGACCGACCGAGCACCCCGACATCTCCCGGATGACCATCGTCGTCAACGTGGAGGACCTGCCGCTGGAGCAGGTCACCAAGCAGCTCAACAAGCTGGTCAACGTCATAAAGATCGTCGAGCTGGACCCGGCCTCGGCGGTGCGCCGTGAGCTGGTCCTGGTCAAGGTGCGCGCGGACAGCGAGACCCGCTCCCAGATCACCGAGATCGTCCAGCTGTTCCGTGCCAAGACCGTGGACGTCGCCCCGGACGCGGTGACCATCGAGGCCACCGGCGGTTCCGACAAGCTGGAGGCGATGCTGCGGATGCTGGAGCCCTACGGCATCAAGGAGCTGGTGCAGTCCGGGATGGTGGCGGTGGGCCGCGGCGCCCGCTCCATCACGGACCGCTCGCTCCGGGCGCTCGACCGCAGCGCCTGAGACAGTAGTCTCACCATTTGAGAACAAAACCCGGACGCCGCCGACCGGCGTACGGTGGTCCCCAATCAAAGCCCCATGCAAGGAGAAGCCAGCGATGGCCGAGCTGTTCTACGACGACGACGCTGATCTGTCCATCATCCAGGGTCGCAAGGTCGCCATCCTGGGCTACGGCAGCCAGGGCCACGCCCACGCGCTCTCGCTGCGCGACTCCGGCGTCGACGTCCGCGTCGGCCTGCTGCCCGAGTCCAAGTCCCGTGCCAAGGCCGAGGAGCAGGGCCTGCGCGTGGTCACGCCTTCCGAGGCGGCCGCCGAGGCCGACGTCATCATGGTCCTGGTGCCGGACCCGATCCAGGGCGACCTCTACAAGGAGGTCATCGAGCCCAACCTGAAGGCCGGCGACGCGCTGTTCTTCGGCCACGGCCTGAACATCCGCTTCGGCTTCATCAAGCCCCCGGCGGACGTCGACGTCGCCATGGTCGCCCCCAAGGGCCCGGGCCACCTGGTCCGCCGCCAGTACGAAGAGGGCCGCGGCGTTCCCTGCCTCGTCGCCGTGGAGCAGGACGCCACCGGCAAGGGCCTGGAGCTGGCGCTGTCCTACGCGAAGGGCATCGGTGGCACCCGGGCGGGCGTCATCAAGACCACCTTCACCGAGGAGACCGAGACCGACCTGTTCGGTGAGCAGGCCGTCCTCTGCGGTGGCGCGTCCGCGCTGGTCAAGGCGGGCTTCGAGACGCTGACCGAGGCCGGCTACCAGCCCGAGATCGCCTACTTCGAGTGCCTGCACGAGCTGAAGCTCATCGTCGACCTGATGTACGAGGGCGGCCTGGAGAAGATGCGCTGGTCGGTCTCCGAGACCGCCGAGTGGGGCGACTACGTCACCGGCCCCCGCATCATCACCGCCGACACCAAGGTCGCGATGAAGCAGGTCCTCACCGAGATCCAGGACGGCACCTTCGCCAACGCCTGGATCGCCGAGTACAAGAACGGCCTGCCGAAGTACAACGAGTACAAGAAGGCCGACAGCGAGCACCTGCTGGAGACCACCGGCAAGAAGCTCCGCAAGCTGATGAGCTGGGTGGACGAGGAGGCGTAAGCCCCCGCAGTCCCCGAGCGGCGGGGGTGCCCGAACCAGGGCGCCCCCGCATCTGAGTGCTCGCACGGAATGGTGGCTGGCGTCGCGGGCCGATGGCTCTCGCCTGGCCGGGTTGTCGTCAGTCGCCAGGGCTCCGCCATGGCTCCCTCCTCCGCCCCGCCCAGACTCGGCCCTCGACCCGCTCCTCCATCCAGCCACCATTCCGTGCGAGCACTTGTACGGTTCGTAAGGTCCCGTGCGGGTGATTCCACCGCAGGGGTGCGAGGGCGGTAGCCGACCCTCGCTAGACTCCCGAGTGCGCGTCAGGCCCACAGCGTCGTGCGTCTCCAACGCGGCATGCCACCGTTCCCACCATGCCGTCAGTTCGAGGGTGCCACCCACACCCGTGCGGCAGGGGAGATCCGGACAGTAAGGACAACTGTCGTGAGCGCTGCAACCACCAAGAAGCCTGTCGTACTCATCGCGGAAGAACTCTCCCCCGCGACCGTGGACGCACTCGGCCCCGACTTCGAGATCCGCCACTGCGACGGCGCCAACCGGGCCGAACTGCTGCCCGCCATCGCCGACGTGGACGCGATCCTGATCCGCTCCGCCACCAAGGTCGACGCCGAGGCCATCGCCGCCGCCCGGCGGCTCAAGGTCGTCGCCCGGGCCGGCGTCGGTCTGGACAACGTGGACGTACCCGCCGCCACCAAGGCCGGCGTGATGGTCGTCAACGCCCCGACCTCCAACATCGTCACCGCCGCCGAGCTGGCCTGCGGCCTGCTCATCTCCACGGCCCGGCACATCCCGGCCGCCAACGCCGCCCTCAAGGACGGCAAGTGGGCCCGCGCCAAGTACACCGGCGTCGAGCTGGCGGAGAAGACCCTCGGCGTGGTCGGCCTCGGCCGCATCGGCGTGCTGGTCGCGCAGCGCATGTCCGCCTTCGGTATGAAGATCGTCGCCTACGACCCCTACATCCAGGCCGCCCGCGCGGCCCAGATGGGCGTCAACCTGATGCCGCTGGACGAGCTGCTCGCGGCCTCCGACTTCATCACCGTGCACCTCCCGAAGACCCCGGAGACAGTCGGCCTGATCGGCGACGAGGCGCTGCACAAGGTCAAGCCGACCGTGCGCATCATCAACGCCGCCCGCGGCGGGATCGTCGACGAGGAGGCCCTGGCCTCCGCGCTCAAGGAGGGCCGGGTGGCCGGCGCCGGCCTCGACGTCTACGCCAAGGAGCCGTGCACCGACTCCCCGCTGTTCGCCTTCGACAACGTGGTCTGCACCCCGCACCTGGGCGCGTCCACCGACGAGGCGCAGGAGAAGGCCGGCATCTCGGTCGCCAAGTCGGTCCGGCTCGCGCTGGCCGGCGAGCTGGTCCCGGACGCCGTCAACGTCCAGGGCGGCGTCATCGCCGAGGACGTGCGCCCCGGGCTGCCGCTGGCCGAGAAGCTCGGCCGGATCTTCACCGCGCTGGCCGGCGAGGTCGCCGCCCGCCTGGACGTCGAGGTCCGCGGCGAGATCACCCAGCACGACGTCAAGGTGCTGGAGCTCTCCGCGCTCAAGGGCGTCTTCGAGGACGTCGTCGCCGAGACCGTCTCCTACGTGAACGCCCCGCTGTTCGCCCAGGAGCGCGGCCTCGAGGTACGGCTCACCACGACCAGCGAGAGCCCCGAGTACCGCAATGTCATCACCGTCCGCGGCACCCTGACCGACGGCCGCGAGGTCGCCGTCTCCGGGACGCTGGCCGGGCCCAAGCGGATCCAGAAGATCGTCGGCGTCGACACCTTCGACGTGGACGTGGTGCTCACCGAGCACATGGCCTTCTTCCGCTACGACGACCGCCCCGGCGTGGTCGGCACTCTCGGCCGCCTGCTCGGCGAGGCCGGGATCAACATCGCCGGCATGCAGGTCTCCCGCGACGACGAGGCCGGCGACTCGCTGGTCTCGCTCACCGTGGACAGCGAGATCCCGCAGCCGGTGCTGAACGAGATCGCCACCGAGATCGGCGCCAAGTTCGCCCGCTCGGTGAACCTCAGCGACTCCTGAGCAACCCGCTCCACCCCAGCGCCCCGCAGGCCGTTCCTCAGGCCCGCGGGGCGCTGTGCGTTCGGCGGCCGGATGATCCCGTCTCAGATAGTAGGAAATCCAAGTAGTTCTGCAGACAGTCGCGGTCCCTTGTCGTACCGTGAAGTAGTCGGACGATCCGCTGTATCCACAGCCAGTTCCGAACGGCCCTTGTCGCGGGCGACCCCTGCGCGGCCCCTGCCCCACCATTCCCCCGTGTCAAGAACCACCCCCTCGCGTCAAGAACCGTCCCTCGCGTCAGAGGAGTCCCCTCATGGACCAGCAGCGCCCGCAGACCCCCGCCCGTCCCCAGAACAACGACCGCGCCAATGCCATGGCCGCGCTGCAGCGGGCCCTGGACCGCCGTGACAACGGCGGCGCGACCGGCCACCGGTAGCGGTCCTCAGGCCGCAGGCCACCGGCAGCAGCGTCCAGATACCGGACGGTCGATGCCCACCTGCTGGAACCAGGAGTAAGGTCCCGGGCATGTCTCGCACTCTCCGCCTCGCAGTGATCCCCGGTGACGGCATCGGCCAGGAAGTCGTCGCCGAAGGGCTCAAGGTCCTCGCCGCCGTCCTCCCCGCCGACTCCAAGGTGGAGACCACCGAGTACGACCTCGGCGCGCGCCGCTACCACGCCACCGGCGAAACCCTCCCGGACAGCGTGCTGGAGGAGCTCAAGCACAACGACGCCATCCTGCTCGGCGCGATCGGCGACCCCTCGGTGCCCTCCGGGGTGCTGGAGCGCGGGCTGCTGCTCAAGCTGCGCTTCGCCTTCGACCACCACGTCAACCTGCGCCCCGGCAAGCTCTTCCCGGGTGTCGCCTCCCCGCTGGCCGGCGACCCGCAGATCGACTTCGTGGTCGTCCGCGAGGGCACCGAGGGCCCGTACGTCGGCAACGGCGGCACCCTGCGCACCGGTACCCCGCAGGAGATCGCCACCGAGGTCAGCCTGAACACGGCGTTCGGCATCGAGCGGGTCGTCCGCGACGCCTTCGCCCGGGCCCAGGCCCGTCCGCGCAAGAAGCTGACGCTGGTCCACAAGAACAATGTGCTGGTCCACGCCGGCCACCTGTGGACCCGGATCTTCCACGCGGTCGCCACCGAGTTCCCCGAGGTCAGCACCGACTACCTGCACGTGGACGCGGCGACGATCTTCTTTGTCACCCAGCCCGAGCGCTTCGACGTGATCGTCACCGACAACCTCTTCGGCGACATCCTCACCGACCTGGCCGCCGCGGTGACCGGTGGCATCGGCCTCGCCGCCAGCGGCAACATCAACCCCGGCGGCGAGTTCCCGTCCATGTTCGAGCCGGTCCACGGCTCGGCCCCGGACATCGCCGGACAGGGCAAGGCGGACCCGACCGCCACCGTCCTCTCGGTCGCGATGCTGCTGCAGCACCTCGGCCTGACCGAGGAGGCGGCCCGGATCGAGACCGCCGTCGCCGCGGACCTCGCCGAGCGCATCGGGAAGCCGTCCCGTTCCACCTCCGAGGTCGGCGACGCCCTCGCCGCGCGAGTAGCCGGCTGACCAGCCGGCACTGCGCCAGGACCCCACAGCGGTCCGGAAGTAAGCATGCCGAGACCCGGCTGGTCAGCAACGCCCTGTGACCCCCGGTACCACCGGTACGCACCCTTCCGGGCCGCTTCGTCGTCTCCCGCCGGAGCGACTGTTCGATCGGCCCGGGAAAGTGCGACCATCGACCCTGGGCCCCCTCCGCGATGAATGAGAGCGGCCCGCCTGACGACACGGTGAAGGACGTAACGCCATGACCTCCCCCATCGAGACCATTGAGATCGAGCTCAAGCCCTCGGCCCACCCGCTCGCCGCCGAGGAACGCGAGGCCCGCCTCGCCAACCCCGGCTTCGGCCGCTTCTTCACCGACAACATGGTGACCATCCGCTGGACCGAGGGCCGCGGCTGGCACGACGCGCAGCTGGCCCCGTACGCGCCGCTGGAGATCGACCCGGCGAGCGCGGTCCTGCACTACGGCCAGACGATCTTCGAGGGGCTGAAGGCGTACCGGACCGCGGACGGCAGCATCCAGACCTTCCGCCCGTTCGCCAACGCCGCCCGCTTCCAGGCCTCCGCGCGCCGGCTGGCCATGCCGGAGCTGCCGCAGGAGGCCTTTGTCGCCGCGGTCGAGGCGCTGGTCGCCCAGGACGCGGCCTGGGTGCCGAGCCAGGACGAGGCCAGCCTCTACCTGCGCCCGTTCATGATCGCCGCCGAGGTCGGCCTCGGCGTCCGTCCGGCCAACGAGTACCTGTTCATGGTGATCGCCTCCCCGGCCGGCGCCTACTTCAGCGGCGGGGTCAAGCCGGTCTCGGTCTGGCTCTCCGAGGAGTACGTCAGGGCGGCGCCCGGCGGCACCGGCGCGGCCAAGTGCGGCGGCAACTACGCCGCCTCCCTGGTCGCCCAGGCCCAGGCCGCGGAGCAGGGCTGCGACCAGGTGGTCTGGCTGGACGCGGTGGAGCGGCGCTGGATCGAGGAGATGGGCGGGATGAACCTCTACTTCGTCTTCGGCGAGGGCGCGGACGCCCGGATCGTCACCCCCGAGCTGTCCGGCTCGCTGCTGCCCGGCATCACCCGGGACTCGCTGCTGAGCATCGCCGACGACCTCGGCTACGCCACCGAGGAGCGGAAGATCTCCACCGACGAGTGGCGCGACGGCAACGCCGACGGCACCCTCACCGAGGTCTTCGCCTGCGGCACCGCCGCGGTGATCACCCCGGTCGGCTCGGTCAAGTCCGCCCGCGGCCACTGGACCATCGGCGACGGCAACCCCGGCCCGGTCACCCTGAAGCTCAGGGAGACCCTGCTGGCGCTGCAGACCGGCCGCCGCGAGGACACCCACGGCTGGATGCACCCGATCGCCTGAGCAGCCCGCGTCGGGGACGGCCGGTCCCGCATCCTGAGACCGGCCGTCCCGCGCGGCGTGGCTGTGGCACACTGCTGGTGTGTCCTCGCTCTCGCTCATTATTGGCAGCAGGCGCGCCGGTCCGCAGTGACCGCTCCGCACGATCGACCCGTGCCGGAACGGACACCGTGTCACAAGACCCGCGCGCAGACCTCTCGCATCCGCGAGGGGTCTTTTTGTTTGCCGACGCGATCCCACAAGGAACCGTTCGGCGGCCAGAGTGCACGCGGCGAAGGCGACAGCGACCGTGATCCTGGGTACACCCCAGGCCCCCCGTGGCGCCCCCGGCAGGCATCCCAGCCCGCCGGGGGCGGACCCGGACCCAGCCCCCGGACAGGAGAACCAGGCAATGAGCCTCAGCGACGACTTCCACGTCTTCGACACCACCCTGCGAGACGGTGCGCAGCGCGAGGGCATCAACCTCACCGTCGCCGACAAGCTCACCATCGCCCGCCACCTGGACGACTTCGGGGTCGGCTTCATCGAGGGCGGCTGGCCCGGCGCCAACCCCCGGGACACCGAGTTCTTCGCCCGCGCGGCCGGCGAGCTGGAGTTGAAGCACGCCCAGCTGGTCGCCTTCGGCGCCACCCGCCGCGCGGGCGGCGACGCGGCCACCGACGCCCAACTGGCCGCCCTGGTGGCCTCCGGGGCCCCGGTGGTGACCCTGGTCGCCAAGTCCCACGACCGCCATGTCGAGCTGGCCCTGCGCACCACCCTGGACGAGAACCTGGCCATGGTCGCCGACAGCGTGCGCTTCCTGCGGGAGCAGGGGCGCCGGGTGTTCATCGACTGCGAGCACTTCTTCGACGGCTACCGGGCCAACCGCGACTACGCCCTGGCCGTGGTCCGCACCGCGCACGAGGCGGGCGCCGACGTGGTGGTGCTCTGCGACACCAACGGCGGGATGCTCCCGGCCGGGGTGCACGCCATCGTCGCGGACGTGCTGGCGCAGACCGGGGCCCGGCTCGGCATGCACGCCCAGGACGACACCGGCTGCGCGGTGGCCAACACCCTGGCCGCGGTGGACGCCGGGGCCACCCAGGTGCAGTGCACCGCCAACGGCTACGGCGAGCGGGTCGGCAACGCCAACCTCTTCCCGGTCGCCGCGGCGCTGGAGCTGAAGTACGACCGCCGGGTGCTGCCCGCGGGGAAGCTCGCCGAGATGACCCGGATCTCGCACGCCATCGCCGAGGTGGTCAACCTCACCCCGTCCACCCACCAGCCGTACGTCGGGGTCTCCGCCTTCGCCCACAAGGCCGGGCTGCACGCCTCCGCGATCAAGGTCGACCCCGACCTCTACCAGCACACCGACCCGGCCCTGGTCGGCAACCGGATGCGGATGCTGGTCTCCGACATGGCCGGCCGCGCCTCGGTCGAGCTCAAGGCCAAGGAGCTCGGCTACGACCTCTCCGGCGACCGCGACGCGGTGGGCCGGATCGTGGCCACCGTCAAGGAGCGGGAGAACCTCGGCTACACCTACGAGGCCGCCGACGCCTCGTTCGAGCTGCTGCTGCGGGACGAGGTGAACGGCAACCGGGTCCGCTTCTTCGCCCTGGAGTCCTGGCGCACCATCGGCGAGCAGCAGGCGGACGGCAGCCAGGCCAACGAGGCCACCGTGAAGCTCCATGTCCAGGGCGAGCGGATCATCTCCACCGGGGAGGGCAACGGCCCGGTCAACGCCCTGGACATGGCCCTGCGGGCGGCGCTGGAGCGCTTCTACCCGCAGTTGGCGGCGCTGGAGCTGGTGGACTACAAGGTCCGGATCCTGGAGGGCGAGCACGGCACCACCTCGCAGACCCGGGTGCTGGTCACCACCAGCGACGGCAAGGACGAGTGGTCCACGGTCGGGGTCGCCCAGAACGTCATCTCGGCCTCCTGGCAGGCCCTGGAGGACGCCTTCACCTTCGGCCTGCTCCGGGCGGGCCTGGAGCCCTAGCGGGCCCTGGCAGAGACGCTGAGGGGCCGTCACGCAGCGCGTGACGGCCCTCAGCGTTCTCGGCTAGCGCAGTCGTGCCAGCAGCGCGTGTTCGACGAGGGTGATCAGTGCGGATTTGGCGCTGTCGCGTCGGCGGGCGTCGGTGGTGATGACGGGGGTGTCGGGGCCGAGTTGGAGTGCTTCGCGGACTTCTTCGGGGTTGTGGGTCTGGTTTCCGTCGAAGGCGTTGAGGGCGACGACGAAGGGGAGTCCGCTGTTTTCGAAGTAGTCGATGGCGGGGAAGCAGTCGGCGAGGCGTCGGGTGTCGACCAGGACGACGGCGCCGATGGCGCCGCGGACGAGGTCGTCCCACATGAACCAGAAGCGGTCCTGGCCGGGGGTGCCGAAGAGGTAGAGGATCAGGTCCTCGTCCAGGGTGATCCGGCCGAAGTCCATCGCCACCGTGGTGGTGGTCTTGTCGGCGACATGGCTGAGGTCGTCGATGCCGGCCGAGGCGCTGGTCATGACCGCCTCGGTGCGCAGCGGGTTGATCTCGGAGACCGCTCCGACCAGGGTGGTCTTGCCCACCCCGAAGCCGCCCGCCACGACGATCTTCGCTGAGGTGGTTGTGCGGCGGGCTCCGTTGGCAGCCGGTGGGGCGGGCCTAGAGCTTGCGAAGTCCACTGAGCACCCTTTCGAGCAGTGTCACGTCTGGCGTGCCACCGGATTCGCCTCCGGCGGCGGGTTGGTGGATCGCCACCAGGCCGGATTCGGCCAGGTCGGCGACGAGAATGCGGGCCACGCCGAGCGGCATGGAGAGCAGCGCCGAGATCTCGGCCACGGACTTGATGTCCTGGCAGAGATTGCAGATCCGCTGGTGCTCGGGGAGCAGCGAGACGATCCGCTCCGGCGCCGCGGTGGTGGAGACCAGGGCCTCGATGGCCAGCTGGTAGCGCGGACGGGTCCGGCCGCCGGTCATGGCGTACGGGCGGATCAGCGGCTCCTCGTCCGGCTCGGGCTCCTGGTGCGGCTGGTGCTTCCAGTCGTCCGCGTACGAGGGCCGACTCGGATAGCCGGATCCGGTGCCGCTGGTGGTGGGGGCGTTCGGCGCCGGGTTGGCGGTGCCGCCGTTGGCGTAGGGGTTGTCCTGGTAGCCCGGGGAGGGCGCGCCGTAGCCCCGCTGGTCCTGCTCATGGCCGTAGTTGCCGGGGTAGTTGGGCGCGGGCGGGTAACCGCCGCCGCCCGGACCACCGAACGCGTCGTGGCCTGTACCGGGATAGCCGGTTCCGTACTGGCCGTTCTGGTCCTCGGGCGGTGTCACGGTTCCTCCTCACAGTGGAGCGACAGGGGAGTTGCGGCTCTTGCTGGTGGTACGCGGTGCTGGTCGGGCCGGCCGGGGGAGCCGTCGGTCAGTGGAGCAGGCTGCCCTGGAGCTCGGCCCTGAGAGCCGGGGTGAGCACCGTGCCGGCGCGGTCGACGAGGAGGGCCATTTCGTAGCCGACCAGGCCGATGTCGCTGTCGGGTGAGGCGAGTACGGCGAGGGAGGAGCCGTCGGAGACGGCCATGATGAAGAGGAAGCCGCGTTCCATCTCCACGACGGTCTGGGTGACCCGTCCGCCCTCGAAGATCCGGGAGGCGCCCTGGGTCAGCGACGTCAGCCCGGAGGCCACGGCGGCGAGCTGGTCGGCACGGTCGCGGGGGAAGCCCTCGGACATGGCGAGCAGGAGGCCGTCGGCGGAGACCACCACCGTGTGCGACACCCCGGGGGTGTTGTCCACGAAGTTGGTGATCAACCAGTTCAGGTTCTGTGCCGCCTGTGACATCTGACTCACTGCTAACGCTCCGGGTGGTTCGGGCTGCCGAAGAGATCGGCGCCGCCGTGCTGGTCGGGGGAGGGGGTGTCGCCCGCGTTGTGTCCCTGCTGGATGCCGCGGCGCAGGTTGGTGAGCCGGCCGCGGACCTCCTCGGGGGATCGGGACAGCTGCGGGGAGACGGCAGTAGCGGCGTTGCTGGGCTCCGCGACATTGCCGGGGAGCAGGTTCTGCCGGGGCACGCGGCGGGGCAGGCCGGCCGGGGTGGTGCCCCCGGTGGACGGCTCGGCCGCGGCGGCCACGGGCGGGACGAACACGGGAGCGGACGGCGGGGTGGGGACCTGCTCGTCCTCCTCCTCGCGGGCGCCGGTGAACCAGTTGGGGCGCTCGCCGGCCTCGCGGTCACCGATCGCCCGACCGCCGCCGAGGGCTTGGCCGGGACGGCGGGTGGGCAGCGAGCCGAACGAGCCGTTGGCTGCCGGAGCGGGCGCCGGGGACGGCCGCTGGGGCAGGGCGGGCGGAGTAGTGGCGGCGGGTCGGGGAGCGGGGGCTGGGGGGCCACGGGCGCCTCGGTAGCGGGTGCGGGGGCGGACTGCAGGGGTTCCGAGTAGTACGGGTGTCCGTACTGGGTCTCGGGTTCGGGCTGGTAGGGCGGGTACTGCTCGTGCTCGTACTGCTCCGCGCCGTACTGCTGCTGGGCGCCGTACCCCTGGGCGGGGTACGGGTCCTGGGACGCGAAGGGGTCCTGGAAGCCGGTCGACTCGAAGTCGGCGGCGGTGTAGCGGCCCGCCTCGTAGGAGGCGTCCGGGGCCGGGTACGACGGCGCGGTCTCGGCGTAGCCCTGGGGGCCGCCGAACGACTGGTCGAACGCGCGCTCGTCGAACTCTGCGGCGGCATAGGGCTCGGGGGCGTAGGGCTCGGGGAAGGCCTCGGCCGGGTGCGGCTGCTGGACCGGCTGCTGCGGGGCCGGCGCCGGCTGCGCGGGCCGCCCGCCCTGCTGCGGCGGCTGCCCGCCCTGCTGGGCCTGGGCTGCCTGGGCGGCCTCCTGCGCCGCGGGCTCCAGCGCCGCCTGCTCGCGCCGGTGGCCGAGCCGCATGGTGCGCTGCATCAGGTCCGGTCCCGCGCCGACCTCCGCCGCCGGCCGCTCGTAGCGGCTGTCGTCGAAGCCCAGCTCGCTCGCGGTGCGGTTGTCCGGGTCGGCGTAGGTGCCGTTCTCGGGCTCGCCGTAGATCCGGGAGACGGTGAACTGCTCCTCCGGCTCGGCCATCCGGGGCACCTGGGTCAGGTGGTCCGGGATCATCACCAGCGAGGTGGTCCCGGCGGACTCGCCGGAGGGGCGGAGCTGGACCCGGATGCCGTGGCGCTCGGCCAGCCGGCCGACCACGAACAGGCCCATCTGCCGGGACACCGAGGCGTCCACGGTCGGCGGGTCGGCGAGCTTGCTGTTGATCGCGGCGAAGTCCTCGGCGGTGAGGCCGATGCCCTTGTCGTGGATCTCGACCAGCACCCGCTGGTCCGGCAGCCGGGTCGCGGTGACCCTGACCCTGGTCTGCGGGCTGGAGAAGGTGGTGGCGTTCTCCAGCAGCTCGGCGAGCAGGTGCACCATGTCGGTGACGGCGGGGCCGATCACGTCCGTCTCGGGGATGCCGCTGAGCTCGATGCGCTCGTACTGCTCCACCTCGGAGGCGGCCGCGCGCAGCACGTCCACCAGCGGGATCGGGTCGGTCCAGTCGCGTCCGGCCGACTCGCCGGCCAGGACCAGCAGGTTCTCGCCGTTGCGGCGCATACGGGTGGCCAGGTGGTCCAGCTTGAAGAGGCTCTCCAGCTGGTCCGGGTCGGCCTCGTTGTTCTCCAGCTCGGTGATCAGGCCCAGTTGGCGCTCGATCAGGCCCTGCGAGCGGCGGGAGAGGTTGGTGAAGATCGCGTTGACGTTCCCTCGGAGCAGTGCCTGCTCGGAGGCCAGCCGGATCGCCTCGCGGTGGACGTCGTCGAAGGCGCGGGCGACCTCGCCGATCTCGTCCCGTCCGGTCAGCGGGATCGGCTGGACCGTGGTGTCGACCCGCTCGGGGTCGGTCTTGGAGAGCTTGCGGACCAGGTCCGGCAGCCGTTCGGCGGCGATGCTCTGGGCGCTGTCGCGCAGGGTCCGCATCCCGCGGACCATGGAGCGGCCCATCAGGTAGACCAGCACACCGGCCACCAGCATCAGCGCGAGCGCCTCGGCGGTGATGGTCAGCGCCTGCCGGTTGGCGTCGCTCTGGGCCTGCTTGGCGTCGGCGACGACCTGGTCGGTGATCGCCTTCTCGACCGTGCGCTCCTGCTGGGTCCGCGAGCTGGCCAGCGCGAACCAGGCCTCGGGGGTGATCCCGGCGGGCTTGAGGTTCTTCTTCGTGACCATGTTGACCAGGGTGTTCTCGGCCGGCCCGATGCCCTGCCCGATCACGGTGTTCTTGTACAGCTTCACGTCGCTGGGCACACCGGAGATCAGGAACTGGTTCTCGGTGGTGGCGGTGAGCCGGTTGGCCACCTGGATCGCCTCGGCGAGCTGGAGCGGCATCTGGTTGGTGACCAGCGCGATCGTCACGTAGTTGCGCTCGGTGGAGGTGGAGGCCTTCTCCAGGGTCAGCGCGTAGAGCTCGCGGCCGCGGCTGTTGATGTTCTTGTCGCTGAAGAACAGCTCGTTGTCGAGGCCCATCAGCTGCAGGTACATCGCCGAGTACTGGAGCTCGGTGTCGATCGGGTCGATCTTGGTGTTGCCGTTGACCCGGAGGTTGGAGAGGTTCTTGGACACCTGGGTGTGGAAGTCGTTCAGGTCGTTGGCTATCTGGCCGTCCGACTTCACCCCCTTGGCGTCGTTGTCCATGGTCGCGATGTCGGCGTTGGTCTGCTGCCGCGCGGCGAGCACCTTGGGGTCGTTCTGGATGCCGTGCAGCTGCGGGATGACGGCGAGGTCGCCCTCGTTCTCCATGTCGTCCGCCACCGCGGCGGCGTCGCGCACCAGGATGGCGACCTTCTCGTTCTGCGCGGCCGCGCTGGCCAGGTCCAACTGGTCCTTGACGCGCAGCCCGGCGAAGGCCATCGCGGTGAGCACCGGGACGAGCACGATGGCCGTCAGCCGGGTGGGCACCCGCCAGTGGCGGAAGCCCCAACGGGAGCCTCCGTCCGCCACGGGAAGGGGAACGGCCTGCCGCGGTCCGGGGTCTGCCTGCTTCTGCCTCACTCGACAACAACCTCTCGGCCGGGCGGCCATTTCTGATGCGTGCTACTGATCTGCGCGGATCGCTGGAATTTCAGCACGTACGCGGTGTACGGGCCAAACACCTGGGCCAGGTCCGCATCCTGACGATAAATCGGACATAAAGCCCCACCTGCGGCGAATGCACACCCTTTGGTGGGCGCTGTGTACACATCCGGTCACAAGGGGTGAAACCTGTGGGGGAATTGCGTGTCGAACCGTTATGCAAACAGGACCCCCGGAGGGGTCCTTCCTAGCGCAGTCGTGCCAGCAGCGCGTGTTCGACGAGGGTGATCAGTGCGGATTTGGCGCTGTCGCGTCGGCGGGCGTCGGTGGTGATGACGGGGGTGTCGGGGCCGAGTTGGAGTGCTTCGCGGACTTCTTCGGGGTTGTGGGTCTGGTTTCCGTCGAAGGCGTTGAGGGCGACGACGAAGGGGAGTCCGCTGTTTTCGAAGTAGTCGATGGCGGGGAAGCAGTCGGCGAGGCGTCGGGTGTCGACCAGGACGACGGCGCCGATGGCGCCGCGGACGAGGTCGTCCCACATGAACCAGAAGCGGTCCTGGCCGGGGGTGCCGAAGAGGTAGAGGATCAGGTCCTCGTCCAGGGTGATCCGGCCGAAGTCCATCGCCACCGTGGTGGTGGTCTTGCCGCTGATGTGGGTCAGGTCGTCGATCCCCGCGCTGGCCGAGGTCATCACGGCCTCGGTGCGCAGCGGGTTGATCTCGGAGACCGCTCCGACCAGGGTGGTCTTGCCCACCCCGAAGCCGCCCGCGACGACGATCTTCGCCGAGGTGGTGGCCCGCCGGGCGGCGACGGGTGGCGCGGGCGCGAAGGGCGCCGCGGGCCTAGAGCTTGCGAAGTCCACTGAGCACCCTTTCGAGCAGTGTGACGTCCGGAGTGCCGCCGGTCTCGGAGGCGGCGGCCGGTTGGTGGATCGCGACCAGGCCGGCTTCGGCCAGGTCGGCGACAAGGATGCGGGCCACGCCGAGCGGCATGGGCACCAGGGCGGAGACCTCCGCCACGGACTTGACCTCACGGCACAGCTGGACGATCCGGGCGTGCTCGGGGAGCAGCGATCCGGCCCGGTCGGCCTGCGCCGTGGTGGAGATCAGCGCTTCGATCGCCAGTTGGTACCGGGGTCTGGTCCGGCCACCGGTCATGGCGTACGGCCGGACCAACGGCTGCCGGGCCGGCCCCTGCGGGGTGCCGTGCGCGTTGCCGTGCTGGCCGTAGGCGTTGCCGTACGGACCGGTGGAGCCTTGGGGCGGGGTCATCTGTCCTCCTTGAGCTGCAGCGGTCCGTCGTGCCACTCCGCGGCTGGCTGGTGGTGCCTGAGGGGGTTCGGTGCGGTGCGGGTCAGTGGAGCAGGCTGCCCTGGAGCTCGGCCCGCAGGGCCGGGGTCAGCACGTCGCCGGCGCGGTCGACGAGGAGGGCCATTTCGTAGCCGACCAGGCCGATGTCGCTGTCGGGTGAGGCGAGTACGGCGAGGGAGGAGCCGTCGGAGACGGCCATGATGAAGAGGAAGCCGCGTTCCATCTCCACGACGGTCTGGGTGACCCGTCCGCCCTCGAAGATCCGGGAGGCGCCCTGGGTCAGCGACGTCAGCCCGGAGGCCACGGCGGCGAGCTGGTCGGCACGGTCACGGGGGAAGCCCTCGGACATGGCGAGCAGGAGGCCGTCGGCGGAGACCACCACCGTGTGCGACACCCCGGGGGTGTTGTCCACGAAGTTGGTGATCAACCAGTTCAGATTGTGTGCCGCTTGGGACATCTGGCTCATCTGAGTCAACGCTCCTGGGGGTTGCTGCCGTACGGGCCACTGCCCCGGTTCGGCTGGTTGGCCTGGTGCGGCGTGGCCGGGTTGTGGTTGTCGCCGCCTGCCTGACGGCCCTGCTGGATGCCGCGGCGCAGGTTGGTGAGCCTGCCCCTGACCTCCTCGGGGGAGCGGGAGACCTGGGCCTGGGGGCCCTCGGCCGGGGTGGACTCGGCCGTGCCCGGCACGAGGTTGGCCTGCGGCACCCGACGCGGCAGCCCGGACGGAAGGACTCCGCCCGCGCTGGGCTCGCGCACCTGCTCGGCCCGGCGCCACACCTCGTCGTTGGCCGAGGCGCGCCACTGTCCGGCGGCGGTCGCGCCGGCCGGCGCGCCCTCCGCGGTGCCGCGCTGCGGCAGCGGACGCTGCGGGGGCGCCCCGAACGGGGCCTGCTCGGCGACCGGAGCCGCCGCGGGCGCCGGAACGGCCGAGGTGGACGGACGCTGCGGCTGGTACGGCTGCGGCCGCTGGGGGGCGGCCGCAGCCTGCTGCTGCGGGGCCTGGGCCTGCGGCGCCGCCGCGTCCGGAGCCTGTCCGGCGGCCTCGCCGTACACCTGCACCGCGCGCATCCGGTCGGCCCGGCCGCTGCGGAACCAGTTGGACTCCATCGCCTCGAAGATCGGCGAGCTGCCGGCTCCGGCCTCGGCCGGCGGCAGGGCCCGGGTCAGCGGGTGGTTCGCCACGTCCTGGGACACCACGGCCGGGGGCAGCGCCATCGGCGGCTGACCCTGCTGCGGTGCCGTCGGCTGCTGCTGCTGCGGCGGCCTGACCTGCTGCGGCGGCTGCGGCTGGGGGACCTGCGGCAGCTGCTGCGACTGCTGCGGCTGCTGCTGCGGCGGACGCGGGGCGAACTGCTGCGGCTGCTGCGGCGCGGGCCGCGGCGGGATCGGCCGGGCCGGCTCCTCGTCGAAGTGCGGCCTGGCGAACTGCGCCGTGCTGTCCGCACCGCCCAGGGCGTCCGCGGGCTGCGGGCGTCCGGCGGGCGAGCCGTGCTGGGGCTGCTCGGCCCACAGCGCGCGGTCGTCCGGGGGAGCGGGCTGCTGCTGACGCTGCGGGGGCTGCTGCTGGGCCTGCACCGGCTGCGGCTGCTGCTGTTGGGGCTGCGGCTGCTGCGGGGACGGGGACGGACCTCCCTGCGGGCCCTGCGGCCGGCGCGGGCCGCCGGGCTGGCCCTGCGGACCTCCCTGCTGGCCGCCCATCGGGGAGGAGCCCTGCGGCAGCCCCGGCGCGTTGCCGCGGCGCGGCAGACCGGGCTGCTCGGGGGACTGTGGCGGAAGCGGGGTGCGGCCGGGCGCCTGCGGCACCGCGCCGCGCTGCTGCGGGCCGCGGACCGGGGGAGCGCCCTGCATCGAGCCCTGCATCGCGTTCTGCTGCTGGGCGCCCTGCGGGCCGCCCTGCTGCGGGGACTGCATGCCGCCCTGCGGGCGCTGCTGGCCGGGGCCCTGCGCACCGCCGCGGCGCTCGGCCGCGTTGGTGACGTCCACCGGCAGCATGACCAGCGCGGTGGTGCCGCCGGAGTCGCTGGGGCGGAGCTGGATCCGGATGCCGTGGCGCAGCGAGAGTCGACCGACCACGAACAGGCCCATCCGGCGGGAGACGGAGACGTCCACCACCGGCGGGTTCGCCAGCCGCTCGTTGATCTCGGCCAGGTCGTCGGGGGAGAGGCCGATGCCGGTGTCGTGGATCTCGACCAGTACCCGGCCGTCCGGCAGCGCGTGTCCGGTGACCCGGACCCTGGTCTGCGGGCTGGAGAACGAGGTCGCGTTCTCCAGCAGCTCGGCGAGCAGGTGGACGAGGTCGTTGACGACCCGTCCGGCCACGTCGGCGGTGGGCACCGAGGCGAGTTCGATCCGCTCGTACTGCTCCACCTCGGAGGCGGCGGCACGGAGCACGTCGACCAGCGGGACCGGCCGGGTCCACCGGCGGCCCGGGTCCTCACCGGCGAGGACCAGGAGGTTCTCGCCGTTCCGGCGCATACGGGTGGCGAGGTGGTCCAGCTTGAAGAGGCTGGCCAGCTGGTCCGGGTCGGCCTCGCGGCTCTCCAGTTCGGAGATCATCGACAGCTGACGCTGGATCAGGCCCTGCGAGCGGCGGGAGAGGTTGGTGAACATCGCGTTGATGTTGCCTCGGAGCAGGGCCTGCTCGGCGGCCAGGCGCACCGCCTGCGCGTGGACCTGGTCGAACGCGCGGGCCACCGAGCCGATCTCGTCGGTGGTGTTGATGCCGATCGGGGCGACCGAGGTGTCGACGTCCTGCGGGTCCGACTCGGACAGGATCCGGACCAGCTCGGGCAGCCGGTGCTCGGCCACGTCCTCGGCGGCGGACTGCAGCGTGCTCAGGGTGCGGACCATGGAACGGGCCACGATGGCCGCGCCGAGCACGGCGACGAGGAGGACCAGGGCGATCAGCACCGCGTTGATGATCGCGTCCTGCTGGGCCGCGCTCCGCAGCGAGAGGACCTTGCTGTTGAGCTGCTGGACCAGGATCGACTCGTCCGCGTTCATGTTGGTGATCTGGGTGGTCGCCTCCGCGTTCCAGTCCGTGTAGGACGGCGGAATGCCGATGCCGCCCCAGCCGTCGGCCGCGTTCACGATGTTCTTGACCACGTTGTCGGCACGGGTGACGTTGATCGCGTTCAACCAGGCGCCGTCCAGGTTGTTGGCCTGGGTGACGCCGTAGAGGCGCTCGAACGTCGACTTGGTGCTGCTGGCGCTGGCGAAGGCCGAGGCGACGTACGCCCGGTCGCCGGGGCTCAGCTGGGTGGGGCCGGTGCCGGCCTTGATGGACCGGTCGTTGTTGGCCAGACCTGCGGCGATGACGGCGCGGACGACCGAGCGGTCGTCCTTCCACTTGGAGAACTCCTGCAGCGACCGGGTGGCCTGGACCAGCTCCGAGTTGGAGGAGGCCAGCGCGAGGTCCTGGCTCAGCGCCAGCAGCGGCTGGATCAGGTTCTCGTACGCCTCGACCGAGGCCTCCGCCTCGGTGCCGGTGGCGCGGCTGCTGAAGGCGGTCTTCCGAATCGTGTCCAGCTGGTTCAGCTTGGTGTCGATGTCGGTGATGTCGGCGCCGTCGGCCGGCAGGTCGGACTTGTCGAGCGACTCCACCAGCTTGGTGAACGCGGTCTGCCGGGTGGTGGTGGTCTTCTGGTCCTGCAGGATCGTGTCCGAGGAGGAGTCCTGCGAGTACATGATGGTGCCGGCCATCTCGTCGCGCTCGGTCTGCAGCGCGGTGGCCAGCAGCGTCGCGGCCTGGGCGACGTTACCCAGCTGGGCCACCTTGCCCAACTGGTCCTGGGTCTGCAGCGACGACTGGATGCGGAAGCCACCGAGCACGATGGCCGCGACCACGGGGAGCACCAGCAGCGCCATCAGCCGGGTGCGGATCCGCCAGTTGTTCAGCGCATAGCGCCTCGCGCCGGATACCCGCGTGGGGGCAAGGCGTCCTATTCGGGCCTTCGCGCCGTCGGCCGACCGCTGTCGGCCGTTCGTCGCGCTGTCCCGACCGGTGTCGATTGGGGGAGTCGCCGGAGACTGCTGGCGAACGGCTGCTTCGCGGTCCGCCGGGTCGCCCGGGCCGCCGCCACCCCTCTTGATACGTCCCTGCACTAGCGTCGCAACCTCTGGACCAGGCGCCCCCCGCGAGAACGCGGACAGGACGGTGTCGAGTTTCGGGCGGGCAAGGATCCGGTATATGGACCCTGTTGAGTGCCCGTGTGCCGCCTTTGGAATGGGCCCCGGCGCTGGCAGTGGCGCAGTGGAGGGGTGGCCTCCGGCGGTCCGTGGAATTTCAGCACAGTGCCGGACCAGCAACAAGGGGCCACACAGGGTAGCCAGTTCGGCTACTCTCCGCACCGCCCTCTTGACAGACTGTGCGCCTTCCCCCTGGCATATGGAACCTTTCGGACAGCTGACCGATCCTTGCACTCCAGCGAAGGTGACACCCTGTGATGATTTTGTCCGGTCTGTACGAGATGTCGGATTTTGAACTCAGAGCACAATGTCGTAACTGTCGGAACTCACCGCCACATAAGTGACCAAAATCACAGGGGGGGAGGTAGTGCGAGGCGGCTCGCATGTGGAATGAGATCCTGATGAGCAACCTGTCCGACCATCTGCCCCTGTGAGGTAGTCCGCGTGTCCACCAAGACGACGATGAGCTTCCGTCCGACCGCCAACCCGCGCCGGACGACTCTCGCCTCCCTGCCCGCAGACGGGGCCCCGGCTCTGCGCAGCTCCGCCGCCGATCAGGAGGAGCTGCCCCGGCAGACCGCGAACCCGCGGCGTACCAACCTCATGGTGGCCCCGATCCGGGTGGCTGTCCCCGAAACCGTCTGAGGACGTCCCCGAGGACTTTCCCGAGGCCCTGCCGGAGCAGATCCGGCAGGGCCTCCGCCATGCCTGCGGATAGGCTGGCAACAGCTCCACAGCAGTTCCGTCCGCAGTTCCGGCCAGTCCGAGGGGTCAGCAACCACCGTGCGTATCGCCAGGTTTTCCAGCGAGGGGACCGTTTCCTTCGGCGTCGTCGAGGGCGACGCCGCCCAACCCGAGACGCTGACCCTGCACGTCCTCTCGGGCCACCCCTTCGGCGAGCTCCAGCCCACCGGCCAGGTCCTCCCGGTCAAGGACGTCCGACTGCTGCCGCCGATGCTGCCCAACAAGATCGTCGCGGTCGGCCGCAACTACGCCGCCCACGCCGCGGAACTGGGCAACGAGGTCCCCGAGGTCCCGCTCACCTTCTTCAAGCCCTCCACCGCGGTGATCGGCCCCACCGAGAACATCGCCTACCCGCCGTTCTCCGACGACGTCCAGTACGAGGCCGAGCTCGCCGTGGTGATCGGCCGGATGTGCCGCGAGGTGCCGCTGGAGCGCGTGCCCGAGGTGGTCTTCGGCTACACCTGCGCCAATGACGTCACCGCCCGCGACGTCCAGCAGCGCGAGGGCCAGTGGGCCCGGGCCAAGGGCTTCGACACCTCCTGCCCGCTCGGCCCTGGATCGAGACCGACCTGGACCCGGCCGACCTGGCCATCACCTGCACCGTCAACGGCGAGCTGCGGCAGGCCGGACGCACCTCGCAGATGGTGCGCTCGGTGGCCGAGCTGATCGTCCACATCTCCGAGGCGATGACCCTGCTCCCCGGGGACGTCATCCTCACCGGCACCCCCGCCGGCGTCGGACCCCTGAACGTCGGCGACGAGGTCGCCGTCTCCATCGAAGGCATCGGCACTCTCACCAACAAGGTGATCAAGCGTGGCTAACACCGTCAGCGCCCCCGACCCCGCCGTCCGGGTCCGCTTCTGTCCCTCCCCGACCGGGAACCCGCACGTCGGCCTGGTCCGCACCGCCCTCTTCAACTGGGCCTTCGCCCGCCACAACGGCGGCAAGCTGGTCTTCCGGATCGAGGACACCGACGCGGCCCGCGACTCCGAGGACTCCTACGACCAACTGCTCTCGGCGATGCGCTGGCTGGGCTTCGACTGGGACGAGGGCCCCGAGGTCGGGGGTCCCCATGCCCCGTACCGGCAGTCGCAGCGGATGGACATCTACGCCGACGTCGCCGCCAAGCTGCTCGCGGCCGGCCACGCCTACCGCTGCTACTGCTCCACCGAGGAGCTGGACGTCCGCCGCGCCGCCGCCCGCGCGGCCGGCAAGCCCTCCGGCTACGACGGCCACTGCCGCGCGCTGACCGCGGAGCAGGTCGCGGCGTACGAGGCGGAGGGGCGCAGCCCGATCGTCCGCTTCCGGATGCCCGACGGCGCGATCACCTTCACCGACCTGGTGCGCGGCGAGCTGACCTTCACCCCGGACAACGTGCCCGACTACGGCATCGTCCGGGCCAACGGCGCTCCCCTCTATACCTTGGTGAATCCTGTGGACGACGCGCTGATGGGGATCACCCATGTGCTGCGCGGCGAGGACCTGCTCTCGTCCACCCCGCGCCAGATCGCGCTCTACGCCGCGCTCGCCGGGATCGGCGTCGCCACCGGCCCGGCCCCGCAGTTCGGACACCTCCCCTATGTCATGGGCGAGGGCAACAAGAAGCTGTCCAAGCGCGACCCCGAGGCCTCGCTCAACCTCTACCGCGAGCGCGGCTTCCTGCCCGAGGGCCTGCTCAACTACCTGGCGCTGCTGGGCTGGTCGCTGGCCGAGGACCGGGACCGCTTCTCCATGGCGGAGATGGTCGAGGCCTTCGACATCGGCAAGGTCAACGCCAACCCGGCCCGCTTCGACCTGAAGAAGGCCGAGGCGATCAACGCCGAGCACCTGCGCGGTCTGGCCCCGGCCGAGTTCGTCCGCCGGCTGGTCCCGTACCTGGTCGCCTCCGGACACTTCGCCGCCGAGGGCCCCACCGACGCCCAGTTGGACCTGCTGATCGCCGCCGCGCCGCTGACCCAGGAGCGGATGGTCGTCCTCGGCGAGGTCTCCGGCATGCTCGGCTTCCTCTTCGTCGCCCCCGAGGACTTCGCCCTCGACCCGGCCGACGCGGAGAAGGTGCTCACCGCCGACGCCCGCCCGGTGCTGGCCGCCAGCATCACCGCGCTGGACGCGCTGGAGGGCTTCGACCCGGACGACATCCAGGCCGCCCTGCGGGCCGCGCTGGTGGAGGGCCTGGGCATCAAGCCCAAGTTCGCCTTCACCCCGCTGCGGGTCGCGGTCACTGGGCGCCGGGTGTCCCCGCCGCTGTTCGAGTCCATGGAACTGCTCGGCCGGGACGAGACCCTGCGCCGTCTGCACGCCGCCCTGGACCGGGTGGCAGACTGACCGCATGGGGATAACGGGGCTGCTCTGGGACATCGACGACACGATCTTCGACTACACCGGGGCGGAACGCCTCGGTGTCCTCCAGCACCTCTCCGACGAGGGCCTGCTCGGCGAGTTCGACTCGCCCGAGCAGGCCCTCGCGCTGTGGCAGGAGGACATGGAGCGGGCCTACGCCCGCTTCCTGGCCGGGGAGCTGTCCTTCCTGGACCAGCGCCGCGAACGGGTTCGGCTGTTCCTGGAGCAGATCGACCGCTCGCTCCCCGACGTGGACGCCGTGGACTCCTGGTTCGGCCGCTACGTCCGCTGCTACGAGGCCCACTGGCGGATCTTCCCCGACGTGCTGCCGGTGCTGGACCTCCTGCAGCACCGCTACGCACACGGCCTGCTGTCCAACTCCTCGACCCGGCACCAGCACCGCAAGCTCAAGAAGCTGGGCCTGCGCCGCCGCTTCAGCTCGCTGGTCTGCTCCGACGACATCGGCTCCGCCAAGCCCGCCGCGGCGGCCTTCCTGGCCGGCTGCGCGGCCCTGCGCCTGCCGCCCGACCAGGTCGTCTACATCGGCGACAAGCTCACCACCGACGCCCTCGGCGCGCTCGGCGCGGGGCTGCTCCCGGTGTGGATCGACCGGCCCGCCACCGACCCGGCGCCGGCCCCGTCCGGGGTCCACCGCATTCACACCCTCGCTGACCTGCCGGGACTGCTGGAAGTAATCGATTTTGGTGCGATGCCCCCATCGGGTAATGTTCTTCTTGTTGCGCCGCCCGGGAGGGACGGTGGGAGAACCAGAAACTCTCATCAAGATCACCTGGACAGGCCAATGGGGTATGGTGTAATTGGCAGCACGAGTGATTCTGGTTCATTTAGTCTAGGTTCGAGTCCTGGTACCCCAGCGTAAGATCCCGCCCCCGTTGTGTAGCGGCCTAGCACGCTGCCCTCTCACGGCAGTAGCGCCGGTTCGAATCCGGTCGGGGGTACGCACCACTCAGCAGTACCGCAGGAATGATCAAGCCCCCGTTGTGTAGCGGCCTAGCACGCTGCCCTCTCACGGCAGTAGCGCCGGTTCGAATCCGGTCGGGGGTACCAGATCCTCCACCCTCACCATCGGATCGATCGAATCTCCGAGGCGACGAAGCAGGATCACCAAAGCTTGCCCCCGTTGTGTAGCGGCCTAGCACGCTGCCCTCTCACGGCAGTAGCGCCGGTTCGAATCCGGTCGGGGGTACGTGAGGACAGCAGGCCCCCGGCTCCGGTCGGGGGCCTGCTGCGTTACCCGGCCGGGTGTTATTGATCATGGTCTTGATCAGGTAGTGTTCTCCACGGAGCATCCACACGGGAGACCGGGTGGATTTTCTATGGGGTATGGTGTAATTGGCAGCACGAGTGATTCTGGTTCATTTAGTCTAGGTTCGAGTCCTGGTACCCCAGCAGTTCAAGCCAGCATGGCAGGCAAAGTGAAGGCCCGAGAGGGCCTTTTCGTGTTTTGAGAGGCCGGCAGCGCGCATGGCTAAGGGCAAGAAGGTCGCACGTCCACCCCTGCTGGCGCTCAGTCAGGTCAGCCGTCACTACGGCGGCAGGGTCGCCCTGCATCCCGTCAACCTCAACCTCGCCGCGGGCGAGTGCGTCGCCCTGGTCGGCCACAACGGCTCCGGGAAGTCGACGATGCTCCGGCTCGCCTCCGGGCGGGACACCCCGACCAGCGGCACGGTCAAGCTCGACGGCGTGGTCATGGACGAGAACGACCCCCGGGTCCGCGCCCGGCTCGCGGTCGTCGGCGATCTCTCGGCCTGCTACCCGGATCTGACGGTGCGTGAACACCTGGCCCTGGTCGCCGTCTCGCACGGCGTCGAGGAGCCGCTGACCTGGGTCGACCGCGCCCTCGCCGACCGCGGCCTGGCCGAGCACGCCGAGGCGCTGCCCAACTCGCTCTCCTCGGGCCAGCTCCAGTCGCTGCTGCTGGCCTGCGCCCTGGTCCGCCCGCGCGACCTGCTGATCCTGGACGAGCCCGAGCAGCGGCTCGACCCCGGCGCCCGGCAGCGCCTCGCCGACCTGCTGAAGGCCGAACTCGCGGACGGCGTCGCGGTCCTGCTCGCCACCCACCACCCGGATCTGGCGATGCACGTCGCCGACCGGGTGCTGCTGCTGGAGGACGGCGCGCTGCTGGCCCAGGGCGCCCCGCAGGCCGTCCTGCCCACCGCGTTCCCCGGCCTGGCCATGGGGAGCGCCAGGTGAGCATCGCGGACGGCGCCCCCCAGGAGGAGCAGGAGCAGGAACTCCAGCAGGAGGAGCTGCCCGAGCCGGAACCCTGGGTGGACTGGACCGACGACACCCTGGCCCTGCTGCGCGCCCTGCGCGCCCCGCACCGCCGCTCCCGCGCGGGCCAGATCGGCTATGTCGTCTACGTCGGCATGATGCTGGTGCTGACCTGGGGCGGGATGCTCTCCCTCGGCGCCTTCGCCAATGCCTCGATGGGCGCCGACTACACCGGCCACGACGCCCAGTTGCTGGCCGCGCTCCCGGCCGGGGTCTGCGCCCTGGGCCTCGGCCTGATCCTGGTGGTGGCCAGGGACGCGCTCTGGCGCGGCCCTGTGGTCGCCCCCCGGGCCACCGTCGACTGGCTGCTGAGCCAGCCGGTCCGGTCGGGTCCGGTGCTGCGCCCGTGGTTCTGGATCTCCTGTGCGATCGCGCTGGTGCCCGGGCTGCTGGCGGCGGCCGGGTCCGGGGTCGCGCTCGGGCTGATGGACAAGACCGGCTTCCTGCCGGCCTTCGGCTGGGCGCTGATCGGCGGGGTCTGCCTGCCGCTGCTGGCGACCTGCTGCGGCGTGGCCGTCGAGCGCTACGCCGGCGTCGCCCGCTTCGTCCGCCGGGCCTCGCCCTTCGTGGCGCTGCTGGTGCTGCTGCTCGCGGTGCAGAGCGTGCTCGGCTGGATGGGCCACGGCAACAGCGTCCTGGAACGGGCCGAGATGTGGTCCGGGCCCTGGGGCTGGGCCGCGCTGGTCGGCCTGGCGCCGAGTTCCGCCGCGGTCTCCGGCGGCTGGCTGGCGCTGGTCCCGCTGTTGGCGCTCACCGCCGTCGCCATGCTGCTGGCGTACCGCGCCGCGGCCGGCATCCCGCTGGGCAGCCTGCGCGAGCGGGCCCGGGCCGCGGCCGGGGTCGCGGCGGCGCTGCGCACCGCCGAACTGCGCTCGGCGCGGATGGTGCTGGCGCAGTCCGGGCCGAGCGGACGCCGGGCCAGGCTGCGGATCCCGCCGCCCACCCGGGCCTGGCTGGCCGTCCCCTGGCGGGATGTGACCGCGCTGCTGCGGGCGCCGTCCAGGGTCGGCCGCGCGGTGCTGTTCTCGGTCCCGGCGCTGCTGCTGGTGCCGGTGGTGGCCGCGGCGACCGGGCTGGACCGGCTGCTGCTGACCGCGGTCTCGGTGTCCTTCGGCTATCTGGCGGCCGCGCAACTCGCGGAGCCCGCCCGGGTCGAGGCGGACGATCCGCGCCGGGCCGGCTGGTCCCCCTATCCGTACGGCGAGCTGATGCTGCGCCACGCCGTCGTCCCCGCGCTGGCCAGCGTGCTGATCGCCGCGCTCGGGGCCGGTGTCGCCGCCGCGCTCGGGGCCGGCGCCGCGGTCTGGATGGCCCCGGTGGCGGCGCTGCCGCTGACCGCCGCCGCCATGGTCAACGCCTGCCGCGGGCCCTCCCGGGTGGAGCTGATGTACACCCCGACCGGGATGGGCAGCATGGGCCCGTTCATCTTCCTGGCCTGGTACGCCGCCGGACCGGTCACCCTGGTCCCGGCGATGGCGGCCGCGCTGGGCATCGGCCACGGCCCCGGCGCGATCAGCGGGGTGCTGTGGTGCCTGCTGTTCGCCGCGGTCCTGCTGTACTGGTCCTACCAGCGTGCGCTGACCCTCTCCGGTCGGCACCGTCCCAAGGACTGACTTGTCTGCGTCCATGACCAGAACCACAGGACCGGGCCGGGGTGAAGCCGCCCCGACCCCCTCCCACCGCTTCCGGGCCCCGCGCGGCGCCCTGCGGGACGCCGCCCCCGCCCTGGTCGGCTACGTCCTGGTGCGCCTGGCCGGGCTGCTGCTGGCCTTCTGGTACGGCAGCACGCACGACAAGCAGACCCTGGTGCGGCTGGGCACCTTCTGGGACGCCGGCTGGTACGTCCGCATCGTGCAGACCGGCTACAGCGTCGGTGACGGCTTCATCGGGATGCACAACATCCCCTACTCCCCGCGCGCGTTCTTCCCACTGTTCCCCTGGCTCGCCGACGCGGTCCGCTGGGTGCTCCCGGTCAGCCCGGGGACGGCGCTGGCGCTGGTCTCCAGCGCCGCCTCGCTCGCCGCCGCCTGGGGCATCCACGCGGTCGGCCGGTTCTGCTACGGCCGCCGGGTCGGGGTGATCGCCGCCGTGCTCTGGGGCGTGCTGCCGCTCGCGGTGCTGGAGAACACCGCCTACTCCGAGGCGCTGTTCACCGCCCTGGCGGCGTGGACCCTCTACGCGGTGCTGACCCGCCGCTGGCTGACCGCCGGCGTGCTGTGCCTGCTGGCGGGGCTGAGCCGGCCCAGCGCCATGGCGCTGACGGCCGCGGTGGGCCTGGCCGCGCTGCTGGAACTGGTCGCCTGCCTGCGCGGCCGCGGCTCGGGGCACTGGCTCCGACCGCTGGTCGCGGGCCTGCTCTCGCCGCTGGGCTGGGCCGGCTACATGCTCTGGACCGGCTGGGTGCTCGGCTCCTGGGGCGCCTACTTCCACATCCAGCAGGCCTGGGCGTCCAGCTTCGACGGCGGCGGAACCAGCCTGCACTGGTTCGAGGACCTGCTGTTCGGCTCGCGGGCGGTGTCCGGGATCCCGCTGTCCGACGCGGTGATGGCGCTGACCCTGGCCTGCTACCTGGTGCTGTTCGCGCTCACCCTGGTGCACCGGCAGCCGCTCCCGCTGCTGGTGTTCAGCGCCGCGCTGCTGGTCATCGACCTGGGCAACGCCTCTCCCGCCCCGCCGTTCGCCCGCTTCCTGCTGCCGGCCTTCCCGCTGCTGCTGCCGCTCGCGGTCTCCCTCGGCCGGCTCCGCTCGCGCGGCTCGCTGGCCGTGGTGCTGGGCTCGGCGACGCTGCTCTCGGGGCTCTACGGGGTGTTTGTGCTCTTCATCGGGGGAGCGCCGGGCTGAGCCGCGGCCAGAACCGCGGCCAGAACCGCGGCCGGGAGCCGCTGCCGGCCCGCCGCGGAACGCGCAAGGGCCCGTCCTGCGGTCAGGACGGGCCCTCGTTGCTGGTTCCCTCAAGCCGGTAGCTGCCTCAAGCTCTGCGCAGGGCCTCGGTCAGGCGTCCGGCGGCCTCGATGATGGACTGGGCGTGCAGCCGCCCCGGGTGCCGGGAGAGCCGCTCGATCGGCCCGGAGACCGACACCGCGGCCACCACCCGGTTGGACGGGCCGCGGACCGGCGCCGACACCGAGGCCACCCCGGGCTCGCGCTCGCCGATGGACTGGGCCCACCCGCGCCGCCGTACGCCGGAGAGCGCGGTCGCGGTGAACCTGGCGCCCTGCAGGCCGCGGTGCAGCCGCTCCGGCTCCTCCCAGGCGAGCAGCACCTGCGCGGCCGAGCCGGCCTTCATCGGCAGGGTGCTGCCGACCGGCACGGTGTCGCGGAGGCCGGAGAGCCGCTCGGCGGCGGCCACGCAGATCCGCAGGTCGCCCTGACGGCGGTAGAGCTGCGCGCTCTCGCCGGTGACGTCGCGCAGGTGCGTCAGCACCGGCCCGGCGGTCGCCAGCAGCCGGTCCTCGCCCGCCGCCGCGGAGAGTTCGGAGAGTCGGGGCCGAGAATGAAGCGGCCCTGCATGTCACGGGTCACGAGTCGGTGGTGTTCCAACGCGACGGCCAGCCGGTGCGCGGTGGGCCGCGCGAGCCCGGTCGCCGCCACCAGTCCGGCCAGGGTCGCGGGGCCTGACTCCAGCGCGCTCAGCACCAGAGCAGCCTTGTCGAGAACGCCGACGCCACTAGAGTTGTCCATGCGCTGATATTGCAGTCTCAGATCGCGAGACGCAAGTTCAATCTTCTGGGATCTGCGCCACTCTTGGCTCAAGCAGCCCGAGGACGTCGCCGCAGTGCGCCGTCGAGGGCGGCCAAATCGACACGTAGACCGACATAGTTGCCGGTCGGAGGGACTGTGATGGGACGCACACTCGCGGAGAAGGTCTGGGACGACCATGTCGTCAGGCGCGCCGAGGGCGAGCCGGACCTCCTCTTCATCGACCTGCACCTGCTGCACGAGGTCACCAGCCCGCAGGCGTTCGACGGCCTGCGGCTGGCCGGTCGCAAGGTCCGCCGCACCGACCTGACGATCGCCACCGAGGACCACAACACCCCCACCCTGGACATCGACAAGCCGATCGCGGACCCGGTCTCCCGGATCCAGCTGGAGACGCTGCGCGCCAACTGCGCCGAGTTCGGGGTGCGGCTGCACTCGCTGGGCGACGTCGAGCAGGGCGTGGTGCACGTGGTCGGCCCGCAGCTGGGGCTGACCCAGCCCGGCACCACGGTGGTCTGCGGCGACTCGCACACCTCCACCCACGGCGCCTTCGGCGCGCTGGCGTTCGGCATCGGCACCAGCCAGGTCGAGCACGTGCTGGCCACCCAGACCCTGCCGCTGGCCCCGTTCCGGACCATGGCGGTCACGGTCGAGGGCGAGCTGCAGGAGGGCGTGACAGCCAAGGATCTGATCCTGGCGATCATCACCCAGATCGGCACCGGCGGCGGCCAGGGCTACGTCCTGGAGTACCGCGGTTCGGCGATCCGCAGCCTCTCCATGGAGGCCCGGATGACCATCTGCAACATGTCGATCGAGGCCGGCGCCCGGGCGGGCATGATCGCCCCGGACCAGACCACCTTCGACTACCTGGAGGGCCGCGACCACGCCCCCAAGGGCGCGGACTGGGACGACGCCGTCGCCTACTGGAAGACCCTGGCCACCGACGAGGACGCGGTCTACGACGCCGAGGTCTTCATCGACGCCAACGCGCTGACCCCCTTTGTGACCTGGGGCACCAACCCCGGCCAGGGCGCCCCGCTGGGCGCCAGCGTGCCCGACCCGGCCTCGTTCGAGGACCCGCAGGAGCGCGTCGCCGCCGAGAACGCGCTGAAGTACATGGGCCTGACCGCCGGCACCCCGCTGCGTGAGGTCCAGGTCGACGCGGTGTTCGTCGGCTCCTGCACCAACGGCCGGATCGAGGACCTGCGCGCCGCCGCCGCGGTGGTCGAGGGCCGCAAGGTCGCCGACGGGGTACGGATGCTGGTCGTCCCCGGCTCGGTCCGGGTCGCCCTGCAGGCGATCGCGGAGGGCCTGGACAAGGTCTTCACCGCCGCCGGCGCCGAATGGCGGCACGCGGGCTGCTCGATGTGCCTGGGCATGAACCCGGACACGCTCTCCCCGGGCGAGCGCTGCGCCTCCACCTCCAACCGCAACTTCGAGGGGCGGCAGGGCAAGGGCGGACGCACCCACCTGGTCTCCCCGCAGGTGGCCGCCGCCACCGCCGTGCTGGGCCACCTGGCCTCGCCGTCCGACCTGTCCGACGCCCGCGCGACCGTGGAGGTCTGATCACCATGGACAAGTTCGTTTCCCACACCGGCCGCGCCGTGCCGCTGCGCCGCAGCAACGTCGACACCGACCAGATCATCCCGGCGCACTGGCTCAAGAAGGTGACCCGCACCGGCTTCGAGGACGGCCTCTTCGAGGCCTGGCGCAAGGATGAGAACTTCGTCCTCAACCAGCCGCAGTACGCGGGCGCCAGCATCCTGGTCGCCGGGCCCGAGTTCGGCACCGGATCATCCCGCGAGCACGCCGTCTGGGCGTTGGAGAACTACGGCTTCCGGGCCGTCATCTCCTCCCGCTTCGCCGATATCTTCCGGGGCAATTCGCTGAAGAACGGCCTGCTCACGGTCATTCTGCCGAGCGAGGCGGTGGAGCGGATCTGGGCCCTGGTCGAGGCCGACCCGACGGCTGGGATCACGGTTGACCTGGAGGCCCGCGAGGTCCGCGCCGAGGGCGTCAACGAGCCCTTCGAGTTGGACGAGAACGTCCGCTGGCGACTGCTCAACGGGCTGGACGACATCAGCATCACGCTCGCCCAGGAGGCGGAGATCGCCACCTATGAAGCGAGCCGTCCCGCCTTCAAGCCGAGCACCCTGCCGGTCGCCTGAGAGCACGACCACGGCACCACCGGGACACGGTTGAGAGAACGTCACCAACTGTCCCGCCCACGGCCTCCCGCCCCGGTCAGACGACCTGGACGGGGGGCCGTTGCCATGTCAGTTGTGACTCTGTGTAAGGTCGAACCAGGTCTGCGGAGGGCGTAACTCGCCGCAGATGGCACAATCGATACATGAGCCCGACTGTCCCTCCCTCCCAAGAGCCCCCCAACGGGGCCTCGCGGGAGCCCTCGGAGGTCGAGCTTTACGCGCTTGTGGCCGCACGGCTGAAGGAGGCGCACGCCCGAGTGCGTGCGCTGGACGTGTCGGACGGCACCCGGGCGTCGCTCACCCGTTCGTTGCTCCTGGTAACCGAGGCGGCAAAGCGCGATCTCCCGGAAGCGGCACGGAGGTTGGGCCGGTTTGTGGACGCGCTCGACAGTGGGGTCACCCCGCTGCCGAAGGCGCCCTGAAAGCCGAATCCATTGCGACACAAGGGTGATTCGGACGTTTGGTATTTGAATTGCCGCATATACATGCCTAACGTGCGAAAAGCCCGGATCGAAACAGAATCGTCCGGGCACTGGGTTTCCGAAGGGGAAGACGTGAACAAGGCGCAGCTTGTTGAAGCGGTGGCCGAGCAGCTGGGTGGCCGTAGGGCCGCCGCAGAAGCAGTGGACGCTGTGCTCGACACCATCGTCCGTGCCGTGACTGCTGGGGACCGGGTATCGGTCACTGGCTTCGGCACTTTTGAGAAGGTCGACCGCTCAGCGCGGTTCGCCCGTAACCCGCAGACGGGTGAGCGGGTCAAGGTCAAGAAGACCGCGGTTCCGCGGTTCCGTCCGGGTCAGGGCTTCAAGGACCTGGTCAGCGGCTCCAAGAAGCTGCCGAAGACCGGCCCGTCGGTGAAGAAGGCCCCCAAGGGCTCGCTCACCCCCGGCAAGAGCGGGATGTCGGCCCCGGTCGGCTCCCCGGCCGCCAAGAAGGCAGCCGCGGCGAAGAAGACCACGGTCAAAAAGGCCACGGCCACGGTCAAGAAGGCAGCCGCGGTCAAGAAGACCACCGCCGCCGCTGCCGCGAAGAAGACCGCCACCACTCCGGTGAAGGCGGCGCCGACCAAGGCCGCCGCCTCGAAGCGGGCTCCGGCCAAGAAGGCCGCCACCACGGCCGTGAAGACGACGGCGGTGAAGTCCACCGCCAAGAAGACCTCCGCGGCGGTCAAGTCGCCCGCGAAGAAGACGGTCACCGCCTCGGCGACCCGTCCGGTCGCCAAGAAGGCCCCGGCCAAGAAGGCCGCCACCACCGCCGTGAAGACGACGGCCGTGGCCAAGAAGGCCCCCGCCAAGCGGGTCGCCAAGAAGGTCTGACGTACCGAAGGTCCGCAGTACCGCAGTACCGCACCACCATGCAGGCGCTGGCGATCGGGCCGGACCGCGGGAGCAATCCCGTGGTCCGGCCCGATCGTCGTCAGTCCGTCAGTCCGGCCGTCGTCAGAAGGTCTGCAGGGTGAGGAACACCACGCGGCGCTCCGCCCCCTGGCCCTCGGTCTCGATCCGCACCCGCTGTCCGGGGCGGAGCAGCAGCAGCCCGCCGGCGTCGAACGCGGCGGTGTCGAAGGGCAGCGGGGTGCCGTCGTCGAGCAGCACCGAACCACTGCGGCTGTCGGGGGAGTACGTGAACGCGGTCGCCTGCATGCGCCCAGGTTAGGGCAGCCGCTACCGCGCCCGGAGCCGGACCAGACCGGCCAGCGCCGAGGTGCGCGGTCCGGTGCCGAGCAGCAGCGCGGCCCGCAGGTCGTCCGGGGTGTCCACGTCGCGGCGGACCGAGGGGACGTCGGCGAGGGCCAGCTCGTACGCGCCGGAGGCCGCGTGCCGCAGCCGTGAGCCGCCCTCGAAGCGCGGGTCGAGCGGCTGCCCTGGACCGGCCCCGAGCAGGGTGGTGCCGACCAGTTGGGTGTCCGCGAGGAACGCCCGCGGATGGGCCGCGGCGGCCCGCAGCACCCGTCCCAGCTCCTCCGGGCGCAGCGCGGGCAGGTCGGCCGACATCGCGGCCACCCGGGCCGCTCCGTACCGGCCGCGGGCCAGTTCGGCGCCGTGCGCCAGCGCCGCGTTGAGGCCGGCCCCGGGGGAGTCGGCGACCAGCTCGGCGCCCAATGCCACCAGTTCGGGCCCGGCCGCGCCGTCGTCGGTGACCACCAGCACCCGGGCCACCTCGGCGCAGCCCAGCGCCGCCGCCACGGTGTCCTGGGCGAACGCCAGCGCCAGTTCGGGACGCAGCGCACCGGCGGCCTCGGCCAGCCGGCTCTTGGCGCGCGCCAGCGGCTTCAGCGGTACGACCAGGGTCCAGCTGGGAAGGCTCACAGCAGGTCATTCTGCCCTCTCCGTTCCGCTCCGGTCGGGGGGTGCCTCGACAGCCCGTCCGGGGCAGGGGGACACTTGTACGGTTCGGAGCAGGTGAGATGTGGGCAAGGAGGAGTGCGCGTGCCAGGCAGGAGTACGAAGGCGGCCCGTCGCAGATACGGCTTCTGGTACCGCCTCGCGGCGGCCATCGGCAAACCGCCGCTGTTCCTGCTGACCAGGCGTGACTGGCGCGGCATGGAGAACTTCCCGGAGACGGGCGGCTTCCTGACCGTGGTGAACCACAACTCCTACCTGGATCCGCTGGTCTACGGCCACTTCCAGTACGACTCGGGCCGCCCGGCCCGCTTCCTGGGCAAGTCCGGGGTCTTCAAGGTCCCGGTCATCGGCAGGATCCTGCACGGCGCCGGCCAGATCCCGGTCTACCGCGGCTCGGCCGACGCCGCGCACGCGTTCCGGGCGGCGGTGTCGGCGGTGGAGCAGGGCGAGTGCGTCGCCTTCTACCCGGAGGGCACGCTCACCCGCGACCCCGAACTGTGGCCGATGACGGCGAAGACCGGCGCGGCCCGGGTCGCGCTGATGACCGGCGCGCCGGTCATCCCGGTGGCCCAGTGGGGCGCGCACGAGATCATCCCGCGCTACGCCCACGGCGGGAGGGGCGACCGCCGGTTCCAGCCGGTCCCCCGGCACACCGTGCACGTCATGGCGGGTCCGCCGGTCGACCTCAGCGCCTTCGCCGACCTGCCGATCACCGGCCCGGTGCTCCGCGAGGCCACCGAGGTGATCATGGACGCGATCACCGCTCTGCTGGAGGAGTTGCGCGGCGAGAAGGCACCCCCCGTACGCTACGACGTGCAGCGCGCCGCGACGGAGCAGCGCCAGGAGAGGGAGGCCGGTCGGTGACGACCCGTTGTGCCGTGTTCGGAACCGGGTCCTGGGGAACGGCTTTCGCCATGATCCTGGCCGACGCCGGCTGCGAGGTCGCCCTGTGGGGGCGCCGCCCCGAACTCGTCGACGCCATCAACGCGAGCCGCTCCAACCCGGACTACTTCCCGGACCTGGAGCTTCCGCCGGGCATCACCGCGACAACCGATCCGGCCAAGGCCGCCGCGGGCGCGGAGTTCGTCTTCCTGACCGTGCCCTCGCAGACGCTGCGGGCCAACCTCACCGCCTGGGGCGGCGCGATCGGCCCGGAGACGGTGCTGGTCAGCCTGATGAAGGGGGTCGAACTCGGCACCGCCAAGCTGATGAGCGAGGTCATCGCCGAGGTGGCCGGCGCCGGTCCGGAACGGATCGCCGTGGTGTCGGGCCCCAACCTGGCGCCGGAGATCGCCCGCCGCCAGCCCGCCGCCAGTGTCGTGGCCTGCAGGGACGAGGACGTCGCCAAGCGGATCCAGGCAGCCTGCCACACCGGCTACTTCCGCCCGTACACGGTCACCGACGTGGTCGGCTGCGAGCTGGGCGGCGCGGTGAAGAACGTGATCGGGCTCGCGGTCGGCATCACCGACGGGATGGGCCTGGGCGACAACACCAAGGCCTCGCTGATCACCCGGGGCCTCGCCGAGACCGCCCGGCTCGGCCGGGCGATGGGCGCGGACCCGCACACCTTCTCGGGCATGGCCGGGATGGGCGACCTGGTGGCGACCTGCTCCTCGCCGCTGTCCCGCAACCACACCTTCGGCGTCAACCTGGGCCGGGGGATGACGCTGCAGCAGACCATCGCCGCCACCAAGCAGACCGCCGAAGGGGTCAAGTCCTGCGAGTCGGTGCTCGACCTGGCGCAGCGGCACGGGGTGGACATGCCGATCACCAGCACCGTGGTGGACATCGTGCACGGCGGGAAGCCCCCGCTGGTCGCGGTCAAGGAACTGATGTCCCGTTCGGCCAAGTCCGAGCGCCGCTGATTCGGCCGAATGCGCCCCAAGAGGCAACCGAAACACCCGAACGGTAGTCTCCCTTGGGATATGAGCACTGAGCCCTCCTCCCCAGTCCCGGTTGCCGCTCCCGCCGCAGCCAGCAAGCCGCGTGTCGCGATCGTCTTCGGCGGTCGCAGTTCCGAGCACGCCATCTCCGTGTCCACCGCCGGAAGCGTCCTGCGGGCCATCGACCGCGACGCCTACGAGGTGCTGCCGATCGGCATCACCACGGACGGCCGCTGGGCGCTGACCGCCGACGAGCCGTCCCGGATGGCCATCACCGACGGGCGGCTGCCGAACGTCGACCAGATCGCCGAGTCCGCCGACGGCCAGGTCACCCTGCCGGTGAACCCGGTGGCGCACGGCGAGGTCGTCTACACCGAGCCGGGCTCGGTGCCCAAGGTCCTCGGCGACGTCGACGTCGTGCTTGCCGCTGCTGCACGGCCCCTGGGGCGAGGACGGCACCGTCCAGGGCCTGCTGGAGCTCTCCGGGGTGCCGTACGTCGGCTCCGGCGTGCTGTCCAGCGCGGTCGGCATGGACAAGGAGTACACCAAGCGGGTGCTGAGCTCGTTCGGCCTGCCGGTCGGCGCGTACACCGTGGTCCGGCCGCGCGAGTGGGCCGACGAGGCGCAGCGTCCGGCGGTCCGGGCCCGGATCGCCGAGCTGGGCTACCCGGTCTTCGTCAAGCCGGCCCGGGCGGGCTCCAGCATGGGCATCACCAAGGTCTCCGACCCGGCGCTGCTGGACGCGGCGATCGAGGAGGCCCGCCGGCACGACCCCAAGCTGATCGTCGAGGCCGGTCTGATCGGCCGCGAACTGGAGTGCGGCGTCCTCGAGTTCGAGGACGGGCCGCGGGCCAGCCTGCCGGCCGAGGTGCTGGTCGGCGAGGGCTACGACTTCTACGACTTCGAGGCCAAGTACATCGACTCCAGCGATGTGCAGATCCCGGCCGCGCTGACCGCGGACGAGACCGAGCGGCTGCGCGCCCTCGCGGTCGACGTGTTCGAGGCGCTCGCCTGCGAGGGCCTGGCCAGGGTCGACGTCTTCCTGCTGGCGGACGGCTCGTTCGTGGTCAATGAGATCAACACCATGCCGGGCTTCACCCCGATCTCGGCCTACCCGCGGATGTGGGAGGCCACCGGGGTGCCGTACCCGGAGCTGATCGACCGGCTGATCCGGGCGGCGCTGCGGCGCAGCACCGGGCTGCGCTGAGGTCGCTTTCCCGGATGGGAGGCCGCCTGCTCAGAGGCAGTCGAAGGGGTGGGCCGCGGTGTCGGTCGGGTCGGTCCTCAGCACCGGCCCGGCCAGCGAGCCGAGCGGCGACTGCTGCCCGGCGTAGGCGCCGGGGACGTTCACCTCGACATAGGTGTGCTGCCTGATGGTGGTGAAGCGGAAGCCGCCCCCGTCGGTCTTCTCGGAGGCCCAGCACACGCCGTTGACCTCCTCGGCGTCGTGCCTGGTGTCATCGGGGTCGTACGCCGGGGAGTGCGGGTCGAGCACCCCCGCCATCCCCACCCCGCAGCGCAGCGTGATCGCCGGGCTGCCCCAGGCCGCCGTGTTGGTGGACTTCGGCGTGGTGCCGCGGATCTTCTGCCCCTGCAGCGTCCCGGGCAGCGCCGCCTGCAGCGCCGCGCACTGCCGGGCGGCGGCACCGGTCGTCGCGGGCGCCGCCACCTTCACGCTGTCGCTGCCGGAACAGGCCGCCAGTACCAGCGCAGCCAGCAGCGCGGCGGCGGACAGCACGGCCTGGCGCACGGGTGCAGTAGTCACCCGGCGATGGTAGAGGGCCCTACAGATGCACCACCGGGCAGGTCAGGGTTCTGGTGATGCCGTCCACCTGCTGGATCTGGGCCAGCACCAGGCGCCCCAGGTCGTCCACGGTCTGCGCCTCGGCGCGGACGATCACGTCATAGGGTCCGGTGACATCCTCGGCGTGGAGCACGCCTGGGATCTCGCCGATGACCTGGGCGACCGAGGTCGCCTTTCCCACCTCGGTCTGGATGAGGATGTACGCCTGTACCACGGAGGACCTCCCGGCGGCTCGGCACGGAGATCGTGCGAGGGCTGGGGTTCCCCGCTTCGATGCCCCACAACCCCCCTCGCGGTACCGGATTCACGGCGTACGCAGCGAGGGGAGGCCGTACCGTGCGGGCTGAGGGCGTACGCTGCGCGCGGAGAACCTGAGATTTGCAGCCACTGTCGGAAGGCCGGAAGGACACACATGCAGGGCACCGTCGGCGAGCTCGGTGAGTTCGGACTGATCCGCGAGCTGACGTCCCGGCTGCCGCGGACCGCTGCCGTGGAGCTCGGCCCCGGCGACGACGCTGCCGTGGTCTCGGCCCCCGACGGCCGGGTGGTCGCCACCACCGACGTCCTGCTGGAGGGCCGGCACTTCCGTCGGGACTGGTCCACCGCCTACGACGTGGGCCGCAAGTCCGCCGCGCAGAACCTCGCCGACATCGCCGCCATGGGCGCCACCCCGACCGCGCTGCTGCTCGGCCTGGTCGCCCCGGCCGAGCTCCCGGCCACCTGGGCGCTGGAGCTGATGGACGGCATCAGGGACGAGTGCCAGGTCGCCGGGGCGGCCGTGGTCGGCGGCGACGTGGTCCGCGGCGACACCATCACCATCGCGATCACCGCGCTGGGCGACCTCCAGGGGCGCGCGGCGGTGACCCGCTCGGGCGCCCGCCCGGGGGACCTGGTGGCGGTGACCGGCTGGCTCGGCTGGTCGGCCGCCGGGTTCACCGTGCTGTCCCGCGGCTTCCGCTCCCCGCGCGCCTTCGTCGAGGCGCACCGCCGCCCGGAGCCGCCGTACCACGCGGGACCGGCCGCGGCGCAGCTGGGCGCGACGTCCATGATCGACGTCAGCGACGGCCTGGTGGCCGACCTGGGCCATGTCGCCGAGGCCAGCGCGGTGCACATCGACCTGCGGGCGGCCGACTTCGACATCCCGGCGCAGATGGCCGACATCGGCCAGGCGGTCGGCGTCGACCCGCTGACCTGGGTGCTCTCCGGCGGCGAGGACCACGCCCTGGTCGCCACCTTCCCCCCGGACACGCATCTGCCCTCGCGCTGGCGCATCGTCGGCGAGGTCACCCGGCCGGCCGGGCTCTCCCGGACCGGAACGGTCACCGTCGACGGGGCTCCCTGGGATCGCGCCGGTGGCTGGGACCACTTCGGCGATTGATCCGCTGCTTTGATCAACGGCGTGTCAGTGGTTGGGACGAACCGACACATAGCGGTAGTTCTGCTTAGGCTTGGACCATGCGAATCGGTGTGCTGACCAGTGGCGGGGACTGTCCGGGGCTCAACGCGGTGATCCGCTCGGTCGTGCACCGCGCGGTGGCCGACCACGGCGACGCCGTCGTCGGCATCGAGGACGGCTTCCTCGGCCTGATCGAGGGCCGCAGCCGCCCGCTCGCGCTGGACGACGTGCACGGCATCCTGACCCGCGGCGGCACCATCCTCGGCTCGGCCAGGGTGGCCAGGGAGCGGATGCGGGACGGGGTCTCCCGGGCCGACGAGCTGGCCAGGACCCTTGGCATCGACGCCCTGATCGCCATCGGCGGCGAGGGCACGCTGACCGCGGCCCAGCTGTTCAGCGAGGCCGGGCTGCCGGTCGTGGCCGTCCCCAAGACCATCGACAACGACATCGACGCCACCGACGTCACCTTCGGCCACGACACCGCGGTCCATGTCGCCACCGAGGCCATCGACCGGCTGAAGACCACCGCCGAGTCACACCAACGGGTGATGGTGGTCGAACTCATGGGCAGGCACACCGGCTGGATCACCCTGCACGCCGGGATGGCCGGCGGCGCCCACGGCATCCTGATCCCCGAACGGCCCTTCGACGTCGAGGAAGTCTGCCGGATGGTCGAGGAGCGCTTCGCCCGGGGCAAGAAGTTCGCCATCGTGGCGGTCGCCGAGGGCGCCGCCCCGCTCCCCGGCACCATGCGCTTCTCGCACGGCGAGACCGACGCCTTCGGGCACCAGACCTTCGGCGGCATCGGCACCCGGCTGGCCGGGGAGGTCGCCCAGTGGCTCGGCAAGGAGTCCAAGCCGGTGATCCTCGGCCATGTGCAGCGCGGAGGGACGCCCACGGCCCAGGACCGGGTGCTCGCCACCCGCTTCGGCTGGCACGCCGTGGAGGCCGTCCACAAGGGCGCCTACGGCCATATGACGGCCCTGCGCGGCACCGAGATCCGGCTGGTCCCGATCGTGGACGCGGTGACCCGGCTGAAGACCGTCCCCGAGGAGCGCTGGATCGAGGCCGAGGCGGTGCTCTGACCGCCGACCGACCAGCGCCGACCGATAGGTTGGCGGTCATGACGACCCACACCACCGCCCCGCCCCGGGTGCTCACCGTCGCCGGCTCCGACTCCGGCGGCGGCGCCGGCATCCAGGCGGACCTGAAGACCATGCTCGCCCTCGGCGTCCACGGGATGAGCGTGATCGCCGCCGTCACCGCGCAGAACTCGGTCGGCGTCCAGGGCTACTGGGAGCTGCCCGCCGAGGCGGTGCGGGCCCAGTTCCGCAGCGTGGTCGACGACATCGGCGTGCAGGCGGTGAAGACCGGGATGCTGGCCTCGGCCGAGCTGGTCGAGACCGTCGCCGAACTGCTGGCCGGGCTCGACCCGGCCGCCGCCCCGGTCGTGGTCGACCCGGTGGGGGTCTCCAAGCACGGCGACGCACTGCTGGCCGCCTCCGCGGTCTCGGTGCTGCGGGACCGGCTGCTGCCGGTCGCCACCGTGGCCACGCCCAATCTGCACGAGGTCGAGCAGCTCACCGGGCTGGTGGTGACCCGGGAGGCGGAGATGTCCGACGCCGCCAGGGCGCTCCAGGACCTCGGCGCCGCCTGGGCCCTGATCAAGGGCGGCCACCTCGACGGCGAGGCCGCCGACCTGCTGCGCGGCCCCGACGGCGGCGAGCACTGGTTCCGCGCCCCGCGCTACGACAACCGGCACACCCACGGCACCGGCTGCACCCTGGCCAGTGCCGTCGCCTCGGAGCTGGCGCTGGGGCTGGCCGTCCCGGAGGCGGTCGCCGCCGCCAAGGAGTACATCACCGGCGCGATCGCCGGCGGCTTCGCCCTGGGCGCGGGCATCGGCCCGGTCGACCACGGCTGGCGCCTGCGCCCGCGCTAGTGCGGGCCGGGGCCACACGGCCGGTCGCGGGCATGCAGAAGGCCGGCCCACCCTGGGGTGGACCGGCCTTCCGGCAGCTCGAGCTCGGTGACCGCGTCAGCGCGACACCTTGCCGGCCTTGATGCACGAGGTGCAGACGTTGAGCCGCTTCGGCGTACGTCCGACCACAGCGCGCACCGTCTGGATGTTGGGGTTCCAACGACGACGGGTACGGCGATGTGAGTGGGAAATACTGTTGCCGAAGCCCGGCCCCTTGCCGCAGACGTCGCAGTTGGCAGCCACGGGAGTCACTCCAAAGACTTCAGATGCACTTACGTTGACAACCCCGGTGGCGCGGAGGCCGTGGTAGCGACAGAGCTGCTAGGCGACTGCGCTGCTACCGAGGGGCGGCCCGGAGGGATCCGGGCAACCGGAGCAGCATACATCGGCTTACTCCGTACAACGAAACTACCACGGAGCCCCGGATAGCTCCGCATCCTCCTGGGGCTGGGGGTACGGATAACCTGCCAGCAGGCCTAGCTGGAACGCCGCGTACTCAAGGAGACACCCAGGTGCTGGACACCCTCGACGCTCCCGCCGTGCGCGCCTGGTGCCGCCTCTCCCTCGCCGCCCTCGGCCAGGCCCGGGAGGAGATCGACGCGCTCAATGTCTACCCGGTCCCGGACGGCGACACCGGCACCAATCTCTACCTCACCGTGGAGTCCGCCGCCGAGGAGGTGGACGCCCTGTTCGCGGCCGGCGCCGCCGCCCCCTCGGTGCACCAGGCGCTGCGGGCGATGGCGCACGGCGCCCTGCTCGGGGCCCGCGGCAACTCCGGGGTGATCCTGGCCCAGCTGCTGCGCGGCATCGCCGCCGCCTTCGGCACCGGCCCCGCCGACGGCCCCGCGCTCTGCCGGGCGCTGCGCCGCGCCGCCGACGCCGGCTACGAGGCCGTCGCCAAACCGGTGGAGGGGACGGTGCTCACCGTCGCCGCCGCCGCGGCCGAGGCGGCCGAGGCGGCCACGCTGCTCGACCCCGGGATCGCCCTGGCCGCCGTCGCCGACACCGCCTACGAGGCGGCCCGGGTCGCACTGGCCCGCACCCCGCTGCTGCTGGAGGTGCTGGGCCGGGCCGGGGTGGTCGACGCCGGCGGCCGCGGCCTGGTCACCGTGCTGGGCGCGCTCGCCGACGCGGTCGGCGGGCACACCCCGATGGGCCCGCTGGCCCTGGCCGGGACGCGGGCGGCCGAGCCGGTGCCCTCGGGCACGCACCTGGCGGTCGAGGGCGGCCCCGGCTACGAGGTGATCTATCTGCTGGACGCCGCCGACGACGCCCTGCCCGCGCTGCGCGAGGCGCTGGGCGCGCTGGGCGACTCCCTGGTCGTGGTCGGCGGCGACGGGCTGTGGAACGTCCATGTGCACGTGGACGATCCGGGCGCGGCCGTCGAGGCCGGGATCGAGGCCGGCCGGCCGCACCGGATCCGGATCACCCACTTCGCCAGCGTCGCCGCGACCGCCGCCGAGAACCCGGACGCCGACGCCGCCCCCGGCTCGCGCGGGGTGGTCAGCGTGGTCCACGGCCACGGCCTGGCCGGGCTCTGCGCCGACGCCGGGGCGACCGTGCTGCACGCCGACCCGGACCGTCCGCCGTCCAGCACCGAGCTGGCCTCGGCGATCCGCCGCTCGCACGCCCGGGAGGTGGTGCTGCTGCTGAACGACGCCGAACTGCGGGCGGCCGCAGGGGCCGCGGCCGAGCAGCTGCGCAAGGAGGGGGTCAGGGTCGCCGTCATCCCCACCCGCTCCCCGGTGCAGGGCCTGGCCGCGCTCGCGGTGCACGAGCCCGCGCGGCGCTTCGACGAGGACGTGGTCGCGATGACCTCCGCCGCCGGCGCCACCCGCTACGCCGAACTCGCGGTCGCCGAGGGGGAGTCCTGGACCATGGCCGGGGTCTGCCAAGCCGGGGACGTGCTCGGCCTGATCGACGGCGACGTGGCGGTGATCGGCACCGAGACCGGCCGGACCGCCGCCGTGGTGCTGGACCGGATGCTGGCGGCGGGCGGCGAGATGGTCACCCTGATCCTCGGCGAGGGCGTCCCGTACGAGGTCGCCGAGCAGCTGACCGCCCATGTCCGCCGGTCCTACCCGGTCGTGGACACCGTGGTCTACCAGGGCGGGCAGCCGCTGCTGCCGCTGCTCATCGGAGTGGAATGAACGGAATTGTCAGTGCCGTGGTGTACAGCTGAGTGCCGGAAGGGAGGGCGTCGACCATGTCCACACTGGATGAGCCGCTGAAGAAGCTGGTCGGGGGACCACCGCCAAGGTGCTCGCCGACAGCCTCGGCCTGCACACCAACGGCGATCTGCTGCACCACTACCCGCGCCGCTACGTCGAGCGCGGCGAGCTGACCAGCCTGGACGAGCTGGAGTTGGACGAGCACGTCACGGTCTTCGCGCGGATCGAGAAGACCGAGGTCATCCCCTTCAAGGGCCGCAAGGGCAACCGGCTGCAGGTCGTGGTCACCGACGGCCGGGGCCGGCTCACCCTGGCCTTCTTCAACCAGGCCCACCGCGCGCACGAGCTGCGTCCGGGCCGGCAGGGCATGTTCGCGGGCAAGGTCGGCGTCTTCAACCGGGTCCGCCAGCTCGCCAACCCCGACTACCAGTTGATGGACGAGGACGGCGCGGGCCTGGCCGAGGAGTTCGCGGGCCGGCTGATCCCGGTCTACCCGGCCTCGGCCGCGATGCCCTCCTGGAAGCTCTCCAAGGCCCTGGACGTGCTGCTCGGCAGCCTGGACTGGACCATAGTGCTGGACCCGCTGCCCGAGGCCCTGCGCGAGGGGCGCGGCCTGCTGCCGCTGGACGAGGCGCTGAAGGCCATCCACCGTCCGCGCAGCCAGGCCGACCGGATCGCCGCGCAGGCCAGGCTGAAGTGGGACGAGGCCTTTGTGCTGCAGGTCGCGCTGGCCCAGCGCCGGGCCGCCGACTCGGCCCAGCCCGCCGTCCCCCGGATCCCGCGCGAGGGCGGGGTGCTGGACGCCTTCGACGCCCGGCTGCCGTTCGCCCTGACCGAGGGTCAGCAGAAGGTCACCGCGGAGATCTTCTCCGACATGGCCCAGGACCACCCGATGCACCGGCTGCTGCAGGGCGAGGTCGGCAGCGGCAAGACCGTGGTGGCGCTGCGGGCCATGCTCGCGGTGGTGGACACCGGCGGCCAGACCGCCTTGCTCGCGCCGACCGAGGTGCTGGCGCAGCAGCACCACCGCTCCATCGTCGAGATGATGGGCGACCTCGCCGAGGGGGGCATGCTGGGCGGCGCTGAGCAGGGCACCAAAGTCGCCCTGCTGACCGGCTCGATGGGGGTCCCGGCCCGTCGGCAGACGTTGCTGGACCTGGCCGTCGGCGACGCCGGGATCGTCATCGGCACCCATGCCCTGATCGAGGACAAGGTCCAGTTCATGGACCTCGGCCTGGTCGTGGTGGACGAGCAGCACCGCTTCGGCGTGGAGCAGCGCGACGCGCTCCGGGCCAAGGCCGAACGCCCGCCGCACCTGCTGGTGATGACCGCCACCCCGATCCCGCGCACGGTCGCGATGACCGTCTTCGGCGATCTGGAGACCTCGGTGCTGGACCAGCTCCCGGCCGGGCGCTCGCCGATCGCCTCCCATGTGGTTCCGGCGCTGGAACGCCCCAACTTCCTGGCCCGGGCCTGGGAGCGGATCCGTGAGGAGGTCGGCAAGGGCCACCAGGCGTATGTGGTCTGCCCGCGGATCGGCGACGAGGACGAGAAGAAGGCCAAGCAGGCCGAGGGCGAGGACCGCCGCCCACCGCTGGCCGTGCTGGACGTCGCCGCCGAGCTCGCGGCCGGCCCGCTGAAGGGCCTCCGGGTCGAGGTGCTGCACGGGCGGATGGCGCCGGACGCCAAGGACGAGGTCATGCGCCGCTTCACCGCGGGGCAGTTGGACGTGCTGGTGGCGACCACGGTGATCGAGGTCGGCGTCAACGTCCCCAACGCCACCGTGATGGTGATCATGGACGCCGACCGCTTCGGCGTCTCCCAGCTGCACCAGCTCCGCGGCCGGGTCGGCCGCGGCTCGGCCCCCGGGCTCTGCCTGCTGGTCAGCGACATGCCCCCGGCCAGCGCGGCCCGGCAGCGGCTGGACGCGGTGGCCGGCACCCTGGACGGCTTCGAGCTCTCCCGGATCGACCTGGAGCAGCGCCGCGAGGGGGATGTGTTGGGCCAGGCCCAGTCCGGCGTCAGGTCCTCGCTCCGGGTGCTCTCGGTGCTGGAGGACGAGGAGGTGATCGCCGCCGCCCGCGAGGAGGCGGTCCGGCTGGTCGCCGCGGACCCCGCGCTGGAGGGGCAGCCGGGGCTGCTGAGCGCGCTGCGCAGCCTGCTCGACGCGGACCGCGCGGACTACCTGGAAAAAGGCTGAAGTCGCCGTTCCGCAGCGCCTCCGCGACCCCGGAAATGTCAGTGCCGCGCGCGACAATGGAGGGGTTCAGGACGCCGCTTGAGCAGGGCGTTCCCACCGGACACTGGGGGCACACCGATGGCATTCCGTCACCTCAACGAACTCCCGCTCGGCGACAAGGTCTTCCGGATCGAACTCACCAGTGACGACGACCGCGAGGTCGTCATCGAGCTCTCCGGCTGGCGCGAGGGCCATGCCGGCAGCCCCATCGCCTCGGGCACCTTCCGGCTGCCGGTGGAGGACGTCGCCTCGCTGCGGATCGCGCTGAACCGCGCCCTGCGGGCCCTGGCGATCGTCGCCGACGTCTCCGAGCCGATCCCCGACCGCGACGTGCTGCGCGAGCTCTACCCCGGACACGGCGCCCCCTGGGTGCCGGTGCACGAGGAGGAACTGGTCCGGCGCTTCCACGACAACGAGACCATCGCCCGGATAGCCGCCCGCTTCGGCCGCACCCCGGACTCGGTCCGCACCAAGCTGCGCGAGCTGGGCCACGACCCGCGCCGCCCCGAGTACTGCCCGCCCGACGGCTGCCTGTCCTGGTCCCGCTACGCCTCCCCGGCGCTGCTCGGGGCCAGCCCGGTGGCCGAGGTCCCGTAAGAGCCGGGCGGTCGCCCTCCCCGGCTACGGATAGCGTGGAGGGTGACCGCCCACACCACCAGCAAGGACTGTACCCATGACCCGCGTGATCGCCGGATCTGCCCGTGGCCGCCGGATGGCCGTTCCCCCCGGCGAGGCGACCCGCCCCACCTCGGACCGGGCCCGTGAGGGCCTGTTCTCCACCTGGTCCTCGCTGCGCGGCTCGCTGGCCGGGGCCCGGGTGATCGACCTCTACTCGGGCTCCGGCGCGGTCGGCCTGGAGTCGCTGTCCCGCGGCGCGGCCCAGGCGCTGCTGGTCGAGGGCGACCCGGCGGCGGTGAAGACGATCCTGGCCAACGTCCGCCATCTCGCCCTGCCGGGCGCCGAGGTGCGCCCGGGCCAGGTCGAGAAGGTGGTGGCCGGCGCGGCCCCGGGGCAGCCCTACGACATGCTGTTCGCCGACCCTCCGTACCTGCTCGGGGACGCCGAGCTGCGCGAGATCCTGATCACACTCCGGGCCGGGGGCTGGCTCGCGGACGGCGCTTTCGCCACCGTGGAGCGCAGCACCAGGGGCGGGGAGTTCGCCTGGCCCGAGGGCTTCACGGCGCTGCGGGAGCGCCGTTACGGCGAGGCCACGCTCTGGTACGGTCGCGCCGCCGCCAATGACGCCGGGAGCGAGTGAGGGATGACCGTGGTGAACAAGGTACGTCGAGCGGTCTGTCCGGGGTCCTTCGATCCCATCACCAACGGACACCTCGACATCATCGGCCGGGTGGCCAAGCTCTACGACGTGGTCCACGTCGCGATCCTGATCAACAAGTCCAAGCAGGGCCTGTTCACGGTCGAGGAGCGGATCCAGATGATCGAGGAGGTCGCCGCGCCGTACGGCAACGTCGTGGTGGAGTCCCACCACGGCCTGCTGGTGGACTTCTGCCGGGAGCGGGAGATCCCCGCGATCGTCAAGGGCCTGCGCGCGGTCAGCGACTTCGACTACGAGCTGCAGATGGCGCAGATGAACATCGGCCTGTCCGGGGTGGAGACGCTGTTCGTCCCCACCAGCCCGACCTACAGCTTCCTCTCCTCCTCGCTGGTGAAGGAAGTCGCCGCGTACGGGGGCGATGTGTCCCATCTGGTCCCGGAACTGGTGCACCGCCGCCTGGTGGCCAGGATCGCCGAACGCCGGTAGCAGTAGAGTGCAGCTTCGAGTCCATTGCCTCCTCCGGCTCCACTGTTTCGGGGGGCGACCCCCGGTCCCGAGAATGTGAGCTCAGGTGGACGTGCAGCAGAAGCTCGACGAGATCACCGCGACGGTCGAGAACGCCAGGTCGATGCCGATGTCGGCGTCGATCGTGGTCAACAAGGCCGAACTGATCGCCATGCTGGCGGAGATCCGGGAGGCCCTGCCGACCGAGCTCGCGCAGGCCCAGCAGACCGTCCAGCAGGGCGACCAGGTGGTCGAGGAGGCCCGCCGCGAGGCGGAGCGGATCGTCCAGGAGGCGCAGGGCGAGCGGGCCAGGCTGGTCTCCGGCACCGACCTCGCCATGCACTCGCAGGCCGAGGCGGACCGGATCCTGGCCGAGGCCAGGGCCGAGTCCGAGGAGGAGCGCCGCGAGGCCGACGACTACGTCGACAGCAAGCTGGCCAACTTCGAGGTGGTGCTCACCAAGACCCTGGGCGCCATCGGCCGCGGCCGGCAGAAGCTGCGCACCGGCGGGGCCCCGGTCGACGGCGAGGACGGCGAGGAGTTCGCCCAGGACGCCTTCCGCTCGCCCAGCCCCGAGGTGGACGAGTACGTCGACGTGAAGCTCGCCGCCCTGGAGACCGCGCTCAGCAAGACCCTGGACGCGGTCGGCCGGGGTCGGGACAAGCTGCTCGGCAAGGCCCCGGCCGACGACCTCGGCGCCTACCTGGCCGCCGCGGACCACGCCTCTGGCATCAACCAGGGCTCCGAGCGGCAGGCGGCCGTGGCCGCCGAGCTGGCCCAGGCGGGCCTGCTCGCGGCGGAGCAGCAGCCACAGCAGCAGCCCCCGCACCAGCAGCAGCAGTTCGCTCCGCAGGAGGAACCGCAGTACTGGCAGCCGGTCGAGGTCGACGCCAACGGCTACCCGTACCAGCCGCAGCAGCCGCCCCAGCAGTACGACGCCTACGGCCAGCCGCTGCAGCCGCAGTACGACCCGTACGGCTACCAGCCGCAGCAGCCGCAGCCCGAGCAGCCGCAGTACGACCCCTACGCGTACCAGCCGCAGCAGGCCCAGCAGCAGCCACAGCAGCAGTACGACGCCTACGGCCAGCCGGTCCCCGCGCCGCACCAGAACCTCGACGAGACCAGCTTCTTCGACACCGGTTTCATCGACGTCAGCAAGCTCCGCGAGCTCGGCGGCAATCACTAGCGGAAGGGTCGGGACCGCGCGAGTTGGGTTGCGGTCCACACGTCCGGTAGTCTGACCTCTCCGGCCTGTTCAGTGCCGGGGATTGTCGGCTGCCCCGAACGTCTCGTACGTTCGGCACCGACAGGCAGAACACATCGCACGTCGTAGCCAGGACGCGCCGTAAGAGAGCAGGAAACCCTGAACCGCCTCGACCACCGCAACCCGCTTGTGTTTGACACACATGAGCTGGGACGACGGCCTGGTTCGATGCGCAAGGTTCCCCGTTCCCTCCCGGCGCCGGAAGGCCTCGCGATCGAGGTGATCGGCGTCCCCGAAGGAAGCGCTGTTCAGCTGGACCTCCGTCTGGAGGCTGTGGTCGAGGGCGTACTCGTGACGGGTACGGTCGAAGCAGACCTCAAGGGTGAGTGCGTGCGGTGCCTGGAGCCGGTCGAGCAGCAGCTCGAAGCGGACTTCCAGGAGCTGTACTACTACCCCGAGGCCGATATGAGCCGCTTCGGTCCCGCGACCAAGAACGACGACGACGAGGACGAAGAAGCTTCCCGACTCGAGGGCGACCTGTTCGACCTCGAGCCGGTGCTGCGTGACGCGGTGGTGCTCGCACTGCCGCTGCAGCCGGTGTGCCAGGAAGACTGCCTGGGTCTGTGCTCCGAATGCGGGGCGCGGCTCACGGACGACCCGGACCACCACCACGAGGCCGTCGACCCCCGGTGGGCGGCTCTGCAGGGACTCTCGGCCCTCGGATCTGAGGCCGGAAGCGAAGACAGCGGTATCCGTGAGGGTGCTGCCGAGAACCAGGAGAAGTAGCCGTGGCTGTTCCGAAGCGGAAGATGTCGCGCAGCAACACGCGCCACCGCCGTTCGCAGTGGAAGGCTGCGGTCCCCGCCCTGGTGGCTTGCGACCGCTGCCACGAGCCCAAGCTGGGCCACATCGCGTGCCCGAGCTGCGGCACGTACAACCGCCGTCAGGTCATTGCGGTCTGATCGGCCGGTGACCAACACGATGTCAGCGTCTGCGCTGCAACACGCCGACACCGGGTACGCCGTCCTGGAGGGGCGGCTCGGGTACACACTCGAGCCGGCCCTTCTGGTACGTGCGCTCACCCACCGCTCGTACGCGTACGAGAACGGTGGCCTGCCCACCAACGAGCGCCTGGAGTTCCTGGGCGACTCGGTGCTGGGTCTGGTGGTGACGGACACGCTGTACCGGATCCACCCCGACCTCCCGGAGGGCCAGCTCGCGAAGCTGCGTGCCGCGGTGGTCAATTCGCGCGCCCTCGCCCAGGTGGCGCGCGGCCTCGAACTCGGCAGTTTCATCAGCCTCGGGCGCGGTGAAGAGGGTACCGGCGGACGGGACAAGTCCTCCATCCTCGCCGACACCCTTGAGGCCATCATCGGTGCCGTCTACCTCGACCAGGGTCTGGACGCCGCCGACGAGCTGGTGCACCGGCTGTTCGACCCGCTGATCGAGGAGTCCTCCAGCCTCGGCGCCGGACTCGACTGGAAGACCAGCCTGCAGGAGCTCACCGCTTCGGTCGGCATCGGCGTCCCCGAGTACGTGGTCTCCGAGTCGGGCCCCGACCACGAGAAGACCTTCATCGCCGCCGCGCGGGTCGCCGGCGACGACTACGGCACCGGCAGCGGCCGGTCCAAGAAGGAAGCGGAGCAGAAGGCGGCACAGAACGCCTGGCACTCCATCCGCGAGAAGCACGGTCTCACCGATCCTCCGGCCGCGCCGGAGCAGACGGCGACCACACCCGCCGACAGCTGACGCGCCGGTGCCCGAGCTGCCCGAGGTAGAGGTGGTACGCCGCGGCCTGGACCGCTGGGTGAGTGGACGCACGGTGGGTTCCGTCACCGTGCTCCACCCCCGGGCGGTGCGTCGCCATGCCGCAGGTTCCGAGGACTTCGCCGCGCAGTTGGCGGGGCGCGCCCTCGGCCCGGCGCAGCGCCGCGGCAAGTACCTGTGGCTGCCCATCCCCGGCACCGGCACCTCGCTGCTCGGCCACCTCGGCATGAGCGGCCAGCTGCTGATCCAGCCGGGCGACGCCCCGGCCGAGACCCATCTGCGGGTCCGCTTCCGCTTCGAGGACAGCGTCGGCACCGAGCTGCGCTTCGTCGACCAGCGCACCTTCGGCGGCCTCGCGGTCGAGGAGGCCGACCCCAGCGATCCGGACGGCGCCCCGCTGTCGCTGGCGCACATCGCCCGCGACCCGATGGACGCCCGCTTCGACGACACCGCCTTCCTGGCCGCGCTGCGCCGCCGGACGACCGGGGTCAAGCGCGCGCTGCTGGACCAGACCCTGATCAGCGGGGTCGGCAACATCTACGCCGACGAGGCGCTGTGGCGCGCCAAGCTGCACTACGAGCGCCCGGCCGACACGCTCTCCCGGACCCAGGCCGCGCTGCTGCTGGCTTCGGCCCGCGAGGTGATGGGGGAGGCCCTGGCGGTCGGCGGCACCAGCTTCGACAGCCTCTATGTGAACGTCAACGGCGAGTCCGGCTACTTCGCCCGCGCCCTGGACGCCTACGGCCGCGAGAACGAGCCCTGCCACCGCTGCGCCACCCCGATCCGCCGCGCCGCCTGGATGAACCGCTCCAGCTACTTCTGCCCGCGCTGCCAGCGGCTGCCCCGCCCGCGCTGAGCCCCACGCCCTGCTGAGCGTCACGCCCTGCTGAGCCCCACGCCCTGCTGAGCGTCACGCCCCGAAGGCCAGCACCGTGGCCGAGCGGTACTCCTCGCCCGGCCGCAGCACCGTCGACGGATAGTCCGGGCGGTTGGGGGAGTCAGGGAAGTGCTGGGTCTCCAACGCCACGCCGGAGTAGCGGCCGTAGGCCCGTCCGGACGGGCCGGTGAAGCTCCCGTCCAGGGTGTTCCCGGTGTAGACCTGGATGCCCGGCTCGGTGGTGGAGAGCGTCAGCACCCGCCCCGAGGCCGGATGCCGCAGCACCGCGACCCGGCGCGGGTTGCTGGTCCGGCCGCCGTCGAGGGCCCAGCAGTGGTCGTAGCCGCCGGCGATCCGCAGCTGTTCGTCCTCGGCGCCGATGCGCTCGCCCAGCGGACGCGCCGCGGTGAAGTCGAACGGGGTGCCGGCCACCGGGGCCGGGCCGCCGCCGAGCGGCCGCAGGTCGGCGTCCACCGGCAGATAGGCGGCGGCTGCGAGGGTGAGTTCATGGTCCAGGACGCTGTCCGCACCCTCCCCGGCCAGGTTGAGGTAGGAGTGGTTGGTGAGGTTGACCACGGTGGGGGCCTCGGTCTCGGCCCGGTAGTCGATCCGCAGCCGCCCCTCCGCCAGGGTGTAGCGCACGCTGGCCCGCAGCGTACCGGGGAAGCCCTGGTCGCCGTCCGGGCTGGTCAGACTGAGTTCGACCCCGCCCGGCACCGGCTCCGCGGTCCACAGCCGGGTGTCGAAGCCCTCGTCGCCGCCGTGCAGCGAGTTGGGGCGCGGCCGGTCGCTGAGCGGGACCAGGTGCACCCGGTCGTCCAGCCGGAAGCGCCCGGCGGCGATCCGGTTGCCGTAGCGGCCGATGGTCGCGCCGAAGTAGGGTGCGCGACCGAGGTATCCGGCCAGGTCGCGGTGGCCCAGGGCGATGTTCGCGGTGCGGCCGGAGGAGTCGGGGACGTGCAGGGCCTGCAGGATCGCACCCAGGGTGAGGACGGAGGCGGTGAGGCCGGTACCGTCCGTGATGGTCCACCGGTGCACCGGTGAGCCGTCGGGGAGGGTTCCGTAGTCGTCGCGGACTGGTGTGGATGACTGGGCTGGAGAGCGCACGGGCAGGACTCCTGATCCGATATTCTAACGTTGTAACGCAGCAGCTGATGCCGCCGTGGCCTCAGAGCCTGATCGGGTAGGACGAAAGGTCGACTCAATGGTCGGACGAATGGGCGGATCGACCGCACCGCGGCTCAAGGACGTCGCCGAGGCCGCCGGGGTGTCGGTGAAGACCGTCTCCAACGTGGTCAACGGCTCGGTGCATGTCGCCGAGGACACCAGGGTCCGGGTCCAGCGGGCGATCGACGACCTCGGCTACCACCCCAATGTGATGGCCAGGCGGCTGCGCACCGGGCGCAGCGGGGTGATCGCGCTGGCCTTCCCCGAGCTGCCCTCGCCGTACTTCGCCGAACTGGCGGTCGAGGTGATCGCCGCCGCCCGCCGGCACGGCTGCACCGTGCTGATGGACGACACCGCGGGCGACCCCGGCGCCGAGCTGCGGATCGCCTCGGGCCTCGGCGACCCGATGATCGACGGTGTGATCCTCAGCCCGCTGGGCCTGGACCAGGCGGAGCTGGTGTCCAGGGAGCGGCCGATCCCGCTGGTGCTGCTGGGCGAGGCCGACTTCGGACCGGTCGCGGACCGGGTCCACATCGACAATGTGGCCGCCGCCAGGGCCGCCACCCAGCACCTGATCGACCAGGGCTACCGCCGGATCGGCGCGATCGGCTGGCAGGACCCCAGCCCCCGCGCCACCGCGCAGCAGCGGCTGCTCGGCTACACCCAGGCGCTGGAGGGCGCCGGGCTGCCGGTGGAGCAGGCGCTGTTCCCGCCGGTCCGCTCCTACTTCCGGCCGGACGGGGCGGCGGCGATGCGCAGGCTGCTGAAGCTGCCCGACCGTCCGGAGGCGGTGTTCTGCTTCAACGACCTGATGGCGCTGGGTGCCATGCGGGCCGCGCACGAGGCCGGGCTCAGGGTCCCGCAGGACATCGCCCTGGTCGGCTTCGACGACGTGGAGGAGGCCGAGTACGCGATCCCCTCGCTGACCACCATCGCCCCGGACAAAACGAAGATCGCGGAGGCGGCGGTCGGCGCCCTGCTCGACCGGATCGCCAACGGCTACACCGAGCCCAGCCGGATGATCACGCCGGGCTTCCGGCTGGTGGTCCGGGAGAGCAGCCGCCGCCGTGGATGACGCCTGCCCGGGCCCGCTCAGCTGAGCCGCCGGGCTCGGCTGAGCAGGGTCTGCAGCAGCACCACCACCGCCAGGAACGCCCCGTTGACGGTGTCGGTGAAGGCCGACCCGTACTGCGAGAAGTAGTGGTCGATCAGATTGTGGATGACCGCGAGCAGCAGCACCCCGCAGACCGTGCCGCCGATCGACCCGGCGCCGCCGGTGAGCAGGGTTCCGCCGATCACCACCGAGGCGATCGCGGTGAGCTCGTAGCCGACGCCGATGGTGGTGACGCCTGAGCCGAGCCGGGCGCCGGCCAGCGCGCCGGCCGTCCCGGCCAGGGTGCCGGAGAGCAGGTAGACCAGCACCTTGGCGCGGACCACCGGCAGGCCCATCAGCACCGCGGCGTTCTCGTTGCCGCCGAGCGCGGTCAGCGTGGCGCCGAACCTGGTCCTGGTCAGCAGCAGCGCGCCGAGCCCGAACAGCGCGGCGACGATCAGCACCGGCGGCCAGACCCCGCGCCCAGGTTCCGGACGACCGAGTGCTGCGGGATCAGATAGGTGGTCGAGCCCTCGTTGGTCAGCGCCTGCAGCAGGCCGCGGGCGCCGAGCAGCCCGGCCAGGGTGACGATGAACGGCGCCATCCCGGCCCTGGCCACCAGCAGGCCCTGCACCGTTCCCCAGAGCGCGCAGACCGCGATCGGCAGCAGGATCGCCAGCCAGGTGCCGGTCTGCGCGCCCCTGGCGGCGAGCACCCCGCCGAGCGCGTAGAGCGAGCCGACCGAGAGGTCGATCCCGCCGGTGGTGATCACAAAGGTCATCGCCAGTGCCAGCAGCCAGACGAAGGCGTTGTTGCCGAGGATGCTGCTGATGTTGGACCAGGTGGGGAAGGTGCTGGAGGTCGCCGACGCGATCACGCAGACCAGCACCAGGACGGCCAGCGCCCCGCGCCGCTGGATCTGCCCCGACAGCTGTTCCAGCCGGGTGGACGGTTCGGCGGCGCCCTTCGGCGCGGCGTCGGGGGCGGGTGTCGCGGCGGTGCTGCGCGCGGTGGTGGAACTCATCGGGTACCACGCTCCCGGGAGGCGTAGACGGCGAAGCAGATGATGGCGGCTTCGACGAGTTGGGTGTACGAGGGGGGCACATTGTGCTGGTTCAGCACGGCGCTGATCAGCTGCATGAACAGGGCGCCGGCCACGGTGCCGGCCACCCGGACCCGGCCGCCGCTGAGCGGGGTGCCGCCGACGACCACGGCGGTGATGGCGCTCAGCTCCATGCTGAGGCCCTGGTTGGCCGGGTCGGCCTCGGCCCCGTGGCCGACGATCAGGATCCCGGCGAGCGCCGAGAGCACCCCGGAGATGACATAGACGGTGATCAGCACCCGGCGCACCGGCAGCCCGGCCAGCCGTCCGGCCTGCCGGTTGTCGCCGATCGCGACCAGCTGCCGGCCGAAGGTGGTGCGGCGCACCACCAGGCCGACCACCACGGCCGCCAGCAGTCCGATCCAGGCCATCAGCGGCACCCCGAGCAGGCTGTTCTCGCCCAGGGCGAGCAGGTTCGGGTCGGTGATCGGCTTCGCCGAGGAGCCGTTGACCAGCTCGGCCAGCCCGCGTACGCCGATCATCAGCGACAGTGTCGCCACGATCGGCTGCACCCCGGCGAAGGCCACCATCGCCCCGGCCGCCAGCCCGGAGACCGCCCCCAGCGCCAGCGCCAACGGGACCGCCACGCCCAGGCCGTAGCCCAGGTAGAGCGGGACCACGGCGGCGGACAGCGCGATCACCGCGCCGACCGAGAGGTCGATCCCCTCGGTGCCGATCACCAGCGCCATCCCCAGCGCCACCAGCAGCGTCGGGGCCAGCTGGAACAGCTGGATCCTGGCGTTGCCGGCGGACAGGAAGGTGGTGTCCAGCGACACCGCGATCACCAGCAGCAGCACCAGCGCCGCGTAGACGCCGTACTCCTGGAGCAGGTGCAGCAGCCGGGCCCGGTCGAGGACCGGCCCGCCGCGTTCCGCCGTGGTGGTACTCAACGCTCGTTCTCCTCAGCTGAGGCGGTGACAGGTGACGGGTCGTCGGCCGGGTTGCCGGCGTGGTCGGTGTCGGTGTGGCCGGCCTTGCCGGCGGGTCCGGCGGCGAGGGCCGCGAGCAGGGCGGTCTCGGTGACCTGGTCGCCGTCCAGACGGCCGACCATCCGGCCCTCCTTGAGCACCAACACCCGGTCCGAGCCCTCGATCAGCTCCTCCAGCTCGGAGGAGATCAGCACCACGGCCATCCCCTCGGCCGCCAACTCCTCGATCAGGCCCTGTACTTCGGCCTTGGCGCCGACGTCGATGCCCCGGGTGGGCTCGTCCAGCAGCAGCACCTTGGGGTTCATGCAGAGCCAGCGCGCCAGCAGCACCTTCTGCTGGTTGCCGCCGGACAGGTCGCTGACCTTCTGCTCCGGGCTGGACGCCTTGATCCGCAGCCGGTCCATGAACAGCTTCACCACCGCGTCCTGCTTGGCGGTGGAGACCACCCCGCCGCGGGACAGCCGGGGGAGCGCGGCCAGCACGATGTTCTCCCGCACCGACAGGCTGGGGACGATCCCCTCCACCTTGCGGTCCTCGGGCAGCAGCACCACCCCGGCCCTGATCGCCGAAGCCGGGCTGCGGTGCCGCAGTTCGACGCCGTCCACGGTGACCGTCCCGGCGTCGCTGGGCAGCGCGCCGACGATGGCCTTGGCGGTCTCGCTGCGCCCGGAGCCGAGCAGCCCGCCCAGGCCCAGCACCTCGCCGGCCCGGACCTCCAGGTCGACCCCGTGCAGCCGGTGACGGACGGTCAGATTCCTTGCGCTGAGCACCGGTTCGCTGTCGTCCCGGGTGTGCTCGGTGTCGCCGAAGGCGGTCGCCCCGCCGCGCTTCACCTCGGACATCTCCCGGCCCAGCATCAGCGAGATCAGCCGCAGCCGGTCGAGCCCGGCCATCTCGCCGGTGTGCACCACCTCGCCGTCGCGCATCACGGTGACCCGGTCGCAGATCCGGTACAGCTCCTCCAGCCGGTGGCTGACATAGACCACGGCGATGCCCTGTGCCCGCAGTCCGCGGATCACCCCGAACAGGGTGTCCACCTCGCGCGGCTCCAGCGAGGAGGTGGGCTCGTCCATGATCACCACCCGGGCGTCGATCCCCACCGCCCGGGCCAGCGCGACCATCTGCTGCGCGCCGAGGCCCAGCGTGTGCAGCGGACGGCTGACGTCGGCGTGCACGCCGTAGCGGGCCAGGGTGGCGGTGGCCTCGCGCAGCATCCGGCGTTCGTCGATCAGGCCGAAGCGGCGCGGCTCGCGACCGAGGAAGAGGTTGCGGGCCACCGACATCAGCGGGACCAGGTTCACCTCCTGGTAGATCGTGGAGACCCCGGCGGCCTGGGCCGCCAGCGGGCTGTGGAAGGCGAACTCCTCGCCCGCCAGCCGCATGCTGCCCGCGTCCGGCTTGTGCACCCCGGTGACCACCTTGATCAGGGTGGACTTCCCGGCGCCGTTCTCGCCGATCAGCGCGTGCACCTCGCCGGGGCGGAGGCTGAAGTCGACGCCGCGCAGGGCGTGCACCCCGGCGAGCGAAGCTCTTGCTGACGCCGGAGACCTCGAGCACGGGTGCCGGAACGGGCTCGGCTGCGGGCTCGGGCTCGGGTATGTCGGTGGGTGGTGTCTGGGGCACCGGTTGCCTCCTTGCCATGACGATCGTGCGGGCGCCCGCGCCTCGGGGTCGGTACCGGGCGCGGGCGGTTCCTCGGGGCCGGGTCAGTAGACGAGGCCCTGGGCCAGCGCGTCCTTGGCGTTGGCGGTGGTGAAGTGGTTGTCCTTGATGATCACCTTGGGCTGGACCCCGGCGGTGCCGAAGAAGTCCTGCAGCGACTGGAAGGCCAGCGGCCCGAACCGCGGGTTGGTCTCGATGTCGGCGGCCAGCTGGCCCGAGACGATATCCTGCACCGCCTGCTGGATCCCGTCGATGGACACCACCTTGATGTCCTTGCCGGGGGTCTTCCCGGCCGACTTGATCGCCTGCAGCGCGCCCAGCGCCATCCCGTCGTTCTCCGCGTAGACCGCGGTGATGTCCGGGTGGGCCTGGAGCATCTGCTCCATCACCTTCTGCCCGTCGGTCTGGTCGAAGTTGGCGGTCTGCGAGGCGACCACGGTCAGGTTGGGGTACTTGGCCGCGAGCTCGTCGGTGAAGCCCTTGGTGCGGTCGGTGGAGACGTTGTTGCCGGGGGTGCCGGAGAGGATGGCGACCTTGCCGGTGCTGCCGGTCGCGGTGGCCACGTCGTCGGCGGCGATCTGGGCCTGGCCGTAGAAGTTGGAGCCGATGAAGGCGATGTAGTCGCTGCAGGCGGTGCCGGTGACGCTGCGGTCGATGGTCAGCACCGGGATCTTCTTCGCCTTGGCCTGCGCCAGCGCCGGGCCGAGGCCGTCCGAGTTCTCCGGCGCCACGATCAGCACCTTGGCGCCCTGCGCGATCATGTCCTCGATCTGCGAGTTCTGGGCGTTGACGTCGGCGTTGGCGTTGCGCTCGATCAGCTTCACGCCCAGCGTCTTGGCCTGGGCCTCGATCGACTTGGTCTCGGTGGCCCGGAACGGGTTGCTGGTGGACTCGGACTGGGAGAAGCCGACCACGGTCTTGCCGTCGGTGATGTTCAGCGCGGGGACGCCGCCGCCGTAGGTCGCGGCGGTGCAGCCGGGTCCGGCGCTCGCCGAGGGGGTGACCACCTGCTGGGCGGCGGCCGTGTTGGCGGCCGAGGCCGAGCCGGTCGAGCCGGCGGCGGTGGTGCTCGCCTTGGTGCAGGAGCTGGCGGTGAAGCAGAGGACGGCGGCGAGGGCGGTTGCGGGGACGGCCTTGCGCAGCATGGTGGCGTTCATGCGCCGATCACATCCTTGTGAGGGTGGGGTGAGGCAGTGCGGGGAGGCGTTGCTGGGGGCGGTTGCAGTGGGCAGTGCGGGGGCTCATTCCAACGATGTAACGGGGACATTGAGACATCAGTCCCAGGGTGTGTCAAGGGTTTTGGTCGGTCCTGGGGACGTTCGATTGCCGATGGAAGCTCTCCGCTGCCGCCAAAAGGGCCCTGGGCCTGCAATGTTGTCATTTTGATGAGCTTTTGCCGCCGATTGCGATCGTTCTTGTTAGGTCTTGACGTGTTCTGTTGGAAGTGCCTCAATGTGCGTTACAACGATGTGCATTGACTCCCTCGCGCCCCACCCTTCGCGAACCAAGGACGATCCATGCCCGCATCAGAACCCGCCGGCCGCCGCGACGTACTCCGCTGGAGCGCCGCGCTCACCGCCGCCACCGTCGCCGGAACAGCCGGAACCTGGGTCCGACCGGCGGTCGGTCGAGCCGCCACTGCCGCCTCCGCCTCCGCCGTTTCCTTCGCCTCCTCCTCGGTTTCCGCCGCCGCGGTGACCCCGTCCGCCACGACCTTCTCCCCGCTGCGGCCGCCGGCCGTCCCGCTCGCCGTCCGCTCCCCGTACCTGAGCAGCTGGCTTCCCGGTGACAACCTGGCCGGGACCTGGCCCAGCTTCTGGAACGGCCACATCACCGCCCTCTGCGGCCTGGCCCGGATCGACGGCACCGCCTATGTCTTCGCCGGCAACCCCGCCCTGCCGGCCGGCGGTCCGGCGCTCACGGTGATGCAGCAGACCTCGCTGCAGCTCACCGCCACCCGCTCGATCTACACCCTGACCGGCGGCGGAGTCACCCTGACCGTCACCTTCTTCTCCCCGGTCGACCTGGGAAACCTGCAGCGCCAGAGCGTCCCGCTGAGCTACGTCACGGTCCAGGCCACCAGCAGCGACGGCCGCGGCCATGCCGTCGACCTGCACCTGGACGTCTCCGCCGAGTGGGTCCACGGCGACACCGCCACCCCGGTCAACTGGGCCCAGCAGACCGTCGGCTCCCTGGTCGCGTTGACCTGCCAGCCGGCCGCTCCCGGGGTGCTGCAGGAGCACAACGACCAGGCGTCCTGGGGCTCGCTGGTGCTGTCCGCCCCCACCGGCAACGGCACCAGCTGGCAGATCGGCCAGGACACCGTGGTCCGCGCCGCCTCGGCCGGCACCGGCCGCCTGGCCAACACCGTGGACAGCGCCCAGCCCCGCGCCATCAGCGACCGCTGGCCGGTCCTCGGCATCAACCGCGACCTGGGCACCCTCGCCGCCGGAGCCACCTCCACTCCGTTCACGCTCAGCCTCGGCCATGTCCGCACCCCCGCGGTGAGCTACCTCGGCACCCAGCTCCAGCCCTGGTGGACCCACTACTGGGGCTCCTGGCAGGACATGCTCAGCTGGTTCGCCGGCGACTACGGATCGGCGCTGAGCGCGGCCACCGCCCTGGACCAGCAGATCCACGACGCGGCCACGGCCGCGGTCGGCGGCGGGAGCACCGGCGACCACTACGCGGCGGTCTGCGCACTGGCCCTGCGCCAGGCCGTGGCCGGCACCGAGCTGGTCGCCAGGAACGGGGCGCCGTGGGCCTTCCTCAAGGAGATCTCCTCGGACGGCAACGTCAGCACCATCGACGTCACCTACCCGGCCTTCCCGGCGTACCTCTACCTCTCACCGGCCTATCTGCAGCTGCTGCTGGCGCCGATGCTGGAGTACGCCGAGCACGGCGGCTGGCCGAAGGCCTTCGCCGAGCACGACCTCGGCTCCAGCTACCCCAACGCGGCCGGGCACAACGACGGCAACGAGGAGGACATGCCGGTCGAGGAGTCCGCCAACATGCTGATCATGGCGGCGGCCGTGGTCCAGCGGCTGCCCGCAGCCACCGGCGCCGCCTTCGCCCAGGCCCACTACCCGATCCTGCGGCAGTGGGCCGAGTACCTGGTCGGCAACACCCTCGACCCGGGCTCGCAGAACCAGACCGACGACTTCACCGGCTTCATCGCGCACAGCGCCAACCTCGCCCTCAAGGGCATCATCGGCGTCGGCGCGATGGGCGTCATCGCCGCCGCGGCCGGCAACAGCGGTGATGTGACCCGCTATCAGGGGATCTCCCGCGGCTACGCCAGCCAGTGGGTCAGCAAGGCGGAGGACTCCTCCGGCACCCACCTCAAGCTCGCCTACGACCAGGACGGCACCTGGAGCCTGAAGTACAACGGCTTCCCGGACCGGCTGCTCGGCCTCGGCCTGGTCCCCACCGGCGTCGCCGCCCAGGAGGCCGCCTGGTACCAGTCGCACGCCGGCGCGTACGGCGTCGTCCTCGACCCCCGCAACGCCTACACCAAGGGGGATTGGGAACTCTGGACCGCGGCCTGGCTCGCCGACCACACCGCGACCAGGAACCTGCTGGTCGAGGGGGTCTACGGGTTCGCCAACAGCACCCCGCAGCGGGTCCCGCTGTCCGACTGGTACGTGGTCGCCAGCGGCGCCCAGCAGGGCTTCGCCGACCGCCCGGTGGTCGGCGGGATGTTCGCGCTGCTGCTCCCGCCCGCGGCGAGCGCCACCAGTTGGCACCGGATCCAGAACAAGAACTCCGGCAAGCTGCTCGCGGTCTCGGGCGCCTCGCTGGCCGACACCGCCGAGGTCACCCAGTGGACCGACAACGGCACGGCGGACCACCTCTGGTCCCTGGTCGACAACGGCGACGGCAGCTACCGCATCGTCAACCGCAACAGCGGCAAGGTACTCGCCGTCCACAACCAGAGCACCGACGACGGCGCCCACGTCCAGCAGTACCAGGACAACGGGACGCCGGACCACCTCTGGAAGCTGGTCGACAACGGCGACGGCTGGAGCCGCATCGTCAACGTCCACAGCGGCAAGGTGATCGCGGTGGACGGCCAGTCCCAGACCGACGGCGCCCAGATCACCCAGTGGGACGACAACGGCACCCCGGACCACCTCTGGAAACTGCTCTGAGCCGAGGCCCGGTCGCCGACCGTTCCCCCGGGTTTCGGGGGAGCGGCGGCGGTGCCGTCACCCTGCCGTGGGCGCACGTCGCGTGCGGTGGGCCCTGGTCAGGGCGACGGCCGGGACAGCGCATAGCCGAGCATCGGCCACGTCTCCCCCTTCGCCTCCTGGGACTTGTCGCGCTGCGGATCACGGCGAAAGCCCGCGCGCGATGCCGCCTGCCGCGAGGGGACGTTGTCCCGGTGAGCACGAAGCCACAGCTCGTCCAGGCCCACGCTCTGGAATGCCCAGGCACTGAACTGGGCCACCGCCCGGGTCGCCACCCCGCGTCCACGCGCGTCGGCGGCGACCCAGTAGGAGATCTCCCCGGCCTGTCCGTCATGCCGCAGTGCGATGTTGCCCAGCCGCTGCCCGGTGACCGAATCGCAGATGAGGAAGCCCTCCTGGTCAGCGGCCTCCCGCAGCCGGGCGATCGCCGCCCGCACCTGCGCGGCGTCCAGCGTCGGCGGGTCCGTCGTGAACCGCTGGATCAGCGGATCGCGCACGCTCTCCGCGTACCAGCCCGCATCCTCCTCGGCCCACCCGCGAAGCCGGACCACCCCGTCGTCCAGCACATGATCACCCATAGCCGAACGCTGCCTGTTCCGGCACTGGCGGCGTTGCCGGTCTCCCGCGGTCACCCCGCTCACACGGCGACCGGTACCGACTCGATCCACCACTCGGCCCCGCTCTCCGTGCGCTTGCGCGCCTGCTCCCGCTCCGCCTCCGCCCGGGTCAGGAACACCGAAACGGGACTCGCCTTGCCGGCAACGCCGGGGAGGTCGCCAAGGCGGAACATCAGGACGTAGACATAGCGATACGTCGAGCGATCCTGAGCCCGCGCCGAGCCCGTCCGATCTGTCGCGGCGACGGCATCGACAAGATCCTCAAGCCTGGCGGCCCTGCCGGTCAGGCCACTGTCGACGCCGATGAGCATCTGGTCCGACCAGGGCGGCGAGCCCTCCTCGACCACGCCCGCGAAGCGGCTCGGCTCGTGATCGCCGCCGAGGTCCTCGTGCCAGCCGAAGGCGCCGCAGACCACAAAGTCAGGGCTGCCCCGGGTCTCCAGGACCAGGATCCGGTCGCCGCCCGTCGGGGTCGGCGCGATCTGCTCCCGGATCCCCTCGGCCTCCTCGGCGGTGGCGCAGCGAACCACCAGGCCGTCGTAGTCCTGACGGAGCTTCATCGCCTGCACGGGCTTGAACAGCAGATCGACGCGAGTCGGCCCGCCTGCGCCGCTGCCGGCCTCCCGCCGACTGCGCAGCAACGTCTGGCCGTGGCTGACCGTCTGGGCCCACAGGCTGAACTGCCGACCCGAACGGAACAGCTCGCGACCAGGAGCGAATGCCTGCTCCGTGTTGAACCACTGACTCGATTCCATGCCGGTCAGGCTCCCTTCCCGCGGCCCTCGTGGTCAACGCACCCACCATCCTGCCACCACCGGGTGCGGTGGGATGGAGCATGGAGCGACGTCGCCAAGGTGCGGGATGCCTGCGCCCGGGGCGATCTCCCTTCTAGCAGCGACCGAAGCTCGACCGAGTCCGAATGAACGCCCGGGGCCGCCGACCCGAACCAGCCCCGCAGAGCCTCCCGGTACCCTTAAGTGACAACCCGTCAGCCACTCGCTTGATATGCCCTGGAACCACTGCCGCTGACCTTGTGCGACGTCTAGCATCCGACTATGCGAAACCCTCGGGCCGTAGCGGCCGTCATCGCCCTACTCGCGCTCCCGCTCTCCGCCTGCTCCGGTGGCGGCAGCGGCAGCGGCAGCGGAAGCGGCAGCAAGGAGACCGCCGACCTTCCGGCAGCCGCGCAGTTGCTGGGCAGCGGTGCGACGGCGATGACCGCGGTGCAGTCGGTGCGGTTCTCGATCAACGCGAGCGGCCAGATCTCGGGCCTCGCCCTGCGCAGTGCCACCGGCCAGCTGACCCGGGCCGGGAACGCGCAGGGCACGGCGTCGCTGTCGGAGAGCGGCGCCCTGGTGGAGATCAACTTCGTCATCGTGGGCTCCACGGCGTACATCAAGGGCGCGACCGGTGGCTACAGCAAGGTCCCGCTCCAGGTCGCCACCGCGGTCTACAACCCCGAGGCGATCCTGGACCCGGACAAGGGGGTCGTGAAGCTGCTGCAGACGGCGACGGGTGCCCGGACGGTGGACCGGGAGACTCTGGACGGGCAGTCGGTCTACCACGTGAAGGCGCTGCTGGCGCAGCCGGTGCTGGCCACGCTGGTGCCCGGGGACTCTTCGAGCGAGCAGGGCGATCTGTGGCTGACGGTGTCCTCGTCGCAGCTCGTGCGGGTCTCGTTCCCCGTACAGACGGCATCGGGAGGCAGCGGCTCGGTGACGGCCTCGTTCTCCGATTTCGGCGCACCGGCCACGATCACCGCTCCGCCGTCGTGACCGCCGACGACACAGCCGACGTAACAGCCGACGCCACCGGGCCAGCGCGCACCAGGCGGCACGCCGTCCTCGGTGTCACCGGCGTGGTCACGCTGCTCGGGTCGCTGGACGCGTATGTCATCGTCACCCTGCTGAACTCGATCACCAATGACCTGGGCATCCCGCTCAACCATCTGGAGCGGGCCACGCCGATCGTCACCGCGTACCTGCTCGGCTATGTCGCTGCCATGCCGCTGCTGGGGCAGAGCGCGGACCGGTTCGGGCCGCGGCGAGTGCTCCAGTCCTGCCTTGTCGTCTTCGCAGCCGCCTCGGCGCTCACCGCGAGCGCGCACAGCCTCCCACTGCTGGTCGCCGGGCGGCTGGTGCAGGGCGCCGCGGCAGGTGCGCTGCTGCCTGTCACGCTCGCGCTGGCCGGCCGCCTGTTCCAAGGCCGGGCAAGGCCCGTGGCGCTCGGTTCGGTGGGCGCCGCGCAGGAGCTCGGGAGCGTGCTGGGCCCGCTGTACGGGGCCGGCGTCGCGGCACTGACGGGCTGGCGCGGGGTGTTCTGGGTCAACGTCCCGCTCGCGCTGGTCGCCGTGGCGGTGGTGGAGTTCACGGTGCCGGCCTCGGCGTCGCCCGCGCAGGGCGAGCCGGCCGAGAGCCGACGCACCGACCTGGTCGGCGGCACGCTGTTGGCGGTGGCGCTGGCGCTGCTGGTGGCGGCCCTGGACAACCAGGACCCGCAGCGTTCGGTACTGCCGAGCTGGGGCCTGCCCATGCTGCTCGGCAGCGCGGTGGCGCTGGCGTCCTTCGTGCTGTGGGAGCGCCGCAGTCGGACGCGCCTGATCGACACCGGCCGGATGCGGCGGCGCCCCTTCGCCGCAGCGATGGCGACGAGCTTCTGCGCCGGCGTGGCGCTGCTGGTCACGCTGGTGGACGGGGAGTTGGTGGCGCAGTCGCTGCTGGGCGAGAGCTCGGTGGGTGGCGCGCTGCTGCTGCTGTGGTTCCTGGCGGCGCTGCCGGTGGGTGCCGTCATCGGCGGTCTGGCCGGGCGCCGACTGGGGCACTCTGTCGTGGCCGCGGCCGGCATGGCGGTGGCGGCCGTGGGCTATTTCCTGATCGCGGCGTGGCCCCTGGCGGCTCTGGCCGCCCACCTCGGCCCGCTTCCGCTGGCGCAGACCGACCTCGTGATCGCGGGCCTGGGTCTGGGCCTGGTGATCGCGCCGGTGGCGGGGGCGGTGTTGGACTCGACGGACCCCGGGCAGCACACGGCGGCCTCGGCCGCAGCCGTGATCTCCCGGACCATCGGCATGCTGGTCGGCGTGGCGGCGCTGTCGGCGTGGGGGCTGCACCGCTTTCAGACGCTGACGGCCCACCTCAACATGCCGGTCCCGGGCACGGGCGACTTCGCGAAGGCGTGGCCGGCCTACCAGCATGCGCTGCACGTGGCGCTGCACACCGAGTACAGCGACATCTTCCGGGTGACGGCCCTGGTCTGCGCGCTGGGCGCCTTGTGCGCGCTGGGACTTGCCGACCGGACGTCCGGCGGTTGACCAGCCGGACCAGCCGGACGACGAGGCCGACCCACCACGCCGGCCCCGGCAGGTCACTGACCTGCCCGTTGGCTCAGAAGCCGAAGTCCTGGGTCCACCACGGGCCGCCGCTGCTGGCGTAGTACGCGCCGACGCCGAGGGAGTGGTAGGTGCAGTTGAGGATGTTGGCGCGGTGGCCGGGGCTGTTCATCCAGGCGGTCATCACGTCGTCGGGGGTCTGCTGGCCCATGGCGATGTTCTCGCCGCCGAGGTTGGTGATGCCCAGGGCCTTGGCCCGGTCCCAGGGTGACTTGCCGTCGGGGTCGGTGTGGTCGAAGAAGTTCCTGACCGCCATCTCCTGGCTGAAGTTCTGGGCGAGGGTGTTCAGCGGCTTGGAGGCGGTGAGCGCACCGCAACCCGCCTTGGCGCGTTGGACGTTGACCAGGGCGAGGATCTGGCTCTGGTCGGTGGCGACCAGCGCGGCGGTGGTCCGACTGGCAACGCTGCTGGACGCGGTCGGCGTGGCGGTGGTCGCGGTCGGCGTCGCCGAGGCCTTGACCGTGGGCGTCGGCGTGGGCTTCGGCTTCGGGGTGGCGGAGGGGCGGACGCTGCTCCCGGCCGTCGCGCCGGGCCCGCTGCCGACGGTCACGCCGCCGGTGACGGCGGGCTCCGCGGTGCTGGTGCTGGTGCCGCCGCTGCGGTGGGCCACCGGACTGCGGCCGGCCGGGTCGCCGGCCACCACCACGCTGGCGGGCACGCCGGGCGGCAGCGGCAGCACACCGCTGAACACCCCGCCCGCGCCTGCGGCCAGGGCCGTGCAGCAGACCGCGAGCACGATCCGCGGCCCCCGCCTGCGCTTGCGCCTGCTGGTGCCCGAGCGGGCGGAGCGGCGGTGCGAGGAGTGGTTGCTCTGTGCGTGACGGGGCATGGCTGCCGCTGTCCCTTCCTGGCCCCCCGACCGAAGACTGGCCATCGTCGCTCACCCGAACGGGTGATGCAGGGGAGCGTAGGGCATAACCGGTGGGACGCGCGGGCAGGTGCGGCAACCTGCTGGTGAGAGACTTGTGCCCATGGGTGACGAGGTCCGGATGACCGCCTGGGTGCGCGGCGCGGTGCAGCAGGTCGGGTTTCGCTGGTGGACCAGGTCACGCGCGCTGGAGATAGGACTGCTCGGTTACGCGTCCAATCTGGGCGACGGACGGGTACAGGTGGTGGCCGTCGGCGGCCGGGAGCAGTGCGAGCTCCTGCTGGAACTGCTGCGGCACGGCGACACGCCCGGCCGGGTCGACGGGGTCACCGAACTGTGGGGCGATCCGCCGGACGACGAGTTCGCCGGCTTCGCGATCCGCTGAGCCGCGCTGACCTGCACCGGACCCGCGCCGGGTGACCGCTGTGCGGTCGGGCGCGGGCCGGAGGGGCCTTGCCGCAGTCATATGGTTGCGCTCTCGGCCATACCGTGGTTGACTCCGCTCCGAGCGGTGATCCACCGCCACTGCGCGTAGCGTGACGAATCCGCTGCCTGGCGACGTGGCCGGGGTTGCACGCTGTGATCGTGTTGACCCTTTTCGCGTTTGGTGAGACGCTGGAAGCCCGCGCACTCGCACGTACAGTCCAAGGCGTTCGGCCCCGAAAAGCCTGACAAAGACTGCCCTCCGGGTGCGTCCCACAACCACGACCTCACCTTCATCGGTCGGTCACTCAGCGTGGAGGACCATCCATCATGGCAAAGGCGCTTCTCGGTTACGTCGGCGGACCCGACCCGCGCGTGCTCTCCGAGATGCGACGTCTTCAGCAGCGAGTCCAGGACCTGGAATCCGAGCTCACTCGGATGCAGGCCGAGAACGACGCGCTGTCGTCCGTCGCGGACCACGAGCAGCTGCTTCGCAGCATCGACGTACCCCAGCCGGTTCCCGCCTACTCCTGATCACTTGAGCCAGTCCTCGGTCCGCAAGCCGAGGACTGTCCCGGATCCGGCGGGCGGCATCGCCACAGAGATAGTGCAAGGGACGCCCACCGTGGCGTCCCTTCGTCATTTCGCCTTCATCCCGTATACCCCCGCCCCGTAATCCCCTGTTCCTGGGATGCCCGCTTCCCTCGCAGGTGAAACCAGGTCGCGGGTCCACCGGTCCCGGCGTCGCGCCCGGATAGAGTGCCAGGCGTGCATCTCAAGAGCCTCACGCTGCGTGGATTCAAGTCGTTCGCGTCGGCGACCACGCTGCGTTTCGAGCCAGGGATCACCTGCGTCGTCGGCCCCAACGGCTCGGGCAAGTCCAATGTGGTCGACGCGCTGTCCTGGGTGATGGGCGAGCAGGGCGCCAAGTCGCTGCGCGGCGGCAAGATGGAGGACGTCATCTTCGCCGGGACCAGCGGGCGCACCCCGCTGGGGCCGTGCCGAGGTCGCGCTGACCATCGACAACAGCGACGGCGCGCTGCCGATCGAGTACAGCGAAGTCACCATCTCCCGGACCATGTTCCGCAACGGCGGCAGTGAGTACGCCATCAACGGGGCGACCTGTCGACTCCTCGACATCCAGGAAGCTGCTCTCGGACTCCGGCATCGGCCGGGAGATGCACGTCATCGTCGGTCAGGGCCAGCTCGACTCGGTGCTGCACGCGGACCCGATGGGCCGCCGGGCCTTCATCGAGGAGGCGGCCGGCGTCCTCAAGCACCGCAAGCGCAAGGAGAAGGCGCTCCGCAAGCTGGACGCCATGCAGGCCAATCTGACCAGGGTTCAGGACCTGGTCAACGAGCTGCGGCGGCAGCTGAAGCCGCTGGGACGGCAGGCCCAGATCGCCCGCCGCGCGCCGCGACCATCCAGGCCGATCTGCGCGACGCCCGACTGCGGCTGCTCGCCGACGACCTGGTGACGCTGCGTCGCGCGGTCGAGGAGGAGGTCGCCGACGAGATGGCGCTGCGGCTGCGCCGGTCCGGGGTCGAGCAGGAGCTGACCGCGCTGCAGCAGCGCGAGGCGGTGCTGGAGGCGCAGGTCGCCCAACTCGGGCCGAGGGTGGAACAGGCGGGCACGACCTGGTTCGCGCTGTCCTCGCTGGCCGAGCGGGTCCGCGGCACGATCGGCCTCGCCGAGGCCAGGGTCCGGCACGCGCAGAACCCGGGCACGGAGGAGCGGCGGGGCCGCGACCCGGAGGAGATGGAGCGCGAGGCCGCCCGGATCCGCGAGGAGGAGGCCGAGCTCAAGGAGGCCCTCGAGGAGGCGCAGTACGCCCTCGCCGAGACCGTGGAGCTGCGGGCCGAGCTGGAGCAGCGGCTCGCCGCCGAGGAGCAGGCGCTGCGGGCCGCCGCCCGGGCGCTCGCCGACCGGAGGGAGGGATTGGCCCGGCTCCAGGGCAAGGTCGCGGCGGCGCGTTCCCGCGCAGTGGGGGCGGGCGAGGAGATCGGACGGCTCGCGGAGGCACGGGACGGCGCACGGGAGCGCGCGGCGGCCGCGACCGAGGAGTACGAGCTGCTCAAGGAGCAGGTCGACGGGCTCGAAGCGGGCGACGAGCAGGCCGAGGCGCAGCTCCGCGAGGTACGGGCGGAGCTGGCCGGCGCCGAGGAGGCGCAGTCCCGGGCCCGCGAGGAACTGGCCGCAGTGGAACGGGAACGGGCCGGCCTCACCGCCCGCCGGGAGGCGCTGGCGCTGGGGCTGCGCCGCAAGGACGGCACCGGCGCGGTGCTCGCGGCGGGGGAGGACGGCAGCCTCGGCGGGGTGCTGGGGCCTGCGGCCTCGCTGCTCCGGGTCCGCCCCGGCGCGGAGGCGGCTGTCGCCGCTGCGCTCGGCCACGCGGCCGACGCGGTCGCGGTCGCCGACCTCCCCACCGCCGTCGCCGCCCTCCACCTCCTCCGCAGCACCGACGCGGGCCGCGCGGGCCTCCTGATCACCCCAGCGGAGCCCGCCGCGGCGGGCAAGGGCCCAGCCGCACCACCGCACGCCGCAGGCGCCTCCGGCGAAGCTGCGCACAACACCGCCGCGGCAGCCGACGCGCCGCGCTCCGCCGCAGGCGCGCAGCCCCTCGCCTCCGCCGCCGCGCAGCCCGCCTCCGCAGGCACCCCCGCCCCCGCAGGCGCGCAGCCCGCCGCCGCCCCCGGCACCCCCGCAACGGACGTGGTGGACGGGCCGGCCGGGCTGGTGGGGGTGGTGCGGGGCCTGCTGGAGGGATACGTGCTGGTGGGGACGTTGGCCGAGGCTCAGGCGCTGGTCGCAGACCATCCCTCGCTGATCGCGGTCACCGCTGACGGCGACCTGCTCGGCTGCGGGTTCGGCTATGGCGGGTCCGCCGCCGCGCCGAGCCTGTTGGAGACCCAGGCGGCCGTGGACGAGGCGACCACCGCGCTGGAAGCGCTGGTCGGACGGCGGGAAGGGCTGGCCGCAGGCCTGGAGCAGGCCACCGCGCGGCGCAAGGAGCTGGCCGTGACCGCCGAGGCGCTGAGCGCGAAACGCCGGGCCGCCGACAAGGAGAAGTCCGCCGTGGCCCAGCAGCTCGGCCGCCTCGGCGGCCAGGCCCGTGGCGCGACCGGCGAGGCCGACCGGCTCACCGCCGCCGCGGCCAAGGCGGAAGCGGCACAGCAGCAGGCCGAGGCCGACCTCGCCGAGCTCTCCGAACGCCTGCTCACCGCCGAGGAGATCCCCGCCGACGAGGAGCCGGACACCGGCGTCCGGGACCGGCTGAACGAGGAGGCCGCCCGCTCCCGGCAGACCGAGATGGAGGCACGGCTCTCGGTCCGCACCCATGAGGAGCGGGTCCGGGGGCTGGCCGGGCGCGCGGACTCGTTGGACCGGGGCGCCCGCGCCGAGCGCGAGGCCAGGGCCCGCGCCGCGGTCCGGCAGCAGCGGCTGCGGCAGGAGGCGCAGGTGGCCTCCGCCGTCGTCGACGGCAGTCGGCAGCTGCTGGCCTTTGTCGACTCCTCGCTGCAGGCCGCCGCCGCCGAGAAGCTGCAGGCGGAGCAGGACCGTGCGGTCCGGGAGGCCGAACTGACCCGTGAACGCGGACGCAACCGCGAGCTGAAGGCCGAGTTGGACCAGCTGACCGACTCGGTGCACCGGGACGAGGTGCTCCGCGCCGAGAAGCGGCTGCGGATCGAGCAGTTGGAGGCCAGGGCACTGGAGGAGCACGGGATCGAGGCGGACGGGCTGCTCGCCGAGTACGGTCCGGACCAGCTGGTCCCGCCGTCGCTCCCGGCCGAGGGGGAGGAGGCGGAGGCAGACCACCGTCCCTACGACCGCGCCGAGCAGGAGAAGCGGCTGCGGGCCGCCGAGAAGGCCTACACCCAGCTCGGCAAGGTCAACCCGCTGGCGCTGGAGGAGTTCGCGGCGCTGGAGGAGCGGCACCAGTTCCTCAGCGAGCAGTTGGAGGACCTCAAGAACACCCGCCGCGATCTGCTGACCGTGGTCAAGGACGTGGACGAGCGGGTGGAGCAGGTGTTCACCGCCGCGTACCACGACACCGCCGCCCAGTTCGAGGGCGTCTTCTCCCGGCTGTTCCCGGGCGGCGAGGGCCGGCTGGTGCTGACCGACCCGGACAACATGCTGACCACCGGCATCGACGTGGAGGCCAGGCCACCGGGCAAGAAGGTGAAGCGGCTGTCGCTGCTCTCGGGTGGTGAGCGCTCACTCACCGCGGTTGCCCTGCTGGTGTCCATCTTCAAGGCCCGCCCCAGCCCCTTCTACGTCATGGACGAGGTCGAGGCGGCCCTGGACGAGACCAACCTGCGGCGGCTGATCGGGATCATGGAGGAGCTGCGGGACAGCTCCCAGCTGATTGTGATCACCCATCAGAAACTCACCATGGAGTGCGCCGACGCGCTCTACGGCGTCTCCATGCGCGGGGACGGCATCTCCCAGGTGATCAGCCAGCGGCTGCGCGACGAACCCCGCCGCCCCCGCGCCGCATCCTGCCCGCCCAACCCACCGGCCCCACCGACCCGACCCCGCCCACCGAGCCCCCGCCCACCGACCCGCCCGCTCAGCCCTCCAGCGCATAGGCCGTCGCCTGGATGCCGTACAACTCGGCATAGCGGCCGTTCAGCGCCAGCAGCTCGCCGTGGCTGCCGGACTCCACCAGCCGCCCCTGGTGCAGCACCAGGATCAGATCCGCGCCGGTCACCGTCGAGAAGCGGTGCGAGACGATCACGGTCACCGCGCCGGTGCGGGCCGCGAGTTCGCCGGCCCTGGCCATGTAGCGCTCGAAGATGGCCTGCTCGCTGACCGCGTCCAGGGAGGCCGTGGGCTCGTCCAGGACGAAGAGCAGCGGGTCGGGGCGCATCGAGGCGCGGGCCAGGGCGGCGCGCTGCCACTGGCCCTCGGACAGCTCCACCCCGCCCAGCTCGCGTCCCAGTTGGGTGTCCAGGCCGTCCGGGAGCCCGGCCACGATGCCCTCGGCATCGGCCGCCCGGACCGCGGCGGCGATTCGCTCGCGGTCGTCCAGGTGCTCTACGTCGCCCAGGCCCACGGTGTCGGCGAAGGTCGTCTTGAACCGGCCGAAGTCCTGGAAGGCGGCGCTGGAACGGGCCCGCCAGGCGCCGGTGTCGAGATCTGCCAGCGGGACGCCGTCCACCAGCACCGAGCCGCTGTCCTGCTGGTAGAACTTCGCCAGCAGCTTCACCAGGGTGGTCTTGCCGGAGCCGTACTCGCCGACCACCGCGACCACGGATCCGGCCGGGAGCCTGGCGCTGAACCGGTCCAGGGCGGGCCGGTCGGTGCCGGGGTAGGTGTAGCTGACGTCGGTGAAGACGATGCCGTCCCGCAGTACCGCCGGAGGAGCCGCGCGGCCGGCGCTGCGGGCCCGGGCCTCGGCCGCGTAGTCGCGCAGCCACAGATAGGGCTCGATCACCTGGGCCGAACCCGCCGTCTGCGCCGTCGCGCTGACCACCGTCTGCAGGCTGTCCCGGACGGTCGCCGCCACCGTCACGGTGAGCACCAGATCGCCGACCGAGCCCTGCCCGTGCGCGGTCAGATAGGCCACCAGGGCCAGCGCGCCGACGAACCCGGCCGAGAACAGGGTCCAGCCGCCCATCTTCCACACCGCCGCGCGGGCCCTGGCCCCGGCCCTGAGCGCGACGGCCCGGTCCCACTCCGCCGCCTGGCGCTCGATCAGCTCCTCGGTGAAGCCGGTGGTGAGCACCTCCTTGGCGCTGGCCGGCTGCACCGCGAGGTCCAGCAGGTGCTGCTGCAGCCGGTAGCCCTCGGTCGAGGCGGTCTCCACCGCCCGGACGATGCGCTGTCCCCGGTGGTCCGCCCAGGTCAGCCCGGCGGCGAGGGGCAGCAGCAGAAGCAGCCAGGGGCTGACCGTCCCCAGCAGCACCAGCGTCAGCGCCAGCCGGAGCACCCCGGCCGCGGTCATCAGCGCGCCCCACGGCGACTGCGCCAGCTGGCTGGTGGAGGCACGGACCAGGGCGACCCGGTCCAGGTAGTCGCTGCGCTCCAGATGCTCCATCCCTTCGAGCGCGGCGATCTCGTGCAGCACCTGCGGTTCGAGCACCAGCCGTCCCAGCCGGTCGGCGGTGGTGCTGACCAGCTGCACGCTGAGCTCCTCGAGCACCGAGTTCGCCGCGTACGCGAGACCCGCGCCCGCCGCGCAGGCCACGGCCGTCCCCACCGCGCCCTGCACGGTGGCGTCCACCGCGGCCCGCAGGGTCAGCCCGGTCGCGGCCACCACCAGCACCGATGCCGCGATCGCGACCAGCGAGGCAGCGGTGAGGCCGGGCAGCCGCCGCCGGCACAGCCGCAGCAATTCACGCCACAGCGCCGGATACCGCAGCGCCCTCCGCAAGGCCTGAGAAGCCGTCCGGCTCATTCCGACACCCCCGCCGCGGCGAAGCGCTCCGCCTGGATCGTGAACAGACCGGCGTAGCCGGCGTCCAGCGCCATCAACTCGTCATGGGTGCCGGACTCACTGATCCTGCCCTGCTCCAGCAGCACGATCCGGTCCGCCTGACGCACCGTCGAAAGCCGGTGCGAGATCAGCACCACACTGGTCCGGCCCCGGTGCTCGGCCAGCCGCCGGAACACCTCGAACTCGGTGCGGACGTCCAGGTGCGCCGTGGGCTCGTCCAGCACCAGCAGTTGCGCCCCGGTACGCACGGCGTACAGGGCGCGGGTCAGCACCAACTGCTGCCACTGGCCGCCGGACAGGTCCACTCCGCCGGTGCGGGAGCGGGCCAGCGGGGTGTCCCAGCCGTCCGGCAGCCGTTCCAGCACCGGGGTGAACCCCGCGTCGGCAGCCGCCGCGTCCAGCATCGCGCGGTCGGGGCGACGCAGCGACACATTCTCCGCGGCGGTGAGCTGGTAGCGGACGAAGTCCTGGAACACCACTGAGATCCGGGAGCGCCAGGACGCGGTGTCCGCCGAGGTCAGCGCCGTTCCGTCGACGGTGATCCGCCCGGAGGTCGGTTGGTACAGCCCGGAGAGCAGCTTGATCAGCGTGGACTTGCCCGCGCCGTTGAGGCCCACCACGGCCAGCAGTTCGCCGGGGCGGATCTCCAGGTCCAGGCCGTCCAGCACGGTGCGGTCGGTGCCGGGGTAGCGGAAGCCCACCTGTTCGAAGCGCACCGAGGGCGGCCGGTCCTGTGCGACAACAGCGGCAGGGCCCGCAGCGACCGCCCGCGGCTGCCCCAGTACCGCGCTGACCTGATCGAAGGCCCGTACCGCGTTCATCGCGCCGGTCATCTGCAGCAGCGAGCGGCTCGACCCCAGCGCCTGGTACAGCGCGTATCCGGCGGCCAGGACCGCGGTCTGCAGGGCGACCGAGGTGTGGCCGTGCACCGCGCTCAGGGTGACCGCGACATACGTGGGCACCAGACCGGCCGAGACCAGCAGCAGCGGGATCCAGTCGGTGCGGAACATCCGCACCAGGCTCGACCACAGCGGTTCATTGGCCACGTCGATATGGTGGTCGAGGCGCCGCACCAGCCAGTCGGCGAGCCCGAAGACCCGGATGTCCTTCCCCTCGCTGGGCGACACCACCGCCTTCCGCCAGACGTCGGCGTGCAGTTCCTCCTTGTCGGCGAAGCGCCAGGCGTCGTTCATCTCCTGACCGGTGCGGTAGTGCCGGTAGCCGCAGCCGGCCGCGGTCAGCACCAGCAGCGGCAGCGGCCACCAGGCGTAGCGGGCCAGCACCAGACCCGCCGCCAGGGCTCCCACCAGCTGCGAAGCCTGCCGCATCGCCGCCAGGGCGCCGACCCCGACGGTACGGTCCGGGCCGTGGTCGGGGTCGCTGATCGCGCCCCGCAGCAGCGCCTGCACCTCGGGGGTCTCCAGACCGCCCACGGTCGGCCCGGCCAGGGCGAGCCGGGCGATCCGGGTGCGCTGCGCCCCGTCGACCCGCCAGCGCACCAGGTACTCCAGCGGCGCGGTCGCCGACTGGGCCAGGTAGCCGAGCAGCAGCACCGCCGCGAACAGGGCCAGCGGCAGCACCGCGGCGGCGAACACCCGGGTCCCCGCCGTCCCGTCCAACCGGCTCACCAGCAGGCCCAGGACCGCGGCGGTCGCCGCCGGGGCGACCGCCGTCAGCAGTTGCGCCAGCGCCAGCGAGACGACCGCGGGAGCCCCGGCCCCACTCAGCGAGCGCAGCAGCAGAATCCGGTGGTGCAGTGTGCGACGCGGGGATCCGAGCATGTGGGAGATGATGCCCGATCCCCACCCACTGGTTCCATGGATTTGTCCGTCCACGATCCAGAGGCCTCAGCCGCGTCCAATCAGTGACAAAAACTCCCCGGTTCCGCCTGCTTCTCCCGTACTCGCACACCCGTCCCTGATACTGGGAGGCGTCATGGAATACATCATCATTGCCGTAGTCATCGCAGTCGCACTCATCGGAGTGGCCACCGGTCTTGTCGTCACCGGAAAGCGCCGCAAGGAGCTGCCGCCGCCGCAGTCAGCCCCGCCACAGGTCACGCCCCCGGCGACCAAGCCGGCGGCCGAGCCCACGGCCGAGCCGTCGGTCGAACCGGAGGCCGAGGCGCCGGTCGCCGAGCCGTCCGCCCTGGACGTCCCCGAGCCCACCGCGGGACGCCTGGTCCGGCTCCGCTCGCGGCTGTCGCGTTCGCAGAACTCCATGGGCAAGGGCCTGCTCGCGCTGCTCTCCCGGGACCACCTCGACGAGGACACCTGGGAGGAGATCGAGGAGGTCCTGCTGGTCGCGGACGTCGGCGTCGTGCCGACCCAGGAGCTGGTGGAGCGGCTGCGCTCCCGGGTGAAGGTGCTGGGCACGCGCTCCCCGGAGGAGCTGCGCACCCTGCTCCGCGAGGAGCTGACCACGCTGGTCGACCCGACCATGGACCGCACCCTGCACACCGCGAAGCACACCGAGGAGGAGCCGCCGCGGCCCGCCGTGGTGCTGGTGGTCGGCGTCAACGGCGTCGGCAAGACCACCACCAGCGGCAAGCTGGCCCGGGTGCTGGTGGCCGACGGCCGGACCGTGCTGCTCGGCGCGGCCGACACCTTCCGCGCCGCCGCCGCCGACCAGCTGCAGACCTGGGGCGAGCGGGTCGGCGCCCGTACCGTCCGCGGCCCCGAGGGCGGCGACCCGGCGTCGGTGGCCTTCGACGCGGTCAAGCAGGGCATCGCCGAGGGCGCGGACACCGTGCTGGTGGACACCGCCGGGCGGCTGCACACCAAGACCGGCCTGATGGACGAGCTGGGCAAGGTCAAGCGGGTGGTCGAGAAGCACGGCCCGGTGGACGAGGTGCTGCTGGTCCTGGACGCCACCACCGGCCAGAACGGCCTGGTGCAGGCGAAGGTCTTCGCCGAGGTGGTGGACATCACCGGGATCGTGCTGACCAAGCTGGACGGCACCGCCAAGGGCGGCATCGTGGTCGCGGTGCAGCGTCAGCTGGGCGTCCCGGTGAAGCTGATCGGCCTGGGCGAGGGCGCGGACGACCTGGCGCCGTTCGACCCGGCGGCCTTCGTGGACGCGCTCATCGGCTGAGCGGCCCGGTCACGCACCGAGGAGCCGCCGCCCCCGGACCGGGGACGGCGGCTCCTTTCTCTGCCCTCTGCACAAGGAGGTCAGTGCCGGCCGACCAGCTCGGCCACGCCGCGGTGGCAGGCGTAGGCCAGGGGCCCCAGCAGCAGCCGGGCCTCCGGCGGCTGGGCCGCGGTCTCCGGGGTGGGGCGGCGCAGCCAGCGGGTCAGCGGCGTGGGCGGCGCGGGGACGGACGAGCCCGCGCCGTGGCAGGTGAGGTCGAGGTGGGCGTCGTCCCAGCCGGTCTTGTAGAGCAGGTCCGGCAGTGTCTCGGCGGTGTGCGGGGCGACCAGGAACAGGGCCCGGCCGCCGGGCCCGGCCAGCACCGGGCCCGGCCTGACCCCGATCCGTTCCAGCCGTACCAGCGCCTGGCAGCCGACCGCCTCCGGCACGTCGAGCACGTCGAAGCCCAGCCCGGTCACCAGCCGCAGCTCCGGGCCGGCCAGGTCCACGGTCCAGCCCCAGCGCTGGGTGTACTCGTCGGCCGACCGCGCTGATCGTTGCCGACCCCGGGTGGCGCGGGCACGACCGCGCGGGCCGGGCGACCGGCCGCTGAAGATCGGGTTGCCGAACAGGATGTCCAAGTCCACTCACCACCAACCGAAATCGAGTACCGATAGTTACGCCGTGGAGCGCGGCAAGGCGCGCAGTAGTTTTGTCGGGCGCGTGGTTGACCTCTCCGCGCCCCCTGATCTGATGGGAATTCCGGAACCCGTTGCCGGGACGTTGTGCATGGGGGAAGGTCTTATCCAGATCCAGTGAAGCGCGCTCAACAAGACTCACGTTCACTCGCAGGGGTGGCGAAGGGTGGCGTTTCCGGGGGCGGACTCCCTCGGACGGCCCAAAGCACGCTACGTTCGGTCGGCAGGCTGGCGAGTTGACGCCCTGGCGGATATGCCGGGGGCAACCGTCCTGCAGGCAGCGATCTCTGACGGACCGAAAGATCGGCACGATCGATCTGCAGGACCGCGGTGCGGCAGACGATCACCACGCAGGAGTAGGACAAGCTCGGGATGGGGGCGTTCCGGTGGGCGAGAAGCAACCCAACGAGCAACTGACGGCCTGGTTCGTCAGAAGCGGTTGGTCCAAGGGCGAGTTGGCACGCCAGGTGAACCGGCGGGCCCGGCAGATCGGTGCCAGCCACATCAGTACGGACACCTCACGGGTGCGCCGCTGGCTGGACGGCGAGAGCCCGCGCGAGCCGATTCCGAAGATCCTCTCCGACCTGCTGTCGGAGCGCTTCGGCTCCCTGGTCACGATCGAGGACCTCGGTCTCAAGGCCGTGCCCAACCTCGCGCCGGGGTCGGGCGTCGACCTGCCCTGGAACGGCAGCCAGACCGTCCAGCTGATCTCGGACTACTCCCGCAGCGACCTGATGCTCAACCGGCGGGGCTTCCTCGGCACCTCGCTCGCGCTGACCGCCGGGTCCGCCCTGATCGAGCCGATGCAGCGCTGGCTCGCCCCGGCCCCCGGCGGAATGCCGACCCCGGCCCTGGCCGCGGTCCGCGGCGGCCGGCCGCCCACCGGCCGGATCTCCGGGCCCGAGCTGTCCCTGCTCGAGTCCACCGTGCGGATGTTCCGCCAGTGGGACGCCCAGAACGGCGGCGGTCTGCGCCGCAAGGCCGTGGTGGGCCAGCTGCACGAGGTCTGCGACCTGCTGCAGGAGACCTATCCGGCCGACGTCACCAGGCGGCTGTTCCAGACCACCGCGCAGCTGGCGCACCTGGCCGGCTGGATGTCCTACGACATAGGGATGCACCCCAGCGCGCAGAAGTACTACGTGCTGGCGCTGCACGCCGCCAAGGAGGCCGGGGACCGGCCCTTCGGTGCGCTGATCCTCGCCGACATGTGCCGGCAGATGATCCACCTGAACCGCAGCAACGACGCCCTGGAGCTGGTGCACCTGGCCCAGTACGGCAGCCGGGACACCGCCACCGCCAGGACCGCCTCGCTGATGCACGCGCTGGAGGCCCGCGCCTACGCCAACCTCGGCGAGGTCAACAAGTGCTACCGGGCGGCCCGGCTGGCCGAGGACTCGTTCCAGGACATCACCGTTCCGCTGGACCAGGAGCCGGACTGGATCACCTTCTTCTCCGAGGCCGAGCTCAACGCCGAGAACGCCCACTCCTACCGCGATCTGAGCTACCACGCGGGCCGCAGCGAGGTGTACGCGCTGCAGGCGCAGCCGGTGATGGAGCGGGCGGTGGAGCTGTTCGCCCAGGATCCGGACCACCAGCGCTCCTACGCGCTCAACCTGATCGGCATGGCCAGCGTCCACCTGCTGCAGAAGCAGCCGGAGGAGGCGGCGGCGTCCGCCCAGCAGGCCGTGGACATCGCGATCAGGATCCGCTCGGAACGGGTCAACACCCGGGTCAGGAAGACCACCGCCGCGGCGATGGGCGAGTTCCGCGACGTGGGCGAGGTGGTCCGACTGCGCGAGCGGGTCGACCAGGAGCTCCCCGAGTACACCAAGAACCAGGCGGTCTGAATCACCGCACCCGCCCAGCGACAGCCCAAACAGCGACTTTCGGCCATCGGCGGCAGCCGCTTCCCCCACTCCGACCGCGGAAACCCTCCACACTCGGCTCCCCCATGCCAGGTCTGCGGGACAGTTTCCGCGGTCGGTCACTGTTCGCGGCATTCGGTATCGCTTCGGTATCGCAGGGCGTCAGGGTAGCGATACGTATGCGCTCCGGTTCCAGTGTTCACCAGCGCGTAACACTGCTGTCAGCTTCGTCACGGGCGCGAAACACGGTCAGGCATCGGCCGAAACCGCCCTCCGTCAATCTCCTCATCAATAGCTGACGCCTCCGGGGGCACGGGACGGATACCCGGAGGACGGAGCAGCTCAACACTCGAGGAGACGCCGAATGCCTAGCGGCTTCAGCGGCGGGGACACCGCTTTTGTACTCATAAGCGCGGCACTGGTCATGTTGATGACGCCGGGCCTTGCGTTCTTCTACGGCGGCATGGTCAGGGTCAAGAGCGCCCTCAACATGCTGATCATGAGCTTCATCGCACTCGGGATCGTCACGGTCCTGTGGGTGCTGTACGGCTACTCGCTGAGCTTCGGAACGGACTCGTTCCACGGTCTCATCGGTAATCTGCACATGTTCGGCATGCGCAACATCGGAATGAATCAGCTGAGCGGGACCATCCCGGTCTTCGCTTTCGCGGCCTTCCAGCTGATGTTCGCGGTCATCACCCCGGCCCTGATCAGCGGCGCGATCGCCGACCGGGCCAAGTTCTCGGCCTGGGCGCTCTTCCTCGCGCTCTGGGTCACCATCGTGTACTTCCCGGTCGCGCACTGGGTGTTCATGTTCGATGACGGCAGTGGCACCCCCAAGGGTGGCTGGCTCGGCGACCGGATGCACGTGCTCGACTTCGCCGGTGGTACCGCGGTCCACCTCAACGCCGGTATGGCGGGCCTGGCCCTGTGCCTGGTCCTCGGCAAGCGGATCGGGTTCAAGAAGGACCCGATGCGTCCGCACAGCCTCCCGCTGGTGATGCTGGGCTCCGGTCTGCTGTGGTTCGGCTGGTTCGGCTTCAACGCCGGCTCCGCCCTGGCGGCGAACGGCCTGGCCGGCATCGCCTTCATGAACACCCAGATCGCCACGGCGGCGGGCATGCTCGGCTGGCTGGCCTACGAGAAGATTAGGCACGGCTCGTTCACCACGCTCGGCGCCGCCTCCGGCGCCGTCACCGGCCTGGTCGCGATCACCCCCGCCTGTGCCTACATCAGCCCGCTCGGCTCGATCGGCCTGGGCCTGGTCTGTGGCGCGCTCTGCGCCTGGGCCGTCAGCCTGAAGTACCGCTTCGGTTTCGACGACTCGCTCGACGTGGTCGGCGTGCACGCGGTCGGCGGTGCCTCCGGCGCCCTGCTGATCGGCCTGCTCTCCACCGGCCACGCCGGCTCCTCCTACGCCGGCCTGTTCTACGGCGGCGGCTTCACCCAGCTCGGCCGTCAGGCCCTGGGCGTCGCGGTGGTCGGTGTCTACTCCTTCGTCCTCGCCTACATCATCGGCAAGGCGATCGACAAGACCATGGGCTTCCGGGTCTCCGAGGACGTCGAGGTCGCCGGGATCGACCAGGCGGAGCACGCCGAGTCGGCCTACGACTTCAGCGCGGTGGGCGCCGCCCTGTCGAAGGCTCTGGTGCCGTCAGGTGCGGTGGCCCAGGATGAGGCGGAGGCCGACGCGGCCGACGCGGGAACGAAGGTCGAGGCATGAAGCTCATCACCGCAGTCATCAAGCCCCACCGCCTGGACGACGTGAAGGAGGCCCTGCAGGCCTTCGGAGTCCACGGACTCACGGTCACCGAGGCCAGCGGCTACGGTCGGCAGCGCGGGCACACCGAGGTCTACCGGGGCGCGGAGTACACCGTCGACCTGGTGCCGAAGGTCCGGGTTGAGATCCTGGTCGAGGACGACGACGCGGAAGGCCTGATCGATGTCCTGGTCAAGGCCGCCCGTACTGGCAAGATCGGTGACGGCAAGGTCTGGAGCGTCCCGGTGGAGACCACCGTCCGGGTGCGCACCGGCGAACGCGGACCCGACGCTCTGTAGCAGGTCGGGCCTGTGACAACAGGCAACAATGGCATCTCGCAAGGGGCGGGGGAGTCGGGCGGAAGCCCGACTCCCCCTTCCGGCGTTCTTCATTCATCGGGAGCACCGTTGACGGATCGGCAGCAGGCATCGCCCGGCCAGGAGTCCACCGACCCGGCCTCGACGGGTAGCAGTCCAGGCGGGAGCGGCTACGCCGCCCAGCGGCTGCACCTGCTGCGTGAGGACGGCCGGGTCGGTGCGGCCCGCCGTACCGCCCTGTCCGAGCTGACCGACCGCTGGCTCTCCGGCCTCTTCTCCACCGCAGCGGACGGGCTCACCGGGGTCGCCCTGGTGGCGGTCGGCGGCTACGGCCGCGGTGAGCTCTCCCCGCGCAGCGACCTCGACCTGCTCCTCCTGCACGACGGCAGCGTCGGCGGCAGCAAGGGCCGCGCCGTCCCCGCGCTGGCCGAGCAGCTCTGGTACCCGGTCTGGGACAACGGCATCGCCCTGGACCACTCGGTCCGCGACCTCTCCACCGCCCGCAAGGTCGCCGCCGAGGACCTCAAGGTCCAGCTCGGCCTGCTGGACGCCCGCCACATCGCCGGCGATCCCGGCCTCACCGCGGGGCTGCGCTCGGCGATCCTCGCCGACTGGCGCTCCGACGCCGTCAAACGCCTGCCCGAGCTGCACGAGATGTGCCGGGAGCGCGCCGAGCGCCACGGCGAGCTGGGCTTCCTGCTGGAACCCGACCTCAAGGAGGCCAGGGGCGGGCTGCGCGACCTCACCGCGCTGGACGCGGTGGCCGCCTCCTGGATCGCCGACGCCCCGCGCACCGGCCTGGCCGAGGCCGCGGCCAAACTGCGCGACGTCCGGGACACCCTGCACCTGGTCACCGGGCGGGCCACCGACCGGCTCAGCCTGCAGGAGCAGGACCAGGTCGCGCTGGAGCTGGGCGTGCTCGACGCCGACATCCTGCTGCGCCAGGTGTACGAGGCGGCCCGCACCATCGCCTACGCCTCGGACGTCACCTGGCGCGAGGTGGACCGGGTGCTGCGGGCCCGCAGCGGCGGCCGGGTGCGCCGTACCGTCCGATTCGGTTTCGGGTCGAGCACCGCCACCCGCAACACCGCGGCCAAGGGCGGGGTGGAACGCAGCCCGCTGGCCGAGGGCGTGGTGGAGCAGGACGGCGAGGCCGTGCTGGCCCACGCCGCCCGTCCCGCCGCCGACCCGGTGCTGCCGCTGCGCGCGGCCGCGGCCGCCGCCCAGGCGGATCTGCCGCTGGCGCCGGCCACCGTACGCCGGCTGGCCGCGGAGACCCGGCCGCTGCCGGTGCCCTGGCCGGACGAGGCCAGGGACCAGCTGATCACCCTGCTCGGCGCCGGGGAGAGCGCGATCACGGTGTGGGAGGCGCTGGAGGCCGAGGGCCTGATCGCCCGGATGCTGCCGGACTGGGACCGGGTCCGCTGCCGTCCGCAGCGCAACGCGGTGCACCGCTGGACGGTGGACCGGCACCTGGTCGAGACGGCGGTGCGGGCCGCCGCGATGACCCGCCGGGTGGCCCGTCCCGACCTGCTCCTGATCGCCGCGCTGCTGCACGACATCGGCAAGGGCTGGCCGGGGGACCACTCCGAGGCCGGCGAGGTGATCACCCGCGACGTCGCGGTCAGGATCGGCTTCTCCAAGCCGGACGTGGACACCCTGGCGCTGCTGGTGCGGCACCACCTGCTGCTGGTGGAGACGGCGACCAGGCGCGACCTGGACGACCCGGCCACCGTCGCCGCGATCACCTCCGTGGTCGGCAGCACCGGTGTGCTCGAACTCCTGCACGCCCTCACCGAGGCCGACGCGCTGGCCACCGGTCCGGCCGCCTGGAGCAGCTGGCGGGCCGCCCTGGTCGCGGACCTGGCCGAGCGCGCCGCCGCCGCCCTGGCCGGCGAGGACGCGGCCCATGACACCGCCGCGCCCGAGCCCTCGGCGGAGGAGGAGCGGCTGGCCGTGGAGGCGGCCAGGACCAGCGGCCCGGTGCTCTCGGTCCATGCCGAGGCGGAGCATCCCGCGGATCTCGGCACCGAGCCGATGGGGGTCACCCTCACCCTGGCCCTGCCGGACCGCCCGGGCGTGCTGCCCACCGTCGCCGGGGTGCTCGCGCTGCACCGGCTGACGGTCAGATCGGCCGCGATCCGCGAGCTCGACCCGATAGGAGCAGGGCCGGTACTGGCCCTGACCTGGCAGGTCGCCGCCGAGTACGGCGAGGTCCCGGAGGCGGCCAGGCTCCGCGCCGACATCCGCCGGGCGCTGGACGGCGGTATGGACGTCACCCGCCGCCTCGCCGAGCGCGACGCCGCCGCGCCGCGCCGCCGGGGCATCGCCGCCCCGCCGCCCCGGGTCACCGTCGCCCCCGGCGGTTCGGCCAGCGCGACCGTGCTGGAGGTGCGCGCCCATGACGCGCCCGGTCTGCTGCACCGGATCGGCCGGGCCCTGGAGGACACCGGCGTCCGGGTCCGCACGGCCAGGATCTCCACCCTGGGCGCCGACGCGGTCGACGCCTTCTACGTCACCGGTCGGACGACCTGCCGCTGGCGCCGTCCCACGCGGTCGAGGTCGCCCGCAGCGTCGAGCGCGCCCTCTCCTGAGCGTCGAGCAGAGCCTGAGGGCCGGGGGCCTGAGGCATCCCCAGAGGGGCCGGGGGCGTCCGCTCGCCGACCTTGCGGGCCGGCGCCCCGGCCCAGATCTCGTAGGGCCCGGTGGAGCGGGTGAGCACGGCGTTGGCGCCGACCACGGTGCCCCGTCCCACGGTCAGCACGCCCTGCTTGCAGACCACCTTGGCGCCGGTGCACAGCACCGCGCCGTCCTCGACCACCACCCGCTCCATCAGGCTCTGCTCCTGCGGCACCCAGGGGTCGGCGCGGCCGATGCTGACCCCGTTGTAGAGGACCACGTCCGCGCCGAGCGTGGTCCAGGGGTGCAGCACCAGGCCGAAGCCGCGGTGGAACACCTGCAGCCCCGGGCCGATCTCGGCGGCGGCGGGCACCTCCACCCCGTAGAGGGCGAGGGCTTCCTGGACGGCGCGGCGCAGCAGCGGGTGGCGGCGGCGGTAGATCAGTGCGGCGACGAGTGACATGGCTCCCATCGTGCTGACACTGGTGCCGCGGTCGCCGCAGCCACGCCGCCGCCGACCGATCCAGGAGGCGCGCGGGGCCCGGCGAGCGCCGGTCCAGCAGTCGGTCCGGCAGTCGGTCCGACCGGGTGGAGACCGCACTGGGCGGGGGCGGATACCCTGGGGGGCGACGACCCATCCGTTCCCGAGCCACGAGGACCCGCGACCGACGTGTTCGATACCCTTTCCGACCGCCTCGCAGCGACGTTCAAGAACCTCCGTGGCAAGGGACGCCTGTCCGAGGCGGACATCGACGCCACCTGCCGCGAGATCCGCATCGCCCTGCTGGAAGCGGATGTCGCGCTGCCGGCCGTGCGCGCGTTCATCGCGAAGATCAAGGAGCGGGCGCTCGGCGCCGAGGTCTCCGGTGCGCTGAACCCGGCCCAGCAGGTCATCAAGATCGTCAACGACGAGCTGGTGAACATCCTCGGCGGGGAGACCCGACGGCTGCGCTACGCCAAGACCGGCCCGACCGTGATCATGCTGGCCGGCCTCCAGGGCGCGGGCAAGACCACCCTGGCCGGAAAGCTGGGCCACTGGCTCAAGGAGCAGAAGCACACCCCGCTGCTGGTCGCCTGCGACCTCCAGCGCCCCAACGCGGTCACCCAGCTGGGCGTCGTCGCCGAGCGGGCCGGGGTGGCGTTCTTCGCCCCCGAGCCGGGCAACGGCGTCGGCGACCCGGTCAAGGTCGCCCGTGACTCGATCGAGTTCGCCAAGCAGAAGCAGTACGACGTCGTCATCGTCGACACCGCCGGACGCCTCGGCATCGACGCCGAGCTGATGCAGCAGGCCGCGGACATCCGCGCCGCGGTCAACCCGGACGAGGTCCTCTTCGTCGTCGACGCCATGATCGGCCAGGACGCGGTCACCACCGCGCAGGCCTTCCTCGAGGGCGTCGACTTCACCGGTGTCGTCCTCTCCAAGCTGGACGGCGACGCCCGAGGCGGCGCGGCCCTCTCGGTGGCGCACCTCACCGGCCGTCAGATCATGTTCGCCTCCAACGGCGAGAAGCTGACCGACTTCGACGCCTTCCACCCGGACCGGATGGCCTCGCGCATCCTCGGCATGGGCGACATCCTCAGCCTGATCGAGACGGCCGAGAAGACCTTCACCCAGGACGAGGCCGCCAAGATGGCCTCCAAGCTGGCCAGCAAGGGCGGCAAGGAGTTCGGCCTCGGCGACTTCCTGTCCCAGCTGGAGCAGGTCTCCAAGATGGGCTCGCTGTCCAAGCTGCTCGGGATGATGCCCGGCATGGGGCAGATGCGCGAGCAGATCGCCAACATCGACGACAAGGACGTGGCCCGGGTCGGCGCGATCATCAAGTCGATGACCGTGGCCGAGCGCGAGGACCCGAAGATCATCAACGGCTCGCGCCGGGCCCGCATCGCCAAGGGCTCGGGGGTGCACGTCTCCGAGGTCAGCAGCCTGGTCGAGCGCTTCTTCGAGGCCCGCAAGATGATGTCGGCGATGGCCGGCGGCCGCGGCATCCCGGGGATGCCGGGCATGCCCGGGATGGGCGGCGGCGGTGCCCGCAAGGGCAAGCAGCAGAAGCAGGCCAAGGGCAAGCAGAAGTCCGGCAACCCGCTGAAGCGCGCCGCCGACCAGAAGGCCGCGCTGGAGCGCAAGGTCGAGGGCCCGCAGGACTCCAACCCGTTCGGCCCCGGCGCCGCGAAGATCCCGGAGAACTTCGAACTCCCCAAGGAGTTCAAGGACCTCCTCTGAGGAGCCGTCCGGCGCGTGCGCGATGATGTTGCGCATGCGAGTGGAGATCCGTGCCCCCAGACTGTCCGACGCCACCCTGTACGCGGCAGCCGTCCGCCGTTCCGCCGAGCACGTCGGCCGCTGGAACCCGGTGGAGCCGGACGGCCTGGTGGATCTGGTGCGCCGTCAGGGCGAGACCCTGCGCACCTATCTCTTCGTCGACACCGAGGACGGCGGCCTGGTCGGCAGCTGCAATGTGGCCAACATCGTCAAGGGCCGCTTCTGCAACGGCAGCCTGGGCTACAACTCCTACCTCCCCTACAACGGCACCGGCCGGATGACCGAGGGGATGCGGCTGCTGGTGGACCGCTGCTTCGGGGTGGAGAGCGGCGGCGGCCTCGGGCTGCACCGGCTGGAGATCAACGTCCAGCCGGAGAACCACCCCTCGATCGCGATGGCCAAGCGGCTCGGCTTCCGGCACGAGGGCTACACCCCCCGTATGCTCTTCCTCCAGGGCGCCTGGCGCGACCATGAGCGCTTCGCCCTGACCGCCGAGGAGTGGCCGGGCCTCTAGAGGAACGGCCGGGCCTGTAGAGCCGGGCCTCTAAAGGCCTACCGCCGGGCGCGCACGGTGGATTGATGATCCATATGTCCGTATTGTCACAAAGGTGACTACTCCTGTGCCGCCCCGCGAGAACCCGGACCAGCTGTGGCGGTCGGAGGGCACCCCGCCCCCGCCGCCGCCCACTCCGCCGCGGCGGAACCCCCGCGGCGGCTGGATCAGGATGGTGCTCACCGCCCTGGTGGTGTTCCTGCTGGTCGACACCCTGCTCAATGTCTTCGGCAGCGGCGGCAGCACCAGCATCACCTACACCGAGTTCAGCAAGCAGCTGAACGCCGGTCAGGTCTCCGAGATCTACGCCAAGGGCGACAGCATCCAGGGCAAGCTCAAGGAGGCCCAGCCCAAGCCGGACGACGGCAAGGGCAAGTACACCGAGTTCCGCACCCAGCGGCCGGTCTTCGCCGACGACAAGCTCTGGACCACGCTGACCGACAAGGGCGTCACCGTGGACGCCCAGCCGGTGGTCCAGGAGCGCAGCTTCCTGGTCAACCTGCTGATCTCGCTCGCGCCGATGCTGCTCCTTGTGCTGCTCTGGATCGTCATCGCCCGCAGGATGAGCGGCGGCGGCATGGGCGGCCTGGCCAAGAAGGGGCCGCCGAAGCCGGTCGCCCTGGACGCGCCGGGCACCAGGCGCACCAGCTTCGCCGACGTGGCCGGCATCGACGAGGTCAAGGCCGAGCTGACCGAGGTGGTCGACTTCCTGAAGCGCCCGGAGGAGTACCGGAAGATGGGCGCCAAGATGCCCAGGGGCGTGCTGCTGGCGGGCCCTCCGGGGACCGGCAAGACCTTGCTCGCCCGGGCCGTGGCCGGCGAGGCCGGGGTGCCCTTCTTCTCGGCCTCCGCCTCCGAGTTCATCGAGATGATCGTCGGCGTCGGCGCCTCCCGGGTCCGCGAGCTCTTCGCGGAGGCCCGCAAGGTCGCCCCCGCGATCATCTTCATCGACGAGATCGACACCATCGGCCGGGCCCGCGGCGGCAACGCCATGGGCGGCCACGACGAGCGCGAGCAGACCCTCAATCAGATCCTCACCGAGATGGACGGCTTCTCCGGCTCCGAGGGCGTGGTCGTGCTGGCCGCGACCAACCGGGCCGAGGTGCTGGACAAGGCGCTGCTCCGCCCCGGACGCTTCGACCGCACGGTCACCGTCAGCCCGCCGGACCGGGCCGGCCGCGAGGCCATCCTGCGGATCCACACCCGCGACGTGCCGCTGGCCGAGGACGTCGACCTGGAGCAGGTCGCCAGGACCACTCCGGGCATGACCGGCGCCGAACTGGCCAACCTCGCCAATGAGGCGGCCCTGCTCGCGGTGAAGCACGGGCTGAACGCGGTCGGCCCGCGCGAGTTCTCCGGCGCTCTGGAGAAGGTCCAGCTCGGCGCGGTCCGCTCGCTGGTGATGCCGGAGGAGGAGCGCCGCCGCACCGCGTACCACGAGTCGGGACACGCCCTGCTGGGGATGCTCCAGCCCGGCGCCGACCCGGTCCGCAAGATCACCATCGTGCCGCGCGGCCGGGCCCTCGGGGTCACCCTCTCCACCCCGGACGCCGACCGCTACGCCTACACCGAGGAGTACCTGCGCGGCCGGATCATCGGCGCCCTCGGCGGGATGGCCGCCGAGCAGGTGGTCTACGGGGTGATCACCACCGGCGCCGAGAGCGATCTGGAGCAGGTCACCAACATCGCCCGGGGCATGGCCGGACGCTGGGGCATGAGCAGCCTGGTCGGCCGCCTCACCGCGATCCCCAACGACACCCAGGGCGCCTACGGCCTCTCCGCGGCCCCGGCCACCCTGGACGCCGTCGACGGCGAGGCCCGCCGCATCGTCGCCGAGTGCTACGAGGAGGCCTGCCGGAAGCTCACCGAGTACCGCCCCAAGCTGGACGCCCTCGCCGACGCGCTGATGGAGCACGAGACCCTCGACGAGGAGCACGCCTACCGTGCGGCAGGCATGCCCCGCGCCGCCAAGATCCTCTAACCGCCCCAGCCGGGGCCGCTCACCGGCAGGGGCCGCTCGGCGAGGGTGTAGCGGAAGACATTGATCATCCGGACCGAGCCGTCCGCCCGGAGGTACGGGTGCAGCGCCTCGGTGACCTCCTTCTCCACCTGGTGCTGCCCGGAGTAGTCCGCCGCCGCGTCGAAGACGCCCATCGACAGCAGGCCGCGCAGCGCGCTCTCCAGGTCGGGGTAGGCGAACGGGCAGAGCACCCGGCCCCCGCCGCCGAGCCGCAGCCCGGCCCTGGCCACCATCTGCTCCACCGCGCCGGGCTCGCTCAGCGCGAACGGCGCGTACGGGCCGCGCCTGAGCGGATCCGCGAGCCGGCGGGCGACCCCGAGCACCGCCGCGCTCTCGCAGCGCTCGGGCGGGCCCCAGGTCGCCAGCGCGACATGGCCTCCGGGCGCGGTCAGCCGGGCCGCGTCCCGGACCAGGGCCTGCGGATCGGCGGTGCAGGAGAGGTGCTCGAACGCGGTCACCAGCGAGTGCGCCGCCGGATGCGGCTGGGATCCGCCATCGTGGGAGTCGGGGGAGAACTCCCGGTAGACGTCGCCCATCACCCGCAGCGAGCGGTCCTGCGCCAGTGAGCGGAGCTCCGCCTCCGGCTCCAGGCCGACCACCTCCGCGCCGCGCCCCGCGGCGAGTAACAGCGCCAGCCCGGAACGGCAGCCCAGGCCGAGCACACTGGTCGCCGGCCCGACCTCCAGCCGTTCGTAGACCGCCTCGTAGAGGGGGACCAGCATCCGTTCCTGGATCTCGGCCCAGTCCCTGGCCCTTTGCCGCGCCCGCCTGCGTTCTGTCGTACCACTGTCCGTGCCCATGGTGACACTCAGCGTAGTGTCCGCCATCGATGCGGAAGCCATCACCCGGGGCTCCTTCGATCCGGTCCCGCCGCGGACGTGAGGGCGCCCGCGCTGAGTCACGCCGGGTGGTGGAGCGATCGCGCTCCGTCCCGGACTGCCTCCAGCCAACTCCGCCCACGGCCCGGAGTCCAGAGCCCGAAGGTATTGATTACGGTTCGCACCCGTGCGCCCCGTACCATCGGCGCATGGCAAAAGCTCCCGTTCTCACCCCCCAGGCGGACGATTTCCCGCGCTGGTACCAGGATCTGATCAGCAAGGCCGAACTGGCCGACAACGGTCCGGTGCGCGGCACCATGGTCATCCGACCGTACGGCTACGCGCTGTGGGAGCGGATGCAGCAGGAGATGGACGCGCGTATCAAGAAGGCAGGCGCGCAGAACGCCTACTTCCCGATGTTCATCCCGCAGTCCTACCTGACCCGCGAGGCCGAGCACGTCGAGGGCTTCGCGCCCGAGCTCGCGGTGGTCACCCACGGCGGCGGCAAGGAACTGGACGAGCCCATCGTGGTCCGCCCCACCTCCGAGACCATCATCAACGAGTACTTCTCCAAGTGGGTGCAGAGTCACCGCGACCTTCCCCTGCTGATCAACCAGTGGGCCAATGTGGTCCGCTGGGAGCTGCGTCCGCGGATCTTCCTGCGCACCACCGAGTTCCTCTGGCAGGAGGGGCACACCGCCCACGCCAGCTACGAGGAGGCCCGGGACTACGCCTCCAACATCCACACCGCCGTCTACGGCGACTTCATGACCAACTTCCTCGGCATCGACGTGGTGCTGGGCCGGAAGACCGCCAAGGAGCGGTTCGCCGGCGCCATCAACACCCTCACCCTCGAAGCGATGATGGGCGACGGCAAGGCGCTGCAGATGGGCACCAGCCATGAGCTGGGCCAGAACTTCGCCAAGGCCTTCAACACCCAGTACCTGTCCAACGGCAGCGAGCGCGAGTACGTCTGGCAGACCTCCTGGGGCGTCTCCACCCGCATGGTCGGCGGCCTGATCATGTCGCACGGCGACGACAACGGCCTCCGGGTGCCGCCGCGGCTCGCGGCCACCCAGGTCGTGGTGCTCGCGATCAAGGGCGACGACCCGGTCATCGCCAAGGTCCGCGAGATCGGCGCCGCGCTGGAGGCCGCCGGGGTCCGGGTGGTCGTGGACGACCGCACCGACACCCCGTTCGGCCGCCGCGCGGTGGACTGGGAGCTCAAGGGCGTGCCGCTGCGGATCGAGGTCGGCCCGCGCGACCTGGAGGCCGGCACCGCGATGCTGGTCCGCCGCATCGCCGGCGGCAAGGAGCCGGTCCCGGTCGACTCGCTGGCGGCGGTCGTCCCCGGCCTGCTGGAGGAGGACCAGGCGCTGCTGCTGCGCCAGTCCCGCGAGCGCCGGGAGTCCCGGACCGTGGAGGTCACCGACCTCAACGAGGCCGTCGAGGCCGCGGCGACCGGCTGGGGCCGGATCTCCTGGGCCGAGCTCGGCCCGGAGGGCGAGCGCAAGCTCGCCGAGCAGGGCGTCTCGGTGCGCTGCATCGTCGCCGAGGACGGCTCGGTCCCGCTGACGGACGACCAGCCCGGCAACGTCGCCATCGTCGCCCGGGCCTACTGAGCCGGGGCCCACTGAGCCCGCTCATCTCACCGGCTGAGACCGGAGGCAGACAAGTTGCGTAGGAAAACCGGTTCACCATTCCTTCACAGAATTGGCGGACCGGTTTTCCCGCTCCCGGGCCTTTATGCCAAACTCCTTTACTGACCAGCAAGATGACTGCCCGTCAGAGACTCGCTCCGGATCGTCGCCGATTCGGCGGGTACGGACCCCCGCTATGCGCGTCCACGACAACCCCTGGATCCCGGAACAACCGGGAGCGCTCCCTCGTTGGCGTAGCGTGAGCACGACACAACAACCACTGGTCCTCGCGGCCGAGCTGGCCCTCGCCTGGGGCGACATCCAGCGCCACCACTCCGACCTGCCCAGTCTCGCGGCCCCGGAATCGCTGATCGGCGAATCCTCTTCGGCCTGCGGTACCGAGCTGGGCTTTGAGCGCCTGCTGCACGAGGCTGCCCACGGGCTTGCCGCCGCACGCGGCATCCGTGACACCTCGCGTGCAGGGCGCTACCACAATCGCCGCTTCCTGGCCCTCGCCGACGAACTCGGCCTGGACCACTCCGCCGATCCGCATCCGAGCAGCGGCTTCTCGCTGGTCACGATGCGTACGGAGACCCGCGAGCGCTACTCCGACACCATCACCAGGCTGCAGCTCGCCCTCGGCGCGCACACAGCTGCCACCAGCGGACCGGTCCAGGACCGGGCGCACAACTTCCGGGGTCCTGCCACCAGGCACGGCTCCTCCGGCGGAGGCGTGCGGGTCAAGGCCGTCTGCGACTGCGGCCGCAACGTCCGGGTCGTCCCCTCGGTGCTGGCCCAGGCCGCCATCGTCTGCGGCAACTGCGGGCAGCCCTTCCGTATCGCCGAGGTCCCTCCCCGCAGCTAGGCGGGGACCTGCTATGGGGAGGCAGTGGCGGTGATCCGCCCTGCCGTCCTATGGCACAATGGACAGCTGAGTACTCGGCAGCCGAGCAGGACCCCTCTCTCCTCCGGCTGACGTGTCCGTCGAGCAGCCTGCAGCCGCAACCCCACGTGGAATGCGCGGCTGCTCACCCACGTCAAATCCAGGAGAACCACTCCCGTGGCAGTCAAGATCAAGCTTAAGCGTCTCGGTAAGATTCGCGCCCCGCACTACCGCATCGTCGTCGCCGACGCCCGCACCAAGCGTGACGGTCGTGCGATCGAGGAGATCGGCATCTACCAGCCGACCTACGACCCCTCGATCATCAAGGTCGACAACGAGCGCGCGCAGTACTGGCTGAGTGTCGGCGCCCAGCCGACCGAGGCCGTCCTCGCGATCCTCAAGCTCACCGGTGACTGGCAGCAGTTCAAGGGCCTGCCGGCCCCGGCGCCGCTCAAGGTCGCCGAGCCCAAGGTCACGGACTTCTCGCACCTGTTCGCGAAGGCCGTCGCCGGCTTCGAGGACTCCACCACCGGTGTCGCGATCACCCCGAAGGCCAAGAAGTCCGACAAGAAGGACGAGGCCGAAGCCGCTCCGGCGGCCGACGCTGCCGCGTCCACCGAGTCCTGATCATGCTCGAGGAAGCCCTCGAGCACCTGGTGAAGGGCATCGTCGAGAATCCGGACGAGGTCCAGGTGCGTTCGCGAGAACTGCGCCGGGGCCGCATCCTCGAGGTGCGTGTGCACCCCGAGGACCTCGGCAAGGTCATCGGCCGGGGCGGTCGTACGGCGCGCGCTCTGCGCACCGTCGTCACCGCTCTCGGCGGGCGCAGTGTCCGGGTCGACCTGGTCGACGTGGACGGCGTGCGCTAGCCACAGGTACAGAGCCTTGGGCACCACCTCGGGGCCGGTCGGGACATTCGTGTCCGGACCGGCCCCGAGTCTTTTCCGAACTGATTTCCCGAACTTCGTACGTCACAGACTTCCCTAGGAGAGCGATCACCGTGCAGCTCGTCGTGGCCAGGATCGGCCGTGCCCACGGCATCAGGGGCCAGGTAACGGTGGAGGTGCGCACCGACGAGCCGGAGACCCGGCTCGCCCCCGGCGCCGTGCTGACCACCGACCCGGCCACGGCCGGCCCGCAGCTGACCGTCGCCGACGCGCGCTGGCACAGCGGCCGGCTGCTGCTGAGCTTCAAGGGCGTCGCCGACCGCACCCGCGCCGAGGGCCTGCGCGGCACCCTGCTGATCGCCGAGGTCGACCCGGAGCAGACGCCCGAGGACCCGGCGGAGTACTACGACCACCAGCTGCTCGGCCTGGCCGTGGTCCTCGCCGACGGCACCGAGGTCGGCGAACTGACCTCGATCGCCCACCTCCCGGCGCAGGACCTGCTGACGGTCACCCGCCCGGACGGCTCCGAGGTGCTGGTGCCCTTCGTCACCGAGATCGTCCCCGAGGTCGACCTCAAGCAGCGGCGCGCGGTGCTCACCCCGCCGCCGGGTCTGCTGGACCCCGCCGCGGCGATCGTGGCCTCGGCCGACGACAGCGCCGCCGCTGACGACAGTGCTGTCGCTGACGACAGCGCCGCCGACGACGACGCGTCCGCGTAGGGGCGCCCGCCGTGCGCATCGACGTCGTCACGATCTTCCCCGAGTACCTGGAGCCGCTGAACGTCTCCCTGGTCGGCAAGGCCCGCGCCAGGGGCCAGCTGGACGTCCGGCTGCACGGACTGCGCGAGCACACCAGCGATGTGCACCGCACCGTGGACGACTCCCCGTACGGGGGCGGCCCCGGCATGGTGATGAAGCCCGAGCCCTGGGCCGCCGCCCTGGACGGCGTGGTCGACTCCGCGGGTCCGGCGGACGGCGCGGTGCCGACGCTGGTGGTGCCCACCCCCAGCGGCCGCCCGTTCACCCAGGAGCTGGCCCAGGAGTTGGCCGGACGCCCCTGGCTGGCCTTCGCCCCGGCCCGCTACGAGGGCATCGACCGGCGGGTGATCGAGGCCGCGGCCGAGCGGATGCCGGTGGTCGAGGTCTCCATCGGCGACTACGTGCTGGCCGGCGGCGAGGTCGCGGTGCTGGTGATCGTGGAGGCGGTGGCCCGGCTGCTGCCGGGGGTGCTCGGCAACGCCGAGTCGCACCAGGACGACTCCTTCGCGCCGGGCCGGATGACCGACCTGCTGGAGGGCCCGGTCTACACCAAGCCGGCCGAGTGGCGCGGCCGTACCGTGCCCGAGGTCCTGCTCAGCGGCAACCACGGGAAGATCGCCCGCTGGCGCCGCGAGCAGGCCTTCGCCCGTACCCTCGCCATGCGTCCGGACCTGGTGGAGCGCTGGGAGCGGGGCGCGATGGACAAGCACGACCTGCGCGCGCTGGGGGAGTTGGGCCTCTCCTGGGACGAGGCCGACGGACGATTTCGGTCCGCAGCGGTTGATGTGGAAGAATAGCTACTTGCTGCCTGTCCTCGGCCCCCTTTCCACCTCGCGGTGGGGCGGGTGGGCCCGGTGCCCCTGCCACGGGGGAGACATCGCCAACCGAGCGGCACACAGCGCACCCCTTTCAGACAACATTCCGTGGGTGGCCCGTGGCGCCTGCGATGGAGACAATCATGAGCAACCTGCTCAGTGCCGTCGACGCGGCTTCGCTGCGTTCCGACATCCCCGCGTTCCGCGCCGGTGACACCGTCAACGTGCACGTCCGCGTCATCGAGGGCAACCGCTCCCGTGTCCAGCAGTTCAAGGGCGTCGTCATCCGTCGCCAGGGCGACGGCCTGCGCGAGACCTTCACGGTCCGCAAGGTCAGCTTCAACGTCGGCGTGGAGCGCACCTTCCCGGTGCACACCCCGATCGTCGAGAAGATCGAGGTCGTCACCCGCGGCGCCGTCCGTCGCGCCAAGCTGTACTACCTCCGTGAGCTGCGCGGCAAGGCCGCCAAGATCAAGGAGAAGCGCGACCGCTGACCCCATTCCCGCAGCGGTGACTTAAGCTGCTGCGGCGATGGATACACAGCAGGCGCCCGAGGACCGCGACTCCGCCACCGACCCTGACGGTCGGGAGGCGGAGCCGCGGTCCTCTGCTGTCCCCCGACTGGTGCGTGACACCGTCGTGCTGGGCGGGGTGTGCGTGCTGGTGCTGGTCCTGGTGAACGCCTTTGTGGCCCAGCCCTTCGGCATCCCGAGCGGATCCATGCAGGGCGCCCTGCGGATCGGTGACCGGGTCGTTGTCGACAAACTGGCGTATCGATTCGGCAGCGGTCCGCAGCGCGGTGATGTGGTGGTCTTCGACGGGCGGGGCTCCTTCCTCGACCAGAGCGGGACGGAGCAGGGCGGGACCGGCCAACGGGACGGCTCGGGGAACGACTTCGTGAAGCGGGTGATCGGCGTCGGCGGGGACACCGTGGTCTGCTGCGACCCCCAGGGGCGGTTGAGCGTCGACGGTGTGCCGCTGGACGAGAGCGGGTATCTGTATCCCGGTGACGCCCCCTCGACCGTGCCCTTCTCGATCAAGGTCCCGGCAGGCCGCCTGTTCGTCCTGGGCGACCACCGCTCCGACTCCCGTGACTCCCGCGACCACCTGGGCGACCCCGGTGGCGGCTTCGTCCCGGTCGACAAAGTGACCGGGCGGGTCGACTGGGTGGTCTACCCGCTCGGTCACTGGCGCTCGTTGGACCGCCCGCAGGCGTTCGCGCTGCTGGCGTCGGAGCTGCGGAAGGGCGCCGGCCGTGGGCAGCAGGGGTAAGCCCAGGCACGCCGCCCCCGAGACCGCCGCCGGCACCGACAGCGCCGAGGGCGGCGGCCGGTCCGACCGCGGTCGCGCGGACCGCCGCCGTGCCGCCAAGCGCGCGGACCGCCGCCGCAAGCGCTCGCCGCTGCGCGAGATACCACTGATCATCGTGGTCGCCCTGGCGATCACGCTGATGCTGCAGACCTTCCTGGTCCAGGTGTTCTCCATCCCCTCGGGCTCGATGCAGACCACCATCGCGATCGGCGACCGAGTGGTGGTGAACAAGCTCTCGCCCTGGTTCGGCTCCAAGCCGCAGCGCGGGGACGTGGTGGTCTTCAACGACCCCGACGACTGGCTCAAGGGCGATCCGGTGCCGACCAGCGGCCCGGTGCTCGGAGCGATCAAGAGCGCCTTCACCTTCGTCGGCCTGCTGCCCTCGGACCGGGACCTGATCAAGCGGGTGATCGGGGTGCCCGGCGACACCGTCGCCTGCTGCGACAGCAAGGGACGGCTGCTGCTCAACGGCAAGCCCCTGGACGAGCCGTACGTCTTCGCGGGCAATCCGCCGTCCCGGATCCCCTTCAACGTCACCGTGCCGCCGGGGAAGCTCTGGGTGATGGGCGACCACCGCGACGTCTCGGCCGACTCGCGCTACCACATGGGCGACGCGACCGGCGGGTTCGTCCCGGAGAAGGACGTGGTCGGCCGGGCGGTGGCGGTCATCTGGCCGGTGTCGCACTGGAGCACCCTGCCGTCGCAGTCCACCCCGGCCGCCGCGGCCGGGACCGGTGCCGCCCCGCCGTCAGGTCAAAGTCTTCGTCAAGTATCGTCCGCAGCAGCCCTGGGACCGCTTCCAGGGGAACTTCCGCTCGTTATGGGTTTGGCTGCGACTGTGTCCCGCCTTCTGGGACGTCGGCGCACGCGAAGATCTGAGCGGACGTGAACCGTCCGCATGGCGACAGAGGGAGACGAAGTGGGGGATCTGGTGATCGGGCCCAACTCGGGTGTCGGTGAGCCCGAGGACTCGGCGGACCGTACCGTGGAGTCCGTGGACGACACCGGGCGCGGAGACGCAGGCAGTGACCGGAACGCACGATCGGCGGCGGACCCCCACGGGGACGACGTGGACGATCTGCTGGACCAGGAGCCCCCCGGCGGAGCCGGCCCGCTGAAGGCGGGAAAGCAGAAGAAGCCGCGCTCCTTCTGGAAGGAGCTGCCGATCCTGATCGTGGTCGCGCTGGTCCTGGCCCTGCTGATCAAGACCTTCCTGGTGCAGGCCTTCTCGATCCCGTCCGGATCGATGGAGAACACCCTGCAGATCGGCGACCGGGTGCTGGTGGACAAGCTCACCCCGCACTTCGGCGACAAGCCCTCGCGCGGCCAGGTCGTCGTCTTCCACGACCCCGGCAACTGGCTGTCGGACGAGCCCAGTGCGGCGCCCAGCAGCAACTCGGTGATCCGGGGCCTGCAGGACGTGCTCAGCTGGATCGGCCTGATGCCGTCCGCCAATGAGAAGGACCTGATCAAGCGGGTCATCGCGGTCGGCGGAGACACCGTCAGCTGCAACGGCACCGGACCGGTCTACGTCAACGGCAAGGCGCTGACCGAGCCGTACATCTACCCCGGTGCGACGCCCTGCGGCGACAAGCCCTTCGGCCCCTTCAAGGTCCCCGCCAACTCGATCTGGGTGATGGGCGACCACCGCAACGACTCGCTGGACTCCCGCTACCACATGGACGAGCCCGGTGGCGGCTCGGTGCCCGACAGCGACGTGATCGGTCGGGCGATCGTGGTGGCCTGGCCGTTCTCGCACGCGTCCACCCTGCCGATCCCGGACACCTTCACCCAGCCGGGCATCACCACCCAGGCCGGCGGCCCGATCGCCGCTGCCCTGGTCAATGAGCCCGGGGTGGCCGGGCTGATCGGCGCCGTCCCGCTGACCTGGCTCTACCGCAGGGGGCGGCTGCGCCGGCTGCGCCGCGACTCCCGAGCGGAGTCCTGAGCCGAGCGGAGTCCTGAGCCGACCGAGTCCTGAGCCGGAATCTTGACCCGCAGGCCCTTGCGAAGGCCGCAGTACCGACCAGTAATCTGCTGGGACGTCCTGCGGCCTTCGGTCTGCCCAGGTTCAACGTCCGAGCAAGACCGACGGGAAGAGGCGACATGTCGGTACGGCGACTGCGGCTGGGCGGGATCCTGCAGGGAGCGGGCATCACGATCGGGCTGATCGGGCTGATCGGCGGGTTCGTCCTGCTGGCGTTCCAGTACCGGCCGTACACGGTGCCGACCGACTCGATGGTGCCGACCGTGCAGCCCGGGGACGTGCTGCTGGCGCACCCGGTCAAGGGCACCCAGGTCGGACGCGGCGACGTCATCATCTTCAAGGACCCGGTCTGGGGCACCTCGGCCGAGGTCAAGCGGGTGATCGGGGTCGCCGGTGACACCGTCGCCTGCTGCGACAGCAAGGGCAGGACCACGGTCGACGGCACTCCGGTCACCGAGCCCTACCTGGAGCCGGCCGGCACCGCCCCGGCGTCGGCCGGCTCGGCGTCCTCCGCCACCGGCCTGACGATCGGCGGCACCGGCCCGACCATCGGCGACGCCACCCGCTTCAGCTCCACCGTCCCGGCCGGCCGGCTGTTCCTGATGGGCGACAACCGCGACGTCTCGCTCGACTCCCGGGTGCACCTGGACTCCTTCGACGGGACGATCCCGGTCTCCGGGGTCATCGCCAGGGTCGAGGGCAAGGCCTGGCCGCTCGGCGACGCCGGAACCATCGACCGCACCAGCGCCTTCGACGCGCTCCCCGGCCCCCGCGCCACCGCCCACGGCCCGCTGGCCGCCCTGACCTACGCGATCATCGCTGGCGCGGCCCTGGTGTTGCTGACCGCGGCGGCGGGTACGGTCGGGGGATGGATGCGGAAACGCCGCAGGTCCTGACTGTGAGGGAGTGCGGATGACGGTGCCGCGCCGCAGGGCCGCACGGGTCCTGCTGCTGGACCCGGCCGATCGGATCCTGCTGCTGCACGGATTCGACCCGCTGGTGCCCGGACGCGACTGGTGGTTCACCCCCGGCGGGGGAGTGGAACCGGGCGAGGAACTGGTCGAGGCCGCCCTGCGCGAGGTCGCCGAGGAGACCGGGATCAGGGACGTCGAGCTGGGTCCGCTGGTGGCCCGCCGCTCCAGCGCCTTCAGCTTCGACGGCCGGGACTTCGACCAGGACGAGTGGTACTACCTGGCCAGGACCCGGACCACCGAGCTCGACCCGTCCGGCCAGACTGAGCTGGAACTGCGCACCGTGGACGAGCTGCGGTGGTGGTCGCCGGCGCAGCTGGCCGCCACCGCAGAGACCGTCTACCCGGAGGGCCTGGGGTCGCTGCTGGCCGCCCTGCTCGACGGGGGAGCGCCGGACCCTCCGGTACGGCTTCCGAGCCCCACCCAGTGGTCCACAATGGACGAACGTACGCACAGCTGAGGGGAACGTGGGGATGAGTGCCGAGGACCTCGAAAAGTACGAGACCGAGATGGAGCTCAAGCTCTACCGGGAGTACCGCGACGTCGTCGGGCTGTTCAAGTTCGTGATCGAGACCGAGCGCCGCTTCTACCTCACCAATGACTATGAGCTGCAGGTGCACTCGGTCCAGGGCGAGGTGTTCTTTGAGGTGTCCATGGCTGACGCCTGGGTCTGGGACATGTACCGACCGGCTCGCTTCGTCCGCAAGGTCAGGGTGCTGACCTTCAAGGACGTCAATGTGGAGGAGCTTGCCAAGAGCGACCTGGAACTCCCCGCCGACGAGGTCGGCTTCGGTCCCTGATCGGGGGTCGGCCGCTCGTCCGGCTGGAAGCCCTACGGGAAGTCCGACGGGAAGCCCGTCAACACTCCGCCGCCCGGATCACTCCTCCGGGCGGCGGAGTTTTGCACACCCCCCGAGCTGTCCACAGCGTGCACCGAGCCGCTGGCCCGACGCCCCCGAACCCGGCAGATTGCCGGGCGGAGGTGATCGCGATGACCGCACGCACACAGGCCCTCGGCCGCTACGGCGAGAACGCCGCAGCCCGCCATCTCAGCGCAGCCGGACTCACCGTCCTGGACCGCAACTGGCGCTGCCGCGAGGGCGAGCTCGACATCGTCGCCATGGACAGACAGGATGAATTGCATCTAATGCAACATTGCGCACGGTGACGAAGGTGCTGTTCTTCCTGGTCGAAGGGGGCGTCCAGCGCTGTCGGCGATAGATGGATCTTCCCTGTGACCAGCACCTTAGCATGTTAATTCAACATTGATGCATCTGATACAACAGGGCTGTGAGCACTCAAGCACCTGGTTCGGCGCATCTCGTCCTCGCCCGTAACGTCGTCCATCTCGACCCCGCGCCAGCGGTCTTCGAGGCGATGAAGGAGGGCTGGGCGAGGCAGCAGTCGGCACGGTTCTTGAGAGCGACGACCATCGCCCCGAGAGTGCGTGTGATCGAGCGCTTCATGGAGTTCACCGGCCAGTACCCCTGGCAGTGGACGCCAGCTGAGGGCGAGGCGTTCATCGCCCATCTGCGAAGCGGCACCAAGCCGATCCAGATGTCGACCGCGCGGACCTACGAGGTAACGATCGGCCTGTTCCTGGAGTATCTCTTGGACGGCCGCTACAGCTGGCTGGGGACGTGCGAGGAGCGCTTCGGCGAGGTGCCCCAAGAGGTCTTCCATGAGGGCAACTCGGTTCTGCATACGGTGGAGTACGAGGGCGACCCGCGGCGTCGACCGTTGACCTACGACGAGATCCAGGCGCTGTTCGACGCCGCCGACGCCCGCGTCGGCAAGATCCGCGAGCAGGGACGCAAGGGCGCCCTGTGCGCCCTGCGGGATGCCGCGGTGCTCAAGAGCGTCTACGCATACGGGACGCGCCGCACCGAGTCGTCCCGCCTGGACCTTGTAGATCTTCGGCGGAGCCGCAAGGCGCCGCAATTCGGCAACTGCGGCAGCCTCATGGTGCGCTACGGCAAGGCGTCCAAGGGTTCTCCGCCCAAGCGCCGCACGGTGCTGACAGTCCCGGAGATGGACTGGGTTGTCGACGTTCTCGTGGAGTGGCAGACCGAGATACGCCCGCACTTCTCCCCTGGGCGGCATCCGGCGCTCTGGGTGACCGAGCGGGGCGGGCGACTGTCCCCGAGGTCGATCAACGAGGCGTTCGTCGCCGCACGTGAAGATGCCGGCCTCGACGAGGACCTGGACCTGCACTGCCTCCGGCACAGTTATATAACACATTTGACCGAATTTGGATATCCTGCCCGGTTTGTCCAGGAGCAAGTAGGACATTCCCATGCGGCCACTACCGCCGTTTATATGGGGGTCTCGAACGAGTACCGCAACACTCTGTTGGAAGCTTCCATGAGGAACCGGCTGGGCGAGGACTGGGACGAGACGGCATGATCAAGAAAATGGGCTACCAGTGGCAGCTCCGGCAGCTCATGGCCGAGCACCAGATGTTCCAGACCTCGGATCTGGTGCCACTGCTCGCCGAACGCGGCGTAGTCCTGTCGCGAGAGCAGGTCTACCGGCTCGTCACCCAGCCTCCGCAGCGGATGAGCATGGACACCCTCGTTGCCCTGTGCGACATCCTGGGCTGCACTCCGAACGACCTGATCAAACCCGAGGTCGTCAACGCCCAACTCCGCAAGACCGCAGGCGGTGAGACGGGCCCCACAACGATCACTCCCCGGCGCACCGTCGTCCGGCGCCCCGGGCAGCCGTGAGAGCTGAGGACCATCGCCGGGAAGCCCGCCGCCGTGAGGTCGCCGAGACCAGACGCCGCCTGGCAGCGCATCTCCAGTCGGCGATAGGCCCGGCGATGACTCCGGAACGCGCTGAGTCCATCCTTCAACTGGCCAAGGCCTGGGCCCCGGCCAGGGCATGCGAGCTCGACGAGCACATCGCTCAGCACCCCGACGCCCTGACCGTCCCGTCCCCGCACTGCCCGGCCTCCCTGGTCCGCCTGCTGCAGCAACTCGACGCGGCCGGCCACGGGGAGGCGGTCACCCAGCTCGGGTGCGCGAGCTGCGGCAGCACCGGCCGGCCTCTCGGCCGCATCAGTGCACAGGGCCGGTGCTGCGACTGGTGCGTCCAGCGCACCGAACTTCGCCGATGCGCGCGCTGTCAACAGGACGGCCACATAGTCACCCACCGAGATGAGGGCCCGATCTGCCGCCGCTGCTACCGCAAAGACGCCCTCTTCCTGAAGGAATGCGCCAGCTGCGGGCGGCAGCGCGCTCCCGCCAACCGGCGCGAGGACGGCAGCTTCCTGTGTGGTCCCTGCGCTCCCGGGCCCCAGTACCAGTGCGTCCGCTGCGGAAACCACGGAAAGGCACACCAGCACAGCGAGGATGGCCCTCTGTGCGCATCGTGCTACCAGTCGCCGCCGCGGCTCTGCGGCATCTGCGGGGAGGTCCGCCAGATCTGGGCCCGTGCGGACGACAGCCGTCCGGACACCTGCGTCGGCTGCTATCGCGGCCGGCTCGGCGAATGCAGCGTCTGCGGTCGCCTTCGACACGGGCACCGCGTGGGTGGAAAAGCCTTCCACTGCAACTCCTGCCAGCCCAAATCCGTCAGGCGATGCGACGACTGCGGGAAATCCCGGCAAGTGCAGGTCGTATGGCCGATCGGCACCGTCTGCAATTCCTGCTACGAGCGCCGCAGGAGCAATCCGATGCCGTGCTCAGCCTGCGGCACCACCCGCGTCCTGGTCGGCCGCGCGCCGGCGGGCGGAGACCTCTGCGGGCCGTGCTCCGGCGAGGACACCCTCGACTTCGCCTGCCGCCGCTGTGCTTTCCCCGGGGACATCTACAAGGACGGCAACTGCGCGCGATGCGTCCTCAGCGACCGTGTCCATGACCTCCTCGGCCACGAGGACGGGGCGATCCCGCACCAGCTCAGCCCACTGGCAGAGAGGCTCATCGCGGCCGTGAAGCCGAAATCGGTGCTGGGTTGGCTCCGCCGGAGCCCCTCCGCCAGGTTGCTGATCGACCTGGCGGCCCAGCGGGCCGAAATCACCCACGAGCTACTGGACGGACTGCCCCAGGACCCCAGCACGCGCTACATCCGTGAAGTCCTGGTGGCCGCAAAGATCCTTCCAACCCGTCAGGAGAACCTTGCTCGCCTGGAACTGTGGCTCGACAGCGTGCTCGCTGCACTCCCACGGCACCAGCTCGTCATCATCCGCCCCTTCGCCGAATGGAGCGTGGTCCGCGACGCACGCCGGCGAGCGGCTCGCGGCCGCTACACAGCCGGAGCCGCCACTGCCGACCGCGTCGACATCCGAGTCGCTATCGAGTTCCTGAACTGGCTCGATACACAGGACCTCAACCTGGGCACACTCACCCAATCCCACGTGGACCTGTGGATCGTCGAGCATCCCACCCGGTTTCGTGGATTCGGCTCGTTCATCCGTTGGACCTCCCGCCGCCGACTGACCAGCAAGATCAATATTCCGACACGGAAGCACACCCTCGCCGCGCAGTTCCACAGCAGCGACGAGCACCACGAACAGCTCCGCCGCTGCCTCAACGACGACGCCATCCCGCTTGAACTGCGCGTCTCGGGCGCCCTCGTTCGCCTCTACGCACTCCCCGTCACCCGGATCGTCGAACTCACCACTGACAAGTTCCACCGCGACGACACCGGTGCCTACCTCACCTTCGACCGTCACCCCGTCCTGTTGCCGCCCAAGCTGGCCCGTCTCGTCGAACAGCAGATCGCCCGGCCAAGTCGCACATCGACCCTGCAGACGCCCTCGGCCAGAAGCGGTTTCCTGCTACCAGGAAAGCCTCCCAGTCGCCCCCGAAACGCGGCAGGCCTCCAAAAGCAGATGAGGCAGCATGGGCTGCCGGTCATCGCCGCCCGCAACACGGCCATGATCGAAGCAGCGACCGACCTTCCGCCCATCGTGATCAGCGACCTCTTTGGCCTCCACCCCAGCACCGCCCACGCCTGGGCCCAGTACGCCAACGACAGCTGGGCTGACTACCTCGCTGCCTGCCAGGACGCTGAATAGCGCAGGGTCAGAACACTGCCTCTTCCCCAGTCGGCGACACCCTCGCCGTCTGCGAGGTCAAGACCCGCACCGAGCACGGCTTCCAGAGCCCGGCCGAGGCCGTCGACAGCGTCAAGGCCGCTCGGCTGGCGCTGCTCGCCGAACGCTGGCTCAGCGAGCGCTGGCAGGCCCCGCCACCGCCCGGCGGGGTCCGGATCGACCTGGTCAGCGTGGTGCACCGGCCGCGCGGCGCGGCCCGGGTCGAGCACCTCCCCGGGGCGGTGGGCTGAGGTGGCCTTCGCCCACACCGGCTCGGTGGCCCTGCTCGGGGTCGACGGCGTGGTGGTCGAGGTCCAGGCCGACCTGGAGCCGGGCGTCGCCGCCTTCACCATCGTCGGTCTGCCCGACAAGGCCCTCAGCGAGGCCAGGGACCGGGTCAGGGCGGCCGTGGTCAACTCCGGCGAGAAGTGGCCCCAGCGCAAGCTCACGGTGGGCCTCTCGCCCGCCTCGGTGCCCAAGAGCGGCAGCGGGTTCGACCTCGCCATCGCCTGCGCGGTGCTCGCCGCCGCCGAGCGGCTGGATCCGGCGGCCATCGCGAAACTGCTGCTGATCGGCGAGCTGGGTCTGGACGGCCGGGTCCGCCCGGTGCGCGGGGTGCTGCCCGCGGTCCTGGCCGCCGCCGACGCCGGATACGACCAGGTCGTCGTCCCCCGGCAGACCGCCGCCGAGGCGGCGCTGGTGCCCGGCGTCACCGTGCACGGCGTGCAGACGCTCCGTCAGCTGATCGCCCTGCTGACCGGTCAGCCGCTGCCCGAGGACGAACCGGGCCCCGAGACCCGCGGCCTGCCCGACAACGCCCTGGCGGGGCTCTCACTGCCCGGCCTGGGCGTGCGCAGCCGCGCCGACGAGGCCGACCTTCGCGACCTGTCCGACGTCGCCGGGCAGGACCAGGCCCGGCACGCCCTGGAGATCGCCGCCGCCGGCGGGCACCACCTGTTCCTCAAGGGGCCGCCAGGAGCAGGAAAAACCATGCTGGCCGAACGCTTCCCCGGCATCCTGCCGCCGCTCACCGAGCAGGAGGCGCTGGAGGTCACCGCCGTGCACTCGATCGCCGGGCTGCTCCCGGCCGGGCGCCCGCTGCTCCGGGCGGCCCCCTACTGCGCCCCGCACCACTCCACCACGATGCCGGCCATCGTCGGCGGCGGCAGCGGCCTGCCGCGCCCCGGCGCGGTCTCGCTGGCCCACCGCGGCGTGCTGTTCCTGGACGAGGCCCCGGAGTTCCCGGTCCGGGTGCTGGACGCGCTGCGGCAGCCGCTGGAGTCGGGCGAGGTGGTGGTGGCCCGCTCGGCGGGGTCGCTGCGGCTGCCCGCCAGATTCCTGCTGCTGCTCGCGGCCAACCCCTGCCCCTGCGGCCGCTGGTCCCGGCGCGGCGAGGGCTGCGACTGCTCGGCGGCCACGGTCAGCCGCTACCAGAACCGGCTCTCCGGGCCGCTGCTCGACCGGGTCGACCTCCGGGTCGAGGTGGACGCCGTCACCCGGCTGGAACTCATGGACCGGGACGCCGTCGCCGAGAGCACCGCGGTCGTCGCCGCCCGGGTCCTGGCCGCCAGGGAACGGGCCGCGGCCCGGCTCAGGGACACGCCCTGGCGCACCAACGGCGAGGTCCCCGGCCATGAGCTGCGGACCAGGTGGCGGCTCGCCCCAGGGGCGCTCCAGGACGCCGAACGGGACATGGAGCGCGGGTTCCTCACCGCCCGGGGCCTGGACCGGGTGCTGCGCGTCGCCTGGACCACCGCCGACCTCGCCGGGATCGACCGCCCCGGCCGCGACGAGGTCCGCACCGCGCTCACCCTCCGCACCGGCTTCCAGCGCGGGGTGCCGGCCCCGGGCCGCTGAGCGCCACCCCGGTCGACCCTCGTCGCCTTGGTCGACCCCCGGCACCTCCGGTCGACCCGCGTCACCTCCGGTCGACCCGCGTCACCCACGTCAACCCTCGTCACCCCCCGTCCCGAGGCAGGTTTCCTTGCTGACCCAACCCCCGACCCAGCCGCTGTCGGAGGCCCATCTCCTGTCGGAGGCCCGAACCCTTCCGGACGCCGAGCGCCTCGCCAGAGCCCTGCTCTGCCGGATCGTCGAGCCCGGCGACGAGGGCGCCGGGGTGCTGCTCCAGCGCCACGGGGCGGTGGAGACCGCCGAGCGGCTGGCCCGCGGCCGCGACCTCCCGGAGCAGCTGCACCGTAGGGCCGAGGGCTACCGCGCCCGCGCCGCGGCGGCGGACCCGGCGGCCGACCTGGAGCGGGCCGGGCAGCTCGGCACCCGGCTGGTCTGCCCCGGCGACCAGGACTGGCCGACCCAGCTGGACGACCTCGGCCCGACCCGGCCGACCGCCCTCTGGGTCCGCGGCGACGCCTCGCTGCGGCTGCTGGCGCTGCGATCCGTCGCCATGGTCGGGGCCAGGGCGTGCACTGCCTACGGCGCCCGTGTCGCCGCCGAGTTGAGCGCCGAACTCGCCGACGCCGCCTGGGTGGTGGTGTCCGGCGGGGCCTATGGCATCGACGCCGCCGCGCACCGCGGCGCGCTCTCCGCCACCGGGGTCACCATGGGGGTGCTCGCCTGCGGCGTCGACGAGGTCTATCCGCGCGGCCACACCACCCTGCTCGGACGGATCGCCGAACAGGGGCTGCTGATCAGCGAACTCCCGTTGGGCGCCCACCCCACCAGGCCCAGGTTCCTGCTCCGCAACCGGGTCATCGCCGCGCTCACCAGGGGCACCGTCGTGGTCGAAGCCGCCCGCCGCAGCGGCGCGTTGAGCACGGCGCGCCGGGCCAGGGACCTGAACCGGCTGGTGATGGGGGTGCCTGGGCCGGTCACCAGCGAACTCTCGACCGGGGTCCACGCGTTGCTGCGCTCCGGAGCGGCTCTGGTCACCGATGCCGCCGAGATCATCGAGCTGGTCGGCGGGATCGGCGCGGATCTGGCCCCGACGCGCCGAGGGCCGATGCTTCCTCGCGACGCCCTGCACGGCGATGCGCTGCAGGTGCTGGAGGCGCTGCCGGCACGCCCGCTCGGCGCCCCGCTGACCGGCCTGGTCCGGGAGTCCGGTCTGCCGCCGGACGCTGTGCTGCAACGCCTCTACGAGCTCGGCTCGCTGGGCCTGGTGGAACGCTGCGGCTCGCACTGGAGGCTCGTCTGAACGTTCCCACGCCGTCACCGCGACCCAACCGCGACCCACCTGATCGAGCGAGCGCCCGTTGTGCATAGCTCTCGGAGAGCACTCGGTCACGCTACGCTCACAACCGCTCGGCCGAACGCGGCCGGTGGATCAGCAGAACGGCACTAGACGACGAATGCCCATGTACTCCAGCTTCCCCGGGGAAGAGCCCCGCGCCGCCGGCGAGCGCCCCCGACCGGCGCGCGCCCGGCGGGTGGCAACCCAGGGCGAAGCCCAGTACATCCCCGGCGCCCGCACCCGTACCCAACCCGCCCTCACCACGACCGTCCCGCACCCGGCCCCCCAGACCGCGCCGGCGACCGCGCCCGCTGTCGCCGCCGCACCGGCTGTGGTCGAGTCCGCTGTCGCCGAGCCCATTGCGGCCGAGCCCGTTGTGCCCGAGCCCGCCGGCGGACCCTGCGCGGCCGAGCCCGCCGCTGTCGCGAAGGTGTCCCCGCCGTCCCGGCGCGCTCTGGACGACCTCTGGCGCGCCTACAAGGCCCACGGCGACCCGCGGCTGCGGGAGCAGCTGATCCTCCACTACTCGCCGCTGGTCAAGTACGTCGCGGGCCGGGTCGGGGTGGGCCTGCCCGCCAACGTCGAGCAGGCGGACTTCGTCTCCTCCGGGGTGTTCGGACTGATCGACGCGATCGAGAAGTTCGATCCGGAGCGCGCGATCAAGTTCGAGACCTATGCCATCAGCCGCATCCGCGGCGCGATCATCGACGAACTGCGGGCGCTCGACTGGATCCCGCGCTCGGTCCGGCAGAAGGCCCGCGCCGTCGAACGCGCCTACGCCACCCTTGAGGTCACTCTCAAGCGGACCCCCAACGACCCCGAGGTCGCCGCCGAGATGGGGATCGCCCTCGACGATCTGCACACCATCTTCAGTCAGCTCTCCCTCGCCAATGTCGTCGCCCTGGACGAACTGCTGCACCCCGGAGGGGAGAGCGGCGACCGGGTCAGCCTGGTGGACACCCTGGTGGACAACGCCGCGGACAACCCGGTGGAGGTGGCCGAGGGCCGTGAGCTGCGCCGACTGCTGGCCCGGGCCATCAACACCCTCCCGGACCGGGAGAAGACCGTGGTCAGCCTCTACTACTACGAGGGCCTGACCCTGGCCGAGATCGGGCAGGTGCTGGGCGTCACCGAGAGCCGGGTCAGCCAGATCCACACCAAGGCCGTGCTCCAGCTCCGCGCCAAGCTCTCCGACGCCCGCTGACCGCGCCCGGTCCGTCCCGCCGAGGTCCCTCCCGCCGAGGTCCCGTCCACCGCGCCGGGTCCGTCCACCGCCCTGTGTCTATGCTGGTGCCGTGCCGAAGATCCGAGCCGCCACCCTGGCCGAGCATCGCCGGCTCCAGCGCGACGCCCTGCTGGAGGCGGCCCGTGGGCTGCTCGCCGAGGACGGGATGGAGGCGCTGACCTTCCCCGCGCTGGCCGCCCGGACCGGTCTGGCCCGCTCCTCCGTCTATGAGTACTTCCGCTCCCGTGCCGCCGTGGTCGAGGAACTGTGCGCGGTGGACTTCCCGGCCTGGGCCGCCGAGATCGTGGAGGCCGTCGCCGTCGCCGAGACCCCGCAGCAGCGGGTGGAGGCGTACGTACGGACCCAGTTGACCTTGGCCGGAGACCCCCGCCACCGCGCTCTGGCCGCCATCTCCGCAGGTGAGCTGGACGATGCTGCCCGCGAGCGGATCCGCGCCTCGCACGGCCGGTTCGTCGGCCTGGTGGTCAGCGCCCTGGCCGAACTGGGCCACCAGCAGCCGGGACTGACCGCGGTGCTGGTGCAGGGCATCGTCCAGGCCGCGGTCAAGCGGCTGGAACTGGGCGCGGCCGAGGACCCCGCGGTCATCACCGAGGCCACCGTCGCCCTGGTCCTCCGCGGTGTGGTGGACCCGCCCGCGCTCTGACTCCGCGGCTGACTCCTCAGCCGGCCCTGCGACTGCCCTCGCAGCGGAAGCAGCCGGGCCCGTCCCGGCCCCAGCAGGGCCAGCGGATCCAGATAGCGGTGCGCCCGCAGCAGCCCCCAGTGCAGACAGCTCGCCGGACAGTGCCCCGCTCCGGCCCCACCCGCTCCGGCCCCGCCCGTGCCGACCTCCGCGACCGTGCCGATCACCTGTCCGGGGGCCGCCGCCGCCCCCTGCTTCAGCAGCGCCCGCACCGGTTGGTAGGTGGTCCGCAACGGCGGCTCCCCGGTGCCGGGATGGGTGACCGCGACCACCCCCACCCCCGCGATCACCCCGGCGAAGGTCACCGTCCCGCCCCGCACCGCCCGGACCGGGGTGCCGGCCGGGGCGGCCAGATCCACCCCGCGGTGCCCGGCGACCCAGGGCTGCGGCGGCGGGTCGAACCGCCTCAGTACGTCCGCCATGGACCCACCGGTCGGCAGCGGCAGCACCAGCGCGGGCAGCGGCAGCAGCGAGGCCGGCCCCGGCGAGGGCGGAAGCGACCCGTGCCCGGAGGCGTGGGCGCGCTGCCCCGGCGGGCCGAGGGCGGTCATGGCGACCCCGAGCAGCAGGCCCAGGACCAGCAGCAGGATCCGCCGCCCGTCGGGCATCGGCGGTCGGGACGGCGGGCCGAGCGAGTGCGGGTCCAGCGAATCGAGTGTGTTCATGGGGCGACTCTCCTCGCCCCGGCAGCCCCACCCGCCCTCTCCCGCACGGCCTGTGGACAACCCGGGGGCTGTGCATAACTTCCTCACCCGCAGGGGTGAGCACGGGCAGGGGGAACTGCCCCGAACGCTGGTCGTCCGCCGTCCGGCGATTCCCGTACACTTCAGTGGCGACCCGGCGTGCTGGGTCGACTTCGCACGCCCTGCCACCGGTGTTTCGGCTTGTTCCCACCCCGGTGAAGTGCCACTCGGTCCGTCAAGGCCCGGCACGGTCAGAGCGTCAGGCGTGGCGGCCCACCGGCCGCCACGGACAACCGAGAAACCTAGGAGCACGGCCATGGCCGTCGTCACGATGCGGGAGCTGCTTGAGAGCGGCGTCCACTTCGGTCACCAGACCCGTCGTTGGAACCCGAAGATGAAGCGCTTCATCTTCACGGAGCGCAACGGCATCTACATCATCGACCTGCTGCAGTCGCTGAACTACATCGACCGCGCCTTCGAGTTCGTCAAGGAGACGGTCGCCCACGGCGGCAGCGTCCTCTTCGTCGGCACCAAGAAGCAGGCGCAGGAAGCCATCGCCGAGCAGGCCACCCGCGTGGGCATGCCCTACGTCAACCAGCGCTGGCTCGGTGGCATGCTCACCAACTTCCAGACCGTCTACAAGCGCCTTCAGCGGATGAAGGAGCTCGGCGAGATCGACTTCACGGATGTGCCGGCCTCCGGTCTCACCAAGAAGGAGCTCCTGGTCCTCGAGCGCGAGCACACCAAGCTCGAGAAGACCCTCGGCGGTATCCGCGACATGCAGCGCGTGCCGTCCGCCGTGTGGATCGTCGACACCAAGAAGGAGCACATCGCCGTCGGCGAGGCTCGCAAGCTGAAGATCCCGGTCGTCGCGATCCTGGACACCAACTGCGACCCCGACGAGGTCGACTACAAGATCCCCGGCAACGACGACGCCATCCGCTCGGTCACCCTGCTGACCCGCGTGATCGCCGACGCCGTGGCCGAGGGCCTGATGGCCCGCTCGGGTGCCGCCAAGGGCGACGCCAAGGTCGACTCGGCCGCCGACCAGCCGCTCGCCGACTGGGAGCGCGAGCTGCTCGTCGAGGGCGAGAAGAAGGCCGACGAGGCCCCCGCCGCCGACGCTGCCGCTGAGGCCGTCGTCGCCGACGCCCCCGTGGCCGAGCCCGTCGCCGAGGTCGAGGCCCCCGCCGCGGAGGCCGTCGAGGCTCCCGCCGAGGCCGCTGCCCCCGAGGCCGAGGTCGAGGCGCCTGCCGCCGAGGCCCCCGCCGCCGAGGCCGACCAGGCCTGACGACTTCAGGGCGAGGGGTACGGCGGCACCCGCCGGCGTACCCCTCGCATCGTGTCCGGTGTCCGAGCCCCAGACCGGGGTCCGGACACCGGGCCACCTCAGACCGACACACGCGAGAAGGACTGAAGAAGAATGGCGAACACCACCGCCGCGGACGTCAAGAAGCTCCGTGAGCTCACCGGTGCCGGAATGATGGACTGCAAGAAGGCGCTGGACGAGGCCGAGGGCAACGTCGACAAGGCCGTCGAGCTGCTCCGCATCAAGGGCCAGAAGGGCGTCGCCAAGCGCGAGGGCCGTGACGCCTCCAACGGCGCCGTCGTCTCCCTGCTCGAGGGCGGCAACTCCGGCGTCCTGGTCGAGCTCAACTGCGAGACCGACTTCGTCGCCAAGGGCGGCCGCTTCGTGGAGGTCGCCAACGCGCTGGCCGCCCACGTCGCCGCCACCTCCCCGGCCGACCTCGAGGCCGCGCTGGCCAGCGAGATCCAGCCCGGCAAGACCGTCCAGGAGTTCGTGGACGAGGCCAACGCGGGCCTGGGCGAGAAGATCGTCTTCCGTCGCTTCGCCCAGTTCACCGGTGGCGCGTACGTCGCGGCGTACATGCACCGCACCGACCCCGACCTGCCGCCGGCCATCGGCGTGCTGGTCGAGCTCGACCAGGAGAACGCGGAGATCGCCAAGGACGTCGCGCAGCACATCGCCGCCTTCGCCCCCAAGTTCCTCTCCCGCGAGGACATCCCGGCCGAGGCGCTGGAGAGCGAGCGCCGCATCGCCGAGGCGACCGCGCGCGAGGAGGGCAAGCCCGAGGCCGCCCTGCCCCGCATCGTCGAGGGCCGGGTCACCGGCTTCGTCAAGGAGAACTCGGTTCTCGAGCAGGCGTTCGCCAAGGACAGCAAGAAGACCGTCCAGAAGGTCCTGGACGAGGCCGGCGTCAAGCTGGTCCGTTTCGCCCGCTTCCGCGTCGGCGCCTGACCTTCCGAGGTCTGCGGAGGACGCCCGATCGGGGTGTCCGCCCATACGATGTGAGGCGTGAAAGACGACGAGGAGGCCATTGCCGTGCAGGGACCCGTTCCGGTGCCTGCGGTGGTGGCCTCCTCTCGTACGCGTGCTCGCACCAGTTCATGCACCAGCAGGAGGAGTCGATGCCCATGACCGCCGAAGCCGCCGAAGAGAGTCCGCGTCGCCGCGTGCTGCTCAAGCTTTCCGGTGAGGCGTTCGCCGGCGGAGGCGGCCTGGGCGTGGACCCCGACGTCGTCCATGCCATCGCCCGGGAGATCGCCACCGTGGTCCGCGGCGGTACCGAGGTCGCCATCGTGATCGGCGGCGGCAACTTCTTCCGCGGCGCCGAACTGCAGGTACGCGGGATGGACCGGGCCCGCTCGGACTACATGGGCATGCTCGGCACGGTGATGAACTGCCTGGCGCTGCAGGACTTCCTGATGAAGGAAGGCATCGAGACCAGGGTCCAGACCGCCATCACCATGGGCCAGGTCGCGGAGCCGTACCTGCCGCTGCGAGCGGTGCGGCACCTGGAGAAGGGCCGCGTCGTGATCTTTGGCGCCGGCATGGGCATGCCCTACTTCTCCACCGACACCACCGCTGTGCAGCGCGCTCTCGAGGTCCACGCCGAGGTGCTGCTGATGGGGAAGAACGGGGTCGACGGGGTCTACGACTCCGACCCCAAGTCCAACCCGGACGCGGTCAAGTTCGACACCCTGGAATACTCCGAGGTGATTGCTCGGGATCTCAAGGTCGCGGACCTCACCGCGATCACGCTCTGCAAGGACAACAACCTTCCCATCCTGGTCTTCGAACTGCTCGCCGAGGGCAACATCGCCCGCGCCGTCCGCAGTGAGAAGATCGGCACGTTGATCTCCGGGGAGTCGGCCCAGCGCTGACCCGCCCCGGTACACGCGTACGTAGTGCCCGCACCGCAGGAGTCGAGACCGGGTAGCACCGGACAGGAGCACATTGTGATCGAAGAGACCCTCCTTGAGGCCGAGGAGAAGATGGAGAAGGCCGTCGCCGTCGCCAAGGACGACTTCGCCGCGATCCGTACCGGCCGTGCGCACCCGGCGATGTTCAGCAAGATCGTCGCTGAGTACTACGGCGCGGTGACCCCGATCAACCAGCTGGCGTCGTTCTCGGTGCCGGAGCCCCGGATGGCGATCGTCTCGCCGTTCGACAAGACCTCGCTCCGGGTCATCGAGGAAGCCATCCGCAACTCGGACCTGGGCGTCAACCCGTCCAATGACGGGTCGATCATCCGGGTGAACTTCCCGCAGCTCACCGAGGAGCGCCGGCGCGACTACATCAAGGTCGCCCGCACCAAGGGCGAGGACGCCAAGATCTCCATCCGCGCGGTGCGCCGCAAGGCCAAGGAGATCCTGGACAAGCTCAACAAGGACGGCGAGGCCGGCGAGGACGAGGTGCGCCGCGCCGAGAAGGAGCTCGAAGACGTCACCGCGCGCTATGTGACGCAGGTCGACGAACTCCTCAAGCACAAGGAAGCCGAGCTCCTCGAGGTCTGATGAACGACGACTCCTTCTGGGGGCCCGCTTCTGGCAACAGTGGCGCCGCGGCCCGAGCGCAGGGCCACGGGATACCCCCTGAGGGAGAACCTCCGGCAGGCCCCGCCCCTATGGATGCCACCACGGTGATGCCGCCGGTGGTCGACGGACCGGTTCCTCCCCACTGGGGGGACCGGCCCTCGGCCACTCGCAGCAGTCCCCGCTGCACCCCGGCCCGGGTATGGCGCAGACTCACCCCATGGCCAGCCAGTATCCAGCACCGGAACGTTTCTCCGGGCCGGCGCCCGGTTCCGCACCGGGTGCCCAGCCGGGCGTGCAGCCTGGTGTCCAGGAGCCGGCCGCCACCCGCCTCAGCGGGCCGCTGTTCCGCGACGACCCCGAGGCGCCGCCGATGTCCCCGCAAGCACCGCTCCCCGACCCCGCGACCGGCCCTGTGCCCGGCCACGCGCCCGCGCCCCCCGCCCCCAAGGGCGGTCGTGATCTGCGCGCCGCGATCGGTGTCGGCCTCGGCCTCGGCGTGGTCGTGGTGGCCTCCCTCTTCGTGGTGAAGTGGCTGTTCGTCGGGGTGGTCGCCGCTGTCGTGGTGATCGGCATGTGGGAGCTGACCAGCCGGCTCGCGGAGAGCAAGGGCATCAGCGTGCCCCGCCCGCCGCTGGCCGTCGGCGGTATCGGGATGCTGGTCGCCGCCTATCTCGGCGGACCGCAGGCGGCCCTGGTCGCCCTCGCGCTCACTTGTCTCGCGGTGCTGGTCTGGCGGATGAGCGAACCGCCGGAGGACTACCTGCGGGATGTCACCGCGGGCATCTTCACCGCCTTCTACGTCCCCTTCCTGGCCACTTTCGTGATGCTGCTGCTGGCAGCGGACGACGGCCCGCGCCGGGTGGTGCTGTACCTGGTGCTGACCGTCTGCAGCGACACCGGCGCGTACGCGGCGGGCTCGCGCTTCGGCAAGACCAAGCTCGCCCCCCGGATCAGCCCCGGCAAGACCCGCGAGGGCCTGGTCGGCGCGGTCCTGCTGTGCATGCTGGTCGGCGCCCTCGGGATGGACCTGATGATCGATCAGGGCAGCTGGTGGCAGGGCCTGATCCTGGGCGCCTGCGTCGCGGTCAGCGCCACCCTGGGCGACCTCGGCGAGTCGATGATCAAACGTGACCTGGGCATCAAGGACATGGGCACCCTGCTCCCCGGCCACGGCGGCCTGATGGACCGGCTGGACTCGCTGCTGCCCACCGCCCCGGTGGTCTGGCTGGTCCTGGTCGGCTTCGTCGGCGCCGGCTGACCGCGCGCTCCGGCGCCCCGCTCATCCAGGACGCTCCCGCCCCACCGGGCCCGGCCCCCGCAAGGGCGCCGGGCCCGCTGCTTTCCCCCGCTCTCCCGTCCCTTTCCCGCCGCTTTTCGAGTCACCGCCGCCGACCTGCGACACTGGGGGAATCATGCCTACACCCATTCCCGGTGAACTCACCTTTGTCGCGCCGCGTGGCGCCAAGCCCCCGCGCCACCTTGCCGACCTCACTGCGCTGGAGCGCCGTGAGGTGGTCGCCGAGCTGGGCGAGAAGCCCTTCCGTGCCGACCAGCTCTCGCGCCAGTACTTCTCCCGCCTCGCCGCGACCCCGGACGAGTGGACGGACATTCCCGCCGCCTCCCGGGCCAAGCTCGGCGAGGCGCTGCTGCCCGAGCTGATGTCGGTGGTGCGCAATGTCTCCTGCGACGACGACGCCACCCGCAAGACGCTGTGGAAGCTCTTCGACGGCGTGCTCGTCGAGTCCGTGCTGATGCGCTACCCCGACCGGGTGACCATGTGCATCAGCTCGCAGGCCGGCTGCGGGATGAACTGCCCGTTCTGCGCCACCGGCCAGGCCGGGCTGACCCGGAACCTCTCCACCGGCGAGATCGTCGAGCAGATCGCCGCCGGAATGCGGTCGATCAAGAACGGCGAGTTCGGCGCGGACGGCTCCGGCGAGGCCGGTGCGGTGCGGCTGAGCAATGTGGTCTTCATGGGCATGGGCGAGCCGCTGGCCAACTACAAGCGGGTCATCGCCGCGATCCGCCGGCTCACCGACCCGGCCCCCGGCGGCTTCGGCCTCTCCCAGCGCGGCATCACCGTCTCCACGGTCGGCCTGGTCCCGGCGATCAACCGGCTCGCCGACGAGGAGATGAGCGTCCGGCTCGCGGTCTCGCTGCACGCGCCGGACGACGAGCTGCGCGACACCCTGGTCCCGGTGAACACCCGCTGGCGGGTGGCCGAGGTCCTGGACGCGGCCTGGGCCTACGCCGAGCGCTCCGGGCGCCGGGTCTCCATCGAGTACGCGCTGATCAAGGACATCAACGACCAGGCCTGGCGCGCCGACCTGCTGGGACGGATGCTCAAGAACCACCGGGCGCACGTCAACCTGATCCCGCTCAATCCCACCCCCGGCTCCAAGTGGACGGCCTCCCGCCCCGAGGACGAGCGGGAGTTCGTCCGGCAGCTCAAGCTGCACGGCGTCCCGGTCACCGTGCGCGACACCCGGGGCCAGGAGATCGACGGCGCCTGCGGCCAGCTGGCCGCGGCCGGCTAGTAGCCGCCAGGAAGGCAGCCGGCGCGGAACGGAACCCGGGTCATGAGTTGAGCGCGGCGGCTGCCAGGGCCGCCGCGCCGGCCCCGGCGCCCAGCACCACCACGGCCGCCGCGGTCGTCCGCAGCGCGGCCGTGCGCAGGAAGACCCCGCCGGCGGCTCCTATCCGCCGCAGCGAGGCGTGGGCCGACCGCCGGTCGACCACCAGCTCGGCCAGCCGGGTCAGCAGCGCCGCCAGGACGCAGACAGCCAGCAGCCCGGCCTCGATCCAGGTGACCGGCCCGGCCGAGTCGTGCCCGTGGGAGGACCGGACCAGCGCGACCACGCCCAGTGCGCCGCTGACCGCGAGCACCGCCAGCGGTGTGCCCAGCCGCCAGGACTCCGCCTGCAGTCCGCGTCCGGCCAGCAGCCGCACCGCCTGCGGACGTCCGGCGGCGAGCAGCCACCCCGCCGCGTAGAGCAGGGCCGGGACGGCGACCGCGATGCCGACGATGCCCAGCAGCCAGCCGGCCCTGACCGCCAGGTCGCCTCCGGCCCGCAGCCCGGCGGCCTCCATCGCCGCCCCGGCCAGCGGCAGCGCCAGGGCCACCGCCAGGTAGGGGGTGGAGGGCCGGGGCAGGTCCCGGTCCGCGTCGTCGCCGGGCAGCAGGTCGACCGAGCGCACCGCGGCGGCCGCGGCGAGGCCGCCGAGCAGCGGGACGATCGCCAGCAGCGTGGTGGTGCCGGCCGCGGGCAGCGCGAACCGGGTGCCGAGCGCCGGATCCAGCTGGGTGCCGGGCAGCAGCTCCAGCCAGTGGGCTCGCAGCACCAGGAATCCGCCGAGCGCCAGCAGCGCGCCGAACGCGCAGGCCAGCGCGGTCTCGCCGGCCAGCAGCAGCCGCATCCGGACCGGTCCCGCGCCCGCGGCGACCAGTCCGGCCACCCGTTCCCGGCGTTGCCGCGGCAGCGCGCGGGCCCAGCTGGCGGCGAGGTAACCGAGGCCGGCGAGCGCGGGCAGGCACCAGAGCAGCCGGTCGACGGACCCGTCGGCGCCGGTGGAATGAGTGGAAGGAGCGGTCAGCGCCCGGCCGAGGGCCCGCAGCAGCAGGGCGGTGACGGTGGCCGCGGTGATCGCGGTGACCAGCCAGCGGAGCAGGTCGAGGGTGCGGTACCCGCGGGCTAGACGGAGGTAGGGGAACACTGCTCCATCCCCTCCTCATGCGTGTCGAGAGGCGTGTCGAGAGGCGTGCCGAGCACCTGGTCGAGAGCCTGGTCCGAGAGCGTGTCCGGGATCCGCCCGGAGTCGGGACCGGAGTCGGGTCCGGAGGGTCCGGTGGCCCGCGGCGGACGCGCGGCCATCGCCTGGCGGGCCAGGACCGGGGCGGAGACCCGGCCGTCGGACATGGTCGTGACCCGGTCGGCGTAGCGGGCCAGGGTCGGGTCGTTGGTGGCCAGGACCAGGGTGATCCGGTGCGAGCGGGAGGCGGTGACCAGTATCCGCAGGATCTGGTCCCGGTCCTCGCGGTGCAGCGGCGCGGTGGGCTCGTCGGCGAAGACCACGGTCGGACGGTGCGCCAGGGCGCGGGCCACGGCGATCCGCTGCCGCTGGTCCTGGCGCAGGTCGGCGGGCCGGAGCCGGGCGCAGTCGGCGACGTCGAGGCGTTCCAGCCACTCGGCGGCGGCGGTGGCGGCCTCCTTGCGCGGCGCCCCGGACAGCAGCAGCGGCAGGGCCACGTTCTCACGTGCCGTCAGCTCCGGGACCAGCTGGGGCGCGGGGCCGACGTAGCCGAAGCGCTCGCGCCGCAGCCGCTCCCTGGCGGCGCGGCCGAGGGTGTGCACCGGGGCGCTGTTGAACCAGACCTCCCCCTCGTCGGCCGGGGTGAGTCCGCTGAGGCAGTCGAGCAGGGTGCTCTTGCCGCAGCCCCTGGGCCCGGTGACGGCCAGCACCTCGCCCTCCCGCACGCCCAGCGACACTCCCCGCAGCGCGGGCGTGCCGCGGTGCGTCTTCACCAGGGCCCGTGCCCACAGCACGTCGTTGTCCGGCGGGGCGAGGGTCACTGCCGTCCTCCAGGTCGTGATGATGGCTCACAGACTAGAACGAGTGATCAGCGTACGGGACACCACTGGGCGGCCCCGACATGTTGGTGTCGGGACCGCCCAGTGGCGAAATACGTGTCGCGGGGTCTGCGCGCCGGTGGTTACATCCGGTTCCAGGCCTCGGTGAGCACGGTGCGCAGGATGCCCTCGATCTCGTCGAAGGTGCCCTGGTCGGAGATCAGCGGCGGGGAGAGCTGGATGACCGGGTCGCCGCGGTCGTCGGCCCGGCAGTACAGGCCGTTCTCGTACAGCGCCTTGGAGACGTAGCCGTAGAGGATGCGCTCGCACTCGTCGTCGCTGAAGGTCTCCTTGGTGACCTTGTCCTTGACCAGCTCGATGCCGTAGAAGAACCCGTTGCCGCGGACGTCGCCGACGATCGGCAGGTCGAGCAGCTTCTCCAGGGTGGCCCGGAAGGCGTCCTCGTTGGCGAGGACGTGCTTGTTCAGGCCCTCGCGCTCGAAGATGTCCAGGTTGGTCAGCGCCACCGCGGAGGAGACCGGGTGGCCGCCGAAGGTGTAGCCGTGCAGGAAGGTGTTGTCGCCCTTGTAGAACGGCTCGGCGATCCTGTCCGAGATGATCGCCGCACCGATCGGGGAGTACCCGGAGGTCATGCCCTTGGCGCAGGTGATGATGTCGGGGATGTAGTCGAACTTGTCGCAGGCGAACATGGTGCCGAGCCGGCCGAAGGCGCAGATGGTCTCGTCCGACACCAGCAGCACGTTGTACTGGTCGCAGATCTCACGGACCCGCTGGAAGTATCCGGGCGGCGGCGGGAAACAGCCGCCGGCGTTCTGCACCGGCTCCAGGAACACCGCGCAGACCGTCTCCGGGCCCTCGAACAGGATCTCCTGCTCGATCTGGTCGGCGCACCAGCGGCCGTAGGCCTCGGGGTCGTCGCCGTAGATCGGGGCGCGGTAGATGTTGGTGTTGACGACCTTGTGGGCGCCCGGAACCAGCGGCTCGAACGGGGCCTTCAGAGCGGGCAGGCCGGTGATCGACAGGGCGCCCTGCGGGGTGCCGTGGTAGGCCACCGCGCGGGAGATCACCTTGTACTTGGTGTGCTCGCCGGTCAGCTTGAAGTACTGCTTGGCCAGCTTCCAGGCGGTCTCGACGGCCTCGCCGCCACCGGTGGTGAAGAAGACCTTGTTGAGGTCGCCGGGGGCGTAGTTCGCCAGCCGCTCGGCGAGCTCGACCGCGGAGGGGTGCGCGTAGCTCCAGATCGGGAAGAAGGCCAGCTTCTCGGCCTGCTTGCGCGCGGTCTCGGCCAGCTCGACGCGGCCGTGGCCGGCCTGGACCACGAACAGGCCGGAGAGGCCGTCCAGGTACTTGCGGCCGTTGGAGTCCCAGATGTAGGCGCCCTCACCGCGGACGATGGTGGGAACCGGGTTGTTCTCGTACGAGGACATCCTGGTGAAGTGCATCCAGAGATGGTCGTAGGCGGTCTTCGAAAGGTCCTTGGTTGCCGGGTCGGCGCTCATCGGGTACCCCAGGTGTAGGTCTGTTTCCGTAGCTTCAGGTAAACGAAGCTTTCGGTTCTCCGCACGCCGGGAAGCGCGCGGATACGCTTGTTGATCAGTTCGAGAAGGTGTTCGTCGTCCTCGCAGACCAGCTCGGCCAGCAGGTCGAACGAGCCTGCGGTCACGACGACGTAGTCCACCTCGTCCATGGCGGCCAGCGCGTCGGCGACCGGCTCCATGTCGCCCTCGACGTTGATGCCGACCATCGCCTGCCGGGTGAAGCCCACGGTCAGCGGGTCGGTCACGGCGACGATCTGCATGACGCCCTGGTCGAGGAGCTTCTGGACCCGCTGGCGTACCGCCGCCTCGGACAGGCCCACGGCCTTGCCGATGCTTGCGTACGGCCGTCGGCCGTCCTCCTGGAGCTGCTCGATGATCGCCTTGGAGACGGCGTCGAGGGGAACACTGCCGTTCCGTTCACGGTTGGCCACGTCCGCCACCCTGCCCTATCGGGCGCTGGTTCGCAAGGGAATCCGTCGCGATCGGATGAAAAACGTGCTGATTCCATTGTTCTTACGGCGCGGACCTGCCGATAACCACCGCGACGGGGCTAGGCTGGGCAGCGCCGGGTACGCCGGCGAGCTGGAAACCGAGGAGAGGTCCCCGTGAGCGAGCTTCAGACGCTGCGCAACTACATCAACGGCGCGTTCACCGACGCCGCCGACGGCCGCACCACCGAGATCGTCGACCCGACGACCGGTACGGCGTACGCCACCGCGCCGCTCTCCGCCGAGGCCGACGTGGACGCGGCGATGAGCGCCGCCGCCGCCGCGTTCGAGTCCTGGCGGGACACCACCCCCTCGGTCCGCCAGCTGGCCCTGCTGAAGATCGCCGACGCGGTCGAGGCCCGGGCGGAGGAGCTGGTCGCCACCGAGTCGAAGAACACCGGCAAGCCGCTGGGGATCACCGCCTCGGAGGAGATCCCGCCGATGGTCGACCAGATCCGCTTCTTCGCGGGCGCGGCCCGGCTGCTCGAGGGCAAGTCCGGCGGCGAGTACATGGAGGGGCTGACCTCCTTCGTCCGCCGCGAGCCGGTGGGCGTCTGCGCCCAGGTCGCGCCGTGGAACTACCCGATGATGATGGCCGTGTGGAAGTTCGCCCCGGCCATTGCCGCGGGCAACACGGTGGTGCTCAAGCCCTCCGACACCACCCCGGCCTCCACCGTGCTGCTGGCCCAGATCATGGGCGAGATCCTCCCGGCCGGCGTCTTCAACGTGGTCTGCGGCGACCGCGAGACCGGTCGGCTGATGGTCGAGCACCCGACCCCGGCGATGGCCTCCATCACCGGCTCGGTCCGGGCCGGCATCCAGGTCGCGGCCTCCGCCGCCAAGGACGTCAAGCGGGTGCACCTGGAGCTGGGCGGCAAGGCCCCGGTCGTGGTCTTCGAGGACGCCGACATCGCCTCCGCCGTCGAGGGCATCTCGGTGGCCGGCTACTTCAACGCCGGCCAGGACTGTACCGCCGCCACCCGGGTGCTGGTGCACGAGGACATCCACGACGAGTTCGTCACCGCGCTGGCCAAGGCCGCCGCCGACACCAAGACCGGGCAGCCCGACGACGAGGACGTGCTCTACGGGCCGCTCAACAACGCCAACCAGCTGGCCCAGGTCACCGGCTTCATCGACCGCCTCCCGGCCCACGCCAAGGTGGAGGCGGGCGGCCACCGGGTCGGCGACGTCGGCTACTTCTACGCCCCGACCGTGGTGTCAGGGCTGAACCAGGACGACGAGATCATCCAGAACGAGGTCTTCGGCCCGGTCATCACCGTGCAGAAGTTCTCCACCGAGGCGGAGGCGATCGCCAACGCCAACGGTGTCGACTACGCCCTGGCGTCCTCGGTCTGGACCAAGGACCACTCCCGGGCTATGCGGCTGGCCAAGCGGCTCGACTTCGGCTGCGTGTGGATCAACACCCACATCCCGCTGGTCGCCGAGATGCCGCACGGCGGCTTCAAGAAGTCCGGCTACGGCAAGGACCTCTCCGCCTACGGCTTCGAGGACTACACCCGGATCAAGCACGTCATGACCTCCATCGAGGACTGACGCTCCGGTACGGGGGAGGGCCCGGACGCTTGCTGCGTCCGGGCCCTCGCTCCGTTCAGACGTCCCAGAGGAACCGGTGCGTGTGGATGCCGAAGTAGGGGAAGTTCTCCACCCGGGTCACCCCGTCGATCGGCCGCACCACGTCGTTGATGAAGTCCAGCAGCTCGCGCGGCTGATGGCAGACCACCTCGGCGAACAGGTCGAAGCCGCCCGAGGTCAGCACGCTGTAGACGACCTCCTCGCGCTGCCCGAGCAGATCCGCCACCGCCCGTGCGTCCCCGTCCACGGCGATGCCGAGCAGCGCCATGGCCTGGCCGCCCATCGCCATCGGGTCGGTGACCCCGACCACCTGCACCACCCGGGTGTCGACCAGCCGCTGCAGCCGTTGCCGCGCGGCGGAGGGGGAGAGGCCGACCTTGGGCCCGAGCTCGGCGTAGGGGATCCGGCCGTCGGTCTGGAGTTCGCGCAGGATGGCCCGGTCGATGTCGTCCACGGGCCCTAGCCTGCCAGCTCGGCCAGGGCCTCGGCGAAGCGGGCGGTGTGGGCGTCCACGTCGGCCTCGGTGGTGGCCGGGCAGATCAGCGCCATGTTGTGGAACGGCGTGAGCAGGATGCCGCGGTTGGCCAGGAAGATGTGCAGGAAGTCCTCAAGCTCGGCGTCGGCGCTCGCCGCCGACTCGGTGCCGTTGCGCGGCGCGGGGTCGGCGAAGCGGTACTCGCTGCGTGCGCCGAGCCGGCTGACCGACCAGGGCAGGTCGTGCTTGGTGATGCCGTCCCGCACCCCGGCCTCGAAGCGCTCGGACAGGGCGCACATCGCGGCGAAGGCGTCGTCGGTGAGCACCTGCTCCAGCGTGGCCCGCATCGCCGCGACCGACAGCGCGTTGCCGGCCAGGGTGCCGCCGACGCCGCCCATGTCGACCAGGTCCAGGTCGGCGCGGCCGAGCAGCCGGTCGGCCAGCTCCGCCGACAGGCCGTAGCCCCCGGCCGGGATGCCGCCGCCGATGGCCTTGCCGATGGTCAGGATGTCGGGGCTGAGCCCGTACGCGGCGGTGGCGCCGCCGGGTCCGGCCGAGAAGGTGTGGGTCTCGTCGTTGATCAGCAGGGTTCCGTAACGCTTCGTCAGTTCCCGTACCCCGTTCAGGTAGCCGGGCTCGGGCAGGACGATGCCGATGTTGGTCAGCGCCGGCTCCATCAGCACGGCCGCGACGTCCCCGTAGGCCAGCTCGCGCTCAAGACCGGCCAGGTCGTTGAACTCGGCGACCCGGCTGGTCAGCGTGACGTCGCAGGGGGCGCCGACATTGCCGGGACGGCTGGCGCCGTTGCCGTCCGGGCCGACCACGATCAGCGACTCGTCGACACTGCCGTGGTAGCTGTAGCTGTTCACCAGGATCTTCGGCCGCCCGGTCACCGCGCGGGCCAGCCGGATCGCCCAGCGGTTGGCGTCCGTCGCGGTCAGCGAGAAGGACCAGCGCGGCAGCCCGAAGCGGCGGGTCAGCTCGGCGCCGACCCACTCCGCGTCCTCGGTCGGCAGCATCGCGGTCGCCCCGCCGCGGACCCGGTACCGCTGCTCGATCGCGTCCGCGACCGCCTCGGGGGAGTGCCCGGCCATCGCGCCGGTGTCGCCGAGGCAGAAGTCGATGTACTCGTGCCCGTCGATATCGCTGACCCGGGCGCCCCGGGCGCCGTCCAGATAGAGCGGGAAGGCGCCGGCGCTCTTGTTCATCCAGGTCATCGGCACCCGCCCGAACAGGTGCTCGGCCCGGGCGTAGGCCTCCCGCGAGCGCGGGTTCCGCGCGGCGCTCGCCGCGGTCTCCCGGGCGAGCAGGTGCTGGAGCCGGGCGCGGTCGACGGATGCGGGCATGGGGAACCTCCTGTAGGGCCGATGGTCCGACCGTACAGCTGATTCGATCGTGGAAACAGGCAGAGGCAATCGAATCGCGTGCGAAAGGTGCGGGATCTACCGCCGCACCGCGTCCAGGGCCAGCAGCGCGACATGCAGCGACAGACAGGACTCCACCTGGTCCAGATCCACGCCGAGGACCCGCTCCACCTTGTGCAGCCGGTCGTAGAACGAAGGCCGGGACAGATGCGCGGCGTCCGCAGCCGCGGACTTGTTGCGGCCCTGCTCCAGGTAGACCCGGAGCATCTGGATCAGCTGGCTGCCGTGCTCGGCGTCGTACGCCAGCAGCGGGCCCAGTTCGCGCTCCACGTAGGTCTGCAGCCGGGCGTCGTCCCGCAGCAGGTGCAGCAGTCCGCGCAGCCGGACGTCCGGCAGCCGGTAGTAGGAGGCGGAGCGGGCGCCCGAGGCGGGGGCGTCGTGCAGGGCGGCGTCGGCGACCTGGGTGGCCTCGACCAGGGTGCGCCGGGCGTCGCGGACCGCGCCGACGGACGAGCCCACCGCGATCACCGGCTCCGGCTCCTCGGCCTCCAGCAGCAGCCGCCGCAGCGAGGAGGCGAAGCCGTCCAGGGCGTTGTGCTCGTCGTCGCGCGGACCGAGCGACACCAGCAGCCCCACCGCCTCGTCGTCCAGGGCGCCGACCAGCGCGGTCAGCCGCTTCTCCCGCACCGCGGCGGCCGCAGTCTCGGTGAAGTCCCGCAGCCGGGCCTGCGCCTCCAGCGCCGCCGGGGCGCTGCCGCGGCGCAGCCGCAGCACCACGCCGACCAGCCGCCGCCCCTCCAGTGGGACGCCCAGCGCTGAGGCCCGCAGCGCCACGTCGGAGACGGTCAGCGCATGGGTCAGGATGCCGGACAGCAGCGTGCGGTGGGTCTGCCGCTCCAGGCTCTCCCGGTCGCGGACCAGCAGCCGGTTCAGCGCCAGAGTGGCCGCGGCCCGCTCCAGCAGCATGGTGTGCCGGTGCGAGGCCTTCTCGGGTGCCACGTCCTCCTGGGCCGAACTGGGCGTGCCGAGCAGCAGCAGCCGCCCCCAGTCGTGCCCGCGCGCCCCCACCGCGGTGACCAGCCAGCCGGTCCGCGGATCGTGCCCGGTGCGGCCCTTCGGCCGGACCCCGCGCGAGCGCGACTCCCAGCCGGCCAGCAGTACCTGGGCGTTCTGCCCGCCGGTGTCGTACGCCAGCACCTGGTGCGACAGGTTCTCCAGCACCACCGGGGCGCCGGCCATCCGGGACACCTGCTGCACCACCTCGACCGGTTCCGCGCCCTCGACCGCCAGCTCGTTGAAGGTCTGGTGGATCTCCTCCGACGAGCGCAGCTCCTCCAGCTGGGCGTTCACCACCAGCGCGTGCACCGCCTCGGTCACCGCGACGAAGCGCAGCTCCCGGCGCAGCACGATCAGCGGCAGCCCGCGCTGCTCCGCCGCGTGCACCAGGGCCCGCGGCAGATTGTCGAAGTAGCGCCGGCCGAACTCCACCACCAGGCCGGCCACCCCCACGTCGGCCAGCTCCCGGACGTACCTGGCCAGGCTCTCCCGGTCCTCGGGCAGGGCGATCCCGGTGGTCAGGATCAGCTCGCCGCCCTGGAGCGTCCCGGCGATGTCGGCGAGCTCACTGACGTGCACCCAGCGCACCGGGCGCTCCAGGTGCTCCTTGCCCGCCACGACCTCGGGCAGGCCGCGGCTGACCACGTCCAGATCGAGGACGCGAGCGACGGTGGGGAACAACGGGGCCTCCAGAAACAGCGGTGGGATCCCCTTCATAGTGTCAGCCTGATCCGACATGCGGGCAACGAGGTGTCGGGTTTCCGGCTGTTGGCACGGTGTAATGCCAGTAACGATCTGCCTTGCGGACTGTTGCTTGCCGGGCCCACCCGAACCGGGGCATCGTACGCAGAGTGGGCACCCCCGCCCTGTACGGGCGTCGCTGGAGGAACCCATGGACCAGTCCATCGTCGGCACCCGCTTCGAGGCCGGGGCCCAGTACCTCGGCGGAGCGCTGCGCGAGGGCACCGGCGAGGCGACCTTCGACGTCACCAACCCCGCCGACGGCAGTGTCGTCCAGCGGGTGCGCCTCGCCTCCACCGCGGACGTGGACGAGGCGGTGGCCGCCGCCCGCGCCGCCTTCCCGGAGTGGTCGCGGTCGACCCCCGGCGCCCGGTCCGACGCGCTGACCCGGCTCTCCGGCATCCTCGCCGAGCGGGCCGAGGACTTCGCCCGGGTCGAGAGCGCCCAGACCGGCAAGCCGATCAAGCTCACCACCGAGTTCGACGTCCCCGGCACGGTCGACAACACCGCCTTCTTCGCCGGCGCCGCCCGCAATCTGGAGGGCAAGGCCAGCGGTGAGTACTCCGGCGACCACACCTCCTCGATCCGGCGCGAGCCGATCGGCGTGGTCGGCTCCATCTCGCCGTGGAACTACCCGCTGCAGATGGCCGGCTGGAAGATCCTCCCGGCCATCGCCGCAGGCAACACCATCGTCCTCAAGCCGGCCGAGCTGACCCCGCTGACCTCGCTGATGTTCGCCCAGGCCTGCACCGACGCCGGGATCCCGGACGGCGTCGTCAACATCGTCACCGGCGCCGGACGGGTGGCCGGCGAGCACCTGGTCGGGCACCCGGGGGTGTCGATGGTCTCCTTCACCGGCTCCACCGGTGTCGGCAAGCGGGTCGGCGAGGTCGCCGTGCAGGGCGTCAAGCGCACCCACCTGGAGCTCGGCGGCAAGGCCCCGTTCGTGGTCTTCGACGACGCCGACCTGGAGGCCGCCGTGCACGGTGCGGTCGCCGCCTCGCTGATCAACACCGGCCAGGACTGCACCGCCGCCACCCGCGCGTACATCCAGCGCCCGCTGTTCGACGCCTTCGTCGAAGGCGTCGCCGAACTGTTCGAGCTGGTCCGGCTCGGCGACCCGTTCAACCCGCAGACCGACCTCGGCCCGCTGATCTCGCTGCGCCAGCGCGACAGCGTGGCCGGCTTCGTCGAGCGCGCCCGCGGCTACGGCGCCACCATCGCGGCCGGCGGCTACGCCCCGGAGAAGGGTCACGACGGCACCGACCTCACCCTCGGCGCCTACTACCGCCCGACGCTGATCACCGGCGTCGCCCAGGACGCCGAGGTGGTGCAGAGCGAGCTGTTCGGCCCGGTGCTGGTCGCGCTGCCGTTCGACAGCGACGAGGAGGGCCTGCGGCTCGCCAACGACACCCCGTACGGGCTGGCCGCCTCCGCCTGGACCCGCGACCTGTACCGCGCGCAGCGGGCGACCCGGGAGATCCAGGCCGGCTGCGTCTGGGTCAACGACCACATCCCGATCATCAGCGAGATGCCGCACGGCGGCTACAAGGCGTCCGGCTACGGCAAGGACATGTCGCAGTACTCGCTGGACGAGTACACGCAGGTCAAGCATGTGATGCAGGACATCACCGCAGTGGCCCGCAAGGACTGGCACCGCACGATCTTCGGCGACCGCTAACCCATCTACCGCACCCGAGGCTCAGCCTGACGGTGCATCAGAGAGCAGTGAGAACATGGATCCGGCCTCTTCGCTTGCCGACGTCCAGTACAGCTCCTTCTGGCTGTCCGACCCGAGTCGGCCCGAACCCCTCCCCGCCCTGGTCGGCGACACCAGCTGCGACCTGCTGGTCGTCGGCGGCGGCTACTCCGGCCTGTGGACCGCGCTGATCGCCAAGGAGCGCGACCCGGCCCGCGACGTGGTCCTGGTCGAGGGCAAGGAGGTCGGCTGGGCCGCCTCCGGCCGCAACGGCGGCTTCTGCGCCGCCAGCCTGACCCACGGCTTCTTCAACGGCCTGGAGCGCTGGCCCGAGGAGATCCGCACCCTGGAGCGCCTCGGCCACGAGAACCTCCAGGCCATCGAGGACGCGGTCAAGCGCTACGGCATCGACTGCGACTGGGAGCGCAGCGGCGAGCTCGACGTCGCCACCGAGCCCTACCAGGTCGAGGAGCTGCGCGAGGGCGCGGCGACCATGGCCGAGTACGGCATCGACGCCGAGTTCCTGGACACCGACGCGATCCGGGCGCAGGTGGCCTCGCCCACCTTCCTGGCCGCGATCTGGGACAAGGACGGCGTGGCGATGGTCCACCCGGCCAAGCTGGCCTGGGGCCTCAAGCAGGCCTGTCTGGACCTGGGCGTGCGGATCTTCGAGCACACCCCGGCCGAGGACCTGGCCGAGAGCGGCTCCGGCATGGCCGTCCGCACCCCGTACGGGCGGGTCTTCGCCGGGCATGTCGCGCTGGGCACCAATATCTTCCCCAACCTGGTGAAGCGGGTCCGCCCGTTCCTCGCCCCGGTCTACGACTTCGCGCTGATGACCGAGCCGCTCACGGACGAGCAGCTGGCCTCGGTCGGCTGGAAGAACCGGCAGGGCCTGGGCGACTGCGCCAACCAGTTCCACTACTTCCGGATCTCCGCCGACAACCGCATCCTCTGGGGCGGCTACGACGCGATCTACCACTACGGCGGCAAGGTCCGCGCCGAGTACGACCACCGCCCGGAGACCTACGAGAAGCTCGCCGAGCACTTCTTCACCGCGTTCCCGCAGCTCAAGGGCATCAAGTTCAGCCACGCCTGGGGCGGCGCGATCGACACCTGCGCCCGCTTCTCGGCCTTCTTCGGCACCGCCCACAAGGGGCGGGTCTCCTACGCCCTCGGCTACACCGGCCTGGGCGTGGGCGCCACCCGTTTCGGAGCGGAGGTGATGCTCGACCTGCTGGCCGGCGAGAAGACCGAGCGCACCGAGCTGGAGATGGTGAGGAGCAAGCCGCTCCCGTTCCCGCCCGAGCCGGTGAAGTGGATCGGCATCGGACTGACCAAGTGGTCCCTGGACCGGGCCGACCACAACCAGGGCAAGCGCAACCTCTGGCTCAAGGCCATGGACGCGGTCGGCCTGGGCTTCGACAGCTGACTCCTGTTCCTCTTCTGGCTCCTCTCGCGGCGCGCACCCCTCCTACCGGGTGCGCGCCGCTTTTCGCATCCGTACGCGCCTTCTGGTCCCAGGTCTCCCCGCACGGACTGAGGATGTTGCCCACATCCGTGTAAGAGCCGACGCACAAGTCGCTCTCTCTTGTTACCGACGGGTCAACTACGACCCGCCGCAGGCAGGACGTGGAGGACAAGGGCTATGGGAAGCATGGAAGCGAGGGACGCGGTGGAGTGGCTCAGCTCCGCCGCCGAGGATCCGGAGGCCTGCCGCTGGGAGTGGGAGCGCAGCACCGTCGGGATCGTCCTGCTCCCGGCCGGACGGCTCTGGGACGTGCTGATAGTCCCGGGCGACCTGGGGCGGCTCACCGTCGACGTCCTGCTGCACCTCGAAGCCGAGCCGGGGCCGGTCCTGGCCGACTTCGGCGACTTCAGGGTCGGTTTCTTCGTCCCGCCCGGCACGGCCGCCCGCTGGGTCGGCACCGGCGTACGGACCGCGGGCCAGGGCACCTGGCTGGCCGTCCCCCACCCGGCCCGGGCCGGCCGCGGACTGCGCTGGCTGGTGGCCCCCGACGGCACCGGTGTCCTCAACGATCCGGTGATGCTGGAGCTGGCCATGCACGAGGCAGCGGCCCTGCTGACCGGCCAGGATGACGAGATGTAAGGACGAATCGGCTTTCCCCGACAACCTGTGGATTGAGGCCGAACCGCTTCCGCAACAGAATGTGTGAAGCGTGGCACCCCTCGTGAGATCCCTGTGCCCCGCCCGGACTCGGAGGCAGACGTTGAGCAAGCACATCACCCACTGGATCGGTGGCGCCCTGGTCGCCACCGCCGGCAGCGCCCCGCGCCGCGGTGACATCTTCGACCCGGCGACCGGCAAGGTCACCGGCCAGGTCGACTTCGCGAGCATCGCCGAGGTCGACGCCGCGGTCAGCAGCGCGGTCGTCGCCTTCGCCGGCTGGCGCAACGCCTCCATCGCCAAGCGCACCACCGTGCTGTTCAACTTCCGCGAGCTGCTGAACGCCCGCAAGGACGAGCTGGCCGCGATCATCGTCGCCGAGCACGGCAAGGTCCACTCGGACGCCCTCGGCGAGATCGCCCGCGGCCAGGAGGTCGTCGAGTACGCCTGCGGCATCCCGCAGCTGCTCAAGGGCGGCTTCACCGAGCAGGCCTCGACCGGCGTCGATGTCTACTCGATCCGCCAGCCGCTCGGCCCGGTCGCGATCATCTCGCCGTTCAACTTCCCGGCGATGGTCCCGATGTGGTTCTTCCCGCTCGCCATCGCGGCCGGCAACACCGTGATCCTCAAGCCCTCCGAGAAGAACCCCTCGGCCGCGCTGTTCATCGCCGAGCTGTGGAAGGAGGCCGGGCTGCCCGACGGCGTCTTCAACGTCGTCCACGGCGACAAGGTCTCGGTCGACCGCCTGCTGGAGCACCCGGACGTCAAGTCCGTCTCCTTCGTCGGCTCCACCCCGATCGCCCGCTACGTCTACGAGACCGGCACCCGCTACGGCAAGCGGGTCCAGGCCCTCGGCGGCGCCAAGAACCACATGCTGGTGCTGCCGGACGCCGACCTGGACCTGGTCGCCGACTCCGCGATCAACGCCGGCTTCGGCGCGGCGGGCGAGCGCTGCATGGCGATCTCGGTCCTGGTCGCGGTCGAGCCGATCGCCGACGAGCTGGTCGAGAAGATCAAGCAGCGGATGGCCACCCTCAAGGTCGGCCCCGGCTGCAACGGCGACTCCGACATGGGCCCGCTGGTCACCGGCGTGCACCGGGACAAGGTCACCTCCTACATCGACTCCGGCCTCGCCGACGGCGCCGAGCTGGCCGTCGACGGCCGCAAGCACCCGGTCACCGCCGCCGACAAGCACGGCGCGGAGACCACGGACGGCTTCTGGCTCGGCCCGACCCTCTTCGACCACGTCAAGCCCGGCATGTCGGTCTACAACGACGAGATCTTCGGCCCGGTGCTGTCGGTCGTCCGGGTCTCCTCCTACACGGAGGGCCTGGAGCTGATCAACAGCAACCCGTACGGCAACGGCACCGCCATCTTCACCAACGACGGCGGAGCGGCCCGCCGCTTCCAGAACGAGGTCGAGGTCGGCATGGTCGGGATCAACGTCCCGATCCCGGTCCCGGTCGCCTACTACTCCTTCGGCGGCTGGAAGGCGTCCCTCTTCGGCGACAGCCACGCCTACGGCGAGGACGGCGTCCACTTCTTCACCCGCGGCAAGGCCGTCACCTCGCGCTGGCTCGACCCGAGCCACGGCGGCATCAACCTGGGCTTCCCGACCAACTCCTGATCGGTACCGCCTCTCCTCAGCTGCCCGGCCCGACTGCGACTTCCCCCTCGCAGCCGGGCCGGGCCTCTGTCTGTGGTCCCGGTTTGACATGCCTTGCGGACCTGCGTAGTGTCCTTCGAGTTGCCCTGGAAACAGTTGTGGCGACAAATCCCCTGATGAAATGGCTTGGCTCTGTTTTGCCATGCCGTTTATCAGGAAAGCGGCGGAATTGGCTCGGATCGAGGAATTCCGCTAGAGTTGCACTCGTCGGAACGGGCCGGAAACGGGCCGGAAGGACGGAAAGCAGAGCGGAAACGGTCTGCTAGAGTATGAAACGAAGTACAGCAGTACGAACGAAGCGCCCGGAGAGACCGGTGAGACGGTCTTGAAGGAAGTGTCCGTTCCTTGAGAACTCAACAGCGTGCCAAAAGTCAACGCCAAGTTTCATTTGGCAAGATAATGCAGTAAACACTAGCGAGGACGCAGTGCACGGGGTCGGCTATTCCGCTGATCGTCGTGCCGCTCTTTCGCGGGTGCTATCAGGATTACCTGATGACATTCACGGAGAGTTTGATCCTGGCTCAGGACGAACGCTGGCGGCGTGCTTAACACATGCAAGTCGAACGGTGAAGCCCTTCGGGGTGGATCAGTGGCGAACGGGTGAGTAACACGTGGGCAATCTGCCCTGCATTCTGGGACAAGCCTTGGAAACGAGGTCTAATACCGGATACGACGCATCTCCGCATGGGGTGTGCGTGGAAAGCTCCGGCGATGCAGGATGAGCCCGCGGCCTATCAGCTTGTTGGTGGGGTAATGGCCTACCAAGGCGACGACGGGTAGCCGGCCTGAGAGGGCGACCGGCCACACTGGGACTGAGACACGGCCCAGACTCCTACGGGAGGCAGCAGTGGGGAATATTGCACAATGGGCGAAAGCCTGATGCAGCGACGCCGCGTGAGGGATGACGGCCTTCGGGTTGTAAACCTCTTTCAGCAGGGAAGAAGCGCAAGTGACGGTACCTGCAGAAGAAGCACCGGCTAACTACGTGCCAGCAGCCGCGGTAATACGTAGGGTGCGAGCGTTGTCCGGATTTATTGGGCGTAAAGAGCTCGTAGGCGGCTTGTCGCGTCGGATGTGAAAGCCCGGGGCTTAACTCCGGGTCTGCATTCGATACGGGCAGGCTAGAGTGTGGTAGGGGAGATCGGAATTCCTGGTGTAGCGGTGAAATGCGCAGATATCAGGAGGAACACCGGTGGCGAAGGCGGATCTCTGGGCCATTACTGACGCTGAGGAGCGAAAGCGTGGGGAGCGAACAGGATTAGATACCCTGGTAGTCCACGCCGTAAACGTTGGGAACTAGGTGTGGGTCACATTCCACGTGGTCCGCGCCGCAGCTAACGCATTAAGTTCCCCGCCTGGGGAGTACGGCCGCAAGGCTAAAACTCAAAGGAATTGACGGGGGCCCGCACAAGCAGCGGAGCATGTGGCTTAATTCGACGCAACGCGAAGAACCTTACCAAGGCTTGACATATACCGGAAACGTGCAGAGATGTACGCCCCCTTGTGGTCGGTATACAGGTGGTGCATGGTTGTCGTCAGCTCGTGTCGTGAGATGTTGGGTTAAGTCCCGCAACGAGCGCAACCCTCGTTCTGTGTTGCCAGCATGCCTTTCGGGGTGATGGGGACTCACAGGAGACTGCCGGGGTCAACTCGGAGGAAGGTGGGGACGACGTCAAATCATCATGCCCCTTATGTCTTGGGCTGCACACGTGCTACAATGGCCGGTACAATGAGCTGCGATACCGCGAGGTGGAGCGAATCTCAAAAAGCCGGTCTCAGTTCGGATTGGGGTCTGCAACTCGACCCCATGAAGTCGGAGTTGCTAGTAATCGCAGATCAGCATTGCTGCGGTGAATACGTTCCCGGGCCTTGTACACACCGCCCGTCACGTCACGAAAGTCGGTAACACCCGAAGCCGGTGGCCTAACCCGTAAGGGAAGGAGCTGTCGAAGGTGGGACCAGCGATTGGGACGAAGTCGTAACAAGGTAGCCGTACCGGAAGGTGCGGCTGGATCACCTCCTTTCTAAGGAGCACAGTGCCACTGCGTCAGCATCTGTCTGACGGTGGCCAGCTCATGGGTGGAACGTTGACTATTCGGCACGATCGTTTGGGACGAAGCAAGTACTGCACCTCGGTGCGTGGAACGTTAAGTCTTCGAGCGGTCGGGTCGGGCGCGCTGTTGGGTCCTGAGGGAACGGAAGTCCCCTCTGAACGCCGGCCCCAGTGAACTTCGCACCGTGTGTGTGGGGGTGATGGGTGGTTGGTCGTTGCTTGAGAACTGCACAGTGGACGCGAGCATCTGTGGCCAAGTTTTTAAGGGCGCACGGTGGATGCCTTGGCACTAGGAACCGATGAAGGACGTGGGAGGCCACGATAGGCCCCGGGGAGCTGTCAACCGAGCTTTGATCCGGGGGTGTCCGAATGGGGAAACCCGGCAGTCGTCATGGGCTGTCACCCGCCGCTGAACACATAGGCGGTGTGGAGGGAACGCGGGGAAGTGAAACATCTCAGTACCCGCAGGAAGAGAAAACAACCGTGATTCCGAGAGTAGTGGCGAGCGAAATCGGATGAGGCTAAACCAGTCACGTGTGATACCCGGCAGGGGTTGCGTGGTTGGGGTCGTGGGATTGCACTTCAGTTGTCTGCCGACTTCTGGGCGAGTCAGAAACCGTATGGGTAGTCGAAGGACATGCGAAAGGTCCGGCGTAGAGGGTAAGACCCCCGTAGACGAAACCTGTACGGCTTGCTTGTGCAACTCCCAAGTAGCACGGAGCCCGAGAAATTCCGTGTGAATCTGGCGGGACCACCCGCTAAGCCTAAATATTCCCTAGTGACCGATAGCGGACAGTACCGTGAGGGAATGGTGAAAAGTACCGCGGGAGCGGAGTGAAATAGTACCTGAAACCGTGTGCCTACAAGCCGTGGGAGCGTCGTCAGGAGGGCTTGCCCTTACTGATCGTGACTGCGTGCCTTTTGAAGAATGAGCCTGCGAGTTTGCGGTGTGTTGCGAGGTTAACCCGTGTGGGGTAGCCGTAGCGAAAGCGAGTCCGAATAGGGCGACATAGTAGCGCGCCCAAGACCCGAAGCGGAGTGATCTAGCCATGGGCAGGTTGAAGCGCGGGTAAGACCGTGTGGAGGACCGAACCCACCAGGGTTGAAAACCTGGGGGATGACCTGTGGTTAGGGGTGAAAGGCCAATCAAACTCCGTGATAGCTGGTTCTCCCCGAAATGCATTTAGGTGCAGCGTCGCGTGTTTCTTGCCGGAGGTAGAGCACTGGATAGGCGATGGGCCCCACCGGGTTACTGACCTTAGCCAAACTCCGAATGCCGGTAAGTGAGAGCGCGGCAGTGAGACTGTGGGGGATAAGCTCCATGGTCGAGAGGGAAACAGCCCAGAACACCGGCTAAGGCCCCTAAGCGTGTGCTAAGTGGGAAAGGATGTGGAGTCGCAGAGACAACCAGGAGGTTGGCTTAGAAGCAGCCACCCTTTAAAGAGTGCGTAATAGCTCACTGGTCAAGTGATTCCGCGCCGACAATGTAGCGGGGCTCAAGTACACCGCCGAAGCCGTGTCATTGCAACGTGTAGCCCCAACGGGTGTTGTGATGGGTAGGGGAGCGTCGTGTGCCGGGTGAAGCGGCGGCGGAAGCCAGTCGTGGACGGTTCACGAGTGAGAATGCAGGCATGAGTAGCGATACAAGAGTGGGAAACTCTTGCGCCGATTGACCAAGGGTTCCTGGGTCAAGCTGATCTGCCCAGGGTAAGTCGGGACCTAAGGCGAGGCCGACAGGCGTAGTCGATGGACAACGGGTTGATATTCCCGTACCCGCTTTGAAGCGCCAACGTCGAACCTCTGAATGCTAAAGCCGCGAAGCCGCCCTGAAGTCTTCGGATGGATGGGAGTGGTGGAGCCGCTGACCCAACAGGGTAGTAGGTGAGCGATGGGGTGACGCAGGAAGGTAGTCCAGCCCGGGCGGTGGTTGTCCCGGGGTAAGGGTGTAGGCCAAGTGATAGGCAAATCCGTCACTTATTAAGGCTGAGACCTGATGCCGAGCCGATTGTGGTGAAGTGGATGATCCTATGCTGTCGAGAAAAGCCTCTAGCGAGTTTCATGGCGGCCCGTACCCCAAACCGACTCAGGTGGTCAGGTAGAGAATACCGAGGCGTTCGGGTGAACTATGGTTAAGGAACTCGGCAAAATGCCCCCGTAACTTCGGGAGAAGGGGGCCGGAACTGGTGATGGGACTTGCTCCTTGAGCTGGGGCCGGCCGCAGAGACCAGCGAGAAGCGACTGTTTACTAAAAACACAGGTCTGTGCGAAGCCGTAAGGCGATGTATACGGACTGACGCCTGCCCGGTGCTGGAACGTTAAGGGGACCGGTTAGCTGCATTTCGGTGTGGCGAGGCTGAGAACTTAAGCGCCAGTAAACGGCGGTGGTAACTATAACCATCCTAAGGTAGCGAAATTCCTTGTCGGGTAAGTTCCGACCTGCACGAATGGCGTAACGACTTCTCGACTGTCTCAACCATAGGCCCGGTGAAATTGCATTACGAGTAAAGATGCTCGTTTCGCGCAGCAGGACGGAAAGACCCCGGGACCTTTACTATAGCTTGATATTGGTGTTCGGTTCGGCTTGTGTAGGATAGGTGGGAGACTTTGAAGCTCAGACGCCAGTTTGGGTGGAGTCGTCGTTGAAATACCACTCTGGTCGTGCTGGATGTCTAACCTGGGTCCGTGATCCGGATCAGGGACAGTGTCTGGTGGGTAGTTTAACTGGGGCGGTTGCCTCCTAAAATGTAACGGAGGCGCCCAAAGGTTCCCTCAGCCTGGTTGGCTATCAGGTGTTGAGTGTAAGTGCACAAGGGAGCTTGACTGTGAGACCGACGGGTCGAGCAGGTGCGAAAGCAGGGACTAGTGATCCGGCGGTGGCTTGTGGAAGCGCCGTCGCTCAACGGATAAAAGGTACCCCGGGGATAACAGGCTGATCTTCCCCAAGAGTCCATATCGACGGGATGGTTTGGCACCTCGATGTCGGCTCGTCGCATCCTGGGGCTGGAGTAGGTCCCAAGGGTTGGGCTGTTCGCCCATTAAAGCGGTACGCGAGCTGGGTTTAGAACGTCGTGAGACAGTTCGGTCCCTATCCGCTGCGCGCGCAGGAGTCTTGAGAAGGGCTGTCCCTAGTACGAGAGGACCGGGACGGACGAACCTCTGGTGTGCCAGTTGTCCTGCCAAGGGCATGGCTGGTTGGCTACGTTCGGAAAGGATAACCGCTGAAAGCATCTAAGCGGGAAGCCTGCTTCGAGATGAGGACTCCCACCACCATCGAGTGGGTAAGGCTCCCAGTAGACGACTGGGTTGATAGGCCGGATGTGGAAGCCCTGTAAGGGGTGGAGCTGACCGGTACTAATAGGCCGAGGGCTTGACCATAGTTGCTACGCGTCCACTGTGCAGTTCTGAAGTCACGACCCATTGCTCCGCAAGGGCAATCGAGTGTCAACTTCATAGTGTTTCGGTGGTCATAGCGTGAGGGAAACGCCCGGTAACATCCCGAACCCGGAAGCTAAGCCTCATAGCGCCGATGGTACTGCAGGGGGGACCCTGTGGGAGAGTAGGACGCCGCCGAACAACCATTACAGTAAAGCCCCGACCTGGGTAAACCGGTCGGGGCTTTACTGCGTTCAAAGCCCATTACGCAAAGAGCCTGTCGGCGAGTTCTCGCCACTGCGCCACAGGCGGGACCGCAGGTTCAGCGGTGAGAACGTAGAGGCTCACATGGTCGGCGCCGGCGTCAAAATGCGCTGCGACGCGCTGGGCGATGTCGTCCACGGTGCCGCGGGAGATCAATGCGTCGACGAGCACGTCGTCCAAGGAGTCCACGTCCTGGAATCCCCACTGCTCCAGCAGCGATCGTCGGTTGGGCAGCGCTGCGGCGGCGTAGCTGCGGGCCAGTTCGGCGGAATTCGTCCGGTCCGGGTCGAGGATGACGAACTGGGTGACGGCCAACAGCGCGTCGGGTCCGAGCACGGCTCTAGATCTCCTGGTGTACTCGACCGGCATCCCCAACTGCTGTGCGCCCCAGGCGCGTTTCCCGGCCAGTTCGAGCATGTCGGGGTCCAGCGCGGAGACGACCCGATGCGGAGCACCTGACCCGGTCGGCCCTGGGGGTGGACCGAAGGGCGCGGCGTCCATCGCGTCCAGGTAGGCGCTCATGGTCGCGAGGGCTGGGCCGCAGTCGTGGCCGCGGACCTCCTGCGCGAGCATGGGGTGGCTTTCCCAGAGACCGAGCAGGAATCGGCGGGGGTAGACCTCGTCGAGGGTCCGCTGGGCGGCGACGGTGGTGACCGCGTCGCGTGCGTAGATGTCGGCGGCACCGGCGGCCACCACAATCCTCCGGGTGGCCGACAGCAGGATCGCTGCCTGGGCCATGGCTTCTCGGCCGGTGGTCTCGGGGAACCAGAGGGTTCCGTAACCCAGGTCTTCAATCGCCCTCGATGCGGCGCGCAGGTCGGCGACCGGATAGTTGTCGAGGTCGCCGCCCCAGATCCCGATTGGCCCGAGCTCGGGCGCCTCCGGCGCAGTGCCGTGTCCTCTTTGCATGGCCTCTCCCGAACTTGAGTGGGGTTCTACCCCGTTTACCGTCGAGTACGATACGGAGGGCCACCCCGTTTCGCAATCCCGCTGGAGAGCCCATGCCTGAAGGCGCTGCCGTCCCGCCCGCCGTCCCACCCCCGCCGCGCCCGCCGTCGAACGCGGGATGCGCGCCGATGCCCGCCGCAACCGCGAGCGGATTGTCGATGCTGCGGGACGGGCCATTGCTCAGCACGGAGTGGACGCGTCGTTGGAGGAGATCGCCCGCCAGGCCGGTGTCGGCTCGGCGACGCTGCACCGGCACTTCCCCTCCCGGCAGACCCTGTTGGAGGCGGTGTTCCGCGACCGGGTGGAGACCCTCTGTGCGATGGCGCACGACCTCGCCGCCGAGACCGCCCCCGAGACCGCGCTGTTCAGCTGGCTGCGGGCAGTCGGCGCGCATGCCGCCGCCAACCGGGGGTTGGCGCCGTCGCTGATGCGGGGAGCCCGCGAAGGGCACGTCGATCCGACCCTGGGAGCGACCTGCCACACGATGATCATCAACGCCGGGGACGCTCTGCTGACAACGGCTCTGCAGGTGCACGCGGTGCGGCCCGATGTCGCCGTCACCGACCTGCTCAAGCTGGTCGGCGCCATCGCTCTGGCGACCGAGCAGGAACCGGACGGCGCCGCCGAGACCGACCGGCTGATCACCCTCGCTCTGGACGGGGTGCGCGGCCCGACCGGGTGAGCCCGGGCGGCAGACGTCCGCTAGCGGTTCGCCCGAGAGGGGCGGGGCGCCCAGCGGACCAGGGCCCAGAGGATCGTGCCGCTGAGGCACCAGCCGGCCAGGACGTCCAGGAACCAGTGGAAGTCGCACCACATCAGGAGGAAGCCCACGCTGGCGCAGAGCGCGGCCGTGGCCGCGTAGAGGGTGCGGCGGAGGGCGACGGGCAGGGCGAAGCTGCTGGCCAGTATCCAGGCCGCGGCGCCGAAGCAGACGCTGACGGTGCTGGTGTGGCCGGAGGGATACCAGCCCAGATCGCCGGGGCCGACCACCCAGCCCTCGGGGCCGGGGCGTCCGATCAGGATCTTGCCGGGGATCACGGTCGCGAACAGGGCCGTCCCGGCGAGGGTCGCGGACAGCAGCGGCTTCCAGGACCGGGTACGGCCTGCGGCGGCCAGGGTGACCACGGCGAGCGCGGGGACGGCGACTCCCGGGCTGCCGAAGTGGGTCCACCACCGGGCGTAGGTGTTGAGGATGGGGTACGGGTTCTCCGCCGCCATGGAGAGCAGATGGCCCCGCACCCAGCGGTCGATGCCGAGCAGCGGGCCCTTCACGATCACCTGCTCGGTGACCACCACCAGGACCGTCAGCAGGACGATCGGAAACCACACCGACCTGAACAGCGCCAGGGCATGAGGAGGCCGCCCCGGAGCAGGGGGGAGAGCCCCGGGGCGGCTGTGGTGATCGCCTGTCCGCGTGGCCCGGGGGGTTTGAGCGCGGCGGACGGTCGATCGGCTGAGGGGGTGCGAACCGGAGTTCGCTGTGGTGTCCTCGGCGGTGTTTCGCCGGTGAGGGTCAGTCACCGACGGACTCTGCTTCTCCATCTGTCATGACAGTACGTCACAGCTCTCTGTCGTGGCGTACGCCTCACCCACCCGCCATCAGGTCCGCACACCATCTTCACGCCAGTGTCCTGCCCGAAAAGGCCAGGCGCTAAGCGGCGGGCATCCTCAGAGCGAGCCGAAGGCCGCCTCGATGATGTCCAGACCCTCGTTGAGCAGGTGTTCCGGCATGACCAGCGGCGGCAGGAAGCGCAGCACATTGCCGTAGGTGCCGGCGGTCAGCACCAGCAGGCCCTGGGCGTGGCAGGCCCTGGCCAGCGCGGCGGTGGCCTCCGGGTGGGGCTCCTTGCTGCCGGGCTTGACCAGCTCGACGGCGATCATCGCGCCGCGGCCGCGGACGTCACCGATGTTGACCGTCGCGGAGTCGGCGAGCTTCTCCTGGATGGCGCGCAGCCGCGGCAGCATGGTCGCGCCGATGGCCTGGGCCTTCGCGTTGAGATCGAGCTCCTTCATGGTCTCGATCGCGCCCAGCGCGGCGGCGCAGGCGACCGGGTTGCCGCCGTAGGTGCCGCCGAGGCCGCCGACGTGGGCGGCGTCCATGATCTCGGCGCGGCCGGTGACCGCGGCGAGCGGCAGGCCGCCGGCGATGCCCTTGGCGGTGGTGATCAGGTCGGGGACGATGCCCTCGTCCTCGCAGGCGAACCACTGGCCGGTGCGGCAGAAGCCGGTCTGGATCTCGTCGGCGACGAAGACGATCCCGTTGGCCTTGGCGTACTCGACGATCGCGGGCAGGAAGCCCTTGGCCGGCTCGATGAAGCCGCCCTCGCCGAGGATCGGCTCGATCACGATGGCGGCGACGTTCTCCGCGCCGACCTGCTTGTTGATCATGTCGATGGCCTGCGCGGCGGCCTCGGCGGCAGCGTTCTCCGCGCCGGTCAGCCAGCGGTAGGGGTAGGCCACCGGGACGCGGTGGACGTCCGGGGCGAACGGGCCGAAGCCCTGCTTGTACGGCATGTTCTTCGCCGTCATGCCCATGGTGAGGTTGGTGCGGCCGTGGTAGCCGTGGTCGAAGACCACGACGGCGGTGCGCTTGGTGTAGGCCCGCGCGATCTTCACCGCGTTCTCGACAGCCTCGGCGCCGGAGTTGAACAGCGCGGTGCGCTTGTCGTGGTCGCCCGGGGTCAGCTCGTTGAGCTGCTCGGCGACGGCGACGTAGCCCTCGTACGGGGTGACCATGAAACAGGTGTGGGTGAAGGCGGCGAGCTGGGCGGCGGCGCGGTCCACGACCGCCTGGGCGCTGTTGCCCACGCTGGTGACGGCGATGCCGGCGCCGAAGTCGATCAGCGAGTTGCCGTCCACGTCCTCCACGACGCCGCCGCCGGCCCGGGTGATGTAGACCGGAAGGGTGGTGCCGACGCCGGCCGCGACCGCGGCGAGCTTGCGCGCCTGCAGCTCCTGCGACTTGGGGCCGGGGATGGCGGTGACGAGGCGGCGCTCCTGGGGGAGGGAGGGCCCGCCGGGCAGCTGCCCGGCGCCGGACGTGGCAGCGCTCATGAGTGGTCTCCCGGGGAAGGTGGGGGCTGGGGCCGGGGCGCCGATCGCGCCTCGTACCCTCGCAGGCTACGGCGGGACGGTGGGGGTCGCATACGCCGTAGGGGAGTGGTGTCGGGGTGGAGTTGTCCTGGCCGGACATCGCCGCCGGACATCGCCGCCGGACATCGCCCCCGAACCTGGTGATGGACATCGTCCTCGGCGGGGGCGCTTCCTGCGCGCCTCTGCTCGGGGCCGCGATGGTCCACTAGATTGGCAGCTTTGGTGGGCGCGCGCGAGGGAGCGGACTGCGATGTCGGTGGGTGGCGCGCGTGAACGGCGGACCGGGACGGGAGAGCCTGGCGGGCCGGAGGGTGCGGAGAGGTTCGAAGCGGGGGCGGCGGTGCCGCCGTATCCGACGTACCTTCCGGCGGCGGAGCAACACGCCTGGATTCCCGGGCAGCAGCCCGGGGGGCACGGGTTCGATCTGGTGGGGTGGCTCTCCGCGGAGCGGCAGGTGGGGAAGCCGGGGGTGTTCGCGCTGGGGCCTGCGGCGAGGACGCTGCGCGAGCAGGAGGAGCAGGACGTCAAGACCCCGGCCGGCAAGCTGCTGCTGCGCGCGCTGCTGAACCTGGTGGTGGCCTGGTTTGTGTTCAACGAGGCCAGGGGCCCGATGGCCTGGATCGTGATCCAGTTCAAGCCGTCGCTGGCGACATCGGTGGAGTCCAGCGACTCCGTCAACCTGGTGATGAACTTCCTCTACTACGGTCCGGTCGCCCTCCTGATCGCCTGGTTCTTCGGTCGGATGGGCCGCTGGCCGCTGGTGTGGCGTCGCTACGGCCGACCCCTGGTGCGCAGGGCCGTCGCCGCGGCCGCCCGCCCGGGTCCCGGGACCCCGGGCAAGCCCACGTCCCAGGCGAAGGCCAAGACGCAGGCGCCGACTGAGGCGGTGGTGGATCCGTGGTGGGCTTTTCGGCCGTTGGTGGGGGACGGGGGGTTGGCGCTGCTGGATCAGGAGACGGCGGCCGGGCGGGTGGGGGATGTCGACCACCAGCGGTTGAACCGGGCGCTGGAGTGCGTGCGGGACCGCCCCGAGCGGTTGGCCGCGCTGCTGGACGCGGTGCGCGAGCACGGCGCCGCGGCCTGTGCGCACCCCTCCGGGACGCGTGACCTGCCGGGACGGCACGGCGGGCGGCACGATCTGCTGCTGCGTCAGGTGCGGCTCGGCTCCGCCCAGGACGTGCCGAAGAACCCCGCCGCCTACCGCGGCGTGGATCTCGCGCTGGACCCGGCGCTGCTCGGCACCTCGCTGCTCGCGGTGGGTCCGGCCGGGACCGGCAAGACCCGGCGGCTGGCCCGGCCGCTGGCCGAGGCGCTGTGCCTGCAGGCCCTCGCGGGCACCGCCGTCGTGGTCGTGGTCGGTGCGGCCGACGCCGACCTCGGGCCCGAGGGCTGGTACGACGTGGTCGTCGCCCCCGGTGACCCGACCTCCCGCTACGGCCTCGACCTGTACGGAGGGGCCCGCCGACTGGAGGAGGCCGTCGCCCGGTTGGCCGACGCGCTGCTGCCGGAGGAGCTGGCCTCGCGTGCGGAGAGTGCCCGGCAGGCCTTGCAGCAGGTGGTCGTCCCGTACACGGAGGCGTTCGGACGGCCGCCGGGTCTGCGTGAGCTGTGCCTGCTGCTGCGCGGCGAGCCCGTCTCCTGGGACCGGTTGCGCCAGGGGGTGCAGGCCACCGCCGGCGGCGCGGACCACCAGTACGAGCTGGCCCAGCGCGAGCGGATGCACGGTCATGTCGACGACCCGGGGGCGCTGCTGGCGGACCGGCTCAGCCTGCTCGACCGTCCGGCCTTCGCCGGCAGCTTCAACCAGGGCAGCGCACACAGTGGTGCGGAGCTGCCGTTGTTCGCGATGCACGCGTTGGACCACCCGCTGCGGGTGCGGATCGCGCTGCCCGAGCACAGCCACCCCGAGGCGGCCCGGATCATCGCCCGCCTCGCTGTGGGCCAGTTCCTCTACGCGGCGAGCACCCGCCAGGACCGCTCGCTCTTCGCCGGGCTGGTCGTGGACGACGCCTCCGCCGTCATCGACGTCCACTCCGTCCGCGGTCTGCAGCGGCTGCGCGGAGCGCACGCCGGGGCGGCGCTGCTGCTGCGCACCCTGATGGACCTGCCGGAGAACCTGCGCACCCCGCTGTTCGGCGCGGTCGGCGGCCGGATGGCGTTTCCCGGCATCGCCCCCTGGGACGGCACGCTCTTCGCCGAGGCGTGGGGGACGGTGTGGGTGGACGAGCGCGATGTCACCCGCGCGCCGGACACCTCCGGCGGGATCCTCAAGCGCAGCTGGCGCGCGGCCCGGACGCTACTGGCGGGCGAACGGGCGCAGACCGAGAGCGTCACCACCCGCCGGGTGGAACGCCGCCGCTGGTCGCCCTCCGACCTGGCCCAGGTGCTGCCCGGGGGCCACGCGGTGCTGTCGCTGACGGCGGTCGACGGCACGCCGGTGCCGCCGCTGCTCCTGGATCTCCAGAGCTGACGGTTCGCGCGCCGACCACCCGGACAGTGGGGCAGAATCAGGATCGGTCGTTGTCCCACCCGGCCAACACCACCCATGCCGGTGCCGCCAAACCGGCACCGATGCCGCACCCGGCCGCAGCGTCGCGTCCGGGGACCGTCCGCCGAAGGTGACATGACCGTCCACAGCACCGCCAAGAGCACCGCCCAGAATCCGGCCGCGCCCACCAGCGTCACCCTGTCCGCCCTGGTGGGGATACCCGCGCTGCACCTGACCGTGCTCGCGGGGGAGCAGCAGCTGGACCGTCCGGTGCGCTGGGTCCACACCAGCGAGCTGGACGATCCGGCCCCCTATCTGGAGGGCGGCGAGCTGCTGCTCACCACCGGCCTGAAGCTCGGACGGAGCAAGGAGAAGCAGCGCAGCTATGTGCACCGGCTCGCCGACGCGGGGGTGGCCGGGCTCGGCTTCGGGGTCGGGCTCAGCTACGGCGAGGTGCCGACGGCGCTGGTCGAGGCGGCGGCCGAACGCGAGCTGCCGCTGATCGAGGTGCCGCAGGCGACCCCGTTCATCGCGCTCAGCAAAGCCGTCACCGCCGCCCTCGCCGCCGAGCAGTACCTCGCGGTGACCACCAGTTTCGAGGCCCAGGAGGAGCTGACCCGGGCCGCCCTCGGCAAGGACGGCACCGGCGCCCTGGTCCGCCGGCTGGCCGGCCGCCTCGGCGGCTGGGCCGCGCTCTACGACGCGTCGGGGGCGGTGGTCGTGGCCGCGCCGGACTGGGCCGCCCGCCGGGCCAACCGGCTGCGTCCGGAGGTGGACCGGCTGCGCAGCCGTCCGGCCCCCTCCAGCGCGGCGCTGCAGAACGCCCAGAAGGACCAGGACTATGTGGTGCTGCAGTCGCTGGGCGCCGACCGCCGCGCCCGCGGCTTCCTGGCGGTCGGCACCGAGGACCGGCTCACCCCCACCGAGCGCTATGTGGTCAACGCCGCGGTCGCGCTGCTGACGCTGACCCTGGAGCGGTCCCGGGATCTGCGCCGGGCCGAGGAGCGGATGCGTACCGCGCTGCTGCGGCTGGTGCTGGCCGGGGAGATCGCCACCGCCCGTGAGGTCGCCGGGCCGCTGCTGGGCGGTCTGCCCGAGGGCCCGGTCCGGGTGCTGCTCGCCGAGGGGGACCCGCTGTCCGACCTGGGGGACCTGGCCGAGCAGTCCGCCACCCGGACGGGCGAACCGCTGCTGCTCGCTCCGGAGGGCGACCGGCTGGTCATGCTCGCCCTGGACGGCGGCAGCGTGCACACCGACTGCGTGGCGGCGGTGCAGGATCTGGAGGGGCTGTCGCTCGGCATCTCCGCCCCCACCACTCCCGAGGCGGCCGGCGCGGCCTTCGCACAGGCCGAGCGGGCCCTCGCGGTCGCGCTGCGGAGCGGTCGGCGCAGCGTGGACCACGACGAGGTGGGCACCGGGTCGCTGCTGCCGCTGCTCGCCGACGAGGCGGTGCTGGCCTTCGCCGACGCGCTGCTGCGTCCGCTCCGGGAGCACGACCGCACCTCCCGCGGCGACCTGGAGGCGAGCCTGCACGCCTGGCTCTCGCACCACGGCCAGTGGGACGCGGCGGCGGTCGACCTGGGCGTGCACCGGCACACCCTGCGCTACCGGATGCGCCGGGTGGAGGAGCTGCTGGGCCGCTCCCTGGACGACACGGATGTGCGGATGGAGCTGTGGCTGGCGCTGCGCACCCGCGGCGAGCGGTAGGAGCACCAGCGGGGAGCAGCAGCACTACGGACTGTCCTGTCGGCTCCAACCGACTGCTACGCAACGGACAAGCTCCACCGGTGCGGCCCGGTCCTACCTTGTAAGCATTCACCACTTCGCGCAGAAAGGCCGGTGACCTCGGTGACCAGCACCCACGCATTCTGGCTGGCCGGTCGGCAGGAGAGCGGAACGGAGACCTTCGAGGTCCACCACCCCTGGGACGGCAGCCTGGTCGGCACCGTCAGCGTCCCGACCGAGGCCCAGGTCGAGGCCGCCGTGGCCGCCGCGGTCGCGGTGCAGGACGAGTTCGCCGCCACCCCGGCGTACGTCCGCGCCGCCGCGCTGGACCATGTCGCCCGCCGGCTGACCGAGCGGACCGAGGAGCTGGCCCGGCTGATCACCGCCGAGAACGGCAAGCCGATCAAGTGGGCCCGCGGCGAGATCGGCCGCGCCGCCTCGGTCTTCCGCTGGGCCGCCGAGGAGGCCCGCCGCTTCAACAGCGGTGAGGGCCAGCGCCTGGACACCGACGCCGGCGGCACCGGCCGCCTCGCGATCACCCGCCGCTTCACCCGCGGCGTGGTGCTGGGCATCGCGCCGTTCAACTTTCCGCTGAACCTGGTCGCGCACAAGGTCGCCCCGGCGATCGCGGTCGGTGCGCCGATCATCCTGAAGCCGGCCCCGGCCACCCCGCTCTCGGCGCTGGCGCTGGGTGAGATCCTGGCCGAGACCGACCTTCCGGCCGGTTCCTGGAGCGTGCTCCCGGTGGCCAACGACCGGATGCCCGCGCTGGTCCAGGACCCGCGGCTGCCGGTCATCTCCTTCACCGGGTCCGACAAGGTCGGCTACCAGATCCTGGACTCGGTGCCGCGCAAGCACGTCACCCTGGAGCTCGGCGGCAACGCCGCGGCCGTGGTCCTCGCCGACTGGTCCAGCGAGGCCGACCTGGAGTGGGCCGCGACCAGGATCGCCACCTTCGCCAACTACCAGGGCGGCCAGTCCTGCATCTCGGTGCAGCGGGTCATCGCCGACAGCACGGTCTACGACCGGCTGGTGGAGAAGGTGGTCGCCAAGGTCGGCGCCCAGGTCACCGGCGACCCCTCGGACGACGCCGTGGACGTCGGCCCGCTGGTCAACGAGGACGCCGCCAAGCGGGTCGAGTCCTGGGTGGACGAGGCCGTCGCCGCGGGCGCGGTGCTGCACGCCGGCGGCAAGCGCGACGGCGCCTCCTACGCCCCGACCGTGCTCTCCGAGGTCCCGGCCGGGGTCACCCTGGCCACCGAGGAGGTCTTCGGGCCGGTCCTGACACTGACCAGGGCGGACGGGGTCGACGCCGCGTTCGCGCTGGTCAACGACTCCAAGTTCGGGCTGCAGGCGGGTGTCTTCACCCACGACGTGCAGACCGCCTTCAAGGCCCACCGGGTGCTGGAGGTCGGCGGCGTGATCATCGGCGACGCCCCCTCCTACCGTGCCGACCAGATGCCCTACGGCGGGGTCAAGGACTCCGGCACCGGACGCGAGGGCGTGGCCTTCGCGATGACCGACTACACCTACGAGCGGGTGATGGTGCTGACCGGTCTGGCGCTGTAGCCGACCGGTCTGGCGCTGTGGCAGGACCACAACCAGGACCAGGGCCGGCCCTGCCGCCGCAGGGTCGGCCCTACCCCTGGTGATCAGACGTGGACCGAGCGTACGGTCGGAGCGAGGCGGTACTGGCTGGTAGCCCGAACCGAGGTGGTGCTCCATGTCCACACCCAAGGTCACCGAGCGCGAGGCGCGCCGCGTCGCCGAGGAGGCGCGCGAGCAGGACTGGCGAAAGCCCAGCTTCGCCAAGGAGCTGTTCCTCGGCCGCTTCCGGCTCGACCTGATCCACCCCCACCCGCTGCCCGACGCCGAGTCGGTGCGGGTCGGTGAGGAGTTCCTGGCCGGGCTGACCGCCTTCTGCGAGACGAAGATCGACGGCGCGCTGATCGAGCGCGAGGCCAGGATCCCGGACGAGGTGGTCAAGGGCCTGCAGGAGCTCGGCGCCTTCGGGATGAAGATCGACACCGAGTACCAGGGCCTCGGCCTCAGCCAGCTGTACTACAACCGCGCGCTGACCCTGCTGGGCAGCGTCAACCCGGCGATCAGCGCCCTGGTCTCCGCACACCAGTCCATCGGTGTGCCGCAGCCGCTGAAGCAGTTCGGCACCGCGGAGCAGAAGCAGCGCTTCCTGCCGCGCTGCGCCCGTACCGACATCAGCGCCTTTCTGCTGACCGAGCCGGACGTGGGCAGCGACCCGGCCCGGCTGGCCACCGCGGCGGTGCCGAGCGAGGACGGTACGGAGTACGTCCTGGACGGGGTGAAGCTCTGGACCACCAACGGGGTGGTCGCCGACCTGCTGGTGGTGATGGCCCGGGTGCCGAAGTCGGACGGGCACAGGGGCGGGATCAGCGCCTTCGTGGTCGAGGCGGGCTCGCCCGGCATCACCGTGGAGAACCGCAACGCCTTCATGGGCCTGCGCGGCCTGGAGAACGGGGTGACCCGGTTCCACCAGGTGCGGGTGCCGGCCGCGAACCTGATCGGCGCGGAGGGGGCGGGCCTGCGGATCGCGCTGACCACGCTGAACACCGGGCGGCTCTCGCTGCCCGCGATCTGCGCCGGGACCGGCAAGTGGTGCCTGAAGATCGCCCGGGAGTGGTCCGCCGCCCGGGAGCAGTGGGGCCGGCCGATCGCCGAGCACGAGGCGGTGGCCCAGAAGATCTCCTTCATCGCCGCCACCGCGTTCGCGCTGGAGGCCGTGCTCGACCTCTCCAGCCAGATGGCCGACGAGGACCGCAACGACATCAGGATCGAGGCGGCGCTGGCCAAGCTCTACAGCTCGGAGATGGGCTGGCGGATCGCCGACGAGCTGGTCCAGATCCGCGGCGGACGCGGCTACGAGACCGCCGATTCGCTGGCCGCGCGCGGGGAGCGGGCGGTCCCCGCCGAGCAGGTGCTGCGGGACATGCGGATCAATCGGATCTTCGAGGGCTCCACCGAGATCATGCATCTGCTGATCGCCCGCGAGGCGGTGGACGCCCACCTCAAGGTGGCCGGCGAGCTGATCGAGCCGGAGGCCGACCTGAAGCGCAAGGGGCGCGCGGCGGCGCGGGCCGGGGTGTTCTACGCCGGCTGGCTGCCGAAGTTGGCCACCGGGGCCGGTCAACTGCCGACCTCCTTCCGCGAGTTCCACCCAGGTCGGGGCTATGCCGACCTGTCCGGGCACCTGCGCTTCGTCGAACGGGACGCCCGCAAGCTGGCCCGCTCCACCTTCTACGCCATGTCCCGCTGGCAGGGCCGGATGGAGACCAAGCAGGGCTTCCTCGGCCGGATCGTCGACATCGGCGCGGAGCTGTTCGCGATGAGCGCGGTCTGCGTGCGGGCCGAGATGCTGCGGGCCGCGGCCGCGGCCGGTACTGCGGCCGAGCGCGAACAGGGCCGGGCCGCCTACGAGTTGGCGGACCTGTTCTGCCGTCAGGCCAGGATCCGGGTGGACGAGCTGTTCGGCCGGCTCTGGAGCAACACCGACGACCTGGACCGGGCGGTGGCCCGCCGGGTGGTCGACGGCCGCTACACCTGGCTGGAACAGGGCATCCTGGACCCGTCCGGGGAGGGCCCCTGGATCGCCGACTCGACCCCTGGACCGAGTCGCCGGGACGATGTCCACCGGACCGTCGGCTGACCTCGGGTCAGCGCATTCCTCTGTACGATGCCGGACAGGCGTGCGACGGAAGCGTGTGAAAACCGGGGGCCCGCGCGCCGCGTCGGCGTGCGCGTCAGCCTGTCTGGCGTCTGGCCGGCTCCCGGTGCATCCACCGACGAGAACAGGTCATCCAGGTGAGCTACCCGCCGTACGGGCAGAACCCGCAGAACCCGCAGAATCCGCAGCAGCCGCAGAACCCCAATCCCTACGGCCGCCCGCAGCAGCCGCCGCCGCAGCAGCCGCAATACCCGCAGCCGCAGTACCCCCAGCAGCCGAACCCGTACGGGCAACCGCCGCAGAACCCCAATCCGTACGGCCAGCCGCAGCAGCCGCCGAATCCCTACGGCCAGCCGCAGTACCCGCAGAACCCCAACCCCTACGGGCAGCCGCAGCAGCCTCCGTACCCGCAGCAGCCGCAGAACCCCAACCCGTACGGCCGGCAGCCGCCCCAGCAGCAGCCGCCCCAGCAACCGCCCTACGGCGGCCAGCCCCCCTACGGCGGAGGCGGAGGCAGTGGCGGCGGCCCGCAAGGCGGCGGCTCTCAAGGCGGAGGCAACGGCGGAGGAGGCCGCCCGCGTCGTTCCCGTCGGGGCACTTTTGTCGCGGTCGGCGTCGTGCTGGCCCTGGTCGCGGCCGGAACGGCCTACGCCGTGCACGGCAGCAAGTCCAAGACCCCCGCCGCGGCCGCGGGCAACGGTGGCACCAGCAGTGACGGAGGGACCTCCTGGGCCCCGCCGGTCTGGGCCACCAAGGCCAATGACATCGGCCCGGCCGACCCCAACACCGTGGTCACCGGCACCGTCTACTTCGCCAAGGCCAGCAAGGAGGGCGCCGCCGAGTACGCGGCGTCGGTCGGCACCCCGGGCAGCCCGGAGTACCACCACTTCCTGACGCCGGCCGAGTTCCACGCCAAGTTCGCCAGCCACGCCAACGCCAGCACGGCGGTGACCCAGTGGGTGCAGCACGAGGGGATGAAGATCCTCTCCCAGGACTCCGAGTCGATCCAGGTCTCCACCACCATCGCCAAGGTGCAGCAGACCCTCGGTATCAAGATCGACCGGTTCAAGCACAACGGGCAGACCGACCTGTCGCCGACCTCCCAGCCCAAGTACCCGGCCGACGTCGGCGACTACGTGGCCAGCGTCACCGGTCTGACCACCACCAGCCCGGTCAACCAGCCGCCGCCGCCCACCAGGACCAAGCCCAAGAAGAAGAAAAAGAACGCCGCGTTCGCGACCCCGCACACCACGGTCAGGCCCAACACCAGCGGCAGCCAGGACTGCAGCGAGTACTACGGGCAGATCCCGGCGACCGGCTACCCCTCCGCGCCCGGCACCAGCGGGACCCCGCCGATGTACCTCTGCGGCTACACGCCGAAGCAGCTGCGCAGCGCCTACGGGGTCACTGCCAGCGGCCTCACCGGCAAGGGCCTGACCATCGCCGTCGTCGACGCCTACTCCTCGCCGACGATCCAGCAGGACCTGGCCACGTACGACCAGGCGGCGGGCCTTCCGGCGGCCCAGCTGACCGTGGTCAACCCGACCTCCTACGACGCCCGCAGCACCTCGGCCGACGCCGAGGGCTGGTTCGGCGAGGAGACCCTGGACATCGAGGCGGTGCACACCATCGCCCCCGACGCGAAGATCATCTACTACGCGGCCCGCTCCACCGACGCCGCGGCCCTCGACGCCCCGCTGCACACCATCGTGGAGCAGCACTCGGCCGATATCGTCAGCTGCTCCTGGGGCGCGCCCGAGGATGCCGGCGACCAGAACAACTTCGCCGCCGAGACCCAGATCTTCGAGCAGGGCGCGGCCGAGGGCATCAGCTTCAACTTCTCCACCGGCGACGACGGCGACTCCACCGTCGGCGACAACCCGGCGAGCAGGCCGGTGGTGCAGTCGCCCGCCGACAACCCCTGGGTCACCGCGGTCGGCGGCACCTCGCTGGGGATCGGCTCGCAGGGCCAGTACCTCTGGGAGACCGGCTGGGGTGGCAAGCAGCTGAAGCTCAGCGGCAGCAACTGGGACAGCGGCGCGGCGAAGTTCGACGGCGCGGCCGGCGGCGGCAACAGCGCGGTCTTCCCGCAGCCGGACTACCAGAAGGGGATCGTGCCGGACTCGCTCACCAAGGCGGCCAACCCGAGGCAGGCCGGCCGCGAGCTGCCGGACGTCTCCATGCTGGCCGACCCGCGCACCGGCTTTGTGATCGGGATGAGCCAGGGCACGGTCAGCTCCCGCCCGAGCGGCGACGGCGTGCTCTTCAGCGAGTCGGGGACCACCTTCGGCTATATGCCGGTCGGCGGGACCAGCCTGGCCAGCCCGCTGTTCGCCGGGATGGAGGCGCTGGCGATGCAGGCGTCCGGGTCGAAGCTCGGCTATGCCAACCCGGTCCTCTACAAGCTCTACCACTCGCCGCAGTTCCACGACGTGGTGCCGCAGCCCAAGGCGCTGGGGCACGACCCGTTCCAGGTCGCGCCGGACGACAGCGGCAATCCGATCCTGGCCGTCGGCGACACCGACACCTCGCTGCGGACGGCCCAGGGCTATGACGACGTCACCGGGATCGGCAGCCCCGCCCCGGGGTTCCTGAGCTGGTTCAAGGACCATCCCCAGGGCAACTGACCCGGATCGGGGTCCCTTGGGTCTGCTTGTCGGCGGAGCACGCCACAATGGTCCGCATGGAACCTCTCGCCGATCCGCACCTGCGCTTCGTCCCTGTCGTCGCCGACCCCACCGGGCCCCGGGAGCTGGTGATCCTCGGATCCACCGGCTCCATCGGGACCCAGGCCATCGACGTGGTGCTGCGCAACCCCGACCGCTTCCGGGTGGTCGGTCTGTCGGCGGCCGGCGGCCGGGTCGGGCTGCTGGCCGAGCAGGCCATGCGGCTCGGGGTGCGCACGGTCGCCCTGGCGCGGGCCGAGGCGGTTCCCGAGCTGCGGGCCGCACTCGCGGCCCAGGCCGGGCCCGGACAGGAGCTGCCGGAGATCCTGGCCGGTCCTGACGCGGCGGCGGAGCTCGCGGGCCGCGAGTGCCACTCGGTGCTCAACGGCATCACCGGGTCGATCGGCCTGGCCCCGACCCTGGCCGCGCTGGAGGCCGGCCGGGTGCTGGTGCTGGCCAACAAGGAGTCACTGATCGTCGGCGGCCCGCTGGTCAAGGCCATCGCCAAGCCGGGCCAGATCGTGCCGGTGGACTCCGAGCACACCGCGCTGTTCCAGGGGCTGATGGGCGGCACCCGCAAGGAGGTCCGCAAGCTGGTGGTCACCGCCAGCGGCGGCCCGTTCCGCGGTCGGACCAGGGAGCAGCTGGCCGGGGTCACCCGGGAGCAGGCGCTGGCCCACCCCAACTGGGACATGGGACCGGTGATCACCATCAACTCGGCCACCCTGGTGAACAAGGGCCTCGAGGTGATCGAGGCGCACCTGCTCTACGACATTCCGTTCGAGCGGATCGAGGTCGTGGTCCACCCGCAGTCGGTGATTCACTCGATGGTGGAGTTCACGGACGGCTCGACACTGGCCCAGGCCAGCCCGCCGGACATGCGGATGCCCATCGCGCTCGGCCTCGGCTGGCCGGACCGGGTGCCGGACGCGGCTCCGGGATGCGACTGGACCAAGGCCGCGACCTGGGAGTTCTTCCCGCTGGACACCGAGGCGTTCCCCTCGGTCGGCCTGGCCAGGCAGGTCGGCGCCCTGGGCGGTACCGCCCCCGCCGTGTTCAACGCCGCCAACGAGGAGTGCGTCGACGCCTTCCTGGACGGTCGGCTGCCGTTCACAGGGATCGTGGATACGGTGGCCAAGGTGGTGGCCGAGCACGGTCGGCCGAGCGAGGGAACCGCGCTGACGCTGGCGGACGTCCTGGCTGCGGAGACCTGGGCCCGCGCCACCGCGCAGGCTCATATGGCGGCTGCCGGCGGCAGCCCGGCGGTCGGTAACAAGGAAGGTGGCCGATGACGGCACTGATGACGGTCCTCGGCATTGCCATCTTCGCGCTGGGGCTGCTGTTCTCGATCGCGTGGCACGAGCTGGGCCACCTCAGCTGGGCGAAGATCTTCAAGATCCGGGTCCCGCAGTACATGGTCGGCTTCGGCCCGACCGTCTGGTCGCGCAAGAAGGGCGACACCGAGTACGGGCTCAAGGCCATCCCCATGGGTGGATACATCCGCATGATTGGGATGTTCCCCCCGGGTGCCGACGGCCGGATCACCGCCCGCAGCTCCTCGCCCTGGCGCAGCATGATCGAGGATGCTCGCGCGCAGTCCTACGAGGAACTGCTGCCCGGCGACGAGAGCCGGCTGTTCTACACCCGCAAGCCCTGGCAGCGGGTCATCGTCATGTTCGCCGGGCCCTTCATGAACCTGATCCTGGCGTTCGGGCTGTTCCTGGCGCTGTTCATGGGCTTCGGCATCTCCAGCAGCGTGCCGACCGTCAGCACCGTCTCCCAGTGCGTGCTGCAGGCGGGCGACCCCGCCGCCAAGGCCGGCACCTGCGCCCCCGGGGCGACCCCCTCGCCCGCCGCGCAGGCCGGTCTCAAGCCCGGGGACACCATCGTCACCTTCAACGGCGACCGGATCAGCAGCTACGACCAGCTCCAGGACGACATCCGGAAGTCGGCAGGACAGACCGTCCCGATCGTGGTCAAGCGGGACGGTGCGCAGGTCACGCTGACCGCCACGCCGATCAAGAACAAGGTGTACGGGCTGGACTCCAACGGCGACCCGACCACCGGCACCGTCGAGGCCGGATTCCTCGGCATCTCGCCGACCAACGCCCTGGTCCCGCTGAGCTTCGGCGGCACCATGGACCAGATGGGCGACATGGCGAAGACCAGCGTCCACTCGATCCTGGCGCTGCCGTCCAAGATCCCGGCGCTGTGGGACTCCGCCTTCGACGGCGCCCCGCGCACCACCGACCAGCCGGTCGGCGTGGTCGGGGTGGCCCGGGTGGGCGGCGAGGTGTTCGCGATGAAGGCCCCGCTGATCGACAAGTTCGCCCTGGAGATCAACCTGCTGGCGGGCCTCAACCTCTCCCTCTTCCTGCTCAACATGCTGCCGCTGCTCCCGCTGGACGGCGGCCACATCGCCGGCGCGCTGTGGGAGTCGCTGCGCCGCCGGGCCGCCCGGGTCTTCCGCCGTCCCGACCCGGGGCACTTCGACGTCGCCAAGCTGATGCCGGTGGCCTATGTGGTGGCCGGAGTCTTCCTCTGCTTCACCGTGCTGGTCATGATCGCGGACGTGGTGAACCCGGTGAAGATCGGCTGACCGGGAGAATTCCGGACGAACACCGGGTTGCGGGGCTGGACTGGATGTGATTCGGTCCGGCCCCGTGGCGTACGGTTGTGCTGGGTGCGCTGCGACCGATGTCAGCGGCCCGGACCACCGGGAATCCCGGTGGGACCGCCACCTCACCTTGGGGACTTTGCAAGAGATGACCGCGATCTCGCTCGGAATGCCGTCCGCTCCGCTCAAGCCGCTTGCTGTGCGGCGGAAGAGTCGTCAGATCATGGTCGGCAGTGTGGCGGTGGGTGGGGATGCGCCGATCTCGGTGCAGTCGATGACCACGACGGTGACCTCGGACATCAATGCGACGTTGCAGCAGATCGCGGAGTTGACGGCGTCGGGGTGTCAGATCGTGCGGGTGGCGTGTCCCTCGCAGGATGATGCTGATGCGTTGGCGACGATCGCGCGCAAGTCGCAGATTCCGGTGATCGCGGATATTCACTTCCAGCCGAAGTACGTGTTCGCGGCGATCGACGCGGGGTGTGCGGCGGTGCGGGTGAATCCGGGGAACATTCGGCAGTTCGACGACAAGGTCAAGGAGATCGCGCGGGCGGCGGGGGCGGCGGGGGTGCCGATCCGGATCGGGGTCAACGCGGGTTCGCTGGATGCGCGGCTTTTGGCGAAGTACGGGAAGGCGACGCCGGAGGCTCTGGTGGAGTCGGCGTTGTGGGAGTGCTCGTTGTTCGAGGAGCACGGGTTCCGGGACATCAAGATCTCGGTGAAGCACAACGACCCGGTGGTGATGATCGCGGCGTACCGGCTGCTGGCGGCGTCCTGCGACTATCCGCTGCACCTGGGGGTGACCGAGGCGGGTCCCTCGTTCCAGGGGACGATCAAGTCGGCGGTGGCGTTCGGGGCGCTGCTGTCGGAGGGGATCGGGGACACGATCCGGGTCTCGTTGTCGGCTCCGCCGGCGGAGGAGATCAAGGTGGGGAACCAGATCCTGGAGTCGTTGAATCTGCGCCAGCGGGGTCTGGAGATCGTGTCCTGCCCGTCCTGTGGGCGGGCGCAGGTGGATGTGTACAAGTTGGCGGAGGAGGTCACCGCGGGGCTTGAGGGCATGGAGGTGCCGCTGCGGGTGGCCGTGATGGGCTGTGTCGTCAATGGTCCTGGTGAGGCGCGTGAGGCGGATCTGGGGGTGGCGTCGGGCAATGGCAAGGGGCAGATCTTCGTCAAGGGCGAGGTGATCAAGACTGTGCCGGAATCCAAGATCGTGGAGACGCTGATCGAGGAGGCACTGAAGCTCGCCGAGCAGATGCAGGCCGAGGGTGTCGCGTCCGGTGAGCCCGTCGTCGCTGTCAGTGAGTAATCACTCACCGCACGCTGGAGAGGGGCAGCGAACCTGTGCCCCTCTCTCTGCTCAACCGCGCCCGACGGGATAGGGTTCCTCCGTGCTGAGCAGTTCGGTGACGTCGACGCGGGTGCTGGAACCCGGTGACCTCCCGGCTGCCCTGGAGGTGCTCGACCGCGACCCCATCGCCAACGCCTTCGTCGCCGCCCGGGTCGCCATCGCCGGGCTCGACTCCTGGCGTCTCGGCGGCGAGATGTGGGGCTGGTACGAGGGCGGCCGGCTGGCGGCGATGTGCTACGCGGGGGCCAATCTGGTCCCGCTGAGCGCCGGCCCCGACGCGGTACGGGCCTTCGCCGACCGGGCCCGGCGGCAGGGGCGCCGCTGTTCCTCCATCGTCGGTCCGGCCGAACCCACCGCCCTGCTGTGGTCACTGCTGGAACCGAGCTGGGGTCCGGCCCGCGAGGTCCGCCCCAACCAGCCGCTGATGGCCAGCTGGCAGCCCTCCACCGAGATCGCCCCCGACCCCCGCTGTCGCCGGGTGCGCCGGGACGAGATGGACCTGCTGGTCCCCGCCTGCGTCGCGATGTTCACCGAGGAGGTCGGGGTCTCCCCGCTCGCCGGTGACGGCGGCCTGCTCTACCGCGCCAGGATCGCCGAGCTGGTCAGCACGGGGCGGGCCTTCGCCCGCTTCGAGGCGGGCAAGGTGGTCTTCAAGGCGGAGATCGGTGCGGTCACCCCGCACGCCTGCCAGATCCAGGGCGTCTGGGTCGCGCCCGGACACCGCGGCCGCGGGCTTTCCGAGAGCGGTATGGCCGCGGTGGTGGAGCACGCGCTCCGAGAGGTGGCCCCGGTGGTGAGCCTCTATGTGAACGATTTCAACACCGCCGCGAGGGCCGCGTACCGACGGGTGGGCTTCTCGGAAGTAGGCACGTTCATGAGCGTGCTCTTTTGATTCGGCGCATGATCCGGTGCACCTTTTGAGCGTTTGATCGACGCCTGAGGCAGATGTTCCAGGAACCCTCTCGTACGGGTGCGCGCCATGCATAAACTCGCGCCGTCTTCACCCTTCCAGGAGTGCCACCGTGTGACGGACACTCCGGGGTGCCCTTCGGTAGAGGACCGCCTATGCCCAGTTCCCCACGCCGGCACGGCAGGCTGTCCGGCCGCCGCCGGACCAGGTACAGCTACCTGTTCGGAGCCCTGAGCGGATTCCTGGGCCTGGCGGCCCTGCTCGGTACCGCTCTCGGGGCCACCGGTGGCGCCCCGGCCGCGGCGCCCGACACCAACTGCACCCTGACCGTCCCGGCGAACCCGCTGAGCGCCAAGGGCCTCGCCACGCCCTACCTGCTCTCCGCCACCGACCGGCGACAGGGCCCCTGCCACGAGGCCGACACCGACCAGTCCGCCTTCGTCCAGGCCACCGTGGTCGATCCGGCCACCGGCGCGCTGTCGGTCTACGACCCGCTGGTGATCGACAAGGGCACCAAGCCCGCGGTCGCCCCGGTCCGGCCCAAGCTCCCGCCGCACGCCGTGGTCGGCATCTGGTTCGGCTTCAACGCCGACAACCTCACCCTGCGCGGGACCAACGGCAGCCTCAGCGCCGGGCAGTGCGTCAACGGCCTCGGGACGTCGCTCTTCACGCAGTTCGCCTACTGCAACGCCCCGGCCTTCTTCCGCGCCGCCAACACCGCCGAGCGCGCGGGGAAGCTGGTCGTCCCGCCGCTCGGCACCGGCAAGGACGGCAAGGCGTGCATGAGCACCCGTGACTTCGGCCTGATCGACCAGGACCAGAGCGACAACGTCACCACCGACTACCTGGCCACCGCCGACGGCAGGACAGCGCAGAAGAACGCCGCCGACACCACCGCCCTGCCCGGCGCGAGCTCGCTGCTGAACGGCAGCGACAACCTGCTGCTGATCGCCTTCGTCGACCCGGCCCTCGGCTGCACCCCCTTCACCGCGCCGGACCTGGCCGACCCCGGGCAGCGGGTCACCTCGCTCGGCCTGGACGAACTGCAGGCGGCCCGCTTCCAGGCCGCGCCGATCGCGCTGGTCCCGGTCAACGACCCGATGGTCCAGATCGACGGGAAGACCAGCCGCGCCAAGACCGACCTCTACCGGGCGGGTGTGGACATGCCCCGGCTGAGCGGCGCCGACCAGGGCGACCCGCTGGCCTACTGCACCGGTCTGGCCACGACCGGCGCCCAGCGGATCAACGACGACCGGCAGTTCTTCGCCCCGGCGGTGTCCCCGGACGACGGCACCAACCTGTTCGACTTCCTGACCGCGCGCCTGGCCGCCTCCCTCACCAACCTCAACTGCCCCCAGGCCGCGGGCGCCTCCGGCAGCCCGTCCGGCACCGCCTCGGCGAGCGCCCCGGCCGGCGGCTCCGCGAGTGCCTCCGGCAGCCTGCCCGCGAGCGCCTCGTCCGGCGGACAGGACAGCGCCTCGGCGAGTGCCTCCGGCACACCGCCTGCGAGCGCCTCCGCGAGCCCGTCCGGCAGCGAGTCGGCGACCACCGTGGTCACCCCGTCCGCCACCATGATCGGCGAACCGGCGACCAGTCCCACACCCTCCAGCCCCGCACCCAGCAGTCCCGCGGCCACGTCCAGCACGGCCACCCGCGCCGTCGCCGCGGGCTTGATCGGCACCGCCCTGACCGGGTCGCCGAGCGCCACCGCCGCCCCGGCCGCCCCGGTCGGAGCCGTCCCGGCGGCCGCCGCCCTCGGCCTCGCCGACACCGGGGCGGCGGGCTCGCCGATGCCCTATCTCGGCCTCGCCGTCTCGCTGATCCTGTTCGGTCTCTCGGCCTTCCTCCTGGTCGGTCGGCGCGAGCCTGCATGCCGCTCGTGACACTCGAGTCCGACCGGGTAACCTGCGAGGCCATGAATGACGTCACGATCGAGCCCTTCGACCTCGCCGGCCGGGCCGCCGAGGCCCTCGCGGTCCAGGCCGCCGCCTTCGGGCTGAGCAGCGACGAGGTCGCGGTGCGGCTGCAGATCGTGGGCCGCCATGCCCTGGTCCCCGGCGTACGGGCCTTCGGCGCGGTCGAGCGCAGCCATCCGGGGGCCTGGGGCCGGCTGGTCGGCTTCGGCTACGGGATGCCCAATGACCGCGCGCACTGGTGGAGTTCGGTGATCGAGCCGCATCTGGAGGCGAACGGCAACGGCATCTGGCTGGACCAGTCGTTCTCGGTCACCGAGCTGCATGTCCACCCCGACCACCAGGGCCTGGGGCTCGGCCGACGCCTGATCACCACCCTGTGCGCGGGGAGCAGCCTGCCCAGGACGATCCTGTCGGCGATCGACCGGGACACCCCGGCCCGGGTGCTCTACCGCTCGCTCGGCTACCGCGACCTGGCCAACCAGGTGATGTTCCCCAACACCAGCGTCCCCTACGCGGTGATGGGCGCCCGCCTGCCGTTCCCACCCCGCCCCTGACCGTGCCTCAGCACCAGGCCCCGGCCGGAGGGCCTCAGCGCTGCGCGGGCAGCGTGGCCAGCAGCCGGAAGCCCGACTCCGACGGCTCGGCCGTCAGCGTCCCGCCGGCCGCGGCCACCCGCTCGGTCAGCCCGCGCAGCCCGTTGCCGTCGCCGGCCGCCGCCGGGCAGCCGGTGCCGTCGTTGCTGATGCTCAGTCGGACCGGGTCCGAGCCGCGGTCGAGGTCGATCTCGCAGTGCTGCGCCCCGGAGCCGTGCCGCACCACATTGGTGACGCCCTCCCGGACCACCCAGGCCAGCAGGCCCTCGGCCTGGGCCGGCAGCGGCGGCCCCGACTCGCGGACCACGGATTCGATGCTGGCCGCGCTCAGCAGCGAGCGGGCGCGGTGCAGTTCCTCGGTCAGGCCGGTCTCCCGGTAGCCGCTGACGGCCTCCCGGATCTCGGCGAGGGCCTTGCGGCTGACCTGTTCGATGTCCTCGGCCTGGGCCAGCGCGGCCTTCAGGTCGGTCGGCGCCAGCCTGCGGACCACCTCGGCCTTGAGCGCGATCACCGACATGCTGTGGCCGAGCAGGTCGTGCAGGTCCCGGCTGAACCGCAGCCGCTCCTCGGCGACCGCCGCCCGCGCCAACTCCTCACGGGTCTCCTTGAGCTGGCTCACCACGGAGAACAGCTTGAGCATCACAAAGACGATCGCCCCCGGCAGCAGGCTGCTCCAGGCGATGCTGAGCATGTCCCCGTGGCTCTGGCCGCGCATGTAGGAGGTCAGCGCGGCCAGCCCGGGAATGCCGAGCAGCACCAGCGGGCCCAGCCGGTTCGGGACCACCACCGCGCAGGCGATGGCCAGCAGCGGGTACAGGGTCAGCGCGTTCGGCAGCGACCCGGCCAGCGCGCCGGTGACCGGCACCATGACCAGCGCCAGCGCCACCGGCAGCCGGCCGTCCTGGACCCGGGGGGTGAAGGCGCTGACCACCGTCCCCGCGTAGAGCAGCACGAACAGGCCGAGCCCGGACATCGCCGCCACCGGGCGCGGGTAGGTGCCGTGCAGCACGCTCAGCAGCGGTTCCAGCACCAGCAGCCCCCAGGGCAGCAGGGTGAACGGGTTGAAGCCGCGGATCTTGGCGATCTCCTGGTCGGTGATCCGCTTGCGACGGGGGCTGGGCTGGCCGGCCACAGGCGCGGTCCTCTCATGGGGTCTTGGCGGTCGGATGACGGAAGGGTCAGAGCATCGCGGCGAACTCCAGGTACAGCGCCGCCTGGGCGGTGTCGCCGTGCTCCAGGCTCCAGGTGCCGGCCTCCACCGTCCGGAACAGGGTCCAGCCGCGCAGCCGGTCCCGGTCCACCTCGACCGCGTCCGACAGCCGCTGCAGTCGGCGCCGGGCGGCGGCCGGCGGTCCGGGGACGCCGGACAGCGTCTCCAGCCGGTCCTGCGCCAGCCAGGCCAGGTCATAGGCCCGTTCGCCGACGAGGGGCTTGGGGTCGATGGCCAGCCAGGGCGAGCGCTCGGCCGAGAGCACATTGCCGTGGTGGAAGTCGCCGTGCAGCAGGACCTCCTCGGTGGAACCGGCCAGCAGTTCCGCCGCCACCGCCAGCGCCTCGTCCACCAGCGGTCGAAGCTCCTGGTCGGGTACCAGGTCCCGGCGCCGGCGAAGGTCGTCGCAGAGCCCGGCGACCCGGTCGGCCACCCGGGTGAAGGGGTGCTGCTCGGGCGGGGCGACCCAGAGCCGCTGCAGGGTGCCCGCGGCCTCCAGCATCGCCTTGCCCTCGGCCAGCGACAGCAGCGGCACCTCCCCGTGCAGCCGCTCCAGCAGCATCGCCTGGTCCGCCGGTGCGGCCTCGAACAGCCGGACCGCTCCGCGTCCGTCCCAGTGTGCCAGTGCGGCGTGCTCCTGCTCGGACTCGGGTCCGGGAAGTCCCAGCTTCAGTACGGCCGGTGAGTCGTCGTCACGTCGGACGTAGACCACCAGGCTGACCTGCCCGCCGGGTTCGAACACCCGCTCAAGCGTCAGCTTCCATTGGTCCAGGTAGTCCCGCACCAGCTGCGGCAGCGACTGCAGCCAGGCTGTTCCCGCTGCGCCCTCCCAGGCTCCGACGGTCTCCCTGAGTCGGACCGGAATGGTGATCTGCTGCTCCGCTGCTGACATGCCGGCCTTTCGGTTGTTCGCCCCCGTGGTGGTGCCCGCCACCATTGTCAGCCATCCGCAAGTCCGGGGAGGGCACTGCCGCTGCCGCGCCAGGCGAGGGTGTCCAGGGCCGACTGCCGCAGCGCGGCGGCCATGGTGCCGCGCAGCGGACCGGCCGTGGCCTGCACGGCATTGGCGTAGACGGCGCAGATCCGGTCCTCGACCAGCCCGGCCAGCCGCACCGCCGAGGCCGACCCGGTGACCGCGCTCGGCAGTCGGTACGCCGGGGCGGCCGGGACCGGGGCGGCCCCCGAGGCCGCTATCCGCTGCTGCAGCGCCCCGCGCCGGGCCCGGTGCGCCTGGTAGGAGGCGGTGGCCCGGCTCCGCCGCGCGCCGCTGAGCTGGGCGCCGACCACCCCGTAGGCGTAGACGGCGGAGTCCTCCGCGGCCAGCGCCGCCTGCAGCGCGGCCAGCGCGGGGGCGGGCAGCCGGACGGCCGTGACCGGTGCGGCCGCCGGACCGGCCGGGACGCTTCCGCGCAGCAGCATCGAGTGCTGTGCGGCGCAGGCGGCCGCGGCGGCGAGCTGCCGGGCCAGCGCGGGGGAGGCCTTCGCCAGGTCGGCGGTCCTGGTCGCGGCGGTGTCCTGCTCGGCGGCGTCCAGGGCGAGCAGCGCCGTCCCGGCGTCGGCCGGGACAGGGTCAGGGGCAGCCGTGGTGGTCTCCGCCCCCGGTCCCGCCGTGGCCGCAGTGCCCTCGAACACCGTCAGCTGGGTGCCGAGCTGGGTCCGCAGCGGGGTCAGCCGGGTCCCCAGCTCGGGAAAGGCCAGCAGGGTCGCGTCGTAGCGCGCGGCCAGGGTGCGGGTGGCGCTGAGCGCCCGGGCCCGGACCGGCAGGTCGGGGTCGGGGCCGAGCAGGCTGCGGGCGCTGCGGCCGTCCGCGGAGCCGCCGGTGGTGCTGCTGCCGCAGGCGGTGAGCAGGCCGAGCAGGCCGGCGGTGATCAGGGAGCGGCGCCCGATCCCGGAAGCGGAGGTGGTCACGATCAGGGACGGTACCGAAAGATCCACTCCTTTGGGCGGCGCCCCCGGAAAGTCCTTGAAAGTCGCCGAATCGGCAGTTCGGGGTGGAAGCAGATAGGCTGTGGGCTGTTCTTTGCGACCTACAGACAACAGCAGACACGCGGCCGAGGAGTCACCCGGATGAGCACGACCCTGAACGACCGGCTGCATGTCTTGCTGGAGCCGCTCGCCGTCGAGGCGGGCGTGGATCTGGAGGAGGTCGCCCTCAGCAAGGTCGGCGGGCGCCGCGTTCTCGACGTGACCCTGGACGCCGACGGCGGAGTGGACCTGGACACCGTGGCGGAGCTGAGCCGTGCGTTCGGCGCGCTGCTGGACGGCCCCGAGGGCACCGCGGTGCTGGGCGAGGGCGAGTACCGCCTGGAGGTGGGCTCCCCGGGCGCCGAGCGGCTGCTGACCCAGCCCCGGCACTGGCGCCGGGCCCGTACCCGGCTGGTGAAGGTGCAGCCCAAGGCCGGCGCGGAGTTCGTCGGCCGGGTGCAGGAGTCCGACGAGGACGGCGTGCTGCTGGAGATCCCCCCGGTCAAGGGCAAGGGCAAGGCCACCGAGCGCCGCCTCGGCTTCGCCGAGATCGCCAAGGCCCGGGTGCAGATCGAGTTCAACCGCAAGGGCCTGGACGACGAGCCCGAGCTGGACGACCTCGACGGCGAAGACATCGCGGACGAAGACATTGAAGACATCGCAGACGACGAGGAAGAGGAGGCGTAGCCGTGGATATCGACATGAGTGCCCTGCGCAGGTTGGTGCAGGAGCGGGAGATCAAGTTCGAGCAGCTGGTCCTGGCGATCGAGTCGGCCCTCCTCATTGCGTACCACCGCACTGAGGGTTCGCGGCAGAGGGCCCGGGTGGAGCTGAACCGGGAGACCGGCCATGTGACGGTCTGGGCCAAGGAGGACGAGGACGAGGTCGCCGAGGGCGGCACCCCGCGCGAGTTCGACGACACCCCGAGCGGCTTCGGCCGGATCGCGGCGAGCACGGCCAAGCAGGTCATCCTGCAGCGGCTGCGCGACGCCGAGGAGGAGCTGACCTTCGGCGAGTACGCCGGCCGCGAGGGCGACATCGTCACCGGCGTGGTGCAGCAGGGCAAGGACCCCAAGAACGTCCTGGTGGACATCGGCAAGATCGAGGCGATCCTGCCGGCCCAGGAGCAGGTCCCGGGCGAGGACTACAAGCACGGGCTGCGGCTCAAGTGCTATGTGGTGGCCGTGCGCAGGGGTGTCCGCGGCCCCTCGGTGACGCTGTCGCGGACCCACCCCAACCTGGTCCGCCAGCTGTTCGCGCTGGAGGTCCCGGAGATCGCGGACGGCTCGGTGGAGATCGCCGCCATCGCCCGCGAGGCCGGTTTCCGCAGCAAGATCGCGGTGTGGACCGGCAAGTCCGGGCTGAACGCCAAGGGCGCCTGCATCGGCCCGATGGGCGGCCGGGTCCGCGCGGTGATGGCGGAGCTGCTCGGCGAGAAGATCGACATCGTGGACTGGTCCGACGACCCGGCCGAGATGGTCGCCAACGCGCTGTCGCCGGCCCGGGTGAGCCGGGTCGAGATCGTGGACTACGACACCCGTTCCGCGCGGGTGACCGTGCCCGACTACCAGCTGTCGCTGGCGATCGGCAAGGAGGGCCAGAACGCCCGCCTCGCCGCCCGGCTCACCGGCTGGCGGATCGACATCCGTCCGGACGTCGAGGCCGAGGGCTCCGAGCGCCCGCAGCGCTCCGACGAGGACCGCAGGAACTGACCGCGCACGGCAGCCAGCTGCGGGGTTCACGACAATCGGGTCGGAGTGAAGACCATCAGAGGGGTAGACTTGGACGTGTCTGGCCGGACGCGTGACCATTCATGCCCGGAACGCACATGCGTCGGGTGTCGGAAACGATCGGCCAAACATGACCTGCTGCGTGTGACGGCGGTCGAGGGCGCCTGCGTCCCCGATCCCCGCGGCACGCTGTCCGGCCGGGGAGCGCACCTCCACCCCGAGCCGGAATGCCTTGACCTGGCGCTCCGCCGCCGGGCGTTCCCGCGGGCGTTCCGCCTGCAGGGTCCGCTCGACACCGCGGCACTTCAGCGCTACGTCGAGGCATTGCCGAGGGTCGCAGACACGACAGAGCACGGAGCCTCCGCACCCATGTGCGGGGGCCGAGCAACAGGTACCTCGCGAGTTCGAAAGTAGGTCGAGATTGCGATGAGCACTCGATGAGTACGCGATGAGTACGAGCATGCAGTAGCGACGGTCCGGCGGAACACCCGGACCTCAAAGGAGCGAAGTGGCTAAGGTCCGGGTTTACGAACTCGCCAAGGATTTGGGCGTTGAGAGCAAGGTCGTCATGGCCAAGCTCCAAGAGCTCGGTGAGTTCGTGCGTTCGGCGTCCTCGACTATCGAGGCGCCCGTTGTACGAAAGTTGGAAGTTGCCTTCGGTGGGGCCGCAAGCCCCGCGAAGCCCGCGTCGTCGAGCAAGCCGACGCCCCCCAAGCCCGCAGGCGCAGCGCCCGCGGCACCCCGTCCGGGCGCGCCGCGCCCTGCCGCGCCGAGGCCCGCCGCTGCCGCGGCGCCCGCCGCGCCGGCCACCCCCGCGCCCGCCGCGGAGCGTCCCAGCGTCGCCCCGGGCCCCCGCCCGGCCCCGCGCCCGGCCGCCCCGGCCGCCGAGTTCTCGGCCCCGGCCCCGGTCACGCCTGCCCCGCAGGCCGCCCAGGCCCCGGCCGCCCCGGCTCCGGCTGCGACCCCCGCAGCGGCCGAGACCCCGGCCGCGCGTCCCGCCGCCGCGGGTCCGCGTCCCGGTGCTCCCCGTCCCGCCGCGACCCCGGGCGCCCGCCCGGCCGGTCCGCGTCCGGGCAACAACCCCTTCACGTCCAGCAACACGGGCATGTCGCGGCCGGGCGCCCGCCCGGCCGGCCCCGGTGGCGAGCGTTCCGGCGCCCCCCGTCCGGGCGGCGACCGTCCGGCTCCCGGCGCCGGTGCGCCGCGTCCGGGCAGTGACCGTCCGGCTCGTCCGGGCAGTGACCGTCCGGCTCCCGGCGCGGGTGCCCCCCGTCCGGGCAGCGACCGTCCGGCTCGTCCGGGCAGTGACCGTCCGGCTCGTCCCGGCAGTGACCGTCCGGGCGCCCCGCGTCCGGGTGGCGACCGTCCGGCTCCCGGTGGGATGCCGCGTCCGCAGGGCGGTTCGCGTCCCGGTGGGCCGACCCCGTCCGGTATGCCCCGCCCGAACCCGGGCATGATGCCGCAGCGTCCGGCTCCCGGCCCCGGTGCCGGTCGTCCCGGCCCCGGCGGTCGTGGCCCCGGTGGTCCCGGCGCCCGTCCGGCCGGTCCGGGTGGCGGCGCCGGTGGCGCGCGTCCCGGCTTCCAGGGCCGTCCTGCTGGTCCGGGCGCCCGCCCGGCCGGTGGCGGCTTCGCCGGTCGCCCCGGTGGCGGCGGCGGTGGCGGCGGTGGCTTCGGTCCCGTCCCGGTGGTTTCGGCGGTCGCCCCGGCGGCCCCGGCGCCCGTGGCGGAACGCAGGGTGCCTTCGGCCGCGGCCCGAACGGCCGTCCGGCCCGTGGGCGCAAGTCGAAGCGTCAGCGTCGTCAGGAATACGAGTCGATGCAGGCGCCGTCGATCGGTGGCGTGATGCTGCCGCGCGGCAACGGCCAGACGGTCCGGCTGTCGCACGGTGCCTCGCTGACCGACTTCGCCGAGAAGATCAACGCCAACCCGGCCGCGCTCGTCTCGGTGATGCTCAACCTCGAGCAGATGGTCACCGCGACCCAGTCCGTCCCCGACGAGACGCTTCAGCTTCTCGCCGACGAGATGGGCTTCGTCCTGGAGATCGTCAGCCGTGACGACGAGGACCGCGAGCTGCTGGAGTCGTTCGACATCGACTTCGGCGAGGACGAGGGCGACGAGGAAGACCTCATGTCCCGTCCGCCGGTGGTCACCGTCATGGGTCACGTCGACCACGGCAAGACCCGCCTGCTCGACGCCATCCGCAAGACCAACGTGGTGGCCGGCGAGGCCGGCGGCATCACCCAGCACATCGGTGCCTACCAGGTGGCGGCGGAGGTGAACGGCGAGGAGCGCCGGATCACCTTCATCGACACCCCCGGCCACGAGGCGTTCTCCGCCATGCGTGCCCGTGGTGCCAAGTCCACCGACATCGCGATCCTGGTGGTCGCGGCCAACGACGGCGTCATGCCGCAGACGGTCGAGGCGTTGAACCACGCCCAGGCCGCCGGTGTGCCGATCGTGGTCGCGGTCAACAAGATCGACGTCGAGGGCGCCGACCCGACCAAGGTCCGCGGTCAGCTGACCGAGTTCGGCCTGGTCGCGGAGGAGTACGGCGGCGACACCATGTTCGTCGACATCTCCGCCCGCCAGGGCCTCAACATCGAGGCGCTGCTGGAGGCCGTCGTGCTCACCGCCGACGCCTCGCTGGACCTCCGCGCGAACCCGGAGCAGGACGCTCAGGGCATCGCGATCGAGGCCCACCTGGACAAGGGTCGCGGCGCCATGGCGACCGTCCTGGTCCAGCGTGGAACGCTGCGGGTCGGCGACTCCATCGCCGTCGGCGACGCCCACGGCCGCGTCCGCGCCATGCTGGACGAGAACGGCAAGAACGTCACCGAGGCGGGTCCGTCCCGTCCGGTGCTGCTCCTCGGCCTCACCTCGGTGCCCCGCGCCGGCGACAGCTTCATCGTCGTCGACGACGACCGCACCGCGCGTCAGATCGCGGAGAAGCGTTCGGCCCGTGACCGCAACGCCATGTTCGCCCGTCGTCCGATGCGGATCTCCCTGGAGAACCTGGACAAGGCGATCGCGGCCGGCGGCATCCAGCAGCTCAACCTGATCATCAAGGGCGACGTCTCCGGTTCCGTCGAGGCACTGGAAGACGCGCTGGTCAAGCTGGATGTCGGCGAGGAGGTCGAGCTCCGCATCCTGCACCGCGGCGTGGGCGCGATCACCGAGTCCGACGTCGACCTGGCCATGGGCTCCGACGCCATCATCCTCGGCTTCAACGTGCGCGCCGAAGGCCGCGCCCGGGTCGCGGCCGACAAGGAAGGCGTGGACGTCCGGTACTACTCGGTCATCTACCAGGCGATCGAGGAGATCGAGGCGGCGCTCAAGGGCCTGCTCAAGCCGGAGTACGAGGAGGTGCGCCTCGGTTCCGCGGAGGTGCGCGAGGTCTTCCGCTCCAGCAAGTTCGGCAACATCGCGGGTGTCATCGTCCGCGAGGGCCTGCTGCGCCGCAACGCCAAGGCCCGCCTCATCCGCGACGGCAAGGTGGTGCAGGAGTCCCTCACCATCGAGGGTCTGCGCCGCTTCAAGGACGACGCGACCGAGGTCCGCGAGGGCTTCGAGGCCGGTGTCACCCTGGGGTCGTTCAACGACATCAAGGTGGACGACGTCATCGAGACCTTCGAGATGCGCGAGAAGCCGCGCGCGTAGGGTTTCCGCACGGGTGGGGCCGGTCGACATCAATGGTGTCGACCGGCCCCGGCCGCGTTCTGTAGCCTGGGGCCCGTCAGACGGGCCCCAGGGCCTCTCGTTCATACCTTTGAGGCCTCACAGGTCGGCGTGACCTGTTCACACATGTTCGTAGGAACGTTGACCTTCGACCTGCTTCTCGGCGACATCCACTCGCTCAAGGAGAAGCGTTCGATCGTCCGGCCCATCGTGGCCGAACTCCAGCGCAAGTACAGCGTCTGCGCTGCCGAGACCGGAAACCAGGAGCTCCATCGCCGGAGCGAGATCGGGCTGGCCGTGGTCTCCGGGGACGTGTCGTACGTCACCGAGGTCCTGGACAGCTGCGAACGGCTGGTCTCCGGGCGTCCCGAGGTCCAGTTGCTGGCGGCCCGCCGTCGGCTGCGGGACGACGATGACGAGTAGGACAATCAGACTTGGCATCCCTAGGAGGGTGCCTCCAGGTACTGTGCCGTTCACGGACCTGGAGACCGATGGGCGATCGAGCACGCAGCACGAGGAGGACCAGTGACCGACACCGCGAGGGCGCGCAAGCTCGCAGACCGCATCCGGGTGGTCGTCGCGGAGACCCTGGAGCGTCGGATCAAGGATCCGCGCCTGGGCTTCGTGACCATCACCGACACCAGGGTGACCGGTGACCTCCGCGAGGCGACCGTGTTCTACACGGTCTACGGCGACGAGACCGAGCGCGCGGCCACGGCCGCCGCGCTGGAGAGCGCCAAGGGCGTGCTGCGCACCGAGGTGGGCCGGCAGACCGGGGTGCGGTTCACCCCGTCCCTGGCCTTCATCGCCGACGCCATCCCGGACACCGCCAGGCAGCTCGACGATCTGCTGATCCGGGCCAGGCAGCAGGACGCCGAGGTCCGCAGCGTCGCCGTCGGCAAGACCTACGCAGGCGACGCGGACCCGTACCGCAAGCCCGGCGAGGACGACGACGACCTCGACGACGACGCCGAGGACGAGTAGCGGTGTCGTCCGGCCAGCAGGCTGCGGGGGCGCCTGCCACGATGGTGGCGGGCGTCCCCGCCCTGCCGTCCCCGCGCAGCGAGCAGGTCCCCGGGCTCACCGACGGCGACTGGCAGCCGGTGCTCGCCGCGATCCGCGGCGCCTCCTCGGTCGACCTGATCTGCCATGTGCTCCCGGACGGCGACGCGCTGGGTTCGGCGCTGGCGGCGGGCATCGCGCTGCGCTCGCTGGGGATCGAGGTACGGGTCTCCTTCGGCGACGACCCGCAGATCGTCCCGGGCTCGCTGGAGTTCCTGCCGGCCCAAGAACTGCTGGTGCCGGTCTCGGCGGTGCCCGAGCGGCCCGAGCTGCTGATCACCTTCGACGTCGCCGACCCGCAGCGGCTGGGCCTGCTCCGCTCCCGGGCCGAGGCTGCGGCGACCACGGTGGTGATCGACCACCACGCCTCCAACGGCGGCTTCGGCACGCACCAGCTGATCGACCCGGCCGCGCCGGCCACCGCCGTGCTGGTGGACGAGCTGCTGCGGCGGCTGGACGTCCCGCTGGACCGGGACATCGCCACCTGCCTCTACACCGGGTGGCCACCGACACCGGCTCCTTCCGCTACGCCGCGACCACCCCGGCCACCCATGAGCTGGCCTCCCGGCTGCTGGCGACCGGGCTGCGGCACGACCTGATCTCCCGCCGGCTGTGGGACACCCAGTCCTTCGGCTACCTCAAGGTGCTGGCCGCCGCCCTGGAACGGGCCGTGCTGGAGCGCGACGCCGCCGAGGGCCTGGGGCTCGTCTGGACCTGGGTGCCCTACGCGGACCTGAAGGCCCACGGCGTCCTCCCGGAGGAGATCGAGGGCCTGATCGACGTGGTCCGCAAGGCCTCCGAGGCCGAGGTCACCCTGGTGCTCAAGGAGGACCCGGACGGCAGCCTGCGCGGCTCCTCCCGCTCCAAGGGCGCGGTGGACGTCGCGGCGGCCTGCGCGGGCCTCGGCGGCGGCGGCCACGTCTACGCGGCCGGATTCACCTCGCACAGCACCGTCGACACCACCGTCGCGCGTTTCCGCGACGGGCTGACCCCGAGCTGACAGCCCCCGGCTGCCGGTTCCCCCATCGAAAGACTGACCGTTGAAGCGCAAGGGAACCGGCCCCGACGGGCTGGTCATCGTGGACAAGCCCGCAGGCATCACCTCGCACACCGTGGTCTCCCGGATCCGCCGGCTGGCCGGCACCCGCAAGGTCGGGCACGCCGGGACGCTGGACCCGATGGCGACCGGGGTCCTGGTGATCGGCTGCGAGCGGGCCACCCGGCTGCTCGGCCACCTCGCGCTGACCAGCAAGACCTATGAGGCCACCATCAGGCTGGGCCAGGCCACGGTCACCGACGACGCCGAGGGCGACGTCACCGCCACCGCCTCCACCGCCGCGGTCACCGACGAGCGGATCGCGGCCGGGATCGCCGTGCTGACCGGGGACATCCAGCAGGTGCCCTCCTCGGTCAGCGCCATCAAGATCGACGGCAAGCGCTCCTACACCAGGGTCCGCGAGGGCGAGGAGGTCGAGCTGGCCGCCCGTCCGGTCACCGTCTCCCGGTTCGAGGTGCACGCCCGCCGCGAGGCCCGGGCCGAGGACGGGACCCCGCTGATCGACCTGGACGTCACCGTCGACTGCACCTCCGGCACCTACATCCGGGCGCTGGCCCGCGACCTCGGCGACGGGCTCGGCACCGGCGGCCACCTCACCGCGCTGCGGCGCACCCGGGTCGGCCCCTACACGGTCGACGGCTCGCACACCCTGACCGCGCTGGAGGACTCCTTCGCCGACGCCGTGCTCCCCATCGCCGACGCCGCCGCGGCCGCCTTCCCGCGCTGGGACGTGGACGCCGAGCAGGCCCGGCTGCTGGTCAACGGCGTCCGGATCGCCGCCCCCGGCCTGGACGCCACCGACCCGATCGCGGTCTTCGACCCGGACGGCCGCTTCCTCGCCCTGATCGAGGAGCGCGGCGGCAAGGCCAAGTCCCTGGCCGTGTTCGTCTGAAGCCCGCACTGACTTGAAACCTGCAGTCACTCCTGCGGGCGAGCGCGCGGAGTGAAGCACCGGCGCACCGGGTGCAGAGCAGGTCACGCGGGCTCCGCACCGGGCACCCTCCCCCTGTCTGAACCGGGTGGGGGTGTGCGGTGCGGCGGGTGGACGAGGCGCTGGTGCGGGTGTCCGACACCAACGGGCGGCAGCACGGGCTGGCGATGCCGGTGGATCACCAGGGAACCCTGCTGACCAGCCACGAGGTCGTGGACGGGCGCTCCGCGCTGCTGCTGACCTGGCCCGGCGGAGCGGTCCGCCGACTCAGCGCCGACGACATCACCGCCCTGCCCGAGTACGACCTGGCCCTGCTGCGCACCGACGCGGTGCTGCCGCCGCTGCCGCTCGGCGGCGGCCAGGGCACCCGGCTGGTCAACCTGGTCGGGCCGACGCACACCCTGCAGGGCGGCGTGGCCGGACTGGTGACCGCCCGCTACGCCGCCGCCGAGCGCTGGCACCTGGTCGCCGACGTCTGGCTGCTGGAGCTCGACCAGGCACCGAACGGCCTGCCGGTGGAGCTGGCCGGTGCGCCGGTCCTGGACGCCGAGACCGGTGCGGTGGTCGCCGTCGCCACCGCCGCGCTGCGCAGCCACCGGCGCGGCGCCGTGCTGGCCGTCCCGCTGCGCGCCGCCGTCGGGCACCCCGCCGTGGCCGACCTGCTGGCCCGCAACGCCGCCTCGGTGCCCGCCTACGGCCGGGCGCTGAACCTGGCCGGAGTGCTCGACCTGTGCGCCGCCAGCACCAGCGCACTCACCCCCCTGGTCGGCCCCCGGGTGGACCGCGCGGACGCACCACCCGCCGACTGGTCGCCGGACCGGCCGATCCAGGCCGTGGTCGCCGAGCCCGGCAGCGGCCTCACCACCGAGCTGGCCGCGCTGGCCCTGCGCCGGGCCCGCTCCGCCACCCGGCAGCCGGTGGTCTGGCTGCGCGGTGCCGATCTGCGGGCGCACGACACCTCGCTGCTGGACGCCGTCAACCGGGTGCTGCCGGACGCGGAACGGGCCGCCCGGCTGGCCGCGGCGGCGCACCGTCCGCTGCTGATCGTGCTGGACCGCCCGGAGGAGCTGCCGCCCGCCCTGCTGCCCGCCCTCGCCGAGTGGAGCGCCGAGACCGGACGGCAACTGCGCCGCACCGGTGCCAGGCTGCTGATCGGCTGCCGCCCCGAGTTCTGGGAGCAGCAGCAGTTCTCCGCCGAGGACGTCCAGCCCCCGCACCTGCTCGGCGACCTGCCGCCCGCCGCGGCCGCCGAACTGGCCCGCCGACTCGGGCTGCGTCCTGGTCCAGGGCACCCGCTCACGCTGCGGCTGCTGGCCGAACTCCCGCTGCGCGACGCCGCCCCCGGCCGCGCCGAGCTGCTGGAGGCCACCGTCGACTTCGCCTGCCTGCGGATCGCCGAGCGGCTGGGCCACCCCGACCGCCGCACCGCCACCGCCGCCGCGGGCCGGGTGCACGAGGCCGCGCGGCGGATGCTGGGCCCCGGCAGCGGAGCGCTCACCCACGCCGACTTCGACGAGGTCTTCCCCGACGTCTGGGGTCCGGCCGTGCTCGCCGAGGGGCTGATCGTGCCCGCGGGCCAGGGCTACCGCTTCGCCCACGAGGAACTGTCCGAGTGGATCCAGGGGATCCATCTCGACCTCCCCACCGCCCTGGACGCGCTGCTGGACGACTCACCCGGGCCCCGGCCGGTGCAGTCCCACCGCCGCGGCGGCCCGAGGGGCGTCCCGGTCCCGCCGCCGCGGCCGGCGCCGACCAGCATTCCGGTGCCGCACCACCGGATCGGCCCGGTCCGGGAGGCGCTGCTGCGGGTCGCGGACCCCGAGCCGTACCTCAGCCGGTTGATCCTGCACCTGGACGGCCCGGAGGCGGCGTCCCCCTCCTGCCCGTCGCACTGGTGGGCGCTCAACCTGCTCAGTTCGGTGCTGCTGCGGCTCCCCGACGCCGAGGCCCGGCTGCCGCTGCTGCGCTCGCTGGCCGCCCGGATGGCCGGCCACCCGGCGCCCCCGGTCCCGCTCGCCTTCTGGACCGCCCTGCCGCTGCCCACCCCGGCCCGGATCGACCTGCTCCGGGAACTGGCCCGCGGCGGCGGCCCTGAGCCGCTGGAGGCCGTCGCTGAGGTGCTCCGCGCCGACCCGTCCGCGGCCTTCCCCGCGCTCTGCCGCTGGCTCCCGGACGAGCAGCTCGCCGCGAGCGCGGTCCACCTGCTCCGCAGCGGGCGCCGGGTGGCCCTGGACGATCTCGCCGAGGCCCTGGTGGCGGCCGCGCACCCGCGGGCCGACGCGCTGCTCCGCGAGCTGGCCGTGATCGAACCCTCCGCGCTCTGCCGCGCCGTCGACCGCTGGGCGCACGATCCGCGCCCGGAACGACATGTCGCCGCCGCCGTGCACGCCCCCGCGATCACCCCGGCCAGCGCCCCCGACCGGGCCCTGCTGCGCTTCGCCGCGGAGACCCTGCTCGGCCGCTCCACCGAGGCGGAACTGCACGGGGCGGCGCTCACCCTGCTGGTCGCCGACCCGGAGACCCGCTCCCGCCACCTGCCGGCCGCCGCCGCCCGCTATGCCGCGGCCGACCCGCACCTCACCCCCCGTTCGCTCGCGCCGGCCCTGGACAGCCACCCCTCGCTGGTGCTCTCCGCCTACCACACCCGGCTGCACCAGCCGGGGGAGGAGGCGGCGGCCGTGCTGCACACCCTGGGCAGCACCCCGGCCCCGCGCGCCCGGGCCGCTGCGGCCCGCCTGGTCACCGACTACCTGGCCCGGCACCCGGAGGCGGCGGTCCAGGTCGCCGCCTGGCTGGACGCCCGGCTCCGGCACGGATCCGCCGAACGCGCCACCGCGCTCCGCTTCGTCCACGACCTCGCCGACCACCCCGAGCCGGTCCGCGACGCCTTCACCAGCGTCCTCGGCGCCACCACCCCGCTGCACCTGGAACTCCGTTCGGCCCTGCTGCGGCACGAGCCAATGCAGGGCAGCGATCAGCCGCATGGGAGGCTATAGGAGTCATCGAGGAGTCAACAGCTACAGCGAAACAAGGAGCGGTCAGGGTGCAGCGCTGGCATGGCCTGGAGGAAGTCCCCGGGGACTGGGGGCGCAGCGTCGTCACCATCGGCTCCTTCGACGGGGTGCACCGGGGCCACCAACTGATCATCAACAAGACCATCGAACACGCTCGTGAGCTGGGCGCGCGCTCCGTCGTGGTCACCTTCGACCCGCACCCCAGCGAGGTGGTCCGCCCCGGCAGCCATCCCGCGCTGCTGGCCCCGCACCGGCGCCGGGCCGAACTGATGGCCGAGCTGGGCGTGGACGCGGTCCTGGTGATCCCGTTCACCCTGGAGTTCTCGCACCTCTCGCCCGAGGAGTTCGTGCAGCGGATCCTGGTGGACGCCCTGCACGCCACCCTGATCGTGGAGGGCACCAACTTCCGCTTCGGGCACCGGGCCTCGGGCAATGTCGCGCTGCTCGCCGAGCTCGGCGCCCGCTACGACTTCACCGTCGACATCGCCGACTTCAGCGTCGAGTCCGCGAACGGGACGCCGCTCTCCTCCACGCTGGCCCGCCGCCTGGTCGCCGAGGGCGACATGACCGGCGTGGCCGAGGTCCTCGGCCGCCCGCACCGGGTCGAGGGGATCGTGGTGCGCGGCGCCCAGCGCGGCCGTGAACTCGGCTACCCCACCGCCAATGTGGAGACCCTGCCGCACACCGCGATCCCCGCCGACGGGGTCTACGCGGGCTGGCTGACGGCGAATCAGGAGCTGATGCCGGCCGCGATCTCGGTCGGCACCAACCCCACCTTCGACGGCACCGACCGCACCGTCGAGGCGTACGCCATCGACCGGGTCGGACTGGACCTCTACGGCCTGCACGTCAGCGTGGACTTCCTGGTGTACCTGCGCGGCATGGAGAAGTTCGACTCCATCGACGCGCTGCTCGACCGGATGGCCGACGACGTCAAGCAGGCCCGCGAACTCACCGATTGAGCGGCTCACCGATTGAGCGGCTCACGGATTGAGCGAGGGGAGGGGCCCCGTGGGCCCCTCCCCTCCTCGTCTGCTGCTGCCGGCTACTGCTGCGGCGGGTAGTACCCGGGCGGCGGCGGGCCCCAGGGCTGCTGCGGGGGCGGGGGCTGCATCGGGTACGGCTGGCCGCCGGGCTGCTGGCCGGGCTGCGGTGCCGGGCCCGGCTGCTGGCCGGGGTACGGCTGGCCCGGCTGCGGCTGCCCGGGCTGCTGCGGCGGGCCGCCCTGCTGCCATCCCATCGGCTGGGGCTGGGTCCTCGGGAAGTCCGAGGCGACCATCGCCGCCAGCTCGAAGTAGGCCTCCCGGGTCTTCGGCCGCATCCGGGCCAGATCGACCTCCGCGCCGGCCGAGAGGTGCTCGTCGAAGGGCACCACCACGACGCCGCGGCAGCGGGTCTGGAAGTGCGCCACGATGTCCTCGATCTTGATCATCTTCGAGGTCTCGCGCACCCCGGAGACGACGGTGATGCTCCGCTGCACCAGATCCGCGTAACCGTGCGCCGAGAGCCAGTCCAGCGTCGTGCTCGCGCTGCTGGCCCCGTCCACGCTCGGCGTGGACACCACTATCAGCTGGTCCGCCAGATCCAGCACACCCCGCATCGCGCTGTAGAGCAGGCCGGTGCCCGAGTCCGTCAGCACGATCGGGTACTGCCGGCCCAGGAAGTTGATGACCTGCCGGTAGTCCTCGTCGTTGAAGGTGGTGGAGACGGCGGGATCGACGTCGTTCGCCAGGATCTCCAGTCCGCTGGGCGCCTGCGAGGTGTACCGGCGGACGTCCATGTAGCTGCTGAGGTGCGGAATCGCCGTCACCAGGTCACGGATGGTGGCCCCGGTCTCCCGGCGCACCCGCCGTCCCAGGGTCCCGGCGTCGGGGTTCGCGTCGACCGCGATCACCTTGTCCTGCCGCTCCGAGGCCAGGGTGGCGCCCAGGGCGGTGGTGGTCGTGGTCTTGCCGACGCCGCCCTTGAGGCTGATGACCGCGATCCGGTAGCAGCTCAGCACCGGTGTGCGGATGATCGCCAGCTTCTGCTGCCGATCGGCCTCCGCGGCCTTGCCGCCGAAGCGGAACCGGTTGGACTGCGGCCGCCGCTCCTCCGGCTGCTTCCGCAGCAGCCGGTCCGAGGAGAGCTCCACGGCGGCGGTGTAGCCCAGCGGGGCGCCCGCCTGCGGCTGCTGCTGCGGCCACCCGCCCAGTCGCGGGTCTGCGACCGGGGGCGGTCCCCACTGCTGCGGCTGCGGCGGTTGCTGTTGTTGCTGCTGCTGTTCGTACGGCAGCGGGGGCGGCGGGGGCGGGGCCCACTGCTGCTGCTCGGCCGGCTGCTGCGGAGGAGCCCACTGCTGCGGCGGCTGGGGCATCGGCGGGGAGTCCACGGCTGCTGCTCCACCGGCCTCGGCATGGGCTGCTGGGTGGGCTGTTGCGCGGGCTGCTGTATCGGCTGCTGTGCGGGCGCCCACTGCTGCGGTCCCGGCGCGGGGGCCGGCGGCGGCACCGGAATCGGCACCTCGCCGGTCGCGGGCCGGTACGCCTGCGGCACCGGCCGGGCGAACGCCTCGGGCCCGGGGGCGGACTCCGGCTCGGGCACGACGGCCGGTTCGTCGGGGTCGTGGACCGCGGGGTCGTTGGCCGCCGGGTCGTTGGCTGCGGCCTCGTTGGCTGCGGGTTCGTGCACCTCGGGCTGGTGCACCTCGGGCCCGTGCACCTCGGCCGCGGCGGCTGTCGGCTGCGGGAAGGCGGGCGCCGCGTGGGACTCGGCGGCCTGCGGCACTCCCAGGGGCGGCGTGTGCTGCGCCCACTCCGGTTCGGCCGTGGGCTGCTGCACTGGCTGCGGCGACGCAAAGGGCTGCGGCACGGGGGCCTGTGGTGCCTGGGCCTGCGGCAGCACCGGGGCCTGCGGCGCGGGGGCCGGCACAGGGACGGGCAGGGGGGCGGGCGCGGGCATCGGCGCAGGCGTCGGCGCAGTCACAGGTCCCCCCACCTGCTGCGCATTCTGGGTGTACCAGGCCGGAGGCGTGTATTCAGGCGCGTCCGACCACTCCTCGTCCTCGTCCGGCGCATGGTCGCCGACGTAGACGCCGTCGCGATCGCTCGTCACTGCTGTTGTCCCTCTCGTCCGCCTCGATTGAGCCCCAGCCTAGTCACCCGCCCCACCCCACCGGCAGACCCTCCTCCTACCCACCCAGCCGACATCGCACCAGCCTCGGCGGCCGCAGAACCGGGCGTCAGTCCACCCGCCTTGCCTGTCCGAGGACTTGCGCCTCGGCGCCGGTCGGTCCGCTCTGGACGAATCCGCGGCGGCGCCGGTTCGCCCACAGGGTGACTCCGTCACCCAGCGCGGAGAGCGCGTCGATCTCGCCCGCCGGCAGCGCCAGCACCCGTCCGGCCAGTTCCGCCTCCTGCGGGGAGACCCGCTGGACGCCGACCAGGTCCGCGGCGGTGAGCAGCCGCTCCGCGCCAGGACCCAGGAACGGGAGCAGGGTCAGCGTGGTCTGCCAGGGGCCGGCCGAGAGCCGGCTCCTGGTCGGCCGCGCCCCGCAGTCCCTTACCACCAGCACCGGGGCCGCCACGGACGCGCCCTGCGGGCCGATCCGTCCCACCGGGTGCACCGTCACGCAGGGCTGCCCGCCGCCCGCAGCCTGGGCGATCGGGGCCCAGGTCTGCAGCCGCCCGGTCTCCACCGCCACCCGCGCCCCGGTCGCCGCCGCCCGCAGGGCGATCAGCTGCGCCGTCCAGACCCCGCCGACCAGCACGACGTCGTAGGCCGTCGGTCGGAACAGGCCGACCACCGCGGGTGCCCCTTGCCCGTCCGTGCCGATCACCACGCCGTCGTCGCCGACCGGGAGCGCCATCGCCCGCAACTGCTCCCGGGTCAGCACATGCTGCTCCCGTCGCGGGCCGTGCAGCCCGAACCCGGCCAGCACCCGGCCGACCCCGCTCCGCCGCTGTCCCTCGACCGCCACCGAACCGCCGCTCACCGAACCGCCGCTCATCGTGTTCCTCCCAGCGGCAGGGTCGCCAGCACACCCGGAACCTGCTCGTGGTCCAGCCGGACCAGCCCGGCCCCCGCGCTTCGGGCCCTGGTCTCCAACTGCCGTGCCACCTGGTCCAACTCGCTCTCGCCCCGTGCGGTCACCCGGACCTGCCCGGTCACCGCCACCGCCCCCGCCGATTCCTGACGGACCGTCAAGCTGAAGGTGCTGCCCAGGGCGGGTGTTCCGGTCAGCAGGTTGACCAGTTCGCCGGAGGCGATGCCGCCCTGCCCGCGGCCGGCCAGCTTGGGCCAGTTCCCGACCCAGTAGGTGGTGTTCCAGCGGTCGTCGCAGCGCCAGGCCTTGGCGGTCTCGGCGGTCCGCCGGCTGCGTCCGCCGCCGTTGGCGCCGCCGGCGCCGCCACCCGGGCCCCCGGTCCGCAGCGGGTTGCCGCAGGTCGCCGTGGAGACCGCGGCCACCAGCCCGACCAGGTCCAGCACCGTCGCCCGCAGCCCGGCCCCGACCAGCCGGCTGGCCAGTTGGTCGGTCGCCCGCTGCAGCGCCTTCCGCGCTCCCGCCTCGCCGCCGCCGCGGGCGGCGACCGCGCTGCGGCAGAGCTCGGGATCGAGCCGCACCGCCACCCAGGTCAGCCGCAGCCCCGGGGTGGTGGAGCCGAAGGGGAGTTCGCGGTAGCCGCGGGCGGCCAGCGACTGCTCCGGCAGATGCGGGGCGGGGGCGCTCTGGCTGTACTGCACCACCTGGATCGCGTCCACGGTCACATCGTCGACCTGCAGCCCGTCGGCCAGCAGGTCCAGCGTCAGCCCGAGGCTGCCCCGGGCCGGCCGCAACGGCCCGTCCGGGGCCTCGACCTGGATCACCGCGCTGAGGAAGGTGCCGTCGCCGATCATCCCGATCTCACGGCGCTCGCGCCGCGCCGTGGTGGCGCTGCCCTCCGACTCCACCGTGTGCAGCACGGTCCGCAGCGCCGGCTCGCACTCCAGGGCGGGCACCATCGCCGGATCGGTGGCCGGGTCCGGCGCCTCGGCGGCGGCCTGCCGCTGACGGGCCCGCAGGCCCGCCCGGGCCCGGAGCAACTGCGGGACGGAGAGCCCGTTCACCCGGACCAGGGCCAGCAGCACCAGCAGCACGGCGACCGCGCCGCAGGGCGCCAGCACCACCATGTTCGTCGCCAGACCGATCACCACCAGCGCGGCGGCCGCCTCGACCAGGACCAGTTGCGGCAGCCGAAGCGGCCCCAGCAGCCCGGGTCGTGGCCGGACCGCCACCTGCACCGGACCGCGCGGCCCGGCCGGACCGGTGGCCGCGTCCCGCACCCCGCGGCCGGAAGCGTGTGCGGCGGACGGTCCGTCAGGATGGTGGGAGCGCGTTCGAACGGTCTGGCTTGGCATCCCCCGGGTCAACCTCTCTGGATGGGCCCGCGCCCCCGACGCGAGGCAGGCGGGCGAAACCGGTGGCCGGTTGGCTGATCGCAATACCGTACCCGTACGGTACGTACCGTTCACGCGCGGCATCGTGGAAAGCGGCATCGTGGTAACCGGAACGGGGAGAGCAGCAGCATGGCATCACGCCGGAATGAACTGAGCGCCTACACGTTCTCACGGCGGCGGACCGTCGCAGCCTTCCTCCAACCCTCCGGTGGGGGCAACGAGGAGGACGTGCCCAGGCCGCGGCGGGCGTTCATGCCCAGCCTGATAGTGGGCGCGGTGGCGGTGGCCGGCTTCGGCGCCTACGGGATGATCAAGCCCTCGGCGCCGCTGAAGTGGGACCAGGCGAACGCGGTCATCGTCGACAAGCAGACGACCACCCGCTATGTGATGCTGGGCGGCCAGCTGCACCCGGTGCTGAACATCGCCTCGGCCCGACTGCTGCTCGGGGTGGACTCCACCGTCGAGGAGGTTGACGACTCGGTCCTCAACTCCGGTTCGGTGCCGCACGGCGCGACCCTCGGCATCCCCTACGCGCCGGACAGCCTGCCCACCGCGAAGGACGCGGGGACCCCGAAGACCTGGGCCGAGTGCGACCGCCCGGCCGCGTCCGGCCAGGCCGGCACCGACCAGAAGCTGTTCGTCCTCGGCGGCTCGGACGCCGCGAAGGTCACCACCGCCGCTTCCGCCGCCAGTGCCGCCGCCGGCACCGGGCAGTCCACGCCCTCAGGCGGTCCGGTGAGTGACCGCGAGGCGCTCTATGTCGAGGCTCCGAGCGGGCTCTACCTGGTCGACTCGATCGGCACCGCGCACCAGTTGATCAGTGACGGCAGCCAGCCGAGCGCGCTGGACGGGTACGGCGCGGCCGTCGGCGCCACCCACCCGCCGGCGTCCCACACGCCTTCCGCCACCCCCCACCCGCCGTCCACGACGGGCTCCGGCAAGCCGGTGAAGTCGCCGGTCACCGCCACCCCAACGACCCCCACCACCCAGACCCCGCCCAAGGACCCGGCGACCACCGACGCCGCCCAGCTGCTGGCGACCGCCGCCTTCGGCGGGAACGTCGGCCTGCCGCAGACCGTCACCAAGGAGTGGCTGGACACCCTGCGCCCGGGCGACCCGATCAGCCTGCCCGAGGCGGCGATGCACGATTTCGGCGGGCCGGCCCAGACGCTCGGCGGTATCAGCTTCAAGGTCGGCGACCTGTTCCAGGAGAAGGACAACAGCGGCCAGATCCTGCACTACGTCGTCCTCAAGGACGGCATCCACAAGGTCTCCGACTTCACCGACCGGCTGATCGTCGCCCTGCACACGGACAAGTCCGCCGAGCCCGTGATGGATCCGCTGGCCGCGGTCGGCGCCAACAACCACCCCGCGTTCCAGCCCGGCAAGGACTGGCCGCAGAACCTGGTCAGCCAGGCCAACGTCGGTGCGGACGACGGCAGCGGCCCCGCCGTCGCCTGCAGCGTCTACACCGGGGCGACCGGGCCGACCGGCGCTCCGGTCCAGGCCCTGTGGACCGGCTCGGACTACCCGATCAACAGCACCTCGGGCTCGGCCGGCGTCTATGTGACCCCCGGCGCCGGGCTGCTCTACCGGGCGGTGACCGGCACCAGCACCACCTCCGGATCGGTCAACCTGCTGACTGACACCGGGCTGCGCTACCCGGTGCAGATGAACGCGGACACCACCGCGGCCCCGCCGGCCGACCCCTCGACCGCCCCGTCCGACCCGGCGTCCGACGCCCCGTCCGACGCTCCGTCAGGTGCGGCTCCGAGCGGCCAGCCGAACACCACCCAGGCGCTGCTCGGCTACAAGTCGATCGACCCGCTTCCGGCCGTCCCCGATTCCTGGTCCGGGCTGCTCCCGGCCGGTCCGAACCTCAACTCTGCGGCGGCGGTTCAGCCACAGGGCTCCTGACGGCTGCTGACCTGCACGGACGGTTCGTCCACCGAGCAGCGTGCGGAGCGGTCAGAAAGTTATCCACAGCCCAGTGTTGGGGGCGTTGCACATGACAGCTAGAGTGCTGCGGGACGTCACCGCTGTGATGTCGGCCGGGTCTTGCTGGACCGGACACCCGGTCTCGTTGGTCTGTCTCATGGGGGACGGTGCATATGTCAGGTCAGTTCAGGACTACCGCCGATGAGATGCGGGCTTTTTCGAGCCGCATCTCGGACGTGAACAGCCAGATCCAGGGGGAGCTCAGTCGCCTCAACAGCCTGGTGGAGTCGGTGACTTCGGGCTGGCAGGGCGAGGCCGCCCAGTCCTACCACACGCTCCAGACCCAGTGGACCGAGGACGCGAGCAAGCTGAACAAGGTGCTCAACGAGATCAAGGAAGCGATCGACTCGACCTCGGCGCAGTACACCAGCACCGAGCAGGAGCAGCACTCCTCGATCAGCAAGATCACCTCAGCCCTCGGCTGACCTACCTCCACCGCTTGAGAAGGAGACAACATGTCGACTCCCGGCCACATCCTGGTCAATTTCTCGACCGTGTCCAACGCGGCCGAAGAGGTCCGCAGCACCGCCGCCCGCGTCCAGTCGCAGCTCGACGAGCTGAAGGCGGGCGTCAGCCGTATCGCCCAGAGCTGGGAGGGCAAGGCGCAGGAGGGCTACCAGGCCCGCCAGGCGCAGTGGGACAGCTCCGCTGCCGACCTGCACCAGGTCCTGACCCAGATCGCGGGCGCGCTCGACAACGCCGCGCAGAACTACCAGGCGACCGAGAACAAGAACGCCAGCATCTGGGGCAGCTGAGACCGGTCGGTATGAACCACCCCGCCGCGTCCGCGCCGTCCGGTGCGGGCGCGGCGGACGCAGGGCTCCGGTCGGGGACGTCGTGGGGGAAGCGAAGAGCTGTGAGCAGGCACCACCGCCGCAAGGCATCTGCCGTGGCGGCCGCAGCCGCGGTCCTGTCGCTGTCCGCCCCGGTCCAGGCCTGGGCCGCCGCGCCGCCGAGCGCGCTGCAGTCCAACGGCAAGTGCGTCTTCCCCGCCACCGCGATCACCAGTACCCCCTGGTCGCTGCAGCGGGTGCTGCTGCCGCAACTCTGGCACTACGCCACGGGTAAGGGGGTCACCGTCGCGGTGATCGACACCGGGGTGGACGACACCAACCCGCAGCTGCGCGGCGCCGTGGAGGTCGGCAAGGACTTCCTGCCCGGCCAGCCCGGCGGCTCGCTCACCGACCCGGTCGGCCACGGCACGATGGTGGCCGGCATCATCGCCGCCCGCCCGGCCTCCGGCACCGGCTTCGTGGGCCTGGCCCGGGACGCCACCATCCTCGCGCTGCGCCAGAACGACGCCCAGGGCAGCGGCACCGCCGACACCATGGCGTATGCCGTGAACGAGGCGGTCAGGCGCGGCGCCGACGTCATCAACATCTCGCAGGACGTCTCCAAGGACGGCAAGCCGGTCGCGGTGGCTGCGGACAGCAAGCTGGCCCGGGCGGTCGCCGCCGCGATCAAGGCGAAGGTCGTGGTGGTCGCGGCGGCCGGCAATGAGAACCTCTCGGTCCCGACCTATCCCGCCTCGCTGCCCGGCGTCCTCGGCGTCGGCGCCTCCGACCGGGACGACGAGCGCGCGGACGCCTTCTCGGAGACCGGCAGCTCGGTCGGGGTCGCCGCGCCGGGGGTGGACATGGTGTCCACCGTCCCCAAGGGCGGCCACTGCGTGGACAGCGGCACCAGTTTCGCTGCCCCGTACGTGGCCGGCGTGGCCGCGCTGCTCAAGCAGGAGCACCGGGACTGGACCCCGGCCGAGATCATCGCCCGGATCGAGCAGACCGCCCAGCGCACCGACCTGGGCCGCAACGACTTCATCGGCTGGGGCGTGGTGGATCCGGTGGCGGCGCTCTCGGACGACTCCCCGGCGGAGTCCGCGCCGGTCCCGACCGTCCGTCAGCACAGCCCGGTCGCGCCGATCACGCCGCGTCCGCTGGGCCTCGGCGAGACCCAGGCGGACCGGGACCAGCGCACCGCGGTGTATGCGATGGGGCTCGGCCTGCTGGTGGTGGTGCTGATCTCCGGCACCGCCGTGGTGCTCCGCGACCTGCGCCGCCGCCGCACGGCCTGAGGGCCGTACGGCGGCGTCCTGCGAAGAGGCCTTGAGCAAGGGCCTCAGAGGACGGCCTTCTCCTCCTCCGGGACGGTGATCACCCAGCGGGTCGCCGCGCGGGGCCGGAGGTAGAACACCCAGTACAGCGCGGCGGCGGCGGTGATGCCGCCGGTGATCAGCAGGGCCTCGTTGTCCTGCATGTACATCACGTAGCCGAGGACGAGCAGGATCAGCACCGGGGCGACCGGCCACACCGGCATCCGCCAGGCGGAGGACGCCTTGTGCTTCCCGTGCCGGGTGAACAGCGCCGCGATGGCGACCGAGCCGTAGAGCAGGGTCACCGCCACACCGGTGACCAGGGTCAGCGTGTCCAGGTTGGCGAAGCAGAGCACGGCTCCGGGGACGCCGACCGCGAGGGTGGAGATCCACGGCGCGCCGTAGCGCTTGCTGAGCGTGGAGAAGGCGCGGTTCAGCGGCTCCGGCCAGGCCTTGTCACGCGCCGAGGAGTAGAGCACCCGGGAGTTCTGGATCACCATCACGATGGCGGCGTTGATGATCGCCAGGGCCACGCAGAGGCTGACGATGTTGCCGATGGTCGAGTTGGTCCAGGCGGTGACCATCCCGCTGATGTCCCCGTCGGCCAGCGCCTTCAGGCTGGGCGCGCCCAGGGTGATCGCGATCACCGGGACCAGGATCACGGCCGAGCCGATGACCAGGGTCCACATCACCGTGCGGGGCACGGTGCGCTGGGGCTGGTCCATCTCCTCGGACAGGTAGACGGCGGTGGAGAAGCCCTGGGTGATGAACAGCGCCCCGGCCAGTCCGACGATGATCACGCTCCACGGGACCGTCCCGCCGGCCAGGTGCGGGTGGATCAGCACCGAGGCCGGACGGTTGTCGTGGGCGAAGCCGAGCACGGCGACCAGGCTGGCGGCGGCGACCTCGAGACAGAGGAAGATGCCGGTGATCCAGGCGTTGGCGCGCAGGTCCAGCAGACCGACCAGGGTGGCGGCCAGCATCACCGCCGCCCCCATCACCTTGGGGTTCACCTGCACGAAGGGCGCCAGGTAGTCGGCGGTGCCCAGGGCGATGATCGGCGGGACGATCATGACCACGATCACCGCCTGGATGAACGCCAGCCAGCCGGCGAACCGGCCGACGGTGTGCCCGGCCATGGCGTACTCGCCGCCGGCGCTGGGGATCAGCGTGCCCAGCTCCGAGTAGCACCAGGCGACACCCACGCAGAGCACCATGGCGATCAGCAGGGTGAGCGCGGTGCCGGTGCCCAGGCTCGCGAAGGAGGCGGGCACCAGCACGAACAGCGAGGACGCCGGGGTCACGCACGACAGGGTCAGCAGGGTCCCGCCGACCACGCCGATGGAACGCTTGAGCTTCTGCGGCGGCGCTGCCGCAGCCGGGTCCACGTCCTCGACGGGTCGGCTCAGGGTGTCGGTCATGCCGACATGTAACCCCTGCTGTTATGAAGGCGTCAAGGCGGTGTTTGCTTCGGATTTCGTTGTCCAACCCCATAAGGGCAACGAATCTGATGCCATTTCAACACGATGAACCAAATAGCCCCTTTGTTCATTTGCCTTCGTTTCAATCATAAAAATGCAACGGCCCCTCTGCTTGCAAGGTCAAAAGCCGAATCTGACCGCACGGAGCAAAGGGACCGTCGTCCTGCGAAAGCGCTACTGCGGCAGCCATCCGGTCTGCACCGTGAAGGTGCCCCGGCGACGGGTGACCAGGACGCCCCGGCCGGGCGGCATCTGCTGCGGCTTGACGTTGCCGAGCAGCACGCCCTCGTCCTTCTCGCCGGACAGCACGATGCCCTGGGCGCCCAGCTCCTTCAGCCGCTGCATCATCGGCTCGTAGAGCGCGCGCCCCGCGCCGCCGGAGCGGCGGGCGATGATGATGTGCAGCCCGATGTCCTTGGCGAACGGCAGCACCTCCAGCAGCTGCTGCAGCGGGTTCCCGGTGGAGGTGGCGACCAGGTCGTAGTCGTCCACCACCAGGAACAGTTCCGCGCCGGACCACCAGGTGCGGTCCCGCAGCTGCTCCTGGGTGACGTCGGGGCCGGGGATCCGGCGCTCCATCGAGCCCCTGATGTCGCCCAGGAAGGCCTGCAGCGCGGGCTGCGCCGCCGCGTACTCCAGCAGGTGCGGGGTGGTCACCACGCCCAGCAGCGAGCGGCGGTAGTCGCCGATGACGATCCTGGCCTGCTCCGGGGTGTAGCGCTCGGTGATGCCCTTGAGCAGCAGCCGCAGCAGCGCGGTCTTCCCGGTCTCGCCGTCGCCGAAGACGATGAAGTGCGAGTCGGTGTCGAAGTTGAGGTACTCCGGCGACAGCGAGTTCTCGTCCACGCCGATCGCGATGCCGAGCTCGGGGTTCTCGAAGCCCTTGGGCAGGCTGTCGGCGGGCAGGATCTCCGGCAGCATCCGCACCTGCGGGGCCCGCGGACCGGTCCAGGAACTGCTCACGGCCTGGACGAACGCGCTGACGCCCTCGGCCAGGTCCTCGATCCCGGGTGAGCCGTCGATCCGCGGCAGCCCCGCCAGGAAGTGCAGCTTGTCGGCGGTCAGACCGCGCCCCGGGGCGCCGGCCGGGACGTTCTGGGCGACCCTGCGGTCGATCTCGGACTCCATCGGGTCACCGAGCTTGAGCTCCACCCTGGTCTGCATCATGTCCTTGAGCGCGGGCCGGATCTCCCCGTACCTGGAGGCCCCGATCACCACGTGCACCCCGTACGCCAGACCGCGCTGGGCGATGTCGGTGACCAGCGGCTCCAGCATCTCGAACTCCTGCCGGAAGGTGAGCCAGCCGTCGACCACCAGGAAGACGTCGCCGTACTGCTCGCCGGGCAGGGTGCCCGCCCTGCGGCGGTTGCGGAAGGTCGCGATGGAGTCGATGGACTGCGCCCGGAACAGCTCCTCGCGCTGGTTCAGCAGCCCGGACACCTCGCTGATCATGCGCCGCACCTTGTCGGCGTCCAGGCGTCCGGCGACCCCGCCGACATGCGGCAGGTCGCGCAGTCCGAGCATGCCGCCGCCGCCGAAGTCCAGCAGGTAGAACTGCACCTCGGAGGCAGTGTGGGTGAGCGCGAAGGAGGCCACCATGGCCCGCATCAGGGTGGACTTGCCCGAACGGGGGCCGCCCACCACCATGCCGTGCCCGGCCGCCCCGGAGAAGTCCAGGTACATCAGGTCCCGACGCTGCTCGAACGGCTTGTCGACCAGGCCGACCGGCACCACAAGACGGCTGGTCCCGGCGTACTCGGCCGCGGCCAGGCCGCGGTCCTGGGTCGCCGACAGCACCGGCAGCAGCTGGTCCAGCGAGGGGGCCTCGCTGAGCGGCGGCAGCCAGACCGCGTGCGCGGGCGGGCCCTGCCCCTCAAGACGGTCCACGATCACGTCGAGCACGGTGTCCGCCAGTGCGTCGTCCTGGCGCTGCGGGGCCTCCGGCTCCATCTCGTTCAGCGGCACCAGCGGCATCGCCACCGGGGCCCCGGTGAACAGCACCGAGTGCCGCCGCCGGATCCGCCCGGTGTCCTGCCGCTCCGCCCCGGCCCGGTAGGGCCCGGACACATAGGCGGCCTTGAACTGGGCCATCACATCGGTGCCGAACTTGAGGTAGCCCACCCCCGGCACCGGCGGCAGGTGGTACGCGTCAGGCACGCCCAGCGCGGCCCGGGACTCGGCGGCGGAGAAGGTCCGCAGCCCGATCCGGTAGGAGAGATAGGTGTCCAGGCCGCGCAGCCGGCCCTCCTCGAGCCGCTGCGAGGCCAGCAGCAGGTGCACCCCCAGCGAACGGCCGATCCGGCCGATCTGGATGAACATCTCGATGAAGTCCGGCTTGGCGGTGAGCAGTTCGCTGAACTCGTCGATGATCAGCAGCAGCGAGGGCAGCGGCTCCAGCGGCGCCCCGGCCGCCCTGGCCCGCTCGTAGTCGTGCAGGTTGGCGTAGTTGCCGGCCGAACGCAGCAGCTCCTGGCGGCGGTTGAGCTCACCGGTGATGGAGTCCCGCATCCGGTCGACCAGGGTCAGCTCCTCGGCCATGTTGGTGATCACCGCGGAGGTGTGCGGCATGTCCGCCATGCCGGCGAAGGTCGCACCGCCCTTGAAGTCGGCCAGCACGAAGTTCAGCACCTCGGAGGAGTGCGTCATCGCCAGGCCGAGCACCAGCGTGCGCAGCAGTTCCGACTTGCCCGAACCGGTCGCCCCGACGCACAGGCCGTGCGGGCCCATGCCCTCCAGCGCGGCCTCCTTGAGGTCCAGCATCACCGGCTCGCCGTTGGCGCCCAGGCCGATCGGCACCCGCAGCTTCTCGTGCATCGGCCGCGGCCGCCAGGTCCGGGCCACGTCCACGGTCATGGCGTCGCCGACGCCCATCAGATCGGTGAAGTCCAGGTTCGCCAGCAGCGGTTCGTCGTCGTCGCCGACCGAGGCGCGCAACGGGGCCAGCTGCCGGGCCAGCGCCTCGGCCTGCCAGGCGCTGAGGGTGTCCGGCCGGCCGCGGTAGACCCCGCCGCCGGCCGAGGTGAGCCGCATTCGCTCCGGCGTCACCACCACCGCCAGCGCACCGCGCGGCTCGTCCAGGTCGCCCGGGACCACCTCGATCACGGTCACCCCCTGCAGCCCCTCACCGCCCGCGAGCAGCGAGTCGGCGCTGACCGAGGCGCCGTCCAGGATCACCACCAGGTGCGGCTGCTCGGGAACCGGGGTCGCGTCGCGGTGGAACCGGGCGCGTCCGGACAGCTCGTCGGCGAGCAGGCCCTCCAGCTCGTCCAGGGAGGGGCAGATCATCCGCAGCGAACCGGCGCCGTCGGAGTCCGAGGGGTGCTGCACATGGGGGAGCCACTTGGTCCACTCCCACTCCGGGGCCGCGCCAGGGGCCGCGGCGATGCCGATCAGCAGGTCGTCGGGGGAGTGCAGGGTGGCCAGTTGGGCCAGCGCGGCGCGGACCGTCCCGTACACGGTCTCGGGGTCGCCGGAGACGGTCAGGTGGTAGAACGCCCGCAGCGAGACGGCCAACGGCAGGTCGGGCAGGGTGCCGTGGGCGGCGAGGAAGCTCTTCATCGCCTCGGCGGTCAGCGGCTCCAGTTCGTCCACCGGGGCGGTCTGCGGCGGGACCAGACGGGTCGCCAGCTGCTGCGGCCCGGTGCCGAGCCGTATCTGCCCGAAGTCGGCGTCGCCGGAACGGCGCTCCCAGAGCCGGCTGCCCTCGGCCACCACCGACCACAACTGGTCCGGCTGCGGGTGCAGATAGAGCTGAGCGTCGCGCTGCCGCAGCGCGGTGCGGCGGACCTGCTTGCGGATCTGGGCCAGGTACTTGAGGTAGTCGCGGCGCTCGTCCTCGATCTCCCCGCCGCCGCCCTTGCGCTGCTGGTTGAGCTGCGCCAGGGCCATCGCGACGGTCGAGGCGACCATCATCCCGCCCATGACCTTCATCATCATCTGCATGCCGGGCATGAAGAAGAAGGCGGCGGAACCGGCGGTGGCCAGCATCGGCAGCAGCGACTGCCACCAGCTTCCGCCGTCGGCACGGGCCAGTTCGGGCGGCGACTCCAGCCGCAGGTCCTCGCTGGGCACGGCGGGCGGATAGGCCCGCGGTGGTCGCTTGACGGTTACCACGCTCAACTCGGTACCAGCCTCGTCCTGTCGAGTCCCCTGTCGGGCACGGACAGGATGTCGCAGCCATCCCTCCGTGTCACCGCTCTTCGCAGGGGCCGATCCTAGTCCCTGCGCTGACGGCGGCTCCGTTCGCCTACGCCCGGCAGCGGAAGGCCTTGTCCCTGCCGATAGGGTGAGCCCCGGTCAGGTCACAGACACTCACAGGGGGAGGGGCTCCGGGTGGGCACCAGCACCGCAACCGGATTCGTCCGGGTCACCGTCGTCGCACCGGACAGCCGGATCGACGTGGCACTGCCCGAGGACGTCCCGCTCGCCGACGTCTACCCCGAGGTGCTCCGACTGTCGGGCCAGACCCTGGCCGAGGGCGCCCCCACCGGCTTCCACCTGGTCCGCCGGGACGGCACGGTGCTGGACAGCAGCCTGCCGCTGGTCGCCCAGCAGGTCCGCGACGGCGATCTGCTCAGCCTGCGGCCCTTCGCCGACTCGCTGCCCCCGGCCGTCTACGACGACGTCGCCGAGGCCGTCGCCACCGCTGTCTCCGCCGACCGCACCCTGTGGGGACCGGAGTTGATGCGCGGGGCCGGCCTGATCGGTGGCGTGGTCCTGCTCACCCTGCTCGGCTTCGCGCTCTGGTTCTCCGACCTCCAGCACGACATGCACTCGCTGCCGGGCCTGCTCTCCGGTGTGACCGCCATCGTGCTGATCGCCCTGGCCGGCGTCCGGGCCCGGGTCTACCAGGACCGCGGCTCCGCGCTCGCGCTCGGCCTGGCCGCCCTGCCGCACGCCCTGATCGGCGGCTCCGGCATCGTCGCCCCCGACCTGGGCAGCGGCTCGGGCCGGATCCAGTTCCTGATCGGCTGCATCGCGGTGCTGGCCGCGTCCGTGCTGCTCACCGCGCTGATGCCGGGCGGGGACGCCCCCTTCGTCGCGGCCACGCTGCTCTCCGCCGCGGGCACCCTGGCGACCTTTGGCGCGGTGCTCGCCCAGGCGTCGGTGAGCCAGGTCGCCGCCGTCTCCGGAGTGGTGGCCATCGCGCTGATCGGCTACCTGCCCCAGCTCTCCGCCCGCTTCGCCCGGCTCCCGGTCGCCTTCCACGCCCCGCTGCAGTCCTCCGGCGGCTCCCCGGTGGAGCCGGCCGAGGAGGAGGACACCGCGGACTACAGCCGGATCGCGGCCCAGGCCCGCCGCGGCCATGAGCTGCTGGTCGGCCTGGTCGGCGGCTGCGCCGCGGTCGTGGTCGGCTCGGCGACCGTGCTCGCCTTCACCGACGGCCGCTGGCCGGAGTGGCTGGCGATGGTCCTCGGCGTGACCACCATGCTCAGGGCCCGGCTGTTCCGGCACACCGCCCAGGTGCTCAGCCTGCTCGGCGCGGGCCTGCTCAGCCTGTGCCTGCTGGTGCTCGCGGTGGCCCTGCACATGCAGCTGTTCCTCTACCAGAACCTGGGGAACACCTCGGCGGTCGACGTCCGCACCGTCCTGCTCGGCGGATCCGTCGCGGTCGGCGCCGCGCTGCTGGTCGGCATCGCCCTGGTCGTCCCCGGGCACGGGGTCTCCCCGTTCTGGGGACGCATCCTGGACCTGGTCGACAGCCTGATGCTGCTGGCCCTGATCCCGTTGGCGCTGGCGGTCCTCGACGTCTACGCGGCGGTCCGCGGCTTCACCAGCTAGAAGGGTGCTCAGGGGCCGGTCCAGGAGTCCGCTTCCGCGCTGGTAGGCTGGTGCAGGGCCGAGGAGCCCACCTTTGGTTTCCGGCCGGGCGCGCAACGCCTGGCACAGCCGCTCGCCGCGTTGGCGAAACGCCCAAGTAGCTCCGCTACGAGGGCGCTCCGCCGCCTTGCGATCGACCGCACCAGACGCCGCGCGCTGATCCGGCCGGAAACCAAAGGTGGGCTCCAAGCCCCGTTCGCCGGGTTCCACCAGTTCCTGTGAAGCAGACCAGGACCACCCGGCACCATTGAGACTCACAAGGAGTTGCCGTGGCCCTCGAAGCCGCTGTCAAGAAGCAGATCATGGAAGAGTTCGGCCAGAAGGAGGGCGACACCGGCTCCCCCGAGGTCCAGGTCGCCATGCTCAGCCGCCGCATCTCGGACCTGACGGAGCACCTCAAGCTCCACAAGCACGACCACCACTCCCGTCGTGGCCTGCTGCTCCTCGTCGGCCAGCGCCGTCGGCTGCTGCAGTACCTGGCCAAGAAGGACATCGAGCGCTTCCGTACCCTGGTCGACCGCCTCGGCATCCGCCGCGGTGCCGCCGGCGCGGCTCGCTAGTACGTCGCTCGGGGGCGGCTCCCACCTTGGGGAGCCGCCCTTCGGCGCATTCCGGCCCCGTTCTTCCTCAGCGAAGGATTGGGCAGGGCGCACGCGTGGGAAAGACTGCGTGCGTAAGGTGAGAACGAAGGGTGAAGGACCGCCCCGGCACGCGCGCCGCGCGTGAAGGAGAGGCGATCCGACATCGCGGGACGACCGGACCGGTCGCCGCCCGCAAAGACGCGGAGCGTCCACACGCACACCGACCGCAGGCGCCACCAGGCGCCGGTCCTCGGTAGTGGCCGCCGGAAGAGTGACAGCGCCACGCGCGGAACAAAGCGCCACGTACTGCACTGCCCGGAGGCTTCGATCGAAGACCGGCCCAGCCGGGGCCGCCACGGGCGAGGCGATGGGGACGCTCCACCTGAGGAACACGAAGGAGATCTTCCAGGTGGAAGACAACACCACGTACGAAGCCGTAGCCGTGATCGACAACGGTACTTTCGGCACCCGCACCATCCGCTTCGAGACCGGCCGTCTGGCCCGTCAGGCCGCCGGCTCCGCCGTGGCCTACCTGGATGACGAGACGATGATCCTCTCGGCCACCAGCGCCTCGAAGCAGCCCAAGGAGCACTTCGACTTCTTCCCCCTCACGGTGGACGTCGAGGAGCGCATGTACGCCGCGGGCCGCATCCCCGGATCGTTCTTCCGTCGCGAGGGCCGCCCCTCCGAGGACGCGATCCTCACCTGTCGGCTGATCGACCGCCCGCTGCGCCCGTCCTTCGTCAAGGGCCTGCGTAACGAGATCCAGGTCGTCTGCACGATCATGGCGCTCAACCCCGACGACCTGTACGACGTCGTGGCGATCAACGCCGCCTCCGCGTCCACCCAGCTCGCGGGCCTGCCCTTCTCCGGCCCGATCGGCGGCGTCCGCGTCGCGCTGATCAAGGGCCAGTGGGTGGCGTTCCCGCGCCACAGCGAGCTGGAGGAGGCCGTGTTCGACATGGTCGTCGCCGGCCGCACCCTCGCCGACGGCGACGTCGCGATCATGATGGTCGAGGCCGAGGCCACCGAGAAGACCATCGAGCTGATCAAGGGCGGCGCCACCGCGCCGACCGAGGAGGTCGTGGCCGCCGGCCTCGAGGCCTCCAAGGTGTTCATCAAGGAGCTGTGCCGCGCACAGTCCGAGCTGGCCGCCGCCGCCGCCAAGCCGACCGGCGAGTTCCCGATCTTCCTGGACTACCAGGACGACGTGTTCGAGGCGCTCAGCAACGCGGTCAGCGAGGAGCTCGCCCAGGCGCTCACCATCGCCGGCAAGCAGGCCCGCGAGGGCGAGATCGACCGCGTCAAGGGCCTCGCCTCCGACAAGCTGCTCCCGCAGTTCGAGGGCCGCGAGAAGGAGATCTCCGCCGCGTACCGCTCGCTGACGAAGAAGCTGGTCCGCCAGCGCGTCATCAAGGACAAGGTCCGCATCGACGGCCGCGGGGTCACCGACATCCGCACCCTCGCCGCCGAGGTCGAGGTCATCCCGCGCGTGCACGGTTCGGCCCTGTTCGAGCGCGGCGAGACCCAGATCCTGGGTGTCACCACGCTGAACATGCTCCGGATGGAGCAGCAGCTGGACACGCTGGCGCCGGTCACCCGCAAGCGCTACATGCACAACTACAACTTCCCGCCGTACTCGGTCGGCGAGACCGGCCGCGTGGGCTCGCCCAAGCGCCGCGAGATCGGCCACGGCGCGCTCGCCGAGCGTGCGCTGGTGCCGGTGCTGCCGACGCGTGAGGAGTTCCCCTACGCGATCCGTCAGGTGTCCGAGGCCCTCGGGTCCAACGGCTCCACCTCGATGGGCTCGGTCTGCGCCTCGACCATGTCGCTGCTGAACGCCGGTGTGCCGCTCAAGGCCGCCGTCGCCGGTATCGCCATGGGCCTGATCTCGCAGGAGATCGACGGCAAGACCCACTACGTCGCGCTGACCGACATCCTGGGCGCCGAGGACGCGTTCGGCGACATGGACTTCAAGGTCGCCGGCACCAAGACCTTCGTCACCGCGCTGCAGCTCGACACCAAGCTCGACGGCATTCCCGCCTCGGTCCTGGCCGCCGCGCTGAACCAGGCCCACGACGCGCGTCTGCACATCCTGGACGTGATGAACGAGGCGATCGACGTCCCGGACGAGATGTCCGAGTTCGCACCGCGGATCATCACCATCAAGATCCCGGTCGACAAGATCGGTGAGGTCATCGGCCCGAAGGGCAAGATGATCAACCAGATCCAGGAGGACACCGGCGCGGACATCACCATCGAGGACGACGGCACCATCTACATCGGTGCCATCGACGGTCCCTCGGCGGAGGCTGCCCGTACGACGATCAACCAGATCGCCAACCCGACCATGCCGGAGGTCGGAGAGCGCTACCTGGGCACCGTGGTGAAGACCACGACCTTCGGAGCGTTCGTGTCGCTCATGCCGGGCAAGGACGGACTGCTGCACATCTCGCAGATCCGCAAGCTCGCCGGCGGCAAGCGCGTGGAGAACGTCGAGGACGTGCTCGCGGTCGGCGCCAAGGTGCAGGTCGAGATCGCCGAGATCGACCCGCGCGGCAAGCTCTCGCTGATCCCCGTGGTCGAGGGCGAAGCGGCCGCCGCCGAGGACGAGGTCAAGTAGCCTCCGCCTCTCGACGGCTCAGCTCTGAAGCGGCCCGGTCCTCCGCACCTGCGGGGGACCGGGCCGTACCCCTGTTCCACTGAAGGCAACACGCGGAGGAAGAACGTGGCACAGCCCACGGCAGCGCAGCAGCGCCCCGGCACCACCAAGACGCTCCTCAAGGGCGTGGACGGAGCCGGCACCGTCCGCCGCACCGTTCTCCCCGGCGGACTGAGGGTCGTCACCGAGACCCTGCCGACGGTCCGCTCCGCGGCCTTCGGCATCTGGGTCGGCGTCGGCTCCCGGGACGAGACCCCGGTGCTCAACGGCGCCACGCACTACCTGGAGCACCTGCTCTTCAAGGGCACCGAACGGCGCAGCGCGCTGGACATCTCCTCCGCGCTGGACGCGGTCGGCGGCGAGATGAACGCCTTCACCGCCAAGGAGTACACCTGCTACTACGCCCGGGTGCTCGACAACGACCTGCCGCTGGCCATCGACGTGGTCAGCGACATGCTGACCGGCTCGCTGATCCGCCAGGAGGACATCGACACCGAGCGCGACGTCGTCCTCGAAGAGATCGCGATGACCGAGGACGACCCGGGCGACGTGGTCCACGACCTGTTCGCGCAGGTCATGTACGGCTCCTCGCCGCTGGGACGCCCGGTGCTCGGCACCGTCGACACCATCAACGCGCTCACCCGCGACCAGGTGGCCGGCTTCTACAAGCGCCGCTACCGCCCCGAGCACCTGGTGGTCTCCGCGGCCGGCAACGTCGACCACGCCAAGGTGGTCCGCCAGGTCGAGCAGGCCTTCAACGCCGCGGGCGCGCTCAAGCGCACCGACACCGTCCCGGCCGACCCGCGCGGCGGCGCACGGGCGCTGCGCACCTCCGGCAAGGTCGAGATCCTGGACCGGCCCACCGAGCAGGCCCACCTGGTCCTCGGCATGCCCGGCCTGGCCCGCAGCGACGAGCGCCGCTGGGCCCTGGGCGTGCTCAACTCCGCCCTCGGCGGCGGCATGAGCTCCCGGCTGTTCCAGGAGGTCAGGGAGAAGCGCGGGCTGGCCTACTCGGTCTACTCGTACGCCTCCTCCTACGCCGACACCGGCCTCTTCGGGATCTACGCGGGCTGCCAGCCCAAGCGGGTCGAGGAGGTGCTGAAGATCTGCCGCGAGGAGCTCCAGCGGGTCGCCGAGCAGGGCATCACCGAGGAGGAGCTGAGCCGGGCCATCGGCCAGATCTCCGGCTCCACCGTGCTCGGCATGGAGGACACCGGCTCACTGATGTCCCGGGTCGGCAAGGCCGAGCTCTGCTACGGCACCCACCTCTCGGTGGACGACCTGCTGGCGAAGATCTCGGCGGTGACCCTGGACGACGTCCGCGAGGTCGCCTCGTCCGTCCTGGGCGCCTACCAGCCCTCGCTGGCCGTGATAGGGCCGGTCAACGGCAAACGCGCCGCCCGCCTCACCGAAGCCGTTTCCTAAGACCCCGTGGAGAGCAGAACGATGACCACCCCGCTACGCGTCGCCGTCCTCGGCGCGAAGGGCCGGATCGGCTCCGAGGCCGCCCGCTCCATCGAGGCCGCCCCTGACCTGGTGCTGGTCGCCGCCCTCGACCGCGAGGACAAGCCGGCCGCCCTGGCCGAGGCCGGCGCCCAGGTCGTCGTCGACCTCACCCATCCGGACGCGGTCATGGGCAACCTGGAGTACTGCACCGCCCAGGGCATCCACACCGTGGTCGGCACCACCGGCTGGACCGACGAACGGCTCGCCACGGTCCGCGGCTGGCTGGCCGCCTCCCCGGCCACCGGCATGCTGATCGCGCCCAACTTCTCCATCGGCGCCGTGCTGACCATGCGCTTCGCCCAGCAGGCGGCCCGCTTCTTCGAGTCCGCCGAGGTCATCGAGCTGCACCACAACAACAAGGCGGACGCCCCCAGCGGCACCGCCACCCGTACCGCGCAGCTGATCGCGGCGGCCCGGGCCGAGGCCGGGGTCGACCCGCAGTCCGACCCGACCACCCACGGCCTGCCCGGCGCCCGCGGCGCGGACGTGGACGGGGTCCCGGTGCACTCGGTCCGGCTGCGCGGGCTGCTGGCGCACCAGGAGGTGCTCTTCGGCGGCACCGGCGAGACCCTGACGATCCGTCATGACTCGCTGCACCACAGCAGTTTCATGCCCGGCATCCTGCTCGGAGTGCGCAGGGTGGTCGATGCTCCCGGCCTGACCTTCGGCCTGGAGAACTTCCTGTTCGACGGAGAATGAGCTCATGATCGCCCGCGTTGTGTATTTCGTCGTCTCCGCCGCGCTGCTGCTCGGCTGCGTGGTCATCGTGGCCACCGGGATCCAGCTGATGTCCACCGGCAACCCGCTGGCCATCGGCATCGGGATCTGCGCCGAGGTGCTGGTCGTCATCGGCGTCTGGTTCCTCTGGCAGACCTTCCGCTTCGGCCGCCGCAGCGGCGCGCTGGCGCGGGAGCTGGAGGCCGAAGGCGCGCTCCCGGTGGACGAGCTGGACCGCAGCGCGGGCGGCCGGATCGACCGCGACTCCGCCGACTCCGTCTTCGCCCGCCGCCGGGCGGAGACCGAGGCCACCCCCGAGGACTGGCGCAGCTGGTTCCGGCTCGCCGTCGCCTACGCCGACGCCCGGGACACCCCGCGGGCCCGCAAGGCCATGCAGCACGCCATCAAGCTCCACGACGCATAGCCGGCTCGCGCCGGGGGCCGACCACGGCAGCCGGTTTTTGCTGTCCCGTACTGCAGCTCGGGGAGCACCGCTCCGCCGAGCCGCAGTTCGCCGCAGCCACCGGTCGGGCGCCAGCCCTGGCGCTCGTAGAAGGCCCGGGCCCGGGTGTTGGCCGCCAGCACCCACAGCACGGCCTGCTCCCGCCCGTCCGCGCGCAGGCGGTCCCGCGCGGCGGTGAGCAGCCGCGCCCCGATGCCGGTGGACCAGGCCTCCGGATGGGCGTAGAGGGCGTACACCTCGCCGGGAGCACTCCGGTGCGCAGGTGTTCGGGCGTCGGCCGCGCCGGGCCGCAGCTGGCGAACCCGAGGATCCGGCCGTCCCGCTCGGCCAGCAGCAGATGCTGGTCCGGCGGGCTCTGCAGGAAGTGCCGGACCGCCCGGGTGATCTCCTCCGGACCGGTGTCCATGGCCTCCAGGTACACCGGCGGCAGCACCCCCGCGTACGCCGCCCGCCACGACGCCGCCCGCAGCCGCCGCACGGCGCCGATGTCCGCAGCGGTGGCGTCGCGGACCTCCGGCGGCACCAGCCGACCCTGCACGGCACTCCCTCCGGCGTTCGTTCGGACGATCAGGATAGACAAGGACCGTCGAAGGGCTGTCGGTGCCGACCGATACGCTGAGTACGGTCCGAAATCGGACCGGCGACGAAAGGAATGTGCCAGGTGACCGACGAAGCCCCCGCCGTACCGGAGCCCGTCTTCAGGGACGACGTCACCGTCGAGCTGGTTCGCAGCAGCGCCCAGGACGCGGACGTGCTGTTCGCCGCCCGGGTCTCCACCGCGGGCGAGCAGTCCCTCGACGAACTGGGCAAGGACCCGGCGCGCTCCAAGGGCCTCATCAACTACCTGATGCGCGACCGCCACGGCACCCCCTTCGAGCACAACTCGATGACCTTCCTGGTCACCGCCCCGATCTTCGTCTTCCGCGAATTTCATCGCCACCGTTCCGGATGGTCCTACAACGAGGAGAGCGGGCGTTACCGCGAGCTGCAGCCGGTGTTCTACGTGCCCGGTGCGGAGCGGAAGCTGGTGCAGAAGGGGCGGCCGGGGAAGTACGAGTTCTTCGAGGGCTCACCCGAACAGCAGAAGGCGACCACGGCCGCGATGGAGGAGTCCTACCGTCAGTCGTACGCCGCCTACCAGGCGATGCTCGCGGAGGGTGTGGCCCGTGAGGTGGCCCGCGCGGTGCTGCCGGTCGGGCTGTTCTCGTCGATGTACGCGACCTGCAACGCGCGCTCGCTGATGCACTTCCTCTCGCTGCGGACCAAGGACGATCGGGCCAAGGTGCCGTCCTTCCCGCAGCGCGAGATCGAGATGGTCGCGGAGAAGCTGGAAGCCCACTGGGCTGCACTGATGCCGCTCACCCACGCCGCCTTCAACGAGCACGGCCGGGTCGCGCCCTAACGGCGTGATCTCACTTTGAGTCAGATATCCCGTATGTCCCATTTGCGGGATATCGGGGTGTTCCCTAGTCTCAGATCACGAGCCCCGGTGCTGCCTGAACCCCCGAGCAGGCAGCACCGGGCTCACCTTTCCTGTTCCTCCTGATGGACCGCCTGTGCTGACACACGTCCACAACGAGTAGCGTTGGGTTCATGGCTCCGACCTCCACCCCTGAGATCCCCTTCGGCAGGGCACTGACCGCGATGGTGACCCCGTTCACCGTCGACGGCTCCCTCGACCTCGAAGGCGCCCAGCGTCTGGCGGCCCATCTGGTCGACGCGGGCAACGACGGACTCGTCGTCAACGGCACCACCGGCGAGTCGCCGACCACCAGCGACGCCGAGAAGAGCGACCTGGTCAGGGCGGTACTGGAGGCGGTAGGCGACCGCGCCCACGTCATCGCCGGCGTCGGCACCAACGACACCCGGCACACCGTGGAGCTGGCCCAGCAGGCCGAGCGCGTCGGAGCCCATGGCCTGCTCGTGGTCACCCCGTACTACAACAAGCCCCCGCAGGAGGGCCTGTTCCAGCACTTCACCGCTGTGGCGGATGCCACAGGCCTGCCGGTGATGCTCTACGACATTCCCGGTCGCAGCGGTGTCGCCATCGAGACCGACACCCTGGTCCGACTCGCCGAGCACCCGCGGATCGTGGCCAACAAGGACGCCAAGGGCGACCTCGCCGCCGCCGGCTGGGCGCTCTCCCGCAGCAGCCTGGCCTGGTACTCCGGCGACGACATGCTCAATCTGCCGCTGCTCTCGATCGGCGCGGTCGGCTATGTCAGCGTGGTCGGCCACGTGGTCACGACGGAGCTCCGGAGCATGCTGGAAGCCCACCTCGCGGGCGACGCGGCGAAGGCCGCGGAGATACACCAGCGACTGCTGCCTGTTTTCACCGGTATGTTTCGTACTCAAGGAGTGATCACCACCAAGGCTGCCCTGAACCTCCAGGGCCTGCCGGCGGGTCCGCTGCGACTGCCGCTGGTCGAAGCCACGGGGGCAGAGATCGACCAATTGAGGAAGGATCTCGCCTCCGGCGGGGTACACCTCTGACAACAGACTTCCACGTCCTGCCCGAGCGGTGACGTGTTGCACCACGAACAACGAAGTAACGATGCCGTGTGCGCTGTGGACCCACCTGGGGTGTGCGGCGTGCGCGGAAAGGAGAGACTTTTGAGCCATCCGCATCCGGAACTGGGCACCCCGCCGCCGCTCGCCGAGGGGGCGCTCCGCGTCACCCCGCTGGGCGGTCTCGGCGAGATCGGCCGCAACATGACGGTCTTCGAGTACGGCGGTCGCCTGCTCATCGTCGACTGCGGCGTCCTCTTCCCCGAGGAGCAGCAGCCCGGCGTCGACCTGATCCTGCCCGACTTCAGTTCCATCAGGGACCGTCTGGACAAGATCGACGGCATCGTCCTCACCCACGGGCACGAGGACCACATCGGGGCCGTCCCCTTCCTGCTCCGCGAGAAGGCGGACATCCCGCTGATCGGCTCCAAGCTGACGCTGGCGCTGATCGAGGCGAAGCTCACCGAGCACCGCATCCGGCCGTACACGCTGGAGGTGAAGGAGGGCGACCGCGAGCGCATCGGCGCGTTCGACTGCGAGTTCATCGCGGTCAACCACTCCATCCCGGACGCGCTGGCCGTCGCCATCCGCACCCCGGCCGGCATGGTCGTCGCCACCGGTGACTTCAAGATGGACCAGCTGCCGCTGGACAAGCGCCTGACCGACCTGCCGACCTTCGCCCGGCTGGGCGAGGAGGGCATCGACCTGCTGCTGGTGGACTCCACCAACGCCGAGGTCCCCGGGTTCATCGCGCCGGAGCGGGACATCGGCCCGGTGCTCCAGCAGGTCTTCGACCGCGCCGACAAGCGGATCATCGTGGCCAGCTTCGCCAGCCATGTGCACCGCATCCAGCAGGTCCTGGACACGGCCCACGAGTTCGGCCGCAAGGTCGCCTTCGTCGGCCGCTCCATGGTCCGCAACATGGGCATCGCCCGTGACCTCGGCTACCTCAAGGTGCCGGGCGGCCTGGTCGTCGACGTCAAGGCGCTCGACGACATGCCCGACGAGGACGTGGTGCTGGTCTGCACCGGTTCCCAGGGCGAGCCGATGGCCGCGCTGTCGCGGATGGCCAACCGGGACCACCAGATCCGCATCGTCGAGGGTGACACGATCATCCTGGCCTCGTCGCTGATCCCCGGCAACGAGAACGCGGTCTACCGGGTCATCAACGGCCTCACCCGCTGGGGTGCGGACGTCGTGCACAAGGGCAACGCCAAGGTGCACGTCTCCGGTCACGCCTCGGCCGGCGAGCTGATCTACTTCTTCAACATCTGCAAGCCGCGCAATGTGATGCCGGTCCACGGCGAGTGGCGCCACCTGCGGGCGGCCTCCGACCTGGCGCAGAAGACCGGCGTGCCGAAGGACCATGTGGTGCTCGCCGAGGACGGCGTGGTCATCGACCTGGTCGGCGGCGTCGCCAAGATCGTCGGCAAGGTCCAGGCCGGCTACGTGTACGTCGACGGCCTCTCGGTCGGCGACATCACCGAGGGCTCGCTGAAGGACCGCCGGATCCTCGGTGAAGAGGGCATCATCTCGGTCTTCCTGGTGGTGGACTCCGCCACCGGCAAGATCGTCGGCGGCCCCAACATCCAGGCCCGCGGTTCCGGCATCGAGGACGACGCCTTCGGCCCTGCCATCCAGAAGATGCAGGACGCCCTGTCGAAGTCCGCCCAGGACGGCGTCATCGAGCCCCGCCAGGTGCAGCAGCTGGTCCGCAGGGTCCTCGGCAAGTGGGTGTCCGACACCTACCGCCGGCGCCCGATGATCCTCCCGGTCGTGGTCGAGGTCTGACCTCCGCCCCGTCCTCCCCGTGTGCCCCCGCAGCCATTCGGCAGCGGGGGCACACGGCTGTCGAGCCCCGGTTTGACATGGGTCGGATGGGGCGCGTAGTGTCCTTCGAGTTGCCCTGGAAACAGTTGTGGCGACAAACCCCCTGATGAAATGGCTTGGCTCTGTTTTGCCATGCCGTTTATCAGGAAAGCGGCGGAATTGGCTCGGATCGAGGAATTCCGCTAGAGTTTCACTCGTCGGAACGGGCCGGAAACGGGCCGGGAGGACGGAAAGCAGAGCGGAAACGGTCTGCTAGAGTATGAAACGAAGTACAGCAGTACGAACGAAGCGCCCGGAGAGACCGGTGAGACGGTCTTGAAGGAAGCGTCCGTTCCTTGAGAACTCAACAGCGTGCCAAAAGTCAACGCCAAGTTTCATTTGGCAAGATAATGCAGTAAACACTAGCGAGGACGCAGTGCACGGGGTCGGCTATTCCGCTGATCGTCGTGCCGCTCTTTCGCGGGTGCTATCAGGATTACCTGATGACATTCACGGAGAGTTTGATCCTGGCTCAGGACGAACGCTGGCGGCGTGCTTAACACATGCAAGTCGAACGGTGAAGCCCTTCGGGGTGGATCAGTGGCGAACGGGTGAGTAACACGTGGGCAATCTGCCCTGCATTCTGGGACAAGCCTTGGAAACGAGGTCTAATACCGGATACGACGCATCCCCGCATGGGGTGTGCGTGGAAAGCTCCGGCGATGCAGGATGAGCCCGCGGCCTATCAGCTTGTTGGTGGGGTAATGGCCTACCAAGGCGACGACGGGTAGCCGGCCTGAGAGGGCGACCGGCCACACTGGGACTGAGACACGGCCCAGACTCCTACGGGAGGCAGCAGTGGGGAATATTGCACAATGGGCGAAAGCCTGATGCAGCGACGCCGCGTGAGGGATGACGGCCTTCGGGTTGTAAACCTCTTTCAGCAGGGAAGAAGCGCAAGTGACGGTACCTGCAGAAGAAGCACCGGCTAACTACGTGCCAGCAGCCGCGGTAATACGTAGGGTGCGAGCGTTGTCCGGATTTATTGGGCGTAAAGAGCTCGTAGGCGGCTTGTCGCGTCGGATGTGAAAGCCCGGGGCTTAACTCCGGGTCTGCATTCGATACGGGCAGGCTAGAGTGTGGTAGGGGAGATCGGAATTCCTGGTGTAGCGGTGAAATGCGCAGATATCAGGAGGAACACCGGTGGCGAAGGCGGATCTCTGGGCCATTACTGACGCTGAGGAGCGAAAGCGTGGGGAGCGAACAGGATTAGATACCCTGGTAGTCCACGCCGTAAACGTTGGGAACTAGGTGTGGGTCACATTCCACGTGGTCCGCGCCGCAGCTAACGCATTAAGTTCCCCGCCTGGGGAGTACGGCCGCAAGGCTAAAACTCAAAGGAATTGACGGGGGCCCGCACAAGCAGCGGAGCATGTGGCTTAATTCGACGCAACGCGAAGAACCTTACCAAGGCTTGACATATACCGGAAACGTGCAGAGATGTACGCCCCCTTGTGGTCGGTATACAGGTGGTGCATGGTTGTCGTCAGCTCGTGTCGTGAGATGTTGGGTTAAGTCCCGCAACGAGCGCAACCCTCGTTCTGTGTTGCCAGCATGCCTTTCGGGGTGATGGGGACTCACAGGAGACTGCCGGGGTCAACTCGGAGGAAGGTGGGGACGACGTCAAATCATCATGCCCCTTATGTCTTGGGCTGCACACGTGCTACAATGGCCGGTACAATGAGCTGCGATACCGCGAGGTGGAGCGAATCTCAAAAAGCCGGTCTCAGTTCGGATTGGGGTCTGCAACTCGACCCCATGAAGTCGGAGTTGCTAGTAATCGCAGATCAGCATTGCTGCGGTGAATACGTTCCCGGGCCTTGTACACACCGCCCGTCACGTCACGAAAGTCGGTAACACCCGAAGCCGGTGGCCTAACCCGTAAGGGAAGGAGCTGTCGAAGGTGGGACCAGCGATTGGGACGAAGTCGTAACAAGGTAGCCGTACCGGAAGGTGCGGCTGGATCACCTCCTTTCTAAGGAGCACAGTGCCATTGCGTCAGCATCTGTCTGACGGTGGCCAGCTCATGGGTGGAACGTTGACTATTCGGCACCGCACGGTCCTTCGGGTCTCTGGTACTGCGCTTCGGCGCGTGGAACGAGGTCCGGTGGGGTGGGTGGTGTCGGGCGCGCTGTTGGGTCCTGAGGGAACGGAAGTCCCCTCTGAACGCCGGCCCCATGCTTGTACTGGTGGGTGGTTGGTCGTTGCTTGAGAACTGCACAGTGGACGCGAGCATCTGTGGCCAAGTTTTTAAGGGCGCACGGTGGATGCCTTGGCACTAGGAACCGATGAAGGACGTGGGAGGCCACGATAGGCCCCGGGGAGCTGTCAACCGAGCTTTGATCCGGGGGTGTCCGAATGGGGAAACCCGGCAGTCGTCATGGGCTGTCACCCGCCGCTGAACACATAGGCGGTGTGGAGGGAACGCGGGGAAGTGAAACATCTCAGTACCCGCAGGAAGAGAAAACAACCGTGATTCCGAGAGTAGTGGCGAGCGAAATCGGATGAGGCTAAACCAGTCACGTGTGATACCCGGCAGGGGTTGCGTGGTTGGGGTCGTGGGATTGCACTTCAGTTGTCTGCCGACTTCTGGGCGAGTCAGAAACCGTATGGGTAGTCGAAGGACATGCGAAAGGTCCGGCGTAGAGGGTAAGACCCCCGTAGACGAAACCTGTACGGCTTGCTTGTGCAACTCCCAAGTAGCACGGAGCCCGAGAAATTCCGTGTGAATCTGGCGGGACCACCCGCTAAGCCTAAATATTCCCTAGTGACCGATAGCGGACAGTACCGTGAGGGAATGGTGAAAAGTACCGCGGGAGCGGAGTGAAATAGTACCTGAAACCGTGTGCCTACAAGCCGTGGGAGCGTCGTCAGGAGGGCTTGCCCTTACTGATCGTGACTGCGTGCCTTTTGAAGAATGAGCCTGCGAGTTTGCGGTGTGTTGCGAGGTTAACCCGTGTGGGGTAGCCGTAGCGAAAGCGAGTCCGAATAGGGCGATTGAGTAGCGCGCCCAAGACCCGAAGCGGAGTGATCTAGCCATGGGCAGGTTGAAGCGCGGGTAAGACCGTGTGGAGGACCGAACCCACCAGGGTTGAAAACCTGGGGGATGACCTGTGGTTAGGGGTGAAAGGCCAATCAAACTCCGTGATAGCTGGTTCTCCCCGAAATGCATTTAGGTGCAGCGTCGCGTGTTTCTTGCCGGAGGTAGAGCACTGGATAGGCGATGGGCCCCACCGGGTTACTGACCTTAGCCAAACTCCGAATGCCGGTAAGTGAGAGCGCGGCAGTGAGACTGTGGGGGATAAGCTCCATGGTCGAGAGGGAAACAGCCCAGAACACCGGCTAAGGCCCCTAAGCGTGTGCTAAGTGGGAAAGGATGTGGAGTCGCAGAGACAACCAGGAGGTTGGCTTAGAAGCAGCCACCCTTTAAAGAGTGCGTAATAGCTCACTGGTCAAGTGATTCCGCGCCGACAATGTAGCGGGGCTCAAGTACACCGCCGAAGCCGTGTCATTGCAACGTGAAGCCCCAACGGGTGTTGTGATGGGTAGGGGAGCGTCGTGTGCCGGGTGAAGCGGCGGCGGAAGCCAGTCGTGGACGGTTCACGAGTGAGAATGCAGGCATGAGTAGCGATACAAGAGTGGGAAACTCTTGCGCCGATTGACCAAGGGTTCCTGGGTCAAGCTGATCTGCCCAGGGTAAGTCGGGACCTAAGGCGAGGCCGACAGGCGTAGTCGATGGACAACGGGTTGATATTCCCGTACCCGCTTTGAAGCGCCAACGTCGAACCTCTGAATGCTAAAGCCGCGAAGCCGCCCTGAAGTCTTCGGATGGATGGGAGTGGTGGAGCCGCTGACCCAACAGGGTAGTAGGTGAGCGATGGGGTGACGCAGGAAGGTAGTCCAGCCCGGGCGGTGGTTGTCCCGGGGTAAGGGTGTAGGACGTGTGATAGGCAAATCCGTCGCACATATAGTCTGAGACCTGATGCCGAGCCGATTGTGGTGAAGTGGATGATCCTATGCTGTCGAGAAAAGCCTCTAGCGAGTTTCATGGCGGCCCGTACCCCAAACCGACTCAGGTGGTCAGGTAGAGAATACCGAGGCGTTCGGGTGAACTATGGTTAAGGAACTCGGCAAAATGCCCCCGTAACTTCGGGAGAAGGGGGGCCGGAACTGGTGATGGGACTTGCTCCTTGAGCTGGGGCCGGCCGCAGAGACCAGCGAGAAGCGACTGTTTACTAAAAACACAGGTCCGTGCGAAGCCGTAAGGCGATGTATACGGACTGACGCCTGCCCGGTGCTGGAACGTTAAGGGGACCGGTTAGCTCTGTTTCGACGGGGCGAGGCTGAGAACTTAAGCGCCAGTAAACGGCGGTGGTAACTATAACCATCCTAAGGTAGCGAAATTCCTTGTCGGGTAAGTTCCGACCTGCACGAATGGCGTAACGACTTCTCGACTGTCTCAACCATAGGCCCGGTGAAATTGCATTACGAGTAAAGATGCTCGTTTCGCGCAGCAGGACGGAAAGACCCCGGGACCTTTACTATAGCTTGATATTGGTGTTCGGTTCGGCTTGTGTAGGATAGGTGGGAGACTTTGAAGCTCAGACGCCAGTTTGGGTGGAGTCGTCGTTGAAATACCACTCTGGTCGTGCTGGATGTCTAACCTGGGTCCGTGATCCGGATCAGGGACAGTGTCTGGTGGGTAGTTTAACTGGGGCGGTTGCCTCCTAAAATGTAACGGAGGCGCCCAAAGGTTCCCTCAGCCTGGTTGGCAATCAGGTGTTGAGTGTAAGTGCACAAGGGAGCTTGACTGTGAGACCGACGGGTCGAGCAGGTGCGAAAGCAGGGACTAGTGATCCGGCGGTGGCTTGTGGAAGCGCCGTCGCTCAACGGATAAAAGGTACCCCGGGGATAACAGGCTGATCTTCCCCAAGAGTCCATATCGACGGGATGGTTTGGCACCTCGATGTCGGCTCGTCGCATCCTGGGGCTGGAGTAGGTCCCAAGGGTTGGGCTGTTCGCCCATTAAAGCGGTACGCGAGCTGGGTTTAGAACGTCGTGAGACAGTTCGGTCCCTATCCGCTGCGCGCGCAGGAGTCTTGAGAAGGGCTGTCCCTAGTACGAGAGGACCGGGACGGACGAACCTCTGGTGTGCCAGTTGTCCTGCCAAGGGCATGGCTGGTTGGCTACGTTCGGAAAGGATAACCGCTGAAAGCATCTAAGCGGGAAGCCTGCTTCGAGATGAGGACTCCCACCACCATCGAGTGGGTAAGGCTCCCAGTAGACGACTGGGTTGATAGGCCGGATGTGGAAGCCCTGTAAGGGGTGGAGCTGACCGGTACTAATAGGCCGAGGGCTTGACCATAGTTGCTACGCGTCCACTGTGCAGTTCTGAAGTCACGACCCGCCTGCTTAGGCAGGTGCGTGTCAACTTCATAGTGTTTCGGTGGTCATAGCGTGAGGGAAACGCCCGGTAACATCCCGAACCCGGAAGCTAAGCCTCATAGCGCCGATGGTACTGCAGGGGGGACCCTGTGGGAGAGTAGGACGCCGCCGAACAACCATTACAGTAAAGCCCCGACCTGGGTAAACCGGTCGGGGCTTTACTGCGTTCAGGACCAGGTCGCAAAACCCCGGCCCGAGTGTGTGGCTTGGGCTCCCGGGACGATGCCGACCAACCACATGTGCCTGGCCGGGGTTGCTCGGCTCCGCCTCGCGGCCAACCACAACAGCCCCCGGGGCACGCGCGAGAATCGTTTCTGCAGCACCACTTCCCTCCGGAACCCGGCAACAGTGCCCGCCCCACCGCCCCTCCCGTCCGCGCAGTTGGCCGCGGAGGCGGAGCCGAGCAACCTCAGCCACGCACACCCCCGCCACTCGGCAACGACCCGGGAGCCCAAGCCACACACCGGGGCCGCGCCCACCCCCCTGCCGGGATCGGCAGCAGGGCGCCGCGGTGTCAGTCTGGGGAGGGCACAAGGCGGTTGTAGGCAGCTCGGTACTCCGTGGCTGCATCGGGCCGCAGCAAGCCGACTTCCTCGTCGGTCAGTGCACCCGTACGCGCGGCGATCTCGCCAAGGGACTCGCCGGCGGATGCGGCGAGAATGTCATCCGATCCGGGGTTGGCAGCAATCTCGACCAGGACTTCACGGGCTCTGGGATCATCGCTTGCGCTTAGGTCCATGGCCGCGTCGTCTCGTTCATCCATGCGCGCCGTCGAATCAGCTACGAGCTTGACCAGTGCTTCCGTTCGCCATGTCTCCATCCGAGCATCCTCGTACCCAGGCAGAGGTAGAGGTAGAAGCAAAGGCCGCTGTCTGGCCCCTTCTGGGCCCCGGCCTCCCGCTCTCGCTAGGGGATCAGAATGTCGTGCACCGTCTGCCAGCACTGTTGGTCCGCGGCGGCGAGTAGGCCGGGGTTGTCGTCCGTGGGTCGGTACGGGGTGCCGTCGTGGCGGGCCGCGGTGCCGCCGGCTTCGGTGAGGAGCAGGGTGCCGGGGGCGTGGTCCCAGGGGAGGGTGCGCTGGTAGAGGATGAAGTCGAGTGCGCCCTCGGCGAGTTGGGGGTAGTCGACGCCGGCGGCCTTGCTGCCGAGGCCCGCGTCGGCGAAGCGGGGCCTGGCGGCCTCGACGTGGGTGCGAGTGGCTGCGGGGAGGAAGTGCGTGAAGGTCGCTCCGCGCAGCTCAGCCGGATCGGCGGACGCGCGGCCGCGGTGAAGTCGCACGCCGTCCCGCCAGGCGCCCGACCCTTTCTGGGCGACGTATGTACGACCGAGGCCCGGCTGCACGATTCAGGAGGCGACGGTTTCGCCCTGCCTGACCAGCGCTGCCATCACCGCGTACTCGGGTCGTCCGGCGACAAAGTTGGCGGTGCCGTCCAGGGGATCGACCAGCCAGAGCCAGGCAGCCGGGGCCTCCCGCAGTGCGGTGAGCAGGGCCGGTTTTGCCGCTGTGGCCTCCTCGCCGACGACCGGGACGTCGAGGACGGTGCGCAGTCGACGGGTGATCAATGCTTCCGCCTCCTGGTCGGCGATGGTGACGACCTCGCCCGGACTTTTCTCCGTCACCTCGCCTGCGGCCAGGGCCCGGTAGCGGGGGAGGATCGCCACGGCGGCGGCCTCGTGCAGGATCTCGGTCACGGCGTCGATCATCAGCATGGCAGCCAGGCTATTGCGTCAGTCGTTGATGCCGTCTGGCAGTGTGACGCCATGGGCGACGACGACAGCGGTGACGACAGCGGTGACGACAGCGGTGATGACTGGACGGCGGAGGCGCGCCAGTCCTTCCTGAGCACGGTGTGGAGCCTGGTGGTCGACGAGGAGGAGACCAGTGGTGACCTCGGTTACCCCTCCTGGATCGAGGGGCGGCTGCGAGGTCGGCAGCCGGAGTCCGCGTTGCAGCGGATCTTGGCATGCGGGGTGGATCCGGAGGACCTGACCGATGTGGTGCGGGAGATGCAGCACGAACTGGCCCGCAATGTCTGCCAGTTGATCGACGATCCGGGGCTGTTGGGGATCGGATTGGACGAGGAGTGGTCCGAGCCGACCGGTTTCCGCTGGGAGCTCGTGGCCATTCGCGTCCCCGGACCGACAACAGAGCCGACAACAGACCCTGCGGCAGCGCCGACCGGGCGAGCGGTGGTCGAGGGCTTGCACTCCTCGCTTGACGATCATGATCCCAGCGGTCGCCTCGGCGAGCCACGGGGGCGGCCCGTGCCGGCTCGGCTGCCGGGTCGTCCGCTGCATGCCAGATTGGCTGTCGCCCACGCCCGTGCGGGCGATCGGATCCAGGCGATCAACACCTGGCGACAGGCGACCGGTGCGTCCGTGATGGAGGCGAAGGCAGCCGTCGAGCTGCTGCTCGACGAGGTGGCCGCGGCTGAGGGCGCGGCCGACGGTGACGCGGAACCGACTGTGGGCCGACCGGTGTGAGAGTGGGCACGTCGGGCTGAAGACAGGCGCCTCGGCCGACCGTGGTGCTTACGCTGCACAGTATGACTACACATTTTGACGTCGTGGTTCTTGGCGCGGGGCCCGGTGGCTACACCACCGCCGTTCGCGCGGTGCAGTTGGGCCTGCGGGCCGCGGTGATCGAGGAGAAGTACTGGGGTGGAGTCTGTCTCAATGTCGGCTGCATTCCCTCGAAGGCGCTGCTGCGGAATGCCGAGCTGGCGCACATCTTCACCCATGAGGCCGACACCTTCGGCATCCAGGTGGAGGGCCGGGTGAGCTTTGACTACGGGGCGGCGTTCAAGCGCAGCCGCAAGGTCGCCGACGGCCGGGTGGCCGGCGTCCACTATCTGATGAAGAAGAACGGCATCACTGAGTACGACGGCCGGGGCACCTTCGTCGACGACCGCACCATCGAGGTGGCGCTTCGCTCCGGGGGGACGGAAACGGTCACCTTCGACAACTGCGTCGTCGCCGCGGGGGCGACCACCAGGCTGCTGCCGGGCACCTCCCTCAGTGACCGGGTGGTCACCTATGAGGAGCAGATCCTTACCGAGACCCTGCCGAAGAGCATCATCATCGCCGGGGCCGGCGCGATCGGCGTGGAGTTCGCCTATGTGCTGCACAACTTCGGCGTGAAGGTCACCATCGTCGAGTTCCTGGACCGGATGGTGCCACTGGAGGACGCGGAGGTCTCCGCCGAGCTGGCCAAGCGCTACCGCCGCCTCGGCATCGAGGTGCTGACGTCCACGCGGGTGGAGTCGATCGACGACAGCGGCGAGCAGGTGCAGGTCACCGTCACCAGGAACGGGCAGCAGCAGGTGCTGGCGGCCGACAAGGTGCTGCAGGCGATCGGTTTCGCACCCCGGGTCACCGGCTACGGCCTGGAGCGGACCGGGGTGCGGTTGACCGAGCGTGGCGCGATCGAGGTGGACGGGCGCGGGCGGACCAATGTGTCGCACATCTTCGCCATCGGTGATGTGACGGCCAAGCTGATGCTGGCGCACGCCGCCGAGTCGATGGGGGTGATCGCGGCCGAGACCATCGCCGGTGCGGAGACCATGGAGCTGGACTTCACCATGATCCCGCGTGCTACCTACTGTCAACACCAGTGCGTTAAGCCTGTGACCTGCGGCGCAACCCCGGCGTGAACGTCGAACGGGACTCCTGATAGATCATCTTGCTGCCAAGCTCGGATGATCATCGGGAGTCCCGTTGCGCGATCAGTCTGCCACCACGCCCGCCATGCAGGTGATCCCGGGGGTCTACGCGCCGGGCCACTTGGGCGAGTTGACCCAGATCGTGGATTTTGCCCTGGTGGACGCCGTGCTGGAGGAGACCGGGGCGCGGGAGAAGCGGCTGCGGCTGCTGCCCGCCCGCGTGATGGTGTACTTCGTCCTGGCTCTCGCGCTGTTCGAGCACGCCTCGTACCGGGCGGTGTGGGGAAAGCTGACCGCGCACCTGCCCGCGGCCGTGATCGTCCGGCCAGCCGTCTCCTCGCTCGCCCGGGCGAGGCGCCGCCTGGGTGCCCGCCCCCTCAAGGTGCTGTTCGAGACGCTGGCGGGTCCTGTCGGCGAGCGCCACCGCCCCGGCTCCTTCTACCGGGGGCTGCGCACAGTGGCCGTCGACGGCACCAGTCTGCACGTGCCCGAAGACGCGCAGGTCACCTGGCTCTATCCCAAACGGGTCGGCGAGAAGAGGGAGTTCGGCTACCCGCTGCTACGCCTGCTGGTGATCGTCGAGTGCGGCACCCGGGCTCTGCTGGGCGCGGCCTTCGGCCCCGAGGCAACCGGTGAACTACCCTACGCCACACGCCTGTTGCACGTGCTAGACGCGTCGATGCTGCTGCTGGCCGACGCGGGCTTCGACGCCGTGCACTTCCTGGCCGACACCGCCGCGACCGGCGCCCACTTCCTGGTGCGCTCGGGCGCCAGCCGCTGCCCCACCGCCCTTCAACACCTCGCAGACGGCTCCTACCTGGCCCGCCTGCGCGCCCCCTACCGGGCCGGCCTGGGCTACTCGCCCCTGCCGGTGCGCGTGATCGAGGCCGAGGTCACCGTGACTCTGTCCGACGGCACCGTACGCACCGAGCAGTGGCGCCTGCTCACCAGCCTCCTCGACCACACCACCCACCCCGCAAGCGAACTCCTGCACCTCTACCACGAGCGATGGCAGGCGGAGACCGCCTATTTTTCGATCAAGGCCAGCATCCTGGACGGCCGCGTCCTACGCTCGCGCAGCATCGACGGCCTCGACCAGGAGGTCTGGGCACTGCTGACCGCCTACCAGGTGCTGATTCGCGCCGCTGCCGACGCGATCACCGACCAGCCCGCCCTGGATATGGACCGCCTCAGCTTCACCGTGCTGCTGCAGGCCGCCGCAGACACCGTCCTGACCGCCGCCGGCACCACGATCCAGGACAAGGCCGACCTGGTGGGAAGGATCGGCGCAGCGATCCTCGCCGACCTGTGGCCCGCGCACCGCCGACAGCGCGTCAAGGCCCGCAGCAAGAAGAACACCACCAGCAAATACGCCCCGAACGCGGGCAAGCACCCCCAGAGCGCACCCACCTACACCTTCAGCGCCAAGATCGGAATGCTGGAGAACGGACTCACTGCCCGCCCACGACGCTGACAGCCACGCAGGCCACGGTTGCACCGCAGGTCAACGCCCTAACGCACTGGTGTTGTACCTACTGTCAGCCGCAGATCGCCAGTTTCGGCTGGACCGAGGCGCAGGCGCGTGAGCAGGGGTTCGACGTCAAGGTGTCGAAGTTCCCGTTCACCGCCAACGGCAAGGCGCACGGGCTGGCCGATCCGGTCGGGTTCGTCAAGGTGATCAGCGACGGCACGTACGGCGAGCTGCTGGGCGCGCACCTGATCGGCCCCGAGGTCACTGAGCTGCTGCCGGAGCTGACGCTGGCCCAGCAGTGGGACCTGACGGTGCACGAGGTGGCCCGCAATGTGCACGCCCACCCGACCCTGGGCGAGGCGGTCAAGGAGGCCATCCACGGCCTGGCCGGCCACATGATCAATATGTGAGGGGTCGATAGGTCGACGGAGACGGTTTGACGTTACTCGCATGAGGTAGAAATTACTCATGCGAGTAAGTGAAGAGGTGTCGTCGCGGTCCCTGGCCGCGACGGCACGGCGGGCTCAGATCGTCGCGGCGACCATCGAGGTGATCGCCGAGGTCGGCTATGCGCAGACCACCTACAGTCGGATCGCGCGGCAGGCCGGCCTGTCCAGTACTCGCCTGATCTCCTACCACTTCGGGAGCAGGGACGAGCTGATGGAGCAGGTGCTGGTCGAGGTCGGCAGCAACGCGCAGCAGGCGATCGCCGAGCGGGTCCGGGTCGAGGAGACCGCGTCAGGGCAGTTGCGGGCGCGGATCGAGGCGCAGCTGCGCTGGATCGCCGCGTATCCGGCCCAGGTCCGGGCCCTCTACGAGGTCTCGATGAACGCCCGGGACGGGGACGGCGGCCAGCGCTACGGGCCGGAGCTGACGGCCGAGGCCAATGTGCACGAGCTCGACCCCATCCTGACGGCAGGTCAGCAGAGCGGTGAGTTCCGCGAGTTCGACGTCCGGCTGATGGCGCTGACGATCAAGTCGGGGATCGACGCGGCGATCTCGCGGATGTTCGTCCCGCCCTGCCTCACCGTTGAGGAGTGCGTGCACGAGATCACCGGCTGGGTGGAACGGGCCACCAGGAGGGCGGACTGATGCCGACCCCCGCGGCGAAACCCCACAACGGTCGGCACACCGCGCTGGTGCTGCTGGTCGACATGGCACTGCCGGTCGGGGTCTACTACGGTCTGCGCGCCGCCGGGGTCGGCAGCTATCCGGCGCTGATCGCCTCGGCGCTGGTGCCCCTGGCGAGTGCGCTGGTGCAGTTCCTGCGGGAGCGCAGGCTGGACGGGATGGCGGCGTTTGTGGCCGGGGTGATCCTGCTGGGCCTGGTCGCCTCGCTGGTCAGCGGCAGCACCCGGTTCATGCTGGCCAAGGACGGCTGGGTGACCGGTGCGGGCGGGCTGTGGTTCCTCGGCACGATCTGGGCCCGTCGGCCGCTGGCCTTTCTGGGCGCACGGCCGTTCCTGGAGGGCCGGTTCCGCAGTGACGGGACTTCCTGGGACGTGCTGTGGGAGGAGTCCGCGAAGTTCCGTCGGATCTGGCGGGTCTCCACGGTGATCTGGGGCTCGGCGATGATCATCGACGGGTTGCTGCGGGTGCTGATGGCCTATGCACTGCCGGTGGACGCGGTGCCGGGCCTGGGCGGCCTGCTCTGGCCGGTGACCCTGGTGCTGCTGCAGGTGGTGAACGGCGCCTACTACCAGTGGGCCGGGCTGTGGCAGATCACCCGCCCGAGTCAGGGCCGGGAGCTGGTCGCGCCGACAGCGGGTCCTTCCGTAGCAGGCTGATCTGCGGCAGCAGTCGGTCCGGGGACAGCAACCGGTCCGGGGACAGCAACCGGCTCGGGGACAGCAGCCGGTTCCGGGCCGGTTGTCGGCTCGGGCGCTGCGGCGGGGGCGGTGCGGCGGAACAGGGCGTGGGCGGCGAGGCCGGCCAGCAGGCCCCAGAAGGGGGCGCCGATGCCGGCGGCGGTGATGCCCGAGGCGGTGACCACAAAGGTGATCACGGCGGCCTCGCGCCCCGCCTCGGCGGTCAGCGCCGAGGCCAGCGCGGAGCCGAGGGTGCCGAGCAGGGCGAGCCCGGCGACCGCCTCGACCAGCAGCGGGGGCGCCGTGGTGAGCAGGGCCGCGGACAGTCCCGCGGTGAGGCCGAGCAGGATGTAGACCGCGCCGGCAGTCACCGAGGCGATCCAGCGCCGGCTCCGGTCGGGCCCTGCGTCGGGTCCGGCGGCCAGGGCGGCGGTGATCGCGGCGAGATTGACCATGAAGCCCCCGGCCACCGAGCCGGCCGCGGTGGTGAGACCGGTGCTCAGCAGGATCGGCCGGGTCGGCGGCCGGTAGCCGAAGTGGGTGAGCACGGCGAGGCCGGGGACGTTCTGGGCGGCCATGGTGATCACATAGAGCGGGAGGGCGACCCCGGCCAGGGCCCCGGCGCTGAAGGCCGGGGCGGTGAAGGTCAGCGTGGGCAGCAGCCCCGCCCCCGGGCCGGACGTGGCAGGGTGCCGGAGCAGCAGCACCAGGACGGTCACCGCCAGCGCCCCGGGGGTGGCCCAGCGCCGGGCGAAGCGGGTGAGCAGGGCCCAGGCGGCGACCACCGGCAGGGCCAATGCGGGCAGCTGGACCGCCGCGTGCACCGGGGCGAGGCAGAGCGGCAGCAGGACGCCCGCGAGCAGGGCGGTGGCCAGCGGCACCGGTATCGAGGCGACCAGGGCGCCGAGCCGGGACCACAGCCCGGTGATCGCGACCAGCAGTCCGGCCACCAGGAACGCGCCCACGGCGTAGCGGTAGCCGTGCTGGCCCCCGGCGCTGATCAGCAGGGCCGCGCCGGGGGTGGACCAGGCGATGCTGATGGGCTGGCGGTGGCGCAGGCCCAGGAAGATGGCGAGGCCGCCCATGGCCCCGCAGAGAACCAGCAGCCCGGAGACGGCCTGGTCGGAGTCCGCGCCGACCGCCCGCAGGGCGGTCAGCACCACGACAAAACTGCTGGTGAAGCCCACGACGGCGGTGACCAGGCCGGCCAGCAGCGGTTGGGTGATGCCCTCGGGCCGTTCCACGGTCACTCCTCCCACCCCTGTCGTTCCGCTCCTCGTTCCGTTTATGGAACGATAGGGCATCGGGGATACTGGGCGCCATGGTTCAGGCATGGACGAGCACCGCCGCCGCCGATACGGGACGCCGCATCCGCCGACTGCGCGGTGAACGCGGGCTCAGTCTGTCCGAGCTGGCCCGCCGGGCCGGGATCGGCAAGGCCACCCTCTCCGGACTGGAGACCGGCAGTCGCAACCCGACCGCGGAGACCCTCTACGCCATCGCCGGGCAGCTGGGCGTCCCGCTGGCGGCGCTGCTGTCCACGGCGGCGGACAGCCCGCCGGTGATCGAGGGCGAGGCGGTCACGGCGACGCTGCTCCAGGTGTTCCAGGACGGCGGGGTCAGTACTGAGCTCTACCGGCTGCTGATCCGGCCGGGACCGGTGCAGACCTCGCCCGCGCACGCGCAGGGGGTGGTCGAGTACCTCACCGTGTTCACCGGAACAGCCCAGGTCGGCCCGGTCGGCGCACCGCTGGTGGTGCCCGCGGGGAGCCATGCCAGCTGGACCTCCGACGGGCCGCACACCTACGCGGCGCTGGGCGGGGCCCCGGTCGAGGCGAGTCTGCTGATCAGGCATCCGCTGACGGACTGAGAGCGACCGCGCCGGTCACTCTCAGCACTCGGCGATCACGGAGCGGCCCCGCCGTGCGCGTGATCGGTGGCGGCGGTTACGGTGTGTCAAACACCGGGGAAAGGTCCATGGCCATGCAGAACCTGACGCTGTCCTGGCAGTCCTCCGGGGCGGTCGGCGCGGCGGCCTACGCCGCGTCCGCGGTGCTGCGGCGCACCGGACGGACGTCGGTGGGGCTGGTGCTGCGGGAGACCGCGACCATCCTCGGCCTCTTCGCGATCTGGCAGTTCGCCGGACAGCTCTCGGTGATGGGCACGGACGGCGCCGTCTCCCGCGGCCGGTGGATCTGGGACACCGAGCGAAGACTCCACTTCCCGAGCGAGCACACCCTGCAGCAGTGGGTGCTGCCGCATCCGCTGCTGGTGCAGGGGGCGAACTACTACTACGCGGTCATGCACTTCGGCGCGGTGATCGCCCTGCTGGTCTGGGTGTTCGTGCGGCACCGCGAGGCGTATCCCTGGGTGCGGACCACGCTGGTGCTGGTCACCGCCTCCTCCCTGCTGGTCCAGCTGATCCCGGTAGCGCCGCCGCGGCTGCTGTTCACGACCGGACTGGTGGACACGGCGGTCCAGTACGGGCAGTCGGTCTACGGGACGACGATCGGCGGGCTGCAGGCCGACTCGTACTCCGCGATGCCCTCGGTGCATGTGGCCTGGTGCGTCCTGGTGGCGGTCGCGGTGGTCCGGATCAGCCCCAGCCGCTGGCGCTGGCTGATCGTCGCGCACCCGGTGCTGACCGTGGCCGTGGTGCTGGTGACCGCGAACCACTACTGGTTGGACGGGGTGGCGGCGGTGGCGCTGCTGCTGCTGTCCTACCTGGTCCAGTGGGGCTGCGCACGGCTGCTGGCCGCTCGCAGGACCCAGCGGGCGGCCGAGCCTGAGCAGCGGATACCCGTTCAGGTCTAGTCGGGCCCTACGGGCCCAGTCAAGTGCTAAGAGGCCCCTGCCGTCAGCCGGTAGTTCCCGCCGGCGCAGCCGGTGATCCGCCAGCCGCCGTCGACTTTGCGGAGGTCGACGCCGACCACTCCGCTGCCGCCGACCGCCGGACGCGCCGTGCCCGGGAACCAGACGTCGAGTGTGCAGCCGGCGCCGGTCACGCCCTTCGGCGCGCTCCCGCTGAGGGTGAGTCGGCCCTGGGCGTCCACGGCGGTCCGGGTCGGCCCGCCGGGCGCGAACAAGGGGTAGGGGGCCTGCGGGAGCGCGGTGCCGGGTGCGCTCCACGCGTTGGTCCACAGCGGCATGCCATAGGCGTCGGCCTGCTGCTGGGCCAGCTCGGCCCCGCGCTGCGCGGACACCAGGGTGATCCCCAGATCCCGCTCGGCCCGGGTCGGCCCGGTGCGCAGGTGCGGGGCGAAGACCAGGTAGGGATCGTCGGAGAAGCCCTGCGGCGGCGCCGCGTCGAAGCCGAGCCGGGACCACTGCACGCTCGGCTCGATCAGGACCAGGTGCGGGAATCCGCCGGGGACCGCGGCCTCCTGGGTCCGGATCGTCTGCACCGCGCGGTGGTAGTACGCCCCCAGCAGCACCGAGGAGGTGACCGGGGGGTCCTCGCCGAGCCCGGGCTGGTCGAGCAGTCCGTAGCCGGCCACGGCGGGGTTGCCGGCGAAGGTGCGGCCCAGCAGCGCCCAGGTCCGCAGCAGTTCGCTCTGGACGCCGTCGGTGTCGTGGTAGAAGCCGGTGAAGGCCGCCGAGTCGGACGTGTTGCGGTTCCAGGCGCTCTGCTGCAGGTCGATAGCGGTGTACAGGCCGTGTGCGGCGGCGGTAGCCACAGCGTCCTTGACCTGCTTGAGATAGGCCTGGTCCCAGTGGCCGGGACGTGGTTCCAGCAGCGGCCAGCTGACCTTCAGTCGGACCACGTTGAAGCCGTGCGCCGCGATTCCGGCGATAGCGGCAGCGGTGGCGGCCCCAGTCGGTGCGGCGGTGTCGGTACCGGTGTCGGCGCCGCGCAGCTGCACCTGGCGGCCGTTCACCTCCTCGATCCGGCCGTCCCGGACGATCAGCGCCGGGAGCGGCTGCCCCGCGGTCGCCCGGGCGGCGGCGGACACCGGGGGCGTGGGTCCGGTCGTGGCCGCGCTGCTCGGGGCCGCCGCCGAGAGCAGCCATGAGCCCAGCGCCAGGACCAGCGCGGATGCCGCCACCGACAGGAACCTCCGCCGCTCTCCGGCGATGGCGCCCAGGGCGCGGCTGATCAGCATCAGCGTCGGCAGCACGGCCCAGCCGAAGGCGAGCCCGAGGGAGAGCCCGGTGCCGATCCGCAGCCCCGCGTCGGCCAGCACGAACCGGTCCGGGCCGGCCAGGTCGCGCGGCAGCGCCAGCAGGGTCTGCACCACACCGGCGGCGGCCCCGCCGCCGAGCGCGGCCAGCCAGCCCGCCAGCAGCAGCCGACTGGCCCGACCGCAGTCGAACCGCCGGGAGGAGCGCGAGAGCAGCAGGGTCCCCACTGTGGTGGCCACCACCAGCTCCACGGCGAAGCGGGCCGGGCCCAGCGGCAACGAGCGCAGGCTCAGGTGCTCCCCGTACAGGGACGCGGCCGGGGAGCCCTCCCACAGCATCGGGCCGACCAGGGGGCCGAGCAGGGCCAGCGACAGTCCGGTGGCGGCCAGCGACCAGCGCCAGCCGAGCCCGGTCAGCTTGGGACCGCTCGCCCTGCGGTGGACCAGCGCGGCGCCCAGCGCGGGCAGCCAGCCCAGCAGTACCGCCCGCTCCGCGGTCAGTCCCGAGGTCCACAGCGCGGTCGCCACGGACATCGCGGCCATCCTGGTGCCGCCCTGGACGGCGGCCCCGGCCAGCTCGGCGAGCACCTGCAGCAGTCGGGCCGTGCCCGCCGCGAGTACGCAGAGGCCCCAGACCCGCAGCAGCACCCGGCCGCGGCCCAGACCGGCGACGGCTCCCCGGAGCGAGGACACCGTTCCGCCGAACACCACCACGGCCAGCACCGGCAGAAAGACCGCGACCCCCGCCAGCGACCACAGCCCGTGGACCGGGCCCACCCGCAGTTCCGACGCCGGAAGCAGGGCGAACAGTCCGGTGCGGTCGACGTGCGCACCTACGACGCAGACCCCCAGCATCAGCAGCGCGGCGACAGCCGCGGCCAGGATCGAACGAGGGAGCGAGGGGGCAGGCAGTTGACGCGGCATCGCCCGATCGTAGGGAGGCTGCCTCGCATGCACCAGGGACCATTTTTGCCCCAACAGTGCCCATATCCCGGCAGAACCGGACGGTAACCCTCCGATCCGATCGAACGGAAGGATCAGACCGACCTGTGGCTCAGCTCAGCTGGGTCGGCACCCGCAGTGCCAGGATCGCCATGTCGTCCGAGGCCGGCTCCGGGGCGAACCGCTCCACCGCGCGCAGCACCCGGGCCGCCACCGCGCCCGCGGTCAGTCCGGTGCAGCCGGCCAGCACCTCGGCCAGACCGTCGTCGCCGAGCATCCGGGAGCCCTCGCGGCGCTCGGTGATGCCGTCGGTGACGCACAGCAGCACGTCCCCCGGCTCGAGCACCACGGTCTCCTCGAACAGCTCCAGATCCTCCATCACCCCGAGCAGCGGCTGCGGCACGGCCGCCGCCGAGACCGTCCCGTCCGGACGGAGCCGCAGCGGCAGCGGGTGTCCGGCGCAGACCGAGCGCAGCTCCACCGTGCCGTCCTGATGCGGCGTCATCTCTCCGTACAGCAGCGTCAGGAAGCGGCTGCGCTCGCCCTCGTCCAGGATCGCCGCGTTCAGCCGGTTCAGTACCTCGGGGGCCTTCAGGCCCTCCCGGGCCAGCAGTCGCAGCGAGTGCCGGGCCAGACCGGTCACCGAGGCGGCCTCGGGGCCTGTGCCGCAGACGTCGCCGATGGCGAAGCCGTAGGTGCCGTCCCTGATCGTGAAGACGTCGTAGAAGTCGCCGCCGACCTCGTTGCCCTCGCCGGCCGCCCGGTAGATCACCTCGACCTCGACCCCGGGGATCTTGGGCAGGTCCGGCGGCAGCAGGCTGCGCTGCAGCGCCCGGCTGATCGCGGTGCGCTCCGAGTAGAGCCGGGCGTTGTCCAGGGCCAGTGCGGCCCGCCGGGACAGGTCCTCGGCGAGCTCCAGGATCTCCCGGCGGAACTTCTCGTCGGCGGCCTTGCCCAGGGTCAGCATCCCGATCACCCGGTTCCTGGCGACCAGCGGCAGCACCACGGTCTCGCCGCCCACGGTCAGCGCCGTGGCCAGGGCGGTGGCCGGGCCCGAGCCGGGGGTCGGCCGGGTGGTGCCGCCGCGGCCGAGGCTGCGCAGCGAGACCCGCATCGCGGCGGAGTGCGCGGCCTCGGCGGGCGCGCGCCAGTTGCGCGCGCCGGGCGTGTTCACCGGCTCGGGCGGGGGGATCTGCGCCAGCAGCGCGCGCAGCCCGTCGATCTGGTCCTCGTCCTCGTGCAGTACGAACGCCAGTTCGGGCGCTGACTGCTCGGAGATCGTGTAGACGGCGCACCAGGCGGCCAGGGTGGGCACGGTCATCTGCGCCATCAGCGCCAGCGTCTGGTCCCGTTCCAGGGTGCCCGCGAGCAGGTCGGAGGCCTCCACCAGGAAGGAGAGCGAGCCGCGCCGGAGCCGCTCCAGTTCGGTCAGCCGGGCGCTCTCCACCGCCAGCGCGATCCGGTCCGCGGCGAACTGCAGCCGCAGCGCGTCCTCGTTGCGGTACTGGTCGGCGGCCTGCGCGGCCACCCCGAGCGAGCCGGTCAGCCGCCCCTCGACCTTGAGCGGGACGGTCACCACCGAGCGCAGCCCGGTCCCGCTGAGCAGCGGCACCGCCCCCGGCTGGGCGGTCAGGTCGTCGTGGACGGCGGGCAGCCGGGCCGAGCCGTAGCGGCCCGCGCCCGCCTCCACCGGCACCCGGGCGAACCGCTGCCGCCCGGACGGCAGGCCGCAGCTGGCGCGTACCTCCAGCTCGGTCTCGTCGTCGGTCGCCAGCAGCAGGTACGCGGCGTCGCCGTCCAGCATGTCGCGCGCCCGTTCGACCGTGCGCTGCAGCAGCCCGTCCAGGTCGTCGGGGGCGGGGGAGCCGATGAAGGCGTCGAAGGACTGCAGGCCGCCGACCCCGGTCTCGGCGTGCGAGCCGGGGGCGGTGCTGTCGGCGGGCTGGCCCCGGAACGGGGACTGCAGCACTGCCCGCTCGGTCTCCCGGACCAGCAGGCAGACCGTCGAGGGGGAGCCCTCGCTGTCGCGGATCCGCAGGTGGGCGCCGTAGACGGGCATGGTGTGGCCGTCGCCGCAGCGCATCCCGTAGCTGCCCTCCCAGCGGGAGAGCCGCAGCGCCTCGTCCAGGCCGAGCCCGGTGCCGGGGGTCTGCGGCCAGGCGGCGACGGCGCCCAGCGGTTTGCCGACGACCAGCGCGGCGGGCAGGTCGAACAGTGATTCGGCGTCCTGGTTCCAGCTCCGCACCACCCCGTCTGGGTCGACCTGGCACACGGCGACCCGGACCGTGGAGTCCGTGGCCGGAAGCAGCCCGTCCGGGGTGACCGGACCGGCGAAGCGGGTGCCCGCGGTCCGGGCCGGGAGGTCGAGCCGGAACCAGACCCGCTTGTGCGCCGGCGCGTAGTCCACGCCCCAGCGCGAGGCGAGCGCGGCGCACAGCAGCAGGCCGCGGCCGCCCTCGCGCTCCAGGTCGGCCCGGCTGACGTCGAACTGCTGGTCGTCCGCGGCCTCCGCGAAGGCCCCGTCGTACAGCGGCACCATGCGCTTGGGGTAGCGGTCGGCGACCTCGACCCGCACCCCGTCCTCGTCCCGCAGGCAGACCACCTCGGCGGAGGTCCCGGCGTGCACCACGGCGTTCGTGACCAGCTCGCTGACCAGGACCACCGCGTCGTCGACGACCTCGGAGAACCCCCACCCCTGCAGGGTGTCCCTGACAAAACCGCGCGCGGACGCCACGGAGCGGACGACCGGCTCGAACGTGGCGGTTGCCCGCGCGGTGACCACGAGTGACTCCTCTGTTCCTGTGCTGGGCACAACGGCCCCGAGCCCATGAGGTTACTGACGACGGGCCCTCCACTGTGCCCGATCGGCAAGCCGATACCCTGCGCCACCCCTCACGCAACCCCCGGGGGTCGCTAGATTGTGGAGTACAGGACGACGGCGCTGCCGTTTCGCGTACCCCCGGAGCACGCTACCGGGCCCGCTTGCGGTGTCCCGCCGGTCGGCAACTCTGGAGGGACCCCGGTGGATTCAGGCAGGGCGACAGCAACGGCAGCGGTCCGTGGCGGCAGCAGGGGCCGCCGGAACCGGGGTGCGGACGCGGCGGACCTGCGCAAGCTGCTCTCCGCGCTGACGGCCATGCGCGACGGCAACTTCCGCAGGCGGATGACCGTCCCGGGCGACTCGGTGATGGCCGAGGTCGCCGCGGTCTTCAATGAGATCGCCGAGCGCAACCAGCACCTCACCGGTGAGCTCGCCAGGGTCAGACGCGCGGTCGGGCGGGAGGGCCGGCTCTCCGAGCGGCTGGAGGCCGGGGCCGGCGAGGGCGCCTGGGGCGCCGCCGTGGACAACTCCAACGCCCTGATCGACGACCTGGCCCGGCCGATGGCCGAGGTCGGCCGGGTGCTCGGCTCGATCGCCGAGGGCGACCTGGACCAGCGGATGGAGCTGCGCGCGATCGGCCCGGACGGGGGCACCCACCCGCTGCGCGGGGAGTTCCTCAAGGTCGGCCGCACCGTCAACGGCCTGGTGTCCTCGCTGTCGGAGTTCACCGACGAGGTGACCCGGGTGGCCATCGAGGTCGGCACCGAGGGCAAGCTGGGCGGCCAGGCCCGGGTGCGCGGGGTGTCCGGCAGCTGGAAGGACCTCACCGACTCGGTCAACATGATGGCCAGCCGGCTGACCGCGCAGGTCCGCGACATCGCGCTGGTGACCACGGCGGTCGCCAAGGGCGACCTGTCCAACAAGGTCACCGTCCATGTCGCGGGCGAGATGCTGGAGTTGAAGAACACCGTCAACACCATGGTGGACCAGCTGTCCGGCTTCGCCTCGGAGGTGACCCGGGTGGCCCGCGAGGTGGGCACCGAGGGGCGGCTCGGCGGCCAGGCCACCGTCCCCGGGGTGGCCGGGACCTGGAAGGACCTGACCGACAACGTCAACCTGATGGCGACCAACCTCACCGTCCAGGTGCGGAACATCGCCCAGGTGACCACGGCCGTGGCCCGCGGCGACCTGTCGCAGACCATCGAGGTCGACGCCCGCGGCGAGATCCTGGAACTGAAGACCACCATCAACACCATGGTCGACCAGCTCTCCGGCTTCGCCGAGCAGGTGACCCGGGTGGCCCGCGAGGTCGGCACCGACGGCATCCTGGGCGGCCAGGCGATGGTGCCGGGCGCGGCCGGGGTGTGGCGGGACCTGACCGACAACGTCAACTTCATGGCCGGGAACCTCACCGGCCAGGTCCGCAACATCGCCCAGGTGGCCATGGCGGTGGCCAGGGGCGACCTGTCGCAGAAGATCACGGTCGACGCCCGCGGCGAGATCCTGGGCCTGAAGACCACCCTGAACACCATGGTCGACCAGCTCTCCGCGTTCGCCGACGAGGTGACCCGGGTGGCCCGCGAGGTCGGCACCGAGGGCACCCTGGGCGGCCAGGCCCTGGTCCCGGGCGTCTCCGGGACCTGGAAGGACCTGACCGACAACGTCAACTTCATGGCCAACAACCTGACCGGCCAGGTCCGCAACATCGCCGAGGTCACCACGGCGGTGGCCAGGGGCGACCTGTCCAAGAAGATCACCGTCTCGGCCCGGGGCGAGATCCTGGAGCTGGTCACCACCGTCAACACCATGGTCGACCAGCTGTCGGTGTTCGCCGACGAGGTCACCCGGGTGGCCCGCGAGGTCGGCACCGAGGGCATCCTCGGCGGCCAGGCCCGGGTCAAGGGCGTCTCCGGGATCTGGCGCGACCTGGCCGAGAACGTCAACTTCATGGCCTCCAACCTGACCTTCCAGGTGCGCAACATCGCCCAGGTGGCCACCGCGGTGGCCGGCGGCGACCTGTCCAAGAAGATCACCATCGAGGCCCAGGGCGAGGTAGCCGCCCTCGCCGACACCCTGAACACCATGGTCGACCAGCTGTCCGCGTTCGCCGACGAGGTGACCCGGGTGGCCCGCGAGGTCGGCACCGAGGGACGGCTCGGCGGCCAGGCCCGGGTGGCCGGGGTCGGCGGGATCTGGAAGGACCTCACCGACAACGTCAACCTGATGGCCAACAACCTGACCGGCCAGGTCCGCAACATCGCCCAGGTCACCACGGCCGTCGCCAAGGGCGACCTGACCAAGAAGATCGACGTCGACGCCAGCGGCGAGATCCTGGAGCTCAAGACCACCATCAACACCATGGTCGACCAGCTCTCGGCCTTCGCCGACGAGGTCACCCGGGTGGCCCGCGAGGTCGGCACCGACGGCCGGCTCGGCGGCCAGGCCCGGGTGCCCGGGGTGGCCGGCACCTGGCAGGACCTCACCGAGTCGGTGAACGAGCTGGCCGGGAACCTGACCCGGCAGGTCCGCGCCATCGCCCAGGTGGCCACCGCGGTGACCAGGGGCGACCTCAGCCTGCGGATCGACGTGGACGCGTCCGGAGAGCTCGACGAGCTCAAGGACAACATCAACCAGATGATCGCCAACCTGCGCGAGACCACCCGCACCAACCAGGAGCAGGACTGGCTGAAGACCAACCTGGCCAGGATCTCCGGGCTGATGCAGGGCCGCCGCGACCTGGAGGCGGTCGCCTCGCTGATCATGAGCGAGCTGACCCCGGTGGTCTCGGCCCAGCACGGCGCGTTCTTCCTGGCCCAGCCCGGCAGCCGGCCGCCGGAGCTGGTCCCGGACGAGGAGGACGACGGCGACCTGATCCTGCGGCTGATCGGCTCCTACGGCTACCAGCGCCGGGCCATGCCGACCACCTTCCGGCCCGGTGAGTCGCTGATCGGCCAGGCCGCGGTGGAGAAGCGGCCGATCCTGCTGAAGTCCGCCCCTCCCGGCTACCTCAAGATCGCCTCCGGGCTCGGCGAGGCCGCCCCGGTCAACATCATCGTGATGCCGGTGCTGTTCGAGGGCCGGCTGCTCGGGGTGATCGAACTGGCCTCCTTCAACACCTTCAACAACGTCAGCCTGGACTTCCTGGACCAGATCGCCGAGATGATCGGGGTCACCGTCAACACCATCTCGGTCAACACCAAGACCGAGGGGCTGCTGCTGGAGTCCCAGCGGCTCACCGCCGAACTCTCGATGCGCTCGGCCGAGTTGGAGGCCAGGCAGGAGGAGCTGCAGCGCTCCAACGCCGAGTTGGAGGAGAAGGCGGAGCTGCTCGCCACGCAGAACCGCGACATCGAGATCAAGAACTCCGAGATCGAGGAGGCGCGCCAGGTCCTGGAGGAGCGCGCGGAGCAGCTCGCACTCTCCTCGCGCTACAAGTCGGAGTTCCTCGCCAATATGTCGCACGAGCTGCGCACCCCGCTCAACTCGCTGCTGATCCTGGCCAAACTGCTCACCGACAACGCCGAGGGCAACCTCAGCCCCAAGCAGGTCGAGTTCGCCGAGACCATCCACGGCGCGGGCTCCGACCTGCTCCAGCTGATCAACGACATCCTGGACCTCTCCAAGGTCGAGGCCGGGAAGATGGACGTCCGGCCGGCCCGGATCGCGCTGGTGCAGCTGGTCGACTACGTCGAGGCGACGTTCCGGCCGCTGACCGCCGACAAGGGCCTGGAGTTCGCGGTCGAGGTCTCGCCGGAACTGCCGGTCACCCTGCACACCGACGAGCAGCGGCTGCAGCAGGTGCTGCGCAACCTGCTCTCCAACGCGGTGAAGTTCACCGACTCCGGCGCGGTCGAACTGCTGATCCAGCCGGTCGGCAACGGCCCGGGCCAGCACCCGGCGCCGCAGCACATCCAGGAGCAGCTGCTCGAATCGGGCGCGATCAGCGATCCGGAGGAGCCGCTGATCGCCTTCTCGGTCACCGACACCGGCATCGGGATCCCGCAGAACATGCTCCGGGAGATCTTCGAGGCCTTCAAGCAGGCCGACGGCACCATCAGCCGCAAGTACGCCGGCACCGGGCTCGGCCTCTCCATCAGCCGGGAGATCGCCCGGCTGCTCGGCGGCGAGATCCACTCCGAGAGCGAGTTGGGGCAGGGCAGCACCTTCACGCTGTTCCTGCCGCTGCACTCCGGTCAGGAGCATCTCGGCGGCCTGGCGGAACCGCATCTGGTGGACGCCTGGGGCCGGGCCCTGCCCGTGGTCACCGGCAGCCCGGCCCAGCAGTGGGCCGACGAGGTGCGGGAGGCCGCGCTGGCCCGGCGCCGGGAGGCGGCGATGGCGTCCGGGCTGCCGCAGGTCCGCGACCGCGGGCGGCAGAACGGCAGGACCGAGCAGCCGGCCGCCCCGCAGCTGGAGCCGCAGCCGGAGCCGCAGCTCGACGGGCCGCTCGACGGGCCGCAGCTCGACGGGCCCTCGGCGGCGGGCCCCTTCGGCGGCTACTTCGAGGGCGAGAAGGTCCTCATCGTCGACGACGACATCCGCAATGTCTTCGCGCTGACCAGCGTGCTGGAGCAGTACGGCCTGACCGTGCTCTACGCGGAGAACGGCCGCGAGGGGATCGAGGTGCTGGAGCAGCACGAGGACGTCGCGCTGGTGCTGATGGACATCATGATGCCGGAGATGGACGGTTATGCGACCACCGAGGCGATCCGGCGGATGCCCCAGTTCACCGGGCTGCCGATCATCGCGCTGACCGCCAAGGCGATGAAGGGCGACAAGGAGAAGAGCCTGGACGCCGGCGCCTCCGACCATGTCACCAAGCCGGTCGACACCGACCACCTGCTGGCGGTCATGGAGCACTGGCTGCTGGCCCGGGAGAGGTGAGCCGGATCACCTCCCGGCGGGCGCCGATGGAGGACAACCGTCCAGTCCGCAGCGACCCGGGAGCCGATCCGTCCGCACTGCGGGGCTGCCGGGACGGGGACGGGTTCCGAACCGCGCCGCCGGGGCATGCGTAGGGAACCGCTGGTGGCGGCCCTCGGCCGGGCTGTCCCCACTCGTCGGGGTGGTGGCAGCCGCGAAGGGGAACCGGATAGGGTCACTCGGCGTTGCTACCGGTATCGGTTGGGTGACCGGGGCGCGGTGTCCGGAACTGCTTTTCGGGGCGAGGATTGACGGTGGTGTGGGTGGCGGGCAGTGAGGTGCGGCTAGCATGACCGTGACGAGCACGACGGGCAGTGCCAACACGACGAGCGCAGGCGTCACGGGGCGAGGAGGGCAGGCCAAGGTGCAGAAGGCCAAGATCCTCCTGGTCGACGACCGGCCGGAGAACCTGCTCGCGCTCGAGGCGATCCTCTCCGCACTGGACCAGACCCTGGTCCGGGCGGCCTCCGGCGAGGAGGCGCTGAAGGCGCTGCTCACCGATGACTTCGCGGTGATCCTGCTGGACGTCCAGATGCCCGGCATGGACGGGTTCGAGACCGCCGCGCACATCAAGCGGCGCGAGCGCACCCGCGACATCCCGATCATCTTCCTGACCGCGATCAACCACGGCCCGCACCACACCTTCCGCGGCTACGCGGCCGGGGCGGTCGACTACATCTCCAAGCCGTTCGACCCCTGGGTGCTGCGCGCCAAGGTCTCCGTCTTCGTCGAGCTGTACATGAAGAACTGCCAGCTCAAGGAGCAGGCGGCGCGCTGCTGCGGCTGCAGCTGGAGACCGGCGCGGCCGGCTCCGCGGGCAGCAACGGCCACGGCGACACCGCCGCGGCCCCGGTCCGCCGCGGCGCCCCGGCCGGCGGCCTGCTGGCCGAGCTCTCGGCCCGGCTGGCCGCGGTCGAGGAGCAGGCCGAGGCGCTGACCAAGCAGCTGGACGCGTCGGCGGACCCCGCCGCGGTGGCCACCGCCACGCACCTGGAGCGCAAGCTCTCCGGGCTGCGCCGGGCGCTGGACGCGCTGGAGCCGGGAACCGCTGTCGGCAACGGCGGCGGCAATGGGAGCGCTCCGCCCCCGCCGCCGAACTGACAGTCGAACAGTTGACGGCCGGACAGCTGACGGCCCGCCTGATCGTCATTTCTTCCGACACGTCGGCGGCAACCAGCCGCGACACGTGTTGCGGCTGAGCCGCCACCGGTAGCCTGAGCCGCATGGCCACACGCATGTCCGGAAGCGGTTCGCGTACCCGTAGCGCGGGACCGGCGAAGAAGGCTGCCGCCGGTCCTGTGAAGAAGGCCCCCGCGAAGAAGGCCGCGCCCGCCAAGAAGGCGGCGGCGCCCGCCCCGGCCAAGAAGGCCGCCCCCGCGAAGAAGGCCGTCGCCAAGCCGCCGGCCCCGCCCAAGCCGCTGCCGTACCGCGCGGTGCGCGGCACCTGGCTGGGGATGGCGCACGGGGTCGGCGCCATGGCCCGCGGTGTCGGCGACGGTGCCAAGAGCCTGCACCCGGCGCACCGCAAGGACGGCCTGGCACTGCTGCTGCTGGCGCTGGCGCTGCTGGTCGCGGCCGGGTCCTGGTCCGATCCGCAGGGCTGGCTCGGCATCGGCGTCACCAATGTGGTCAAGGGCGCGTTCGGCCGGCTGTCCGTGGTGGTGCCGATACTGCTGGCCGCCGTCGCGGTCCGGCTGATGCGCCATCCGGAGCAGCCCGACGCCAACGGACGCATCGTCATCGGGCTGGGCGCGCTGAGCATCGGGATCCTCGGCCTGGTGCACATCGGCTGCGGTGCGCCGGGCGTGCACGCCGGAGCGACCCTGATCCGGGGCGCCGGCGGGCTGATCGGCCTGGCCGCCTCCCGTCCGCTGATGGCGGCGGCAGGCCCGGCGCTGGCCGTGCCGCTGCTGCTGCTGGTCACCTTCTTCGGCCTGCTGGTGGTCACCGCCACCCCGGTCAACCAGATCCCGCAGCGGGTGCGGCTGCTCGGCGAGAAGCTGTCCCTGGTCGAGCGGCAGCGCCCGGAACGCGATCCCGAGGCCGAGGACTTCGACGACGACGGCTTCGACGGCCTGGGCTTCGTCACCGACTTCGAGGGCGAGCCGGGCACCCCCGCCGAGCGGGCCGCGCTGCTGGCCAAGCGCGAACGGCTGGAGCAGGAGGGCGCGGTGACCCCGCGTCGGCGCCGCCCGCGCCGCCGTCCGGGACCGGTCGCCGAGCCGGACCGGGTGCGCGGCGACCTGGACGCCATCGACGTGGCGGCCGCCGCCGCGGCGGACCTGGACGGGGCGCTGCTGCACGGCGTCCAGCCCTCCTCCACGCTCGCCAGCATGATGAACCGGGTCAAGGACCGCACGCCCCAGGGCGACTCCGCGCCGCCCGAGGACAGCGGCTCGGTCCCGGCCGCCCGCCGCGAGGACGCGGTCGCGGAACCGGCCGAACCGGCCGCTGAAGCGGTCGCCGTCGAACCTGAGCAGGAGCCCGCGCCTTCCCTGGTCAAGGAGGAGCCCGAGGAGGGCATCCCGCCGCTGCGCTCCGAGCAGCTGCGGCTGCCCGCGGACAGCAGCTACCAGCTGCCCCCGCCGGACCTGCTGACCAGGGGCGGCCCCGGCAAGACCCGCAGCAAGGCCAATGACGACGTGGTGGCCGCGCTCAGCAATGTCTTCTCCGAGTTCAAGGTCGACGCCGCGGTCACCGGCTTCACCCGGGGGCCGACCGTCACCCGCTACGAGGTCGAGCTGGGCCTCGCGGTCAAGGTCGAGCGGATCACCGCGCTGGCCCGCAACATCGCCTACGCGGTGGCCAGCCCCGACGTCCGGATCATCAGCCCGATCCCGGGCAAGTCGGCGGTCGGCATCGAGATCCCCAACACCGACCGGGAGATGGTCAACCTCGGCGACCTGCTGCGCTCACCGATCGCCACCAGCGACCCGCACCCGATGCTGGTCGGCATGGGCAAGGACGTCGAGGGCCAGACCAGCGTCGCCAACCTGGCCAAGATGCCGCACATCCTGGTGGCCGGCGCGACCGGCGCGGGCAAGTCCTCCTGCATCAACTGCCTGATCACCTCGATCCTGATGCGGGCCACCCCGGACGAGGTCCGGCTGGTCCTGGTCGACCCCAAGCGGGTCGAGCTGACCGCCTACGAGGGTGTCCCGCACCTGATCACGCCGATCATCACCAACCCCAAGAAGGCCGCCGAGGCGCTGCAGTGGGTGGTCCGCGAGATGGACCTGCGCTACGACGACCTGGCCGCCTTCGGCTACCGCCATGTCGACGACTTCAACAAGGCGGTGCGCTCGGGAAAGGCGCAGCCGCCGCTGGGCAGCGAACGGGTGCTGGAGCCCTACCCGTACCTGCTGGTGATCGTGGACGAGCTGGCCGACCTGATGATGGTCGCCCCGCGCGACGTGGAGGACTCCATCGTCCGGATCACCCAGCTCGCCCGCGCCGCCGGGATCCACCTGGTGCTCGCCACCCAGCGGCCCAGCGTGGACGTGGTGACCGGGCTGATCAAGGCCAACGTCCCGTCCCGGCTCTCCTTCGCGACCTCCTCGCTGGCCGACAGCCGGGTCATCCTGGACCAGCCCGGCGCGGAGAAGCTGATCGGCAAGGGCGACGCGCTGTTCCTGCCGATGGGCGCGGGCAAGCCGACCCGGATGCAGGGCGCCTTCGTCACCGAGGAGGAGATCGAGGCCGTCGTCCAGCACTGCAAGGCGCAGGCCGAGACCCAGTACCGCGGCGACGTCACGGTCGGCGCGGCCCCGAAGAAGGAGGTCGACGAGGAGATCGGCGACGACATGGACCTGCTGGTCCAGGCCGCCGAGCTGGTCGTCTCCACCCAGTTCGGCTCCACCTCGATGCTGCAGCGCAAGCTGCGGGTGGGCTTCGCCAAGGCCGGCCGGCTGATGGACCTGATGGAGTCCAGGGGCATCGTCGGCCCCACCGAGGGCTCCAAGGCCCGGGATGTGCTGATCCAGCCCGACGAGTTGGACGGGGTGCTGATCACCCTCCGGGGGGAATGACCGGCCTCGGGCGCATCGCGTTCCGGGTAGGTCCGTTATCGGGGGGTAGGGGGAGTGGATCCGACCATTCTGACCATTCGTCACCACTTCGGCGGTATTCAGCTTGATGCCTGCTCGTGGTGCCCCCATAGACTGGGATCCTCCGCTCGAAAGGCGTACTAGTGACCGTCGGAACGTCCCCGCAGCCCTCCATCGGACAGGTACTCAGCAGTGCTCGAACTGCTGCCGAACTGACGGTCGAGGAAGTCAGTGCGGAGACCCGGGTCCGGGTTCCCATCATTCACTCCGTCGAGGAGGACGACTTCAGCCGCTGCGGCGGTGACTTCTACGCCCGTGGGCACATCCGTGCGATCGCCCGGGTGGTGGGCGCCGACGGCGACGCCCTGGTCGCCCGCTACGACGAGGCCCACGGCGGCGCGCCCTCGGCGGCCCGTCCGGTCCCGATCTTCGACACCGAGCGGATCCGCCCCGAGCGGCGCCGTCCGAACTGGACCGGCGCCATGGTCGCGGCGATCATCGTGGTGGTCGCGGTGATCGGCTTCAACCTGGTCGGTGGCAAGGACAAGACCCCCGCCGCCCAGGCGGCGGTGCTGCCCAGCGCGACCGCCGCGGCGACGCCCTCGGTCACCCCGAAGCCCCCGGCGCCGCACCCCAGCGCGATCGCGGCGGCCCCGGCCGGCCGGGTCACCCTGAAGGTCAGCGCGGATTCCGGCGACACCTGGCTGCTGGTGGAGAACAGCAAGGGCGCGACGCTGTACCGGGCGAACCTCGCCAAGGGCGCGTCCAAGACCTTCACCGACCTCAAGCAGCTGAAGGTCGTCTACGGCGACGGCGGCGCGGCGCACCTCTGGGTGAACGGCAAGGACCTCGGAAAAGCGGGCACCGACGGGCAGGTCGTGAACGCGACCTACACCCCCGGCGACCCGCAGGCCGGGTGATCAAATACGCCCCGGCGGCCCCTTCGCGTCACCCGCGTCAAAACCTCGGTAATCTTGGGGTCATGTCCCCACGCCGTACAGTCGCCCTTGTCACGCTCGGATGCGCCCGCAACGAGGTCGATTCCGAGGAACTCGCCGGGCGCCTGGAGGCCGACGGCTGGGAGCTGGTCGACGACGCGGCCGACGCCGACGTCGCCGTGGTGAACACCTGCGGCTTCGTCGAGGCGGCCAAGAAGGACTCGGTCGACGCCCTGCTCGAAGCCAACGACCTCAAGGGCCACGGCCGCACCCAGGCCGTGGTCGCGGTCGGCTGCATGGCCGAGCGCTACGGCAAGGAGCTGGCCGAGGCCCTGCCGGAGGCCGACGCCATCCTCGGCTTCGACGACTACGCCGACATCACCGACCGGCTGCAGACCATCCTGGCCGGCGGGAAGCATGTCTCGCACGCCCCCCGCGACCGCCGCAAGCTGCTCCCGCTGAGCCCGGTGGAGCGGCAGCAGGCGGCCGGGGACGGCGCGGTCGCCACCCCCGGCCACGGCGCCGCTGTGGAAGCCGCGGAGCCGGCCGAGACGCCGATCGCCGACCTGCCGGACGGCCTGGCCCCGGTCTCCGGACCGCGGGTGCTGCGCCGCCGGCTGGACGACAGCCCGGTCGCCTCGGTGAAGCTGGCCTCGGGCTGCGACCGGCGCTGCTCCTTCTGCGCGATCCCGTCCTTCCGCGGCTCCTTCCTCTCCCGCCGGCCCTCGGACGTGCTCAACGAGACCCGCTGGCTCGCCGAGCAGGGGGTCCGCGAGGTGATGCTGGTCAGCGAGAACAACACCTCCTACGGCAAGGACCTGGGCGACATCCGGCTGCTGGAGACGCTGCTGCCGGAGCTGGCCGCGGTCGAGGGCATCGAGCGGATCCGGGTCAGCTACCTCCAGCCGGCCGAGATGCGCCCGGGCCTGATCGAGGTGCTGACCAGCACTCCGAACGTGGTGCCCTACTTCGACCTCTCGTTCCAGCACTCCGCGCCGAACGTGCTGCGCCGGATGCGCCGCTTCGGCGACACCGACCGCTTCCTGGCCCTGCTGGACCAGATCCGGGCCAAGGCCCCCGAGGCCGGGGCCCGCTCCAACTTCATCGTCGGCTTCCCGGGCGAGACCGAGGCCGACCTGGCCGAGCTGGAACGCTTCCTCACCCACGCCCGGCTGGACGCCATCGGCGTGTTCGGCTACTCCGACGAGGACGGCACCGAGGCCGCGACCTACCAGGGCAAGCTGGACGAGGACGTCGTCGCCGAGCGGCTGGCCAAGATCAGCCGCCTGGCCGAGGAGATGACCGCCCAGCGCGCCGAGGAGCGGGTCGGCAGCACGGTGACCGTCCTGATCGAGTCGATCGACGAGGACGAGGACGGCGCGGTCATCGGCCGCGCCGAGCACCAGGCGCCGGAGACCGACGGCATCACCTCGCTGACCGGGTCGCTCGACCGGGTGAAGGTCGGCGACCTGGTCGAGGCCAAGGTCGTCGCCAGCGAGGGCGTCGACCTGATCGCGGAGCTGATCGGCCTGGGAGACGCGGCAGCCGGGGTGGGCGCGTGATCCAAGGCGCCGAGGGGGGAGGCAGAGGGGCCGCCGAGAAGAGCCCCGAGGCGGCGGCTGAGGCAGCGGCCGTGCCGGAGCAGGCGGTGCCGGTGAAGGCCCAGCCCAGCCTGTGGAACATCCCCAACATGCTCACCATGCTGCGGCTGCTGATCGTCCCGGTCTTCGCGGCCCTGCTGCTGGCGGACGGGGGGCACGACCCCAAGTGGCGCGCGGTGGCCTGGGCCTCCTTCGCCATCGCCATGATCACCGATCTCTTCGACGGCGAGCTGGCCCGGCGGATGGACCTGGTCAGCGACTTCGGCAAGATCGCCGACCCGATCGCCGACAAGGCGATCATGGGCACCGCGCTGGTCGCCCTGTCCGCGCTGGGCGATCTGCCCTGGTGGATGACCATCGTGATCCTGGTCCGGGAGATCGGGATCACCCTGCTGCGGTTCTGGGTGATCCGGCACGGGGTGATCCCGGCCAGTCGCGGCGGCAAGATCAAGACCCTGACCCAGGGCATCGCGGTGGGCATGTATGTGCTGGAACTCACCGGACCGCTGGCCACCGCCCGGTTCTGGCTGATGCTGCTGGCCGTGCTGCTGACCGTGGCCACCGGAGTCGACTACGTACGCCAGGCGGTGACCCTGCGCCGGGCCGGGCTGGCCCGGGAGCGGGCCGCGGCGCTGTGAGCGGCTCAAACCCCGCTGGGGAGCCGCTGGAGCGCGCCCGGGCGAGCGCTGAGGCCGTCCTCGGTGCGCTGCTGGACGCGGGGCGACGGTGGCCGTCGCCGAGTCGCTGACCGGCGGCCTGCTGGCGGCGGCCTTCGTCGCCGTCCCCGGCGCCTCGCGGGCGTTCCGGGGTTCGGTCACCGCCTATGCCACCGAGCTCAAGGCCTCGGTGCTGGGCGTGGACCCCGCCCTGCTGGCCGCCAAGGGCGCGGTGGATCCGCAGGTGGCGGCCGAGATGGCCGAGGGCGTGCGCCGGCTGATGGGCGCCGACTACGGCGTCGCGACCACCGGTGTGGCGGGCCCCGAGCCCCAGGACGGACAGTCGGTGGGCACCGTGTACGTGGCCGTGGCCGGCCCCGGGGGACTATTCGGCTCCTCGCTCCGGTTGTCGCCAGGGCGTGCCACAATCCGACGCAGAACGGTGGAAGCCGCGCTCGATCTGCTGAGCGAGGCCCTGCTTTCGAACAGAAGTCGAGGTCCGGAGGGTTAGTGAGGGTGGTTCCACCGGGAATAGGACAAGTGACGGAACGGGACGGCCGGGCGGCCATACCGCGAACAGCAGGGGAGGGGCCATGGATACAGCCCAGAGTGAACACGACCGGGCTCCCCGCACGCGACGCGGGCCAAGCGGTACGGTGGGGCAGTGACGTCTCGAGCCGCGGTCCAAGGAGGGAGCCACCGATGATCCTGCTCCGTCGTCTGTTGGGTGACGTACTGCGTCGGCAGCGCCAGCGCCAGGGCCGCACCCTGCGCGAGGTCTCTGCTTCCGCCCGGGTTTCCCTCGGCTACCTGTCCGAGGTGGAACGCGGCCAGAAGGAAGCATCCTCCGAGCTGCTTTCCGCCATCTGCGATGCCTTGGACGTGCGTATGTCCGAGGTCATGCGCGAGGTGAGCGACGAACTGTCGCTTGCCGAGCTGGCCGCCGGGGAGCCCGTCCGCCCGGTCCTGGTCGAACCGGTACCGGTGCCCTCGGGCGGCCCCGACCGCATGCCGTCGCTGGTCCCCAAGGCCAGCGCCATGGATGTCGTCGCGGCCTGACCGCCCCGACAGTTCGTACAACCCGGTGCGCCGGTGTCCGCCCCTCAGGGGTGAGCACCGGCGCATTTCTGTGTCCGCGCGCCCCCTGGTCACTCCAGTGCTTCTGTCACCCCTGTGCGCCAGGCGGCATTTGTCGATAAATGGCTAGGATGGAATTTCTGTCCCCTTGACGAGGCAGGCGGTGCGGTATGAGAAGGCACACAGTGTCCGGACGGCTTCCGCACCGCAGCCCGCTGCTGTGGGCGCTGGCGCTGCTGCTCACCCTGGGCTGCTGGGGCGCGCTGCTGGCCGGGGCGCTGGACGCCAGGGGCGGGGTGGGGATGATGTTCGCCGGGGGCTGGACCCTCAGCCTGCTGCCGGTCCACAGCGCCCGTTTCCGCCGCCGCGGGCCGCGGCCCCCGGGCGGCTCCAGCGCTCAGGCCGGCCCTAGGCTCGAAGCCGTAGTCCGCGCGTGGTCGGATGGAATCCGGCGGCTTCGAAAGGGGCGCTGAGCGGGGAGGTCAGCGCGGCCTCGCCGTTGATCCGCTCCACGGTCAGATCGGGCAGCGCGCCCTCGTGCAGGGCCCGGGTCAGCGCGTCGGCGGCCAGCCGCAGCACCTCCTGGTCCGGGGCCCAGGAGAGCAGCGACTTTCCGCCCCGCTCCAGGTAGACCACCAGTTCGCCGTCCAGCAGCACCACCAGCGAGCCGGCCTTGCGGCCGGGGCGGTGGCCCGAGGACGCCCCGGTCGGGGCCTCCGGCCAGGGCAGGGCCGCACCATAGGCATTGGCCGGGTCGGCGGCCGCCAGCACCACGGCGACCGGGACGGCCTCGGAGGAGTCGCGCTCGGCCGCGTTGTGCACCGCGCGCAGCCGGTCGATCGCGCCGTCGGTGGCGAACTGGGCCGCGCCCAGGCCCTCGACCACATAACCGCGCCTGCTCCGCCCGTTCTCCTCGAACGCGGTGAGCACCCGGTAGACCCCGGCGAAGCCGCCGGGGGCGCGTTCGGCCTGCACCGCGCCCCTGGTCACCACCCCGTGCCGGTCCAGCAGCGTCTGCGCCAGCGCGTGCGCCCGCTGGGTCGGATCGGCCGAGGGCACCGGCAGCAGCGACCAGCGCCCGGCCGTGGTCGGCAGCGAACCGGCCCGCGCCCCGGCCCGCGGGACGGGGCGGCTGCCGCCGTAGCGGGCCCGCGGGACTGATCTGGGCGCCCGGTGGGCGGTGGAGCCCGCGGTCCGGCCCGAGCCGAGCAGGGCGCGCAGCGGCGCCAGGGTGTCATTGGTGACATAGCCGGACCAGGCCAGATCCCACAGTGCGGCGGCCAGCTCCGGCGGGGTCGCGGTCAGCCCCTGCTGCTGGAGCTGGCCGGCCACCTGGTCGGTGAGCTGGCGGAAGAACAGCCCGTAGCCGGGGGCCAGCGCCGCCAGCACCGCCCGGTGCAGCGGGGACTGCTCCAGCGGCAGCGCGGTCGGGAGCAGCAGCGGCGCGGTGTCGGCGGGGCAGAGCGTGATCCAGCCGTCCTTCCCGGCCAGCGCCCCGGCACCGGCCCAGAGCACCTCGCCGGAGGCGGTCAGCTCGTCCAGCATCGCCGGGTGGTAGTCGGCGACCCGGGACGGCAGCACCATCCGCTCCAGCGCGGAGGCCGGGACCAGCGAGCCCTGCAGCTGCTCGACCGCCCGGAGCAGGCCGTCCAGACCGCGCAGCCGGTGGGCGCCCAGATGCTGCCACTGCGGCAGGAACGCGGCCAGGGCCCGTGGCGGGACCGGCTCGACCTCGTGCCGCAGCGCGGCCAGCGAGCGCCGCCGCAGCCGTCGCAGCACCTCCGCGTCGCACCACTCGGCGCCGGAGCGGCCGGGCCGGAACTCGCCCTGGACCACCCGCCCGGTCCCGGCCAGCCGCTGCAGCGTGCCGAGGACCACGGCCGGGCCCAGACCGAAGCGGGCAGCCGTGTCGGCGACGGTGAACGGGCCGCGGGTACGGGCGTGCCGGGCCAGCAGATCGCCCAGGGGGTCCTTGACCGGCTCGGTGAAGGCCTCGGGGACTCCCACCGGCAGGGGGGTGCCCAGGGCGTCGCGGAGCCGGCCTGCGTCCTCGATCGCGGCCCAGCGCTGCTCCCCGGCGATCCGGACCGCGATGATCCGGCGGCTGGCCTCCAGTTCCGCGGCCCAGGAGGGGTCGCCGCCGCGTACCGCCAGTTCCTCGGCGCTGAGCGGGCCGAGCAGGCGCAGGGCGTCGGCGACGCCCTCGGCGTCCTTGATCCGGCGCTCGGGGGTGAGCCGCTGCAGCTCGGCGTCCAGCTGTTCCAGCACGGCCGGGTCGAGCAGCTCCCGCAGTTCGGCCTGGCCCAGCAGCTCGGCCAGCAGCCGGGAGTCCAGCGCCAGGGCGGCGGCTCGGCGCTCGGCGAGGGGGAGTCGCCCTCGTAGAGGAACTGGGCGACATAGCCGAACAGCAGCGAGCGGGCGAAGGGCGAGGGCTCGGGGGTGGTGACCTCGACCAGCCGGACCCGGCGGGACTCGATGTCGCCCATCAGCTCGACCAGCCCCGGCACGTCGAAGACGTCCTGCAGGCACTCGCGGACGGCTTCGAGCACGATCGGGAAGGATCCGAACTCGCTTGCCACCTGCAGCAGTTGCGCGGAACGCTGGCGTTGCTGCCAGAGCGGGGTACGGCGGCCCGGGCTGCGCCGGGGCAGCAGCAGGGCCCGGGCGGCGCACTCGCGGAACCGGGCGGCGAACAGCGCCGAGCCGCCGACCTGGTCGGTGACGGTCTGTTCGATGCCGCCGGGGTCGAACACGGCGGCGTCCGCGCCGATCGGGGCCTCGTCGCCGAACCCGTTCAGCGGGGCGTCGGGGTCGGCCTCGGGGTCGGGGAAGTCCAGCAGGTCGGCGTCGGGCAGCCGCAGCACGATGCCGTCGTCGGCGTGCATCACCTGGGCGTCCAGGCCGTGCTTCTCGGACAGCCTGGCCCCCAGCGCCAGCGCCCAGGGGGCGTGCACCTGGGCGCCGAAGGGGGAGTGGACCACGATCCGCCAGTCGCCCAGCTCGTCCCTGAACCGCTCCACCACGATGGTGCGGTCGTCCGGGAGGTGCCCGGTGGCCTTGCGCTGCTCGTCCAGGTAGGAGAGCAGATTGGACGCGGCCCAGTCGTCCAGACCGGCCCCGTGCAGCCTGGCCGTGGCCTCGGCCGGGGTCAGCCCGCCCAGCTCGCGCAGAAAGGCGCCGACGGCGCGGCCCAGCTCCAGCGGGCGGCCGAGCGAGTCGCCGTGCCAGAACGGCAGCTTGCCGGGGACGCCGGGGGCGGGGGAGACCAGCACCCGGTCATGGGTGATGTCCTCGATCCGCCAGGAGGAGGTGCCCAGGGTGAAGACATCGCCGACCCTGGACTCATAGACCATCTCCTCGTCCAGCTCCCCGACCCTTCCGCCGCCCTTCTTGGGGTCCTGACCTGCCAGGAAGACCCCGAACAGGCCGCGGTCCGGGATCGTTCCGCCGGAGGTGACGGCGAGCCGCTGGGCGCCGGGGCGGCCGGTGACGGTGTTGGCCACCCGGTCCCAGACCACCCGGGGACGCAGCTCGGCGAAGGCGTCCGAGGGGTAGCGGCCGGCCAGCATGTCCAGCACCGCCTCGAACGCGGACTGCGGCAGCGCGGCGAAGGGCGCGGCCCGGCGGACCAGGGCGAGCAGCTCGTCCACGTCCCAGCTGTCCATCGCGGTGATCGCGACGATCTGCTGGGCCAGCACGTCCAGCGGGTTGCGCGGCACCCGCAGCGACTCGATCGCGCCGCTGCGCATCCGCTCCACCACCACCGCGGCCTGGACCAGGTCGCCCCGGTACTTGGGGAAGACCACACCGGTGGACACCGCGCCGACCTGGTGTCCGGCCCGGCCGACCCGCTGCAGTCCGGAGGCCACCGAGGGCGGTGACTCGACCTGGACCACCAGGTCGACCGCGCCCATGTCGATGCCCAGCTCCAGGCTGGAGGTGGCGACCACGGCCGGGAGCCGGCCCGACTTCAGCTGCTCCTCGACGTCGGCGCGCTGCTCCTTGGAGACCGAGCCGTGGTGCGCCCGGGCCAGGACCGGCGGCGCGCCCTTGTTCACCCCGGCCTGGGCCATGAGTTCGGCGGGGGCGTGGGTCTCGGCCAGGGACTCGCCGGTGCTGCGCTCGAAGGCGATCTCATTGAGCCGCCCGCAGAGCCGTTCGGCCAGCCTGCGGGAGTTGGCGAAGACGATGGTGGAGCGGTGCGCCTGGACCAGATCGGTGATCCGCTCCTCGACATGCGGCCAGATCGAGGCGGCGCGCTCGGGCTGGTCGGTCTCGGCCGGGCGGCCCCCGGACAGCTCGCCCAGATCCTCGACCGGGACCACCACGGACAGGTCGAAGCGCTTCTCCGAGGGCGGCTGGACGATGGTCACCTTGCGCTGCGGCGAGAGGAACCGGGCCACCTCGTCCACCGGACGGACCGTCGCGGACAGGCCGATCCGCCGGGCCTGGACCGGCAGCAGCTGGTCCAGGCGTTCCAGGGTGAGCGCCAGGTGCGCCCCGCGCTTGGTCCCGGCGACGGCGTGCACCTCGTCCAGGATCACCGTCTCCACCCCGCGCAGCGCCTCGCGGGCGGCGGAGGTGAGGATCAGGAACAGCGACTCGGGTGTGGTGATCAGGATGTCCGGCGGATGGGTGGCGAAACGCCGGCGCTCGGCCGGAGGAGTGTCGCCCGAACGGATGCCGACCTCGATCTCCGGTTCGGGCAGTCCGAGCCGCTGCGCCGCCTGCCGCAGGCCGGTCAGCGGGGCCCGCAGATTGCGCTGCACGTCCACGGCCAGGGCCTTCAGCGGCGAGACGTAGAGCACCCGGCAGCGCTTGCGGGCCTCGGCCGGCGGCGGGGTGAGCGAGAGCCGGTCCAGCGCCGAGAGAAAGGCCGCCAGGGTCTTGCCGGAGCCGGTGGGGGCGACCACCAGGACGTCCGAACCCTCGCCGATGGCCTGCCAGGCGCCGGCCTGGGCGGTGGTGGGGGCCGGGAAGGCCCCGGTGAACCAAGCCCGCGCGGGCGCGCCGAAGCCGGCCAGCGGGTCGACGGCGGGGACGGGGGGTCGCTTCTCTGCTCCGGCCATGTCCTTATGGTGCACCGCGCCACTGACAAGCCCGCAGGCGTGATCCGATATCCGCTCATATCGTATGAATATCTCTGGTTTCGTATGAGGGCCGGGGATTTCCCGAGCGGTGGAGGCAGCGGTGCGGCGGACCACCAGCACGAGCCACCGTGCGATGCGCACCGCCGTGGTCCTGGCCGTGGCCGCGGTCCTGCTCGGGGGCGAGGTCCCGTTCGGCAACGGGGCCTCCGGGCTGTCCCTCAGCTACCTGGTGGTGGGCCGCCAGGACGGCCCCGAAGGGATCCCCGCCGCCGAGCAGGCGGTGCGGCAGGGGGGAGGACGGGTGGTGCAGGCGTACCCGCAGATCGGCACCGTCCTCGCCTACAGCTCGGACGCGGCCTTCGCGGCCCGCGCCCGCAGCGCCCCCGACGTCCTCGCGGTCGGCGCGACCCGGACCGCGCCGATGGCCGACGGCGGGTCCGACTCCGAGGCGGTCGGCGCTCCGGCCCCGGCCCCCGCGCCCGCCCCGGCCCCGGCCGGCCGGGGGTCCGCGGCCCAGGACGCCCGTCCCGGCGACGACACCCCGGCCGCCGCCGACCCGCACGGACTGGCCCAGTGGAACCTGCGGATGATGGGCCCCGCCGCCGGGGTCCGTAACCCGGCGCTGCGTAACGTGGTGGTCGCGGTCCTCGACTCCGGGGTCGACGACACCCATCCGGACCTGCGCGCCGCCGTGGATCCGGCCCGCTCCGCCTCCTGCGCCACCGGCAGCCCCGACAGCAGCCCCGGCGCCTGGCGCCCCGACCCCCAGGTGGGCGAGAGCGGCCACGGACGCATGTCAGCGGCATCATCGCGGCGGACCGCCCCGGCGACGGGGTGCTCGGGGTGGCCCCCGGCGCCCGGATCGCCGCGGTCCGGCTGCTCGGCCCGGTCGGGCAGTACTACGGCGAGAACCTGGTCTGCGGCTTCCTCTGGGCGGCCGACCACGGCGCCAGGGTGATCAACGACAGCTACTTCGCCGACCCCTGGAAGTACAACTGCCCGACCGACAAGGACCAGGCCGCCGTCACCGCGGCGGTCGGCCGCGCCGTCCGCTACGCCCAGGACAAGGGCGCCCTGGTGGTCGCCTCGGCCGGGAACGACGCGCAGGACCTGGACGGGCCGCGCACCGACGACCGCAGCCCCAACGACCGGGTGGCCGGTGTCGCGCCGATCAGCAGACGGCTCGGCGCGGAGTGCATCCGGCTGCCGGGCGGCCTGCCCGGCGTACTGGACGTCACCGCCGTGGACGAGGACGGCAGCCTGGCGGGCTACTCCAACTGGGGCGCCGGGCAGGTGCAGTTGGCCGCTCCCGGCGGCGACCCGGACGGCGGTCCGGCCCAGGCCGTGGTCTCCGACTGGCCCGGCGGCGGCTACGCGGCCCTGGCCGGGACGTCCATGTCGGCCGCCCATGTCAGCGGCGCGGCCGCGGTGGAGGCCGCCCGGCACCCCGGCGCGGACGGCACGCAGCTGGCCCGGCTGCTGGAGCAGGAGGCGCTGCCCGAGGACTGCCCGTCCGGCCGGGTCGGCGGCACCGGCTGCCCGGGGGCGGCGTACTACGGCTACGGGCTGGTGGAGCTCCCGGTCAAAGCGTTGAAATCAAGCCGCTGAGATCAGGGCGCTGAAGTAGGCCAGCAGCGCCCTGATGATCTCGTCCTCCAGGGCCGGCAGCTCGGCCGGCGGTGCGGCGATGATCAGTGGCAGCACGCCCTTGAACAGGTGGACCGCGACCTCGGCGCTGCGGTTCCGGTCCGCTTCGGGCAGCTGCGGTGCCAGTCGGCCGAGGAGGTCCGACACCCCGCTGAGCATGGAGGCGTGCAGGGGGGCGTGCACATCGGCCAGGCGCTGGGGGGTGTCAGGGCCCATGAACAGCACCGGGCAGGCCGGGTTCTCCCGGTGGAACTCGAACATCGGCCGGAGCACCCGGGTGAGCAGTTCTTCTACCGGAAGCGCGGCCAGGTCCGGGCCCTGCAGCAGGGTCTGCAGCTGGACCAGCTGCTCGGCGAAGCCCACCGCGAGCGCGTCGGCGATCGCGTCCTTGTTGGGGAAGTACTGGTACAGCGTGCCGGGGGAGACGCCGGCCCGGGCGGCGATGGCATTGGTGGTGGTGGCCGAGTAGCCGCACTCGGCGAACACCTGGCCCGCGGCGTTGAGCAGTTCCGCCATCCGGCGCTCGCCCCGCGCCTGCCGCCGCTTCGGTGCGGCCGCTGCGGCTTCTGGGGCCGCTGCCTGCTGTGCCATCCCTGCCTCCGTCGTCCCGACCTCGGGCAAGTCTAGGCGTGTTGACTAATGCGAGCAAAGACTCGTATTCTCGGGGCATCAAAAGCGAGTGATCGCTCGTATTCTACACTCCGCCAAGGGGACAGCCATGTCTGCCGTCGTCGAAACCGCGCACGCCCCGGACGGGGCCGCCGCCGATCGCGCCCCTACCGCCAACCGCTGGTGGACCCTGGGGATCGTCTCCATCGCCACCTTCATGCTGATGCTCGACCTGACCGTGGTGAACGTCGCCCTGCCCGACCTGCGCACCTCCCTGCACGCCGACTTCTCCGACCTGCAGTGGGTGCTGGACGCCTACGCCCTCACCCTCGCGGTGTTCCTGCTCACCGGCGGCTCGCTGGCCGACCGGCTCGGCCGCAAGCGGGTCTTCATCACCGGGTTCGCGATCTTCACCCTGTCCTCGCTGGCGGCCGGCGCCGCCCCCGGCATCCTGGAGCTCAACCTCGCCCGGGGCGCCCAGGGCATCGGCGCCGCGGTGCTGTTCGCGGTCGGTCCGGCCCTGCTCGGCCAGGAGTTCCGGGGCAAGGACCGGGCCATGGCCTTCGGGGTCTTCGGCGGCGTCGCCGGGCTCGCCATCGCCTTCGGGCCGCTGATCGGCGGCGGCCTCACCGACGGGCTCAGCTGGCGCTGGATCTTCCTGGTCAATGTGCCGATCGGGATCGTCGCGATGCTCCTCGGCCTGCTTCGGCTGCGTGAGTCCACCCAGCCCGGCGCGCACCGGGTCGACTGGTCCGGGCTGCTGGTGTTCTCCACCGCGCTGACCCTGCTGGTGCTGGGCTTCCTGCGCGGCGAGGCCGAGGGCTGGACCAGCCCGCCGATCCTCGGCATGTTCGCCGGCTCGGTGCTGCTGCTGGCCCTGTTCGTGCTGATCGAACGCCGGGCCGGGGCCGACGCCATGCTCGACCTCTCGCTGTTCCGGATCCGCACCTTCAACGGCATCTCCGCCGCCACCCTGCTCGGCAACGCCGCCGGGATGTCAGCGATCTTCCTCCAGGTCTCCTACGTGCAGAACGTCCTCGGCTACTCGCCCTGGGCGGCCGGGCTGCGCTTCCTGCCGATGACGCTCACCCTGTTCGTGGTCGCCGCGATCACCGGCAGCCTCACCGTCGCCGTCCCGCCCCGGGTCCTGGTCGGCAGCGCGCTCACGCTGATGGCCGTCGGCCTGTCCCTGGTCGCGCTGGTGCACGTGCACAGCTCCTGGACCGCGCTGCTGCCCAGCATGATCGTGACCGGCGCCGGGATGGGCATGTTCAACCCGCCGCGGGCCTCGCTGTCCATCGCCGTGGTCGAACCGGGACGCGCCGGGATGGCGGCCGGCATGGGCGAGACCTTCCAGCAGGTCGGCATCGCCGTCGGGATCGCCGGATTCGGTGCCATGTTCCAGCACCGGGTGGTCAGCGCCTTCGCCTCGTCCCCGGCCGGCAGCGCGCTCGGCCCGCAGGCGCAGGACTTCGGCCGGGGGGTCGCCGCCGGTGCGGGCGACCAGCTCGCCCGCACCCTGCCCGGCGGTGCGGCCCGGCCGGTCGCCGAGGCCGCCAGGACCGCCTTCGTCCACGGCCTCGACCAGGTGCTGCTCTGCTGCGGCGCGGTGGCCGCGGTCGCCGCGCTGATCGCCTTCGCCCTGATCCGCCGCAGCGACCTGCACGAGAGCGCGCTCGCCGGAGCGGAGACCGCGCACGCGGGCTGAGCCCGCCGCCGCTGCCTCCCGCGCCGCCGCTGCCTCCCGTGCCGCCGCTGCCTCCCGCGCTGCCCTGCCCCTCCCGCGCTGCCCTGCCCCGTCCCCCTGGGGCGGGGCAACGGCGTGGCCGGCGGCCGGTGCGAGGATGGACCCAGCGGAGGTCGCCATGTCCGAGGAACGCGCACACCACTGGACCCACCCGGCCCTGCCCGAGGTCGACCTGCTGGACGCCCACTACGTCCGGCACAACTTCGGCAGGCACACCCATGAGACCTATGTCATCGCCGCGATCACCGACGGGGTGGAGGCGTTCCACCACCGGGGCACCGTGGAGGTGGCCGCCGCGGGCAGCCTCGCCCTGGTCGACCCGGACACCCTGCACACCGGCCACGCCGGGCACCCGGCCGGCTGGAGCTACCAGGTGCTGTACCCGAGCGCCGACAGCGTCGCCGAGGTGGCCGCGGAGCTGGGCGCGCCGGCCGGGACCCCCGGCTTCCGCAGCGCCGTCACCGTGGACCACGAGCTGTCCCGGCTGATCGGCCGGGTGCACCGCGCCGCCGGGCAGAACCAGGCCCTGGCCGCCAGCATCCTGCTCCGGCTGACCCTGGAGCGGACCGTCCGGCTGCACACCACCGCCCGCAGCCCGGCCGCGCCGCCCCCGGCGGCCGGCCGCGAGGCCGCCCGCCGGGCCCGGGACCTGCTGGCCGCCGACCTCGCCGACCCGCCCACCCTGGACCAGCTCGCCGCCGCCGTCGGCGCCCGGCCGTTCCCGCTGCTCCGGGCCTTCCGCGAGGCCTACGGGCTGCCGCCGCACGCCTGGCTCACCCAGTACCGGGTCAGCACCGCCCGGCAGCTGCTCGACCGCGGCAGCATGCCCGCCGACGTGGCCGCCGCCGTCGGCTTCGTCGACCAGGCGCACCTCGGCCGCCACTTCCGGCGCATCGTCGGGGTGCCGCCCGGCGCCTACCGCAGCGCGCGCAGGAACGTACAAGACCTGGCGGCAGGCCCCGGGCCAGCATGGACGGATGACAGCACTCCGCCCGCCCGGCTCCTCCCCGACGGAGTCCTTCCCGCCCGACCCGTCCCCGCCCGACCCGTCCCCGGCCGACTCCTCCCCGACCGACTCCTCCCCGGCCGGCCCGACCGCTGACCCGGGGACGGCGCGGGCGCGCCCGGACGCGGCCGTGGTCCGCGACGCGCTCGGCGTGGGCCTGGCCGTCGGAGCCTCCGGGCTGGCCTTCGGCGTGGCCGGGGCCGGCGCCCACCTGACGGTCTGGCAGACCTGCGCGCTGAGCCTGCTGGTCTTCACCGGGGCCTCGCAGTTCGCCCTGGTCGGCGCGCTGGCGGCGGGCGCCGCCCCGCTCGCCGCCGTCGCCGGGGCGCTCTTCCTCGGCGTCCGCAACAGCCTGTACGGGCTGCGCCTCGGCCCCCGGCTGGAGATCCCGCGGCTGCTCCGACCGCTGGCCGCCCAGGTCGTGATCGACGAGACCACCGCGGTCACCCTGGTCCAGCCGGACCGGCGCTCCGCCCGGCTGGGCTTCACCGTCACCGGGGTCAGCCTCTACCTGGTCTGGAACCTGACCACGCTGGCCGGGGCGGTCGGCGCCGGGGCGCTCGGCGACCCCGGCCGGTACGGGCTGGACGCGGCGGGGCCTGCCGTCTTCCTCGCCCTGCTCTGGCCCAGGCTGCGGGAGGGCGGCGAGGAGCGCTCGGTCGCGCTGCTGGGCGCGCTGCTCGCGCTGGCCGCCGTCCCGCTGCTGCCGGCCGGGGTGCCGGTGCTGCTCGCCGTGCTGGCGGTACCGGCCGTCGCCCTGCTGCGCGGGGTGCGCGCCGCCCGTGGAAAGGACCGGGCATGAGCGTCTGGACCGCCGTGCTGCTCACCGCGGCCGGCTGCTACCTCTGCAAACTGCTCGGCCTCTCGGTCCCGGCCGGGCTGCTCGACCGCCCGGCGGTACGGCGCTTCGCCGCGCTGGCCCCGGTCGCCCTGCTCGCCGCGCTGACCGCGCTGCAGACCTTCGGCCACGGCACCCACGGACTGACCCTGGACCCGAGGGCGGCCGGCCTGGCCGCCGCCGGGATCGCGCTGTGGCGCCGGGCGCCGTTCCTGGCGGTGGTGCTGGTCGCGGTGGTGGTCACCGCGCTGGTGCGGCTGGTCGACTGAGGGGCGCACGGGGCGCGCGATAATGGACGCCATGCGTCTGACGGAGTTCTGGAACAGGATGAACGCCCACTTCGGGGCGACGTACGCGGACAGCTTCGCGCGGGATCACGTGATGACCGAGCTCGGCGGCCGTACCGTGCACCAGGCGCTGGACGCCGGGTGGGAGGCCAAGGACGTCTGGCGCGCCGTCTGCACCGCTGTGGACATCCCCACATCGGCGCGCTGAGCGTCCTACGCCGGTGCGGTCGGGTTCCTGGGAGAGACTGGGGCCGTGGCAGGCAGCAGCGGGATCCCCGACCCAGGCAACGACCCAGGCAACGGACCAGGCATCGGAGGCATGCCGCGCTGGCTGCCCCGGGCGATCGTCACCGCGCTGCTGCTGGTCGGTGCGTTCGAGCTGGTCAGCTGGGCTTTTCTGCAGCTCACCAGCTTTCTGTCGACCCTGCTGGTCTCCTTTGTGCTCTCCCTGGCGATGGAGCCGGCCGTCACCTGGATGGCGGCCCGCGGCATGCGCCGGGGCCTGGCCGCCTTCCTGGTCTTCCTGGTCGCCGCCGTGCTGGCGCTTGGCTTCGTCGCGGCCATAGTGACCCTGCTGGTGGACCAGGTCGGCCAGGTCGCGGCCCAGCTCCCGCAGCTGCTGGACTCGCTGATCAGCTGGATCAACAGCACCTTCCACGCGGACGTCTCGCTGGACAAGCTGCAGCAGATGCTGCTGAACAACGCCGGCAGCATCGAGCAGTACGCGCAGAAGGCCGCCAACAACATCTGGGGCGTCTCCAGCACCCTGCTCGGCGGGGTCTTCCAGCTGTTCACCATCGCCCTGTTCACCTTCTACTTCACGGCGGACGGGCCCAGGATGCGGCGGGTGCTGTGCTCGATGCTGCCGCCGGCCCGGCAGGCCGAGGTGCTGCGGGCCTGGGAGCTCGGCATCGAGAAGACCGGCGGCTACCTCTACTCGCGGGCCCTGCTCGCGGTCGCCTCCGCCGCCGCCCACTTCGTCCTGCTGTGGCTGCTCGGCATCCCCTACGCGGGCCCGCTGGCGATCTGGGTCGGGGTGGTCTCCCAGTTCGTGCCGACCATCGGCACCTATCTGGCCGGGGCACTGCCGATGCTGGTCGGGCTGACCGTGGACCCGGTGGACGCGGTCTGGATCCTGATCTTCGTGGTCGCCTACCAGCAGGTGGAGAACTACCTGCTGCAACCCCGGATCACGGCCAGGACGGTGGAGATCCACCCGGCGGTGGCCTTCGGCTCGGTGATCGCCGGCGCGGCCCTGCTGGGCGCGGTCGGCGCGCTGATCGCGATCCCGGTCACGGCCACCCTGCAGGGCTTCCTCAGCACCTACATCCGCCGCTACGAGCTGGTGGAACCCCCGACCGACCGGCTCCGCGACCCGGTTCGGCGGCGGCGACACGGGGAGGAGCAGGAGCAGGATGAGGGCTCCGAGGATAATTCGAACTAATGTTCTCTATACTGGGCCCGCAGCGAGTTATCCACAGGCGTGGCCCGGACCGCGACCGATTGTCAGTGGCGCGCGCTAGCGTCTTTGGTGATGAAGCGCTCAGCACCAACCCCCAGGACGGAATCCATGGCAGCGAATGACCGCGAGCGGGCCCTCGAGACCGCGCTCGCCCAGATTGAACGGCAGTTCGGCAAGGGCTCCGTCATGCGCCTCGGCGACGAGCCGCGCGCCCCGATCGAGGTCATCCCCACCGGCTCGGTCGCCCTGGACATCGCCCTCGGCGTCGGCGGCCTGCCGCGCGGCCGGGTGGTCGAGGTCTACGGCCCCGAGTCCTCCGGCAAGACCACGCTCACCCTGCACGCGGTGGCCAACGCGCAGAAGGCCGGCGGCATCGTCGCCTTCATCGACGCCGAGCACGCGCTCGACCCCGACTACGCCAAGAAGCTCGGCGTGGACCTCGACGCCCTGCTGATCTCCCAGCCGGACACCGGCGAGCAGGCGCTGGAGATCACCGACATGCTGATCCGCTCCGGCGCGGTCGACCTGATCGTGATCGACTCGGTGGCGGCGCTGGTTCCCCGCGCCGAGATCGAGGGCGAGATGGGCGACTCCCACGTCGGCCTGCAGGCCCGGCTGATGAGCCAGGCCCTGCGCAAGATCACCGGTGCGCTCAGCCAGTCCAACACCACCCTGATCTTCATCAACCAGCTCCGCGAGAAGGTCGGCGTGATGTTCGGCTCCCCGGAGACCACCACCGGTGGCCGGGCGCTGAAGTTCTACGCCTCGGTGCGGCTGGACATCCGGCGGATCGAGACCCTCAAGGACGGCACCGAGGCGGTCGGCAACCGCACCCGGGTCAAGGTCGTCAAGAACAAGGTGGCCTCGCCGTTCAAGCAGGCCGAGTTCGACATCATCTACGGCCAGGGGATCAGCCGCGAGGGCGGCCTGATCGACATGGGCGTGGAGCAGGGCTTCGTCCGCAAGGCCGGCGCCTGGTACACCTACGAGGGCGACCAGCTGGGGCAGGGCAAGGAGAACGCCCGCAACTTCCTCCGGGACAACCCGGAGCTGGCGGACGAGATCGAGACGAAGATCAAGGAGAAGCTCGGCGTCGGGCCGCGCAAGACCGAGGGCGCCGCGCCCGCGGTCAAGGAGATCACTCCGGTGGTGAAGTCGGTGACCACCCGGGCCAGCAAGGCCAGGGCGGAGAAGGCCGCCGCCGCCGCGGCGACCCCGGTGGTCCCGGAGCCCGCCGCCCCGGTGACGGTGCCGGCCGCCGCCACGGCGCCGGCTGAGCCGGTGGCCGCTGCGGCCAAGTCCTGACCGTGCCGGAACGCGAAGCCTGGGGGCCGCTGGACTGGTCGGTCAACGGTGCCGGCGGGGAGTCGTTCGATCTTCTCCCCGCCGACACCGCTGCGGACACCGCCGCCGACGCCGAACCCGGGTCCGGGCAGCGGCGGCCTGCGGCGGCCCTGCCCTGGAGCGCCGCGCCCGCAGGGCAACCGGGCGAGGGCGGCAAGGAGCCCAAGGATCCGGTCGCCCAGGCCAAGGGGCTGTGCCTGCGGCTGCTCACCGGTTCGTCGAAGACCCGGAAGCAGCTCGCCGACGCCATGCGCAAGCGGGAGATCCCGGACGAGGTCGCCGAGGAGGTGCTCTCCCGCTTCGAGGAGGTCGGGCTGATCGACGACGCCGCCTTCGCCGACGCCTGGGTGGAGTCCCGCCATCGCGGCCGCGGCCTGGCCCGTCGCGCGCTGGCGATGGAGCTGCGCAGCCGGGGGGTGGACCAGGCGGTGGTCGCCGAGGCGGTGGAGCGGCTGGATCCGGAGCAGGAGGCCGAGACGGCGCGGGAGCTGGTCCGGCGCAAGCTCCGGTCGACCCGGGGCCTGGACCGGCAGGTCCGGATCCGCCGGCTGGCCGGCATGCTCGCCCGGCGCGGCTATCCCGAGGGGTTGGCCCTGCGGGTGGTCAGACAGGCGCTGGATGACGAGGGCGCGGAGGATGAACAGGACATGCCGTCCTGGGGCGAATTTGAGTGAAGTTAGCGGGAAGAAGTCACGGAGGATATGTGAATTGGCTGATGACGAATGGTCAGCATCGATCGCTATCTTGACCATTTCGTAACCTGGTCTTAGCCTCGCATGCAGTGAGGGATCGCTACAAGCGCACCCGAACGGGCTGAAACCGACTGAACTGACGATCTGTTTCCTGTGGGTCACACGACCCTTCGGCATGCCCTACTGCCTGCAGGGGAGGACCGATGGAGATCGTGCTTTTCGCAGTGGCCGGTCTGGTCCTGGCAGGTGCGGCGCTGACCGCCCGCGCCCAGCTCCGCCGCGGCCGGGAGGAAGCGGCTCGGCTGCGGGTCGAGTGGGAGCGCAGGGAGTCCCGCAGCGCCGAACGGGAGAGCCGGCTGGACGACGAGCAGCGGCGGCTGCACATCTGTGCGGTCGAGGCGGCCGAGACCCAGGCGGTGCTGGCCCGGCAGCGTGAGGAGATCAGGGCCCAGAGCGTCCTCGCCGAGGCCGAGCAGCGGCTCGCCCTGGAGCGTGCGGCCGGGCTGAGCGCCGCCCAGGCCCGCGCCGAGATCGTCCGCACCGCGGAGGAGCAGGCCAAGCGCGAGGCGGTCAGGACCGTCCGCGAGATCGAGCGCAAGGCCCGCAGCGAGGGCGAGGCCCGGGCCAGGGAGATCGTCGCCACCGCGATCCAGCGGATCGCGGCCGAGCAGACCGCCGAGTCGGTGGTCGCCGTGGTGCGGCTGCCGGGGGACGAGATGAAGGGCCGGATCATCGGCCGCGAGGGCCGCAACATCCGCTCCTTCGAGTCCGTCACCGGGGTGAACCTGGTGATCGACGACACCCCCGCCTCGGTGCTGCTGTCCTGCTTCGACCCGGTCCGCCGGGAGATGGGCCGGCTCACCCTGGAGGCCCTGGTCGCGGACGGCCGGATCCATCCGATGCGGATAGAGGAGGAGTACGAGCGCAGCCAGGTCGAGGTGGAGCGGCTCTGCGCCCGCGCCGCCGAGGACGCGCTGGCCGAGGTCGGCGTCGGCGAGATGCACCCGGAACTGCTGCGGCTGCTCGGCCGGCTGCGCTACCGCACCTCCTACGGGCAGAACGTGCTGGGGCACCTGGTGGAGTCGGCGCACATCGCCGGGATGATGGCCGCCGAGCTGCGGGTCGACCCGGTGCTGGTGAAGCGCTGCACCCTGCTGCACGACGTGGGCAAGGCGCTGACCCATGAGGTGGAGGGCAGCCACGCGCTGATCGGCGCCGAGCTGGCCCGCCGCTACGGGGAGGCGGAGGAGGTGGTCCACGCGATAGAGGCGCACCACGGCGAGGTCGATCCGCAGACCGTCGAGGCGGTGCTGACCCAGGCCGCGGACGCCTGCTCCGGCGGCCGCCCCGGTGCCCGCCGGGAGTCGGTGGAGCTGTTCGCCCGCCGCCTGGAGCGGCTGGAGACGATCGCCCGGCGGCACGAGGGCGTGCACAAGGTGTTCGCGATGCAGGCCGGACGGGAGGTCCGGGTGATGGTGCTGCCGGAGGCCGTGGACGACCTCCAGGCGCAGGTCATCGCCAGGGACGTGGCCAAGCAGGTCGAGGAGGAGCTGACCTACCCGGGGCAGATCCGGATCACGGTGATCCGGGAGAGCCGGGCCACCGAGTTCGCCCGCTGAGCGGCGCCACCCTACCCTCAGCCGCTCAGCCGCTCAGCCGCTCAGCCGCCCGGCTCCCCGACCTCAACTGCTCAGTCCGCGGCGGGTTCGGTCCAGCCGACCGGCCGCTGGACCGGGAGCCCCGCCGCCGCCCAGGCCTGGAAGCCGCCGATCAGGTCGGTGGCCCGGTGCAGCCCCAGCGCCTGCAGCGACCGCGCGGCCAGACTGGAGGCGTAGCCCTCGTTGCAGAACACGATGACCTGCAGGTCGTGCCCGGTGACCTCGGGCAGCCGGTAGTCGCACAGCGGGTCCAGCCGCCACTCCAGCTCGTTGCGCTCCACGATCAGGGCGCCGGGTACGGTGCCGTCCCGGTCGCGCAGCGCGGCATAGCGGGTGTCGATCAGCAGCGCCCCCGCGTCGGTGACGGCGTCGGCCGCCTGCCGTGCGGTGAGTCGGCCGAGGTGGGTGCGTTCGCGTTCGAGCAGGTCGTCGATCCCGGTGGAGGCCATGGTCACCACTCCTCGGGGCCCTCGACCAGCGCCAGCCGCAGCGTGTCGCCGGTGCGGGCGTAGCGGCGCTGCATCGGCAGCGGCGGGTAGTAGCAGTGCACCGACACCGCGACCTGCTCCTCCGAGGGGTTGACCACCTGGTGCACATGGTGCGGTCCGAAGGACCGGCCGCGCCCGGCCGGAAGGGCCCGCTGCCGGTCGACGCCCTCCATCAGTTCCAGGCTGCGCCAGCCCGCGGTCGGGATCGGCAGGCCGAGCGACAGTTCGCTGAGCTCGCCGCTGGCGGTGACGAACGCGCCGCTGGAGCCGCCGTGGTCGTGCCAGCCGGTCTCCGACCCGGGCGGCCAGCCGATCAGCCAGGCCTCGCTGCCCATCGGGCCTTCGATCCGGACCCAGGTGCGCTCCTCCGGGTTGATCGGCAGTTGGGCCAGCACCTCGGGGTCGGCGGCGGTCGCCCTGGCGAAGGCCAGCATGTCGGCGAGGGTGGGTGCGGGGGTGGCGGACTCGTTTCTGGAGGGAGCGGGAGCGCTGGTGATCGACAAGGGAGCATCCTCGGGGTGTGGAGGCGACCGGGTGCGCAAAGGACCCACGCGACACTGCGCGGGTACGGGTACGCGAAAGCAGGAGGGGGCGGGACGGCTCCGCGGAACGCGGTCGTGCGCCGGAGGCGGCTCGAGGCCGTACGACGGGATGGTGCTACAGCTGGTTCGCGGCCGCTGCTAGCCGCGTGTACAGAGCGAGCCCAGGTACCTGACGAGGTCGAGGTGGGCTCGGCGGACCAGGTGGACACCGGTCATCGAGGGGGCGGGCAGCGCTCCGACGTCCCGGGGGGCGACACCCGGGCTCTCAGCCGAAACTCCGAGGGGCCGAAGCCTCCTGTACTGCTGCCGCATGGTCGCCAGTGAAGCACGGGGCCCATTGATCGTCAAGATTGCGCCATCGGCACTGAACCCGTTCGCGAGCTGCACTCCAGACACTTCTAGGCCCTTGCCCCATGGGCGGGAATGCGCTCCCCGGGGGCGGGTTCGCGGCGGCCGCGCGGGGTCGGCAGCTCGGCGGAGCCGCCCCTGGCCCGGTCGGCCAGGGTCCACAGGTCGTCCGGACGGCAGCCCTGGACGGCGGCGACCAGATGGCCGTCCGGGCGGATCAGCAGCACGGTGTGCGGGACCGCGGTCGGGTAGGCCTCGGTGACCAGCAGCTCGGCGGGCAGCGGCAGGGCCCGGGTGGCCTCGGTGAGCTGCGGCATCAGTCCGGCGCCGAGCCAGTGCTCGACCGCCCACACGGTGGTGCCGGGGGCGACCAGGACCACCAGGAAGCCCCGTCCGAGCCGGGCCCGCAGCCGGTCCGGGGTGCCGTCGGTGGTGACCACCGGCACGTCGGGGACGAGCACCCCGGGGCTGGTCGGCGACAGCGCCGGGCTGAGCGAGGGACGGGACTGCGCGGGGTGGCCCGGGTAGGCGGGGGCCGCGCCGAGCTGTCCCCGGCCGAGCGTGCCGTCGGACAGCAGGGTGGCGTTGCGTCGCAGCGAGCCGGAGAGCACGCTGCGGCGGGCCTCCAGCAGCGGGGTGCTGGGCTGGAGCAGCGGCATGGCCTGGTCGACGGCCCGCAGTCGGGCGATCACCGCGCTGCGGCGCTCCTGCTGGTAGGTCGCCAGCAGTCGCTCGGTGGCGCAGTGGTGCCAGACCAGGGCGAGCTTCCAGGCCAGGTTGTCGGCGTCCCGCAGGCCTTCGTCCAGGTTCTGCATGCCGAGCGAGCCGAGCAGGTGCGCGGCGTCGCCGGCCAGGAACACCCGGCCCACCTGGAAGCGGCTGGCGAGCCGCTGTTGGACCACGTAGTCGGCGCTGGTGATCAGCTCGTACGGGGGCACCGCGCCCTCGTGCCAGCCGGCCAGGGTCGACCGCAGCTGCTCGACCAGGATGTCCGGGGTGAGCGCGGGGCGGCCCACCGGCAGCCGCCAGTCGAACCGCCAGACCCCGTCGGGCAGCGGACGCGCGGTGACCTCGCGGCTGCCGGGGCGCCCGTTCGCGGAGCCGACGAGCAGCAGCGGGGCGTCGCGGTGCAGCCGGGCCTCGCCGGGGAAGGGCAGATCGACCCTGACCGTGGCGACGGCGTAGTGGTCGGCGGAGGCGCGTCCGGGGAAGCGCAGCTGCAACTGCTTGCGCACCACGGAGCGCGGTCCGTCGCAGCCGACCAGATGGCTGCCGCGCCACCAGGTCTTGGCGGTGTGGACGCTGATCCCGTCGGCGTCCTGCTCGACCTCGGTGACGACCGAGTCGTGCACCAGCTGGACCAGCGGCGCGGCCGAGACGGCGTCGCGCAGTCCGCGCTGCAGCCGGTGCTGGGCCAGGTGCAGCAGCTCCTCCTCGGGCAGCGGGAGGTGCAGCAGCTCGCGGCTGCGGCGCAGGGTACGCCAGGAGGTCAGCGCCCGGCCGTCGGCGGCGATCCGGCCGTAGCCGAGCCGGGTGAGGAACTCGGTGGTGTCGGCGCGCAGCACGGTGGAGCGCGCGCCCTCGGGCGACACCCCGGCCCCGTCGTCCAGCACCACGGAGGGGACCTGGTGCCGCGCCAGCGCCAGGGCCAGGGCCAGCCCGACCGGACCGGCGCCGACGATGATCACCGGGTCCACGGCCGCCCCCTGCTCGTGCCGGCCCGCGGCCCGGTCCGCGCCTGCGCGCCGGGCGCTGTCGGGCGCCCGGGTCGGGCTCGGCCAGTCATAGAGGCCACTGCAACAGATTGCCTGGTGCGTCGTCAAGCAGCGTCAGGTGTACGCCGGTTCGTGGCGCACCCAGGCGGCGCACTGCTGCGGTCCCGTGCGCCCTGCCCCGCGCCCCACAGGAGTTTCCGGCACGGGTCGAGGGGTCAGGGTTTGCCTGCGGAGGAGAGGAAGTCGCGGGCCCGGACCGTGCGGGGAGTGGTGAAGAACTCCTCCGGCGGCCCCTGCTCGATGATCCGTCCGCCCTCCATGAACACCACCCGGTCGGCGGCACGGCGGGCGAACGCCGGATCCCCGGTGGCGACCAGTACGGCGAGGCCGTCGGCGGCCAGCTCGCGCAGCAGTACCGGCAGCGGGGGCTGCAGCGGCGGCTCGTCGGCGGGCTGGTCCGCCGGGGCCGGCGGGGGCTGGTCCACCAGGATCAGCCGGGGCGCGCCCGCCAGCGCGCGGGCGATCGCCACCCGCTGCCGCCGCTCGCCGGACAGCTCCCAGGGGTAGTGGGCGGCGTACTCGGCCACGCCGACCCGCTCCAGCAGCGCCAGGGCCCGCCGCTGCCCGTCGGCGGCGCCGAGCCGCAGCCGCCGCCAGGAGTCGCCCACCCGCCGGCCCTGCGAGACGTTCTGCAGCACGGTGCGGTGGGCCAGCAGACTGCCCGGGTCGGCCACCGGCCCGACGCCGCCGCGGCCGTCCCCGCGGATCCTGGCGCTGGACAGCCGGCCGCGCCGCAGCGGTTCACCGGCGATGGTGACGCTGCCGGAGTCGATCCGCTCGCTGCCGCCGACGGCCCGGCACAGCATCGACTTCCCGGCGCCGGCCGGTCCCAGCAGGGCGGTGACCTGGCCGGCGGCCAGCTCCAGATCGATCCCGTTCAGCACCTGCACCAGACCGCTGCGCCGGCTGACCCCGCGCAGTACGACCAGGCTCCCGGCGGTGTCGGCCCGCTGCACGCCGTCCGGCACGGTCGGGCTCCCTTGCGAGGTCTGCGGTCCGCCTCCGGGCGATCGGAGGCCTGCCCCGACGATATGCCTGATGGGAGGGGCTGATCGGGGATCTGAGGGGGATTTGAGGAAGCCGTTTCACGAAACCGGACTACTCGGCTCGTCGCATCTCGATAACGGTCGGTCCACTCCGCGGGACAGCCCTTGACCGCGGGGGCGGAACCGGGATGAGGTGCACCCACCGGGTATGCCCCCGGGCCGACCCCAGCCCCAGCCCCGACCCACCATGGGCCCCGAACCGACACAGGAGAGACCACCGTGCGCCTGCTCCTCGTCGAGGACGACGACCATGTGGCCGCCGCGCTGGTGGCCGTGCTGAGCAAGCACGGCTTCGAGGTGCGCCACGCCCGGACCGGGAACGAGGCCCTGGACGCCCTGGTCCCGGACGGCCGCGGCCCGTACCGGGTGGTGCTGCTCGACCTGGGCCTCCCGGACCGGGACGGTTTCGAGGTCTGCGGGCAGATCCGCCGCCGCGGCGGAATACCTGTGATCATGGTCACCGCCCGCTCGGACATCAACTCCAGGATCCACGGCCTGAACCTCGGCGCGGACGACTACGTGGTCAAGCCCTACGACATGGGCGAGCTGCTGGCCCGGATCCACGCGGTGGCCCGGCGCGGGGCGGCCCCGTCGCCGAGCGCCGCCGGGGACCGGCCGCGGCCCGCCGAGGCCTCCGCCGACCTGCTGGTCCGCTCCTGCGGCCTGCGTCTGGACGCCGACGCCCGCCGCGCCCTGGTGCACGACCGGGACGTGCCGCTGACCCGCAAGGAGTACGACCTGCTGGCGCTGCTCGCGCAGAGCCCGGGCGTGGTGATCCGCCGCGAGCAGATCATCAGCGAGGTCTGGCGCAGCAGTTGGGAGGGCACCGCGCGCACCCTCGAGGTGCACATCGCCTCGCTGCGGCACAAGCTCGCGGTGCCCGCGCTGATCGAGACGGTCCGCGGGATCGGCTACCGCCTGGTCGTCCCGAGGGACGACCAGGACGCGGACCCGGCGGGCGGTTGATGCGCACCCGCCTGCTCGGCATCCTGCTCGCCCTGATGGCCTGTGTGCTGGTCGCGCTCGGTCTGCCGCTCGCGATCAGCGAGGCCGCGGCCGAGCAGCAGCGGGTGGTGGTGGACCGGATCGACGACACCGCGCGCTTCGCCGCGCTGGCCCAGAACCCGGTCGGCCAGCCGAACGGCCCGATGGCCGCCGAACAGCAGCTCACCCTGGACACCGAGGTCAAGCGCTACTACGACGTCTACGACATCAGGGCCGGGGTGTTCCGGCTGGACGGCAGCGCGATCACCGCCGACCCGGGATCCTGGACCGACGGCGCCAAGGACGCCTCGGCCCAGCCGTTCCTGGAGGCGCTGGACGGGCGCCGCAGCCACGACCCGCCGCAGGCCTGGCCCTGGCAGGACGACCGCCGGCTGGTCGTCGCCTCCCCGGTGGTCTGGGACGGCGACGTGGTCGCGGTCGTCGTCACCGAGTCGCCGACCGGCGCCCTGGGCTCCCGGATCCTGCACCGCTGGCTGCTGCTCGCGGGCGGTGAGGCGGCCGCGGTGCTGGTGGCCGTGGCGGCGGCGGTGCTGCTCACCGGCTGGGTGCTGCGACCGGTGCAGGACCTGGACAAGGTGACCCACGACATCGCCACCGGACGGCTCGCCTCCCGGGTCGCCCCGGCCGGTGGACCGCCCGAACTGCGGCGGCTGGCACGGGCGTTCAATGAGATGGCGGACCATGTCGAGCAGGTGCTCGACCAGCAGCGGGCCTTTGTCGCCGACGCCTCGCACCAGCTGCGCAACCCGCTGGCCGCACTGATGCTGCGGGTCGAGGCGATGGGGATGGAACTGCCCGAGGACATGAGGGCGAGATGGCCGGGGTCCGGGTCGAGGGCCGCCGGCTGGCCACGGTGCTGGACGACCTGCTGGGCCTGGCCGTGGCCGAGCACGCCGGGCAGGGCGCCCGGCCGACGGACCTGGCGGCGCTGGCCGCCGAGCGGGTCGAGGGCTGGTCCGCGCTGGCCCGGGAGCGCGGGGTGGGCCTGGCCTGCGAGGCCTCCGCGGGACCGGTCCTCGGCCTGGCCGACCCGGTCGGCTTCGGCAGCGCGCTGGACGCGGTGATCGACAACGCGTTGAAGTTCACCCCGCCCGGCGAGCTGGTGCGGGTCGCGGTGAGCGCCGACCGGGACCGGGGCCGGGCCGCGGTCGCCGTCTCCGACGCAGGGCCCGGGCTGACGGGTGAGGAGATGGACCGGGTCGGCGACCGCTTCTGGCGCAGCCCCCGGCACCAGAACGTGGACGGCTCCGGCCTCGGCCTCTCCATCGCCCGCACCCTGCTCACCGCCTCCGGCGGGTCGCTGGAGTTCGCCCCCGGCGAGCCCTGGGGGCTGACCGTGACCCTCACCGTCCCGGCGGTCGGCAAGCACTGACCAGCACCGGACAACGCTGGGCGGGGGTCAGGCCCGGCACAGCACCTCGCCGTGCAGCAGGCTGAACCAACCGTCCTGGTCCGCCGCCCAGCTCCGCCAGCCCGCGGCGATCCGGCGCAGGTCGTCCTCGGTGGCGAAGCCGCCCGCGACGGCCTGGGCGGCGATCGCGGAGTCGGTGATCCGCTCCGCCCACATCCCGCCCCACCAGGCCCGTTCCTCGTCGGAGGCGTAGCACCAGGTCGCGGAACCCGAGGCGATCTCGGTGAAGCCGGCCGCCCTGGCCCAGGAGCGCAGCATCCGCCCGGCCTCCGGCTCGCCGCCGTTGCCGCGGGCGACCCGGTGGTACAGCGCGTTCCACTCGTCCAGCGCCGGGACCTCGGGGAACCAGGTGAAGGCCGCGTAGTCGGAGTCGCGGGCGGCGACCACCCCGCCGGGGCGGCAGACCCGGCGCATCTCCCGCAGCGCCTGGACCGGGTCGGCGACATGCTGCAGCACCTGGTGCGCGTGCACCACGTCGAAGGAGTCGTCCGGGAACGGCAGCGCGTGGACGTCGGCGACCTCGAAGGCCACCCCGGTCACCCCGGCCTCCGCCACCGCGCGTTCGGCCTGGGCCAGCACCTCGGCCGAGTTGTCCACCGCGGTCACCCGGCCCGGGGCCACCGCCTTCGCCAGGTCCGCGGTGATGGTGCCGGGACCACAGCCGACGTCCAGCAGGTCCTGACCCGGCTTCAGCTCCGGCAGCAGGTAGGCGGCGGAGTTCGCCGCGGTGCGCCAGCTGTGCGAGCGCAGTACGGCGGCGTGGAAACCATGGGTATAGGGGGACATTTTGCTTCTCCTGTCATTCCGTCAGTGGCCGTGCCGGTACTGAGGACTCTAGGACGAGTCTCTCTCCTTGAGAAGATTTGTCTCAGCATTCGGTCTTTTTCGGCGAGCCGGCCATGGTCGGGCATTGACCGTGCCAGGAGCCACTGACACATTTGCTGCCGTGAAGCTTCCAGTGCCTTCGCAGGCCGCGGGCGACCGGGCCGAGTTGCGGATCGACGACCTGGCCCGCGCGGCAGGCACCACCGTCCGCAACGTCCGCGCCTACCAGGACCGCGGCCTGCTGCCGCCCGCGGCCCGCCGGGGGCGTGCCAACGTCTACGAGCAGGCCCATCTGGAGCGGCTGCGGCTGATAGCGCAACTGCTCGACCGCGGCCACACCCTGGCCGGGATCAAGGAACTGCTGGACGCCTGGGAGAGCGGCACCGGGCTCGGCGGCGTGCTCGGCCTGGTCGCCGAGGTCACCGCGCCCTGGACCGACGAGGAGCCGGTGCGGCTCGGGCGGGCGGCGCTGATCACCTACTTCCAGGGGGTCGAGGACCTGCAGGCCATCGCCGACGCGGTACGCCTCGGCGTCCTGGTCCCGGTCCCCGAGGGCGCCGACGTGGACGCGCACGAGTTCCTGGTGCCCAGCCCGGGCCTGCTCGATGTCGCCGTGGAACTGCATGCCCTGGGCGTCCCACTGGCCGCGATCACCGCGCACCTGGAGCAGCTGCGGCTCGACATCGGCCGGCTGGCCCGCCGCTTCGTGGAGTTCAGCGCCGTCCATATCTTCGTCCGCTATGCGGGACACCAGCTGACCGACGACGAGGCGGTCGAGGCGGTCGGCACGGTGCGCCGGCTCCGCCCGCTGGCCCAGGCCGCGGTGGACGCCGAGCTGGCCCGCGCCATGCGCCTGGAGGCGACCCGGCTGCTGGACGCCGCCGTCACCGGGCCGCTGCGCGAACTGGTGCGCGGCGAGTTCTGAAGCAGGTTCAGCTTCTGGGACAGACCCAGCGCAGGTTCAGGGCTTGACCGAGCGGTAGTACCGCCGGGCGCCCTCCGCCAGCGGCAGCGGGTCGGTGTAGATCGCCGACCGGATGTCCACCATCTGCGCCGAGTGCACCTTCTGGCCGATCGCGTCCCGGCTGTCGATGATCGCGGCGGTGACCCGTTCGACCAGTCCGGTCGGCACGTCGTCCCTGGTCACCATGAGGTTCGCCACCGCGAGGGTGGAGACGGCGGTGTCGGGGTCGGTCAGCGGGTAGGCGCTCGCGGGCACCGTGGAGGTCCGGTAGATCTGGCTGTGCTGCGCCCCCTGGTCCTCCTCGGAGGCGAGCGCGTCCAGCTGGGTGGCCAGCCCGCCGAGCGGCACCAGCCGGACCTTGGCCCGGGCGGTGAGCGTGGTCACGGCCGCGCTCGGCAGCCCGCCGGACCAGAAGAACGCGTCGATCTTTCCCTCCGCGAGCTGCTGCGGGGCCACGTCGATGCCCAGCGGCAGGGCGGTGAGATCCCCCTTCGCGGCGCTGAGCTTGGACACCCGCAGCACCCGGTCCGCGATCAGCGCCACCCCGGACCCGGGCTGCCCGGTGCCCACCCGCTTGCCGCGCAGGTCGGCGACGCTCTTGATCGGCGACCCGGTGGGCACCACCAGCTGCACGTAGTCGTCGTAGAGCCGCCCCAGCGACCGCAGGTGCACCGCCCCCGGGCCGGTGAAGTGGGCCACCGCGTCCGCGGTGGCGATGCCGAAGGTGTCCCGGCCGTCGCTGATCCGGCTGAGGTTGTCCGGGCCCCCGGCCGAGGCGTCGAGGCGCAGGGTCACGCCCGGCAGGTCCCGGTCCACGGTCGGCCGCAGCAGAGCCCCGTAGCGCTGGTAGACACCGCCGGTCGACCCGGTGGCGAGCCCGTAGCTGCCGCGCGGGTAGCCCGCCCCGCCCGGGGCGGCCAGCCACCAGCCGAAACCGGCCGCGGCCAGCACCACCAGCACCGCCGCCAGCCGTACCGCCCGCGACCGCAGGCTCCGCCGCAGGCCCTGGGCCATGCCCCGGCCCGGGCCGGCGCCCGGGAGCGCGTGCAACTGCGTGGTGTCCGCCATGCGGGTGATCCTGCCAGCACAACCCTTACTCTTGGGGGCGTGGGTACCGCAGAAGTTTCCAAGACCGTGGCAAAGACCTATGAGATCCGCACGCACGGATGTCAGATGAACGTGCACGACTCCGAGCGCCTGTCCGGGCTGATGGAGCAGGCCGGCTACGCCAGGGCCGGCTCGGGCACCGACGCCGACGTGGTGGTGTTCAACACCTGCGCGGTGCGGGAGAAGGCCGACAACCACCTCTACGGCAACCTCGGCCAGCTCGCCTCGGTCAAGGCGGTCAAGCCCGGCATGCAGATCGCCGTCGGCGGCTGCCTGGCCCAGAAGGACCGCGAGACCATCGTCAAGCGGGCCCCCTGGGTCGACGTGGTCTTCGGCACCCACAACATCGGCCACCTGCCCGCGCTGCTGGAGCGGGCCCGGGTGCAGGAGGAGGCCCAGGTCGAGATCCTGGAGTCGCTGGAAGTCTTCCCCTCCACCCTCCCCACCCGCCGCGAGTCCGCCTACGCGGCCTGGGTGTCGATCTCGGTCGGCTGCAACAACACCTGCACCTTCTGCATCGTCCCGGCGCTGCGCGGCAAGGAGAAGGACCGCCGCACCGGCGACATCCTCGCCGAGGTGCAGGCCCTGGTGGCGGAGGGCGTGGTCGAGGTCACCCTGCTCGGCCAGAACGTCAACGCCTACGGCCAGGACATCGGCGACCGCGCCGCCTTCGGCAAGCTGCTGCGCGCCTGCGGCGAGGTCGAAGGACTGGAGCGGGTCCGCTTCACCTCCCCGCACCCCAAGGACTTCACCGACGACGTCATCGCCGCGATGGCGGAGACCCCGAACGTGATGCCGCAGCTGCACATGCCGCTGCAGTCCGGCTCGGACGCCGTGCTGCGGGCGATGAAGCGCTCCTACCGGCAGGACCGCTACCTCGGCATCATCGAGAAGGTCCGCGCGGCGATGCCGGACGCGGCCATCACCACCGACATCATCGTCGGCTTCCCCGGTGAGACCGAGGAGGACTTCCAGCAGACCCTGCACGTGGTCCGCGAGGCCCGGTTCGCCAACGCCTACACCTTCCAGTACTCCAAGCGGCCCGGCACCCCCGCCGCCGAGATGGAGGGGCAGATCCCCAAGGAGGTCGTCCAGGAGCGCTATCTGCGCCTGGTCGCGCTCCAGGAGGAGATCTCCTGGGCGGAGAACAAGAAGCAGGTCGGACGGACCCTGGAGGTCCTGGTCGCGGAGGGCGAGGGACGCAAGGACCAGCACACCGACCGGCTCTCGGGCCGCGCCCCGGACAGCCGCCTGGTGCACTTCACCCGCCCCGACGAGGGCGTCCGCCCCGGCGACGTCGTGACGGTGGAGATCAGCTACGCGGCCCCGCACCACCTGCTGGCCGAGGGCGCGCCGCTCGCGGTGCGCCGGACCCGGGCAGGGGACGCCTGGGAGAAGCGCCAGGCGGAGCCCGCCAAGTCGGCCGGGGTGATGCTGGGCCTGCCGTCGCTCGGCGTGCCCGCGCCACTGGCCGCCGTCGACGCTCCGAGCTGCCGGTAGGGTCGGTCGCATGCTGGTCGCCGCTGCCGTCTGCCCCTGCCCGCCACTGCTGGTCCCCGAGCTCGCCTCGGGCGCCGCACCCGAGCTGGACGGCCTCCGCGCCGCCTGCGACAACGCGGTCCGCGCGGTCCTCGCGGCGGATCCGGACCTGCTGTGGGTGGTCGGACCCGACGCCGAGCACGGCAGTTTCGAGGACGGCGGCACCGGGAGCTTTCGCTCGTTCGGAGTGGATCTGGCGGTGACCCTCGGCCGCAGCGGTTCGACCGAGCCGCTGCCCGCCTCGCTCAGCGTCGGCGCCTGGCTGCTCGCCCGGGCCGGCTGGGACGGCGCCGCGAAGGGGCTGGCCGTCCCCGACTACCTGGAGCCCGAGCTCTGCGCCGCCAACGGGGTCCGGCTGGCCGAGTCGGCGACCCGGGTCGGCCTGCTGGTGCTCGGGGAGGGCAGCGCCCGGCGCACCGTGAAGGCCCCGGGATACCTGGACGAGCGCGCCGAGGGTTTCGACGCCGCCGCCGCCCGCGGCCTGGCCGGAGCGGACGCGGGCGGCGAGCTGGCGGCCATGGACGACGAGCTGGCATTCGAACTGATGGCCTCGGGGCGGGCCCCCTGGCAGGTGCTCTCCGGCGCGTCGAACGGCGCGCTGGACGCCGAACTGCTCTACCAGGACGCCCCGTACGGCGTCGGCTACTTCGTCGCCAGCTGGACCTAGCTCACCGGCGGGTCGGTCGGCTCGGCCGGGTCGGTCGGAGCAGTCGGCTCGGCCGACTTCTCGGCGAGGTGGTCCAGCGACTCCTTGGCCTTGTCCCGCCCTGAGTGGATCTTGTCGCTGTACTTGCCCTTGGTGGCCTTGTCCGCCAGGTCGCCGACCTTGTCCAGGCCGGAGTCGATGGTCGAATTGTGCTTGCCGGCAAGCTCGGTGGCCTTCTCCTTGGCCTGGTCCAGCGCACCCTTGAGACTGTCCGAGAGACCCATCACCACTCCTTGAATCACACCTGGGCAGATTTAGACAAACAGCCCAACATTACCCATAGCGTACGAGTGGCCACCGCTCCGCGCGCTTCGCACCGCCGGGGTTTGCGAGACTTGCCCCGTGAACAGCGACTCCACCCCTCGCGCCACCCCCCGCGGGTCATCGCCGTCGTCGGCGCCACCGCCTCGGGCAAGTCCGACCTCGGCGTGGCCCTGGCCCGCGAACTGGGCGGTGAGGTGGTCAACACCGACTCCATGCAGCTCTACCGGGGCATGGACATCGGCACCGCCAAACTCACCGTCGAGGAGCGCGGGGGCATCCCGCACCACCTGCTCGACGTCTGGGACGTCACCGTCGCCGCGAGCGTCGCCGAGTACCAGCGGATGGCGCGGGAGACCGTGGACGCGCTGCTCGCCCAGGGGCGCACACCGGTCCTGGTGGGCGGCTCGGGCCTCTACGTCCGCGCGGTGATCGACGAGCTGGAGTTCCCCGGCACCGACCCGGCCGTCCGGGCCCGGCTCGAACAGGAACTGGAGCAGCTCGGCTCCGCGGCGCTGCACGAGCGGCTGGCCGCGCTCGACCCGCCGGCCGGCCTGGCCATCCTGCCCAGCAACGGGCGCCGGATCGTCCGGGCGCTGGAGGTGGTGGAGATCACCGGCAAGCCCTTCACCGCCAATCTGCCCGGCCACCAGGCGGTCTACGACGCGGTGCAGATCGGGGTCCAGGTGCCCCGGCCCGAGCTGGACCGCAGGATCGCGCTGCGGGTGGACCTGATGTGGGAGGCCGGTCTGGTCGAGGAGGTGGAGCAACTGGCCGCGGTCGGTCTGCGCGAGGGCCGGACCGCGTCCAGGGCGCTCGGCTACCAGCAGGCGCTGTCCCAGCTGGCGGGGGAGTCCGCGGAGCAGGAGGCGCGGGACGAGACGGTGCGCGCGACCAAGCGCTTCGCCCGCCGCCAGGAGTCCTGGTTCCGCCGCGACCCGCGGGTGCACTGGCTGCCGCACGAGGGCCGCCCCGGCGACCAGGACGAGCTGCTGCGGCGCTCGCTGGAACTGATCGCGGCGGGAAGCTGAGCGGTTCCGCCGCAGGAACCCGACCGGTTCGCCCACAGATCCTCCGCACACCACCGGCGCCCGGTGGGGCGGGGGTTACGGGCTGATCACGTCATGGCCACGGATCACCGATCCGGCCCTGAGGAGCGTGGTCGGGTGAGATGTACGTGCCATCATCAAGCATCGAGAGAGCCAGTTGAGTTCCGAGCCGATTCGGGCCGGAACCGGGACCAGGGAGGCCGTGTGTCGATGGATACCGGCCCCGAGACCCATCGGCTGCCCGAGGACCCGTTCGGTCCCGTGGGACTCCCCTCCTTCGCCGAGCTGACCCCGCTCCCGCCCGCCGACAGCATCGGCGAGGGCAACTTCCAGGAACGCGAACTGCGTCCCGAGGGCCGGCTCAGGTACTGGCAGATCCTTCCCATCGCCGCGCTCGCCATCCTCGGCTCGCTGATGTTCGCCTTCCCGCTGGCCTTCGAGTCGGGGGACGCCGGATCGCTGGTGGGAATGCTCGGCCTGCTGCTCACCGCCGCCTCGGCGGGCTGGGGCGCGGTTGCCGCCCGCCGGGCCGGCTACAACTGGCCGGGGCTGCCGCGGCAGGGATCGGGCCGCCGGACCGGCTGGCGCGCGCTGCTCGGCTACACCGCCTTCACCGCGCTGGTGCTGGCCCTCGGCGTGTGGCGGGTCTCGCACATCAGCGGCTGATCCCGCCCGGCCGCCGGATCCGCCCGCCCCTTACCATGGAGCGGTGAGCGAGATCTTGAAGGGCCTGCGTTTCCTGAAGGGCCACGGCACCGAGAACGACTTCGTGATCGTCCCCGATCCGGAGGGCGAGCTCGACCTCTCGTCCGCCCAGGTGGCACGGCTGTGCGACCGGCGGGCCGGGATCGGCGGCGACGGGATGCTGCGGGTGGTGCGCTCCGCCGTGCACCCGGAGGCCGCGCCGATGGCGGCCGAGGCCGAGTGGTTCATGGACTACCGCAACTCCGACGGCAGCATCGCCGAGATGTGCGGCAACGGGGTCCGGGTCTTCGCCCGCTACCTGGTGCTGGCCGGCCTGGCGAGCAGCGGCGAGCTGGCCGTCGCCACCCGGGCCGGGGTGCGCCGGGTGCGCATCGGGGCCGAGGGCCCGGACGGCCCCGGCCAGGTCACCGTGCAGATGGGCCGGGCCGAACTGCCGGGCCCCGACGGGATCCGGGTCACCGTGGACGAGCGGCAGTGGCCGGCCGTCCACGTCAGCATGGGCAACCCGCACGCCGTCGCCTTCGTGGACGACCTGGCGCACGCGGGGAGCCTGCTGGACGCGCCCGCCGTGGCGCCGGCCGCCGCGTACCCGACCGGGGTGAACGTGGAGTTCGTGGTGGACCGGGGGCCGCGGCACGTGGCGATGCGGGTGCACGAGCGCGGCTCCGGCGAGACCCGCTCCTGCGGCACCGGCGCCTGCGCGGTGATGATCGCCGCCGCCCGCAGGGACGGGGTGGATCCGGCGCTGACCGGGCGGCCGGAGACCTACACCGTGGACCTGCCGGGCGGCCGGCTGCTGATCACCGAGCTGGTGGACGGCACGGTCGAGATGACCGGCCCGGCGGTGATCCTCGCCGAGGGCGAGATCGACCCGCTGTGGCTGGCCGGTTAGCACCGGCTGGTCGCACCGGCCGGATGACACCGGCCCAAACTAGTAAGCCTTGCCATTCCCGACCCACTTCAAATCCCCCGAACGGGTGATCAAGGTGACGTTGGGAACACAACGCATCGCCCAGCGTGTTGCAATCGCTAGCATGGACCATCGGGGTGCTGTACCACTCCGGTGATCGCTGCCGGAGGTGCGCATGAACGTCAATGCCAGTGATCTCCCCGCCGTCCCCCTGGTGGGTCGCAAACCCGCGCCGCCACCGGGCGCCGTACCGGTCTCGGCCGGCGGCTCCCGGCGCGCCCGGGGCCGCTCCGGGCTGGGCCGGGCCGGCTTCGCCGCGCTGCTGGCCGGCGGCCGGCCGCAGTTCGCCGACGCCCTGGAGCCGGTGCTCGGCGCGCACCGCACCCACCACCCCCGGGCCGACCTCGCCCTGCTCGACCGGGCCTACCAGGTCGCCGAGGCCTCGCACCGGGGCCAGATGCGCAAGAGCGGCGAGCCGTACATCACCCATCCGCTCGCGGTCACCATGATCCTGGCGCAGCTCGGCGCGGAGACCACGACCCTGGTCGCCTCGCTGCTCCACGACACGGTCGAGGACACCGCGGTGACGCTGGATCAGGTCCGCGAGGGCTTCGGCCAGGAGGTCGCCTATCTGGTCGACGGGGTCACCAAACTGGAGAAGGTCGACTTCGGCGCCGCCGCCGAGGCGGAGACCTTCCGCAAGATGCTGCTCGCCACCGGCGAGGACGTCCGAGTCATGGTGATCAAGCTCGCCGACCGGCTGCACAACATGCGCACCATCCGGCACATGAAGCCGGCCAGCCAGATCCGGATCGCCAAGGTCACCAGGGACGTGCTGATCCCGCTGGCCGAGCGGCTGGGGATCCAGGTCGTCAAGACCGAGCTGGAGGACATCGTCTTCGCCACCCTCCGCCCGGAGGAGTACGCGGCGACCCGCGCCCTGCTCGGCACCAGGGAGGCCGCCCAGGAGGACGGCGAGGACCTGCTCGCGGACTTCGCCGTCGCGCTGCGCCGGCAGCTGCGCGAGGCCAGGATCCAGGCCGAGGTCACTGTCCGCCCCCGGCACTGCGTGTCGCTGCACCGCACCCGGCTGCGCCGCAACGAGCTCGGTCCGGCCGACTTCGGCCGGGTGCTGGTGGTGGTCGAGGAGAACGCCGACTGCTACGCGGTCCTCGGCGAGCTGCACACCTGCTGGTCGCCGCTGCCCGGCGAGTTCAAGGACTTCGTCGCCGCCCCCAAGTTCAACCTCTACCAGTCGCTGCACACCGCCGTCGCCACCGGCCCGGCCGAGGTGGTCGAGGTGCTGGTGCGCACCGCGCAGATGCACCGGGTCGCCGAGTTCGGCGTGGTCGCCCTGGACAGCCCGGCCGCCCGCGCCGACGACGGCGCCGCCAGGGACGAGCTGGACCGCACCGACCCGTCCCGTCCCGGCTGGCTCTCCCGGCTGCTGGAGTGGCAGCGGGAGACCCCGGACGCCGACTCCTTCTGGTCCGCGCTCACCGCCGACCTCTCCGGCGACGGCGAGCTCACCGTGGTCACCGAGGACGGCCGGACGCTGCAGCTGCCGATCGGCTCCAGCTGCGTGGACGCCGCGTACGCGCTCGGCGAGGACGTCGGGCACCGATGTATCGGGGTACGGCTCGGCGGCCGCTTGGCCGCGCTCTCCACCCCGCTGCAGGACGGGGACGTGATCGACGTGCTCACCGAGGCGGAGGAGCAGGGCGGCCCGGCCAGGGAGTGGCTGGAGCACGCCAGGACGGCCGCCGCCCGGATCGCCATCGAACGCTGGCTGGCGGAGCATCCGGCGGCCGAGCAGGCCGGCTCCGGGTCCGTGGAGGGGCTGCCGCAGCAGGCGGTCGAGCGGCCCTTCCCCGATCCGCCGGTGCTGCCGGCCGGGTCCGAGGCCGCCGCCCGCGAGCCGGTGGCCGTAGTCGCCGAGGGGATGCCGGGCGCGTCGGTCCGGCTGGCCCGCTGCTGCACCCCGGTCCCGCCGGACCCGCTGCTCGGCTTCGCGGTCAAGGGCGGCGTCGCCGTGCACCGCACCGGCTGTCCGACCGGGGTCGGCATGGCCGGCGGCGGACGGGCGCCGGTGGCCGTGTCCTGGGTCCAGGACGCGGCGCCGGTCGGCTACATGGTCACGGTCCAGGCCGACGCCCTGGGTCGGCCCCGGCTGCTGGCCGACCTCACCGCGGCGATGTCGGCGGTGGGGGTGGACATCGTCTCCGCCTCGGTCGAACCCCCGCAGGAGCTGCGGGTACGGCACCGCTACACGGTCGAGCTGCCCGAGCCGGGGCTGCTGCCCGACCTGATGAAGGCGATGCTCAGGGTGCCCGGGGTCTACGACGTCTACCGGGCGGTCCCGCAGACCGCCGAGCATCAGTCCGCTGAGCACCAGTCCGTTGAAAATGCGGATGACCATTCCGGAGAGGGCGTGGGACGATCGTGGGGAATCCGCAGCACCGCTGCGGCGTTCACTGATGGTGAGGCGGAAATCTCGCCTCCGTGAACCGATCCCCTTTCCTAAGGATGCAATGACCTCCACGTACGAAGCCCGCGAAGCCTCCGCAGAGCAGGACCCCACGCAGGACCGCGGCTCACGCCGTGCGGACGCACTGATGGACGAGGACCTCGCGGGATTCGACGAGGGACTCGGCGGCGGCTACCGCGCCAACGACTACGACGGCGACCAGTTCGACCGCGGTGACCGCGCCTCGCTGCGCCGGGTGTCCGGGCTCTCCACCGAGCTCCAGGACGTCACCGAGGTCGAGTACCGCCAGCTCCGCCTGGAGCGGGTGGTCCTGGTCGGCGTCTGGACCGACGGCACGGCCCTGGAGGCGGAGAACTCCCTCGCGGAGCTCGCCGCGCTCGCCGAGACCGCCGGCTCCCAGGTGCTCGACGGCGTGATCCAGCGCCGCGACCGGCCGGACCCGGCCACCTACATCGGCTCCGGCAAGGCCAGGGAGCTGCGTGACATCGTCGAGTCCACCGGTGCGGACACCGTGGTCTGCGACGGAGAGCTCAGCCCCGGCCAGCTGATCCACCTGGAGGACGTGGTCAAGGTCAAGGTGGTCGACCGCACCGCCCTGATCCTGGACATCTTCGCCCAGCACGCCAAGTCCCGGGAGGGCAAGGCCCAGGTCTCGCTGGCGCAGATGCAGTACATGCTGCCGCGCCTGCGCGGCTGGGGCGCCTCGCTGTCCCGGCAGATGGGTGGCGGCGGCGGCTCCTCGGCCGGCGGCGGTGGTGGTATGGCCACCCGCGGCCCCGGTGAGACCAAGATCGAGACGGACCGGCGACGGATCCGCGAGAGGATGGCGAAGCTCCGCAGGGAGATCGCCGACATGAAGAAGGGCCGCGACACCAAGCGGCAGGAGCGGCGGCGCCACCAGGTGCCGTCGGTGGCCATCGCCGGCTACACCAACGCCGGGAAGTCCTCGCTGCTGAACCGGCTCACCGGAGCCGGCGTGCTGGTCGAGAACTCCCTCTTCGCCACCCTGGACCCGACGGTCCGGCGCGCGGAGACCCCCGGCGGCCGGGTCTACACCCTGGCCGACACCGTCGGATTCGTCCGGCACCTGCCGCACCACCTGGTCGAGGCGTTCCGCTCCACCATGGAGGAGGTCGCCGACGCCGACCTGATCCTGCACGTGGTCGACGGAGCCCACCCCGAGCCGGAGGCGCAGCTCGCCGCCGTCCGCGAGGTGATCGTCGAGGTCGACGCGCAGAACGTGCGCGAGATCGTGGTGATCAACAAGGCGGACGCGGCCGACCCCGAGGTGCTGGCCCGGCTGCTGCGCCGGGAGCCGCACGCCATCGCGGTGTCGGCCCGCACCGGGCAGGGCATGGCGGAGCTGCTCCGCCTGATCGAGGAGGAGCTGCCGCATCCGGCGGTCGAGGTGAACGTGCTGGTCCCCTACACCAGGGGGGACCTGGTCTCCCGGGTGCACCAGGACGGCGAGCTGCTGTCCGAGGAGCACACCGGCGAGGGCACGCTGCTCAGGGCCCTGGTCCTGGCGGACCTCGCGGCCGAGCTGCAGCAGTACGCCCCGGCCGTGCAGGCCGGCTGAGCAAGGCCTGAGTATCGCCCGAAGGGCGGCTGTCCCCGCAGGTCAGGGGCAGCCGCCCTTCGGCTTGTGATTTTCTCGCCGGCTCTCTCGCTACCTCCGGGGGTGCGGTCTCGTTAGACCAAAGGGGCGTCACCCGTGGGGGTGCACATCCAGCCGCCGGTGCTGCCCGTTCGGGTGGTTCCCGGCGGCCCGATCCTGCCCCGGAGCAGCCAGGAGGAACCGAGGCCGTGCCGCTGACCGTCCTGCCATCCGCAGCCGAGGCTGCCGCCCGATCGGCGGTGGATCCGGCCGAGGCGATCCTCGGCCGACAGGCGGCCCGCGAGTCCGCTGCCCGCACCTACGCCCGCTCGCTGCCGATCGTCCCGGTGCGGGCCCACGGGATGACGGTGGAGGGCGCCGACGGCAGACGCTACCTGGACTGCCTCTCCGGGGCCGGCACGCTGGCGCTGGGCCACAACCACCCTGTGGTAATCCAGGCCCTGCGCGGGGTGCTGGACTCCGGGGCGCCGCTGCACATCCTGGACCTGGCCACCCGCTGAAGGACGAGTTCACCACCGAGCTGCTGGCCTCGCTTCCCGAGGAGTTCGCCAGGGACGCCAGGATCCAGTTCTGCGGCCCGGCCGGGACGGACGCGGTCGAGGCGGCGCTGAAGCTGGTCCGCACCGCCACCGGGCGCAGCGGGCTGCTGGCCTTCACCGGCGCCTACCACGGCATGACCGCCGGGGCGCTGGCCGTCGGCGGCGACGTGGACGCCAGGGCAGGCCTGGGCGGGACGGTGCAGCAGCCGGTGCGGCTGCCGTTCCCCTACGACTACCGCTGCCCGTTCGGCGTCGGCGGGCCGCAGGGCGCGCGGATCGCGGCGCACTGGACCGCCGCGCTGCTGGACGACCCCAAGGGCGGGGTGGAACCGGCCGCGGGGATGATCGTGGAGGCGGTCCAGGGCGAGGGCGGGGTGATCCCGGCCCCCGACGCGTGGCTGCGCGAGATGCGCCGGATCACCGGCGCCCACGGCATCCCGCTGATCGTGGACGAGGTGCAGACCGGGGTCGGCAGGACCGGGGCGTTCTGGGCCGTCGAGCACTCCGGGATCGTCCCCGACGTCATGGTGGTCTCCAAGGCGATCGGCGGCAGCCTGCCGCTGGCGGCCATCGTCTACCGCGCTGAGCTGGACGTCTGGGCGCCGGGCGCGCACGCCGGGACCTTCCGCGGCAACCAGCTGGCCATGGCCGCCGGGACCGCGACCCTGCGCTTCGTCCGCGAGGAGCGGCTGGCCGAGCGGGCCGCGCAGGTCGGTGAGCGGATGCTGACCCGACTGCGGGCGCTGGCCGGGGCGCTGCCCGCGATCGGGGACGTGCGCGGGCGCGGGCTGATGCTCGGCGTCGAACTCGTCGACCCGCACGCGGACGCGGATGCGCTCGGCGCGCGCCCGGCCGCGCCGGGGCTCGCGGCAGCGGTGCGGGCGGAGGCGCTGCGGCGCGGCCTGATCATCGAACTCGGCGGCCGCCACAGCAGCGTGCTCCGGCTGCTGCCGCCGCTCACCATCACCGACGACCAGGTGGACACGGTGCTCGACCGCCTCGCCGAAGCCGTCCACGCCGCCACGGCCCTGCCGGCCCCCCGCCCGGACCAGCCCCGATGACCGACGTTTCCGACTCAGGGGCGGGTGCCGCGCCGCCCTGGGGGCCGTTGCCGGCCGGAGCCGGGCTGGCGGGCGGGGTGGGCGGGGCGGACGCGCTGGAGCCGCTCCTGGCTGTGGTGCTGGCGGCGCTGCGGGACGGGGCCACCCGTCGGGGCGGCCCGCTGCCGGCCGGAGGGCCGACCGCCGTGGCCGAGGGCCTGGCCCCGCTGCTCGCACCGCACACGCTGCTGCCGGACGTCGGCGACCCGCACACCCTGCGGCAGCTCACCGAGGCCCTCGCCGCCACCGCGGCGGACCCCGCCGACCCGGCCTGCGCCGCCCATCTGCACGTTCCGCCACTGGCGGTGGCCGCCGCCGCCGACCTCGCCGCCTCCGCCCTCAACGCCTCGCTGGACTCCTGGGACCAGGCCCCCGGCAGCACCTCGGTGGAGCTCGCCGTGCTGCGCGTCCTGGCCGAGCTCGTCGGCTTCGAACGGCCCGAGGCCGCCGTGGGCGTCCTCACCAGCGGCGGCACCGAGTCCAATCTGATGGGGCTGCTGCTGGCCCGCGACTCCGTCACCACCCCGGACGGCAGCCCCGTGGCCCGGCCCACCGTGCACTGCTCGGCCGCCGCGCACTTCTCCATCGCCCGCGCCGCAGCGATCCTGGGCCTCGGCCAGGACGCCGTCGTCCCGGTCGACACCGCCCCGGACGGCAGGATGGATCCTCGACTGCTCGACTGGGCCATCGCCGACGCCCGCGCCGTCGGCCGCACCCCCGTCTGCGTCGTCGCCACCGCCGGCACCACCGACCTGGGGGCGATCGACCCGCTGGCCGCGGTGGCCGCCGTCGCCCGGCGCCATGGCGTCCGGCTGCACGTGGACGCCGCCTACGGGGGCGGCGCGCTGTTCTCGCGGCGGCTCGCACCGCTGCTGGACGGGCTGGGGGAGGCCGACACCATCGGCCTCGACCTGCACAAGCTCGGCTGGCAGCCGATCGCCGCCGGGGTCCTGCTGGCAGGTCACGCTGGGCTGCTGGCGCCGCTGGAGCAGCGCGTGGCCTATCTGAACCCGGAGGACGACGAGGACGCCGGATACACCTCGCTGCTCGGCCGTTCGCTGCGGACCACCCGCAGGGCCGACGCCTTCAAGATCGCGGTGACCCTGCGCACCCTGGGCCGGGACGGCCTCGGCGCGCTCGTCGACCGTTGCCACGACCTCGCCCACGAGGCCGCCGCACGCATCGCGGCCGCACCCGCGCTGGAGCTGACCGCCGCTCCGGTGCTCAGCACCGTGCTGTTCCGCTACCTCCCGGCGCGGGCCGACCCGGACCTGGTCAACGCCGCGCTGCGGCGACGGCTGCTCGCGGACGGGCTGGCTGTCGTCGGCCGGACCGCGCTCGGCGAGGGCCCCGGATCGGTGCGGCTCAAGCTGACCCTGCTCAACCCGCACACCACGACGGCGGACCTCGACCGGCTGCTCGGACTCGTCCTCACCGCAGGCGCCCAGGCAGAAGCAGAAGCAGAGGCCGCTGCGGAAGCCACAGCAGCCCAGGAAGACCAGGAGACCCACTCGTGACCTCTGCTGCCACCACCGGCGGACTCCCCGCGCAAGCCCAGGCGCTGGAACCCCACCCGCTGGAAGCCGACCCGCTGCTGCATCCGGACCCGGCCGTGGCCGCCGACTGCGCGGCCACCGAGAGCCTGCTCCGCTGCTGGGTGCGCGAGACCGGCGTCACCGAACCGGTCGGCGGCGTGCTCAGGGTGGCCCTCGGCGACGGGCTGCAGTTCAGCGTCCCGATCCGCTACTGGTCGCCCTGCGGCTGGCACCGCTTCGGCCGGGCCTCGCTGGTCGCGGGCACCACGGCAGGCGCCAGCACAGGCGCCGACAGTGGCACCGGCGTCGGGCACCCGGTGGACGCGGTGACCGTCGCCGCCCTGCTCGCCCGGGGTTCGGATCCGCTGCAGGCGGCCTCCCCGCGCCATGTCGCCGACCTGGCCGGGCGGGTGGTCGACTCGGTCCGCCGCACCGCGCGCTTCATCGCCGAGCACCGGGAGGCTCCCGCGCCACCCCCCGGTACCACCCCCTTCCTGGACACCGAGCAGTCGCTGCTGCTCGGCCACCCCTGCCACCCCACCCCCAAGAGCCGGGAGGGCCTCGGCGAGGCCGAGACCGCCGCCTACTCGCCCGAACTGCGCGGAGCCCATCCGCTGCACTGGTTCGCCGTCGACGCGGAGTTGGCCGCCACCGACTCGGCGCTGCCGCAGGACGCCGCCGCGATCACCGCCGCCCTGCGCGGCGACGACGGCCCGCCGCTGCCGCGCGGAACCATTGCGCTGCCCCTGCACCCCTGGCAAGCAAGGGAACTGACGCATCGTCCGGCGATTCGTCAACTCCTGGACCAGGGACGGCTGTACGACCTCGGCAGCAGCGGCGGCGACTGGTACCCCACCTCGTCCGTGCGCACCCTCTACCAGCCCGGCACCCCCTACATGCTGAAGCTCTCGCTCGGTCTGCGGATCACCAACTCCCGCCGGGAGAACCTCCGCAAGGAGCTGCACCGGGGAGTCGAGGTGCACCGGCTGCTGAACAGCGGGCTCGGCCGGGAGTGGCGGGCGGCGCACCCCGGCTTCGACATCGTCCGCGACCCGGCCTGGATCGGCGTCGACCTGCCCGGCAGCCACTCCGCCGCCGGCAGCCCCGCCAACGGCCTGGACACCGTCATCCGGCAGAACCCCTTCGGCCCCGGCGACCGCGCCCACTGCGTGGCCGGCCTGGTCGCCGAACGCCCGTCCAGCACGTCGGCCGGTGGCCCGGCCCGGTCCCGGCTCGGCGACCTGCTGCACACCCTCGCCGCCCGCACCGGCCGTCCCACCGCGACCGTCGCCACCGAGTGGTTCCTGCGCTACCTCGACGCCGTGGTGCTCCCGCTGCTCTGGCTGGACGGGCAGGCCGGCATCGCGCTGGAGGCGCACCAGCAGAACAGCCTGGTGCTGCTGGACGCCCAGGGCTGGCCCTGCGGCGGGCGCTACCGGGACAACCAGGGCTACTACTTCCGCGACTCCCGGGCCGCCGCGCTGGACGCCAGGCTCCGCGGCATCGGCCAGGACAGCGACACCTTCGTCCCGGACGCCGTCGCCGACGAACGCTTCGCCTACTACCTGGGCATCAACCACCTGCTCGGCCTGGTCGGCGCCTTCGGCTCGCAACGGCTGGCCGACGAACGGGTCCTGCTCGCCGCCCTGCGCCGCTTCCTGGCCGGGCCCGCGGCATCGGCCACCGGCTCCACCCTGCCCGCACTACTGCTGGACGCCGACACCCTGCGCTGCAAGGCCAATCTGCTCACCCGGCTGCACGGTCTGGACGAGCTGGTCGGCCCGGTCGAGACCCAGTCGGTGTATGTCACCATCGGCAACCCGGTCGCCGCCGCGCCGACCTCGGCGCCAGGGCTGCTCCCGCAGGCCGCCGGAGCCGGCCGATGAGCGGCCCCCCGGCCCGCCCGACCGGCACCCACCCCGGCCCCCACCCGGACCCGCATGCCGGGACCGTCTCCGGGGCTGTCCCGCCGCAGCATCCGGGCCCGCCGCCGAAACCCCGGGATCCGCGCCGCCCGGCCGCCGCCGACCTGCTGGACGGGGTGGTCCGCTGGGGCGCGACCGACACCGCCGTGGGCCAGTTCCGGTTCCAGCCGGTCCGGCTGCCGCGCGACCTCCCGCTGATCGCCGGCTGGATGAACGACCCGGTGGTCGCGGCCTTCTGGGAACTCGCCGGACCCACCGAACTGACCGAGCACCACATCAGGGAGCAGTTGGACGGCGACGGCCGCAGCGTGCCCTGCCTCGGTCTGCTCGACGGGATTCCGATGAGCTACTGGGAGGTCTACCGGGCCGACCTCGACCCGCTCGCCCGGCACTACCCGGCGCTGCCCCACGACACCGGCGTCCATCTGCTGCTCGGGCCGCCCGAGTGCCGTGGCCGGGGCATCGGCCCGCTGCTGCTGCGGGCCGTCGCCGAGCGGGCGCTGACGGAGCGTCATGCCGCCCGTCGGATCGTGGCCGAACCGGACGTCAGAAACATCCCCTCGGTCCGGGCCTTCCGCAGAGCCGGCTTCCAGCATGCCCAGGACCTCGCCCTCCCGGCCAAGCACGCCGCGCTGATGGTCTACGACCGCCACTGAGACCGGTCTTTGAGCCCGGCCCTTCGCCAGCACTGCCCGCAACCTCCCTCTCCCTCTTCCTCACGACAAAGGCAAACCGCAGCCGTGGACCTCACCGCCGAACTCCCGCCCGCCACGCCCTACGACCTGGTCGGCATCGGCCTCGGCCCGTTCAACCTCTCGCTCGCGGCGCTGGCCGACGCCGTTCCCGAACTGCACTCGCTGTTCCTGGACGCCAAGCCGGAGTTCAGCTGGCATCCCGGGCTCATGGTCGACGGCGCGACCATGCAGGTCCCGCACCTGGCCGACCTGGTCTCCCTGGTCGACCCCACCAGCCCCTGGTCCTTCCTCGCCTATCTGCGCGAGCACGACCGGCTCTTCCCGTTCTACTTCTCCGAGCAGTCGCACCTGACCCGCCGCGAGTACGAGCACTACTGTCGTTGGGCCGCCGAACGGCTGCCCAACTGCCGCTTCGCCAGCCCGGTCCGGGCCATCGGCTGGGACGCGGCGGCGAAACTGTTCCGGGTGGTCCTGCCGGACGGCCGAACCGTCCCGGCCCGCAACCTGGTGCTGGGCGTCGGCACCGCGCCGGTCATCCCCGAGGCCTTCGGCGAACTGCACCTGGCCGGTGCGGTGCACCATGCCGAGGACTATCTGACTATCCGTCACACCCTGTCCGGGGCCGAGGACATCACGGTGGTGGGCTCGGGGCAGTCGGGCGCCGAGATCTTCCTCGACCTGCTCCGCCGCCGGGGCGACGCCGCCGGCCCGCACCTGCGCTGGCTCACCCGGACCCGGGCACTCGCCCCGATGGAGTACTCCAAGCTGGGCCTGGAGCACTTCACCCCGGACTACACCCGGTACTTCCACGGGCTGCCTGAGCAGGTCAGGGACCGACTGGTGCCCGCGCAGTGGCAGCTCTACAAGGCCGCCAGCGCCGACACCCTGGGCGCGATCCACGCCGCCCTCTACGACCGCACCCTCGGCGGCGCGGCGGCGGACGCCGAGATCCTCCCCGGCACCGAGGTGCTCTCGGCCCGGCGCGGGCCCTGCGGCGGCCTTGAGCTGTCCTGCCGGCACCGCGAGTCCGGCGCCGGGCACACCGTGCGCACCGACGCGGCCGTCCTCGCCACCGGGCACGCCGCCAACCGGCCCGCCCTGCTGGAACCCTTCGCCGACCTGGTCGACTGGGACGACCAGGGCCGCTACCGGGTGGACCTGGACCACCGGGTCGGCCTGCGGCCCGACATCACCGGCGGCCTCTATGTGCAGAACGCGGAGCTGCACACCCATGGCGTCGGCACCCCCGACCTCGGCCTCGGCGCGTACCGGGCCGCCACCATCCTCAACGCCGTGGCCGGACGCACCGTGCACCGACTCCCGACCCGCACCGCCTGGACCACCTTCGGCGCACCCGCGTCGGTGCCCGCACCCAGGGATCTGACGACCATCGCCAACCTCTCCTAGAGGGCCAGCCACCATGTGACGGACACTCTCCATGCCGCTTGTCGGTGCCGACCTCTAGGCTGGGCGCGCCATGACTGAACTTCCCACGCCCGGCGAGGGCGCCACCGAGACCACCCCGTCCACCCCGGCGCCGACCGCAGCGTCTCCCGCCCGGATCGGGGAGCTGCTGCATGCCGCCGTCGCCGCGGTCGGGGGTGTGGAGCGGCCCGGGCAGGTCGCCATGGCCGAGGCCGTGGCCGCCGCCGTCGAGCACGGCGAGCACCTGCTGGTCCAGGCCGGCACCGGCACCGGCAAGTCCCTCGCCTACCTGGTGCCCGCCCTCGCCCACGGCGAACGGGTGGTCGTGGCCACCGCCACCCTCGCCCTGCAGCGGCAGCTGGTGGAACGCGACCTGCCGCGCACCGTGGACGCGCTGCAGCCGCTGCTGCGCCGCCGCCCGCAGTTCGCGATGCTCAAGGGCCGCGGCAACTACCTCTGCCTGCACCGGGTGCACGAGGGCGCGCCCAGCGACGAGGGCGAGGGCCTGTTCGACCCGGCGGAGGTGCTCGGCGGCCCCAGCAGCAAGCTCGGCAAGGACATCGTCCGGCTCCGCGACTGGGCCGACGAGACCGAGACCGGCGACCGCGACGACATGTCACCCGGCGTCTCCGACCGGGCCTGGGCCCAGATGTCGGTCAGCTCCCGGGAGTGTCTGGGCGCGACCCGCTGCCCCTACGGCGGCGAGTGCTTTGCCGAGGCCGCCCGGGAGCGGGCCAAGCTCGCCGACGTGGTGGTCACCAACCACGCGCTGCTGGCCATCGACGCCCTGGAGAGCGCGCCGGTGCTGCCCGAGCACGAGCTGCTGATCGTGGACGAGGCGCATGAGCTGGTGTCGCGGATCACCGGCATCGCCACCGCCGAGCTGACCACCGGCGCGGTCAACCGCGCGGTGAAGCGCTCGGCCAAGCTGGCCAATGAGAAGGCGGTGGACGCGCTGCAGGCCGCCGCCGAGAACTTCCACGGCCTGATGGAGATCGCCCAGCCGGGCCGGGTGGAGGAACTGCCGGAGAACATCGCCTATGCGGTGGCCGCGATCCGCGACGCCTGCCGCGCGGTGATCACCTCCATCGGCGAGGTGCGGGACAAGTCGCTCAGCGACGAGGACGCGGTCCGCAAGCAGGCGCTGGCGTCGGTGGAGACCATCCACGACACCACCGACCGGATGCTGGAGGGCTCCGAGTACGACGTGCTCTGGATCGAGAACAACGACCGCTTCGGCGCCGGCACCTCGTCCCTGCGGGTGGCCCCGCTGAGCGTCTCCGGACTACTCCGGGAGAACCTCTACAAGGAGCGCTCGGTCGTCCTCACCTCGGCCACGCTGCAGCTCGGCGGCGACTTCAACGGGGTCGGCCTCTCGCTGGGCCTCGGCCCGGAGGGGCGGCTGACCGAGGAGCGCACCGCCACGTATCCCACGGCCAAGGGGGCAGGACGCGACGACGTGGGGGAGCCGCTGGCGCAGGCCACGCCCAACTGGCGCGGCATGGACGTCGGCTCGCCGTTCGACTACCCCCGGCAGGGCATCCTCTATGTCGCCAGGCACCTGCCGCCGCCCGGCCGGGAGCCCGACCGTCCGGCGATGCTCGACGAACTGGCCGAGCTGATCGAGGCCGCCGGCGGGCGCACGCTTGGTCTGTTCTCCTCGATGCGGGCCGCCCAGACGGCAGCCGAGGCGCTGCGCGAGCGGGTGCCGGGGGAGATCCTGCTGCAGGGCGAGGACACCCTGGGCGAGCTGATCCGGAACTTCTCCGCCTCCACCGAGAGCTGCCTGTTCGGGACGCTGTCGCTGTGGCAGGGGGTGGACGTGCCGGGCTCGGCCTGCCAGCTGGTGGTGATGGACCGGATCCCGTTCCCCCGGCCCGACGACCCGCTGATGAGCGCCCGGCAGAAGGCGGTGGAGGAGCACGGCGGCAACGGCTTCATGGCGGTGGCCGCCACCCATGCCGCGCTGCTGATGGCCCAGGGCGCGGGCCGGCTGATCCGCGCGGCCGAGGACCGCGGGGTGGTCGCGGTGCTCGATCCGCGGCTGGCCACGGCCCGCTACGGCAGCTTCTTCCGCTCCTCGATGCCGGACTTCTGGTACACCACCGACCGCAACCAGGTCCGCCGCTCGCTGGCCGCCATCAACGCGGCCGCCGTCCCCCCGCACCCGGTCCGGGCCCGCTGACTGGCTGCGGCCGCTGACAAGGCCGTGGCCGCCGTCCCGGCTTCGGGGCGGCGGCCAACGGTCATGGTGCGGTGTGCGTCGGGGCGGTTACTACAGCCGCCGCAGCACCGCCACGACCTTGCCCAGGATCGTCGCGCTGTCGCCGGGGATCGGCTCGTACGCGGCGTTGTGCGGCATCAGCCAGATGTGTCCGTCGTCGCGCTTGAGCCGCTTGACCGTGGCCTCGCCGTCGATCATGGCCGCGACGATGTCGCCGTTCTCAGCCACCGGCTGCCGGCGCACGGTGACCCAGTCGCCGTCCATGATGGCGGCCTCGATCATCGAGTCGCCGCTGACTTTGAGCACGAACAGCTCGCCGTCGCCGACCAGCTGGCGCGGCAGCGGGAAGACGTCCTCCACCGACTGTTCGGCCAGGATCGGCCCACCGGCCGCGATACGCCCGATCAGCGGGACGTACGAGGTCGCCGGGCGGCCCGCGGTGCTCTCCGGGACCGGGCGGACCACGTCCATTCCGCGTACCTCGTAGGCGCGCGGACGGTGCGGGTCGCGGCGGAGGAATCCCTTGCGTTCCAGCGCCATCAGCTGATGGGCCACCGAGGAGGTGCTGGAAAGGCCGACCGACTGGCCGATCTCGCGCATGCTCGGCGGATATCCGCGCCGCTGCACGGAATCCCTGATGACCTCGATGACCCGGCGCTGCCGCTCGGTCAGGCCGGCCTCGTCGGTGCGGATCCCCGGGGGGCGGCCCGGAGCGGAGCGGTGCGGGGTGTCGCCGGCGGCATTCTCGACGTCGGCGGCGGCGTTCTGCGGAGCGTCCAAGGAGTGTCCCGAGGAGTGCGGAGCGGAGGACCCCGAGGCCTGGCTCGGAACGAGTCCCGATGCGGCGTTCCCGAGGTCTTCCTGGCGACGTTGCTGACTGCTGTGCGGCGTGCTGACAGTGCTACTTTCTGCGGTGGTCACGGGGGCCCCTCTCAACGGACGATCTCCCTTGAATAGGCCAACGGTATGACCGATCGAAAGGTTGCGCCAAACACACGTTCGAGTGAATTATTCGCCGAACGCCTGCCGCGATCAAGCTTTGCGGTGTAAGCGGCGGATATGGATACGATCGTTTGTTCGACCAGCAGGATCTCATGAAACCACTCCGGCGTGCCCGCCGATGCTCTTTTCCCGGCATCCGGAGCCCGGTCCGGCCATCCGGGTGAGACCTCCGCGGGTGCCTCGGCGCTGACCTGCGGTGATCGCGGGGCGTGAGTTCGGGACTACGACACGCGGTGGACAGAGGCTTGCTCTGCACCCCAGATCTAGTGGTTGAATGGGTCCTCGAAGCCCACAGGTTGTGTTCATCGCCGGTTCCCGGCGTGGAAACGATCACGGTGCTTGACCTAGGATGCTGCTCTGCGACCATCGCCGCGGGTCGCCCGACAGAAGGGAAACGGACATATGCACTGCCCCTTCTGCAGGCACCCCGACAGCCGGGTCGTGGACTCCCGCACCACCGACGACGGCACCTCGATCCGCCGCCGCCGGCAGTGTCCGGACTGCAACCGCCGCTTCACCACGGTGGAGACCGCCGCTCTCATGGTGGTCAAGCGCAGCGGGGTCACCGAGCCGTTCAGTCGCGACAAGGTGATCAGCGGGGTCCGCAAGGCATGCCAGGGCCGACCGGTCGGCGAGGACGCCCTCGCCGTGCTCGGCCAGCGGGTCGAGGAGTGCGTGCGGGCCACCGGTGCCGCCGAGCTCTCCACCCATGACGTGGGCCTGGCCATACTCGGCCCGCTGAAGGATCTGGACGTGGTGGCCTACCTGAGGTTCGCCTCGGTCTACCGCGCCTACGAATCGCTCGAGGATTTCGAGGACGCCATCGCGCAGCTCCGCGTGGACCGTCCTCCAGCGGCGGAGGGCGTCGACGTGCCTGCCCCTGCCCCCGCGTCGCCCTGATCGGGACGCCACAACTTTTTCATCGGCTTTTTTCACCAGCTTCACGACAACGCAGGCCGGACGTTCCCCGGACGCTCCGCCCTGCGCTGAATCGAATCGCGACACGAAGGACGACCCCGGAAGCAGCGGGGCGCCCAGGGCGTTATGCCCAGGAGGAGGCGGCAATGACGGACACCACCAGCGGTACTCGCGCAGCCAAGGGCGGTGCGGCCAAGGGCGGCAAGCCCACCGGTTCAAAGGCGGGCGCGGGCCTTCGTGTCGAGCGCATCTACACCACCCCGGGCGTGCACCCCTACGACGAGGTCAGCTGGGAGCGCCGCGACGTCGTCATGACCAACTGGCGCGACGGCTCGGTCAACTTCGAGCAGCGCGGCGTGGAGTTCCCCGACTTCTGGTCGATCAACTCCACCAACATCGTCACCAGCAAGTACTTCCGCGGCGCACTGGGCACCCCGCAGCGCGAGTGGAGCCTGAAGCAGATCATCGACCGGGTCGTCCTCACCTACCGGGCCGCCGGTGAGAAGAACGGTTACTTCGCCTCCTCGGCCGACGCCGAGATCTTCGAGCACGAGCTGACCCACGCCCTCCTCCATCAGGTGTTCAGCTTCAACTCCCCGGTCTGGTTCAACGTCGGCACCACCCAGCCGCAGCAGGTCAGCGCCTGTTTCATCCTGGCCGTGGACGACTCCATGGACTCGATCCTGGACTGGTACAAGGAAGAGGGGATGATCTTCAAGGGCGGCTCCGGCGCCGGCCTGAACCTCTCCCGGATCCGCTCCTCCAAGGAACTGCTCTCCTCCGGCGGCAACGCCTCGGGCCCGGTCTCCTTCATGCGCGGCGCGGACGCCTCCGCCGGCACCATCAAGTCCGGCGGCGCCACCCGCCGCGCGGCCAAGATGGTCGTCCTGGACGTGGACCACCCCGATGTCGAGGCCTTCATCGAGACCAAGGTCAAGGAGGAGGAGAAGATCCGCGCCCTCCGCGACGCGGGCTTCGACATGGACCTGGGCGGGGACGACATCACCTCGGTCCAGTACCAGAACGCCAACAACTCGGTCCGGGTGAACGACGAGTTCATGCAAGCCGTGGAGAACGGCACCGAGTTCGGGCTGCGCTCCCGGCTGAGCGGCGAGGTCATCGAGACCGTCGACGCCAAGAGCCTGTTCCACAAGATGGCCGAGGCCGCCTGGGCCTGCGCCGACCCGGGCATCCAGTACGACACGATCATCAACCAGTGGCACACCTGCCCGGAGTCCGGCCGCATCAACGCGTCCAACCCCTGCTCCGAGTACATGCACCTGGACAACTCCAGCTGCAACCTGGCTTCGCTGAACCTGATGAAGTTCCTCCGCGACGACGACACCTTCGACGCGGTGACCTTCGCCAAGGTGGTCGAGCTGGTCATCACCGCGATGGACATCTCCATCTGCTTCGCCGACTTCCCGACCACGAAGATCGGCGACACCACCCGCGCCTACCGCCAGCTGGGCATCGGCTACGCCAACCTCGGCGCCCTGCTGATGGCGACCGGACACGCGTACGACTCCGACGGCGGCCGGGCCCTGGCCGGGGCGATCAGCTCGCTGATGACCGGCACCGCCTACAAGCGCGGCGCCGAGCTGGCCGGGATCGTCGGCCCGTACGACGGCTACGCCCGCAACGCCGAGCCGCACCAGCGGGTGATGCGCCAGCACGCCGACGCCAACGCCGCGGCCGTGCACGGCGACGACCTGGACAACCCGATCTGGGCCGCCGCGACCGAGACCTGGCAGGACGTCCTCCGGCTCGGCGCGAAGAACGGTTTCCGCAACGCCCAGGCCAGCGTGCTGGCCCCGACCGGGACCATCGGCCTGATGATGGACTGCGACACCACCGGCGTCGAGCCCGACCTCTCGCTGGTCAAGTTCAAGAAGCTGGTCGGCGGCGGTTCCATGCAGATCGTCAACGGCACCGTGCCGCGCGCGCTGCGGCGGATGGGCTACCAGGAGGAGCAGGTCGAGGCGATCGTCGCGCACATCGCCGAGCGCGGGAACATCGTCGACGCCCCCGGCTTCAAGCAGGAGCACTACACGGTGTTCGACTGCGCGATGGGCGAGCGGCCGATCTCGGCGCTGGGCCACGTCCGGATGATGGCGGCGATCCAGCCCTTCATCAGCGGCGCGATCAGCAAGACCGTGAACATGCCGGAGAGCAGCACGGTCGAGGACGTCCAGGAGATCTACCTCCAGGGCTGGAAGCTCGGCACCAAGGCGCTCGCGGTCTATGTCGAGGGCAGCAAGGTCGGCCAGCCGCTCTCGGTGAAGAAGAACGACGCCAAGGCGACCGAGTCGGCTCCGGCCGCCGCAGCCGCGGTCGAGAAGAAGGTCGTCGAGTACCGCCCGGTCCGCAAGCGCCTCCCCAAGGGCCGCCCGGGCATCACCACCTCCTTCACGGTGGGTGGCGCCGAGGGCTACATGACGGCGAACTCCTACCCGGACGACGGCCTCGGCGAGGTCTTCCTGAAGATGTCCAAGCAGGGCTCGACCCTCGCGGGCATGATGGACGCCTTCTCCATCGCCGTCTCGGTGGGCATGCAGTACGGCGTGCCGCTGGAGACCTACGTCTCCAAGTTCACCAACATGCGCTTCGAGCCGGCCGGACTGACCGACGACCCGGACGTGCGGATGGCGCAGTCGATCGTCGACTACATCTTCCGCCGCCTGGCGTTGGACTTCCTGCCCTTCGAGACCCGCTCCGCGCTGGGCATCCACTCGGTCGACGAGCGCCAGCGCCACTTGGAGACCGGCTCCTACGAGCCCAGCGACGACGAGGAGCTGGACGTCGAGGGCCTGTCCCAGTCGGCGCCGCTGACCGCTGCCAAGCCCAAGGCCGTGCCCCCGGCCCTGGTCCAGCCGCTGCCCAGCCCGGTGGTCCACAACTCCACCGAGCTGCTGGAGCTCCAGCAGGGCATCAACTCCGACGCCCCGCTCTGCTTCTCCTGCGGCACCAAGATGCGCCGCGCCGGCAGCTGCTACCTCTGCGAGGGCTGCGGCTCCACCAGCGGCTGCAGCTGACCCAGCCCGCCGGTGAAGGGGGATCCGGGAACCTGCCGGATCCCCCTTCGCCGTTGTTCGATTTTGATGGGGTCCTCTTCGATAGGGTCCTCGGGTGGAGACCTCGAGTGAGCGGCCGGACATCGCCTCGGTGCTGCGGTTCAGTACCGAGCTCATCGCCTGGGTGGCCACGCCCTGGGCCCTGGCCGAGCATTCGATCGTGCTGGCCGTGCTCTCGGTGCTGCTGCTGATCGGCCTGCCCACGCTGTTCGGCACCCCTGGCGACAAGCCCGGCCGGCCGCCGGTGGCGGTGCCGGGCATCGTCACCATCGCGCTGGTGCTGCTGCAACTGGTGGCGGCCGTGGTCGCGGCCTGGGCGGTCTGGCCCACGGCGGCAGCGGTGGCGGTCTCGCTGCTGGCGGGCGCCACCGTCGTCACCGAGCTGCCCCGCTGGCGCCGGCTGTGGCGCACCCCGGCAAACTCCGGCGGCCAGGGCAGCGTGCGCTGAGCCCGGTGGTTCATGCCACCGGCTAGGGTGGCTGGTATGTCACGTCCACGGCGCATTGTGCTGGTCAGGCATGGGGAGTCGCAGGGGAACGTCGATGAGACGATCTACGAGCGGGTACCCGACCATGCGCTGGAGCTGACCGAGCGGGGCCGGGCCCAGGCGCGGGCGGCCGGGCAGGAGCTGCGCGGGCTGTTCGGCGAGGCGCCGGTGCAGGCCTATGTGTCGCCGTATCTGCGCAACCGGCAGACCTATGAACTGCTCGGCATGAACCCGGCGCGGACCCGGGTGATGGAGGAGCCGCGGCTGCGGGAGCAGGACTGGGGGAACCTCCAGGACGTCGAGGACATCCGGCGCCAGCGCAAGGCCAGGGACGCCTACGGGCACTTCTTCTACCGCTTCACCCAGGGTGAGTCGGGCGCCGACGTCTACGACCGGGTGGGCGCCTTCTTCGAGACGCTGCACCGGAACTTCGAGCGGCCCGACTACCCCTCGAACGTGCTGCTGGTCACGCACGGGCTGATGATGCGACTCTTCTGCATGCGCTGGTTCCACTGGAGCGTCGAGGAGTTCGAGGCGCTGTCCAACCCCGACAACGGCGAGTGGCGCTGCCTGATCCTGGGCCCGGACGACCGCTACTCGCTGGACCGGCCGTTCGACCGCTGGATCTGACCCTGACCCTGATCCTGACCCGAAGGACACCGCATGTTCGTCGTCACGCTCACCTACACCGCGCCGATCGAACGGATCGACGAACTGGTGGCCGAGCACCGTGCCTGGCTGGACCAGCAGTACGCCGCTGGAGTGCTGCTCGCCTCCGGCCCGCAACTGCCGCGGGTGGGCGGCATCCTGCTGGCGCGGGCCGCCGACCGCGCCGCGCTGGAGCAGGTGCTGACCGGCGACCCGTTCCGGCTGGCCGGGGTGGCGACCTATGACGTGGTGGAGTTCGACCCGATCAAGACGGCACCCGAGCTGGACTTTCTGCGGACCTAGCGACGGCGGGGGCAGCAGCCTGGCCTTCGCCCCTGCCTCCGTCCTTGCCTCCGCGCAGGACGGTCAGGGCCACCGCGGTGGCGGCCAGGAGCAGGCCGGTGCCGATCGCGAAGGCCAGGTGGTAGCCGCCGTTGAGGGCGGCCGCGGCGCTGTGGCCGGAGGCCTCCAGCCGGCTGGTGCGCGCGGCGGCGAGGGTGGAGGTGACCGCCACACCGAGCGCGGCTCCGATCTGCTGGGTGGTGTTGAAGAGGCCGGAGACCAGGCCGGAGTCGGCCGGGGTGGCGTCGGACATGCCCAGGGCGGTGAGCGCGGTGATGGCGAGGCCGAATCCGGCGGCGAGCAGGGTGACCGGCAGGACGTCCGCCGGGTAGTGGCCGTGCAGCGGGGTGCGGGTCAGCCAGGCCAGGCCGGCCACCAGCATCAGCAGTCCGCCGACCAGGACCCGGCGCTCGCCGTGCCGGGCGATCAGCCGGGCGGCGAAGCCGAGCGAGGCGACGGCGATGGACAGGGCCGAGGGCAGCATGGCGAGGCCGGTCGCCGCCGCGCCGTAGCCGAGGACGTGCTGCAGGTACTGGGCGAGCAGCACCTGGAAGCTGAACAGCGCGGCGACCATCAGCGCCTGGACCAGGTTGGCGCCGGTGACCTTGCGGGAGCGGAACATCCTCAGCGGCAGCAGCGGGGTCGCCGCGGTGGCCTGCCGGGCGACGAAGCCGGCCAGCAGGGCGACGGACAGCGCGCCGGTGCCGAGGGTGCGGGCGGAGGCCCAGCCGTGCTGGGCGGTGCCGACCAGGGTGTAGACGGTGAGCATCAGCCCGGCGGTGACCAGCAGGGCGCCGAAGGCGTCGAGGTTCCGGCGGGAGAGGCGGGTGGCCGGACCGTCCGGCGGGAGCAGCCGCAGCGCGGGCAGCGCGGCGGCCAGGCCGATCGGGAGGTTGACGAAGAAGATCCAGTGCCAGTTCAGGGCCTGGGTCAGCACCCCGCCGAGGACCAGGCCGAGCGAGGCCCCGGCCGAGCCGACGAAGCTGTAGCCGGCGAAGGCGCGGCGGAGCTCGGCCGGCTCGGTGAACAGGTCGACGATCATGCCGAGGCTGACCGCGGAGACCAGCGCTCCGCCCGCTCCCTGGACGAAGCGGGCGGTGATCAGCAGGGTCTGGTCGTCGGCGAGGCCGCAGAGCAGCGAGGCCAGGGTGAACAGGGCGAGTCCGGCGAGGAAGACCTGCCTGCGGCCGAGCAGGTCGCCGAGCCGTCCGGCGAGCAGCAGCAGGCCGCCGAAGGAGATCAGATAGGCGTTCATCACCCAGGCCAGCCCGGCCGGGGAGAAGCCCAGGTCGTTCTGAATGGCGGGCAGGGCGACGGTGACGATCGTGCCGTCCAGGATGATCATGAGCAGTCCGCTGCAGAGGACCACCAGGGCGGCCCAGCGCGAGCGTTCGGGGGAGCGCGTGGACGGGTGGGCGGGTGCGGTCATCACAGGCCTCCATGGGGCACTTCTTGTTACTGGGGCCATCCTGTGTGACGGTGGCGGAAGGCGTAAGGAGGCACTTTGATGTCCCGAAGGAACACCGAAGTAACGGTGGACGTGAAGCCGGGCCTGAATCCGGGCCCGGACGCGGTGGAGGCGTCGGCCAGGGCCCGGGTGGTGGAGACCTGCCCGATGGTCGAGGTGCTCGGCCGGGTCTCGGCGAAGTGGAACATCTCGATCCTGGTGGCGGTCAGCGAGGGCCCGGTCCGCTTCACCGAACTGGAGCGCGCGCTGGTCGGCATCAGCCGGCGGATGCTGACCCTCAACCTCCGCAACCTGGAGCGGGACGGCCTGGTGATCCGCACCGTCTACCCGACCGTGCCGCCCAAGGTCGAGTACGAGGCGACGGCGATGGCGCGCGAGCTGTACGGGTCGCTGCTGGGGCTGACCTCCTGGGCCGAGCGGCACCGGGAGGACGTGACGTTGGCCAGGGCCCGCTACGACGCGGTCGCCGTCACCGTCGCCGGCACCGGCCCGGCGGCGACGTAGCCGCGCAGCAGAGCGTCCGTCAGTTCCCGGTCGGCGTCGAGCAGCGGGAGCCGGACCGGGCCCGAGGGGAGCTGCTGGTGCCGCAGCAGGGCCTTGGCGGTGACCACGCCGGGGGCGAGCGTCATCATCGCCTCCACCAGCGGGAGCAGCCGGGCGTTGAGCGCGGTCGCCCCCGCGGTGTCGCCGCCGGTGTGGGCGTCCAGGACCGCGCGGGTCGCGGCGGGGGCGACATTGGCGACGGTGCTGACCGCGCCGACCGCGCCGAGGGCGTAGAGCGGGAGGTTCAGCTCGTCCGCGCCGGAGTAGTAGTGCAGACCGCTGTCGGCGATCAGCCGGGCGCTGCCGAGCAGGTCGTAGGCGGCGTCCTTGACCGCGCTGATCCCGGGGTGCTCGGCGAGCCGGAGCAGGGTGTCCCGGGTGAGCGCGGTGCCGGTGCGGCCGGGGATGTCGTAGAGCATGACGGGCAGTGAGGTGGCGTCGGCGAGCGCGCTGAAGTGCCGCCCGATGCCTTCCTGGGAGGGCTTGCTGTAGTACGGGGTGACCGCGAGCAGGCCGTGCGCGCCCGCGCGTTCGGCGGCGCGGGCGAGTTCCACGGTGTGCCGGGTGTCATTGCTGCCGACGCCGGCGGTGACGGTGGCCCGGTCGCCGACCGCCTCCAGGACGGCGCGCAGCAGGATGTCCTTCTCGGCGTCCGAGGTGGTCGGCGACTCGCCGGTGGTGCCGCTGACCACGATCCCGTCGCAGCCCTGGTCGACCAGGTGGACGGCGAGGGCCTGGGCGCCCTCCGGGTCGAGGCTGCCGTCCGGGTGGAAGGGGGTGACCATGGCGGGCGCGAGACGGCCGAAGGGTGGGTGCACAGGAGGGTCCGTTCCTGGAGCGGAGGTGGGTCGGGATCCAGCCTGCCGCAGTAGTCAGGTGAGGACTACTGAATTCTCCTAGGGTTGATCATTCACCTCTGGTTAATTGTCAGACCCTCGCGCGACGATGGATCGCATGAGTAGCTGGAGCGAGACCGAGGAAGCCGCGCCCGAACTCGCCGCCGCCGTGCGGGGTCGGTTCGAGGCGCACGGGATGGGCCTGCTGGCCACCCTGCGGCGGGACGGGGCGCCGCGGATCAGCGGGATCGAGCCGCTGTTCGCGCTGGGCGAGCTGTGGCTGGGCATGATGCCCAGTTCGCTCAAGGGCGCGGATCTGCGACGGGATCCCCGGCTCGCGCTGCACAGCGCGACCGAGGACAAGGACGTCACCGAGGGCGACGCGAAGATCGCCGGACGGGCGGTGGAGGTCACCGACGAGGGCGTCCGGCAGGAGTACCTGGAGGCGCTGAGCGCGGCCACCGGGTTCGAGCCCGAGGGCTGCGACGTGTTCCGGGTGGAGGTCACCGGCCTGTCCCTGGTCAGACCGGCCGGTGACCACCTGGACATCCACGCCTGGAGCGAGGGCGGCGAGCCCCGGCTGATCGAACGGAGCTGACCGGGTGCGGCACCAGGCCGGCGCCGCACCCGGACCGCGGCCCTCGGAGCGCGGCCCTCGGACCGCGGCCCTCGGCCCGGCTCAGGCGGCGATGGGCGGCGTCTCGTGCAGTCCGGGCTCGGCCGGCTGCCGTGCCGGGGGCTTGGGCTTCATCACGAACACCGCGATGATCACGGCGAGCACGGCGAAGACCAGCCCCATGTCGAAGGCGGTGGAGATGCCGTGGGAGAGCACCTGGTCGGCGTACTCCTTGGGCAGCTGCCCGGTCTGCTTGAACGCGGCCAGCTGCTGCGGGCCGGGGTGGGACGCCAGGAACCGGCCGACCTGCTGCTTGCCCTCGTGCCTGCTGGCCGTGCCGAACACGGTGACCAGGATGGACAGCCCCAGCGAGCCGCCGACCTGCTGGGTGGTGTTCAGCAGCCCGGACGCGGCGCCGGTCTCCTGCGGGGCCACGCCGGACACGGCGGTCAGCATGACCGGGACGAAGATGCTGCCCATGCCGAGGCCGAAGAGCAGGGTGGGGCCGAGCACTCCGCTGAGGTAGCCGCTGTCGGTGCTGATCTGGGTCAGCCAGGCGATGGCAGCGCTGACCAGCAGTGATCCGCCGACCAGGAAGGGCTTGGCGCCGAACCTGCTCTGGAGCCTGGCCGAGATCTGGGCGGCGGTGACGATGGCGACGCTGATCGGCAGAAAGGCCACCCCGGCCCGCAGCGGGGTGTAACCGAGGATGTCCTGCACGAACAGGGTGACGAAGAAGAAGATGCTGAACATGGCGGCGGCCAGGCAGAGCATGATCCCGTAGCTGCCGGAGCGGTTGCGTTCGCGGAACATCTTCAGCGGGGTGATCGGCTGCGCGGTGCGCGACTCGATCAGCAGGAACGAGGCCAGCAGCACCACGGCCGCGCCGAACGCGGCCAGCGTCCAGGAGTCGCCCCAGCCGTCCTGGGAGGCCCGGATGAATCCATAGACCAGGGAGACCATGCCCAGGGTGGCGGTCAGCGCGCCGGGGAGGTCGAAGCGGCCGGGGCGGCGCTCGGAGTCGTTGATGTAGAGCGGCGCGAGCAGGGCGATGGCGATGCCGATGGGCACATTCACGAACAGCACCCAGCGCCAGGAGAGCCAGGAGGTGAGCATGCCGCCGGCCAGCAGACCGATGGCGCCGCCCGCTCCGGCGACGGCGGAGAAGACGCCGAAGGCCCGGTTGCGGGCCGGGCCCTCCGCGAAGTTGGTGGTGATCAGCGCGAGCGCGGTGGGTGAGGCGATGGCCCCGCCCATGCCCTGCAGCGAGCGGGCGGCCAGCAGCATCCACGGCGCCGTGGCCAGGCCGCCGAGCAGCGAGGCCAGGCTGAACAGCAGCACCCCGGTCATCAGGGTGCGGCGGCGGCCGAGGATGTCGCCGATGCGCCCGCCGAGCAGCAGCAGGCCGCCGAAGGTGAGGGTGTAGGCGTTGATCACCCAGGACAGGTTGGTGGTGGAGAGCTTCAGCGCCGTCGCGATGTGCGGCAGCGCGATGTTCACGATGGTGGCGTCGAGGACGACCATCAGCTGGGTGGCGGCGATGACGGTGAGCGCCACGTTGGGGTGCTGCCCCCGGCGGGCCTGGGGCGGATCGGATTTCCGCAGAGCTGTTGGCAGAGCCACACGTTCCCCCTGTGGACTAGGAGTGAACGGAGGCGTTCACTACAATCGACGGTAGTACCGTCGGCATTGTGAACGCAACCGTTCACTACGGATTATGCGGAGGCACTCCCGTTGCAAGCGCAGGGGCCACCGCGCCGTCGCGGCAAGGTACTGGAGCAGGCGATCTTCCAGGCCACCCTGAACGAGCTGGTCAGCACCGGCTACGCCCGGCTGAGCATGGAGGCGGTCGCGGTCGGCGCCCGTACCGGCAAGGCCGCCCTCTACCGCCGCTGGCCCTCCAAGGAGGAGCTGGTGCTGGACACCCTGCGGGCTACCCTGGCCGAACTCGGCCCCGCCCCCGACACCGGCAGCCTGCGCGGCGACCTGCTGGCGCTGGTGGCCATGGCCAGGGCGGCGATGCTCTCGCTGCCGGGCTGCGCCGGCCGGGTGATGATGGGCGAGCTGGACCACGAACGGGCGGAGCCCTTCGTCGGGTTGATGCACCAACGGGTGATCGCGCCGGGCAAGGCGTTGACCCGGGAGGTGCTCAGCCGGGGGGTGCTGCGCGGCGAGGTCCGGGCGGAGGCGGTGAACCCGCTGGTCATCGATGTCATCCCGGCGATGATGATGTACCGGGTGAAGACCGTGGGGCCGCCGAGCGAGGCGGAGACCACCGACCTGGTGGACCAGGTGCTGCTGCCGGCCGTACGGGCCTAGCTGGGAGACTGTCTTCCGGACCTGTGGCCGCACCTGCTTATGGCTGCATTAGTTGAACGCTGCATCTGTTGCCTGCCGCATCTGTTGAACGCCGAGGAGAGCTGAGCCGGACATGCCTGTCGAACCCCCGAACCACCGGGTCGAACGCGCGCTCCGCAAGGCCGGGGCCGTGGTGGTGGCCGGAGTGGACGAGGTCGGCCGCGGCGCCTGGGCCGGTCCGGTCACGGTGTGCGCGGCGGTCACCGGACTGCGCCGGCCGCCCGAGGGGCTGACCGACTCCAAGCTGCTGACCCCCCGCCGCAGGACCGGGCTCGCCCCGGTCCTGGCCGACTGGGTCGACGCGCACGCGCTGGGCCACGCCTCGGCGCTGGAGTGCGACCAGCTGGGGATGACGGCCGCGCTCCGGCTCGCCGCGGTCCGGGCGCTGGAGGCGCTGCCGATCCGTCCCGACGCGGTCATCCTGGACGGGAAGCACGACTACCTCGGCGGCCCGTGGCAGGTGCAGACCGTGATCAAGGGCGACCAGTCCTGCGTCTCGGTGGCCGCCGCCTCGGTGCTCGCCAAGGTCCAGCGGGACGGGTACATGGCCGAGCTGGGGGAGGGCTTCCCCGACTTCGCCTTCGGCGACAACGCCGGCTACCCCTCCCCGGTGCACCGGGCCGCCCTGGCCGAGCTGGGGCCGACCCCGCACCACCGCCTCTCCTGGTCCTACCTGGACGACTTGCCGGCCTGGCGGCACCTCCGCACCTCCCGCCTGGACGACGGCTCCGAGCAGCTGTCGCTGGGGTTCTGACGGCTCGTCACTCGTTCGAGGGGATCGGATCCGGCCGGATCGCGGCGAATCCAGGACCCCCTACCCGCCGTTCACCGGTACCGAGTAGGCTCTGTTTCGCTGTGCGACGCCATCCGGTGTGCCGCCAGATTCTGCCGAGGAGCTGGAGATCCACAAGACCGCCCCGGGCCCTCGTGTTCCATCCAACGACGAGACGGACGCGACAGCCCACACCATGCCTTCCGTGACACCGCCCGTGACCCCTGCCGTACACCTTCCCGCCGCCGCCTCACGCCCGGTTCCACGTCCCGGGCCGCCGCGGGTTCCCAAGCCGGGACCGGCTCCGCGCCGGCCGGCTGCTCCGCTTCACCCGCCGGCCGTGCCGGCTCAGGCCGCGCCGTCGGTGCAGGTCCAGCTGGTTCCCGCCGAGCCGGGGAACGCCCTGGGCCGCGCGGAGGACTCGGTCGACCTGCTGCTGGACTCCGGCCGGGCGCCGGGCCAGATCCTGGTGCTGACCACGGGCGGACACCACCCGTGGCAGCAGCACGAGGAGTCCTTCGGCGCCGACGGCTACTGGGCCCAGTTGGTCGCGGCCGAGGACGTCTTCTACGCCGACGCCGCGCAGTGCCGTCCGGCCCACCGCGAGGTCGTGGTGCTCGCGGTGAACGGCGGCAGTCCGGCGGCCGCCGGACAGGCGCTCAGCGCCGCCCTCGACCGGGCCACCCGGCTGGTCGTGGTCTGCGGCGACGCATCCGCGATCCCCGGGCTGCCGGCCGCCGGCTGAGGTTCAGCGGACGGCGGTCCTGGCCCGTTCCAGCGCGGCTGGGAGCTGGCCGGCCGGGACCGGGTTCGGCGCTGCCTCCAGCATGCGCAGCGGCTGGTCGTTGCCGCGCCCGGGCAGCGGGCTGAGGGTCCGTACGGTCTCCTCGGTCCATGAGTTGGCGTGCGGGTGGCGCCCGGCCCGGTGCTCCCCGATGACCTGCCAGCCGGTGTCGGCGAGGGTGATGTAGGCGCCGCAGCGCAGCCCGTGCAGGCTGCTGGCGTCCCGCAGCCCCCACATCCAGGGGCCGTCCTCCTCGGTCCACTCGGCGGTGCCCCGACGGCAGAGCAGCAGCACCGCCGTGCGCACCGGACGGGGCAGCCGAAGGTCGTGCGGGACCACCCGGCGCAGGTGCGCCAGGATCGCGTTGCGGTACTGCCAGCCGTCGCCGTGGCCCACCCGGGACGGGAAGGACGCGCCGGCCACGATCCGGTCGTCCTGCTCCAGCACGGCCACGATGGCCGTTCCCGGTTGCGGGCGGTGCACCCGGTGCAGATCGGTGACCAGATCCCTGGGCGCGCGCAACAGTGGGACCTCGGCCTCGGCCCAGGTCGGCTGGTCGATCGTGCGGCTGGTCGGGCGCAGCCTGGCGGCGCGCAGCGGGGTGACCGGCCGGGTTCTCACGGAGGGCCAATTGCTGGCTGAGTCGATGCTCAAGACCCTCCTTCCCCGTGCCTGTGCGGGCACCTGGGCCCAATTCTCACGTCAAGAGGTGTGATGCGGCAACGGCGTCACTGTCGGAAGTGCCCCCGAATGTGACGATTCGGTCTCTATCTTCTTTCAATTCGATTCATTTCAACACTCTTCCCGACCGTATGCGCAGAGACACGACGCCGGCCACCCGTCAGCTCTGCTGCGCCAGGACCAGTGGGAGTACGCCGGCCGCCCCGGCCCGGCGCAGCAGCCGGGCGGCGACGGCGACGGTCCAGCCGCTGTCGGTGAAGTCGTCCACCAGCAGCACCGGCCCCTCGACCGTCGCGAGGGCCTGGGCCAGCTCGTCCGGAAGCACAAAACTGCCGTGCAGCATGCGCAGCCGCTGGGCGCTGTTGCTGCGTGAGCCGCGCGGCGGCTCACCCTCGGCGTACTCGATCCGGCCCAGCAGCGGGAGCCGGCCGACCCGGGCGATTCCGGTGCCGAGGCTCTGCACCAAACGGGGGCGGCTGCCGGAGGCCATGACCACCACCCCGGCCGGTCGGCCGTGGGCGTTCTGCGCGTTGTCGGGCCCGGCCCAGCCGCCAGGTCCGCGGGCCCAGTCGGCGAGCACGGTGACCACCGCGTCCAGCACCTCGGGCGGTACCTCGACGTCAGGGGCGCCGGGGGCCAGCAGCCCGCGCAGCCTGGTGCCCCAGCCGATGTCGGAGAGCCGGCCGAGGGCGCGTCCGGCGGTGGCCTGCTCACCCGGGGGGATCCGGCCCTTGAGCTCGATCCCGGCCGCTGCGAGGCCGGTCGGCCACTGCCGCCGGGGCTCCAGCTCGATGCCGGGCCGCCCCAGCGCGGCCCTGGCGGCGGCCATGGCCTCGGCGGAGACCTCGGTCGAGTGCCGGGAGCCGGCGCAGTTGTCGCAGCGGCCGCAGGGGACGGACTCCTCGTCGTCGAGCTGCCGGCGCAGGAAGTCCATCCGGCAGCCAGTGGTCGCGGCGTAGTCGAGCATCGCCCGCTGCTCGGCGCTGCGGGTCTCGGCCACCCGGGCGTAGCGCTCGGTGTCGTAGGACCAGGGGCGCCCGGTGGAGGTCCAGCCGCCGCGCACCCGCTTCACCGCGCCGTCGACGTCCAGGACCTTGAGCATGGTCTCCAGCCGGGTCCGCCGCAGGTCGACCCGGGCCTCCAGGGCCGGGGTGGACAGCGGCAGCGGGACGCCCTCGCGGTCGGTGTGCGCGGCCAGTGCGGTGAGGGTGGTCCGCACCTGCTCCTCGGGCGGGAAGGCGAGACCGGCGAAGTAGCGCCAGATGGCCTGGTCCTCCGGGCCGGGGAGCAGCAGCGCCTCGGCCTTCTTGATCCCGCGGCCGGCACGGCCGACCTGCTGGTAGTAGGCGATGGGGGACTGCGGCGAGCCGAGGTGCACCACGAAGCCGAGGTCGGGCTTGTCGAAGCCCATGCCCAGGGCCGAGGTGGCGACCAGGGCCTTGACCCGGTTGGCCAGCAGATCGGCCTCGGCGCTGCGCCGGTCGACGTCCTCGGTGCGGCCGGAGTAGGAGGCGACCGGGAAGCCCCGCTGCCGCAGGAAGGCGGTGACCTCCTCGGCGGCGGCGACGGTCAGCGTGTAGACGATGCCCGAGCCCGGCAGGTCGGCCAGGTGGTCGGCGAGCCAGGCCAGCCGGTGCGCCGGGTCGCCCAGCGGCAGCACGCTCAGGGCCAGGCTCTCCCGGTCCAGCGGGCCGCGCAGCACCAGCGCCGCGGCCGAGCCCTCGCCGGAGCCGCCCTGGCCGCCGGAGCCGCCCTGGCCGGCCGTGCCGCCGGTGCCCAGCTGCTCGGCGACGTCGGCGGTGACCCTGGTGTTGGCGGTGGCGGTGGTCGCCAGCACCGGGACGCCGGGCGGGAGCTCGGCGAGCATGGTGCGCAGCCTGCGGTAGTCGGGGCGGAAGTCATGGCCCCAGTCGGAGATGCAGTGCGCCTCGTCGACCACCAGCAGGCCGGTGGAGGCGGCCAGCCGGGGCAGCACCTGGTCCCGGAAGTCCGGGTTGTTCAGCCGCTCCGGGCTGACCAGGAGCACGTCCACCGCTCCGGCGGCGACCTCGGCCTGGACCGTCTCCCACTCGTCGGCGTTGGCGGAGTTGATGGTGCGTGCGGTGATCCCGGCCCTGGCGGCGGAGTCGATCTGGTTGCGCATCAGGGCGAGCAGCGGGGAGACGATCACGGTGGGCCCGGCCCCGGCCGCCCTGAGCAGAGCGGTGGCCACGAAGTAGACGGCGGACTTGCCCCAGCCGGTGCGCTGCACCACCAGCGCCCGGCGGTGGTCGATCACCAGGGCCTCGATGGCGCGCCACTGGTCCTCGCGCAGCCGGGCGTCGCCGCCGGCCAGCTCGCGCAGCACGGCGTCGGCGCGTTCGCGCACGGCCGCACGGTCGGCGGGGGAGAGGCCCAGGGGGGCGGGGGTTGCGTCCATGGTTCATTGATAGTCGCTGGGTCCGACAATCGACGAATGCCGGGAGGACCGGGCTCTTCCCGCTCACTCGTCCGGGTGGCCGGTTTTTGCACAGCCCCCGAGCTGTCCACAGGCGGCGGGCGATCGCCCCGGCCGGCTTGCGGAGCCGTACATCCTCATCCCATGGACGAACACGAGCTGTCCCCTTCCGGTGCCTTCGAGCCCGGAGCTTTCGAGTCCGGCGCCTTCGGGTCCGGCTCCTTCGAGCATCCCGTGGTGACCATGCGCAGTCCCGGCGACATGGTCGACGCGCTGCCGTTCCTGCTCGGCTTCTTCCCCAGCGACAGCATCGTGGCGCTGGGGCTGCAGGGCCCGCGCCGCCGTCAGGGCGGGACGGTCAGGATCGACATCCCCGACCGCGCGATCTGGCCGGAGGCCGCCGAGGAGGTCGCCCGCTTCCTGGTGGCGCTCTCCGAGCACCGCGACCGCATCCCGGACGCGGTGATCCTCTATGTCTGCCGCGATCCCGCACCCGGGCAGAGCGGGCGCGAGGTCTGCGAGGAGCTGCGGCCCCTCGCCGCCCTGCTCGCGGCGGCGTTCCAGGCCGCCGGCATCCCGGTGCACGACTCGCTGTGCGTGTCGGACGGGCGGTGGTGGTCCTACTCCTGCGACAACGTCTCCTGCTGCACCGAGGAGGGGACGCCGGTGGACCGGCCCGGATCCACACCCGAGGTGGCCGCCGCTGCCGCCTACGCCGGGATCCGGGTCCACGGCAGCCTCAAGGAGCTGCACCAGGAGCTCGAACCGGTGGGCACCCCGACCGCCGAGGCCCAGCTGCGGGCGTTCGAGGAGGCGATCCCCGCGCTGGTCGAGGAGCTGGGGCGGCGCGGCGGCCGGGAGGAGGTCAGGGAGCGCACGGCCGAGCTGGTCGACACGGCGGTGGCCCGGTTCAGGGGCGGGGCGCAGGAGGTCAGCCCGGCGGAGGCGGCCCGGCTGATCCTGGGGCTGCAGGACCGGATGGCCAGGGACCGGGCCGCGGAGTGGCTGGATCCGCCCGATGTGGGCCATGCCCAGCGGCTCTGGCGGTTCCTCGCCCGGCGCTGCGCCTATCCCTTCCACACCCAGGGCGCCGCCCCGCTGTCGCTGCTGGGCTGGACCGCGTGGGTGTCCGGGGACCAGGTCACCGCCCGGGTGGCGCTGGGCCGGGCGCTGGCCGCCGACCCGGACTACGCCTTCGCCCAGCTGCTCTACCAGGCGGTGAACACCGGCGCCGAGCCCCAGGAACTCTGCGCCACCCTGCGCGAGGAGCGCCGCTCCCGGCAGCGCCGGAGCCCGGTCCGCACGCCGGGGGAGCACGGCCGGGCCGGACGGGGCAGGCGGGACCGCTGCGACGGGGGTGTTTATCGTCAGTGAGACGACTATGATCACCGGCATGTCGCGCTACGATCCGTCGGCCTTCCCCCGTTCGCGGTCACCGTTGACCTGGTGGTTCTGACCGTGCGCGATCATGCCCTGTGCGCCCTGATGGTGCGCCGCGGCGAACCGCCGTTCCAGGGGTTCTGGGCGCTCCCCGGCGGCTTCGTCCGGCCGGACGAGGGGCTGAGCGAGGCGGCGGCCCGGGAACTGGCCGAGGAGACCGGGCTGCGCACCCATGGCGCGGCCGGGCAGGAGCCCGGCGTCGGGGCGCACCTGGAGCAGCTGGGCACCTACGGCGACCCGCAGCGCGACCCGCGGATGCGGGTGGTCAGCGTCGCCCACCTGGCGCTCGCCCCCGACCTGCCCACCCCCCGCCCCGGCGGGGACGTCCGCAGCGCCCGCTGGGCCCCGGTCGAGGAACTGCTCGGCCGCGGCAAGGACGACGGACTGCTGCTGGCCTTCGACCACACCCGGATCCTCGCCGACGGGGTGGAGCGGGCCCGTTCGAAGATCGAGTACTCCTCGCTGGCCACCGCGTTCTGCCCGGCGGAGTTCACGGTGGGGGAGCTCCGCCAGGTCTACGAGTCGGTCTGGGGGGTCTCGCTCGACCCCCGCAACTTCCACCGCAAGGTCACCGGGACGCCCGGCTTCCTGGTCCCGGCCGGCGGGACGACGACCCGTCAGGGCGGCCGCCCGGCCCAGCTGTTCCGGGCCGGGGACGCCACCGTGCTCAACCCGCCGATGCTCCGGCCGGACTCCTGAGGCGCGAAGCCTGAAACGCTGGTCCTGGGGCGCGTACACGCCGTAGTCGGCAATGCGACGCAAAGTAACTATGTCGGTCTATCGTGCTGGCACGGGCGGAGGAAGGCTGCGCACCGGCATCGCGAGGTGGAGCCCCATGTTCCAGGCCATCGGACTGACCAAGAGCTACCGCAGGGGATCCCCTCCCGCTGTGTTCGACCTCTCCTTCGACGCACGCGAGGGCCAGGTCACCGCCCTGCTCGGGCCCGAGGACTCCGGGCGTTCCACCACCCTGCGGCTCGCCCTCGGCCTGGAACGCGGCCAGGGCGTCGCCCTCTTCGACGGACGCCCCTACCGTCGGCTGCGGCGGCCCGAACGCGAGGTCGGCGCCGTCCTCGGCGATCCCGGCAGCCGTCCCACCGGGCACCCGGGGCGGCGGGCCAGGGCGCACCTGCGCATGGTCGCGGCCGCGGCCGGAGTCCCGGCCCGGCGCGCCGACCAGCTGCTGGAGCAGACCCGGCTGGCGCCGGCCGCGGGACACCGGCTGCGTACCTTCTCGCCGGGGATGAACCGGCGGCTCGCCCTCGCCGAGGCCCTGCTCGGCGAGCCCGGGACGCTGCTCCTGGACGAGCCCACCTTCGGGCTCTCACCCAAGAACACCGAGTGGTTCCACGCCTTCCTCCGGGCCTTCGCCGCAGGCGGCGGTTCGGTCCTGGTCACCCTCCGCGACCCCAGGGAGGCGGCGGTGCTGGCCGACCGGGTGGTCACCCTGGACGCCGGCCGGCTACTCCAGGACCAGCCGGTGGCCGAGTTCGTCGGCAGCAGGCTCCATGACGAGGTGTCGGTCCGAGGACCGCAGATCGCCCGGCTGGCCGACCTGCTGGCGGAGTCGGGCGCCGAGGTCCGCAGGGACGGCGGCACCAGGATCTCGGTGGCCGGGGCGACCCGCACCGAGATCGGCGAACTGGCCTACCGGCACGGCATCCTGCTGCACGAACTGGCCGACCAGGTGGTCGAGCAGCCGCCGCGGCGCGAGGTCCCGCTGGTGGCGGCGCGAAGCCCGGAGGCCCGGACGCCGACGGCGCAGAACCCGGAGGCCCCTGGCGCCCCGGCTGCACGCCCCCCGGCCCACCTCTCCGCGCTGTCCTCCCTGTCCGCCGGGGGCCGGGCGGGGTCCACCGGCCCGGTGGACCTCCTCGACGAGACCGTGGTCGTGCTCAGCCCCGGCAGCGCCGTCTCCGCCTCGGTGGCCGGCCGCGCCAGGATCCCCTCCGGACCCACCCCGGTCAGCGGCCCGCTCTACCGCGACGAGCAGTCCGCCCCGCCCGCCCGGTCCGCCCCGCCCGCCCAGCCCGCCGACCTGCGAAGCGAGTGATCACGTGCACGCCCTGACCTATGAGCGCCGACGGCTCACCGGCGTCCGCTCCAGCTGGCTGGTCCTCCTCGCGGTGCTGGTCGTGGACGCCGTCATCGCCGCGCTGACGGTGCGCCAGCCCGCCCTGGCGCAGTCGGTCCGGGTGCTCACCGCGGGCGTCCCGCTGCTGCCGCTGCCGGTCGCCGCCCTCGGCGCGGGCGCCGTCGGGGCGCTCTCCTACGGCCACGAGGTCCGCTACCCGGTGCTGCGGACGCTGCTGCTCCCGGCCCGGCGCCGGTTCGGCCTGCTGTTCGCCAAGCTGGTCGTGGTCGGTGTCTTCTCCGCACTGCTCGCCGCCGCCACCCTGGGCCTGGACGCCGGCGTCTACACGGTGGTGCTGCACCGGGCCCCGGTGCCGACCCCGGCCCTGGCCGGTTTCGCCGCGCTGGTGGTGACCGGCGGCTGGATCGGCCTGCTGGCCGCCGGGCTGCTGCGCAGCGCCGCGGCCGGGATGCTGGCCCTGCTCGCCCTCCCGTTCCTGGTCGAGCCCGCCGTCACGGCCCTGCGCGGGGGTCTGGGCGGGCATCGGGCGGTCCTGGCGCTGGCCGGCACCCTGTGGCCGGTGGGCGGCGGCCACGCCTGGCTCTACGGGCCGCTGAGCGGCCTCCACGACACCGCCTCGCTCTCCCCGCGCGGTCTGGTGCTGCTGGTGGCCGGACCTGTCCTGCTGCTGCTCCTCGGCTACCTGGTGCTGCTGCCCCGCAGGCGCGGGGTCTGACCGGGCGTCACGTCAGGCGTCACCCCGGACGCCACCTCGGACGTCATCCCGGACGCCACCCCGGGCCGGTATCACTCTGAGTGATCGTCAGTAGTGCGCAACGCGCGGATACCTGACTGTTTTGTGCGGGAAATCATGCTTTGGCGTCAATTGTGCAATGACGGGCGATCACCCTTTCGTGTGCTTTTCACGAAAGTCCTTAAGGCGGGGCCCGGCATCGCCGACAAAGGAGACGTGAGTACCGTTGCGCATCCCCCGATGACCACCGCCCGTCTGGCCGAGACCTCCCGCACCGGCGCGGGCGATCTCGACCGCTTCCCCGTCGGCGAACGCACCGCCGACCGTGCCTTTCCCGAGCGCGGCGCGCCCGGCCCCTCGCTGCACTGGGACAGCCCGGAACCCGAGCTCGGCCGGGTCGGCCGCCGCGCGGCCGGCAGCCGCGGCCGGGGCCTGCACGGCCAGCTCGTCCAGCAGCTCGGACAGATGATCGTCTCCGGCGACCTCGGGGCCGACCGCCCGCTGGTCCCCGAGGAGATCGGCCAGCGCTTCGAGGTGTCCCGCACCGTCGTCCGCGAGTCGCTGCGCGTCCTCGAGGCCAAGGGCCTGGTCAGCGCCCGTCCCAATGTGGGGACCAGGGTCCGCCCGGTCTCCGACTGGAACCTGCTCGACCCGGACATCATCGAGTGGCGCGCCTACGGCCCGCAGCGCGACAGCCAGCGCCGCGAGCTGTTCGAGCTGCGCTGGGCCATCGAACCCCTCGCCGCCCGGCTGGCCGCCGGCCACGGCCGGGACGAGATCCACCAGCGCATGGTCGACATGACCGAGATCATGGGCCACGCCGTCGGCCAGGCCGACCAGGTCACCTTCAGCCGCGCCGACAGCGAGTTCCACGCCCTGCTGCTGGAGCTGGCCGGAAACCGGATGCTGGAGCACCTGGCCGGCATCGTCGGCTCGGCGCTCACCGTCTCCGGGAGCCCGATCACCGCCTGCGAGCGCCCCTCCGAGCCCTCGGTCGGGCTGCACGCCCGCCTGGTGGAGGCCCTGGGCACCGGCGACGGCACGGCGGCGGAGGCCGCGATGCGCGCCCTGCTCACCGTCCACCCCGAGGTCGACCACGTGGTTCCGGCCCCGCGCGAGCACTGACCGCACCCGCCAGGCACACTGGGTGGACCCTTCCGAGGAGGCCGCCGTCCCCGACGGGGCGGCGGCCTCCGGCACGAACCTTCCTTTGCCGGAATGGCCGTCCGCCGTTGCGCGTTGGGGATTGTGACCTGCACCACGAAAGGAAGGCGTAACACTTCTCCGTCGGCAGCGATGTCTACGGGGGTGGCCGCACTTTCGGTTGCCCGTCATCACGTCCCGCAGTTTCCAGAGACCGCCCCGCTGAACGGGTCGGTTTCTGTTCACTCACATCCGAGAGGTTGTTCGTGTCGGCCAGCACATCCCGTTCGCTCCCCCCCGAAATCGCCGAGTCCACCGCGCTGATGGCACTCATCGAGCGGGGTAAGGCACAGGGGCAGATCGCCGGCGATGACGTGCGCCACGCCTTCGAGGTGGACCAGATCCCGGTCACCAAGTGGAAGAACGTCATGCGCAGCCTCAACCAGGTCCTCGACGAGGAGGGTGTGACGCTGATGGTGAGCGCCGCGGCGGATTCCTCCGCCTCCAAGCGCACCCGGAAGAGCGTCGCCGCGAAGAGCACCGCGACCAAGGCGACCGCGACCAAGGCTGTGTCCTCGCGCAGCTCTGCTCCGAACACCACGACCACCACCACCACGACCCGGCCCGCCGCTCCCCGTGCCGCCGCGGTGACGACCACGAGCGCGGCGGCCCAGGCCGACGCGGGCTCGTCCCAGGCCCAGGCGCAGGACTTCGACGGATCCGCGTCGATCGTCGACGGGCTGGCTGCCCCGGCGAAGAAGGCGGCTGTGAAGAAGGCCGTCGCCAAGAAGGCGGCCCCGGCCAAGAAGACCGCGGCGAAGAAGACCGCCGCCGGCAAGGCCAAGACCGACGAGGATCCCGGCACCGAGGACGAGGCGCTCGAGGACGACCGGCCCGCCAAGGCCGAGGGCGAGGTCGCCGAGGGCGAGGAGGAGACCAAGGGCTTCACCCTCTCCGACGACGACGAGGACGACGCCCCGGCCCAGCAGGTCGCCGTGGCCGGCGCCACTGCCGACCCGGTCAAGGACTACCTCAAGCAGATCGGCAAGGTCCCGCTGCTCAACGCCGAGCAGGAGGTCGAGCTCGCCAAGCGGATCGAGGCCGGCCTCTTCGGAGAGGACAAGCTCGCCGCCGCCGACAAGCTGGCCCCCAAGCTCAAGCGCGAGCTGGAGATCATCGCCGAGGACGGCCGCCGCGCCAAGAACCACCTGCTGGAGGCCAACCTCCGGCTGGTGGTCTCGCTGGCCAAGCGCTACACCGGACGCGGCATGCTCTTCCTGGACCTGATCCAGGAGGGCAACCTCGGCCTGATCCGCGCGGTCGAGAAGTTCGACTACACCAAGGGCTACAAGTTCTCCACCTACGCGACCTGGTGGATCCGGCAGGCGATCACCCGCGCCATGGCCGACCAGGCCCGCACCATCCGCATCCCGGTGCACATGGTCGAGGTCATCAACAAGCTGGCTCGGGTGCAGCGCCAGATGCTCCAGGACCTGGGCCGCGAGCCCACGCCGGAGGAGCTGGCCAAGGAACTCGACATGACCCCGGAGAAGGTGGTCGAGGTCCAGAAGTACGGCCGCGAGCCCATCTCCCTGCACACCCCCCTCGGCGAGGACGGCGACAGCGAGTTCGGCGACCTGATCGAGGACTCCGAGGCCGTGGTCCCCGCCGACGCGGTCAGCTTCACCCTGCTCCAGGAGCAGCTGCACTCGGTGCTGGACACACTGAGCGAGCGCGAGGCCGGCGTGGTCTCGATGCGCTTCGGCCTGACCGACGGCCAGCCCAAGACCCTGGACGAGATCGGCAAGGTCTACGGCGTGACCCGCGAGCGGATCCGCCAGATCGAGTCCAAGACCATGTCCAAGCTGCGCCACCCGTCCCGCTCGCAGGTCCTGCGCGACTACCTCGACTAGTCGACAGCCGGCACGACACCAGGCCGGGGGCCGGAGCGTACGCGCTCCGGCCCCCGGCCCTTTCGCGCCCGCCTTCACTCCTCGAAGGGATGTGCCGGGCCGGTTGCGGGCGCGCCGATCGGGCACCTGAGGTGATCGCCCGCCTACGCTGAGTGGCATTCATGTGCGGCTGTTGAGCAGCGGCAGCAGCAGCGGCGGAAGGCGACGGGTGGCGGTCAACAGGCGTGCGGCGGAGGGTGCCGGTTCGGCGGCGGGGGCGCGGAGGGGCGGGCGCAGGGCGGTGCTGGTGCTGCTCGCCGCGCTGCCCGCGGCGGTGGTGCTGCAGGCGCCGTCCCCGGCCTCCGGGCAGGAGCTGCGCATCATCGGCGGCAGCCCCACCGACACCGGGCGGCAGCCCTGGATGGTCGCCCTGGCCAGCCGCTCCGTCTACGGGGACTCCCGCTCGGGGCAGTTCTGCGGCGGGACGCTGGTCTCCCCGACCAAGGTGGTCACCGCGGCGCACTGCCTCTACGACGAGTCGACCATGCGTCCGGCGAACCGCCCGGACCTCAAGGTGGTCGTCGGGCGGACCGACCTGTCGGGCTCGGACGGGACCGAGGTCCCGGTGTCCGGGGTGTGGGTGGACCCGGACTACTCGATGAGCAGCAACACCTGGGACGTGGCGGTGCTCACCCTGGCCGTGCCGCAGACCGGACGGGCGGTGCTCCCGCTGGTGGCCCAGGGCGCGACGGCCCCGTACCTGGCCGGGACCACGGCGACGGTCTACGGCTGGGGCGACACCTCGGGCAGCGGGCAGTACCCGTTCGACCTGCACGCGGTGCAGCTGCCGATGATCAGCAACAGCGTGTGCGCGCGGGACTACCCCGGCGGCCCGGACGGCACGTTCCAGGCGCGGACCATGGTCTGCGCGGGCGAGCAGCGCACCGGCGGCAAGGACGCCTGCCAGGGCGACAGCGGTGGACCGCTGGTGGTCGACGGCAGGCTGGTGGGCCTGGTCTCCTGGGGCACGGGCTGCGCCGAGGCAGGGCATCCCGGCGTCTACACCCGGCTCGCCGCGATGGCGGACACGGTGCGGCAGCAGCTCTGAGGCGGCTCTGTGGCGGCACTCAGGCAGCTCTGACCCGGCTCTGTGGCGGCTCTGAGGCCCGGAGGGCCGGGGGCCGTCAGCTGACAGGGCGTGAGCTGACGGTGAGTGAGCTGGAGTTGTGTGAGATACGACACAGGCCGGGCGGCAACCTCTCGGTCACCGCCCGGCCTGCTGGCGTTGTTCAGCTCGTCGTCGGGGCTGCCTCTAGCGCAGCCCGGTGGAGCGCCTCAGTGATCCTCTTCGCCCGTAGAGGCGGGGGCGGCCGTCAGCCGGCCGGTCTCGTCCTGTATCTCAGCTGCGATCTTCTTCAACTCCGGCTCGAACTTGCGGCCGTGGTGAGCGCAGAAGAGCAGCTCGCCGCCGGATGCCAGCACAACGCGCAGGTAGGCCTGGGCGCCGCACCGGTCGCAGCGGTCAGCTGCGGTCAGCGGGCTCGCGGGGGTCAGAACTGTAGTCACGTCGCCTCTTCTCTAGCTCGACGAGCTGTCGTACCAGGGTCAACATCCAACCAGGCCGAAAACGTTCCCGCTCGCGGCTTTTCTTTTGTGTCGCTGGGTGCGGGTCGGCCCGGCCGTTGAGCCGGGAAGGGGGTCCCTTGCCGGGAGGCGAAGGGGAGTCTCGGGTGCATCCTCTGCACGTGGAGTTTTTCTCTTGTTGGAGAGGACGTGCCCCGAGCTTCAATGGTTCATGCCTGCTGCCGACTATGGCATGTGCGTCACTCGTTCGTGGTTTCGAACACCCGTACGAGTTACGCGTACCATAAGCGGCGATCAGGTCGGAGCAGAAGCCCTGCCCCGAGCACCGGTAACCTGCATCCCGGCACCATTGACGCCATGGTGCACTGGCACCCGCACCAGGAGCCAGGGAATTGACCCGTGTTCGCCCTCCGCGTAGCGGCGAAACGATGATCGACCACCATCCGAGACGAACCCGAAGCAGCGCCCAGCAGGACCCGAGCAGGACCCGACTACGAGGAGTAGTACGCGCGTGACCGCCGAAACGACCGTGCCGACCGCCGCCCTCCGGGGCGGCGTGAGTTCCACCAGCGACGGTTCCAACTACACCGCGCGGCACCTCCTCGTCCTGGAAGGGCTCGAGGCCGTCCGTAAACGGCCTGGCATGTACATCGGCTCCACCGACAGCCGCGGGCTGATGCACTGCCTCTGGGAGATCATCGACAACTCCGTCGACGAGGCCCTGGGCGGCCACTGCGACCGGATCGAGGTCATGCTGCACGCCGACAACTCGGTCGAGGTGCGGGACAACGGCCGCGGCATCCCGGTGGACGTCGAGCCCAAGACCGGTCTTTCCGGCGTCGAGGTCGTGATGACCAAGCTGCACGCCGGCGGAAAGTTCGGCGGCGGCTCCTACGCGGCCTCCGGCGGCCTGCACGGCGTCGGCGCCTCGGTGGTCAACGCCCTGTCGGCCCGGCTGGACGTCGAGGTCGACCGCACCGGCCACACCCACGCCATCAGCTTCCGCCGCGGCACCCCCGGCGGCTTCGCCGGCGAGGGCCCGGACACCCCCTTCACCGCTGCCAACGGCCTCACCAGGACCAAGAAGGCCCCGCGCGGCCGCACCGGGACCAGGATCCGCTACTGGGCCGACCGGCAGATCTTCCTCAAGGACGCCGCCCTCTCCCTGGAGGGCCTGCACGCCCGGGCCCGGCAGACCGCCTTCCTGGTCCCCGGGCTGACCATCGTGGTCCGTGACGACCGCGCCCTGAACGGGGCGCCCAGCGACGAGCAGACCTTCCGCTTCGACGGCGGCGTCGCCGAGTACTGCGACTTCCTGGCCCCCGACAAGGCCGTCTGCGACACCCTGCGGCTGCAGGGCACCGGCAGCTTCAAGGAGACCGTCCCGGTCCTCGACGAGGTCGGCCACATGACCGCCACCGAGGTCACCCGCGAGCTGGGCGTCGACATCGCGCTGCGCTGGGGCACCGGCTACGACACCACCCTGCGCTCCTTCGTCAACATCATCGCCACCCCCAAGGGCGGCACCCATGTGGCCGGATTCGAACGTTCGCTCACCAAGACCCTCGGCGAGGCGCTGCGCTCCGCCAAGCTGCTGCGGGTGGCCGAGGACGACATCACCAAGGACGACGCCACCGAGGGCCTCACCGCCGTGGTCACGGTCCGGCTGGCCGAGCCGCAGTTCGAGGGCCAGACCAAGGAGATCCTGGGCACCTCGGCCGCGACCAGGATCGTCGCCGCCGTGGTCGCCAAGGAGCTCAAGGCCTATCTGACCTCCACCAAGCGGGACGACAAGGCGCAGGCCCGCGCGGTGATGGAGAAGGTGGTCGCGGCCGCCAGGACCCGGGTCGCCGCCCGGCAGCACAAGGAGGCCCAGCGCCGGAAGACCGCGCTGGAGACCAGCTCGCTCCCGGCCAAGCTGGCCGACTGCCGCAGCGACGACGTGGACCGCAGCGAGCTGTTCATCGTCGAGGGAGACTCCGCGCTGGGCACCGCCAAGGTGGCCCGCAACTCCGAGTTCCAGGCGCTGCTTCCGATCCGGGGCAAGATCCTCAACGTCCAGAAGGCCTCGGTCTCGGACATGCTCAAGAACGCCGAGTGCGCCGCGATCATCCAGGTGATAGGAGCGGGGTCGGGCCGGACCTTCGACATCGACCAGGCCCGCTACGGCAAGATCGTGCTGCTGGCCGACGCCGATGTCGACGGCGCGCACATCCGGACCCTGCTGCTGACGCTGTTCCAGCGCTACATGCGCCCGATGATCGAGGCCGGGCGGGTGTTCTCGGCGGTGCCGCCGCTGCACCGGATCGAGCTGACCAACCCGCGCAAGGGCCAGGACAAGTACGTCTACACCTACTCCGACAGCGAGCTGCGGAACGCCATGCTGGAGCTGCAGCGCAAGGGACAGCGCTGGAAGGAGCCGGTGCAGCGCTACAAGGGCCTCGGCGAGATGGACGCGGACCAGCTGGCGGAGACCACGCTGGACCCCCGGCACCGCACCCTGCGCCGGATCAACGTCGGCGACCTGGAGGCCTCCGAGCGGGTGTTCGACCTGCTGATGGGCAATGACGTCGCGCCCCGCAAGGAGTTCATCGTGGACTCGGCGGCGCTGATGGACCGCTCCCGCATCGACGCCTGAGCAGCGCCCTCCCGCAGCGCTCCGAGAAGGCGCTCCGAGAAGGCGCTCGGAGAAGGCCCTCCACCCCCGGGTGGAGGGCCTTCTCCATCTGCGCTTCCACCCCTGCTCCGAGGCTGTGAACTGCATGGATCCGTAGATTCTGAGGCGTAGGAAGCGGACATCCAGCGGGGAGCAGGTCATGAACAGCACAGCGAACGTCGCACTGGTCGTGGTGGTGGTCGTCTATGTCGTCGCCCGTCAGTTCAAGGCGCGGCGGGTGAGCGAGGACGGCCGCAAGATGCTGATCGTCCCCGCCCTCCTCGCGGTGCTGGCCTTCAAGAACGGCAACCTGGTGGACCCGGCCCACAAGGACGCCGCTGCCGCGCTGCTGGTGGTCAGCATCGTGCTGGAGGTGGGGATGGGCTTCGCCTGGGGCTTCACCACCCGGATCTGGCGCGATGCCTCCGGTGCCGTCTGGTACAAGGGAACCAAGGCAACGGGCTTCGCCTGGACCGGCATGATCCTGGTCCGGGTCCTGCTCTATGTCGTGGCCGGCGGGCTGGGGATCGCGACCGGGCAGGGTGCGCTGCTGCTGTCGCTGGCCGCGGTGCTGCTGGTGCGCAAGGCGGTGGTGACCTGGCGGGCCCGCGAGGTCGGCCCGTCGTACGGTGTTGCCGCGAGCTGAGTTGCCGCAGGCTGAGTGGCGGGCGGACGGACGAACAGGAACGCAGTGGACAACTGGACCGACTGGCCCTCGGCCGAGGCGCTGAAGCGGGACGGCGTGGCCGCCCCCCGGCGCTTTGTCGGCATCGGGGCCCGCTACCTCGGTCTGGGCGCCGCGCTGTGGACCACCTATGTGCAGAGCGATCTCACCGGCGCCCAGAAGTGGCTGGTGGCCCTGATCGCCGTGATCGGGATGGTCGGGTTCTGGGCGTTTCTGCACACAGTGCCGCAGCGGCGGATCGAACGCTCGCTCGGCTTGCTGACGCTGGTGCTGGTGGAAGCACTGTTCGCAACGGTGAACGGTGCTCCGCTGATTGGGATCATCCTGATCTGCTGCATCGCCATGGGCAGCACCCAGCGGCTGCCGCTGGTGGTCGCGGTGCCGACCACCGCCCTGTCCACGCTGCTGTTCCTGCTGGTGGTGCCGCATCCCGGCTCCTGGGTGGGGAACGCGGCGGTGATCTTCGGCCTCGGAGTGCTCGGTTATGTCGGCCGGCTGGACTGGGAGGCCCGGGGCGCCACCCAGCGGCTGCTGCAGCAGGAGCGGGCGGCCAGGACCGCCGAGGCGGAGTCGGCGGCGCTGGCCGAGCGGGCCAGGATCGCCCGGGAGATCCACGACGTGCTGGCGCACAGCCTCTCCGCGCAGCTGGTCCACCTGGAGGCCGCGCGAGTGATGCTGGACGCCGGGGCCGACCGGGAGCAGCTGCGCGAACGCATCGTCGCCGCCCGGCGGATGGCCCAGGACGGCCTGGCCGAGACCCGGCAGGCCCTGTCCGCGCTGCGCGGGGACTTCGCCCCGGTCGGCGACTACCTCAAGGAACTGGTCGAGCAACTGCCGAACGCCACGCTGGCGGTGGAGGGGCTGCCCCGTCCGCTGGACGCCGAGGCGGGGGTCGCGGTGCGGCGCACGGCGCAGGAGGCGCTGACCAATGTGCGCAAGCACGCCCCCGGCGCGGCCTGCGCGCTCCGGCTGGCGTACCTCGACGCCGCGGTCGAGCTGGAGATCGTGAACAGCGCGTCGGAGGACGCCCCGGGCTCGGACCTGGCGACGGCCGGCAGCGGCCTCGGGCTGCTCGGGATGCGCGAACGTGCCGAGCTGCTCGGCGGCTCCCTGGTCGCCGGGCCCGAGCCGGAGGGCTTCCGGGTGCTGCTGACCGTCCCCGCGCCCTGCATACCCGCTCCCTGAGCGCCGGCGCCGGCCCTAGGGTGGCCGTATGAGCGAGAAGGCGGTAACGGTCCTGGTCGCGGACGACCAGAAGGTGGTGCGTGAGGGCATTGTGATGCTGCTCGGGCTGCTGCCGGGGATCGAGGTGGTCGGGGCGGCGGCGGACGGCGAGGAGGCGGTGGCGCTCGCCGCCGAACGGCGGCCCGACGTGGTGCTGATGGACCTGCGGATGCCGCGCTGCGACGGGGTGGAGGCGACCCGGCGGATCCGCGCCGCCCAGCCGGGCACCGAGGTGGTGGTGCTGACCACCTACGCCGACGACGACTCGCTGTTCCCGGCGCTGGAGGCGGGCGCGCGGGGGTATCTGACCAAGGACGCCGGGGCGGAGGAGATCGCCCGGGCCATCACCGACGTCCGGTCCGGCGCGGCCGGGCTGTCACCGCGGATCCAGGCCCGGCTGCTGGAACGGCTGGCCGCCCCCTCGTCGACACCGGCACCCGCTCCGGCACCGGCACCGGCGTCCGTTCCTGCCGTGGCACCGGCACCGGCACCGGCACTGGCCCCGGCAGCGGCTCTGCCGGACGGTCTGACGGTGCGTGAGGCGGAGGTGCTCGGGCTGATCGCGGAGGGCCTCTCCAACGCGGAGATCGCCGCCAGGCTGTTCGTCAGCATGGCCACGGTCAAGACCCACATCAACAACCTCTTCGCCAAGACCGGAGTCAGGGACCGGGCCCAGGCGGTCGGTTACGCGTACCGGCACGGGCTCTCCCGACACGGGTGAACCGGCGACATCACCTGATGGAGTGAACGTCCGCACACCGGACCCCAGGAGCGCGGTCCGCTGACCATCCTGGAGGCGGCGGGTCAGTCGAGACACTCTCAGGCACGACAGGGGGCTCCCGTCACTCCATCGACGCGGGAGCACAGTTGTTGAGACATCGGGAACCCACATCGACGTCCACGGAGCAGGAACCGTCGGCGCCGCACGAAGGGATGCCCGCAGGGGGTGGGCCGGGGGAGGACCAGGGCGGGGCATTCGACTGGTGGGCGGCGCCGGAACAGCGGGTCGCCCGCGCGGCGGAGCCGGCCGAGGCCGTGACCGTCGTCGCGGAGCTGGTCGAAGCGGAGACGGAGACCGGGGCGGAGGCCGGGGCCGGGGTTGAAGCGGAGGTCGAGGCCGAGGCCGAGGTCGAGGCCGAAGCGGTCGGGGCCGTCGAACCCGAGGCCGCGGCCCCGGACCCCGGCCCCGAGCCGCCCCCGGCGGAGTCCGCCGCCGCGGTGTACCGCAACGTCCAGGCGGGGGAGGAGTTCCAGGAGATCCGCCGTGAGTACCGCAGCTTCGTCTTCCCGGCCTGTGCTGCCTTCCTGGTCTGGTACCTGCTCTACATCGTCGCCGCGGTCACCCTGCCCAAGCTGATGGACCAGCAGGTCGCCGGCCCCTTCAACATCGCCTGGGTGCTGGGCCTGCTGCAGTTCGCCAGCACCTTCCTGATCACCTGGCTCTACGCCCGGCACGCCCGCGACCGAAGGGACCGCATGGCGCTCGGCCTGCGCTGGGAGACCCAGGACCGGCTCCGGTGAGCGGGGGTCCGCACAACCTCGCCACCGTGCTGTTCGTGGTGGTGGTCGTGGTCACCCTGGGCATCACCGCCTGGGCCGGGCGCCGCAACCGCGCGGCGAGGACTTCTACGCGGGGGGCCGCGACTTCAGTCCTCTGCAGAACGGTTTCGCCATCTCCGGCGACTACATGTCGGCGGCCTCGTTCCTCGGCGTCACCGGTCTGATCGCGCTCTACGGCTACGACGGCCTGCTCTACACCATCGGCTTCCTGGTGGCCTGGCTGGTGGTGCTGATGCTGGTCGCCGAGCTGGTCCGCAACTGCGGCCGCTACACCATGGGCGATGTGCTGGCGATGCGGATGCGGCAGCGCCCGGTGCGGGCGGCGGCCGGGATCTCCTCGATCGTGGTGTCGCTGTTCTACCTGCTGGCGCAGATGGTGGGCGCGGGCAGTCTGGTGTCGCTGCTGCTCGGGCTGCACTCGAGCCAGGCCAGGGCCTGGGCGATCATCGGGGTGGGCGCGCTGATGGTGGTCTATGTGACCGTCGGCGGGATGAAGGCGACCACCTGGATCCAGATCGTCAAATGCGTGCTGCTGATGACCGGCACGCTCGGGCTGTGCGTGCTGGTGCTGATCCGGTTCCACGGCGATCTGGGGACGCTCGCCCGCTCCGCCGCCACCGGCAGCGGCTACGGCCACAGTTACCTGGAGCCCGGGCGCAAGTACGGCGGCAGCGCGACCGACCGGCTGGACTTCGTCAGCCTGGGCATCGCGCTGGTGCTGGGCACCGGCGGTCTGCCGCACATCCTGGCCCGCTTCTACACCGTGCCCACGGCGCGGGCGGCCCGGCGTTCGGCGATGTGGGCGATCGGGCTGGTCGGCTCGTTCTACCTGATGACCATCATCCTCGGTCTCGGCGCCGCGGCGCTGGTGGGCGCGACGGCGGTGAAGGCCTCCAACGAGGCGGGCAACACCGCCGTGCCGCTGCTGTCGGAGATCCTCGGCGGCGGGGCCGGCAGCAATGGCGGGGCGATCCTGTTCGCGCTGACCTCGGCGGTGGCCTTCGCCACCATCCTGGCCGTGGTGGCCGGCCTCACCCTGGCCTCCTCGGCCTCCTTCGCCCACGACCTGTGGGCCAGGGCGTTCCGCCACCCGGACGAGGAGCCGCCCACCGAGCACCAGGAGGTGGTGGTGGCCAGGATCGCCGCGGTGGTGATCGGCGCGCTGGCGATCGTGCTCAGCCTCTACGCGCAGAAGCTCAATGTGGCCTTCCTGGTGGGGATCTCCTTCGCGGTGGCGGCCTCGGCCAACCTCCCGGCGCTGCTGTTCAACCTCTTCTGGCGGCGCTTCACCACCCGTGGCGCGACCTGGGCCATCTACGGCGGCCTGGTTCCGGCGCTGGTGCTGGTGGTCTTCTCGCCGATCGTCTCGGGCAGCCCGTCCGCGATCTTCCCCGGGGTGGACTTCCACTGGTTCCCGCTGCAGAACCCGGGGATCGTCTCGATCCCCTGCGGCTTCCTCTTCGGCTGGCTGGGCACGGTCAGCTCACGCGAGCGGGCCGATCCGGACGCCTACGCGGAGCTGGAGGTGCGCTCGCTCACCGGGGCCGGCGCGGTGTGAGCCGGCGGGCGGCCTCGCAGCCGGCGAGGCCCCGGAGCCGGTGAGGCCCGCAGTCGGTGAGGCCAGGACACAGCAGGCCGGAGACGACGAGGCCTCCGGGCGCGACGGGGGAGGCGCGCCCGGAGGCGGTTTCAGGATAACGCCGGTACCGGTCCGGCGTGGGCACTTCGGCCCTCTCCCGGTCGGCTGCTTTCGTCCGCTATGTCGAGGTCACGTCGTAGCGGTCCGGGTTGGTGGGGAGCTTCAGGCAGCTCTCCGAGCGGGCCGGTTCGGCGGCGCTGCGGTGCACCTGCACGGTCCAGCTGCGGCCGTCGGTGTGGGTGACCGTGACCGACCAGGCGTCCTCCCCGGACGGGAGCTGGCTGACCGTCAGCGCCTCGGCCAGGTCCTCGCCGATCTGCTCGCGCACGGCGAGTTCGGCGGCCTGTCCCGGGCGGTCCCAGTAGGAGCGGCCCCGGCACCACTCGGGGACCATCCGCCCCTCCCTGGTGGCCTCCAGGATCTCCTTGGCGGTGTGCGCGGACATCCGCCCGTACGCGAAGCCGTACGGCAGCACCAGCATGGTGGGGGAGAAGCGGTGGCCGCCCAGGTGGGTGACCTCCCAGACCTGGGTGTGGCCGCTGGCGGCCAGTTCGGCGGCCAGCGGGCGTCCGAGCAGCGCGCAGCAGCGGTCCCGGCGGCCGTTGGTGCACACCAGCGCCAGCGGCTCGCCCTGGTACTCCCGGCCGAAGCCGCCGTGGTCGCCCGCGGCCAGCGCGGCGAAGTCGCACGTCAGCAGCTCCGCCGGGTCGTCCAGGACCAGTTCGCGGACCCAGGAGCGGCCGGGCCCGGTGTGCGCGAGGTAGACCTGGCGGCTCGGCGCGGGCGGGGCGTCGGCATGGCGTCCGGGACGGCGGATCAGCGCGATCCGGAGGTCGGTGCCCTTGGCCCGGGCCTCCAGGGCCCGGCCGGTCGCCGGGTCCAGGTGGCTCTGGGTGAGGGCCTTGGCACCCCAGGGGCCCGGCTGCTCCAGCAGCAGCCAGGTGGCGCCGGTGGCGGCTGTGCCGCTCATTGGCTCAATCAGTTCCCTTGACAGGGTGGTGCAGGTGCTCACTCGAGCAAGGTTAGCCTTACCGGCCTCAATTTCCGCCTCAGATTGCTGCAAGGGGGTTGGGCAGCAGGGTCCACTGGTCGCCGGAGGGCTGCCCGGCCAGCCGCATCAGGCTCAGCGCTTTGACCGGAAGCGGCTGCTCCAGCAGCGCCCGCCGGTCCTCCGGGAGCAGCACGTCGGCCGCCTCCCGGGCGGCCGCGGCCACCGCCGCCCACAGTGCGTCCTCCACCGGGCGGACGCCGCCGCCCAGTTGGGCGACCAGGCTGCTGAGGCCGCCGCCCAGCAGCGAACCGAACAGCTTTCGGCGCAGCGCCACCGGGTCGTCGTCCAGGACGTGTCCGCCGAGGCCGACCGGGCGCAGCCCGATCGCGGCCAGCCGGACCGGGCTCACCCTGACGTCGGCGAGATCCCGGTAGACCAGCCGCTGCGGCCGGCCCCGCGGGTCCAGCACCACCAGCAGATTCTGGCCGTGCGCCTCCAGGGCCACCCCCCAGGACAGCAGTCGCAGCAGCGGCGGCCAGAGCAGCCGGGCCAGGTCGGCGGTCCAGCGCACCGGGTCGCCGGGCACGGTGCTGAGCGCCGCCAGCGGCACCACCCGCTCGCCCGGTCCGGCGTGGACCTCGGGGGACTCGCGCAGCAGCACCGCGAGATCCGGGCTGAGCGCGGGGCCCGAGCCGGCCGCGACCGCGAGGTGACCGGCGGCTGCGGCCAGGTTGCGGGTGATCAGCAGAGCGCCGCCGAGCCGGTCGGTCACGGCGGCCAGCAGCGCCGACAGGGCGGCACTGTTCAGTACCGAGCTGCCGGAGATGTCCCGCACCGAGGAGGTCATCCGCAGCGACAGCGAGGTCTTGATGTGCGGACCGCCGCCGATCGGTGCCAGCGTCCGCACCGCCATCAGCGGATCCGCGGCCAGGGTGCCCGTGGCGGCCGGGAAACCGAGCCCCGGCAGCACCTCCCTGAGCTGCCAGGGATGGGCCGGCAGCAGCAGCCGGCCCCGGTCGTCCCGGAGCGACTCCGGCCAGTCGCCGACGACCGTGCAGGCCGACGGGGCGAGCGGCACCAGGCCGAGATCCACCACCGGCCGGTGCTCCGGCGCATAGGCCAGCTGGTCGGCCACGGTGAAGCCGGGACGGCTGCGGCAGCAGGGGTGGTACGGGTGGCCATCTACCACGCTCTGCTCGTAGCCGACCAGGCTTTCATCCGTTCGGGGGAGCGCCCCGGCGCGGGAGAGCGCCAGCGAGACCGCACTGTGCTCCAGCTCGGCGGCGAAGCCCTCGCCGCCGGTCAGTCCCAGCGCGGTGACCAGCCGGTCGGGACGGGTGAAGCGGCGGCCGTCCGCCCACACCGCGAACTCGTCCTTGGGCGCGCCCACGTCGTAGCCGCGCACCTCGGGGCCGCGCAGCCGGTACTGGTCGGCGCCGGGCAGCCGCTCGAACCGCAGCGAGCGCCACAGCCTGGCCAGCACGGCGGCCCGGGCCCCCGGCAGGGCCTGCCGGAAGCCGGGGACGAGGTCGGGGCGGACCGCGCCCAGCTCGTCGGCGAAGGCGGTTTCCCTGGAGGATTCCACGGGGGTCTCCGGTTCCACGGGGCGCTCCGGTTCCATGGGGCTCTCCGGCGAATCCGGATCGGCAGGCATGAGTCAGGTCATACCCAGGGTTTGCGGTGGATCACCGCAGGAGACTGGTCCAAGGGCCGGAACATCGCAGCTGGGGAGAGGTCGGCGGGATGAGCGGGAACAGCGGGCGGGCGGACGCCCTGGCGATGACGGCGCTGCTCAACTGCGTGGTCCGGGAGCTGGCCGTGGCCGAGGGCGGGGGCCTGCTGCTGCCCGCCACCGGGCAGCGGCTGACGGTCGGCCCCGGGCGCTGGCCCAGCCGTCCGGCGCTGGTCTCCGGTTCCGGCGCCTCCCGGCCGCTCTCGCTGGACGGGCTGTTCGCCGTCGCCGCGTGGGAGCTGCGGGCCCGTACCGGGACGGACAACAGCACCCTGGCGGGGGAGATCGCCGACAGCCGGGACGTGATCGCCGAGCTGCTGGCCGCCCGCGAACGGCGGGCACCGCCCGCGGACCTGTTCCTGCGCTCCGAGCAGGCCCTGGTCGCCGGCCACCGGCAGCACCCCGCCGCCAAGACCCGGGGCGGCGGCCCGCCGGAAGCGTGGCTGCCGTACGCGCCGGAGGCGTACGCGGCCTTTCCGCTGACACTGCTGGCCGTGCGCGAGGACCTGCTCACCGGGGAGGGCGACAGCACCGTCCTGGACGAGCTGTGGGGCGGGCAGGCGCCGGAGGGCTTCCGGATCCTGCCCGCACACCCCTGGCAGCTCCGGCTGCTGGACCGCCACCCCGCCCTGGGGCCCGCCCTGGGCGACGGACGGCTGCGGGTCCTCGGCCCGACCCGGGAGCGCGCCTGGGCCACCTCCTCGGTCCGCACGGTGTACCTGCCGGACGCCGACCTCTTTCTGAAGTTCAGCCTGGATGTCCGGATCACCAATGACATCCGGCGGCTGTGGCGGCGCGACCTGCGCTGGCTGCTGTCCGTCGACGAGGTGCTGGCGAAGACCTTCGGGGACGCCCCGGCCGGCGCCTCGATGCTCTCCGACCACGGCTACCGCACGGCGGCGATCGGCGGCGAGGACGGCTACGAGGCGTTCGCTGTGCTGGTCAGGGGCGGGGTTCGGCGGCCCCGGCGACCGTCCGCTGCTCGCCGCCGGGCTCAGCGAGGGCTTCCCCGGCAGCCCGCTGGACCGGCTGGCGGACGACGCGGCGGCGCTCCGCTGGTGGCGCCGCTACGTCGAGCAGGTGGTGCCGCCGGTGCTGCACGCCTATCTGCGGCACGGCGTGGTGCTGGAGAGCCATCTGCAGAACGTGCTGGTGGGGATGGACCGGGACGGATTCCCCGACCGCGCGGTGTTCCGCGACCACGAGGGCGTCAAGCTCCTGCAGGAGCAGCACGGCGAGCTGCTGGCAGCCTTCGGCCCGGACCTGCCGACCCCCGGGCTCTCCGCCGCCGACGGCTGGAAACGGCTGGTGTACTGCCTGGTGACGAACCATCTGCTGGAGATCGCCGGCGCGGTCGCGGAACACCGCCCCGGCGTCGCCCCCGCGCTGTGGCCGCTGGCCCGCCCGGTCTTCGCCGGCTACGCCGACCACCGGGAGGTCGCCGACCTGCTGGCGGCGGCGACCGTCCCGGCCAAGACCAACCTGCTGCTCCGCTGGACCGCCGCGGACGGCGGCGACTCGGCGTACGTACCGCTGGCCAACCCGCTGGCCTGCTGACGCGGTGTCGAGCCTCAGACGTCGGGGATGTCGGCCTTGGCGCGGATCAGGGTGTCGCGGGTGATCACCACGATGCGCTCATAGTCGGCCCGACTGGCGTCCGCGGGGAGCAGACCGTCAAGACTGTCCGTCATTTCCGTGCCGATCACGGCGAAACGGCCGTCGGACAGTTCGAAGATGTCCGGGCAGCTTGATCCGGACAGGCTCCCGCGCTGGCGGGGCGACGCGCCGATTCGGCGTGTAATGAACAACGGTGTTCCCTCGTACGTGACCGACAACCTCGCTGGTCATTTCAGCAGCTGAGGTTCCGAATCTGAGTGACCGTAACACTCGTGAGTGAAAGGTGTGCCGGAATGGCTCAATCTCCCAGCGGCGCATTGACGCCCTTCAGGCGACATGCAGGTCAGGGGGATCGCCGCTGGATTCCATGACCTCGTCGACGAGCCGCCCGAAACGGCGCTCGTCCGAGTCCTGGGCGAGCACGGCCCGGCTCTCGGCCGAGATGTGCCAGTACTCGCGGAAGGCCGGGCTCCGGGCCAGGATTCGGAGGTGCCCGCGGACCTCGTCGTCGTCGACGATGCCGAGCCGGTGGTTCAGGAAGTAGTGCGAGAAGATCAGGTTCGCGTAGATGGTCTGTCGCCGGCGTTCCGGCGGTCCGACGGCGAAGTCGCCCCACACCTCTGCCAGTTCGGGGTCGTCGATGCTCATCCGGAGCAGTTGCATGTGCAGGGCGCGCAGATCCGCTTCGGCGCTGCGGCGCAGCTGGGTGCCGGAATCCTGCATCACTGCCCGTTGTAGCGCCAACTCCTGCCGCTGGGAATGGAGTTCACGCCTCTGCAGGATGGTGTTCCCGATCACCAGAAGCAGGGCGAGTCCGGAGAAGACCGCACTCACGGCCTCGAAGTACTGTCCGATTTCACCGAGTTGCACCGCTCTGGGAGTGCCGCCCCAGGACAGCTCGACCATCCGGTCCATCCAGCCGCTGAGCGCCACGCAGGCCAGGATGACCACTGTGAGGATGGCCAGCGCGGCCACGGCCCTTCCGAAGCTCCGCCACAGCGCTTTTCCGCTGCGCTCGCCGTTGTCCATGGGCGACCCCGATCCCTGCGCCTGGGTGGATGTGCTGCGCATGGCTGCCGGACAACGCTGGCCGACCCGCCAAGGGCACCAGGGGTGAGACGGTTCGCCCCGACGCCTCCCCCCTGTGATGCCCGGCGGGGCGCGTCGGAAACGACGGCGACGTGCTGGTTCATGGTCGGTGGTCTGGACAGGTGACGCCAGATGATGATGCGTCAGTTGGGGGTGGCCGGAGCCCGGCCACCCCCAGCTGACGCCACGTCAAGCGGCTAGGCCGGCCCGGCGACCGCGGCGATCTCCTTGGCCAGGGGGACGCCGGAGCCGTCGCGGCGGGGGTCGCGGCCGGGGAGTTCGGCGGGGGAGCCGTTGGCGGTGGCGGCGCGGGCCGGGGCGGCCCCGGCCCAGGCCAGCACCAGCTTGTCCTCGCCGCGCAGGAAGCGCTGGCAGCGCACCCCGCCGGTGGCCCGCCCCTTGCGCGGGTACTGGTCGAACGGGGTGGCCTTGGCCGTGCCCAGGCCGCCGAGGCCGTCCAGCGCGTCGGTGGAGCCGGCCACGGTCACCACCACCGCGTCCACGGCGGCGTCCACGGCCGTGAAGGAGAGCACCCGGGCGCCGTCCGTCAGCTTGATCCCGGCCATGCCCCCGGCCGGGCGCCCCTGCGGGCGGACCTGGGTCGCCTGGAAGCGCAGCAGCTGGGCGTCGGAGCTGATGAAGACCAGCTCCTCCTCCCCGGTGCGCAGCTCGATCGCGCCGACCACCCGGTCGCCGTCGCGCAGGCCGATCACCTCGAACTCGTCCTTGTTCTCCGGCCAGTCCGGCACCACCCGCTTGACCACGCCCTGCTCGGTGCCCAGCGCCAGGCCGGCCGAGGCCTCGTCCAGGGTGGTCAGCGCGAGCACCTTCTCGCCCGCGTCCAGCTTCAGGAACTCGGAGACCGGCGCCCCGCCGGAGAGCACCGGAGCGCTGGAGCTCGGCGGCAGCGACGGCAGGTCGATCACCGGCAGCCGCAGCACCCGTCCGGCCGAGGTCACCGCGCCGATGTCGGCGCGGGCCGTCGCCAGCACCGCGGACACCACCACGTCGTGCCTGGCCCGGCCGCTGTCGCCGTCCGTCGGCTGGACCTCGTCGGAGGTCCTGGCCAGCAGCCCGGTCGAGGACAGCAGCACCCGGCAGGGGTCGTCCGCGACCTCCAGCGGCACCGCCGCGGCGGCCACCGCGCCGGCCTCCAGCAGCACCGTGCGCCGCTCGGTGCCGAACTTCTTCGCGACCGCGCCCAGCTCGTCGGAGACGACCTTGCGCAGCAGGGTGTCCGACTCCAGGATCTCGGTCAGCGCCTGGATCTCGGTCTGCAGCTTGTCCTGCTCGGCCTCCAGCTCGACCTGGTCGAAGCGGGTGAGCCGGCGGAGCGGGGTCTCCAGGATGTAGAGGGTCTGCGTCTCGGACAGCCCGAAGTGCTCCATCAGGCGTTCCTTGGCCATCGCGGTGTTGTCGCTGCCGCGGATGATCCGGATGACCTCGTCGATGTCGATCAGGGCCACCAGCAGGCCCTCGACCAGGTGCAGCCGCTCCTGGCGCTTGCGGCGGCGGAAGTCGGAGCGCCGCCTGACCACCTCGAAGCGGTGGTCGACGTAGACCTCCAGCAGCTCCTTCAGGCCCAGCGTCAGCGGCTGGCCGTCGACCAGGGCGACGTTGTTGATGCCGAAGGACTCCTCCAGCGGGGTCAGCTTGTAGAGCTGCTCCAGCAGGGCCTCCGGCACGAAGCCGTTCTTCACCTCGATGACCAGGCGCAGCCCGTGCGAGCGGTCGGTCAGGTCCTTGACGTCCGAGATGCCCTGCAGCTTCTTGGCGTTGACCAGGTCCTTGATCTTGGCGATGACCTTCTCCGGGCCCACCGTGTAGGGGAGCTCGGTCACCACCAGGCCCTTGCGGCGCGGGGTGACGTCCTCCACCGTCACCTTGGCGCGGATCTTGAAGGTGCCGCGGCCGCTCTCGTAGGCGTCCCTGATCCCGCTGAGCCCGACGATCCGGCCGCCGGTCGGCAGGTCGGGCCCGGGGACGAAGCGCATCAGGGTGTCCAGGTCGGTGCCCGGGTGCTTGATCAGATGCCGGGCGGCCGCCACCACCTCGACCAGGTTGTGCGGCGGCATATTGGTGGCCATGCCGACGGCGATCCCTGACGACCCGTTGACCAGCAGGTTCGGGAAGGCGGCCGGCAGGACGCTGGGCTCCTGCTCGCTGCCGTCGTAGTTGGGGGCGAAGTCGACGGTGTCCTCGTCGATCGACTCCACCATCGCCATCGACGCGGCGGCGAGCTTGGCCTCGGTGTAGCGCATCGCGGCCGGCGGGTCGTCGTTGCCCAGCGAGCCGAAGTTGCCGTGGCCGTCGATCAGCGGCAGCCGCATCGAGAACGGCTGCGCCATCCGGACCAGGGTGTCGTAGATCGAGGCGTCGCCGTGCGGGTGCAGCCGGCCCATCACCTCGCCCACCACGCGGGCGCTCTTCACATGCGACCGCTCGGGGCGCAGGCCCATCTCATTGGCCTGGTAGAGCACCCGGCGGTGGACCGGCTTGAGGCCGTCCCGGGCGTCGGGGAGCGCCCGGGAGTAGATCACCGAGTAGGCGTACTCCAGGAAGGAGCCCTGCATCTCGTCCACGACGTCGATGTCGAGGATCCGCTCCTCGAAATCCTCGGGCGGCGGGGTCTGCGAACTGCGGCGGGCCATCGCGGCGGGGCTCCCTTGCACTCACGGAACTATTTGCGGGTGTGACTTCTGCGGACTGCTGCGGACTGCTGCGGACTTCTGCGGGACGTAACCACGTGGGGCGGTGAAGGCTACGGGCCCCCATTGTGGCCCCTCCCACCGACAGTCCCGCGACAGGGCGGCCGTACGGACCTGGGAAGAACGCTTGCAGCGAACATCAGCACAGTCAGGGACGGTCTTTCGTTGGACTTGTGTTGGACCACAATGAGGCACGCAGCAGCTCACGTGGCAGCAATCGAGCGGAAGGACGACGAGCGGATGGCCCACCCGGCCCACAGCACCACCGATGCATCCACGCCCATCGACGGACCCGGCATCATCGAGCACACCCTGGCCAACGGCCTGCGGGTGGTGCTCTCCGAGGACCACCTCACGCCGGTCGCGGCGGTGTGCCTCTGGTACGACGTCGGCTCGCGGCACGAGGTCAAGGGCCTGACCGGCCTGGCCCACCTCTTCGAGCACCTGATGTTCCAGGGCTCCGCGTCCGTCCCCGGCAACGGGCACTTCGAGCTGGTGCAGGGCGCGGGCGGCTCGCTCAACGGCACCACCAGCTTCGAGCGCACCAACTACTTCGAGACCATGCCGACCCACCAGGTCGAGCTGGCGCTGTGGCTGGAGGCGGACCGGATGGGCTCGCTGCTGTCCGCGCTCGACCTCACCGGCCTGGACAACCAGCGCGCGGTGGTGAAGAACGAGCGCCGCCAGCGCTACGACAACGTCCCCTACGGGACCGCGTTCGAGCGCCTGGTCGCGATGGCCTTCCCGGACGGCCACCCCTACCACCACACCCCGATCGGCTCGATGGCGGATCTGGACGCGGCCACCCTCGGCGACGCCCAGGACTTCTTCCGCACCTACTACGCGCCCAACAACGCGGTGCTCTCGGTGGTCGGCGACATCGACCCTGAGCAGACGCTGCGGTGGATCGAGAAGTACTTCGGCAGCATCCCCTCCCACGACGGCAAGCGCCCGCCCCGCGACGGCAGCACGGTCGTCCGCGACGGGGTGGCGCCGCTGCGCCAGCACCTGGTGGAGGAGGTCCCCTCGCAGGCCCTGATGGCCACCTACCTGCTGCCGCTGGACGGCACCCGCGAGGCCGACGCCGCCGACCTGGCGCTCACCATCCTGGGCTCGGGCGAGTCCAGCCGCCTCTACAACCGGCTGGTCCGCCGCGACCGCACCGCCGTCACCGCCGGCTTCGGGCTGCTGCGGCTGGCCGGGGCGCCCTCGCTGGGCTGGCTGGACGCCAAGACCTCCGGCGAGGCCGAGATCGCGACGGTCGAGGCCGCCGTGGACGAGGAGCTGGCCCGCTTCGCCGCCGAGGGCCCCACCCCGGAGGAACTGGAGCGCGCGCAGGCGCAGATCGAGCGGGAGTGGCTGGACCGGCTCGACACCGTGAACGGGCGCGCCGACGAACTGTGCCGCTACGCGGTGCTGTTCGGCGACCCCAAGCTGGTCGACGGCGCGCTGGCGAAGGTGCTGGACGTGACCGCGGCGGAGGTCCAGGCGGTGGCCGCGCGCTACCTCACCCCGGACAACCGCGCCGTGCTGACCTACGAGCCCGCGCCGCCCGCAGACGCAGACGCCGCTGCCGACTCCGACGAGACGGACGCCGACGCCGCCGCCGACTCCGCTGCTGAGGACGTGAACCGATGACCATTGCCTCCACGATGACCTTCCACCCCCGCCCCGAGCCGGGCGAGGCCACCCCCTGGGCGTTCCCCGCGCCCACCCGCAGCGTCCTGCCCAACGGCCTCACCGTGCTGCGCTGCGACCGCCCCGGACAGAAGCTGGTGGCCGTCGAGCTGCTCCTGGACGCCCCGCTCTCGGCCGAGCCGGCCGGCCAGGACGGTGTCGCCACCATCCTCGCCCGCGCCTTCTCCGAGGGGACGCAGGACCTCAGCGCCGAGGAGTTCGCCGCCGAGCTGGAGCGGGCCGGGGCCAACCTGGACGCCCACGCCGACCACACCGCGCTGCGGCTCTCGCTGGAGGTCCCGGCCTCGCGGCTGGAGCGCGGCCTCACCCTGTTCGCCGACGCGGTACGCGCCCCGGCACTGGCCGAGGCCGAGATCGAGCGGGTGGTCGCCAACCGCCTGGACGAGATCGTGCACGAGCTGGCCAACCCCGGCCGCCGCGCCGCCTTCGCGCTCTACGGCGAGCTCTTCGACGCCGCCGACCGGATCTCCCGCCCCCGCTCGGGCACCGCCGACACGGTCAAGGGCATCGACCGCGCGGCCGTGGCCGCCTTCTACGCGGCGCACGTCCGCCCGGCCACGGCGACCGCCGTGATCGTCGGCGACTTCTCCACCGTCGACTTCGACGCGGTGCTCGCGGCCACCCTCGGCGACTGGACCGGGACCCCGGCCGCCGCCTCGGTCCCGGAGCCGGTCACCGCCGACGACGCGGGCCGCGTGATCATCGTCGACCGACCAGGCTCGGTGCAGACCCAGGTGCTGATCGGCCGGATCGGCCCGGACCGCCACGACCCGTCCTGGGCCGCGCAGATCCTCGGCACCTACTGCCTCGGCGGCACCCTGACCTCGCGTCTGGACAAGGTCCTGCGCGAGGAGAAGGGCTACACCTACGGGGTCCGCGCCTTCGCCCAGCCGCTGCGCTCGGCGGCGGACGGCAGCGGCCGGGCGATGCTGGCGATCTCGGGATCGGTGGACACCGAGTCCACCGTCCCGGCGCTGGCCGACACCCTGGTCATCCTGCGCGACCTGGCCGCCGAGGGCCTCACCGACGAGGAGCGCGACATCGCCGTGCAGAACCTCGTCGGCGTGGCGCCGCTGCGCTACGAGACCGCGTCGGCGGTCTGCTCCACCCTGGCCGACCAGGTGGAGCAGGGCCTTCCCGACGACTACCAGGCCCAGGTCTACCGCCGGCTGGCGGAGACCACCACCGCGGAGGCCACGGCCGCCGTGGTCGCCGCCTTCCCGCCGGACCGGCTGGTCACCGTCCTGGTCGGTGACGCGGCGTCATTTGCCGCCCCGCTCAAGGACCTCGGCCTCGGCGAGGTCACCGTGGTGCACGCCTGACGCACCGTCGTCGGCGGCAGCGCCGCGGGCCGACCGCGGGCCCGGTGGCGGCGTGCGGAGGGTTCGCCCTCCGCACGCCACCACCGCGGCCAGTGCCGCCAGCCCGGCCACCGCGGCGGCCGCGGTGAGCCCCGCTCCGGTGCCGGAGCGGTCGAGCAGGGCCCCGGCCAGAGCCGAGCCCAGGGCCACCCCGAGGTTGTAGCCGGTGTTGACCCAGGCGCCCGCCTCCACCCGCGAGCCCTCCGGGACCAGGGCGTCCACCTGCAGATAGGCCGTGATCAGCAGCATGTCCCCGCTGACCCCGATGCCCAGGAGGGCGACCGCGGCGACCGGGACCGCGGGCAGCAGGGCCGGCAGGGCGTAGCAGAACGCGCCGGCCGCGCCGAGCAGCGCCAGCCGTCGTCCGGGCGAGGACCGCCAGGACCGCCTGCCGTAGACCAGCCCGCCGACCACTCCGCCCACCGAGCAGAGCGCCAGCAGGCCGCCGGTGGTACCGGCGCCCCAACGGGCGGCGGAGGTGATCTCCGCCACCGCCAGGGCGCAGCCGGAACCGAGGACCACCAGCAGCATGCCGGCGAACCCGGGCCCGCGCAGCAGGCTGCGGCTCCGGCGCGGATCCGCTGCGGCGGGGGCCGGGCGCAGCCGTCCCGGGGCGCGGCGCAGCGCTGCGGCGAGCGCCGAGAAGCCGACCAGCACCAGGGCCGCGCAGGCGGTCAGCGCCAGCGGCGCCGAGCCGACGGTGATCAGCGTCCCGCCGAGGGCGGGGCCCACCGCGAAGACGGCCGACTCGGAGACGGTGTCCAGGCTGAGGGCGCGCTGCCGCTGTCCCGGATCGGCGGCGAGCAGGCCCCACAGGGCCCGCATCAGCGGCCCGACCGGGGGCGGGAACAGGCCGGTGACACCGGCCAGGGTGATCGCGAGCCAGGGCGCGACGCCGGTCCAGCCCGCTGCGGCGATCACCGCGAGCAGCCCGGCGTAGCCGCAGGCGAACAGCATCAGAGTGCGCGGGCGGCGTTCGACCAGCCGCGCCCGCATCGGTCCTAGCAGCGCGCTGAACAGCCCGAAGAGACCGGCGGCGGTCCCGGCGACGGCGTAGGAGCCGGACCCCTGGCGCAGGGTGAGCAGCAGTGGCAGGCCCAGCAGCCCGTACGAGAGCCGGGCGAGCATGGCGGCGGCGAACAGGCCGCGGGCATGGGGAAGAGCGAGGACAGCGCGATAGGAGGCGCTGCCCCTGACGGGGCGTGACATGGGAATCTCCGGAACCTGGACTCGGACACGACGAAGCGTCGCCGCCACCTGCCGTCTCCGGCGGGGCGGTGCTACGAGTCCGTCTAGTGCGGTCCGGAGAGATTCATGGAACGGACTTTATCGGACGTCACTCACGGTCGGCCAGCGCTTTCCAGCCGAGCAGCGCGGCGAGCAGCATGGCCGCTCCGGAGCAGGCGAAACCCGACCGCGCGCCCAGGGTCTCGATCACCGAGGAGACCACGAAGCCGGTCAGCGGGACGGTGCCGGGCAGGGCCATGCTCCACAGGCCCATCACCCGCCCGCGCATCTCCGGCGCCGACCGCAGCTGGACCAGGGTGTTCGCGGTGGCGATGAACCAGATCGAGGTGAAGCCGGCCAGCGCCATCGCCGCGAACGCCAGGACCAGGTACGGGGAGAAGGCGACCAGCAGCACCGAGCCGCCGGTGGCCACCGCCAGCGCCCGCACCCGCGGCCCGGTGGGGGTACGGGTGGCCGCGGCGAGCAGCGCGCCGGGGAGCGCCCCCAGGCCGAAGGCGGACAGCAGCGCGCCGTACCCGCCGCCGCCCAGGTGGAAGGTGCGGGTGGCCAGCACCGGCAGGGCGATGCCCATGGTGAACAGCATCCCGCCGGCCGCCGCCATCGGCAGGCAGGCCCGCACGGTCGGCGTGCGCCAGGCGTAGCGCAGCCCGGAGCGGATCGCCCCGGGCTCCTTGTGCGGACGGGTGCGCTCCGCGTCGGCCGCCGGGATCAGCCGCCACAGCACGTACAGCGGGAGCAGGAAGGAGAGGCCGTTGACCAGGAAGCAGGCGCCGGGGCCGACCGTGGCCAGCAGCGCGCCGCCGATGGCCGGGCCGAGCACCCGGGAGGAGTTGACCACCACCTCCCAGAGGCCGACCGCGCCGGCCAGGCCGTCCTTGCCGACCAGGTCGACGATGAAGACCTGGCGGGCCGGGGAGTCCAGCGAGGAGACCGCCCCGGTGAACAGGGCGATGCCGAGGATGGCCCCCAGCGAGAGCGCGCCGAGGCCGGTCAGCAGGCTCAGCAGCAGACCGGCCGCCATCAGCAGGAACTGGGTGAGCAGCAGGATCAGCCGGCGGTCGTGGCGGTCGACCCGGGAGCCGGCCCAGGGGCTGAGCAGCAGCATCGGGCCCCAGCTGCAGACCATCAGCACGCTGAGCCAGAACGCGTTCCCCGTGGTCTGCAGGACCACCCAGGACATCGCCACCACCTGGGTGGCGTTGCCCGAGGCGGACGCGATCTGGCTGCCGAACCACCAGCGGAAGTCGCGGCGCTGCAGGGTTCCGCCGATGCGTGAGAGTGCGCCCCTGACGCCGTCCGACCTGTCCGACGTACTGTTCTGTGCGGCCGTTTCTGCCGTCATGGTCTAGACCTCCCGTGGTCGTCCGCGGACCTTACTGGGTCTGAGCTGGGCCAAGTGAAAATGTGGCGTAGCTCACGTCCAGCTGGGCAATTTCTGGGGACCCTCTCCCCGTTTAGCTGATTGACTGGGGAAACGGGGAGGAACTCCCCGGATCCGTAACCTCTGATTAACCGCACCGATACAACCCACAGACCAACCCCCAATACGTCAGTACCCGACACGTCAGTAGAGGAGCGCTCCATGGTCGCGACAGCCGTCACCCGCGGTGCCGCCCCCCGGCTGCGTGCCGACGCCACCCGCAACCGTGAGCGCATCGTCGCCGCGGCGCAGGAGGCCTTCATAGAGTTCGGCCCCGACGTCCCCCTGGACGAGATCGCCCGTCGCGCCGGCATCGGCAACGCGACGCTCTACCGGCACTTCCCGGACCGGCGCGAACTCGTCCGCAGCGTCGTCCTCTCCGTTCTCGCCACCATGGCCGACGAGGCCGAGGCCATCGTGGACGCCGCCCCGGACGCCTTCACGGCGCTGGAGGGCTTCGTCCACGGGGCCGTGGAATGGAAGGTCGGGGCCCTCTGCCCCATGCTTTCCGAGTGGATGGACCCGGCCCAGCCGGACATCCGCGCCGCTCAGGACCGCCTCGACATCGTGGTCGCGGGCGTTGTCCACCACGCCCAGGCCGAAGGCAGCCTGCGGACCGACGTGGGGCCTGGCGACATCCTGATCCTTGCCTCCCAGATCGCCCGTCCGCTGCCGGGCGTCGGGTCCGTCGACCACGGCGGCTTCGTGCACCGGCACCTCCAGCTCGTCCTCGACGGGCTGCGCGCCCCCCAGCGTTCGATTCTTCCCGGTAGCCCGGCGACTCTCGCGGACCTGCGCGCGAGCTGCCTGGCCACCCGTACCGAGCACCACTGACGCAGCTTCAGTACCGGCGCGCAACCGAGCGCGTGCCGTCCTTAGTTCAAGCCTTTCCTAGACAGCCATGGGAACACTCATGTCCAACCTCAGTAAGTCAGACCAGCCAGTTCAACCCGCACCGGACCCGCAGCGCTGGAAGGCGCTGATCTTCATCGCCATCGCCCAGCTGATGGTGGTCCTCGACGCCACTGTTGTGAACATCGCCCTTCCGCACGCCCAGGTGGACCTGCACATCTCGGACGCCAACCGGCAGTGGGTCATTACCGCCTACAGCCTCGCCTTCGGCGGTCTGCTGCTCTTCGGCGGACGCATCTCCGACCTCTGGGGCCGTAAGCGCACCTTCATACTCGGTCTGATCGGCTTCGCCGCGGCCTCCGCGCTGGGCGGCGCGGCCGTGAACGAGGGGATGCTGCTCGGCGCCCGCGCCCTGCAGGGTGTCTTCGGCGCCCTGCTCGCCCCGGCCGCGCTGTCGCTGCTCGCGGTCACCTTCACCGAGGCCAAGGAGCGCGCTGCCGCGTTCGGCATCTTCGGCGCCATCGCCGGCGCCGGCGGCGCCGTCGGCCTGATCCTCGGCGGTGTCCTCACCCAGTACGCCAACTGGCGCTGGGCCCTGTTCGTGAACATCTTCTTCGCGATCATCGCCGCCGTCGGCGCGGTGCTGTACATCCACGAGCGTGAGGACGGCCGCAACCGGGACCGGCTCGACATCCCCGGTGTGCTGCTCGCCACCACCGGTCTGGTCTCGCTGGTCTACGGCTTCACCAAGGCCTCCACCCCCGGCGACGGCTGGGGCGCGCCCATCACCATCGGCATGTTCATCGCCTCCGCCGTGCTGCTCGCCGCCTTCGTGGTGGTCGAGGGCAAGGTCAAGGCGCCGCTCCTGCCGCTCCGGGTCATCACCAACCGCAACCGCGGTGGCGTCTACCTGTCGCTGGGCCTCGCCATCATCGGGATGTTCGGCCTGTTCCTCTTCCTGACCTACTACCTGCAGCAGGTCAAGGGCTACACCCCGGTCATGACCGGCGTCGCCTTCCTGCCGATGATCGGCGGCATGATCGTCGGCTCCACCCAGATCGGCGCCCGCCTGATGAACCGGGTCCCGGCCCGGATGCTGATGGGCCCCGGCTTCCTGGTCGCCGCCGTCGGCATGCTGTTCCTGGCGCAGCTCAAGGTCGACAGCTCCTACGCCGAGGTGCTGCTGCCCGGCTTCCTGCTGCTCGGTCTCGGCATGGGCAGTGCGTTCATGCCCGCCATGAGCCTGGCCACCTACAAGGTGCAGCCGCGTGACTCGGGTGTCGCCTCGGCGATGATCAACACCTCGCAGCAGATCGGTGGCTCCATCGGCACCGCCCTGCTCAGCACCATCGCCGTCAACGCCACCACCAGCTTCGGCAAGACCCACGGTGCCGGCACCCCGGCGCTGCTCGCCCAGGCCCAGGTGCACGGCTACGCCACGGCCATCTGGGTGGCGGTCGGCATCCTCGTCATCGCCGCGGGTCTGGCCTTCAGCCTGATCAACGCGGGCCGCGACGCGGTCGCCCCGCCGACCGGCGGCGCCGGTGAGGAGATCGGCGAGGCGTCGATCCCGGTCATCGCGCACTGACACCAGCTCTGCTGGACCGAACGGCGGCCCCGTCTCGAAACATTGAGGCGGGGCCGCCGTTTGCCGTTCCACCGCGTTCAAATTCCATTGCGGGGGTGCCGACCACCGTGGCTAGATAGTCCTACGACCGGTCGACAGGCCGGTCGTAGGCAGTGGAGAGGAGGCGGTCACCATGCGGGTCGAGTTGTATCGCGGGCGTTTCAGCGCCTGCTCCTCCCCGAGGCGACGCCCCTCCACTGCCTGCTCCCGTCCCAGGCGCTGAGCCCTTCACACTGAAAGCCCCTCACGCCGAGCGGCGGCTCTCCCCACTGACTTTCCCCACCCACCGACCGCGGAGGTCGATCTCGCATGTCGTACAACGAAGTTCCGGGCGTCCGGGTACCGATCCGGATGTGGACCGACCCGGCCGCGGTCGAGGGCCAGGCCATGCAGCAGCTGCGGAACATCTCCTCGCTGCCGTGGATCAGCGGCCTCGCCGTCATGCCGGACGTCCACCTGGGCAAGGGCGCGACCGTCGGTTCCGTCATCGCCATGAAGGGCGCGGTCTGCCCGGCCGCGGTCGGCGTCGACATCGGCTGCGGTATGAGCGCGGTCAAGACCTCGCTCACCGCCCGCGACCTCCCGGACAACCTGGGCCGGCTCCGGTCCCGGATCGAGGAGGCCATCCCGGTCGGCCGCGGCGCGCACGCCGAGGTCGTCGACCCGAGCAGTCTGAACGGTTTCCAGGCCGCCGGATGGGACGACTTCTGGTCCCGTTTCGACGGCATCGCCGAGGCGGTGAAGTGGCGGCGCGAGCGGGCGATGTCCCAGATGGGCACGCTCGGCGGCGGCAACCACTTCATCGAGGTCTGCACCGACACGTCGGGCGCGGTCTGGCTGATGCTGCACTCCGGCTCCCGCAACATCGGCAAGGAACTGGCCGAGCACCACATGGGCGTCGCCCGGACGCTGCCGCACAACCAGGGCCTGGTCGACCACGACCTCGCGGTCTTCATCTCGGACACCCCGCAGATGGGCGACTACCGCCAGGACCTGTTCTGGGCGCAGGAGTACGCCAAGAACAACCGGGCGGTGATGATGGCGCTGTTCCAGAACGTGCTCCGCAAGGAGTTCGCCAGGGCGAAGGTCACCTTCGACCCGGTGATCAGCTGCCACCACAACTACGTCAGCGAGGAGCGCTACGACGGCCAGGATCTGCTGGTCACGCGGAAGGGCGCGATCCGGGCCGGCGCGGGGGAGTTCGGCATCATCCCCGGTTCCATGGGCACCGGTTCGTACATCGTCAAGGGTCTGGGCAACGAGCGGGCGTTCAACTCCGCCTCGCACGGCGCGGGTCGGAAGATGAGCCGTACCGCGGCCAAGAAGAAGTTCGGCGTGCGTGATCTGGAGGAGCAGACCCGGGGCGTGGAGTGCCGCAAGGACTCCGGCGTCGTGGACGAGATCCCAGGCGCGTACAAGCCGATCGAGAAGGTCATGGCCCAGCAGACCGACTTGGTCGAGGTCGTGGCCCAGCTCAAGCAGCTGGTCTGCGTCAAGGGCTGACCGCACGAAGCCGGGTGGGGGTGCGGCGGCTGAGGCCGCGCCCCCTACGTGCGTACCAGGTCCAGCTGCAGCCAGTGGGCCAGGGAAGTGATCTCGCTGTCGACAGCGGTGGACATCGCCCTGGTGAACGGCTCGTCCTCGTGGATCGCGTGCACCCGCAGGACGCCCGCCTTCCGGTCGGCCATCGCGTCGAGCTTTCCGACCAAGCGGTCGGCGTACAGGATCGGCAGCGCGTAGTACCCCCACCGGCGCTTGGCGACCGGCTTGTACATCTCCAGGCCGTATTCGAACGCGAACAGCTCCAGCAGCCGCCTGCGGTCGTGGATCAGCCGGTCGAACGGCGACAGCAGCGCGGCTCGGCCGGTGAAGGGCTGCCCGAGCTGCTCGGGGTCGACGCGCCACTCGCCCTTGACGCCCTCCACCACCGCCGGCTCGCCGATCGGCCCGACGTCGTACGGCTCGATGGGGACCTGCGTCGTCCTGGCACGGGCGATCCCCAGGGCCCGCAGTCGGCGCTCGTTGCGGCGGAGCAGTGCCTGGTCCGAGGGAACCACCGGGTCATCGGGGTAGATCCGCTCGGCCAGATCCCACAGCCGGTCCCGGCCCAGCCGGCCGGCGACCGCGACCTCACCCCTCGCCGACATGACTTCCAGCAGCCGGATGACGTTCTGGTTGTTCGTCCATCCGGTCGACGTCCAGGACACCGCGCAGGTGTCGGGAATGCTGCGCGAGGGCAGCGGCCCCTCGACGCCCAACCGGGCCAGGATGTCCTGTCGGCAGGCTTCATTGGCCTGTACCCAGGCGCGGTTGCGCCGCTGCCAGTCGGCCACCGGCGGCAGCTTGTGCCGTTCGGCCATCTCGGCGCGGTACAGCGCCAGATCACCGGCCGGCCGGATCGTCGCCATCAGCTCGATCAGCGACCGCTGCTGCAGGGCGCCGGCCAGGTCGGTCGGAGCGTACGCCGAGCCGAGCCGGCTCCACGCCACCAGGTCGGCCGTCGGCGCGACCGCCGCGGTCGGGTCGATCTGCAGCAACGTGAGGTGCTGCACCAACTCGACCAGCCCGGCCGGCCGCCGCCGGTCCAGCAACTGCGCGCGCACAGCGATGCGGCGCGCGTCGCGGAGTGAGAGGCGGTGGATGGTCACCGCCCGAGCCTACTGACAGCATGCGGACGGTGGAATCCGCGGCCGGTGAGGAGTTGGCATGTCAGAGGAGGTCCTGTGGGAGCGCGACCTGCACCAGCGCGGTTCCGGTTCGGCGCTCGCGGCCGGGGGCGACTGCGTCGTCATACACGAGCGCTGGACCCGACTCGTCTGATCCCAGCGAGCAGGTGGAGCGATACCGCGTGGATGCCTTGGTCTACGAGGCCATGGTGGAGCGTCTGGGGATCCCGAACAGCCCTGGCCGGTCCTGCGGGTCTGTTTCGACGGCGGGCATGCGGTGTACGTCATGTATGCCGGGCCCGGGCTGTCCTGGGCCGAGCTCATCCATCTTGCAGAGAGCGAACAGGAGGGCGGCGAGGGTTTGTCCGACGCGTCGCAGCGGCTGATCGCCCTGCTGCCGATGCTCGGTGACGCCGACACGCCTGGCGAGGCGCGGGACATCGTGGCGCAGGCCCTGTCCCGTCGTGGCATCACCGCCGGCCAGGCCCAGGCCCTGGCCGACGCCCTCAACTGACCTGCCGCGCAAGCTGGTGCGGGGGCCGGGGGACCACGACCAACGCTGATGGAAGTGACCGGCCCCCACATCTCGGAACGCTATCGGGGCGGGGGTCGGAACGCCGTAAGTATTGCGGGGTAGCCGCGGGTGCGGGGGCGGGGCCATGATGAGCCCATGAAGGCTGCATGTCGCGCCTGGGAACAACTGGAATCCTGGGCCGACCTCCGCAATGCCCCAGCCAGTTGCGGCCAGGGCCGGGCCCTGGTCACGGATCTCAGCGAGATCGCCCACCTCCACAACGACCACGACGCCGATCTGCACCTGACCCATGAGGCCATCGAGCGGATGCAGGCCGAACTGGAGCAGTCCACCGCCGTGCGGCTGCATCCGGGCACCGACTGGATCACTTTGCGGCTGGACTGCGACCAGGACGCCGAGTTGATGGTCTCCCTGGTCAGCGTCGCGCTCCAGGCCCATGCCCGCCCCCGGCCGGAGACGTCGACGAGTCCGTGCAACCGCGGACACATCAGCATCCTGCAGTCCGGGCAGGCGACCGCGGGTACGGAGCAATCCGAACCACCGAGGAGGACGCATGTCCCTCGACTTGTACGAAGACGAAGCCGTCCACAAGGTCGCTGAGCGGCTCAAGGCCAACTACCGCGGCCGGTACCGCCCGGACACGGTCGAGAGCACCGTCGCCGCCGCCCGCGAGCACTTCCACGGCTCGCCGATCCGCGACTTCATCCCGGTCCTGGTCGAGCGGCGCGCCCGCGCCGAGCTGGACCACCGGCCCCTGCGCCGCGGCTGACCTACCGGCCGCCCGCGTTCCAGCGGCTGAGCAGGGGCTCGGCCAGGTGGCGGGCGGCCCGGGGCAGGGTCTGGCCGTGTTCGGCGAAGAGCAGGTCTCTGGACGGGTACTGCCCGAGGTCCGCGGTGACGCTGGCGGACAGGTCGCAGGAGGAGCACGCCCCCGGGCGGCTGGTCGCTCCGTCCCAGTCCAGCGCGGTGCGCGACAGGGCCTCGAACATGGTTTCGCTGCCGACGTTGGTGAAGCCGCCTGCGGAGGCCGCGCTCAGCTCCGGCAGGCTGCCGAAGAGCTCCGAGGCCTGCAGCCAACCGCCGTCGAGGGCGAACTCGGGCCAGGCCAGCACCACCGTGTCCGGGACCAGGGCCCGCAGCCGGGGGAACCGCGGATACCAGAAGGCGCCGTCCACCAGCAGGCCCCGTACCCGGGTCGGTACGCCCGAGGCCCGCGCGACCGCCTCCAGCACCGCCAAGCGCTGGCTGCAGGAACCGCGCCCGCGCCGCAGGGTCCGTGACACCGGCTGCCGCTCCTGGACCGAGTACACCGGTCGGATGCCCGCGACGATGGCCGTGTGGGCGGACCGCAGCAGGCCCAGTTGACCCAGCGGACCGTCCGGCTGCTGCACCTGCAGCTGCTCCAGCAGGCGGCGGACCCGCCAGTGCTCCCAGTCCAGGATCTCGGTGGGCAGCAGCTCGGCCCGGTCGGGCTCTGCGGTCGCAGCGGCGCGGTGTTCACGGCTCTATTCTGCCTGCGAAGAAGCGCAGGTCAGCCCACGGCCGGTCAGCCCACCGCAGGTCAGCCCACCGCCGGGTAGGCGGCCAGTGGGCTCTTGGCGCTCGGGGCCAGGCCGACGCTGCCGTCCACCAGGGTCGGGGCGATGCCCGGGACCGTCGCCCGGGCGGCGCCGGTCCGGGCGTCCAGGACCAGGGGGCCGTCGGCGGTGGTTCCGTACGCCGCGCCGTGCCAGACGGCGGTCAGCGACGGGACCAGCCGGGTGGCGCCGGAGGCCGGGTCGGGAATCTGCCAGTGCTGCTTGCCGGTGGCGGCGTCGAGGCCGTACAGATGGTCGCCGGCGCTGTTCTGGCCGTTGCAGAGCAGCATGGAGACGCCGTCGTAGCGGCAGCCGGCCGCGTTCTGGGTGGTGTTGGGCAGGGGGGTCTTGTCCCCGCTGTCGGCCTCGACCAGGTAGGAGAAGCCGGACGGACCGCCGCTGCCGTTGACCACGGTGACCATGCCGAGCCCGGCGGGGCCGATCGCCACCTGGGCGTCGGTGTCCTGCCCCTTCCACTTCCACTTCTGGCTTCCGTCGCTGAGCCCCAGGCCGACCAGGGCGCGCTCGGTTCCGGCCGCATCAGCGGAGGAATCGGAGGAGTCCGAGGAGCCGGAGGAGCCGGAGGAGTTGGCGGCCGCGGTGCCGACGACCGTGTCCTCGGCCACCGCGGCGGCCTCGAAGCCGTCCTTGTGCCACACGGTCCGGTGGGACATCAGGTCGATGCCGAAACTGGCGCCGATGTGGTCACCGTCGGTCAGCGTCACCACGGCGGTGTTGCCGTGGAAGCCGACGACGTCCGCGGTCAGGCCGCCGGCGCCCAGGTCGGTGGCCCAGTCCGGCAGGTCGGTGAGCTGCGTGGTCCACACGGCCTGCCGGGTGGAGGTGTCGACCGCGACCAGCTCCACACCGGCTCCGCCGGGGGTGGAGCCCTGGGCGGCGACCGTCACCGGGAAAGCGTCCAGCACCAGGCTGAGGGTGCTGTCGCCGACGGCGGCGACCAGCGGGGCCGGCAGCGCCGCGCCGCTGTTGCCGGCGGCGTTCGCCACGGCCGCCTTCGGCCGGACCGTGACCAGCACCTTGCCGGTACGGGTGTCCACCACCTGCAGGCCGGCCCGGCCGGCGACATAGGCGTCGGTGCCGACCAGGGCGACCGCCCCGGTCGACGAGGGCAGCGGGACGGAGGCGGTGCTGAACTTCAGCGGCGGGTTGTAGCTCCTCACGGAGGGGTCGGCCGGGTTGGTCGCCGCGACGAAACTGCTGGTCGGATCGGCCCCGGGCCCGCTGTGACCGCCGCAGGCGCCGACCAGCAGCAGCACCGCGAGGGCTCCGCCCACCTGCGCGTACGTCCTGCTGAGCCGCCGTGCCCGCATCCGAGATTCCCCCGTCAGAAACTTGTTCGAGGCCGTGCCCCCTCACCGGATCTTACGAGGTAGGACTTCCGGAGTTCAGTCGATTGAGTGCCGCCGGACATCCGCGGGTCGGTGCTTCCGCCTGTGAGGACGCCAGTATCGGGCCTAGGGTTGCCCCTGACCGACCACAGTGAGGGAGAGCGCGGCCATGGCCCAGCGTGTACGCGGAGTGATCGCACCCGGCAAGGGTGAGCCGGTCCGGATCGAGACCATTCTCGTCCCCGACCCGGGGCCGGGCGAGGCGGTGGTACGGGTCCAGGCGTGCGGGGTCTGCCACACCGACCTGCACTACCGCGAGGGCGGCATCAACGACGAGTTCCCCTTCCTGCTCGGCCACGAGGCCGCCGGGATCGTCGAGTCGGTCGGCGCGGGCGTCACCGAGGTCGCCCCCGGTGACTTTGTCATCCTCAACTGGCGCGCGGTCTGCGGCCAGTGCCGGGCCTGTCTGCGCGGACGGCCGCAGTACTGCTTCAACACCCACAACGCCAAGCAGAAGATGACCCTGGAGGACGGGACCGAGCTCTCGCCCGCCCTGGGCATCGGCGCATTCGCCGAGAAGACCCTGGTCGCGGCGGGGCAGTGCACCAAGGTCGACCCGGCCGCCTCCCCGGCCGCTGCCGGGCTGCTCGGCTGCGGAGTGATGGCGGGCCTGGGCGCGGCCGTCAACACCGGCAACGTGTCGCGCGGCGACAGCGTGGCGGTCATCGGCTGCGGTGGGGTCGGCAACGCGGCGATCATGGGCTCCCGGCTGGCCGGCGCGTCCAGGATCATCGCCGTCGACATCGACGACAGCAAGCTCGCCACCGCCCTGCGGCTGGGCGCCACCCACACCGTCAACTCCCGCGCCGGCGACCCGGTCGAGGCGATCCGCGAGCTGACCGGCGGCAATGGCGCGGACGTGGTGATCGAGGCGGTCGGCCGCCCGGAGACCTACCAGCAGGCCTTCTACGCCCGTGACCTGGCCGGCACGGTGGTGCTGGTGGGCGTCCCCACGCCGGAGATGACCCTGGAGCTGCCGCTGCTGGACGTGTTCGGTCGCGGCGGCGCGCTGAAGTCCTCCTGGTACGGCGACTGCCTGCCCTCGCGCGACTTCCCGATGCTGATCGACCTCTATCTGCAGGGCCGTCTCGACCTCGACGCCTTCGTCTCCGAGACCATCGGCCTGGAGGACGTGGAGGCGGCCTTCGCCCGGATGCACCGGGGCGAGGTCCTGCGTTCGGTGGTGCTGTTCTGATGGCCGCGCGCATCGAGCACCTGGTCACCTCGGGGACCTTCGACCTGGACGGCGGCAGCTGGGCGGTCGACAACAACGTCTGGCTGGTCGGCGACGACAGCGAGGTCCTGGTCATCGACGCCGCCCACGACGCGGAGGCCATCGCCGCGGCGGTGGGGGAGCGGCGGCTGGTCGCGATCGTCTGCACGCACGCCCACAACGACCACGTCGACGCCGCCCCGGCCCTGGCCGAGCGCACCGGGGCGCCGATCCTGCTCCATCCGGACGACCTCCCGCTGTGGAAGCAGACCCACCCCGACCGGGCCCCGGACGCCGAGCTGGCCGACGGGCAGCGGATCACCGTGGCCGGCACCGGGCTGACCGTCCTGCACACGCCGGGCCACAGCCCCGGGGCGGTCTGCCTCTACGCGGACAATCTGGGCACGGACGGCCTGGGCACGGACGGCCTGAGCACGCTGTTCTCCGGCGACACCCTGTTCTGCGGCGGCCCGGGGGCGACCGGCCGGTCGTTCTCGCACTTCCCGACCATCATCGACTCCATCCGCGACCGGCTGCTGACCCTCCCGGGGGGAACGGTGGTGCGCACCGGCCACGGCGACTCGACGACGATCGGCGCGGAAGCGCCGCAGCTGGGTGAATGGATCGCCCGAGGCCACTGACCCGGCGCCACTGACCCGGTGCCACTGACCGGGCGTCATGCGCGCGCCTTCCCTGGGTGGGCCGGACCTTCTCGGCATAGTTGATATGCCCGGAGATGTCCGATTCCGGGCACCCCCAGGGAAGGGCGCGCAGCACTCCATGCCAGCCAGTGACGAACAGGACTTCCCCGTCGACCGCGTGGTCTTCGGATTCGGTGCGGTGGCCGTGCTCGCCGTGGTGGCCTGGGGCGCCTTCGGCCATCACTCCCTCGACCGCGCCTCGATCACCGGTCTGAACTGGGTGCTGCACAACTTCGGCTGGCTGTTCGTGGTCGCCGCCGACGTCTTCCTGGTGCTCTGCGTGCTGCTGGCGTTCAGCCGCTACGGCCGGATCCGGCTCGGCGCGGACGAGGACGAGCCCGAGTTCACCACGCTGGCCTGGGTGGCCATGATGTTCAGCGCGGGGATGGGCATCGGCCTGATGTTCTACGGCGTCGGCGAGCCGCTCCAGCACTATGCCGCGCCCCCGCCCGGCACCGGGGTCAAGGCGCTGACCCCGGCCGCCGCGCAGACCGCGCTGCAGTACTCGCTGTTCCACTGGACCCTGCAGCCCTGGGCCATCTACGGGGTCGGCGGCCTCGCCCTGGCCTACGCCACCTTCCGCAAGGGGCGCGGCAACCGGATCAGCTCCGCCTTCGTGCCGCTGCTCGGCGAGCGCGGCGCCAAGGGCTGGCCGGGACGGGCCATCGACCTGCTGGCGGTCTTCGCCACCGTCTTCGGCTCCGCCACCAGCCTCGGCCTGGGCGCCCTGCAGGTGGCCCAGGGCCTCGGCGTGATCGCGCACGTCAAGGACTCCCAGTCGGTCCAGCTGATCATCATCGGCTCGCTGACCGCCGCCTTCGTGCTCTCCGCCTTCTCCGGGGTGCACCGCGGCATCAAGTGGCTGAGCACGGCGAACGTGGTGCTGGCGGCCGTGATCATGCTCTTCGTCTTCATCCTCGGCCCCACCATCTACGTGCTGGACGCCATCCCGGCCACCCTCGGCGGCTACCTCGGCGACCTGCTCACCATGTCCACCCGGACCGGGGCCTTCACCGACGAGGACTGGCTCGGCGCGTGGACCATCTTCTACTGGGCCTGGTGGCTGTCCTGGGCGCCCTTCGTGGGCACCTTCATCGCTCGTATCTCGCGCGGCCGGACCATCCGCCAGTTCCTGCTCGGGGTGCTGCTGGTGCCCAGCGGCGGCACGGTGCTGTGGTTCTGCGTGATGGGCGGCAGCGCGATCCGGCTGGACTCGACCGGCGCGGCGAAGCTGGTGGACACCGCGACCGGCCCCGGCGGCGCGGAGGCCGCGCTGTTCGGACTGCTCAAGGCGCTGCCGCTGGGCTCGGTCACCTGCGTGGTCGCGGTGCTCCTGGTGATGACCTACTTCATCACCAGCGCGGATTCGGCCTCGCTGGTCCTCGGCTCGCTCTCGCAGAGCGGCGCGCTGCACCCGCGGACCTGGCTGGTCGTCAGCTGGGGTGTGCTGATGGGCGCGGTGGCCGCGGTGCTGCTGGTCGCCGGAGGCCTGGAGGCGCTGCAGCGGGCCACCATCCTGGTGGCGCTGCCCTTCGTCCTGGTGATGCTCGCCCTCTGCTGGGCGCTGATCAAGGACCTCAGAACGGATCCGGCCGCCGCCCCGTCCCGGCTGCACACCCACCCGCAGGGCCTGGCCGCCGCGATCCGCGCCGCGGTGGGAGACGCCCTGGCCGGTCGGGAGTGACGCCGGCGGCCCTGGCGCGCCGAACGGCTCAGAGCACCGTCCCGGTCACCACCGCCGCCTCGGCCGGGAACCGCGGCATCGGGATCGGCAGCTGCCGGGCCAGCGCCGGATAGGGGGTGGAGATCAGCGTGTAGTCCTCGCCCAGGGTCTGCACGGTGATCTCCGTCGGCTCCTGCCCCAGCGCCAACTGCATGGCCGCCCACGGGAAGTTGACCCCGCACCGGGACAGCTGGTGCAGCCCGCCGGAGGGCCTGGTGTTGATGTCGAGCAGCATCGGCACGCCCTGGTGGTGCCGGAACTGAACATTCGTCAGATAGGCCAGGCCGAAGGTCTCCACCAGCAGCACGGTCGGTTCCAGATAGGCCGGGTCGAGGGTGAACCCGCGCCGCCGCCCGTCCTTGCTGCGCCCCACCGCCGCGCGCAGCCGCCCGTCCGGGCCGGCCAGGCAGTCCACCGAGACCTCGGGGCCGGCCAGGTGCGGCATCACCAGCCAGTCCACCGGGCGCTCCCGGCCGTCCCGCTCCAGCGCGCCCACCACGTCGTCCAGCGGGACGTACCAGCTGGGCGCCCCGCCCAGTCTGGCCAGCGAGAACGGCTTGCGCGACAGCATCCGGAAGCCCTCGCCGCCGGCGCCGGTGACCGGCTTGAGGCAGGGCGTCCCGCCGTCCGCCTCGATCCGCTCCACCGCGTCCACCAGCTCGGCCGCGTTCTGCACCCGCCACCAGGGCGGCACCGGCAGCCCCGCCGCCGCCAGTTCCACATAGGCCGTGGCCTTGTCGTTGAACAGCTCGATCGCCGCCGTCGGCGGGCTCAGCACGGTGGTGCCCACGGCCGCGAAGTCGGCCCGGTGGGCGGCGACGGCCTGCTGGTGCAGCCGGGGGAGGAACAGCGTGATGCCCTGCCGGGTGCAGTAGTCCAGCGCGAACTCGACGTACGCCGCAGGTGAGAGCCCCTCGGGTTCCAGTGAGGAGACATCGGCGGCCCGCAGCACCGGTGAGTCCGCGTCGACGTGGGTGGCGTGGACCTCCAGCTCGACGTCGTCCCGGTTCTCTCTCAACAGGCCGATGAAGAAGGCGTTCTCGGCGTAGGTACGGTTCAGCCAGATGCGCAGCGGGTGGTTCACGCGGTGTCTCCAGGACGAAGGCCGGCAGGGCGGGGAAGGGCTTCGTGGCGACACTGGTTCACGGCACCAGCCTCTTCGCCGGCGTCGTGGCCATGGTCGGGTGCGACCGCACATATGGCAGGGGCGGGGATACCTGGGCATCGGGGGGTCGTGGGCGTATCAGATCACGTCGCGGGGTGGTTGCGCGAGTGGGAGTTTCGCCAGCACGGGCGACGTCATGCGTTATTAACATGACACCTGCGGGATCAGGGCCTTTCCCGGGGGAAGTCCTCCTCCCAGAACTCGGCCGCGGCGCGCTCCGGAACCCCATCGCCGGGGCCGGTCAGGCCGTGCCGCTGGTCCTCCTGGCCGCGCAGTTCCACCCGCCGGATCTTGCCCGAGACGGTCTTCGGCAGCTCCGCGAACTCGATCCGCCGCACCCGCTTGTACGGCGCCAGCCGCTCCCGGGCGAAGGCCAGCACCGACCGCGCCGTCGCCGCGTCCGGCTGATGGCCGGGGGCGAGCACCAGATAGGCCTTGGGCACCGAGAGCCGCACCGGGTCGGGCGAGGGGACGACCGCGGCCTCGGCCACCGCCGGGTGCTCGACCAGCACGCTCTCCAGCTCGAACGGGGAGATCCGGTAGTCGGAGGACTTGAAGACGTCGTCGGTCCGGCCGACATAGGTGACGTAGCCGTCGGCGTCGCGGAAGGCCACGTCACCGGTGTGGTAGAAACCGCCGGCGGTGGCCTCGGCCTGCCGGGCCGGGTCGTCCTGATAGCCCGTCATCAGCCCGAGCGGGTCGCTGTCCAGCGGCAGGCACAGCTCGCCCTCGGCGCCGGTCTCGGTGACGACGGCGCCGGTGAGTGGGTCGACCAGGGCGATCTGATAGCCCGGCAGCGGCAGTCCCATCGATCCGGGCTTCACCGTCAGCCCCGGCGGATTGCCGATCTGCGCGGTGGTCTCGGTCTGGCCGAAGCCGTCCCGCAGCAGCACCCCCCAGGCGTCCCTGACCCGCTCGATCACCTCGGGGTTCAGCGGCTCACCGGCCCCGACCAGCTCCCGCAGCGGCACCTTCCACTGGGTCAGGTCCTCCAGCACCAGCATCCGCCACACGGTCGGCGGCGCGCAGAAGGAGCTGACCCCGTGCCGCACCATGGCGTCCAGCAGCGGGCGGGCCGCGAACCGCGGCTGATTGACGATCAGGATCTCCGCCCCGGCGTTCCACGGCGCGAAGAAGTTGCTCCAGGCGTGCTTGGCCCAACCGGGTGAGGAGACATTGAGGTGGACGTCGCCGGGGCGCAGCCCGATCCAGTACATGGTGGAGAGGTGCCCGACCGGGTAGGACTGGTGGGTGTGCTGCACCAGCTTGGGGCTGCTGGTGGTGCCCGAGGTGAAGTAGAGCAGCAGCGGGTCCTCGGCCAGGGTCACCCCCTGCGGCTGGAAAGCGCCGCCATGGGCCTGGTAGTCCGCGAAGTCCAGCCAGCCGGCGGCCGGCGGGCCGACCGCGATCCTGGTCCAGTCGCCGTCGATGCCGGCGAAGCGCTCGGCCAGCGCGCTCTGCGCCACCACGTGCCGGACCGAGCCGCGGTCGACCCGGTCGGCGAGGTCGTCGGGGGAGAGCAGGGTGCTGGCCGGGATCACCACCGCGCCGAGCTTGATGGCGGCGAGCATGGTCTCCCACAGCTCGACCTGGTTGCCGAGCAGCAGCAGCACATGGTCGCCGCGGCGGACGCCGAGGCCGTCCAGCCAGCCGGCCAGCTGGTCCGAGCGGCGGCTCAACTCGGCGAAGCTCAGCGCGGTCTCGGCCTGCGGCCGGCCCTCGGCGTCCAGGTCGACCACCCGGAGCCCGACCGCGTCATTGCCGGCCGCCTGCCGGTCGAACCAGTCCAGGGCCCAGTTGAACCGCTGCGAGCGCGGCCGGGGGAAGGCCCGGGCGCCGTCGAGGTCTCCGCGGTGCGCCAGCAGGTAGTCCCGCGCGGCCTTGAATTCCTCATAGGCACTGGGTTCCGTCACGGCGCTCTCCTCCCGAACGGCGCCTCGTTGCGCCCACCGGGCACGCTCGCAGCGCGGCACCCCGAAGGTCAAGCCCCTCGGGCCGTGGCGTGGTCGAGCCCTTCGGGCCGTGGCGGGGGAGGTCAGGCCGGCGGGAGTTCGTCCAGGCCCTCGCCGACCAGCTTCGCCAGCCGGTCCAGCGCGGCGTCCGCGCCCTCGGCGTCGGAGGCCAGCACGACCTCCTCGCCGCCCTGCGCGCCCAGGCCGAGCAGCGCCAGCATCGAGGCGGCGTTGACCGGGGTGCCGCCGACCTTGGAGATGGTCACCGGCACGCCGACGGCGCTGGCCGCGCGGACGAAGACGGAGGCGGGGCGGGCGTGCAGGCCCTCGGCCCAGCCAATGGTGACGTGGCGTTCAGCCATGATGCGGTGCCTTTCGGGTGGCGCGGAGCGGTCCGGCGGCGGTGCCTGAAGACCACAGGTTGTCTAGACCATTCTCACATGACCGGACCGGCGGAATGTCCGTTCAAGCGAAGAACAGGGCTTTGGTCCCACCCTGCCCCGCCGCGCAGCCGCCCGCACCCGGAAGTCGTACTGTGACCGGGTGACCGACACGCAGGACACCGCACCCGGCGCGAGCCCGAGCTACCCCTCCCACTGGGAGGCGGACATCCTGCTGCGCGACGGCGGCACGGCCAGGATCCGCCCGCTCACCCCGGACGACGCCGACCGGCTGGTCGCCTTCTACACCGATGTCTCGGACCAGTCGAAGTACTACCGCTTCTTCGCCCCCTACCCCCGGCTCTCCGACCGGGACGTGCACCGGTTCACCCACCACGACTACGTCAACCGGGTCGGCCTGGCCGTGCTGGTCCGCGACGAGATCATCGCCACGGTGCGCTTCGACCGGATCGACGAGACCGGCCGGCCCACCGAGCACAGCACCGACGCCGAAGTGGCCTTCCTGGTCCAGGACGCGCACCAGGGCCGCGGGGTCGCCTCCGCCCTGCTGGAGCACATCGCGGCGGTGGCCCGCGAACGCGGCATCCGCCGCTTCATCGCCGAGGTGCTGCCGGACAACCGCAAGATGGGCAAGGTCTTCACCGACGCCGGCTACACCCAGCACCGCAGCTTCGCCGACGGGGTGGCGCACTTCGAGCTGGACCTGGAGCCCACCGAGCAGTCCCTGGCCGTGATGCGGGCCCGCGAGCACCGGGCCGAGGCCGAGTCCACCCAGCGGCTGCTGGTCCCCGGCTCGGTCGCGGTGATCGGCGCCGGACGCGACCCGCGCGGCGTCGGCCGCAGCGTCCTCGGCAACCTGCTCGCGGCCGGGTTCACCGGCCGGGTCCAGGCCGTCAACCGCAACGCGGGCGAGCTGACCGAGCTGGACGGCGTGCCGCTGCGGGCCTCCCTCGCGGAGCTGCCGCACCCGGTCGACCTGGCCGTGATCGCGGTCCCGGCCGCCGAGGTCCCCGCCGTGGTCGCCGAGTGCGGCGCGCACGGGGTGCAGGGCCTGGTGGTGGTCACCGCCGGCTACGCCGAGACCGGCGCCGAGGGCCGGGCCCGCCAGCGCGAGCTGGTCGGCCAGGCCCGCGCCGCCGGGATGCGGGTGATCGGGCCCAACGCCCTCGGCCTGGTCAACACCGACCCCGCGGTCCGGCTCAACGCCTCGCTCTCGCCGCAGCTGCCCGAGGCGGGCCCGCTGGGGGTCTTCAGCCAGTCCGGCGCGATCGGCGCCGCCCTGCTGGAGGCCGCGCACCGGCGCGGCCTGGGCCTCTCCAGCTTCGCCTCGGCGGGCAACCGCGCCGACGTCTCCGGCAACGACCTGCTCCAGTACTGGGAGGAGGACCAGGCCACCCGGGTGGTGCTGATGTACCTGGAGTCCTTCGGCAACCCGCGCAAGTTCAGCCGGATCGCCCGCAGGGTCGCCGCCGCCAAGCCGATCGTGGTGATCAAGGGCGGTCGGCACACCGGCAGCATCCCGGCCGGACACGCCGCGGCCCTGGCCCGGATCGACGACCGGACCGTGGACACCCTGTTCCAGCAGGCCGGGGTGCTCCGGGTGGACACCATCACCGAGCTCTACGACGCCGCCGACCTGCTCGCGCACCAGCCGCTGCCGCCCGGCGACCGGATCGCCATCGTCGGCAACTCCGACTCGCTCGGCCTGCTCACCCATGACGCCGCCCTCAGCGCCGGGCTGCGCCCGCTGCTGCCGCACGACCTGACCACCAGCGCCACCCCGGAGGACTTCAGCACCGGACTGAGCGCGGCGGTCGACGACCCCGGCAACGACGTGGTGATCGCCGTGGTGATCCCGCCGATCGGGGTCGGCGCCCTGCCGCACTTCCCGGGCTCGGGCCTGCTGGACTCCGGCGCGGCGGCCGCCGCCAGGCTCACCGCGACTGAGGGAGCCCCGGCGGGCGGCGGCCCCGGCGGCGAGCCGTACGCGCCGTTCGCGGACGCGCTGCGCTCGGCCGCCACCCGCGCCAACGCCGCGGGCAAGCCGCTGCTGCTGATCCACCTCGCGCTGCCCGAGCTCGCCGCCCAGCTCACCGCCGAGGTGCCGGGCTACCCCCGCCCGGAACGCGCGGTGCGGGCGCTGGCCCACGCCACCCGGCACGCGGCCTGGCGCCGCGACAACGCCGAAGCCGGCCGGATCCCCGAGCTCGAAAACATCGCCGAGGGCCCGGCCCGCCGCCAGGTGGCCGCCGCCCTCAGCGCCGCCGCCCTCACCTCCGCGCCCGAGGTGACCCTGGACGAGACGGCGGCGGCCGGCCTGCTCGCCCACTACGGCATCACCCTGCTCCGTACCCTGCCCGCCGCCGACGAGGGCGCCGCGGTCCTGGCCGCGGACGCCCTCGGCTACCCGGTGGCCCTCAAGGCCACCAGCCCCAGCCTGCGGCACCGGCCCGACCTGGGATCCGTCCGGCTCGACCTCACCACCGAGGCCGCGCTGCGCCGGGCGCACCAGGAGACCGCGGCGCTGCTCGGCCCGGACGCCCGGCTGGTGGTCCAGCCGATGGCCCCGCGCGGGGTCGACACCACCGTTTCCGCGACGGTGGACCCCGCCGTCGGCGCGATCCTCTCCTTCGGCGTGGCCGGGGCCGCCTCCGAGCTGCTCGGCGACCTCGCGCACCGGCTGATCCCGGCCACCGACCGCGATGTCGCCGGACTGGTCCGGGAGATCAGGGCGGCGCCGCTGCTGTTCGGCTGGCGCGGCGCGGAACCCGTCGACACCGGGGCGCTGGAGGAACTGCTGCTGCGGGTGTCCCAGCTGGTCGACGACGTCCCCGAGGTCGCCTCGGTCGCGCTGGAGCCGGTGGTGGTCGCCCCGCACGGCCTCGCCGTCCTCGGCGCGACCGTCCGGCTGGCGCACCTGCCGGCCCGTACCGACCTCGGTCCGCGGGCGCTGAACTAGGGCAGGCCTGCGGGCAGACGCCGGGGGAACGCGCGCGGATCGCGGGTGGAACGATGGCGCGCACTGTCACCGGTACGTGCCAGGATGGAGTCATGGCGAAGACCGGTATGACCACCACCCAGGGGCTGCGCTCCGCTATCGAGCGCAGCGGCTACTACCCGACCCTCGTCATCGAAGCGGTCGAGTCCGCCGTCGGGGCCGAGCCCGTCTCCGCCTTCCTGGTCCACCAGGAGACCACCTTCGACGCCAACGAGGTCCGCCGGCACGTCACCGTGCTGGTCCTCACCGAGGGTCGCTTCATCGTCAGCCACACCGACGAGCAGGGCGCCGACGACAGCTCCCCGGTCCCGTACGCCACCACCTCCACCGAGAGCGTGCGGATCGACCGGATCTCCTCCGTCGTGGTCAGCCGGGTCGTCGCCAACCCGGAGACCTACACCCGGGGCCAGCTGCCCCGCGAGGTGGTGCTGACCATCGGCTGGGGCGCGGTGTCCCGGATCGACCTGGAGCCCGCCGCCTGCGGCGACCCCAACTGCGAGGCCGACCACGGCTACACCGGCTCCGCCACCGCCGACGACCTGTCGCTGCGGGTCAGCGAGGCCGGGGACGGCCCGGAGACCGTCCAGCAGGCGCTGACCTTCGCCCATGCGCTGTCCGAGGCGACGGTGGCCGCCGGGGCCTGACCCGGCCGCTGTACCGTCGTGTGTCCCCCGTCGCCTCCAGTGAAGATTCCATGACACTCCCCATCGCGCTCGACCCTGCCGCCGCGCCCGCCCCGGCGTACGGCCGCGCCGCCCTCTCCGACCTGCTGCCCGCCGCGGCCCGGGGCCTGGGCGTGCCGGACCTGCCGCCGACCGGGTTGGTCCTGCCGGCCGCGGACCGGGTCTGCGTCTTCCTGGTGGACGGCCTGGGCTGGGAGCTGCTGCGGGCGCACCCGGCCGAGGCGCCGTTCCTCTGCTCGCTGCTCCCCAGCTCGCTGGGCGGCAGCGGGCTGCCGATGACGGCGGGCTTCCCGGCCACCACCGCGACCAGCCTGGCCTCGGTCGGCACCGGGCTGCCGCCGGGACGGCACGGGCTGGCCGGGTACACCGTGCGGATCCCGGGCGACCGCCGGCTGATGAACCAGCTCCGCTGGCAGCCGCACGTCAGCCCGCGCACCTGGCAGCCGCACCCCACCGTGTTCCGGCTGGCCGAGCGGGCCGGGGTGGCGACGTACCAGGTGTCCTCACCGAAGTTCGAGTACACCCCGCTCACCGAGGTCGCCCTCTCCGGCGGCAGCTTCCTCGGCCGGCTGCCCGGCGAGGAGCGGATGGACCTCGCCGCCGACCGGCTGGCCAGTGCCGACCGCAGCCTGGTCTACACGTACTACAGCGAGTTGGACGGCATGGGCCACCGCTACGGCGTGAATTCCGACGCCTGGCGCGGGCAGCTGATGATGGTGGACCGGCTGGCCCAGCGCCTCGCCGAGCAGCTGCCGCCCCGCTCGGTGCTCTATGTCACCGCCGACCACGGCATGATCGACATCGCCCCGGAGCACCGGGTCGACTTCGACGAGGACTGGGAGCTCAAGGCCGGGGTCGCGCTGCTCGGCGGCGAGGGCCGGGCCCGGCACGTCTACGCCGTGGACGGCGCCGCCGCCGACGTCTTCACGGTCTGGAGCGAGGTCCTCGGCGAGCAGATGTGGATCGCCACCCGGGACCAGGCCATCGAGGCCGGCTGGTTCGGGCCCGAGGTCGACCAGCGGGTGTACGAGCGGATCGGCGACGTGGTCGCCGCCGCCAAGGAGGACATGGCGGTGATCGCCACCCGGCGCGAGCCCGGCGAGTCGGCGATGGTCGGCCTGCACGGCTCGATGACCCCGGTGGAGCAGCTCGTCCCGCTCCTCGAAGTCCGTCGCTGACGTACGTCGCCGACTCCGCAACCCCCTCCTGAAAGGTATCCCCGCACCCCATGGCTGAGCTGGTCTTCTTCTCCGGGACGATGGACTGCGGCAAGTCCACTCTCGCCCTCCAGATGGACCACAACCACAGTGCGCGCGGCCGGCAGGGGCTGATCTTCACCCGGGACGACCGCGCGGGTGCGGCCACCCTCTCCAGCCGGCTCGGTCTGGCCACCCGGGCGGTCGAGGTCGGCGACGGCCTGGACTTCCACGCCCATGTGGTGGCCGAGCTGTCGGCGGGCGGCCGCTGCGACTACCTGATCTGCGACGAGGCCCAGTTCTTCACGCCCGAGCAGGTGGACCAGCTGGCCCGGGTGGTCGACGACCTCGACGTGGACGTCTTCACCTTCGGCATCACCACCGACTTCCGCACCCGGCTCTTCCCCGGCTCGCGGCGGCTGATCGAACTCGCCGACCGGGTGGAGGTGCTCCAGGTCAAGGCCCTCTGCTGGTGCGGCGCCCGGGCCACCCACAACGCCCGTACGGTCGGCGGGGTGATGGTGGTCGAGGGCGCCCAGGTGGTGGTCGGCGACGTGGCGGCCAGCTCGGACCTGGTGGGCTACGAGGTGCTGTGCCGACGGCACCACCGGCGCCGGACCACCGCCGCCACCTCCGGCGCGGGCCCGCTGTCGCCCGATGTCCTGCCGTTCGAGGAGCGGGCGCAGCACGTCAGTTGACGCTACGTCAGTTCATTCGGACGATGCCGAACCGGCCGCCCTCCGGATCCCGCAGCAGCGCCGTCCGCCCGTACGGGGTGTCCGTCGGCTGCTGCTCCACGCTGCCGCCCAGGTCGAGGGCCCGCGCCGCCACCTGGTCCACCGAGTCGACCGCGAACAGGATCCGCCAGCGCGGCCGGTCGTCCAGCTCCGGCACCTGCCGGATTCCGGCCACCCGCCGGCCGCCCACGGTCAGCACCACCATGCCCTGGTCCCGCTCGACCCTGGCCGAGTCCGACTGCACCGCCGAGGCGCCGAACACCCCCTCGTAGAAGGTCCCGGTCCGCCGCGCGCCGGTGGTCGCCAGCTCGCTCCAGGCCGCCGCGCCCGGCTGGTGCTGCACCGCCCAGCCGGGGTGGTCGCGGGCCTCCCAGATGCCGAAGACGGCCCCGTCCAGGTCGGCTGCCAGGGCCAGCCGTCCGGCCTGCTCCGAGTCGATCGGCCCCAGCGCCAGCGTCCCGCCGTTGGCGCGGACCCGGTGCGCCACCTCGTCCGCGCTGTCGGCGGCGAAGTAGGTGATCCAGTCCACCGGCATCCCGGTGCCGGCCGGGATCACGCCGATCCCGGCCACCGGCAGCCCGTCCACCACGGCCCGCCGGTACGGGCCCAGCTCCCGGCTGCCGGGGATGAAGTCCCAGCCCAGCAGCGGGCCGTAGAACCGCTCGGCGGTGTCGAGGTCGCGGGCCGTCAGGCTCACCCAGCAGGGCGTCCCCTGCGCATGCCGCGGTCCTGTGCCGGACAACAGGTGCTCCCTTGGTTGACGGACACGCTGAGCCGATGCTGCCATCAACACCCCTCCCGCGCACCGACTACCGCGCGACACGACAGAATGACGTCCATGGAGACAGCCACTCTGATCACCGCCGGACAGCTCGCCACCGCCCTGTCCGGGCCGCGTCCGCCCGCCGTGCTCGACGTCCGCTGGCAGCTCGGGGGGCCGCCCGGCGCGGAGGACTACGCCGCGGGGCACATCCCCGGCGCGCACTTCCTCGACATGAACGCGGACCTCGCCGCCCCGGCCGGCCCTGCGGGCCGGCATCCGCTGCCCGACCCGGCCGTGCTGGGCGCGGCCCTGCGCCGGGCCGGGGTGAGCGCCGACCGCGAGGTGGTCGTGCATGACGCCGCGACCTCCGCCGCCGCGGCCCGGGCCTGGTGGCTGCTGCGCTGGGCCGGGCACCAGCAGGTACGGGTGCTCGACGGCGGCCTGGCCGCCTGGACCGCCGCCGGGCTCCCGCTGGAGCAGCAGGCAGCCCCGGCCGAGGACGGCGACTTCGTACCGGCCCCCGGCGCGCTGCCGACCCTGGACGCGGACGCCGCCGCCGCGCTGGCCCGGACCGGACTGCTGCTCGACGCCCGGGCGGGTGAGCGCTACCGGGGCGAGGTGGAGCCGATCGACTCCCGGGCCGGGCACATCCCGGGCGCGGTCAGCGCCCCGACCACGGAGAACCTGCGGCCGGACGGACGCTTCCTCCCGGCCGAGCAGCTGGCCGAGCGTTTCGCGGCGCTCGGGGCCAAGCCCGGCGCGGAGCAGGTCGGCGTCTACTGCGGCTCAGGGGTGACCGCCGCGCATGAGCTGCTGGCGCTGCACCTGGCCGGAGTCGACGGGGTCGCGCTCTACCCGGGCTCCTGGAGCGAGTGGTCCGGCCAGCCCGACCGTCCGGCCGCGACCGGCCCCGACCGGGGCTGACACAACGAGGAGCGGGGCCGCCGAGGCGGCCCCGCTCCTGTCGTCTGCGTACTGACCTGCTACTCCTGCTTCTTGCGCCTGGTGCCGAACACGATCTCGTCCCAACTCGGCACCGCCGCACGCCGGCCCGGCCGTACGCCGTCGGCCTCGGCCTGCCGGTCGGTGCTGCCGATCAGCCGGTCCCGGTGCGGCGCCGTCGCCCTGGGCATCAGGATGTCCGCGTAGGCGGACCCGGCGCCGACCGCGGCGGCCGGTGGTTCGGCCTGTTCGGCGGCCAGGTCCGGGGTCTCCTCGGGTGGAGCCGTCGGCGGCTGGGCCACGTCCAGCAGGCTGGTCAGCGACTCACGGGCCTCCGCCGCAGGCACGGCGGGGGGCTCGGACGGACGTTCGGGCGTCATGCGGTCAGGTGACAGCCGGTCAGGTGCGTGGCGGTCAGGTGACAGGCGATCAGGTGCATGGCGGTCGGGTGCGACCCGGTCCACCGACATCCGGTCGACCGCCATCCGGTCCACGCCTGCGCCGGGCACGGCCGGTCGCGCCGGGGGCCGCTCGGGGGCCATCGGGCGCATGCCCATGCCCCGGTCGGCTCCGGGCAGCCGGGCGATCCTCGGCACGAACGGGAAGGTCGGCTCCTCCTCGACCCGCTGCGGGCTCTCGCCGATCAGCGAGCGCGCCTCGTCGTCCAGCGGCTGCACCAGTCGGCGCGGCGGGTCGTAGGTCCAACGGGCCTGCTGCGGCTGGCCGCCGACCCGGAAGAACAGCACGATCTCCCAGGTGTTGTCCTCGCGGCGCCAGGAGTCCCAGTTGTCGCTGTCCTTCTCGGCGCCGCGCAGCAGCAGTCGCTCCGCCACGGCGTCGCCGAGCTGGGGTCCGGTGCTCTCGCCCTGGCGGCGCACCGAGGTCTTGCGGGCGCGCTCGGCCATGAAGGCGCGCTCGGCCAGCACTGGTCCCTCGAAGCGGCGGACCCGCTCGACCGAGATCCCGGCGAGCTGGGCGACCTCCTCGGCGCTGGCTCCGGCCCTGATCCTGGCCTGGATGTCGCGCGGACGAAGGTGGCTCTCGACGTCGATCTGCCCCAGCCGGGGGCGGTCGCCGCGCACGGCGGCGCGCAGCCGCTCATCAATCGGAAGAAAGTATTCCGTCGAGTCGGCGGCCTTGAGCACCAGTCGTGATCCGTCATTGCTGACAGCCACGACACGCAGTTCGGGCACGGTTACCTCCCGGGTGGTGCCTGCCGACGTCACCTGCGTCGCTGCTCCCGTAACGAGTGTGACCTGCCGACGGGCGGCAGACCACAACATTGCAGAGTTACCCGGTGCGTCGGCCCCTATCCGCGACTCACCGATTTGGCACGGTAATCATTTTTGTTCGTGCAGGTCGTGAGAACGGCACGCCGAGATGGCCCGCAGTCGGGCTCCACGAACAGTACTCCATTCGTGGCACCCGGGTGGTGCGGCTCGCGGCTCAAGTCTCCCCTGAATCACTGGATTCTCAAGGGTCGCCACTCCGATGGCGGGCCACCGACCGGCGGACGGTGATCATCTTCACACCTTCAGCCTGGCTGGAACCTCTCACTGCCTCGAACGGTCGTACCTCATGCAAGAGGTAAAAAAGATTGTATAGAGGGGCATTGATGGAGGATCTGGATCAGGAGCATCGAACGAAGAGCCGAACAGTCAAGCGCAGGGCCCTCGATCTGAGCGTGGTCCAGGTCGCCGCGAGCGCGCTCGCCGCCGTCGTCGGCGCCATCCTGGCGTCCGAGCTCGGGGTCTACGGCACGATCGCCGGCGCGGCCGTGGTCAGCATCGGCGCCACCACGGGCGGCGCCGTGCTGCAGCACGTCTTCCGGCGGACCGGGGAGGAGATCCGCAGCCGGGTTCCGGCAGCGGCTCCGGGAGCCTCCCGTACCGAGCAGGAGGAGCTCGCGGGTCGGCGTGCGGACGCCGAGGCGGCGTTCGACCCGTTCCACCCGGGCGGCGAGCAGACCAGGATGATGGCGGTGGCCGAGCTGTCGAAGGACGAGTCGGTCGGCACCTACCGGGGCGGCAGCCGGATCCGGCCGAAGAGCTGGAAGTCCTACGCCCTGATCGCCGGACTGGTGTTCGCCCTGGCCATGGGCACGGTGACGGTGGTCGAGGTGTTCGCGGGCAAGCCGCTCGCGGCCGTGGTCAGGAACGAACCAGGGGACGGCACCTCCTGGGGCGGCTCCGCGGGGGGCTCCACGCCGACTCCGCGACAGACCCCGCCGACCGTCCCGCCGACGAACCCGAGCGGCATGCCGAGCGGTGGGCCCAGCGGCTCGACCTCCCCCACGCCCAGCGTGACGCCCTCGACCACGCCCAGCCACAGCGCGGAGCCCTCGACCACCCCGAGCGCCACCCCGTCCACCAGCGGGACCGGAGCCGGGAGCACCGCATCGGGCACTCCCAGCCCCTGAGCTCAGCTGCCGAGCACCCGGCGCAGGTAGTCGTTGCCGAAGCGGCGCTCGGGGTCGACCTGGTCCCGCAGCGCGGTGAACTCGCCGAAGTGCGGATAGACCCCGGCCAGGTACTCGGCGTCGCGGGTGTGCAGCTTGCCCCAGTGCGGACGGCCCTGATGCGCCGTCATGATCTTCTCGACCTCGGTGAAGTAGCCCTGGTCCGCGGTCCCCCGGTAGAGGTGGACCGCGATGTACGCGGTGTCCCGCTCGTTCGCGGTGGACATCCACAGGTCGTCGGCCGGGGCGACCCGCACCTCGACCGGGAAGCTGATCTTCCAGTCGGAGCGCTCGACCAGGGTCTTCAGCTCGCGCAGCACCGAGGTCGCGGCCTCGCGCGGCACCGCGTACTCCATCTCGACGAAGCGCACCCGGCGCGGGCTGGTGAAGACCTTGTAGGAGACGTCGGTGTAGGTCCGCTCGGACCAGGCCTTGCTGGCGATCCTGGCGATGCCGGGGACGACGGCCGGCACCCGGCGGCCGATCCGGCAGGCGCCCTCCCAGACGGTGTTCGACAGGAACTCGTCGTCCAGCCACTTCCGGAACGGCGGCAGCGGCTCGGCCGGGCCCTCGCTGCGGTTGTTGCGCTTGGTGGAGCAGCCGTCGGTGTGCGGGAACCAGTAGAACTCGAAGTGCTCGTTCTCGGTCGCCAGCTCCTCGAAGCGGCCGACCACCTCGTCGAAGTGCATCGGCTTCTCGTGCGCGGTGAGCCGGAAGGCCGGCTCCACCCCGAAGGTGATCGCGCTGACCACGCCGAGCGCGCCGAGGCCGAGCCTGGCCCCGGCGAACAGCTCGGCGTTCTCGGTCGGCGAGCACTGCCGCACACTGCCGTCGGCCAGCACGATCTCCAGCGCCCTGATCTGCGCCGCGGTCGATCCCGAGCTGCGCCCGGTGCCGTGGGTGCCGGTGCTGGTCGCGCCGGCCACGGTCTGCACCATGATGTCGCCCATGTTGGTCAGCGCCAGCCCCGCGTGCTCCAGCAGCAGGTTGAGCTTCTCCAGCGGCAGGCCCGACTCGACGGTGACCGTGCCGCCCTTGTGGTCGATCTCCCGGATTGCGGTCAGCCGCTCGGGACGGACCAGCACGCCGTCGGTGGCGGCGATCGCGGTGAAGGAGTGGGCGCTGCCGACCGCCTTCACCGGCAGCCCGTCCTCGGCCGCGCCGCGTATCGCCGCGGCCAGTTCCTCGACGGTGGCCGGGGCGACGGTGCGGCGCGGCCGCGCGGTCTGGTTGCCGGCCCAGTTGCTCCAGGTGCCCGCGGTGGGGCTATCCGGCCTGGTGCTGCCGCTGGTCGTGGTCGACATGTGCACGCTCCTGCTGCTGTTCCGGTGCCGACCTGAGCCGGCGTGACCCGAGGAACGCCGCGGCTGCGGAGAAGCAGCCCGCGCCCACTGTCACCCAGTAGCCCGACGCCGCCCCCGCACCGTCCACCACCCAGCCCGCCGCCGAGGAGCCGAGGGCCACGCCGACGGCGAGGCCCGTGGTGGTCCAGGTCATCCCCTCGGTGAGCTTGGAGGCGGGGACGATCCGTTCCACCAGCCCCATGGTGGTGACCATGGTGGGGGAGATGGACAGCCCGGCGACGAACAGTGCCAACGCCAGGGCCACGAGGTTCTTCACGAATAGGAGGGGCAGCATACTCACCGCCATGGTGAGGATCCCCACCAGGAACCTCCTGGACAACGGACCGCGCAGTTTCAGCGTTCCGAAGACCAGTCCGGCCACGCACGATCCCAGCGCGTAGACGGACAGCACCACGCTGGACAGCGCCTTGTGGTGCAGGTGGTCGGCGAAGGCCACGGTCACCACGTCCACCGAGCCGAAGATGGTGCCCACGCCGACGAAGGTCAGCACCAGCACCCACAGTCCGGGGGTGCGCACCGCCGAGGTGGACTTCTGCGGGGTCGCCGGGTGCAGCGGCGGCTCGGTCCGCCGCTGGGTGGCGAACATCAGCACCCCGGCCGTCAGCAGTACCGCCGCGACCAGCGGCCCGGCCTCGGGGAATACGGAGGTGCAGAGCCCGACCGAGAGGATCGGGCCGATGATGAAGACGATCTCGTCCACCACCGACTCGAAGGAGTAGGCGGTGTGCAGCAGCGGGGAGCCCCGGTAGAGCAGGGCCCAGCGGGCCCGCACCATCGATCCCATGCTCGGCATGGTGCCGCCGGCCACCGCCGCGGTGACGAACAGGGTCCAGGCCGGGGCGTCGAAGCGGGCGCAGAGCAGCAGCACCCCCATCGCCGCCACGCTCAGCCCGGTGCTGGGCAGGATCACCCGGGTCTGCCCGAAGCGGTCGACCAGGCGGGAGATCTGGGGGCCGAGCCCGGCGGCGGCGAGCGCGAGGGTCGCCGAGACGGCGCCCGCGAGGCCGTAGTCGCCGCGCAGGGTGGACAGCATGGTGACGATGCCGATGCCGGTCATGGAGAGCGGCATGCGGGAGACGAAGCCGGAGGCCGAGAAGGCCAGGCTCCCGGGGGCGTCGAAGATCCGGCGGTAGGTGGACAGCACGGGTCGCTCCGTAAGGGATGTCAATAACCTTCACAGCTTACGGGGAGGGTCAATCAGTTTCTTCCCGACCTGGTGATGGCAGGATCGGTCCCATGTCCGATTCGCAGACCAGCCCGTACGAAGCCCTGCTGCTGCTCTCCTTCGGCGGTCCTGAGGGGCCGGAGGACGTGGTGCCGTTCCTGGAGAACGTCACCCGGGGCCGCGGCATCCCGCGCGAGCGGCTGGCCGAGGTCGGGCAGCACTACTTCCGCTTCGGCGGGGTCAGCCCGATCAACGCCCAGAACCGGGTGCTGCTGGACGCGCTGCGCAAGGACTTCGCCGAGCACGGTCTGGACCTGCCGGTCTACTGGGGCAACCGGAACTGGGCCCCCTACCTGGTGGACACCCTGCGCGAGCTGGCCGCCGACGGCCACCGCCGGGTGCTGGTGCTGGCGACCAGCGCCTATGCCAACTACTCCGGCTGCCGGCAGTACCGGGAGAACCTGGCCGCCGCGCTGGGCCGGCTGCGCGAGGAGGGCGCGCCCGGCGCGGCCGGTCTGCGGCTGGACAAGCTGCGGCACTTCTACAACCACCCGGGCTTCGTCCAGCCGATGGCCGAGCACACCCTGGCCGCCCTGGCCGAACTGCCCGAGGGCGTGCGCGACGGCGCGCGGCTGGCCTTCACCACCCACTCGATCCCCAACGCGCTGGCGGACACCTCGGGCGCCCCCGACGATCCCGCCCGCGGCACCCCCGGCGGGGCGTATGTGGCGCAGCACCTGGAGACCGCCCGGCTGGTGGCCGAGGCGGTCGCCGAGGCCACCGGGGTGGCCGGGCGGCCCTGGGAACTGGTGTTCCAGAGCCGCAGCGGCTCGCCCGCGACGCCCTGGCTGGAACCCGACATCTGCGACCACCTGACCGCCGTCCACGAGCAGGGGGCCCCGGCGGTGGTGATGGTGCCGATCGGCTTCGTCTCCGACCACATGGAGGTCGTCTACGACCTGGACACCGAGGCCAGGGCGCGGGCCGAGGAGCTCGGCCTGCCGGTCTCCCGGGCCGGCACGGTCGGCGCCGACCCGCGCTTCGCCGCCGCCGTGCGCGACCTGGTGCTCGAACGCGCCGCGAGCGCGCGCGGCGAGCGCCCGGCGCGCTGCGCCCTCGGCGCGCTGGGCCCCAGCCACGACCTCTGCCCCGCCGACTGCTGCCCGGCGGCCCGGACGGCCCTCCCGGCCGCCGCGGGCGCCGACTGGAAGGACTGACCGTGCCGGATCCGGCCGACGACCACCTGACCGCGGAACTGCTCGCCCTCGCCCTGGAGGCCGCCCGCAGCGCCGGGGCGCTGCTGCGCGACGGCCGTCCGGCCGATCTGGGGGTGGCCGCGACCAAGTCCAGCCCGGTCGACGTGGTCACCGAGATGGACCTCGCCGCCGAGAAGCTGATCACCGAGCTGATCACCGCCCGCCGCCCCGACGACGGCCTGCTCGGCGAGGAGGGCGCGTCCAGCCCCGGCCGCAGCGGCGTGCGCTGGGTGATCGACCCGCTGGACGGGACCGTGAACTACCTCTACGGCCTCCCCACCTGGTGCGTCAGCATCGCCGCCGAGCTGGACGGGGAGACCCTGGTCGGGGTGGTCGAGATCCCCTCGCGGGCCGAGACCGTGCACGCGGTCCGGGGCGCCGGGGCCTTTCTGAACGGCCGTCAGCTGCACTGCGGCGCCGCGCCGGAGATGGCGCAGGCGCTGATCGGCACCGGCTTCGGCTACCTCCGTGAGCGCCGGGTGCAGCAGGCGGCGGTGGCCCCGCGAGCTGATCCCGCGGTTCCGTGACATCCGCCGGGCCGGTTCGGGGGCGGTCGACCTCTGCGACGTCGCGGCGGGCCGGCTCGACGGCTACTACGAGCGCGGCCTGCACCCCTGGGACCATGCCGCCGGCGTGCTGATCGCCACCGAGGCCGGCGCCCTGACCGGCGGCCGCCCGGGCGCCCCGGCCTCCGACGAGCTGACCGTCGCCGCCCCGCCCGGCCTGTTCGAACCGCTGCAGCAGGCCCTGGACCAGCTCGGCGCCTGGCACGACTAGGCAGCCGGCGCAGGTGGGACCACAGTGGCCCCGGACACCAGGACGCCCCGGACGGTTCCTGCTGTCCGGGGCATCGCGCTGTTCGTGGGTAGGGGCGAGGGTGGGTGAGGGTGGGGTGGCGCTTCGGCCCGGATGGGCTCAGGCGGCGTGGGCTTCCGGCTGCGACACCGAGATGCCGTGATCAGAGGCGAGTCGGTGCAGGTCGTCGAGTTCGGACTGCTCCACCTCGGCCAGGAAGTCGTCCCCCGACTCCTGGGCTCGGTGCAGGTCGAGCTCGGCGTTCCTTATGCGCTGAAGGATGCCGGCGGTGAAGGCGTCCATGAGGCAAGACCCCCTTGCTCTTGTTTCGGGCGACCCCGGGCGTGAGCCCGGTGCGGACGGTCGCACGGAACGGGCGGGTGCGAGCTTGCGTTGCGGCGCAAGCGTGATCGCGGGTGTACAGACCGTCCTCCCCATGCCCGGAACGCTGGAAACCTCGGCAATCCTGGTAATTCCCTCCGGGTTCCCAGTCGCCCCCGGCGGCTCCCCGGCCGCCCGCGGATGCCCTGCTTACCGCTGCTTTACCGGCCGAGGAGGCAGGATGGAGCCACGTGAACGGTGTCCCAGGAGGGATGCCGCACGGGTGTACTCCTGAAAGGACCACTGCGTTGCGGGTACTTGTGGTCGAGGACGAGCAGTTGCTCGCCGACGCTGTCGCCACCGGCCTCCGCCGTGAGGCCATGGCGGTGGACGTGGTCTACGACGGTCAGGCCGCCCTGGACCGGGTGGCGGTGAACGACTACGACGTGGTGGTCCTGGACCGCGACCTGCCCCTGGTCCACGGCGACGACGTGTGCCGGAAGATCGTCGAGGAGGGCCTGGCCACCCGGGTGCTGATGCTGACCGCCTCGGGCGACATCAGCGACCGGGTCGAGGGCCTGGAGCTCGGGGCGGACGACTACCTCCCCAAGCCGTTCGCCTTCAGCGAACTCGTCGCCCGGGTGCGCGCCCTCGGCCGCCGCGCCACCACCCCGCTGCCGCCGGTCCTGGAGCGGGCCGGCATCAGCCTGGACCCGGGCCGCCGCGAGGTGCTGCGGGACGGCAAGCCGGTCGCCCTCGCGCCCAAGGAGTTCGCGGTGCTGGAGGTGCTGATGCGCTCCGGCGGCGGCGTGGTCTCGGCCGAGCAGCTGCTGGAGAAGGCCTGGGACGAGCACACCGACCCGTTCACCAACGTGGTCCGGGTCACCGTGATGACGCTCCGCCGCAAGCTCGGCGAGCCGCCGGTGATCATCACCGTGCCCGGCTCCGGCTACCGGATCTGAGACCGTGGCCGCCCCCGACCCCGTCCCGCGCCCCTGGCCGGGCGATGAGCCGCACACCTCGCTGCTGCCGTTCCGGCCGACCCTGCGGATCCGGCTGACCATGTTCTACGGCGGGATGTTCCTGCTCGCCGGGCTGATCCTGGTGCTGGTGATGTACGTGTGGGTGGACCAGGCGTTCAACATGGCCACCCAGGTCCCGCAGATCAACGTCGGCAGCGGCGTCCAGGTCCAGCTCACCGACGGGCGGCAGCTCACCGGCGACCAGTTCGCCAACTACCTCGCCACCTATCAGCACAAGCACACCACCGACGCGCTGCACACGCTGGTGCTGAAGTCGATAAGCGCGCTGATCGCGCTGCTGATCCTGGCCGTCGCCTTCGGCTACGCCATGGCCGGGCGGGTGCTCAGCCCGCTCGGGCGGATCACCAGGACCGCCCGCCAGGTGGTCAGCTCCGACATGCACCGCAGGATCGAGCTGGACGGCCCCGACGACGAGCTCAAGGAGCTCGCCGACACCTTCGACGAGATGCTGGAGCGGCTCGACCGCTCGTTCGAGTCGCAGCGCACCTTCGTCTCCAACGCCTCGCACGAGCTGCGCACCCCGCTGGCGATCAACCGCACCCTGCTGGAGGTCCAGCTCTCGGACCCGTCCACGTCCAGTGACCTGCAGCAGCTGGGGAAGACCCTGCTGGCCACCAATGAGCGCAGCGAGCAGTTGGTCGAGGGCCTGCTGCTGCTGGCCCGCAGCGACAACGAGCTGACCGACCGCCGCCCGGTCGACCTGGCCGAGGTGGCCCGGCAGGCGCTGGAGCAGACCAGGGCCGAGGCGGGCGAGCGCGGGGTGCGGCTGGCCAGCACCCTGGAGCCGGCCGTGGTCGGCGGCAACGGGGTGCTGCTGGAGCGGATCGTGCTCAACCTGATCCAGAACGCGGTGCGCTACAACCGGCCGGAGGACGGCTCGGTCGAGGTCTCGGTCGGCATGGTGGACGGGGCGGGCGAGCTGGTGGTGTCCAACACCGGGCCGGTGGTCCCTGGCTATGAGTTGGAGCACATCTTCGAGCCGTTCCGGCGGGGCCGGGGCAAGGAGCGGACCCGCAGCGACAAGGGCGTCGGTCTGGGCCTGTCCATCGTCCGCTCGGTCACCCGTGCGCACGGGGGCGTCATCGAGGCGTCCCCCAGGCCCGAGGGCGGCCTCACCATGCGGGTACGCATCCCCGGCGGGTGAGCGGCTCCCGGAGCGCCCAGAGTGCGCCGGAGCGCCCCGTCCGGCTCCGCCGTCCGCCCCCGGGCCGGCAGAGCCTCTTCTTATGCGGTTCTCACCTGTGACGACCGCCCTTGCCAGCAGTCGCGTTCACAACCTACGGTGGCGTAACCTACGGAGGCGTAGGTGAATGCCGTACCGAGAGTTGGATGCCGTGACCATCGCCCCCTCCCGCCCCGCCGGCTCCGCGACGTGGAGCGACGCCCAGCTCATCCACGCCCTGGAGGAGGTCGTCGAGCGCGAGCTCAACCGCCACCTCGGCGTCGCCAAGGAGTGGATGCCCCACGAGTACGTCCCGTGGAGCCAGGGTCGCGACTTCGACGGCATCATGGGCGGCACCGCCTGGGCGGTGGACCAGTCGCCGGTCTCCGACATCGGCCGGGTCTCGCTGGTGGTCAACCTGCTGACCGAGGACAACCTCCCCAGCTACCACCACGAGATCGCCACCATGTTCGGCCGCGAGGGCGCCTGGGGCACCTGGGTGCACCAGTGGACGGCCGAGGAGGGCCGGCACGCCATCGTGATGCGGGACTACCTGCTGACCACCCGCGCGGTCGACCCGGTGGCGCTGGAGCGGGCCCGGATGACGCACATGGCGGAGGGCTTCGAGTCGGACAACAACCACTCGATGCTGCACTCGGTCGCCTATGTCGCCTTCCAGGAGCTGGCCACCCGGATCTCGCACCGCAACACCGGGCACAACTCCGGCGACCCGGTCTGCGACCGGATGCTGGCCCGGATCGCGACCGACGAGAACCTGCACATGGTCTTCTACCGGAACATGCTGAAGGCCGCCCTGGAGATCGCCCCGGACCAGGCCATGCGCGCCGTCTCGGACGTGGTGACCGGCTTCCGGATGCCGGGCCACGGGATGCCGGGCTTCGAGCGCGCCGCCGCGCAGATGGCCATCGGCGGGATCTACAACCTGCGGATCCACCACGACGACGTGCTGCAGCCGGTGCTGCGCAACCTCAAGGTGATGGACGTCTCCGGGCTCGGCGCCGAGGGCCTGCAGGCCCAGCAGGAGCTGGGGATGTACCTGGCCGGCCTGGACGCCCAGGCGACCCGCTTCGACGAGCGCAGGGCGGCCCTGCTGGCCCGCCGCGCGGTCGCCGCCGAGAAGCGCGCCAACAGCTGAGCCACAGTTTGCTTCCGGTTATGTGCCGGTAAGTCGGGACTTTTCAGAACTGTGACTAACATCACAATTCAGGCCTCTCGGCGATCGTTTCCAGCCGATCGCACTGTGTCACCCCCCGTCCTCCGGTGACGCAGCGCTATCGGCGGGCGGGTGTGGCCGGATCTGCTCTGGCCATGTGGTTTCCTGGGGGCAGCTGGGATCGGCGGAGGTCGCCCGGCAGGTTTCCGATGGTCATGATCACGGTAAGTGGTCAGAGGAGCCGCAGCACGGCCGACCCGGTCAGCGCACCCGAACATGCCCACGATCACCCCTTTGGGGGTCGGGACGGGTGTCGATTGAGTAACGGGGCTTGAAGTAAGGCAAAATCTCGCCCTCGGGTCGGGCACAAGTCCGGCTTCCCGCGCGTTAGCTGCGCTGGAGATACCCGCAGACACCCGAAGGGGGCCCGCGACATGGCTACTGATTACGACACCCCGCGCAAGACCGATGACGACCTCAACGAGGACAGCATCGAGGAACTGAAGGCCCGTAGGAACGAGAAGTCGACCAGTTCGGTCGACGTCGACGAGTTCGAAGCGGCCGAAGGTCTCGAGCTGCCCGGTGCGGACCTCAGCAATGAGGAGCTCTCCGTCCGGGTGCTGCCCCGTCAGGCCGACGAGTTCACCTGCATGAGCTGCTTCCTGGTGCACCACCGCAGCCAGCTGTCGAGTGAGAAGAACGGCAATCCGATCTGCCGGGACTGCGCGGCCTGACGCGTTTCGGGGTAGGGAGGTCCTTATGAGGCCGTTCCGACAGCGAGACAACGACGAGTCGAACAACGGCGACCGACCGGTCGCCGACGCAGCACCGGTCGACGGCACCGCGGACGAGTTGGCCCGCATCGCCGCCGAACTGGAGGTCTGGGACGGATCCGCTCCGGCGGAGTCCGTCCCGCAGGGCGAGCGGGGCCGCAGGATGGCCTCGCTCGCAGGCGCTCTCAAGGGCAGTCTGAGCGCCGGCTGGACCAAGGGGGCGTCCCTGGTCGGCAGCAGCACCAAGGACGGCGCCCTGCGCCTTGTGGACCGCCTGACGGAGGCAGTCCCGCGCATCCCGGTCCGCGACCTGGAGACGCTGCGCGCCCAACACCGGGTCGCGCGGGTCGCCGAGGACCTCGCGGACAACATCACTTCGGGCGCCGTGAAGGCGTCCGCCTCCGTGGGCGCCGGCGTCGGCGCCGCGGCCATGCTCCCGGTCCCGCCCGCGATGGCGGTGGAGATCGCCGGTGAGCTGCTGGCGGTGGCCGCCATCGAGATCAAGATGATCGCCGAGCTGTACGAGGTCTACGGCCAGCCGGTCGGCGGCAGCACGACCCAGCGGGCCGGCGCGTACCTGTCGGTCTGGTCGCAGCGGCGCGGGCTCGACCTGTCCAAGCCGACCACCCTGGTGGCCCTCGGCACGGGCAAGGAGCTGCGGCAGCAACTGCGCAAGCGGCTGACCCGCAGCGGGCTGCGGAAACTGCCGTCGCTGACGCCGATGATGGTGGGCGCGGTGGCCGGGGCGGTGGTCAACCGCAGGGACACCGCCAAGCTGGCCCAGGAGATCCGCCGCGACCTGCGCAGCCGTCCCCCGGCCGATCCCGGCTACTGGGCCGCCGCGGTGCCCCCGGTGGTGCTGGAAGCGGCCCCGGGCCAGGGGAAGTCGAAGCGGAAGGCGGTCGAGGGCTAGCCCTCAGAAGGCGGTCGAGGGTTAGCCCGCCGCCTGGAGGACGTCCTGCCTGGCCGTGTCCAGCGCAGCGGCCAGGCCCTGCGGGTCGCGGGTGGACAGGTAGAGGTAGGGCGTCGGGTCCTTCGGGTCGGTCACCTCGACCTTGAGCGCGGTCGGGATGTAGGCCCGCAGCAGCATGAACGCCCGGGCGTCCGCCTTGCGGGTGCGCCAGAGGAAGGCCTCCTTGCGGTCCAGCGGCAGCGCGGCCCCCAGCGCCTCCACCGGGATCCGGGCGTCGCCGGCCACCAGCAGCCCCTGCACCACCCGGATCCGGACCGAGCCGTAGGAGCTCAGCAGCACGGCGCCGACCGCGGCGCCTGCCATCAGGGCCAGCAGCCCCGGCACCGCCCCGAACAGGTAGAAGATGAGCCCGAAGGAAATGCCGCTGCCCGCGGGGAACAGCCACCAGGTGAGCGGAGCCGTGAGGCGTTCGTCGTACATGGCCCCATTGTCGCCGGGTCGCCCCGGGGGCCGTGCACAGGGGTCGCCGGTTCGGTCTCTCCCCGCGAAGTTCTGTAATGTCCGGTCCGTGAGCACGCACACCTCCCGCCCTCCGCTGACCCCGCCGCCGGACGCGGCCGTCCCGGTCCGGCACGCCGAGGCCCCGGCGCCGGGGGCGCTGATCGACCCGCACTACGAGCACTGCTTCGGCTGCGGTCCGCAGCAGCCGAACGGCCTGCGGCTGGCCGCGACGGCCGGTTCCGGGGTCGACGTGTTCGCCGAGTTCACGGTGGGCCCGGCGCACCAGGGCGGCCCGGGCCTGGCCCACGGCGGGGTCCTGGTGGCGGCCATGGACGACGCGCTGGGCACCCTCAACTGGCTGCTGCACACCGCCTCGGTGACCGCCAGGCTGGAGACGGACTTCGCCCGCCCGGTGCCGGTCGGCGCGACCCTGTTCATCCACACCTGGGTCGACGCGGTGGCCGGGCGGAAGATCTACTGCCAGGGCGAGGGCCGGCTCGAAGGCCCGGACGGGCCGCTGGCGATATCGGCCCGCGCGCTCTTCGTCCAGGTGACCCTGGACCACTTCACCACCCATGGCCGCCCCGAGGACATCAGGGCAGCGATGGAGAACCCCGACGTCTTCAAGCGTGCCCGTGCCTTCGAGGTGAATCCCTAGTGACTGCCCACCATCCTGTTGACGTGCTGCTCCGCCGGCTGGATCCGGATCTGCCGGCTCCCTCCTACGCCCACCCCGGCGACGCCGGAGCGGATCTGCGCACCACCGTGGACGCCGAGCTGGCGCCGGGCGAGCGGGCGGTGCTGCCGACCGGCGTCGCCATCGCGCTGCCCGACGGCTACGCCGCGTTCGTCCACCCGCGGTCCGGACTCGCCGCCCGCTGCGGTCTGGCCCTGGTGAATGCCCCAGGAACGGTGGATGCCGGGTACCGTGGTGAGATCAAGGTGATCGTCGTCAACCTCGACCCGCGCGAGCGGGTGGTCTTCCACCGCGGGGACCGGATCGCCCAGCTGGTCGTCCAGCGGGTCGAGAAGGTCCGCTTCCACGAGGTGGAGGAGCTTCCGGGGTCGGCGCGTGCCATCGGTGGCTTCGGGTCGACGGGCGGCCATGCCGCGGTTAGCATTCCGGCGGCCGGGCAGGAAATCTCTTCGGTACCCGACCGGGAAGGACAGTGACCGTGTTCCGTCGTCGCGCCAAGAGCGAGGACGCTGTCGACCAGTTCGAGGGCTCGGAAGCCCTTGAGGACAGCGAGGACATCGCAGGTGTGGACTCCGTGGAGGAGGACGACGCCGAGGACGACCGAGTGGGGCTTCCGCCCGCGCCGCGTCCGGACGGCCCCTGGGACTCCACCGAGGTGGAGGACGCAGCCGAGGGCCGGGTGGACCTGGGCGGCCTGCTGGTGCCCGGTGTCGAAGGCATGGAGCTGAGGGTCGAGGTGGCCGGCGACTCCATCGTCGCGGCGACCCTGGTCCTCGGCAGCAGTGCCATCCAGCTGCAGGCCTTCGCCGCCCCCAAGTCCGAGGGCATCTGGGGCGAGGTCAGGGACGAGATCGCCTCCGGTATCACCGAGCAGGGCGGCATCGTCGAGGCCGAGGAGGGCCCGCTGGGCTGGGGCCTGGTGGCCCAGGTCCCGGTGGCGCTGCCGGACGGCGCCCGCGGCGAGCAGGTGGTGCGCTTCGTCGGCTGCGACGGGCCGCGCTGGTTCCTGCGCGGTGTGATCTCCGGCCAGGCCGCGGTGCAGCCGGAGTCGGCCGGGGTCCTCGAGCAGGTGTTCAGGGAGACCGTGGTGGTCCGCGGCGAAACGCCGATGGCTCCCCGCGACCCGATCGTGCTGAAGCTCCCCGAGGACGCGCAGATGGTCGCGGACGGGATGCCGCAGCAGCAGACGGCGCCGCCCGAGAACCGCTTCAGCGGCGACCCGATGAACCCGTTCGACCGCGGCCCTGAGATCACCGAGGTTCGCTGATCTCCGAAGTCGGCTGACGACTGAGATCCGCTGACCGCAAGGTCCTGATTCACCCGGCAGGCCCCCGTTCGCGGGGGCCTGCCGCATTTCTGCCCGCGGCAAGCGGAGGGTCGTCTGCAGCTTCCCCGGATTCCTTGATCTGCCGGGCGGGCCGGGCCATGCTGTGCTGATCGCTTCTGGTCTAGACCAGGTGGGCTGGGCGTACAGGGCGGGTCGGGGGAGGGCGGGGTGGCCACGACGGCTGTCAGGACCGCGGGGTCGGGGACCGCGGGCGGCGGACGGGAGCACCGGCTGCCGCTTCCGGTGCGGCGCTCGGCGCACCACGGTCTGGTGCTCACCGCCGCCGCGCTGAGCGTGCTGCTGGCCGGGACGGTGCTGTCGGCCCTGGCCGCGCTGGCCGGTTTCGCGGTGGGTGCGGGCAGCGTCGGCCGGCTCGCGGCCGAGCCGGACGCCCAGGTCCAGGTCGGCGCGACCTACTCGGCGGCGGGGATGGCGGTGGGGGACCGGGACATCCGCGCGGCCGTCGACCGCGCCTTCGGCCCGGTGGCCCAGCACACCTACCTGGGGCTGATCGGCCAGACCCCGCTCTCCCCGGTCGCCGGGGCCGGAGCCAAGGCGCTGCTGCACCCGGCCGCGGTGCAGGGCGCGGCGGCGCACGGCGTCCTGCTCTCCGGCGCCTGGCCGGCCGGCGCGGGCGACCCGTCCGCCGAGGCCTTCCGGCAACTGCCCGCCGTCCGCGCGGGCAGCGGCGGGGACCGGGCGCCGGTGGACGCGGCCGTCCCGCAGCGGCTGGCGCTGGCGCTGCACCTGAGGCCCGGCCAGGTGGTCACCCTGAAGGACTCCTTCGCGCACCGGGTGGAGGTGCGGATCGCCGGTGTGTTCCGGCCGACCGACACCGATCCCGGGTTCTGGGCGGGGGCTGCCGGGAACGCCACCGACGCCCCGAACCTGCTGGTGGTCGCCCCCGCTCAGCTGGCCGGCAACGGGGCTTTCAACCAGCAGATCGGCGCCCTCTGGAACGCCGTCCCCGACTTCTCCCGGCTTCGCGCGGACAGCCTTCCCGGGCTGGGCGACCGGGTCGCCGTCCTCGTCGGCGGTGACACCGGCCACTCGGTGTTCCACGGGGCCGAGCCGGCCCTGGCGCAGGTCAGCACCGCCTCCCTGCTGCCCGGCCTGCTGGACCAACTGGCCGGGACCGCTGCCGTGGCCAGGTCCGCGCTCTATCTGCCGACCGCGCTGCTGGCCGTGCTGGCGCTCACCACCCTGGTGCTGACGGCCCGTCAACTCGCGGCGCACCGGCAGGCGGAGCTGCTGCTCCAGCAGACCCGGGGGGCCGGGTCCTGGCGGCTGCTGCGCGCGGCCGGCGCCGAGTGGGCCGCGATCGTGCCGCCGACCGCCGCGGCCGCGCCCTTCCTGGCCCGTCCCCTGCTGCGGGGGCTGCACCTGGCCGGACTCGTCGGCGGTCCTGTGCCCGGCAGCACCCTGGGCGCCGCCGCCTGGGGCGCGGTGCTGCTGACCGTCCTGGTGCACGGACTCGCCACGCTGCTGCCGGTGCTGCGGACGGTGACCGGGCGCGACCCCGGCGCCAGGTTCCGGGCGCGCGGAGCCCGGGCGGCCGCGGCGCAGCGGTTCGGGGCCGACCTGGCGCTGCTCGCCGTCGCCCTGCTCGGCTACCTGCAGCTGCGGCACTACCACTCCACGCTGACCGCCGACGGGACGGTGGACCCGGTGCTGGTGCTGGTCCCGGTGGTCGCGGTCGGGGCCGCCTCGGTCCTGCTGCTCCGGCTGCTGCCGCTGGTCTCGCACCTCCTGGACGGCTTCGGCCGGCGCCGGACCGGACTGCTGCTGCCGCTCGCGGGCTGGCAGATCAGCCGGCGTGCCAACCGCCAGGCCGGCCCGGTGGTGCTGATCTGCCTCGCGGTGACCGTGGGCGCGCTCGCCACCACCGCGCTGGCCTGCCTGAGCACGCTGGCCGAGGACCAGGCGCAGTTCACCGTCGGCGCCGACGTCGCGGTCAGCCCGACGCCCGGGGTGCTCGGCTACCCGGTGCAGTCGCTGCGCGACCGGCTCCAGGCGCTGCCCGGGGTGACCGGGGTGAACCAGGTGACCGTGACCGAGGCCTCGGTCGGCCAGGCCGGGGTGCCGGTCGGGCTGGTCGGCATCGACACCACCGCGACCGCGCCCGGCCGGGCCGCCCCACCGCTGCCGGCGCTGCGCCGGGACCTGGCCGGGCCCGGCTTCGCCGCCGCCGTGGCCGCCCTCGCCCAGGGGAGGCCGTCCGACGGGATGCCGTTGCCGGGCCGTCCGGCGCGGCTGGACCTCGATCTCGCGCTGACCGCCTCGGTCGCCGGCGGCCGGGTCTCCCCGCCGCTGCTGAACGTCACCGTGATGGACGCGGACGGGCAGACCGACACGGTCAGTGGTCGGATCGGCCGGGCGGACGGCACCCGGCAGACCCTGAGCCTGGCCCTGCCGGGAAGCGCCCGCAGCGCCTATCCGCTGCGGGTGGTCGGACTCTCGCTGCTGCCGGTCGGTCAGGAACCCTCGGTTAGGATGTCGCTGACGGTGTTCCGGATCGGCGGCGACGGCTGGACCGGCTCGCTGCCGGCCGGCACCGGGTGGATCGACCGCACAGCCACCCCCGACCCGAACCTGAGCCAGCGGCAGATCACCGCCCTGGACTGCGGCACGGCCAGGGGGCCGGACCAGCTGGCCGGCTCCGCGGTGTGCGGTCTGACCGGCGGCACCGTCGCCGGAGCGCCGCTGCTGCAGGTCGTGGTCGCCAGCGGCGAGCCCGGACGGACCTCCCAGGGCGGCGAGGTCGACCTGTCCGCGGGCCCGCCGGGGTTCGTCAACCGCCCGGCACCGGTCCCGGTGCTCGCCGGCGACGACTTCGTCGCCGACACCGGTGCCGCGGTCGGCGACCAGCTGCAGCTCCTGGTCGGCCTGGACGACAGCGGCCAGGACCAGAGCATCGACGCGACGATCGTCGGGACCGTCCGGGCCGTCCCCGGCGTCGGCCGGATCGGCGACCGCCTGCTGGTCGACCAGCGGGCCCTGGCCGCCTACGAGCTGCCGCTCGGCATCAAGGGCGGCCGCCCCGGCGGCTGGTGGCTCAGCAGCAGCGACCCCGCCGCCACCGCGGCGGCCGTCGCCAGGGATCCCGAGTTGGGCGCCGCCGTCACCACGGCCCAGGTCGCCGCACGGCAGCGGGCGGATCCGTTCCGCGGCGGAATGCGGGCGGTGCTGGAACTGTGCCGACTGCTCGCTCCGGCCTTCGCGGTGATCGGCTTCACCGTGCACGCGGTGATCACCACCCGGGAGCGCCGCCGGGAGTTCGCCCTGCTCCGGGCCATGGGCCTGCGCGGCAGGGGACCGGCCGCGCTGCTCTGGCTGGAGCAGATCGGGGTCACCCTGTTCGCGGTGCTGCCCGGCACGCTTCTGGGGGTCGGCCTGGCCGCCGTCATCCTGCCGCTGGTGACCCTGGACGACTCGGGGAACCCGCCGTTCCCGGCGCTCCGGATCGACGTGCCCTGGGCCTGGGTGGCGCTGACCGCGCTGGCCGCCGCCGGGGCGATCTGCCTGGTGGTGATGACCCTCTCCCGGCTGCTCGCCCGGGTGGACCTGGTCCGGACCCTGCGGGCCGGGGAGGACGCATGACCGGCTGGTTCCGCCTGGTGCGGCGTGAGGCCAGAGGGGATCTGCCGCTGCTGGCCTGCCTGGCGGTGGTGGTGGCGGTGATCGCCGGGATCGCCGCGGTCGGTCCGGTGGCCCTGGCCGGCCGGGAGGACCAGGCCCTGCGTCAGCGCGTCGCCACGGCCGCCCAGGCCGGCCCTGCGGTGACGGTCTCCACGAAGGTGAACCGCTTCGACGACCCCTTCCAGGAGGCCCAGGCCGGCCCGCTGCTCCAGCAGACCGCCCCGGCCGAGCAGCGCATCGCCCGGACGGCGGCGCTGCCCGCGGGATCGTCGCTGGACCTGGTCCGCACCGAGGTCGACTACCCGCTGACGAAAGTGGTCACGCCGGTTACCCGGATCAACCACATCGTCTCCACCTCGCTGGTGCCGCGTCATGTCAGCGACGCCGCGGCGCACCTGCGCTATGTCTCCGGCGGCGCGCCGGCCGCCCGGACCCCGGCCGGAGCCTTCCCGGGCATCGGCCTCTCGCAGGCCGCGGCCACGCTCACCGGGCTCAAGGTGGGCGAGCACATCCATGTCCTGGTGCTCCTGCAGCCGGTGGTCTACGCCGACTTCACCGTGTCCGGGATCTTCCGGCCGATCGACCCCGACGACGGCTTCTGGCGGGACCAGCCCCAGCTCGACCAGCCGGTGTCGTATCCGGACGGAACCAGGGCCGCGGGCAACGAGGTCTCGTTCCAGGGGCTGATCGGAGCCGACGCCCCGGCCGTCCTCAAAGCCGACGGCATCCCGTTGCCCACCGTCACCTGGGAGTTCGGGGTCGGCCTCGGGCACGACGCGGTGCACCGGGCGGCCGGTGCGGTCGACGCCCTGCGCGCGCTCCCGCTCGCCCTGGCCGCCCGGATGTGCGCCACTGTCGACCCCCGGGGCCAGCCGCTGTGCACCATGGGCACCGTGCGCTCCGGCCCCTACGGCGTCACCGACTCCTTCACCCCGCTGGTCGGAGCCTTCACCGCCGAGGACGGGCAGACCCGCGAGCTGGCCTCGTTCGCCGTCGCCTCGCTGCTCGCCGTCGCGCTGGCGACCACGGTGGTCGCGGTGCGGCTGCTGCTGCGCCGCCGTGGCGGCCACCTCGCCCTGCAGCGCTCGCGCGGGGCGTCCACCACCGGTCTGGTCCTGCTGCGGACCGCGATCACCACCCCGGCGCTGCTCGTGGCGGCGGCCCTGGGCTGGCTGCTGGGGCTCCGGCTCGCCCCCGGCGGCACCAGCGGGGCCCCGCAGCCGCTGATCGCCCTGGTCGGCGCCGGAGTGGCGGTGCTGCTGGTCCCGCTGCTCAGCTGGCAGGCGGTGCGGGAGCCGGCCGGCGGCCGCGAGTCGCGCCGCGACCGGCGGGGCCGGGGCCGGGGCCGGCGGGTGGTGGCGGAGTCGACCGCGGTGCTGCTGGCGGTGGCCGCGACGGTCGCCCTGCGGGCCCGCGGCACCGGCGCCGGCACCGGGGTGGACGTCCAGCTCAGCCTGGCGCCGGTGCTGATCGCGCTGGTCGCGGTGCTGCTGCTGGTCCGGGTCTATCCGCTGGTGCTGCGGCTGCCGGCGGTCCAGGCCCGGCGCGGCGGCGGGACCGTCGCCTTCGTCGGCCTGCGCCGGGCGGCCCAGGACGCGCCGTCGACCAGTCTGGCCCTGTTCGTCCTGGTGATCACCCTGGGCACGGCGGTGTTCGGCGGCCTGGTCACGCGCTCGGTGCAGGACGGATCGGTGGTCGGCGCGGCCTGGGCGACCGGGGGTGACGCGGTCGTGCTGCAGACCGGCAATGTGACGCCGGCACCGGTCCGGACCACGGGCGGCAGCCCGGTCGGGGCCGTGCTGGCGGAGTACGGCCGAGGCGTCCGCCTGGTCGACGACGACGAGGGCGAGGTGCTCGCCGACGGCGAGCTGATCACGGTCGACCCGGCCCGGCTGGCCGCCGTCGAGCCGGGATCGCCGCTGGTCCGCGCCCTCTCCGTGCTCTCCGCGGGCGGCGGCGCACCGGTGCGCACCGGGCCGCTCGATCTGCGGATCCCGGTGCTGACCGACCCGGAGCTGTACGCCCAGGGCGCGCACGCGTCGCTGACCCTCACCGTCGACGCCTCGCTGCCGCCCGGCGACCGCAAGCTGCACCCGCGTCCGGTGGGCGTCCTGGACGCCGCCGCGCTCAGCGACCCGGCGCTCGGGCCGATCGTCGGCGCACTGCCGGACGGCACCCGGATCATGATCGCCTCCACCGCCGCGGACCCGGTCCTCCCCGGCCAGCCGAGCGGCAGCACCGCGCTGCTGGTCTACGCCAGGACCGGCGCCGATCCCCGGGCGGCGGCCGCCCTGGCCGCCGACGCGCTGGGCCCGCTCGCCGAGGTGCGGGTGCGCGCGGACCGGCTGGCGCAGTTGCGCGGGGACGGCCTGGCCCGGCTGGTGGACCTCAGCTACACCGGCTGCACGCTGCTGGCGCTGCTGTTCGGCCTGCTCGCGGTCGCCCTGGAACTGGTGCTGACCTCCCGCGAGCGCGGCCGGACCAGTTCCTATCTGCGCACGCTGGGTCTCGGCAGCCGGTCCACCACCGTGCTGCAGGTGGTGCAGCTGCTGCCGATGGCGGTCGCGGCCGCGGTCGGCGGAACACTCGTCGGGGTACTCGAACCACGGCTGCTGGGACCGTTGCTGAATCTCCGTCAGTTCACCGGCGGGCCGACCGGGCCGGCCCTGCACACCGACTACCCGCTCACCCTGGCGCTGGGAGCCGCGCTGGCCCTGCTGGTCCTCGGGGCGGCGCTGGTGGAGAGTTCGGTGGCCCGGTCGCGGCGGCTGGGCGCGGTGCTCCGGCTGGGGGAGGTGTGATCAGGATGGGCAAAGGCCATACCGATTCCGGCAATCGCACGACAGAATTGGCCCGCGCAGACGCTTCGCCCACAGACGCTGCCAGCTCAGGGGGAACACCGTGACCGTCAACAACCTCGACGCCGAGGCGCCCGACCTCGCCGAGCTGCGCCGTCGCGCCGCCGCGGCCAGCGTCCCGGACCGGGAGGAGGGCCTGATCGTCTGCGAGAACCTGGTCAGGATCTACCAGACCGAGGGGGTCGAGGTGCAGGCCCTGCAGGGCCTCGACCTGGCCGTGGCCAAGGGCGAGATGGTCGCCGTGATCGGCGCCTCGGGCTCCGGCAAGTCCACCCTGCTCGGCATCCTGTCCGGGCAGGACGTCCCCACCGCGGGTTCCGCCGAGGTCGCCGGGCACGACCTGCTCGGAATGAAGCGCCGGGACCGGCTGGCCTACCGGCGCAGCACCGTGGGCTTCGTCTGGCAGCAGACCGCACGCAATCTGCTTCCCTATCTGACGGCCGCCGAGAACGTGATGCTGCCGATGACCTACACCGGGGTGAAGCGGGACCGGCGCCGGGCCCGGGCCGAGGAACTGCTCGACCTGCTCGGCGTCGCCCACTGCCGGGACCGCGGCCCCGGCGAGATATCCGGCGGCGAGCAGCAGCGGGTCGCCATCGCGGTGGCCAACGCCAACGAGCCCCGGGTGCTCTTCGCGGACGAGCCGACCGGGGAGCTGGACACCGCCACCAGCGAGGAGATCTTCGCCGCGCTGCGCCGGGCCAATGAGGACCTGGGCGTCACCGTGGTCGTGGTCACCCATGACGCGCTGGTCTCCGAACAGGTCCAGCGCACCGTCCGGATCCGCAACGGCCGCACCTCCACCGAGGTGCTGCGCAGCGTCACCACCGGGCACGACGGGGTGGAGGAGCTGACGGCGGAGGAGTACGCGGTGCTGGACCGCAACGGGCGGCTGCAGCTGCCGTCCGAGTTCACCGAGCGGCTGCACATGCGCAAGCGGGTGAGGCTGGCGCTGGAGGCCGACCACATCGGAGTATGGCCGGACGCGGCGGCCCAGCAGGCCAGGGCCGACGCGGACGCAGGCAGCAGTAGCGGCAGCGGGGCTGATAGCGGCACCGGCAGCGGCAACGGCAGCGACACTGGCACCGGCAGCGTAGAGATCGAGACCGAAGAGATCGAGGGGGAGCGATGACCAGCAGCACCGCGCCGCAGGGCGGCACCACCGTGGCCGAGTCCGGAGCGCCGATGGTGGAGGTCGAGGACCTGCGGAAGACCTTCGGCAGCGGCTCCACCGCCGTGCACGCCCTGCGCGGGGTGTCCTTCACCGCGCGGCGGGGGGAGCTCACCGCGCTCAAGGGGCGCTCGGGGTCCGGCAAGACGACCCTGCTCAACCTGGTCGGCGGCCTGGACCGGCCCAGCTCGGGCCGGATCGTGGTGGACGGCCGCACCCTGGCCGACTCCGACGGCGAGGAACTGGCCGAGGACGGCCTGCTGGCGCTGCGCCGGGACCGGATCGGCTTTGTGTTCCAGTCCTTCGGGCTGATCCCGATCCTCACCGCCGCCGAGAACATCGGCGTGCCGATGCGGCTGAAGCGCACCCCGCCGCGCGAGCGCGAGGAGCGGGTGCGGGAGCTGCTGGGGCTGGTCGGTCTCGGCGACCACGCCAACCAGCGGCCGGGCGAGCTCTCCGGCGGCCAGCAGCAGCGGGTGGCCATCGCCCGGGCGCTGGCCAACCAGCCGGCCCTGATCATCGCCGACGAGCCGACCGGCCAGCTGGACTCCGACACCGGTCGCGCGATCATGCAGCTGCTGCGCGCGGTCGTGCGCAGCGAGGGCGTCACCGCGCTCGTCGCCACGCACGACCCGGCGCTGATGGAGCTGGCCGACCGGGTGCTCGACCTGCGGGACGGCCACATCGTCAAAGAGCACTGATCCCGTCGCGGAGCAGTGCTCTGCTCCGTGAGCAGTGCACTGCACTGCATCGTGAGCACTGCTCTGCGCTGAGAGCACCGCTCCACCCGCGGAGCAGTGCTCTCAGACGGCCTCCGCCTCCTCGATGACGCCCAGCTCCGTGAGCAGTTCCGTCCGCAGCTCCGCGAAGCCCGCCCCGGTGCGCGCCCTCGGCTCCGGCAGCAGCACCTCGCGGGACGGGCCGAGCTGCCCGTCCGTCAGCACCACGATCCGGTCGGCGAGCGCGATGGCCTCGTCCACGTCGTGCGTCACCAGCAGCACCGCCGGACGGTGCTTCCGGCACAGCTCCCGGAGCAGGGCGTGCATCCGCAGCCTGGTCAGCGCGTCCAGCGCGCCGAAGGGCTCGTCCAGCAGCAGCAGTTGCGGATCCCGCACCAGCGCCCTGGCCAGGGCGGCGCGCTGGGACTCGCCGCCGGAGAGGGTGATCGGCCAGGCCCTGGCGTGCTCGGTCAGGCCCACCTCCTCCAGCGCGGTGAGCCCGGCCTCCTTGGCCCCGGCCCGCGGCAGCCCGAGCACCACGTTGTCCAGCACCCGCTTCCAGGGCTGCAGCCGGTGGTCCTGGAACACCACCGAGCGCCGCTCGGGCACCAGCAGCCGGCCGGTGAAGTCCGGGTCGAGCCCGGCCATGGCGCGCAGCAGGGTGCTCTTGCCGGAGCCGCTGCGCCCCAGCAGGGCCAGGAACTCGCCCTGGTGCAGGGTCAGGTCGACGCCGGCCAGCACCTCGCGGCCGTCGAAGGAGCGGTGCACATCGGTGGCGCTGACGGCCAGTGCTGAAGCGGCCAGTGCCGGAGCGGTCGGTGCGGACGCGGTCGATGCCGTGGCGGTGGATGCGGTGACGGTCGAGGCGGTGACGGTGGTCATTCTCAGGCTCCGTTGAATCCGCGGCGCCAGACCAGCAGGCGACGCTCCAGCAGGCGGACGAGCGAATCGGCGAGCAGCCCCAGCAGCCCGTAGATCAGCAGCCCGAGGACGATGATGTCGGTGCGGTACCAGGCCTGGGCCTGGTTCATCAGATAGCCGATGCCGCTGGTCGCGTTGAGCTGCTCGGCGATGATGATCACCAGCCAGGCGCTGGTCAGCGCGAACCGCAGACCGACCAGGAACCCGGGCACGGCGCCGGGCAGGATCACGTTCCGGACCAGCCCGAACCGGCCGAGGCCGAGCACCCGTCCGGCCTCGACCAGCCGGTTGTCCACCCCGCGGATGCCGGCGTAGGTGTTGATGTAGACCGGGCAGGCGGCGGCGAAGGCCACCAGGGCGATCTTCGGCTCTTCACCCACCCCGAACCAGATGATCACCAGCGGCAGCAGCCCGAGCACCGGCAGTGCCCGCACCACCTGCATGGTGGAGTCGATCAGTTCCTCGCCCAGCCGGAACAGCCCGGCCAGCACGGCCAGCAGCACGCCCAGGCTGACGCCGATCAGCAGGCCGACCGCGACCCGCTGCAGCGAGGCCAGCAGATTGCTGCCCAGCTCGCCGTCCTTGGTCAACTGCCATGCTGCTACCGCGACCTGACTGGGCGTCGCCAGAATGCGCGGATTGATCTGCCCCAGTGCGCCCAGCAGCTGCCAGAGCGCGACGAACAGGGCGGGGCCGGCCAGCCGCCGCAGCCATCGGGGCAGCGGCACCCAGGTCCGGTGCGGACGGCTCAGCGTGGCGGCGTCGATCAACCCCGCGGAGTCGGGGGCCGGGGTCGTTGCCGGTGGTGCTGCGACGGTGGTCGCCATGATGGTCCTCTCGGTCGTCGGCGGAAGGCTCAGACGGTGGCCGCGACGCGGTGGTCGGCGGTGAAGGGCCTGCCCTCGACGAGTTCGGAGCTGCGCCCGTCCGGGCCGACCGGCAGGTCGCCGATCAGGGTGACCCGGTGCAGCCTGCGCTCCACGTCCAGGTGCTCCAGGTCGCGCGGGGCCAGGTGGGCGGTGGCGCGGTTGTCCCAGAAGGCCACGTGCCCGGCCTCCCAGCGGAAGCGCACGGTGTACTCGGGGCGGGTGATCTCGGCGTAGAGCAGGTCCAGGATCCGCTTGCTCTCGCTGGGGGTGACGTCGACCAGGTGGCTGGTGAAGCCGGGGTTGACGAACAGCGCCCGCTCGCCGGTCTCCGGGTGCACCCGGACCACCGGGTGGATCGACACCAGCAGGTTGCTGTTGATCCGCTTGGCGTACTCGCTGTCGCCGGACACCCGGCCGCTGCCGCCGTAGCGGTGCTCGGCCCGCAGCGTGTCCACGAAGGCGCGGACCGGGGCGGACAGGCCCTGGTAGGCCGCGACCAGGTTGGTCCAGGTGGTGTCGCCGCCGACCTCCGGCACCCGCTCGGCCCGCAGGATCGACCCGGCCGGCGGGTTCACCGCCGCCGTCACATCGGTGTGCCAGCCGTCGAAGTAGCTGTACTGGCGCTTGCGGTACTCCTCGCGGAAGCCCTTGCCGTAGCGCTCCTCGAAGCGGGCCGGGTCGATGGTGAAGATCTCCGGGTGGTCCTCCGGCGGGGTGTCGTCGTGCGGGTGGGCGTAGGTCAGCTCGCCGAACTGCCGGGCGAAGGCGATCTGCGAGGAGTGGTCGAGCTCCTGGCCCCGGAAGAACACCACCTTGTGCCGGTGCAGCGCCTCCCTGATCTGCTGGACGTCGCTCTCGGCGAGCGGCTGGGCGAGGTCGACCCCGTTGATGTCGGCGCCGATGTGGCCGGCGACCTGGCGGACGGTCAGAGTCATGGTTCTTCCCCTTGCTGCTGATTGGCCTTACTGCTGGTTGGCTGCGACGAGTGCGCTGAACTCCTGGGTGACGTCGGACGGGAACTCGCCGGTGACGTCGACCTTCGCGGGGACCTGGCCGTTGGCCAGGAACAGGTCGGCCTGCCGCTGCTGGGCGCCGATGACGGTCTGGTCCAGCGGTGCGAACTTGGTCTCGCCCGAGTTCTGGTAGACCAGCTTCCCGACCGCCGGGGTCTGCTTGTTGACCTTGACGTAGTACGCGTCGATCCACTGGTCCGGGTGCGAGCGGGCCCAGCTGGTGGCCTTGATGATGCGTCCGACCAGGTCCTTGAGGGCGGTCCGCTGCCCGCTGTTCGCCAGCGCCTTGCGGCTGGCCAGGTAGAAGGCGTAGCCGGAGGACACCTGCGAGCCGTTGATCAGCTTCACCGCGTCCGGGTGGGCGGTGGTGTAGTGGACCAGGTCCTGGGCGGCCACGGTGGCGGCGTCCACCGTGCCCGACTCCAGCACGCTGCCGACGTTCTGCAGCGGCACGTCGACCGGGGTGACGTCCTGCTGCTTGAGGTTCACCGTGGCCAGGGCCTGGATCAGGAAGCCCTGGTTGGCGGTGCCCTTGGAGTAGGCGACCTTGTGGCCCTTGATGTCGGCGAGGGTGTGGATGTTCGAACCCGCCTTCGTCAGCAGGGTGTAGCCGGGGCCGACGGTGTGGCTGGCGGCCACCACATCGATGGGAAGGCCGGCCGCCGCGGCGAAGATCGCGGGGGTGTCGCCCATGACGCCGAAGTCCACGGCCCCGGCCGACAGCGCCTGGTTCACCAGCGGACCGCTGTTGAACTGGTCGAACACCACCTTGTAGGGGAGGTTGTCCAGCTCGCCCGAGGTCTGCAGCAGGGTCTGCACCTGCTTCCCCTGGTCACCGATGTGCAGGGTGACCTCTCCGGACTTGGATCCGCCGTCCGTGCTCGCGGAGGCACTGCCGCCGCAGGCGGTGGCGAACGGGAGGATCAGTGCCGCGAGGGCGGGCAGGACGAGGACGCGAAGAGCTCTGGTACGCATGGCTGGGGTTTCCTCAGGTCGGTTCGGGCTGAATCAGATGGAGACGGAGGCGTAGCGGTTGGCGGGGCGGGCCAACCCGTAGTGCTCGCGCAGGGTGCGGCCGGTGTACTCCTGCCGGAACAGGCCGCGCTGCCGCAGCAGCGGGACGACGTGCTCGGCGAACAGGTCCAGGCCCTCGGGCAGGATCGGCGGCATGATGTTGAAGCCGTCGGCCGCGCCGTGGGTGAACCAGTGCTCGATGTGGTCGGCGACCTGCTCCGGGGTCCCGGCCAGGACCTGGTGCCCGCGTCCGCCGCCGAGCCTGCCCACGAGTTGACGCAGCGTCAGTCCGTCCCGCTCGGCCAGGTCGCGGATCAGGGTGAAGCGGCTCTTGGCCCCGTTGATCTCGGTCAGCGGGGGCAGCGGCGGCAGCGGGGCGTCCAGCGGATGGTCGCTGAGGTCCACTCCGAGCACCACCGACAGCGTGCCGATCGCCCGGGCCGGGTCGATCAGGTCGTCCAGCTCCTGGTCCAGCGCCTTGGCCTCGGCCTCGGTGGAGCCCAGCACCGGCACGATGCCGGGCAGCACGACGATCCCCTCCGGGTCGCGGCCGAGCGCGGCGGCCCGCCGCCTGAGGTCGCCGTAGAACTCCTGGCCCTCCTCCAGCGTCTGCTGGGCGGTGAACACCGCCTCGGCGTTGGCGGCGGCGAAGCCCCGGCCGTCCTGCGAGCTGCCGGCCTGGACCAGCAGCGGGTGCCCCTGCGGGCCGCGCGGGATGTTCAGCGGGCCGAGCACCTGGAAGTGCTCGCCGCTGTGGTCGATCTCGTGCAGCTTGGCCGGGTCGGTGAGCCGGCCGAGCTCCCGGTCCAGCAGCAGCGCGTCGTCCTCCCAACTGTCCCAGAGCGCCCGCACCACCTCCAGGTACTCGGTGGCCCGCTGGTAGCGGACCGCGTGCTCCTGGTTGGCGCTGCGGTTGAAGTTCCGGGCGGCCCGGTCGCCGGCCGAGGTGACGATGTTCCAGCCGGCCCGGCCGTTGCTCAGGTGGTCCAGCGAGGCGAACTGCCGGGCCAGGTTGTAGGGCTCGGTGAAGCCGGTGGAGACGGTGCCGATCAGCCCGATCCGCTCGGTGCTCACCGCCAGCGCGGACAGCAGGGTGAACGGCTCGAAGTGCCCGATCCAGGTGTTGGCCCGGGCCGGGTCGGGACCCTCGACCCCGTCCGCGAGGAACACCGAGTCGAAGCCGGCCGCCTCGGCGGTGGCGGCGAGCCGCTGGAAGTGGGCCAGCGAGGAGAGGTTCGCCGGGTCGGTGCGGGGGTGGCGCCAGGCGGCCTCGTGGTGGCCCACGCCCATCAGGAACAGATTGAGGTGCAGTTGCCTGCGCGTAGACAGAGACATGCGGAAGCACTCCGGGACGTAGGGCAGCGCGCAGCGGCGTGCGCGGTGCTCGGTTCGGGTGAGGGTGTTGCGTGCTGACGAACCGTCAAGACCCGGCGGTGGCCACGGGGACGGCAGAAAGCGGGAAGCGGGGTGCGGTCGGGAGGGGACTAACAGCCCAGACCGGCGAAGTGGTGCAGGCGGAAGACATTCACGGGGTGCCGGCCTGCGGCCCCCCGGATCGTCGCCCTCCGCTGTGCGTCCATAGGTCGAGTCTGCTGCCTGCCGGAGCCGCCGACAACGGTTTCTGACGCGGTGGAAGTAACTCCGCCCCCGCTCCGCCCCCGCCCCGCCGGGTCATGCCGACCGGGCGGTCCGCAAGGCCATCGGATTGCGGTGCACCGCGGCCAGCACCGGCGCCCCGGCCGCGACCGCGAGCGCCCTGGGGCCGAAGGAGCTGGCCCGCACCAGCTGCTCCACCGGCTGCCGGGTCCGGGCGGCCACCTCCTCGTGCAGCACGGCCAGCAGCTCCGGCAGATAGAGGGTGACCGCCTCGGTCAGCACCAGGACGTCCGGGCTGATCATGTCCAGCAGCTGCGCCACCGCCGGTGCGATCAGCCGCAGCCGGGTCCGGCACAGCTCCAGGGCGCGCTCGTCGCCCTGCACCGCCGCCGCGATCAGCAGGCCCAGCTCGGGGCGCGGCACGATGCCCGCGGCGACCGCGCGCTCGACCATGGTGCGGTCGGAGACGGTGGCCTGGAGGCAGCCGGTCCCGCCGCAGGGGCAGGGCGTGCTGGAGCCCGGCACCGGAAGGTGCGCGATCCCGCCCGCGCCGTTGCGCCGCCCCCGGAGCAGGGTGCCGCCGGCCGCGATGGCCGCGTCCACCACATTGCCGACGAAGAGGTGCACCAGATCGGCGTCCCGGCCCGCGCCGAACAGCAGCTCGGCCTGGGCCAGCGCCCGGGCGTGGCTGTCCACATGGATCGGCAGCCGGGTCGCGGACCGCAGGGTCTGCCGCAGCGGGACGTCGCGCCAGCCCAGCGCGGTGTTCTCGATCAGGACCCCCGACTCCGGGTCCACCCAGCCGCCGGTGACCACGCCGAGGCCGAGCACCGAGCGTCCCCCGGCGTGCCGGCGCAGGAAGCCGGGCAGCTGCGCCGCGATGTCCTGGAGCACCGCCGCCGAGGTCCGCCGCCGGGGCGCCTGCTCCTGGGCGACCACCCGGCCGCGCAGGTCGGTGAGCGAGTAGGTCAGCTGCGGGATCGCGATGTGCACCCCGGCGGCGAGGTGGTGCGCGGTGTCGATGTCCAGCGGGATCCGGGGCCGTCCCGGCCGGGGCGCGGACGGGGGGTCCTGCGGCTCGTAGACCAGGCCGAGGGCCAGCAGGTCGGCGGCGTGCCGGGAGACCGCCGCCGGGCTCAGCCCGGTCTCCCGACTGATCGCGGTACGGGCCAGCGGACCCCCGCGCAGGGCGGCGCGGAGCACGGCGGCGGCCCCGTCCGGCTGCTCCGGCACGGGCGGTGGCGCGGGTGTGGCGATGAGCGCGAGCGGCATCAGTGGTGTCCTCGGTCGACGGGGTGCGGAGCGGTTACCGGCTGCCGGGACAGGTCGAGGAGGTCATGCGCCGATGGTCGCAAGGCCGTTCGGACGGGTCAATGGACGGGTGTTACAGCGGCATGGCGTTTGTGCGAAGCACGGCAGTAGCCGCACCGGGCAGTAGCCGCACCGGGCAGTAGCCGCACCTGGCAGGAGCCGTGGCTACCAGAGCGCGGGCTTGCGGTGGGCCCAGGGCCTGGCGCGTTCCAGCTGGGCGGAGAGCGAGATCAGCGTGGCCTCGTCGCCGTAGCGGCCGCCGAGCATCACGCCGATCGGCAGCCCGGCCTCGGTCCAGTGCAGCGGCAGGCTGACCGAGGGCTGCCCGGTGGCGTTGTAGAGGGCGGCGAACGGGGTGAAGGCGGTGAGGTTGTCGAACTCCTGGGCCGGGTCCGCGTCGTCGCGCAGGCCGCCGACCAGCGCCGGCGGCTGGGCCAGGGTGGGGCTGAGGATGACGTCGAAGTCCTGCTGCAGGCTCGCCACCAGCGACCCGACCGCGCGGAAGGTGTAGAGCGCGGTGGCGAAGTCAGGACCCGACACCGCCTGCCCGCGGGCCCGCAGGTGCCGGGTCAGCGGCATCAGCAGCGACTCGTCCGGCACCGGCCGCTGGGTCGCCATCACCGCCCACACCTGCTCGAAGACCAGCCGCAGGGTGTCGTCGGCCGGCAGTTCCAGCGGCTGCGGGCGGTGGCCGAGCGAGGAGAGCAGCTCGGCGGCGTTCTCGGCGGCGGTGACGCAGTCCGGGTGCACGGTGACGCCGGGGACGGCCGGAGCGGTCAGCACGGCGATCCGCAGGCCGGTCGGCTCGCGGTCCACCTGGTCCAGGAAGGTCTCGCCCGGGGGCAGCGCGGGGGCGGTGTAGGCGTCTCCCGGCATCGGCCCGGCCAGCACGTCCAGCAGCGCCGCCGCGTCCGCGACGGTCCTGGCCATCGGGCCGCTGGTGCTGAGCCCGCTGATGTCGTAGAGGGTCGGGCCGCTGCTGACCCGGCCCCGGCTGGGCTTGATCCCGAACAGGCCGCAGACCGAGGCCGGGATCCGGATCGACCCGCCGCCGTCGCTGCCCTGGGCCAGCGGCGCCAGCCCGGAGGCCACCGCCGCCCCGGCCCCGCCGCTGGAGCCGCCGGCCGAGCGCTCCAGGTCCCAGGGGGTCCTGGCGGGCGGCGCGACCTCGTTCTCGGTGTAGCAGGGCAGCCCGAACTCCGGGGTGTTGGTCTTGCCGAGCATGACCGTCCCGGCCTGGCGCAGCCTGGTGACCACATGGTCGTCGGTGTCCGCGACGTGCCCGGCGAAGGCGGCGGAGCCCTGGGTCGCGCGGACCCCGGCGACGAAGTTCAGATCCTTGACCGGTACCGGGACCCCGTGCAGCGGCGACAGCGCCCGGCCCTCGCCCAGCGCGGCCTCGGCCTGCCTGGCCTGCTCGCGGGCGAGTTCCGGGGTGACCGTGATGTACGCGCCGACGGTGGCGTTGAGCCGGTCGATCCGTTCCAGGTAATGGTCGGTCAGTTCCACCGGGGAGAGTTTCCCGGTGCTGATCAACTCGCCCTGTTCCAGCGCGGTCAGGTCATGGAGCTGCGTCATTGCAATTCCCCTCGGGTCGTGGTGCCGTCGATCCTCGCACCGGGGCCGACGGTAGGACAGGGTGCGTCAGGATGGCGTCAATACTGCCCCGCGGGCCCCGCTGAGCAGGCCCTTCCGGGCCGCCCTCCCGTACGCTTCGGCGAGGGACGAGGAGCGAGGACGGACATGCGCGGCAGGCTGCGGATCTATTTGGGGGCCGCTCCCGGGGTCGGAAAGACCTGCGCCATGCTCGGCGAGGCCCACCGCCGGCTGGAGCGCGGCGCCGACGTGGTGGTCGCCTTCGTCGAGGACCACGGGCGCGCCCGCACCTCCGCCCTGGTCGAGGGCCTGGAGGTGGTGCCCCGGCGCTCGCTGGAGCACCGCGGCTCGGTCTTCGCCGAGATGGACGTGGACGCGGTGCTGGCCCGCCGCCCCGCCGTCGCCCTGGTGGACGAACTGGCCCACACCAACATCCCCGGCTCCCGCCACGCCAAGCGCTGGCAGGACGTGCAGCAGCTGATGGACGCCGGGATCGACGTCATCTCCACCGTCAACATCCAGCACCTGGAGTCGCTCGCCGACGTGGTGCAGGGCATCACCGGCGTCCGCCAGCAGGAGACCGTGCCGGACGAGGTGGTCCGCCGGGCCGAGCAGATCGAGCTGGTCGACATGGCCCCCGAGGCGCTGCGGCGGCGGCTGGCCCACGGCCACGTCTACGCCCCGGAGAAGGTCGACGCCGCGCTCTCCAACTACTTCCGCCCCGGCAACCTCACCGCCCTGCGCGAGCTGGCCCTGCTGTGGACGGCCGACCGGGTGGACGAGTACCTGCAGCGCTACCGCGCCGACAACCGGATCAAGGACACCTGGCAGGCCCGCGAGCGGATCGTGGTCGGCCTCACCGGCGGGCCCGAGGGCCGGACCCTGATCCGCCGGGCCGCCAGGATCGCCGCCAAGGGCTCAGGGAGCGAGATCCTGGCCGTGTACGTGGCCAGGAGCGACGGCCTGACCGGGGCCTCGCCGGAGGAGCTGACCGTGCAGCGGGCCCTGGTCGAGGACCTCGGCGGGAGCTTCCACTCGGTGCTCGGCGACAGCGCCGCCGGCTCGCTGCTGGACTTCGCCCGGGGAGTCAACGCCACCCAGATCGTGCTGGGCAGCAGCCGCCGGAAGACCTGGCAGTGGGTGCTCGGCCCCGGGGTCGGCGCCACCGTGGCCCGCGAGGCCGGGGACGTGGACGTCCACATCGTCACCCATGAGCACGTCGCCAGGGGCCGGGTCCGCCCGATCCGGCGGATCGCCAGGCTCGGGCCCGCCCGCACCGCGATCGGCTGGGTGCTCGGGGTGGCCGGGCCGCTGCTGCTGACCTGGGGCCTGGGCGGCACCAGGACCAGCAACACCGACATGCTGCTCTACCTCGGGCTGACCGTGGCCGCCGCGCTGACCGGCGGGCTGTTCCCGGCGCTGGCCTCGGCGCTGGTCGGCTCACTGCTGATCAACTGGTACTTCACCCCGCCGCTGCACACCCTGACCGTCTCCGACCCGCAGAACATCCTCGCCATCGCGGTCTTCCTGGCGGTGGCGCTGGCGGTGGCCTATGTGGTCGACCTGGCCGCCTCCCGCACCGCCGAGGCCGCCCGCAGCCGGGCCGAGGCGGAGACGCTGAGCTTCCTGGCCGGCAGCGTGCTGAGCGGTGAGCAGGCCCTGCCCGCGCTGCTGGAACGGGTCAAGGAGACCTTCCAGATGGAGTCGGTGGCGCTGCTGGAGCGCAGCGAGGACTTCGGCCCGTGGACCTGCGCCGGCGCGGTCGGCCCCGACCCGGTGACCCGTCCCGAGGACGCGGACGTGGACGTCCCGGTGGGGGAGCGGCTGGCGCTGGCGCTGTCCGGCCGGGTGCTGCCGGCCGGCGACCGCCGGGTGCTGGGCGCGTTCGCGGCGCAGGCGGCGGTGGTGCTGGACCGGCGCAGGCTGGGCGAGGAGGCCGCCGAGGCCCGCCGGCTCGCCGAGGGCAACCGGATCCGCACCGCGCTGCTGGCGGCGGTCTCGCACGATCTGCGGACCCCGCTGGCGAGCATCAAGGCCTCGGTCTCCTCGCTGCGGGCCGAGGACATCAGCTGGAGCGCCGAGGACGAGGCGGAGCTGCTGGCCGGGATCGAGGAGGGCGCCGACCGGCTGGACCACCTGATCGGGAACCTGCTGGACATGAGTCGGCTGCAGACCGGCGCCGTGGTCCCGCTGGTCCGGGAGTTCGACCTGGACGAGGTGGTCCCGATGGCCCTGCGCGGCGTCCCGGCCGGCTCGGTGCGGCTGGACGTGCCCGAGGACCTGCCGATGGTCGAGGGCGACCCGGGACTGCTGGAACGGGCGCTGGCCAATGTGATCGAGAACGCCGTGAAGTACCAGGGGAAGGGCCAGGTGCTGGTCTCCGGCAGCCTGCTCCGGCTGCTGGGCGAGCCCGAACGGCTGGAACTCCGGGTCGCCGACCACGGCCCCGGCATCCCGGACGAGGCCAAGGACAAGGTGTTCGAGCCGTTCCAGCGCTACGGCGACGCGCCGAGGGGCGTGGGCGTCGGCCTGGGCCTCGCCGTCGCCCGGGGCTTCGTCGAGGCCATGGGCGGCAGCCTCGCCGCCGAGGACACCCCGGGCGGCGGCCTCACCATGGTCTTCACCCTCCCGCACACGCTCTCCCCACAGCCGCTCTCCCCGAACGCGCTCTCCCCGATGAAGGACGGTCCCGCATGACCAGGGTCCTGGTGGTCGACGACGAGCCGCAGATCGTCCGCGCGCTGGTGATCAACCTGCGGGCGCGCGGCTACGAGGTCGACGCCGCCCACGACGGCGCCTCCGCGCTGGAACTCGCCGCCGCCCGGCACCCGGACGTGGTGCTGCTCGACCTCGGCCTGCCGGACATGGACGGCACCCAGGTGATCAGGGGCCTGCGCGGCTGGACCAAGATCCCGGTGATCGTGCTGTCCGCCCGGCACGCCTCCGACGAGAAGGTCGAGGCCCTGGACGCCGGCGCCGACGACTACGTCACCAAGCCCTTCGGCATGGACGAGCTGCTGGCCCGGCTCCGCGCCGCGGTCCGCCGGGCCGCCCCGGTCGGCAGCGAGCCGGACGAGGCGGTGGTCAGCACCGACGCCTTCACCGTCGACCTGGTCGCCAAGCGGGTCCAGCGCGAGGGCGCGGACGTCAGGCTCACCCCGACCGAGTGGCATCTGCTGGAGGTCCTGGTCCGCAACGCGGGCCGGCTGGTCAGCCAGAAGCAGCTGCTCCAGGAGGTCTGGGGACCGGCCTACGGCACCGAGACCAACTACCTCCGGGTCTACATGGCGCAGCTCCGCCGCAAGCTGGAGGCCGATCCCGCGCACCCCCGCTACTTCATCACCGAACCCGGCATGGGCTACCGCTTCGAACAGTGAACTCGTACAGCGAATCAGTGAGGTGGAGCGCTGTACGCTTCGGTCATGAGTGGTGACACCGGGAGTGACCAGAAGCAGGGGGGACGGTTCCGCCGCATGCTCAACCGCCTGGCGGCGAGCAGCGAGGAACTTCAGGCGGAGGAACTCCGCCAGGACGCCGTGACAGCGGGCTGCACCCCCATCGCCTCCTGCCAGGACCGCCAGGAGGTCACGGTGACCGGCACGCTGCGTGCGGTCACCCTGCGCCCCCGGGCCGGCGTTCCCGCGCTGGAGGCCGAGCTGTTCGACGGCACCGACGCGCTGGACGTGGTCTGGCTCGGCCGTCGCTCCATCGCCGGGATCGAACCGGGCCGCCGCCTGGTCGCCCACGGCCGCATCAGCCATGCGCGGGGCCGCCGGGTGCTCTTCAACCCCCGGTACGAGCTGCGCCCCGTCGGATCGGAGTAGCACCACGTGAGCCACAGTCTGCAGTCGGCCGAGAAGGCTGAGAAGAGCGAGGTCGACACCTCGCTGATCGACGCCTTCGGCGGGGTGCGGGGCATGGTCGACATGACCGTCCCCGGCTTCGTCTTCGTGCTGCTGTACACGATCACCAAGGACCTCGGGGTCTCGACCTGGTCCGCCGTCGGCATCACCGCGCTGCTGGTGGTGGTCCGGCTGGCCCGCCGGGAGACCCTGAAGCACGCCTTCGGCGGGGTGCTCGGCGTCGCCATCGGCGCGTTCATCGCCCTGAAGTCGGGCAAGGCCGAGAACTTCTACCTGCCGTCGATGATCTACGGCGTGGTGCTGGGCCTGGTCTACCTGGTGTCGGTGCTGGTGCGCTGGCCGCTGATCGGGATGATGCTCGGCCCGATCCTGGGCGAGAACATGACCTGGCGCACCCAGAACCCGGGCCGGCTGGCCGCGTACACCAAGGCCACCTGGGTCTGGATCGCGCTGTTCGCGCTGCGTGCGGCGATCCTGTTCCCGCTCTACTGGGCCAACAAGGTCACCTGGCTGGGTGTCGCCAAGATCGGCCTGGGCGTTCCGCCGTGGCTGATCGCGATCTACCTGTCCTGGCTGATCCTGTCCAAGGCCCCGCCGCCCATCAAGGTCCTCCAGGACGAGGAGTCGGCCGAGGAGCAGGAACTCTCCGTCCCGACCGAGGCCGAACACCGCTAGGCGCGCTGCACGAATGAGGGCCGGTGACCACCTGGTCACCGGCCCTCACCCGTCTGCCGTACTGGCTACTCCTCGTGCTCGCCGGCGAGCAGCGCTTCCAGCTCGCCCTCGCGCTCGGCGGTCGCCACGAACAGCAGTTCGTCGCCGCCCTCCAGGCTGTCGCTGCCGCTGGGCACCAGCACCCGGCCCTCGCGGATGATCGTGACCAGCGCGGTGTCCTGCGGCCACTCGACGTCGCTGACCCGGGTGCCGACCGCGGTCGCGGTGTCGGACAGGGTGATCTCGACCAGGTTGGCGTCGCCCTGGCTGAAGCGCATCAGCCGGACCAGGTCGCCGACACTGACGGCCTCCTCGACCAGCGCCGACATCAGCCGCGGGGTGGAGACGGCGACGTCCACACCCCAGGCCTCGTTGAACAGCCACTCGTTGCGCGGGTTGTTCACCCGGGCGACGACCCGCGGCACGCCGTACTCGGTCTTCGCCAGCAGCGAGACCACCAGGTTGACCTTGTCGTCCCCGGTCGCGGCGATCACCACGTTGCAGCGCTGCAGCGCCGCCTCGTCCAGCGCGGTGATCTCACAGGCGTCCGCGAGCAGCCATTCGGCCTGCGGCACCCGCTCCACCGAGATGGACTTGGGGTTCTTGTCCACGAGGAGCACCTCGTGGCCGTTCTCCAGCAGCTCGCCCGCGATGGATCGTCCCACCGCACCGGCCCCGGCAATGGCTACCCGCATCAGTGATCCTCCGGGCCCTTCGCGAATACGGCCTCGACGGCCTCGAGGTCTGCTGTGCGCATCATCATGTGCACCAGGTCGCCCTCCTGCAGCACGGTCTCCGCGGTGGGCAGGGTGCCCACGCCGAGACGGCTGACGAAGGCGACCCGCACATTGGCGGCCTGCTCCAGCTTGGACAGCCGCAGCCCGATCCAGCCGGCGGCCACCGGGACCTCGGCGAGCTGTACCGCGCCGCTGGGGTCCTGCCAGTTGGGCTCGGCGCCGCTGGGCAGCAGCCGGCGCAGCATCTGGTCGGCGGTCCAGCGGACCGTGGCGACGGTGGAGATGCCCAGCCGCTGGTAGACCTCGGCGCGGCGGGGGTCGTAGATCCGGGCCGCGACGTTCTCGACGCCGAAGTTCTCCCGGGCCACCCGGGCCGCGATGATGTTGGAGTTGTCGCCGCTGCTGACAGCGGCGAAGGCCCCGGCCTCTTCGATGCCGGCTTCGCGGAGCGTGTCCTGGTCGAATCCGACGCCGGTCACCCGCTGACCGGTGAAGCCCGAACCGAGACGGCGGAACGCCGTGGGGTCCTGGTCGACGATGGCGACCGAATGACCCTGCTTCTCGAGGGTGCGCGCGAGAGCAGAGCCCACGCGACCGCAACCCATGATGACGATGTGCACGCCCGTCCTTCCGGTGTGATGTCCCGGTTCGAATCCTGGCACCTGTTCGAACGGTGCCCGCACCAGGGTCGCACCCCGGCGCGGCAATGACACAACCCCGGTACCCCGCTTCCCGGGGGTGCCACACCCCGGGAAGCGGGGAGAACTGGCAGATACCTGGGAAGCCTGGGTAAGAGCGCGTGCGCCGACTCACACCGGGTCGATACCAATCAGCAACCCAACAGTGGCCCAATAGGGTGCTTCGGGGGTTCCCGGTGGGCCGATTCCCTTGGGAAGTAAGGCATCGGGGCCGATCCTCCTGTGAATTGCCGCCTGTCGATCGCTGCTTCCCAAGGTCCGGTAGCAGCTCCGCGAGGAGTGATGGAGGCTGCCAACACGGAGGGGCGTTAAGAGCGCGTCAAACACAGGCTCTACGATCCTCGTCGTGTCCAAACTCACCGACGTGCCCAAGCGGATCCTGATCGGCCGCGCCCTCCAGAGCGACAAGCTGGGTGAGACGCTGCTGCCGAAGCGGATCGCGCTGCCGGTCTTCGCCTCCGACGCGCTCTCCTCCGTGGCGTACGCGCCGGAGCAGATCTTCCTGGCGCTGGCCGTCGCCGGTATCACCACCATCCACTTCTCCTGGTGGGTCGGCGGGGTGGTGGCGCTGGTGATGCTGGTCGTCGTCGCGTCGTACCGGCAGAACGTGCACGCCTACCCGAGCGGCGGCGGTGACTACGAGGTCGCCACGGTCAACCTGGGCGGCAACGCCGGGCTCACCGTGGCGGCGGCGCTGATGGTGGACTACGTGCTCACCGTCGCGGTGTCCACCACCTCCGGTGTCGCCAACGTGGTGTCGGCGGTGCCGGCCCTGCACGGGCACGAGGTGGTCATCTCGGTGACGCTGGTGATCATCCTGATGGGCATGAACCTGCGCGGGGTGCGCGAGTCGGGTTCCGCCTTCGCCGTGCCGACCTATGGCTTCATGATCGGCATCTTCAGCCTGATGGGCTACGCCGCGATCCGGCACTACGGGTTCGGCAGCGACATGCACGCGGCCAGCTACAAGTTCAACCTGGTCGCCGCGCCCGGACACACCGACGTCGCCGGTATCGCGCTGGTGTTCCTGCTGCTCAAGACCTTCTCCTCGGGCTGTGCCGCGCTCACCGGGGTCGAGGCGATCAGCAACGGCGTCCCGGCGTTCCAGAAGCCCAAGAGCAAGAACGCCGCCACCACGCTGCTGATGATGGCGGTGATCTCGGTGATCATGCTGATCGGGATCATCTGGATGGGTAATCTGACCGGTCTGAAGATGTCCGAGAACACCAGCCAGCTGATCGGGGCACCGTCGAACTACCACCAGAAGACGGCGCTGGCGCAGATCAGCAGCGCGGTGTTCAGCAACTTCACGCCGGGCTTCTACTTCATCGCCGCGGTCACCGGGCTGATCCTGGTGCTGGCCGCCAACACCGCCTTCAACGGCTTCCCGGTGCTCGGCTCGATCCTGGCCCAGGACCGCTACCTGCCGCGCCAGCTGCACACCCGCGGCGACCGGCTCGCGTTCTCCAACGGCATCATCATGCTGGCCGGCGTCGCCATCGTCTTCATCATCGGCTACGGGGCCGACCCCAACCGGCTGATCCAGCTCTACATCATCGGCGTCTTCGTCTCCTTCAACATGAGCCAGACCGGCATGATCCGGCACTGGACCCGACTGCTGAAGACCGAGACCGACCCCGCCGTACGCCGCCGGATGATGCGCAGCCGGGTGATCAACACCATCGGGCTGTGCTTCACCGCCTGCGTCCTGGTCGTGGTGCTGGGGACCAAGTTCCTGTCCGGGGCCTGGGTCTCCTGCCTGCTGATGGTGGTCTTCTTCATCATGATGAAGGCGATCCGGCGGCACTACGACCGGGTCTCCACCGAGCTGGTCGCCGCCGAGGAGCGTCCGGACGAGGCGGTGCTGCCGTCCCGGGTGCACTCGGTGGTGCTGGTCTCCAAGCTGCACAAGCCGACCCTGCGCGCGCTGGCGTACGCCCAGCTCGCACGCTCCGCGCACACCTCCACGCTGGAGGCGCTCACCGTCAACGTGGACCCGGCGGACACCGCGGCGCTGAAGAAGGACTGGGAGCGGCGCGGCATCGAGATCCCGCTGAAGGTGCTCGACTCGCCGTACCGCGAGGTCACCCGCCCGGTGGTGGACTACGTCCGGCAGCTGCGCAAGGACAGCCCGCGCGCCGTGGTCGCCGTCTACATCCCGGAGTACGTGGTCGGCCACTGGTACGAGCAGCTGCTGCACAACCAGAGCGCGCTCCGGCTCAAGGGCCGGCTGCTGTTCACGCCTGGGGTGATGGTGACCTCGGTACCCTGGCAGCTGGAGTCCTCCGAGCGCCGCCGCAAGCCGGTCGAGTGGAACGCCCCCGGGCAGATCCGCCGCGGAGACCTCCGCCGTGTGCAGAAGCGCGCGGGCGCCCGTCCTGACAGCGTTCAGCCGGGCGGCACCCCGACCGAAAGCAAGGACAGCAAAGCGTGACACCCGCCGGCAGGACCCCCACCTCATCCGCCTCCGCCACCTCATCCGCGTCCGCCGCCGCTTCGGCCTCCGCCGACTCGTCGGAGGCAGCGTCCCTGGTCGGGCAGCGGTACGAGGTGGAGGTCGGCCCGGTCGCCCACGGCGGCCACTGCGTGGCCAGGCACGAGGGCCGGGTGCTGTTCGTCCGGCACGCGCTGCCGGGGGAGCTGGTGGTCGCCGAGGTGACCGACGGCACCGAGTCCTCGAGGTTCCTCCGCGCCGACGCGGTGGAGGTGCTGCAGCCGTCCAAGGACCGGATCGAGCCACCCTGCCCGTTCTCCGGGCCCGGCAAGTGCGGCGGCTGCGACTGGCAGCACGCCACGCCCGGCGCGCAGCGCAAGCTCAAGGTGCAGGTGCTGACCGAGCAGCTGCGCCAGCTGGCCAAGCTCAGCCCCGCCGAGGCGGGCTGGGACGGCAGCGTGGAGCCGGTCGGCGGCAAGCGGGCCGCCGGCACCGTCCCGCGCTGGCGGACCAGGGTGCAGTACGCGGTGGACCCGGCCACCGGCCGGGCCGGGCTGCGCCGGCACCGCTCGCACCAGGTGCAGCCGGTCGACGGCTGCCTGATCGCCGCGCCAGGGGTGGACGAGCTGGGCGTGGAGTCCCGCGCCTGGGACGGCATGGCGACGGTCGAGGCGGTCGCGTCCAGCGGCTCCTCCGACCGCCAGGTGATCCTCACCCCGCGCGGCGACAGCCGGCTGCCGATCGTGGAGCTGGACCGGCCGGTGTCGGTGATGCGGATCGACGGCCACGGCGGCCTGCACAAGGTGCACGGACGCTCCTTCGTCCGCGAGCGCGCGGCAGGCCGCACCTGGCGGGTCAGCGACGGCGGCTTCTGGCAGATCCACCCGGAGGCCCCCGACCTGCTGGTCTCGGCCGTCCTCGAGGGCCTGGACCCGCAGGAGGGCGAGAACGCGCTGGATCTCTACTGCGGGGTCGGGCTGTTCGCCGGCGCGTTGGCGGACCAGCTGGGCGAGGACGGCGCGGTGCTCGGCATCGAGTCCTCCAAGCAGTCGGTGGCGGACGCCCGGCACAACCTCTCCGACCTGATCGGCGACGGCCGGGTCCGGATCGAGTGCGACAAGGTCGAGCGGCTGCTGCCGCGGACCGGCATCACCGAGACCGACCTGGTGGTGCTCGACCCGCCGCGCTCCGGCGCGGGCCGGGAGACCGTGCGCCACCTGGCCGGGCTGAGCCCCCGCCGGATCGCCTATGTGGCCTGCGACCCGGCCGCGCTGTCCCGTGACCTGGCCTTCTTCGCCGACGCCGGCTACCGCCCGATCAGCCTGCGGGCCTTCGACCTGTTCCCGATGACGCAGCACTTCGAGTGCGTGGCGATCCTGGAGCCGATGGGGCTTGCGCGCTAGCAGAATCGCGCTAGCTTGGAGATATGACGAAGAAGCAGCTGAACGTCCGAGTGGACGCCACCACAGCGGAGATAGCCCGTTCCAGGGCGGAACAGGAGGGGATCAGCATGAACCAGTACATCGAGAAGCTGGTCCAGCAGGACATGGGTGAGACCGGCCGGTCCTTCGTGGACGCGGCCGCGCAGTTCATGAAGGAGTACGAGGCGGCCTTCCTGGCCGAGTTCGGCGACCCCGAGGTGACGGGTCAGCGCCGTTGAACGTCGAGATCGACCTGTCCTGGCTGCTCATGGTCGCCGAGCAGTACACCCCTGGCGACCCCAGGGTCACCGACTACGGCTCTCTGGTCGCGGCGGTGACCCGGCACCAGGCAGAGATCTTCGACGTCCTGGTCTACCCCGAGCCCGAGGACCGGGCGGCGGCGCTGATGCACCAGCTGATCCGGGTGCCCGCGCTGGAACGCAACAACGAGCTGTTCGCCACCGCCGTCGCCTTCGCCTACCTGGTCTCCGGCGGCGCCAACGTGGCCACCACCACCCGCGAGATGCGCAGCCTGGCCCGGGCCATGCGCGAGGGCCGGATCAGCGTCGAGGCCGCGTCCGAACGACTGGCCGGCTGGATCGTCGACCAGCTGCCGGACGGCGAGGACGAGGACGGTGACGGCGGCGGGGTCGGCGGCGCGGAGGACGAGGAGTCGTAGGGTGCTGCAGGACATCGTTGAGTACCTCGCCTGCCCGCACTGCGGCCTCGGTCTGACCACTGTCCAGGACGGCCGCGCCCTGCGCTGCGCGACCGGACACAGCTTCGACATCGCCCGGCAGGGCTACGCCAGCCTGCTGCCCGGCGACGCCCACACCGGCACCGGCGACACCGCCGCCATGGTCGCCGCCCGTGACGCCTTCCTCGGCGCGGGCCACTACGCGCCGATCGCGGCCGCGCTGGCCGCCGCCGCCCAGACCGCGACCGCCCTGCCCGTGACTGACCTGCCCGTGACTGACCCGTCCGGCGCCGACTGCGTGGTCGACCTCGGCGCGGGCACCGGGCACTACCTCGCCGCCGTGCTGGACGCCCTGCCGCAGGCGCACGGCATCGTCCTGGACATCTCCAAGTTCGCGCTGCGCCGGGCCGCCCGGGCCCACCCCCGGGCCGGTGCGGTGGTCTGCGACGCCTGGCGCCCGCTGCCGCTGCGGGACGCGGCCGCCGGCCTGGTGCTGAACGTCTTCGCCCCGCGCAACGGACCCGAGATCCGACGGGTGCTCAGACCGGGCGGAACCCTGCTGGTGGTCTCCCCGACGCCGCGTCACCTGACCGAACTGGTCGGCGAGCTGGGCCTGCTCGGGGTGGACGACCGCAAGGAGCAGCGGCTGGCCGCGACCCTCGGCCCGTACCTGGACGCCGCCGGGAGCAGCGAGCACAGCTTCCCGATGCTGCTGGACCACGCGGCGGTGCGGACCGTGGTCGGGATGGGCCCCAGCGCCTGGCACACCGACCGGGAGAAGCTCGCGGAGCGGCTGGCGGCGCTGCCGGACCCGGTGCCGGTGACCGCGTCGGTCACTCTGAGTGCCTTCACTCGTTGACAGCGGTGTGAGCTCACCGCCCTCATCGCCGCCCTTACGCCGTGCCACCGTCAGCGAGCTGCGACTGGTGGCGTTCAAGTCGCATGTCGGCACCGTGCTGCCGCTGGCGCCGGTCACCCTGCTGGAGGGGGCGTCCGGGACCGGCAAGTCCAACGTCCTGGACGGCCTCGCGGTGCTGTCCGGGCTGGCCGGCGGGGACGAGCTGACCGAGGCGCTGGCGGGGGTGCGCGGCGGCCTCCCGGGCTGCGTGCCGCACGGCCGGCAGGGATTCAGGCTCGGCTGCACCGTGGAGACCCCGCAGGGCGCCGCAGTACGGCTGGAGGTGGCGGTAAGGACCGACGGCGGGCCGCGGATCGTCGCCGAACGGATCACCGAGAGCCGCGGCGGGGGACCGCAGCAGGTGCTGCTCTCCACCGCGGAGGAGGACCGGGCCCGCGGCCGGCTGAACGCCGCCTGGCACAGCGACGGCCGGCAGGGCGACATCCGGGCGCCGCTGGCCTCCGGCAGCCTGCTGGCGTCCCAGCTGCCGCTGCGGATCGCCGGGGCCACCGCCGGCGAGCAGCGGGTGCTCGCGGCCGTGGAGGGGCTGCTCACGGCGCTGCGCGAGGTGTTCCCGGTGGATCCGGTGCCGGCCCTGATGCGGGGCTGGGTGCCGACCGGGGACGACGCCAGGCTGCGCAGCACCGGGGAGAACCTCTCGGCGGTGCTGGCCAGGATCCAGGGCGAGTGCCGGATCCGCTACGGCCGCCTGGTGCAGACCGTCCGCGCGGCGAGCCCGCACCCGGTCCGGGATCTGGGGGTGCTGCGCGGGCGGCGGGAGGACGGGGCGGAACAGGTGGTCGCGGCGCTGTGGGAGGCGGAGCACGGCTGCACCGGGGCGCCGGTGATGAGCGGCGGGCTGCTCCGGCAGCTGGCCTTCGCCACGGTGCTGCTGACCGGCCCCGGGGTGCTGCAGATGGAGTCGGCCGCGGTGCCGGACGCGGAGCGGCTGCTCACCGTGCTGGCCGAGGACCTGGATCCGAGGCTGCTCGGGCTCGCGGTGGAGGTGGCGGCGAGGGGGCATGTGCGGGTGCTGGCGACCATGGGGCCGCTGGCCGGTCTCGGTCCCGGGTCCGTCCCGGACGGGGTGCGGGTGGTCGGCTGCCGCCGCGATCCTGACACCGGTACCAGCACCCTGGATACCAGCACTCTGGAGCACGGCAGAATGGGCGGATGAGCACTGATCTGACTGGTGGGACCGGTGACCCGCGGACCCTCGACGTGCCGGGGCTGCAGCAGCGGCTGCGCGCGTTCGCGGCCGCCCGGGACTGGGGGCAGTACCACACGCCCAAGAACCTGGTGGCGGCGCTGAGCGTGGAGGCGTCCGAACTGCTGGAGATCTTCCAGTGGCTGACGCCGGAGCAGGCGGCGGCGGTGATGGAGGAGCCGACCCGGGCGCACCGGGTGGAGGACGAGGTGGCCGACGTGCTGGCCTATCTGCTGCAGTTCTGCTCGGTGCTGGGGGTGGACCCGCTGGCGGCGCTGGCGGCCAAGATCGAACGCAATGAGCTCCGCTTCCCGGCCGGCGCGACCCCGCCGCTGGACGGGGTCTGAGCGGGGCCCGGACGGGGCTTGAGCGGGGCCTGAGCAGGGTCTGCCTCACCCTTCCGGGTGAGCGAATTTTCCACACCCCCTCGGTTGTCCACAGGCAGCGGACGATGGCGCCGACCAGGCCTTCTGCTCCTCCACGCTGGTCCCCTGACGGGCAGTCGGCCCGTCGGGTGGACGAGTGGGGGGAGTACCGGGATGGACGCTCTGAGGCTGATCCGGTCGACCAGGCACGGCCTGACCGAGGCACGCAGCGTGGCGCAGGTGCTGGCCGAGGCCTGGCAGGCGTGTGCGCTGGTCGAGGCGGTGGCTCTGGTGATGGCGTTGGAACTGACCGAACAGGTCGCGCTGGACGGCGGCGGCTGCGGTGCGGTGGAGATCGCCAGGGCGGTGGCCGAGGCGGCCGGCCACGCCGCCGCCTGCGTGGGCCGGCCCCCCGACGACGGGGCAGGGCCCAGCCGGGCGGAGCGGCTGACCCTGCTCGCTGACCTGCCCGGGACCGCCCGCGAGCTGCGGACGCTGGTCCAGGAGACGGCCGAGGCGCTGATCATCCTCGCCTGCGGCGCCAACGAGCAGGAGCTGTACTGGCGCTGCATCGACTCGGTGGACGCGGCGGCGGAGTGCCAGGATCTGGCCACCCAGCTGCTCAGAGCGGTCGACCCGGCCTACCGGGAGCTGCAACCACCGGGTGCCGAGTGGCAGACCGCCGACGCCGCCCCTGACGCCGCTGCTGATGCCGACGAGCCCGAATCATGACGAGGCTGCTATGGATATTCAACGTGCGGTGGTGGCGCCTGGAGATCGGCGTCGAGCCGTACCAGGTCGGCGTTCAGCTCGGCGAGCAGCTGCTCCATCTGTGCGAGCAGGTTCTGCGGGGCGGGGGCGGGGGCGGCGGCGGGCTCGGGCGAGAGGACGCCCGCCCCCTCCGGTACGACGGATGCCTCGGACATGGTGGACGCGCCCCTTCTGGAATGCGGCGGACGGGTCCGGCGGGTCGTGCCGGTCCCGAGCAGGCCAACGAGCCGCACCCCGGACCGGTCACTGTCCGTCACACCCACGAGGGACGGCCCCGCCCGCCGCCACCACGTCAGTTGTGCGTGTGCAGCTCGGCGTTGAGGCCGCCCCAGGAGCCGCTGCGGGCGATGACCTCGACCGCGCCGCTCTGCGAGTTGCGGCGGAACAGCAGGTTGTCCTGGCCGGACAGCTCGACGGCCTTGGCCACCTTCCCGTCCGGCAGGGTGACCCTGGTCCCCGCGGTCACATAGAGACCGGCCTCCACCACGCAGTCGTTGCCCAGCGAGATGCCGATCCCGGCGTTCGCGCCCAGCAGGCAGCGCTCGCCGACCGACACGGTCTGCTTGCCGCCGCCGGACAGGGTGCCCATGATCGACGAGCCGCCGCCGATGTCGCTGTGGTCGCCCACCACGACGCCGGCCGAGATCCGGCCCTCCACCATCGAGGTGCCCAGCGTGCCGGCGTTGAAGTTGACGAAGCCCTCGTGCATGACCGTGGTGCCCGCCGCGAGGTGCGCGCCGAGGCGCACCCGGTCGGCGTGCGCGATCCGCACCCCGCTGGGGGCGACGAAGTCGGTCATCCGGGGGAACTTGTCGATGCCGTAGACGGCCAGCTGGCCGCCCTCGGCGCGGACGGCCAGCCGGGCCGCCTCGACGCCGTCGACCGGCACCGGGCCGATGCTGGTCCAGGCGACATTGGCGAGCAGCCCGAAGACGCCCTCCAGGTTCTGCCCGTGCGGCCGGACCAGGCGGTGGCTCAGCAGGTGCAGTCGCAGGTAGACGTCGTGCGTGTCCAGCGGCTTCGCGTCCAGCGAGGCGATGGTCGTGCGCACCGCGACGACCTCCACCCCGCGTCGCGGGTCGGTGCGCAGGGCAGCGGCGGCGCCGGCGCCCAGCGCGGCGACGGCCTCGTCGGCGGACAGCCGTACGGTTCCGGCCGGGCCGGGCTCGGCGGTCAGTTCCGGCGCGGGGAACCAGGTGTCCAGCACGGTGCCGTCGGCGGCGATGGTGGCCAGACCTGCGGCGACAGCGCCGCGGAGGGAGGAGGGTGCGGTTTCGTTCGTCACCCCCGTACGGTACCGACTGGCCCCCCGGGCTGCCGAACCGTACCGGTGTGCGGACATCGCGACCCACGGCTCCGCCGGGCTGACCGGATCGTTCCGCCGCAGGACCCGATCCGACCTGGCTCAATGGTCCTGACCAGGGCAGAGTCATATCCATGACCCGAGCACTGATTGTCATTGATGTCCAGGAGTCCTTCCGCGCCCGCACCGCGGAATGGGCCGAGACCAACAACCCGAAGATCGCCGACCAGGTCGACCGCCTGCTGGCGCTGGCCCGCGACGCGGGGGATCTGGTGGTCTGGGTGCTGCACACGGAGCCCGGCAGCGGTGATGTGTTCGACCCGGCCCTCGGCCAGGTCCGGCTTTTCGACGAGTTGGAGCGGCTGGAGGGGGAGCCGCTGGTCCACAAGACCTCGCACAACGCCTTCACCACCACCAACCTGCAGCAGCAGCTGACCCAACACGGCGTCAGCGAGCTGGTGGTCTGCGGCATCCGCGCCGAGCAGTGCGTCGAGACCACCATCAGGGTCGGCAGCGACCTCGGCTACCAGGTCACCTTCGTCCCGGAGGCCAGCGCCTCCAACCCGATCACCCGCAACGGCGTCACCCTCAGTGCCGAGGAGATCATCCAGCGCACCGAGTTCGCCCTGGCCGACCGTTTCGCGACCATCGCCACCGTCGCCGAACTGGAAGCCAAGGCGGTCGACCGGGGATGATGGCGGCACCATGACCCGCATCCTCTTCCTGCTGGTGCCCGGCGTACACCTGCTCGACCTCGCCGGGCCCGCGCAGGTCTTCTCCACCGCCGCCGACTTCGGCCACGACTACACCCTCGGCTATGTCGCCGAGCAGCCGGTCGTGCTCAGCGCCCAGGGCGTCCCGCTCCAGGCCGGCACCGGCTGGCCGGAACTGGGGGCGGACGACCTGGTGCTGATCCCCGGCTGGCGCGCGCCCGGCCAGGAGCCGGAGTCCAAACTCGGCGCGGACACCCTGGACCGGCTGCGCGAGCACCATGCCGCCGGCGGCACCGTCGCCAGTGTCTGCGCCGGCGCGGACGCGCTGGGCCGGGCCGGACTGCTGGACGGCCGCCGCTGCACCACCCACCACGAATTCCAGGACCGGCTGGCCGCCCGCTACCCGCAGGCGACCGTGGTCCGGGACGTCCTGTTCACCCTGGACGACCGGGTGGTCACCTCCGCGGGCATCGCCAGCGGCATCGACCTCGCGCTGTACCTGGTCGCCCAGCGGCACGGCCCGGCGGCGGCCGCCGTGATCGCCAGGGACATGGTCGTCTACGCCCGCCGCAACGGCCATGAGCAGCAGCACAGCGCGATGCTGCGGAACCGCTCGCACCTGGACGACACGGTCCACCGGGCCCAGGACGTCATCGACGCCCGCTACGACGCCCGGCTCCCGCTCACCGAGATCGCGGTCTCGGTCGGCGTCAGCGAACGCACCCTGACCCGCCTGTTCACCCGCGCCACCGGCCTCACCCCGCTGCGCTACCAGCAGACCCTGCGGCTGGAGCGCGCCGAGCACCTGATCTCGCACGGCAGCACCGTCGAGCACGCCGCCCACACCGTCGGCTTCGAGGATCCCCGGATGCTCCGCCGGCTGCGGGCCGCACATCGGGTGCACGCGACGGCCTGACCGGACCACGGCCATGTCATCCGATGTTGTCGGTGTCCGCGGCCGCTCCTTCGACGATTCGCTCGATCTCACTCATGCTCGGCGTGCCCTGGTCCGCGTACGTCACCGACTCCAGCAGGTTGCCCTTGCGGGTCACGACGAGGTAGACCGTTGCCCCGCGCCCTGCCGTGGAGACGGCCTTCCGTGCGTCGGTCGCGTCACCTGCCCGGGGGAACGACACCTGGGTGAGAAGCAGCGGGAGTGTCCGTCCTACCAGCCGCACCGTGAGGTAGCCGCACGACGCCATGGTCCGCACGTAGTCCGTCCAAGCGGCGTCCACCTGGGCCGTGGTGCCGTAGGAGAGGGTCTCCATCAGACTCGGCAGGCTCGAACCTGAGGTGAAGGCGGCTTCGGCCTGCAGGGGAAGGCGGCGATAGGCGGGATCGCTCACGGCCTCGCAGTGGGAGTCGATGCGTGCGCCGCCGGTGGCGTGCTTCCAGCCGGGCGGCAGGTCCGAGAGCGTGAGCAGGTCTGCTCGGAGCACGGTGTCCTCCCCTTCCACGATCATCGCCGATAGGCTGCTGCCCGGGGAGGGCACCGAGATCCTGACCGGGCTGGCCTTCACGATGGGGTGGGTGACGGTTCCGAGGCGGGAGCATCCCGCGATCGCGGTCACGGCGGACACGACGGCGCAGGCGGCCACGGCCCGGGACAGGACGGCGTGCTGGGGCATGATGCCTCCACTCTCGGCAGACACAACCGACGCCTGCTCCGCCCGTACCTCGTGTACGACGTTAGCTCATGGCGTCGCCTGCTTGAACGGGTCATACGGCATGGAATTCGTTGGACGTCTCAGGTGAGGCGGGCGCCCCCGGCGAGGTCGCGGGCGCGGCGATCGCCGCCATGACGCCGGACGCGAGTCTGACGGCCGCCGGGTTCGGCACGTCGCGCAGCGCCCGCAGGGCCCGGTCGTGCTCCCTGCGACAGGCCGCTGTCGCCTCGGTCAGTGCTTCCTTCCCCCCGGTGTCATCGGCCACTGTGGCCAGCCCGCCCGCCACCAGCGTCTTCCAGGACATGCCGAGTCGCGTCGCCTCGCCCGTCAGCGCCAGGACGTTCTCGGCCTGCAGGAAGGCGGCGCCGCAGGCGTGTCCCACGTCGCGCAGTCGCGCAGCGCCAGACATGCCGTCGGCCGTCGGCTCCCGCACCGGCGCCGGTCGCCACGATGACGTGGCGGCTTGTCACGCCGACGCCGTCGACCAGTGCCCGCGTCGGCATGCTGAGGGCCCCGTCGGTCGGTAGGAGCGTCGCGGTGCCGTCGGTGACGTCCGCGCCGGCGTCTCGCGCGGCGGCGCGCAGCGTGTCGATCAGCTGCCTGCCGTCGCAGCTGATCATGTCTGCCTGGGGTATCAGGCGGGTGTGTCCGCCGACCCGCAGCGCCACCGCGCCGAGCGGTGCCTGGTCGATGCCGGTGGTGTCGAGCAGTGTCCCGAGGGCGGCGGTGGTGGCGCGCGGCAGGGCCACGGTGGCCGACGGCGCGTTCGACGGCGGTCCGGCCAGCAGCACCTTGAGACCTTTGCCGCAGCTGTTCGCCGCCGGTGTGATCAGCGGCGGCGGCCGTCCCGACGCGCACCAGGCGACGATCGCCGCCGCGATCGAACTCGCGACGGCAGCAGCGCGCCGGCCACCCCGACGCTCGCGACGCCGAGCACGCGACGTCGTGACACGCCAGTCGCCGGGTTTCGCTCAGAGGTGCTCAAGGGCTGCGAGGTGGTGCCCTCCACTGATCCCTGGTCCACGGAAATCCCTCCGCCAGACGAACCCATCGATTCAGACAATCACGATGGGAAGCAGCTTGATTCGAGTAGAGAGTAGTGACGGCGGGGTCTCCTATAAATCCTTCGTGGCTTTTATGTGTGAGATCAACAGTCAAGCCAGCAGCCGTAGTTGGTAGTTTTCGAGAGGATTTCTAGCATGATTATGGCCTTTTGTGACGACGATTCACGACTCGGCATCCGCAGTGGTCGCGGCAGTGGTCCTTCTGTATCAATACGTACGCATTCAGAAGGAATGGATAATTCGCTGCCCATGCGGGGCACGGCTCGGACCTCCTGGCGGCTCGGCTGCCGACGGAAACCCGGTGGGGAGTTCTGTCCCGTCCGGCGATACTCGACCGTGTGTTCCTCACCATCAGCGTCTCCGGCTCCCCCGAGCGACCCGCCACCGACCTGGGCTTCCTGCTGTACAAGCACCCGGGCAAGGCCCCAACGTCGCTTGGCTAGGCCGCGGCGGTGAAGTGTTCGAGTGTTCGTGATTGTTCGTCAAGGTTGTTGTGGGTGCAGAGGGTGACGACGGTTGCCGGGTTGCCGGGTCGGTGTGCCTGGGGGAAGAGCTGCAGCTTGACGGTGTGTGTGACGCGGGTGGTGGCGGGCTCGTCGGGTTTCAGGGTGCGGTATCCGGTGCCGCTGCGCTTGGCGGCACGGGGTGCGGCGCGTCCGGGTCGGGGTGTGACGGCCTGGCGGATGAGGTCGGCGCGGACGTCACGGGCCTTGGCGGCCAGCTGGCGAGGGGGGAAAAGCCGTCCCGACGGTGCGTCGGACGGCGGCGAGGGTGTTCTTGAAGCTGATCTCCGCGGCGGGAACGTGGGCCTGCTCGGCGGAGTCGAGGGCCAGCTCGTGGACTGCCTGGTAGACGCAGAGCATCGCCCACAGTTCCTGCTCGACCATGGCGGGGCTGTTCGAGCGCAGGGTGGCGGTGCGCCCGCCGCGCTGTTCGATCTTGATGTGCTTGAAGATCGTCTCGCTGGTCCAGCGGGACGTGTAGAGCTCGGCCAGCTCCTGTGCGGGCGCGGTGACGGGGTCGAGCAGGGTTGTGATCAGGCAAAACAGCTCCGAGGTCTCCTCCGTGGTCCCGTCGGGGCCCCAGGTGGTCGTGGTCACGGTGTACTCGATGACCCGCACCGGCATCCGCTCGCCCTTGCGTCGCCCGCGCAGTTCGCTCAGGTAGGTGCCGTCGGGCAGCACCTGGACCAGCGGCAGGGCGAACGACTGCGAGACGCGCCACAGGAGTTGGGCCCCGGTGGCCGCGGTGTCGGTGCACAGGCCGTAGGCGGGGAAGCCCCGGTCTGCCAGCAGCAGCATCTCTGGCCCCAGCAGGGGCAGCAGCCGCAGCGCCAGGGTCCGCTCGCCGACCGCGAAGGAGTCGAAGACGGCCCCGATCATCGCCTTGGTGCCGCACTCCACCAGGGCCAGCAGTCGTACCTGCGGATACGGCCCCGGGCCGGCGGCGTTCGAGGAGCGCGTGTACGCGGCGGTGTTCTTCTCGCTGTCGGGGACGTCGACCAGGGTTCCGTCCATGGAGGCCAGGCGCAGTCCGCGCCAGAACGCCCCGGTGTGGCGGGCGTCCCCCTGGCGCCGGCGACCCGGTCGAACAGCAGCCGCAGCGGACCGGGCCCCACCCGCGCCCGCGCCTCGGTCAGGGCTCCCGTGGTCGCCGGCCGCCAGGTCTCGCCCGCACGGCGCGGCCAGTTCTCCACCAGCTCGCGCAGCACCAGCCCGTAGCCGTAGCCGGTGAACAGCCACATCGTCAGAACGAAGTTGACCATCAGCGACGAGGGCAGGGACTTGGTCCGCTCCTCCCGCGCCCCGGCCTCATCGACGACGAAGTCGACCAACTCGGGCGTAAAGGTGCGCGACAGCAGCCCCATCCGCAGCCGCTCCGGGTAGCTCTCACCAGCTATGTGATCACGTGGCACAAGATCCAGACCTTAGCCGATCATGAGCTTCCCAAGCGACGTTGGGCAAGGCCCAGTCGTTCCCCACCTCCCACGGCCTCGCATCTATCGCTTAGTTGAAACCCCGATGTTAGGGTCCCTGCATGAACAGCAGCGGCACCCGGGCGCTCCTCGCAGCGCGGATCAGCCACGACACCGACGAGTCGACATCGATCGAGCGGCAGCTTGAGAAGCTGCACCGAGGCGCGGACGAGCGGTCGCTGGTCGTCGTGGATGTGGTCGAGGACCGCACAGTCTCGGGCGCCGTCGACCTGAAGGATCGCCCGTCTCTCGGGAAGTGGCTCACCGAGGAAGGTCGATCGCAGTGGGACGTCCTGCTCGTCACGACCCAGGACCGGCTCTCCCGAGACGATCTTCACTTCGCCGCATTCGTCGGCGACATGCTTCGCTGGGGCAAGCAGATCATCATCCTCGATGATCCGTCCCTGGATCTTTCGACCGTGGACGGCCGGATGATCGCCAACATCAAGGCGGGCATGGCCGCCAAGGAGTTGGAGAAGATCAAGCAGCGCATTACCGACTCCCGTGACTTCCTGCGAAGGAAGGGGCGATGGGGTGGTGGCGTTCCTCCCTTCGGCTACGTCGGCGCTGCTCGTACTGACGGAACGACCGAGTACAAGACCCTGGTGCAGGAACCCCAGTACGCAGAACTGATGCGCGGTATGTCGGAGCGCATCAGGGGCGGGATATCGACGCAAGTCCTCGCGCGAGAACTCAACGCAGCAGGGACGCTCGCCTGGAGAGATCGCCTCAGGATCCTCGCAGGGCGCGAGGCCAAAGGGACGGCTTGGACTCCGGCCGTCATCCAGCGCATCTTCAAGCATCCTTCGTGTGCCGGATTCCTGGCCTACCAGGGAAAGATATTTGAGGACGAGTCCGGCCAGCCCGTCATGATCACTGATGAGCCGATCCTGAAAGCGTGGTGGTGAACCGGTCTGCAGCTCGATGACCAGCCGCTTTCGAGTGGTCGTGGAGTTGGGGTGGCCGGTCGCGGGCAGCCAGCGTGGGGAGTGTTGGTCTGGTCGTGGAGGTGCGGGTGCCGTCGGTGATCGCGTTGCTGGAGGTCCGAGAGGCGCGGGCGCGGGAGGAGTTGGAGTCCTGGCTGGAGATGCTGCGGGAGGCCGAGGTGCAGGCGGAGGCGGCCCGGCAGCGGCTGGAGTATGCGTGGATCGCCCGCGAGGAGGTGGCGCTCATGTTCGCCGAGGGGGCAGTCCCGGCTCGGGAGGGTGACGGGACGTCACCACCAGTGTCGGCCGCGGCGGAGGTGCGGCTGGCCGGGGCCGCTGCGACGCCTACGGTGCTGCGGGAAGGCTACGACGCCCGGCCGCCGGTGTGGCAGACGGGGCTGGGGCCTGATGCGTTGAGCGGTGCATACCGGCAGGTCTTCGAAACGGCGCTGGCCGCATCGGGGCCGGTGACGGTGCAGGAGCTGACGCGGGCGCTGGGGCGGGACGCGGCGCGGTTAAACGAGGTGGAGAAGGTGCGCCACCGCGCCTATGCGCTGGAGGCCCGGGGTTGGCTGCTGCGTGAACGGGGCCTGTTCAGGCCGGCCGCGGGTCCAGGCGCCCGGGGCGGAACTCGGGCCAGTGCAGACGCTCTTTCGCCAGCTTCCGCGTCAGGGTGATCAGGCCGGCCCACCACACCATCTGCGTGTGGTGGTCGGGCCGGCGCTCGTGGTCGCGGTTCAGCCGCCTGGCCCGTGAGAGCCACCCCAACGTGCGCTCGACCACCCACCTGCGCGCCAGCACGACGAACCCCTTGGTCCCGTCCGGACGCCGAACCACCTCGACCCGCACCCCGTGCGCGGCGAACGCCCGGGCCAGGGCCGGGCCCTGGTAGGCGGTGTCCGCCCAGACCAGCTGCAGCAGGCGTCCGGGCTCGGCCATGAACGCCTCGATCAGTTCCGGTGCGGCCACCGAGTCGTGCACGTTCGCCGCGGTGACGGTGACCTCCAGCAGCAGGCCGCCCGTATCGGTCAGGATGTGGCGCTTGCGGCCGTCGCGCAGTTTGTTGCCGTCCACTCCGCGGGTGGCAGCGGGGCAGGTCTCCGACCCGTCCACCGACTGCGCGTCCATGATGCCCGCGCTCGGCTCGCCGGCCCGCCCCTCCCGCCTACGCTGCAGACGCCGTAGCCGCTGGTAGAGCTCGCGCACGTACCCGTGGCGCGACCAGCGCCGGAAGAAGTCGTAGACCTTGCGCGCACCGGGCAGGTCCACCGGCATCGCCCGCCACTTCACGCCGTTGTCGACGAGGTAGCGCACAGCGTCGACCATCTCACGGTGGCAGTAGGCCTCAGGGCGCCCGCCACGGCCCTCCAGCCATGCCGGCACCGGCATCGACGCCTTGACCTGGGCCCATTCCCCATCCGTCATGTCGGACGGGTAGCGCGGGACACGCCGCCCCGCCGCGATCGCCCCGTACTGGTGAACGTAGCAGTCACACGACAGAGTGGCCGAAGTGGCACCGACCTGCGCGCAGGTGGTCAACTGGTACAGCAACGGGCCTCCTGGGCCGGAGGGTTGGTCTCGACAACCGCACTCCTACCAAGAGGCCCGTTCGTCTATGCCCGCCCAGCGGCCAGCACGAACGTTCGAGACACCCCCGCCCGACCTCACCGAACACCACCCGGTTCACCACCACGCTTTGAGTCTTGCTGATTGGCGGGAGACCGCCAGCGTGCTCCAGTCCCGCGGTAGACCCGTCGTTCGCAGTCGGGACGAAACGGCGCTTCTCGTGGGGATCGCCACCTGTGGTGAGTGCGGAAGTCGCGTCTTCCGGCACCAGATCAAGAAGACTTTGAAGAGCGGCGAGGAGCGGGTCTACCGGCGCTACTCATGTACGGCCCGCCACAAAGGACAGCTGTGCAAACTGCCCGTCCATATCGACACCGAAAATCTCGAAGCGGTCTTCTATGACTTTCTGATGTCGGCGATCGGCCTGCTGCCAGAGGTGATCCGGGTGGTCACGCCTGGAGAGGACGTTTCGGCGGAACTTGCTCAAGCAAGGGAACGACTCCTGCGCCTGGAGAAGGATTTCAATGATGGGCGCTATGACGGCGAAACCAGGCAAGAGTCGTACTGGCGCATGCACGACGGCCTCACCACGAAGATCGACGCGCTCGCGGCGACTCCCGTCCGAACTGCGTCAGTGGAGTACAAGCAGACAGGCCGTTCATGGATGGGGAAGTGGGCTGCGATGACCCTCGCGCAGCGCCGCGAATTCCTTTCCATGCACGAGGTCAAAGTCAGAGTCTGGGGGAGAGGTGCGTTCTTCGAGGGTATGCATAGCGCTCTCCTCCACCTGGGGGACTTGAGGGCCATCTGCGAGGCGGCGGGTGTCGCGTACGAGAGGGCGGCCTCCGAGGACTGGCAGATGAGCGGCTGGAACCTCCCGGTGGCTACCTACAAGCGCCTTGTCGTGGAACTGAAGTAGGGCGACGCGTGCGGCGGCAGCGACCCGCCTGCCACGGGAGCCCTGTATCGGGCCGCCCTTCTTTATCCTATCAGCCTCAGGAGCAGCAGGGCGGGACGTTGTCCTGCTGCCTGGCGTATCAGCACTGGAGGAGGTCGAGGGCTTCGGCCCAGTCGTAGCGGTCGCGTCCTCCGCCTGCCTTGGGCGGGTGGGGCTGGTAACTCCCGAACTGGACGCCCATGGCGATGAGTTGTTCACGGCTGCGGGCGTAGGCGGGGTGGGCGGCCTGGGCGGAGTTGATGTAGGGCAGGACGACGGTGGGGATGCCGAGCCCGTAGGCCTCGGTGAGGATCCCCAGGGCCAAGGTGTCGGCGTGCCCGCTGGCCCATTTGGTGATCGTGTTGAGCGTGGCCGGCGCGACGGCGATGGCGTCGGCGGGCGGGAGTGGGCGGGCTTGGTCGGGGGTGCGCCAGGCGGAGCGGATCGGGTAACCGGTCTGGGCCTCGACAGCCGGGGCGTCGAACAGCGCCAGGGCGTTGGGCGTGGCGATGACGCCGACTTCCCAGCCGCTCTCCTGGGCGGCCTGGATGAGCGTACCGACGTCGTCGGCGACACCGGAGGCGCAGACGACGACATACAGGAACCGCTTGGCCTGCTCGGTCACACTGGGACTCCCCACTCCTGGCACAGCTGCCTCAGTTCGGGCACCCTACCGGAGCGGTCACGGGCGGCGAGGTCGGCGACGAGATCACGCACTGCGGGGCGGCGCACGTCCTCCGGAGCAGCATGCTGGGCCAGGCGCAGGGCGTGATGAGCCTGCGGGAGGTTGCCGAGCTGGGAGTGGGCGCGGGCCACGTCCAGCCACAGGGCGGCGCGGCGTTCGGGGCGGGGATGCGGCAGCGCATCAGGGGGGCGGCCTGCTGGAGGGCGGTTCCGGCGTCACCGAAGGCCACGTGCGCGCTGACGGCGTGCAGGGTGAGATTGGTGGTGCTGAAGTTGGCCCAGGAATCGGGGCGGTCGACCTGGACGTAGCGGGCCACGTCGGTGGCCTCGTTAAGGAAGTCCTTGACGGCGGCGCGGTCGCCACCCCGGCTGGCGGCGGTGACGCCGCGCAGCAGGAGCAGTCCGAGCGCGGCCAGGTAGTCGGTGGAGCGGTGGTCGTAGCTGCCGGTGAGTTGGTCGGCAGTGTGGCGGATGGCGGCGACGGCGGCCCCGGTATGTCCTTCGCGGGTCAGTGCGTGGCCTTGCAGGCGCACGGAGGAGGCGAGGGTGACCGGGTCGGCGCTGCGTTCGCCCTCGGCGACTGCGCGGCCGACCGCCAGCCAGGCGCTGCCTACGTCGTTGCGCTTGAGGAGGGTGCTGGCGGCGAGCTGGTAGGCCGTGGCGAGCATGCGGGAGAGTCGGGCGTCGTCCCTGCCGTCGGCCGAGGCGGCGCGCAGGTCGATGATCAGCGCAGGCAGGGTGGCGTCGAGTTCGCGGTAGCGGGCGGTGCAGAACAGGGCGCGGGCCGCCAGGACTCGGGGTTCCGGGCCTGCGTAATGGACGGCCTGGGTCTGTGTGGCGGTCCACCCGGGCATCAGGGCGCGGACCAGCTCTGCCGCCGCACCGACGGCACGTCCCGTGCCGGGTGCTGGCAGGGTGAGGGCGCTGACGCCGGCGGCTAGGAAACTGCGACGGTGCATGTCTTGGATCTCACTGTCCGAGCTGACGACAGGGGCAAGGCCCAGGGCCTGTAAGGGGATGTCGAGGGCCACTGCGACGGCACGTAGGATGTGCCCGTCCTGAGTACCGGCTCGCTCCATCCGCGAGACCTTCGACTGGTGGTAGCCCAGCCGTCCGGCCAGTTCTCCCTGCGTCCAGCCGCGCAGATGCCGAGCGCGGCGGATGACCTCGCCTATCTGCCTCGCGCTCACCTCTCCGCGGTCGTCCGGTCGTAACACGACTCCTCCTGCGGTGAGCGATTCTGTCTCGTGCAACGAGCGTAGGAGGCCCTGGCTATCCCGTATGCGAGATCTGCATACCCGGCGCAGGCCTCGCATGAGGGCTGTCTGCTGTGCACGGAACAGCGGTTGTGTGGCTTACCGCCAGCACACGACTCTCTTCGGAGACTCCATTCGTGAGGAGTTCTCAGTGAACCAGCGACCCCCTTCCCCTCTTGCGCCGAGCAACACCGAAAGCAGGCCCCCTGCCACCTGTGGCAGTGGACAGCTTCCACAGCGCACACCCCGCACGGCCTTCCGGCGCAGCGAATTCGCAGCTCCACCCGCTGGCTGGGACGCCTTCACAAAGCTCACCCCTGCACCAGAAGGCGGCGAGCACGGGTGAGCGCAGAGATGCTCGCGATGACCTGGGTCATCGCCCGAGCCCCGGAGGCAGTATCGGTACTGCGCCGCCGGACTCTCCAGGTCCTACGGCAGTGGTTGCCGGGGGTGTCGGACGAGACGGCGGACGACTTCCAGCTGCTGGTCAGCGAGTTGGTCACGAACGGGGTCCGGTACGACACGAGCCCCCAGCTCACTGTGGGAATGGTGCTCTCGCCCCTCCACGACGAGGTATTCCTGCAAGTCATCGACGGAACAGCGCCCGCTGCGGGTGCCTTCCCGGCTGTACGGCAGGCCGGTGCACTGGAGGAGTCCGGACGGGGCTTGTTCCTGGTGGACCAGTTGACCGGCCATAACTGGGGAGCGGACGCCACCGTGGGTGGAGGCAAGCTGGTGTGGGGCGTACTGCCGATCCCCGAGCCCCCAGCGCCTGCTCCGGTAAGGGGCCGGCCACCCGCCCATCCAGCGCTCCCCAGGATCCGCGTCGAGCACGTACTACCGCTACCGCAGCTACGAGTGGGCCTGGCCGCCTCCTGAACACGTCCGTCCCGCACCCCCTGACCGGACCAGGGCGGACCTGCCAGACGCCACACCGCAGAGCCCTGCTCATGCCACCGCCGCTGCAACACGGCCCGCCGGACGATCTCCGGCCCTCGCAGATTGGTCCACCACCATGGACGTACTCGTCACCGGCGGAGCCGGGTTCATCGGCTCGCACTTCGTCAAGCGCCTCCTGCCCGCCGACGACATCGGCCAGGTCACCGTCCTGGATGCCCTCACCTACGCCGGGCACATCCACAACCTGGGCGAGGCATTCCTCTCTCCCAAGCTGACCTTCGTCGAGGGCAACATCCTCGACCGACCGCTGGTCGACCGAATGGTTCAGCAGCACGACGCAGTGGTGCACTTCGCCGCCGAGTCCCACGTCGACCGCAGCTTCTACGCCGCCGGCACCTTCCTGGCCACCAATGTCATGGGCACCCAGACCCTGCTGGACGCAGCCCAGCGCCACGGCATCGACCGCTTCGTCCACGTCTCCACCGACGAGGTCTACGGCCCGCTGCTGACCGGCTCGGCCGCCGAGGACGCCCCGCTGCGCCCGTCGGTCCCCTACGCCGCTTCCAAGGCCGCCTCCGACCTAATCGCCCTCTCGTACTGGCAGACCAGCGGCGTGCCGGTGTGCGTGACCCGCTCCAGCAACAACTACGGGCCCCACCAGCACCCCGAGAAGATCATCCCGCTGTTCGTGACCCGGCTTCTGAAGGGTGAACCGGTCACACTGCATGGCCAGGGCCAGCACATCCGCAAACTGGTTGCACGTCGCCGACCACTGCGCCGGAATCGAGTTGGTCCTGCGCTACGGCACGCCCGGCGAGGTCTACAACCTCGGAGCCGGAACCGACCTGACCGGCCGCGAGCTCACGGGCATGATCCTGGACGCCTGCGGTGCCACCTGGGAGGCGGTCACCTACGTTCCCGACCGGCCCGCCAACGACCTGCGCTACGCGATGGACTGCTCCAAAGCCGTCCAACTGCTGGGCTACCAGCCCGGCCACGACTTCGCGGCGGGCTTAGCCCAGACCGTGGACTGGTACCGAACGAACCCCGACCGCTGGGCACCGATGCTGCGCAATCCCGCCGCCCAGTTCGAACTGGCCGCACCTGCGGTCCTGGAAGGGTGATCCCGATGACCACAGGTGCCGCGCAGACCGGTGTCAACGCCAAGCCCTTCATGCACGGCCCCGAGACGGATGCGGTGGCCGCGGTGCTGGCCGAGGGCCAGTACGGACACAGCCGCGAGACCGAGGCGTTCGAGCACGAGCTGGCCCAGTTCCTGGGCGTGCCGGAAGTGGTGGCCGTGGCCTCGGGCACTGACGCGCTCCACATCGCTCTGCTCGCCGCTGGCATCGGGCGGGGCGACGAGGTGGTCGTGCCCTCGATGACGTTCTGCGCCAGCGTGCAGGCGATCATGATGTGCGGCGCGATTCCGCGCTTCGCCGAGGTCGACCCCGACACGCTTTGCATGACCGAACGCACCGTCATGGACGCGATCACCCCCACCACCCGCGCCATCATGCCCGTGCTGTACGGCGGGCGGGCAGTTGACCTGAGCGCCGTCCACGGCACCCTCGCGGCCTCGGGCATCGCCATCGTGGAGGACGCTGCCCAAGCATTCGGCTCCGTGTGCGGCGCCCTGCGGGTCGGGGCGAGCCCGCAGGTGGCGACGTGCTTCTCCTTCGGCCCGATCAAGCAGTTGACCTGCGGACAGGGCGGAGCGATCGTGCCGCGCACCGCTCAGGAGGCCGACATCGCGCGGAGCCTTCGGCTGCTGGGCATCGTCCAACCGCAGAGCGAACGCGTGCGGACCACCACCTACACGGTGCAGAGCGTCGGCCTGCGTGCACCACTGTCGGGCATCAACGCCGCGATCGGCCGGGTCCAGCTGCGGCACTTCGCCACACTGGAGACCCGGCGCAAGTCTCTGTGGCGGGCTTACCAGGCCGCGCTGCTCAACCTGGACGAGGCGGCCCTGGTGGACGTCGGCATCGACAGCGCGGTCCCGTTCAACTGCGTGGTCCGCGTCCCCAGGCGCGACGCAGTCTTCCAGCTGATGCACGCCGAGGGTGTCGCCGTGGGCGTGCACTACCCGCCCAACCACCTCCAGCCCGCCTTCTCCACCTGGCACCGTGACCTGCCCACCACTGAGCAGGTGGCCAGGGAGATTCTGAGCTTGCCCTTCCACCCGGCCATGAGCAGCACAGACGTGGTCCACGTCGTCAGCGTGCTCGGCCAGGCGCTCCGCGTCACCCGCAGCGACGACTGCACCACCGCGCCGTACTACGGGCGGCCCTCCGCGACGACGGACAGCAGTACGTCGACCAGCAGCTCAGTCGCCTCGGGGCGCCCGTGAGCACGTGCCTGCCGCGCCACCTCGGCGCGCCGTGCGGGGTCGGCCAGCAGGTGCGCGACCGCCTCACGCAGTGTCTCTGGGGTCACCTCGCCGAGCAACGCGACAGCGGCCCCGGCCTGCTGCAGGTGGGCGGCATTGTGGGCCTGCTCGTTGCCGGCCGAGGTCGCCAGCGGAACGAGCACCGAGGCCTTACCCAGGGCGGTGATCTCCGCGATGGTGCCCGCGCCGCTGCGCGAGACCACCACGTCGGCCAGGGCGAGCACATCGGGAAGCTCCGGCCCGACGAACCCGGTCAGAAAGTAGCGGTCCGCCAGTTCCTCAGAGAGCGCGGCGGCCTGAGCCGCCAGCCCCTCGACGGCAGTCGGCCCGCACTGGTGCACCACGTTGGCCCGCTCCAGCAGCCACGGCAGGACAGTGCCCACCGCCTGGTTGATCTGCCGGGCCCCCTGCGCACCACCGGTGACGTAGACGGTCGGCAGCCTGCGGTCGAACCTGTACAAGCCCAGCGCCGCGACGGCCTTGTCCGCGCTCCCCGTGAGCACCTCCGGGCGCACCGGGTTGCCAGTCACCACCGCCGTGCGCCTGGCAGAGGCGGGCAGCAGCGGCAACGACGCCTCCGAAGAGACAGCCACCCGCGCCGCCGCACGGGCCAGTGCCTTGTTCGCCAACCCCAGCCGGACCGTCTGCTCATGGATCACCAACGGCACCCGACACACCCTCGCCGCCAGACCGATGGGGACGGCCACATAGCCACCAGTCCCCAACACCACGTCGGGACGAAAGTCCGAGACGATCGCACGCGCCTGCGCGGCACCCAGCGGCACCCGGCCCATGTCCTTCGCATTCGCCACCGACAGCATCTTCAGGGGGTTGCTCGAACGTCGGATCTTGCCCGTGGCCACTGGAGCGAAGGCGATGCCCTCACCTGCGGCGACACGCTCCTCCAGGCTTCCGGCGGTGCCGACCCACAGCACCTCCAGCGTGCGGCCGTGCGTGGCCAGTCGCGCGGCCAGCGCTCGCACCGCGGTCAGCGCGGGGTATGTGTGTCCGCCGGTTCCGCCCCCGGACACGATCAGGCGAAACGCCCGCTCCGGGCCGAACGGCAGGGCACTGACGAGGTCACTGGCCATGGCGGGACTTCCTGTCTGGCAGTGCCGGGGCCGGGCCCTGGCTGACGAAGGATTGGGAGATTACGGGACGATAGCAGGCTTTTCGTCCTCTGCAAGACGCGAACCATTCATTCAGCGAGTGCAGTTGAGGAGAGGAGGCGGCGAACGTGAAGCGTGCAGCCGTACTCGGAAAAGGCAGCCTTGCCGCCCACGCCTGCGCGGCCATCGCAGCGCTGCCCGACACCGTCCTGGAGACCGTGGTCCCCATCGCCGACGAGCCCGACTGGGACATCCGCCTGTCCGACTACGTGGCCGGCCGATGGCCCGCGACACGGATCGTACGCTCGGGCGACTGGCGTGGCCTGGAGGGACGCTTCGACCTCGTCTTCAGCGTGCTCTACGACCGGATCATCGGTCCCGATCTGATCGACCGCGCCGATCGCATCATCAACTTCCACCCCGGTCGGCTGCCCCACTACCGAGGCGTGCGACCGGTCAACTGGGCTCTACGAAACCGCGAGCACCTGCATGGTGTCACCATCCACGTCATCGACACCGGCGTCGATACCGGACCGATTCTGGCTGAGGCCCTCTTTTCCATCTGGCCGGACTTCGACGAGGTTCGGGACGTCTGGCAGCGCTCCATGAAACATGGACGCCTCCTTATCTCCGATACCTTGCCCCGACTCGACCTCATCGTCCCCCGCGTCCAGGATGAGGCCCAGGCGGCGACTCATCGCAGTCGGGACAACCACCAACTCGGCGACCGCGGCGGCTGGACCCGACACGCGTCTGGACGATTGCAGTCGTGATCACAATGCGCGCGGAAGGCGCCGCGGAGCAGCCGTTGAAGAGCTGAAGATCCCGGGGGATAGCGCCGTCCTATCCGTCGTAGGTGATCCCGCCAAAAGTGAATGCTCCCGCCTGGGTGATCGGGATGGGGACCGGCGTGGTGATTCCGTCAGCGGCGTCGATCACGCCGAAGCCCAGGGTGGTGCGCAACGTCGCTTGGGAAGCTCATGATCGGCTAAGGTCTGGATCTTGTGCCACGTGATCACATAGCTGGTGAGAGCTACCCGGAGCGGCTGCGGATGGGGCTGCTGTCGCGCACCTTTACGCCCGAGTTGGTCGACTTCGTCGTCGATGAGGCCGGGGCGCGGGAGGAGCGGACCAAGTCCCTGCCCTCGTCGCTGATGGTCAACTTCGTTCTGACGATGTGGCTGTTCACCGGCTACGGCTACGGGCTGGTGCTGCGCGAGCTGGTGGAGAACTGGCCGCGCCGTGCGGGCGAGACCTGGCGGCCGGCGACCACGGGAGCCCTGACCGAGGCGCGGGCGCGGGTGGGGCCCGGTCCGCTGCGGCTGCTGTTCGACCGGGTCGCCGGCGCCAGGGGGACGCCCGCCACACCGGGGGCGTTCTGGCGCGGACTGCGCCTGGCCTCCATGGACGGAACCCTGGTCGACGTCCCCGACAGCGAGAAGAACACCGCCGCGTACACGCGCTCCTCGAACGCCGCCGGCCCGGGGCCGTATCCGCAGGTACGACTGCTGGCCCTGGTGGAGTGCGGCACCAAGGCGATGATCGGGGCCGTCTTCGACTCCTTCGCGGTCGGCGAGCGGACCCTGGCGCTGCGGCTGCTGCCCCTGCTGGGGCCAGAGATGCTGCTGCTGGCAGACCGGGGCTTCCCCGCCTACGGCCTGTGCACCGACACCGCGGCCACCGGGGCCCAACTCCTGTGGCGCGTCTCGCAGTCGTTCGCCCTGCCGCTGGTCCAGGTGCTGCCCGACGGCACCTACCTGAGCGAACTGCGCGGGCGACGCAAGGGCGAGCGGATGCCGGTGCGGGTCATCGAGTACACCGTGACCACGACCACCTGGGGCCCCGACGGGACCACGGAGGAGACCTCGGAGCTGTTTTGCCTGATCACAACCCTGCTCGACCCCGTCACCGCGCCCGCACAGGAGCTGGCCGAGCTCTACACGTCCCGCTGGACCAGCGAGACGATCTTCAAGCACATCAAGATCGAACAGCGCGGCGGGCGCACCGCCACCCTGCGCTCGAACAGCCCCGCCATGGTCGAGCAGGAACTGTGGGCGATGCTCTGCGTCTACCAGGCAGTCCACGAGCTGGCCCTCGACTCCGCCGAGCAGGCCCACGTTCCCGCCGCGGAGATCAGCTTCAAGAACACCCTCGCCGCCGTCCGACGCACCGTCGGGACGGCTTTTCCCCCCTCGCCAGCTGGCCGCCAAGGCCCGTGACGTCCGCGCCGACCTCATCCGCCAGGCCGTCACACCCCGACCCGGACGCGCCGCACCCCGTGCCGCCAAGCGCAGCGGCACCGGATACCGCACCCTGAAACCCGACGAGCCCGCCACCACCCGCGTCACACACACCGTCAAGCTGCAGCTCTTCCCCCAGGCACACCGACCCGGCAACCCGGCAACCGTCGTCACCCTCTCCACCCACAACAACCTTGACGAACAATCACGAACACTCGAACACTTCACCGCCGCGGCCTAGCCAAGCGACGTTGGGGTGGTGCGTGTGTCCCCGTGTGAGGAGTTCCGGGCTTTGCGTCGCAGTGTGCCTGTCTCGAACCCCCAGCACGTAGAAGTGCTTGACTCTCGTCCGTATGTCTGACCGATGACGGCGAGTCCGCTGGTCCCAGTGCAGATGACTGAGCAGCGTAGGGCCCGCGCGAGCGCAATGGCTTGGCCGCCGGGGTAGCGGCTCCGGCCGGGACCGTAGGCGGTGAAGCTGAACCAATTAGGCGCGATGGGGTAGATCCCGTGAATCACTTCCACCTCAAGCTCCGCCACTGTCGCGGTGCATGACGTGCTCCATGGCGACCCGCCTGAGCCGGTGGTCGGCAGGTGCTGGGCCTGGAGTACGACCGCTCCCGAGTGGACCGCTCGGAGACTCGCGAGTCTTGTGCTGAAGCTGGCACAACGACCAGCATCAGCACCGCACCATGTACTGGCCACGGCGACCACTCGATCGGGTCGCCAATCGCTGATGAAGCGAAGGATGTTAGCCACGGCATGCGGGTGGCAGCTGGGATCGTGCAGATCGGCAACTATTACGACCCGCTCGCCAACGGATGGGGTTTGGTAGCTGGACCGGGCACTCAGGGCCCTGCTGAGGGCTGACACCGGCGGAGCCTCGCTGCCGATCAAAGTGGCATCGCCGCCAGCAAGCCAGTGATCTCAATCGTGCCGGCTGTCCGGGCAGAGGGGCGCGAGGAACGGCGCAGACGCCCCGCATCGTTCGCCGTGCGCGCCTGCGGCTCCGAGATGATGGTCGGTTCTCGGATGGCGTCCAGATCGCGGTGTGTGATGTGAGCTCCCGGAGCACAGCCAGTTGAGGTCACGGGGGTTGGTTTGGCGGTCGTGATTCCCTGACTTGGGCTCCGCTTCAACCGGACCCGGCGGGGAGCCTTGCACGCTGTCCGCCAGCCAGTTCCGGAGGCAATCCCACTCGCCAGTTCGCCGGGCCGCAACTGATCCAGCTCTTGGTGTGAAGCCGTTTTTTGTAGCGTCCGATTGGAAGGGGATTCAGTGAAGTTTGCTCGTTCGTCCATGTCGGCACCATAACCGCAGATCCCCAGGTCAGGAAACCCCCGGATCTCGCTGCGGATAAACGATGAGAAGCAATGAGAAACAATGGAAGATGAACCGTAGAAAAATCTCACCATCCGAGCACAGTGACGCTCTGAGCAGCACGTACGCAGCATCAGTGAAGCCAGCCAGACACCTCTTGCAGATATTCTGAGCATGGCCCGCTACGCGGATATAAGCTGCTCCCATGACACGATCGGGAGCGGTAGAAAAGGCGGCGCGAATAGCGTCGTCTTCGCGTCGTATCCCGGTTGATTCGGTCGGGCGGTGGTCGCGTTGATGACTATCCACAAGCTCACGTCGGGCACCGGTTACACCTACCTGACGCGGCAGGTCGCGGGCGGCGACGTGCAGCGTCAGCGGGGCCAGTCGGCCGCCGACTACTACACCGCCAAGGGCAACCCTCCGGGCATCTGGGTCGGCTCCGGCGCCCCGCTGCTGGACCTGGCCGGGCAGACCGTGACCGAGGAGCAGATGAAGCACCTCTACGGCTTGGGACAGCACCCGGACGCGTCGCGGATCATCGCCGCGTACCTGGAGGCGAACGTCACCGCCCACATGGACAAGGAGCAGCGGGAGAAGGTCGTTGTCGCCGCGGTGAAGTCCGCGACCCTGGGCCGGGCCTTCCCCGAGTACAAGGCCCTGGCCTCGTTCGAGTCCCGCGTCGCCGAGCGGCTGGAGGTGCTGGAGAAGCAGGCCAGGCGCACGCCGACCACCGCGGAGGTGGGCAAGGTCAAGCGGGAGGAGTCCGCGCGCCAGCGCGCGGCGGTGGCCGGCTTCGATGTGGTGTTCGCGCCGGTGAAGTCCGCCGCCCTGGTGTGGGCGCTGGACGAGCGGGATGAGGTCCGCGGGGCCGTGCGCCAGGCGCACGAAGCCGCCCGGGGCGCCGCGATGGAGCTGCTGGAGGAGCACGCCGCGTTCACCCGCACCGGTTCCACCGGGCAGGCCCAGATCGAGACGAAGGGCTTGATCGCCGCACAGTTCGACCACTTCGACAGCCGCGCCGGTGATCCGAATCTGCACACCCACGTCGCCGTCTCCAGCAAGGTGATGGGCGTGGACGGGAAGTGGCGGGCGCTGGACGCCCGCGCCCTGTACGCGACCACCGTGGCCGCCTCCGAGTTCTACAACACCCGCTTCGAGACCGAGCTGACCGCCCGCCTCGGCATCACCTTCGAGGCCCGCGAGACCACCGGCAAGAAGCAGCCGGTGCGCGAGATCACCGGCGTCCCCACCGAGTACATCACCCACTTCTCCTCGCGCCGCACCGAGATCGAAGCGCGCTACGAGCAACTGCTGCGCACCTACCGCGCCGACCACGGCCGCGACCCGTCCAAGGGCGTCGCACACAAGCTGGCGCGGCAGGCCAACCTGGATACCCGCGAGGGCAAGAAGGCCGCCCGTTCCCTGGCCGAGATGCGCGCCGACTGGACCCGCAGCCTGACCGAGGCCCATGGCGCTGGCTCCGTTCACCAGCTCATGGCCGCCGTTCCCAATCCCGCTCAGCCCGCCGAGGCCGCCACCGCCGAGGAGCACGACTTCGCCGCCCTCGCGGACCAGGTGATCGCCACGGTGGGGGAGGAGCGGGCGGTGTGGACGGTGTGGAACGTGCGCGCCCAGGCCGAACGCCTGGTGCGCGAACTCGCCCCCGCCGACCGCCAGCAGCACGACGCCTGGACGGCAGCGGTCATCGCCGCAGCGCTGGCTCCGCAACGCAGCGTGGTCGTCACCGCACCCGCCCTGATAACCGAGCCCGCCGAGCTCCAGCGCTCCGACGGCAGCAGTGTCTTCGAGCAGCACGCCGGACTTCGCTACACCTCCCAGACCGTGCTGGACGCCGAACGGCGCGTCGTCACCGCAGCCCTGACCCCCACCGCTGTCGGTCTGTCCGGACCCTTCGTCTCGGCCGCCATCGACGGCTTCGAGAGCCGCGGCAAGAACCTGGACGAGGGACAGCGCGCCCTGGTCGCCGGCTTCGCCACCGACCCCCGCATGGTCGTCCTGGGCCTTGGCCCCGGCGGCTCCGGCAAGACCACGGCCATGCAGGCGTACGTCCACGTCACCGCCCAGGCCGGGCAGCGCGTCATCCCGCTGGCTACATCCGCGGCAGCCGCCGCCGTGCTGGCCAAGGACCTCGGCCGCCCGGCGGAGAACCTGCACAAGTTCCTGTGGGAGTACACCCACGGCCCCGCCGCCAACGCCCTGCAGAACGGCGGCGCCGTTCCCCGCAGCCGCGCCTCGTTCGCCCTTCGCCCCGGTGACGTGGTGCTGGTGGACGAGGCCGGCATGGCGGGCACCTTCAACGTCGATGCCCTGGTGAAGTACGCCGCCGCCCGCGGCGCGGTGGTGCGGCTGCTGGGCGACTACCGCCAGCTGTCCTCGGTGGAGGCGGGCGGCATCCTGCGCCAGATCCACCATGAGGCCGGCGCCTACGAACTCACCACCCTGCACCGCTTCAACAACAAGGACGAGGCCGCCGCCACCCTCAAGCTGCGCGTCGGCGACGGGGCCGGTCTCGACTTCTACGAGCGAGGCGAGCGCATCGTCGGCGGGTCGCGGCAGGCGATGGTCGATGCTGCCTACCAGGGCTGGCGCACCGACATGCTGGCCGGGAAGACCACCCTGATCAGCACCGCCACCAACAGCGACGTCACCGCCCTGTCCGCCCGCGCCCGCGAGGACCGCGTGGCCGCCGACCAGGTCGAGACCGACGGCGTGCTCCTGGCCGACGGCAACCGGGCCGGACGAGGCGACTGGATCGTCACCCGCGACAACAACCGCAAGATCACCACGAACCGGGGCCGCGACTTCGTGAAGAACGGCGACGCCTGGGAGGTCGTCAAGCGCCACCAGGACGGCTCGCTCAAGGTCCGCCACCTCGAACACCGCGGTCGGCTGACGCTGCCCGCCGACTACGTCGCAGCGAACGTCCAGCTGCTCTACGCCTCCACCGTGATGCGCTCCCAGGGCGGCACTGTGGACACCGCCCACCCGCTGGTCACCGAGGACATGACCCGCGAGCAGCTGTACGTCCAGCTCTCCCGCGCCCGCGAGAAGACCACCGTCTACACCGTCACCCACGAACTGCTGCCGTTCGACACCGACGAGCAGATGGACGCCACCCGCCACGACCCCGACACCTTCGCCGCCCGCGAAGTCCTCGAACGCGTCCTGGCCCGCGAAGGCGCCCAGCACTCGGCCACCGACACCATCAAGGAGGCCCAGGAGGAAGCCGGTTCGCTGTCCACCCTGGTCCCGCGCTACGACTACGCCACCGACACCCTCACCCGCCAGCACTACGCCCAGCTCACCACCACCGTCCTGGGCCCCGACCTCGGCCAGGCCATCACCGCGGACCCCGCCTTCAGTGCGGTCGCCCGCGCACTTCGCACAGCCCAGGGTGACGGCTGGCAGGCCGAGCAACTGCTCGCCGCAGCCGCCCGCCAGGGCGACCTGACCACCGCCGACTCACCCGCCCAACTCCTCGCCTGGCGCATCAACCACCACACCGACGAGCACCACCAGGCCCCCGCCCACCTCCACCAACCCACCGCAGCCGACACCGCCCGCTACGCCGCACTCCTGGGCCTGAACAGCACCACCTTCAACCCCCAGACCGCGGCGACCACGCCGTTCGCGCTGCGCACCGTCGCGGCCTCCGGCACCACGCCCGCCGGCCACCCCTACATCTCCGCCACCGACCTGGACCGGTACGCCGCTGCCGCCGCAGACCGGGCCGGAACCACCGCAGCGACCGTCACCGGGCACCGCGACTGGCCGCAGCTCGCCGCCGTCCTGGTCGCCGCCCACCAGGCTGGCCACGACACCGACCTGCTGCTCGACACCGCCCACGCCCGCACCACCCGCAGCGACAACCCGCTACACGACCTCACCACCCAGACCAGCGAACTCGCCGTCCAACGCGGCATCCCCGCCAGCGAGCACCGCGTCCCGGCCGCCCTGCGCCACCAGGCCGCCGCCCACCACGCCCTGGCCGACGACCCCGCCGAACAAGTCCGCTCCGAAGCCGCCTGGCCCGCCCTCACCGCAGCGCTCCGCCGCGCCGAAACCGCTGGCCACCGCCCCGACCAACTGCTGCACCAGGCCGTCGAAGCCCGCCCCATCGACGGCGCGGACAGCGTCAGCCTGCTCCTGGCCTGGCGCATCAACCGCTACCTCGCCACCGCCCCCACCCCCGGCACCGATCAGCGCACGACCGACCGCCAGGCCGAGCAGTGGCGCACCCTGGCCTGGACCCTCAAGGCCGCCGAGATCATCGGCAGCGACCTCACCGACGCCTTCACCACCACCAGCGGCACGGGCCAGCTGGACCAGGTGCTCCTGCACGCCCGTGCCCTCCAGGAGGCCAGCGCTGCTGTGCGCCGGGACCTGCCCGGCTGGGTGGCCGCGCCGCAGCACAACGCTGCCATGGACCCGGCCCACCGCACCTACCTGGACGACCGCGCCCAGCTGATCGCCGACCGGATGACCGCCCTGGCCGAGCGCGTCACCACCACCCGCCCCGACTGGAGCCAGAACCTGGGCGACGCCCCCGCCGACCCGACCGCCCACGCCACCTGGACCCAGCACCTGGCCACCATCGCCGCCTACCGCGACCAGTACCAGGTCACCGACAACAACCCCGCCCAACCCGCCGGCCCCTACATCGAACAAGGCCGCTCCGGACACACCGCCTACTGGGCAGCCGCCGCCTCCGCCCTCGCCGCAGGCAACCTCGCCCGCACCGGCACCGTACCCAGCAGCACGACGCCGACGCCCGACGACACCGCCCGCGGCCAGCTCGCGGCGGACGTCTTCCAGACCCTCACACCCGAGCAGCAGCAGACCGTCATCAACGACATCGCCAACCGCACCGGCGCCACCTGGCTCCAGCACACCCCGGTCACCGACAACGCCGCCCTGCGCCACGTCACCGTCGTGGACCCCCTGACCACCGTGATGACCGAACACGGCCACCTCACCCCCGAAAGCCGCACTCCGACCACTGCGGCACCAGCCACCGCCACTGCACCCGACGTCGTCCCCGCGAAGGAACCCACCCTCGCCGAGCGTCGACGAGCCGGCCGCGCCGCCGAACGTCAGGCCCACCGCGAGCAGGTCCAGCAACGGGGCAAGACGGCTCGGACGCCAGCCACGAACCGCGGAACCATCCACCCGCCGACGACGGACCAACGACACGACGCACGCCCCACACCCGCGCAGCAACCTGCTGTCCAGCAGCCTCCGCAGCAACGCCCTGACCAGCAAGGTCCGCGCATCCGATAGCTCGAAGTACCGTTGGTAGGCAGAAGGTCTGTGCTAGAACTTCGCCCACAGCCATCCCAAGGGATGACTGGACGTACTCCGGAGTTCCGGCGGATTCCGGACGGTGGCCACCGTCGCTGGGCGGCCAACCACAAGGGGCATGGTCGGTTCAGCCAGCGGCTTGAGCGGCCTCCTGGTACCGGCCGTGCCCCTGATGTCACTGATGCCCAGAGGTTCGCCAGCCAAGGGACTTATCCACGGCCCCCTGCACTCTGTCTGCGACCGGAACTCCACCTGTAACTATGGACAGTGCGGCTGCTACCAGGAGGCTGATCCTGATGCTGGAGCCGACTTGCCCCACATTGAACGCGTCTATCAGGGGCAACGTGAAGGCAAAGAAGGCCAAGACGGCGGCAGGCCACAGGCGCTGCCAGAGCCGGAACCACCGGCGCGGAACCACGACATCCGGGGCGTGCTCGGTGAGCGCTGCCCAGTCTCCGCGTGACCAGGCGACAAGGGCTCCGCAGAGTGACGCTTCCACCGTCTGGAGCTGAGCCGCTGTCGCTCCCGAAGCGGTCTGCACGGGTTTCTTGTGTATCCGGATCACGGCAGCCAGTTGGGCCCCATTCCGGCTGGCCATTTCCCGTGCCCCTGCATCCGCGAGGGGCGACCGCACTGCGAGAGGCGGGTAGTACTCAGCCGTCCACGCCAGAGCTTCGAAGCGGCTGATGATTTCGCGAGCGCTTGCGTTGGTCCATTCTCCGCTCCGTCGTGCCCGCCCGAGACGGGCGGCGACAGAATGGAGTTCCAATATCAGCGTGTCCAACGCCTGCCGGGGCCGAGCTCGACGCAGGTGCCTGTAGCGCAGCCACTCCGCAGCATTCGCCAGTACGGCCGCAGCGAAGGCTACGTCGAGCGCATAGGCGATAACCAGATCGCCTTCGGTGGTTGGCGAGTGAGTCTGAGATGCATGGTTGGCGACAAAAATCAGCCCCATGACTGCGATGGGGACAAGGAACGCGTAGGCGCGTCCGATGAAGTGGGCAAACAGCTGCGGCCATCGAATGATCTTCAGTGCCGCCAACCTGCCGAAGTTGCGCGAAATGAGCAGCCCGGCCACTGCTGAGCCGATGCCGAGTGTCGACCAGATCAGCACGCTGCTGGCGGAGCCAGGACGCGGCGAAGTGACCAACAGAGGGGTGGCAGCGAGAGCGAAGAGGAGCCCGGCTACGGACATCTCTCCGGTATAGATGAAGGCTCGTTGGTGCACCGCTGCGCGCGTCCCGGCGCTCAGCATCGCCCGTGTGACGACGGCCCTCTCTGGGTCAGAGAGCTCTTGAAGCTGCTGGCTATCCATTCTGATCTTGCGGTGAATCGTCGCTATGTCATGCCTGATCTTGATCCGCATTCTCATCGTGCCTCCTGGAACTCTGGTCTGCGCAGCGATGTTCCCAGGTAGACCGCCGACGGATGCGGGGTTGTCCAGGCAGCCCGCTCCTGGCCATCGACAGCAGCAGAGAGGCCGGGACTGTGGTGGTGTCGAAGGTCTCGGTCCAGCCTCCGGCGGGCATCTGCGCGGGCGTCAGGAATCCTTCCTTCTTCCGTCGGCCTTCCGGACGAAGCGCATTGATCACGGCCTGTTCGACCTCGCGGGCCTCCCTGCCGGTGGCGAATGGCAGCTCACCGACGACCTTCCAGCTGTCGTTCTCGAAGCGAACCAAGCGGTCTTCCTGGGTGTGCTGGCCGGTGATGCCGATCTTCGACGCCCCGTAGAGCGTCTGGTCGAGGACGTACAGCCAGGCGGGGGCCTTCGGGTCGAGGCCGTAATTCGCACAGAACTCGCAGCATTCGCCCCGGGTGCGGACGTTGTTTAGAGTGGGGTTGACGAGCTGGCCGCATTCGCTGTGAAGGGAGGCCCAGGGCGAGGCGACATCCTTGAACGGCTCTACGGGCCTGAACGCGGCCGACGCCATGTCGGCCAATGCCTGCGCCGCACGCAGCTCGACTCCGGTCCCAGCCACGGTTTGGGCGACGCCGCCGCATCGCTTGCAGAACTGGCAGCCGTCATGACGGAGCCTGATGTTTCCGTACCGGGGTGCCACCAGGTGGCCAGCCGCGATGCACTCGGAAAGCCAGGCGTTGTTGGCGCCGGGGAAGTCGACGAGCGTCCGGAACCCGTGGTCACGCATCAGGACCACTGCCTTAACCGGATCGATGGGGGCGTTCGGTGCGCAGTGCTTGCAGGCCCCCTGGCCGCTAATGATGTTGTTCCGGTTCGGGTAGATGATCTCCTTGCACACGTTGCACTCGCATTCCCACGGCGCGCGGTCATTGCCGGGGTAGGAAACTCGGGGTGTGCAGTTGCCGTAGCGGATCATGTCGACTCGGGCCCGGTCGGGGGATATCGACGTTATGGGGAGCCACCCTTCAGGGGGATTAGGTCTCCGACATGCTCCCAACCACCACTGACAGGGCACGATCGACCGATGCCCCTACGGCACGTTTGCCAGGCTATGCGTCACCGCTGGACGGCGCGGTAGTCCGATCCGGCTGAGGGTCGAGTTCTTCCACCGCGGGCATCGGGAGGTTCGGTTGCCTGCGATGGACGAGTGGAAGTCGGCTGAGCCGGTGGTGCAGCTGCCGTTGGGCCTGGAACAGCCACCACCAGCGGGCCCAGCGTGGTCCATTGCGCAGTTCGGCGTACCGGACAACGGCGTCATCGGTGGTGGTGCGGACCCAGAGCGGGCGACCCACAATGATGCGCTGGGCGCCCTTCAGGTCGCCGGTGAGGCTCCAACGTGCCTCGGTGAGCACTACATCCGAGTAGACCTCGGCCATCAGCTCGCACGCTTCCGCACGCAGGATGGTACGACCTCGGGTCTCCGGTCGCCCTGGCCGCGAGTTGGGCAACCAGCCGTCTTCGAGGGCGATCCTCAGCACTTCGACGGACAGGGACTCGGGGTCATCCCACTGGGACGTGTTGACGAGGCCCTGCGTCTCCAGGAGTTCCTGTACAGCGTGGTACGCCGAGGAGTACCAACCTCCGGTGAAACTGTCGAGCGGCCCACTGCCGTGCAGGTTGTCCATGCTGCCGAAGAGGCACACGTCGATCCGCTGGCCGGCACGATTTGTGGTTTGGAGGTGGAAGAGCAACCCATCGTTCTTCGCGTAATGGATCATCTTCGAGAGGGTCACCCGGCCCATGGTCCAGACCCACTGAGCCTTTGGCGGCCGGGCCAGGGCTTCGGTCGCCTTCGAGCCCATAGCCTCTGTGATCCGCTTGGCTTCCTCCAGCCGGTTGCGGGTCTTCTGCTCGCCACTCGAAAATGCGCCTTGGACCTGGGCTGAAATCGGGAAGTGCATCACCGTCGCGCCGACAGTAGCTTGCCGCCGTGGGTATCCTCCCAGCTCTACGCCGTTGTCCTCTGCGAGCGACTGGACGGCGCGGTCGGACCAGTAGTAGAACCGGCCCGAGACTCTGGCGTTGCTCAAGGTGTTCCTGCCTTCCCAGGCCAAGGCTTGCCTGTTGTGCCCATCGTGGCAGCTGTGTGCTGGGCAAGCATGACGGATGATCGGCTCATGGCCGGCAGGCCGTATAGATTTCAAGCGCGGGTCGATCGGGCCGCCTGGGAAACTCTCCGTACCAAAAATGGGCGAGCCTGCTCGATCTACAACGGAGCGCTGTCCCGCAGCCGAACCGTTGGAGGTTGGTGATCGGCACCACACCGGATCATGCCGTGGACAAGTCTACCTGCGGCGGCGTGGACCAGGCGCTGCCCCTGCGGCCAGGGGCTTGAAGTGATGGGCGACGATGTTGATGGTGCCCCCTGCGCGTTCGACGTGGCCGTGCAGCAGGACAGCCGGGGCGTCGAGGAGGACTTGGTGGAAGCGGTCCCAGATCGCCGGTTGGATGATCATGTTGATGACACCGGTCTCGTCTTCGAGGACGCCGAATGCCACCCCCTTGGCGGTCGGGGGCCGCTGTATGTATTTGGCGAGGCCGCCGATGCGCCGATGTTCCACTACTTGTGGAAGCGCTAAATTCTCTAACTCTCGAAAACCAGCAACTCAGGTCAACATTGAATGGCCTGCCGGAAAATTTCCTCCCACTCCGTCCCAGAACCATCGCAAACTAAATCAGACATCACGAAATAGCGCGCGAAGCGTTGCCAGGGCCCGATTTAGCGTCAGATTTTGGTGCTCATGCCCCCGCACATGCCCACCGGATGCTCGCAACACCTCAATGGCCATCCGCCCTTTCCCCTGAGGAATTACGCAGACCGTGACAGCTTTAGCCGTAGGCGTTTCCCCGCCCTCGAAACAGCAGTCGTGTCCGCCGTGAGCCGGGATCTGTCGCCACGACCGGCGATGATGACGGCTAGAGGCAAGCTGGTTTGCAAATTCCTGGGCACTCTGCGGGCGCAGTGCTGGATTTGGCGAAAGCGCCCGATCCACAATTTGCCCAAGACTCTGAGAAATATGCGGGGCGATATCTCGGAGCTTATCAAACTGCCCGGCAATAATCCGATCTCGCCGCGATCTCTTATCTAGAGAAAGCGAACCAGTAGGATACCTTCCGGAAAGCAGATAAAAGAGCGTAGCTGAGAGGGAGTAGATATCCGATGCGATTGTGCATGTTCCCGATTGCAAGACTTCCGGAGCCACGGTAGCAAGCGTTCCGTCAGCCCCCGCGCAACCCTTCTCATCCATCTGAACAGCCATACCTAGATCGCCGAGCAGAACATCGTCGTGCGCATCCAGGTAAGCGTTTCCCGGCTTCACATCCCGGTGCAGCAAACCTTCCTCATGCATCCGCTGCAGTCCGTATGCCAGCTGCTGCCCCCAGCGCGCCGCTTGCGCGGCGTCGACTCCATGAGGCCGGCAAGCCTTCTCAAGATCATCGGCCATCACCGGGGTCGTGATGTATCGAATATCTGTTCCAGCTATGACGTCCGCGTTGTGAACGGGCAGGAGGTACTGGCTTTGCAGGCGCGCTAGCACGCGCGCCTCATCCCAGGTGGCCGACACGCCAGACTTAGGGAAGAACAACTTAATCGCAACCTCGCCGTTGAGGTGCTCATCCAGAACCCTGTGCACTTCACCAGCGTCGCCCTCCCCCAAGAGGCCGATGACCACGTATCGGTCGCTGATGCGGCTGCCAACTCTGCCGTCCACCAATCCTGACATGGCGCACACCCTATAGTGCTACGCATGGATGTACTTGGCGTCAGCGTGGGGTTCTCCGGTGCGGGCCGCCGCCCCGTGATCACCTGCGTCGTACTTAGTGGATCTTATGAAGATCCAATTTACGACGAAGGATGCGAGCTTAAGACGGCCGAAACGGACATGGTTGATCAGATCGACGACCTCGGCCGGAAGCTGAGTAGCAAACTCTCCGCCAGGACACTCAGCGATGTGGTCATCCGGATCGCCGACATGGCCCCAACGGGGAGCCGAGCCCTCGGGCCGCGCCACCGCCTGATGATCGAAGGCGCATTGGCGTATGTGTGTAAAACACACAAGATCCCGAAGATCATCTACCGCAGCGGCAAAGAGGTCGGCGAAGCACTCGGAATCAGCAAAGCCGATGCTCTGCAGCGCGGGAAAGATCTCGACTCCAAGCGCGCGGAGGCCACCTCCGCAGCCTTGTCGGCGCTTCCTAAGTCAAACCAGAACTCGTCGTAGAGCCCTGACGCTCTGGAGGGACGGGGCCGAGTACGTCCAACGCGTCCACCCCGCAATCAGAGGCGCGCGCCGCCACTGCAGTCAGTTGATGGAGCACGACTGCGTGAACATGCTGTGCTCCGGCCGTGCGAGCCACGCGGGCCGCCTGGGCAACTGACATCCCGCTCGCCAGGTTGATGTCCACAATCAGAACCTCAGCTTGTGCCCCTGCCGCCTGGGCGGTCAGGGCCACCAGCTGGTGGTACTCCGACAGCAACGCCCCAACCAGTCGCTCTGCCGCTGGACTGGCTGCCAGGATAGATCTGGCACCGTATTTCCGGGCGTAAGTCATGATCTGCTCAGCGGCAGCCCGCAACTCGCCTGGGTCGGCCAGGCGCTCGATGTTGTCTTGAGCGGTTTCCACCGCCTCTAGCAGGTTGCTCATGTCCCCCACTCTCGCCGAGCCTGGCGCGCCTATCAACCGCAGTCTTCATGGCTAACGAGCAATTGCCAACAGCGATGCGGATACCGTTACCTAAGTAGGCCCCATAGTGGTAAACGTCTCGCATGAGCCCGGGTCGAAGCCCTGGACAGTTGGCTCCTACGCAAGCACCGATCTGAGCAGCCACAGTCCACACTGCGTGCCAACTGTGGTCCTCACGGCCTCTCCTTGAGCATCAGCACCCCGGCGATCTAGTCGCAGCCAGAGTCGACAGCTGGCCCTGCCTTCCCTTGAGCCCGAATCCACCGATGAATGACCTGTCCGAGGCCTGGACATAACGACGCGGATGCCCTCTGACCTGGGACGATGGGACTTCCTACAGAACCAAGTCGCCAGAACGAGAGAACATCCGCGAGATGCAATCCTGCCATGCCGCCACAGCGGTTTCCGCCGTCTTCGACGAGCCGAACCTGATCGCCGATGCCGGGCTGCTGTCGCTGGTCCGGCTGGCCGAGCGGGCCGGCCTGCGGCAACTGGCCGCGTCCGCGCTCCGCATCGAGGGCGCCGACAACAGCGGCGGAGCCAACCCGGCCGCCAAAGTGATGTCGCTGATCAGCGCGATGTGCGCGGGCGCGGACAGCATCGACGACGCGGCGCGGCTGCGGCACGGCGCGATGGACCGCGCCTTCACCTCGGTCCGCGCGCCCTCCACCCTGGGCACCTTCCTGCGCTCCTTCACCCACGGCCACAACCGCCAGCTCCACCGCGTTCACCGCGACTTCCTGGCCCGACTGGCCCGCAGCACCCCACTGCTGCCCGGCGCCGACACACTGATGTTCATCGACATCGACCCCACCCACCGCCGCGTGTACGGCCACGCCAAGCAGGGCGCGCAGGTCGGCCGCCTCAAGGGCCAGCGCACCCTGCACCCGATCCTGGCCACCCTGTCCACCCCGATCGCCCGGCCCGTGATCGGCGCGGTCCGCCTGCGCCGCGGCAAGGCCGCCGACGTCCGCGGAGCCGAGAGCTTCGTGAGCGAGGCCCTGGCCATAGCGAAGGAGACCGGCGGCACCGGGATCCGCCTGGTCCGCGCGGACAGCAAGTTCTACACCGCCGACGTGGTCGCCGCCTGCCGCCGGGCCGGCGCCCGATTCTCCCTGACCACCGGCATGAACCCCTCCATCGCGGGCGCGATCTCCCGCATCCCGCAGGAGTCCTGGACGGCGATCCGCTACCCGGACGCCTTCGTCGACCCCGACACCGGCGAGATGGTCTCCGACGCCGAGGTCGCCGAGATCCCCTACACCGCCTTCACCGGCCGAAGGAAGTCCGAGCACGTCACCGCCCGGCTGATCGTGCGCCGGGTCCGCCGATTGAACGCCGAAGTGGCCCAGGGTCAGGGCGAGTTGTTCACCGCCTGGCGTTACCACCCCGTCTTCACCGACAGCTCCTTCGCGGTGCTGCAGGCGGAACTGCACCACCGGCAGCACGCCGTGGTGGAGCAGGTGATCGCGGACGGGAAGTCCGGGCCTCTGGCCCACCTGCCGTCCGGGAACTTCCAGGCCAACGCCGCGTGGCTGACCCTGTGGGCGATGTCGCACAACCTGCTGCGGGCCGCCGGTGCGCTGACCTCGGTCTTCCACGCCAAGGCCACCACAGCGACCCTGCGCGCCCACCTGGTCCACGTCCCGGCCCGGCTCGCGCGCACCGCGCGCACCAAATTGACGGTGCATCTGCCCGAGCACTGGCCCTGGCGCGACGCCTTCACCGCCCTGTTCGAGGCCGTCCACTCCCCACCGCCGCGCCCGGCGGCCTGACCGCCACAAGATCCCGCACCGCGACGGCCCGACGGCCACCGGCGACAGCGCCACCAACCGCTCCCGACCCCGCACAACCCCTCGGACAGGCCGCGACCCGCGCACGGCGGCTACCGCACACCCTCAACCTGTTGCCCCCAGCGGCCGACCGTCCACGGGCAGGAGAGCAACCCCGAAATGATCAGCCGGTGGATTCGGGTTGAGTGGTAAGCCGCACGCCAAACCACAACATGCACACTTGACAGGGAACACGCGGCCCTGCCTTCTCCAACGACAGGAACCGCTCGAAGAGCAACCCGCATGCCAAGGGCTCCACGGCGGTGATGCCCAGGACGTAGCAGACCACCGAACTCGCGGCGCTGCCCCGGCCCTGGCACCAGATGTTCTGCCGGGCCGCGAACCGGGTGATGTCGTGGACGATCAAGAAGTAGCCGCACATGTCCATGCGTTCGATCACGTTCAGCTCATGGCCGAGCTGAATCCAGGCCGGCCGAGCCTTCGGGTCACTGCGGTCCCCGTAGCGCTGGGTGCAGCCCTGTTCGGCGAGGTGATGAAGCCATGACGCCTCGCTGTGGTCCTCGGGTACGGGGAATCCCGGCAGTTCGGGGCGCAGGTCGTCCAGGTCGAGCACGCAGGAGCGCCCCGGGGCGGTGGTCGCCTCCAGGGTGCCGGGGTAGCGGGTGAGCAGGGCTGCCATCTCGGCACCGGAGCGCAGATGCGCGGTGGGGGCGGGCATCAATTGCTCTCATCCGCGCCGAGGTCGATGCGCATTGCCAGGTGGACCAGGTTCATTGCTTTGAGATAGTTCTGCATCCGCGGCGGCTCCCCGGCCGCAGAGTGCATGTTTCTACCGTCCATCACCAGGTCGCGAAGCTCCCGCGCCCATCTATCGAACTCGTTCGCCGGCGTCAGCACCGATTGAGGGGCCAACACCGCCAGCTCGTAACGCGCCGCGTAGCAGGCCGCGTAGGCGCCGAATGCCCGGTTCTTCCTGTCCTCATCGGTCAACCCCACGGCGAAGGACAGCATCCTCAGCTGCGTGCGCGTCTCAGCGTGGGCAGCGAGGTACCTCCCGTACACCTCGCGCTTGCTCTTCCGGCGCTCCACGCGATCCTCGCGATGTTCGCGTCGCCGTTCGACCAGGACGGCTGAGCTGAGGGCGATAGCAGCACCAAGGAGGGTCGCGAGGAGTGGTGTCCACGTCATGTGACGACGGTAGGGGGCACAGGGTGGAGTGACCAGATCGCGTCAACCTTTCGACGGCCAGCCACGCCATCCGCTCGGTGACCTTCGAGACGGAAGTTGAGTGCCGCATGTTTCCGTGGGGCCGGCTCACCCCGGATGTGGTGAGTCTGGGCTTGGACGGGTGCGCTGGGTCCGGCTCGCTCCCTGGTGCGATACTTGCCTGGCTGGGACCTGATTAGAGCCCCGGAGGGTCGAGGATGGGCCCCAGTCCGTAGCTCAGAAGTGCGACAGCATCTCGATGCTTCTCGGTGTCGCGCGTATGTTCTCGTCGCCATATGTACTGGGACGGCGCGAGTAGCGAACGGCGTTGCTGAAGCCGTCCCAGGCGTACGGATTCAGTACACATGAGGACGAGAAATGACGAGGACCAGCGAGAGCTACTGAGAGGCATTTTTGCAGGTCAGACGGCATGTCAGCTACGTTTGCGCAGGTCAGGACCCTGCCTGCTAAGTCCTCGTAAAGCGTAGGTCGTCGGTTCGAATCCAATGGGGCCCTCAGCATCATCCCGGGTGACCTCCAACTTCGGCCTTCCGGACACGCCGTTGATGATCGGCGACAGCGGGCGGGATTCTGAGCCGGTCACGGTGAGACCTGTGCTGGTGAGGTATCCCCGACGAGGGGTCACCTCCCGGAGGGCTTGGCAGCTCGGCCATCAGCAGAAAACCTGGTGGGCCGCGCCGCCCCGTCCGGCGATACTCGACCGTGTGTTCCTGACGATCAGTACTACCGGCACCCCTGACCGCCCCGCGACAGACCTGGGCTTCCTGATGCACAAGCATCCGGACAGGTCTCAGAGTTTCAACTTGTCGAACTACGGCCTCGCCCAGATCGCAGGAAATAGGGTCCTTGGTCAGGGTGCCGACAGCGTGGGTGAACTATTTATCCAGGCTAGGTCGAACTGCTGCAGGGCGATCGAGTACAGGAGCCCTGGAGCCCGGACGTACATACACGGAGAATTCCTGCCGTGAGCAGAGCTGCTGTAGAAGGTGAGATAGGCAACCCGATCCGTTGCAATCACGCGGCAGATGTTGGGTAGATTGAATTCACGAAGCTCGAAATTGCTTCGAGTGCGGGTAGCATGGGTGAGATAGTCCAGGTTCGCCTGGACCTGGTCCCTGAGCAGCTCCGGACTGTAGCCGGGGTCGAATCGATGGAGATCGTTCGAGCGCCGGTCGAGCCAGGAGTCACCCTGAGGGTGCGGGGCGGGCAGCAGCACTTGGACGGAATCCACGGACAACGCCCCCGACCACAGAGGGGAAAAGACCTCGCGGGTGAGCACGTTTCCGCGTCCCGCCAGGACCTTGATCCAGCGGGCCCGGCTGAGGTCGCGTGCGATCTCCTGTTCGGCGGACGATTGGCGACTGTACACGCGCTTGAGGCCCGTTCCTGTGCACCAGGAGCACACGGTTACTAGCCACCACAGTGGGCGCGAGCCACGCAGGAGGCCTAGGGTCAGTGCGATCACACTGGCTGCCAGAGAACTGAGTACCCCAAACAGAAAAGCTGTCATGCAAACCATCTCCCTGTACTGGGCCTATCTCGGTTGTTTGGCTCACGGTCAGCAGAGATAGGGGAGGAGCCGTCGCAGGATGTTTGCAGCATTTTGGGCAGCGCGTTCGTGGTGCCCGTGGCCCTTCTCCTCGTCGGCGTTGTCGGAGACGCCCCGGATGACGATCCAGCCCGGGTTTGCTTCGCCGTGGACGGAGTTCTCCTGCCAATACTGACTAAGCCCTCCGGCTTCCATATCCGGGTCATCAAAGTTGATGGGTCGTCAGCTTTCCGCGTGCCCTTCGGGTGGTTGCGCAGTGTGATCGCAGGCGTTGGCTCCGGCGGTTTCGGAAGCCGTAGGCCTTGCGGGCTTCGAGCTTGATCACGCGGTTGTTGCCTTCGGATGCGGCGTTCGTTATGCCGGTTTTGATGTAGTTCTCGATGCCGTGCCACCACTGGTCGACGGTTTGGAGGCCGACCGATTTCGAAGACAGTCTTTTATGCTGCTAGTGCTGCGCTTAGTGTGGACCCACTCTCGTATTCATAGGGAGATAGGTAGCCGAGCTCACGTTGAATCCTGTGTCGATTGTAGTAAGACTCGGTGTATTCAAATATTGCACTCCCGACCTGCTTTATTGTTGTCCACACGTGCAGGTGGATCAATTCCTTTTTCAGGGTTGCGTTGAACGACTCTGCTGCGGCGTTGTCGAAGCAGATCCCCGTCTTTCCTACCGAAGGCAGGATTCCGCTGTCAAGACATTGGTCGCGAAATTTACTACCGGTGTACTGACTGCCACGGTCTGTATGCATGACGACTTCACCCTGTGCCGGCTGGCGATTTCGGATCGCCATGTCTAGCGCCTGGATCACCATGTCTTCGCGCATGTGGTCAGCGACCGACCAGCCGATGAGCTTCCGCGAATACCCGTCGATGACTGTCGCCATATAGGCCCAGCCTTCTGCGGTGTGAATGTAAGTGATGTCACCGTACCATATCTGGTCTTTCTTTTCCGGGACGAAATTCCGCTCGACGAGGTCCACCAGGCCGCGCCTGTTCGCCGGATCCTGGACGGTGGTGGCCTTGTAGGGCCGTGGATGGATGCACGCCAGCCCAGCGGCCCTGGCCAGGCGTCGGACGCGCTTGGGTGACACGCGCTCGCCCTGGCGGGCCAGCTGCGCGTGTATCCGGTCGATCCCGTAGCGACCCCTGTTGACTTTGTCGATAGCGATGATGAGTCGGGTAAGTTCGACATCGCGTCGTGCGTGTGCGGACTCCTCACGGCGGATCCACGAGTAGAATCCGGTACGCGATACGTCCAGCATCTTGCACATGAAGTTGATGGGATATATGAAGCGGCGTGGCTTGCCGACCTGCTCGTCGTGGACTTGCAGGATGAAGGCGAACTTTATTGGTTCTGGCTCGCAAACCACGCCGCTGCTTTTTTTAGGAAGTCCCGCTCCATGCGGAGCTTCCGTACTTCGTCTTCGAGTTCCTTCATATGGACGCGCTCGTCGATGGTCAGCGGCTTGTCTTTGATGCTTCCGCTCCTCTTCGCGGCATTTACCCAGTTTCCTAGGGTTCCCTCGTTCAGACCGAGGTCCCGGGCAATCTCAGCCACGGGCCGGCCGGAGCTCACCACTAGCTCTACGGCCTCTGCCTTGTACTCCTGGGTGTACTTCTTCCGCTTTGAAACCATCGTGCACTTCCCACTTGACACTTGAGTGAACTACTTCCAGTGTCCACGAAAGTGGTCGGGGTTCAGTTTCGGCGAGGGTGACCAGTTCGACCAGGTAGGGGCGGTCGGCACAGAAGGCCTGGAAGCGGTAGCGGGCGGCGGAGACCGCGGAGCGGTCGGGAAGGACGTGGGCGTGCTTGGCGGTGAGCCGCAGCAGGTCGCGCAGGAGCTCCTTGGCACGCCAGCCGTCGAGGATCTGCTTGCCGTAGGTACCCATATCGGTCAACTCGTCGGCAAGCGTGGCCAGTTCTGTGGTGGTGAGGTCTTCCTTGTTGCGGCGCAGGAGCTTGCGGACGCTCCAGACGGGGTCGCCCTTGCGGGCGCGGCGGCCGTGGTGCCTCCAGGTGAGGCGGCGGCGCAGGTCGGCCAGGTGGCGCTGGGCGAGCTGGACGACGTGGAAGCAGTCCACGACGATTCGGGCGTGGGGCAGGGCGGTGCGCACGGCGGCGCGGAAGGTGGCGCACAGGTCGATGGCCACGTACCTGACCCGCTGTTTCCAGGTCTCGGGCTGGAGGGTGAGCCAGGCGGCGACGGAGGCGGCGTTGCGGCCCTCGACCTGCCCGAGCAGGCCCTGGCCGCCGACCGCGTCGACGAAGCCGATATGCCAGGCGTCGGCGACCAGTTCCCATGTGCCCGTTTCGGGGTTCTCCCGCCAGACCGGCTTGCCCCTGCGGGTCTCGTCGATGCCGACGGCCTCGGTCACGGGCGGCTGATCAGGCAGGACGAGCTCGGCGTACTGTTCGAAGGCAGCTTGGGCAGTGGGCCAGGAGATGCCCAGGTCACGGCCGGCCTGTACGACCGTGCGGCCGTCGTCGGCCACCACGCGTCCGGCCTCGCGCCGCAGCGCGCGGGTCAGCCGGGCCCCCGCTGGCACCTCGCGGACCTGCTCGGTGAACGAGCCGCGCGGGCACAGCGGTTCCGCGCAGAACCAACGGGACTTGTGCCAGTGCAGATCCACACGTCGTCCACCGTAAGGAAGTTGGCGGGGGCGGGTGAGACGTGGGCCCTTCCTCGTCGTGGAGAGCACTCCGCACTCCGGGCATGCCCGCGCACCCTCGTCCACCGTCGCCACGTGCACGACGAGAGCCGGCCCGACCTCCTCCACCTTGATCACCCCCAGCCCCTCCAGGCCCAGCAGCAGTGTCGCGTCCGTATCGGCACAGGTATCGTTGATGTTCGAGCCCGCAGGTGTTCGTGATCGGTTTCTCTAGACAAGAACCATGATCACCAATCCCTGCGGGCTCCTTGCATCCGGGGCACACCACACCCGGCATCGTCACCCAACGTGACAGTCAATTGGCTCAAGCCGCTGACGGCCCATCAAGTTTGAAGACCCCCATATCCACCGCCAAGACCTTTTCGTGGTAGTTAGTGAGGTAGCTTCGTATTTCGCTATCGCGATCGGCGATGACGGCTTCGCCCGAACCAATCACCCCCGGGTAGACCTCGAACCTCGTCGACGCATGGTCGGATGGCTGGCCGTTTATGCGTGCTGGAGTTCCGTGATCCGCGAAGAATGCATTCACCGCATGGACGATCGGTGCTGGAGCCTGACGATGTTCTCCGCGGCGACGAACATCCCCGAGAGGATTGATTTTTCGATTCTCGTAGTAAACGATGTCCGTGGAGACGATGACGTTGCCGATGCGGGCGTGTTCGTCGTGGATTCCGCCGCCTACGCCGACCAGGGCCCACAGCTGCGGTGCGTAGTGGCGCCTTAGGTTTTCCAGGGCAGCCATCGTGGACCGTTGCCCCTGGGACTGGCTCTGGGTGGCCACTATTCGGATGGTGGATTCCGGCGTGGTGTAGCTGCCCTGGTAGAAGTACAGCCCGCCAGGTTCCTTGTGGCGTTCCAGGTTCAACTCGCGGATGACGGCACGCAGTTCCTCGCTGAGGATGGTGACCACCCCGACGTCCCACGTAGTCCCCCGTTGGTTGCCGGCCTCGCTGTCGGCAAGGGTGCCGGAGGCCCGGGAGGGGGTATTCATGGAGACTTGGGCATGGTCTCCGACGGCGTTGCCGCTGAAGTTGTTGTTGTCACCACGGTTGCTGATGCCTCGGTTGGTGGTCACTTGTTTCCTCCGCTACTGGAATTGCCGGAGCTTGCGGGCTGGGTTGCAGGGGCGGAAACCTGAGCTGCGTCGCCCACCGCGTTGTGGCTGAAGTTGTTGTTGTCGCCGAAGTTGAAGATGCCACTGTTGATAATATTGAGCGCACGGTTAGTGAACTCGGATATATCCACATCCTTGGAGTAAAGGAAGTCGCTGGCGGCTCGAAGCAGCCTCTGCTCGATCGACTTCATTTGGCCCAAGATGTCGCTCTTCTGCAGTTGAATCTTTGACCAGTCTTGGCTCGATTCCTCCCGTATGCTGACTCGACTGCCGATCAGGATGTTGCGGATCGGCGCGGCGGTAAGGTCCCGGGGGAAGGCAGCGGCCTTGCCCAGGGCATAGAGGTAGCGGGCAGTCCGCCATGATTTCTGAACCTCCAGGGGTAATGCAGCAAGTTCGCGAATGGCCGCCCAAGCGACTGCCGTGGCCCCGTGGTGACCAAATTCCTCGGTACGCTGGAAGGACCGCGGCGTGTGGGCGAGGGCGCATGCCGCTGTGGAGAGGCTCAGCGTCCGCCCCTGCAAGCTGACATGTAAAAGCACCGTCGCCATATACTCCGACCCCTCTGTCGGCGTAGTGAATTCGAGGAAGTGGTGCTGCTTGGAGCCTGGCGTGTTGATGAGGGCACGCAGCTCGGCTTCGTCGAATGCTTGGGGGATCAGGGAATGGTCCGCCGCTACATCTGTTTCGGCCACGTAGACGCGGTCGCGGACCTGCACCGGGAGCCGGACATCCTGGCTGTCGGTATCAAGCAGTTGAACTGCCTCGCGCAGATAGTCGACTAGTTCGTGTGCCTGAAAAGGTGGTACGAGGTGCTCGCGCTCATGTAATAGCGCATCGTCGTCGCCGCCAGGCCTCAGCAATTGGATACTCATCGGCGGATTCCATTGGTAGACGAGTTCGCCTGCCCCGATGAAGGGTGACTCTTCCCCGAAGAGCGTGAAAACGGTGAGATCGTCCTGGTCCTCCTCCTCGTCGTCTCTGTGACGAGGGCGACGGTATACGGCGCAGGTATGTCGCTGCTGTATGTCCGCCACCCGTTGGCGGCCGGACAGGTGTGCGGGGCGAAGCGTCGGCGCACGGAGGATTCGGTTGAGTATCAACTGACGTGCGGCTCCGATGACAAGGCACATCAGCGTCATTCCAGCTGCTACGTCGGCGGCCGTCACGGCGTCACCCGGCTCCGCTAACGCGACGGTCAGGCCAGTCAGTACCAGGGACAGCGCGACGACCCGGACACGTTTGAAGGCGGGAGCCATCGCGGAGTTCCTGCGGGGGAGGAGCAGCCTGAAGAGGTAGCCCTGGCTCCGTATCGGCCCTAAACCGTGTCGTTTGGATTCCCGTTTCGATCTCGACCCCCGGTCGACGTCCCGTAACAGAATGGCGAAGCGGAGCAGCCTGAAGAGAGCTATCGCGCAGGTGATGAGGACGGTGGTGGGCAGGGCGCCGGCGAAGGCCGGCGTGACCATTGCCCCGACCAGCGTCACGCGGAGGAGTGCCGTCAGCGCCGCAGCCCGCCACGCATGGTGCATGACGGGGACGATGTCGAACCCGTAGGACGGGGCGACCCTTCGGTGCGGGGCGGTGCACACCTTGTCGATCACAAGGTCGCGGAAACGCTCATCCACGTACACGCCAGCGCATAAGTGGCGGGTGGCGTCAGTAGGTTCGTCGGTTGATTCCATGGCTGGTGGCGCCTGGGGAGTGATCATGCCCCGCCCCTGCCTCGTCGAGTTAAGGTCTATGAGACCATAAGCGTGTCACGCGTTTAAGTCAATATGACCTTTAGGGGATTCGGTGGATGACTGGCTGAAAGACTCCGATGAGGTAAAGCCATCGTGGATCACTGTGGACCTGGCGATCTTCACCGTCAGGGCAGATCAGTTGATGGTGCTCCTCGTCGAGCGCGGGCTGGAGCCCTTCCTTGGCCGGTCCGCCCTGCCTGGCGGGTATGTCCAAAAGGACGAAACCTTGCGGGAAGGGGCGTTGCGTGAGCTCTGGGAGGAGGCCGGGATCAACGGCCGGCAACTGCACCTGGAGCAGCTCGGCGCCTACGGAGATCCGGGCCGTGACCCGAGGGGAAGGGTGGTCACCATTGCCTATCTCGCGCTTGGGCCGGATATCCCAGTTCCTGTCGGTGGTACCGACGCTGCGCGTGCCTTCCTGACCCCTGTAGCGGAACTGACGGAGGTGGCAGAGGGGCTGGCTTTTGACCACGCGGTCATCCTTGCGGATGCCCTGGAGGAGATCCGCAGAAAGCTTGAGTACACCGCTGTCGCCACTGCCTTCTGCGGGGAGTCGTTCACCTTGAGCGAGCTGCGAAGGGTCTACGAAGTGATCTGGGGGCAACGGCTGGATCCGAGCAACTTTCGCCGAAAGGTGCTCGGTACCTCGGGGTTCGTGCAGTCCACGGGGGAACAGCGGCTGCCTCCTACCGGTCGTCCGGCTGTCCTCTATCGGCGGGGAAGCGCATGGTTGCTCAGTCCGCCCTTGTTGCGCGGTGTTGGGTAGGCCGCGCGGTCCGCGATCGAGTCACCTGACCCCGAATCCACCGGCTGATCATTTCGGGGTTGCTCTCCTGCCCGTGGACGGTCGGCCGCTGGGGGCAACAGGTTGAGGGTGTGCGGTAGCCGCCGTGCGCGGGTCGCGGCCTGTCCGAGGGGTTGTGCGGGGTCGGGAGCGGTTGGTGGCGCTGTCGCCGGTGGCCGTCGGGCCGTCGCGGTGCGGGATCTTGTGGCGGTCAGGCCGCCGGGCGCGGCGGTGGGGAGTGGACGGCCTCGAACAGGGCGGTGAAGGCGTCGCGCCAGGGCCAGTGCTCGGGCAGATGCACCGTCAATTTGGTGCGCGCGGTGCGCGCGAGCCGGGCCGGGACGTGGACCAGGTGGGCGCGCAGGGTCGCTGTGGTGGCCTTGGCGTGGAAGACCGAGGTCAGCGCACCGGCGGCCCGCAGCAGGTTGTGCGACATCGCCCACAGGGTCAGCCACGCGGCGTTGGCCTGGAAGTTCCCGGACGGCAGGTGGGCCAGAGGCCCGGACTTCCCGTCCGCGATCACCTGCTCCACCACGGCGTGCTGCCGGTGGTGCAGTTCCGCCTGCAGCACCGCGAAGGAGCTGTCGGTGAAGACGGGGTGGTAACGCCAGGCGGTGAACAACTCGCCCTGACCCTGGGCCACTTCGGCGTTCAATCGGCGGACCCGGCGCACGATCAGCCGGGCGGTGACGTGCTCGGACTTCCTTCGGCCGGTGAAGGCGGTGTAGGGGATCTCGGCGACCTCGGCGTCGGAGACCATCTCGCCGGTGTCGGGGTCGACGAAGGCGTCCGGGTAGCGGATCGCCGTCCAGGACTCCTGCGGGATGCGGGAGATCGCGCCCGCGATGGAGGGGTTCATGCCGGTGGTCAGGGAGAATCGGGCGCCGGCCCGGCGGCAGGCGGCGACCACGTCGGCGGTGTAGAACTTGCTGTCCGCGCGGACCAGGCGGATCCCGGTGCCGCCGGTCTCCTTCGCTATGGCCAGGGCCTCGCTCACGAAGCTCTCGGCTCCGCGGACGTCGGCGGCCTTGCCGCGGCGCAGGCGGACCGCGCCGATCACGGGCCGGGCGATCGGGGTGGACAGGGTGGCCAGGATCGGGTGCAGGGTGCGCTGGCCCTTGAGGCGGCCGACCTGCGCGCCCTGCTTGGCGTGGCCGTACACGCGGCGGTGGGTGGGGTCGATGTCGATGAACATCAGTGTGTCGGCGCCGGGCAGCAGTGGGGTGCTGCGGGCCAGTCGGGCCAGGAAGTCGCGGTGAACGCGGTGGAGCTGGCGGTTGTGGCCGTGGGTGAAGGAGCGCAGGAAGGTGCCCAGGGTGGAGGGCGCGCGGACCGAGGTGAAGGCGCGGTCCATCGCGCCGTGCCGCAGCCGCGCCGCGTCGTCGATGCTGTCCGCGCCCGCGCACATCGCGCTGATCAGCGACATCACTTTGGCGGCCGGGTTGGCTCCGCCGCTGTTGTCGGCGCCCTCGATGCGGAGCGCGGACGCGGCCAGTTGCCGCAGGCCGGCCCGCTCGGCCAGCCGGACCAGCGACAGCAGCCCGGCATCGGCGATCAGGTTCGGCTCGTCGAAGACGGCGGAAACCGCTGTGGCGGCATGGCAGGATTGCATCTCGCGGATGTTCTCTCGTTCTGGCGACTTGGTTCTGTAGGAAGTCCCATCGTCCCAGGTCAGAGGGCATCCGCGTCGTTATGTCCAGGCCTCGGACAGGTCATTCATCGGTGGATTCGGGCTGACAGCTCGGCCATCAGCAGAAAACCTGGTGGGCCGCGCCGCCCCGTCCGGCGATACTCGTCCGTGTGTTCCTGACGATCAGTACCACCGGCACCCCCGACCGCCCCGCGACAGATCTGGGCTTCCTGCTGCACAAGCATCCAGGCAGGTCCCAGAGTTTCAACTTGTCGAACTATGGGCTCGCCCACGTGTTCTACCCCGTGGCGACCGAGGAGCAGTGCACCGCTGCCCTGCTGCTGGAGATCGACCCCGTCGCGCTGGTCCGGCGCGGCCGCGGCAAGGGCCGGGGAGGGTCGCCCGACTTCGCCCTGGCGCAGTACGTCAACGACCGGCCCTACGCGGCGTCCTCGCTGCTCGCGGTCGCGTTGAGCACCGTCTTCAAGAGCGCCATGAGGGGTCGCTGCGACCAGCGCCCGGAGTTGGCGGCGACGGCGCTGCCGCTGGTGATCACCGTCCCGGCGCTGCCCGCGAAGGCCGGCCAGGACGGCGGTCCGGACCTGGTCCGGCGGCTGTTCGAGCCGCTGGGCTGGCAGGTCGAGGCCAAGCCGGTCCCGCTGGACCCGCAGTTCCCGGAGTGGGGCGACTCCCGCTACGTCAGCCTCACCCTGACCGGGACGCTGCGGCTGGCCGACGCGCTCAGCCAGCTCTACATCCTGCTGCCGGTGCTGGACGACGCCAAGCACTACTGGGTCTCACCCGACGAGGTCGACAAACTCCTGCGGGCCGGAGAAGGCTGGCTCGGCGCGCACCCGGAACTGGCGCTGATCACCCGGCGCTACCTGGCCCGGCGCTGGTCGCTGGCCCGCAGCGCGCTGGAGCAGTTGGAGCTGGCCCGGCTCGCCGAGGCCGACGACCGCGAGGTGGAGGAGATCGACAACGCCGTCCCCGAGGTGGAGACGGAGGAGGAGGCCGCGGAGGAGAAGCCGACCCCGCTCGCGGTCCAGCGCCGCACCGCGATCGTCGAGGCGCTGCGCGCCGCCGGGGCGACCCGGGTGGTGGACCTGGGCTGCGGCGAGGGCAGCCTGGTCGGCGCGCTGCTCAAGGAGTCGCGGATCACCGAGGTCCTCGGCGTGGACGTGTCCTCGCGGGCGCTGGGCATCGCCGCCCGGCGGCTGCACCTGGACCGGATGTCCGAGCGCCAGGCCCAGCGGGTGCGGCTGGTCCAGGGCGCGCTCACCTACACCGACGCCCGGCTCACCGGCTATGACGCGGCGGTGCTCTCCGAGGTGATCGAGCACGTCGACCTGCCCCGGCTGCCCGCCCTGGAGTACGCCGTGTTCGGCTCGGCCCGCCCCGGCACGGTCGTGGTGACCACGCCCAACGTGGAGTACAACGTCCGCTGGGAGTCCCTCCCGGCCGGGCACGTCCGGCACGCGGACCACCGCTTCGAATGGGACCGGACCCAGTTCCGGGCCTGGGCCGAGCAGGTCGCCGACAGCTACGGCTACACCGTCCGCTTCGCGCCGGTCGGCCCGGACGACCCCGAGGTGGGCCCGCCCACCCAGCTCGCCGGCTTCACCCGGCAGACCGCCGCCTCGGGCGACGCCGGCACCCGTACCCACGCACCGGAATCCGTGCAGGAATCCGCGCAGGAAGCAGCCTCCCGATGAGCGACGACACCGAGACCCCGAGCCGTAAGCTCCCCGTCCCCGACCTCTCCCTGGTCGTCCTGGTCGGGACCACCGGCTCCGGCAAGTCCAGCTTCGCCGCGCGGCACTTCCTGCCGACCCAGGTGGTCTCCTCCGACGCCTGCCGCGGCCTGGTCTCCGACGACACCAACGACCAGGCGGCCACCCCCGACGCCTTCGACGTGCTGCACTACATCGCCGGCAAGCGGCTCGCGGCCGGCCGGATCACCGTGGTGGACGCCACCAACGTCCAGCCCGAGGCCCGGCGGCACCTGGTCAACCTGGCCCGTGAGTACGACGTGCTGCCGGTCGCCATCGTGCTGGACGTCCCGCCGCAGGTCTGCGCGGAGCGCAACGCGCTGCGTCCGGACCGCGCCGGGTTCAGCCCGCATGTGATCCAGCGGCAGCAGCGCGAGCTGCGACGCTCGATGAAGTTCCTGGAGCGCGAGGGCTTCCGCAAGGTGCATGTGCTGCGCGGAGCGGCCGAGGTCGAGGCCGCCGAGATCGTCTATGAGAAGCGCTACAACGACCTGCGGCACCTCACCGGCCCCTTCGACGTCATCGGCGACATCCACGGCTGCCGCTCCGAGCTGGTGACCCTGCTCGGCCGGCTCGGCTACACGGTCACCCGCGACGCGGACGGCCGCGCCGTCGACGCCGCGCACCCGGACGGGCGGACCGCCGTCTTCGTCGGCGACCTGGTCGACCGCGGCCCGGACACCCCGGGCGTGCTGCGGCTGGTGATGGGCATGGTCGCGGCCGGGAACGCGCTGTGCGTCCCCGGCAACCACGAGAACAAGCTCGGCCGGGCGCTGGCCGGACGCAAGGTGACGGTCAGTCACGGCCTGCAGGAGTCGCTGGACCAGCTCGCCGCCGAGCCGCCTGCTTTCACCACCGAGGTCCGCGCCTTCATCGACGGCCTGGTCAGCCACTACCTGCTGGACGAGGGCCGGCTGGTGGTCTGCCACGCCGGGCTGCCCGAGAAGTACCACGGCCGCACCTCCGGCCGGGTCCGCTCGCACGCCCTCTACGGCGACACCACCGGCGAGACCGACGAGTACGGCCTGCCCGTCCGCTACCCCTGGGCCGAGGAGTACCGGGGCCGCGCCCTGGTGGTCTACGGGCACACCCCTACCCCGACCGCGAGCTTCGTCAACAACACCATCTGCCTGGACACCGGCTGCGTCTTCGGCGGGACCATGACCGCGCTGCGCTACCCGGAGCGCGAGCTGGTCCAGGCCGAGGCCGAGCAGGTCTGGTACGAGCCGGTCCGCCCGCTGATCACCGACGCCCCGGGCGCCCGCGAGGGCCGCCCGCTGGCGCTCTCCGACGTCCAGGGCCGCCGGATCGTGGAGACCGTCAACCACGGCCGGGTCGCCGTCAAGGAGGAGAACGCCGCCGCCGCGCTGGAGGTGATGAGCCGCTTCGCGCTGGACCCGCGGCTGCTGGCCTATCTGCCGCCGACCATGGCCCCGGTGTCGACCTCGCGCCGGGACGGCTGCCTTGAGCACCCGGCGGAGGCCTTCGCCGGCTTCCTCGCGGACGGGGTGCGCCAGGTGGTCTGCGAGGAGAAGCACATGGGCTCGCGCGCCGTGGTGCTGCTCGGCCGCGACCCGGACGGCAACGCCCTGGAGAAGCGCTTCGGCGTCTCCACCGGCGGTGCGATCTGGACCCGTACCGGCCGTTCCTTCCTCGACGACGAGGCACGGACCGACGGAATCCTGGACCGGCTGCGCTCCGCCGCGGTCACCGCCGGGCTCTTCGACGAGCTGGAGAGCGACTGGCTGCTGCTGGACGCCGAACTGCTGCCCTGGTCGCTGAAGGCGCTCGGGTTGCTCAAGCGCCAGTACGCCGCGGTCGGCGCGGCGGCCGGGGCGGCGCTGCCCGCCGCCCTCGCCGCGCTGGAGGCCGCCCGGAACCGCGAGGTCGACGTCGCCGACCTGGCCGCCCGGCAGACCGCCCGGCACGCCGACGCCGCCGCCTTCACCGACGCCTACCGGCGCTACTGCTGGCCGGTGGACGGCCTGGACGGGATCCGGCTGGCCCCGTTCCAGATCCTCGCCGCCGAGGGCGCCAACCTCGCGGTCCGTCCGCACGACCAGCACCTGGCCTGGATCGACGCGCTGGTCGCCGCCGACGGCTCCGGCCTGCTCAGGGCGACCGGCCGACGGCTGGTGGACACCGCCGACGAGGAGTCCGTGGCCGTCGCCATCGCCTGGTGGGAGGAGCTGACCGCGGCCGGCGGCGAGGGCATGGTGGTCAAGCCGCTGGCCTCGCTGGTGCGCCCGGAGGGCGGGCGGCTGGTCCAGCCGGGGGTGAAGGTCCGCGGCCGGGAGTACCTGCGGATCATCTACGGCCCGGACTACACCCTGCCGGCCAACCTGGACCGGCTGCGCTCGCGCACCCTGGGCCACAAGCGCTCGCTCGCCCTGCGCGAGTACGCCCTCGGCCTGGAGGCCCTGGACCGGCTCGCCGCGGGGGAGCCGCTGTGGCGGGTGCACGAGGCGGTGTTCGCCGTCCTCGCCCTGGAGTCCGAGCCGGTCGATCCCCGACTCTAGGACGGCAGTGCATAATCATGCCCCCTTTCGTATATAGTTGCCGCATCCACGCCCGCCACTGTCAATCCAGGAGCCCGACATGGCCTTCAATCTGCGGCACCGGCACTTCCTCAAGGAGGTCGACTTCACTCCGCAGGAGTTCCGTTTCCTGCTCGGCCTGTCGGCGCAGCTGAAGGCAGCCAAGTACGCGGGCACGGAGCAGCAGCGGCTCCGGGGCAAGCACATCGCCCTGGTGTTCGAGAAGGGCTCCACCCGGACCCGCTGCGCCTTCGAGGTGGCCGCCGCCGACCAGGGCGCGCACACCACCTACCTCGACCCCAGCGGCTCGCACCTGGGGACCAAGGAGTCGGTCAAGGACACCGCGCGGGTGCTCGGGCGGATGTTCGACGGCATCCAGTACCGGGGCTACGGCCAGGCGATCGTGGAGGAGTTGGCCGCCCACGCGGGCGTCCCGGTCTGGAACGGGCTGACCGACGAGTGGCATCCGACCCAGATGCTCGCGGACATCCTCACCGTCCAGGAGCACAGCACCAAGCAGCTGCCCGAGGTCGCCCTCGCGTACCTCGGCGACGCCCGCAGCAACACAGGCAACTCGCTGCTGGTGACCGGTGCGCTGCTGGGTCTGGACATCCGCATCGTCGCCCCGAAGCAGCTCTGGCCGACCGCCGGGGTCCAGGCCCAGGCGCAGGCGCTGGCGGCCCGGACCGGGGCCAGGATCACCCTCACCGAGGACGTCGCCGAGGGCGTCGCCGGCGCGGACTTCCTCTACACCGACGTCTGGGTGTCCTTGGGCGAGCCCAAGGAGGCGTGGGCCGAGCGGATCGAGCTGCTCGCCCCCTACCAGGTCTCCATGGACACGGTCCGGGCCACCGGCAACCCGGCCGTGAAGTTCCTGCACTGCCTGCCGGCCTTCCACGACCTCGACACCGAGGTCGCCAGGCAGGTGCACGCCAGTACTGGGCTGAGCGAGCTGGAGGTCACCGACGAGCTGTTCGAGTCCGAGCACTCCGTGGTCTTCGACCAGGCCGAGAACCGGCTGCACACCATCAAGGCGATCCTGGTGGCCACCCTGGGCGATTGATGGGTACAGTCTCCGCCGAGAGTTGGTCTAGACCTACTGCGCGGGGGCGGCAATGGCACGACGGGCGATCCGGGAACTGGCGCTGGGGGCACTGCTGCTGGCGGCAGTGACCGCATGCGGGGGCGGCGGCGGGAACGGCGGCGGCAGCACAGCGGCAGAGCCGTCGGCGTCCCCGGTGCCGATCACGGTCACCAGCACCGCCTTCCAGCAGGGCGGCAGCATCCCGGACGAGTACACCTGCGCGGGCGACGGCACCGCCCCGGCCCTGGCCTGGTCCGGGGTGCCCGCCGACGCGGGCTGGCTGGCGCTGGTGGTCAACGACCCCTCGGCGCCCGGCGGCACCTACCACCACTGGTACGTGGTGCAGATCCCGGTCGCGACCACGGGCGTCGCCGAGGGCGGCACCCCGCAGGGGCGGACCGTCGTCGGCTGGAAGCCCCCGTGCCCGCCCTCGGGCAGCACCGACACCTATGAGTTCACCGTCTACGCGCTGCCCAAGGGCTACCAGCCGACCAAGGTGGGGACGGTCCCGTCCTACGACCTGGACGGCCTGGAGGCGCACGCGGTGGGCAAGGGGATGCTCAGCGCGACCGCCACCGGCAAGGTCTGACCCCGAGGTCTGACCCCGAGGTCTGACCGGCCGTGACGACCGTCCGCAGCCGGTCAACCGCGGGGTCAGAGCTCCGGGAAGTCGCCGGCCGCGCCGTCGGTCAGCTCACGCAGGATGTCGAGGTGCCCGGCGTGCCGGGCGACCTCCTCGACCATGTGGATCAGCACCCAGCGCATCGACACGGTCCGGCCGCCCGACACCCCGGTGGTCTCCAGGTCGGTGGCCTCGATGACCAGGTCGGCGGCGGCCCGGGCGCGGGCGTAGAAGGCGAGGATGTCCGCGGTGCTCTCGTCCGGCTCCACCCGCCATTCGACCTCGGGGTCGGCGTCGAACCTCTCCTCCAGGTCGACCACCTTGGGCTCGGTCTCCCGGCCGAAGGGCTGGCAGAACCAGCCGTACTCGACCGCGGCCATGTGCTTCAGGAGCCCCAGCATGGTCGTTCCCGAGGGCACCAGGGGCTTGCGCAGCTGCGCGTCGTCCAGGCCCTCCAGCTTCCACACCAGGATGTCCCGGTGCCGGTCGAGCGCGGTGTACAGGCTTTCCTTTTCTCCACCCGTGAGTGGCACGCTACGAATCATGATCGGAACCTAGCAGGGGCCCCGCCGCGGAGCCATGGCCGTGGTCACGGCCGTGGTCATGGCCGTGGTCATGGCCGTGGGAGCCCTGCCGGGCCTGGATCCGGTCGGTGGCCTTGACCCGCAGCCGACGGGTGAGCGCCGAGGCCCCGGCGGCGAGGAAGACGAAGTTGTAGAGGACCTGCACCAGCACCACCAGCCGCGCCTCCTGCCCGGACGGGGAGATGTCGCCGTAGCCGATGGTCGCCATGGTGACCACGGTGAAGTAAAGGGCGTCGGTACGCGTGCGCAGCCCGCTGAACTGCCCCTGCTGCCGGGACAGCGCCAGGTACGCGGCAGCGAAGATCACCAGCGAGAGGCAGATCAGCAGCACGATGCTCACGGCCGGACGCCCCCGGTCGGACTCCGCCAGCACAAGCTGGATCTGCCGTAGCAGCAGCCCGCCGAGCAGCGCCAGCGCGCAGATGAAGACCATCCAGCTCAGAATCGGATGTGCGGGCCCGAACGCGTCCATCGGCAGGGTGAAGTAGCCGGCCACCAGCGCGACGAACCCGGCGGCCGCCAGTACCCAGCCCCACCATGCACGGCCGGAAAACCCGGGTAGGGGAATCCTGGGCAGGGGAGTTCTCATGGCCCCAGCCTGGTCCCGGCCCGCGCCCGCGCCCCGAACCGACTCGCCCGGCTCCGCCGTTCGGGTCGGCGTCGCCCCGGGGAGAGGGATGCACTATGGTTATCTCGACATCAAGATATCCTCGCTCCGATCAAGATATCCTCACTCAGGGAGACAGTCGTGTCCGCCAACAGCTTCGACGCCCGCAGCTCGCTGCAGGTGGGCGACGAGTCGTACGAGATCTTCAAGCTGGACAAGGTCGAGGGCGCCGAGCGCCTTCCCTACAGCCTGAAGGTGCTCCTGGAGAACCTGCTCCGCACGGAGGACGGCGCGAACATCACCGCCGACCACATCCGCGCGCTGGGGAACTGGGATGCCACCGCGCAGCCCAACCAGGAGATCCAGTTCACGCCCGCCCGCGTGATCATGCAGGACTTCACCGGCGTCCCCTGCGTCGTCGACCTGGCGACCATGCGTGAGGCCGTCAAGGAGCTCGGCGGCGACCCGGCGAAGATCAACCCGCTGGCCCCGGCCGAGCTGGTCATCGACCACTCGGTCATCGCCGACAAGTTCGGCACCAAGGACTCGTTCACCCAGAACGTCGAGATCGAGTACGGCCGCAACAAGGAGCGCTACCAGTTCCTGCGCTGGGGCCAGACCGCCTTCGACGAGTTCAAGGTCGTCCCGCCGGGCACCGGCATCGTGCACCAGGTCAACATCGAGCACCTGGCCCGTACGGTGATGGTCCGCAACGGCCAGGCCTACCCCGACACCTGCGTCGGCACCGACTCGCACACCACCATGGTCAACGGCCTGGGCGTGCTGGGCTGGGGCGTCGGCGGCATCGAGGCCGAGGCCGCGATGCTGGGCCAGCCGGTCTCCATGCTGATCCCGCGCGTGGTCGGCTTCAAGCTCAACGGCGCGCTCCCGGCCGGCGCCACCGCCACCGACCTGGTGCTCACCATCACCGAGATGCTGCGCAAGCACGGCGTGGTCGGCAAGTTCGTCGAGTTCTACGGCCAGGGCGTCACCTCGATCCCGCTGGCCAACCGCGCCACCATCGGCAACATGTCGCCGGAGTTCGGCTCCACCTGCGCCATCTTCCCGATCGACGCCGAGACCATCGCGTACCTCAAGCTCACCGGCCGCAGCGAGCAGCAGCTCGCCCTGGTCGAGGCCTACGCCAAGGCCCAGGGCCTGTGGCACGACCCGTCGGTCGAGCCGGTCTTCTCCGAGTACATCGAGCTGGACCTGTCCACGGTCGTCCCGTCCATCGCCGGGCCGAAGCGTCCGCAGGACCGGGTGATCCTGGCCGAGGCGGCCGAGCGCTTCAAGGTCGCCGTGCGCGACTACATCAGCGACGACGACGAGGCCGGCAAGGAGTCCTTCCCGGCCTCCGACGTCCCGGCCGGCGGCAACGGCATCCACAAGCCGACGCTGGTCAACGCGCCCGACGGGTCGACCTACGAGATCGACAACGGCGCGGTCGTGATCGCCTCGATCACCTCCTGCACCAACACCTCCAACCCCTCGGTGATGCTGGGCGCCGCCCTGCTCGCCAAGAAGGCGGTGGAGAAGGGCCTCACCGTCAAGCCGTGGGTCAAGACCACGCTGGCCCCCGGGTCCAAGGTCGTCATGGACTACTACGAGAAGGCCGGCCTCACTCCGTACATGGAGAAGCTGGGCTTCAACCTGGTCGGCTACGGCTGCGTCACCTGCATCGGCAACTCGGGCCCGCTGCCCGAGGAGGTCTCCAAGGCCGTCAACGACGCCGACCTCGCGGTCGTCTCGGTGCTCTCCGGCAACCGCAACTTCGAGGGCCGGATCAACCCCGACGTCAAGATGAACTACCTGGCCTCGCCGCCGCTGGTGGTGGCCTACGCCATCGCCGGCAACATGAACGTCGACATCACCCGCGAGGCGCTGGGCACCGACGCCGAGGGCAAGCCGGTCTACCTGGCCGACATCTGGCCGACCGAGAAGGAGATCGCCGACGTCGTGGCCTCCTCGATCGACCAGCACATGTTCACCAAGGACTACGCGGACGTCTTCGCCGGCGACGAGCGCTGGCAGTCGCTGTCCATCCCCACCGGCAACACCTTCGAGTGGGACAGCGAGTCCACCTACGTCCGGAAGCCCCCGTACTTCGAGGGCATGGCGCACGAGCCGAGCCCGGTCGTGGACATCGCCGACGCGCGGGTGCTGGCCAAGCTGGGCGACTCGGTCACCACCGACCACATCTCCCCGGCCGGCAACATCAAGCCGGGCACCCCGGCCGCGCAGTACCTCACCGAGCACGGCGTGGACAAGCGCGACTTCAACTCCTACGGCTCGCGCCGCGGCAACCACGAGGTGATGATCCGCGGCACCTTCGCCAACATCCGGCTGCGCAACCAGATCGCGCCGGGCACCGAGGGCGGCTACACCCGCGACTTCAGCCAGGCCGACGCGCCGGTGTCGTTCATCTACGACGCCGCGCAGAACTACCAGGCCGCCGGCACCGCGCTGGTGATCCTGGCGGGCAAGGAGTACGGCTCGGGCTCGTCCCGCGACTGGGCCGCCAAGGGCACCGCGCTGCTGGGCGTCAAGGCCGTCGTCGCCGAGTCGTACGAGCGGATCCACCGCTCCAACCTGATCGGCATGGGCGTGCTCCCGCTGCAGTACCCGGAGGGCGCCACCGCCGACTCGCTGGGCCTGACCGGCGAGGAGACCTTCTCGGTCACCGGCGTCACCGCGCTGAACGACGGCGGCATCCCGGAGACCGTGAAGGTCAAGGCGGGCGACATCGAGTTCGACGCCAAGGTGCGGATCGACACCCCCGGTGAGGCGGACTACTACCGCAACGGCGGGATCCTGCAGTACGTGCTGCGCTCGCTGATCGCCAAGTAGCAGACAGCGAGCAGACGCAAACAGCTGTGCCCCCGCAGTGCGGGGGCACAGCTGTTTCTCATTCACCTCTTGTGCTGAGTGGCGCAATTGGCCTATACCTATTCTTCACTTGGTCCAGACCAATTCTTTGCGCTGCTTTCCCCTGAGAGGGTTGCTCATGCGTCTGTCCGTTTCCGGCCGTAAGGCCACCGGGCTGCTTTCCGTCCTCGCGCTCGCCACCGGCACGGTCCTCGCCGCCGGTCCCAGTGCCTCCGCCCACGGCATCACCGCCCCTGCCACCAAGCCCCTGGTCGGCCAGCGGGTCGGCTTCTTCACCCAGTGGTCGATCTACAGCGGCTTCTCCGCCAAGAAGGTCGACACCAGCGGCCAGGCCGCCAAGCTCACCACCCTCAACTACGCCTTCGGCAATGTCGGCGCGGACGGCACCTGCTTCGAGGCCAACGCGGCCGGCCAGGGTGACGCCTGGGCCGACTACCAGCGCCCGGTCGGCGCCGACGAGGCCGTCAACGGCGTCGCCGACACCTGGGACCAGCCGCTGAAGGGCAACTTCAACCAGCTCCGCGAGCTGAAGGCCAAATACCCGCAGCTGCACCCGATCATCACCCTGGGCGGCTGGAGCTGGTCGACCTACTTCTCCAGTGCCGCGGCCACCCCTGCCTCCCGGCAGAAGCTGGTCTCCTCCTGCATCGACCAGTTCATCAAGGGCGACCTGCCGGTGCTGGACGGCCAGAACGGCGGCCAGGGCGCCGCGGCCGGGATCTTCGACGGCATCGACATCGACTGGGAGTACCCGGGCGGCGGCGGTGCCGACGGCAACCAGGTCAGCCCCCAGGACGGCCACAACTACACGCTGCTGCTGCAGGAGTTCCGCAAGCAGCTGGACGCCCTCGGCGCACAGACCGGCAAGCACTACCTGCTCACCGCCGACACCTCGGCCGGCCGGCCGAAGGTCGCCCAACTCGAACTGGCCAAGGCCGCCAAGTCGGTGGACTGGTTCAACCTGATGGCCTACGACTTCCACGGCAGCTGGGAGGCCACCGGGCCGACCAATGACGCGGCCAACCTGCACGGCGACCCCAGGGACCCGTCCAAGGCGGCCGACCTGAACTACAACATCGACGGCGTCCTCGCCAACTACCTGCTGCACGGGGTCCCGGCGAAGAAGATCGTCCTCGGCACGCCGTTCTACGGCTACGGCTGGAGCGGGGTCGGCGCCAAGAACTACGGCCTCTACCAGCCCGCCACCGGCACCCTCGGCACCATCCCGTACAACACCCTGGTGAACGCGCCCGGCACGCTGCACTTCGACTGGGTCACCGGCGCCAGCACCAAGTACGACGCCGCCAGCCAGTCCTTCTACACCTACGACACCCCGCAGGTGCTGCAGGAGAAGGCGGCCTACACCCGGCTGCTCGGCCTGGGCGGCGTGATGGCCTGGTCGCTGGACAACGACACCGCCACCGGCGACGAGCTGGCCGCCCTCGACAAGGGCCTCAACTCCGGCTTCTGAACCGGCCCGTAGCACCCGTAGCACCCGTAGCACCCTTAGCACCCGTAGCACCTGTAGCAACGGACCGACGCACCGAACCGACGCCCGCCGCGCCCCTCGCGGCGGGCGTCGGCCATGATGGCCGTATGATCACCGGTCTCGGCGGGGCACTCGAAGAAAACACCTACCCCGGACGCGGGGTGCTGTGGTGCAGGACCGGGGACGGCGTCCTCCGCGGCGGCTACTTCCTGACCGGCCGCAGCCCGGCCTCGCAGGCCCGGGAGCTGCGCCGCGGGCCCGGCGGGGAACTGGTGGTCGCGCCGACCGGGCACGGCGAGCACGACAGCCTGCGGCACTACACCGCGGTACGGGAGGCCGCCGGCCGCCTGGTGTTCGGCAACGGCGAGCAGGTCGACACCGTGGCAGGCAGACTGACGCAGGGTCAGCCGCCGCAGCAGGCGCTGGACGGCCTCGACTACGAGCCGGACCCTCCTATTTTCACCCCGCGGCTCACCGTGGTCGTGGACGGCGCCCAGGCCTGGTTCGGCGCCGCCAGACGCAGCCCCTCCGGACGGACCGCAACCGACCGGATGACGCTGCGGGTAGGCGAGTTGGGGCCGGGGGAGGGGGTGCTGGCGACCACCTACCGTTCGGACGGTTCGGCGGTCGCGACCGGGGCGCCCTGGGTCGAGTTCCGGACCTCGGCCGGCGCCGACGAGGATCTGCTGGAGCAGCTGTGGGCCGCGGTGACGCCGCGGTTCCGGGTCGCCGCCGCCGTGTTCACGCAGGGTCGGCTGCCCGGCGCCGCGGTCCGCCAGGCGGGCGCCGTGCTCCGTCAGGCGGGTGCGGCGAGGTAGCCGCGGATCAGCCGCTTGCACTCGGTGATGAGGACCGGGTCGCCGTCCGGGTCGTTGCGGAAGGCGAGCCGGAGGATGGCGTCCGCGCACTCCAGGGCGATCCGCAGGGCCAGCCGGGGCTGCGGCCCGGGGGAGTCGCCGAGCAGGTCGGCGGCGAAGATCCAGAGCCGTTCGGCGACGGCGGTGTTGTTGTCGAGCACGGCGTCCAGCATGTGGTTGCTGTCCGCCTCCTCCCAGCCGACCGCGCCGAAGTCGACCACGCCGAAGCCGGGGGTGGCCCGGTGCATCAGTACGTACTCGTCGACCGCGAGGTCGACCATGGCGCCGACGTCGGGCGGTCGCTCCGCCTCGACCCGGCGGGCGAGCCGCTCGGTGAAGTTCTCGAGGTTGCGTTGGGCGAGTGCGCCGAGCAGCCCCTCCATGCCCGGGAAGAACTGGTAGAGCGTGCCGATCGGGACCTGGGCGCGGCGGGCGACCTCCTTGGTGGTGAGGCCGGTGTAGCCGACCTCGTCCAGGAGCTCCCCGCAGGAGTCGAGGATCCGCTCGAAACGTTCCAGACTGCGGCGCTGGACCGGGCGACGGCGTACTGCGGTGTGCATGGGCCTACTCTGCCGGATCGCGCGTTGCCTTGGCGAGCAGCCAACGCGAGCGCAGCTCGCGTTGTCAGAGGGTGACCGCCGACCGGAGCGGCCCGTCTCCGGTCAAGCCGAGCTGTCCGATTCGTCCTTGTCTGAGGCATAGGTTTCGCAACAATCAGCCTTCAGTCTTGACGGGACTAGGGCCTATTGGTTGAGCTTAGGCTTCACAAGTTGTACTGAGCTTGGCCGCAACGACGCGGCGGAGCCCTGGTGGACGGTCGGGTTGCCAGGGCTCGGGAGGGTGGAACATGTCCGCGGACACGCCAGGATCACAGTCCTCGTTGCATCGAGCCAATCTGGAGCGGGTGCTTCGTGCGGTCCGAATGGCGGGGTCGCTCACCCAGGCGGAGATCGCCAGGACCACCGGCCTCTCGGCCGCGACGGTGTCGAACATCGTGCGCGAGCTGAAGGAGGTCGGCACGGTCGTGGTCACGCCGACCTCCTCCGGGGGCCGCCGGGCCCGCAGCGTCTCGCTCAGCGCCGACGCCGGCATCGTGGTGGGCGTGGACTTCGGGCACTCCCACCTCCGGGTGGCGGTGGGCAACCTGGCCCACCGGGTGCTGGCCGAGGAGAGCGAGCCGATAGACACCGACGCCTCGGCGGACCAGGGCTTCGGCCGGGCCGAGACGCTGGTCGCCCGACTGCTGGAGCAGACCGGTTTCCGCACCGACAAGGTGATCGGCGTCGGCCTCGGCGTGCCGGGTCCGATCGACGGGGAGACCGGCGCGCTCGGCTCCACCGCGATCCTGCCCGGCTGGACCGGCATCGCCCCCGGTAGGGAGCTCTCCAGCAGGCTGGGGATGCCCGTCTACGTGGACAACGACGCCAACCTCGGCGCCCTCGGCGAACTGGTCTGGGGGGCCGGCCGCGGGCTGTCCGACCTGGCCTACATCAAGGTCGCCAGCGGCGTCGGCGCCGGCCTGGTGATCTCCGGGCAGATCTACCGCGGCCCCGGCGGCACGGCCGGCGAGATCGGCCACATCACCCTGGACGAGTCGGGCCCGGTCTGCCGCTGCGGCAACCGCGGCTGCCTGGAGACCTTCGTCGGCTCGCGCCATGTGCTGAACCTGCTGGCGAGCAGCCACGGCACCGATCTGACCCTGTCCAGGGTGGTCCAGCTGGCCCAGCGCGGCGACCTCGGCTGCCGGCGCGTGCTGGCCGACGTGGGGCGGCAGATCGGCACCGGCGTGGCGAACCTCTGCAACCTGCTCAACCCGCGCCGAGTGATCCTCGGCGGCGATCTGGCCGAGGCCGGGGACCTGGTTCTGGACCCGATCCGGGAGTCCGTGGCCCGCTACGCCATCCCCAGTGCCGCGCGGCAGTTGTCGGTGGTTCCGGGCACCCTGGGCGGCCGCGCGGAGGTGCTTGGAGCCTTGGCGCTGGTGATGTCTGAAATGGGTGACTCTGGGGCATTGTCGAGCACTGAGGGTAGGGATTCCGGACGTTCGGTTGCAGTCGTGCCTTCAGGAAGATAACGAAAAGGTTCGGATTCGGGGTGTTGAGGATTTACTTATTGACGTCAGCCTCACCTGCGATGTTGACTCCGTGACACCTCGGTCGCAAAGTGGCGACCGCGTCAGGGAGGCACCCCCAAGATGAACACTTCTCTTCGCCGTACCGTGGTCGCGACCGCTGCGATCTCGATGGCTCTCGGTATGGCTGCTTGCGGCAAGGCCGGCAGCAGCAGCTCTTCTTCCTCGGCCTCGGCCTCGGCCTCGGGCGGCTCGCAGGTCATCGGTCTGCTGCTGCCGGAGACCACCACCACCCGGTACGAGCAGTTCGACAAGCCGCTGATCGAGAAGAAGATCCAGGCGCTGGCGCCCAACGCGGTTGTGAAGTACTACAACGCCAACGGCCAGGCCGCGACCCAGACCCAGCAGGTCGACACCGCGATCAACCAGGGCGCCAAGGTCCTGATCATCGACGCGGTCGACTCCGCCCAGATCAAGGCCGCGGTCCAGAAGGCCAAGGACAAGGGCATCAAGGTCGTCGCCTACGACCGTCTCGCCAGCGGCCCGGTCTCGGCCTACGTGTCCTTCGACAACGAGGCTGTCGGCAAGCTCCAGGGCCAGGGCCTGCTCGACGCCCTCGGCTCCAAGGCCACCCCGACCTCGAAGATCGTCGAGATCGACGGCGACTCGGCCGACCCGAACGCCGCGGACTTCAAGAAGGGCTTCACCGAGGCCATCGCCGGCAAGCTCACCGTCGGCTACGACGCCTCGGGCCTGTGGAAGCCCGACGTCGCGGCGCAGAAGGCGACCGCCGGTATCGCCGCGGTCGGCGCCAAGAACATCGTCGGCTTCTACTCGGCGAACGACGGCATGGCCGTCGGTATCATCTCCTCGATGAAGACCGCGGGCCTGGAGAAGCTGCCGATCGGCGGCCAGGACGCTCAGCTGGACGCCGTGCAGCGGATCATCCAGGGCACCCAGGCCTACACCATCTACAAGGCGTACGCCCCCGAGGCCGACGCGGCCGGCACCCTTGCGGTGGACCTGCTGAACGGGACCGACATCTCCTCCGTCGCGACCGCCACCAAGACCAACGCCTCGGGTGACAGCGTTCCGTCGCAGCTGCTGACGCCGGTCCTGATCACCAAGGCCAACGTCGAGTCCACGATCGTCGCGGACAAGTTCTACACCGTCTCGCAGATCTGCACCACGGACTTCGCCGCCGCCTGCACCGCGGCCGGCATCAAGTAGTCCTCGCAGCGGTCCGGCCCACCAGCCGGGCCGCTTCGGTCTGCCCCGCGCGGGGTATCTGTTCCGGAACACAGCCGGAGGGATTCCCGCGCGGGGCGCGGCGCGGGACCATGACTGCTGATCGGCCGTCGGTCCCCGCCCTGGTAGGGAAGTCACCTGTGCCGTCCCACACGGCTGCAGCAGCATCTTTGTCTTTACCCGCACGAGTCTGCGCCCGGGACGGCGCGGCAACCCACCCGAGGCACCGGGTGGTTAAGGAGTTGGTTTACGTGACAAGCGCACCCGTACTGGCGTTGCGCGGGGTCTCCAAGCGGTTCGGCGCCGTCCAGGCGCTGACCGATGTCGAGCTCGAGGTCCACGCCGGCGAGGTGGTCGCCCTGGTCGGCGACAACGGCGCGGGAAAGTCGACCCTGGTCAAGACGATCGCAGGGGTCCACCCCATCGATGACGGCGTCATCGAGTGGGAGGGCCGACCGGTCAGCATCGACCGCCCGCAGGACGCCCAGCAGCTCGGAATCGCGACCGTCTACCAGGACCTGGCGCTCTGCGACAACCTGGACGTCGTCGCCAACCTCTTCCTCGGAAACGAGCTGAAGCACCGCGGGACCCTGGACGAGGTCAGCATGGAGCAGAAGGCGCGGGAGCTGCTCAGCACCCTCTCCATCCGCATCCCCAGCGTCCGCATCCCGGTCGCCAGCCTCTCCGGCGGGCAGCGCCAGGTGGTGGCCATCGCCCGCTCCCTGATCGGCGACCCCAAGGTCGTCATCCTCGACGAGCCCACCGCGGCCCTCGGCGTCGAGCAGACCGCCCAGGTCCTGGACCTGGTCGAGCGGCTCCGCGAGCGCGGCCTCGCCGTCATCCTGATCAGCCACAACATGGCCGACGTGCGCGCCGTCGCGGACACCGTCGCGGTGCTGCGCCTCGGCAGCAACAACGGGACGTTCACGGTCCAGCAGAGCACCCAGGAAACCATCATCGCCGCGATCACCGGTGCCACCGAGAACGCGGTGACCCGACGCCAGGCACGTACGGCGGAGGCCACCCAGTGAGCAAGCACAGCATCGACACTCCCGCGCCCGCAGTGACCCCCGCCATCGACCCGCGCCTGCTGGTCCGCGAAGAGGGCTTCAAGGGCTACATCAGCGAGTTCAAGCGCAAGGTGCGCGGTGGTGAGCTCGGCTCGCTGCCGGTCGTCATCGGCCTGATCATCATCTGGGTCGCCTTCAGCATCAACGACGGCACCTACCTCAAGGCGACCACCGCTACCTACATCGCGTACTACGCGGTCGGCATCGGCCTGCTGTCCATCGGTCTGGTCTTCGTGCTGCTGCTCGGCGAGATCGACCTGTCGGTCGGCTCACTCAGCGGACTGTCCGCCGCGGTCTTCGCGGTGCTGGCGGTCAATCATGGGATCAACCCATGGGTCGCTGTCCTGGTCACCCTGCTGACTGGCGCCGTGATCGGCGCGCTGCAGGGCACTGTCTTCGCCAAGCTAGGCGTCCCGGCCTTCGTGGTCACCCTGGCCGGCTTCCTGGCCTGGCAGGGCGTGATGCTGTGGCTGCTCGGCACCACCGGCACCATCAACCTGCCCGACACCGGCCTGAACCACTACCTCCAGGGCGACGCGTTCTTCCTCGACGGGGACCTCGTGGGCGCGTACATCCTGGCGGCGCTGGGCGTGGCCTCCATGCTGGTCGGCAACCTGATCGAGCAGGGCCGCCGCCGCAAGGCCGGCGTCCCGTTCCGCCCCACCAGTGAGATCGGCCTGCGGGTCGGCCTGCTGGCGATCGGCGCCTTCGGCGTCGCGTACATCCTGAACCAGGACCGCGGCCTGCCGGACGCGACGGTGCTGTTCCTGGCGCTGCTGATCATCACCGACTTCGTGCTCCGCCGTACCTCCTACGGTCGGAAGATCTTCGCGGTCGGCGGCAACATCGAGGCCAGCCGTCGTGCCGGTATCAACGTCGCCGCGATCCGGATCTCGGTCTTCGCGATCTCCGGCGCCTTCGCCGCGCTCGCCGGTATGGCGATCGCCGGTACCACCAACGCGGCCGGTCAGGGCGGCGCCGACCCCAACAACCTGATGATGGCCATCGCGGCCGCGGTCATCGGTGGCACCAGCCTCTTCGGTGGCCGGGGCCGGGTCTGGTCCGCCCTGCTCGGTGTGATGGTGATCGAGTCCATCAACTACGGGCTCAACCTGCTGGGCATGACCCAGGACGCGAACTACATGATCACCGGTGCGGTGCTGCTGGCCGCCGTGATCGTCGACTCGCTGTCGCGCCGTACCCAGAAGTCCGCCGGCCGCGCCTGACCAGGTGCCCGGCACACCCCGCACGCTGCCCGGCACCGGACCTCAGGTGCCGGGCAGCGGCATGTTCGCCGCCGCCCCGCCGCGGCCTGCTGACCCGTTCGGCGGAGCGGCCACTAGACTCAGCTCTCCTGGCTCGAAGACGGAGTCAACTACGAAGGAGGAACGGGTGGCCCTGCTGACCCGCATCCGGGGACCCCGCGACCTGGACCCGCTCACCCCCGGCCAGCTCACCGTGCTGGCCGAGGAGATCAGGGAATTCCTGGTCGGGGAGGTGTCCAAGACGGGCGGCCACCTCGGTCCCAACCTCGGCGTGGTCGAGCTGACCCTCGCCCTGCACCGGGTGTTCGACTCCCCGAAGGACCGGATCCTCTTCGACACCGGCCACCAGAGCTACGTCCACAAGCTGCTCACCGGCCGTCAGGACTTCTCGCAGCTGCGGGTCAGGGGCGGCCTGTCCGGCTACCCGTCCCGGGCCGAGTCCGACCACGACGTGATCGAGAACTCGCACGCCTCCACCGTCCTCGGCTACGCCGACGGCCTGGCCAAGGCCAATGAGCTGCAGGGCCGCGACGGCCGCCATGTGGTCGCGGTGATCGGCGACGGCGCGCTCACCGGCGGCATGGCCTGGGAGGCGCTGAACAACATCGCCGAGGCCCAGGACCGCCCGCTGATCATCGTGGTCAACGACAACGAGCGCTCCTACTCGCCCACCATCGGCGGCATGGCGAACCACCTGGCCACCCTGCGCACCACCCAGGGCTACGAGCGCTTCCTGTCCTGGGGCAAGGCCTCGCTGCAGCGCACCCCCGTGGTCGGCCAGCAGATCTTCGAGACCCTGCACGGCGCCAAGAAGGGCCTCAAGGACTTCATCGCCCCGCAGGGCATGTTCGAGGACCTCGGCCTCAAGTACATCGGCCCGATCGACGGCCACGACGAGCAGGCCCTGGAGTCCGCGCTGAAGCGGGCCAAGGGCTTCGGCGGACCGGTCATCGTGCACTGCCTGACCCAGAAGGGGCGCGGCTACCGCGCCGCCGAGCAGAACGAGGAGGACCGCTTCCACGCCGTGGGAGTGATCCACCCCGACACCGGCCTCCCCGTGCTGCCTGCTGGTGGTTTGGCCGCCGGCCAGGACTGGACCTCGGTCTTCGGCCAGGAGATGGTCGCCCTCGGCCGCGAGCGCCGCGACCTGGTGGCGATCACCGCCGCGATGCTGCACCCGGTCGGCCTGGCGCCCTTCGCCAAGGAGTTCCCCGAGCGCACCTTCGACGTCGGCATCGCCGAGCAGCACGCCGCGGTCAGCGCGGCCGGGCTGGCCACCGGCGGGCTGCACCCGGTGGTCGCGGTCTACGCGACCTTCCTGAACCGGGCCTTCGACCAGGTGCTGATGGACGTGGCCCTGCACAAGTGCGGGGTCACCTTCGTGCTGGACCGGGCCGGGGTCACCGGCACCGACGGGGCCAGCCACAACGGCATGTGGGACATGTCGATCCTGCAGGTCGTGCCCGGGCTGCGGCTGGCCGCCCCGCGCGACGCGGACCAGCTCCGGGCCCAGCTGCGCGAGGCCGTCGCGGTCGAGGACGCCCCCACCGTGGTCCGCTACTCCAAGGGCACGGTCGGCCCCGCCATCCCCGCCGTCGGGCGGATCGGCGGCATGGACGTGCTCCGCGACAGCGGCGAGGCGGTCGGCCCGTACCGCGCGGACGTGCTGCTGGTGGCCGTCGGCGCGATGGCCGCGACCTGCCTGGAGGCGGCCGAGCTGCTCGCCGCCCAGGGCGTCAGCAGCACCGTGGTGGACCCGCGCTGGGTCAAGCCGGTCGACTCCGCGCTGCCCGGACTGGCCGCCGAGCACCGGGTGGTGGTCACGGTCGAGGACAACGGCCGGGTCGGCGGCGTCGGCGCCACCATCGCCCAGGCGCTGCGCGACGCCGGGGTGGACGTTCCGCTCCGGGACTTCGGCATTCCGCAGGAATTCCTGGACCACGCCAGCCGCAATCAGATCCTCGAGCAGATCGGCCTGACCTCGCCCGCGATCGCCGAACGGGTCGCCGCACTGGTCGCCAAGCTGGGCGCCGCCGGGTAACCCGCCTGCGTGGGATCGGAGTCACCGGGTAGCGTGACCCCTGTGTCCACCGAGCCGTCAGACCGTCGCAGGGAGCCGCTGATCCGTATGGGCAGCGGCTCCGCCGCCCTGCCTCTGGCCCAGCCGACCCTGGGCGAACTGGCGGCGCGGGCCCGTGAGCGGCTGCGTACCGGCTACTGGGCCCGGCTGGTCCCGCTGCTCGGCACCCTGGCGGTGCTCACCCATCTGCCCTCGTTCGCCCGTACCGTCTGGAGCCCCGACGAGGGCTACCTGGCGACCCAGGCCCGGATGCTGGCCGGCGGCGGCGTGCTCTACGACACCGTCGTGGACCGCAAGCCGCCGCTGCTGCCCTGGCTCTACGAGGGCGCGTTCTGGCTGTTCGGCTCGGCCTCGCTGTGGCCGCTGCGGGTGCTCGCCATCGGCGCGCACCTGGGCACCGCGGTGCTGCTCGCCGCCATCGCCCGACAGCGCTGGGGCAACCGGGCCGGCGGCGCGGCCGGGGTGCTCTACCTGCTGGTCTCGGTCGGCCTCTCGCCCGAGGACACCCAGGCCGCCACCTTCGAGGTGTTCATGCTGCCGGCCACGGCGGCCGCCTTCTGGTTCGCCCAGAACCGGCGCTGGGCCCAGGCCGGCGCGGCCACCGCCGTCGCCGCCCTGACCAAGCAGACCGGCGGCGCGGTGCTGCTCGCCGTGCTCTGGATGCTCCGTCGGGACGCCCGCAGGGACGGCAGCGGGGCCCGCGGCTCGCTGCCCGCGCTGGCCTTCGGCTTCGGACTGCCGGTCCTGGTGATCGCGCTGTCCACCGGGGTGAAGAACTTCCTGTTCTGGGTGGTCACCGGCAGCAGCGACTACGCCTCGCTGGACGGCTCCTGGCTGACCATGCTGGAACGGGCCTTCGGCAACGCCGCGATCCTGGCCGCCGCCGCGCTCGGCCTGCTGGTCCCGCTGGCCCGCCGCTGGCGCCGGGTCCGCGAGGACGCCGACCTCTGGATCTGGCTCGGGGCCTCCGGCCTCGGCGTGATCACCGGATTCCACTTCTTCGGCCACTACTACCTGCAGCTGATCCCGCCGCTGGTGCTGCTCGGCGTCGGCGCGGTGGCCAGGGGGAGCGCCAACTGGCGGCCGGTGCTGCTCTACACCGCGCTGGCCGGCACGGTCTTCGTAGGGCTCGGCTTCGCCTGGCCGCACCAGCCGCTGCAGCACTCCGTCTCGGTGGCCACCGACGTCTCCGAGGAGACCGCGCCGCAGGACACGGTGCTGGTCTGGGGCATGAACCCGGAGGTCTACTGGCTCTCCGGCCGCACCCCGGCCACCCGCTATCTGACCGCCGGGCTGCTGACCAACTTCGCCGGCGGCCGGGAGGGGGCCGCCGTGGGCGTCAAGCAGGGCGTCCCCGACTCCTGGAAGGTCTTCTCGGCGGAGATGGCCAAGCGGCTGCCCACGGTCATCGTGGACGAGTCGGGCAACGCCCCCTACGCGCCCCGGTTCATCCAGCCGATGCGGGCCCTGCTGGCGGCCCACTACATCAGGATCGGCAGCGACGGCACCGCCGTCTTCTACCGCCTGCGGCAGCACACTTAGGCCCTGCTGGACCCCGGTAAGAGCCCCGGGTCCGCAGCTCTTGCTGGAACGTGGCATTCTGTCGCGGGCACAGCTGCAGGATTCCTGAGGAGAACACGAGTGAAGCGCTCCGTCGGCAAGAAGACCAAGAACGCCGCCCCAGGGGCGGACGACGCCGCCGTGAAGGCACCCGCTCGGGCCTCCTCCTCCCGGCGCTGGATCGGCGCCGCGGCGATGGTGGCCGTGGTCTTCGCCGCGGCCGGCGCGGTCGGCGCGGTGGTCAGGGACCACGCCCACAGCAAGCTGACCCCGCCGACCTCGGGCGCCGGACCGAGCCAGCTCGCGGTGCCGGTCACCGGCCACACCCCGGTCACCCTGACCGTGTACGAGGACATGCGCGACCCGGCCACGGCCGCCTTCGAGCAGACCTACCAGGGCGTGCTGTCCCAGCTGCTCGCCTCCGGCACCGTCAAGGTGCTGTACCGCGAGGTGGCCGACGTGGACGCCGCCAAGGGCGGCACCGGCTCGCTCAACGCCGCCAACGCGCTGGGCTGCGCCCAGGACGCCGGGCACTTCAGCGCCTACCGCACCGTGCTGCTGGCGAACCAGCCCACCGGGGACACCGACGCCTTCGCCGACAAGTCGCAGCTGATCGCCCTGGCCAAGCAGGTCAAGAAGCTGGACACGGACGTGTTCCGCAACTGCGTCGACAGCGGCTCGCACAATGTCTGGGTCAGGGACTCGACCAGCGACTTCGACGCGGCCGGCCTGGGCCGCGTCCCGGTGCTGACGATGCAGGTCAGCGGCAGTGACAACGGCAGCGGCGAGGACGCGGCGCAGACCCTGGTCGGCGGCTCGGTGCAGACCGCCCCGGACAAGCTGCTCTCGCTGGTGATCGCCGCGGCCAGGACCGCCCCCCTCCCGTCCGCGTCCGCCACCCCGTCCCCGTCCGCGAGCTGACCGGGCGGCCGGGATGACTGAGCCGCAGGGACGGCCGCAACCGTCCGGGGTGTGGGCCACAGCGGTCGGCGTGGCCCGGGTCCGGGCGCTGGAGACCGCGCGGGAGCACCCGCTGTTCCGGGATCCGCTGGCGCTGGCCTTCGCCACCGCGGGCGGGCTCGGGCCCGAGTCGCCCCTGCCGCAGCGCGGGGACGAGGCCGCCCGGCGGCGCTGGCTCGGGGTGGCCTTCTCGATCACCATCAGGACGAAGTTCCTGGACGACCTGCTGGACGCGGCCGCCGGGGCCGGCGTCCGGCAGGTCGTCCTGCTCGGCGCCGGCATGGACAGCCGGGCCTTCCGGATGGACTGGCCCGAGGGCACCCGGCTGTTCGAGGTCGACACCGCCGAACCGCTGGGCTTCAAGGCCTCGGTGCTGCGCAGCGAGCGGGCCGTCCCGCGCTGCGAGCGGATCACCGTGCCGGTGGACCTGCGCGAGGACTGGCCGGGCGCGCTGGCCGGGGCCGGGCACGACCGTACGCGGCCCACCGTGTGGATCGCCGAGGGCCTGCTGATCTACCTGCCGGAGGAGGCCGTGGAGCGGCTGCTGGGCCTGATCGGCGAGCAGTCGGCTCCCGGCAGCCGGCTGGGTCTCACCCTGGGCTCCCCGGGCGTGCTGAAGCGCTTCGCCGCGGACGCGGGAGCGGGCACGGCGGCGTCGATGTGGCAGTCCGAGATGCCGGCCGACCCGGTCAGCTGGCTGGCCGGCCACGGCTGGGACGCCGAGACCTACACCCTCCGCGACCGCGCCGCCGCCTACGGCCGCCCGGTCACCACCCCGCCCAGCCACCACGAGGGCCCCGGCGGCCTGGTCCACGCCATCAGGCCCTAGCCAGGCACACGCAAGGGGCGCGGGGAACGGCGCGACCAGCCGTGCACCGAGGTGCACCGTCGATCGCGCCGTTCCCCGCGCCCCTCAGAAAAACTACGCCGGAACGCTGGCGACGCCAGGAGCCAGGAACGGCTTGCCGTTCACCCGCTCGGAGACCCCGCTGCGGTCCAGGTAGGGCGTGATCCCGCCCAGGTGGAACGGCCAGCCCGCGCCGGTGATCAGGCACAGGTCGATGTCCTGCGCCTCGCCCACCACGCCCTCGTCCAGCATCAGCGCGATCTCCTGCGCCACCGCCGTCAGCGCCCGGTCCAGCACCTGCTCGGGCGTCAGCACGGTGTCACCGACCTGCAGCAGCGCGGCGACCTCGGGGTCGATCTCCTGCTGACCCGTCGCCCAGCTGTAGAAGCCGCGCTTGCCGGCCTTGACCACCCGGGCCAGGTTCTCGGACACCGAGAACCGCTCCGGGAAGGCCGCGTGCAGCGTCTCCGACACATGCAGCGCGATGGCCGGGCCGACCAGCTCGATCAGCACGATCGGCGACATCGGCAGCCCCAGCGGCTCCACGCCCTTCTCGACCACGTCGATCGGCGTGCCCTCGTCGATGACCTGCTGGATCTCGCCCATGAAGCGGGTCAGGATCCGGTTGACCACGAACGCCGGGGCGTCCTTGACCAGCACACCGGTCTTCTTCAGCTGCTTGGCCACACCGAACGCGGTGGCCAGCGAGGCGTCGTCGGTGCGCTCGCCCCGGACGATCTCCAGCAGCGGCAGCACCGCCACCGGGTTGAAGAAGTGGAAGCCGACGACCCGCTCCGGGTGCTCCAGCTTGGCGGCCATCTCGGTGACCGACAGCGAGGAGGTGTTGGTGGCGAGGATGCAGGTCGGCGAGACCACGGCCTCGACGTCCGCGAACACCTGCTGCTTGACGCCCAGCTCCTCGAACACCGCCTCGATCACGAAGTCCGCGTCGCCGAACGCCGCGGCCTTGTCCAGCGAACCGGTGACCAGGCCCTTGAAGCGGTTGGCGGTGTCCTGGTTGATGCGGCCCTTGCCGAGCAGCTTGTCGATCTCCTCGTGGACGTAGCCCACGCCCTTGTCCACCCGCGCCTGGTCGATGTCGGTGAGCACCACCGGCACCTTCAGCTGACGCACGAACAGCAGCGCCAGCTGCGAGGCCATCAGGCCCGCGCCGACCACGCCGACCTTGGTCACCGGACGGGCCAGCGACTTGTCCGGCGCGCCGAACGGGCGCTTGCCGCGCTTCTGCACCAGGTTGAAGGCGTAGATGCCGCTGCGCAGCTCGCCGCCCATGATCAGGTCGGCCAGCGCCGCGTCCTCGGCGTCGAAGCCCGCCTGGTAGTCGCCGTCCTTGGCCGCGGCGATGATGTCCAGCGCCCGGTACGGGGCCGGAGCGGCGCCGTGCACCTTGGAGTCGGCAATGGCACGCCCGTGCGCCACAGCGGCGTCCCAGGCCTCGCCACGGTCGATCTCGGGGCGCTCGACCACGGTCTCGCCCTTGAGCACGGTGGCGGCCCAGAGCAGCGACTGCTCCAGGAAGTCGGCCGGGGCGAACACCGCGTCGGCGATGCCCAGGTCGAACACCTGCTTGCCCTTGAGCTGGCGGTTCTGGCTCAGCGAGTTCTCGATGATCACCGAGATCGCCTTGGCCGGGCCGATCAGGTTCGGCAGGATGGTGCAGCCGCCCCAGCCGGGGACCAGGCCGAGGAAGCACTCCGGCAGCGAGAACGCCGGGACGCCGGTGCTGACCGTGCGGTAGTCGCAGTGCAGCCCGATCTCGACGCCGCCGCCCATCGCCGCACCGTTGTAGAAGGTGAAGGTGGGGACGGTCAGCGCGGCGATCCGCTTGAAGACGTCGTGGCCGCCCTTGCCGATGGCCAGCGCGTCGCTGTGCTCCTTGAGCACCTCGACGCCCTTGAGGTCGGCGCCGACCGCGAAGATGAACGGCTTGCCGGTGATGCCGACGGCGGCGATGGAGCCCGCCGCGGCCTCGGCCTCGACCTGGTCCAGCGCCTCGCTCAGCTTGGCCAGCGAGCCGGGGCCGAAGGTGGTCGGCTTGGTGTGGTCGAAGCCGTTGTCCAGCGTGATCAGCGCGAAGCGGCCCGCGCCCAGCGGCAGGTCCAGGTGCCGGACATGGGCGCTGGTGACGACCTCGTCCGGGAACAGCTCGTGCGCGCGCTTCAGCAGCGCGGTGGTGTCGGTCACTTCTGCCCCTCGAAGTTCGGGTTCTCCCAGATGACCGTCGCGCCCATGCCCATACCGATGCACATGGAGGTGAGGCCGTAACGGACGTCGGGGCGCTCCTCGAAGCGCCGCGCCAGCTGGGTCATCAGCCGGACACCGGAGGAGGCCAGCGGGTGGCCGTAGGCGATCGCGCCGCCGTACGGGTTGACCCGCTCGTCGTCGTCCTTCAGACCGAAGTGGTCCAGCATCGAGAGCACCTGGATGGCGAAGGCCTCGTTGATCTCGAACGCGCCGATGTCGGCGATCGTCAGACCGGCCTTGGCCAGCGCCTTCTCGGTCGCCGGGACCGGGCCGATGCCCATCACCTCGGGCTCGACGCCGACGTAGGCGTAGGAGACCATGCGCATCTTGACCGGCAGGCCCAGCTCGCGGGCCACGTCCTCGGCGGCGAGCAGCGAGGCCGTCGCGCCGTCGTTCAGACCGGCCGCGTTGCCCGCGGTGATCCGGCCGTGCGGGCGGAACGGGGTCTTCAGACCGGCCAGCGACTCCAGCGTGGTGCCCGGGCGCATCGGCTCGTCGACCGTGGCCAGGCCCCAGCCGGTCTCCCCGGCCGCCTCGTTGGTGCGGCGCACCGCGACCGGCACCAGGTCGGGCTGGATCTGGTTGTTGGCGTACGCCTTCGCGGCCTTCTCCTGGCTGCGCACGGCGTAGGCGTCGCAGCGCTCCTTGGTGAGGTGCGGGAAGCGGTCGTGCAGGTTCTCCGCCGTCATGCCCATGAAGAGCGCCGACTCGTCGACGACCTTCTCGGACAGGAAGCGCGGGTTGGGGTCGACGCCCTCGCCCATGGGGTGGCGGCCCATGTGCTCGACGCCGCCGGCGATGGCGATGTCGTAGGCGCCGAAGGCGATTCCGCCGGCGACCGAGGTGGCGGCGGTCATCGCGCCGGCGCACATGCGGTCGATGGAGTAGCCGGGGACCGACTTGGGCAGGCCCGCGAGCAGTGCGGCGGTACGGCCGAGGGTCAGGCCCTGGTCGCCGATCTGCGTGGTGGCGGCGATGGCCACCTCGTCCACGCGGGCCGGGTCCAGGCTCGGGTTGCGGCGCAGCAGCTCGCGGATGGCCTTGATCACCAGATCGTCGGCGCGGGTCTCCGCGTAGATGCCCTTCGGTCCGGCCTTGCCGAACGGGGTGCGGACGCCGTCGACGAAGACGACGTCCCTCGCGGTACGAGGCACGGTGGCTCTCCTCCCAAGTCCCCAAGTGGGGGCCCAAATGACGTGGCGGCCCAGCTGGACCGGTGCGGGCAGCCGCGGGCGACCTGCGTCGGCGGCGACACCGAAGCTGATGCTACCCGCTAGTAACTAGGTTGCCCATACCGGACCCGCCCAGGGCCCCAGGAGTGGCCGGAGTCACCCTGGGACACCACGCTCGGGAGTCGTGCCGGGATCAGTTGCCCGGTGCCGCCGTGCGGTTCACCGCCGCGGTGGTACGGGCCTCGGCGAAGGCGCGGGAGAGCACCGGGGCGGTCAGCTCCACCTGCCAGCCGCGGGCGCCGTGGCCGCGCAGCGCGGCGGCGACCGCGTCCGGGCCGCCGTCGCCGGGCGGGGTCCAGGAGACCCGGCGCACCAGGTCGGGGGAGAGCAGGTTCTCCTGCGGCAGGTTCAACGACTCGGCCAGCGTGCCGACCGCGGCGCGGGCGGCCGACAGCCGGGCCGCGGCCAGCGGGTCCTTCTCGGCCCAGGAGCGGGGCGGCGGCGGGCCCTCGTGCGGGGCGGACGGGGGCGGCAGTTGAGCTTCGGGGATGGCACGGGCCACCTCCAGCGCGGCGAACCACTGCTCCAGCGCCCGGCGGTGCACCCGCGGACCGAAGCCCGGCAGGGCCTGCAGCGCCTGCAGGTTCACCGGCATGGCCAGGGCGGCGGCGACGATCGCGGCGTCGGAGAGGATCCGGCCGGGAGAGGTGTCCCGCTCGCGGGCCACCCGGTCCCTGGTCTGCCACAGTTCCTTGATCGCGGCGAGCTGACGCCGCCGGCGCACCTTGTGCACCCCGGAGGTGCGGCGCCAGGGGTCGACCCGGGGCGGCGGCGGGCCCGCGGCCACGATCGCGGCGAACTCCTCCTTGGCCCACTCCAGCTTGCCCTGGTCGGCCAGCTCCTGCTCCAGCGCGTCCCGCAGGTCCACCAGCACCTCGACGTCCAGCGCCGCGTAGCGCAGCCAGGGCTCGGGCAGCGGGCGGGTGGACCAGTCGACGGCGGAGTGGCCCTTCTCCAGGGTGAAGCCCAGCACGCCCTCGACCATCGGGCCCAGGCCCACCCGCGGGAAGCCGGCGATCCGCCCGGCCAGCTCGGTGTCGAACAGCGAGGTCGGCCGCATGCCCAGCTCGGCCAGGCAGGGCAGGTCCTGGGTGGCCGCGTGCAGCACCCACTCGGTGTCGGCGAGCACCGCGCCCAGCGAGGAGAGGTCGGGGCAGCCGACCGGGTCGATCAGGGTGCTGCCCGCGCCCTCGCGGCGCAGCTGCACCAGGTAGGCGCGCTGGCCGTAGCGGTAGCCGGAGGCGCGCTCGGCGTCGATCGCGACCGGGCCGGTTCCGGCCGCGAAACGGGCCACGATCTCGGCGAGGGCCGCGGCGTCCGCCACGACCGGGGGGATGCCCTCCCGGGGCTCCAGCAGCGGGACCGGACCGACAGCCTCCTGTGCATCAGCTGTCCCAGGGGTCCCACCTGCGAAGGGAGGAGCGGCGAGAGCTGCGGTGGCTTCTTGGCTGCCGGTGTTGGTTTCTGGGGCGTCGGTCACGCGCCAAGCCTACGCCCGTGCGCCCCCGCGACCGCCCGTGCGCGAGCCTGTGAGCATGGCTGCGCCCCACTGGTCCGAGGAGGAGGAACGTTCCCTCGGACAGGTGGGGCGCAGGGCGTACTAGTGGATGATTCCGGTGCGCAGGGCGACCGCGACCATCCCGGCCCGGTCGCCGGTGCCCAGCTTGCGGGCGATCCGGGCGAGGTGGCTCTTGACGGTCAGCGCGGACAGGCCCATCGCGACGCCGATGGCCTTGTTGGACTGGCCCTCGGCGACCAGTCGCAGCACCTCGACCTCACGTCCCGACAGCTCGCGGTAGGCGGGCGGCGGGGGAGTGCCCGGGGTGCCGGGAACCGCGCCGGGCACGGTGCCCGGAGCGCCGGCCATACCGGGACGGCGCAGGTGGCCGGGCAGCTGCCGGCCGTTCATGCCCGGCGCGCCGGCCATGCCGGGACGCTGCGGCAGACCGGTGTTGACCCGGGTGCCGGTGACGACATAGCCCTTGACGCCGCTGGCCAGGGCGCTGCGGACGGCGCCGATGTCGTCGGCCGCGGAGAGCGCCAGGCCGTTCGGCCAGCCCGCGGCGCGGGTCTCGGCCAGGATCGCGAGGCCGGAGCCGTCCGGGAGGTGGACGTCGGCCACGCAGATGTCGCGGGGGGTGCCGACCCGGGGACGGGCCTCGGCGAGGGAGGAAGCCTCGATCACGTCGCGAACGCCCAGTGCCCACAGTTGGCGGGTGACGGTGCTGCGTACCCGGGGGTCTGCAACGACAACCATCGCGGTGGGCTTGGTCGGACGATAGGCGACCAGGTTTGCGGGGTGCTCCAGAAGAACAGACACCAGGCCTCCTGAGGGGATGGCGCGGGGACCCGGACGGGTGCTGATGGGGTGGGGTCCTCGTGTGGAAAGGGTCACAGACTGCTTCGGCATGAAACGTGCCCGGCTTTAGCGAAAGATCACGATTGAGTGAGTCTCAAATCGGGCACAACGCGCATTTTGACCAGCTGGACTGAGCGTAAGTCACCCTAAAGTGATCAAAAGCGGTCGACACGCCGAACGCTTGACCGAAATGTCCAAAAGTGGGGTAAGCGGTTGATCGCACCGGCCATGAGGGCGGCCGTCACCGAGGGTTGTCACCGCGAGGCAGGTCAGACCGGGCGCCGCCGGGTGGGCATCGGCACCACGCTGCTGGACCGCACCGCCGCGGGCTCCGGCGCGCCCGGGGCCGGGGGCAGCCCGGCACACAGGCAGAGCAGCTCGCACCAGGCCCGCAGATGCTCCGCGAAACCCGCGCCCGCTCCGGCCGAGTCGGCCGCCAGCGGGGTCCAGGAGGCCCGGATCTCGATCTCGGTCGAGGTCCCGCGCTCCGACAGGGCGCCGAAGTAGTGCGAGGAGGCACGGGAGACGGTGCCGCTCGGCTCGGTGTAGCGCGCGCCCTGCTGCTCCAGGCCGTCCATCAGCCAGGACCAGCCGACCTCGGCCAGCAGCGGGTCGTCGGCCATCTCCGGTTCCAGCTCGGCGCGGCCCAGCGAGACCAGCCGGAACTCGCCGTTCCAGGCCTCGTGCCCGCCCGGTTCGTGCAGCAGTACCAGCCGTCCGTCCGCCAGCTCCTCGCCGTCGACCTCGACGGTCGCCGTCAGCGCGAAGGCGTACGGGGCCAGTTTCCGGGGTGCCGGGGTGTCGCCGATCACGATCTCCGGACGCAGCCGGGCACCGCGCAGCGCCTCGACAGCCTCCCGGAAGGCCGGGGGAACGCCGGGCGCTCCGTCCTCGCTCACTGGGTCCCTGCTGACGGCTGCCATGTCGGAAGACTAGGACGCGGGCACCTTCCGGTGGCGGAGGCACCACGGGCGCGGCGTGGGCGGGGTTGTCCGCATGCGAGGATTTGCAGCGTGAGCGAGAGCGCGAGTGTCACCGTGACCGAGAACGACAGCCGAATCGCCCCGCGGAACGGAGCCCTCCACGACTCCGCCTTCCTGCGGGCCTGCCGGGGGGAGGCGGTGCCGCACACCCCGGTGTGGTTCATGCGCCAGGCCGGGCGTTCGCTGCCCGAGTACCTCAAGATCCGCGAGGGCATCGCGATGCTGGACTCCTGCATGATGCCGGAGCTGGTGAAGGAGATCACCCTGCAGCCGGTGCGCCGGCACCAGGTGGACGCGGCCATCTACTTCAGCGACATCATGGTGCCGCTCAAGGCCATCGGCGTGGACCTGGACATCAAGCCGGGCATCGGCCCGGTGGTGGCCAACCCGATCCGCGACCGGGCCGGGCTGGCCCAGCTGCGCGCGCTGGAGCCGGACGACGTCTCCTATGTCACCGAGGCCATCGGCCTGCTGGTGGCCGAACTGGGCGCGACCCCGCTGATCGGCTTCGCCGGGGCCCCGTACACGCTGGCCAGCTACCTGGTCGAGGGCGGCCCCTCGAAGAACCACGAGAACACCAAGGCGCTGATGTACGGCGACCCCGAGCTGTGGCAGGAGCTGCTGGACCTGCTCTCCGACATCACCGCCGGGTTCCTCAAGGTGCAGATCGAGGCCGGGGTCTCGGCGGTGCAGCTGTTCGACTCCTGGGTCGGCGCGCTGGCCCCCAACGACTACCGCCGCTATGTGATGCCGTCCAGCGCCAAGGTCTTCGACGCGGTCGCCGGCTACGGCGTGCCCCGGATCCACTTCGGCGTCGGCACCGGCGAACTGCTCGGCCTGATGGGCGACGCGGGCGCGGACGTGGTCGGCGTCGACTGGCGGGTCCCGCTGGACGAGGCCGCCCGCCGGGTCGCCCCCGGCAAGGCGCTGCAGGGCAACCTGGACCCGACCCTGCTGTTCGCCCCGGAGGCGGCGGTCCGGGTCAAGGCCGACGAGGTGCTGGAAGCGGCGAAGGCGAGCGGGCGCGGCCACATCTTCAACCTGGGCCACGGGGTGCTGCCGAGCACCGACCCGGACGCGCTGAGCAAGCTGGTCGCGTATGTGCACGAGCGCAGCGCGGTCTGACCCGACGCACGCGGTCTGACCCGACGCCCGCGTGTGGAGGCGCCGCCGCCCGGCTGGTCCGGGCGGCGGCGCCTCTTCTCTGTCGTCAGCTTTGTGTCGTCGCTGTCAGTCGTCCAGGTCCGGCTCCTCGTGCGCGGGCCGGCTCGTGGGCACGGTCCGCCGCCGGAGCAGCAGCCGTGCCAGCCAGGCCAGGGCGGCCAGCGGCAGCAGGAACGGCAGCGCCGCCGCCAGGGCGATCAGCACCGCCCGTACCGTCGCGTAGAGGGCGTGCCAGCCGCCCTTCAGTGCGCCGAACACCGACACACCGCCGTGCTTGGCCTTGACCACCGGCGCCGGGCTCGCCTTCGAGTACAGCTGCACCGTGACCGTGGACATCGAGGTCTGCGACTGCAGCGAGGAGAGCTGCGACTCCAGCGACTCGAGGTCGGCCTCACGCTGGGTCAGATCCGCTTCGAGCGCGGTCACGTCGGCGATGCTGTTGGCCCGGTTCATCAGGTCCCGCACCCGGGCGACGCTGGCCTGCTGGGTCTTCACCCGGCTGGTGATGTCGACCACCTGCTGGGTGACGTCCTGCGCCTGGCGCTGGTGCGCCAGCACCGTGCCGAGCTTCAGCAGCTGCTGGTAGACCGCGTCGTAGGAGCCGACCGGGATCCGCAGCACCAGCTGCGCCGATTCGCCCTCGGCGTCCGCCGGTTGCGGCAGCGGCTGGGCCTGGGACTGGACGGAGTCGGATCCGGTGTCCGCGGTGCCGCCCGCGACGGTGCCCTGGTCGGCGTACGGCTGCGGCAGCTCGCCGTCGCTACCGGTCACCTCGGAGTCGATGAATCCACCGGCCGAGCTCACCAGCTGCTCGGCCCTGGCGACGGCGGCGTCCACACCGTCCGCGCCGCTCGCGCCCCTGGTCCGCAGCTGGATCTCGCCGGTGTAGATGATCGACCGGCCGGCCGGTGCGGTCGGCACCACCTTGCTGCCGCCCTTGCCCGAGGCGTCGGAACTGTTCCCGGGGTTGCTCCCGCTGTCGGCACTCGCCGCCCCCTGACCCGCACCGGCGACGCCCTTGGCCGCCCCGTCGGCCGCCTGCGGGGCGGCCGGCCCGCGCGCGGCACTGGAGCCGGCGCTCTTCTCGCCCGCGGCGCCGCAGCCGCCCAGGGCCAACCCGCCCGCCAGCACCACGGCCGCCACCGCCGCGCCCGTCCGCTTCCGTACGCCCGCTCTACCTGTCGGACCGCCCATCGTGACCCCTCCCACCGTGCGACCCACCCCTCGCGAGCCGTTCTGCCGGTTGGACTCCCCGGCCCGGAAGCGGGTTCCGGACGCAGCGTCACATCAGGGTCTCGATCAGGAGTCGGAACGGCGCTGTGGGAGAGTGAAAGGCATGCACAGCAGCGCTCATGACACCCCCGCGCGCGCCCAGGTGATCGTCATCGGCGGCGGGATCGCCGGCCTCGCCGCCGCCGCCCGGCTCAGCGGCGCGGACGGCAGCACCCCCCGCGCGACGGTCACCCTGCTGGAGGCCGGGGACCGCTTCGGCGGCAAACTCCGCAGCGGCGAGCTTGAAGGCATTCCGGTCGACCTGGGCGCGGAGTCCATGCTCGCCCGCCGCCCGGAGGCGGTGGCGCTGGCCCGCGCGGTCGGCCTGGACCAGGCCCTGCAGCCGCCGGCCACCGCCAGGGCCTCGATCTGGACCAGGGGCGAACTGCGCCCGATGCCGACCGGGCACCTGATGGGCGTCCCCGGCGACCTGGACGCCCTCGCCGCCTCCGGCGTAGTCTCGGCCGAGGGCCTGGCCAGGATCGCCGAGGACCTCACCACCCCTTCTTCTTCAGACGGCATGGGTGACGACGTGGCGGTCGGCGCCTACATCGGCCGGCGGCTCGGCCGCGAGGTGGTCGAACGGCTGGTCGAGCCGCTGCTCGGCGGGGTCTACGCCGGGCACGCGGACCAGCTCTCGCTGCGCGCCGCCGTCCCGCAGCTGCTGCCGCTGGCCCGCCGCGGCGGCTCGCTGATCGAGGGGTGCGCGCGCTCCAGGCCGCGGCCCCGGCCAACCCGGCCCCCGTGTTCCAGGGCATCGACGGCGGCATCGGACGACTGCCGCTCGCCGTCGCCGACGCCTGCCGCGCCGCCGGGGCCGACCTGCGGCTCGGCACCGAGGTACGCGCGCTGCGCCGGACCCCCGGCGGCTGGAGCGTCCGGATCGACTCCGCCGGGTCGGCCGACTCGGTCGAGCTGACCGCCGACGCGGTGGTGCTCGCCGTGCCCGCCCCGGTCGCCGCCCGGCTGCTCGCCGCCGAGGCCCCGGCCGCCGCCGCCGAGCTCGCCGCCGTGGAGTACGCCGGGATGGCCCTGGTCACCCTCGCCTTCCGGCGCTCCGAGCTGGGGCAACTGCACGGCAGCGGCTTCCTGGTGCCGCCGGTGGACGGCCGCGCCATCAAGGCCTCCACCTTCTCCAGCAACAAGTGGGGCTGGCTCGCCGCAGCCGCCCCGGACAGCTTCGTGCTGCGCACCTCGGTCGGCCGGCACCACGAGGAGCAGGACCTCGACCTGGACGACGCCGAGCTGGTCGCCCGCTCGCTCCGCGACCTGCGCGCGGCGGCCGGCCTCGGCGCCGTCCCCTACGCGAGCACGGTCACCCGCTGGCGCGCCGGGCTGCCGCAGTACCCGGTGGGCCACCTGGACCGGGTGGCCCGGATCGAGAAGCTGACCGCCGAGCTGCCGGGCCTGGCCCTGTGCGGGGCGGCCTACCAGGGCGTCGGGATCCCGGCCTGCGTCGCGAGCGGCTGGAGGGCGGCGGACCTGGTGCAGGGAGCACTCACCGCGGAGGGGAGAATGTCGGCATGACCGAGAGCACTGAGAGCACCGAGACCACATCTGTGAAGAAGGCACGCGACCTCAACAAGGTCATCCGGTACACCCTCTGGTCGGTGTTCCGGCTCAAGGACGTGCTTCCGGACGACCGCGGCGTCCACGCCGCCGAGGTCGAGGAGCTGTTCGCGCAGCTCGCCGAGAAGGACGTCACCGTCCGCGGCACCTATGACGTCTCCGGGCTGCGCGCCGACGCCGATCTGATGATCTGGTGGCACGCCGAGAACAGCGACGACCTGCAGGAGGCGTACAACCGCTTCCGCCGCACCCGGCTCGGCCGCGCCCTGGAGCCGGTCTGGTCGAACATGGCGCTGCACCGCCCGGCCGAGTTCAACAAGTCGCACATCCCGGCGTTCCTCGCCGACGAGACCCCGCGCGACTACATCTGCGTCTACCCCTTCGTCCGCTCCTACGAGTGGTACCTGCTGGAGGACGCCGAGCGCCGCCGCCTGCTGATGGAGCACGGGATGCTGGCCCGCGGCTACCCGGATGTGCGGGCCAACACGGTCGCCTCGTTCGCGCTGGGCGACTACGAGTGGCTGCTGGCGTTCGAGGGCGACGAGCTCTACCGGATCGTGGACCTGATGCGCGACCTGCGCGCCTCCGAGACCCGGCTGCACGTCCGCGAGGAGGTGCCCTTCTTCACCGGGCGCCGCAAGCCGATCGCCGACCTGCTGGCCGGCCTGGCCTGACCCTGCTCGGGCCTCAGACGGCGTGCTGCTGCCCGTGGCTGTCGCTGCTCCGGCGACGCTGATGCGGTACCGGAGCAGCGGCACCCGCGTCCTGCTCCGGGTCCTGCTCCGCGTCCGCCGGGGCCGCCGCATGGCTCGCGTTCACCGCGAGCGACACCACCGCGCCGACCCCGAACAGCGCCAGCGGCCACAGCAGCGGCGGGTACGGGCCGGTCTGCGTCCCCTGGATGCTGTCGTCGGCCCAGTCGATCGTCGCCATCCCGCCGAGCAGCAGATTCAGCAGCAGCGCCGACGCCATCAGCCGGTTCGCACCCCGCCGGCGCCGCAGCGCCTCGGCGTACCGGGCCGCTGCGGCCTGCGGCCAGGGCCGCGTTCTGGCGGCGCACCACACCTGGTTCAGCGCGGCCAGTCCCACCGCCGCGCCGGACACGGCGAACTCGGCGAATTCCAGATCGAGGCTCATCACGCACCTCCAGAAAGCGAGAGGAGCCGGGTCCCCCGCACCCGGCTCCATGACCCTGAGCATGGCTCGCCTTCCCACACCGGGGAAGAGGCGGCCGCGATTCTCAGAGCTAGATTTGAGCTTCGCCGGGGTCCGCCGTGCGACTTGCCCCCAAGGGTCCTATTCGCCCCCGGGGTCGCTCCGGGCACCGCAGAAGCACCTGTGTTTTGCTGGCCCGGTGCACCGTTCCCCGCGCAGCAGCGCCACCGCCCCGGCCGGCGCCGGCGCTTGGGCCGACAGTGAAGCCGCCGTCATCGGTTCGGGCCCCAACGGCCTGGCCGCAGCCGTCACCCTGGCCCGCGCCGGGCTCCGGGTCACCGTGTACGAGGCGGCCGACAGCTACGGCGGCGGACTGCGCTCGGTACCGCTGTTCGAGCCGGACGTGGTCCACGACATCTGCGCGGCCGGTCATCCGATGGCCGCCGCCTCGCCCTTCATGCGCGCCTTCGACCTGGCCTCACACGGCGTCAGACTGCTCACCCCGGAACTCTCCTACGCCCACCCGCTCGCGGGCGGCAGCGCGGCGCTCGCCTGGCGCGACCTGGCGGCCACCGCGGCCGGCCTCGGCCCGGACGGCCCTGCCTGGACCCGGCTGATGTCGCCGCTGCTGGAGCACAGCCGCGAGCTGGTCGAGCTGCTGCTCTCCGATCTGCGCCACCCGCCGCGTGGCCCGGCCGTCCCGCTGCTGCTCGCCCCCAGGGTGCTGCGGCACGGCACTCCGCTGGCTCGGCTCCAGTTCCGCGGCGAGCAGGCCCCGGCCCTGCTCGCCGGGGTCGCCGCCCATGTCTTCGGCCGGCTGCCGAGCCTGCCCGGCGCGGCCGTCGCCCTGCTGCTCGGCCACCTCGCCCACAGCAGCGGCTGGCCGGTGCCCGAGGGCGGCAGCGCGAGCATCGCCCGCGCCCTGGCCGAGGACCTGCTGGCCCATGGCGGCACGATCCACACCGGCGTCCGGATCCAGCGCCTGGCCGAGGTCCGTCCCGCCCGGATCGTCCTGGCCGACCTCGGCCCGCGCGAGTTCCTCCGGATCGCCGGACCCGACCTGCCCCCGCGCTACGCCCGCGCCCTGGCCGCGCTGCGCTACGGCCCCGGCGCCGCCAAGACCGACTTCCTGCTCTCCGAACGGGTCCCCTGGACCCACCCCGAGCTGCACCGCGCCGGGACGCTCCACCTCGGCGGCACCCGCGCCGAGATCTTCGCCCAGGAGACCCGCAACGCCAGGGGCGTCCGGTCCGACCGCCCCTTCGTCCTGGTGATGGACCCGGTCGCCGCCGACCCGGGCCGCGGGCGCCCAGGGGCGTACCCGCTGTGGGCCTACGCCCATGTCCCGCACGGCAGTCCGGAGGACGCCGCCGAGGCGATCACCGCCAGGATCGAGGAGCACGCCCCCGGCTTCCGCGACACCGTCCTGGCCCGGCGCTCGCTCACCGCCCCGCAGTTGGAGCTGTACAACCCCAACTACACCGGCGGCGACATCGGCGCGGGCGCGATGACCCTGCGTCAGTCCGCACTCCGTCCGGCCCCCCGCTGGAACCCCTACCGCACCCCGCTCCGCGGCACCTACCTCTGCTCCGCCGCCACCCCGCCGGGCCCGGGCGTCCACGGCATGCCCGGCTACCTCGCCGCCCGCACGGCCCTGCGCGACGAACTCGGCATCCGCATCCCCCGCGTGCCGGCGCGGCGGCCGGAGGCACAGGTGCTGTGAATTCTGACGTCGCGTTACGCGGGTTGATAGCTGCGGGTACGGTACATGCCAATGCTCATCGTCGTCATCCCAGCCTGGCAAGGGCTGGACGGCACCTCCTGAGCCATGCACCAACTCACCGCGGTCCACATCGGACTCGCATCGACCTCGAACGCCAGCTCGCAGAATCCCGCGACTGGCGCAGGGCCGGGACGCTCCACCTCGGCGGCACCCGCGCCGGGCTTCCGCGACACCGTCCTGGCCCTCCGTCAGTCCGCACTCCGCCCGGCTTCCCCCGCGTACCGTCGCGTTTTCGAAGCGGATCGATTTGAATTTGCGCCGATCCTCCTTTTGATTCGGCTTTGCGTGGCTGTATGTCTGAATGGGCACACGTGAATCGCACAGGATTATGAAGGATGATCCGAATCCCTGGTGGAGGCCCGTCGCCTGGGATACATTCCACCCAAGGATCAGCGGCGAAGAGAGGCTTGCAGAGATGACGATCGGTAAGAAGACGGTTGTACTCATGGCATCCACAGTCCTGGCCACCGCGGGCATCATGGTGACGAATGTGTCGTCGGCGAGTGCCACGACCTACAATCCCGCCGACTACCGGGCGGCGTCCGAGCTGGTCTCCGGCAACTTCTACGACATCATCGTCTATACCAATGTCAACGAAACCACCGTGGCCGGCGAGGTCACCTTCAGCAAGAACCCGCTGGACGGATATCCCGGGGATGCCATTCGCGCGTACGACGCGCTGGCCGACGGATACGGCATAGAAGCCACGCTCAATGTCGGCGAGCGCTTTGCCACGACCAGCGGGCACAGTTCTCCGTATTACAGCCCGTGGGCGACCGGAAATCTTCCCGAGGGGACTTCGTACCAGCTCAGCGTGCAGGTGATCAAGGGTGGTCTCACCTATTTCGCCGACACCATTCCCGTGGTTTCCTGAAGAATCGTGCGACGAAGTCGCAGCGGGCCTTCGGCGGCTCCTGCCGCCGAAGGCCCGTCGCTGTCCAGCCCTCCGTCTAGCTCTCCGCCGGGCGGAGCTTCAGCGAGATGCTGTTGATGCAGTAGCGCTGGTCGGTCGGGGTGCCGTAGCCCTCGCCCTCGAAGACGTGGCCGAGGTGGGAGCCGCACTTGGCGCAGCGGACCTCCACCCGGCGCATGCCCATCGTGCTGTCCTCGATGTACTGCACCCGGTCCTCGGCCAGCGGCGAGAAGTAGGACGGCCAGCCGCAGTGGCTGTCGAACTTGGTCTCGGAGCTGAACAGCTCGTTGCCGCAGGCGCGACAGGAGTACACGCCCTCGGTCTTGGTGTCGGTGTACTCACCGACGCCGGCGCGCTCGGTGCCGGCCTTGCGCAGGACGGCGTACTCCTCCGGGGTGAGCTGTGCGCGCCACTCGGCGTCGGTCTTCTCGATCTCGTAGGACGACATGGCGTGGCCTGCCTTTCAGGCGAGGGCGAGACGGGCAAGGATCTCGGGGCCGAGGAAGGTGACGTCTCCGGCGCCCATGGTGAGAACAAGGTCACCCTCCTTGGCGATTCCCGCGACCAGGTCCGGGACGTCCGCCAGTGAGTGCGCCGGGGTGGCGTCCGCCCCGTGGGCCCGGGCGGCGTCGATGACCAGGGCGCTGGTGATCCCGGGCACCGGATCCTCGCGGGCCGGGTAGATGTCCAGGACGATGACCGCGTCCGCGTGCGACAGCGCCTCGCCCATCTCCGCGCCGAGCTGCTGGGTGCGGCTGAACAGGTGCGGCTGGAACACCACCAGCACCCGGCCGTCGCCCGACGCCGCGTTGATCGCCTCCAGGTCGGCGGCGATCTCGGTGGGGTGGTGCGCATAGGAGTCGATCACCTGGACGCCGCGGGCCTCGCCCTTGAGCTGGAGCCGGCGCCGGACGCCCTGGTAGCTGCTGAGCGCGGACGCCAGCTCGGCGGCGGGCACGCCCAGGGCGATGCCCGCGGCGAGCGCGGCGACGGCGTTGTGGGCGTAGTGGCGTCCCGGCACGGAGACCGTGAAGGCCAGCTCCGCGCCCTCGTGCAGGACCCGGACCTCGCTGGTCATCCCGCGTGCGGCGATGGAGAGGATCCGCAGGTCGGCGGCCTCGGACTCGCCGACCCTGACGAACCGCAGGCCGTCCCGCCCACCGACCCGCCTGGCGAGCTCCGCGGCCCCCGCGTGGTCCACGTCCAGGACCAGCGTGCCGCCGGGCACGATCCGGGCCACGAACGCCTCGAAGGACTCGTAGATCTCTTCCAGCGAGCCGTAGTTGGCGTGGTGGTCCAGCTCCACGTTGAGGACGATCGCGACCTCGGGGGAGTACTTCTGGAAGCTGCGGTCGCTCTCGTCCGCCTCGGCCACGAAGATCTCGCCGCTGCCGTGATGGGCGTTGCTGCCAGGCTCGTTGAGGTCGCCGCCGATGGCGAAGGACGGGTCCAGGCCCAGCGCGGTGAGGCTGACCGCGAGCATGCTGGTGGTGGTGGTCTTGCCATGGGTCCCGGCGACGGCCAGGCCGCGGTGGCCGCTCATCAGCGCCGCCAGCGCGTCGGCGCGGTGGATCACCGGCAGGCCCCGCTGCTGCGCCGCGACCAGCTCCGGGTTGTCGGCGCGGATGGCGCTGGAGACCACGATGCAGCTCGCCCCGGCCGGGACGTGCTCGGCGGCGTGGCCGACGAAGACCTCGGCGCCGAGCTGCTTGAGCGCGAGCACCACCGTGGACTCCTTGGCGTCGCTGCCGGAGACCTTGGCCCCGCGCACCGCGAGGATCTTGGCGAGGCCGGACATGCCCGCGCCGCCGATCCCGATGAAGTGCGGTGCGGCCAGACCCCGAAGGTATTCGTGTTCGGCGCTGCCCGCCGGTGCGCTCGCCGGGTCGCTCGGGGCCGCGCTCTTCGGGTGGGGGACGTCACTGGTGCTCTCCGGTGGTCAGGGCGTTGCGGGCGGGGGGCGGTCTGCCACGATTCTGCCAGTACCGGCCGCCCGGCTCAGTCCTGCTGGGCGAAGAGCTGCAGCACGGGCACGCCGACCTTGTGCCTGGCCTGCGAGGCCCAGTCGCGATGGAACAGCCCTTCGATCCAGTGCGGCGCGGCGAGCACGATGACCTCGTCCGCCTCGACGTTCTCCACCAGCGCCTTGAGGTCCTCCAGCGGGTTCTCGTCGACGACCCGGCCGGCGGCGGTCGCGCCGGCGGCCCGGAGCGCCTGCAGGGGTGTGGTCGAGGCCCGCTGCGGCCGAGCTCACCGCGTCCTCGCCCTGCGGTTCGTCGCGCTCGTGCGCGGCCCGGTCCAGGTAGCCGAAGGCCACGTCGTCGACCGCGCGCAGGAACTCGTCCTGCTTGCCCCGAGGCTGCATCAAGACATGGAAGGCGACCTGCTCATCGCCGTGGAGCGTGGTGATGAGCTCGATGTCGGCATCCGAGAGAGCCTTCTCGATCAACAGTACGGTCGTGAACACGCGCGTCCCTTCTCGTTCCGGTTCCCCCGGCACACTGGTTGTCCATCCTGCCCGCTGACGAGGGAATACACCTGCTACCCGGATGATCTGCTTCCGTTAGCCGGCGGGGTTCACGCTACGGGCGTAGCGAGCGAAGAGGAAACCTTTCTCCTCCAGCAGCGAGATGAGGTCCATCCGCTCCGCCAGTGCGGCGGGGCCGTTGGTGATCCTAGGGGTGTCGCCGAAGGCGAGCAGCGGCGCCAGCGCGAGGCAGAGCTCGTCCAGGGCCCCCGCCGCCGCCAACTGGCCCAGCAGCCGCGGTCCGCCCTCGGTCAGCAGCCTGGTCCAGCCGCGCTCGGTGAGCGCCGCGACCATCGCCGCCGGATCCACCCGCTCGTCCCCGGCGACCACCACGTCGGCGACCTGCCGGGTCGCCTTCAGCGCGTCGGCCGGGGCGCTCGCGCAGGTGATCACCAGCGTCGGCAGCAGCGGCTCGGTGAACAGCGGGGAGCCGAGGTCCAGGTCCAGACTGCCGGTCACCACCGCGATGGCCGGCGCCGGGGCCTGGCCTTTCGTGGCCCGCGCCGCCGCGAACCCGGGCCTCGCCTTCGCCGGGCGGTAGCCCTCGGCGCGTACGGTCTGCGCGCCGACCAGCACCACGTCGGCGAGGGCGCGCAGCACCCCGAAGATCCGCTTGTCGGCCTCGGAGGACAGCCCGTCGGACAGTCCGTCGAGACGGGAGGCGCCGTCCAGGCTGGCGACCATGTTGGCGCGCAGCCAGGGCCGCCCCTGGTCGACGCTCTCGGGGTAGGCGTAGGCCTCGGCCAGGCCCTCCAGCGTGGTGAGGTCTGTCACATCGGGTGTCGTGGGCAGCAGTCGACGCATAGTCGGGAGTCTTCCACGCCGCGCCGGACCGTACGCTTGGGAGCTGTGCCTGCTGCCGCTGACCTGCCCACCGTCCGCTCCGAGACCCAACCGGTCTCCGAGACCCAGCCCGTCGCCCAGCCGGACGGCCGGCCCGTCGCGCTGACCTCGCGCCGCCCGGTGGTGCCCGCCGACCGGATGGTCGCCGAGATGGTGCCCCCGCCGCGGTTCCAGGGCGCGCGCTTCAGCACCTACGACCCGGACCCGGCCCAGCCCAGCCAGGCCGAGGCGGTCCGGGTGCTGGAGGGGTTCGCGGCGACCCTGGGCGCGCCGGAGCCGAAGAAGCGCTGGTTCGGACGCCCCGCCCCGGCCCCGGCCGGCCCCGCGGGGGTCTACCTGGACGGCGGCTACGGCGTCGGCAAGACCCACCTGCTGGCCTCGCTCTGGCACGCCGCACCCGGCCCCAAGGCGTTCGGCACCTTCGTCGAGCTGACCAACCTGGTCGGCGCGCTCGGCTTCCAGCAGGCGGTCGCGGCGCTGTCCGGGCACCAACTGCTCTGCATCGACGAGTTCGAACTGGACGACCCGGGCGACACGGTCCTGGTCTCCACCCTGCTCACCCGCCTCGCCGAGGCCGGGGTGAGGCTCGCCGCGACCTCCAACACCCTGCCCGGCAAGCTCGGCGAGGGGCGCTTCGCCGCCGCCGACTTCCTGCGCGAGATCCAGGGCCTGTCCGCGCGCTTCCGCAGCGTCCGGATCGACGGCCAGGACTACCGCCACCGCGGCCTGCCGGAGGCCCCGGCGCCCTACTCGGACGCCCAGGTCGGGGCCGCGGCCGCGCGGCTCGGCGGCGGCGCCTCGCTGGACGGCTTCGAGGAGCTGCTGGCGCACCTCGCCGAGGTCCACCCCAGCCGGTACGGGGCGCTGCTGGACGGGGTCGGCGCGGTCTGCCTGACCGGGGTGGTCCCGGTCCAGGACCAGGGCACCGCGCTGCGCCTGGTGGTGCTGGCGGACCGGATGTACGACCGGGAGCTGCCGGTGGTGGCCTCCGGACTGCCGTTCGACCAGATATTCGGCGAGGAGATGCTGAACGGCGGCTACCGCAAGAAGTACCTGCGGGCGGTGTCCCGGCTGGTCGCGCTGGCCCGCGACAGCGCGAAGGTGGTCTGACCCCAGGCCCGCCAAGGCCCGGCGGCGCCCCCGCCGAAGCCCGGCAGCGGCCCGGAGACGGGAACGGCCCGGGATTGTCAGTGCCAGGTCGTACGGTTGGTTGCGTGAGACCCATCACCGATCTTGAGCGATCCGTGGCGCCCTTCGAGGTCGTCAGTCCCTACCAGCCCAGCGGCGACCAGCCCACCGCCATCGCCGACCTGGAAAAGCGTATCCGCGCAGGCGAGAAGGACATCGTCCTGCTCGGCGCGACCGGTACCGGCAAGTCCGCCACCACCGCGTGGATGATCGAGAAACTCCAGCGGCCCACCCTGGTGATGGCGCCGAACAAGACCCTGGCCGCGCAGCTCGCCAATGAGTTCCGCGAGCTGTTCCCCAACAACGCCGTCGAGTACTTCGTCTCGTACTACGACTACTACCAGCCCGAGGCGTACATCGCCCAGACGGACACCTACATCGAGAAGGACTCCTCGGTCAACGAGGAAGTGGAACGGCTCCGCCACTCCGCCACCAACTCCCTGCTGACCAGGCGCGACGTCATCGTCGTCGCCTCGGTGTCCTGCATCTACGGCCTCGGCACCCCGCAGGAGTACGTCGACCGGATGGTCCGGCTCAAGGTCGGCGAGGAGGTCGACCGGGACGCCCTGCTGCGTCGCTTCGTCGACATCCAGTACACCCGCAACGACGTCGCCTTCACCCGCGGCACCTTCCGGGTCCGCGGCGACACCATCGAGATCTTCCCGGTCTACGAGGAGCTCGCGGTCCGGATCGAGATGTTCGGCGACGAGATCGAGGCGCTCACCACGCTGCACCCGCTCACCGGCGAGGTGATCACCGAGGACCAGGAGCTCTACGTCTTCCCGGCCTCGCACTACATCGCCGGCCCGGAGCGGATGGAACGCGCCATCAACGGGATCGAGGAGGAGCTGGAGCAGACCCTCGCCACCATGGACAAGCAGGGCAAGCTGCTGGAGGCCCAGCGGCTGCGGATGCGCACCACCTACGACATCGAGATGATGCGGCAGATCGGCAGCTGCGCCGGCATCGAGAACTACTCCCGGCACATCGACGGCCGCGACTCCGGCAGCGCGCCCAACACCCTCATGGACTACTTCCCCGAAGACTTCCTGATGGTGATCGACGAGTCCCATGTCACCGTCCCGCAGATCGGTGCGATGTACGAGGGGGACGCCTCCCGCAAGCGCGCCCTGGTCGACAACGGCTTCCGGCTGCCCTCGGCGATGGACAACCGCCCACTGAAGTGGGAGGAGTTCCTGGAGCGGGTCGGCCAGACGGTCTACCTCTCGGCCACTCCGGGCAAGTTCGAGCTGTCCCGGGGCAACGGCCAGGTCGACCAGATCATCCGGCCGACCGGCCTGATCGACCCGGAGGTCGTGATCAAGCCGACCGAGGGCCAGATCGACGACCTGATCCACGAGATCCGGCTGCGCACCGAGAAGGACGAGCGGGTCCTGGTCACCACCCTGACCAAGAAGATGTCCGAGGACCTCACCGACTACATGCTCGACCTGGACATCCGGGTCAGGTACCTGCACAGCGACATCGACACGCTGCGCCGGGTCGAGCTGCTGCGCGAGCTGCGGGCCGGCGAGTACGACGTGCTGGTCGGCATCAACCTGCTGCGCGAGGGCCTGGACCTGCCCGAGGTCTCCCTGGTCGCCATCCTGGACGCCGACAAGGAGGGCTTCCTGCGCTCCGGCACCTCGCTGATCCAGACCATCGGCCGCGCCGCCCGCAACGTCTCCGGGCAGGTCCACATGTACGCGGACCGGATCACCCCGGCGATGGAGAAGGCCATCGACGAGACCAACCGCCGCCGCGCGATCCAGGTGGCGTACAACACCGAGCACGGCATCGACCCGCAGCCGCTGCGCAAGAAGATCGGCGACATCCTCGACTCGATCGCCCGCGAGGACCTCGACACCGGCGAGCTGCTGAGCACCGGCTACCGCCAGCCCGGCGCCAAGGGCAGTCCGCTGGGTAAGGGCGGCCGCGGGTCCAAGGCCCCGGTCCCGGCGCTGGGCGCGGTGGGCAAGCGGGGCGCCGCCGACGCCAAGGGCCTGCCGGCCGCCGAGCTGGCCGGCCTGATCGCGGAACTGACGGAGCGTATGCACCTGGCCGCGACCGAATTGCAGTTCGAGGTGGCCGCGCGGTTGCGCGACGAGGTCAATGAACTGAAGAAGGAGCTGCGGCAGATGCGCGAGGCGGGAATGGCGTGACGGTGTCGCCCGCTGCAGTGAGGGAATGCGTAAGGTTTGCTGCGGGACGACCGAACGAGAATTGAACGTCAGGAACGGGGAGGGTGCCCACCATGTCGGTGAGTCTGAACAAGGGTCAGAGCGTCAGCCTGAAGAAGTCCGGCGGCGGTGAGCTGACGGTCGTGCGGATGGGCCTCGGCTGGCAGGCCGCTCCCCGCAAGGGCCTGTTCGGCCGCCGGGCCCGGTCGATCGACCTGGACGCCTCGGCGGTGATGTTCGACGACCAGCAGCTGGTCGACGTCGTCTTCTTCCAGCACCTGGTCAGCAATGACGGCTCGGTGCGGCACACCGGTGACAACCTCACCGGCGGCGCCGGCGGGGAGGACGACGAGTCGATCCTGGTGGACCTCTCCCGGGTGCCGGAGAACGTCAAGCAGATCGTCTTCACCGTGAACTCCTACACCGGGCAGACCTTCCAGGAGGTCGAGAACGCCCACTGCCGGCTGGTGGACGAGTCCAACGGCCAGGAGCTGGCCCGGTACAGCCTCAGCGGCGGCGGCGCGCACACCGGCCAGGTGATGGCCAAGGTCCAGCGGGACGCCGCCGGCGGCTGGCAGATGTCGGCCATCGGCGCCCCGGCCCGCGGGCGCACCTTCCAGGACATGCTCCCGGCCATCGCGCCCTACCTCTGACCAGTCCTCCCGATCGGTACTTTACCTCCATTTTACCGTCCCTTTTGGATACTGGGATTCGGAGGGGAGTACTCCCTAGAACGGCATCTCCGTCAGCACGGCAGTGAATCTGGTCACTGCCCGGGGATGTCGGCCCGCGCGCCGCCCCCCGGCGCCCCGCGGGCGGAGGAGACCTCCGGCAGGCCTGTCGACCGCCGGAGGTAGCTCATGGACGTATCCGTAGCCATGTGGGTCAGCACCATCGGGGTGCTGATCGCACTCATCGCCGCCGACTTCTTCATCGGAGGAAGAAAGCCGCACGACGTCTCGCTCAGGGAGGCGGGGGCCTGGACCGTGGTCTGGGTCCTGCTCGCCGTCGCCTTCGGCGGCTTCCTCTGGTGGCACTCGGGGTCCGCCCCGGCCGGGCAGTTCTTCGCCGGGTACATCACCGAGAAGTCGCTCAGCGTGGACAACCTCTTCGTCTTCGTGCTGATCATGGCGAAGTTCGCGGTGCCCAGCATCTACCAGCAGCGGGTGCTGATGGTGGGCGTGCTGATCGCCCTGGTGCTGCGCGCGGTCTTCATCGCCGCCGGCGCCGCGATCATCGCCAGCTTCTCCTGGGTCTTCTTCCTCTTCGGCGCCTTCCTGATCTGGACCGCCTGGAAGCTGATCAAGGAGGCCAGGTCGGACGACGAGGAGGAGGAGTTCGAGGAGAACCGGCTGCTCAAGTCGGTCGAGAAGCGGTTCCCCGCGACCGACGGCTACCGCGGCACCAAGCTCCTCGTGGTGGAGAACGGCAAGCGGCTGATCACCCCGATGCTGGTGGTGATGCTGGCGATCGGCACCACCGACGTGCTCTTCGCGATGGACTCCATCCCGGCGATCTTCGGCCTGACCCAGGACCCGTACATCGTCTTCACCGCCAACGCCTTCGCGCTGATGGGCCTGCGCCAGCTGTACTTCCTGATCGGCGGACTGCTGAAGAAGCTGGTCCACCTCTCCTACGGGCTCTCGGTGATCCTCGGCTTCATCGGCGTGAAACTGCTGCTGCACGCCCTGCACGAGGCCGGCGCGCACTGGGCGCCGGAGATCGGCATCCCCTTCTCGCTCGGCTTCATCGTGGTCGTCCTCGCGATCACCACGGTGACCAGCCTGATCGCCTCCCGCCGGGCCGAGCAGGCCGAGCCGTCGGAGCAGCCGGAGCCGGGGCAGGCCGAGCCGGAGCCGCTGGAGCTCCAGGACCGCTGAGCGAAGCTGCGCAACCACCCCGCCCGCGCCGCGGCTCCGCGCTACGCTCACAGACGTGGCAGAGCAGAGGCGCGCAGGTGGGGCCGGGTTGCTGGAACGCGAGGCCGAACTCGGCGCCGCGCGAAGGGCCCTGGACAGCCTCGCCGCGGGCGGCTTCCCGGCCGAGCCCGGTGAGCGGCTGCTGGTCTACACCGGCGCGGCCGGTCTCGGCAAGACCAGCCTGCTGGCCGCCGTCCGCCGGGCCGCCACCGACCGCGGCCTGCTGGCCCTCGCCGCCCGCGGTGGCGAGCAGGAGCAACTGTCCGCCTTCCACCTGGTCCGGACGCTGCTGCGGCCGCTGCTGGCCCAGGTCGACGAGGAGCAGCAACGCGAGCTGCTCGGCGGCTGGAACGACATCGTCGGCCCGGCGCTCGGCCTGACCACCGGGGCCACCGACGGGGCCGCCCCGGACCCGCAGGGCGTCCGCGACGGCCTCGACTGGATCGTCACCAACCTCGCCTTCCAGCGCGGCCCGCTGGTCCTGGTCGTGGACGACGCGCACTGGGCCGACGCCGAGTCACTGAGCTGGCTGGCGTCCTTCGCGGGCCGGCTCGACGAGCTCCCGGTGCTGCTGGTCGTCGCCTACCGGCCCGACGAGCTGCCGCAGATCCCCGCCGCCTTCCGCACCATCGCGGACAGCAACGGCACCAAGTCGCTCGGGCTGACCGCGCTCACCCCGGACGCGGTCGCGGCGCTGATCCGCCAACTGTTCGGCGCCCCCGCCGTCCCGGTGGACGACGCCTTCTGCCGCGAGGTCTGGGCGGTCACCGGCGGCAACCCGTTCGAGACGGTCGAGCTGCTGGCCAAGGCCCAGGAGCGGGAGATCACCCCGGTCGAGGCGTCCTGCCCGCTGCTGCGCGGGCTCGCCGCCGCGACCCAGGGCAGCGGCCTGGTGGCCAGGCTGGAGCGGCTCGGCCACTCGTCGGTACGGCTGGCCTGGGCGGTCTCGGTGCTCGGCATCCACACCCCGCTGGAGCTGGCCGCCGCGGTCGCCTCGCTCTCGCCGTCCGAGGCCGCCGACGCCGCCGACCGGCTGCGCGAGGGACGGATCCTGACTGGGTATCAGATCCTGGAGTTCATCCACCCGCTGGTCGCCACCTCGGTCTACCGGGGCATCCCCGAGGAACTGCGCACCGGGATGCACGGCGAGGCCGGCTGGGCAGTCCTCGCCGCCGGCGGCAGCCCGACCCTGGCGGCCCGGCACTGGCTGGAGATCCCGCCCCGGAGCGACAGCTCGGTGGTCGAGCAACTGCGCTCCGCCGCGCGCCTGTTCATGCAGGCGGGCGCGCCCGAGACGGCGCAGCGCTGCCTGGCCAGGGCGCTCAGGGAACCCCCGTCCCCGGCGCAGCGGGCCGAGCTGCTGTTCGAGCTGGGCTGCTCGACCCTGCTCTACGACCCGGCCTCGACGGTCGGCCACCTGCGGGCGGCGCTGGAGCAGCCGGTGCTGTCGGAGCGGCTGCGCGAGGGCATCACGGTCCGGCTGGCGCAGTCGCTGGCGCACAGCAACAACCTGCTCGAAGCCGCCGCGACCACCGGGGGAGCGGCCGATGCGGCCGACTCCGAGCAGGCACGGCTGCGGCTGCTGGTGTGGAACTTCATGTGGTGCGCCTTCGACGCCGCCGAGCAGGGCTCCGGCGACCGCTCGCAGCGGCTGGCCGACCTGGCGCTGCTGCTGGAGCGCGAGGAGCAGCGGATCGGCATCGCCGAACGCTATGTGTTCGGGCTGCGCGCCTGGGACGCCGTGGTCCGCGGCGAACCGGTGGCCACCGCCGTGCACTACGCCGACCTGGCCCAGCAGCAGGACGGGCTCAGCTGGACCGACCAGGAGTGGGCCTTCGAGGTGCCGACCCTGGCCTCGCTGGTGTACATGTTCGCCGACCTGCCGGAGCAGGCCGAACGGTTCTTCGCCAAGGGCATCGCCGAGTACGAGGGCGCCGGCTGGCGCGGCGCCCACCTCGCCTTCGGCCACACCATCCTGGCCTACATCCGCTACCGCACCGGCAACCTCGCCGAGGCCGAGCGCAGCGCCCGCGAGGGCCTGGCCACCGCCAACCGCGTCGCCGAGGGCATCCCGGTGCACTGGTACGCGGTCGGCACGCTGATCGCGATCCTGCTGGCCCGGGGCGGGTTGGACGAGGCGCGCGAGCTGGCCGCGCGCTACCACTTCCAGGCCCCCTACTCGGCGGCGGTGGTCTTCCCCGACTCGCAGACCGTCCGCGGCGGACTGCTGCTCGACCTGGGCGACCTGGACGGCGCGGTGACCGAGCTGACCGGGGCCGGCGCCCGGCTGGACGGCCGGGAGATGGGCAACCCCGGCTGGTGCGGCTGGCAGCGGACCCTGGCCTCGGCCCATGCCTCGCTCGGCCACCTCGATCAGGCCCGAGCGCTCGCCGAGGACGCCCTCGCCCGCGCCGAACGCTTCGGCACCGCCTCGGCCATCGGCATGGAGCTGCGCTCCTGCGCCGCGCTCGCCGAGGGCGACCGCCGACTCGACCTGCTGGCCCGCTCACTGGCCCAGTTCGAACGCTGCAGCGCCCCCTACGAGCACACACGCGCGGCCGTCGACCTCGGCCTGGCCCTGCGCGCGGCGGGCCGTCCCAAGGAGGCTGTCGAACAGCTGCGCGGCGCCGTCGACCTGGCCGACTCCTGCGCCGCCGACCAGCTGGCCGCCCAGGCCCGCGCGGCCCTGACGGAGCTGCTCGCGGCCGGCCACGGGGGCTAGGTACTGCCCGGCGATTGACGCCCAGTAGGCGGAGCCTCCAGCAGCGCGGCCAGGGCGGCGGCCGGGTCCTGGTCGGCGGGGCCGGCCGGCCACCAGACTCCCTGCTCGCGGCGGTAGGGGTACCAGCGCCCGTCCCGGCCCAGCCGCAGCTGCGCGTCCCGTCCCACCGCGGTGAGCCGGTTCCGGGCGGCGCGCAGCGGCGGCGGCCGCTGCCCCTCCCAGGCGGCGGCCATGGCCGCCTTCGCCCGGGCGATCACCGCCGGATCCGGCGTCCACTCCGCGTCGAGTACGTCCAGCCCGGCCGCGCCGCCGTGCCGCCAGGCCCGGACGGCGCGGGCCAGCTCCGGCGGGGTCGTGCCGAGGGCCAGCAGGACCCGCTGGAACAGCTCGGTATCGGACGACCGGACCGCGGCCAATCGGATCGCGTCCTGACGGGCCGTCAGCGGCGCCGGCGGCAGCCGCTCGGCATGGTCCGCCGAGAGCGCGTCCGCGAGCAGCCGCACGGCGCGGACGGAGGCGTCGGCGGCCAACTGCTCCAACGCGCCGGGGTCGAGGCCGGGAGCCGGCTCGGCGCCGCCGCGCAGCACCGGCACCGGACCTGGCCGGTCCACCGGCTCGGGCGGTGCCGGCAGCGGCGGAAGTCCGGCCCGTCCGGCGAACACCGCACGGGCCGGGACACCCCGGGCGGCAGCGGCCGGGCCCTGGTCCGGATCCCGGCCGGTCCCAAGGCCCTCGGCGGCGGCGCGCGCGGTGTTGCGGCGCTGCAGCTCCTCCATCAACTCCCGCTCGCCCCGGCCGCGGACCAGCAGCAGCACAAAGGGATCCTCGTCCAGCAGCCGTCCGACCTGGTAGTACACCGCCGCGGCATGCTTGCAGGGGTACCCCCAGTCGGGGCAGGTGCAGCTGGGTTCCAGCTGCTGCCGGGACGGGAACAGCGGCACCCCGGCCCGCTCGGCGTCCTCGGCCAGCTCCGGCGGCATCTCCCGGTCCAGCAGCGCCGCGATCCGCCCCGCCTGGTCGGCGGCCAGGTCCAGCAGCCGGTCCCACTCCACCGCGCTGAACTGCGGCACGGTCACGGCGGTCTGGTACGGCGTCCGGCGGCTGCCCTGGACCCGGGCCTGGATCCGGCCCGGTGAGACGGTGATCTCCCCGACGTAGCCGCCGCGGGCGTAGCTCCGGCCGCGGGAGAGCCGACCGTCCGTGCCGTACCCGTCCTCCAGCGCCGCGACCCAGGCGTTGCCCCACCAGGACACCGCGAACGCGCCCCGGCTGCCGGGGCCGGAACGCGGCGGCAGCGGCGGAAAGGTCCGGCGCAGGCCGTTCGCCGCAGTCGCCTTTCCGGCGGCGGCCCGGCCGGCTGTGCTCCTGGCGGCTGTGCTCCTGCCGACGGCGGCCATCAGGCACCTCGCTGCAGGGTCACAAGCTCGGCCAGCTCCGCGTTGCTCAGCTCGGTGAACGAGGCCTCACCGCCGGTCAGCACCGCGTCCGCGAGATCCCGCTTGCGCCGCAGCATCTCGGCGATGCGGTCCTCCACCGTGCCCTCGGTGATCAGCTTGTGCACCTGCACCGGACGGGTCTGCCCGATCCGGTAGGCACGGTCGGTGGCCTGGTCCTCCACCGCCGGGTTCCACCAGCGGTCGAAATGGATCACATGCTCGGCCCGGGTCAGATTGAGCCCGGTGCCCGCGGCCTTCAGCGACAGCAGGAACACCGGGGTCCCGCCGTCCTGGAAGGCCGCGACCATCTCCTCGCGCCGCTTCACCGGCGTTCCGCCGTGCAGAAACAGGCTGCCGACGCCGCGCTCCGCCAGATGACGCTCGATCAGCCGGGCCATCGCCACGTACTGGGTGAAGACCAGCACCGACGCGCCCTCGGCGAGGATGGTGTCCAGCAGCTCGTCCAGCAGTTCCAGTTTTCCGGAACGGCCGTCCAGCCGGGTGCCCGCGCTCTCCTTGAGGTACTGCGCCGGGTGGTTGCAGATCTGCTTGAGACCGGTCAGGAGTTTGACGATCAGTCCGCGCCGGGCGATCCCGTCCGCCGCCTCGATGGCGGTCATGGTCTCGCGGACCACCGCCTCGTAGAGCGCGACCTGCTCCTTGGTGAGCGAGACGGTGTTGTCGGTCTCGGTCTTCGGCGGCAGCTCGGGCGCGATGCCCGGATCGCTCTTGCGGCGGCGCAGCAGAAAGGGCCTGATCAGGGCGGACAGGCGCTCGGCCGTGGCCAGGTCCGCGTCGCCCTCCACCGGTCGGGCATAGCGGTCGCGGAACGCCGGGAGGGTGCCGAGAAGGCCGGGGGTGGTCCAGTCCAGCAGCGCCCACAGCTCGGAGAGATTGTTCTCGACCGGAGTGCCGGACAGCGCCACCCGGCTCCCCGAGGGAATGGTGCGCAGCGCCTTCGCGGTCGCCGAGAACGGGTTCTTGACGTGCTGCGCCTCGTCCGCGACCAGCAGACCCCAGGCCGTGGACCCGGCCAGGCGCTTGGCGTCGCGGCGCATGGTGCCGTAAGTGGTCAGCACGAAGGCGTCGGGCTCCAACCCGGACAGGTCCCGCGCGGCGCCGTGGTAGCGGTGCACCGGAGTGCCCGGGGCGAAGCGCTCGATCTCACGCTGCCAGTTGCCGAGCAGCGACGCGGGACAGACGACCAGGGTCGGCCCGGCCGGGTCCTGCTGGCCCTGCTTCTGGTGGATCTGCTTCTGGTGGTGGTGCAGATGCAGCGCGATCACCGTGATCGTCTTGCCGAGGCCCATGTCGTCGGCCAGGCAGACCCCGAGGCCGAGCCCGGTCATCCGGTCCAGCCAGGACAACCCGCGCAGCTGATAGTCGCGCAGGGTCGCGGCCAGTGCCTCGGGCTGGCGCACCGGCTCCTGGCCGGCCCCGCCCTCCGGGTCGGCCAGCCGTTCGCGCAGAGCCGCCAGCCAGCCGGTGGGCGCGACCGGGACCAGCTCGCCGTCGATCTCGGCGCTGCCGGTGAGCGCGGCGGCCAGCGCCGCCAACGGCTGGACGGCCGGACCGGCCCGGTTCCGGGCGCGGCGGATCAACGCCGGATCCACCAGCACCCACTGGTCCCGCAGCCGGATGACCGGTCGCTGCGCCTCGGCCAGCCGCTCCAACTCCGCCTCGGTCAGCTCCCGGTCACCGACGCTCAGCTGCCAGCGGAAGTTCAGCAGCGCGGCTGCCGACAGCAGACTCGGGGCCGCCGATCCCACCCGCTCGGCGGGTTCGACGACGGCGGTGGCCGTCAGCTCGCGGGCCAGCTCCTTGGGCCAGTGCACGGCCACGCCCACGGCGGCCAACTGCTCGGCGGCATCGGTGAGCAGCGCCTCGACCTCGTCGTCGGCGAGCTGCAGCTGATCGGGGACAGGGCCGGCCAGCAACCGGGTCAGGGCCGGCCACACCCGCGCGGCCCGGCGCAGGGTGAGCAGGGTGTCGATCCTGGTCCGCGCCCCGAACTCGGCCGGAGCACTGCCCGACCACAGCGCGCCCGCGTCGGCGAACAGGGTCGGGTCCGCCAGGCTGTGCACCTGGACGACGGCCCGGAACGGGCTCTCCGTCCAGCTGTCGTCGTCCCATTCCTCCGCTTCCGCTTCTTGGGCCTCCTCCGACGGGAACTCCAGTCCCGGGAGTTCGACCCGCAGCGACACCCGGACGCCGGCGTCCACGCCGGTGGCGAGCTCGGTGGCCCAACCTCGCTGCTCCGGCAGCTGCTGCGGCTCGACGGCGGCGAAGGCCCGCTGCCCGGTGGCGGCCACCGCACCGGGAGAGCGCGGCAGGCAGTCGGCGACGGCGTCAAGAAAGGCGCGGACCAGCACGTCCGCGTCCGGCAGGTGCAGCGGGGTCAGCTCGGCCAGCGGGACGGCCCGCGCCTCCGGCGGCATCGCCGCGGCCAGCTCGCGCAGCCGGGTGACGTCGCCCACGTCCAACGGCCCGACCCGCCAGGCGTCGTGGTCGGCCGGGCTCAGCCCCGGTAGCAGCCTGCCCCGGGCGACCAGCTGCAGCCCGAACAGCGCGACCCCGCCCCAGAAGGCGACCGAGTCGTCTGCGACATCGCCCCCGTTTCCGCTGCCGTAGCTGCTGCCGCTCCGGATCTGCGCGCGGGCCCGGGTGAGCAGCGGCAGCGCCTCGGCGATGGTGAGCAGCTCGGCCGGGACGGTACGCCGTCGCGCTCCGGAACCATGGGCCCTGGCCACGGTCAGCTGCTCGGCGGTGCCCACCCCCAGGCCCGGCTCGGCGCCGTCCGTGCGCCAGAACGCCACCCGGCTTTCCCGGGGCGGATCCGCCGGGAGAAAGACGGCGGCGGATTCAGCCGCCCTGGCGACGGTCGTCCCGGTGAGCGGTGGGGTCGGCTGATTCTCTGCGGTGCGATAGACCGTGGCCACCTTGCGCCTGCTCTGCTTCCTGCTTCTGGGTGCGTCCGCCGTCGAAGAATTCAGCCTAGTGGTACTGGCAGGGGCGGCGTGGCACGCTGGGGCCCATGAACGAGACGAGGCGGGGCCAGCAGTACAGCGTTCCCACCGGTAGGCCGTTCCTGCTCGGTGAGCTGCGCACCAAACTGGCGGCCATCGAAGGCTCGGTCCGTGCCCTCTATGCGGATGCCCACCCCGCCGAGCTGGAGACGGTGGCCGACGAGACCTATCTCCTCTTCACCATCGCCCGCAATCTCGCACCCGCGAAGACCTACACCGGCTGCGACCGCCACCCCAACGGTGCGATCGACCCCGAGCCGCCCCAGGGCTGGACCCGCTGCCTGCTCTGCAACGAGGCCCGGCGGCGCGGCACCGCCGCGAGCGGCGTTCCCGGGCCGGCGCGGACCAGCAGCCTCGGCTACCCGGTCCCGGAGGGCCCTTACACCTTCGAGCTGCTCAAGCAGCTTCTCCGCAGGACGACCGAAGTGGCCTACGGCCTCTCCCTGCGGTCCGCCGACGCCGAGTTCATGGAGTTGGCCGACACGGTCCACCAGTCCTTCATCGTGGCCCGCGAACTCTCCCGCCCCCGCAACACCTCGGGCTGCGACATCCACCCGGGCGCACCCACCGACCCGACCGCGGACAACGCCTGCCTGTTCTGCACCGCAGACCGGCGCCGGCGCCTCAACCAGCGGGACGGCGTCCCGGTCATGATCGACCGCGTTCCGCGCCGGGGCGGTGCCCCAAGGCGCAAGCTGCCGTAGTGACCTTGGTTTGCGACGGCATCACGGGTGCCGTAGTGTTCTCCGAGTTGCCCTGCGGACACGCGGGATGCGACAAATCCCCTGATCAGACAGCGTGGCTCTGTTTTGCTATGCCGTTTATCAGGAAAGCGGCGGAATTGGCTTGCATCGAGAAATTCCGCTAGAGTTTCACTCGTCGGAACGGGCCGGAAACGGTCTGCTAAGATAAAAACGAAGTACGAACGAAGCGCCCGGAGAGACCGGTGAGACGGTCTTGAAGGAAGTGTCCGTTCCTTGAGAACTCAACAGCGTGCCAAAAGTCAACGCCAAGTTTCATTTGGCAAGATAATGCAGTAAACACTAGCGAGGACGCAGTGCACGGGGTCGGCTATTCCGCTGATCGTCGTGCCGCTCTTTCGCGGGTGCTATCAGGATTACCTGATGACATTCACGGAGAGTTTGATCCTGGCTCAGGACGAACGCTGGCGGCGTGCTTAACACATGCAAGTCGAACGGTGAGGCCCTTCGGGGTGGATCAGTGGCGAACGGGTGAGTAACACGTGGGCAATCTGCCCTGCATTCTGGGACAAGCCTTGGAAACGAGGTCTAATACCGGATACGACGCATCTCCGCATGGGGTGTGCGTGGAAAGCTCCGGCGATGCAGGATGAGCCCGCGGCCTATCAGCTTGTTGGTGGGGTAATGGCCTACCAAGGCGACGACGGGTAGCCGGCCTGAGAGGGCGACCGGCCACACTGGGACTGAGACACGGCCCAGACTCCTACGGGAGGCAGCAGTGGGGAATATTGCACAATGGGCGAAAGCCTGATGCAGCGACGCCGCGTGAGGGATGACGGCCTTCGGGTTGTAAACCTCTTTCAGCAGGGAAGAAGCGCAAGTGACGGTACCTGCAGAAGAAGCACCGGCTAACTACGTGCCAGCAGCCGCGGTAATACGTAGGGTGCGAGCGTTGTCCGGATTTATTGGGCGTAAAGAGCTCGTAGGCGGCTTGTCGCGTCGGATGTGAAAGCCCGGGGCTTAACTCCGGGTCTGCATTCGATACGGGCAGGCTAGAGTGTGGTAGGGGAGATCGGAATTCCTGGTGTAGCGGTGAAATGCGCAGATATCAGGAGGAACACCGGTGGCGAAGGCGGATCTCTGGGCCATTACTGACGCTGAGGAGCGAAAGCGTGGGGAGCGAACAGGATTAGATACCCTGGTAGTCCACGCCGTAAACGTTGGGAACTAGGTGTGGGTCACATTCCACGTGGTCCGCGCCGCAGCTAACGCATTAAGTTCCCCGCCTGGGGAGTACGGCCGCAAGGCTAAAACTCAAAGGAATTGACGGGGGCCCGCACAAGCAGCGGAGCATGTGGCTTAATTCGACGCAACGCGAAGAACCTTACCAAGGCTTGACATATACCGGAAACGTGCAGAGATGTACGCCCCCTTGTGGTCGGTATACAGGTGGTGCATGGTTGTCGTCAGCTCGTGTCGTGAGATGTTGGGTTAAGTCCCGCAACGAGCGCAACCCTCGTTCTGTGTTGCCAGCATGCCTTTCGGGGTGATGGGGACTCACAGGAGACTGCCGGGGTCAACTCGGAGGAAGGTGGGGACGACGTCAAATCATCATGCCCCTTATGTCTTGGGCTGCACACGTGCTACAATGGCCGGTACAATGAGCTGCGATACCGCGAGGTGGAGCGAATCTCAAAAAGCCGGTCTCAGTTCGGATTGGGGTCTGCAACTCGACCCCATGAAGTCGGAGTTGCTAGTAATCGCAGATCAGCATTGCTGCGGTGAATACGTTCCCGGGCCTTGTACACACCGCCCGTCACGTCACGAAAGTCGGTAACACCCGAAGCCGGTGGCCTAACCCGTAAGGGAAGGAGCTGTCGAAGGTGGGACCAGCGATTGGGACGAAGTCGTAACAAGGTAGCCGTACCGGAAGGTGCGGCTGGATCACCTCCTTTCTAAGGAGCACAGTGCCACTGCGTCAGCATCTGTCTGACGGTGGCCAGCTCATGGGTGGAACGTTGACTATTCGGCACGATCGTTTGGGACGAGCAAGTACTGCACCTCGGTGCGTGGAACGTTGAGTCTTCGAGCGGTCGGGTCGGGCGCGCTGTTGGGTCCTGAGGGAACGGAAGTCCCCTCTGAACGCCGGCCCCATGCTTGTACTGGTGGGTGGTTGGTCGTTGCTTGAGAACTGCACAGTGGACGCGAGCATCTGTGGCCAAGTTTTTAAGGGCGCACGGTGGATGCCTTGGCACTAGGAACCGATGAAGGACGTGGGAGGCCACGATAGGCCCCGGGGAGCTGTCAACCGAGCTTTGATCCGGGGGTGTCCGAATGGGGAAACCCGGCAGTCGTCATGGGCTGTCACCCGCCGCTGAACACATAGGCGGTGTGGAGGGAACGCGGGGAAGTGAAACATCTCAGTACCCGCAGGAAGAGAAAACAACCGTGATTCCGAGAGTAGTGGCGAGCGAAATCGGATGAGGCTAAACCAGTCACGTGTGATACCCGGCAGGGGTTGCGTGGTTGGGGTCGTGGGACAGTTCTTGTTTGGTCTGCCGGCCGAGCGGAGAGTCAGAAACCGTATGGGTAGTCGAAGGACATGCGAAAGGTCCGGCGTAGAGGGTAAGACCCCCGTAGACGAAACCTGTACGGCTCTCTTGGATTGTTCCCAAGTAGCACGGAGCCCGAGAAATTCCGTGTGAATCTGGCGGGACCACCCGCTAAGCCTAAATATTCCCTAGTGACCGATAGCGGACAGTACCGTGAGGGAATGGTGAAAAGTACCGCGGGAGCGGAGTGAAATAGTACCTGAAACCGTGTGCCTACAAGCCGTGGGAGCGTCGTCAGGAGGGCTTGCCCTTACTGATCGTGACTGCGTGCCTTTTGAAGAATGAGCCTGCGAGTTTGCGGTGTGTTGCGAGGTTAACCCGTGTGGGGTAGCCGTAGCGAAAGCGAGTCCGAATAGGGCGACATAGTAGCGCGCCCAAGACCCGAAGCGGAGTGATCTAGCCATGGGCAGGTTGAAGCGCGGGTAAGACCGTGTGGAGGACCGAACCCACCAGGGTTGAAAACCTGGGGGATGACCTGTGGTTAGGGGTGAAAGGCCAATCAAACTCCGTGATAGCTGGTTCTCCCCGAAATGCATTTAGGTGCAGCGTCGCGTGTTTCTTGCCGGAGGTAGAGCACTGGATAGGCGATGGGCCCCACCGGGTTACTGACCTTAGCCAAACTCCGAATGCCGGTAAGTGAGAGCGCGGCAGTGAGACTGTGGGGGATAAGCTCCATGGTCGAGAGGGAAACAGCCCAGAACACCGGCTAAGGCCCCTAAGCGTGTGCTAAGTGGGAAAGGATGTGGAGTCGCAGAGACAACCAGGAGGTTGGCTTAGAAGCAGCCACCCTTTAAAGAGTGCGTAATAGCTCACTGGTCAAGTGATTCCGCGCCGACAATGTAGCGGGGCTCAAGTACACCGCCGAAGCCGTGTCATTGCAACGTGTAGCCCCAACGGGTGTTGTGATGGGTAGGGGAGCGTCGTGTGCCGGGTGAAGCGGCGGCGGAAGCCAGTCGTGGACGGTTCACGAGTGAGAATGCAGGCATGAGTAGCGATACAAGAGTGGGAAACTCTTGCGCCGATTGACCAAGGGTTCCTGGGTCAAGCTGATCTGCCCAGGGTAAGTCGGGACCTAAGGCGAGGCCGACAGGCGTAGTCGATGGACAACGGGTTGATATTCCCGTACCCGCTTTGAAGCGCCAACGTCGAACCTCTGAATGCTAAAGCCGCGAAGCCGCCCTGAAGTCTTCGGATGGATGGGAGTGGTGGAGCCGCTGACCCAACAGGGTAGTAGGTGAGCGATGGGGTGACGCAGGAAGGTAGTCCAGCCCGGGCGGTGGTTGTCCCGGGGTAAGGGTGTAGGACGTGTGATAGGCAAATCCGTCGCACATATAGTCTGAGACCTGATGCCGAGCCGATTGTGGTGAAGTGGATGATCCTATGCTGTCGAGAAAAGCCTCTAGCGAGTTTCATGGCGGCCCGTACCCCAAACCGACTCAGGTGGTCAGGTAGAGAATACCGAGGCGTTCGGGTGAACTATGGTTAAGGAACTCGGCAAAATGCCCCCGTAACTTCGGGAGAAGGGGGGCCGGAACTGGTGATGACACTTGCTGTCTGAGCTGGGGCCGGCCGCAGAGACCAGCGAGAAGCGACTGTTTACTAAAAACACAGGTCCGTGCGAAGCCGTAAGGCGATGTATACGGACTGACGCCTGCCCGGTGCTGGAACGTTAAGGGGACCGGTTAGCTCTGTTTCGACGGGGCGAGGCTGAGAACTTAAGCGCCAGTAAACGGCGGTGGTAACTATAACCATCCTAAGGTAGCGAAATTCCTTGTCGGGTAAGTTCCGACCTGCACGAATGGCGTAACGACTTCTCGACTGTCTCAACCATAGGCCCGGTGAAATTGCATTACGAGTAAAGATGCTCGTTTCGCGCAGCAGGACGGAAAGACCCCGGGACCTTTACTATAGCTTGATATTGGTGTTCGGTTCGGCTTGTGTAGGATAGGTGGGAGACTTTGAAGCCGTGACGCCAGTTACGGTGGAGTCGTCGTTGAAATACCACTCTGGTCGTGCTGGATGTCTAACCTGGGTCCGTGATCCGGATCAGGGACAGTGTCTGGTGGGTAGTTTAACTGGGGCGGTTGCCTCCTAAAATGTAACGGAGGCGCCCAAAGGTTCCCTCAGCCTGGTTGGCAATCAGGTGTTGAGTGTAAGTGCACAAGGGAGCTTGACTGTGAGACCGACGGGTCGAGCAGGTGCGAAAGCAGGGACTAGTGATCCGGCGGTGGCTTGTGGAAGCGCCGTCGCTCAACGGATAAAAGGTACCCCGGGGATAACAGGCTGATCTTCCCCAAGAGTCCATATCGACGGGATGGTTTGGCACCTCGATGTCGGCTCGTCGCATCCTGGGGCTGGAGTAGGTCCCAAGGGTTGGGCTGTTCGCCCATTAAAGCGGTACGCGAGCTGGGTTTAGAACGTCGTGAGACAGTTCGGTCCCTATCCGCTGCGCGCGCAGGAGTCTTGAGAAGGGCTGTCCCTAGTACGAGAGGACCGGGACGGACGAACCTCTGGTGTGCCAGTTGTCCTGCCAAGGGCATGGCTGGTTGGCTACGTTCGGAAAGGATAACCGCTGAAAGCATCTAAGCGGGAAGCCTGCTTCGAGATGAGGACTCCCACCACCATCGAGTGGGTAAGGCTCCCAGTAGACGACTGGGTTGATAGGCCGGATGTGGAAGCCCTGTAAGGGGTGGAGCTGACCGGTACTAATAGGCCGAGGGCTTGACCATAGTTGCTACGCGTCCACTGTGCAGTTCTGAAGTCACGACCCATTGCTCCGCAAGGGCAATCGAGTGTCAACTTCATAGTGTTTCGGTGGTCATAGCGTGAGGGAAACGCCCGGTAACATCCCGAACCCGGAAGCTAAGCCTCATAGCGCCGATGGTACTGCAGGGGGGACCCTGTGGGAGAGTAGGACGCCGCCGAACAACCATTACAGTAAAGCCCCCTGACCACCGGTCAGGGGGCTTTACTGCGTTCCGGAGTCGCCGGGTCGCGTCTTTTCGCTTAGCGTCTAAGTGACGAAACGTGACGAAAGGGGCAGACGATGGTGGTCCTGGAGATCCTGGGGTTCTCGCTGGCCGTGATGGCGATCTGCGCCGGCCTGCTGCTGTTCCTGATGGGCGGCCCCCGCTACCGGAACCAGCAAGCCGGAACCAGTAGCCAGTAGCAAGTAGCTCCAAGCAGTAAGTAGCTCCAACGCAGTGACGCCCCGTACCGGGTGAACCGGTACGGGGCGTCACCGACGCGCGGCGATCGTCAGATCGTGCGGATGTTCTCGGCCTGCGGGCCCTTCTGGCCCTGCGTGACGTCGAACTCGACCTTCTGGCCCTCAAGGAGCTCACGGAAGCCCTGCGCGTTGATGTTCGAGTAGTGCGCGAAGACGTCGGCGCCGCCGCCGTCCTGCTCGATGAAGCCGAAACCCTTTTCGGCGTTGAACCACTTCACGGTACCGGTAGCCATATTGATCTCCTTCTGTCAGGGGCTGGTGCCAGGATCCACACGGTGTGAACCCTGTGTCGCCGGAATGATCACCCTGGTCACGAAGGGACCTGCGAAAGCACGAACGCCCGTGATCGCGATCACGGGCGGCCAAAACTTAGGGAACCACGCACTGCAACTGATCTAGAGAATACAGGGTGGGGCCCGGGTCCCGTCAACAGATCCCAGGCCTCCTGTGTCGCACCTGTGACCTGCGATCCCTCGTGTCACATGGCCGATCCCGCGGGCATCGTGTACGGTTTTGCCCTGTAGTAGTCGTGGTTCTCGACGTTTGTACGCCCGTGATCCCGATCGCGGGCATTTTTGCTGTCCTCGATCTCCTCATGGGCCCGGGTGTACGGATCGGTGACTCGGAGTCCGCACGGTGCGGCTCCTACACGACTACAGAGGAGAACGAGAGACATGGCCACCGGAACCGTCAAGTGGTTCAACGCTGAAAAGGGCTTCGGCTTCATCGAGCAGGACGGCGGCGGCGCCGACGTCTTCGCCCACTACTCCAACATCAACGCCCAGGGCTTCCGCGAGCTCCTCGAGGGCCAGAAGGTCGAGTTCGACGTCACGCAGGGCCAGAAGGGCCCGCAGGCCGAGAACATCCGCCCGCTCTAAGGTCCACAGCCTGATCAGCGTCGCGTCGTGAGCGCCCCCGCACCGGTTTCCTACGGTGCGGGGGCGCTTTCACGTTCCCTAGGTGAGTTCCGAGGCCACGGAGCAGGGGTCGACGGCGTTGCCGGCATGGGCGATGTAGTGCGAGGCCAGTGACTGCAGCATGCCGCGCAGCTGCCCCTGTTCGGCGGGGCTGAGCGGGGCGAGCACCATCGACTCGGCCTGCTGGATGGCCTGCTGGGCCGAGGCCAGTTGCTCGACGCCGGCCGGGGTGGCCCGGATCAGTCGGCTGCGGCGGTCCGTGGGATCGGCGATCCGCTCCACCAGGCCGGCCTTCGCCAGGTCGTCGACCAGGTAGACCATCACGGTCCGGTCGACGCCGAGTTGGCGTGCGAGTTCCGCCTGGTTGCGGGCGCTGCAGTGCGCGGCGCCGGAGAGCGCCTGGAAGCCGCGGTGGCCGTGCGGGATGCCCGCCACAGCCCGACCCATGGCCTCACCGTAGGCGCGGAAGCACTGCGCCAGCAGCCACCCCAGGCTGTCCTGGAGGCCGGGTGGCAGGGGTGCGGGCTCGGTGGTGGTCACGGGCTCAGCCTAGCCGAGTCCTCCTGCTTGACAAATAGTCTGCGTGGAAGACAGTCTGTTTGGCATACAAGCTGTGACGCCACCTATCGACCTTCGAGGTTCTCCATGGCCCACCTTCTGCACATCGACTCGTCCGCACTGACCTCCGGTTCGGTTTCCAAGGAGATCGCCACCACCTTCCGCAAGTCCTGGGAGCAGGCGCACCCGGACGGTACGGTCACCTACCGCGATCTCGGCATCGACCCGGTGCCCGCGCTGGTGGAGGCCGGCATCACGGCCGGCTTCACCCCCGTGGACTCCCGGACGCCGGAGCAGGTCGCGGCTTTCGCGGCACGGTCCGTCCTGGTCGAGGAGGTCCTCGCGGCCGACGCCTACCTGCTGAGCGTGCCCATGTACAACTGGGGCGTGCCCGCCACCTTCAAGGCGTGGCTGGACCAGATCCTGGTGGTGGGGCGCACGGCCGACCTCTCCGACAACCCGCCGCTGAGCGGCCGTCCGGCGACCGTCGTGCTCAGCTACGGCGGCGGCTACGACCAGGGCACGCCGCGGGCGGGCTGGGACTTCGTCCAGCCGTACCTGGAGACGGTGCTGGTCAAGGCGATGGGTCTGGACCTCACCGTGATCAAGGCGCAGCTCACGCTCGCCGAGCGGAACCCGGCGATGGCGGAGCTGATCCCCGCCTCGCACCAGCAGCGCGAGGCGGCCCACGCGGCGGCCGACCAGCACGCCCGCAAGGTCGCGGCGGCACTGGGCGTCTGAAAGCAGCAGGCGTCTGAAGGCAGCAGGCGCCTGAAGGCAGCAGGCGCCTGAAGGCAGCGCCCCGAGCACGACGAAGGCCCCGCCGACGGGGGAGACGGCGGGGCCTTCGATTTCAGAGTACAACCACGTGGGGGATGTCGGGAACGCCCGCGGCGGATGGGACGCATGGGCTGGTGGGTCTCGACGGCCGGTTGTGCACATGCCATGCTGGTGGGGCATCCACCCTGTGCGCGGTGGATGCCCCGCGTGGTCCCCGCCGGCGAGGCATCCACCTGCTCGGGGTGGCGCGTCAGACGCCGCCGCTGAAGGTCCAGCGGGTCTGGCCGTAGCGGCCCTTGGCGAAGCCGAACCCTTTGGCGGGGGCGACCTCGTAGACCCAGGCCGTGCCGCCGCCGCCCGCGCCGAAGAACGCGCCGTCGCGGACCTGGAAGGCCCACTCCTTGCCGTACTTCGCCAGATAGGCGGCGGCGACCCGGTGCAGCTTGGCGTCGTCGTCCAGCACCCGCACCGCGCGGCCCTCCAGCACCAGGTCCAGGCCGCTGCCCAGGGTGTTGCTCCCGGTGGTCAGCACGCACCGCGGGTTCTGGGAGAGGTTGCCGACCTTGCGTTCGCCGGGACCGCTGCAGAAGTACAGCGCGCCCTCCAGCCACACCGCGATCAGCGGTGTGACATGGGGGAACCCGTCCGGGCGCACCGTGGACAGCCAGAACAGCTCGGCCTCGGTGAGCATCCGTTCGGCCTGCGCCCACGGGGTCGGCGCGGCCTCGGGCTCGCTGAAGCGGCTGTCGAGTTCGGTCAGCGGCTCACCAGCGGCGGCGGCGGCGGACTCTGGGGCGGTGAGGGGCATCGTCGGTCATCTCCGGGTTCGCGGGCGCAGGGCGGGTATGGCCCTCGGAGGGTAGACGGGTCGGCGCCGCGGAACTCATCGCTCGCTCGGGCCTCCTCGGCCACGCAGCCGCCAGGCCCATCCCAGCAGGGCCAGACCGGCCAGGATCGCCACCGCTCCCAACAGGGCGTACTGGCCGTGTCCTGACATCATCGAACCGCGCATCGCGCCGGTGCCCTGGGCGACCCAAAGGCCGCCGATGGCGACCAGGACGACACCGATCACTCCACGGACCCACATGGCCAACTCCGCTCCGCGCATGGCCGATCGTCCGAAGCGGGCGACCGATCCAGGGGTAGGTACGTGCGTGATCCGCTTTTGGTTCACCCCGCACAAGCATCTCAACCTGGACGCCAGTCGGCCCTCCGCGTTAGTGGGGGGTCGCGGGGGGCCGAGGCTTACGGCGGGGGTGCGCCGTACATCGCGCCTGCCCGATCGCGGCCGCGGCATGCCCGGTGCGGCACAGCTTTTTGGCACAGCTTTTTTGGGCCCGGCGTCACATCGCTGCGGCCGAGGGCGGGTTGAGGGCCTCAGCTGGGCGTGCCGAGCATGGGGCCGAGCCCGGTCACGTCCAGCAGCAGCTCCAGTCGGGGGCCGATCTGGATCAGGTAGAGCCGTACGTCCCGGGTCGCCGCCAGCTTCTGGGCGCTGAGCAGGGCGCTGAGGCCGCTGGAGTCGCAGAACGACACCAGGGCGACGTCGATCTCGATGCACCGGGTCGCCGGATCGAGCAGCAGGCTCCGGACGGCCGGGCCGAGAACGGCGGCTGTGGTCAGGTCGAGATCGCCTGCGAGCAGGATCTGTGCGGTGGATCCGGAGTCGAGAACGACTGCGGTCACGGCCGAGATGTCGCCCATGGAGTCCCCTGTCTCCCAAGTGCGCGGGGCATCAAGGTAGTTGAAGCTGGGAGCATCTGCACACAGCTTCTCCATGATTCTTTTTGAGTACAACTGGGCGAACCTGTCACAACCTGTTTCGCCAGGGCCGGGTCACCAGCCCCGGGAGCGCCATTCGGCGAGCTGCGGGCGCTCGGCGCCCAGCGTGGTGTCGTCGCCGTGGCCCGGGTAGACCCAGGTCTCGTCCGGGAGCACGGCGAAGAGCTTGGCCTCCACGCCGTTGAGCAGGCTGCTGAACGCCTCGGCGTCGCCGTTGGTGTTGCCGACCCCGCCGGGGAAGAGGCAGTCGCCGGTGAAGAGGTGGGGGTGTCCCTGCGGGTCGTTGTAGATCAGCACGATCGCGCCGGGGGTGTGCCCGACCAGGTGCCGCACGGTCAGCTCGACCTCGCCGACCCGCAGCGTGTCGCCGTCGTCCAGCAGCAGGTCGGAGGCGACGTCGATGCCCTCCGCGTCCAGGCGTCCGGACGCGGTACGGGCGCCGGTCGCCGCGACGACGTCGGCCAGGGCCTGCCAGTGGTCCTGGTGGCGGTGGGTGGTGACCACGGTGTCGAGGCTGCTGCCGACGGTCTCCAGCAGGGCCGGCGCGTCGGCGGCGGCGTCGATCAGCAGCTGCTGGTCGGTGGCCCGGCAGCGCAGCAGGTAGGCGTTGTTGTTGAACGGCCCGACGGCGACCTTGGTGATCACCAGGTGGGGCAACTCCCGTACGTCCGGCGTTCCGCCGACCTTGACTGCTCCGTGGTACGACATGGGCTCAGCCTATCCGCCCGCCGCCGCTGCGCCGGGCCCGGCTCAGGGCCGGGTTCTGCAGGACCGGTTCAGCGCAGGACCGGGTTCAGCTCAGCGGCGGCAGCGCCGGGAGCGCGGAGAGCGGGACGCCAAGCGCCGCGCCGTCCGAGCGGCCGGAGAGCCAGGCGACCAGCGCCGCGGCCGGGGCGGCCAGCTCCAGCTCCGGGCTGGTCCCGCTGCCCAGGACGTAGCCGGAGCCGGTGTCGCTGTCCTGGAGCAGCAGCAGGGGCAGGTCCGCCGAGCCCCGGTAGCGGGTGGTGAGGGCGGCCAGCTGCTCGGCGACGAAGGCGGCCGGCCAGTGCGCCGGGGTGTAGTCGAGCCCCAGGTCGACATGGTGGTACTCGACCTCGGCGACGCGCTTCAGCGGGACGCCCGAGGCCGGGAACGGGCCGGTGCGGTGCGGGACCTCGACGGACCAGGCGGCGTCCGGCATGGCCTCGGTCGCGGCGGCGAAGCGCAGCCCCGAGGCGCGGAGGTCGGCGAGGTGCTCGGCCAGGGTGTGCTTGGCGCCGTCCTGGATCCCGCGCTCGCGGGACTCCGGGCTCGGATACATCGCGATGGGCTGGCTGGTCCGGGCGCCCCGGAGCAGATTGCCGAGGGCGTCGGCGTTGCGGCAGATGTGGGCGAGGACGTGGCCGCGGGTCCACCCGGGCAGCGCGGAGGGCTCGAAGACCTGCTCGGGGCGCATCTGCTCCACGCTGCGCAGCAGGGCGGCGGCGGAGTCGGCGGCGGCTTCGATGCTCTGGGTGGGGGCGGTCATCTGGGGTCTCCTCCTGCGGGCGACGCGTGTGCCGCGTGCCTTCTCATCGTTCTCATCGTTTCACCCGGCAAGGGGCGCGGTTGACGCTACCGTCGATTCATCCCATCGGGTGATGCTTCCCGATTGCCTCAGAAATCGAACACGTGATCCCATGTCATCAGTGGCGCAGGGACCGTCCGGGCCGAGAGCCTACGATGGAACCCGACGGGCATCCTGTCCCCGCGCCGCCCCCTTACGCCGGGCGGCTCCGGATCGCCCCATCCAGGAACCGCCCGGCTCACCGCTTCGTCCCCGGAAGGCGCAATAGCGTGGCAGACCGCCTCATTGTCCGCGGTGCTCGCGAGCACAACCTCAAGAACGTCTCGCTCGACCTGCCTCGCGACTCCCTCATCGTCTTCACCGGCCTGTCCGGCTCCGGCAAGTCCTCGCTGGCCTTCGACACCATCTTCGCCGAGGGCCAGCGCCGCTACGTCGAGTCGCTGTCCTCCTACGCCCGGCAGTTCCTGGGCCAGATGGACAAGCCCGACGTCGACTTCATCGAGGGCCTGTCGCCGGCCGTCTCCATCGACCAGAAGTCCACCTCGCGCAACCCCCGCTCGACCGTCGGCACGATCACCGAGGTCTACGACTACCTCCGGTTGCTGTTCGCGCGGATCGGGCACCCGCACTGCCCGGAGTGCGGCCGGCCGATCGCCCGGCAGTCGCCGCAGCAGATCGTCGACAAGGTCCTCGAACTGCCCGAGGGGACGCGGTTCCAGCTGCTCAGCCCGCTGGTCCGGGCCCGCAAGGGCGAGTTCGTCGACCTCTTCGCCGATCTCCAGACCAAGGGCTACTCCCGGGCCAGGGTGGACGGCGCGACGATCCAGCTGACCGAGCCGCCGACGCTCAAGAAGCAGGAGAAGCACACCATCGAGGTGGTCATCGACCGCCTCACCGCGAAGAAGAGCGCCCAGCGCCGGCTCACCGACTCGGTGGAGACCGCCCTCAAGCTCTCCGGCGGCACCGTCGTCCTGGACTTCGTGGATCTGCCCGAGGACGACCCCGAGCGTGAGCGGATGTACTCCGAGCACCTCTACTGCACCTTCGACGACATCTCCTACGAGGAGATGGAGCCGCGCTCCTTCTCCTTCAACTCGCCGTTCGGCGCCTGCCCCGAGTGCACCGGCCTCGGCAGTCGGATGGAGGTCGACCCCGAACTGATCATCCCCGACGAGGAGAAGTCCCTCGACGAGGGCGCGATCCACCCCTGGTCGCTCGGCCACACCCGCGAGTACCACCAGCGGATGATCGGCGCGCTGGCCAAGGACCTGGGCTTCCGTACCGACATCCCCTGGGCGGGGCTGCCGCAGCGCGCCAAGAAGGCGCTGCTGTACGGGCACAACTCCCAGGTCGAGGTGAAGTTCCGGAACCGCTTCGGCCGCGAGCGCTCCTATGTCACCGGCTTCGAGGGCGCGGTGCCCTTCATCCAGCGCAGGCACTCCGAGTCGGAGACCGACAGCAGCCGGGAGCGCTTCGAGGGCTATATGCGGGAGATCGACTGCCCCGCCTGCCACGGCACCCGGCTGAAGCCGGTGGTGCTCGCGGTGACCATGGCCGGGAAGTCCATCGCCGAGGTCGCCGGCATGTCGATCATCGACTGCGCCGAGTTCCTGGGCGCGATGGAGCTCTCCGACCGGGAGAAGACCATCGCCGAGCGGGTGCTCAAGGAGGTCAACGAGCGGCTGAAGTTCCTGGTGGACGTCGGCCTGGACTACCTCTCGCTGAACCGCGCGGCCGGGACCCTGTCCGGCGGCGAGGCGCAGCGGATCCGGCTCGCCACCCAGATCGGCTCCGGCCTGGTCGGCGTGCTCTACGTGCTGGACGAGCCCTCGATCGGGCTGCACCAGCGCGACAACCACCGGCTGATCGAGACCCTGGTCCGGCTCCGCGACCTGGGCAACACCCTGATCGTGGTGGAGCACGACGAGGACACCATCAGGGCCGCCGACTGGGTGGTCGACATCGGTCCCGGCGCGGGCGAGCACGGCGGCCATGTGGTGCACTCCGGCTCCCGCGAGGGGCTGCTGGCCAACAAGGAGTCGCTGACCGGCGCGTACCTCTCCGGGCGGCGCAGCATCCCCACCCCCGAGGTGCGCCGGCCGATCGACCCCAAGCGGCAGATCACCGTGCACGGCGCCCGCGAGCACAATCTGCAGGACGTGGACGTGAGCTTCCCGCTGGGGACGTTCACCGCGATCACAGGGGTGTCGGGCTCCGGCAAGTCGACGCTGGTCAACGACATCCTCTACACCCATCTCGCCCGCGAGCTCAACGGCGCGCGCAGCGTCCCCGGACGGCACACCCGGGTCACCGGCGTCGACCAGGTCGACAAGGTGGTCCATGTCGACCAGTCGCCGATCGGCCGTACCCCGCGCTCCAACCCGGCCACGTACACCGGTGTCTTCGACCATGTCCGACGGCTGTTCGCGGAGACCACCGAGGCGAAGGTGCGCGGCTACCTGCCGGGCCGCTTCTCCTTCAACGTCAAGGGCGGCCGCTGCGAGAACTGCGCCGGCGACGGCACCATCAAGATCGAGATGAACTTCCTGCCGGACGTCTACGTCCCCTGCGAGGTGTGTCACGGGGCCCGCTACAACCGGGAGACCCTGGACGTCCACTTCAAGGGCAAGTCCATCGCCGAGGTGCTGGACATGCCGATCGAGGAGGGGCTGGCGTTCTTCGAGGCGGTCCCGCCGATCGCCCGGCATCTGCGCACCCTCACCGACGTCGGCCTGGGGTACGTCCGGCTCGGCCAGTCCGCGCCGACCCTCTCCGGCGGTGAGGCGCAGCGGGTGAAGCTGGCCTCCGAGCTGCAGAAGCGCTCCACCGGTCGCACGGTCTACGTGCTGGACGAGCCGACCACGGGGCTGCACTTCGAGGACATCAGCAAGCTGATCAAGGTGCTGACCGGCCTGGTGGACAAGGGCAACACGGTCATCGTGATCGAGCACAACCTCGATGTGATCAAGACCGCCGACTGGGTCGTGGACATGGGCCCGGAGGGCGGCAACGGCGGCGGTCTGGTGGTGGCCGAGGGCACCCCGGAGCAGATCGCCGCGGTGGGGGAGAGCCACACCGGGAAGTTCCTGCGTGACATCCTGGGCGACCGGGTCTTCGCGGAGGAATCGGCGGCCGGCGGTAAGAAGGTCCCGGCCAAGAAGACCGCCGCCAAGAAGACCGCCGCCAAGAAGGCGGTCGCCACGAAGGCCGGCGCCACGAAGGCCGCGGCGAAAAAGGCGCCCGCGGCCAAGAAGGCCGCGCCGCGCGCGAAGTGACCAGCTCAGCCCTGTGACGGAGTACCGGAGAACCATGTCCCAGCTCGAAGTGACCGACCCCATCGCCGACACTGCCGCAGACGCCACCTCAGGCCCCGCCGCCGAGGCCGCCCCCTGCTGCGGGCTGTCCCGGCGCGGAGTGCTCCGCGGCGCGGCGGCGGTGGGGGCGGTCGGCGCCGCCGGGGTCGCCCTGGCGGCCTGCTCCTCCTCGTCCGGCACCCCGGCCGCGACCGGGCCGACCGACGTCGGTCCGGTCGGCGACGTCCCGGTCGGCGGCGGCAAGGTCTTCAAGGACCAGAAGGTCGTGGTGACCCAGCCCGCCGCCGGCCAGTACAAGGCCTTCAGCGCGGTCTGCACGCACGCCGGCTGCCTGGTCGACGCGGTGAAGGACGGCACCATCCAGTGCCCCTGCCACGGCAGCGAGTTCAAGATCGCCGACGGCTCGGTCGCCAACGGACCGGCCACCTCGCCGCTGCCCGCGCACACCGTCGCGGTCCAGGGCGGCAAACTGGTGGTGACTGTGTGAACCATCCGGACGTCATCGTTCTGTGCAGGTTGGACAACCGGGAATGTCACAGCCAGTCGGTACGGTGACTACATGGCCGATCCGTCCAGCTACCGACCGTCGCCCGGGCAGATCCCTGCCTCCCCGGGCGTCTACAAGTTCCGCGACGCCAACTCCCGGGTGATCTACGTCGGCAAGGCGAAGAGCCTGCGCCCGCGGCTGTCCTCCTACTTCCAGGATCTGGCCAATCTGCACCCCCGTACCCGGCAGATGGTCACCACCGCGGCCTCGGTCGAGTGGACCGTGGTCGGCACCGAGGTCGAGGCGCTGCAGCTGGAGTACAGCTGGATCAAGGAGTTCGACCCGCGGTTCAACGTCAAGTACCGGGACGACAAGAGCTACCCCTCGCTGGCGGTGACGCTGAACGAGGAGTTCCCCCGGGTCCAGGTGATGCGCGGCCCGAAGAAGCGCGGGGTGCGCTACTTCGGGCCGTACGGGCACGCCTGGGCGATCCGGGAGACGGTCGACCTGATGCTCCGGGTGTTCCCGGTCAGGACCTGCTCCACCGGGGTGTTCAAGCGCGCCGAACAGGTCGGCCGGCCCTGCCTGCTCGGCTACATCGGCAAGTGCTCGGCGCCCTGCGTCGGCCGGGTCACCCCCGAGCAGCACCGCGAACTCGCTGAGGACTTCTGCGACTTCATGGCCGGCCGGACCGGCAGCTACCTCCGCCGTCTCGAACAGGAGATGAAGGAGGCCGCCGCCGAGATGGAGTACGAGCGGGCCGGGCGGCTGCGCGACGACATAGAGGCGCTGAAGCGCGCCATGGAGAAGAACGCCGTGGTGCTCGCCGACGGCACCGACGCCGATCTGCTGGCCGTCGCCGAGGACGAGTTGGAGGCCGCGGTGCAGATCTTCCACGTCCGCGGCGGCCGGGTCCGCGGCCAGCGCGGCTGGGTCACCGACAAAGTCGAGAACGTCGACACGGCCGGCCTGGTCGAGCACGCCCTGCTCCAGCTCTACGGCGAGGAGACCGGCGAGGCCGTCCCGCGCGAGGTGCTGGTGCCGGCCCTGCCGGATCCGCTGGAGCCGGTCTCGGTCTGGCTCGGCGAGCGCCGGGGCAGCGCGGTGGACCTGCGGATCCCGCAGCGCGGCGACAAGCGCGAGCTGATGGTCACCGTGCAGCGCAACGCGGTCCAGGCGCTGGCGCTGCACAAGACCAAGCGCGCCGCCGACCTCACCACCCGCAGCGTCGCCCTGCAGGAGATCGCCGACGCGCTCGGCCTGGACACCGCTCCACTGCGGATCGAGTGCTACGACATCTCGCACCTCCAGGGTCAGGACGTGGTCGCGTCCATGGTGGTGTTCGAGGACGGTCTCGCCCGCAAGAGCGAGTACCGGCGCTTCGCGATCAAGGGCTTCGAGGGCCAGGACGACGTCCGCTCGATGCACGAGGTGATCACCCGCCGCTTCAAGCACACCGAGAAGGCCGCCGACCGGGACGAGGAGACGGGCAGGCCGCGCCGCTTCGCCTATCCGCCGCAGCTGATCGTGGTGGACGGCGGCGAGCCGCAGGTGGCCGCCGCGCAGCGGGCGCTGATGGAGCTGGGCGTCAACGACGTCGCCCTGTGCGGGCTGGCCAAGCGGCTGGAGGAGGTCTGGCTGCCCGGCGAGGACGACCCGGTGGTGCTGCCCCGCAGCAGCGAGGGCCTGTACCTGCTGCAGCGGGTCCGCGACGAGGCGCACCGCTTCGCCATCACCTACCAGCGGCAGAAGCGCGCCAAGCGGCTCACCGCGGGCTCGCTGGACAGCGTTCCCGGCCTCGGCGAGACCCGCCGGGTGGCGCTGCTCAAGCACTTCGGCTCGCTGAAGCGGCTGAAGGCGGCGACAGTGGACGAGATCTGCGAGGTTCCCGGCGTCGGACGGCGCACCGCGGAGGCCGTCCTCGCGGCGTTGGCCTCCCGTACACCCGCTGCTCCCGCGGTGAACACCGCGACGGGGGAGATCGTGGAGGACAGTGGGGAGAGCAGCGGTCCGGTCACTCGTCCGGGTGAACCAGGGAAGCCGCAGCCACAGCCAGGCGTTGTCAGTACAGAATGACCAAGCAGGGGAGAAGCACGTGAGTATGCCCGGCGGTGAGACCGTACCCGAGCTGGTGATCATCTCCGGGATGTCCGGAGCCGGCCGCAGTACGGCCGCGAAGTGCCTTGAAGACCTCGGCTGGTTCGTCGTGGACAACCTGCCGCCGTCGCTGATACCGACCATGGTCGACCTCGGCGCCCGCTCGCAGGGCGCGGTGGCGCGGATAGGCGCTGTCGTGGACGTCCGCGGGCGCAGTTTCTTCGATGACCTGCTCACGTCGCTGGAGGACCTGGAGAAGCGCGGCGTGCGGTTGCGCGTGGTGTATCTCGAGGCCTCCGACGACGCGCTGGTGCGCCGGTTCGAGAGCGTCCGCCGTCCGCACCCGCTGCAGGGCGACGGGCGGATCGTGGACGGCATCGCCCAGGAGCGGACCCTGCTGCGCGACCTGCGCGGCGAGGCCGACCTGGTGATCGACACCTCCAGCCTCAATGTCCACGAGCTGCGCGCCAAGCTGGACGCCCAGTTCTCCGACGACCTGGAACCGCAGCTCAGGGCCACGGTGATGTCCTTCGGTTTCAAGTACGGCCTGCCGGTGGACGCCGACCTGGTGGTGGACTGCCGCTTCCTGCCCAACCCGCACTGGGTCCCCGAACTGCGACCGCGCACCGGCACCGACGACGAGGTGGCCCGCTATGTCTTCGACCAGCCGGGGGCCAAGGAGTTCCTGGACCAGTACGCCGAGACGCTGCGCATCGTCACTGACGGCTACCGCCGGGAGGGCAAGCGCTACATGACACTTGCCGTAGGCTGCACCGGAGGCAAACACCGCAGCGTTGCGATGTCGGAGCGGCTGGCCAAGCGCCTGGTGGCCGACGGACTCGAGACGGTGCTGGTGCATCGGGACATGGGGCGCGAGTAACTGACCTGCGAGTTACCGCCCAGGGGCAAAAAGGGGCACGGGTGGCGTCGCACATCGTTGCTGGACGGCAGGTCCGACGTCGTCGCGGCGCTCCGCGGATCACCGCGCTGGGCGGCGGCCACGGTCTTGCCGCCTCGCTGCAGGCGCTGCGCAGACTCACCGGGGAGCTCACCGCCGTGGTCACCGTCGCCGACGACGGCGGCTCCAGCGGGCGGCTGCGCGCCGAGTTGGGCGTGCTGCCCCCGGGGGATCTGCGCAAGGCGCTGGCCGCGCTGTGCGGCGACGACGAGTGGGGCCGCACCTGGTCCGAGGTGATCCAGCACCGCTTCCAGAGCGACGGCGAGCTGCACGGCCACGCCGTGGGCAATCTGCTGATCGTGGCGCTGTGGGAGAAGCTCGGCGACCCGGTGGAGGCGCTGGCCTACGTCGGGCGGCTGCTGGGCGCGCACGGCCGGGTGCTGCCGATGTCCTCGGTGCCGCTGGACATCGAGGCGGTGGTGCGCGGCCTCGATCCGGCGTACCCGGACCGGCGCGACACCGTGCGCGGCCAGGCGAAGGTGGCGATCACCCCGGGCGAGGTGGAGTCGGTGCGGCTGCTGCCGCAGGACCCGCCCGCGGTGCCCGAGGCGGTGGCCGCGGTGCTGGAGGCGGACTGGGTGGTGCTCGGCCCGGGATCCTGGTTCACCAGCGTGCTCCCGCACCTGCTGGTCCCCGATCTGCGGGCGGCGCTGGTGCAGACCCGTTCCCGCAAAGTGCTGGCGCTTAACCTGGTGGGACAGCCGGGGGAGACCGAGGGCTTCTCCCCGCAGCGGCACTTGGAGGTGCTCGGGGCCCACGCCCCGGAGCTCTCCGTGGACTTCGTCCTCGCCGAGGAGACGACCGTGGCCGATCCGGAGGCGCTGCGCAGCGCCGCCAAACGTCTGGGCGCCGAACTGGTGCTCGACAACGTCGCGGCTGCGGACGGCAGTCCGCGACACGACCCGGAGCTTCTGGCCGCAGCGTACGACCGGATCTTCAGAACGCATGGAAGGATCGCGCCATGGCGATGACGGCAGCGGTGAAGGACGAGATCAGCCGGCTACCTGTCACCCGGGCATGCTGCCGCAAGGCGGAGGTGTCGGCGATCCTCAGGTTCGCGGGCGGTCTGCACATTGTGAGCGGACGCATCGTGATCGAGGCGGAGCTGGACACCGGAGTCGCGGCAAGGCGACTGCGCAAGGACCTCCTGGAGATCTTCGGACACTCCTCGGAGCTGGTGGTGATGGCCCCCGGCGGTCTGCGGCGCGGAAGCCGGTACGTGGTGCGCGTGGTGAAGGACGGCGACCTGCTGGCCCGGCAGACGGGCCTGGTGGACGGGCGAGGACGGCCCATCCGGGGGCTGCCCCCGGCGGTGGTGTCCGGGGCGACCTGCGACGCGGAGGCGGCCTGGCGCGGCGCCTTCCTGGCGCACGGCTCGCTCACCGAGCCGGGCAGGTCCTCCTCGCTGGAGATCACCTGCCCCGGTTCGGAGGCGGCGCTGGCCCTGGTCGGCGCGGCCCGGCGGCTCGGCATCCCGGCGAAGGCCCGCGAGGTGCGCGGCGTGGACCGGGTGGTGATCAGGGACGGCGACGCGATCGGCGCCCTGCTGACCCGGCTCGGCGCGCACGAGTCGGTGCTGGCCTGGGAGGAGCGGCGGATGCGCCGCGAGGTCCGGGCGACCGCCAACCGCCTCGCCAACTTCGACGACGCCAACCTGCGCCGCTCGGCGCGGGCCGCCGTCGCGGCCGGCGCCCGGGTGCAGCGGGCGCTGGAGATCCTCGGCGAGGAGGTCCCCGAGCACCTGGCGGCGGCCGGACGGCTGCGGATGGAGCACAAGCAGGCCTCGCTGGAGGAGCTGGGCTCGCTGGCCGACCCGCCGCTGACCAAGGACGCGGTGGCCGGACGGATCCGGCGGCTGCTGGCGATGGCCGACAAGCGGGCGTCGGAGCTGGGACTGCCCAGCACCGAGCAGGGATTGTCCGAGGCGGACTCCTACGCGGCCGAGGAGATGGCTGTCAGCTGACAGGGGAATTCCTCTGAAATGCCGGTGAAATCCGGTTGAAACCTACGCGAATGCCGTCCCCGGACCGTCGGACCAGGGGCGGCATTCGGCTGTGCCGCACTCGTACGGACTGTCGGATGTGCTGTCCGCCACCCCCGCGGGGTAGGGTTTTAAGCGGTCGGGGACATCCCATTCCAGCTCGTCGGCGTACAGCGTCGACGTACCAGCGAGGAGATCGGTTCGTGACGATCCGGGTAGGCATCAACGGGTTCGGCCGCATTGGTCGTAACTTCTTCCGTGCGGTTAAGTCCCAGGGCGCGGACATCGAGATCGTGGGTGTCAACGACCTCACCGACACCAAGACCCTGGCGCACCTGCTCAAGTACGACTCGATCCTGGGCGTGCTCCAGGCCGAGGTGTCCCACACCGCCGACAGCATCACCGTGGACGGCAAGACCTTCAAGGTCACCGCCGAGCGCGACCCGGCCGCCCTCGGTTGGGCCGCCCTGGGCGCCGACATCGTGATCGAGTCCACCGGCTTCTTCACCAAGGCCGCCGACGCCAGGAAGCACATCACGGCCGGCGCCAAGAAGGTCCTGATCTCGGCGCCCGCGTCGGACGAGGACCTCACCGTCGTCATCGGCGTGAACGACGACAAGCTCGACGTCAGCAAGCAGGACATCATCTCCAACGCGTCCTGCACCACCAACTGCGTGGCGCCGCTGGCGAAGGTCCTGCTGGACAACTTCGGCATCGTCCAGGGCTTCATGACCACGGTGCACGCGTTCACCAACGACCAGGTCACGCTGGACTTCCCGCACAAGGACCTGCGTCGGGCCCGGGCCGCGTCGCTCAGCATCATCCCGACCTCGACGGGTGCCGCCAAGGCCACCGCGCTGGTCATCCCGGCGCTCAAGGGCAAGCTGGACGGCACCTCGCTGCGCGTCCCGGTCCCCACCGGCTCCATCACCGACCTGGTCGTCACCCTGGAGCGCGAGGTGACCGTCGAAGAGGTCAACGCCGCCTTCCAGAAGGCCGCCAACGGCGAGCTCAAGGGCATCCTCGAGTACACCGAGGACCCGATCGTGTCCTCGGACATCGTCGGCAACCAGGCGTCGTGCATCTTCGACTCGCTGATGACCATGGTCCAGGGCAAGCAGGTCAAGGTCTTCGGCTGGTACGACAACGAGTGGGGCTACTCCAACCGCCTCGTCAACCTGACCACCCTCGTCGGTGGCCAGCTCTGACCAGCGGTTCGGTAGCAGCGTGAAGTCAGGGCCCGGACCATGCCGTCCGGGCCCTGACTTCCGTGTCCGTTGACACCCCCGACAGGAGAGTCCTGACCGTGCAGACCATCGACGACCTCGACGTCGCCGGCAAGCGGGTATTCGTCCGCGCCGACCTCAATGTGCCGCTGTCCGGCACCGACATCACCGACGACGGCCGGATCCGCGCCGTCGCCCCGACCCTCGCCAAGCTGGTCGCCGCCGGCGCCAAGGTGATCGTCGCCTCCCACCTGGGCCGTCCCAAGGGCGCGCCCGACCCCCAGTTCAGCCTGGCCCCGGTCGCGGTGCGACTGGGGGAGATCCTCGGGCAGGACGTGGCCTTCGCCACCGACACCGTCGGCGACAGCGCCGCCGCGGTCGTGGCCGGCCTCAAGGACGGCCAGGTCGCGCTGCTGGAGAACCTGCGCTTCAACGCCGGCGAGACCAGCAAGGACGACGCCGAGCGCGGCGCCTTCGCGGACCAGCTGGCCGCCCTCGCCGACGTCTACGTGGGCGACGGCTTCGGCGCGGTGCACCGCAAGCACGCCTCGGTGTTCGACCTCCCGGCCCGGCTGCCGCACGCGGTCGGCCTGCTGATCGCGACCGAGGTGGGGGTGCTCAAGCGGCTCACCGAGCAGGTCGAGCGCCCCTATGTGGTGGTGCTCGGCGGCTCCAAGGTCTCCGACAAGCTCGGCGTGATCGACAACCTGCTGGGCAAGGCCGACCGGATCCTCATCGGCGGCGGCATGGCCTTCACCTTCCTCAAGGCGCAGGGCCACGACGTCGGCGCCAGCCTGCTGCAGGAGGACCAGATCCCGGTCGTCCTGGAGTACCTGGAGCGGGCCGAGAAGAGCGGCGTGGAGTTCGTCCTGCCGGTCGACGTCGCGGTCGCCGGCTCCTTCCCCGACCTGAAGACCAAGGCCCCGGCGGCGGACTTCGAGGTCGTCCCCGCCGACGCGATCCCGGCCGGAAAGCTCGGCCTGGACCTGGGCCCGGAGACCGGCAAGCTGTTCGCCGCGAAGCTGGCCGACGCCAAGACCGTGTTCTGGAACGGCCCGATGGGCGTCTTCGAGCACCCTGACTTCGCCGCGGGCACCCGTGCCGTCGCCGAGGCGCTGGCCGAGGGCGACGCCTTCTCGGTGGTCGGCGGCGGCGACTCCGCCGCGGCCGTCCGCATCCTGGGCTTCGACGAGAAGAAGTTCGGGCACATCTCGACGGGTGGCGGCGCCAGCCTCGAGTACCTGGAGGGCAAGACCCTCCCCGGCCTGGCCGCACTGGAGAACTGAGCGACATGACTGCTGCACGCACCCCGCTGATGGCGGGCAACTGGAAGATGAACCTCAACCACCTCGAGGCCATCGCCCACACCCAGAAGCTGTCCTTCGGGCTGACCGACAAGGACTACGCGGCCGTCGAGGTCGCGATCCTGCCGCCGTTCACCGACCTGCGCTCGGTGCAGACCCTGGTCGACGGCGACAAGATGAAGATCAAGTACGGCGCCCAGGACATCTCCGCCCAGGACTCCGGCGCCTACACCGGTGAGATCTCCGGCCCGATGCTCTCCAAGCTGAAGTGCACCTATGTGGCCATCGGCCACTCGGAGCGGCGCCAGTACCACGGCGAGAACGAGCCGGTCGTCAACGCCAAGGTCAAGGCCGCGTTCCGGAACGGCATCGTGCCGATCCTCTGCGTCGGCGAGGGCCTGGACATCCGCAAGGCCGGCGACCAGGTCGCCTACACCCTGGCCCAGCTGGACGGCGCCCTCGAAGGCGTCGAGGCCAAGGACGCCGAGCGGATCGTCGTGGCCTACGAGCCGGTGTGGGCCATCGGCACCGGCGAGGTGGCCACCCCCGAGGACGCCCAGGAGGTCTGCGGAGCGATCCGGGTCCGGCTGGCCGAGCTCTACGACCAGGAGCTGGCCGACAAGGTCCGGGTCCTCTACGGCGGTTCGGTGAAGTCCTCGAACGCGGCCGGGATCATGGCCAAGCCGGACGTGGACGGCGCCCTGATCGGCGGCGCCGCCCTGGACGCCGAGGAGTTCGTGAAGATCGTGCGCTACCGGGACCAGGCGGTAGGCTGACGTCGGTCTAGAGTGGGCGGGGCCGGGAGCGCGGACACTGTTCGCAGCCCCGGCCCTGCTGCATACTTTCCATACTGTCAGTGGCTTATCGGCACAGACTTCGGTTATCAGAGATTGGTCCCGCCGTGATCTTCAGCTTTTCGATCGCGCTGATCTTCTTCAGCGTGATGATGGTTGCTCTCGTCCTGCTGCACAAGGGCAAGGGTGGCGGCCTCTCCGACATGTTCGGCGGTGGCATGTCCTCCACCGGTGGTGGTTCCGCCGTCGCGGAGCGCAACCTCGACCGCATCACCATCTTCGTGGGCGTCGCCTGGTTCGTCTGCATCATCATCCTGTCGCTGCTGCTCAAGACCAAGAACGGCGGCTGAACAGGCAGTATCTCTGCCTCGTGCGCTTTGCTGACGGAGTGTCGTCCGGCCGCCTATCATGAGTGACAGTCGTCACCGGTGGCTGTGTCGGACGATACTTATGCGGTCCGTACACTGGGACGACTCCGTCGGAATTGGGGCGTGACGGGAGACTGTGGTGCCCGGGCCCCGGGGGCGCGGATTCATCCCAGGTGACTATCGCTCGCACCAGCACGCAGGGAGTCATACCGTGGCAAGTGGCAACGCCATTCGTGGCAGCAGGGTCGGCGCAGGCCCTATGGGGGAAGCCGAGCGCGGCGAGTCCGCTCCTCGCCTCCGTATCTCCTTCTGGTGTGCGAACGGGCATGAGACCCGCCCGTCCTTCGCGTCCGACGCGCAGATCCCGGAGACCTGGGACTGCCCGCGCTGCGGCTTCCCGGCCGGGCAGGACGAGAACAACCCGCCGGCCCCGCCCCGCACCGAGCCCTACAAGACCCACCTCGCCTACGTCCGCGAACGCCGCAGCGACGCGGACGGCGAGGCGATCCTCGCCGAGGCGCTGGCCAAGCTGCGCGGCGAGATCTGAGCCAGCACCTGGCGGCGGCAGCCGGACGGGGTGCCCCAGGCCGAACGCAGTACCCGGGCCCGGCGGATCCACAGGGACAGGTCGAACTCGTCGGTGTAGCCGATGGCGCCGTGCAGCTGCAGGGCCGCCCGGGCGGCGGCGTAGCCGGCCTCGCCGCAGGCGGCCTTGGCGGCAGGCAGATCGCCGCCCCCGGTTCCCCCGTCCCGCAGCGCCAGCGCGGCGGCGTAGAGCAGCGGCTCGGCGAACTCCAACTGCAGCAGTACGTCGGCGAGCCGGTGCTTCACCGCCTGGAAGCCGCCGACCGGGGTGCCGAACTGGACCCGGCTGCCGACGTACTCCACAGTGGCGGCCAGCAGTCGGCGGCCCGTGCCGAGGGCGAGCGCGGCGGTGCACAGGGTGGCCACCCGGGCCGCCCGCTCGGCGGACTCGGTGACCCGAGGGCCTGCTGCCAGCGGGGTGCCGTCGCGCGGCTGGGAGAGGCGGCGGGCCGGGTCGAGGGACGGCAGCAGCGGGCCGGTGGCCTCGGCGGCGTAGAGCGTCTCGCCGTCCACTCGAAGCACCCCGTCGGCCAGGTCGGTGTCGGCGGCGTACGGGCCGTTCGCCGGTAGGGCGAGGGTGAGCAGGGCCTCGCCGCGGGCGACCTGGGCCAGCCGGCGGCCTGACTCGTCGGCCGCGCCGGTGTCGTTCAGCAGGACGCAGCAGGCGAAGGTCTCGGCGAGCGGTCCCGGTACCGCGTGGCGGCCCAACTCGACGCAGGCGAGCGCCAGTTCGACCGGCATCAGGTCGGTGCCGCCGAAGCGCTCGGGGATCGCCAGGGCGAACACGTCGCTGGCCGCCAGCCGGCGCCACAGCGCCCGTACCGGTTCCGGGTCGTTCGCGGCGCGGGCCCTGATCGCGGCGGGGACCTCGGAGGCGGTGAGCAGCGCGTCCAGGCCGGCACTGAAGTCGCGCTGCTCGGTGCTGGGCAGGAACCTCATCGGCGCCGTCCTCGGGGCAGGCCGAGCAGGCGCTCGGCGACGATGTCGCGCTGGATCTCGTTGGTGCCGCCGTAGATGGGTCCGGCCAGAGAGAAGACGTAGCCCTCGGACCAGTCGGCAGTGTCGTCGAGCAGCTCGCCGTCGGGGCCGAGCAGGTCCAGGGCGGTTTCATGGAGGGCGATGTCCAGCTCGGACCAGTAGATCTTGTTGAGGCTGGACTCCGCGCCGAGGCTCTGCCCCTCCGCGATCCGGGCCGCGGCGGCGAAGGCGAAGAGCTGGTAGGCGCGGGCGCGGATCAGCACGTCCGCGACCCGCTCGGCCATGGCCGTTTCGGCGGGGTCGCCGAGCTGCTGCCACAGCGCCACCAGCCGGTCGGCGGCGGCCAGAAAGCGGCCGGGGCTGCGCAGGGTCAGCCCGCGCTCATTGCCGGCCGTGCTCATCGCCGCCCGCCAGCCCTGCCCGGCCTGGCCGATCACGTCCTGGTCCGGGACGAAGACGGCGTCCAGGAAGATCTCCGCGAAGGCCGGCTTGCCGTCCAGGCGGCCGATCGGACGGACCGTCACCCCCGGTGCGTCCAGCGGGAACATCAGATAGCTGAGGCCCCGGTGCGGCGCCCCCGACTGCTCGACCGGGGTGGACCGGAACAGGCCGAAGGCGCGGTCGGCGAAGGCGGCCCGGGAGGACCAGGTCTTCGCCCCGTCCAGCAGCCAACCCCCTTCGGTGCGGCGGGCGGTGGAGCGCAGGGCGGCCAGATCGCTGCCGGCGCCGGGCTCGGACCAGGCCTGGGCCCAGACGCAGCCGGCGTCGGCCATCGGCGGCAGGATCCGGGCCCGCTGCTCCGGGCTGCCGTGCTCGAAGAGGGTGGGGGCCAGCAGGTTGATGCCGTTCTGGGTGACCCGTCCGGGCGCGCCGGCGGCGTAGTACTCCTCCTCGAAGACCAGCCACTGGATCAGACTGGCGCCCCGGCCGCCGTACTGCTCGGGCCAGGAGACCACGGCCCAGCGGTCGGCCTGCAGCTCCTGCTCCCAGCGGCGGTGGGCGGCGAACCCGGCCTCGGTCTCCAGTGAGGGGAGCCGCTGCGCGGGCACGTGCGCGGCCAGCCAGGCCCGGGCCTCGGCGCGGAACTCCTGGTCCTCCTTGCTGAACTGAAGGTCCATCAGCCCTGACCCGATCGGGAGGCGGCTTGGGCGGCGGCGGCCTTCATGGCGGCGGCGTCCATGCCGCCCAGCGAGTCCTTGGCGGTCTCGGCGTTGTGGGCGTGGGCGAGGTGGTGCAGGCCGAACACCGAGTCCAGGCCGCTGTGCAGGCCCTGCAGGTCCTCCGCCTGGTTGACCGCGCGCTTGGTCAGGGCCAGGCCCATGGTGGGCATCTCGGCGATCCGGGCGGCCAGCGCCATCGTCGCCTGGTGCAGCTCGGCGCGGGGGACGATCCGGTTCACCATGGCCAGGTCGTAGGCGCGTTGGGCGGTCATCCGGTCGCCGGTGTAGAGGAACTCCTTGGCGATCCGCGGCGGCAGCACCCAGGGGTGGGCGAAGTACTCGACCCCGGGGATGCCCATCCGCACCACCGGATCGGCGAAGAAGGCGTCCTCGCTGGCGACGATCAGATCGCAGACCCATGCCAGCATCAGCCCGCCGGCCACGCAGGCGCCGTGCACCGAGGCGATCACCGGCTTGGGCAGCTCGCGCCAGCGGCGGCACATGCCGAGGTAGACCTCGGACTCACGGGCGTAGCGGCTCTCCGCGCCCTGCCGCTCGGAGTGGTCCCACCAGAGCGAGGCCTTGCGGTCGAAGGGCAGATGGGCGTCGCGTCCGGGGGTGCCGATGTCGTGCCCTGCGGAGAAGTGCGGGCCGGCCCCGCGCAGCACCACGACCTTGACCTCCGGGTCGTCGGCGGCCCGGTAGAAGGCGCGGTCGAGGGCGTAGGTCATGGCGGAGTTCTGGGCGTTGCGGTAGTCCGGGCGGTTCATGGTGACCAGGGCGACCGGTCCCTGACGTTCGTACAGGACGACCTCGGGCGCGTCTGCGGGCTCTTCGGGCACGACTCCGGGCACGTCGGCGGGCGCGGCGGGCTCTTCGGGCACAGGACTGCTCCTTCCCTAACAAGTGTTTGGTAGGTTAACGTGCGAGCAGTCGGCCGTCGAGAGAGGTGACCCGCCGTGTACCCAGCTCCCGCCTACCTCCCCGGGCACGCCCTGCTCGCCGGACGCAGCGCCGTGATCACCGCCGCCGCCGGGGCCGGGATCGGCGGCGCGACCGCCCGCCGCTTCCTGGAGGAGGGCGCGGACATCGTCCTCGGGGACGCCCACGCACGGCGGCTGAAGCAGACGGTCGAGGCGCTCGGGGAGGAGTTCGGCGAGGCCCGGGTGGCCGGACTGCCCTGCGACGTCACCGCGGAGCAGCAGGTCGCCGAGCTGCTCGACCTGGCCGAGGCCAGGCACGGACGGCTCGACATCCTGGTCAACAACGCCGGCCTCGGCGGCACCGCGCCGCTGCTGGAGATGACCGACGAGCAGTGGGACCGGGTGCTGGACGTGACCCTGACCGGGACGATGCGCTGCACCAGGGCGGCGCTGCGCCGGTTCCGGGCCTCCGGCGCGGGCGGAGTGATCGTCAACAATGCCTCGGTGGTGGGCTGGCGGGCCCAGGCCGGGCAGGCCCACTACGCCGCGGCCAAGGCCGGGGTGATGGCGCTGACCCGGTGCGCCGGGATCGAGGCGGCGGAGTTCGGGGTGCGGGTGAACGCGGTCTCACCGAGCCTGGCGATGCATCCGCACCTGGCCAAGGTCACCACACCGGAGCTGCTGGAGCAGCTGACGGCGGGGGAGGCGTTCGGACGCTACGCCGAGCCGTGGGAGGTGGCGAATGTGATCGTCTTCCTGGCGAGCGGATACTCGTCCTACATGACGGGCGAGGTCGTCTCCGTCAGCAGTCAGCACCCCTGAACAGGAGCATGTCGATGACCCCCCAGCCCAGGACCGCCGCCGCCACCCGGCGCGGTGAGCTGCTGGCCACCGCCGCCCAGGTGTTCGCCCGGCAGGGCTACGACGCCACCACGGTCCGGGAGATCGCCGACACCGCCGGGATCCTGGCCGGCAGCCTGTACTACCACTTCGACTCCAAGGAGTCGATGCTGGACGAGATCCTCTCCGGCTTCCTGACCGAGCTCTGGACCGGCTACGACGCGGTGCTGGCGAGCGGCCTCGGGCCCCGGGAGACGCTGGAGGCACTCGTGGTCGAGTCCTTCCGGGAGATCGACCGGCACCGTGACGCGGTGGCCATCTACCAGCGCGAACGGCATCTGGCGGACCAGCCGAGGTTCGCCTATATGACGGACTCGATGCAGCGCTTCGAGTCCGCCTGGCTGGGGACGCTGGAGCGCGGGGTGGCCGAGGGGGAGTTCCGCGCCGACCTCGACCTGCGGCTGGCGTACCGCTTCGTGCGCGACACCGTCTGGGTCGCCGCGTCCTGGTACCGGCCCGGCGGCAGGTACGACGCGGCGACCATCGCCCGGCAGTACCTCAGCATGCTGCTCGACGGCATCAACCAACGCTGAACAGACGAACGCTGACGAGACCGACGCCGATCTGAAGGAGAGAGTTCGCCATGCCCGAGGCCTACATCATCGAAGCCGTCCGCACCCCGGTCGGCCGCCGCAACGGCGGCCTCGCCTCCGCCCATCCCGCCGACCTGGGCGCGCATGTGCTCAAGGCGCTGGTCCAGCGGTCCGGGATCGACCCGGCCCTGGTCGAGGACGTGGTCTTCGGCTGCCTGGACACGGTCGGCCCGCAGGCCGGGGACATCGCCAGGACCAGCTGGCTGGCCGCCGGGCTGCCCGAGGAGGTGCCGGGGGTCACCATCGACCGGCAGTGCGGGTCCTCGCAGCAGGCGGTGCACTTCGCCGCGCAGGCGGTGATGTCGGGCACCAGCGACCTGGTGGTCGCGGGCGGGACCCAGAGCATGTCGCAGATCCCGATCGCCTACGCCGCGCGCGAGGCCGCGCTCCCGCTGGGGCTCACCGAGGGCCCGTACGCCGGTTCGATCGGCTGGCGCGAGCGCTATGGCGACCAGCCGGTGAACCAGTTCTACGGAGCCGAGCTGATCGCCGAGAAGTGGGGCATCTCCCGCGAGGACATGGAGCGGTTCGCCCTCGGCTCGCACCAGCGGGCGGCGCAGGCGATCGACGAGGGGCGCTTCACCCGCGAGATCGCGCCGTACGGGGAGGTCGTCCACGACGAGGGCCCGCGCCGGGACACCACCCTGGAGAAGATGGCCGGGCTCAAGGCGCTGACCGAGGGCGGACGGCTCACCGCCGCCGTCTCCTCACAGGTCTCCGACGGTGCGTCAGCGATGCTGATCGCCTCGGAGCGGGCGGTGGCGGAGTACGGCCTCACCCCGCGCGCCCGGGTGCACCACCTCTCGGTGCGCGGCGAGGACCCGATCCGGATGCTCTCGGCGCCGATCCCGGCCACCGCCTACGCCCTGAAGAAGGCCGGGATGACCATCGAGGACATGGACCTGGTGGAGATCAACGAGGCCTTCGCCCCGGTCGTGCTGGCCTGGCTCAAGGAGACCGGGGCCGACCCGGCCCGGGTCAATGTCAACGGCGGCGCGATCGCCCTCGGCCACCCGCTCGGCGCGACCGGCGTCCGGCTGATGACCACGCTGCTGCACGAACTGGAGCGCACCGGCGGCCGCTACGGGCTGCAGACCATGTGCGAGGGCGGCGGCCAGGCCAATGTGACCATCATCGAGCGGCTCTAGGTTTTCGGCAGCCGGTCAGTCTAAGTCGGCTTGTCGGGCACGGGGCAGGCGGTCGAGGACCTGCTCCGCCTCGGTCATGATCCGGTCGATCAGCTCCTGGACCGAGGGCAGGTCCTCGATCAGGCCCGCCACCTGGCCCGAGGCCATCACCCCCAGGTCGGTGCGGCCGTCCACCATGGCGGCCTTGAGCAGCATCGGGGTGTTGGCGGCCAGCAGCAGCTGGCTCCAACTGAGGTCCTGGCCGTGCTTCATGGCGAGCCCGTCGCTGACCATGGCGTGCCAACTGAGGCCGGAGTCGGCGCGGAAGGCGGCGGCGTGGCGCAGCGCGCGGAGCAGGGCGCGGGTGCGTCCCGAGCGTTCCAGGGCGTCCACCAGCTCGCTGCGCAGCATCCGGTGCGGCAGGCCGTCGACGCTGGTGGTGACGGTGATGTCGGTGACCCCGGCGGCCAGGTAGCGGGCCTTCACCTGATCCGGCACGGTGCTGTCAGAGGTGAGCAGGAAGCGGGTGCCCATGGCGATGCCCGCCGCGCCGTAGGCGAGGGCGGCGACCAGGCCGCGCCCGTCCCGGAAGCCGCCGGCCGCGATCACCGGGATCCCCACCGCGTCCACCACCTGCGGCAGCAGCACGGTGGTGGCCACCTGGCCGGTGTGCCCGCCGCCCTCGCCGCCCTGGACCAGGACCGCGTCCGCGCCCCAGGCGGCCACCTTCTCGGCGTGCCGGCGGGCGCCGATGCTGGGGATGACCACGACCCCGGCGTCCTTGAGCCGGGCGATCAGCTCGCGGGAGGGGGCGAGGGCGAAGGAGGCGACCCGGACCCCCTCCTTGACGATGATGTCCGCGCGCTCGGCGGCGTCGCCCGCGTCGGCGCGCAGGTTGACGCCGAACGGGGCGTCGGTGCGCTCCTTCACCTCCCTTACGGCGGCCAGCAGTTGGGTCGGGGTCATGGTCGCCGAGGCGAGGATGCCGAGGCCGCCGGCCCGGGCGGTGGCGGTGACCAGGCGGGGCCCGGCGACCCAGCCCATCCCGGTCTGCACGATCGGGTGCCGGATCCCGACCAGGCGGGTGAGCGGGGTGTCCAGGTTCATACCCGGACCTCGCGGTCGCGGGCGGCGCGGGGGTCGAGGACTTCGCGGATCAGCCGTAGCTCCTCGGCGGAGGGGTCGCGGGTGGCCGGGACCTCGTCCGGGACCGAGAGTGCGAAGCCGGTGGCGGCGAGCACCTGATCGACCGTCACCCCGGGGTGTACCGAGGCCAGCCGGATCGCCCGGTCGGGGCCGCCGAAGTCCAGTACGGCGAGGTCGGTGACGATCCGGCGGAGGTCGTGGAAGCGTCCGGCGGCGCCGTGCAGCCGGTGCTGGCCGACCCCGCAGACCACGTCCACCTGCTCGACGAAGACCCGGGTGCTGTGCCGGGGGACCCAGTAGCTGGTGGGGTTGTTGGCGGTGTTGCCGGGGGCTCCGCGCATCCCCAGCAGCTGGCGGGTGGGGTGGGACCAGTCGCCGATGGCAGAGATGTTCTGGTTGCCGTGCCGGTCGAGCTGGCTGGCGCCCATCATCACATGCCGGTGGCCCCGGGCGACCAGCTCCAGATGCCGCCGGAACGGCAGCCAGCCCTCGATCGCGGCCGGGGCCGCGCCCAGCGCCGGGACGTCGGCGGCGAGCATCGCCTCACCGTCGGTGACCAGCAGCTCCGGCTCGAAGGTCAGCTTGGCAAGACGGGCGCCGAGGGTCGGGACGGTGCCCATGGCGGCGGCCAGCACCTCGCCGTCGCCGCGCCAGGCCTCGGCGCAGGCGATGACGCAGTACTCGGCCCTGGTGGGTGTGCTGATGGGCCTCATTGGCCGGCCTCCGATCGGAACGCCGTCACCGCGGCCTGGTAGGCGGATTCGTCCCCGGCGAGGAAGCGCTCCTGGAACGCCGCCCAGGCGGCCGGGTCGGCGGCGGCCTGGACGTAGGCGCGCTGGAACCGCTCGTCGCGGTCATAGTCGGGGGCGCAGGAGGTGAAGTGCGCGCCGTTGGGCGTCTCCACCACGCCGGTGACCTCGTGACGGGGGATCAGCAGCGAGCTGGGGCCGCCCTCCTTCTGCAGGTCGGCGGTGTCGACCAGTTGCTCGCAGCTGAGGTAGACGGCGTCGGCCGCGGCGGCGAAGAGGTCGTCCAGGTAGGGGTCGGGGCCGAGGAACTGCCCGTTGCCCGACCGGTCGGCGCGGTTGAGGTGCAGCAGGGCGGCGTCCATCCGCAGCGCCGGCATCGCCACCAGTTCCTCGCCGTCGTCGTAGGGGGAGGTGACCGTGCGCAGCCCGGGGTTGATCCGCAGCACGTCCGAGCCGAGCCCGGCCCGGATCGGCAGGAACGGCAGCCGCTGGGCGGCGGCGCTGAGGCCCTGTAGCAGCATGCCCTCGTCGTACTCGGTCAGCCTTTCGAGAGCAGTGCTCTCGCGTGCGGCGCTTCCGAGAGCACTGCTCTCGTGCCCACCGCTTCCGGGAGCACCGCTTCCGGGAGCACCGCTTCCGGGAGCACCGCTTCCGAGAGCACTGCTCTCGCGTGCGGCGCGGAACAGGGGTTCCAGCGGGACCGAGTCCAGCGTGACAAAGGCCGTCACCAGGTGCCGGATCCGGCCCGCCGCCACCAGCAGGCCGACATCGGGGCCGCCGAAGCTGACCACGGTCAGATCGGTCAGGTCGGACCGCAGGATCGCCCGGACCAGGGCCATCGGCTTGCGCCGCGAACCCCACCCGCCGATGCCCAGGGTCATCCCGCTGCGCAGTTGGGAGGCCACCTCGTCCGGGCTCATCCGTTTGTCCATCACGTCTCCTTCGCTGCGGTGAACGCCTCGCCTGCTGCCGTGAACGCCTCGCGGTGCTTGTCGGAGACCCCGGCCAGGTTGGCCTCGAAGGTGAAGCCCTGCTCGAAGCGGTAGCTGCGGCGGACGTCGACCGGGTCGATCCCGTTGAGGGCCTCCTTGGCCAGCCGCAGCAGATAGCCGTCCTTGGCGGCGATCTCGCGGGCCAACTCCATTGCTGCCTCGCGCAGTTCGGCCCGGGGAACCACCCGCCAGACCGAGCCGTGCCGGTGCAGCTCCTGCGCGGTGACGCTGCGGCCGGTGTAGAACATCGGACGCATCAGATGCGCGGGCACCAGTCGGGAAAGGTGGGTGGCCGCGCCCAGCGCGCCCCGGTCCAGCTCGGGCAGCCCGAAGCTGGCGTCGGCGGCGGCGACGATGGCGTCGGCGTTGCCGACCAGGCCGATCCCACCGCCCAGGCAGAAGCCCTGCACCGCGGCGATCACCGGCACCTGGCACTCGTACACCGCCGCGAACGCCTCCGCGCAGCCCCGGTTGGCGCCGATCAGAGCCCCAGGGCCGGGGTCGCGCTGGATCTCCTTGATGTCGACGCCGGCGTTGAACCCGCGTCCGGGCGCCTCCAGCACGACCACGCGGACGGCGGGATCCTGCCCGGCCGCGCGCAGGGCCCGGGCGAGCTCGTACCAGCCCGCCACGGGCAGGGCGTTGACCGGCGGATAGGCGACGGTGACGACAGCGACGCCGGCTTCGCCGCTGTCTCGGGGGAGCGAGGTGGAGACACCCATGGGATTCTCGGCTACCTTTCCACCAAACGTTAGTTAGGTGCGACGGTAGCAGCGGAACCAGGATGAGGGGAGGGTCATATGACGGACCATCAAGAACTCGCGGGCCGGGTCGCCGTGGTCACCGGAGGCACCAGGGGGGTCGGCGCCGGCATCGTCCGCGCCCTGCTGGCGGCCGGGGCCGAGGTGGTCGCGGCGGCCCGGCGGCCACCGGCGGCGGCGCTGGAAACCGCAGGCCGCAAGGCCGATTTCCGGCCGCTGGACGTCCGCGACCCGGACGCCGGCGCGGTCCTGCTGGCGCAGGTGGCCGCCGACCACGGGCGGCTCGACCTGCTGGTCAACAACGCCGGCGGCACGCCGTACCTGCCGCTCGCCGAGGGCGACGGTGAGCGGCATCGCCGGGTGCTGGAACTCAACCTGATCGCCCCGCTGCTGCTCTCGCGTGCTGCCTATCAGGTGATGCACCGTCAGCCGGAGGGCGGCGGCATCGTCATGATCGGCAGCGTCAGCGGGCAGCGGCCCTCGCCCGGCAGCGCCGCCTACGGCGCGGCCAAGGCCGGCCTGGACCACCTCGCCCGCAGCCTCGCGGTGGAGTGGGCACCGACGGTACGGGTGAACACCCTGGTCCTCGGCATGGTCCGCACCGAGGCTTCGCAACTGCACTACGGCGACGAGGAGGGGATCGCCGCCGTCGCCCGCACGGTGCCGCTGGGGCGGCTGGCCCGGCCGGAGGAGGTCGGCGAGGCCTGCGTCTTCCTGGCGTCGCCCCGGGCCGCGTACATCAGCGGGGCGTCGCTGCTGCTGCACGGGGGCGGCGAGCGGCCCGCGTTCCTTGACGCCGCCACCGCCAACCACTGAGCGGCTGACCCGCTGACCGGTCGAGTCAATGACCCGATGAATCGCTGACCCGCTGACCCGCTGAGGAGTGTGCCCGATGTCTGGACTGGCCCATGGCCGCACCGTTGTTGTGACCGGAGCTGGGCGCGGGCTGGGTCGCGCCCATGCCCTCGCCTTCGCCGCCGAGGGCGCCAACCTCGTCGTCAACGACCTCGGCGTCGGCCTGGACGGCGCGCCCGGTGCGGACAACCCGGCGCTGGACGTGGTCGCCGAGATCCTCGCCCTCGGCGGCGCGGCCATCGCCCACGGCGGCGACATCGCCACCGAGGAGGGCGCGTCCAGCCTGGTCAGCGCTGCCCTGGAGACCTTCGGGCGACTGGACACCCTGGTCAACAACGCCGGCTTTCTGCGTGACCGGATGCTGGTGAACCTGTACGGCGACGACTGGGACGCGGTGATGCGGGTCCACCTCAAAGGCCACTTCCTGCCGCTGCGCCACGCCGCCGCGCACTGGCGGGCCGAGGCCAAGGCGGGCCGCCGGTGCGCGGCCAGGATCGTCAACACCAGCTCGGGCGCGGGCCTGCTGGGCAGCGTCGGGCAGGGCAACTACTCGGCCGCCAAGGCGGGCATCCTCGGCCTGACCTTTGTCGCCGCCGCCGAGCTCGCCGGCTACGGCGTCCAGGTCAATGCCATCGCTCCGGCGGCCAGGACCAGGATGACCGAAGGGGCGATCGCCGCCGCGCTGCCCGCCCCCGAGGATGTGTCCCCGCTGGTGGTCTGGCTGGGCAGCGACGCCAGCGCGGGCGTCACCGGCCAGGTGTTCGAGGCAGAGGGCGGCAGGATCACCGTGATGCAGGGCTGGCGCCCCGGTCCCACCGCCCACAGCCCCGCCCGCTGGACCCCGGCCGAGGCCGGCGACGCCACCCGGCAACTGCTCGCCCAGGCGGAGCCCCCGCTGCCCCCGTACGGGGCGCGGTGACGTCCGAATGACGCAATGTCAGTCCCGGCGCGCCGCGGTGAGCAGATGCCCGCCGGCGCCCAGCAGCGACGGCGCCGACTCGGTCCTGCGCATCGCGTCCAGCAGCAGGGCGCTGCGGGCCGGGTCGGCCATGGTCTCGGCCAGGTCGGCCATCCAGCCGAACGCACCCTCGACGGAGTACTGCCCGGTGACGGTCAGCCCCGCGTCCGCGCACTCGTCCAGGACCTCGGCCGGCTCGTGGAAGTAGGCCGTGGTGAAGTCCACGCCCGAACTGCGGTGCAGCCCGTCCGCCAGCACCGCGTGGATCAGGCTCCGGCGCTCGTCCGTGGCCTCGAAGTAGACGCCCTTCTGGACCATGTCGTGCAGCCCCGCGAAGCGGTTGATGGTCGCGGCCACCACCAGCCCCCCGGCACGGACCACCCGGCGGGCCTCGGCCAGCGCCCGGACCCGGTCCGCTACTTCGGGGAGATGGTAGAGCGGGCCCAGCAGCAGGACGACGTCGACCGATCCGTCCGCCGCGTCCAGGGCTCGGGCGTCGCCGAGCCGGGCGGTGACACCGGGCAGCCCGGACGCCTGGGCGATGTGCAGCGGCACCGGGTCGACCAGCTCGACCTGGTAGCCGTCCTGGGCCAGCCATCCGGCGTGGACGCCGCTGGCGCCGCCGACGTCCAGTACCCGGGCGGGCGCGGGCGGCAGCAGCCGGCGCAGCACGTCCTGGGTGCGCCGGAATTCCCACAGCCCCTTGCCGTCACGCAGTCGGCCGTCCTCCCGGCCCTGTTCGTAGAAGGCGAGGATGTCCTGACGAATCGTGCTCCCGGTCTCTGTCCCTGTCATCGGATACCTCCAAGGAAACCCCGGCCTTGAGGCCGGGGAGGAATTGGGTCGCCCGTGTAGCGGGTCGGTGGCAGTTGAATCGCCGTCAAGGCGATCCGGCGTAGCGGGAGGTGACTGTCGGTCAGGCAGTCACAAGGTATGGTGCTATCGTGTGATCTGTGGAGGCCATTCACGTGAAGCGGGCTTTTAAGTACCGCTTCTACCCGACGGATATGCAGGCGGCTGAGCTGTCGCGCACGTTCGGGTGCGTGCGGAAGGTCTACAACATGGCGCTGCACGCCCGGACCGAGGCGTGGTACCAGCGGCAGGAGCGGGTCACCTACAACGCCACGTCGGCGATGCTGACCGGGTGGAAGAAGACCGAGGAGCTGGCCTACCTGTCCGAGGTCTCGTCCGTCCCGTTGCAGCAGTCGCTTCGGCATCTGCAAGGGGCGTTCACCAACTTCTGGACCAAGCGGGCCAAGTACCCCACCTTCAAGTCCAAGCACAAGTCCCGCCGGTCCGCGGAGTACACCAGCTCCGCGTTCCGGTTCCGGGACGGCCAGATGACCTTGGCCAAGATGGCGGAGCCGCTTGCTGTCGTCTGGCACCGCCCACTGCCCGTGGACGCGGTGCCGTCCACGGTGACCGTCTCGCAGGACAGCGCGGGGCGCTGGTTCCTCTCTCTGCTGTGCGAGGACCGGCCCTCGATGCCCGCACCCGTCAACAAGGCCGTGGGAATCGACGCGGGCATCACCAGCCTGGTCACGCTCTCCACCGGGGAGAAGATCGCCAACCCGAAGTTCGAACGCGCCGACCGCCGACGCCTCGCCAAGGCCCAACGCGACCTTTCCCGCAAGGCCGAGGGCTCCAACAACCGGGCCAAGGCCCGGCTCAAGGTCGCCCGGGTGCACGCCCGGATCGCCGACCGGCGCAGAGACTTCCTGCACCAGCTCACCACTCGACTCGTCCGCGAAAACCAAACGGTCGTGATCGAGGACCTCACCGTCCGCAACATGCTGGGGAACCGCAAGCTCTCCCGAGCCATCTCGGACGCGAGCTGGACCCAGATGCGGTCCATGCTGGAGTACAAGGCCGGATGGTATGGTCGGGACCTGGTCGTGGTCGACCGTTGGTTCCCCTCCTCCAAGCGGTGCTCCACCTGCGGCACCTTGCACTCCAGGATGCCGCTGAGCGTCCGCGAGTGGACGTGCGGCTGCGGGGCGACCCACGACCGGGACGTCAACGCGGCCATCAACATCCTGGCCGCCGGACTGGCGGTCGCAGCCTGTGGAGACGGCGTAAGACCTCAACGGAGCACTCCGGGCGGGCAGTCGTCTGTGAAGCAGGAAGTAGTCCCACCGCAGCGCACACGCGCAGCGGCTCAGCCGCAAGGCTGAGGGGAAACCCTGTCCTTCAGGACGGGGAGAAGTCACGGTCAGACGATGCCCGCCCGGCCCGGACCCGGGCAACGGATTTTTGCGGTACCACGCACAAAGGCCCCGACGTTCCCGGTGGTCGGGAGCGGCAGGGCCTTCGTGGTGCTTCGGGCGATCCGGTGCGGGCTTCGGCGGTGAGGCCGAGTCAGGCTGAGGACGGCGGGTACATCTCCGCGGGCAGCTTGGCGGCTGCCGCGCGGTCCAGCAGCCACAGGGTGCGGTGCTGGCCGTAGGCGCCGGAGGCCGGCGCCTGGATCTCGCCCGGGCCGCTGAGGGCCAGGGCGACCGCCTCGGCCTTGTCCTCGCCCGCGGCGAGCAGCCAGACCTCGCGGGCCGCACGGATCGCCGGGAGGGTCAGCGAGACCCGGACCGGCGGCGGCTTGGGCGCTCCGCGCACACCGACGACGGTACGGGTGGTCTCCCGTACGCCGGGGTGCTCGGGGAACAGCGAGGCGACATGGGTGTCCGGGCCGACGCCGAGCAGCAGCACGTCGAAGGCCGGGACGCCCAGGTGGTCCTCCGGGCCGGCCGCCTTGGCCAGCTCGGCGGCGTAACGCTCCGCCGCCGCCTCGGGATTGTCGCCGTCCGCGCCGTCCGAGGCGGGCATGTAGTGCACCCGCGACGGATCCAGCGGCACCGAGTCGAGCAGCTCGTCCCTGGCCTGGGTGGCGTTGCGTTCCGGATCGCCGGCGGGCAGGAAGCGCTCGTCGCCCCACCAGAGGTCGAGCCTGGACCAGTCCACCGCGTCCCTGGCCGGGGACGTGGCGAGCGCCGCGAGCAGCGCGTTGCCGTTGCGGCCGCCGGTCAGCACCACCGAGGCGGCGCCGCGGGCGGACTGCGCGTCCACGATCCGGGTGATCAGCCGGGCCGCCGCGGCAAGGGCCATCAGGTCCTTGTCGCGGTGGACCACGAGTTGCGGCGCTGTCACTTCTGGGTCCGGCTCGCCGAGGCCGCGGTCCCGGGCTTCTTGGCGGTGGACGCCGCCTTGCCCTTGGCCGGAGCCGCCGCAGCACCCTTCGCGGAAGCCGAGCCGGGAGCCGCGACGCCGGCGCCGGCCGCGCCCTCCTCCGCCTTCTCCGACGCGGCCTGCCCGGCCGGAGTCCTGGCGTCGATGACCTCGTGCTTGGGACCGTCCGCGTGGAGCTTCTCCACGCCGTAGCGGACGGCTGACGCGTATATGTCGTCAGGGTCCAGCCGGCGCAGCTCCTCGGCGATCAGCTCGGACGTCTCGCGGCGCTTCAGCGCCACCATCCGGTCCGGCTGGTCGGGCATGGAGAGGGTGGCCAGCAGGCCGTCGGTGCGCTCCAGGGTGACGTCGCCGCCCGCGGTGCGCAGCCGTACCGCGGTCAGGCCGGGGCCGTCGGTGACGACCCGGTCGACCTTGATGTTCAGCCGGTCGGCGAGCCACAGCGCCAGCAGTTCCGCGCTGGGGTTGTAGGACTCGCCCTCGACCACGGCCGAGGTGACCTTGACCCGGCGCTGGTCCAGGGCCGCCGCGAGCATGGAGCGCCACGGGGTGATCCGGGTCCAGGCCAGGTCGGTGTCGCCGGGGGTGTACGAGGCGGCCCGGGTGGCGAGCTGCTCGACCGGGGACTCCGCCGAGGTGGCGTCGGTGATCCGGCGCTGGGCGAGCGCGCCCAGCGGATCCTTGGCCGCGTTCTCGGGGGCGTTCTCCGGCCACCAGACCACCACGGGGGCGTCCGGCAGCAGCAGTGGCAGCACCACCGACTGGGCCTGCGCGGCGAGTTCGCCGTGCAGCCGGAGCAGCACGGTCTCGCCGGTGCCGGCGTCGGAGCCGACCCGGATCTCGGCGTCCAGGCGGGCCTCGGCCCTGGCCCGGGGCGAGCGCCCGGGGCGGCGGATGACGGCCAGGATGCGCGAGGGGTGCTCGCGCGAGGCGTCGCCGGCCGCCTTGAGGGCGTCGTAGGCGCTGCCCTCGTCGGTGACGATGACGAGGGTGAGCACCATGCCGATCGCACCGGTGCCGATGGCCCTGCGGGCCTCGACCAGACCGGAGTTGATCTTGCTGGAGGTGGTGTCCGTAAGATCGATCTTCATGGCCGGCGCCAGCTCCTACCGTCTCGTGCGAGCATCTCGTCCGCCTCGGCCGGGCCCCAGGTGCCCGACTCGTAGGGGGCGGGCTTGCCGTGCTTGTTCCAGTACGCCTCGATCGGGTCCAGGATCTTCCAGGACTCCTCGACCTCCTGATGGCGGGGGAAGAGGTTGGCGTCGCCGAGCAGGACATCCAGGATCAGGCGCTCGTACGCCTCGGGGCTGGACTCGGTGAAGGACTCGCCGTAGGCGAAGTCCATGCTGACGTCGCGGACCTCCATCGAGGTCCCCGGCACCTTGGAGCCGAACCGCATGGTCACGCCCTCGTCCGGCTGCACCCGGATGACCAGGGCGTTCTGCCCCAGCTCCTCGGTGGCGCTGGAGTCGAACGGCAGGTACGGAGCGCGCTGGAAGACCACCGCGATCTCGGTCACCCGACGGCCGAGCCGCTTGCCGGTGCGCAGGTAGAACGGGACGCCCGCCCAGCGGCGGTTGTTGATCTCCAGCTTCACCGCGGCGAAGGTGTCGGTGGTGGACTTGGGGTCGATCCCCTCCTCCTCCAGGTAGCCGAGCACCTCCTCGCCGCCCTGCCAGCCGTGCGTGTACTGGCCGCGCACGGTGTGCCGGCCGAGATCCTTGGGGATCCGCACGGCCGAGAGCACCTTGAGCTTCTCGGCGACCAGGGCCTTCGGGTGGAAGGACGCCGGCTCCTCGATCGCGGTCAGCGCCAGCAGCTGCAGCAGGTGGTTCTGGATCACGTCACGGGCGGAGCCGATGCCGTCGTAGTAGCCCGCGCGGCCGCCGATGCCGATGTCCTCGGCCATGGTGATCTGCACGTGGTCCACGTACGAGCGGTTCCAGATCGGCTCGAACATCGAGTTGGCGAAACGCAGCGCCAGGATGTTCTGGACCGTCTCCTTGCCCAGGTAGTGGTCGATCCGGAAGACCTCGTCGCGCGGGAACACCGAGTGCACGACCGCGTTGAGCTCCTGAGCGCTCTTGAGGTCGTGGCCGAAGGGCTTCTCGATGACCGCGCGGCGCCAGGCGCCCTTGGGCGGGTCGGCCAGGCCGTGCGCCTTGAGCTGCTGCACCACCTGCGGGAAGAACTTCGGCGGCACGGAGAGGTAGAAGGCGAAGTTGCCGCCCGTCCCCTGCTCCTTGTCCAGCTCCTCGATGGTGACCCGGAGCTTCTCGAAGGCGTCGTCGTCGACGAACTCGCCCTGGACGAAGCGCATGCCCTTGGCGAGCTGCTGCCAGACCTCCTCGCGGAACGGCGTGCGCGCGTGCTCCTTGACGGAGTCGTGCACGACCTGGGCGAAGTCCTCGTCCTCCCAGTCGCGCCGGGCGAAGCCGATCAGCGAGAAGCCGGGCGGCAGCAGGCCGCGGTTGGCCAGGTCGTAGACGGCCGGCATCAGCTTCTTGCGGGAGAGGTCACCGGTGACACCGAAGATGACCAGACCGGAGGGGCCCGCGATGCGCGGCAGCCGGCGGTCGGCCGGGTCGCGCAGCGGGTTGATCCAGGCGTCGACGACGTCTGTCTCCTCCTCGAGTACCTCTGAGGCGTCCTCGCTCACTTGGCGGAGCCCCCCTTCGGGGTGAACTTCGCCAGCGAGGCGGAGACCGTGTCCAGCAGTTCCTTCCAGGACGCCTCGAACTTCTCGACGCCCTCGTCCTCCAGCACCTGCACCACGTCGTCGTAGGAGATGCCGAGCTGGGCCAGCGCGTCGATGGCGGCCTGGGCCGCGGCGTAGGAGCCGGTGACCGTGTCGCCGCGGACCACGCCGTGGTCGGCGACGGCGTTCAGGGTGGCCTCGGGCATGGTGTTGACGGTGCCGGGGGCGACCAGCTCGACCACGTAGAGGGTGTCGTCCAGGGCCGGGTCCTTGACGCCGGTCGAGGCCCAGAGCGGACGCTGCGGCTTGGCGCCCTCGGCGGCCAGGGCCTTCCAGCGGTCCGAGGAGAAGACCTTCTCGTAGGCCTGGTAGGCCAGCTGGGCGTTGGCGACGGCGGCCTTGCTCTTGGCGGCCTTGGCCTCCGGGGTGGCCAGCTTGTCGAGGCGCTTGTCGATCTCGGTGTCCACCCGGGACACGAAGAAGGAGGCGACCGACTCGATCGAGGAGAGGTCGTGGCCGTTGGCCTTGGCCTTCTCCAGGCCGCTGAGGAAGGCGTCCATCACGCCCTGGTAGCGCTCCAGCGAGAAGATCAGCGTGACGTTGACGCTGATGCCCTGCCCGATCACCTCGGTGATCGCGGGCAGCCCGGCCAGCGTCGCCGGGATCTTGATCAGCGTGTTGGGGCGGTCCACCAGCCAGGCCAGCTGCTTGGCCTCGGCGATGGTCGCCTCGGTGTTGTGGGCCAGCCGCGGGTCGACCTCGATGGAGACCCGGCCGTCCCGGCCGTTGCTGGCGTCGTAGACCCCGCGCAGCACGTCGGCGGCCTCGCGGACGTCGGCCGAGGTCATCATCCGCACGGCCTCCTCGACGGTGACGCCGCGGACCGCGAGGTCGCGCAGCTGCTCGTCGTAGGAGTCGTCGCTCCCGCCGATGGCCTTCTGGAAGATGGTGGGGTTGGTGGTGACCCCCACGACGTGCTTGTCACGGACCAGCTCGGCCAGGTTGCCGGAGGTCAGGCGCTTGCGGCTGAGGTCGTCCAGCCAGATCGCCACGCCTTCGTCGCTGAGGCGCTTCAGAGCGTCAGTCATGATCGTCTTCACTTCTCTCTACTGGTTCGTACGTGTCTCGACTGGTTCAGCGACCTGCGGCGACATCATCCAGCGACTTGTGCGCGGCGTTCACCACGGCGTCGTCGGTGAGGCCGAACTCCTTGTACAGCACCTTGTAGTCGGCCGAGGCGCCGAAGTGCTCCAGGCTGACGATGTGACCGGCGCCGCCGACGTAGCGGTGCCAGGTCAGGCCGATGCCGGCCTCGATCGCGACCCTGGCCCGGACCGAGGGCGGCAGCACGGCGTCGCGGTAGGCCTGGTCCTGCTCCTCGAACCACTCGACGCAGGGCATCGAGACGACCCGGGTCGGGATGCCCGCGGCCTGCAGGGTCTCCCGGGCGGCGACGGCGATCTGCACCTCGGAGCCGGTGCCGATCAGGATCACCTGGGCCTGCCCGCCCTCGGCCTCGAACAGCACGTAGCCGCCCTTGACCGCGTTCGGGTTGGCCTCGTACGTGGGGACGCCCTGGCGGGTCAGCGCCAGGCCGTGCGGGGCCGGCTTCGCGGCGTGGCGGCGGAGCACCTCGCCCCAGACGGCCGAGGTCTCGTTGGCGTCCGCCGGGCGGACGATGTTGAGGCCCGGGATGGCGCGCAGCGCGGCCAGGTGCTCGACCGGCTGGTGGGTCGGGCCGTCCTCGCCGAGGCCGATGGAGTCGTGCGTCCACACGTAGGTGACCGGCAGCTTCATCAGCGCGGCCAGGCGGACGGCGCCGCGCATGTAGTCCGAGAAGGTGAGGAAGGTGCCGCCGTAGATCCGGGTGTTGCCGTGCAGCGCGATGCCGTTCATGGCCGAGCCCATGGCGTGCTCGCGGATCCCGAAGTGGATCGTGCGGCCGTACGGGTCGGCGGACGGCAGCGGGTTGCCCTCGGGCAGGAACGAGGAGTTCGGGTCGATGGTGGTGAGGTTGGAGCCGGCCAGGTCGGCCGAGCCGCCCCAGAGCTCGGGCACGATCGCACCGACGGCCTTGAGCACCTCGCCGGACGCCTTGCGGGTGGCGACCTCCTTGCCGGCCGGGAAGGACGGCAGCGCCTTCTCCCAGCCGTCGGGCAGCTCGCCCGCGGCGATCCGGTCGCACTCGGCGGCGCGCGCCGGGTTGGCGGAGCGCCACTCCTCGTAGCCCTTGTTCCACTGGGCGTGCGCCTCGGCGCCGCGGTCGGCGACCTTGCGGGCGTGGGCCAGCACCTCGTCGGTGACCTCGAAGGACTTGGTCGGGTCGAAGCCGAGGACCCGCTTGGTGGCGGCGACCTCGTCCGCGCCCAGGGCGGAGCCGTGCGACTCCTCGGTGCCCTTGGCGTGCGGGGCCGGCCAGGCGATGATCGTGCGCATGGCGATGATCGAGGGGCGCCCGGTCTCGGCCTTGGCCTTGACCATGGCGGCGTGCAGCGCCTTCGGGTCCAGGTCGCCGCTCTCGGCCGGGGCGACCCGCTGGACGTGCCAGCCGTAGGCCTCGTAGCGCTTGAGGACGTCCTCGGAGAAGGCGGTCTCGGTGTCGCCCTCGATCGAGATGTGGTTGTCGTCGTACAGGAAGACCAGGTTGCCCAGCTTCTGGTGGCCGGCCAGCGAGGAGGCCTCGCCGGAGACGCCCTCCTCCAGGTCGCCGTCCGAGCAGATGCCCCAGATGGTGTGGTCGAACGGGGAGGTGCCCTCGGCCGCCTCCGGGTCGAACAGGCCGCGCTCGTAACGGGCCGCCATCGCCATGCCGACCGCGTTGCCCACCCCCTGGCCCAGCGGGCCGGTGGTGGTCTCGACGCCGGTGGTGTGGCCGTGCTCGGGGTGACCCGGAGTCAGCGAGCCCCAGACGCGGAAGGACTTGAGGTCCTCCAGGGTGAGCCCGTAGCCCGACAGGTAGAGCTGGATGTAGAGGGTGAGGCTGGTGTGCCCGGGGGACAGCACGAAGCGGTCGCGCCCGGTCCAGGCCGCGTCGGACGGGTCGTGCTGCAGGAACCGCTGGAAAATCAGGTAGGCAGCCGGGGCCAGGGACATAGCCGTGCCCGGGTGGCCGTTGCCGACCTTCTGCACGGCGTCCGCCGCCAGAACGCGCACGGTGTCCACCGTCCGCTGGTCGAGCTCGGTCCACTCAAAAGTGTTGCTCGGCGTCGTACTCACCCTGTATCAGGGCTCCTTCCGTATCGTCTTTCGACCCGGTGCCGGGGGACCGTCGACGGTGGCGGACCTGGTCACAGAGCGTTGACCCGCTGTACGGTGCGAGCCTACCGCTGATGCGTACGCCCGTTCCCGGCAGAGCCCAACAGGCGGTCATCACGGCGCATTCCCTCAGGCCAGTAGCCCATTCCTGTATGCCAGCCTGAGGGATCGTCCGGGGAACCGCCCGCTGAACGGCGCAACACGGTTACCTGAAGCAGGACCCCGCGACGAAGCAGCTATAGGCAACGTCTAAGGTGGCGTGGTACGCGCAGGGCTGCCGGGGCGGTTCACGTCCCGGTCCTGCGGATCTCCATCAACCAGGGGTGTTCGTGACCGCCGTCGAAACCCGCCCGGCCGGGCTGGTCAAGGCGAACCCCGGGCATCGGCCGTTTCCGGCCCGTGTCGGGGCATTCGTCGCACTGACCAAACCGCGGATCATCGAGCTGCTGCTGATCACCACCGTTCCGGTGATGTTCCTCGCGCAGCACGGTGTCCCGGACCTGCTGCTGGTGCTGTACGTCGTGGTCGGCGGATATTTGTCGGCCGGTGGCGCCAACGCCCTCAACATGTACATCGACCGCGACATCGACGCGCTGATGCACCGCACCGAGCGCCGCCCGCTGGTCACCGGCATGGTGTCCCCGCGCGAGTGCCTGGTGTTCGGCATCGCGCTGGCGATCGGCTCCACGGTCTGGCTGGCGCTGCTGGTCAATCCGCTGTCCTCGGCGCTGGCGCTGGCGGCACTGCTGTTCTATGTCTTTGTCTACACGCTCGGTCTGAAGCGCCGCACCTCGCAGAACATCGTCTGGGGCGGCATCGCCGGCTGCATGCCGGTCTTCATCGGCTGGGCGGCCGTCACCGGCTCGCTGAGCTGGGCCCCGGTGGTGCTGTTCCTGGTCATCTTCTTCTGGACGCCGCCGCACTACTGGCCGCTGTCGATGAAGGTCAAGGACGACTACGCCAATGCGGGCATCCCGATGCTGCCGGTGGTCGCCACCAACGAGGCCGTCGCCAAGCAGATCGTCGCCTACAGCTGGGTGATGGTCGCGGTGTCGCTGGCGCTGTGGCCGCTGGCCCACACCAGCCTGGTCTACCCGGTCTCGGCGGTGCTGCTGGGCGCGTTCTGGCTCAAGGAGGCGCACGGGCTGCTGGCCCGCGCCAGGAACGGCGTGGTGGGCGCGAAGCTCAAGGAGATGCGGCTGTTCCACTGGTCGATCACCTATCTGACCCTGCTCTTCGTCGAGATCGCACTCGACCCCTTCCTGAAGTAGCCAGGCTGAAGTAGCCGGGCTCACATAGGCAGGACTTCTACTGATGGGTAGCATCAGCCCCATGAGCGAAAAGTCTGACGAGCGCTGCGCGGCGCGTATCGCCAAGCACATCCGGACCTTCGCCGCCGCCCACGGCGGCAGCGCCGACGGGGTCGTCGAGTACGTCGGGGGGATCTCCACCCGGATCGTCCTGGTCGGCGCCGACGGCGCCTGGGGCGACCAGGTCGCGCCCAGCCCGGCGGTGGCCGCCCGCGCGGTGGAGCTGTCCGGGATCACCCTGCACGAGTCCTTCGAGGGCGAGCTGGGCCTGAAGGTCCGCACCAGCTCCTACGAGTGGAAGCGCATGGCCGGGCTGCAGCTCGGCGGCACCCAGGCCTGACGCAGGACAGCACAGCAGAGGGGCCGGTCCGCTTCGTGCGGACCGGCCCCTCTGCTGTGCTGTCCTGGTTGCTCAGACCGCGGCGAGGTCCGTCACGGTCTCGATGTTCGCGGGCCGCGGCAGCGCGCCGACCTCGGGGCGGGTGCGCAGCGAGAGGTGCAGCCGCAGCACGGCGATCCAGACCAGGGCCGCGCCGAGCAGGTGCACCCCGACCAGCAGCTCCGGCAGGTGGGTGAAGTACTGCACGAAGCCGATCACGGCCTGGGACATCAGCACCACGAAGAACTCCAGCGCCCGGCGCCGCGGCCCCTTCGGGGCGTCCACGGCCAGCAGCACGAACATCATCGCCAGCGAGAGCCCGATGGTGACCATCGCGAAGTCCGCGTGGAACTGGCTGATCTTCTCCCAGTCGAAGGGCATCCGCTTGACCTCGGTGCCGTCACCGGAGTGCGGCCCGGTGCCGGTCACCAGGGTGCCGGCCACGATCAGCGCCGCGGTCACCGCGATGGTCAACCGGGAGAGCTGGATCACCGGCCGGCCGACCGTCCGCACCGGCGCCCCGTCGCCCTCGCGGCTGCGCTGCCACATCGCCAGCGCGGTCAGGATCAGCACGGTCGAGGCGAGGAAGTGGCAGGAGACCACAAAGGGGTTGAGGTGGGTGAGCACGGTGATCCCGCCCAGCACGGCCTGCGACACGGTCACCCAGAACTGGGCCCAGCCGAGCCGGGTGAGGCTGCGCCGCCACGGCTTGGCGCAGCGGGCGGCGAGGATGGCGAGACCGATCACCCCGCACAGCACGTCGGTGAGCATCCGGTTGCCGAACTCGATGATGCCGTGGATGCCCATCGCCGGGGTGGTGGCGATGCTGCTGCCGGTGCAGGTCGGCCAGGTGGGGCAGCCGAGCCCGGAGCTGGTGAGGCGGACCGCGCCACCGGTCACCACCACCAGCACGCTCATCACCAGGGTCGCGAACGCCGTCCAGCGGACGACCCGGTCGGAGACCGTGACGCGCTCGGCGAGGAAGGAGAAGGGGGTACGCACCCGTTCATCGTAGATTGCGCCCCTGTGCGATCTTCGGACGGGGGGCGGCCCGTCAGTCCGCGCCGTCAGTCCGCGCCGTCAGTTCGCGGCGGCCGCCCAGGCGGCGAAGCAGCTGCGGATGGCGTCGGCGGCCGGGCGGCCGACCCAGGAGTCGGTGCGGTCGTGCAGCGGGTCGGCCGCCGCCGGATCCTGGTGCAGGTCGTAGCGCCACCAGTAGAGGCCGGCCATGTCCCGGCCGCGGGCGACCTGGCAGGCGGCCTTGAACCAGTTCTGCTGGACGGTCAGGTCGAGCCGGTCGGCGTTGTTCCCCCAGACGCCGGGGTGCTGGTAGGCCCCCTTCTCGGCCGGTGCGCCGACCTCGTAGAACAGGGAGTCGGGCAGCGGACCCGAGGTTTTGCGGTCCAGCCAGCTGTTCCAGCCGGCCACCAGTTGGGCGATGCCGGCGTTGTCGCCCAGCTTCTTCAGCGGGGGGTAGGCGTCGACGCCGATCCGGTCGACCGGGACGCCCACGGCGGTGTCCACATAGCTGTCCCAGTTGGCCGCGTAGGTCAACTCGCCCCGGTAGACGGCTCGGGCGCTGCGGACCAGTCCGGCCCAGCGCTTGTCGCCCTGCAGCGAGCTGAACTCGCTGCCGATCGCGAAGCTCTGCACCCCGTCCCGCTGGGCCAGCGCCAGATAGGGGGTCAGAAACCTGGTGTAGGAGGCGAACCAGGCGGTCCGGTCGGCGGGTTGCAGACTGCCGCGCCACTGGTTCGGCCCCGCCGCGACCAAGGTGGTCTCGTCCAGCAGCGGGCGCAGGGTGATCCGCAGCCCGGCCGCCTTGGCCCGCTGCACGACGATGTCCAGCCGCCTGGGGGAGGGGGTGTCGCTGCCGGCCGCGACGGTGTCGGCGTGGGGTCCCGGGGTGTGGAAGGGGAAGGAGAGGGAGATCGAGTTGGCGTCGAGCGAGGTCACATAGGCGATCATCCGGTCGGCCTTGAGCCGCAGCGTGCTGTCGCTGTCGGCGGAGCTGTCGCCCCAGTAGACCTGGATCCCGAGCTGCGGCCGCCCCTGCTTCCAGGGGGTCGCGACGGTGCTGGTCGGGGTGGGCGCGGCGGTCGGGCCGCTGTCCGCGTGCGCGTACTTGCCGAGCTGGGAGGAGCAGCCGGCGGCGGTCAGGGCCAGCAGCAGGACGGCGGCCAGGGCCCTGCTGAGCCGGCCGGGGGCGGCGGTCATGCGGGCTTCGCTATCACGACGAACTTGTTCTCCGTTCGGCGGAGGAACCGCAGCAGGCCGCGGAAGACCGCGATGCCCTCGTAGAGCGAGAAGAAGGGGATCAGCGCGACCACGGCGACCGGCTCCCACCACAGCCGGCGGCCGTTGGCGGAGGCGGTGGCGTTGATCTTCAGCCCCTCCCAGTACATCCACACCCCGGAGGCCACATTGAGCGCCCACAGCGGCAGGATCAGCGGACTGGCCGGCGAGGTGTTGAGGTCGCCGATCAGCGCGCCGAACGCGAGGATCACGCCGACGTGCTGGAACAGCCCCAGGGTCCAGGCGGAGACGTTGTAGAGCAGCAGCAGGCGGCTGCGCAGCGGGACGGTGGGGTTGAAGGCGAGCGCGATCAGGCCCCAGGCCCAGCGCTCGCGCTGCTTCATCAGGTCCCGCATGGTCGCCGGGGAGGCTCCGTAGCAGGAGCCGGAGAACCAGTCGCTGCGGCCCTTGTAGCGGGCGCTGAAGTTGAGGGCGAGCTGGGCGTCCTCGACGATCGCCTTGGGGCCGAAGTCCCAGCCGATGGTCGCCTCGACGGAGGACCGGATCAGCAGCAGCTCGCCGTGCAGGCCCGCGCGCGGGGTGCCGCGCCCGGTCATGGCGGCGAACAGGGTGATGTCGCAGGAGGGGCGCACCGCGTCGCACAGCCAGGTCATCCGGTTGACGGCGTACTCGCGCGGATAGGTGAGCACCCCCTGGGCCAGGTGCTTCGCCTGGTCCGGGCCGACCCGGCGCTGGGCGTTGATGAAGCGGGCCATGGACGCCCCGGTGTCGGGCCCCACCCCGGTGTCGTCGTCCATGTGCAGCACCCAGACGTCGTCGCGGTCCTCGTGGTGGGTGATCCGGAGTTCATGGGAGTAGTTGTTGGCGCGGGCCTTGAACCTGGTCCCGTTGGGCGTCCGATAGCTCTTCGGCACCACGACCACCCTGAGCGCCTGGTTCCTGGCGGCCAGGGCGTCGATCGAGGCCGCGGCCTCGCAGCCCTCCTCGACCACGATGTCGATCCGCAGGAAGGGGAAGTACTCGGGCAGGTACCTGGCGTAGCTGAGCACGGCGCGTTCCAGGGCCGGGTAGGTGTCGTGCCGCCCGATGGTGGGGACCACCACCACCAGCACGTCGTCCCAGGCGGGCGCGACCTCGCTCCAGCCGCGCTGGCGGCGTACCCGGCGCAGGGTCAGCAGGGCCCCGTACAGGCCGACGGCGGAGGCGGCGCTCGGCACCGTCCACAGCACGGTGGTGACCCAGCCGAGCAGGTGGGTCCGGTCGCTGTAGGTGACGACGGAGATGTACAGGCTGATCACAAAGGTGAACAGGAAGGGGAGGAACGAGGGGGTCCAGGCTGCTTGACGCTTCAACTGCTTGGCGTCCAGGCGGGTGAGGCTCAACCCTCGGCCCCTTTCCCTCGCGACCCTCGAAGTCGCTAACCGGAAGGGGTCGATCTCATTTAGCTGCTCGCCGATTGATATCACGCAAACGTTCGGCAAAGGCTTCCCGAGCCGGGAAAGCCCGGGACCGTTGGCGAACCGTGACCCTCGGCCCTGCCCCCTAGTGGAATCCGCTACTCCCAGCGGAAGAAGCGGGCCGCCGCCGCCAGCGCGAGCACGGCCCAGACAGCGAGGATGCCCAGGTCGCCCCAGGGCATCGCGGCCCCCTGCTGGAGCACCGTGCGCAGCCCGTCGGAGAGGGCGCTGATCGGCAGCGCCTCCAGCACCGGGCGGACCGCGCCTGGGAACTTCGAGAGCGGGACGATCACACCGCCGGCCAGCAGCAGCAGGATGAAGACCAGGTTGGCGGCGGCCAGGGTGGCCTCGGCCCGCAGCGTCCCCGCCATCAGCAGGCCGAGGCCGGAGAAGGCGGCGGTGCCGAGCAGCAGGAGCAGCAGCACCGACAGCGGGTTGCCGTGCGGATGCCAGCCCAGCGCGAAGGCGATCGCGGACAGCAGCGCCACCTGCAGCACCTCGGTGACCAGCACGCTTCCGGTCTTGGCGGTCATCAGCGCCCAGCGCGGCAGCGGGCTCGCGCCGAGCCGCTTGAGCACCCCGTACCGGCGTTCGAAGCCGGTGGCGATGGCCTGGCCGGTGAAGGCGGTGGACATCACCGCCAGCGCGAGCAGGCCGGGGGCGAGGAAGTCCACCCGGGCCCCGGGCCCGGTGGTGGTGACGATGTCGACGGCGCTGAACAGCACCAGCAGCACGCTGGGGATGATCACGGTGAGCAGCAGCTGCTCGCCGTTGCGCAGCAGCAGGCCGGTCTCCAGCGCGGTCTGCGCCCTGAGCATTCGGCCGATCGGCGCCGCGCCCGGGGCCGGTGTGTACATGGCGTCGCTACTGGCGTCGCTGCTCATCCGCGGAGGTCCTGTCCGGTCAGTTCGAGGAAGACGTCTTCGAGGGTGCGTCGGCCCACCGCGAGCTGCTCCGGCATGACACCGGACTGGGCGCACCAGCTGGTCAGGGTGGCCAGCAGCTGCGGATCCACGGTGCCTTCGACCAGGTAGCTGCCGGGGGTGGCCTCGGCCACGGCGGTGCCGTCCGGCAGGGCCTTGAGCAGCGAGCCCACGTCGAGTCCGGGTCGAGCCCGGAAGCGCACGGTGTTCTGGGCGTCGCTCCGGCAGAGTTCGGCGGGGCTGCCCTCGGCGATCACCCGGCCGCCGTGCACGATGGCGACCTGGTCGGCGAGCTGCTCGGCCTCGTCCATGTGGTGCGTGGTCAGCACCACGGTGACGCCGTCGGCGCGCAGGTCGCGGACCAGGTCCCAGGTGGCCCGGCGGGCGTGCGGGTCGAGCCCGGCGGTGGGCTCGTCCAGGAAGACCAGTTCGGGGCGGCCGACCACCGCCATGGCGAGGGCGAGCCGCTGCTGCTGGCCGCCGGAGAGGCGGCGGTATGCGGTGCGACCGCAGGAGTCCAGGCCGAGCCGGGCCGAAAGGGCGTCCACGTCCAGCGGATGGGCGTGCAGTTTCGCGGTGTGCCGCAGCATTTCCAGGGCGCGCACGCCGGGGTACACGCCCCCGGACTGCAGCATCACACCGATCCGTGGACGGAGTTTCGCGGCCTCGGCCGGAACGCCGGGATCGAGGCCGAGCACCCTGACCGTGCCGGCGTCGGCGCGGCGGTAGCCCTCGCAGGTCTCGATCGTCGTGGTCTTCCCCGCCCCGTTGGGACCGAGCACCGCGGTGACACTGCCGCGGGCGACGGTGAGGTCGAGGCCGTTCACCGCCGTCTTCTCGCCGTAGCGCTTGACCAGGCCGGTGACCGCGACGGCAGCCGCTTCGGATTGCATGGCGCTGAGTCTATTCAGGATCGAAATCCAAGGACAGGTTAGGCAAACCTAAGTGATTGATCAGACAGCCGGTGATCGCGGAGCGGGTTGTTTCGGTGGAATGAATTACGCAACAATGGAGTTGTGAAAAACATGCGAGAGCGTGAGGAGGGGCCCGCGGCAGTCGAATCGACGACTGCCCATGTCGGCGTGGCCGCCGTCTCCTCCCGTGATCGCGTGGCCCGCTCGATCCTGGACCACGGCCCCAGCAGTGCCGCCGACCTGGCCGAACGCCTCTGCCTGACCCAGGCAGCGGTCCGCCGCCACCTCGACGCGATGCTCGCCTCCGGCCTGGTCACCGGCCGCGAGCAGAAGGTCTACGGGCACCGCGGCCGCGGCCGTCCGGCCAAGGTCTTCCTGCTCACCGACTCCGGCCGGGACGCCTTCTACCAGGCCTACGACCAGTTGGCCGCCGACGCGCTGCGCTTCCTGGCCGAATCGGCCGGCGGCGGCGAGGCCGGCCAGGAAGCCCTGGCCGCCTTCGCCCGGGCCCGGCTGGCCCGGGACGCCGAGCGCTACCGCACGGCCCTCGGCGACGACGGCGAAGCCACTCCGACCGAGCTGCTTGCCGCCGCCCTGACCACCGACGGGTACGCTGCGACGGTGCGGCGCGCCCCGCTCGGAGAGCAGCTCTGCCAGCACCACTGCCCGGTCGCGCACATCGCCGAGCAGTTCCCGCAGTTCTGCGAGGCCGAGACCGAGGTCTTCTCGCAGGTGCTCGGCACCCATGTGCAGCGGCTGGCCACCATCGCCCACGGCGACGGGGTCTGCACCACCTTCGTCCCCGCCGCGGCCACGCCGGCCCCCATCGAAACGTCCGCACCCACCGAACCGCACGCCTCCGGGAGGAACCCCGTATGACCACCACCGCGCACCCGGAGCTCGAGGGCCTCGGCACGTACGAATTCGGCTGGTCCGACTCCGACACCGCAGGCGCCACCGCGAAGCGCGGCCTCTCCGAGGCTGTCGTCCGTGACATCTCGTCGAAGAAGTCCGAGCCGGAGTGGATGCTGAACCTGCGGCTCAAGGGGCTGAAGCTGTTCGGCAAGAAGCCCATGCCGACCTGGGGCTCCGACCTCACCGGCATCGACTTCGACAACATCAAGTACTTCGTCCGGTCGACCGAGAAGCAGGCGGAGTCCTGGGAGGACCTGCCGGCCGAGATCAAGAACACCTACGACCGGCTGGGCATCCCGGAGGCCGAGAAGCAGCGCCTCGTCGCCGGTGTCGCGGCCCAGTACGAGTCCGAGGTGGTCTACCACCAGATCAACGAGGAGCTCGAGGCGCAGGGTGTCATCTTCATGGACACCGACACCGCGCTGAAGGAGCACCCGGAGATGTTCCAGGAGTACTTCGGCACGGTCATCCCGGTCGGCGACAACAAGTTCGCCTCGCTGAACAGCGCGGTGTGGTCCGGCGGCTCCTTCATCTACGTGCCGAAGGGCGTGCACGTCGAGATCCCGCTGCAGGCCTACTTCCGGATCAACACCGAGAACATGGGCCAGTTCGAGCGGACGCTGATCATCGTCGACGAGGACGCCTACGTCCACTACGTCGAGGGCTGCACCGCCCCGATCTACTCCTCGGACTCGCTGCACAGCGCCGTGGTCGAGATCATCGTCAAGAAGGGCGGCCGCTGCCGCTACACGACCATCCAGAACTGGTCGAACAACGTCTACAACCTGGTCACCAAGCGGGCCGTGGCCTACGAGGGCGCGACCATGGAGTGGGTCGACGGCAACATCGGCTCCAAGGTCACCATGAAGTACCCGGCCGTCTACCTGATGGGCGAGCACGCCAAGGGCGAGACCCTGTCGATCGCCTTCGCCGGCGCCGGCCAGCACCAGGACGCCGGGGCCAAGATGGTCCACATGGCGCCCAACACCTCGTCCAACATCGTCTCCAAGTCGGTGGCCCGGGGCGGCGGCCGTACCAGCTACCGCGGTCTGATCGAGATCGGCGAGGGCTCCAAGGGCGCCAAGTCCAACGTGCTCTGCGACGCGCTGCTGGTGGACACCATCTCCCGCTCGGACACCTACCCCTACGTCGACGTCCGCGAGGACGACGTGTCGATGGGCCACGAGGCGACCGTCTCCAAGGTCAGCGAGGACCAGCTCTTCTACCTGATGAGCCGGGGCATGACCGAGTTCGAGGCGATGGCGATGATCGTCCGCGGCTTCGTGGAGCCGATCGCCAAGGAGCTCCCGATGGAGTACGCGCTGGAGCTCAACCGGCTGATCGAGCTGCAGATGGAGGGCTCGGTCGGCTGACCGGACCCGCCCCGGCACTGTCGTTTCCTACGCGCTTCCATACGAGAGAGAGCAGTTCTAGTAATGGCTGAGGCCACCAACACGCCCGGTGGGTCGACCACGGCGGGTTCCATCGAGGTCGGCACGGCCGGCCCCGGCGCGCAGCTGGCCGGTCCGGGGACCGGGCGCGACACCGTCGCCCAGCCGGTGGACGCCCGCCTGGACGCCGTCGCCTCCTACGACGTCGCGGACTTCGCGGTCCCGACCGGTCGCGAGGAGAACTGGCGGTTCACCCCGCTGAACCGGCTCCGCGGGCTGCACGACGGCAGCGCCAAGGCCGACCCGGACGCGGTCAAGGTCGACGTCAGCGCCCCGGCCGGGGTCCTCGTCGAGCTGGTCGACCGCACCGACCCCCGGGTCGGCAAGGCCGGCAAGCCGGTGGACCGGGTCGCCGCCCAGGCGTTCAGCGGCTTCGAGAAGGCCGGACTGGTCTCCGTGCCGCGCGACACCGTGCTGACCGAGCCGATCCGGATCTCGGTGCACGGCCAGGGAGGCACCGGCTACGGGCACCAGGTGATCGAGCTGGGCGCGTTCGCCGAGGCGCTGGTGGTCATCGAGCACACCGGTGACGCCGTGCTCGCCGCCAACGTCGAGTACCTGCTCGGCGACGGCGCCAAGCTCACCGTGGTCTCCATCCAGGACTGGGACGACACCGCGGTCCACGTCGCCCAGCACACCGCGCTGATCGGCCGGGACGCCTCGTTCAAGTCGGTGATCGTCAGCTTCGGCGGCGACCTGGTCCGGCTGCACCCGCGGGTGGTCTACGCCGGCCCCGGCGGCGAGGCCGACCTGTTCGGGCTGTACTTCGCCGACGCCGGCCAGCACCTGGAGCACCGCCTCTTCGTCGACCACGAGGCGCCGCACTGCCGCAGCAACGTCGTCTACAAGGGCGCGCTGCAGGGCAAGGACGCGCGCGCGGTGTGGATCGGCGACGTGCTGATCCGGGCCGCCGCCGAGGGCACCGACACCTACGAGCTCAACCGCAACCTGGTCCTCACCGACGGCGCGCGGGTCGACTCGGTCCCCAATCTGGAGATCGAGACCGGCGAGATCGTCGGTGCCGGACACGCCTCGGCGACCGGCCGCTTCGACGACGAGCAGCTGTTCTACCTGCAGTCCCGCGGGATCGCCGCCGACGAGGCGCGTCGTCTGGTGGTGCGCGGCTTCTTCGCCGAGCTGGTCCAGCAGATCGGGCTGCCCGAGCTGCAGGAGCGCCTGATCGCGACCATCGACACGGAGCTGGAGGGCTCGGTCGGATGAGTTTCGTGCGTGTCGCCGCGCTGAGCGAGCTCGAGGCGGACACCCCCAAGCGCGTCGTGGTGGAGGAGGTCCCGGTGTCGCTGGTGCGCACCGGGGGCGAGGTGTTCGCGATCAACGACATCTGCTCGCACGCCAATGTCTCCCTCTCCGAGGGCGAGGTCGACGACTGCTCCATCGAGTGCTGGCTGCACGGGTCGAGTTTCGACCTGCGGACCGGCAAGCCCTCCGGACTGCCCGCGACCCGGCCCGTCCCCGTGTACCCCGTAAAGATCGAAGGGGACGATGTGCTCGTCTCCGTCACCCAGGAGTCCTGAGCCCTATGGCAACCCTTGAAATCAACGACCTGCACGTCACCGTCGAGACGGAGAACGGTCCCCGCGAGATCCTCAGCGGCGTCGACCTGACCATCAAGCAGGGTGAGACGCACGCCATCATGGGCCCCAACGGCTCCGGCAAGTCCACCCTCGCCTACTCCCTGGCCGGCCACCCCAAGTACACCGTCACCCAGGGCACCGTCACCCTGGACGGCGAGGACGTGCTGGCGATGACCGTGGACGAGCGGGCCCGGGCCGGCCTCTTCCTGGCCATGCAGTACCCGGTGGAGATCCCCGGCGTCTCGGTCTCCAACTTCCTCCGCACCTCGGCCACCGCGATCCGCGGCGAGGCACCCAAGCTGCGCACCTGGGTGAAGGAGGTCAAGGCAGCCATGACCGAGCTGCAGATGGACCCGGCCTTCGCCGAGCGCAACGTCAACGAGGGCTTCTCCGGCGGCGAGAAGAAGCGCCACGAGATCCTCCAGATGGAGCTGCTCAAGCCGAAGATCGCGGTGCTGGACGAGACCGACTCCGGCCTGGACGTGGACGCGCTGCGGGTGGTCTCCGAGGGCGTCAACCGGGTCCGCGAGGCGGGCGAGGTCGGCACCCTGCTGATCACCCACTACACCCGGATCCTGCGCTACATCACCCCGACTACGTGCATGTCTTCGCGGCCGGCAAGATCGTCAAGTCGGGTGGCCCCGAGCTCGCCGACGAGCTGGAGAACGAGGGCTACGAGAAGTACGCGAAGGGTGGCGCGTCCGCGTGACCTCCTCTCCCCGCCCTGGTGGCGGCTTCGACGTCGAGGCGGTCCGCAAGGACTTCCCGATCCTGCAGCGGCAGCTCCACGACGGAAAGCCGCTGGTCTACCTGGACAGCGCGGCGACCTCGCAGAAGCCGCGCCAGGTGCTCGACGCCATGACCGAGTACTACGAGCAGCACAACGCCAACGTCCACCGCGGCGTGCACGTGCTCGCCGAGGAGGCCACGGCGCTGTACGAGGGCGCCCGTGACAAGGTCGCGGCCTTCATCAACGCGCCCAGCCGGGACGAGGTGATCTTCACCAAGAACGCCTCGGAGTCGCTCAACCTGGTCGCCAACATGCTGGGCTGGGCCGACGAGCCGTACCGGGTGGACGCCGAGTCCGAGATCGTCATCACCGAGATGGAGCACCACTCCAACATCGTGCCGTGGCAGCTGCTGTCGCAGCGGACCGGCGCCAAGCTGAAGTGGTTCGGGCTGACCGACGACGGCCGGCTCGACCTCTCCAACATCGACGAGATCATCACCGAGAAGACCAAGGTGGTCTCCTTCGTGCTGGTGTCCAACATCCTGGGCACCATCAACCCGGCCGAGGCGATCGTCCGGCGCGCGCAGGACGTCGGCGCGCTGGTCGTCATCGACGCCTCGCAGGCGGCCCCGCACATGCCGCTGGACGTGCAGGCGCTGGAGGCCGACTTCGTCGCCTTCACCGGGCACAAGATGCTGGCTCCGACCGGCATCGGCGTGCTCTGGGGCCGGCAGGAGCTGCTGGAGGACCTGCCGCCGTTCCTGGGCGGCGGCGAGATGATCGAGACCGTGTCGATGAGCTCGTCCACCTACGCCCCGGCGCCGCACAAGTTCGAGGCCGGCACCCCGCCGATCTCGCAGGCCATCGGCCTGGGCGCGGCGATCGACTACCTGACCGCGATCGGCATGGACAACATCGCCGCGCACGAGAAGGCGATCGTCGAGTACGCGGTCCGGCGGCTGCTTGAGGTCCCCGACCTGAAGATCATCGGCCCGGCCACGGCCGAGGACCGCGGGGCGGCGATCTCCTTCACCCTCGGCGACATCCACCCGCACGACGTGGGCCAGGTGCTGGACGAGCAGGGCATCGCGGTCCGGGTCGGGCACCACTGCGCCCGGCCGGTCTGCCTGCGCTACGGAATTCCGGCGACCACGCGGGCGTCGTTCTATCTGTACTCCACCGAGGCGGAGGTGGACGCCCTGATCGACGGGCTGCACCACGTCCGGAACTTCTTCGGCTGAAGGGAGGTAGGAAGACATGAAGATGGACTCGCTGTACCAGGACATCATCCTCGACCACTACAAGCACCCCCACGGCAAGGGCCTGCGCGACGGCGACGCCGAGGTGCACCACGTCAATCCCACCTGCGGTGACGAGATCACCCTGCGGGTGCGGCTGGACGGCGGCAAGGTCGCCGACATCTCGTACGAGTCGCAGGGCTGTTCGATCAGCCAGGCGAGCGCGTCGGTGCTGAACGACCTGCTGGTCGGGAAGCCGCTGGGGGAGGCGCGACAGATCCAGGAGGCCTTCCTGGAGCTGATGCAGAGCAAGGGGCAGTCCGAGGGCGACGAGGAGGTGCTGGAGGACGCCATCGCGTTCGCCGGTGTCTCCAAGTACCCGGCGCGGGTGAAGTGCGCGCTGCTCAGCTGGATGGCCTGGAAGGACGCCACCGCCCGGGCGCTGGCCGAGAACCCCGTGAAGGAGAGCGCATGAGCGACACCACTGAGACCTCACCGGCGGTCAACGCCGAGGCCGAGGCCGAGAGCCACTTCGTCGGGACGACCGCGGGCACCGTCGCCGTGGACGACCTGATGGAGGCACTGCTGGACGTGGTCGACCCCGAGCTGGGGATCGACGTCGTCAACCTGGGCCTGATCTACGGCGTCCACATCGACGAGTCCGATGTGTGCACCCTCGACATGACGCTCACCTCGGCGGCCTGCCCGCTGACCGACGTCATCGAGGACCAGGCCCGTTCCGCCACCGACGGCCTGGTCCAGGATCTGCGGATCAACTGGGTCTGGATGCCGCCGTGGGGCCCGGACAAGATCACCCCCGACGGCCGGGACCAGCTGCGGGCCCTGGGCTTCAACGTCTGAGCCCACCCGTGCTTGATGCGTGCCCCGCCGCGCGGTTCACCCCTTCTGGGGGATCGAACCGCGCGGCGGTCGTATATCCGCCCGTGCGCGGCCGCTGCGGCTAGTGTCAGCAGGGGCAGCGGCGGGCGGGTCCGCCGCGCCTCCATCCAATGGAGAGTGAGCGTCCGATCATGGCGGGTCCGAGCCGTAGGAAGAGTGACAAGGCATCCGAGGAGCAGGGCGGGGCGGCGGTGCCGCTCCCCTCGGAGATGGATCTGGAGACGCTCTACGGCGCGTCTGCTGTCGACAGCGTGTTCGGCCGAGGTGCGGATGAACTCGTCGACGTCGGTGACGGCGACGGGAGCGACGAGGAGCTCGACGACCAGCCGCTGTTCCCGCCGGTCCGGCTGCTGGAGCGGGAGGAGCTGGCCGAGGCCGCGCTGCGGGTGCCGCTGTTCGAGCGGGCGATCCGGCTGGCCCGCTGGGTCGGCCCGCAGCGCCCGGTGGACGAGTGGGGCGAGCTGGGCCCGGAGCTGGAGGCGCAGGCCGCCGCCGAGCTGGGCTTCGGCGAGGGCGACGAGGGCCTGGGCGCCGTGGTCAGGGCCTGGGTGCTGGCCGTCGACCTGGAGCTGATCGCGGTCGGCGACAGCCCGGAGGACGGCGGCGGCGAGGTGGCCGGCGTCACCACCGGGGTCGAGGCGCTGGAGCAGGGCGACCCGGAGACGGTGCTCTCGGCCTGGGAGTCCGCCGCCTCCATCGTCGCCGGGATCACCGTGGAGGCCGAGCTCGACCTCGGCGACCTGCCCGAGGGCGCCGACACCGAGGCCGTGGCCGGCAGCGGCGAGGAGGAGACCGAGGAGGAGTACGCCCAGCTGGAGGAGGCCCGCGAGCAGGCCGAGGGCCTGCTCGACGAGGCGCTGCAGGTGCTCTACGAGGCACGCGCGTTCGCCACCACCGAGAGCGAGGAGACCGTCCCGCTGGGCGTGCTCTCGGCGCTGCTGGTGGTCCCCGACGGCGAGGACCCGACCGAGGAGATGCTCGGCGACATCACCTCGGTGATGGTCGCGCTCGACCCGATGCTGCAGGATCTCGCCGACATCGGGATCCTCGACTACCGCCGGATCGACCCGAGCCTCTTCGACGAGTCCGAATCCGAGTCGGGTGCCCCGGAGCTGCCCACCGAGCCGTTCGACCCGGAGGCGCCGGTCGCGGAGACCGAGGCGGCCCGGTTCGGCCTGGCCCGGCTCACCGCGCTGGGCGTGCACCAGGTGCGGCAGTGGCTGCTGGAGGACGGCTACGACGCCCCGCTGATCGGCGCCCACGCCGGCGGCTCGGCGGAGGAACTGCTGACCGGCATCGCCGGCTCGGCTAATGTGCTGCCGGGGGAGGAGATCGCCGAGTGGCTGGTCGGCCGGGAGCCGCTGGCCGCGGCGGCCGAACTGCTGGCCGCGTCCCGGGGCAACGACCTGGTCGGGCCGATCCGCCGGCTGTTCTGCGCGCTGGCGCTGTCCCGGCTCGGCGAGGAGGCCGAGCCCTCGGTCCGCGAGGTGCTCGGCGACCCGCATCTGACCGGCCTGGCCACGGTCTGGCTGACCGAGCAGGGGGCCACGGACGTGGCGACCCCGGAGCGTCCGGTGGCGCTGTGGACCATGGTCGACTCGCTGGCCGCGCAGCTGATCGACCCGGGTCCCGAGGACGAGGTCTTCCTGGAGTCCGTGGTGGAGGCGGTCGAGGTCGAGTCGGCGACGGAGCTGCTCGCCGAGCTGTGGCGGGTCGACCACCCGTACACCACGGCGGTGCTGGAGGCGATCGGCGACCAGCACCCGGACCGGGGGACCGCGAAGGAGGCCCGCAAGGCCGCCTACAAGGCCCGGTCCCGGATGGGCTCGGCGAAGTAGAGCAGTGAAGGGGGGCGCACCGCCGATGCGGTGCGCCCCCCTTGCCTGCTGACGAGGTATCAGCCGGTGATGGTGAAGACCGTGCTGCGGGACTTCTCCCACTCCGGCTGGTCCAGGTCCTTGGCCTCGGTGCCGTCGCCGTAGAGGTCGGCGGAGCCGTTGTCGGCGATCAGCTGGGCGGTCGCCCCGGAGGTGGTGAGGTCGGGGACGTCCACCACGCCCTCCCAGCCGCCCTGGTTGCTGGTCGGCAGGTCGATCAGCTTGACCGGGGCGTCGGCGGCCACGCCGTCCCACTGGTACAGGGCGAACGGCAGGGTGTTGTCGCCGCTCCAGGAGCCGGCCACGATCAGGTACTGGTTCAGCGCGTTCTTGCGGATGTCACGGACGTTCAGGCCGCCCAGGTCCAGCTCGATCGGGGTGCCGAAGGTGGCGTGGGTCTTGGTGTTGGGCAGGCCCGAGGTGAGCTTGTCCATGTTGGTGACCGGCACCAGCAGCGCCTTGCCGCCGTTGGCCGGCGGGACCAGCGGGGCGCGGAAGCCGATGTAGGCGGTGGTGCTGCTGCCCGGGGCGAACTCCAGGCCCTCGACATTGAAGCCGTTGATCTCCTTGGGGATCTGGCCGGAGGCGGTGGCGGCGGCGAAGCCGTACTTGTTGCCGTTGGCCTTGTCCCAGGCGACCAGGTCCGCGCGCAGGCCGGAGTACTCGCCGGCCACGGACAGCGTGGTGGAGGCGCCGGAACCGCTGACCGTGGTGGTGAACAGGGTCGACCGCTCGGCCTTGATCTTGCCGTCCTTGTTGTTGCCCATCGAGCCGGTCCAGTAGATGGTGTTGCCGACCCTGGCCCCCGCCTCGATGTCGATCTCGTCACTGCTGTCCAGGCCCAGCGCGGAGCTGAAGTCCCAGCTCTTGACCGCGGCGCCGCCGTTGGCGCGGTCGTACATCCGGAGGGTGTTGCTCTCGTCGTCGGCGACCACCATGTAGCCGCCGCCGAGGTCCACCGCGGCGGAGCCGTCCGCGGCGCCGGTCAGGTAGCGGGTGGTCGCGGCGAACTGCACCGCGGGGGAGGCCGCGTAGTGCAGGGTCTTGGTGGCCGTCTTGCCGCCGAGCCCGGTGACCTTGAGGGTCAGGTCGGCGTACCCCTGGGCGTGCGCGGTGACCGCCACCGTGCGGGTGCCGCCGGTGCCGGTGACCGCCACATCGGTGAGGTTGGCCACCGAGGTCTTGCTGCTCTTGCTGGCCGCGACGGTCAGCGCCGAGGCGTCCGCGCCGCTCTGACTGATCGTCACGGTGACGGTCGGGTCGCCGGTGCTGCCGACGGCGCCGGAGAGGTAGGCGTCCGAGAGCGAGATGCTGGGCGTTCCGTACGAGGTCGCTGACGCCTGGCCGCCCAGCAGCGGCACCCCGAGGGCGAGCGCGGCGACGGCGGTGCCGGCGGCGACTGCGATCCTGCGGGGACGGCGCGACTGCTGGGCGGTGGTAGCGGCGGTGGCGGCGCTGGAGCGCATGTGGCAGGCCTTCCGGCTGGTGGCGGGGGGTGTCGCCGAAAGATTGGAGCACCAGTCGCAACGCGCGGCCACGGGCGGAGGGCTGAAAGGTGAACAGCTCTCGCACGAAGCGCGTCCACCGCCGCCGGGCGGGATCAGTGCACCGCGGGAGCGAGTTCGTCCAGGTGCCCGTGGTCGCTGTCGTGGTCGCGCATCCGCCGGTCGGGCCGGCGGGCCAGCAGATAGAGTCCGCCGGCCCCGGTGACCAGGCCGACCCCGAGCAGGGCGCCCCACACCTGGTACCAGGGGGCGCCGACCGGGGCCAGGATCGCCCGCGGCCAGCAGATGTTGACCACCTCGAAGCCGGTCCACAGCACCGCGAGGGCGTTCAGCAGGGTGCCGAAGCGCCCGTACGAGACCGCGCCGGAGGGGGTCCAGCGGCCGCGCAGCCTGGCGCTCAGCGCGACCGCGGTGAGCAGGAAGAACGGGACGAAGGTGGCCGCGCTGCCGAAGGTGATCAGGGTGCCCATGGCGGAGCTGTTCAGGCCGAGCGGCAGCGCGGCGCAGCTGACCGCGGTCGCCGCGACCAGGCCGCCGATCGGGGCCTTGTGCCGGTTGACCTTGCGCACCTGCCGGGAGAACGGGAAGACCTCGTCCCGGGCCAGCGAGTAGAGGCCGCGGGCGGCGCCGCCCTGGGAGGCCATCAGGCAGGCGGTGAAGCTGATCAGCACCACCACCACGAAGGGCTTCGCGGCCCAGCCGCCGAAGTTGCTGACCACGGCGGTGGTGACCGGGTCGAGGTCCTGCCCGGCGATGACCGCGGCGGGGTCGGGGTGGGCCAGTTCGACGGCGACGGCGTTGAGGATCACCACGGCGCCGACGCTGAGCAGCGCCCACCACATGGCCCGGGGCACCTGCCGGGCGGCGTCCTTGGTCTCCTCGGCGGTGGAGACGCAGGCGTCGAAGCCGATGAAGGCCCAGCCGCCGACCGCGATCACCGCGAGGAAGGCCTTGAGGTCGGTGCTGCCGAGCGCGGCGGGCGCGCCCAGGGTCTCGGTGAGCAGGGAGAAGCCGTGCTGCCGGAACACCAGCAGCAGCGCGAGCCCGACCAGGATCGAGGCGACCGCCTCGGCGGCGATGCCGAGCGAGACGAACCAGCGCAGGAAGTTGATGCCGTAGGCGTTGACCAGGGTGCAGAACAGCATGAAGCCGAGCGCCACCAGCACCAGGTCCCGCGGCGACGGGGTCGTACCGAACAGGGTGAACACCCAGGGCGCGGCCAGGTAGGCGACGGTGGTGTTGGCGAACATCACCGCGAACTGCCACATCCTGCCGCTGAGCCAGGCGAAGGCCGGGCTGGTGAGCCGGCGGCTCCACTGGTACGCGCCGCCGGCCAGCGGCCACTGCGAGGCCAGCTCGGAGTAGACGCAGACCACCAGGGCCTGGCCGAGCAGGCAGATCGGCAGCGCCCAGACCCAGGCCGGTCCGGCGATGCCCAGGCCGACCACGGCGACGGCGTAGAGGCCGACGACGGGGGAGACGACGGCGAAGCCCATGGAGATGTTGCCGAGGACGCTGAGGCTGCGGCGCAGCTCCTGGCGGTAGCCGAGGGCCTCTAGCCGGGCGGCGTCGCTGTGTTCGCTCATGGTCCACCTTGCCGTGGTCGAAAAACTAACTTTGTTAGTTAGCTGTGGTAGACAGGGACGATAGCCGCCAGGGGCCCTCCATGGAAGAGCCGAAACCAAGCGGTAACGTGGCGGCGGGCAGGACTCAGTGAAGGGGTGGACCGGGCCATGGGGCGACCGAGTCGTGCGCTGCTCAGCAGGCAGGTGATAGCGCGGGCCGCGCTGGAGGTGGTGGACCAGGCGGGGGCGGACGGGCTCACCATGCGCGCCCTGGCCGACCGGCTGGGGGTCAAGGCCGCCTCGCTCTACAACCATGTCACCGGCAAGGACGAACTGCTGGACGCGCTGGCCGAACTGGTCAACCAGGAGATCGACCTGGCACCGCTGGCCGAGCGGGAGGACGGCGACTGGCGCCTGGGCCTCGCCGCCTACGCCCGCGGCTACCGCGCCGTGTTCCTGCGCCACCCCAACACCATCGCGCTGCTGGCCCGCCGCCGGGTCGAGGCGGAAGGCCAGCTGCGCGGCTACGACACCCTGCTCGCCGCGCTGGCCAGGGCCGGACTCTCCGCCGCCGACGCGGCCGAGGCCGCCGCCGCACTGGACTACCTGGTGCTGGGATCCGCACTGGAGACCTTCACGGCCGGCTTCACCCGCGCCCCGGACGGCTACCGTCCGCACTACCCGGCCCTGGCCGACTCGCTGGAGGCAGCGTCCGGGAGGGGCGGCGGCCCGACCGGGCTGGACGAACGCGGCTTCGAGCTGGCGCTGCGGCTGCTGCTGGACGGCCTCGGCGCCAGGGCCACGGCCGCCGGAACCTCGGCAACTGGGACCTCGGCCGCCGGGACCTCGGCCACCGGGGCTACGGCTGCGCAGCCGGGGGCGTGACCGTGACGCTGAACGGGGTGTGGTGCACCCCGGCGCAGTCCCAGGGGTTGGCGATGGTCAGCTCCCCGCCGTCGAGGACCGTGCCGGGCTCGACCTGGGGGTCCAGGGTCAGGTTCGGCCACTGGGCCTCGTCCCGCCAGACCAGCGGTGAGCCCTGGTAGCCGCAGCTGAGCCGCAGCGAGGCCGGGTCGGCGGTGCAGCCGTAGGGCAGCGGCGCGGACCAGTGGGTGTGCCGCGGGGCGGTCATGGTGATCGCGGTGGTGCCCTGGTAGGCGTTGGACGGGCCCGCGTTGTGCTCCACCACGCCGAAGTTGACGGTCGCTCCGGGCGCGGCGGCGACCGGCTGGTAGGTGCGGATGCCGAGGCTCACCACCGGATCGCCGGTCACCACGTCGTAGGGCACGGTGGCGTGGTCGTTCCCGGTGAAGGAGGTCACGTCGCAGTGCTGGGTGGTGTTCGGCGGGTCCTCGGCGTGCACGTCCAGGGTCAGCACGGTGCCGGCGGTCGCGCCGGGGGCGAGTCCGGCCGGGACGGTGTAGGAGCCGCCGGTGCCGAACAGGGTGAGGTCGGTGCCCGGCTCCGCGCTGATCGAGTTGGGCGCTGGCAGGTGCACCACCACCAGGGTGGGATCGGTGGTCGGGGTGGCGCCGGTGTTGGTCACCCGGATCCCCAGGGCCGGTGTGCTGCCGGGCGCGACCGCCGCCGCCGACCAGTCCAGGGCCACCCGGACCGGTCCGGTCGCGCTCGCGCCCGCGGGCGGGACGCACTGGTCCGGGTCCGCGTCCGAGGGCGCGGCCTGCGCACGGGCGGGCAGCAGCAGGGCCGAGGCGGCGAGCAGGACGGCGGCGGTGCGCCGGGCACGTGTAGTCACGTCGTCACTGTCGGTATCATGGAGCTGTTCCTGCCAGTCGGGTGGTCCGGACGGGGTAGCAGTCGCTTTGCCCTGAGCGGGTCCAACCCACTGCCCGATGGGCATGAAGCTCCGTAGGCTTGAGTCGACGGCCTGGCGGACCTGGAGGGGGACTCGGCGTGCAGTTCAGGAGTGGCGGCAGCGGAGGCTTCGAAGGTCCACGCGACATCTGGCGGCAGATGGCCGAGGCGGACCTGCGCACCCTCGGCAGGCGGACCTTCCGGGTCTACGGCCCCTCCGCCCCGCTGCTCGACGCCCCCACCCTCGCCTCCTGGGAGCGGCACGACAGCAAACTGGTCAAGGTGGTCCTCTCGCACGGCAGCCTGTTCGACGCGGAGGGCCCGTACGTCGCGGTGCAGAGCACTCTGACCGACGCGGGCCACCGGCCGCGCCCGCTGCAGGACGTGATCGAGGACGAGCGCGACCGGCTGTTCGAGCACGCCGGGATCGACGAGGGCGACGGACCCGACCTGGCCGTGGAGTCCGAGCCCTGGTTCACCGTGGACGGCATCCCGATCCGGGCCGCGCTGCGCGGCGAGGGCCCGCTCTGGGCGGCCAGGTTCGATGTCGGCGGCCCCGACAGCCCGCTGCGGAACCGCGGCGGCGAACCGGTCACCATCACCGTGACCGGGCGCGGCATCGCCCCCGAACGGGTGGCGCTGCGCACCGTCGAGGACCTCCAGCCCTACGCCGTCGGCCGCCAGGAGCGGCTGAACGAGCTCTCCGAGCGCCGGCAGCGGGCCCATGCGGTGCCACCGGCCGCGGCCGCCCCGGAGCCGGCCGGTCTGGAGGCGCACCGGCGGCTGGTCGACTTCTCGGTGCAGCACGCGCTGCGGGTGGAGGCCGCGACCAGGGCCGGGCACCTGCCGCGCGAGCCGCGCGGCAACCGCACCGACCGGGGCGACCTCTGGGAGAGCGCGGTACGGCAGCAGATGCGGCTCGCCGGGGAGGACCGGGACGCCGCCAATGAAGCGGTGACCGCCCTGGTCAACCAGATGGTCCGGCTCGCCGAGAACGCCGCCTGGTTCCCCGGCACGGAGGACGGCCGCGCCGCCGTCGAGGAGAGCATCCGCTACACGGTCTTCGACAGCGAGGTGCCCAGCGTCGCCGCCCAGCGCGCCTGGCGCGCCGACTGGGTGCGGGAGCTGCGCTCGCGCGAGGACGCCCATGAGCGGGCCCTGGCCCGGGAGCGGATGGTGGGGTCCTGGCTGGAGCAGTGGCAGAGCTGGCTGATCGAACGCGCGGCGGCGCACAGCTGACGTAACGTCACTGCGATTGCTGTTGTTGCTGGTTCCGGGGCGGGAGCCGCAGCTGGAGCATCGCCAGCAGCCGCTGCTCCGGGCTGCGCAGGTCCAGGCCGGTCAGCTGCTCGGCCCGGCGGATCCGGTAGCGCACGGTGTTGGGGTGGACATGCAGTTCGTCGGCGGCCTCCCTGACGTCGCCGAGGTGGTCCAGCCAGGCCAGCACCGAGTCCGCCAACTGGCCGCCGTGCTTAGCGTCCTGGGCCACCAGCGCGGTCAGTCGGGGGTCGCGTATCTCGGGGTTGGCGGCCAGCAGCGCCAGCAGTTCCCCGAGCAGCACCTCCGCCCTCACGTCGGAGAGCGCGGCCACGGCGGCGGCGATCCGGCCGGAGGCCATGGCGTCCAGCACCCGGTCCGCCTCGGCGCGGGACGCGGGCGCGGCGGCCAGGGTCGGCACCACCCGTCCGACCGCACCCCGCAGCGGGGCGGCGAGATGGCCGCGGGCCGCGTCGGAGACGTCCTCGGCCCAGCCGCGCAGCAGGTCGGGGGAGATGTCGCGGGGCAGCTCCGCCAGCAGCACGTAGACCCGGTCGCCGACCGGGGCGACCAGCGCGCCGCGGTGCCGGGCGGCGGCGTGCACCGCGATCACATTGAGGGTGTCCGCCCTGGTCAGGCCGGTGCCGTGGGGGAGTGCGAAGCCCAGCACCGCGGCCGGGCGGCGGACGTCCAGGGCCAGGTGGCCGGCCAGCGACTGCGGCCCGGTCGCCCCGTCCAGCAGTCCGGCGAGCAGGGTGCGGGTGAGCCGGAGGTCGGCGCTGAGCTCGCTTCGGCGGCGGACCAGGTGCAGCGCGGCGACCCTGGCCGCGCCCAGCAGCGCCTGCTCGGCCCGCTCGGCCAGCGGATGCGACCCCTCCTGCACCCAGATGGTGCCCAACTGCCGTTCGCCGGAACGGATCCCGACCACCAGTCGGCGGCGCAGGCCCAGCTCGGGGTGGGCGTCGATGGCGACCACCGCGTCGGCGGTGCGCAACTGCTGGAACACGCCCCACTCGCGCAGCTTGGACAGGTACGGCTCGGGGCCCTGCCAGCCGAGGATGGTCAGCCGCCGCAGGTCGTCCGCCTCGTCGGAGTCCGCCGAGCGGGAGTAGGCCAGGATCCGGTTGGCGGTGTCCTCGATGCTGACGATGCCGCCGGTCAGCACGGCTGTGGTCTGGGCCAGGCCGAACAGGTCGCCGCCCTCCGACTCCGGGTCGGGCCGGGGCGGGGCGCCGGCCGCGAGGGCGGCCCGGACCAGCGCGTCCAGATGGCCCCAGTGCGCCTCGGGGCGGACCGACAGCAGCGCGACGCCGGCCTCCTCGGCGGCGGAGCTGAGGGATTCCAGGCTGTCCGAGGGGCTCGGCTTCAGCGCGACCGCCGCCGCCCGGTCCCGCCCCGCCGCGCGCAGCACCGGGAGCGCGGCCCGGCCGCGGACGCCCAGGGCCAGCACCAGGTCGCCGGGGCGGGCAGCGGGGGGCTCCTCCGGATCCAGCAGGGTGATCCCGCTGACCACGGCGTCCAGGTCGGGGGCGTACTGGAGTTCGGCCAGCGGCTCGCCGAGGGACATCAGCAGCTGGCGGAGCGAGATTCCGTCGGCGGTTCGCAACGTGTCCTCCCTTGTCCGGTCGGCCAAGCCTGGACCATGGATCCTATCCGTTCGTCCACATCGGTGGACCGCCGCACGGGCCTAGCCTGCTGCGTGACAGAAGTCGCTGCTCAGAGGAGAACGCGCGTGTTGGACGCTGTGACCAGGATTCCCGCGCCGGTCAACGAGCCGGTGCACAGCTACGCCCCCGGCAGCGCCGAGCGCGGCCGACTGGAGGCCGAGCTCAAGCGGCTCGGCGAGCAGGGTCCGATCGAGCTGACCATGGCCGTCGGCGGGGTCCGCCGACTGGGCCGGGGCGCGCCGGTCGACGTGGTCCAGCCGCATCGGCACGCGGCCGTCCTCGGCACCCTGCGCAACGCCACCGCCGAGGACGCCCAGGAGGCGGTGGACGCCGCGCTCAAGGCCGCCCCGGCCTGGCGGGCGCTGTCCTTCGACGACCGGGCCGCGATCTTCCTCAAGGCCGCCGACCTGCTGGCAGGACCCTGGCGGGAGACCCTGGCCGCGGCGACCATGCTGGGCCAGTCCAAGACCGCGCAGCAGGCCGAGATCGACTGCCCCTGTGAACTGGTCGACTTCTGGCGCTTCAACGTCCACTTCGCCCGGGAGATCCTGGCCGAGCAGCCGCAGTCCTCGCCGGGCGTCTGGAACCGCAGCGACCACCGGCCGCTGGAGGGCTTCGTCTACGCGATCACCCCCTTCAACTTCACCGCCATCGCCGGCAACCTGCCCACCGCGCCGGCGCTGATGGGCAACACCGTGGTCTGGAAGCCCTCGCCGACCCAGCAGTTCTCGGCGCACCTGCTGATGGACCTGCTGGAGGAGGCCGGACTGCCGGCCGGGGTGATCAACATGGTCACCGGCGACGGCCTCGCCGTCTCCGAGGTCGCGCTGACCCACCGCGACCTGGCCGGGATCCACTTCACCGGCTCCACCCCCACCTTCCAGCACCTCTGGGGACGGTCGGTGCCAACATCGGCAACTACCGGACCTACCCGCGGCTGGTCGGCGAGACCGGCGGCAAGGACTTCCTGGTCGCCCACCCCTCGGCCGACCCGGACGTGCTGCGCACCGCGATGACCCGCGGCGCCTTCGAGTACCAGGGGCAGAAGTGCTCGGCGCTGTCCCGCGCCTACGTCCCGGCCTCGCTCTGGGAGACGATCAAGGACGGCTTCCGGGACGAGGTGGAGCGGCTGAGCGTGGGCGACGTCACCGACCTCGGCAACTTCATGAGCGCGGTCATCGACGCCCGCTCCTTCGCCAAGAACCGGGCCGCGATCGACCGGGCGACGGCCGACCCGCAGGTCGAGATCCTGGCCGGCGGGACGTACGACGACTCGGTCGGCTACTTCGTCCGGCCGACCGTGCTGGTCTGCGCCGACCCGGCCGCGGAGTACTTCCGCGAGGAGTACTTCGGCCCGGTGCTGGCCGTCCACGTCTACCAGGACGCCGACTACGAGGCGGTGCTGGAGCAGCTGGACGCGGTCTCCTCCTACGCGCTGACCGGCGCCGTGGTCGCCCGTGACCGCGCCGCCATCGCGCTGACCATGGAGAAGCTCCGCTTCGCGGCCGGGAACTTCTACATCAACGACAAGCCGACCGGCGCCGTCGTCGGCCAGCAGCCCTTCGGCGGCGGGCGCGCCTCCGGCACCAACGACAAGGCCGGGGCCGCGCAGAACCTGCTGCGCTGGACCTCGACCCGCTCCATCAAGGAGACCTTCGCTCCGCCGACGGACTTCCGCTACCCGCACATGGGCTGACCCTCCCCCACTTCTCCTCCGCACTTCTCCTCGGCACTTCTCCTCCGCATTGGAGTCGGCATGCTCCGCACCCCCCTGCTCGCCGCCGCCCGCTCGCCGCGCACCCGTGCCCTGGTTGAGCAGCTGCCGCCCACCCGGGCCCTGGTCCAGCGCTTCGTCGCGGGCGACAGCCTGGACCAGGCCGTCGCCGTCACCGACGAACTCGTCGGCGCCGGCCGCCGGATCTCGCTGGACCACCTGGGCGAGGACACCCGCGACGCCGCCCAGGCCGCCGCCACCGCCACCGCGTACGAGCATCTGCTCGGCGCGCTGGAGGAGACCGGGCTGGCCGAACGGGCGGAGGTCTCGGTCAAGCTCTCCGCCGTCGGCCAGTCGCTCGCCCGGGACGGCGAGCGGATCGCCCTCGACAACGCCCGCCGCATCTGCGCGGCCGCGGCCGCGGCGGGCACCACGGTGACCCTGGACATGGAGGACCACACCACCACCGACTCCACCCTCGGCATCGCCCGCGAGCTGCGCGCCGACTTCCCCTGGGTCGGGGTGGTGCTGCAGGCCTATCTGCACCGCACCGAGGCCGACTGCGTGGACTTCGCCGGCCCCGGCTCGCGGGTCCGGCTCTGCAAGGGCGCGTACCAGGAGCCCGCCTCGGTGGCCCACCAGGCCAAGGGCGAGGTCGACCGGGCGTACGTCCGCTGCCTGAAGACCCTGATGCAGGGCGAGGGCTACCCCATGGTCGCCTCGCACGACCCGCGGCTGATCCGCATCGCCGGGCAGCTCGCGCACTGGCAGGACCGCAAGCTGGACACCTTCGAGTACCAGATGCTCTACGGCATCCGTCCGGAGGAGCAGCAGCGCATCGTCGACACCGGCGCCACCATGCGGATCTACCTCCCCTACGGCGGCGAGTGGTACGGCTACTTCATGCGGCGGCTGGCGGAGCGCCCGGCCAACCTCGCCTTCTTCCTCCGCGCGCTGGCCACCCGCGACTGACCGGCCTGCGTTCGGCCTGCTGCTTGGCCTGTGCTCGGGCCTGTGGTTGGGGCTCAGCCGCGCCTGCGGGCCCTCGCGGCGAGGATGATCGGGGTGGGGCTGCCGGTCTCGGCAAACTGTTCGAACGTCAGATCAGCGGCCAGGAAGGCGTTCAGCAGGGCGGGGAGCGGGAGGTGGGTGGCGCCCACCTTGTCGCGGACGCCCTGGGCGGTCCAGGACTTCTTGGTCCAGGCGCCGTCCAGGTAGCCGGGGCCGATGACCACGGCCTCCGGGTCGCCCCGGTCGGCGAAGCCCCCGCAGAAACAGGGGTGGACGCCGACATGGACGAACACCCCGCCGGGCCGCAGCACCCGCGCCGCCTCGCATAGCACCGCTGGGTAGGCGGGCATGTCGGTGTGCACCATCATCGCGATGGCGGCGGAGACCGACCCGTCCCGGAACGGCAGCCGGGCGGCGTCGGCGCGGGCGACCGGGAGCCGGCCGTCCGCGTGCCGCAGCATCCCGGCGGAGAGGTCGACCCCGACCGGGGTCCAGCCCAACTCCCTCACCTGGGCCGCGTGCACGCCGGTCCCGCAGCCGATCTCCAGGCAGCTGCCGCTGCCCGTGCCGAGGAGCTCGCGCAGCACAGGCCCGAGGCTGAGCGGGCTGCCGTCCCCGACCGGGCCGCCGAGGAACTCCTGCTCGTACCAGTCCGCGATCTCGTCGTACGCCGCCGCGGCCGCCGCCATGGCTCAGAGCGCCTTGGAGGCGGGCTTGACCATGCCCCGGGCGCTCTTGGCCTCGTGGTACTCCTCCAGCGCGGTCATCACCCACTCGCCGGACTGCATCTTCACCAGCTTGCACATCAGCACCCCGGTGCGGGGCTCGGCGTGGGTGAGGTCGAAGCGGACCAGTTCGGCGTTGGTGTTGCCGTCGAGCAGTCGGCAGTAGGCCTTGGCGACGTCGGTGAACTTCTGCCCCGAGAACGAGTTCACCATGAAGACCAGGCCGGTGACCTGCGGCGGAAGGTTCTGCAGATGGACGCTGATGACCTCGTCGTCGCCGGAGCCGTTGCCGGTGAGGTTGTCGCCGTGGTGCTGGATGGCGCCGTTGAAGGCCTGCAGGTGCATGAACCAGGCCTTCTCCAACTCCTTGCGGTGGCCGTCGAAGGCGATCACCGAGGCGTCCAGGTCGACCGCGCGGCCGCCGTAGGCGGGCTCCCAGCCCAGGCCCATCTTGACCGTGGAGAGGAACGGCCGGCCGTCCTTGACCAGGGAGACCGAGCCGCCCTTGGTGAGCGAGACCCGACCCTTGTCGAGGGTGACCTTGCCCCCGCCGGCGCCGGGGGCCGGGGCCTGGGCGGCGGGCGGGGCGTAGGCGGGGGGCGCCGGCTGGGCGTAGGCGGGCGGGGGCGGCGGGGCGTACGCGGGGGGCGGCGGAGGCGTGTAGGCCGGCGCGGCGGGCGGGGTGGGGGAGGCGAGGTGCCAGTCCTCCGGCTCGTGCGCGGTGAAGGGGTTCGGCGGGGGCTGGTTGTAGGTGGGCGGGGGCGCCTGGTAGGTGGGGGCCGGTGCGCTCGGGGCGGCGGCCTGCGCGGGCGGCTCCTCCTCGACGTCGATGCCGAAGTCGATGGCGATGCCGGCCAGGCCGTTGGCGTAGCCCTGGCCCACTGCGCGGAGCTTCCACTCCCCGGCGCGCCGGTACAGCTCGACCACGATCAGCGCGGTCTCGCTGGTCAGCCGGGGCGGGGTGAAGGTGGCCAGCACCGCGCCGCTGTTGAGGTCGGTGACGGTGGCGGTCGGCTCGGTCCCGGCGAAGGTGGCCCGGCGGTCGTCCAGGCTGGCGGTGATCACGATCTTCTCGATCCCGGCGGGCACGCCGCCGGTGTCGACCGTGATGCCGGCCTGGCTGTAGGTGACACCGGGGCCGTTGGGCGCGTTGAAGAAGATCAGGTCGTCGTCTGAGCGGACCTTCCCGGCTGCGGTGAGCAGCAGCGCGGACACGTCCAGCTGCTTCGCTGCGGCGACCGCGACGCTGACGCGTGCGCTGGTCAGCGGGGTATTGCCGCCGGGCGTGAGGACTGCGGTCACGGTCGATCTCCCAGGGACGCACGATGGCCGGATCTGCACCCGGACGCCTACGGGACCAACCGTAACCGCAGTGGACGTCGGAGAGGCGTCAACGTCTAGAAAGACTCCGGCTGCACCGTGGTGAAGGCGCCGCCCAGGTAGGTGTGCTCCGGCGTTCCGGGGACCAGCTCGCCGTGCTCGGCGACGACCTCGGCCGCGTACACCTCGGAGTCGTCCTGCGGCTCGAAGCCGAGCGCGCGGGCCGGGGCGAGGTCCCACCAGCCGCGGGTGTTGGCGGAGGTGCCGTAGACGATGCTGTGGTGCACGTCGGGGGCGGTGAGCGCGGCGTGCATCAGCCGGGCGCAGTCGGCCGGGCTGAGCCAGGTCTCCAGCATCCGGGTGTTCTTGGGCAGCGCGAAGCAGGAGCCGATCCGGATCGAGACCGTCTCCACGCCGTACTTGTCCGCGTAGAGCGAGGCCAGCGACTCGCCGAAGCACTTGGACACGCCGTAGAAGGTGTCGGGGCGGAACGTCGTCTCGACCGGGAGCAGGTACTTCTTCTCCTCCGGGTGCTCCGGGCGGGCCGCGAAGCCGACCACGTGGTTGCTGCTGGCGAACACCACCCGGCGGATGCCCTCGGCGCGGACGGCCTCGTAGAGGTTGTAGGCGCCCTCGATGTTGGCGGCGAGGATGTTGTCGAAGGTGTTCTCCAGCGAGAGCCCGCCGAGGTGGATCACCGCGTCCACGCCGCGGACGGCCTCCCGTACGGCGGCCCGGTCGCTGAGGTCCACGGCGAGCGCGTCCGGCGCGCCGTCGACCGGGACCAGGTCGCTGAGGCGCAGGGTGTAGCCGTACCCGGGGAGGCTCTCCTTGAGGAAGGTGCCGACCCCTCCGGCGGCACCGGTCAGCAGCACGTGCTTGGGGGTGGTCATCAGTGGCCTCCGGGCTCCGGCATGCAGAGAAGAAGATTGAACAAGAATGTGGATCGTATTCACATATATGGCTAGCCTAGGAGTCGCTGCATCATGCAGTCAACAACCTCAGCAGCCCACCAGGGAGAACGCCACATGCCGGACCGCGCCGCCCCGCCCCTCGCCGACCGGCTGAACGGCCTTCTCTTCTTCCCGGTGACCCCCTTCGCGCCGGACGGCTCGCTGGACCTGGACGCCCTTCGCACCCATGTCGCCACCGGTGTGGACGGCGGCGCGGGCGCGGTCTTCGCCGCCTGCGGCACTGGCGAATACCACGCCCTCGACCTGGACGAGTACGAGGCCGTGGTCGCCGCCGCGGTCGAGACCGCGGCCGGACGCGTCCCCGTCGTCGCCGGGGTCGGCCACGGCACGGCCCTCGCCAAGCACTTCGCCGTCCGCGCCCGCCGGGCCGGCGCGGACGGGCTGCTGGTGCTGCCGCCCTACCTGGTCAACGCGGACCAGGACGGCCTGCTGCGGCACTTCGCCGAGATCGCCGCCTCCACCGACCTCGACATGATCATCTACCAGCGCGACAACGCCGTGCTCACCCCGGAGTCGGTGGTCAGGCTGTCGGCGCTGAAGCAGGTGATCGGGATCAAGGACGGCTGCGGCGACCTCGACCTGATGCAGCGGATCATCAGCGCGATGCGCACCGAGGTCCCCGAGCGGCGGTTCCTCTACTTCAACGGCCTGCCGACGGCGGAACTCACCGGCCTCGCCTACCGGGGGATCGGCGTCACGCTCTACTCCTCCGCCGTCTACTGCTTCGCGCCGGACATCGCGCTGGCCTTCCACCGCGCGCTGCTGGGCGGGGACGACGCGGTGGTCAACGCGCTGCTCGACGGCTTCTACCGGCCGCTGGTGGAACTGCGCAACCTGGGCCGCGGGTATGCGGTGTCGCTGGTCAAGGCCGGGGTGCGGCTGGAGGGGCTGGACGTGGGTGGGGTCCGCCCCCCGCTGTCGGAGCCTGCCGCGCAGCACGTCAAGGACCTGGCCGAACTGATCGAACGCGGGCGGGCGGTGCTCGCCGGGAAGCCTGCGGGCAAGCCTGCCGGGGAACTCGTGGGGAAGCTCGCCGGGAAGCTCACTGCGGAGGGAGAGCGGTGATCTCGATTCGAAGCAGTGCTTTCCTCTACCCCTGGGACGTCCTCGGCGACCCGGACGCCTCGGCGCGGCTCGCCGACCTCGGCATCGACGGCGTCACCCTGGCCTCGGCCTACCACAGCACCCGCGCGCTGACGCCCCGTCACCCCCGCACCAGGATCGTCACTGCACCGTACGCCGCGGTCTACTATCCGCCGTCCGCCGCGCACTGGGCGGGCGCTGCGCTGCGCCCGCACCAGCAGCAGTGGCTCGACAGCCCCGACCCCTGGGGCGAAGCCGCCGAGCAGCTGCGGGCAGCCGGGCTCGAGGTCGCCACCTGGGTGGTGCTCGCGCACAACTCCCGCCTGGGCGGCGAGAACCCGGACAGCACGGTGCGGAACGCCTACGGCGACCGCTACCCCTGGGCGCTGTGCATCGCCCGCCCCGAGGTGGTCGCCTACTGCGCCGCGCTCGCCGCCGAGGCGGGGGTGCGGCCGGGCGCGGTGGGCACCGAGCTGGAGTCCTGCGGCTGGTACGGAATGGCCCATCTGCACGCCCACGACAAGATCGGCGGCGTGCCGCTGGACGGCGCGGCGCAGTACCTGATGTCGCTCTGCTTCTGCGACGTCTGCACGGCCGCTTATGCGGCGGCGGGTGTGGTCGACTTGGACGTCGCGGTACGGGCGGCGCTGGAACCGGTGTGGGCGGGGAAGGCTGAGCGGTTCGCGGAGGAATGGGCCGGGGTGGAGAAGCTGCTCGGCGTGGAGCTCGCCGGGTTCACGCTCCGCTATCGGCGGGAGCAGGCCCGGGTCGTGCAGGCGGGCTCTGTCGCGGCGGTACGGGCTGCGGCGGGAGCGGCTGGTGCGGGGGGCACCGGAGGCGCGGACTTCCGGATCCTGCTGCACGCGGACCCGGCCTCGCACCGGGTCGGCGCCAACGTCGGCGTCGAGGCGGAGTGGTTGCTGGGTGCGGCTTCTGTGGGCGGCGGGGACGGGGATGGCGGAGCTGCGGGCGGTGGGGGCGCGGACGGTTTGGTGCTGCCGTGCACTGGCTCGACCGCGACCCTGGACGCGGCCCCGCGGCTGCCGGGGCGGACCCTGGCGGCGAATCTGACGGTCGTCACCGGCATGGGCGGCGACCCCGCTGCCGCGGTCCCCGCCGGGGCGGACGAACTGCGGCTCTACCACGCGGGGTTGGCCTCGGACGCGGACCTGGCGGTGCTGCGGGGGCGGTTGCGGGGGACGCGGTAGAGAGCGGGAGGCAGGCGGGAGGCGGGAGCGGGGACGCCGTCGCGGGGGCGGGGCTGACGCGGTGGCGGGGTGCGGGTCTCTGTGGGCGGGCGCGGGGGGCGTCTGCGGCTGAGCCCCCGTCCCGGCGCCGTGCTCCCAGTGCGTGTTTGTGGACCGGGGCTTCGCCCCCGGTGCTCGCTGCCGCTCGCGGGCAACAGGCGAGCGGGGGCGGGCCCGGGGCCCGTCGCTGGCCTGCGGGGCAACGGCGGTCCGCCTGGCGGCCCCCCTCCGTCCGCGTTGTTGGCGCCTTGCGGCGAAGCCGCGAGACGGTGCAGGGGCGCCGCGCGGACAAGGCCGACCCCACGCAACGCGCGCCCCCGGCACCGCCCGTCGCCCGGCAACGGCGCCCCGCCCAGGCACCCCCTCCGCGTAGTTGGCCGCTTTGCGTCGGAGACGCGAGACGGCGCCGCCACCGCCCCGCCGACAAGGCCGACCCCACCCAAGGCGCGCCCCGCCCCCGCCCGGCGGTCCCCCCGGCTACAGGTGCCGGGTTGCCAGCGTCAGTCGGTCTCGGGCGTCGAAGAGGGCGTCGCGGATCATCTGTTCGCGGCCCGGGGTGAGGCGGGCGACGGGGACGGAGCAGCTGACGGCGTCGCGGGCCGGGGTGCGGTAGGGGATGGCGATGCCGAAGCAGCGCAGGCCCACCGTGTTCTCCTCGGCGTCGATGGAGTAGCCGCGTTCGCGGATCGCGTGCAGGTCCTCGATCAGCGCCTCGACGTCCGTGTGGCTCTGCTCGGTGAGCGGTTCCAGCTTGGCCGGGAGGAGCTTGCGCACCTCCTCGTCGCTGTAGGTGGCGAGCAGCGCCTTCCCCAGCGAGGTGGAGTGGGCCGGCAGCCGGCGGCCGACCCGGGTGAAGGGCCGCAGGTAGTGCTGGGACTGGCGGGTGGCCAGGTAGATGACGTCGGCGCCGTCGAGCCGGGCGAGGTGGATGGTCTCGGTGGTGTCGTCGGCGAGCCGGTCCAGGGTGGCCTTGGCGGCGGCGACGACCTCGTCGCCGTCGATGTAGGAGGTGCCGACCAGCAGCGCGCGGACGCCGATGCCGTACCGGGTGCCGGTGGACTCGGTCTCGACCCAGCCCAGCTCGACCAGGGTGCGCAGCAGCATGTAGAGGCTGCTCTTGGGGTAGCCCACGGCTTCCTGCACCTCGGCGAGGCTGTGCATGCCCGGCCGCCCCGCGAAGTACTCCAGCAGTTCGACGGTGCGGACAGCAGACTTGACCTGGGCGCCGCCGGCGTCCGCCGAGGCGCTGCGCTGGGGGGAGGGCTGGGGCATCGGGGTTGACCCCTTTTCTAGACGGGACGTATTGTCGAGATTGTTCAGCATACTGGACAGCGTTCAGCATATGGAATGCTTCTGTATGGAGCCCGCCGGTCATGGAGGCCACCCCAGATGAACACCACCCCAGTGTGGAGCGTCGACGCCCGTACCGGTGCCCGGACGGCGCAGGTGACGGTCGAAGCGAGCACGGAAGGTGTCGATGACGCGGTACGGGCGGCCCACGCCGCCCACCCCGCGCTGGCGGACCGTACCCTGCGGGCGGCCTTCCTCCGCGCCGCCGCGGACCGGCTCGAGGCACACGGCGAGGAGCTGATCGCCACCGCCGACGCGGAGACCGCGCTCGGCACCGGACGGCTGACCGGCGAGCTGGCCCGGACCACCTATCAGCTGCGGGCGTTCGCCGCGGTCGTCGACGAGGGCGCGTTCCTCGACGTGGTGATCGACCACGCGGACCCCGCCGCCGCGCCCGCGCCGCGTCCTGACCTGCGGCGCTGGAAGGTGCCGGTGGGCGTGGTCGCGGTGTTCGCGGCGAGCAACTTCCCCTTCGCCTTCAGCGTTCCCGGCGGCGACACGGCGAGTGCGCTGGCCGCGGGCTGCGCGGTCGTGGTCAAGGCGCACCCCGATCACCCCGCCACCAGCGAGCTCGCGGCCAAGGCGCTGCGGGAGGGCGCGGAGGCGGTCGGTCTTCCGGCCGACGTGGTCCGGCTGGTGCACGGGCGGCAGGCCGGGGTCGACCTGGTGCAGCACCCGCTGGTCAGCGCGGCCGGGTTCACCGGCTCCATCGCCGGCGGCCGGGCCCTGTACGACCTAGCCACCGCGCGGCCGACCCCGATCCCGTTCCACGGCGAGCTTGGCAGCCTCAACCCGGTCGTGGTGACCGAGGCGGCGGCGGACGCACGGGCCGAGGAGATCGGCGCGGGGCTGGCCGGGTCCTTCACGCTGGGCATGGGGCAGTTCTGCACCAAGCCCGGGCTGGTCCTGGTGCCGGCCGGCGAGGCCGGTGACCGACTGGAGAAGTCGCTCACTGCAGGGGCCGGGGACGCGGCCTCCGGGCGCTGCTGGACGCGCGGATGCGGGACGGCTTCCTGGCCGGCTTCGCCGCGCGGGCCGGGCTGCCCGGGGTCACCGCGCCGGTCCAGGCGGGGGAGGCCGGGTATGCGGTGCGGCCCGGGTACGTGACGGTTCCGGCCGCGCTGCTGGCCGGCGACGCGGGTGGGGCCGGCGACGCGCACGATGCCTATGAGCTGCTGCTCGAGGAGTGCTTCGGGCCGGTCACCGTCGTCGTCCGCTACAGCGACGCGGCGGAGGTGGCAGCGGTCCTCGGCAGGCTTCCCGGCAACCTCACCGCCACCCTGCACGCGGAGCCGGGGGAGCCCGGCGCGGCCGACCTGCTGGCCCGGCTCACCCCGCTGGCCGGACGGATCCTCTTCGGCGGCTGGCCGACCGGGGTCGCGGTCGCCCCCGCCATGCAGCACGGCGGCCCGTACCCGGCCACCACCGGCACCAGCACCTCGGTGGGCGGTACGGCGATCGAGCGCTGGCTGCGCCCGGTGGCGTACCAGAGCGTCCCGCAGGCCCTGCTGCCGGTGGAACTGCGCGACGGCGCCCCGGACACGGACGGACCCGGCGTCGTCGTCCCCCGCCGGGTGGACGGCGTACTGCAGCGCTGACGCCGTTGCCTGGGCTCCGTCCGCCCCCCGCCACCCCGCCTCAGGGCCTGCGGTGGGTGACGGGCGGGCCCGGGCAGTGGCAGCATGATCCCCATGCCTGCACTGACTCGCGCTGAAGCCGTCGAACGCCGCCGTCTGCTGGATGTCCGCAGCAGCACCGTCGATCTTGACCTCACCCGGGGGGACGAGGTCTTCGGATCGGTGACGGTGATCAAGTTCGCCTGCAGCAGCCCCGGCGTGAACAGCTTCGTCGACGTCAAGCCGCGCGCCCTGCTCCGGGCCGTGCTGAACGGGCAGCAGCTGGACCCGTCCGGGCTCGAGGACGGGCGGCTGCCGCTGGAGGGCCTCGCCGCCGAGAACGAGCTGCTGGTCGAGGCCGAGATGGCCTACTCGCACACCGGCGAGGGGATGCATCGCTTTGTCGACCCCGAGGACGGCGAGGCCTATGTCTACTCGCAGGCGTTCCTCGACGACGGCCCGCGCATCTTCGCGAGCTTCGACCAGCCCGATCTGAAGGCCGCCTTCGAGGTCAGCGTGACCGCCCCGGCCGAGTGGACCGTGGTCGGCAACAGCCTGCCGGTCCAGCAGGGGGACGGCCGGTGGGTGTTCGCGCCGACGCCGCCGATCAGCAACTCCCTGATCGCGGTCGTCGCCGGCCCGCTGCACAGCGTCCGCTCCGAGCACGACGGGATCCCCCTCGGCCTGCACTGCCGCCGCTCGCTCGGCAGCTACCTGGACGCCGACGCGGAGGAGATCCTCGACACCACCCGGCGCAGCTTCGACCACTACCACCGGATCTTCGACCAGCGGTTCCCGTTCGACTCCTACGACCAGTGCTTCGTCCCGGAGTTCAACGCCGGGGCGATGGAGAACCCCGGCTGCGTGACCTTCCGCGAGGAGTTCGTGTTCCGCTCGGCGGTCACCAGCACCGAGCGCGAGGAGCGGGCGATCGTCATCGCCCACGAGATGGCCCACATGTGGTTCGGCGACCTGGTCACCATGCGCTGGTGGGAGGACCTGTGGCTGAACGAGTCCTTCGCCGAGTACATGGCCTACCAGGTCGTCTCCGAGTCCACCCGCTGGACCGGCGCCTGGACCGGCTACACCGCCGGACGCAAGACCTGGGGCTGCGAGGCCGACCAGCGCCCGTCCACCCACCCGGTCGCCCCCGAGGTGGTGGACGACACCGCCGAGGCGCTGCAGAACTTCGACGGCATCAGCTACGTCAAGGGCGCGTCCGCGCTGCGCCAGCTGGTCGCCTGGCTCGGCGAGGAGTCCTTCTACAAGGGCGTCAACGCCCACTTCCAGCGGCACGCCTACGGCAACGCGACCCTCGCCGACCTGCTGGAGGCGCTGGGCGCGGCCAGCGGCCGGGATGTGCACAGCTGGTCCGACCGCTGGCTGCGCACCAGCGGGATGGACACCCTGCGGATCGAGGACGGACGGATCCTGCAGACCTCCGCCGACGGCCAGCTGCGTCCGCACCTGATCACCGCCGCCGCGTACGAGCGCTCGCCGCAGGGGCAGCTGGTGCTGCGCGGGCGGCGCTCCTACGACCTCCCGGCCGAGCCCGAGCACGAGTTCGAGCAGCCCGGCGCGGGCGACCCCGACCTGCTGCTGCTCAATGACACCGACCTGGGGTTCGTCAAGATCCGCTTCGATCCGCGCTCCTGGCAGACCGTCCGCGAGTCGCTGGGCGCGATCCCGGAGGAGCCGGCGAGAGCAGTGCTCTGGAGTGCGGCCAGGGATCTCGTCCGGGACGGCGAGCTGAGCCCGGTCGAGTACCTGCAGCTGGTCGCCCTGCACCTGCCGGGGGAGGAGTCGGTGCACCTGGTGCAGTCGGTGCTGGGCTTCGCCCGGGAGAGCGTGGCGGACCGGTTCCTGACGCCCGATCAGCGACCGGCCGCCCTGGCCCTGCTGGCCGGGGTCTGCCGCGACCTGCTGCGGCGCACCGAGGGCGGCGCGGACGAGACCGGGCTGCGGCTGGTCGCGGTCCGCACCCTGATCAGCGTCTCGTCCACCCCGGCCGAGCTGGCGGTGCTGGAGTCCTGGCGCGAGGAGGGCGGCGTCCCCGGCGGTCCGCTGCTCGACCCGGACCTGAGCTGGGCGCTGCTGCTGCGGCTCTGCGTCCTCGGCGCGGCCGGGGAGGACGAGATCGCCGCCGAGCTGGCCGGCGACCCCAGCGCCACCGGGCAGGAGGGCGCGGCCCGCTGCCGGGCCGCGCTGCCGGACCCGGCGGCCAAGGAGGCGGCCTGGGCGGTGCTGTTCGAGAGCGACCTCTCCAACTACCTGGTCCAGGCCACCGTGCAGGGCTTCTGGCAGCCGGAGCAGGCCGAGCTGCTGGGCGACCGCCCGCAGCGCTACTTCGCCGCGGTGGTCGCGGCGGCGGAACGGCGCGGGCCCGCGCTCGGCCGGGTGCTCGGCCGCTACGGCTTCCCGGCCTTCGCCGCCACCCCGGCGACGGTGACCGCTGCCGAGGACTGCCTGGCCAGGACGGACCTCACCGCGGCGCTGCGCCGCGCGCTCGCGGACCAGCTCGACGACCTGCGCCGCGCCGTCGCCGCGCGGCAGGCGGCGGAAGCCGCACCTGCGGCCGTGAGCGGGGGCGGCGCGGAGTGAGCGCGAGCACCGATGTGCTGCATCTGCGGGGGCGGATCCTGGTCGGGCCGGAGGAGGTGCGGGACGAGCTGTGGGTGGTCGGCGGCCGGATCAGCTACGACCGGCCCACCGGCGCTGCGGCCGCGCCCCCGGCCGAGGTCCGCACCGTCCGCGGCTGGGTGCTGCCGGGACTGGTGGACGCGCACTGCCACGTCGGCCTGGGCGCCGAGGGCGCGGTGGACCGCGACACCAGCGAGAAGCAGGCGCTGACCGACCGCGACACGGGCACCTTGCTGCTGCGGGACGCCGGCTCCCCGTCCGACACCCGGTGGGTGGACGACCGCGAGGACCTGCCCCGGATCATCCGGGCCGGACGCCATATCGCCCGCACCCGCCGCTACATCCGCAACTTCGCCCATGAGATCGAGCCCGGCGACCTCGCCGCGTACGTCCGGCAGGAGGCGCGGCGCGGGGACGGCTGGGTGAAGCTGGTCGGCGACTGGATCGACCGGGAGACCGGCGACCTGGCCCCCTGCTGGCCGCGCTGGGCGCTGGACGAGGCCATGGGCGCGGCGCACGCGGAGGGGGCCAGGGTCACCGCGCACGTCTTCGGCGAGGAGTCGCTGGCCGACCTGGCGGCGGCCGGGATCGACTGCGTGGAGCACGCCACCGGGCTCACCGAGGAGACCGTCCCGCTGTTCGCCGAGCGCGGCATCGCGGTGGTGCCGACCCTGGTCAACATCGCGACCTTCCCCTCGATCGCGGCCGGCGGGGAGGCCAAGTACCCCCGCTACGCCGAGCACATGAGGGACCTTCACGCCCGCCGCTACGCCACCGTCGGGGCGGCGTACGAGGCAGGCGTCCCGGTCTTTGTCGGCACCGACGCGGGCGGGTCGCTGCCGCACGGCCTGGTCGCGGCGGAGGTCGCCGAACTGGTCCGGGCCGGGCTGCCGCCGCTGGCCGCGCTGTCGGCCGCGAGCTGGGGGGCGCGGGAGTGGCTGGGCCGTCCCGGGCTGGACGAGGGAGCCCCGGCCGACCTGGTCGTCTACCCGGAGGATCCGCGCGCCGACGTCCGGGTGCTGGCCGACCCGCACTGCATCGTGCTGCGCGGAGTGGTGCGGGGGTAGGGGGACGGTGGCCCGGCTGCTCCGGTGCTGAGGCGATCCACTACTGTTCGGCCCGTCAGTCGGCCGCCAGGGCCGACCGGCTCACGGGGCCGATCGGGTGGGAGTTGCAGGATGCGGACAGGTGCCAGGATTGCGCAGACCGGGCTGGTGTTGATCGTGGTCGCCGGCTTCGTCGGAGGCGACCTGCTCGGCGGGGCAGTGGGCGGGGCGATCTGTGGGTTCCTCGCCGCCGTGCTGATCCAGCAGGTGGCGGCCTTCCTGCCGCTCTCGCTGCACCCGGCGGCCACGGACGGCGCCGAGCTGACCCAGGCGGTTCGGCGCACCTGGGCCGACCGGCTGTTGGGCCGACTGCACCTGGGCGGACCGGGGACGGCCGCCACGGATCTGGCGCGGCTGGACGCCGGCACCCGGCTGGCCCTGCTGTCCTATGGCAACCGTGACGGCAGCCAGGTGATGGGCCGTCTGCTGCTGCAGCGGCTCCCCGACGGCGCGGTCGCTGCGGCTTGGCAGAACCGGAAGAGCACGTCGATCGAGCCGATCGCCCCGCCGCTGGCCTTTGCCGTACACGAGGGCAGGGTGCAGCAGAACAAGGTGCAGGCCCGCGTCGGCATGACCAGCTCGGTGGAGCTGGGCGGCAGCTCCTACTGGGTCCGACCGATGGACGCCGAGCTGCTGCAGCTGGCCTTCGCCTCCGAGCCGACCGCATCCGCCGCGCCCGCCGTGCCCGCCGCGCCCGCAGTGCCCGCCCCGTCAGTGACCGCGTAGCGACCGCAGCCACACCGCCGGGTTCCACGGCGTGCCGCGCCCCCTGACCAGGGGGTAGCAGGCCAGGCCGAGGAGCGCGGCGGTGAAGTGGCCGACGTCGGTGAAGGTGCGGCCGTGGACCAGGGCGGAGCCGTACCAGAGCAGCAGGACGGCCAGGTAGAACCAGCGCCAGGGCGCCGCCAGCCGGTAGACCAGCACCGCCTGGATCCCGGCCAGTGCGTAACTCACGCCCACGTCAAGGGTGTTGACGGCGGAGGCCGGGGCGTTGCCGTGCCGGATGGCCCAGTACAGCACGCCCTCGCTGATGTAGGTGGCGCCCACGTGCGCGAAGGCGAGGACGCCGAGCCAGCGCCAGGTGCCGAGCCAGCGCTCGGCCGGCACATGGAAGAGGTTGTAGAGCAGGAAGTAGGCGGGCCAGCCGCCGCCGTCCAGCCAGAAGGCGCTGCCGATGAGCACCCGGATCGGCCTGGTCCCCAGTTCGTGCAGGTTGGTGGAGCGCTGGCGCAGGAACTCGTCGCGGAACTCCGGGCTGATCCGGTTGAGCAGGTGGGTGGTGACGGCCAGCGCCAGCAGCCACAGGAATGTCCCCGGCGCGCTCCGGACGTACCTCCACACGGCGGCCGCGGCACCGGCGACGACCTGTCGGGGTCGGCGGCCGGGTTTGGGTGCCGAGGAAGCGTCCATAGGATGATTCTGTCCCGGTTCAGGCGGAATGTCGCGGATGTGAGTGGGTCAGGACCGCGCGTGGATCGCCGGGGCTGTGAGCCGTTAGAGTGACGGACCATGGCTGCGCGTCCCTTGAACGAGATCGTTGAACCCGGCTGGGCGAAGGCCCTGGAGCCGGTCGCCGGGCAGGTCGCCGCGATGGGGGACTTCCTCCGGGCCGAGATCGGGGCCGGGCGGACCTACCTGCCGCCGGGGCCGCAGGTGCTGCGGGCGTTCCAGCAGCCGTTCGACGAGGTGCGGGTGCTGATCATGGGGCAGGACCCCTACCCCACGCCCGGGCACGCGGTGGGGCTGAGCTTCTCGGTCGCGCCCGAGGTGCGCCCGCTGCCGGGCAGCCTGGTCAACATCTTCCAGGAGTACCAGCAGGACCTCGGCCTGCCCGCGCCGACCAGCGGGGATCTGACGCCGTGGACCCAGCAGGGGGTGCTGCTGCTGAACCGGGCGCTGACCACCGCGCCGCGCCAGCCGGCCGCCCATCGCGGCAAGGGCTGGGAAGCGGTCACCGAGCAGGCGATCCGGGCCCTGGTGGCGCGGGGCCCGGCCCTGGTGGCGATCCTCTGGGGACGGGACGCCCGCAATCTACGTCCACTGCTGGGCCCCGCGCCCTGCCTGGAGGCGGCGCATCCCAGCCCGATGTCGGCGGACCGGGGCTTCTTCGGCTCCCGGCCGTTCAGCCGGGCCAATGAGCTGCTTCAGCAGCAGGGCGCGCAGCCGATTGACTGGCGCCTCTCCTGAGCTGGGCGTTGCTTAAGTGAACCCTGAGGTTCCGTCACTCTTTCGGGTGAACTGACTCTCTGTGCATCCAAAGTGACGCATGGTTCGCAAAGATGGGCTGCATCCGAGATCGCGTCCGGGCACTCCGTTACAGGGGGTGAGCGCCTGGCCGTTTCTTTCTACGCGCTACGCGTTCCTTCTTCGCGTTCAGCCTTTCGTGGGGGTTCCACCATGCTCGTTTTCCGCCGATCCGCCGCTGCCCTGGGGGCCCTGGCCGCCGTATCCCTGGTGGCCGCGACCGGTCAGCCCGCCGCCGCCGCTTCGGACGGACATCCGGCCGGTAGCGCCTCCGCCGTGACCGCGCGGATCAGTCTGGACGTCGCCCTGCTGAACAGCCTGGACGTCCCGGTCGACGTCAGCCTCAACTCCGTGCACGCGCCGCAGAGCGCCGACGGCAGTGTGCTCACCGCGACCGTGCAGGGGGCGGCCGGGGGGCCGCAGACCCTGGTCGACGCCAAGGTGGGCCACAGTTCGGCCGTCGTCGACAAGGACGGCGCGCGGGCCTCGGCCGACCTGGTCACGGCGGACGTCAAGGTCCCCGGGCTGCTGCTGCGGGACGTGGTGACGGTGGACGAGGTCAAGGCCAAGGCCGACTGCCCGGCGCACGGCAGGCCCACCGCCGAGGTCAACGTGCTGGGCGACGTCAGCGTGCTGGGCACCAAGGTCTCGTTGACCGCGGTCGGCCCGACCCATGTGGAGGCGCCCGGTATCGGCGTGGTCGATGTGCAGTTCTCCAAGAAGTCGGTGACCTCCAGGACGGCGGCGGCCACCGCCCTTGAGGTGAATGTCACGGTGAACCCCGGCAAGCTGAACGTGGTGAAGGTCAGCGGCAAGGTCGAACTGGCCTCGGTGCGCTGCGCGTTGGGCAAGGAGACCGGGGGCGGTGCGCCCGGCACACCCCCGGTCTCGGTCACGACCACCCCTGCCGCGCCGTCCAGCCCGGCCGGCCCGAGCAGCGCCCCGGCCGTGCCGGTGTCGGTGACGACCAGTCAGCCCGCCTCCGCCACAACGGCTCCGGCCCCGGCCCCGGCCAGGGTGGACCTGGCCGAGACCGGGGGCGGCAGCTCCACTCCGGTGATCACCGGGGCGGCGCTGGTGCTGCTCGGCGCCGGCACCGGAGCGGTCGTGCTCACCCGTCGGCGCCGCCGTTCGCACTGACCCCGCCAAAAAACCGATCAGCGGGACAGCCGGACCGTGCGGGAGGTGCCGGGGAGGCCCTGGGTGAGGTCCACGGTGATCACCGCGCTGCCCCCGCTCAGGCTCACCTTGACGCCGGGGTCGTCGCTGAATCCGCGGCGGTAGTGCGACCTGCTGCCCACGGTGACGGTCAGTGCGGTCTGGGTGCAGGTCGGGTCGCTGACGGCCAGGGTCAGCCGGTCGCCCTGCTCGGTGACCAGCACCGAGGCCGGGCCGCTCACGGCCAGGTCGGAGATCTGCAGCCCGGCCGCCGACCGACCGCCGGCGCCCACGGAGGGGAGGGCGCCGGCGGTGAAGAAGTTGGCGGCGGTGAGTCGGGCGTCGGCCGAGTGGATCGCCTGCAGGGCCGCGGTGTTGGCCAGGACGGTGACGTCCGGGTGCGCCGCCCGGTGGGCGGTGTCCCGGGCGTTGGCCCCCGGCAGCAGCAGATAGACGTAGCTGCCGCCGCTGGGGTCCACGCCGTGGTCCAGCCACAGCGTGGCGTAGGTCCTGGTGTAGGGGACGGTGGTGCCGCCGGTGCTGGCGCCGTTGTCGACGTCGGCCCAGGCGCCCGTGCGCTGCTCGCGCAGTGCGTGCAGGGTGGCCGCCCCGGCGGCGCCGGTCGGCAGGATGTAGCCGCCGACGCCCTCCAGGTGCGCCCAGCCCTTGGCCGCGAAGCTGCCGCTCCAGCCGGGGGTGGACGGCTGGGTCCGGCCGTTGACGGTGAGCCGGTTGCTGCCCGCGGCGTGCAGGTTGCGGTTCTCGAGGGTGGTCTCGATGGTGTGGCCGCTGCTGCCGGTGATCCCGGCGCCCAGCGCCACCACGGTGTCGTCCAGGCAGAACCAGGACTTCCGGGCCCGCAGCGGCGAGCCGAAGGGGACCAGGTCCAGGCCGACCGCGCCCCAGGTGCCTTCGAGCACCGCGCCGCCGGACCAGGTGGTCGGCGGCAGCGTCGCATTGCCTGCGGTGATCGCGGCGGGGACGGTGTCGGCGGTGACCCCGGGCAGCCGGGTGCTGTCCACGGTGGGCCAGTAGACGTCGGTGTAGTGCCCGTTGTCGCGGTTGTAGAGGTAGGTCGCGCCGTCGCCGGTGTGCCAGCCGCGCAGGTTCTCGCCGTTCAGCGACTCGAACCGGGCGACCCGGCTGCTGGACAGGGCGACCGTCCAGCCCCAGCCCTTGCGGCGGTGCACGGCGCGCTCGATCGAGGGCTGTCGGACGTGGTCCGGGCCCTGGGTGGAGGCATGGACCTTCTTGTCGTCCAGCACGGACTTCACCAGCACCATCCGGGCCGGGGTCGCGCTGGCCTTGATCCCGGCGAAGGTCTCCCGCTGGACCCAGCCCTTGACCAGGGCCTTCCAGCGCTTCTGCTGGGCCCGGGAGCCGACCGGGATCAGCCGCAGGATCGCCTCGGTGATGGCGTGGCCGGCGTCGTGGTCGGTCTCCAGCTGGCGGCCCAGGAAGCGTCCCCTGACCACGTCCATGACCAGGCCGTCGTACATGAACGGCGCGTAGGTGAGGTCCACCGCGTCCAGGATGACCTCGAAGTTGGGGTCGCTGACCGGCCAGCTGGAGCCGTTCAGCAGCAGCGAGAGCTGGCTGAGGTCGTTCAGCAAAACGTAGGAGTAGTGCCCGTTGTAGGCGATGTTGTTGTGCTGGATGTAACCGCCGTCCTGGTAGTAGCCGTCCGAGGTGGTGACGTAGGGGAAGATGTCGGACAGCTTGTCCCGGCCCAGCGCGATCAGGTCGCCGTCCTTGGCCAGGATGCCGCGCAGGATGGTGATCTGGCACATGTCGGAGCGGTTGGCCCCGGTGGTGAGCACGGTGCCGGTCTGCTGGTGCGTCGGGTCCGGGACGAAGTGCCCCACGGTGGCCAGGTAGGAGGCGAGGTCGGCGGGCGCGACCTGGCTGCCGAGCACGGCGCAGGCGTTGACCAGGGCCTGCGGGGCGCCGATCTCCCAGTGGTACCAGTTGCCGACCTCGGGCGAGGCCGGATTGTAGTACTTAGCGCCGATGAGCTGGAGGCCGGCCAGGATCTGCGCCAGCAGCGACGCGCTCTGGTAGTAGACCGAGCCGGGGGTGGCCCAGGCGATGGAGCTGTCCCTGAGCCGGTAGTAGGTACCGCTGCCGTTCTCGACATGGGTGAACGGCAGGTCGGTGTAGACGGCCGGCGGGTTGGCCGAGGTGTCGTAGAGCGCGATCGCGGCCGCGGCGATGGCGTCGATGGTGGCGATCGCCGCGGTGTAGTCCGAGTCGGTCGGATCGACGGCGCTGCCGCCGGTGAGGATGTCGGACCAGACTCCGCGCAGCTGGTCGAAGGCGTCGGGGGTGGCCGCCGCGTTGGTGGTTGTCGGCGTGGTGGCGGCGGTGGCGGTGCCTGCGGCGTCGGCGGGGCCGGCTCCGCCGATCCCGATCAGTGCGGCTCCGGTCACGGCTGCGCCCGCACCGAGGAAGTGGCGTCGGCGCAGGGGGGCGGCGAGGGGCGTGCTGTCGTCCATGGCTTTGCGTCCTCGTTGACGTCGGGTCAGGGTCTAGACATGACACGTCTAGACCACCACCCGAGTCAAGGGGGTGGACAAAGTTCAAGTATGTGAATCACGGGAAGTGAGGGAGGGTCAGAGCAGTAAGGCGGTCAGCGCCTCGCAGAAGGCGTCCAGGGTGGCCCGGCCGCGCACCGCGATCCGGAGCCAGTCAGGTCCCAGACCTGGGAAGGTGTCCCCGCGGCGGACCGCGAAGCCGGTGCCGCGCAGCCGCTCCCTGATCCCGGTCGCGTCCGGCATCCGGATGAGCACGAACGATGCGGCGGGCTGACCGTAGGTCAGGATGCTGGGCAGCTCGGCCAGTCGCGACAGCAGATAGGCGCGGTCCTCGGCGGTCGCCCGCGCGGCCGCCTCCGCCTCCGCCAGCGCCGCCGGGGAACTGCAGGCCTCGGCCGCGACCAGGGCCGGCGTGGACACCGGCCACAGCGGCTGCGCGGTCGAGAGCGCGGCGACCAGCGGCGGCGGCGCCAGCACATAGCCGATCCGCAGCCCGGCCAGCCCCCAGGTCTTGGTCAGGCTGCGCAGCACCACCAGCCCCGGCAGGTCGCTGCGCCCGGCCAGGCTCTCCGCCTCCCCGGGGACGGTGTCGGCGAAGGCCTCGTCCACCACCAGCACCCGGCCCGGACGGGCCAGCGCGGCCAGGTCGGCGGCCGGGTGCAGCACCGAGGTCGGGTTGGTCGGGTTGCCGACCACCACCAGGTCCGCGTCCTCCGGGACGGCGGCCGGGTCGAGCCGGAAGCCGTCCTCGGGGCGCAGGATCAGCCGCTCCACGGTGTGCCCGGCGTCGAGCAGCGCCGCCTCCGGCTCGGTGAACTGCGGGTGCACCACCACCGCGCGGCGCGGCCGCAGGGTCCGCGCCAGCAGCACGAAGGCCTCGGCCGCACCCGCGGTGAGCAGCACCTCCTCGACCGGGCGGCGGTGCCGCCGGGCGACGGCCGCGCGGGCGGCGCGTCCGTCCGGGTAGGCGGCGAGGTTGGTGAGGGCGGTCGCCAGCAGCGAGCGCAGCCACGGTGGGGGCGTGCCCGCCCGTACGTTCACGGCCAGGTCGGTCAGACCGCCGCCGACCTCGGTGTCGCCGTGATGGCGCAGGTCGTGCCGGGCGTGCAGGTCGTGTGAACCACGCAGGTCACGCGGGCCGTGCAGGTCGTGCCGGCCGTCAGTGGACATGCGAGTGCGGGCCGTGACTGTGAGCTGGATCGTCAGGGTGGTGATGGGGGCGCTGTTCCGCGCCGACGCGGTCCTCGAATCCAGGCATGGCGACACGATAGACGCAGGTGTCGCAGTTCATCCGCACATCTCCGGCGAGAGCCTCCCGGTAGCGGGTCAGCACCAGCTCGGCGAGCTCGTCGGTGGCGCCCATCACGGCGGCCTGGCGCAGGTCCAGATCCTGGTGCCCGGCGGCCCAGTCGGCGGCCTGCCGCTCGACCCGCTCCGGCAGGATCCCGGTGAACAGGAAGTAGGGCAGCACCACGATCCGCTTCGCGCCCAGCAGCCGGCAGCGCTCCAGCCCGGACGGGACGTCGGGCGCGGCCAGCGAGACGAACGCGGTCTCCACGCCGGCCAGCCCGCGGCCCTCCCAGAGCAGCCGGGCGACCTTGACCACCTCGGCGTTGGCGTCCGGGTCGGTGGAGCCCCGGCCGACCAGCAGCACCGTGGTCTCCGCCCGCAGCTCGCGCGGCAGCACCTCGTCGAGACGGCGCTCCAGCACGGTCAGCAGCGAGGGGTGCGGGCCGAGCGGGCGCCCGTAGGCGAAGGAGGTGCCGGCGTGCCGCTCGCGCTCGCGGACCAGCGCGGCCGGGATGTCGCCCTTGGCGTGCCCGGCCGAGACCAGCACCAGCGGGACGGCGGCGAACCGGCGGGAGCCCGCCGCGACCAGTCCGGCCACGGCGTCGGCCAGCGGCGGCGGCGACAGCTCGATGAAGCCGCCGCCGACCGGGGTGTCCGGCAACCGGTCCTGCAGGCCGGCGACAAAGGAGCGGAAGGCCTCCGCACCGGCCTCGTCGCGGGTGCCGTGGCCGACGATGAGCAGGGCTGGGGGCTTCACAGGTGGGGCTCCTCGTACAGGTCGGGGTAGAGCAGGGCGTTGACGGCGGCGGCGGCGACTGCCGAACCGCCCTTCTCGGAGACATTGCTGACGGCGGGCAGCCCCGAGGCGCGCAGCGCGGCCTTGGACTCGGCCGCGCCGACGAATCCCACCGGCAGGCCGATCACCAGCGCCGGACGGGCGTCCAGCAGCAGCAGTTCCTCCAGTGCGGTCGGGGCGCAGCCGATCACCCAGACCGCCCCGGGGCCGACCTCGGCCAGCGCCATCCGCACGGCGGCGGCGGAGCGGGTGAGCCCGGTGGCCGGATCGCCCTTGGCCTCGCGGACCCGGCACAGCGCCCGCCGTGCGGTGATCCCGGCGGCGACCATCTCCACGTCCGCGACCAGCGGCGCTCCGGCTGCCAGCGCCTCGGCGGCGGTGCGCAGCACGGCCTCGTCGGCGATCACCAGATCGTCGAGGTAGGAGAGGTCGGCGCTGGAGTGGATCACCCGCTCGGCCACCGCCCGGGTCAGCGGCGGCAGGTGAGCGGTGTCCAGCCGGGAGCGCAGCCGGCGGTAGGACTCGCGCTCGATCGGGTGCACCTGACGGGCGCTCATGCCTGCCACCGGTAACCGCGCGGGGTGACCATGCGTCCGGCGACTTCGCGGCTGGCGGTGTTGCCGACCACCACCACGGTCGTCATGTCGACCGTGGTGACGTCCAGTTCGGCCAGCGAGGTGACGGTGTGCCACTCGTCCGGACGGGAGATCGCGTGCGCGACGCCGACCGGGGTGGACGGCTCGCGGTGCTCGGCCAGCAGGCTGAGCGCCTTGGGCAGCTGCCAGTCGCGGCCCCGGCTGCGCGGGTTGTAGAAGGTGACCACCAGATCGGCCTCGGCGGCGGCCCGGACCCGGCGCTCGATCACCTCCCAGGGGGTGTGCAGGTCGGACAGGCTGATCGACACATGGTCGTGGCCCAGCGGCGCGCCCAGCAGCGAGGAGGCCGCCAGTGCGGCGGTGACGCCGGGGACGCCGACCACGTCGATGTCGGGGCCCGCCTCGGCCAGCGCCGGGGAGGCCATCGCGTAGACGCCGGCGTCGCCACTGCCGATCAGCGCCACCGCGTGCCCCTGCTCGGCGAGTTGGACCGCGCTACGGGCCCTGGCCTCCTCCGCGCCGAGGCCGGTCTCCTCGATCCTGGTGCCAGGCCGCAGCAGATCGCGGATCTGGTCAACGTACTGGTCCAGGCCGACGATGATCGAGGCCCGGCGCAGTTCCTCGCTGGCCCGCGGGGTGAGCAGATCGCGCGCCCCCGGGCCCAGGCCGACCACGGCCAGCCGCCCGCGCGGCGCCCTGCGGACGATCGCCACGGTGGCCATCGCGGCCCGGCCCTCCGGCGCCGACTTGCGCTTGGGGACCAGGAGTTCGCCGCCGCCCGCCAGCGCCGCCGCCTCGGCCACGCTCGCGGTGCCGACGGCGGCCATGGGCGCTGGGGAGGGGTTGGGCACGGTGATCGCGGCCAACTGCTCGGCCGGGTAGGCGACCAGCTCGACACCCAGCGCGAGGGCGGCTGCCAGCAGCCCGGGCTCCTCGGCCTTGGCATCCACCGTGGCCAGGTAGTTGACGGAGTGTCGGCTGAGCCCGGCGTCGGCCAGCGCTGCCTCGATCAGGCCGATGACTTCCTCGGCCGACGCACCCCGGCTCGCACCGACGCCGACCACCAGGTTGCGCGGACGCAGGGTCACCGTGGGGGAGGCCTGCTCGCCCTGGACGCGGTCGCTGATGACGACCGCGGGTGCGTCCGCCGGTGCGTCCGCGCTGAGGTTCCGCGGCAGCGCGGGCAGCGGGTAGGTCGCGTCCGCGACCAGTCGGACCGGCTCGCCGTCCAGCAGGGCCCGGCTGACGGCGGCGACCTCGCCCTCCGTGTGCCAGCCCAGGGTGTCCAGGCCCGGCACGCCGGTGGCGTCCGTCGCGGTGGTCACCACCGGGACGGCCCCCAGCGCCGCGCCGACCGCCGCGGCCAGCGCGTTGGCGCCGCCGCCGTGGCCGCCGAGCAGCCCGACCGCGAAGCGGCGTCCCTCGTCCACGCAGACCACGCCGGGGTCGTTGCGCTTGTCCGCCAGCAGCGGGGCCACCAGGCGCACGGTCGCACCCGTGGCGAGGAAGCAGACCAACTGCCCGCACTCCTCCCAGGCGCGATCGATCGAGGCCGCGACCGACCCCTCCTCGTAGAGGACGCAGCCCCCGAGGGCTTCGGCGAGGTCGACGGCGGCCCGGCGGCCGGCGGCGGTGGCGGCGATCAGGCCGATCACGTGAGTGCTCCTGACGTTGGGTCAACTCCGGTGCCCAGATTGATTCTGGTGCCCCAGAGCACAAAAACGGGGTTGATGGCGGCCAGTCGGGAGATCTCGCCCGGCAGCGGGGCCAGCCGGGACACCTGGAGCTGCACGCCCTCGGCGCTGAAGCCGGCCGCGAGCAGCGCCGCCCGCACGCCGGGCACCCGGTCCAGGGCGACCAGGGTCACCACCACCGTCCGCCGGGCCCGCTCGGCGCAGGCGGTGACGATGGCGGGCAGATCGGCTCCGCCGCCGACGAAGACGGCGTCAGGGTCCGGCAGACCGTCCAGCGCCTGCGGGGCGCTGCCGTGGACCACGGCCACGTCCACCCCGTGCGCGGCGGCGTTGGCGCGGACCCGGTCGGCGCCGTCCTCGGCCCGCTCCACGGCGACCACGGCGGCGCCCAGCCGGGCGCACTCCACGGCCACCGAGCCGCTGCCGGCGCCGATGTCCCAGACCAGTTCGCCCGGTCGGGGCCCGAGCCTGGCCAGGGCCAGGGCGCGGATCTCGGCCTTGGTGACCAGCGAGTCGCGGTGGTCGAAGGCGTCCTCGGGCAGGCCCCAGCCGCTCTCGGCGGGCCGGGCGGGTCCGGCCAGCGACCGCATCGGGCCGAGGGCTGCGCCCGGGCCCAGGCAGAGCACCACCTGCACTCCCGGCCAGTCCCGGGCGGCGGCCTGAGCCGGGGTCACCTGCTGCACCGACTCACCGGCGCCGCCCAGGTCGGTGGCGACCACCAGTCGCCGCTCCACCCCCGGCATCGCCAGCAGCGCCGCGCCGATCTCGGCCGGACCCGCGCCGGGCGCGGTCAGCACGGCGACCTTGCGCTGCGCCCGGCAGACATTGAACGCGGTCCGCGGGTCGCGGCCGTGGGCGCTGACGACCACGGCGTCGTCCCAGGGCAGCCCGAGCCTGGCGAAGGCCTCGGCGATGCTGCTCACCCCCGGCCGCACGTCCAGGGCGTCGGGGCCGAAGCGCTCGGCGAGGGCCCGGACGATGCCGAAGAACCCGGGGTCGCCGGAGGCCAGCACCAGCACCCGGCCGGTCGCCGCGGCCACCCGGTCCAGCGCGGGGGCCAGCGGTCCCAGCACCACCGCGCGCTCGTCCTTCACCCCCGCGGTATCCAGATGCCGCTGCGCGCCCAGCACCAGCGCGGCCCCGTCGACCAGCGCGCGATGGTCCGGAGCCAGTGCCGCACCCAGCACAATGATCCGTGCGCCGGACGTCACTGCGCCGGACGTCACTGCGGCGTGCCGCGCAGGGCGCGCCGCGCGGCCGGGTCCGCGCGGCGGAAGCCGTGGAAGTGGCCGGGGTGGTAGAGGTGCGAGCGGGTGCCGGTCGCGGCGAGCGCCGGGCCGACCAGGAACAGGGTGTGCTTCCACAGCCGGTGCTCCTTGACGGTGGCCTCCAGCGTCTCCAGCGTCCCTTCCAGCACCAGCTCGTCCGGCCAGGTGGCCTGGTAGGCGATGATCACCGGGGTTTCCGGCGGATAGCCGCCCGCCGTCAGCTCCTCGACCAACTGCTTGCTCCTGGCGGCGGAGAGGAAGATCGCCATGGTGGTGCCGTGCCGGGCGAAGTCCCGCACCTCCTCGCCGGGCGGCATCGGCGTCTTGCCGCCGCCGAGCCGGGTCAGGATGACGCTCTGGGCCACCTCGGGAATGGTCAGCTCCCGCTGCGCGATGGCGGCGACGGCGGCGAACGAGGAGACCCCGGGGACGATCTCGGTGTCCAGGCCCAGCTCCCGGCAGCGGTCCAACTGCTCCTGCACCGCGCCCCAGAGCGAGGGGTCGCCGGAGTGGATCCTGGCGACCTTCCGGCCCTCCGCGGCGGCCCGGACGTAGACCGCGAGCACGTCCTCCATCGGGATCAGCGAGGAGTCCAGGATCTCGGCGTCCGCGCGGGCGTGCTCCAGCACCTCGGCCTGGACCAGGCTGGCGGCCCAGATCACCGTGTCGGCCTCGGCGATCGCCCGGGCCGCACGGAACGTCAGCAGGTCGGCGGCGCCGGGCCCGGCGCCCACGAAGGTCACTTTGCCGACAGGTCGATCGCTCACAGCTTGCCTCCACGGCGGGTACGGGTCGCGGGTGCGATCAGGGTCGAGAGGTAGGGGAGCGGGCCGTCCAGCGGATGCCCGGCCGGGCGGATCCGCTCGTCCGGCAGGCCCAGCGCGGAGCCCCAGACCGCGCTGCCGTCCCGGCCGGTCTCCCGCAGCGCCTCGGTGACCTGCGCCGCCAGCCGTCCGAACTTGTAGGCGACGACCGTGCCGGGCCCGGCCAGGGCGTCCCGCAGCACGTCGGAGCCCGCGGTGACCGGGACCAGGGTGAGCGGCTCGGTGCCCTCGGCCAGCACGGTGCCGCTGCGCGCGGCCAGGTCCTGCATGGCGGTGATGCCGGGGACGGTCTCCACCACCAGCCCCGGCAGCAGCGGGACCAGGGTCTGCGCGAGGTAGGTGAAGGTGGAGTAGACATTGGGGTCGCCGATGGTCGCGAAGGCGACGCTGCCGTGCTCCCGCAGCAGCTCGGCGACGCGGGCGCCGGCGGCGTCCCAGGCGGCCTCGCGCCTGGCCGTGTCCTGGCGCTCGTTGAGGGCGAAGACGATCCGCTCGACCTTGGCGCCGGGCTCGGTGTGCTGCAGCACGGTGGCCTCGGCCCGCCCGGTCTCCCCGGTGTCCAGCACCGGGACGACGATCACCGCGGCCTCGCGCAGGATCCGCACCGCCTTGACGGTGACCAGCTCGGGGTCACCCGGGCCCATGCCCACCCCGACCAGACGCAACGCGTCCATGGGCGGCGTCATCGGACGGCGCGCAGGCAGAAGGGCACAACGGCGCGGCAGCGCATGGGGGCAGTCCTCACTCGGGGTCCGCGCCCCGTGTCGTGGTGACGGCGGCCAGAGTTCCTGGCTCGCGGACGACCGCGCCCGATGCGGTGGGCGCGCCGCCCGGTGACAGTGGCGGGACCGCGCCGGATTCGCACCGGACTTCCTCATCATTGCCGCCGTATCAGGCCTCGAAATCCCACCATGCCCGCTGGTGGCCAGTCAACCGGGAGCGGGCCCGGCGGCCTGTGGGATGACCCACGTCACTCCGGTCCCCGCGGAACTGTTCTTGCTGATCACCGGCGCGGAGCGGGACAGTCCCGATACGATCGGAACGGTGAGTACCGGCGATGCGTGTGAGGTGGGCATGACCTTAGGCGTCCAGGGCAGGCGGGCCGGCGATCTCCCGGCCGAGGTCACCAGCTTTGTCGGACGCGGGGTCGAACTGGCATCCGTGGAAAGGCTGCTGGTACAGGCGCGGATGGTCACCCTGACCGGCCCCGGCGGCGTCGGCAAGACCCGGATAGCGCTGCGCACCGCGGCCCGGCTGCGCGAGCGGCACCAGGACCGTTACCACGACGGGGTGTTCCTGGTCGAGCTCTCCGGCCTCAAGGACGCCGAGCTGCTGCCCCGGGCGGTGTGTGTGGCGCTCGGCCTCATCGACCAGACGGTCCGGCCGCCGCTGGACTTCCTCACCGACTACCTGGCCGACCGCTCGATCCTGCTGCTGCTGGACACCTGCGAGCACCTGGTCGACGCCTGCGCCATGCTCGCCGACCTGCTGCTCCGGGACGCGCCCGGAGTGAGCATCCTCAGCACCAGCCGTCAGCCGCTGGACGTCCCGGGCGAGCACACCCTGGTGATCCCACCGCTGCCGGTCGAGCCGGAGGAGGCCGACGGCGGGGGAGCGGTGGCCCTGTTCGCCCAGCGCGCGGCGGCCGTCCTGCCCGGATTCCGGCTCACCGGGGACAACCGCGACGATGTGCTGGCGCTCTGCCGCCGACTGGACGGGATCCCGCTGGCGATCGAGCTGGCGACGGTGCGGCTGCGGGCGATCCCGCTGGAGCAGCTGGCGGCGCGGCTGGAGGACCGCTTCCGGCTGCTGACCGGCGGTCGGCGCGCGCTGCTGCCCCGGCACCAGACGCTAAGGACCACCATCGGCTGGAGCCATGAGCTGTGCACGCCCGAGGAGCGGCTGCTCTGGGCCCGGCTCTCGGTCTTCGCCGGGAGCTTCGACCTCGCCGCGGTGGAGCAGGTCTGCGCGGGCGGGGAGCTGCGCTCCGAGGCGGTGGTGGAGCACCTGATCGGACTTGTCGACAAGTCGGTGGTGCTACGAGTCGACGAATCGTCCGGCGGCACCCGTTACCGCCTGCTGGACACCATCCGCGAGTACGGCGGCGAGTGGCTGGCGAAGGCCGGCGAGGAGTGCGCGGTCCGGGCCCGGCACCTGGACCACTACCGCAGGGCGGTCCGGGACTTCCGGGCGGACTTTCTGACTGATGATCAACTGCCCTTTTTCCGTGGGCTGCTGATGGAGATCGAGAACCTCCGTGCGGCCGTGGACTTCTGCATCGCCAACAGCGCCGAGGCCCCCGACAGCGCCCTGGCCCTCACCACCGAGCTGTGGGAGTTCTGGGTCTGCTCCGGGCTGCTCGCCGAGGGCCGGCTCTGGCTGGACCGCGCCCTCGCCGTCCAGCCCGAGCCCACGGCGGCCCGCTCGCTGGCGCTCAGCTGGGGTGCCAATCTCTCCCTCTTCCGGGGCGACCACGACACCGCCCTGGCCGGCCTCAACGAGGCACTGGCGATCGCCGAGGCGCTGGACGACAACCGGCTGCGCACCCACGCCCACCACTTCCTGGCGCAGTCGGCCGGCTGGCGCGGCGACCATGACGCGGTCCAGTACCACTCCCAGCAGATCGCCGCCCACATCGAGTTCGGCACGGATCCCACCGCCGAGGCGCTGATGATGATGCACCTCGGCCTCAGCCGGCTGCTCGCCGGGAAGTGGAGCGCGGCCACCGCCGCCTACGACCAGCAGTTGGCCGCCCTGGCCGACGCCCCGGCCGAGTGCTGGATGCGGGGCTATCTGCTGGTGGGGCGGGCCCTTAGTCTCTACAACGAGGGCGAGAGCACCGACTGCGCCGTGAGCGCGAGGGAAGCCCTGGCCGCCAAGGCCGAGTTGGGGGAGCCCACCGGCATCGCCTACGCCCTGGAGGTGCTCGGCTGGCTCGCGGTGCGGTCCGGGCGGCACGGCAGGGGCGCCTGGCTGCTGGGTGCGGCCCAGACCTGCTGGAAGCGCTCGGGCCTGCCGCTCAGCGGCGTCCGGGAGATGCGCGGGGTGCACCAGGTGGTCGAGCAGAGCGCGCGGGACGCCGTGGGCGACGAGGAGTTCGAGGCAGGGGTCCGGCTGGGCGCCGGAGTCGACCTGGAGCTGGTGATCGAGTCGGCCCTCACCGACGCCGACCTGCTGCTGCCCGCGCCCCGTCAGGAACAGCCCCCGACCGGTGCGGACATGCTCACCCGCCGCGAGCGGGAGGTCGCCCACCTGGTCGCGAAGGGGCTGTCGAACCGCGAGGTCGCCGAGCTGCTGGTGATCTCCAAGCGTACCGCCGACGCCCATGTCGAGCACATCCTGGCCAAGCTCGGCGCCTCCTCGCGCGCCGAGATCACCGCGGTGGTCGCCCGCTCCCAGCGCAACGCCTGAGTCGTCATTTCGACAGCACAGCGGGCACGTTGTAGGTACGTACCTTCGCAGAACTAGGTATACCCGAATCGTTCCGTTACCGATGCCGGGCCCCCTGTCGCAGGGCGAGTCTGAGATCACGCCAGGCCGCACCGACGCCGTACAGCAGGGAGTCCGCAAGGGTTTCTGGTCACGGTAACGGGGGGCGGCCCAAGCGTCCGCCGCGGCATCCGCAGTTTCAGCAGGGGCTCCCCCGGTTCCACTGGAAGCATGAGGGTGCCGCGGCCGGCCCCATCGACTCCGACCAGCGCCAGGACGCCGCCCATGAGCATCGAAGCAGTCGTCCCCTCCGAAGCCTGCCCCACCGATGACGCCCTGCTCGGCCGAGGGCGTGAACTCGCCGCGCTGAGCCGTGCCCTGTTCGGGCAGCGGCTGGTCGCGCTGACCGGCCCGGCCGGGGTCGGCAAGTCCCGGCTCGCCGCCGCGGCCGCCGCCGTCGCCCCGGCGCTGCGCCCGTGCCGGGTGAGCACCGTCGACCTCAGCGGTCTGCTCGCCCCCGAACTCTTCGCCAGCACTCTCGGCTATGTCCTGGACGTGCACGTCAGGGACGGCGGATCCGAGCTCGGCTCGCTCGCCCAGCACCTGGCCACCGAGCCCACCCTGCTGGTCCTGGACGGCTGCGAACGGCTCCAGGGCCGGGGCGCCGCGATCATCGAGTACCTCATCGACACCTGCCCCGAGCTGGTGGTGCTCGCGGTCGGCCGCACCACCACCGGCTCCCGCTACGAGCGGATCCAGCGCCTGGAGCCGCTCGCCGAGGGCCCGGCCACCGCCCTGCTCTGCACCCGGGCCCGCCAGTTCGGCGCCCCGGCCTTCGCCCGCAGCGGGTTGGAGCACCTGGACGCGCTGCCGCTGTGCCACCTGCTGGACCGCAACCCGCTGGCCATCGAACTCGCCGCCGGACGTCTCACCGAGCTGAGCCCGCGTCAGCTGATGTCCGAGGTGTCCCGCCCGGCCGGGCTGCTGGCGCTGGGCCCGGTGCCGCTTCCCCCGGACCGGGCCGCCAGCAGCGGCCGCTATCTGCCGCACCGCACCCTGCGCGCGGCCGCCGAGTGGAGCCACGATCTGTGCACGGACGCCGAACGGCTGCTCTGGGCCCGGCTCTCCTCGGTCCCGGTCGGCTTCGACCTGGCCGAGGCGCAGCAGGCCTGCGCCGACCCCGACCTCGCCGCGTACGCGCTGGAGCAGGCCTGGGTCGGCCTGATCCGCAGCTCGGTGCTGGTGCCCTACGGCGCCGGGGCGCAGCGCTACCGGCTGCCGTTCCTGCTGCGCGCCCACGGCCGCGAGCAGCTCCGCCGGATCAACCGCTGAGCTGTCGCAGGAGTCGGGTGGCGATCTGCGGTGCGCCGGCCCAGTGCAGATGCAGGTACGAGGCGTGCAGGCCGGGGGCGGTGAAGCCCTCGGTGCTGGGTCCGGACGGGCCGCGCCAGCCCCAGGCAGCCGCAGAGCCCGCGCCGGGGTCGATCACCGTGCGGTGGAACTCATGCCCGTTCAGCCGGGTCCCGGCGACGGCGAGCGGGCTGTCGGACAGCGCCACCGCCTCGCGGTAGCCCAGCGTCAGTCGCTCGGTCATCCGGGCCTCCGCGTCCAGCACCCCGCACATCGGCGCCCCGTCCAGGGAGCGCGCGAGGTAGAGCAGACCGGCGCACTCCGCCAGCAGCGGCGCGCCGGAGGCGGCGAGCGCCCGTACCGACTCCCGCAGCGCGCCGTTGGCGGAGAGCTGCGCCGCATACACCTCCGGGAAGCCGCCGCCGATGACCAGCGCGGATGTGCCCTCCGGCAGCTTCTCGTCGCGCAGCGGGTCGAACGGCGCGACCTCGGCCCCGGCGGCGGCCAGCAGTTCGGCGTTCTCGGCATAGGAGAACGAGAACGCGGCCCCCGACGCCAGCGCCACCACCGGACGGCCGCCCACCGGGCCGCCGTGTGCGGCGAATCTCGGCCGCGGGATCCCACGGGGCGTCAGCCAGCGGAGGGGCGCTGCGGGCCAGCGCCAGCAGCGCGTCCAGGTCCACCCCGGCTCGCACCAGCTCGCCCATCTCCCGCACCGCGCGCACGGCTTCGGCGTCACGTTCGACGGCGGGGATCAGTCCGAGGTGCCGGCTCGGTGTCGCCACCGCCGGCTGCCGTCGGATCGCGCCCAGCACCGGCACCCCGCCGCCCTGCTCCAGGGCCTCTCGCAGCATCTCCTCGTGCCGGTCCGAGCCCACCCGGTTGAGGATCACCCCGCCGAGCCGCACCTCCGGATCCCAGGAGGCGAAGCCGTGCACCAGTGCCGCCACCGAGCGGCTCTGCGAGGAGGCGTCCACCACCAGTACCACCGGCGCCCGCAGCAGCTTCGCCACATGCGCGGTGGACGCGAACTCTCCGCGCCCGGCGGCCCCGTCGAACAGCCCCATCACCCCTTCGACCACGGCGATGTCCGCCCCGGCCGCCCCGTGCAGCAGCAGCGGCGCCAGCCGCTCCTCCCCGCACAGGAAGGGGTCCAGGTTCCGCCCAGGACGCCCGGTGGCCAGCGCGTGGTAGCCGGGGTCGATGTAGTCGGGTCCGACCTTGTGCGGCGACACGGCCAGCCCCCGCGCGCTGAGCGCGGCCATCAGCCCGGTGGCCACGGTGGTCTTGCCGCTGCCGGAGGAGGGCGCGGCGAGGACCACCCGGGGGAGCGGCGTCATCCCGCTACCACTCGATCCCGCGCTGGCCCTTGCGGCCCGCGTCCATCGGGTGCTTGACCTTGGTCATCTCGGTGACCAGGTCGGCCGCTTGCACCAGCGCCTCGGGCGCGTTGCGGCCGGTGATCACCACATGCTGGTTGCCGGGCCGGTCCTTCATCACCGCCAGCACCTCGTCGGTGTCGATCCAGCCCCAGTGCAGCGGGTAGGTGAACTCGTCCAGCACGTAGAAGCGGTAGGTCTCCGCGGCGAGGTCGCGCTTGACCTGCTCCCAGCCCTCGCGGGCGGCCTCCTCGCTGTCCGCGATGTCCCGCTGGACCCAGGACCAGCCCTCGCCCATCTTGTGCCAGGCCACCGTCCCGCCCTCGCCGGTGCCGCCGAGCACCCGCAGCGCGTGCTCCTCGCCGACCTTCCACTTCGCCGACTTGACGAACTGGAACACCCCGATCGGCCAGCCCTGGTTCCAGGCCCGCAGCGCCAGCCCGAAGGCCGCGGTGGACTTGCCCTTGCCGGGGCCGGTGTGGACGGCCAGCACGGGCTGGGTACGGCGCTGACGGGTGGTCAGCCCGTCGTCGGGAACGGTGGTCGGCTGTCCCTGCGGCATGGTTAGGCCGCCTCCCTCTGAATCGTGCGGATCATTCCGGTCATGCTGTCGGCGGCCAGCTCATCCAGCCGGATCGCCTCCCCGCCCAGGTGGGTGGCCAGTTCGGCGGCGAGCCCCAGCCGGACCGGACCGCTCTCGCAGTCCACCACCACGGCCGCGGTGCCCTGCGCGGCCAGCAGTTGGGCGGCCCGGCGGGCGTCCGGCAGCGCGTTGGGACCGCCGGTGGCCCGCCCGTCGGTGACCAGGACCAGCAGCGGACGGCGCCGCGGGTCGCGCAGCCGTTCCAGCCGCAGCGTCTCGTGCGCCCGCAAGAGGCCCGCCGCCAGCGGCGTACGGCCCCCCGTCGGCAGCTGCTCGAGCCGGGCCGCGCCCACCTCCACCGAGGAGGTCGGCGGCAGCGCCAGCACCGCCTCCGAGCCCCGGAAGGTGATCATGCCGACCTTGTCCCGCCGCTGATAGGCGTCCATCAGCAGCGAGAGCACTGCTCCCTTGACCGCCGACATCCGCTGCCGCGCCGCCATCGACCCGGAGGCGTCCACCACGAACAGCACCAGATTGGACTCGCGCCCCTCCCGCACCTGCTCCCGGAAGTCGTCCCGGCGCAGCTTCAGCGCCCGGCTGTCACGCCCCCGCGCCAGCTGGTGCGGGGCGGCGGCCTGGATGGTCGCGGCCAGGTGCAGCCGCTGCAGCGCCCCGGTCGGCCGGGCGGCGCGGACGGTGTGGCCTCCGGTGTCGGTACGGGCCCGCGAGCGCCGCCCGCCGGCCCCCTCGCCGGTGCCGGGCACGGTCAGCAGCCTGGTCCGGTACGGGGAGGCAGCGGGCGCGGCGGGCTGCGGCGGCAGTGGCGCGCTGCGCGGCTGCTCGGCCTCGGCGGGGGAGTCGCCGGCCTGGTCGGCCGGGGTCCCGCTGTCGCCGTCGGACGGCGCGTCCTGGCCGCCGCCGGACGGTCCGTCAGGACCGCCGCCACCGTCATTGTCAGGACCGTCCGGGTCCGGCTCCGGGTCCTCGCCGGCCGACTGCTCCAGCGTCTGCTCCAGCTTTTCGTCGTCCAACCCGGGCGCGTCGAAGGGATTGCGCCGACGCCGGTGCGGCAGCGCCAGCCGCGCCGCCGTGCGGACGTCCTCGGCCAGGACCTCCGTACGTCCCGACCAGGCGGCCAGGGCGACCGCGGTGCGGGCCATCACGATGTCCGCGCGTAGTCCGTCCACCTCGAAGGCCGCGCAGACGGCGGTGATCTGCCGCAGCGCGCCGTCGCCCAGCACCACGGAGGGCAGCAGCTCGCGCGCGGTGGTGATCTGTCCTGCGAGCTCCTTCTCCTGCTGGGTCCAGCGCTCGGCGAAGCCGTCCGGGTCGGCGTCGTAGGCCAGCCGGCGGCGGACCACCTCGGCCCGCTCGGTCGGCTCGCGGGTCGCGGCGACCTCGACGGTCAGCCCGAACCGGTCCAGCAGCTGCGGCCGCAGCTCGCCCTCCTCCGGGTTCATCGTCCCGACCAGCAGGAACCGGGCCGCGTGCCGGACCGAGACGCCCTCGCGCTCGACATAGGACTGCCCCATCGCGGCGGCGTCCAGCAGCAGGTCGACCAGGTGGTCGTTGAGCAGGTTCACCTCGTCGATGTAGAGCACGCCCCGGTGCGCCGCCGCCAGCAGCCCCGGCTCATAGGCCTTGACGCCTTCCGAGAGCGCCCGCTCAAGGTCCAATGATCCGACGATTCGGTCCTCGGAAACCCCGACCGGCAGCTCCACCAGCCGGGTCGGCCGCTCCTGGACCACCGACAGGTCGTGCGGCCCGTCCGGGCACTGCGCGTCGGGTCCGGCCGGGTCGCAGGCGAACCTGCAGCCCTCGACCACGGCGATGGACGGCAGCAGCCCGGCCAGGGCCCGCACCATGGTCGACTTCGCGGTGCCCTTCTCGCCGCGCACCAGCACCCCGCCGACCTGCGGTGACACTGAGTTCAGCAGCAGTGCCAGCCGTAGGTCGTCCATGCCGACGATCGCGGAAAACGGGTAGTGGGCGCTCATGAGTTCCCCTCCAGGTCGCCTTCGAGCTCCAGGTAGGTGGCGCGGAGCTGGTCCAGGGTGTCCTGGTTCGGCTCGGCCCACAGCTGCCGTTCGGCGGCCTCCAGCAGCCGCTCGGTCACCCCGCGCAGCGCCCAGGGGTTGGACTGCTTCATGAACTCGCGGTTCTCCGGGTTGAAGACGTACTCCGACGCGAGCTTCTCGTACATCCAGTCGTCGACGACACCCGCCGTGGCGTCGTAGCCGAAGAGGTAGTCCACGGTCGCGGCCATCTCGAAGGCGCCCTTGTAGCCGTGCCGGCGCATCGCCGCCATCCAGCGCGGGTTGACCACCCGGGCCCGGAAGACCCGGTGCGTCTCCTCGCCCAGGGTGCGGGTCTTGACCTGGTCGGGCGTGGCGCTGTCGCCGACATAGGCCTCGGGCGAGGCGCCGGTCAGGTGCCGGACCATCGCCACCATTCCGCCGTGGTACTGGAAGTAGTCGTCGGCGTCGACAATGTCGTGCTCCCGGGTGTCGACGTTCTTCGCCGCCACCGAGATCCGCCGGAACGCCTGCTCCATGTCCCCGCGCGCCGCGCGCCCGTCCAGGCCGCGGCCGTAGGCGTAGCCGCCCCAGACCGCGTAGACCTCGGCCAGGTCCGCGTCCGAGCGCCAGTTGCGGGCGTCGATCAGCGGCAGCAGGCCCGCGCCGTAGGCGCCCGGCTTGGAACCGAAGATCCGTGCGGTGGCCCGGCGCCGGTCGCCGTGCTCGGCGGCGTCCGCCTCCACATGGGCCCGGACGTAGTTGACGTCCTCGGGCTCGTCCAGCGCCGCGACCGCCTGCACCGCGTCGTCCAGCAGCGCCACCACATGCGGGAAGGCGTCCCGGAAGAACCCGGAGATACGGACCGTCACATCCACCCGGGGGCGGCCGAGTTCGTCCGCCGGGACCACCTCGAAGCCGGTCACCCGGCGCGAGGCGTCGTCCCAGACCGGACGGCAGCCCAGCAGCGCCAGGATCTCGGCGATGTCGTCGCCCTGGGTGCGCATGCAGGAGGTGCCCCACACGGTCAGGCCACCGAGCGCGGGTAGGCGCCGGTGTCGGCCAGGTAGCGGGCCACCAGCGAGTCCGCCAGCGCCTGCCCGACCTCCCAACTCAGCCGGGAGGGAATGGCCTTGGGGTCGACCGAGTAGAAGTTCCGTCCGGTCGGCAGCACGTTCACCAGCCCGCGGGTGGGCGACCCGGAGGGCCCGGCCGGGACGTAACCGCCGCGCAGCGCACGGAGGATGTGGGTCAGCTCGTCCGTGGTCCGGGCCAGCCGGGGCACCACCTCCTCGGCGGCGAACCTCAACACGGCCACCGCGTCCGGGTTGTGACGCCCCAACACCTCGGCCACCAGCGGCTTTGCCGCCGCCGCGGACCAGCCTGCCGCCTCCATGCCCTCGGCCAGCCGGCGGCACAGCTGCTCCAGCAGGTCCACCGCGTCGGCCGCGCTCCGGGCCGGCCCGTTCACCAGCGCGGTCAGCTCCACCGGCACCTTCAGCGGGGCGCCGGGCTCGCTCAGCAGCTCCTTCTCGACCAGCCCGAACTCCGCTGCCAGCGCGGCCCGCAGGCCCGGCAGGGCGTCGGCCTTACCGCCCCAGATCTGCGCCGCCCGCAGCACTGCCAGCACCAGGTTGACCCGGGCCTCGTCCACCGGGCCGCCGCCGAGGATGTGCAGTCCGTCGCGGATCTGCACGTCCTTGATCTCGCAGAGGTAGCCGTCGATGTGCATCACGAACTCGTCGAAGGCCTCCTCGTCCGGCTGGTCGTCGACGTGCAGGTCATGGTGCAGCTCGGCGGCCTTGACCAGGGTCCAGATCTGGGCCCGGACGGCCGGGGACTTGGTCGGGTCCAGGTCCTTGACCAGGGCGTACTCGTCCAGCAGCTGTTCCAGCTTGGCCAGGTCGCCATAGGTGTCGGCGCGGGCCATCGGCGGCACCAGGTGGTCCACGATGGTCGCGTGTCCGCGCCGCTTGGCCTGGGTGCCCTCGCCCGGGTCGTTGACGATGAACGGGTAGACCAGCGGCAGTTCGCCCAGCACCGCGTCCGGGGCGCAGCCTGCCGACAGGCCCAGGCCCTTGCCGGGCAGCCACTCCATCGTCCCGTGCTTGCCCAGGTGGACCACGGCGTCGGCGCCCCAGGACTGCTCCAGCCAGCGGTAGGCGGCCAGGTAGTGGTGCGAGGGCGGCAGGTCGGGGTCGTGGTAGATGGCGATCGGGTTCTCGCCGAAGCCGCGCGGCGGCTGGATCATCAGCATGACGTGGCCGAACTGCAGCGCCGCCAGCACGATGTCGCCGTTGTCGACATACAGGCTGCCGGGCGGCTCACCCCAGTGCTGCAGGATGCCGTCCCGCAACTCCGGCTCCAGCGTGGCGAACCACTGCTGGTAGTCGGCCAGCGGCACCCGCGCGGGCGCGGCCCGCAACTGCTCCTCGGTCAGCCACTCGACGTCATGGCCGCCCGCGGCGATGAGTCGATGAATCAGTTCATCGCCACCTGACGGATAGTCGGAGACCGCGTAGCCGGCCTCGCGCAGCGAGTCCAGCAGCCGCACCGCCGAGGCGGGCGTGTCCAGACCGACCGCGTTGCCGACCCTGGAGTGCTTGGTGGGGTAGGCGGTGAAGACGATGGCGATCTTCTTCTCGGCATTGGGCTTGTGCTTTCAGCGCCGCATGCCGCAGTGCGATTCCAGCCACCCGGCCGGCCCGCTCCGGGTCGGCGGCGTAGACCGGGATGCCGTCCGCGCCCAGCTCCTTGAAGGAGAAGGGCACGGTGATCAGCCGCCCGTCGAACTCCGGGATCGCCACCTGCATCGCCGCGTCCATCGGCGACAGCGCCGCGTCGGACGCCTCCCAGGCGGCCCTGGTCGAGGTCAGGCACAGCCCCTGCAGCACCGGGACGTCCAACTCGGCCAGCGCGCCGATGTCCCAGGCCTCCTCGGCCCCTCCGGCCGAGGCATCGGCCGCGACCGTCCCGCCGGAGGCCAGCACCGTGGCCACCACCGTGTCGCAGCGCCCCAACAGCGCGAACAACTCGGCGTCGGCCCCGCGCAGCGAGCCGCAGAAGACCGGCAGCGCATTGCCGCCGCGGGCCTCGATCGCCTCGCACAGCGTGTCGACAAAGGCGGTGTTCCCGGACAGTTCGTGCGCCCGGTAGAACAGCACCCCCACGGTCGGCCGTCCGGCCTCGAACGCCCGTGCCCCGCTGACTCCGTACTGCGGCATCGGCGTGGCGGCGGCGAAGCCCGCGCCGTTCATCAGCACCGTGTCGGAGAGGAAGTTGGCCAGCTCGGCCAGGTTCGCCGAACCGCCCTCCACCAGGTAGGTCAGCGCCTCGGCGACCACCCCGGCCGGGACCGAGGACATCCCCATCAGCTCCGCGTCCGGCACCGACTCACCGCCGAGCAGCACGGTCGGCACCCCGGAGGCGGCGATCTGCGCCAGCCCGTCCTCCCAGGCGCGCCGCCCGCCGAGCAGGCGCACGACCACCACGTCCGCGCCGTCGACAAGTCCGCGAAGCTCTTCGCCGACCTCGACCCGGGTCGGGTTGCCGATCCGGTAGTCCGCGCCCGAGGCGCGGGCCGCGAGCAGATCGGTGTCGGCGGTGGACAGCAGCAGCACCGTCGCCGCCTCGGACTGTGTTGCGTCGTCCATGGGGACGGGCCCTCCAGAAGTAGTGTCGGATGCAGAGATGTTCATGTCGTCGCTCATGGCGCACCCGGTGGTACGAACGGCAGCCCGGCCGGCACGCCGCCCTCGATCAGCCGCAGCAGCGCCGCGGTGTCCGCGTGTTCCTCGATCAGATCCCCCAGCCGGTCAAGACGTTCCTCCCGCGCGGCGGCGAAGCAGGTCTCGGCCGCGGGGACGAAGTCCCGCCCGGCCAGCCCGGCCACCTCGCGCAGGAAGGCCCGCCGAAAGCCGTCGTTCTCCAGCGCCCCGTGCCAGGTCGTCCCCCAGACCGCCCCCTCCCGGCACCCGTCAAGGAAGCTCTGCCCACCCTCCACGGTCGCCACGCCGTGGTGGATCTCATAGCCGGCCACGGTCTCCCCGTAGGCCGAACCCACCGGCCGCGCCAGCGTCTTGGCCAGCGCGAACTCCACCCGCACCGGCAGCAGCCCGAGCCCGGCCACCGTGCCCGCCCGCGACTCCACCTCGTCGGTGATGCTCCGGGCCAGCATCTGGTAGCCGCCGCAGACCCCCAGCACCGGGCGCCCCTCGGCGGCCCGCCGGGCCAGCGCCGCGTCCAGCCCGCGCTCCCGGAGCCAGGCCAGGTCGGCCACGGTGGCCCTGGTCCCCGGCAGGACGACCAGGTCGGCGTCCGCCAGCTCCTCCGGACGGGTCGCCCAGCGCACCAGCACACCGGGTTCCTGCGCCAGCGCGTCGATATCGGTGAAGTTGGACAGCCGCGGCAGCCGCACCACCGACACCCGCAGCACCTCGCCGCCGACCGCGGCCCCGCTCGGGGCCCGGTCCACCAGACCGGCCAGGTCCAGCGAATCCTCGGCGTCCAGCCACAGCCCCTGCAGCATCGGCAGCACCCCCAGCGACGGACGGTGCGTCAGCTGCTCCAGCATGTCCAGACCCGGCTTCAGCAGCCGGACGTCGCCACGGAACTTATTGACGATCCAGCCGGAGAGGTGGCGCTGGTCCTCGGCCGACAGCAGCGCCAGCGTCCCGTACATGGCGGCGAAGACGCCGCCGCGGTCGATGTCGCCGACCACCACCACCGGCAGTGAAGCCGCCACCGCCAGGCCCATGTTGGCGATGTCCCGGTCGCGCAGGTTGATCTCGGCGGGGGAGCCGGCCCCCTCGCAGACCACCACGTCATAGCGTTCGCGCAGGTCGGCCAGGCAGTCCAGGGCGATCCGCAGCAGCGCGGGCTTGCGCTCGCGATAGTCCAGCGCGCCGACCTCGGCCACCGCCTGCCCCAGCACCACCACCTGACTGCGGCCGTCCGCCCCCGGCTTGAGCAGCACCGGGTTCATCGCCGCCGCGGGCTCCACCCCGGCCGCCGCCGCCTGCATGGCCTGCGCCCGGCCGATCTCGGCGCCGTCGGTGGTGACGAAGGAGTTCAGCGACATGTTCTGCGCCTTGAACGGTGCGACGGCGACCCCCTGCCGGGCCAGCCAGCGGCAGATCCCGGCGGTGACCACGCTCTTTCCGGCGTCCGAGGTGGTCCCCGCGACCAGCAGCGACCCCCGCAGCGACCCCCGCAGTGCGCCCTTCATCGCCGTCCCCTTCGCAGTAGCAGGCTCAGCCCGGCCGTGGCGACGACCGCCGACAACCCGACCCGCCGCGACAGTACGCACGCCCGTTCGATGTCCCCCACTGCCACCGGACGCAACTCCGCCCCCAGCACCGCCCGGTGCTGCACCTGGGTGCCATAGCGAAGGGTTCCCCCCAGCCGCACCCCCAGCGCCCCCGCGAAGGCCGCCTCGGCCTGCCCCGCGTTGGGGCTCGGGTGGGCGGGAGCGTCCCGCCGCCACACCCGCCAGGCGTCGCCGCTCCGCCGCCCCCCGGCGGCGGCCGCGGCGACGGTCAGCAGCGCGGTCAGCCGCGCGCCGGGCCAGCCGGCCACGTCGTCCAGCCGGGCCGAGGCCCAGCCGAAGCGCAGATAACGCGGCGAGCGGTGGCCGACCATGGCGTCCAGGGTGTTCACCGCACGGAAGACCAGCAGCCCGGGCACGCCCGCGACCGCGCCCCAGACCAGGGCGTTCACCACCGCGTCCGCCGTGTTCTCGGCCACCGACTCGACCACCGCGCGGGCGACCTCCTGCTCGGTCAGCTCACGCGGATCACGCCCGCAGAGATACGGCAACCGCTCCCGGGCTGCCGCCAGGTCCCCGCCCTCCAGCGAGGCGCCGATGGTGCGGGCCTCGCGCACCAGCGAGGCGCCGCCGAGCACGGTCCAGGTCGCGGCGGCGGTGAGCAGCAGCCGCCCGGTGCCGGAGCGGGCGGCAGTACGGTCGGCCACGGTCGCGGCGGCGGCCACCGTCCCCACGCAGAGCGCGGTGAACAGTGCCCCGGCGTCCCGGCGGTCCCGCCAGAGCAGCCGCTCCGCGGCGCCCGCCGAACGTCCGAATCCAGCCACCGGATGCCCGCGCCGGGGATCGCCGAAGGCGGCGTCGGCGGCGTGGCCGAGAACCAGACCGAGTGCTGTGGCGCCTGCGCCCGCGCTTGCGCGCACGGCGGTCAGCGGGGTGGCTGCGCAGGGAAGGGGACGGCACCGGGAGGTGGTGGCGGCAGGGCAGCGCGCATGGCGTGGATGTCCTCACTCAGGGTCCGCGCCCTGGATCGACGAACCGGGGGCGAGAGTCTCCTGGCTCCCGGATCGACGCGTCCCCGGCGCTCTGATTCCTCAGAACGCCGGGGACGCTCCCCGGTGACAGTGGCGGGACCGCGCCGGACTAGGAGGGTGCTCCCTCCGTCACCGGACTTCCTCTCGATGCCTCCGAACAGCTTTGCGCTCGATCCCACCACGCCGCCGGACCGACCGTCAACACAGCTCAGGGCAGCCGGGCCGGACCTGCTCAGGCTGCGGAGTCGTTGCTCTGCGGCAGCGCGGGCGGGGAGGCGGCGGCAGGGAGCTGCAGCGGAGCGCGGACGACCCGCAGCAGTTCCACCGACTTCTCGTGTCGCACCACCCGGTCGGCCGGGCTGGTGGGCGGGCGCAGGACATGGTCCTCGAACCAGGACATGCCGAGCAGGACGGCGAGGCCGAGTGGAGCGGTGATCAGGCACAGAAGGACAGGCATGGGCACCCCAAGGTGTCGAGTGCTGCGGTCTTCCGAATACCGGCTTCCCCCCGGCTTCCAGCGTCCGCCAAAGCTGCCTGATCCGCATCTCGGAGCGTCCCGGGCCGACTCCGCAGAGTCAGTGCCGCCCCGCAGCACCCGCCTCAGTGCCGCCCGGAGATCACATCCGCGACCTTGGCGATCGGCGAGGCGCCGGCCCGCCCGCCCCGCTCCTGCCGGTCCGCCGCGTAGTAGGCGGCGTACATGCCGTGGACGCCGATCCAGCGCAGCGGCTCGGGCTCCCAGGCCCGGACCCGGTGCCCGACCCAGGGCAGCCCGGTCAGTTCGGTGTCACCGCCGCTGCCCAGCTCCCGCAGCACCAGGTCGCGCAGGGTCCGCGCGGCCAGGTTGGTGGTGGTGACGCCGCTGCCGACATAGCCGCCGGCCAGGCCGAGCCCGGTGGTCCGGTCCAGGTCCACGGTCGAACACCAGTCCCTGGGCACCCCGAGCACCCCGGACCAGGCGTGGTCGATCCGCACGTCACCAGCCAGGGACCCCGCCGCCGGGAAGAAGTCCATGACGATCTGCCGCAGCTGGTCGACGGTCTGCTGCGGCGTCGTCCCGTCGTTGTCGGTCCGCGACCCGAAGCGGTACGGGACGCCGCGCCCGCCCAGCGCGATCCGGTCGTCCGCGGTCCGCTGCGCGTACATGTAGGCATGCGCCATGTCGCCCAGGGTTTCCCGCCCGTCCCAGCCCACCGCCTCCCAGAACGCGGGCGGCAGCGGCTCGGTGACCACCATCGAGGAGTTCATCGGCAGCCAGGACCGCTTCTCGCCGCGCAGCGCCGCGGTGAAGCCCTCGGTGGCCCGCAGCACGAACCGGGCCGACACGGTGCCCCGCGCGGTCACCGCCTTGGCCGGCGCCCCCGAGCCGCCCGGCACGATCTCGGTGACCGTGGTGCCCTCGTGGACGGTGACCCCCATCGCCTCGACCACCCGGGCCAGCCCGCGGACCAGCTTGGCCGGCTGGATCCTGGCCCCGTGCGGGGTCCAGCTGCCGCCGAGGGTCCCCGCCACCGTGATCCGCTCGGCCGCCTCGGCCGGGCTCAGCAGCAGCTGGTCGGTCTCGCCGAAGGAGTGCTCGTTCTCGACGTAGGCCTTGAGCCGCTCCAGCTGGGCCGGGGTCCTGGCGACCTCCATCACTCCGCCCTTGACGATGTCCGCGTCGATGCCCTCGGCCGCGCAGACCGCGATCACCTCGTCCACCGAGCCGTTCATCGCCTGCTGCATCGCGATCGCGCCCGGCTTCCCGTAGCTGCGGGCGAAGGCCCCGCGCCCGGCGAAGCCGTTGTAGAGCCAGCCGCCGTTGCGGCCGGACGCGCCGTAGCCGCAGAAGCGCTGCTCCAGGACGGTGACCCGGAGCCCGGGGTCGGCCTGCTTCAGGTAGTACGCGGTCCACAGACCGGTGTAGCCGCCGCCGACGATGCAGACGTCGGCCTCGGCCGAGCCGTCCAGAGCGGGGCGTGGGGTGGGGAGTCCGATGGCCGAGTACCAGAACGAGACACTGCCGTTGGCGGTGGCGGTCGTGCCCACGGGGACCTGCTTCCGAGCCGGGAATGGTGCCCGGCACGCTACCCACGCCCCGGACCAGCGGCAATGCCCACTGTGTCAGGTGCGGCCGGCCGAGTCGTACACCCCGTCCGGATGGCCGCGCACCACTGGCGCACCGGCCCCGGCGGCATTGGGATGGGGTGGAGCGGGCAGTGGCCTGGTGTGGGAGCAACCGTGGGGAGCGACATGGGCTGGGGAAGAAGCGCGACCGCCGCCGCCGTGGGGGCCGGCGCCCTCGCCGTGGGGACCGGCGCGGCGGCCCTGGTCGCCGGACGGGTGGTCTCCGACTACTCGGTGCGCCCCGGCGGCGCCGCGCCCGCCGCGGCGGGCGGCCTGCGGGTGCACGCGGTCGCCGCGGACCGGGTCGAGCTGACCCGCTCCCGGGAGACCCAGAACCCCGGCCGCTACGGCCTGGAGTGGGCCGGCGGGCACGCCGTCGTCGGCGAGGTGCTCGGCACCACCGCGCAGACCGTCACCCGCCGCCTGGAAGCCGCCGCACCGGGGTCCACCGGGACCGCCGGCGACACCCGGCCGGCGGTCGGCACCAGCGTCCGGATCACCCCGCAACTGCTCACCGGAGACCCGCTCACCGCCCTCGGCCTGCCGTTCTCCGAGATCGACATCGCCGGGGAGCTCGGCCCGATGCCGGCCTGGTTCCTGCCCGGCGCCCGCAGCCTGTGCGTGATCGCGGTCCACGGCAGCCTGGACCGCCGCCAGGTGCTGCCGCTGCTGCCGCTGCTGGACCGGCTGAAGGTCCCGGTGCTGGCGGTGACCTACCGCAACGACGAGGGCGCCCCGCGCTCGCCGGACGGCCTCAGCCACCTCGGCGACAGCGAATGGCGCGACGTCGAGGCGGCGATCGGGTTCGCCGAGGAGGGCGGCGCCCGGCGGATCGTGCTGCTCGGCTGGTCCGTCGGCGCGACCATGGCGCTGCGGGCCGCCACCCGCTCCGCGCACCGGGCGGCCATCTCCGGTCTGGTGCTGGACTCCCCGGTGCTGGACTGGCGCGGGACGGTCCGCCGCAGGGCCACCCGGCGGGGCGTGCCGGCCCTGCTGGCCGAGCTGGGCGTGCGGGCGGCCCAGGGCCGCTCCGGGGTCGACCCGGCCGAGCCGGACCGGATCGCGCTCGGCGCGGACCTCCGCGCCCCGGTGCTGCTGCTCCACAGCGCCGAGGACACCGTCGCCCCGGTCGGCCCCGCGCGCCGGCTCGCCCGGAGCCGTGATGATCTCGTGACCTACGAGGAATTCGGCGACGCCGAGCACGAGGCGCTCTGGAACGCCGACCCGGGCCGCTACGAGGAAAGCCTGCGCAGGTTCCTCACCCCCCTCCTGTGACCCTCCCGTCACCATTCCGGGACCTCGGCGAGGCCGCCGCGCCTGAGGATGTGACAAGTGCCCTGCGGACGGGGAAGACTGCACGGCGTGACGTCCCGGAATTCGCGTGACCGTACTGGCCGATCCGAGATTTCTGGCCGACCCGACCCTGTCGGGGTCGGCCAACCTGGCCCTGATGGCCGACCGCAGGGTGCGCCCGCACGGGTCACCCGGCTGCCCTCGGCCGCACGCCCGCCGCAGCCGCGTACGGCTGCGCCGGGCACTCCGCAGCGCCCCGGCGCTCCGGCCCGCAGGACGCCCCCCGCGGGCTTCCCCGGGCCTGCCCAGCTCGCCCCGCTCGCCCGGCGGCTGCTCGCCGACGCGGTGCGGATCGCCCGCTGGGCCGGGGAGCTCCCCAATGTCGACCGCAGGGGCGACCTGCTGGAGGGCGACGCCGTCGACGCCGGGCACGCCCTGGCGATGACCCGTGACGCCACCGTCGCCTCCTGGGAACGGGCCAGGCTGACCGGCCTGGTAGAGCTGCGCGGCAGCGGCGCGGGCCCCGGCTGGCGGCTGCATGCCTGGGAGCACGAGGACGAGGCGGTGCTGCGCGGCTGGGCGGCCCTGTTCGACGCCTGGACGCTGCTGGTCCCGGTCCCCGACCGGGCGCTGACCTCGCTGGCCGGGCTCGCCGTCGACCACGCCCCGCAACTCCTGTCCTTCCTGCACCTGGTGGACGGCCCGGTGCCGCTCACCGAGCTGCTGGAACTGCTCCGCCGCGGCCTGGAGGAGCAGTGGCACGGCGGCGTGCACCCCGCGCTGGGCGCCCCCGTCCCGCACGCCGCCTGGGCGGTCTCCGCGGTGCGCGGCGACAGCGCCCTGTCGCTCACGCTCACCCCCGGCACGGTCGAGGTCGCCGAGGTGCTGGACTGGATGCTGGAGGGCTTCGCCGCCGTCGGCGCCCTGGTCCGCCGGGACGTGGGCCTGGAGCAGGAGGTCTGCGCCGAGCTCACCCCGCTCGGGCACTGGGCGGTCCGGGCCAAGCTGGAGGAGATCTGCACGGTCGCGCAGACCGCGGCAGGCCACATCGAGCAGTCCGCGCTGGAGCTGCTGACCGCCTGCGCCCAGTACTCCCCGGGCCCGGCCCGGGCCGAGTACCGGGCCTGGCTGGCCGCCCGTCAGGCCGAGAGCGCCGTGGCCGACCTGCTCGAGGTCGCCCGCGGCGAGGACGCCCTGCTCCGCGGCCTGGCCTTCGAGGCGCTGCGGGTCGCCGGGCACCCGGCCGAGCCCGCCGTCCGCGACTGCACCGAGGAGCAGATGCTGCGCCCCTACGCGCTGCTGTGGCTCGCCGAGCAGAACGACGAGGGGGTGCTGCCCTCGGACGTGCTGGACCGGGACGACGCCGCCTGGCTCTGGGTGGACACCGGCGCGGCCGTGCTCGAACACGGGGACACCGCGATGCTGGTCCGCCACGTCCAGGGCGCCGCGGACGGCGACCCCAACCGGCTGTTCGCGCTGGCCCGCCGGATCGGCCACCCCAGGGCGGGCCAGGTCCTCGCCGCCGTCGCCTCGGCGCACCCCGACCCCGGCGTCGCCCGCGCGGCCCGCCGCAGCGCCTTCAGCGTCCACGAGGGCGGCCGCTGAGGGGGCGGCGGGTACCGTGGGTGGCAGGGCTGAGGAGGACACGACATGGCGGCGGTTGAGCACCGGCGGATCGAGACCGCGGCCGATGTGGTGGCCGACGGGCGGATCCAGGGGTTCGGGGTGGTGCTGACCGCGGCCAGTCGGCTGGAACGGCTGCTGGGCGCGGTGATGGAGCGGGAGAGCGGGATCAGCCACCCGATGTTCGAGGTGCTGCTGCTGCTCGCGGCCAAGCCGGAGGGCGCGCCGATGGGCGACCTCTCCCGGCGGCTGGTGCTGACCAGCGGCGGCGCGACCCGGCTGATCGACCGCATGATCGAGGCGGGGCTGGTCCGGCGGGCCCGCTCGCAGGAGGACAAACGGGTCCAGGTGGTCACCCTCACCGAGGCCGGCGCGGCCAAGCTGGTCGAGGCCGCCCGCCGGCACGCGGAGGAGCTGGACCGGCATGTCTACGGGGTGCTGGCCCCGGACCGCGCCGCCGCCCTGTTCGAGAGCCTGGACCAGCTCAGCCTCCACGCCCGCGAGGCACTGCCCCGCTGGGCTAGCGGCCCCGGCAGGCTAGGGCTTGCCTGCCCGGGTCGGCGCCGACGGCAGGGACGCGGCGGCCTTCACCCGGCGCAGGACCGGCGCCGTCTCCACCTGCCGGACCGCGTCCAGCGCGGCGATCCTGGTGGTGAGGTAGGCGTACAGGGACGGGATGTCCGAGCAGATCACCACGGCGTGCAGATTGGTCGGCCCGGTGGTGGCGCAGACATAGGCCACCTCGGGATGATCCGCCAGCGCCTGCCCGGTCTCCGCCAGCTGGGACGGCGAGACCGAGAGCCACAGCATCACCGCGTTGTCCAGGTCGAAGATCTGCCGCTCGAAGTCGATGTCGAAGTACAGCACCCCGCCCGCCTGCAGATCGGCCATCCGCCGCCGCACCGAGCTCTGCGAGCGCCCGCTGGCGGCGGCCAGCTCGGCCAGCCCGGTCCTGCCGTCCCGCTGGAGCAGGGCCAGCATCCGGTGGTCCGCCTCGTCCAGCACCCCCGCCGACCCTTCGGCCGCTGTCGCCACGGGCAGCTGGTCGGGTCCTGGACGCAGCTGGCCGATCTGCTCGGGGGTGAGCGTGTCCGACTTGTTGACCAGGCTCATCGCCCCGCCGAAGTAGGTGTGCAGGACGCAGTAGGCGGTCACCCCGACCACGCTCGGGGTCCGCGGCAGCCGTTGCAGCAGCAGGGAGTTGCCGGTGTGGCTGCTCGGGGCCCGGGTCACGCAGTTGATCTCGGTGCCGCCGGAGGTGAGGCTCACCCAGGCGGTGTCGTCGCGCCGGGCCAGCGCCTCGGCCACCGAGGAGGCCGCGTCCGGGGTGCACTGCACCCGGATGATCCACTGCACCTCGCCCAGCGCCGCCGGATTGGTCAGCCCCAGCACCTGCAGCGCGCCCTCGCCGCGGAGCCGGCTGTAGCGGCGGGCGACGGTCTGGTCGGAGACGCCGAGGGCCTGCGCGACCCGGCTGAACGGGGCCCGTCCGTCCAGTTGGAGGGCGTGCACCAGCTGCCGGTCGAGGGAGTCGTACACGCGGGATTTCACCAGCCCAGGCTAGGCGATGTCGGAATGCACCGGATCAGGGGCGCCGGCTGCGAGGAAACAGCCCGGCGGAGGGAGGATCAGGGTGAGGAAGCACCCGTCCATCAGAAAGACCCCTCCTGTGACTACTCCTGCCGCGGCACCACCAGTAGGTGGCATGCGTAAGTGGATACCTCTGATTGCCATCTGTCTCGGCACCTTCATGCTGCTGGTGGACGTCAGCATCGTGAATGTGGCCCTCCCGCAGATGGCCGCCGACCTGCACTCCTCGTTCACCTCCCTGCAGTGGGTGGTGGACATGTACGCGCTGGTCCTGGCCGCCCTGCTGATGGTGGTCGGCGCGCTCGGCGACCGGCTCGGACACCGTCGGCTGTACCTGTTCGGCCTGGTCGTCTTCGCCCTCGCCTCGCTGGCCTGCGGCCTCGCCCCCAACGCCGGGACGCTGATCGCCGCCCGCGCCGCGCAGGGCATCGGCGGCGCGGCCATGCTGACCTCCACCACCTCGCTGCTCAACGCGGCCTACCAGGGCCGCGACCGCGGCACCGCCTTCGGCATCTGGGGCGCGGTCAGCGGCGGCGCGGCGGCGGTGGGACCGGTCCTCGGCGGACTGCTCACCGACCAGATCGACTGGCGTGCGATCTTCTTCGTCAACCTGCCGATCGCGGCGGCCGCGCTCTGGATGACCGTCCGCTACCTCAGGGCCGAGCAGGGCCGCGCCACCGGACGGCTCGACTACCCCGGTGCGGTCACCTTCACGGTCTTCTCCGGCGCGCTGGTCTACGGCCTGATCGAGAGCGCCGACAAGGGCTGGGGCAGCGCCACCGTGCTGGTCTCGCTCGGCCTGGCGGTGGTCGCCCTGCTGGCCTTCGTGCTGGCGGAGCTGCGCAGCGCGAACCCGCTGCTGGACCTGGGCCTGCTGCGCAACCGCAGCTTCGTCGGCCTGACCGCCTCCGCGCTGCTGCTCAACGCCGCCGCCTTCGCCCATCTGACCTACACCTCGATCTGGCTGCAGTCGGTGCTCGACCTCAGCCCGATCCAGGCCGGTCTGGCCTGCTGCCCGCTGGCCCTGGCCGCCTTCGTGGTGGCTGGAAACAGCGGTCGGCTGTTCGGAAAGTCGGCCCCGCAGGTCCCGATCGGCATCGGCCTGGTGCTGATCGGCGCCGGGGTGCTGCTGATGACCATGGTCTCGGCCGACTCCTCCTGGACCGCGGTGCTGCCGGGCATGATCGTCAGCGGCCTCGGCGTCGGCATGGCCACCCCGGTGATGATGTCGGCGGCCCTGGCCACCGTCCCCCGGGAGCGGGTCGGCATGGCCAGCGGCGCGGTCAACACCGGCCGCCAGCTCGGCTACGCCCTGGGCATCGCCGTCCTCGGCACGGTGTTCGCCAACCGGGTCCAGGACTACGTGGCGGGCAACAGCCACCTGGCCGACCCACACGGCGTCTCCTCCGCCCTCAGCGGCGGCCGGGCCCAGGCCGTGCTGGGCGCCGTCCCCGCCGACCAGCAGGCGGCCGTGCACCAGCTGGTGCACGGGGCCTTCGCGGCCGGTCTGGACCGGGTCTACCTGATCGCCGGGGTCACCGGCGTGGTGGCCGGGCTGATCGTCTTCGCGCTGGTCCGCCGCGGCGAGCCGGCGCCCTGGGAGAAGCCGGCCGCCCCGGCCCCGTCGTCGGCCTCGGCCGCCCCGGAGACCTCGGCGGCGCACTGACCGGCCCCGGCTACGACGAAGCCCCCGCGACCTCGATCAGGTCACGGGGGCTTCGTCCTACGTTCAACCGGTTTCAGCTCGCGCGGGACTCCGCGCGCCGGGCGCGGACGTCGCCGACCTTGCGGCGGAGCACCATCAGCGGCGCCATCAGCGCCAGGGTGACCTGCAGGGTCGCGCCGACCTTCAGCAGCATCGCCCCGCCGGGCACGCCGGTCGCCCAGGCGGCGAGGCAGCCCATGCTGACCACGATCCAGCAGAGCGTCGCCGTGGCGAGCGCACCGTGCGGCTTGGGGTACTCGACCCGGCTCACCATGAGCGCGGCGACCAGGACGATGCCGACCACGGCGAGCACGAAGGGCGGGTTGAGCAGCACGATGGAGATCACCGTGAGGGCGCCCATCGGGCAGGGCATGCCCTGGAACACGCCGGGGCGCATCGTGGTGCAGGAGAAGCGCGCGAGCCGCAGCACGACCGCGAGCAGCACCATGATCGCGATTCCGGCCGCCACCTGCTGGTGGGTGCCGCCCGCGACCATGCCCCAGACCACGACGAAGTAGGCCGGGGCGATGCCGAAGCTGATCAGGTCGGCGAGGTTGTCCAGCTCGGCGCCCAGCGCGGAGGAGCGCAGCTTGCGCGCCACCAGGCCGTCGAACAGGTCGAACATCGAGCCGATGAGCAGCAGCGTGACCGCGGTCGCGGCACTGCGCCGGTCGCCGTTGGTGGCGACCCCGGTGAGGTGCGGGATCAGCACCCCGGTGGTGGTGCAGTAGATCGCCAGGAAGCCGCAGATGGCGTTGCCCAGCGTGAACATGTCCGCGGTGGACAGCTGCTGCGGCGAACGGGGGGAGCGCATCTCGCGGTCGCGCGCCCAGCGCAGCCGACGGGCGCTGCCGTCCCGGTCGTCCTCGTCCTCCTGCACGGTCTCAGGATCAGTCACGGTCAAGACGAGTCACCCCAGCCGTGGTCTTCTGACCGACCTCCACGCCGGGCTCGACGCCCGCGGGGAGGTAGGTGTCGACCCGCGAACCGAAGCGGATCAGGCCGATCCGCTCACCCTGCTCGACCTTGGTGCCCTCGGGCAGGTACGGGATGATGCGGCGCGCGACGGCCCCGGCGATCTGGACCATCTCGATGTCGCCGAGCTCGGTGTCGAAGTGCCACACCACCCGCTCGTTGCGGTCGCTGTCCTTGTTGAAGGCCGGCACGAAGCCGCCCGACACATGCTCGACCGAGGTGACCGTGCCGGGCAGCGGGGCCCGGTTCACGTGCACATTGAGCGGGCTCATGAAGATCGCCACCCGGGTACGGCCGTCGGGCCAGGCGTCGATGCTCTGCACCACGCCGTCGGCGGGGGAGATCACCCGCCCCTCGCCCACGGTCCGCTCGGGGTCGCGGAAGAACCAGAGCATCCCCGCGCTCAGCGCGGTGGCGGGCACCGCCGCCAGGGCCCACTTGCCGCTGCGCCGGGTGAGGGCGGAACAGGCGGCCGCGGTGAGCACCGTGGGAACAAGCCAGGGCGAGGCTCCGCGTGCCAAGGTGACACGGGGACGGCTCGCGGATTGGTGGGACGGACTGAGGGGCATCGAAGACCTTTGTCGCGGGGGCCCGGGAACGGTTGACGCCGAGGGTACCGGCGTAAGTGACCGCGCGAGGGGCCGCGTGATCGAGGGGTTCGGGGACGTAGCTGTCCACCGGGATGCTATCGGCAGCGGACGGTCACTAGGCAACCTCCGGGTAACCGGAAGTGGGCCCTCGGCCGTGCCCCCTCCTACGAACGTAGAGCCGTCGACCCCCTGCGGCCAAGGGTTTCGGCATAACGGTGACAACACTCTCAGGTGTGGTCAGAGGCTTGGAAAGGGTCTGCGGGAGGACTGAAGGGGCGCTCGGGGCTTGGAATGCGCTGGTTTTGCAGCACGATGTTCCGTAGCCCGTCGGGAAAATGCGAAAAACGGCCGAAACTTATCGCTTCGGCCGAATCTCGCTGGTGGGGCGCTTCCGCAGGGTTTGCGAAGTTCTTACCTCGGTCACTCGCCGAGGCGGTAGTCCTGGAGCAGTCGCCGGCCGATGATCATCTTTTGGATCTCGGCGGTGCCCTCGCCGATCAGCAGCATCGGGGCCTCCCGGTAGAGCCGCTCGATCTCGTACTCCTTGGAGAAGCCGTAGCCGCCGTGGATCCGGAAGGAGTCCTCGACGACCTCCTTGCAGTACTCGGCGGCGAGGTACTTGGCCATCCCCGCCTCCAGGTCGTTGCGCTGGCCCGAGTCCTTCTTGCGGGCGGCCATCACCATCATCTGGTGCGCGGCCTCGACCTTGGTGGCCATCTCGGACAGCTTGAACTGGATCGCCTGGTGCTCCGCGATCTTCTTGCCGAAGGTGCTCCGCTGCTGGGCGTAGCGGATGCCCAGCTCGAACGCCCGGTGCGCGACCCCGCAGCCGCGGGCCGCCACGTTCACCCGGCCCACCTCGACGCCGTCCATCATGTGCTTGAAGCCGAGGCCGCTGGTGCCGCCCAGCACCATGTCCGCCGGGATCCGGACGTCCTCCAGGATCATCTCGGTGGTGTCGACGCCCTTGTAGCCCATCTTCTCGATCTTGCCGGGGATGGTCAGCCCCGGCACGGTCGGGTTGGGGCCGAAACCGGGGGTCTTCTCGATCAGGAAGGTCGTCATCGACCGGTGCGCCGGCGCGTCCTCGGGCTGGCCCTCGTCGGTCTTGCAGAGCACCGCGACCAGGGTGGAGGTGCCGCCGTTGGTCAGCCACATCTTCTGGCCGTTGATGACGTAGTCCTCGCCGTCCCTGACCGCCTTGGTGCGGATCGCGGACACGTCCGAGCCGAGGCCCGGCTCGGACATCGAGAACGCGCCACGGACCTCGCCGGTGGCCATCCGCGGCAGGAAGTGGTCCTTCTGCGCCTGGGTCCCGTGCTGGGCGATCATGTAGGCCACGATGAAGTGGGTGTTGACGATGCCGGACACCGACATCCAGCCACGGGCGATCTCCTCCACCACCAGGGCGTAGGTCAGCAGCGACTCGCCGAGACCGCCGTACTCCTCCGGGATCATGAGCCCGAACAGGCCCATCTCCTTCATCCCCTCGACGATGTCGGCGGGGTACTCGTCCTTGTGCTCGAGCTCGGTGGCGACCGGAATGATCTCCTTGTCGACAAAGCTCCGAACCGTGGCGAGGATGTCCTGCTGGATCTCGGTGAGGCCGTCGGTCTGGGCGAGGCGTCCCATGGCTGGCTCCTGAAGTATCTGAGGGCCTGAATTATTTAAGGGGAGGAAGGTGCCCCGCGGCTGTGGCAGTAGCCGCAGGGCACCTGGTACGAGGGGGCACGGAACGCCCAGCGGGTCAGCTCAGGGGCTCGGGCCGGCCCGGCTGCTCCCCGCCCCGTTCCTTGATGTAGGTCTCGGTCGGGACCATCACCTTGCGCCGGAAGACACACACGACCGTGCCGTCCTGCTTGTAGCCCTTGGTCTCGACGTGGACGATCCCCCGGTCCGACTTGGACTTCGACGGCGTCTTGCCCAGCACCAGGGTCTCGCCGTAGATGGTGTCGCCGTGGAACGTCGGCGCGATGTGCTTCAGCGACTCGACCTCCAGGTTGGCGATGGCCTTGCCGGAGACGTCCGGCACGGACATCCCCAGCAGCAGCGAGTAGATGTAGTTGCCGACCACCACGTTCTGCCCGAAGTCCGTGGTCTTCCCGGCGTAGTTGCTGTCGAGGTGCAGCGGGTGGTGGTTTCATGGTCAGCAGGCAGAAGAGGTGGTCGTCGTACTCGGTGACCGTCTTTCCGGGCCAGTGCTTGTAGACCGCGCCGACCTCGAACTCCTCATAGGTGCGTCCGAACTGCATCTGAATCACGCCTCCGGGATCTCGAACTTCGAAGTCCGCTGCAGCCCCGCCGCGCGGCCCTTCCCGGAGACGACCAGCGCCATCTTCCGGCTGGCCTCGTCGATCATCTCGTCGCCGAGCATCGCCGAGCCCTTGCGGCCGCCGGCCTCGGAGGTGCAGTAGTCGTACGCGTCCAGGATCAGCTCGGCGTGGTCGTAGTCCTCCTGGCTGGGGGAGTAGACCTCGTTGGCGGCGTCGACCTGGCCGGGGTGCAGCACCCACTTGCCGTCGAAGCCCAGCGCCGCCGAGCGCCCGGCGACCTCGCGGTAGCCGTCGACGTTGCGGATCTGCAGGTACGGGCCGTCGATCGCCTGCAGGTCGTGCATCCGGGCGGCCATCAGGATGCGCATCAGGATGTAGTGGTACGCGTCCGCACCGTAGCCGGGCGGCTGCTCGCCGACGACCAGGGTCTTCATGTTGATGGAGGCCATGAAGTCGGCCGGCCCGAAGACGATGGTCTCCATGCGGGGCGAGGCGCCGGCGATGGCGTCCACGTTGACCAGGCCCTTGGCGTTCTCGATCTGCGCCTCGATGCCGATCTTTCCGACCTCGAAGCCCATGGTCTTCTCGATCTGGGTGAGCAGCAGGTCCAGCGCGACGATCTGCTGGGCGTCCTGGACCTTGGGCAGCATGATGCAGTCCAGGTTCTGGCCGGCGCCCTCGACGACGGTGACCACGTCGCGGTAGGTCCAGTGGGTGGTCCAGTCGTTGACCCGGACCACCCGGGTCTTGCCGGACCAGTCGCCCTGGTTCAGCGCGTCCACGATGGTGTGCCGGGCCCCCTCCTTGGCGAGCGGGGCGCAGGCGTCCTCCAGGTCCAGGAACACCTGGTCGGCGGGCAGTCCCTGGGCCTTCTCCAGGAAGCGCGGGTTGCTTCCGGGTACGGCGAGGCAGGAGCGGCGGGGGCGGAGCCGGCCGGCGGTCGAGTCGTTGGCAGTCATGAAGCGGGGGTCTCTTCCTTGAGGTCCGGGCTGTAGTCCGGGGTGCGGTCCGAGAAGGGCGGCAGTCCGTGCGCGCGACGGATCTCGTCGACGATACGGCCGATGATGTGGGTGATGCCGAAGTCCTTGGGAGTGAACACGGCCGCGACGCCCTGCGCCAGCAGCTCCTGCTCGTCCGCCGCCGGGATGATCCCGCCGACGATCACCGGCACGTCCTCGACCCCGGCCCGGCGCAGCCGCCGCAGCACGTCGGGGACCAGCTCGGCGTGCGCGCCGGAGAGGATGGACAGGCCGACGCAGTGCACGTCCTCGGCCACGGCCGCAGAGGTGATCTGCTCGGGGGTGAGCCTGATGCCCTGGTAGACCACCTCGAACCCGGCGTCGCGGGCCCGTACCGCGATCTGCTCGGCGCCGTTGGAAATGGCCGTCCAGGCCGGGCTTGCCGACCAGCAGCCGCAGCTTGCCGGCGCCGATCTCCTCGGCGGTGCCGCTGACGGCCCGGCGGACGGCGAGCAGCTCCGCGCCGCTCTCGCCCTCCAGGGTGCCGGTGATCGGCGCGCCGCCGACCCCGGTCGGGGCCCGGTACTCGCCGAACACGTCGCGCAGGGCGAAGGACCACTCCCCGGTGGTGACCCCGGCCCGGACGCAGTCCAGGGTGGCCGGCATCAGGTTGGCCTCGGTGGCCGCCTGGCGCTTGAGCTCGGCGATCGCCGCCTGCGCGGCGTCCTCGTCCCGCTCCTTGCGCCAGTCGGCGAAGGCGTCCACGACGGCCCGCTCCGAGTCCGGGTCCACCTGCATGATCGCGGTGTCCAGGTCGGCGGTGAGCGGGCTGGGCTCGGTGGTCTCGAAGCAGTTGACCCCGATCACCTTGTCCTCGCCGGACTCGATCCGGGCCCGGCGCTCGGCGTGCGAGCCGACCAGGGCGGCCTTGAGGTACCCGGTCTCCACGGCGGGGGTGACCCCGCCCATCCCGAGCACCTTCTCGATCTCCGCCTCGGCCCCGGCCACCAGCTCCTGCACCTTGGCCTCGACCACATGGCTGCCGTCGAACAGGTCGCCGTACTCCAGCAGGTCCGACTCGTAGGCCAGCACCTGCTGGATCCGCAGCGACCACTGCTGGTCCCAGGGCCGGGGCAGCCCCAGCGCCTCGTTCCAGGCCGGCAGTTTGCACCGCGCGGGCCCGGGCGTCCTTGGAGAGGGTGACCGCCAGCATCTCCAGCACGATCCGCTGGACGTTGTTCTCCGGCTGCGCCTCGGTCAGCCCCAGCGAGTTGACCTGGACGCCGTAGCGGAACCGTCGCTGCTTGGCGTCCGTGATGCCGTAGCGCTCGCGGGTGACGGTGTCCCAGATCCGGCCGAAGGCCCGGAGCTTGCACATCTCCTCGACGAAGCGGACGCCGGCGTTGACGAAGAAGGAGATCCGGGCGACGACCTCGCCCATCTGCTCCGGCGCCACCTGCCCGCCGTCGCGCACCGCGTCCAGCACCGCTATCGCGGTGCACATCGCGAAGGCCAGCTCCTGTACCGGGGTGGCCCCGGCCTCCTGCAGGTGGTAGCTGCAGATGTTGATCGGGTTCCACTTGGGGATGTTCGCCACGGTGTAGGCGATCATGTCCGTGGTCAGCCGGATGCTGGGCCCGGGCGGGAAGACGTGCGTCCCGCGGGACAGGTACTCCTTGATGATGTCGTTCTGGGTGGTGCCGGTGAGCTTGGCGATGTCCGCACCCTGCTCCTCCGCGACGACCTGGTACATCGCCAGCAGCCACATGGCCGTGGCGTTGATCGTCATGGAGGTGTTGGTGCGCTCCAGCGGGATGCCGTCGAACAGGGCCCGCATGTCGCCGAGGTGGCTGACCGGGACGCCGACCCGGCCGACCTCGCCCTTGGCCAGCACGTGGTCGGGGTCGTAGCCGGTCTGCGTCGGCAGGTCGAAGGCGACCGAGAGGCCGGTCTGGCCCTTGGCCAGGTTCTTCCGGTAGAGCGCGTTGGACGCGGTGGCGGACGAGTGTCCGGCGTACGTCCGCATCAGCCAGGGGCGGTCTCGCTGGGTCATGGTGTCTACTCGCCCCGGTTCTGCTCGATCGAACTGAAGCGGTTGATGGCGAGCAGGTGCTTCGCCCGGAGCTCGTGGTCGCGGACGCCCAGGCCCTCGGTGGGGGCAAGGCAGAGCACGCCGACCTTGCCCTGGTGCAGGTTGTGGTGCACGTCCAGCGCGGCCTGGCCGGACTCCTCCAGGCGGTACGTCTTCGACAGGGTGGGGTGGATCTTCCCCTTGGCGATCAGCCGGTTCGCCTCCCACGCCTCGCGGTAGTTGGCGAAGTGCGAGCCGACGATGCGCTTCAGCGACATCCAGAGGTAGCGGTTGTCGTACTGGTGCATGTAGCCGCTGGTCGAGGCACAGGTGACGATGGTGCCGCCCTTGCGGGTGACGTAGACGCTGGCGCCGAAGGTCTCCCGGCCCGGGTGCTCGAAGACGATGTCGACGTCCTCGCCGCCGGTCAGCTCGCGGATCCGGCCGCCGAGCCGCTTCCACTCGCGCGGGTCCTGGTTGTTCTCGTCCTTCCAGAACTTGTAGCCCTCGGCGCTGCGGTCGATGATCGCCTCGGCGCCCATCGCCCGGCAGATGTCGGCCTTGGCGTCGTTGGAGACCACACAGATCGGCGTCGCACCGCCGGCCAGCGCGTACTGGGTCGCGTACGAGCCGAGGCCGCCGCTGGCGCCCCAGATCAGCACGTTGTCGCCCTGCTTCATGCCGGCCCCGTTGCGGGAGACCAGCTGCCGGTAGGCGGTGGAGTTCACCAGCCCCGGCGAGGCGGCCTCCTCCCAGGTGAGGTGGGCCGGCTTGGGCATCAGCTGGTTGGACTTGACCAGGGCGATCTCGGCCAGGCCGCCGAAGTTGGTCTCGAAGCCCCAGATCCGCTGCTCCGGGTCCATCATCGTGTCGTTGTGGCCGTCCGAGCTCTCCAGCTCCACGCTCAGGCAGTGCGCGACGACCTCGTCGCCGGGCTTCCAGGCGTGCACCCCGGGGCCGGTCCGCAGGACCACGCCGGCCAGGTCCGAACCCAGCACGTGGTACGGCAGGTTGTGCCGCGCGGACTCCGGCGACAGCTTCCCGTAGCGCTCCAGGAACGAGAAGGTCGAGACCGGCTCGTAGATCGAGCTCCACACGGTGTTGTAGTTGACCGCGCTGGCCATCACCGCGACCAGGGCCTCGCCCGGACCGAGTTCCGGCACGGCGACCTCGTCCAGGTGCAGCGACTTGCGGGGGTCCTTGTCACGACTGTCCAGGCCGGCGAACATCTGCTCTTCGTCCTTGTGGAGCGTGACCGCCCGGTAGGACTCGGGGACGGGGAGCGCGGCGAAATCGGCCGGGCTCGCCTCCCCGCTGGTGATCGCTTCGAGGATGCTCTTCATCGCTGGGGCCTTCATGGCTGCCTCCGACGGCTTCCCCGCTGAGGGGTGCGGGGATGTCTGATGGGGGGCACCGGGCACGGACACCGGTGTGTGGACGGGAAGGGGGGTGGCGCTTCAGTCGCATGGAGTAATGCGGGGCCGAACCGCTCGCGCAGGGGTGTCGCGCGGGCCCTGGGCATGGCGCGCCAGGGTGGGGAGCCGCGGCGCCGCGACCAGTGGGTAACAACGTACTGGCACGCCGTGCCACTCGTAAAGACACTGCGTGCCATGATTTTCGCCGGGAGACACGTGAGCGTCATCACGTCGCAACATCTACCCCGAGAAGCACGCAGGCCCACCCCGACGCGCCGGGATGGGCCTGTCTGTTCGCCTTTGGCTGTGCTCTTGACCAGTGTTTACGCCGCTAGCGGGCGCCCAGGGCGAGCTTGATGCTCTGCAGCACCTCGTCCAGCGGGGCGTCGGTACGGGCCACGGTGATCAGCACCTCACCCGAGGGAGTGGCACTCACGGCGCTCTCGACGGCACTGCCGAGGGTTTCCGCCGAGCCCTTGATGGCACTGCGTGCCACCTGGGGTGCCTGCCGCTGGGTTTGGGTCTGGGCCTGGGGCTGGGCCTGGGAGGCGCCGCCCCAGAAGGTCCGCCGGATCACCTCGAAGGCATGGTCCAGCTGGGGCTCCACATCGCCCCCGCCGCCCGAGCGCAGCCAGCGCCGCAGCACGTGGTTGTGCGCCGCGACCACGGCCGCCGCGGACACCTCCGCCAGCATCGCGTCGTCGCCGACGCCCCGCTCCCAGCCGCCCGAGCTCTGCCCGGCCGTGTCGAACCGGCCCAGCAGATAGCGGGTGAACAGCCGCTCGTACCGGGCCACCACCGCGATCTCGCGCTCGCGCAGCGTCGGCACCTGCCGGATCAGCCGGTAGCGGGCCACCGAGACGCCGGGGGTGGCCGCGTACATCCGCAGCACCTCCTTGATCCCCTGGCACACCACGTCCAGCGGGTGCTCGGCCGGATCCGCCCCGGCCAGCAGGTCCGCCACCCGGATCAGGGTGTCGTCGTGGTCCGGGAAGATCGCCTCCTCCTTGGACCGGAAGTAGCGGAAGAAGGTACGCCGGGCCACGCCCGCTGCCGCGGCGATCTGATCGACCGTCGTCTCCTCGTAGCCCTGGTTGGCGAACAGCTCCATCGCCGCCGCCGCCAGGTCCTGGCGCATCTGCTGCCGCTGCGCCGTGACCTTGCGCGGACTCCCGTTGGCCTGCTCGGCCGGTACCGCTGGTGTGGCCTGTGTGTCTGCCCCGCTCATGACGCGAACGCTACACGCCGACCGGGGCCGTACGGGCGCGGTCACCTGCGTGCGTGGTCGCGGAAGCCACGTCCGGTCTTGCGACCCAGGCAGCCGGCCGCCACCAGGTGCTCCAGCAGCGGGGCCGGAGCCAGCCCCGGCTCGCGGAACTCGCCGTGCAGCACCTTCTCGATGGTCAGCGACACATCCAGGCCGACCACGTCCAGCAGTGCGAACGGGCCCATCGGGTAGCCGCAGCCCAGCCGCATCGCGGTGTCCACGTCGTCGACCGAGGCGTAGTGCTCCTCGACCATCCGCACCGCGTCGTTGAGGTAGGGGAACAGCAGCGCGTTGACGATGAACCCGGCCCGGTCGCCGCACTCCACCGGGTGCTTGCGCACCTTGGCACAGACCTCCAGCACCGTCGCCGTGACGTCCTCGCCGGTCAGCACCGTGCTGACCACCTCGACCAGCCGCATCGCCGGCGCCGGGTTGAAGAAGTGCATCCCGACCACGTCGCGCGGCCGGCCGGTCGCCGTCGCGCACTGGATCACCGGCAGGCTGGACGTGGTGGTCGCCAGCACCGCGCCGGGGCGGCAGATCTTGTCCAGCGTCGCGAACAGCTCGCGCTTCACCGCCAGATCCTCGGCCACCGCCTCCAGCACCAGATCCGCGTCCGCCAGCGCCTCCAGCGAGCCGGACGGGGTGACCCGCGCCAGCGCCGCGTCCCGGTCCGCCCCGCTCAGCCGGCCCTTGTCGACCATGCGGGCCAGCGACTTCGCCAGCCCGGCCAGGGCCCGGTCCGCCTTCTCCTGGCTACGGGCGACCAGGGTGACCTGGTAGCCGGCCTTGGCGAACACCTCGGCGATGCCGGTCGCCATCGTCCCCGAGCCGCACACCCCGACGCTGCGGACGTCCCGTCCGACCGGCCCGGGCCGCGTGACCTGCTGCTCCGCGACGACCTGCGAGGAACCCGGGGCCGCGTAGGTGTAGAAGCCGCGCCCGGTCTTGCGTCCCAGCAGCCCGGCCGCCGCGAGCTGCCCCAGGATCGGGGCCGGGGCGTGCAGCCGGTCGTGCGACTGCTCGTACATCGCCTCCAGGACGGTCTTCGCGGTGTCCACGCCGATCAGGTCCAGCAGCGCCAGCGGTCCCATCGGCAGCCCGCAGCCGAACCGCATCGCCGCGTCGATGTCCTCGCGGGTGGCATAGCGCGACTCGAACATCGCGGCGGCCTGGTTGAGGTAGGCGAACAGCAGCCCGTTCACGATGAAGCCGGCCCGGTCGCCCGCCAGCACCGGCGACTTGCCCAGGCTGCGACTGAACCCGGCGGCGGCCTCGGCCACATCGGTGCTGGTCAGCACCGTGCGGACGACCTCGACCAGCTCCATCACCGGGGCCGGGTTGAAGAAGTGCAGCCCGACCACCCGCTCCGGGCGCTGGGTCGCCGCCGCGATCCTGGTCACCGACAGCGCGGTGGTGCCGGTGGCCAGGACGGTTCCGGCCGGGCAGATCCGGTCCAGCTCGGCGAACAGCTCCCGCTTCAGCTCCAGCTGCTCCGGGATCTCCTCGATCACCAGCTGCGCCTCGGCGGCGGCGGCCAGGTCGTGGGTGACGTAATCGATCCGCGCCAGCAGCGCGGTGCGCTCCTCGGCGGTGATCCTGGCCCGCTCGACGGAGTGCGCGGTCGACTCCTCGATCCGCCGCAGGGCCGCTTCGGCGGCGGCGGCGTCCAGCTCGATGCCGATCACCCGGCGTCCGCTGCGCGCGGTGATCTCGGCGATACCGGCGCCCATGGTGCCCAGGCCGACCACGGCGACGACGGGGAAGGGGGAGGTGGGGGCGTCGGGGGCGGGTTCTGTGGCAGGGGTTTGCTCAGTCTGATCGTTCACGGAGGAACTCCTCGGGGAGCGCCGCGCCCGTCACTGTGCTCGGACGGTCACGCGGCAGATGAGATGAGGGGAGTGACACGGCGCGACTGAGGTCACCGTGTGAAACGTACGCCTCGGCAGGGTGGACGATGCGTCGCCAGGCCAGTGGCAAAAGGGGGGAACAAAACCAACCCGTCGCTGCGGCTCCCGACGCGGACTGGGTGGTTGGGTCACCATACCCGCCCTACCCGCAGGTAGGAAGGGGGGTCGGAGGGAGTGTCGGAGGGAGTGTCGGAAGGGGCGCCGGAAATCCACGGGCTTTTTGAGCCCGACCGGTACTACGTTCGATCACATGTCGACAACAGGGGCCTTCCTGCCCGGCCTGGAACTCTGCGGACTCTTCTACACCGAGGCGGTCCGGCCGCTGCTGGACGCCGAGTACCCAGGCCTGCCGCACACCGCGGCCCGGATCGGCGGCGGGTCGGAGGTGCTGGGCTTCGACACCGAGCGCTCGCCCGACCACGAGTGGGGCCCGCAGCTCCAGCTCTTCCTCGGCGCGGAGGATCTGGCCCGGCACGGCGCGGCCATCAGTGCGCTGCTCTCCGCGCGGCTGCCCACCTCGGTCCGCGGCTGGCCCACCCACTTCGCCCCGCCGGGGGCGCGGGTCCGGGTGATGACGCCGACCACGGCAGGACCAGTGGACCACCGGGTCGCCATCGCCGAGACGGGGGACTGGCTCACCGGCTGCCTCGGCTTCGACCCCGGGGCCGGGGCGGGGACCGGGGCTGGGGTCGGGGTCACTGCTGGGGTCGGCCTGCTCGACTGGCTCGCCACTCCCGGCCAGCGGCTGCTCGAAGCCACCGCGGGCGCCGTCTACCACGACGGCCTCGGCCGGCTCACTGCCGCGCGGACGGCCCTCGCCTGGTATCCGGACGACGTCTGGCGCTACCTCCTCGCCGCGCAGTGGCTGCGGATCGCCCAGGAGGAGGCCTTCGTCGGCCGCACCGCCGAGGTCGGCGACGATCTCGGCAGCCGGGTGGTCGCCGCGCGGCTCGCCCGCGAGGTCATCCGGCTCTGCCTGCTGCTGGCCCGCCGCTACGCCCCGTACAGCAAGTGGCTCGGCACGGCCTTGGCCCGGCTTCCGGAGGCGGAGTTCCCGGAGGCGGCCCCGATCGCCGAAGCGCTGGGCGCTGCGCTTGCCGCGGACGGCGCGGCGGACCGGCAGCTGGGCGTGGTGGAGGCCTGCAGCCTGGCCGGCGAGTGGCAGAACCGGCTGGAGATCTGCGCGCCGGTCGACCCCTCGATGCGCCCCTACTTCGACCGCCCGTTCCCCGTGGTCGACGCCAACCGCTTCACGGTCGCCCTGGCCTCAGCCATCACCGACCCGGCGGTCGGCGCGCTCCCGCGCTTGGGCGCGGTCGACCAGTTCGCCGACGGGACGGACGCCTTGGCCGACGTCGCACGCTGCCGGGCGCTGGTCGCGGCGGCGCTGGGGGTTCGGGGGGTGTAGCCGCGGGGGGGGTGTGCTGGCGCGGCGTGCCTGGGTGGGGTCGGCCTTGTCAGCGGGGCGGCTCCGCGCCGTCTCGCGTCTCCGACGCAAAGCGGCCAACTACGCGGGCGGAGGGGGCGCGGGGCGGGGCGTCGGCGGAGCCACCGCTCAGCCGTCGGCCAGCGACGGGCCCCGGGCCCGCCACCGGGGGCGAAGCCCCGGTCCACAAACGCGCACGGGGAGCACGGGATCGGGACGGGGGCTCAGCCGCAGACCCGCCCCGCACCCGCCCGCGGAGTCGCCCCCGTCAGCCGACAGGCCCGCTCCGCCAAAGAGTGAGCCGGCGCCACGCGGCGAGCCCGTCCGGCACCCAGTCCCAGTCCTGCAGACGTTCAGTCACCTGATCGACCGTCAGGAAGTCGTGCCAGGCGACCTCCTCGACCTGCGGGTTGACCTTGCCGCTGACCCGGGCCTCGTAGACGGCGGACCACCAGGTGTGGTCGGGGGAGTCGTAGAGGAAGCGGAACAGCGGGGTCGGGGCCAGGCCGCTGACGCCCAACTCCTCCTCGGCCTCGCGCTTCGCCGCCTCGTCGTAGCTCTCGCCCGCGCCGACGACGCCGCCCACGAACATGTCGTGCAGGGAGGGGAAGACCAGCTTCTCCGCGGTGCGGCGGTGGACGAAGATCCGGTCCTCGGCGTCCCTGGCCAGGATGAAGACGCAGCGGTGCCGCATCCTTCGCGCGGTGGCCTCGCCGCGCAGGGCCTGGCCGACCACATTGTCCTCGGCGTCCACGATGTCGAGGAGTTCGTCCGCGCTGCGGCCGGAGGAGTGCTGCTGCTGGTCCATCAGACGCACTCCCCAACGGAGTTGGTGGCGCTGGCGAGGACGGCCACCGCGGGGAGGGCCACCAGCCGGGTGCTCCCCGGTTCCGCATAGGGCGCGACCAGCCGGTCGTAGCGCCGCTTGATCGCGGCGGTCGTGGTGGGGCCCTGGCGGGCGATGAGCGAGCCGGTCAACGGGGTGCCGGCGACGACGGAGGCCCACCAGCTGTCGGGGTCGACGCGGTGCAGCCACTCGACGCGCGCGGCGGAGACCCCGTCCAGGCCCGTGTCCCGCAGCAGCGCGGCGAACGCCGCCGTCCGGTCCTCGGCGTCGGCGAGGAAGAGGCCCGAGGAGGGCAGGTCAGGCGGGTAGGGGATGCCGGCCGCGGCGATCGCCTCGCCGAAGACGGCGGTGGCCCGCATCGGGATCCGCTCCCAGCAGGTCAGCGCCAGCCGTCCGCCGGGACGCAGCACCCGGCGCAGCTCGGTCACCCCGGCTGCCGGGTTGCCGAGGTGGTTGATCACGAAGTTGCCCACCACCGCGTCGAACGAGGCGTCCGGGAAGGGCAGTTCGGGCAGTACGGCGACCTGGACGTCCGCGCCGGGGCAGGCCTCCGCCGCGTGGGCGGCCATCTCCGGGGAGGCGTCCACGGCGGTCACCCGTGCGCCGCGCGCCAGCGCGGCGGCGGCGACCACGCCGGGGCCGGTGCCGACGTCGAGGACGGTGCTCCCGGCGGTGACCCCCGCCGCGTCCAGCAGCGGGGCGACGGTGTGGGCGGTCAACCGGGCGAAGCCCGCCTGGTAGGCGTCGCTGCGTCCGGTCCAGCCCCTGCGTTCGAATGCGTCGAAGGTGGTGGCGTCCCAGGTCGTGGTCATGGGGGACATCCTTGCAGAGCCCCCGGGACCCCGGTTTGGTCGGTGCGGCTGCCGGTGGTTGGCTTGGCGCTACGAAAGTGAACGCACGTCGATCAGGAGGAGTACGACCATGGGCCAGGTTTACGCGGTCACCGAGCGGGTCTTCGACGCCCCGCCGGAGCAGGTCTTCGACGCGCTGGCCGACTACCAGAACACCCGTGCGGGGCTGCTGCCCCCGCAGTACAGCGAGTACGAGGTGCGCGAGGGCGGCAAGGGCGCGGGCACGGTCGTCCACTGGAAGCTGCAGGCCACCGAGAAGCGGGTGCGCGACTGCCTGTTCACGGTGACCGAGCCGTCGCCGGGCCGACTGGTGGAGACGGACGCCAACTCCAGCCTGGTGATCACCTGGACGGTGACCCCGGCCGGCGAGGGCAGGTCCAAGGCCCTGGTCGAGGCGACCTGGACGGGTGCCACCGGCATCGGCGGCTTCTTCGAGCGCACGTTCGCGCCGAAGGGGTACAGCAGGATCCACGACCAGGTGCTGGAGAAGCTGGCCGCGACGGTCTGATCCCCCAGCGGTCAGGTATGACGGGTACTACCCGTGGCCTCCGAGCAGCCGCGCGGCTTCCGCCGCCAGCTGCTCGGGGGGCGGGCCGACGTCCAGGACGGTGCCGTGCTCGTCCGGGGCGAGCGGTTCCAGCGCGGCGTACTGGGAGTCCAGCAGTGACGGCGGCATGAAGTGGCCGCTGCGCCCGGCGATCCGGGCGGCGACCAGCTCATGGCTGCCGGACAGGTGCAGGAAGTGGATGTCCGGGCAGGCCGCGCGCAGCGTGTCGCGGTGCCGTCGGGCGAGTGCGGAGCAGGTGATCACGCCGCCGCTGCCGTCCTTGGCCCGTTCGGCGAGCCACTCGCCTAGGGCCCGCAGCCAGGGCAGCCGGTCGGCGTCGTCCAGCGGCGTCCCGGCCCGCATCTTGGCGATGTTGGCGGCCGAGTGGAAGTCGTCGGCCTCGGCGTAGGGCAGGCCGAGGCGTTCGGCGAGCAGGACGGCCACGGTGGTCTTGCCGACCCCGGACACCCCCATCACCACGATGCAGAGCGGTTCGGTGAGCTGTTCGGCCAGCGGTTCGTTCATGCGATGCGGTCCCAGGCGTCCGGACGGATCGGGTCGAGGAAGGGTATCCCCTCGGTCCAGCGTTCCAGCTCGTCCAGGGCGAAGTCGGCCATCCGCCGCAGCTCGTTGCCCATGGAGCCGGCGATGTGCGGGGTGAGCAGCACGTTCGGCAGGTCGTAGAGCGGGGACGCGGCGGGCAGCACCTCGGGGGAGGTGACGTCCAGGACCGCGTCCAGGCGGCCGGAGACCAACTCCTGCTCCAGCGCTGCCTGGTCGACCAGCGCGCCCCTGGCTGTGTTGATCAGCGTCGCCCGGTCCGGCATGGACGCCAGCAGGGCGCGCGAGACCAGGCCCTCGGTGCTGGGCAGCCAGGGCGCGTGCACGCTGACCACGTGGCTGCTGCGGAACAGCTCCGGCAGCGGGGTGAGCCGGGCGCCGAGCGCGGTGGCCTGGTCGGCGTCCAGGAACGGGTCGCTGACCAGGACCTCCAGGTCGAACGGCTGGAGCAGTTCGATCACCCGGCGGCCGATCCTGGAGGCGCCGATGATGCCCGCTCGGCGGCGGTAGTTACCCGCGTCGGCGAGCCGGGCGTGCCAGTCGGCGGCGCCGTCGCGGATCCTGCGGTAACTGTCCCTGGCGGGCAGAACCCGTTTGTTGGCGAAGAGGATCGCGGCCAGGGTGTACTCGGCGACCGGGACGGCGTTGGCGGCGGCGGCCGAGGTGACCTGGATGCCGCGCTGCCAGCAGGCCTCGGTGACATGGCCCTTGACCGATCCCGCGGTGTGGATGACGGCCCGCAGCCGGGGCGCGGCCTGCAGCGCCCGCTCGTCGAGCGGCGGGCAGCCCCAGCCGCTGACCAGCACCTCGGCGTCGGCGAGGGCGGCCCGGGCGGCGGGGGTGGCGAAGTCCTCCAGGACCAGCCCGGGGTCGATGTCGACCAGCTCGGTGAGCCGGCGGCGGCCCTCGGCGTCGAAGATCGAGGCGGCGACGGCGGGACGCATGGCCAGCACCGCGCGGGTCACCGGGTCACCGCGGCGGCGGTGGCTGCGGCGCGGGCGACGCTGGCGGCGGTGCCGACCGCGGTGGAGGACCGGATCAGCAGCCTCGGCTGCAGCACGGTCTGCCGGACCGGCAGGTCGCCGAAGCCGCCGAGGCGGTCGAGCAGGGCCGACGCGGCGGTCTGGCCCAGCTCGAACTTCGGCGGCGACACCGCGGTCAGCGGCACCTCGGCGAACGCGGCGACCTCGTCGTCGTAGGCGATCACGGACAGGTCCTCGGGGATCCGGACGCCGTGCGCGCGCAGCCGCTGCAGCAGCAGGATCGCCACCTGGTCGGAGTGGACCAGGACGGCCGTGGTGCCGGAGGCGCGGCAGGAGTGGACGAAGGCGTCGATCGCGGCGTTCCGGTCCGCGTCGTGCTCGTAGCCGAGCACCGGGTCGGAGCGGGAGAGGCCGAGCAGCCGGATCGCCTCGGCATGACCCTCCGTCACCGCGACCGCGGTGGGACTGAACGAGGCGAACAGGGCGACCCCGTCGTGGCCGAGGCCGGCCAGGTACTCGACCGCGCGGTAGGCGCCCTGGCGGTGGTCGCTGAGGACGCACTCGGCGTGGTCGAAGGCGGCCGCCGAGCGCCGCTCGACCAGCACGTACGGCAGGCCGCAGGCGTCCAGCTGCCGACGTACCGGGGCCGGGATCACCGGGCCCTCGGCGGTGGTGACCAGCAGGCCGTCGCAGCCGGAGCTGATCAGGTCGCGCAGCTGGCCGGGGTCGCGGTCGGTGTCGTAGTCGCTGACGCCGAGGATCAGCCGGGCCCCGGCGCGGGTGGCGGCGGTCTGCGCCCCCCGGATCACCTCGGGGAAGTAGTACGTGGTCGAGGGCACCAGCATGCCGATGACGGCGCCCTCGGCCGAGGCCGCGCCGGCCGCGGACGCCGCCGGCGAGCCGGGCGGCAGGACGGCGCCGCCGCGGACCCTGGTCAGCTGCCCCTGCTGCTCCAGCAGCTCCAGATCCCGGCGCACGGTGCCGTCGGAGACCCCGAGCCCGGCGACCACATCGGTCGATCTGACCGCCCCATGGGCGCGCAGCTGTTCCAGTAGGTAGTCATGCCGTTGTTGGGCGAGCACGGTTCCTCCGATCCACTGTCTACTGCGGAAAATAGCAGGTTTCTGAGGTTTCTGTCTGAAGTTGTTGACTGCCTGCGGATTTCTCGGCACGCTGATCGCATTCCGAGCGAGGAGCAGATGTGCCGCACCGCCATCCGGCCGAGGACCGCGAGCTTTCCCCGTACACCGGGTGGACCAGGGCCCACTGGGAAGGCCTCGCCGACCGGATGCTGACCGCGGTCCGCCCGTACGCGACGCCGCGGCACGCGCTGATCCAGCTGCCCGGGCCGGTCAGCGTCTCCGGCCGGCACAGCGACGGCCTGGAGGGCTATGCCCGCACCTTCCTGCTGGCGGCCTTCCGCATCGCCGGTGCTCGGGGCGGCGGCGGCACCGAGGCACTGGTCGAGCGCTACGCCTCCGGGCTGGCCGCGGGCACGGATCCGGCGTCGCCGGAGCGCTGGCCGCTGATGTCGGAGTGCCACCAGGCCAAGGTGGAGGCCGCCTCCATCGCGCTGGGCCTGCACGAGACCCGGCCCTGGATCTGGGACCGGCTCGACGACAGCGTCCAGCAGCGGGTGGTCGACTGGCTCTCCGAGATGATCGGCGCCGACGTCCCGGACAACAACTGGGTCTGGTTCCAGGCCATCGTCGAGGCCTTCCTGCGCTCGGTCGGCGGCCCCTGGAAGCCGGCCGACCTGGCGCACACCATCGCCCGCACCGAGAGCTGGTACGTCGGCGGCGGCTGGTACGCGGACGGCGCAGGGACCCCGCCGCCGTACCGCAACTTCGACCACTACAGCGGCTGGGCGATGCACCTCTACCCGCTCTGGTACTGCCGGATCTCCGGGGAGGACGCCGAGGCCGGGCTCGCCGACCGCTACCGCGACCGGCTGCGGGACTACCTGACGGACCTGCAGTACCTGGTCGGCGCCGACGGCGCGCCGCTCTACCAGGGCCGCTCGCTCACCTACCGCAACGCCGTCGCGGCACCGTTCTGGGCCGGGGAGATATTCGGCGCCGGCGCGCTGGCCCCCGGTCTGACCCGGCGCATCGGCAGCGGGATGGCCAGGCACTTCACCGACCGCGACGGCCTCGACGACCGTGATCTGCTGTCGCTCGGCTGGTACCGGCCGCATCCGCCGATCCGGCAGAACTACTCGGGACCGGCCTCGCCGTACTGGGCCAGCAAGGGCTTCGCCGGGCTGCTGCTCCCCGCCGACCACCCGACCTGGACCGCCGTAGAGGAGCCGCTGCCGGTCGATCTCGGCGACTTCGTCCGCACCCTGCACGCCCCCGGCTGGGTGGCCAGTGGAACCCGTGCCGACGGCATCGTCCGGATCGCCAACCACGGCGCGGACCACGCGGACGAGGGCCAGGTGAGCCGCGCCGCCTACGACCCGTTCTACTGCCGCTGGGCCTACTCCACCGCGAGCGGTCCCGAGCTCGGCGGCCCGGGGCCGGTCGAGGACGCGGACGGGGTGGTCCAGCCGTCCACGCCGGATCTGGACCTGCCCGGCAGCGGCCCGCTGGACTCGCATGTCGCCCTGGTCGACGCCGAGGGGCGGCCCTCGCACCGCCGCCCGCTGCACCGGCTCGCCGTGGACGGGCCAGGGGCGGAGGCCTCGGCGGCCTCCCGGCACCGGGCCCGTTGGCCGCAGCAGGGGCGGGACGCCACCGACGGGCCGTGGCTGACCACGGCGTCGGTGCTGCACGGGGCCTGGGAGGTCAGGGTGGTCCGGGTGGACGGCGACCCGGCCGGGGCGCGGCTGCGGATCGGCGGCTGGGCGGTGGCCGACGACCTGCCGCCGACCGTGGAGACCGCCGCCGACCGGGCCGCCGTCCACCGCCCGGACGGGCTGCAGGGCGTGGTGGTCGCCCTGCGCGGGCCGTTCCGCGCGGGCGTCCGCGGCTCCACCGGGCTGACCTCGCACGGCCGGCACGCGGCGGTCGGCTACCTGGAGACGCCGGAACCGGCCCAGGAGGGCGGACTCCACGTCGCGGCGATCGCGCTCGGCCGGGAGGTGGGGGAGGCACCGGAGCTGGTCCAGCTCCAGGTCCAGGCGCAGGCGCAGGAAGAGCTGTGGATCCGCTGGTCGGACGGACACCGGGACCGGCTCCCGTTCGGGGCGAACGTTTCTCCGAGGGAATTCCCGCAGGGGTGAACTTTGCCCGCCCGTTGCCGAAGTGTGTTTCGCCATTTATCGACTTGGCGTCACATTCTCGCTGGTAACAGCAATATGTCGATCCATAAGTCGATTTGTGTTCGCTCGAAACGATGGTATGACCAGTTCGAGTGAAGTGCGTGTGCACTGCAATGATCCCTGCCATGTCCGTGACCCAGACGGGCCGCCCGGCCCCGGCAGCATCCGCACCCACCGCCACCGCCTCCACCACCGCCTCCACCACCGCCTCCACCGCCGCAGCCCCCGCCGCACCCGCGGTCCCGGCCGAGGAGGGCGGGCTGACTCCACGTCAGCTCCGGTTGGTGTTCGCCGGGCTGATGACCGCCCTGCTGCTGGCCGCCCTCGACCAGACCATCGTCGCCACCGCGCTCCCGCGCATCGTCGGCGAACTGCACGGCCTGCAGCACATGTCCTGGGTGGTCACCGCCTATCTGCTGGCCTCCACCGTCGGCCTGCCCGTCTACGGCAAGCTCGGTGACCTGTTCGGCCGCAAGTCGGTGTTCCAGTTCGCCATCGTGGTCTTCCTGATCGGCTCGGTGCTCTCCGGCTGGGCGCACAGCATGACCGAGCTGATCGCCTACCGCGCCGTGCAGGGCATCGGCGGCGGCGGGCTGATGATCGGGGTCCAGGCGATCATCGGCGACGTGGTGTCGCCCCGGGCCCGCGGCCGCTACATGGGCCTGATCAGCGCGGTGTTCGGGCTCTCCTCGGTGGCCGGTCCGCTGCTCGGCGGCTGGCTCACCGACGGCCCCGGCTGGCGCTGGTGCTTCTACGTCAACCTCCCGGTCGGCCTGGTCGCCCTGGTCCTCACCGCGGTCGCGCTCAAGCAGCCCGCCCGCGCGGCCGGGGCGGGCCGGCCCAAGCCGAAGCTGGACCTCCTCGGCGCGCTGCTGCTGGCCGCGATCGGCACCTGCCTGGTGCTGGCCACGAGTTGGGGCGGCAGCCAGTACGCCTGGGGCTCCCCGATGATCATCGGGCTGCTGGCCGGCACCCTGCTGGCGCTGGTGCTGTTCCCCTTCGCCGAGCGCCGGGCCAGCGAGCCGGTGATCCCGCTCAGGCTTTTCCGCGACCCGGTGTTCAACGTCAGCGGCGGCATCGGCATCGTGGTCGGCATCGCCCTGTTCGGCGCCGCCAGCTACCTGCCGAGCTTTCTGCAGATGGTCGACGGGGCCAGTGCCACCGCCTCCGGGCTGAAGCTGCTGCCGATGATGGGCGGCATCGTCGTCGCCTCGATCGGCTCGGGCCAGCTGATCAGCCGCACCGGGCGCTACAAGGTCTTCCCCGTGGTCGGCGGGGCGCTCTCCACGGTCGGGATGGGCCTGCTCGGGCTGCTCGACGCGCACAGCTCCTACCTGGTGCAGAGCGTCGCGATGGCGGTGCTCGGACTCGGTGTCGGGCTGGCCCTGCCGGTGCTGGTGCTGGCGGTGCAGAACTCGGTCGCCCCGGCCGACCTGGGCGCCGCCACCTCGGCCAGCAACTACCTGCGCCAGATCGGCGGCTCGGTCGGCGCGGCGGTCTTTGGCACCCTGTTCAGCTCCCGGCTCACCCATGAACTCCAGCACCGGCTCCCGGCCGTGACCAGGGGAACGGGGGCGGGGCCGGCCGCCCCGCCGACCAACTCGATCACCCCGGAGCTGGTCCGCGCGCTGCCGACCCCGCTGCGGCTGGCCTATGTCGACTCCTACGCGGCGGCCATGCCGCGGGTGTTCCTCTACCTGGCGCCGGTCCTGGCGCTGGGCTTCCTGCTCGCCTTCCTGCTCAAGGAGAAACCCTTGGTCACCCACGCGGCCTCCCAGCCCGGCGCCGGCACCGGCGTCGACAGTGCCTTCGCCGACGACCTGCTCACCGACCGTCCGACCACCCGCCTCACCGACAGCCGTCTCACCGACGCCCGCTCCACCGACGCCCGCCTCACCGACCGCCCGATCGGAGACCTCGCCATGGAGGACACCGCAGGTCTGCCGCACCAGTCCGCCCCGCACCTGTCCGCCGCCCCGCACCTGGACACCGCGGGCCTGCCCGGCGCGCCGGGCACCCCGGTCAGCGGCGCGGTCCTCGAGCCGGACCGCACCGGCGTCCCCCGCGCCGTGCTCACCCTGATCGACATGGACGGCCGCCAGGTCGCCCGGGCCGGCAGCGGGCAGGACGGCCGCTGGGCCCTGGCCGCGCCGCGCGGCGGCAACTATGTGCTGATCGCCGCCGCCCCGGGCCACCAGCCGCAGGCGGTGACCGTCACCGTCGGCGGCCGCCCGGTGGATCTGGACGTGGTGCTCGGCGGCACCGGCCGGCTCTCCGGGGCGGTCCGCAGCGCCGAGGGCGCGCCGGTCGCCGACGCCACGGTCACCCTCACCGACGCCCGCGGCGAGGTCGCCGCGACCACCCACGCCGACTCGGACGGGGCGTACCACTTCCGCGACCTGGTCTGCGGCCGCTACACCCTGGCCGTCAGCGCCCGCGCCTACCGCCCGGCCGCGCTCGCGGTGGACGTCGCCGCCAGCGGGGAGACCCGCCAGGACGTGGCGATGGCCGGCAGCGGCACGCTCCGCGGCACCGTCCGGACCAGCGGCGGCCACGCCGTGGTCGACGCCAGGGTGACCCTGCTCGACTCCACCGGCACGGTCGTCGCCGCCGCGACCACCAGCGTGGACGGCCAGTTCCGCTTCACCGACCTGGAACCGGGCGAGTACACCGTGATCGCCAGCGGCTACCCGCCGGTGGCCACCGCGCTGCGGATCGAGGACGGCCACACCGAGCGGGACCTCCACCTCTCGCACCGCCTCGACGACTGAGCGCGGTTCAAGACCGGCCCGCAGAGGGCTATTCGCGCAGAGTTACGGTACGAACTCCAGCGTCACCCGCGCGAGTGGAGTTGCTCCTTCCTGCGGGTGAAGGCGTGCCGCGCGACCGGGTCGGGCACCGTAGGTTGCCCGTCGTGCCCCTGACGATTCTTCATGTGTCCCAACCCGTCGACGGCGGGGTCGCCCGGGTGGTCGTCGACCTGCTGCGGGCGCAGGCCGTGGACGGCCACCGGGTGCTGCTGGCCTGCCCGGCCGGCAGCCCGCTGGCCGCCGCCGCCACGGCGGTCGGCGCCACCGTGCTGCCCTGGGCGGCGGTGCGGTCGCCCGGCGCCGGGCTGCCCGGTGAGGTCACCGCGCTGCGCCGGCTGGTCGCGGAGAGCCGTCCTGACCTGGTCCATCTGCACAGCGCCAAGGCCGGTTTGGCCGGACGGCTGGCGCTGCGCGGGATGCTCCCGACCGTGTTCCAGCCGCACGCCTGGTCCTTCGCCGCGGTCAACGGGCCGATGGCGGTGCTGTCCCGGGTCTGGGAGCGGCAGGCCGTGCGCTGGACCCATCGGCTGCTCTGCGTCAGCGAGGTGGAGCGCTCCGAGGGTGAAGCCGCCGGACTGAGCGGGAGTTGGGCGCTGGCGCCCAACGGCGTCGACCTGGGCCGCTTCGACCCGGCCGGGCTGCCGGCCCGGGGCCGGGCCAGGGAGCTGCTGGGGATCCGCCCCGAGGGCCCGGTCGCGGTCTGCGTCGGCCGGCTCTGCCGGCAGAAGGGCCAGGACGTGCTGCTCCGGGCCTGGGCCGGGGTCTCCGCGGCCGTCCCCGACGCCCGGTTGGTGCTGGTCGGCGACGGTCCTGACCGGGCGGCGCTGGAGGCTCTCGCGGCCGGACTGCCGCGCCCGGGGAGCGTGGTGTTCGCCGGTGCGGTGGAGGATCCCCGCGAGTGGTACGCCGCCGCCGACCTGCTGGTGCTGCCCTCCCGCTGGGAGGGGATGGCGCTGGTCCCGCTGGAGGCGATGGCCTGCGGCAGACCGGTGCTGCTCACCGAGGTGGCCGGTGCCCGTGAGTGCCTGGAGCAGGGTGAGCGGCTCGTCCCGGTGGACGATCCGGTCGCCCTGCGCGAGGCGCTCACGGCCAGGCTCGCCGATCCGGCCGGCTGCGAGGCGGCGGGGGTCAGGGCGCGGGCCCGGATGGTGCGGCAGCACGACGTCAGGGACACCGTCGCCACGGTCGCCGCGATGTATCACGCGGTGCTCGAAGAACGCCGTGTTCCGCGGCCCGCAGCGTCGACATCACCTCAGAGAATGATGTCCGGAAAATCTGACTAATGGTCATCAGTGTGAATGGGCACGTCGGCTGAGAAATCGCCTGCGAGAATTCTGTACTGTCGTATTTGCCTGCTTCATTCCTTTTGCCGCAATTCGACAGGATGATCGGTTTCGGCGGCAGGTGCTACCTCGACCGAGCCGAGGCTTCGGGAGGGATCCGGACCACCGGCACACAGCAGAGGAGTACGTGCGCGGATGACCACCATCGACAACGACGAACTGCCGCGCCCGAGCACCACCAGCGGTCTCGGAACCACGGGCCTGGTCGCGCTGCCGCCCCCGGCCCGGCCCATGGACGCCCTCGCGTCGCCCGGGCCGTTGGCGCGCCGCCGCCGTCCGGACAGCCGCGTCCCCTCCGCGCTGCTGGCCGTGGACGCGCTCGCCGCGCTCGCCGCCCTGGCCGCGGTGGGCTGCGGCAGCCCGTACCGGGTGCTGCTGGCGGCCTGCGGCATCGTCCCGCTGCTGGTGCTGCTGAATTCCGCGGGCGGCCTCTACCGGCTGCGGCTGGCCCCCTCGGTGCTGGACGAGCTGCCCTCGCTGGCCGCCCGCGCCGTCGTCGCCGTCTCCATCGCGCTGACCCTCGACCGCTGCCTGCACGGGCTCTGGCTCTCGGCCGTCCCGGTCGACATCGGGCTGCTCTGCACGCTGATGCTGTGCCACCTCGGCCTGGACGTGCTCGGCCGCGCCTCGCTCTACAGCCTGCTCCGCCGCCGGCGCCGCCGGAACCCCCGGCCCACCCTGGTCGCCGGGGCCGGACACATGGGCCAGCGGGCCGCCGCCGCGCTGCTGGACCACCCCGAGTACGGGCTGCGCCCGGTCGGCTTCATCGACCCCGAGCCGATCTTCCTGCCGGCCGACTCCACGGTCCGGGTCCTCGGCGGCCCCGCCGTGCTCGACCTGGAGATCCCGGCCCAGGGCATCCGCGACGTCATCCTCACCTCCGGCGGGGCGGACGACGCCGAGGTCGCCCAGATCCTGCGGACCAGCGCGCGGCACGGCTGCGAGGTCTGGTTCGTCCCCGGCTTCCCGGAGTTCGGGGCCTTCGAGTACGGGAACCGGCGCACCACGGCGGGGGACCACCTCTGGGGCTTCCCCTTCCTGCGGCTCGGCCCCAGCGCCATGGACCGGCCCTCCTGGGCGGTCAAGCGCGCCAGCGACGCGGTGCTGGCCGGGGCCGGGCTGCTGATGCTCTCGCCGATCCTGGCCGGCTGCGCCCTCGCGGTGCGGATCGACGGCGGGCCCGGGGTGATCTTCCGTCAGGAGCGGGTCGGCCTGGACGGCCGGATCTTCACCGTGCTGAAGTTCCGCAGCCTGCGCCCGGTCAACGAGCAGGAGTCGGCCACCCGCTGGAACATCTCCCAGGACCACCGGATGAGCGGCATCGGCCGCTTCCTGCGTCGCACCTCGCTGGACGAGCTGCCGCAGCTGTGGAACGTGCTGCGCGGGGAGATGAGCCTGGTCGGTCCGCGCCCGGAGCGGCCGTTCTTCGTCACCCGCTTCGCCCAGGCCTACCCGCAGTACCGCGACCGGCACCGGGTGCCGGTCGGCATCACCGGATTTGCCCAGGTCAACGGCCTGCGCGGGGACACCTCGATCGAGGACAGGACCCGCTTCGACAACTACTACATCGAGAGCTGGAGCCTCTGGCAGGACGTCAAGATCCTGTTGCGGACCGTCGCCTCGGTGCTCCAGTCCGACGGGAGCTGATACCGGTGACCCTCCTAGAATCACCCCAGGCCACACAGTCGGCGCAGGCCGCAGAGCCGACGCAGGCACCACTGTCGGCGCCCCCGCAGCCGCGGGCCGCCGCAAGCCCCGCCCGCCGCCCCCGCTGGGTCGCCCTGCGCGCCCTGCTGCGGCGGCCCAGCGGGCTGGCCGCCCTGGTGGTGCTGCTGGTCTGCGTCCCGCCGGGCAACCAGGACGTCTCCGCCGCGGTCCATGTCACTCCGGCCGACGTGGCCTCGCTCGGCCTGGTCGCGCTCTGCGGCTGGCGCGCCGCGGCCGACGTGGCCCGGGGCCGGGTCGGACTGCTGCCGGGCCGGGCCGCCCTGCTGTTCGGGGGCATCCTGGTCGGGGTGGCCGCCGCGGCGATCGCCTCGCAGGACCCGTCCGAGAGCCTCTCCGGGTTCATCCGGATCACCCAGGTCTTCGTCCTGGTCCCGATCGCCCTGATGCTCAGTCTGCGGGACCGCCGCGATCTGGGGCTGGTCCTCGGCGCGCTGCTCACCGCGGCGCTGTTCGAGGGCGGCTTCGGGGTCGAGCAGTACCTCACCGGCACCGGCGCCTCCTACGAGGGCGGCAACATCCGCGCGGTCGGCACCTTCGGCGCCTCGGACGTGATGGCGATGTCCGCCGTCTGCAGCTACGGCCTGCTGGCCGCCCTCGGCCTGGCCCTGGAGGCCCGCGCCGCCGGACGCCGCCGGGCCGCGCTGCTCTACGGGCTGGCGGCGGGGGCCCTGGTGCTGCCGCTCGCGGTGTCCTTCAGCCGGGGCAGCTGGATCGCCACCGGCGTCGCGGTGACCGTCGCGCTGCTGCTCACCGACGTGCGGCTGGCGCTGCGCGGGGCGCTCTACACCACGGCCGCCGCGGTGCTGCTGGTCGGCGGCTTCGGCCTCGGCGGCGCCAGTGTGACCGCCCGGCTGAGCAGTATCACCACCGTGGCCGGGGCCCCGGACCACTCCGTCAGCGACCGCTACGACCTGTGGACCACCGCCGGCCGGATCTGGCGGGACCACCCGGTCACCGGGGTCGGCCCCAAGGAGTTCCCGCAGTTCCGGGACGCCCACGCACCGCTGCGGCTCTCCTCGGGCAGTGACACGGCCGGCGCCGGCGCCGGCTTCGCCCGTGAGCCGCTGCTCTCCCCGCACAACATGTATCTGCTGGTGCTCAGCGAGCAGGGCCTGGTCGGGCTCACCGCCTTCGCCGCGCTGTTCCTGGCGCTGCTGCTCGGCACCGGGCGGCTGGCCCTGCGCGAGCGGCACGGCCCGGGCCGCCGGGCCGGCCTGGGGGCGGCCCTGATCGGGCTGCTGACCTGGCAGCTGGTCGACTTCCTCTACGCCGACATCGGCGGCACCACCACCGTCCTGGTGTCGGTGGTGCTCGGCCTGGCCGCCTGCGGTGCTTTCGCTGCGGAGGCTGCCGCACCGTGACGCTCACCACCCCCCGCCCCACCCATGCGCGCCGCCCGGCGCGCTCCGTCCTCGCGCGCGCGTTCGGGATCACCGCGCTGCTCAGCGCCGGCGGCTCGCTGCTGGGCCTGCTCCGGGATCTGCTGCTGGCCCGCTACTTCGGCGCCGACCAGGGCACCGACGCCTTCCTGGTCTCCTGGACGGTCCCGGAGACGGCCGCGTCGGTGCTGATCGAGGACGCGATGGCGTTCCTGATGGTCCCGGCGTTCAGCCTGGCCATCGCCGCCGCCGCGGCGCCGCGGGTGCCCAACCAGGGGGCCGCGAACCAGACGGCGGCGAACCAGACGGCGCCGAACCAGGACGTGGCGACCCCGGAGGCCGCAGCGGACGCCGCCGAGCGCAGCCGGTTCACCCCGGTCGCCAATCCGGTCGCCGACCTGCTGGCCGCGACCCTCCCACCGCTGGCCGCGCTGCTCGCGGCGATCTCCGCCGCCACCCTGCTCGGCGCCCCGCTGCTGGTCCACCTGCTGGCGCCCGGCCTGGCCGACCCCGGCCTGGCCGTGGTCTGCACCCGGCTGACCGCGCTGACCATCCTGCCGTTCGGGCTGACCGGCTACCTCAGCGCGGGCCTTCGGGCGCACCAGCGCTTCACCGGGCCCGGCGCGGTCTACATCGCCTACAACACCGGCATCCTCGCGGTGATGATGCTGCTGCACGGCAGCCTCGGTGTGCGCGCAGCGGCCGGCGGCGTCGCCCTGGGCAGTGTGCTGATGACCGCGGTGCTGTTGCCGCCGTTCTCCCGGCACTGCGCCCGGCTGCGGCCGCGCCGCCGGACCGCGCGGGGGATCGCGACGCTGGCGGTGAGCCCGTGGGCGCTGCTGCCGATCGCGCTGTTCACCCTCACCCGGCAGTCCCAGGTCTTCATCGAGCGCTACCTCGCCTCCTCGCTGACCCCCGGCACCATCTCCCACCTCAACTACGCGGAGAAGGTCGCCCAGATGGCGATGACCCTGGGCGTGATGGTCTGCACCGTCACCTTCCCGGTGGTCGCCCGGGCGCTCGCCGACGGCGACTTCGAGGCGGCCAGGATCCGGGTGGAGAAGGACCTCGCCGTGGTCGGCGCGGTGGTCCTGGCCGGTACGGCGGTGCTGCTCGCCTGTGCGCCGCAGATCGTCGCGCTGCTGTTCCAGCGCGGAGCGTTCACCGCTCAGGACACCGCCGCCACCGCCTCGGTGATGCGGGTCTACAGCCTGGGGCTGCTCGGCCAGGCGATGGTCGGCACCCTGATCCGGCCCTTCTTCTCGACCCGGCCCGCGGTGGCCTTCGGCGGCGGGACGGCCAGGACCAGGGACCGCAGCGACTGGTTCCCGCTCACCGCGATGGGCCTGGGGCTGCTGGTCACCGGCCTGCTCGGGGTGCTCACCGCGCACCGCTACGGCGCGCTCGGCCTGGCCGCGGCGAACGCCGCCGGGATCACCCTCACCGCGGTGCTGCTGCTGGTGGGGATCAGGGCCAGGGGAGTGGCGCTGCATCTGCGCCCGGTGCTGCTCGGCCAGGCCAGGCTGCTGTTCGCGGCGGCCGTCGCGGCCGTCGCGGCGTACGGGGCCGCGTCGCTGGTCGGCTCGATCCCGGTGGCCGCGGTGCTGCTGGGCGGGCTGACCGCCCCGGTCGTCTTCGTGCTCGCCGCCGCGGCGGTGGGGGAGCCCGCGGTGGCCGCACCGCTGGCAGCGCTCGTCGCCCGGTCGCGGACCCGCGGCCGGCCGGACCAAGGGGAGGGACGGCATGGCCGCTGAACCACTGCAACGGGAGCGCGGGGCCACCCGGAGGGCGCGCGGGGGCCGGCTCCGGCACCACGATCCGCTCGGCGGTCCCGAGGTCTTCGCCGAGCAGGCGCCCTGGACCCTGATGTACCACTCGGTGGACCGCTACCGGGAGGACCCCTACCAGGTCACGGTCACGCCGGAGCGCTTCGCCCAGCAGATGGCCTGGCTCCGCCGGCACGGCCTGCGCGGGGTGGCGCTGGACGAGCTGCTGCGCGCGCACGCGGTGGGCCGCGGCGCCGGTCTGGTCGGGCTGACCTTCGACGACGGCTACGCCGACCTGGCCCGGCACGCGCTGCCGGTGCTGCGGCGGAACGGCTTCACCGCGACCGCGTTCGTGGTGGCGGGGCGGCTCGGCGACCACAACGTCTGGGACAAGGGCCCGCGGAAGCGGCTGCTGAACCGGGACCAGGTCCGCCGGCTCGCCGACGGCGGGGTCGAGATCGGTTCGCACGGCCTGCTGCACCGCTCGCTGCCCGGCCTTCCGGCCGCCGAGCTGATCCAGGAGACCAGGAGCAGCCGCGAGCAGATCGAGGACATCGTCGGCCGCCGGGTCAGCGGTTTCTGCTACCCGTACGGGGCGGTGGACCGGCGGGTCGTCGAGGCGGTCAGGGAGAGCGGCTACACCTACGCCACCGCCATCGCGCACAGTCCGCTGACCGGCCGCTGGGCGCTGCCGCGCTCCTACGTCGGCGAGCGGGACAACGGCTGGCGGCTGCGTGCCAAGCAGGTCAGACACCGGATGCGCGGCCTTCGCGCCCGGTCGGACGAGGAGAGTGCCCGATGAGGATCCTGCATGTCATCACCGGCCTTGCGGCCGGCGGGGCGGAGCAGCAGCTACGGCTGACGCTGCGTCATCTGCCGAAGCGTCAGCACTGCGACGTGGTGACCCTGGAGAACCCGGGCTCGGTGGCCGACGGCCTGCGCGCGGACGGGGTCCGGGTCTTCGACCTGGGCATGCAGGGCAACCGCGACCTGTCCGCGCTGCCCCGGCTGAGCGGTCTGATCCGGCACGGCAACTACGACCTGGTGCACTGCCACCTCTACCGCGCCTGCGTCTACGGGCGGATCGCGGCCCGGCTGGCCGGGGTGCGGACGGTGGTCGCCACCGAGCACTCGCTGCTGGACCACTCCATCGAGGGCCGCCGGATCACCCCGGGCGTCCGCGGCCTCTACCTGGCCACCGAGAAGCTGGGCCGCAGCACCGTGGCCGTGTCCGACTCGGTGGCCGGCCGGCTGGCCGGCTGGGGCATCCCGGCGAACCGGGTCCGGCTGATCCCGAACGGGGTGGACGCCGCCCGCTATTCCCAGCCCGCGCCGGTCCGCGCCGCCACCCGGCAGCACCTGCGCGCCCAACTGGGTCTGCCGCAGGACGCCATGGTGGTCGGCGGCCTGGGCCGACTGGTCCCCGGCAAGCGCTTCGACGTGCTGATCGACGCCCTCGCGCTGCTGCCCGAGGCCGCGGCGAAGGGCCGTGCGGCCTGGCTGCTGCTGGTCGGCGAGGGCAGCGAGCGGGCGGCGCTGGAGCAGCGGGCCCGCGCGGTGGGCGTGGCCCACCGGGTGGTCTTCGCGGGCGAGCGCGACGACGTCCCCGACCTGCTCACGGCCATGGACGTGCTGTGCGCGCCGTCCACGGTGGAGACCTTCGGGCTGGCCCTGCTGGAGGGGCTGGCGGCGGGCCTGCCGGTGCGCTGGTCCTCGGGGCCGGCCCTGACCGAGCTGCCGCCCGAGGCCGCCCCCGGCGCGAGCTGGACCCGCTCCGAACCGGCCGACTACGCCGAGGAGCTGCGCGCGCTCAGCCGCTCCCGGCTCAGCCCGCTGCCGCAGCCGCCGGTGGTCCGGCACTACGACATCGCCCGGCTGGCCGGGGAGCTGGCCACGCTCTACGACGAGCTGGCCGGCGGCTCGCTGGCCCGGCCGCCCGCCCAGCGCTCCGCGTCCACCGCGGTCCCGGTCCCCGTCAACGAACCCGTTCCTGTCAACGAACCCGTCTCAACGAAGGAATCCCGCCATGCCCGACAGTAGCCGCACCGCCGTAGGCAGCCTCCTCCGTCGTTGTTGGCCGCTGGTGGCGGCCGTCCCGCTCGGCGCGGTCTGCGGCGGGGTGTACGCGCTGGTCGCCCCGGTGCAGTACCAGGCCAACGCCTATGTGATGGTCGTCCCGGAGACCACCGGCGACAACTCCACCGCCGTGGACTTCGCCCAGGCCTACGGCCGGGTGATCACCCAGCCGGAGATCCTGCTGGACGCCGCCGCGAGCACCGGGGTGCCGATGGCCGAGCTGACCCCGCTGGTCCAGGCGGTGACCTCGCCCGACGCCCCGATGATCCAGATCACCGGCAGCGCCGGCAGCTCCGCGCGCTCGGCCAAGGAGGCCAACGCGGTGGCCGACTCCCTGGTCAGCTTTGGCAATGCCGCCTCCAAGCAGACCGGGGTGAAGCTGCTGACCTTCGCCGCCGCCGCCCGCCCCGACAGCCCCAGCTCGCCGTCCCGCACCCTGGACGTGGCGATCGGCGCGGCGGCCGGCCTGCTGGTGGGCGGCCTCGGCACGATGGCCCTGCAGTCCCGCGCGGGCAAGGCCGAGCCGGACGGCTCCGCCACGGCGTTCCCGCTGCCCCGCGCCGACGGCGCCGACCCCGTCCCCGACCCGGTCCCGGTCCCGGCCGGCGCTGCCTCCGCTGCCGCCCCCGCTGACGAGGCCGCCGACCCCGCCGAGAGCCGCTCCCGGCGGCACGCGACACAGGGGCGCCGATGAGCCCGACCCGGCTCCGCAGCCGCCCCAGGACCCTCAGGGCTGCCAACACCGGCACCGGCCTCAGGACGGTCCAGCTGATCCGCGACGCCAAGGGCTTCGACGCCCTCGCCGCGGACTGGGACGGCCTGGTCGACCGCTGCTCCTCGGCCACCCCGTTCCAGAGCCACGCCTGGCTCTCCTCCTGGTGGCACTCCTACGGGAAGCCGGGCCGGCTCCGGCTGCTGACAGTACGTCAGGACGGAGTGCTGGTGGCCGCCGCGCCGCTGATGCTCCGTCGGCTGCCCGCCCCGCAGCTGGTCCCGATCGGCGGCGGGCTCAGCGACTTCCTGGACGTCCTGCTGGACGACGACCTCGCCGAGCAGATCGCCCCGGTGCTGGCCCGCGCCCTGGCCGAGCGGCTCCGGCTGACCCGCCCCTGGGCCGTGCTCGACCTGCGTGAGCTGCGCCCCGACGCCGCCGCGCACCGGTTGGCCGCGCACTGGCCGGGGGCCGTCCTGCGGTTCCCCGACTCGCTCTGCCAGCACCTGCCCGGTGTGCCGATGGACGAGGTGCTGGCCCGGCTGCCGGGGCGGACGGCCCAGCGCAGCCGGGCCAAGCTGCGCAAACTGGACAGCGCCGGGGTGGAGACCAGCCTGGTTCCGGCCGAGGGCGTGCCGCAGGCCCTGGCCGAGCTGCTGGCCCTGCACGAACTGCAGTGGCGCGGACGCGGGGTCACCCCGAGCACCTGCGCCCGCGCTTCTCCGAGCACCTCTCCCGTGCGGTGGCCCGCATGGTCGCGGCCGACCGCGCCGTGGTCCGCCGGTACCGCCTCGGCGGTGAGCTGGTGGCCTGCGACCTGACCCTGCTCAGCCCCGGCCTGGCCGCGCTCTATGTGTACGGGGCGCACCCGGAGGCGCGGGAGCGGGTCGATGTCGCCGGGATGCTGTTCCGGGAGAACCTGGCGCATGCCGCGGCCACCGGCCGGGGCGAGCTCAGCCTGCTCCGCGGGGACGAGCCGTACAAGCAGCGCTGGCGGCCCGACCAGGTCCGCAATGAGCGGCTGCTGCTGGGCGGCGGTCCGGCGGTCGCGGTGCACGGGGCGGCGATCCGGCTGCGTGCCTCGGCCGTGCGCGGGCTGAAGGAGCGCGCGCCCTGGCTGGTCGGGGCCCGCTGCCGGCTGCGCGAGCTGCGGACGCCGACGGACTGACCCGGGGCCGACCCAGGATGACCCGGGGCCGGGCCGCTACTTCCGGCTCAGCGCCGCCCGGTAGACCTTGCTGGCCTCCGGATTGCTGTCGCAGCGCCAGACGCCGTGCGGGCAGTAGTCGGTGATGGTCTGGTAGAGCGTGTCGTGGGTGCTCACCCAGGCCAGCATCTGCCGCACGTAGGCGGGGTCGTCCCCGGTGCCGTACATGCCCCACTCCGGGTACGACACCGGCTTGTGGTGCGCGGCGGCGAACCGCACCTGGGCCAGCAGCCCGTACGGCTCCCGGACGTAGTCGGCGAAGGGGGCGCGGCGGCCCGGGTCGGAGCGGGCCAGGTCGTAGCTGTCCATCCCGATCACATCGGTGACGTCGTCGCCGGGGTAGCAGTCCGGCCAGGGGTGCGCGTCGGCGCCCCTGGTCGGGGCGAACTCGAAGCGGAAGCGCTGGCCGGGGACGGCGCGCATGGCGTGCACGATGTGCCGCCAGTACTGCTTCCAGGCCACCGGGTCGGGGCCGCAGCGGCCGGTGTAGGTGCTGCCGTTCATCTCCCAGGCGAGGGTGAGCACCGCGTCCGGGGCGCCCAGCGCGACCAACTGCCGGGCCAGGGCGGTGAAGTGCGCGTCGTACCGGCCGGCCGCGCCCTGTCCGAGCAGTTCCCGGACCTCCTCGTCCGGGACATGGCCCTCGTTGTCGGGCAGCATCGGCACGCCGATCACCAGCAGCCGGTCCGCCGCCGCGTCCCGCCAGACCGCCCACGGCCGGAGCAGGGCCGGGCTGCCCTCGATGTCGGACCAGTTGTTCCCGGGCAGATAGGTGTGCCCGACCTGGACCCTGGCCCCGCCCAGCCAGGCCGACAGCTGCTCCAGCGCGGCGTCGGACTCGGTCGACCCCAGGAACGCCCCGAACGGCACGGCGTGGGCAGGCACCGCGGTCCGGTCCACGGCGCGGTTCCCGGGGCCGGGGCTGCCGCGCAGCAGCAGGGCGGAGACGACTCCGGCCAGCGCCAGCAACGGGACCAGCACCGTCAGCAGGCGGCGCCGCGGCATCCGTCCTCCAAGTGATCATTTACGGGCATCGGTCCAGGGTGCCGGAACACACCTGGCCGCGATGCCGGATCGGCGCAGAACCGCCCTATCGTGCTGCTGTGACTGTGATCCGTTCGATCGTCCTGTTCGTACTCGCGGCGATCGCCGAGATCGGCGGCTGCTGGCTGATCTGGCAGGCCGTCAGGGAGCACCGGGGCTGGCAGTACGCGGCGGTGGGGGTGGTCGCGCTGGGCGCGTACGGCTTTGTCGCCTCGTTCCAGCCGGACGCCTCCTTCGGCCGGGTGCTGGCCGCCTACGGCGGGGTGTTCGTCGCCGGGTCGCTGGCCTGGGGCATGCTGCTGGACGGCTTCCGCCCCACCGCCTGGGATCTCGGCGGCGCCGGCGTCTGCCTGCTCGGCGCGGCCCTGATCATCTATCAGCCCCGCGCCTGAGGCTCTGGCGCCTGACCGCCCGCGAGCCGCAGCGGCAACCGGGCGGCGTTGGCCCTACCGTCAGGTCATGCGCACCGGGCTCGCCGCCCTCCTGGCCGTCCTCGCCGTCGTCGGCGTGGGCGCCGCCGCCCGCGACCACCGCCCCGCGCCCTTCGGCGACTCGGTCGCCGTCCGCGCCGCCGACCTCCCGGCCGAGACCGGGACCCTCCTGCTCGGCACCGACGGCTCGGTTCAGTTCGATACCGCCGGCCGCACCGCCTGGTCCTACCGCCGTCCCGGCAGCAGGCCGCTGCGGCTGTATCCGCTGGCCGCCGGCACCACCGCCGCCGTCTGGGACGACGGCATGCTCACCGGCATCCGCACCGACGGCCCGGACGGCCCGGACGGCCCCCGGGTCAGCTGGCACCGCTTCGTCCCCGGCCTGGCGGACTGGCTGCGGCAGCCCCGGGCGGCCAGGGCCCTGCTGCTCGCCCCGCTCGACGGCGGCACCGCGTTCCTGCTGCCCACCCCGCACCTGGTCATGGCCTACACCAGCGCCGACGGCTCGATCCGGTCCGACACCCTGCCCCCGGCGGGCTGCTCCTACGACCCTTCCCGCGGACTGGCGCTGCCCGAGCTGGTGCTGCTGGCCCGGCCCTGCGGCCGGCACAGCACCGTCGACGCCTTCGACCAGGACGGCCGCCGCTGGCAGGCCCCGGCCGGCCCGCTGGCCCGCCCGGTCCCGGCGGGCCCCGGCACCGTGGGGGTCCTCGACGTGCCCCTGCTCCAGCCCCGGATCCTGGTCCGCGGCACCGGTCGGACCCCGGCACTGGCCTTTGACTTCCGGCCTCCCCGGTAGACTGGCAGTCTCCGCCTCAAGCAGGGCCCCGCTCGACGGCCCGCGCCAGCGCCACGCCGTCCCGGGAGTACCTTCGCCATGATTGCCGCCAACGCCATCGAACTGCGCGCCGGCGCACGCATCCTCATCGAGTCAGCGAGCTTCCGGGTCGCCCCCGGCGACCGGATCGGACTGGTCGGCCGCAACGGTGCGGGAAAGACCACCCTCACCAAGGTCCTCGCAGGTGAGGGCGTCCCCGCTGCCGGGACGATCACCCGCAGCGGCGAGGTCGGCTACCTCCCGCAGGACCCCCGCACGGGTGACCTGGACGTGCTCGCCAGCGACCGGATCCTGTCCGCCCGCGACCTGGACTCGGTGCTGCGCAAGATGCGGCAGGCCGAGGACCGGATGGCCAACGGCAAGGGCGCCACCCGCGACGACGCCATGAAGAAGTACTCGCGTCTGGAGACCGAGTTCCTCACCAAGGGCGGCTACGCCGCCGAGGCCGAGGCCGCGACCATCGCCGCCAGCCTGGGCCTGCCGGACCGGATCCTGGCCCAGCCGCTGCACACCCTCTCCGGCGGCCAGCGCCGCCGGGTCGAGCTGGCCCGCATCCTCTTCTCGGACTCCGACACCCTGCTGCTCGACGAGCCCACCAACCACCTCGACGCCGACTCCATCGTCTGGCTGCGCGACTACCTCAAGTCGTACCGCGGCGGATTCATCGTGATCTCCCACGACATCGCCCTGGTCGAGACCGTCGTCAACAAGGTGTTCTACCTGGACGCCAACCGCACCACCATCGACGTCTACAACATGGGCTGGCGGCTCTACCAGCAGCAGCGCGAGGCGGACGAGAAGCGGCGCAAGCGCGAGCGCTCCAACGCCGAGAAGAAGGCCACCCAGCTGAATTCCCAGGCCGACAAGATGCGTGCCAAGGCGACCAAGACCGTGGCGGCGCAGAACATGGCCCGGCGCGCCGAGAAACTGCTCTCGGGACTCGAGGCGGTGCGGGTCAGCGACAAGGTCGCCAAGCTGCGCTTCCCGGATCCGGCCCCCTGCGGAAAGACCCCGCTGATGGCCGAGGGGCTCTCCAAGTCCTACGGCTCGCTGGAGATCTTCACCGATGTCGACCTGGCCATCGACAAGGGCTCCAAGGTGGTCGTGCTCGGCCTGAACGGCGCGGGCAAGACCACGCTGCTGCGGATGCTCGCGGGCGTGGAGCAGCCGGACACCGGTGAGATCATCCCCGGCCACGGGCTGAAGATCGGCTACTACGCCCAGGAGCACGAGACCCTGGACAACGACCGGACCATCCTGGAGAACATGCGGTCGGCCGCCCCGGACACCGACCTGGTCGAGATCCGCAAGATCCTGGGCTCCTTCCTCTTCTCCGGCGACGACGTGGACAAGCCGGCCGGGGTGCTCTCCGGCGGCGAGAAGACCCGGCTGGCCCTGGCCACCCTGGTGGTGTCCAGCGCCAATGTGCTGCTGCTCGACGAGCCCACCAACAACCTCGACCCGGCCAGCCGGGAAGAGATCCTGGGCGCGCTGCGCTCCTTCAGCGGGGCGGTGGTGCTGGTGACCCACGACGAGGGCGCGGTGCTCGCACTGGAGCCGGAGCGGATCATCCTGCTCCCGGACGGGGTCGAGGACCTCTGGAACGAGGGCTACGCCGACCTGGTCTCGCTGGCCTGATCGTCGCGGTAGTCGGCGATCATGCATCTGGACCAGAAGATTTCATATCGCACCGCGATCGCCCGATCGAGTGAGTCCACACGTTTTCTCCTCATTGAGGAATCCTGGGTTATGCCCATTCACCACTGCTGATCAGCATTTTCGCTTCATGCCCCGGCAATCAACCGGGGCGTGCGGCAGTACCACGAGCGCTGGTGGCGCGCGCGGGGCCCCACTTCACGCCGGGATTTCCGATATCGACCTTGCGGAATGGGTGGCCAGGAGGCCAGCCATGGGTGATCATGGGATTCCGAGAGAGCACTTGCTACGAGGAGGCACGGGTGGCCGAGACTCTGAAAAAGGGCAGCCGGGTAACGGGCCCCGCACGGGAGAAGCTCGCAACTGAGCTGAAGAAGAAGTACGACTCCGGTGCGAGCATCCGCGCGTTGGCGGAGGAGACGGGCCGTTCCTACGGTTTCGTTCACCGCATGCTCAGCGAGTCCGGAGTTTCTCTCCGCGGTCGCGGTGGCGCCACGCGCGGTAAGGCCAAGGCAACCGCCTAGGCCCTTACGGGTCGGATGGCACGACCCTGTTCAATCCCTCTATGAACGACCTGAACCACCTGAACCACCTCGTCCTACCCTGACGTTTCGGCGGCTGGGGGAGCACCGGTCCCACGGGCTCCCATCCCGGTCGCCGATCGTCGCGTCCTGGCGGTTACTCTTCGGTAGCTTCAATTTCTCTTCCGCTGCCGGAGGTCACTGTGTCCAGTCCTGCCCGCACCACGCATTCCGGCCCCGGCGCCGACCCCGCTGACTGGGAGTCGACCGGGGTCAGGCTCGACCTGGCGGAGGACGGCGCCACCGCGACCGTGGCGCTGTGCCGCCCCGAGCGGCGCAACGCCCAGTCGCCCGCGCTGTGGCGCGCCCTCGCCGCGATCGGCCGCTCGCTGCCCGGCACGGTCCGGGTGGTGCTGCTGCGGGCCGAGGGCGTCTCCTTCTCGGCCGGCCTGGACCGCGCCGCGTTCACCCCCGAGGGCATCCCCGGCGAACTCCCGCTGATGGAACTGGCCCGGGCCGAGGACGGGGACGCGGTCATCGCCGGCTACCAGGAGGCGTTCACCTGGTGGCGGCGTCCCGACCTGGTCAGCATCGCGGCCGTCCAGGGCCATGCGGTGGGCGCCGGATTCCAGCTCGCCCTGGCCTGCGACCTGCGGGTCTGCGCCGAGGACGTGCAGTTCGCGATGCGCGAGACCGCCCTCGGCCTGGTTCCCGACCTGGCCGGGACCAAGCCGCTGGTCGACCTGGTCGGCCCGGCCCGGGCCCTGGAGATCTGCGGCACCGGACGCTGGGTCGGCGCCGAGGAGTCGGTCCGGATCGGCCTGGCCAACCTCGCCGTCCCGGCGGCGGACCTGGACTCCGCCGCCGCCGACCTCGCCGCGGCGCTGCTGGCGGCCCCGCGCGACGCCCTGCTGGAGACCAGGGCCCTGCTCCAGGGCGCGGCCGCGCGCAGCTACGACGAGCAGCGGGCCGCGGAGCGGGCCGCCCAGCTCCGCCGGCTCCGGGATCTGGCCGGTCTGGGGGAGTGACCGCGGGTTGACGGCTGGTCACCCGTTCGGCGTGGGGATGGTGTGCGGGCCGGGACAGTCGCCTAGGGTCGAGTTGATATGCCGGATATAGACGGAAACTTCCGTTGCCTCCGGAGTCCCCGACCAAGGGAGCCCAGATGACTGACATCTCCAAGCCCACCCCCAAGCCCGGTTCCGGCGACTCCGTCTCCCTGCCTCCGAGCGGGGAGCGCGGCCGTACCTCCATCGCGGTGGGTGTGGTCGAGAAGATCGCCGGTATGGCCGCGCGGGACGTCGAGGGCATCTACGCCCTCGGCAGCGGTTCGCGCGGCTTCGGCGCCGTGCGCGAGCGGGTGCCCGGCAACAAGCCCAGCGTGAGCAAGGGCGTCAAGGCCGAGGTCGGCGAGAAGCAGGCCGCCCTGGACATCGACCTGGTGGTGGAGTACGGCGTCCCGATCGCCGCCCTCGCCGCCGTGGTGCGCAGCAATGTGGTCAGCTCGGTCGAGCGGATGACCGGCCTCCAGGTGGTCGAGGTCAACATCGCCGTCAACGACGTCCACCTGCCGGACGAGCAGGACGAGGACGAGCCCGCCGAGAGCAGGGTCCAGTGAGCATGGCACTGATCGGACTGGTGGTCGGCATGGCCCTGGGCTTTGCCGGCTACTTCGGCGGATTCGCCGCGTTCCTGCTGGTCGCCGCCCTGGGCGCGGTCGGGTTCGTGGTCGGCCGACTGCTGGAGGGCGATCTGGAGTTCGGCGACTTCATCCGTCCGGTCAGGGACCGGAAGAACTGATGGGGTCCGGCGCCCTGCCCGGCGCGGCCTCGCCGCTGGCCCAACCCGCCCCACTCGCCCTTCCCGCTCCCGCCGACCGCGGCAGCACCCGGCTCGCGGACCGGGTGCTGGCCCGGATCGCGTCCCGGGCCGCCACCGAGGTGCTGGCCCAGCACGCCGCCGACTCCCAGCGGCTGGAGACCCCCCGGGCCTCCGCCTCGCAGGGGCGGCGCGGGGTCAGCATCCGGGTCGGTCTCGACCTGCCCTACCCGGCCGACATCGCCGCGGTCAGCCGGGAGGTGCACCGGCAGATCGTCCGCCGGGTGGCCGACCTGGCCGGGGCCGAGTCGCCGCGGATCACCCTGGTGGTGGAGCGGCTGGTCCCGGTCGCGCCGAGGGAAGGTCTGCTGTGAGCACCGTGATGACGAGCGCCGGGCCGACCGGCGCCGGTTCTGAGGCGGATGAAGCCCCGGCGGCGGCCGGCACCCGGCCGTCCCGGTTCTGGTCCTCCCGCCGCAACGCCGCCGCGCTCGCTGCGCTGGTGGCGGTGGCCGCGGCCGGAGCACTGCTCTACGAAGAGATCTATGTTCACACCGGCCACTCGGCCCATGCCTGGCGCACCTGGATCACCGACCAGCTGTCCCAGCGTCAGCTGAACAACGCCTGGGCGATCACCGGATCCGCCCTGCTCTGTGTGCTGGGCCTGTGGCTGCTGCTGCTCGCCGCCACCCCCGGGCTGCGCCGGTTGCTGCCGCTGGCCGCCACCGGCAGCACCGGCCTGCGGGCCGGGCTGGACCGGCGGGCGGCGGCGGCGATGCTGCGCAGGGCGGCCCTGGAGGCCCCGGGCGTCGAGGAGGCCAGAGCCAAGGTGGGCCGCCGCAAGGCCAAGGTGCTGGCGACGGTCGGCTTCGGCGACCACGAGGAGGTCCGCGCGGCGCTCACCGAGCACCTCGCGGCGGAACGCGGGCGGCTCGGCCTGGTCCGGCCGCCCCTGGTCAGCGTCAAGATCAAAGGAAGGTCATGAGCCGCACCGCGGTCAATCGCACCCTGCTCGCCCTGGTCGGCCTGGTGCTGCTGGCCGGCGGTCTGCTGCTGCTGGCCGGCGGCCTCGATCTGAACCAGCGCTGGCACCTCGGCCTGCCCGACGGCTGGACCGTCCTGCAGCCGCACCACGCGGTGCTGGACGCGAAGGACCGGACCCGCTGGCGGGCCGACTCCTGGTGGTGGCCGGTCCTCTTCGCCGCCCTCGGCGTGGTCGCCGCGCTGGGTCTGTGGTGGTTGCTGGCGCAGCTGCGGCGCGGCCGGACCGACCAGGTCACCGTCCCGGACACGGCGGACGTCCCGGTCCGGCTCCGGGGGGACACCCTGGCCAGGGCGATCGCGGCGGAGGCCGAGCAGATCCCCGGGGTCGCCCGGGTCCGGGTCAGGCTGCTGGGCCGCCCCAAGCGGCCCAGCGTCAGGATCGCCCTGCAGCTGACTCCCGGCGCGGCCCCCGACCCGGTGCTGCGCGCCCTCTCGGACGGACCGCTGGCCAACGCCCGGGTCTCCACCGGCCTGACCGCGCTCCCGGCCGAGGCCCGGATCCGAGTGGAGCCGGGCCCGGTCGACCGGGTGCGCTAGCCGCTTCCGCAAAGGGAGTTGATCCGGCGTCAGATCCCGTGCAGCGCGCCGCCGTCCACCGGCACCATCACGCCGGTGAGGTAGGAGGCGGCCGGTGACAGCAGGAACGCGGCCACCTTGCCGAACTCCTCCGGACGGCCGTAGCGGCGCAGCGGGATCGCCGCTTCGGCCCGGGCCCGCTCCGCCGCCGGGTCGGCGGCCAGGCTGTCCAGGTGCTGCACCCGCTCGGTGTCCACCCGGGCGGGCAGCAGCCCGAACACCCGGATGCCGCGCGGGCCCAGCTCATTGGCGAGGGTCTTCGCCGCCATCGCCAGACCCGGCCGCAGTCCGTTGGAGACGGCCAGACCGCCGATCGGCTCCCGGACAGACCCCGACAGTACGAACCCGATCGCCCCTCCCTCGCCCAGCGCCGCGGCGAAGGTGCGGGCGATCCGGATCGCGCCGAGGAAGACCGAGTCGAACGCGCCGGTCCACTGCTCGTCGGTGACGCCCAGCACCGAGCCGGCCGGCGGTCCGCCGACGCTGATCAGCACCCCGTCGATCCGGCCGAACTGCTCCAGCGCCGCGGCGACCAGCCGTTCGCCGGTGTCCGCCGCGGCGTTGTCGGCGACCAGGCCGAGCGCCCGGTCCGGGCCGCCGAGCCGCTTCACCGCCTGGTCCACCGACTCCTGCGAGCGGGCGGTCACGATCACCCGCGCCCCGTCGGCGACCAGCTCCGCCGCACTGGCGAAGCCGAGGCCGCGGCTGGCGGCGGTGACGGCGTAGACGCGTCCGTCGAGTCCCAGGTCCATCAGGTCAGGCCCTTCATCGTGCTGTTGCGGTTGCTTCAGTGCGGGTCGAGCAGGAACGCGGTGTTGACCAGGGCGACATGGGTGAACGCCTGCGGGGTGTTGCCCAACTGCCGTCCGGCCTTGGGATCCCACTCCTCGGAGATCAGCCCCAGGTCGTTGGAGATGGCCGAGACCCGCTCGAACAGCGCCCGTCCCTCCTCCGCGCGGCCGATCGCGACCAGCGCGTCGACCAGCCAGAACGAGCAGGCCAGGAACGCCCCCTCCTCGCCCTCCAGGCCGTCCACCTCGGTGTCGCCCGCGGTCCCGGTGGAGTAGCGGCGGACGAAGCCGCCGTGGTCCAGCTGCTGCTGCACGGCCTCGACGGTGCCGATCACCCGGGCGTCGTCGGGCGGCAGGAAACCGGTCTTGACGATGAACAGGGTCGCCGCGTCCAGCTCCTTGCCGCCGTAGTACTGGGTGAAGGCCCCCAACGCGGGGTCGTAGCCCTTCGCCAGGACGTCGGCGTGGATCACGTCCCTGGTCTTCCGCCAGCGGGCCAGCGGCGCGGGCATCCCGGTGGCCTCGGCCATCTTCACGGCCCGGTCGAAGGCCACCCAGCACATCACCTTGGAGTGCACGAAGTGGCGCCGGCCGCCGCGCACCTCCCACAGGCCCTCGTCCGGGTCGCTCCAGTGCGCTTCCAGGAACTTCATCAACGCCTTGACCAGGCCCCAGACGTGACGTTCCATCGGTACCCCGGCGACCAGCGCCAGGTGCAGGGTGTCGATCACCTCGCCGTAGACGTCCAGCTGCAGCTGGTCCACGGCGGCGTTGCCGAAGCGGACCGGGGTGGAGCCCTCGTATCCCGGCAGCCAGTCGGCGACGGTCTCCGGCAGCCGCCGCTCGCCGCCGACCCCGTACATGGTCTGCAGGTCGGCCGGGTCGCCGGCGATGGCGCGCAGCAGCCACTCGCGCCAGGCGGCGGCCTCCTCCACATAACCGCCGCAGAGCAGTGCCGAGAGGGTCATGGTGGAGTCGCGGAGCCAGCAGAAGCGGTAGTCCCAGTTGCGCTCGCCGCCGATCTGCTCGGGCAGCGAGGCGGTCACCGCGGCCACGATCCCGCCGGTGGGCTCGAAGGTCAGCGCCTTCAGCACCACCAGCGAGCGGACCACCGCGTCCCGGTAGGGGCCCCGGTACTTGCTCACCGCGGCCCACTCCTGCCAGGCGTTCAGGGTCTCCTGGAGCGACTTCTCGGCGTCCTGGCGCGGCGGCCTGCTGCGGTGCGAGGGCAGCCAGCTCAGCACTATCGGCACCCGGTCCCCGGCCTTCACGGTGAACTCGCCGATGGTGGCGAAGTCCTTGCCGTAGGAGTGGATCGAGGAGTGGCCGCGCATCCACACCGAGTCGGGGCCCGCCACGGCCACCCGGTGGTGGTCGGTGCGCCGCATCCAGGGCACCACCCGGCCGTAGTCGAAGCGCAGCCGCAGCTCGCCGCGCATCTCCACGCTGCCGGTGATGCCTTCGACGATGCGCATCACATCGGGGGTGGCGTCCCGCTGCGGCATGAAGTCGATCACTTTGACGGTGCCGGTCGGGGTCTCCCAGAAGGTCTCCAGGACCAGGCTGTCGCCCCGGTAGGAGCGGCTGGTGCACTCGGTCGCACCGACCGGCGCCAGCTTCCAGTGCCCCTGGTCCTCGTCGCCGAGCAGCGCCGCGAAGCAGGTGGGTGAGTCGAAGCGGGGCAGGCAGAGCCAGTCGATGGAGCCGTCCCGGCCCACCAGGGCGGCCGTCTGCAGGTCCCCGATCAGGGCGTAGTCCTCGATACGTCCGGGCATGCCATCCCTTTCATCCCAGCAGAGCCACCCGTCGGGCCCCCCGCGCGCGACGCTACTCCCCGCCGACCCCCGCCGTCGCCAGCGACTCCAGATACGCGGCCTTCTTGGCCGCGACGATCTCCTTGCGCTTCTGGTCCCTGATGTCCCGGCGCAGCAGCGTCCCCCAGCCGATCGGGACCAGCAGCGCGAACAGCCACCACTGGATCGCGTACGGCAGGTGCACGCCCTTGCCGACCACGGCCATGCTGTCGGTGCTGTTCGGGCCGGGGACCAGCTCGGCCGAGTCGGCCTTGGGCGGGGACGGGCTGGTCGCGGTCAGCTCCAGGTAGCCGGACAGCACAGGACCGGCCGAACTCCCGGCCTGCTCGGTGCTGTTGATCAGCATGAACTGGCCCGCGGGCAGGTCCTTCACGGTGTGGATGCCGGTCTTCGCCGGGGTCTCGTCGGGGCGCAGCCGACCGGTCACCGTGACCGTGCCGTCCTGCGTGCCGGGCACCTTGGGGAACTCGGCTCCGGTGGTGTTGCCGGGATCGACCCAGCCCCGGTTCACCAGCACGACCTTGCCGTCGGCCAGCACCAGCGGGGTGACCAGGTAGAAGCCGATGCTGTCGCCGTTGGCGTCGGTGCGGTGCCGCACCACGAACTGGTGCGCCGGGTCGTAGTGCCCGGTCGCGGTGACGGTCCGATAGGTCTCGTCCGCGGGCACGCTCGCGCCCGGCGCGGAGACCGACTCCATCGGGACGGCCTTGGCGGTGAGGTTGGCCGAGATCACCTGGTTGCTCTGGTTGGTCTGCTGGTAGCGGTGGAACTGCCAGGTTCCCAGCCAGTACATGACCGGGATCAGCACGAAGAAGACCAGAGTCAGGATCACCCAGCGCCGGGTCAGCAGGATGGTGCGCACGCTTTGACGTTACCTCCGCCGCTTTTGCCGCCCTACGCCGGGTCCGGTGCCGCCGGCTGCTCCGCCACCGATCGGAGCAGGTGCAGGAACGCGGCCTCGTCCAGCACCGGGGTGCCCACCTCGCGGGCCCGCCTGGCCTTGGTGGTCCAGCCGCCCTGCTCATTGGTGACCAGCAGGCTGGTCCTGCTGCTCACCGAGGTCGCCACATGCAGCCCGGCCTCGGCCACCCGGTCCTCCAGCACCTCGCGGTCGGTCGCGGTGTCGCCGCTGATCGCGATCCGCATCCCGCGCACCAGCGGCTGGTCCTGCTGCCAGCGGCCGGGGTTGGGGTACGGGCAGGCCGGCCGCCGCCGGGCCGGGCGGTAGGGGCTCCAGCCGCCGCGCGGTCCCGGGATGCCGCCGCCGGAGCCGCCGCCCTGCTCCTCGTCCCCGAGGTCGGCCAGCGGGACGCAGGTGTGCAGCGGCAGCCGCAGGTCCGCCTCGGCCGCCAGGCGCAGGCTGGGCCGGAACACCTCGGCCAGCACCCGGGCGTCGTCCAGGGCGTGGTGCGCCTGGCGCGGGACCACCCCGAAGTGCCCGGCCAGGGTGCCGAGCCGGTGGTTGGCCAGCGGCAGCCGCAGGTCCCGGGCCAGCACGATGGTGCAGAGCCGCTGCTCGACCGGGGCGCGGCCACCCATCCGGGCGTACTCGCGGGAGATCATCGACCAGTCGAACAGGGCGTTGTGGGCCACCAGTACCCGGCCCGCCAACTGCTCGGACAGGGTCTCGGCGATCTCCGGGAAGGCGGGTGCGCCGGCCAGGTGCTCGCTGGTCAGCCCGTGGATCCAGACCGGCCCGGGATCGCGGCCCGGGTTGACCGGGGTGTACCAGTGGTCCTGCACCTCGCCGCGCGGGTCGAGCCGGTAGACGCCGACCGAGACGATCCGGTCGGTCCGGCCGAGCCCGGTGGTCTCGACGTCCACGACCGCCCAGCCGCCCTCGGGATAGGGGTACCCGGCGGGCTCATCGAGGACGGCATGCAGCCGGATCGCTTCCATGGTCGTCCAGAATACGGGCCGCCTCCGACAGCCCGTGCCCACCAGCGGGAATATCGTGGAGCGCGGGATTGATCCCCCTGTGTTCCCGTTCGCCCGCACATTCGCCACCCGAGAAGAGACTCCATGCGCGCCACCGTCATTCAGGGCCCCAACGACATCCGGATCGAGGAGGTCCCGGACGCGGCGATCCGCAACCCCACGGACGCGGTCGTCCGCACCGTGCTGGCCTGCATCTGCGGCAGCGACCTGTGGGCCTACCGGGGCGTCGCCAAGCGCGAGCCGGGGCAGCGGATCGGGCACGAGTTCCTGGGCGTGGTCGAGGCGGTCGGCGCCGAGGTCACCGGCTTCCGGCCGGGCGACCTGGTGGTCGCGCCGTTCGTCTGGTCGGACGGCGTGTGCGAGTTCTGCCGGGAGGGCCTGCAGACCTCCTGTCCGCACGGCGGCTTCTGGGGCAGCCCCGGCTCGGACGGCGGCCAGGGCGAGGCGGTCCGGGTCCCCTTCGCCGACGGCACCCTGGTCCAGCTCCCCAAGGAGGCCGCCGCCGACCAGCACCTGCTGACCGGGCTGCTGGCGCTCTCGGACGTGATGGCGACCGGCCACCACGCCGCCCTCGCGGCCGGGGTGCGCCCCGGCTCGACGGTCGCCGTGGTCGGCGACGGCGCGGTCGGCCTGTGCGGGGTGCTGGCCGCGCACCGGCTGGGCGCGGGCCGGATCATCGCCCTGGGCCGGCACGAGGCCAGGACCGCCATCGCGCAGAAGTTCGGCGCCACCGACGTGGTCGCGGCCCGCGGCGAGGAGGCCGTGGCGGCCGTCCGCGAGCTGACCGGCGGCGTGGGCGCGCACGCGGTGCTGGAGGCGGTGGGCACCGAGGAGTCGATGCGCACCGCCCTCTCCATCACCCGCGACGGCGGCGCGGTGGGCTATGTCGGCGTACCGCACGGCGGCAGCGCGGGCGTGGACATCGGCCAGATGTTCGACCGCAATGTCTCGCTGCGCGGCGGCGTCGCCCCGGCCCGCGCCTACATCCCGGAGCTGCTGGCCGACGTCCTGTCCGGGAAGATCGACCCCTCCCCGGTCTTCGACGCCTCGGTCGACCTGGACGGGGTCCCCGGCGGCTACCGGGCGATGGACGAGCGGACGGCGCTCAAGGTGAAGATCACCTTCTAGCGGAAGGCGGCCTGGCCGGTCAGCAGCTGCCCGATCACCAGCTGGTGCATCTCCACCGTGCCCTCGTAGGTGAGCACCGACTCCAGGTTGGCGGCGTGCCGCATCACCGGGTACTCGAAGCTGATGCCGTTGGCGCCCAGGATCGTCCGCGAGGTGCGGGCGATCTCGATGGCCTCGCGGACGTTGTTGAGCTTGCCGTAGCTCACCTGCTCGGGGCGCAGCGTCCCGGCGTCCATCCGCCGGCCCAGGTGCAGGGCCAGCAGCAGGCCCTTGTTGAGCTCCAGCGACATGTCCGCGAGCTTGGCCTGGGTGAGCTGGAAGCCGCCGATCGGGCGGCCGAACTGCTCGCGGCTGATGCTGTACTCGCGGGCGGCCTCCAGGCAGCTGCGGGCCGCCCCCAGCGACCCCCAGACGATGCCGTAGCGGGCCTGGTTCAGGCAGCTCAGCGGGCCCTTGAGGCCGCGGACCTCGGGGAGCACCGCGTCGGCGGGCAGCCGCACGTCCTCCAGCACCAGCTCGCTGGTGATCGAGGCGCGCAGCGAGGCCTTGTGCTTGATCTCCGGCGCCGAGAAGCCGGGGGAGTCGGTCGGGACCACGAAGCCGCGGATGCCCTCGTCGGTCTGCGCCCAGACCACGGCGACCCCGGCCACCGAGCCATTGGTGATCCACATCTTGCGGCCGTTCAGCACCCAGTCCGAGCCCTCGCGCTTGGCGCTGGTGCGCATCGACGCCGGGTCGGAGCCGTGGTCCGGCTCGGTCAGCCCGAAGCAGCCGATGATCTCCCCGGCCGCCATGCCCGGCAGCCACTGCTGCTTCTGCTCCTCGGTGCCCCAGCGGTGGATCGCGTACATCGCCAGCGAGCCCTGCACCGAGACCAGCGAGCGCAGCCCCGAGTCGGCCGCCTCCAGCTCCACGCAGGCCAGCCCGTACTGCACCGCGGAGGCCCCGGCGCAGCCGTAGCCCTCCAGGTGCATCCCCAGCGCCCCGATCGAGCCCAGCTCCCGGGCCAGCTCCCGCACCTCGGGCAGTTCGCCGCGCTCGTACCAGTCGGCGATGTACGGCATCACCCGGTCGTTGGCCCAGGCCCGGACGGTGTCGCGGACGGCCAGCTCCTCCGCGTCCAGCAGATCGTCGAAGCCGAGCGGGTCACGGGGGTCAAGAGCGGTCTTGGTCACAGATTCCAGCCTGGCACAGCGCTCCCGCGCCGCCCCCGCGCGAAACCGGTGAGATCCGCCACCTGGACGGCGAACCCCGCTTATGGCAAACGCCGCAGCTTATGGCAGCCGCCGCAGCGACTCGAAGCTCAGCACGGGTATCGGCACGGACGGCCCCAGCGGCACCGTCGGCGGGTGCCGCACCGTGGCCGGCGGCGGAACGGCGTCGATCGGCCGCTCCAGCCGGACCGACCCGAAGGGCTGCCGGCCGGGCTCGGAACCGGAGCCGGTGTTCCGGCGCGGGTGGTGCGTGGGCACAGCGGACCTCCGCAGCTGTCCCGGCAGGGACGGTGCGCATTCGAAGGGGTTCACCCAGCACAACGACCGACCCCCGGTCCCGGTAGCGGGCGGCGCCGGGACCGCTTCGACGGTGATCGTCGGCGGCTCCGACTACCCTGAGGGGGAAGCCTGGGGAGGTGAACGCCGTGCTGATGGACACATTCGGACGCCGTGCAGTCGATCTGCGCGTGTCGCTGACCGACCGCTGCAATCTGCGCTGCACCTACTGCATGCCGGAGCAGGGTCTGTCCTGGCTGCCCAAGCCCGAACTGCTCACCGACCAGGAGATCATCCGGCTGGTCCGGATCGCGGTCACCGACCTGGGCGTGCGCGAGGTGCGCTTCACCGGCGGCGAACCGCTGCTCCGGCCCGGCCTGGTCGGCATCGTCGAGGCCTGCGCGGCCCTGGAGCCGCGTCCCGAGCTGTCGCTGACCAGCAACGGCATCGGCCTGGCCAGGACCGCGGCCGCTCTGCACGCGGCCGGCCTGGACCGGGTCAATGTCTCGCTGGACACCCTCGACCCGCAGACCTTCCACACCCTCACCCGCCGCGACCGGATCAAGGACGTCCTGGACGGCCTGGCCGCCGCCGACGCCGCCGGGCTGCGCCCGGTGAAGATCAACACCGTGCTGATGCGCGGGGTCAACGACCACGAGGCCGCCGACCTGCTCGACTGGTGCCTGGACCACGGCTACGAGCTGCGCTTCATCGAGCAGATGCCGCTGGACGCCCAGCACGGCTGGGACCGCACCGACATGGTCACCGCCGAGGAGATCCTGGCCCGCCTCGGCGAGCGCTTCACCCTGCTGCCGGAGCCGGACGAGCGCCGCGGCGCCGCCCCGGCCGAACGCTGGCTGGTCCAGGGCCGGACGGCGGCGGACGGGCGCCCGGCCGGGGTCGGTGTCATCGCCAGCGTCACCAGGCCGTTCTGCCGCGCCTGCGACCGGACCCGGCTCACCGCCGACGGCCAGATCCGCAACTGCCTCTTCTCCACCGAGGAGACCGATCTGCGCGGGGCCCTGCGCGACGGCTCCGACGACGCGGCGGTCGCCGCGCTGTGGCAGGCGGCGATGTGGGGCAAGAAGGCCGGCGGCGGCATCGACGACCCGGAGTTCGCCCAGCCCGACCGCCCCATGTCCGCCATCGGCGGCTGACCGGCGATACTCCAGACATGACCACTCCAGAGACCGGACCCGACACCGCCCCGGACACCGGGCCGGAGATCCCGCGCTGCTCGGCGAAGGGCTGCCGTCAGCCCGCGGTCTGGGTGCTGGTCTGGAACAACCCCAAGCTGCACACCCCCGAGCGCCGCAAGACCTGGATCGCCTGCGAGGAGCACAGGGAACACCTCTCGCAGTTTCTCGACCTGCGGGGATTCCTCAAGGACGTGGTCCCCTTCGCGGACTGGACATGGTGATGCCGGGCGGCCACGGGGGGAGCTGCCCGGCATCGGTCCATCGTTCCGACGGGGGTTGCGGAACGCTGGAAGTATGGCATGCGGAAAGAGGCGGCAGAAGCCGTTCCCGGGAATCCTGACGCGGCTGGGAACCTGCTGGCAGCCGGCTGGGCGTCAGACCTGCGGAGGCGCCGTCACGGCCTTCTCACCGGGCTCGATCATCGGCTGCGGCTGGTGCCCGATGAAGGTCTCCGGCATCTTCGGCGAGTTGGCCCGGCCGCCGTTGGCGATCACCACGGCGACATAGGGAATGAGCATCCCGCCGACCAGCGCGATGATCGCGAGTATCCGGGACTCCTTCCAGAGCACCACGGTCAGGATCACGCACAGCGTCCGCACCGCCATCGCGATCATGTAGCGGCGCTGGCGGCCGCGTACGTCCTCGCTCAGGCTGGAGCGGGCACCCGTGATCCGGACGACCCCGCCGGCCTTGTCCTTTGACTTCCCCATAGCGTCACCGTACGCCGGGTGGGTCCGCCCGGGACCGCCGGGGCACCTGCTTTCCGAGGATTTCTCCCCGCAGGCGCCCCGGCCCGGCCCACCGGCCCCGGGGGTCCCGTCAGGACGCCTGGCTGACCGAGCTCATGTGGAAGTCCGGCACCCGCACCGGGGGCATCGCCGCCCGGGTGAAGTAGTCGCTCCACTCGCGCGGCAGGCAGCGCTCGGTCCGTCCGGCCTCGGTGATCCGGCCCAGCAGGTCGACCGGTGACTCATTGAAGCGGAAGTTGTTGACCGCCCCGGTGACCTCGCCGTTCTCCACCAGGTAGACGCCGTCCCTGGTCAGCCCGGTGAGCAGCAGCGTCGCCGGGTCGACCTCGCGGATGTACCAGAGGCAGGTCAGCAGCAGCCCGCGCTCGGTCCGCGCCACCATCTCCTCCAGCGTGGCCCCGGCCGCGCCGTCCGGGGCGCGGTGCTCCAGCACCAGGTTGTCCTGTCCTGGCCGCACCGGCAGCCCGGTCAGCCCGGCCGAGTGCCGGGTGGTCAGCAGGTTCGCCAGCTCGCCGTCCCTGATCCAGTCGGTCGGCTCCAGCGGCAGCCCGTTGTCGAAGGTGGAGGAATCCCCGCCGGAGGAGTGCGTGAGCACGAAGGGGGCTGCCTCAAGGCCCGGGTACGCGGGGTCGCTGCGCAGCGTCAGCGGCAGCGGCGACAGCCGCTCGCCGAGCCTGGTCCGGCCGCCGGCCTTGGCGAAGACCGTCTTGCCCTCGACCGCGTCCCGGCCGCCCGCCGACCAGGTCAGATAGATCATCAGGTCGGCCAGCGCCGACGGCGGCAGCAGCGCCTCATAGCGCCCGGCCGGCAGGTCGATCTGCCGCTCGGCCCAGCCGAGCCGCTGCGACAGCTGCTCCTCCAGGGTGGCCGGGTCGACGTCCAGGAAGTCCCTGGTCGCGGCGCCCGCCCAGGCCGAGGCGGCCAGGTCGGCGGTCTTGGCGTTGAGCTCGACCGTGCCGGTCGGCTGGTCGTGCCGCAGCCGCAGCCCGGTCGAGCTGCCGAGGTAGCTGCTGGTCACCGAGTGGTTGGCGAAGCCGTACAGCAGCCGTCCGCTCTTGCGGGCCCGGGCGAAGGACTCGCCGAGGGCCGGGGCGAACGCCCCGAACACCTCGATCGAGGTCTCGGCCGGCTCCGCGGTGAAGTCGGACGAGGCCGGGCCGTAGGGCTGGACCAGCGGCTGCGCGTCCTCGGCAGGCCCTGCCTCGCGGGCCGCCGCCTCGGCGGCCCGGACCAGCGACTCCAGCTCGTCGGAGGTCACCGCCTCGCGGGAGACCACGCCGGAGGAGGTGCCCTCGCGGCCGTCCACCGTGGCGATCACGGTGAGCGTCCGGCCCCGGGTCACCCCGTTGGTGGTCAGCGCGTTCCCGGCCCAGCGCAGATTGGCGTTGGACTCCTCGTCGGCGATCACCACGCAGCCGTCGGTCCTGGACAGCGCCAGCGCGCGCTCGACGATTTCGGAAGGAGAAGACATCAGCGACCGGCCTCCTGCTGCGTGTTGAGTACTTTGACGGTGTGGAGGAGCGCGGACGCGCAGCCGTGGGACACGGCCTCCCAAGCGCCATGACCAGCATTTTCGCAGGTCAGGGGGTATTTCACGACTGGACCACTCTCCCTGTTGATACCGGTGCCTACCGGATGGTGCGGCTACCCGCGCAGACCTGGTGTCGACCTACGACAGTGCAGTCTCTCAATGCGCCGAGGTCCCGCCAAGGCAGTATCCCTCCGTGGCCGCCGCCGGGCGGCTCCGACCTGGTGTCGGACCTGCGACAACCGGCTACGGCCGTGGTGCGGGGTCCCCGGGGCATCCGAGGTCGGCCTCCAGCCGGAGGTGCCCGGGCACCTCCGGCAGCTCGACCAGGGAGTGGACGAAGAGCAGTTCCTCCCCGCTCGCTGCGGTCTGCTCGAAGCCGAGGGTCGGCCAGAAGTCCCGCGTCCGACGGTTCTTGCTGCTCGGGCGGTAGGAGGCGGTGACCGACGCCAGGCCCCGCGCCCTGGCGTGTCCCAGCACCGCTGCGACGACTGCCTGCTCGATGCCGCGCGCGAACACCCGGCAGCTCAGCAGCAGATTGTCGATGGAGAGCGAGTCGCCTCCGGCGTGCCCGTTCCCGGGCGTGAGATGGGCGAAGAGCGCCCCGACGACGCCGTTGTCGCCGAAGCGGTCGGCCGAGCGGACCGAGAGCGCCAAACCGCCGCGCGCCTCCCTCCGCGCCCGTACCTCCGCGGGTTGCAGCCGCAACGTGGTCAGGTTGAACTGGTTTGTTCTCAGGGTAAGTTGCGCGACCCGGGCGAACTCGCCCGGGTCGACCGGGGTGACCGTGACGCGAACGCCCAGGTGCCGCAGGTACTCCTCCGCGGAGCCGCTGCTCTCCCGCAGCTCCCGCCGGTCCGACTCGGCCCGGTAGAGCGCCGGCCGTTCGCGGTCGTGCGCCGTCAGCTCCCGGACGTCGAACCATCCGTCGGCGAGCAGCCGCTCGATGTGCAGGGCCGGTTCCTCGTTGAGGCGGACCACCGCCACCTCGGGCATCCGGGACGCCACCAGCCCGGCCTCGAAAGCCGAGTCGTCGGCGAAGACCAGGCTGTCCGTGCTGAGGTTGAGCCGGCCGGCGATGTCGCGGAGGTTGGCGTCCTTGGGCTCCCAGTTGGCGTTCACCCGGACGAAGTCGGCGTCGCGCAGGACCATGTCGGGGTGGCTGCGCAGCACCTCGGCCACGCCGTCCTGGTCGTTCTTGCTGCTGACCGCGAGCAGCACGCCCTGCGATCCGATCTGCTTGACGACCCTCTGGAAAGCACCGAAAGCCTCGCCCCGGTAGGTGGTGGCCGCCGCGACGCCGTCCGCGCCGTCGTCACCGAGGACGCCGTCCCAGAGGGTGTTGTCCAGATCCACCACCAGCACCTTCCTGGCCCCGCCGCGAAGGCTCCGGGCCAGGTGGCCGATCTCGCGGGCGTAGCGCCCGAGGAGTTCCCCGCCCAGGTTGGCCTTGGCGTACGCGGCCATCCGGGGGTCGTTGACCGGGCCGCCGAGGGCCACCAGCGGGTCCAGGTCGACCACGAACACCCGCTCGTGCGCTGCCGAGAGCCGCAGCAGTCCCGCGTTGAACTCCCGCCAGGCCACGCCCAGTGCGGCCCGGGAACGCAGGTCCACCAGCTGGTGGGTGTGGATCCGCTGCAGCGGCAGGGTGTTGAGGACGAGAGCGGCGGTGCCGTGCTCCAGGTGGCGGCGGGCGAGCACGGAGAGCTCGGCGAGTTTCCGCATGGCGGCCTGCGCCAGGTCCTCGACCCGCCAGACCACGGGGAGTTCGTCGAAGACGGCCTGGGCGTCGAGGACCACCAGGGCGAGATCGAGACCGGGGGCGTACAACCGGCTTCCGGTGTCCTGGAGTTCGCGCAGATAGCTGTCGAAGTCGCCGAGGGTGAGGTCCAACAGGAGGCCGTGACGGGCGAGTTCCGCAGTGAGCGGGGCGGCGACGGCCCCGACCGTGGAGTGTCCGGTCACCGCGACGCTGACCGTCGGCGTTCCGGGGTGCGCGGACGCCACCTGTTCCGGGTCCAGCCGGGAGAGCAGTTGTCCCGCCCGGACGAGGTCGGCGGCGACCCGGTCACCGCCGGTCGAGACGATTTCCGTCAGCAGCCCGGCGACGGCGGGGTACTCGGCGGTGAGCCGGTCCTGCGCCGCCAGCGCGCGCAGCCGGTCCAGCGGGGGAACGACCGCTGCGGGTTCGCCGGCCCCGGGGCCGCTCGGAGTGTGCGCCGGCACCGCCACTGAGGTCTCCTTCTCGCAGCGCCGAGCGCTGTACGGCTCACAGCGTGCGGCCGGGAAGTGGTGGACACCTACAGAACGGCTCGACCCCGGAACCGGGACGGCTGGCGGGGTTCGACGCCTGCCTCAGGCCTCGGGGTGGGCGGGGTCCGTTCCCGGGTCGGTGCCCTTGTCGTCGCCGGTGTCCGCGTCGGCGGCGAACTCGGTGAGGCCCTCCCAGGTCCAGCTGAGCTTCCCGCTGCGCAGGTCGTCCACCACGGCATCGGTCCAGGCCAGTTGGGCGACGGCTATGGCCCGCTGGTAGTCCGTCTCCAGCATGGTGACGCGCGGGAGCTTGTGCTTGGTCTCGACGGCGATCGTGGCCTCGATTCCGGCCAGACGCTGCTGGAGGATCCTGGCGCGCTGGGAGAGGACGTCCAGGCTCTCCTCGGGCGTGAGCATGAGGATGAACGACAGGGCGGCGGGGAACTCCGGGAACTCCTGCTTGGGCGTGGCGAGCATGTCCAGCAGCCATTCGCGGGTGGTGGCACGCCCGGCGTCGGTGATCTCGTACACCGTGCGTTCGGGGTACTGCTGGTCGCGTTCGGTCTCGCGGACCGCGATGAGGCCGTCGCTGAGCAGGCGGTCGATGGTCCGGTAGAGGCCGGCCCGCTGGCTGACGTTGACCACCTGGTCCTTGCCCCACTGCTTGATCAGCCGCTGGACACCGTAGGGGTGAAGCGGCTGGTAGTGGAGCAGCGACAGGATCGTGAGGGCGATGGGGGAGCGGCGTGGAGTGGTACTCATGACAAAGAGACTACTACCTTTCGAATCAGTTGACATGGAACTAGTTTCAATGCAACTATTAATCCTGTCAGGCAAGGCCGCTGCACCTCTCTGGAAGGACCATCACCATGACCACGGACATGAACAAGGACAGCTCGCAGGCCTCCGGCGTCCAGCGCATCCACATCGACCACGACATCACCAAGCGGCTGGGCAACTGGACCCGCGCCCACCGCTTCGAGGTCCGGGCCCGGAACAGCGTGGTGGTCCTCGACCTTCGTTCGCCGGACGTGCCGGACCACGTCGAGGTGGACCTGGACGCCTACCACACGACGATCAAACTGCTGGTGGCCGAGGACGCCGTCCTCGAACACTGGGACCTGCGGTTCACGGGCAAGGGCAGGATCAAGGACGGTGCGGGCGGCTCGGAGGGGAGCGCCCACAGGGTCAAGCTCAGCGGCTCGATGACCGACGGGGAGGTCCGGATCCACCGGGGCGGCGTCGCCATCGTGTCGGCGATGCTGTCCCGCGAGTACCTCCAGGACCTGCTCCAGGCCCGGAAGGAGCACCGCTACCCCACGATCGACGACCCCACCCGCGACGCCGGCCCCCGCAAAGCCCGGTGACTGAGCGGGTCCCGACCCGAGCTCGACCCGGAAGAGAGTGGGGCGGCGCAGTCTCGGTTCGGAGCGAAGCGCGGAACTGCCGGAGTCCGGCGCCGGGCAGGTGCGGGGGGTGACCCCCCTGTGCCGCCGGTGTCGCTGGGCAGGGGGCCTGCGGGATCCTGGGGATACCCCCCGGCCCCCGGAATCCCTGCCGGCAGTGCTCCGTCCGGCAGTGCTCCGTCCGGTGGTGCTCCGTCCGGCAGTGCCTCGCCCGGCCGGTTCGTCTCCTGCTTGAGTTGCCCGCGAGTCGGGTGGTCGAGCGTGGCGGCGGACGGCCGGTGAGGCCGCGCGGCGTCGGCACAGGAGACGGACGATGGATCTCGGACTGAACGACAGGCGGGTACTGGTCACCGGAGCCACCCGGGGGATCGGCCGCGAGGTGGCGCGGGTCTTCTCCGAGGAGGGCGCACGGGTCGCGATCACGTACCACAGCTCCGAGGCCGCAGCCAAGGAACTGGTCGAGGAACTCGGCGGCGCGGACCGGGCCTGCTGCCTCCCGCTGGACCTGGCCGATCCGGTGTCGATCGCGGAAGCGGTCAAGGCCGTCGAGGAGCGCTGGGGCGGTGTGGACGTGGTGGTGGCCAACGCCCAGACGTGGGTGTGGGTCAACCCCCAGGACCTTCCCCCCTACCAGGGCCTTCCCATGGACCACTGGCTCGGCCTGTACCGGGAGAACGTCGAGGGCCACTTCTGGACGGTGCGTCAGGCCCTGGGCGGGATGCGTGAGCGCGGCTGGGGACGGATCGTGCTGCTGTCCTCGATCACCGCGACTCACGGCAACCCCGGTTCGGAGCTCTACAGCGCGGCCAAGGCCTCACTGCACGGGTTCGTCCGGGGGCTGATGTGGACCGGTGACGGGGTGCTCGCGAACGTGGTCGCGCCCGGCGGCACCACGGCCACCGACAATCTGGACGAGGTGGACCCGGTGCTTCTCGACAAGGCGGTGCGGGAGACCCCCAGCGGTCGCCTCAGCACCGCGCACGAGATCGCGCGGGCGGTGGTGTTCCTGGGATCCGCGGCCAACGGCAACATCAACGGCCAGGTCCTCCATGTCGCAGGTGGACGGTGAGCTGATGCGCGAGGAACTCTGGGCGATCGCCGGGCCCCTGGTGGCCGACATCGCAGCGCACCCCTTCTGGGAGGGCCTGTGCGACGGCACCCTCCCGCAGGACCGGCTGTGGCACTTCGCCGAGCAGGACGCGCGTTTCGCGGTGCCCGCCTACGCCCGCGCGCTGGCTCGGACCGGAGCCGTCGCCGACCGTGACCAGGACAGCGCGCTGCTGTGCGGCGCGGCGAGCGCCACGCTCGCTGCCGTTGCCCGGATGGACGGCGAACTGTCGGACCTGGCAAGGGAGTTCGGCGAACCGGACCTCGTTTCCCGGACCGCGCGGGTCAGTCCGGCGACCCATGCGCACACCTCCTTCATGCTCGCCGCCCCCACCGCCTCGTTCGCCGCCGGCCTCGGCGGACTGCTGCCCATGACCTGGTTCCACCAGAAGCTCTCGCTGGACCTGAAACAGCGCTGCGCACCCGGGTCCCGCTATGCGGAGTGGATTGACCGCTACTGTCCCGAGAGCGGTTTCCACGACTATGTCGAAGCGTATCTCGGCATGGTCGACGACTATGCCGCGCGGGGCTCAGGAGCCGACCGATCGGCTCTTGTCGAAGCATTTCGGCACGGTGCGCGCCACGAGTCGAACTTCGCGGAATCGGCCTGGCTGCTCCAGCGCTGGGACGTTTAACGGCCGACAGTACCACGCGTCATCCTTGAGTGATCCTCGACCCCGTTGCTGAAATATCTGCGGCACAGCAAATCTGTCACCGCTCATGACCGTAGGAGCAGCAGCAATGGTTATCAATTCGCTCTGGAGACGAGTGCGCCGCGAGGAGCCGGGCCGCAGACCCGTGGGCAGGACGGGCGCGCTCGTCGCGGCCATGGGCATCGGCGTGGCCCTCACCGTGTCCGGCCCGGCGGCAGCCGCCACGCCGCCGGCCGTCGGCCACCGGTACTACGTCGACTGCGCCTCGGGGCGTGACACGGCGGCCGGTACGTCGCCGCAGGCGGCCTGGCGAACCCTGGCCAGGGTCGACGCGGTCACTTTCCGTCCGGGTGACTCGATCCTGCTGCGCAGCGGCACGACCTGCGTGGGCGTCCTGTCGCCGCACGGCTCCGGAAGCGCCGGACACCCCATCGTCGTCAGCTCCTACGGCGCGGGCGCGCGTCCGGCCATCAACGGCGCGGGTGCGCCCGAGGCCGTGTTCCTGGACAACGTCCAGCAGTGGGAGATCCGCGGCCTCGACGTCTCCGACCCGGCCGCGCCCGACGGGACCCCCCGCATCGGCATCTACGTGCTCCTGGACGACTTCGGCACCGGCAGCCACTTCGTCATCGACGACGTGGACGTCCACGACGTGGTCGGCGTCGACAGCACCGGCCCGGACGCGCAGGACAGCGGCGGCATCGTGTTCAAGGCCGCGGGGTCGACCGTGCCCACCGGTTTCGACGGCATCAAGGTGCTGGGGAGCACCGTCTCCGGAACCGACGGATACGGAATAGCGACCGAATCGCAGTGGTCGCTCCGCACGCTCTTCCCGGGCGGTGAGAACTCTTTTGTGCCGATTACCCACGTGCTTGTCAGCGGAAACAGGCTGACCGACATGGGAGGCGACGGAATCGTCATCCAGAACGGCGACAACCCGCTTGTCGAGCACAATGTGGTCGACGGTTTCGGATTGCGCGCAACGGCCTACCACGCCGGTATCTGGGCTTGGAACTCCGACCATCCCGTGATGCAGTACAACGATGTCTCCCACGGTGCGACCGCGCCGCCCGCCATGGCTTTCGACATCGACGGCGCCGATTCCGACGTGGTCTACCAGTACAACTACAGCCACGACAACGGCGGTGGTTTCCTGGCGCTGTGCGACGTCCCGGGTGAGCAGACCGTGGGCGCGACGGTCCGCTACAACCTGAGCCAGAACGACCACGACGACCCGTGGGGCTCCATCACCGTCCCGGTGATCTCCAACGGCTGCGGTCTGACCGAACCGGGTGTCAGTTTCTACGACAACGTGGTGTACGCGCCGACCGCGACCGCGCTCATCGGAAACTTCGGCGACACCTCGGTGGCGTTCACGAACAACGTCTTCCACGGAAAGCCCGGCGGCTCGACGATCCAGGACCCGGTGGGCGTCTTCGACCACAACATCTACGAGAACATCGCCTCGGTGCCGGCCGGCGAGCAGCACGCGGTGACCGGGAACCCCCTGTTCACCGACGCCGGCTCCGGTCCCCTCGGCTATGCGCTGAGCTGTGGCTCACCGGCTGTGGGCGCGGGTGCGGCGATCGCGGGCAGCCCGAAGCGCGACTTCTACGGGGCCCCCGTCCCGGTCGTTGCGCCGCTCAATATCGGCCTCTCCCAGGGTCCCTGCCGGAAGCGCTGAGGTCCGGTCTCCGCGGGGTCCGGGCACCTCCGCGAGCCGAGCGCGAGGGCGTCACGAGGAGGGGCGGCGAGAGTCGGTCCCGTACATGCCGAGGCAACCCGATCAACAGGAGTGCGGTATGGCCACTGCTCCGTTCGATGCCGAAGACGCAGCCGGCTACCTGGACCGGGTGACCGACAGCTCGCCGTTCGCCACCGCCGCCGACACCACGCCGCTGCGGCAGACGGTGGAGTCCCTGCTGGCCATGGGGCTGGAGCAGGGCTCCATCGTCATGATCGCCCTTCCCAACAGCGTCCGGTTGGTGCGGACGTTCTTCGCCACCGTGCTCGCCGGCTACGTGCCGGTGCTGCTGCCGCCCTCGACCCCGGTCTCCCGGGCGGGCCTGATCGCCGACCGGCTCGGCGCGGCGGCGCTGCTGCGGTCCCGGATCCCGCTGCAGGAGCACGTCCACGGGCGCGTGCTCCGGGTGGACGATGGGGAAGCCGTCCTGTTCACCGGGCCCGGACGGCGGTTGCACCGTCCGGGCCAGGCCGTCCTGCTCACCTCGGGGACCTCGGGCATCGCCACCGGCTGCCTCCACGACATCGACGCGCTGCTGCGGAACGCCCGCCGCCACGCGGCCTCCATCGGTCAGACCGCCGCCGACACCCTGCTGGTGAGCCTGCCCGTCTACTACTCCTTCGCGCTGGTCGCCCAGGTGCTGGCGGCCTTCGTGACCGGCTCCCGGCTGGTGGTCACCGCCCCTCCCTACACCACCCGGAGCCATCACACGGCCGCGGTGGAGCACCGGGCCACCATCACCTCGCTGACACCGTTCCTGCTCAGGACCCTGCTGGACGGGAGCGGCGGTGAACTGCCGCCCGGGACGCGGATGCTGACGGTCGGCGGGCACAGCGTCCAGCCGCAGGCGATCCGCCGGCTGCTGGAGCTCAACCCCGGCCTGGAGCTGTATGTCACCTACGGGCTGACGGAGGCGGGGCCCCGGGTGTCCACGCTCGCCGCCCACCGGGAGCCCGCGCACCGGCTGGCGTCGGTCGGCCGGCCCCTGGAGGGGGTGTCCGTCGGCACGCGGGAGGTGGGCGACGGCCGTCGGGAGCTGATAGTCGTCTCCGACACCGTCCATCTGGGCCGGGTCGGCGAAGAGGACGCCACCGGGCGCGGCGGCCTGGTGGCGCCGTCCGTGCTTGCCACCGGCGACCTGGGCCGGGTCGACGCGGACGGCTATGTCCACGTCCAGGGACGGCTGTCGGACTTCACCGAGATCCACGGCGAGAAGGTGTCGCTGGCCTCGGTGCGCCGTGCCGCCGAATCCCTCGACGGGGTGCTGCTGGCGGTGCCGGGGGTGCGCCGCCAGGACGGCCGGGAGCAGGTGCACGTGGAGCTCTTCATGAGGGACCTCGACCCCGACACGGTCACCGCCACCGAGGACTCGCTGCGGCGGCAGTTGCGTTCGCTGCTCACCCCCGGCGAGCGCCCGGGGGCGTTGACGCTGGTCCCGGCAGTGGCGGGCGGCTTCCACAAGTGAGCGGGCCGAGCAGGTCGGCGGGGACGACGTCCGGGTGGGCGGCCTGAACCCCGCCACCGGGGCTCCGGTCGGGGACGAGGCCCAGGACGAGGGCCCGGGCGCGGTGCCCGCCCCCGGCCGCCTCGTGCACGGCGACCGCCACGAAGGGCGCCTGGGCCGCCCGCAGCCAACGGGACGCCAGCCACAGGGCCGGGGCGGCCCCGTCCTCGGGCGGCATGGAGAACACCAGCGACGGGCCGTGGAAGCCGAAGACGAGGCAGGGGACCCCGGCCATGGCAGCGGGATTGCCCCCGGCGAAGCGGATCGGCGAGATCCGTCCCCGGGCCGCCCGCTCCGCCTGTGCCCGCAGTGTCTCCCCGGTGGAGTCGCAGCTCACCGCCAGCATGCCGACCAGGTCGCCCGGCGCGGGACGCTCCCGGCCGCAGTCCGCGAGAGCGCGTTCGACGGCTGCGGCGACGGTCCAGCTCGCCGGGTCCGCATACTGCACCCGTCCGGCCACGGGCACCGGACGCCGGCCGGGGGCCGCCTCCTCCCCGGTCGCCGTCCCCGCCCCGACGACCCGAACGCCCCGAACGACCCGAACGCCCCGGGCAACCCGGTCCGCCCCGGAACGGGGCGGGTGGGGGGCCGGTCGCGCCGGAGGCCGGCCGGCCGTGCGGGCGGTCTCCAGCAGCAGGCCCTCGGCCTCCGCCGCCGCGCGGCTGCGCTCCAGCACCAGACAGGTGTTGAAGCCTCCGAAGCCCAGGGTCAGGCTGAGGCCCGCGCCTGGCTCCGCGTTGTGCGCGATGCCGGTGGGGGCGCCGACGGCCAGGCGTAGCCGCCCGCAGTCGGTCGCGGGCCTGCGCAGTCCCGTCACGGCCGGGACGGCACCGCTGCGCAGCGCGAGCAGCACCGTGATCGCCTCGATCGCCCCGGTCGCGCCGAGGGTGTGGCCGAAGGCCCCCTTGGTGGCGAAGACCAGCGGCCCCCGCGACGCGGTGGCCGGGCCGAGGGCACGGGTCAGGGCCAGGCCCTCCGCCCGGTCGTTGAGGACCGTCCCCGAGCCGTGCGCGTTGACCACCAGCACGTCGCCCGGAAGGCGGCCCGCCGCGTCCAGGGCCCGGCGGACCGCTGCGGCGGCCACCGCCCCGCTCGGGTCGGGGGCCGTGAGCCCGGAGGCGTCGTTGCTGGACGCCGCCCCGGTGACGGCCCCGTGGACGCGGGCACGGCGCGCGCGGGCCGAGCGCGCGGACTCCAGCACCAGGAAGCCCGCACCGTCGCCGAGGACCGTGCCGTCGTGGTCCTCGTCGAACGACCGCAGGGCACTGCTGGTCATCGTGCCCAGGGTCGAGTGGCCGAGGCGCTTGGCCGGGGTCAGTACGTCGGCACCGCCGCAGAGGCAGATCTCCGCCTCGCCGGAGGCGATCAGCTCCAGGCCGATCAGGACGGCGTCCGCGCCCGAGGAGCAGGCCGTCGTCAGCGACCAGGGCGGGCTGCTGACGCCGAGCGCGGACGCGGCGTCCTCGGCCCATCCGTGCAGGGAGGGAGGCCAGGGTCGCCCGTCCGCGAAGTCCGCCGCCCGCTCGTCGGAGTGCGGACCGAGGCTGGTCCCCAGGACCATCCGCACCCCGGCGGTGTCGGCCGGGAGGCCCGCGTCAGCCAGTGCGCGGGCGGCGGTTTCGACGGTGATCCGGTGCTGCCGTTCGCGCGGCGGTCCGCCGTCCGCCGGCGGCTCCGCGGCCGGTGCGGCGAGCAGGCTGCGCAGCGGGTACGCGGAGGGGACGCCGCGGATGCCGCTCCCCCCGGCGAGCAGTCGCTCCCAGACGGCGTCAGGATCCGTGCCCAGCGCGGTTGTCCAGGCCATCCCGGTGACCCAGGCCACCGGACGCGGCCCGGGGAACGGCCCGGGGCGGACGGCGTCCTCACGCGGCACGCCGGTCCCCGGCGCCGCGCAGCAGCCGGCGCACGAGGGCGACGACGCTGCGCAGGGACGCGAAGTTCTCCGGGCTGAAGTGCTCCTCCGCGATCTCCAGGCCGAAGACGTCCTCGCACCGGATCCGTAGCTCGATCAGCCCCACCGAGTCGATGCCGAACATGTCCTGGAGCCCGTCGTCCAGGCCGAACTCGTCCTCCGCGAAGTCGACCAGGATCTCGGCCGAGAGGATTCCCCTGACGGTTCCCTCGACGATGTCGGAAGCGGTTTCCATGGCTGCCCTCCGTGGCTGTGGGGACGATCCGCAGCAGAGTCGCCGCGTCCGGACGAACGCGACTGGACGTCCGGTGGAGCGTCCTGGGGCGGCCGTCGCGAGTACGGCTCCACCGGGCGTCCAGTCGCCGCTCCAACAATGACCGCAGCGGCTGCGCCTGTCGGCGTGCCGGCCGACCGGACCGTTCCGGGCCCGGTCACCAGCCCGAGGAGGAACGCAATGGATATCGGAGTCTGCTTGCCTACCGGCGTCCATGGAGCCGATGGCAGCCAGCTGATCGAATTCGCCCGTCGGGCCGACCGCCTCGGATTCCACAGTCTGACGGTCACCGACCGCGTGGTGTACGACAACTTCGACAGCATTGTCGCGCTCTCCGCCGCCGCCGCCGTCACCGAGCGGATCGAGCTGGTGACCGCGATCCTGCTGGCCGCCTCCCGGCCCAGCTCGGTGGAGCTGGCCAAGCAGCTCGCCAGCCTGGACCGGCTCTCCGGCGGTCGGCTGACCCTCGGTGTGTCCGCGGGCATGCGCGAGGACGACTACGCCGCGACCGGCACGGACTTCAGCACCCGCGGACGGCGTCTGGACTCGATGATCGAGGAGATGCGCGAGGTCTGGGCGGGACGCGGCCCGGTGCCCGGCGTGGGCCCCACCCCGACCAACGGCGACATTCCGATCTGGGGCGGCGGCCACTCGCCGGCCGGCCTGCGCCGTGCCGCCAGGAGCGCCATCGGCTGGATCTCGCCCGGCGGGCCCCCGCAGAAGTTCCCCGACGTGGTCGCGGGCTTCAAGAAGCTCTGGGCCGAGGAGGGCCGGGACGGAACCCCGCGGATGGGGGCCAACTGCTACGTGGCGCTGGGCCCCGACGGCAAGGAGCGGGCAACCGAGCACATGCTCAGCTACTACTCCTACATGGGGAAGATGGCGGAGCACCTCGCGGCAGGGGCCGTCACCGACAAGGACCGGCTGCGCGCCGTGGTCGACGGCTACACAGCCGGCGGCTGCGACGAACTGTTCCTGCTGTCGGTCACCGCCGACCCCGATCACCTCGACCTCATCGCCGACGTCGTCTTCCCGTGACGCCCCACCCAGTGAGGAGAAGTTGATGGACACATCCCACGGGCCGAACCTGCCGCTGCGGATCATCATCGTCGGTGGCGGTATCGGCGGGCTGTCCCTCGCCCAGGGACTGCGGCAGGGCGGTGTCGAGGACGTCGTCGTCTACGAGCGGGACGACTCCGCCCGGGGGCGCATGCAGGGCTACCGGCTGCGGATCAGTCCGGACGGGGAGCTGGCCCTTCGCCAGGTCCTGCCCCAGGAGTTGCAGGACCTGCTCACCGTCACCTCGAACCTGCGGCACGATGAGGGCCTGGCCGCCTACGACGAGCGGCTCGAACCGCTCTGGGCGCCCTCGTTCAGCGACCCGCGCGGCGACGCGCCGGACAAGGTGGACGCTGTCGACCGGGTCACCCTGCGCCGGATCCTGCTCGCCGGGCTCGACGACCAGGTCCGCTACGGCAAGCGGTTCACCCACTGTGAACAGGCGGAGGGCGGCCGGGTCACCGCGTACTTCGCCGACGGCAGTTCGGACACCGGTGACCTGCTGATCGCCGCCGACGGCGCGAACTCCCAGGTGCGCCAGCAGCTCCGCCCGGCCGACCGCACGCTCGACCTGGGCGTGCGCGGGGTCCTGGCCCGCACGCCCCGGGCCAGGGCGATCGACGCCGGGCTGCCGGAGATCCTCAAGGACCGGTTCGTCTATGTGATCGGCACGGACGGCAACCACCTGGGGCTGATGCCCATGGTGTTCCGCGAGCGCCCGGAGGAGGCCGCTGCCCGGTTCTGGCCCGGCCTGGAGTTCGAGGAGAGCGGCGACTACTACATGTCGGTGTTCAGCGTCCACCAGAGGGACCTCGGGCTGTCCGACGAGACGTTCTTCGCCATGAGCGGCACGGAGCTCCGTGACCTGGTGCTGAAGCGCACCGTCGACTGGCACCCCGACCTGCGGGGCGTGTTCGCCCACGCCGAGCCCGACGAGACCCATCCGATCGCGCTGCGGGCCACCGCACCGGTCGAGCCCTGGGAGCCGGGCAATGTCGTCCCGGTCGGCGACGCGGTGCACGTCATGCCGCCGACCGGCGGGGTGGGGGCCAACACCGCGCTGCGGGACGGGGCGCTGCTGTCCAGCGCGCTGATCAGGGCGAGCCGTGGGGAGCAACCGCTGGCCGAGGCCATCGCCGGGTACCAGGCGGAGATGACGGTCTATGCCAACGAGGCCGTGAACATGTCGCTGAAGATCGCCAAGTGGTCGATCCAGATCGACGTCGACGGTGCGCAGACCCCGGCCGAGGTGTCCACCGTCTGACCCGGCGGAGGCCGAACATGAGCAGTGCACGAGGGCGCAGGGCCGTGGTCGTGGGCGGCGGCATCGGCGGCCTGGCCGCCGCCGCCGGGCTCCACCGGGCCGGTTGGCGGGTCACCGTCCTGGAACGCGCCGACCGGCTCCGGGAGTCCGGAGCAGGGATCTCCCTGCTGACGAATGCCCAGCGCTCGCTCGACCGGCTCGGTCTGGGCGCCCGGGTGCGCTCGCTGTCAGCGGTCATGCCGCCCGGTGGCGAGGGCCTGCGGACGGCGTCGGGCCGGCGGCTGCAACGGCCGGCCGACCCGGAGTTCCTCCGTGAACGGGGCCTGTCCATCATCGTGCTGACCCGGCCGCAGCTCCACGGGGTGCTGCGCGACGCGGTCCCGGCCGAACTGATCCGGACCGGGGCGGACGTCCTCGCGGTCACCGATACCGAGGGCGGGGCCATCGTCAGGTATCGCACAGCCCTGGGGGAGCAGACCCTCCACGGTGACGTCGTGGTCGCCGCCGACGGGGCGTTCAGCCGGATCAGGGGCGCCCGCTGGCCGCTGACCCCCGCTCCGGTCTACAGCGGGCACAGCGTCTGGCGCGGTATCGCCCAGGGCCAGGGCGGTCGGACCGAGCCGGGCGGCAGCAGCTGGGGCCGGGGGCTGGAATTCGGGCGGATGCCGCTGACCGGCGGGCGCAGCTACTGGTTCGCCGTCGCCAACACCCCTGAGGGCGTGCGCTATCCGGACGAGCACGCGGAGGTGCTCCGGCGGTTCGGCTCCTGGCACGACCCGATCCCGGCGCTGATCGCCGCCACCCCGCCCGCGTCGGTACTGCGCCACGACGTGTTCGAGTTGGCGCAGCCGTTGCCCAGCTATGTCTCAGGCCGGGTGGTGCTGCTCGGCGACGCCGCCCATGCCATGACCTCGGACCTGGGGCAGGGCGCCTGCCAGGCCCTGGAGGACGCCGTCGTGCTGTGCGCGGAACTGTCGTCCGGGGTCGGCGGAGCGGGCGGGGCCGATGTCGCCGACGGCGTGCCCGAGGCGCTCGCGCGCTACGACGAGCAGCGCCGGCCGCGGTCGCAGGCCATCGCTGCGGCCTCGCGCCGGATGGGCGAGACGAAGCTGACCGAGCGGCGCTGGGAGCGGCTGCGGCGCGACCTGCGGCTGAGGATCACGCCGCCGCGCGCCGGGCAGGAGGGGGTGGCCATGGTCGGCGACTGGCAGCCCCCGGTGCTCCCCGAACCCACCTCGGTCGGCTGAAACCCCGACCCCGATCCCGACCCCGACCCCCGGCCTCGTCGAGGTCCGAGGTAGGTCGGTCGAACAACGGAGAACGGGAGCGAGGACATCCTCGCTCCCGTTCTCCGTTCCGTTCCCGTCCGTCGAACGAGGGGCGGCCGACTCAGGTCAGGACCAGGTCACCGGGAGCGAGTGCACCCCGTAGAAGACCTTGTCCTCACCGGTCGTCGGCACCTGCTCCGGCGGCACCGCCAGGCGCAGCGTCGGCAGCCGCCGCAGCAGCGCCTCGAACGCGATCTTCATCTCCACCCTGGCCAGCTGCGCGCCCAGGCACTGGTGCACGCCGTGGCCGAAGGCCAGGTGCGGCGAGCCCTCGCGGAACACGTCCAGCCGGTCCGGGTCCGAGTAGAACGCGGGGTCGCGGTTGGCCGCCGCCAGCGAGGCCACGACGGTCTCCCCGGCCAGGATCCGTTGTCCCGCGATCTGGGTGTCCTGGCGGGCGGTGCGGGTGAGCCCGAACTGCACGATGGTGAGGTACCGCAGCAGCTCCTCGACGGCGACCTCGATCCGGTCGGGGTCGGCGCGCAGTGCCGAGGCCTGCTCGGGGTTCTGGAGCAGCGCGAAGGCGCCGAGGCCGAGCATGTTGGCGGTGGTCTCCAGCCCGGCGATCAGCAGCAGGATGCTGATGTTGAGGACCTCGTCGAGTTCCAGGGCCTTCTCACCGTGCAGCAGTTCGCTGATGATGTCGTCGCCCGGCTCCTTGCGCTTGGCGCGGACGAGCTCGCTCAGGTTCCCGTACATGCCCGTGCTGACCTCGCGCAGCTGCTCGGGGGTGGCGTTCAGGGTCAGGATGGTGATGATCCACCGCTGGTAGTCGGCCTGGTCGGAGGCGGGGATGCCGAGCATCTCGGTGATCACCCGGGTGGGGATCGGCTGGGAGAACCACTGGACCAGGTCGGCCGTGGGGCCACTGTTGATCATTCCGGTCAGCTGCTCGTCGACGATCTGCTCGATCCTCGGCGCGAGCTCCCGCATCCGCTTGCGGGTGAAGTGCCTGCTGACCAGCCTGCGGTAGCGGCCCTGCTCCGGCGGGTCCAGGGCGGAGAACATCCCCGGCGGCACCTGGAGCTCCTCCTCGGGCAGCGGGAGCTCGGCGTTGGGCGTCACCTGGATCAGCGGGGGCGTGAAGCTGGGGTCGGCGAGGGTGGCGCGGACGTCGTCGTAACGCGTCACCAGCCAGCCGATCCGCCCCCCGGGCAGCCGCAGCCGGCTCACCGGCCGCTCCTCGCGGAGCTGGGCGTACTCGTCGGGGGGATCGAGCGGGCAGCGGCGGCGGGCCGGGAGGTTCATCGGATCGGGAAGGAGCACGGGCATGAACACACCTACCTCTCTGCGAGTCGGCGGCAGGACCGGGTCGGTGCTGCTACACCGGCCGGTATTCCAGCAGGGCGATGTCGCCCGGGACGGGGTCGTTGGCGAGGACGAAGCCGGCTTCGCCGGCGAGCTCGTTCCATTCGGCGAGGCTGCGCTCGCGTCCGCCGAGCACGGACAGGGACTCGACGTCGATCAGCTTGCCGATGTCCCATTCGCCCGGGCCGCGCAGCAGGTTCTCGACGATCAGCAGCCGGGCGTCGGCGTGTTCGCCGATGGCCTCCCTGATCCTGCGCAGGATCAACCCGGCGTCGTCGTTGTCCCAGTTGTGCAGGGTGTGCTTGACGAAGTAGGCATCGCAGCCCGAGGGGACCTCGGTGAAGAAGTCGGTGGGCACGATCGTCACCCGGTCGCTGGTGCCGGACCTCTCGAAGACGTCCTTCGCGTCGGCGACGGTGTGGGCCTGGTCGGCCAGCACCCCGGTGACCTGGGGGTAGCGGCGCAGGACCTCGGCCAGGAACTGGCCGTGCCCGCCGCCGACGTCGGCGATCCGCGGGAACCGGCCGAAGTCGTAGGTCTCGAAGACCCGGTCGGTGCCCGGGTAGTGGTTCTGCCGCATGGCGCGGTCGAAGACGGCTCCGCTGGCCGGGTTGGCCTTGGTGTACTCGTAGAACGACGTGCCGAAGGCGTGGTCGAAGGCGGCCTCGCCGGTGCGCAGGGTGTGGGCGACGTCCTCGTAGGGCCGCCAGAGCATGGGGTCCGAGGCGAACAGGAACATGTCGCGGATGCCGGCGGGGGCGTCGGTGACCAGTCCGGCGGAGGCCGGGGTCAGCGCGAAGCGGCCGTCGGCCTGCTCGTCGAGTATCCCGGCGGCGGCCACGGCGCGAAGGACGCGGTAGAGGGCGTCGGCTGTCGTGCCGGTCTCGGCGCTGATCTCAGCGACGGTCCGGGGGCCGTCCGCGAGGGCGTCGGGGACCCTGACCTCGACGGCGGCCCTCAGCGCCCCGATGATCCACTTGGCGTAGAGGAAGCCCAGGACCTGCTGTTGCGGGGGCAGTCCCCGGTCGAACCAGCCTGACATGCCTTGGACCTGGGGTGTGCTGTCCTGCGGGGTCATCGACATCCACCTCTCGTCACCGGGATCGGCTCCCGGGCAGATTCCCGTGCCCCGCTCGAACTCCGATAGGGGAGCAGTCGAACCCCTCCCGCCGCCGCGGCCGTCGGGGACGGCTCGAGCGATTGTCCAGATTGCTTCGAACGGCAGTCCCCATGCTGCACGGGACTTTGGGAACCGACCGAGGGAGACGCTGATGTGCGGCATCGCCGGCTGGGTGGACTTCGCGCAGGACCTGGCGCAGCAAGGGCCGGCACTTCAGGCCATGACCGACGCGCTGGCCAAGAGGGGCGTCGACGACCGGGGGGTGTGGCTCGGCGAGCGCGCCGCCCTGGGACACACGCGTACCGCGATCATTGATCCGACCGACGGCATCCAGCCGCTGACGGTTGATCAGGACGGCGCTGCGGCAGCCGTGATCGTCTACAACGGCGAGGTCTACAACTTCAAGCAGTTGCGGACCGAGTTGGAGGCGCGCGGGCACAGCTTCCGCACCCGCAGCGACACCGAGGTGGTGGCGCGCGCCTACCTGGAGTGGGGCGCCGACTGCGCCCAGCGGCTCGAGGGCATCTTCGCGTTCGCCGTCTGGGACGTGCGGCGCGAGGAACTGCTGCTGGTGCGCGACCGCTTCGGGGTCAAGCCGCTCTTCTACAACCGGCAGCCGCAGGGCGTGGTGTTCGGCTCCGAGCCCAAGGCGCTGCTGGCCAACCCGCTGGTCCGTCCCGTCGTCGGCGTCGAGGGCCTGCGGGAGCTGTTCTCGGTCGCCAAGAAGCCCGGGGCGTCGGTGTTCCGCGACATGCAGGCGCTGCTGCCCGGACACACCCTGACGATCGGCCGCGACGGAGTCACGGACCGCCGCTACTGGACCTTGGAGGCCCGCCCGCACACCGACGACCTCCGCGAGACCATCGGCACGGTCCGCTCGCTGCTGGAGGACATCGTCCTGCGCGAAACTGGTGGCCGACGTCCCGCTGTGCACCGCGCTCTCCGGCGGCCTGGACTCCAGCTCCATCACCGCCATCGCGTCCATGTGGCGGTGGAAGCTGGAGGGCAAGCGGATGCGGACCTTCGTGACCACCTTCGACGGCTACGCGAAGAACTTCCAGGCGGACGACGTCCGGTTCTCCCCGGACGAGCCCTTCGCGATCGAGGTCGCCGAACACGTCTCGTCCGACCACGTCAACATCGTGCTCAGCACTGAGGACCTGATGGACCCGAAGACCAGGCTGGCCGTGATGCTGGCCCAGGACGGCCCGTCCACCCTCGGCGACATGGACACCTCGAACTACCTCACCGCCCGGGAGATCAAGACCCACTCCACCGTCGCCCTGGTCGGCGAGGTCGCCGACGAGATCTTCGGCGGCTACAACTGGATGTTCAACCCGGAGTGCGTCAACGCCGAGGCCTTCCCCTGGGTGGTCAACGAGGGGCTCCAGCCGAGCTCGCTCAACGGGCAGGGTCGGGGCCTGTTCGACATCGGGCTGCTGGAGACCATGGACATGGGCCGCTACTACGCCGACTCCTACCGCGAGGCCGTGGCGGAGGCCCCGGTCCTGTCCTCGGACAGCGCCGAGGAGAGCCGGATGCGCACCATCAGCTACCTCACGCTGACCCGCTGGATGCCGATGCTGCTCGACCGGGGCGACCGGCTCTCCATGGCCCACGGCCTGGAACTGCGGGTTCCGTACTGCGATCACCGGCTCGTCGAGTACCTCTTCAACACCCCGTGGAGTTTCAAGACCTTCGACGGCAGGGAGAAGGCGATCCTGCGGGCCGCCGTCGCGGACCTGCTGCCGGCGTCGGTGCTGCAGCGCAAGAAGAGCCCCTGGCCGGTCACCCAGGATCCGGCGTACACCCGGATGCTGCACGAGGAGCTGTCCGCCCTGATCGCCGACACATCGTCACCGATTCTCCCCTACCTGAATCCTGAGGCCGTCAAGCGCACCCTCGCCAATCCCGGTGCGGCACATGACTGGCCGAGCCGGATGCACATCGAGATGGCGCTCCAGTTCAACTCCTGGCTGGTCAACTACAACGTCGAGCTGGCTGTGTGAGCCAGGTCACCATGCGAAACGCTCTACTCGGGCACGAGCAGTCTTCGAGTCCACTCCCGCTTAATGGGGCGACGCTTGTCGATCTCCAACGAGGCCGAGCGGTATATGAAACTGAGGAGGAACGGTGGCACTGACGATTGAAGCCAGGGGCCTGGTCAAGCGTTTCGGCAAGACGATGGCTCTGGATGGGCTCGACCTGGAGGTCGAGCAGGGGCAGGTGGTAGCCGTCCTGGGGCCCAACGGCGCCGGGAAGACGACCTTCGTCCGCTCGGTGGCGACGCTGCTGCGCCCGGACGAGGGGGAGCTGCGGGTCGCGGGCTACGACGTGCGCCGCGAGCCCGACGCGGTGCGCCGGGCCATCGGCCTGGCCGGGCAGTTCGCCGCGGTGGAGCCGGCCCTGACCGGCCGGGAGAACCTGGAGATGGTGGCCCGGCTCTTCGGTCGGCGCGCCCGTCAGGCCAGGCTGGAGGCGACCAGGATCCTGGAGCAGTTCGGCCTCACCGAGGACGGCGACCGGCTGGTGCGCACCTACTCCGGAGGCATGCGCCGCAAGCTCGACCTGGGCGCGAGCCTGGTCAGCGCGCCGCGCCTGCTGCTCCTCGACGAGCCGACGACCGGCCTGGACCCCCGCAGCCGGCTGGACCTCTGGGACATGATCGAGTCGCTCCGCGAACGTGGCACCGACGTCCTGCTGACCACGCAGTACCTGGACGAGGCCGACCGCCTGGCCAGTCATGTCGTGATCATCGACCAGGGGCGCGCGGTCGCCTCCGGGACACCGAGCGAGCTCAAGCGGCGCGTCGGCGGCCGGGTCTTCGAGGTGCACGTCCGCGAGCGTTCCGACGTGGCCAAGGTGGCCGCGGTGCTGACCAGCAAGGACGGCCCGAAGCCGCAGGTGGACGAAGCGACCCGCTGCGTCAGCGTGGCGGCCGGGGACGAGGACGCCGCCCAGTGGCTGTTCGCCGGGCTGCGGGCGATCGAGGGTACCGGTGCGGAGCTCTCCGACATCAGCGTCCGCGAGCCCAGCCTCGACGAGGTCTTCCTTGCGCTGACCGGCCAGCGGACGAAGGACACCCAGAACGCCGAGGAAGCCCAACTGGTCGGCGCCAAGGCCAAGTCGGCGTAACGCGGACATACAGGAGAGACGGACATGACAATGACGGCCACAGTCGCCAACCCCACCGTGCTGCAGAAGAACATCAGCCTGCCGACCGGCACCTGGCTCCTCGCGAAGCGAGCCGTGAAGACCTTCCTGCGCAGGCCGGACCTCGTTGTCCTGAGTGTGGTGCAGATGTCGGCGATCATGCTGACCTTCCGCTACATCTTCGGTGGCGCGATCGGCACCAGCCAGGGCATGCCCTACGTGGACTTCTCGGTCCCGGGCTTCATCACCGCCGGAGTGCTGTTCCAGACCCTGGGCACCGCGATCGCGATGGCCGAGGACCTGGAGGGCGGGTTCATCGACCGGTTGCGGTCGATGCCCTTCCCGTCGGCATCCGTGCTGACCGGACGGGTCCTCGCCGACACCGGCATCCTGGCCTTCGTGCTGGCGGTCACCACCGGGGTCGGCTTCCTCGTGGGCTTCCGCCTTCAGGCCTCGGTCCTCAGCGGCCTGGCGGCCTTCGGCATGTGCCTGCTGTTCGGGCTGGCCTTCAGCTGGCTCTTCATCACGCTCGGACTGCTCGCGGGCAACGTCAAGGCCGCGCAGGGAATGTCGATGATCGTCTTCATCGTGACCTTCGCGTCCAGCGCGTACGTCCCGGTGCAGAGCATGCCGGGCTGGCTGCGGGCGTTCGCTTCGAACCAGCCGGTCACCATCATGGCCGACGCGGTCCGAGCGCTGACCATCGGCGACCACGCACAGGCACTGCTCGGGCACGGAGCCGAGTACTACGTCATCCGTTCACTGATCTGGACCGCCGGGATCATGGTCTTCTTCGCGGTCCTCGGCACGGTCCGCTTCCGTCGGAACTGACCGAACCCCTTCTGCGCGAGCAGGAATTGGAGAGCCAGATGTCGAGCGAAGCCGTCGACTCCGCACCACTCGATCCCAGGATCGTCCACGCGCAAGAGGTCTACACCCGGGGCAAGCTGTCGATCTACGACAAGTGGGTGCTCGGAGTGTTCTGCCCGGTGGTCTGGCGTTGCCCGCCGGGGGAGATGCGGCGGCTCTACGACGACAACGTGGGCGCCCGCCATCTGGACGTCGGCCCCGGCACGGGCTACTTCGTGGACCGCTGCCGGTTTCCGGTCGGCGATCCCGACATCACCCTGCTCGACCTGAGCAGCGAGTGCCTGGACATGTCCGCCAGGGTGTTGTCCCGCTACCGGCCCAAGATCTGCCAGGCGAATCTGATGGAGCCGCTGCCGTTGCCGGCCGGCCACTTCGACTCGGTTGGCATGAACCTGGTCTTCCACACCATTCCGGGCGGCTGGGACGGCAAGGGCGTCATCTTCAAGCACGTCGCGGAGACCATCCGGCCCGGCGGGGTGCTGTTCGGCACTTCGGTGCTGGCGGAGGGCGTGCCGATGAACAGGCTGACCCGGAACATGCTGGTGGAGCAGCACCGACGGGGCAACTTCCAGAACCAGGGGGACGACCTGGAGGGCCTCAAGGCCCAACTGGCGAAGTACTTCCCGTCATCTCAGGTCAGAGTACGGGGAGCGGTCGCGATCTTCACGGCCACGGCCGGCTGAGGGAGCGGTCCACAGGAACCGACGACGGCCCCGGTCCCCCGGCGGGGGCCGTCGTCATGTCCTCCGCCCGCCCCTGAACGGGTCGGAGGACAGGCATCGGCCCCTGCCGCAGTCGCTGCGGCAGGGGCCTCTGCGTCACGGTCCCACGATCGATCGTGGGACCGGCCGGGTCAGCGCACGTGGGGCCGGTCCATCCCGGCGTCGATGACGTAGTCGGAGCCCACCACGCTCGGCACCGCACCGGACGTCAGCAGCACGACCAGGGTGGCGATCTCCTCCGGCTCGATCATCTTGCCGGTGGAGAGGCCGGCGAACTTGGGAACCATCTCGATGAACTCCTCCGGGCTGATCCCCAGCTTCCGGGCGGTGTCCGGGTTGGTCCACACCCGGGTCCGCACCGGCCCGGGGGAGATGGTGTTGACCCGGACCCCCTTCGGGCTGAACTCCAGCGAGAGGGACTTGCCGATGTTGGCGAGCGCGGCCTTGGCCGCCGAGTAGTGGCCGAGGGCCGGGTCCGCCAGGATCGCGTTCATCGACCCGATGTTGACCACGGCGCCCCTGCGCTCGACCAGGCTGGGCAGCGCCGCTCTGGTCGTCCTGATCGTGGTCATCACGTTCAGCTCGAAGGCGTGCCGCCAGACCTCGTCCTCGATGTCGAGGAAGCCGGTCGCCAGCTTCACACCGCCGCCGACGTTGTTGACCAGGATGTCGACGCCGCCGAACTTCGCGAGCGCGTGCTCCAGCAGCGCGCCGGGGCCCTCCTCGTCCAGCAGGTCGACCTGCAGGACGTGCGGGGTGGCGTCGATCAGCTCCGGCGAGACGGTCCGGCTGCCGCCGAGCACCTCCGCGCCCGCGGACACCAGCGCCCGCACGGTCGCCAGCCCGATCCCGCTGCCGGCGCCGGTGACCACAGCTGTCTTCCCGGACAGGTCGAACTCCATGATGTCTCCTCCATCTGCGGTGCGGGCCTCAGCCCTGGTTGCGTTGCTCGGTAAGGAACTGCCCGGTCGGCCCGTCGTCGGGAAGGGTCGCCGCGTCGGCGATGAACCGGGCCGCCTGCTCGGGGAGCTGCTCCTGAGTGGGCATCATCCGGGTGCGTACCCGGCCCGGGTTCACGGCGTTCACCAGGACGCCGCTGCCCTCGGTCTGGTCGGCCACCAGCGTCGTGAGACCGTTCAGGGCGCTCTTGGACAGCGAGTAGCCGGGCGTCCGGGCGAACAGCCGCCCGCCGAACTCGGCGGTGGTGCCGCTGGACACCACCACCACCCGGCCCCAGCCCCGGACCGCCATCGGCGGGACGAACGCCTGAAGCACCCGCCAGGTCCCCAGCAGGTTCACCGCCAGCGTCTCCTCGACCAGGCCGAGCGGCACCGAGAGCGGGTCGGAGCCGGCGTCCAGCAGGACCCCGGCGTTGCACACCAGGACGTCGACCCGGCCGACCTCGGCCAGGCTGCGGGCGACGCTGCCGGCGTCGGTGGTGTCCAGCGCGCACCAGCGCACGTCGGTCCCGATCCCGGCCGCGGCCGCACGGGCCTCCTCGGCCTTGCGCGCCGTCACCACCACCCGCAGGCCGCGGTGGTGGAGCTCCTCGGCGACGGCGCGGCCGATGCCCCGGTTCGCCCCGGTGACCAGGGCGGTGCGCGTCCTCGAGGGCGCGTCCTCGGAAGCGGTGGTCATTCAGCCACGCCCGAACCGCACGGGCAGGTGCTTGATGCTGTTCATGAAGTTGGTCTCGGGACGCACCGGGGGACCGGTGAGTTCGAGCCGGGGCAGCAGGTCGAGAACGCCGTCGAGGAACTGGCGGAGCTCCATGGTGGCCAGGCCGTTGCCGATGCAGATGTGCGGACCGCCGCCGCCGAAGGTCAGGTGCGGGTTGGGCGAGCGGGTGACGTCGAACCGGTCCGGGTCAGCGAACACCTCTTCGTCGCGGTTCGCCGACGAGTACCACATGACGACGCGCTCGCCCGCGCGGATCGGCCGGCCGCCGATCTCGGTGTCGACCGCCGCCCGCCTGGCGAAGTGCGTGACCGGGGTGACCCAGCGCAGCACCTCGTTGGTCGCGGTCGGCAGCAGGCTCCGGTCGGAGCGCAGCAGTTCGAGCTGGTCGGGGTGGTCGAGCAGGGCGAGCACGCCCCCGGTGACGGAGCAGTAGGTGGTCTCGCTCCCGGCGGTGATCAGGGTGGAGGCGAACAGTCCGACCTCCTCCGGAGAGAGCCGGTCGGGCACGTCGAGACGTCCGCCCTTGAGCCGGGCGGACAGCAGCACCGAGAAGCAGTCGTCGGTCAGGTGCTTGGCGCGGTGACCCGCGAAGTCGACGAGGTACTCGTAGATCTTCTGGAAGCAGTCCTCGCCCTCCCCGGACATGTTGCGGTCGTACTCCGGGTCGCCGAGGTTCACCGTCGCGCTCGCCCAGTCCAGCAGCATCGCCCGGTCCCCGTCGGGGATGTCGAGCAGCTCCAGGAGCACCTCGAAGGGGAGCCGGAGCGCGACGTCGTCCGCCAGGTCGAACTCGCCGCGCTCGGCGACCTCGGCGAGGATGGTGTCCACGATGCGGCGGATCGGTCCCTCCAGCGCGGCCAGCCGCGCCGGGGCGAAGGCCTTGAAGGTCAGCTTGCGGATCCGGGTGTGGTCCAGGCCGTCCAGGAACGTGATGATCGGAGGGCTGGGGTCCACCTTGCGGACCGAGGTCATGGTGGTCGGTCCGGAGAGGAAGCGGGTCGTGTCGCGCGAGACCTCGGACACGTCCCGGTGCCGGACTACGTACCAGAACCTCTCGCCGTCGGTGTCGGTGCCCGGATGCAGCCGGCCGGACGCCCTGAGCTGCTTGAAGTAGTCGTGGGGGATCCCGTTGCCGAATGCCCGGGGATCCATCAGGTCGAGCTCCTGGAGGCTCATCAGTGGCCCTTTCTCATGGGCTGCGGTGGTCGTCCGCCGTGGCGGACCGGTCATGTGGGGTGGTCCGCGCAGCATTCGGCGAACGCCCACTCGTGCCTGATGCCGAGTGAGAAGTGTTCGACGAGCAGCTCCCGCTGCCGGGGCGAGCTGCTCTCGCCGACCCGGTCGACCATGGCGAGGAAGGCCCGCACGGCGTACTGGTACCCCTCGCCCGGGTGGTACGCGCTGATCCACGGCAGGTAGCGCGAGCCGGGTACGGCGCGGTCCCGAAGGTCGTCGGACACCGCCGAGTTGAACCAGACCATGGGCAGCAGCGCGCCCACCCCGGCGTGGAACGACCCGGCGCTCGCGGCCGTGAAGAAGGAGCTGTGGGCGTGCGCGGCCGGAAGGACGGGGCTCTGTTCGTCCAGCTCGGGCAGGGCGAGCTGCTCCGCCAGCGCGGCGTAGGAGTCGAGCAGTCCTTCTTTGGCCTCCAGGGTGCCGACGACCGACTGCCCGAACAGGTGGGCGTCGGCGTCGTCGGGGGCCGCCGCCGCGCAGCGGGCCAGCGCCCGCGCGTAGGCGGGCAGCAGGAACCCGGTGTCCTGCCGGACGAATCTGGCGAGCGCCTCGCCCGGGAGCGAGCCGTCCCGCAGACCGGACCAGAAGGGGTGGTCCAGGACCTTCCTGAGCACCGGCTCCTGGATCGCGGCCAGTTCCTCGTGCAGCGGCATCGGTGCGTCCTCCTCAGTCCTCACGATCGTGTCCCCGGTAGGCGCGCTGGGCTTCGGCCATCCGCCGCTTCACCGGCGGCAGGTGGTTGACCAGGCGCATCAGGGCGCGCAGCGCGCCCAGCAGCGGGCGGCCGACGAGCGGCGCGTCCGGGCCGGTGCTGCCGCCCGACCGGCGGGACTTGACGACGGCGTCGAACCCGTACGCGATCATCCGGGTCTCGTAGGCGCGGATCGCCTCGAGCAGCGGAAGCTCCCCGTCCCGGGCGGCGGTCAGCTCGCGGCAGAGCAGCGCGGCGTCGCGCAGCGCGGTGTTGGCGCCGACGCCCCGGCCCGGCGTCATGGTGTGGATGGCGTCGCCGAGCAGGGTGACCGGGGTCGTCCGCCACTGCGGGATCGGCACCGAGGTGCGGATGTTGATGGTGAAGCAGCTGTCGGGATCGGCCAGGGCGAACAGCCGGCGCAGGTCCGGATGCCAGGTCGTGGTGTGCTCGCCCACGAGCCGGTGCAGATCGGGCCCCTTCAGCTCGAGGACGTCGGCGGGAAGGCGCTTCGACTGGACGACGAGACCCCAGTCCACGTAGTCCCGGGAGTTGTCGAAGGTCAGCCCGGGCCAGCGGCCGAGCAGTTCCGCGTCGGTGGAGCCGATGCCCTGCTTGGGCGCACCGTCCGCGTCCCAGGGGAACTCCATGACGTGGTAGATGCAGAAGTGTCCCTTGGGCGCGTACACCATGGAGATGCCCCGGCTCATCTTCGGTGTCAGCAGCTCCCGGGTCTCCTCGGTGAGCGGGACCTTCCCGGTGATCCCGATCGGTCCGCACTCCTCCAGCACCGCCTGCGGCAGGTACTGGCGGCGCACCCGGGAGTTGCTGCCGTCCGCCGCCACCAGCACGGTGCCGGACGCCGAACTGCCGTCCTCGAAGCACGCGGTGACGGTCCCGTCGGGGTTGTTCTCGTACCGCTCGAAGACCTTGCCGAAGTGGACGACGTCCTCCACCCCGGTCAGCAGCACCTGGCGCAGCGTCATCCGCGACACCGACTTCTCGCTGTTGACCGGGTCGGGGTCGTCCGAGGTGAAGCCGTCCAGGGACAGCAGTTCGGCCCGCTTCTCGGTCAGGAAGTTCACATACTCGGGAGCCCGTGCGCAGGTCGCCACGAAGGTCTCGTACAGCTCGGGCGGAAGCGACGCCTTGAGCGCGCGGCTGCCGTCCGGGTTGATCCCGACGCGGTAGCCGTGCAGGCCGTCGGCCCGGGTGGGGTCCCGCTCGTAGACCGCGACGCTGATGCCGGCGCGTCGGAGACCGTGCGCCAGACACAGTCCGCCGGTCCCGGCGCCGATGATGACGACATGCAGATCGGCCGTGGACGCCGACATGGGGACTCCTGACTCCTGGATCAAGCGGTGGCTGCCGTGCCCCGGTCGGGCGCCGGCAGTTCGAGGAGCTCCTGGTGGATCATCCGCGCGGCCTGCCGGCCGCCTTCGTCGTTGAGGTGGAACTGGTCTCCGAAGCAGTAGCCGGTGAACCGGTCCGCGCTGAGGTTGACGAAGGGGACACCGAGCTCCGCGCACCCCTCGCGGACGAGGACGGCGAACAGGTCCCAGTACTCCTCGTAGACGCTGTTCTCCTTGCGGCCGAAGATCGGCTCCTCGAAGTCGAAGTGCGCCTGCTCCTCGGGGTCGATGTCACGGGTGCGCGGCGTGGCGAACGGCTGGAGGGCGAACAGGAGGGGGGTTCCCGGCGCGACCAGCCGGGTCAGCGCGGCGAGGTGCCGGAGCTGCTGCCGTGCGGCCGTCTGGACGCGGTGCTCCGCGTCGGCGAAGTCCGGCGCGGGCGGAGCCGCCTCGGCCTCGTCGCTCCGGCGCTCGGGCAGCGGTGCGCCCGCCAGGAACGCGGCGAGCTGGAACATCGGGACCCGGGAGAGCGAGGCGAAGGTGCCCTCGAAGAAGACCGGCCCGAATATCCCGTCAGGCGTCCGGGTGGCCATCATGGTCCAGTAGTCGCTCGCGCCGGAGAAGACCACGACCGTGGACGCCGCGTGCAGGAAGGGCAGCGCGGCGACGAGTTCCTGGAGCGAGTTGCCCGCGACGACGCCGAGGTTGAGCTGCCTGACTCCGGTCAGGGCGGCCAGGTGCGACGCGGTGGTCCCGCCGTCGCTGTCCGCCGCGAGGCCGAAGGACGTGGAGTTGCCCAGCACCAGGCCGCCGCCGTCGGCGAGCCAGGAGCTGGTGTCGACAGTGCCGAACGGCGAGTCGGAGTGGCGGAAGCCCTCGTTGTCGGTGTTCACGATGGCCGAGCGGTGGTTTCGGGCGAGGGCGAAGCCGAGACTGGGATGGAGGTGCAGATCGATGTCGTACCGCTCCAGCAGCACTCCGCCACGGTGCTGGAGCGCAAGGGACTCGTGGTCGGAGTTGGCGATGGCCATGTGTTGCTCCCTACGTGGCGGTTGCCCGCTGCCCGGGGCCTGTCGCGCGAGACTTGCACCGGGACATCGGAGCGGGCTCGAGCCGGACTCGACACCCGGCCCCGCGTCACCGGACCGGGTCAGGACGGGACCGGGACGCCTGCTCCGATGTCCTCCAGCTCGGCCACGACCCGGGCCGGCGCGGGCTGGCTGCGCATCTCGTCCCGCAGCCGCTCGGCGGACTCCCGGTAGCTGTGCGTTGCCAGCAGTGTGCCGAGCCCGTCGCGGATCAGCCGCGCCTCCTGAACCGGGGCCGGCACCACCGTTCCCGCGCCCGCCTCGACGATCCGCCCCGCATGGCGCACATGGTCGGGGAGGCGCGGCAGGAGCAGTTGCGGCAGGCCGTGGCTCACGGCGGTCAGCAGGCTGCCCGCGCCGCCGTGGGCGACGACGGCGTCGCAGTGCGGCAGCAGCAGGTGCAGCGGCACGGATTCGGCGACCTGGGTCCGGGACGGCAGCGCGCCGAGGAGGGCGCGCTGTTCGCCGGTGACCGCGAGCAGGACGTCCGCGTCCACGTCGCTGATCGCCCTGGCCACATCCCCGGCGAGGAAGAGGTCGCTGTCCAGCCTGCTCATCGTGGTGCCCCAGGTGACGCAGACCAGCGGGCGGCCGGACCGCTGCGGCAGCCGCCGGGGCGCGACACCGGGGCCGTTGTGCGGCACGTAGCGCATGGGCAGCCGCCGGGAGCCGACCGGGACCTGGAGCCCGGCCGGGCACGGGTCCACCGTCGCCGTCCCGAAGGGGTCGACGCCGCCCAGTCCCAGCCGCTCGGCCAGCGGCGCCAGCGCGCTGGGGAGGAACCCGCCGACGACGCTCATCAGGTCGGTCCCGTACAGGTGGCGCACGGCCGGGACGCCGAGCCGGGCCGCCGCCAGCGGCCCGGCGAAGGCGGTGGGTTCGAACACCACGAGGTCGGGCTGCCAGCTCGAGCCCAGCTCCACGAGGTCGTCGACCATGGCGTCGGCGAGGTCGACCAGCAGGTTGAGGACCCGCGGGCCGCCGCCCCCGGACCGTTGCGTCCCCGGCTGCCCTGCGGGGTTGACTGGATCGGCGGGTCTGCCCGTCACGATGTCGCGGAACACCGCCTCGGCGTCCACGTCGCGGCCGATCCGCGTGGAGGGCAGGCCGGTGCGCGACATCGTCCCGGCGAGCGCGGGTTGGCTCGCCATGAGTACGTCATGGCCTGCGGCCCGGCAGGCCCAGGCGAGCGGGACCATGGCGTACAGGTGCGACGGCCAGGCCCAGGCCGTGAAGAGGATACGCATCCCGTCATCGCAGCAGTCCCCGCTGGGGCTCCGCTCCAGCCTCTCTGGAGCTGCCCGGGGTCGGCGGCTGGCCGGGTCGCGTACGGCGTGGTGCGCGATCCGGCCGCGGTCTACCGGGACCCGTCCCCTAGGAGCCGGCGAAGGTGGGGTGGCCGGCATCTCTGACCGGGGTGTCCCAGTCGATGCGGTACTCGAACTGCCACGCCGACTTCTCGGGCTTGACCAGCTTCATGGCGACCGGCATCACCAGGTCGCGGACCACCCGCGCGACCGGTCCCGCGGCCTTGTTGCTGTTGGTGCGCGCGGCCATCGCGATGATCCGCTCGACCCTGGGCCTGCGGAGGGCCTCGTAGGTCGAGAAGGCCTGGGCGGCGGGCAGGTCGCGCAGGCATCGCGCCAGTTGCACGGCGCTCTCGATGGCGAGCGAGGCACCCTGGCCGGAGCTGGGCGAGGTGGCGTGCGCGGCGTCGCCGATCAGCACCATCCGGCCACGGCTCCAGGTGGGCACGTTGGGCAGGTCCTCCTGCGCGCCCACCACGATCAGGTCGGCCGGAACGGCCTCGGCCAGGATGCGCGCGGCCGGGGTGCGGTCCTCCGCGAAGGCCTCCCGCAGGACCCGCAGCCACTCCTGCGGGTCCACGGCCCGGGCCTGGGAGGTGTTCAGCGGCTCCGTGCGCGGCAGGTTGGCGAACCAGCCGATCCGCCCGTCGTCGAACACCTGGTAGGCGAAGAAGGCCCGCTTGCCGAAGAACATGTGCAGGGTGCCGCCGGTGGGGTCGAGCCCGGTGCGGGTGGGCGACGTCGGACGTCCGCCGAAGCCGAGCAGGCCGGTGTAGTGGGGCTTCGGCGCGCCCGGGTCGATCAGCGGCCGGACAGTGGACCGGATGCCGTCGGCGCCGATCAGGATGTCGGCGGTGGCCCAGGAGCCGTCCGAGAAGTGGGCGGTGACCCCGTCGCCGCTGTCCTCCGCCGTGACCAGCCGCTTGCCGTGCTCGACCCCGATGCCTCGGCTGACCGCGGTGTCCGCGAGCATCCGGAACATCTCGTCGCGCCACACCCCCGCGGAGGGCGGCATTCCCGGCAGCGAGCCGAACTCGGCCAGCCGCTTGCCGTTCCAGCTGTGCAGGACGATGGACGAGGTCGGCATCCCCATCGCCCGGACGGTGTCGTCCAGGCCGATCGGGGCGAGCGCGTTCACGCCGTTGGGGGCGAGGCTGATCATCCCACCGGTCCCCTCCGCCGAGTTGCCCTCGTAGGCCTCGTAGACCCGGGCCGAAATCCCGGCCCGCTGGAGGGCCATCGCGGCCACCGGGCCTGCGATCCCGCCTCCGATGACCAGTGCTGTCCTGACGTCAGTCATGTCTGCTCCCACGGAAACTCGTGCCGGTGCCGGTCGCAACCGACGGCGGCAAGCTTTTTGAGTTTTGTTCGCCCGGACGAGACCGTGGGGATGGAGCCCGGCTACCCTTGCGGTTGCCACCTCGTGGCTGGGTTCCGTTCCGCGGTTCTCGGTCGGGGGCCAGTGGCCCGAGGCGGTGTTACCGCACTGCCTCGGGCCACTTCTGTCTACTGGGTCGACCTTGCGTTCGAGCCTGTGTTCGAGGTCAACCCTGTGCACTGCCTTTCTCGGCAAGTGCGGTCAGCTCGGGCGGAACCTCTCCGGTCTCATGGAAAGCGTTCCACTGATCGAGGCCGGGAAACGAACCGGTCGTCAACTCGTCCAGAAGTGAACGGACCCATATCAGTTCGGCCTCGCGGACGGCCAGGTCGTACTCCGCCTCGATCAAGAACAATCTCGGCACCTCGCGGCCGTTCTCCTGGAGGGACAGCCGTGCCGCGGCGGTCACCTGCTCCAAGCGGACCACCCGCTGGTGGAGCAACTCGGTTGCCTCCTTGGGCGCGAGAGCGCCCAGGACCGAGAGGCCGGCCTCGAAGCGCGGGTGCTCGGTCTCCGGGGTCGAGACGAGTTCGCGCACCCAGTCCTCGAGCTCGCCCCGACCGGCCTCGGTGATCCGGTAGATGGTCCGTTCGGGGCGGCCTCCCTGCCGGTCGTTACCTGCGGCCTCCAGGTATCCGTGCTTCTCCAGGTTCTGCACGACCGTGTAGAACGACCCCCACTTGATCGGCATGTCCGTCTCCTTGCCTCTGGCACGGAGCACCATGGCCATCTCATACGGATGCATCGGTCTCTGGACGACCGACGCGAGCACGGCGAGCCCGAGCAGGTTGCCCACCTTGCGTCTCTTTGCCATGAATCCTCACCTCGCTTACGTATGCTCGTCGCCGAGTATATGTTGACGAGTATGCGGGATGCAACGTGGATCGCGGGCCTTGACGGGCCGTCGACGGGTCTTTGAGGGAGCTTCGAGCCCACGGCCGCAGGCTCTGATCCCCAGTCACAGACGGACCTGACGGAGGGAACCGGCCGTGTCCAGACCGAGCACGTTCACCGAAGTGCTGCTGTCCCGAGCGGCTGAACACGGTGATCGGACCGCCCTCGTCTTCCTCCGGCCGACGCCCGAGGGCCAGGTTCCGCAGTCCGTGTCGTACCGGCGGCTCGATCGAGCCGCCCGCGACATCGCGGCCTGGATCCAGGCGAACGGCGGCGTCGGGCAGCGTGTGCTGGTGCTCCAGTCCGAGGGCCGGGCCTTCGTCGAGAGCTTCGCCGGATGTCTCTACGCCGGAGCCGTCGCGGTGCCCGCACCCCCTGCGGACGCCGGCCAGCCCGCCATGAAGCGCTGCATGGGCATCGTCAGGGACGCCGATGTGCGGCTGGTGCTCACCGACTCCGACCACGTCGCCGACATCACCCGGCGGCTCGCGGACGCGGGCCGGGGGACGACCCGCTGCCTCGCCACCGACCTGCTTCCCGACCTCGGCGGCGGCGACTGGCGGATGCCCGACACCAGCGCCCGCGATCTCGCCTTCCTCCAGTACACCTCCGGCTCCACCAGCGAGCCCAAGGGCGTCATGGTGGCCCACCGCAACCTGCTGGCCAACCAGGCCGCGATCTCCGGGGCCATGCGCACCGGCAGCGGCTCGGTCATCGGCGGATGGCTGCCCTTCCACCACGACATGGGCCTCGTGGGCCACCTGCTGCACCCGCTGTGGCTCGGCGCGACCGGGGTGATGATGACCCCCGGGAGCTTCGTCCGCAGGCCGGTGTCCTGGCTGCGGATGATCAGCGAGTACGGGGTGACCACCGGCGGCGGCCCCAGCTTCGGCTACGAGCAGTGCGTGGAGCGGGTCACCGACGAGCAGCTCGACGGCCTGGACCTGTCGCGCTGGGAGACGGCGGTCAACGGCTCGGAACCGGTGAACCCGCGCACCCTGCGTCGCTTCGCCGATCGCTTCGCCCAGGTCGGCCTGCGGCGCGAGGCGATGTACCCGTGCTACGGCATGGCGGAGACCACGCTGCTGGTCACCGGCGGCGCCCCGGACCGACCTCCGACCGAGTTCACCGCCGACAGCGCCGCTCTGGCCGCGCACCGCCTGCTCCCGGCGGCGGGTACGGCCGGCGCAGCGGGCGACGCGGCGGCCGGGAACGGCCCCGCGGGCGGGGGCGAAGCCAGGACGCTGGTCAGCTCCGGCCGTCCACAGAACGTCGACCTGCGGATCGTCCACCCCGACAGCCGCCGGGTCCTGCCCGAGGGCATCGTCGGCGAGATCTGGGTGCGCGGCGACAGCGTCTGCCGGGGCTACTGGAACCGTCCGGCCGAGAGCGGACGCGCCTTCCGCGCCGCCACCGCCGACGGCGACCCGGGCTACTTCCGCACCGGAGACCTGGGCGTGTTCAGGGACGGCGAGCTGTACGTCACCGGCCGGCTCAAGGAGATCGTCATCCTGGCCGGTCGCAACCTCTACCCCCAGGACATCGAGGGCGCGGTCCGCCGGGCCGACCTGAGCTTCGGCATCGGCGCGGCCTTCGGCGTCGACACCGGCCGTGAGCAGGTCGTCCTTGTGCAGGAGGTGCGCCGGGCCGGGAGCTCCCGCATCGACCTGCCCGCGCTGGCGTCCACGGCACAGCGCTGCATCCTCCGTGAGTTCGACGTACCCGCCGGGAACGTGCTCCTGGTGCGCCCCGGAACGGTGCGCCGCACCACCAGCGGCAAGCTCCAGCGCGGCGAGATGCGGCGGCTGCTGCTCGAAGGCGCCATCGAGCCCATGCACCAGGTCCTGCACCCTGAGCTGCGCAAGCTGATCGGAAGCGGAGTGGCGTCATGGTGACGACGAAGCGAACCCTGATGACGGAGACGGAGAGCAGGAGGCCCGGTGTGCGGCACGCCTCCTGGGAACTGGCCGCCCGCTTCGACCAGGCGCTCGGCGACCCGTGCGACCCTGCGTCCCTGTTCTCCTACCAGAAGTCCATGCTGTTGGACACGGCGGAGGAGTTCCCGGCGGAGATCTGCGCCGCCCTCAACGCCTGGGGCCTGCCGGAGTACTACGTTCCCGCCCACTTCGGCGGCCGGCTGGCCAGCCTGGAGGACCTCCAGCAGCTCATCCGGATGCTCGCCCGGCGGGACCTCACCGTCGCCATCGGGCACGCCAAGACCTTCCTCGGCGCGGTCCCGGTCTGGGCCTCGGGCAACCACGGGGCGGCGCTGCGGCTCGCCGGCCTGATTCGCGACGGCGCCCAGGTCGCCCTGGGGCTCACCGAGCGCACCCACGGCAGCGACATCATGGCCGGGGAGCTCACCGCCGACGAGTCGGCCGACGGCTACCGGGTGAACGGCGAGAAGTGGCTGATCAACAACGCCAGCCGGGGACGGCTGCTGAGCCTGCTCACCCGTACCTCGCCGACCGGGGGGCCGCGCGGCTTCACCCTGTTCCTGATCGACAAGGCCTCACTCCCCAGCGGTACCTATCGCTGCCTGCCCAAGGTGTCGACCGTGGGCATCCGTGGCGCGGACATCAGCGGCGTGGTGCTCCAGGACGCCCCGATCGGCCGCGACGCCGTCATCGGCGACGTGGGCGGCGGCGCTGAGCTGCTGCTCAAGGCCCTCCAGCTGTCCCGCACGCTGTGCCCCGCGCTGTCCCTGGGCGCGGCCGACCACGCCCTGCGGCTGGTCGTCGGCTTCACGGCGGAGCGCGAGCTCTACGGACGCCGCCTGGCGGACCTGCCGCTGACGCGGCACGTCCTCGCCGACGCCTATGCCGACCTGCTGCTCTGCGAGGCGCTGAGCACGGTGTCCACCCGCAGCATCCACGCCCTGCCCAGCGAACTGAGCGTGACCTCCGCCGTCGCCAAGTACCTGGTGCCCACGCTCGTGGACGGAACCGTGACCGCGCTCGGATCGCTGCTCGGCGCGCGCTCCTTCCTCGCCGACCACTACGAGCACGGTCGGTTCCAGAAGCTCGCCCGCGACCACCGGATCGTCGGCGTCTTCGACGGCAACACCATGGTCAACCTCTACTCGCTGGTGGCCCAGTTCCGTTCGCTCGCCCGCAACTACCTCGCCCCCGGGGACCACCGCCCGCACCTGGCGGGCATCTTCGACCTGAAACGCAAGCTGCCGGACTTCGTACCGCACCGCCTCACGCTGCTCTCCCGCTACGGCAGCAGCATCCTGGGGACGCTCCCGGCAGCGGTGGACCGGCTGACCGCCGAGGCCGTCCACCAGCCGGCGCTGTCCGGCGCGGCGGCCCGCGCCGTCGAGCTGCTCGCCGAGGCGGACGCGCTGCACCGGCGGATCGCCACCCGGATGGAGACCGTCGGGGACGCCGCGCCGGAGAGCTTCGAGGACGCTCGCTGCTACGCCCTGTGTTTCGCCGGAGCCGCCGCGCTGGGCCTGTGGGAGCACACCCGCGCCTCGGCCGAGGCCGGTCCCACCGGGGCGCTGTGGCAGGACGGCCTGTGGCTGGAGGGCGCGCTGGCCCGGGTGCTCCACCACCTGGGGACCCGCCCGGCGGTGCCGCAGCGCGGCGACCTGCTGACTGCGCGGCTGTACGAGCAGTGCGTGACCCAGTACAGGGAGGGCCTTCTGTTCTCCCTGCTGCCTTGCCCGATCGCAGAGGGACAGCCGACATGCTGAAGAACGAGGACCCCGTGGTCTCCGACTCCGCCGAGCGCAGGGTGCGGACGAGGATCGCGGCTCTGGAGAAGCTGCTCGCCGACCCGCACGACCCGCAGAACCCCTTCGGACATGCCGCCGTGCTCGCCGCCGACGAGCGCGGTGAGCTGCTGCCGCAGGCCGAGCAGGCGCTCGCGGAGTTCGGGCTCAACGAGGAGTTCGTGCCGCGCGCACTCGGCGGCCGACTGGACCGGGTGGACAACCTGGCCAGAGTGCTGCGGTCGGTCTTCCGCCGGGATCCGTCGCTCGGCCTCGGCTACGGCGTGACCTCCTTCCTCGCGGCGATCGCGGTCTGGGCGTCCGGGAACGAGGCACAGCGGCGGTGGACTGCCGACCTGCTGCTGAACGGCGGCCGGCTGGCCATCGCCTACCACGAGCTGGCCCACGGCAACGACTTCGTCAGGAACGAGTTCGCCGCGCTGCCGGACGGCACGGACTACCTGCTCGACGGCCGCAAGGAGGTCATCAACAACGCCGAGCGGGCCGAGGGCCTGGTGCTGTTCAGCCGCACCACGGCCGAGCCGGGACCGCGCAGCCACTCGGTGCTGCTGGTCGACACCTCGGCCCTGCCTGCCGACCGCTTCGACCACCTGCCCCGCTACCGCACGGTCGGGGTGCGCGGCTGCGAGATCGGCGGATTCGAGTTCCGCCAGTGCCCGCTGCCCGGCGACGCCCGGGTCGGCCTGCCCGGCGAGGGCGTGGAGATCGCGCTGCGCTCCTTCCAGATCACCCGCAGCGTGGTGCCCGGCATGGTGCTCGGCGGGGCCGACACGGCCCTGCGCACCGTCGTCGGCTTCGCCGTGCAGCGGGAACTGTACGGGCGCTCGCTGCTGGCCATCCCGCATGTCCGCTCGACCATCGCCGCGTCCTTCGCCGACCTGCTGGTGAGCGACTGCCTGTGCCTGGTCGCGACCCGCGCGGTGCACCTGCTGCCCGAGCAGACCAGCGTCTACGCGGCCGTCGTCAAGTATCTGGTGCCCAAGCTGCTCCAGGAGACGACCTACGACCTGTCGATCGTGCTGGGAGCCAACTTCTATGTGCGCAACGGCGACTTCGGGGTGTTCCAGAAGCACGTCCGCGACCTGCCGATGACCAGCCTGGGCCACGCCGGCACCGCCGCCTGCCAGGCCACCATCATCCCGCAGCTGCCCCGGCTCGCCCGGCGCTCGTGGACCCTGGGCGAGCCGGCCCCGCGCGCGCTGTTCCGCCTGCACGAGGACCTGCCGCCGCTCGACACCGAGCGGCTGACCCTGGCCGCCGACCAGGACGCCCTGGTCGCCTCGCTGCTCTCCGGGTCCGAGCGGCTCGAAGGGCCCGAGGGGCGCGGCGACGAGCTGGCCGGGGTGCGCGCCATGGTCCGCACCCTCGTGGCCGAGCTGCACCGCTGCCGGGAGGAGGCCCTGGCGCTGAGCCCGCAGGACCGCACCGCGCTGGCCAGTCCGCACGCCTACGCCGTGGCCGACCGCTACGCCCTGGTGCTGGCGGGCTCGGCGTGCCTCAACGTCTGGCTCGACCGGCAGGAGGACACCTCGGCGTTCCTCGCCGATCCGCGCTGGCTGGCGGCGGCACTCACCCGTGTCGTCCGGCGGCTCGGCCGGGCACTCCCCGAGGAAGCGGCGTTCGACGTGGACTGGATGCTCCAGGAAGTCCTCGAGCGGCACCGTAGCGTCCGGAGCTACGACCTTTACGACACACCGCTCGCGGGTTGAAGGAGGAGACGCGATGCCTGGCACCACGGAGCAGCAGTTCCGCGACTGGCTGATCGACCGGGTCAGCCGCTATGTGCGGCGACCGGCTGGGGAGATCGACCTCAGCGCGCCCTTCGCCGAGTACGGCATGGACTCGGTCGCCGCGCTCAGCCTCTTCGGCGACATCGAGGACGCCTTCGGGATGTACCTGGAGCCGACGGTGGCCTGGGACCACCCCACCGTCGAGTCGCTGGCCCGGTTCCTCGCACTGGAGATCACGAACGGAGTCGTCCCGTGAACGCAGGCGTGGCCGTCGTCGGGCTCGACTGCCGGTTCCCCGGCGCGCCCGGCCCCGAGGAGTTCTGGCGGCTGCTGCTCGACGGCGGCGACGCGATCGGCGAGCGCCCGCCGTCGCGCGGCGCGGGCCGGGACACCCCCGGCGGCTTCCTGGCCGACGCCGACGCCTTCGACCACGCGTTCTTCGGCATCAGCCGGGCCGAGGCCGCCACGATGGACCCCCAGCAGCGGCTGCTGCTCCAGACCGCCTGGCGGGCGCTGGAGGACGCCGGGCTCAACCCGCTCCGGCTGGCCGGCAGCGACACCGGCGTCTACGTGGGCGCGATGGCCGACGACTGGTCGCGGCTCCAGTTGGACGGCAGCACCGAGATCACCCCGCGCACCGGGACGGGCGCGGGCCGGTCCATGCTGGCCAACCGGCTCTCCTACCAGTTCGACCTGCGCGGTCCCAGCCTCACCGTGGACTCGGCCTGCTCCTCGGCCCTGGTCGCGTTGCACCTGGCGGTGAACGCCCTGCTGGCCGGGGAGTGCGACACGGCCCTCGTCGGCGGCGTCAACCTGGTGATGTCGGACGTCCTGGACCAGATCTACGCCCAGGCCGGGCTGGCCGCCCCCGACGGGCGCTGCAAGCCCTTCGGCGGCGGGGCCGACGGCATCGGCAGGGCCGAGGGCGTCGGCGTGGTGGTGCTGCGGCGGCTGGCCGACGCCCAGCGCGACGGCAGCCCGGTGCACGCGGTGATCCGCGGCAGCGCGGTCAACCAGGACGGCCGCAGCAACGGCATCATGGCCCCCTCCCGGCGGGCGCAGCGGGACGTCATGCTGGCGGCCTGCCGCCGGGCGGGCGTCGCGCCGGGCCGGGTCAGCTGGGTCGAGGCGCACGGCACCGGAACTCCGGTCGGGGACCTGATCGAGGCCCGGGCCCTGGGCGACGTCTACGGCGGGGACCGCGCGACGGCCTGCCGGATCGGCTCGGTCAAGGGCAACATCGGCCACGCCGAGGGAGCAGCCGGGATGGCGGGCCTGATCAAGGTCGTGCTGGCGCTGCGCCACGGCGTGGTCCCCGCGGTGCGGACCTCGGGCGGCGAGCATCCCTCACTGGACCTGCGCGGCCACGGGCTGCGGCTGCTGGACGCCCCGTTGACGCTACCCCGGGACACCGAGGTGCTGGCGTCGGTGTCCAGCTTCGGGATGGGCGGCAGCAACGTCCACGTCGTGCTGGGTACCGCCCCGACGCGGTCCGGTGACGCGGGTGCTGCGGACGGCACCGATGAGCGGAGCAGCACCGATGAGCGAAGCAGCACCGACGACGCTGCCGCACCGGGGGTGTTCACGCTCACCTCGGTCGACGCGAAGGGGCTCAGACGGAACCTGCTCGCCCAGGCCGATGCGCTGGCGGGGCGGGTCGGGGAGCCGGTCGCCCCGCTGTGCTGGAGCAGCAACCGGGTGCGCGGGGGGCTGCCGTACCGGATCGCGCTGCCCGCGGCCGACACCGCGGGGCTGGTCGCCGCGCTTCGGGCGGCGGGCGCGGCCCCGGGGGCCGGCGGAGCCGCGCCCGACGAGCCGCCCCTGATCGGCTTCCTGTTCACCGGGCAGGGTTCTCAGTACCCGGGCATGACGACCCGGCTGTACCGGGAGTCGCCGCGCTACCGTCACCACCTGGACGCCGCCTCCCGCGTCCTGGAGCCGCACCTCGGCGGCTCCGTGGTCGCACTGCTGCTGGACCGCGACCCGCAGGTGCACCGCACCCGTTGGACCCAGCCGGCCGTCTTCGCCGTCGAGTACGCCCTCGCGGCGACCCTCGCCGAGCTCGGGGTCCGGCCGGACGCCATCCTCGGCCACAGCATCGGCGAGTTCGCGGCGGCCGTGTCCTCGGGCGCGCTGGCCCTGGAGGACGCCGCCGAGTTGGTCGCGGTCCGCGCGACGGTGATGGACGCGCTCCCCGGGGGTGGCGGGATGCTCGCGGTCCGGGCCCGCCCCGAGGACGTCGCGGACCTGGTCGCGGCCGAGCCGCTGGTCTCGCTCGCGGCGGTCAACGGACCCCTGGCCGTCGTGCTCTCCGGGGACGGCGCCGGCCTCGCCCGGATCCGGGAGCACCTGGACGAACGGCAGTTGGCCGCGACCGCCCTGAAGGTCTCCCACGGGTTCCACTCGGTGCTGATGGAGCCGGCCCTGGACGGATTCCGCAGCCGGGTCCCGAGGACCGTGTCCGCGCCCGTCCGGATCCCGGTGTTCTCGACGGTGACCGGCGGGGTCCTGGACGGCGGCTTCGACGTGGACTACTGGAGCAGCCACATCACCGGGACGGTGCGTTTCGCCGACGCCGCCCGGGCGATGCTCAAGGCCGGGGTCACCCACCTGCTGGAGGTGGGGCCCAAGCCCGTGCTGACCCGGCTGGTCACCCAGTTCCCGGGGGCGGGCGGCCTCGCGGCCAGCGCCGTGTTCCGGGACGAAGGGTCGGGCGCGTTCTCCCTCGCCGAGGCCCTGGCGGCGCTGTACCGCGGCGGCGTGCCCGTGGAATGGGACACGTTCTACGCTTCCGCCCACCGGGTGCTGACTCCGCTGGCGACGCAGCGTTTCGACGACTCGGTCCGGATGTGGCACGAGCCGCCGCCCGCGCCGGAGCACCCGGTCCCGGCGTCCCCGGTCGTCCCCCGGTACGACTCGCCGGTGGAGTGCGTCCGGGACGGCGTCGCCGGCATCCTGCGGATCGACGTCGGGCAGGTCGGCCTCGGCGACCGCTTCTACGACGACCTCGGCTTTGACTCGGTGATGTTCATGCAGCTCAAGTACCTGCTGGAGGAGGGCTTCCCGCAGTTGGGCGAGCTCTCCATCCCCGAGATGATGTCCAGTCTGATCACCGTGGAGACCCTGGCCTGCTACCTGAGCTCCCAGCTCACCGCGGTCGCGGCGTGATGGCCGGGGTCCGGATGCAGCTGCGGTCGGCGGCCGGGGCGCTGCCCGGAGCGCCGGTGGACAACGTCGAGCTCCAGGCCCGGCTGGGTCTCGCGGCGGAGTGGGTGGACCGCTTCGTCGGCACTCGGACCCGCCACTTCGCCGCAGGCACGGCCGACCTGGCCGACCTGTGCACCGCGGCGGCGCTCAGCGCGCTGGACTCGGCCGGGTTCGGCCCGAAGCAGCTGGACTTCGTGGTGCTCGCCACGGCCACCCCCGACGCGCTGATGCCCACCACTGCCAATGTCGTCGCTGACCGGCTGGGCGTTTCCGGGGTCCCCGTCCTGCAGATCCAGTCGGGATGCTCGGGGACCGTCCAGGCCCTCGCCCTGGCCGAGGCCCTGCTGGCCACCGGGGCCCGCCACGGCCTCGTCCTCGGCGGCGACGTCGTGACCAAGCACTTCTCGCTCGACCGCGACTTCCGGCGGATGCCGTCACGGGAGCTGGTCAACTACGTCCTGTTCGGCGACGGTGCGGGCGCGGCCGTCGTCTCCGCCGAGGCCGCGCCCGGATCGGCGGCCTGCCTGGCCGCCAGGCACCGCCCGGTGCTGCCCGGGCGGGCGCCCGGGCAGTCCGTGGAGTGGTACGGGGCCGCCGAGCGGGACTCCGTCAGGCCGCCGGTCACCGAGGACTACCAGGCCGTGCGGCAGCTGGTGCCCGAACTGGCCCGGCAGGAGGGCAAGGAACTGCTCGGGCTGCTTGACTGGTCCGGCCGCGACCTCGCCTACCTGCTGCCGCCCCAGCTCGGCGGCCTGTTGACCGAGCAGATCACCGCCGGGCTGCGCGAGGCACTGGGCGCGGACCGGGCCGTGGAGGTCTCCTGCGTCGCCGAGACCGGCAACACGGGCAACGCGCTGCTGCTGCTCCAGCTGGAGCGGCTGCTGCCCCGGCTCGCCCCTGGCGACAGGGTTCTCGCCGTCTCTGTCGAATCCAGTCATTGGATTGTCGGAAGCCTTGCACTGGAGGGATCATGACGGTGTATCAGACACCAAGCGCCGAACCCGGGTCCGGCGCCGGAGCCGTGGACGACCCGGTGGCCCTCGTCGCCCTGCTCAACGCCGAGCTGGGCCTGGCCTGGCAGCCCGACATGGTCCGGCTGCCGCTGGAGGCGCTGCCCGGCTGGGACTCCCTGCTGCTGCTGCGCCTGGTCGGCGTGCTGGAGGAGACCCTCCGGCGACCGCTGCCGGTGGCTGAGTTCCTCTCGGCGGCAAGCCTGGAGGAGATCGGGATCCTGGCGGCGGCGACATGACCGGCGGCGACATGACCGGCGGGGGCACGGCACGCGGGGACAGCGCCGCCGCCGACCGGGGACGGCGGCACACCCGCTACTTCCTGGAGTGGGCGGCCGGCAGCGCCTTCCCGGTCCACCTGGGCGCACAGGTCGACATGTCAGGCGTCGAGCAGCACCGCGTCGCAGCCGCGGACCTGGGCAGGCGCTACTCCCACGTCAGCTACCTGCTGTACGCCGCAGGCCGGGTGCTGGCCGTGCACCCGGAGGCCAATGCCACCGCCGTCGGCGGCCTGTGGCCGCGCACGGTCCGCTTCGACCGGGTCCACGCCAAGCTCGCCCTGGACCGCGGCACGCCGCACGGCCGGGTCGTCCACACCGCTGTGGTCAGGGACGTCGACCGGCTGGACCTGGCCGCGATCCAGGCGCTGGTCGACCGCTACCGGGACGGGCCGGTCGAGGAAACTGCCCGGCGCGGCCGGGGTGCGGCTGCTCGACCGGCTGCCGCCGCCGCTGGGGCGGCTGGCGTTCCGTGCCGCCGTGGCTCGGCCGGGACGCAGGTCCGCGCTGCTCGGCACGGTCTCGGTGAGCTCCCTCGGTCACCGCCGGGTGGACACCTTCCAGTCGTACGGCGGCACCGCGGTCACCCTGACCGCGGGCCGGGTCGCCCCGACGCCGTGCGCGGGACCGGCGGGAACCACCACCGTGCCGGTCCTGCGCCTCGGGCTGACCTTCGACCACCGGGTCCTCGACGGAGCCGCGGCTGCGGACGTCCTCGACGAACTCGTTCAGCTACTGGAGGCATGCGATGCCGCTCTTCCCGGCGGATGGGACGACCCGCGACGATCCTTCGGCGATGGGGCGGCCGATCCGGTTGACCGGCCCGGAGGGCCCCTGGCAGTCCTACCTTGAGGCGCTGAACGAGCGCGGGAGCGCCCTGGTCCACGCGCGCCTGGAGGACTGGGCGCCGGACGACCTCGACGACCCCTCGCTGGAGCGGATGCTCGGTCAGGACTGGTCCCGCTACCAGGGCATGCGGCACCGCCAGGTCAAGGCCCGGTTCGCGGCCTCCCGGCTGCTGGTCAAACAGGTCGCGGGGCAGGCCATCGAGGCTCCGCCGGAGACGGTGGAGCTGGCCTACAGGCCCGGCGGGCGGCCCTACGTGCGCGGCTGCGACCAGATCGACATCAGCCTCAGCCACACGGACGAGCTGCTGCTGGTCGGCACCACCCGGCGCGGCCTGATCGGCGTGGACGCCGAGCTCTCCGACCGGATGATGCTCACCCCCGGCATCGAGCGCCAGGTCTGCACGCCGTACGAGCGGATCATGATCGCCCAGGTGCCCGAGCACGAGCGCAACCAGGAGATGGTGCGGCTGTGGACCCTCAAAGAGGCCTACAGCAAGGCCATCGGCCAGGGGATGCGCTTCCGCTTCAACGAGTTCGGCTTCGGCCCGGCCGGCCGGCCGCTCCAAGTGCTCCGCCCGGACGGCACGCCCGGCACCGGCGACGAGTGGGAGCTGGGCTCCTGCCGGGTCGACGACCTCTACACCGTCAGCTGGGCGCACTACGACGCGGGCTTCGGCGACACCGCCGACACCCGCGCCGGGACCATGCTGGACGAGGGCCTGCTGGAGACCCTCATCTCCCTGGGAAGCGCAGGGCCGGGATGAGGGCCGCCGACACGATCGAGGCCGACGTCTGCGTCGTCGGCGCAGGCCCCGCCGGCATGGCGCTCGCGCTGGCCCTGGTCGAGCGCGGGCTGCGGACGGCGGTGCTGGAGCGCGCTCCTGGCGCGCGGCGCGACTTCCGGGGCGAGTCGCTCTCGCCCGACGGTGTCTGGCGTCTCGACCGCCTCGGCGTGCTCGACGCGCTGCGCGCCGACGCACTGACGGTGCGCAGGCTCGAGGTCGCCGACGCCGGGCGCACCGTCCTCTCCGTGGACTTCGCCGACTTCCCCCATGCCCACCGGTACCCGCTGGAGCTGCCGCAGCCCAGGCTGCTGGCCGTCCTCGCCGAGGCCGCCTCGGCCTGCCCCGGATACCTGCCGCTGCCGCACGCGACGGCGACCGCCCTGCTGCGCGACGCGAGCGGCCGGGTCGCCGGGGTCCGCGCCTCGACCCCCGGCGGCGACCTGGTCGTCCGGTCCCGGCTCACCGCCGCCGCCGACGGTCGGCGCAGCGCCGTCCGCGGCCTGGCAGGCCTGGCCGCGGTGGCGACCCCGCTGCAACGCGACGTGCTGTGGCTGCGGCTGCCCCAGGTGTGGGACGAGCCCGCCTACCGGGTGCGGATCCGGGGCGACCGCCATGCACTGCTGCTGCCCGACTCCGGCGGCACGGTCCGGGTGGGGTTCAACATCCCCAAGGGCGGCCTGCGGGAACTGCGCGCCCAGGGCGTCCAGGCGTTGCTGGACCGGCTGGACGAGCTGGCCCCGGAACTGTCCGAAGTCGCCGCGAAGCACATCGGGGACTGGTCCGACACCGCGCTGCTGGACATCTTCAGCACGGTCGTGCCGCGCTGGTGGCAGCCGGGCCTGGTGCTGCTCGGCGACGCGGCGCACACCCTCTCGCCGGTCCTCGGTCAGGGCGTCCACCATGCCCTGGCCGACGCGGCCACGCTCGCCCCGCTCGTGGACGCGGCCCTGCGCGACGGCTCCCCGGCCGCGCTGGACACGGGACTCGCCGCGTACCAGCGCCGCAGGCAGGCCCCGGTCGCCCGGTCCCGAGCCCTCCAGGCCCGGCAGGAGCGGATCTTCACCTGGTCCTCGCCGCCGGGCGCGGCGCTGCGCCGCACTGTCTACCGCGCCCTGGACGCCAGCGCCGCACTGCGCCGCCGGGTACTGGAGCCCGCCTACTTCGCCGACCAGCAGGCCGCACACGAGGAGGAGACATGACGACCCGTCCCACCCCCGTCCCGGGCGGCGCGACCGCCGATCCGACCGGCGCCGCCGGACTCCGGGAACTCGCCGGACTCGCCCTGCTGCACGCCCAGGCCCAGGGTCTCCCCGAGCAGCAGGCCCGCGCCGTCCTGGACCGGATCACCCACCCCTGGGGCGAGTCCCCCGGCTCCTGGGGACGGGTCTGGAGCGCCGAGGGCGACCGGCTCACCGCCCAGGGACTTCACCTGGACGCCTGCCGCCACTACGCCGTCGGCCGCTTCCCCTACCCCGGCGACGGATCCAGGGCGCTCGCGCAGCACCGTTGCGTCGAGGCCTTCGACCGCTGGCGCGCCGAGCAGCCCGGCCGGATCGAGCGCCTGGAACTGCCCATGGACGACGGCCGGTTCACCGCCTGGGCGGCCGGCCTCGACGCCACCCCGCCCCGCCCGCTGCTGGTCGTCCTGGGCGGTATCGTCAGCGTCAAGGAGCAGTGGGCGCCGCTGCTCGCCTTCGCGGACGACCTCGGCCTCGCCGTCGCCGTCACCGAGTTGCCGGGCGTCGGTGAGAACACCCTGCGCTACGACCTACGCAGCTGGCGGATGCTCTCGGCCCTGCTCGACCGGCTCGCCGACCGCGCCGACGTCTCCCGCACCGCCGCCGTCGCACTCAGCTTCGGCGGCCACCTGGCGCTGCGCTGCGCCCTCAACGACCCCAGGATCGCCGGGGTGGCGACGGTGGGCGCGCCGCTGCGGCAGTTCTTCGAGGACCGCTCATGGCAGCGTCAGGTCCCGTTGACCACGGTCCTGTGCCTGGCCCGTGCCGCCCAGGTGGTGCCGCCTGCCGTCTTCGGCCACGTCCGCGGCTGGGGGCTGACGGACGAGGAGCTGCGGCGGCTGCGCATCCCGGTGCACTATGTCGCCAGTCTCAGGGACGAGATCGTCCCTCTCGGCGAGGCCGCCATCCTGCGCAGGGCCGGGGTGCCCGGCGAGGTCACGGTCTTCGACGACGTCCACGGCGCGCCCGCGCACCTGGACCGCACCCGGTCCCTGCTGCTGGGCGCGGCCCTGGACGTCGCGCGGACGCCCGTCGTCGCGGCGACGGACGTCACCAGCTTCACCAGCTGACGGGCAGCTCGATCAGCCGGTTCACCAGCAGCCCGCTGTGCGTCCGCAGGTCCGACGCCGGCACGTGCAGTCGCAGCCCGGGCAGCCTGCGGGCCAGGGTCGTGACCGCGATGGCGAGTTCGGCACGGGCCAGGGACGCGCCCAGGCAGTAGTGGACCCCGTGGCCGAAGGCCAGGTGCGGCCGCCCGCCGCGGCCGGGGTCGAAGGAGTCGGCGTCGGGGAAGACCCGCTCGTCCCGGTTGGCGGAGCCGATGGCGGCGACGACCGCGCTGTTGCGGGGGATCAGCGTCCCGCCGACCTCCACGTCGCGCAGGGTCACCCGCAGTGGGCCGCCGTCGCCCAGCGGGTTGTAGCGCAGCAGTTCCTCCACCAGGGCCGCCGTGTCCGCCGGCAGCGCGGACAGGCCGCCGGTCCTGAGCAGCAGCGTCAGCACCGAGGAGCCGATCATTCCTGCCGTGGTCTCGTGCCCGGCGATCAGCAGGGTCATCGCCATGGTCAGCAGCTCGCGCTCGTCGAGATCCGCCCCGGCCAGGGCGCTCAGCAGGTCGTCCCCGGGCTGCTTGCGCTTCGACGAGACCAGGGCGGCGAGGTAGCCCAGCAGTTCGCCCCTGGCGGTGGGGCTGGGGGAGTCCAGTGAGAGCAGGGAGTCGGACCAGCCCTGGAAGCGCTCGCGGTCGGCGAAGGGCACGCCGAGCAGTTCGCAGATCACGAAGGCCGGCAGCGGGAAGGCATAGCCCGCGATCAGGTCCGCGCCGGGGCCGGCCTCGATCAGCGCGTCCACGAGCCGGTCCGCCGCGGCGGCGATCAGCGGTCGCAGCTGCTCGGTACGGCGCGGGGTGAACTCCCTGGCGACCAGCGCCCGCAGGCCGGTGTGCTCGGGCGGGTCCAGGGTGAAGAGGCCGCCCGCGTCGAAGGGCATCGAGGTGAGCTTGGGCGCTTCGGGGAGCACGGTCGCGGCCCGGCTGAACGCGGGGTCGCCGAGGACCGTGCGGACGTCCTGGTAGCGGCTCAGCAGGTAGCCGGGGTCACCGCTGGGCAGGACGGTCCTGGCCACCGGGCAGCCGGCCCGAAGCGTCCGGTAGAGGGGCGGGACCTCGGTCGCGCTGGGTCGGGCCGGAGGGTAGACGACGTCGGGCGCGGGGACTTCCGGCGCGGGCGCGATGGGTGCCGCTGTTGCTGCTGCTGGTCCTTCGGAGGAGGGCGACATACCGGAAGGGTTCGTCCGGCGGCTCGAACAGCAGTCGATCCCACGTCGATCCCGTGTCGAGCGTCCGTGCGTCGGGGACCGCCGTCCTGGACCGGCGCTGGAGTCGGCCTTGAGCGGCCGTCGCCACCATGGAACGTGACCCGCATAAAGGGCGCGGGCTTGCAGGGAGGTTTCCATGCGCAGATTCACCCACGGCGTCGCCAAGTACCTGGTCTACCCGCTCATTCGAGCACTGGCTGTCTACGGCCAGTTCTACGCGCCCGTGTGCCCGTTCCCCCCGGTAGGGGCCATGGGGGTCACCGAAGGGCTGTATCCCAGACCGCTCCCGCCGAGGCAGCGGCCGGCGAAGGGTCTGGTCGGCCCGCAGCCGGGCCACCCGGAGCGGCTCCGTCCGGATCTGCTGCTCACTGACTTCGAACGCGAGGTGTTGCGCCAGTTGGACCGGGACACCGCCGTCACCCCGGTCGACTGATTCGCCCACCGGCCCGTGGTTGTTCGAGGCCCGTTCGAGGATGCGTCCCCATACTGAGCCCCTACCGTCGCGACAGTTGAGACAGGCGGTGGCAGGGAAGCCAACCATGGGGGCAGTCTTGGCCGAACATGAGCACTTCACACAGCTGTTCGTGCAACGTGCGCAGGAGCAACCGGGCGACGACGCCCTGCTCTTCCCGCGCCACCCGACCCAGGGCACGGCCGAACCGGACACTGTCACCTACGGCGAACTGGACCGCGAGGCCCGCCGCCTGGCGGTGTGGCTGCGCGAACACGGTGCGGTCGGCGAGCGGGTGCTGGTCGCCCAGGAGCGGGGGAGGCTGTTCGCCGCCTCCTTCCTCGGCTGCCTCTACGCCGGGTCGGTGCCCGTGCCGGTCCCGGCGTCCGGGGGATCGCGGCACCAGGTCGACCGGGTGGTGGGCGTCGTCCGCGACTCCTCGGCGAAGACGGTGCTCACCGACTCGGTGCACGCCCCGTCCTTGTCCCAGATGCTGTCCGCCGCGGGGCACGGCGAGGTGGTCTGCCTGGCCGCCGACAAGCCGGGGCTGGCGGACCCGGACGACTGGCGGATGCCCCGCATCGAACCCGACGGCCTGGCCTTCCTCCAGTACACCTCCGGATCCACCGGGGACCCCAGGGGCGTCATGGTCTCGCACCGGAACCTGATGGCGAACCAGCGGATGATCCAGCAGGCGCTGGGCACCGGGCCGCGCTCGCGGATCGGCGGATGGCTGCCGCTTTACCATGACATGGGCCTGGTGGGCCAGTTACTGCATCCGCTGTGGCTCGGCGGCTGCGGGGTGATCATGGAATCCTCCTCGTTCGTCCGGCGTCCGCTGCGGTGGCTCCAGATGATCGACGACTACGGCGTGACGGTGGCCGGCGGCCCCAACCTCGGCTACGAGCTGTGTCTCCAGCGGGTCTCCGAGAAGGAGATCCGCAGCCTGGACCTGTCCCGTTGGCGGGTCGCCGTCGACGGCTCGGAGCCGGTGCGGGCGGAGACGCTGCGGGCCTTCGCCGAGAAGTTCGCCCCGTCCGGGTTCGCCCCCGATGCCCTGCGCCCCTGCTACGGACTGGCCGAGGCCACCCTGCTGGTGTCCGCCGGCAGACCCGGCGGAGCGCCGCGCCTCCTGAGCGCGGACGTCGGCGAACTGGAGCAGCAGCGGTTGGTCGAGGCGGCTCCCGGAGCGCGCAGCCGCACCCTGGTCAGCAGCGGCGAACCCGTGCCGGGCACGGAGGTCCGCATCGTCGCCGCGGAGACCCAGGCGGTGCTGCCGCCGGGATCGGTGGGCGAGATCTGGGTGCGCGGCCCCAGCGTCGCCGAGGGCTACTGGAAGCGTCCCGGCGACACCGCGAGCACCTTCCGCGCGGCCACCTCCGGCGGGGAGTCGGGCTTCCTGCGCACCGGCGACCTGGGCGTCATGGCGGACGGGGAACTGTTCGTCACCGGGCGCTCCAAGGACCTGATGATCGTGGCGGGCCGCAATCTTCACCCCCAGGACGTCGAGCGGACCGTGCAGCAGGTGAGCGTGCTGTTCAACTCCTCCGCCATCTTCTCGGTCGAGTCCGAGCACGACCAGGTGGTGGTGGTCCAGGAGGTCCGTTCGGGCGCGACGTTCGACGCCGACCTGCCGGAGCTCGTCGCGGCGGTCCAGCACTGCCTGTCGCAGGAGTTCGAACTCGCGGTGCGGAACGTGGTCCTGGTGCGGCCGGGCACGGTCCGCCGGACCACGAGCGGCAAGCTCCGGCGCGAAGCCATGCGCCGGCTCTTCCTCGCGGGCCGGCTCCAGTTGCTCTACCAGGTCGTCGACCCCGAGGTCGGGCTGCTGATGGCCGCGGCGGGCGCTGACGAAATCAGTCGTCCTATGTGAATTCCTCACTGTTCCGCGGAGTCCCACGCTGCCACTCTCTAGCTATGACTCCTCCTGCTCGACGGAGGGGCAGGAGACCGGGGGGATGGAACCATGGACGTCAGGCTCCTGGGACCGCTCACGGCCTCCGAGGCGGGTGCCTCCATCGTGCCCAGTGCGGGCAAGCCCCGGCAGATCCTGGCACTGCTGGCCCTGAACGCCGACCGGATGGTCACTGCTGCCTCGATGATGGAGGAGCTCTGGGGGATCGACCTCCCCCGGAGCGCTTCGACCACCCTCCAGACGTACATCCTGCAGCTGCGACGGAAGCTGACCGTCGCCCTGGAGGGTTCCTCCCGCGCGGCCAAGGACGTTCTGCTCACCCGGAACAGCGGGTACCTGCTGTCGGTCGAGCCCTGCGACGTCGACGCCCGGCGCTTCGAACGGCTGGTCGCCCTGGGGTACGCGGCCTTCGAGACCGACGCCCGGCGCGCCTCCGAACTCCTGGGCGAGGCCCTGGCCCTGTGGCGCGGAGCGGCGCTGGCCGACCTCCCGCAGGGACGCCTGCTGGAGGTCGAGACGATGCGGCTGCACGAGAGCCGGATAGCGGCCCTGGAGCGGCGGATCGACGCCGATCTGTGCCTGCAGTCCCACCACGAGGTGCTCGGCGAGCTGGCCGGTCTGACCACCCAGTACCCGCTGCACGAGAACTTCCATGCGCAGTTCATGCTCGCACTCCACCGCTGCGGCCGTTCCGGCCGGGCGCTGGAGGCGTTCCGGCAGCTTCGCTCCTCCCTGGTCGACGAGTTGGGCCTGGAGCCCTCGGGCCGGGTGCAGCAGCTGCACCAGGCGATCCTGACGGCTGATCCGGCGCTCGATCCGGTGAACGCGTTCCGGGCGTACGGCTCCGCAGGACAGCCGAGACAGCCCTCGGGCACCAGGTAGCAGGCCCGGTCGCAGGGGCCTTCCCGATCACTCTCCAGGGTGTGTCGAGCGGTCTTCCAGGAACGCCGTAGACGATCCCGTCATCTTGAGGATGCGGGCAGAGTCGTACTGGGAGCACTGGGAGGCACGGATGAGCGGGTATCTGGCCGTGGAGCCGGGCCCTTCCGGCCCGTTGCGGCTGCTGTGCTTCCACCATGCCGGTGCGGGGGCGCTGTCCTTCGCCCGCTGGCAGCGGCGGATCGACGGCGCACCGAACGGGACCCCGGGCGCCGTGAGGGTCGTCCCGGTACGGCTACCAGGCCGGGAGACCCGGCTGCGCGAGCCCCGGATCGTCCAGGCGGCGCGGCTGCTGGAGGAGTTGGAGGACAGGCTCGGCCCGCTGTGCGAGGAGCCCTACGCCCTCTACGGGCACAGCCTGGGGGCGTTGGTCGCCTATGCCTTCACCGCCGCCCGCGAGGCCCGGGGCCGGCGACCGCCCGAACTGCTGGCGCTGGGGGCCTGTTCCGCCCGCACCGGGTCATGCCGGTGCTCGATCCGGCCGAGTCGTCGGACCACGACGTCCAGGTCCTGCTGGAGCTGGGCGGCGGTTCTCCGGCGGAACTGGCCGGCCGTCCGCAGTGGCGCCGGACCATGCTCGGCATCCTGCGCGACGACCTCCAGCTGGCGCGGAGCCTCCGCGCCGGTGCGGGGGCCGTGCTCAGCACGCCCCTGCTCGCCTGCGCCGGATTCGAGGACCGGATCGCCCCGGTCGCCGACGTGGAGCAGTGGTCCCGCTACGCAGCGCAGTCCTTCCGGCTGCGGACCCTCCCGGGCGGGCACTTCTTCGTACGCGACCCGGAGCTGCCCGACCTGATCGCGGCCGAGCTGAGTGAGCTCCTCCAGCTCGCTCCGCGCTCCTGACTTCCCTGCTACTGAAGCTCGAAAGGAGCCTCAACTATGGACATCGGTGTGCTGGGGCCTTGCAGAGTCACGCAGGGAGGGACGTCCGTCGTCCCCACCGCCATCAAGCCGCGCAAGGCACTCGCCCTGCTCGCCATGCATCCGGACCGTGTGGTCTCGGTGGCGGCGCTGATCGAGGAGCTCTGGGACGGCAATCCGCCGCGCAGCGTTCAGACCACCCTCCAGACCTACATCCTCCAGATCCGCAGCATGATCGGCGCGGCACTGATCGGCCAGTCCCAGGAGGGCCTGCCGCTGGGTGCCAAGAGCGTGCTGGTCACCAAGGCAGGCGGCTACCTCCTGGACACCCAGGGCGGAACGGTGGACGCACTGGAGGCCGAGCGCCTCGCCGGGACCGGGCACCGCGCCCTGGAGTCCGGCGACCACGCCACCGCTGCGGCCAGGTTCCGCCAGGCGCTGGCCCTGTGGCGCGGGCAGGCCTTGGTCGACGTCCAGGTGGGACCGCTCCTCGAAGCCGAGGTGACCCGCCTGGAGGAGTCCCGGATGAGTATTCTCGGACAGCGGATCGAGTCCGATCTCCACCTGGGCCGGCACCACGAGATCCTCGGCGAACTGGCCGGGCTCGCCGCCAAGTACCCGACCTACGAGAGGCTCCAGGCCCAGCTGATGCTGGCCCTGTACCGGTCGGGCCGCCGGGGCAGTGCTCTGGAGGCGTACCACCGGCTGCGCGGAACGCTCAACCAGGAGCTGGGACTCGACCCCTCGCCCGCCGTCCGGGAACTCCAGCAGGCCATCCTCTCCGACGCTCCCGAACTGGAGCGCGAGGCCGCCGGGGCCGGACTGCTGCGCATGCTCAGGGCAGGGTGACCCCGTCCCGGCACACAGACCCTCTCCAACCCGCATTCCCTCCCGAGAGAAGAGGATCACCGCATGAGCCCGTACACCTTGCAGCAGCTCACCGCGAAACTGCGTGAGTGCGCCGGCGCGGCCGAGGGCGTCGACCTCGACGGCGACGTGGCCGACATCTCGTTCGTCGAACTCGGCTACGACTCGCTCGCGATCCTCCAGGTCACCGGTGTCATCGGACGAGAGCTCGGAATCCAGATATCCGACGACGCGGCCGCCGAGGCCGAGTGCCCCCGCACGCTGCTCAAGATGATCAACGAGAGCCCCCTGAACCAGGGCTGACCCACGCAAGCCAGGACAAGGAGTTCGCATGCCGTACGCAGCCATCACCTACCGGGTCAAGCCCGGTCACGAGGAAGAGATCGCCGCCGTCTTCGCCGGCTTCCAGCGCGTGGACACCCCGGAACTCCCCGGCGAGCAGGACGGGGACAGCGCCGGACGGCTGCTGGGAACCGGCGTCTTCATCAAGGACGACATCCTCGTCCGGGTCATCCACTACGAGGGCGAGTTCGCCGCCGTCGGCCGCCACTTGGCCTCGCAGAAAGGCGTCCACCTGCTGGAGGAGAAGCTGGCCCCGTTCCTCGCCGAGCAGCGGGACACGCGGAGCGCCGAGGACTTCGGCGCCTACTTCCGCAACGCCACCATGCGCTCGATCGCCCAGCTCACGGTGGACACCCACCCGGCCGGACGCTGACGCGCGAGGAGGCCCGCCATGATCGATCTGCTGAGTGTCGTCGCCGTGTGCGGCAGTGGCATCACTGCCGGAGTGCTCTTCGCCGTGGCTCTCAGCGTGCTTCCGGCGCTGTTCGCCATGGAGACCTCCACCTACATCTACGCCCACAAACTCCTCGGCCGTCACTGGGATCCGCTGATGCCGGCCATCGTGCTCGGCACGATGGCCGTGGACGTGGTCCTCGGAGTGGTCTGCTCCGGCTCGGCCCAGGGGCTCTTCCTCGCCGCGGCAGCCACGTCACTCGGTGTGTCCGCGGTGTCCCATCTGTGCAACGTCCCCATCAACCGACGGGTCAAGGCAGTGGCCGACCCGAGCCTGTTGCCGCCCGACTGGGAGGATCCGCGCCCGCTGTGGCGACGGTGGCACCTGCTGCGCACCTGGCTCGCCGTGGTCGCCCTCGTGCTCGGCAGCAGTGCGTGCGCCTTCCACTGAACCATGAACCACCTCCCATCACAGTGGGGGCCGGGGTCGCGACCGACCGGGTCGCGGCCCCGGCCCCGGGGAAGGAGACGAATCCGATGCGGCGAACATTCATGGCACTGCTCCTGGTGGTCGCGGGGGTCGGCGGCGTCGCCGGCTGCGCGGACGACACCAGCGCCGGCTGTGCGTCCCACACCTGCTACTTGAACCTGACGGAAGGTCAGAGCATTACCGTGGGCGGGGTCAAGCTCACGGTCAAACGCGTGGACGACAGCAGGGTCACGTTCACCTCGCACGGCGTCGATCTGAACCTGAACAAGAGCACGGACCTCGGCGTCGGCAAGTACCACCTGCACCTGGGCGACGACGACGGGTCCTCCGCGACCGTCGCCGTCAGCAAGTGAGCTCAGGCGTAGGCGTCGCGAAGGACCCGTGGGCGCGGACCGGGGGTGCCGGGGTCAGTCCCGGGCCGAGATCTGGGTCAGGCAGGGCAGCAGGCTGCGGTTGAAGGTGGCCACGAAGCCCTCGGCGGTGGCGGTGTCCCGGGGACGGCTGAGGTAGGGCTTGAGCTTGCGCTCCACCTCCTGCACCCCGGGCTGGCCCGCCATGTGCCGGGCCACCTCCTGGAGGTCGCCCTCGTACTCGATGAACCGGACCATCGTGGTCTCGCGCAGGAAGACCGCCGTGGCCAGGATCCGGGTGGCCGGTACGCCCCGGTCCGCCGCGACGTCCGTGGAGCCGGTCCGCCGGAAGCTCCCGAAGATCTCGGTCAGCTCCTTCTCGTAGCCGGCCTTGATGTCGTAGGTGAGTGCTGCGAACGGCATGGAGTCTCCAGGAATCGGCGGAACGGGACGCGAGGGCGGGCCGCCCCGCCGTGACGGGGGACACGGCCGGACGGCCCGCCCCGTGGCTCCATGGTGGGCGTGCGACTCGCGACGGACTCGAGGCCTCCTCCATTCCCGTGGGTTGACGTGCCGTCAAGCGGGGCTTGAGCGCCGTCGCGGAACGTTCCGCTGTTGAGTCGATACCGATCCCCTGGAGGCAGTGGTGCACAGGACGCTCATCGTCGCAAGGATGGCGGACCCTCGGAACGCGGATCCCATCGCGGAGCTCTTCGAGGAGTCGGACGCGACGGACCTTCCCCATCTCATCGGGGTCTCCCGACGGACCCTGTTCGCCTTCCACGACCTCTACTTCCACCTGGTGGAAGCGGAGCAGGACATCACGCCGAACCTCTACAAGGCCCGCAGCCACCCCCTCTACAACCACATCAACACCGGTCTGACCGAGTGGGTGTCCCCGTACGACCCGAACTGGCAGGAGCCCAAGGACGCCATGGCATCGCCCTTCTACGTGTGGACGCCCGAGCAGGGGAGGATCCGATGAGCGGTCAGCAGCGGTTCGACGACGCCACCGCCCTGCGTGTCTCCGCAGCCGAGGTCGCTCCCAACCGCAAGCGCGGCGGCGACATCCGGGTCACCCTCAGCCCCGTCACGGTGGGTTGCGGCTCCGGCTTCGGCGGGGTCCTCTACCTGGAACCCGGGGAGTTCGTCACCGCCCACTACCACCCGTACTCCGAGGAGTTCCTGCACGTCGTCGCCGGCGTCCTGGAGATCACCCTGGACGGCGACGTGCTCTCGCTCGCCCCCGGCCAGTCCGTGCTGGTGCCCATCGGGGTGAACCACCGACTCGTCAACCCGGGCCTTGAGAAGGCCCACTGCGTGTTCCACCTGTCCCCGTTGGCGCCGCGCCCCGACCTCGGCCACGTCGACACGGAGGAGCTCGCGAACCCCGGCGCGCTCGACCCCGCCGTTGGCGGAAAGCCGTGAGCCGGCCGGCCGGTCCCCGGCGTGCCGTCGTCACCGGGATCGGGGCGGTGGCGCCCGGGGGAGTCGGACGCGAGGCCCTGTGGGACCTGCTGTCGTCCGGGCGCACCGCGACCCGGCGGATCACCCTCTTCGATCCCGCCCCGTTCCGCTCCCAGGTCGCCGGCGAGGTCGACTTCGACCCCGCCGCCCTGGGCCTGACGCCGCAGCAGATCAGGCGGATGGACCGGGCGGCCCAGTTCGCGGTGGTCAGCGCCAGGGAGGCGGTCGCCGACAGCGGCCTCGAACTGGCCGCGATCGCGCCCGAAAGGATCGGGGTGTCCGTCGGCAGCGCCGTCGGCTGCACCATGGGCCTGGAGCAGGAGTACGTCACCCTGAGCAACGGAGGCCGGGACTGGCTGGTGGACAGCAGCTACGGAGTGCCCCACCTCTACGGCTACATGGTGCCCAGCACCCTCGCCGTCGAGGTGGCCAGGGACGCGGGCGCGGAGGGTCCGGTGGCGCTGATCTCCACCGGCTGCACCTCCGGCCTCGACTCCATCGGCCACGCGCTCCAGCTCATCGAGGAGGGCTCCGCCGACGTCGTCCTCGCCGGGGCCACCGACGCCCCGCTGTCGCCGATCACCGCGGCCTGCTTCGACGCCATCAAGGCCACGACGCCGGACAACGACCGTCCGGGGGAGGCGTCGCGGCCGTTCGACCAGGACCGCTCCGGATTCGTCCTGGCCGAGGGCTCGGCGATGCTGGTCCTGGAGGAGAAGAGCGCCGCCGAGCGGCGCGGGGCACGGATCTACGCCGAGATCGTCGGCTTCGCCGGGCGGAGCAACGCCTTCCACATGACCGGGCTGAAGGCCGAGGGCCGGGAGATGGCCGAGGCCATCCGGGTCGCCCTGGACCAGGCCAGGCTCGACCCCACGGCCGTCGGCTACGTCAACGCCCACGGCTCGGGCACCAAGCAGAACGACCGCCACGAGACCGCTGCCTTCAAGCGCAGCCTCGGCGACCACGCCTACGCGGTTCCTGTGAGTTCCATCAAGTCCATGGTGGGCCACTCGCTCGGGGCCATCGGCTCCATCGAGGTGGCGGCCTGCGCCCTCGCCCTGGACCGCCAGGTCGTGCCGCCCACCGCCAACCTGCACACGCCCGATGCCGAGTGCGATCTGGACTACGTGCCGCTGACCGCCCGCGACCACCGGATGGACGTGGTGCTGAGCGTGGGCAGCGGCTTCGGCGGCTTCCAGAGCGCGATGGTGCTGGCCCGGCCGGGCACCGTCCCGTACGAGAGGAGCTGACCGTGACCAGTCCAGCCACGGCCCCTTCCGACGCCCCGGTCATCACCGGCCTGGGCGTCGTCGCCCCCACCGGCATCGGCGCCCAGGACCACTGGGCGGCGGTCCTGGCGGGGAAGTCCGGGATCGGCAGGATCTCCCGCTTCGACGCGGACCGCTACCCCGTCCGCTACGCCGGCGAAGTGCCGGGGTTCGTCACCGCCGAGCAGGTGCCCAGCAGGCTGATCTCGCAGACCGACCGCAGCACCCACCTGGCGCTGGCCGCCACCGTCGAGGCCCTCGCCGACGCCGGGGTCGAACCCGGGGCGCTGCCCGAGTACGAGATGGCCGTGGTCACCTCCGCCTCCTCCGGCGGCACCGAGTTCGGCCAGCACGAGATGGAGAGCCTCTACCAGAACTCCCCCGCCTGGGTCGGGGCCTACCAGTCCATCGCCTGGTTCTACGCGGCGACCACCGGCCAGCTGTCGATCCGGCACGGGATGCGCGGACCCTGCGGGGTGATCTGCTGCGAGCAGGCGGGCGGCCTGGACGCCGTCGGCCAGAGCCGCCGGCTGATCCGCCGTGACGCTCGGCTGGTGGTGACCGGAGGCACCGACGCCTCGCTCTGCCCCTACGGGCTCACCGCGCAGCTGAGCGGTGCCGGGCTCTCCCGCCACCGCGACCAGGAGCGCGCCTACCTGCCCTTCAGCGCCGACGCGTCCGGCTTTCTCCCCGGGGAGGGCGGCGCGATCATGATCATGGAGAGCGCCGCCGCCGTGGCCGCGCGCGGCGGCGGCCCCGGCTACGCCAGGGTCCTCGGCTACGCCGCGGGCTTCGACCCCGCGCCCGGCTCCGGCCGCCGGCCGTCGCTGCGGCGCACCCTGGAGACCGCCCTCGCCGACGCCGGGCGCTGCCCCGACGAGGTCGGCGTGGTCTTCGCGGACGCCTCGGGGGTGCCCGAGGAGGACGCGGCCGAGGCCGCGGCGATCCGCGGCGTCTTCGGCGTGGCAGGGGTGCCGGTCACCGCCCCCAAGACCCTCACCGGCCGCCTCTACGGCGGCGGCGGAGCCCTTGACGTCGCCACCGCCGCGCTCGCGCTGCGCGAGGGGATCATCCCGCACACCACGGGACCGGAGGCCGCCGCCCCCGAGTACGGCCTGGATCTCGTCCTGGGCTCCCCCGCCCCGCACCGCTCCGGACGGCCGTGGTGCTGGCCCGGGGCTACGGCGGCTTCAACGCCGTTCTGGTGCTGGGCAGCACGACCGACTGACCACACCCCGCGCACCGCGAGAAGGAGAGGGCCGGACATGGCCGGACACACCGACAACGAGATCGAGATCGACGCACCGCTCGAACTGGTCTGGGAGCGCACCAACGACCTGATCAACTGGCCGGACCTGTTCAGTGAGTACGCGTCCGTGGAGGTCCTGGAGCGCCGGGGCGCCACCGTGCGCTTCCGGCTGACCATGCACCCCGACGAGAACGGGCAGGTCTGGAGCTGGGTCTCCGAGCGCACCCCCGACCACGACACCCTGAGCGTGTCGGCGCACCGGGTGGAGACCGGTCCCTTCGAGTACATGAACATCCGCTGGGAGTACGCGCAGCGGGATTCGGGCGTCCGGATGCGCTGGATCCAGGACTTCCACATGAAGCCCCAGGCCCCGGCCGACGACGCCGGAATGACCGACCACCTCAACCACAACACCGCGATCCAGATGAAGCTCATCAAGGACAGGGTCGAGGCGGCAGCCCGCCTCGCCGGGTAGCGGGGGCAACGGTGCTCTCCCTGCTCGCGCCGCTGGTGCTGCTGGTGAACGGGGTCGCCGCGGGGGTGCTGCTCGGCACCCTGCTCGGCGGCTGGCCGCTGCTGGCCGCGCTGCCCGACGACCGCTACGTCCACGCGCACGCCTTCTTCGCCACCCGCTACGACCCGGCGATGCCGGTCTGCCTGCTCGGCACCCTTTCCGGGGACGTCGGGCTCGCGGTCGTCACCGGCAGCGCGCCGGCCCGCTTCCTGTTCCTGGCGGCGGCCCTGCTGGCCGTGTCCACCATCGCCATCTCCCTCAGCAAGAACGTCCCCACGAACAAGTGGATCCAGACGGTCGACCCGAGCCACCCGCCGACGGACCTGCGGGACCGGAAGCGCCGGTGGGGCCTCTGGAACCGTCGCCGCAGCCTGCTCACCCTGCTCGCCCTGGTGGCCAACTGCACGGCCCTGGCCGTGCTGCTCTGACCTCTCGTCAACTTTGGAGGCATCATGGATCTCGGACTGAACGGCAAGAAGGCCCTGGTCACCGGCGGTACCCGGGGCGTCGGACGCGGCATCGTGCTGGCCCTGGCCAGAGCGGGCGTCGACGTGGTCACCTGCTACCGCCAGCACAGCGACGCCGTGGTCTCGCTGGAGCTGGAGCTCAAGGAGATCGGCGGCGACCACCACGTGGTGCAGGCCGACCTCGCCCACCCCGTCCAGGTGGCCACGCTGCTGGAGCGCACCGCCGAGTTCTACGACCACCTCGACCTGGTGGTGAACAACGCCGGGGCGATCAGCCACATCCCCTACGCCCAGCTTCCGCTGGACGAGTGGCAGCGCATCATCGGGACCAACCTCACCGCCGCGCACCTGGTGATCCAGTACTCGCTGCCGCTGCTGCGCCCCGGCTCGTCGGTGGTCAGCATCGGCTCCAAGTCGGCCGAGGTCGGCATCCCGATGCGGGCCCACTACACCGCCACCAAGTCGGCGCTGGTGGGGCTCACCCGCTCGATCGCCAAGGAACTGGGCGCCCAGAACATCCGGATCAACGTGGTGGCGCTGGGCGTCATCGAGACCGAGGCGCTGCACGCCATGCCCGCGGAGCAGCAGACCGTCATGGTCGAGCGCTACTCCAACAAGACCGCGCTCGGGCGGCTGGGCCTGCCCGACGAGGTGGCCGGCGCGATCCTCTGGCTGGCGAGCGACCTGTCCCGCTACGTGACCGGCGCGACCATAGCCGTCGACGGCGGTATCTCCTGATGCCGGCCGAGCGCTTCCGGGTGATGCTCCAGATGCGGATCCACCCGGGACAGGCGGACGACTTCGTGGCGGAGTGGAGGTCCGGCACCGAGGCCGTCACCGGCCATCCCGCGAACCTGGGCCAATGGCTGGCGCGCAGCAGTTCCGAGGCCGACACCTACTACATCGTCAGCGAGTGGGTGGACGAGACGGGCTTCCGCGCCTTCGAGAACAGCGGCGCCCATCTGCGTCACCGGGAGCGGCTGCACGCGTTCCGGTCGTCGGCGACCTTCGCCACCATGCAGGTGGTGGAGTACATCGAGGGAGCTGCCGCCCATGCCCGGTGAGGTGCGCGTGCTGGTGTACCAGCAGGCGAGGGACCATCAGGAGCTGGCGGCGGTGCGGGCCGCCTACGACCTCGTCAGCGGCCGGATGGCCGTGGTGCCGGGGCTCCTGGGGAACGAGCTGCTCCAGTCGCAGACGGATCCGACGGCGCTGGTGGTGGTCAGCCGGTGGGCGGACATGACGGCGTTCCAGGCATGGGAGCAGGGTGCCGGCCACCGCGACGACACCGCGCCACTGAGGCCGTTCAGGGACGACCGGTTGGCCGTCCCGTTCGGCGTCTACCAGGTGGACGCGGCCTTCTGAGCGCGTCGCAGGCCGAGGGGCACCGCGAGGAACGTCTCGCGGTGCCCCTCGGCCGTTCCCCGGCCGGGGGCCGCTGTCGAGCGTGCGTCCAGCGGCGCTCCACCCTCCGACGCCACCGTGGTCCGGTGACAGGCCCTTGTGTCCGGAGGATGGAGATGTCGATGCGCGAATCCACACAGATCCTCGTCGTGGGAGGCGGGCCCGCGGGTTCCACCGCGGCGGGACTACTGGCGAAAGAGGGCTTCCAGGTCACCCTGTTGGAGAAGGAGCACTTCCCTCGCTACCACATCGGCGAGTCGATCCTGCCGTCCTGCAAGCCGATCCTTCAGCTCCTCGGGGTGTGGGACAAGGTGGAGGCGCACGGCTTCCAGCAGAAGGGCGGCGCCTACTTCTTCTGGGGCGACGAGGAGTGGGAGGTGCGCTTCAGCGACATGGGCGACGCCGCCAACGCCTGGCAGGTCGTCCGGTCGGAGTTCGACGAGCTGCTGCTCGACCACGCCCGTGAGCTGGGCGTGGAAGTCGTCGAGGGCATCACGGTCCGCGAGGTGGAGTTCGACGCCGGCCGGCCGGTCGCGGCCCGCTGGAGCGAGACCAAGGCCGGCGGCGAGGAGGGCCGGATCGCCTTCGACTACATCATCGACGCCTCCGGCCGGGGCGGGATCCTCGCGGCCAAGCAGCTGAAGAACCGCCAGTTCCACGAGATCTTCCGCAACGTCGCCGCGTGGACCTACTGGAAGGGCGCCAAGCCGCTGCCCCGGGGTCCGGTCGGCGCGATCGGCGTGGCCTCGATGCCGGACGGCTGGTTCTGGGTGATCCCGCTGCACGACGGGACCACCAGCGTGGGCCTGGTCACCGGACGCGACAACTTCAACGCCAAGCGGGCCGAGCTCGGCGGCGTCCAGGCCGTCTACGAGCAGGCCCTCGAGCAGTCGTCCATCGTCAAGGACCTGGTCGAGGGCGCGGAACGGGTCGCGGACTTCAAGGTCGAGCAGGACTACTCCTACGCGGCTGAGGGCTTCGGCGGCCCCGGCTACCTGCTGAGCGGCGACGCCGCCTGCTTCCTGGACCCGCTGCTCTCCACCGGCGTCCACCTGGCCACCTACAGCGCGATGCTGGCCGCTGCCTCCATCGGCAGCGTGCTGCGCGGCGAGGCGACGGAGGAGGAGGCCTGGGACTTCTACGGCACGGTCTACCGCCGCGCCTACGAGCGGCTGCTGGTCCTGGTCTCGGTCTTCTACGAGAGCTACCGGGGCAAGGACTTCCACTTCTACAACGCCCAGCGGCTCAGCCCGCGGCAGCGGGACGGGCTGAACCTCCAGGAGTCCTTCGACCGGATCGTCACCGGCATCGCCGACCTCGAGGACGCCCAGGACGTCTACTCCGCCGTGCACGGCCACTTGAACGGCGGGGAGAGCGGCGACCCGAACCCGCTGAACAACCTCAACCGGGTGCACGAGCAGAAGCAGGCGCCGATGAGCCCGGAGAACGCGGTCGGCGGTCTCTTCCTGTCCTTCAAGCCGCAGCTCGGCCTGCGGCGCATCGGAGAATGAGGAGAACATCATGTCACTGACCGGAAAAAGGGTCCTGGTCACCGGCGGTACCAAGGGAATCGGCAGGGCCACCGTGCTGGCCTTCGCCCGCGCGGGCGCGCAGGTCGCGGTGGTCTCGCGGAGCGGGGGCGAGGACGCGGAGAGCCTCGCGCTGGACCTCAAGGAGTTCGGCGAGGGCCACCACTTCTTCCAGGCCGACGTGACCAAGTCCGCCGAGGTGGCGGTGCTGGCGGAGCAAACCCGCGCCGCGCTGGGCGGACTCGACGTCGTGGTGAACAACGTGGGCGTCGACGGCCAGGTCTGGTTCGCCGAGTTGCCCGAGGACGAGTGGCACCGGGTGCTCGACCACAACGTCACCTCGGCGTACCTGGTCACCCAGGCCGTGCTCGAACAGCTCGTGGACAACGGTTCGGTCGTCAACATCGGCTCCTCCGTGGCGCTGCGCGGGCGGGTGCGCGGGGTCCACTACACGGCCTCCAAGGCAGCCCTGATCGGCCTCACCCGGGCGCTGTCCAAGGAGCTGGGTCCGCGCGGGATCCGGGTCAACACGGTCGCCCCCGGGCTGACCGAGACCGAGCCGGGAGCCGGGCTGCCGCCGGAAGCGGTGGAGCGGATCGTCGGTATGACGGCGCTCGGCCGGATCTGCCAGCCCCAGGACGTGGCCGACGCGGTGCTGTTCCTCGCGGGTGACTCGTCCGGCTACATCAGCGGCCACACGCTCAACGTCGACGGCGGCGTCTGAGTTCGGCGACGGGCCCCGGCCGGGTGAGCGACCACCCGGCCGGGGCCCCTTCTTCTGTCCCATGACATTTCCGAGGAGACGAACCCATGGACATCGGAGTGGGCCTGCCCACCACCGTTCCCGACCTCAGCGGACCCAGGCTGCTCGACTGGGCGCGCCAGGCCGAGCAACTCGGCTTCAGCAGCCTCGCGGTGCTCGACCGCCTGGTGTACGACAACTACGAGTCGCTGATCGCGCTCGCCGCCGCAGGGGCGGTCACCGAGCGGATCAGGCTCGCCGCCACCATCCTCATCGCGCCCTACCGCGACAGCACCGCGATCCTCGCCAAGCAGGCGGCCACCGTCGACGCCCTGACCGGAGGCCGCCTCGTCCTCGGGGTCGCCGCCGGTGGTCGTGAGGACGACTACGCCGCGACCGGGGCCCGCTACAGCGACCGGGGACGCCGGCTGGACGCCATGCTCGGCGAGCTGCGGGACATCTGGGCGGGCGGTTCGGGCATCGGACCCGTTCCGGTCACCCCCGGCGGTCCGGCGCTGCTGGCCGGCGGGCATTCCCCGGCCGCCATGCGCAGGGCCGCCCGCTTCGCCGACGGCTGGATAGCCGGCGGCAGTTCCGTCGCCGGATTCGGCGCCCTGGCCGCCCAGGCCGGGGAGATCTGGACGGCGGAGGGCCGGGCCGGCCGTCCCCGCACCCTGTCCCTCGCCTACTACTCGCTGGGTCCCGAGGGCCAGGGCACCGCCGAACGCTACCTGCGGGCCTACTACGCCTTCATCGGACCCAAGGCCGACCGGGCGGCCTCCGGCGTGCTGACCTCCCCGGAGGCGGTCCGGCAGACCATCACGGACTACGCAGCCGCAGGCTGCGACGAACTGCTGCTGTTCCCCTGCTCCGCCGACCCCAAGCAGCTCGAGCTGCTCGCCGACGCGGTCCTCTGACGTTCGACGACGCCCGTTCGACGACCGCCCGTTCGACGACGCCCGCCCGGACGCACGAGAGTGGCCCGGCCTCCCCAGGGAGGCCGGGCCATCTCGGCTGCTCAGGCAGCGTGGTTCGGGACCGTCGCCAGCTCCAGCTCCTGGAGCAGGACCTCGGCGTCGTCGGTGTCCAGGGCGACCAGCGGCCTCGGGTAGAGCACACGCAGGATCGGTCCGGCCATGAAGGTGGTGACCACGGCCATCACCACCATCAGCGAGTACAGACGGGTGTCCAGGATGCCCAGTTGAAGTCCGGCCGACAGGATGACCAGCTCGGTCAGGCCCCGGGTGTTCATCAGGGTCGCCAGTACCCCCGAGTCGCGGGTGGACACCCCCTGGAGCCTGGCGCCGGCGAAGGCGCCGGTGAACTTGCCGATGATGGCGACCAGCAGGATCAGTCCCAGCTCCCCGAGGGCCGCGCCGTTCACGTGGGACAGATCGACCTTCAGGCCGGCCGTCACGAAGAACACCGGCAGCAGGAAGGTCGCGCCCACGTTCTCGACGCTGCCCCGGATGCTGTCGCGGATCTGGCGCGCGCCGCCCCGCGGCAGCAGCAGTCCGAACGCGAATGCGCCGAACATGTACTGCATGCCCATCTGCTCGGTGGCCCAGCAGGAGAGCATCAGCCCGGCCAGGACGCCGGCCATCAGGGACGGAGTGAGCTTCCCGTCGGGGGAGCGATCGAACAAACGGGCGAACAGTGGCCGGACGGCGCACACCATCACCGCCAGGTAGAGCGGCGCGAACATGATGTGCCACTGGGTCGCGCCGGCCACGATCGTGGTCACCGCCGCCAGCAGCGACCAGGCCACCACGTCGTCGATCGCGGCGCAGGCGAGAGCCAGGCTGCCGACCCGGGTCCGCTGCATTCTCCGGTCCGTCAGGATCCGTGCCAGCACGGGGAAGGCGGTCACCGACATAGCCGCACCGATGAACAGCACGAACCCGGTGCGGCTGACCGTCGCATGCCGGTGGACCAGGTGCAGGGCCAGCAGTGCGCCCAGCCCGAAGGGCAGCAGGATCGAGGCGAACGACACCCCGGCCGCCGTCCTGACCCGGCCCCGGATGAGTGCGAACTCCATCTCGTAGCCGACCCCGAACATGAACAGCGCCAGCCCCAGGGTGGCGAGGGTGCTCAGGAAGGGCGTGATGGTGGACGGGAAGAGGTGCTTGGCCGCGGTGCCGTGGAACAGCGTCGGGCCGAGCACGATGCCGACGAGGATCTCGCCCAGCACCGGCGGCTGCCCGATCGCCTTGGCTCCCGCGCCCAGCAGCCGGGCCGTCAGCAGGATCGCGGCGACGGCGAGGAAGGCCGCCGCCGTCTGCCCGGCGGTCATGAGGCGGGGGCGCCGGCGATCCCGGCCGCGTGTGCCAGGACGTCGGTGATGACGGCCGAGGGGTCCTCCTCGTCGCCCGTTCCGCGCCAGGCGACGAAGGCGTCCGGCCGCACCAGCACCGCGCCGCCGGCCGGGATCCCGTAGACCTCGGCCCAGTCGCGCCCGGGGTCGTCCGACTCCAGCTCCTCGCCAGGACCGACCTGGTAGGCGCGCAGCGGCAGGCCGAGCTCCTTGGCGGCGGTGCGGGCCGCCTCTGCCCAGGCGCTGCCGTCGGGACCGGTCAGCAGCACGTAGGAGTCCCAGAACAGGTCGATGGTGGAGATGGTGTCGCCGCCGCGGTTCAGCCACACGTGCGGTGCCCGGGTGCCGGGCTCGCCGCGCAGCTCGAGCAGCGGGGACAGCACCGGGGCGCCCTCGGGACCGGTGATGCCGGAGGAGGAGTAGCGGTAGCCGAGCGTGATGATGATGTCGTCGACCATCTCGGCCCGGTCCTGGTCGGTGGCGTAGCCGTGCCGGATCCGGTTGCGGACCAGGGCCTGCGCGGCCATGGCCGCGCCCAGCGGGCGGCGCTCCTCGTCGTAGGTGTCGAGCAGGGCGTCGCCCGCCCAGCCCTTGAGGACGGCGGCCAGCTTCCAGGCCAGGTTGTGGGCGTCGTGGATGCCGGTGTTCGCGCCGAAGCCTCCCGCCGGCGGGTGGACGTGCGCGGCGTCGCCGGCCAGGAAGACCTTTCCGGTCCTGAAGTGCTCGGCGACCAGCTGCGCGCCCTCCCACGGGATCTTCGCGATGATCTCCACGTCGATGTCCTTGCCGGCGGCCTCGCGCACGATCGAGATGCAGCGCTCGTCCGTGAAGTCCTCGGGCTTCTCGCCCTTGTCCGGGAAGTAGATCGGCGCGGCCAGCCAGGGGTTCACGCCGTGCAGGCGGGACAGGCCCATCAGGGTGCCGCCGGCCGAGGCGTAGCACAGGATGAACTTGCGGCCCTTGAGCAGGACCTCGAGCTCGGGCGCCTGGAAGTAGATGCTCAGGGCGTTGAAGACCGTGCCCCGACCGGCCCGCTGGACGCCCAGCTGCTGGCGCACCAGGCTGCCCGCGCCGTCGGCCCCGACCAGGTAGTCGGCGTGGATGGTGTAGCGCTCGCCGGTTTCCAGGTTCTCGGCGATGGCGGTCACGCCCTCGGCGTCCTGCTCGAACTCCACCAGCCTGGTGCGAAACCGAACGTCCGCGCCGAACTCGCGGGCCTTCTCGACCAGCACCCGCTCGTAGCGGTCCTGGCCACAGCCCATCACCCGCTCGGGGCTGACCGTCGGCCCGTCCAGGGAGGGTGCTTCCAGGAGCACGGCGTCGTCGATCCCGGCGAAGGTCTCGACCTGGATGATGCCGCCCTCGAAGTACGCGTGGGTGTCGCCCTTCTCCAGGGCCCTGATCTCCGCGCTGAAGCCCGCCGCACGGAAGAGCTCCATGGTGCGGGCCTGGAGGCCGGGCGCGCGGGGAAGCAGCGAGGTGCCGTCACGCTTCTCCAGCACCATCGTTCGGACTCCGTGCCGCCCGCTGAAGAGCGCGGTGGCCAGACCCACCGGGCCGGCACCGACGATCAAAACAGGGATTCGCAGGTCACTCATTGTGTTCCCCTCATCGACGCTGTCGCTGAGAGGAGTACCGAGCCGCCCTCGAGGATGCCTGGCAAACGAGTCGGGAGTTCCTCACTCCACCTTCGTTCGAGATGTCTTCCACCCGCTGTTGGGACCGTCGCAGCCGACCTGATTGGCGTCTCGCCATCGGCCGTCCTGGAAGGAGCCATCCGAATGACGAGTAATCCGCCGGACGTCGGCACCGCTGCCGGCATCCTCCGCCTCGGAAACGCGTTCTGCGATGCCAAGGCGCTGCTGACCGCCGTCGAGCTGGACCTCTTCTCGCAGCTTCACGGGGAAGGAGCAACTCTGGAGGAGATCCGAGTCCTGCTGGCACTCCACGGCCGGGGTCTGCAGGACTTCCTCGACCTGCTGGTGGCGCTCGGCGTGCTCGAGCGCACCGCCGGCCGCTACACCAACGCCCCGGGCGCGGACAAGTTCCTCGTGCGCGGCGGCGAGACCTACATCGGAGGCTTCCTGCTGCGCTCCAACCGCAACCTCTACCCGGCCTGGGGACGTCTCGACCAGGCCCTGCGCTCGGGCGAACAGCAGTCGGGCAGCGACTTCGACACCGTCACCCAGAACCCGGAGATCCTGCGCCAGTTCGTCGCCAGCATGGACGCCTTCACCAACGTCCTGGGCGAGGCGCTGATCAAGGCCTTCGACTGGTCCGGCTTCGGCTCGGTCCTGGATGTCGGCGGCGCGCGCGGCAACCTCGCCTCGCAGATCGTGCGGGCCCAGCCGCACCTCCAGGGCCATGTGTTCGACCTGCCCCCCATGGAGAAGCTCTTCGAGCAGCTCATCGCCGAGCTGGGCCTGAGGGGTCGGCTGGAGTTCCACGGGGGCAGTTTCTTCACCGACCCGCTCCCCGAGGCCGGGGCCGACGTCGTGATCCTCGGCCATGTCCTCCACGACTGGAACCCGGAACAGCGCCGGGAGTTGGTGTCCAAGGCCTTCGCCGCGGTCCGGCCCGGCGGCGCGCTGCTCATCTACGACCGGATGCTCGACGACGAGCCCACCCACGCCGAGAACCTGGTCATCAGCCTCGACATGCTGCTGGTGACCGACGGCGGCTCGGAGTACCCGGCCGCCGAGGTCGTGGCCTACGCCGAGAAGGCGGGCGCGACCTCCACCGAGGTCGTCCCGCTGCACGACTACGACACCTTGGTGGTCGCCCGCAAGGCGAGCTGACCCCCCTGGGCGTCGGCGCCCCGGCCCCACCGGGCCGGGGCGCCGACGCCGCTGTCGTGAGACCGCTGTGACAGTCGTGCACCCGCTATGAGAGGAGAGAATCGATGATTCTGGTTTTCGGCGCGACGGGGAACGTCGGCAGGGAGGTCGTGGCGCGCCTCGCCGAGCGCGGCGAGAAAGTCAGGGCCTTCACCCGGGACCCGGCCCGTGCGCACTTCGACGACACCGTCGAGGTCTGGTCCGGGGACCTCGGCGACCCGGACGGCATCCGGGGCGCCCTGGCCGGGGCGGAACGGGTCTTCATGCTCTCCGCCGGGCCCGACGCCCGGGGACACGACCTCGCCGTGGCCGAGGAGGTGCGCCGTGCCGGTACCCCGCGCGTGGTCAGGGTGTCCTCGGTCGCCGCCCTCCCGCCCGTCAACACCTCCTACGGTGCGGCGCACGCGGACGCCGACCGCGCCTTCGCCGAGTCCGGCACGGCCCTGACCCTGCTGAGTCCGGCCGGGTTCATGACGAACGTGTTCCAGTGGCGGGAGTCCATCCGGCACAAGGACACCGTCTTCGGTACCTCCGGGCAGATCGCCCGGGCGCTGATCGCCCCGGCGGACGTCGCCGAGGTGGCCGTGCACGCCCTGCTCGAAGGCGGCCACGAGGGCCGGAACTACACCGTGACCGGGCCGGAGGCGCTCACCGCCCCGCAGACCGTCGAGCGCATCTCCGCCGCGCTCGGGCGTCCGCTGGAGTACGTGGAGGCGCCGGTCACCGCCGCCCGGCAGGCGATGCTGGGCGTCGGGCTCCCGGCCGACTACGTCGACGGGCTGCTCGCCGTGCAGGCGGACGCCGATCCGGTACGCGGCGGAGAGGTCCTGCCGACCGTGGAACAGGTGACCGGCTCCCCTGCGCGCCGGTTCGACGACTGGCTCGCCGCGCACCTGGACGCCTTCCGGTGAGCGGTGTCCACGGGCGGACGTCGCCCGATGAGCGGGGAGCGCTGACGGTGGATCTGTCCGGAGCGTTCCGGGTCCAGCTGCGGATGGAGATCCGCCGGGGACTGGAGTCCGAGTTCGAACGGACCTGGCTGGAGGTCGGCCGACGCATCGCCGAGGAGCCGGCCAACCTTGGACAGGTCCTCGTCCGGGCCGTCGAGGAGCCGGGCGTGTACTACGTCGTCACCGACTGGGTCGACGAGAGCGCCTTCCGGACGTTCGAGCTCAGCGAAGCGCATGTGGAGAACCGCCGCCGACTGGGGCCCTACCGCACCGGCGGCGACATGGTCCTGACCCGGATCGTCCACCACCTCGGGGCACAGCCCCGCCCGATCGGAGGAGCAGCAGCATGGACGTGACCTTTCCCCTCGCGGTCGTCGGGCTCGGCAACATGGGCGGCGGCATGGCCGGCCACCTACTGGAGTCCGGGTTCGCACTCACCGTGCACAACCGGACCGCCGCCAAGGCCGAACCCCTGGCCGCCCGGGGGGCGGTCGTGGCGGACACCCCGGAGCAGGCCGTCAAGGGGCACCAAGCGGTCCTGCTGAGCCTCAGCGACGAGCACGCCGTGGAGGACGTCCTCTTCGGCCGACTGGTCCCGGTCCTGGAAAGCGGGACCCTGATCATCGACACCTCCACGGTCTCGCCCGGATACGCCCGCGAGGCGGCCGCACGCCTGGCGGCCCTCGGGCTGCGCCGGGTCGAGGCCTGTGTCGTCGGCAACCCCTTCCAGGCAGCCAAGGGAGAGCTCCGGGTCTACGTCTCCGGCACGGACGCCGACATCGACCTCGCCCGCCCGGTGCTGGACGCCATCGGCTCCGAGGTGAACCCCATGGGGGAGCCCGGCAAGGCGACCACCATCAAGCTGATCTTCAACCTGTTGCTCGGCGCCCAGGTCGCCTCGATGGCCGAGGCGGTCACCTACGGCGTCGAGGCCGGAATCGACCGCGACCGGCTGTTGCGGGCCATCGCGTCCAGCGGCTTCAGCTCGGTGGTGATGCGCTTCCGCGCGGAGCTGATGCGCAGGAGCAGCTACGAACCGGCCTTCTTCCGGACCGTGCTGATGGAGAAGGACCTGCGCCTCGCGGTGGAGGCGGCCAGGGAGGCCGGTGTGGAGCTCCCCGTCCTCGACCGGGCACGTGAGCGGTTCGAAGCCGTGATCCTGGCCGGAGAAGGACACAAGGACGCCGCCGTGATCATGGAGCACCCGGTCGCCGGCCCGCGTTGACGCCTGGTCGGCTTCGACTCCGGCTTGAGCACCTTTGTGGGGGTGATCCCCACGATGGCCGGAGTGCACGCCCCGACCCCCTGGAGGATCCAGTGTACCGACGCCTGTTCACCTCGGAGTCCGTGACCGAGGGTCATCCCGACAAGATCGCCGACCGCATCAGCGACAGCGTCCTCGACGCCCTGCTCCGGGAGGACCCCGCCTCCCGCGTCGCCGTCGAGACCCTGATAACCACGGGCCAGGTGCACATCGCGGGCGAGGTCACCACCACCGGCTACGCGGATGTCCCCACGATCGTGCGCGAAGCCGTCCTGAGCATCGGCTACGACTCCTCCGCCAAGGGCTTCGACGGCAACTCCTGCGGCGTGTCGGTGTCCATCGGCGCGCAGTCCCCGGACATCGCCCAGGGCGTCGACACCGCCGTCGAGGTGCGCGGCGGCGGTCAGAGCGTGGCCGCGGACGACCTGGACCGCCAGGGGGCCGGCGACCAGGGCCTGATGTTCGGCTACGCCTGCGACGAGACCAAGGAGCTCATGCCGCTCCCGATCTCCCTGGCGCACAGGCTCTCCCACCGCCTGAGCACGGTGCGCAAGAACGGCACCATGCCCTACCTGCGCCCTGACGGGAAGACCCAGGTCACCATCGAGTACATCGGCGACAAGGCCGTCCGTCTGGACACCGTCGTCGTGTCCTCCCAGCACGCCTCCGACGTCGACCTGGGGACCCTACTGGCCCCCGACGTCCGCGAGTTCGTGGTCGAGCCCGAGCTCCGGGCCCTGGCCGACGCCGGCATCGAGCTGGTCACCGAGGGGTACCGGCTGCTGGTCAACCCGACCGGGCGGTTCGAGATCGGCGGCCCGATGGGCGACGCCGGCCTGACCGGCCGCAAGATCATCGTCGACACCTACGGCGGGATGGCCCGCCACGGCGGCGGCGCCTTCTCCGGCAAGGACCCGTCCAAGGTCGACCGATCCGCCGCGTACGCGATGCGCTGGGTCGCCAAGAACATCGTCGCGGCCGGCCTCGCCCGCCGCTGCGAGGTCCAGGTCGCCTACGCCATCGGCCAGGCCGCTCCGGTGGGCCTGTTCGTCGAGACCTTCGGCACCGAGACCCTCCCGGTGGAACGCATCCAGAACGCCGTCACCCAGGTCTTCGACCTGCGCCCGGCCGCCATCATCCGCGACCTGGACCTGCTGCGGCCCATCTACGCCCAGACCGCCGCCTACGGCCACTTCGGCCGCGAGCTGCCGGACTTCACCTGGGAGCGCACCGACCGGGTGGACAAGCTCCGCGCCGCGGCGAACGACACAAGGAGCTGACCACCGTGAAGATCGCCGTGACCGGATCGATCGCCACCGACCACCTGATGACCTTCCCCGGCAGGTTCAGCGAGCAGCTGCTCGCCGACCGGCTGGACAAGGTCTCCCTCTCCTTCCTCGCCGACGACCTCCAGATCCGCCGGGGCGGGGTCGCCGCCAACATCTCCTTCGGCCTCGGGAAGCTCGGCCTGCGCCCGGTGCTCGTCGGCGCGGCGGGCACCGACTTCGCCGAGTACGCCCGCTGGCTCCAGGACCACGGCGTGGACACCGACTCGGTGCGGGTGAGCACCGAACGCCACACCGCCCGCTTCGTCTGCACCAGCGACGCCGACCAGAACCAGATCGCGACGTTCTACGCCGGCGCCATGGCCGAGGCCGGGGAGATCGGATTGGCCCCCGTCGCCGCGCGCGTCGGCGGCCTCGACCTGGTGGTCGTGTCACCCGACGACCCGCAGGCCATGCTCCGCCACACCGACGAGGCCCGCGAGCTGGGCGTGCCCTTCGTGGCCGACCCCTCGCAGCAGCTCGCCCGGCTCGACCGGGACGAAGTGCGCCGCCTCGTCGACGGAGCGTGGCTGCTGTTCACCAACGCCTACGAGGCCGCGCTGCTCCAGGACCGTGCTGCCTGGACGGAGGAGGAGGTCCTGGCCCGCGTCGGGACCTGGGTGACCACCCTCGGTGCGGAGGGGGCGGTCATCGCCCGTCAGGGACGTCCCTCGGTCCGGGTCCCGGCTGTCGCCTCCGCACGTGTGGTCGAACCCACCGGGGTCGGTGACGCCTTCCGGGCCGGGTTCCTGGCCGGCGTGGTGTGGCGTTGGGACGCCGAACGCTCGGCGCAGCTCGGCTGCGCGATGGCCGCCGTCGTCCTGGAGACCGTCGGCACCCAGGAGTACCAGCTCTCCAAGGCCGATCTGCTGAGCCGGATCGACGCCACTCACGGCGGCCAGGTGGCCAGGGCGATCGAGCCCCACCTGGCGGGCGTCTCATGACCACGACCGCCCCCAGGTCGCTCCCGCCCGAACTTCTGACGTCCGGGCCGCTGACGCCGCAGCAGAAGCGCGGGAACATGCTGCGCCACGCACTGGCCAGTCGAGTTGTCGTGGCGGACGGTGCGATGGGCACGATGCTGCAGGCCCAGGACCCGACGATGGAGGACTTCCAGGGCCTCGAAGGCTGCAACGAGATCTTGAACGTGACCCGCCCCGACATCGTGAGCGGGGTGCACCGGGCCTACTTCGACGTCGGCGTCGACTGCGTGGAGACCAACACCTTCGGCACGAACTTCTCCGCACTGGGGGAGTACGACATCTCCGACCGGATCTTCGAGCTGGCCGAGGCGGGCGCCCGGATCGCCCGCGAGGTCGCTGACTCGTACGCGACCGAGGACCGTCCGCGCTGGGTGCTCGGTTCGATCGGTCCGGGGACGAAGCTGCCGTCGCTGGGCCATGTGCCCTACGCCGATGTCAGGGAGGGTTTCCGGCTGAACGCCGCGGGTCTGATCGCGGGCGGCGCGGACGCGCTGCTGGTGGAGACGAGCCAGGACCTGCTGCAGACCAAGGCGGCGACGCTGGGCGCGAAGCAGGCGCTGCGCGAGGCCGGGGTGGAGCTGCCGGTGATCGTGCAGGTGACCGTGGAGTCCACCGGCACCATGCTGCTGGGCTCGGAGATCGGCGCGGCGCTGACCGCGCTGGAGCCGTTGGGGGTCGACCTGGTCGGCCTGAACTGCGCCACCGGGCCCGCCGAGATGAGCGAGCATCTGCGTTATCTGGCGAAGAACGCCCGGGTGGGCCTGTCGTGCATGCCGAACGCGGGCCTGCCGGTGCTGACGAAGGACGGGGCGCACTATCCGCTGAGTCCGGTCGAGCTGGCGGACGCGCACGAGGTGTTCACCCGTGAGTACGGCATCGGTCTGGTCGGCGGCTGCTGCGGTACCACCCCCGAGCACCTGCGCCAGGTGGTGGAGCGGGTGCGCGGCCGGGAGGTGGTCCAGCGGGACCCGCACCCCGACGCCTCGGCCTCCTCCCTGTACCAGTCGGTGCCGTTCCGTCAGGACACCGCCTATCTGGCGATCGGTGAGCGCACCAACTCCAACGGCTCGCGCAAGTTCCGCGACGCGATGCTGGCCGCGGACTGGCAGGGCTGTGTGGAGATCGCCCGGGAGCAGATCCGCGAGGGCGCGCACCTGCTGGACCTGTGCGTGGACTACGTGGGCCGGGACGGCGTCGAGGACATGAGGAAGCTGGCGGCGCTGCTGGCGACCGCCTCCACGCTGCCGATCGTGCTGGACTCCACCGAGCCGCAGGTGCTGCAGGCCGGTCTGGAGATGCTGGGGGGCCGGGCGGTGCTGAACTCGGTGAACTTCGAGGACGGCGACGGCGACGATTCGCGCTACGGGCGGATCGCGGCGCTGGCGCGGGAGCACGGTGCGGCGCTGATCGCGCTGACGATCGATGAGGACGGGCAGGCGCGGACCCGGGAGAAGAAGGTCGAGGTGGCCGAGCGGCTGATTGCCGACCTGTGGACCCGGTTCGGTATCGAGGAGTCCTCGATCCTGGTCGACTGCCTGGCCTTCACCCTGGGCACCGGGCAGGAGGAGTCGCGCAGGGACGGCATCGAGACCATCGAGGCGATCCGTGAGCTGAAGCGGCGTCACCCGGCGGTGCAGACCACGCTGGGCCTGTCCAACATCTCCTTCGGCCTCAATCCGGCGGCCCGGATGGTGCTGAACTCGGTGTTCTTGAACGAGTGCGTGGAGGCCGGGCTGGACTCGGCGATCGTGCACGCCGCGAAGATCCTGCCGATGGCCCGGATCCCCGAGGAGCAGCGCCGGGTCGCCCTGGACCTGGTCTACGACCGGCGCCGCGAGGGTTATGACCCGCTGCAGAGCTTCCTGCAGCTGTTCGAGGGCGTCAGTGCCGCGTCGGTGCGGGCCGGCAAGGCCGAGGAACTGGCGGCGCTGCCGCTGGAGGAGCGGTTGCAGCGCCGGATCGTCGACGGCGAGCGCAAGGGCCTGGAGGCCGATCTGGACGAGGCGCTGGGTGTGATGCCGGCGTTGGAGATCGTCAACAAGGTGCTGTTGGAGGGCATGAAGACGGTCGGTGAGTTGTTCGGTTCGGGTCAGATGCAGTTGCCGTTCGTGCTGCAGTCCGCTGAGGTGATGAAGGGTGCGGTGGCGTATCTGGAGCCGCACATGGAGAAGTCGGACGACCAGGGCAAGGGCACCATCGTGCTGGCCACGGTCAAGGGCGACGTCCATGACATCGGCAAGAACCTGGTCGACATCATTCTGACGAACAACGGCTACACGGTGGTGAACCTGGGGATCAAGCAGCCGGTCTCGGCGATCCTGGAGGCTGCGCAGGAGCACCGTGCGGATGTGATCGGGATGTCGGGGCTGCTGGTGAAGTCCACGGTGATCATGAAGGAGAACCTGCAGGAGCTGAACCAGCGCGGGATGGCGGCCGACTTCCCGGTGATGCTCGGCGGCGCCGCTTTGACCCGGGCCTATGTCGAGCAGGACCTGCACGAGATCTACCAGGGCGAGGTCCGCTACGCGCGTGACGCGTTCGAGGGCCTGCGGCTGATGGACGCCCTGATCGGGGTCAAGCGCGGGGTGCCCGGCGCGGTCCTGCCGGAGCTGAAGCAGCGCCGGCACGCCAGGGTCGAGGTCGAGGAGCCGGCCGAGAGCACCACCCGCTCGGAGGTGGCCGCGGACAACCAGGTGCCCTCGCCGCCGTTCTGGGGGACCGGGTGGTCAAGGGCATCGGGTTCGGCGACTACGCCTCCTGGCTGGACGAGGACGCGCTGTTCAAGGGCCAGTGGGGGCTGAAGGCCGCCCGCGCGGGCGGCCCGTCGTACGAGGAGCTGGTGGAGAGCGAGGGGCGGCCGCGGCTGCGGATGTGGATGGACCGGCTGCAGACCGAGGGGCTGCTGGAGGCGGCCGTGGTCTACGGCTACTACCCGGCCGTCGCCCAGGGCAACAGCCTGGTGCTGCTGGGTGAGGACGGCGGGGAGCGGACCCGGTTCACCTTCCCGCGCCAGCGCCGCGGGCGCCGGCTGTGTTTGGCGGACTTCTTCCGCCCTGAGGAGTCGGGGAGAAGGACGTGGTGGCGCTGCAGATCGTGACCATGGGCAACCGGATCGGCGGGGCGACCAAGGAGCTGTTCGCGAGCAACTCCTACCGCGACTACCTGGAGCTGCACGGCCTGTCGGTGCAGCTGGCCGAGGCGCTGGCGGAGTACTGGCACGCCCGGGTCCGCGCCGAGCTGGGCTTCTCCGGGGAGGACCCCAAGGAGATGAAGGAGATGTTCGCCCTGAAGTACCGGGGCGCGCGGTTCTCGCTGGGCTACGGGGCCTGCCCCGAGCTGGAGGACCGGGCCAAGATCGCTGACCTGCTGCGGCCCGAGCGGATCGGGGTCCAGCTCTCCGAGGAGTTCCAACTGCACCCGGAGCAGTCCACCGACGCCATCGTCATCCACCACCCCGACGCCAAGTACTTCAACGCCAGGTGAGGAAGGAGCCCTGTCATGCCGACCCAACGGCTCGACGTAGCGACGATGATCGCCCGTGGCCAGACCTCCTACTCCTTCGAGTTCTTTCCCGCCAAGACCGACGCCGGTGAGCGAACCCTGTGGGACTCCATCCGACGAGTGGAGTCGGTCGCCCCGACGTTCGTCTCGGTCACCTACGGGGCGGGGGGTTCCTCACGCGACCGGACGATCGCGATGACCCATCGCATCGCCACGCACACCAGCCTTCGCCCCGTGGCCCACCTCACCGCCGTGGGTCACTCGGTCGCCGAACTGCGCCGCATCATCGGCCAGTACGCCGACGCCGGGATCCACGACGTGCTCGCCCTGCGCGGCGACCCGCCCGGCGATCCGATGGGTCCCTGGACCCCGCACCCGGACGGGCTCGCTCAGGCGCATCAACTGGTCAGCCTGGTAAGGAGGTCAGGCAACTTCAGCGTCGGCGTCGCGGCCTTCCCCGAGCGGCACCCCCGCTCGTCCGACTGGGAGAGCGACATCCGCCACTTCGTGGCCAAGTGCCGGGCCGGCGCGGACTACGCCGTCACCCAGATGTTCTTCCGTCCCGAGGACTATCTGCGGCTGCGCGACAGGGTGGTCGCCGCAGGATGCGACACGCCCATCATCCCGGCCATCATGCCCGCCACCCACCACCGGCAGATCCAGCGCTTCGCCGAGCTGAGCAATGCGGCCTTCCCAGCCGACCTGGCCCAGCAGTTGGCGGCGGCCGGTCCCGACGAGTCCGCCGCTCATCGCATCGGCGTGCACCACGCGACGCTGCTGGCCGAGCGCCTGCTCGCGGAGGGTGCGCCGGGCCTGCACTACATCACCCTGAACCGTTCCGGTGCGACGCTCGACATCCACCGGAACCTCTCACTGAGGAGTAGCAATGTCCCTTCCCCCGTCGGGTGACTTCAAGGTCGCTGATCTCTCCCTTGCCGGTTTCGGTCGCAAGGAGATCCAGCTGGCCGAGCACGAGATGCCGGGCCTGATGTCGATCCGCAGGGAGTTCGCGGCCTCGCAGCCGCTGGTCGGTGCCCGGATCACCGGTTCGCTGCACATGACCATCCAGACCGCGGTGCTGATCGAGACGCTGACCGCGCTCGGTGCCGATGTGCGCTGGTGCTCCTGCAACATCTTCTCCACCCAGGACCATGCCGCCGCGGCGATCGCGGTCGGCCCCGAGGGCACTCCGGAGGACCCGCGGGGTGTTCCGGTCTTCGCCTGGAAGGGCGAGTCGCTGGAGGAGTACTGGTGGTGCACCGAGCAGGCGCTGACCTGGCCCGGTGAGGTCGGCCCCGCTGGCGCTGACGGTTCGGGCTCCTCCTTCGTCGGCCCGAACATGATCCTGGACGACGGCGGCGACGCGACGATGCTGATCCACAAGGGTGTCGAGTTCGAGAAGGCCGGTGTCGCGCCGGACCCCTCGACCGCCGACAACGACGAGTTCCGGATTGTCCTGGAGGTGCTGAACCGCACCCTGGCCGAGAGCCCGCGGAAGTGGACCGAGGCGGCCGCTGCGATCAGGGGCGTGACCGAGGAGACCACCACCGGGGTCCACCGTCTGTACGAGATGCACCGCGAGGGCACCCTGCTCTTCCCGGCCATCAACGTGAACGACGCGGTGACCAAGTCGAAGTTCGACAACAAGTACGGCTGCCGGCACTCGCTGATCGACGGGATCAACCGGGCCACCGACGTCCTGATCGGCGGCAAGGTCGCGGTGGTCTGCGGCTACGGCGACGTCGGCAAGGGCTGCGCGGAGTCCCTGCGCGGCCAGGGCGCCCGGGTCATCGTCACCGAGATCGACCCGATCTGCGCCCTGCAGGCGGCCATGGACGGCTACCAGGTCACCACCTTGGACGAGGTCGTCGGCATCGCCGACATCTTCATCACCACCACCGGCAACAAGGACATCATCCTGGCGGGCCAGATGGCGAGGATGAAGCACCAGGCCATCGTCGGCAACATCGGCCACTTCGACAACGAGATCGACATCCTCGGTCTCTCGAAGCTCCCCGGTGTCGTCAGGACCGAGATCAAGCCCCAGGTCCACGAGTGGCGCTTCGAGGACGGCCACACGATCATCCTGCTGTCCGAGGGCCGTCTGCTGAATCTGGGCAACGCCACCGGCCACCCGTCCTTCGTGATGTCCAACTCCTTCGCGAACCAGACGATCGCCCAGATCGAGCTCTTCACCAAGACCGAGGAGTACCCGGTCGACGTCTACGTGCTGCCCAAGCACCTGGACGAGAAGGTGGCCCGGCTCCACCTGGACGCGCTGGGCGTCAAGCTCACCGTGCTGAGCGAGGAGCAGGCCTCCTACATCGGCGTCCCGGTCGAGGGCCCGTACAAGCCGGACACCTACCGCTACTGATGCTCGGTAGACCTCATGTCAGGAGGGATGCATGACCACCGTTGAGGAGCACACGCCCACCCCGCTGCTGGCGAGGATCCCCGCCCAGGCCGAGGGTCCTCCGGCTGAGGCGTTCGCCGAGGCGCCGCCGGCCGCTGTCGATCCGCGCGCCCGGGTCGTCGAGCTCGCCGCCGTCAAGCAGCAGGCCCGGGCGGCCGGGGACGCCCGGGCCACCGATGCGCAGCACAGTCGGGGCAAGCTCACCGTGCACGAGCGTCTTGCCCTGCTCTTCGACCCGGACTCCTTCACCGAGCTCGAGCCGCTGCGCCGGCACCGGGCCACCGCCTTCGGGATGGAGCAGAGGAAGCCGTACACCGACGGTGTGGTGATCGGCTGGGGCACCGTCCACGGCCGGACGGTCTTCGTCTACGCCCATGACTTCCGGATCTTCGGCGGGGCGCTCGGTGAGGCCCATGCCGCGAAGATCCACAAGGTGATGGATCTGGCCATCGAGACGGGGGCACCGCTGGTCGGCCTCTGTGACGGCGCGGGGGCGCGGATCCAGGAGGGTGTGACGGCCCTGGCCGGTTACGGCGGGATCTTCCGGCGCAATGTGCAGGCGTCCGGAGTCATCCCGCAGATCAGCGTGATCCTGGGGCCGTGCGCGGGCGGCGCCGCCTACTCGCCCGCGCTGACCGACTACGTCTTCATGGTGCGCGACACCGCGCAGATGTTCATCACCGGTCCGGACGTCGTGCGGGCAGTGACCGGGGAGGAGATCACCCACAACGGCCTCGGCGGGGCGGACGTCCACGCGTCCGTGTCGGGGGTGGCCGCGTTCGTCCACGCGGACGAGGCGGCCTGCTTCGAGGACGTGCGGCATCTGCTCTCGCTGCTCCCGGCGAACAACCGGGAGACGGCTCCGGTCGAGGACCTCGGTGACGACCCGTTCCGGCGCAACGACTCCCTGCTCGACCTGGTGCCGGTGGACCCGAGCCGGTCCTACGACATGCACGCGGTGATCGAGGAGATCATCGACGACGAGGACTTCTTCGAGGTCCACCAGGCCTGGGCGACCAACATCATCTGTGGGTTCGCCCGGCTGGACGGCCATGTCGTCGGCATCGTGGCCAACCAGCCCTCCTCCCTGGCCGGGGTGCTGGACATCCACGCCTCGGAGAAGGCGGCGCGTTTCGTCCAGAACTGCGACGCCTTCAGCATCCCGCTGGTGACCTTGGTCGACGTGCCGGGGTTCCTGCCGGGAGTGGGGCAGGAGCACGGCGGTGTCATCAGGCACGGGGCGAAACTGCTCTATGCCTACTGCAACGCCACGGTTCCCCGGGTGCAGCTGATCCTGCGCAAGGCCTACGGCGGCGCCTACATCGTCATGGACTCCCGCTCCATCGGGGCCGACCTGTCCTATGCCTGGCCCGGCAACGAGATCGCGGTCATGGGGGCCGAGGGTGCGGCGAACGTGATCTTCCGCAGGGAGATCGCCGCGTCCGACGATCCGGAACAGACCCGGCGGCGACGCATCAGTGAGTACAAGGAGGAGTTGATGCACCCTTACTACGCCGCCGAGCGCGGTCTGGTCGACGACGTCATCGATCCCGCCGACACCCGGGCGACCCTCGTCAAGGCCCTGCGGATGCTGCGTGGCAAGCGTGCGACGCTGCCCGCCCGCAAGCACGGCAACCCGCCGGTATGACGTCCGTGCCGGCGTCAACGACGAGGGGCCTGCCGGAGCCGGCCGCGGACACCCCGGAAGTGGTCTTCCGTATCGAGTACGGCCGGCCGGACGCCGACGATCTGGCCGCGCTCGCTCTGGTCCTGCTCTCGATCGGCGCCCGCAGCGTCGCAGGGCCGCGGACCAGACGGCGCCGGCGTCGGGCGGCGTGGGTACACCTGCCCGACTACCGCGTGCCGGGCTCCTGGGAGTGAGGTGAGGGCAAAGGGGACGCAGTGGTAGGAAGGGGCGGGCGACGGTGAAGTTCTCATGGTTGCCACATGACAACTTCACTGTTCAAGACTCAGTGGCCAGCCGGAGAATTCTGCATGTGCCGCCTGCACCGACGCATCTCGAACACCTGTCCTGTCCTGCGTGCTGGCTCTGTGGAGGTCCCAATGAATGGCACCACTGTCTCGCATAAACTCTGGCTCGCCGAACTGGCAGCCCGCGCCGGGCTCGAACCGCGCCTGGCCGACCGCTACCTGACGGACGCCCGGGAAGTCCTCGCCGAGATCGGCGTGGTCCTGGGCGCGGACGAGCAGCCCCCCGCGCTCCTGGGCGGCTCGGCCGACGGGCTCTCCATCGACACCCTTGACCAGCGCTTCTCCGTCTCCAGCGGCTGCAACGTGTGTTTCTGCACGGCGGACCGTGACGCCACCCAGCCGCAGCCGGAAGGACAGCTGGTCGCGGCATGATCAAGCCGCCGCAGGAGGAATCTCCTCTTGCTGTGGAGCCCAGGAGCCCTCGGCTCCTGGGCTTCCGCAGCCATCTGCGAGTCGAGTCGGTCACGGGGGATGCGACCTACCTCATTTCCGATCGCGACGTGACAGCCCTCCAGGGCAGCGGGGTCGAGTTCCTGGCACCGTTGCTGGACGGCACCCGGGATCTCGCCGAAGTCCTTCGGCAGGCGGAACCCTTCCTCCCCGCCGAGCAGACCGGTCAGTTGATCGGCAGGCTCGCCCGCGAGGGACTGGTGCGCTACCGGTCCGCCCGGGCCCCTGACGCCGCCGAGGCCTACTGGGACCTGTCCGGACTGAACGGCGGCGAGGCGCTCGAACACCTGGCCGCGGCCCGTGCGGGGCTGAGAACCGTGGGCAGCGCCTCGGCGGTCGAGGTGGAGAGCGCCCTGACGGCCAGCGGAGTCGCCCTGGACCACGCGTCCGGCGGCGCGCCCGCGCAGCTCTCGGTGGTGCTGTGCGACGACTACCTGAACCCCGACCTGCTGGCGGTCGACGCCCAGGAGCGTGCTGCGGGCCGTCCCTGGCTGCTCGCCCGGCCGATGGGCGCGACGGTCTGGATCGGCCCGGTGTTCCAGCCCGGCGCGGGCCCCTGCTGGTCCTGCCTGGCTCATCGCCTCCGGGGCCACCGCCAGTCCGAGGTGCCGGTGCAACGGGCGCTGGGCCTTGCGGGGCCGGTGTCGCGTCCGGCCGCGCACGTCAGGGCCGGTAGCGCCGCCGCCGCCCAGCTGGTCGCTCTGGAAGCCGTCAAGTGGCTCGCCGGGTACCGCCATCCGGGCCAGTCGGCGGTGATGACCCTGGACACGCTGACCCTGGAGAGCCGTCACCACCCGCTGCGGCAACGCCCGCAGTGCGGGGAGTGCGGTGACACCGGGCTGGTCGCAGCGCGGCTCGCCCGGCCGGTGGAGCTCGGTTCACGGGCCAAGAACTCCCGCAGCGGAGGAGGCCACCGTGCCTGCTCCGCCCAGGAAGTGCTGAATCGCTTCGGCTATCTGGTGAGTCCGGTGACCGGTGTGGTCGGCGACATCCAGCGCGATCCGCACGCACCCGCGTCCTTCGACTGCTTCGTGTCCGGGCGCAATCCCGCCGTCGGCGGGACGAACCTGGTCCAGCTCCGGGCCGGCCTGCGCCAAGTCGCCGGCGGCAAGGGGACCAACCCGCTCGACGCTGAGGTGGGCGCGCTGTGCGAGGCGCTGGAACGTTACTCCGGCACCCTTCAGGGGGACGAACTCCGGGTCAGGGACACCTACCGGAACCTCGGGGACGCAGCGGTACACCCCGATACCTGCCAGCTGTTCGACCCGCGTCAGTACCGCGACCGGGAGCGGTGGAACGCGTCGCGCAGCGCGTTCAACTTCGTCCCCGAGCCCTTTCAGGAGGACGCCCCCGTCGACTGGACCCCGGTCTGGTCGCTCACCGAGAAGCGCCAACGGCTGCTCCCGACAGGGCTGCTGTACTTCAACCAGACCGGGAGCGCCGTGGAACCGGTCGCCGGACGACGCTCGCTGCGCGCCTGTTCCAACGGGAACGCCGCGGGGACCTGCCTGGAGGACGCCGTGCTCCAGGGGTTCCTCGAACTCGTCGAACGCGACGCGGTCGCCCTGTGGTGGTACAACCGCACCCGCCAGCCCGCCGTCAGCCTGGACGCCTTCGCCGACCCCTGGACCGATGACCTGCTGGTGACCTATCGGCTGCTGCACCGTCACGTCTGGGTCCTGGACCTCACCTCGGACCTGGGCATCCCGGTCTTCGCGGCCCTCTCCCGGCGGACCGACAAGGCGGCGCAGGACATCATGTTCGGGTTCGGTGCCCACTTCGACCCCCGGGTCGCCCTGCGCCGGGCGCTCACCGAGATGAACCAGCTGCTGCCGGCCTCCGTGGACGCCCTCGCCGACGACAGCGGCTACCACCTCGACGACCCGGAGCTGCTCGCCTGGTGGCAGGGTGCGACCGTGCACAATCAGCACTACCTGAACGCCTCCCCGACCGAATCGCCCCGGCGGCCCGAGCACTTCGCCCACCAGGAGCACGCCGACTTCAGCCAGGACATCGACGCCGTCACCGCGCTGCTCCGCGAGCGCGGAATGGAACTGCTGCTCCTGGACCAGACCAGACCGGACATAGGGCTCCCGGTCGTGAAGGTGGTCGTCCCCGGCCTCCGTCACTTCTGGGCCAGATTCGCACCAGGACGTCTGTTCGACGTGCCGGTGCAGCTGGGGCGGATTCCCGAGGCCACGGCCTACGAGGATCTCAACCCGGTTCCCCTGTTCGTCTGATGACGCCCTCTCAGGCCTCGCCCCGCTGACGGGTCCCGCGTACGCTTCCTCTGAATTTCACCGAGAGACACGGGGGGACCACATGACCAGAGCCCTCGAACCTCCCCTGGGCACGGGGACGGATCCGAGCCCGGATGTTCAGCACGCGGGCACCTTCGAGGAGGAGAGCACCGCTCTGGTCGTCGACCTCGGACGACGGGCGCCGGCGCCGAGGCTGATGAGCAGCATTGTCATCGCCGTGGTCCTCGGCTACGTGGTGATGGGATTCGTCAACATCACCGAGGACGGGCTGAGCCACAAGCAGATCATCCTGGGGGCTGTCTGCTTCTCCTGCGTGGCCGCGCTCCAACTGCTGCACTCGCACGACCGGTTCGCGGATCTCCACCGCCGGCTGGGCTGTGGACCCTGCTGCTCCAGGCCCTGCTGACCTACGGCCCGATGGTGTTCTTCGGCGTCCTGTGGGGAGGCATGGCCGGGTTCCTCGGAGCGTCGGGCCTCCTGCTGCTCCCGGCTGCTCCCGGCTGGTCGGTGTTCGCCGCGGTGGCCGCGGTGGCGGCCGTGAGCGGACCGTTGCAGCACTGGAGCCCGGCCGACTGCGTGTACATCGTGATCTCGACCGTGATCACCAGCCTGATGGTGTTCGGACTCACCCGGCTCTCGCAATTGGTCACCCAGGTGCAGGCCACCCGCACGCAGTTGGCCCGGCTCGCGGTCACCCGGGAACGGCTGCGCTTCTCCCGGGACCTGCACGACCTGCTCGGCTACAGCCTCTCGGCGATCACCCTGAAGAGCGAGCTCACCAGGCGGCTCGTGGTCGGCAGCCCCGAACAGGCACTGGAGGAGCTCGGCGGCATCCTGGTGATCTCTCGCCAGGCGCTCCAGGACGTGCGGCTCGTGGCGCAGGGCTACCGGTCGATGTCCCTGGCGGACGAGGTGACGGCGGCCTGCTCAGTGCTGGGGGCGGCAGAGATCCAGGCGACCGTGAGTCTCACCGTCCTCCCGTCGAGGGGCAGTTCCGACACCACCCTCGCCACCGTGCTGCGCGAGGCGGTCACCAATCTGCTCCGCCACAGCAAGGCCGAGCACTGCAGGATCTCCAGCTGCGGCGTCGGCGACCGCATTCAGCTCACCGTGGCCAACGACGGTCTGGTCACGGCGGTCCGGCCGACCGGAGCGGACCGCGACGGCAGCGGCCTGGGGAACCTCACCGCCCGCGTCGCCGAGGCCGGCGGACGGCTGACCTGGGGGGTGGACGACGACGGCTGGTTCGTGCTCACAGCCGAGATGCCGTTGCTCTCCGCGGCCGGGGAAGCTCCCAGGTCGCCGTACGGGCGGGCCGCCTCCGACGTCGATCAGCCGTAGCCGTAGCCGCACCGGAGGCAGGCCGGCCAGGGTCGATGCTCGCCCTGGCCGGCCCGCCGCTCATGGCAGCAGGCCTGACTTCCGGGCGATGCGGATCGCGTCGACCCGGTTCCTGGCGTTGAGCTTGCTGACGATGGTCGTCAGATAGTTGCGGACGGTGCCCAGCGACAGATAGAGGTTGGCCGCGATCTCGACGGCGGATGCGCCGTCGGCCGCCATCTGGAGCACCTCCTGCTCCCGATCCGTCAGCAGGCTCTCGAATCTGTCGAAGGCCGAGTACGCCAACTGCGGGTCGAGGACCCGTTCGCCCGCATGGATCTTGCGGACGGCATCGGCCAGCAACGTCGGCGGGGCGTCCTTGAGGAGGAAGCCCGACACCCGTGCCGACAGGGCGCGGCGCAGCGTTCCAGGCGGCCCCAGACTGGTGAGGATCAGCGTGTGGCAGTCGGGGAGCGCCTCGTGGATCAGCGCGGCTGCGCTCAGCCCGTCCAGCCCGGGCAGGTCGATGTCGATGATCGCCACATCCGGCAGGTGGAGGAGACAGGTGGAAAGGATCTTGTCTCCGCGTTCGACCTCCGCCACGACCTCGAAGTCGGCCTCCAGCCGTAACAGTGCTACCAGTGCCCCGCGGACCATGTGCATGTCCTCGGCCAGCAGGATTCGTATCACCGATTCCCCCCCGGTCACTCAGTGGTGCCTCTTGGTCAAGGCGGTGCGTCAAAGACCTCAACGAACCGGATGTTATCCCACCCGGATAGCTGTCGAGCATGCGTGCGGACAGTCCGTTGAAGCGGTTCGCATGCCACCTGTCTGGGAATTCGACCGCGACTCCACCCGGCCTGAAGACGGGGCGAAGATGCTGCGCGGGGGAAGAGTGTCCTACTGAGGAGTATTCCTATGACGTCGGTGGTCGGCACGGGTTCAGCGAGGTACCGCGCCCCCTACCGGCGAATGCCCGGAGCCAGTGGTCGCGCGCTCAGCCTCGAGGTGATCGTCGGCAGGGCGCTGCACATCGTCGACGCCGAGGGGATGCAGGCGCTGAGCATGCGCGGCCTCGCCCGCGACCTGGGCGTCGGCGTGGCCACGCTGTACCTGTACGTCAGCGGCAAGGAGCAGCTCGTCGACCTGCTGCTCGACCGGGTGTACGCGGACCTCGAGCACCCTGTGCCCGACCGCGCCCACTGGAAGGCCCAGCTCCTCGACTTCATCGCCCGCAGCCGCGAGAGCCTCAGCCTGCACCGCGACGTGGCCCGCGCGGAGTCGACGGCCGAGCTGCTGACCTCCCCGCACACCCTCGACTGCGCCGAGACGATCCTGGCGCTGCTGCGCGTCGGAGGGATGCCGGACCAGGCGGCCGTTCACGGGGCGGACCTGCTGGTCCGCCATCTGACCTGCTCCGTCGCCCAGCGCAGTCGGCGCGCGGGCCGGGGAGCCGCAGGGAGCGACGCGGAGGGCTCGTACCACGAACGCGTGCGCGACACGGCCTCGGCGCTGCCGCCGGAACGTTTCCCGGTCGTGGTCTCGATGGCTCCGGTGCTGAGCGGTGGAACGGACGAGGAGCAGTTCGACTTCGGCCTGAACGTGATCATCGCCGGCCTGCTGGCGCGGAACGTCGGGGTGGCGCCCCCGGACCAGGGACCAACCCCCGGGCAGGGTCCTCCTGCCCGGGGATCCGCCGTTCAGGGATCTGGATCGCCATGCTGGAGATAGCCGCTTCCATCGAGATCAAGGCGACGCCCGAGGCCGTCTGGGCGGTCCTCGCCGACCTGTCCGCGTACCCGCAGTGGAACCCCTTCCTCAGGACAGCCGTCGGAGACCTGGTCGTGGGGGGCAGGCTCAGCTGTCGGCTCCATCCTGAGAACCGCCGTCCGATTCCGTTCAAGCCCGTCGTCCTGGTCGTGGACCCCGGGCGCGAGTTGTGCTGGCAGGGAAAGCTGCTGGCCCCCGGCATCCTGGACGGCAGGCACAGCTTCGTCCTCTGGGCCACCGGCGAGGGAACGGTGCTGAGGCAGGGGGAGGTCTTCACCGGGATTCTCGTGCCCTTGCTGGCGAAGGGCCTTCGGGCCACCGAAGACGACTTCCGGAGGTTCAACGAGGCCCTCAGGGAACGCGTGGAGACACGCGAGCCGTGAGGGCTGTGCCGTTGGACCGATGAGGGTACCCGTACCGACCTGGTGTCGACCTACGACAGGCAGTCTCTCAATGTGCCGAGGTCCCGCCAAGGCAGTATCCGCTCGGTGGCCGACGGAAGGTCCGGGCGGGGAGGGGCGGGCCGGGGGTAGTCGTTCGCTGTCACTTGCTGCTGCTGCCACAGTGGCACTGCGGACGAACCCGGGCCCGGCGGCGAACCCTGCCGGGCCCGGGTTCGCTCACCCGCGTGCACGGTACTTGTCAGGGTCGCCAATTCTCGCCGTCTGGTCCCAGGAACCCATCCTGATATGGCCGTTGTGAGGTCGGTTCTCGGCGTTGCGCATGACTGGGCGGGGGTGGTCCAGGTGAAGCAACTGATCCTGGTAGCGCCCGAAGGCACCTGCGGCGGCGAGACGTCTGGTCACGTCCTCGTCCTCTCCGCCCCAGCCCTCGAAGCGCTCATCGAATCCTCCGATATCGCGCAGGACATCCGTGCGCGCCCAGAGGGCACCACCCGGCGGCTCCCGCAACAGCACGCCCCTCAGTGAATCCGGCGACACGTCGGGCTGACGCAGCCGGCAGCGCCTGTCAATCGCGAACGCGGTCGACCCGCGGTCCAACGACAAGGAGTAGCGGCAGCAGACATGGCCCGTCTGTTCCTTTTCGGCGAACCGGGCGACATTCCGGCTGACGAAGGACCGGTCGGTCAGGATGTCCGCGTCGAGGACGCAGGTCGTACCTCTGGCGCGCCCGTCAGCCATTATCCCGACATTCACCGCCCAGGACTTGTTGAAACTTCCGCCGTGGGGGGCGAAAACATACCGGTTCACCAACGGCGCGAAAACCCTTCTCCAAGCGGGCGTGGAATCCGTTTCCACAAGGGTGACACGGACAGCGCCGTCCCGATAGTCCTGGTCCCGCAGGGCGAGCAGGCAGGCCAAGAGGTTGCGCGCCCGCCCTCCCTCCACCCGGTCCCGGAAAGGAATCACTATGTGTACGTCTCGATCTGCAGGAAGTTGACGTTCCTCCTGGTCGGGAGGGCGGGAGGCGGCAATGGCCCGCACATCGTCCAAGCCGATGTCATCCGCGTTCGCCACGTGTTCGGAGCCGAGGTGGATATCGAGCCAGATATCGCTGTCGGCCTCGGCTGCCAATTCCGCCAGGTGCCGTCGAGTTTCCGGTTCGTACCGCAGCTCCTCCGTGAGGCGGGCAGCAAGAGCGTTGTGCAGTTCCGGATCGGCGGGATCCGCGACCAGCGCCAGGTAGGCCTGACGGCAGGCGGCGATCCCGTCCGCATACTCTCCCACCGCCGTGTCCAGCCGGTCGAACGAGGCACGGCTGATTTCCCAGTATCCGGCAGTGGCGGCGGGGACGTTCGGGTCATGCGCCAGGACAACGTAGTCCGCCAGACGCCGGCCGACCGCCCGTGGGGGGTATTTCTTCACAGCGTCTCCAGGAGATCCCGCAGGTCTTCGACGTCCAGCCACTGGTCGTTCAGATCGGATCGGTAGGCAAATTCTTCGCCCACGGGCTCCGCACCCACAGGGGGCTGATAAGCGTCGAGGATGGGCGACCGCACGATGAAACGATCAGCGAGGCGCAGGACCTGAGGGGCGTCGTCCGAGCAGATCAGGTCCTCATGGAGCTTCTCTCCCGGCCGGACCCCCACTTCGTGCGTGGCGCTGGCGGGCGCCACTGCCTCCGCCAGGTCGATCACCCGCATGCTGGGAATGCGGGGCACGAAGATCTCTCCACCCTGCATGAGATCGAAAGAACCCAGCACGAAATCAACGGCGTGGTCGAGCGTGATCCAGAATCGTGTCATGCGCTTGTCGGTCACGGGTATGCTGCCACCCTTTCGGGCGATCTCGCGGAACAACGGGACGACCGACCCCCGGCTTCCGAGAACGTTTCCGTAGCGGATCACGGAGAACGCGGTACCCAGCTTCGCGCCGGCGAGGTTGGCCGAGACAAAGGATTTGTCTGCGATGAGCTTGGTCGCGCCATAGAGATTGACTGGTTTGCACGCTTTGTCGGTCGAAAGCGCCACCACCTTGGCGACACCGGCGTCCAGCGCGGCCTCTATGACGTTCTGCGATCCTAGGATGTTCGTGCTGACGAACTCGGACGGGTGACGTTCCGCCGTGTCCACCTGCTTGAGTGCGGCCGCGTGGACGACGTACTCGACACCGTGCAGTGCGCGGGCGAGCCGGTGCCGGTCGCGGATATCGCCGATGACCCACTCAAGACGTGGGTCGTCATTAAACAATCGGCGAGCCTCAAGCTGCTTGAGTTCGTCACGGGAATATATGATCACGCGCTCCGGATCGCAGCTCTCCAGCAAGCGCCCCACGAAGGCCTTGCCGAAGGAGCCGGTACCGCCGGTCACCAGCACCGAGGATCGGTCGATCGAAGTCATTTCCGCTCACCCACTGATCTGCTCCAGAATCGCGCGCTCCAAGCCGGAGCGCTTCGGTGTCCAATTGAGATCGCTCAGGGTTCTGCCGATGTCAGCGACCAAGTACGAAGAATCCTGCCGCGACTCCGGGCCGTGTTCGACCGGGACTTTCTTGCCACTGATTTCCCCCACCAGAGAGATCACATCGGCGACACTGGCGGGGGTCGCACCTATGTTGTAGGTGCGGTGACTCCCGGGTGTCGCGGCGGCCAAGCCCGCGACCACGGCGTCGGCGACGTCCCGCACGTGCACGAAGTCACGCATGGCCTGCCCGGTTCCGTTGACCACGAACCGGCCCGATTCCCCGCGCGCTGCGGCCACCGCTCGCGGTATGAGGCCCCGGGGATCGGGCATGGTCCCGCACGGGGTGACACCCACCGCGTTGAACAGCCGAAAGGTCGTTGCGCCGATGCCCCCGTCCGCCGCTACAGCCCTGTCGACGGCCATTTCCGCTGCACGTTTCGCCGAACCGTAGTCGCTCACCGGGTCCGCTGCGTCCTCGACCAGCAGGGGGCGCGGGACCGGCACCCCGTACACGGCCGAACTGGACATGTTGACCAGTCGGATCGGATTTCCGCTGCGCTGTACCTCGGCGGAAGCGGCAGCGAGCACGAGTTCGGTGCCCTCGACGATCACCCGCCGTTGTGCCCGGGTGCCGGCATTCGTTGTGCGCCGGACCGTCTTGTCGGCGGCCAGGTGACATATCGAATCCACTCCGCGCACCGCCTCGGTCAGGTCCGGGACACTGAGCAGATCACCGCTCACCACCCGGACGCGCGGATCCCAAGAATGCCCTGAGATATGTTTGAGAACGGCTATGTCGGCTCCTGAAAAGAGTAGTCTGTGCACCACCGCCCGTCCCAGATATCCGGCACCGCCGGTTACCAGAATCTGCACGCCCACCTCCTGGAGCCAGAGCTATGAATTCGAGCAGAGCGATTGGATTTCGCATAGGACTGCGCGCGGACGCGTCCGCGGCAATGGGCGGCGGTCATGTGATGCGCTCCCTGGCCCTGGGGCAACGTCGCTTGGGAAGCTCATGATCGGCTAAGGTCTGGATCTTGTGCCACGTGATCACATAGCTGGTGAGAGCTACCCGGAGCGGCTGCGGATGGGGCTGCTGTCGCGCACCTTTACGCCCGAGTTGGTCGACTTCGTCGTCGATGAGGCCGGGGCGCGGGAGGAGCGGACCAAGTCCCTGCCCTCGTCGCTGATGGTCAACTTCGTTCTGACGATGTGGCTGTTCACCGGCTACGGCTACGGGCTGGTGCTGCGCGAGCTGGTGGAGAACTGGCCGCGCCGTGCGGGCGAGACCTGGCGGCCGGCGACCACGGGAGCCCTGACCGAGGCGCGGGCGCGGGTGGGGCCCGGTCCGCTGCGGCTGCTGTTCGACCGGGTCGCCGGCGCCAGGGGGACGCCCGCCACACCGGGGGCGTTCTGGCGCGGACTGCGCCTGGCCTCCATGGACGGAACCCTGGTCGACGTCCCCGACAGCGAGAAGAACACCGCCGCGTACACGCGCTCCTCGAACGCCGCCGGCCCGGGGCCGTATCCGCAGGTACGACTGCTGGCCCTGGTGGAGTGCGGCACCAAGGCGATGATCGGGGCCGTCTTCGACTCCTTCGCGGTCGGCGAGCGGACCCTGGCGCTGCGGCTGCTGCCCCTGCTGGGGCCAGAGATGCTGCTGCTGGCAGACCGGGGCTTCCCCGCCTACGGCCTGTGCACCGACACCGCGGCCACCGGGGCCCAACTCCTGTGGCGCGTCTCGCAGTCGTTCGCCCTGCCGCTGGTCCAGGTGCTGCCCGACGGCACCTACCTGAGCGAACTGCGCGGGCGACGCAAGGGCGAGCGGATGCCGGTGCGGGTCATCGAGTACACCGTGACCACGACCACCTGGGGCCCCGACGGGACCACGGAGGAGACCTCGGAGCTGTTTTGCCTGATCACAACCCTGCTCGACCCCGTCACCGCGCCCGCACAGGAGCTGGCCGAGCTCTACACGTCCCGCTGGACCAGCGAGACGATCTTCAAGCACATCAAGATCGAACAGCGCGGCGGGCGCACCGCCACCCTGCGCTCGAACAGCCCCGCCATGGTCGAGCAGGAACTGTGGGCGATGCTCTGCGTCTACCAGGCAGTCCACGAGCTGGCCCTCGACTCCGCCGAGCAGGCCCACGTTCCCGCCGCGGAGATCAGCTTCAAGAACACCCTCGCCGCCGTCCGACGCACCGTCGGGACGGCTTTTCCCCCCTCGCCAGCTGGCCGCCAAGGCCCGTGACGTCCGCGCCGACCTCATCCGCCAGGCCGTCACACCCCGACCCGGACGCGCCGCACCCCGTGCCGCCAAGCGCAGCGGCACCGGATACCGCACCCTGAAACCCGACGAGCCCGCCACCACCCGCGTCACACACACCGTCAAGCTGCAGCTCTTCCCCCAGGCACACCGACCCGGCAACCCGGCAACCGTCGTCACCCTCTGCACCCACAACAACCTTGACGAACAATCACGAACACTCGAACACTTCACCGCCGCGGCCTAGCCAAGCGACGTTGGGCCAGGGGGCCGCGCTGCAAGCCGAGGGCGCCACCGTGGAACTCCTGGGTGAAGTCACGGTGGACTGGCTGTTGGCACGCGTCACTGAATCGGGGATACCGATAGTGCCATGCCGGACGGATGTCACGACTGTAGCCAGGGCCCGAAGGCTCGATGCCGTCGTCGTGGACTCGTATGAAATTCAGCCACAGGTGAGCGCAGAATTGCGGTCAGCGCGCGTCCTGACCGGGGCAATAGTCGATGGAAGTCTCCAGGGACATGCCGCAGACTTGTATGTCGACCAAGCACTCGGCGCGCCGGCCCCGCAGTCGTCCTTGCCCAGGAATGCAGTCTGGCTCGGGGGTCTCGAGCACCTACTCATACGCAAGGACGTTCAGTATGCCCGAACGAGGAAGATCGTAGCGCATTCCACTCCACTGCCACAGGTCCTCTGCTACTTCGGTGCCACTGACCCCTACCGCGCACTCCCGGTGGTGGTGCGCCTGCTGATGGCGACCGGTCTGCCCATGCATGTCAGGGCCATCAGTGCGGATGCGGACATTCAAAGGAGAATAGAGATGATTCGCACGAATGCGGCGCAGGAAATCACTGTATGCACGCCGACACACCAATTGCCCGATCTTGTTCGCGCGTCCGATCTCGTCGTCACGGCGGCAGGAAGTTCGGTCGGCGAACTGCTCTGCGTGGGCACGGCGGTCGCACTGGCCACGGTCACCCCCCGACAAGAGCCTGTCTACCAGGCACTCCTGAAGGCCGGTCTGGCGATCGGGCTGGGGCCTGTGGACCTGTTCGACGACGCCGCCGTCCAGACCCTGCGGTCGTTGCTGCTCTCGCCCGGACGTCGGGCCGAACTCCGCGACCGTGGCAGGGAAGCGGTGGACGGCCAAGGAGCCGCCAGGGTCGCGGCAACCCTGCTGGCGATGGCCGATGCCCGGGGTGAGGACACCCCCATACTTTCGGGATGCACCACGAAACTGCTCACATCCAACAGGCACTCGATCAGCTGACAGAGCGTGGCGTTCTGCTCGGGGCCGAGGTCTTCCACTCACTGCGAGGAGAGGTCCACCGGCTGACGGCGGGTGAGGCTGCTCCCGGACTCGGTCCTGCGGACACCGTGGGGCGGCTGTACTGCACGAACAAGCCCGTTCTCGCAGTGATCGTCGGCATCGCCGCGCAACGGGGGCTCCTCGACCTGCGGGCCCCGTTGAGCCGCTACTTCGACCGCTGCGGTACCGCCATGTCCTCGGTGACAGCGGCGGACCTGCTCGCGCACACGGTCAACCTCCCTCCCGCGCTGCACCACTCCGTCAAGGTGCTCCAGGAGCGGGCCGGATTGACCGTCGCGACGGCGTCCAGGCGGCCCGGAAGACCGCAGTACAACGCGCAGAGCGGCTCGGTGGTGATCGGGGCCCTGCTCGAAAGGGTCTACGGCCTGCCCCTGGCCGGGGTCATCGAGGAAGAGGTGGCACGGCCACTCGGCCTGCGCGGCCTCGCCCTCACCCCGAGGCCGGACCAGTTCTACCGCCCCCTGCACCGGCGCGGTGGCAGCACGCGCTTCGTACCGCTCGAAGACGAGGCACTGGGCCTCGACGAGGCCAACCCCGGACAGGCCGGCGTGTCGACCGCCGCCGACATGGGCGTGCTGTACTCGGACATCACGCGTTCGCTCAACGGCGGCGGCGTCCTCCTCAAGCCCTCAACCGCCAGGCAGTTGACGTCCGCGAGCCATACGGTCCAGCTGTACCACCTCGGTGTGCGCTCCTGGGGCATGGGCTTCCAATGCGACCTGGCCCGCGGGATCCTGGGCCCGGGCTGGGGCCCCCGCACCTTCGGCCACATAGGCACCACTCCGCGCCGCGTCGCCGTGCTCCACGCCGCGGACCCGGACGCGGACCGCGTGCTCGCACTGCGGCTGTTCAACCCCATGGACGACGGCTCGGTACGGCGCCTCACGACCGTCCTCTGACTTTCTCATGCACATGGGGCCCGACTTCCTCGATCGTTCGAAACGGGACAAAGGTTGCACTTTCCCCTTTCCGTCGGCCCTACATGGTCTGGACCATTGACACGGCACTTTGCCTGATGCAATCCTTGCACGCACCATGGTTTGCAGTGGTGGCGCAAGGGGTCGCGGCACCACGGTAAATCCTTACTTATCCGAGCTACATCCTTAGACGGCTACAGTGGGCGAGGAGAGTTGAAGCAGCCAGGTTATCCCGTCCCTTCCGCATTACCCGTAGGATCTTCCATCTCATCAGTCCGCACCGATACGCGGGCAGTAGTTCTTACTTACGACGACGGGCCGCAACCCGGCAGCACGGATGCCGTTCTCAATGCCTTGGACGAACATCAGGCCAAGGCGACTTTTTTTGTCCTGCAATCACGCGTGAACCGCTATCGGAGTCTGCTGGGCGACGTGGTGGCGGCCGGCCATGAAATAGGACTGCACGGTGCCGACCACCGGAGGCTCCCCGATCTCGACGTGCGGGACGTCGTCAGCCGGACCCGTGACGCCCGCCACTGCCTTGAGGACACTCTGGGCCGGGAGGTAACCCTGTTCCGGCCGCCCTACGGAGAGCAGTCGCTGGACACCTGGCATGCCGTGGTCGGCCTCGGGCTGGTTCCAGTCCTCTGGTCACACGTGCTGCGTGACTGGCAGGACGATCCGGAACGGCACCTCGCTAGTACCGCTCTGGACAGTGCGTGTCCGGGTGCCGTCCTGCTTGCGCACGACGGTTTCGCCGGTCCCGAGGACGGCGCCTTCGACGGCCCGCCGCCGCGGGTCGACCGCGGTGCGCTGACGCGGTCCCTGCTGGAGATGTACCGCGAGTCCGGCCTGGTCGGCTGCTCACTCGGACAGGCACTTGAACACGGCGAACCCACGCTGAAAGTCGAGATCACACATTGAACGAGGTATCCGGGGAAACGACGGTCAGGCCCCTTCTCCCCGAGGACATGCTGCAGGTGGAGAAGATCTGCCGGGAGGAACTGACGCTGGAACCGGACGCCGGTTGCTTTCCGCGGCTGCTCGGCGATCGTCCGCACGTGGGGATCGGCGCGGAGTACGAGGGAGCGCTCGCCGGCGCGGCGTTCGGTTCGACGGCCGCGGAGAGCGGGGTGACGATCGGTTTTGTGGACCTCGTCGTCACCTCGGCGCAGTACCGGCGCCTTCGTCTGGCGACCCGCATGCTGACGGAGCTCGAACGAGAACTCGCCCGGCTCGGGTGCGTGGAGATCGTCGTCCGGGGGAACCCGCCGTGCCATGTCTGGCCAGGAGTGGATGTCCGCTACACCCCCGCTGTGGGGTTCTTCGAGCGGGCGGGCTTCACGCGTGACGGCTGGGCGGTGAACATGACCGTCGACCTGCACACGGCGCCCCTGGAGACGGGGAGCGACGAGCAGCGCCTGCAGGCGGCGGGAATCACGGTCAGACGTGCCGACCACCGGGACCAGGCATCGCTGGCCCGGCTCGCCGGCTGTGATCCCTCGTGGCCCGCGAACTGGCCGGGTGAGGTCGCGCGAGCACTCGACGGTGGCCAGGGGGGCTGCTTCGTGGCGGTCTCGGACGGCGGGATCGTCGGTTTCTCCGCTTTCGGCGTCAACCGTCTGCACCTGGTGGGACCGGCGGCGGTGGCTCCCCCGTCGCAGGGCCGCGGAATCGGAACCGTCCTGCTCCGCCGCTGCCTCGTTGAACTCCGTGACGCCCACCTCCTCGACGAGGCGGAGCTCGGATGGGTGGGTCCCATCGCCATGTACGCGGACAAGATGGAAGCCCGAATCGGTCGTTACTTCTGGCAGTACAGCAAGTCACTGGCGTAGGCGATCCGCCATTTCCCGTACATGCCGCACCGGACGGGTTCATCGCGGGCGAGTACCATTGAATTTCCTATTCTAAGGATCCGACAGTGGCTGACAGTATCGAGGAGGCCTTGGAGGAAAAATTCGGCAGGCTTCTTCCCTATCTTGACGAACGTCGGCAGCGATTGGTGCTCGGCGCCGACGCGAAAGCACTGGGCCACGGCGGGATCAAGCTCGTGGCACGCGCGGCCGGTGTTTCCGAGGAAATCGTGGCCCGCGGTTCGGCCGAACTGGAATCGGGAGATCCGCAATCGGCAGAGCCGGTGTCCGGACGGGTCCGCGTGCCCGAAAGGGGACGCAAGCGCCTGCGCGAGAAGAATCCACATCTCGTCACTTCCATGCTGGCTCTGATGGAGCCGGAACGACGGCGTGAGCCGGAGGCCCCGCTTCTCTGGACGATGAAGTCGACCAGGGCACTCGCCTCCGAGTTGTGCGCCCAAGGACACTCGGTGAGCGCCGACACAGTCGGCGCCCTCCTCAGGGCCGAGGGGTTCGTGCTGAAGGACGCCACCCGTTCGGGCGGGGGAGCCAGGCCGGGTGACCGGGAGAGGCAACTGCGCTACATCATCGCCCGGGTCGGCGAGTTCACAGCCGCAGGAGAGCCGGTGATCAACTTGGGCACCAGGAAGAAGGTCGCGCAGCGAAGCCGGGGAACCGTCGCCGAGCCTGCCTGGACCCCGCGAGCGGTGACGCCGAGACCGCCGCGATCGCCGTCACCACACTGCGTCGGTGGTGGCACGCGGAGGGACAGCTGAGCTACCCGAAAGCACATCACATGCTGGTCGTCGCCGACGCCGGGGGGGCGGACAGCCACCGGGTTCGCGCCTGGAAGAAGGAGCTGACGGACTTCGCCGATGCCAGCGGACTCTGCCTGACCCTGTGTCACTTCCCCCCGCGACCTCCAAGTGGAACGGGGTGGAGCGCCGACTGCATTCGAGGGTCAGCACCGCATGGCACGGAAGCCGGCTGACCAGCCATGAGGTCGTCATCCACACAGTCGCCACTGGCGCCCCCCAGAGCGGGGCGACGATATCCGCAGACATTGACCCGCATGCCCGCCAGTCCGGGGGAGACCCCCAGGGAGCCAAGGGCCGGCTGCCGCTGGAGCCGCACCCCTGGCGCGGCACCTGGAACTACACCATACGGCTGCAGCGGCTCGAGCCGGCGCCCCCTCATGATTTCGGACGGTTTCCCGCAGGGGACAAGGCGCCCAACTGGCTCGCCCACCCGAACCTGATCGGGTTCGAACCGGATGCCTGGCAGGCTCTGCTCCAGCGCTACACCGCCTATCTGGACGCCGTGCCACGGGTGGTCATCCCCGGTCGCCGCCCCGGCCCGGGAGCCGGCAGCCGCCTGCTCTCCCCGGCTGACCGCCTGCTGGTCACCGTTCTCACCAAGCGCTGGGGCCTGCCCCAGGCACCCTTGGCAGCCCTGCTCGGCGTCTCCAAGGCCAGGATCGGTGCCGCTGTCCGCGAGGTGACCCCGGATCTGGAGGCCCTCGGATGCACCGTCCACCGCAGCGGGACGACCGTGACCGATGTCGAGGGGCTGGCTGCCGTCGCCAACGGTCGTAGCCGTCCGGGTGCCCCGCAGTGAACGAACCGCGACCACCCCGTCGACCTGGACGGGGGGCGCCGGCGAAACCGGGGAGCGGCTGATCATCCGCCCGTGATCCGTACGGGGGCCGGGGCGGATCCGCCCACCAGGGGTCTCGTCAGGGACAGGTAGCTGATCTTTCCCGAGGAGGTCCGGGGGAGGTGCCGGACCGCGCGCAACCTCAGACAGCCACGCGGAACCCCGAGGCCCGACACCCCTGCGGCGCGCAGCCTGGCCACGTGGTCCTCGTCCCCCTCGACGCACAACAGGACCTCGTCGGGTCCGGTGAGCACAGCGGCCGTGGCGACCAGGCCGAGCGCGGCTGTCGCAGCGGCCTCGACCGAGTCGAGGTTGACCTTCTCGCCGAGGATCTTGACCTGCCTGTCGACACGCCCCTCCAGGTAGAGCATGCCCGCGCGCAGCCGCCCCAGGTCTCCCGTGCGGAGTCGTCCGCCACCTGTTCCGCCCGTTCCGAGGTCGTCGCGGGTCGCGGAGTAGCCGAGCATCACATTGGGACCGGTGTAGTACACCTCTCCGAGTTCGCCGGGGTCCGCCTCCGTTCCGTCCTCACGCAGGACCTCGATCCTCCCGCCTGGGAGGGGAGTTCCCGCGCTTCCCTCGTGTTCTCCGGCCAGCGCGGGGTTCAGGCAGGTCATACGCGCTGTCGCTTCGGTCTGCCCGTACATGTAGAACAGCGATCCCCGCTCGCCGAGCGCCTGGCGCAGCGTGCGCAGGGAGTGCGCCGGCAGCGGCCCCCCCGCCACCAGAAGGCTGCGCAGTGAGCCCAGCATCGCCATCGACGTCGGGGATCCCAGCAGAAACTGTGCCGTCGTCGGGACCAGGCCGGTGGTCGTGGTGCCGGAGCGCCTGGCCTCCGCCCAGAAGCGCCCGGCGGTGGGCGAGACGGTCGTCAGGGCCAGGGCAGCACCTGCGGCAAGGTGCGAGTTGACCATGGAAAGGCCGAAGCTGTAGTCCAGGCGGAGCGAGGTGGCGGCTACGTCGGACGCCTGAATGTCCGTCACCTCCGCAATGCCTTCGGCGTTGCCGGCGAGATTGTCGTACGAGAGACGTACGAGCTTTCCCTTGGACAGGGACCCGGAGGTCCGTGCGACCAGAGCCAGCTCCGGTGCCGGCTCGGTCCCGGCTGCCTCTCTCACGCGGCAGGCCACCCCCACCAGGGGAATGCCGTCCACGGGAGCCCGGTAGCAGGACGTCGCCTGCGCCGCTGTGACGCAGGCGACGCCCAATATCAGGTCGGGACGCAGGCGTTCGATCAAACCGGGCACGTCGTCCGCCGCCTCGACCAGCACCACGGCATGGCCCGCGTGCAGCGCGGCAAGGTAGGCCAGCGCCCCCGGGAGCGAGCGCGGACTACCCACCATCACCAGCTTCTTGGTCCCGTCGCCGATGTGGGCGGCGATCTCGTCCCTCGCCGCTCGCGCACGGGCCCGGGAGAGGACCTGAGTGGCGTTCAGGAGGGCCGGAGCATCGTCACGGCCTCCGGCGAGCAGGTCGAGTGCGGTCCGGATCACCGGTTGCTCTCGATGTCCGTCGCAAGCTGTGCCAGGGACTTGCTCCGGAAGATCTCGACCGGATCGAGCTCAACCGCCCATGCCTCCGTTATCGCTTCGCTCAGTTCAAGGCAGAACAACGAGTCGCCGCCCAGATGCCATATGCTGTCCGCCGTGCTGACCACGGAGTCCTCGGGCAGCATGAGAACGACGCGCTCCACGAGCTGAGACTCCACGTCCCCCACGGGAGCGACAGTCCTGTGGAATTCTCCCGCCGCGACGGACTCGTCACGGATCACATCGGGGCCGAAGTCCTCGTCCAGGAAGAACGCCGCGAAGACCAGGCTGTGCACATCGACCCCGAGAAGCGAACCCAGCCGGTAACGGACCTCCGGGACCGACATGAAGGATGAAACCGATACGGCCGCGATGGTCTCGCCGGCCGGGGACACCCGGTAGATCCCCGAGAAGTACGGATTTTCACGGATTGCACGCACGTCGGTCATGTCTCTCGAATCTCCTCGTCAAGCATCTCAAGCACCAGGGAACGGTTGATCTTTCCCGCGGTCGATCTCGGAACAGCGTCGACCTGGACCAATTTGCGCGGGACGGCGGCCGGTGGCAGTCTGCGCCGCAGGTCCGACGCCAGTGCGGCCAAGCCGTTCACGGGAGATCCGGGCCCGAGCACCACACAGCAGGCGACGCGCTGCCCCGTGACCGGATTCGGCATGCCGACCGCGGCGGCGTCCTGGACCCATGCGACGTCCATCAGCGCGTCCTCGACATCCGTCGCGAGGACCGTGACGCCGCCCACGGTGATCCTCGCCTGCGACCTCGGCTCCAGGAAGAGATATCCGTCATCGTCGAGCCGCCCCTGGTCGCCGATGCTCACATATCCGTTGCGACGCCATTTCACGGCGTCCCCGTGGCCGATGTGAAGGTCGCGCGCCGAGCCACCCGCCCGGAAGTAGACGTCGCCCACGACACCCGGCGCGACGGGCCTGTCCTCCGAATCCATGACGGCGATGGAGGTGTAGAACCCCATGCCCACCGTTCCGGGCCGGGATTCCCACTCGTCGCCGCGCGCCACCGACGTTCCGATTCCCTCGGACGAGCCGAAGATCTCGTAGACGTTCCCGGGGCCCAGCCGCTCATGCCAGAAGCGCTTCAGCGACGCGGGGCAGGCGGCGCTCATATGGACCAGGGTGCGGAGGCACAGGTCATCCTTCGTCTGGGCGAGCTGACGCTTCATCATGCGCATGTGGAAAGGCGTCGCCAGCATCCACTCAATTCGGTTCTCCTGGACCTCGCGCAGAATCCGCGCAGGGTCGGGCTTTTCGAACAGGTGAATCTCCACCGGGTGATTCAAGGCGTCCAGGAGCATGCTTACCGTGGCCGCGTGACGCACCGAACCGGCCAGGCAGACCCGCATGCCGGCTTTCAGTCCCACCGAGGACGCCAGACTCAGCCTGCGGTCCCGCTGGAGTGCCGGGCGCATGGTGGTGTTCACGGCGTACCGCACCCGGCCGCTGGTCCCACCAGTACGCAGCAGCAAGGCCGCTGGCGGCAGCGTCATCGGTCGCGTACCGGGGGCGGGGGCCAGACGCTGCCCTGACTCCAGGCTGCGGGCCGCGAGGCCGAGGGTCGCCAGCCGTTCGAGCGTCGGCAAGACGCCGGGACCCCCGTCAGGTTCGGGTATGACGACCGGATTGGGCAGGCCGAGTGCCGACAGGAACTCCAGCAGATACCGCGCGAACCCCGCCGCGACGCCGGGAACCAGGCACTCGGACTCATCCGGGACCTCCCGGTACCGTTCGCGTATGCGCAGGATCGACGTCCCGATGTCAGCGGGCCGCAGGGTCTCGGTGCCGCCGTTCTCCAGATGGAGGACGACACTGGCGGACGGTGTCCAGTGCCGGGTGCCCATACCGCTCCTCTCTGCCTTCGTGTTCACCGTTCCCGCGTTCACTCGGCGACGGATTCGAGCATGGTCCGGTCACGGTAGACAACGAAGATCCCCACGGCTACGACCCCTGCCGCGACCGCGCACAACGTGAAGATCTCCTGCCAGGAGATCTGCGTCATCAACAGCCCCGCGAGGGCCGCGCCGAGGGCGCGCCCCGTGCGCGTGACCATCCGGTAGGCGGCTGTCGTGCGTCCCAGCAACGCTCCCGACGTGGAGAGCTGCCGTGCGGTCACCGACACGGTGTTCCACAGGAGACCTGCGGCACCCCCCACGACGAGGCTGATGACGATGACCGGCCAACTGGACGTGAACGCCGGGACGATGAACCAGACGACCCATCCGACGAGGCTGATCCCCAGGAGGGAGCCGAGCGGGAACTTCGCCACGAGACGCCCGAGCAGCCGCCCTCCAGCGAACGCCCCCGCCGCACTCGCGAGGAGGAGCAGCGCGTAGGTGAGACTGGTGGCGCCCAGCCCCTTGCCGGACAGCGCGAACGCCGTGAAAGAGGTCTCCCAGACGTACCAGATGGCCGAGACGACGAAACTGAGGGAGGCGAGCTGCCTGAGCGTGCGGTGCCGGAGGATCTGCTGGAAGCCGCCCAGACTTGCCACCGCCATGGCCCGCGTCGTCATGTGTCCACCGTTCAACGCGGGCGTGGCCGGCAGCGTCAGGGTGACGAACAGGGTGAGCGCCCCGAAGAGCGCCAGGGCGGATGTGGCGAGCAGCTGGCTCCACAGCAGCAGCAGTCCACCGGCGAGCGGTCCCACGAAGGCGCCGTACAGCTGCGAGATCTTGGCGATCTCGGTGTTGGCCGGGATCAGCTGACCCGGATCCGAGACCAGCTGCGGGACTAGTGACTGACGGGCGATCTCCGAGGCGACGCCGCAGCTGCTCAGGCCGAAGGCCAGGATCGCGAGGGCCACCGGGGCGGGGCTCCCCGACAGGTACAGCACAGCGAGGACACAGGCCAGTCCGGTCCGTACGAACGCGGACATCCGCAGGAGCCGAGTGCGGGACATGTGGTCCGCCAGGTAGCCCACGGGCAAGGAGACCAGCGTCCACGGAGCTGTCGCGGCGAAGAACACAACCGCCACGCCGAGCTTCCCGGTCGCCTGTTGCGCGAGGACGGGCAGGACGATGGTGAACGCCCCGTCCTCAAGGCTGGACACGGTGCTGATCCGACGGAGCATCAGCAGGGGCTTCCGGTCGTCCTTCCCGGTCGGAGGCGTCGACGTGCTCGGCTTCCATATCCTGCCTGTGCTCAGCAATCTGTCGCTCCAACTCTTTGAGGGGGGGCAGGTAGGTCCTGGCCTCCGGTGACTGCGCCGTGACCCAGCGAACCGGATCGGAGGGCGCGCACGCGTACGGCGCCCGGCACCAGGGCGATCTTGACGGCAGACGGTCCGTCGAGGCCAGGCGGGTCCCGAGCCTCGACGCCGCGGCGGCCCATTGCCCGCTCGTCATGGCGGGATCCTGGACGAACTGCTGGAGTGCCTGGTGGACGAGCGTGAGGTTGCTGAGTTCGTGTGCACCGGAGGACGTGAACGTGAGCGCGAGGACTCCGCCGCGGGTCCGCTCGGGAAGCAGCGCCAGCCGGACGCGGAACAGGGTTCCGGTGAGCCTTCCGGCACGCATGAGGGGGCCGGTGAAGCCCCCCGCGAGGTGTTCGGCGAGGCACAGCCAGAGGAGGGTGTCGTCACGGGAGGCCACATCGACGGGTGCGACCGCGCAGAAGTGCGACGGTCGGAGGGCGAGGTCCATGACGGCTCCCCACCGGTTCGTCGGTGTCGTGGGCCGGGTCACCCGCTCCCCCCGGTGACGGCCGCTGCGACGTTCCGCGCGACCTGCTCGGGCACCAGTCCGGCGAAGGGAACCCCGATCCTGTCGCCGAGCAGCATCGCGGCCGTGTGACGCGAGCAGGCGGCCGACGTCTCGACGCGCCTGTCCCACTCGGTGGTCAGCTGTTGGTGGCACCAGTCCAAACGGCGCTGGTCGAAGGCCGCCGCGTGCGCGTTCCCGACGCACTCCTCGACAACGTCCGCAGCCGTGCCCGGGGGGAGGGGCAGGACCAGCGTGGTCGGTGCGTCCTCACTGAACCACTCGTCGAACAGGCCGTACCAGGGCGGGCCGCACCTGGACCCGGTTGACCCGGCAACCGCCCTCGCGACCAGCATCGCGGCCGCCAGGGCGGCGCTCTGACCAGCGAGGTCGCCTTCGAAGACGGGTATGACGAGTTCGTCGCCACGCGCGGGCTCACCGGCCGGCGTCCCACCGTCGGCGCGGAGCGATGGGACCGCCGCGCCCGCTGCCGGGCTCCTCGGTCCCAGCACCGACTCCACATCGGCGGGCGCGACGACGGACGGGTTGGCGACCACGGCCACGCCGCAGCGCTCCGGACGCACCTTGTCGGCGATGAACTCCTCCCAGACGTCCCCGTGGACGGCCGAGCCGTTCATGGCCGGCGTGACGATGGGGTCATGGTCGACCCCGATGGCACCGTGCGATGTCGCGACCCGCCAGCGCCAGCGATCCGACCAGGGCGCGAGCCTGGTCTTCTCCAGTACCTCGTTACGGATGACCTCCGACTGCCGCTGGACGGTTCCGGCCGGTCGGCCAGGACTGCCCACGTGGGACACGAGCAGTTCCAGAGCGCGTAGGAGGTGCTCCTGCGGTCCGCAGACGCCGACGGACAGGTGGTCCCTCCTCGTCTGTGCCTCCAGGAGGAACCCCTGATCCTCCAACTGGGCGTAAGGGGAGGCGTGGCTGTCCCGGGGCGCCATGAGCATGTGCTCCGCGAAATGGGCGAGCCCGGCCCGGCCGGCGCCCTCCGCCCGGAAGCCGGCGGGGAACGCGAGGGTGACCGAACCGGTGTCGCCACCGTCCTCGCACCAGGCCAGCCCGGGTGCCACCACCTCGACTGTCCTCATGTCAGGCATCCGTGAGAGTGATCAGGCCCGACACCGCGAGCTCCTGGATCGCCCCGAGGACGCGACCGGTGTCGTCGGCGCGGAGCAGGTCGTCGACGGCCACGGAACGGGTCGCGCTCAGGGAGTCGAGCACCTCGGCATGGGTTCTGGCGTCCTCCGGCAGGACGTCGACGAAGGAACGCCGGACGTACAGGCCGGCGATGCCGTCCCGGGTGGGACCGCCACTGGTCGTGTGGGGAAGGTTCATGAACGTGGGAGCCATGCTGCTTCCCAGCTTCTCCTCCACGAAGGAGGCCACGCCGACGCCGGTCAGGGCACTCGTCTGCCGAGCGAGCGCCGTGGCGGTGAGGGCAGGGTCGTTTCCGTCCACTGCGCACTTCAGTCGGTCGTCCTGTGATCCCGTGACCACCCACGCGAGCAGTTCCTGCACGTTCGGGCGCGGTATGGCGAAGGTGATGTGCAACGAGCCCCGTACGTCCGTGGCCACGTCATGGGGCGTTCCCTCAGGCAGGTACAGCACGTCGCCCGGGTTCATGGCCACCTGGGCGGCGTCCGCCCCTTCGCCTACGGTCCAGTGCTTCCGCCCTCGGCCCTGGACCACGAAGACATCGTGGGAGTCCCGGTGCACCCCGAAGCCGGGTGCCCCGTGCAACGAGGCGTAGAGGTTCGCCTGGACACGTGCCCTGAACACGCCGGCCAGGGCCCGCGCCACCCCGTCTGCCCACGGGTCGATCAAGTCGAGCTGATCGACGACCAGGGTCCCCCCGGACGCCAGCGCCCGGTGTACGGCCTCCGGCACCAGACGGTGGAAGGCCCTGGACCCGCCGGCCTGCGCCGCACGGAACAGGCCGTCCGCCGGTGCCTCTCCTCCCACGACGCGCACCTGGTCGGTTCTGAGATTCCCGTACTGGAGCGCCCGGTTCAGATCGCTCCAGGAGAACTGGTCCCCGGTCGGCAGAGCGCCGGGACGATGGAGGAAGGTCAGGCCCATCGCCTCCGACAGGTCACTCCCGGGAATGCCGAGTACCGACTCGACCTTGCCGTCCGTGACAATCATGTCAACGTCCTTCCTCGATGCCGCTGAAGGCGATCGCCGTCACAGGAACCTCCGAATCCGGTGTACAGAGCAGCAGTTGCGCCATCGGAGCGTCGGCGAATCCGCCCAGTACGCACGTGCCGACGGACATCGCTCCGGCGACCAGGCACGTCGTCTGCGCGGCGGCGCCGGCTTCCATCAGTGCGTAGCGGTAGCCGCGAGAGCCGTACTTCATTTCAAGGCGGTCCAGGGACGCGGTGAGCATCAGGACCGCGCACGTCCGGGTCACCCATCCGTCCCCGAAGAGGAACCGCAGCAGTTCGCCGGTCATCCCGCTCCGCAGGCGCGCCAGCCGGTGATGGGCCACACCGTAGCTGTACACACCCGACGGGAGTCCGGTGACGTTGTGCGCCAGGAGGTAGAACTCGCATCCCAAGCGCCCGCCCGCGGACGGGTAGGGGCGGTGCCAGTGCCCGGGGGCGTACTGCTCCGGGGACTCGGAGTGCGTCGTGTACCACAGCAACTTCGAGAGCTCGGCCACCGTCACCTGCTCCAGGGCGCTGCGGTGGCTGCTCCGCGCTGCCAGCCACTCGGCACCGGACCCGGAGGGCGGCTCACCGGGATCGGGCAGCTCCACCCCTTCCAGTCTGGGGAAGGACTTCGAGTTGTAGGTGAACCACTCCTCGGGCCACTTGTCGACCGGCAGCATCACCCAAGTCGAGAGCATGGCCGCGTCGGCGTAGGCGGTGCGATGGAAATCGAGCGCCGAAGAAGTCGTTCCTGGGTCAACGCTCATGATCACTTCCGTTAGGCGTAGGGGTGGGGATCACGGGAGAGGGTCTCCTGCACGGGTATGCCGACTATCCGTCGGTCGCGCTCGCTGAAGAACAGGGGCTGGAGCCGCGGGTACAGGACCTTCACGACCGAGACGCCGGCCCTGCCGAGTTCGGGGTGGTGATGTCCGCGACGTACCCCTCGTCCAGCACAGCACGGGTGTGGCCGTCCTGGAGCGGCATGGAGTCCCCGAACAGGAAGTCCAGCTTCTGCGAAGTCCCTGGCTGAGCCCAATGGACGACTCGGTCCTCGATCGACTCAAGCTCGGCGGCGGCCACCGGCGCCACATCCCCGAGAAAGTCGCGCGCTTGTCGGCGGGCGTGCAGCGCCTCGCTGATCGCACCACTCGCAGCCTGCGCCAGGGACAGCCCGCACGCGCTCCCCATGGTGAGGGCGGGGAACCGGCCGGTTTCGTCGGTCACCCGGCACACCGCGACCGGATACGGTTCCTCGACGAGGCAGGAGACGCGCAACTCCAGCCCCAGCACGCGCGCCTCCAGGGCCATGCAGAGGGCGCCGGGGTCGAGCGGCAGGCTCTCCCACGCGACCTCCCGACCGCCGAGTCGGTGATAGTGCGACAGCAGGATCGCATGACGCTCGAACGCCTCGCGGGTCGCCCGCGCCGTCGCGTCGTCGATCGAGAAGCCGGCGGCGGCGCCGTTGCTGCTCGGATCGCACAGCATGGCCCGTGGGTCCCGCTCGTCGAACGGGCAGTACACGAACTGGGCCGGTATCAGCACTTGCCCCGACGAGGGGTCGCCGATCCTGGTCGCACCGCACCAGTGCATGGGTTCCTGCCAGGCCGGCGAGGACCGGAAGGGCTCCGGAAACGACCCGGGGTCGATCGTGCCGTCCAGGTCCGCGGTGGTTCCGTACGCCAGGTCCGCGACCGGCAGCGTACTCATGGAGATGCGTTCGGCGGCCTCCATGAGTGCCTTGAGCTTCGCCGGCACCCCTCGTCCGCGGCCGCCCGTGGCACGGGGGTTCCGGGCCGAACCCCGGGGGAGGTTGGTGTTGGGCGGCAGTTGGGCCACCCAACCCCGGCCCCTCGGCTCGTCGTTGTAGAAGTCGTCCAGCGGGTAGAGCGAACTCACGCCGCCACCGAGGAGGAGTTGACGCAGCCGTAGCACCTGATCCCGCGTCGGCTCGTGTGCGATGCTCACCGTGACTGCTCCAGGAGGAACGACTCGAACAGGGCCGAGCACGACTCGCAGCCGTCGACCTGGCTGACGTTGGCGAACGTGACCCTGCCGGTACGGTGGTCGACCAGGGCCACAGCCCCCATCGTCGCCGGAAGGGCGCCATCGAGGCGCACGATCCTCTCCACTTCCCGTGCGACTGTCACCGCCACGAGGCGGGCGCTGAGCAGCTCCGTGGTGGCCGGGTCGCAGGGCGGTTCCGCCGGCCACACGGCTGACGCCATGTCACGGATCCCCCGGTAGTCGGCGCACTGGATGCAGGAGGAGTAGCCCGGGGTCATGAGGGGGCCCACCGAGGTCCAGTCACCGTGGACGACCACCGGCAGGTGCAGACCTCCGCGCCGCGCCCAGTCGAGGCCGCGGGCGAAGAAGAGGTCGTCCATGTCGTCGGCGCCTGTGACGTCCACACACAGACTGCCGCCGGGTGCAGTGCTCTCGTCGGCGATTCCGGCGGGGTACCCGGAGTCCGCGAGCAGCCTGGCGGTCTCGGCAGCCACGAGCGGCTGCGACGGCGACGCCCAGAGGTGGGTGCCGGATATCAGGACGGGAGGAAATGTCACTTCAGCTCTCCATTTGCAGGACGCACTTCTTCACATCCGATGCCCGTGCCGGATCTGCATACGTCCAGAAGGTGGCGCACGAGTGTGTACGGGTCGTCGGCGGAATTCTCTGGCAGTAGTTCGAGGCCGAGCAGTTCGCCCAGGACAGCGGCCTTCCTCGGCAGGATCCCGTATCCGTCTCGGCTGTGTCCTTCCCGCTGGCCGGCAGCCTCTTCGGCGAAGGTCCCTTCGGTGGTGACAGCGATGACCCGGACCGCTCGGTCGTCGTCCAGCTCATGCAGCGTGACGACGTCGGCGACCTGCCTCACCGCCTCCGTCGACACCTCGGCCAGTGGTGTCCAGTGGTCCTTGCCCAGGAGCCAGCAGACAGCGATGTTGTGCACCAGGTCGTAGGGCTCCAGCCAGGCGGACCCGTCTGAGCGCCGATGCGCGCGGGCCATGAATCGAGGCAGGTCCACCCGCAGCCGCTGGATCTTCGCCGTCGGCAACCGGCGGCGCAGGTCGGACACCGCCGCGAGTACCTCGAAGAAGTAGGCACAGCACGGCACGGACTTCAGGGACGTGCGGGCCTCGGCGGACAGCCACGGCAACGAGGCAGCCGCAGGTGTATCCGTCCCGACTCCCATCGCCGCCAGGGGTTTCCACCACTCCCGCGCGGCAGACCTGTCGATCACGGAGTGCGAGGCGCCCTCCTCGACCGCGGCATACGCGAGCCTCATCGCCTGACCCATCTGGAACAGGCGACCGTCGCTGCCGAGCAGGTCGTAATCTGACCGGAAGGTGGAGAGGAAAAGGCGCAGGCACCAGGTGAGCCGCTCGGTCGGCATGCCGCGGAGGCGCGCGAGCGCGTAGACCGCCGCCAGGCCGCCCAGCACGGGTGTGGCGTGGAAACCGTTCTCCCGCATGGCGGCCTTGGTTGACAACCCCAGGCGGACGGCGAATTCCGTGGCCAGTGCCTGGATGCCCAGGGCGTCGTCGAGGAATGTGTCCGTACCCGTCAGGAGCACGGGCGTCAGGAACGCGGCCAGATGGCCACCCGCGAGGTAGTTCACAGAGTCGTAGTCACCAGCGATGCCAGCCAGCAGATTCACACGCGCCGCCTCAGGAGTGGAAGCCCTGAGAGTGGTCCACCATACGGGGGATGCGGTCGGTCCGAGCGCGGTGGAATTGCCCGCCGCAGAGACGGCAGCCGCTTCGCATCCGTCGCCGAGGGAATGAGTGATCAGCGCGCAGAGAAGGAAGTCCGCCGCAGCCGCCGCCGCGTCGTCGACCAGAGCCGCCGGGACGGGCAGGGCGCCGGAATATCCATTCATCCATTCGTTGAGTGCCGCGCCGAAATTCTCGTTCATGAAACAGGTAAACCTTCTCGCAGCGCAGCGTGACGGGGCCCGGGATTTCAGCTCTCGCAGGTGGCTTCGGCACCGGGGACTGCGTGCCGAAGCCACACTCCTTACTTATATCCAGTGCCACGTACTCACGACACTCGCCGGCGGCCTGCCGCCGACAGGATATTCAGTGTGCTCAGCGGCCGTTGTCGCTCGACGCCGGAACCATCGCACGGGCACGCCCGTTGTCGCTCGACGCCGGAACCATCGCACGGGCACGGCCGTTGTCGCTCGACGCCGGAACCATCGCTCGGTCAGTGTTTCACAGGTTCTCCTGCCTCTCCAGGTAAACAGCGGGAAATTCACCCCGGTTGGGGCCTCAACTAAGATCGCCAGCGACCGGTGATTTTGTCAACGACCGCCGACACGGCCGGTGGCAGTTCCCGGGTTGCCCGATTTGACCAATTGGGCCGGGGAGGGCACGAATGTCACATCGGGAGACCCGGAGGGGCCCGGAGCCATGAGATGCGGGGGGCATCGATCGCGGATTGAGGACACTCGGATATGTCCTGCTTATGGCGACAATGCGGACATCCTGGGCGCTGCAATGGAGCCGGTCCGGTGACGGAAAATATGCCGGATCCCGGACGGGCATCGCATGAGTGGGCCTGCCATTTTCCGGAACCGTCGCGGTAGTTGCATCCTGGACAGGGGTTCAAGGCAAGTGATAGCGTCGCGCTCCCGCAGTCAAATTTATTCGACCGTCCTGCGTCAAATTAACACGCGACCCGCTGAAACCCGCACGATTATTCCGCCGGAGGAAGGCGATGGCACGCAAGAAAGTCCATGAAGTCCACTTCAATGGTTCCAGGTCTGCCGAGGCGCCACTCACCTGGGGTCAGCGCGCCATATGGCAGTCGATTCACTGGGCCGAAGCCCAGGCCCAATACTTCAATATCGCACGGGTGATGCGCGTCGATCTGGCCGTACAGGTGGAAGCCGCCCTCCGGGGAATATCCGAACTCATATCCCTGCACGAAGTGCTGCGCACCCGCTTCCCCGGAATCGGTGAATCGCTCCGGCAAGTCGTCCACCAGGACGGCGTACTGGAAGTGGACATCATCGAAGGCGATGGAACGGACGCCAAGGCGGTCGCCGACGAGCTGGCGAGCCGCGTTTTTGTGCCCGCCGACGAGTGGCCGATCCGATGTGTCCTGTTCGTCAACGATGGAGTTGTGACCGGGGCGGCTTTCGCCTACTCGCACCTGGCAGTCGACCACATCGCCGTCATGGTGCTGGAACGGGACCTGCTCGACCTCTGGGCGGCCAAGTCCGTGGCGCCGCCCGCCTGGTCGCCCGTGGACCAGGCCGCTTACGAGGCGTCGGAAGCCGGCCGGCGCCGCGGCGAACAGGCCCTGGACTACTGGCGCCGCTCACTGCGTACGGCTCCCACCTGCCTTTTCGGCACGGACACCGGTGAACGCGGCGAGAGCCGCTTCGTGCGGCTGGGGATGGAGTCGCGTGCCGTCGCCGTGGCGGCCACCAGGATCGCCGAGCGGTGCCGGGTCAGTTCCAGCACGGTGCTCCTTACCTCGGTCGCCACCGTTCTCGCACAGGCCACGGGGCGGCGCCAGACGGTCATGCAACTGATCGCGGCCAACCGCCAGTACGCTCGCAGCCGCTCGCTCGTGGCGCAGACTGCGGAGAACGCCCTGTTCTCGTTGGATACGCGCGACACGACCTTCGAGGAACTGGTGCAGAGGTCCCTCGAAGCGGCGACCCTCGCGTACCGGTTCGCGCTCTATGATCCCTACGAGGTGAAGCGGCTCGTCAAGCAGGGCGGCAGCGGTGTTCCCGGGCAGTTCCCGGACCTCTCCGCCTACTTCAACGACGCGCGCATCCATGACCGTTGGCAGGGACTGACACGCTCCGACGTGGCCGCCGCGGATCTACGTCGCCTGACCGAGGAGACCGAGGTCCAGTTCGTAGGATCTTGGGCACGCCAGGACGCGAGCTTCTTCGTCCACACGTCGTACGCCCCGGAGACGTGCCGCCTGTATCTCATGGCAGACACGGCGAAGGTTCCCCGGACGTCCGTCGAAGCACTGCTCCGATCGATGGAAACGGTGCTGGTCGAAGCGGCCGAGGACCCCACCGTCACGGTGGACCGGTTGACCTCGGCGCTGTCCCTGCCCACAGCGGCGTCCACCGCCACCACACCACTCCTGACTCCCTGAACGGACGTCCCGGCAGGGCAATGGTGCCGGTGGCCTGCGTCTTGTGCGGCATGGCCCGGCTCTGCCCGCCGCTGCCCGGACGAGCCGAACGGCCCACCGAGCACACCGACTGGCCGATCGGAGGGACTCCGGCTTCCTGCTGCGCCGTTGGACCGATCGGCCAGCCGCTTGTGCCGATCAGGAACGACCGGCCTCCTGCTGCGTGTTGAGCACATTGACGTTGCGGAACAGGGCCGACGGGCAGCCGTGTGAAACCGCCGCGACCTGGCCGGGCTGCGCCTTACCGCAGTTCATCGCCCCGCCCAGGACGTAGGTCTGGGGCCCTCCGACCGCTTCCAGGGAACCCCAGAAGTCGGTGGTGGTGCCCTGGTAGGCGAAGTCCTTGACCTGCCCGGCCAGCTTCCCTCCCCGGATCCTGAACGCCCGCTGTCCCGTGAACTGGAAGTTGTAGCGCTGCATGTCGATCGACCAGGAGCGGTCGCCGACCACGTACACGCCGTCCTCCACCCCGGCGATCAGCCCGGCGGTGTCGGGGCCGCCGACGGCGGGCTGCAGCGACACGTTGGCCATCCGCTGCACCGGGACGTGCGCGGGGGAGTCGGCGAAGGCGCAGCCGTTGGACCGGCCCAGCTCCTTCAGCCGGGCCATCCGCCGGTCCAGCTGGTAGCCGACCAGGGTCCCGTCCTTCACCAGGTCCCAGGACCGGGTCCGGACGCCCTCGTCGTCGAAGCCGATGGTGGACAGGCCGTGCTCGGCGGTGCGGTCCCCGGTGACGTGCATGATGTCGGAGCCGTAGCGCAGGCTGCCCAGCTTGTCGAAGGTCGCGAAGGAGGTGCCCGCGTAGGCGGCCTCGTAGCCCAGCGCCCGGTCCAACTCGGTGGCGTGCCCGATCGACTCATGGATCGTCAGCCACAGGTTGGACGGGTCGATCACCAGGTCGTAGCGGCCGGCCTCGACGCTCGGCGCCTTCATCTTCTCGGCCAGCAGCTCCGGCAGTCGGGCCAGCTCGGCCTCCCAGTCCCAGCCCGTGCCGCGCAGGTACTCCCAGCCCCGCCCGGCCGGCGGGGCCAGCGTCCGCATCGAGTCGAAGGCGCCGGTCGCCTCGTCCACCGAGGTGGCCTCCAGCTCCGGGTCGATCCGCAGCCGCTGCTGGGTGGTGACCGTGCCCGCGGTGTCCGCGTAGAACTTGTTCTCCTGCACGGTCACCAGCGAGGCGGTGACGTGGGAGACGCCGGCGCCGCCCAGCAGCCTGCTGCTCCAGTCCGCCAGCAGCGCGGTCTTCTCCGCGTCCGACACCTCGAACGGGTTGACCTGGTAGGAGGACACCCAGGTCGCGTCCGGGTAGACCGGCTCGTCGGCCAGCTCGACCAGGTCCTCGGTACCGGAGGCGGCGCCGATCCCGGCCGAGAGCCGGGCCACGGCCACCGCCTGCTCGGCGACCCGCTCGGCCGCTCCGGGGGTCAGGTCCACCCCGGCCGCGAAGCCCCAGGCGCCGTTGTGCACCACGCGGACGGCGAAGCCCAGTTGGAGCGTGTCCGAGGTCCCGGCGGGCCGGGCGTCCCGCAGCCGCCAGGAGGCGCTGCGGACCCGCTCCAGGCGGAAGTCGGCATGGCTCACCCCGAGCGCGCGCGCCCGCGACAGCGCGGCGTCGGCGAGCGTGTGCAGCGGCAGAGCCAGGAACGTGGGATCGAGGGGGGACGAGGTGTCCGGCATCAATCTCCTCCAGAGGGGTGGAGTGGTTGTCGTCTCGCATCCTGCCCTATCGCCCAGGGAATCCCATTCGCTTTTTCCCGCAGAGCCGGGGTACGGTGTGGACACAACGACGCGGGGTGGAGCAGCTCGGTAGCTCGCTGGGCTCATAACCCAGAGGTCGCAGGTTCAAATCCTGTCCCCGCTACTCGCAGGTCAGAAGGTCCGGCACCCAGGTGTCGGGCCTTCTGTCGTTGGGCTTCCTCCGGAGCGGGACTGTGGGAAACCCACAGTCCAGGGCCGATCTCCCTGTCGGCGGCGGATTCGTCCGCGTCCGACGAATCCGGATAGCGTCACCATGCGTCCACCTGTGGCGCCGCGACTTCGACCACCACCGTTCAGCAGCACACGTCAGCAGAGAGAGGTAGACCTTTGAGCCGCTCGGTTCTCGTCACCGGAGGCAACCGGGGCATCGGCCTCGCGATCGCCCGGGCCTTCGCCGAGGCGGGCGACAAGGTCGCCGTCACCTACCGCTCGGGCGAGCCCCCGGCCGGGCTGTTCGGCGTGAAGTGCGACATCACCGACTCCGAGCAGGTCGAGCAGGCGTTCAAGGAGGTCGAGGCCGAGCACGGCCCGGTCGAGATCCTGGTCGCCAACGCCGGCGTCACCAAGGACACCCTGCTGCTGCGGATGACCGAGGAGGACTTCAGCTCGGTCGTCGACACCAACCTCACCGGCGCCTTCCGGGTCGTCAAGCGGGCCACCAAGCTGATGATGCGGGCCCGCAAGGGGCGCGTGGTGCTGATCTCCTCGGTGGTCGGCCTCAGCGGCTCGCCGGGCCAGTCGAACTACGCGGCCTCCAAGGCCGGCCTGGTCGGCTTCGCCCGCTCGCTGGCCCGTGAGCTGGGCCCGCGCAACATCACCGTCAATGTGGTCGCCCCCGGTTTCGTCGACACCGACATGACCGCGGTGCTCAGTGCCGAGCGCCGGGCCGAGATCGTCGCGGGCGTGCCGCTGGGCCGCTACGCCGCGCCGGACGAGATCGCTTCCACCGTGCGCTTCCTCGCCTCGGACGAGGCCGCATACATCACCGGAGCCGTCATTCCTGTCGACGGCGGATTGGGCATGGGTCACTGACCGCTATGAGTGGAATCCTTGAGGGCAAGCGCATCCTGGTCACCGGCGTGCTGATGGAGTCCTCCATCGCGTTCCAGGTGGCGAAGCTGGCACAGGAGCAGGGCGCGGAGATCATCCTCAGCGCCTGGCCCCGCCCCACCCTGACCGAGCGCATCGCCAAGAAGCTCCCCAAGCCGGTCAAGGTGCTTGAGCTGGACGTCTCCAACCAGGAGCACCTGGACGGCCTGTCGGAGAAGATCCGCGAGGAGCTGGGCGACCGCCTGGACGGAGTGGTCCACTCCATCGGCTTCGCCCCGCAGGACGCCCTGGGCGGCAACTTCCTGAACACCCCCTGGGAGTCCGTGGCCACGGCCGTGCAGATCTCGGCGTTCTCGCTGAAGTCGCTGACCATGGCCTGCCTGCCGCTGATGGAGGAGGGCGGCTCGGTGGTCGGCCTCACCTTCGACGCCACCATCGCCTGGCCGCAGTACGACTGGATGGGCCCGGCCAAGGCCGCGCTGGAGGCCACCTCCCGCTACCTGGCCCGCGACCTGGGAAAGCAGAACATCCGCTGCAACCTGGTCTCGGCCGGTCCGCTCAAGTCGATGGCCGCCAAGTCCATCCCCGGCTTCGACACCCTGGCCGACACCTGGAACGTCCGCTCCCCGCTGGCCTGGGACGTCACCGACCCCGAGCCGGCCGGCCGCGGCGTGGTCGCGCTGCTCTCCGACTGGTTCCCCAAGACCACCGGCGAGATCGTCCACGTCGACGGCGGCCTGCACGCGATCGGCGCCTGACGCCTGCCGCTTCGGTGGTGCCGCTTCGGTTCTGCTGCTTCGGTGCTGCCGCTTCGGTGACGGGCCCGTCCCCTCGTGGGTGCGGGCCCGTCGTCGTTCCGCCGAGCTGTCGGGCCGTCAGGCCGTGGTCTCCAGGTTGCAGCGGCCGACCACCGAGGCGGCCTCGGCGGCGGCGCGTTCGCCGTCCTGGGCGCGGATGGCGGTGACGATGTCGGCGTGCGGGATGTAGCGGTCCGGATCGAGGCTCGGGCCGACGTCCTTGCGCAGATGGGCGCGGAGCACCTCGCCGAGGTCGGCGTAGAGGGCGGCCATCACCTCGTTGTGCGAGGCGGCCACCACGGACTGGTGGAACGCGGCGTCGGCCTGGATGAAGTCCTCGGTGTTCCCCGCGTACCAGGCGTCCTCGCGGCGGGCGGCGGCCAGCTCCATCAGCTCCAGGTCGCGTTCGGTGCGGCGCTCGGCGGCGAGCCGGGCGGCCGAGGACTCCAGCGTCGCCCGCAGCTCGGCGACCTGCGACTGCTCCGCGTCGGCGAAGCGCCGGTGCATCACCCCGGCCAGCTCACTGGTCGCCAGCACATACGTCCCCGAGCCCTGCCGGATGTCCAGCAGGCCGTTGTGGGCCAGCGCCCTGACCGCCTCGCGGACGGTGTTGCGGGCGACGCCGAGCTGCTCCACCAGCTCGACCTCGGTGGGGATGCGGGAGCCCACCGGCCACTCGCCGGAGGTGATCTGGGTGCGCAGCTGGGCGATCACCTGGTCGGCCAGCGGCTCACGCCGGGGCGAGGTCAGCGCCATCGAACTCTCCTTGTGGTGCCTGCGAAACATTGGATGGCCCCATCATCGCCCCTTTGGGTTCGCGAAAGTGGCTTCCTGAAGTCATCCCATCATTCTATGATGGTTTCATGCCTGCCGCTGAGACCACCACCACTACCGCCCCGACACCGAAGCCGACCCCCCCGACCGCCTTCACCCCCTTCACCCCTCAGCGCACCCGCTGGCTGCTCGCGGTGGCCATCGCGATCGCCGCCTTCAACCTCCGCCCCGCCGTCGCCGCCCTCGGGCCGATGCTGGACCAGGTCCGCGGCAGCCTGCACATGAGCGCCGCGGTGGCCGGCCTGCTCACCGCCCTGCCCTCGTTCTGCTTCGCACTGCTGGGCCTGCTCGCCCCGGTGCTGGCCCGCAGGATCGGCCCGGCCGCCACCGTCTGCGCCGGCATGGGCGCCATCGCGCTTGGTCTGGCGGCCCGCGCGCTGGCTCCGAACAGCGCGGTGTTCCTGCTGCTCAGCGCGCTGGCGCTGGCCGGTATCGCGGTCTCCAATGTGCTGATGCCGGTCCTGGTGAAGCGCTACTTCCCGGACCGGGTCGGCCCGGTCACCGGGCTGTACTCCATGTCGCTGGCCCTGGGCACCTCCACCGCCGCCGCTGTCGCCGTCCCGCTGACCAGCGCCCTCGGCGGCAACTGGCGGGTCGGCCTGGGCGTCTGGTCGCTGACCGCCGCCGTCGCGCTGGCCCTGTGGCTGGCCCACCTCGCGGTCACCCGCCGCCACGACGCCCGCGCGGTCGCCGCCGGAACGGCGCTGGCCGCCGCCCCGGCCGTCCCGGCCAGGTTCCGGATCACCCGCAGCCGGACCGCCTGGGCGCTCGCCGTCTTCTTCGGGCTCCAGGCCACCGCCGCCTACGCCACCATGGGCTGGCTGCCGCAGATCTTCCAGGACGCCGGCATCTCCGCCACCGAGTCCGGCGTGCTGCTGGCCGTCACCATGGCCGTCGGCGCCCCGCTCGCCTTTGTCATCCCCTCCTACGCGGCCCGCCGCCCGGACCAGGGCGCCATCGTGATCACCCTCTCGGCGGCCGGCCTCGCCGCCTACGCGGGCCTGGCCTTCGCCCCGGCCGCCGCGCCCTGGGCCTGGGCGGTGCTGGCCGGGCTGGCCAACTGCGCCTTCCCGCTGACCCTGACCATGATCGGCCTGCGCACCCGCACCAGCGAGGGGGTCACCCGGCTCTCCGCCTTCGCCCAGGGCGTCGGCTATCTGATCTCGGTGCCGGGACCGATCCTGATCGGCGTGCTCTACCAGCGCGAGCACGGCTGGTACGGGCCGCTGGCCTTCCTCGCGGTGCTGATGGCCGCCCAGGCGGTGGTCGGCCGGCGCGCGGCGCGTCCGCGCCAGATCGAGGACGAGATCGGGCGGTAGCGGGTCGGAAGGTAAGAGCGGCGGACCCCGGATCGGGGCCCCGGGAAACGGGTGGCAGACTCAACCGCATGCCCGTTCTCGAACCGAATCCCACCGGCGGCCACAAGAAGCTGCTCCAGTTCTTCGGCCTGATCCTGGCGATCCTCGTGGTCATCGGCATCCTCGCCAGCTTCGCCACAAAGATGGGCTGACCAATACCTCTCTCCCCGAATTCTGGGAAGCTGGAAGGTATGAGCGTCGATTCGTCCCGCAGGATCATCGTCCTCCGGCACGCCAAGGCCGACTGGCCCTCCGTGCCCGACCACGAGCGGCCCCTCGCCGACCGTGGCCGCAAGGACGCACCCGTAGCCGGACGCTGGCTCGCCGGCACCGGCATCATCCCCGACCTCGCCCTCTGCTCCACCGCTGAGCGGACCCGTGAGACCTGGAAGCTCTTCGCCCACGAGCTCCCCAGCCGTCCCAGAACCGTGTACGAGGACCGGCTGTACGAAGCCGCGCCCGGTCAGCTCATCGAGGTCCTCCAGGAGGTCCCCGAGGATGTCGAGACGGTGCTGCTGGTGGGTCACAACCCCGGAGTGCAGGGCCTCACCGAGGTCCTGGCCGGGGGAGCCGAGGCGGACACCCTGACCCGGCTGCGCAGCAGCGGGTTCCCCACGGCGGGGGTCGCGGTGCTGACCCTGGACCTGCCCTGGAAGGCGCTGGAGCCGGGCACCGCCCATCTCACCACCTTCTACACCCCGAAGGACTCGGCCGCCGCGGACGCCTAGGGACACCAAAGGAGGGGCGCGCGAACAACTTCGCGCGCCCCTCCCGTACACCCGCAAGCCCTACACCGCGTAAGCCCTACACCGCGTAAGCCCTGTGCGGCTACACCGCGTCGGCGTCCTCGACCTCTTCGCGGGAGATCCCCAGCAGATACAGCACGGTGTCCAGGAACGGCACGTTCACCGCCGTGTCCGCCGCCTCGCGGACCACCGGCTTGGCGTTGAAGGCCACCCCGAGCCCGGCCGCGTTCAGCATGTCCAGGTCGTTGGCGCCGTCGCCGATCGCCACGGTCTGCTCCAGCGGCACCCCGGCCGCCTCGGCGAAGTGCCGCAGCATCCGCGCCTTCCCGGCCCGGTCCACGATCTCGCCGACCACCCGGCCGGTGAACTTCCCGTCCGCCACCTCCAGGGTGTTCGCCGCGGAGTAGTCCAGGCCGAGCCGCTCCACCAGGTCGTCGGTCACCTGGGTGAAGCCGCCGGAGACGATCGCCACCTGGTAGCCGAGCCGCTTCAGGGTCCGGATCAGCGTCCGCGCGCCCGGCGTCAGCCGCACCTCGGCGCGGACCTTCGCCACCACGTCCTCGCTCAGCCCGGCCAGCAGGGCGACCCGGGCCCGCAGCGACTCGGCGAAGTCCAGCTCGCCCGCCATCGCGGCGGCGGTCACCGAGGCGACCTCGGCCTCGCAGCCCGCGTGGGCCGCGAAGAGCTCGATCACCTCGTCCTGGATCAGGGTGGAGTCGACGTCCATCACGATCAGCCGCTTGGCCCGGCGCTGCAGCCCGGAGCGGACCACCGCCACGTCCACCCGCTGCACGGCGGCCTCGGAGACCAGCTCGGACCGCAGCAGCTCGGTCGGCACACCGGAGACGGCCAGCTCCACCGCCGTGACCGGGTACTTCGCCAGCCGGAACACCCGGTCGATGTTGCCGCCGCAGTCGGTCACCCGGGCGCTGAGCGCGGCGACCGCCGCGGCGGTCAGCGGGTGGCCGAGCACGGTCACATGCGAGCGGCCCTCGCCGCGCGGACGGTTGTCGCCGGTCCCGGAGATGACCTCGGCCTGCAGTTTCTGGCCGTCGGCCCAGCGGTGCACCTCGGCCCGCAGCTCGCCCTCCAGCGGGGGCGCGGTGACCAGGGCGCACAGCACTATCCGGCCCCGGGTCACCACCTGTTCGAAGTCGACCACGTCGACCCCGTGCTCGGCGAGGGTGGTGAAGAGCCCGGTGGTGATACCGGGGCGGTCCTTGCCGAAGACCTTGACGAGCAGGGTCCGGGGCTCGGGTGCGGGGTGGGCTGCAGGGGCCGGGGGCGTTGCGCTCATGGTGCGCCCCACGCTACCCGTCCGCCACGCCCCCGCTCAGCACCGTCCCGCCCACCGGACAGGCCCGCTGGACGGGCCCGCTGGACGGGCCCGCTGGACGGGCCCGCTGGACGGGCCCGCTGGACGGGCCCGCTGGACGGGCCCACCGGACAGGCCCGCCGGGCCGGGTTACCGCCCCGGCGGGGCGGTCGGCGGGGGAGGCGTCTGGGCCGGGCCGCCCGAGTAGGGGTTGTAGCCGCCCTGGCCGGGCCCGGACGGCTGCGGCGGCCCCACCGGAGGCGGCCCGGGCTGGACCGGCGGGGCCGCTGGCGGCGGGTTCCCGGTCCGCTGGTAGGGGTTGTCCTGCTGCGGCGCGCGCCCCGGGGACACCGGGGTCTGCGGCAGCCCGCCGTACCCTCCAGATCCAGATCCGGGTCCGGGTCCGGGTCCAGGTCCGGGCCCGGGGGCCTGCGGCGGCAGGTACGGGGGCTGCGGCCGCAGATCCACCCGCGTCCCCTCAAGGCCGGCCGAAGCGGCCCCCGCCGGCGCCAGCGTCTCCCGCTTGGCCGAGGCCGTACTGAACCGCGCCACCAGCAGCGACCCCAGGAAGCCGAACACCGCCCCCTCGACCAGCCCGATCAGCAGCCCCACCAGCACGTTCCCGGTGATGCTCAACCCGGCCCCGACCGCGTCGAAGCCGAACACCGACAGATTCGCGTCCACCGACACCGAGGCCAGCACCAGCAGCAGGCCTGTCACCACCGCCAGCGCCACCCCCAGCCGCAGCCCGGCGCCCAGCGCCTCCCGCGCGCTGCTCTGCGGCAGCACCGGACGCGGCGTCCGGACCGCGGCGACCACGCCGACCGCCAGCAGCATCAGCGCCACCGCGACCGGCAGCAGCCACACCCGCCCGTCCAGCCGGCCCAGGCTGCTCAGCGTGATCTCCTGCCCGCTGCCGCCCTTGAGCAGGGTGTTCACCGGGCTGGGCAGGAAGCCGGAGAGCGGTCCGCTGGCCTTGCCGTTCAGCGGCACGGCCATGCCGAGCAGCACCGCCAGGAACACCCCGTTCGGGTGGCCAGCAGGACGCCGCCCACGGTCTTCCCGCCGCCGCTGCCGGTCAGCCCGACCACGATCCCGGCCAGCGCGCCCACCAGCACCACGCCGACCAGCACCGTCACCAGCGCCGAGGCGACCGGGCGCACGCCGCGGCGCAGCCCGTCCGCGCCGAGCGGCAGCGGGCAGCGGCGGGAGGCGGCCAGCGCGACGGCCAGCACCACCAGGATCCAGAGCAGTCCGAGGCCGAGCGTCGGCAGCAGTTCGACCTTGAAGCCGACGGTGGGCTGGTGTTGCCGCCGAGCACTCCGCCCAGCGTGCCGGTGAGCCCGCCGAGCGGATCCCCGCCGCCACCCGTGCCGCTGCTGTCGCCGAGCAGTCCGCCGAGACCGCTCAGCGGATCGCTGCCGCTGCCGCCGCTCTTGCCGCCGCCGGTCAGTGACGCCACCTTGATGGCCACCGAGCCGTTCCCGGCCCAGGCCACGATCCCGAGCAGGACCAGGAACGCGACGACCGCCCCGGCGGCCCGTGCCAGCAGCATCCCCGGGTCGAGCACCTTCAGCCGGTGCAGCGGCCTGACGAACAGCCAGCCCAGCACCAGCGCGCCGACCAGGCTCACCCCGAGCGGCATGATCCCGATCGCGCCGTGCGCCGCCGCCGCGTCCATCCCGAAGACCGAGACGTCCCCGGACGGGCTGATCCGTCCGCCGACCGCCATGGCGACCATCGCCGCAGTGAGCGCGCCGACCGAGGCATAGCTGTCGAGCCCGAGCAGATGGACCCCGAGCGCGGTCACCGCGCCCATCGCGACGAACGCCCAACTGGCCGCCACCGCCGCCGAAACCACCCCGTACAGCGCACTCTCGCGCAGCCTGCCGCCGCTGCTTCCGCCCGATCCGGCCGCCGCCGGCCCCTGGTGCCCGTACACCGTCATCGTCTGCCCGCCCCTGTGGAAACCGCTGCTCTGCCGTCAGGTTGCCACACGGTTACGGTCTCGGGGTCCGGTTCCCTGCACGTTGATCGAGCTGGAATGATTCCCCCCATCGTTCAGCATCCCTAAACTGCCCCTGTCAAGAGTGGGGACTACTCGGGGGACTACATCGTGGGGCAGGCAACAGTGCCGCAACTGGTACTTGAACTCAACGGACAACGCAGGACTCTGGAACCGGGGCGCAGTTACACCCTCGGACGCGACCCGCAGTCGGACGTCGCGGTCGACGACGCACGGGTCTCCTGGCGCCATGCCACCATCGCGTACCACGGCAACGGCTGGGTACTCGAGGACCTGGGCAGTACGAACGGCACCTATGCCAATGGCCAGCGGAGCAATCAGATCACCCTCGGGCAGGGCGCCGTGGTCACCCTGGGCAACGCCGAGAGCGGGCCGAGGCTGACCTTCGCCGGGGTGCCCGCCCCGGTGGTGCCAGGCGCGGGCGCCCCCGGCGGGGGCGGCGACTGGCACGACCAGGGCACCGCGCGCTTCAACCCGGCCGCGAACCCGGCCGCCCAGGGCGGCTTCCCGCAGCAGCAGGTGCCCCAGCAGGGCGGGTACAACCAGCCGCCCTACGGCGGTCCCGGCAGCGGCGCCAACGTCGGCGGCTACCACCAGCAGCCGTCGCAGCCCGCGCCCGAGCCGGTCTACGGCTCGCGCAATCCCACCATGGTCCGCAACCTGGCCGGTGGCCTGCGCACCATCAGGATCGGCCGCGGACTCGACAACGAGCTGGTGGTCTCCGACCTCTCGGTCTCCCGGCACCACGCCGAACTGCGCCAGCTGCAGGACGGCCGCTACGAGATCGTCGACCTGGAGAGCCACAACGGCACCTACCTCAACGGCCAGCCGATCGACCGCAGGCTGCTCGGCCCGCAGGACATCGTCGGCGTCGGCCACTCGACCTTCCGGCTGGTCGGCGACCAGCTCGAGGAGTTCGTCGACACCGGCGAGGTCTCCTTCTCGGCCCGTCACCTGACGGTCGAGGTGGACTTCAAGGGCGGCAAGAAGGTCCTGCTGGACAACGTCAGCTTCGGGGTGCCGGAGAAGTCGCTGGTCGCGGTGATCGGCCCGTCCGGGTCCGGCAAGTCGACGCTGCTGCGCGCCCTCACCGGCTACCGCCCGGCCGACCGCGGCGACGTGCTCTACGACGGCCGTGACCTCTACAAGCAGTTCGCCGAGCTGCGCCAGCGCATCGGCCTGGTGCCGCAGGACGACATCCTGCACTCCCAGCTGACCGTCAGGACGGCCCTGAAGTACGCGGCCGAGCTGCGGTTCCCCGGCGACACCGAGGCGTCCGAGCGGGCCCGCCGGGTCGACGAGGTGCTGGTGGAGCTGCACCTGGAGAAGCGCGCCGACAACAAGATCACCGCGCTCTCCGGCGGCCAGCGCAAGCGCGTCTCGGTCGCCCTGGAGCTGCTCACCAAGCCGTCGCTGATCTTCCTGGACGAGCCCACCTCGGGCCTCGACCCGGGCATGGACCGCGACGTCATGAAGATGCTGCGCGGCCTCGCCGACGAGGGCCGCACGGTCCTGGTGGTGACCCACTCGGTGGCCGAACTCGCGCTCTGCGACCGGCTGCTGGTGATGGCCCCGGGCGGTGCGGTGGCCTTCTTCGGCCCGCCGAAGGAAGCGCTGCACTTCTTCGGCTTCGAGACCTGGGCCGACGTCTTCCAGGCCTTCGAGAACTACCCGGACCACGACTGGGCCGGCCGCTTCCGCGGTTCGGTGCACTACCAGATGTACTCCGCGGACGTGGAGGCCGTGCAGGCGCAGTCGTCGCAGATACAGCACGAGCAGTCCAAGCCGCCGAAGCAGCAGAGCTGGGGCTCCCAGCTGTCCACCCTGGTCCGCCGCTACGCCACGGTCATCGGCGCGGACAAGGGCTTCGTCGGCCTGCTGATCGCGCTGCCGCTGATCATGGGCGCGATGAGCCTGGCCCTCGGCTCCTCCGCCGGGCTGGTGGGGACGGGTGATCCGCAGAAGCCCAACACCGACGCCGGCACGCTGCTGCTGGTGATCGCGGTGGGGGTGTGCCTCACCGGTGCGGCCAACTCGGTCCGCGAGCTGATCAAGGAACGGGTGATCTACGAGCGCGAACGCGCGGTCGGCCTGTCCCGCTCGGCGTACATGATGTCCAAGGTGATCGTGCTGGGCGTGATCACCGCGCTGCAGTCCATCGTGCTGTCGGTGATGGGCATCCTGCCGAACAAGCTGCCCAAGCACGGCCTGCTGATCTCCTCCACGCCGCTGCCCGAGATGGTGCTCGTCTTCACGCTGCTCGGCATCGTCTCGATGATGCTCGGTCTGGTGGTCTCGGCCGTGGTCAAGACCGCGGAGAAGACCATGCCGCTGCTGGTGCTGCTGGCGATCCTCCAGGTGGTCTTCTGCGGCGTGCTGGTCAAGCTGACCCAGCCGGGCGTGGCCCAGCTGGTCTGGCTGGTGCCCTCGCGCTGGGCGGTCGCCGCCGTGGCGGCCACCGTCAACCTGGCCGCCATCGGCGACCCGGCGCACGCCGACGACAAGCTGTGGACGCACACCCTGACCCAGTGGTCGATCGACGTGGGCGCGCTGGTCTTCCTCGGCCTGGTCTGCGCGTTCCTGGTGGTCCGGCTGCTGCGCAGGCACGAGCCCGAGGTCATGCGCTCCAGCTGACCCCGGTACCGGAACGAACGACGTGGCCGCACCCCGAAGACCGGGGTGCGGCCTCGTCGCGTGCGGTCCTGCATCGAATGCATAACCCTTCCGGCAGCTTGCCCGAAACCCGCAACGTGCATCGCGTGGAGCCTCGTAGCATGCACTTCGTCACCCTCGTGGTCGAACACATGAACGGAAATCACGCAAATGGCGCATATGAACGGGTTCGCCCATGGCTTTGTGAACCCCCTTCTCGCCTATCTCATCGCCACCATCGGCGCGGCTCTCGGGCTCCGCTGCACCGTCCGCGCGATCTCGCTCCCGCCGGAGCGCCGCCGGGGCTGGCTGCTGCTCGCCGCCAGCGCCATCGGCTGCGGCATCTGGACCATGCACTTCATCGCCATGCTGGGCTTCTCGGTCACCGACGCCTCCATCGTCTACAACGTGCCGCTCACCCTGCTCAGCCTCGCCGTCGCCGTGGTCGTGGTCGGCATCGGCGTCTTCTACGTCGGCTACCGCCCGCAGGGCTGGGGGACGCTGCTCATCGGCGGCGTGCTGACCGGCGTCGGCGTCGCGGTGATGCACTACATGGGCATGGCCGCGATGAACATCAACGGCACGGTCGGCTACAAGCCGCTGATCGTGGTCGCCTCGGTCGGCATCGCGGTCTTCGCCGCGACCGCCGCGCTCTGGATGACCCTCAACATCCGCGGCGTCTGGGCCTCCGCGCTCTCCGCCATGATCGCCGGCGTCGCCGTCTGCGCCATGCACTACACCGCGATGGAGGCGGTGACGGTGCGGCTGGTCGGCGGCCTGCCGCCGCACGGCACTCCCGCCGCCCAGTTCATCCTCCCGGTCGCGGTGGGCATCGTGGTCTTCCTGACGGTGGCAGGCATCGTCGTCGCCATGTCCCCGCACGAGGACGACCGCAAGCGCCAGGACGAGCCCCAGGAGCGGATCCAGGTCACCCTCTTCGACGGCAGGACCCGCGGCCTCTAGGAGGAGCGCGGCCGCCGGCGACCGGCGCTAACGCGCCAGGATCAGGTGCAGATCGCCGAACTCGTGCCACAGGTACCGCTCCCGCAGCGCCTCCGCGTAGGAGAGGTCGAGCAGCGGGCGTCCCGCTATCGCCTCCAGCATCAGCAGGTGCGAGGCGCGGGGTTCGTGCAGGCCGGTCAGCAGCCCGTCGACCACCCGGACCCCGCGCGCCGGGGTGATCACCAGCTCGGTCCACCCCGAGGCCGCCCGCAGCACCCCGTCGGGGTCCACCGCCGACTCCAGCGCCCGGACCGCGGTGGTCCCCACCGCCACCACCCGGGAGCCGGCCCGCCGGGCCGCCTCGACCACCCGCACGGTCGCCGCGGGCACCTCGAACCACTCCGCGTACGGCGGCTCGTGCGACTCCACCGAGGCGACGCCGGTGTGCAGGGTGATCGGCACGATCTGCACGCCCCGGCTCACCAGTTGCGCCACCAGCTCCGCGGTGAACGGCCGGGCCGCGCTCGGCATCTCCGCCGAACCGGCCGTGGCCGGCCCCTCCACGGCGGCCAGCGAACGCGCGAACACCGTCTGGTACGCGGCCAGCGGCCGGTCCGCGTCGGTGTAGCCGTAGCGGATCGCCCGCCCGTGCCGGGCCAGGTACGCCAGCGGATCGGCCACCGGGAAGTCCGCCGTCCACAGCCGCCCGGCCCCGCCGGGCAACGGCTCCAGCTGCGCCAGCACGGCCCCGCCCGCCAGCCGTACCCGGACCGGTCCGCCGTCCCCGATCCGCTGCCGGGTGCTGCCGTGCCCGTCCGGGGTCCGCAGCTCGACCACCCAGCGCCGGGCCGAGCGCCGGGTCGAGAAGTGCGCGACCACCTGCTCGCCGCCGCCCTGCACCCGACCGTCCACTGCGGCCGGCAGCGTCGCCGAGGTGTTCACCACCAGCACGTCCCCGGCCTCCAGCAGCCGCGGCAGATCCCGGAAGGCGTGGTGCGCCGTCAGCGGCTCGCCGCCGTCCGCGAACCGGCCGAGCAGCAGCCGGACGTCGTCCCGCCCGGCCCGGCCGCGCTCCTCCGGCGGCGCGGTCGCCTCCAGCTCCTCCGGCAGGTCGAACTCGTCCACCCCGAAGCCGTCCAGGGCCGCTGCCAGCTCCTCCGCCGCCGCCTCCTTCCGGACCGGGTAGGCCAGATGCCCGGCCCGGTCCCCGCGCTTGCGGCTGTCGCCCTGCTTGCGGCTGGGCCCGCCGCCGCCCCGGCGGACGATCCCCGGCTCCGCCCCCGACTCCACCTGCTGCGTCCTCACCGGGTCCACTCCTTCACGCCCCGCCCCGACACCGCGTACCGTCCGCTCCGCGCGCCGCTGCCGACCAGCTCCAGCAGGGCCGGCACGGCGGACTCCTCCGGCAGCGGGCGTCCGCTGCCGTCGTCGTCCGGCACCGCCGCCGCGTACATCGCGGTGCGCATGTCGCCCGGGTCGACCCACCACACCCGCAGCTCCGGCTCCTCCACCGCGAGCACCGCCGACAGCTGGTCCAGCGCGGCCTTGCTCGCGCCGTAGCCGCCCCAGGTCTCGTAGGCCTCGACGGCCGCGTCCGAGCTGATGTTCAGCACCGCGCCGCCGGACGCCCGCAGCAGCGGCAGCGCGGCCTGGACCAGCGCCAGCGGCGCCACCGCATTGGCCTCCAGCACCTCCCGGAAGCCGTCCAGGCTGTGCGAGGCCAGCGGGACCAGCGGTTCCGCGCCCAGCGCGCCGGCATTGTTGACCAGCAGGTCGACCCCGCCCAACTCCGCTGCCGCGGCGATCAGTTCAGCCCGGTGCCCGGGGTCGGTGACATCCCCGGGCAGCGCCACCACCGAGGTGTGCAGCTCGGCCGCGACCGCCCCGAGCGCCTCCGCCCCGCGGGCGTCCAGCACCAGCGACCACCCCTCGGCGGCCAGCGCGCGTGCCAGCGCCCGGCCCAGTCCTCGCGACGCTCCGGTGACTACAGCGACAGCCATGACCCGCTCCTCACATGTCCGTTCTTCCGCTCTCCACGGTAGGCACCGGCACCCCTCCGGACCTCCGCCGCGGGGGAGCCGACGGCAGGGCCCTTGGACCTAGTCCTCCGGTCCTGGGCCCCGCACCCCCGACGCCCGATGCCCGGTGGATCACCCGACGGTACGGTGGCGGCATGTCCCCGCGTCCGAACACCGACCGGCCGAGCCAGAGCTGCGGCCCGACCGACGACCCGTGCCTCGACGGCATCGAGGCGGTGAGCACCGCCGTGCTCGCGATGAGCCGTCATCTGGAGGTGCGCGAGGTGCTGCAGCGCATCGTCACCTCGGCCCGCACCCTGGTCGGCGCGGAGTACGCGGCCCTCGGGGTCCCGGACGACCACGGCGGCTTCGCCCAGTTCGTCGTGGACGGCATCAGCGACCAGCAGTGGCGCGAGATCGGCCCGCTGCCGCGCCAGCACGGCATCCTCGCGGCGATGATGAAGGAGACCACCCCGCAGCGGCTCGACGACGTCCGCCAGGACCCCCGCTTCGTCGGCTGGCCGCAGGCGCACCCGGACATGGCCGCGTTCCTGGGCGTCCCGATCCTCGACGACGACGAGATCCTCGGGGCTCTGTTTCTTGCAAACAAGACGGGTAGCGCCGACGCGCACGCCCCGTTCACCCCGCACGACGAGCACCTGCTGCGGATCCTCGCCGCGCACGCGGCCCTCGCCCTCACCAACGCCCGCCTCTACGAGCGCAGCCGCGAGCTGACCCTGGTCAGCGAGCGGGCCAGGATCGCCCACGACCTCCATGACGCGGTCTCGCAGAAGCTCTTCTCGCTGCGGCTCACCGCCCAGGCCGCCTCCGCCCTGGTCTCCCGCGACCCGGACCGGGCCAGGGCCGAGCTCGCCGAGGTCTCCCGGCTCGCCGCCGAGGCCGCCGAGGAGCTGCGCGCCGTGGTGGTCGAGCTGCGTCCGGCCGCGCTGGACGAGGACGGCCTGCTGCCCACCCTCCGCTCCCAGGTCGAGGTGCTCAACCGGGCCCACGGCGCGGAGGTCGGCTTCACCCACACCAGGATCCACGCGCTGCCCTCGGCCCAGGAGGCGGCCGTGCTGAGGGTCGCCCAGGAGGCCCTGCACAACGCGCTGCGCCACTCCGGCGCCACCCATGTCCGGGTCCAACTCGGCCCGCTCGCAGGCAGCCGCGGCGCCCTGCTGACGGTCGCCGACGACGGCCGCGGCTTCGTCCCGGCCGAGGTCCGCCGGGCCGGCCGGCACCTGGGCCTGGTGTCCATGCGGGACCGCGCGGCCGGCGTCGGCGGCGCGCTGCGGATCGAATCGGCCCCCGGCCGGGGGACCGTGGTGGAACTGGAGGTCCCCGGTGGCTGAGGAACAAGAAGGCAGACGCGCTCGGATCCGGGTGCTGCTCGTCGACGACCACCAGGTGGTCCGCCGGGGGCTGCGCACCTTCCTGGAGGTCCAGGACGACATCGAGGTGGTCGGCGAGGCCGCCGACGGCGCCGAGGGCGTGGAGCGCGCCGAGGAGCTGCGCCCCGACGTGGTGCTGATGGACGTGAAGATGCCGGGCACCGACGGCATCGAGGCGCTGCGCATCCTCAAGGAGCTGGGCAACCCGGCCCGGGTCCTGGTGGTGACCAGTTTCACCGAGCACCGCACGGTGGTCCCCGCGCTGCGGGCCGGGGCCGCCGGGTACGTCTACAAGGACGTCGACCCGGAGGCCCTGGCCGGGGCGATCCGCTCGGTGCACGCCGGCCATGTGCTGCTCCAACCCGAGCTGGCCGGCGCCCTGCTGGCGGACGAGTCGCCGCGCAGCCCGCAGGGCCGGGGCGGCTCGCTGACCGAGCGCGAGCAGGAGGTGCTCGGCCATATCGCCGACGGGCGCTCCAACCGGGAGATCGCCCGGGTGCTGCACCTCTCCGAGAAGACGGTGAAGACCCATGTCTCCAACATCCTGATGAAGCTGGACCTCGCCGACCGCACCCAGGCGGCGCTCTGGGCGGTCAGGAACGGCATGACCCGCTGACCCGACCCCATTCCGGGGTCAGGGCCGCACCGGCTCGTCCACCATCGCGTTGTACGCCGCCACCGTCGCCCGCCGGGCCGCCCGTCCCAGCGGACGCATCGCGGCCTCCCTGGCCGCCATCTCCCCGGCGCTGACCGCGGCGCCCGCGTCGGCCGAGGCCAGCGCGAGCAGCGAGCGCACCTGCCGGGCCGACTGCAGCACCCGGACCGCCCGGGGCTGGTAGCCGGGCGCCAGCAGCTCCGGCTGGCGGCGCTTGCGGTAGGCCTCCAGGGCCCGCTGCACCGAGGGGCCCCCGCCGGCCACGTCCAGCCGCAGCAGCAGCGCCGTGGCCTCGCGCAGCGCCTCCGCCAGCTCCCGCTCGGCGTCCCGCAGCTGCGGGACGTCCGCCGGGACGCCCGGGTCCACCGGCAGTACTCGCCACTCCACCCGGACCAGCTGGTCCCCCTCGGGCCCGTGCCGGACCACCTGGGGCAGCAGGCCGAGCGAGGGGCCGCCGGTGGTCAGCACCGCCTCCCCGGCCAGCAGCGCCTGCTCGTTGAAGCCGGCCGGCCCGGTCAGTCCCAGCGGATGCCCCGGCGCGGGCAGCGCCAGCCGCAGCCCGGTCGCCCCGGCGATCCGCAGCCGCCCCAGCCCCAGGGTCAGTCCGTCCCCCTCCATCTCGTGCTGGTCGTCGCCGCCCCGCACCGCCTCGCCCGCCTGGTCGGGCGAGGTGAACCCGCCCAGCCAGGCGTTGCCCCAGGCAACCAGTCGCCCCGATCGGGGCTCGTCGAATACGTCATCGGGACGGCTTCCGCCGGTGTTCTGCGCCATGGGGCAAGCCTACGAAGAAGTCGTACACACAAGTGGCGTAGGTTTTGCCTCGACGAAGACGAAATCTGCGGCAAGCAGCAATCTGCATTGGGGAAGGCGTACGCATGAGCGACGTGCTCGAGCTGGTGGACGTATCCGTGGTCCGGGACGGACGCGCGCTGGTGGAGCAGGTGTCCTGGTCCGTCGCCGAAGGTGAGCGCTGGGTCATCCTCGGCCCCAACGGCGCGGGCAAGACCACCTTGCTCCAGGTCGCCTCCTCCTATCTCTTCCCCTCCAGCGGCACCGCCGCGATCCTCGGCGAGAAGCTCGGCGGCGTCGACGTCTTCGAGCTGCGCCCCCGGATCGGCCTGGCCGGCGCCTCGATGGTGGACAAACTGCCGCGCCGGCAGACCGTGCTGGACACCGTGCTCACCGCCGCCTACGGGATGACCGCCACCTGGCGCGAGCAGTACGACACCTCCGACGAGACCCGGGCCCGGCTACTGCTGGACCTGCTCGGCATGGCCGAGTACACCGGCCGCCGCTTCGGCACCCTCTCCGAGGGCGAGCGCAAGCGCACCCTGATCGCCCGCGCCCTGATGACCGACCCCGAGCTGCTGCTGCTGGACGAGCCGGCCGCGGGGCTCGACCTCGGCGGCCGCGAGGACCTGGTCCGCCGGCTCGGCGCGCTGGCCCGGGACCCCAAGGCCCCGGCCATGGTGATGGTGACCCACCACGTGGAGGAGGTCCCGCCGGGCTTCACCCATGTGCTGATGATCCGTCAGGGCAAGGTGCTCGCGGCCGGGCCGCTGGAGGACACCCTCACCCCGCGCAACCTCTCGCTCTGCTTCGGCCTGCCGCTCACCCTCGAACGCCATGCCGACCGCTGGTCCGCCCGCGGCCTGCCGCTGGGCTAGCAGCCTGCCGCACGATTTCCCCCACGCGACGTCAACATCCGGACTACCTGCGCAAACCCCTCTCCACGGACCCGTTCCGCCACCTACCATGGGGCCGTGGAGAACTGGATGTGGTGGTTGATCGTCGCGGCCGTCCTCGGCGTGCCGCTGGTGGTCACGGCCATGCCGGAGTTCGGCATGTTCGCGATCGGCGCCGGGGCCGCCGCGGTCACCGGCGTCGCGGGCGGGGGACGGTCGCGCAGTTCGTGGTCTTCCTGGTCGTCTCGGTCGCGCTGGTGGTCTTCGTCCGCCCGCTGGCCATGCGGCAGTTGAGGCGTGGGCCGCAGTTCAGGACGGGTATCGACGCGCTCACCGGCGCCACCGCCCTGGTCCTGGAACAGGTCGACGAGCACGGCGGACGGATCAAGCTCCAGGGCGAGGTCTGGTCTGCCCGCTCGCTGGACCCGGGCCAGGTCTTCACAGCAGGCCAGCAGGTGAACGTCGCGGAGATCGACGGCGCCACCGCCCTCGTCCTCTAAGCCGAATGACTGGCGTCCGACTAGCGACCGACGACCGACCGACTTTTTTGGAGTCCTCGTGAATTCCGTGATCATCGTTCTGGTCATCCTGGTCATCCTGGCGTTCGTCGCACTGATCAAGACGATCCAGGTGATCCCCCAGGCGAGCGCGGCGATCGTGGAGCGCTTCGGCCGCTACACCCGCACCCTGAACGCGGGCCTCAACATCGTGGTGCCGTTCATCGACACCATCCGCAACCGGATAGACCTGCGCGAGCAGGTGGTGCCCTTCCCGCCGCAGCCGGTGATCACCCAGGACAACCTGGTGGTCAACATCGACACGGTCATCTACTACCAGGTCACCAACGCCAGGGACGCGACCTACGAGGTCGCCAGCTACATCCAGGCGATCGAGCAGCTGACCGTCACCACCCTCCGCAACATCATCGGCAGCATGGACCTGGAGTCCACCCTCACCTCCCGCGAGACCATCAACGCCGGCCTGCGCGGCGTCCTGGACGAGGCCACCGGCAAGTGGGGCATCCGGGTCAACCGGGTCGAGCTGAAGGCGATCGAGCCGCCGACCTCCATCCAGGACTCGATGGAGAAGCAGATGCGCGCGGACCGCGACAAGCGCGCCGCGATCCTCACCGCCGAGGGCGCCCGGCAGGCCCAGATCCTCACCGCCGAGGGCCAGAAGCAGGCCGAGGTGCTGCGCGCCGAGGGTGAGGCCCAGGCCGCCGTGCTCCGCGCGGACGGTGAGGCCGCGGCCATCCGCACCGTCTTCGAGGCCATCCACGAGGGCAACGCCGACCAGAAGCTGCTCGCCTACCAGTACCTGCAGACGCTCCCGGAGATCGCCAAGGGCGACGCCAACAAGCTCTGGATCATCCCGAGCGAGATCGGCGACGCCCTCAAGGGTATCGGCGGCGCCTTCACCGGCCTCACCCCCAAGGACGTGGCGCCGGTCGGCGAGGCCAACGGCTCCACCGTCCCGCCGCAGATGGACAAGCGCCGCGAGTACCCCTCGATCGATCCCGAGTGAGGTGATCCCGGATGATGGGCCGCCGCACCCCTCCACCCGCTGGTCGTGCATGATCTGAAGCGCACGAACAGCGAAAACGAAGGGGTACGGCCATGTCACCGTGGGAGGCAGTCGGCGTCTTCGCCGCCGGAATCGGGGCCGGGACCATCAACACCGTGGTCGGCTCGGGCACCCTGATCACCTTCCCGGTCCTGCTCGCGTCGGCCTGCCACCGGTCACCGCGAACGTCTCCAACACCCTGGGGCTGGTCCCGGGATCGGTCAGCGGCGCCCTCGGCTACCGCGAGGAGCTCCGCGGCCAGCGGCCCCGGCTGCTCCGCCTCGGCAGTGCCGCGCTCCTCGGCGGACTGCTCGGAGCGATCCTGCTGCTGGTCCTGCCGGCCGGGGCCTTCAAGGCGATCGTCCCGGTGCTGATCGGCATCGCGCTGCTGATGGTGGTGTTCCAGCCCTGGCTTGCGAAGTACCTGGCCGCCCACCGCACCGAGCCGGTCCGGGCCGAGGGCGGCGTGGCGCTGCTGGTCGGCGTGTTCGCCACCGGCATCTACGGCGGCTACTTCGGCGCGGCCCAGGGCGTACTGCTGCTCGGCCTGATGGGCCTGCTGCTCGACGACGACCTGCAGCGGATCAACGCGACCAAGAACGTCCTCGCGCTACTGGTCAACGGCATCGCCGCGGTCTTCTTCCTGTTCGCCGCGCCCATCGACCGGACCGCCGCGCTGCTGATCGCGGCCGGCTCCGTCATCGGCGGCCAGCTCGGCTCCCGGGTCGGCCGCAAGCTCCCGCCGACCGCGCTCCGCGCCCTGATCGTCGCGGTCGGCATCGCCGCCATGGTCAAGCTGCTGCTCTAGCTCCCTGCTGAGGCGTCCGGTGGCGTAGGTTCATTCGACGTCCCCCACCAGCCAGGAGCAAACCCCATGAGCAAGCGGCCCGAACGACTCACCGATGAACAGATCGCCGACGGCGTCCGTGAGATCCCGAACTGGCACCGCGAGGGGGACGCGCTGCTGCGCACCCTGCAGGCCCCCGACTTCCCGGCGGCCGTCCGCATCGTCGTCGCCGTCGCCGAGGCCGCCGAGGCGATGGACCACCACCCGGACATCGACATCCGCTGGCGCACCCTGCACTTCGCCCTGACCACGCACGACGTCGGCGGCATCACCGTGCTGGACCTCCAGCTGGCCGCCGCGGTCGACACGGCGGTCGACACGGTCCTCAGCTCCCCGTGAGATGCTGACGGCCGCATCGTGAAGTCGGGAGCTGACGGAACCCATGGAACGCGACCCATCCGGTACCGAGTACGGGCAGTACTGGCAGCCCGAGGACCAGCAGGCGGAGGGCCACCCCCCGCCCGTCCCGCCGCAGGGCGAGGGCTACGACCAGTCCGGGTACGGCTACCCGGCGCAGCCGTACCCGGAGCAGCAGCCGTACCAGGAGCAGTCGTACCCGGAGCAGCAGTCGTACCCGGATCCCCCGTACCAGCCGCAGCCGCAGCAGTACGCCGCCTATCCCGAGCAGCAGCAGTACCCAGCCGCCCCGTACCCGGACCAGGGCTACTACCAGCCCACCCCGAACGAGTACCAGCCCACCCCGAACGAGTACCAGCCCATCCCGTACGAGTACCAGCCCGCCGAGTACCAGTACGGCGTCCCGCCCCAGCAGCAGGGCTACCAGCCGGCGGCCGACACCACCGCCCAGTGGTCCGCCGCCGAGATGTACCAGTCCGACCCGTACCAGGCCGAGTACCCGCCCCCGGAGTACCCGCCCGCCGCCGCAGAGCCTCCCGTCGCCGAGCCCGAGCTTGCCGCAGACCCGGACCAGGAACCTGCGCCGGATCCCGCTGCCGCCCCCGCGGGCCCCCTGCTGCCGCGCCTCGCCGCCGCCGCGACCGGTCGGGCCCCGGGCACCGACCGCCGCAGCTTCCTGATCCGGGCCGGCATCGGCGGCCTCGCCCTGATCGTGGTGGCCGCCGCGGGCTACGCCGTCGCGGGCAAGGGCTCCACCAAGAAGCCCACCGCGGGTGCCGTCGCCCAGGCCAACCTGGCCGGCAGCCACAGCAAGGCCTGGTCCGCCCCCGCGGTCCCGGCGACGGCCGGCAACGACGGCCTGCTCGGCTCCTGGCTGCTGCCCACCGCCCTGGTCCGCGGCGACGGCGCGGGGGTCACCGCCTACGACACCGCCAAGGGCGCCAAGCTCTGGACGGTCGCCCCACCGGCGCCCGGCGCGGTCCCCTGCGCGATGTCACCCTCCGTCAGCTCCACCGGCATCGGCGCCGTCCTGTTCCAGGCGAAGCCGGGCACCGGACAGGCCTGCACCCTGCTGGTCGCGGTGGACACCGCGACCGGGCAGCAGAAGTGGACCGCCACGATCAACAAGGCCACCAAGGCCTACGGCGCCTCGGTCATGGTGAACGACACCCGGGCCGTCGCCGTCGGCGACGCGGCAGCGGTCGGCTACGACCTGACCACCGGCAAGCAGAGCTGGACCTACGCCGGCCCCGGCAAGTTCTGCGGCGCCCTCGGCGGCAGCGGCGCGGGCAGCACCCTGCTGCTGCAGAGCACCTGCGCCGACACCAGCCCCAAGCAGCAGGCCATCGACCTCGACGCGGACACCGGCAAGCTCACCTGGTGGCGCGGCCTGCCGCAGACCGCCTCCTCGTACACCGTGCTCTCGGCCGCCCCGGCCGTGGTCGCGGTGCACATGACCGACGCCGGCAAGGACAGCATCATGTCCTTCAGCGCCAAGGGCGACACCCAGGCCACCATCTTCGCCTCGCAGACCGCCGGGATGCTGGACTCCACCCACGGCGCCTTCGATCCCGACCCGGCGCTGTTCTTCCAGGGCAGCACGATGATCGCCGAGATCACCCCGGGCGGGGCCGCCAGCGGTACCGCCGGACTGCTCACGGCGTTCAACCTGGTCGACGGCAAGCAGCTGTGGCAGGCCACGCCCAAGGAGAAGGGCCGCTCCGCGCTGGTCGGCATCGACGGCACCGCCGCCGTGGTCGCGACCGAGGAGCGGATCGGCCAGCAGGCCAAGCTCAGCCACTACGACCTGGCCACCGGCCAGGAGACCGCGGGCGGCAACTTCCCCAGGGCACCGGCTCGCTGCTCACCTCGGGCCGGATTCTCTACCGCAGCAACCTGGTGACGGTCCTCCCCGAGTTCACCAACCCCTACGGCACCTCGGCCACGGCGTTCACCACCGCCGGCTGAGACGCCGACCGGGGGTGAGTCGTCGGCCCGGACCCCCGTGCCGGGCCGACGACAGCTCTGAGAGGGCTCACGCGGGCTGCCCTCACGCGGGCAGCGGCAGCCACTCCGGCAGCTCCCGCGCTTCGCCCCGAGCGCCAGCATCAGCGACGCCTCCGGGGTGGGTTCGAACGGCTTGACCAGCAGCGCCATCCCGGCCTGCTCAGGCGTGCGGTCAGCCTTGCGCTGGTTGTCTGCGGCGCAGGCCGCGACCGTGTTCAGCCAGGTGTCGCCGCCCCCGCGCGACTTCGGCAGCACATGGTCGACGGTGCTCGCGCGCCGCCCGCAGTAGGCGCAGCGGAAGCCGTCCCGGATCAGTACCCCCCGCCGCGACCAGGCGGCCCGTTGTCGGAACGGCAACCCGTACGTACCGGCGCAGCCGCACCACCCTCGGCAGCGGCAGTTCCACCGACGCGGCCCGCACCAGGCGCAGCGGATGCGCGTGCTCGACGACGGCCTTGTCCTGGAGTACGAGCACGACGGCGCGCTGCAGCGACACCGTCGACAGCGGCTCATAGCTCGCGTTGAGCACGAGTGTGTTGCGCATTCCGGCCACCTCCAGGATTCGGTCCGCCGCCACGGCGGCCTGCGTGACCACTGTGACGGCGGACCTACCCCCGGAACAACGTAATTTCCGCCCCGGCTACTCCCGGCCGGGCCGGACCCTCCCGGCTACTGCTTCGGGGCCTCGTACTCGGCGATCAGCTGGGCCCGCCCCAGCGTGTGGAAGCGGAGATTGAACCCGACCACGGCGGGCGAGGCGTCCGCGTCCGGACCGAGCTTCTCCTGGTCCACCGCGTAGACCGTGAAGACATAGCGGTGCGGGCCGTCCCCGGGCGGCGGCGCGGCACCGCCGAAGTCACGGGTGCCGTAGTCGTTGCGCACGTGCACGGCGCCCTCGGGCAGTCCCTTGAAGCTGCCGCTGCCGGCCCCCTGCGGCAGTTCGGTCACCGCGGCCGGGAGGTCGAACACCGACCAGTGCCAGAAGCCGCTGCCGGTCGGCGCGTCCGGGTCGTAGCAGGTCACCGCGTAGCTCAGGGTCCCAGCCGGGGCGCCCTCCCAGCTCAGCTGGGGCGAGAGGTTCCCCTCGCTGTACACATGCGCGTCCGGCAGCACCCCGTCGGCGCCGAAGTCGGCGCTGCGCACGGTGAACGCCGGCACCGGCGGATGGAAGTCGTGGGGGAGCGGCCGCCTGGAATCCGACATTGCGTCAACCTCCTGCATCGAGCCCGGTCTGTACCGGTTCAGGCTATCCCCGCCCCGCTGTCTAGGATCGTCGAGAAGGACGGCAGACGCACCGAGGGAGGGACCCGCACGTGTCCGACACCGACACCGGCAGCCTGCTGCCCCGGGAGTTCTTCGCCCGCCCGGCGCACGAGGTCGCCCCCGAGCTGCTGGGGCGGCTGCTGCTGCGGCAGGAGCCGGACCAGGGCCCCGCCGCGGCGGTCCTGCTGCGGATCACCGAGGTGGAGGCGTACGAGGGGGACATCGATCCGGCCGCCCACGGATTCCGGGGCCGGACCGCCCGCAACGCCGTGATGTTCGGCCCGGCCGGGCACCTCTACGTCTACTGGATCTACGGCATGCACCACGCCGCCAACCTGGTCTGCGGCGATCCGGAGGAGTCGCACGGGGTGCTGATCCGGGCGGGTGAGGTGGTCCAGGGGCAGCCGCACGCGCTGCGCCGCCGGTCGACCGCGAAGAGCGCGGCGGAACTGGCGAAGGGCCCCGGCCGGCTCACCCTGGCGCTGGGGATCGACCGCACGCTGGACGGGGCCGACGTGTGCGACCCGCGGTCCGAGGTCCGGATGTACGAGGGCGTCCCGCTGCCCCGGTCCCGGGTCCGCAGCGGACCGCGGACCGGTGTCTCCAAGGCCTATGAGACGCCCTGGCGCTTCTGGGAGGCGGACGACCCGACGGTGAGCCCGTACCGTCGGCACGTTCCCCGTAGGCGCGCTACTCCTGCCACTTGAGGATCTGGTGCAGGGCGTCGAACATGTCGCGGCGCTCGGGGCCGAACCAGTCGTTCACCTGTTGCAGCACCGCCTGCGGCGAGGTCGGCTCCTCGGCCCGGGTGAGCGCGGAGGCGGAGGCGCTGAGCTCGTCCGCGGCCACCGAGAGCGCGCCCGAGGCCTGCGCCAGGCTCGGCCAGTCGCCGGAGCCGACCGCCGCTCCGCACTGCCGCAGCAGTCCCAGCACCAGGGCGTACTGCTCGGCCAGCTGTCGGCCGGCGTCGGACAGGACCGGATCAGTGGACATGCCACGACCGTAGGGCCCGCTCGCCGCCGCTGCCACCGGGGCGGCTCCGGCCGGGGTCGCACATTCGGGTGATGCGCCCCCGGGCTCGGTTACCCCGCGGTTCGGCCGGTCGTTGACCCGTGGTGACAGCAATGCGGATGTCCCCTTCGTTCCATTCGACGGATACGGAAGCGGAAACGGTTCTGCGGTCGTCGTTGGAGCCGATCTTCGAGGAGCTGGTCCGGGAATGGTTCGCCGAAGGCCGTATCGTGCCGGGGGTGGAAGATCGTGATTCGACCAGCATTGATCGACAATAGTTGCTATCTGTCTTACTGATGATGCAGAAAGTAACGATCCTTGCCAATGTTCTTCGCCTGTGCTGCTATCTAAGTTGCATGAGGCCCTGCCGGGAGTTTCTGGCCCGACGGTAACCGGCGCTGTGTGTGCGGCAACGCACACCACGACCTTCAGGTTCTGGCCCTCACTACTCCTCTGGCGAGCGAGCCGTGCCTCAAAATCTTTTCGAACCGCGCAAATCGGTCAAACGTGAACGTCCGCCCGCCTTTGCGCCCGGGCTGGAACCGTCACGCGATCCCGCCATTCCGCGGCAGGTGATCAGGCGAATATCGGACGAGCCCCCGGTTGAGCCACCAGCCGGGGTGTCGGCCGCGGTGTCGGCCGAGCCCGAGGTGTCGGCCGAGGCCGCGGCCACGGTCGGCCTGTCGGCGCCGGTCCACGAGCCGTCATGGCTGCGGGTCTACTGGAACACGTTCCGTTCCTTCGCCCGAAGACGGTTGGGTCTTGGTCCCAGAAGCCCGCGGACACCCGACCACTCGGGGTCCGCGCGCCGTCCCTTCCTCATCGTCACCGCAGTCGTGCTCGTCCTCGCCCTGCTGGGCGGCGGAGCGCTGCTGGTGGCCGGCCAGCACCGTGCGTCCCGGACCGCTGCCGCCCCGCCGCCCGGCCCCGCCCCGAAGTCCGGGGCCCCCAGCGGCGTCCCCTCACCCGCCGAGCGTTCCGACACGGCCCGGTGGATCATCGACAACGTCGGCCCCGGCCAACTGGTCGCCTGCGACGCGGCCGTCTGCGGGACGCTGGCCTCACTCGGCTTCCCGGCCGCCTCCCTGGTCCAGATCCAGGACAGCGCGCAGGCCCTGCAGAACGCCGACGTGGCCGTGGTCACCACCACCCTCCGCGCCCGGCTCGGCGCCGACCTGCTCGCGGTGACCGCCGTCGAGCCGCTCGCCGTCTTCGGCACCGGCGCCCAGGCGATCACCGTGCAGGCGGTCGCCCACGCCGGCCGGGCCGCCTACACCCGGCAGCTGGCCGCGGACCTCGCCAGCGCCGCCAGGCGGGCAAGGCCCTGCTGGCGAACCGCCACCTCAGCATCGCCCCCCAGGCCCGCAGCGCGCTCGCGCGCGGCCTGGTGGACACCCGGGTGTGCGCGCTGCTGGCCACCCTCAGCGCCGGCCACACCGTCGCGGTCGCCTCCTTCGGCGTCCAGCAGCCCGGCGCCGGCCCCGACATCCCGCTCAGCTCGGTGCAGATCACCGGCATCGACCACCAGTCGCCGACCGGCGCCAGCGCCCCGGCGCGGGCGCTGCGCGCGCTCGTCGCCGCCCAGCAGCCGCCCTACCGGCCGCTGGCCACCGCCTCCCTCGTGGCCGGGGTCGGCGTTCCCGCACTTGCCCTGCACTACTCCCAGCCCGCCCCCCTGGCCGGTCTGGACAGTACGACGTCCTGAGCGCCACCCCCTTCGGAAAGGCTACTTCCATGGCACTCCGTCACCTCCGCAGACCCGCGGCCGTGCTGCTCGCCGCAGGTCTCGGCACCGCCTGGCTGGTCGGCCCGGCCGCCGCCAGCGCCCCCCGGGCCACCGCCTGGTCCGGCGGCTGGCTCCGGCTGGCCCACTTCTCACCGGGAACCCCGGCGGTGGACGTCTACCTGTACCCCTACGGCGGCTCTGACGCGGCGCTGGTGCTCAAGCACGTCTCCTACGGGGACGCCTCACCGTACGAGTCGGTGGCCACCGGCCAGTACACCGTGGCCATGCGGCTGGCCGGAGCGTCCTCGTCGGTGCAGCCGGTCATCTCCTCCACGGTGGACGTCGAGCGCGGCAAGGCCTACACCGTGGCCGGCCTCGGACCCACCAAGGCGCTCCAACTCGAGACGCTGCCGGACCAGTTGACTGCCCCCAGCGGTGAGGCGGGGGTGCGGGTGATCCAGGCCTCGCTGACCCAGCCGAACGTCACCGTGCATGTGGCGAGCCAGGACCAGAGCAGCCTCCGCTTCCCGACCTCGACCCCCTACCGGACCGTCCCGGCGGGCAGCACCACGGTCAAGGTCACCGCGGGAGCCGCCAGCACCACCCGCACCGTGGACTTCGCCGGTCGCAGCACCCACACCCTGGTGGTGCTCTCATCGGCCAACGCCGCACCGAAGCTGGTCGATCTCACCGACTCCGCCGGGCCCGCCAACCAGCCCAAGGGCGGCGTGGCAGCAGGCCTGGGCGGCGCGGCCGCCGCACCCGCGTCCTCGGCGATACCCGCGATCGCGGGCTGGGGCGCCGCGCTGCTGGCCGGAGCCGTTGTCGCCCTCTTCGCCGCCAGGCGCCTGCGACGGGCCTGAGCCGGTAGTGGCCCGCCACGCGAAACCCCGGTCGAAGGGCCGGCTCGCCGCCGGCTCGCTGGTGCTGCTGGGAGCGGCATCGGCGGTCGGCGGCGCGGTCGGGCTCGGGGCGACCCTGGAGCACCGGGGCGCCCCCGGCGGCACGTCCAGCGTGCAGATGATGGGCGGCGCGTCCACCGCGGGGGCCGCCGTCGGACCGGTCGTCGCCCAGAGCAAGGCGCCGACCGGCCGTACCTCGGTGCGGCCCCGCAGCCTCTCGATCCCCGCGCTCAAGGTGCGGAGCAGCCTGGGGTCCCTGGGCCTGTCCTCGACCGGGGCCTTGGACGTCCCCAGCGATCCCGCGCAGGCCGGCTGGTTCAACGGCGGACCGGTCCCCGGCCAGGCCGGACCGGCCGTGATCGTCGGCCATGTGGACTCGCGCACCGGCCCCGGAGTGTTCGCCGACCTCCGACTGCTGCGGATCGGGGACGTCATCACCATCGCCCTGAGCAATGGCTCAAGCGTGCGCTTCCAGGTGACGTCCATTCAGCACTACCCCAAGGACGACTTTCCCACCGCCGACGTCTACGGCGGCCGCCCCGACCCTGAGCTGCGCCTGATCACCTGCGGAGGGCCTTTCAAGGGCCAGGAGTACCTCGACAACGTGGTCGTCTACGCACGACTCGCTTAGAACCGTATGAGTGAACCCGGGTTTAGCGAGGCGTGGCGACCCATCCGCCACGCCGTTCACTGCGAAGCATGTGTCAGGGGTCACCGGCAGAAGGCCGGTGCTCCTGGCATGACATGTGGATCAGAGATGGGGCGTGATGGGCGAGGAGCACCTCGATACCCGGTTGTTGGTGGAGTTGACCGAGCAGTCGCAGGATTTGAACAGCGACGCGTTGCGGATCACTCGTGAGGCGCTGACCGAGTACTCGGAGCAGGAGCCGGTGCGGCGTTGGTGGCAGCGCAGTGGCACGGTGGCGGCGGTGGTCGGTGGCGCGGCGTTGCTGGGTTCGGCGCGGGCGGCGGCGGCGTCGGGTGACGACATCATGGCGTTGCAGACGGCGGCGTCGTTGGAGAACCTGGCGGTCAGTGTGTATACGACTGCTGCGGGGTTGCCGTTCATCAAGGACGGCAACAAGACGGTGGCGGCGTTCATCACCAAGACCACCGCTCAGCACAAGGCGCACGGGCAGGCGTTCGACTCCGCTGCCACCCAGGCCGGTGGCAAGGCGCAGAACGACCCGGACCCGAAGTACCTGGCGGTCGTCAAGCAGATGCTGCCCTCGATCAAGACCCCCGCCGATGTGGTGAAGCTGGCGATCACCCTGGAGGACGTGGCGGCGCAGACCTACACCAGCTATGTGTCCAAGGTGACCGACCCGCAGCTGCGGAAGCTGTTCGCCTCGGTCGCCCCGGTGGAGGCGCAGCACCGTTCGACGCTGCTGGCGGTGCAGGCGCTGCTGGCCGGCGGCGCGCCGCAGCTGATCGCGATCCCCACGGATGCGGCGAAGCTGCCGGCGGCGGCTGGCAGTGTCGGGTTCCCCGACGCGTTCTACCCGACCAAGAGTGCTTCGCCGATCAGTGAAGGGGCCGTGAAGTGAGTGCTGGCAACGACAGCTGGCAGCTGCCGATCTCCGAGGGCGAACTCACCCGCCTGACCCGCGACCTGGATGAGGCGCACCGCGAGCACCTGCCGCTGATGCACGCGGCGGCAGCGGACCTGACCGAGGAGCTGCGGTCCTCGTCCCGGCGCGGGTTCCTGCTGGGGACCGGCGGGGTGGCGGCGGCGCTGGCGCTGGCGGCGTGCTCGAGCAGCAGTTCGACCAAGAGCGCGGTCGGCGCGCCGAGCGCCTCCGCGTCCGGGTCGGGCGGGGCGTCCTCGGGCAGCAGTATGTACACCGGTGACCTGCAGGTCGTCGCCCTGGCCACCGCATTGGAGAACCAGGCCGTGGGCGCGTACACGGCGGCTTTGGCGGCGGCGAAGGCGGGGAAGCTGGGGACGGTGCCGCCGGCGGTGGGGACGTTCGCGACCACGGCGATGGGCCAGCACGCGGATCACGCGAAGGCGTGGAACGCGGTGCTGACCGGGGCCGGGAAGCCGGCCATCACCACCGTGCCGCTGTCCAACCAGCCCGCCACGCTGAAGGCCCTGGGGCGGCGAGCACGGTCGGGGCGGTGGCGAAGCTGGCGCTGGACCTGGAGAACCAGGCTGCGCAGACGTATCTGTTCGCGACGTACAACGTGACCAGTGCGGCGGGGATCGCGACGGCGGCGAGCATCGCGCCGGTCGAGGCGATGCACGCGGCGATCTTGAACTTCGTGCTGGGCCAGTACCCGGTCCCGGACGACTTCCTGCCGGTCGACAAGGCCGCCAGCCCCACCCTCCTCACCGTCTGACCATCAGGGCGGTGCCACCGATTCCTGTACGAACGGTGCACCGCCCTGTTCTGCGCCCCCGGAGCCCCTCGAAGAGCTCTGTCCGAGTTGCGGACCCGGGTAAGGGGGGATCGACTTGCCCCACGTTCCGCCGACTGATTCGAGGCCGCCCGTGTTCCGCTCCGCACGTCTGCTTCCCGCCCTGTTGCTGCTCGCACTGCCTCTGGCGGCCTGCTCCAGCAGCACCAAGAGCGCTGTCAGCGCCCCCAGCGCGGCGACCAGCGCGGCGGCGACGAGCGCGGCGGCCACAGCGAGTGCCCCGGCTGACGCCTCCGCCCCGCAGATCATGATCGACAACTTCAAGTTCAGCCCCGCCACCCTGACGGTCAAGCCCGGCCAGAAGGTGACCGTGGTCAACAAGGACTCCACCACCCACACGGTCACCGCCACCGCAGGCAAGGCCTTCGACACCGGCGACATCGCCTCGGGCGCCTCCGGCAGCTTCACCGCCCCCAGCGCGCCCGGCAGCTATCCCTACGACTGCACCATCCACCAGTTCATGCACGGCACCCTCACCGTCAAGTGAGGCTCGCCGTCAGGTAAGGCCCACCGTCAAGCAAGGAGGCCCGATGGCCGTCGCCCGTACCGTTCTGCGCATCGCGGCGGCCGTCGGCCTGGCCATCGACGCCGCCGTCCACGCCAAGCTGGCCGGCCAGTACGACGCCGTCGCCGGAAGCATCAGTGAGGGCACGCTCTTCCGGATCGAGGCCGGGGCCGCCGCCCTGGCCGTGGTCCTGGTGCTGGCCTGGCGGCGGTCGCTGGGCGACCTCTTCGCCTGGGGGACCGCGCTGGCCGGCATCGCCGCGATCCTGCTCTATCGCTATGTCGACGTCGGCTCGCTCGGCCCGCTGCCCAACATGTACGAACCCATCTGGTCCAGTGACAAGCTCTGGGCCCTCGCCGGACAGGCTCTCGCCGTGCTCAGCCTGGTTCCGCTGCTGGTCCCGCTCCTCACCGCCCGCCGCTCCGGCTCCAAGCGCTGACCGCTGCGCCCGGTCCGCTATGTCCGTCCGCTACGTCCCGTCCGCCACGGCATGCGGGCGGAAGGCCAGCACCGCGATGTCGTCGCGGACGTCGGGCACCTGGGCCAGCAGCCGTTCGCACAGGTCGGCGACCGGCAGCCCGCGGTCCGCGGCCGCCGCCGCGGCCAGCCGCTCCAGCCCCCGGGCCAGGTGCTCGCCGGGGATCTCGACCAGTCCGCCGGTGAACAGCAGCAGGGTGTCGCCAGGATCGACGCGATGCCGGTGGGTGGCCCGCGGCCGGGTCGGATCGACGCACAGCGGAATGTCGGCCTCACCGTCCCCCAGCAGCCGCGGCGGTCCTGAGGCCGGCAGCAGCAGCGGCGGCGGGTGTCCGGCGTTGGACCAGGCCGCCTCCCAGCCACCGTCCGAGGGGACCAGGTGGACGTGGATGACGGTGGCGAAGGCGGCCACCTCAAGACCGGTGGCGGCGAGGTCGAGCTCGGCCAGGATCTCGGCCGGCGCGTCCGGGTCGCCGTGGGTGTAGGCGAGGGCGCGCAGCATGCTGCGCAGCTGGCCCATGGCGGTGGCGGCGGCCAGGTCGTGTCCGGCCACGTCGCCGATGGTCAGGTTGAGCGAGCCGTCGGGGAGCAGGAAGGCGTCGAACCAGTCCCCGCCGACCTCGGCGGTCCGGCTGCTGGGCTGGTAGCGGGCGGTGAGATCAGCCCCGGGCACGGCTGGCGTGCTGGTCAGCAGGGCGCGTTGCAGAGCCAGCGCGACCTGCCGGGTGCGCTGCAGTTCCAACGACTGGCCCAGCGGCCCCTGCGCCAGCTGCAGCACCTCGTGCAGCAGCGCGATATAGGCGCGGTCCGGATGCGGCCGGGGCTCGCAGACGGCTGCCCCGGCCAGCGCCACCACGGTTCCGTCGATGATGATCGGGACCAGGGTGATCGCGGTGGCCCGGGCCTCGGTGAGCCAGGCGGCCGAGACGGTCGGCACCGTTCCCGGCGGCGGGGACTCCGGATCGAAGGTGAGCAGGGTCGGCCGACGGTCGGTGACGACCTGCCGGGCCTGCGCTCCGAGCAGGTACTCCTGACGCAGCATCGGCGGCAGCGGGGGCAGCCCCGGCCGGGCCACGGAGGCGACCCGGGTGGCGGAGATGCTGCCACCGGGGGGCTGGTCCGGGTCGCTGATCAGGAAGATCGCACAGGCGTCGGCCAGGTCCGGGACCACGACGGCGGCCATCGCCGCGAAGGCCTCGTCCATGTGCGGGGTGTCGGTGACCGCGACGGCACGGGCCAGCAGATCCTCGCGCAGCCGGTTGCGCCACTGGTCCTCGATGTCGGCGGTGGCCCCGATCCACTCCACGATCTCGTCGTCATGGATCACCGGGACGGCGCGGCACTGCACATGGCGGTACTCGCCGTTCGCGGCCCGGATCCGGAAGGTGGCCTCGAACATCTCCCGGCTGGCGGCCGACCGCTGCCAGGCATCGGTCAGCTCCTGGATGTCCAGCGGGTGGATCACGTCGAACCAGCCGGTGTCCATCGACTTCCGCCAGGGCTGGCCGGTGTAGCTCTCCCACCCCTCGACGAGTTCGGTCATCGACCCGTCGGGACGGGTCACCCACACCATCTGCGAGACCGCCGAGACCAGGGCCTCGTAGCGGCGCAGCGTCTCCAGCCGCTGCTCGGACAGCAGCTGGGCGTGCCGGGCCGCGCTGACCTCGGCGGTGGTGTCGATCAGCGCCACCAGCACCCCGCGGCCGTAGCGGGACCGCACCGGCGAGACGCTGTAGACAAAGTAGTGCTCGCTCCCGCCCGGGCCCTCCACCGAACGCGGGGCGGTCACCTGGCGCGCCTTGCCGTCGGCGTCGATCTGGTCGAGCAGGGCGAAGAACGGGTCGGCCGGCATCCCGGCGAGGGCCTCCCGGAGCGGGACTCCGCGCGGCCGGTCGCCGAAGAGGTCGCGGAACGCCTGGTTGTGGTAGACCAGCCGGTGCTGCGGGCCGGCCGTGAGCGCGATCATCACCACGGCCTGGTCGAATACCTCGGGGTGAGTTCCGGGCCCGGGCGCATACCGCCTTCCCCCTCGGCGGGAGCACCGGTGGAACGCATCAAGCCTCCCTGGTGGCCCGGGTGCCGACAGAATCACCAGCATGCCTGAGCCCGGGTCCGCCCGCCCCTCGGCCGGACGGCAGGGTCACCCGTCCGGAGGCGTGACAGGCATGACGATTCGTACACGCTTGCTGCACAATCAGCGCCGTTCAGCTTGTGTCGGCGGCGGGGGAGTGCCCATGGCGGATCAGCATGACGACGCGGGCGAGGCCGACACTGTCAGGATCCCGCTGCCGGGGGAGACCGCCCTGGTCCGCCCCTATGTGAACCAGGCGGTGGCGGAACCGACCGAGGAGCTCGGCAGCGTCCTTGAACCCGGCCCCTTCGGGCGCGGCGCCGACCGTCCGACCATGGCCTGGCCGGCCCGTGCGCAGCCGCTGGACCGCGATCCCAGGCTGGTCGGCGGCGCCCGCAGGACCGCCGCCCGGCGCCCCCACCGCCATCGCACCGCGCTGCTGATCGGGGTGGGCGCGGCCGCCCTGGCCGGCATCGGGTTCGCCGTCGCCGGCGCAGCCCACCTGCTCTCCGGCGGAGCTGACGCCCCGTCCGGACAGAACGCCCCGATGCTGAGCGGCCCGCTGGCGTCCGCCTCCGGCGGAGCCGTCCCCGCGAAACCGTCCACCGGGTCCGGCAGTCCCGACCCGAGCCTGCGCTCCGGTCCCGCCCGGACCAGCGGTGCCTCGGCCCCGGCCTCGACCGCCCCGTCCGCCACCGAGGGCTCCGCGCCCGCCACCCATGCCAACGGCACGGAGACCGGCGGCCCCGGGCCGACCGTGGGCCCGAACGCGATCCTCCGCGTCGCCTCGGCCTCGGACAGCGGTCACACCCAGTCCTATACCGCGGGCAATGCCGTGGACGGCGACCCGGACTCCTACTGGGAGAGCACCGACAACGCCTTCCCGCAGAGCCTGACCGTTGACCTGGGCGCCGACCGCAGCGTGGGCCGGCTGGTCCTGCGGCTGCCGCCGCTCTCCAGCTGGGGCGCCCGCACCCAGACCCTGGCCGTGCTGGGCAGTACCACCGGCACCGCCTTCACCGGTCTGACCGGTCCGGCGGGCTACACCTTCGACCCCGGCACCGGCAACACCGTCACCGTGCTGCTGCCCGCCCACCCTTCGGTCCGCTACCTGCGGCTGACCTTCACCGGCAACAGCGGCTGGCCGGCCGGACAGCTCTCGGATTTCCAGGCCTATTCGTCCTGACCGCGGACCGGATCGGAGGAAAATCCGATGGCGGGAACCGCGTAGGCTCGACGAGGCTGTGCGGACAACCGGCGCCGGCCCCCGACCAGAGGAGAAGCGAGACCGTGACGGACATCGTCGACGAGCTGAAGTGGCGTGGGCTGATCGCCCTGTCCACCGACGAGGACGCACTGCGCAAGGCATTCGCGGACGGTCCGGTCACGTTCTATTGCGGGTTCGACCCGACGGCCTCCAGCATGCACATGGGCAACCTGGTGCAGCTGCTCACCATGCGCCGGATCCAGGACGCGGGCAACTTCCCGCTGCCCCTGGCCGGCGGCGCCACCGGCCTGATCGGCGACCCCCGCCCCACCTCGGAGCGGACGCTGAACGACCCGGAGACCGTCGCCGCCTGGGCGACCCGCTTCCGCGGCCAGTTCGAGCGCTTCCTCGACTTCGAGGGCCCGTACGCGGCCCGCATCGTCAACAACCTGGACTGGACCTCGGGTCTTTCGGCGATCAGCCTGCTCCGCGACATCGGCAAGTACTTCCGGGTCAACACCATGATCGCGAAGGAGGCCGTGGCCCGACGCCTCAACTCCGACGCCGGCATCAGCTACACCGAGTTCAGCTACCAGGTGCTCCAGGGCATGGACTACCTGGAGCTCAACCGCCGCTACGGCTGCACCCTGCAGACCGGGGGCAGCGACCAGTGGGGCAACCTCACGGCCGGCACCGAGCTGATCCGCAAGGCCGACGGCAAGTCGGTGCACGCCCTCGGCACCCCGCTGATCGTGAAGGCGGACGGCACCAAGTTCGGCAAGACCGAGACCGGCACCATCTGGCTCGACCCCGAACTGACCAGCCCCTACGCCTTCTACCAGTTCTGGCTGAACGCGGACGACCGGGACGTCGCCAACTACCTCAGAATCTTCACCTTCCGCTCACGGGAGGAGATCGAGGAGCTGGAGCGGCAGACGGTCGACAAGCCGGCCGCCCGCGCCGCCCAGCGCGCGCTGGCCGAGGACCTGACTGCCCTGGTCCATGGCCAGGACCAGCTCGACCGCGCCGTCGCCGCCTCCCGGGCGCTCTTCGGCCAGGGCGAGCTCAGCGACCTGGACGCCCGCACCCTGGACGCCGCCGTCGCCGAGCTGCCGCAGGCCAGGGTGGCTGAACTCCCCAGCGTGGTGGACCTGTTGGCCGCCACCGGGCTGGTCCCCAGCAAGTCCGCCGCCCGCCGGGCGGTCAAGGAGGGCGGCGCCTACCTCAACAACACCAAGGTCACCGACGAGGAGGCGACCCCCGGCACGGCCGACCTGCTGCACGGCCGCTGGCTGCTGCTGCGCCGCGGCAAGCGCAGCCTCGCCGCGGTCGAGTTCGCCCCGGCAGGCGACTGACCTGCAGCGGAACCCGTCGAAGGCGAAGGTCCAAAAGATCTTCGCCTTCGATGTTTGACGCAGCACTCAGAAGCGTCTAATGTTGGCCGAGTCGCCTGATTCGGACCGGTACGTCGCACGGGGCTTCGCCTCGCCGCACCGGTCCTCACGTGACCACGTTGCACAGTTCAGTCCGCCACCTCAAACGATCTCTTCGAGGCCGACGCACGCGTCGATTTCGAATCGGATCGCTTTTGCGTGCGAATTGGCAGCCGTGATTTCCGGGTCCCCGGAAAATGCGGTAGCGTAACGCCGGTCGTCAAGCGACACCCCACCTCGGCGGGGAGCGGAAATGAAATTCGGCCGGTTCGCCCGGACGAAACGGATCTGCTAAGCTGAGAAACGAAACGAGCGCCCGGAGGGCCGGTCTGAAAGCCGCCTGAAGGAAGCGTCCGTTCCTTGAGAACTCAACAGCGTGCCAAAAGTCAACGCCAAATGTTGATACCCCGTCCGCCCTCCTTTTGGTGGGTGGTCGAGGTTCCTTTGGGAAAAAATAGAGCAGTAAACACTAGCGAGGACGCAGTGCACGGGGTCGGCTATTCCGCTGATCGTCGTGCCGCTCTTTCGCGGGTGCTATCAGGATTACCTGATGACATTCACGGAGAGTTTGATCCTGGCTCAGGACGAACGCTGGCGGCGTGCTTAACACATGCAAGTCGAACGGTGAAGCCCTTCTGGGTGGATCAGTGGCGAACGGGTGAGTAACACGTGGGCAATCTGCCCTGCATTCTGGGACAAGCCTTGGAAACGAGGTCTAATACCGGATACGACGCATCTCCGCATGGGGTGTGCGTGGAAAGCTCCGGCGATGCAGGATGAGCCCGCGGCCTATCAGCTTGTTGGTGGGGTAATGGCCTACCAAGGCGACGACGGGTAGCCGGCCTGAGAGGGCGACCGGCCACACTGGGACTGAGACACGGCCCAGACTCCTACGGGAGGCAGCAGTGGGGAATATTGCACAATGGGCGAAAGCCTGATGCAGCGACGCCGCGTGAGGGATGACGGCCTTCGGGTTGTAAACCTCTTTCAGCAGGGAAGAAGCGCAAGTGACGGTACCTGCAGAAGAAGCACCGGCTAACTACGTGCCAGCAGCCGCGGTAATACGTAGGGTGCGAGCGTTGTCCGGATTTATTGGGCGTAAAGAGCTCGTAGGCGGCTTGTCGCGTCGGATGTGAAAGCCCGGGGCTTAACTCCGGGTCTGCATTCGATACGGGCAGGCTAGAGTGTGGTAGGGGAGATCGGAATTCCTGGTGTAGCGGTGAAATGCGCAGATATCAGGAGGAACACCGGTGGCGAAGGCGGATCTCTGGGCCATTACTGACGCTGAGGAGCGAAAGCGTGGGGAGCGAACAGGATTAGATACCCTGGTAGTCCACGCCGTAAACGTTGGGAACTAGGTGTGGGTCACATTCCACGTGGTCCGCGCCGCAGCTAACGCATTAAGTTCCCCGCCTGGGGAGTACGGCCGCAAGGCTAAAACTCAAAGGAATTGACGGGGGCCCGCACAAGCAGCGGAGCATGTGGCTTAATTCGACGCAACGCGAAGAACCTTACCAAGGCTTGACATATACCGGAAACGTGCAGAGATGTACGCCCCCTTGTGGTCGGTATACAGGTGGTGCATGGTTGTCGTCAGCTCGTGTCGTGAGATGTTGGGTTAAGTCCCGCAACGAGCGCAACCCTCGTTCTGTGTTGCCAGCATGCCTTTCGGGGTGATGGGGACTCACAGGAGACTGCCGGGGTCAACTCGGAGGAAGGTGGGGACGACGTCAAATCATCATGCCCCTTATGTCTTGGGCTGCACACGTGCTACAATGGCCGGTACAATGAGCTGCGATACCGCGAGGTGGAGCGAATCTCAAAAAAGCCGGTCTCAGTTCGGATTGGGGTCTGCAACTCGACCCCATGAAGTCGGAGTTGCTAGTAATCGCAGATCAGCATTGCTGCGGTGAATACGTTCCCGGGCCTTGTACACACCGCCCGTCACGTCACGAAAGTCGGTAACACCCGAAGCCGGTGGCCTAACCCGTAAGGGAAGGAGCTGTCGAAGGTGGGACCAGCGATTGGGACGAAGTCGTAACAAGGTAGCCGTACCGGAAGGTGCGGCTGGATCACCTCCTTTCTAAGGAGCACAGTGCCACTGCGTCAGCATCTGTCTGACGGTGGCCAGCTCATGGGTGGAACGTTGACTATTCGGCACCGCACGGTCCTTCGGGTCTCTGGTACTGCGCTTCGGCGCGTGGAACGAGGTCTGGTGGGGTGGGTGGTGTCGGGCGCGCTGTTGGGTCCTGAGGGTACGGCCGGAAGGTCTGTGTCCTTTGAACGCCGGCCCCAGTGAACTTCGCACCGTGTGTGTGGGGGTGATGGGTGGTTGGTCGTTGCTTGAGAACTGCACAGTGGACGCGAGCATCTGTGGCCAAGTTTTTAAGGGCGCACGGTGGATGCCTTGGCACTAGGAACCGATGAAGGACGTGGGAGGCCACGATAGGCCCCGGGGAGCTGTCAACCGAGCTTTGATCCGGGGGTGTCCGAATGGGGAAACCCGGCAGTCGTCATGGGCTGTCACCCGCCGCTGAACACATAGGCGGTGTGGAGGGAACGCGGGGAAGTGAAACATCTCAGTACCCGCAGGAAGAGAAAACAACCGTGATTCCGAGAGTAGTGGCGAGCGAAATCGGATGAGGCTAAACCAGTCACGTGTGATACCCGGCAGGGGTTGCGTGGTTGGGGTCGTGGGATTGCACTTCAGTTGTCTGCCGACTTCTGGGCGAGTCAGAAACCGTATGGGTAGTCGAAGGACATGCGAAAGGTCCGGCGTAGAGGGTAAGACCCCCGTAGACGAAACCTGTACGGCTTGCTTGTGCAACTCCCAAGTAGCACGGAGCCCGAGAAATTCCGTGTGAATCTGGCGGGACCACCCGCTAAGCCTAAATATTCCCTAGTGACCGATAGCGGACAGTACCGTGAGGGAATGGTGAAAAGTACCGCGGGAGCGGAGTGAAATAGTACCTGAAACCGTGTGCCTACAAGCCGTGGGAGCGTCGTCAGGAGGGCTTGCCCTTACTGATCGTGACTGCGTGCCTTTTGAAGAATGAGCCTGCGAGTTTGCGGTGTGTTGCGAGGTTAACCCGTGTGGGGTAGCCGTAGCGAAAGCGAGTCCGAATAGGGCGACATAGTAGCGCGCCCAAGACCCGAAGCGGAGTGATCTAGCCATGGGCAGGTTGAAGCGCGGGTAAGACCGTGTGGAGGACCGAACCCACCAGGGTTGAAAACCTGGGGGATGACCTGTGGTTAGGGGTGAAAGGCAATCAAACTCCGTGATAGCTGGTTCTCCCCGAAATGCATTTAGGTGCAGCGTCGCGTGTTTCTTGCCGGAGGTAGAGCACTGGATAGGCGATGGGCCCCACCGGGTTACTGACCTTAGCCAAACTCCGAATGCCGGTAAGTGAGAGCGCGGCAGTGAGACTGTGGGGGATAAGCTCCATGGTCGAGAGGGAAACAGCCCAGAACACCGGCTAAGGCCCCTAAGCGTGTGCTAAGTGGGAAAGGATGTGGAGTCGCAGAGACAACCAGGAGGTTGGCTTAGAAGCAGCCACCCTTTAAAGAGTGCGTAATAGCTCACTGGTCAAGTGATTCCGCGCCGACAATGTAGCGGGGCTCAAGTACACCGCCGAAGCCGTGTCATTGCAACGTGAAGCCCCAACGGGTGTTGTGATGGGTAGGGGAGCGTCGTGTGCCGGGTGAAGCGGCGGCGGAAGCCAGTCGTGGACGGTTCACGAGTGAGAATGCAGGCATGAGTAGCGATACAAGAGTGGGAAACTCTTGCGCCGATTGACCAAGGGTTCCTGGGTCAAGCTGATCTGCCCAGGGTAAGTCGGGACCTAAGGCGAGGCCGACAGGCGTAGTCGATGGACAACGGGTTGATATTCCCGTACCCGCTTTGAAGCGCCAACGTCGAACCTCTGAATGCTAAAGCCGCGAAGCCGCCCTGAAGTCTTCGGATGGATGGGAGTGGTGGAGCCGCTGACCCAACAGGGTAGTAGGTGAGCGATGGGGTGACGCAGGAAGGTAGTCCAGCCCGGGCGGTGGTTGTCCCGGGGTAAGGGTGTAGGACGTGTGATAGGCAAATCCGTCGCACATATAGTCTGAGACCTGATGCCGAGCCGATTGTGGTGAAGTGGATGATCCTATGCTGTCGAGAAAAGCCTCTAGCGAGTTTCATGGCGGCCCGTACCCCAAACCGACTCAGGTGGTCAGGTAGAGAATACCGAGGCGTTCGGGTGAACTATGGTTAAGGAACTCGGCAAAATGCCCCCGTAACTTCGGGAGAAGGGGGGCCGGAACTGGTGATGGGACTTGCTCCTTGAGCTGGGGCCGGCCGCAGAGACCAGCGAGAAGCGACTGTTTACTAAAAACACAGGTCCGTGCGAAGCCGTAAGGCGATGTATACGGACTGACGCCTGCCCGGTGCTGGAACGTTAAGGGGACCGGTTAGCTCTGTTTCGACGGGGCGAGGCTGAGAACTTAAGCGCCAGTAAACGGCGGTGGTAACTATAACCATCCTAAGGTAGCGAAATTCCTTGTCGGGTAAGTTCCGACCTGCACGAATGGCGTAACGACTTCTCGACTGTCTCAACCATAGGCCCGGTGAAATTGCATTACGAGTAAAGATGCTCGTTTCGCGCAGCAGGACGGAAAGACCCCGGGACCTTTACTATAGCTTGATATTGGTGTTCGGTTCGGCTTGTGTAGGATAGGTGGGAGACTTTGAAGCTCAGACGCCAGTTTGGGTGGAGTCGTCGTTGAAATACCACTCTGGTCGTGCTGGATGTCTAACCTGGGTCCGTGATCCGGATCAGGGACAGTGTCTGGTGGGTAGTTTAACTGGGGCGGTTGCCTCCTAAAATGTAACGGAGGCGCCCAAAGGTTCCCTCAGCCTGGTTGGCAATCAGGTGTTGAGTGTAAGTGCACAAGGGAGCTTGACTGTGAGACCGACGGGTCGAGCAGGTGCGAAAGCAGGGACTAGTGATCCGGCGGTGGCTTGTGGAAGCGCCGTCGCTCAACGGATAAAAGGTACCCCGGGGATAACAGGCTGATCTTCCCCAAGAGTCCATATCGACGGGATGGTTTGGCACCTCGATGTCGGCTCGTCGCATCCTGGGGCTGGAGTAGGTCCCAAGGGTTGGGCTGTTCGCCCATTAAAGCGGTACGCGAGCTGGGTTTAGAACGTCGTGAGACAGTTCGGTCCCTATCCGCTGCGCGCGCAGGAGTCTTGAGAAGGGCTGTCCCTAGTACGAGAGGACCGGGACGGACGAACCTCTGGTGTGCCAGTTGTCCTGCCAAGGGCATGGCTGGTTGGCTACGTTCGGAAAGGATAACCGCTGAAAGCATCTAAGCGGGAAGCCTGCTTCGAGATGAGGACTCCCACCACCATCGAGTGGGTAAGGCTCCCAGTAGACGACTGGGTTGATAGGCCGGATGTGGAAGCCCTGTAAGGGGTGGAGCTGACCGGTACTAATAGGCCGAGGGCTTGACCATAGTTGCTACGCGTCCACTGTGCAGTTCCCGGGTTGCGAACAGCCCCCGGTGAGCGTGCTGAATTTATTCGGCACAGTCACAATTGAAGAGAGTGTTCGCTGAACACCCGATAGGGTTTCGGTGGTCATAGCGTGAGGGAAACGCCCGGTAACATCCCGAACCCGGAAGCTAAGCCTCATAGCGCCGATGGTACTGCAGGGGGGACCCTGTGGGAGAGTAGGACGCCGCCGAACAATCATTCAGAGCCGCGGCCCCAGCGATTCGCTGGGGCCGCGGCTTTTTGTGTTTTAGCAGGACCGTACGGAGCCGGTTGTAGCTCGTGAGCGAGCACCTGCCGAGTGCGGGACAATGAGTGTTGGTGACGTGCCTACAGTGCCGTCGCCAGGATGTTGCTGGTAGACCAGAAGGAGTCATGTCAATGTCTAACCCCCCTCAGGGACGCCCGGAGCGCCGCTCGGGCGACGGATCGCAGGGTGCAGGGGGCGCGGGCCGGCGTGACTCCCGTGGCGGCGGGTTCAACCGCGACGACCGTGCCCCGCGCCGCGACGACCGCCCCTCCTCCGGTGGCGGTGGTGGCTTCAACCGCGATGACCGCGGCCCGCGCCGGGACGACCGTCCCTCGACGGGTGGCAGCTACCGTCGCGACGATCGCCCCTCCGGTGGCGGTGGCTTCAACCGGGATGACCGTGGCCCGCGTCGCGACGACCGCCCCTCCACGGGTGGTGGGTTCCGTCGCGACGACCGCCCTCTGGCAGTGGTGGTGGCTTCAACCGTGACGACCGCGGCCCGCGCCGCGATGACCGCCCGTCCACGGGTGGTCGTCCCTCCGGTGGCGGTGGTGGCTTCAACCGTGACGATCGTGGCCCGCGCCGCGATGACCGCCCTTCCTCCGGTGGCGGTGGTGGCTTCAACCGCGATGACCGCGGCCCGCGTCGGGACGACCGTCCCTCGACCGGTGGCAGTTTCCGTCGGGATGACCGGCCTTCTGGTGGTGGTGGGTTCAACCGCGATGACCGTGGCCCGCGCCGCGATGACCGCCCTCGACCGGTGGTGGGTTCCGTCCCTCCGGTGGTGGCGGTGGGTTCAACCGTGACGACCGTGGTCCCCGTCGGGATGACCGTCCGTCCACGGGTGGTGGGTTCCGTCCCTCCGGTGGTGGCGGTGGGTTCAACCGTGACGACCGTGGTCCCCGTCGGGATGACCGTCCGTCCACGGGTGGTGGGTTCCGTCCCTCCGGTGGTGGCGGTGGGTTCAACCGTGACGACCGTGGCCCGCGCAGGGATGACCGCCCCTCCTCCGGGGGTGGCTTCAACCGGGACGACCGGCCCCGTAGTGGTGGCTTCAACCGGGATGACCGCGGCCCGCGCCGCGACGACCGCCCGTCCACCGGTGGTGGGTTTCGTCGGGACGACCGGCCTTCTGGTGGCGGTGGGTTCAACCGCGATGACCGTGGCCCGCGCCGCGATGACCGCCCCTCCACCGGTGGTGGGTTCCGTCCCTCCGGTGGTGGTGGCGGGTTCAACCGTGATGACCGTGGCCCGCGCAGGGATGACCGCCCCTCCTCCGGGGGTGGCTTCAACCGTGACGACCGGCCCCGTGGCGGCGGGTTCAACCGCGATGACCGCGGCCCGCGCCGCGACGACCGACCCTCGACCGGGGGTGGCTTCAACCGGGACGACCGGCCCCGTAGTGGTGGCTTCAACCGTGACGACCGTGGTCCGCGTCGGGACGACCGTCCGTCGACCGGCGGGCGTCCTGCCGGTGGTGGGTATGACCGGGGGCCGCGTCGTGACGATCGGCCCGCCAGTGGTGGTGGGTTCAACCGGGACGACCGTGGCCCGCGCCGCGACGACCGCCCCTCCTCCGGTGGCGGTGGTGGGTTCAACCGGGACGACCGTGGCCCGCGTCGGGACGACCGCCCGTCGACCGGCGGTGGCAGCTACCGTCGGGACGACCGGCCGTCGTCCGGTGGGGGTTACAACCGGGACGACCGGCAGGGAGACGAGCGGCGGAGTGAGCCGGTTCGTCGGCTGCCGATCGATGAGGACATCACCGGGCAGGAGATCGACGGTGATGTCCGGCAGGAGCTGATGAGCCTGCCGAAGACGCTCGCGGACGACGTCGCCAAGAACCTGGTGATGGTCGCCCGGATGCTGGACGCGGAGCCGGAGGAGGCGTACGCCTACTCGCGGGTCGCGCTGCGGCTGGCGTCGCGGGTGGCGGCTGTGCGGGAAGCGGCCGGGTTCGCCTCGTATGTGACGGAGCGTTACTCGGAGGCTCTCACCGAGTTCCGTGCCTCGCGGCGGATGACCGGGCTGGCTGACCTGTGGCCGGTCATGGCGGACTGCGAGCGCGGTCTGGGTCGGCCGGAGCGGGCGCTGGAGATGGCGGGCGCCCCCGAGGTGAAGCAGCTGGACAAGGCCGGGCAGATCGAGATGCGCCTGGTCGCGGCCGGTGCGCGCAGTGACATGGAGGAGTTCGACGCCGCTGTGGTGACGTTGGAGTGCTCCGAGCTCGGTTCCAACTCGGTGCAGCCGTGGACCGCCCGTCTGCGCTATGCCTACGCGGACGCGCTGATCGGCGCCGGGCGTGCGGGCGAGGCGCGGGAGTGGTTCGCGAAGGCGGCCGAGGCCGACCAGAGCGGGACCACCAATGCGGCCGAGCGGCTCGCGGAGATCGACGGCATCGAGTTCGTGGACGCGCTCGACCCCGACGTCGAGGTCGAGGACGCGGTCCAGGGCGAGGACGCCGAGGACAGCGACGGCGAGTTCGCCGAGGGCGACGGCGAGGACTACTACGACGACGATGACGAAGAGGACGAGGAGGAGGGGGCTGCCGGCTCCACCTCCCACTCCGGCTCCTCCGACGAGTGAGCGAGTGATCGCGTGACTGAGTGATCGCGTGACTGAGTGACTGTGGCCCGCACCGGGAGAAACGGTGCGGGCCACAGTTGTTTCTCAGCGCAGCAGCAGGCTGCGCAGCACCAGCCCGGTGGCCGGCTTGGGGCCGAAGGAGGTGGACTTCCGCGGCATCGTCACGCCCTGTTCGGCCAGTCGGCGGACCACGCCCTCCTCGACCGGGTGCAGCAGCACCGCGGTGCCGCCGTCGCGGGTGGCCTCGCGGACGGCGGCGGTGGTGTCGTGCAGGTAGCCGATGTGCTCGGGGGAGTCGGGGACGTTCCAGACCCGGTCCAGCAGGACCGAGTGCAGCACGGTGGCGTCCAGCCTGCGGTACTCCTCGGGGCGGTCGGCGGGGACGGCGGCCTCCAGGGTGGCCCGGTCGGGCCCGGTGAGCAGGTGGAAGCCGCCGCCCCCGGCCAGCACGAAGGCGTTGGCCCCGGTGGCCTTGGCCGCGCCCAGGGCCGCGACGGCGGCCTGCTGGGAGTCGCCGAGACCTGTGGTCTCCCAGACCGGGCCGAGCGCGGCGAGGGCCCGGTCCAGCGGGAGCTGGTGCAGCACCCGGTGGATGGCCCGGACCCGGAGCGGGTAGCGGGCGGTGTCGACCAGCAGGACCAGACCGCGGTCCCAGGGGCTGTGCGCCAGGTAGCGGTGCTCCCGCTGCAGCCGCAGGTACATGGCCCAGCGGTGGTGCCCGTCGGCGATCAGGGCCCGGCGGGTGGCGAGGTCGGCGCTGACGGCGCTGAGCTCCGCCGGGGCGGTGACGGACCAGAGCCGGTGGGTGGTGCCGTCGGCGGTGGTGCTGGTGAGCAGCGGCTCGCCGGCGGCCGCCCGTTCCACCACCTCGGCCGCGCGCCCGTCCCCCCGGTAGGTGAGCAGCAGCGGCTCCAGGTTGGCCTTGGTGGTGCGCATCAGGCCGACCCGGTCGGCGACGGGGCGGGGCATCACGTCCTCGTGCGGGAGCACCACGCCGGCGCTGGGGCCGCTGACGGCGAGGGCGCCGATCAGGCCGCGCTGGAGCAGCCCGTCGGAGGTCTGCTGCTCGTAGACGTAGAGGGCGGGCTCGGGGTCGGCGGTCAGCACGCCCTTGCGCTGCCACTCGGCGAGGAGCCGGGCGGCGTGCCGGTAGCCGCTCTCGGCGGTCGGCTGGGGGCGGGGCAGGATCAGCCGGACGATGTTGTGCGGGTCGCCGGTCTCCAGCAGCAGCCGCCCCTCCGGGTCGACCACGTCGTACGGGGGGGAGGTGACGGCGGCGAGGGAGCTGACGTGCGCCGGGTTGTAGCGCAGGCCCCGGAAGGGGGCCAGCGACAATCCGGCGGCGGCCACCCGGCCGGCGTCCCCGTACCTGAAATCTGCTGGATCGTCTGCACTGTCTGCTCTCACTCTGGGCATGTTAATCGGGTATGCCCAGAGGGCTGATGGGAGAGGAGCCGCGATGAGGGAGCGGGCACGCAGTGGCGAGGGTGCTCCGGCCGGTGATGTGTACGACTGGTTCCGGCGCGGGAGCGCGCTGCTGGAGACCGGGCATCCGGGGGCGGCGGAGCAGTTGCTGACCCGGGCGGCGGAGGCCGAGCCGGGGTCGACGGCGATCAGGGAGGCGCTGGCGCGGGCGCAGTTCGACGCGGGGGCCTACCCGGCGGCGCTGGAGAGCTTCCGGGAGCTGGCGGGGGCGGACCCGGCCAATGACTACGCACAGTTCGGCTGGGGCCTGGCGGCGGCCCGGATCAGGGACTTCGAGGAGTCGGCGGTGCATCTGGCGCTGGCGGTGGCGATGCGTCCCGAGATCGCGCACTACCGGGCGGCGCTGAAGCAGACCAGGGCGACGCTGAAGGCCCGGGCCGGGGGATTCGACAACGTCGGATTCGATAACGTCGGGCAGGACGAACCACCGGACGAGTAGGAAGAACCCAGATGCCTGAGCAGCCGCTGCACCGGATCTACGACACCGCCCTGCTGGACCTGGACGGGGTGGTGTACGCGGGGCCCCGGGCGATCGAGCACGCGGTGGAGTCCCTGGCCGAGGCACGGGAGGCGGGCATGCGGCTCGCCTATGTCACCAACAACGCCTCGCGCACGCCCAAGGCCGTGGCCGCCCATCTGAGCGAGCTGGGGGTGCCCGCTGAGCCGGACGACGTGATCACCTCGGCCCAGGCGGCGGCCCGGGTGGTGGCCGGCAAGGTGCCCGAGGGCGCCAAGGTGCTGGTCATCGGCGGCGAGGGCCTGATCGAGGCGGTGCGCGAGCGCGGGCTGGAGCCGGTGCGCTCGCTGGACGACGACCCGGCGGCGGTGGTGCAGGGCTACGACGCCACCGTGGGCTGGCAGCAGCTGGCCGAGGCCTCCTACGCGGTGGCGAAGGGGCTGCCCTGGGTGGCCTCCAACACCGATCTGACCATCCCCACCGCGCGGGGCACCGCGCCCGGCAACGGCACGCTGGTCGCCGCGGTCCGCACGGCGACCGGCGTGGAGCCCGAGGTGGCCGGGAAGCCGCTGCCGCCGATGCACCGGGAGACCATCCTCAGGACCGGGGCGAAGCATCCGCTGGTGGTCGGGGACCGGCTGGACACCGACATCGAGGGGGCGTTCAACGGGGGCGTGGACAGCCTGCTGGTGTTCACCGGGGTGAGCCGACCCGAGGAGCTGCCGGAGGCCCCGGCGAAGTACCGGCCCACCTACCTGGCCGCCGACCTGCGCGGGCTGCTGCGGGTGCAGCCGGAGCTGGTGGCCGGGGACGGCGGCGCGTACAGCTGCGGCGGCTGGACGGTGACCGTGGCCGACGGCGCGCTGAGCCTGGCCGAGGAGCGCGGGGACGACCCCTACGACGGGCTGCGGGCGCTGTGTGCCGCCGCCTGGGCGGCGGCTGACGCGGATGGGGGAACGACGCCGAAGTGGCGTGAGGCGCTGGCCGCGTTGGCGCTCTGAGGATCTTTCAGCTTTCGGACTTCCCTGGGACTTCGGACGTCAGAGGAGCTTGCGGAGCTGGAGCAGGTCGCGGATGCCTGCCTCCAGCTTGACCCGGCCGGTGGCCCAGGCGGAGGCGAAGTTGAGCTTGCCGCCGACCAGGGCGACCAGGTCGTCGCCGGTCATCGACAGTCCGATCTGCGCCTTCTCGGCGGGCCGGCCCGGGCTTTCGGTCAGGCCGGTGATGCTGCCGCCCTGGAGCCGTCCCGAGAAGGTGATGTCGAGATCGGTGATCCAGCAGGTCAGCGAGCGGTCCAGGGCGGCCGCTGAGCGGACGTTGCCCTCGGCCTTGCCGAGGTTCCGGCTGAGCTGCTCCAGTGCCGCGCGGCACTCGGCGGGGTTGGCCATGGTGCGCTGTACTCCCGTTGTGCTGGGGTGTCGTGGTGTGGTGGTGACGACCTTGCCAGACGGTACCGCAGTGCGTGTGAGTGAGAGACTGAGCGTGAGAGAGGGAGACCTGTATGCGCGACGTGTTGCGTGACTGCCTCAAGGTCGCGGCGGAGGCCGCGGGCGGGGTTGTGGTAGTGGTCGAGGAGGCACAGAAGCGTGCCGAGGGGGAGCTGCGCAAGCGGGTGCCGGAACCGGTGCAGCAGGCGGTGGTCGAGGTGGCCGGCGCGGTCCGCACCGAGGCGGACAAGGTGTGGAGCCGGTTGGGCGACGGCGTGGTGCAGATCGGCGTGGTGCTGGAGTTCCTGGAGCAGCAGGTCCGGCAGTTGCAGGGGGGCGCGGTGAGCGTGCCGGTCGCCGAGGACGACGCTTCCGCGGCGGAGGGGGCTGCGGGGCCTGGTGCGGCGCCTACTTCGGCGCGGGCCGAGCGGGCGTTCCCGGCGTCCTCCCGGAAGCGCTCGGCGGCGGCGCGGCCGGTGCGGGTCGTCGTGGACGAGGACCCGGTGGACCCCGAGCTGGCCGCGGCGGCGGCGCGGCGCCGGGCGGCGGTCCCGGGGATGAAGAAGGCCGCCGAGCGACGGGCGCCTGCGGCGGAGCCGGTCGAGCCGGTGGTGGCTCCGGCCAAGAAGACCACCGCGAAGCGAGCCCCTGCGAAGAAGACCGCGGTGCCGAAGGCGGCTCCGGCCCGGAAGACTGCGGCCGAGCCGGTTACCGCGCCGGCTTCGGTGAAGCAGGCCGCGGTGAAGAAGGCCCCCGCGAAGCCGGTCGCGGCCAAGAAGACGGCCGCGGACAAGGCTGTTGCCGGGCAGGCTCCGGCCAGGAAGACCGTGGTCAAGAAGGTTCCCGCCAAGCAGGCCCCTGCCAAGAAGAGCACGGCGAAGAAGGCTCAGTCCGGGAAGGCCGGGGCCGGGGATGAGTGAGCCGGTGCTGCTGGAGACCGGGCACGGGGCCGTGGACGGGGCCCTGGCTCGGCTCGGTGAGTTGGGCGGGGTCCCGGTCGAGGCGCATGCGGAGGTGTACGAGGGCGTGCACCAGGTGCTGCGTGACACCCTGAGCGCACTGGACGCACCGCGTCCGGGCCTTGTGTAAACAGAGGAGCTGAACCGCACGTGGCAGTCGCACGACGCCGTCTGGACGCAGAGCTGGTCCGTCGGAACCTCGCCCGGTCCCGGGAGCACGCCAGTGAGCTGATCGCCGCCGGACGGGTCAGCGTGGGCGGGGCGACGGCGACCAAGCCGGCCACCCAGGTGGAGACCGCGGCGGCGGTGGTCGTCGCCAAGGACGACAACGACCCCGACTACGTCTCCCGCGGCGGCCACAAGCTGGCCGGCGCGCTGGCGGCGTTCGTCCCGGCGGGCCTCGCGCTGGAGCGGCGGCGCTGCCTGGACGCGGGCGCGTCCACCGGCGGGTTCACCGATGTGCTGCTGCGGGCCGGGGTCGACCGGGTGCTCGCCGTGGACGTCGGCTACGGGCAGCTGGCCTGGTCGCTGCAGAGCGACGACCGGGTGACCGTGCTGGACCGGACGAACGTCCGCGAGCTGACGCTGGAGCAGATCGGCGGGGTGCCGGTGGACCTGGTGGTGAGCGATCTGTCGTTCATTCCGCTGGGCCTGGTGCTGCCCGCGCTGGTCGGCTGCACCGCGCCGGACGGCGACCTGGTGCTGATGGTGAAGCCGCAGTTCGAGGTGGGCAAGGAGCGGCTCGGCAGCGGCGGGGTGGTCCGCAGCGCGCAGCTGCGGCAGGAGATGGTGGAGAAGGTCGCCGGGCAGGGCGCGGCGCTGGGTCTGGGCGTGCGCGGGGTGGTCGCCAGCCCGCTGCCGGGTCCGTCCGGGAACGTGGAGTACTTCCTCTGGTTCCGGCGCGACGCCGAGCCGCTGGACCCGGCCGAGGCTCGGCGGGCGGTAGCCGAAGGGCCGCAGTAGCCGGGGGTGGCAGCCGGTAAGGTCGGGGAACTGCACACAGTGAGCACCGACCGGGCCGAGGGTGTCCCGGCACGCGCTGGAGGAACAGATGAGTGACCGTACGGTCTTCCTGCTCGCGCACACCGGCCGCGAGGAGGCCCTGCAGAGCGTAGAACGGCTGGTCGAGGGCTTGCTGGAGGCGGGGATCCGGCTTCGGGTGCTGGCCTCGGAGGAGCCCGACATGGGGTTTCCGATCGGGGTGGAGGCGGTGCCGACCGGCCCGGGCGCGGCGGTGGGCTGCGAGCTGATCCTGGTGCTGGGGGGCGACGGAACGCTGCTGCGCGGCGCCGAGATCTCGCGGGAGTCCGGGGTGCCGATGCTCGGGGTGAACCTGGGCCGGGTGGGCTTCCTGGCCGAGGCCGAGCGCGAGGATCTGCAGACGGTCGTGGACCGGGTGGTGGACAGCGACTACGAGGTCGAGGAGCGGATGACCCTCGATGTCGTCGTTCGAACGGACGGCCGGATCGTGCACCGCGACTGGGCGTTGAACGAGGCGTCGGTGGAGAAGGCATCACGCGAACGCATGATCGAGGTCGTCACCGAGGTGGACGGCCGTCCGGTGTCCACCTTCGGCTGCGACGGGGTGGTCTGCGCCACCCCGACCGGGTCGACGGCCTATGCCTTCTCGGCCGGAGGACCGGTGGTCTGGCCGGAGGTGGAGGCGCTGCTGATGGTGCCGATCAGCGCCCACGCGCTGTTCGCCAAGCCGCTGGTGACCTCCCCGGACTCGGTGCTCGCGGTCGAGGTCCAGGCCAGGACCCCGCACGGGGTGCTCTGGTGCGACGGACGGCGGACCGTGGAACTGCCGCCGGGGGCCCGGGTGGAGGTCCGCAGGGGCGCCATCCCGGTGCGGCTGGCCCGGTTGCACCGGGCGCCGTTCACCGACCGGCTGGTCGCCAAATTCGCGCTGCCGGTCACCGGCTGGCGCGGCGCGGCGCAGCGCTGACCGCTTCGCGGGCGCGATCGGCGGTGTGGCCGGTCGGCTTCGCCGTGCGGCGCGGCGGAGCACTACGCTCAGTCCCAAGCAGGACCGATCGAAGGACCGACTCGACTGGGGAGCCACAGCTCCCCGCATATTTCCCCAGAGGGGCCAGAGGGGCTAGTGAGCACTCGCCGAGAGGAAACGGTGCAGGTCAACGGCATGAAACGGCCCCGCCTCGAAGAGATGCGGATACGCGCACTCGGCGTGATCGAGGACGCCGTGGTCGAGCTGTCGCCCGGGTTCACGGTGGTGACCGGTGAGACCGGGGCGGGCAAGACCATGGTGGTGACCAGCCTGGGACTGCTGCTGGGCGGCCGGGCCGATCCGGCCTTGGTGCGGACCGGGGCCGAGCGGGCCGTGGTCGAGGGCCGGGTGGCCTTCGCCGAGGGCTCGCCCGCCGCGCAGCGGGCCCTGGACGCCGGGGCCGAGCTGGACGACGGCGCCCTGCTGATCAGCCGTACGGTCTCCGCCGAGGGGCGCTCACGGGCGCACGTCGGGGGCCGCTCAGTCCCGGTGAGCCTGCTGGCGACCCTGGGCGAGGACCTGATCGCGGTGCACGGCCAGACCGACCAGCAGCGGCTGCTGCAGCCGGGCAAGCAGCGCGGCGCGCTGGACCGCTATGCCGGGGACACCGTGGCCGAGCCGCTGACCGAGTACCAGGCGGCCTTCCGCCGGCTGCGCGAGGTCAGCGCCCGGCTGGAGGAGCTGACCACCCGGGCCAGGGAGCGGGCCCAGGAGGCCGATCTGCTGCGGTTCGGCCTGGACGAGGTGGCCGCGGCCGAGCCGGTCGCCCACGAGGACCTGGAGCTGGCTGCCGAGTCCGAGCGGCTCGGGCACGCCGACGCGCTGTCCTCGGCCGCGAACCTGGCGCACGGCGCGCTGGCGGGCGACCCGTCCGACCAGGACGCGCTGGACGCCGGCACGCTGCTGGCGCAGGCCCGGCGGGCGCTGGAGTCGGTACGCGGGCACGACCAGCGGCTGGCGGCGCTGGCCGACCGGCTCGGCGAGGTCGGCTATCTGCTCTCCGACATCGGCGGGGATCTGGCCGGGTACGCGGACGACCTGGACGCCGACCCGGCGCGGCTGGCCTCGGTGGAGGAACGGCGGGCGGTGCTGGCGCACCTGGTGCGCAAGTACGGCAGCCCGGACGGCGGCCTTGACGAGGTGCTGGACTGGGCCGAGAGCGCAGCTCTCCGACTGACCGAGCTGGACGGCGACGACGACACGATCAGTGCTCTCGAAGAAGAGCAGGACTCTCTTCACGGAGCGGTGTCCGCACTTGCCGCGCAGCTCACCGAGGCCCGGCAGGCCGCCGCCGAGGACTTCGCCAAGGCCGTCACCGCCGAACTGACCGAGCTGGCCATGCCGCACGCCCGGGTCAGCTTCGGGATCACCCCCGCCGCCGACTTCGGCCCGTACGGCATCGACGAGGTCGAGGTGCTGCTCGCCCCGCACCCCGGCGCGCCGCCCCGTCCGATCGCCAAGGGCGCGTCCGGCGGCGAGCTGTCCCGGGTGATGCTCGCGGTCGAGGTGGTCTTCGCCGGGGCGGACCCGGTGCCGACGTATCTCTTCGACGAGGTGGACGCCGGCGTCGGCGGCAAGGCCGCGGTCGAGGTCGGCCGCAGGCTGGCCCGGCTCGCCCGGACCTCGCAGGTGATCGTTGTCACCCATCTGCCCCAGGTCGCCGCGTTCGCCGACCGGCACCTGGTGGTGGAGAAGACCGTCGACGGGACGGTCACCCGCAGCGGGGTGACCACGCTGAGTGACGCAGAGCGGGTCAGAGAGCTGTCCCGGATGCTGGCCGGCCTGGAGGACTCGGAGCTGGGCCGGGCCCACGCGGAGGAACTGCTGGCGGCCGCACGGACGGTGGCGCCGCCGAACGGGTGAGCAGCCCCGGTCCGAGGAGTCACCGGGGCTGCTGCCGACTGTCCAAGACCGGGCCCGAGCTGGCATTGTTGTGCCGCGCCAGCCCACCCACCACTGCAGGGGAGACGAACCGGACCGTGGAGCACACCTCGGCAGCCCCTACCGGAGAACTGCACGCCGTCCTCGTTCTGGCGGGCAGTTCCGGCGGCATCGGCGCGCATGTCCGGTCGCTGGCCCAGGGACTGAGCGCGCACGGACTCGAGGTCACCGTCTGCGGACCGGCCGAGACCGACGAGATGTTCGGCTTCTCGGCCTCCGGCGCCCGGTTCCACCCGGTCGAGATCACCCCGACCCCGGGACCGCGCACCGACGCGGCGGCGGTCGGCGAGCTGCGCCGGGCCTTCGCCCGCGCCTCGCTGGTGCACGCGCACGGGCTGCGGGCGGCGCTGCTGTCCGACCTGGCGCTGCGCACCGCCCGGGCGGGCACCCCGCTGGTGGTCACCTCGCACCACGCCAACCTGGCGACCGGGGTGGAGCGCAGGCTGCTGCGGCTGATGGAGCGCAGGGTCGCCAAGTCGGCCGACCTGGTCCTCGGCGCCTCCTCGGACCTGGTCACCCGGGCCCGCGACCTCGGCGCCGCCGACGCCAGACTCGGCCCGGTCGCGGCCCCGCCGCTGCCGGTCCCGGTCCCGGAGCGCAGCCGCGAGGAGATCCGCAAGGCACTGCTCGGCAGCCGGGAGCGGGCCGACCGGCCGGTGGTGCTCGCGGTGGGCCGGCTGGTGCCGCAGAAGAACTTCCACCTGCTGCTGGACGCGGCCTCCGGCTGGCGCGGCGGCGAGGAGCCGCTGCTGCTGATCGCCGGCGAGGGGCCCGAGCAGGGGGCGCTGCGGGCCCGGATCAAGTCGGAGAAGCTGCGGGTGAAGCTGCTGGGGCAGCGCGCCGATGTGGTGGAACTGCTGGCCGCGGCCGACCTGGTGGTGATCCCCTCACGCTGGGAGGCGCGGTCGCTGGTCGCCCAGGAGGCGCTGCGGGCCGGGGTGCCGCTGGTCGCCACCGCGGTCGGGGGGCTTCCCGAGCTGGTCGGGGACGCGGCAGTGCTGGTCCCTCCGGGGGATCCGACGGCACTGGCCGCGGCGGTGTCCGGGCTGCTGGCCGACGGCGGTCGGCGCGGCGAGTTGGCTGCGGCGGGGCAGCAGCAGGCTTTGACCTGGCCTGATGAGGCGGCGACGGTGGCTCAGGTGTTGAGTGTGTACGACGAACTGACGGGGGAGCGGTGAGGCGCGGGTTGCGCGGTGGTTTTTCGCGCAGTTCCTCGCGCCCCTGAGGCAGTACCGGGCTAGGGAGTGACGGTGACGGTGAGGGTGCCGTTGGCCTCGGCGACTACGGTGACCTGTTCCAGGGAGTCCACGGAGACTGTCGCGCCGTAGCCAGCCGTGGCTGCGCCGACGCCGATGACCTGCATGCCGGCGGCGAGCCCTGCGGCGACTCCTGCCTCGGAGTCCTCGAACACGATGCAGTCCGCGGCGGCCACGCCCAGCAGCGAGGCGCCCAGCAGGAAGCCCTCGGGGTCGGGCTTGCTCAGGGTGACGTGCTCGGCGGTGACCGCCACCGGCGGCAGCGGCAGGTCCGCGGCGTCCATCCGGGCCCGGGCCAGGGCGTCGTCGGCCGAGGTGACCAGGGCGTGCGGGAGGCCGCCGAGTGAGGCCAGGAAGGCCGCGGCGCCGCCGATCGCGGTGACGCCTTCGGTGTCGACCGTCTCCTGGACCAGCATCCGGGCGTTCTCTTCGAGGTTCTGCTCCATCGGGCGGTCCGGCAGCAGGATCGCCATGCTGGCGAAGCCCTGGCGGCCGTGCACGACCGACATCACCTGGTCGCAGTCCAGGCCGTGCTCCCGGGCCCAGGCGTGCCAGACCCGTTCCACCGCGGGGCCCGAGTCGACCAGGGTGCCGTCCATGTCGAGCAGCAGGGCGCGGCCGGTCAGCGTGCTGACAGCGGCTGTCGGGGTGACGGTGACGGGCATGTGTCTCCTTGGATGGACCGAGGTTTGTTCCTCAATCATACAAAGGACCCGCGACTCCGTGGAGGCGGCGGTGGGTCAGCTCTGTACGGCGTCGTCGTCCGTCTGCTCGGGGCCCTCGGCTGCGGCTGCCTTCTCGCGCATCTTGCGCACCAGTTCCGCCTTCTGGTCGACGGCACTCTGGCGGTCGAGGTTGCGGTGCGGACCGTTGTTCTGCCGTTCGGCGCGGGACAGCCTCTTCCGCTGGCCGCCGCCCATGCCCACGGGGTTGTTGATGTTCTTGCTGTCGGTCACGGGTTCTCCCGGTAGTGACGTGAAGTGATCTGTGGATTCATCGGTGCGGGACGGGCACGGACCTACAGGCCCGGGAGGCCGCCGCAGGCGTTGAGGCGCAGGGCGGTGTCGATCAGCGGGACGTGGCTGAAGGCCTGCGGGAAGTTGCCGACCTGGCGCTTGAGCCGGGGGTCCCACTCCTCGGCCAGCAGGCCGACGTCATTGCGGATCGACAGCAGCTTCTCGAACAGCTGCCGGGCCTCGGCCACCCGGCCGATCATCGCCAGGTCGTCGGCCAGCCAGAACGAGCAGGCCAGGAACGCGCCCTCGTCGCCGGGCAGGCCGTCCAGGCCCTCCTCGCCGCCGCTGGTCGGGTAGCGCAGCACGAAGCCGTCGGGGGTGAGCAGCTCGCGCTGGATCGCCTCGATGGTGCCGATCACCCGCTTGTCGTCCGGCGGAAGGAAGCCCACCTGCGGGATCAGCAGCAGCGAGGCGTCCAGCTCCTTGGAGCCGTAGGACTGGGTGAAGGTGTTGCGCTCCGGGTCGAAGCCGTTCTCGCAGACGTCCTCGTGGATGTCGTCGCGCAGTTGCCGCCAGCGCTCCAGCGGGCCCTCGTGCGGGGTCTCCTCGATCATGCGGATGGTGCGGTCCACCGCGACCCAGGCCATCACCTTGGAGTGGACGAAGTGCCGGCGCGGGCCGCGCACCTCCCAGATGCCCTCGTCCGGGTCGCGCCAGTGCTGCTCCAGGTAGCCGATCAGCCGCAGCTGCAGCAGGAAGGCGTGGTCGTTGCGGGCCAGGCCGGTCATGTGGGCCAGGTGCAGCGCCTCGACCACCTCGCCGTAGACGTCCAGCTGGAGCTGTTCGGCGGCGCCGTTGCCGATCCGGACCGGGCCGGAGTTCTCATAGCCGGGGAGCCAGTCCAGGGTGGCCTCGGTGAGCTCGCGCTCGCCCGCGATCCCGTACATGATCTGCAGGTTCTCCGGGTCGCCGGCCACCGCCCGCAGCAGCCACTCGCGCCAGGCGCGGGCCTCGTCCCGGTAGCCGGTGCGGAGCAGCGAGGAGAGGGTGATGGTGGCGTCGCGGAGCCAGGTGAAGCGGTAGTCCCAGTTGCGCACGCCGCCGATGTCCTCCGGCAGCGAGGTGGTGGGGGCCGCGACGATGCCGCCGGTCGGGGCGTAGGTGAGGCCCTTCAGGGTGATCAGCGAGCGGACCACGGCCTCCCGGTAGGGGCCCTGGTAGGTGCACTGGGAGGCCCAGTCCAGCCAGAACTCCTCGGTGGTGGTCAGCGCCTCCTCGGCGTCCGGCTGGTCCGGCGGGCCGAGGTGGGAGGGCTGCCAGGTGAGCGCGAAGGCGATCCGCTGCCCGGCCTGGACGGTGAAGTCGGCGTAGGTGGTGAGGTTGCGGCCGTAGGTCTCGGCCTCGCCGTCCAGCCAGACCGAGTCGGGTCCGGCGACGGCGACGGTGCGGACGTTCTCCGGGTTCGCCGGGTCCTCGACCTTGTGCACCCAGGGCACGATCCGGCCGTAGGAGAAGCGCATCCGCAGCGCCGAGCGCATCCGGACCCGGCCGCTGACGCCCTCGACGATGCGGATCATCTGCGGCACCGCGCCGCGCTCGGGCAGTCCGCGCGGGGGCATGAAGTCGATCACCCGGACCGTCCCGCGCGGGGTGTCCCACTCCTGCTCCAGGATCAGCGAGTCGCCCCGGTAGCGGCGCCGGGTGGCCGGCTGGGCCGGGGCGGCGGCGGTGGGCGGCAGGGCCCGGAACTCGCCGGTGCTGTCGAAGCCGGTGGGGGCCGGCTTCGGTGGGACCGGCGGCTTCTCGGGGACGGGGTCGGCCGGGCCGATCCGCCAGAACCCGTGCTCGTCGGTGCCGAGCAGCCCGGCGAAGACGGCCGGGGAGTCGAACCGGGGCAGGCACAGCCAGTCGACCGAACCGTCCCGGCTGACCAGGGCGGCCGTCTGCATGTCGCCGATGAGTGCGTAGTCCTCGATGCGGGCGGCCATGTGGATCTCCAGTTCGCGCGATGAACAACACGGCGTCGCCGGTGCGGGGAAAGTGCGGGGAGGGAGTGCGGGGAGTGTGGGGGAGTCTGCTCGCGGAGGAGTCGTGTCCTCCGGCGGTCTTCCGCCGATCCGTCAGGTGCTGTGATGCGCCGGGGACCTGTGCGCCCCCTGATAGGGGAACGCGTCCGTGCAGGATACGACGTCCCACCGGGTGGGTGGGAACTCCGTGATCGTGGCGCGCCGCCGAGCAGCGGCGGGAGCACGATCACGCCGAGTGACTGATAGGCTGGTACCCCGTGGACTGGTGCTAGGCACCGCCGCCAACCCACCCCCGCGTCAGCACGCCGGGGGTGCGCAGGGTCCGGCCGACACCTGTGAAAACGCAACCACGGGAGCCCCCTCTTGGCACAGCCCCATTCCGGTGTGAACCGGAACAACACGACGACCAAGCACCTCTTCGTCACCGGGGGCGTCGCCTCCTCGCTCGGCAAGGGGCTCACCGCCTCCAGCCTCGGGGCCCTGCTGAAGGCGCGTGGGCTGCGGGTGACCATGCAGAAGCTGGACCCGTACCTCAACGTCGACCCCGGCACCATGAACCCGTTCCAGCACGGTGAGGTCTTCGTCACCGACGACGGCGCCGAGACCGACCTGGACATCGGCCACTACGAGCGGTTCCTCGACACCAACCTGCACGGCTCGGCGAACGTCACCACCGGGCAGGTGTACTCGACCGTCATCGCCAAGGAGCGCCGCGGCGAGTACCTGGGCGACACGGTGCAGGTCATCCCGCACATCACCAACGAGATCAAGTCCAGGATCCGCCGGATGGCGACCGACGACGTGGACGTGGTGATCACCGAGGTCGGCGGCACCGTCGGCGACATCGAGTCGCTGCCCTTCCTGGAGGCCGTCCGCCAGGTCCGGCACGAGGTCGGCCGGGACAACGTCTTCTTCGTGCACGTCTCGCTGCTCCCCTACATCGGCCCGTCCGGCGAGCTCAAGACCAAGCCGACCCAGCACTCGGTGTCCGCGCTGCGCAGCATCGGCATCCAGCCGGACGCGATCGTGCTGCGGGCCGACCGCGAGGTCCCGCAGGCCATCAAGCGCAAGATCTCGCTGATGTGCGACGTGGACGAGGAGGCCGTGGTCGCCGCGATCGACGCCAAGTCGATCTACGACATCCCCAAGGTGCTGCACTCCGAGGGCCTGGACGCCTACGTCGTCCGCCGGCTCGGGCTGGCCTTCCGGGACGTGGACTGGACCGTCTGGGACGACCTGCTGCGCCGGGTGCACGAGCCCGAGCACACCGTGAAGGTCGCGCTGGTCGGCAAGTACATCGACCTGCCGGACGCCTACCTCTCGGTGACCGAGGCGCTGCGGGCCGGCGGCTTCGCCAACCGGGCCAAGGTCGAGATCAAGTGGGTCACCTCCGACGACTGCAAGACCCCGGCCGGCGCCGAGGAGCAGCTCGGCGACGTGGACGCGATCTGCATCCCCGGCGGCTTCGGCGACCGGGGCGTGGACGGCAAGGTCGCCGCGATCACCTACGGCCGGGAGAAGAAGATCCCGCTGCTGGGCCTGTGCCTGGGCCTGCAGTGCGTGGTCATCGAGGCCGCGCGCAACCTGGCCGGGCTGCCCGAGGCCAACTCCACCGAGTTCGACTCGGCGGCGCAGCACCCGGTGATCTCGACCATGGCCGAGCAGCTGGAGATCGTCGACGGCAAGGGCGACCTGGGCGGCACCATGCGGCTCGGGCTCTACCCGGCGAAGCTGGCCGAGGGCTCGATCGTCCGCGAGGTGTACGGCGGCGAGCCGTACGTCGAGGAGCGGCACCGCCACCGCTACGAGGTCAACAACTCGTACCGCAGCGAGCTCGAGAAGACCGGGCTGGTGTTCTCCGGGCTCTCCCCGAAGGGGGACCTGGTGGAGTACGTGGAGTACCCGCGCGAGGTGCATCCGTACCTGGTGGCGACGCAGGCGCATCCGGAACTGAAGTCCCGGCCGACGCGGCCGCATCCGCTGTTCGCGGGGCTGGTGGCCGCGGCGGTGCGGCGGCAGGGGCCTTCCGCGGCGTCGGAGTAGGCGCTCGGGCCGGCGCGGGTGGCTGTTTGCGCAGTTCCCCGCGCCCCCACGTGGTTGCATGGCTGAGCACTGAACTTGAGCACGGCGACGTGGAGGCTTGGGATGCGGCGGGAAGCGGTTGTGGACAGTCCGGAGGAGTGGCCGGTGACGTCCTCGCGGACGTCGTTCCACGGGAGGGTGTGGGACATCCTCACCGAGGAGGTGGTGATGCCGGACGGGGCCACCGCCGCCCGTGACTTTCAGCGGCACCCCGGCGCGGTCGGCGTGCTCGCGCTGGACGAGCAGCGGCGGGTGCTGCTGGTGCGGCAGTACCGGCACCCGGTGCGGCACCGGTTGTGGGAGCTCCCGGCGGGGCTGCTGGACGTCCCCGGCGAGAACCCGCTGCACGCCGCGCAGCGGGAGTTCTACGAGGAGGCGCACGCCAAGGCGGGGGACTGGCGGGTGCTGATCGACTTCTACAGCTCGCCCGGCGGCTCCTCCGAGGCGCTGCGGATCTTCCTGGCGCAGGATCTGGCCGAGGCCGACGGCGACCGGTTCCAGGCCGAGCACGAGGAGCTGGACCTGCAGATCGACCGGGTCGACCTGGACGAGCTGGTCCGGCTGGTGCTGGCCGGGGAGCTGCACAACGGCGCGCTGGTGGCCTCGGTGATGGCGGCGAAGGTCGCCCTGGACAGCGATGTGTACGGGGACGCCGGCCTGGTCGGCCTGCGACCGGCCGACGCCCCCTGGCCCGCGCGTCCGTTCGAGTGAGTTGCGGGTGACCGGGGCACCGGCCGGGCGCAGCTGCGGAGCCGCGCCCGGTCGGTGAACTACGCTGCGCAGGTGGCTGCAGCACAGACGGCACGTCAGAACCGCCCGCTCGGCACGGCCGGCACGCCCGGCAGTCTCCGAGCCGAACTGCCTGCGGATTCCCCCTACTTCACCGGTCGGCGGGCGGAACTCGCCCAGCTGGCCGACGAGGTGGGACGGCCCGCGCTGGGCTCCCTGCCCGAGGACGGCTCCGCGCTGTCCTGCCGGGTGCTGCTGGTCGCCGGGCGCCCCGGGTCCGGCCGGACCGCGCTGGCCGTGCGCTTCGCCCGCGGCGTCGCCGAGGACTATCCCGACGGCCGGTTCTTCGTCCGGATGAGCACCCCGGACGGCCTGCCGGTCGCCGCGGGGGAGGCGGCCCGGCTGCTGCTCGGGGCGCTGGGCGAGCCGCGCGGCGCGCTGGGCCCGGACGGGCCGGCCGACGACGCCGCCGACTGCGCCACCCTGCGCGAGGTGCTGGCGCAGCGTCAGGTGCTGCTGCTGCTCGATGACGTGCAGCAGGCCGAGCAGGTCAGGGCGCTGCTGCCGCAGGGGTCGGGCTGCCTGGTGGTGGCGGTCACCTCGGGGCCGCTGACCGGCCTGGCCGACGCCCGGCCCTGTGTGATCGGCGGGCTGGACCTGGCCGCGGCCACCGCGCTGCTGGTCGGTCTGGCCGGGGAGACCAGGATCGTCTGCGACCCGGTCGCCGCGCGGACCCTGGCGGAGATGCTGGCCTGCCACCCGACGGCGCTGGCGCTGGCCGGGGGCTGGCTCCGGGCCCGACCCCGGGCCTCGGTGACGGATGTGCTGCGGCTGCTGTCGGTACCCGCGGCGGTCGTGGTCGCGCCCCGGGTGGAGCTGGAGAAGCGGCCCGGCGCGGCCGAACCGGGGCCCGAGCCGCTGCGGCGGGCCTTCGAGCTGGTCCACGCCGGGCTGCCGGCCCCGGCCGCGCGGCTGCTCCGGCTGCTGACGCTGGCTCCGGACGGGGTGACCGACCCGCGGACCGCCTCGGCCCTGCTCGGCTGCCCGGTCGACGCCGCCGCCGTGCACCTTGCCACCCTCGCCGAGCAGCAGTTGCTCCAGCCCGCGCCCGCGCCGGGCCCGGACCCCAGCCCGCACCGCTACCGGCTGCCGGGCTGCCTGCGTCCGGCGCTGACCGGGCTGCTCGCGGCGGACCGCGCGTCCGAGACCGAGCTGGCCGGGGCCCGGCTGCTGGAACGGCTCACCCGGCTGCTCACCGCCTGCTGCCAGCAGCTGGCCCCGGCCGGAGCCGCCAGGGGTCCGGTGGCCCAGCCGCTGCCCGGGCCGCTGCGCTTCGGCGGCCAGGCCGAGGCCTGGACCTGGCTGGACACCGAGCTGCCCGCGCTGCGCGCGGCGGTCCGCACCGCACAGGCGGACGGCGCGCTGGACGGCCTGGCGATGCGGCTCGCCACCGCGCTGGTGCGGGCGCTGCCGCTGTGGGCCGGCTCCGACCCGCCGGTCGCGGCCGACCTCTACGCCCTGCACACCACCGTGCTGGAACTGGCGCTGCGCGGGGGTTTCCGCCGCCAGCAGGCCGCCGCGCTGGTCAACCTGGGCGACCTGCACGCCGCCGCCGGGCAGCACCTCCGGGCGCTGGAGCGCTACCGGGCCGGGCTCGGCCCGGCCCGGGCCGCCGACGACCAGACCGCGGTGGGCCGGATCCTGGAGGCCGTCGCCGGGGCCCACCGGGCCTCGGGGGACCTGGTCCGCGCCATCGACTGGTACGGCAGGGCGCTGGCGCTGCGCCGCAAGCGCGGCGAGCAGCAGGACGAGCTGCGGCTACTGGGGCGGCTCGCGGCGGCGCACACCGCCCACGGGCGGCTGGCGGACGCGCTGCGGGACTACCGCGCGGCGGCGGCGCTGCACCGCAAGCTGGGGGACGAGGCGGCCGCGGTCGGCGCGACGCTGGGCGCGGCCCGGGTCCAGGAGCTGGCCGGGAACACCGAGCAGTCGCTGCGGACCCAGCGCGAGGCGCTGGCGGCGGCCCGGCAGTGCGCCGACCCGGCCACGGCGCTGCGGCTCCAGGTCCAGGTGCTGCTGCGGATGGCCGAGGCGCTGGAGCGGGCCGGGGACCCGGCCGGGGCGTGGGCGCAGCGGGAGCAGGCCGCGGCGCTGGCGGCCGGGCCGGGGCCCGAGTCTGGTATGTCCTGATCCTGAGCGGGTAGGCGTTGTGCGTGCTATCAGGTGAATGTTTCAAGGGATAGTCGCGCAAGCCTACGAAACTGCCAACGGTTCCCTTGGATTTGGTCACATTGGAAGGCTGGCGCATCGACCAGGCTTCATTACACTCGGAAGGGCCGCAACCAGTGCGCGGCCACCCCGTCGGTGTTTCCGCCGTCGGGGACCCCCCATGTGCAAGGGACGTGTTTAGCCGTGAAGGTCGGCATCCCCCGCGAGGTCAAGAACCACGAGTACCGCGTGGCGATCACGCCCGCAGGCGTTCACGAGCTGGTCCGCAACGGGCACCAGGTCGTCATCGAGCAGAACGCAGGCGACGGTTCGTCCATCCCCGACGCCGAGTACGTGGCGGCCGGCGCCGAGATCCTCGGCACCGCCGACGAGGTGTGGGCCGCTGCCGACCTGCTGCTCAAGGTCAAGGAGCCGATCGCGGAGGAGTACCACCGCCTCCGCAAGGGCCAGACCCTGTTCACCTACCTGCACCTGGCCGCCTCCCGCGAGTGCACCGACGCGCTGCTGGCCTCCGGGACCACCGCCATCGCCTACGAGACGGTGCAGACCGCCAACGGCGCGCTGCCGCTGCTCGCCCCGATGTCCGAGGTCGCGGGCCGGCTGGCCCCGCAGGTCGGCTCGTACCACCTGATGCGTCCGGCCGGCGGCCGCGGCACCCTGCCCGGCGGCGTCCCCGGCACCCACGCGGCCAAGTGCGTGGTCATCGGCGGCGGCGTCTCCGGCTGGCACGCGGCGACCATCGCCATCGGCATGGGCTACGACGTGACCCTGCTGGACCGCGACGTCAGCAAGCTGCGCGAGGCCGACAAGATCTTCGGCAACAGGATCAAGGCGATCGCCTCCAACGCCTTCGAGCTGGAGAAGGCCGTGCTCGAGGCCGACCTGGTCATCGGCGCGGTGCTGATCCCCGGCGCCAAGGCCCCCAAGCTGGTCACCAACGAGCTGGTCTCGCGGATGAAGCCCGGCTCGGTGCTGGTCGACATCGCCATCGACCAGGGCGGCTGCTTCGAGGACTCCCGGGCCACCACGCACGCCGAGCCGACCTTCCCGGTCCACAACTCGGTCTTCTACTGCGTGGCCAACATGCCCGGCGCGGTCCCCAACACCTCGACCTACGCGCTCACCAACGTGACGCTGCCGTACATCGTCGAGCTGGCCAACCACGGTTGGAAGGAGGCGTGCGCCCGCGACGCCGCGCTCGCCAAGGGCCTCAACGCGCACGAGGGACAGCTGACGTACGGTCCGGTCGCCGAGGCGCACGGTCTGCACGCGGCGGAACTGGCCGACGTCCTGGCCTGATCCTCACCCCGAAGGGGGCGTGAGACGGCTGCTCATGGCTGTTTCACGCCCCCTTCTGTCGTCCTCTTGGGTCCTAATGTCGACACATCGTCAACTTGATGCCAACGAATGTCACTCCCGCGCTGGGGCGCCGGTGATGGTCGTATGGGCTGTTATGCCGCCAGTTCTCTGGCATCGTGGCGGTGTGCAGGCGCGGTTCTGGCCATCACGTCGGGATCTAGTCATATCGACATGTTGGTTCATGCATCACTGCTGTGGTGGTTGACGCTACTGTGTCGTTGCTAGGCTGCGGCACGGCACATGCCGCCCAGTGGAGGGGGCACAGCCCCAGAGCCCCACCAAAAGTTTCCGGTGTCAACGGCGGTCGCCAAGGAGGTAAGACGACTTGTGAATGAGTCGACATTTGCTCCCGGGGGTGGTCAGCCAGGACTTGTGCAGAACAGCACCGGTCTCTCCGGGGAGGACTCGGCGGACGTGCGGACCTTTGACGCCCGCCGGCCGGAACCCGAGTACGACGCCCACAACTACCCGGGCCAGCAACCCGGTCCCTACGAGGCAGCCGCCCGCGGCACCGACCCCGGCGGGACGGAGTTCCGCGACACCACCGCCTTCGAGGCGGTCGAGCCGGGCCTGGTCTACGCCGAGCTGCCGGACGGTCAGTTCTACGACCCCGACGCCGAGTACGAGCCCGACGCCGAGTACGCGGCCACCCTGGCCCCGGACGCCGCCCGTCAGCGCCGCGAGCGGGTCGGCCCCACCGGCCGTCCGCTGCCGTACTTCCCGATCCCCTCGCCGCTGACCGAGCACGGTCCGGCGAAGATCGTCGCGATGTGCAACCAGAAGGGCGGGGTCGGCAAGACCACCTCGACCATCAACCTGGGCGCCGCGCTGGCCGAATACGGCCGACGGGTGCTGCTGGTCGACTTCGACCCGCAGGGCGCCCTCTCGGTCGGCCTCGGCGTCAACCCGATGGAGCTGGACCTCACCGTCTACAACCTGCTGATGGAGCGGGGCCTGACGGCCGACGAGGTGCTGCTGAAGACCGCCGTGCCCGGCATGGACCTGCTCCCCTCCAACATCGACCTGTCGGCCGCCGAGGTGCAGCTGGTCAGCGAGGTGGCCCGGGAGTCGGCGCTGGCGCGGGCGCTCAAGCCGCTGCTGCCGGACTACGACTACGTCATCATCGACTGCCAGCCGTCCCTGGGGCTGCTGACCGTCAATGCGCTGACCGCAGCCGACAGCGTCATCGTGCCGCTGGAGTGCGAGTTCTTCGCACTGCGCGGGGTCGCGCTGCTCACCGAGACGATCGAGAAGGTCTGCGAGCGGCTCAACCCCGACCTGCGCCTGGACGGCATCCTGGCCACCATGTACGACTCGCGCACGGTCCACAGCCGCGAGGTGCTGGCCCGGGTCACCGAGGCGTTCGGCGACCACGTCTTCCACACCGTCATCGGCCGCACGGTGCGCTTCCCGGAGACCACGGTGGCCGGCGAGCCGATCACCACCTACGCCTCCAACTCGGTCGGCGCCGCCGCCTATCGCCAGCTCGCCAGGGAGGTGCTCGCCAGGTGCCCCGTCGAGTGAGCCTCCCGGGAGCGGACGAACTGTTCCGGACCACCGGGGGGATGTCGCTCACCCCCGCACCCCGCTCGCCGGAGTCCGCCCAGTCGCGGGAGGGCCGCGAGGCGCGGGAGGCCCAGGCCCGCGAGGACCGGGAAGCCCGCGAGGGCCGGCCGGCCGACGCCGCGGGCGAGCACGGAGCGGCCCAGGCCGAACCGAGCACGCCCGCCCAGCGGCAGCCCGGCGGCCAGCCCCCGGCCCAGCACAACGGCACCCCCGCCCCGGCGGGGGAGGCCGCCGCCCGGCGCAAGCCGCGCGGCGGGGGCCGCTCCCGTCCGACCGGACGCGAGCGGCACGAGGAGAAGATCACGGTCTATGTCTCCGCCGAGGAGCTGATCGACCTGGAGCACGCCCGGCTGGTGCTCCGGGGCGAGCACGGGCTCGCGGTCGACCGGGGGCGGATAGTGCGGGAGGCCGTCGCGGTGGTCCTGGCGGACCTGGAGCAGCGCGGCGAGGCCAGCATCCTGGTCCGGAGGCTGCGCGGCCGCTGAGGCGGTCGGTGCTGGGAGTTGTCAGTGGTGGGACTTATGGTGTTCGCGTGAGCGCACCTGTCCTGCCCCCACTGCTGGTCGAACCCGAGCTCGAGGCCGAGCCGTCGGGTGGCTTCCAGGTGCACCTCGACAATTTCGAGGGCCCCTTCGACCTGCTGCTCGGCCTGATCGCCAAGCACAAGATGGACGTCACCGAGGTCTCGCTGTCCCGGGTCACCGACGAGTTCATCGCCCACATCAGGGCCATGGGAGCGGACTGGGACCTGGACCTGGCCAGCGAGTTCCTGGTGGTCGCGGCGACCCTGCTCGACCTCAAGGCGGCCCGGCTGCTCCCGGTCGCCGAGCTGGAGGACGAGGAGGACCTCGCCCTGCTGGAGGCCCGCGACCTGCTCTTCGCCCGGCTGCTGCAGTACCGGGCCTACAAGCAGATCGCGGCCCTGTTCGCCGAGCGCTGGTCGGCCGAGCAGCTGCGCCGGCCCCGGACCGCGGGGCTTGAGCCGCAGCACGCCGCGCTGCTGCCCGAGGTGGTGATCAGCATCAGCCCCGAGGGCTTCGCCCGACTGGCGGCCAAGGCGTTCGAGCCCAGGCCGAAGCCGGTGGTCTACATCGAGCACATCCACTCGTCCAGGGTCAGCGTCCGGGAGCAGGCGGCGCTGGTGGCCGAGCGGCTGCAGCTGCTGGGCGAGGCGACCTTCCGCACCCTGACCGAGGACGCCCCGGACGTGCTGACGGTGGTGGCCAGGTTCCTGGCGCTGCTGGAGCTGTACCGGGAGCGGGTGCTGCTGTTCGACCAGCCGGAGGCGCTGGGGGAGCTGCTGGTGCAGTGGATCGGGGCGGAGGGGGCACATGTCGAGGTGAGTGAGGAGTTCGACGCGGCACCTGAGCAGAAGGGTGAGGACGGATGAGCAGCAGTCACGAGGAGCAGGGCGGTCTGCCGCCGCAGGGCGCGGGCCAGGGCAGCGGCCAGGGCGCCGGTCGGCGCAGGCTGGGGATGCCGGGGCGGCCGCGTCCCGGGGAGTACCTGGAGAACACCTGGATCGAGCCGGAGGACTCGCTGGAGCCGCCGCTGCCGGGCGGGCCCGATCCGGTGCAGCCCGACCCGGTGCCCTCGCCCAGCCCGCAGCCGGTCCCCGAGCCGTTCCCGCAGCCCACGCCGGAGCCCGACCCGTTCCCGCGGCCCACCCCCGAGCCGGACCCGATCCCGGAGCCCGCGCCCGGACCGAGCCCGATCCCCGACCCGGTGCCCGCGCCGCCGACCCCGCCGCTGCCGCCGCACCCCCCGCTGCCGGACCCGGAGCCGCTGCCGCTGCCCGAGCCCGGGCCGCTGACCGCGCTGGCCGTGGTGGAGCTGAAGCCCGCGCTGGAGGCGATCCTCATGGTCGTCACCGAGCCGACCACCAGCGCGCACCTGGCCCAGGTGCTGGAGCGGCCCAAGCGGGTGGTGGACCGGGCGCTGAAGGAGCTGGCCGCCGAGTACACCGAGCAGGGCCGCGGCTTCGAGCTGCGCTTTGTGGCCGGGGGCTGGCGCTACTACAGTCGGGTGTCCTGCGCCCCCGCGGTCGAGCGCTACGTCCTGGACGGCCAGCACGCCCGGCTCACGCAGGCCGCGCTGGAGACGCTGGCGGTCATCGCGTACCGGCAGCCGGTGTCCCGTTCCCGGGTATCCGTCGTCCGTGGTGTGAACTGTGACGGTGTCATGCGTACCCTGGTACAGAGGGGTCTGGTCGAGGAGACCGGGTCCGAACCGGAGACAGGAGCGATCCTGTACCGGACGACGAACACATTTTTGGAACGGATGGGGCTGCGCGGCCTGGACGAGCTGCCGGAGCTGGCCCCCTTCCTGCCCGAGGCCGACGACGTGGAAGCGGACTCGCAGGAGGGCTCCGCGGTCGCCGAGGCGGTCGTAATGAGCAGGTGAACAGGCAGGCGCACCCGCCCTGGGACGCGGCCCCGACGACGGATCGACAACGGACTTCTTGATGCGTAGCGGTAACGGTAACGGTAGGAACAGCAGTGGCGGCGGCGGCAGCGCCGGGAGCGGTTCGCGTGGCGGGAGCCAGCGCGGCGGTAGCAGCAGCGGCGGCACGGGACGTGGCGGCGCGGGGCGGGGTGGTACTGGGCGGGGTGGCGCGCAGGGGAACAGCAAGCGCGAGAGCGGCAGCGGCTGGGACAAGGAGGCGCCGCGTCCCGAGCAGCGCTCCTACGACCGTCCCGAGTTCGGCGCGCGTCCGGCCGGGCAGGGGCGCTCGGTCGGCCAGATCCGCCCCGGCGGTCTCGGCGGCGGCGCGGGCGCCAGGCGCGGCCCGGCCAAGCCGGTGCGCTCGCGCGAGCTGCAGGCCAAGGTGGAGGACGCCGTCCGCGCCCGCCACGACAAGCCCGCGGTGAAGCTTCCGAAGACCCACGGCGAGCCCGAGGGCGAGCGGCTGCAGAAGGTGCTCGCGCGGGCGGGCATGGGCAGCCGCCGCGCCTGCGAGGAGCTGATCGACCAGGGCCGGGTCGAGGTCAACGGCGAGCGGGTGCGCGAGCAGGGCAAGCGGGTCGACCCGCAGCACGACGAGATCAAGGTGGACGGCCTGACCGTCGCCACCCAGTCGTACCTGTTCTTCGCGCTGAACAAGCCGGTCGGCGTGGTCGCGACGATGGAGGACCCGGACGGCCGGCAGTGCCTCGGCGACTACGTGAACAACCGGGAGACCCGGCTGTTCCACGTGGGCCGCCTGGACACCGAGACCGAGGGCATCATCCTGCTCACCAACCACGGCGAGCTGGCGCACCGGCTGACCCACCCCAAGTACGGGGTCACCAAGACCTACCTGGCCGCGATCCAGGGCCCGATCCCGCGCGACCTGGGCAAGCAGCTGGCCCAGGGCATCGAGCTGGAGGACGGCTGGGCCCGCGCCGACAGCTTCAAGGTGGTCCAGAACGTCGGCAAGAACTACCTGGTCGAGATCAGCCTGCACGAGGGCCGCAAGCACATCGTGCGCCGGCTGCTCTCGGAGATGGGCTACCCGGTCGAGAAGCTGGTCCGGGTGCAGTTCGGCCCGATCCCGCTGGGCGACCAGAAGTCCGGTTGGCTGCGCCGCCTCACCAACCCCGAGGTCGGCCAGCTGATGAAGTCCGTCGGTCTGTAAGGGCCGGTAGGTGAGATGACCGCGACGGTGCGCCGTTCCCGACTCAGCGACGAGCGGGAGGCCGAGCTCTACCAGGCAGTGATCGCGCTGGTGCGCGAGGTGGGCTATGAGGCGATGACCATGGACGCCGTCGCGGCCCGCAGCAAGTCCAGCAAGGCGACCCTGTACCGGCAGTGGGAGGGGAAGCCGAAGCTGGTCGCTGCGGCGATGCGGCACAGCAGGGCGCCGGTGGCGGACGACATCGACACCGGCAGCCTGCGCGGCGACCTGCACGAGCTGGCCCGGACCCTCGGCGAGGGCGCGGAGCAGGACACCGTGTTCATGAGCGCGGTCGGCCACGCCGCGCACAGCAACCCCGACCTGGCCCTGGCGCTGCGGGAGATGCTGATCGACCCGGAGCTGGCCCGGCTCTCCCTGGTGCTGGGACGGGCGGTGCAACGCGGCGAGGTGCGGGACGACGCGCCGGCGGCCGAGTTCTTCGCGCACACCCTGGTGGGGGCGATGACGGCGCGGAAGGTCCTGGAGGACAGCTTCGCGGATGCCGAGTACCTGATCCGCTACATCGACGCGGTGGTGCTCCCCGCGTTCGGCGTCACGGGCTGAGGCGTGCGTCACATCTGGGCTTGAGGCGCTCGTCACATCCGGCGTGGCGATCTATCGAAACGGTTGCGTTTCGATAGATCGCGTCATACGTTTGCTCCGTACGAAACCGTTTCGTTCGGAGAGAAGCCATGACCCAGACTTCCATCGACGCCCGCGTCGACACACCGCCCGGCGTGGCAGCCGCCCCCGCGCACCGCTGGTGGGTGCTGGCCGTCATCGGCCTGGCCCAGCTGATGGTCGTCCTGGACGCGACTGTCGTGAACATCGCCCTGCCCTCCGCGCAGCACGCCCTGGGCTTCTCCGACGGCGACCGGCAGTGGGTCGTCACCGCCTACTCGCTCGCCTTCGGCAGCCTGCTGCTGCTCGGCGGCCGACTGGCCGACCTGATCGGCCGGAAGGTGGTCTTCCTGATCGGGGTGGGCGGCTTCGCCGCCGCCTCCGCGCTGGCGGGCGCGGCCACCAGCTTCGAGGTCCTGGTCGCCGGACGGGCCCTGCAGGGCCTCTTCGGCGCCATGCTGGCCCCGGCCGCGCTGTCGCTGCTGAACACCACCTTCACCGACGCCAAGGAGCGGGCCAAGGCGTTCGGCATCTTCGGCGCCATCGCCGGCCGGCGGCGGCATCGGCCTGCTGCTGGGCGGGGTGCTCACGGAGCACCTCAGCTGGCGCTGGACGCTCTACGTGAACCTCTTCTTCGCGGTGTTCGCGCTGGCCGGCGGCCTGATCTTCCTCAAGCGCGGCACCGCCACCAACCGTCCCAAGCTGGACCTCCCCGGCACCCTGCTGGTCTCGGCCGGACTCTTCGGCCTGGTCTACGGCTTCTCCAACGCCGAGACCAAGAGCTGGTCCTCGCCGCAGACCTGGGGCTTCCTGGTGGCCGGCGGCCTGCTGCTGGCACTGTTCGGCTGGTGGCAGACCCGGGCCACGCACCCGCTGCTGCCGCTGCGGGTCCTGCTCGACCGCAACAGGGGCGCCTCGTTCCTGGTGGTGGCCATCTCCGGCGCGGGCATGTTCGGGGTGTTCCTGTTCCTGACCTACTACCTGCAGGTGTCGCTGCACTACAGCCCGGTCAGCACCGGCCTCGCCTTCCTGCCGATGATCGGCGCCCTGGTCGTCACCGCGCAGCTGTCCACCATCGTGCTGATCCCGAGGTTCGGGCCGAAGCCGGTGATCCCGCTCGGGATGGCCATGGCGGCGGGCGGCATGGCGCTGCTCACCGGGCTCGACCTGTCCAGCACCTATGCGGCCAACGTGCTGCCCGCCCTGCTGCTGACCGGCCTCGGCTTCGGCCTGGTGCTGCCCCCGGCGATGAGCCTGGCGACGGACCGGATCGGTCCCGAGGACGCCGGGGTCGCCTCGGCGGCGGTCAACACCATGCAGCAGATCGGCGGCTCCATCGGCACCGCGCTGCTGAACACCCTCGCCGCCAGCGCGGCCACCGCCTACGCGGCGAGCCACGGCCGCACCCCGGACGTGCTGGCCCAGGCCCAGCTGCACAGCTACGCCACCGCCTACTGGTGGTCCTCGGGCTTCTTCGCGGTGGGCGCGGTCATCGCCCTGGTGCTCTACCGGCGGGGCCGGGTCACCGTCGACCCGGACGCCCCGGTGGCCGTCCACATGTGACCTGTCGTCACCCGAGCCCCGCGAGCCCCGGTCTGCTCCCCTCCCGCCGAGGGGGGAGAACAGACCGGGGCTCGCGGCCGTGCACCGGCTGAAGCTGGGTCGGCAGGATTCGAACCTGCGGCGTGCCGCTTTGGAGACGGCTGCTCTGGCCGGACTGAGCTACGACCCAATGCCTGTGCCGAGGCTACGGAGGGCAACGTCCGGTTCGCGAGCGGTTTTTCGGGGTGGGCCTGGGTATGCAGCGGGCATGGCTGAGATCTTGGTGGAAGAGAACTTCGTTCGCATCGACGGCGACGACATGAACGCCCTGCTGAACATCCTGGACCGGATCGGGATCGAGGCCGAGCCCACCGCGCCGCGGCACAATGACGGCGGCGGGGACCACAGCGGGTGGATCCTGGCGGTGCACTGGCTCAACGCGGGCCGGATCGACCCGGTCGCGGACGCGGCCTTCCCCGGCGCGTTCGAGGAGATCTGCGCACACACTTCAGGACCGCGGGCCGGGTGCCCCCGTCCCGGGTCCTCGTCTACGGCTCCGACGACGCGGTGCTGCGCAGCTACACGCCCAACAGCGATCTGGGGTGATCGACGGGAATCGAACCCGCAACAACCGCGACCACAACGCGGCGCTCTACCAGTTGAGCTACGACCACAGTGCGATCGTACGAACCAGTCGGTCCGGAGGGCGAGTGGTTTTACGCCCCGTGGGGGTCTGCCTCAGGTGTCAGGCCGAGGGTGTGCAGGAAGGCGTGTTGGTTGGGGCTGCGGCCCAGGAAGTCGGTGACGAGTCGGGTGGCGTCGACGCTGCCGCCGCGTTCGAGGACGGTGCGGCGGTAGGTCAGGCCGAGTTCCGGGGCCGCCACACCGGCCCGGCAGGCGTCGATCGCGCCCTGGCACGCCTCGGCGAGCGCGGCGGGGTCAGCTCCAGGCGGCGAGGGTGGACCAGCGGCCGGCGGCGTCGCGTTCGACTTCGAGCATGCCGGCCACGGCCGAGCGGTTGACCGGGCCGTAGATGTGCGGGAAGAGGACGCTCGCGGCCGTGCCCGGGGGCGGGGTGGGGGCGGCGGGCTCCCAGCGGACCGGGGAGTCGAGGGCTTCCTCGTTGATCAGCAGGACCATCAGCGGGCCCGGCGTGTGCGAGAAGCGGTCGTTGGCGACGGCCAGCACCGCGTCCTCGTCCGGGGAGCAGTGGATGAAACCCTCCAGCGCCAGCGAGGCCGTGGCGTAGGGGCGGTCCGGGTGCGCCAGCCAGCCGTCGAGCGTCGTCAGGTGGAGAATCATCTCCCAGTTGTACCCTCCCCTCCCGGCGCCCACAAGTGAGCTGGTGATCACTCATGGGCGGCGGGAGGAGCGGCCGGTGGCTGCTACCGGGCGAAGGGCGCGAGGAGGGACGCGAGGTTGAAGCGCAGGGCGGGCGCGGCGTCCTGGGCGAGGCTGAGGGCCTGCGCGGGCCACCAGGCTCCGGCCGCCGGGTCGGTGATCCCGTACTCGGGGTCGGCCGGTCCGGCTGTGCCGCGGGTGCAGCTGCCGTCGGACTCGCCGGGGACCTTGATCCAGAGGAAGGCGTCGAGCAGCGGGACCCCGGTGTTCGCGGTCGGCCGGGTGCCGAGGCCGCGGTCGGGCGGGTTGCACCAGGTCTGCGGGTCGCCGGTGTATGTGCCGGCTGCCGGGGTCCAGGGGCCCTGGCCGTTGCGGCTGCTGTCGATCACGAAGTGCGGAAGCACGGCTGTGGCCGGGACATGGGCGGTGTACCAGGCATCGGCATCGGCGGCGGGCCAGTACTGGTTGGCGCAGTCGTCGGCGGTGGCGCCCGGGGTGTTCCGCAGGTACCAGCTGCACTCGGCGACCTCGGTCCCGTACCGGGTGAGGTCGGCGTCGGTCTGGTAGTTGGAGACATTGAGGAAGAAGCCCTGGGCCTGCGCGAGCCCGCCCTGGAGCAGGAGTTGTGCCTGGGTGCCCACGTTCTGCCAGGCGCTGTGGCCGCCGTCGAGGTAGACCAGGGCGCCGCTCTGCTGCTCCAGCCGGTCGACGGCGGCGCTCAGTTGGGCCAGCCGGTCGGTCTGCTGCTGGGCGGTGCCGCCGCAGTAGGCGGGGCTGAGCGCCAGACCGTCGGGTTCGAGCACGACGACGGTGCGGTGGCTGCCGATGCCCTGGGCGAGGGCGTCGACCCAGGCCGCGTAGTCCGCGCCGGTGGCCGCGCCGCCGGCCGAGTACTGGGAGCAGTCGCGGCCGGGGACGTCGTAGGCGACGGCAACCGGGACCTGGTGCTGCCGGGCGGCCTTGGCCTGCAGTGCGGCCATGTCATGGGTGGTCTGAGCAGGGGCCGCGGTGCCGGTGAACCACTGGGCGACCGGCCAGGAGGCCAGCTCGGCCATGCTGAGGGCGTCCTTGACCTGGCCTGCCTTGAGGTCGGTCAGCGCCTGGGCGGCGGACTTGCTCGCCGGGTCGACGAAGAAGTGACTGGTGGCCGGGAGGGTACGGGCGACCGGCTTGGCCGGGGCGGCCGACGCGGCGGAGGCCGGGGTGGCAACGAGTCCGACGGCGGCGGTCAGCAGTGCCAGCGCGGCGAGCAGCGGCTTGGAGCGGAGATATGGGAGCGCTTCCATCAACGTGGTGCACCATGCCTTTCAGCGGGTGGGCCGAGAACGGTATGTGCGTGGCAGCGAGTTGACGAAGCAGCAGCTCGGTGCCGCTGAATATCAAGCCAGCGGGAGCGGTCGGGCGTCAAGAGAATGGACGGGAGCGCTCCCAGATTTTCCCGGCGCCGCCCGCCGAGGAGCACAGATGTCCAGCGGGTCGGCTGCCGCCACCTCGGTGGGGCGTGATGGACTGACGCCATGGCCCATGACGCTGCGCTCTACCCCGCCGACCGGATCACCCGCGCCCAGAAGGCTGCGGCCGACGCCGGGCTGGACGCCCTGCTGGTGTCGCCGGGACCCGACCTGCGCTATCTGACCGGGTACCAGGCGCTGCCGCTGGAGCGGCTGACCTGCCTGGTCGCGCCCGCGAGCGGGGAGCCGTTCCTGGTGGTGCCGCTGCTGGAGCAGCCGGCCGCGGAGGCCTCCCCGGTGGGCGGTCTCGGCATCGAGATCGTCGGCTGGCGGGAGACCGAGGACCCCTACGCGCTGGTCGCGTCCCGGCTGCCGGCCGGCCGGGCGCTGCGCCGGGTGGGGGTGGACAACCACATGTGGGCCGAGAAGGTGCTGGCGTTCAGGACCGCGCTGCCGGGGGCGGAGCAGGCGCTCGCCGGGGAGGTGCTGGGCGAGCTGAGGATGCGCAAGTCCGCCGCCGAGATCGAGGCGCTGGCGGCAGGCGGGTGCCGCGATCGACACGGTGCACGCGGCGGTGGGGGAGTGGCTGCGGCCGGGCCGTACCGAGCGCGAGGTGGGCCGGGACATCGCCGACGCGATCATCGCCGCGGGCCATGCCACGGTCGACTTCGTCATCGTCGCCTCCGGGCCGAACGGGGCCAGCCCGCACCACGAGGTCTCCGACCGGGTGATCCGGGCCGGAGACCCGGTGGTGGTCGACATCGGCGGCACCATGCCCTCCGGCTACTGCTCGGACTCCACCCGCGACTACTGCGTGGGCGAGGCCCCGGCGGACTATCTGCGCGCCTTCGAGGTGCTGCTGGCGGCGCAGACCGCGCAGTGCGCGGCGGTCCGCCCCGGCATCACCGCGGAGCAACTGGACGCGGTCGGCCGGGATCTGATCACCGAGGCCGGCTACGGCGAGCGGTTCATCCACCGCACCGGGCACGGGATCGGGCTGGAGACCCATGAGGAGCCCTACATCGTCTCCGGCTCGGCCCGGCCGCTGGAGCCCGGGATGGCCTTCTCGATCGAGCCCGGGATCTACCTCCCCGGCCAGTACGGCGCCAGGATCGAGGACATCGCGGTCTGCACCGGGGACGGCGGCGAGCGGCTCAATCTGACGACGCGTGAGCTGCGGATCCTCTAGCCGTCGCCAGCACCTGATTCAACAGCCGTGCCCCGTCCGTGAGTTGCTGCACATTCGCGGCGCCCGCGTAGCTGACCCTGAGGTGCGGGGACGGGGCTTCGGCCGGGTAGTAGGCGTGGCCCGGGGTGACCGCGACGCCGGCCCGGAAGGCGGCGGCGGTGACCGCGGTCTCGTCGGCGCCCTCGGCCAGGCGGAGCCAGAGGTGGTAGCCGCCGAAGGGGGTGTGCCGCGGCCTCAGCTCGGCGCCGAGGGCCTGGACCAGGGCCTGCCGGCGGTCGCGCAGGGCGGTGGCGACGCCGCGCAGGTGGGTCCGCCAGGCGGGGGCGGCGACCAGTTCCAGCGCGGTCTCCTGGAGCGGGCGCGGGACGAAGAAGCTGTCCACCGCCTGGAGCGCGCGCAGCCGTTCGAACGCCGGGCCGCGGGCGCTGAGGGCGGCGATCCGCAGGCTCGGCGAACTCGGCTTGGTGAGCGAGCGGACGTGCACCACCACCCCGTCCGGGTCGTCGGCGGCCAGTGGCGGCGGCAGCGGGGGAGCGTCGGCGTGGACCAGGTTGCGGGCGAAGTCGTCCTCGATCACAAAGGCCCCCGCGGCCCGGGCGATCCGCAGCACTTCGGTCCGCCGCTGCGGCCCGAGCACGGCCCCGGTGGGGTTCTGGAACAGCGGTTGGCAGACGAACACCCGGGCCCCGGTGGCGGCGAAGGCGTCCGCGAGCAGGTCGGTGCGCACGCCCTCGGCGTCCATCGGGACCGGGACCGGGCGCAGCCCGGCGGCGCGGGCGATGGCGAGCATGCCGGGGTAGGTCGGCGACTCGACCAGCACCGGCGCGCCGGGGGGCGCGAGGGCGCGCAGGGCGGTGCTGAGCGCGCTCTGGCCGCCGGCGGTGACCAGCACGTCCGCCGCGCCGAGGGCGTGCGCCGGGCCGGAGATGTCGGCGGCGAACCAGGCCCGCAGTTCCGGCAGCCCCTCGGTCGGCGGACGGGTCCAGACCCCCGGCCGGCGACCCGCTCTGGCCAGGGCGGCGGCGAGGGCGCGCTCGGGCTGGAGCGAGGGGTGCAGATAGCCGCCGTTGAGGTCGATCACATCCGGCGGCGGGATGGTGAGCGTGGCCAGCACCCCGGAGGCGTCCACCCCGCGTGAACCTGCCCCGGAGCTGAGGGCGACCTGCTGCCAGGACAGGTCGCCGGGCTGCCGGGTAGCGCTGCCACGCGCCCGTACCCGGAACACGCCCGCGCCCGGGCGGGCGACCACCAGGCCCTCGGCGGCGAGGACGGCGATGGCGCGGGCGACCGTGCCCGGGCTGACGTGGTACTCAGCCATCAGCGCCCGGCTGGGCGGCAGCATCCGGCCGTCCGGGTAGCGGTGGAGCTCCCGGCGCAGGGACTCCGCCAGGGCGGCCACACTGCTACGCTCATTCATGAGAGATCATGATAGCGCTACGACAAAGTTTCTGGCATCCGGTAGCGGTGGGGTGGCCCTGGCCGGGCTCGGGGTGCTCACCTTCTCCTTCAGCTTTCCGGCCACCGCCTGGGCGCTGGACGGCGGCCACGGCCTCGGCCCCTGGACGGTCACCGGCGTCCGCGGCGTACTGGCGGCGCTGCTCGCGCTCGGCTGCCTGCGCGCCGGGCGGGTGCCGATACCCGCGCGCCGGCACTGGCGCGGGCTGCTGGCGGTGGCCCTGGGCTGCGTGGTCGGCTTCCCGCTGCTCACCACCCTGGCCCTGCAGACCTCCACCTCGGCGCACTCCGCCGTGGTCATCGGGGTGCTGCCGCTGGCCACGGCGGCCGTCTCCGCGCTGCTCAACCGGACCCGGCTGTCGTTCTGGTTCTGGGGCGCGGCCGGGGCCGGGGCGGTGGTGGTCGCCGTGTTCGCGCTGTGGCAGAACCACGGGCGGCCGACCGCGGCCGACCTCTGCCTGCTCGGCGCGCTGCTGGTGTGCGCGGTCGGCTACGCGGAGGGCGGCCGACTGGCCCGGGAGCTGCCCGGCTGGCAGGTGATCGGCTGGGGCGTGGTCGCGGCCCTGCCGGTGACCGCGCTGACCGCGGCGGTCGGCCTCGCCGTGGAACCGGTCGGTCTGACCGCCCACGCGCTGGCCGGGATCGGCTACCTGGCCGCGGTCTCCCAGTTCGGCGGCTTTGTCCTCTGGTACCGGGGGATGGCGGTGATCGGGGTGCCGCGGGCCAGCCAGCTGCAGCTGGCCCAGCCGCTGCTGACGCTGCTCTGGTCGGTGCTGCTGCTCGGTGAGCAGCTGCCCGCGTCCGCGCTGGTGGCGGCGGTGCTGGTGCTCGGCTGCATCGCCACCACCCAGCGGGTGGGGCGCAGCCGCGCCCGCGGGCGCGGTGAATTCAGCTCAGCCCAGGGAGCGGTTCAGCTGAATGGTGTCGCAGGGGCGGCTGAGGATACGGAATCATGGGGGCGGAGCCAGGCTCCACCCGCTCCCGCCACGTACCGAAGGACGTAGCCCGCCATGCGTACCGCCGCCGTGATCGGCACCGGACTGATCGGGACCTCCGCCGCGCTCGCGCTGAGCGCGCGGGGAATAAGCGTGCATCTGCGGGACGTCGACCCCGACGCCGCCCGCACCGCCGCCTCGCTCGGCGCCGGGACGGTGGACGATCCCGAGGGTGTGGTGGATCTGGCGATCATCGCGGTGCCGCCGCCGCTGATCGCCTCGGTGCTGGCCGAGTGCCAGCGGCAGGGGCTGGCCCGCAGTTACACCGACGTCGCCAGTGTGAAGGCGGGCCCCCGGCAGGACATCGCGGCGCTCGGCTGCGACACGGTCCACTACATCGGCGGCCACCCCATGGCCGGGGCCGAGCGGTCCGGTCCGCTGGCGGCGCGGGCGGATCTGTTCGAGGGGCGGACCTGGGTGCTGACGCCCTCCGCCGACACCGACACCGACACCCTCAACGCCGCCCTCGAGCTGGTCGCGCTGTGCGGGGCGGTGCCGGTGGTGATGGACGCCCAGGCGCACGACCGCGCCGTCGCACTGGTCTCGCACACCCCGCAGGTGCTGGCCAGCCTGGTCGCGGCCCGGCTGGAGCACGCCGAGGAGAACGCGGTCCGGCTGGCCGGGCCCGGGATCAGGGACACCACCAGGATCGCCGGGTCGAACGCCAGGATGTGGGTGGAGATCCTCAGTGCCAACGCCGGGGTCGTCGCCGACATCCTGGAGGAGTTGGCGGCCGATCTGGGCGGGGCTGTCGCCGGACTGCGCTCGATGGCAGCCGCCGACGAGGCCAAGCGCGCGGAGGGCGCTGGCGCGGTCGAGGACGTGCTGCGCCGCGGCAACGCAGGACGGGCCCGGATCCCCGGCAAGCACGGGGCGCCGCCGACCCGGTATGAGGTGGTCGCCGTGGTCATCGGCGACCAGCCGGGCGAGCTGGCCCGCCTCTTCGCCGAGGCCGGACGGGCCGGGGTCAACATCGAGGACGTGCTGATCGAGCACTCCACCGGGCTGCAGGCGGGCCTGGTCCAGCTGATGGTGGCGCCCTCGGCTGTGGTAGGGCTCACGTCCGCGCTGCAGGAGCGGGGCTGGCGAGTGCGATCGGACCGGTAACCTTGGGGGAAGACCCCGCCGTGCCGAGCCGTGCTGCCCAGATACCGACAGGTACCGATCATGGGCGCGGGCCGTGAACCAGAGAGAAGGACTTTCGCCGTGGCCCTCCACCCTGCACCGAGTGGCGCCGACCGCTCGGACGCCCCGGTGATCGTCGTCCTCGACGGCCCGGCGGGCACCGGCAAGTCCACCGTCTCCCGTGAGATCGCCACCCGGCTCGGCCTCAGCTTCCTCGACACCGGGGCCATGTACCGGGCGATGACGCACTGGCTGCTGCAGAACGGGGTCGACGTCAACGACCCCGACGCGGTGGCGCTGGCCTCCTCCAAGCCGGTGATCCTGTCCGGCACCGATGCGAGCGGTCCGACCATCACCGTCGACGGCGTGGACGTCTCCGGGCCGATCCGCGGCGCGGAGGTCACCGGCGCGGTCAGCGCCGTCTCCGCCGTCCCCGAGGTGCGGACCCGGCTGGTCGAGCTGCAGCGCGGCTCGGCCGCGGCCGCACCGCGCGGCATCGTCGCCGAAGGCCGGGACATGGGCACGGTGGTCTTCCCGGCCGCCGACCTCAAGGTCTTCCTCACCGCCTCCGCCACCACCAGGGCCGCCCGCCGGGCCGCGCAGCTCGGGGTGACCGACCCCGCCGAGATCGTCGCGATCCTGGTGGACATCGAGCGCCGCGACGCGGCCGACTCGGGACGGGCCACCTCGCCGCTGGCCAAGGCCGACGACGCGATCGAGGTCGACACCAGCGAGATGGCACCGGACGAGGTCATCACGCACATCCTGGGACTGGTGCGTGAGCGCGCGAGCGCCTAGAGCCTGTCCGAGAGAACCGGCCGCCGCGGCGGCCCCCGCACCATCCCGCATTGCGCGCCCCTCCCGGGCGACCACGAACGAGAGTTGGCACCGCACCATGAGCAACGAGATCGTCGGCAGCAACGCCGGCAACGGCGAGCTGGACCCGGCGGACTACGCCGAGTTCATGGCGCTCGCCGCTGAGGAGGGCTTCGACCCCGAGGACGTCGACTTCAACGACGGCGGTCCGCTGCCGGTGCTCGCCATCGTCGGCCGTCCCAACGTCGGCAAGTCGAGCCTGGTCAACCGGATCATCGGCCGCCGCGAGGCGGTCGTCGAGGACAAGCCGGGCGTCACCCGGGACCGGGTGCGCTACGAGGCCACCTGGAACGGCCGCCGCTTCCAGATCGTCGACACCGGCGGCTGGGAGCTGGACGTCTTCGGCCTGGACGCCATGGTCGCCGCGCAGGCCGAGGTCGGCATCGAGAACTCCGACGCGGTGCTGTTCGTGGTGGACGCCACCGTCGGCTCCACCGACGCCGACGAGGCGCTGGTCAAGCTGGTCCGCAAGTCCGGCAAGCCGGTGGTGCTCTGCGCCAACAAGGTGGACGGGCTCTCCGGCGAGGCCGACGCCGCCGCGCTGTGGTCGCTGGGCCTGGGCGAGCCGTACTGCGTCTCCGCGCTGCACGGCCGCGGCTCCGGCGACCTGCTGGACGCGATCCTGGCGAAGCTGCCGCCCGCGCCCGAGCAGCGCTTCGGCGGCGAGCCGATCGGCGGCCCGCGCCGGGTCGCGCTGATCGGCCGTCCCAACGTCGGCAAGTCCAGCCTGCTGAACAAGGTCGCCAAGGAGGACCGGGTCGTCGTCAACGCGGTCGCCGGGACCACCCGGGACCCGGTCGACGAGCTGATCGAGCTCGGCGGCAAGACCTGGAAGTTCATCGACACGGCCGGCATCCGGCGCCGGGTGCACCAGACGGCGGGCGCCGACTTCTACGCCTCGCTGCGCACTGCCGCGGCGCTGGAGAAGGCCGAGGTGGCGGTCGTCCTGATCGACGCCAGCGAGACCCTGGCCGAGCAGGACACCCGGATCATCACCATGGCGGTCGAGTCCGGCCGCGCCGTCGTCGTGGCCTACAACAAGTGGGACCAGATCGACGAGGAGCGCCGCTATTACCTGGAGAAGGAAATCGAGACGGACCTGGTCCAGGTCCAGTGGGCGCCCCGGGTCAATGTCTCCGCGCTGACCGGTCGGCACATGGAGAAGCTGGTCCCGGCGATCGAGACCGCGCTGGAGGGCTGGGAGACCCGCATTCCCACCGCCCGCCTCAACGCCTTCCTCGGCGAGCTGGTGGCTGGCCACCCGCACCCGGTGCGCGGCGGCAAGCAGCCCCGCATCCTGTTCGGCACCCAGGCCGGCGCCAAGCCGCCGCGGTTCGTGCTGTTCGCCTCGGGCTTCATCGAGGCCGGCTACCGCCGCTTCGTGGAGCGCCGGCTGCGCGAGGAGTTCGGCTTCGTCGGGACGCCGATCTCGATCAGCGTCCGGGTGCGTGAGAAGCGCGGCCGCAAGAAGTAAGCGCTTGTATGCGCGGGCATGACGGTGGGCCCCGGGTCGGTGACCCGGGGCCCACCGTCATGCCGCCGACGGGGTCAGCCGCGGCCGGGCGGCAGTGAGAGATAGCCGCGGTGGCGGCCCATACCGCCGGAGGAGGCGTACCCGTCGCCGGACGGGTAGTACGGGCCGAAGCCGTTGAAGCGCAGATCCTCCTCGCCGGAGTGGTCCCCGGGGAGGGCGCGGAACAGGCGCCTGAACTCCGAGTACAGGGCGTCGTAGATCGGAGTCGGGGACGGCGGCTCCGGTTCGTACGAGCGCGGGGAGGGCATCAGCGGGACGCTCGGCGGGCGGCTGTCGGCCCAGCGGGGCGGCGGGAAGGAGTTGAAGGTCTGCACGTCATGGCCAACGACCGGACGCCCCACGGGATGCGGGGCAGCGGTTGTGAGCCTGTGCGACCTTCCCGGCGCACCGGGCCTTCCTGGCTCAGCGGGCGGGCGGTCAGGTTCCGGCGAGCGGGAGGACCGCGCCGACCAACAGGCCGTGCCGGGCCGCGCCGTCCATGGCGTTGCGCAGCAGGTCCTCGCGGGGCTGGCGGCCGACGCTCCCGGCGGGCGCGGCATACATCACCACCTCGCCCTGCTGGGTCGCGGCGGACCGCCACGCCTCGGTGACCTGCAGCGGCTGGTGCGCCTGCCACCAGGCGATGGTGCCGCTGCCCTTGGCCGGCTGCAGGATGGCGTGCAGCTGGCCCATGGCCATCAGCACCGACCAGCCGGCCAGCTCGACCGGCGGCTGCTCGACGTCGAAGACCTGGCCGAAGCCGTGCTCCAGCAGCATCGAGGCGAAGTGGTCCCGGCCGGTCTCGTCGCCGGGCCGGCCGACCGGGCCGGTGGGCTCCACGACCAGCGCGGCCCGGGGGACGCCCGCGTACGGGCCGGTCTGGCTCAGCACCAGGCCGCAGGTGACGCCGAGGACGGCGGCCTGGGGGACGGCCTGCGGGGGCTGCGCGGCGGGGGCCTGCGGGGTGGTGTGCTGCTCCTGGTGCGGGAGGGCGGCCGGGGCGGACGTGGGGGCCGGCGCGGCGGGCGCGGCGTCGCCGGGGGTCTGGCTGATGCTGCGCACGGCGCCGAGCAGCTGCTCCTCGGCGACCGGGACCACCTGGGACGGAATGCAGCGCGCGTGTGCGAAGGCCAGGACGGCGGTCTCCTCGCCGACGAAGAGCACGGTCGCGGTCGACTCCTGGGTGACGTCGCCCGGCGCCCGGCAATGGGTGCAGTCGTACCGGTCGGGCGCGGTTACTCCGGTGAGCAGGCGGTCGGCCTCGTCGTCGCCGATCTCGGCACGGACCTCGTCGCTGACGTCGATCAAGCGCGGCACGAACACTCCTTGGGTCATCAGGGGCTGGGGAGGGTGTTCCAGCCGTGATGACAAACGGATTGGGTGTGCTCCGGGTCACGGTCGGGGGCGGTCGAGTCGGAGAGAGATAAGGACCGATCTGACAACGTGCTGGTCAGTGATGACGCTACGTCGACAATGTGGGCCAGCTCACTCGAATGCTTATGTGGTTGAGACCACACCAATCACGATCGATCATGCGCAAAAAGGATAAATCGCCCGGGGTGGGCTGGCCGTCCTTGATCAATACCGTTGGTAATGGGCCTCTGAGCTGCGGAGACGTGAGGTCATTTGAAGGCATGGCAGGAGTTGCCTACGTTCGGACACCGGTGCAACGAGCACCACCCGGGTTCTACCCACCTCCGCACGATTCCCCGGCTCACCCCGAGGAATCGTGCCCGCCGCCGCAGGACAGGTCGGTGCCGAGTGGAGGGTGCCGGGGGTGGTTCCAGGCAGACGGTTCCCACGCTGCCGGACCCGCTCCGTGAACTGCGGCGACGGAGGACGAGTGCGTATGACGCGCCGCCCGTCGACCCGGCCGGGACTGTCGAGTAAGGGACTTCATGATTTTTCGCCGCGAGAACGACGCTGCCCGCACCGCCGCTGCCACGAGTGGTAACCGAAAGAGCCGCATCCGTGCGGCCGTGATCGCCGGTGTGGTCGTCGCCGCCCCCGTGGCCGGTCTGGTGACCGCGACCAACGCCTCCGCCGCGTCCAACTCCACCTGGGACGCGGTCGCCCAGTGCGAGAGCGGCGGCAACTGGAGCATCGACACCGGCAACGGCTACTACGGTGGCCTGCAGTTCTCCGCCTCCACCTGGGCCGCCTTCGGCGGCACCCAGTACGCCTCCACCGCGAACCAGGCCAGCCAGGGCCAGCAGATCGCTGTGGCCGAGCAGGTCCTCGCCTCGCAGGGCCCCGGCGCGTGGCCGGTGTGCGGCCCCCAGGCCGGGCTGAGCCAGGGCGGCGCGGCGGCGAGCGTGGACACCTCGTCCTCGTCCTCGTCTTCGGACTCCTCGGCGTCCGCTGCCCAGTCGGCTCCGTCGGCCTCCTCCTCGGACAACGGCAGCAGCAGCAACAACAGCAGCAGCGACGATTCCGCGAGTGCCAGCAGCAGCGAGTCGGCCCCGGCTCCCGCTACGGCGAAGGCCACCGGCGCCACCTACACGGTGAAGTCCGGCGACACCCTGGGCCACATCGCCCAGGCGAACGGCGAGTCCTGGCAGACGCTGTACGCGGCCAACAAGAGCGTGGTCGGCGCCAACCCCGACCTGATCTTCCCCGGTCAGGTGCTCTCCATCGGCTGACCGTTCGTCGGTCGCCTGCCTTCGGCGGCACAGCACCCCTGCGGGGGCGCTGTGCCGCCGTTCGTGTGAGGGGGCGGCGAGTCGGACTGTCGGATCGTCAGATTGTGCGCTGAGCTGACTTAACGTCATCTGTCATGGCCACAGGGATGAAGGTATTGGTGGTAGCGGCGACCGTGGCCGCAGCTGTCGCCGCGGTGCCGTGGACGGCTGACCCAGGGTCCTCGCGGCGGGTCGCGGTCTCGGTGTGGGACCGGCTCGCCATGTGCGAGAGCAGCGGCAACTGGCACATCAACACCGGGAACGGCTATTACGGCGGGGTGCAGATCTCTGCCGAGACCTGGGGCGAGGCCGGTGGGCGGAGTTACGCGAAGCGGCCGGACCTGGCGACGAAGACGCAGCAGATCGCGGTCGCGGAACGGATCCTGGCCTGGCAGGGGTGGACGGCCTGGCCGTCCTGCTCCAAGCAGCTGGGGCTGGGAGCAGCCCCGAAGCCGACGCCAAAGCCGACCCCGAAACCTGTGCCCAAGCCCACGCCGACCCCGAAGCCTGTGCCCAAGCCGACGCCCAAGCCCGTGCCGAAGCCCACGCCGACCCCGAAGCCTGTGCCTAAGCCGACGCCCAAGCCCGTGCCCACCCCGAAGCCCGTGCCGACCCCCACGCCCGTGCCTACGCTCCCGCCGAAGCCTGTGTCAGTTCCGACGCCGAGGCCGACGCCCGTGCCCGTTCCGGTGCCGGCTCCCGTGGCGCCGCCACGGCCCGTGCCGACTCCCGTTCCGGCGCCCAAGCCCCTGCGGTACACCGTGCGGGTGGGTGACACCTTGTCGGCCATCGCTGCGCGGTATCGGGTCCAGGGCGGTTGGCCCGCCCTCTACCGGCTCAATCGGGCCGTCGTCGGTTCCGACCCCGACGTGCTGCTGGCCGGGACGGTGCTACGGCTGGCGTAGCGCCCGCGCCCGCGCCGGCGCCCGCGACAGCGCTGGCGGCGACGGCCGCCGCCAGGGCCGGTTCGCCCGCCTCGCCGGCGAAGGCGACGGCGCCGCGGTGGAGCACATAGACCAGGTCGGGCTGGGGGACGCGGGCGTCGCCGCGCGCAGGGTCTGTTCGGCGAGGACGACGGTCCGTCCCCCCGCTGCCGCCGCGACCAGCGCCTCGTGCACCCGGGTCAGCACCGGGGCGGCGAGCCCGCGGCCCAGCTCGTCCAGCAGCAGCAGCCGGGACGGCCCGGCCAGGGCCACCGCCAGCGCGACCATCTGCTGCTCGCCGCCGGACAGGCTGCCCGCGCCGCGGTTCCGCAGCCGGACCAGCTCGGGGAAGAGGTCGAGCGCCGTGTCGCGGGCGGAGGCGGTCAGCCGGGAGAGGTGGTCGGCGACGGTGAGCGACGGGAAGACCGCGCGCTCGGCCGGGACCAGGGTCAGGCCGAGCCGGGCCCGGCGGTAGGCGTCGAGCCCGGTGATGTCGCGGGGGCCGTCGCGGGGCCCGTCCCGATGGTCGCCGCCGCCCGACCACAGCACCCGGCCGCCGGAGAGCGGGACCGTCCCGGCCAGGGCGTGCAGGGCGGTGCTGCGGCCCGCGCCGTTGCGGCCGAGCAGGATGGTGCGGCGGGCGGTGGGGATCCGCAGGTCGATGCCGTGCAGGGCCTCCAGCGGGCCGTAGCGGACGCGCGCCCCCTGCAGCGCGATCTCCACGCTCATCGGCGTGGCCCGTTCATCGTCGGAGCCCGTTCATCGGCGGGGCCGTTCGTCTGCGGTGTCCAACCGTCCGGCGGCCATGGTGTGGACGCGGTGGGCGATCCGGTCGATCAGCTCGCGGTCGTGCTCGACCAGCAGGACGGCCCGGCCGTCCTCGGCGAGCGCCGTGAGCAGCTGGGCCAGCAGCTCGGTCTCGGCGGCGTCCAGCCCCGCGGCCGGCTCGTCCAGCAGCAGCACGGCGGGGTCGCCGGCCAGGGCGCGGCCGAGTTCGAGCAGCCGCAGGGTGCCGGTGGGGAGCGCGGCGGCGGACCGGTCCGCGAGCGGTTCCAGGCCGAGCTGGCGCAGCGTCCGGGCGACGGCGAACTCGGCGTCGCGCGGCGAGCGGCGTCCGGCCTGTTCGGCGCCGATCCGGAGGTTGTCGGCGACGGTGAGGCCGGGGAAGACGGCGAGCTGCTGGAAGGTGCGGGCCAGGCCGAGGCGGGCCCGGGTGTATTCGGGGAGGCGGGTGATGTCGCGTCCGTCGAGCAGGACCTGTCCGGCGTCGGGGCGTTCGGCGCCGCTGAGGCAGCGGAACAGGGTGCTCTTGCCCGCGCCGTTGGCCCCGGTGAGTGCGGTGATCCGGCCGGGCGGGACATCGAGGGACACCCCGTCCAGGGCCGCGACCCCGCCGTAGTGACGGACCAGGTCACGGGCGCTGAGGCCGGTTCGCGGCGTGGCCGTCGGCGGCGACGCGGTCATCGGCGACCACCCGCCAGCTGCCGGGCCAGCCGCCGGCCGAGCGGGCTCAGCCGGACCGGGGGAGCGGGGGATGCTTCGGTGGGCGGGGGCGCAGGTGACAGCAGGGCGCTCCAGCCACGCGGGGACCACCCGCGCAGCAGCGCGAGAACGCCGATCGCCGCTGCCGAGACGCCGGCCGAGGTGGCGGCGTCCAGCGCGGTGAGGGCCATCGCGGCGAGCACCGCGCCGGAGGCGCTGCTGGTCCCGAAGACCACCACGGCGGCGAACCAGAGCAGCCCGAGCACCGGGTCGAAGGCGTCGGGGTCGAAGGCCTGCGCGCCGAGCCCCAGCAGGCTGCCGCCGAGCGCGGCCAGCGCCGCGCCCGCGGTGAAGGCCAGCAGCTTCAGCCGGGGGACGTTCACGCCGGAGGCGTACGCCGCCGGTTCGTGGTCCCGGATCGCGCCGAGGCCCCGTCCGGTCCGGCCCCGGTGCAGGCCGCGGACCAGCAGCAGGGCCGTCGCCAGCAGCGCCAGTTCGGCCAGGTAGAAGACCCGGTCGTCGGCCCAGGGGCCGGTGCGGTCGAGGCGGATGCCGACAGTGAGATAAGGCTGTTGAAAGACAAGTCGACTCATGGCCGTACCGACCGCGAAGGTGGTCAGCGCCAGGGCGAGCCCGCGCCGCCGGATCGCGGGCCAGCCGACCAGCAGCCCGCAGGGGGCGGCGATGGCGACCGCGGTCAGCAGAGCCGTGACGGCAGGCAGCTCGGCTCCCGCCAGCGTGCCGGTGAGCAGCGCGCCCAGGCCCGCGTACCCGGCCTGCCCGAGCGAGATCTGACCGCCGTAGCCGGTGACCACCACCAGCGAGAGCAGCACCAGCGCCAGGGCGGGCCCCGGCAGCAGTGCCCGCAGATCGCCGCCGCGCAGATCCAGCGGCACCAGCAGCAGGAGCAGGCAGGCCGCGCGCCGCACCATACGCAGGGTATCGGCGGTCGGCCCGGTGGGCGGCAGCGGGGGCAGGGCCGGGACGGCGCCGGTCGCCCGGGCCAGCCGGCCGGGCAGGAACACCACCGCGAGCAGCGCGAGCACGAACAGGTCGGCGCCCGCGGACTGGAGCAACGGGCCTCCCCATCCCGTGGGGTGAAAGGCCGTCAGTTCGCTCTGGCCGATCCCCAGCGCCAACGCCGCGGCGACCGCGAGCGGCAGGCTGCGCAGCCCGGCCGCGACGGCGACCGACAGCGTCTCCATCACCAGCAGCGGCAGCCCGTACGGGTCCAGCCGCAGCGCCGGGGCCAGCAGGACGCCGGTGAGCCCGGCGGTGAAGGCGCCGAAGGCCCAGCCGACCGAGGAGACCCGGTCGGCGTCCATCCCGGAGAGCTCGGCGAGGCGGCGGTTGTCCACCACCGCCCGTACCGTGGTGCCGAACGCGGTCCAGCGGCTGACCGCGCCGACGCCCACCGCGATCACCAGCACCGCGCCGAGGTCGACGACGGTGTCCAGGGTGAGCCGCAGGCCGCCGGGGAGGCCGATCGGGGTGGCCGGGACCAGGGCCGGGGCATCGGTGAGCGGGGTCAGCCCCCAGACCAGCGCCGCTGTTCCGATCAGCAGCACGAACACGCCGAGCCCGGCGACCAGGGTCTCCACCGTGCCGGCGTTGCGGCGTTGGAGCCGGCGGAACACGAGCACGTCCATCAGCACGCCGAGGCCGGGCGCGAACACCAGCACGCAGGCGGGGACCGCGAGGGCGCGCGGCCAGTGCCAGACCACCACGGTCTGCCGGAGGGCGTAGGCGGTGACCATGGCGACCGCGCCCTGGGCGAGGTTGAGCACCCCGGTCGCGCGGTGGCAGACCACCAGGCCGATGCCGGACAGCGCGGCGGCGCTGCCCACGGCGAGCCCGGCGACCGCGAGGTCCACCGGCAGCGGAACGGTCATGCCCCCTCCGGCGGTTCGCAGAGCGGGCAGGGGCGCAGGCCGCGCGCGGCGACGTCCCCGTTGAGCAGGTGCTCCGGATCCTGGCGGCCCTGCACCAGCAGGCAGTCGGAGCGGTGGTACGTCCGGCCGCCGGGCACGGCGAGCAGCAGGGGCACGGCGGCGGGCGCGGCGGCCGGCGGGGCGACGGCCGCGGAACGCTGAGCCTGCTCGGTCTGCTCGGCCTGCACGGCTTCGGTCAGCAGCCGGGTGAGCAGCGCGAGTTGACGCTGCAGCTGCTCGTACTCGGGGGTCGGCCGGGGCTGGCGGCGGCGGGCCGCCAGCAGCACCGAGCCGCCGACGATCAGGGCCGCCCCGGGGGCGCTGGCCGAGGCCAGGAAGGGGACCTGACGGGCGGTGTAGCGCTCGCCGGACACCCCGTACCAGCCGAGCGCGCACAGCAGGACGCCGCCGGCGCAGCAGATCCAGCCCAGCCGGTCGCGCAGGGCCTGGGCGGCCTTCGTCGCCCGGCTCGGTACGGGTGGTGCTGCGGGTGGTGCGGCCGCCATCGATCCCCCAACCGGTTCTGCTCGGTCACAGTCCTTCATCTTTTTCGCTGATGCGTGCAGCGACGGGACCATCATCCGCCGAAACCGGTAGCTTGGTGATAGCTGACGGTGCGTCAGATTGAATATGGATTCGGACGGTGAGGATTCCATGACCAACGGTTCCGCAAACGTTCACGGGTACCTTCCGCGCGCTGCCGTCGGGGCGGCGGTGCTGCTCCTTGCCACGGCCTGCGGAAGCAGCGGAGGCGGCAGCACGGCGGCGCCCAGCGCGTCCGCCACCGCCGCCGCGCCCACCACCAGCGCCGCGGCCCCGGCGACCACCGCGGCGGCCGCGCCCGCCGCCTGCGGGACCGGCGCCGCGCCGACGGTCAGCGGCACCGGGCCCAGCGACACCGCCGGTGCGGCCACCGCGATCTCCACCAGTTACCAGAAGTTCTTCGACCCGGCCACGCCCCCCACCACCAAGCTCGGCCTGCTGGAGAAGGGCACCACGTTCGCCCCGGTGCTGCAGTCCTTCGGCAAGAACCCGCTGGCCGCGAAGGCCACCGCCACGGTGCTGACGGTCTCCTTCACCAGCGCGACCGCCGCCGACGTCACCTACAACCTCTGTGTCAGCGGGGCGCCGGCGCTGCCCGGTTCGGCCGGGAAGTCGGTTCTGGTGGGCGGTGTCTGGCAGGTCGCCGACGCCACCCTGTGCAACCTGATCAAGCTGAGCGGCGGGACCTCTCCGGCGGTCTGTGCCTGAGCCGGACCCGTCCCGTACCGTGCTGCCCATGCTTCCTCGACGGACGGCAGGACGGGCCCTGGCAGCGCTGCTGCTCACGGCCGTCCTGCCGCTGGCGGCCTGCGGAAGCAGGCTGCCGGAACGGGACTTCGCCGGGCCGACGGGCGGCTCCGCGGGCGCGCCGGGAGCGTCCGGCGCCGGCTCCGCGCAGCCGCCGCTCACCGTCGGCATCGTCGCCTCGGTCTCCAGCGTGCTCGGCAACGAGGCGTTCAGCGGGCCGATGTACGGGGCGCAGGCGTTCTTCCGCGCGCTCAATGCCGCCGGGGGCGTAGGCGGACGTCAGGTCAACGTGGTGACCTGCGACGACAGCGGCAGCGGCAGCGGCAACCAGGCCTGTGTGCACAAGCTGATCGACCAGGACCATGTGGTCGCCCTGGTCGCCACCAGTGCCCTCGACTACGCGGGCGCCCCGTACGTCAGCGCCCAGGGCGTGCCCGACATCGGCGGCGAGCCGATCGACACCCCCTACGACCGCTATCCGCACCTCTACCAGATCTACGGCAGCAGCGAGCCCAGGGACGGCCGGTCCCTCGGCTGGAACGGCACCCAGTACGCCACCACCGAGGTCTACCGGTACTTCAGTCAGAAGCTCGGGCTGCGCTCGGCCGCCGTGGTCGGCTACAACCAGGCCGACTCGGCCCGCTACGCCGCCCAGTTGGTGCAGGGCCTCAAGGCCGAGGGCTACCGGGTGCTGACCGAGACGGTGGACTTCGCCCTGCCCAACTTCGCGGCCGTGGCAGCCCAGTTGAAGTCCCACGGCACGCAACTGCTGCTGGACGCGATGGACACCAGGGGCAATGTGGCGCTGTGCCAGGCGATGGCCTCGGCCGGGGTGAGCGTGGCGGCCAAGGTGACCAATGTGCAGAACTGGACCGCGCAGGCGGGCCACGACTACCAGTCGGTGCCCGGCTGCCTGGACGCGCTGTGGGTGACCTCCGACAGCCGCTCCTACCAGGACGTGAAGTACCCGGCGGTGGCCGCGTTCCGGGCCGCGATGACGCGCTACTTCCCGGCTCGGGAGCAGCAGTTGTCGCAGTGGGAGCTGGAGGGCTGGGCGGCCGCGCAGTGGTTCGCCGACGCGGCCGGCTCCTGCGGCGCCCAGATCGACCGGGCCTGCCTGGACCGTTATCTGCAGCGGCCGCAGCCCTATGACGCACATGGACTGCTGGTCCCGACCGGCTTCACCCCGAAGCCGGCCCCCAGCGGACCGCAGCGGGCCTGCCTGGACGTGGCCCGCTGGCAGGGCGGCAGCAACGGCGGCTGGGTGACCCAGGTACCGGACATGGACACCGACTGCTTCCAGGTCCCGGCCCTTCCCTACCACTCCTGAGCGGCGCGGTCGATTCACCCCGCCCCGGCCCCGGTGTGCTGGTCTGCGGTGATGCCAGGAAAGTGCGAGACCATGTGTCCTGAGAACTGAGGACAGGAGCTTGGCATGGGCAACCCGGTGGACCAGCTGGTCGATCTGTTGGATCTGGAGCAGATCGAGGTCAACATCTTCCGCGGCCGGAGCCCGGAGGAGTCGCTGCAGCGGGTCTTCGGCGGGCAGGTCGCCGGGCAGGCGCTGATCGCGGCGGGGCGCACGGTGGCGGCCGACCGCCCGGTCCACTCGCTGCACGCCTACTTCCTGCGGCCCGGCAGCCCCGGGGTGCCGATCGTCTACCAGGTGGACCGGATCAGGGACGGACGCTCCTTCACCACCCGCCGGGTGCTCGGGGTCCAGCAGGGCCGGACGATCTTCGCGCTGACCGCGGACTTCCACCTGCCGGAGGAGTCGCCGTTCGAGCACCAGCTGCCGATGGCGCCGGTCCCGCAGCCCGAGGAGCTGCCGACCGCGCTGGAGGAGGTCGGCGCGGTGCTCGGCGAGCTGCCGCCGTTCATCAGCCGCCGCCAGCCCTTCGACATCCGTTATGTGGAGCGGCTGCGCTGGACCGAGGAGGAGCTGGCCGGCGTCGAGCCGCGCAGCGCGGTGTGGCTGCGCACCAACGGCCAGCTCGGGGACGACCAGCTGGTGCACGCCTGCGCGGTCACCTATGCCAGCGACATGACCCTGCTGGACGCGGTACGGATCCCGGTCGAGCCGCTGTGGGGCAAGCGGCACTTCGACATGGCCTCGCTGGACCACGCGATGTGGTTCCACCGTCCGTTCCGGGCCGACGACTGGCTGCTCTACCAGCAGGAGTCGCCGGTCGCGGTCGGCGGCCGGGGGCTGGCCCGGGGGCAGCTGTTCAACCGGCAGGGGGAACTGGTGGTGTCGGTGATGCAGGAGGGGCTGTTCCGGCGGATCGCCGACTGACCCCAGGGGAGACCGCCGGAGCGGGGAGAGGGATGATGTGACGTGCCCAAGGAACAGCTGACCCCCGCTCCGCCCGCCGTACCGCCCGCCGATCCGATCGCCCCGGCCGCCGAATCCGGCCGGTTCCGCAGACTGGCCCGTACCGCTCTCGCGGACGTCACCCCGCTGCGGACCAGCCCGGACTTCCGGCGGCTCTGGTTCGGGCAGAGCGTGTCCTCGGTGGGCCAGCAGATGACCGCGCTGGCCATCTCGGTCCAGGTGTACGCGCTGACCGGCTCACCCTTCGCGACCGGTCTGGTCGGCCTGTGCTCGCTGGTGCCGCTGGTCGTCTTCGGGCTCTACGGCGGGGCCATCGCCGACACTATGGACCGCCGCAAACTGGGTCTTTTCGGTGCGACCGGTCTTGCCGTGCTGTCCGCCGGGCTCGCGGCGCAGGCCTTCCTCGGGGTGCGCCAGGTCGGCGTGCTCTACGCGGTGGTGGCGCTGCAGGCGGTCTGCTTCGCGCTGAACGCCCCGGCCCGGGCCTCGATGGTGCCCCGGCTGGTGCCCGCCGAGCAGCTGCCCGCCGCCAACGCGCTGTCCACGGTCAGCATGAACCTCGGGCTGACCATCGGACCGATGCTCGGCGGGCTGATGATCGGGGTGTGGAGCTACCAGGCCGCTTACCTGTTCGACGCGGTGGCGTTCAGCGCCTCGCTGTACGCGATGTGGCGGCTGCCCTCGATGCGTCCCGAGGGCGACCCGGCCGGCTCCGGCCGCCGGGCCCGGGCCTCGGTCCTGGACGGGCTGCGCTTTCTGCGCGACCGCCCCAATCTGCGGATGAGCTTCATGGCGGACCTCGCCGCGATGGTGTTCGGGATGCCCCGCGCGCTGTTCCCCGCGCTCGCCCTGGTCCTCTACCACGGCGACGCCCGCACGGTCGGGCTGCTCGCCGCCGCCCCGGCGGTCGGGGCGCTGCTCGGGGCGCTGTTCTCCGGCTGGGTCAGCCGGGTGCACCGGCACGGCCTCGCGGTGATCTGCGCGGTGCTGGCCTGGGGCCTGTCCATCGCCGGGTTCGGCCTGGCCAGGCAGCTGTGGCTGGGGCTGATCCTGCTGGCGATGGCCGGGGCGGCGGACACCGTGAGCATGATCTTCCGCAACACGATCATGCAGGCGGCCGCACCGGACGACATGCGCGGACGGCTGCAGGGAGTGTTCGTCGTGGTGGTCGCCGGCGGGCCCCGGCTGGGCGACTTCGAGTCCGGCAGCGTGGCCCAGCTCACCAGCCCCACCTTCTCCGCCGTCAGCGGCGGCCTCGCCTGCGTCGCCGCGATGCTGCTGCTCACCGCCCGGCACCCGGCCTTCGCCCGCTACGACGCGCGGAACCCGGTGGCCTGAGCCGCTTGGGGGCGGGGAGTGACAAGGACGCGTATGGATGGGCGGGGCCGGCGTCAGGGGGGCGTCAAGGGCGGGTCCCCTGAGGGCGTGGCTGGGCTTCGATGGAGTCAGGCACCCGGTTCGGCGGACTGAAACCCGGGGCCGCTCGGCGCCCTGGAGGTTCTCATGGCCGGCACCCAGTCACTCTCGCGTTCGATTCCCCGTTCGTTCGCTCGTCCCAGCAGCCGTGGCAGCCGTAGCAGCGGGGCGACCGTCGCCGCGGCCGGTGAGCGCCGTGCGGTGCTGTCGGCGCCGATGGCGCTGGTGCTGGCCTTCGCCGTGGCGGTCCCGATCTCGATCCTGGTCACCGCGGCGGGGATGTGGGGCCAGCCGCTGTTCCTGCTGGTGGCGCTGGGCGCGGCGGCCTGCGCCCTCGGCTGGTGCTGCGACCTGGCCGGGAGCGTCCTGGTCGGGGTGGTGTTCTGGATGTTCCTGGACGGCTTCGACCTGCACCACTGGGGCGTCCTCAGCTGGGACGGCCGGACCGACGCGATCCGCCTCGGCGTCCTGGTCGCGGCCGGGGTGGCGGGCGCGCTGGCCCGGTACGCGCGGGACGCGTCCCGGCTGCACCGCTGGTCGCGTCCTGACTACACCGCCGGCGAGGAGGCCGGGAGCAGCCCCGCCAGCAGCGGCAGGTAGTGGGCCAGCGGCGGGGCCGTCAGCAGCGGGTCCTTGGCCTGCTCGTCCCAGCGGCGCAGCCGGACCGCGTCGGCGGCGTGCGGGCCGGATTCGAACGCGGTCGCCTGGTCCTGGGTCATCGGGCCGCCCTGGACCCGGAGGGTCTGGATCGAGGCATCCGAGAGCCGCCCGAAGTAGCCGGGCTCGACCGCGCACAGATAGCGCTTCGCGGCCACGTGCAGCCGTACCGGCTCGGTGACCTCCGGGCCGAACCACTGGGCCAGCCAGTCCGCGCCGGTGTGGCTGTGCCGGTTGTCGGTCCCGGCCATGAGCGCGTCCCCGGAGAGACCGCCCTGAGCCCTGGTCAGCGCCTCGAAGTGGCCCACGTCGTGCAGCAGGGCCGCCGCGACCAGCGGTGCCGGGGCTCCTGCGGCCTCGGCCAGCGCGGCGGTCTGCAGCATGTGCGCGGCCTGGGTGACCTCCTCGCCGAAGTACTCGGCGGCGCCGGCGCCCGCGAACAGGTCGGCCAGTGCGGTCAGGACGTCGGGCAGGTCGGATCCGTCGGGTGCGGGGCTGGCCGGCTGGGGCATCGGGGTGTCCTCCGCTGGGTGGGTGCGACGGGAAGGCCTTCTGGTACTGATCCCCCGGGAGGAGACGGTGACACCGCCTGACATCATCGCGGTGACGGGCGGGCGGCCGTCCGATGATCGGTGGGGGAATCGTGGACAGGGCGCGGCGGGTCGGGGTGGCGGTGTCGGTGGCGTCGGCGCTGCTGCTCCTGCTGACGGCGGGGGACCGGGCGCAAGGGCCGGTGGTGCGGCTGGACCGGGCTGAGGTCAGCGCGGACCTGGCCGCAGCGGCGACAGCGAGCGGACTGAACGGGAATCAGGGCGCGATCGCCGTTCTGACCGCTGGTCGGGGCAAGCCGCTGCGGCCTGAATGCCTGGTCACCCGCATCGCATCCGGGCCGTTCACCCCGGCCGGGATCGATCGGAGCACCGCCGTGCGGGCGTACACCGCCTCGGTGGCCGCCCTGCGACGGCAGGGCTGGATCCCGACCGGCCGCGCCGGCATGCCCGGCTCCACCGCGCTGACCAGGGGAGGGTGGACCGTCACCGTCATGGGTCCCGGCGATGCCATCGGGACGGACATCGAGAGCTCGGTCGACTTCACGGCGATCAAACAGGCCTGCTGAGCCGCGCGGTCCGAGCCGGGGCGTGGTTCATCGGCGCAGGCTGTGGGCCATGTCATAGTGAGGGTCATGCGGCGGCTTCCAGGGCAGGGGCAGCGGATGCCTGGTGTACCTGTACGGCGGATGCTCACCGACCTGCTGACCGAGGTGAAGAAGCGCCGCAATGATCCGGTGGTCGTGCAGACCCTGCGGGCCACCGTCGCCGCGACCCTCGCCTACGCCGTCGCGCTGCGGCTGAGCAGCGAACCGGCGCCGCTGACCGCGCCGCTCACCGCGCTGCTGGTGGTGCAGGTGACGCTGTACTCGACGCTGAAGACCAGCATCCGCCGGGTGAACGCCGTGGTGGTCGGGGTGCTGCTGGCGATCGGGTTCAGCTCGGTGGTCGGCCTGAGCTGGTGGAGCCTGGGGCTGGTCATCCTGGCGGCGCTGACGGTGGGCCAGTTCGTCCGGGTGGACGAGTTCGTGAACGAGGTCGCGATCAGCGCGATGCTGGTGCTCGGCGTGACCAGGCTGGCGTCCCAGGCCTGGGACCGGGTGCTGGAGACGCTGATCGGGGCCGGGGTGGGGCTGGCCTTCAACTTCCTGTTCGCCCCACCGGTGTGGGTGGACACGGCGGGGGAGTCCCTGGAGGACCTGGCCCGCCGGGTGCGGCTGCTGCTGCTGCGGCTCGGCGAGGAACTGGACGCCCCGCCCGCCGTCGAACGGGCCGCCGCCCGGCTGCACGAGGCCCGGCACCTGGACCAGGACATCGCCGAGGTCGACGGGTCGCTCCGGCAGGCCGAGGACAGCCTGCGGCTGAACCCCCGGATCAGCGAGGGGCTGCTGTCCCGGCTGGTGCTGCGGACCGGTCTGGACACGCTGGAGATCTGCGTGGTGGTGGTGCGGGTGCTGGCCCGCTCGCTGACCGACCTGGCCAAGCAGCACGAGGCGGACGGCCCGGAGCAGGCGGACCGGCCGATCTTCTCCGAGCAGGTGGCGGTCTCGCTGGGGGAACTGTTCGCGCACATCGGCGACGCCCTGGTCAGTTTTTCGGTGCTGGTGACCACCCAGGTCAGCAGCAACGCGGAGGAGGCCGAATCCCGGCTCACCGCGGAACTCGCCGCGGCCTGGGGCAGCCGGGAGAACGTCGCCCGGCTGCTGCTGCACCGCATCCAGGAGACCCCCGAGGACTGGCAGTTGCATGGTTCGCTGCTCGCCGAGGTGGACCGGATCCTGGACGAACTGGCGCCGGAGCACCGCTCCAAGCGGCTGATGGAGGAACTGGACCGGGCCTCACTGACGAAGCGTCAGCGCCGGGTTGGGTTCGGTGTGGTCCAGCGGACCGTCCGCCGACGTCGTCACTCTGCGTAACTCTTCGAGATGCGCGGCGACTTGCCGCCTGCGACGGTGGTGGAGAGCCCACCGGATGTGGGTTCGGCGTTCCAGTTGAACTGACCCATGCAGGAGACGCACTCATGTCGAAGGTCAAGAACCGCGACCGCAAGCAGAAGACCGCTGCCCACGCCGACCACAGCGCGCAGGCGGCCCAGGGCGCCCGGGGCGCCCACGGCGACAAGGCCATGTCGCCGGAGATGCAGGACGCGCCGACGCTGCTGATGCCGACCACCTCGGCGCAGCCGTCGGCGCGGAAGAAGGAGAAGCGGTACGGGCACAACTGAGCCGGTGTGATCCGGCGGGTGTGATCCGGCTGTTGCGGCAGCCCCTGCGGTGCGTGCCCCGATTCATTTCGGGGTGCGCACCACAGGCATGAGTGCGGTGATGCCGGGTACACGCGGCCCATGACCGTCGACACGCAGGTGATTCCGCAGGCCGCCGCCGCAGCCGCCGCCGTACGTCCCGCCGTACGCACCGTCGCAGGCCCCGCTGCCGCGGACGCCGGGGCGTACTTCCCCGAGCTGGACCTCTCCGAGCCGCGCCGGGTCAGCCCGGTCGACGCGCGGGCGATGTCGAAGGTGCTCTTCGCCCGGCTGGCCGTGCTGGAGGAGGGGACGCACGAGTACCAGTACGTGCGCAATACGCTGATCGAGCTGAACCTGACCCTGGTGAAGTTCGCCGCGGGGCGGTTCCGCACCCGCAGCGAGCCGATGGAGGACATCGTCCAGGTCGGCACGATCGGGCTGATCAAGGCGATCGACCGGTTCGACCTGGACCACGAGGTGGAGTTCCCCACCTTCGCGATGCCCACCATCGTCGGCGAGATCAAGCGCTTCTTCCGCGACACCAGTTGGGCCGTGCACGTGCCGCGCCGGCTGCAGGAACTGCGGCTGCAACTGGCCAAGGCCACCGACGAACTCGCCCAGCGGATGGACCGGGCGCCGACGCCCAAGGAACTCGCCGCGCACCTCGAACTCACCGAGGACGAGGTCCGCGAGGGCCTGGTCGCTGCCAACGGCTACTCGGTCAGCTCCATCGACGCCGGCACCCCCGGCGCGGAGGCGGACGACGACAGCTCCTCGTTCACCTCGCGCCTGGGCGAGCTGGACCCGAGCATCGAGGCCGTCGAGAACCTGGAGTCCCTCAAGCCGCTGATCGCCCAACTGACGGACCGGGAACGGCTGATCCTCTCCATGCGCTTCGTGGAGGACATGACGCAGTCGCAGATCGGCGCCCAGCTGGGCATCTCGCAGATGCATGTCTCCCGACTGCTGTCCCGGGCCCTGGGACGCCTCCGCGCACCGCTGCTCGTCGAGGAGTAGGACAGGAGTAGGACCAGGTCGACTCGGGGGGGTGGCCGCAGGGGGTTAACCCCCGAGTGGGGCGGGTGGGCGCTCCATGGTTCGGAGTGGGTGGTGATCTCTAGGTTGTGAGGCAGGGGCGGCGGTTGGCCGCCTCTGCCCGCGAGCCGAGGAGATCCGGATGTCGACGCAGGTCAGCGCGCCCCCGAGCGGGCAGCGGGAGTGGCCGGAGACCTCCGGGCCCGCCGCCGCCGGGGAAGGCAGCGAGTTCGCTCCGCTGCTGCGGACGGTACGGGCGGCGGGGCTGCTGGAGCGGCAGACCGGGTGGTACGCGCGAAGCATCGGGCTGAACCTGCTGCTGGTCGCCGCGACCTGGACCGGGGTGGTGCTGCTCGGCGGCTCCTGGTGGGTGCTGCTGCTCGCGGCTCCCGCCGCGGTGTTCGGGGCGCGCACCGCCTTCCTGGGCCATGACGCCGGGCACCAGCAGATAGCCGCCAGTCGGCGGGTGAACCGGGTGATCGGCCTGGTGCACGGCAATCTGCTGCTGGGGATGGGCATGGGCTGGTGGACCGACAAGCACAACCGGCACCACGCCAACCCCAACCACGTCGACAAGGATCCGGACGTCGGGGTGGGCGTGCTGGTCTGGACGCAGCGTCAGGCGGCCGAACGGGACGGCTTCGCACGGTGGCTGACCCGCAATCAGGCCCGGTTGTTCTTCCCGCTGCTGCTGCTGGAGGGTGTCGCCCTCAAGGTGTCGAGCATCCAGGACCTGCGGCACCGGAGCGGGCGGGACCGGCTGGTCGAGGGCGGGCTGCTGGCGCTGCACCTGGTCGGCTACGTGTCCCTGCTGCTGGTGGCGATGGGCCCGTGGCAGGCGCTGGCGTTCGCCGCCCTGCACCACGCGCTGTTCGGGCTGCACCTGGGCTGCGCCTTCGCGCCCAACCACAAGGGCATGGAGATGCCGGACCCGGACGGCCCCCGCTGGGGCCACCTCCGCCGCCAGGTGCTGACCTCGCGCAATGTCCGCGGCGGCCCGTTCACCGACTGGTTCCTCGGCGGACTCAACTACCAAATTGATCACCACCTCTTCCCCAGCATGGCCCGATCCCGGCTGAAGGCGGCCCAGCCGCTGATCCGGGCGCACTGCGCCGCGCTCGGGCTCCCGTACACCGAGACCGGGCTGGTCGAGTCGTACCGGCAGGGGCTGCAGCACATGCACGAGGTCGGCGCCGAGTTGCGGGACGCGGCCTGAGTAGCGGGTTTTGGGCTGTTGGCTACAGCCGCAGCGCGGCCAGGAGCAGGGCGGTGACACTGCCGGCCTCGGTGATCGCGCCCTCGCGGACGGCGGTGACCGCCTCCGCCAGCGGGCGCCAGCTGAGGACCATGCCCTCCTCGCTCGGCTCCCGGGCCAGCACGCCGGGCCGGAGCCCGCGGGCCAGGAACAGATGGGCCCTGGCCGGGGTGGCGGTGGGGAGTTGGTCGATGACACCGAGCGGTTCCAGGGTGTCGGCCCGCCAGCCGGTCTCCTCCTCCAGTTCGCGCCGGGCTGCCGCCTCCGGCTGCTCCGAGCGGTCCACATTGCCGCCGGGGACCAGCAGCATCCGACGCTGCTGGAGGTAGAACTGGTCCTCGACCAGCGCGACCCGTCCGTCCTGGTCCACGGCGACGACGCGGACGGCGTCGGCGACGTCCACCCAGTCCCAGGTGCCGGTGACGCCCTCGGCGATGAGCAGGTCGTCCTGGTAGGCGCGGACGAAGCGGCCGTCGGTGAGCTGGCGGCGGTTGGTGCGGGACCAGGTGCTCATCGGGGGCCTTTCCGAGTCCGGGCAGTGGGGGTCCAGGCAGTGGGGCGGGAGACGGTGCCGGTCAGGGCTTGATGCCGACGCCGCCGTAGAAGCCGCGGCTGCCGTTCCACTCCTCGTGCGTCGCCTCGGCACGCCAGTTGGCGACCGGGACCAGGCCGGGCTCGATCAGCTCCACCCCGGCGAACAGCTCGCCGATCTCGCTGCGGGACCGGAGGTGCAGTTGGGCGCTGGCCTTGCTGTACGGGCCCTTCAGCTGCTCGGCGCGCCCGGAGAAGTCCTCGCCCTCGGCGTCCCAGGAGCCATGGCTGAGGATCAGCAGGCTGCCCGGGGCCAGCGGGGCGAGCAACTCCCCGACGATGGCGTGCGGGTCGTCGGAGTCCGGGATGAAGTGCAGGATCGCGGCCAGGACCAGGGCGACCGGCTCGTCGTAGTCGATCACCTTCTGCACCACCGGGTCGGTCAGGATCTTCCCGGGCTCCCGCAGATCGGCCTGGACCACATGGGTCGCACCGTGGCCGGTCCCCGCCATCAGCGCGCGGGCGTGGGTCAGCACGATCGGGTCGTTGTCGACATAGGCCACCCGGGCCTGCGGGTTGACCTGCTGGGCCACCACATGGGTGTTGCCCGCGGTCGGGATCCCGGTGCCGATGTCGAGGAACTGGGAGAGGCCGGCCGACGCCGCGTAGTGGATCGCCCGCCCGAGGAAGGCCCGGTTCATCCGGGCGGCCATCCGCATCTCCGGCACGATCCGCAGCACCTGCTCGGCTGCTTCCCGGTCGGCGGGGAAGTTGTCTTTTCCACCCAAGTAGTAGTCATACATGCGGGACGGGTGCGCTATCGCCATGTTTCAGATCGGCGGACGGCGCATGGTTCGGGTCCTGCGACTCGGCCGTTGGTCTGATTCCCTGTGCCACTGCCGTACCCCCCGCACATCCGCACCTTGCGTGTAGCCGCCAGGGTAGGCCCCCCAACCCCGCCCTGCCCCCGGTTTTGCTCATTGTATTGGTTTTGTCTTCCTGGTATGTTTTTTGTCTTGGATGGGGCGGCTGACGATGAGGGGCTCGGATGTTGTGGGTCGAGGCGGCCGGGGTGGTGGAGCAGCGGGTCAGGGACGGGGTGTTCGCTGCCGGGCGGCGGCTTCCGGCTGAGCGGGAGCTGTGCGAGCAGCTGGGGGTCAGCCGGGTCACGCTGCGGCGGGCGCTGCACCATCTGGTCGACCAGGGGGTGCTCAACTCCTCGCACGGACGCGGCTGGTACGTCGCGACCCGCAGCGACCGCGGCGACCGCGGCGACCGGGAGTGGCCCAACTCGCTGGAGTCCTTCACCGAGACCGCGCACCGCAAGGGCCTCGAACCGTCCGCGCTGGTGCTCCGCGCCGAGGTCGCCCCGGCGACGCTGGACGAGGCCGACGAGTTCGGGATCGCGGCCGGTGCCGAGCTGTTCCACCTGGACCGGGTGCGGATGCTGGACGGGCTGCCGATCGGGGTCGACGCCTCGCGGGTGGTGCTGGCGCTGGCACCCGGTCTGACCAGCGCGGACTTCGCCGACTCCTCGCTGCTGGAGCAGCTGGCCGGAGCCGGATTCGAACCGGCACGGGCCGAGGCGATGATCGAGTCCCGCGGCTGTCCGGCGGAGATCGCCCCGCACCTCGACCTGGCCGAGGGGGATCCGGTGCTGGTCATGCAGCAGGTGATGACCGACGCCGACGACCGCGTCGTGCTGATCACCACCCTCACCTACCGGGGCGACCGGTACCGGCTGCGGACCTCCTTCGTTCGCCAGTCGTGAAGGCTCGTGAAAGTCCGTGAAAGTTCTTGAGAGGAAGCGCCCTGTGTCTCCAGCGCCCGAAGGAACCATCCCCTATCTGCGGGGACGGGCGGCCCAGCCCGCCGCCCTGGAACGCATCGCCGTCCGGGTCGCCGAGCAGCTCGCCGGCACCGACCTGACCGCATCGCCCGCCCGGTGCTCACCGGCATCGGCGCCAGCCATGCCGCGCTGGCGCTGCCGGTCCGGCTGCTCGGCGAGGACGGGGTCGCCGCACGGCGGGTGCTGGCCGGGGATCTCGGCCCAGGGCCGGTCTTCGACGACGCCGACCTGGTGCTCGGGGTGTCCCAGTCGGGGCGCAGCACCGAGACCCTGGAGGCCCTCGGCCGGGTCCCGCAGCAGCGGCGGGCCGCGCTGGTCAATGTGGCCGGCTCACCGCTGACGGCGGCGGTCGGCCTCGCGATAGACCTCGGCAGCGAGCCGGACAGCTATGCCTCCACCGTCGGCTACACCGGCACGCTGCTCGGCCTGGCGCTGGCGGCCAGGGCCCTGGCCGGACGCCCGGCCGCGGAGGCTCTCGGCGAGTGGGCCGGGATCGGGGCGGCGCTGGAACGCCATGAGGCGGCGGTCGGCCCGGTGGTGGACGCCGTCGCCGAGGCCGCCGCCGGGATCGTCGCCGCCGATGTGGTCGCCTCGGGTGCGGCCAGATCGGCGTCCGAGGCGGGCGCGCTGCTGCTGCGCGAGGTGTGCCGGGTCCCGGCCGGGGCCCAGGTCACCCGCAACTATCTGCACGGGGCGATGGAGTCGGCCGGGCGCACCCTGCATGTGGTGATCGGTGACGGCCGCGAGATCGAACTCGCCCGCACCCTGGCTGCGGCGGGGCACCTGACGCTGGTTGTCACCGCGACGGCGCTGACCGGGGCGGGGCAGTTGTTCGTGGCCCGGCTCCCGGAGGGGATCCCGCTGCCGGTCCGCACCGTGCTGGAGACCGCGGTGGTGCAACGGCTCGCGGGTGCGTTGGCGCAGGTGCGCGGGGTGGACATGGAGGAGTTCGTGTTCCACCACACGGACACCAAAACCGACGTCATCACCGACGTCATCACCGACGTCATCACCGACGTCATCACCGATGTCAGCTCTGCGGCAGCCGGACCAGCAGCAGGGTGATGTCGTCGTTGTGCGCCTCGGGGGCCGGGATCAGGGCGTGCAGCAGGCAGTCGGCGGCCCGGTCCAGCAGGTGCGCATCGTCGTGCCCGGTCTCGGACGGTCCGTCCGCGAGGGCGGATTCCAGTGTGTCGGCCAGGAGTTGGATCCGCTGGTCGATGTCGGTGTCCGGGGTCTCCACCAGGCCGTCGGTGTAGAGGGCGAGGGTCGAACCCGGCGGCAACCGGTGCACGGCCTGCCGGTGCGGGAACCCGCCGACGCCGAGCGGGACGCTGATCGGGGCGGCCAGCGCCCGGGGCGGCTGTTGCGGCGCGGCGATCAGCGTCGGCAGGTGCCCGGCCGAGCAGACGGTGAGGCAGCCGGCCTCGGGGTCCAGCACCAGGTAGCAGCAGGTGACCAGTTGGTCCGGCAGCTCGGCGACAAAGGCGTCCAGCGCAGTCATCAGCCGGGCCGGCGACATTCCGGTCTTGGCCAACGCATGCGCGGCGGCCCGGAGTTGGCCCATCACCGCGGCGGCGTGCACACCGCGGCCCATCACGTCCCCGATCAGGACGCCGAACCGGCCGCCGTCGAGCGGGATCAGGTCGAACCAGTCGCCGCCCACGCCGGCCTCCTCGGCCGAGGCCAGATACCGGCTGGCGGTGGGGAGTTGGGCGAGTTTCGGCGGGGTTCCCATCAGGCTGTGCTGCAGTGTGAGCGCGATCCGGCGCTGCTGCTCGTACAGGGTCCGGCGTTCGGCCTCGGCCTGCTTGCGTTCGCTGATGTCGCGGATCGCGGCGGAGACCAGCAGACCGTCCTCGGTCTGCAGCGGGCTGACGCTGATCTCGACCGGGAAGTCGTGGCCGTCCCGGTGACGTGCGTGGAGATCCCGTTGCGGTCCCGTGAGTTGGCCCGGGCCGGTGAGTTGCTGCGGGCCTGTCAGTGTGGGGGAGTCCGGCAGCAGCAGCGAGAGCGGGCGGCCGACCAGGTCCTCGCGGCGGTGGTCGAACAGCTTCTCGGTCTGCGCGTTGACCATGACGATGACGCCGTCGCCGTCGGAGATCACGGTGGCGTCGGGGCCGGACTCCAGCAGGTCGCGGAACCGCTGCTGCAGCCGGTCCGCCTCGCGCCGGGCCAGCACCCGGTCGGTGACGTCCAGGGAGACGCCGCAGACCGCGTAGGCGCGTCCGGCGCTGTCGTTGAGCGGGAACAGCGTGGTCAGGTAGTGGTGCGGGCCGTCCTGCTGGGGGAACACGTCCTCCCGCTGGACCGATCCGCCGGCGTTGCGGGCGGCGTGGTCGGCGGCCCGGGCGGCCAGCGCCGCGTCCTTGGGCAGCAGGTCCTCGACCGTGGCGCCGACCACTTTCCCGGCCGCCGCGCCGACCAGGTGCTCGAAGCGGGAGTTGGCGGCCAGGAAGCGGCCGTCCAGATCCCTGGTGAAGATGACGGCGGGAGTGTGGTCCATGAAGGCCTGCAACTGCGCGTACTCGCCGATCTTCCGCTCGGCCCCGGTCCTGGCGGTCTCCACCCGGCGGGACAGGGCCAGCGCGCCGAAACTGCCGGCCAGCAGCACGGTCACCCGGCCCAGCACCATCAGCGTGACGCCCTGCCTGGCGCCGAACAAGTGCGCGTTCTGGCCCGCGAGTTGGACCCAGCCCAGCAGCGGGATCAGGGTCAGTGTCGCCCCGAAGATCCACCGGCCCAGCAGCCCGGTGGTCCCGGCGTTGGTCAGCAGCGCGGCCAGGCCCTCGTCCGGTCGCGCCAGGAACAGCGCGACGCCGGTCAGGACCAGGGCCAGGGCGGTGTTCACGGCCATTCCGGTGCCGTCGCCGAACGGCCCCAACTGCCGGACGCTGTAGGCGAAGCTGTACAGCCGGGCCTGGCCGGTCAGGGCCACTGCCAGGCCCAGGGCCTGGCCCAGCAGGACCACCCGCGGACGGGTCGAGCACACCGCGGGCAGCGCGGCGGCGGTCAGTACCAGCCCGAGGGCGGTGTCGGGCGCGTGGAGCGAGGCGATCACCGCCGCGGCGACCGCCGCAGCGCCGACGATCCGCCGGCCTCCGGCCGACGGCTCGCGGCGGACGACCAGCAGCAGGGCGCCGGCCAGGATCGCCAGCGCCACCGCGGAGTTGGGCTCCATCGGCACCGGCTGGCCGGCTAACACACCCCTGAGCAGACCACTGTGCAGCGGCAGGCCCAGCAGCGCCGCCCAGGCCAGCAGCAGGGCGAGCAGCGCTCCGAGCGACCCGGCGGCCCGGGCCAACCGCAGCACCAACGGATGCCCGGGCAGGGCCGGTCCGGGTGCCCGCGGTTCGGGTGTCCACTCCGGCATCTGGCATCACCACACGTTCATTTGCGCTGCCTGCATCGGCTGCCGGATCAGAATGACAACGGTAGCCAGGAATGCCGGTGGGCGAGGGACTATCCCCAAACACATGATCCGCACGCCGGTACGATCAACGGAACGATCAACGGAACGAAGGAGATGCCGATGGCGTCCACCGGACGCGTGCTGCTGGCCACCTCGACGGACGGGATCGAGCGCGACGCCGACCTCCCGCTGCTGCTGGACGCCCTGCGGACGCGCGGGCTGGACGCCGAGGCCGTGTACTGGGACGCGGACGGCTACGACTGGTCCGGCTGCGACGCCGTGGTGATCAGGTCCACCTGGGGCTACAGCAATGAACTGGCGGAGTACCTCGGCTGGGTCGACCGGGTGGCCGCGGTCACCCGGTTGCACAACCCGGCTCCGGTGGTGCACTGGAGCAGCGACAAGCGCTATCTGCGGGATCTCGCGGAGCGGGGCGTGCCGGTCGTGCCGACCACCTTCCTGGCGCCGGGGGAACCGGTGACGCTGCCCGGGGACCCGGAGTTCGTGGTCAAGCCGACGGTCTCGGCCGGGGCCCGGGACACCGCCCGCTACACCGCGGACCGGACCGCCCTCGCCGAAGCCCATGTGCGGGCGCTGCACGCGGCCGGACGAACGGTGATGGTGCAGCCCTATCTGTCGCGGATCGCCGAGGGCGAGCGGGCGCTGGTGTTCCTCGGCGGGGAGTTCAGCCATGCGATGCGCAAGGGGCCGGTGCTGACCGACATCGGCGTGATCGACAACGACCGGGTCTCCCACCCCGACCTGCTGGTCCATCAGCCCTCCGCCGCCGAGATCGAACTCGCCACGGCGGCGCTCGCCGCCGCGCCGGACGCCGACCGGCTGCTGTTCGCCCGGGTGGACCTCGCCCTCGCCGAGGACGGGAGCCCGGTGCTGATGGAACTGGAGCTGGTCGAGCCCAATCTCTTCCTCAGCTGCGACCCCGGCGCCCTGGACCGGTTCGCCCGGACGATCCAGGAGTGGACGGCGCCCACCGGGTCCGCCTGAGGCGGGGCGCGTCCACCTCCTGGACGCCGGGTGGCCGGGCGCTGGACGCCGGGTGCCGGACGCCGGGTCAGGCGGTGGCGAAGACCCCGGCGGGGAAGGCGCCGTTGGTCAGCGCGGTGCGGGTCAGCCGGTTGGCGATCTCGGTCAGCCGCTCCACCCCGGGCTGGCCCAGGTGCTGGTAGGGGGCGTGTCCGAGGGTGTCGGTGAGCGCCTCGATCTGGCGGCGCTGGTCCAGCCCGCTCGGGGTCTGGTTGCCTTCGGCGTCCAGCAGGCCGCGCTCGCGCAGCCGTTCCACGCAGGCGTCCCATTCCTCCTGGGACCAGCCGCGGCTGGCGCGGGCGAACCCGGCGGTGAAGCCCTTGTTGGTGGCGGTGTGGGTGACCAGCGCCTCGATGCCGTCCAGCTCGGCGCCGGTCAGCGCGGCGAGGTGGCCGTCGCCGCGGTGCTCGCGCAGCAGGGTGAGGGCGTGCCACAGGGCGAGGTGCGGCTGCTCGGGCACCGGGAGGTCGGCGTGCGCCGCGTAGAGGGGACGTCCGGCGGCGCCGCACGCGGACGCGGCCTGGGACGCCAGCTCGGCGGCCTCGGCGATCTCCGGGTCGGCGAGCGCCTCCTCGCCCAGCAGTCGGCGCAGCACCCGGTCGACGGCGCGCAGCCGCGCGTCGAGGACGGCCTGCGGCATCGCCAGCTCCCACGCCTGCGGGATGTGGTGGGCCACCAGGCCGGGGCTGAAGTTGAAGAAGGTGGCGGCGACCGTTCCGGCGCCGACCGCGCCCATCGCCGCGGCCCGGCCGGCGAAGTAGCACATGCGACCGGCCCGGAGACCGGCCGCGGTGAACTCCTCCTCGGCCTCGGGCGCGAAGTAGATCAGTGAGTGCAGCGGGTTGAGCGCCTGGTAACAGCGCCTACTCTCCAGTAGCTTCATGGGCCCACTCTAGGGACGCCGTCTGTTCCAGGCCAGCCGCCGTGATGCGCCAGGCGCGGGGTGGGCTCGCACGGGCCGGTCGCGCGCGGGGCCGTCTCGCACGGGCCGGTCTCGCACGGGTCGGTCTCGCGCGGGGCGGCGAGGCGGGCGGTGACGGTCTTGCCGCCGGCCTGCCGCCGGATGTCGACCTGCTCGGCGAGCGAGGTCAGCAGGTGCCAGCCGAAGCCGCCGGTGGCGGTGGTGAGGCCGGGCGTGCGGGGCCGGGGGCGGACCGGGCTGGTGTCGCCCACGGTGACCGTCACCGTCGCGTGGGCCGGGTCCTCGGTGAGGGACAGGGTGCACGGGCCGGGCGCGTGGCGTACCGCGTTGGAGACCAGTTCGCTGACCGCGACCAGCAGGTCGCCGACAGCGGTCGCGGTCAGTGGCGGGGCGGTGGCGGTGAGGAAGCGGCGGGTGTGATCGCGGGCCCGGCCCACTGTTCCGGCCTGTCCGGTCAGCGCCCAGGTCGCTGACCGGGCCGGTCCGCTCGCCTTGTGCTCGCCCGTGTACATGCCCTCCTCCTGCCCAGGGGTCGTCCTGATATGTTCCGTTTCGGCCGTCGTCGTCCGGATGGCCCCGCGACCCTCCTGGCCTCGGGTTCCTGTGGTCGGGTACGGGCGTCAGGGCCGTTCGTCGCCGTAGAGCCGGAGGGTGTGGGGCTGGGGGAGCCGGCCCTGGAGCCGGGCCAGCGAGACGGCCTGCTTGGTCCGCAACTGCTCCAGATTGCTGTCGTAGCCCTGCTGGATCCGCTCCAGGCTCTGCCGCCACTGCGCCTCGGCCGTCGCGAGCGCCACCGTGGCGGCGTCGAGCGCGACCAGGGTCTGCGCGTACAGCTCGCGGTGCTCGGCCGCCATCCGCTCGTAGCTCCGCCGGCAGGCCCGCAGCCGGCGCCGGTAGAGCAGCGCGGCGAGCAGCGATCCCAGCGCGGCGGCGCCGAGGCAGGCGATGGCAACAGCAACGGCCACGGCCGCCTCCTGGGCGCTGGGGGAACCCCATGGTCGCAAACAACCCGCCGCGGGAGCCAGCAGGGGTCAGGCCGGGAGGGAGACCCCGGTGAGGCGTTCGGCCTCGGCCCAGAGCCGGGCGTTGGCGGCCTGGTCCAGGGCCCGGCGGGTGGTCTTGGCGGGGGCGGTGGGGCCGACCAGTCCGAAGCGTCCGCCCGGGCCGAAGTAGCCGGCGGCGGTGGCGTCCGGGCTGGTGGCGGCGTAGAGCAGCGGCTCGGCGCCCTGTTCGACCTGCTGCTTGGGCAGGAAGTCCATGCTGTTGAGGAGCGAGCGCTTGGGCTTGTCGCGGCCCAGGTTCGCGCCCGCCGACTGCAGGTTGGTGAGGGTGTAGCCGGGGTGCGCGCCGGTGCTGAGCAGGTTCCAGCCGCGTGCGGCGGCGACCGCGGCGAGCTGCTGGGTGAGTATCAGGTCGGCGAGCTTGGACTGGGCGTAGGAGAGGTTGGCGCTGTAGCGGCGGCGCTCCCACTGCAGGTCGTCGAAGCGGATCCGGCCGTAGCTGGCGGTGCCGCTGCTCATGGTGGCCACCCGCGGGGCCTCGGCCGCCAGCAGCAGCGGCAGCAGCCGCAGGGTCAGCGCGAACGGGCCGAGGAAGTTGCTGCCCAGCTGCAGTTCGAAGCCGTCGGCGGTGGTCATCCGGGTCGGCGGGGCCATCACTCCGGCGTTGTTCACCAGCAGGTCGAGCGGGGTTCCGTCGGCGATCAGCCCGTCGGCGAACTCCTGGACCGAGGCCAGGTCGGCCAGGTCGATCCGGCGCACCTCCAACTGCGCGTCCGGGTGCTGGGCCAGGATCTCGGCGCGGGCCTGCTCGCCCTTGGCGACGGTGCGGACGGCCAGGACCACCCGGGCCCCGGCGCCGGCGAGCCGGCGGGCGGTCTCCTTGCCGGTGCCGCTGTTGGCTCCGGTGACGACGACGAACTTCCCGGTCTGGTCGGGGACGGTGTACATGCGAGGGCTCCTCTGGCGCTGGGGGCGGGGGCCTTATCGGACCGCCGGTCTGTTGTATTGAACGCTAGCAGACTGGCGGTCTGATAACAACAGACCGGAGGTCTGTAGACTGCCCGCATGACCTCGCCCTTCCAGCGCGCCCGCAGCGACGAGCAGCGCGCCGTACGCCGCCAGGCGATCCTGGACACCACCGCCGCGATGCTGGTCGAGATGCCGGTGGCCCAGGTGAGCCTCAATGAGCTGAGCCGGCGGGTCGGGCTGGCCAAGTCGAATGTGCTGCGCTACTTCGAATCCCGCGAGGCGGTGCTGCTGGAGCTGCTGGACGTCGCCTCGCGGGAGTGGCTGGAGCAGCTGGGACCGGCCTTCGCCGCCGCGGTGGACGGGGTGGAACCGGCGGGGCGCGGTGACCGGGCGGTCGCCGCGCTCGCCGCCACGCTGGCGGCCCGTCCGGTGCTGTGCGACCTGGTCGGCGCGCAGGCCGCGGTGCTGGAGCGCAATGTCTCCCCGGCCGTCGCGGCGGAGTACAAGCACGCGTCGATCGCCAATGTCGGCACCCTGGCCCGGCTGGTCCGCGACCACGTCCCCGAGCTGACCGAGGCGGACGCGCTGCGGTTCGCCGCGGTCACCGTGATGGTGACCGGCGCGGTCTGGACGCACTCGCACCCGACTCCCGCGATGCTGGCCGTCTACGAGGCGGATCCGTCGCTCGCGTCCATGCGGCTCGACTTCACCGAGGCGCTGCGGCAGACCCTGGAAGTACTGCTCTCGGGGCTGCTCGCCCGCGCCTCGCGCTGACCGCCGGGCGGGGTGGCAGACTGGCGTTGCGTCCCGCAACCACCCAGCACCACCCGCATCGTGGAGAGCACCGTGGAACTCACCGACGACCTGCTCGCGCTGCTGACCCAGCCGAGCACCTGCTATCTCGCCACCTCGATGGCGGACGGCTCGCCCCAGCTCACCCAGACCTGGGTCGACACGGACGGGAAGCACGTGCTGATCAACAGCGTGCAGGGCCATCTGAAGGTGCGGAACATCGCCCGCGACCCCCGCGTCGCGGTGACCGTCTCCGACCCGGCCAACCCGTCCCGCTACTTCCAGGTGCGCGGACGCGTCCTGGACGTGACCACGGACGGGGCGGTCGAGCACATCGAGAAGCTGTCGCAGCGCTACCTAGGCGGCCCGTACCCCTGGTTCGGCGGCCGGGACCAGACCCGGGTGCTCCTGGTGATCGAGGCCGATCGGATCAGCGGGATGGGGTAGTCGCCTGACAGCGGTTGCGTGCTCCCAGCCCCGACTCAGCAGAGAGAAGTGCCTGTCATGACTACCGACCGACCCGTCCTGCAGCCGAGCCCGAAGCACCCCATCACCGTCGAGGCGAACCCCGACCGGGTCGTCGTCACCGTGGCCGGCCGCGCGGTCGCCGACACCCGGCGGGCCCTGACGCTGCGTGAGGCGAGCTACCCGGCGGTGCTGTACATCCCGATCGCGGACGTGGACCGCTCGCTGCTGGAACGCAGCGACACCACCAGCTACTGCCCGTTCAAGGGCGAGGCGAACTACTACAGCATCCCCGCGGGCGGCGAGCGCTCGGTGGACGCGGTGTGGGTGTACGAGTCCCCGCACCCGGCCCTCGCCGAGATCAAGGACCATGTCGCGTTCTACCCCGACCGGGTCGACGCCATCGAGGGCGGAGCCTCCGCATGAGCAAGTACGTGCTGACGATCCCCGGCACCTTCCTGGCCCCGCTCCGGCCGGAGGCGAAGACCCGGCTGCTGAACGCACTGCAGGGGGTCGACCCGGACGAGGTGGGCTCCTCCGTCCCCGGCGACCTGGGGCTGCTGACCCTGGACGAGGACGGCGCCAGGTTCGTGCTGCACCTCGAGGTCGAGGCCGCGGACCGCGGCGCGGCCGAGGCCGAGGCGGTCTCGGTGGCCCGCGGCGCGCTGGCCGCGGCCGGCTACGACGAGGACACCGCGCCGACCGGCGCCCCGGCCGTGACCGCGATCGACGTCGGCTAACTTGCCGGGCTCTGATGTGCCGCCCGGCGCTCGTCCGCCTCGGCGTACCCGGCGGCCGTGCGCCGGGCGGCGACGACCGCCGCGTGGGCCTGGGCGGTCGCCTCGGGCAGGGTGCCGGTCAGCTGGACCGGTACGCCGAGGTGGACGTGCAGCCGGGGGCGCCGCAGCGGCGCGGTGAGCAGCCCGGCCAGCTGCTTGACCCGCCCGCCGGAGGTGATCCGGCGGGCGCCGGCCTGTCCCAGCGGGACCACCGGCGCCCCGCTGGCCAGGGCCAGCCGGGCCACCCCGGAGCGGAAGCCCTCCGGGTCGCGATCGCCCGAGTCCAGCCGCTTCGGCAGGCGTCCCTCGGGATAGATCACCACCACCCGTCCGTCCGCCAGCGCCTTCGCCGCCTGGTCCAGGGCGTCGGCCGCGCGGCGGTCGCCGCGGTGCACCGGGATGTGCCCCTCGGCGCGCAGCCGGGCCCCGAGCAGCGGTATCCGCCACAGGCCGGCGGTGGCCAGCACCACCGGCTGCCGGACGCCCTGCCGGGCCAGCGCGGCCAGCACCACGCCGGGGTCGATCAGCGAACTGTGGTTGGCCGCGACGATGCTGCCGGGGGCGGGGCCGTTGACTCCGTCGGCCTGGGAGTAGGCGTCCGGGGTGATGTCGGAGGTGACGTCGAGGCGGCCCAGGGCGGGCAGGACGCGGCGGGCTATGTCGCTGAGCATGCGCCCATCCTGGCGCAGTCGGCGGCCCTGGCACATGAGTACGGCTACTCGGGTAGGACGGCGGGGGGCGCGGGCGCCCGGGGTTCGGCCGGTTCCGTGGTCCAGTCGGCCAGCAGCCGCAGCGCCTGCGCCGAGGGCGAGCCAGGCTCGACGGTGTAGAGGCCGAGGGTCAGATCGGGGTCGCCGGTCGGGTGGAAGACCTCGTACTCCAGGGTGAGGTCGCCGGCCACCGGGTGGTGGTAGCTCTTGCTGCCGTGGCTCCGCCGGAGCACGTCGTGGTCGGCCCACCAGCGGCGGAAGTCCCGGTCGCGGACCGACAGCTCACCGACCAGCTCGGCCAGCCGCGGGTCGTCCTGGTGCCGTCCGGCGTACAGGTGCAGCCCGGCGACGGTGCCGCGGGCGGCGGACTCCCAGTCGGTGTAGAGGTCGCGGGCGGACTCGTCCAGGAAGAGGTAGCGGGACATGTTGCGCTCGTGCCGGGGCAGCGCGTCGAAGTCGGTGTACAGCACCCGGGCCAGCCGGTTGCTGGCCAGCACGTCGTTGCGGTGGCCGAGCAGCACGGCCGGGGCGTCCGCCCACTGCTCCACCACCCGGAGCAGCCCGGGACGGACCCGCTGCGGCGGCAGCGGACGCCGGCGGGCCCGGCTGGGCCGGGCCAGGGTGAACAGGTGGCCGCGTTCGAGGTCGTTGAGCCGCAGCGCCCGGGCGACCGCGTCGAGCACCGCCTCGGAGGCATTGATGTTCCGCCCGCGCTCCAGCCGGACGTAGTAGTCCACGCTCACCCCGGCGAGCATGGCGACCTCCTCCCGCCGCAGGCCGGGCACCCGGCGGGCGCCGGACTGCGGCGGGAGGCCGGCCTCGGCCGGGCTGATCCTGGCCCGGCGGGAGCGCAGGTAGTCCCTGAGTTCGTTGGTCTCCTCGGCGGAGTGGTGGTCCATGTCCTCCAGGCTAGGTCCGATGGGGCGCGGTCACCGGACCGGAGAGGGGTTCTGCTGGACCCCCGGTCGAGGCGTCACTGTTGCCCGGCCCCGGGCCGGTGCTTGTCTGGTGGAGGGGAACCACGCACCACCGCACAGAACAGGACACCCGAGATGACCGACTCCACCCGCGTCACCACTCCCTTCACCGCCACCTCCACCGCCGCCGAGGTCGCGGCCGGGATCGACCTCACCGGCCGCAGGGCCGTCGTCACCGGCGCGACCTCCGGCATCGGCATCGAGACCGCCCGGGCGCTCGCCGCCGCCGGCGCGGAGGTGACCCTCGCCGTCCGCGACACCGGGGCCGGACAGCGGGTCGCCAAGGAGATCACCGCGACCCACCCCGAGGCCGAGTTGCGCGTGGCCGCCCTGGACCTCTCCGACCTGGCGTCCGTCGCCGCCTTCGGCGCCGGTTGGGAGGGGCCGCTGCATCTGCTGGTCAACAACGCGGGGGTGATGGCGACCCCGGAACTGCGGACCCCGCAGGGCTGGGAGCTGCAGTTCGCCACCAACCACCTGGGCCACTTCGCGCTCGCCACCGGGCTGCGCCCCGCGCTCGCCGCGGCCGGCGGGGCCCGGATCGCCGCGGTCAGCTCCGTCGCGCACCTGAACGCCCCGGTCGACTTCGACGATCTGCACTTCGAGCGCCGCGCCTACGACGGCGCGCTCGCCTACGCGCAGTCCAAGACCGCGGTCGTGCTGTTCGCGGTGGAGGCCGCGAAGCGCTGGGCCGCGGACGGGATCACCGTCAACGCGCTGCACCCCGGCGCGATCCTGACCAATCTGACCCGGCACATGGACAGCGCGGAGCTCGCTGCCGCGGTCGCCCGCGGCTACACCTTCAAGACCCCGGAGCAGGGTGCGGCCACCTCGGTCCTGGTGGCGACCTCGGCCCGGCTCGACGGCGTGAGCGGACGCTACTTCGAGGACTGCGACGAGGCCCCCCGCCACGTCCCGGGCGGTGCCCAGGTCGGTGTCGCCGCTCATGCCCTCGACCCCGCCGCGGCCGCACGCCTGTGGCAGGTCAGCCTCGACCTGCTGGCCCTGTGACCCGGCCTTGGCGGACGTCGCTGGAGACCCTTGCGGGTCGTGGATCCACCAGTGCTTGTAGTCAAGGGAGTTGATGAATATCAGGGTCGCCGCGACAACCTCCACGATCCTCGCTGGCGATCCGAGGCATGTCAACCAGCAGTTGAGACTATTTCGCTCTTGCGTGCGAATAACTGGGAAAAGTCGGTAGTTGACACATCTATTGGCTGCCGGTCAGTCAACTGCGTGTTGAGGCCGAACGGAGCGGTGGCGGTCCGGGGCGGTCGGCCTCTAAGGTGCGTGCAAGGATGATGTGGTTGATGGGGGCCTTCTATGACACCGGGTCAGAAGCCACGGCCGGACCGGGACGCTCGACCCCCCGGTCCTGGATCGGGGTTCGCCGACCGCCTCAACTGGCTTTTCGGGACGATCCATCCGATGGCCGGCCCCTACAGCAACGCCCATGTGGTCCGGGTGATCAAGGGCAATCCGGAGAAGTACGGCAGTGTGTCGCTCACTGAGCAGTACCTCTCGCAACTGCGCAAGGGGCAGCGCACCGCGCCGAGCGACGAGACCAAGCGGGCGGTCGCCCTGTTCTTCGGCATCCCGGTCGGCTGGCTGCTGGGCGAGCTGGATCCGGCCGCGGCCCGGCAGGTGGAGAACGAGGTCCAGTTGCTCGCGCTGGCCCTGCGCGACGAGGGTGTGAAGTCGATCGCGCTGCGCAGTTTCGGCCTGCCGAGCGAGATGCAGAACCTGGTGCTGGGCCTGCTCGGGCAGATGCGCGGCCAGGCCGGACTGCCCGGCGACCACGAGGCCGAGGATTGAGCCCGGATGAGATCCTGCCTTCCCCGGTCCGACCGGTGGCCGTGGCCGTCCATCGCTGGCGCGCGCCGGGTGCGGAGGGTCGGACCATGAACGCCCTGCGCCGCGCCTGCGCCCGACTGGTCGAAGGGCTGGAGATCCCCGCCGACTGCGACCTGGACGGCCTGGTCCAGCACATCGCCCGGGCCACCGGCCGCACGCTGACGGCCAGGGCCGCCCCGCTGGGCCCGCGGGTCTCCGGGCTCACCCTGGACACCGGGACGCACGGCCTGATCCTCTACCAGCAGCACACCACGGTCTGGCACCAGACCGGCATCGTGCTGCATGAACTCGGCCACCTGGCCTGCCGGCACGAGTCCTCCCCGGAGGCGATGGTGGAGGCGGCGCGGCTGCTGGCCCAGGTGACCGACCCGGCGCAGATGGCGCAGCACTTCGGCGCCGGCGTGCACGCCCGGCACCACGGCTACCACAAGCGGGCCGAGTTGGAGGCCGAGGAGTTCGCGGTCCAGGTCACCGCGCGGCTGCCGCTGCTGGCCGTGGCCGGCTCCTCGCAGGCCGTGGACCGGCTCGCCCCCTCACTGGAGCACCGACGCCCCGGCGGCGCCTCGTGAGCGCCTTCTGGGAGACCTGTCTGGACGTCGGGTACCCGCTGGTGGGGGCGCTCTCGTACGGGGTGGTCGGGCACAAGCTGAACGCGCTGCGGCGGGTGGGCTGGGATCCCGCGCTGGCGGCGATGGCGGCCTGTCCCGCCTTCAGCGGGTCGGCGTTCCTGGTCGCGACGCCGGTGGTCTACCGCTCGCTCGACCACGCGGTCGGCGTGCCCAATCTGGCCACCCTGCTGGTGTACGCGCTGATCACGGCCTGCGGGGCCAGCGCGCAGGTGCTGCTGGTGCTGTGGCCGACGCATCAGGCCCAGCGCCGCGACGGCCGGGTCGGCTGGCTGGCGCTGCGTCGGCTGCGCGCCCAACTGGCGCTCTCCGCAGTCACGCTGGCGCTGATGGGCGCCCTGTTCTGGTCCGGCGCAGCGCGGTTGCGGGCTCGGGAGACACCGACCACCTTCGACACCGTCCACGCCGCCGTTCCGGCCGTGGCGGTGTTCCTGATGGTCTATCAACTCGCTTTCGTGGCCATCCTGGTGCGGTTGGCGCTGCTGTGCCGGACGCTGGCCGTCGAACCGGCGGTGGCCGCCCGGTACTGGCACGCCAGGGGATTGCGGCTGATCGGCGCGGGCTCCTGGATCGCCCTGGGCTACGGGGCCGCCAAACTCACCGCGATCCTGCTGCGGCTGGCCGGCCGCCACGCCGACGTGCTGTCGACCGTCGTGGCCCCGGAGTTCGCCTCGGTCGGCGCGGTGCTGATCGCGGCCGGCTTCTCCGCCACGGTGGTGGGCCCGCGGCTGGTGCTGTGGCGCCGATATCGTCAAGTCGCCCCGCTGCAGCGGGTGCTGACCCGGGCCCTGCCGCACACCCGGATGCCCCGGCTGTGGTGGGAGGGGCTGCTGCCGCAGGGCTGGCGGCACCGTGAGTGGCAGCGCCAGGTGATGGAGTCCAGGGACGCCCAGGTGCTGCTGACCCAGTACGCGGCTGCCGATGTCGCCGACCGGGTGCTCGCCCTGGCGGGGGCAGTCGGGGCAGCCGGAGCAGGGGAATCGGGCGGAGCAGTCGGGTCGGCGGGAGCGGCTGTCGTCGAGCAGGAGCGGCGGGCGCTGGTGGACGCGGTCAGCCTGCGCTCGGGACTGGCCCGCTACCGGCTCGGCCACCGGCCCGTCCCGCTGCCGGCGCAGCCCTCGTACGGTGGCCGCGACGCCGGTGGGGACGTCACCTCGGACCAGCACGACCTGGCCCGGGTCGCGCTGGCCTTCTTCGGTCCGGCGGCGGAGCTGGACCCGCAGGGACCGGCCGCGGCCCCCGGCCCGAACGCCGCCGAGCGGGTCCGCCGGATGGCGCTGACCACGCACCGCGACGACCTGCGGATCGGGCTGACGCTGGGGCTGTGGCGCACCTTCGCGGTGCCCGCCATCGCCTCCACCCTGGTCGCCGCGGGCGGGATGGTCACCGATCCGGACGCGCGGGCCGAGGCCACCGGGCTGATCCTGTTCCAGCTCCTGGAGGACGGCCTGGACGACCCGGCCGGCGCCCCGGTGATCGAGCACCTGCGCCGGGTCCACCGCGGCCTGGACCAGGAGCTGATGCGCTACGTCCTCACGGTCTTCGCGCTGGAGCCGGTCCGGTTCATCGACAGCCGCGGCGCCCGGCCGCTCAGCGCCCAGGACCGGGCCGATCTGATCGGCTTCTACGGCGCGCTGGCCACGGCCCTCGGGATCGTGCCCCCGCCGGGGGACGTCGACGACTGGTCCCGCTGGTCCCGGGCCTTCGAGCAGGCGCACTTCGCCCCCACCGCGGACGCCGCGCTGCTGTGGACCAGCACCCGCGCCCTCGCCGCCCGCCGGCTCCCGGAACCCCTGCGCCGCCCGCTCCGCGGACTCGCGATCGCCGCGGCCACCACCCTGCTCGACCCCCGCTGCGCGCCGCCGTCCAGGCCCCGAAGCCGGGCCGGGCCGCCCGCGCCCTGGTCACCGCCCTGTTGGCCCTGCGCCGGCGTCGGGCCGCCCGCCACGGAGGAGAAGACGGCTAAGCGGTGCGTGGAGGGCGGAGCCGGGCGCTGTAGGCCGGGTTGGTCATCAGGTCGGCGTGCGGAAGGCCGATGCCGAGCCCCTCCAGCAGGCGGAAGAACAGCTCGCGTTCGCCCAGCGGTCCGGCCTCGCCCTGGTCCGGGTCGGCGCCCAGGGCCCGCAGTTCGGGGTCGAACCGATGGATGTGGCTACCGGTACGGTCGCCGGGGGTGAGGCTCAGCATGGTGTTGATGCCGGTCACCAGCCGCCCGTTCTCGGCGTAGCGGAAGTCCACCATCGGCTTCTCATTGGTGTGCAGCACGACCGCCGAGGTCTGCTCGGAGACCGCGCAGACGAGCCGGTCGTCCTCGACGCACCGCCAGCTGGCCTCCTCCCAGGCCCAGGCCCAGCTCCCGTACCGTCCGGCGAGCACCACATAGCCGTCGTCGTCGTAGACGAGGTCGCCGAACTCCTGGTCGTAGGCACGCCGGTCGCGCTCGGCGAGGGTGGCCGGGTCCGCGCCCATCCGCTCCAGCAGCTGCCCGGGGGTGAGATCGCGCGCGAAGGTGAGGCTCAGCAGCGGAAGGTCCTGCCCGAACATCCAGTCGAGACCGCTCATCCGGCTGTGCTCCTGTCTGAGAACGTCAAGATGGCCCCGCTCGAACGAGCGGGGCCACCTCGGGTGGGTCGGATACGGCTGGCGTCAGATGACTCCGGAGTCGGAGATGGTGATCTTGGCCTTGGTCTTGCCGTTGGAGGTGCCGTAGCCCTCGATCTTGCTGACCAGGTCCAGGCTCTCCTTGTCGGCGACCTCGCCGAAGACGACGTGCTTGCCGTCGAGCCAGTCGGTCACCACGGTGGTGATGAAGAACTGCGAGCCGTTGGTGTTGGGGCCGGCGTTGGCCATCGACAGCAGGCCCGGCTTGCTGTGGGTGAGCTTGAAGTTCTCGTCGGGGAACTTGTTTCCGTAGATGCTCTTGCCGCCGGTGCCGTTGCCGGCCGTGAAGTCGCCGCCCTGCAGCATGAAGCCGGGGATGACGCGGTGGAAGGAGGAGCCCTTGAAGCCGAACCCCTGCTCGCCGGTCGCCAGGGCGCGGAAGTTCTCCGCCGTCTTGGGAACCACGTCCTCGAACAGGTTGAAGGTGATCCGCCCGGCGGGCTCGTCGTTGATGGTGATGTCGAAGTAGACCTTGATCGTCATAAGACCATCCTGACACTCCCCGGCACCCCCGGGCGACCGTTTGGGTGTCTTGTGCGGCACAAATCACCCGATCCGGGGCAGTGACGGCGGGTTCCGGACCTTGTCCGCCATGGCCTGCAGCACTCTTGACGGCGGGCATTGGTCTGGACCACCGTAGGGGTGCCGCGGCAGTTCCATGCATGGAGAACCCCCACACACTCCTTCAGCAGCACGAGCTCTGTGCTGCCCCACGCCCGGGAGGACACGCCCATGAGGCGCGTCACCTTGCCCTTCACCGCCGCCGCGGCCCTGCTCGCCGCCCCGCTGCTGCTCCCCGCCACCGCCCATGCCGCCAACGGGCTCACCGGGCTGATCGCGAACTTCGCGGTCACCTCGAGCTGGCAGAGCGGCTTCGAGGGCACCTACACGATCACCAACAACAGCAATGCGCCCGTCAGCACCTGGTCCCTCGGCTTCGACCTCCCCACCGGCGAAGCCGTCACCAGCGCCTGGAACGGCACGCTCACCCACTCCGGCACCCACTACACCGTGACCGCGCCGAGCTGGGCGGCCCCGCTGGCCCCGGGGGCCACCGCCGACGTGGTCGGGATGGACTTCTCCACCGGCGCCACCCAGACCCCGCCCGCCAACTGCCTGATCAACAACGCGCCGTGCCAGGGCCTCCCGCCCGACCTGGTCGCGCCCTCGGTCCCGACCGGCCTGGCGGTCACCGGGACCGGGCCCGGCAGCGTCGCGCTGTCCTGGCACGCGTCCACCGACAATGTCGCGGTCACCGGCTACCACGTGTACGAGGGCAGCTCGGTCGTGGCGACGGTCACCTCGGCCGCCGCCAACCTCACCGGGCTGCTGGCCGGCAGCAGCCACACCGTCAGCGTCGCGGCCTTCGACGCGGCGGGCAACGAGTCGGCGCACTCCGCCACGCTGACCGCCACCGCGGGCAGCGGCACCGCCCCCGGCGCCGCGGCCCCGTACGTGGACCTCGGCTCCTACCCCACGCCCAGCCTGCCGGCGATCGCGGCGGCGACCGGTCTGAAGCAGTTCTCGCTGGCGTTCATCATCAACGGCAGCACTCCCTGCACCGCGAGCTGGTTCGGCGCCTACGACCCCGCCAGCGGCTGGGACAAGGCGGATTTCGACGCGATCAGGGCGGCCGGCGGTGACGTCCGGCCCTCCTTCGGCGGCGCCAACGGCACCGAACTGGCGCAGTCCTGCACCACCGTGGCCAGTCTCACCGCGCAGTACCAGAAGGTGGTCGACGTCTACGGGCTGGACCGGATCGACTTCGACATCGAGGGCGCGGCCGTGGTCGACCACACCTCGGTCGACCGCCGGTCCGCCGCCATCGCCGCGGTCCAGGCCGCGCAGCGGGCCAAGGGCCGGGACCTCAAGGTGACGCTGACCCTGCCGGTGCTGCCCACCGGGCTGACCGCGGACGGCGTCTACGTGCTGCAGTCCGCCAAGAACGCGGGTGTGACGGTGGACGCGGTCAACGTCATGGCCATGGACTTCGGCGACTCCACCGCCCCCAACCCGGCCGGGAAGATGGGCGCGTACGCGATCCAGTCGGCGCAGTCCACCCAGGCCCAGATCAAGCAGGTCTGGACCAGCCTGACCGCGGCCCAGGCCTGGCGGATGGTCGGGGTCACCCCGATGCTCGGGGTGAACGACAACACCAGTGAGGTGTTCGGACTGGCCGACGCCTCGCAGCTGATCACCTTCGCCCAGCAGAACCACCTGGGCGAGCTGGCGTTCTGGGAGGTCACCCGGGACGCGCACGCCTGCCAGGGCGGGCTGTCCAGCTGCACCAACATCACCCAGACGCCCTACCAGTTCTCCAAGCTGTTCGCCGGCTTCACCGGCTGACGCACCGCCGCGGGCGGCGGGGCAGCGGCCCCGCCACCCGCAGTACAGTGCCCTATGAGCGATGCAGACGAGATCCCGGTGCTGCCGTGGTCGGTGCCGGACCTGGCCGAGTCGGCACGGGCGCTGCTGCGGCCCGGCGGACGGCGCCTGCTGGGGCTGACCGGCCCGCCGGGGGCGGGAAAGAGCGCCCTGGCCGCCGAACTCTGCGCGGCGCTGGGGCCGCTGGCGGCCTGCGTCCCGATGGACGGCTTCCATCTGGCCAACCAGGTGCTCCGGCAGCTGGGACTGGCCGACCGCAAGGGCTCGCCGCCCAGTTTCGACGTCGGCGGATTCCAGGCGCTGCTGCGGCGGTTGCGCGCCGACACCGATACCGGCACGGACGCCGGAGCCGACGCCGACGAGGTGGTGTACGCACCGGAGTTCCGGCGCGAACTGGAGGAGCCGGTCGCCGGGGCCCTCGCGATTCCGGGCAGTGTGCGACTGGTCGTGGTCGAGGGCAACTACCTGCTGCTGGACCAGGGCCGCTGGGCGGAGACCGCGCCGCTGCTCGACGAGGTGTGGTACCTCCGCCCGGAGGAGCCGGTCCGGCTGGAACGGTTGCTTCGGCGGCACCGGGCCCACGGGCGTTCCGCGGCCGAGGCGGAAGCCTGGGTGGCCGGCAACGACGAGCCCAACGCACGGCTGATCGCCGCCACCGCGCACCGGGCGAACCGCGTCATCGCCGTGCCGCAATGAAGGAAACCCGCTGATCCGCCCCCGCCGTCGGACTGCTCGGTGACGGCGGGGGAGCGGCGGCAGCTGGTCAGACGTTGACCGCGGCGGTGTAGCGGGCGCGCTTGTCGTCCCCGGTCTGCTCGGCGACGGCGCCTTCCTTGACCATGCTCTTCAGCACGTTGCGGAAGTTCGTCGCGTCCGAGGACTTCCACTCGTCGCCCATGACGGCCCGGGACACCTCGCCCGCGGACTGCGGCTCCTGCAGCGCCTGCAGCGTCGCCACGATCTTCGCCCGGTCCGCACGCACCGGCTTCGCCGGGGTGACCGACTCGGCCTTCGGCGCGGTCCGCGCGGCGGGGACGGTGGGCTTCTTGGCGGCGGGGGCCTTCTTCGCCGCCTTCTTCGGGGTCGCCTTCTTGGCGGCGGCCTTCTTCGGCGCCGCCTTCTTGGCCGCTGCCTTGGTGACCACGGCCTCCGCGACGGGGGCCTCGACGACCGGAGCCTCGGCGACGACCACCTCGACCACCGGTGCCTCCACGACCGCTGCCTTCTTGGCGACCAGCGCCTTCTTGGCCACCGGCGCCTTCTTGGCGGCGGCCTTGCGGGGCTTCTTCGCCGGAGCCTCCGCGGTGGCGGAGTAGAACGCGGTGCCCGCCTGCGCGGACTTGGCGGCGAGACCGGCCTTGGTGAGCACGGACAGGGCCCGGCGGATCGCCTGGACCGCGGCGCTGCTCGCGTCCGCGCCGTTCACGTCGGCGGAGATCTCGGCGACCTTGTGCACACCCGGCGTGGTCTCCAGGAAGCCGAGGACCGCGAGCTGGCTCGGGTTCAGTGCCTCCCTGGTCAGCGGCGCCGACACGGCCGCGGGCGCGGCCTCGGCCGCCTCCACGACCACGACGACCTCGGTGGCCTCGACCACCTCGGTTGCTTCCACCGCCTTCGGCGCCGCCGAAACCGCCGCCGCCGAAACTGTTGCCGCGCTGTTGAGTTCGCCCAGCTTGGCGACCAGCAGGTCGCGGCTGGCCACCAGGTTTTCGACGGACGCCTGTCGCGCCGTCAGCTCCTGGTTCAGCTCCGCAACGGACTGTCCGGCCGCTGTGAGTTCGTTGTCGAGGTCGTTCAACTGCCCGCTGAGGTAGTCGCGAATACCCGCAAGTACCGACTCGAGCTTGTTGCTTGCTGCTTCTGCCATGAGCGCCTTACCCATCATCCGAACCAATACGTTCCCGTGATGGTAGGCACAACTGCGACCAGTTGCGTTACCAGTTGCCGGATATCACTCGACCGGGGTTCGCAACGGGCCGCCCGATGTCATGCATTTCTCATCCGTTCCAGGGCCCTCGAACCAGCGGCATACCGGCTTCGCCGCCCACGCGGGTACGCACCGCGAGGATCTGGTTGACGCCGATTCCATTCTGTTCGAAGGCCACCGCCGACGCCGCCATGTAGAGCCGCCACACCCGGGCCCGCCCTGGTGGGACCAGGTGCACCGCCCTTTCCCAGTTGCGTTCCAGGTTGGTCACCCAGGCCCGCAGGGTGAGTGCGTAGTGCTCCCGGATGGACTCCAGGTCGCGCACCTCGAAACCGGCTTTCTCCAACGCGGAGACCGTGCTGCCGACCGGAGCGAGCTCCCCGTCGGGAAACACATAGCGGTCGATGAACTCATCCACCGCGTAGGTCGATTCGTCGGCCCGCGGGGGCCGGGCGATCTGGTGGTTGAGCAGTCGGCCACCGGGCCGCAGCAGTCCGTACAGCTGCTCCGCGTACGTCTGGTACGCCACCGCGCCGACGTGTTCGGCCATCCCGATCGAGGAGATCGCGTCGAACGGGCCGTCGTCGATCTGGCGGTAGTCCTGCACCCTGATCTCGATCCGGTCCGCAAGACCGGCCTCCACCACGCGCTTGCGCGCGAGTTCGGCCTGCTCGACGGAGATGGTGACGCCCACCGCGTGCACGCCGTAGTGCTCGGCCGCGTGCAGCACCATCGAGCCCCAGCCGCAGCCGACGTCGAGCAGCCGCTGACCGGGGCGGAGCGCGAGCTTGCGGCAGACCAGGTCGAGTTTGGCGGCCTGGGCGTCCTCCAGCGCGGTGTCCTGGCTGTCGAAGTAGGCGCAGGAGTAGACAAACGAGGGGCCGAGGATCAGCCGGTAGAAGTCGTTGCCGACGTCGTAGTGGTGGCTGATCGCGGCCCGGTCGCGGCGCAGGCTGTGCTTCAGGCCGCGGCGGGGCCGGTTCTCCTCCCGCGGCGGCGGCGGGGGCAGTGCCGGGCCGGCCAGGGCGAGCACCTGTCCGGCCAGTCGCAGCAGCCGGGGATCGGGCAGCAGCCGGCGGGCGCGGCTCTCGGCCGCGGCTTCGCTGTCGTCGTGCTGCCACACCAGCGGCGCCAGCCGCCGCAGCGCCTCGTAGAGGTCGCCCTCGATGGTGATCTCCCCGGCGACCCAGGCCCGGGCCAGTCCGAGTTCGCCGGGCTTCCACAGCAGCCGGTGCAGGGCCCGGCGACTGCGGACGACCAGTGCGGGGGCGTCCTTGGGGCCGACCTCGCTGCCGTCCCAGGCGCGCAACCGCAGCGGCAACGGACCGCCCAGTGCCTCCGCCAGCAGTGTGCCGAGCCGTCCTGCTGCCTGATCCATGGGAACCAGCCTCACAATCGATCCTCTTACCACTTACCTACGACTCCCCGAGCCGCTAGCACCATACACATAAGTTGCTATATACATCTAGATTGTATTTTCGAGCCGGGGAACGCCTGGAAGCAAGGCCGGCCGCCCACCGGGGAGGGCCGGGTCAGGAGAAGATCTGCACCTCCGAGAGCTGGGCGGCGGGCCAGCCGGTGTTGGCCGTGACATTGAGCCGCAGATAGCGGACGGTGCTGGTCGGGACGGTGATGGTGACCGTGTTGCCGGTGGCCGGGTCGAAGGTGTAGCCGGCCGAGGCCTTGAGCGTGGTCCAGCTGCTGCCGTCGGTGGAGCCCTGCACCGAGAGGGTCTGGGTGCGGCTGGCCCAGGCCGTGGCCGGCGGCAGGTCCAGGGTGACCGTGCTGACGCTCTTGGCGCTCCCCAGGTCCGCCTGCAGCCACTGCGGGAAGGCGTTGTCGGTGCTCTCCCAGTAGCTGCTGGTGTTGCCGTCATTGGTGTTGCCGGGGGCGTAGCCCTGGGTGGTGCCGCTGGCGGTCATGGTGGCGGTCAGCGCCAGGTTGCCGCCGCCGCCCCGCCGGCCGCGTTGCCGGTGCCGCTGAGCGCCACGGTGAGCGGTCCGGCCGGGTCGTTGGAGCTGACCGAGACGTTGCCGCCGCGGGTCCCGGTGGCGGTGGGCTTGAAGGTCACGCTGACGGTGCAGGAGGCGCCGACGGCCAGGGTGCTGCCGCAGGTGGTGCTGTCGCTGTAGTCACCGGTGGCGGTGACGGCGCCGAGGGTGGCCGCCGCCGTGCCGTGGTTGCTGACGGTGGTGGTCTGCGCCGCGCTGCTGCTGCCGACGGTCTGACCGGTGAAGGTCAGGCTGGCCGGAGCCGCCGCCAGCGCGGGCGCGGTACTGCCGCCGCCGGTGCCGGTACCGCCGCCGCCCGGGAAGATCTGCAGCTCGGAGAACTGCGCGGCGGGCCAGCCGGTGTTGCCGGTGACATTCAGCCGCAGATAGCGGACGCTGCTGGTCGGCAGGCTGATGCTGACGGTGTTCCCGGTGGCCGGGTCGAAGGTGTAGCCGGCCGAGGCCTTGAGCGTGGTCCAGGTGCTGCCGTCGGTGGAGCCCAGGACCGAGAGGGTCTGGGTGCGGCTGGCCCAGGCCGTGGCCGGCGGCAGGTCCAGGGTGAGCGAGCCCACCTGCTGGGCCGAGCCGAGGTCGGCCTGCAGCCACTGCGGGAAGGCGCTGCTGTTGCTCTCCCAGTAGCTGCTGGTGTTGCCGTCATTGGTGTTGGAGGCGGGGAAGCCGCCGGTGCTGCTGCTCGCGGTGAGGGTGGCGGCCGCCGCGAGGTTGGTGGTGGAGGAGACCCCGGTGCCGCTGAGCGCGGTGCCGACCGGGGTCGCGGTGGTGGAGTTGGCGACGGCCAGGGTGCCGGTCTGGGCCCCGCCGGTGGTCGGGGTGAAGGTGACGCTGACGGTGCAGGAGGCGCCGGCGGCGAGCGTGCCGCCGCAGGTGTTGGTCTGGGCGAAGGGGCCGGTGGCGGTGATCGAGTTGAGGGTGGCCGAACCCGGGCCCGGGTTGCTGACGGTGACGGTCTTCGCCGCGGTGGTGCTGCCCACGGCGATGCTGCCGAAGGCGAGCGAGCCGGGGCTGGCCGAGACCGGGGTGTTCACCGTGGTGCCGCCGTCGGTCCCGATCAGCTGCACCGTGCGGGCGCCGCCGGACTGGCTGTTGGGGATGGTCAGGGTGCCGGTGGTGATGCCCGAGGCGGGCGCGGTGTACGCGACGTCGACCTGGCACCACATGCCGGGGTCGGTGTCATTGGCGGCCGCCAGGCTGCTGCCGCAGGGCTTGGCGGCGTCCGGGGTGACCGTGAACCCGCCGGTGGCGGAGATCCCGCCGAGGGCGGCGGCCGAGCGTCCGGCGTTGTAGACGGTGACCTTCTGCACCGGGGTGGTGTGGCCGACCGTGGCGTTCTGGAAGGTCACCGTGCTCGGGAAGGAGGTGACCGGAGCGTTGGCGGGGAAGCCGCAGGTGGCCGCGGTCGACCAGCCGCTGTTGCCGGAGCCGGTGTTGAGGGCGAAGCCGGAGCCGCAGTCCTCCACCCCGCCGACCCCGACGCCGGTGGCGGTCACGCCGGAGACGCTGGCCGAACCCGAGGTCTGGTCCTGGAAGACATAGGTGCCGACGTTGTTGACGGTGTCATTGCTGATATTGATCCCGCTGATCGGCTTGCCGCCCTCCAGCGTGCCCTCGAACTGGAACGCCTCGTACGGGCTGTCGTCGATCTCGTTGCCGGTGACATTGATGGTCCCGGTCATCGCCGAGTCCAGGGCGAAGAACCACATCGCGCCGACCCCGTAGTCCCAGCCGGGGTCGAACTGGCCGGTGCGCACCAGCTTGTTGCCGCTGATGGTGGTGGTCCCGGCGAGGGCGGCCGCGCCGAAGCGGTTGCCGACGTGGATGCCGCCGCCGCGGGTCACGGTGTCCTGGAGCAGGTTGTTGGTGGCACTGTTGTCCGAACCGCCGTAGAAGGCGATGTTGTTGGCGAGTCCGGGCGAGTCGACCGTGTTGTGGTCGAAGACGTCGCCGCTGTCGTTGGTCGAGGACCACAGGGCCAGGCCGTCGTCCTGGGTGTTGCGCAGGAAACTGTTGCTGACCGAGGAGTTGGTGACCCCGCCGTCGAAGTTGATGCCGTCGGCGAGGGTGTCCTGGATCCGCATGTTCTGCAGCTTCAGATTGGTGGTCGCGCCGACGATCCAGGCGCCGACCTTGGCGTTCTGGATCCAGACATTGGAGATGGTGGTGTTGTTGAAGCCGCCGTTGAAGCCGTTGACCGAACCGTCGCTGTCGTCACGGGTGTTGACGTTGCCGAAGATCGACAGGTCGTGCACGGTGACCCCGGTGGTCTGTCCGACGTTCCCCTGGAACTCCACGTTGTGGCCGGTCAGTTCGGTGTACCACTCGCCGGCTCCGGCGACCCCGACCTTGTTCAGGCCGATCGGCGCGGTGATGTCGTACAGGCCCTGCGGCAGGTACACCCCGGTGCCCGCGGCGGAGGCGTCGTTGATCGCCTGCTGCAGCTTGGTGGTGGCGTCGGCGACGCCGGTGCTGTCGATGTTGTAGGGCGCCTGGGTGACGTCGAGGTAGCCGGCCGGCTTGGGCAGCGGGGCCGGCACGTTCTCGAAGTCGGCGGTGTTGATGGCGTACCAGGGCGCGGTGTCACCGGCGTCGATCTGCAGCTTGACCACGGTGCCGGCCGGGAGCACCGAGGGGAACATGGTCCGCACGTCGTTGTAGAAGTCGTGCGGCACCGCGCTCTGCGGATCGCCGACGTCGGCCGGGTTGCTGGTGAAGGTGTACGCCCCGTACAGCCAGCTGTCCTTGGAGGCCAGTTGGATGTCCTGGGACTTGGCGCCGTTGACGTAGACGCTCAGCGGCGCGGTCAGCCCGGCGCCGTCCAGCGAGTCGGGCAGCGCGTAGTGGAAGTCCACCGCGTTCGCCGGGGCGGTGAGCGTGAACGACACATACTTGCCCTGGCCCACCAGTTGCACCGCCTGACGGCCGGTCGCCTCCGAGGCCAGGGTGCCGTAGGTGTAGTCGGGAGCCAGTACGTTGCCGTTGGTGGTGGCGTTCGCGGCCAGGTACTCGGTGAACGGCACGGCGGCCCCGGGGGCGGTCGCCGCGGCGGCCCCTGTGGCCGGCAGCGCCAGCAGCGGTGCGGCGGCCAGCAGGACGCCGGCCGTGACACCCGCCGCCAGCCGCCGAGCCCTTCGGGGGACGGTCCGGTCGGATGCACGCCGCTGGGCGCGAAGGGGGAAGTGGAACACGTACGGCTCCTCTGGGGTGGGGGGCCTCACCTAATCATTTCTGACAGATGACCACAAGATGTCTACCGATGTTTGCAAAATCTCGACATGATGCCGAGTGCGATTGACCGGAGAGTCAGCAGCCCTGCTGGTGGCGGAAGTTGGCCCCGCGCGCGATCCTGGAGCAGGGGCGATGACGATGACGAAGCGTCAGGGGATGCGGCGGTCCAGCCTGGTGCTGGCACTGCTGGCGGTCGTACTGGTCGGCTACTGGGGCGCGGTGCTGCTGGCGCTCGGTCCTGAGGACGCGGCACCGTGTGCGGCGGGCGCCCCGGCCTCGGCGCCCTGCCTGCGCAGCCTGCCGGTCAAGGTGACCTCCCTGATCGACAAACCGATCACCGGAAACGCCTACAGCAGGCGCTACTTCCTCGGCTACACCCATGGCGTGACGCTGACCGGGCTGCCCGGCGGGCCCCGCAGGGCGGTGCTCTCGGGGACGGACTACTTCTTCCTCGGGCTGACGACCGGCCAGCCGGCCACCGCGACGCTGTGGGGCGGCAAGCTGGTCCAGGTGGGCGCCGGCGGGAAGACGGCCTACGTCTACGGCTACAGCACCCGCGACCGGCTCTGGGGGATCGGGGCCTCGGCCGCGCCGCTGCTGGTCGTGCTGCTCATGCTCCGGGTCGGCCGCCGCCCGATGCCGCCCAGGGTCCGACCGCCGCTGTTCGCCGTCGATCTGGCGACGCTGCCGGTGCTGGTGGGCGCGCTGCTCTGGTTCCACGCGGACGCGGACCATCTGCACGGCCTGCTGGTGGCCGTGCTGGGGACGGCCGCCCTGGCCGTCCAACTCGCCTGCCAGCAGTGGCGTTCGGACGGACCGGAGGAGCGGACGGCCCCCGCCCCCCGGGTGCGGGGAGCGGGGCCGTCTCATGACGCCTGGTCAGTGCAGCCTGGTGCCAATGGTGTTCAGCAGGTCAGGTTGCCGCCGGGGGTGACCCCGAGGATCGCCGCGTAGCTCTGGTACTTGCTGACCCGGTCCTGCATCTCGGCGGTGTTGTTGCCGTTGCACTCCAGGCCGCCGTTGATGCTGCGGATGGTCTCGCCGAAGCCGTAGCCGTTGACCATGGCGTTGTGCGCGGTCATCGTGCCGGGGCCGTTCTGGGTGTCCCAGTACCAGAGCCCGGTCTTCCAGGCGACCGAGGCGTCGGTCTGGACCAGGTTGGGGTTGTCCAGCAGGTCGATGCCGAGCGCGTCGCCGGCGGCCTTGTAGTTGAAGTTCCAGCTCAGCTGCATCGGACCGCGCCCGTAGTAGGCGTACGTCCCGGCCGGGCAGCCGTACGGCTCACTCGCGCAGTAGTTTCCCGACTGGTCGATCTCGGTGATGTAGACCAGTCCGCCGGTCTCATGGCTGACGTTGGCCAGGAACGCGGCGGCCTCCTGGGCCCGGACGGTGCTGCTGCCGGTGGCGGCGAAGGCCGGGTAGGCGCTGAGCGCGGCGACCAGGCCGCTGTAGCTGTAGAAGGAGTTCCGGCTCGGGAACATCTGGTTGAACTGAGCCTCGCTGACCGGGAATCCGCCGGTGCTCGGAGGCGTCGTGGTGCCGCCGCCGGAGCAGCTGTAGGGCGACCAGTACCAGGTGCTGATGGTCGGGTCGTAGCCCGGGTTGTCATGCGTCGCCACGTAGTACAGGCCGTTGCTGTACTGGACGATCGCGCCCGTGGCGTACGAGGTGCCGGCCGCCCAGGCCGGGTAGGAGCAGCTGCCGCCGGCGGGCGGTGTGGTCGGCGGCGTGGTGGTGCCGCCGCCGCAGGCGCCCTCGTCCGTCCACACCCCACCGAACCGCCGGGGGTGTCGTTCTGGGTCCACCACTTGGCCATCCAGTTGTGGCTGTTGTACGAGCTGACACCGCCGTTGGTGTAGACGGCGGTCGAGCTCCAGGCCGCCGCGCAGCCCACGGTCGAGGCCGAGGCCGTCGGCAGGACGAACGCCAGGCCGGTGAGCAGGGCGAGGGCCGAGAGGAACGCCAGTATGCGTTGTCGCGACATGCGGTCACTCCTTCGTGCGGGTGGGGCCGCACGTGGTTGAGGACAGGTCTGTCCCCCTCGGGTCCGCCACGAGGGACGGCCCGGTCGGGGACATGACATGACTCAACCCGCCCTGGTCTATACCTGTCAATGACTTGGCGGGCAGACCTTCCAGTTCGGCGACGCCTCGGCACAGTTCCGCTAGGCCTCGGCGCGGGCCTGGTTGGTGATGTTGCGGGCCATGCCGCCGAAGACGACGGCGTGGAAGGGGGCGACGGACCACCAGTAGAGGTGGCCGGCCAGGCCGCGGGGGTGGAACAGGGCGCGCTGCCGGTAACGGGTCCGCCCCTCCTGGTCCTGCTCGACGCTGAGTTCCAGCCACGCCAGCCCCGGCAGCCGCATCTCCGCGCGCAGCCGCAGCAGCCGCCCGGGGGTGAGCTCCTCGACCCGCCAGAAGTCCAGCGAGTCGCCGACCCGCAGCCGGTCCCGGTCGCGCCGGCCGCGGCGCAGGCCGACCCCGCCGGCCAGCCGGTCCAGCCAGCCGCGGACCGCCCAGGCCAGCGGGAAGGAGTACCAGCCGTGCTCGCCGCCGATGCCCTCGACCACGCGCCACAGCGCGGCCGGGTCCACGTCCACGGTCAGCGTGCGGTCGTCCTGGTAGAGGCTGCCGCCGGCCCAGTCCGGGTCGCTCGGCAGCGAGTCGCTGGGCGCGCCCGGCAGTGAGGCGGAGGACCAGCGGGTCTCCACCTCGGCCTCCCTGATCCGCTTCAGGGCGAGCCCGGCGGCCTGCTCGAACCCCAGCAGTCCGCCCTCGGGATCGGGCACATAGGCCGCGATGTCGTGCTCGGAGCAGACCACCTCCTGCCGCAGCGACTCCACCAGCGGCCGGGCGATCGCCCGGGGGACCGGGGTGACCAGGCCGACCCAGTGGCTGGAGAGGGTCGGCGTCAGCACCGGGACCGGGACGATCAGCCGGTGCGCAAGACCGGCCACCGCGGCGTAGCGCAGCATCATCTCGCGGTAGGTCAGGATGTCCGGGCCGCCGATGTCGAACGAGCGGTTGACGTCCTCGGGCAGTTCCGCGGCGCCGGCCAGGTAGCGCAGCACGTCGCGGACGGCGATGGGCTGGATCCTGGTGTTCACCCAACTGGGTGTGACCATGACCGGCAGTCGTTCGGTGAGGTAGCGCAGCATCTCGAAGGACGCCGACCCCGAACCGATGACCACGGCCGCGCGCAGCTCCGCCGTCGGCACGCCCGAGGCCCGCAGGATCCGCCCGACCTCGGCCCGCGAGCGCAGGTGCGGCGACAGCTCCTCCGCCGGTACGCCCTGCGGGACCAGCCCGCCGAGGTACACGATCCGCCGTACCCCGGCCGCGGCGGCCGCCTTGCCGAAGAGTTCGGCCGCCCTGGCGTCGGTGCGTTCGAAGGTCGAGCCCGTCCCCAGCGCGTGCACCAGGTAGTAGGCGACATCCACCCCCTCGAAGGCGGCGGGAAGGGTCTCCGCCCTGGTCACATCGCCCTCGGCCACCTCGACCTGCTGGTGCCAGGGCTGGTCCCGGAGCCGGCGCCGGTCGCGGACCAGGCAGCGCACGCTGTTCCCGGTCGCGAGCAGCACCGGGACCAGCCGCCCGCCGATGTAGCCCGTGCCACCGGTGACCAGGCACGTGGTAGTTGATTCCATGGCTCCAGCAGAGCGCATGGCGGTGCTGCTGTCGCGTCCTGCGACCAGGGACACCAGACTCTGACTCAGACAGAGGCGCTGACTCACAGGACGAGGCAGGAGAGGGGCGACGGGTGCTTCCAGAAACCGGCGGGTCCAGGGTGCCGTGTGTTCCCGGTGCCCCCAGCTGGGTCGGCCTGCTGTCCACCGACCCCGAGGCGTCGCAGCGCTTCTACGGCGAACTGCTCGGCTGGCAGTTCGACTCCGTGGACGAGGACTGGGGCCACTACTCCTACGCCATGGTGCAGGGGGCCTGGACCGCCGGGGTGGGCTCCGTCCCGCCCGGCTGGCGCGGCGCGCGCCGACCTGGACCGTGTTCTTCGGCGTCGAGGACACATCGAGCGGGCGGTCCAGCGGACCCGGGAGCACCTCGGCACGGTGGGGATCGGCCCGCTCGACTTCACCTCGGGCCGGGCCCGCGGTCGCGGTCGACCCGAACAACGCGGTCTTCGGGCTGTGGCAGGGGGTGCCGGGCCCGGCCCGGGCGCTGCGGATGCTCGGCGCCCCGTCCTGGATGGAGCTCTCCACCGACGCGTTCGCCGCCGCGCTCTTCTACGGCGCGGTGCTGGACTGGGCCGTCCACGACCGCAGCGACCTGGACGTGTCCTGGAGAACGAGCGGGTGGTGCTGCGCGCCGCGGGACGCCGGATCGCCGCCATGCGGACGGCCGAACCCACCGCGTCCGCGCTGCCGGAGCGTCCGCTGTGGCGGGTCTTCTTCTCGGTCGCGACCGCCGACACCGCCGCCGAGCACGCCCGCAGGCTCGGCGGCACGCTGCTCGCACCGGTCGAGAGCACGCCGTACGGACGGGTGGCGCGGCTCCGTGACCCCGAGGGCGCGCAGTTCTCGCTGATCAGTGCCGACGAGTAGAACCTCGCGACAGCAGGCGAAGAACCGGGAACCGGACGAGGATGTCACTGAGCAAGTCAGTGCATCCTGCGAGAGGTAGGCGCCATGACCTCCACCACCGGTCCGCACCCCACCGGACCCACCGGGCCCCACGCCGGCGATCCGCACAGCGGTGCTCCGCAGCCCGGCGTGCCCCGCTTCGGCAGCCCCGGGCTGATCGCCCTGGCCGACGCCGCCTGGCAGGTCCTGATCGCGGCCGGGGTGGTGTCCGTCGTGCTGGGCATCGTCGTCCTGGTCTGGCCGCACGCCACCCTCGCCGTCGTCGGCGTGCTGTTCGGATCTACCTGGTGATCAGCGGTGTGTTCCAGCTGGCGGGGGCCTTCGGCTCGCACGTGCCGGGCACGATGCGCGCCGTCGGCTTCGTCAGCGGCGCGCTCAGCCTGCTGCTGGGCCTGATCTGCTTCCGCGGCGCGGCCGAGTCGATCCTGCTGCTCGCGCTGTGGATCGGCTTCGGCTGGCTGCTCCAGGGCGTCATGCTGACCGCGATGGCGGTCTCCACCGAGGGGCTCCCGGCCCGCGGCTGGCAGACCTTCCTGGGCGTGCTGACGGCCCTGGCCGGGATCGTGCTGATCGTCTCCCCGTTCGGCTCGCTGACCGTCCTCGCGGTCGTCTCCGGGATCGCGCTGGTCGTCCTCGGCATCACCGAGATCGCCCACGCCGTACAGCTCCGCAACCTCACCAGGCGCGCAACCTGACCAGGCGCGCCGGCTGACCCCGGAGCCCCTCGGCGGTCAGCCGAGCGGGTGACGCGGCCCGGTTGCCCCGTGTCGCACGGCTGTACCGCCCCGAGCCGCACCGCACTCTGGGAGCCGACCCCTCAGGCCGACTCCGAGAGAGGTGGGACCGGGTGACTGTCGCGCACGCACCTGAGCGCGGGACGATGCGGCCACCGCCACGCGGCCGGCTGCTGTTCCCGGCGGCCGGCCCGCCGGACTACCTGACGGCGGTGGACTGCTACCTGCTGGCCGCCCGGATCTCCGAGAGCTCGGCCCGGATCTACCGGATCTCCCTGGTCAACTGGTCCTGGCTGCTGGCCGGTCGGCCCACCCCGCTGGGACCGTTCCGACGCGGGGCCGAACCGCCGCCGCTGGCCCTGGCGGTGCTGGACGACCCGGGCCTGCCGCGGCGGCTGGCCGAGTCCGCCGCCGCCAGGGCGGACGCGGTGGACTCGGACACCGTGCAGCGCGAGCTGTCGATCCTGCGCAAGGCGATCCGCTGGTGGCGCGGCCAGGGCTGGATCAGCGCGGATCCCACCCAGGGGATCGAACGGCGGCCCTCGTCGCCGTCCTCGGTGCAACTGCTGTCGCCGCATCAGATCGCCCGGCTGTGGCAGCTGGAGGCGCCGCTGCGGGAGCGGACCCTGTGGCGGCTGGTCCATGAGACCGCGCTGCCGCTGGAGGGCGTGCTGGCCCTGAACGTGGAGGACGTGCTGCCCTCCGCCAAGGACCGCACCCGTCGGCGGCTGCCCTGGCAGCCGGCCACGATCCGCTCGCTGGCGCATCTGATCGGCGTCCGCAGGAGCGGCCCGCTGTTCCTGACCGCGGCCCTGGGCCCGCAGGCGGTGCCGGCCCGTGACCGGTGCCCGATCACCGGCTGGACCCGGCTGCCGGTCCGGCACGCCGAGAACATCTTCGAGCACGCCACCCGACTGCTGGCCAACCCGCTGGCCGACAGTCGGCAGTTGGGCGAACTGCACGGCTGGACCCTGCGCCAGCTGCACCACACCCGGTCGACCGGCACGGGTCGCGCGCACCCGTCCGGCGCAACTGTGGGTGCTGCGGCGCAGTACTGCGATATCTAACGGTTATGGTCGATTTGTGACCATTGAAGCCGCCGTCGAACCTGACGCGAACCCGGGACCGGGTTCCGGGTCCGGCCCGCACACCGACGCCGAAGCCGCCGCCCGCACGGTCAGGACCCGGGCGGTGCTGATCGCCACCGCCCTGTCGGTGCTGCTGGTGGTCGGCATCGTGCTGGGCAGCCGGGGTCTGCGGGACTTCGACTCCGCGCTGATCCCGTACACCGTGGCCACCATCTTCCTCACCTTCGGGGTCACCTACCGCTATCTGGTCTGGATCTCGGCCCGGCCCGCCTGGCGGCTGTTCCGCAAGGGCCTCGGCACCGCGTTCTCCTGGCAGAACTTCCGCCGCCCCCACCGCGCTGCCCCGGATGGCGGCCACCTACCTGGGCTTCCAGCGCTTCCTCGGGGCGCGTTCGCACCAGCGCTGGATCGCGCACCAGGCGATGTTCTGGGGCTGCCTGATCGCGGTGGGCATCACCTTCCCGCTGACCTGGGGCTGGTTCACCTTCACCGGCTCCAGCGCCACCGGGCCCGGCTACGAGATGCGGGTGTGGGGCTTCAAGGTCCTCGGGTTCAGCTCCAGCAGCCTCTTCGGCTGGGCCATGTACCACGGGCTCGACCTGGCGGCGGTGCTGGTCATCGGCGGTGCCGGCTACTTCCTGTGGCGGCGCACCAGGGACCGGGCGGCGACCACCGGGCAGCGCTTCGGCTACGACTTCCTACCGCTGCTGGCGCTGCTCACCATCTCGGTCACCGGCCTGCTGCTCACCTTCTCCGAGATCTGCCTGCACGGCGGCGGCTACCAGTTCCTGGCCGTGCTGCACATGGTCTCGGTCGTGTTCACCCTGGTCTACCTGCCCTTCGGCAAGTTCTTCCACATCGTGCAGCGGCCGGCGGCGGTGGGGATGCAGCTGTTCAAGTACAACGCCCGCACCGAGGCCGCGGAACCCGGCCAGGTCGCGGGCGAGGGGCTGTTCGCCTGCCGCCGCTGCGGCGAGGCCGTCGACACCGCCCCGTACGTGGAGAACCTGCGCGGCACCATGCGGGATCTGAAGCTCGACTTCGACCAGTGGGCCGAGTACTGCCCGCGCTGCAAGCGCGTCCTGCGCGGCAGCGCCTATCTGCAGCACGTGAAGCGGGGATTCAAATGAGGCGATTCACATGAGCAGCCCCTTCGGCGGTTCCAGGCCCGGCCCGGTGCCGGTGTCGCTGGACCCCACCGTGGCTCCGCCCGGCACCCGCAACTTCCGTGACGCGGGCGGCATCCCGGCCGACCAGTGGCACGCGAACCAGGTCAAGCAGACCCTGGTGCCGACCCACTGCTGCTTCTGCGGGGTCCAGTGCGGGATGTACCTGCGGGTGAACGACCACGGCAAGGTCTTCGGAGTGGAGCCGCGGAACCACGACATCAACCGCAGCCGGCTCTGTCCCAAAGGCCTCAACGCCTACCAGCAGGTGAACCACCCGGACCGGCTCACCGCCCCGCTGATGCGCCGCAGCCGGGACGAGCCGCTGCGCGAGGTGAGCTGGGACGAGGCGCTGGACTTCACCGTGGCCGAGGTGCGCCGGATCCAGGCCGCGTACGGCAACGACGCCTTCGGGCTGCTGGGCGGCGCCAGTCTGTTCTCCGAGAAGACCTACCTGGTCGGCAAGTTCGGCCGGGTGGCGCTGAAGACCCGTCATGTCGACTACAACGGCCGGCTGTGCATGGTCAGCGCGGCCGGCGCCAACAAGCTGTCCTTCGGCATCGACCGGGCCGCCAACCCCTTCGCCGACATCCTGCAGACCGACTGCCTGCTGATCGCCGGCTCCAATGTCGGCGAGTGCTTCCCGGTGATGACCCAGTACCTGTGGGGCGCCAGGGACCGGGGCGCGTCGCTGATCGTGGTCGACCCCCGGGAGACCGCGATCGCCCGCACCGCCGACATCCATGTCGCGCTGCGCTCCGGCACCGACTCCGCCTTCTTCAACGCGGTGCTGCACGTGGTGGTCCGCGAGGGCCTGACCGACGAGGCGTTCCTGGCCGAGCACACCACCGGCTGGGAGGAGTTGAAGGCCAAGGTGGCCGAGTACCCGCCCGAGCGCGCGGCCGGGATCTGCGGCATCCCGGCCTCCCAGGTCGAAGAGGTGGCCCGGATGTTCGCCGGTGCCGGTCGGGCCATGGCCTGGCACGCCCGGGGGATCGAGCACCACACCCAGGGCGTGGAGAACTGCCTGACCGTCATCAACCTCTGCACCGCGACCGGGAACCTGGGCAAGCCGGGGGCCGGCTACGGCACCATCACCGGCCAGGGCAACGGCCAGGGCGGGCGCGAGCACGGCCAGAAGTCCGACATGCTGCCCGGCGGACGCTCCATCAACGACCCCGAGGCCCGGCAGTTCATCTCCGACTTCTGGGGCATCGAGGAGACCGAGCTGCCGCAGGCCGGGACCTCGATGATGGAGATGGTCTGGCAGATGCAGAGCGAGGAGATCCGCGGCCTGATCGGGATCTGCAACAACCCCTTTGTCTCACTGCCCAACTACGCGGTGGTCAAGGACGGTTACGACAGCCTGGAATTCCACGCCCAGTTTCGACTTCTTCCTCTCCGAGACCGCCGCCAACGCCCATGTGGTCTTCCCGGTCACCACCTGGGCCGAGGACGAAGGGGTGATGGCCAATGCCGAGGCCCGGGTGGTCAAGCACAACAAGGCCCAGGAGCCCGCGCCCGGGGTGCGCACCGACACCTGGGTGATGTGCGAGATCGCCCGGCGGCTCGGCGTGGGGGACAAGTTCGCGTTCGACGGTTCGCGGGCGGTGTTCGACGAGCTGCGGCACGCCTCCGCCGGATCGGTCAACGACTACTACGGCATCACCTATGAGCGGCTCGAGGAGACCGGCGGCATCGCCTGGCCCTGCCCCGACCTGGACCACCCCGGCACGCCCCGGTTGTTCGAGGGCGGCCTGACGTACCACGCCGACCAGAAGGTCCATCTGCAGTCCGTGGAGTGGCACCCGCCGGCCGACCCCTTCGACGAGCAGTACCCGTTGCGGCTCACCACCGGGCGCACGGTGGCGCACTTCCTCTCCGGGAACCAGACCCGGCGGCTGGGCGCGCTGGTCGAGCAGACCCCCCGTCCCTGGGTGGAACTGCACCCCACCCACGGCTACCGCAACGGCGACCCGGTCAGGGTCACCACCCGGCGCGGCAGCGAGGTGCTGCCCGCGCTGGTGACCCAGGCGATCCGGCCCGACCATGTCTTCATCCCCTACCACTGGCCGTTCCCGACCTCGGCGAACGCACTGACCATCGATGCGCTCGACCCGCGCTCCAAGATCCCGGAGTACAAGGTCTGCGCCTGCCGGATCGACCCCGCCCCCGCGGTGGACGAGGTCCCGGCCCCGCCGATGCCCCCGGGCCGCTCGGCCTATCCGGAGGCCCAGGCCTCCCGCGACGACCCGATGCCGCCCACCTCCCCGCAGGGGCGTGGCACGGGCGAAGGGACGTGACCCGGAGATGATGGGACGAACGCTCTTCATCGACCCCGGACGCTGCATCGGCTGCCAGGCCTGCGTGTCAGGCTGCCGGGAGTGCGACTCGCACCGCGGCAAGTCCATGATCCACCTGGACTACCCGGACGAGGGCAGCTCGGTGGCCTCGCTGCCGACGGTGTGCATGCACTGCGAGGACCCGGTGGCGCCCTGCGCCGAGGTCTGCCCGGCCGAGGCGATCCTGATCAGCCCGGACGGGGTGGTCCACGAGGCCGACCCGACCCGCTGCATCGGCTGCGGCAACTGCGTCAACGCCTGCCCGTTCGGGGTGCCCAAGATCGACCTCGAAGCCAAGCTGCAGATGAAGTGCAACCTCTGCTACGACCGCACCTCGATCGGCCTGGCCCCGATGTGCGCGACGGTCTGCCCGACCGGCGCGCTGTTCTACGGGACCCTGGAGGAGCTCCAGGCCGAGCGGCCCAACGTGGACGTCTCCACCTGGTTCGAGTTCGGCGATGTGCAGATCACCACCGGGGTGGCCATGGTCATCCCGGCCGACAAGCGCAACCGCCCGGTCCCGGGCGGGATGCCGACCCTTCCCCTGGTGCAGATCAACGGACGCGATGTGGGCGACGGCGGAGGACCGCAGTGAACGACTCGACGGCCGAGCAGTCGACGGCCCATGACCCGACGACGAGAGAGCAGGCAGCGCAGGCGGAGCGGAGCCGCGCGGCGGAGAACGCCGCCCTGCGTGAGCGGCTCGGCACCGACTCGCTGACCTCGCGCCGCGACTACCTCCGGGTGATGACCACGGTCTCCGGCGGCCTGCTGGTCGGCAGTGTCGCGGTCTCGGCCGGCGTGCTGCACCGGCACGGCGACGCCGCGGCGGCGGACCTCCCGGTGCTGCGGGTGGCCGAGAAGCTGGCCCGAGGGCAGGCGGTCACCTTCGCCTACCCGGGCGAGCACGACCGGGCGATGGCGGTCCGGCTCGCCGACGGCAGCGTGGTGGGCTACTCCACCATCTGCACCCACCTGGCCTGCGGCGTCCTCTGGCGCGAGGAGAAGGGCGAGGAGGGGGAACTGTACTGCCCGTGCCACGAGGGCTCCTTCGACGTGCGCACCGGCGAGGTCACCGGGGGGCCGCCGCCGCGCGGCCTGCCCAAGGTGCTGCTGGAGGAGCGCGCCGACGGCAGCGTCTGGGCGGTGGGCACGGCCTACTCGGACGAGACCGTACGGCACGCCGCCTGCCGGCAGCTGAGCGCGATCCGTCCCGGCGTCGCGACCCGGGGCTGCCCGGCCGCTGGAGGGAACTGATCCGCCATGAGCCAACCGCCTGACACCCCGTCTCCAGCTGACTACTCGTCGAACTGGGGCGCACCCGGCAGCGCACAGCCGCACCTCAACCGCCCGGTGCCCGAGCGCTATCCGCAGATCCGGCCCACCAGCGGCTACGGCGATCCCCGGGTGGTCCACAGCGGTCCTGGGCCGGGAGCGGGGACCGAGCAGGAGCCCGAGCGCTCGGCGATCCTCACCGCCAGGCTGTTCGTCGTCCTCAGCGTGGTGGCCGGACAGTTGTGGGCGCTGAGCGTCGGCGTCGACTCCTGGATGGAGGGCCGCACCGGAACCGCCTGGTGGTGCACCGGCTTTGAGGCGCTGTCGTTCCTGATCGCCCTGGGCGCCTGGCGGATCGGCCCGCGCGACCGCTGAGCCGCCCGCCCACCACCCCGAGCACGGAGAGACCGAACGATGACCGACACCCGCGCCGGCAGCGGTTCTGACAGTGCCTCACTTTCTGACAGTGGATCAGGAACGGCCGGTGCAAAGCCGACGAAGGCCGCCATCCCCACCGCGGCCTGGGTCAACCTCGCCGTCGCGACGGTCGGCATCGCCGTCAACTTCTGGGCCTGGGGCCTGATCAGCCCCCTGGGCACGACCTACAAGCAGCAGCTCGGCCTCAGCTCGTTCCAGCAGTCTTTCCTGGTCGCCGTGCCGGTCCTGGTCGGTTCGCTGGGCCGGATTCCGGTGGGCGCGCTGACCGACAAGTTCGGGGCCCGGCTGGTGGTCCCGGCGATCAGCTTCGCCACCATCCTGCCGGTGCTGGCGCTGAGCCTGGTCCACAGCTATGCGCTGCTGCTGGTGGTCGGCTTCTTCCTCGGCATCGGCGGCAGCTTCTTCGCCGCGGGCGTCCCCTACGTCAACGCCTGGTTCCCGCCCGCCCGGCGCGGTCTGGCCATCGGCATCTTCGGCATCGGCACCGGCGGCACGGCCATCGCCTCCTTCTTCACCGCCAGGTTGCTGCGCTGGTACGACAACACCAACACCATGTTCTACCTGGTCGCGATCGTGCTCGCGGTCTACGGGCTGATCGCCGTGCTGGTCGCCAGGGACGCGCCGGGCCGGCAGGTGCCGGACCAGCTGTTCGGCCGCCGCTTCACCGACGCGCTGCGGCACCCGGCCACCCTGCCGATGTCCCTGCTCTACGCCGTCTCCTTCGGCGCCTTCGTCGCCATGGGCGTCTACCTCCCCACCTACCTCAAGGAGGCGTACGGGCTGAGCCAGGACGGGGCCTCCACCAGGGCGGCCGGGTTCACCCTGGTGGCGGTGCTGTTCCGGCCGCTGGGCGGCAGCCTCTCGGACCGGATCGGTCCGGCGAAGGTGCTGATCGGCTCCTTCGGCACGCTGGGCGTCACCGCGGTCTGGCAGGCGTTCCAGCCCGGCCTCAACCCCTGGTCCACGGTGGCCTTCCTGGTCATGGCCGCCAGCGTCGGACTGGCCTGCGGCGCGGTGTTCGCCCTGGTCGCCAACGTCACCCCGAAGGAGAAGGTCGGCACGGTCACCGGCCTGGTCGGCGCCGCCGGCGGCCTCGGCGGCTACTTCCCCCCACTGGTCATGGGCTCGGTCTACGGCAGCACCGGCTCCTACGCGATCGGTCTGATGCTGCTCTCGGACGCCGCCTTCGCCGCACTGGTCTACTGTTCGGCCCGGCTCCGCGGCCGGGACCGCAGGGACAGCCCCAACGCCTTCGGCAGCTGAGCAGCCCTCGACCTGCGCTCAGCCGTGGACGAAGCAGACGTTCAGGATGACCACGGGCGGGCCCTTGATCATCCCGGCGCGGTTCCAGGACATGCCGAACTCCTCCCGGTTGATCGTGAGTTCGGCGCTGAGGGTGACCTCGGTGGGGCCGGCCGCGACGGCCTGGGCGGTGAAGGCCAGCGGGCGGGTCCTGGCCAGCACGGTGAGGCTGCCGGTGATCTCCACCGTGCCGTCCGGACCGGGCACGGCGCTGTCGGCGGTGAAGCCGAAGACCGGGTAGCGCTCGACGTCGAAGAAGTCCGCGCTGCGGAGGTGGGTGTCGAGTCTGGCCTGGCCGGTCCTGACCGAGCCGGCGTCGACGGTGAGGCTGCCGGTCGCGGTGTGGTCGGGGCCGATCTCGCCCTCGCCGCCGACCGTGTCGAAACTGCCGGTGACGGTGGCCAGGCCCCAGATCGACCTGGCTCTGAGGCCGACCGAGGATCGCGCGGGGTCCAGGGTCCAGTGTCCGCTTTCCAGTGCGGTCAGCAGCGTGGCGGGCGGGGTGCCGGTGGTCGGACGGTCGGTCATGGGGTCAGGCCTCTCGCTGATGCAGGGTGGTGTGGCCCAGGTGCTTGCCGAGGAACGCCACGATGTCGTCCATCACCTGTTGGGTGGTCCAGGGGAGCCCGGAGACGGTGTCGCCCAGGAAGGCCAGGTCGCCGTGGTTGGCGTCCAGCAGCAGATACCGGGTGCTGTCGGCCCCGGCGGCCCGCAGGGCGTGGTGCAGCAGCAGGGTCTGGTCGGGCGGGATGAGGGTGTCGGCGCTGCCGTGCAGCAGCAGGAAGGGCGGGGTGGACGCGTCGGCGTAACCGGCCGGATTGGACCGCGCGACCGCGTCCGACTCCTCGGCCGCCCGGTCGAAGTCGATGCCGACCTGCGCGAGGTCGGACGGCCCGAACTTGTCGACCACGGCCTGCACCCGGCTGCTCCGGTCCAGGTGCTCGCCGACCTCGAACTCCTCACGTCCGTTGGTGGTGCCGGTCATCGCGGCGAGGTAGCCGCCCGCCGACTCCCCGTAGACGGCGACCCGCTCCGGGTCGATGCCGTACCGGTCGGCGTGGGCCCGCAGATAGCGGATCGCCGACTTCACGTCCGCGACCGCGTCCCGGTAGGTGGCGCCGTTGAGGATGGTCCGGTACTGGACCGAGGCCACCGCGTAGCCCTGTTCGGCCAGGTAGGTGCGCTGGTCCAGCCCGTTCTCCTTGAGCGCCATGACGAAGCCGCCGCCCGGGAGGTAGACGACCAGGGGCTTCGCGCCCTCGGTCGCGGGGATCTGGAGGTCCAGCCGCAGCTCGACCGGCTCCCCGGTGGCGGACAGCGGTGTCGCGTAGACGAGGTCGCTGTGCGTGGCCACCCCCGGGGTCGTCCCGAGCTGGATCTGGGCTCCGGTCGGCCGGATCACCGTGCTGGTACTGGTGTCGCCCGGCTCCACGGAGGTGGCCAGGGTGATCCCCAACGCCTCGGCGATGGCCCGGTCGGGACCGGCGGGGGCAGGATCCGGAAGGGCAGGATCCGGGAGGGCGGTGGGCGCCGCGTCGGCGTTGGGCTCGGTCATGGCTCTCCTCGGAGGTCAGGCGGTCGCGGGTGCGGCGAGTGCGTCGAACTCCGGCTCGGTGGCCGGGAGGTCGGCGTGGCGACCGTGCAGGACCAGACCGGCCAGCAGGCAGGACAGCAAGCGCGGCGCCGGCGCAGAGCAGGAATCCGGCCGAGTAGCCGTCGCCGAGGGCGTGCAGGGCCAGCGGCGCTGCGGCGCCGGGAGGCGACTGCGGCGGGAGCGAGTTGACCGCGAGCGGCCCCCCGGCCGTCGCGATCTGACCCGCTGCCGCCTTGACGCCCATCGGCAGCGGAGAGCCGGCCAGGGCGGAGTTGAACCCGGTGGAGGCTCGGCTCAGCGCGATCGCCCCGATCAGGGCGGGACCGATGGCCGCGCCGAAGTCGCGCAGCTGGCTGGTGGTGCCACTGGCCATCCCGGCCAGCCGGATCGGCACGGTGTTGACGGCGGTCGCGGTGATGGAGGAGACCGCGAGGGTGAAGCCGATCCCGATCAGGATCAGCGGCGCGATCAGCGAGGGCAGCCCCAGGTCGGTGATCGGGAGCCGGGAGAGCAGCACGTCGCCGATGGCGATCAGCAGGAAGCCGCCGCTCAGCAGCCAGCGCGCGGAGACCCGGTGCAGCAGCTTGGCGGTCACCGGGGCCAGCACCAGCGTGGGCCCGTTGGTGAACAGGAAGGCCACCGCGATCCGCAGCGGGCTCTGGTGCTGGATCGGGCCGAGCCGGATGCTGAGGGCGTAGCAGGTGCCGATGAAGCTGAATATGCCGATCACCGCGACGATGGCGGCGACGCTGAACAGCCGGTTCTTGAACAGGTCCAACTGCAGCAGCGGTGCCGGGGAGCGCAGTTCGGCGATCACGAACAGGCTCAGGAAGACCGCTGCGATCAGGAAGGCGGTGACGACGGGGGCGGCTCCCCAGCCGTCGGTGGGTCCCTGAATGATGCCGTAGAGCAGGGCGAACAGGCCGATGGCGATGGTGAGTTGGCCCGGAATGTCGAGAGAGCGGCCCTGCGGCGCCTTGGAGTCGTGGGCGATCAGACCCACCGCCCCGCTGATCACGGCCAGCAGGGCGAGGATGACGAACGCCCAGCGCCAGGAACCGTAGTTGCCGGTGATGCCACCGAGCATCGGGGCGACGAAGCCGCCGGCGGCCAGGCAGGCGGACCAGGCCGCGATCGCGGTGGCGCGCTGCTTGGGCGTGTGGGTGCCGACGGCGATCATGGCGAGCGAACTGGGCAGGATGCCGGCCGCGCCGACACCGGCCAGGGCCTGGCCGGCCCACAGGTAGTGCACGCTGCCCGCGCCGGCTGACAGGGCCTCGCCCAGGGCCAGCAGCAGGGCGCCGCCGACGAGGAGGCGCTTGCGTCCGAACAGGTCCCCGAGCACCCCGAAGGTGAGTTCGAGGACGGCGACGGGCAGCAGGGTGGCGTCGGAGATCCAGGTCAGCTGGGACCCGGTGGTGTGCAGTGAGGTCTGCAGCAGGCCGTTGAGGGTGGCCGGGATCGCCAGTGCGGTCTGGGCGATGCAGATCGCCAGGCAGCAGGCGATCAGGGTGCTCATGGGCAGGGTTCTGGTGGTGACGGGTGGAGTCGTGGTCTGAGTCATGCCGCATCCAAAGGTGGTGGTGGAGAACTGGGGTGGGGGTGCTCCTGCGGTGTGCTCGTGCGGGGTGGGGTCGTGGTTACGGCGCCGGCTCGATCGGGACGTTGCCGCGGAACACCCGCTCGGGGTCGAGCCGGTGCTTGATCCGCTGCAGCCGCGCGTAGGTCTCCGGCGGGTAGACGCTGCGGACCCGGTCCGGTTCGGTGTCGAGGAAGTTGATGTAGCCGGCGTCGGAGCCGACGCTGTCCATCCCGGCGTAGGTGTCCCGGGCCCAGCCGATCTGGGTCTCGGCCTCCTCCGGCTCGGTCCAGGCCGCGACGACGTTGAGGATGTACGCGGCACCGCGGTGCGCGAACGCGGTCGCGTCCACCGGAACCCGGCTGGCCGCGCCGCCCAGCCGGAGCACCTCGATCTGCGCGTGCCGTCCGGGCAGTCGGCCCCCGGCCTCCAGCAGGGCCTTGATCGCGGTGTCGTCCACCCGGTCGAGGTAGCGGGACTTGTTGTAGTTGGACCGGCCGTGCGGATGCAGGTCGTCCTGCATGGACTGCACGGCGACGTACGGCATCCGGGCCACGAAGCTCATCACCGGCGAGCTCTGCTTGATCAGTTGATCCATCGGTGCGGCGCCCTGGGCCAGGTCGCCGGACCACACCGCGTTGACCATCACCACCGGTCGGCCGACCAGCTCCGGCGGCATGCCGGGCATCGGCGGAGCCAGGCAGGTGATGCAGATGGCGCTCAGCGCGTCGGACGCGGCCTCCATGGTGGACACGTAGTGCGCCACCGCCCGGGGCAGGTCCTCCAGCAGGAAGGCCGCCTGGCCGAACAGGACGTCGCTCACCGGGTGGGTCCGCAGGGTGAACTCGGTGACGACGCCGAAGTTGCCGCCCCCGCCGCGCAGCGCCCACAGCAGCTCCGCGTCCTCGCCCTCCTCCTCGCCGGCCCGAACGATGCTGCCGTCCGCGGTGACGACCTCGGCGCCGGTGATGTTGTCGCAGGTCAGCCCGAAGTTGCGGAAGGTCCAGCCGAATCCGCCGCCCAGCGCGAGACCGCCGAGGCCGGTGTGCGAGACCACACCGGCCGGGACGATGCGGCCGCGCTCGGCGGCCTTGCTGTCGACGTCCGCCAGCAGACAGCCGCCGCCGGCGCGGACGCTCGTCCCGTCCTCGGCGAAGGTGACCGAGCGCAGCCGGGAGAGGTCCACCACGACGCCGTCGTCGCACACGGAGAGGCCGGCCACCTGGTGGCCGCCGCCGCGTACCGAGAGCGGGACGTTCGCCGCCCGCGCCGCGCGGACCACCGCGGCGACGTCGGCGGTGGACCGGCAGTGGGCGATGAGGGCGGGGCGCTTGTCGACCGTGGCGTTCCAGACGCGGCGCGCCTGGTCGTAGCCGGGGTCCGTGGGCAGAACCGCTTCGCCTTCGAAAGTGCCGTCGAGCGAGGCGAGGATCCTGCTGCCGGGCTGGGGGATGTCCATGGGAGACGTACGCTCCTGTTCGTGATGCTTGGCGGAGGGCCGGATGACGCTTGGCGGAGGGCCGGGTGTGCAGATCGTGGCGCGAGGGCTGTCAGCGCGACGGCGTTAAACCGGTTGCAGAGAGTTTGCTTCCGGCCCGCTACTCAGTCAAGACATGTGCCGGACCAGTTCATTCGAAGCTGCTGAAGACCAGCCCGTGGCGCTTTTTCCGGTGCGGGCAGGGTGATGCAACCCTTTGCTCAGGTGCTGGCCCGCCGCGCCGACAGACGCTCAGCGGCCGGGTACGGCCGGGGCCGGCGCGGGGGCGGGCGCGTCGGCGTTCCCGCGGCTGCGGGTGGCGACCACGACCAGGCCGGCCAGTACTCCCGCGGCCACCGCCAGCGGCCCCCAGGGGGCGCCCCGCGGCAGGTCGAGCCAGTGGTCCACGCTCAGCGCGCCGGGTCCGCAGAAACCGATCGCGGCCACCCCGGCCAGCAGCATCAGCTCGAACTCGAAGCCGTGCTTGCGGCCGTCCAGGCCGTTGCGCAGGTGCAGTGCGGTGACATTGGCGAGGACCCCGGTGAGCATCACCGTGGCCAGCACGCTGAGCGCGCCGGTGGCCGTCAGCACCGCGCCGGCGGTCTCGGTGGCGCCGGCGATCAGTGCCATCAGCCGTGGCGGACGGAAGCCCTGCGAGGCGAAGAACTTCTCGGCCCGGTCCAGGCCGCCGCCGTCCCACCAGCCGAAGAGCTTCTGGGTGCCGTGGAAGGCCATGATCACGAACAGGGTGAGCCGCAGGATCAGCAGGCCGTAGTCGGCGGCGCCCATCAGTCGCTCGAGGGGCGCGCCGCCGGGCTGAACTTCGGCAGCACCTCGTCCAGGAAGAGGTCCAGCGAGCGGCCGGACTCCGCCTCGGTCATGAAGCCGAAGTTGAACAGCAGCGACATGTGCCGGACCCCGGCCTCGGCAAAGGCGTTGATCTTCTCGGCGACGGTGGAGGGGCTGCCGACGATCATCGCGCGCTGCAGGAACTCGTCCGGGTTCTGCGGGGAGACGCCGACCACGCTCTTCAGGTGGGCGCTGTCCTTGATGTCACCGGTCATGGCGAAGTTCTTCTTCTGGTGCGCGCCCATCTCCTCCATCCGGGCCCGGGCGAAGGCGACCGCTTCCTCGTCGGTCTCCCCGACGATGACCTGCTTCTGCACCAGGCTCCAGTCCAGGCGCTCCTCGATGAAGGCCTCGTCGTGCCCGGCCTCGGCGAGCGCGTCGGTGTAGAGCTTGATCCGGGGGCCGATCACGTCCACTGTCTCCCGGGCGGTGAACAGGTACCAGCCCTTGCGGCCGGTCCACAGCACGCCCTCGTCGTTCTGGGTCGCCCGCGCGAACTTCGGGCGCGAGGCGTGGTAGGCGGCGGGCATGATCCGGGTGCGCAGCGAGCCGTGCTCGAAGGCGGTGGACCACTCGTAGTCCGGGTCCTCCGGCTTCTTGTCCAGGGCCCGTTCCATGACCTCCAGGTTGTGCAGCATCTGCTCGTGCCGCACCGAGGGGTCCCGGCCCAGGCCGGCGTACTCGACCGGGGAGCCACCGGCCGCGAAGCCGACGATGAGGTTGCCGCGGGTGATGATGTCGAGCAGGTTGCAGCTCTGCGCCAGCCGCATCGGGTTGTGCAGCGTGGGGACCGCGACGGCCATCAGGAACATGGTGCCGTCCGGCACCTGGGAACTGAGGTGGGCGGCCAGCATGAAGTTGTTGCCGTAGGTGTTGTAGCCGGAGAAGTGGTGCTCGGTGAGGGCGATGCCCTGGACACCGGCCTCGGTGGCGCGGACGGCCTGGGCGACGGTGTGCTCGATGATCGGCACGTCCTCCTCGGCTCCACGGGTCTGCGGGTTCAGATAGATCGAGAACCGCATGGCAGGTGCTCCTTCGAGGATCTGTTAAATCGGTTGCATTGAGATTTACCACGCACCTTCTGGACGGTCAATGCTTCTGACGGAAGCCCGGAAAGGCTCCGTTCCGGACCCGTACGGAAGGTCTGGAGCTGCTGAAAGCTTGCAGCGCGACACAGCTGCGGCACATGCTCGCCGGGTGCTGCGGAGAGGGTCGAGCGGCACGCGGACGCTGCGTTCTCCCTTGACAGTACTGGAGCCGCTGACCATCATCGTTAAATCGGTTGCATCAACCAGGCAGCACGCGACGATGCGAGAACAAGGAGCCCCCACAGATGGCAGACATCGTCTTCATCAACTGTTTTGAGGTACCGCTCGGACGGGAGAAGGAGTTCCTGGCCCTGTGGTCGCAGATCGACGACTACATGTGCGCCAAGCCCGGCTTCCGCTGGCGCAAGCTGCACCTCTCGCTCGACCCCCACACCCGCCTGCGCTACGTCAATGTGGCCGGCTGGGATTCGGCGGAGCAGTTCGACGCCGCCCACGACGGGGAGTTCCGCCGGATGCAGTCCCAGCCGGAGTGGCTGGAGTTCCCCGCCCTCCCCTCGCTCTACACCGTCGAGCAGGAGACCCACGCGGCCGCTTCCGTCGAGGCTTCCGTCGGCTCCTCCGTCGAGGCCTCCGCCGATGACTGACCTGCCCGGGGCGGGGGGACGGGTGGTCGCCGCGCGCGACCTGCGTCCCGCCGTGGTGCCGGGGCACTCCTTCCGGGTCCTCGCGGACGCGGCCGGGGCTGATGGTGCTCTCGGCACCGGCGGCGCCTTCAGCCTGACCGAGGCCGAGAGTCCCAAGGGCGCCGGCGTCCCGCCGCATGCCCACGACGGGTCGGTGGAGTGCTTCTACGTCCAGGACGGCGCGTACCGGCTGACCGTGAGCGGGACCTCGCACGAGCTGGGCCCGGGCGGATTCCTGCTGGTCCCGCGGGGTGCGTCGCACCAGTTCGAGGTGCTGGAGGGACAGGCGGCGGCGCTGGTCCTGTTCGCTCCGGCGGGCTTCGAGGAGGTGTTCCGGCAGATGCCGGAGGTCTTCGGAACCCCGGGGGAACCCGGCCCGCTCTGGGGCGAGGTCAACGCGCGGGCCGACACCCGGCTGCTGCACAGCGACGTGCACGATGACGCGGGAGCCGGGCCCGCTGCCCTGGTCAGGCCCGGGGGAGCGGCGGACGCCGCCGCACCCCGGTCGCTGACCCTGGCGGACTCGGCGGCGACCGGCACCGAGCTGCGGATCCGGCTGCGCGACGGCGACTCGGCCGGGATCGAATGGACGCCGGGGGCCTCGGCGACCGCGGTCTACGTCCTCGCCGGGCGCTACCGCTTCGACCTTCCCGGCGGTGAGCTGGAGGTCGGCGCGGGCGAGTACCTCGCGCTTCCGGGCGTAGCGGGCGCGGGGGGCGTAGCTGGGGCGGCGGGCGCACCAGGTGCGACGGGCGTGACGCGGGCGCGGGCCCTGGTCGCGGGCAGCCGGGCGCTGCTGCTGCACCTGGGCGACTGACGCCGCCGCCCTGACCCCTTGGGAAAGCTGTGAAGCGAGCAACACACCACGACAGGAGCCGCCATGACAACCAGTGAGACCCCTCCCACAGGCACCGAGCGGGCCCTCGGCGACCCGTCGCTGACGCCGCAGGAACGCGCCAATATCGAACTGGTGCTGATGTTCCGTGCGCTGCCGTTCTCGGAACGCAGCAAGTACACGGTCGAGAACTTCAAGCCGGGCCGGATGGGCATGGCCAATCTCGCCGAGGTCAAGGTCGGCGACGGTCCGAACTATGACGCGCGCTCGATACCGGACCGGGTGGACGAGATCCTTGAGATCATCGCCCACGGCGACCGGGTGTGGGCGACCTGGCTGATCAAGGGCACCCACCGCGGCGAGCTCTACGGCATCCCCGCCACCGGCCGCAGCGTCGAGGTCCTCGAACTCGGGCAGTGGCGGATCCAGGACGGCCTCATCTCCGAAGCCTGGTTCTTCGTCGACGAGTTGGCCCTGGTCCGGCAGCTGGGCCTCTGGCCGCAGCCGGACGCCGGGGACGCCGAGAACCCGGACACCGAAGACGCCAAAGACGCCGAGCACGACGCGCCCGACCACAGCACGAAGGAGCACTGAGATGGCTACCGTGTTCGACCCCATCGATCTCGGTGGACGCCGCCTGCCGAACCGGATCGTGATGGCCCCGATGAGCCGCAGCCGGGCCTACGGGCCCGCGGCCTGCCCCGGCCCCTCGACCGCCGCGTACTACCGCCAGCGCGCCTCGGCCGGTCTGATCATCACGGAGGGGATCCAGCCCTCCGCGGTGGCCCGCGGCTACCCCGCCACCCCCGGGCTCTACTCGCCGGAGCAGATCCGGGCCTGGCGTGCGGTCACCGACGAGGTGCACCAGGCCGGGGGCACCATCTTCGCCCAGCTGATGCACGCCGGCCGGATCGGCCACCCCAGCCTGCTGCCGGACGGCCTCACCCCGGTCGCCCCGTCACCGATCGCCGCTGCCGCGCAGGTGTTCACCGCCGAGGGCCCCCAGCCCTGCGTGGAACCGCGTGAACTCACCGGCGCGGAGATCGAGGCGACGGTCCAGGACTTCGCCGCCGCCGCCCGCAACGCGATCGCGGCCGGCTTCGACGGGGTCGAACTGCACGGGGCGAACGGCTTCCTGATCCACCAGTTCCTCTCCGCCCACTCCAATGCCCGTACCGACGGCTGGGGCGGGTCGGTCCCGGCCCGGATCCGCTTCGCGGTGGAGGTGACCCTGGCGGTGGTGGGCGCGATCGGCGCCGACCGGGTCGGCATCCAGCTCTCCCCGGGCAACCCCTACAACGACATGGTGGAGCAGGACCTGCCCGGCACCTATGGCCCCCTGGTCTCCGCGCTCGACGGCTTCGGCCTGGCCTACCTCAGCCTCACCGAGGGGGCCGACCGCGAGCTGACCCGGGAGCTGCGCCGGATCTGGTCGGGCGTGCTGCTGCTCAACCCGTTCACCGCACCCCGCTCGACCGGGCTGCCGGAACTGGGCCTGGTGGAGGACGGGACGACCGACCTGCTCTCCTTCGGCTCGCTGTTCCTGGCCAACCCGGACCTGCCGCGCCGGCTGGCCGCGGGCGGCCCGTTCAACGCGGCCGATCCGTCGACCTTCTACGGCGGCGACGACCGGGGCTACACCGACTACCCGTCCCTGGAAGCCGTCACGGCCTGAAGCCGGCCTGGAGCGGCCCGACGCGGCCTGAAACGGCCTGAAACGGCCTGAGGTCGGCCGGCGGCACAGGTACGGCATAGGATCTGCCCATCGTTATCGCACGCCAGAGGTGTTGGAGAGAATGGTCAACCGGTCCACCATCCGGGACGTGGCGCGCGTTGCCGGGGTCTCCGTCTCAACGGTCTCCAGGGTGTTCACCGCGCCCCAGCGCTTCCGCGACGAGACCCGGCAGAAGGTCTACGCCGCCGCCGAGCAGCTCAACTACGCCCCGAACCGGATGGCCGCCGCCCTCACCACGGGCCGTACCGGGAACATCGGCCTGATCGTCCCCAACCTCGCCAACCCGCTCTTCCCGGAGATGGTCAAGGCCGCCCAGCACCAGTCGCGACGGCACAACCTCGCTGCTCTGCTGGGCGACAGCGACGACGACGCGGACGACGAGGAGAAGCTGATCCGCACCCTGTCCAAGGATGTGGACGGGTTTCTGCTGTTCTCGTCCCTGCTGCGGGACGAGCAGATCGCGGCGGTCGGCGTGCTGTGCCCCACGGTGTTTGTGAACCGGCGCGTCGACGGCTACCCGTGCGTCCTGGTGGACGCGCTGCAGGGGATGCGGCAGCTCACCCAGTACCTGAGCAACCTCGGCCACACCAGCCTGTTCTACCTGGCCGGGCCGGCCAACTCCTGGGCCGCCAACGACCGGGTGGCGGCGCTGGTCCAGGCCGGGACGGAGACCGGGCTGCAGATAGACGTCTCCCCGGCGAACCGGCCGACCTTCGAGTCGGGAACGCTGGCGGCGGAGCAGCTGGTCCGTGCGCCGCTGCCGACGGCCGTGGTGTGCTTCAACGACGTCATGGCGATGGGCCTGACCGCCAGCCTGCTGCGGTCCGGCGTGCGGGTTCCGGAGCAGATCAGCGTGGTGGGCTGGGGCGGGACACAGCTGGCCAGCTACACCACCCCGGCGGTGACCACCATGGCCGTGCCGCTGGGGGAGCTGGGCAGCCTGGCCGTGGACCAGCTGCTGCTGGACCGGGGCTGCCCGACCAACCAGGACCCGGGACCGGTCAGCCTGGGAGTCTCCCTGGTCGCCCGGGCCACCACGGGCCGTGCACGAGTGAGTTGACTGAACGTCAGTTGTGCTTTGGCCTGTTGCTGAGCCGTTTTGACTGTGCGTCAGCTGTGTCGTGGTGCGGCCGTCGAGGCCCGGACGACCAAGCGCACCGGGAGCAGCACGGTCTTGGCGACCGGTGCCGATGAAGCCCCTTCCCCGCCACCGCTCGGAGCGTCCAGCTGTTCGAGCAGCAGTCGGGCCGCCTCCGCCCCCAGGTCCTGGTGCGGCACATGCACCGTGGTCAGTGGGGGCTGGAACTCGTCGGCGAACTGCATGTCGTTGTAGCCGACGAGGGAGATGTCCTCGGGGCAGCGCAGCCCGCGTTCGCGCAGCACATGCAGTGCGCCGAGGGCGATCAGGTCGTTGCCGGCCAGGATCGCCGTGGTGTCCGGGTGCCGGTCGAGCAGTTCCCGGGCCCCTTGCTCGCCCGCCCGCACCGAGTAGGCCCCGCTGACGACCACCGGCGCACGTTCCGGGGCGATCCCGGCCACCTCGACGGCATGGCGGAAGGCCCGGTTGCGGATCGTGCCGGTGGAGAGCGTCTGCGGGCCGGCCAGATGGGCCACCGCGCGGTGCCCCAGGCCCAGCAGGTGCTGCACGGCCAGGGTGACGCCCGCCCCGTCGTCCGCCGCGACCAGCGGGAACATGGCCAGGTCGGTGCCCCGGCTGAGCAGCACGATCGGCACGCCGATCGCGTGCGACTCCGCCAGCAGCGAGTGCTCGCGCTGCGCCGTGGCGACGATGAAGCCGTCCACCTGGCGCCCGAGCAGCGCCTCGAACTGGGTGCGCTCCTTGGCCTGGTCATTGTCGGTATTGGCCAGCAGCGCGGTGTAGCCGCGGCGGGTCAGCACCTCCTCGATCCCGCGCGCCATCGGCGGGAACAGCGGATTGGTGAGGTCCGGCAGCAGCACGCCGACCGTGAAGGAGCGGTTGGTGCGCAGGCTCCGGGCCGCGGTGTTGGGGGTGAATCCCAGCTCCTCGGCCACCGTGCGCACCCGCCGTACGGTCGCCGCGCTCACCCGGCCGCCGGCTTCGGGGTTCAGGGCTCGGGAGGCCGTGGCCTTGTGGACCCCGGCCAGGCGGGCCACATCGGCGATGGTCGGGCGCTTGCTCACCTGGGCAGTGTAGGGATCTTCGGAAGCCTCCACAATCGGCCGCCGCCCGCGCTCGGGAGCCGGGGTGCGACACCTCTTGACAGCCCTCGGGCAGCGGGGCGAGCATGAGAGCAATCGGTTGCGCAAAGAAGATGCTGATGTTCGCACCCCTCCCTTGCCCCGGCCATGGCAATCGAGTGCGCACTCGGCACCGCCACTGAACAGCTTTCCCTCTCAGAGCGAGGAACAACAGATGACCAACGTCGCCAAGGACCGGCCCAGGATCGGCTGGATCGGCACCGGCCGGATGGGCTTCCAACTGGCCACCCGACTGCTGGACGCCGGATACGACGTCGCCGTGCAGAACCGCACCCGGGCCAAGGCCGAACCGCTGGCCGAGCGCGGCGCGACGATCGTCGACCGGCCGGAGCAGCTGGCGGACCGTGACGTGGTGTTCGTCATGGTCTCCGCGTCCGCCGACCTGGAGTCGGTCACCACCGGACCCGGCGGGGTGCTCACCTCGCCGACCGCGGCCCCGGGCGTGCTGATCGACAGCTCCACGGTGTCCGCCGAGGTCTCCGCCCTGGTGCGGGCCGCCGCCGCCAAGCGCGGCACGGAACTGCTGGCCGCCCCGGTCAGCGGAAACCCCAAGGTGATCGCGGCCGGGCTGCTGACCGTCGCCGCCTCCGGGCCGCGCGAGGTCTTCGACCAGGTCGAGCCGCTGCTCCAAGTACTGGGCCGCGGGGTGACCTACGTCGGCGAGGACGAAGTGGCCCGCCTGGTCAAGATCGCACACAACGTCTTCCTGGGCGTCGTCACCCAGTCCCTGGCCGAGATCACCCTCCTCGCCGAGAAGGGCGGAGTCAGCCGGGCCGCGTTCCTGGCCTTCCTCAACGACTCGGTGATGGGCTCGGTCTTCACCCGCTACAAGTCGCCCGCGCTGGTCAACCTGGAGTTCAAGCCGACCTTTACGATGCCGCTGCTGCGCAAGGACTTCGACCTCGGCCTGGCCGCGGCCCGCGCCCTGGAGGTCCCGATGCCGCTGGCCTCGGCCACCGCGCAGCTGGTGGCCGGCGCGATCGGCGCGGGCCACACCGAGGAGGACTTCGCCACCCTGATCCTGGAGCAGGCCCGGCAGGCCGGAATGGTGCTGGAGCCCGAGAACGTGCCGGTGGACGACGGCCTGACGGTGCGGCAGTGACCGGGGCGACGCGCGGCTCTGCGGGTGGGGGCTCGGCGAACGCGAGTGCGGCGCTGCGGCCGATCCCGGCCTACGGCCACAGCGCGGTGGACTACGAGCAGCGGGTGGACTACGACCGGCTGCGGTCCTACCGGATCGAGCGGGCCCGGGCCGCGCTGGAGTCCAGCGAGTGCGGGGCGTTCCTGCTGTTCGACTTCTACAACATCCGCTACACCACCCAGACCTGGATCGGCGGGGCGCTCGGCGACAAGATGAGCCGCTACGCCCTGCTGACCCGCGGCGGCGAACCCGTGCTGTGGGACTTCGGCTCCGCGGCCCGGCACCACCAGCTCTACGCGCCGTGGCTGCGTCCGGAGAACTCCCGGGCGGGCATGCTCGGACTGCGCGGCGCGGTCGCCCCCGAGGCCGGTCTGATGCGCTCCGCGGTCCGCGAGATCAAGGGGATGCTGGAGGACGCGGGCCTGGCCCACCTCCCGGTCGGGGTGGACATCGTGGAGCCGCCGTTCCTCTTCGAGATGCAGCGGCAGGGCCTGAAGGTGGTCGACGCCCAGCAGTTGATGCTCGACGCCCGGCAGATCAAGTCCCAGGACGAGATCGCCCTGCTGTCGATGGCCGCGGCCATGGTCGACGGAGTCTACCAGGACATCGTCGAGGCGCTCAAGCCCGGCGTGCGCGAGAACGAGATCGTCGCACTGGCCAACAAGCGGCTGTACGAGATGGGTTCGGACCAGGTCGAGGCGATCAACGCGGTGTCGGGCGAGCGTTGCAACCCGCACCCGCACAACTTCTCCGACCGCATCATCCGGCCCGGCGACCAGGCGTTCTTCGACATCATCCAGTCCTACAACGGCTACCGGACCTGCTACTACCGCACCTTCGGCGTCGGCAGTTCGACGTCCTCGCAACGGGACGCCTACACCAGGGCCCGGGAGTGGATGGACGCGGCGATCGGCGTGGTCAAGCCCGGCGTGGGCACCGACCAGGTGGCCCGGATGTGGCCGGCCGCCGAGGAGTTCGGCTTCGCCAGTGAGATGGCGGCCTTCGGCCTGCAGTTCGGGCACGGGCTCGGCCTCGGCCTGCACGAGCGGCCGATCATCAGCCGGCTCAACAGCCTGGACAACCCGGTCGAGATCCAGGAGGGCATGGTCTTCGCGCTGGAGACCTACTGCCCGGCCTCGGACGGGTTCTCCGCCGCCCGGATCGAGGAGGAGGTCGTGGTGACGGCCGCCGGGCCGCAGATCCTCACCCGGTTCCCGGCGCAGGAGCTCTTCGTGGCGAACGCGTACTGACCCGACCCGACATCTATTCGGACCATTCGGAGGAGAGACATGGCAAGGGCAACAACTGGAAAATCCACCGCACCCCCCGCCGAGGACGCCACCGCGTCCCCGTCCGACCAGGAGACGCCGCCCGACGAGAAGACCGCGCTGGCGCTGTACCGGATGCAGGTGGAGCTGCGCTACTTCGAGCAGCGCGCCTACGACCTGTTCCTGCAGAGCCTGGTCAAGGGCACCAGCCACCTCTCGTTGGGGCAGGAGGCCATCGCGGCCGGCTTCGGCGTCGCCATGCGGGCGGACGACTACACCTTCGCCACCTACCGCGGCCATGCGCACACCCTGGCCCGGGGCGTCCCGATGGGCCCGGTGCTGGCCGAGCTGCTCGGCCGCGAGAACGGCCTGATGGCGGGCAAGGGCGGCTCGATGCACCTCACCAGCGTGGAGCACGGGGTGATGGGCTCCTACGCCATCATCGGCGCGCATCTGCCGATCGCCTGCGGGGCCGCCTGGAGCGCCCAGTACCGGGAGAGCGGCCAGGTCGCGGTGGCGTTCTTCGGCGACGGGACCACCAACATCGGGGCCTTCCACGAGGCACTCAACTTCGCCGCGATCTGGAAGCTGCCGGTGGTGTTCGTCTGCGAGAACAACCTCTGGATGGAGTACACCCGCACCAGCACGATCACCGCCGTGCCGCGCCCGGCCGCCGACCGGGCCGGCGCCTACGGGCTCGAGCCGATCGTGGTGGACGGCAATGACGCCGACGCCGTGCACCGGGTGGCCGTGGCCGCCCTGGAGAAGGCCCGCACCGGCGGCGGCCCGACCATGATCGAGGCCCTGACCTACCGCCACGGCGGCCACTCCCGGGCGGACCCGGGCAAGTACCGGCCGCAGCAGGAGGTCGACGAGTGGCTCGCCAAGGACCCGCTGCCGATGTACCGCGCGCGCCTGATCGCGGCCGGCGTCGCGAGCGCCGACCTGGACGAGATCGAGGCGGACGCCCACGCGGCGGTCGACCGCGCCACCGAGGAAGCCAAGGCCGGCCGAGTGCCCGGCCCCGAACTGCTGCTCAAGGACGTTTGGGCGGATGGAGGATCGTCATGGCGGAACTGACCTACCGTGAGGCCATAGCCAGGGGAATCGCCCAGGAGATGCGACGGGACCGCGGCGTCCTGTTCCTGGGCGAGGACGTGGCCGAGGCGGGCGGTGTCTTCAAGGGCACGGTCGGCCTGCTGGACGAGTTCGGGCCGGTGCGGGTACGGGACACCCCGATCAGCGAACAGGCCATCCTCGGCGCGGCCATGGGCGCGGCGATGACCGGGCTGCGGCCGATCGCCGAGATCATGTTCAGCGACTTCTTCGCGGTCTGCTGGGACATGGTGGTCAACGAGATCGCCAAGAGCCGGTACATGACGAATGGTCAGGTCTCCTTCCCGCTGGTGATCCGGGCCGGCAACGGCGGCGGTCTGCGGTTCGGCGCCCAGCACTCGCAGTCCGTGGAGAACTGGGCGATGGCGGTTCCAGGACTGAAGGTCGTGGTGCCGTCCAGCCCGCTGGACGTCATCGGGCTGATGTCCGCCGCCATCCGCGACCCCGACCCGGTCATCTTCCTGGAGCAGAAGGCGCTCTACTCCTCGCGCGGGGAGGTGCCGGACGGGGAGATCACCGACACCCTGGGCACCGCCAAGGTGCTGCGCCAGGGCAAGGACGCGGCGATCGTCACCATCGGCAGCATGGTGCCGCGCAGTCTGGAGGCCGCCGAGCGGCTGGCCGCGGTCGGCATCGACTGCACCGTGGTCGACGTCCGCTCGCTGGTCCCGCTGGACACCAGGACGATCCTCGGCGCGGTCGAGGCGACCGGGCGGCTGTTCACCGTCGAGGAGAACCCCCGGCTCTGCGGCTGGGGCGCCGAGGTGGTGTCGATCGTGGTCGAGGAGCAGTTCTTCAACCTCGACGCGCCGCCGATCCGGATCACCACCCCGCACATCCCGCTGCCGTCCGCCGACGCGCTGGAGGACCTGGCGCTGCCCTCGGTCGACCGCATCACCGCGACCATCCAGAAGGCGATGGACCAGTGACCCAGAACCAGCCCCCCGTCCAGGCCCTGCCCCCCACCCGGGCCCTGCCCCCCGTCCAGGCCGAGCCGCAGTTGCCGGCGCTGCTGCAGCTCGAGAAGGTCCCCACCGACCTGTTCATCGGCGGCCGTTGGCGGCCCTCCAGCGACGCATCGCGGATCGATGTGCTCGATCCGTCCACCGGCGAGAAGATCGCCGACACCGCCGACGGCACCGTCCAGGACGCGCTGGACGCGGTCGACGCGGCCGCGGCCGCGCTCCCCGGCTGGGCCGGCACCGCGCCGCGCAAGCGGTCCGAACTCCTCAGTCGGGTCTATGAACTGATGACTGGTCGGGCTGAGGAGTTCGCCGAACTCATCGTGCTGGAGAACGGCAAGACGCTCACCGACGCCCGCGCCGAGGTCGCCTACGCCGCCGAGTTCTTCCGCTGGTACGCCGAGGAGGCCGTGCGCGGCCTCGGCAGCGTGCAGACCGCGCCCTCGGGCGCCAACAGGATCCTGGTGCTGCGTCAGCCGGTGGGGGTGTCCGTGCTGGTCACCCCGTGGAACTTCCCCGCCGCGATGGCCACCCGCAAGATCGGCCCGGCACTCGCCGCCGGCTGCACCGTGGTGCTCAAGCCCGCCAGCGACACCCCGCTGACCGCGCTGGCCATCGCCGCCCTCTTCGAGGAGGCCGGGCTGCCGGACGGTGTGGTCAATGTGCTGCCGTCCCGCCGTTCCGGAGCCGTGGTCTCGGCGATGCTGGACGACCCACGGGTGCGCAAACTGTCCTTCACCGGCTCCACCGAGGTCGGCCGCACCCTGCTGGCGGCGGCGTCCCGGACGGTGGTCAACTGCTCGATGGAACTCGGCGGCAACGCCCCGTTCCTGGTCTTCGACGACGCCGACCTGGACGAGGCCGTGGCCGGGGCGATGATCGCCAAGATGCGCAACGGCGGCGAGGCCTGCACCGCGGCCAACCGCTTCTACGTCCAGGAAGCCGTGGTGGACGAGTTCACCAGCCGACTGGCGGCGGCCATGGGCGCGCTCAACATCGGCCCGGGGCTGGGGGCCGGGGTCGAACTCGGCCCGCTGGTCAACGCCGAGAGCCGGGACAAGGTCGCCCAACTGGTGGCGGAGACAGTGCGGTTGGGCGGTCGGGTGGTGGTCGGCGGCGAGGCGCTGGACCGTCCCGGGTTCTACTACCCGCCGACCGTCCTGGCCGACGTCCCCGCGGACGCACCCGTGCTGCGGGAGGAGGTCTTCGGACCGGTCGCCCCGATCGTCGGCTTCCGCACCGAGGAGGAGGCGGTGGCGCTGGCCAACGCCACCGAGTACGGCCTGGTCTCCTACGTCTACACCGGCAACCTCGCCCGCGGCCTGCGGGTGTCCGAGCAACTCGACTCCGGCATGGTCGGGTTGAACCGCGGGGTGGTCTCCGACCCGGCCGCGCCGTTCGGCGGCACCAAGCAGAGCGGGATCGGCCGCGAGGGCGGCCACGAGGGGCTGCTGGAGTTCACGGAATCCAAGTACATCGCCGTGTCCTGGTGACCGCAGAGGAAAGTCCTGGTGAGCGCAGAGGAAAGGAGCACACCCGCATGGACGTGACCATGCCCCAACTCGGAGAGACGGTCGCCGAGGCGACCCTCACCCGCTGGCTGCGCAAGGCCGGGGAGCAGGTGGTGGAAGGGGAGCCGCTGTTCGAGGTGTCCACCGACAAGGTGGACACCGAGATACCGGCCACCGCCACCGGCACCCTCGGCGAGATCCTGGTTCAGGCGGACCAGACCGTCCCGGTGGGCACCAGGCTGGCGGTGATCACGACGGCGGGGGCCGTCGCCGAGGTGGCGGCTGCGTCGGCCGGCAGCAACGGGAAGGTCGACGGAAAGGTCGACGGAAAGGTCGACGGAAAGGTCGACGGAACCCGCCATGGGAGCCTGACCCCCCTGGTGCGACGGCTGCTCGCAGAAAAGGAACTGACGGCTGATCAGGTGACCGGCACCGGCCCGCACGGCCGGATCACCCGCGGCGACATCCTGGCAGCCGCGGCTGCTGTCTCGGCGGCTGCGGCGGCTGCGTCCGAACCCGCCCCGGCCTCGGTGGCCCCCGTCCAGCCCGCCCCCGCCCCTGTTCCGGCACCCGCATCCGTCGCGCCCGCGCCCGCCCCCTCCCTCGCCCCCTCCCTCCGCAACGAAGCCCAGATCGTCCCCTTCAGTACGCGCCGCCGCCGTACGGCCGAGCACATGGTCCGCTCCAAGGCGACGTCGCCGCACACCCTGATGGCCATCGAGGTCGACTTCCACGGTGTGGACCGCGTCCGTCGCCCCGCGGCGGCCGCGTGGCGGGAGGCGGAGGGCTTCAGCCTGACCTACCTGCCCTTCATCACCCGCGCCGTGGTCGACGCGCTCACCGCCTTCCCGCACCTCAATGCCAGCGTCGGGGACGACGAACTGCTGGTCCACCGGCGGATCAACCTCGGCATCGCCGTCGACCTGGACGCCGACGGGCTCGTCGTCCCGGTCGTCAAGGATGCCGACGACAAGCGGCTGCGAGCCGTCGCCCGGGAGATCTCCGGCCTGGCCAAACAGGCCAGGAAGCAGCAACTCGGCCCCGACGACTACGCCGAGGGGACCTTCACCATCAGCAACCCCGGCCCCTACGGCACCCTGCTGACCGCCCCCATCATCAACCAGCCGCAGGTGGCGATCCTGGCCACCGACGCGGTGCGGCCACGACCGGTGGCCGTCCCCGCCTCGGACGGCTCCTACGCCGTGGTCGTCCACCCGGTCGGCAACCTCGCGCTGACCTTCGACCACCGAGCGCTGGACGGGGGGTACGCCGGCCGGTTCCTGGCCTTCCTCAAGGAGATCATCGAGAACCGCGACTGGGCCATCGAACTGTGACCGCCGGGCACTTTGACGTCGTCGTCCTCGGCGCCGGACCCGGCGGCTACACCGCCGCGATCCGCTGCGCGCAGCTCGGGCTGCGGGTGGCGGTCATCGAGGAGAAGTACTGGGGCGGGGTGTGTCTGAACGTCGGCTGCATCCCGTCCAAGGCGCTGCTGCGAAACGCCGAACTCGCCCACATCTTCACCCAGGAGGCGGAGACCTTCGGGATCCAGGTCGAGGGGCGGGTCAGCTTCGACTACCGGGAGGCGTATCTGCGGAGCCGCAGGATCGCCGACGGCCGGGTGGCCGGCGTGCACTACCTGATGAAGAAGAACGGCATCACCGAGTTCGACGGCAGGGGCACCTTCACCGACGACCACACGCTGCAGGTGGCACTGCGGGCGGGCGGCACCGAGACGGTCTCCTTCGAACACTGCATTGTCGCCGCCGGCGCGACCACCCGGCTGCTGCCGGGGACCGCGCTCAGCGAGCGGGTGGTCACCTACCAATGTGCCGCACATCTTCGCCATCGGTGATGTGACGGCCAAGCTGATGCTGGCGCACGCCGCCGAGTCGATGGGGGTGATCGCGGCCGAGACCATCGCCGGTGCGGAGACCATGGAGCTGGACTTCACCATGATTCCCCGTGCTACCTACTGTCAGCCGCAGATCGCCAGTTTCGGCTGGACCGAGGCGCAGGCGCGTGAGCAGGGGTTCGACGTCAAGGTGTCGAAGTTCCCGTTCACCGCCAACGGCAAGGCGCACGGGCTGGGGGATCCGGTCGGGTTCGTCAAGGTGATCAGCGACGGCACGTACGGCGAGCTGCTGGGCGCGCACCTGATCGGCCCCGAGGTCACTGAGCTGCTGCCGGAGCTGACCCTGGCCCAGCAGTGGGACCTGACGGTGCACGAGGTTGCCCGCAATGTGCACGCCCACCCGACCCTGGGCGAGGCGGTCAAGGAGGCCATCCACGGCCTGGCCGGCCACATGATCAATATGTGAAGCCGTGTGGCCGTGGTCCTACGTCGTAGCCGCAGCGCATGACACCGCGCTGCGGCTACGGCTGCTACTTGCTGCGGCGGTTACGGCCAGTGCGACCGCAGCTCGGGGCCGGCCAGGATCGCCTCGAAGATGCCTCGGAACTGCTCGACCTGCTCGGGTGTGAGCTGGTCGAAGATGAGCGCGCGCACCTGCCGGACGTGGCCGGGTGCGGCGTCCTTCAGCACGGCGAATCCGGCGTCGGTGAGCGTGGCGAGGTTGACGCGCCCGTTCGAGGGGTGCTTGTCCCTGCGGATCCAACCGCAGCCCTGGAGCTTCGTCGCGATGTGGGAGAGCCGGCTGGGGGAGAAGCGCAAGGCCTGCGCCAGCTGGGTCATGGTCAGGGTCCGGTCCGGGGCGTGGGAGAGCATGGCCATCAGCTGGTACTCGGTGTGGGGCAGATCGGAGTCCTGCTTCAGCTGCCGGTCCAACGCGTCCGGCAGCGCGTGCAGGGTCTCCATGAGTGCTTTCCATACTTGTTGCTCGCCGCTGTCCAGCCATCGCACCTCGTCGTCCATGAGGCCCATCCTATCGACATTTGAAATCTCAAGTTTTGAGGCATATGCTTTCACTTGAGATTTCAAGTTTCCTTCGTCGACCGATAGGACCCCTCTCATGCCGAATCCGATCCTGCAGGGCAGCGCCGACGCGGCGACCAGTGACGCAGTCGAGAAGCGGCGTCCCCTGGCGGCGACCGTGGGCCTGCTGCTGGCCGCCGTCGTGGTCGCCTCGCTCGTCAACACGGCCATCGCCGCCATCGCCCGTGCCGCAGGCGCCTCCTCGGACTTCAAGCCCCTGCAAGCGTCGGCCTTCGTCGCCTTCACCCTGTTCGGCATCCTCATCGGTGCCGCCGGCTGGGCACTGGTCCGCCGCCGCGCGCAGGACCCGCAGGCGCTCCTCCGCCGCCTGGTCCCCACCGTCCTGGTGATCTCCTTCGTCCCCGACCTGGCCATGCTCGTCAGCGACTACTCACCCCACTCCAGCACGGCGGGCGTCATCGGCCTCCTGTTCATGCACGTCGCCGTCGCCGCCATAGCCGTGACCACCTACCGCCGAGTCCTCCCGGTCGCGGACACCCGCCGCTGAGGCGTATCGGTTTGGGTGATCTGGGGTGGCGGGGGCGGGGGTTTGGGATATTGGCGCGATGACGGATGATCAGGGCGGGCCTGGGGAATCGGCGGGGGCGGCTGGGTTCTGGCGGGGGGTGGGGGCTCGGCCGGGGGTGGTCGGCTTGGTGGGGCTGGTAGTCGGGGCGGTGTTGGTCGGAGTGCCGTGGCTGCTTACCTCGGGTGGTTCGGGTTCGGGGGCCGGCTACGGGAGCGCCGGCTCGGGGGGTCGTGTGCTCAAGGCGCCTTCGGAGTTGGGGGAGTTGACCTCCTATGCGACCGCGCTGGGGCGGGTCGGCGGGGCCAAGGGGCAGGCGAGCGCGGCCGCGCAGAGCGCTCAGGACGTCAAGAGTGCTCAGCGGCTGTCCCAGGCGTAACGGCGGGGCGAGGGCGATTGTCCAGCGCTATGCCGACAGTGGTGTGGCGGAGATCGTCACCCTGAACGCGGTCTCCGCGTCGTCGCCGCAGCCCTACGTGCCCTATGAGGACGCGGCGCAGTTGGGGCTCGCGGTGCCCACGGACCAGTTGGTGCAGGTCGGCCAGGTCGCCTGTGTGGTCTTCAACCAGCCGACGGCGGCGGGGCAGAAGCCGGCGGGCGATTCGGTGGTGGTCACCTACTGCCAGCGCACCGGGAGCGGGCTGACCGTGCAGCTGCGGGCGAGTGGCGACCTCCAGCACCAGCCGGCGGAGATGGCTGCGCTGGTCGACAAGGCGTGGTCGGCGCTTTCCTGACCGGGTCGTTAGCGCGCCCCGGACCGTCGGGTGCTGTCCTGGTGCGTGTGGACAGGGAGGCGACGGCCCGGGGCGGGCGGGGGCGGGCGGGGTGAGCCAGCGGAGTCAGCGGCGGTTGTCGGCGTGGGTGAGGGTGTCCCAGGCGACGAACAGCTTGTTGGTGCCCTCCGGGCGCTCGGCCAGGGTCAGTTGCTCGGTGCCCGGCATGGCGAGGCCGACCCGGTTGTGCAGTTCATTGAGCCCGACCTCGGTGACCGGGCCGAGTCCCGTGGTGACCTTGCCGCCGCAGAGCCAGGACGGGACGGCCGCGCCCAGCTCGTACGTCGCCTGGAACTCCATGGCGTCCTTCAGTCGCTTGCCGACCAGCGGGTAGAGCGACCTGCCCTGGATCCGGGAGGTCTCCGCGACGTCGGAGATCGACGCGATGCCGTAGCCGGTGTGGACGAAGTCGCGGCAGGTCTCCTGGGTCAGGCCGGCCACATAGGTGGACTGCCCCTGCCAGTACTTGGCGATCAGCGCGGGGGTGTCATAGCCGCTGCCCGGGACCGTGTAGGGAAGCGGGCCGTCCGCGGGCTCGTACACATAGGCCTTGACCCGGTTGAGGTAGCGGGTGACGGCCTTGTTGTAGTCCGCCTTGTCGTTGAGGAACACCGAGATGCCGACGGAGGCGTCCATCATGCTGAGTTCCCAGTTGCCGTTGCCGTTGTAGCCGTTGATGATCTCCGGCAGGTAGACGGTCTGCAGCATGGTGGCGAAGCGGTTCACGTTCGGCCACCGGCCGTAGGTGTAGCGGATGATCTCCGCCGCCTGCGGCCACACCGTGCCGGCCCAGGCGGTCTGCAGCTGGGAGTTGGCGTTGGTGTGGGAGGTGATCACGGCCGACCAGGCGTCCATGATCTCGATCGACTTCTTGGCGTAGGCCGAGTTTCCGGTGATGTACCAGGCCAGGGCGTCGGTGTAGGCCGCGATGGCGTCCTGGCGCTCGTCGGTGCAGCCGAAGTTGGGGTTGGAGACGGGCCCGCACTCGACCACCGCGCGGGGCGCGGGGACGCGGGTCAGGGAGGCGTAGTCGCTGGCCATCAATCTGCGCGTTGGCGCTCTTCCAGGGCTCGACCCCGGCCCTGACCTCGGCCCGGACCAGGTCGAGCGAGGCGCGGCTGTTCAGGACACCGGGGTGCGAGAACCTGGCCGGGGCGTAGTTGACCGGGCGGGGGGTGTGCCCGGCGGCGGCGGGCGCCGAGGACGATGCTGAGGCGGTGCCTGGGGCGGCGCCGGCGAACAGGGTGGTCATCAGCGCGGCGATGACCAGCAGCGCTTTCTTTCGATGGAGTCGCAAGGGGAGCGCCTTCCGAATGGACGGGAGCGGGAGGACGGGGAATGGGGGACGGGGACGCGTCAGCAGGTGGGGCGGAGGGCCCACTGGTCGCCACTGGCCGGGGCCGGGACCAGCGGGATCGCCGCGCGGGCGGCTGCGTCGTCGCCCTGGTCGGCGGCTGCGTGCAGGGTGTGCAGCAGCTGGCTCTGGTCGATCGGGGTGCCGAGGTCCGGGTACGGCCAGGCGGCCGACCCCTGCTCGGCGGCCGGGATCAGGAAGCTGACGGCCTTGGCCAGGCTCGCGCCGCTGGGGGCGGTGTAGGACCAGAGGTTCACGCCGGTGTTGCGGCCGGTGGCGGCCAGCCGGCAGAGCGCGGTCAGATTGAAGGTGCTGTACTGCCAGGGCAGGGTGCGGGCCAGTTCCCGGGGCTGGGTGCCGTCGGGCTGGATCTGCGCGGCGATCCGCTTGGTCTCGGCGGTGGTGACGATGGCCCTGGCGGTCCTGGTGTCGCCGATGTAGAGCGCGATCGCGGCGTCCTGGGAGTCGATGAAAGCTGCCGTGGTTGTTGGTGGACGCCTGCTCCGCCTGGCCCTGCGGGCTGGTGTTCATCCAGTTCAGGTAGGTGGTGAGCCAGCTCTTGATGGCGCTGTGGTCGGTGCGGGTCCAGCCGGGCGCGCCGGAGTCCAGCAGGGCGAGGCCGTCGATGACGCCGGTGATCTGCTCGGAGGAGTCGATGATGCCGGAGCCGCGGATCGCGGTGGAGCAGGGGATGATCTGGGCGTAGAGCAGGTTGGGGTTCATCGCGGTGGCCGGGTTGGTGAACCAGGTGCGGACGTCGAGCTCGGCGCGGGCCGCGTAGCGGCGGTCCCCGGTGTAGTACCAGGCGAGGGCCAGGTCGGCGATCGCGGTCCAGGACGAGAGGCGCTCGCCGTGGTCGCTGATCGCGTCGGCGTCCGGATTGCGGTCGCCGTCCTTGGTGATGTACGGGCAGCCGTAGGGGTTGGCTGCGGTCTTGGGCTCGGTCGGCCACAGGTACGGGGCCTGGCTGAGGTAGTCGTGCTTGTCGCCGCTGGTCGGAGTCTGGGCCTTGTCGGTGACCGCCCACGGTCCGGTGGTCAGCTCGGCGTCGGCCGCGGCGGTCAGCTTGGCGAGTTCGGCCTTCAGCTTCTTGCTGTGCGGCAGCTGACGCTTGATCTGCTGCAACTGGCTGCCGTCGAGGACGACCGTGTGCGGCGCGGACGGGCCGTGGTGGCCGTGCGGACGTGGGCCGGCGTCGGCGGACGGCGCGACGGCGACGCCGAGCGAGAGGGCTGCGGCGAGGGTGGCGGCCAGGGCCGCGGCTCCGACGGCGAACCGCTTTCGCGGAGCCGACCGCAAAGCGGAACCCACAGCCGAACCCGAGGCCGAACACACGGCCGAACCCGAGGCGGCGGACGAGGAACTGTTTAACCGGAACATGAACACGTCCCTTTCGTTCGCGGTGCTGCGCGGACCGAGCGACGCCGAACCTAGGGAGCGTCAGATCGATCGTCAAGACTTGCGACCGAATGATCCCAATCGATCGAGATTGAGATGCGCACACCACGTGGCTGGACCGCTGGCCCGAGCGCAGGGCCCTATTGGAGGTGGAGCCTGCGTAGCGATCGATCAAGAGGTGGGATTGATCGCTCTATCGCTCTTGACTTCGACTGCCGTAGCGATTGAGGATGCAGAGCACCGCTCGCACCGCGTCCGGCCCGCCCACCCGGGCCCGGAGGACGGCCACCCCCGAAGAGGAGCCGCTGCCATGTCGCACCGCTCGATCCCCCTATCGACGAGCCGTATATCCCGACGCACCGTCAGAAACACGGCGACAGTGGCCTGTACGGTGATCGGCCTGGCCCTGCTCTCCGCCTGCGGCAGCAGCGGCGGTGGCAGCGGTTCGCCCGCGAAGTCCTCGTCCGAGGCCGCCGGGAAGCCGGTGAACATCACCTTCTGGGGCTGGACCCGGGGCACCCAGCAGGTGGTCGACGCCTTCAACGCCTCGCACAAGGACGTGCACGTCACGTTCGAGCAGATCCCCTCGGGCAACGCGGGCGGCTACGCCAAGATCTCCAACGCGGTGAAGGCGGGCAACGAACCCGACGTCTTCAACGTCGAGTACCAGATGCTCCCCACCTTCGTCAGCCAGGGCGCGGTCCAGGACCTCACCTCGCAGATGACCGACCTCAAGGCGAAGTACTCGCCGCAGGCGGTCGAACTCACCACCCTGGCCGGCAAGAACTGGGCCATCCCGCTGGACGCGGACGCGCAGGTGTTCTTCTACCGCAAGGACCTGTTCACCAAGTACAAGATCGCCGTCCCCACCACCTGGGACCAGTTCCGCACCGCCGCCCAGCAGTTGAAGGCAGCCGACCCGGCCACCAGGATCGGCCCCTTCTTCTCCGACGACCCGTCCACGCTGGAGGCGATGGCCTGGCAGGCGGGCGGGCAGTGGTTCGGCACCAGCGGTGACGCCTGGAAGGTCGACTTCCAGGACAGCGCCACCCAGAAGGTTTCCGGCTACTGGCAGGGCCTGGTGAAGGACGACCTGGTCCGGGTGCAGACCTCGTTCAGCCAGCAGTGGACCGCGTCGCTGCAGAAGGGCGAGACGGCGGGCTATGTCGGCGCCGCCTGGAGCGCCGGCGCGCTGAAGAGCGCGCTGCCGGACCAGTCCGGGAAGTGGGCGGTCGCCCCGATCCCCAGCTGGGACGGGCAGCCGGCCAGCGGGATGCTCGGCGGCAGCACCTTCGTCGTCGGCAAGGACAGCAAGAACCTCAAGGCCGACGTCGAGTTCTCGACCTGGGCCACCAGCAACGCGGCCGGTATGCAGGCGCGGATCTCCTCCGGCATCTCCTCGGTCTTCCCGGCCGACCCAGAGCTCGTCCCGGTCGCCCAGAAGGGCTTCGACACCGCCTTCTACGGCGGCCAGGACATCTTCCAGGTCTTCGCCGCCGGGGCGAAGTCGGTCAAGCCGGGCTGGAGTTGGGGCCCTTCGATGGGAGTGACCAACACCGCGATGAAGGACTCGTTCAGCAAGCTCACCGCCGGCAGCACCATCGACCAGGCCCTGCAGGCCGGCCAGGCCGCGACCCTCGCCGACCTGAAGACGCGCGGCGTGCAGGTCGCCAAGCAATGACCCAGCTCTTCTCCCCGGTGCGTGGCCGGAGAGCGGGAGTGCGGGGACGAGGGGGCGCGGCCACGCTCCTCCTCGCCCCGTTCTTCCTGCTGTTCGCCGCGGTCATCGCGGCCCCCGTCGGCTACGCGCTCTATCTGAGCCTGTGGACCGAGCACTCCTCGGGCCTCGGCTTCGGCGGCGCCCAGCGGGTCTTCAGCGGATTCGCCAACTACTCCCGGGTGATCAAGGACTCCGCCTTCCGCAACGGCTTCCTGATCACCGCTGAATACTGCCTGCTCTACATCCCGTTGATGCTCGGGGCCTCGCTCGGCCTGGCCCTGCTGATCGACTCCACCCTGGCCCGGGCCCGGCGCTTCTTCCAACTGGCGCTGTTCCTGCCGCACGCCGTGCCGGGCCTGGTCGCCGCCCTGGTCTGGATGTACCTCTACACCCCGGGCATCAGCCCGGTGGTCGGCGCCCTCGGCGGCGCCGGGGTGCATGTCGACCTGCTCTCCTCCGGCTTCACCCTGCCCTCGATCGTCAATATCGCGGTGTGGGAGTGGACCGGCTACAACATGGTCATCTTCTACGCCGCGCTGCAGGCCATCCCGGGCGAACTGCTGGAGGCCGCCACCATCGACGGCGCCTCGGCCGCCCGCACCGCCTGGAGCATCAAACTCCCGCTGATCCGGCCCTCCCTGGTGCTGACCATGCTGTTCACCGTGATCGGCTCGCTCCAGCTATTCACCGAACCGATGATCCTGCACGGCAGTTCGGCCTCGGTGATCAGCACCTGGACCCCCAATATGTACGCCTATAGCGCCGCGTTCGACCGCAACGACTACGGGCTTGCCGCCGCCGCCTCGGTGCTGCTCGCCCTGGTCGCCGCCGCGCTGTCGTTCACCGTCACCCGGTTCGGGGCCAAGCGCTCGACCAACTCCGGGCGACAGACGGAGGCCGCCGCATGACCGTCGACACCGTACGCGCCGCACCCGCCGCCCCGGTCGTCCGGACCAAGCCCGCGCGCGGACCGTGGACGCTGTCCAAGGCGGCGGTCAACGGCACCCTGGTGCTGGCCACGGCGTACACCCTGCTACCGGTGCTGTGGCTGGTCACCGCCTCGGCCAAGGACACCGGGGACCTGACCGGGGGCCAGGGCTTCTCGCTCAGCCGGCTGCACCTCGGTGCCAACCTGCACGACCTGGCCACGGCGGACGGCGGGATCTACTTCCGCTGGTACCTGAACTCCCTGCTCTACGCCGGGCTCGGCGCGCTGCTCTGCGCCTTCATCTGCGTCTGCGCCGGATACGCCTTCGAGACCTATGCCTTCCGGGGCAAGGAGAAGCTCTTCGGCGTGGTCCTGCTCGGGGTGCTGATCCCGACCACCGCGCTGGCCCTGCCGATGTACCTGCTGGCCTCCAAGACCGGCCTGGTCAAACACCTTCTGGTCGGTCTTCGTGCCGACCCTGGTCAACCCGTTCGGGGTCTACCTGGCCCGGGTGTTCACGGCCGGTTACGTCCCCGGCGAGGTGCTGGAGGCGGCCCGGGTGGACGGGGCGGGGGAGTTGCGCACCTTCTGGTCGGTCGGGCTGCGGATGGTGATGCCGGGCTTCGTCACGGTGTTCCTGTTCCAGTTCACGGCCATCTGGAACAACTTCTTCCTGCCGCTGGTCATGCTCTCCAACACCAAGCTGTTTCCCGGTCAGCCTCGGCCTGTACGCCTGGAACAGTCAGACCCGCACCGAGCCGTCCTACTACCCCCTGGTGGTGACCGGGGCGATGCTCGCGATCCTCCCGCTGATCATCGCCTTCGTCGTCCTGCAGCGGTTCTGGAAGGCCGGTCTGACCGCCGGCAGCGTGAAAGTGACGCAGTGCTGAAACAGACCGGAGCGACCCATGACCGCACGCCCCCGGGTTCTTCTCGCGATGAACCCCGACATCGCCCCGGTGCTCCTGGACCGCGACTCCAGAGCCCGGCTGGCCGCTGTCGCCGAGGTGGACTTCGACCTCGTCCTCAATGACTTCAGGGCGCCCGCCGCGGCCGCGGCGCTCGGCGGGGCCGACCTGCTGCTCAGCTGCTGGGGCGTCCCGGCGCTGGACGAGGCGGCGCTCGCCGCCGCGCCCCGGCTGCGCGGGGTGGTCCACGCGGCGGGTTCCATCCGCCGTCTGATCACCGAGGCGTGCTGGCAGCGCGGGCTCCACATCACCTCGGCGGCCTGGGCCAACGCGCTGCCGGTCGCCGAGTACACGGTGGCCGTGGTGCTGCTCGCCAACAAGCAGGTGCTGCGGATCCGCGACACCTACCGCAAGCAGCGGGGCGTGCGTCCGGATCTGCACGCCCTCTACACCGGCACCGGCAACTACCACCGCACCGTCGGCATCATCGGCGCCTCCCGGATCGGCCGGCGGGTGCTGGAACTGCTGCGCCCCTACGACCTGGACCTGCTGCTCTACGACCCGTTCCTGACCGCGGCGGAGGCCGAGGGGCTCAGCGCCCGGCTGGTCGGCCTGGACGAGCTGTGCTCCCGCTCGGACGTGGTCAGCATCCACGCCCCGCAGCTCCCGGCGACCCGGCACCTGATCGACCGGTCCCGGCTGGCGCTGCTCCGGGACGGCGCCACCCTGGTCAACACCGCCAGGGGCTCGCTGGTGGACCAGGAGGCGCTGATCGCCGAGGTGTCCACCGGCCGGATCGACGCCGTCATCGACGTCACCGAACCGGATGTGCTGCCCGCCGACTCACCCCTCTACGACCTGCCCAACGTGCTGCTCACCCCGCACATCGCGGGCTCGCTCGGCAATGAGCTGCACCGGATGGCCGCGGCCGCGGTGGACGAGGTGGAGCGCTATGCGGCCGGGCTGCCCTTCGCCCACCCGATGTCGCGCGGCGACATGGAGCGCTCGGCGTAGCCGGGGACAGAAAGAGGGGGAAGGGCCGACGGCCCTTCCCCCTCCTCGGAACCGCGTGCCTGCTCAGCCGAGCGTGGCGATGGCCTCGTTGAAGGTCGTCGACGGACGCATCACGGCCGCCGCCTTGGCGGGGTCGGGCTGGTAAGTAGCCGCCGATGTCGGTGGGCGAGCCCTGGACCGCGATCAGCTCGGCCACGATGGTCTGCTCCTGCTCCGCCAGCGTCTTGGCGAGCGCCGCGAACGCCTCCGCGAGCTGGGCGTCGGCGGTCTGCGCGGCCAGCTCCTGGGCCCAGTAGAGGGCCAGGTAGAAGTGGCTGCCGCGGTTGTCGATGCCGCCCAGCTTGCGGCTCGGCGACTTGTCCTCGTTGAGGAAGGTGCCGGTCGCCCGGTCGAGGGTGTCGGCCAGGATCTGGGCCCGGGCGTTGTCCGTGGTCTGCGCCAGGTGCTCGAAGCTGACCGCCAGCGCCAGGAACTCGCCCAGGCTGTCCCAGCGCAGGTAGTTCTCCTTGACCAGCTGCTGCACGTGCTTGGGCGCGGAGCCGCCGGCGCCGGTCTCGAACAGGCCGCCGCCGTTGATCAGCGGGACCACCGAGAGCATCTTGGCGCTGGTGCCGAGCTCCAGGATCGGGAACAGGTCGGTCAGGTAGTCGCGCAGCACATTGCCGGTGACCGAGATGGTGTCCTCGCCGCGGCGGATCCGCTCCAGGGTGAAGGCGGTCGCCTCCTCCGGGGACTTGATCTCGATCTGCAGCCCGTCGGTGTCGTGCTCGGGCAGGTACGCCTTGACCTTGGCGATCAGGTTGGCGTCGTGCGCGCGGGTCTCGTCCAGCCAGAACACGGTCGGGTTGCCGGTGGCCCGCGCGCGGTTGACCGCGAGCTTGACCCAGTCCCGGATCGGCACATCCTTGGTCTGGCACATCCGGAACAGGTCGCCGGCGCCCACCGGCTGCTCCAGCACGGTGTTCCCGGCCTGGTCGACCACCCGGACGGTGCCGTCCACCGCGATCTCGAAGGTCTTGTCGTGGCTGCCGTACTCCTCGGCCGCCTGCGCCATCAGGCCGACGTTGGGCACCGAGCCCATGGTGGCCGGGTCGTAGGCGCCGTGGGCGCGGCAGTCGTCGATGACGACCTGGTAGACCCCGGCGTAGCTGCTGTCGGGGATGACGGCGAGGGTGTCGGCCTCCTTGCCGTCCGGGCCCCACATGTGGCCGGAGCTGCGGATCATGGCCGGCATGGACGCGTCGACGATGACGTCGCTCGGTACGTGCAGGTTGGTGATGCCGCGGTCGGAGTCGACCATGGCCAGGGCCGGGCCGTCGGCCAGTTCGGCGTCGAAGGAGGCCTTGACCTCTGCTCCCTCGGGCAGCGCGTCCAGGCCCTTGAGGATGCCGCCGAGCCCGTCGTTGGGGCTCAGGCCGGCCGCCGCGAGCACCGCGCCGTACTGGGTGAAGGTCTTCGGGAAGAAGGCCTTGACCACGTGGCCGAAGATGATCGGGTCGGAGACCTTCATCATGGTGGCCTTGAGGTGCACCGAGAACAGCACGCCCTCGGTCTTGGCCCGGACCACCTGGGCCGCGAAGAACGACTCCAGCGCGGCCACGTGCATGACCGAGGCGTCCACGACCTCGCCGGCCAGCACCGGCACCGAGGCGCGCAGCACCGTGGTGCTGCCGTCGGCGGCCACCAGTTCGATCCGCAGCGAGTCGTCGGCGGCGAGGACCGCGGACTTCTCGGTGGAGCGGAAGTCGTCGGCGGTCATGTGCGCGACATTGGTCTTGGACTCGGGGGTCCAGGCGCCCATCCGGTGCGGGTGCGCCTTGGCGTAGTTCTTGACCGAGGCGGGGGCGCGACGGTCGGAGTTGCCTTCGCGCAGCACCGGGTTCACGGCGCTGCCCTTGATCTTGTCGTACCGGGCGCGGACGTCGCGGTCCTCGTCGGTCTTGGGGTCGTCCGGGTAGTCGGGCAGCGCGTAGCCCTGCTGCTGCAGCTCCGCGACCGCGGCCTTGAGCTGCGGGATCGAGGCCGACACATTCGGCAGCTTGATGATGTTGGCACCGGGGGTCTTGGCGAGCGCGCCCAGCTCAGCGAGGGCGTCCTCGATGCGCCGGCCCTCCTCAAGACGCTCGGGGAAGCTCGCGATGATGCGCCCGGCCAGGGAGATGTCACGCGTCTCCACCCTGACGCCCGCTGTGGAGGCGTACGCCTGGACCACGGGCAGGAACGAATACGTCGCCAGGGCCGGGGCCTCGTCAGTGTGCGTATAGATGATGGTCGAGTCAGTCACCAGTACTCCGCTTCACGTCGAAAACGTCTCGATATCAAGATATCTCGTGTCCGGCCCTCCCCGACACCCACCCCGATCGAACTCGTCGTGTCGTGTCCGAGCGGGCCCGTACAATCGGCGGATGAGCGTTCCGAGCCAGAGCCCGAGCCTCGCCGAACACGATGCCGAAGACAGTGCCGAACACGTTGCCGAAGACGGTGCAGAGAGCAGCACCGAGGACACCGAGGCGCTGCGGGTGCTGCGCCGGGTCTTCGGGTACGACGCCTTCCGGGGCAGTCAGCAGGAGGTCGTCGAGCATGTGATCGGCGGCGGGGACGCCCTGGTGCTGATGCCGACCGGCGGCGGCAAGTCGCTGTGCTACCAGATCCCGGCGCTGGTGCGGCCCGGGGTCGGCGTGGTGGTCTCGCCGCTGATCGCGCTGATGCAGGACCAGGTCGACGCGCTGCGGGCGCTCGGGGTGCGGGCCGGCTTCCTCAACTCCTCGCAGAGCTTCGACGAGCGGCGGCTGGTGGAGGCCGAGTTCATCGCCGGCGAGCTGGACCTGCTCTACCTGGCGCCGGAGCGGCTGCGGGTGGAGGCGACGGTCCGGCTGCTGCAGCGCGGCACGATCTCGCTGTTCGCGATCGACGAGGCGCACTGCGTCGCCCAGTGGGGGCACGACTTCCGCCCGGACTACCTGGCCCTGTCCTCGCTGCACGAGTACTGGCCGGACGTGCCGCGGATCGCGCTGACCGCGACCGCCACCGCGGCCACCCACGCCGAGATCACCTCCCGGCTGGGCCTGGAGAACGCGCGCCACTTCGTGGCGAGCTTCGACCGGCCCAACATCCAGTACCGGATCGCCCCCAAGGACGAGCCGAAGAAGCAGCTGCTCAGCCTGCTGCGCACCGAGCACCCCGACGAGGCCGGGATCGTCTACTGCCTGTCCCGGGCCTCGGTCGACAAGACCGCGGCCTACCTGGTCGAGCGGGGCGTGGACGCGCTGCCCTACCACGCCGGTCTCGACCAGCGGGTCCGGGCCGAGAACCAGTCCAGGTTCCTCCGCGAGGACGGCCTGGTGATGGTCGCGACCATCGCCTTCGGCATGGGCATCGACAAGCCCGATGTGCGCTTCGTTGCCCACCTGGACCTGCCCAAGTCGGTCGAGGGCTACTACCAGGAGACGGGCCGGGCCGGCCGCGACGGGCTGCCCTCCACCGCCTGGCTGGCCTACGGCTTCCAGGACGTGGTGCAGCAGCGCAAGATGATCGAGACCTCCGAGGGCGACCAGGCGCACCGCCGCCGGCTGGCGGCCCACGTCGACGCGATGCTCGCGCTGTGCGAGACGGTGGAGTGCCGCCGGGTCCAACTCCTGGACTACTTCGGGCAGAAGAGCGAGCCCTGCGGCAACTGCGACACCTGCCTGGTGCCGCCGGCCTCCTGGGACGGCACGGTCGCCGCGCAGAAGTTCCTGTCCACGGTGGTGCGGTTGCAGCGCGAGCGCGGCCAGAAGTTCGGCGCCACCCAGATCATCGACATCCTGCTGGGCCGGAAGACCGCCAAGGTGATCCAGTTCGACCATGACGGGCTGAGCGTCTTCGGCGTGGGCGCCGATCTGACCGAGGCCGAATGGCGGTCGGTGGCACGGCAGTTGCTCTCCCAGCGACTGGTCGCGGTCGAGGGCGAGTACGGCACGCTGGTGCTCACCGAGGACAGCGCCGACGTGCTCGGCGGACGCCGAGAGGTCTCGCTGCGCCGCGATCCGGAGAAGCCGGCCCGGGCCGCCAAGGCGGCCGGCGCCAGGTCGGGCGGCGGGTCCGGACGGAAGGCCGCCCCGGTCGACCTGCCCGCCGAACTCCTGCCGGTCTTCGAGCAGTTGCGGGCCTGGCGGGCCGCCACCGCCAAGGAGCAGGGCGTGCCCGCGTATGTGGTCTTCCATGACGCGACCCTGCGGGAGATCGCCGCTACCGCCCCGACCACCCTGGCCGAACTCGGCTCGGTCAGCGGGGTCGGCGAGAACAAGCTCGCCACCTACGGCCAGCTGATCCTGGACCTGCTGGCGGCCCCGGCGGGCGTCGAGTAACGTCGCTGCTGGTGTGCCGGGAAGTCTGGTCGGCGCGAGGGATGGTCTGACGCGACCTGTGGAAGCGCCCTCGGTAGCGGATCAGAGGTGCGCGGATGCACGCGGTCGGGCTCGTCCTACTCCTGGTGGTCCTCGGTACCGCGGTGGCCACCTGGGCCCGGCGCTGGAGCGTCCCCGCGCCCTCGCTGCTGGTCCTGGTCGGGCTGGCCGTGGCGCTGATACCAGGGGTGCCCGGGCTGCACATCGCGCCGCAGACGATCGGCCTGGTGGTGCTGCCGCCGCTGCTCTACGCCTCGGCGGAGGAACTGTCGGTGCGTGATCTGCGCACCGTCTGGCGGCCGGTGACGGTGCTGGCGTTCGGCCTGGTGCTGGCCTCGGCCGCGGTGGTGGGCGTGCTGGCCTCCGTGCTCACCCCGCTCACCGGGTCGATGGCCTTCGTCCTGGGCACGGTGCTGGCCAGCACCGACCCGGTCGCGGTGACCGCGCTGGGACGCCGGCTGTCGCTGCCGGGGCGGGTGCAGGTGCTGGTGCAGGCCGAGAGCCTGTTCAACGACGCGACCTCGCTGGTGCTGTTCAAGGTCGCGCTCAGCGTCGCGGTGGCCGGGGGCGCGGTCGGCTGGGGGGCCGCCGGGGCGAGTTCGTGCTGCTGGCCGGCGGCGGCAGCGCGGTGGGCGCCGCGGTGGCCGGGCTGGTCGGGCAGATCCGCCGCCGCACCGCCGATCCGGTGCTGGAGACGGTGATCGCGCTGGTCACCCCGTACGGGGCGTATGTGCTGGCGGAGTCGGCGCACGCGTCGGGGGTGACCGCGGTGGTGGTCGCCGGGGTGCTGCTGGGCCGCTCCGGGCACCGGCTCTCCGACGCCCGGATCCGGCTGCAGGTGGAGGCCGTGTACGCGGTGGTGGTGTTCGGCCTGGAGAGCGTGGTGTTCAGCATCGTCGGCCTGGAACTGCCCACTCTGGTACGGGAACTGCCGGGCGGCAGCGGTGATTGGCCGCTGCAGGCATTGGCCGTCGCGCTGGTGCTGATCGCGCTGCGGGTGCTGTGGATGCTGCCGCTCTCGGCCACCGTGCAGCCGGACCGCGGGCAGTCCTCCTGGCGGGTGGCGGGGGTGGTGACCTGGGCCGGGACCAGGGGGGTGATGCCGCTGGCCGCCGCGCTGTCGATCCCGCTGGTGGCCGCCGACGGGACGCCGCTGCCAGGGCGGCCGCTGGTGCTGGTGCTGACCACGGCGGTGGTGGTCTTCACGCTGGTGGTGCAGGGGCTGACGCTGGCCGGGGCGGTCAGCCGCTCCGGGCTCGCGGTGGAACCCGAGCACAGCGCCCAGGAGGAGGCCCGTACTCGGGAGGCCCTGGCCCGGGCCGCGCTGGCCCACCTGGACCAGCTGAACGACCTGGAGACCGTCCCGGCCCCGGCCCTGGAACGGGCCCGCCGCAACCTGGACGCCCGGCTGGAGCAGGCCGTCGAGCAGAGCGCGGGCCTGGACGGGGGCCTGCAGGGGAGCCCGCACGGGGGAGCGGGCGGGGGAGCGGAGGCGGGCGCCGGGGGAGGCGGTGACGGGATACCGCTGCTGGAGGCCTACCGCGGCCTGCGCCGCGACATCGTCGCCCGGCAGGGGGCCGAACTCCACCGGCTCTACGACGCGCACCAGGTCAGCGACACCACCCGGCGCCGACTGCAGCACGATCTCGACCTGGAGGCAGCAGCGCTGGGGCCCCGCTGACGGTCGGCTGTCGAGCGGTTCTAGGCGGGGGTGGGAAAGCGTTCGATGTTGTCCTCGACCCAGGTGCGCAGCGCCGCCAGCGGCACGCAGGCGTCCCGGCCCAGGCCGGTCAGCGCGTACTCCACATGGAGCGGGACGGCGGGGTAGACGGTGCGGGTGACCAGCTCGTGGTCCTCCAGCCGGCGCAGCACCGCGGTCAGCACCTTGGGGCTGATCCCGTCCAGGCGGGCCTTGATCGCCCCGAACCGGATCGGGCCGGCCTCCAGGGCCCCCAGCGCCAGCGCGCTCCACTTGTCCGCCAGCAGGTCGAGTATGGACCGGCAGGGGCAGTTCGCCGCGTAGACGTCCTGCTGGACGGACAGGGCGATGCGGGGGCGCGGCGTGGCCATCGTAGTTCCTTCGGGATAGTAGGTGTCGTTGCGGGTAACTAGTACCCGGGATCTACATTGCCAGTATGAACGCACCGACCACCACCCATGCCATCGCCGCCACCGCCTCCGGGCCCGTGGACGCGGACACCTCCTTCGTCGCCGTGAAGCTCGACCTGCCCGCCCCCGGGCCGCACGACCTGCTGGTCGAGGTCCGTGCGGTCTCGGTGAACCCGGTGGACGTCAAGGTCCGCGCCTCCTTCGGCCCGCAGGACGACCCCAAGGTCCTCGGCTTCGACGCGGCCGGAATCGTCCGCGCCACCGGCGACCGGGTGACCGCGTTCCAGGTCGGCGACGAGGTCTACTACGCCGGATCCATCGCCCGTCCCGGTTCCAATGCCGCCCACCAGCTGGTCGACGAGCGGATCACCGGCCACAAGCCGGCCACCCTGGACTTCGCCGAGGCCGCCGCGCTGCCGCTGACCACGATCACGGCCTGGGAGACGCTGTTCGAACGGATGGGCCTGGGCCAGGACAGTACCGGCACGCTGCTGGTGATGGCCGGCGCGGGCGGCGTCGGTTCGATGGTGGTCCAGTTGGCCCGGCAGCTGACCGGGGTCACCGTGATCGCCACCGCCTCCCGGCCCGAGTCCGCCGCCTGGGCCGAATCGCTGGGCGCGCACCACATCGTCGACCACCGTCACCTGGTCGAGCAGGTGCGGGCGATCGCCCCGCAGGGCGTGAACTACATCTTCTCGCCCTTCTCCGCGGGCAATGAGCAGACCTACGCCGACCTCATGGCGGTCCACGGCCAGGTGGTCGCGATCGACGAACCGGAGGGCCTCGACCTGCTGCCGCTGAAGTCCAAGAGCCAGAGCTGGCACTGGGAACTGATGTTCACCCGGCCGCTGTTCGACCCGGAGAGCACCGCTCAGCGGGCGCTGCTGGAGCAGGTGGCCCGGTTGGTCGACCAGGGGGTGCTGCGCACCACGCTCACCAGGAAGCTCACTCCGATCACCGCGGAGACCCTGCGCGAGGCGCACCGCGCGGTGGAGGGCTCGGCCATGATCGGCAAGATCGTGGTCGCCGCGGAGTAGCCGTGGCCGCAGCGGTGGCCATGGGTCTTGACACGCCTGTTTGTCGGGGGCGAGGATTCACACACAGTTTTAGGAAAGTTTCCTAACAAGGAGCTTCGACTGCCGGCCGGCATTCCAGTCCTCAGCTGCTCCCGCACTCCCCACACTGCCAGGAGACCCCCAGATGACTGAGTCCGACGACAGGCGCCTCGGGCGCCGCACCTTCATCGTCGCGAGCGCCATGACCGCCGTCGGCGCCCTTGCCTTCGGCAGCACCCAGGCGATGGCCTCCACCACCCCTTCGAGCTCCTCGGCCCAGGCCACGGCAGCTGCGGCCGCGTCGGTGGACCTCACCGACGCGCACAAGAAGGAGATCGCGATGGAGCTTGTCTCCAGTGCGGAGAACTCCTCGTTGGACTGGAAGGCGCAGTACAAGTACATCGAGGACATCGGTGACGGGCGCGGGTACACCGCGGGGATCATCGGGTTCTGTTCGGGGACCGGTGACATGCTGGAGCTGGTGCAGGCGTACACCGCGACGAAGCCGGGCAATGTGCTGGCGAAGTACCTGCCGGCGCTGAAGAAGGTCAATGGCACGGCCTCGCACACCGGTCTGGGCAGTGCGTTCGTGGCGGACTGGAAGACCGCGGCCAAGGACACGGTGTTCCAGACCGCGCAGAACAACGAGCGCGACCGGGTGTACTTCAACCCGGCCGTCCAGCAGGCCAAGGCGGACGGGTTGCGGGCGCTGGGTCAGTTTCATCTACTACGACGCGATCGTGATGCACGGTCCGGGCGATGACCCGACCAGCTTCGGCGGGATCCGCAAGACCGCGATGAAGAAGGCCAAGACCCCGGCCCAGGGCGGCAATGAGACCACGTACCTCAATGCCTACCTGGACGCCCGCAAGGCGGCGATGCTCACCGAGGCCGCCCACGACGACACCAGCCGGGTCGACACCGAGCAGCGGGTCTTCCTCAAGGCCGGCAACCTCGACCTCAACCCCCCGCTCACCTGGAAGACCTACGGCGACAGCTACACCATCAAGAGCTGACACCGGCTGAATCCGAGAGGACAACGGGACGACGGGGCGGGCGGGGGTTGGTGCCGACCTCCGCCCGCCCTTTTCGACCAGTGATTCGACCAACGATGAGAGGGCGCACCATGGGAATCCGCAACGGCAATGTCGGGCTGCTCCACTGGTGCGTCCGGCTGAACACCCGCACGCCCGACGGCCGCCGGGGTGAGCAGAGCATCATCGTGGCGGCGGTGAAGGTCCGCGAGGCCGAGCAACTCGCCTGGGAGCAGGCGCACACCCCCGAGGCGGTACGCAGCCGCAGGGGCGCGGCCATCATCTCCAAACGGCATCAGTTGCGCGCCTGCTCGATCGCGGGATCGCAGTCCTGAGGGTTGCTTCAGCAGGTCGGAGCACTACCCCGGGTCGGTGGCCAGTCTGGCGTGCAGTTCCACGTCGTAGCGCTTCTCGCCGTAGCGGAGTTTGGCCCGTTCCAGGCCCTCCACCTTGAACCCGGCCCGTTCCGCGACACGGCAGGAGGCCGGGTTGTTGGTCCGGTGCCCCAGTTCCAGCCGGAACAACCCCAGGTCCTCGAAGGCCCACCCGCAGAGTGCGCCCGCGGCGGCGGCGGCCACACCACGGCCGCGCGCCGACTCCACGATCCAGTACGACACCCAGCCGGTGTCATGACGACGGTCCACCGAGGACACGGTCACGCTGCCCAGCACGGTGGCCCGGTGGTCGACAACGGCCCAGGAGTATCCGGTCCGGCCGTCCCAGTCGCGTCGACGGTCCGCCAGCCACAGCAGCGCGTCCGCGGCGTCGAGGATGGGCCGCCCGGCCTGACGGACCATCTCCGCCGGCGCGAACGCCGCCAGCACCGCGGTCGCGTCCGTGTCGTCCCAGCGGCGCAGGGTCAGCCCCGTGGACGTCGTCAGTTGATCTCTCATGCCCCCAACCTCGCCCACCGGTCCCGCAATCGTCAACGGAACCAGCTCAGTTGCGCTCGTCCAGGTCCACCTGCGGCAGGTCTTCCAGCTCTTTCTTTGACAATTCGACCTGCACGGTTCCGCCCGCGTAGGTCACGGTGCGGATCGGGATGGCGACGGTCTTCCTGCCCCACAGCTGCCCTTCCTCGAGCCGGACATGGGTCACCGCGTGGTCCTGCGGGTCGATGACCAGCCCCTTGACCTGGCGGATCTCGCCGTCCTTGGACTCGAGGCCGTCCCCGCGGCGGATCTCCACCTCGCCCTTCGGGACGCGGTCGTAGGTGGTCGTCCGAGCCTCGCCGCCGAGCGGGGCGACGGACAGCGGACCGCCCAGACCCATGGCGCCCAGCTTCGCGCGTCCACCTGGCTTTGAGGCGGACATGTCGCGCATGCCCGGCATTGACCGACCGACTCGCGCTACCCGGCACCCGCGGTGCCCTCGTTCGGTTCGAGAGGTTCGAGAGGGACGTTTCTCGCATTTTGCCTCCCCTTTACAACCTGGACCGGGGCTGCGTCGTCTCTCCGCACGTAGTGCAAGACGGCCAGCGCGGGGCTTCCCACAGAGCCCCGGCGGCCTCAGCAGAGAGAAGCCAGCCATGCGCAGCAGTACACGAACCCTCGGCGTCCTGGTCTGCGCGGCCGCAGCGGTCGGGATCGCCCCCGTCGCCGCGGTCGCCGCGACCCCGGGCCTGAGCACGGCGTCCACCCCGATGTGTGCGACCTCGCAGCTCACCGCCAAGCTCGGCGGCGGCGACGCGGGGGCCGGGAACCTCTACCGCTACCTGGTGCTGACCAACCACAGCAAGACGACCTGCCATGTCACCGGCTACCCCGGGCTGTCGCTGCTGACCGCGGCCGGCAAGCAGATCGGCGCCCCGGCGACCAGGCAGAGCCTGGCGTACTCCGCGGTGGTGCTGCGTCCCGGGAAGTCGGCGAGCGACACCATCCACACCATCAACCGGCAGGGCACCAGCAAGACCGAGTGCCTGCCCACCTCCGCCAAGCTGCGGGTCTACCCGCCCGGCAACAAGGCCGCGCTGGTCTTCCCGGGTCAGGTCACCAACTGCGACAAGCTGCTCAGTGTCACCCCGTTCACCGCGGGCACCGGCGGCAACCCGTCGAACACGGTGACTGCCACCGGTACCGGGCAGACCGGAACCGCGCAGGTCACCACCGTGCCCAAGGGCGCCCCCGACACCGGTCTGGTGCTCGCCGCGCAGTCGGTCTCCGGCTCGGGCTCAGGTTCCGACACCGCTGCTGTCGCCGGGGCTGCCGCGGGCGGCGCGCTGCTGCTCGGCGATTTCGGGAGCCTCGTGCTGCGGCGGAACCGCAGCCGGGTCGCGGCCCGGGTCCAGGGCTGACCGTTGACTGTCCTCAACCGGACCGGGAGGAGTGCGGCAGCCGTCACCCTGGCTGCCGCACTCCTCGCGCTGTCCCAACTCGCCGGCTGCTCCGCACCGGCCGCCCCGTCCGTGGTGGTCAGCACCAGTACGGCGGGCAACCCGGCGGCCGGCCCTGCGACCGGCCCGGTGACCAGCGCACCCGCCGGGGACGGAGCGGTTTCAGGCGCACCGGCCGCACCCGCCGCGCTGGCGCGATCCGTGCCGGAGCGGCTGGAGATCCCCGGGATCGGGGTGGACACGCCGGTCATGCAGCTGGGCCTGGCCGCCGACGGCACCGTCGGCGTGCCGCCGATCGAGGCGCATTCCCCGGCCGGCTGGTACGACGGCTCGCCGACCCCGGGCCAGGTCGGCCCCGCGGTGATCCTCGGCCATGTCACGGTCGGGCAGTTCGGCGACGGCGTCTTCCTGCACCTCTCCCGGATGAAGGCGGGCGACCGCATCACGGTGGTGCTCAAGGACGGCCACTCGGCGGAGTTCGCGGTGGATTCGGTGCAGACGGTCGCGAAGAGCGAGTTCCCGAAAGCCTCCGTCTACGGGAACGTCGACCATCCCGCGCTGCGTCTCATTACCTGCGGCGGTACCCGTGCCGGTGACGGCAGCGGGTACACGGACAACGTCGTCGTCTATGCCTCACTGGTCCGGGCGACCTGACGTGACCCGACCCATCTGCACGGGTGTCGCGGCGGTGCCCGGCCGGGCACCGGGCCGCGGGCACGGGTTCCAACGAGCGACACAAGTGAGGAGAACGGTCATCCGGTCTCACGAAAGCGCGGCGTCCGAACTGTTCGCGGCACTCTATCCGCGCCTTGCGGGTTGGTGCCGCGGACTTGTCGACGACGACGGAACCGCGCATGAGATCGCCTCGGAGGCGTTCGCCCGGCTGTGGGCCCGCTGGAGCAAGGTCGAGGAGCCCCGTGGTTTCCTCTTTGTCACCGCGGCCAACCTGGTGCGGGACCACTGGCAGAAACTGGAGCGCGAACGCCGGGCCTACCGGCGCGCCACCACGGAGGAACTCGTGAAGCAGCAACTGGAAGGGACCGCCGACCCCTCCGTGCGCCTGCTGGTGCAGTCGCTGCCGGAACGGCTGCGCACGCCCGTCCTGCTGCACTACTACGCCGACCTGCCGGTCCGGGAGGTCTCGGTGCTGCTCGCGCGCAACGAGGGCACGGTCAAGTCCGACCTGCACACCGCCCGGGAACTGCTCCGCGCCAAGCTCGGAGGACACCATGACCGGACCGTCTGACGACGAGGAGCAGACGCCCGGCGCGCCCGATCCGCTGGACGCGCTGCTGCGGCCGTCGACCCAGTACCTGCCGGTGCCGCCGGGCTCCTTCGAGCGGACCTGGCGCACGTCCGTCCGACGGCGCCGGGCCAAGGCGGCCGTCGGGGGCGGCCTCGCGGTGGCGGTCGTCGCCGGGGCGCTGTACCTGGTCGGCCCGCTGTCGCCGACCGGCTCCACCGTGGTGGTCACCCCGCCCGCCAGCAGCGGCCGGCTCGCCCCCGGGCCGAGCGGGACGTCGCCGACCCCCTCCCCGTCCCGGACCACCCCCGCACCGGGGACCGGGAGCCCCTCGGCCGGGACCCCCGGCCAGACCAGCGGCAGCCCCAGCGCCACCGGCAGCCGGGGGAGCGGGAGCACCGGCACGGTCGGATCCACCCCGATGTGCGCGACCTCGCAGCTCACGGCCTCGCTGGGCGGCGGCGACGCGGGGGCGGGCAACCTCTACCGCTACCTGGTGCTGACCAATCACAGCCGGACCACCTGCCATGTCACCGGCTACCCGGGGCTGTCGCTGCTGAACGCCGCCGGCAAGCTGATCGGTGTACCGGCGACGGAGCAGAGCTTGGCCCACTCCCCGGTGGTGCTGCATCCCGGCGCGTCGGCGAGCGACACCATCCACACCGTCAACAAGCAGGGCACCAGCAGCACCGAATGCCTGCCGACCTCGGTCGACCTCCGGATCTACCCGCCCGGCAACAAGGATTCGCTGGTCTTCCCCGGCCAGGTCACCAACTGCGACAACGAGTTCAGCGTCACCCCGTTCACCGCGGGCACGACCGGCAACCCGTCGAACTAGGGTGGTCGGTATGACCACTGATGCGATGAGCTGGCTGCCTGAGGACTTCGTCCACCCCGTCCACGTGCCGGTGCCCGGAACCGGGTTCCACCTGCGGCCGATCCGTGAGGCGGACACGGCGATCGACTACCCCGCCGTGATGGGCTCCCGGGAGCGCCTGTGGGAGATCTTCGGCCCGGCCTGGGCTTGGCCGAAGGAGACGATGACCTACGAGGAGGACCGCATCGACCTGCTGCGGCACGAGAAGGAGATTGCCGCACACCAGTCGTTCAACTACGCGCTGCTGGACGAGGAGGAGACCGCTGTCTTCGGCTGCGTCTACATCGACCCGCCCGAGCGCACCGGCTCCGATGGCGAGGTCTCCTGGTGGGTGGTGGACGACCTCGTCGGCGGCGAGGTCGAGCGTGCGCTCGACGCGCTGGTGCCGCAGTGGATCGCCGCCGACTGGCCCTTGCGGCAGCCCTGCTATGTGGGCCGCGACATCAGCTGGCAGGACTGGCTCGCGCTGCCGCGTGCCCGGTGACGGGCGCGGTTGACCGGTGGCAACGGGCTCAGTGATACGGGCTCAGTGATGGTGTCCTGAGCCCACGTCGCCGGAGCCACCGTGATGATGTCCGCCGGCGGAATCATGATGGTGTCCGTGCCCGGTGCCGGAGAGCGGTTGACCGGAATCGAGGCGGGCGAGCCTGCCACGGATTGCCCAGCCTCGTGGGCCGCGATACAGCCGGGCATCAAGACCACAGGCGTGAACCAGCGAAGCCAGACCCCGGGCAGCCGGATCGGTGTCGACCTCACCGCGGGCAGCACGCTCGACCCGCTGCCGCACCGCCCCCTGCCGAGCCCTGTCGACCAGCGTGACGGCCGGAGGCACCTGCGGCCGGCGCGGGGCCATTCGATCGACGCGGACAGCCTTCTGGTCCTCCAGCCGGGAGAGATACTCCTGAGCCAGCCCCCGCGGCGTCTCCCGAATCCAGGACTTCAGGGTGGGCGCGGGGGATGTTCGGCCGAGGCGCTGCAAGGAGTTGTTCAGCCTGCGGTCTTCCACCGGGGCCGTGTCACGGACCTCGACACGACCGATGCCGGAGGTCAGCTCGATTCGTTCGAACAGCGCCAACTCGAGCAGTTCGGCGGCCTGCAACCCGAATCCGATCCGATCGGCCACTCGGATCCGCCCGGTGCGCGGATGGATCGCCAGCAGCAGTAGATCGTCCCCCAGAGTCATGTCTTGCATGCTAAGGCGAAGGCGGGCCGTAGGGTCGGGGGGTGGCGCATATTCTGAGCAGTCGAGTTCTGTTGCATCCGAGCGATCTTGAGGTCAGCCGGGCCTTCTACCGGGACGCGCTCGGGCTGGAGATCTACCGGGAGTTCGGCACCGGGAGCAGCCGGGGGACGGTGTTCTTCCTCGGCGGCGGCTTTCTTGAGGTGTCCGGGCACAGTGACGCGCCCGCCGCCGAAGGCATGGAGCTGTGGTTCCAGGTGGGCGACCTCGCCGCCGCGCACCGTGAGTTCGCCGGACGCGGGGTGTCGGTGCTGCGGGAGCCGCGGCGGGAACCGTGGGGGCTGCTGGAGATGTGGATCAGCGATCCGGACGGCGTCCGGATCTGCGTGGTGGAGGTCCCCGCCGACCACCCGCTGCGCTACCGCCCCTGAGAGTTCGGGTTCGGGGCGTAGGGCCCGTTGGTTCGGGACCTTTGGCGGGCGGGGGGTGGTACGGGGGTGGCGAGGATGGAGGCATGCGATTCCGCCCCCGTCCCCTGCGAGTTCTCTCCGCCGCCGCGTTCGCCGCGGTGGTTGCCCTGACCAGCGCGGCCTGCGACGGCAGCGAGGCCCGCGATGCCGAGCGAACCCCGCCGCCGGTGAGTACGCCGTCGGGGTCGCCGCCGCCCGTGCCATCGCCTGAGAAGCCGATCGACGACGTGGTCGAGGAGGTCGCCACTGAGGAGCCCGCGACGAAGAAGCCCCGTCCGCGGGCTCCCGAGCGGTCGACCGAGCGTGAGCGGACCGAGCGTGAGCGGATCGAGGCGGAGCAGAAGGGCCGGGAGGCCGGCCAGAAGTGGCGTGAGTACGGGGAGTCCTGGCGGCGTTGATTCCCCGTCGGATCACGGTCACCACTCCGGGATGGGCGCCTCCTGGGCCGGGCCGAGGTCGGCCGACTCCCGAATCTCCACGGTCGGTCCCGGGCGGTGCAGTTCCAGCACCACGATCTCATTGCGCCCGGCCCGCCACAGTGGTCCCGGCGCGTAGAGGGTGCGCTGCGGTCCGGTCTCCCAGTAGCGGCCGAGGGCGAAGCCGTTGAGCCAGACCATGCCCTTGGTCCAGCCGGGCAGGGCGAGGAAGCCGTCGGCGGGGGAGTCGAGGTCCAGGGTGTGTCGGTGGAAGGCCGGGCCTTGGAGCTCGCGGCCGTTGGGCGTGGACCAGTCCAGCGCGGAGAGGTCGGTCAGCGGGAGCGGTCGGATCTCCCAGTCGAACTGGTACTGGGCGTCCAGCCGGACACCGCCGCTGATGCCCTTGCGATCGGCCAGCCGGGGGCCGTAGTTGATCCGGCCCTGGTTCTCCACCAGCACGTCCAGCACCGCGCCGCGTTCCGGCACCGCCAGGCCCAGGGTCTGCAGCGGACGGTCCCGGTGCAGCACGCCCAACTCGGCGCCGTCCAGGAAGACCTGGGCCCGGTCGCCGAGTCCGTCGATCGACAACTCCGCGTATTCCAGCGGCCCGCGCAGCCGGGTTCGGTAGTGGATCAGGCCGAGGGACTGGCCCAGGGCCTCCATCGGCTCGGTGTAGGTGCGCCGGTGCGGTGTGGAGAGCACGTCCAGGGATTCCAGCAGGCCGACGCGTTCGGCCTGCTTGCCGCGGACGATGGAACGTGCGGCCAACCGGGGCAGTGGAGCAGGCAACTGATGGGTGGTCGGGCCCATATGACGGGCAATCACCTCCTGGAACAGATGGAACTTCTCGGTCAGTTCACCGGCTTCGCCGACCGGGGCGTCGTAGTCGTAGCTGGTGACGGTGGGCTGGTAGCGGACGTCGTCGTGGTTGGCGCCGTTCCACCAGCCGAAGTTGGTGCCGCCGTGGCCCATGTAGATGTTGACCGAGGCCCCTGCCGTGAGCAGCCGGTCGAGCACCTCGGCGGCCTCCTTGGCGTCCCGGGTGTGGTGCGGCTCGCCCCAGTGGTCGAACCAGCCGTGCCAGTACTCCATGCACACCAGCGGCCCACTGGGCTGGTGCCGGCGGAGAGTCGCCAACGCGCTGTCGGGGCGCGAGCCGAAGGTGCCGGTGCTGAGGACGCCGGGCAGCCGTCCGCCGAGCTGGAAGCCGTCGGCGGCGCCGTCCGCGGTGAACAGCAGGCAGTCCGCCCCGCGCCGGAGCAGCCCGTCGCGCAGATGCGCCAGATAGGCGGTGTCATTGCCGTAGCTGCCGTACTCGTTCTCCACCTGCATGGCGACGATCGGGCCGCCGTTGCTGAGCAGGAGCGGCAGCAGCACCGGCAGCAGCACGTCGAACCAGGCGTCGACCGCGGCCAGATAGCGCGGTTCGCTGCGGCGCAGCTTCAGCAGCGGGTCGGCCAGCAGCCACCCGGGGAGGCCGCCGAACTCCCACTCCGCGCAGATGAAGGGACCGGGGCGGACGATGACGTCGAGCCCGAGGTTGGCGGCGATGCGGAGGAAGGCGGCGACGTCCTGCGCACCGGAGAAGTCGTACTGCCCGGGGGAGGGCTCATGGACGTTCCAGGCGACATAGGTCTCCACCGTGTTGACGCCCATGGCGCGGAGCCGGGTCAGCCGGTCCCGCCAGAGGTCGGGGTGGACCCGGAAGTAGTGGATGGCGGCGGAGACGATCCGGTGCGGCTGCCCATCGCGCAGGAAACCGTCGCCGCTGACGGACAGTCCGGTCCCGGCCGTCATCGGGCTGCTCCGTTCGGCTCGGGGCGCTCGGGGCGCTCGGGGCGGACGGCGTCGAAGAGCAGAGTGAACTGGACCGGGGTGACGGTCAGTTGGTGCTCCGGCAGGGCGCCGGGTCCGCAGGAGGCGGTGCCGAGGCCCTGGTGGCTGTGGTCCAGGGTGAGCACGACCCGGTCGCCGGGACGCAGGTCGGAGGTGTGCCGGGCGGCGTCGAGATCCTCTGCGGTCCAGCGGCGGGCGGTGAAGTCGAAGCCGGCGGGGCCCTCGCCCCTGGCGACCCCTTCGACCCGGAGGCCGGTACCTGCCGCGTCGGTGAACTCCGCCCAGCGGGTGCCGCTGCGGTTGCCGTTCTCCTGCGGCATCACATAGGGGGTCTGCAGCGCGTCCAGGTCGCTGCTGAAGCGGCCGACCCTGGCCGACAGCCTGCTGTCCCGGTAGGACTCGCCCGGGCCCAGGCCGTACCAGTCGACCCGCTGGATCGCGGCGGGGAGCGCCAGCCGCAGCCCCAGCCGGGGGAGTGGCACGCCGGTCCAGTCGCCTGTCGGCTCCACCTGGAGATCCAGCCGGAGCCGTCCGTCCTGGTCGCTCCAGCGGTAGTCGGCGAGCAGCGCGAGGTCGGTGGCGGCGGGGGCGACCCGGGTGCGGATCAGCAGGCTGCCGTCCTCGACCGTGCGGGAGACGGTGCGGTGCCGCATCCGGTCCAGCCCGAGCGCGCGCCAGATCCGGGCCAGGGAGTGCTCGCCGCCGCCGTGGTCGTTGTCGGTGGGGGCGCGCCAGACGTCCAGCCGCAGGCGGTCCAGGAACAGCTGGTCGAGGCGGAGCTGAAGGTCCCGCGCTGAGCCGGGCCCGGGGCGCGAAGCAGCGGGTGCGGCAGCGGGTGCGGCGGGGAACGCGGTGGCCGTGATCGGCAGCTGGCCCCAGGCGACCTCGTGTCCGGCCGGGGCCCAGGGCTGCTCGGCGGCGAGCACGGCCCGTACCGTCAGCCAGGTCTCACCGCTGGTGGCGGGGAGGGCCGGGAGCGCGGGCAGCGGCAGGTCGACCGAGGCGCCGGCCGGGGTGGCCGGGACGTCGAGCCGCCCGGTCGCGACCGGGACGCCCTGCTGCTCCAGGGTCCAGTGGAAGTCGAGGTGGTCCAGCGCGGACATGTCGTACTGGTTGGCGATCCGCAGGCCGTCGCCGGGGGCGCTGCCGGCGCTGCCGATCCTTACCGGTTCGATCACCTTGGCGTACTCGATCAGACCGGGGGACGGGGTGCGGTCGGGGAACAGCAGGCCGTCGGCGAGGAAGTTGCCGTCGTGCAGCGGCTCGCCGAAGTCGCCGCCGTAGGCGTAGTCGACGGTGCCGCCGTCGGCCCCGCGCCGGGGCAGGCCGTGGTCGATCCACTCCCAGACGAAGCCGCCCTGCAGCCGCTGATGGCGCTCGAACAGCTGCTGGTACTCGGCCAGGCCGCCCGGCCCGTTGCCCATGGCGTGGGCGTACTCGCACTGCAGGAAGGGCAGCCCGCGGCGGTGGGCGTCCCGCTCGGGCGTGGACGCCGGGTCCTCGGCGCGGCGGCCGATGGCCTCGACCTCGGCGTGCGAGGCGTACATCCTGGAGTAGACGTCGACATAGGGGCTGTCCCAGTCGCCCTCGTAGTGGACCGGACGCTCCGGGTCGCGGTCGTGGCACCAGGCGGCCATGGCCTCCAGGTTGGCTCCGTGGCCGGACTCATTGCCCAGCGACCAGAGCAGGATCGCCGGGTGGTTCTTGTCGCGTTCGACGGTGCGCCGCATCCGGTCCAGGCAGGCGTCCAGCCAGCGCGGGTCGTCGGTGGGGTTGTTGCGCCAACCCACCTGCTCGAAACCGTGGGTCTCCAGGTCGCACTCGTCGACGACCCAGAGCCCGTACTCGTCGCAGAGGTCCAGGAAGTCGGCGTGCGGGGGGTAGTGGCTGGTCCGCACGGCGTTGATGTTGTGCTGCTTCATCAGCAGCACATCGGCCAGCATGGCGGCCCGGTCCAGGGCGCGGCCCTGCTCCGGGTGCCACTCGTGCCGGTTGACGCCGCGGAACAGGATGCGGCGGCCGTTGACCTTGAGCACCCCGTCCTCGATGGCGATGCTGCGGAAGCCGATCCGGAGCTGCAGCGTCTCCTGTCCGGTGCTGAGCGTGGCCCGGTAGAGCCGCGGCTGCTCGGCGGACCAGGGCTCGACGGCGGGCAGGGCGTGCGGGCCTGCCGGGTCCACCTCGTGCAGGCCCAGCTCGGGGACGCTGAGCCGGGCCGGGCCCGCGGTCTCCACGGAGAGGGTGCCGCCGCCGGTGGTGTGGTCGTAGTCGGCGTGGACGAAGAAGTCGTCCAGGGCGGGCTCGGGGCGGGCGAGCAGGGTGACGCCGCGGAAGATCCCGGACAGCCACCACATGTCCTGGTCCTCCAGGTAGCTGCCGGCCGACCACTGGTGCACCCGCACGGCCAGGGTGTTCCGGCCGGGGCGCAGCAGGCCGCCGACCTCGAACTCGTGCGCGAGGCGGCTGCCCATGGCATGGCCGAGCAGCGTGCCGTTCAGCCAGACCCGGAAGCAGGAGTCGACCCCGTCGAACCGGAGCAGCGTGCGGGAATCGTCGGGCCAGTCCTGCGGGAGGTCGAAGACCCGGCGGTACTCGCCGGTCGGGTTCTCGTCCGGGACGTGGGGCGGGTCGATCGGGAAGGGGTAGCTGACGTTGGTGTACGCGGGGGAGCCGTGGCCGTGCAGCTGCCAGTGGCCGGGGACCGGCAGCAGGCCCCAGCCGGAGTCGTCGAAGCCCTCGCTCGCGAAGCCCCCGCTCGTGAACCCGTCGCTCGCGGAGTCGTCGGACTCTTCCGGCGCGGCGGGCAGCAGCCGAAAGCGCCAGTCGCCGTCCAGCGGGAGCGCGGGGGCCGAGGACGGGGCCACGGCGCGCGGGGGGACGGAGCCGGAGCCGGGTGCCGGGTCCTCGTAGTACCTCCCGGGGGTGGCAGGAACAGCAGGCACGGCACTCCTTCGGGCAGAACAGGCGAGGCGCAGAGGGCGAGGCGCAGAGGGCGGGGCGCAGAGGGCGGGGCGCAGGGCGGGGCAGGCAGGACTGACGTTCGCAAACGGTACTGGGAGGAATCTAGGAAGCCAGGGGCACTTGCGTCAAGAGTGATCGATCGTATGATCACGAAACGAAAGTTTCGTTCACCCAGCACGGGGAGACCGCGAGTGCACACATCCTTGGACGGCCGCCGGGACCGGATCCTCGGGCTGGTGGGGGAGCGCCCCAGCTGGCGGATCACCGACCTCGCCGCGGAACTCGGGGTCTCCGCGGTCACCGTGCGGCGGGACGTGGAGACGCTGGCCGAGGCCGGTCTGCTGGACCGCAGCCACGGCCGGGTGGCCCGGCTCGCCGCCGCCCGACCGGAGGGCCGGGCCTCCGGCCAGGGACCGCTGCTGGGGATGGTGGTCCCGGCGGCCGGCTACTACTTCGCCGAGGTGATCCGGGGCGCCAGGGCCGCCGCCGAGGCCGGCGGCGCGCGGCTGGTGCTGGGCATCTCCGACTACTCCGCGGCCGGTGACGTCGAGCAGGTCTGCGCCCTGGTCGCGGCCGGGGTCCAGGGGCTGCTGCTGACGCCGAACTGGACCGACGGGCAGCCGGGTCCTGGTGAGGAGGAGTGGCTGCTCGGCCTGGGGCTCCCGGTGGTGCTGGTCGAACGCAGCGCCGGGCCCGGCAGCGCGTTGGCCGCGCTGGACCGGGTCTGCTCCGACCACGCCCACGGCGCCGCGTCCGCGGTGCGCCACCTGGCCGGGCTCGGCCACCAGCGGATCGCCCTGCTGACCAGCCCCCGTACGCCCACGGCCCGGCACATCAGGACCGGTTACCGCACCGCGCTACGGGCGCTCGGCCTGGACGAACCAGCCTCCTTTGCGGCCTCTCCGGTGGACGACGAAGCCCTGGCCGCCGCTGTGGCCAGCGGCGACGTCACCGCCGCCCTGGTGCACACCGACGCCGACGCGATCGTGCTGCTGCGCAAGCTGCGGGCGCGGGGCGTCCGGGTGCCGGAGGACCTGGCGCTGATCGCCTACGACGACGAGATCGCGGCGCTGGCCGACGTCCCGCTGACCGCTGTGGCGCCGCCCAAGCGGACCATCGGCACGGCCGCGCTGGAGCTGTTGCGGCTGCGGATCCCCCTCCCCGGGAAGAGCCCGCAGCAGCGCGAGGTACCGTACCGGCACCTTGAACTGCTTCCTGAGCTGCGGATACGTGCGTCCTGTGGCGGTTTGCCAGCCGAGGTGACCACATAACGATCGAGTGACCGATCGAAAGATGAATGGAACTTTTCTCTTGACTTCGATCGTAACGATCTCAATGATGGCGCTTCAGCAGAACCGGAACCGAGTCCACCACCACGGGAGCTCCGTTATGACGCTCAGCCCGACCCGCACCGCCCCCACTGCCTGCACGGGAAGCACCGCCCGCACGGGAAGCACCGGCCGCAGGCTCGCCGCCGCCACCTGCGTCCTGCTGTCGCTGGCGACCGTCGCAGGCTGCGCGAGCAGCGGCGCCAAGACCGCCCCCGCCAAGGCCTCGGGCAAGCCGGTCGAGCTCACCTTCTGGTCCTGGACCAAGAACTCCGACCAGGTCGTCGCCGCCTTCAACGCGAGCCACAAGGACATCCACGTCACCTACTCGCAGACCACCAGCGGCGCCGAGGGCTACGCCAAGATCTTCGCCGCGATCAAGGCGGGCAACGGCCCGGACCTGTTCAACTGCGAGTACGCCGAGCTGCCCAACTTCGTCAGCCAGGGCGACGTCCAGGACATCAGCCAGTACGCCACCAGCGCGGTCACCTCCAAGTTCGCCGCCGGCGCCACCCAGCTCACCAGCCTCGGCGGCAAGACCTGGGCGATCCCCTACGACATCGAGCCGCAGGAGTTCTACTACCGCAAGGACCTGTTCCAGAAGTACCACCTGACCGTGCCCACCACCTGGGCCGAGTTCCAGGCCGACGCGGTGGCCCTGCACAAGGCCGACCCCCAGGCCAAGCTGGTGAACTTCCCGACCGACGACGCCTCCACCTTCGCGGCCTTGGCCTGGCAGGCCGGCGGCACCTGGTTCGGCACCAGCGGCGACAGCTGGAAGGTCGACTTCCAGGACCCGGCCACCCAGAAGGTCGCCGCCTACTGGCAGCAGCTGATCGACTCCAAGCTGGTCGGCTCCGACCTGACCAGCAGCCCGGCCCTGACCGCCAACATCAACAAGGGCGACGTCCTCGGCATGATCAACGGCCCGTTCGAGGCCGCCTACCTCTCGGCCGGCTTCGCCGACCAGTCCGGCAAGTGGGCCGTGGCCCCCCTGCCGACCTGGGACGGGACGCCCGGCGTCGGCACCGTCGGCGGTTCCAGCTACGCCGTGACCAAGAACAGCAAGAACGCGGCCGCCGCCGTGGAGTTCGCCACCTGGATGTCCACCAACGCCGACGCCGTCGCCGCGCGGGTCCAGGGCGGCGCCTCCAGCGCGCTGCCGGCCGACCCGCAGATGGTGGCCGTCGCGAAGAAGAGCTTCACCACCCCTTCTTCGGCGGCCAGGACGTCTACGGCGCCGCCGCGCAGGCCACCACCGCGATCAAGCCGGGCTGGACCTGGGGCCCCGCGATGGTCTCCACCTGGACCGCCTTCACCGACCCCTTCGGCAAGGTCGGCAAGGGCGGCACCATCGCCTCGGCGCTGCAGATCGCGCAGACCGCCACGGTCAACCAGATCAAGGCCGCCGGCCTGAACGTCAGCAACGGCTGAGGCCGGCGACGATGGCTCTGATCACCAAGCCATCCGCCGCACCGCGGGCGCCGTCAACGGCGCCCGCGGCCCGCGGCCGCAGCCGCGGCAAGGGCGCCGCGGCGGCGCTGATGGCCCCCTTCTTCGTCCTCTTCGCCCTCGCCACGCTGGCTCCGATCGGCTACGCGATCTGGCTCAGCCTGTTCCAGGAGCACCACTCCGGGCTCGGCTTCGGCGCGGCCACCACGGTCTTCAGCGGCCTCTCCAACTACGGCACGGTGCTGGCCGACCCGGTGTTCCGCTCGGGCTTCCTGCATGTGGCGCTGTTCGCGCTGGTCTATGTGCCGCTGATGCTGGGCGGCTCGCTGCTGGTGGCGCTGCTGCTGGACTCGGTGCTGGCCCGGGCCAGGCGCTTCTTCCAGCTGGTCCTGTTCCTGCCGCACGTGGTGCCCAGCATCATCGCCGCGATCGTCTGGCTGTACCTCTACACACCCGGGGTCAGCCCGATCGTCTCGGCGCTGCAGTCGGGCGGCATCGGCTTCAGCCTGGACACCCCGTTCACCGCGATCCCGGCCGTCGCCAACGTGGCGATCTGGGAGGTGCTCGGCTACAACGTCGTCATCTTCTACGCGGCCCTGCAGGCCATTCCCAGGGAACTGCTGGAGGCCGCGGTGATCGACGGAGCCTCCGAGCTGAGGATCTCACGGTCCATCAAACTGCCGCTGGTCCGCAGCTCGGTCGGCCTGGTCGGCCTGTTCACCGGCATCGGCGTGCTGCAGCTGTTCCAGGAGCCGCTGCTGCTGCACCGGGCCGCACCCGGGGTGATCACCACCTTCTGGACGCCCAACATGGACAACTACGCGCAGGCGTTCAACAACTCCGACTACGGGCTGTCCGCCGCGGGATCGATCCTGCTCGCCCTGGTCTGCGCGGCCCTGTCCTTCCTGGTCACCCGGATCTCCAACCCGTGGAGGAGCTCATGACCACCGCAACGGCGCCCCCTGCCGCAGCAGCGTCGGCCACGGCGACGGCGCCGAACCCCGGGCCGTCCCGCCACCGCCGGACCATGTCGAAGGCCGCCGTCAACGCGGCGCTGGCGCTGGCCGCGCTCTACACCTTCTTCCCGCTGGTGTGGATGCTGCTCGCCGCGGCCAAGGACCCGACCGGGGTGATGAGCGGACAGGTCTTCTCCCTGCGGCACTTCGACCTGTTCGCCAACCTCTCCGGCCTGGTGCACCAGGACCACGGGATCTACCTCCGCTGGTTCGGCAACTCGCTCCTCTACGCCGGGGGCGGCTCCCTGGTCTGCGCCCTGGTCAGCGTCGCGGCCGGCTACGCCTTCGACACCTACGACTTCCCCGGCAAGGAGAAGCTGTTCGGCCTGGTCCTGATCGGGGTGCTGATCCCCAGCGCCGCCACCGTGCTGCCGATGTACCTGCTCGCCTCCAAGGTGCACCTGGTCAACACCGTCTGGGCGATCATGATCCCGTCCGTGGTCAACCCCTTCGGGGTCTACCTGGCCCGGGTCTTCAGCGCCGGCTACGTCCCCACCGAGGTGGTCGAGGCGGCCCGGGTCGACGGCGCCTCGGAGCTGCGGATCTTCCGGTCGGTCGGCCTGCCGATGCTGAAGTCCGGATTCACCACGATCATGCTCTTCCAGTTCTCGGCGATCTGGAACGGCTTCTTCCTGGCTCTGGTGATGCTCTCGAACCAGCGGCTCTACCCGGTCAGCCTGGGCCTCTACATGTGGAACGACTCGGTGGCCCAGGACGCGCCGTCCATGATCTCGCTGGTGATCTCCGGGTCGGTGGTCGCGGTCATCCCGGTGATCCTGCTCTTCCTCTGCCTCCAGCGGTTCTGGCGGGCCGGGCTCACCGCAGGAAGCGTCAAGTAACCGTCGTCATCGGTGCCCAAGGAGCCTGCCCGACATGTCCACACCCGACGGCCACCTGCCGCGCCGTCCCCGCACCATGCTCGCGATGAGCCCCGAGCTGCTCCCCAGGATCCTGGGGACAGCCGCGGCCGAGCGGCTCGACCGGGTCGCCGACCTGGTCCCCGGGGTCTTCGACGACTTCGGCACCCGGGCGGCGAGGCTCGCCCTCGCCGAGACCGAGGTGCTGCTCAGCTTCTGGGGCTGCCCCCCGGTCGACCGGGCCGTCCTGGCCGCGGCACCCCGGCTGCGGGCCGTGGTGCACGCCGCCGGATCGGTCAAGTACATCGTCACCCCGGACTGCTGGCGCCGCGGCGTCGAGGTCTCCTCAGCGGCCTGGGCCAACGCCCTGCCGGTCGCCGAGTACACCGTCGCCGCGGTGCTGATGTCCAACAAGCGGCTGCTGCAGATCAGCGCCGACTTCCGGCGGGTGCGGCACCTCGACGACTGGCACCACCGCTACGCCAACATCGGCAACTACCGCCGCACGGTGGGCCTGGTCGGCGCTTCGCGGATCGGCCGCCGGGTGATCGAGCTGCTCCGCCCCTACGATCTGGACCTGGTGGTCCACGATCCGTATCTGTCCGAGGCCGAGGCCGAGGCGATGGGGGTGCGCAAGCTCGGCCTCGACGAACTGTGCGCGGTCTCCGACGTGCTCAGCATCCATGCGCCCGCCCTGGACGAGACCCGCCGGATGATCGACCGCAGGCGGCTGGCGCTGCTCCCGGACGGGGCCACCGTGATCAACACCGCCCGGGGCTCGCTGATCGACACCGACGCGTTGGTCGAGGAGTTGTGCGGCGGGCGGTTGCACGCGGTCCTGGACGTCACGGATCCGGAGCTGCTGCCCGTCGACTCCCCGCTCTACGAGCTGCCGAATGTGCTGCTGACGCCGCATGTGGCGGGGTCGGTCGGCGGCGAGCTGCACCGGATGGCCGACTCGGCGGTGGCCGAGCTGGCCCGCTTCGCCGCGGGGCAGCCCTTCGCCCACCCGGTGCTGCCGGAGCAGCTGGACCGAACCGCCTGATGCCGTTGACGGTTCGTCGGTCAATGCCTGAGTTCCCGTCAACTTCCTTTCAGAGCCTGTGTGGAGGCGCGTAGGTGCAGCTGCGGCAGCAGGTCGAGGTGGCGTCGGGGCGTGCCCGCCCCGGGCGCCTCGGCCAGCCGGGAGAGCAGCAGCCCGACCGCGGCCTCGCCGAGGGCCTGCTTGGGCGGTGCCACCGCCGTCAGCGGGACGTCCGCGAGCGCGGCCATCTCGTCGTCGTAGGCGATCAGGGCGATGTCCTCGGGAACCCGGAGCCCCTGCGCCTGGAGGTGCTGCAGCAGCACCAGCGCCTCGGTGTCGGTGTGCACCAGGGCGGCGTCCACCTTGCCCGCCGCGACCAGGTCGGGCAGCTGCCGGAGCCGGGCGCCGAAGTCCGGCGCGGGCGGCAGCACCGGCGCGGTGAGGCCGAGCGCGGCCAGGCCGGTGCGGTAGCCGGTGCCCACATAGCCGGCGGTCGGGGTGTCCTCGCGGGCCAGCAGCGCGATCCTCCGGCGGCCCAGCCCGGCCAGGTGCCGGACCGCGGCGCAGGCCCCGTGCACATGGTCGGTGCAGACCCGGTCCAGTTCGGCGGCGGCGGAGCCGGAGGCGGCACGGCGCTCCAGCAGCACGGTGGGGACGCCCAGGCCGAGGATCCGGCCCTCCTCCTCGGCGGTCGGGGTGTCGGCCGCCCAGTTGGGGGTCAGCAGCAGCCCGTGCACGCCGCTGTCCAGCATGGACGCGATCTGGGCGGCGTCCTCCTCCGGGCGGTAGTCGGAGATGCCCAGCACCAGCCGGGCGCCTGCCGCCGCGGCGGCGGCCTGCACCCCGCGGATGACCTCGGCGTAGTAGTAGTACGCGGCGGGCACGACCAGGCCGAGCACGGCCGTCGGCGGGGTGCCGGGCGGCCGATGGCCTGCCCCGCCGGTATCGACGGCCGCGGCCTCCGGCCAGGCGACCGAGCCGTGCACCCGGCGCAGCAGCCCCTGTTCGGCCAGGGCCTCGACATGGCGCCGGGTGGTGACGGCGGAGATGCCGAGCTCGTCCGCCAGTTCGGCCACGCGCAGACTGCCGCGCTCCTTGACCAGGAGCAGGATCCGCTCCTGGCGTTCCTCGACGGACTGTCGCACGACGGCTCCCTCTGTGGCGGGACGGGTGGTGGCGGGACGAACGGTGATGGCGCAGACGCTAACGCAGGGTCGGCGGCGTTGACGCGACCCGGGGATCGATCATACGGTCAGTCGCTCAGGAGTTGTGTATCAATGGTCATTTCTTATGCGCGAACCGTTGACCTTGATTTCGGAAAGCGCTTACCCTCTGCTGCATCCGGCGGCGATGGCCTCCGGATCTGCGAGCTCTGAGGCAAGGAGGCCACATGGCGACGCTCTTCTCCCGGCGACGTTTTCTGCAGGTCGGTGCGGCCGGGGCGGCGCTGGCCTGCACCGCGCAGTGGGTCGCGCCGACGGCCGCCCGGGCCGCGGACGCCTACGACGGGCTGCGTGCCACCTGGCTGCAGCTGCTCACCGGCAGCGGCTTCGACGCCGCCGCTGCCCCCTACGCCGCGGCCCTGAGCACCCTCGGCAGCCAGGCCTCCACCTACCAGGGCAGCATGGCCCCGGGCAGCTCCGCGCTGTGGAGCGATCTGCCGCTGGGCACCGTCTCCGCCAATGTCAGCACCAGCTACAGCCGGTTGAAGACGATGGCCCTGGCCTGGGCCCAGCCCGGCACCGGCGTCACCGGCAGCGCTAACCTCGCCACCGCGGTGAGCACCGGCCTCGACTACCTCTGCGCCCATGCCTACACCGCCACCGCCGCCAGCTACGACAACTGGTGGGACTGGCAGATCGGCAGCCCGGAAGCCCTGCTGGACACGGCCGTCCTGGTCTACGGGCAGCTCAGCGCGGCCCAGATCGCGAGCTACTGCTCCGCTGTCGACCACTACGTCCCCGACTCCTCGGTGGCCGCCTACAGCGGGACCAGCACCGGCGCCAACCGGGTCGACCTGTGCCGGGTGATGGCCCTGCGCGGCGTCCTCGGCAAGAGCTCGGCGAAGCTGGCCACCGCCTCCGCCGCGCTCTCCCCGGTCTTCCCCTATGTCCTCACCGGCGACGGCCTCTACCCCGACGGCTCGTTCATCCAGCACTCGTTCATCCCCTACACCGGCTCCTACGGCGAGGTGATGATCGGCGGGCTGAGCCGGCTGCTGGCCCTGCTCGCCGGATCGACCTGGGCGGTCACCGACCCGGCCCGGCAGAACCTGTTCGACTCCGTCGCCACCGCCTACGCCCCCTTCCTCTACAACGGCCTGGTGATGGACGGCGTGGTCGGCCGGGCGATGAGCCGCGGGCTGATGAAGACCGACCCGCTGCAGATCCAGCAGGACGACCACCGGCGCGGGCACGGCCTGGTCTCCGACATCCTGCGGCTGGCCGACTCGGGTGTGGCCGGCGCGGCGCAGAGCGCGCAGTGGAAGGCCATGGCCAAGGGCTGGATGCAGCGGGACTACTACAGCCCGTTCCTCTCCGACGCGACCCTGGGCGTGCCCGAACTCGCCCGGGCGCAGGCCCTGCTCGGGGACTCCTCGGTCACCCCCGCGGCCGAGCCGACCGGCAGCCGGGTGTTCGGCATGGACCGGGCCGTGCACCGCCGCACCGACTGGGCCGCCGCGGTGAGCATGTGCTCGGCGCGCACCAGCTACTACGAGACCGGCAACGGCGAGAATGTGCGCGGCTGGCACACCAGCGCGGGCATGCTGTCCTGGTGGGGCTCGACCTACGGCGACGGCCAGTACTCCGACGCCTTCTGGCCCACCGTCAACCCCTACCGGCTGCCCGGCACCACCGTCTCCACCAAGGCCCTGGCCGACGCCGCCGGCGGCGCCTGGGGCGCGTCCCACCCCGACGCGGTCTGGGTCGGCGGCGCGACCGACGGCAGCTACGCCGCGGTGGGCCAGGACGTCCGCGGCCTCTCCAGCACCCTGAGCGGCAAGAAGTCCTGGTTCTTCCTGGACGACTCGGTGATGTGCCTGGGCGCGGGCATCAGCTGCACCGACGGCGTCGGCGTGGAGACCGTGGTCGACAACCGCAACCTGGGGGCGACCGGCACCCACAGCCTCACCGTCGACGGCGCCGCCCAGCCGACCACCCTGGGCTGGAACGCGCAGTTCACCGGGGCCACCTCGATCGCCGTCGGCGGCTTCGGCGGCTACGTCTTCCCCGGCGGAGCCACCGTCAACGCCCTGCGCGAGGCCCGTACCGGTGCCTGGTCCGACCTCAACTCCGGCGGCATGACCACGCCGCAGACCCGGCGCTACCTCACCCTCTGGTTCGCCCACGGCACCGACCCGAGCGCGGCCGGCTACAGCTACCTGCTGATGCCCGGCGCCACCCCCGCGGCCACCGCCGCCCGCGCCGCCGCGCCCACCGTCACCGTGCTGGCCAACAGCGCTGCGGTGCAGGCGGTCAGCGACAGCGCCTCGGGTGTCACCGCCGCCAACTTCTTCGCCGCCGGCAGCGCCGGACCGATCACCGTCAGCGCGCCCTGCTCGGTGCTGGTCCGCGAGCACGGCGGCACGCTGACGGTCAGCGTCGCCGACCCCTCCCGGCTCGCCGCCACGGTCCGGGTCACCGTGGCCCGCTCCGGCTACACCGCGGCGACGGCGGGTCCGGGCATCTCGGTGCTCGGCACCTCCGGCCAGATCACCGTGCTGGCGGAGACCGGCGGCGCCCGCGGCGCCTCGCGCACCGCGACGCTCAGCAGCTCGGGCCCGGCCGCCACCCCGGCCACCGCCGCCCTGCTCGCCCCGGTCGCGGACAGCTACGTCCGCGACGGCAGCAGCTACAGCGCCGTCAACTACGGCAGCGCCACCACCATGGCGGTGAAGAACACCAACAGCTCCGGCAGCGGCTACGGCCGGCAGGCGCTGCTGACGTTCGACACCTCGGGGGTCACCGGAACGGTCGGCCGGGCGGTGCTGTGGGTGAACGGGGCGGTGGCCGACGCCGGCGGCACCCAGACCACGCTGCAGGCCTTCGCCACCGCGAGCCACAGCTGGACCGAGTCGGCGGTGACCTGGAACAACGCCCCGGCCCTGGGAGCAGCCCAGGGCACCGGCGAGGTCTGCACCGTCGCCGACTGGGTCGGCCTCGACGTCACCGCCGCGGTCGCGGCCTCGGTCGGTGCGGCGGGCGGTGACGGCACCGCCTCGCTGGCGGTCTGGGAGCCGCTCGGCGCGGTCGGCCTGGCCGTACTGCTCAACAGCCGGGAGAACGGCGCCAACCCGCCGCAGCTCCAGATCATCAGCCACTGACGCCAGCCCCCACTGATTTCGGACTAAGGAACAGCGCGTGCACTCCCTCACCACCCCTCGGCCCCGGGTCCTCGTCGTCGGCATCGACGGCGTCCGGCTCGATGTGCTCCGCACCCTGCGGACCCCGCACCTGGACGCCGTCGCCGAGGCCGGGTTCCTCGCCCCGATCGAGATAGACCAGGACACCCCGACCATGTCGGGCCCCTGCTGGGCCACCATCGCCACCGGCGTCGTCCCCGCCAAGCACGGCGTCTACGGCAACCACTTCGGCGGCAACCGGCTCGCCGTGTTCCCCGACTTCACCACCCGGCTGGCCAAGGAGGACGGCCGCAGCACCTTCGCCGTCGGGGGCTGGGAGCCGCTGATGATCTCCCAGAGCGGCGGCCCGCTCTTCGCCGCGCCCAGCAGGCTCAGCTACATCGCCCCGCGCGCCGAGACCGCCGAGGACTGGGAGGACTGCGACGAGCGGGTGACCGGGGAGGCCGTCCGGGTCCTCACCGACGAGGACCCCGAGGCCTCCTTCGTCTACCTCGGGGCGGTCGACGAGACGGCCCATCTGCACGGCTGCGGGGACCGCTACCGGCAGGCGATCACCACGGCGGACGCCCGGCTCGGGCGGCTGCTCGGGGCGCTGCGGGGCCGGGCCGGGTGGGCCGGGGAGGCCTGGACCGTGATCGTGGTCACCGACCACGGGCACGTCGAGACGGGCGGCCACGGCGGCCGCAGCCCGGAGGAGCGGACCGCCTGGGTGGCCTGCTCCGCGCCGGGCCTTCCGGCCGGGGGACCGCCGTCGCGTCCGCTGCGCCATGTCGACGTCGCCGCCCAGGTCTACGCCTCACTGGGCCGCCGGATCGACCCGCACTGGACCCTGGACGGACAGCCGTTCACGGCTGCCGCTGCGGTGCCGGCCTTGGCGCGCTGAGCCGGGGCCGGGGGAGGCCCGGGCGGCCGGGGCGGGCCGGGCGGATCAGCCTGCGGCGAGCAGCACGTTCCCGGCCAGGCCGGTGAGTCGCTCGCGGTAGCGCGCCCCGGCGGCCGGGGCGGCGTCGGTGACCAGGGTGTCGATCTGGTCCGGGGTGGCGAAGCGGGCGAACGAGGGCTCGCCCAGCCTGCCGCGGTCCGCCAGGACCACGGTGCGGCGGGCGGCCCGGACGAAGGCGGCGTTGGTCTCGGCCTCGGCGAGGTCGCCGACCCCCGCCCCGCCGGCGTCAAGTCCGGTGCAGCCGACGAAGAGCAGGTCCACGGTGAGCCCCCGGAGCGCGCCGGCGACCAGCGGTCCGACCAGCGGGCCGCCTGGCCGCTCGCGGGCGCCGCCGGTGAGCACCACATTGCGCCGGTGGGGGGCCGCCGCGTGGAAGAGGTCGGCGGCCTCGCGGGAGTTGGTCACCACGGTCAGCCCGGGGACCGACAGCAGGGCCGCGGCCAGGCAAGCGGTCTCCTCCGTGCCCACCAGCGCGATGTTCATCCCCGGAGCGGCCAGAGCGGCGGCCGCCGCCGCGCGAGCGCGCTCGGCGACGGCCGCTGCTGCTGCTGCCACTGTCGGCGTGGGCGTCGGCGCGTGCTGGGCGAAGGCTCCGCCGTACACCCGTTCCACCCCGCCGCGCAGGCTCAGGAAGTCGAGGTCGCGACGGATGGTCACGGTGGAGACCCCGAACCGTGCGGCGGTCTCGGTGACCCGGATGCCACGACCGGAATCGATCTCCGCCAGGATCGCGGCCCGCCTCTGTTGGGTCAGCATCCCGCCACCTCCAGCCGGTCCAGCGTCGATGAAGCCATTGGCGGTCATCTTCAGGGCGCAAACGCTCATAGTCAAGTGTTCTGAGCTGTTAAACGGTCGTTCGATCATTCGGTCAAGAATCTGAGTTCAAGATCTGTAGACAGAAACCCTCTGCGGCGGCAGAGAGCGTTCTCTCGTTCAACCACATGAACACACAGGTCAGACCTATCGGGCGTTTAGGCCCGCCACAAGCCGCAGAAATTGTTAGGAAGGTTTCCTGCCCAGAATCTTGACGCACTGTCATCAACGCTAGTTGACTCCCCCCGCCAGCAAGCAGCACGCGACCACGCTGCCGCAGCAGACCCCCACCGCCTTCGAAAGGCATGCCATGCAACGACTACGAGTCGCCCTGGCCGGGGCGGCCGTGGCGGTGGCGACGCTTGTCGCCACTGTCACCTTCGCCGCGCCCTCCTCGCTCGCCTCGGTCACCCCGGCCGCGGTCGCCCCCGCCGCGACCAGCCCGACCGCCGCCCAGCTCCTGGCCCAGACCCAGTCCTGCACGCCGGCCTCGACCGGCAAGTACGCCACGGACGAGGGTGAAGCGGCCACGATCAACATCTGCAAGAAGGGGTCGGCCTTCTTCTGGACCTCCGACATGGACATCGACTGCGACGGGATCACCACCTCCCACTGCAGCAGCTCGACCGACCCCTCGTACTACAACGAGACCTCGTTCCAGACCTCGACCGGGAAGTTCTTCACCTCGGACGTCACCCACTACTACGTGATCCCGCTGCCCAGCTCCCGCTTCAACTACCAGAGCCAGGGCATCACCGCCGGCAGCGTGGCCGCGGTCATCTACAACAACAAGCTGGTCTACGCCGTCTTCGCGGACGAGGGCCCGGACGACATCATCGGTGAGGGGTCCTACTCCCTGGCAACCGCGCTCGGCATCGACCCCAACCCGGCCACCGGGGGCACCGAGGGTCCGGTGACCTTCATCGTCTTCCCCGGCCATGTGCCCAGCCCGGTGGAGAACAACACCGCCATCGACGGCACCGGCGCCTCGGCCGCCGGCAGCTGGCTCGGAACCGGCGGCACGACCCCGCCCACGTCCCCGCCGCCCACCACCCCGCCCCCCGTCGGCGGCAGCGGCCAGATCACCGGCTACGGCAGCAAGTGCGTCGACCTGGCCGGCGCCAGCAGCGCCAACGGCACCGCGGTGCAGCTCTACACCTGCAACGGCACCAACGCCCAGAACTGGACCGTCGCCAGCAACGGCAGCCTGCAGGCGCTCGGCAAGTGCATGGACGTCACCTCGGCCGGCACCGCCAACGGCAGCAAGGTCCAGCTCTACACCTGCAACGGCACCGGCTCCCAGGTCTGGCAGCACCAGAGCAACGGCGAGCTGCTCAACCCGCAGTCCGGCAAGTGCCTGGACGCCACCGGCCCCAGCTCGGCCAACGGCACCCGGCTGCAGATCTGGACCTGCAGCGACGGCGCCAACCAGCAGTGGCAGCTGCCTGCCTGATCCTTCGGCGGCAGCAAGCGGGTGGCCCCGGGATTCTGCTCCGGGGCCACCCGTTCCCATGCGCCCGGCCTGTCGGCGACAGGAATCAGCGATCGCTGTGATGGCCCGAAGCGATCGGTGACGCCGCCCGCTCGGCCTTGGCGTGCTGCTGGACCGCCTTACCCACCCCCAGGCCTGAGCCCTTTCGTGCTCGGTAGGCCGCCCGTCCCGGGCAAGCGCCCTCTGTGCCTGCCCCGGGACAGCAGGACTTCACGGGTCAGGCGGCCGGCCAGTCGTGGGTGATGTCGACGGCGTACTCCAGCTCCGCGACCAGCTTGTTGTCGTCATCGTGGAACACCGTCTTGACGTTGTAATGGCCGCGGTTGAGCATCCCGCTGGGGGCCTCGTCCCAGTAGTGCCGGGGGATGGTCACCGACTGCGGGTTGTCCCTGGGGGAGAACGAGCCCAGCATCAGCTGGTCCTTGTCGACTCTCAGGCCCTTGCGGTAGTGGTTGGTGGTGTACTTGGTGCCGAGGACGGAGCCACCGTCCGCACGGAAGCCGATCACGATCCGGTAGTGGCAGGACTCGGCCAGGACGAGCGCCTTCGTCTTCATCTCGGTGAGTACCTCCGGGTCGTCCAGCTGCCACGTGCGGCTGGGACGGCCCTCTACCTGCAGCGTGAGGGTGAGCAGGCTGATCGTGCCGCTGCCCGTCCCCGGGTCATCGTTGCGGTCGTCCTTCGGCATTGCTTCTTTTTCCTCTGCCAGCTGCCGGGCGATGTCCTCGCGCATGCTGTCCTCCTCCAATGTGTTGTGACCGGGACCTCGCAGACCTGGCTTGTGACAGGCCCGCCCCTGAAGATCACCACGTCCGGACACAGTCCGACAGCACCACACCTCCGGACAGGCCGCTCCCCACCCAGCCCTCACCAGCTTCTGGCCTCATCGCCGTTCACACGTACGGGGCCATCCATCCACCGGCACTGATTGACTACCTGGTCTCGTCAGCGGTCCTCCGCGCCGACGAGCAGGTCCGCGCCGTTGCCGACGCCGCTGTCATGGTGCAGGTCTTCACCCAGGGCGGCCGCTCCGTCCCGGAGAAGCAGCGGCTGTACGCCGCGATCAACGCCAATCTCGGCGAGGTCGGCGTCCGCGGGCAGGACGTGTTCATCAGCTCCATCGAGAACACTGCCGCCGACTGGTCCTTCGGCTACGGTCGGGCCCAGTACGTCGAAAGCGACCTCGCCGCCGGGGCTCCGCACCCGAAAGGACAGCTCTCAGCATGGCCACCACGCCCACGCCAGCCGCCGCACCGGCCGCCGCCCACGGGGACTCGCCGTGGGCGCCGCTGGCCGCCAGGACCTTCCGGATCCTGTGGATCGCCCAGTTCGCGTCCAATCTGGGCACCTGGGTCCAGACCGTCGGCGCGCAGTGGCTGCTGCTCGGACACGGCCCGGCCTGGGTCGCGCTGGTGCAGACGGCCTCCAGCCTGCCGGTGTTCCTGCTCGCCCTGCCCTCGGGGGTGCTGGCCGACCTCACCGACCGCCGACGGCTGCTGCTGACCGCACAGCTGGGCATGTCCGTCATCGCCGGCGCGCTGGCGCTGCTGACCCTACTGGGCCACACCACTCCCGCCCTGCTGCTGGCCCTGACCTTCCTGCTCGGCTGCGGCGCGGCGCTGACCGGACCGGCCTGGCAGGCCATCCAGCCCGAACTGGTGCCGCGGGCCCAGCTGAAGCAGGCGTCCGCGCTGGGCGCGGTCAACCTCAACATCGCCCGCGCGCTCGGCCCGGCCCTGGGCGGCGTGCTGGTCGCCACGGCCGGCACCGGCTGGACCTTCCTGCTGAACGCGGTCTCCTTCCTGTTCATCGCCGCCGCCCTGCTGCTCTGGAAGCGCCCGGCGCAGACCCCCGTGGACGACAGCGAGCGCGAACGGGCCCTGGCCGCGGTGCGGGCCGCCACCCGCTATCTGCGGAGCGCCCCCGGCGTGCGCCGGATCCTGCTGCGCGCGGCGCTGTTCGTCCCCGCGGCCTCCGCCCTGTGGTCGCTGCTGCCCAGCCTCGCCGCCGAGCGGCTGCACCTGAGCTCCGGCAGTTACGGCCTGCTGCTGGGCGCGGTCGGCATCGGCGCCGTGGCCGGTGCGATCCTGCTGCCCAGGATCAGCCGGCGGGTCGGCGGCAGCACCGTCCTGCTCGGGTCCGGGGTCGCCTTCGCCGCCGCGACCGCCACCACGCCGCTGTGCGGCAGCGGGGTGCTGGCCGCGCTGCCGCTGCTGGTCAGCGGTGCCGCCTGGATCGGTGCGATGTCCACTCTCAAACTCCGCCATGCAATTGCTGCTGCCGCCCTGGGTACGGGCCCGCGGCCTGGCCTTCTACCTGGTGGTCTTCATGGGCGGCCAGGCATTCGGCGCCCTGGCCTGGGGGCTGCTCGCGGCCCGCACCAGCCTGACCGCCGCGCTGCTCACCGCGGGCGGGCTGCTGCTGGCCGGCACCATGACCCTTCGCTGGCTGCCGCTGCGCGACAACGCCGACTTCGACCGGACGCTGTCCAGCACCTGGCCGGACCCGGTCCTGGCGCTGGAGCCCCGGCCCGCCGACGGGCCGGTCCAGATCATGATCGACTACCGGGTCGCCGCAGCGGACCAGGCCTCGTTCGCCGAGGCCATGCGCCTGGTGGAACTCTCCCGCCGCCGCACCGGTGCGATCTCCTGGGGTCTGTTCCAGGACACCACCGAGGCCGACCGGTTCACCGAGACCTTCCTGGTCTCCTCCTGGTCCGAGCACCTCGCCCAGCACCACACCCGCTATACCGGACACGACCACGACATCGAAGAAGCCGCCCGCACCTTCACCACCCAGCCTCCCGAAGTCCGCCACGGGCTGCCTCCGCAGACCGAGTTGCCGCCGGCCGGCGGGGTCCCTGCGACGGAGTGAGCGGCTGTGTACCTCGGCGACTTGGTTGTGCGACGCGCGGGTGCGTCGGACTCGGACGCGCTGGTCGGGATCGACGGCGGTCAGCCGCGTACGTGCAGGTCGAAGCCGGTGCGGCCCGCGGGCTCCAGGCCCTGCTTCAGGTGCAGGGAGGGGATCGCGTAGTCGCCGAAGTTCTGCCGCCGGAAGGCGATCGGCTCGGTCGACTCCAGGGTGAGCAGCCGCTGCTCCCAGGCCTTGGCGGCATCTGCGTAGTCCGCACCGCTCATCCGGTCGGTGCCGTACAGCACGAACGGCGGCAGCACCTCGATGCCCGGGTAGTAGAGGATGCCGTGGTGGATCGGGAACAGCAGATCGTCGATGGGGCCGTTGATCCCGCGAGCCGCGTAGTGCGACTCCGGGCCGCCGGCGGTCACCGACAACAGGGCCCTCCGGCCCGCGAGGGTGCCTTCGCCGAAGCGCTCGCCGTACCGGGTGTCGCTGTGCTCACCGACGCCGTACGCGAAGTGGTAGGTGAACACCCGGTCCACCCAGCCCTTGAGGATCGCGGGCATCGCGTACCACCACAGCGGGAACTGGAAGATGATCGTGTCGGCCCACAACAGCTTCTCCTGCTCGGCGCGGACGTCCGGGGTGAGCGTCCCGGCCTGGAAGGCCCGGCCCGAGTCCAGGGCGACCTTCAGCGGGCTCGAGGCGTCCGGGCCGTAGTCCGCGGCGTCCACGACCGCCTTCCAGTTCATCGCGTACAGATCGCTCACCCGTACCTCGTGCCCGGCGGTCTCCAAGGTGGACACCGCGAGGTCCTTCAGCGAGCTGTTGAGCGACTTCGGCTCCGGGTGGGCGTGGACGATCAGCGTCTTCATGGAAACTCCTGCGGATCAGTTGACTGTGGATCAGTTGACTTCGGATCACCTGCCTTTGATTCTGGGCACCGTGGCGCCCGGCGTTCAGGGGCGCTGCTTCCGTCGGACCGGACTTCCTGGTATCGGCAGGACCACCCTCACGGGCAGTACCGGGGCAGCACCGAGGCGATACTGGAGCCATGGGCGATGATCTCGCGGGCTTCCTGCGGACCCGGCGCTCCCGGGTCGACCCGGCGGCCGTCGGCATCCCGGTCGACCGTCGCCGCCGGGTCGACGGGCTGCGCCGCGAAGAGGTCGCGCACCTGTCCGGAGTCAGCGTCGACTACTACGTTCGCCTGGAGCAGGGCCGCGCGACCCAGCCCTCCGAGCAGGTGATGGACGCGCTCGCCCGCGTCCTCGGCCTCGACGACACCGAACGGGGCCACCTCTACCGGCTCGCCCGGCAGCGCCGCCGCCGGGCCAAGGCGCCGGGCGGGAGGGTCCGGCCGGAACTGCTGCGGGTCCTCGACCTGGTCGCCGACGCACCAGCGCTGATCATGGACCACCGGCTGGACGTGCTCGCCGGGAACCGCCTCGCCGGGCTCCTCTACGGGCGGCCGATGCCGGGCCTGAACACCGCCCGGCACCTCTTCCTCGAGGAGGCCGAGCGCGGGCTCTACGCGGACTGGGAGAACTGCACCCTCGACGTGGTCGGGCATCTGCGGCTGGCCGCGGGCAAGTACCCCGAGGACCCCCGGCTGGCCTCGCTCATCGGCGAACTGACGATGGGCAGCGAGCGCTTCGCCCGCCTCTGGGCCCGTGCGGACGTGCGGGCCCGCACCCATGGGCGCAAGGCGTACCGGCACCCGCTGGTCGGGCTGCTGGAACTGCACCAGGAGAACTTCGCGCCAACGGACGCGTCGGGCATGGAGCTGCTGGTGCTGTCCGCGGCCCCCGGCAGCCCCGCCGAGGACGGGGCTGCGCCTGCTCGCGGGCCTGGCCGGGGACTGCGGCGACGCGCCGTCCCCGGTGGCCGCGCCGGTCCGTTGAGGTAGCCGCGTGATAACGCCCGGCTGAACGGTTCCTCCGCACCCGAAGGGGGGAGGACCCGACTGTGTTCGAATATGTCGCACCGTCACGGGACCCGGTTCTGCAGCCTCTGCTCCACGACGCCACGATCTGTCTGTCCGCTCCGGCCTTCGCGGTGTCCGGCTGGGACGGGCAGCTGCGCGGGCGCGGGGCCGACGGTTTCTACGACCGGGACCGGAGGCTGCTGCACACCCTGCACCTGCTGATCGACGAGCGGGAGCCGGAGCCCGTCGGCTCGCACCGGCTGGGCCCCGACCGGATGCGCTTTGTCGCGGTGCACCGCTATCCGGGGGATCCGACGGACGATCCGACGATCCTGGTCGAACGCATCCGGCGGACGGCCGGGGTCGACCACCTGGGCGTGGAGAGCGTCTCGGTCCGCAACGACGGGCCGAGCGAGCGGGTGCTGGACATCAGCATCGCCGCGGCGACGGATCTCGCCGACATCGCGGCGGTGAAGAGCGGGCGCGGCGCGACCGTGGTCGCGGCCACCGCCACCAGCACCGGGCTGACCTGGAGTGTCGGCTTCGGGCCGATGGAGATCCGGGCCGATCTCGAGGTCGGGGACCAGGGCGCCGAGATCACCGACGGTCCCGAGGGCGGCACCCTCACCTGGCCCGGGGTCCGGCTGCCACCGGGGGAGAGCTGGGAGGTGAGCCTGCGGGTCCGCGGCGCGGCGGTGGCGCCCTCGCCGGACCACCCGGACGCGCCCACCACCGAGGTGCCCTGGTCGGAGCCCACGGTGCAGGGGACCACCGCCTGGTCGCCCTGGTCCGGCACGGGCTCGCCGACCTGCGCGCCCTGCGCCTGGCCGACCCGCAGAGCCGCGGACGATCAACAGAGCGACCGCTCACCGCGCGAGGACCAGTTCGTGGCGGCCGGCTGCCCCTGGTACCTCACCCTGTTCGGCCGGGACAGCATCTGGGCCGCCCGGATGACGCTCCCGCTGGGCACCGAGCTGGCCCGCGGCACGCTATGGACGCTGGCCCGGCGCCAGGGCACCGCGCACGACCGCTTCCGGGAGGAGGCCCCGGGCCGGATCCTGCACGAACTGCGCCGGGGCGAGTCGGTGCACGACGCGCGGGCTGCGCCTGCCGGCCCGCTACTACGGCACCGTGGACGCGACTCCGCTGTTCGTCACCCTGCTGGTGGAGGCCTGGCACTGGGGTCTGCCCCAGGCCGAGCTCGAACAGCTGCTGCCCTACGCGGAGCGGGCGATGCGCTGGGTGATCGAGAGCTGCGCCCAGGACGAGGACGGCCTGCTCCGCTACCACCCGCGTCCCGGCGGCCTGGCCCACCAGAGCTGGAAGGACTCCACCGACGCGGTCCGCGACGCGCTCGGCCGACAGGTGCCGCCCCCGCTGGCGCTGTGCGAGGTGCAGGGCTATGCGTACCAGGCGGCGATCGGACTGGCGACCCTGATGGACGCGCTGGGCCGGATCGACGAGGCGTACGAACTCCAGGCCTGGGCCCGGGCGTTGCGGAAGAGCTTCCACGGCGCCTTCTGGGTCGCGTCGCCGGGCGGGCCGGCCCGCGCTATGTCGCCATCGCGGTCGGCCGGGGCCTGATCCCGGTGACCGGACCCGCGTCCAACATGGGCCAGTTGCTGGGGACCGGGATCCTCGCACCCGCGGACTGCGCCGATGTCGCGGCCTGGCTGGTCGACCCCGAACTGAACTCCGGCTGGGGGCTCCGCAGCCGCTCGGCGCAGGTCCCGGGCTTCAACCCGCTGAGCTACCACGGTGGTTCGGTCTGGACCCATGACTCGGCGATCGCGATCCAGGGCCTCTGCGCGGTCGGCTGCCACCCCGAGGCGGCCCGGTTGACCACCGGGCTGCTCGACGCCGCCACCCACTTCGGCTACCGGATGCCCGAGCTGTACGGGGGCGTCGAGCGTTCCGCCGAGGCCCCCGTACCGCTGGACTATCCGGCGGCCTGCCGCCCGCAGGGCTGGGCGGCGGCCTCCGGCCCCGCGCTGCTGGGCGCGTTGCTGGGGCTGCACCCCGACCTGCCCACCCGTACCCTCCGGGTCCGGCCGATGCCGCCGGACCTGCTCGGCCCGCTGGAGGTCGGCGGGCTCCGCCTGGCCGGGGCCGAGATCGGGGTACGGGTGGACCGCTCCGGCGCGGTCGAGGTGACCGGCCTACCGCCCGACTGGCATACGGTCATCGGCGACAACTGAAGCACCATCGGCGAGAACTGAGACAGCTTCCGGGGCAACTGGTGCCACATCCGTCACAACTGACACCACCTCGATGGCAACTGATCTGGCCTCGACGGGAACTGACACTATGTCGGACACCCGCCGAGGCCGGCTCCGGCCGGTGCAGTGGAGTGCGCTGCCGTACTCCGCGAGCATCGCGTCCAGGTAGCTGCTCTCCAGATCGAAGTGCCGCAGCACATGCTGACGGCCCTTCAGTCCCATCTTCCGTGCCCGCTCCGGGCTGTTGAGCAGTTCGGCGATGCGGTCGGCGAGCTTGTGGTGGTCCCGGTCCGGCACCACATAGCCGACCTCGCAGTCCTTGCTCACACCCTCGTCCAGGCCGCCCATCCGGGTCACCACCACCGGTCGGGCGGAGCACATCGCCTCCAGTGGCGCCAGCCCCATCGGCTCGGCGAAGCTGGAGGGGTAGATCACCACCTGGGCCCGGGCGTAGAGGCCGGGCATGTCGGCCACCCCGCCTGCTTGAAGTCCACCCGCGTGGCGAGCCCGCGCTCGGCGATCAGCTTGTTCAGCTTGGCCCGGAACCCGTCCTTCTCATGGTGGAAGTCCACGCAGTCAGGAGTCGCGGTGAGCAGCAGCTTTGGCTCCACCCCCGGGCACAGGCCGGAGTCGACGATATGGGCGATGGCCTCGATCGCGAGTTCCGCGCCCTTGTCGGGGATGAGCCGGGCCGGCAGCAGGACCGTGCCGGGTTCGGCGCTGCTCAGCGGCGGCACCGCCAGGAAGCGGGCGGTGTCGATGCCGAGATAGGTGCGCTTGGCGGCGACGTCCAGGACCCGTCGGCAGTCCTGGCTGAGGAAGTCGGACACGGCGAAGTGGCCGTCCCACTGCTTCACCGCGTCGGCCGCCGGGTGGCCCTGTTCCTGCCAGACGCTGTGGTAGGTGTGCAGCAGCACCAGGTCCAACTCCTGGCGCTGCCTTCGCTCTTCGCGCAGACGCAGCAGCGCGTGCGCCGGGGCGTCGGTGAAGTGGTGCAGGTTGTGACCGTGCACCAGCCTGATGCCGCCCCCCCAACTCGCGCTTGAACCAGTCGTACAACTCCTGCCGGGCCTGCGGGCAGGCCACGTCCGTCTGGGTCGCCAGGTCCAGGCCGGGGTGGCGGACCACCTCGACGCCTTCCGGCTGGTGCGGGTCGCGGGTCCCGGTGAAGACGGTCACCGGGTAGTCGCGTCGGCTCAATAACTGCGAGTAGTCCCACAGGTGGGACTCGACCCCGCCCACCGTCGGCGGGAAGGCCCAGTGCACCAGGGCGAGAGGTGTCCCCATCGGCGGATGATGGGGGTCCTGCGGGTCGTTCACTGCGCCTCCGACATTTCAAATCCAGAATCCGAGGATCCTAACGAGGCTTGGGCCCGCGAGGTGACGGGTTTGGCTTTTCGCCATAATCCGCCCCCTGCGCTTCGCCCGCGCCCCTGGCGCCTCGACGTACTGCGCCCCCCTGTGCGCCTTGCCGATATGCGGCCGCAGCGCTCCAATACAAGACAGTAGGGACGAAACTGCTAGGGGGCCGCATGAGGGCAAGTCGCACCAGCGGGCAGTCGGGACCGAACCGGGCGCTGGTGGTCTGCGTCGCCGTCGCCGGGATCGCGGTGCTGGGGACGTTCAGTCAGATCATCGCGCAGACGCTGCCGCGCGGGGGATTGGCGTTCTGGCTGCTCACCGCGGGGGCGGCGGTGCTGACCGCGGGGGCCGCGGTGATGGCGCTGTTCCCGGTGAAGACCCGGGACACTCCGGCGGACGAGGAGCCCCGGCAGCTGCCGCCGCACAATCTGCCTCCGTTGACCACGTTCTTCACCGGGCGGAACCGTGAACTCGCCGCCATCGAGGCGGCCCTGCGCCCGCACCACGCGACGCCGCGGGGGCGTCGCGGCGGTCCCGGTGCCCAGGCCGCGCCACGGGTGTGCACGGTGCACGGGCTCGGGGGCGTGGGCAAGTCGCAACTGAGTCTGGCCTATGCCAAAACCCATCTCGAACAGCATCTGATCACCCGTTGGCTGAACGCCTCGCGCCCCAACACCCTGCGTGGTGAACTCCTTGAGCTGGCCGCCTGCGTGGGCGTCCCCTACAACGTGAGCAAGACGGTGATGCTCACCAAGTTGTGGGGCTGGCTGCGGGACCACCCGGGGTGGCTGCTGGTGTACGACGACGTGCAGGAGTTCCCGGACGTGTCCAGGAGCCGGGAGAGCAGCGGGTTGCGTGGGCTCAGCCGCTACCTGCCGCCCGAGGGGCGCGGCGAGATCCTGATCACCACCCAGCGGCGCGGATCCTGGGACGGCCTGTCCGACGCCGAGATCGCGCTGGCGCCGCTGGTCCCCGTCGACGGCCTGGCGTTCCTGCGGGCCCGTACCGGCGAGGACGAGGGCGAGTTCACCGAGCTCGGCAACCGGCTGGGCTGGCTGCCGCTGGCGCTGGAGCAGGCGGGCGCCTACATCGACCAGGCGGGCATCGGGATCCAGGACTACCTGGACCACCTGCCGGAGCTGGCCGCGATCGGCGACGCCGACGAGAAGACCTTCGCCCTGGCCATCGAGCGGGTGACCCGCACCCAGCCGGCCGCCGAGGACCTGTTACGCCTGTGTGCTTTTCTGGCGTCGGAGGATGTGCCGACCAGCACGCTCTACCGCTACCGGGCGGTGCTGCCCGAGCGGCTGCGCCGGGCGATGAGCGATCAGCCGAGCTTCAACCGCACCGTGGCGCTGCTGGTCAACCACTCGCTGCTGACCCGCAGCGGGGAGGGCCGGGCCGCCCCCCTCGCCTACGGGCTGCATCCGCGGGTGCAGCTGTTCATCCGGCACCGGCTGGACCAGTTGGGGCGGCTGGAGTGGTCCCACGCCGCCGTGCGCCTGGTCGAGGCCGCCTTCCCGGCCACCCTGGAGCACCAGGACCTGCGCGAGGCCAGCGAACGGCTGATGCCCCATGTGGAGGCCAGCACCAGCGAGTTCTCCTGGGGCAACGACGCCGAACGGGAGGAGTGGGAGGGCCTCGACGCGACGGCCGGGAGCCAGGGGACGGGCGATCCGGAGGCGATCGTCCGACTGCTGCGCCGGGCCGGGTGCTACCAGGAGTACCGCTGCGACTGGACCCGGGCGCTGTCGCTGTTCGAGCAGGAGGCGCAGCTGCGCGACCTGGGGATCGGCGGCGACCTGCTGGGCCGCGCGGAGGCCCGGCTGGCGGTGGCCCGCCAGTACTTCCTGCTGGCCCGGCTGGACGAGGCCGAGGCGGCCTGCCGCGAGGCGCTGGGACACTGCGCGGGGCACCGGGCCGAGCCCGACTTCCTGCGGATGGAGGCCAAGTGCCTGCGGGAGCTCGGCGGGGTGCTGCGGGAGCAGGTGCGTTTCGCGGAGGCCCTGGAGGCGATCCGGACGGCCATCAAGATCTACGAGGGCCATGGATCCGGCTGGGAGACCCTGGACTGGGCGATCGCGGAGCAGCAGGCCGGCATGGTGCACCGCAACGCCGGCCGCCCGGCCGAGGCCACCGCCTGCTACCGCAGGGCGGCGCTGCTGGTGCCGGGCAGCGGCAGCCAGGAGCCGGCCGAGCACCTGCTGTTCCGGGCCATGCTGCGCCGCGACCTGGGCATCGTGGCCCAGGACATGGGTGATCTCGACCTGGCCGAGCGGGAACTGCGGGCCGCGCTGCTGGCCTTCCAGGAACAGGGGGCCTCCGACTTCGACACGGCCCAGGTCTCCAAGTTCCTGGCCGATGTGCTGCGCCGCCAGGGCGAGCGCTCGCTGGCGGCGGTCCGCCCGCTGCGGCACCCGCTGCGCGGTCGGGCCCTGCGCGGGCAGGCGGCGGCCCGGCTGGACGAGGCCTGGGTGCTGCTCGGGCCCGCGGTGGCGCTGCACCAGCGGCGCCGCGACACCGAGGAGCACAAGTACGCCGCCTGCCTCAACAAGCGCGGTTCGCTGGAGCTGGCGCTCGGCCGCGCCGCCGACGCCAGGGCGACGCTGGAGGAGGCCGAGGGCATCTACCGGTTGCAGTACGGCGAGAACCACCACTACCGGGCCAAGGCGCTGTCCCGGCTCGGCCCGGTGCTGCTGGCGCTCGGCGACGCCGACCGGGCCGTGGCGGTGCTGCGTGAGGCCGAGGCGATCTTCCTCGGCGCGCTCGGCGAGGACCACCCGGTGATGGTGGCGGTCTGGCAGAGCCTGGCGGACTGCCTGCAGGGCGGCCCCGAGGCGGACTTCCTGCGGCAGCGGGCGGACCGGCTCGCCGGCACCCTGCTCTCCGGCACCACGGACGCGTCCCCGCTGGTGACGGCACCGGAGCCGGTGTAGCGGGGGCCTCTTCCCAACGTGTCCAGGACATGGCCAGGCCCCGCCGGGGGGAGCCGGCGGGGCCTGGGGTCGGGGTGCCGCGCGGGGCGGCGAGGGCGCAAAGGGTCAGCTGTGCGCCTCCGCGTTGCGGCGGGCGTACCACCACCAGGTGACGGCCACACAGGTGCCGTAGAAGGCGACGAAGGACCAGAGCGCCGAGGTCACCGAGAAGTTGGCGAACATCGCCGGGATGAAGAAGAAGCCGTAGGCGGCGATGGCGGAGGAGAAGCCGGTGACCGCACCGGACTCCATCTCGGCCTGCTTCAGCGCGGCGCTCCTGGCCTCCTCGCCCTTGCCCTCGGCCTCGCGCAGGTGCTGGGCCCGGAAGATGGCCGGGATCTGCTGGAAGGTCGAGCCGTTGCCCAGGCCGGAGAAGGAGAAGGCGAACAGGAAGGCGATCAGGAAGCCCCAGAAGCTGCCCCCGGAACCGTCCGAGGGGAGGAAGTAGATCACCGCGGCGATGGACAGCGCCATGCCGACGAAGGAGATCAGGGTGCAGCGCGCACCGCCGACGCGGTCGGCGATCCAGCCGCCGGCCCAGCGCATCAGCGCGCCGCAGAGCGGGCCGAGCCAGGCGTAGGTGGTGGCGGAGTAGGCCGGGTCGATCGGGGTGAAGGTGGTCTTGATCAGCAGCGGCAGCGCGGCGGCGAAGCCGATGAAGGAGCCGAAGGTCCCGACGTAGAGCCAGGTCATCAGCCAGGTGTGCTTGCGCTTGAAGATGATCTTCTGCCGGCTGAACGGGGCGGCCGAGGCCTTGAGGTCGTTCATCAGGAACCAGGCCAGCGCGGCCATGACCAGCAGCAGCGGCACCCAGAGGAAGGCGCCGTTCTGCAGCCACACCTCGCTGCCGCCGACCTTCTTGGTCTGCGAGCCGCCGGCCGGGGAGAGCAGCACGCCGGCGGTGACCACCAGCGGCGCGACCAGCTGCACCACCGAGACGCCCAGGTTGCCCAGGCCGCCGTTGATGCCGAGCGCGTTGCCCTTGAGCTGCTTGGGGTAGAAGAAGCCGATGTTGACCATGGACGAGGCGAAGTTGGCCCCGCCCATGCCGCAGAGCGCGGCGATGGTGAGCATGATCCAGTACGGGGTGGAGCTGTCCTGCACCGCGAAGCCCAGCCACAGCAGCGGCGCGACCAGCACCAGGGTGCTCAGCGCGGTCCAGCGCCGGCCGCCGACCAGCGGCATCAGAAAGGTGTAGGCGATCCGCAGGGTGCCGCCGGTGATACCGGGCACCGCCGTCAGCCAGAACAGCTGCGAGGCGCTGTAGGGGAAGCCCACCGCACCGAGGTTGACCACGGTGACCGACCAGAACCTGCCAGACCACGAAGCCCAGCAGCAGCGCCGGCACCGAGATCCACAGGTTGCGGGCGGCCACCTTGCGTCCGGTGGACTGCCAGAAGCCCGGGTCCTCCGGATGCCAGTCGGTGATCTCCGCGCCCGGCCGGTACTGCCGGTCGGCCGCGTGGCGCGGGGGCCCCGGCGGCTCGGCGGGGGCGCCGGATGTCGGCCTGTCATGGACGAGCTGGCTCATGTCGCAGAGCTCCTGGATTGCCGGAGGACGACTGTCGGGAGTGCCCGACACGGGCCGTCGAAAGGCTTCAGGCGGCCGATTCCATGCTCGCTCGGCCGGCGGCGCCCTGGAGCCGGAGAAGGTCACCACTCGGCGGGACCATGGTCACGGACGTGGCCGCGGACGCCGCCGCGCGGTAGCGCTGCAGCACCAGCCCGGCCACGTCCGGGTGGTCCGCGAGCGGTTGGGCGACGGCCCAGGCGCCCGCCTGCGCCAGGCCGGCGGTGAACCGGCCGGGAGCGAGCAGATGCGTGGAGACCGCGATCCGGCGGTGCCCGGCGGCGCGCAGCGCCTCGACCGCCGCGGGGACGGTCGGCGCGGCCGCCGAGCAGTAGCCGGGGAGGACCGGGACCGTCCGTCCCAGTCGGGCCCGCAGGTGTTCCGCCGCCTGCAGCACGCCGTCGTTGCCGCCCGGGCGGCTGGATCCTGCGCCCGCCAGCACCACCGCGTCGGCCCGGCCCCCGGCCCGCCGCTCGGCGTCCCGCAGCCGGTCGTGCAGCGCCCGGCCGATCCGCGGGTCCCCGCTGAGACCCGGGGTGAGCCGGTGCCCGCGATCATGACGATCCGTCAGAATGGCGGGGATGTCGACACGTTGGTGGAAACCTGGGCCCAGCAGCAGTGGCACCAGCACCGCCCGGCGGGCCGGGGACGCCTCCACCGCGTCCAGCGCCTCGGCGAGCGAGGGCCGCTGGATGTCCAGATGCCCCACCCGGACGTCGGCGGCCGGGACGGTGGCGACCGCAGCGCCCGCCGTCAGCATCCGGACCAGTCGGCCGATGGTCTCCGCCGCAACGGGCAGCGCGCTGCCGTGCACGGCGAGCAGCAGTACCGGGGCCCTGTCGCCCATGGTCGGTCCGTCCCTTCCCACCGGGCCCGGCACGTCCGCCGGGCCCCCGCATCCGACGGTAGGGCGGGCGAAGGGACGGACGGACCCGGCGCAGGGCCCCTGCCGAGGGGACGAAAGGCCTGCTGAGTGGAGGCGTTCGCCCGGCCGTCCGGAACGGCGCCGCTACTACGGTCGGATGGGCGGGGATGCGTTGCCGCGTCGTTCTGCTGAGAAGTGAGGAACAGGGCTATGGCAGGGACTTTGGTCGTCGTCGGGCACGGCATGGTGGGCCACCGCCTGCTGGAGGCGCTCGCCGAACGCGGTGCGCTGTCCGGCCCCGGGGGCGGCGGCTGGCATGCGGTGGTGCTGGCCGAGGAGCCGCGGGCCGCCTACGACCGGGTGCACCTCTCCAGTCGTTTCACCGGCGCCAGCGCCGAGGACCTCGGTCTGGCCGGCCCGGACTTCTTCACCGAGCACGGCATCGAGCTGCGGCTCGGCGACCCGGTGCTGCGGATCGACCGCGAAGCCCGCCAGGTCACCACCGCCTCCGGCCGGATCCAGCCGTACGACGCGCTGGTCATGGCCACCGGGTCGGCGCCGTTCGTCCCGCCGATCGAGGGCGCGGAAGGCTCCGGCAGCTTCAGCTACCGCACCCTGGCCGACGTCGAGGCGATCACCGCCCACGCGGCCTCCGCCGGGGACCGCGGCGGGGTGGTCGTCGGCGGCGGACTGCTCGGCCTCGAGGCCGCCGGAGCGCTGCGCAGCCTGGGCCTGCGCACCACCGTGGTCGAGTTCGCCCCCCGGCTGATGCCGCTGCAGGTGGACGCCGGCGGGGCGGCCGTGCTGCAGGCCACCATCGAGGGCATGGGCGTCGACGTCCGCACCGGGGTCGGCGCGGCGGCGGTGGAGCGGGACCAGGACGGCCTGGTCACCGCCCTGCTGCTGACCGACGGCAGCCGGATCGAGGCCGACCTGGTGCTGTTCTCGGCCGGCGTCCGGCCCCGGGACACCCTGGCCCGCGAGGCCGGGCTGCTGGTCGGCCGGCGCGGCGGGGTCTCCGTCGACAAGTACTGCCGCAGCGTGGACCCGGCCGTCTACGCCGTCGGCGAGTGCGCCGAGACCTGCGACGGCCAGGTCTACGGCCTGGTCGCGCCCGGCTACCGGATGGCCGAGGTGGTCGCCGAGCAGCTCGCCGGGGACGGCGCGCTGGAGTTCACCGGCGCCGACACCGACACCAAGCTCAAGCTGATGGGCGCGGACGTCGCCAGCTTCGGCGACCCCTTCCAGCAGGACGAGCAGACCGTCGAGGTGCTGTTCTCCGACAGCAGCCAGGGCGTCTACAAGAAGCTGGTGCTCGGCCCGGACGGCCGGCTGCTCGGCGGCATCCTGGTCGGCGACGCCACCGCCTACGCCTCGCTGCGCCCGCACGCCGGGACCGAGCGCCCGCTGCCGGTGGCCGCCGAGAGCTTTCTGCTGCCGCGGGGCGGCGGCACCGAGCCGGGGGCGGACCTGCTGCCGGACGAGGCCGTGGTCTGCAGCTGCCACAACGTCAGCAAGGGCCAGGTCAAGGGCGCGATCGCGGACGAGGGGCTGACCGACCTGGCCGGGATCAAGCGCTGCACCAGGGCGGGAACCGGCTGCGGCGGCTGCGTCGGAGCACTGGAGTCGCTGCTGGGCGCGGAGCTCGACGCCGCGGGCATCGAGCGCACGCCGGGTCTGTGCGAGCACTTCACGCTGTCCCGGGTCGAGCTCTACCGGGCGGTCCGCGCCGGCCGGCTCACCACGTTCGCTGCAGTTCTTGCCGCCCATGGCACGGGAGTTGAGGGCTGTGTGATCTGCAAGCCGACCGTGGCCGGCATCCTGGCCACCCTCGGTCCCGAGCTGGGCCTGACCCACATCCTGGACGGCGAGCAGGCCGGGCTGCAGGACAGCAACGACCGCTACCTGGCCAATCTGCAGAAGGACGGCACCTACTCGGTCGTGCCGCGGATCCCCGGCGGCGAACTGACGGCCGATCAGCTGATCGCCATCGGCGAGGTGGCCCGGGACTTCGCGCTCTACACGAAGATCACCGGCGGCCAGCGGATCGACCTGTTCGGCGCCAGGGCCGAGCAGCTCCCGTCCATCTGGCGGCGGTTGGTGGACGCCGGATTCGAGTCGGGGCACGCCTACGGAAAGTCGCTACGGACCGTCAAGTCCTGCGTCGGGTCCACGTGGTGCCGCTTCGGGCAGGGCGACTCGGTGCAGCTCGCCATCGACCTGGAACTGCGCTACCGGGGCCTGCGCACCCCGCACAAGGTCAAGGGCGGCGTCTCCGGCTGCCTGCGCGAGTGCGCCGAGGCCCGGGGCAAGGACATCGGGGTGATCGCCACCGCCAACGGCTGGAACCTCTACGTCGGCGGCAACGGCGGCACCACCCCCCGCCACGCGGACCTGCTCGCCGCCGACCTCGGCACCGAGGAGCTGATCCGCCTGGTCGACCGGTTCCTGATGTACTACGCCCGCACCGGCGAGCGGCTGGAACGCACCTCGGCCTGGCTGGAGCGGCTCCCCGGCGGGGTGGACGGCCTGCGCCGGATCATCCAGGACGACGCCGAGGGCCTGGGCGCGGACCTGGACGCGCAGATGGCCGCCCATGTCGCCGCCTACCAGGACGAGTGGCGGGCGGTCCTGGACGACCCGGCCAAACTGCGCCGCTTCGTCCCCTTCGTCAACGCCGACGCGCCGGCCACCGAAGCGCCGTCCGCCCGCTCCCTGCAGGAGGTCTGAGATGCCCAAGGACGACAACCGCGTGGAACTGCTGCTCCCGGACGGCCGGTGGCTCGCGGTCTGCGCCTACCGCGATCTGGAGCCCGGTCACGGGGTGGCCGTGCTGCTGCCGGGCGGCGTGCGCGCGGCGCTGTTCCGCACCGCGAGCGGGGAGGTGTTCGCGGTGGACGGCCAGGACCCGTACTCCGGTGCGCAGGTCATCGCGGACGGCATCGTCGGCGACCGCGCGGGGGAGCCCACGATCACCTCGCCGATGCACAAGCAGACCTTCGACCTGCGCACCGGCGTCTGCCTGGACGAGCCGGACGCCCCGGAGCGGGCCCTCACCGTCCATCAGTTGCGGCTCACCCCGCCGCGGCCCCGGCTGCTCTGACGGCCGGGACGCGACAGGGCACGACGGGTCTTCTGACGCCGGCTCAGCCGGTGAACCAGGGGTTGCCGCCGCCCAGGGACCAGACCGAGACCTTGGTGACGCCGAGTGAGGTCAGCACGGCCAGCTTGGTGTTGAGCGCGGTGCTGTCGACATAGTCGTAGAGGGTGCCGCCGGAGACCCAGCGGATCTCGCCGGAGGAGGGGTCGCGCCGGGCGGCGATGGTGGACGCGTTGGTGGAGAAGCCGGGGCTCTTCTTCATGTCGCTGAACTGGATGTTGCCGGTGACATTGTCCAGGTCGCACGGGTCGGCCGAGCTGATGCCGTAGGAGGGCAGGGCGATGGTCAGCTTGGCGTGGTCCGGGACCTTGCTCTGGGCGTACTGGGTGACCTGCTTGAGCCAGGCCAACGGGGTGATCGGCAGGCAGCGGGCGCCCGGGGCGGTGTCGAACTCCTCGTCATAGGCCATGATCGTCAGCTCGTCCACGCCCTCGGCGCTGACCGCCGCGTAGTCGTAGAAGGACTCGTTCTCGGTCATCGCCGGGGCGTCGACCAGCAGCTTCTTGCCCTGGGCGTGCAGCGAGGAGGCGAGCTGGCCGAGGAAGGTCTTGTAGTTGGTGAAGTCCTGGGCGCTCCAGGACCAGTAGTCCTCCAGGTCCACGTCCACCCCGCTCAGGTTGGCGCTGACGGCGAGCGAGGTGAGCTGGGAGACCGCGCTGCTGCGGTTGCTGCTGCTGCTCACCAGGGCGTGCACGTCGGCGGTGGTCATCCCCGAGACGGTCGGGTACTGGTAGGCGGAGTGCGCCTTGAGGTCGGCGACGTTGGCGGCGCTGTAGGCGTTGCAGAGGCCGCTGGCGGCGGTCTCCAGGGAGACCTTGCCCTTGCTGGTGATGGTCCAGTACTCGGGCTTGAGCGCCCCGTTCTTGACCCGGTTGTCGGCGTACTCGGCAGGCCCGGTGCACTGGGTGTCACCGGGGGAACCCGGGTAGAGCCAGGCCTCCAGCTCGACGCCCGAGGTCGCGGCAACGCTCCTCGGTGCGGCGGCGGCCACGGGGTGGGCGGTGGTTCCGGCGTCGGCGGAGGCGAGGCCGACGCTGACGGCGGTGACCGCGCAGGCGGCCGCGGCGGCCAAGGTGAGTGTGCGACGAAGCATGATCCATCCCTTTCGGAGGGCGCGCAGTGGGGGTTTGCGACGGTGGAGCAGTCGAAGCAGTGGAATCGGTACATCGGTCAGGCCTTGTCGCTCCAGTACGGGTCCAGCACGAGGGTGTCCGCACCGGGCACGGTCGAGGCCGCCGACCAGGAGCCGCCGAGCACCCGGCCGTTGTCGGGCCTGGCGGCCAGCGAGAGTTGCGTGGAGATCCGGTACCGGTCGCCCCGGTAGACGGAGTGGGTGAACTCCACCACCCGGCCGTCGGCGTCCCTGGTCTCCCGTTCGAAGAGCAGCGCCGGGGCGTGCAGGGGCACGCCCAGCATCTCCGCCTCCTCCTCGTCGACCACCGTGGGTTCGATGATCTGCGAGGCGTCGGTGAGCAGGATGCCGAAGCGGCGTCCGAGCAACTGGTAGAAGGAGTGCTGCTCCAGATCCTGCGCGGTCAGTCCGGGGACCAGCGCCTGCGGGACGTAGAGGGTCTCCACGGAGATGGGGACGCCGTCCACGAACCGCAGCCGGGTGATCCGCAGGATCTGCTCGCCCGGTGACACCTGCAGCCGCCGCCCGATCCTGGGGCCGGCCGTGCTGCTGCGGAAGTCGACCGTGCGGCTGGTCCACACGCCGTCCACGCCACCGACGCCGAGGGTGTGGCCGGCGGTCTGGGCGAGGTGCTGGGCGACCTTGGCCTGGGCGACGAACACACCGCGGCCGTGCTCACGGACCAGCAGTCCGTCCCGCACCAGGTCGTCGACGACCGAGCGCAGAGTGGGGCGGGAGACCCCGAGGTCCTCGCACAACTGCCGTTCGCCCGGGATCGGCGCGCCGACCCTGGTCTCCTCGACCAGGTCGAGCAGATGCTCCCGGATCCGTTCCCGCTTCTGCCCGCGGCTCTCATTGCTGACCATTCCCTTACCAGTCCTCCTCCGTCATGGATCGCATCAGGAGGAGATTACCGTGCTGCCGCACCTGGTGTGGTGGTGGGGCAGTAATGAGGCTCTTGACGTTGACCGAATGATGACCCAGGATGTGGCCACTGGTCAATAAGAGGTCAATATTTATCTTCGGAGGACCCGATGTCCGCTCACCGCACCAGACACACCACCGCCCTCGCCCTGGCCGCCGTCACCGCCCTGGTGGTCAGCGGCTGCAGCACCGGCAGCGGCAGCTCGCAGCCGAACACCGGGGCCGGCGACACCACACCGGTGACCATCACCTTCTGGCACGGTTTCAGCTCCCCGCACGAGATCGCGTCGGTCAACGCGGTGCTGGCGATGTTCCACCAGAAGTACCCGTACATCACCGTGAAGAGCGTGCCCGCGGAGACCGACGACAAGGTCAACCAGGCCATTCGCGGCGGCACCGCGCCGGACGTGGACGCCTCCTTCAACGCGGCGAACGTCGGCGGCTGGTGTTCCACCGGCGCGTTCCAGGACCTCACTCCCGACATCAAGGCCGACCAGGTCGATCTGAGCCAGATCCCCAAGGCGGTCCAGTCCTACACCGCCTTCGACGGCAAGCGCTGCACCATGCCCTGGCTGGCCGACACCTTCGGGCTCTACTACAACAAGAAGCTGTTCGCGGCGGCCGGGATCACCGCCCCGCCGAAGACCATGACCGAGCTGGCCGCGGACGCCAAGAAGCTCACCGTGCTCAACCCGGACGGCTCCATCAAGACCGCCGGGTTCATGCCCTACCTGGGCGCCTACGAGATGCTCACCGAGCACCTGGTCACCAGCTGGGGCGGCACCTGGCTGAAGCCCGACGGGACCTCCAACGTCGGCACCGACCCGGCCTTCGCCTCGGCGATGACCTGGCAGAAGAACCTGGTCGACTGGTTCGGCCAGGCCAAGCTCGCCAAGTTCAAGGCCGGCATGCCGGACGAGTTCTCGGCCCAGAACTCCTTCGAGACCGGCCATCTGGCGATGATGGTGGACGGCGAGTGGCGCACGGCCTTCATCAAGAACGACAAGTCGAGCGTCGACTACGCCACCGCCCCGATGCCGGTGGCCGACGACCAGCCCCAGCTCTACGGCTCCGGCTATGTCGGCGGCAATGTGATCGGCATCCCGCGCGGCTCCAAGCACCCGGACGCCGCCTGGAAGCTGGTCAAGTTCCTCACCACCGACACCGAGGCGGTGACCTCGCTGGCCGACGCCATCGGCAACGTCCCCACCACCCTCCCGGCACTGGACTCCCCGTCGCTGACGCTGGCCAAGGACCCCCAGTTCGCCACCTTCCTGGGGGTGTTCAAGAACCCGCACACCTCCACCACCCCGGCCAGCGCGGACGGCGGCGCCTATCTGACCAACTACGGTCTTTTCGCCAACAAGTGGCAGACCGGGCAGATCCCCGACCTGCAGGCCGGGCTGAAGGCCGTCGACAAGCAGAACGACGCCGCGCTCACCCTCGGCCAGTGAGGGACGGGCACCGCTGATGAGCACACTTCTCGCCACCGGCGCAGCACCACCCCCCGCCGCCGCCGCCGCAGCCGATCCGGCCCTGCGCGCCAGGCACCGGCGGAACCGGCTCCGGGTCCTGCTCTTCCTCGCCCCCGGACTGGTCGGCTTCGCGGTCTTCCTGGTCTATCCGCTGGTGATGACGGTCTGGCTGTCCTTCACCAACTCCAACATGATCACCCCGGCCCAGTTCGTCGGCCTGCGCAACTACCGCTTCATGCTCGGCTCCGACCCGCAGCTCTGGCAGGCCGTCCGGAACACCGGCTGGCTGGTCGTGATCATGGTCCCGGCGCAGGTGCTCTTCGCCCTGGGCGTGGCCATGGTCACCGCACGGCTCAAGACCGGCGCCGGGATCTTCCGCACCCTGTTCTACCTGCCGGCCCTGGCCCCGCCGGTCGCCGCCACGGTCGCCTTCGTCTGCATGTTCAACCCGGCCTCCGGCCCGGTGAACCACCTGCTCGGCCTGGTCGGCGTGCACGGGCCGCTCTGGTTCGACTCACCGGCCTGGTCCAAGCCGGCGCTGACCCTGCTCTCGCTCTGGGGCAGCGGCACGGTGATGGTCATCTTCCTGGCCGCCCTGCTGGACGTCCCGGCCGAGCAGTACGAGGCGGCCGAGCTGGACGGCGCCAACCCCTGGCAGCGGTTCCGCTACGTCACCCTGCCCGCGATCTCCCCGGTGGTGCTGTTCGCCACCGTGACCGGGGTGATCGCCGGACTGCAGTACTTCACCCAGGCCATGGTCGCCGCCCAGGTCGCCAACGGCGGCATTCAGGCCGCCCCCGGCTACCCCAACGGCTCCACGATGACCTTCCCGCAGGAGCTCTACATCACCGGCTTCAACCAGTTCCACGCCGGCTACGCCTGCGCGCTGGCGGTGGTGCTGTTCGTGGTGTCGATGGCCTTCACCCTCGTCCTGCTGCGCCGGGCGTCCGGCTTCAACCCCCAGGAGAACTCGGAGTCGCCGCTTTGACATCCCCCTCCGCGGACGGAGGGGTTCCTCACTTCGCAGCGAGGGCTTCCTGCTTCGTTGCCAGTAGCCCGCTTGGAGGACTCCATTGAGGTCTTACACCGGCTCCACAGGCGTTCACCGCAAGCCCTGCGGCGAGAATATTGCGCGCCGCGTTCACGTCCCGGTCGTGGACCACCGTGCAGGCGGGGCAGATCCAGGTCCGGATATTCAACGGCAGTTTCCGTGCCCGATACCCGCACGTGGAGCAGGTCTTGCTGCTGGGGTACCAGCGGTCGACCACCACCAGGTTACGGCCATACCAGTGGGCTTTATAGGTCAGTTGGGTGCGCAGTTCGGTCCAGGCCGCGTCGCTGACGGCGCGAGCCAGGGTGTGGTTCTTGAGCATATTACGGACGCTCAGATCCTCGATCACGATCAGTTGGTTTTCCTGAACGAGTCGGGTGGTGATCTTGTGCAGGAAGTCCCGGCGCCGGTCCGAGATCCGGGCATGCACCCGGACGACCTTGAGTCGTGCCTTGTCGCGGTTGGCGGAGCCCTTCTGTTTCCTGGCCAGCGCCCGTTGGGCCCGGGTCAGACGGATACGGTCGGCTTTCTCGAATTTAGGGTTAGCGATCTTCTCGCCAGTGGACAGGGTGAGCAGGGTGCTGATCCCGGCATCCAGACCTACCGCTGTGTCCACCCGTGGCAGGGCCTGTACGGCAGGATCCTGGCAGAGCAGGGAAACGAACCAGCGTCCGGCCGAATCCTGCGAGACCGTGACGGTGGACGGCGACGCACCTTCAGGCAGCGGGCGCGACCAGACGATGTCCAGCGGTGCGGACATCTTGGCGAGTTTGAGCAGCCCGTCGCGGTAGCTGAACGCGGAGCGGGTGTACTCCGCCGAGCGGCGCGACTTCTTCTTGGACTTGAACGTCGGGTATTTCGCCCGACCCTGCCAGAAGTTTACGAACGCGTTCTGGAGGTGCCGCAGGCACTGCTGCAGTGGCACCGAGGAAACCTCCGTCAGGAATGCCAGTTCCTGGGTCTTCTTCCATGCGGTGAGCATGGCCGAGGTGGCGTTGTAGCTGATTCGTTCTTGTCGTTGGGTCCAGCCTTCAGAGCGGGCCTGCAGTGCTCGGTTGTAGACCAGGCGCACACAACCGAACGTGCGGGCCAGTTCAACGGCCTGCCCATCGGTGGGATAGAAGCGGTACTTGAAGGCCCGCATCACCGGATCGGTGTGCATGCGACACAAACTAACCCTAGTAACTGTAAGTATGCAAACATGCACATCAGGACACTCCCGGGCCAACGAACCGCTCCGAGGTTCCCACCTTCATACGCGCCTACTTCCCTGTGTAAACGCCGGGGTATCCACGCAAGGAGAACCCTATGACCACCGTCGCACCGGCCCGCGTCCCACCGTCCACCCGTGCGGTCTCGCCGCACCGGGCCGCCCGCAGCCGGGCCCGCCGTCGCCGGGCACTGGTCTGGATCGCCGACCACGCCGTCGCGGTCGGTCTTGCCTGCGCCTTCATCGGCCCGATCGTGTTCGTCTTCCTGACCTCGGTGATGACCGACCAGCAGTCGCTCAGCTCCGACCTGTGGCCGCGGCACTGGCAGTGGTCCAACTACACCGCGGTGTTCCGGACCGCCCCGTTCGGCACCTGGCTGCTCAACACCGTGGTCTACGCGGTCAGCGCCACCGCGGCCATGCTGGTCTCCAGCATCCCGGTCGCCTACGCGCTGGCACGCTTCCGCTTCAAGGGCCGCAACCTGGCCTTCCTCGCGGTGATCACCATGATGATGCTGCCGCCCCAGGTGCTGGTCATCCCGATGTATCTGATGTGGGCCCGGCTGCATCTGACCGGCACCATCTGGCCGTTGGTCGTTCCCTCGCTGTTCGGCGACGCCTTCTCGGTGTTCCTGCTGCGGCAGTTCCTGCTCACCATCCCCGAGGACTACCTCAACGCGGCCAGGATCGACGGCTGCAGCGAACTCAAGGTGCTCACCCGGGTGGTGCTGCCGATGATGCGCCCGGCCGTGGTCGCGGTCGGCCTGTTCGCCTTCTTCAACGCCTGGAACGACTACTACGGGCCGCTGATCTACACCGGCGAGACGCCGGCGCACTGGACCCTGGCACTCGGCCTGGCCAGCTTCAAGACCTCGCACGCGGTCCAGTGGAACCTCACCATGGCCGCCACCCTGATCGCGATGGCACCCGTGATCATCGTTTTCTTCTTCGCCCAGAAAGCCTTCATCGAGGGCGTCACACTGACAGGAGTCAAAGGTTGAAGATCACCGTTATCGGCGGTGGGTCCACCTACACCCCCGAACTGGTCGACGGATTCGCCCGGTTGGGCTTCCCGGTCGAGGAGATCGCCCTGGTCGACCCGGACGCCGACCGGCTCGCCGTGATCGCCCCGCTGGCCCGGCGGATCCTGTCCCGGCTGGGCCACCCCGCCGTGGTCACCGCCACCGCGGACCCGGACGCGGGCATCGACGGCGCCGGCGCGGTGCTGTTCCAACTGCGGATCGGCGGCCAGGAGACCCGTCACATCGACGAGACCCTGCCGCACGGCTGCGGCTGCATCGGCCAGGAGACCACCGGGGCAGGCGGGTTGGCCAAGGCGCTGCGCACCGTGCCGGTGGTGCTTGACCTGGCCGAACGGGTGGCCAAACGCGCCCCCGAGGCCTGGATCGTCGACTTCGCCAACCCGGTCGGCATCGTCACCCGGGCCCTGCTGGACGCCGGGCACCGGGCGGTGGGGCTGTGCAACGTGGCCATCGGCTTCCAGCGCACCTTCGCCGACTGGCTCGGCGTGGACCACCGCCGGATCACCCTGGACCATGTCGGCCTGAACCATCTGACCTGGGAGCGGGCCGTCCTGCTGGACGGGGTGGACGTGCTGCCGCAACTGCTGGACGAGCACGGCCAGGCGCTGGCCGAGCGGCTGCACATGCCGCTGGAGGTGGTGCGCCGGCTGGGCGTGATCCCCTCCTACTACCTGCGCTACTACTACGCCCATGACGAGGTGCTGGCCGAGCAGTTGGTCAATCCCTCGCGCGCCGAGGAGGTCGCCGGAATGGAGCGCGACCTGCTCCGGCTCTACGCCGACCCCGCGCTGGACCACAAGCCCGAGCTGCTGGAGCAGCGCGGCGGCGCCTACTACTCCGAGGCGGCGGTGCAACTGGTGCACGCGCTCACCGCCGACACCGGCGAGGTCAGGGTCGCCAATGTGCGCAACAACGGCACCCTGCCGTTCCTGTCCGACGACGCGGTGATCGAGGTGCCGGCCAGGATCGGCGCACACGGGGCGACCCCGCTGCCGGTGGCCCCGGTGGAGCCGCTGTTCGCCGGGCTGATCGCGCATGTGACGGCCTATGAGGAACTGGCGCTGCAGGCGGCGTTGCACGGCGGCGTCGAGCGGGTCGCCAAGGCGCTGCTGGCGCACCCGCTGATCGGCCAGATCGAACCGGCCGAGCAACTCGCCCACAAGCTGGTCGCGGCCAACCAGCAGCATCTACGGTGGGCCTGATGGAGCGTCAATCTTTGCCTGATGGGCTGTTGCTGGCGGTCGACGGCGGCAACAGCAAGACCGATGCGGCGGTCGTCGGCGGCGATGGCACGGTGCTCGGCCGGGCCCGCGGGCTCGGGTTCCGTCCCCAAGTGGACGGCCTCGCCGCGGCCATGGAGGTGCTGTCCGGGGTGCGGGCCGAGGCGCTGGCCGCCGCCGGGCTGCCGCCCGGGACGGTGGCCGACGGCATCGCCGCCTTCCTCGCCGGGGCGGACCTCCCGCACGAGGTGGCGGCGCTCGACCAGGCCGTGGCCGCCCGCGGTTGGGCGCGGGTGCGACGGGTCGACAACGACACCTTCGCCCTGCTGTGTGCGGGGGCAAGCCGCCCCTGGGGCGTCGCGGTGGTCTGCGGCACCGGCATCAACTGCGTCGGCGTCGCCCCGGACGGTCGCAGGACCGGGTTCCCGGCGCTGGGGCCGATCTCGGGCGACTGGGGCGGCGGCGCCGACCTCGGCGCCGCCGCGCTGTGGCACGCGGTCAGGGACGAGGACGGCCGGGGCCCGCAGACCGCTCTGAGCAAGGCCGTGACCAGCCATTTCAACACCAGCAGCGTGTTTGAGGTGACCGCCGCCCTGCACAGCGGCGAACTTCCGGAACTCCGGCTGAGCGAACTGTGCCCGGCGGTCTTCGCCGCCTGCGACCAGGATGACCGGATCGCCCGGGGGCTGGTGCGGCGGCTGGCCGACGAGATCGCGGGCATGGCCCTCACCGTGCTGCGCCGACTCGACCTGGACGGGACGGACTCCGGGGAGGTGGAGGTGGTCCTGGGCGGCAGCGTCCTGGCTTCGCGGCACCCGCTGCTGCTCGGCCGGATCGAGCAGCTGCTCGCGGCGGGGGCCCCCGGGGTCAGGCCGGTGGTCAGCACCGCACCGCCGCTGCTCGGCGCGGCGCTGGCGGCACTTGAGCTGGGCCCGGAACGTCCGGCATCGGACGCAGCGCGGGCGGCCGCCGCGGCACGCCTGCGCGGATCACTGGGTGCGGGGGCGGCGGCCGAGGCCGCCGGGGTCAGTCCGCCTGGTCCGGCAGCCGCACGGTGAACACCGATCCCGCCCCCGGGGTGCTGGCCGCGGTGACGGTGCCGCCGTGCGCCTCGACCAGCTGCCGCACGATGGCCAGCCCCAGGCCGCTGCCGCCGGTCTGCCGGTTGCGGGACTTCTCCGCGCGCCAGAAGCGCTCGAAGATGTGCGGCAGATCCTCGGGGCCGATGCCGCTGCCGGTGTCGGCGACCTGGATCAGGGTCTCCTGGCCCGCCCGGTAGGCGGTCACGGTGACACTGCCGCCGGTGGGCGTGTGCCGGATGCCGTTGGACACCAGGTTGCCGATCGCCTGGCGCAGCCGGAGCGGGTCGGCCACCAGCTTGGGGTCGCCCTCGGTCCTGGTGTCCAGGGTGACCCCGGCCGCCCTGGCGGCGTCCTGGTGCGCGGCCGCCACCCGCTGCACCACCTCGCGCAGCCGGACGGGTTCGGGGTGCAGTCGGAAGGTGTCCGCGTCGGCGGCGGCCAGGTCGCGCAGGTCGTCGATGATGTGCTGCAGCAGCAGCGCCTCCTGCAGCAGCGAGGACACCAGCGGCGGGTCCGCCACCGCGACGCCGTCCTGGACCGCCTCCAGCCAGCCGCGGATGTTGCTCAGCGGGGTCCGCAGCTCATGGGCGACATCGCTGACCATCGCCTCCCGCTGCTGCTCCATCCGCTCGCGGCGCTGCGAGAGGTCGTTGAAGGCGGCGGCGAGGTAGCTGATCTCGTCCTTGCCCCGGACCGGGACCCGGGCATGCGGCTCGCTGGGGTGCTGGGCCGCCTCCGCCAGCGTCCGCAGCGGCCGGATCAGCCGGGTGGCCACCAGGGCGGTGACGGTGATGGTGACCGCCAGCACCAGCGCGGTCACCTCCGCGATGCGGACGGTGTTGGCCCGGGACAGGTCGAACACCGAGCCGGGGGTCTGGGTCGGGCTGGTGACGAAGAGCAGCGCGGCCGGCGCCACGTAGGGGGCGAGCTGTTCCCGGCGGCCGGACTCGACACAGGCCGCGATGGCCTGGGAGGCCTTCTTGGAGGTGGTCGGCTGCCCGCTCCAGGAGTAGCTGAGGTTGACCTGGACCGGGGGCAGCCCCTGCCGGGTCACACAGGGGTTGACCAGGGCGTCGAGTTGGTTGAGCGCCTTGGTCTCGCCCGGGGTGGGGAAGCGGAGCAGCTTGGAGTTGCATTTCTCGATCACCAGTATCGCCGCGTAGCCGCTGCTGGTGATGACGTCGGGACGTCCGGCCGGGCTGGTGGCGACCTGGGCGGTCTGCCCCTGGTACTGGAGGCAGCGGATCGTCTCGTCCGCCTCCTCGAGCAGGTCCGCCTGTTCCTTGCCGCTGAGCTGGAACGGGCCGGTGGCCTGGGGGGAGATCCGGCTGGTCCCGGAGCCGGCGCCGAGCGAGGGGTCCACGTTGAGCGGATCCACCACGGCGGAGGCCTGGAGCGGCAGCGGGGAGGCGTCGGCGGGTGCGGAGTCGGCGAGCGGGAGCCGGGCCGAGGTGGTCAGCGCGATGCGGCGGCCGGTGCCCCGGGCCAGCTCGGTGACCGCGGGGCCGACACCGTCCCAGCTGTGGTGGGTGGCGGCGTAGCTCAGCAGGGTGCTGTAGATCCTGGCGTCCTGGGACAGCGCCTGGCTCTGCTGCTGCTCGATGGCACGCGAGGTGGACTTCACCGCCAGCCACGCGGTGGCTGCGATCGAGCAGACGGCCACCAGCACCGAGGTGGCCAGCAGCCGCACCACCAGGCTCCGCCGCAGCGGGACACTACGGGGCACGGCGCCGACCGCCCGATCCGTCGGTGAGTTTGTAGCCCACGCCGAACACCGTCACCAGGCACACCGGGCGGCGGGGGTCGGGTTCGATCTTCTTGCGCAGGTTCATCACATGCATGTCGATGGCGCGCTCGGTGGTGTAGGGATCGAAGCCGTGGATCTCCTGCAGCAGCTGGGACCGGTTGAAGACCCGGTCGGGCTGGGCCGCCATCGCCGCCAGGATCTCGAACTCGCCGCGGGTGCACTCCACCGGGTCGGCACCGAAGGTCACCTCGCGCCGCTCCGGATCGACGCTGAGGTGGCCCACCCGCAGCGCCCCGTCGCCCCAGCTCTTGCCCCAGCCGCCGCCCGACCTGCTCCGGCGGAGCAGGGTGCGCACCCGGGCCATCAGCTCGCGGGGGCTGTAGGGCTTGGTCATGTAGTCGTCGGCGCCCAGGTCCAGCCCCCGCAGCAGGTCCTCCTCGCCGCTGCGGGCGGTGAGCATCAGCACCGGCACCTCGCTCTCCCGGCGCAGGGTGCGGCACACCTCCAGGCCGTCCATCCCCGGCATCATCACATCCAGGATGATCAGGTCGGGGTGGGTCCGGCGGGCCTCCTCCAGCGCGGCGCGTCCGTCGTGGACGACGACAGCGGTGTGGCCCTCGCGCTCCAGATAGCGCCGGACCAGCTCAGCCTGCATCTCGTCGTCCTCGGCGACCAGAACACGTGTACCCATGACAGCGATCCTAAGCAGATGGATCCCGGATCCGGTCGGCGGAGGCGGTCCGAACCACAATCTGACAACTCTCTGACATCCTCCCCATCGCCCTCCGCTACCGGGCGTGGAACTTCAGGCGCACCAACTGCTGGGCACCTGAATCCGGCTGAAAGTACGTCAGATACTCCACCAGCCCGTTCTGCCGCGCGTATTCGGGGTGGGCGAACAGGGCGTAGTTGTTGTTCCGGCCCCCGGGGGTCTGCAGCGCGGTCCGGGCGGCCGACCAGGGGCCGAAGGGCGAGCCGCCCACCTGGTACATCACGGCGTTGCTGCCGAAGGGCATGTAGACATTGACGAAGGCCCGCAGTGCCGGGTCGTAGAAGACGGTCTGACCTGCGGCTCCGGGTGCGATCACATGGGTGCCCGCGCCTGGGTCGGCACTCCATTTCCCGCCGCCGGTGTAGAAGCGCCACTGGGAGCGGTCGGTGATCCCGGCCAGCGGCACCCGGCCGAGCTTGCAGCCGTAGCCGGTGCAGTCCCCGTAGGTGTAGGCGGTGTCGCCGACGACCAGGGAGGCGGCGCTGAACACCTGGTCCGGGCCGAAGAACGCGGTCGGGTCCAGGCCCTCGACGCTGCTGACCTTCGGTCCGTTGGCGGCGACCAGCCGGGTCACCGTGCCGGTGTCCATGTCCAGCGCCGCGATCCCGCCGCCCAGGCCCCTGCCCAGCGGCCCCGAGCACGGTGTGCCCGCGGCCCCGCCACGGCAGAGCTTGCCGTAGAACACCAGCACCCGGTGGTGCTTGGGGTCGGCGATGGTCGGCCCCGGCCAGAAGCCGAAGACCGCCCCGCAGTACTGGTCCCGGCTGCCGGCGCAGCCGCCGGCCCCGCTGTGCGCGGCCTCGAACGCCCGCTCCGGGGCGGTCAGCGGCAGCAGGTTCACGGGGGTCTGAGCCGGGTTGACGGTGAAGGGATTGCCCGAGGTCAGCGTGATGCCGTCGGTGGCGTCGAGGTCGGTGGTGACGGCGCCGCTGTTGGACAGGAAGCCCCAGGGGTTCTTCAGCGTGGTGTCGTCGAAGACCCACACCGAGCGGTTCCCGTACCCGGTGCTCTGCCCGTTGTCCCGACCGGCCACCCGGCTGTTCTGGGTCAACCGCGAGACCGTTACCGCCTGCACCTGGGGCAGCGGGGGGACCACGCTGGAGAAGACCGGCGTCGTGGCGGAGGCAGCGGCCGAGGGGGTGGTGGGCCGGGGCTGGACGGCGGGTCGTGACACTGGGGCCGACACCGCCGGCACGGGGCTCGCGCTGTGGGTCCGGGGCGAGGAGGTGCGCTGGACCTGGTGCGTCCCGGTCGCGGACGGCCGGGACGGGCCTGCCCCCCGCGTGCTCGCCACCGCCGTGCCGAGGCCGGCCAGCAGGACCACCGCGGCAGCCGATACGGCCACCTTGCCCGCCGTCCCAGACAGCAGGGTGATCCGGCCCGCGCCGTGCGGCAGGGTCCCGTGACCGGACGCCCGATGCGGCCCGCCCGTCGCTGGGCTTGGACCGGCCGTCGCTGCCGCTGGGCTCAGACCGGCCGTGCTCGAGCCGAGCCGGGCCGGTGGCAGTGCCAGCGGCAGCCCGGCGAGCAGCCGCGCCAACGGGACCAGCCGCTCGGTGCGTCCGGCGCAGGCCGGGCACTCCCGGAGGTGGCGGGCGATCCGCTTCCGCAGCAGCGGACTCGGCTCCGCCTCGGCCGACGCGGCGGCAAGGCCCGGGCAGCGGGCCTCAGCGCCGAGCACCCGGACGATCGAACGGGCGACGTCCAGCTGCGCCTTCATCCGCTGGACCCGGACGGCCACCTTCGCCGGCGACTCGCCGAGCGACGCGGCCAGCTCCGCGCGATCGAGGTGCCCGGACGCCTCCAGCCACCACAGCGACAGCAGATCCCGGAACCCCGGGTCCAACCAGCGCGCGGCCTCGGCCACCTCCCGCTGCTCCTGGGACAGGCTCTCGCGGAGGATCAGGAGCGCCACGAAGTCGGCGGCCGGATCGGCCTGCTCCGCGAGCGGCGGAGCGAGGTGCAGCCGCTGCGAGCGGGCCTGGCGTCGGGCCTCGGACAGCTGGCGCAGACAGATCGCCACGATCCAGGAGCGCAGGCTCTCCAGTTGTCGCACCGCGGGCAGCCCGGTGATGATCCGCAGCATGGTCTCCTGCACGATGTCGTCGACGTCGAGATCGCTCTCGGCGGCGCGGCCGACGACGTTGTAGACCAGCGGCAGATAGCCGCTGACCAGCGCTTCACGGGCCTCCCGGTCGCCCTGGACGGCGGCCTCGGCGACTCGCTCGTGGGGTATGTGGTCGTGGTACACGGACTGCCTCACCCGGTTGGTTGGTCGCGCCCGGCGGCGCGGCTCCTGTCGGAGGCGTATCGCGCAGGGCCCGGATATCACTTTTCGGCTCCGGCACCGGGCTCCGGCACCGGGCTGCGGCCGTTGCCCGCGGCAAAGGAGAAGGCCCCGGTCGCACTCGGGGGGGAGGTGCGACCGGGGCCGTCGGGGGGGGTGGGCCACCCTAGGCGGCTGCGGGCGCCCGGAGCGGCCACCGGCGGGGACATCAGGTTGCGCTAAGGTCCAGCTTCGGCTCCGCGAAGGTCAGCGCCCGGGGCCGGGCCCGATGCCGAGCCGGAGGCCCGGCCCGCTGCGGCTGCGCCGGCTCGCACCAGAACCTGACGGCTGTCTGACGGCTTCCTGACATCTGTCGCCCAGGATCCGACAGCATGGCGAACAAGACCGACTTCCTGAGGCAGAACACCGGGCCCGGCGGCCACCTCGCCGGGGCCGAGCGCATGTACGAGGAGGTCCTCGCCGAACCGGGGGAGCAACCGGCCCGGCCGGGGGTGTCCCGGCGGGTGCTTTTCGCCGCCGCCGGGGTGACCCTGCTGAGCGGATGCGGAGCCGCCCAGGCGCGCAGCGCGGTCACCATCCGGGCCACGTCGTCCACGACTCCGCCGGTGCCCTCCGAGCGGTCGACAGCCACGCCGACCGCGACGTCGACCCCGAGTGCCACCCCGCGCCCTTCGCTGCCGGTGCAGACCAAGCCGCAGTTCTACGTCCACGGCGGTGCCAAGGTCATCGCGTTGACCCTGGACGACGGTCCGAGCGAGTACACCCCGCAGATCCTGGAGATCCTGCGGGAGCACCGGGTCACCGCCACCTTCTGCATGATCGGCCGTCAGATAGCGGCCCGTGCCTCCCTGGTGAAGGAGGTGGCCGCGGCCGGGCACCACATCACCAACCACACCTGGGACCACTCCGACCTGAGCCGACTGCCCCTCGGCGCGGTGACCGGTCAGATCGCCCGCACCACCGAGGCCATGGCCGACGTCGGCCTCGTCCCGACGATGTTCCGGGCCCCCTTCGGCGCCTGGTCGCACACGGTGTTCGAGGCCGCTGCCGCCGCGAATCTGCGTCCGCTGGACTGGTCGGTCGACCCGCGGGACTGGTCCAGGCCCGGCACCCAGAGCATCGTGTCGACCATCACCCGGACCACCAGGACCGGATCGATCATCCTGGACCACGACGGCGGCGGGGACCGCTCGCAGACGGTCGCGGCGATGAGGATCTGGCTGCCCCAACTGCTGGCCGAGGGCTACCGCTTCACCACTCCCTGAGCGGCTGGCGCCCCCAGTGGCTCAGGGGGCGGTGTTCTTGACCCCCGGGCTGTTGGCGTAGGCCTGGACCGGGGTCATCCCGACACCGTTCACCTGCACCGTGTACTGGGTGCCGACATTGGCGCAGGCGTTGACCTGGTTCCCGGTCTGCGCGTGGGAGTCGGCGAGGGCCGCGGCGGAGCCGGGCGGCTTCGGGGCGTGCGACGCGGGCGGGAGCGACGTGCCGGGGGTGGCCGTCGTGGCCGACGTCGACACCGAGGGTGATGCTGCGGCAGAGGCCGACGCCGACGCCGAGGCGGTGCCCGCGGTGAGCGGTCGGTCGTTGATGATCGCGGCGAACAGGTGCTTGGCCTGGTTGTCGACCACGACCCGGTTGATGTCCTCCGGGTCGGCATGGGTCTGCATCGTGGTGAAGGTTATTCGGTCGGTAGGGACCTTCCCGAGATCCTCGGCGAGCCCGATCAGCTTGGTGATGCTGCCCAGGCCGGTGTCCACGGTCAGTGCCTTGGTGGCGGAGTTCGCGAGGCTCCACAGCGCGGTGGGGTCGCTGAGCGTGCCGGCGCTCTTGATCTTGTTGACCATCTGGGTGATGAACACATGCTGGGCGTAGGTGCGGCCCAGGTCGCTGCCGTCGTCGAAGCCGTGCCGGGTGCGGAGGAACTCCAGCGCGCCCTGGCCTTTCAGGGTGTGCGTGCCCTTGGCGAGCTTCAGGCCGGAATACGGGTCGTAGACGTTGTTGTCGACGCAGACGTTCACCCCGCCCACGGCGTCGGACATGCTCACCACACCACTGAAGTCGATCATTGCGAAATGGTCGATGGGTATTCCGGTCAGTTTGTGCACCGCCGCCACCGAGCAGGCCGGGCCGTACTGCAGCGCGCTGTTGATCTGGGCGTAGGAGCCGGAGGTGTGCTCCCCGGTCTCGGGATCGCGGCAGGCCGGCGTGTGCATCATGGTGTCGCGGGGGATGCTCATCACCGTGGCGTTGCTGCGGTCCGCGGAGAGGTGCACCAGCATCTCGACGTCGGCGTTGGAGCCGGGCCCGCAGTCGCCGCCGATCCGGCAGTCGGCCGCGCTGTCGCGTGTGTCCGAACCGATGACCAGGATGTTGAGCGGGGTGTGGCCGAAGGCGTCCGGCTTCTCGGTGCCCAGCGCGGCGCTCCTGCTGCTGGGGCCGGCGGTGGCGCCGTCGGAGGTGTCGTCGGTGTAGAGCGAGGCGGTCTTGATGTTGCCGTTGAGGTGCTCGTACACATAGGCGCCACCGGCCGCGCCCGCGGCCAGGACACCGGCTGCGGAGAACGAAAGTATCTTCAGCACCTTGCTTCGGTTCGGCATGGCCGAACCGTATCGACAAGATGTCAGAAAGCAGTCAGCAATTGTTTGTCAGATGAGACTTGCCGAAAGCATCCGGGCATAGAGGTCATGCCGGCTCGCGGCGAGAGCTGCCCCGTTGCGGTGCCGCATGGCCTGCGGGGTGTGTGCCTCTTCCCACGCGGCGTCGACGGCTTCGGCGAAGGTGTGGGCCAGGACGATGAACGTCTGCTTCCCGGAGGCACACGTGGCGGCGTGGATGGGGAGGTCGACCGACCAGCGCGGCTTGAGATCGTTGACGGATCCCGTGAATCCCATGACCTTCTCCTTGGAGCGATGTGGTCTACGCCACTATGCACCGGTGGTGTAGACCATTTCTAGGGGCTGCCGCGGAATTTGTGCCCCTCGTGCTCCATTTGTGATGAAACCCAGCACCCCGAGCCTGTCGGCAGAGGAAAAGGCCAGGTCAGAGCAGGGTCCGACGAAACACCCCAGGGTCGCCGTAAAGTTGCCGAATGGGCAACCCGCGGCCGACTTCGGCGTTCCACGCAGACAATATCTCCGCCTTGGCCACCGACCGGCTGGTCGGCGCCCTGGACGCGCGGGCGGCGAACGCCGGGGTCCGCCGCCTGCGGGCATGGGCGCACGCCGCGCTCGCCGCGCGGCCGGGCGAGCGGGCGCTGGACCGGTGGCGCGCTGGCCGCGGCGGCCAATCCGCAGGCCGGACGGCGGCTGCCGGGCCATCTGGCCGAGGCCGGTCTGAGGCCTTGCCGTAGGCCGCCGGGGCCACCGAAGAGAAGGGGACAGCGTGCTCAACTACCTTGCGCTGAAGTGCCTGCGCCTGGAGGAATGCCTCGCCTTCTACTCCGCGCTGGGCTTTGTGTTCGTGCCCGAGACCCATCAGCGGGTGCCGCTGCACCACGCCGCGCGGCAGCACGGCCTGACCCTGGAACTGCACGGTGCGGAGGCCCGTGGCGATCTCACCGGCGACGGCACCAGGCTCGGGCTCGCCGTCCCGGACCTGGCCGCGGCGGTGGCGGACGCGGTCGCGGCCGGTGGGGTGCTGCAGAGCCCGCCCAGGGAGGGGCCGTGGGGCGTCCGGGCCGTGCTCGTTGACCCTGACGGCCGCCGGGTCGAACTCACTCCGGCGAGTTGATCCCTGACTCAACGTCACCCTACTTGCGGGCCAGCACCAGGCGGCAGCGCGGGCTGCCGTCGTCCAGCGTTCCCAGCGCGGTCAGCGGCAGCGTCTCGACGGTGAAGCCGGCCTGCTCCAGATCGCTTCTGACCTCGTGCAGCGGGAAGGTCCGGTAGTACATGACGAAGGTCGGCCGACGTAGCGCGTTGCGGACGTACATGACGGTGTCGAAACCCCACAGCGTCCAGTACAGCTGCGAGCCGACCCGGGGCGGGGCGCCGATCGGGAAGGCGAAGCAGCCGCCGGGGCGCAGGGACTGGTAGGCCTGAGCGAACAGCCCGGGCCGCTCCCGGGGCAGGAAGTGCCCGAACGCCCCGAAGCTGACCACCAGGTCGAACCGCGGCCCGAACGGCAGCTGCCGGGCGTCCGCCCGGACCCAGTCGACAGCCTCGCCGACGGCGGACCTGGCCCGAGCGGTGTCGAGCATCCCGGCGCTGAAGTCAACGGCCACCACCCGCTCGTCGCACAGCTGCCGCAGCAGCTCCGTCCCCGCCCCGGTCCCGCAGCAGAGGTCGAGCCCCGTGCCGAAGGGCCCGAGCGGCGCCAGCGTCTCGGCGACGGCATCGAGCACCGGGGCCGGGGTCCGGAAGGGGGTGTGGTCGAAGCGGGGCGCCAGCAGGTCGTAACCGCGCTCGACGGACGAGAGCGCCTGCACGGCGAGTTCGCGAAGGGACGGACCCTGGGGAGTGAACACCCTCCGCAGCCTAAGGCCTGGCAGACCGGCCCCACCGCCTGACGAGGCCGGCCGAAGCGCCCCACGCGCTCCGGCCGGCCCGGTTTCACCGGCCCTACTTGGCGGTCAGGATGCCCAGCAGGCCGTGTGTCTCCTTGTCAGGACCGGCGCTGAACCAGACCGAGTTCGGTCCGCCGGCGACGGCGTCACCGGTGATCAGGCCCCACAGCTTGTCGATCCTGACGGTGTGGCCGCGGGTGTCGGTCAGCGTGCCGGCGAAGCGGCCGGTAGCCGGGTCGAAGGCGTGGATGGTGCCGTTGCCGAAGTTGCCGACCAGCAGGTCGCCGGAGAAGCGGCCGAACGAGGACGGGGCGATCACCAGGCCCCACGGCGAGTCCAGCACACCGCGCGAGGCGATCCGCTTGACCAGGGTGCCGTAGGAGGTGAACTCGTCCACGAAGCCGTGGCCTGCGCCGGCCACGTCGAACTGCTTGTTGGCGTCCTGCTGGGCGTACGTCACATACACGTTGCCGCCGAGCACCTGGACGTTGAACGGCGCGTAGTTGCGCGGCACCGACGGATCCCGGAACAGGCCGCTGACGTCCAGCCTCTGGAACGAGGAGTTGAAGACGTCGACGCGGTTGTCATGGAAGTCCGCCGCCAGCAGCAGCGGCCCGAACGGGCTGGTGGCCAGGGTCAGTCCGGTGTAGGCGGCCCCCGGCACGGTGGCCGCGGTGACGGCCTGGGTGCCGTTCGCGCCGGTCCACGCCGCGATCGTGCCGCCCACGGTGGCGAAGAGGAACGCGGCCGGCGTGGTGGTGCCGGGGACGGCGAAGCCGGTGCTGCCGTTGAAGGTCTGGCCGGTGACCGGGCCGCCGGGGATCTTGACGACCAGCGGCGAGGCGGCCGGCACGGCGGCCACCGGGCTGCCGTCGACCGCGCCGTTGTAGAGCGTGGAGGTCATCGTGCCCGCGTTGGACACCCACAGCGGGGTGTTCGGCCCACGGGAGAGGCCCCAGGCGTTGACCAGGTTCGGATCCGTCAACTGCGCCTTGCCGGGCTGGTCGGAGACCAGGTCGGTCCGGGTCACGCCGTGCGCCGCCGCCGGACCGTGGCTGTCCTGGTGCGGGCTGGCGCTGGCCGAGCCCGCCGTGGTCAGCGCGACGGTCACGGTCACGGCGGCCGCGAGTGCCGCCGCGGGTATGAGCCTTCTGATCATCCTGCTTCTCCCTGAGATGTGCCGACAAATCCGGCGAGGACAGAGCAGACAGGACTACGCGGACCGAAGGCTCCTGGTTCAACGTTCAACTCGGGCCGGCCAACTCAGTGGTTTTTCTCCAGGCCGGCGTGGAACTCGTTCAGCACCGCCGCGCCCTGCTGCGGGTCCTGGAGCATCCACCAGTGTCCGAGCCCCTCCAGCACGGCCTCCTCGGCGCCGAGCCGGCCTGCCGCGCGGTGGGCCAACGCGGGGCCGCCGACATAGGCGTCCGCCGTCGCGTTGATGACCAGGGCCGGACGGCGCTCGGCCCGTTCGAGTTCGGCGCCCCAGCCGGCCAGGGCGGGCTGCGCGGCCGAGCGGTAGAGCGCCAGGATGCAGCGGCCCATCTCCGGCCCGGCGGCCGCCACCGAGGCCGCCGCTGCCTCGGCCGTCATCCCGCCCTTGACCAGCCCCGCGACCTGCCTCTCGACCGGTGCGCCGAACCGCGAGACGACGGTTTCCTCGCCCACCCCCGGCGTCTGCCAGAGCTGCGCCAGGTCGTGCCACACATACGCCGGGTCGGTGCCCCCGGCGATGTCGCTGCACCAGGACCGGATCAGGTCGGGTCGCCGGGCCGCGACCCGCTGGACGTGGCCGCCGCCCCAGTCGTGCCCGACCAGGTCGATCGGACCCTCGATCTGCTCCAACTCACCGACCAGCCAGGCCAGGTAGTCGTCGGAGGTGGCGCCGAAACCCTCCGGCACGGGTGCGCCGAATCCGGGCGGGGAGAGGGTGATCACGTCGTCGCGGCCGAGCGCGCGGCGCAGCGGCTCCCAGATCGCCGCGGTTTCGGGAACACCGTGGACCAGGATGAGCGTCATTGATTGCCTCCAGCAGGGGTGCTGCCATGAACAGCAGCGGGGTTCTTCTCCGGCGAGTCCGGCGAGTCCGGCGAGTCCGGTGGGTTCAGCGAGTCCGGTGGGTTCAGCGAGCTCGCCGGGTGCGAGTCCAGTGAGGCGCGGGCGACCCGGAGCAGCACTCCCGGCGCCAGCAGCCGCTCCGGGCCCTCCACCAGGTTGAGCACCCGCAGGAACGCGGTGGCGACCGCGGTGTCCTGTTCGGCCGCCCGGTAGACGCGGGCCAGATAGCGGTTGAGCAGCCTGCCCCGGAGCGGCAGGGCGCTCCCGGCCTCGGGAAACCGCAGGTCCGAGCCCACCGCTGTGCTCCACGGGGTGTCGATCAGCTTGGCCGCGCCATGGAAGAACCGCCGCGCCAGTTGGTCGTCGGGCCCCGCCGCGAGCAGCTCCCGCAGCAGCAGCGCCTCCAGCGTCGCGATCGTCATCCCCTGCCCGTAGACGGGGTTGAGGCTGCACAGGGCGTCGCCGGTGACCAGATAGCCGGCCGGGAACGCGGTGAGCGCCTCGTAGTGCCGCCGGACGCTCGCGGGGTGCCGGATCCGCACCGGCTCGGTGAGCCGGGTGGCGGTGCGCAGGAAGACCGCGAAGTCCCGGCTGGGCATGGCTGTCACATAGTCGGCCAGGCCCTCGTCGTCCATCGGCGGCTGCTCGCCGAAGACCCCGCCGACGCTGAGGACGAACCGGTCCCGCTCCAGCGCGAGCAGGAAGCCGCCGCGCGGTGATCCCGGGTAGGCGCTGATCGCGGTGCCCAGCCGGCCGTCGAGCTGCTGCGGCTCACGCCGGTAGGTCCGGGAGACATAGGTGAGGTCCACCGCGAGCTTCTGCTCCGGCGGGCGCGGGTAGCCCAGCTGCTCCAGCCAGGCCGGGGTCCGCGAACCGCGGCCGCCGGCGTCCACGACCAGGTCCGCCCGGATCGTCGAGGCCGCCGCGCCGTCGGACCGCGGCGCGATGCCGACCCCGGTCACCCGGCGCCGGTCCTCGGTGGTGACCAGGCTCAGCACGTCGCAGTCGTCGATGATCTCGACGCCGGGCAGCGCGGCCACTCGTTCCCTGACCGTGAACTCCAGCAGTGCCCTGGTCGACGCGAGGCCGAGCAGTCCGGAGCGGACCGGCTTGATCAGGTGTCCGTCGATGTACCAGTGGATGTCGGACTGGATGTCCCCCCGCACGGCTCCGGCCGTCAGCAGCTCGGCCTCGAACCCGGGGAACAGCTCGTCCAGGCCGAGCAGGCCGCGGGCCAGCAGACCGTGCAGGTGGCCGCTCTGCGGCACACCGCGCCGGTCGGCCGGCCCGTCGGGAAGGACGTCGCGGTCGATGACCACGACGCTGCTGAAGGTGTCGCTCAGGGCGCGGGCGGCGAGGAGCCCCGCCATGCTCGCGCCGATCACGACCGCCTGTGTGTGCTCCATCCCCCAGTTCATGCCAATACCGCGGCTGCGCTAACCCACCGGGGTCGGTTCCGCTCGCTGCTCCTCCAGGTACTCCTCGCGGATCTCCTTGGGCCCGAACGGCCAGACCTTCTCGAACCGGGACCACACCGCGAAGGCCAGGCAGCCGACGGCGAGCCAGGCCAGCGACCATTCGATCGGGTGGACGCCGGGGGCGGCCTTGTCCGCGTAGCCGTAGATGACCAGCCAGCCGATGCCGGCCAGGATGCCCGGCGCCGGGTAGAGCCACATCTTGTAGGGGCGGACCAGCCCGGGCTGCCGCTTCCGCAGCACGGTCACCGCCGCCACCTGGGCCAGCGACTGGATGATCACCATCACCGTGACCAGCAGGCTGATCAGGGTCTGCAGATTGGTGTGCCGTCCGAACAGGAAGCCGGCGGCGGTGATCACGCCCATGCTGACCAGGCCGAGGACCGGGAAGCGGTGCTTGGGGTGGAGCGTGCCGAACTGCTTGAAGAAGACGCGTTCCCGTGCTGCCTCGAAGGGGACCCGGGAGCCGCCGAGCAGCCCGGTGAACACCGAGGCGAAGGCGGTGATCAGGATCAGCACGGTCACCACCTGCGCGGCGGTGTGGCCCCAGGCCTTCTCCAGCACCACGGAGGCGACCGAGGTGTAGGCGGCGGATTTGGTGTCGAGCATGTCGTGCCAGTTCACCACGCCGAGGACGCCGATCTGCATCAGCAGGTAGATGCCCATGATGGCGATGATCGAGTAGACGATGGCGCGCGGCATGACCCGGCCCGGGTCCTTGATCTCGGCGCCGGTGTAGGAGGCGGTGTTGTAGCCGAGGTAGTCGTAGATGCCGATGGTCAGCCCGGACGCGAAGGCCAGCCAGAAGCTGCCGTGGGTGAGCTGGATCGCGTGCGCGGGCCAGTCGAACGCCTGCGAGGCGTTGAAGTGGCTGTAGGAGGCGATGATCAGGGCGGCCACGGCGACGATCATCACCGACCACATGAACACCGTGATCCGGCCGATGCTGTCGATCCGCCGCCAGAGCAGCAGGACCACCAGCGCCACGACCCCGACGCCGACCAGGTCGCCCTCAAGCGAGGTCATGCCGGGCCACAGGTAGCCCAGGTAGGAGACCAGGCCGACCACTCCGGTGGACATGATCAGCGGGATGAACAGCATCGCCGTCCACACGAACAGGAACGGCATCAGCTTGCCGGTGCGGTACTGGAACGCCTCCCGCAGGTAGACGTAGGTGCCGCCGGAACCGGGCAGCGAGCTGCCGAGCTCGGCCCAGACCAGCCCGTCGAGCAGGGCGAGCACGGCCCCGGCGATCCAGCCGATGATCGCCTGCGGCCCGCCGAACGCGGCCACCATCACCGGGATGGTGATGAACGGGCCGACGCCGCACATCTGGCTCATGTTGATGGTGGTGGCCTGGAACAGACCGATGCGGCGGACGAGCCCGGAGCCGGGGCCGGTACCGGAACCGGAACCGGCCGGATTCGGGGGAGCTGGTGTGGGTGTGGTGGACACCGCAGACCTCCAGAAGTGCAGGCGGAAGCCTCAGAAAGTAAGGCCCGATTAAGTTAAACTCCTTAACTTCCTACGTCAAGGGCCTGCCGTCCGGTGATCAACGATGACCGGGTCAGTTGTCGCGTCCGACGATGCGGTCGGTGATCATGCTGGTGACGCCGCTGGTGCGTCCGCCGACCAGCTCCCAGGAGCGGTCGATGCCGAGGGCGATCAGGGCGATCAGGGCCACGCAGGCGTCGGAGACCGGGTCGGTGTCCCGCGGGTCGACGATCAGCCGGATTCCCGAGCTCGCCAGGAACAGCATCACCAGCAGGAAGACCGACACGATGATCAGCGCGCGGCGCCGCGGCTGGTCGCCCTCGGCTGCTCTGATGCGCCGCAGGGATACCACGGAGAACAGTATTCCCGCCGCCCCGACCACGGTGGACGGCCAGCCGATGTGCGCCTGCGGCAGCAGTGCGATCAGTGCCAGCACCAGGGTCGACGAGAAGGCGGTGAGGGCCATGGTCGCCCGCACCTGGTGCAGTGCCAGCGCCTTCGGCCCGACCACCTTCTCCGGGGCGACTGACACCGCGACAAACAGCAGTCCGATCAAGGCTGCTGACGCCCCGGCGAGGGCGAGAAAGAAGTTCTGGAAGCTCTGCTCGATCATGCGGACTCCGTCCCGGACAGCGTGGCCGCAGACCGTCGATCAACAGTAGCCGTTTGCGCGTTCATTTCATGTCATCCGATCAATTACCAGAAGGAGTGCTGGTGGTCGCGATGGTCAAGAGCTGGGACAAGGCCAACTTGGCAGCTCTACCAAGGGAAAGTTTGGTTCGGAGCCTTGACAGCGAATGCCGGGAGGCCGAATCTCTGGTCTACATCATCCGATGTTTCGCGGGTGTGCCGCCTCGGCGCGCCGGAGGAGGATTCCATGTTTGCCAAACGATCGCGGCGCAGTCGATGCGCCCGGTTCCTACCGGTGCTGCTGCTGTCGCTGGCGATTCCAGGAGTCGGCCCGGTCCTGGGCGCTCCGGCTGCCGCTGCGGCGACCACCACCACTGCCTGGCAGAACGGCGGCTTCTCCCTGGACACCGCCAATGTGGTGCGCCGCGCCGACATGGTGCTGGGCAAGCCGAACACCGCGCCCGGCCAGTTCGTGCCGCTGGGCAACGGCACCCTCGGCGCCGCGGTGTGGGCGGCCGGCGGGTTCACCGCGCAACTGAACCGCTCCGACACCTTCCCGGACCGCAAGTCACCCGGCCAACTCGTCATCCCCGGGCTGTCCAAGCTGACCGGCGCGTCCGACTTCACCGGTTACCTCGACGCCTATGACGGGATGCTGCACGAGTCCGGCGGCGGGATGACGCTCACCGCCTATGTCCGCAGCGACACCGCGCAGTTGGTGGTCGACGTCACCGGCGCCGACCCCAACAGCAGCCAGACCGCGCAGATCAAACTGTGGAGCGGCCGCTCGCCCTCGGCCCAGGCCTCGGGATCCACCGCCACCCTCGCCGAGACCTGGGTCGACAACAGCGGCCAGGGCGCCTCCGGGCAGACCTTCGGCTCGCTGCTCGGCCTGAGCGCGGGCGGCCGCAATGTGTCGGCGTCCACCCCCGACTCGCTGACCGGGCAGGTCGCCTTCACCCCCAACGCCGACGGCAGCTTCCGGGTGATCGTCGCCGCCCCCGGCTGGACCGGGGGCAACGCCCTGACCACCGCCAACTCGGTCATCAACGGCGACACCACCAAGGCCGCCTCCGCGCTGACCTCGGCCCACCTGGCCTGGTGGCACAACTACTGGAGCACCGCCGGGTTGATCAAGATCACCTCCGCGGACGGTTCCGGCGAGTACGTCGAGAACCTGCGCACGCTCTACCTCTACGACGCCGCGGCCGAACGCGGCGGATCGGTTCCCGGCTCCCAGGCCGGCGTCGCCGACCTCTTCAACTTCTCCCAGGACCACCAGGACTGGTTCCCGGCCGGCTACTGGTTCTGGAATCTGCGGATGCAGGTCCAGGCGAACATCTCGGCCGGCGAGTCCAGCCTCAACGACCCGGTGCTGAACCTCTACACCAGCAACGTCAACAACATCGCGGCCTGGACCACCGCCAAGGTGCCCGGCACGCAGGGGCTCTGCGTTCCCGAGACCATGCGCTTCAACGGCAACGGCACCTACAACGGCGGCGAGGGCGGCGCGTCCTGCGACTCGACGATCTCCCCGACCTACAACTCGCTGACCTACACCAGCGGCGCCGAGATCGGCCTGTGGATCTGGCAGGAGTACCTGGCCACCGACAACCTGTCGCTGCTCAGCACCAACTACCCGCTGATCAGCGGCGCCGCCAAGTTCCTGCTGTCGGTCGCGACCACCGGCTCGGACGGTCTGCTGCACACCCAGGCCAACGCCCATGAGACCCAGTGGAACGTCAAGGACCCGGTCACCGACATCGTCGCCATGCAGGCGCTGTTCCCGGTCGCGGTCAAGGCGGCCCAGACGCTGGGCGTGGACTCGGCACTGGTCACCCAGCTGAACGCTGCTATCCCGAAGATCCCGCCGCTGCCGCGCACCGACACCGCGACCCAGACCCAGCTGCTGACCGCCTCCGCCGACTCGGCCGGCGCCGACATGATCGCCCTCTCGGCGCAGCCGACCGTCGCCCGCAGCAACAGCGAGAACCTGGGCCTGGAGGCCGTCTGGCCGTACAACCTGATCGGTGACAGCGGGACGCTGACCGATCTGGCCAAGCGCACCTACACCTCGCGCAGCTACGTCAACAGCAACGACTGGAGCAACGACCCGCTGCAGGCCGCCCGGCTGGGCCTGGCGAGCGAGGTCAAGAACGACCTGCTCGCCGCGACCAAGTCCTACCAGGCCTACCCCTCCGGGCTGGCCAGCTTCACCGGCACCAGCGCGCAGGAGCCCTACATCGAGCAGTCGGGGGTGCTGGCCGCGAGCGTGAGCGAGGCGTTGGTCCAGGACTACGACGGACTGCTGCGGATCGCCCCGGCCTGGCCCTCGGACTGGACCGGCGAGGGCACCGTCTACATCCAGCACAACACCAAGGTCGACGTCCAGGTCTCCGGCGGCACCGCGACCACGGTCGGCATCGTCTCCGGCAGCAACTCGCCGATCACCGTGCGCAGCCCCTGGCCCGGCAAGGCCGTCACCGTCGTCGACGGCAGCACCGGGGCGACCGTGCTGGCCTCGCAGAGCAACGCCAGCTTCACCATCGCGGCCCAGACCGGCAAGTCCTACCTGGTCGAGCAGACCTCGGCGCCGACCACCGCGCTGCCGTTCGCCGGCATCGGCGGCAGCCCGGCCAGTGCCGCCCGGCACCTCGGCAGTGTCTCCATCGGGCTCGACGGGACCGCCACCACCCCCGGCGGTTCGGTGATCAGCCTGAAGGCCCACGCCAACGGCAAGTACGTCACCGCCGACAACGCGGGGGCGGCGCCGCTGATCGCCAACCGGACGGCCATCGGCAGCTGGGAGTCCTTCGACGAGATCGACCTCGGCGGCGGCAACATCGCCCTCAAGTCGCACGCCAACGGCCAGTACGTGTGTGCGGACTCGGCCGGGGCGTCTCCGCTGATCGCCAACCGAACCTCGGTGGGCCCCTGGGAGACCTTCGCGCTGATCCACAACGGCGACGGCAGCGTCAGCCTGCGCTCGCAGGCCGACAACGAGTACGTCACCGCGGAGAGCGCGGGCGCGGACCCGCTGATCGCCAACCGGACGGGCATCGGCCCGTGGGAGGAGTTCGACCTCGTCAACGACTGACGGCGAAGCAGCTCAGATGGCTGCTGGGCGGCGCCCCGGTACATCACGGGGCGTCGCCCGCCGGCGGCTCCGCCGCCCGGGCGGCTACTTCTTCGTCGTCTTCTCCTTGAGGCGCAGGGCCTCCTTGCGGACGTCCGCCTGGGTGGCGCGCTCGTGCTGGAGCCACAGCGGGTTCTCGGCCTTGAGCGTGTCGATCTGCTCGGTGGTGAGCGCCTCGGTGACGCCGCCGCGGGCGAGGCCCGAGATGGAGACGCCGAGCTTGGTCGCGACGACCGGCCGGGGGTGCGGGCCGTTGCGGCGCAGCTCCACCAGCCACTCGGGGGCGTCGGTCTGCAGCGCCTGCAGCTCGTCCCGGGAGACAACGCCCTCCTGGAACTCGGCAGGGGTGGCCTCCAGGTACACACCGAGTTTCTTCGCCGCTGTCGCGGGCTTCATCGTCTGGGTCGTCTTCGGTTTGAGCGATGTCATGGACCAAGGGTATCGAGCGAGAGGCCGCCCTCATCACAGCCGGTAGCCTGGCCGCGTGACTGAAACGCAAGGACCCGCCCCGTTCCGGCTCGCCTACGTGCCCGGAGTGACCCCCACCAAGTGGGTCCAGATCTGGCACGAGCGGCTGCCCGAGGTCCCGCTCACCCTGATCTCCGTGCCGGCCGCTGAGGGCACGCCGCTGCTGCGGGACGGCGGCGCCGAGGCCGGGCTCGTCCGGCTGCCGGTCGACCGGACGGTCCTCAGTGCGATCCCGCTGTACACCGAGACCACGGTGGTGGTGATCCCGACCGAGCACCGGGCGGCCGCCGCCGCCGAGGTCAGCGCGGCGGACCTGGCCGAGGACATCGTGCTGCACCCGCTGGACGAGGTCCTGGACTGGGAGAGCCGCCCGGGCCTGCCCGCGATCGAGCGGCCGGCCACCACGGCCGCGGCCATCGAACTGGTGGCGGCCGGCGTGGGGCTCCTGGTCGTCCCGCAGTCGCTGGCCCGGCTGCACCACCGCAAGGACCTCACCTACCGCCCGGTCCCGGACGCGCCCCAGTCGCAGGTCGCCCTGTCCTGGCCGGAGGAGCAGACCACCGACCTGGTGGAGGAACTGATCGGGATCGTCCGCGGCCGGACCGCCAACAGCTCACGGGGACGCGGAGCGCCCGCGGCCCAACCGAAGCAGGAAGCGAAGTCCAAGCCGAAGCAGGGGCAGCCGTCGAAGGCTGTGGCGGGGCGTCGCGGCGGCTCCAAGGCAGGCAGCCCCAAGGCAGGGGGAGCCAAGGCAGGCAGCCCCAAGGCAGGCGGAGCCAAGGCAGGCGGCTCCAAGAGTGGCAGCTCCAAGGCCGGTCGGCGCGGAAAGCCGGGACGTCGGTCCTGAATCCGGTCCGGAGGGCTGCGGATCTTGCCCCGCGGGCCGCGGGTTGTGATCATAGGGAGGTCTGCCGGATGGGGCTTGGGAAGGTGTGAGGGTGATGGGGGACCAGCCGCAGCCGGGCGAGGGCCAGGAGCAGCAGGGGGCGAGTATCGCCCGGATCTACGACTCGTACCTGGGCGGTGGGCACAAGCGTCCGGTCGACGACCTGGCGGTGCGCGAGGTCATCGAGATGATGCCGGAAACTGCCCGCGCTGATGCGGGTGAACCTGGCCTTCCTGAAGCGCTGTGTGGGCTATCTCGCGGACGCGGGGATACGCGGTTTCCTCGACCTGGGCGCCGGGATCCCGACCGTGGACAACGTCCATGAGATCGCACAGGCCGCCGACCCGGACGCGCGGACCGTCTATGTCGACAAGGATCCGCTGGCCGTGCATGAGCGGCGGCTGCTGGTGGCCGGCAACGACGGCGCGCTGAGCATCGAGGCCGACCTGCGCGACACCGCGCGGATCCTGGGCGATCCCGAGACCGTGCGCCTGCTGCGGCTGGGTTCGGGCGAGCCGTTCGCGGTGCTGCTGAGCGCGGTGCTGCACTTCGTTCCCGACGACGACGAGGTGATCGCCCTGCTCGCGGCCTACCGGGCGGCCATGCCGAGCGGCAGTTACCTGGTGATCTCCCACGGCACCGCCAAGCACGGGTCGGCCGAGCGGGTGCGGCAGGCCGCCCAGCGCTACTCGGAGACGGTCGCACCGATGAAACTGCGTTCCATGGAGGAGCTGGAAGCCCTGCTCGGGGGGTTCGAGCTGGTCGAACCGGGGGTGGTGTACTGCTCCAACTGGCGCCCCAGCCTCGGCTACCAGGCAGGTCCCGACTCGGAGGCGCTGCCCCAGATCGGCGTCGTCGCCCGCAAGCTCTGAGCCAGGCCCCGGTCAGGGGTCGGGCGCAGAGCCGGTTGCGGGTCGGGCCGGCTCAAGAGGGCTGTTTGCGTCGTTTGACTGCGGGCAGGCGCTGCTGCAGGAGAGTGATAACTATGGGTCCAGTCCTGCTTGTTCTGCTTCTCGCCCTCATTCTCGGGGGCGCCGGTTTCGCGATTCATATCCTGTGGTGGATCGCCATTGTGGTGCTGGTGCTGTGGGCGCTCGGCTTCGTCTTCCGCGGCGCGGGCTCCGGCGGCAGCCGCGGCCGCTGGTACCGATGGTGACCGGCTGACGGCTCACCGCGCACATCTCCGATGCGTCGCTCACCCCTGGGGTGGACGGCGCATCAGTGCGTTATCGGTGTGTCGTGGCGCGGTGGCGGGCGCGCCGCAGGTATGCCGGACATGATCGGGGACAGGAGGTCCCTGTGCTGAGAATGATGTGGGTCGCGCTGCTGGGTTGTTGTGCCGTGGTCGGCGTGGTGGCGGCGGTGGTGCTGTCGCCGTGGTGGTGGTTCGCCGGAGCCCCGCTGGTCGCGCTGTTCGCGCTGGCCGTGTGGGATCTGGTGCAGCGGCGGCACTCGGTGCTGCGGAACTACCCGGTGCTGGGCCATCTGCGATTCCTGCTGGAGGGCATCCGCCCCGAACTGCAGCAGTACTTCGTGGAACGCAACGTCGACGGCCGGCCCTTCGACCGCGACACCCGCAGCATCGTCTACGAACGCGCCAAGGGCACCGAGGCCGAGGAGCCCTTCGGCACCGAACGGGACCTCTATGAGACCGGGCGCGAGTTCCTGATCCCCTCGATGGCCCCGCGACCGGTGCGCGAGGAACTGCCGCGGGTGCTGATCGGCGGCCCCGACTGCACCAAGCCCTACGACATGGCGCTGCTGAACGTCTCCGCGATGAGCTTCGGCTCGCTGTCCTCGAACGCCGTCCTCGCGCTGAACACCGGAGCCGCGCTGGGCGGCTTCGCCCACGACACCGGCGAGGGCGGCCTGTCGGAGTACCACCTGCGGCCCGGCGGCGACCTGGTCTGGGAGATCGGCACCGGCTACTTCGGCTGCCGCACCGAGCAGGGCGGCTTCGACGGCCGGATGTTCGCCGACAAGGCGGCCCAGGACCAGGTGCGCTGTGTGTCGCTGAAGCTCAGCCAGGGCGCCAAGCCCGGCATCGGCGGGGTGCTGCCCGGCGCCAAGGTCAACGCCGAGATCGCCCGGGTCCGCGGCGTCCCGCAGGGGCAGACCGTCATCTCCCCGCCGTTCCACCAGGTCTTCTCCACCCCGCGCGAGCTGGTGGCCTTCATCGCCCGGATGCGCGAGCTGGCGGGCGGCAAGCCGACCGGTTTCAAGCTGTGCGTCGGCTCCCGCAGCCAGTTCCTGGCGGTGTGCAAGGCGATGCTGGAGGAGAACGTCACCCCCGACTTCATCATCGTCGACGGCGCCGAGGGCGGCACCGGGGCGGCCCCGCTGGAGTTCGCCGACAACGTCGGCATGCCGCTGACGGACGGCCTGACCACCGTGCACCAGGCCCTGGTCGGGGTCGGCCTGCGGGACCGGATCAAGATCGGCGCCAGCGGCAAGGTGGCCACCGGCAGCGACCTGGTCAAGCGGCTGCTGCAGGGGGCCGACTACACCAACGCCGCCCGGGCGATGATGTTCGCGATCGGCTGCATCCAGGCCCAGCGCTGCCACACCAACACCTGCCCGGTCGGGGTGACCACCCAGGACCCGCGCCGGGCCCGGGCGTTGGAGGTCGGTGACAAGTCCCGCCGGGTGCAGCGGTTCCAGGAGGCCACGGTCAAGAGCGCGCTGCAGATCATGGCGTCGATGGGCGTGGACCACCCGTCCGAACTGGGCCCGCACATGCTGCTGCGGCGGATGGACCCGGTGACCGTGCGCTCCTACGCCGAGCTCTACCCGCCGCTGGCGCCGGGGGAGTTGGTGCACCAGGCGCCGCAGGCCTGGGCGGCGGACTGGAAGCTGGCGGACCCCGACCGCTTCACCGTCTGACCTGTTCGCTTTTTCTGAATTGCCTGCCCGCTCGACGAACCGGAGGACCCTTCCCGTGGCACGAACCGTGGCCCGTGTGATCATCGACGCCCTGCAGGAGCTGGAGGTCGGGCATGTCTTCGGCGTGGTCGGCGACGCCCTGAACCCGCTGACCGACGCGATCCGTACCACCGAGGGCGTGGAGTGGGTGGGCTGCCGTCACGAGGAGGCCGCGGCGTTCGCCGCAAGCGCCCAGTCCCAGCTCTCCGGCACTCTCGGCGTCTGCATGGGCACGGTCGGGCCCGGCGCGATCCATCTGCTGAACGGCCTCTACGACGCCGCGAAGAGCCGTACCCCGGTGCTCGCCATCGCCGGACAGGTCCCGCTGTCGGAGATGGGCAGCGACTACTTCCAGGAGGTCGACAACGACCTGCTGTTCCGGGACGTCGCCGTCTTCCGTGCGACCGTCACCTCGCCGGACCAGATGCCCCGCCTGCTCGAAGCAGCCGTACGCGCGGCCGTCGGCCACGGCGGGGTGGCGGTGCTGACCGTCCCCGGGGATCTGGGCGACCAGGAGCTGACCCAGGACCGTCCGGCCCGTTTCCCGCGCGCCCGGCAGCTGACCCGGCCGGACGAGCCCGGCATCCTGGAGGCGGCCGAGATCATCAACGCCGGCTCCAAGCTCACCCTGCTGGTGGGGCGCGGGGCCAGGGACGCCCGCCAGGAGGTGCTCGCGCTGGCCGAGCACACCGGCGCGCCGATGGTGCTCACGCTCAAGGCCAAGGAGGGCTTCGAGGGTGACAACCCCTATCAGGTCGGCCAGACCGGCCTGATCGGCAATCCCGCCGCCGCCGCGGCCCTCGACGACTGCGACACCCTGCTGATGCTCGGCACCGACTTCCCCTACCGCGACTGGTACCCCAGCGGCTGCCGGATCGTCCAGATCGACACCCAGGAGCAGCACCTGGGACGGCGGGTGCCGATCGACGCCGGGCTGGCCGGGGACGTCGGCGCCACCCTGCGCGCCCTGCTGCCGCACCTGGACGCCAAGCCGGACCGGGCCCATCTGGACAAGGCCCGCGAGCACTTCGACGGCTGGCGGACCGGTCAGCAGCGGCTGGCCGAGCCCACCCACGACACCAAGCGCTGGACCGGACGGCTGCGCGGCAAGGTGGACAACCCGGCCCACGACATCCGTCCGGAGGCCCTGGCCGCCGCCGTCGACGCGGCCGCCGACGACGACGCGATCTTCACCTCCGACACCGGCATGGCCACGGTCTGGCTGTCCCGCTTCGTGACCATGCACGGCGACCGCCGGCTGATCGGCTCCTACAACCTCGGCTCGATGGCCAACGCCATGCCGCAGGCCCTGGGCGCGCAACTGTGGGCACCGGACCGCCAGGTGGTCGCCTTCTGCGGGGACGGCGGGCTCAGCATGCTGCTGGGCGACCTGATGACCATCAAGACCTACCAACTGCCGGTGAAACTGGTGGTCTTCGACAACCGCCGGCTCGGCATGGTGAAACTGGAGCAGGAACAGGCCGGGCTGGCCGAGTTCGGCACCGTCCTGGACAACCCCGACTTCGCCGCCGTCGCCACCGCGCTCGGGCTGACCGGCATCCGGGTCACCGACCCGGCCGCCCTCACCGACAGCGTCCGCCGCGCCTTCGCGACCCCGGGGCCGGTGCTGCTGGACGTCCTGACGAACCCTCAGGAAGTCGCCGTGCCCGGAAAGCCCACGGTCCAACAGGGTTGGGGCTTCGCCATCGCCAAGGTCAAGGAACTGCTGCAGAGCCACGAGGACTGAGCCTCGGTTCCGAAAGACCCGCAGTCAGCCTGCGGTGGTCACCCCGCGGGCGATCCCTCGGGGCGGGGCGGCACCCGCAGGGCGAGCAGGGCGGTGTCGTCGCTGGGCCAGTCGCCGGTGTGGGCGGCCAGCGCCGAGGTGATCCGCTCGATCAGGGCCGCGGCGCTGAGGCCGGCGCACCCGGCCAGCACCCGGGCCAGGCCGTCCTCGCCGAACATCGGACGGCTGCCGGGGGTCCCCGGTCGGCGGCGGGCCTCGGTGGCGCCGTCGGTGTACATCAGCAGCGCGTCGCCCGGCCCCAGCCGGAAGCGGACGTCGGTGAGGCGGATCTTCGGCAGCACGCCGATCAGCGAGCCGGGGCTGCCGACCGGCTGGACCCGGCCGTCCGCGCGCAGGATCAGCGCGGGCGGGTGTCCGGCGGTGCAGAGGCGGCCGGACAGGCCGAAGCCGGTGGTCCGGAAGGTGGTGCAGACCGCCGTCAGAAAGCGTTCGCCGCCGCGCTGTTCCAGCAGCGCGGCGTTCAGGCGTTCCAGGACGACGGCGGGGGAGGCGTGCTGGCCGGCCTCGGCCCGCAGGGTGTAGCGGGCCAGGGCGGTCACCTTGGCCGCTTCGACGCCCTTGCCGCAGACGTCGCCGAGGACGGTGCACCAGCGGGAGCCCTGGGAGCGGAAGAGGTCGTAGAAGTCGCCCAGGACGTCGGCGCCGCCCTCGGCGGCGGGCAGGTAGGCGGCGGCGGTGTCCAGCCCGGGGACGGGGGTGAGGTGCGGGGGGAGCAGGCTCTCCTGCAGGGTGCGGGCCAGCGCCGTCTGGGCGGCGGCGGAGGCCTCCGCGGCGGCCAGGGCCTGGCGCAGGTTCACCTCGTTGCTCACCGCCCGGGCGAGCGAGGCGAGGTTGTCGAGCTCGCTCGGCAGCCAGCGCCGCGGCTGCTCGTCGATGACGCAGAAGCTGCCCAGGATCTGGCCGGTGGCGGACAGGATGGGGTAGCCGGCCCAGGCGCCGATGCTCATCGGCCCGACCGAGGGGTGGTCCTGGGTGCGCGGGTCGTTGGCCGCGTCCTCGATCACCAGGGCGCCGCCGCTGCCGATGAGGAGGTAGCAGAAGCTCTCCTGGACCGGGCCCTGGCGCTGGGCGACGGTGTCGGCGTCCACGCCGATGCAGGACTTCCAGAAGGACCGCCGGTCGTCGACGAAGGTCACGAAGGCGCGGCCGGCCCCGGTGATCGAGGCGGCCAGTGAGGCCAGTTCGTCGAACTCCGGCTCGGCGGGGGTGTCCAGCAGCCCGGTGGCCCGCACCGCGGCCAGCCGGACCGGGTCGTACACCTGCTCCGGCATCGGCGCGGCGGCGCCGCGGTCAGGGCGCGGCGGGTTCATCGGGGACCGGGAAGGCGGCGTCCACGCTGGGGACGGTGGGGATGAGCTGGTCGACCCCGGTGACGGCCATCAGCCGCTTCAGCCGTCCGGGATCGCGGTCAGCACCAGGGAGCCGTCCACCGCGGCGGCGTGGTGGAAGATCCGGATCATGCAGTTCAGACCGGAGGAGTCGCAGAAGCCCACGCCGGAGAGGTCGAGCACCAGGTGCCGGTAGCCCTGGTCGATGAGCCGGGTCGCGGCCTCGGTCAGCGGGTCCACGTTGTCGTGGTCGATCTCACCGGCGACCGAGAGCAGCACGCGCAGGCCCTGGGAACGGCCCACCGCCACCGAGAGGTCGGCGCTCACGCCGACACGGCTGCCGGGCGGCTGCGGGTGGTGCGGCTGCGCCTGATGCTGCTCGTCATTGCGGGGCCCCTTGTCCTGCCGGAAGGCTGTCCAGGTGGGTCGGAGACCGCCCCAGGAGATTCAACCCCATTTGGCATATGCCAATCAAGTCGGCGGCCGACCCACCTGTCCGAAGGGTCCTCGGCAACGAACCAGAACAGTGCCGCCGCGTGTCATCATCCACGACATGCCCACTCGGGCCCAGGGCAGGAGTGCACCACGATGTCGAATGCCGATCAGCCGCAGCATCCGCAGGCCCGCGCCGGGACCTGGCTCCTGGACGGGCTGTCGGGCACGGCCGGCACGGCGCGGCACTTCGCCCGCACCTTCCTGGACGCCAGTCGGCCGCCGCTGACCGCCGCGGCGGCCGACGACGTCCTGCTCGCCGTCAGCGAGCTGGTCACCAACGCGGTACGACACGCGCCGGGCCCCTGCACGCTTCGACTGGCCGATCACGGAGAGACGCTGCTGCTCTCCGTGTCGGACACCAGCACGGTCACCCCCACCGCGCGCCGCCCCGACCTGGAACGCGGCGGCGGCTTCGGCTGGCACCTGCTGCACACCCTCGCACACGAGCTCACGGTCGCGCCCGACCACGGCGGGAAGACCATCCGGGCCGTCCTGCCCAGTCCCCGCAGCGGGGGAGGCCGCCCCGCTACGCCGCCGGGCTGAGGTGCTTGACGAGGGCCAGGAAGACATGGAGGTTCGCGACCTTGCTGACCTTGTCCGTCGCCCACGGGCGGGTTTCGAGCGGCTCCCGCGCGGCGTCCGGCTGAACTCCGCGGGACGGGCGCTGCACCGCCACGCCGTGGACGTCCTGGAGCGCCTGTCCCGGGCGGAGCAGGAGCTGACCGCGATCCACGCCGGTCAGGCCGGGGTGCTGCGGGTCGGGGCGTTCGCGACCGCGAACATCTCCCTGGTGCCCGCCGCCCTGCGGGCGTTCAAGCAGGCCAGACCCGATGTCGAGGTCATCGCGGCCGAGGGCCGGAGCAGCACGCTGATGCGGCGCCTCGCGGCCGGGACGGTCGATCTCGCCGTCGTCAGCGACTACCCGTCCGGCCTGCCGCGGGCGGACGGTGTCACCCGAGCGGGCTTCCGACCCAGGGAGGTGATCAGAATCGCGGAGTGGAGCGGCAAGTTCGGCTATGCGGCGGCCGGTCTCGGGGTGGTCCTGGTGCCCTCGCTCGCCCTGTGGGCGGTCCCGGCCGAGCTCGCCGTGTGCAGACTCGACGACACCCTGCGCCGAACCGTGCACACCGCCCTCCCCGCGACCCCGCTGCCCGCCGCCCTGACCCTGCGCGACCTGCTGCACGCCGCGGCGGGGAGTCTGTAGCCGGCGCCGAGTGATCCCCCCGGGAATCCCGTCACGGTCGGCGCCGGGGCGGGGCGGCCCGTGCTGTGCGTTGACGCAGGACCAGCAGGGTCCAGCCGCGGCCGGTCGGATCCAGCGGCCTGGTCGCGGTGGTGAAGAGTTCGGCGGCCCGGCGGTAGGAGAGCCGTCCTCGGCCGGTCACCGGGCAGCGGTCGGCTGCCGACGTGGCGGCCGACGCCCGCCGAGCGGTGACGAACACCGGCCCGGCCGTGCGGCCGACCACCAGCATCGGCAGCAGGCGCGCTGAGTTGGCCCCCCAGTGCAGTGGCGGCGCCACACCTGCTTTGGTACGTCGGCCGGGCAGGTCGAGGTGGTTGATGTCGAGGGCGAGCACCCGCTCGACGGCGGCTCCCGACTCATGGAGGAGGTACCACAGCGCCAACTCCCGCAGCGGGGCCCGCAGTGCGAGGACGGCACGGGCCTGGTCCGGGCAGACGACGGGAGCCGAGGGGGCGGGCTGCGGCCCAGGTCCAGGTCCAGGCCCAGGCCCAGGCCCCGACCCCGGCAGCGCCAGCACGGCCGCCGGGTCAGCGGTGATCCAGCCTTGGGCCTGCCACCAGGCGGTCGCGGCTCTCAGGCAGGCCAGTTCGCGGGCCAGGGTGCGTGGCGCTGTGCTGGCGGCTCGATCGACCAGCCCCCGTTGCAGTCGCGCAGCGGCCTGCGGGTCGTCCAGCAGAGCCAGCGGAGCAAGGGGCGGACGGGCGCTCCTGCGCGCGGACCCGGTCGGAGCCCGGCGGTCGACCAGCGGCCAGGCCCACCCCTGCAGCGAGATGCGGTAGACGCGGCGGGAGGAGCCGCTGAGATCGGCCGCCGCGAGGTAGCGGTCGACCGCGGCGCCGTACTCCACCGGTATCGGGCGCTGCTGAATCGGTTCGACCATAGCCGCAGTAAATTCCTTTCCTCGGGCTGGTTAATTCTTTGGACAAGAAGCCTACCAACAGCCTTCATTCAGTAAATAGCAGCCATTTACTGCGGTAATCCGGGGCGAAGTAAAATTGCTAGTAAAGGACTCAACTTTACGCTCCGAAATCCTTGTCAGGGGTGAATCGGCGGCGGAACACTGCGGGGCCATGACCCTTCGCACCCGTCCATCGGCTCCCCTCCGACGCCCGAGGTCCACGCGCCACCGTCTGCGCGTGTTGCGGCACTCCCGGTTCCGCCGCTTTCTCGTCGGCCGGAGCACGTCGCTGCTCGGCTCCGGGATGAACACGATCGGCACGACCTTCGCCGTACTGCGACTGCCCGGCGGCGGCGTCGACGCTGTCGGCCTGGTGATGGCGGCGCGGATCCTGGCCATCCTGGCCGTGCTCCTGCTGGGCGGCGTGCTCACCGACCGGATCGGCGCCCGGACGGTGATGCTGACGGCCGATCTGCTCCGGTTCGGCGCCCAGGGCGTCCTGGCCGTGCTGCTGCTCACCGGCAGCGCGCGGATCTGGGAAGTGGTCGTCCTGGCCGTCCTGCTCGGAGTGGGGGAGGGCGGCTTCGGTCCGGGCCTGACGGCGCTGGTGCCCGGCCTGGTCCCCGCAGCGGACCTCACCGACGCCAACTCCCTGCTGCAGATCGCCCAAGCGGTCGCCTCGGTGGCGGGCCCGGGCCTGGCCGGCCTGCTCGTCGCTGTCTCCGGGGCCGGCACCGTGGTCGCCGTCGATGCGGCCAGCTACGGTGTCAGCGCCCTGGCCCTGGCCGGGTTGCGGCTGTCACCACCGGTCACCGCCCGCCTCGGGCTGCTCACCGACCTGGGACGCGGCTGGCACGAGTTCACCTCCCGCACCTGGCTGTGGGTCACCACCCTCCACATCGGCCTGTTCAACTTCGTGCTGTGGGCGCCGTTCCTGGTACTGGGACCGACCCTCGCCCAGCAGCGGCTCGGCGGCGCGCGTTCCTGGGGCGTGGTGCTGGCCCTGTACGGAGCCGGATCGATCGGCGGCGGCCTGGCGTTGCTCGGCCGCAACCCGCGGTACGCACTCGCCTGGTCCATGGGCGCCTCGGCGGGCTGGGCCCTGCCCGCCGCCGCCTTGGCCGCGCGGCTGCCGTTGACCTGGGTGGTAGCAGCGGCGGCTCCCGCGGGCGCCGGGGCGGCAGTGTGCGGCACGCTGCTCACCACCGTCACCCAGCGCGAGATCCCGGCCGAGGTCCGCGGCCGCACCAGCGCGTTCAGCAGCCTGGGCGCATTCGCCCTGGGCCCCCTCGGGCTGGCCCTGGCCGGACCAGTCGCGGACGCGGTGGGAGCCGACCGGCTGCTGGCCTTCGGCGCAGCCTGGCAACTGACCGCAGTCCTGGCAGTCCTGGCGGTCCCCTCCATACGCAGACACACCGCAAGGTGACGGCCCAACCTGTCCCCCACGGGGGCCGGGCGCAATCTCGGTGGTGACGCGGCGGCGCGGCCCGATAGCGTGGCCGACCTCGGCTGTGGGAACCGCCCATGCGGGAGCCGCTCAAGGGAGGGAACGGGGTTGACCACGACCAGTGCGTCGAACGGGGGCCTACGCGTTGTCCGCGCTGAGGCGCTGGCTGCGGTGCGCGGAATTCGCGTCCGGGACTTCCCCTCCACCTCCGCCTCCACTCTCATCGCCGCGACCGCGCGTGCCGAGGTCGCCCTGTCGGCGCTGGAGGCGGCTGACGACCTTCGGCGACTTCCGCCGAGTTGGTGGGTCGACTTCGACCAGGATGTCCGCTCGAGCAGTGCGTGGCGGACTCCGGCTCCGGTTCCGGCCGCAGCCACGACCACCGGGCAGAGCCGGCCCCTGTCCGAAGCGTGGCAGTGGGCCTTGGCGGTCTGCGCCGCCGATGGACGCCGCCGAGAGGCCGCTCTGCTGGAGAACCGGTTGCCGCTCGGGCATCCGGTCCTGATGCCGCTGCTGGTGCTGCGCTGCGCGGACTGGGCCGTACCGGTAGGCCGCCGGGCCGAGCGCCGCCTCGCCTCGGCGCTCGCCGCCGCGGCCCCGGTGGATCTGGCCGTGGCCTGCGCGGTGGCCTGGGCCTGCGAGCCGCGCTCCCGCGGGGCGGCGGCCGTCCGCATGGCCACCGACCAGCTGCACGCGGCGGATCCCGCCGTCTGGCAGCACCTGTTCGCGCTGTCGGACCACCGCACCCGCCGCCGTGCCCTCACCGAGGCGCTGCGCCAGCACGCCCTCGGGTCCAGCGAGTTGATCGCGCTCGCTCTGGCCGACCCGGACGTCACCGTCGCCCACGGCGCCGCCGAAAGCGTCCTGCGGCAGAGCGTCCCCTTGGTCGACGCTGCCCTCTCGTCTGCTGCTGAGGCTGTGGTGAACCGGATCCTGGCCGCGCGCATCCCCCGGGTCCGCGCCGCCGCGGTCACCGTGCTGCGCCGCGGCCAGCGCCCTGACCTGGCTGTTCCTCTCCTTCTTGACCGTCCCGCGCTGGTTCGTGAGACCGCTCGCTGGGTGCTGCGCAGCCATGGACAGGACCCCGCCGCGCACTGCCGCGAGCAGATCGCCCGCCCCGGCGCGGTGACGACCGCGGGCGCGGTGAGCGGCCTGGCCGAGTGCGGCGATGCCGCCGACGTCCCTGGCTGCGCACCCAACTGGCCAACTCCGGACCGAAGGCCCGCGCCGCCGCGGTACGCGCCCTGGCCGGCCTGGCCCTGTTGAACGTGGAGGAGCTGCTGGCCCTGCTGGAGCAGGACCCCGCGCCCTCGGTCGGCCGTGCGGCGGTCGCGGCACTCGTGCCCGAGGTCCATCGCATTCCACGGGCCCGGCTGCAGGCATGGCTGTCTCCCGAGCAACGGCCGAAGCTCCGCGCCCACGCGGCCGTACTGCTCCGGGCCACCGACCCGTGGACCCGACTGGAGACGGACCTGCGTCTGCTCACCGACCCGGATCCGGACCTGATCCGTGCCGCCGGTGCGGATCTGCACATCTGGATCGGCCTGACCTCCCTCGGACCTGATGTTCCGTCAGCCGAGCAGGCGGCCCTGGTGGAATCCCTGCTGGCATCGGCCGATGCCGTCCTCAGCGGCCCGGCGCTGCGGCAGCTGCACTTCCGGTTCCCGCGTCACAGCCCGTAGGGCTCGGTCTCCCAGGCATCAACCAGCGTGCCGCCCACCGACCAGGTGGCAGGATGGTTGGTATGACGACCATGGGCGGTGAGGTCGCGGCCGGGTTCGAACCGGTACGTGAGGCGTTCGAGGCGAACTTCGCGACGCACGGGGACATCGGCGCCGCGGTCTGTGTGTACCGGGACGGAAAGCCGGTGGTGGATCTGTGGGGCGGGGTCGCCGACCCCGCCACCGGGCGGCCCTGGGAGCGGGAGACGCTGCAGCTGGTCTACTCGGCGACCAAGGGCGTTACCGCGACCGCCGCGCATCTGCTGGTCCAGCGCGGCGAGTTGGACCTGGACGCGCCAGTGGCCCAGTACTGGCCGGAGTTCGCCGCCAACGGCAAGGCCGGGATCCCGGTGCGCTGGCTGCTGACCCACCAGGCGGGCCTGGCCGCGTTGGACCGACCGGTGCCAGTGGCCGACGCGCTGGCCTGGCAGCCGATGGTGGCCGCGCTGGCCGCCCAGCGGCCGCTGTGGACCCCGGGCACCGCGCACGGCTACCACGGCCGGACCTTCGGCTGGCTGGTCGGCGAGGTGATCCGCCGGGTGTCCGGCCGTACGCCGGGCCGGTTCTTCGCCGAGGAGATCGCCGCCCCGCTCGGCGCGGACTTCTTCATCGGGCTGCCGGCGAGTGAGCGCCACCGGGTCAGCCGGATGGTGTACCAGCAGCCGGATCTGGCGTTCGCCGCCGAGTCGCCGGAGTCGGTGCCCGAGGAGTTCCGCGCGGTGGTGACCGCCATGCTCGACCCGGACTCGCTGAGCAACCGGGCGTTCGCGATCACCGACCCGGCCGAGATGGACTTCAACTCGCCCGAGGTGCAGGCCGCGGAGATCCCGGCCTCCAACGGCATCGGCACCGCGCGCGGACTGGCCCGGATGTACGCCGCGCTGATCGGGGAGGTGGACGGCGTGCGGCTGTTCACGCCGGAGACCCTCGCGTCGGCGACCAGGGAGCAGGCCGCGGGACCGGACCGGGTGATCGTGCTGCCGACCCGGTTCGGCTCCGGATACATGCTGCCCACCGCGACCAACCCGATGACCGGACCGAAGTCCTTCGGCCACCCCGGCCGCGGCGGCTCGCTCGGCTTCGCCGACCCCGAGCATGGCATCGCCTTCGGCTACGTCATGAACCACATCATCGAGGGCGCCGCTCAGGACCTGCGCGCCACGTCACTGGCGGACGCGGTGCGGAAGTCACTGGGCTGACCGACCGGATCGATAGGCTGAGCGCATGGCAGTCTCCCTGCGTCAGCTTGAGTACTTCGTGGCCGTGGTCGACGAGGGATCCTTCACCGCTGCGGCCCAGCTCCTCCATGTCACCCAGCCGGGCCTGTCGCACCAGATCCAGGCCCTGGAGCGGGAGCTCGGCGGCCCGCTGCTGGAGCGGCTGCCGCGCCGGGTCCGGCTGACCCCGGCCGGCCGCACCGTGCTCCCGCACGCGCGGGCCAGCCTGGCCCACGCGGAGCGGGCCAGCAGCGCCGGACGCCGGGCCTCCGGCATCGCCACGGGCGAGCTGCACGTCGGCACGCTCTTCTCGATCAGCACCGGCGTCCTGCCCCGCGCCCTGCGCGACTGGCGCCGGGGCTACCCCGAACTCACGGTCCAGCTGGTCGAGTTCCGCCACAGCGACGACCTCGTCGCGGCCATGGAGGCAGGCAACGCCGACCTCGCGGTCGGCCCGGTCCCGCCCGGCTGGGACGGCCCGATCCGCGAGATCGGCACCGAGGAGTTCGTCATCGCGGCAGCTCCCGACACGGACCTGCCCACCGACACCCACCGCATCCGCATCGCCGACCTGGCCGCCCACGAATGGGTGCACTTCACCCCGCAGAGCGGGCTGTCCGAGATCCTGGACCGGGTCTGCGGCACCGCCGGATTCCAGCCCCGGGTCTCCGTCCGCACCGAGCAGGGCCCCTCCGCGCTCAACCTGGCCCTGGCCGGCGTCGGCATCGCCCTGGTTCCCGGCAACATCGTTCCCCCGCACTTCGAAGGCACCCTGCTGCGCCCCGACCCGCCGGTACGCCGCCCGCTGTCGGTGTACACCAGGGTCCGCCCCGACCCGATCACCGCCGCCTTCGTCGAAGCCATCGCCGACCAGACCCTGGTCACCCCGCCGCACATCCTGCGGAGGCTGCACTTCGAGCAGTGACGCCGGACGAGGCATACGGCCCGGCCTCAGCGGTCCGCTCTCAGCGGCCGTTGGTGCTGGCCGGCGCCACCCCGGCGAACCAGTGCGCGACCTCGTCCGGGGCTAGGACGCGTTCCAGGTCCAGGCTCGCCGGCATGCCCGGGAAGAACCGTCCGGCAGGCCAGCTGCGCCGGTAGGGCGCATCGTCGAGCACCAGCAGGCGTACGCCGTTGACGACCGGTATGTCGCTGGGCGTGCCCTCGTTCCAGACCCACTGTCCGGCAGGCGCCACCAGGTTGAATGATCCGCTGGTCGGCGGACGGTCCTGGGGGGCGACATTGCTGTCCAGGCACAGGGCGACGGCCTGGGCCGTGGGGGCCTCGCCAGGGAGGTGTCGCCCGCCGATGAGCACCCCGCCCAGCAGGGTGTGCAACTGGAAGTTGTCACCGATGCCGCTCATCCGCAGCCCGAAGCCGGTGCGGCTGGGGCGGTGCAGGGCGATCAGCGGCTCCTCGTCGAGGACCAGCAGGGAGTAGACCAGGCACCGGAGTTGCTCCGCCCCGCCGAGCCGTTCGGCCGCCGCGAGGAGGCCGTCGCGCTCCCGGCAGGCCTGCCGGACGGCCTGGTGCGAAAGCATCGCCACGGATGCCCGCTCCCACTGCTCCAGGGAGAACCAGCCGGTGGACAGTCGCTGGAGCTCCGCGTCGGCTGTGTCCCGCAGCAGTGTGTGTGCCTTCGACTCGGGGTCGTGCGGCTCCGGAAGCTCGCCCAGGTCGGCCGCCTCCCAGCGCTCGGCGAACTCGGCCGCGTTCTCCAGTGCCGCCCGCGCCCCGGACAGTACGGGCTCGGCGCACACGACGGGATCCGCACCGCCCTCCACACAGGCGCCGACCATCACGGCGACAATGCCCCGAGGGCCCTCCGGCAGTTGCTCCATCACCGCGGCCAGCCGGGGCCCTGCCTCGGCCCATTCCGCGTCGCGTGGGCGGGACTCGCCCCAGATCGCCTGCTGAAGCGCTTCGAACGCGGCTTGCCGGTTGCTGTCCCGTGCCTCGACGGCTGCGGTGAAGGCGTCGACGCTCTTCCGCAGCGCGGGCTTCCCGAAGATCATGGCGGCACCATATCCGACTGCCGGTAGGTGCGACCAGGGTCATCGGTCGGGCTTGGGCCCGGCCTTCCGCTGCCACCGCTGCTCGCCGTCCTGCCACTGGTCGGTGGGGGTGAGGCCGATGCCGGTGGCCACGGCAGCCGAGGCGAGGTGGTCGGGGTGGATGTGGGCGATTACGGTTGAGGCCCCTGAGGTCTCGCCCTGGCTCAGCAGCCAGGTGGCCAGGGCGTCGGCGGCCTCGGTGGCGATGCCGCGGCCCTGCCAGGGGGTGCCCACCACCCAGGCGATCTCGGCGACGGGGCGGCTGTCGCCCGTCCGGCCGACGGTGGCCTGCACCGTGCCCACCAGGCAGTCTTCCTCGCGCAGCCGGATCACCCAGTTCCACCAGGAGACGTCTGGGTCGGGTGAACCGGCCACCAGCCGCTCATAGCGCGAGCGCAGCGCATCGGGGGTGGCGGGGGAGCCGCCGATGAAGGTGTGCAGCCCAGGGTCGGACAGCACCGCGGCCATCTCCGCGGCGTGCTCGACCGCCAGTGGCAGCAGGTCGAGGCGGCCGGTGCGGAGGGCCTGTGGGGCGCCGGCACCGAAGACATCACGCGGGGAAACCAGTTCGTCCATGATCCGAAGCCTAGGCGGTGGTGCCTGAGGACGTTGGTCCTTCGTTGTCAGGACCAACGCCGCAGGGCGGGTACCGGGAGCCGTTGGAAGATTTTTCCGTGCCCCTGTCGCGGGGGCGCCCCTCGACGAAAAGGTCCCTCCATGCGCAAGCCCCGCCTCCTCGCCGCCATCGCTCTCGCCCTGGCCGCCGTCACCGCGGTGGGCTCCGCGGTGGTCGCCACGCCTGCTTCCGCGGCCGGCTACGACGGCCACTACGGTGACGCCTGGATCGGTGGAAAGTGGGGGCAGGACTACTACACCTACGCCCACCGCAGCGCCGACCTGAAGGTCACCGCCAGCGGCCCGGCCCAGGTCAAGCACGGTGAGGAGTACCTCTACACCGTCGACGTCACCAACCGCGGCAAGGCCTCCGCCACCCGGGTCGGACTGGTGAGCCAGGTTCCCGCGGGCTTCACCTACCTGGCCCACCGGGTCGACCACGGCAGCGCCACCGAGCACCTCGGCGCGACGATCTACGACGGCGGCCGGATCGTCGCCGACTTCGGCACCTTGCGTCCGGGCGAGACCGCCCGCCTGCAGATCGCCGGCACGGCGCCCGGGTTCGGCGGGGGAACGATGAAGCAGCTCAACGACACCTGGACGAGCAGCCCGGAGACGGAGCTGCGCAACAACCACTCCACCGTGGCGACCACCATCCGCTGACCGAAGAGGCCCTCCGGGCAGCCTTGGTGACGCATCGTCAGTCGTCGATTCGAGCCCTGGCCAGGTCGGCGAGGATCAGATCCACGGTCTGGTCCGCGGTCAGGTGGGTGGTGTCCAGCCACAGTCCACGTCGCGGGGTCTCCTGGCGCAGGGTGCGGTCGAGGAGGTCCACGGTCCAGGGGCCGCCGCCGTAGCCGTCCTTGCGACGTGCGGCCTCGCGGTCCGCGACCGCATGCGCGGCGGGGGCCAGCACGACCAGGTAGCGGGGGCGGGTCCGCACCGCGGCGAGAAACTCGTCCAGATGCTCGCCGAGGACGACATCCTGGACGATCACGGTCCATCCGGCCTCCGCGTACAGATCGGCGGTGGCGGCGGACGCCCGGTAGCGCAACCGGAGTTGGCGGGTGGCCTCGGCGGTCGGCGTTGGGGTGAACTCCTCGCGACCCGACACAACCATGCGCCGAAAGCTGTCCCCGCGCAGATGGACCGAACGCGGCAGCCGCTCCGCGAGCAGTTGAGCGACCGTGGACTTCCCCGACGCCATGACCCCCGTGACGAGCACGACCGCGGACGAGAGCTCGCGCGTGGGTTCCTGCTTACGTTCCCGCGCCATGAATCAGACCCCCCGGTTCCCTGCCACGAGCCAACACCCACACGATGTCCGTACCTCGGCCACCTATGGTGCCACGCCCACGCCCACGCCCAGGGCCTGCCCGGCCCGGCCCGGAAACCCGATGCGCCGGCACGGTCCCGACCCGCATACTTGCCCGACGATCACGAGGACGAAGGCGGAGAGGTGATGACGTGGTGAAACTCGCGGAAGCTCTGGCGCAGCGCGCGGATGCGACGCGGCAGGTGGAGCAGTTGCGGGCGCGCGTCGTCAGCAGCGCCCGCTACCAGGAGGGCGAGGTCCCGGCGGAGGACGCGGCCGCAGTTGCTGGTGCGGGCCGGCGAGGCGTTGGACGAGCTGGAAATCCTGATCCGCCGGATCAACCGGACCAACTCCGCCGCGGTGGTCGAGGGCGGCGGCACACTGACCGACGCGCTGGCGCGCCGGGACGTCCTGCGGCTGCGCCACGCGGTGGTCACATCGGCGGCCGACGCCGCAGCGGGGCGCGACCAGCGCGGGATGGGGCGGCAGCTGCGCTCCGAGCTGACAATGCTGTCCGCGCTGCCGGTCGCCGAACTCCGTTCGCAGGCCGACGTCCTGGCCAGGGAGATCCGTGAGGTGGACGTACGCATCCAGCGGACGAACTGGGAGGTCGACCTCGCCGAGGAGTGAACTCACAGCTGGGTGTGGGAGCAGGTAGTCGTCATGGAGGCGTGCACACGCCGCGGGCCGGCGGTTCCTCCGGCCCACTTCTGGCGCGCGGAGAGCAGCGCAGGGGTTCGACTCCCCAATAGACAGTGCAGCTCAGCACCGCGTACAAGTGATCGCGCACAACACACAGCACACCACCACGTGCAGATCCAGACGACGAGGGCGGGAACGGGGCATCCCACACCCCGGTTCAGGTCCGGTGGGACGCGGAAGTCGCTTCCACCGGACCTGACAGTTGTACTCAACCTGCTCCGCCGTAAGGGCGGGCACGGAAACCGGGCAGGACCGGGGCGAGTGACATCAGCGCAGCAGAGTGGGAACTGCAACCGACCGGCTGGGCGACTACGGGGCAGGGACGTCCGTTAGGCTCGGGGTATGAAACTGCACGTCGGGTGCGCGATGTGGGCACACCCCTCCTGGCAGGGGCGGCTGTTGCCGCACCCGCTCGCGCCCCGGGAGCGCTTGCGGGCGTATGCGAGCTGGTGCAACGCGGTGGAGGGCAACACGACCTTCTACGCCACGCCGTCCGCGGACACGGTCAGGTCCTGGGCCGAGCAGACCGGGCCGGACTTCCGGTTCCTGCTCAAGCTTCCCAAGCAGATCACCCATGAGCGCCGGCTGGCCGACACCGACGACCTGCTGCGCGTCTTCCTCGACGTGATGGAGCCGCTCGGCCCGCGGGTGCACGGCCTGTGGGTCCAACTGCCGGCGTCCTTCGGCCCCAACAACCTCGGCGCGCTGGCCGCGTTCCTGCACCGGATGCCGCGCGGGCTCCACTGCACCGTCGAAGTCCGCCACCCCGCGTTCTTCGAGGACCCGCGCTGGGAGCGGCGGTTGGAGGGGGTCCTGGCCGACGTCGGCGCCGAGTGGACGTCCTTCGACACCACCGACCTGTTCGCCACCCCGCCGAGCAGCGAGGCGGAACGGGAGGCGTGGGAGAAGAAGCCCCGGCTGCCGCGCAGGTCCCGCGCGCTCACCGCGCATCCGGTGGTCCGCTACATCGGTCGGGACGACGTGCGGCGCACGGGCGAGAGCTGGCGCCACTGGACCGGCACGGTCGCCGACTGGCTGCGCGAGGGCCGCTCGCCCACGGTGTTCCTGCACACCCCGGACAATGACGAGGCCCTCACCCTCGCCCGGCGGTTCCATGACGAGGTGAGGGCTCTCGTTCCCGAGCTCGAACCGCTGCCCGAACCGGTCCCGGCCGGCCCGCCGACGCTCTTCTGACGGTCGGGCCGACCGGAACTGATCGTGTGTCAGCTAACAGAGCAGAACAGTTCAGCCGACCGGGCAGGTGTCGGTGCTCGTCAGCAGCGCCGCCGTGCTCTGGGCGACGGTGAGGTGGGTGCCGGTCAACAGGGTCAGGGACAGGGCGGTGACGGTGATGCCCCTGCCCCCGGCGACGGGAGTCTGCTGGTTGAGGACCAGCGACCCGACCAACGGCAGGTCGATGGTGGTGTTGGGGGCCGGGTTCGCGGCCACCGCGGCCCCGAGGACCCGCAGATGGGTGAGCACGGTCGACCCCTGGACGCTGACCGGTCCCGGTCCGCCGCTGGTCAGGGCGCTTCGGGCCTGCGCGCTTGTGGTGACCGCGTCGGCGCTGATCACCCCCGCCAGCAGGTTGATCCCCGCGGTCTGGGCGTGGGCGGTGGCGGTGCGGGTGCCGTCGTGGTCGATGGCGCCGGCGGCGTCCGTGGTCACCGCACCGAGGCCGCCGAGGGTGCCGAGACCGGCGCTGACCACGGTGTGGGTGTCGGCGCCGGCCGCGGTGGTGCACTCGTGGGCGGAGGGGTCGACCGGGCCGATGCCCAGCAGCGGTGAGGTGAGCCGGGCGCCGTTGGCGCGGGCGTCGAAGACCGGTGCGGTGAACGTCACCGAGGCGCAGCCGGGCGGGTCGACGCCGACCTGGTCGGTGATCGCCGCGGCGCACAGCTGGTAGCTGGCGTCGGCGCTGGAGGTGACCTGGACGGTGACGGTGCAGGAGCTCTGTCCGGCGGCCAGGTTGCCTCCGACCTGCAGGGTGCTGCCGTCCGGGCCGGGGGTGGCGTGGCCGGTGCCGCAGGTGGTGGTCGCGCCGGGGGCGGCGAGGGAGAGACCGGTGGGCAGGTGGGCGGTGAAGGACCAGCCGTTCTTGGCGGCCAGCTCGCTGGTGTTGGTCAGGGTGAACGTCAGCGCGGCCGGTGCGCCGATCGGCAGCTGCGCGGGCGAGGCGCTCAGGTCGAGCTGCGGGGTGGCGTCCAGGAGTCGGATGTTGTCGATGGCGCCGTCGTTGCCGTTGCCGCTGGCCTGGTCGTTGACCAGGCGGATGCCGGCCGTCGCCCCGCTGAAGAGGACCGAGCCGTTGCTGGCGTAGGTGCCCACCGAGGTTCCGCCGATGACGGCGCCGGGGGTCTGGCAGACGTCGATGGGCGAGGTCGAGGTGGGCAGCGCGGCGCTGCCGTCCAGCAGGAAGAAGGACAGCAGGGGGTGGTTGGTGAAGCAGTTCTGGGCGGCGGCGTCGACCGAGAAGGTCAGGAAGCGGCCGGTGGCGTGCAGCGGGATCGGCTTCACGGTCTGCAGCTCGGTCAGTCCGCCGCCGGGGTCGCCCTGGGTGTAGGCGGTCACGGCGTGGTTGGTGGCCGGGTCGGCGCCGGACCAGGTGCCCAGGGCCGCGGCCATCTGCTTGGTGGCGGACCAGTAGCCGGCGCAGCCGGTGCCGGGCGGCGGGGTGGCGGGCGCCTGCTGGGAGACCAGCAGGCCGTTGCACCCGGTCAGCCAGGCCGGGGCGGCGGTGTAGGTCTCGGCGAGCGGGCCGGTGCCGGTGTAGTCGGTCAGCAGGGTGGGTGTTCCGGCCTGGCCGTTCTCGAAGTCCTCGCTGAAGACGACGGCCGGCGCGCTGGGCGTGCCGGGGTGGCCGGGGGCGTCGGCGTAGGCCGGAGCCACGCCGGTCAGGCCGGTTGCGCCGGTCAGTCCGACCGCGGCCAGTGCCGTCAGCGCGGCGACGGCGGTGGCGGCGCGGCGCAGGCCCGGGAGGTTTCTCATGCTCAGGTGGGTGGAGGAGGACGTCACGAGGGATCCCCTGTTCGTCGGCGGGTCCACGCGTCCGCGCCGGTTCGGGTGCGAGCGGACGGACGCGTTCCTGCTCACCATCCAGGAGCCGTGCCCCGGGCAGACCGGCTTCGCGGATTCCCGGGGCGGCGCACGGAAGCGCAGCGTGCCCGCTCCCGTGCTGCGGCACGCCCCCCGGCTGTGTCATGGTCGGTGGGGTTACAGATTTTGAAATGTGTAACCCATCGGCGTACCGTAGTCCCCATGGACAGTGAACGCTGATGGCCACGGGGACGGCGCTGGACGCCGAGACGATCCTGGCGGCCACCGAGGAGGTGCTGCGCCGCTACGGGCCGGCCAAGGCCACCGTGGTGGACGTGGCACGTGCGCTCGGGGTGAGCCATGCCGCCGTCTACCGGCACTTTCCCTCGAAGTCCGCGCTGCGCGAGGCCGTCACCCGGCGCTGGGCCGCCCGCTCGTACGCCAGTCTCGCGGCAGTCGCGGCCGACACCACGCTGCGCCCGCCGGAGCGACTGCGGGCCTGGCTGAACGCGCTGTTCGCCATCAAGCGGGCGAAGGCCCTCGACGACCCGGAACTCCTGGCCACCTACCGGGTACTGGTGTCCGAGTACAGCGAGGTGATCGCCGAGCACCTCGCCGGACTGGTCGGACAGGTGCGCGGCATCGTCGCCGACGGCATTGCCGGCGGTGACTTCACCGCGCCCGACCTGGACGCGACGGCGCTGGCCGTCTTCGAGGCGGCCACCGCCTACCACCACCCCGCCCATGTGGCCGACTGGCGCCGGGACGGGGTCGAGGACCGCTTCGCGGCGATCTGCGACCTCATCGTCGACGGCCTGCGAGCCCGCTGACCTCTCCCGCAGGGGCACCCGCCCCCCCGCATGAACCAGACCCCGCACCACACGATCGAGACAAGGCAACGCACACCATGACCGACGACGCGATACCCGCTCTGGATCCCAGGCGATGGAGGGCCCTGGCCTTCATCGCGCTGGCGCAGCTGATGGTCGTCCTCGACGGCACCATCGTTAACATCGCCCTCCCGTCAGCGCAGCGCGACCTGGGCATCTCCGACGCCAACCGGCAGTGGGTCGTCACGGCCTACGCGCTGGCGTTCGGCGGCCTGCTGCTGTTCGGCGGCCGCATCTCGGACCGCTGGGGGCGCCGCCGCGCCTTCATGATCGGCCTGATCGGATTCGCCGGGGCCTCCGCCCTGGGCGGCGCCGCGGTGAACACCAGCATGCTGCTGGGCGCCCGCGCGCTGCAGGGCGCGTTCGGCGCCGTCCTCGCCCCGGCGGCGCTCTCGCTGCTGACGGTGATGTTCACCCAGCCGAAGGAGCGGGCCAAGGCCTTCGGCATCTACGGTGCCATCTCCGGTGGTGGCGCGGCGATCGGCCTGATCCTCGGCGGCCTGCTCACCGAGTACGCCAACTGGCGCTGGACCCTCTACGTCAACGTGATCATCGCCGCGATCGCCGTGGCCGGCGCGGTGTTCGAGATCAAGGAGCCGCCGGGCGCCCGGCAGACCACCCGCCTGGACATCCCCGGCATCGTGCTGGCCGGCGCCGGCCTCGCGTCCCTGGTCTACGGCTTCAACAAGGCCGAGTCGGACGGCTGGAGCTCGACCACCACGCTGGGCTTCATCGGCGCGGCCGTGCTGCTGCTCGCGGCTTTCGTGGTGGTGCAGTCCCGTACCAAGGCTCCGCTGCTGCCGCTGCGGGTGGTGCTGGACCGCAACCGCGGTGGCGCGTACCTCACCATCGGCATCTCGGTGGTGGGCATGTTCGGCGCATTCCTGTTCCTCACCTACTACCTCCAGGTGGTCCTCGGCTACAGCCCGGTGACCAGCGGGTTCGCCTTCCTGCCGATGGTCGTCGGGATGATGCTCGGCGCCACCCAGGTCGCGGTCCGGCTGCTGCCGAAGGTCCCCGCGCGGTTCCTGATGGCCCCGGGCGCGTTCATCGCGGCGGGCGCCATGCTCATCCTGACCCAGATCAAGCCGTCCGGCTCCTACCCGACGCATGTGCTGCCCGCGCTGCTGATGCTCGGTTTCGGCATGGGCCTGGTGTTCATGCCCGCCATGAACCTGGCCACGCTCGGCGTGAAGGGCCAGGACGCCGGGGTCGCCTCGGCCATGGTCAGCACGTCGCAGCAGGTCGGCGGCGCCATCGGCACCTCGCTGCTCAGCACCATCGCCAACAGCGCCACCGCCGACTACGCCAAGTCGCATGCGGCGGGCGTCCATTCGGCGGCCGACGCGGCGATGCTGAAGTCGAGCGCCATGGTCCACGGCTTCACTCAGGCCTACTGGGTCGCGGCCGGTCTGCTCGCCCTGGCCGGACTGTCCGCGGCGCTGCTGGTCAACGCCCGTCCGCAGCGGGGCGGCCACGGCGCGGTCGGCCCGGGCAGCGAAGCGGACGCGGACGAGGCAGGCGCGGTGACCCCGACCCTGGCCCACTGACCCTGGCCCACTGACGCCGGCCTACTGACGCCGGCCTACTGACGCCGGGCCGCTCAACTCGGCCCACTTAAGCGCTATTTCCGGGATTGTCCTGTTCCGTTTCTCCGCGCAGGGCTAGAGTTGCCGGGGCGTTGCAGGGGGCGCTACAGGGGGCGGGATGAACGGGGCGGACAAGTCTCAGCTGGTTTTTGTGCACGGCATCGGCGGCGTACGGGATGCCCGGCAGGAGTGCCGCGCCTGGGTGGAGGCCCTGGCCGACGGCGCACGGCGGGCCGGACACGCCGATGCCGTGTCCGGCCTGACCCAGGGCTGGTTGGCGGACATCCGATTCGCGGACTACAGCGACCTGTTCGTCTCCCGGGGAGCCCAGGGCCCCGACGCCGAGGACCTCGGGGACGAACAAGTCGCGTTTCTGGACGCGCTGGTACGGGAGGCGATCGATGAACTCGGCCGCCAGGCCGAGGAACGGGGAGACCGGCGCACCCTGCTCGTCCTCGACGACGCGCGGATCCAGTTACCCGGTGCGGATGGTGAGTTGCAGGGGGCCCTGGAGCCGCTCCGGGTCCTCGGCAATGTCCTGACCACCGTGCTGCAGATCCCCGGACTCCGACAGGCCGCCCAGTGGGCCGGCAGTCGGTCCCTGCTCGGCCAACTGTCCCAGGTGGGACGCTATTTGGACCGGGCCGGGGTGGACGACAGCGGGCAGACTCTGGACGCGCGGATACGGGCGCGGGTGCTGGAGGCGGTGGATCCTAGCCGTCCCCTGGTGGTGGTGGCGCATTCGCTCGGAACAGTGGTGGCGTTCGAGGCCCTGCACGGCTATGACGGCCCGGTGCGGCTCCTGGTGACCCTGGGATCGCCGCTGGCGACCGGCACGGCGGTGCTGCCGCGGGTGCGACCGAAACCGCCGTGCACCCCGGAGTCGGTCCAGCGGTGGCTGAACTTCTGGGACCGGGACGACCTCGTCGTCGCGCGCCCGCGGGTGCACAAGTGGATGTCGGCCAATGCGTCCGGGGTGGCACCGGTGACGGAGCGGGTGGACTCCGACGGGGTGTGGGTGCACACCGCGACCAAGTACCTGCGGCAGTCGGATGTGGCCGGCCCCGTCGTCGAGGCGCTGCGCACGTGAGGAGTGGACCGGCGCGGCATGTCCTGGTGCTGGCCGCCCAGTGCCAGGAGGCGGGTCCGTTGGCAAAGTTGGAGCGGGCGGCGGAAGCGCTGCACGCCGTACTGACCAGCCCGGCGCTGGGCCAGTGCCTGGCCCGGGAAGGTGAACACCCGTCCCTGCTGGTGAGTTCGGAGCTGGAGCCCGAGGACGTCCGCAAGGCCGTGAAGGAGGCGGTACGGCAGGCCAGGGCGGACAACGCCGTCCTGGTGGTCGCGTTCCTGGGCCACGGGTTCACCACACCGCAGCAGACCGAGCTGTACTTCATGGTTCGCGATTCCACCGATCAGAGCACCATGTCGGCGGTCAATGTCGGGCAGTTGCTGTCCGAGGCAGCCGACGAGCCCGGCCTGGAAGGGGTGATAGCCCTGGTCGACACCTGCCGTGCGGCAGGCGCGGTACCGGACGGCGGCCGGCTCGCGGGCGGAATCCGCGGAGGCCGCACCAGACTGAGCGTGCTGACCGCCGCCGCCGATCAGCCGGCCCGCGACATGTCGCTGACCTTCGCCCTCGTCGAGATCCTGCGGCAGGGACTCCCCGAAGCCGGCTCGCTGCTGTACGTCGGCCAGCTGCTCACCGACTCCCTGCGCGCCAGGGTCAAGGGCCAGGTGGTCGGCCGGGCCGAGTACGACAACGATCCGTACGCCCTGGAAGGCATGTGGCTGGCCCGCAACCCGCGCCACATCGGCGGGAACCGCAACGAGGCGGTGGGACGGCTGGGTCGGGATTCACTGCGGCAGGCCGTGGAGATGTGGCGGGGAAAGGACCAACTGCCCGAGCGCTGGACCCACGCGGCGCTGGTCGAACTCCAGGAGTTCGCCCGAACCGGCCAGGTGGGGGAGGAGAGCGACCCGCACTGGCGCGGCCGGGTGGACGACGTGGTGACCGCGCTGCTGGAGTGCGCCCGCACCACTGAGGTGCTCAACGGCCTGCTGGCTGACGTCCTGACCAGCGAACTGCTGCGCAGCGCAGGGCGGTTGGCCGACTTCCCGATCGAGGCGGAGGGCGCGGCACTGCTGCGGAACCTGCTGGAGCACGCCACCCTGGGCGACCCGCTGGTCGTGGACACCGCCTCGCCCTGGCGCGGTCTGGCCCGGCTGGTGGCCGCCCTCGTCCACACGGCCGGGCTCGACCGGCAGGACGCCCGGCTGCGGGAGTGGGTCCGCCGACTGCAGCTGACCACCGAATTCAACGACGCCCTGGCCGAGTTCACCCAGCGGCAGCAGCAGCGGAGTCTGCGCCTGGTGATCAGCCTGGCCGCCGCCTGGACCGGCTGGCCCGAGGAGGTGGACGCCTGGCTGGTGCGCGGCGGCTCGGCGCTGCCCCTGCAAAAGCAGTTCCGCTGTGAACCCGCGGACCGCAAGGGTGCGGAGAAGGCCATCGGAAAGGCCCTGACCTGGGCCCGGAGTCAACTCCCGGCTCCGGATCTGCTGCGGAACGTGGACGTGGCCGCGCCCGCCCATCTGCTGGCGCAGTGGCAGCCCGAGGAGGCCAAGGTGAGCCGCGACTTCATCCTCGGGAACCGGCGCACCGTCGTCGCCCGCTGGAGCGGACGGCTGGATCCCGGCAACGCCGAGATCAATGACGCCGCCCGCGAAGCGCTCCGGGTCATGGGCGCCTGCGGCACGGTACGGGTGGACTGGGTCACCGCGGCCACCCTGCGGGACCGGCCGGCCCTGGAACGCAGCCTCATGGCCGGCCGGTACGCGGCGGCGCTCGGCGTCGACCACCACCCCGAGGACCTGCAGGAGCTGCTGGAACTGCTGCTCCCGTACATGCCGATCATCCTGTGGCCGCGCGCCGACGCCCTCCCCCTGGACGGCCGGCTCCAGGCCCTGGTGCGCCAGCACTGGAACGAGCTGCCCGACGGTTTCGCCACCGCCTACAGCGACCGCTGGGTGGAGGGCGCCGGCTACCCGACCGGGCTCGGCGACATCCGCGCCGTGTGGCACGACGAGGCCTGGCTGGAGTTCTGCCGCCCGTTCGAGAACCGTGTGGTAACAGCCCCCGAGGAGGACCTGTGACCTGGAATCCGTACTACCGTGGCGACGGCGAGCAGCGGCGGATCCCGTTGGCCGAACCACCGCCGTGGCGGACCTTCCCCCGTGCCCCGCAGCACCGGCAGTACCAGCCACCGCGGGGCCTGGTCGACGCGGTCAACGCCGCTCTGTATCTGCGCCGCCCGCTCCTGGTCACCGGACCGGCCGGGTCGGGGAAGTCCACCGTGATCGAGCAGGTGGCCCACGAGCTCGATCTGGGCTCGGTGCTGCGCTGGCACATCACCTCCCACAGCACCCTCACCGAGGCCCTGTACCGGTACGACGCGCTGGGCCGCATCCATGCCCAGAACCTGCAGGCCGCGGCGACCGGCCGCCGTCCCGGCGGGCGCTCGAACCGCAACCACAGCCGTGACGACATCGCCCCGTTCCTGCAACTCGGCCCGCTGGGCACCGCCCTGCTGCCGTCGGACCGGCCCCGGGCGCTGCTCATCGACGAGGTGGACAAGAGCGACCTGGACCTGCCCAGCGACCTGCTGGAGGCCCTGGAGCGCGGCGAGTTCGAGATTCCCGAGCTGGTCCGCTACCGGCGTCCCAAGGTCAGGATCCGGGAGTGGGACAGCCGGAGCGAGCACCTGGTCGAGCACGGTCGGATCCAGTGCACGCAGTTCCCCTTCATCGTCCTGACCAGCAACGGCGAGCGGGACTTCCCCCCGGCCTTTCTGCGCCGGTGCATCCGCTTCCGGATGCCCGCGCTCACCAAGGAACTGCTGCGGGACATCGTCGAGGCGCATTTCGACCGCACTCCGGGGGAGCAGGCCCAGACACTGATCGATGAGTTCTTCGACCTGGTGGCCCATGGCGACCACCTCGCCGTCGACCAGCTCCTCAACGCGGTGGCTCTGCTCACCGGCGACCAGGCGCCCGAAGGAGAGCAGTACACCGACCTCCACGAACTGCTCCTGCGCGAGCTCTCCCGTGCCTGACTCGTCCGCGCCTGACTCTCCTGTGTCCGACTCGTCCGTGCCTGACTCGTTGCACCGGCTGCTGACCGCGCTGAGCAAGGTGCTGCCGAGCGGTACCGACCCGCGTACCCTCGCCGACGCCCTGTGGCTGGCGGCCGCCCGCACCACGACCGACGACGCGGACGGCCGGCACCCGGCCCCCGGCCAGGCGGACGACGGACGTGAAGGCACGGCTTCTGCGGAGCAGCGGGCCGGGGACGGGGTTCGCAACTCCGACGGTACGGACGGCGCCTCGGTCTTCATCCGCGGTCCGGAGGGCGCCAACCGGGTGCGTGGCACGGCGCTGTCCCTGGGACGCGGCGATCCACTGCCTGACGCCCTGGCCCTCGGCCGGGCACTGCAGCCGTTCCGGCGGGCGTGGCGCCGCGGCAGCCGGACCCGCCTGGACATCGACGCCACCGTGGACCACTACGCCCGGGGCGGCCCGCTGGTGCCGCTGTTCTCCCCGGCTCCGGAGCCCTGGTTCGAAACCGTCGTGGTGGTGGACGGGTCGCTGTCGATGAGCGTCTGGGAGGAGACCGCGCGCGCCCTGACCGGCCTGCTCAGCGGCCTGGGAGCCTTCCGCGCCGTGCACACCTGGCGCCTGGAGTGGCCGGACGGCCGGCCGCGGATCCTCGACCACCAGGGGAGCGTGGTGCCCGACGACCGCGCCCCCCACCACGGCAGCGGTGCGCACGGGCGCCGGCTGATCCTGGTGGTCTCCGACTGCGCCGCCCGCGGCTGGCAGCAACCGGGGCCGTGGCAGATGCTGACGGACTGGGGCCGGCAGGTTCCGGTGGCCCTCATCAACCCGCTGCCGCAGCGGCTGTGGCGCCGTTCCGCCCTCGACCTGCCGGCCGTGCGCACCACCGCTCCCCAGGCCGGCGTACGCAACAGCGTGCTGCGCCACCGCCCTCCCGCGCGACACCGGCTCCCGGCAGGGGGTGTGGACCCGCGCCGCCCGTGGCAGGCGCTGCCGGTCGTCTCGTTCACCCCCCATTCCCTGAGCACCTGGGCCCGGGCCCTGATGCGCGCGGACCCGAACGGCTGCGACGCCGTCCTGATCCCCGCCACCGGGCGGCTCCCCGGCGCGGTCCCCGCCCGCGCCGGCGGTCCGACCACCGTCGACGACGCCGCGGTCCTCGCCGACGCCTTCCTCCGGACCGCCTCCGGTCCGGCCGCGCGGCTGGCGGTGCTGTGCTCCGACCTGCCCGAGATCACCCTGCCGCTGCTCCATGTGCTGCGCGACCAGGCCGTCCCCGAGGCCCAGCTCACCGACCTCGCGGAGCTGCTCACCAGCGGGCTGCTGGTCGTCACCCGTGCCCCCGGGCAGGATCCGGTGATGGCGTTCCATGCCGCCGCGCGCGACCGACTGCGGAGCTACCTGACCACGTACGACGCCTGGCAGACGCTGCGAGCCCTCAGCCGTCACCTTGCTCTCGACCCCTATGCGCCCCACGGCATGGCCGCCGTTCTGCACGACGACCGAGCCGTCACCGAACTCCCGGCCCAGATCCGCCCCTTCGCACTCGCCGCCTCCGCCACCCGGCGACTCCTCGGCATCCCCGGCGTTTCTGACAGGCCTGGTGTTTCTGACAGGCCCGGCGGACGCGACGACGCGGGTCCGGAAGCATCTGTGCGGCCGATACCAGGGCTGCCGGAGCCGGTCACGCCGGCCGGCGGCGCCACCCGTTCCTCTGCCCTTCCGGGTTACGCGGGATCTGGCCCCGAGATCGAGCATGGACTGCCCTTCATCGGCCGCACGGCCGAACTCGCCGACCTGACTGAATGGCGTGACGATCCGTCAAGAAGCGGCGTCTCTGTCCAGCTGGTGTACGGGGCTGCTGGAGAGGGCAAGACCCGGCTGGCTGCCGAATTCGTCGAACTGAGCCGACAGATCGGTTGGACCGTACGTCAGTTGACCGAAGCTTCAGCACAGTTCATCGATGTCAGAGAGCGCGCCCTGCTCGTGGTGGACGACGCCGAGCGATGGCCGACCTCCACTCTGCAGGCATTCCTCGAACCGTTCCTGCGCCAAGGGCACGACCGTCCGGCCCGAGTTCTGCTGATGGCACGTCAGTCTGGGCCCTGGTGGCAGGAATTCAACCACTGGCTCGGCGGGCTCGGCGTTCCCTTCCGGACCACTCTCCTGAGACCCCTGGCCACCAACTCCTCCACACGAACCGCGCTCTTCCGCCGGGCACGCGACTACTTCGCCAACTCCCTGGGCCTGCCCCCTGCGCTGGCCCACCGCATCGATCCGCCCCTGTCCCTGGTGCAGGACTCGGCCGATACCCGAGCCGCAGAGCTGCTTTCGGTCGCCCTGGGTGCCGTGGTTGCCCAGTTGGGGCAGGGTAGCGCCGGCAGCGACCGCGGGATCGTAGAGGTCGAGCAGACCCATCCGATGTCCTCCACAAGCAGTGGAACCGTGCACCTGGGGACCGGCCTGGCACTGGGCCCCCGCCTGATCCTCACCGCTGCACCCCAGTCCATTTCGGCGGACGGGTTTTTCACCGCAAGGATCCGCAGCGCACGAGGTGGTGGGGCCGCAGGCGGCTGGATCGACTCCCATCTCCTGTGGACCGACCCCACCCGCGACGCTGCCCTTCTGAGGACTGAAGCAGACATCCCAGGCCTGGCCACGCCACCCCTTTGGGGCGGGGGACGGGGTCCCAACCCCTCGGCCCATGCGAACTCATCGGCTTTCCGTTCCTCTCGCCCGAAGGGATGCATCTGACAGGCAACCTGACCGCCCGGGGCACCCGCGGACGATTCGAGTTCGACGTTCAAAGCCAATCGCCAGAGCCAGGCTCGCCTGGAGGCTCTCGTTGGCCGGGACTCTCTGGGGCGCCTGTCTTCTTCCAGGAACACCTGATCGGCATCGTGACCAGAACAGAACGGGATGATTCGCTTCCGGTGGTCGCGATCAGTGAACTGGTCAGCGATCCGACATTCACCACCCTCATCGGCGGACATCTCGGCCAGGAACCCCGGCTCGAATCCCTCCCTCTCGCCGGCTCCGTCGCGGAGCCGGTGTCGTCACCGCTACGCGCGGCCCCGGAGGCAGGTCGGTCAAGTCCCTTGCCGGCCCCGGCTTTCATGCTCAGCTATGCGCGCCCCGTGCGCGGGGCGGGAGCCGATACCGGGCCCATCCGGAAGTTCCACGACGACCTCTTCGAGGAGCTCGGTTACCTCGCCCCGAGGATCCAACAGGGCAGAGCCCTCGGCTTCGACCAGGAGATGCCCCTCGGCACTGACTGGCAGCGCCGGTTGGCCTACGATCTGGCCCACTGTCGTTCCCTGGTACCGCTGGTGTCCACGCCGTTCTTCGACAGTGAGTGGTGTGGCAAGGAGTGGTCGGTCTTCACCCAGCGCCGGGTGGTGACCCGCCCGCCCGTGCCGCAGGACGCGCATGCGGTGGTACCGGTCATTTGGGTACCTGTCCCGCCGGAGAGGATGCATCCAGTCGTCCAGCGACTGCAGTACACCAATCAGAATCTGCCGACCTCCTACGTCCGGGACGGCCTGCTCGCGCTGAGTAGACGCGACGGCCGCAACAGTCGCGACTACCGGCGGGTCGTCAACGGCATCGCCACGCGCATCGCCGAATTGATACAGCACAGCACCGTCGAGCCCGGCAGGGTGGTGAACCTGGACACCGCCCCCAACGCCTTCCTGGAGGCGAAGGGACACCCGGACTGGTCGGGTGTGCGGTTCTGGCACGAAGAGGAGGGCTCAGAGATTGGTGACGGTCAATAGAGGAAGGGTGGCTGGGGCAGTGCCGCACCGTCCTGCACGATCAGGTCAGCACCTGGGGAACGGCGTCCCATCAGCCAGGCCAGAAGTGAGCTTCTCGGGCCGTGGATCACTGCTGCCGACCGCACGTTGCCGATGTCGTACCAGGAGTCGGTGTCGGTGTCAGTGGCATGCAACCTCATGGCAGGAGCATCGGCGCGTGCGTTGAACGACGCGACCACCCGGCCCAGCATGCCGTGGACGAAGTCGTCCGGCCACTGCGCGGGCGTGTAGCCGGCGTCCAGATCGACATGGTGGATCACCACCTCGCACAGCCGGGAATCGGCGGCCCGTGCCGCAGGATGCTGCTGCCCCCGAGTCCAGCGCACTGTCCGACTCCACGTCACGGGTGTCATCCGCCGGTACTCCGCGGCGAATTGAGCCGCGCTGTCGCGCAGGTCGGCCACGAGTGCGCCGACGCCGCGACCCGCACCCGTCTCGATCTGTTCGTCCCGGGCTGCCAGGCTCGGATACTCCGGCGTCTCCACCCCGGTCCTGGCCCAGGTCAGCAGATGCCGCCCGCCATCGGCGTTGCGGGCCAGGTGCGTCAGGACATGCCCCCGTGACCAGCCCGGCAGCAGCGACGGTTCACGCACCTCGGCGTCGGTGAGCCGCGCTGCCGTCCGAAGCACCTGCGCGGTCGCAGCCTCGATCTGCTCGAGCATGCCCGCAGGGTCAAAGCCTGAGGAGCCGTCCCGCGTGGCGCCGTCGTCATTCACTTCGTCGGGCACAGGCGTCCCTTCCCGACCGGCGCCAGCAACGCCGACCTACTCGGTGATCGTCACAGGATAAATGCGGTCACGGCTGTGGCTCGCGCTGGTCGGGGAGGAGGGCCTTGTCGGCGTGCTGTTGGAGTTGCCACAGCTCCGCCAGCAGGCCGCCGGCGTTGAGCAGTGAGGTCAGGTCGCCCTCCTCGTGGATCTCGCCGTCCTTCAGCACCACGATCCGGTCCGCCAGCACCAGGTTCGACAGCCGGTGGGTCACCAGTACCACGGCCCGCTCGCGGGCCAGTTCCCGCAGTGCGGACACCACCGCGTGCTCCCCGCGCGCGTCCAGCGCACTGGTCGGCTCGTCCATCACCAGCAGCGACCCCCTCCGGTAGAACGCCCTGCTGATCGCCAAGCGCTGCCATTCGCCCCCGGACAGGTCCTGGCCGCCCCAGAAGGCTCGGGCGAGCATCGTCCGCAGCCCCTTGGGCAGCTTGGTGACCACGCTGTCCGCCCCGGCCGCCTTCGCCGCGGCCATGACCGCCTCGTCGCCCTCCTCGTACGGCTGGCCGAGGGTGATGTTGCCCTCCACCGTGAAGGGGAACCTCGCGTACTGCTGCGGTACGTACGAGAGGTTGCGCCACAGCGCGTGCGGGTCCAGTTCGGTCACATCGCGGCCGTCCCAGGTGACCTGGCCGCTCTCGGCGACCAGGAGCCCGGACAGCAGCTTGGCCAGGGTCGTCTTGCCCGAGCCGTTCTCCCCGACCAGCGCCACCAACTCCCCCCGCCGCACCCGGAAGTCCACCGCCCGCAGCGACGGCCGCTCCGCGCCGGGGTAGGTGTAGCTGACCCGCTCGGCCCGCACCACCTCGGGCGCCGCCGGCACCCCGCTGCCGCGCCGCAGGCTGTGACCGCCGGCCTCGGTGAGGAACGCCCGCCAGTCCGAGAGGTAGAGGGAGGTGCGAAAGAGCCGGGTCGCGGCCGCGACCATGCCCCACAGCGCGTTGCTGACCACCTGCAGCGACACCACCGCCGCCCCGGCGTGGGCCACCGACATCCGGCCGCTCACCAGCAGGTACACCAGACCGGCCCATACCAGGAACGAGGCCGCCCCGGCGACGGCCGATCCCACCAGCGCCACCTTCGCGGTGCGCCACGCCGCCCGCTGCTCGCTGGCGCGCACCCGGGCCGCGTGGTGCTGGTAGCGGCTCAGCAGGTAGGGGGCCATGGTGCCGGCGCGGACCTGGTCGGCCGGGTACTTGTCGATCAGGTGCCAGCGCAGCACGCCCATCATCCGCCGGTCCGAGGTGGTCTCCTGGTAGGAGGTGTACTCCAGCCGCTGGGAGCGGACCGCGGAGGCCCAGCGCGGCACGACCCCCAGCGCGAGCAGGGGGAGCAGGACCGGATGCAGCACGGTGATCACGAACGATGCGGCGATCAGCGACGCGGCGGCGGCCAGCAGGTCCTGCGAGCCGGAGACCAGGTCGGGTGCGCCGTTGGCCCCGCGCTCGGCGGCGTCGACGCGGTCGTTGAAGCCGGCGTGCTCGTAGGCCACCAGTTCCGTGCCGGAGACGGCCTGCAGCAGCATCAGCTCGGCCTCGGCGCCGATCCGCGGGGCCACCCGCCGCGACAGGCCCACCACGGCCACCCCCAGCACCGCCCGCACCACCGCGGCCACGGCCAGCACGATCAGTGAGGGCAGCGCCGCGTGCAGCCGGGCGCCGATCTGGCCGGAGGCGATGAACGCGCCGATGGTCGTGGTGGTGGCCAGCAGCCCGAACGCCTGTACGGTGCCGGCGGCGGCCTGGCACAGCAGCAGCGCCACCACGGCCCGCCGGTCCACCCGCCACCCCAGCGCGAACGTCTCCCGCAGCAGGCCCGGCAGCCGGGCCGACATCCGCGCCACCGAGGCGGTGCCCAGCTGCTTGTCGGCGCTGTCCCACCCGAAGCTGAGACCGTAGTCTTCTTCTTCTTCCTCCTCCGCCGCCTCCTGCTCGGTCGAGGTGTCCGCCGCCTGCGGTGATAAGTCCGGTACCGTCATATTTGCCCCCCGCTACTGGCCGACCAGAGCCCCCTCCTTGGTAGCGATGTGCCGCGCTTCCGGCAAGCCCGCCTCCGGCGCACCGTCCACGGAGTGCCGCGGATCGGATCACTTGTCGTCGGGGCCGAAGACGTGCAGGGCCTCGGGGAAGTTGTGCTGGACCAGGCGTTGGAGCAGGGCCTGCACAGTGGCCTGTTCCTCGGCGGACAGGACCGCGAACATCCTCTCCTGCACCTCCTCGACCAGCTCCTGGGCCTGGTCGGCCAGGTCCAGGCCCGCCTCGCTGAGCCGTAGCTCCAGGATGCGCCGGTTGGACGGGTGCGGGCTGCGGGTGACCAGGTCCCGGTTGATGAGCCCGGTGACGGCCGCGCCCATGGACTGGGCGGTCAGCCCCGCCCGCCGGGCGACCTCGGCGCTGGAGATGCCGGGAAACAGGCCCACCTGGGTGAGGCAGCGCAGCTGGGCCAGATTGAGATCGAGCGGGCGCAGGGCCTTCTCCAGGCGCTGGGACGCGGCCTGCCCGAACTGCCAGGCCAGGTAGCCGGGGCGGGTGGACGGATCGTTGATCACCAGCAGAACCTCTCTCTCCGTACCTCTCGGGGAACCTCTCGCGGAACCTCTCCTGGGCCCCCGGCACATGTAAGGCTCCTGATAACACCGTGCTAGGTTGTCAGGAACCTTATATTACCTGGAGAGGTCTTCCGCGTGTCCTCTACGCCCCCCGTCGAGTCGGAACCCCGTGTCGAGCCCCAGGCTGAAACCCACCACCATCACGCCCGCACCCGTCCCCACCCGCACGCCGTCGACGCCGCCCCGCCCCGCAGCACTGCTGCCGCCGGGGCGAAGGGGGTGCTGCTGCCGGCGCTGGTCGTGCTGGTCATCGGCTCGATATTCGTCAGCGTCTACCTCGCCGCGTTCCACGCACCCCAGCCGCACAAGCTGCCGGTGGCCGTGGTCGGCACCTCGCAGACCCTCGGCGAGGTCAGGTCGGAGCTGAACGCGGCCCAGCCCGGCGGCTTCGACGTCCGGGCCTACCCCGACGCCGCCCAGGCCCGGGACGCACTCGAGCACCGCACCGTGTACGCCGCCTATGTCGCCACCGCGACCAACAGTGCGGCCACCGCGACCAACAGTGCGCAACTGCTCTACGCGGGCGCCAACGGCACGGGCGTGACCGCCTCCGTGACCGGGGCGTTCGGCGAGATCGCCAAGGCCGCCGGCCACCCGCTCACCACCGTGGACGCGGTGCCGTCCTCCAGCGGCGACACCCGCGGGCTGTCGGTGTTCTATGCCGCGTTCGGGGTGATCCTGGCCGGCTTCATGTTCGGATCGACCACCTACCAGCTCGCACCCCGGCTGGAGTTCCGGCTGCGGATGCTCAGCCTGCTGGTCTTCGGGGCGCTGAGCGGGACCATGGTCGCCCTGGTCGCCGGTCACGCTTTCAGCGCACTGCCAGGGCCGTTCGTCGCGATCGCGGCCGTGGTCGGCCTGATGGCGATGGCCGCCGGGGCAGCCACCATGCTGATGCTGCGCCTGTTCGGACCGGCCGGGATCAGCCTCAGCGCGATCGTGCTGCTGATCCTCGGCAACAGCAGCAGCGGCGGCATCCTGCCGGCCGACTACCTACCGGGCTGGCTGCACCCCCTGCACGCGATCCTGCCGGTCGGCGTCGGTGTACGGGCCATCCAGGGCGTGGCCTACTTCCGGCACGACGGCCTGGCAAGCGGCGTCACCATCCTGGTGGCGTGGGTCGTCGTCTGCGCAGGCGCCCTGTTCCTGCGAGACCTCCGAACCGCCCGAAAGGCCAACTGAGCCCGGCCCGTGCCGGATTACAGTCCCGCCCGGGTGAAACCGCGATGAAACCCCTGCCCCCGTAGAAAGGAGCCCCAGCTGAAGAGACCGGATTCGGTGCCCTTCAAGAAGGCCGACGCCGCTTGCAAGGCCTATCTGCCGCCCGCTCAGGGCGGCCAGTTGAACGGCCCCGGTGGGTCGACCCCCGCCGACCTGGTGAAGTTCGCCGCGTGGTCGTCCCGGTCCTGGGCTGGGGAGGAGGCCTGGGCGCCTCCCTCCTGATCGGCGCGATCGCCGGCCTGCTGCCGGCCCTACGAGCAGCGCGGATGGCCCCACCGAAGCCCTCAGAACCGCCTGACCACGCCCCGCGGCGGTCAGCCGATGGCGATGACGGGGTGGTTGGTGGGGTTGATCCATTTGATGATCTGGGTCATGACGGCGGCGGGTAGGGCGACGCAGCCGGCGGTGGGTCCGGCTTGGGGGCCGAGGTCGTGGAGGAAGATCCCGGCGCCGCGGCCTTTGACGGCGGGGTTCATGTTGTAGTTGATGACCAGGGCGTTGTTGTACTGGGTGGGGTACTCGATCAGGTGCTCGCTGCCGTCGTCGCCGGCTTCGGTGAGGTGGAAGCCGCCCTGGGTGGAGGTGCGCATCTGGTTGTAGTAGGCGGAGGTGGGGTCCTCGACCCACCAGTCGGTGCTGGTGACCTGGTGGTAGGGCATGGTGGTGCCGGGGTTGGCGCCGACGCCGAAGCCCTGGGTGATGGTGTAAGTGCCGGTGGGGGTGGTGTCGGTGCCCTGCTTGCGGGTGGTGCCGGCGATGATGCCGGCCGAGCCGATCCGGGCGGCGGTGGTGGTGTACTTCGCGGTCCAGGTGTTGCCGCTCTTCTGCCAGGCGGTGACGGTGGCGGTGCTGCCGGTGGCTTTGACGGTGATGACCTGGGTGGCGGAGCCGAGGGTGACCGCGACCGGGAACGGCAGCTTGGGGGCGGTGGTGACGTAGGAGCCCTTGGGCAGCGCGAGCTTCTCGCCGGGGTGGATCACGTACGGGGGCTTGATCTTGTTGTCCTTCGCCAGGGCGGTGTACCCGCCCGGTACGTGCTCCTTGGCCGCGATCCCGGACAGCGAGTCCCCGCTCTTGACGGTGTAACTGGACACCGGCGTGGTCCCGGCGGGGGTCGCGGCCTGCGCGGCACTGGCACCGAGCACCCCGGCACCGACACCGACCGCGGTCAACGAGGCAGCGGCGGTGGTGCTGCGCAGGAGTGGGGTGCGGGGGGCGGGCGTGGCGCGGGGAGGACGTGGACATGGTTGAGGTACTCCGGGTGCGGTGGGTTGGTGCTGCGGCGGTGAGCGAAATTCCTTGGGGCACGCGGTGCCCGTGGGGTGTCAGGGTAGCCAGGAACCCCCACGAATACCGGTGTTTGCTTGTCAGGCTTGGTAAGAAGTAGCCGAAGAAGCGATGCCACCAGTTGGGCCGCTGAACGTGCGGGTGCAGTCGGGTAACGGCTCGGGGCACCCGCCGCGCTGGTTGTCTCGGGTCGTCGGTTTGCCAGGGGTAGCGGAACTGCTCGGGACGCAGCTGCCATGCTTCGAGGGTGGTCGTCACTTCCGGTTCGGCTGGCGCGGTGACTGGTGTGATGTCGACGAACGCTCGGCGATCGGGGTGGAGGGTCGGAACCTCGGTGACCAAGCGCTGGCCGAGCCGCAACGCGGTCAGCAGGTCTGCGCATGTCCGTGACATGCTGGTGACGGCGTGTCCGGCCGGTCAGCGCGGTCGGCGGAGCCGCCATCCGTCCATCGTGGAGCGGCTGTTGGGCGAGGGAGTGAGTCGCGGATGACCGTGTCGGAGCAGCGTGCACAGCCCCAGGTGGGACCGATGCTGCGGCAGTGGCGGGAGCAACGCCGGCTCAGTCAGCTGGAACTGGCGCTGCAGGCGGGGGTGTCGGCCCGGCATGTCAGCTTCATGGAGACCGGCCGGGCCAGGCCCAGCCGGGCCATGGTGCTGCGCCTCGCCGACCAGCTGGACGTGCCGATGCGGGAGCGCAACCCGCTGCTGCTGGCCGCCGGTTACGCCCCGGTCTTCGCCGAGACGCCGCTGGCCGCCCCGGTCATGGGCCCGGTCCTTGATGCGATCGGCCAGGTGCTGCGGGGGCACGATCCGTACCCGGCGCTGGTGGTCGACGGGGACTGGAACCTGGTCGACTCGAACGCCGGATTCGCCCTGTTCACCGAAGGGGTCGCGGCCGAACTCCTGGAGCCGCCGGTGAACGCGCTGCGGCTGGTGCTGCACCCCAAGGGCATGGCGCCGGGGGTGGTCAACCTCGGCGTGTGGCGGGCCAAGCTGCTGAACCGGCTGCGTCGGCGTACGGCGCTCGACGGGCGGCTGCTGCCGCTGTACCAGGAACTGCTGGAGTACCCCTGCGACCAGGAGGAGCCCGAGGTCGACATCCCCGGTCTCGGCGACATCTGCACTCCGCTGCAGCTGCGCCGCGACGGCCTGGAACTGTCGTTCTTCGGCACGCTGGCGACCTTCGGCACGCCGCGCGACATCACGGTCGCCGAACTGGTCATCGAGTCCTTCTTCCCGGCCGACGCGCAGACCGCCGAAGCGGTGCGCAGGCCGAAATAACGGCCTCCCGGGTAGGCGCGCACTACCTCGGACGTAATTGACCCGCTTACTCCTCGACACCAGATTGGCCGTGTCGCGTCCTCGCGTCCTCGCGTCCTCGCGTCCCCGGCCGTTCCGGACAACAGGCGGACCGCCGCCTGATCGAGCAGGAGTTGTCCTCATGACCACCAGCACCAGTTCCGCCACGTCCCCGGGCGGGACGGCACAGTCGTCGTCGCCGCCCACGCCGCATCGGGCGGCACTGCCCATCGTCCTGGTCGGGGTCTTCCTGAGCGGCCTGGACTTCTTCATCGTCAATGTGGCGATCCCCTCCATGCAGTCCGATCTGCACGCCACGCAGGCGCAGATCCAGATGATCGTGGCCGGCTACGCGCTGATGTACGGCGTCGGCATGATCACCGGCGGCAGGCTCGGTGACCTCTTCGGTCGCCGCCGGATGTTCGCCCTGGCCATGACCGCGTTCACGCTCGCCTCGACGGCCTGCGGGCTCGCCCCGAACCCGACCGTGCTGCTGGCGTTCCGGCTGGTTCAGGGCGCGGCGGCGGCGGTGATGGCGCCCCAGGTACTGGCGATCTTCGCCACCGTGTACACCGGCGAGGCCCGGGCCCGGGCCATCAACTGGTACGGCGCGACCTCCGGCTTCGCCGCGGTGTTCGGACAGCTGATCGGCGGTGTGCTGATCAAGACCGATGCGTTCCACCTGGAGTGGCGCGGCTGCTTCCTGATCAACCTGCCGATCGGCCTGGCGGCCGCGGCGCTGGCGCTCAGGTACGTCCCCGAGTCGAAGGCCCCCGGCCGCCCCAAGCTGGACCTCGTCGGCATGGTGCTGGTGACCGTGGCCCTGGTGGCGGTCTGCCTTCCGCTGATCGAGGGCAGGCAGCAGGGCTGGCCGCTGTGGACCTGGCTCTGCCTGGTCGCCGCGGTTCCGCTGTTCGTGCTGTTCGCTCGGCAGCAGGGCCGGGTCCGGGCCTCGGGGGCGGCGCCCTCGGTCGACTTCACCCTCTTCCGGGAGCGCGCGTTCTCCGCGGGACTGGTCGCCCAGCTGACCTTTTGGACCGGCATGGCGTCCTACTTCCTGGTGCTGGCGCTGTACCTCCAGGAGGGGCGCGGACTGGAGCCGCTCAACTCGGGCCTGGTCTTCGGCGCCCTCGGGATCGGCTACATCATCACCTCGATGACGGCCAGGAAGGTCGCCGCCAAGGTCGGCCGGCAGACCATCGCCCTGGGCTGCGTGATCCGCGTGGTCGCCCTGGTCCTGGAGATCTGGGCGGTGACCAGCAGCGGCGGCAGCGGCAGTAGTGCCAGCACCGGCAGCATCGGCTGGCTGATCCCAGGTCTGTTCCTGGACGGGGCGGGCATGGGCCTCGCCGTCGCCCCGCTCGCCTCCACGGTGCTGTCCCGGGTCTCCCCGCAGAACGCCGGCTCCGCCGCGGGCGTGCTGACGACCGGGCTGCAGGTCGGCAACGCCCTCGGGGTGTCGCTGATCGGGCTGGTCTTCTACAACGTCCTCGCCCGCACCAGCGGAGCCGAGTCCTACCCGCACGCCTTCCGTGCCTGCCTGTACTTCGTCCTGGGCATCACCGTGCTGCTCGCCCTGGTGGTCCAGGCCCTGCCGAAGACCGCGGACGGCAGGTAGTCCCGCACGGCAGGTAGCCCCGCACGGCGAGCAGCTCCGGCCGCCGGACAGTCCCCTGAACCGGAGCATGAACCGACGCAGAGAGAAGTGCACCATGAGCGACCTGAACCTCTTCGCCCAGCGCTACATCGCGGTGTGGAACGAGCCCGACCCCGAACTGCGCCGCAAGGCGATCGCCGAACTGTTCGCGGCGGACGCCGTACACCTGACGCCCGCTCAGGAGGTGCGCGGGCACGAGGAGCTGGAGGTGCGGATCGGCACGGCCTACGAGAGGTGGGTCAAGCCCGGCGGGCACGTCTTCCGCGCCGCGTCGAACGCCAACGGCCACCATGACGCGGTGCGCTTCAACTGGCACATGGTGCACCTCGCCTCCGACACGGTGGTGTCCGTCGGTTTCGACTTCATCATCCTCGACCAGGACGGACTGATCGTCAGCGACCACCAGTTCGTCGACAGCTGACGCGAACCTGCGCAAGATGGCCCCGCCGCCTCAACACCCGGGTCCGGCGGGACCACGGCGCCTGACGGGAGCACAGCACCTGACGAGTGCGCACATCGGCCCCTCGCGCCCCCGCGAGGGGCCGCCGCCGTTGCCCACCGCCTCCCCGATCCGCGCAGGACGGACCGCGTATTCATTCGGGCTAATGTCCCGGCGTCCGGATGCGCATCCCCGGCGGAATGATTAACTGGACGTCAGTACGGGTTGTACGCGGATCGGGGCGCATCCAGTTCTTTTGCCGCCCAGATTTCTTCCGGCCGACCCCTGGTATTCATGTGCGAGTTCCTCTCCGGGGATGCGGCCTCTGCATACTCGTCCTGTCCTGCTGCGGGGCGAAACCACGAGGCACGGGCCTCGCCGAGGCACTCCCTTCGCTTTGTAAGAAATAGACAATACGGGTGTGAATTCAACGGCGAATGCCGTGGATTCCTCGGATGCGGGGAGCGGAAGTGACGGGCCAGGAACGCAACGGGGGTCGGACGTTCGCCGTGGCCGTACGGCCGCTGATCGAGGGTCCGGTCCAGGGCCCACTGCGGAGTCCGGCGCTCCTCCGTCGACCCTCGGGCTCAGGGCTCGGCGGTCGCAGTCCCAGGGTTTTGGTGTCTTCTCTGGTGCTGTGCTGGCTGCTGCCGCTGGCTCTCGGGGTGCTGCACCTGCAGGTGCTGACCCTGGTGGTGGCGCTGCTGGCGATCGGCTCGCTGGTGCGGGTCGGGGGCGGGCTGGTGGACCGGCTGATGGTCTCCGGGCTGCTGCTGTCGGGTGCGCTGATGGCCTTGGGGCTGATCGCCTCGGTGTGGCCCTGGCGGCTGGATCCGTTGCCCGCGGGCGCGGTGCTGCTCTCGGTGATCGCCCTGGCCGGCTGGTACGGCAACCGCAGGCCGCGCTTTCCGCTGCGGCTGCGCTGGTCGGACAGCGTCATCCTGGGTACCGGCCTGGTCGTGTGGCACTTCGTCCACCGCGGCGTCACCGGCCGGCTCGGCAACGGCATGATGATGGTGGGGGACCGCTTCTCCCACTTCGCGCTCTTCGAGTCGATCGGCCGCATCGGCGGCTACCTCTTCCTGCACCAGAGCGCCGGCCGGGTCTCCACCCTGGGCAACACCGCCGCGGAGTACCCGCAGGGCTCACACTTCCTGTTCGCCTGGGTCGACGTCTTCGTCCGCTCCAGCACCGTCCCACTGAGCACCCCGCAGTCCCTGTCCCGCTACTTCACCTACGTCCTGCTGGCGTTCGTACTCCTGTGCGCCAGCGTGGTGTGGGCCACCCGCTGGGTCGCCGGCCCACGCCTGGCCGGCTGGCGAACAGGGGCAGTCTGCACGGTCGCCGCCTGCCTGGTCCTGGCCGCACCACTGACCGAACTGCTCCGCCAGGGCTTCGACTCCGAAATCGTCGGACTGGCCTTCCTCGCCGTCTCCGCGGCACTACTACTACGCCCGGCGATGGGCCAGGTCGAATACGCACTGGTGGCCGCAGCCGGACTGATCACCGTCGGCTACAGCTACAACATCTACATGGTCTTCGTGGCCCTACCGATCGCAGCCGGACTACTGGTGCTCCACCGCCGCCAACGCCGACACCGGATGGCGCTACTACTCTCGCTGGCCGCGGCGGGCGCCGTCGCCGTGCTCCCCAGCGTGCTGAGCCTGCTCTCCCCCTTCGACATCGGCCAGCAATCCGTCGCCAACGGGGTGATGATCCACTTCGACCGGGCGACCGTGGTCGGCCTGGGCATCGTGGTGATCGTCTCCCCGCTGTTCTCGATGAACCGGCCCACTGCGACGCTGCGCCTGATCCTGGCCACCGCGGTGGGCACCGTGCTGGTGCTCGGGCTGTTCGCGGCCTGGCAGATCCACCGCAGCGGCACCGTCTCCTACTACTTCGAAAAAATGGCCTTCGCCGCCTTCGTCATCTTCCTCATCTGCCTGGGATCCGTCGGCGGACTGCTACGCCCGCTCGCCCCCCGGGGCCGAACCGCACCACTGCCGCGCAGACTGCAGGAACCGCTGCTCGCGGTCGGCGTGGGCGCGGCGGCGCTGAGCCTCTTCGCCGGCTTCCAGTGGGGCATCCCCTCGGTCGGCAGGGTCTCCGCACCATGGCGGCTCAGCGCGCTGGTCACCTGGTCGACCGAGCGGCAGGGAAACCCGCTCGCCGACAGCGCCCGAACCTTCATGACCAGGGACATGGCGAGGTCGACCGCGCCGGTGATCACCCTCTACCTGGACTCCGGCAGCCTCAACTGGCAGACCACCTATCTGGCGCAGTCCCTGCTGCGGAGCAATGGCCTGATGACGAACCTTCCGCTGCTGATCAATGTGAACATGGGCGCAAGCTACATCAGTGGCGCCAAGTACCGGGATTCCCTGGAGAAATTGCAGCTGCTGCTGCACGGGCTGCCGACACGGCCCACGATCCTGGTCGGCGACAAGCGGCTGTCCGAAAAGATCGGACACGATCTGAACAGTGGCTGGGTACCCACGACAAAGGTGCTGTTCGCACCGCTCATCCACTATCCGCAGGCAGCGGATGCTCCATCCGAATGATCTTTTGGGGTTCAGCCGATGCTCGCTGCGAGTTGGCGGGTGTGTTCCTCCCAGGCGACGGTGAGGCGGTCGACGGCGGACTTCAGGGTCTGCGGGGATTCGGCGGTACCGGGGTCCCTCGTGCCGCTGCCAGCCGTCCAGGGCGACGCGAGCAACGCGACCGAGTCCCGCACCTGATCTCCCCCTGGCCAGGTAGCTGTCGGGGAACCGGGTCAGGGGGAAAGGCCCTGCTGCGGCTCCAGAGTCAGCAGGGAGGGGCCGGTGGCGGAGCTCGAGTTGAGCGGAGCCCCGCTGAGGGAGGACGGCGGGGTCGCCGCGGTGGTGGGTGCGGACACCGTCGGGGTGGGTGTGGTCGAGGTGTGCGAGGGCGCGGTCGACGGGGAGGCGGTGGTGCCGGTCGGCGAGGCGGAACCGCTGGTGGAGCTGCTGGCCGAGGTGCTCGGCGAGGTGGAGGTGGAGGCGGAGCTGGAACTGGAACTGCTGGAGGTGGGCGTCGGCGGGGGAACCTTGTGGTCCGAACTGCCGTGGCTGCCGATCGGTCGGTTGAACCAGGTCCCGTGCTGCGGGTCGTAGAGCACGACGACGGTGATCTGGGTGACCGAGGGCTCCACCACCACGATGTCGCTCGACCGGAAGGACGACCACGCGGTGCCGGTGTAGGTCTGCGGGGCCGTCGACTGCACGGGAGGCGACAGCGGGTTTCCGCAGGCGCAGCGGGCCCGGGGCAGTCCGTGGCCGTCGATCAGCACGGCCGTGCCGCTCTGCAGCACGGACTGGAACGAGGTCGCCGCACCGTTGCTGAACCCGTGGTTGGTGACCCGGGTGTCGACCCGCAGCACCACCGGCGTGAGCGACTTCAGATAGGTCGGGATGGAGTTCTGCGGGATGCCCTCGACGGCGGCCCAGGCCTTCCCCTTGTCCGGGTGCGAGGTGAGAAAGGCCGACAGCTGGGCGACGTCGCAGCTGGAGAGCCGCTCGGAGCCGCCGTACAGACCGGTGGCCGAGCCCTGCACGGTGGTGGTGCCGCCGCCGGTGGTGGTGCCCGGAGCCCCGCTGCCGGCGGTCGAGGCGGTGGGGGTCGGCGTCGGGGTGGCGGCGGCCTTGGCGACGGACGGGGTGAAGGGGGCCGGTCCCGCGTCGTTCACCGGTTGCAGGGCGAGGGCCTGGGCGCTGGTGTTGGCGGACTTCGACGTCCGGCCGTTCAGCACCAGTGCCAGGACGACGGCGATCGCGGCCACCCCGACCACGCCCGCGAGCGCGAGCGGTCGGCGCCACCAGGGGCGGTGCGGACGGCCCGAGGCGGAGGCCGCGCTCAACCGGCGGTCGGGCGGCGGCGGGGCGGGCGGCGTCCCGGAGATCTGGGTCGGCGGTTCGGCACCCGGAACCGCTCCCGGAACCCCGCCCGGAAGCCCGCCCGGAACCGCGGGCGGGGCCTGCGGCGACACCGGGGGCGGCTCCGGGCGGGATCGGCCCGCCGAGGGCGGGCCCGGGATCTGGCCCGACGGGGGCGGGCTCGACGAAGGTCCGGAGACCGGCCCCGACGGCGGTCCTGCGGGCGGCCCTGCGGGCGGGTCGACCGGCGGTTCGGCGGGCGTGTCGGCGGGCGGTTGGGTACTCACGAGCCTTGCCTCCCAGGCATGGACGGCCGACACCGCCCAGCAGAGCGGCCCCGGGTGTCACCCCTCCAGGCGGCACGGACGGTCCGTACACACCCCGCAACTCCCATTGTTCTCCCTCGACCAGGTGTCCCCGCAACCGCAGCGGCCGGCCGGGGCTCTGCGCGGATCCGGTTCGCGTATCCGGCTCGCCGAGTCGCGCACCTTGTCCGAAGCTGGAATGGCCCGGTGCGACCTTCGGGAGGAGTCGGCGTGCAAGCGAGCGACCTTTCAACAGGGCCCCGGCCGACGCGGTCCCAGCGGCTCGGCCTCGGTGGCTGGGCGTCCGCTGCCGGGGCCGTACTCTGCGCGCTCGCGGCGATGGCGGCGGTCTCGGCGCTCGGACTGTGGCTGGCGCACGCGACCTCTCTGCCCGGTGGCGCGTTCCTGCCGGTCGTGGCGGCGACGGTGCTGATGGCCCTCGGCGTGCCGGTGACCCTCGACGGGGGCGCGGGCTTCCTGGTCCAGGCGAACGCGGGGATCGCGGTACTGCCGCTGTCGGTGAGCCTGGTCGGGGCGCTGGTGGCGGCCGGGTGCTTCCTCCGGCCGCTGCGTCTGCGGGCCGTCGTCACCACCGCTGAGCTGCTCGGTCGTGCGGCGCGGGTGGCGGTGCTGTGGGTGCTGGCGCTGCTGCTGCTCACCCGGTTGGCCCGGCACAGTTTCACGCTGCCCACCGGCAGCGGGGTGACCGACCAGATCGGTGGCGCGCTGGGAGTGGCCCCGACCGTGGGATTCCGTACCGGGCTGGCCGCCACGGTCGGCTTCGGCCTGCTCTGGCTGCTGGTGGTGCTCGCGCTGGCCTTCGCGGTCTCCCGGGCGGCGCCACTGCCGGCCGCGCTGCTGCGCTTCCAGGCGGCGGTGCGGCCCACGGCCTCGGCGGTCCTGCTGGTGCTGCTGGCGTATGTGGCGCTCGGCCTGGTTGCCGGGGTGATGGCCGCGGTGGCGCGGAGGCAGGCCGGGGACACCTTCGCGGTGGTCGCCCTCGCCCTGCCGAACCTGGTCTGGCTCGCCTTCGGCATCGGCCTCGGCGGGGCCTGGCAGGGGCATGTGAACGCCGGGATCGGCCTGCCGATGCCCAAGGCCCTCTCCTCGGTCCTGCAGACCGTCGGGACCAAGGACGTCACGCTGGATCTGGGCACCCTCGCCCGCTACGACGGCCGGGTGTGGCTGCTGCCGGTGCTGGCCGCGGTGCTGCTGGCGGCCGGCGCGGTGCTGATGGTCGTGCGTGCGCCACGGCGGGTGGCCCCCTGGCACTGGGCCCTGCGTTTCGGCGTCGCGCTCGCCCTGACGATGCTGCTGGTGGGGCTGCTGACCCGGATCTCCGCCGGGTACGGCCTCGGCCTGCTGGGCGTCGGCGGCAGCGGCGGGCTGGACGGCCTCGGCAGCCTGCTCGGCGGGGGGACCGGCGGAGCGGCCGGTGGCGGGAGCGGGGCTGTCGCCGGGTCGGTGTTCCTGCACGCGGACCTGCTCAGAGGGGTGCTGCTCGGCGCGCTCTGGGGCGCCCTGGCCGGGCTGCTGGGCGGGTTGGCCGGTGACCGGTTCCGACACGGTGCCCGCCGGGCGGGGCGTGGGCTGTAGTCGGGGAGGGCCGGTGTCAGGGCGCGTTCGGCGGGGTCTTCGGCGGGGCCGGGGCGGTGGCATAGACGGGGGCTGCCCAGGCGGGCGGGGCCGGAGGTTCCGTCTCGTCGGGCCTGAGGACGGGGACCAGCCGGGTCGGTTCCCGCACCGCCGCGACCGGTGTGGCGCCGTGCGGCCGCTGCAGGCCCGCTGCGCGGAGGGCGGCGACAAAGGCGAGGCAGCTGTCGTAGCGCTCCTCGGGAGTCTTCGCGAGGGCCTTCGCCAGGATCGCGTCGAGTTCTCCGGGCAGGTCGGGCCGGTCGGACCCGTCGCCTGGGTCGCCCCGGTCGGCTCCGGTCGGCCCGCGGGGGAGGGGTGGGGGTGGCTCGTGCAGGTGGGCCCAGAGCATGGCCAGTTCGTCCTGGCGTCGGAAGGGTGAGCTGCCCGCCAAGCACTCGTAGACCACGCAGCCCAGGCTGTAGACGTCGCAGCGGCCGTCGACCGGGCGTCCGGAGATCTGTTCGGGCGCCACATAGTCGACCGTCCCCACGAACTGTCCGACCGTGGTCAGGCCGGTCAGGGAGAGGGACTTCTTGGTCAGGCCGAAATCGGTCAGATAGACATGTTCCGGGTGGTCGCTGTCGGTGCCCTCCGCGACCAGGATGTTGCCGGGTTTGACGTCCCGGTGCACCAGATCGTGGGCGTGGGCCGCGTCCAGCGCCGAGGCGATCTGGGCGGTGATCCGGGTGGCCTGCTGCAGCGAGAGCGGACCCTCCCGGTCCAGCAGGACCCGCAGGTCGCGGCCGCGGACGTAGCGCATCGCGATGAAGAGGACGCCCTCCGCCTCGCCGGCGTCGAACACCGGGACGATGTGCGGGTGGTCGATGGACGCGGCCACCCGCGACTCGTACTCGAACCGTTTGCGGAAGAGGTCGTTGCGGGCGAGTTCGGGGGCCAGCAGTTTGACCGCGACCGTCCGTCCGAGGCGCAGGTCCTCGGCCTGGTAGACCACGGCCATGCCGCCCCGGCCGATCTCCCGCTCCAGGCGGTAGCCGGCGATCTGCCGCCCGGTCATGCCGGAGGCCGGCACCCCCGAGGCGCCCGAGGCATCGGCCATCAGGGCTCCGCCGTCCGGGCCGGCGGCTGCCACTGCTGTTGCACCTCCGGCGGGACCTCCACCGTGGCGTAGGTCCTGAGCTGGGCGCCGTCGCAGTAGTACCAGCGGCCCTGTTCCAGGTCGAGCAGCCAGGCGGCGTCCCCGTCGACGACGGCGCCGAGGTGGAAGTCACGGGTCCGGCTGCGGAAGGCCGCCAGGTCGATCCGCCCGTCGGCCAGTTGCTCCACCTGCGCGCGGTACTCCGCGAGCGCCCGCTCCAGCCGGGCGAGCAGCGGGCGGGGATCGGCCGTTCGGGTGAGCGGGTGTTCGGTCCCGGGCGGGCTGTGCGGCAGCGAGACCAGCATCCGGCCGTCCACCCAGGCCGACCAGCCGTTGGAGCAGAGGACCCGGGCCCAGTCCCCGCGGCTGTCGGTCAACTGCACCGGCAGCAGCGGGTCGAGCGGCGCGGACGGTTCGGACGGCTCCGGTCCGGCCCAGGTGGCCAGGCCCTCCGCGGGCACCACATGCGTGGGCCGAAACTCGAACGCGTTCATGGGAACGTCCTATCCGCGCGAGCGGCTGCGCGCCACCCGGCACTGCGCCGTCCGGCGCCGCATCACGCGCCACCGGTCCGACGGCTGCCGCTACTTCCGCATCACCGCGGGTTCGTGCCTGCGCAGCAGTCGGGCGACCGCCAGCGAGAACACCGTCGAGAGCACCACCAGCATGCCCATGTCCAGCAGCCAGGTGGAAGCCTGGTGGGCGAACAGCGGGTCGGCGGTGAGCGTGCCGGGCACGATCCGGTGCAGGTCGATCGTGCTGGCCATGGCGCCCAGGGCCCAGCGCGAGGGCACCAGCCAGGAGAGCTGGTCGAGCACCGGGACGCCGTTGAGCGGCAGCAGCGCGCCGCAGAACACCACCTGCACGATGGCCAGCAGCACCAGCAGCGGCATGGTCACCTCCTCCTTCTTGACCAGCGCGGAGACCAGCAGGCCCAGGGCCATGGCGGTGAAGGCGAGCAGCGCGGCGGCGAGGGTGATCTCCAGCAGCGGGGGCATCAGCACCCCGCCGCCCTGCGGTCGGAGCTTGACGCCGAACAGCCCGACCATGGTGAGCACCACCGCCTGCACCACCGTCACCGCGCCCAGGACCACGAGTTTCGAGCAGAGGTAGGCGGACCGGGACAGCCCGACGGATCGCTCGCGCTGGTAGATCACCCGTTCCTTGACCAGTTCGCGGACCGCGTTGGCCGCGCCGGTGAGCACACAGCCGACGCAGACGATCAGCAGGGCGTTGAGGGCCGTGGTGTCGGTCAGCGTGCTGCCGGCCAGGGCCCGGGCCATGGCGCCCATCACGAAGGGCAGCGCCACCATGATGGCGAGGAAGGTGCGGTCGGCCGCGAGCGCCGCGGAGTAGCGCCGGATCAGCGTGCCCAGCTGCGCGCCCCAGCCCTGCGCGGGGGCGGCCGGGACCGGGGGACGGGTCTGCGGGGCGCTCCGGCCGGGCTGCTCCATGACCGAGGCGATGTACTGCCGGTACGGGGCGGAGCCGCGGAACTGGGCGGCCCAGTCGCGGTCGGTGTCGTTCTCGAAGGCGTCGAAGGCGTCCGGCCAGTCGGCGAAGCCGAAGAAGGCCAGGGTCTCGCCCGGCGGACCGTAGAAGGCGATCCGGCCGCCGGGGGCGAGCAGCAGCAGCCGGTCGCAGACGTCCAGGCTGAGCACGCTGTGGGTGACCACGACCACGGTGCGGCCGTCGTCCGCCAGGCTGCGCAGCATGTGCATCACCGAGCGGTCCATGCCCGGGTCGAGCCCGGAGGTGGGTTCGTCCAGGAACAGCAGCGAGGGCTTGGTGAGCAGTTCCAGGGCGACGCTGACCCGCTTGCGCTGACCGCCGGAGAGGCTGGAGATCACCTGGTCGGCGCGCTGGCCCAGGCCCAGTTCGGTGATCACCTCCTCGACCCGGCCGCGCCGTTCGGCGGCCGTGGTGTCGCCGGGGAAGCGCAGTTCGGCGGCGTAGCCGAGGGCCCGGCGCACGGTCAGCTGGGTGTGCAGGATGTCGTCCTGCGGGACCAGGCCGATCCGGCGGCGCAGCTCGGCGTAGTCCCGGTAGAGGTCGCGGCCGTCGTAGTGGACCGTGCCGCGGTCGGCGGGACGGAGCCCGGTGAGGGCGTTGAGCAGGGTGGACTTGCCCGCGCCGCTCGGCCCGGCCACCGCGAGCATGGTCTTCTGGCCGACCGGGAAGCTGACCGAGTCGAGCAGGGTGCGCCGTCCTTCGCCCACCTCGACCACCAGGCCTGCCACGTCCAGGGTGACGTCCCCGGTGTCCACGAACTCCTGGAGTTCGTCGCCGACCAGGCAGAACACCGAGTGTCCGATGCCGAGCAGGTCGGCCGGTCCGAGCGGGGCGCGGTCGACCGGGCGGCCGTTGACATAGGTCGCGTTGTGGCTGGCCAGGTCCACGATCTCGTAGCCCCCGTCAGGGGCGGCCCGGAGTTCGGCGTGGTGGCGGGAGACGGTGAGGTCGGGGACGACCAGGTCGTTGTCGGCGCCGCGGCCGATCCGCAGGGTCCGCGCGGGCAGCCGGCGGATCCTGGTCGGCTGCCGGTAGGAGCCGGTGAGCGAGGTCAGCGCGGACGGGCCGGCCGGGCGGACCGGTTCGGTCGGCCGGGGCAGCTCGCTGAGCGCGGCCCAGGCGCCGTCGACGGCGTCCCCGAAGCGCAGCAGGCAGCCCGCGCCGACGTCGAGATGCCGCACCTGGCGGCCGTCGGCGTAGGTGCCGTTGCTGCTGCCGACGTCGTCGAGGATCCAGTGTCCGCCGTCCGGGTGCAGCACGGCGTGGTGCCAGGAGACCCGGGGGTCGGCGAGGACGATGTCGCTCAGGGGGTCCCGCCCCAGCTGGTACGAGCGGCTGGGGCTGATCAGCTGCGAGTCGCCGTCCGTCTTGAGCACGAGCTCCGGGGCTGCGGAATACTCTCCCATACCACGACAATTTACCGCCGCACCCCGGTTGCCGCCTCCGCCGACCGGGCCGTCCCGGCCGGCGTCCTCAGCTACCGCCTCCGGGCGACGCCCTCATGAGCGGCGCCTGAGTCGCGTGCGGCGTCGGCGTAGCGTGCGGCGAGGTCGGAGAACGCGGTGACCAGTTGCGGTGGGCCGACGACTTCGAACGCGGAGTCGAAGCTGCCGATGGCGGCGGCGAGTCCGGTCCAGGACCAGGACCCGAGGGTGAGCCGGCAGCGGTGCGGGCCGAGTTCCTCGACGATTCCGTCCTGGGTGAAGGGCGCGACCTCGGCGGCCGGGAGGTCGAGGATGACCTCGCCCCGGCAGGGCCAGTCGCTGGTGGTGCCGTCGGTGCCGCGGAACCGGCCGACGACGAAGGTGGACACGTCGCCGCCGGGCAGTTCGCGGGGGACGAAGCGGGGACCGGTGGGTGTGCGCAGCCGGATGCGGTCGACGCGGAACGTGCGCCAGTCCTCGCGGTGCAGGTCCCAGGCCACGAGGTACCAGCGCTGCCCCCATGCGACCAGGTGGTGGGGTTGCACCCGGCGGACGTCGTCGACCGGGCGAGCTGAGCCGGGAAGGTAGTCGAAGCCCAGCTCCTCGTGGGCGTGGATGGCCCGGCTCAGGTCCACCAGGACCTGGGCATCGACCTGCACGGTGTCCCGGGCAGCAGGAGGTTCGACGGCAGTGATCTGCACCAGGTCGATCCGGTGCCGGAGGCGTGGCGGCATGACCTGGCGCAGGGTCGCCAGCGCGCGGGAGGCGTCCTCGGCGACAGTGGTGCCGGCAGCCGCGGTCTGCAGGGCGACAGCCAGGGCGACGGCCTGGCCGTCGTCGAACAGCAGCGGCGGCATGCGCGTGCCGGCCTCCAGCCGGTAGCCGCCGGCAGGCCCTTTGACGGTGGTGATCGGGTAGTCGAGTTCGCGCAGCCGGTCGATGTCACGGCGCACGGTGCGCGAGGTGATGCCCAGCCGTCCGGCGAGGTCCTCGCCGGACCAGTCACGGTGCGTCTGCAGCAGCGAGAGCAGGGCGAGCAGCCGCGAGGAGGTCTTATGCATGTCACCCATTCTGCCTGGAGTACAGGACACAACCTGTCCGCTACCCCTGGCAGAGTGGCACATGAGCCGTCCACCACATCGAGGCAGGGAGCAGGCCATGTCCGTCACCACCACCACTCACTTGAACTTCCGCGGCACCGCACGCGAGGCGCTGGACTTCTACCAGTCCGTCTTCGGCGGACGCAGTGTCGCCGTCACCTACAAGGACGCCGGCGCCGTACGACACGAGGACGAGGCGGACTGGGTCATGTGGGGCGAGGTGGCCGGTGACAACGGCTTCCACGTCATGGCCTACGACGTGCCCGCCCAACTGCCCCTGGAACGGGGCGAGAACCCGTTCTTCGTCTCCGTGCGCGGTGCGGACGCCGAGGAGATCAGCGCGCTGTGGGGCAAGCTCGCCCAGGGCTCGACCGTCGTACATCCGCTCGAGGTCGCGCCGTGGGCACCGCTGTACGGCATGCTCACCGACCGCTTCGGCATCACCTGGGTCCTGGACGTCAGCGTCCCGTACAACGGCTGAACGCGCCGCGGCCTGACGACGCCATGACCGTCCTCGACGCGCGTGCACTCAACCGCGCCACCCTCGCCCGCCAGCACCTGCTCGAGCGCAGCGACACCTCCGTGGCGCAGGCAGTGGCGCATCTGTGCGGCCTGCAGGCACAGGAACCCCAGGAACCCTTCACCGGACTGTGGTCCCGTCTGTCCGACTTCACGCCCGAGCAGTCGGACGACGCGCTCGTCGGCCGCACCGTGGTGCGCACCCACCTGATGCGACGCACCGTCCACCTCGTCACCGCCGCCGACGCGCTCGCCTGGCGGGCGCGCCACGACACCATGCTGCGCCAGCGAGTCCTGGGCACCTACCGGCGCGAACTGGCCGGCGTCGACCTGGACGAGGTCGCCGCCGCCGGCCGCTCGGTCATGGCGGACGAGCAGCCCCGCACCATGACCGAGCTTGTCCAGGCGGTCGAAGCCCGCTGGCCCGGGCCGCCGCGCCGGGTCCTGGGCGAGCTGCTGGTCGCAGCGCTCGTCCCGATGGCCCAACTCCCGCCCCGGGGCCTGTGGAAGCAGACCGCCGGCGTACGCAACCTGCCGTTGAGCACCTGGCTGGGACGGGACGTCGACCCCCTGCCCGCCGATGGCAGCGATCCCGTCGGACAGCAACTGCTGCACCGCTACCTCGCCGCCTACGGGCCCGCCGCCAGCGCGGACCTACGCGCCTGGTGCGGCCTCGCGGGCCTTCCCGCCGCCATCAAAGCCGCCCGGGAAGAACTCGTCGTCTTCCGTGACGAACGCGGCCGCGAACTGCTCGACCTTCCCGACGCCCCTCGCCCCCACCCCGACACCCCCGCCCCGGTCCGGTTCCTGCCGGCCTTCGACAACGCGATCCTGGGCTACGCCGACCGAAGCCGCATCATCGACGCCCCCCACCTCGGCCTCTCCGTCGCAGGCCACCGCACCGTCCTCGTCGACGGCCGCGTCTCCGCCACCTGGACCGTGCGCGACCATCACCTGCACATCAGCCCCCTGCGCCCCCTCGCCGCCCCGGAACAGGAGGCCGTCCACGCCGAGGCCCAGGAGCTGACCACCTTCCTGGACAGCGGCATCACCGACATCCAATTCGCCCCAGCAAGCTGACAGTTACACACGCCTTCCCTCCACGTCCCCCATGGCCTGCTGGACCGCCGAACAGTCTCGCCTCCGAGGCCGGAAGACGGGGTTCGCGACCGCCCTGAACGGGTCCGCCCCACCCTGCGGGTGTTCGAACGCCTTGCCGATGGGTCAGAGGGTGTCCTTGATGTGGCAACGGGCAAAGTCCCACGGGGCGGGCGCGTTCGCAGCCTCGTACTCCGAGGCGATGCCGAACACGCTTCCGCAACCCGGGCACTCCGCCCGGCCGAACAGGTGCCTGACGCCCCAGGCGAGCCCTGTCTGTTCGTCCCGCTCAACCAACTCGTGCAGCATCCTCCCGACGCTGCTCAGTTCAGCTGCTGTGGCTGACCGCAGAGGGACCCGGTGTACGTCCCCCAGATGCCAGTCCCGAATCGAGGAGTAGCAGCCGTAGTCGCCGATCGCGATCGTCACCGCCTGGTGGCAGTGCGGACAGACGACGGCGTAGAAGGAGTCAGTGAAGTCGTCCAGAGTCTCGAACCACAGGGGTTGGCCGTCGAAGGCGAGTATGGCCTTCAGCAATCCGACGTAGGTCCGCCTGTCCTGACTGGGCGTCAGGCGCGTAGTGGCCGTGTCACGCAGCCGTGCCAGGGTCGGACCCTGGCGGGCCACCTCCTCATCACCGCCGTAGTGGAGCTGAAGCAATCCGCCCGCGATGGAGCCGGCCAGGTCGAGCGCCCAGCCCCCGGAGGTCGTGGTCTCGGCGATGTCTGCCAGTCGTGGCAACGCGGCGACGCTCGCTGGGGAGATGGTTCCCTGGTGGCACAAGCACGCCTTGGGCAGCGGCGTGCCAGTCCCCGGCGTCGTCGCGGCTGCGCCGGTATCGGACTTCGCGCCGGGCGAAGCGGCCTCAGGCGGGCTCTTCGGTGGCGTGGGAGTCGGTGAGGGTGAGTGCGCCGGCCGCCGCGACGATGCCGACGACCATCGCCAGCACCGCGTAGGTGATCCGCTCGCCGTGGAAGAACGATGCCACGAGGGCGTCACTCCAGGTGCCTGCGGGCAGCTGCGTGGTGACCAGTGCGGCGATCAGGGTGCCGACCACGGCGGTGCCGATGCTGCTGCCGACCTCCTGGGCGGTGTCGTTGAGCGCCGTGCCGATGGACGTGCGGTTGCTCGGCATCGCGTCGACGAGTGCGATGGCGCAGATCGTCATGACGGTGCGCAGCCCGATGGTCATCACGACCATGCAGACCGCGATGGCGCCGTACCCGTGGTCGACGCCCCAGGAGAGGCCGGCCAGTGAGCCGGCCAGGCAGGCCGCGCCGACCAGGCAGGCGATGCGGTGGCCGAACCGCTTCGCGAGCCACTCGGACAGGGGGGTCGCGGCGATCATGGTCACGATGATCGGCAGGTTCGCCAGGCCGGCCCGGACGGGGCTCCACCCGTAGGCGTACTGGAAGTGCAGGATCAGCCCGAACATTACGGCGGCCATCGCGATGGACGTGCCGACCTGGGCGATGGCGGCGCCGCGGACGGTGCCGTTGGCGAAGAGGCGGAGGTCCAGCATGGGCGCTGCGCTGCGGCGCTCGTGCCAGACGAACCCGATGCCCGCGGCGATGGCGCCGAGGACCGAGGCGAGAGTGGCCACGGAGAGCCAGCCGTGCTCGACGCCGCTGGTCAGCGAGTAGCAGGCGAGGCCGATGGCGGTGACGCTCAGCGCGGCGCCCGGCAGGTCGAGCTTGTCGTGGGTCAGGTCCTCCGGCTGGTCGGCGGGGACGCCCAGGCGGACGCCGATGGCCGCGATCAGGGCGATCGGGGCGTTGACGACCAGGAGCCACTGCCACTTCACGTGCGCCAGGGCGGTGCCGCCGAGCAGCGGGCCGAGGACGAAGCCGGACATGCCGACGACGATCATCAGGGTCATCGCGCGCATCCGCAGCGCCTGGTCCTCGAACAGCCTGAAGACCAGCGAGTTGGTGATAGGTGCCATCGCCGCGGCGGCGATGCCGAGGCCGGCCCGCAGGCTGATGAGCTGCCCTGCGGTGGTAACGGCGACGACGGCCAGGCTCAGCAGGCCGAACACCGCGAGGCCGACCAGCAGCACGCGCCGGCGCCCGAGCCGGTCGGCCATCGATCCTGCCGTCAGCAGCAGGCCGCCGAACGTGAGCGAGTACGCGCCGGTGACCCACTGCAGCGCGGTCGTGCTGCTGTCGAGGTCTCGGCCGATCGTGGGCAGTGCGATCGAGAGCAGCGTGTTGTCGACCATCTCGACGAAGAAGGCCAGGCAGAGCGCGGCCAGGGGGATCCACGCCGCGCGCAGGGACGGATAGGTGCGCGATGCGGCGGGCGCGGTGGCGGTGGTGGTCATGGCGGGGCCTCCTTTCGGGAACGTCGCCGAATATCGAACGACGTTCCATGATAGAACGAAGTTCGATAGCGAGACAAGTTGTGATTGGATGTGTGTCATGACACGCCCGCGACCAGAGCCCGCCGAGCGCCCGTCCCGGGGACGTCGACGGGCCTCGCACTCCATCGAGGCCGTCCTCACCGCGGCAGTGGACCTGCTCGACGAGGCGGGCGAGCCCGCGCTGACCCTCCGTGCCCTGGCCACCCGGCTCGGCACCGGCGTCGGCAGCATCTACTGGTACGTCTCGGGCAAGGACGAGCTGCTCGACCGGGCCGTCGACCACGTGCTCGGCGGGGTGCTGACCGCCGCCGAAGGGCAGACGGGCAGCGGTGACCCCTTCGACGACCTGCGGGTGATGGCCGTCACGCTGTTCGACGCGATCGTGGACCGGCCGTGGCTGGGTTCGCGCTTCATGCGCGACATCGACGTCGAGGGCAACTCGCTGCGGCTCTACGAGGAACTGGGGCAGCTGACCCTTGGCCTCGACCTCACCCCGCTGCAGCGGTTCCACGCCGTGTCGGCCGTCGTCGGCGTCGTCGTCAGCAACGCCGCCGACCTGGGACAGGAGCCGCCCGAGGCAGTGGTCGACGGCTGCGTGGACCGCGAAGAGTTCTTCGGCCGCTACGCCGCGACCTGGCGCGCGCTCGACGCCCAGGAGTACCCCTTCGTGCACGACATCGTCGACGAGTTCGAAAGACACGACGACAAGGAGCAGTTCCTCGCCGCGCTGGAGCTGACCCTGGCGGGCCTCCGCCTCCAGGCCGGGGCCTGATCTCGAGGCTGCCGTCGGCGTCCTGAGCGAGCCCGTGGTCACCAGGGTCTACGCACAGTTCGCCAGAGCATCTTCTCCACTCGGCCGGTACTCGCACTTTGATTCCTCGGGGCCCGGCCCCGCGGCGCGAGGCACTGTTCGAGCTTCACTTCCGAAGCCCGCGCCCGGCGAAGGGACGATCGGGAAGGTGCTAGAAAGCCCTGGTGACCGATCATCCTCAGCAGCCCTCGACCGTACGCGTGTTCGTTGCGCTCGCCCCGCCCGACGAGGCGAAGGACGAGTTGGCGAGTGCCCTGCAGCCCGTCTACGAGCAGTACTCCCACCTGCGGTGGAACCGGATCGAGGACTGGCACATCACCCTGGCGTTTCTCGGCGAGCTCCCGGTAGCCGCCGTCCCGGTCCTGCAGCCGGCGCTCGCCCGGCTGGCTGCGTCCCGCCCACCCCTGAGCTTGGGCCTGAACGGCGGCGGCCACTTCGACGAACGCCTGCTGTGGAGCGGGATCCAGGGTGAACTCGGAGGACTCCACCTGCTCGCCGACGACGTCCGGAACCTGGCGCGGACCTGCGGTGTCACTTTCCAGGAGCGCCCGCTACGCCCCCACCTGACGTTGGCTCGGGCACGCCGGGGTGACCAGGCCGACATCCCGTCGGCGGCTGCGGGCCTCGCCGACTTCGCCGGCCAGCCGTGGCAAGCCGAGCGCCTCCACCTGGTGGGGAGCAACGGGCCGGGCCCGGGAGCCATCCGCTACCAGGACATCGAGGCGTGGCGGTTCGGCGGCGAGAGCTGATCGGGCCGTCCCGCCCTGCCCTTGCCGATCACCTCATCCATGCAGGTGAGGCAGGGCTCCAGCATCGACAGCTGCTCGCAGCGGCGGGCAACCCCCTGCTCACCCAGTTCTACACCTCGCTGCGTGACCGGCAGGTCCGCATGGTCGCGGAATCCGTCGCCGTCGACCCCGGACGTCATCAGAGCATCCTGGCCGAGCACGCCGCCATCGCCGAAGCTGTCAGAGCCGGTGAGCTGGAAGACGCACTCGCCGCCGTCCGCACCCACATCGCGAGCACCAAGCGCGCACTGGGCCTCGTGTAGCCGACCCGCAGCGGCCTGCTCAGCGATGCGGTGGGGTGAGTCCGTTCTCGTAGGCGAAGATGACTGCCTGGATCCGGTCGCGCAGCTGCAATTTGGCGAGGATGCGGGCGACGTGTGTCTTGACGGTGGTTTCCGACAGGACCAGGCGGTCGGCGATCTCCTGGTTGGTGCGGCCGGACGTCAACTCGGTGAACACCTGCCGCTCGCGCTGGGTCAGCGGTTCCAGGACATCCCTGTGGGCTGCGCCGGCGTCAGCGGGGTGAAAGGTGCCGGCGTAGGCGTCCAGCAGGCGGCGGGTCGTGCTGGGGGCCAGGATCGCGTCACCCGCGGCCACTGTCCGGATCCCCGCGATGAGTTCCTCGGTCCGGGCGTTCTTGAGCAGGAATCCGCTGGCCCCGGCGTGCAGGCCGGCGAAGGCGTATTCGTCCACGTCGAAGGTGGTCAGGATCAGCACCTTCACCTCCGGCAGGTGGGCGGCGATGTGGCGGGTGGCCTCGATCCCGTTCGTCCCGGGCATGCGGACGTCCATCAGGACGACGTCCGGCCGAAGCGCCGCGGCCTGCTCGATCGCCTGGGCGCCGTTCGCTGCCTCTCCCACGGCTTCCATGCCGGGCTGCGCGTCGATGATCATTTTGAAGCCGCGGCGCAGCAGGTCCTGGTCGTCGGCGAGCACCACCCGGATGGTCATACCGCACCTTCCGGGTCGGTCACCGCGAGGTCGGCGGTGACCTCCCAGCCGCCGCCGCGGGTCGGGCCCGCGTGGAACTCGCCCTGGTAGAGGGCGGTGCGTTCGCGCATGCCCACCAGTCCGTGTCCGGTTGTCCCGGCGTTCGCCGGTGTGCCCGGTTCGCCGTCGTCGGTGACCTGGATCCGGACATGGTCCTTGCGGTGGTCGAGGGTGACATTGACGCGTCGGACGTTGCGGCCGTGTTTGAGCACGTTGGTCAGACTCTCCTGGATGATGCGGTAGACGTTGAGCTGGGCGGTGGGCGCCAGATTTCCCGGTTCGCCGGAGACGGCCAGTTCGACGGACAGGCCGGCTGAGCGGGCGATGGAGATCAGGTCGGGCAGTTGCTCGGTGCCGGGCAGAGGTGCCATTTCCGCCGGTCCGGCGCCGCGGAGGACGCCGAGGATGCGTTGCATCTCGGTCAGTGCCTGGCGTCCGACCTCCGCTGCCTGGGTGACGGTCTCGCGCACCGGGCCCGGGGGCTCGTGGCGGCGGCGGCGTCATTGAGGGTGATCATGACAGCGAGGCTGTGGGCGATGACATCGTGCATCTCGCGCGCCATCCGGGTGCGCTCCTCGGCCACCGCGATCCGGGCCCGGTGGTCGCGGTCGCGTTCGGCGGTCTCGGCGCGCTCGATCATCGAGGCCAGATAGGCCCGCCGGGTACGCACGTACAGGCCGATGACCAGGGCGGCGGTCACCGTGCCGGTGGCCATCAGCGCGGTCAGCCACTGGCGGCCCTGCGGGGTCCATCGTGCGACAGCCATGACGACGCCGCTCACGGCCACGAAAAGGGCTGCGGCGAGCAGCCAGCGCCGCCGTTCCCACGTACCGAGGGAGTACAGCATGATCAGTACGGCTGGGGCCGCGGCGATGGCGATGGCGCCGGTCAGCCACGTCGCGAAGCAGATCGCCGCGACCAGCGCCGCAGCGGTTCCCGGGGCGCGGCGGCGCAGGACCAGGGGCGCGGCAAGCGCCACGTCCCAGTACGGGGCGAGGGCCGTGCGGTAGTCGGGACCGTACCGGTCGGCCAGTGCCGCCGCGAGGGCAACGCCACAGGCCAGCAGCACGTCCGGGAGAAGCGGACGTGCTGCCGACGGGGCGCTGTTGAGGGCGGCGGGCATGGGTTCAGCGTCTCATTCAGGCGTCACGGCGGCGCAGCGTGACCGAGGCCGCGACGATGGCGACCACGGCCCAGGCGCACAGCACCAGCACGCCGGCCCCCGGGGACAGGCTCGGTGTATCAGGCTGGGCCACGGTGAACGCTTCACCTGCCTGGGAGGGGAAGAACTGCGCGATGTGCTTGCCCGTCGAGCCGAACAGAGCGAAGAGCTGGGGCACGACGAAGATCAGGGCGAAGAAGCTGACCAGGGAGCCGGGGGTCGAGCGCACCATCCAGGCGATCATCCCGCCGATCACCCCGGCCAGCACCAGGTACAGGTTGGTGCCCAGCACGTAACGCCACACCCCGGGGTCGGACAGGGAGAACCCAGGACGGGACTGGCTGATCACGGCCTGCGAGACGAGGAAGGTGACGACGGTGGCCACGGTCATCACCACCGCGGTGATCGCGAAGAACACCGCGAGCTTGGCCCACAGCACCGGCTGGCGCCTGGGGACAGCGGCGAAGGTCGAGCGGATCATGCCGGTGCTGAACTCGCTGGACACGAACAGCACCCCCAGAGCGCCGATCAGCAACTGCCCCAGGAAGAAGCCCTGCAGCGGCGCCGAGGATGCCAGGTCATTGGCATCCTGGTTCCCGGTCAGCTGGCGCGTGTTGAAGCCGATGACCAACCCGATGGCCAGCATCCCGACCACGGCCGCGCCCAGCACCGCCCAAGTCGAGCGCAAGCTGCGCCACTTGATCCACTCGGACTTCACCGCCCGGCCGAGGGAGACCGGCCGGCTGTCGACGCGGACCCGGGCGCTGCGCAGGGCGGTGGTGGCGTCGGTGGTGGTGGTGGTGCTCATGCGGCGTCCTCGGTGAACTCGACGGTGGAGCGGTAGTCGACGGAGTCGTCGGTCAGCGCCATGTAGGCCTCTTCCAGGGAGGCTGCACGGGGGGCCAGTTCGAGGAGGACGATGCCGGCTGATGCGGCGGTCCTGCCGATGTGGTCGCTGGTCAGGCCCTGCACCTCCAGCGTCTGGTCCGCGATGTCGCGCACGGTCACCTCGGGACCGGCCAGCAGCCCGGAGAGCCGGCCTGCCTGGGGGGAACGGACCGTGACGACGTCGGCGGACGCGCCGGCGATGAAGTCCGCCATCGACTGGTCCCGCAGCAGCCTGCCCTTCCCGACCAGGATGATGTGGTCGGCGGTCAGCGCCATCTCACTCATCAGGTGCGAGGACAGGAACACGGTGCGCCCCTCGTCGGCCAACCCCTTGAGCAGGTTGCGGATCCACCGCACCCCGTCCGGGTCCAGGCCGTTGACCGGCTCGTCGAGGATCAGCGTCTGCGGATCCGCCAGCAGTGCCGAGGCGATGCCCAGCCGCTGCCCCATCCCCAGCGAGAACGCGCCGGCCCGGCGACCGGCCACATCGCCCAGCCCGACCATGCCGATCACCTCGTCGACCCGCTCGGCCGAGATCCCCGCCGTTGCTGCCATCGCCAGCAGATGGTTGCGCGCCGAGCGGCCGGTGTGCACCGCCCGGGCCTCCAGAAGCGCTCCGACCTCAGCCAGCGGACGCCGGTGTTCGGCGAACGGCTTCCCGTTCACCGTGACCGAACCGGACGTCGGGGAGTCCAGCCCCATGATCATCCGCATCGTCGTCGACTTGCCCGCGCCATTGGGACCCAGGAAGCCGGTGATGACGCCCGGCTCGACGGTGAACGACAACCCGTCGACGGCCAGCTTGTCCCCGTAGCGTTTGGTCAAACCCTCGGCCTTAATCACGCGTCCTCCAGAAGATGTCCTGTCTACCGCTTCAGCCTAGGAAGCCGTCCCCCGTGCCCGAGTCCTCCGCCCGAGGTGTCTTACGGGCCTGTGGGGTCATCCGCCCGGAGGACCCCACGGCCGCGCCGGGGCGAGAACCTGTACGGCGCGCCGCCACGCCCAGCACCACTGCCCTCCGGGCGGCGCCTCACCGCTGATGACGCTCCTTGCGCGCAGGGGGCGGTGCGCGCGTCGGTGTGCTCGTTCCATCCCGCGCCGATCCCGGCCGTCGCCTCGGTCTCGGCCTCGGCTTCGATCAGTTCCTGTTCGATCAGTTCCTGCGGCAGGCTCCGCTTGGCCACCGAGCGAACCAGTGCTCCAAGTCCTACGGGCTGGCCGGGATGCGGGTCGGTTACGCAGTGGCCCATGAACCGGTCGCCGAGGCACTGCGGAAGACAGCGGTCCCCTGCTGATGGCCAGTCATGATGGTTTTGGTGTAGCTGACCTGCAGCATTGCCCATGCCTGATTGCCCCATGCCTGGGTGTCTTCCGATCATCAGCGGCTCTCACCTCGTGGGTGAAGTCGCCTGTGCACCAATCCGCTCTTGACCGGCGAGTGATGTCACCGCGATCGGCTCCACAGGCGTCCGACTGGGGACTCAGCTCGGATCTCGGTGGCCTCGAAGGACAGGCGCTTTTCCTGGCCGGCGAGCACGACCGTGTTCGTAGCGAGTGTGGCGGTGGTTGTGGGCCAGCCGGACCAGCCGTCCACCTCGAAGTTCTTCACGCCGATGCAGACCAGGACGAATTCGACCGCGTTGTGCGCGTGCGCCTGCCACAGGTCCGCGGCGCCGGCCGGGACGCCGAGGGCAGAGAACCTCAAGGTGACCGACGCTGCGCGTTCGTCGATGAGAACGGAGGTCAGGTCGTAGGCACTCAGCGGTGGCGGGGGTGAGCCGAGGACGTCGCGGACCGTCGCGGGATTGGTCACCTCGGCAGACCAGTCGTGGTCACTCATAGAACGCCTTCGCGGTCGTGGGAGGCAGTACCTGGTGCAGGTGCTGGTCAACGCGGCTCTCGAACCAGCGCCGAGCGGTATCGGGGTCCGCGTCGATGGAGCGGTACGCGTTGAGATGGCCAGCCTTGAGGCCGGCCCAGGCGGTGAAGTCCAACGAGAATCCCGCTCCGTGCACCGCGACCCTGATCCGGCGTTCGTGGACCTGGACGAGGGGGCTGAGCTCGACGTCGACCACGGTGCGGTCGGGAACGCCCCGCATCCGCAGGTCCTCGCCCACGGCCAGGAATTCGATCTGGGCCTCGAACCGGTCGCAGCCCGCCTCGGTCCACGTCAGTGGAGCGCGGTCCGGAAAGCGCGGCAGCTCCATCCGCAACTTCACGCTGGGGCCGCAGGGGCTCAGGTGGACCGACCTGAGGACCAGATGCTCCAAGGGCGGCAGCTCGGTATAGAGCGCGATCAGCCGCTCGGAGTGGACCAAGAGCTGGGACCACTTGTCGGCTGGCATGGATGGGCTCCTCTGCTCTGGAGATCTCGCGCTCGGCGAGGCCGACCAGATCATCGTCCAAGGGGCGGCCAGAGACCTTAAAAGTGCCCCTGAAATGCGATGATAGGGCTTGTCGAAGGTCCTGTTACATCGCCGGGCATGAGGCACTTTCCAGATGAAGAAGCGTAGCGGGTCCTATCCGCGCGTCCGGATATCGGGTGGCGGATCAGAGGTGGTCTCGCAGGCCAGCGCGGTGCTGCTGGTGGACACCGCCCGCGTCAGCGGGCTGGACACCGCACTTTCGTCGGCGCTGTCGCCCTGGCGCAAGGACCGCACAGTCCACGACCCGGGCAAGATACTCCTGGATATGGCCCTGGCCGTCGCTCTGGGCGGGGACTGCCTGGGAGACGTGGCCCTGCTGCGGGCCGAGCCCGCACTGTTCGGGAACGTCGCCTCCGATCCGAACGTGTCCCGCCTGATCGCCGTCCTCGCAGCAGCGGGCCCCAGGGCACTGACCGCCATCCGCGCAGCACGCGCACAGGCCCGGCAGCACGCATGGGCCCCGGTCAAGGACCGCTCCCCGGACCGGGGCGGCCGGGTGACCGTGGACATCGACGGTGTCCTGGTCACCGCCCACTCCGAAGCCGTTCTGGTCCCCAGGTGGTCCCCAGTGCGGCCGTAACCCCCTTGACTGGAGCTCGCCGGAACGTCCTTGACTCCTGATGGTCCGTCATGCAGAAGGCCGTTGACCCGGACTTTCGTCCGGATCAACGGCCTTCTGACTCACTGTCGGGACGACAGAATTTGAACCTGCGACCCCCTGACCCCCAGTCAAGTGCCGGGAGTATATGTCGCATTGTGGCGCACGCTGTGCACGAGATTGACGTGCATTCTGACATGACTCGGCAATCATTGCGGGGGGCGAGTGGCTATCGGTGGTCCCAGAATGGTCCCAAGGAGGGCGGTCACGCGGCGTGACGACGCTCGGACTTGCGGATTTTTCGCTGGAACGATGTTGTCCTTGGCGATATCGGTGGGGGCTGTTGACGGGGCGCCTGTTGAGGGTCACAGGTTCCCCACCAGTGGGGATGACTTCTTGAACCCCACAGGTCATGGGGAGAGTCCTGCCGGGGAAGGGACTTGGCGCGAATGGGTTTCCGGCGCGGCGTGCTCAAGGTCTATCCAGCGCGTCGGGCTTACCGGCACTCGGGTAGACCTGTAGCCCGGACGTGGAGGTGGGCGCCAGGTTGCCCCGGCGCCCACCTCTGACAGGTGTGCTGCCTTGCTAGCTGCCTGTGCCGGCGAGCTTGGTGATGAGGCTGTCGGGGGCGAGGATCGCGGTGCTGAGATCCGGGGTTCCGCTGCTCATCTCGTCGTCGGTGAGTTGGTGGATGCCGGGGTTGGTGTAGACGTCATAGGCGCTGGTGGTGAAGTCGAAGAAGAGGGTGCCGGCGGGGGGTGTATTGGATGCCTCTTTGGCGATCCAGCTGGCGGGGACGGGCACGCTGTTGTCGGGGTCCAGCCCGAGGCTGTCTTCGTCGGCGCTGGTGACGGGTGCGGCGACGCCTTGGATGATCACGTAGGTGTTGGGGTCGGCGCCGGTGGTGGTGGCGTCGTTGACCAGTGAGTCGTCGGCTGGTTTTGCGGCGGTCTGGGCGGTGATCCAGGAGGTGGGCACCGGGATGGGGGTGCCGGGGTAGGTGCCGATGGCCTGGTCGGCTGGTGTGATGGGGACCAGGGCTCCGCCGACGGTGGTGTAGGTGTTCGGGTCGGTGCCGGAGGCGTCGGTGACCAGGGTGCCGTCGCCCAGGAGTTTGGGGATCAGGGTGGTCTGGTCGGAGGCGTAGGTCTGGGTCAGTCCGAGGTAGACGTCGTCGGTGACGGCCTGGACAGTGCTGGTGTCGTAGTTGTCGGTGGTGGTGTCGCTGTCGGCGATGGGGAATCCGAAGCTGTCTTCGACGATCAGTAGGCCGGGGTGGTTGGCGGAGTGGACGATGGTCCCGTCCGGGATCTGGCTGATGTCACCGATGATCGGCAGGCCCTTGGGGGTGCAGCCGCCGCCGGGCAGTTCGGTGGACGCCAGGGCGTAGGGGTAGACCTGCAGGGTGCTGATCTGGCCGGTGAAGGGGTTGGTGGTACTGGTGTTCGCGGCTCCGAGGATCAGAGGGGCGGTGTAGTCGATGTTCGGCTGGGTGACGGTGTGGCTGCCCGCGGGGCAGCCGTTGACATAGAGGGTCATGGTGTGGGGCGTGGCGCTGGCGTCGTAGACGGCGGTGAGGGTATCGGTGGCCCCGTCAGCGCCGTATTCGGGCTCCGTGTTGCCGTTCAGGCTCCACATGGTGCTGTTGGTGACCGTGGGCGGACTGGTGGGGGTCGCAGAGTCGGACAGCTGGAAGAACCAGGGGGTGCCGGGGCCGGTGTCGCCCAGGCAGAAGCCGTTGTTGGTGCCGGTGCCCTGGCACATGACGTCGGTGGTGGCCGCTGGTCCTGCGGGGTCCTGGGTTGCCTGGACGCTGAGGCTGAAGCTCTTGGTGGGGTCCAGGGCGGGGGCTTGAGTGGTGAGGTAGTTGCTGCCGTTGAAGGCTGCGGGTGTGTTGGGTTGCAGGATGGTGGCGGCGCTGGGGCCGGTGGCTTTGTTCTCGTTGCCGGTGTCGCCGGCGGCGCCGGTGGTGTCCGGGCCCTGAAGGGGCCAGGTGTCGCGGTCCAGGGCTGCGGGGGCGGGGTTGGGGACGGTGTTGTCGAGCTGTTGTGAGGCGGCGGTGTCGGCGGCGACGGTGCCGTAGGCGAGGGGTGCGGCCAGAGCGGTCTCGGGTCCGAAGGCGGTCTGGTAGAGGCGCACGTCGGAGATGGAGCCGTGGAAGCCTTGGTAGGCAGTGGTGGCGGTGGGGAAGGATGCATCGCCGATGGCGATGCTGCCGTTCTGGTCGAAGACGGGGGTGGTGTTGGTGGCGGTGGCGGCGAGTTGGCCGTTGACGTACAGGGCCATGGTGCCGTCGATGTCGTAGACGCCGACCAGGTGGGTCCACTGGTTCAAGGTGGCTGCGCCCAGGGCTGAGTCCGCGCTGGGGTAGCTGGGGTTGGTGGCTGAAGTGGTGGTGGTGAAGCTCCAGGTCTTGGTGGGCTCCTCGTAGCCGAGGAAGAAGGCCTGACTGTTGGGGGTGCTCTGGGTGACGGCCCATTGGTCGTCGCCGTCGTCGGCGGAGAGTTTGACCCAGGCCGAGACGGTGTAGCTGGCCGCGGTGTTCAGCCGGTCGGCGCCCGGGACGGCCAGGTAGTTGGTGCCGTTGAAGGTAGGTGTGGTGCCGGTGGGGTTGGCCTTGGCGTTGTTGGTGTCGGCCGCCGTCAGCGTGGTGTCGTTCGACCAGGTGACGGCGGTGCCGTTGTAGGTGGCGTGAGCGGCCGAGTCGATGCTGGCGCTGCCGGTGTCGTTGGCTGTCTTGGCGCCGGTGCCCTCATTGAGAGCCCACTGGTTCCTGCCGATTCCGACCGGGTCCTGGGTGTTGATCTGGGCTCCGGGAGAGGTGATGCCCGAATCGACGGTGACCGTGCCGGTGCTGTTGAGCAGGTACAGGTCGGGCTTGCCGTCGCGGGTGCCGTTGGGGCCGCCGGTGACGTCGCCCGGTGAGGTGACGATGGGATAGGCGGCAGGGTCCACATAGCCGACCGGCTGCTGGTTGGATCCCGCCAGGGCAGTGGTGGCGCCGTTGTTCCAGTTCTCGTCGAGCCCGTTGGTGCAGTCCCACAGGACCACTTGGGTACCGGGGGTGGTGACGGAGCCATGGTCGGCCAGGCACCTGCCCGACTCGGTGTTGATCAACTGCCCGTTGGGGCCGGCCTTCCACTGCTGGGCGCCGGTTCCGTTGCAGGTGTATTCGTCGACCTTGGTGTTGTTGGCGGTGCCCGAGAGCCATGCGTCCAGGCACATGCCCATCGCGCGCACAGTGCCGTCGGTACCCAGCACCCAGTTCTGCGCCGCAGTATTGCTGCACGGGTAGACGTCCACCTTGCCGCCGGCAGTGATGGACGAGCCGCTGTCGTCCAGGCACTGCTGCGGGCTGACAGCGACGGAGGAGACCAGGGGCCTGCGGGCTTGGGCGCGTGCAGCAGCGGCGGCTCCATCACTGGCGCGGAGCCCGAGGTGAGCGTCACCGGGGACAGCGGCAGCGGGTAGGCGTACACCACGCCGGAGGTGTTGTCGCGCGCCCACAGGGTGGTCACTCCGGCCACGGTGCCCGGGGTGATCAGGGTCATCCGGGACCAGTCGCCGTCGCCCAGCAGGATCGCGCCGGCCAGGGTGGCACCGCTGCCGCCCTGGTAGAGCCAGAGTTTTCCGTTCTCCATGGTGATCAGGTCCGCGAAGTCGTTCTGCGGCTGGAACACGCTGCCGGGTGCGGCGATCTGGGTGGTGGTGCGCCAGGACGGGTCGAGTCCCTGGCAGCGGCTGGGGTCGATGCACGCGGTGGGTTTGAGCAACGACTGGGCCTTGCCGCCGACCTGGGTGAACCCGGGGGCCGCGGTGCCCTTGGAGGCCTCGTCGTTCTCGTCGCTGTACAGCTGGTGTGTCTGGGTCTGGAAGGCGTACAGGTCGTCGAAGGACTTGGCGTGCATGCTGCCGCGGTGCACGACCTGGAACGGCTTCCAACTCGTGCCGTCCGGTGCCTGGGCGGCCGAGGAGACCTGGACCGGGGTGGCCGAGGGCGCGCTTGCGGGCAGCATCATCAGGTTGCCGCTGCTGTTGGTGGTCAGCAGGTCGGGCTTGCCGTCTCCGGTGACATCGCCAGGACTGACCGGGGCGTCAGCGTTCCAGGGGCGTAGAAGCTGTAGGAGCCCGCGTTCTGGGAGGCGTTGCCGGCCAGGTCCACCGCCTTGACGTACAGCTGGTAGACCCCCGAGGTGTTGACCGGGATGGTGATGTTGGCGCTGACGGTGCCGTCGCCCTGGTTGCTGACGGCGGTGACCGTCGTGCCGCTGGTCAGCGTAGGTTGCTGGCCGATGCTGTAGATGAACTTGCTGATCCCGGACGCCAGGCAGGCCCGACGGTTGCAGTCATTGATCGGAGTCGGGTCCTTGGCCGTTACCGTGAACGTGGTGGTCGCGTTGGGGCCCGACTGCCCGGTGCCGGTCTGGCCGCTGCTCAGCGTGGGATAGGCGGCGTTGGCGGCGAAGGTGGGGGTGCTGGGCGGGGTCAGGTCAGCCGCGAAGTAGCACCACTGCAGCCACGGGGATTGCAGGGTGCCGTCGTCGGCCTGCACCCACCAGCCGTAGTCGTGCCCGTCCTGGGCGGTGAAGCCGACTGTCTGGCTCGCGGCAGCGCCGGGCGAGGTCCACGCGCTGACACGGTCCGGCGAGAAGACCATCTCCTTGCCGGCGCTGTCATTCCTGTTGGTGTCATAGATGTGGTAGCGGGCGAGGACTGAACCCCGACCACTTTCGTGGGTCTTCAAACTTGATGGGCCGTCAGCGGCTTGAGCCAATTGACTGTCACGTTGGGTGACGATGCCGGGTGTGGTGTGCCCCGGATGCAAGGAGCCCGCAGGGATTGGTGATCATGGTTCTTGTCTAGAGAAACCGATCACGAACACCTGCGGGCTCGAACATCAACGATACCTGTGCCGATACGGACGCGACACTGCTGCTGGGCCTGGAGGGGCTGGGGGTGATCAAGGTGGAGGAGGTCGGGCCGGCTCTCGTCGTGCACGTGGCGACGGTGGACGAGGGTGCGCGGGCATGCCCGGAGTGCGGAGTGCTCTCCACGACGAGGAAGGGCCCACGTCTCACCCGCCCCCGCCAACTTCCTTACGGTGGACGACGTGTGGATCTGCACTGGCACAAGTCCCGTTGGTTCTGCGCGGAACCGCTGTGCCCGCGCGGCTCGTTCACCGAGCAGGTCCGCGAGGTGCCAGCGGGGGCCCGGCTGACCCGCGCGCTGCGGCGCGAGGCCGGACGCGTGGTGGCCGACGACGGCCGCACGGTCGTACAGGCCGGCCGTGACCTGGGCATCTCCTGGCCCACTGCCCAAGCTGCCTTCGAACAGTACGCCGAGCTCGTCCTGCCTGATCAGCCGCCCGTGACCGAGGCCGTCGGCATCGACGAGACCCGCAGGGGCAAGCCGGTCTGGCGGGAGAACCCCGAAACGGGCACATGGGAACTGGTCGCCGACGCCTGGCATATCGGCTTCGTCGACGCGGTCGGCGGCCAGGGCCTGCTCGGGCAGGTCGAGGGCCGCAACGCCGCCTCCGTCGCCGCCTGGCTCACCCTCCAGCCCGAGACCTGGAAACAGCGGGTCAGGTACGTGGCCATCGACCTGTGCGCCACCTTCCGCGCCGCCGTGCGCACCGCCCTGCCCCACGCCCGAATCGTCGTGGACTGCTTCCACGTCGTCCAGCTCGCCCAGCGCCACCTGGCCGACCTGCGCCGCCGCCTCACCTGGAGGCACCACGGCCGCCGCGCCCGCAAGGGCGACCCCGTCTGGAGCGTCCGCAAGCTCCTGCGCCGCAACAAGGAAGACCTCACCACCACAGAACTGGCCACGCTTGCCGACGAGTTGACCGATATGGGTACCTACGGCAAGCAGATCCTCGACGGCTGGCGTGCCAAGGAGCTCCTGCGCGACCTGCTGCGGCTCACCGCCAAGCACGCCCACGTCCTTCCCGACCGCTCCGCGGTCTCCGCCGCCCGCTACCGCTTCCAGGCCTTCTGTGCCGACCGCCCCTACCTGGTCGAACTGGTCACCCTCGCCGAAACCGTCGACCAGTGGTGGCACGGCATCGAGAACTACATCAAAACCGGCATAACGAACGCCGCATCCGAAGGCAACAACCGCGTGATCAAGCTCGAAGCCCGCAAGGCCTACGGCTTCCGAAACCGCCGGAGCCAACGCCTGCGATCACACTGCGCAACCACCCGAAGGGCACGCGGAAAGCTGACGACCCATCAACTTTGATGACCCGCTTTCGTGGACACTGGAAGTAGTTCACTCAAGTGTCAAGTGGGAAGTGCACGATGGTTTCAAAGCGGAAGAAGTACACCCAGGAGTACAAGGCAGAGGCCGTAGAGCTAGTGGTGAGCTCCGGCCGGCCCGTGGCTGAGATTGCCCGGGACCTCGGTCTGAACGAGGGAACCCTAGGAAACTGGGTAAATGCCGCGAAGAGGAGCGGAAGCATCAAAGACAAGCCGCTGACCATCGACGAGCGCGTCCATATGAAGGAACTCGAAGACGAAGTACGGAAGCTCCGCATGGAGCGGGACTTCCTAAAAAAAGCAGCGGCGTGGTTTGCGAGCCAGAACCAATAAAGTTCGCCTTCATCCTGCAAGTCCACGACGAGCAGGTCGGCAAGCCGGGTCTTCAAACTTGATGGGCCGTCAGCGGCTTGAGCCAATTGACTGTCACGTTGGGTGACGATGCCGGGTGTGGTGTGCCCCGGATGCAAGGAGCCCGCAGGGATTGGTGATCATGGTTCTTGTCTAGAGAAACCGATCACGAACACCTGCGGGCTCGAACATCAACGATACCTGTGCCGATACGGACGCGACACTGCTGCTGGGCCTGGAGGGGCTGGGGGTGATCAAGGTGGAGGAGGTCGGGCCGGCTCTCGTCGTGCACGTGGCGACGGTGGACGAGGGTGCGCGGGCATGCCCGGAGTGCGGAGTGCTCTCCACGACGAGGAAGGGCCCACGTCTCACCCGCCCCCGCCAACTTCCTTACGGTGGACGACGTGTGGATCTGCACTGGCACAAGTCCCGTTGGTTCTGCGCGGAACCGCTGTGCCCGCGCGGCTCGTTCACCGAGCAGGTCCGCGAGGTGCCAGCGGGGCCCGGCTGACCCGCGCGCTGCGGCGCGAGGCCGGACGCGTGGTGGCCGACGACGGCCGCACGGTCGTACAGGCCGGCCGTGACCTGGGCATCTCCTGGCCCACTGCCCAAGCTGCCTTCGAACAGTACGCCGAGCTCGTCCTGCCTGATCAGCCGCCCGTGACCGAGGCCGTCGGCATCGACGAGACCCGCAGGGGCAAGCCGGTCTGGCGGGAGAACCCCGAAACGGGCACATGGGAACTGGTCGCCGACGCCTGGCATATCGGCTTCGTCGACGCGGTCGGCGGCCAGGGCCTGCTCGGGCAGGTCGAGGGCCGCAACGCCGCCTCCGTCGCCGCCTGGCTCACCCTCCAGCCCGAGACCTGGAAACAGCGGGTCAGGTACGTGGCCATCGACCTGTGCGCCACCTTCCGCGCCGCCGTGCGCACCGCCCTGCCCCACGCCCGAATCGTCGTGGACTGCTTCCACGTCGTCCAGCTCGCCCAGCGCCACCTGGCCGACCTGCGCCGCCGCCTCACCTGGAGGCACCACGGCCGCCGCGCCCGCAAGGGCGACCCCGTCTGGAGCGTCCGCAAGCTCCTGCGCCGCAACAAGGAAGACCTCACCACCACAGAACTGGCCACGCTTGCCGACGAGTTGACCGATATGGGTACCTACGGCAAGCAGATCCTCGACGGCTGGCGTGCCAAGGAGCTCCTGCGCGACCTGCTGCGGCTCACCGCCAAGCACGCCCACGTCCTTCCCGACCGCTCCGCGGTCTCCGCCGCCCGCTACCGCTTCCAGGCCTTCTGTGCCGACCGCCCCTACCTGGTCGAACTGGTCACCCTCGCCGAAACCGTCGACCAGTGGTGGCACGGCATCGAGAACTACATCAAAACCGGCATAACGAACGCCGCATCCGAAGGCAACAACCGCGTGATCAAGCTCGAAGCCCGCAAGGCCTACGGCTTCCGAAACCGCCGGAGCCAACGCCTGCGATCACACTGCGCAACCACCCGAAGGGCACGCGGAAAGCTGACGACCCATCAACTTTGATGACCCGGCAAGCCACGCCGCTTCATATATCCCATCAACTTCATGTGCAAGATGCTGGACGTATCGCGTACCGGATTCTACTCGTGGATCCGCCGTGAGGAGTCCGCACACGCACGACGCGATGTCGAACTTACCCGACTCATCATCGCTATCGACAAAGTCAACAGGGGTCGCTACGGGATCGACCGGATACACGCGCAGCTGGCCCGCCAGGGCGAGCGCGTGTCACCCAAGCGCGTCCGACGCCTGGCCAGGGCCGCTGGGCTGGCGTGCATCCATCCACGGCCCTACAAGGCCACCACCGTCCAGGATCCGGCGAACAGGCGCGGCCTGGTGGACCTCGTCGAGCGGAATTTCGTCCCGGAAAAGAAAGACCAGATATGGTACGGTGACATCACTTACATTCACACCGCAGAAGGCTGGGCCTATATGGCGACAGTCATCGACGGGTATTCGCGGAAGCTCATCGGCTGGTCGGTCGCTGACCACATGCGCGAAGACATGGTGATCCAGGCGCTAGACATGGCGATCCGAAATCGCCAGCCGGCACAGGGTGAAGTCGTCATGCATACAGACCGTGGCAGTCAGTACACCGGTAGTAAATTTCGCGACCAATGTCTTGACAGCGGAATCCTGCCTTCGGTAGGAAAGACGGGGATCTGCTTCGACAACGCCGCAGCAGAGTCGTTCAACGCAACCCTGAAAAAGGAATTGATCCACCTGCACGTGTGGACAACAATAAAGCAGGTCGGGAGTGCAATATTTGAATACACCGAGTCTTACTACAATCGACACAGGATTCAACGTGAGCTCGGCTACCTATCTCCCTATGAATACGAGAGTGGGTCCACACTAAGCGCAGCACTAGCAGCATAAAAGACTGTCTTCGAAATCGGTCGGCCTCCACTCGACGGCCCTGACGTCATCCATGCACCTGATGGTGGGGCTATCTACGGAGATGCCACCCTCCCAGACGGGACAAAGATCGACGACCTTCCCGCTGACGCCCAGGAGGACGCCCAAGCTGCTCTAACGCGCGAGGAGAACCAGGCGGCCCACGCCGAAAGGCGCCTAGCAGCAGCTGATGCTGCAAGCGCAAAAAGCGACGCCATGAGCGCGGCCGATGACCTCGCAGCAAAACGCGGACATGCCGATGCGGAACTCCAAGCCGAGCGTGCGGCTGCGGCCAAGACGCAGCCCTCTGATGCTGCCACAGGGCGAGTGACACAAGTACGGGTGCCAAGTGCAGCTTCGCTCCGATAACACTGGTACTGATGAGCGATGGCACCACCAAGCCAATCAGCACCATCCATGTCGGCGACAAGGTCGAGTCCGCTGACCCCACCACCGGCAAGGATGTCGGAGGCCGCACGGTTCAGCACATCTGGATCAACCACGACGCCGACCTCCTGAACGTCACCGTCAACGACGGAAACGGCCGCACCAGCACGATTGACACCACCGCCAACCACCCCTTCTGGGATGACACCACTCATGCTTGGACCCGGGCCGACCACCTCAAGTCCGGCGACAAGCTCGCCAGTACCAAGAAAAACCATCCCATGGTCCTGGCTACCAAGGCCACGCCCGGAGCAGCAGACCGCTGGAACCTTACCGTCGCCCAACTCCACACGTACTATGTGATGGCGGGGACCACTCCGGTTCTCGTGCATAACACGTCAAGTGCATCGTGCGATCTGACGGCACTGAAAGACTATGCGAACCAGGAGCGGACCCCTCCGCCGGGAGTGCGTCGGACCAGTGTGGTTACCCAGATCACTCAGCAAACGCCAAGTGGTCTCTACGTGGTCATGGCGAAGAGTCAGCCTCGTACTTTGCTTGATGTTCCGAACGATATGGAGATCTTCGTCCTTGATCGGAAAATACACCTCGGCTGCGGTGAGATTGGCTGCTTGGCGCAGATGATAGGGGATGGCGTGGACCCAACTGGGGCAACCTCAACCTCTCTATTTGTCAGAGGTCCTGACTCGAAGGATGCTGGGCTTCACGGCAGCGTTATTGATCCATGTGGTCGTTGCAAGGCGACCCTTGATCACCTCGGCGTAGATTGGACGTCCGCAGATGGATAGAGCATTTCTTTTTGATGCAAATGCCGCATTGGAGCCGACACGATCAGCTCTGGTAGCCGCTGGATGGTCGCCCAATCGCTATGTCGATATGAGCTTGCAATCCGAGGATTTTGCGCGCTGGGGTGTGCCGATGCATACGTGCGCCAGACGTATTCTTGAGCAGCTCTACGGCTTGAAGATTGAACCTTTCGTCTTGGAGGGGGAAAATTATTCTGTAGACTCTCTGGATTTCAATCCGAATGCTGCGGCTGAAATGGATGTGATTCTGGAGCTCAATCATCTCTTTGGAGATGACTTCTTTCCAGTGGCACTGATGTACGTGAGTGGCATCTATGTTTCTGCTGCAGGAGTGACGGTCTGCTCTCAGCAGGATGAATTCTGGAAGGTCGGCGATAAGTTTTCCGAATCTCTGGACCGACTGATCTGTGCGGAAGGTGAAATCGAGCGCTTCGATCGATTGTAGATTTACATGAAATCGGGACTCCAGTCCCTGTGTCGGCTATCTCGCATTTGGCTAGGGATCGGCAGATCGGCAGTCAGTCATGTAGTATGCTGGTATTTGGGTGAGTCGGTTTGCTGAAACGCTTTTTGATTCACTGATGGAAATTGTGCCAGGGCTTGGCAGGATAAAGGATAGAGGCCCCACCAGATGTGATTCTGGTGGGGCCTCTGGTGTGTCTTGACGGCAACGGCGACGGCAACGTCAGCGGACGAAGATCCCAGAAGTGGGCGGGTCCTCTTCGTCGCCGGGCTCGGCGGGAGTGGCGACGTCGGGGATGGCCAGGGCGTTGCCGAGGGCTTCGATGGCCTAGTGCTGGAGGCGGAGGCGGACGTGGGCGTAAATCTCGGCGGTAACGGCAACGTGGGCATGGCCGAGCAACTGCTTGATCACGACGAGGTCGACGCCTTGTTCCAGGAGCAGGGTGCCGGCGGCGCGGCGGGGTGTCGATGGGCTGCGCGGACACGGTGGCCTCCTTGGAAACCTGCTGGGTCCACGGTAACGGCGGCGTAGGCCACGGGTCAGCCCTTCGCCACACTGACTGGGGCGCCCTAGGGTGATGGGCAGGAACCGGACCGGCTTGCCGAGCTGCTCCGCAAGATCCAGTACCGCCCTAGTGGAGCTGCCGTTGTAGCCGGTCGCGTCGCTGACGACCACGACCTTGTCCGCCAGATCTTGTGGCGGTGCAGGCGGTCCAGGCGGAGCTTCAGGTCGTTGGCTTCCTGCAGTCGGCCCACAGCGCCCAGCCCGGGGAGCGACGTCTCCTACAAAGCGGCCCGGAGCATCCCACGATGATCAACTGCTTGGTCGTTCAGCCAACCAGTCGCGCAACTCATCATGTCGGAACTGGTAGGCCCGCGCAGTCACGCGGAGTAGACCGACACTCGCTGCCCAGTGCAGAAAGGCATTGAGACGCCAAGGCAGCTGCCGCCCCCGGGCTATGAGCAGCATTCCTGCGTAGGAACGACTCACCTCCGAGACGAAGCCGGGCCCACTGCCGAGCCAAGCGGCGGTTGCGGTGGCTACGGCCAAGTATGGTGGCAATGAGAACCAAGGCTCCGCGAGACCGATGTACAGGGCCAGGCCGAAGCCCGGAATCCCGGTAATAGCCCTCTCTGACAGTCTCGACTGAGACGTCCGGTTCGTCCGGGTTAGTCTGGATGGGCGAGACAGGAGATTCCCGGCATGGCTTCCAATACCACCACCTCACGCACAGCCCCCGAGCCCGACCCGGCCCCGCGGCCGAAGCGGCGCACGTTCACGGCGGAATACAAGCTGCGGATCGTCGCTGAGTACGATGCCGCCCCCAGCGGGGAGAAGGGCGCGGTCCTGCGCCGCGAGCGGTTGTACCACTCGCACATCATCGAGTGGCGGGCCGCGCGAGACGCCGGAGCGATGGCCACGCTCGCCGACCGGCGGACCTCGCCCGCACGCCCCAAGAGGCCCGCCGAAGCAGCCGAGGCCGAGCGGCTGCGCAAGAGGCTGGCCGTCGTGGAACGGGAGCTGGCGCAGAAGGACGCCGCCCTGGAGCTGCTGGGAAAAGCTTCCGCACTCTTGGAACTGCTCTCCAAGAGTGCGGGCTGAAAGCCGAGGCCGAGCAGGTCGCCGACGAGCTCTTCCAGTCGCTGGAGCGGGAGTTGAACACCACTGCGGCCTGCCGGCTGACCGGTCGCTCACGGGCCACGCACTACCGTCGGCTCAACCCGCCCCCGCCGCGCGAGCGCGCTCCGCGCCCCTCGCCGCCCTCAGCTCTGGCTCCGGCGGAGCGCGCGCGGATCCTGGCACTGATGAACAGCCCGGCCTATGCCGAACTGGCACCTGCCCAGATCTGGGCGCGCGAACTGGACGAGGGCCGCTACTACTGCTCAGTGCGCACGATGTACCGGATCCTGGAGGCCCAGGGCCAGACCGGCGAGCGCCGCCGCCAGGCCACCCACGCCGCCAAGTCCATCCCCGAACTCGTGGCCACCGCCCCCTCGCAGGTCTTCAGTTGGGACATCACCAAACTGGCCGGACCAGACAAGGGCATCTGGTACCACGCCTACGTCATCATCGACATCTTCAGCCGCTACGTCGTCGGCTACACCGTGGAGATGGCCGAATCGGCCGAGCGCGCCGAGGAGTTGATCAGCGAGACCGTCGAACGCAACGGCATCGCCCCCGAGCACCTGCACGCGGACCGCGGCACCTCGATGACCAGCAAGAAAGTCTCGCAGTTGCTCATCGATCTGGGCGTGACGCGCTCGCACTCGCGCCCCAAGGTCTCGAATGACAACCCGTACAGCGAAAGCCAGTTCAAAACCACGAAGTACATGGCCGACTACCCGGCGCGGTTCGACTCCCTGAACCACGCACGCGAGTGGTTCGACTCATTCATTGCCTATTACAACCATGAGCATCGCCATTCGGGCATCGGGCTGCACACGCCTGCGTCCGTGCACTTCGGCACCGCCGGCCAAGTCCAGGACCAGCGCGCCGTCACGCTCAACGAGGCATACGCCCGCCACCCCGAACGCTTCGCCCGCCGCCCCCGCCCGCCCAAGATCCCCGATCAGGCGTGGATCAACGACCCCGCCAAACGCAGAGAACCCGAATCAGCACAACAGAGCGCATAACCGTACGAACGTCTCATTTGACTTGACACGTTCCGTAGCCCCGACTAGAAAGTCGCGGTGCACTGCAGTGGATGGGGTTGGTACGCCGTCATATTCGGGGTCGGGCATTCCGCCTGTGCGGTGCTGGCGGAACGCGATCCCGCGAGGAATCCCGAGCAGTAGGCCCAGTGCCCCTGCCCCCCAGCCTGCAGCTATGCCGCCGTCCGCGCCGAACCGGCCGAGCACCCTGTCGGCAAGTACGCCCGTCACCAGAGCGGTGCCCACGCCAACCACAGCCACTACCTTCGTATACACGTCCTTGCGGACCGCAACGGCGAAGCCCAACCCGAAGACGAAGGCGAAGCCGCCACCGAAGGCAAGGCCGAAAGTCGGGTCTGTAAACCGCGCGATTACCAGCCCAGAAGCCCCGCCCACGATCCCTCCGAGCCCGATCCGCGACAGGCCAAGCCGACTGCGGAGCCGTGCCGGGTTGATGTCCCTGGGCTGAACCCAGCGCCGCTGTACGGCCCATGCGGACGAGATCGGCAGCAGCGCGATCAAGCTCAGCAGTAGAATCCCTGGACTAGGAAACATCCCACGCCGCGCGCAGTCGATGGCTAGGCAGGCTAGTAGCGGGGCCCATAGCAGGACGGTGAGCAGCGCGGCTGCCAGCCTCGGAGCGTGCGGGCCTGTGATAGGCCACAGTCGGTGCGGCACGATGTCCTGCCGAGACGGTGGATGCCCAGGAAACGTAGGGATTCCCTCAGTAACCATGAACCGGGCAAGCACGGAAAGCCAGTAGAGCGCGGCTTCCTCGCTGTATGCATGACGACCGCGACCTGGTCTTTGCTGTGCGACCCTCGCGGGGACCAACTGCGAAATTAGCCGCTTTCGCAGTTCCTGGGCTGTGTTCGCGCCAGCGAAAGGCCCAGATCCAAGTGCAGGGCTTTGGAGTGATTCGCTGTGCCCACCGCCCAGGATGTCGCCAGCCAGGCTGAGCAGCCATGGGCTGTTCAGGTCTGCGTCCGATTCGGTTTCTAGCCCAACGAGGACCGAGGCATCGACATGGCGTTTGCGCAGGTACTCCTGGGCGGCGCGCGAATCCACTGGATCGACGAGAACAACAGCGCTCGTGGGCAAGAACCCCTCTCCTGAGACAGTCTCCAGGCGGGCAAAAGCTTCGCGTCGACAGGTCAGCACGAATGCGCCTGAATACTCTTCCATTGCTTCGAGAGCGCGAGACGCGCGAAGGTCGTCGGACGCCACTGGGTCCATTTCGTCCAGGCCATCCAGCACTGGCACCAAACGGCCGGCACGAATCAGCTCGCGTACGGCAAGGACGTCGACGCCTTCGAGCGCATCCGCGGTTGCGGTGGCCGCCCAGTCCAGGAATGCCGCTTCGTCGGGGTTCCAGTCAGCCAGACTGATGACATAAGCCAGGGGCCCTGAGTCCTCCTGTAGCAAGGAGTTCGCCAGCTCCAGCGCCAGCAGTGTCTTACCCGATCCAGCTTCACCGGTGATCACAAGCCGCCGCGGGTCAAGATCTAGGAAGTATTCGGCGACCGTTGCGAAGCTGCCATGCGTTGATGCGTGCAGCGGCTGCAGTCTGGCGGTTGGGTGCAGTTGGAACGTCACATCGATGGCAGGACGGCTCGACCTCCCGTGCTCGCCGTGAGGCAGCAAGTTCCGCCGCCGCCGTGCCACAGCGATCCGGAAACCCGTCCGTAACGCGTCCTCGACCCCGGTCTGGGGTAGATCAACTAGTCTACCCTTGTCGCCCGCTTCCTCTGGTTTGCGCTGGAGCAGTCGTAGGCCGGCACCGAGCATAGCTAGCGCACCCATGGCAGTCAGCCCATCCGATCGTGCGGTCTGTGTCCAGAGCTGTGCGGTTAAAACCAACGCGCCGAAAAGAAGAAGCACGTTTGCCGGCCGCAGCCACGAAGGCCACCCCGGGTCGGCCGCATGGTCTGATGCTACTTGGGGGGCCAGTGCCGGAAGCGTGTCGTCGACAAGTTCAGGTTGGGCGTGAGGGTGGGTGATCTCGTGGACCACCGGTGCTACGCCATGGGCAACCAACGCCTCGCGGAATCGCCGGATGGTGAGAAGGTGATCGATCCTTGCGGCAGCAAGCCACGGCGCTCCTGCGGAATCCCTTCGCTCCCTGCCGCGGTTGAGGGCGAGTACGCCGATAAGAGTTCCACCGCACCAGACGGCGCTGCCCGAAGCGCCATCCCAGAAGTCTAGGCCGTCGTGGGCTACGGGGATGTGCTTGGCATCGACAATGATCTCGACCATGCCGCGCTTGACAGCGGTGCCCTGCCCCAGCCTCGCCCGAGTCAGCAGGGTGTCCTGGATATTGTTCCAGAACATGCCCTTGGGGTATCCGACAGCCCAGCAGGGGAGATCGACCTGACGGGGCATGGCACCGAAGACAACGGGTTCTAGATCCGTTTCCACCCAATTCGGGTCAGTGATGCGCACCAGTGCTGCATCACTGTGATCTGCAGCGATTCCGACCTCCGGCGGCCCGGCTGGCCATAGGAGCTCCGCATGGTAGTGAACTGGATCTTGACCAGGCCCCTGCAGTCGAGTCACTTCAAGTGGCCGTCCTCTGAACCCGAATCCACCGATGAATGACCTGTCCGAGGCCTGGACATAACGACGCGGATGCCCTCTGACCTGGGACGATGGGACTTCCTACAGAACCAAGTCGCCAGAACGAGAGAACATCCGCGAGATGCAATCCTGCCATGCCGCCACAGCGGTTTCCGCCGTCTTCGACGAGCCGAACCTGATCGCCGATGCCGGGCTGCTGTCGCTGGTCCGGCTGGCCGAGCGGGCCGGCCTGCGGCAACTGGCCGCGTCCGCGCTCCGCATCGAGGGCGCCGACAACAGCGGCGGAGCCAACCCGGCCGCCAAAGTGATGTCGCTGATCAGCGCGATGTGCGCGGGCGCGGACAGCATCGACGACGCGGCGCGGCTGCGGCACGGCGCGATGGACCGCGCCTTCACCTCGGTCCGCGCGCCCTCCACCCTGGGCACCTTCCTGCGCTCCTTCACCCACGGCCACAACCGCCAGCTCCACCGCGTTCACCGCGACTTCCTGGCCCGACTGGCCCGCAGCACCCCACTGCTGCCCGGCGCCGACACACTGATGTTCATCGACATCGACCCCACCCACCGCCGCGTGTACGGCCACGCCAAGCAGGGCGCGCAGGTCGGCCGCCTCAAGGGCCAGCGCACCCTGCACCCGATCCTGGCCACCCTGTCCACCCCGATCGCCCGGCCCGTGATCGGCGCGGTCCGCCTGCGCCGCGGCAAGGCCGCCGACGTCCGCGGAGCCGAGAGCTTCGTGAGCGAGGCCCTGGCCATAGCGAAGGAGACCGGCGGCACCGGGATCCGCCTGGTCCGCGCGGACAGCAAGTTCTACACCGCCGACGTGGTCGCCGCCTGCCGCCGGGCCGGCGCCCGATTCTCCCTGACCACCGGCATGAACCCCTCCATCGCGGGCGCGATCTCCCGCATCCCGCAGGAGTCCTGGACGGCGATCCGCTACCCGGACGCCTTCGTCGACCCCGACACCGGCGAGATGGTCTCCGACGCCGAGGTCGCCGAGATCCCCTACACCGCCTTCACCGGCCGAAGGAAGTCCGAGCACGTCACCGCCCGGCTGATCGTGCGCCGGGTCCGCCGATTGAACGCCGAAGTGGCCCAGGGTCAGGGCGAGTTGTTCACCGCCTGGCGTTACCACCCCGTCTTCACCGACAGCTCCTTCGCGGTGCTGCAGGCGGAACTGCACCACCGGCAGCACGCCGTGGTGGAGCAGGTGATCGCGGACGGGAAGTCCGGGCCTCTGGCCCACCTGCCGTCCGGGAACTTCCAGGCCAACGCCGCGTGGCTGACCCTGTGGGCGATGTCGCACAACCTGCTGCGGGCCGCCGGTGCGCTGACCTCGGTCTTCCACGCCAAGGCCACCACAGCGACCCTGCGCGCCCACCTGGTCCACGTCCCGGCCCGGCTCGCGCGCACCGCGCGCACCAAATTGACGGTGCATCTGCCCGAGCACTGGCCCTGGCGCGACGCCTTCACCGCCCTGTTCGAGGCCGTCCACTCCCCACCGCCGCGCCCGGCGGCCTGACCGCCACAAGATCCCGCACCGCGACGGCCCGACGGCCACCGGCGACAGCGCCACCAACCGCTCCCGACCCCGCACAACCCCTCGGACAGGCCGCGACCCGCGCACGGCGGCTACCGCACACCCTCAACCTGTTGCCCCCAGCGGCCGACCGTCCACGGGCAGGAGAGCAACCCCGAAATGATCAGCCGGTGGATTCGGGCTGAAGCCCTCTGGAGCCGCAACGTGATAGGCCGTCAGGATGAGCCGGTTAGCGACAAGAAAGCCCGAGCCGCGTCTGGCCGCGTCTGGAGAGACCACCTCGACCACTCGCGAAAGCTCCACCACCACACATACTCCCGCTCAGAAGCACCCGACTCGTGGGAATTCCGCTCAACGCTGGCCGGCCGCCCAGTCACCCGAGATACGCGCGTCATGGCCCGGTGATTCCTCAGGCTGCAGCGTGAGCTTGATCCGGTGCATGCGCTCGTCGGCGATTGCCCCCCTAGCGTCGGCGCTCCAGGGCAGCACGAGGATGCGCGTGCGCGCCTCGCCCTCTTTCTTCACTGAAACAGTGAACTCAAGCTCCACTGGACCAGTCCGGAATTTCAGGGGCTCACTGGCTCCGGCGGACATGGCCTCTTGGAGCTCTCTGCGCACCGCACTGATGGTTTCGTTCAGTCCAACCCACGGCTCATGTGCCACAGCTCCCCCAATTCCGCTGTCTGCGCGCTCTGTTCACTGAGGCTACAGGCCTCACGCATCATGGGTGTCATTCCTCAGAGATCGACTGTCCGCTGCAAGGATGATGGCGTCAGCGCCTGTCCGCGAACGCTGGAACCAGGTCCACGTCCTGCTCGGCAAAGGCGTGGGCCTGCTCGAATGCGCCCGCCGCCTGAACCTGGCGCTCAACACCGTCAAACGCTACGCACGCAACCAGGAACCCCAGGCTATGCGCCGCGCCCCGCAGTACCGGCCCACGCTGGTCGACCCCTACCGCGACCACCTGCGCACCCGCCGGTCCGCGGACCCCGCCGTGTCCGTGCTGCAGCTCTTCCGCGAGATCAAGGAGCGGGGCTATACCGGCAGTCTCAACCTCCTCTACCGCTACCTCACCCAGGGCCGCGCCGAAGGAGAGCGGTCAGTCATCACTCCGCGCCACCTGGGCCGACTTCTCCTGACCTGCCCCGACAACCTGTGCGACAAGGATGCCGAACTCCTCCGCGACCTCACCACCGCCTGCGCGGAGATGACAGACCTCGCCCGCCTCGTCCACGAGTTCGCCGAACTCCTCACTCCCACCGCCGGCAACGACACCAAACTCACCGAATGGATCACGACCGTCCGCGGCTGCGGCCTGCCCCACCTGCACACCTTCGCGAACGGCCTCGAACTCGACCGCGCCGCCGTCAACGCCGGTCTCACCCTGCCGCACCACAACGGCCGCACCGAAGGCGTCAACACACGCACCAAGAGAATCATGAGGCAGATGCACGGCCGAGCCGGCATCCCCTCCTCCGCCACCGCATCCTCCTCCCATAGCCATCACTCAGCGCCACCACCGAATATGGGCCAGAGCCCTTCACCGTACAGACCCTCACCTAGATGGCGGACGCCGGCGTCCCGCCGCATGTCCTCAGGGAGATCGCCGGGCACGGCCAACTCACCACCACGCAGCGGTATCTGCACCCGAGCAAGCGCTCCGTGCACCTGGCGGGCACAGCCCTGAGCGCCTACCTCGCGGCCGGCCGCGAGATGCCTGACCCTGTCCCGCCCACCAGCCCAGATTCAGCGAGGCACCTGCGCTCCGTGGGCTGACGCTCGATCACCGATCGCTCTGCCCGCCCCTCGGGACCTGCTCCCGCGGTGGCGGGCAGAGTCGCGTCCGGGGCCAGTTCACTGCCTGCACGACGCGCTCGGATTGCCTGTTTCCGGAGCGGGGCGTTCCGGAAGTGGCTGGATGTCATCGAAATGTTGGCTGAAATTGGTCGCCCCCTACCTACGCTCATTACGCAGAGTAATCGGAATCGGGCCTCTTTTGAGGTCCCATAAGCCGCAAAACGGTCACGGACATGACCCGTGGTCCCAAAGTGGTCCCAAGCAGTATGCGAACTACTTTCGGGCGAATCTGACGCACCCTCAGCAAGAAGGCCGCTGACCTGGAGTTTCCTCCTGCCAGCGGCCTTCTTTTTTCTGTCGGGACGACAGGATTTGAACCTGCGACCCCCTGACCCCCAGCCCGGTAGGTGTACTATATTTGCCGTTATGATGCACTTTCAGTCACGTACTGAGCGTGGAGAATGGGCATCTTCGAGTACTTCGCGCATGGGTGGTCGAGGTGTGTGGTCCCCAGCTGGTCCCCGGCATCCATTGGCTACGGCAGGCCAGGGTCAGTCTCCTCCTATACCTGCGGTGACCGGTGGGCATGTCGCCATCAAAAGCGCCGGGCGGTGCCATCCTGTTCGGCGTTCCCGGAGCCTCTGGGTGTTCTGCAGTCGGCGATCCATGCCGGGAATTGCCGATTGCCACCGCCACCCTGTGTGACATCAGCTCAGGCCCGCTGGAAGCAGACCTACAACCCGTCGTGCCGGCGCGCTGTGCCAGCGATGCCGGGCGTGCCCGGCATCCGCTCGTGACAGCGCTCCCTTTCAAGCAGCAGAACGTCCACCGTCGGGCACTACGTGCATGGCAACGCACAACGTCTGGTCCCAAAGTGGTCCCAAGGATGGCTGTAACTCGCAGTGATACAACTCATCTGGCACGCCTGCGAGCGTCATCCGACCCGATCACCGCTCCGGGCGGATCACCCAGCTCAAGGGCCGGGGCCAGCGCGGAGCCGCCCTGCTTGCTCCCAGTGCCTGTGGGCTGCCGGGGGAGCGGGTGATGGGTCCAGGAGGCGTCGAGGCGGTCTTCCCCGATGGCAGGGAACCCGCTCACACTGCAACGGGCGACATCGGCATGAGGGGGATGCAGTGGCGAAGCAGCGTGCGCGTCGATTGTCGGGCCGCAAGAAGCGGGAGCGGCGTCGGAGGTTACGTCTGGCGGGTATCTCCGTGGTCGGGCTCCTGCTCATAGCCTTGATCCTCTTCTGGGCGAAGGTGTGGCCCTACGTCCTCGGCATCGCGTTGCTGGCCGTGGTCGGCGTCGCAAGCGGGCGCCTGTGGCGCACGCACCGCAGGCTGCGCGGGGAAGACCAGCGGTGGCGGGCCGAGGACCAGGTCCGTGCCGGCCACCGCACGCTGGCCGAGGTCGACTCGATGTCGGGCACCGAGTTCGAGGAGTTCGTGGCCGGGCTGTGCCGCAGGGACGGATGCACCCGCGTCCAGGTCGTCGGCGGTGCCGGCGACAACGGTGCGGACGTCCGCGGGATCATGCCCGACGGGCGCAGTTTCGTGATCCAGTGCAAGCGCTATACGCCTTCCAGCGCCATCGCCAGCCGTGAGATGCGCGACCTGCTCGGTGCCCGGGTCCACTTCAAGGCGGATCTGGCCGTGTTCGTCACCACCACCCGCTTCACCCGCCCCTCCGTGGCCTTCGCCCAGGAGCACGACATCCTCGCTGTCCACCGCGACCACCTGGGCCTGTGGAACAGCGGCACCACCCTGCCCGCCCTGGCAGAGGTCAACGGAGCCGGCCAGGGGGACCGCCACCACCAGGCCCGCTGGAAGCAGACCTACAACCCGTGACGCCACCGCGCTGGTGCTGTGACCGTGTAGGTTCGCCGTGTTCGTGGTCCGTTCCGCTGCCGGGTTTGCCTTCAAGCGCTTGAGGTGTGTGACGCTGCGGGTATGACAGCGTTCACCATCCAAGACGTCTCACGGCGCAGCGGGCTGAGTGAGCCGACCCTGCGCTACTACGAGCAGGTCGGCCTGGTCGGCCCGATCGACCGCGACGAGCAGAGCGGACACCGCCGCTACCGCGACGAGGACCTGCACACCCTGGAAGCCCTGGCCTGCCTGCGTGCGGTCGGCGTGGGCATCGAGGACATGCGCACCTACCAGGCCAACCTCGGCCGCCGCCAGGAGAGCGCGGGCGAGCAGCGGGACCTGCTGCTGCGGCACGCCGAACGGATCCAGGCGGAGATCGCCGCCCGGCGGCTGCGGCTCGAGTACCTGCGTGAGAAGGCCGCGCTGTGGGATGCCCGCGACCGCGGCGACACCGTCGCCGAGGCCGCAGCCGTTCAGGCGTCCATGGACGCCGCCCGTCGTCTGGAGGTGCTGCGATGAGCCCGGTTCTGGTCACCGGCGGCAACGGCTACCTGGGCACGCAGCTGATCGCCGCGCTGCTGCGGGAGGGCAGGACAGTGCGCGCCACCGTTCGTTCCAAGGGCCAGGAGGAGGGCCTGCGGACAGCGGTGCGCCGAGGCGGAGCCGAGGACGCCGGGCTGGAGGTGGTCACCGCCGACCTGATGTCCGACGACGGCTGGGCCGCGGCCCTGGCCGGCTGCGAGGAGGTGCACCACACCGCCTCGCCGATTCCCTCCGTCCAGCCGCAGGACCCCGACGAGCTGATCGTCCCGGCTCGCGCGGGCTCGCTGCGGGTGCTGCGCGCCGCCCGCGATGCCGGGGCCCGGCGGGTCGTGCTGACCTCCTCCTTCGCTGCGGTCGGCTACACCCCCAAGCCCAGTGCTGACTACTCGGAGGAGGACTGGACCGATCCGGACACCCCGGGACTGGCTCCCTACCCCCGCTCCAAGACGGTCGCCGAACGCGCCGCCTGGGAGTGGATGCAGCGCGAGGGCGGCGACACCGAGCTGGTTGTAGTCAACCCGACGTTCATCCTCGGTCCAACCCTCACCACCGACCTGCGCTCCTCCACCCACCTGGTCAAGGCGATGCTGGACGGCACCATGAGCGTCGCCCCGCGGTTCCGCTTTGGCCTGGTCGACGTCCGCGACGTGGCCGACGCCCACCTTCGCGCCATGGCGGTGCCCCAGGCGGCGGGCAAGCGCTACCTGGCCGTCGCCGACGGCCCCACACTGACCTTCCTGGAAGTGGCCGCGATCCTGCGCCGCCACCTGGGCCCGCAGGCCGCCAACGCCCCCACCACGCAGGCCCCCGGCGACGAGCTCCCACACCTGGTCATCCACAACGACCGCGCCCGCGCGGATCTGGGCTGGCGCCCCCGCGCGGTCGAGACCACTGTCGTGGAGACCGCCGAGAGCCTGCGTGCGCTGGGCCTGATCGGCGGCTGAGCCGCACGGCACAACCCGGCGAACCTGCGCGGTCAAAGCACTGGGCGGTACCTGCGCGTTCCCTGTGGTCCGCGCAGGGCACCGATTCATGCCGTCAACGGCGTCCCGCAGTGACTCGGGCGCGGCAGCTTCCACAGGCGTGCCGGCCGCTGGCTCCGTAGCGGTTGATCGGTGTGCCGCATCCGGCGCACGGGCCCACCTCCCAGGGCCTGCAGTGCTGCAGAGCGGCTGCGGCACAGCGCTGTTGTTCGGTGAGATCGAGGCGCTGCTGGATCTGCGGGATCACGAGCAGCCGAGGGGGGACCTCGTCGAAGGTGTGCAGTCCGGTGCCGCCGACGTCCCCGCGCCGGGGCCGGGGGTCGTTGAAGACGAACGTCTCGTCCCCGTACCGGCAGGTCGGGTCGAGGTCCTGCTTGGTGAAGGTCAGGCCGTCCTCGGCCTCGGGCTGGGTGGGTTCCTTGTCGTCGCTGGGCCCGTAGATCTCCAGCCACCGCTCGCGGTCGGCGGCGGGCACCCACATCAGCGAGAAGCTATGGGGATCACGCTGACTGGGAATGCGCATCGGCAGGTACTCGCCGTCGGCGCTGGCCACGACTAGGTGGTCGACTTCGGTGGGCGGTTTCGGCGGCAGGCACAGCACGGGAAGCATCCATTGCGCGTGGAACCGGCCGCAGGAACTGCCCGTGTCAGGACAGGGCCGCTCACTGCTCGGCAGGCACTTCCAGCACTGGAGGTGCCGTACGCCCGCGCGCACCAGCATGGTCTGCGGGGAGGCGATCTCCTTCCAGGTGAAGTCGTCGACCCGCGCCCACGGTGCCCGATCGATCAACGTGGCCCGGTCGCTGTTGGTCACCCACAGCGGCACGATGCCCGCGTCGGCGGAGGCCTGGGAGCGGCGACGGACCGTGCCGGCGGTGATCGGCGCGTACTGCGCCTCCCATCCGATGCGTCGGCCTCCGGGTCCGGTGACCAGGACATCGCTGCGGACCTTGCCGTCCGCGCTGCGTGCTTCGACCTCGGCGGCCAGGCCGTGGCGCTCGGCGCTGCGCGCGATGCGCTCCTTCATGGCCTTGTGCTTGTCGCTCTCCTCGGCCGTCGGGATCCTGCGGATCGGCAGGTGGGCCGCGACCAGGACGCTGTGCCCATTGACGGGCCGACGCTGGATCGTCATCCACGGGGTGTGCTCTCCGTCCTCCTCGGCTTGGCAGACACCGTCGTTGTGGTGCTCCAGGCACTCCAGGAGTGCACGGTCGCGCTTGTCGATCGGCTGGGTGATCTCCTCCAACAGTCCCGGCCGGTCGGGATTGCCGAGATCTGCGTGGCTGAGCTCGATCACGGTGCGGTACCCGGTGTGGAACACCCCGTTCGCCATGCATATGAGCGTAGAACCGGGTTGTGATATGCGACAGGGAGCGCACCCCGCTGGCGGCGATGCCCGGGCTGCGTGGAACGACCTGAAGCAACCGCCTGGCTGGCGGCAACTTGACGTGCGCGACGCGGACCGCGCTTCTGCCGGGTGGGCGACGATGCTCGACGCTGGTGCGCTTGATCACCATCCACTTCCAGCGGTTTGTGTCAGTGCCACCACGTACTGTGCTGTATGGGAGCTTGCGCCTCACCGAGCTTGGCGCCGGTCCCTGGGAGGACGGGAATGGCCGACCGCAAGACGATGACCAAGCAGACGCTGATCGGGGAGAAGGGCATCGACCTGATCAATCGGCGCTGTCTGCAGATGGGGTATCTCTTTCACCCGCGCCGTGTCGATCACGGCATCGACGGCCACATCGACCTCGTGGAATCCGGGACCGGCGCCGTGCTGAACCTGACGCTGTTGGTGCAGAGCAAAGCGCAGGAACGGCTGTTCCAGGGCGAGACTCCCGATGGCTTCCACTACCTATGCGATCAGCGGGACTTGGATATGTGGTTGTCCGGGAACGCCCCCGTCATTCTGATCTTCTCCCACCCCGAACTGGAGGAGGCCTGGTGGGTCGAGGTGAAGGCCGCCTTCCCTGATGCGGCGACCCGCGCGCGGCGCACCATCCGAATCGATAAGGCGACGCAGAAGTTTGACCGCGGCGCTGCTGGACCTGGCCATGCCGAGGGACGCCGGGCTCTACCTGCACCCGCCCTCGCTCATCGAGACCCTCACCACCAACTTGCTGCAGGTGGCAGCGATGCCCGACTCGCTGTTCGTTGCCACCAGCCGCTTCGGCAGCGACTACCGCGCAGCCGGTGAGGCGCTGGCCATGGCAGGGGAGCGGGTCGCCGGTTGGATCCTGCGCGACGGCATGGTCTACTCCTTCGCCAACCTGCGTGAGAAGCCCGGGTCGATCCTGTGCGAAGGCGACGTGGAGGAGCACGAGAGGGCGGAGTGGGCCGACAGCGACGACCTCGACATGCGCGGGCCTTTGCCCTTGATCGAGGACACCCTGATCATTGGATCGTGAAGATCCATAGGACAGGAGTTCCCGTTGGGGACGTCGAAGTACTCGCCTGAGTTTCGGGCCGATGCCGTCGCTTTGTTCCGGGCCAGCCCCGGGCGTACGTATGCCGCGGTGGCCAGGGACCTGGGAGTGAACCACGAGACGCTGCGCGTGTGGGTGCGCGAGGCCGAGCAGGCCGCTGTGCCCGGCGCGGCGGCGTCGAGCGCCTTGGAGAAGGAGAACAGGCAGCTCAAGGCCCGGGTGAAGGAACTCGAGATGGAGCGGGAGATCCTGCACCGGGCAGCGAAGTATTTTGCGGGCGAGACGAACTGGTGAGGAGCCGTAATTCAACTACTGCCTGTTTCGATCACGGCTTTCAGTGCTTCGACGCTCCGTGGCGGGTGGGTCGGACGGTGGGCAAGGATCGCGGTCATCTCGGTTCCCCCGAAGGCCAGGAGCGGCCTGCTCGCGTGGGCGTGGTAGGCCACGGTGGTCTGGGGGCGGCGGAGGAGTCGGGCGATCAAGGTGATCGTGACAGTGTTGCGAGAGCTGAGGAGGGCAGCCAGCACCCGATGGCGATGGTCAAGGACCCCGAAGCCGGGGTTGCGGCCCCGCCGGTCGCGGCCCTCGGCTTGGCGGTTTGCTTCAGCCAGGAGGTCTCGGCAGGGTTCGAGCCGGTGGACGAGTTGGTCGAACTGCTCGCGGGTCATCCCGGTCAGAGCTGGGTGGGTCAGCAGATAGGTGACATCGGGCGGGATGGCCGGTGTCGGCGGACGGGGTGGCGGGCTGGGCGCCGCGGGGGCGCGAGGGGCGATGACGTAGTTCCACTCGCCGTGGAACTCGTCGCGCGTGACGCGCTGGGACACGGCCCGACGTTCGGCCTTGGTGAGCTTGCGGCCCGTGGGGTAGTCGTTCTCGTCGAGGACGGCCTGGACAGTCAGTCCGGTTTTGGTTCGGGTGGCGGAGATGGTCTGGAGTAGGACTTCGTAGCTGGTCAGCGGCTGTCCGCGGAGGCTGTGGGTGATGCGGGAGAACAATCGGTGCTCTACCTTGTTCCACTTTGAAGTGCCAGGCCAATGCCGTTGCTTGAGATGGCAAGCAGTTGTACGTGACGTCGGCTGGGTGCGGTCGTTGTTCTGGGCATGCATCCGTGGGTGGGGTTATCCGATCATGTGCGCCTGGGGGTGCTCACCCGGTGGGTGACGCCGGAGCTTGTCGCCGAGGCGTTGGCCAAGTGCGGGGTCCGCGACAAGAAGCCGGGCGCGTTGCCGGCCGGGTTTATGGTGTATTTCACCCTCGCGTTGGCGCTGTTCCAGCAGGACTCGTACGACGACGTGGCGGAGAACCTGGTGGGCGCGATAGCCGGGATGGGCGAGAATGTGCCGAACAAGGCGTCGTTCACCCGGGCTCGGCAGCGGCTGGGGCCGCGGGTCCTGGAGTACGTGTACCGGGCCCTGTCCGGCCCACTGGCCCAGGAGGACCTCCCCGGTTCGTTCTACCAGGGGATGCGCCTGGCCGCGGTGGACGGGTTCGTGCTCGACGCGCCGGACACAGCGGCCAACCGGACCGCGTTCGGGGGCCCGTCCAAGAATGGGCAGCCGGCGGGGTTTCCGCAGGTGCGGGTGGTGACCTTGACCGAGTGCGGCACCCATGCGCAGGTCGACGCGGCTGTGGGAGGCTTCAACGGCGGTGAGCGGGACCTGGCGATCGCTCTGGCTGGCTCGGCGGCCGGGATGCTCGTGGTCATGGACCGCAACTTTCCCGGAGTCGCCCTGTGGAAGGCCTATCTGGAGGCCGGATCGCACCTGCTCCTGCGGGCCCGTTCACCGGTCGCGCACCGACCGGTCAAGCATCTCGGTGACGGCACCTACCTGGGGAGGATGAACCTGGCCGGGCAGAAGGGCGCGCACCCCGGCGGGGTGCTGGTGCGGGTGATCGAGTACCGCGTCGACGGCGGCGAAGTGGTGCGGCTGCTGACCGACCTACTGGACCCGGCGGCTTTTCCGGCGGCCGAACTGGCAGCCCTGTACCGGGAAAGATGGGAGGCGGAGTCGGCGTTTCGGCAGATCAAGACGTTCCAGCGCGGACCGGCCGAAGTCCTGCGCTCCGGCGACCCCGATCTCGTGCGGCAGGAGGTGTGGGCGCACCTGGCAGTGCACCACTGCCTGACCCGGGTCGTCATGCAACTGGCCGACGACAACCGGATCGACCCGGACCGGATCTCGTTCGTGAAGGTCCTCAAGCACACCCGCCGCAGCGTGGTCCGCCAGAGCGCGAACACCCCCACGAAGATCAAGAAATTCCTGGCCGTACTCGCGATGAAAGTCCGCCGCAAACTCGACAACGGAGCCAGGCGACTGCGTGAGGCTGACCGGCACCTCAAACGGCCGGACTCGAAGTACTCCTCCAAACTCACCTACCGGATCAACAGCCGCGACCGGCGGCCCACGCGGCGCATCACAACCAAGGTCATCACCCTGCACCACGCGATACTTCACTGACTCAAGCAACGGCATTGAGTGCCAGGCGGGAAGTGAGCGACACGGATGCTCAGTCCGAGTTCGTCGCAGAGGGCAGCCAGGTCCATTTTGAACAGCACGGAGTCGGCAGCGTTCGCCCCGCCGGCGTCTGCAGTGATCAGCAGGCTGGTGGCGTCGGGGTAGTCCCAGCGGCCCTGCTTCATCCACCAGCGCCGCAGTGAGGCCGCGGCGAACGCGGCGGTGTTGCGGTCGGTGCCCACGTTGACCCAGCCGGAGTCATTGGCGAGGTCGTAGATGCCGTACGGGATCGCGATCGGGGTGTCCGGGTCGGTGAAGTCGTGGTCCGGGGCTGTGACGGGCTGGCCCTGCGGCCGCCAGCTGCGGCCAGCGCGGGCGAAGTCGCCGATCGGCTCCTTCTGCTTCGCGTCGATGCTCACCACTGGCAAGCCCTGGGCCAGGAACTGTTCGACGGTGGTGTTGATGTGCCGGAACTGCGCGTCACGGTCGGGGACTTGGGCCCCAGCCCTGGTCTTGGCCATGCCCTGCAGGCTGAACCCCATCTGATGCAGCAGTCTGCCGACCAGCGAAGCACTGGCCGGGTGCCCGGCCGCCGCCAGTTCGCCGGCAAGGTCTCGCAGCGACGCGGTGGTCCAGCGCAGCGGGGAGACCGGATCTCCGATCTCCCGCGGCTCAATCAGCGCCTCCAGCGCCGCGACCAGGCCGGGGTCACGCTCAGTGGCGGACTTGCGCCCGCCTCCTGCCCGGCGCACCCGTCCAAGGGGGGCCGCCCCTTCGATCAGCTCGGCGCGGCCCCGGGCGACGGTCGACTCCGACACTTCGGCCAGCCGGGCAACCGCCTTGGACCCGCCATGCCCCAACGCCTTGGCCTCGGTGGCCAGATACAGGCGGCGCTGCCGCTCGTCGAGGTGCGGCAGGAGCGCCGCGAACTTCACATCCAGGACCGCCAGGACCCGTTCCGGTATCGCCACAACAATCCGTATACCACCAGCGATGACTCGGAAGGACCATAACTCCCACTTATTCCGTTACATCTCCTGAGCCGCTTCACGTTCGTTGCCGACCACCACAGCGCCTACGGCGTGAAGCGGCTGTGCAGGCTCCTGCATGTCTCCCGTTCCGGGTACTACCGCTGGCTGCGGGCCGCGCCGGCCCGCGCCGAGCGCGAGCACGCCGACCAGGTCCTGGAAGCGCGCATCGCCGAGCTCCACCAGGAGTCCGACGGCACCTACGGCAGTCCCCGGATCACCGCCGAGCTGCGCGAGGAGGGCCGGATGGTGAACCACAAGCGGGTGGCCCGGCTGATGCGCCGCGGCGGGATCGTGGGGGTACACCTGCGGAAGAGGGTCCGCACGACCGTCCCCGCCCCCGACGCGGTCCCGGTGCCGGACCTGCTCCAGCGCGACTTCACCGCCTCCGCGCCAAACCAGAGATACGTCGGAGACATCACCTGTCTCCCGGTCGGCGAGGACCGCTTCCTTTACCTGGCAACGGTGTTGGACCTGTACTCCAAGCGCCTGGTGGGATGGTCGATCGCCGACCACATGCGCACCGGGCTGATAGTCGACGCTCTGCGGGCCGCCGCCGGCACCCGCGGCGGGGACCTGCGCGGGGCGATTTTCCACAGCGACAACGGGGCCCAGTACGTCTCCAAGGAGTTCGCCGCCCTGTGTGGTGAGTTCGGCGTGGTCCGATCGCGCGGGGCTGTCGGCACGAGCGCGGACAACGCCGCCGCGGAGTCGTTCAACGCCAGTCTGAAGCGGGAGACCCTCAAGGGCGCCAAGCGCTGGCCCGGTGCCCGCGCCGCCCGCCTGGACGTGTTCCGCTGGGTGACCCGCTACAACACCCGGCGACGGCACTCCGCCCTTGGCCAGCAGAGCCCCATCCACTACGAACAACGATCAACTACGCTGACCCTCGCCGCATGACACCCGGTGTCCTCGATCAAGGGCGAAGCCCCTGGAGAGCGCGCCGGGGTCTTGAGCGGCGGTGGCGCGAGCTGTCGCTGTGAAGTCCGTGGGGAGGTGCTGGCCCGTACGGTGGCGGTGTCCGTTGGCCGTTTGGGAGGCGCGCGATGAGCACGATGTACCCGGGGTACGCGCAGTGGCTGCGGCAGGTTCGGCGGTCGATGAAGCTGCCCAAGGCGGTCAAGCTGCTGTTCGACCGGGGGCGTCTGTTTCTGTCCGCCGGTGGCGGAGGCCCACAGCGAGGCGGGCGACTCGATCCGGCTGCAGTTGGCGGAGCAGCTCGCCGGTGAGGCGGGGCTGCACGTGACGCGGGACAAGGGGGTGCTGCCGGAGCTGGACGGCTACACGCCTGAACCGGACGTGCTGGTGGTGGACGCGGGAGTGCTCGGTCCGGGGGACGCTTTCCTCGGGCAGGAGCATGTGCACTTCGTTGCCGAGAGCGTGTCGCGTTCCACGGTCGGTCAGGACTACGGGCGCAAGCTCGACCAGTACGCTGCGCGCGGCATCCCGGTGTACTTGGTTGTGGATGTGCTGACCGGGGAGTGCGTTCTGTACCGGGAGCCGAAGGGGACGAGTACACCTCGGCGGTGCCCTACCGCTTCGGCGAGGAGGTCCGTTTCACCCTCGCCCAGGTCGCCGTGACGGTGCGCACCGACTTCAAGAGGATCCGCTGACTTCTGTCGGTCCCTGAGCCGAGGCGGCACGATCTCGGGTTCCTGTGAACCCCTCACGAGACTGCGCCGGAGCCGGCTGCTCCTCGTGCCCGCGGGGATGGCCCCAAGCACGGTCGAGGGGCTTCTCCCCTGGGCTCGGGGTCGGGGCGGCTGCGCCGGTCAAGGGGGGTGTGCGGTCCGTACGATGGCGGTGTCTGGTGGTGGGTTCGGGGTGTGCGGTGAGTGCGGTGGATCCGGGGTACGCGCACTGGCTGCGGCAGGTCCGGAAGTCGATGGGGCTGCCGAAGGCGGAGAAGGTGCTCCGCGGGGTGGGGTTCTCCGACTGCCCGAGCTTGAACGTCCTGCTGGCCCTGGGTCTGATCCAGGCGTAGTGCTCTGCCGCGCCGTCAGGGCCCGCTGTGGGAACCGCGGGTGCCGTCCGGCGTCCGGTGGGGGCCGGTCGGCCTCCTGTGGTGCGGGGTGGGCGCGGGCACAGTGAGGCCGTGGACCAGGGAAAGAGGAGCAGGCCATGGCAGTGACACCGCACGGCGGCAGCACCGGCCCGGCGGGGCGTGAGCCGCGGCCCGAGGACGCGCGGATCCCCTGGGATGGGTTGCCCCGGTACAGCCGGGTCAGGGATCTGAAGATCCATCAGGTCGTTCCGGTCGCCCCCGGAGCCGACTACGCGAGCCTGGTGGCCGCCGTGCACGACCACCACGACGACCTGCTTCCGGTGGTCGAGGGTGGCCTGCTCGTCGGTCTGGTCACCGCCTCCGACCTGCTCGGCAGGCTCGCCGTCCAGGCGCTGCCCGGGCGGGGGACGCGCTTTGCGACCCGCCAGGTCCGGGCACTGCGCCGGCGTGCCGCCGGGGTCACGGCCGGTGAGCTGATGTCCGCACCCGTCTGGACCGTCCCGAGGACACCGGTGTCGCCGAGGCGGCCGCGCTGGCCATCCGGCACCGGGTGCACCACCTGCCCGTCACCGACCATCGGAACCGTCTGTTCGGCCTGGTCTGTCTCTGCGACTTGCTGGGCGCCGTGCGCAGGGACGACGCGGAGGTCCGCTCCGAGGTGCTCTACCTCGCCGTCGCCACCGACGTGGGGGCCGACCGGGCCTCGCTGCGGGTGGACTGCGAGCACGGTCGGGTCCAGCTCACCGCCTGCACGGCCCGGCACAGCCAGGCGAACGCCCTGCTGGCACGGGTCCGTGCGGTCGAGGGTGTCGTCGCCGTCGACGACTCCCTCAGCTGGCACGCCGACGACCTGCTCGCCCGCAGCAGCCGCAGCACTTCTGAGCCGCGGCACCGGTAGTCAGTGGCCGGTGCCGGTGTCGGTGCTGCCGCCGGTGTTGGTGGGGACGAAGTCGAGGAGGTGAGCGCCGACGGGTGCCTGACCGCCGAACCGGAGCCGCTGAACCTCTGGGCTCGGGCTTCTAGCGGCGCTTCCCGGTCGTTCGGGCGCCGGCCTGGCAGCGCGGTAGGGGCGGGTCGCGGGAGGTGGGGACCTCGCTGTCGTCCTCGCCCTCGATCGGGGAGGCGACGCCGTCGGCGGCCGGGAAAAGGTCACGCAAGATCGACATGTCACGAGCGGCGGGACCCTACGGATGGGTCAGGAGGTGATGGCCTCGCGTTCATCCCGGGCGGTGATGGTGATCTTGCGGGGGCGGGCTTTTTCGCTGATCGGCACGCGCACGCTCAGCACGCCCTGGTCGTAGTGGGCCTCGATCCGCTCGGTGTCCAGTGCGTTGCCCAGGAACACCTGCCGGGAGAACCGGCCAAGGACGCGCTCGTCCGCCAGCACCTGTGCACCGGGCGGCAACTGGGCGGAACGCTCGGCGCGCACAGTGAGCACGTTGTGCTGCACGTCCAGGTCCACGGTCTGTGGGTCGATGCCCGGCAGGTCCAGGCGCAGCACGAACACTTCACCGTCGCGGTAGGCGACAAGGGGCATCCCCGCCGGCTGGGAGACGGTGCCGACCTGCTGCTGGGTGAGGCGGTCGAGTTCGCGCAGGGCGTCGGTAGGCATCGGCAAGGTGATCAGCTCCTCCACAGGCGTCAATGGTCACGGGTGCCCAGGGACGGCATAACGCCAGGTCTCCCGGATCAGCTCCAGCCGGGCACCACGAAGAAAAGTTATAGCGCCAGACAAGCTTTCCTGACAAGCAGAGGCTCAACTCTCTGTTTCAGTCTGCGCAGATTCAAGAAGGGCCGCGACCGGGGGGCAGGAGCTTTGGCGTGGTAGGTCTGGCTAGACGCTTCTGGCACGTGAACAACGGTGCCCTCGAACGTGATCCAAGGGCCTCCAGAGGGAGACCCGCCCGGCCGGCCAGGCGGGTGGCCCCTGAGCGCGATGTCGCCGAGGGCGTCGCGTAGGCGCGGGGCGATGGCTGCGACGACGACGGAGAGGGCCTTTGCCCTGTCAGGCTGCGGTAGCGTGGTTTGCCGACTCGGCCGCGCGGCGGTACTCGGTGTGGATACGCCTGGCTTCTTCGAGTTGGTCTTCGAGGATGACGATGCGGCAGGCGGCCTCGATCGGGGTGCCCTGGTCGACCAGTTCGCGGGCGCGGGCGGCGATGCGCAGCTGGTAGCGGGAGTAGCGGCGGTGGCCGCCGGTGGAGCGCAGCGGGGTGATCAGGCGGCGTCGCCGATGGCGCGCAGGAAGCCCTGGGTGGTGCCGAGTATCTCGGCGGCCCGGCCCATGGTGTAGGCGGGGTAGTCGTCGTCGTCGAGACGCCCGAACGAGTCGTCTGCTGTCATCTGTCCCTCTCTCTGGACAACGCGTGGAGGGGCCCTGGTGCCGTCTGGCACCAGGGCCCCGAAGGAACTGCTACACCATCTGCCGGCCCTGGAACTGCGCCGGCCCTCTGTTTCCGCAGGCCCGACCGTGTCGCTGTCGGGGATGCGGGGATCGCGGTTGCTTGACCTCAGACCACCTCACTATCGATGTCCTGCGGTACCCGGGTTCATAACTTCCGCCCGGGCGATCCTGATGGCGCCTGGATCCTCCGTTCATCCCTCTGGGATCAATCACTTACCGAAAAGCGGTACTGCGAACTACTGGTGACCTGCGGTAGCGCCACTCTCCGGCAGCCAGTCCCGTCGCCCAACCTGCTCTTGCTCTGGCTTGGAACCCCACTGCCGAACCTCCCGGTGCGCGCGCCCGCAGCCGACGCCTTCACCGAGGTACTGCCCACTCAACTTCACCGCTGCGACCTGTACTGCGGTACTGCCACCTCGTCCTGCGGTCGTGCTTGTGGCGGCCCCTGATCACTGCGGGCCACCCGGTGCGGTAGTCAGTCCCGTCGCCATCCAGCAATAGTCATGGCTTCGGAACTCCACCACCGCACCGCCCTGCGAACTGCACTTACTCGTACTAATGCCCGGCAGTTCGTTTCTGCCAGGCCCCGCTGTCTTCTTCGCTACGAGAGAAACCATAACCACAGCACTACTGGGATGTCTACTCCAGCCACTGTAGATTTTCCATACCTCGCGGGAGAGGTAGCCTGCCCTGGTCTCCGAGGCTGGGAGCCCCTGGCTGGGGCTGGGATGCGCTGCGGAGGCCTCATGTCCCGGGATTGCGCTCCACGGGTATCCGTGTTCTTCGCGGGGTCGGACTGGTGCGGCCAGTTAGTGCGTCGGCGACTGTGGCGTGGCAGGGAAGCAGGACAGTCAGGCGGGTGGCCAGCAGCAGCGCGCCGATCTGGTGCCGGGTGTAGACCAGGCGCAACCAGCCGCCCTCACGGTCGGCGCGGTCGCGGGCTGTGCACAGGATCCCAGGGCCGAGGCGTCCATGAAGGTGACCGCGCTCAGGTCCACGACCAGCCGCCGGACGCCCCCAGGGCTGCCTCGACGGTTGAGGTCCATCCGCAGCACCGCCGTGGTTGCCACATCCAGCTCACCGCACGCGGTGACCACGCGGCACAGCGCCCCGACGGCCTCCGGCTCCTGATCAATGTCGGCATCCACGGGACAACTCCCTCTGCTTGACCTGCGCGTGTGGCGCTGTGGCAGGCGAAGCCGGGGTCTGGGGCCGACGCAGCCCCGAGCATAGCGGGAGTGAGAGGGCGCATACGCAGCGTGAGGGAAGCGGCAGCATGCGGTCGGAACTAGGAGCACAATGTCCGGGTGCCGCAGCTCGGCCTAGAGCCGCTCGGCGCACGGCCGCCCTTGCCGTCGTGCCCGCGAAGTGGACGCGTCTCCGCGGGTTCGGACCGCGATTGCCGAGCGCGGCTCAGGGTGCGCACAGGTCACAGTGCTGAAGCAGAAGCAGGAACCGGCTGCGCGAGAACCTCCGGCGCACCTGCTGGCCTGGACAGCCCGGGCTTCGCTGAAGACCTGCCTCGCTCGGTTCCAGATGGGCCGGCAGGCACGCTTCCGCGACTAGGGCGCAGCGACAGCAGTGATGCCCCGCTCGGCCGGACGCGGGGCATCACCGGGAGGTGCGTCAGACGACCTGGATGTTCTCCGCCTGCGGACCCTTCTGGCCCTGGGTGACCTCGAACTCGACCTTCTGGCCCTCCTGGAGCTCGCGGAAGCCCTGGGCGTTGATGTTGGAGTAGTGGGCGAAGACGTCGGGGCCGCCGCCGTCCTGGGCGATGAAACCGAAGCCCTTCTCCGCGTTGAACCACTTCACAGTTCCACTGGCCATGTGCTGCTCCCTGTCGGGGACGAGGGTCCTCGCTGGTGAGGACCCTGGTGGTGTGGGTTGCCTGCCTTGGTCCTCCGACAGCTGGTGAAGCGGTACTTCGGACACACGACTGCTGGTCACGCGGCCAGGTCTACCCAGCACCCCCGCTACGGCAAACTGATGATCCGACTAGATCACGTCCAATCGCAGAACCATCGCCTGCCGGCGGCTTCCTGGCGTCGCACGGCCGGTGGCACGGTGCGGACCCCGCACCGACGACCTACCGCGATTCCCCCGCCACAGCCCCTCTGCGATCGCAGGCCGGCTCCTGCGCCTTGCCGGGGTGCGCCGGGACGGCGCAGCCGTCTTCGTGGCCAAGGGTGCCTGGTGACACGACGCCGTCCGGTAGTCGAATACACCTGGCGGAGTGCGATGAAGGCCGGGCAGACCCCCAGACCTGGGCCGGGGGCCTGGGTATCCGGTGAGGGCGTTGGCTCCCGCGTTCGGCCGACGCCGTATGTCGGACGGACCGTCAGTTTGCTTCGCGGAGATTTGATGCCCCACAGAACGCTTGCCCCTGCTACAGTCATGAATGTTGCAGTTGTGGTTCCCATGAACTTATGTGTGCGCCTGCTGGTTGTAGCCAACAGGCGCATTTTTGTTTTCCCGGACACGCTCCGGGCTGGTCATCATCACGGCGGCCCAAGACCTGTGACGTACGGGTCTCGGAACAGGCCCCATCAAGGAGTACATATATGACTACTGGCACTGTGAAGTGGTTCAACGCGGAAAAGGGCTTTGGCTTCATCGAGCAGGAGGGTGGCGGCGCTGACGTGTTCGCCCACTACTCGAACATCAACGCCCAGGGCTTCCGCGAGCTGCTTGAGGGCCAGAAGGTCGAGTTCGACGTCACGCAGGGCCAGAAGGGCCCGCAGGCCGAGAACATTCGTCCGATCTGATTTCCACCGCCGCGGTAGTCGTTACTGCGAAGCACCTGCCCGAACCGCGTACACCCATGGTTCGGGCAGGTGGCACCAACTCTTGAACACCATTCTGGCCCGCACTCGGGCCCTCTGGCTCCGCCACCGGCGATCCACCCCGCGAGACGCACTGCGCCGCGTACGGGTATCGCCCTTCCGTGACTCACTGCTGTCGTATCTCTGAGTACGGTTCGAGGTTTCTGCCGCCCGTTCCGGGTGTGCGCCGACCGTAGGTGACGTGCCGAACGGTTCTACCGTCCACGCTCCGCATTCTCAATTCTCTTCGGCTCGTTCGTGCGATCTCCCCGCGTCCTTCTGCGCGGCCAGGAGTCTTCCTCGACGCGCGCCGCATTCGAGGAAGGTCCTCCCCGTGATCCGTTCCACTCGTTCCACCGACCGCAGTTCCAGCCCGCATGCCCGCTCGGCGTCGCGTGCCGAGGTCGCCGGCTCCTCCTACGGTCGCCGCACCTCGCGCAGCTCGTCCCCGAGGGAGCGTCAGGGCGGCTCTGTGCAAGGCGAGTTCGCGCTGCCGGTGAGCACCACCCCGGCACTGCCCGCGGTGGAGGCGTTCAGCGACCTGGACATGCCCGCCGCCCTGCTGGCGACCCTGGCCGGTCAGGGTGTGACCGCGCCGTTCCCGATCCAGGCCGCCACCCTGCCCAACTCCCTGGCCGGTCGCGACGTCCTGGGCCGTGGCCGTACCGGTTCCGGCAAGACCATCGCCTTCGGCCTCGCCGTCCTGGCCCGCACCGCCGGCCGCAAGGCCGAGCCCCGTCAGCCGCTGGCCCTGGTCCTGGTCCCGACCCGGGAACTGGCCCAGCAGGTCACCGACGCGCTGACCCCCTACGCCCACGCGGTCCGGCTGCGGCTGGCCACCGTGGTCGGCGGGATGTCCATCAGCCGCCAGGCCCAATCCCTGCAGCGCGGAGCCGAGTTGGTCATCGCCACCCCGGGCCGCCTGAAGGACCTGATCGAGCGCGGCGACTGCCGCCTGGACCAGGTCACCGTCACCGTGCTGGACGAGGCCGACCAGATGGCCGACATGGGCTTCCTGCCCCAGGTCACCGAACTCCTGGACCAGGTCGCCCCCGGCGGCCAGACCATGCTCTTCTCCGCCACCCTGGACCGCAACGTCGACCGCCTGGTGCGCCGCTTCCTCAAGGACCCGGTGACCCACTCGGTCGACCCCTCCTCGGCGACGGTCAGCACCATGGAGCACCACCTGCTTCACATCCAGGGCAGTGACAAGAACGCGGCCATCGCCCACATCGCCTCGCGCACCGGCGGGGTCATCATGTTCACCGACACCCGCCACGGCGCCGACCGCCTGGTCCTGGACCTGCTGGCCAACGGGGTCAAGGCGGCCGCGCTGCACGGCGGCAAGTCCCAGCCGCAGCGCACCCGCACCCTGGACCAGTTCCGCAACGGCCAGGTCACCGCGCTGATCGCGACCAACGTCGCGGCCCGCGGCATCCACGTCGACGGTCTGGACCTGGTCGTCAACATCGACCCGCCGACCGACCACAAGGACTACCTGCACCGCGGCGGACGCACCGCCCGCGCCGGGGAGTCCGGCACCGTGGTCACCCTGGTGCTGCCCAACCAGCGCCGCGAGATGACCCGGCTGATGCACACCGCCGGCATCACCCCGCACACCACCCAGATCCACTCCGCCGACGCCGCACTCGCCCGCATCACCGGAGCCTGCGTACCCAGCGGCGTCCCGGTCGTGGTCAGCAACCCGGTGGTCGAACGCCCCCGCCGCGGTGCCTCGGCCGGCGGCCGCAGCAACCCGCGTAACCGCCCCGCCGCGCGCGCCGTGAACGGTGCGCCCGTCGCCCGCAGCCAGCCCGCACGCCGTCCGCGCGTCGCAGCGTAGGACCTCCAGCCCGCATTGGCCGGGCAGAGCGGACCAGTAGCGCAGAGTCGTAGTCGTGGAGTGATGATTCCACGACTACGACCCTGCGCTGTTGTGCCACCAGGAAGACTGCAGTGCTGGGGTCCCGGTGGTTCAGTGAACGCGTCCATCCTGCTGGGCATTTCTCGTGCCGAAGGAGCCGGTTTGCCGAGACGCGCGGGTCGCGGTCCCCGCGAGGCGCACTCTCTGCCCGGTGTCGGACCGCGCTACCGACCTGTCCTCTGCGGCGCGAAGGGTGCGCACAGGCCGCCCAACAGAGTTGAGTCGAGCTTGCTCAACCTGGCGACCGTGTGCTAAAAAATTGCCGTCGCGATGTGCATCCCCCAACAGGTGAAGGAGTGAGTCAAGATGCTCATGCGTACCGACCCCTTCCGTGAGCTGGACCGGCTGACCCAGCAGGTGCTGGGCACCCCCGCCCGTCCGGCCGCGATGCCGCTGGACGCGTTCCGCCACGGCGACGTGTTCGTGGTCGAGCTGGACCTGCCCGGAGTGGACCCGGAATCGATCGACCTGAACGTGGAGCGCAACGTGCTGACGGTGCGCGCCGAGCGCCGTCCCAGCGCCGGTGAGAACGTCGAGCTGCTGGTGTCCGAGCGCCCCCGCGGCTCCTTCAGCCGCCAGCTGTTCCTGGGCGACACGCTTGACACCGAGTGCATCGATGCAGGCTACGACGCGGGCGTCCTGACGTTGCGGATCCCGGTGGCCGACCGAGCCAAGCCCCGCAAGATCGCCATCAGTCACGGCAGCACCCAGCGCCAGATCGAAGCCACGGTCTGACCGACCCCACAGCCCAGCCCCGGCCGAATCAGGACGCCCTCCGGGCCGGGGCTCCGCGGCCGAAACGGTGCTGGCCCGCTACCAGATCCGTCTGCGGGTTCCCCACAGTGGCCGGTGGCCTGCGCAGGCCGTGCGCGGGTATGGAAGTGGATCGAGGTCGGCGTCGGTGACGATATCGGCGCGGCCACCCAGCATGGCGAGCCGTTCGCGCAGGACTGCCGCTGCGTGCTCGCGCGTCACCTGCGTCAAGCCGAAGTCCTCCATGGCCTTGACCAGGACTTCGTCCACGGTGACCAGCATCGTTTGGGCGCGGTCGGCCCTTGAACGGGCCCGGCGAACAGTCCAATCGGCGGCACTGACCAACTTGCGGTGCTCACGGCTGGCCGACCGCCTCTCGCGGTCGGCCCTTTGCCGTCGAGTTGTCCACACCACCAGCACCACCATCCCCGATACCGCCACCATCCACCGGCCGACCGCCACCTGACCCCTCCTCCATCACACGACGGTTCCCTGACGATCCGTCTACCCCACCCAGCAACCCGCGATGACCAGCGCCACGCCGCCGGCCATCCGGTACACCCACACAGCGGGCAACCGGCCACCGCGCTGTCGGCAGCCGAGTGGGCGCACTCGACCCCCCACCGCTGTCAGCAGCACTACAGAGGCACGATGACCGACACGTGTGCGTGCGAGGCCCCCGCCCCCGACCGGGCCTATGCCAAGGCCCCCGACCTGCGCGGGGAGTTCACCCGCCTGATGGCCCTGACGCCCGACGCATTGGCCGGCCGCCTGGCGGGGGCGCAGCTCCGTGCGTACCTGCTGTGCCGGGCAGCGGTCAAGGACCGCACCGCGCTGATCGCCGTCCTGAGCGAGGCCGACCGCGACTTCGCCAAGGCAGCTGCCGAAGAGGCCGAAGCCGCCGCCGAGGCGCTATGGAACCACGACGCGCAACACACTGCAGGGCATGGCCCAGGGCCCCGGTCGGCCCGCACCGACGCGGCAGGAGAGAGTCTGCGTCCCTACGTACGCCGCCACTACCTGAACTGGGTTTCGACGTGATCGTCCCGCAGCCGCGTACTGTCGGCGGCCGTGGCAGAGTCCAGGTGTGCGGCCAGTTGAGTCCAGGCTGATGGCCACCGGAAATCCAGGTGGATGGCCTGTTGACCTGTGGTGTTCCTGATCGCTCCCTTTATCTGAAGAAGACCCCTCCGTCCGGTTTGCTGGTGTTTGCGAGCATCAGCTACCGGCCGGAGAGGTCCTATGACGAAGTCTGACAGAGAGATCATGGAAATCTTTGAGGCGTACGACCTGACGGAGACCGTCTGGTCGGCGGCGGCCCTGAGCGGGCACGACCCCAAGACCGTCAAGCGGTATGTCCAGGCCCGTGACCACGGGCTCAATCCCTTCGAGCACGCGCCGCGGCCGAAGATGATCGACGCCTACCTGGAGAAGATCGAGGAGTGGGTCGACCAGACCCACGCGGCGATCCGGGCGGACGTGGCCCACGACAAGCTCGTGCGGATGGGCTTCGCGGGCAGTGCGCGCTCGACCAGGCGGGCGGTGAACGCGGCGAAGGGCGCGTGGCGGTCCGGGCGGCGGCGCTCCTACCGGCCGTGGATCACCGAGCCGGGGATGTGGCTGCAGTTCGACTGGGGCGAGGGCCCGCGCATCGGCGGGCGGCGGACCTGGCTGTTCTGCGCGTGGCTGTCGTGGTCGCGGTTCCGGGTCGTTATCCCGGTCTGGGACTGCACGTTGGGCACCCTGGTGGCCTGCCTGGACACCACGTTGCGCAGGATCGGCGGAGCGCCGACCTACATCCTGACCGACAACGCGAAGACCGTCACCGTCGACCACATCGCGGGGATACCGGTGCGGCACCCGCAGATGGTCGCCGCCGGCCGGCACTACGGCTGCCAGATCGTCTCCTGCGTGCCCTACGACCCCGAGTCCAAGGGCGGCGCGGAGGCCACGGTCCGCATCGCGAAGGCCGACCTGGTGCCCACCACCGCGAACCTGCGGCCCTCCTACGACACCTTCGCCGAGCTGGCCGATGCCTGCCGCAGTTGGTGCCTGGAGGTCAACGCGCGGCGCCACCGCTCGACCGCGCAGATCCCTGACCTGCGGCTGGAGATCGAACGTGCGACCTTGCACGTCCTTCCCGCCGAGCCGTTGGCGTTGGCGCTGGGCGCTGAGAGGACGGTGGGCGCGGACCGGACTGTCAGTTTCAACGCGGTGCGCTACTCGACGCCGCCGGGCTATACCGGGCAGCGGGTGTGGTGCCGGGTGGTGGGTGAGGAACTGTCGATCACCGCGCGCACCGACACCGGCGACCTCGCCGAGATCTGGCGCCACCAGCTGTCGACCCCGGGGGTCCCGCAGATCATCGACGCGCACTACCCCGACCACCCCGAGGGCCGGAGCATCCTCGCGCCGCGGCTGGCACCGCGCTCGGAGGCGGAGATCGCGTTCGTGGGCATCGGCCCCGGGGCGGGGCGCTGGCTCAAGGAGGCCGGACCCGCCGGCGCGGTGCGCATCCGCGCGAAGATGGCCCGCGCGGTCGAGCTGGCCACCGTCATGGGCAGCGACAACGTCGACCGGGCCCTGGGGCTGGCAGCCACAGCCGGACGCTTCGCCGACGACGACCTGGTCTCCATCCTGGAACACCTCCAGGGCAGCACGCCCCTGGGCGAGGTCGTGCGCGCGGACGAGAGCCACTCCGCCCAGAGCGGCACCTCGGGCTGGCAAGCCCTGGGCCAGCAGAACAACCCACGCTGACCACACCCACCCTGACTATCCATCACCAGACGATCGGCACCGCCATGTCCTTCCCCAACCCGCCCGCCATCCCCGAGGAACTCGACAAGCTGATGCGCCGCATGCGCCTGCCCTACATGCGCAAGGCCGCCCCCGACGTCCTGGCCACCGCCCGCGCCCAACGCTGGGACCCCGCCGAGGTCCTACGGCTGCTGATCGCCGAGGAGGTCACCGGCCGCGACGCCGCCACCCGACGCCTTCGGCGTCACTCGGCGAACTTCCCCACCGGCAAGACCCTCGCGTCCTGGCGCACCGAGGATTCCACCATCCCCGAACCCACCCAGAACTCCCTGACGACCCTGGAATGGATCGGCCGAGCCGAGAACCTGGTCATCGCCGGTCCCTCGGGGACCGGGAAAAGCCACTTCACCGAGGGTCTGGCCCAGGCCGCGATCGAGAAGGACCTGAAGGTGGCCTGGTTCACCCTGGAGACCCTGACCGCCGCGATCGGCAAGTCGAAGGTCGACGGGTCCACCGCCCGCACCGTCGCCCGGATCTGCCGCGCTGATCTGATCGTTTTGGACGATATTGGCCTGCTGCCGGTCGGCGAGGACGCCGCCGAGGCGTTCTACCGCATCATCGACGCCGCCTACGAGCGCCGCTCCATCGCGGTGACCAGCAACATTCACCCCTCAGGCTTCGACACGATCATGCCCAAGACCCTCGCGGGTGCCAGCACCGACCGCCTCATGCACCACGCCCACCTCGTCACCACCACCGGCGACTCCCACCGCCTCGCCGAAGCCCTCGCCGGCAAGGGCGTGGTCCCTCTGAACTGACCTCCCCCACCCCAGGAGCACCACTGACCACAGGCCTGGGTTTCTGATGGCCACCAGCCTGGTGAACCCACGACCACCTACCTGGGGATCTCAATGACCGTTGACACGCGTACCGGCGCTGGTGTGACTGCCCAGCGCCATACGGATCAGGCAAGTGCCCCGGGTACGGCGCCCCATCCAGGCACGCGGCTCGGTGGGGCGGAGGCGGTTGCTACCCGTACGCTGGGTGGCTGCCTTCGGCTTGGAGGCGGGTCGTTCGGGATGAGGGGTGTGGGGCGTGGCGGGACGCAGTAGCGGTATTCGGGGCAGTCAGGTCGGTGCGGGGCCGATGGGGGAGAACGAGCGCGGTGAGTCGGCGCCCCGCACGGTGGTCTCCTTCTGGTGCGGCAACGGGCACGAGGTCCGGATCGGGTTCTCCCTGGAGGCGGTGACCCCGCAGGAGTGGGACTGCCCCAAGTGCGGGCTGGTCGCGAGCACGGACCGCGACAACGCCCCGGCGCCCGTCAGTACCGTGCCCTACAAGACACATCTGGGGTATTTGCGCCAGCGTCGTACCCAGGAGGAGGGCGACCTCCTGCTGGAGGAGGCACTCGCCAAGCTCCGCGGAACCATCTGAACCATCGTGGGCCGCAGCTGTGTCACTCGGTGAGGGCAGTGAGCAGTCGTCGTGCGGACGGCGATCAGGGCGGAGTCGTCGGTGTTGTCGGGGGCCAAGGCGCGGAGGAGTCCCTCGTAGGTATCGAAATCACCGGTGAGCTGGTCCTCGGCGTCGCAGTGCCACTACGGTCCTGTGCAGCCGCCCCTGCTCGTCCACGAGACCGATCGCGCACCAGTTCACCCAACGCGGACACCAGGATGCACGTCAGCCACCGCAGCGCGGCCTCCACCTCGAGGGTGCTCACCAGTACCTCGCCGGCATTGGCCAGCACGGTACGACGGTCCACCGTGCTGCTGGACGGCACGGTCCACGTCATCGTCTTCAGCTGGTGCCGGGTTCTGCTGCCTGCCGCGCATCTCTCCTGCTGGATCGGTGGAGCACCCGCAGCCCGCGCCTGCGGCAGGCACGCGGACCTATCCGCCGGGCCACTGCCCCCTGGCCGTGGCGAGGCTGCTTCGCGGTGGGCGTCCGGGCGGGCGTCTGTACGCGATCCGCCGTGAACCCGTCCTTGGGGCCCGATGGCTCTGGTGGCGGTGGCCGCGACGGACATAAATCTATCGGGGCTGCGCTAGACAACACGAGCAGCAGCAGGTTAGATTCCTCTCGTAGCCAAGTAAGTCAGCAGGGTGCGGCAGACACGGAACTGCCGCGCACACGCAGGTGGAACGGCAGTGGAGTACTGAGGGCCGGTTGCAGGTATCGGTGGTCCCAGTGCTGGCTGCCGGGTCAAACGGTCGCAGGGCCGTGGAAATGCGGTACGCAGTTGTATGTGCAGTACAGCGGTTGATGAACGACACAGATTCGGGATCGCCCGCGGCCCACTGGCCTGCGGAACCGTGCGCAGCTGAAGGGCCGAGGATTCCCGGTCGCGTAGCTGCGGAGCCCGCACCCCTTTCACCAGGTGGTACGGAGAGGTTAACCCGGTGCCCACGGCATCGGCTGATGATGTGTCTGCAGTCCGTCGGGGCCCTGGCGCGGTACACAGCCAGGGCCCCGACGTGTGTCCCCCACTAGACGAGGTGCAGTGATACTGAACGCCAACCAGCCGGTCGACAGACTCGACGACGACGACTACCCCGCCTACACGATGGGCCGCGCGGCCGAGATGATCGGCGCCACCCCCGGCTTCCTGCGCGCCATCGGCGACCTGGGGCTGATCACCCCGCTGCGCTCGGAGGGCGGCCACCGCCGCTACTCCCGCTACCAGCTGCGGATCGCCACACGGGCGCGCGATCTGGTGTCCCACGGCACCTCGGTGGAATCGGCCTGCAAGATCGTGATCCTGGAGGACCAGCTCGAAGAGGCCCTGCGCCTGAACCAGGAAATGCGCGAGCGCGAGCAGCCCAACCACGGGACGGCCTGAAACTCCTCGCACTGCCACCAGGGCGAAAGAGTCAGCGCCGAGAACGGGATCCGTACCCGGTAAAACGACTGACCCCCGGAGGCACTGCGAGCGGCACCCCTGCAGGGACAGGGCAGCCAAGGTGTTCATCTGCGGTGCGTACGAGCGGTCCGCCAAGTCCTGAGGGGATTTGACCTGGACCTGGGCGCGGCGTCGACCCCTGGCTGCCGGTGCATGGAACCAGGAGGCTACCTGCCTTATCCTACTGGGGAAATCTACTGGGGCTGGAGTAGACATTGCCATTGAGAGTGGCTAGCGTTTCTCTCGTAGCAAGCGCCGCCCGGGAAGATTCCGGATGGCGAGGCAGGTGCAGTTGAGTTCGCGCAGTAATGACATGGCCTCGGTAGCGGGGTTCTTTCGCCAGGCGGTCGTGATGGCGGCAGGACCGGTTGCCGAGGAGGCTGCCCGCAGTGATCAGGGGCGGTCGACAGGGAAGAAGTTCATGCAATACGCAGTAATTGATTGACGTGTGACTCGCAGTTGAACAGTTGAGTTGGCATTGCGAACACCAGCAGGTCTCGCCGGATGGTTCGGCGTGGTAGGCGCCGAAGTCGGCGCGGTGAGAACAGGTGGGGCTCAGGCGACTGGGCCGGGCAGTCAACGGCGCCAGGGGCGGACCTCCCACCAGGCAGCCCGCAGTTACATGGGCGACAACAGAGCCAGCCGCGCATCAGTAGGCGGAAATATCAGCAGGTTGAAGTACAGGAACATGGCAGGTTCGAGGAACAGGAGGGTATGGAGCATCATCAGGATCGCCCGGCCGGTGTTAGTTGACCGGACGAACGCCGCAGAGGCCAGATCGACGAAGAAGGTGGTCCTCGGTCACGTATACGCGATCCCCGCGCCCCGTTTCCTTGGGGCCGTGCGGAAACTGAGAGCCAGCGAACGCAGCTGGTAGATGGTGTTGTATCCCCCCATAAGGGCCCCGGTGCCACGGCACCGGGGCCCTCGCTGTTCCGCAGGACGGGACACAACGTTTCCCCTGCCGATGGGAAACCCCGGCGCTGGGGAAGGGCAAGGTCCTGGCGCACGTTGCGCGCCGCCTCAGGCTCGTGCTCTGTGCGGGGCTTCCTCGCCGCCGCGACTGCGGGCATACTGGCCGTAATGACAAATATGCGTATGGCCAAGCGTCACCTGCCGTCCAGCCCCTTCAAGGCCGCCGTTGTGCCCCCGAGCAAGCTCTTCGCCGTGGGCAACCGAGTCACCCATGACGTCTACGGCCTTGGCCGGGTCACCAGTGTCGAGAACGGCGTGGCGGTCCTGGTCGACTTCGGCGCACTCCTGAAGCGCATCGCCAGCCCCTACGCCAAGATGACCGCCCTCTAGAAGCGGCCGTAGCCGCCCGGGATGCAACCGGGCGGCACGCTTCCTCCGGCCGCCCGGCCGCGTCGGCCGCAGACTTCCTCGTGTGCACAGAGGCTGGAGTGGTAGAGCCGCTGGTGGCGGGTAGGGTCCCACCATGCTTGTGACTCCCGGGACCTCAGCGCTGCTGCGCCACGACGGCCACCCCTTCGCGCAGTTGGGTGCGCGGGTGTGGGACGACCTGCACCAACTCGGGATGCTTGTCTTCGACGCGGAGGCGCCGCAAGAGGGGTGCGGTCGGGGCATCTCCTTGCTGGTGTCGCAGTCGGGAGTGATGCTCGGGTGGATCCTGGCGGACGAGTCGGAGATCGACAGCACCACCCCGGCGGGCCGGCAAGCGCGCACCTCGGTGACGATCCTCACCGGAGCCCTGTCGAGCGTCCTGCTGGCGATCGGATACCGCGTACGCGTCGAATACATGGACGGTGCCATCCCCGCCCCGTACCTGTACGTGGACGGCTACACGGCCCGACCGCACTGAATCATCGACCAGGACCCGCTGCCTGCGGTTCCCCTGTGCCGGCTCCCTCGGATCCGGCGACCCGAGCCACGTGGACGACAACCCACATCAGGGCGGCTCGAAAGGAAAGGGCGGCCCCAGGGCAGCTTGCAGTGACGTCGCACTCGTCCGGTAGGCAGTGGGTACCTGATCATGATCGCGGACTGAAGATGCAGGCACGCCGGCTCCGCCCCGGCGGACAAGTGAGGTCCGCTGTGCCGAGGCCGAAAGGGTGTTCAGATTCCGGCGAGCACGAGGCGCGGCAGGATGGCAGTGATGGTCTTTCCGTCCGCCCGGGCGGTGATGCGCACGTGTCGGGCCAGGTTCCTCAGGAGGTGCCACCCGAAGCCGCCGGTTCCGCTGGACAGGTCAGCGGTGCGGGGGACCGGGAGGGAAGCGACATTGTCGGTGACCGCGATGATCACCTGCTTGTGGTCCTGCGTCAGGCTGAGCGTGCACGGTCCCGGGGCATGGCGCACGGCGTTGGAGACGAGTTCGCTGACCACCAGCAGCACATCGCCCATGACAGCTTCGGGCAGCGTCTCGTTCGGGCCGGTGAAGAACACTCTGGTGAGGTCGCGGGCCGCGCCGACGGAGCCGTGCAGGCCATGCAGCGCGTAGCTGGCGTGCCGAGGAGTGGCAGGGAAAGGTTCCTGGGACGGGCTCATGCGCCGCAGCTCCTCTCATGAGGGGGAAGGTGTCGTACCTCCCGCCTTCCCGAACTAGGGGACGGAAATCAACCATTCGGCGCTCGATGCGCACCAATCACCCAAATGCACACACACGCCACTGCATACAAGCGCCGACAGCGTCGGAATATGCCGCTGCGCCGGCCGCCGGGAAGGCGGGCGGCGCAGCGGGCGCGGTTCAGTTGTGGCTACCAGCGGTACCAGCGGCCCCTGCCGCCGCCGGAGTTGGCGCCGCGGAACACGAAGCCCAGGGCCCACAGGACCAGGACCACGATCGCGATCCACCACAGGATGTGCAGAGCGAAGCCTGCGCCGCCCAGGATCAGCGCGAGCAGTAGAACAAGAAGTACCGGACCCATAGTTATCATCCTCCTGGCGCCGCTCCCGCCCTGTGGTCGATCGCGCAAACGCGCTTGTTGACCTGCTCGGATTCACCCGTTTCGGCTGCTGCACGCGCGGGAATCGGAGCCCGGACACCATCGCTGCAGGCCGTGTTCTGAGGACGTGTCCCTGGGGTGGTTGCCGCCGCGGTAGCGCGGAGATCAGGCGGTCTCGCTTGCGGGGTGGATGGTGAAGACGTGGTGCAGGCCGACGATCGTGAGGATGCGCAGGGTGTCGGCGGGGACGGCGGCCAGGATCACGTCGGCGCCGGCAGCTTGGGCGTACTGGCGTGCGGCCAGTAGGGCGGTGATGCCGGTGGAGTCGCAGAAGTCCAGGCCGGACAGGTCGATGACCAGATTCTGGCCCGGGCTCAGGTCAAGCCCCTCGACCCGAGCACGCAGCCTTGGGGCGTGTTCGAAGTCGAGTGCGCCGGACACGTGCAGAACGGGTCCGGTGGCGGTGTCGCGGTGGGTGAGGTTCAGCGGGCTCATCACAGGTGGTTCGCTACTGCGTGGGAGTGGGATTGGTGGCGGGGAGGCCGAGTGCGAGCAGGGCGGTGTCGTCGTTCAGGCCCTCGCCGAAGCTCGCCAGGAGCCCGGTCAGCGCGGTGATCAGCCCGTGGGCGGTGGCGGGGGCGTGGTCGGTGGCGAAGGCGCGGAGGGCGTCGTCGCCGAAGAGGCTTTGGCGGGTGGGGCCGGTGCGGGCCTCGGTGAGGCCGTCGGTGTAGAGCAGCAGGGTGTCGCCGGGGAGCAGGGTGGTCTGCGCGGTGCTGAACGGGGCGGTGGGCAGGGCGCCGACGAGGAGTCCTCCGGGAGTGGCGAGGGCCTGGGTGCGGCCGTCGGCGCGGAGTACCAGGGCGGGCGGGTGGCCGCCGGAGGCGAGGCGGACGGTGGCGTGGCCGTGGTCGACGGCGGGTTCGATGACGCCGAAGATCGCGGTGCAGAAGCGGGGGTCACCGCTGGCGCCGTACCGCTCGTACAGGATGGTGTTCAGCGTGGTCAGGGCGGTAGTCGGCTCGGGGTCGTGGAGAGCTGCGGCTCGTAGGGCGTAGCGGGTCAGTGAGGTCAGGGCGGCTGCTTGGGGGCCTTTGCCGCACACGTCGCCGAGGAAGAACGCCCACCGGCCCTGGCCCAGGGGGAACAGGTCGTAGAAGTCGCCGCCGAGACGGTCCAGGGAGGCGGTGTGGTAGTGGGCGGCCGCTTCCAGGCCCGGCACGCGGGGCAGGGTGGCGGGTAGGAGGGACTGCTGCAGCACGGCGAGCGCGTCGGCCAGCCGTTCCCGTTCCGCCTCGGCCTGTCGCCGGGCTTCCTCCGCTTCGGCGCGCGCCTGCTCGGCCTCGGCGCGGGCCTGGTCGGCGTCCTGTCGGCGGCGCAGGAGTTCTTGCTCGTAGGCGCGCCGGTCGGTGGCGTCGAAGACGGTGGTGCGGATCAGCAGCGGCTCACCCTCATCGCTGTGCTTGACCCTGGAGGTGACCAGCACGGGCAGACGGTGCCCGTCGGCGCCTTTCAACTCCAGGGCGATGCCGCGCAGTTCGCCCTGCATGCGCAGCAGTGGTGCGAAGTGCGTCTCGTGGTAGAGCTTCCCGCCGACGGTGAGCAGATCGGTGAAGCGCATCTGGCCCACCACCGCGCCGCGCTGCAGTCCGAGCCAGTCCAGTAGGGTGGTGTTGATCTTGGCGATGGTGCCGTCCATCAGCGTCGACAGGTACCCGCAGGGAGCCGACTCGTACAGTTCCTCGGCACTGTCCTCCAGCAGCGCACTGAACGCGGCATCGGTGCCCGCCGCGTCCCCGGCACCCGCCGGCTCCCCGCCCTCACCGGCCTCCTCGCCGGTGCGGCACATCACCGCTGGTCTGCCAGGAAGCCGAGGATCGCTTCGCTGGTGGCTTCCGGCGCGCTCAACTGCGGGCAGTGCCCCGTGGCGTCCAGGGTGATCAGGTGTGACGACGGGATCGCGGCGTGCACGTATGCGCCCACCTCGCGGGGTGCGATCACGTCCTGGGAGCACTCCAGGACCAGGGTGGGCACCGTCACGCTCGCCAGATCCTCGCGGCTGTCGGACAGGAAGGTGGTGCGGGCGAAGACCCGGGCCATGTCCGGGTCGGTGGCGCAGAAGCTGTTGGTCAGCTCCTGCCCCAGCTCCGGCCGCTCCGGATTAGCCATGATCACCGGGGCCATCGCGGAGGACCACCCCAGGTAGTTCGACTCCAGCGAGGCCAGCAGTTCCTCGATGTCCTCGGCCGTGAAGCCGCCGCGGTACGCGCCGTCGTCGATGTACCGCGGCGAGGGAGCCACCATCACCAGCGCCCGGATCCGCCGCGGCGCCATCTGCGCAGCCAGCACCCCCACCATGGCGCTGACCGAGTGCCCCACGAACACGGCACCCGCTAGATCCAGTTCCTCGCAGACCTCCACCACATCCTGGGCATAGCCCTGGAGCGAGGAGTAACGCTCCTGGCTCCAGGCGGACAGATCCGAACCGCCGGAGCCCACGTAGTCGAACAACACCACCCGGTAGTGCTGCGCCAGGGTCGGCACGATCAGGCGCCACATGTTCTGGTCGCAGCCGAACCCGTGCGCCAGCACCAACACCGGCCCATCCGCCGGGCCGGTGACCGTCACGTTGTTCCTGCTGCGGATGTCCATCCGGCCATAATCCCATCTGGTCCAAGGGGTCCGAGCGCTCAGTGCTGGGCAGCTCGCACGGGAACGAGCGGCCGTCGTACACGTTGCCCGGCGTCCTTCCGGGCCCGGGCGCCGCAGATGCGAGGTGAGGCATGCCAGCGAAGCCGAAGCCTTTGTGCTCGGCGCGATCGGGCGCCTTGCGGGATCCGGAACACGGATCGGGGCGGCTGCGTGCTAAGGGCCCCGATGCGAGGAGACACCGGGACCCCGACAGGATCTGCAACCGAACCGGCACCCCGCGCACTGCCTGGTGACCGGGTCCGGCCAACTCATTCTGGATACTGCCCATGCTTCGTCCACCGGCATTCCCCGATGGGTGCGTCCTGCGCTGACTGCAGGAAGAATATTAACCAGGCATAGGAGAGCTGTCTACTTTTGCCGGAGTAGATTTCCTGTCTGGTTTGGGTCTGTGCTGCGCGTGCGGAGGTGAGCGGATCTGAACTGGGGTACCTGCTGCCCGCAGCTCCTTCGGACGTGAGGCTCACACTTTGGCCGTCCACGGAGAGGCGGCGCTACCGGCACCTGGAGCCCTTGGCGGCGGCAGTGAAGGTCAATAGATCCGCCGGGTCACCAGCACTGCGGGCGTCGTGGACCGCCCAGGAATCCAGGCTCGCGGTCAAAGGAACCAGGACCACAGCCACCAGGCACGCGAGTGCGGGCGCGAACCAGAACGAGTCGCGCAGGTACTCGCGGCAGGCGGACAGTGATCGGGGCCTAGGCGACGGCGGCCTCAGGTGGATGGCCATGCTCCAGGTTAGGCAGCGGCGGGGGGACAACCGCGCATTGCCTCAGGTGCGGCGTGGGGAAGGCGGCGTGCGCAGCCGGGACCATGTTCGATCCCGACGCAGCCCCCTGCCCGCGGGATTCCCTGCCGGTGGGGAGACCGGGGAGGGCCGTTGTCGCCATGTCGGTCGGCAAGGCGACGTAGCGCGGCCCGGTCAGCCTCAGCAGTATGGCCACAACGCGCCCAGTGCGCTCACCCCTCACGACCAGGTTCGCTGTCAAACGCCTCGATTGGATGTCAGAGGACAAGGGTGACGGTCGTGTCCTGTCGGCGATGAGGTTTGACCGATTTCACCGATTCCTGACGGCTTGGAGCCGGCCGTATCACAGGCTGGCCGGCTCCGCCCGAAGTGGCGTGCTCACCACATGCCTTTGGCCACAACGATGGAGGCGTCGTCGTGGTACTTGCCGGCGGTGCGCAGGAGCTGGCCCGCGATCACGGCGGGGGAGTGCTGGAGGAGTCCGGGAAGTTCCTGAGGTCTCCATCGCTCGGTCAAGCCGTCGGAGTGCATGACCAGTGCGCTGCCGGGTGGTAGGGAGTGGGAGGAGGCGCGCACGGTCGCTGCCTGGTGTCCGGCGGTCCCGGATACCGAGGGCAGGCTGGTCTTGGATGCGGGCGTCACCACGGCGGCGGCGATGTTGCCCACCGCGCAGAAGAGCACCCGCTTCTGGTCTGGTTCGATGCGTGCCACGGCCACAGCGGCGCCCCGTGTGCCGGACAGGGCCTGGTGGATCTCCTGGAGGGCCTCGTCGGGTGATCGGCACCTGCTGCTGCGGAAGGCGCGGATCGCGGCCTGGGCGGCCAGCTGCGCCAGGGGGCCGTGGCCCAGACCGTCACAGAGCATCACCAGGATCGCCCGGCGCGAGTCGGATGCGGCAGACGCGGGTTTCCCGGGGGGCCGGTCGCTCCTTGGCGCGGCCGGGTCCGGAACACCGGCCTGCGGGTCCACCCCGGTGTTGGGCAGGTGAAGCCTGGGCGCTGATCTCGCGGCATCGTCCCAGCGTGCTGCCCAGCTGTCCCCGCACTCCTGGCCTCCGCTGATGGGCCGGGTCACTCCTTCCACCACGGATTGCGCCGGCCCACCGCTGGACGCGGTGGGTCTACCGGCGTCCCGTGGCCAGAAGCGCGCCAGCATGACGGTTCCCTGGCCGGGGATGGAGTGCAGGTCGAAGGTGTCCGCGAGCCGGGCGATCATGCCCAGTCCGATGCCCAGCGTGCCGGCGGTCGAGCGGCCGTCGCGCATCGACGCGGCCACGTCCGCCATACCGGGCCCGGTGTCCATGGCCAGGAATTCGATCCCGGCGCGTTCTTCATTCCGCACGATTCTCAGCACGATCGACCCGGCTACCGCGTGCTTGTACAGGTTGGAGGCGGCCTCGGACACCGCCAGGGCGACCTCGCCGGCCCGGTGCTCACTCAGCCCGACCCGTCCGGCCAGCCGCGAGGCTGCCGCCGGGGCACCGGTGAGGCCGTCGCGGAACCACGCCACGTCCTCGCTGTCCAGAAGCAGGACGCTCACGGCGTGCGCCCGGCGCCGCAGGGCCAGATCGCGGGCCGCTTCCTACCGGCCTGGCCGTAGCCCATGGCAGCCCCCGAAGTGAAAGGCGTACCGGCGGGGGTTCCGCCGGTCCCGCCGACAGCAGCCTGCCCGAAGTCGAGCAGTGATCCCTGCGAATCGACCCGTCCGCAAGGGTGCGGGAAGACGGCATATGCACAGTGTGCCCCTCGGTAGGTGCGGCAGGTTACCTCTGGCTCGGGCACTGAAAAATCTATGGCGGCTGGAGTAGACATTGGCTCGTGGTGTGGTTATGGTTTCTCTCGTAGCCAAGAAGACAGCAGGGCCTGGCAGATGCGAACTGCCGGGCAGTGGTGCGAGTAAGTGCATGTGCAGGGCGGTGCGGTGGTGGAGTTCCGGAGCCAGAGCAGTTGCAGGACGGCGACGGGACTGACGACCGGACCGGGTGGCCCGCAGTGATCAGGGGCCGCTACCAGGCAGAACCGCAGTAAGAAGTGAAGTACTGGCAGGTGCAGTTGGCAGTACGCAGCGGTGAAGTTGAGTGAGCGGTACCTCGGTGAAGGCGTCGGCTGCGGACGCGCGCACCGGGAGGTTCCGGAACGTGTCAAGTCAAATGAGACGTTCGTACGGTTATGCGCTCTGTTGTGCTGATTCGGGTTCTCTGCGTTTGGCGGGGTCGTTGATCCACGCCTGATCGGGGATCTTGGGCGGGCGGGGGCGGCGGGCGAAGCGTTCGGGGTGGCGGGCGTATGCCTCGTTGAGCGTGACGGCGCGCTGGTCCTGGACTTGGCCGGCGGTGCCGAAGTGCACGGACGCAGGCGTGTGCAGCCCGATGCCCGAATGGCGATGCTCATGGTTGTAATAGGCAATGAATGAGTCGAACCACTCGCGTGCGTGGTTCAGGGAGTCGAACCGCGCCGGGTAGTCGGCCATGTACTTCGTGGTTTTGAACTGGCTTTCGCTGTACGGGTTGTCATTCGAGACCTTGGGGCGCGAGTGCGAGCGCGTCACGCCCAGATCGATGAGCAACTGCGAGACTTTCTTGCTGGTCATCGAGGTGCCGCGGTCCGCGTGCAGGTGCTCGGGGGCGATGCCGTTGCGTTCGACGGTCTCGCTGATCAACTCCTCGGCGCGCTCGGCCGATTCGGCCATCTCCACGGTGTAGCCGACGACGTAGCGGCTGAAGATGTCGATGATGACGTAGGCGTGGTACCAGATGCCCTTGTCTGGTCCGGCCAGTTTGGTGATGTCCCAACTGAAGACCTGCGAGGGGGCGGTGGCCACGAGTTCGGGGATGGACTTGGCGGCGTGGGTGGCCTGGCGGCGGCGCTCGCCGGTCTGGCCCTGGGCCTCCAGGATCCGGTACATCGTGCGCACTGAGCAGTAGTAGCGGCCCTCGTCCAGTTCGCGCGCCCAGATCTGGGCAGGTGCCAGTTCGGCATAGGCCGGGCTGTTCATCAGTGCCAGGATCCGCGCGCGCTCCGCCGGAGCCAGAGCTGAGGGCGGCGAGGGGCGCGGAGCGCGCTCGCGCGGCGGGGGCGGGTTGAGCCGACGGTAGTGCGTGGCCCGTGAGCGACCGGTCAGCCGGCAGGCCGCAGTGGTGTTCAACTCCCGCTCCAGCGACTGGAAGAGCTCGTCGGCGACCTGCTCGGCCTCGGCTTTCAGCCCGCACTCTTGGAGAGCAGTTCCAAGAGTGCGGAAGCTTTTCCCAGCAGCTCCAGGGCGGCGTCCTTCTGCGCCAGCTCCCGTTCCACGACGGCCAGCCTCTTGCGCAGCCGCTCGGCCTCGGCTGCTTCGGCGGGCCTCTTGGGGCGTGCGGGCGAGGTCCGCCGGTCGGCGAGCGTGGCCATCGCTCCGGCGTCTCGCGCGGCCCGCCACTCGATGATGTGCGAGTGGTACAACCGCTCGCGGCGCAGGACCGCGCCCTTCTCCCCGCTGGGGGCGGCATCGTACTCAGCGACGATCCGCAGCTTGTATTCCGCCGTGAACGTGCGCCGCTTCGGCCGCGGGGCCGGGTCGGGCTCGGGGCTGTGCGTGAGGTGGTGGTATTGGAAGCCATGCCGGGAATCTCCTGTCTCGCCCATCCAGACTAACCCGGACGAACCGGACGTCTCAGTCGAGACTGTCAGAGAGGGTTCGGCAGTGGGGTTCCAACCCGAGCAGGTGCAGGTAGGGCGACGGGGCTGGCTGTCGAAGAGTGGCGCTGCGACAGGTCACCGTGCAGTTCGCAACACAAGCAGTACGCATGAGAGCAGTACCGCAGTACGCAAGTGATCGATCCCAGAGGGACGAACGGAGGAACCAGGCATCATCAGGATCGCCCGGGCGGACGTACTGAGCCCGGGTACCGCAGGACATCGATAGTGAGGTGGTCTGAGGTCAAGCAACCGCGATCCCCGCAACGCCCCCCAACCCCCGGGTGGGCCCGCGGAAACAGAGGGCCGGCGCAGTTCCAGGGCTGGCAGATGGTGTATCAGTTCCTTCGGGGCCCTGGTGCCAGATGGCGCCAGGGCCCCTCCACGCGTTGTACAGAAAGAGGGACAGATGACAGCAGGCGACTCCTTCGGGCGTCTCGATGACGACGACTACCCCGCCTACACGATGGGCCGCGCCGCCGAGATGCTCGGTACCACCCAGGGCTTCCTGCGCGCCATCGGCGACGCCCGCCTCATCACCCCACTGCGCTCCACCGGCGGCCACCGCCGCTACTCCCGCTACCAACTGCGCATCGCCGCCCGCGCCCGCGAACTGGTCGACCAGGGCACCTCGATCGAGGCCGCCTGCCGCATCGTCATCCTCGAAGACCAGCTCGAAGAAGCCCAGCGCATCAACGCCGAACACCACCGACCCGCAGCGTGAGCACATGACCACCCAAGACACCCAGCCGTCGGCGCACGGACAGCAGCCCCAGCCCCACTCCGGCGCCGCACCCGGCACCCTGCGCACCCCCGCTGACGAACCGCCCGCCGGCACGACCGGACGGCTGACTGCGGGGCAGGGAGCCCCCGGCCCGGACGGCGGCGTGCAGCACGCGGCGGCCTTGTTGAAGCCCAGGACGCGCGGCTGGTTGCACGCCGGCATGTTCCCCCTCGCGCTGGTCGGCGGCATCGTCCAGTTCGCTGTGGCGCGCTCGACAGCCGGGCAGTGGCGTGTTCGGTGTTCGCACCCTCGGCTCTGCTGCTGTTCGGAACCAGTCGGATCCACCACCGTGGGACATGGGGTCCGCGAGGCGATGCGCTCCTGCGGCGGCTGGACCACGCCAACATCTTCCTGATCATCGTCTCCCCGGCGCTGCCGGATCGGTGGCTCCGGAGAGCCTGTGGGATGCTGGCAGGGTGTTTGGATGGGCGCCTCGAACCAGCTCATTCGGCTCTCCCGGGCCTTGCGGTGGTCTGCTCCGAGGTACGGATACAGTACACATGATGACGAGAAACGACGAGGATCGGCGAGAGTCAGTGAGAGGGATTTTCGCAGGTCAGGCGGTATGTCAGCTACGTTTGTGCAGGTCAGAGGTTTGCATGCTAAGTCCTCGTAATGCGTAGGTCTCGGGTTCGAATCCCGAAGGCGGCCCAAAGTAGGACATTTTTTCAGGGCGTATCGGACATCTCGGGTGGGTATGAGATACGCCCACTGTGCGCAGTACTCGTGGGCAAGGTCAACGAAAATGCCCAGGTCAGGGCAGTCTCTGGATGTCTGATGGCCCCGAAGGCGAGTACCGCTCCCCTTGGGGCGGAGATCACCCACATGGATCAGACCAACACCTAGGAAGCGACAGCTACTTGACCGTGCTGACGACGACTGGGGTGATCGCAGTACACATTCGGTACACATGAAGATGGATCAAGGACCGCGACACCCAGCAGTAGGCACACCGAGCACCACAGCAGGAATGGGCAGTCGCGACGCTGCGGGCACACGGGGCAAATCATTCTGCGGACGCCCGGGGGCCGTCCTCGCTTGAGTGCTGCGCGACCCGAGGCCCGGCCAGGTGGAAGGTGGCCTGGGAGGGCGGGGGTGGTGGTCCATGGCTGGTTCCCCGTTGATCGGTTCGAGTCATATGGGTGCCGAATAGTGCACCTTCCCCGACCTTCCGCCTCGATGCTCGAACAAGAGAGCGGCTTTGGTGGCGTGAGTCCATACTTACTGGCCAGACAGCACACTGGCCCCGCGGTCGGGTCATCCGCGATCCTTGGGACAGCACGCCCACCGGTTGACTACCGGCGAGCGGTCACCCCTACCTCACCCGCGGGAGCGCTCCGTTCATGACCCCAGAACTGTCCTTCACCGTTCAGCGCGACGGCGCGCTGGCTGTGGTCCAGGTCAGCGGCGCTATGGACTACGACACCAGCCCCGCGCTGGAACGGGCCCTGGCCGACCTGGTCCAGGACGGTGCGCATCACCTGGTCCTGGATATGGCGGCAGTGGACTTTTGCGACTCCTCCGGCATCAATGCCCTCATCCGTGCGCTGGCTCGCGCCAAGCAAGAGCAGGGTTCTCTAGCGTTGGCTGCGGCCACGCACCGGGTTCAGGGCGTCCTGGAAATGACCGGCGTCGATGCGGTCATCACGACGTACCCCACCGTCGCCGTCGCCCTGGGCAGCCAGCCCGCCTGAGTGAGGCCAGTACAGGGCCGGGACTCCCCGCGCGTTGGCGGTACATACCGCAATGGCGTTCTCCGGAGCTCCGCCCTGCTCAACTAGTGCGGTGACCGGGTGACTTCGCCGGGTTGGTGGGGTGTGGGACGGTGGACTGTTGGGCTTCAACTTTTCCGGCTTCGCGGAGGCGTGGTGGCAGAGCCAGTCAGGGTCCGTCGGTTATCCGACCAGGAGGGCCAGAAGCTGCAGCAGATCGTGCGGCGCGGCACCATGAACACGGTGCGCTACCGGCGCGCGATGATGCTGCTGGCCTCGGCCGGAGGCAACCGGGTCCCGGTCATCGCCCAGCTGGTGGCGGCCGACGAGGACACCGTGCGCGACGTCATCCACCGGTTCAACGAGATCGGCCTGGCCGCACTGGACCCTCAGTGGGCGGGAGGCCGTCCCCGCCAGCTCAGCCCTGACGACGAGGACTTCGTCGTCAAGACGGCCACCACCCGACCCACCCGCCTGGGCCAGCCCTTCACCCACTGGTCCTTGCGCAAACTCGCCGACTACCTGCCCACCGTCCCGGGACGGGCCATCGGCCTGCGACGCGAGGCCCTGCGATGCCTGCTCGCCCGACGCGGCGTCACCTTCCAGCGCACCAGCACCTGGAAGGAGTCCACCGATCCCCACTACGACACCAAGCTCGACCGCATCGAGTACCTGCTGGAGCACGCACCCGGGCGCGTCTTCGCGTTCGACGAGTTCGGACCGCTCGGCATCCGCCCCACCGCCGGGTCCGGCTGGGCACCGTCCGGCCGCCCGAACCGGCTGCCGGCCACCTACCACCGCACCCACGGCGTGACCTACTTCCACGGCTGCTACTCGGTGGGCACCGACACCCTGTGGGGCGTCAACCGCCGCCACAAGAGCGGCGTGAACTCCCTGGCCGCGCTCAAGTCAATCCGGGCCGCGCGACCCGACGGCGCACCGATACACGTGATCATGGACAATCTGTCCGCCCACAAGGGCACCAAGATCCGCACCTGGGCGAAGAAGTACCAGGTCGAACTGTGCTTCACCCCGACCAACGCCTCCTGGGCCGACCCGATCGAGGCCCACTTCGGGCCCCTGCGTCAGTTCACCCTGGCCAACTCCCACCACCCGAACCACACCGTCCAGACCCGGGCCCTGCACGCCTACCTGCGCTGGCGCAACACCCACGCCCGCCATCCCGACGTCCTGGCCGCCCAACGCCGCGAACGCGCCCGCATCCGCAGCGAGAAGGGCATCCGCTGGGGCGGACGCCCCCTCCTCGCCGTCGCATAGCCCACCGACCCGGCGAAGTCACCCGGTCACCGCACTAGCCAGGGGCAAGGAGTTCCGGGGAGGGTTGCGCGTCGTCCCTGAGCTGGGTCCTCGGCGTCTCCAACTGCGGACACGTTTGTGTTGCGTCATCTGCAGGGCCGGCTCAGCACGGCCGTCGGCCGCCGCATCCGTGTCGACGTTTGTCGTAGGCGGATGCGGGGGTCCAGGGCCGCTTGCAGGACGCACTGCTTGGTCACCTGACCGTACAAAGTCTGATGACGGGCCCCTTCTGCTGCAGCAGTACCCCGGCGCGGTTTTCCAAGAAGATCGAGGGGCGGTCCGCAGTGTGAGTCCTCGTCCTGCGGTTCCGTAGTAGGGGAAGTGTCCGGGGGCGACCGAGACTTCAGGCGGACTCCGCAGCACAGCTGGTCCCGGCACTGTAGAGGCAGGACCGGGAGATGGTGGCGGCGCGCCGCTTCTTCCACAGAAGGGGTATCTCATGGACTTGCTGATCCGTCGTACCGTGCCGGGTGTTCATGGCCGTGTCAGCGATAGGAGTGGTCCGCATGACGGTTGGTGACGCGGCTGCGGGAACGCTTGTCCCACCAAGGGTGCCCACGAACGTGCAAGTCACCGGGGACCGGTTCACCGCGCACATCGAACCGTCCCTCGCGGTGAACCCGCGCAACCGGAACAACCTGCTCGCAGCATGCCGGGTCTTCGAGGGACCGTTGATCGGCATCGCCGCCTACGCGTCCTTCGACGCAGGCGCTACCTGGTCCGGCACCGGGTTGCTACCGGGCCGGGCCGCGGACTCGGACGGCAACGCCAGCGTGTCCTTCGACGAACGGGGCCAAGGATTCGTGTGCGGCGTTGTGGCGAACGGGGCGACTCGACGCGGCGACGCGCACCTGTGGGCCACAGCCGACGGGGGCCGCAGCTTCCGGCCGCCGGTCATCGCGATCCCGGGCAGCGGTGGCCTGACCGACCACCCCTCGCTCACGATCGACCCTGCGTCCGCCGCGTCACCGCCCTGCCTCTACGTGGCCGGCAGGCTCTACGGCACCGCGGATGACGGGGTGGTGTTGGCCTGTTCCCACGACGGAGGCCGCAGTTTCGAGCAGCCCCGTCATCTCGACGCGGACGCAGGGGCGCAGGCCGCATCCCCGGTGGCCGCTGCCGGGGCCGACGGGTCGGTGAGCGTCGTGTACCTCGTGGCCGACGCCTGCGGTGACATCACCGTGCGGGCCCTGTCGTCCACCGACCGTGGCCGCAGCTTCGGGGCGCCGACCGAACTGGTCCGGATCGGCAGCGCGGCACCCGATCTGAGACCGGTGACTGCCAAGAGCGGTCCGGCGATCGCCGCCGCGCCTGGTGGCGCTGTCGTGGTCGCTGCGATCACCGACTGGAACGACGCCACCGGAACCTCGCAGATCCTGCTGTGCGCCTCCGCCGACCACGGACGCACCTGGAGCGCACCAGGGGCCGTGGCCACCAGTCGGAAGACCGTCTTCCTTCAGCCCCAGCTCGCCGTCGACGACCTGGGCCGGATCGCGGTCTCGGTCTACGCACTGTCCATCGCCCAGGCCCGTGTCGACGTCCTGCTCTACCTCTCCGAGCCCGGGCGGGTCGCCTTCGGGCTGCCGCAACGCGTCACTAGCCAGTCCTTCGATCCCGTCCAGGCCGTCTATACCGGCAGCACCCGCTGGCTCGGCAACTACCAAGGCCTTGCCGGAGCAGGCAGGACCATCTATCCAATCTGGACCGACACCCGTACCGGCGACACACAGATCTTCACAGCGGCACTGCTCACCGCGTGAGTCGGCAGAAACTCGTTCATGCGTCCGTCGTGACGGGCTCGAACGGATCTGCGCGGGCGTCCGGCAGAGCGCGCCGTCAATAGGCGTTCTGCCTGCGCATGGCTCGCGGCCGGCCGTCGGGGTCGGCGACCAGGCGTGCGGGGACTGTGGCCAGGATGGTTGCCAGGGGTGTCAGCTGGGGGGTGGCGTAGCGCCGTAGCCGGCCGGGCGGTCGCTGGCCTTGGCGGCCGGTGCGGTGCCACTGGTCCAGCATTGCCGCCGTGGTGGCGAAGGCATCGAAGGCGGTGGCGGGGTCGCACAGCGGGTCCGCGGCGGCCAGGTCCGCGGGCGGGTTTTGGTCGAGGTGTTCGCGGTTCAGCCGCAGGCGCAGGTTGCGGGCGTAGCTGCGGGCGCCGTCGCCCAGGCCGGCCGGGTCGCGGGGTTCGCGGGGGTCGAGCCGGTCGTCCAGGATGGCGCAGCTGAGTTCGGAGTCGTGGGTCCAGGAGCGGCGGTTGACGTTGTCGGAGCCCACCGAGGCCCAGACGTCGTCGATGACGCAGGCCTTGGCGTGGACGTAGACGGGGGTGCCGGTGTGGTTCTCCAGGCTGTAGGGGGCGAATCGTTCTCCGCCGGCCCGGTGGAGCAGGTCCAGGGCTTGGATGCGGCCCAGGAGGTTCATCGGCCCTGACAGCTTCCCGTCCTGGTCCGGGAAGGCGGGCAGGACGGCGATCATACGTAGCTGTGGCTGGGCGGCCAGGGCCTGGGCGAAGCTGGTGACGATCTCGGCGGACCATAGGTACTGGTCCTCCAGGTAGATCAGCGCCCGGGCCCGGGTCAGGGCCTTGCGGTAGGCGCGGGCGATGCTGCGTTCCCCATGCGGGGCGAAGGGGTAGCCGTGGCGCAGCGCCGGGTAGGTACGCAGGACCTGCACCGTTGCTGTGCCGCGCGGGGCCGGGTCGGGGAGTTGGGCGGGCAGCGGGCTGGCTTTGGTGTCCTCGCGGTCGACGAGTTGACGCAGGCGGCTCAGGGGGCTACGGCTGAGCGGGGCCGGGTCCTGCCAGCGTTCGCGGAAGCTGGCCTCGACATCGCCGACGGCAGGTCCGCGTACCGCTAGCTGGATGTCGTGCCACGGGGCCGGGGACCATAGGGGGCTGATAGGGGCAGCGGGTTGGGGTCGCCGTGGTGGTCGGCGGTGTCGCGGCGGCTGTGGCACAGGTCGATGCCGCCGACGAAGGCCACGTCGCGTTCGGGACGACCGGGGTGGCGCAGGACGACGAACTTCTGGTGGTGCGAGCCGCCGGGGCGCACCCGCATGTCGAGCAGGCACTCGCCGCCGGCCGCCTCGATCTCCTCACCCAGGTGGCGGTTCTCGCGCTCGCTGAACTGCAACTGGTCCAGGTGCGAGCGCCAGACCAGCCCCTTGACGATCACCCCTCGGCGGGCGGCGTCGCACAGCACCTCGCCGATCGCGCTGCCGGGACCGTCCAGCTCTTCATCGGGGTCACCACGCCAGTCGGTGAACAGGAGCAGGTCCCCTGTCTGCTGGGCGCGGATGGCTGCGAGGAGCTCGGCGAAGTAAGCCTCGCCGTGCACGAGCGGTGTCACGTCGTTGCCCGTCGACCAGGCCAGCCCATCGGCGCGACGCCGATCCAGCGCAGTGGCCGGGTTGCCGCGCTCGCCAACAGCGAGCAGCCAGTCCTGGGGTTTCACGCAGCCACCTCCGAGTCGGTCACGTCCGCGGCTTCCCTACCCGCACGGGCGTCCACCATACGAGGCCCGGCTTCCTCGTCGTTTCTGGCGGCTTGTGCGGCACCGTTCAGGGTAGGCGCAGGAGCGGTCCTACAGAGATCGACAGCGTCGCGAGCCGGGCGCTGGGGACCGGCCGCTGACCTTCGCGCGTCTTGCCCGGGGCAAGGCGCTTCGAACCCACCGGGAGCATTGTGTCCACTACCACCGACCTGCAGCGTCCGCTCGGTCCCACATCGCACGCCACAGGGTCGTGCGATCCTGTGCCCGATGAGAACCTCGCCCGCCCGGCATCGGAGGCGCCAGACACGGCACGCGCGATTGCGATGCGCGCTGGGCAGCTGCTGTTGTGGGTGCTGGTGACCGCCCCGATCGCCCTGGTCCTGACGGGGCTGTGCCTGGCTCTGATCGGTGCCGCGTTCGCCCTGTTCATGGGCTGATGCCGCCGCAGCAGGACCGATGGCGCGCGATCACCGGCGCCCACCTCGTCGCCCGGGTCCATACCGGCGCCAAGTTCGAGAACGGTGTCCTGGTCGAGCGCGAGGAAGTCACATCGGACTGATGGTCCCCGGCGTTCCGCAGGTGGGTGGAAAGGCAGTTGCCGCAAGTCCTGGGTTCAACAGGTGAGCCCCCGCCTGGTGACATGAATCCCTGCCTGAACAGGGATGATGCGCAGAATAGCCAAAATGCCCGTGTCACTAGGCGCTGCTAGAACCGCAGGTCAGAGCGGTGCCAACGGCGGCCGATTGCCAGCGGGCCTGGCTCGTCCAGTTGTTGCCCAATCAGACTCGCGAACCGTGGCCACGTGTGCAGCGGTTCGACCGGCCCAGGCCGCATCGTAAGCCGCTGACCTGGGGAAACGTCGAAGCCTAGTGACACGCCCTGTCGCTAGGCTTCTCGTCGTCCCCGCAGGTCAGAGCGGGTTTCAGTGCCCTAGTCGGCACGCCCAACTGTCGAACCCGGGCAAGTGTGGCCACCTGCTCGAATCGCCACTGTGGAAACCTACTTGGAAACCGAGCGCATGACGCTTCGCCGATTCACCCGCGCCGACGCCGACGACCTGGCCGTCCTGCACGGCCACGCGACCGTCATGCGGAGCATCGACAACGGTCGACCGGTGCCCCGGGCCGTGGTCGAGCAGCAGCAACTGCCGGACATTCTGCGCGAGTACGACGACCTCCCCGTCGGCCTGGGCCCCACCGAACCGTTCAAGCGCCTGCTGTCCATGGGCGGCGTTGACCGGATCATCGCTACGGCCAGCGGCGCCCAGCGCCCTGCCGAGGGCGGCCCCGCGCGCTGAGAGGGCCCTGCTTGTGGGTGGGCTCCTCTCAGGCGGCGGTTGCCAGGGAGCGCTCGCGGTGGGAGGTCAGCAGGCAGCGCGCCCGGGCCAGGGCCTGTTCGGGCTCTCGTACTCCAGTGGACGCGCACAGGGTGTAGTGAAGATCCTCGCGCCGGGAGGCTGTGTCCGGACGGTCCTGCAACGCGTCCAGTTCGGCGACGAGGCGGTCGAGCAGCGGAAGGTTGATCAACGGCATGGCCTGCTCCAGAGGCGAGGCGGGGGGAACCGCGTAGCGGAGCCCACGACGCTAATGTTCAGGGAAGGGCGGGGCGAGCGGGGCTGTGCGACTCGGGCAGGACGCCACACAGCCCCGGGAGGTCACGATGACCCGTGCTTGCGGCTGGGTTATCCATGCGGGCGGGTTACGGGCCGGCGTTGATCTGGCGCGGGGTACTGCCGCCGCTGATGGAGATCTTGCGTGGCTTGGCCTGCTCGGCGACGGGAATACGCAGCGTCAGGACGCCCGCGTCGTAGGCGGCGTCGATGCGCTCGGTGTCCAGCGTCTCGCCCAGGAACAGCTGGCGGCTGAACGCGCCGCGCGGGCGGTCGGAGAGCAGCAGCTCGGCGTCCTCGCCGACGCTGGGCCGGCGCTCGGCGCGCACCGTCAGTACGTTGCGCTCCACCCCAAGGTCGATCGACTCCGGGGCCACCCCCGGAAGGTCGAGCTCGACAACGAAGGTCTCCGCGTCGCGGTAGGCGTCCATCGGATCGCGGCCGGTCGCGCGGTGGTGCCCAGCACCTGCTGGGTCAGCCGGTCGAGCTCGCGGAAGGGGTCGGTACGCATGAGCATCGTGGATCACTCCTTGTCCGGTAGAGGGATGCACATGGCAGCGGCAGATTTATAGCACCCGACCAAATAGTTGACAAGCTTCCACTCAACCCTTCTTGCCTTGCAGGTCAGCAACTCAGTGCGGCTTCGCCGCACGCCGGGGGGCGGGTAAATGGGTTGGTGCGCGCCAGTGGGGCTTCGGTGAGCGCTGGTGGTGACCTGTAGGGGTTCGGGACCATGCGATTGCCGTTCCGGCCGAAACCGATCGCCTCTTTGGTGCCGTCGAGCCCGTAGGTCAGCATGGTGCTGAGGACCGTCCACGGGAACCGTGGAGTGTTGCCGCGAGCACGCGCGTTAGATTCTTGATCCACCCTGGTCCTCCCGGAACGGTGTACGCGTTGCCCTCCACCGAGTGACAGGAGCGAGCCGTGGACGTCCTCCACGAACGCTGCGCGGGTCTGGACATCAGCAAGAAGGACGCCAAGGTCTGCGTGCGCACGCCCAACACGCGCCGGCGCGGGACCTTCACCTCCGAGACAAGGACCTGGGCCTCGACCACCAACGCGATCCTGGACCTGCGTGAACACCTGATCGAAGCACAGGTGACGCTGGTGGTGATCGAGGCGACATCGGACTACTGGAAACCGTTCCTCTACCTGCTGTCCGAGGGCTTGAACGTGATCCTGGTCAACGCCCGCCAGGCCAAGAACCTGCCCGGCCGCAAGACCGACGTCTCCGATGCCGCCTGGCTGGCGCAACTCGGCGCCCACGGGCTGCTGCGGGCCTCGTTCGTGCCGGACGAACCCGTCCGGGAACTGCGTGACCTCACCCGCGCCCGCACCCACGCCACCCGCGAACGAAGCAAAGTCGTCCAGCGGCTGGAGAAACTACTGGAGGACACCGGCATCAAACTCTCCTCGGTGGCCGCCGACATCATGGGCGTCTCCGGACGGGCCATGCTCGAAGCCCTGATCGCCGGTGAGCACGACCCCGGGCAGCTGGCGGACCTGGCCAAGCGCCGGATGCGCAGCAAGATCCCCGCTCTCACCGAGGCGCTGACCGGTCGCTTCCGCGAGCACCACTCCTTCCTGGTCCAGCTCTACCTGGACCAGTACGACCAGCTCACCGCCATGCTGGAGAAGCTGACCACCCGGATCCAGGAGGCGATGGCCCCCTTTCGCCCCGTGCTCGACCTCCTGGAAACCGTCCCGGGAATCAGCCGAGCCGTCGCCGAAGTCGTCGTCGCCGAGACCGGAGGCGACATGAGCCGCTTCCCCAGCGCCAAACACCTGGCCTCCTGGGCCGGGGTCTGCCCCGGCCACCACGAGTCCGCCGGCCGATCCAAGAGCGCCAAGGTCAGACCCGGCAACCCCTACCTCAAGGGGACCCTGGGTATCGCCGCGATGGGAGCCGCCCGAACCAACGACTCCTACCTGCAGGCCCGCTACCGGCGCCTCACCTCCCGCCGCGGCGTCATGAAGGCCTTGGTCGCCGTCGAACACTCGATCATCACCGCGATCTGGCACATGCTCACCACCAACAGTCCCTACCACGACCTGGGCGGCGCCTACTTCGTCCAGCGCGACCCCGAACGTGCCACCCGACGCGCGATCACCCAACTGAACCAACTCGGCTTCACCGTCACCCTCAACCCGATCGACAACGCCGCCTAAACGACCACGCCACCCGCACCGGCTGCCTGCGCTGGCCACCGGACCCGTCAGCGCGCCCGAAACCCGCCTGAGCTGGGCCTATTTACGCGTTAGGGGGCATGCAAGGTGGGCATTCCCCCCGATGTGCCCCGCCGGGCGGGACCTCGCCTCACTATGGCCGGAACACGGGGACGCGCCTTTGGCTTCGTGCGTCTCATCGACACGTCGGCAATTTCCTGCGATCGGCCTGTGTGCGCTTGGGTCGCCTGGGTACGCGTTCCTCGACGAGGTGACCGACGAGCGGGAGGAGCAGCGCATGAGCACCGAGGACAAGGCCGGCAACACCGCCGACAAGGTCAAGGGCAAGGCCAAGGAGACGGCCGGCAGGGCGGTGGGCAACGAGCGCCTGACCGCCGAGGGCAAGGCAGACCAGGCCAAGGGCGACGCCAAGCAGGCCGTCGAGAAGGCCAAGGACGCCCTCAAGGACTGACCGTCCGCCTGATCGGTCCGTACCCACCGGTGGCCCCTCGCCAGAGCGAGGGGCCACCGGCACGTCTCCAGCAGCGGACAGCCTGTGCGGCTGCACCCGACCGGCCCTACCCCCGGTGTCGCGCTACCCGGCCCGGAGGACTTGCGTTCACACCGGCCACAACACGCACATCCTTCACACCCGGAGCCAGACAGTCCCGGAAACCCTGGGGCATTCCGTGCAACTGCGAGCGCCGCCCCAGTGGGGGCGGGGTGCCGGGAAGGCCGAGAAGAAAGTTCAGTCCTGGACCAGGAGCTGGTCGCGCAGCTTGCCCAGGGTGCGCGAGAGCAGACGCGAGACCTGCATCTGCGAGACGCCCAGGACGTCGCCGATTTCGGACTGGGTCATCTCGGCGCCGAAGCGCATGGACAGGATGGCCCTGTCCCGCTCGCCCAGCTGCGCCATGAGCGGCTTGAGGGATTCCAGGTCGACGACCAGGTCCATGCCGGGGTCGACCTCGCCCAGGCGGGCGGTGAACGCGGATCCTTCGTCGCCGTCCTCGCCGCCGGGGGCGCCGGCGTCGATGGAGCTGACGGAGTAGCCGTTGGCTGCCACCAGTCCTTCGCGGACCTCGTCCTCGCTGATCTCCAGGTGGGCGGCGAGTTCGGCGTTGGTCGGCGGCCGGCCGATGCGGAAAGTGAGGTCGTCGATGGCCTTGGCCAGGGCCAGGCGCAGTTCCTGCAGGCGGCGCGGGACGTGGACGGCCCAGCTGGTGTCGCGGAAGAAGCGCTTGATCTCGCCGATGATGGTGGGCATGGCGAAGGTGGGGAACTCGACCTCCTGGTCGAGGTCGAACCGGTCGATGGCCTTGATCAGGCCGATGTTGCCGACCTGGACGATGTCCTCCATCGGCTCGCTGCGGGTCTTGAACCGCCGGGCCGCGAACTTCACCAGGGTCAGGTTCAGCTCGATCAAGGTGTTGCGCACGTACTGGTACTCGTGCGTCCCCTCCTCCAGCTCCGCCAGCCGCGCGAACAGGACCTTCGACATGGCCCGCGCGTCGGCGCCGCTGTTGTTGCGCGGGTCCGTCAGGTCCAGCTCGGGGAACAGCTCTGCTCCTCGGCGTCCTGCTGCGGGCTCGGTGACCGCGGGGGCGTACGGCGCGGTGCGGGTCGCTCGCACGGTGGCCTGCAGGCTGGACGGCATCGGAAGATCCCCTCTCGGACGAGACACGGCAACAGGTTGCGAACGGGCGCACCTGCGCCCGCGCGACGGCTTGTACCCCGCGCGGCGCAGTTCAGCACCTCGAAGCGTAGGAAGATATTACGCCCCTCGCCGAAGACCGTTCGGCGCTGCGCTGCTGCGCTGCGCCGCCTGGTGTGCCTTCGCCACGGTGCTCACCGCCGCGATAGCCAAGGCACACTCCTGATCTGCACTCGGGCTCCGGATCGAGAGGCTGTGCCCGCGCCGGGCGTTGATCCATCTCTGCGTTGCCCGCGTGGGTCTGGTCATTCGGCCAGGGCGGTGGCTGGTCCCTGGTCGGGGGCGGGTGTGCGGACGGCGATCAGGGCGACGTCGTCGGTGCTGTCGGGGGCCAGGGCGCGTAGGAGTTCCTCGCAGAGGTCGTCCAGGGGTGCGCGGGCCAGGGGTGCGGCGTGTCGGCGCAGTCGGGCCAGGCCGCGGTCCAGGTCCTCGCCGCGGCGTTCGATCAGGCCGTCGGTGTACAGCAGGACGACGCTGTGCGGCGGCAGGGGGGTGAAGGCGTCGGGGCGGGCGCGGGAGGGGTCCACCCCGAGCAGGAGGCTGCGGCCCTCCTCCAGGAACCTGGTCTCGCCCTCGGCGGTGATCAGCAGGGGTGGGAGGTGGCCGGCGACCGCGTAGTGCAGTTTCCACCACTGGTCGGCGGAGGTCTTCTCTACCAGGGCGTAGATGCAGGTCATGGTCTGCCCGCGGTACAGGATGTCGTTGGCGGCGTCGAGTCGGGCCAGGATCTTGCCGGGGGGTTCCTTGCGGTCGCAGGCGATGCCGCGAAGCATGTTCCGTGCCTGGCTCATGCGTACCGCCGCGTTCAGGTCGTGTCCGGCCACGTCGCCGATGATCAGCGCGGTGGCGCCCTCGGGCAGCATGAAGGCGTCGTACCAGTCCCCGCCGACCTCCGCGCCGGCCCGCGCGGGCTGGTAGCGGGCGGCCAGTTCCAGGGCGCCGGTGGTGAGCAGGGTGGGCAGCAGGGAGCGTTGCAACCGCTCGGCGGTCTGTTGGACCTGGGCGTGCAGGGCGGCGTTGTCGACCGCCAGTGCGATCCGGTGGGCCAGGTCCTGCACCAGCGGCAGGTCCTCCACCTCCAGGGCAACGCCGTGCTTGACGCGTACCAGGCTGATCACCCCCAGCGCCTGTCCGCGCGAGCGCAGCGCGCACACGACCGCGCTGGTGGCCCCCAGCCGGGTGAACAGCTCCTGCTCTATCAGCGCCAACGGATCCCCGCCCGGGTCCGGGCGGGGGAAGTCGTTGCTGAGGACAGGGGTGTGGGAGCGCAGGGCCTGGGCCACCATCGCGGGGGAGCCGTCAGTGAAGGGGGGCAGCGCCTCCTCGAAGGCGCTCAAGGGGGGGCCGTCGGGATCGCGGTGCGCGACCACGCTGCGGTGCAGCCGACCCTGCTCGTCGGCCAGGTCGATCGCGCACCAGTCGGCCAGGGAGGGCACCAGGATGCGCGCCAGCCGCCGCAGCGCGGTCTCCACCTCGAGGGTGCTGGCCAGTGCCTCGTTGGCGTTGGCCAGCACGCTCAGACGGTCCAGCGCCTGCTGAACTACCCCGTCCACGTCGTAGTCGTCGGCCGGTGCACGGTCCAGCTGCTCGCCGCTCATGTCCCGTGCTCATTCCCTGGGTCGGTGGAGCACTCGCAGCGCGTCCGGCGTGAAGGGTCCGGGAACAAGCCGCGGCTCCTGCCTACGGGCAGGCTAGCGGACGCACCTGAGCCGGCGGACCCAGCCGTGGCGGAAGGAGGTCACCGCGGGACATACGTGAGGTACCTGTGACCGCTTCGTAAGTGCGCCGTTGTCGGCCCCGGGGCCCCGGCGTCGGTCGGTGCGCGACACGGTCAGAAAATCTATCGTGGCCCGACTAGACATCAGGTGCTCAGGGGAGTTAGCTTCTTCCTGTAGCCGAGTAAGTCAGCAGGGTGTGGCAGACACGGAACTGCCATGCGAGCGAATGTGTGGAACGGCAGTGGAGTGCTGAGGGCCGGTTGCAGGTATCGGTGGTCCCAGGGCTGGCTGCCGGGTCGTGCGGTCGCAGGGCCGTGAAAAGGGAAGTTGTACAGGCACAGCATTCGGGATCGCCCGCCGACCGTGGGTCGGGCGGGAGCCGTGCGTCAGCTGAAGGGCCGAGGATCCCCGGTCGCGCAGCTGCGGAGCCCGCACCCTTGCCGGGTGTGGAGAGGTCGACCCGGTGCCCTGGGCACCGGCTGATGATGTGTGCGCAGTCCGTCGGGGCCCAGGCGCGGTTCAAAGCCCGGGCCCCGACGCGTGCCCCCGACAGATTCGAGGTGCAGTGATACTCAAAACCCGCCCCACGCTCGACAGGCTCGACGACGACGACTACCCCGCCTACACCATGGGCCGCGCGGCCGAGATGATCGGCGCCACCCCCGGCTTCCTGCGCGCGATCGGCGAAATCGGCCTGATCACCCCGCTGCGCTCAGGCGGCGGCCACCGCCGCTACTCGCGCTACCAGCTGCGTGTCGCCAGCCGCGCTCGGGACCTGGTCTCGCACGGCACCTCGGTGGAGGCCGCCTGCAAGATCGTGATCCTGGAGGACCAGCTCGAAGAAGCCCTGCGCCTGAACCAGCGACTACGCGAGGGTTCGTAGCGCGCCGAACCTGCCGTGCACGCTCCGCGGGCGCAGCTGTGGCGCCGCGTGAAGAGGGTAGGGTGCCGGGAGGTCGAGCGAGGAGGCTTGGGTGAGGGGCACGCGGGAGCTGCCGACCCTGGACCTGGTCGATACGGGCGACCATGTGTGCTGGCTGGTCGATCAGGGCGAGGACTTCATGTCCCTCGCGCGCGGGTTCCTGGCCGACGGCGCCCTGTTCGGCGACAAGGTCCTGGTCCTCGGCTCGGCCGAGACCCGGTGGCTGGACCGCGGCACGGCGCAGGGCCTGTACCTGGACCCGGAGACCGAGCGCGGCACCCGCGCCGGATGGGGCACCCAGGCGGTGCTGGCGGCGGTGCGCCGGGAGGCGGACGCGGCCGGCCGCGAGGGGTTCCGGGCCCTGCGGGTCCTGGCGCACGCGGACCGCATATGGCCCACCGGGGCCAGCCCCCGGAGCGTGGCCCGTTACGAACTGGACCTGGACGCGCTGGTCGCCGACACCGGGACCCTGGTGGTCTGCGCCTACCACCGTGCGAGCTTCTCCCAGGCGACACTGGAGGTGGCCCTCGGTGTACATCCCCACCAGGCGGGCAGACGGTCACCGATGCCCGACTTTCGGATGTTCAGTGTGGGAACGGACTGCTGGAGCGTGAGCGGAGTGGTCGACACCGACGGAGCCGCAGCCTTCCGCACAGCCGTGAGCCACCTGATGGCCCGCTCGGCGACGGTGCGGCTGCGGTGCCATGACCTGCAGCTGATGGACGCCGCCGCCATGGAAGCGCTGGCGCACTGCGCCCGCGCGCTGCCCGGACGCAGGATCGTGCTGGAGGGCGCGAACCCCACGGTGCGGCGTTGCTGGACGCTGCTGGGCTTCGACACTGCGCAGGTCCCGGTGGAGCTGGCCCCGTGACTCAGTCCAGCACAGCCGCCGACCCCGGGACGGGCTTCCGTCACGAGCTGTACGCCTACCGGGGCGAAGGCCAGTTCCTCCAGGGCGCCCTGGCCTTCATCGACGACGCCCGGGCAGGGAGCGAGACGGTCCTGGTGGCGGTCACCGAGGCCAGGGAACGCCTCCTGCGCGTCGAACTGGAAGACCGCGGGGCAACCGGCGGCGTGACGTTCCTGGACGTGGCGGCCCTGGGGCGCAATCCCGGCCGCCTGATCCCGGCCTGGCAGGAGTGGATCACCAAGCATGCCGCCGAGGGACACGCGGTGCGCGGGATCAGCGAGTCGTCCTGGGAGCAGCGCACAGCGCCCGAGACGGAGGAGCTCCACTACCACGAGCGGCTGATGAACCTCGCCTTCGCGCAGTCCCCGGCCTGGTGGCTGCTGTGCCCCTACGACAGCACGGCACTGGATCGCGCCGTCCTGGAGGCGGCCGGACGCTGCCACCCGCAGGCGCTGACCGCAGGCGGCCACGGTGCCAACCCGGCGTTCGTCGAGGAACCCTTCGCCTTTGCCGACCTGTCCGCACCGTGCGACCCGGCGCAGGAACTCCTCTTCCGCACCGGGGAACTGGCGGCCGTGCGGGCCAAGGTGACCGCGTGCGCCACCGAGCACGGCATGGACGCCACGCGCCTGCAGGAACTCCTGATCGCCGCCACCGAGGCCGCCTCCAACAGCAACAAGTACGGCGGCGGCCGGGGAACCCTGCGCACCTGGGCCCAGGACGGCACGCTGATCTGCGAGTTCCACGACTCCGGCCACATCCAGGACCCCCTGATCGGCCGGGTGCGCCCCACCATCGACCAGCACGGGGGCCGCGGCATGTGGCTGGTCCACCAACTGTGCGACCTCGTCCAGATCCGCTCGACCCCCGACAGCGGCACCACCGTGCGGCTGCACACCGCACTGCACTGAATCCCCCCTGTGCGGGGGACCGGTTCGGTCCGGTGGGCCTCCTTGGCAGCACCCGCCACCGGCAGCTCAGAGGGGTCGAATGTCCAAGGGCTCCAGCAGGAGCCGCGTCAGCCCCGTGAGGGCGATGACCCGCGCGAGCGGGGGCGAGTACCGCACGAGGTGCTGTGCCACGCCGCAGCGGTGCGCCGTGGCCCAGGCCCCCACCAGGGCGCCCGCGCTGGCGGCATCGCAGAACGTCACCAGGAGGGCGTCGATGCCGATGCGGTCGACCATCGGATCGCCCAGGACGCGGTCGATCATGATGTTCAGGTGCGGCACCGCCTCCAGGTCGAGCTCACCGCAGAGCAGGATGCTGGCCCTCGCGTCGTGGTGGACGGCGACGGCGTCAAAGGCCGGATCGGCTCGCATCAGTCCTCCAGGGATCGCCACCGGTCTGGGACTGGCCGGCCGCGGGGACTTTCAAGGCCCCGCGATGCGGGCGGTCAGTCCCGCAGCTTCAGCTGCAGCTGTGGGACCCGGGCCACCGTGCACCGTGCTGGCGCGGTGCGTCGATCCGGCTCCCGCCCGGCAGCCTCGGTGGATCGCACCTGCCTTCAGGATGTTCGTAAATCTGTCGGCGCTGGAGTAGACATTGCTGTTGGTTGTGGTTAGTGTTTCTCTCGTAGCGCCGAGCAGGAAGTACTCGCCGGGAAGGTTCCGGCGGGTGGGCAGTGCAGTACCGGAAGTGCTTCGGTAGCGGGTCCGTGTCGTCAGGCGGTAGTGGTGGCGGCGCGTTCGGTTGCCGAGGTGGCGGCCCGCAGTGATCAGGGGCCGCTTGGATGTGCCGTAGTTCGCAGTTCAAGCAGGATGTGGTACCCGCAGTTCAGTTGAGTTGGCAGTACGAACACCCGCAGGACGCGCCGGATGATTCGGCGTGGTAGGTGCCGAAGTTGGCGCGGTGACGGTAGGTGGCAAGTGACTGAGTTCGGGCAGTTAGGGCGGATTCAGGAGCTCATGCTTCGTCGTGTGCCCCGCAGGTAGGGGCAGCAGTGGTGCTACCGCGCGTCAGTAGGCGGCAGTAAACAGCAGGATGCAGTACAGAACATGGCAGGTACGAGGAACAGGAGGGTACGGAGCATCATCAGGATCGCCCGGCCGGTGGTAGTTGCCCGGGCGGACACCGCAGAGGCCAGATCTACGAAGAAGGTGGTCCTCGGTCACGCATACGCGATCCCCGCACCCCGTCTCCTCGGGGCTGTGCGGTAACTGAAACCCGGTGATCGCAGCCGGTAGATGGTGTTGTATCCCCCATCAGGGTCCCGGTGCCTCGGCGCCGGGACCCTCGCTCGTGCAGCACGCCGGCACGCGTCCACCGCCGCCCACTGGCCACGATCGGGACCGCCGACACCAAGAATGCCGGGGGTACGGTCGTCACGGAACGTGTCAAGTCAAATGAGACGTTCGTACGGTTATGCGCTCTGTTGTGCTGATTCGGGTTCTCTGCGTTTGGCGGGGTCGTTGATCCACGCCTGATCGGGGATCTTGGGCGGGCGGGGGCGGCGGGCGAAGCGTTCGGGGTGGCGGGCGTATGCCTCGTTGAGCGTGACGGCGCGCTGGTCCTGGACTTGGCCGGCGGTGCCGAAGTGCACGGACGCAGGCGTGTGCAGCCCGATGCCCGAATGGCGATGCTCATGGTTGTAATAGGCAATGAATGAGTCGAACCACTCGCGTGCGTGGTTCAGGGAGTCGAACCGCGCCGGGTAGTCGGCCATGTACTTCGTGGTTTTGAACTGGCTTTCGCTGTACGGGTTGTCATTCGAGACCTTGGGGCGCGAGTGCGAGCGCGTCACGCCCAGATCGATGAGCAACTGCGAGACTTTCTTGCTGGTCATCGAGGTGCCGCGGTCCGCGTGCAGGTGCTCGGGGGCGATGCCGTTGCGTTCGACGGTCTCGCTGATCAACTCCTCGGCGCGCTCGGCCGATTCGGCCATCTCCACGGTGTAGCCGACGACGTAGCGGCTGAAGATGTCGATGATGACGTAGGCGTGGTACCAGATGCCCTTGTCTGGTCCGGCCAGTTTGGTGATGTCCCAACTGAAGACCTGCGAGGGGGCGGTGGCCACGAGTTCGGGGATGGACTTGGCGGCGTGGGTGGCCTGGCGGCGGCGCTCGCCGGTCTGGCCCTGGGCCTCCAGGATCCGGTACATCGTGCGCACTGAGCAGTAGTAGCGGCCCTCGTCCAGTTCGCGCGCCCAGATCTGGGCAGGTGCCAGTTCGGCATAGGCCGGGCTGTTCATCAGTGCCAGGATCCGCGCGCGCTCCGCCGGAGCCAGAGCTGAGGGCGGCGAGGGGCGCGGAGCGCGCTCGCGCGGCGGGGGCGGGTTGAGCCGACGGTAGTGCGTGGCCCGTGAGCGACCGGTCAGCCGGCAGGCCGCAGTGGTGTTCAACTCCCGCTCCAGCGACTGGAAGAGCTCGTCGGCGACCTGCTCGGCCTCGGCTTTCAGCCCGCACTCTTGGAGAGCAGTTCCAAGAGTGCGGAAGCTTTTCCCAGCAGCTCCAGGGCGGCGTCCTTCTGCGCCAGCTCCCGTTCCACGACGGCCAGCCTCTTGCGCAGCCGCTCGGCCTCGGCTGCTTCGGCGGGCCTCTTGGGGCGTGCGGGCGAGGTCCGCCGGTCGGCGAGCGTGGCCATCGCTCCGGCGTCTCGCGCGGCCCGCCACTCGATGATGTGCGAGTGGTACAACCGCTCGCGGCGCAGGACCGCGCCCTTCTCCCCGCTGGGGGCGGCATCGTACTCAGCGACGATCCGCAGCTTGTATTCCGCCGTGAACGTGCGCCGCTTCGGCCGCGGGGCCGGGTCGGGCTCGGGGGCTGTGCGTGAGGTGGTGGTATTGGAAGCCATGCCGGGAATCTCCTGTCTCGCCCATCCAGACTAACCCGGACGAACCGGACGTCTCAGTCGAGACTGTCAGAGAGGGTCAGCCTCCCTCAGAGCGTCGTACGCGCTGACGCCCAAGCTGGAGAACACTTGTCACGCCCCGGATATCGGCTTGCGGACTACAGGGAAATCCCCGACGGATAGGCCGAGAAGGGGACCCGCTGCTGAGAGCCACCGGTCTGTCGGGTGGTGCGCAGCTGTCCGGCGTCCAAGCCGCTGCGCTCTAGCGCTTCCTTGGCGCCGTCGTACTGGTCGTCGGTCAGCAAGGGGGTGCGGGACAGGACGAACCCGCTGCGGCGCGACTGGTCGGTGACTACGGCCCAGTCGTATTCGGGGCCAAGGCCGATGACCACGTAGTTAGCGGTACTTTCGTGCTTGTAGCCCCCCTGGCGGTCCGCCCGCCGGAAGGAGACGTTCAGCTGGCTGTTCTCCTCATCTAGGGGCTGTGCCGCGCCGTTGATGCGGCTCTGGCTCCCCCACCAGGTGGTGCAGCTGTTCTGCACGCCGACCGTGCCGTCGGAGCGCAGGGTGTACTGGGCCTGCGCGTCCTTGGCGCACTGCAACTCGTACCAGGCCGGTACGGCTGCGATCTGGAACCAGCTGCCCAGATAGCGTTGGACGTCGATCCCCTTGACCGGCTGGAGCGGCGGCGCCTGGTCAAGGTCGCCGACCGTGGCGCGCATCCGCCGGTTGACTGCTCTCACCGCCGCAGCGGTGCCCACAGCCGCGCCGGTGGCGACCGCTGCCGTGCGAAGAATCCTGGCCATCTCGAACTCCTGGTGGTCGTTGACATCAGGTTCTGTGACACCGTCGCAGAGTGCCGGGCCTGGCCAGTGTCGTGTGTGCGGATCGGCCAAGCCTGCCTGGAGAGCGACGACGGGCGGTTGCACCCAGGGTCCGGTGTTTGCTGCCCTACTGGGGAACCGTGGTCATCTCAGGGTCGCCGGTGCGGTATTCCGCTGTTCGGTCGCGTAGGTGAGCCAGGCGCTCGTGGGCCGTGGGGTGCAGGCGGTGGCCGATCTTCTCGACCAAGGTGTGGGCAGCGGCGTGGGTTGTTGATCCGACTGCTTGAGTGGCGGTGCGCGTGGCCGACTGCACGGCTGGGGCCTGGGTGATCGCGTGCGAGGCCCTACGGATCTGGTCGTAGCGTTCGCGTCCGGCTCGGGTGCCGAGTACGTAGCCCAGGGCGAGCCCGGTGATGAAGGTGGGCTTGCGCATGTCGCCTCCTCAATCTGGTGATCTCGTGCGGGGGGCGGTGCCGGTCGGCCGCTGAGGGGCTCCTTGGCGTCACTGGCCGCAGCGCCCCGCCTTCCGCTTGCTGGGTACGCGCCTACCCGGTGCGAGCCCGGTGAAGCGCCGTCGCCCGGGGGCTCGGGCTGTCGAAAGCGCGGTTGGTTTGGTGGAACGACAGGCGCCGGCCCGCACAGCTCAGCTGTGCGGCATGCCGTTTGCGCAGTAGGTGCCGACCTGCTGTTAGTCGGCGTCGCCGGTGTGATTGTCCCTATTGTGCTGTGGGTCGCGGGCGTGGGCCCGTGCGAAGCGCACCTTCCGCACCCGGCTGGATTCGGGGGTAGACGCGAGGACTATGCTGCGAGGCACGTCCTGGACCCCGACGTGGATAGCGCGATTGTCGTGTAGGTGCCTGCGGGGAGCGGATGGTTCGTCTTCTCCCTGAGGGGCACAGGTATCGAGGCGAGGCCGGTCGAGCTTGTTGCCCTGGCATGTCAGGGTCATCGGGTCGGCCCTTCGCCTGACCTGTCCAGGCGTCCGACTACAGGAGATGCAGGCGCAGAGGGCCGAGAGGACCGGCCCGCCCGGCGAGGCACCGTATGGTCTCAAGAACCGAGGCGTTATGCCCGTTCTGCAGAACCTGAATCTCTACCGGCACGACCGAGGCACCCGAGCGACGATCACTGTTGCGGGTGAGATCGACCTGGACACCGCGGCCCCGGTGGGGGTGATGGTCGAGGGCTGCCTGCGCGAGGGAATCCGCACGATCGACATCGACCTGACCGCCCTTGCCTTCTGCGACCTGGGCGGCCTGGCACATGTTCCTGGGCGCCGCCGCGCGCACGGAGGCGGCCCAGGGCTCGCTGTACCTGCACCACCCGCGTCCGATCCTGGTCCGGCTCCTGGATCTGACCGGTACCGGGTTCCTCCTCGACGAGCCGTCCCCGGCGCCCCGGGTCCTCGACCCCTTCGCGGCACCTGACCGGCTGCTGGTCTCATGACCAGCTCCGGGACCACCGCAGCGGCACACCCGGTCCAGGTCGCGGGGCGCGCGGTGATGACGGGTGATCAGTGACCGCATGATCGCGGTCCTGCGCCTGCTGCAGCTGGGCGACTGGTCCCAGGGCGAGGACGTCACCACGGCCGGCGCCGACGCCCTGGGGGTGCATGGCCTGGCGGTCTCCCTGGTCACCGAGGCTGGCCCCACCGAACTCCTGTGGTGCTCGGACAAGACAACGCGCCGCTTCGAGGACCTGCAGCTGACCCTCGGCGAGGGACCGGGGCCCGACGCGGTCCGCACGGGTGCGATGGTATGGGTGCCCGACCTGGCCCAGGTCCGCCATGCCCGCTGGCCGGCCCTGGCCATGGAGGCCCCGGACCTGGACGCCCGTGCGGTGTTCTGCTTCCCGATGAGCATCGGCGCGATCCGCGTCGGCGTCCTGACCGCGGTTCGACGCACCCCGGGGCCGCTGACCACCCAGCAGGCCGACGACGCGGTGATCCTGGCCGCCGCGCTCACCGCCCGCTGCCTGGACGGCGGCGAGCCACCCCTGGACACCCCCGCACTGGCAGGTTCCCCGCACTCCTTGCAGCACGCGGTGGTCCACCAGGCGACCGGGATGCTCAGCGTCCAACTCTCCCTGCCACTGCCCCAGGCCCTCCTACGGCTGCGCGCGCACGCCTACAGCAGCGGACGCCCCATCACCGACATCTCCCAGGACGTGGTGGACCGGCGGCTGCGCCTGGACCACCACGGCAACGGCACGCCCCCGAACCTCGAAGACAAGGACTGACCGCCATGAGCCGGGAACAACGCATCACCGAGATCTTCGTCGAAGTCGCCGACTCCCTGGTGGAGGACTTCGACCTCATCGACTTCCTCCAGCAACTGTCCGTGCGATGCATGGAACTGATCGACGTCGCGGCAGTCGGCATCCTGCTGGCCGACCAGCACGACGTCCTGCAGACCATGGCCGCCTCCGACGAGCACACCCGGCTGCTGGAACTCTTCGCCACCCAGCACGACCAGGGCCCCTGCGTGGAGTGCTACAAGAGCGGGCACCCGCACACCAACATCGACCTCACCGACCCGCAGGTCATCGCACGCTGGCCGCAGTTCGCCCCCCGCGCCGCCGCGACCGGGTTCGTGGCCGCCAACGTCCTGCCGCTGCGGCTGCGCGGGCGGGTCATCGGCACACTCGCCCTGTTCCAGAGCGACCCGGACCCCCTCAGCGACCAGGACATCACCCTGGCCCAGGTCCTGGCCGGAATCGCGACCATCGCCCTGCTCCAGCAACGCACCGCCGCCCACAGCGAGGTCGAACGCGTCCAGCTCCAGCACGCCCTGACCAGCCGCATCGTCCTGGAACAGGCCAAAGGCATCCTGGCGGAACGCTGGCACACCACCGTCGACCAGGCGTTCACGCGATTCCGCGACTACGCCCGCGCCCACCACCACCAGCTCGCCCCCCTCGCCCGCGAGATCGCCAGCGGCACATTCGACACCACCCTGATCCCGGACGCTCCCGCCCCCACGGGCTGACGTCTCCTGTGGGCGCAGATGCCGAGGGACCCCTGAAAGGGTGACGAGATGAGAGCGCCGGGACCTGATCCCGGTGTGCCCAGAAAGCTCGGCCCGACACCGGCGCCGCAACGCGCAAAGGTTCGGGAAGTGGCCTAAAGTACGAGCAACGTCCCAGACCCTGACGTGGCCATCACTGGTACGGCGCGAACCCCAGGGGAGCGGACGATGCATTTCAGACTGAGCGCGGGCAGGCCCTTCGACCACGCGCGGGTGCTTCCTTCCGCTTCGTGGGCGGTGCCCGTGGCCGGACCCAGGGGCACCACCCATGAGGGCACCGCTGGGGCGTCGCGGCCGCGCGGCCGTACCCGATGACCGGCGCCCGCATGAGCGCGGCCTTGCGCCTGCTCCAGTGCCACGACCCGTTCCAGGAGGTCCCCGACGTCACCGCGGCGTTCACCACAGCCCTGGAGATGGACGGTCTGGTGGTCTCCTTGCTGACCGATGGCGAGGACCTCGAACTCCTGTGGTGTTCCGAGGGGCCCACGCGTCACTTCGAGGATCTGCAGTTCACCCTCGGACAGGGGCCGGGACCCGACACCGTCCGCACCGGGGCGGTGCAGTGGGTGCCCGACTGGGCGCACGTCCATCCCGGTCGGTGGCCCGCACTCACCTCCCAGGCCACCGCACTGCAGGCCCAGGCGGTCTTCTGCTTCCCGCTGGCGATCGGCACCGTCCGCATCGGCGTCCTGACCACCGTGCGCCGCGCCCCTGGCCCCCTGGACAGGCACCAGGCCGACAACGCCTGGATGCTCGCCGCCGCGTTGACCGCCCGCTACCTGAACACCGGCCAAGCACGGCTGGAGCACCTGGCCCCGGGCGGGACGCCGCCGCGCCGCCGGTTCTACCAGGCCAGCGGCATGGTTGGTGCCCAACTCGGCATCCCGGCATCCCAGGCGGTACTGCGACTGCGTGCCTTCGCCTACAGCAGTGGACGCCCCCTGACCGACATCTGCCAGGACGTGCTGGACCGCCGGTCCGCCTGGACCACGGCAACGACTGACCGCCGGCAGCAACCGCCTGGCCGAACCCCGAGGGCCCACGCGCCGCGACCGGGCCCGGCCATCCGGGGCGGCAGCCCAGCAGGGCGGTCTCCTTTGGCACGCATCGAACCCGACCAGGACCGTGTGCTGTTCTGCGGCGTCGGAACCATCGCCGCCGCACTGATCGAGACCGCATCCAAGACCAGGCTGTCCTCCGTGCCGGGCATCGTCGGCCACCAGATGCGAGGCCTTCGCACCTTCACCTACCCCACTACTGGCCAGCGGCGCCCTGGTGATGCGCTCCGACGGCCTGAGCGGACGCCGGGACACCGACGCCCTGCCGGATTCCTCCAGCACACCCCGCTCCCCATCGCTGGTCGACTCCTGCGCCACAGCGGCGCGCACCGCGACGAGGCGGGTACCGTCGTTGCCAAGAAGCTCCGATGACGTCACCTCAGGAGTGCACGGATCGGTACCGACTGGCTCTGCGCGACCCGAGCCGTCCGGTGGAGGGGGCGACCTGAAGGCCGCCTGTCACGCCCCGGCGACGCCTGGCCCACCGAACGCGTCCATCTCAGTCGATTTCGCCCGCTTCCTCGCCACCAACCGCCCCGCGCCGGTGAACACCGAAGGTGTCCTCACCAGGAGCGTTCGCCCGGGCCCGGTAGGGGCTGCGGGCGCTCAGCGGCAGCGGGCGCCATCGCCGCACTGCGGTCTCCCAGGCTGGGGTCAGCGATCGGGCTGGCCTCAAGATGATGGTGGAGCACCTCCTGGACTGCCTGTTGAAGCGAGGCGAAGGCAGGAGTCCCGAAGCTGTCCAGGAGCGCGCGGCGCTCCAGCTCTCCCAGGCCCGGCCGGGCCGGAGCACCTTCAACCGCTGCTAGCGCGAAGGCGCGCACCGTTCCCAGGACGCCCGCCCCGTACGCCTCACCGAGTGCCACCGATGCCACCTGGGAGCCGGTCAACGCGGACAACGAGGCCCGGCTGTGGATCGCCGCAGCAAGGAACACCACCACCAGCGACCGCTGCTGCGCCCACCACACCCCAGCCGCGGGCTGGTGCTCTTCGTGCCACCGCACGAGCTGGTCGGCCCCGGTCAGGCAGAAGTCCCAGGTGCTGTCGCTGATCGGCTGATCCGTGTCCATGCCGGTGACCGTACCCCCGCCGCCCGCCCGCATCCACCAGCAGGAGACCCAACTGCCTTTCCCCGTAGAGCAGGCAACCGAGGCGCCGCACCGGGGCCGACCTGCCGACCTGTGGATCCGTCCCGGGCGTCAGCTCTCTTCCGCATCGTCGGGGGCGGTCAGATCCCCAGGAGCAGCAGGCGTGGTACGACGGCGGTGATGGTCTTGCCGTGGGGGGTGAGCGTGATGCGCACGTAGCGGGCCAGTTCCTTCAGGAGATGCCAGCCGAAGCCCCCGGTGCCCCCCGCCAGGTCGGCGCTGCGGGGCATGGGCAGGGTGGCGATGCCGTCGCTGACCGCGATCGTCACCTGCTCGGGGTCCTGCGTCAGTCGGAGCGTGCACGGCCCCGGAGCATGGCGGACGGCGTTGGAGACTAGCTCGCTGACCACCAGGATCGCGTCTCTCAGGACCGGCTCGGCCAGCGGCTCATCGGGGGCTGTGAAGAACGTGGTGGCGAAGTCGCGGGCCGCCGCGACTGAGCCGTGCAGGCCGTCGAGGTCGCAGCTGGCGGACCGTGGAGCGAAAGACTCCTGGGACGGGCTCATGCGCCGCAGCTCCTCTCGGCAGGGGGAAGGTGTCGTGTCGGCCGCCTTCCCGATACCAGCCGTTGAAACCAGTCGCACGCGCCCAAAGCGCATCAATCACCCGTATGCACAACAGTCCTGCAGTCGGCCGAGAGGACGCCGACCCCACTAGGACAGGCTGCTGCGCTGCCCACCAGGCAGGCGGGCAGCGCAGCGGGTTGCGTTCAGGGGGCTACCAGCGGTACCAACGGCCCCTGCCGCCACCGGAATTCGCGCCGCGGAACACGAAGCCCAAGGCCCACAGAACCAGGACCACAATCGCGATCCACCACAGAACGTGCAGTGCGAAGCCTGCGCCGCCCAGGACCAGGGCGAGCAGCAGAACAAGAAGTACCGGACCCATAGTTATCATCCTCCTGACGCCGCTCCTGCCCTTCGCCGGGTGCCCTAAACAGGCCGGTTGACCTGCGCAGATGAGGCCGGGCCGGACGCTGCGCACTGGGTGGTGACCAGCCTGGCGCGGACGGTCGCCCAGCTGGGGCCGCGGGTCCACGGACCGGGGCCCCAGCTGGGCGACCGTGTGGGTAGGCAAATCTCTGCGACGTCCTACCAGCCCACTGCCAACCTCCGTGCGCGGAAGGAGGCGTCGTCGGAACCCTGGAGTGCCGCAGCGCGCTGCCGGTGCACCGGGGCGGTGACGGGACCTGCACCGCCTACCGGCGAACCGGGCCACCGCGGCAGGCGCAGGTCGCGGGGGCGAACCCTGGGGGCCGTGTCCTGTGGTGGCGGGGACGCCGGAGCGGTAGCGTGGTGGCCAGGAGCAGTCGTGGTTCCGAGTCGTCCTCGCCCGTGATCGCGTTCACGGGCGTTCACTGCCCGGGACCGCGTGCTTGCGAGGCGGGCCGGGCACGTCGGCCGCATAGTGCGGGCGTCGGCGGCTGCGCATGTCAAGGAGAAACAGCATGGCCAGTGGCACCGTGAAGTGGTTCAACGCCGAGAAGGGCTTCGGCTTCATCGAGCAGGACGGTGGCGGCGCTGACGTCTTCGCCCACTACTCGAACATCAACGCCCAGGGCTTCCGCGAGCTGCTGGAGGGCCAGAAGGTGACCTTCGACGTCACGCAGGGCCAGAAGGGCCCGCAGGCGGAGAACATCGTCCCGGCCTGACATCCCCGAACCCCACCGCGCCCCGCCGGCAGCCCGCAGCTGCCGACGGGGCGCGGTTGCGTTCCAGTCGGGAAGCGGGGCAGGGGAGCGGGACGCGGCGATGCTCCCTCTCGGCTGCGCCCCTTGCATGGGCTGCCCTCTGTCGTGGCCGGTGGGCCGGAGGCCGCCGGGGCCGGTGGTGCGCCACGCAGCGCTTCCCTTCGGCACGGTGTCGTGACACCAGCGGCCGAGGTTGAGCCAAGGTTGCTCAATCTGTCTGCCTCGTGCTACATAAATGGCGTCGCGATGTGCATCCCCCGACAGGCGAAGGAATGAGACACGATGCTCAGACCCCTTCCGTGAGCTGGCCGGTTGACCCAGCAGGTACTGGGCACCACTGCCCGCCCGGCCGCGATGCCCCTGAACGCGTTCCGCGCCGGTGAGGAGTTCGTGGTCGAGCTGGACCTGCCCGGAGTGGACCCGGACTCGATCGACTTGGACGTGGAGCGCAATGTGCTGACGGTGCGCGCCGAGCGCCGTCCCAGCGTCGGCGAGGACGTCGAACTGCTGGTGTCCGAGCGTCCCCGCGGCGCCTTCAGCCGCCAGCTGCTCCTGGGGGACACACTGGACACCACGCGGATCGACGCCGCCTACGAGTCAGGCGTCCTGACGCTGCGGATCCCGGTGGCCGAACAGGCCAAGCCCTGCAAGATCACCATCAGCCGTGGCAGCACGCAGCGGCAGATCCATGCAACGGTCTGACCGGCCGGCCCCCCAACCCCGGACCGGAGCCTGCGGACTGCGGGCTGCGGGTTGAGGTAGGCCGCAGCCCGGCCCGCTACCAGGCCGGGCTGCGGCGGTCTCCCCACAGCGGCCGGTGGCTCGCGCAGGCGGTACGCGGACAAGGAAGCGGATCGAGGTCGGCGTCGGTGACGATGTCGGCGCAGCCCCCCAGCAGACCCAGCCGCTCGCGCAGCACCGCCGCCGCGTGCTCGCGGGCCACCCGCCGCAACCCGAAGTCCTCCATGGCCCTGGTTAGGACCTCGTCCACGGTGACCAGCACCATCTGGTCGCGGCCGGCCGCGAACCGCGCCCGCCGCAGAGCCCAGTCCGCCGCGTTGACCAACGCCCGGTGCTCACGACTGATCTCCCGCACCTGGCCGCCGCTCTCACGCCGCCGAGCGGACCACACCGCCAGCACCACCGTCCCCGCCATCAGCCCCCGTCACGGCCGCCAGCCACCGGCTGATCGCCACCTGACCCCTCCTCCACCCAACGACGTTTGCCTGCCGATTCCTATACCCCACCAGGGAACGCGCCACCACATGCCACGCCGAAGCCCTCAGGCGCGTCCAGTAGCCAGGCAGCCGCTTGCTGCCACGCCGCTGGTGCACCCCAGGACCTACCCGTGGCCAACCGGACGTGCCCCGATGCCCACCACTGTCACCAGTACGACCGAGGGACCATGACCGACACGTTGGAATGCGAGGCCCCCACCCCTGACCGGGCCTACGCCCACGCCCCAGCACTGCGCGGTGAGTTCACCCATCTGATGGACCAGATGCCCCACGCGCTGGCCAGCCGCCTGGCTGCGCCCGAGCACCGCGAGTACCTGCTGCGCCGGGCAGCGGTGAAGGACCGCACTGCGCTGATCGCTGTCCTGAGTGACGCCGACCGTGACCTCGCCAAGGCAGCGGCCGAAGAAGCCGAGGCCGCAGCCAGGGCGCTGTGGCACCACGACGGGCAACAGGACTCTGGGCAACTGCCCGCGGTGCTCCCGGCACGGAGGGGCGGGGGAGGGCCTGCGAGGCTACGTCCGCAGCCAGTACCTGATCTGGGCGGCGAGATAGTCCCGAGCCGGCGGCCACACAGGTCAGACCCAAGATGCGAGGCCAGCCGCAGGGACGCAGAACAGCCAGCCCCCACCCCTTCGCGGCGGATTCCGGTGGATCGCCCCCGGCACCCCCGCACCCCGCGAGGCCGCGCGACCGGCTGGCCTTGCGAGGAGCTCTGCTGGATCCTCACCGAACAGGTGGAATGCTGGTGAGGGCGGCCGGTGCATTGACGGTGAGTCCGTGATGGCAACTCCACAAACTGCAGTCCGGGGCGCCCCGTCCGTGCGGAATGTGGGCTCACGGCAACACACTTCACGGCGGATGTGTCTACCATCACGGGAACACAATGGCCTCAAATGACGGGTACGGCACTCATGGCAGACACAGAAACCAGCAGGATCAAGTCGGTTCTCGCCGGGATTCGCGACTATCTCAGAGGCCAACTCGATGAGCTGGACCTGGAACTGCGCCACGCGGAGCAGGCCGTGGTGGAGGTGAGCCGGGAACTCACCGCCAAGCGGGAAAAGGTGGAGGTCCTGACGGCCGGCCGTCACCTCCTGGCATCGAAATTGGCCGAGCTCGACGGGGCCAAGAATTCCGGGACGATCGCGCGGGCCCGCCGCTCACGCAAGACCGCAGCCGCCGCGGTGCCCCCGAAGTTGCGGCCCAGGTTCAGGGCATGCCGTGGTGGGAGCGCTGCCCGACAGTGCTTCGACCGCTGCGCCGCAGACCTCCGCCCCCACGTCCAGGAAGAGGGGCGCGGCCCAACAAAGCCAGGTCCTGGAATACCTGAACGCCAACCCGGGCATTCACAAGGTCGCCGAGATCGCCGCCGCGGTAAGCGGCCCGGACGCCTCGCCTTCGGCCGTTCAAGGAATTCGACGCGCCCTGGCAGCACTCCTGCAGGCCGGACAGGCGGACAAGTCGACACAGTCGGGCACGGCCTTCTATTCCGCCGCCACCGCATCTGCCGCGGCACCTGCGGTGAAGGGCAGGGCGACACGAAAGAAGGCCGCGCCACAGGACGCTAAGGCGACTGCGACCGACCCCGACACGACAGTGGACACGTCATCCGGCAAGGGAGCGCGTATTCCGGCGGCCCGCAAGGCGAAGACCGCGCCCAAGGCGTCACCTGCCAAGAAGGCCGTGCCGACCAGGACGGCGCCGAAGAAGGTCGAAGGGGGGGCCGCATCCTTGCCTGCGGCGGGTGAGCAGGACTCTGCCTCCGTTCCGGCGCCGAAGTCGGTGCGGGCGGACCGGGTGGCCATCGTGGCAACGCTCCGTGCCGCCGCACAGCCGCAGTCGGCCGCGGAGCTGTCCCGGTCGGTGATGGGGGAGCAGTGGAAGCCCTCGGATGCGACCAACTTCCGTAACGTCCTCAAGAGTCTGGTGAAGGAAGGCGCCGTTGCGGTGGTCCCTGGGGACAAGAACCGTTCCAGCTATACGGCCGTTCCCACCGCCTGATCCAGGAGCACCGCTCCAGCTCCCGGCAGGCAGCACACCCGACCGGTTTCCCTGGATTCTCGGCGGCCCCGGCGTGCCGGGGCCGCCGGACCATGCCCTCCTACCGTCCGGCGCCCTGCCGGGGATCAGTGGCGTCCGGACCGCCCGGACCTCGCGCCCCCCTTCCACTCGTGTGGGGGACTGCGCGGTCAGCGGAGGAGCGGTATGCCACCTTCATGAAGCCACCGACCGATGCCGTACTGACGGGCATGGCCCAAGTGATCGATGCACTCGTGCTGGCGGTCCGGACAGGCGATGCGCCAAGGACCGAGGAACTGCTGTTCCAGTTCTGCCGCCTCGCGGAGTTCGAGGACCTGCTGAGGTTGAGGACCGCACTGGAGGCCGATCTGTGGAGGCATTGAGGCGCAGCGTCAGTCCTGGGGCGGCAGGTAGACGTTGAGCGCGTGGAGGGCCTTGTCCAGGATGAGGGTGCTGCCCGCAGGGCTTATCTCGCCGTCGCGGGCGTAGTGCTCGGTGTCGTGGATGCCGTCGATGCGCAGGTGGGAGACGGAGGCGGCCTGGTAGACGCGGGAGCGGGCCAGGGTGCCGGTCAGGAACGCGGCGACCAGGCGGGTGCGGGCCAGGGGGTGGCTGCCGTCCACCGCGCGGATGTCCAGGGTGCCGTCGTTAAGGCTTTTGCGGAAGCTGGGCGCGAACCCGGGCGGGTCGTAGCGCCCGTTGCCGGCGAACAGCAGCCACAGGCTGCGCTCCTTGCCGTCGATGACAGCCCGGGTGGGCTGGCCCGTGGCCAGGACCCGGACCAGTCCAACCCCCAGGGCTGGCCATTTGCCGAGGTACTTCTCCAGTGATTCGCGGGCGCGGACCAGTTCGGGGTAGACCCCGATGCTGAACGTGTTGAGGAAGTACGCCGGCTCCGGCTCGCCTTGCTCCGCGCTGCTCGTGGCGCCCTTGGAGATAATGCGTCCCAGGTCTACTGACCCGCCGTTGCCTTCCCGGACGGCGGCCACGGTGTCCTGCAGGGTGAAGATGCCAAGGTCGGCGGTGAAGTGGTTCAGGGTGCCGCCGGGGAAGACAGCCAGCGGCAGCCTGTGCTCGGCGGCCAGCAGGGCGGCGGCGTTGACCGTGCCATCTCCGCCGGCCACCCCCAGCGCACTGTCCCCACCGGCGGCTTCGACGTCGGCCACGGCCTGGTCGAGCAGGGCGATCAGGTCCTGGTCGCCCTCGCGCACCCGCACGTCCGCGTGCGGCAGCTCGGCGCGCAGCTGCGCCTCCACGCTGTCCGCGCTGCCGGAGGAGCTGTTGACCACCACGATCAGGCCCCGGCCCTGGGGCAGCGCCGGCACCTGGACCCGGGCCCGGGCTGCTTGCGCCGGTGCGTCGTCGCGCAGCGGCCACCACCGCAGCGTCAGCGCCGCCACCCCGGCCCCCAGCGCTGCTCCCGCCACTACGTCGCTGGGGTAGTGCGCCCCGGTGTAGACGCGTGAGCCAGCCACCGCCGCGGCCAGCGGGATGACCGCTGCGCCCAGCCAGGGTGACTCCAGGGTGACGGCGGTGGCGAACGCGGCGGCGGAGGCCGCGTGCCCGGAGGGGAAGGAGGTGGTGATCGGGGGATGCAGCAGCCGGCGGGCTATCGGCACAGCGGTGGTGACCGGGCGTCGACGACCGGTCAGCTGCTTGGCCACGACGTTCGCGGCGGTGGACGCCAAAGCCAGGGCACCGATGCCCCGCATGGCGGCACGGCGCGCGCTGCGGTTCCGCGAGAGCCCGAGCGCGGCACCTGCAGCCAGCCACAGCATCCCGTGGTTGGCGCTGCGCCCCAGGCGCGGCAGCACGGGGTCAAGGCCCCGGGGGTGCGCGGCGGCCACGCGGTCGAACAGGCGCACGTCGAGGTTCTGCAGTCGTCCCATGGCCCCCGGATACCCCCATCGGGTTCGAACACGCAGCCGGTGCCCCGAGGCGTGCCATGCGGGGTGCCGGGCAGGGGTGAGCGCAGCGGTGCGCGCTGCGCACCCGTGTGTTGAGGGAGGGTCATCGTGGCGTCGTCGCACGCGCACAGCGGAGGGACCGGGGCAGGCAGCCGCTCGGATTCCTCGTCTTCTTCATCGGTTCCGCGCCCCAGCGAGAAGGGTGCGCTGCGCACGGCGGGCCGTGCGGGCTTCGTGGCACGCGGGGTGGTCTACGTCCTGATCGGCGTCCTCGCGATCGAGATCGCGTTCGGCAAGGGCGGAGCGGAGGCGGACCGCCAGGGCGCGCTGCACCAAGTGGCCTCCCAGCCCTTCGGCCTGGCGATGCTGTGGATCCTGGTGGTCGGCTTCGCCTGCATGACCCTGTGGCGCGCCTCCCTTGCGGTGTTCGGCGAGGGCGGCCAGAAGAAGACCGGCAGCCGGGTCCTCAGCGCCGGGCGCGCGGTGTTCTACGCCTCGGTGTGCTGGGGCACCGCCGCCTACGCGGCCGGCAGCGGGGGACAGTCGGGCAGCAACGCCAAGTCCCAGGACTGGACCTCCTCCGCACTCAAACTCCCCGGCGGCCAGGCCCTGGTAGCGATCGCCGGCGTCGTCCTGTTCGCCGTCGGGGTAGGCATCGCGGTCAGCGCGATCCGCCGCAAGTTCCTCAAGAAGATCGACACCGCCACGATGAGCGCACGGACCCGCAAGGCCGTGACCGCCCTGGGCATCGGCGGCAACACCGCCCGCGGCACCGTCTTCGCCAGCGCCGGGGTCTTCATCGTCATCGCCGCCATCCACTTCGACCCCCACCAGGCCAAGGGCATGGGACGCCACCCTGCGCAGCTTCGCCCACACCCCGGCCGGCCCCTGGCTGCTCGTACTGATCGCCCTGGGTCTGGTGCTCTTCGGCGCCTTCTCCTTCGCCTCCGCACGCTGGCGCAAACTCTGACCTGCCCTCCTGCCACCTCTCAGGAAGGTTTGACGACGAAGCGTCAAACACTCCCGCCAGTGGTCGTTTTCAGACGTGGCTCTGGGGCAGCCGGGGGGCAGGAGGCACACATGGACTGGACACTATCCGGCAGGCGTCACACCCGCACCCGCCGCACCAGCAGTTCCCGCTACAGCCGCACCGGCAGATCCCGCGAACGCTCCCCGCGCACCCGGTCGCGCGGGGGCTGGGGTTCCCGGCGGGTGGCCGGGGCAGGGGCGATAGACGGCCTTGCCCGCGCGGGCTTCATAGCCCGGGGCGTGGTCTACATCGTCATCGGCATCCTGGCCGTACTGGTGGGACTGGGCTACGGGCGCCATGACCTTGACCGCGCCGGCGCGTTGGTGGCGATTGCCGACGAGCCCTTCGGGGCCCTACTGCTGTGGCTGCTGGTCATCGGCTTCGTCGGGCTGGCCCTGTGGCGCGCGGTGCGCGCCGCTAGCTCCGCCGAGAGCGGCGGCCACCGGCTCCTGGACGCGGTGCGCGCCATCGTCTACGCAGTCGCCGCCTGGAGTACGTACCAGTTCCTGGTCCACGGCCGCACCCCCACCACGTCCGACGACAGCGCCCACGACGTCAGCGCCCGCCTGCTGCACACCGACGGCGGACGCGTCCTGATGATCGTCGCCTCACTGGTCGTCATCGCGGTCGGGATCGCCATCGTCGCTCGTGCGGTCAGCAAGCGCTTCGCCGAACGCCTGCGCACCGGCTGGATGACCTACCGCACCCGCGACCTGGTGCTGCGCCTGGGCCAGGCCGGCCACATCGCCCGCGGCGTGATCGTCGTCGCCGTCGGCTTCTTCGCCCTGCAGGCCGCCCTGTCCGACAGCCCGGGAAAGGCCAAGGGCCTGGACGCCACGCTGCGGACCTTCGCGCAGACTTCCTTCGGCCCGCTGGTACTGGTCCTGGTGGCGCTTGGCCTGATCGCGTTCGGGCTGTACTCCTTCGCCGAAGCCCGCTGGCGTCGCACCCTGGGCGGCGTCCCCCGCTGACAGGGAGCACCCCCGCAGCGGCCCGTTCCTACACCACACCGCCCCGGTGAGGCCCCTCAGACCTGAGGGTCCTCACCGGGGCGGTGCATGCCGACCCTGAGGTATCAGGGCGGCGGAGGAGTACCCGCCGCGTTGCGCTCGCTGTTGCCCTGTCCACCGGTGCCTGTCGGCAGGGCAGTGGTCAGCTGGCGCACCGCTGCGTTGAGACGGGGCAGCAACGCGCAGGTCAGCGCTGTCGCCAGGAGCCATCCGGCCAGCACGTCGGTGGGCCAGTGGACACCGAGGTAGACCCGGCTGACCCCGACGCAGACCGCCCACAGCGCGGCCACTGCGCACACCGACAGGCAGGTCCACCAGTGGTGGCAGTACCTCAGCAGGACCGCCGCCAGAGTGATGGCTACCACCGCGGACGTGGTGGTATGCCCTGAAGGAAGTGCGGCACCGCTGGCAGCGGTGGCCCAGTCTGCCCGCGGCGGACGCGGCCGTGCCAAGGAGCTTGCCACTGCGACGCGGACGGCTTCGGCCGCGGCCAGCGCCAGGACGCCGATCACTGCCCCACGCCAGGAGCGCGTGCGACTGGAAGAGGCCAGTGCCCCGGCCAGCGCCGCCAAGATATAGGGCGGCGCTCCCGTCCCGGTGAACGAGACCCAGCGTGCGGCGGACGGCCAAGGACCGCTTCGGTGGGACATCGCCCAACGGTGCACCGCACTGTCGAAGGGGAACGCAGCGCCCCCGCGCGCGGCCACGACCATCACCAGGACGGCGAGCAGGACCACCGCCCCTGCGGCCCCCGCGATCCCTCGGCGCGACAGCTTCCCCGGGGCTGGCAGCGCGTGGGAAACCTGCGCCAGTCGCCTCGTCCAATGCTCCCGCTGAGCAGCCATCGCACTCCCTGCCAGGATCCCGCGCGTCGATGCAGGAACGGCCCCGATGGCCATCCAATGTCTACCACGTTGTAGACGCACACGCTGACGTCGAGTCGGGCTCCTCACGTGGCAGGGCAGCCTCAAAGATCATCCACGCGAGGGGATTTGACGTAGTACGACCCGGTCGCGACGCACGCGCGGGACGGATGGGACACCGGAGACAGGGCAGAAGTGATCCATGAGCGAAGTATTGGTGGAACACGATCCCGATCGAATGGACACGCAGGACATGGCGGCCGTCCTGGCCGTTCTAGACGGCATCGCCGTCGCCGCCGAACCGACCCGGGCGACCGGCGGCGTTGACCAGCGAGTGTGGACCCTGTGCGTGCACTGGCTGCAGAAGGGGCCGGTGTCCTCGGACACCGAGGCCGCCCTGCCCGCAGCCCTGGCCCGCATCCGCGACCACTTTGTCACCCGCGGGCGCACACCGCCCGCGCGGTTGGAACTGCGCGGGCTCGACCACGTGGTACTCCTGACCATCGACGCCGGAACAGCAGCGACCCGGACGAACTGATCCCAGCCACGACCCGCGGATAGCCGACAGGCTGGTTGGCCGCGGACGGCTGGTCCCGCGCTCAGGGGGTCCGGGACGTGATTTCCTGGCGGAGGAGTTCGACGGTGAACTGGGCTCCGGCCAGTAGGGCGAGGTTGGAGACCCAGAGCCAGACCAGGAACACGACGACTCCGGCCAGTGAGCCGTACAGGCGCCCGTAGGAGCCGAAGGTGGCGGCGTACACCGCGAAGGCCGCCGAGGCGGCGAGCCACAGCACGGCGGCCAGGGCGCCGCCCGGCAGGGACCGGCGAAAGCCCCGGGACGCGGGCGGCCCGGACCTGAACAGCACCATTACCAGCAGAGCCACCAGGAGCAGCAGGGTGGGCCACTTGAGCACGACCCAGGCAGCGGCGCCCGCTGTGCCGAGACCGACGGCGTGGCCTAGGGCCTGGGCGAGCGGGTCGGTCAGGACCAGGACCATGGCGCTGGCGACCAGCACGAGCAGCAGGACGGCGGCGGTCAGGACGATGGTGTGGGCCTTGCGCCAAACCGGGCGGGTGTCTTTGACTCCATGCAGGACGTGCAGGGCGCGTCGGAAGACGGCGAGGTAGCTGGAGGCGGACCACAGGGCGCTGGCAGTGCCGGTGACGACCAGGACCCACGCGGCTGAGCGGTCCGCCGCCCCGCCCAGGGCCTGCCGCAGCGCGGCCCCGGACTGAGCAGGGGCCCAGACGCTGACGTGGGCTACCAGGGCGTCCATGACCGAGCGGCTGACCAGGCCGATCACCGAGACGCTCACCAGCAGTGCCCCGCGGACGCCACCGCGAAGCTCCACGCGCTGGCGCAGGTTCCCGCAGCCGACCTGGTCTACCTCAGCTCCCATGGCAAACCCGTCCAGAACGCAGCCGCCCAACTCGCCGCCCTCGCCGCAGTACCCGCGGACGACCTGGCCTACCTACACACCTACGGACCCCGACTCCAAGACCCCACGACCGTCGCGGCGCTGACCTACCTGCACCAGCACGCTGCCGCCGTTCAGAAGGCACACCACGACTCCCCCCGGCAGTGGCAGCACTACCTCTGGATCGCTGTCGCCGGCCAACTCCTGTTCATTCCGCTCATCTTCGTCATGGCTGGCTACTGGGACCCCCGCCAGGCCAAGCGCCAGGAAATCGAACACGAGGTGTGGCTCCAGAGTCAACTCGCCGCCCTGACCGACAAGGACCACACCACGGCCTGAGCCGCCCTGCGATCCACGAGCAGGGAGCTACGAGGCGTAGCCGCCACCGGCACCGCCGTGGTTGCGGCAGTAGGTCACTCAGCCGAGCGGCCGGCTGCCGCCGGCGACCAAGTCGGGGCGGACACCCCAGGACTCCAGCAGCCGATGACCACGACCGCGCCAGGGCGCCACGCAGACCGGCCCGTCAACTGCAGGAACCGAAGGGTGCCGCGGCTGCCTCTCACGGGCGGTTTGATCTTCGTGCCCTCCACGGTCTGCGTGCGCAACCGCTCGTGTTGGGATGCCGATGCGGCGAGGCAAAACACCCTTGGCGATAGCATCTACCAGCCCGGGTGGTCTACCGGGGAGCGATTGCAGCGCCCCGCCTATGTGGCGGGGCGCTGCGATGGGAGGGCTTGATGGGTGGTCTGGGGATACCCGCGGGATCCGAGTTGGGTGCGGGTGGAGGAGGCGGTGGCGGTGCGGGGGTAGAGCCAGAGTGTGCTGGCGTTGTCGCGGGCGATGACGTCCTTGTTGTTTTCGAACCTGGGAGGCTTGCCGTGGGCGGACGGAGCTTTAGGAGAGTCCGACCACGGTCGCGAGTGCCGCGATCATCGCTGCCGGCTCTGGTCTATGGGAGTGTCCACTGCTGGTTGGCGCCCCCGTCGCAGTCCCAGATGTCGACCTGGGTCTGGTTGGTGGCGCTGAAGCCGGGGTCGTCGAGGCAGCGTCCGGAGGAGGCGCTGACTAGTTCGCCGTTGGCCTGGTGTGTCCATTGCTGGTTGGTGCCGCCGTTGCAGTCCCAGAGCTGGATTTTGGTGCCGTTGGCGGTGCCTAGGGCGGTGACGTCTGCGCACTTGCCGTTGATCTGCAGGGTGCCGTTGCTGAAGGTCCAGGTCTGGGTGGGTCCGCCGTGGCAGTCGTAGATGACGACCGGGGTGGCGTTGGCGCCGTTGTTGTTGTCGTCCAGGCACTTGCCGGTGATCCCGGAGGCGATCTGGCCGGTGGTGGCGGTGACGCCGGTGCCGGTGAGCTTTTCCAGGATGGCGCCCTGCCCGTCGTCACCGGTGATCGAGTACTGGGCGGATGCCGCGCCCAGGGCGGTGGGGGTGAAGGTGATGGTCTGGGTGATGCTGTCGCCCGGGGACAACTGCTGGCCCTCAGAGACGGGGGTGCTCGTGTTGAACGCGCCGACCGGCGGTGCGGCCTTGGTCAGGGTCAGGGTGATGTTCCCGGTGTTGGAGATGGTGAAGGTCTTGGTGGCCGACTGGCCCAGTCCCACCGAGCCGAAGTCCAGCGGGTTGGGTGTGATGCTCAGGTGGGCGGCCCCAGTGACCGCTGTTCCGGCAAGCGGTACGGTCACCGCTCCGGCGTTGCTGGTGACCGACAGGGATCCGCTCTGGTTGCCGGCGGTGGTCGGAGTGTAGGTCACCGAGATCGACACGGAGGCCCCTGCTGCCAGGGTGGACCCGTTGGCGGGGAACCCGGTGGCGGTGAAGGGCGCTGATGGCGGGGTGGATCCGGTGATGGTGACCGGTGCGGTGCCGGTGTTCGTGATGCTGACGCTGACGGTGTTGTGCGCGCCGGTGGGTACGGTGCCGAAGGCAATCGTTGCGGGGGTTGCCCCCAAACCGGTCTTGGTCCCGGCGCCGTGCAGGTCCAGGGACACGGTACCTGTGTTGGTGGTGAAGACCAGGCTGCCGGTGGCTCCTCCAGTGGCGTTGGGCGTGAAGGAGACCGGCACGCTCAGGGTCTGTCCGGCGGTCAGGCTGACGGGGAGCGCGGGCGGGGTGGCGCCGTAGGGCGCGGCTGTCGCGATGCCGGTAATGGTGACGGCGCGGGCAGCGCTGACGGTGACGGTGGCGTGCCCGGTGCTGCCGACGGCCACGTTGCCGAAGTCGGTGGGAGAGGAGGTCAGGGACGCGGTGGTGGGCCGGCCGAAGCCGATCACGTGCCCGTCGCGGGTGCCGATGTAGACCCGGCCAGCATCGGTGGCCGGGGTGGCGAACTTGTTCGCGGTGCCGATGGCGGCCGAGTAGCGCAGGTGCAGCTGGCCGTTCTGCGGCACTGCGTCGTAGGCCCGCAACTGGCCCCCGGAGCCGTCGGACCCGTTGGAGTAGACCACCCAGACGATGGCCGAGCCGGACGTGGTTCCGTCCGAGGTGACGACCGGGGCGCCGGAGGTGAACCCGAAGGTCGAGGAACTGGTTCCGGCCGAGGACAGCACCGGAAGGCCGCTGCCGTTCACCCCGTACTTCAGGGCCCGTAGGTAGCCGCCGTTCTCGACGTCGTAGACGTAGCCTCCGTCGCCGCCCCAGAATGCGGGGTGGTCCCAGGTGCCGTTGTAGGGGCCGGCCGGTGCGCCGACCGAGTTGTCGCCGCCGCCGGGACCTTGACCCATGCCGCCGAGGTTGTCCCGGTCGAGCAGGAAGACCCGCCCGTCCTTGCCGCTCTGCACCATCAGGTGCGGGTGGGCGGTGGTGCCGAAGCCCGCGGGCAGGCCCATCGGTCCGCCGGCGCCGAAGTCGGTGTCGTCCTGGTCGAGTTTGCTGTTGTTGTTCGGGCTGAAGAAGTCCTTCGCAGTCAGCGAGCCGTCGGCGTTGACCTGCAGCCGGACCACCGACTCGCCCAGCGTGCCGGGTGGGCTGGAACCCGGGCCGGGGGCGGGGGAGACCCCGTTTCCGGTGGCCACGATGATTCGGCCGGAACCGTCGGAGACCAGGCCGCCGCCGGACTGCCAGATGCCGCCCTCCGCGGAGGCGGATCCTGACTCGGTCGACCAGAGCGTCGACATCGCCGGGGTGGTCGTCTTCACGCCCGCGACATATCCGACGTAGGGGCCGTAGTCGCAGTTGCTGGCAAATCCGGCATAGACCACGCCACCGAGCAGGAGCAGTCCGGGGCGCTGGTTGGCGGTCTCGGCGTTGAAGGTGTTACCCGGGTTGTTGCTGGCCTGCCCCTGGATCACCACTGGCCAGCCGGACCGCTCGGCGCCGGTGGCGGGGTTGATCGAGTGCATGTAGAAGTGCGGGTGGGCAGCGTCGGCGCCGTCGTTGACCTTGGCGAGGAAGAACACCGCACCGGTGGCCGGGTCGTACACCGGGGAGCTGGTGATGCCGATGTTCGGTACCAGGTCCCCGCAGCCCAGGGTCGATGCGGGCCAGGACGGGCCGACACTGCGCGACCACGTGATTGCACCGGTGACTGCGTCCATGCCGTAGATGTAGTTGTTCTCCGTCGCGGCGACTACCGTGCCACCCACGACCAGTGGTTGCGCGTACACCTGGCCATTGACCGGCGTGGAGAAGAGCTGGCCAAAGTCCGGGGCTGACACTGCGGACGGGCCGAGTGCCGGTTCGTTGGCATCCCATCCGGTGCGTAGCGTGTCGTAGGAGACTGTCGTGTCATCGGCAGAAGCCAGGTTGGGCAGTGCGCCCATCGTGGCGCAGAACACCGCTGCGGCTACCGAGCCGTAAAGGAATCTGCGGAAGAAGCGACCGAGCATGGGGTGTCTCCAAACAGAAATCGGCGGACGTTTGGCAGCTGTGAATGCTGATGTTGTTCGTGTGCTTCGGCGCGCACTTGTCGCAGCAAGCCCGAGCCGGAGGTGGGTACGGTTGCTCAGCAGGCCCAATGGAGCGGGTTCCAGTGCTGACGCTTGCGCGGTGCCAGGAGCTCTCCGGTGGGTTGCTGAAGCGCTGAGGTAATGAGGGCGCTGCTGTTGTCGATCGTCGGCATCGAAGCATGACGGCCTGCGACCGAGCGGTGGACTGCCTCATGCACCCTCTAGCACCGTACCGGTCGTACACATATCCACAGGGGTTGTGGATAGCACTCGCGACCTCGGCGTCAGATCGGCGTTTCGCATGGTGCCCGCTCCTGGGAGCACCATGGATGGCTATTGACCTGGTGCCTGCACCGTGGGGAGTGCCCGGGAGGCCGGGTGCAGAACCTGCCGCCGTTGGGGAGAACGACGGCAGGCCCTGCAACGGGAGGCCGGGCTGCAGGAGCCGCGCGGTGTGGCGGCCCTTGGCTGCCGGCTGGTCAATATAGCTCGGTCGAGGAGAATGGATTGCTGCTGTGGTGGTTTAGCTTGCGGTGAGTTGGAAGGACTGGTTGGTGCCGTTGTTGCAGGTCCATTGTTCGATCAGGGTGCCGTTGGTGGTGGAGGCGCCGGTGATGTCGAGGCATTTGCCGCTGTTGCGGGCGACGAAGTGGTACTTGCCGTCGGACTGGAGGACGGGGAGCCATTGCTGGTTGGCTCCGCCGTTCAGGCCCCAGGTGTCGAGGTCGGTCCCGTCGGCGGTGGAGCTGGCGGGGACGTCGATGACCTGGTGGTTGCCGGCGGAGTTGCGGTTGGTGATGGTGTAGTAGCCGCTGTCGGTGGGGGTGAACTGCCACTGCTGGTTGGCCTGGCCTGCGCAGGGCCACTGCAGGATCGGGGTCCCGTTGGCGGTGCCCGCACCGGAGGCGTCCACGCACTGGCCGGAGTTGGTGTTGGCCAGCTGGTACCAGGCCGTGGTGCTCACCGGACCAGTCGGCGGCGTCGACCCGGAACCGTCGAGCGGGTTGAGGGTGATGGAGGCCTGGGTCGGGTTGTTGTCCTGGACCAGCGACTCGTGGTGGCCGACGTCGTCGAAGGCGAAGGCGTAGGCGTTGCCGTCGGCCATCTGCGCATGCAGGGCCTTGGCGTAGTAGTTGGTGTCCGCGTCCTGGTAGAAGCTGGCGGCGCTGGAGTCGGGCTGGTTGGAGTTGGTGAGCAGGGTGGTGCGGTTGTACGCGGCGCACAAGGTGCGCGAGATCGGGCCCCGAACCAGGTCGTTGGGGGCGTCCAGGGCGTTGTTGCAGCTGAAGATGCTGTCCGAGTCGGGCTTTTGGAAGGAGGTGACCACGGCTCCGGCGCTGTTGGTGAAGTTCATGGTGTTGCCGGACACGCGCCCGAAGTACTGGGTGTTCGGCTGGTCCGCGAAGGGTGTGACGGTCAGCGTGGAGGAGCTGTACTTGGCCCACACGCGGTTGACGTAGTCGTCCATGATGTTGGCCGGCAGGGCGCCGGTCTCGATGCCGTGGCTGGGGGCCAGGGCGCGCAGGACTGTGCCGTCCGAGCGGGTCTGCACGAGGTTGGCCCAGCCGCCGGGCTGGCTCTTGAGGGCGTTGAAGAAGGCGGTGTAGCCGCCCGGCTTGAGCGTGCCGGTGGTCTGGGTGCTCCCGTTGGCGTCCGTGGCTCCCACAGCGTAGGGGATCGCGAACATGTCGACCTGGGTGCTGTTGATCCACAGCCCGGAGTCGTTGAGGGTGTACTCGGTCCAGTCGAACAGGATGTTGTGGTTCGGATCGGTGGGGTTCTGCACCGCGGGCTGGACCAGTCCTCCGGTGGCCAGACTGAAGACCAGCTTCTGGCCGACGGAGAAGTAGAGCCGGCCGGAGAACTTCGGGATCCGGATGGTGGTGGACTGGCCGTTGGCCGGGCCAGCGATCGAGGCGTCCGGTGCCGGGCTGGGAGGGTTGGCGCCGGCCGGCCAGGGGTGGAAGGTGCCGTTGGCGTCGGCCCAGCCCTGCTGGTTGGTGGACAGCAGCGTTCCGAGATCATAGATGTAGATCGGGTCGCTGCGACCGGAGTTGTTGGTGAAGGTGAGCGGGATGGTGTCGGGTACCGAGGCGTTGGCGGACGGCGCGGTGAGCGCGGTCAGGCCTGCTGCGGTGAGGGCTGCGGCGAGGAACGCCGTCAGTAGCTTTCGTGCCATGGCACGTGTCTCCTCTTAATGGGGGTGGTTGCCCGGATGCAGGCGGAGGTGGGCGTACGCCGGCATGAGGGGGGTGTCGGCTGTCGCTGGTCCTGCGTGCCTGTCCGGCGGGCGCTGCCTGGAGAGCCGGAGAGGTCCAGACCTATTTGAGAGCGCTCTCAGCATTGAGCCGTGAGTTGTTATCTGTCAACGCCTCGAACGAGCCCCTTGCTGCGAATCCACGATGGTCCTACCGCCGTGTTGCTCGTCCACCGGTGAGTCGGGTGGACGATTTCTCGTGTGTGGGGGCATCGCAGGGCATGCTTCCGTGGCCCAGCGGTGAGTCCGACGAGTGGAGTCACGCTGAGCGTGAGGAGGGGACATGTCCGCGGCTCCCGCAGGGCCGAGTCCGGGGGCGGGTTCGCCATCGGAATTCCCGTGATCTCTATCTGTCTTGTGTTCATCGCTGCCTCAGGGGTGGACTAAATGGCGCGTGGCCATGTGGGAAGTGACTTGTTCTTCCAGGTGGCGTTCGCCGCTCCGGCCAGCGACCCGTACCAGGCGAGCAGCGCCGTGAGTAGGCCTGCCCATCCACCGGCCTGGGTGATCGTGGGGTGTTCGCTCAGGGCTCCGATCGTGAGCAGCAGGAAGGTCAGGGACAGGGCTGCGAAAACGGCGAGCACGACGCCGCTGACTCCGGTGGCGACCACCGTCATGTACACCGTGAAGATCGTCCAGGCCAGCAGGAACAGACCCGTTGCCTGGTAGGCGTGCGCGGGTGGCAGCTCCGGTGCCACGAACTGGACGTAGGCGGCGAAGGACAGCCAAAAGGAGCCGTATGAGGTGAAGGCCAAGGCACCGAAGGTGTTGTTCTTGCGGAACTCCCACATACCGGCAAGCAGTTGGGCTACACCGCCGTACCACAAGGCCACGGGCAGGACGACAGCTTCCAGTGCCTTGTCTGCGACGAGGTTCGCATTGAAGCAGGACAGGAGAAACGTGGTTAAGGCGAACGCGCCCAAGCCCAGTGGACCCGGGTCACCGATCGCAACATTGGAGGGCACGTCTGGCGCCGGTGTAAGAGGCATGGAACTCGTCCTTTGCGGTTGTAGGAGTACCCAGTTTTGGTTGGCCTTGCTCGCGTGCTTTGAGTGGGGAGCCAGCATGGGGGGACCCGTCCCTGTGGTCAGGAATGGCAGTGCGGTCGGACGACGCCGGGCGGGTTGAGCGGTAGCAGTTCGTGCTGTCCTGGAAGCCGGCCTCGGCAGAGCCCGAGCCCGTAGGGGTTTGCAAGTATGGCCTGGGCCCCGGCCCGCAGGTCGGGAGGACCTGCGGACCGGGGATGTGCGGTGTCAAGCATCGGTGTGTGGACGCATGGTCGGGTGGTGCGTCCGCCTCGGTCGCAGGGCGGATGGGCTCAGTAGTTGACCAGGTTGACCGGTCCGGGGTTGGCCGAACTGACTGCGGCACCGGTGCCGTTGATCACGGACTGGATGCCTCCCTGGTTGTTGAGCCACACGGTCAGCAGGTCATGGAACGCGATGCCCGAGGTGTGGGGCGCCTGGAAGGCCATGGCGTTCCCTCTCTGACAGTCTCGACTGAGACGTCCGGTTCGTCCGGGTTAGTCTGGATGGGCGAGACAGGAGATTCCCGGCATGGCTTCCAATACCACCACCTCACGCACAGCCCCCGAGCCCGACCCGGCCCCGCGGCCGAAGCGGCGCACGTTCACGGCGGAATACAAGCTGCGGATCGTCGCTGAGTACGATGCCGCCCCCAGCGGGGAGAAGGGCGCGGTCCTGCGCCGCGAGCGGTTGTACCACTCGCACATCATCGAGTGGCGGGCCGCGCGAGACGCCGGAGCGATGGCCACGCTCGCCGACCGGCGGACCTCGCCCGCACGCCCCAAGAGGCCCGCCGAAGCAGCCGAGGCCGAGCGGCTGCGCAAGAGGCTGGCCGTCGTGGAACGGGAGCTGGCGCAGAAGGACGCCGCCCTGGAGCTGCTGGGAAAAGCTTCCGCACTCTTGGAACTGCTCTCCAAGAGTGCGGGCTGAAAGCCGAGGCCGAGCAGGTCGCCGACGAGCTCTTCCAGTCGCTGGAGCGGGAGTTGAACACCACTGCGGCCTGCCGGCTGACCGGTCGCTCACGGGCCACGCACTACCGTCGGCTCAACCCGCCCCCGCCGCGCGAGCGCGCTCCGCGCCCCTCGCCGCCCTCAGCTCTGGCTCCGGCGGAGCGCGCGCGGATCCTGGCACTGATGAACAGCCCGGCCTATGCCGAACTGGCACCTGCCCAGATCTGGGCGCGCGAACTGGACGAGGGCCGCTACTACTGCTCAGTGCGCACGATGTACCGGATCCTGGAGGCCCAGGGCCAGACCGGCGAGCGCCGCCGCCAGGCCACCCACGCCGCCAAGTCCATCCCCGAACTCGTGGCCACCGCCCCCTCGCAGGTCTTCAGTTGGGACATCACCAAACTGGCCGGACCAGACAAGGGCATCTGGTACCACGCCTACGTCATCATCGACATCTTCAGCCGCTACGTCGTCGGCTACACCGTGGAGATGGCCGAATCGGCCGAGCGCGCCGAGGAGTTGATCAGCGAGACCGTCGAACGCAACGGCATCGCCCCCGAGCACCTGCACGCGGACCGCGGCACCTCGATGACCAGCAAGAAAGTCTCGCAGTTGCTCATCGATCTGGGCGTGACGCGCTCGCACTCGCGCCCCAAGGTCTCGAATGACAACCCGTACAGCGAAAGCCAGTTCAAAACCACGAAGTACATGGCCGACTACCCGGCGCGGTTCGACTCCCTGAACCACGCACGCGAGTGGTTCGACTCATTCATTGCCTATTACAACCATGAGCATCGCCATTCGGGCATCGGGCTGCACACGCCTGCGTCCGTGCACTTCGGCACCGCCGGCCAAGTCCAGGACCAGCGCGCCGTCACGCTCAACGAGGCATACGCCCGCCACCCCGAACGCTTCGCCCGCCGCCCCCGCCCGCCCAAGATCCCCGATCAGGCGTGGATCAACGACCCCGCCAAACGCAGAGAACCCGAATCAGCACAACAGAGCGCATAACCGTACGAACGTCTCATTTGACTTGACACGTTCCGTTCTGGATGGGCACGCCCGCGTCGAAGTTGGAGTAGCTGCCCATGCCGTAGCCGGTGAAGCTGCTGACGCTGCTGGGCAGGTAGAACGCGGGGTAGCCGTTCTGGGTGGAGCTCGCCTTCCAGGAGGCCTGGTTCGGTACGTCGTAGGGGTTCTCGTTCTGGAAGAAGATGACCTTGCCGCCCTGGCCGTTCCAGACGGTCTCGTACTGCTGGTAGTGCTCGACGGCCAGGCCGTAGGCAGTGACATTGTTGCCGTTGACGGTCAGGCCCGTCGCGGCGGTGTCGGAGGTCCAGGAGCCGCTGCCCGTGCCGTGGTCGGCGCGCCAGGACCAGACGTCGTCGAGGATCGAGTTGTTGCTGTTGTCGATGAACGCGTCGGTCACTGAGCCGGCCGCGGCGCCGCCGACCCGCAGGAAGACGTCGTCGATGGTGACGGGGTCACTGGCGTGGCTGACGGTGGATCCCGCGGTGCCGATGGTGAGCAGAGTCGGGGAGTTGACGGTGCCGGCGTCCAGGATCAGGTCGGAGATGTTGACGCCGCTGACGTCGGCCACGTTGATGGTGGTCTGTCCGGCGGTGGGGATCAGCGTCGCGAAGCCGAGGCCGATGATCTTCGTGTCGGCCCTGGTGACGTTGATCGTCTGGTTGTAGGTGTAGACCCCGGGGGTGAACAGCAGGTTGTTGCCCGCTGCCAGGGCCGCGTTGATCTGTGCGATCGTGCTGGCGGAGTTGACGACGTAGAACGAGCTCAGCGGCAGTGAGCTGCCGGGGGTGTTCCCGTTCGCCCAGCTCGCTCCGCTGGTGTTGGTCTGCACCGACGGGACGAACACGTTGTAGTTGCCCGAGGTGTCGGAGTACAGGTACGGCTCTTCCTCGGTGACGGGTGAGGTGGGCAGGGTGGTGTAGGGCTGGGGTCCGCCGGCGCCCACCGGGGTCGTGCCGAAGCTCTGGGCCGGGGCGCCGGGGTCACCGGAGAACACCTGGTTCCAGACGCCGTTGCTCCAGCTGCCGATCTTCGTGTTGCGCACCAGGAACTGCTGCTGGGAGCCGTTCTGGACGGTGCCGTTGAGTTGCGAGTCGGCGATGAATCCGCCGCTGGACCAGCCGGGCGATCCGTCGCAGTAGTCCATCAGGGTGACGTTGCCGTTGATGTTGACCCGGCGCATCGGGGCGGCCTGGGAGACGGCCCAGACTTCTTCACCCGCGAAGCAGCCGGTCAGTCCGGTGACGTTGATCGTCAGGTTCTTGACCGAGCGCCAGAAGTTGTTGGTGGCGTAGCACTGGGTCTGGTCGCCGCCAGTGCACTGGTTCCAGGAGTCGATCGTTCCGTTGATCACGACCTGGCCCGGATTCTGCCCAAGGCCCTGGACGCTCTCGTAGTAGCCGATCTGGAAGTCCAGCGGGTTGGCGGCAGAGCCGTAGGTTCCCGGTTGGAACAGGATCTCGTAGCGCTGGGTGCCGAACTGGTTCGGGTTCTGCTGGGTGCCGATCGCGTTGAGTGTGCTGGCTATCGTGCTCACGGACATGCTCGGATTGATCACGATCACGTTCGGTCCCAGGGCGCCGCCGGTCGGCGGGGGCGTGGTGCCACCGGTGCCGGGTAGGGTCCAGGCTTGGTTGGCTCCGCCGTTGCAGTCCCAGATGTCGAGTTGGGTGCCGGGGGTGGTGCTGAAGCCGGGGTCGTCCAGGCAGCGTCCGCTGGCGGGGTTGACCAGGGAGTTGTTGGCGCCCTGCTGCCAGACCTGGTTGCCGCCGCCGTTGCAGTCCCACAGCTCGACCAGGGCGCCGTTGGCGGTGGAGCCGCCGGTGATGTCCAGGCACTTGCCGTTGATCTGCAGCGTGTTGTTGGCTCCGACGGTCCATTGCTGGGCGGGGGTGTTGTTGCAGGTGTACAGGTCGGCCTTGGTGCCGTTGGCGTTGCTGCCGGTGAAGTCGTCCAGGCACAGGCCCTGGTACCCGGTGACCGCCCCGGACGTGGCGGCCTCGGCGACCGTGGCCAGGGCGCCCACGGCGCCGAGGCCTGCGCTGACCAGGACCACGGCCCCTAGGAGCGCTCCGAGCCGGTGCCGCATTCTGCGGCGTGTTGTTCTTCCCCACTGCATGGTGACTTCCTTACTGTCGGTTCGGTCGGATTCAGCGCCAGGGGTGGTGCTGAACGATCAATGGGATACGGACCGGTCGCTCCCGGTCCCACTGTTTGCCGGCAAGCCCGCGCTCGGTCTCGGCTCTGGATTTCGCAGCGCCCAGCTACGGCATCGCGTGGACGAACGCACCCTCGTTCAGGGCGAACTGGTTGCCGTTCTTGGCGTCCCAGGCGGTCGACCAGGTCATCACGCCGCCGATCGACGGCCAGAGGGTGGTGGGCTTGTAGGTACCGCAGTTGGTGCCCTTGGCGATGCAGTTCAGAGCGTTCTCGACCACGCTCGGCGCGACATAGCCGCTGCCCGCCGCGCTGGACGAGGCCGGGACGCCGATGCCGACCTGGGCGGGCTTGAGCCCGGCCTGGATGGCGGTGCAGACCATCGAGGTGATGAAGTCCACGCTGCCCTGGCTGTAGACGCCGCCGTCGCAGCCGTTCATCGAACCCGAGTTGTAGTACTGGGTGTTGACGATCGTCAGCACATCCTTGACGGCTAGTGCGGTCGCCAGGTAGTCGGAGCTGGCGGTCAGCATGTCGATGGTCTGCGGGGCCATGGTGAGCACGAAGCCGGAGCCGGCTTTGCTCGCCAGGGAGTGCAGGGCCTGCGCCATGTAGGTCGGGTTGAGGCCGTTCTCCAGGTCGATGTCGACCCCGTCGAAGCCGTAGGTCTGCATCAGCGCGTAGGCGCTGTTGGCGAAGTTGGTCGCGGCGGCGGAGCTGGCGACGCTGATGGTGCCGTTCTGGCCGCCGACCGAGAGGACCACTTTCTTGCCTGCGGCGTGCTTGGCGGCGATGTCGGCCTTGAACTGGGCGTCGGTGTAGCCGCCGAGCTTGCTCTGCAGGGTCGGGTCGAGTGAGAAGGTTATCCCGCCGGTGCTGCTCGGGTCGGCGGTGGCGAAGGAGACCGCGATGATGTCGTACGCCGAGTTGACGTCACTGATCTTCTGGTCGGTGGCGCCGTTGTCGAAGTCCTGCCAGTAGCCGGTGACCAGGTGCTTCCCGTTGCCGGGTGGCGGGGGCGAGGTGGTACCGCCGGGCAGGGCCCATGCTTGGTTGGCTCCGCCGTTGCAGTCCCACAGGTCGAGCTGGGTGCCAGGGGTGGTGCTGAATCCGGGGTCGTCCAGGCACTTGCCTGACGCTGGGTTGACCAGGGAGTTGTTGGCGCCCTGCTGCCAGACCTGGTTGGCTCCGCCGTTGCAGTCCCACAGCTCGACCAGGGCGCCGTTGGCGGTGGAGCCGCCGGTGATGTCCAGGCACTTGCCGTTGATCTGCAGGGTGCCGTTACTGGCGATGGTCCACTGCTGGGCGGGGGTGCTGTTGCAGCCGTACAGGTCCGCTTTGGTGCCGTTGGCGTTGCTGCCGGTGAAGTCGTCCAGACACAGGCCCTGGTACCCGGTGACCGCCCCGGACGTGGCAGCCTCGGCGACCGTGGCCAGGGCGCCGACGGCCCCCAGACTGGTGGCGGCCAGTATCACAGTTCCCACCAGCGCACCCGAAGCGTGCCGGGCAGTGCGACGTATGCTGCTTGCTCCTTGCATGGCGATTCCTTGCCGTCGGTGTTTCTCGGATTCAGCACCATGGGCGGCGCTGACGATCAAGGTGGCAATGCCAGGTCCGCGGACGGGCTGGCAGGCGGAGCTGGCTGGCATCGCCTTTGCGTTTACGGGCTGCGCGTATCCGGTTGCGTTCGGCGGTTCAGGTGCGGGGTTGGTGGTCCCGCGTCATGCTGGTTGCGGGCTTCGGCCCTGTCGACGCGCTTCCTTGGGTGCCACTGGTGGGCATCGGCGGGCTGAGAATGTCCGTGCGGGCCAAGCGGTCGGTGGGCAGGGGCCCGTGTTCGTGGGACAGTCGTGTGCGCGTCCGGGTCAGCCCAGGCTCCATTGCTGGTTGGCGCCGCCGTTGCAAGCCCAGAGCTCCAGTGCGGTGCCGTCGGTGTCGGCGGCCGGTTTGTCGCCGCCGGTGACATCGAGGCAAAGGCCGGACTGGATGCCGGTGATGGTGCCGTCGGGGTTGAGCCGCCATTGCTGGTTGACGCCGCCGTTGCATCGCCAGAGTTCGACCTGGGTGCCAGGGGAGGCGTGGTTGGCGTACGCGTCCAGGCACCGGGTGTCGCCGTACAGGCGCAGTTCGTCGGTGGGGGACAGGGTGACAGCCTGGTTAGTGCCGTTGTTGCAATCCCAGATCTCGATCGCGGTGCCGGGGCGGTCGCGCCGCCCTTGGCGTCCAGGCATCGGTGGGAGAAGGGGTTGACTAGGGGATGGGTGGTGCCGGTACTGCTTCCGCTGCCGACAGCGACCCGGTACATCACGGTTCCGTGCGGTGCGACGACAGCGCTGATCGTTGCGGTGGTCGTGGAGATCTGTTTGGTCCAGGCATTGGTGAGCCGGTACGAGGGTGCGGTTGCCTGTCCCACGGCGGCCGCTGTGGTGGAGATCGTCGCTGAGTGGGTGTTCTCGTTGGTGAGGGTGACCGCGTGGTCGCCGTTCGCCAGGGGTTTGGTCATGACGAGCAGTCCCGCGGCCAAGGACACTACGGTCCCCTGCTTGCCGAGGGGGTCCTGGTCGACTGCGATCACGTCGGTGTTCTTGAGGATCGCCAGGGTCGCGGGGCGTGCGCTGCGGAGGTCGGTGCCGATAAGCAGGGGTGCTGCCATCTCGGACCACAGGGTGAACTGGGTGCGGTACTCGGTGTCGGTCATCCCCCGTTGCCGACCTCCAGCATGTCCGGGTCGTTCCACGCTCCGGGTCTGGCGTAGGCAGCCAGGGCCTGGTTCCGGTGCACTATGCTGATCATGCTAGACCAGGTGTCGTTTATGTCGTCTGTGGTGCGCCATGAGTTCGCCAGGGCGGGGGCCCAAGTCCAGGGCTGGTTCGTACCCCACTCGCAGACGCTGAGGAGGATGGGGCGGCCGGTGGCCTTGAGTGCGTTCGTCATGGCCTGGTAGCGGGTCCTGGCGTCGATGCCGTTGTTCCCGCAGTTGTCGTACTTGAGGTAGTCCACCCCCCAGGACGCCCACAGGTTCGCGTCCTGCTGCTCGTGTCCCAGGCCGCCGGGGAAGCCCGAGCTGTTGCAGGTCATGGTTCCTGCGGTGGAGTAGAGGCCGAATTTGAGGCCTTTGGAGTGGACGTAGTCGGCGAGGGCTTTGATGCCGTCGGGGAAGCGCGCCGGGTCGGCGACCAGGTTGCCGGCGGCGTCGCGCTGTGGCAGGGCCCAGCAGTCGTCGAGGTTGACGTACTGGTATCCGGCGTCCTTGAGGCCCTCGGAGACGAAGCGGTCAGCGATGCCCTTGACCATCGCCTCGTTGAACTGCGGGCCGCAGTGCGTGGAGTTCCAGTTGTTGAAGCCCATCTGCGGTGTCAGGGCGAGCGTGTGATCGACTGCGGCCGCGGCAGGCGCGGCGATGGTCCGGGCCACGGCAGCACCTGCGGGCAACGCTGGGGGCGCTGCTGCGACGGCGATACCTGCGGCGGTCAGGACCAGGGGAGTGAATACCACGGCCAGGCGGAACGTGTCAAGTCAAATGAGACGTTCGTACGGTTATGCGCTCTGTTGTGCTGATTCGGGTTCTCTGCGTTTGGCGGGGTCGTTGATCCACGCCTGATCGGGGATCTTGGGCGGGCGGGGGCGGCGGGCGAAGCGTTCGGGGTGGCGGGCGTATGCCTCGTTGAGCGTGACGGCGCGCTGGTCCTGGACTTGGCCGGCGGTGCCGAAGTGCACGGACGCAGGCGTGTGCAGCCCGATGCCCGAATGGCGATGCTCATGGTTGTAATAGGCAATGAATGAGTCGAACCACTCGCGTGCGTGGTTCAGGGAGTCGAACCGCGCCGGGTAGTCGGCCATGTACTTCGTGGTTTTGAACTGGCTTTCGCTGTACGGGTTGTCATTCGAGACCTTGGGGCGCGAGTGCGAGCGCGTCACGCCCAGATCGATGAGCAACTGCGAGACTTTCTTGCTGGTCATCGAGGTGCCGCGGTCCGCGTGCAGGTGCTCGGGGGCGATGCCGTTGCGTTCGACGGTCTCGCTGATCAACTCCTCGGCGCGCTCGGCCGATTCGGCCATCTCCACGGTGTAGCCGACGACGTAGCGGCTGAAGATGTCGATGATGACGTAGGCGTGGTACCAGATGCCCTTGTCTGGTCCGGCCAGTTTGGTGATGTCCCAACTGAAGACCTGCGAGGGGGCGGTGGCCACGAGTTCGGGGATGGACTTGGCGGCGTGGGTGGCCTGGCGGCGGCGCTCGCCGGTCTGGCCCTGGGCCTCCAGGATCCGGTACATCGTGCGCACTGAGCAGTAGTAGCGGCCCTCGTCCAGTTCGCGCGCCCAGATCTGGGCAGGTGCCAGTTCGGCATAGGCCGGGCTGTTCATCAGTGCCAGGATCCGCGCGCGCTCCGCCGGAGCCAGAGCTGAGGGCGGCGAGGGGCGCGGAGCGCGCTCGCGCGGCGGGGGCGGGTTGAGCCGACGGTAGTGCGTGGCCCGTGAGCGACCGGTCAGCCGGCAGGCCGCAGTGGTGTTCAACTCCCGCTCCAGCGACTGGAAGAGCTCGTCGGCGACCTGCTCGGCCTCGGCTTTCAGCCCGCACTCTTGGAGAGCAGTTCCAAGAGTGCGGAAGCTTTTCCCAGCAGCTCCAGGGCGGCGTCCTTCTGCGCCAGCTCCCGTTCCACGACGGCCAGCCTCTTGCGCAGCCGCTCGGCCTCGGCTGCTTCGGCGGGCCTCTTGGGGCGTGCGGGCGAGGTCCGCCGGTCGGCGAGCGTGGCCATCGCTCCGGCGTCTCGCGCGGCCCGCCACTCGATGATGTGCGAGTGGTACAACCGCTCGCGGCGCAGGACCGCGCCCTTCTCCCCGCTGGGGGCGGCATCGTACTCAGCGACGATCCGCAGCTTGTATTCCGCCGTGAACGTGCGCCGCTTCGGCCGCGGGGCCGGGTCGGGCTCGGGGGCTGTGCGTGAGGTGGTGGTATTGGAAGCCATGCCGGGAATCTCCTGTCTCGCCCATCCAGACTAACCCGGACGAACCGGACGTCTCAGTCGAGACTGTCAGAGAGGGAGGCGGTGCCGCAGGTTCTTCACTTCGGTGGCCGTCCTAGGCTCCGGCGGCCTGGGGGCATCGGAGGTAGCTCCTGGAGGTAGCGGATCCCGGCTGGAAGGGTTCACCGCGGTGTCCCGTCCGGCGCAAGGCCTGCCGGCTTGCGTGCCCGGAGCAGGAGTGAGACGCCGGGCAGTGCGTGCACTGGCAGGTAGCGCTCGGCGGCGATCACGGTGCTGAGGACTCGGTTGGTGAGCGGGTGGAGGTCCTCCAGGTCGCTGCCGGTGCTTGTCCTGCGCCGCCAGGCGGCGACCGGCCGTAGCAGGACGTTCCAGCTGTGCAGTGTCTCGATGGTGAATCCGCTTGCCTGCACCACCTGCTGCAGGGTGTGTCGTTCGTAGCGGCGGACATGGTCGACGGCGACGTCGTGAGCCGACCACAGCCTCATGTCGCAGGGAACTGCGATCAGGACGGTCCCGCCGGGGCGCACCACGCGATGCATCTCCGCCATGGCTTGTCCGTCCTCGACGATGTGTTCAAGGATGTCGAACGCGACCACGAGATCGACGGTGCGGTCGGCGATCGGCAGTTGGCGGGCGTCTGCGCGGATCACGGTCAGGCCGCGGTCCCGTGCGACCTCGGCGCCCTCGGTTCCGTATTCGACGGCTATGGCCTTCCAGCCATGGGAGCGCAGGACCTGGGTGTTGCCGCCTCCTGCCGCGCCGATGTCCAGGGCGATGCCGTGTGTCTGCAGTTGGTCCAGTTCGCGGGCGAGGAGTGCTCGGCGTTCGCGGTACCACCAGTGACGGCCCTCCAGCTGTGTCAGCTTGCGGACTTCCGTGCCTTCCATGCGTTCCCCGGGATGTCGTTGTCGGTGGCTACGGGCGTGGCGGTTCGGCCGGCCGCTGGTGCATGTGTCGAACGAGGCTGTGCGGTCGCGGGTGGACGCTTTGGTGACGGCGTCCACCCGCGAGCGTCCCGTGAGCCGGGCTGCAGCCGAGGCTGTGGCGGGAGCCGGTGACGATCTCTTGTGTGGCGGGCGGCTCAGGTTGTCGCGGGCAGCGTCCATTGCTGGTTGCTGCCGGAGTTGCAGTCCCAGATGTCGACCTTGGTGCCGTTGGTGGTGCTGAAGCCGGGGTCGTCCAGGCAGCGTCCACTGCTCGGGTTGACCAGCGCCCCGTTCTGGGCCTGCCACTGCTGGTTGGCTCCGCCGTTGCAGGTCCACAGGCCCACCAGGGTTCCGTTGGCGGTGCCAGCGCCGGTGACGTCGAGGCAGAGGCCGTTGACCTGCAGCGTTCCGCCGGTGGCGGTCCACTGTGAGCTGGAGCCGGTGCAGTCCCAGATGTTGGCGACGGCACCCGCGGTGCTGGAGGCGCCGAAGTCGTCCAGGCACTTGCCGGCGATGCCGGAGGTGATCTGTCCCTTGGGTGTGGGGGCGGTACCGGTGCCTGGGGTGACGGAGAAGTTGTCGAACTGGTCGGTCCGGTAGCCCTGGATGCCCAGGCCTGCCTGACCGCTCTGGAAGGAGGTGTCGGTGACGGTGCTGATGGTGGTGCCGTCGACGGCGGCGCTGATGGTGGAGTCCTGGAATGTGAACGAGAGGTTGTGCCACTTGTTGGTGCCCAGCGCGGTGGTGGTTCCGGTGGCGATGGTGTGGTTGGAGCCGTCGGTGTACATCTTCTCGACCCACCACTGCCCGGTGTCCCTGATCCGGAAGTAGTAGGCGTTCATGTGTGACTGTGGGCGCGACTGGGTGCCGGCCCGGCCCAGGAGCTCGGTGGTGCCGGACGCGCTGAGAAGGGCGTTGGCGCTGACGGTGTAGTTGGACCAGGTGGGGTCGCCGGCCAGGGTGTAGGCGTCGGAGTCGTCCTGCCACTCGATGGGCTTGACGGGAGCCATCTGCTGCAGGCACTGGCCGGAGCGGCCGGCGGCGCAGGGCTGGACTTCGTAGGAGCCCTGCATGTCGGAGAAGTACTTCGCCTCGGTGCCGCTGGCGTCGGCGTCGAAGGTGTCGGAGTAGGGCAGCGCGAGGGCATGGGCGGCCGGGGCGGTGGCGGTGCCCTTGCCCTGGCCGGTGGTGGTGGTGACGGTGTAGACGTAGCCCGGCTGCATGGTCAGCGAGTAGGCGCCATTGCTGGGGGTGATGTCCTGGGTGTGGACGAAGCTGGTGGCCGCGCTCGGATTGTTGACGTTGGTGGCCCACACGTGCACGGTGCCGGTGGACAGGCCGCCCTTGACGGTGAAGTTGGCCGTCTGGGCCGAACCCGCGGTGGTGGTCTCCAGGATGGTGGAGTAGTCAGAATTGGTGTTCGACTTCACCGTGACGTAGGTGCCGTTGGACTCGGCGCCGCCCAGGTACCCGGAGGCGGAGTCGATGAACTTCCAGCCCGGCTGGGTGAACTGGGTGACCTGGGCGGTGGCCCAGGTGCTGGCGCCGATGGTGTAGTTGCCGGACCAGGGTGACCCGGCGGTGGCAAGGCCGACGGTGCTGTAGGGCAGGTTGGGGGTGATCGCGGCGATCAGGGGCCAGTTGAAGTAGCTGGTCATCTTCGCGTCGATGTAGCCGCGGGTAATGGCCCTGATCAGGGCCGGGGCCCCGGTGTTCATGTCCTGGGATCCGTTCTCGCTGTCCCACAGCGGCTTGCCGTTGGCCTGCGCGACCGCGGTGCTGGAGCAGGAGTCGGCGTTGCCACCGTCACCGCCGTTGCAGGAGTAGTGCGCCCCGATGATCGAGACCGCGTTGTTGAACGCGGCGTTCGACTTCATGTCGTCCGCCGTGCTCCAACCGCTGTCGTCGGCCACGATCTGCACACCGGAATAGCCGGCCGCGTTCAGCGACGAGCGCAGCTGGATGTACCAGTTGACGTCGTGGCCGCGCTCGTTCCAGCCGCCTAGGTACTTGACGTTGATGTTGTGCGACTTGGCGCAGCCGAGCCAGGAGATCAGGTAGTTGATGGTGTCGGTGGACCAGAAACCGTTGTTGATCCACCCCGGAGCGGCCCAGGCCAGGCCGTAGAACCCGATGTTGGGGTTGCGCTGCTGCGCCTGCTGGGCGAGCCAGAACTCGTAGCCGGCGTTGCAGTTGATTGCCCCGCGGCTGTGCTCGATGGAGGGCTCGGAGCCGTCGGTGGAGTTGGCGTCGCCGCCGATCTCCAGCTTGAGCAGTTGCAGGTTAGCCCCGTAACCGGGCTTGAACATGTAGTCCAGGATCTGGGACTGCTGGGCGGCCGGGTAGTCCGTCAGCAGGCGCGAGTTGCCGCCGCCGCCACTGATCGCACCGATGCCGTCGAAGGTACGTCCGCCTTGGCTTCCATCCACGGTGATCGACGTGGACGAGGCGGCTTGGGCTGGTCCGACACTCACTGCCAGGAGCGCGGCGAGCAGCGCCAGGACCCAAAGCGGGGCAAGTCGTTTGATGAGCTGCATAGTTGACACCTTCCAGGGGCAAGTTGGCGCACAGTGTGGCTTCGTGTTCGTTGTCGGGTCAATGTCCTGGACAAAGAAACATAAGTGCACAAGAACGAAGGTTTGCCGGCCTGCCCGCCGTCGGATGGTGCTGGATCAACCTGCTGCGCTGGTGGAGCCCCGTGTGGGGCGAGGGTTCACGGACCCCGGGGCTACCGGACTCGCGTGCTGCACGGGTGATCGACAGTGAGGATCAGCGGTGCCGCCGAGAGCTGCCAGGGGCGTTCCCGCCGGCCCTGCCTTGGGGTCCGGAATGACTTCATGTGTGCCCGAGCCTGCGTGCATCCGCCGCCGACACGCCCAAGGGCGTCGAAATCGGTTCTTCGCCTGGCCAGTTGCAGCCGCACATCGTCTGCTGTCGGGTGGGTCTCGCTAATTCCATGCAGGACTCCAGGGGATGCGGTGTTGCGCCCAGGCAAATTGAGAGCGCTCTCAGAAAATAAGGATCTGCCGGGAACGCGTCAATGGTCTGGACCAGAGAAGTGATTTTTGCATCCCATGGGCGCGAAGTTGCATCAGATCCTTGAGATCTGTCATCCACTGGCCTCGGGGCCCGCGGCGGGGCGACATGCCTGGCAGTTGCGGCCTTTGACGGCCGCAGGAGGGGCCGGGGCGTGTAGAGGTCAGCGGGGGATGGGCAGTTCGGTAGACGCCAGCCCTGCTGGCGCCGGCTAGGCGCTTGGGCCCAGGCGACACTGGGGGCTCGTGCGGCCACGGCGTCACTGCCCCCTGTCGGATGCAGGCGAAGGTCCCTGGATTCGCCTGCTCCGTCAGCGTTGTGTCGACCTGCAGTCCCTGTCGCGGCCTGCATCCTGGGACTGCGTCATGTCGGGCTCCGCCTCGCTGATGCTCGCCCGCGCGGCTGGCCCGGTGGCCCCGGGGGGTGAACCTGTGCCGGAGCTAAAGGCAGGATGACGCCTCGGTTCCCACGGGCCGGGCAGCGGCAGCGTTCCCTCGCCCCCCAGTGGCGCAGGGGCATGGACGGAGAACCCCGCCCCTCGCAGGCCGGAGGCCTGGGGTCCTCGCCTCAACTGATCAGGCCATGGTCGCGGCGCGCACGCGATGTTTGATTTTGTGTCAACTAATTTGCTTCTCAGTCCCATTGACAGAAGAACCAACATGAGTGCTCAATGTGCATTGGCGTCCACCCCACCCCCACGGTGTCCCTGGAGGCTGAACGACCACGCCCCTTCATGGCATGACCATGACGAGTCTGCGCGCGGTGCCGCTTCCATGCCGTCGTGCAACCCCCACCACCAGCCGTCTTGCCCCGCTGATCGACCACCGTAGTACGGCGTTCAGCGGGCAGTGAAGGAGAAGAACCATGCACACTGATCGGCGCGGAGCGGCAATCCGCTACCCGTCGCCCGTGACCCGCGCATCCTGCAGGTCGCCCCACCTTCCCGTGGCCTGATCAGGCCACCGGTCCGGCCTGCTGCTGCCGTCTGACCATGGGGGCGGATCACTGCCCGCCTCACCTGCCTGCCCGCAGATGAGGGGGCGGCCGCGTCCTGCCACGTCACCGGCGACGTCGACGTGCCACGAGGCCGCTTCCCGGCCCGCCGCGGACTGCCTCGAACTATGGCAGCACGCCGAGACTATGCACGCCCCGTTCCCCTTCCCCAGCGGCACCCCCATGCCCTGGGGCGACTCCCCGATTGGGTAGAACCATGAGAGCTCTCTCACGATGGGCTGTGGCATTTGCCGCTGCCATCGGACTCGCCGCGGCGATACCGATGGCAGCCCAGGCCACCACCGTCCCATCCACCACCACGAGCCATGTCACGACCAAGGCCGCGTGTTCCAAGCCGCTGCACCCTGGCGGCCCGGTCTGCTACTCGCTGATACGCACGGACGTCAAAGCCCTGCACGCCGATGCCCTCGCGCCGAACGCCACCCCCTCCGGCTACGGTCCGGCGGACCTGCAGAGCGCCTACAACCTCACCTCCGCCTCGGCATCGGCCGGAGCAGGGGCGACGGTTGCTGTCGTGGAGAACGCGGACGACCCGAACCTGGAAGCAGACCTCGGGACGTACCGCTCCCAGTTCGGCCTGCCCGCGTGCACCACCGGCAACGGGTGCTTCCGCAAGGTCAACCAGAGTGGCCAGCAGAGCAACTACCCGCCGGGCGACACCGGGTGGGGCACCGAGGCGTCACTTGACATCGACATGGTCTCCGCGATCTGCCCCCTGTGCCACATCCTGGTGGTCGAGGCCGGTGACCTGGGCGCCGCCCAGAACACCGCGGTCTCGCTGGGCGCGCACTTCATCTCCAACAGCTGGGGCACCGGCGACAACGCCGGCGACGCGGGCAACGACGGGGACTTCAACCACGCCGGGGTGGTCGACGTCGCCAGCTCCGGCGACGACGGCTACGGGGTGGGCTACCCCGCCTCCTCACGCTACGTCGTCGCCGCCGGCGGCACGACCTTGAACCGCAGCTCATCCGCGCGCGGATGGTCGGAGACCGCATGGTCCGGCTCGGGCGCGGGCTGCTCGTCCTGGGCGGCCAAGCCGTCCTGGCAGACGGACACCGGCTGCGCCAACCGCACGGTGGCCGACGTCTCGGCCGTGGCCGACCCCGGTACCGGGGTCGCCGTCTACGACACCTACGGAGCGGGCGGCTGGTTCCCCGTCGGCGGCACCAGTGCCTCCTCGCCGATCATCGCCTCCGTGTACGCCCTGGCCGGAGCCCCGGCGACGAACGCCGCTTCGGTGCTCTACGCCCACCGCTCGGGACTGAACGACATCACCTCCGGATCCGACGGCTCCTGCAACCCCTCCTACCTGTGCACGGCCACCACCGGATACGACGGGCCGACCGGACTGGGCACCCCCAACGGCCTCAGCGCCTTCACCGGAACCGGCACCCCCGGCGGCGGCAGCACGACCGGCGCGGTCAAGTCCGGTATCGCGGGCAAGTGCCTGGACGACTTCGCCGGCAGCAATGCCAACGGCACCAAGGCGGACCTGTACGACTGCAACGGCACCCCGGCCCAGTCGTGGACCTCGAACGGCAGCACGCTGCAGATCAACGGCAAGTGCCTGGACGTCACCGGCGGCTCCACCGCCAACGGCGCGCTGGTGGAGCTGTGGGACTGCAACGGCGGCGGGAACCAGGTCTGGCAGCGGGGAGCCAACAACTCCCTGGTCAACCCGGCCTCCGGCAAGTGCCTGGACGACCCCGGCTTCAGCACCACCAACGGCACCCAGCTCGACCTGTGGGACTGCAACGGCGGCAGCAACCAGCAGTGGAACCTGCCCTAACACCACCCCACCCCACCCCACCTGCGGGGCCCGCTGAAAGACCCCAATAGACCTTCGAAGCAAGGCACCTCTCTCTGCCCCGTTTGAGAGCGCTTCCAAAATCCACGTCTGGCCTACCAGCGGGCTCTGCACCCCCCGATGTGTGCATAAAGCAAGGAGAAGTGAGTGTTCACCAGACACAGACGGACATCGCGCGGTCGTCGTGGGTTGATCGCCCTCGCGGTTGTGGCGGCGACGTTCGGCGTTGCCGGCAGTGCCACCGCGGCGACCGCCCACCCAGCCTCCCAGACGGTGACCCTGGCCGCCAGACCGGCCGCTGTTCCGGGGCCGCCGGCGGGGTTCACGACGACGTGGAGCGACGACTTCAACGGCGGCGCCAACGCCGGCCTGAACACCGGGACGTGGAAGTACGACACCGGACCGGGCAGCAGCTTCGGTACCGGTGAGATCGAGACGATGACCAACAGCACGTCCAACGTCTACACCGACGGTAACGGCAACCTGGTCCTCAAGGCGCTGCACTCCGGCAGCGACCCCGGCTCCGGCTGGACGTCCGGGCGGGTGGAGACACAGGCGGCGACATTCGGCGCACCGGCCGGCGGGGTCGTCGAGATGCAGGCCTCCATCCAGCAGCCCAACCTCAACACCTCCAACGGCGCCGGGTACTGGCCCGCGTTCTGGATGCTTGGCTCCACGCTGCGCACCGGGACCGCGTGGCCGGGCTCCGGTGAGGTGGACATCCTGGAGGACATCAACAGTCGCAGCTCGGTCTTCGGGACGCTGCACTGCGGGGTCAACCCCGGTGGACCCTGCAACGAGAGCACCGGCATCGGCAGCGGCGAGCACGCGTGCGGGGGCTGCCAGACCGGCTACCACACCTACGCCGTGCAGATCGACCGCTCGGTGGCGCCCGAGCAGATCCGCTGGTACCTGGACGGCACCAACTACTTCACCGTCAACGCCAACCAAGTGGACGCCACCACATGGGCGAACGCGGTGGACCACCCCTTCTTCATCATCTTCGACCTGGCTATGGGCGGCGGCTTCCCCAACGCCTTCGGCGGAGGCCCCAATGGGTCCACCGTCTCCGGCGGCCAGATGAACATCGACTACGTCGCGGTCTACAACAAAGCCCCCGGCGGGGGCGGCGGCGGAGGAGGCTCCGCGGGCCCGGTGACGTCGGGGATCGGCGGCAAGTGCCTGGACGACTTCGCCGGCAGCAATGCCAACGGCACCAAGGCGGACCTGTACGACTGCAACGGCACCCCGGCCCAGTCGTGGACCTCGAACGGCAGCACGCTGCAGATCAACGGCAAGTGCCTGGACGTCACCGGCGGCTCCACCGCCAACGGCGCGCTGGTGGAGCTGTGGGACTGCAACGGCGGCGGGAACCAGGTCTGGCAGCGGGGAGCCAACAACTCCCTGGTCAACCCGGCCTCCGGCAAGTGCCTGGACGACCCCGGCTTCAGCACCACCAACGGCACCCAGCTCGACCTGTGGGACTGCAACGGCGGCAGCAACCAGCAGTGGAACCTGCCCTAACACCGCACCACCCCACCGAGGGCAGGGATCTTCCCGTTCCTGCCCCCGGTGGGGGCAACTCCCGGCACAAGCCAGAGAGCACTTTTTGAGCGCGGCCCTGATGTCGTGCTGTTCGCCGCAGCGCGGCTGCAAGGCGGTCGTATCCCGTTTAGCTTTCAAGGAGTCATGGCATGGCTATAGGTTCGAGAGCCGTTTCTGTTCTGTCCGCGCTCGGGGTGCTCGCAGCAGCTGGTGCCGCTGCGATAGGAGTCTCCTCCCCGGCTTTCGCCTCCTCGCCGAACCCGTGGCCTGCGCATGTCTTCGCCCCATTTGCGGACACATGGTCGGGCAATCTGACGCTCAGCAATGTGGCCAGCAGCTACGGAACGAAGTTCTTCACTATCGCGTTCGCCGACGGCGCGAACTGTCAGTGGTCGATCGGGCAGCAGGCGAGCCTGCAGTCTCAGATCGACAGCCTGCGTGCCCAGGGCGGCGATGTCTCGCTGTCCTTCGGCGGCTACGGATCCGACAGCGCGCTGACCGAGCTCGGCGACGCCTGCTCCACCCCGCTGGCCGCCGCAGCACAGATCGAGTCCGCGGTCACCACCTTCAACCTGTCCCACATCGACTTCGACATTGAGTCGAACTCGCTGACCAACGCGGCCGGGATCGACCGCAGGGATAAGGCCCTGGCCCAGGTCCGCAGCTGGGCCGCGACCAACGGCCGCGCACTGTCGATCTCGCTGACCATCCCGGCCAACCCCAACGGCCTGAGCCAGGACGGGGTCAACCTGCTCAACAACGCCCGCTCCAACGGCTTCACACCGGACATCGTCAACATCATGACCATGGACTACGCCACCTCCGGGACCGAGATGGGCAATGCCTCCAACCAGGCCCTGGACGCGACCGCGGGCCAGGTCGCCAGCGCCTTCGGCATCTCCACGGCGGCGGCCTACGCCAAGCTCGGCAATACCCCGATGATCGGCCAGAACGACAGCGCCGGAGAGGTCTTCACCCTGGCCGACGCAGCCAACGTGGAGTCCTACGACGCGTCCAAGGGTATCGCGCTGCTGTCCTACTGGTCCCAGAACCGGGACAACGGCGGCTGCGCGGGCGCGACCGCCGCCTCGGGCACCTGCAGCGGGGTCAGCCAGAACACCCGGGACTTCGCCCGCAAGTTCCAGCCCTTCACCAGCGGAGCCAGCACAGGCGGCGGAGGTTCTGCCAGTGCGGTGAAGTCCGGTGTGGCCGGCAAGTGCCTGGACGACTTCGCGGGCAGCAGCGCGAACGGTACCAAGGCCGATCTGTACGACTGCAACGGGACACCCGCGCAGGCGTGGACGTGGAGCGGCAGCACGCTACAGATCAACGGCAAGTGCCTGGACGTCACCGGCGGCTCCACCGCCAACGGCGCCCCGGTCGAGCTGTGGGACTGCAACGGCGGCGGCAACCAGGTCTGGCAGCAGGGTGCCAACAACTCCCTGATCAACCCCGCCTCCGGCAAGTGCCTGGACGACCCCGGCTTCAGCACCACCAACGGTACCCAACTCGACCTGTGGACCTGCAACAGCGGCACTAACCAGCAATGGCTCAAGAGCTGAGCACGGATCCACTCGGCCGCGCAGGCCGTGGCCGACTCGAGCGACACTCCACCCCACCCACGAAAGGCCAAGGTCGGTTGTGAAGAAATCATCGGCAATCCCCGTACTCGCAGTAGCGGCCGCGTTCGGGATCGCCGGGGCAGCCACGGCACCGGCCCAGGCCGCCCCCACCCCCGCCAGGGCCGCCGTCCCGGCCGCAACCGCCAGCTCCCTGCGGCTGGAACCGTTGGGAGACTCCATCACCTACGGCTACCAGAGCAGCACCGGCAACGGCTACCGCGGCCCGCTGTGGAACGAACTGGCAGCTGAGGGCCATCAACTGGACTTCGTGGGCTCGGTCAAGGGCGGCACGATGTCGGACCCCGACAACGAGGGGCACTCAGGCTGGCGGATCGACCAGATCGCCGCCATCACCGACTCCTCCTTGGCCACCTACAAGCCAAACGTGATCACGCTGATGATCGGCACCAACGACCTAGGGCAGAACTACCAGGTCTCCACCGCACCGGCCCGGCTCAGCGCGCTGGTCGATCAGATCGTGCGGGACGACCCGAGCGCAACCGTCCTGGTCGCGAACCTGATCGTGTCGACCAACACCGTGGTCGCCCCTGCCGAACCGGCGTACAACGCGACGATCCCGACCATGGTCGCGGCCAAGCAGGCGGCCGGCAAGCACGTCGCGTTCGTCGACATGAGCGCCCTGACCACGGCCGACCTGTACGACGCCCTGCACCCCAACGACGGCGGCTACCAGAAGATGGCCGACGCCTGGAACAAGGGCATCCAAGCAGCCGATGCCGCCGGATGGATCACTCCACCCGTCGCCAACGGCAGCCCCACTCCGGGTACCAGCAGCGCCTTCGCCTCCGGCATCGCGGGCAAGTGCCTGGACGACTTCGGCGGCAGTAGCGCCAACGGCACCAAGGTCGACTTGTACGGCTGCAACCGCACCACAGCCCAGACATGGGCCCCTTACTCGGACGGCACGTTGCGAACAGGCGGCAAGTGCCTGGACGTCACGGGCGGCTCGACCGCGGACGGCGCGCTGGTGGAGCTGTGGGACTGCAACGGCGGCGGCAACCAGGTCTGGCAGCAGGGCGCCAACAACAGCCTGATCAATCCGGCCTCCGGGAAGTGCCTGGACGACCCCGGCTTCAACGCCACCGACGGCACCCAGCTCGACCTGTGGGACTGCAACGGCGGCAGCAACCAGCAGTGGACCGCCGCGTAGGCACCCTGCACCGACCCCTGCCCGGGCGGTGGCTCCCGCAACGCAGCCGCCCGGGCCGGACCCAATCACCCACCCGCACATGACCGGAAGGGCTCCTCGAGTATGAAACGACTGAAATACGTCGCGGCCGGAACCGCGACGCTGGCGCTGGCGGCCGGGAGCTTCCTCCTGGCACCCGCCGCGCACGCCGCCGCCCTGCCCTCGGCGGACACCGTCTACCAGGCCTGGAACAACAGCTTCCTGTACCAGGGCAACGGCGACACGTACTACACCAGCCAGCTCAAGAGCAAAGGCACCACCCGGGCGGGGATGTGGATCGCGGCCCTGGACATCCAGGTCGCCCAGGACGTCTACGAGCGCACTCACGCACCCGCGGACCGCCAGCGGGTCAACGACCTGGTCAACACCTACCTGAAGTACGAGGGCACGGACTGGGAGTCCTGGGACGGCTGGAACGACGACATCGCCTGGGACGACACCACCGTCCTGCGCGGCTACCAGGAGACCGGCAACGCCGCCTGGCTGACCATCGCCGAGGACCAGTTCAACAAGACCTACAACCGGGGCTGGTCCGGTGACGGCGGCGGCGGGATCTGGGAGAACGACACCGACTACAGCAAGTGCTCGCTGAGCAACAACCCCATGGTCAGCATCGCCGCGACGCTCTACCAGATCACCGGCGACGGCGTCTACCTGACCAAGGCCGAGGCGATCTACGCCTGGGCGCGCGGCAACCTGGTTAACACCACCACCGGGGTGGTCAACGAGTGCATCGCCTTCCCCAACGGGAAGAGCGGCAGCACAGTTCTGCAGGCGTCGGACAACGCCTACAACGCCGGGTCGTTCATTGAGGCTGCTGACAACCTCTACCGGATCACCGGCAACAGCCAGTACCACGACGACGCGCAGCGCACTGCGGACCACTTCCTGAACACGGTCCCGATCGTGGCGAACAACCAGACCGCCGGCAGTTCCTACCAGTACTGGCTCTTCAAGGGCATCAGCGACTTCTGCACCGACGCCAACCTGTGCAGCCGCTACAACGCCTACATGCAGTCCAACGCAGCCCAGGCCTGGAGCGAGCGCGACGGCAACAACCTCACCTGGAACGACTGGACCAAGCCCACCAACGACCCCAACCCCGACGCCTTCGAGATGAACGGCATGGTCGGCCTGTTCCAGGTCCTGCCGACGACCGCGGCCTCACCGTTCTCGGGAGCCTACGAGATCCAGAACGCCACCAGTGGCCTGTCGCTGGGTGTGCAGGGCGACTCCACCGCCAACTCCGCGGCGATCGTCCAGGGCGCCGACACCGGTGACACCAGCGCCTCCTGGTCGTTCGTCCAGGAGAGCAACGGCTACTACGAGATCAAGAACTCCCGCAGCGGACAACTGCTGAATGTCAGCGCGGCCTCCGGTGCGCTGGGCGCCAAGATCGTCCAGTGGCCGGCCGGCGGCCTGATCCCGGGCAACGACCAGTGGAAGCCGGTCCACAACGCGGATGGCACATGGTCCTTCTACAACCGCAACAGCGATCTCGCCCTCGACAACCCCGGCGGGAGCACAGCTGCGGGCACGCAGTACGAGCAGTGGGCGCCGAACGACGGCGGCAACCAGAAGTTCACCTTGACCTCACGCACCGGAGGGGGAGCGCCTGCCCCCTCTGGCGGTACCGGGCCGGTCAGGTCCGGGGTCGCCGGCAAGTGCCTGGACCTGACCGGAGGCAACGCGACCAATGGCACCAAGGTCGAGCTGTGGTCGTGCAACGGGACGGGCGGACAGTCCTGGACAGCCGGTACTGACGGGACCCTGCGAACCTCGGGCAAGTGCCTGGACGCCACCGGAACCGGCACCGCCAACGGCACCCTGACCGAGATCTGGGACTGCAACGGCGGCGCCAACCAGCAGTGGCAGCCCTACAACGGCGGCTATCGCAACCCCGCCTCAGGGCGCTGCCTGGACGACCCCGGCGCCACCGCCACCGACGGTACCCAGCTGGAACTCTACGACTGCAACGGCACCACCGCCCAGATCTGGTCCCTGCCCGGCGCCTGACGTCCAGGCGGACCCAACAAGCAGCTGCCCGGCCCGGGCCGTGGGGGTCTCTGGGCCGGGCAGCTTCCCCATGTGTTGGATTGTGGACTCTTTTGTTCGAAGTATTGACCGGATCTGAACATGAAGAGACGCTAAGCGCCGTCCTCCTCTAGTGAAGGGTGCAACGATGCCACGAGTACGCAGACTCATCCCCTTGTGGACACTGGCGCTGCTGGCAGCGCTGCTGGCAAGCGGCACCACCACCGCCCATGCCGCTCCCCAGAAGCCGGCTGACGCAACGACCAGCACAGCGATCACGGTCGACGGCGGGCAGAGCGGTCGCACCTTCGACGGTATCGGCGCCATCAGCGGCGGCGGAGGCAACTCACGCCTGCTGACCGACTACCCCGCCGCCCAGCAGAAGCAGATCCTGGACTACATGTTCAAGCCCGGTTACGGGGCCAACCTGCAGCTGCTGAAGCTGGAGATCGGCGGGGACGCCAACTCCACCGACGGCTCCGAACCCTCCATCGAGCACACCAAGGGCACCGTCAACTGCAACGCCGGCTACGAGTTCTGGCTCGCCGAACAGGCCAAGGCCCGCAACCCCGACATCGGCCTGTACGGGCTGGCCTGGGCCGCACCCGGTTGGATCAACGGCGGCTTCTGGTCCACCGACACCATCAACTACCTCATCTCCTGGCTGGGCTGCGCCAAGACCCACGGCCTGAACATCACATACCTCGGCGGCTGGAACGAGCGAGGCCACGACGACGCCTGGTACGTCCAGCTGCGCACCGCCCTGGACGCGGCCGGCTACTCCGCCGTGCAGCTCGTGGCCGACGACAGCGGCTGGGACGTGGCCGACGACATGGCCAAGGACCCCGCGTTCAACAAGGCCGTGTCCATCATCGGCGCGCACTACCCCTGCGGCGGCGACGGCGGCAGCGCCGACAGCTGCTCCAGCACCGCCGCCGCACAGGCCAACGGCAAGCCGCTGTGGGCCAGTGAGAACGGCTCGCAGGACATGAACACCGGCGCCCCGGCCCTGATCCGCTCCATCACACGCGGCTATGTCGACGCCAAGATGACCAGCTACTTCAACTGGCCGCTGATCGCCGCGATCTACCCCAACCTGCCCTACGCCACGGTGGGCCTGGCGACCGCAGGGTCGCCGTGGTCGGGGAACTACAGCATCGGCGAGAACACCTGGGCCACCGCCCAGGTCACCCAGTTCGCCCAGCCCGGATGGAAGTTCATCGACTCCGGCTCCGGATACCTGGGCGGATCGGAGTCCAACGGCAGCTACGTGACCCTGAAGTCACCCAACGGCACCGACTACTCCACTGTCCTTGAGGCCACCACCGCCACCACCGCCCAGACCGCCACCTTCTCGGTCAAGGGCGGCCTGTCCACCGGCACGGTCCACGTCTGGGCCACCGACGTGAACAACCCCGACCCCGCCACGGACTTCATCCACACCCAGGACATCACCCCCACCGCCGGCACCTACTCCCTGACCCTGCAGCCCGGCTACGTCTACACGGTGACCACCACCACCGGCCAGGGCAAGGGAACCGCCACCGCACCGGCCGCCCACGCCCTGGCGCTGCCCTACTCCGACAACTTCAACAAGGACGCGGCCGGCACCGAGGCCAAGTATGTCTCCGACATGCAGGGATCGTTCGAGGTGCAGAAGTGCGCCGCAGGCCGCTCGGGGATGTGTCTGCAGCAGATGGCCGCCGTCAAGCCGATCGAGTGGCAGGACGACAGTGACGCGTTCACCCTGGTCGGCGACCCGACCTGGACGAACTACTCGATGCAGGCAGATGTCGAGCTGACCAAGCCCGGCACGGTCGACCTGATCGGCCGCGCGGGTACCCAGACCCGGCCGCAGTCGCACCAGCAGGGCTACTACTTCCAGATCAGCGACACCGGAGCCTGGACGATCTTCAAGAGCGACTCGGGCGGTGTCCGCACCGTGCTGGCCAGGTCCTCCACGACCGCCCTGGGCACAGGCACCTGGCACAAGCTGAAGCTGTCGTTCGACGGATCGCTGATCACCGCGTCGGTCGACGGCAAGGACGTCGGCGTGGTCAACGACAGCAGCTACACCGCGGGGCAGGGCGGACTCGGCCTGACCTCGTACGTCACCGACCAGTTCGACAACCTCTCCTTCGCCCGCACCACCAAGCAAGCCCCTGCCGTGTCGCTCACCGCCGCGCCGTCTACCCCGACGGTCCAGCTCGGCGTGACCGTCACCGTGACCACCACCGTCACCGTCCCCTCCCGTGCCAAGGCCGCGGAGGGCGTCAACGTCACCCTCACGGCACCCGGGTTCACCTTCGACCCGCAGGCGCAGGTCTTCGGTGAGATCAAGCCCGGCCACAGCGCCACCGCGACCTGGCAACTCACCGCCCCCACCGACAAGGCGGCCAAGACCACCCTCAGCGCCTTCGCCACCTTCGCCGAAGGCGGCGTCGCGCACTGGCTCCGCCAGGACTCCCAGCTGGCAGCGGTCTACCCGCCCCCGCCGTCCGGTGTCAACAACGTCAGCGACCTGCAGTTCATCTCAGCGACCAACGGCTGGGGCCCGGTCGAGCGGGACGAGTCAGTCGGCGGCTCCAACGCCGGCGACGGCACACCACTGACCATCAACGGCACCGTCTACGCCAAGGGCCTGGGCACCAACTCGATCAGTGACGTCACCATCTACCTCGGCGGCAACTGCTCGAAGTTCACCTCCACCGTCGGTGACGACGCCGACGCCGGCGGCAACGGCACCATGACCTTCAGCGTCCTGGGCGACGGCAAGACCCTGACCGCTACCGGCACGGTCAAGGGCGGCGACCCCGCCCAACAGCTCACCGCCGACCTCACCGGTGTGCAGATGCTCGACCTGGTAGTCGGCGACGCCGGAGACGGCAACGCCTACGACCACGGCGACTGGGCCACACCCACCCTCACCTGCACCAGCTGAACACCACCACAGTCACGCCGGGCCCGGCCGCAGACCGTGCGGCCGGGCCCGGTCACTTCCGCTCGCATCCCTAGGGCGCCGGATCCCCGTGCACCGCTTTCGCATCGGTGCCGCGATTTCGGAGTTCCTGCGTGACGGCCGATCCGTCACTGCGCCCGGTGAGGGTGTTGGACTGCGTGTCATGCGGCCGCACCCGGTCGAGGTCAGGTACACATGCGAAAGCACATTGTGCAGTAGAGGCCTCAGACATGGACCAGCCCTTACCCACGCAGACGACCCTTGCCCTGTCCGGTGTCCCGGGCAGTACCGCAGCCGCGCGCCACCACACGCAGGCCTTCCTAAAGCAGTTGCGCCCACCCCTACCCACGCCCCTGATGCAGGATGCCGTACTGGTCGTCAGTGAGCTTGTCGCCAATGCGATCCGTCACGCACCCGGCCCCTGCACCCTGCATCTGCTGCGCGGGACGAACAGTTGGTGATTACGGTCACCGACAGCAGTCCCGACGTGCCGGTTGCGCGCACCCCCAATCTGGAGAGCCCAACGGGTGGCTTCGGGCTGTACCTCCTGGGCCACGTGGCCGCCCACACCGCGGTTCGCACCGGTCGGAACAGCAAGAAAATCACCGTCACCCTGAGCTCAGACCCCTCCTGACGGGCTTCAGGCGGGTTGTCCCGATGGATGCAGGCCCCGACAAGCCCACGTCACCGTGGGAAACAGGGGCGGCCACATGAGCGTGAGGCGATCGGCAACCCGCGGGCTGATCGCGCGCACATCCACTCCGCAGCGCCAGCTGACAGAAGCGATCTGATGTGTCCCGATCGGAGGCACGGCTCAAGGGGGGCCGAACGTGCGCCGGTAGGCGGTCGGGCTGGTACCGGTTGCTTTGCTGAACCGGGCGCGAAAGTTGGCGGCGCTGCCGAAACCGGCTCGTCGAGCTACCTCGTCGATGCCGCTGTCACCGGATTCGAGCAACTGCTTGGCCAGGTCGATCCGTGCAGTCAGCAGCCACTGAGTTGGCGACACTCCGGCCTCTTCGACGAAGCGTCGGGCGAACGTCCGCTCCGAAAGGGCAGCGTGCTCGGCCAGTCTGCGGACCGGCAGTGACTCGCCCAGGTGGTGCAGCGCCCATTCCCGGGTGCGGGCCAGCGATTGCCCGGATGTGTGCGGTACGGATTGCTTGATGTACTGGCTCTGGCCGCCGATGCGGTGTGGGGCGGCGACGGCGAGTCTGGCCGCGGTGTTTGCGGCAGCCGCGCCGTAGTCACGGCGTACGACGTGCAGGCAGAGGTCGAGTCCGGCGGACGCGCCGGCGGAGGTGAGGATCTGACCGTGGTCCAGGTAGAGCACGTCGGGGTCCACGGTGACAGCAGGGTGGCTGCGGGCCAGGCGCTCCGCCGTCCGCCAGTGCGTGGTGACGGTCAGTCCGTCCAGAAGTCCGGCCTCGGCCAGGGCGAAGACGCCGGAGCAGATGGACACTATCCGCACACCGGCCCTGTGGACCCGGCGCAGCGCCAGCAGGGCGGACGCCGGAACCGGTCGGTCCAGGTCGTACCCCGGCACGACGAGAGTGTCGGCCCGAGCCAGTTGGCTCAGTCCGCGATCGATGCTCAGCGAGAAGCCGTCCACGCTCGGCACCGCTCCCGGTTCGGGTGCGCACAAGGTGATGCGGTAGCGGTCGGGTAGCGAGCCGAAGACGAGCAGCGGAACGCCGAGGTCGAAGGTCACGACGCCGTCCAAGACCAGAACCGCGATGTTGGTGACGGGGTGAGCTAGAGACGGCATGGCAGGAAAGTAGCAGATATTGTCAAAACTGCCACTCGATTGAAGGTTCAACAATTGTTAGCGTGAGCGGCATGGACAAAGAGGGAACAACCGAGAATGAGCGTCCGCTCGAAGTCGCCATGCTTCTCTTCGGAGGCCACACTGCGCTTGACTTCGTTGGTCCGCACATGGCCTTCGCAGCCGCGGGCATGAGGATCCACCTCGTCTCTGCCACGCTTGATCCGGTCGTGGCCGACACCGGGATCGCCGTAGTGCCCACAACGACGTATGACGAGTGCCCCACCCAGGTGGACATCTTGTTCGTGCCCGGTGGAAATGTGGAGCAGGTGATGCGCGACAGCAGGGCTCTGGCCTTCCTGGTCGACCGTGGTGCGGCTGCTTCGTACGTCACCTCCGTCTGCACCGGATCCCTCGTCCTAGCTGCGGCCGGCTTGCTGGACGGCTACCGCGCAGCGACACACTGGTCCACTCGCTTGCATCTGGAACGGCTGGGTGTCGAGGTATCGGCAGAGCGCGTGTGCATCGACCGGAACCGTTTCTCCGGCGGTGGCGTGACAGCCGGAATCGACTTCGGCCTGACGATCGTCGCCCACGTCCTGGGCGAAGAGGCGGCGAAATTCTCCCAGCTGGCCATGGAATACGACCCGCGACCGCCGTTCGACGCCGGTTCTCCGGACGGGGCAGGGACTGAAGCGGTGGCGCTGTTCAACCAGTTCATCGCACGGGCCGACGCGAGGCTCGCGAACGCGGTGTCCGATGTGCTCGCACACCGAGCCGTGCCGGGCGTCCTTCCCATCGAACCCTACGGCGGGAGGATGGGAAGGGCGTAGCTAGTGCGGTGGCCGGGGAGGTTTGCCGGGTTGCGGCGTCCGGTGCGGTGCCTCGCAAGGCGGAGGGTCGGCCCTGTACTGGATGTACTGGGCCGTGCCCGACAACGTGGCGAGGTGCCGTGCCGGGCGTCGCAACACGGTGGACCTAGCCGGTCACCGCACTAGCTGGTTCACTGCGGGGGTGCCCTGAGGCGAGCGCTCGACACAATCCAGGCTGGACAAGCGGGTTTTTCCGGTCGGCGGTCGCCCTTTTCGGCACCTTGCGGGCCGCAACTGTCGGTGACGGCTATGCCGGTGGCCCCCGGTCCCAGAGCTAGAGCCAGGTGGCGGAGCCGGGTTCGAAGCAGGTGGGCCGCGCCCTGAAGGTGGCGGACGCAGGCATGCAGGTGTCCGTGCCGCCCAGTGGTCGACCCCGGCCCCCCAGGGCCTGGGAGCCGGAAGGTGTCCGGGGCGGGGTGAAAGTCCCTGCGCGGCTGCATCCGGATGCGCCGGGCCGGCCGAACTCATGGTTGTGGACACGCAGAGGGGCAGGCCCTCTGCGGTCCGGAACCAAAGGAGACGCCATGAGTTCACGTGTGGTGAAGGCGGCAGCCGGGATGGGAACCGTCGCGGCAGTGGCCCTGATGGGTGCAGGAGCGCTGGCCCAGCCTGCCGCGGCTGCGGGCGGCAGCGCCACCGTGAGCGTGCTGCACGCGGTGCCGGGACTGGACGTCGACGTCTATGCGAACGGCAAGGAACTGCTCCCGGACTTCAAGCCGGGCACGTTGACCGCTCCCCTGAAGCTCCCCGCCGGCACGTACGACATCAAGATCTTCAAGACCGGGGCCGGCCCTGACGGCACCCCGGCGATCGAGAAGAAGGTACCGGTGCCGGCCGGGGTGAATGCCACCCTGGTGGCGCACCTTACCGCGGACGGCAAGCCGACCCTGGACGCGTTCGTCAACGACATGTCGAAGGTGCCGGCCGGCAAGGCCCGGCTGACGGTCCGCCACGTCGCGGCGGCTCCCGCCGTCGACATCCGCGCGGGCGGCACACCGGTGTTCAAGAACCTGACCGACCCCGGAGAGGCCAAGGCCGTGGTCGCCGCGGGGATGGTCAAGGCCGATGTCGTGCTCGCCGGCACCACCATGGTGGCCATCGGCCCGGCCGAGCTGAACCTCGCCGAGGGCACCAACACGGTGGTGTATGCCTGGGGCAGCGCCGCGGACAAGAACCTCGCGCTGAAGACGCAGACCCTGACGGGCCTGTGGTCCAGCCCCGGGGTGCCGGCCGGGGAGAGCGGCGCCGCCCTGTCACGTGGCGGTGACGTGAACGACGCCCTCCCGTGGCTGGTCGGCGGCGGCGCCCTCTCGCTGGTCGTGGCCGGCGCTGCGGTCCGTCGGCTGCGGGCCACCTCCTCTGCCCGCTGACCTGGCAGATACAGCGCCGGGACAGGTGCGCCGGTCGGCGCCCGGGGCCCGGCCCCGGGCGCCGACCGGTCCCGTCCCCTGCGCGATCCGTTCCGGGAGGCCACCGTTGACTCGCACCACCGCACAGCGTCGCACCGTCGCAGTCCTGATCGTCAGCTGTGTCACCGCCCTGGCCTGCCTGATTGCCGCGGTCGCTCTCAGCCTGTCGGCGACCTCGCACGCCAGCCCGGCGGACTTCGGCACCGCAGTATCCGCCCCGCCCGCGCCGTCGTCCGTTGCACCGGGCCGCACGGGCACGGCCGCCGCCACAGCATCACGGCCCGCAGCGCTGGCCAGTGGGGCGTCGCCTGGCGAACCGGCACAGGCCTCAACCGGCCTGACCCCGGTCCGACTACTGATCCCGCGCCTGGGCGTGGACGCAGCGGTAGAGGCCGTGGGCGTCGCAGCCGACGGGACGGCGGCGATCCCCGAGAATCCCCACCAGGTGGGCTGGTACCGCTACGGCCCACGCCCGGGCGATCGTTCCGGGTCCGCGGTCATCGTCGGACATGTGGACTTCGCCACCGGCCGGCTCGGTGTCCTGGCCGCACTGGGCTCGCTGCGCGAGGGCGACCGCATCCTGGTCCAGGACGCCCGGGGCAGGCAGCGCACCTTCGTCGTCCGGGCCCGAACGAGCGTGCCCAAGCCGCAACTTGCCGCCTCCGGGGCGTTCCGCCGCGACGGCGACCCGGTGCTCACCCTCATCACCTGCACCGGACCCTATGTCAAGGACCGCGGCGGCTACCAGGACAACCTCGTGGTCACGGCAGTCGCGGAGCATCCGTGAGACCCTCCTGGGGCGGATCCCACGTCCTGGCGGCCGGAGGGTCCGCTAACCTGTGCGGCGTGACAGGGACGGGCGACGACCAACTCGCCGAGGGGTTCACCCGCGGCGACGAGGCGTGCCTGGCGGAGATGTACCGCCGCTGGGGCGGCCTGGTGTACGCCGTCGCCGCTCGCTCCCTCGGCGACCCCGACGAGGCACAGGACATTACCCAGCAGATCTTCGTCGGAGCCTGGCGCAACCGTGCGGGATACACCCGGGATCGCGGGTCACTGCGGGCGTGGCTGCTGGGCATAGCCCGCTACAAGGTGGCCGACGCGCTCGCCCTGCGAGCCCGCCTGCTGCGCGCGGCCGACGCCGCAGCCGCCGTCAACGCCGGGGCCGATCCCCACAACGGCGCCGAGGCCGTCGTCGACCAGGTCCTCCTCCTCGACGAACTGTCCCGCCTGCCCCAGGCCCAGCAGGACGTCCTGAGAATGGCGTTCTTCGAAGACCTCACCCAGGAGAAGATCGCCCAGCGCACCGGTTTGCCCCTGGGCACCGTCAAGAGTCACACTCGGCGCGGGCTCATCCAGCTCAAGCGCAGACTGGAGGTGGACGATGCAGCACATTGACGAGGACACCCTCGCGATGATCGCACTCGGTGAGGCATCCGACCCCACCACCGCGGCGCACCTGCAGCAGTGCGACCAGTGCCGGGCCGATGAGGCCCTGCTGCGACGAGCCGTCACCGGACTGCGCAACGCCGACCCGCTGGAGAACTCCCGCTTCCCCGCCCCTCCGCCCCACGTGTGGAAAGGCATCGCCGAGCAGCTGGGCACTGCCGCCGACATCGTCGCCTCCCGCCCACAGACGGGCAATCACCCCACCGCACCCGACGCATCGCCCGATCGACCCGCCGCGCCGCGGGCGCAAGGCGCAGGCCACGGAATCCCCGCGGACGCCACGTTCCTGCATGACCACTCCACCACACACCCGGAACACGGACGGGCCCGCCTGCGGCGCCTGCCCCGCTCCAGGCTGGCGCTCGCCGCCTGTGCGACCGCCCTCGGTGCCGCCCTGGGAACCGGCGTCACATGGTGGGCCGTCGGCTCCCACCACGCCACTCAGCAACAGGCTTCCCACCAGTTGCAGCCCATCCTGCCCGCAGCAGCAGGCTACGCCAGCCTCAGCAACACTCACGGCGAACGCGTCCTGGACATCACCGTCAAAGGACTGCCCGAGACTTCGGGCTACTTCGAGGTCTGGCTCATGGACAGCAGCCACACCAAACTCATCTCCATCGGCACCCTCGCACCCGACGGCCACGCGGTACTGCCCGTACCGGACAACGTCAGCCTGTCCGAGTACTCGACAGTCGACGTATCGGTCCAAGCCTACAACGGCAGTCCGGCGCACTCCGGCAAGAGCATCGTCCGCGGGCACTACGGCAGCTGACCTGCCCCGCCCGGACGCAGCGGCTCAAACCGCCGCCGACCCCAGGCAGCGCCTGAGCCGGGGCCGGGCTCTTCCTCGAGCTGCCGCAAGATTCGCCCTTCCCGTGCACTATCCGTGCGCACGCTCGTGGGGGAGCGGCCGAGATACGGCCGCTCCCCGGGCCTTTGCCCTTGATCGAGGACACCCTGATCATTGGATCGTGAAGATCCATAGGACAGGAGTTCCCGTTGGGGACGTTGAAGTACTCGCCTGAGTTTCGGGCCGATGCCGTCGCGCTGTACCGGGCAAGCCCCGGACGTACGTATGCCGCGGTGGCCAGGGGCCTGGGAGTGAACCACGAGACGCTGCGCGTGTGGGTGCGTGAGGCCGAGCAGGCCGCCGTGCCCGGCGCCGCGGAGTCGAGCGCCCTGGAGAAGGAGAACAGGCAGCTCAAGGCTCGGGTGAAGGAACTCGAGCTGGAGCGGGAGATCCTGCACCGGGCAGCGAAGTATTTTGCCGGCGAGACGAACTGGTGAGCCGCTTCACCTTCGTCGCCGACCACCACAGCGCCTACGGCGTGAAGCGGCTGTGCAGGCTCCTGCACGTCTCCCGTTCCGGGTACTACCGCTGGCTGCGGGCCGCCCCGGCCCGCGCCGAGCGCGAGCACGCCGACTTGGCACTGACGGTTCGCATCGCCGCGATCCACCAGGAGTCCGACAGCACCTACGGCAGTCCCCGGATCACCGCCGAGCTGCGCGAGGAGGGCCGGCCGGTGAACCACAAGCGCGTCGCCCGGCTGATGCGCCGCAGCGGGATCATCGGGGTGCACCTGCGGAAGAAGGTCCGCACGACCGTCCCCGCACCCGACGCGGTCCCGGTGCCGGACCTGCTCCAGCGTGACTTCACCGCGCCGGGACCCAACCAGAGATACGTCGGAGACATCACGTATCTCCCGGTCGGCGAGGGCCGGTTCCTCTACCTGGCAACGGTGCTGGACCTTTACTCCAAGCGCCTGGTGGGATGGTCGATCGCCGACCACATGCGCACCGGGCTGATAGCCGACGCGCTGCGGGCCGCCGCCGGCACCCGCGGCGGGGACCTGCGCGGAGCGATCTTCCACAGCGACAACGGGGCCCAATACGTCTCCAAGGAGTTCGCCGCCCTGTGTGGCGAGTTCGGCGTGGTCCGATCGCGCGGGGCCGTCGGCACGAGCGCGGACAACGCCGCCGCGGAGTCGTTCAACGCCAGCCTGAAACGGGAGACCCTCAAAAGCGCCAAACGCTGGCCCGGCGCCCGCGCCGCCCGCCTGGACGTCTTCCGCTGGCTGACCCGCTACAACACCCGGCGACGACACTCCGCCCTTGGCCAGCAGAGCCCGATCCACTACGAACAACGATCAACTACGCTGGCCCTCGCCGCATGACACCCGGTGTCCTCAATCAAGGGTGAAGCCCCGGAGGCCACCACCCAGGCCGTGTTGACCTGCCAGGACTTGGAGGGCAACAGCCCGAGTCCGACCCGCTTGATCGCCTTTACCCGGTCCTCCACCTCGTCGTGATCGCGGTACAAAGCGTCGAGGAACCAGGCCTGGCCGGAGCCGGGGACGGCGCAGAGGCCCTGGTGGGCGGGGATGTTGGTGGCCACGATCTGGTAGCGCCAGCCGGTGTGCTTCTCGAAGGCGGTGAGCTTCTTGGCGTCGCGGCGCGAGGGCTTGACCCGGCGCACGATCAGCCGCAACCCAGTGGGCCAGCCCGACAGGTCGCGCAGGCCGGTGATCTCGGCGACCTGGTAGGTGACGGTGCCGCCGTCCTCGGCCTCGATCTCGTGGATGCTGCCGTCCTGGCGCAGTGCCGCCGTCCACACGTGTCGGGGCAGCAGGGCGATGGCTTGCTCGTCGGCTTGGTTGATGGCCCAGCCGGTGACGAAGCGGACCCGGCGTCGTGTGGTGGTCAGGGCCTGGAGGTGGTCGAGCAAGCCGTGGGAGAAGGCCGCGCCGTCGATGCGGACCAGCAGTTTCGACCACAGGGGCAGCGGGATCTGCCGCAGGGAGGCGGCCAGGACCGTCTTGTGGTCGGCGATGTCGTTGGGAGCGGCGTTGCCCGGCCGCAGCAGCATGGCGACGCACTCGCGGGTGTTGGCGACCCAGGCTCCCAGCGGCATGTGTCCGAACGATCCTTTGTAGGTGCCGGCCGCGCCTTCCTTCTTGCTGGTGCAGGGCACGATGGTGGCGTCCAGGTCAAGGACGTACCAGCCGGTCAGTACCCGGCCGGCGACCTGTATCCAGGGGAACCCGCCGGGCCGCAGCGTCAGCCAGGTCCACACCACGCGCCGGATGGCGGCCCGCACCCGTTCGATGCGCGCGGCGACCGGGGCGTCGATCGCCTCCAGGGTGCGGCGCAGTGTGCTGTCGGAGACTGGGCTCGGGAACAACGGGCGCCAGTGGAACTGGAGGTGCTCGGCCTCCAGGAGGTTCGTGGCTCCCAGGGCGATTGCGCAGGCCAGCTGGACCAGTGCCAGGCCGCGGTCCCGCCAGCCTGGCTTTATCACCGAGTTCCGGCTCCAGATGTACGTCAGTTCTGACTCCACCGGTTCCCGCCGGGAACCGGTGTTGCTGAGAGCTGACTCCACCCTGCTGACGATCACTCGGGGGCCTCCCTCCTTGGGTGCCGATCTGCCGGCCGGAGGAGCGGGTCAAGGCCCTGCACTCCCGAAGCTGCCGTGAAGTGACAAGTAGCTCTCAGTAGTCGGTGTGCCCGTAGGTGACGTTCATGTGCGGTACTGGGCGAGGGTTGCGGTGATGGCGGTGATGAGGGTGAGGGTGGCGGCGAAGGTGGTGGCGGCGCGGGTGAGGGCGGCGGGGTAGGTCGCGCTGTCGCGACGGGCCAGGACGCCGGCTGCGACGGCGGCCAGGAGGGCGAGGGCCACGGCGAGTGCGGCGGCGAGAAGGACGATGACGATGCGGTCCACGACGTGGTCTCCCTGCGAGGGCGGGATGCTGACGTGACCGAAGATTCCGGAACCCGTGGTCAGCAGGCGTCAATCGGTGGATGCTGACGAAAGTTGAACGCGCTGGCCGGGAGGGGGCGGGGTGGACGAGGGGATCCGCGAGCGTGGTGGGGCGTTGACGGTCCTGCGCCAGCGGATGGCCGACGGCCTGGCGATGGCTGGCCTGACCGTGCCCGACGTGGTGCGCAAGACGGAGCTGAGTAGCACCACGATCCGAGGGGCGCTGCGCGAGGGGGATCCGCCCCCCTCGCGTGCCACGGTGGCGGCGTTCGCCAAGGCCCTGGGGGTGCCGGCCCAGGAGTGGCTGGACCTGCTGCGGGCCGCCACAGGTGCTGGGTCAGGGCCCGAACCGGTGGCCGAGGCGGCCCCGGGCAGGCCGATCGCGGCCTGGGATGCGTATGACCTGGAGGTCCACCCCGCGGGGGCCTCCACGGCGGGGGCGGCTGGTTCGGCACGGGGTCTGCCGGAATACGTCGAGCGCGCCCATGACCGGGCGCTGGCCGAGGCCGTGCGCCAAGCCGATGACGGCAGCAGTGCGATGGTGGTGCTGGTGGGGTCGTCCTCGACGGGCAAGACGCGGGCGTGCTGGGAGGCCGTGCAGCCGCTGGCGGGCGCGGGCAAGGGGTGGCGGCTGTGGCATCCCTACGACCCGACCCGCGCGGACGCCGCGCTGGCCGACCTGGGCCGGGTCCGCCCGAACACGGTGGTGTGGCTGAACGAGGCCCAGCACTACCTCGGCGACCCCCGGCACGGTGAACTCATCGCCGCCGCCCTGCACCGCCTGCTCACCGACCCCGGGTGCGGTCCGGTGCTGGTCCTGGGCACCCTGTGGAACAACTACGCCACCGAGTACACCGAACTGCCCACGCCCGGCACCCCCGATGCGCACAGCCGGGTCCGCGAGCTCCTGGCCGGGCGCACCCTCACCGTGCCGGACACCTTCGACGCCGCCGCGCTCAGCATCGCAGAGGACAAGGCCGCCGCCGGCGACCGCCTGCTTGCCCAGGCCCTGCAGCGTGCCCGCGCCCACGGCCGGGTGACTCAGGACCTGGCCGGGGCCCCTGAGCTGATGCGCCGGTACGAACAGGGCACACCAGCCGTTCGGGCACTGCTGGAAGCCGCGATGGACGCCCGCCGGCTGGGCGTGGGTCCATACCTGCCGCAGCCGTTTCTGACCGATGCCGCCGCCGACTACCTGACCGACCACGACTTCGCCCAGCTGACCGACGACTGGGCCGAGATCGCCTACGCCGACCTCGCCCGGCCAGTCCACGGCAAGCAGGCGCCCCTGACGCGCGTCAACCCGCGTCCCGCACGGCGCCCCCCGGGGCCGCCACCGGCCCCCCGGGAAGCCCCCGGGCCGGGCCCGGCGGTGCTGCAGCTGGGAGACTTCCTCGAACAGCACGGCCGCACCCACCGCCGGCGCCTCTGCCCGCCCGCCTCCTTCTGGCACGCCGCCGACGCCGGCGACACCACCGCCCTGAACCGGCTGGCCGCGATGCGGGAGGAGGCAGGGGACCGGCAGGGAGCCGCGGACCTCCTGCAACGCGCCGCCGACGCCGGCGACACCACCGCCCTGAACCGGCTGGTCGAGATGCGGGAGGAGGCAGGGGACCGGCAGGGAGCCGCGGACCTGGCCCAACGCGCCGCCGACGCCGGCAACACCACCGCCCTGTACCGGCTGGCCATGATGCGGGAGGAGGCAGGGGACCGGCAGGGAGCCGCGGACCTCCTGCAACGCGCCGCCGACGCCGGCGACACCACCGCCCTGTACCGGCTGGTCGAGATGCGGGAGGAGGCAGGGGACCGGCAGGGAGCCGCGGACCTGGCCCAACGCGCCGCCGACGCCGGCAACACCACCGCCCTGTACCGGCTGGCCATGATGCGGGAGGAGGCAGGGGACCGGCAGGGAGCCGCGGACCTCCTGCAACGCGCCGCCGACGCCGGCAACACCTTCGCCCTGTACCGGCTGGCCGTGATGCGGGAGGAGGCAGGGGACCGGCAGGGAGCCGCGGACCTGGCCCAACGCGCCGCCGACGCCGGCAACACCACCGCCCTGTACCGGCTGGCCATGATGCGGGAGGAGGCAGGGGACCGGCAGGGAGCCGCGGACCTCCTGCAACGCGCCGCCGACGCCGGCAACACCACCGCCCTGCACCGGCTGGCCATGATGCGGGAGGAGGAAGGGGACCGGAATGGAATGGAAGTGATTCTGCAGCAGCTCGCTGATCGGGGCGGTCAGATGAACCACGACTACCGTCCATTTGTTCGGAGACTGAAGCGGATGTGGCCGTACGGGCTGGACCCCGATGGCTCGCCGTCTGTCCCGTGGTGAACCGGGACAATGAGCTGCCAGAATAGTTACGAAGAGTTACTTGTCACTTCGCGGCAGCGTCGGGAGCGCAGGGCCGTCAAGGGGGAGCGCCCGCAGGCGGAGCCTGTGGTCGAACGATCATGACGCGGGACGGAAGCCTGCCACCATCACGGCGCGGAGGAAGGTTCCACCACAGCCGCCTGGAGTCAGAACTCACCTACAGAACGCACCTTCAAGATCGCCTGGCGGAGTCAGAACTGACGTACATCTGGAGTCAGGTCTCACATGCGAAGCCACCAGCCCGGCCCGCTGCCTGCGGGGAGTACGGCGGCCAGCGCGCGGGCCAGGCCGAGCCGGTCGGCGACCTTGCGCAGCAGCACGATGCCCGCCTGCCCGACCAGGTTCTTCCCGTCGGCCCGCACGGCGAGCCGGTGATCCCATTGGGTACTCTGCACCTGTTGGGTGTCTCTTCTCTGCGGCGTTCTTGATCTCAGCAATCAGATCATCGCAGGTGGGAGGCACCCTTCTGCTGTCGGTGCGTCAGCTCGCATTCTCTCCTGAATATATGAGGTTGAAGGCCCCAGGTTCCTCTACCCCTGGCACATCAGCTGTAGACCGCCCGCACTCCGGGGCGGTCTACCCCCACCTGTAGGAACAGCGAGCCGAGCGGGCAGTGGTAGCCCTACGAGTCGCAGCGGACCACCAGTGCGTCCCGCCACCTCTGCCAAAACTCCCAGCTCGCCCAGGTGCACCTGCTGGTCGTGCAGCACTCGGTCAGCCTCGAACTACGCCACGGCCAAGTGGCCAGGACTGCATAGCAGCCAGAACCTACTTATTCAGCGCCGGCTTCTTCTTACGTGGTGGATCCTTGGCTGCACGATCATGCGGCCGTCGGGCTCCAGCCCGACCGATTGGCTGAACTCCTGCCAGACCCGCGATTCGGCGGTGACGGGCTGGCGTTCGCCGAGGATTCCCTGGACTAGGCGGAGGTCAAGGGTGTCGAGGTGGGCAAGGACCCAGTCCTCGGCTGCGAGCAGGCTGCTTCCCTGGCCCGTGGGACGGCCGTGGTTGTGGTGCTGGACCTGCAGCACTCCGTCGGCGTCGTACCAGAGGGGTTTGCTCGGGTGCTGACGGAGGTTGGCGGACTGCAGCAGCCATCCGCTGAGCATGCTGACGTGGACCGGGCTGTCGATGGAGCAGTCACGGCCCGCGCTGGACCAGGTGTAGTCCTGGGTCACCGGCCATGCACTGACAGGCTTTCCCCGCGGACCTAGCGCCATGTCCGGCCCCTCCCCAGCAATGGGGCTCGGGAGCCACGGCGAGCGCTCCTCGGTGGTCGGACCCGCTTGCCACTGCCTGGCAAGTCGATGCAGCCGCGCATCGCGGGCTGCCGTCTGCCGCTCGCGCCAGGCGGCTACGCCGCCGTCGCTGTCGTCTGTTTCGATCCCCGAGTACCCGTAGACGTCCTGCAGGAGTGGGATGTCGGGGAGCCGTGTCGAGCTTGGCTCCTGTGGTGTGTCGTGAGCCTGCTGGGGCTCTTCAACCTCGGATCCCCGTGCACGGACGTGCCATTCGTCGTCGCCTGCATCAAGATCGAGGGTGGGCAGGAGCGGGATTTGTGCGAGGTAGACGCCGTGGTGCTCGCGAGGAGCCGGCATCCAGCGCCCCATGAGCGAGCGAGTCTTCAGGAACCTTAGGAGGGCGGGGCGTTGAGCCTTCGCAACAATCCAGCTGTGGATGAGGTGCCACTGCTCTGCCTGCCCCTCGCTCATGTCCCAGCCCTGGCCGGCCCAGCTGTCGCGCACGTACTCGTAGAGCACAGCCCAACGTCTCCCGGCCTCGTCAGTTCGCACGGCGAGGTCGGAGAGGTCCGGCAGGTTCTCCTTGCTTGAGATCCACTTGTCCAGTTCGTCGTCGGGCCCTGGCAGCCAGGGAGTAGCGGGTGCCCGGAAGTCGGCCGGATCGGCGGGGAAGGTCGATTGATCGACGCGCTCTTCCAGGGCCTCGTCATCCTCGTCCAGGAGGTGCCGGGCTGGCGGCAACGTCGGATCGATGTCGAGTAGCCCCGGGTCGGGGCCCTGGAAGACCGGTGCGTCGTCGTCGTAGATCTCCCGCACGTGGTGATGGTTGGCCAGTCGCTCAACCAGTTCGTGCAGGGCGAGCCATTGGTACTTTTTGCCGAAGCGCTCGGCCTTGTGGTCCTGGCGAGCCGAGGAGGGTGCGCCGCGGAATTGGTCGAACTCACCGAACAGGTCCGGTGACCACCCCAGGTCGTCGACACGTGCCGCGATCCACCGTGTGGCCCAGTCGGTGTCGATGGGTGAGTCGGCGAGGACTTCGTCCTCGGTGGGCTGTACCTGGCAGCCTTGGAGGTGGGCGAGCTGTGTGTTATCGAGGATTTGGTGGGCGGTGCCGCTCTGGTCAAGGAGGGCCTGGACGGCCTCCGGTGTCCCCAGTGCGGTTCGGACGTCAGCGGGCAGGCTGGCGATGAAGGCGGGAATTCCGTCGGTGGACAAGCGGGGCGGATCGCTGCGGCGTTCTCGGCGGGGCCGGGGCCGCAGGGCGGTCAGCGGTAGCTTGCTGAAGTTGCCTACCGCAGGCTCCACTTGGTAGCGGGCGAAGTCTCCGAAGGCTGAAAGCGAGGACAGGATCGATCCCCAGGACTGTCGGGGGGATTCTGGGTTGCGCGGGTAGCGTTCCTTGATCTGGTCCTCGGTCGGGGCTGGTCCTACGGGCGGGCATGCGTGGGGGTGTGCCGCGACGGAAGCCTGCTCGTGGGTGATCACTGCGGTGCTGGATGCCAAGCTGATGGTCCGGGTGGCGGCGTGGCACACCAGCACGTTCCGCGAAGCGTGCACGGGACCGCCCGGATCCCCGTAGACGCGATCAAGCAGCAGTTCTGCAAACTGGCGCAGCTCGTCCGGTGCGCTGCCGGTGCGGGCGAAGACCCCGTATCCGACCAGGATCAGGCGTTCGAACAGGTAGGGGTCATCGACCTTGGCCGCGTCCTGGCGAAGGAATCGTTCGGCGATGTCGAGCAGTGTCTTGGGGTGACCGAGCAGGAGCTGTACGAGGGCTTTGGTGGCTCGATCGCGAAGGAAGCGGTTCGGGGACGTCAGAGTCCAGGTCAGGGTCGTCGCCGCCAGGCGCACAACCTCGTCATCAGCCGGACGTGGCCTGCTCGGCGGGATGTTGTCCCGGGTTCGGGCTCGCGGCTGGAGAGTGCGGCCGGGCGTTGGGCTTTCGTCTAGGCGCAGGTGCGCGGGCAGCGGGTACTGCTCTGCCCAGCGAAGCAGCCGGTGCAGGGCTGTGGGGTGAGTAAGCGCGTAGTAGGTCTGCCGGCCCCATGAGGCGTCCCGGTCCGGCCGAGTGCGGCGGATGAGATGGCCATGGAGGTGATCCGCGTTCAAGCAGTGCCCGGGTTCGGCGGTGACCGCGATGATCGCCTCCAGCAGCCTTTCACTCAGTCCGTAGGCTTGGCCGGCCTCCCTCAGAAGTGCCACGGTCCTTTTCGTAACGCTTGCCGCGCTGCGCAGCGGCAGAGTGGTGACCAGACTGCTGGCCATGGCACGTTGCCGGCGCCCCTCCGGTGAGGCATCGGTGTCGTCCTGTGAGGATGGGTGGGTCAACAGGTCGGCCAGCTCGCGTCCGGTGGTCTCGGGTAGCAGCACAGTTGCCGCTTCCAACTGGTTCCCGGGAGCGTCCTCCAGCCATGCGCGCAGAGGGGACCCGGCAGCCAGGGTCTCGCTGGAACCGAGGTTGCCGAGCTCGTCGCGGTGCAGGTTCAGGACGGCGTGCACGACGCGGTCGTCGCCGAACGCCTGGTAGGGGAAGCCGATCGCGATCTGGCCCGGGAGCGCGAAGGCGCGCTCGTTGGACAGAAGCCCGTGGGCCAGGAGCTGGCCCAGCATGGTGTCGGGCCATTCTGTGCGGTGGGGTGCGAAGGCGTCGACCACCGCGCGGGCCTGCGTTCGGGACAGGACGGACATTCCGTCCTGGGCCATGTGCGCTGCCAGCGTCTCCAGTGCCTGGTGGACCGGCTGGTCGGCCGGGTCCAAGCGCAGTTTCTGGCAGATCTGGCGCGAGCGCATGTCCACGAAGGCGTCGAACACGGCGCTGCGGTCGCGAAGGACCTGGACGCTTCCCTCTCCGTAGTGTTGACGTACTGCCTCGCGCAAGCTGTCCACGTAGAGCTTGACGAACAAGGGGTTGGTGAACGCGGGTGCGAGCATCGGGACTTGGGGCAGGGCTGAGGGGAGGTCTCTCAGATAGGACTCAAGGGCTTCCATCTCGCGGCCCTTGAAGCCCGGGTGGGAACTCTGCGGGCCTTCGAAGTGCTCAGGCAGTACGAGGTCTTTCAGGGTGGTCCGGCAGGAGACGACGAGCGCGATGTGCGGGTAGGCCTCCAGGAGTCCTTGGAGACGTGGTAGCTCGGTCTTCCAGCCGCTGGGGTCGTCGGCGTCGTTCAGAGCGTCGATGATGAGCAGGAAGCGACAATCGCTGGCCTCTCCGACCGCGTTCATGGCCTGAAGCAGGTCACGGTGCGCCATGTCGCCCAAGCCGCAGTGGCGGCCGAGCTGGGTCAGAACGTCGTGCCCCTGCAGTTCCTGTCCGAACAGGACCAGCGCCGGCCGGTTGCCGTCGACCGCGCGCCGGGCAGCGTCCACGAGCAGGTGGGTCTTCCCCTGACCGGCTTCTCCCAAGAGCAGCCAGGCCCGACTTTCTGCGGCCTGCGCCGAATCGCTGCCCAGTTCGTCCCCAAGGCCTTCGGCCGCGCGAATGGCCCGATCCACAGAGCCGTGATCCTCGGCCAGGCCACCTACCCGGTTGCTGAGCTGGACCGCACGGCTCTCGGGCAGCTGCTGGGTCAATTCGGACGCTTCCAGCAGTCGCGCAGTGTCCTTGATTCGGGCGGTGACCTTTTCGAGTACGGCCTTGATGTCGTTGACGAGGTCGTAGCCGTCGGAGGCGGGCAGGCCCTTGCGGGGGCCAGGCCCGGGCAGTTCCCGCAGCAGGGTGTCGGCTGCGACCTTCGCCTGCGCCAACAGCGGGTCGATGGTCGAACGCGCTTGCGCGACGATCGGCTGCTCGTGCAGGGCCGTGAGCAGGAGCTCCCACTCCTGGGTGACTCGGGCGACAGCCTTGTGCAGGTCCCTCGAGCGTCTGGCGAGGCGTTCGCGGTATTCAGGGGGCAGCGCACATGCGTCGATGATCCTGCTCAGGGGCAGCGGCACGTGGTTCAAGGGCGTGTAACGCGATTCCGCCGCACGTTCCGAGGCGGTCATTTGCTCTCGGAACCAGTCCGGGCCAAGAGCACGCTGCTCGAAGAAGAACCAGCGTCGGCCCTCGTTGCCCGGCCGATTCAGACGCTCAAGCAGTTCTCCTCCGCCGACGAACTCGATCGTCATGTCGTCCAGCCCGGGCAGGTCCTTCTTCCACCGGGTGACCTCCGTGTTCCAGCGGTCGCGTGCCCCTACCCGAGTCCGTCCCTTCGGGGTGATCGGCGTTGGATCCGGTAGGTCGAACGGAACCAGGAAGGTCAGCTTGACGATGTTGCGGCTGGCACGGTTCGATCCCACCGTCTCGGCGCTCTCACGGGCCAGGGGACGGAGCGCGTCTACGTCAGCGACGAACTTCACCTGGAAGCCGTGGGCGGTCCCGTCGGGAGCCAGGTCGTACCACTCGACTCCTCCGTCGGGAGCGGCGGTCTTGATGGTCTGCCATCCCGGTGGTGCTTCGTCGCGCAGTTGAAAGCACAGCTCCTCAAAGGCCCGATGCTGGCTTCCCTCCCAGGGGCGGATGGCCCACCATGTGCGCCCTGCCTGGGTCGGTTCGTTGAAGGACTGCTCTTGCGCCACTTCGCTCCCGCATCCGCTGTCGCTGGCCGATGGGACAAGGCTAGTGCGTTGACCGGGTGACTTCGCCGGGTCGGTGGGCTATGCGACGGCGAGGAGGGGGCGTCCGCCCCAGCGGATGCCCTTCTCGCTGCGGATGCGGGCGCGTTCGCGGTGTTGAGCGGCCAGGACGTCGGGGTGGCGGGCGTGGGTGTTACGCCAGCGCAGGTAGGCGTGCAGTGCCCGGGTCTGGACGGTGTGGGTTGGGGTGGTGGGAGTTGGCCAGGGTGAACTGCCGCAGGGGTCCGAAGTGGGCTTCGATCGGGTCGGCCCAGGAGGCGTTGGTCGGGGTGAAGCACAGCTCGACCTGGTGCCTCTTCGCCCAGGTGCGGATTCTGGTGCCTTTGTGGGCGGACAGATTGTCCATGATCACGTGTATAGGTTCGCCGTCGGGGCGCGCGGCGCGGATCGACTTGAGCGCGGCCAGGGAGTTCGCGGCACTCTTACGGCGGCGGTTGACGCCCCACAGGGTGTCGGTGCCCACCGAGTAGCAACCGTGGAAGTAGGTCACTCCGTGGGTGCGGTGGTAGGTGGCCGGCAGTCTGTCAGGGTGACCGGACAGCGCCCAGCTGGACCCGGCGGTGGGGCGGATGCCGAGCGGTCCGAACTCGTCGAACGCGAAGACGCGCTGCGGTGCGTGCTCCAGAAGGTACTCGATGCGGTCGAGCTTGGTGTCGTAGTGCGGGTCGGTGGACTCCTTCCAGGTGCTGGTGCGCTGGAAGGTGACGCCACGTCGGGCCAGCAGGCATCGTAGGCCCTCGCGTCCCAGGCCGATTGTCCGGCCCGGGACTGTGGGGAGGTAGGCGGCTAGTTTTCGCAGGGACTAGCGGGTGAAGGGCTGGCCCAGTCGGGTCGGTCGGGTGGTGGCCGTCGTGACGACGAAGTCCTCGTCGTCACGGCTGAGCTGGCGGGGACGGCCTCCCGCCCACTGAGGGTCCAAGCAGGCCAGGCCGATCTCGTTGAACCGGTGGATGACGTCGCGCACCGTGTCCTCGTCAGCGGCCACCAGTTGGGCGATGACCGGGACCCGGTTCCCGCCCGCCGAGGCCAGCAGCATCATCGCCCTGCGGTAGCGGACCGTGTTCATGGTTCCGCGCCGCACGATCTGCTGCAGCTTCTGGCCCTCCTGGTCGGATAACCGACGGACCCTGACTGGCTCTGCCACCACGCCTCCGCGAAGCCGGAACGGACAAGCCCAACGCCCCCACCGTCCCACACCCCACCGACCCGGCGAAGTCACCCGGTCAACGCACTAGATGAGCGCCCTGACAACGAGTGTCCGAATCTCACCGAGGAGATCGGCCTGCCGAAAATCGGGATGCACGACCTGCCGCACACGGCGGCCACCATCATGATCAGCGAGGGTATGCCGATCGCCCTGGTCTCCAAGACCCTGCGCCACTCCACCCTGGCCACCACCCTCAACCTCTACGGCCACCTCCTCAAATACGCCGCCCACGACACCGTCGCAGCCCTCGCTGGCGCCCCCTGGACCGCGCCGACGCCCAACACATCCCTCACCGCCCCGCCACCACCCTGCGCTTCGCCGCCTGACGCACCGTCCGGGAGGAACAGTCCCGATCGTCCGACACGTAACGGCCCCGCCGTCCATCCTGGATGTATGACGCCCAGCGACCCCGTCCCGGCACACGCGCAGCAAGCGATCACCGCGGTGACGCGGTACGACCTCTTCAAGTACCTGCGCGGGATATCGGTCCCCTGGTGGGGGAAACTGGACGAGGTCGCTTTCCTGGAGGGCCTGTACGACCTTGACCGTCTGCCCTCCACGGACATCCGCTTCGCGACCTGTCGCGACGACATCCACCAGCACCGGTTCAACAATGACGACTGGCCCAACGACTGGGTCTTCAAGTACGACCCGTTCGAGCTCGCCAGCGGGCCGGACGAGACGCTGCTCGCCTTCCTGGCACGGCTGGTCCATCCCGAGGTGGCAGCCGACGTCGAGGAGGCTACGGAGCACGTCGGGGAGTTGAACCGGCTTCTGGCACCGGACGGATGGAGCCTGCGCCCCTATCAGTTCCTCTCCGGGCGCCCTCTCTACTCTCCGGTCCGTGTCGCGCCGACGGGCCCGCTGATACCGCTTCCCCTGGAGGACGAGGATGCGGGCAAGCTCGACCTGGTCCTTGGCCAGACCTACAGCCTCCTGGACTGCGGCGGCGAGGAATCCGCACGCGACCTGCTGCGCACCGCGGTCCTGACCCTGCGCCGCGACGACGACGGCTATTTCCACCCCATCCCAGGCGACGGATGGACCAAGAGCACCTACGAGGCGGTCCTGACTGTGGAGCGCGAGCTCCTGCCCACCTGTACCCCGCAAGTGCAGGAGGTGATCTGGCGGACGCTGGAGAGCGTGCTTGGACCGCTCGGACGCATCGACGTCCAAACCCTCGTGGTCGAAGGCGACACCCGGCCGCTGCCCAACATCCCGCCGGACTGGCACGACCAGGCTCTGGCTCCCGCCACCCCCATCGTTCGCGGATTCCGCCTCCCCTTCACCACCACCGAGTTCGACGTCACGCGCGCAGACTTCGCCGATCTGGAGATCCGCGGCCCGCAGGACGGCGGCGGGTTCCACTACCTCTACGACGCCCGCACACGTCGCATGATCACCGACTTCGTCCTCGACGACCGACCCCAGGTCGCGACCCTGTGCAACGTCACCATCATCAAGAAGGGCGACACCTTCACCCCCAGGATCAAGCTCTGGAAGAAGGACAAGAAGAAGGCCGGGGAGACCCCCGTCGCACAGATGCTTCCCGACACCGGGGCCACCCGGACCGTCAAGGCGCTCGTCGACACCGGGGACGTCCACGAGAACTTCTGGAAGGTCATCAACTTCCTCCAGGGCTGCGCCGGCCTGCGCACGCCCGGCGACTCCCTCCAGCTGGTGGCCGGTGACGAGGCCCAGCTGGCCCAGCTGCTGACCGGCCAGGATCGGACGATGGTGCTCGGCGCGGTCAGGACCGCGATCGGCGGTGGACTCACCGAGGCCGACATCCGGTTGATCAGCAACCGCAGAGAGCAGCTCCAGAGGTTCGAGCGGCTGCTGACCGATCCGGGCTACTTCGAGCAGGAGGAGAACCGGTCGTCGACCCGCGGAGCGGAGGCGGTCTGGCAGGCCTTCTTCGAGGCGAACCAGTGGATCTTCGGCTACGGCCTCAACCTCATCGCCTGCGAGTCCATCGACGACGGGAAGCTGGAACGCATCACCACCGGTGCCGACCTCTTCGGTGGGGCCGGGAAGCGTATCGACGCGATCATGCGGTCCAAGGGCCTGATCAGCAGCATGCTGTTCTGCGAGATCAAGACCCACGAGACGGAGCTGCTCGCCAGGACCCCGTACCGTTCGGGCGTCTACCAGGCATCGAAAGAACTGGGCGGCGGGGTGGCGCAGGTGCAGAAGACCGCCAGCAAGGCCCAGCAGCTCATCTCCCGCAAGTTCCTTGCCCGGATCTACGAGGAAGACGGCACCCCGACCGGCATCGAGCTGTCCACCGCTCGGCCCCGGCAGGTGGTGGTGATCGGGAGCCTGCGCGAGTTCACCCACAACGGCGACGTGAACCCGGAGAAGATGAGCTCCTTCGAGCTGTACCGGACGTCCATCCAGGACGTCGAGATCATCACGTTCGACGAGTTGCACGCGCGGGCGCGCTTCATCGTCGAGGACCGCTGAGCCGCATCTCCACCAGGGTGCTGGGGCGCGGTGCACGCTGGAGGAGACGCGTACGGCCGCGGCGACTGCAGCTTTCGCACAGCGGTGGATAGACAGTGCTGACCCAGGCGAACTTTCCGCGCCCCATGCCGGTATCGCCTCCGGCCCGGACTGGCTGAGGCAGTACTGCCCGGTCAGCGGAGCCGTTGCTCCTGCCAGTGGGGATGAGTGGCGTAGGCCTGGGCCAGGGCGTGCAGGGTGCGCTGGCCCAAGCCGGTGTCCGGAAGCCAGCGGCTGTCACCTCTGCCGGAGTGGTGGCAGGCGTTGGCGCGGACGGCCCGCTGGTTGGACGGCAGGGTGTCAGTGCCGGGTGGGACCATGTCTGACGGTCTGTGATGACGACGTGGGGTGTGGTGTGGCGATCAAGTGGGCGCGTATCAAGCAGCCTCGGTTCAACCGCGTGGTGGAGGCTTTGGTCCACCGGATGTACGACGCCACGGCCACCGTACGGGCCTTGGACGGACGCGGGGGTGACGGCGGAATCGACATCGACGTCGTCCAGGGCGGCCGCCTGCGCATCTTCCAATTGAAGTACTACCCCGACGGTTTCCCTACCTCGGCACGGGGCCGCCGGCGCTCGGTCGAGAATTCGTTCAAGCGGGCGATGGAGCACGACCCCTATGAGTGGACGCTGGTGGTGCCCTGCAACCTCACCGCTTCCGAGGACGCGTTCGTCCGGGATCTGGGTGCCGGCCGGTCAGTGAAGATCAGCGTTCTGGGCGTTGCGGCCCTGGACAGTCGCCTTGCCGCGCATCCTGACCTGGCTGCCTACTTCACGCGCAAGGAGCTGCGCCAAGCTGCGCGGGACTACAACCAGGAGAAGGCATTCCTCCTGGATCCCCAGCACCTGCCTGAGCGTATCCAGGCCCTGGGGCAGATGGGTGAGCAGCTGGACCCCCACTGGGCGCCGGGCTTCACCTGGTATGACGGCGAACTCGTCAGCACCGTGTATCCCAAGCACCCCCGCGCTTACGAGGTCAGCCCGATCACCATCCGCCTCGATGGGCATTGGCGCCCTGACGACACGCATCTGCGGACGGCCTTCATCAGGTCCATCGGCTACGGGCTCCCCGAACCCCTCACCCTGCCCCCGGAGGTGGTAGAGAGCCTCAGCATCGAGGGGCCGGCCTGGCTCGCGCGCACGGACCAGCACGTGGAGGTGTCCTGGGTACCGGTGCGCTGCGAGCCTGTGGACATCAAGGGCGAGCTGGTCTTCTTCGACGAGGGCGGGGACCGCCGGGTCTCCTACCAGGCGGTGGTCGAGCACCACGGTGCCGGGCCCCAGGGGCGCTCACTGGTCCTGCGCCTGTTCGGCCTGGTCGTCGTACAGGTCATGCTGCCCTCCAACGACACCGCACCGGTGGACCTCGAGGTCTCCACCGACATCGCCGGCGCCGATACCACTGCGGCACTGCTGGCCTTCGGTCTCGATGGGCACCTCCACACCCCGGGCCGCTTCGAGATCCACTTCGACGGGGACCGGTTCCTCGGCGCACGCACCTATCCGCCGAGGCCGACAGACGAAGCCGAGCTGGTTGCTCGCCTTCACGAGATGGTCAAGGACCTGGCACGGCTCCAGGACTACTGCGGGCAGTACTTTCCCGTCCCATCCCGCACCACCGCCCAGGAACGGATCGACCTGCGGATCGCACGCCTGCTCATCGAGGGAGCGTGCGTCATCGATCCCTCGGTGCGGATCATTACGATGACCCTCAACGGCACCGACGGCCCAGGGCTCCGCGGCATGCTCGCACCCGGCCCCCAGGGCCTGCGGGTAGTCCACAGCGCCTACGAACTCGAATTCGCCGGCCACAGCCTGCCCCTTGGCCAGATCAGTATGTTCCACACCCAGGTCAGCGCGCAGAACCGAGAAGCAGTCCTCCAGGCCTTGGACTCGGGCACAGCTTCCGGCGAGGCTCTGTCTCTGGTCCCGATCGGGGAGCAATGCTTCCGCCTCTACAAGCCAGAACTTCGAACCGACGACTCCGACGTGCTGACACCGATTCCACTCGCCCTTCCCGGTCTGCCAGAGCCCCGTTGAAGAGAGCGCGAGCAAAGTCCCCGAAATCTGGTGCAAGCGTCGTGCCTGGAGCCGAGCCGGGAACCTACGGCCATCGAGCCGCGAAAAGCTGCCCGAGAGGGTCATGCGCCGAGCGGATTACCGAAGGCGTCGATATCGGAGTCCTTCAATACCACGCGGGGCGGCCAAAATACGCTACCCAAATGAGGAGGCCAAATCTGCAGGTAGCCCGGCCCGTTGGCGGGCATCCTCCGCAGTACCGAATCCCCGGTGAACGATCCGCCGAAGACCTGAACGACGAAGCAGCCGAAGACAAGAGTCGCGCATATAGAAAGATCCTCCTGCTGCGGATTCGCAACTCTGTCCTCGCGGGCGTACAGCCGATGCCGAACCTGCACGGGCATTCCAGTGGATTCCATCGCCGCGACGCGCACCTGAACACTCGTCGGTGGTCCTGCCTGGCGCATTAGGAACTCACGCTGCGCCTGAGTGAACACGCGATGTCGCGTCTGAAACTCCAAAACCATCACCTTGAGCGTCGCCCAAGTGGCAATGACCATTTGTTGCTCGGTGCTCAGAGAGGCACTGTTGCCCAGAATCATGGGCGCCAGCCAATGCTTCACTTTTCCGTCGTAGGCGCCCATCCATATGTTGTTGCACGGCCTGCATACGGCAGCGATCTTTATTAGCGACAGCTTGTAAGCTCGCGACCGGCTGAAAATCTCCGCCGCGCCGGGTCCTACGACCGTACGCTCAGCTGTAATACTGGCGCCAACGACTTCTTCGGTAAGAACATCGTCAAGCCACTTGGAGATGACGTCTTCTTTCGTCATCTCCACTTCGGCAGAAGAAACGCCACAGAAGATGCAATTCAATTGCCGCTGTGCCATGGAACGAAGCCTACGGGGAACTACTGGCACGCGCGACGGTTTTACCGCTTCTGTTCTGGCAGCGCCACAGCCTGCGGCGGTAGGGGCGGAAGCGGTGCTCGGTGGTGCGCCATCTACTACTGCCCTGACCTCCCAGCAGTGGCACGAGGTTTCCAGGCAGGGTGCCCGAGGCCGGGCCGTCACGGGGCTGACTCCGCCGTCTTCGCCGCCTTCAACGCCTACGGCCACCAGGACCGCGGCATCAAGGTCTACGACTTCAACGGCCATGAGAGCGGCGGCGAACAGCAGTAGGTCGCCCAGCTGCGCTGGCTGCCCCGGTACCTGACCGGCTCCGGGCGTTGACGGCCGCGGGCCCGCTGCGGGTGCTGCTGCTCGGCGGGACCGCCGAGGCCCGGCAGCTGGCCGGCGAACTGGCCGGGGAGCCGGGCATGCTGGTGACCGTCGCGCTGGCCGGACGGGTGGCCGAACCGCTGCGGCCCGCCGCCGCCGAGCTGCGGGTCGGCGGCTTCGACGGGGCGGAAGGGCTTGCGTCCTGGCTGCGGGAGCAGCGGATCGCGGCCCTGGTCGACGCCACCCACCCGTTCGCGGCCCGGATCAGCGCCAACGCGGCGCAGGCCGCGGCGGCGGCCGGGGTGCCGCTGCTGGCACTGCGCCGGCCTGACTGGACCCCGGTCGACGGTGACCGCTGGCACCCGGCCGGGTCGCTGGAGCAGGCCGCCGAGCTGCTGCCGGGGCTGGGCGCACGGGTGTTCCTGACCACAGGTCGGCTGGGCCTGGCCGCCTTCGCCGGACCGTCCGCATCTGGGGCCCTGTCCGAGCAGTTCAGGACCGCGCTCGACCGCCCGTCTACGGCGTGATTGTGGATGTGCCTGGTTTCCACTGGTGCTTGACTGGTGTGATGACTGACGCGACGTGTCGGCCCGGGCCATGGGCGTCGGCACCGCGACGATGAGCGGAGCGGTTGCAGTTCTTCTCGGAAGGCAGAGCACCTTGGGCACAAGCAACTCTCTCGGGCGGTTTCTCTACTGGTCCGAGCGCGCCGTGCGGCAGTTCGCCGAGGACAACGGCGTCGAACTGGAGGCGCGACTGAAGCGCCAGGTGTCGGTGTCGGTCCCAGGCATAGCCCAGGCTGTTGTCGGCAACTCAGACCGCCGGACCCGCGATCTACTCGAAGAGACTCGTCGGATCGAGAAGAAGATCGGGGCCGACGCACTGAAGGTCCTCGACAGGCCGCCGCCAGCCGCCTTCGTGAAGGCTGTTGGGCGGGTAAACTTCGCGGAGTTTCATGGGAGCTACGCGCACAACAAGGGCGCGCTTGTCCACCTGAAGACCCACAGTGACACTGGGCAGCGAGTGGACCTGTGCCTATTCGGGAGCATGGACAACGTCCGCGGGTACGGAAAGCTCGACCATTTCGTCGACGGCTGGTTCTCCTCCGCCTGGTACGCCATTGAGGAGCTCCTGAACAGCCATGGCCAGAGGAACACCTCCCAGTGGGACGACAGCGAGTCCCGCTCTGTCGAGGCATTGAAGATCGCCCTTGAGCACGGCACCAGCCGCGCCACCCAGGCCGGGAGACCTGAGACCCGTGGCTTCACCGTCGGCCACGCCGAAGACTGCGAACTCATGGCAGAGGTCTACACCGACGTAATCCTCACGCCCAGCCGTTGGAATTGGACCTCCCAGGACGGAGAACTGGCCGAAGCACAGCGAATCATCGTCGGACGCCCGCTGTGGGTGCGCACCGCGACCCCCGAGGCGGTAGTCCGCTACGCCGAGCTGCGTAACGGCCCGTACTGGGCCCGCTGGTCGCGGCTGATGAAGGTGGACAGGTTCGTCCGCCGCCGATTCGCCCGACTGCCCCTTGTTCGGCATAACCCCGCACCACTCCCGCCGCCCCAGGTGGCGGAGCTCGATCCGCCACCAGCAGGCCGGAGCGCATGACCTGCTCTATCCGGGCAGTTGAGACCTCGCGCTGGCGAAGCAGCCCAGGAAGCCCTACGGCCGTTGACTGCTCGCAGCGGAGACCCGTCCGATGGGGATTCGCGCGCCAGTCAGTCGCGATCCCCGTACGCGTAGCCGTCGTGCCAGGTGTGGTCGCACCGGTGTCGGGGGAGACGTTCGAAGTGCTCAAGGCCCTCTAGCTGATGCAGTGAAGCCGGTGCGTCGTGCAAGGTCAGCAGTAGCGCCCATGCTTCGTCTGAGGTGTCGGCGGAGTCAGGCACTGTCCCATCGGCGAGTTCCTCGGCGAGCTTGTCGAGGCATCGGGCGAAGTCGATACGCCACTGCTTCGTGTTCTTCCAGGTGTCTTCGGGCAGCCTGGCGAATATCTGCCCAGAGACCACGTCCTCCTTCGTGATGGCGGTGTCACCGAGGAACTCTGCGTCGTCCAGCGCTTCGTCGGAGAGCCGCTGGAGTCCTGCGTACAGCACGGCGGCAGTGCGGGGCGTTAGCCGCCAGGCGGTTGCGGCGAGGTCTTCGGGTCGCGAGGGGATAGGGAAGAGGCGTGCGAAGTCTGGAAGAGAGTTCCCGCAGCAGGCGACATCGAGCGGAGGGACCGACTCATGCTGCCAGCCGCTGCCAAAGTCGGCGATGACGGGGATACGGCTCCAGGAAGCCACTTCATCGGCTTCCGCCTGGTTGAGCGCAGTGCAGATGACCTCGTCGGCGATGAGGTCCGTGCCCGCGATGAAGCTGCCGTCGTTGACCAGGTATTCGATGGCGCCAGCCAGGTCTTCGGGGTCGTGCTCGAAACGCTCCCCTGGCACCACTGCTGTCCACCCTTTCGCGTCGGCGGCAGCCAGGACGAGAGCTGGGCTACGGACGTGATACTCGGTCAGACGGGCCATGCGGACCACCGAGCCAGGCAGTTCGTGCAGCCGCAGACCCTGCACATGTGCGCTGTGCACCGTCCCGCACCCCCCTGCACCGCTGGAGTCGTTCTCCCGGGTGACGGCCGGGGATTCGCTCCGGCAGGGCCAGGCCCCTAGTGCGGCGTACAGCAGGCCCTGATGCAGGTCCGCCTCCTGTGTGGCAGACAGTTGGAGGCTGAGAGCGTTGACCTGGGCTTCGGCCAGCAGGTAGGGCCTCCGGTGAAGTGCAGCGCGCAGGAGTTCTGCAGCGTAGTCGGCGAACTCGCGAGTGGGGCAGCTGAGGACCTGCCGCAGCGTCTCCGGCCGGTCAGGGGTGCTGGTCAAGGCGAGTACCCGGTTGTCTTCGTCACGGTATTCGCAAAGGAAGTCATGAATGGTGCTGGAGAGGACGGGCGGATTGGCAGACACAGGTGACTCCCGAGTGTTGGAGGGTATGCGGGGGCGGTCAGCGAACGATGCGCAGGCGTGGTGTTGCGCCTTGACGCGCAGTCGGTGGTGTGGACCGGGGTGATGCGATGGGGTTGGGGGAGGGGCGGGCGGCGTCTGCGCGGCGTTGGCCGAGGTGGGTGCTGAGGGCGTCGCCGGCCAGGTGGATGGAGCGCCGGTCTGGGTGCAGGTAGCGTTCGGTGGTGTTGATGTGGCCGTGTCCGGCGATCTTCTGCAGCACGTGGATGGGCACTCCGGCGTCGGCCATCCAGGTCAGGCCGGTGTGCCGCAGGTCGTGGCGGCGCAGGTGCTCGTAGCCGAGCTTGACGACGACCTCGTCCCAGTGGGTGGCGTCGCGCAGGACGGCGGTGGAGATCCGGCCGCCGCGCGGGCCGCGGAACAGTCGCGCTTCGGGGTTGTATCCGAGGACGGTCATGCGGGCCTGGACCAGGGGACGGATCTCGGCGATCAGCGGGACGGTGCGCCGGCGTTTGCCCTTGGTGTTCTTGTCAGCCAGGCCGCCGGGGCTGGGGGTGGTCTGGCGGCACAGGTCCCAGGTCCAGTCGGTCAGGTTGATGTCCTTGACGCGTACCCCGGAGACTTCTCCGATGCGGGCGGCGGTGCAGGCGGCGAAGCGCACCACGTCGCCCCATCCGGCGAAGGTGTCGTGCGAGCGCTCGACAAGCGCGTCGGCGAGCGTCTCCACGCTTTCCCAGTCGGGCAGGGCCAGGCTGCGGGGGTCGTCGAGTTCGTCCTCGGCCTGCTTGTACAGGCGCTGCCAGTCCTTCATCCGGCAGGGGTTGTAGGTGATGATGCCGTCGCGTACGGCCTGCTCCATGATGCGGACCAGGGGGGCCAGGGTGTTCTTGACGGTGGAGCGGCCGACCTCCTCGGCGATCCAGTGGGCCAGGACGCGGTCGGTGACGCCGTGGGTGATGGCGTTGACCGGCAGGTGGCCCATGGCGGGAAGGATGCGCAGGCGCCAGCCGCAGAGGTAGGGGTCCAGGGTCTTGGGTTCCAGGCCGCGCATGGCCAGGTCCCAGTTCTCGCTGCCGTATTCGGCCAGGGTCGAGGTGAAGACGGTCGGGGCGATGCCGCGTTTGGCCGCGCGCTCCAGCCGGGCGATCCAGTCCTTGGCCAGGTCCTCGGAGGCCATGGACTCCGATATGGACTTGCGCCCCTCCTGCGGGTCGGTCCAGCGCACGCGAGCCCGGTAGCGGGTCTCGGGGCGGCGTTCGGGCCGGTGCTCGATGTCCGAGGTCAGGTCGATGCCGATCGGCACCAGATCGGTGAGAGGGTTCTTCGTCATGCTGCCGCCCCTTGCGGGTCCACGCGTCGAGTGGAGAGCCAGGCTTCGACGTCGGCGGCGCTGTAGGAGTAGTGACGCGGGGCCAACTGGACGAACGGCGGCCCCTGGACAGGGCGGGAGGTGCGCCAGCGGCGCAGCGTCGAGGGATCGACCTTGAGCAGCGTCGCCAGTTCCTCGGTGCTGTACCAGGTGCCGTGCAGCAGGGAGCCCTCAGCGTCCGCTGCTGAGGTGGTGGCCAATGCGAGGATGTGTTTGACCTGGGCGTCGTTGAGGAGGTGACGTGTCACAGGGCACCGCCGGGCCGAGCGAGGCCGATCGCCTCCGTCGGCAGATGGGGGAGTAGTCGGGACAACGCGCCCTGCTCGTGCCACCGGGGGGTGCCGTAGACGCCTTCGGCCTGCGGGGTGTCCTCCCGGCGCTGCTCGGTCGTATCGGTGGGCACCAGGAGGCTGACCCGGTGACCGGTCCGGGTGGGGGCGGTTTCGAGCATCGCGTTGCCGCTGGAGGCGACCAGGACGTGCATGGGGTGGGACCTTCCGTTGGAGCCGTTGGTGCTTGTGTCTCCACCCTCGCGATCACGGGGAGTGTGCAAAATCGCCACCGGTGTGGTATTAGCCGTGCTCTGCAGGTGGGACCGGCGACGCCACCGCTGACTGCGGGCCTCGGTCAGGGAGCCGCCGAGCGCGATTCCGTGCTGCTGACCCCAACGGGTGGGGCGGGTGACTGCACTGCCCGCCGGACTGAAACTGGAGGTATCCGTTGTTTCCGAGCGGTTGTCCCGGCAGAACCGCATCCTGTTCACGACCGAGGTGAATACAGCCTCAGGGGCCGCCCCCAGAGCCACGGATGGACTCCCTGGGACCTACCGGCACCAGCGGGACCGGCCTGCTGCCAGCGCGGGCGAGTACGTTGTGACCATGCCCCTGAACAGCCAGTATGTGGGCCTTGGCGCTATCGCTAGATCTGAAGGCTCCGGATGGGACCTCAGCCCGAATCCACCGATGAATGACCTGTCCGAGGCCTGGACATAACGACGCGGATGCCCTCTGACCTGGGACGATGGGACTTCCTACAGAACCAAGTCGCCAGAACGAGAGAACATCCGCGAGATGCAATCCTGCCATGCCGCCACAGCGGTTTCCGCCGTCTTCGACGAGCCGAACCTGATCGCCGATGCCGGGCTGCTGTCGCTGGTCCGGCTGGCCGAGCGGGCCGGCCTGCGGCAACTGGCCGCGCGTCCGCGCTCCGCATCGAGGGCGCCGACAACAGCGGCGGAGCCAACCCGGCCGCCAAAGTGATGTCGCTGATCAGCGCGATGTGCGCGGGCGCGGACAGCATCGACGACGCGGCGCGGCTGCGGCACGGCGCGATGGACCGCGCCTTCACCTCGGTCCGCGCGCCCTCCACCCTGGGCACCTTCCTGCGCTCCTTCACCCACGGCCACAACCGCCAGCTCCACCGCGTTCACCGCGACTTCCTGGCCCGACTGGCCCGCAGCACCCCACTGCTGCCCGGCGCCGACACACTGATGTTCATCGACATCGACCCCACCCACCGCCGCGTGTACGGCCACGCCAAGCAGGGCGCGCAGGTCGGCCGCCTCAAGGGCCAGCGCACCCTGCACCCGATCCTGGCCACCCTGTCCACCCCGATCGCCCGGCCCGTGATCGGCGCGGTCCGCCTGCGCCGCGGCAAGGCCGCCGACGTCCGCGGAGCCGAGAGCTTCGTGAGCGAGGCCCTGGCCATAGCGAAGGAGACCGGCGGCACCGGGATCCGCCTGGTCCGCGCGGACAGCAAGTTCTACACCGCCGACGTGGTCGCCGCCTGCCGCCGGGCCGGCGCCCGATTCTCCCTGACCACCGGCATGAACCCCTCCATCGCGGGCGCGATCTCCCGCATCCCGCAGGAGTCCTGGACGGCGATCCGCTACCCGGACGCCTTCGTCGACCCCGACACCGGCGAGATGGTCTCCGACGCCGAGGTCGCCGAGATCCCCTACACCGCCTTCACCGGCCGAAGGAAGTCCGAGCACGTCACCGCCCGGCTGATCGTGCGCCGGGTCCGCCGATTGAACGCCGAAGTGGCCCAGGGTCAGGGCGAGTTGTTCACCGCCTGGCGTTACCACCCCGTCTTCACCGACAGCTCCTTCGCGGTGCTGCAGGCGGAACTGCACCACCGGCAGCACGCCGTGGTGGAGCAGGTGATCGCGGACGGGAAGTCCGGGCCTCTGGCCCACCTGCCGTCCGGGAACTTCCAGGCCAACGCCGCGTGGCTGACCCTGTGGGCGATGTCGCACAACCTGCTGCGGGCCGCCGGTGCGCTGACCTCGGTCTTCCACGCCAAGGCCACCACAGCGACCCTGCGCGCCCACCTGGTCCACGTCCCGGCCCGGCTCGCGCGCACCGCGCGCACCAAATTGACGGTGCATCTGCCCGAGCACTGGCCCTGGCGCGACGCCTTCACCGCCCTGTTCGAGGCCGTCCACTCCCCACCGCCGCGCCCGGCGGCCTGACCGCCACAAGATCCCGCACCGCGACGGCCCGACGGCCACCGGCGACAGCGCCACCAACCGCTCCCGACCCCGCACAACCCCTCGGACAGGCCGCGACCCGCGCACGGCGGCTACCGCACACCCTCAACCTGTTGCCCCCAGCGGCCGACCGTCCACGGGCAGGAGAGCAACCCCGAAATGATCAGCCGGTGGATTCGGGCTCAGGGGTTGTCGCTCAATTGGCGGAGCTGTGGACTTTTAATCCATAGGTCACGGGTTCGAGCCCTGTAAGATTGATTCCGGTAAATGCCGCATTTGAGCTGGCCGGCCGAGGGTCGACGCAAATAACATCCTCTCAATGATGCTAGGCAGAATTGGCGCCGCGTTGTCAGGGGGCAAAGGGCGGCTTCTTGGCGGTCTTCGACCGTGGTGTCCGAATTTCAAGGAGTGCGCCCGGGCAGGCGGCAGGCTATGTGCTTCGGAATGAGGAGATTCAGCTAGGCGCTAGGTTGGGGATCTTCGAGGCTCGCCGCGGCAGTAGCGACCACTTCGCGGCGCTCCTGCTCAGCGTCTGCGAGGCCGTCAGCGATCTGAAGGAGTAGTACGCGTTCGGTATCGCTGCTCGTTTGGTGCTCGGCGATAGCGCAAGCGAAGGCTCTGAGCGCGAATCTGAGTTGAGTACCCTCAAGGTTCGCCATCAAGCCGTGGCCGGCTGCGTGCATCCAAGCTGCGGTTGCCTCGTTGGGTCGTGGGCCGACCAAATCCAACACGCTCAAGAACGCCTCGATTGCCTGCGGAAGTATCCGCCAGTGAGCTGGCTGCTGGAGCATCGCTGCGGCCGGACCGGGGTACCCGCCGTGGTCACAGGCCAAGTAAACGAGGTCCTCAGGCTCCAGAATGAAGTCGGCCACCCCAGCACGGGCAAGCTGGAGCACGTCATCGCGTATATCGCCCTCGAGCAGGTTTGACTCGTCGAGGGCATGAAGTAGCGCGACGGTGCCGAACGTTGGGCAGCCAGCGTTTCGGGCGATTCCGCGGAGGGCGACGTCGTCGCACCACAGCGAAGCGCCCCGCTCCATGCAGTGCTTGATGACCGTAAGCCAGGGATGATCGACTTCCGTCGGTGTCGTGATGATCGTCTCGAACGAGTCAACTTCACCGAGCTGCCTCTCCAGGGCATTGGCGCGAGTCATGAGAATCGCGCTGTCCGTGTCGGGAATGGTGAGGTATTGCGGCTTCTGCTGAAGGGCTCCGAATGCGAGCATGGCCATCGGGCCGGGAACCCGTCGAACCTCGGCACAGGAATTCAAACACTCGTAACTGGTGGCGGCATCGACGGCGACACTGGTGAACGCGGCACGCAGTTGCTTCCACCGCTTAGGGAGCTCGCAGGCTACGACAAGGGCGCTCGCGTCCACCACAACCTCGCCGTCCAGGGCCACGTGTGCATCGCGGATCTCCTCTGCGAACTCCCTCATCCGCGTCGGCACTGCCAAGATCGGTCCGTGCGCACGTGTGAGAAGCGCCTGCGTGTAGGAGCGATTCTGAAGCGTGCAGACCTCGTGGTACGGGCCTCGGTGATTCACGAGCCCTTGGCGTGTGGTGACTGAGCGTCACCTGGATGCAGAGACGGTGCCCCTACCTGCAATGATGCGAGTTATCTAGAAACGTATCGTCGCGAGGTGGGGCACCGAATCCGTGGGGAAGAATACTGGACGTCTGACCGATCTGGCCATGTCGGCTGACAGGAGGCGGCAGGTCGGGCATGCGGGTGGGGTGCATCTGCAGGTGCTGGCCGAGCGGGCGGGGCTGGCAGGGGCGCTGACGCAGGCGATGCGGCGCCCGGGTTTCCGGCCGGGGCACGAGCGGGGGCGGGTGCTGGTGGACCTGGCCTGCGCGATCGTGCTGGGGGCGGTGGCGATCGGCGACATCGCGGTGCTGGAGCATCAGCGCGAGGTGATGGCGGGCGGCCCGGCGGTGGCGTCGCCGCCCACGGTGTGGCGGGTCCTGGACGAGGTTGGCGAGCTGCAGGTGCGCCGGGTCGCCCGGGCCCGGGCGACGGTGCGCCGGCAGGTGTGGTCCTGGCTGGAGAACCGGCCGCAGGGGTTCCCGTGGATCGTGGTGGACGGTGCGGCGCTGACCGGTTGGACGGTGATCGACTCCGATGCCACGCCGGTGGCCTGCGCCTCGGAGAAGGAGGGCGCGGCCGGGACGTACAAGAAGGGCGTCTACGGCCTGTGCCCCATGATCGCTTTCTGTGACAACACCGGGGAGATGCTCGCGCAGGAGCTGCGTCCCGGCGACGCGGGCTGCAACAGCGCCGAGGACAACATCGCCTGCTTCGCCGCCGCGGTCGAGCAGCTGCCCGCCGCCTACCGCCGCAAGATCTTGTTCCGGATCGACGGGGCCGGGTTCTCCCACGGGCTCCTGACGTGGATCGCGAAGGCCGGTGGCCGTCGCCACCCCTCCTTCACCTGGCAGTACTCGACCGGCTGGGCGTTCACCGACCGTGAGATGACGGCCGTGACGGCGCTGGACGAACTGGAGAAGCAGGAGCGCAAGCAGGGCCGTTCGGTGTGGCAGGCCGCCCTCGACGCCGACGGTGCCGCGCGTGAGGACGCGCAGGTCGCCGACATCACCGGACTGCTCGGCGACCTCTCGCTCTGGCCGCCCGGGCACCGGGTGATCGTGCGCCGCGAACCGCTGCACCCGCGCTACGTCAAGGACGCCTCACCCTACGAGCTCGAACACGGCATGCGGCTGCAGACGTTCGCGACCAACACTCCCGACCGTCAGGCCTCATGGCTCGATGCCCGCCACAGGACTCACGCCCGGGTCGAGGCGAAGATCCGCGACAGCAAGGACGCGGGCCTGAACCGGTTCCCCTCGCGCCACATGAAGGTCAACCAGGCGTGGCTGCTGGCCACCGCGCTGGCCTGCGACCTCCGCAACTGGCTCCAACTCCTCGGCTGTGAGGGCGAGATGGCCAAAGCCACCCCAAAGACCCTGCGCTTCCGCTTCCTGCACGTGCCCGCCGTGATCGTGCGCGGCCAGCGCAAACGCACCCTCAAGATCCCCAGAACCTGGCCCTGGGCGAACGCGGTCGTCCAGGCCTTCCGCCGCCTCATGGCCCTGCCCTACCCAACCTGACCTGGGCAAACCGCCCAGCAGAGCATCGAGAGGAGGCCGACCCGCAGTCCCCGGGCCCGTGGAACCCGGCGCCACCGACGCGACAGTCGACGCGCAGCCCTACCCGGCGAAGCCCGCCAGGCAGAGCAAAAGCGACAACCCGGGCACACGATCAACGGGCCGCTGCGGTGAAAGATTCAGGCGGGAGCCTTCCTGAACGGCGAAGAGACTCAATCAGCGCCTCAGCAGGGGCCCGCGCTGCGAAATCAGCAGCGAGAGAATCCAATTTAGCTGCATAGTCGGTCACCACTTCGAGCGCCTCAGGATTGCGGGTCGTGTGCCTGGCGAGGGCAGCCTGGAAGCGCTCGACAAGTTCAGGACCTTGAGGCGGGATAATGGGCTGGCCCAATGCGTTGACCTTGTTGCCACGGGACAACAGGATCGTCACAACTCGTCGGAGCAGGTCTTGGTCCTCCGGCCAACGGTCAATCAGGTCTAAAGCCAGACTGGCATCTTGTGGACTGAAGCCGAAGTAGGCGTGCAGGGCGAGCCACAGTTGTGCGTGCTCGGCAGTAACGATGGGTGGATTGAGTTCTGCCATCCGCTCCCATGCCAGGCCCCAGCGCTGTTGAGAGTAGGCCGATGCTATGAAGTCCCACTCGGTCGTCACGTGGTGTGGATTTTCGCCGATGGATGCCCGGCAGTGGTCGTCGACGACCGACCAGTCTCGGTTGTTCCACGAGTCCCAGATCAGGGATCGGCGCAATGTCTCACGTTGTCCAGCAGCAAGCTCCGGCCGTCCGAGGATCTCGGCTGCGAGTGCGGCAGCTTCGCCGGAGCGCCCCAATCGGGTCAGCAGGTGCCATTGCCTCATTCTCAGCGGCGCATTGGCAAACCGGCGGAGAGCGCTTGTACATGCATCGAGTGCTTCCTCGAGATCTCCGGCGGACTCGAGGACCTCGACGAGAGTCTCGGCGCCGAGCGGCGAGGCCGTCACGTGCGGGCGAAGTCGCCTCTTGGCGGCATGCAGATCGCCACGGGCGGCCTCACTGCGCGCCTGGAGCATCTCGTACCCGTCGATGGTGATGAGGCCCGATGCGCGGAGAGCCTCCAACCTCTGGATGGGCCAAGTCCCTGAGTCCGCCAGGCGCGAGACCGCGTACACGACGATATCCAGGTCGAGATCCCCGGCGTTCTCCAGTACGTTTTGCCACCCCTGCACGCTCGTTGCCCGGTTCGGCTCTCCGCTCACCATGAGTCTGATGGCAGCTGAGTACTGTGGGTCCTGTGCGGAATCAGCTATCACTTCCGCTCCCACGGTGTCACCCAGCGAGAGTGCAACCCGCACACCTAGAAACGCTACGAGCCCGCATGCTGCTTCCCGCGCGAGGGCATCGCCGGCTGGCCACGCCGTTGCGAGCCGCTGAGCCGTGTCAAAGTCGCTGGCCATGATGTGGCAGTGCAGCAGCTCCACCAGCGGCTCCTCGCTGGGTCCAGCCCACGCAAGCCTCTGCTCGCGGGCGGTTCTGCACAGGTCCATCGCACGCCTGAGGTCGAGGGTTGGCACATGAGACATGCTGGCGGCAACACGGGCCAGGAGCACGCGGGCCAAGGCCACCTGCAGCATGCTGCTGTGGGGAGATGCCTCCAGCGCTTCTTCCAGGTACCGCATGGCCTCACTGAGGTCGCTGGCTGCGTGTGCGGAGTGGGCTAGGAAGATTCGATAGAACGGTTCGATGTCGATCTGTTCGACCGAAGCCTGCCGCAGCTCTGCTGTTCCTGTGGGGAATCCAGGCCCCTCGTGTTCGATGACGCAGCGGATCCAGGTGCAGAGCAGGTCGGGCGCGCCTGCAGCTACGGCCTTGACGAGACTTGCGTGCGCGGCGGTGAACTCTCCGGCTCCTGCCAGGGTCCAGGCAGCGAAAGCGTGGTGGCGGCCGGCCTTGTCCCCGGCCATGGTGGCGGCTAGGGAATAGGCCTGTGCCGCGAGTAGGGGAAAGCCATGATCTGCCGCGAAGACAGCTGCGGCCGCGCTGAGACGGCCGCCTGCACCATGAAGGTACCTCTCGGGGTCTGCAAGCAAGGCGGAGACTGTGGCCTCAGGAGTCTCGCGGCCTCGGAACGTGTCAAGTCAAATGAGACGTTCGTACGGTTATGCGCTCTGTTGTGCTGATTCGGGTTCTCTGCGTTTGGCGGGGTCGTTGATCCACGCCTGATCGGGGATCTTGGGCGGGCGGGGGCGGCGGGCGAAGCGTTCGGGGTGGCGGGCGTATGCCTCGTTGAGCGTGACGGCGCGCTGGTCCTGGACTTGGCCGGCGGTGCCGAAGTGCACGGACGCAGGCGTGTGCAGCCCGATGCCCGAATGGCGATGCTCATGGTTGTAATAGGCAATGAATGAGTCGAACCACTCGCGTGCGTGGTTCAGGGAGTCGAACCGCGCCGGGTAGTCGGCCATGTACTTCGTGGTTTTGAACTGGCTTTCGCTGTACGGGTTGTCATTCGAGACCTTGGGGCGCGAGTGCGAGCGCGTCACGCCCAGATCGATGAGCAACTGCGAGACTTTCTTGCTGGTCATCGAGGTGCCGCGGTCCGCGTGCAGGTGCTCGGGGGCGATGCCGTTGCGTTCGACGGTCTCGCTGATCAACTCCTCGGCGCGCTCGGCCGATTCGGCCATCTCCACGGTGTAGCCGACGACGTAGCGGCTGAAGATGTCGATGATGACGTAGGCGTGGTACCAGATGCCCTTGTCTGGTCCGGCCAGTTTGGTGATGTCCCAACTGAAGACCTGCGAGGGGGCGGTGGCCACGAGTTCGGGGATGGACTTGGCGGCGTGGGTGGCCTGGCGGCGGCGCTCGCCGGTCTGGCCCTGGGCCTCCAGGATCCGGTACATCGTGCGCACTGAGCAGTAGTAGCGGCCCTCGTCCAGTTCGCGCGCCCAGATCTGGGCAGGTGCCAGTTCGGCATAGGCCGGGCTGTTCATCAGTGCCAGGATCCGCGCGCGCTCCGCCGGAGCCAGAGCTGAGGGCGGCGAGGGGCGCGGAGCGCGCTCGCGCGGCGGGGGCGGGTTGAGCCGACGGTTAGTGCGTGGCCCGTGAGCGACCGGTCAGCCGGCAGGCCGCAGTGGTGTTCAACTCCCGCTCCAGCGACTGGAAGAGCTCGTCGGCGACCTGCTCGGCCTCGGCTTTCAGCCCGCACTCTTGGAGAGCAGTTCCAAGAGTGCGGAAGCTTTTCCCAGCAGCTCCAGGGCGGCGTCCTTCTGCGCCAGCTCCCGTTCCACGACGGCCAGCCTCTTGCGCAGCCGCTCGGCCTCGGCTGCTTCGGCGGGCCTCTTGGGGCGTGCGGGCGAGGTCCGCCGGTCGGCGAGCGTGGCCATCGCTCCGGCGTCTCGCGCGGCCCGCCACTCGATGATGTGCGAGTGGTACAACCGCTCGCGGCGCAGGACCGCGCCCTTCTCCCCGCTGGGGGCGGCATCGTACTCAGCGACGATCCGCAGCTTGTATTCCGCCGTGAACCGTGCGCCGCTTCGGCCGCGGGGCCGGGTCGGGCTCGGGGGCTGTGCGTGAGGTGGTGGTATTGGAAGCCATGCCGGGAATCTCCTGTCTCGCCCATCCAGACTAACCCGGACGAACCGGACGTCTCAGTCGAGACTGTCAGAGAGGGCCTCGGGACAGCGTGACGGCTAGCTGCAGGGCCATGAAGTGGTCGCACTCACCTGCGTCACGCAGAATCCGGCCGGTGTCTGGTGGAAGGTGTCGTGACGCGGTCGCAAGGACGCTGGGGTCGGCCGTGTGTGTCTGCAGTGCCAGCCTCTCGAAGGCCTCGTGAGCGCTGGCATCGAGGGGCTGGCTGGCAGGGACAAGGATCTTCCACGAGCGGCCGGTGAAGATGACCCTTTCCAATGTGACGTGCTGCCAATAGAGCTTATCGTTCACGTCATCAACGAGAATCACGACTACCGGCAGCGAGTGCTCCAACCAGTACCGGAGATGCTTGTCCGGCCTCTGGCCCTTCTTCGCATCAGGGCCGAAGTACCACCCACCGCCGTTCTGTGCGGGCTTGCGGAAGTACTTCTGCCGGCCGGTCTTCAACTGCAATCCGATCAAGCGCCCCGTTGCGTATAGCTCCCCCTTGGGTTCCGCTTGGCAGTCGATGCCGTAGTCCTCGATGGGTTGGTCGCGAAACAGCCAGCCCCATTTCTTGAAAACCACTTGCGCGAGACCCACACCGAGTTGTGACTCTGCCACCGAAACCTCCAGCCGAACTCGTACTACTGCCGCGAGCGGCTTGGAAGCCAGGCTATGCCCATCCACTGACAGCCAGCGCTGGATGGATACGGGCGCTAGCCGCTTTGGGGCCCGCGCAGGGGAAGGGGCCGTTGAAAAGATCATGCAATCCGAGGCGGTTTGACCATCCGCGCGCATGCCGCCCCACTGATCGGCTGATGGGTGTCAGAAGTCCGTGTCGAGCAGGGTGTACGGTCGCCGATCAAGTTTTGCCATCCGTGACTTGTTACGGATCCAGCCTGAATCTTTCACCGCAGCGGCCCGTTGATCGTGTGCCCGGGTTGTCGCTTTTGCTCTGCCTGGCGGGCTTCGCCGGGTAGGGCTGCGCGTCGACTGTCGCGTCGGTGGCGCCGGGTTCCACGGGCCCGGGGACTGCGGGTCGGCCTCCTCTCGATGCTCTGCTGGGCGGTTTGCCCAGGTCAGGTTGGGTAGGGCAGGGCCATGAGGCGGCGGAAGGCCTGGACGACCGCGTTCGCCCAGGGCCAGGTTCTGGGGATCTTGAGGGTGCGTTTGCGCTGGCCGCGCACGATCACGGCGGGCACGTGCAGGAAGCGGAAGCGCAGGGTCTTTGGGGTGGCTTTGGCCATCTCGCCCTCACAGCCGAGGAGTTGGAGCCAGTTGCGGAGGTCGCAGGCCAGCGCGGTGGCCAGCAGCCACGCCTGGTTGACCTTCATGTGGCGCGAGGGGAACCGGTTCAGGCCCGCGTCCTTGCTGTCGCGGATCTTCGCCTCGACCCGGGCGTGAGTCCTGTGGCGGGCATCGAGCCATGAGGCCTGACGGTCGGGAGTGTTGGTCGCGAACGTCTGCAGCCGCATGCCGTGTTCGAGCTCGTAGGGTGAGGCGTCCTTGACGTAGCGCGGGTGCAGCGGTTCGCGGCGCACGATCACCCGGTGCCCGGGCGGCCAGAGCGAGAGGTCGCCGAGCAGTCCGGTGATGTCGGCGACCTGCGCGTCCTCACGCGCGGCACCGTCGGCGTCGAGGGCGGCCTGCCACACCGAACGGCCCTGCTTGCGCTCCTGCTTCTCCAGTTCGTCCAGCGCCGTCACGGCCGTCATCTCACGGTCGGTGAACGCCCAGCCGGTCGAGTACTGCCAGGTGAAGGAGGGGTGGCGACGGCCACCGGCCTTCGCGATCCACGTCAGGAGCCCGTGGGAGAACCCGGCCCCGTCGATCCGGAACAAGATCTTGCGGCGGTAGGCGGCGGGCAGCTGCTCGACCGCGGCGGCGAAGCAGGCGATGTTGTCCTCGGCGCTGTTGCAGCCCGCGTCGCCGGGACGCAGCTCCTGCGCGAGCATCTCCCCGGTGTTGTCACAGAAAGCGATCATGGGGCACAGGCCGTAGACGCCCTTCTTGTACGTCCCGGCCGCGCCCTCCTTCTCCGAGGCGCAGGCCACCGGCGTGGCATCGGAGTCGATCACCGTCCAACCGGTCAGCGCCGCACCGTCCACCACGATCCACGGGAACCCCTGCGGCCGGTTCTCCAGCCAGGACCACACCTGCCGGCGCACCGTCGCCGGGGCCCGGGCGACCCGGCGCACCTGCAGCTCGCCAACCTCGTCCAGGACCCGCCACACCGTGGGCGGCGACGCCACCGCCGGGCCGCCCGCCATCACCTCGCGCTGATGCTCCAGCACCGCGATGTCGCCGATCGCCACCGCCCCCAGCACGATCGCGCAGGCCAGGTCCACCAGCACCCGCCCCCGCTCGTGCCCCGGCCGGAAACCCGGGCGCCGCATCGCCTGCGTCAGCGCCCCTGCCAGCCCCGCCCGCTCGGCCAGCACCTGCAGATGCACCCCACCCGCATGCCCGACCTGCCGCCTCCTGTCAGCCGACATGGCCAGATCGGTCAGACGTCCAGTATTCTTCCCCACGGATTCGGTGCCCCACCTCGCGACGATACGTTTCTAGATAACTCGCATCATTGCAGGTAGGGGCACCGTCTCTGCATCCAGGTGACGCTCAGTCACCACACGCCAAGGGCTCGTGAATCACCGAGGCCAGTCGCCCAGGCTGGCCTCACGTTCCAAGAGGAGCACGAGCTCACGAAGCTCACCCAAGATCATGACCCCATGCGTCAAGAACCGTACGCACTCTTCGACTGCCGGCGCGGTGTAGCCCGACGCTGAGATCATCAAGCCGTGTACGTCCGCTCGGGTCATGATGCGGACCAGGTGTCGGCTGACGGGGTTAACGTCCAAGGGCTTGGCCCACCATTTCACCTCCACCAGATATGTCCGCCCGTCCAGTTCGACCACTCCGTCGATTTGCTCAGCGGCCTCCCCGTCCTCCGTGCGCAAGGTGAACGACTCGCGGATCCCGATCCCGTCCAGAGCGAAGACGACGTTGAGAACCTTCTCCAACTCCATCCCTCGTTGGCGCGGGTTCTCCATGGCGAACAGGACCGCGACCTGCTTCCTCAGGTCCGTGTATAACTCCCTGCGCTTGCGCAACTCGGTCTCGGCAGCGTGACGGTGCGCCAACTGGGCCTCTCGTTCCTGGTCGCGCTCGTTCTGCATACGTGTGAAGGAGTCCTTCACTCCCACGACCCGGCGAATCTCCGCTACGAGTCCGCGTGCCTTGAGCTGATCGGCCGGCCAGCAGGTCGAGTAGTCCTCGAACTCCGTCACCCGGCGCAGTAGGGCACGCCGCACACCAAGACCCTGGTCGCCTTGCTCGTTGAGGCTGGCGATGACCTCGCGGAGGATCCTGTACTTGCTCACCGCTCCTCGATCAGCGGCGAGTTGCCGCCGGTAGCCCACGAGCAGGCTCTCGCTTGTTCCTGCCCCGCGCAGAAAGCTGAGGACATCGTCCTTGCTTCGGCACAGCAGCGGAATGGTGTCGGTCAGCAGTGCCATGAGCTCGGGAGGCCAGTGATATGCGTCGTCGTGGGTCATCGATGCGGCGGTCCAGCCTCTGAGCGATGGCGTCGGCCGCACGGCGCGGCTCCGTTCATCATCCGTCAGCGCTGGGTCGCACGTCCTGCACTCTGCCCAGATGCCTGATATCTCTGCGTAGACGTGGGGCAGCGGTGCGTACGGCAAGCGCTGATGAATGCACGGCGCTGCCCAGGACCCTATGGGGTTCCCTCGGCGCGGATGCGCTCGCTGACTGCCGCCAGGTGGTGCGAGGTGGTCCAGGCTCGCCATTCCCTGGGGCCTCCGGGGCCGGTGGGGTAGTTGGTTGCTCGGGCCGCGATCTGGCGGTCTCCCCATGGGGTGGGCAGGGCGCGCGGGGGCCAGAATTCGGACGCTGTCAGGGTGCGGCACAGGGCGAAGGACTCGTGGTTCTCCCGGGTCCGGGCGACCAGGACCTGCCATTCGTCGTCGGTGGTGTACCGCAGGTTCGCCCGGCCCCGGTATGAGGGTCCCGCGGGGTGAACCGGGTGGGTGACGCCGTAGTCGGCAAACGTGGGCAGTGTGCCGGCCGCGGCGTGGGTGAGCTGATGCCAGAGGCTGACCTCCCAGCGGTGCAGCCGCTGCGGACGGTAGGTCGCACGGGTGGGAACGGTCCGGGGGAACGAGCCGGCTGCCAGGCTGATGCGCCGCCACGGCATCCGGTGCGACCAGGACAGCAGCCCCAGCATCTCCGGCAGGGCCTGTGCAACTGCGCGGGCGTCGGCCACATAGCGGGCGTCGAGCAGCAGGTCCACCTCCTCCGGAGCGAGCCTGACTGCCTCCAGTACGGCCTGGACCCGATGCTGCAGTAAGCCGGAGCCGGAGCCTCGTGGTTGGTCGCCCAAGGCGACCCGTAGGCAGGCCCCGTGACGGTGCAACGTTTGCGCTTGCATGGCCTCGATGAGCGCGGCAGGTGGGTCGGTCGGTCGGACGACCGGTATGACCGGTTGCTTGAACTGGTCCAGGCCCTCGCTGAGCCATGCCAGGCCGCCTCCGCCGAAGCCGGTCCCAACCGGGCCCAGGTGACGCAGCGTGCCGCAGTCGAGCGTGATGACGACACCTGCAGGAAGGTAGAGTCGAGCCTGGTCGAAGAACCTCTGGACGGTGCCACGCTGCTGGCCCTCCAGGACGACCTCTAGGACAGGGCGGATCTCCTCCTGGACTCTGGTGCTGGTCTCGCTCAGGGCGATGAACTCACCCTGTAGCCCCCTGAGGATCGGCACGTATCCCATCGGCATCCCCCACAGAGCCGTGGACCTGCCCGCCAGGCCCGAGCCGTACTCCGTCAGTGTGCGCAGGGCCCCGAACCTTGACCAGACCGCGTCATGCCGAAGCGGATAGGGCTGAGGCTAGTGGGGCTGGGCTTGGGAGGCGGGGCCGAATGGAGCCGCAGTCGTCGGGTCGACGGGCTGCTTGCGCGAGCTGGAGCCACCGGTGGGATGTTCCACACGCGGCCCTGGGTCCTCGTGTCCCGCCCCACTGCTGTTCGGCAAGGGTGGCTCTGACCGGCTCTGCGCCGACCGCAGGACACTTGCTGCAGGGTTGGAGGGTGCCGAGGCTGTCTGCTGGCGCGTCAGCGGGAGCATACAGCCGCTGTCACGCACAGTGGCTGTCTGCTGGCGCGTCAGCGGGAGCATACAGCCGCTGTCACGCACAGTGACCTGAGGCGGGAGCGGAGGAGCTCTCCATGCAATTTCCCACAGGGCTTCCGGCGGCTCGGATTGAGCTATTCCTGAGGGCAGTCAAAATTACCTCTGCGTTCCAATCGCCGAACGCGATAAATGGACTCAGAGATGGCCGTTTCCAGTGCGGAGCGTGAGCGACGGGAAGCTCCGTGCAGGCGTTCTGGTCCCCAGTTGGTCCCCAGCGGGGTCGTAACCCCCTTGACTGGAGCCCGCCGGAACGTCCTTGACTCCTGACGGTCCGTCATGCAGAAGGCCGCTGACCTGGACTTTCGTCCGGATCAACGGCCTTCGTCTTCACTGTCGGGACGACAGGATTTGAACCTGCGACCCCCTGACCCCCAGTCAGGTGCGCTACCAAGCTGCGCCACGTCCCGAAGCTGCGCTGCCTTGCGGCTTTGCGGCCTGCGCCCGGTCCTCTGGGCACAGGAAGAACAATACAGCACGTCGGGTGGTGATCGCGCCCACCTTTCGCGCGGGGTTGGCGGGGCGTCTGCGGGGCGGATCCGCTGGTCAGGGCGGGGGTGGGTCAGGGGTGGGCGTGGATGGGGCGGAGGCGGGGCGGGGATCGGCCGGGGATCGGCCGGCGGTGGGGCGGAGGCGGCGGGTCAGCTGGGGTCGGGTTGGAGCTGGAGGGCCTCGGTGACGTCGGCGTAGAGGGGGATGGTGAGGCTGATGCCGGTCAGGTCCAGGATGCGGCGGACCGGTGGGGTGGGGGCGGCCAGGCTGAGGCTGCCGCCGACGTTGCGGGTCTCCTTCATGGCGCGGATCAGGATGGTGAGACCTGAGGAGTCCATGAAGGGCACTTGGGCCAGGTCGAGGACCAGATGACGGCGGCCCTGCCCCAGTTGGACGGCGAGTTGGTGGTGCAGCATCGTCGCGGTGTTGATGTCGAGCTCACCACGGACCGAGACCACGGCCCGCTCCGGTCCATGGGTGGTGACACTGACAGTCAGCGGGACGGACTCGGAGGGCACAGCCCACCTCCGGATATGTAGGGGACAAAGGGAAACAGGGGCAAGGTGACGGGGACAGCGGGAAACAGGTGACCGCTACCCGCGACGGCGCGGGTCATGTTCACCCGGGGAGGGAATCGCCTCCGCGGTAGTAGAGGGCGTACGGGGGCGGTAGAGGTAGAGGTAGAGGTAGAGGTAGAGGTAGAGGTAGAGGCAGGGGCGGTTGGTGGCCGGTGGTGGCCAGTCGGCCGTGCTGGGGGGTGTGCCTCCGAGGTGGTTCCCAGGCGGGGGGCCTAGGCTGTGGCCGCGCAGTGGACCGTCCCCCAGGAGGAACCCCTTGATCACCTTGCTTCTGATCGGGTTCGTGGGGGGCCTGATCACCGGCATCTCGCCCTGCATCCTGCCGGTTCTGCCGGTGGTCTTCCTGTCCGGAGGGGTTCAGGGCGCGCAGCGAGTCCAGGGGGCGCAGGGAGTTCAAGGAGCGCACGGAGACCAGGGGGCGCAGGCGGACCGTCGGCGTCCGTACCTGGTGGTGCTGGGGCTTACCCTCAGTTTCGCCACGTTCACTCTGGTCGGGACGCTGCTGCTGAGTTCGCTGCCGCTGCCGCAGGACATCATTCGGTGGGCCGGGCTCACCGTGCTGGTGCTGCTCGGGGTGGGCATGCTGTTCCCGCAGGTGGAGGCGCTGCTGGAGCGGCCGTTCTCGCGAATTCCGCAGCGCAGGGTCGCCGCGGACCGGGGCGCGTTCGTGCTCGGGCTGGCGCTCGGGGCCGTCTATGTGCCCTGCGCCGGGCCGGTGCTCGCGGCGATCACGGTGGCCGGCGCGACCGGTCGGATCGGGGCCGACACCCTGGTGCTGACCCTGGCCTTCGCGGTCGGCACCGCCCTCCCGCTGCTGGGGTTCGCGCTGGCGGGACGGGGACTCGCCGAGCGGCTGCGCTGGTTCCGCAGCCGGCAGCGGGGGATCCGGATCGGCGCAGGGGTGGTGGTGATCGCCCTCGCTGTCGCGCTGACCTTCCATGTCACCGACGCCGTCCAGCGGGCCATCCCGGACTACACCTCCGCGCTCAACAAGGCCGTCGACAGCCCGCACGGGGTGAGCAAGGCCCTGGCCGGGCAGCAGGGTTCCGGAACAGGCACGGGCACCGGCTCAGGATCCGGCTCGGGCTCGGGCTCGGACGCCAAGGCGGGGACGGTGCCGTCGTTCGCGCTCGCCGACTGCGTGCAGGAAGCCAGTACGGGTGAGGGTTCGGCGGGCCTGCAGGACTGCGGTCCGGCGCCCGCGTTCACCGGGATCCAGCAGTGGCTGAACACCCCTGGCGACGCGCCGGTCAGCCTGGCCTCGCTCAAGGGGAAGGTCGTCCTGATCGACTTCTGGGCCTACTCCTGCATCAACTGCCAGCGCGCGATCCCCCATGTCAACGCCTGGTACTCGGCCTATCGGGCCGACGGCCTCGAGGTGATCGGGGTGCACACGCCGGAGTACGCCTTCGAGCACGTCCCGGGCAATGTCGCGGCGGGCGCGAAGCGGCTCGGCATCGGCTATCCGGTCGCCCTGGACAACGACTACAAGACCTGGAACAGCTTCGGGAACCAGTCCTGGCCGGCCGAGTACCTGATCGACTCCACCGGCACGGTGCGGCATGTCGGCATCGGCGAGGGCGAGTACCCGGCAACCGAGGCACTGATCCGTCAGCTGCTCAGCGCGGCCAGCCCCGGGGTGGTCCTGCCTGCCGCGACCGAGGTCGCCGACACCACGCCGACCTCGGCCACCCAGACCCCGGAGACCTACCTCGGCTCGGCCCGTGCGGACAACTACGCAGGCCACACGCCGCTCAAGCCCGGCACGGTGACCTTCGGCTACACGGCCTCCGTCCCCGGCGACGCCTTCGCGCTGGCCGGCACCTGGAAGGTGACCGACGAGTCGCTGACGGCCAAGGCGAGCGCCGGGATCATGCTCAGCTTCGAGGCGGACAAGGTCTACCTCGACATCGGTGGCACCGGGACGATCACGGCGACGGTGGACGGGAAGACCACCAGCTACCCGGTCTCGGGGGCGCCCAACATCTACACCCTGGTCGACCGCAGGGCGGGGACGGCCCAGTCGCAGGACATCCTGCGGGTTACCCTCTCGCCAGGTCTGAGCGCGTACTCGTTCACCTTCGGCTGAGGGGCTATGAGGCTGCGTTCAGGGACGAGCGGCGGAGGAGTCGGCGGACGAAGCGGCGGAGGCAGTAGTAGCTGACGGGGCGGCCGGCTTGCCTGCGACGGAGCCTGACGGGGCGTCCGGCACGCCCGCGGCGTCCAGCAGGACGCCGGCCATCGCGACGGCCAGGCCGGCCAGGGGCTGTGCCTGGACCACGGTGCGGTCCCCGGCGCCGTCGAAGACGATGGTCAGCTGCCGGGCCAGGGTCTCCGGGGAGGGTGCTCCCGCGCGTGCGGCCTGGGTGTGGAAGAACGCGGTCAGGTCCTGCTTGAAGCGGCGGGCGACCAGGCTCGCGGGGTGTTCCGGGTCCTTCAGCTCGGTCGCGGTGGAGACGAACGGGCAGCCCTGGTACTGCGGGCCAGCCGAGAGCTCGTCCTGTCGCTCGAACACGTGCAGCATCAGCGCGCGAGGCGGACGGGGGTCGTCCGCGGACGGCAGCAGCAGCGCCTGGTAGCGGGGGCCGCTGCGTTCCAGGCTTGCCGCGAGCACCTCGTCCTTGCTGTCGAACAGCTGGTACATCGACCGCTTGGAGACCCCGGCGGCCTTGCACAGCGCGTCGACGCCGATGCCGACACCGTCCCGGTAGAAGAGCCCGGCGGCGGCGTCCAGCAGGCGGTCACGGGGGCTGGTACGCGGGCTGGTGCGGGGTGCGGCTGCGCGGGGCGCGCGGGCTGCACGGGGCTCTGGCGTGGTCATACCCCGAGGTTACGCCCGGCTGTGGCGATTGGAAACCGATCGGTGTATGTTCGGTGGAAACCGATCGGTTTCCAACCGTCGGCCCAGCATAGGGAGAGATCATGACTGAGATCGCAGGCGCCACCGTCCTCGTCACCGGTGGCAGCAGGGGCATCGGCAGGGCGCTGGTGGAGGCGCTGTACGAGCGCGGTGCGAAGAAGGTCTACGCCACCGCCCGCGACGCCTCGACCGTGCCGCACTCCGCAGCCGTTCCGCTGGCGCTGGAGGTCACCGACCCCGACTCGGTGGCGGCCGTCGCGGCCCAGGCCCAGGGCGTGACCATCCTGATCAACAACGCCGGGCGGGCGATCAGCGCGTCCTTCCTGGACTCGCCGGTCGAGGACGTCCGGAGCGAGTTCGAGACCAACTTCTACGGCCCGCTGCTGCTCGCCCGTGCCTTTGTGCCGATCATCGAGCGCAATGGCGGCGGCCACCTGCTCAATGTGCACTCCGCGCTGTCCTGGGCGGCGCTGGCCGGCTCCTACAGCGCCTCCAAGGCGGCCCTCTGGTCGCAGACCAACTCGCTCCGGCTGGAGCTGAAGCCGCGCGGCATCAATGTCACCGGTCTGCATGTCGGCTATGTCGACACCGAGTTGGTCGCGCACATCGACGCACCGAAGTCCTCGCCCGCGGACGTCGCCCGGCAGGCGCTGGACGGGATCGAGACCAACGCCTACGAGGTGCTGGCGGACGAGGTGTCACGTCAGGTGAAGCAGGGTCTGGCCGGAGACATCGGCGCCCTGTATCCGCAGCTGGCCGGTTAGCCGGGCAGTCGGCCTGCCGGGTGACCGAGGGTCGGGGCCCGGCTGGACGCCCCCGGTGAGGGATGTGCGGATGAGATGAAAGAAAAGGGTGCGCAAGCCGTTGATTACTGTGACGTGTACGTGCCATCCTTGGGGTGCCCGGACGGCGCTGGTCGCAACCCGCCGCCCGGGCACACATCTCCGTTCACGCCGGGAGCGTGAACTCCCTTCTGCAGTACCGCAGTAGCTCCTCCAGCGCGGTACTCCGAGGCGTCGTCCAGACCAGCGCAAGCACGGCCGGTGTGTCGATGTCCATGAGCGGGACGGCCGCCAGTCGGCCCGCGTGGGCGGCGGCCATCGACTCGGAGAGGACGGCGACCCCGAGCCCGAGGACGGCGAGGTCGGCGATCGCGCCGGGCGCACTCGCTTGCAGGGCGATGTCGGGGCTGAGCCCGGCGGCGGCGCAGGCGGTGTCGAACACGGTCCGGATGCCGGTCCCCTGGGGCAGGCAGACGATCGGGTACGCGCAGACCTCGTCCAGGGTCGAACCGTCCCGCCCGGCCAGCGGGTGCTCGGGCGGGACCAGGGCGACCAGCCGCTCGCTGACGATCGGCAGGGACTCCAGGCCCGGCGGCACCGCGCCCGACGCGCCGATCAGGGCGAGGTCGAGCGTGCCGCAGCGCACCCGGTCGACGAGTTGGTCGGAGGTGTCCTCGGTCAGCGTGATCTGGATGCCGGGGTGGGTGCGGTGGAACGCGGCCAGGGCGTCGAACAGCGGGGTGACCGTGCAGGCCGTGACCATGCCGACCACCAACCGGCCCCGGACCAGGCCGTTCACCTCGTCCACCGCCTTCTGCAACGCGTCCACGGAGGCGAGTGCGGCACGGGCGTGGCCGAGCGCGGCGGCCCCCGCCTGGGTCAGCGTCGCGGTGCGGCCGGTACGGCCCGAGCGGTCGAGCAGGCTTGCGCCGAGTTCGTGTTCGAGCTGCCGGATCTGGGCGCTGACCCCGGACTGACTGATGTGCACGCGCTCGGCGGCGCGGGTGAAGTTCGCCTCTTCGGCGACCGCGACAAAGTACTCCAGCTGCCTCAGTTCCATAGCCACTGATTCTAGTAGCGAGAAGAACCATCTGTTGGCTTTCTGATGCGGGCGGTTCCAGACTCGGAGAGAGCCGGAACGAGGCACCGAACGCCAGGCACCACGCATCACTCAGACCAACAGGAGGCAGCAGTGTCCGAGAACGAGCGAGCGATGAAGCCCGAAGACCTCACCCGCCTCTTCGTCGAACGTGGCAACGCCGGCGACGCCGCCGGGATCGCGGCCCTCTACGAGGAGGACGCGGTGATGGCCTACCCGACCGGCAGTCAGACGGTGGGACGCGAGGCGATCCGCGAACTGTGGGAGGAGGTGCTGTCCCATGCGCCCCACTTCGAGCCGGAGCAGCCGCTGCCGACCCTGCTCTGCGGCGACCTGGCACTCACCTCCACCCCGCCCAAGGACGGCACGGGCGCCAGGGCGCAGGTGGTTCGCCGCCAGGCCGACGGCAGCTGGCTGCGGGTCCTCGACCAGCCCGAGTTCAACCCGCCGGAGGCGTAGCAACCCGGAGGCCTGGCCGCGGAGGTGTACCAACTCTCGGAGGCGTAGCAACCCGAAGCCGTAGAACGAGGGGGCGGGCCTCAGCCTCTGGGCGCGGCATCGCCCGTCGGGGCCTGATCGCCCTGCGGGGCCTCGCCGGGCGTGGAGGCCGGGGTGGACCAGGAACCGGAGCCGGGGGAGGGCGCGTGCGGTACCGGGGCGGCGCTGGGCGGCGGCTCCTTCTCCTTGCGGCGGGAGCCGAGGACGAAGGCGGCGATCAGGGCGACGACCACGACCACGCCGATGATCAGAGCGATCAGGCCCGAGGACATGCCGCCCCCGGAAGCCTGCAGGATCTGTGTGTTCATGCTTTCTCGGCTACCCGCAGACCCATGGGCCACACCTGAAGCTCACCACACCCGCAGGTCAGCGGCCCGGCGGGCAATCCAGCAGGAAGCCCGGCGGGCAGTCCGGCCGCCGGGCGGGGGCTTGCCTTGGAGCGCACTCCACGTCCTAGAGTCCGCGGCACAAGGACTGGCCAGCAAAGGAGCATGACCATGCGCTACCGCGTCCTCGGCGGCACCGGCATTGAGGTGAGCACCTACTGCCTCGGGACGATGATGTTCGGCGCGGTCGGCAACCCCGACCACGACGACTGCGTCCGCATCATCCGCACGGCCCTCGACGAGGGCGTCAATTTCATCGACACGGCGGACATGTACTCCGCGGGCGAGTCGGAGGAGATCGTCGGCAAGGCGCTGCTGGGCCGCCGCGACGAGGTGGTGCTCGCCAGCAAGGTCCACTTCCAGATGGGGGAGGGGCGCAACCGGAGCGGCAACTCGCGGCGCTGGATCGTCAAAGGGGTCGAGGAGAGCCTGAAGCGGCTGCGGACCGACTGGATCGACCTCTACCAGGTGCACCGCCCCGATCACTCGACCGATGTCGAGGAGACGCTCGGGGTCCTGGGCGACCTGGTGCGCGAGGGCAAGATCCGCGCCTTCGGCTGCTCGACCTTCCCGGCCGAGGAGATCGCCGAGGCCCACCATGTCGCCGAACGGCGCGGGCTGTCGCGGTTCCGCACCGAGCAGCCGCCCTATTCGATCCTCGCCCGGGGCATCGAGTCCTCGGTGCTGCCGGTCTGCCGGCGCTACGGCATGGGCGTGCTGACCTGGAGCCCGCTCGCCTCCGGCTTCCTCACCGGCAGGTACCGGCAGGGCCGCCCGATCGACCTCTCCACCGGGCGGGCCCAGCTCACCCCGGCCCGCTTCGACCCCGCCATCCCCGAGAACCAGGCCAAGCTGGCGGCCGTGGAGCAGCTCACCCAACTCGCCGCCGGGATCGGCTGCAGCCTGCCCGAGCTGGCGATCGCCTTCCCGGCCGCGCACCCCGCGGTCACCTCGGTGATCATCGGGCCGCGCACCGGGGAGCAGCTGGCGCAACTCCTCAAGGGGGCCTCGCTGGTGCTCGACGACACCGCGCTCGACCGGATCGACGAGATCGTGCCGCCGGGGGTCAACCTCTACCACCCGGACGGCTCCTGGCGTCCGCCCGCGCTCGACGACCTGGCCGGACGCCGCCGTCCGCCGGCAGACCGCGCCGCGGCCTAGGGGTACGGCGGGTTCTTCAGGCCTGGTCGGACGGACCCGTGGCCGGCAGGAGGGGGAAGAGGCGGGTGATCAGGGCGACCGGGCGGGCGCCTTCGGGGCGGGCGGCGGGATCGTGTTCCCTGGCACGGTAGTTGGCCAGGGTCTGGCGCACCGCGTCGGCCACGGCGGTCAGTTCGTCGGGCGTCAGGTAGACCACGGCGCTGAACGCCTCGTCCCGGCGCCACTCGGGCGGGGCCTGGTCCCGCTGGGAGAGCCAGCGCTGGTGGCTCTCGTCCTCCAGCCCGCGGGCCAATACGCCGAAGCCCTCCCCGGCGGACGTGGACGCGCCCGCACCGGACACGTGGGAACCGGACACGTGGGAACCGGACACGTGGGAACCGGACACGTGGGAACCAGAGGGGGAGGTGCCGGACGGGTCGACCACGGCCGTCGGGGCCCGGCGCAGGCGCCAGGGACGGGCCCGGCCGCCGGTCTGCGGGACCTCCTCGATCCTTCCGTAGCGCGCGAGTTGACGCAGATGGAACGAGCAGAGACCGGAGCTGTGGCCGAGCCGGGCGGCCGCCTCGGTCGAGGTCACCGAGCCCAGCTCGTCCAGCAGTTCGAGCAGGGCGCGCCGGAGCGGGTGCTCCGGCAGGTCCTCGCCGGCACGCGGGTGCGGGGTGCGTACTTCGTCCTCGGTCACTTTGCAAAGTCTGCTAGTTTGCAAAGTGTCCGGTCAAGGTCAAGCAGCCTTGTTGACCGGCTTTTTGAGGCGATGAAGCCTGAGGTCCTGAGGTGAGGAAGGGTGATGGCCGCAGTGTCCGCGCATCATGACCGTCCCGGCGCGGTCGACCGTCGGGTCCGGGTGCAGGGCGTGCCTGTCGACTCCTACCCGAGGCTGCCCCCGGAGGCGGGTCGCGGCTCGGTCCGGCGGATCACGGTGGTGGGGGAGGAGGTGCTGCACCGCCCCTGCCGTGCGGTGACCGAGTTCGGCACCCCCGAACTGGCCCGGCTCATCGACGACATGTTCCTCACCATGTACGTGGCCGACGGCGCGGGGCTCGCCGCCAACCAGGTCGGCGTCGACCTGCGGCTCTTCGTCTACGACTGCCAGGACGAGGACCGCGTCCGGCACGTGGGCCACATCGTCAACCCGGTCCTCGACGAGCCCGATCCGGCCCACCGGGTGCTGATCGAGGACGGCGAGGGCTGCCTCTCGGTCCCCGGGGCGGGCCTGGAGGTGGCCAGGACCGACCACGCGCTGGCCCGTGGCTTCGACCAGGACGGGAACCCCCTGGTCATCGAGGGCACCGGCTACTTCGCCCGCTGCCTGCAGCACGAGACCGACCATGTGAACGGCTTCCTCTACCTCGACCGGCTCTCCAAGCGGGACCGGAAGGAGGCGCTGCGGCAGATGACGGAACGTCAGGAGCAGGTCTTCGCCGAGCGTGCGGCCAAGGCCGCGGGTCTGGACCGACGGGTCTCCGAGCCGGACCGACGGGTTTCCGAGCCGCCGGCCTCCTGAAACGGAAGGGCCCGGCTCAGAGCGCGTCGGGCCCGCGCTCACCCGTGCGGACGCGGACCACGGTCTCGACCGGGACGCACCAGACCTTGCCGTCGCCGATCTTGCCGGTGTGGGCGGCGGCGACGATCGCGTCCATCGCCGCATCGGCGGCGTCGTCCTCGACCACGATCTCGATCCTGGCCTTGGGGACCAGGTCGATCCGGTACTCGGCGCCGCGGTAGACCTCGGTGTGGCCGCGCTGGCGGCCGTAGCCGCTGGACTCGGTGACGGTCAGTCCGTTGATGCCGAGGTCGCGCAGGGCGTCCTTCACCGCGTCCAGGCGGAACGGCTTGATGACGGCGGTGATCAGCTTCATGGCGCGATGGTCTCGTTCCGATGGGCGGCGGTCCCGGCGAGGGCGCCTTGGTGGATGACGCCGTGATCGTATGCGGTCTCCGCGTGTTCGGCGAGGTCCAGCCCCGAGAGTTCGTGCTCGGCGGGGGCGCGGAAGCCCAGGAAGCGGTCGATCAGCTTGCCGAGCCCGTAGCTCATCGTGAACGCGTAGGCCCCGGTGGCGAGTACGGCCACGACCTGCCGCCACAGCTGGTCCAGGCCGCCGCCGTGCAGCAGGCCCTCGGCGCCGCCGGTCATCATGCTGGTGGCGAAGACGCCGATCAGCACGGTTCCGGCGATCCCGGCGACCAGGTGCACGCCGACCACGTCCAGCGAGTCGTCGTAGCCGAAGCGGAACTTCCAGGACACCGCGTAGGAGCAGAGCACCCCGGCGACCAGGCCGATCACCAGCGCGCCGAGCAGGTCCACCGAGCCGCAGGAGGGGGTGATGGCGACCATTCCGGCCACCGCGCCGGAGGCCGCGCCGAGGGTGGTGGGGTGGCCGTCGCGGAACTTCTCCACGGCCAGCCAGCCCAGCAGTCCGGTGCAGGCCGCCGCCTGGGTGTTGAGCAGGGCGGCCGCGGCGAGGCCGTTGGCGCCCAGCGCGGATCCCGCGTTGAAGCCGAACCAGCCGAACCACAGCAGCCCGGCGCCGAGCAGCACCAGCGGCAGGTTGTGCGGCCGCATCGCCTCCCTGCGGAAGCCGAGGCGCGGGCCGAGGACCAGGGCCAGCGCCAGCCCGGACGCGCCGGAGTTGACCTCGACCACCGTCCCGCCGGCGAAGTCCAGGGCGTGCAGCTGTGCGGCGATCCAGCCGCCGGGGGAGAACACCCAGTGCGCGATCGGTACGTACACCAGCAGGGTCCAGATCACCACAAAGGTCATCCAGGCGCTGAACCTGGCCCGGTCCGCGATCGCGCCGCTGATCAGGGCGGCGGTGATGATCGCGAAGGTGAGCTGGAAGGTGGCGTAGAGCAGGGTGGGGACGTGGCCGGTCAGCGTCTGCGGGGTGATGCCGCGCATGCCCAGGTGCTCGAAGCCGCCGAGCAGGCCGACGCCGCCGAGGTCGTGGCCGAAGGCGAGGCTGTAGCCGGCGGCCAGCCAGACGACGGTGACCAGCGCGATCGACACAAAGCTCATCATCAGCATGTTGAGCACGCTCTTGGTGCGGACCATGCCGCCGTAGAACAGGGCGAGCCCCGGGGTCATCAGCAGCACCAGGGCGGTGGAGATCAACAGCCAGGCGGTGTCGCCGGCGCTGAGGCCGGCCGGTGCGGCGGCGCTGAGAACAGCGCCGGAGCGGGAGTCGGTCATGGGGTGGCGGTCTTCCTTGTCTCCCGGTCCGGCGGTTGGATCCGGTGGCTGACGGGACGTCGGGAGAGGGTGATCAGGACAGCCGGGTGACCTTGATGGTCGCCCGGCTGTATTTCCTGTCGCGAACAGAAGTGTTTCGCCAGCGTTTCGCGTTACCTGGAGATGTCCTGGAGGAGGCAGATGTGTTTCCGCAACCTCACCGTTTGGCGGGTTCGGCGGATTCGACGGATTCGGTCGGCCCCACGACCAGGCGGGCGCTGCCGTCCGCCAGCCGGTAGGACATGCCGACGACGGCGACCCGGCCCGCGGCGACGGCCTCGGCCAGCAGCCTCGATCGCTCCAGGAGCTGCTCGACCGTGCGGCGTATGTGCAGGTCCACGATGTCGTCGGGCTCGGTCAGCCCGGCCGCGCGGGCGGCCAGCACACTGGGGGTGACCCGGCCGACCACGTCGCCGACGTAGCCGGGCTGCTCCGTCCCGCGCTCCACCGCGCCGATGGCCGCGCCCACCGCACCGCAGGCGTCGTGCCCGAGCACCACCACCAGCGGGCAGCCGAGCACGGTGATCCCGTACTCGATGCTGCCGAGCACCTCGGGGCCCGCGACATGCCCCGCGGTACGGACGACGAACAGGTCGCCCAGGCCCCGGTCGAAGATGATCTCGGCCGCGAGCCGGGAGTCCGAGCAGCCGAACAGCACCGCGAACGGGTACTGCGCCGGAGCGAGGGCGGCGCGGTGTGCGGCGTCCTGGTTGGGATGCTCGGCGAGGCCGTCGACAAAGCGGCGGTTGCCCTCCAGCAGCAGGCGCAGGGCTTGGTCGGGGGCGAGGTGAGCAGTGGCTTCGGGCACGTCGTGATCATACGGCGGACGCAGCGGAGCGGCCCGGAGGGGGCCGGGTGGGGCCGCTCGGACCCGTGGCGTCTAGGAGGTGGGGAGCGGCTCGCCGCACTGGCCGCAGTAGCGGGCCGAGGCTTCGGGGGAGAGGCGTCCGCAGCCGGCGCACACCCGGTTCAGGCGGCACGGCCCCTCGCCGCCGCCGCTCTCGCCGTCATCCGGCAGGTGCAGACCCTTGATGCTCAGGGCCGGGCGCCGCTGGTGCACGGTGAGGTACACCAGCCCCTCGGGTCCGGCGCGCAGTGCCCGCCGGGAGGCCCGGGGCAGCCAGGCCACGCTCCGCGGGGCCAGCACTTCGCCGTCGTCGTCGATACCGCCCCTGGCGACCGCGCCGCCGCTGAGCCGGCCGCCGCCCTCGACCACGACCAGCAGCACGTCCAGGTCCTCTTCGACATGCTCGGCGACCTCCGCCCCGGGCGGCAGCCGCACCAGATTGGCGTCCAGCTGCCGCCCCGCCTCGGCCAGCCGCCACAGTGCCCCGCCCTGCTCCGCCGCGGCCTGCGCCAGGCACTCGTCCAGCCCGAGCAGCACCTGCGGCACATTCCGTGTGGGGGACATCGGCTGCCGCCTCCTGGCGATCGAGGACAAAAGGACGAAGGGTCGGGTCAGATCCAGTCCCGCCGTCGGAAGACCAGATACAGCAGCAGCGACAGTACAACCATGATCGCGGACGACACCCAGAAGCCCGCGTGCGTTCCGAACCCCGGATAGGGGACGTTCTGGCCGTAGAAGCCGGTCACGGCCGTCGGGACCGCGATGATCGCGGCCCAACTGGTCACCTTCTTCATGATCAGGTTCATCCGGTTGCCCTGCACGGTCAGATTGGTCTCCATCACCGAGGTGACCAGGTCACGCAGTGACTCGGTCCACTCGGTGGCTCGCAGCACATGGTCGTAGACGTCCTGGTAGTAGGGCATCATCGCCTCGCTCACCACGTGCAGGTCGCGGCGCAGCAGGGAGTTGACGACCTCGCGCATCGGCAGCACCACCCGGCGCAGCCGGACCAGGTTCTTGCGCAGCTCGAAGGAGTTTCGCTGGACGGTGTGGATCGCGTCCCGGCCCTCTTCGAACAGCAGGCTCTCCAGCGCCTCGATCCGCTCGTCCAGATCCTCCACGGCGTGGAAGTGGCTGTCGACGATGTAGTCGAGCAGGCCGTGCAGCAGAAAACCCACGCCCTCCTTGGCCAGCTCGGGGGTGTCGTCCCAGCGGGAGACGATCTGGTCGAGGTCGAAGTGGTCGTCCTTGCGGATGGTGATCAGCGCGTTGGGGGTGATGAACGCCGAGACCTCCTCGGCGTGCAGCTGCCCGTCCTCCGGATTGCGGCAGACCGCGTGCGCACTGAGGAAGAGGTGTGTGCGGTAGTGGTCCAGTTTGGGCCGCTGCCGCTCCTGCCCGGCGTCCTCGACGGCGAGTTCGTGCAGCCCGAACTCCTCGGCGATCATGCCGAAGTCGGCCGAGGTCGGGTCGCAGACGTCCAGCCACACCGTGCAGTCCGGCTCGCAGATGTAGTCGGATATCTGCTGGACCGGGAAGTCCTCAAGCTCCAGCACGCCCTTGCGGTAGAGCCGGGTCCTGGCGTTGCCGGCGGTCCCGTCCCGTGCGGTCTCGTCCCGCACGGTCTCGTCCCGCACGGTCTCGTCTCGTGCAGTCCCGTCCCGCACGGTCTCGTTCCGTACGATCGGCTCAGTCATGGCCACGGACCAGCGAGAGCTCGGTCGCCTCCGCACTCACTTCCTCACCCACCTCCAGCAGGTTCGCCGCCGCGCCGACGATCCGCGGATCCGCCGTGCCGACGACCTCGGCGTCCTTGTCGGTGTAGTCGAACCGGGCCAGGACGCTGCGCATCGCCTCGACCCTGGCCCGCTTCTTGTCGTTGCTCTTCACCACGGTCCAGGGGGCGTGCCCGGTGTCGGTCTTCTGGAACATGGCGACCTTGGCCGCGGTGTACTCGTCCCACAGGTCCAGCGAGGCCAGGTCCATCGGGCTGAGCTTCCACTGCCGCACCGGGTCGATCTGACGGATGGTGAAGCGGGTGCGCTGCTCCTCGCGGGAGACCGAGAACCAGAACTTCACCAGGGCGATGCCGTCGTCCACGAGCATCTGCTCGAACGCTGGCGCCTGCCGCACGAACCGCTGGTACTCGTCGTCGCTGCAGAACCCCATGACCCGCTCCACCCCGGCCCGGTTGTACCAGGAGCGGTCGAACAGCACGATCTCGCCCGCAGTGGGGAGGTGCTCGACATAGCGCTGGAAGTACCACTCGCCGCTCTCGCGCTCGGTGGGCTTCTGCAGGGCCACCACCCGGGTGCCGCGCGGGTTGAGGTGCTCGGTGAAGCGCTTGATGGTGCCGCCCTTGCCGGCCGCGTCCCGGCCCTCGCAGACGATGACGATGCGCTGGCCTGTGGTCTTCACCCAGCTCTGCAGCTTGAGCAGCTCTATCTGCTGCTGCCGCTTGTGCAGTTCGTACTCCGGCCGCTGCATCCGCTCGTGGTACGGGTAGTTCTCGCGCCAGGTCTCCACCGCGCTGCCGTCGGGGCGGATCAGGATCGGCTCGTCCTGGTCGGTGTAGTCGATGCGGAAGTCGGAGAGCAGTTCGATGCCATCGAGCAGGGCCCTGGCTTGGAACCCGGTGTGGTCAGGTGACACGGGTCGTCCTCTCTTCTCTTCTTCCTCTTCACCGCTGTCGGCGCACGTATTCACGGTAGGGAGGCAAGGTGAACGCAGGACAGACACGCGTACACATCCGGCTACGTCCGCCCGGCGTCCACTGACGTCCTTCCGGCGTCCCCTTACGTCCCCCCGTGTCCACTGACGTCCCCCGCGTCCACTTACGTCCGCTGTACGCGCGCGAGCGTAGGGTTAACCGTCAGTCATGGAAGCGCTGGGGAGAGTGGCGTCGTCGACGACGGGTAGGTGGCAGGACAGTACCCACCCCCCGTAGGAGGGCAGTACCGTGTGGGCATGGCGGCGACTGCGATCCCGCTCCGAAGAACCACCTACTCAGGCTCAGTCGGCACCGCTGCCGCGCCTCGGCATCCGTCCGGCCGTCCCCACCCATCCAGCAGCCTCGCTGGACTACGTCCTGGCCCAGGCCACCGCGCTGCTCTCGTGCGCCCGCGCGGCCAGGGACGGGGTGGAGGTCCAGCGGCTGCTCCAGTGGATAGACGCCCGCCTGGACGAACGCCTACGGCTCACCCGCCCCTAGGCAGCCAGCCAGCGCCCACATCCCTGAGGTGTCCCCGGCGACTGCCTGGGGTTCGTAGGATGGGGCCGACGGCCCATCAGGTCCGCGACCGACCGACCCCGCCCGGGAGATCCCGTGCCCGACCTCGACAGCGCCCCTGAGTACGACCGTGCGCTGACTCTCTCCGTCCGCACCCACCCCACCGGGCTCCCGGTGCTGAGCGTGAGCGGCGACCTGGACTTCCGTACCGCCCCGCTGCTGCGCAAGAGCCTGGACGGCCTGCCGATGGACGCCGGATCCACCCTGGTCGTCGACCTCTCCGGGGTCGGCTACTGCGACTCCACCGGGATCGCGGTCCTGGTGATCGCCCACCGCCGGACCCGGGCCGCCTCCGCCGCGCTGGCCCTGGCGGGCGCCGACGCCGAGCTCACCCGGATCCTCGGCATCGTCGGCCTGGACCAGACCTTCGCCCTCTACGCCACCGTCGACCAGGCCGTCGCCGCGGCCGCGGCCGGCTCATCCGCCGCGGCAGCAGCCGTCGCCGAGCGCGGGTGAGGGGTGGGGCCGCCCGGTTGGGCGGCCCCACCCCTCTGGTGGTGCCGACAGCGCCTTGCGGACGTCAGCTGCCGAGGACCTGGAACTCATAGAGCGAGTAGCCGTAGGCCGTGGCCCGCTGCGTCCCGTAGACCCGGACGTAGCGGCCGGTGCCGGTGACGTTCAGGGTCTGGTTGCCGCCGGTGCCGGTCGTGGTGGAGTAGATGCTGGTCCAGTTGACGCCGTCGGTCGAGGTCTGGATCTGGAAGGCCTTGGCGTACGCGGCCTCCCAGTTGAGCTTGACCTGGCTGATGCTGTGGGTCGCGCCCAGGTCGACCTGGACCCACTGCGGGTCGCTGAAGGCGCTGGACCAGCGGGTCCCGGTGTCACCGTCGACCGCCGCCGAGGCCGGGAAGGTGGCGTTCTCGGTGGACGAGGCGGTGGCCGGATGGCCCTGGGACAGCAGCGTGCCGGTGCCAGTGCCCGTCGAGGGCGTGCCGTTGACCGAGAACTCGTAGAGCGAGTAGCCGTACGCGGTGCCGCGCTGGGTGCCGTACACCCGGATGTAGCGGCCGGTGCCGGTCACCGCCAGATCCTGGACGCCGCCGGTGCCGGTGGTGGTGGAGTAGATGCTGGTCCAGTTGACGCCGTCGGGGGAGGTCTGGATCTGGAACGCCTTCCCGTACGCCGCTTCCCAGTTGAGCGTCACATGGCTGATGTCGTAGGACTGGCCGAGGTCGACCTGGAGCCACTGCGGGTCGCTGAAGGCGCTGGACCAGCGGGTGGTGGTGCTGCCGTCGACCGCCGCCGAGGCCGGGGTGCCGGCGTTCTCGGTGGAGGAGGCGGTGGCCGTCTTGCCCTGGGCGATGTCGGTTCCGCCGCCGGGGTTGGTGCCCCCGCCGGGGGCCTTGTTGTAGACGGCGACGTAGTCGATGTTCATCTGGCCGCCGGAGACCGTGGCCGCGTTGGGGCCGCCGCCGAAGGCCGCCGGGAAGCCGCCGCCCATGGCCAGGTCGTAGATGATGAAGAAGGGGTGGTCCACGGCGTTCGCCCAGGTGGTGGCGTCGACCTGGCTGGAGTTGACGGTGAAGTAGTTGGTGCCGTCGAGGTACCAGCGGATCTGCTCGGGCGAGACCGAGCGGTCGATCTGCACGGCGTAGGTGTGGTACGCGGTCTGGCAGCCGGCGCAGGCGTGCTCGCCGCTGCCGATGCCCGAGGTCTCGTTGCAGGGGCCGCCCGGGTCGACGCCGCAGTGCAGCGTGCCGAAGACGGAGCTGCGGCTGTTGATGTCCTCCAGGATGTCCACCTCACCGGAGCCCGGCCAGGCGGTTCCGGTGCGCAGCGTGGAGCCGAGCATCCAGAAGGCCGGCCAGTACCCGGCGCCGTTGGCCGTGGTCAGGTTGGGCTGCTGGATGGAGGACTGCATCTCGACCACGCCGCCGGGAGGGGCGCCGAAGGTGGCGGCCTGGGTCTCGATCCGGCCCGAGGTCCAGTTCGAGTTGGGGTCGCTGCCCGAGTGCAGGGCCTTGAGGACCAGGTGCCCGGCGCCGTCCTGGTAGACGTTGGCGGTGCTGTTGCTCATGGTCTCGATCTCGCCGGTGCCGAAGCTGCTGCCCGGCCCGGTGTCGTACTTCCAGTTCCCGGCGTCGACGCCGCTTCCGGAGGCGCCGTTGAAGTCGTCGCTCCAGGTGGTGGTGAACCCGGTGGGGGCTGCGGGCACCGTGGCCGGGGCGACGGCGGCGGGAGCGGCCGCGGCGAGGGCGACCGTGGATCCGGACGCGCTGGGGGCTGCGGCGAGGCTGAGGCCGCCGAGGCTCAGGGCGCCGGCGGCGACGACTGCGGCGAATCGCTTGGTCCTGAAGCGGGGGTGGCGCTCTGGTGTGCTGCGTGCTGTGCGGCCCGTGAACATGGGTCTCCTTAGCGGAGGGTGCAGGCCCGCAGGGGAGTGCGGACGTGCGGGTGGGGGCCTCCGGCCCGGGGCTCGGCGCTGTCCGAATCGCTGGGCGAACGGGTGGATCGCTGGGCGAATCATTGGGTGAATCACTGCATGGATCACTGGGTGGATCATGGGGGATGATTCAGAGAGCGCTCTCAGAATCGAGACGCTACCAGGGGTTGACGACGTTTCGTCAACCCCTGTGCAGCTCCGGAACTGCGGCCCGAGCCACCGCGCCGGTCCGTCAGAGGAGTTGCCAGAGGTGGTCACTGGTGCCGTTGTCGCCGAACTGGACCACCTGGGCGCTGTCGGCGGTCGACATGCCCGCCACGCCCAGCACCTTCCCGGAGTTCTGGTTGCGGATCCGGTACCAGCCGCCGCCGTTGTCCAGGAGCTGCCAGAGGTGGTCGCTGGTGCCGTTGTCGGCGAACTGAACCACGTTGGCACTGTCGACAAGTGACATCCCGTCAACACCCATCAGATTCCCGGAGTTGAGATTGCGGATCCGGTACCAGCCACCGCCGCTGTCGACGAACTGCCAGAGGTGGTCGGCGGTGCCGTTGTCCTCGTACTGGACCACCCGGGCGCTGTCGGCGGTGGACATCACGTCCACGCCCGCCAGTTTGCCGGAGTTCTGGTTGCGGATCCGGACATAGCCGTTGCCCGGCGTCCAGGCCCGGCCGGCGGCCGAGGTGGTGGGGAAGGCGCTGATCCGCAGCCGGGCCGCGCCCATCGGGATCAGGGTGACCGTCTCGGTGGCGGTCGTGGTCAGCGCGGGGCTGTCCTCCAGGGTGGTGACCACGTGCTGGCTGTCCGCGGCCCAGGAGGGGATCCGCTGGGCCGGGGCGGTGATCCGCACCGGCGTCCCGCTCTGGGTGAAGGGGTTGGCGGCGAGCGCGCCCCCGGCGGCGGTGAAGGCCAGGCCGGCCGTGGGCGCGGCCGGGTTCAGCGCCAGGCCGTAGTTCCACGGGGTGGTGGCGTGCACCGCGAACTCGGGGAACTCGGCGCTGCCCGCGTACTGGACATAGCTCTCGCCGATCTGCAGCGAGTACTCCAGCGGTCCGTGCGAGACCGACACCGCGCTGTGGTCGCTGCCCCAGGTGCGGACGGCGGTCTGCTGCGGCAGCCGCAGGGTGACCGTGTCGCCGTTCGCCCAGGTGCGGCTGACCCTGGTGTACGCGGGACCGGCCGGTGCGCTCACCGGCTGCCCGTTGACCGCGAGTTGGGGGCTGCCGCACCAGCCGGGGATGCGCAGGTAGAGCGGGAAGGCGAGGCTCTTCGGCAGCGAGAGGGTGAGGGTGATCGTCTCCGCGAAGGGGTAGTCGGTGGTCTCGGTGATGGTCACCGCGGTGCCGTCGGCGACCTTGGCGGTGACCGAGCTGGCCGCGTACATCGCCGCCGCCAGGCCCTTGTCCGGGGTGGCCAGCCACAGCTCCTCGGTGAAGTAGGGCCAGCCCATCCCGTAGTTGTGCGGGCAGCAGCGGTACTGGTCGACGCCCGGCATATAGGCCTGCATGGCCCAGTTGTTGTCGAACTGGCCCTGGGTCTTGGCGTTGTCGTCCAGGTCGGTGCTGTTGGCGGCGGTGATGTAGTGGACCCCCTTGCCGTTGGGATCCAGGGCCGCCGGAAGGGAGTTGAAGGCCAGCTCCTCGCAGCGGTCGGCCCAGAGCGGGTCGCCGGTGATCCGGTTCAGCAGCTGGTGGCTGGCCATGAACTCGACGATGCCGCAGGTCTCGAAGCCCTGACGGGGATCGCCGTAGCCGGGCCGGGCGTTCTCGTCCCCGGCGAAGCCGCCGCCGGGGAACTGCCCGTAGGCGTTCATCACGGTGCTGTAGTTCTGGTACGCGGACTGGCTGAGCGCGGCCGAGGGGGAGCGCAGCGCGTACTGGGCCGGCTCGCGGAAGCCCTGGGCGATATTGACGTTGTGCAGGCTGGGGAGGTTGTTCACCCAGTTGGCGCCGCCGGCGTGGATCTTGTCGCTGAGGCTGAGCAGCGCGGCGTCGCCGGTGCGGTTGTAGAGCCAGAAGACGCTGTCCAGCGCGTCGCCCCAACGGAAGGACACCCAGCTGCTGTTGAAGGCGCCCGGGCCCTGGGCGTTCATGTAGTGGAAGAAGTTGCTGAGCAGCGGGACGATGCGGCTGTCCCCCGAGTACTCCTGCCAGGAGCGCAGCGCCCAGGTCAGCGGCAGGAAGGGCCAGAAGTCGGGGCCGCCGTTGAGCGAGGTGCGCAGCGCGGTCGGGCCGAAGAAGCCGTCGGGCTGCTTGGTGGCGACGATGGCGTCGATCCAGCTCTTGGCGCCGGCCAGCGCGGTGGCGTCCTGGGTGGCGATGGCCAGGTCCACATAGCCGCGGAGCCAGTAGGGCACCTCCTCCCAGCCGACCTTGCCCGGGTCGACCCAGCCGGAGTTGGCCTTGACCAGGAAGTGGGAGGTGTCCTGGTAGCGACCGCACAGGCCGTTCAGCTGTAACTGGAGCTGGCCGGCCAGCCACCCCCGGGCAGTGACGCTGCCCGGCGGCAGCCGGAGGAAGGCGGTGGGCTGGAGCGGGGCGGCGTTGGGCGCGTACAGCCCGCCGGGGGCGGGGGTGACGGTTGCTCCGGCGGGGGTGACGCTCGTCCCCGCAGGGGTGGCAGCGGGCGTGGCGGCGGTTGCCTCGGGCGGGCGCAGGAGCAGGCCTGCGGTGCCGGTGGCCAGGACGGTGCCGACGAACTGGCGTCGGTTGAGGGGCATGGCGAACTCCTGGGACGACGAAGGGGTGGGGTCGTTCCAACGTTGGAAGGGCGGTCGCAGTCGGAATAAGAGCATGCGTTGCCCTGCCTGTCCAGGAAAATGACGGAAGTTGGGGGAAGGGGATGGGTGATTTATCCGTATCTCAAGCTTTTTAACGTTGAAATAATAGGTGTCGGACTGGGGGGATTGCCCTGCTGGAACCGGGGTAGAGGATGCGCTGTCGCTCAAGAGGCCAGCAGGGGCCAGGGGCGCGCGGCGGGAAAGCGGGCAGGAATGGACCAGGTAGTGGCGGGCGCGGCGCAGGAAGAGAACCCGCTGCGGGACGTGCCCGTCCGGGCCGGAGACACGCCGGTCCGGGCCGGAGTCGCCTATGACGGCCGTCCCGGCACCATCGGCGCGGCCCGCGACTTCGCCGCCGGCTTCCTGCGGCAGGCCGAGGCCGAGCACCGGATGCCGGTCACCGAGCTGCTGACCGATGACGTCAGGCTGGTCGTGAGCGAGCTGGTCACCAACGCCGCCAAGTACGCGCCGGGCCCGTGCCTGCTGGATCTGGAGATCCTCGACGACGCGCTGCGGATCACCCTCTGGGACACCGAGGCCGCGCTTCCGATCCCGAGCGGGGCGGACGCGAGCCGGGTCGGCAGCCACGGTATGGAGATAGTCCTCGCCCTGTGCCGCCGCTTCGAGGTGGAGCGGCAGGCCGGCGGCAAGCGGGTCCAGGTGGACCTGGCGTTCTGAGCGGGGTGGCCGGCCGCCTGCCTGCTCGCCTACCTACCTACCTACCTACCTACCTACCTACCTACCTGCGCGCGCGCCTGCTCGCGCCCGCCCTGCTTGCTGTCGCACCGGGAAGTCGCTGTGCCCGGAGCCACGTATATGAGAGTCGCGCACCTGAGAGCCCCGCACAGGGAAGCCAAGCAGCTGGGAGTCGTACCCCGGGGAGTCGCGCAGTCGGCAGCGTCCCGGCCACGGGAGAATCCGGGTACGGGGGTCCGGCGCCGGGTCGGTTCCGTACCGGGGAGTTCCCCGGAGGGGAGAGTGGCGGGGTCGTATGCCAGAGGGTGATTCGGTGTTCCGGGTGGCCGCGGACCTGCGCGCGGTGCTGGCCGGTCGGCTGCTCACGGTGGCGGATCTGCGGGTGCCGGCCCACGCGACGGCGGACCTGGTCGGACGCCGGGTGCTGGAGGTGGTGCCGCGCGGGAAGCATCTGCTGACCCGGCTGGACGGCGGGCTGACCCTGCATACGCATCTGCGGATGGACGGCCGCTGGAAGGTCTTCACGGCCGGTGAGCGCTGGAACGGCGGGGCCGGCTGGCAGATCCGCGCCGTCCTCGGGACGGCCGAGCACACCGCCGTCGGCTACCGGATGCCGGTGGTGGAACTCCTGCCCACGGCGCGGGAGGAGAACGCGGTCGGCCACCTCGGCCCCGATCTGCTGGGCCCGGACTGGGACGCCGAGGAGGCGCTGCGCCGACTGGCCGCGCAGCCGGACAGGCCGCTCGCGCTGGCCCTGCTCGACCAGCGCAATCTGGCGGGGGTCGGCAATGTCTACGCCAATGAGCTGTGCTTCATGGCGGGGGTCACCCCGTGGACGCCGGTCGGGCAGGTGGCGCGGCTGGACCGGGTGGTGGCGCTGGCCCACCGGCTGCTGCTGCTCAACCGCCTGCGCCACGGCCATGTCACCACCGGTGACACCCGCGTTGACCGGCGGCACTGGGTCTACGGCCGGGCCCGGCAGCCCTGTCTGCGCTGCGGCACCAGGATCCGCACCTCCGGCATCGGCGCGCCGCCGCAGGACCGGGTGGTGTTCTGGTGCCCGCGCTGCCAGTCGGGGCCGGTCAGTACGCTCGGGGCGGGCCACGCCACTGTGCCCTGACCACGCCACTGTGCCCTGACCCCTGGTCAGGTGGGGGGTCAGGGCACAGTGGCGTGGTCAGGCGGGGGTCAGGCCCGTCGGCGGTTGGTATAGGCGGGGGTGGCGAGGGCGACCAGGACGGCGGCGACACCGATCTGGAGCAGGTGCCTGATCCAGTCGATCCCGTTGGTGTGGCGCACGCCCACGTAGTTGGAGATCCAGTTGCCTATGAACGCGCCGGCGATGCCGATGATGATCGTCAGCAGGATCGGGACCGGGTTGCGGCCTGGAACGGCGATCTTGGCGAGCACACCGATGATCAGACCTTCGATGATGAGCGCGACGAGCCAGAGCACGATGCCTCCTGGTTGCGGGCTGCGGCCCGCCTGATGGGCTGTCAGTTCCGGCGTTGCTGACCGGAACTGCCGACATCTCGCATGTGCCCGGCATCCCGGTGGCCATGCCTGCCGTATTCTCGCCAACTTTGCGTCCGGTCGGGGAGTGGTTGGCCGGAACCGGGGCAGACAGGCTCGGGATACGTGGATCGTCGGATGCACGGCAGGGACGGAAGGGGGTGGGCGCATGATCGCCGACGGTACGGGGATGATGGCGCAGGCGGCGCTGGCGGAGGAACTGCGGGAGCAGGCAAGCAGTTTCGTCAACCAGCATGTGGACGTGTGGGTCGCGGTCGAGGACGACGGCACGCTGGTGCTCGCCGCCGCGGATCCGGTCCTGGTGTTCCAGGCCGCCGCCGACTGGCTGGGGGAGGAGGCGGCCTACCAGGTCGTCGACGCCCGCTGGGAGCGCCGGGCGGTCGAGCCCGACCAGGCGTTGCGGCTGACCCTGCGGCGTGCCGCGGCCGGCGCGGAGGCGCCGCGTACGGCTGACTGACGGTCACCGAGGTCACTGACGGCCCTGGTGCAGGCCCGGGGCGGCTCGCGGGTGTCATGATGCTGACCGGTTTCAGCGTCATGCCCTGCCCCGCTTGCCCCCTCGCCCCTGCCTGCCCCACGCCTTACGGAGGATCCATGTGGCACGACCTGTGGTCGGTCCAGGTGCCCATCGCGGAGAAGGTCATCCGTACGGTGCTGGTCTACGCCCTGTTGCTGGTGCTGTTCCGGGTGGCCGGAAAGCGCGGTCTGGCGAACCTGAACACCTTCGACTTTGTGGTGATCTTCCTCCTCTCCAACGTGGTCCAGAACGCGATCATCGGGGCGGACAACAGCCTGCTCGGCGGCGTCATCGGCGCGATCACCCTGGTCGTTGTCAACGCCGCTGTCACCAGTTGGCTGGCCCGCGACAGCCGGGCCGAGCGCCTGCTCGAGGGCACGCCGACCACGGTCATCGAGGACGGCACACTACTGACCAAGGCGCTGCGGAGGCTGTCCCTCCGCAGCGGCGAGATCGAGCAGGCCGTCAGGCTGCAGAACGGCGACGGCATCGACGACGTGGCCCTCGGCAGCCTCGGCCCGGACGGCCAGCTCGTGATCACCCTCAAGCACTCCGAGCAGAACGCCACCCGCGGCGACGTCGAGGCGCTGGAGGCCCGCCTCGCCTCGATCGAGCAGCTGCTCGTGAACCTGACCGCCGGGCCCCGCGCGTGAGCCGTTGACCTTCCCTGCCGCCGGCCTTCGGCAACCGCCTACAGGGGAGGAAAACCCGCCTCCAGGCCGAAGCGCTCGGCCAGCGTGCTGCGCACCGCCCCGGCGTCCGGAAGCTCCTGCTCGACGGTTCGGCCGTCGGGCAGGGCTTCGACCAGGCGGTTGCCCCGGAGAGTGAGTCGCGATTCCACGCCCGGGAGCTGGACCAGAGCCTCGCGGGTGAACGCGGAATCGGGATGCCCGGCGTTGAAGTGGTTCGCCACCGTGTAGTCCACGAGGTGGTACGCGTCGAGGGTGAAGGAGTAGAGGCCGAACCAGGAGTCGCCGCGGCGGACCTCGAGTACCAGCGCCCCGCCGTCCCCGCCGTCCCGCCGTCCTCGGCGTCCCCGCCGTCCTCGCCGTCCTCGCCGTCCTCGGTGATCCGGTACGTCCAGCCGTCCTGGTCGGCCGTCCGGCCGGGGACCAGCCGCAGCGGGTCCAGCGGCCCGAAGCTGCCGCAGCCGACGTCGGCCAGCCACGCCTCACCCGCGACGGTGACGCGCAGCAGCATGTGCGTACGGGGCCGGATCGACCGGGAGCCCAGGCGGGTCCGGCCATCAGCCCCGACACCTCGAAGCCCAGGCTGAGCAGGACCGCCGCGAAGAGCAGGTTCTGCTCGTAGCAGTAGCCTCCGCGCCGGGCGCCGACCAGCTTGTCCTGGATGTCGGGCAGGGCCAGGGAGATCCCGCGCCCCTGGAGCTGGTCGAGGTTCTCGAACGGGACGGCCAGGCGGTGCGCCCGGTGCAGCCGACGCAGGGTGGCCGCGTCCGGCGAGAGGCTCTCCGCCGGCGCGGCGATCCGTTCGAGGTAACGCCCCAGGTCCAGCGCGGACACGTCGAGGTCCAGGCCGGTCATGACGCCGCCGCTCGGCGCCGGAGCAGCTTCGGCCCTGCCACGGCCAGGACGGCGCCCACGAGCATGAACAAGGAGCCGATCAGCTGGCCCGTGCCGATGGACTCGTCCAGCAGCACGAAGGAGAGCACCGTGCCGGAGACGGGAACCAGGAACATCAGCACGGACGCGGTGGTGGGGCCCACCTCGCGCACGCCGCGGTAGAACAGCGCGTAGGCGATCGCGGTCGGGCCGAGCACCAGGAAGGCCATGGTCCACCAGAAGTCGGCCGAGAGGCCGCTCCAGGCGACGCCGCCCAGGTCCGGCACGGCGAGCGCGGCGAGCACCAGTGATCCGAAGGCCATCGAGTAGGCGGTGGCCTTGACCGGCTCGATCTGCACCAGGATGCGCTTGCCGATCATGGTGTAGGCGGCCCAGCTCACGGCCGCGACCACGTACGCCAGCTCGCCCAGCAGGCGGTTCCGGCCGCCGCCGGCGTCGGCGACGCCGAGGAAGAAGAGCACCGCGCCCACGGCGCCGACGGTCAGCCCGGCGACGCGGTGCCACTGCGCCTTCTCCCAGCGCAGCAGGAGCGCGGCGGCCGTGGTCAGGATCGGGCTCAGGATGGGCACGATGATCGCGCCGTCCACGGCGGGTGCGTAGGTGAGGCCGAAGAACAGGAAGGCGTTGTAGACGAAGACGCCCAGGAAGCCCGCGACGGCCAGCGGCCTGATCTCGGACTTCCGGAGGCCGGCGCGCCCGGGCAGGATCAGCGGCAGGACCAGCAGCAGCACGAGGGCGCCGGAACCGAACCTGACGGCCGCGGCGACGCTGTGCGGGATGTCCTCCACGACGATCTTCGAGACCACGAATCCGCTGCCCCACAGCGCCATCGTGACCAGGAGCGGCGGCAGCGGGTGGCGCAGGCCGCCCGTGGGGCGGTCGGCGGCGGTGGCGTCGGCCGCCTTGGTGTCAGTGGACATGGACTGGTACCAATGTCGCGCCTACCGCTTCGGTGTTCATATCCCCATGCCCCCGTGCCAGCCAATGATCTTCGCGAAATAGAAGATCATTCAAGATAGGGGAGGGCAACCCCTGGTCCGGATACTGAGACGATAAGCGGAGCAGGATCAATCCGGACTATTTACGGAGATGTTCGCCCGCTACCGTTTCCTCCCGCGGGGTCCACTCCGTCCTCATTGACATCGAGCCGGGCTTCAGCATGCCCGGCCATCGAGCGGTTATGCGGTCGATGACGGGTTCCAGCCGGCGGGCGTTGTGCGCCTGACGGTCGAAGGTCAGTTGATAACCGGAAAGCTCCGCGGCCGCCAGTTCCTCGGCCCGCAGGGACAGCGAGGAAACCCGTGCCCGCTGCAGGCCCAAGGCGTCATGCAGCGCATACGCGTGGCCGACCAGGAGCGGAGTATGCGCGGTGGGTTCCGAAAGGGTGCGGCTGCGCGTGGTCGCGGAGCGGTCCGCATAACGGACGGAAAGCGTGAGGACGCGTGCCGTCCGAGCGTCGTTCCGCAGCTTGTCCCCGATTTCCACGGCCAGGCCGAGCAGTGCCCGACGCCGCGCCGATTCGTCGATCCTGGCACGGTCGAAATGGTACTCGAAGCCGATCGGCCGGGCCGCTGATCTCGGAATCACCGGCGTCGTGTCCAAACCGCGGGAGCGCTGATGGAACAGGCTCCCCTGCTTCCTTCCCAGGATTCTCTGCAGCGTGCCTTCCGGAACGCCGGCGACTTTTCCAACGGTGTCCAGTCCGTACCCTTTCAGCACCCTGGATGTTTTCGCCCCCACTCCGTCGAGCGAGCCGATCGGCTTGGCGCGCAGAAATTCAGAGACATCGCCCGGGCGGTCCATGAGGATTCGCACCGCCCCGGGGTCGCCGTCGCGTGCCACCATCCTGGCGAGCATGGGATTGGACGCCAGCCCTATGGTGCAGTCCACGCCGTAGGTGGCAAGGCAGCGCATGCGCACCATCCTTCCGATGTCGACGGGGCTCATCCGGAAATACCGCGTACTTCCGCTCACATTCGCCAGGGCGGCGTCAGGGGGGAGTGCTTCCACCACCGGGGTGATGCCGCCCAGCACCCTGATCAGCGATTCCCATGCCGCCTGGCCGCCCTCTACCGGCTGGGCGTAGATGATGTTCATCCCACTCACCCGGCGCCGCCCGGGCTCGAGTGCCACAGCTTGCGCCCGTTCTGGGTGCCGTCCCCGGCGGGCTTGAGGTCGGACCACGGGTGCATTTCGGCGCCGTTGCCCATCCGGATCGTGCGATTGTTCTGTTCCTGCTCGGAAGTCGGCCTGGTCCGGCTGTCTGCCAAATGCGCCGCGACAGCGTCCAGTCCGCCACTGCGGCGCATATCCGCCAGTTGTGAGAGATCCCAGGCGGCGGAACCGACCACGCTGATGGAGCGAGGGCCGCGGCGCTGCACTTTTCCCCGGACCAGCAACAGGCCGCTGTGAAATATCGTGTGCGCGTACTCCGCCTGGCTGTCACTGAAGAAGGCCAGGTCCACCAAGCCGGTGCCGTCGTCCAGGGTGGCGAACAGGATGCGTTTGCCGGTCCGGTTGGGCGGGGTCTGGTTGGCGACCTTGGCGCCGGCGACCAGGACCTGCTCCCCGGTCCTCAGGTCGTGCAGCCGGCGGGCCGGGACGGCCCCGAGCTCGGTGAGCAGCTGGTGGTGGTCGGTGATCAGGTGCCGGGTGACGTCCAGGCCCAGCACGGACAGCTCCGCGCCGAGCTCCTCCTCGGCGGTCATCACCGGCAGGCCGGTGAGGGCCGGAGCGGCAGTGTCGTCGCCGGCCAGGGCGAGCTGGGTGGGGACGGCGGTGTTCTGCTGCTGCCGGTGCAGCTCGGCGACCTGCAGCAGCAGGTCGCGCCGGGGCCGGCCCTGCGCCAGCGGGTTCAGCGCGCCGATTTGGACCAGGCGCTCGGCCACCGGCAGCGCGGGGCGGGCGCGGGTGAACCAGTCCGGGACCGAGGCGTAGGGCTGCCCGGCGACCATGCGGGCGACCTGCTCGGCGGAGATGCCCTGCACCTCGGACAGGGACAGCCGCACGCCCCACCGGAGCCCGTCGGCGGTCTCGACCGGCTCGGTGCGGTAGTCGGCGGCGGAGTGCTGGACGTCCAGCGGCAGGATCGGCACCCCGCGCCGGCGGGCGTCGGCCAGGATCAGCCGCGCCGGGTACATCCCCGGGTCATGCGTCAGCAGTCCGGCGTAGAAGGCGGCCGGGTGGTGGGTCTTGAGCCAGGCGGACTGGTAGGTGGGCACGGCGAACGCCACCGCGTGGGCCTTGGCGAAGCCGTACGAGGACATGGCGAGCAGGATCTCCCAGACCTCGTCGACCACCTGCTCCGCGTACGTCTTCCTGGCCTCGGTCCGGAACCAGGTCTCGACCTTCGGCAGCCGCTCCTTGTCCTGCATCGCCCGGCGGGCGACATCGGCCCAGCCGAGGTCGCAACCGGTCATCACCTTGACGATCCGCATCACCTGCTCGTTGAACACCACCACGCCCAGGGTCTCCTCCAGCGCCGGGATCAGGTCGCGGTGCGGGTAGTGGGGGCGGCGGCGGTCGTTCCGCACCTCGATGAACGGGGTGATCATGTCCGCCGCGACCGGCCCCGGGCGGAACAGGCTGATGTCGACGACCAGGTCGTGGAAGTCCTCCGGCTGCAGCCGCCCGATCAGCTCCCGCTGGCCGGGCGACTCGATCTGGAAGCAGCCCAGCGTCTGCGAGCTGCGGATCAGCTCGAAGGTGGCCGGATCCCCGGGCGGGAGCTGGGCCGGGTCGTCCAGGTCGAGGGTCCGGCCGGTGGTGCGGTGGATCTCGGTGACGGCGTGCGCCATCGCCGACTGCATCCGCACCCCCAGGATGTCCAGCTTGAGCAGGCCCAGGTCCTCGACGTCCTCCTTGTCGAAGAAGCTCATCGGCAGGTTCTCGCCCGGGGTGGGCATCACCGGGGTGCGGTCCAGCAGGGTGGCGTCGGAGAGGATCAGCCCGCAGGGGTGCATGGCGATGCCGCGGGGCAGCGCGTCCAGGCCCTCGACCAGCTCCCACAGCCGCCCGTACTTCTCCGCGTGGGCGGCCACCTCGCGCAGCTCGGGGAGCTCCGCCAGGGCGGCCCGCACATCACCGGCGCGGATGTGCGGGAACGCCTTCGCCAGCCGTCCGATCTCGTCCGGGTCGATGCCCAGGGCGGCGCCGGCGTCCCGGATCGCGTGCCGGACCCGGTAGGTCTCCGGCATCGCCACCGCCGCCACCCGCTCCGCGCCGAACCGCCGGAAGGCGGCGTGGTAGACCTCCAGCCGGCGGGCCGACTCCACGTCGACGTCGATGTCCGGGAGCGAGCGGTGCAGCGGGGAGAGGAAGCGCTCCATCAGCAGGCCGTGGTCGACCGGGTTGGCGGTGGCGATGCCCAGCAGGTGCACCACCAGCGATCCGGCTCCCGAGCCCCGGGCGGCGGTCCTGATGCCCAGCTCGCGGGCCTCGTCGACCACCGCGGCGACGGTGAGGAAGTAGGTCTCGTAGGACAGGCTCCTGATGATGTTCAGCTCGTCGTACAGGCGTCCCCAGAGTTCGGTGTTCCCCTGGTAACCGCGCTGCTGCATGGCCTCGAAGACCCGGGTCCGCAGCACCTGGTGGGCCGGCTGCCGGTCCGCGCCCACCAGGTGCGGTTCGGGCAGGTGGGCCCCGCCCTGGCTCAGGTTCGCCGCCGGGGCGAGCAGGCCCAGGTCCGTGTGCGGATCCAGCCGGCACTCCTGCGCGGTGCGCTCGGTCGCCGCGAGCAGGCGGGCTGCTCCGCCGTGCTCCTGGCCCGCCGCGGCGGCGATGTGCTCGGCGAGCTGCGCCATGGTGGCGGCGGGCTTGAGCCAGCGCTGGCCCTGGTCGAGCCGGCGCTCGTCGATCGGGACCAGCCGGCGGGCCGCGTCCAGCACGTCGGCGACCGGCGCCTGCGACTGGTCGGCGTAGCGGACGGCGTTGCTGAGCACGGCCTCGACGCCGAGGTCGGCGGCCAGGCCGACGGTACGGGCGGCCAGCCGCAGCGAGCCGGCCCCGGTGCCGCCCCGGTGGTGGGCGACCGCGGCCAGCCGCAGCCGGTCCCCGAACACCTCGCGCCACGGCGCGAGCAGCGCGACGGCACGGTCCTGGCGCCCCGCGGCCAGGGCGCGGAGCGGTTCGGAGTCGGGGCCGAGCAGCACGGTCAGGCCGTCATTCGCCCACTGCTGTACGGCGGACCAGGGCAGCAGCGGCCGACGGGAGCCCGGTCGGCGGGAGCCCGGGGCCCGGGCTCCCGGGTCGTGGGAGCCCATGGTGCGGGAGCCCGGGTCGGGGGAGTCCGAAGCAGGGGAGCCCGGGTCGGCGTGGGCGGCGGTCAGCAGACGGCACAGCGCGGCCCACCCGGCCGGGTTCCGCGCCAGCAGGGTGACCCGCGGCGCGGACTCGTCCACGAACGCGCCTCCGCGCACCGGCGACCGGCGTCCGGGGGACGCGCTCCGCGGCTGTTCGAACGCGGCGACGGCCAACTCGGCGCCGAAGACCGGCCGTACCCCGTGGTCCCGGCACGCCTTGGCGAACCTGACCACGCCGGACACGGTGTCCCGGTCGGTCAGCGCCAGCGCCCCCATGCCGTGCTCGGCCGCCCGGCGCACCAGTGCGTCGGGGTGGGAGGCGCCGAAGCGCAGCGAGTAGCCGGATGCGACCTGCAGATGCGTAAACACACCGCGGCCTCCCTCCTCCCACTCATCCTCATGCCCGACATATCCCTTTCGTCTGCTCAGCCTACGCCAATGTTCGAACAAGCATTCGATCGCGAGGTTAGCAGTGAACCACGAGGTGGCACCGGGGCGCGTGTGGCTGAGTGCCTGAGTTGGCCACCTGCGCGTGATCGTGAACGCCAGGGCAGGCCGATTGTCACTGGGGGTGCTGCCCTGTCGGAAGGTGGAGTCCGTGGTCATGCCATTTGCTGCCCCGTGCACTGGCGTGGCGGCCGGTGTGTGCGCGTCACAGAACGCGCGCCAGCTGGATGAGCTCACTGGTCTGCATGGTGAACAAGCCGCCGTGTCCATCGACGATGGATCGGACCTCGGCGAACAGGGCTGACCGCCTGTCCGGCGGCAGAATCCGGTAGGACGACAGGGAAAGCAGGAGGTCAAGATACCTGCCGGTGGTGAAGGGATGGGTCGCCTGGTAGGTCCTGAATTCCAGGTCTCCGAACCGTGCGTCGGCGGCCAGATCGCGGCCGGACGGTGTCGATGCCCAGACGTCGTCGTCCTCGGGAAAGGGATCACGGAGCGTGTGCTGCCCCGGAGCAGCAAGGTCATAGGCGTCGTGCAGGGCCCGCAGGTCGTCCCGCAGTTGCCCGGCTGGAAGGATGTTGGAATTCCACAGGAGGGCAAGTGCGCCGCCGGGCCTCAGCGCCCGGACCGCCAGGTTCCAGCGTTCCTCCGCATCTATCCAGTGCCAGGACTGCGCCGCGATCAGCAGGCCGAACCCCCTGTGCAGCCCCGCGTAGTCCTCCAGCGGCGACTCCACTACCGAAACCTGCGGGTAGGCGCTGATGTTGCGCCGCAGCACCCGCGCCATCCGCGTGTCCGGTTCCACGCAGGTCAGCGCGAGCCCACGGGCCGCGAAAGGTACCGTCGCCTTTCCCGTCCCGGCACCGGCCTCCAGCACGGGAGCGCCGGCCTCCAAGGCCGCATAGGCAAGCACCCCCTCGACCAGGGGTTCCGAATATCCGACCCGGCCTGACTCGTAAGGGCCGGTTGCCTCCCCGAATGTGCCGCGCCGATCCCTCATAGCCGCCATGGCGTGGACGTTATCTGTCACCAGTGGCCTTGTCGCTCCCACAGTTGCGGGCCGTCAGCTTCGGCCATTGCACCCTGGACCCCGGTGACCAGCGTCGCGCCGACTGCCAGATGGTTCTGACAGGGCTGAACCAGGTCCTGATCAACGCGGAGCAGGTCGGCGCATCGCTGTCCCCGGGGCCGGACCACGAACGTTGCGGGCGCGAACCGTGAGCGCCGGGGGCCTGTCAGGTGTTCGTGTTGAGGCCGGGCGCGGCGAACCAGTTCGCCCTCAATGCGGAGCAGCACCCAGTCGATGGCTGACCCGATGTGACGTCCCGTCAACGAGCCGAAATCGGGGCAGCCCCCACCCGACGGTCCTACTCGGGGACCCTGGTCATGGTGGCGACCCAGGCGCGGATGCCGGCCGGGTCCAGGGTGATCTCGATCGTGGTCCGGACCAGGGAGTCGATCCGCAGGGTGTCGGCGAAGGCGCCGATGATGTCGTCCCGGGTCAGCCGGTGCGGGCTCATGATTCCGGGTGGCCTGGGCTTCTCCAGGTCGCTGAAGCACAGCAGGAAGTAGCGGCCCCCGGGGCGTAGCGCCGCGTGCAGACCGCTGGTGAAGGCGGGGCGGTCGTCCGGATCGAGCATGTGGAACAGGCCGGAGTCGAGCACGGTGTCGAACTGCTCGCCCAACGCGGCCAGTCTGCGCGCGTCGTGGTGCAGGAATCGCGCGGTGGAGCCGCGCTGACGGGCCTTGTCCTCCGCGACCCGCAGCGCGGTGGCCGCGAGGTCCAGGCCGGTGGCGTCGAGGCCGAGATCGGTGCACATGAGCACGTGCTCGCCGGTCCCGCAGCCGATGTCCAGCACCCGCCCCCGGATGGCGCCCGACCGCGCGAGGTCGAGGAACGCCTGCTGCGGGCGTCCGATCTCCCACGGTGGCCGGACGGCGTACAGGTCGTCCAGCCGCTGCCAGGGGTTCACCGCATGAGCCGCATGCGTCACGTTCGCGGCATTCGCGTCGTCGTCCGAGGGCTGTCCGGCCATATGAGCGCCTCCGATCACCGTCGATCGTTGTCGTTCGTTGTCGTTCGACTTTACGCCGGTCGGGCGGTCGCTCCGGCGTCAGCGAGCGAACTTCTTGACGGCCTCCGGGGTGACCGGGGTGAAGAAGTTGACGAGGTTGCCGTCCGGGTCGCGGAACAGGAGCGACCGGTTGCCCCAGGGCATCGTGGTGGGCTCGGTGACGAAGTCGGTGATGAAGCCGGCCAGGTTCCGGTGCACGCCGTCCACGTCGTCGACCAGGAATTCGATGATCACGGTGTGGTTGTCGGCCGGCCGGGCGGAGTCGGCTGCGAACAGCACCACGGTGCGGGTGCTGCCGATCGCGAGGGTGCCGCTGGTGGTCCGAAGCTCGGCGAAGTCCTCGGTGGACCATTCCGCCGACACCCCGGTTGCCCGCTCGTAGAAGTCGACGAGGCGCGCGACGTCGTCGGTGATGATGCGGATCGAGACGAAGTCCATGGTGATCTCCTTGGCTGGTGGAACCGATGCACCTCGCACGCTAGAACAGATAGAGGACAGAAACGGTCCAGTATTCACGCTAGGCTCGGCGGCATGGCTCGACCTACTGGCCGCGTGCTCACGCTCCTGGAACTGCTGCAGTCGGGCGGCATCCGGACGGTGGCCGAACTCGCCGACCGGCTCGGCGTCGACGGGCGCACCGTGCGGCGGTATGTGGACCACCTGGTCGACCTCGACGTGCCCGTCGAGTCGGTGCGTGGCCGCTACGGCGGATACCGGCTCGCCGCCGGGTACCGCTTGCCCCCGCTCATGCTCAATGACGACGAAGCCCTCGCCGTGCTGCTCGGCCTCGTCGCGGGCCGCCGGGCGGGACTGCTGACGACGGCAGGCACCGCGAGCGAGACGGCGGCGGCCAAGATCCGCAGGGTGCTGCCCGAGCGTCTCGCCCGTCGGCTCGACGCGGTCCTCGAATCCCTCGCCTTCACGGCTCCACCCGGTGAGTTCGCCACCCCGGAGACCGGGATCCTGCTCACCATCGCCGACGCGGTGCGCAATCGCCGACCGATCGCGATCAGGTACACCGCCCGGGACGGCCGACGCAGTGAACGCACACTGCACCCGTACGGGATCGTCACCCATTCCGGCCGGTGGTACGTCACGGGCGCCGACCCTGCGATCGACCCCGACGTCGACCCCGGAACCGGCCAGGACCGGACCTTCCGGCTCGATCGCATCGCGGACGCGAGGGCCCTGGCGGGCTCGTTCGAGCCGCCGGCCGGACTCGATCCGGCCCAGCGCGTGCTGTCCGGGCTGGCCGAGGCCCCGTACCGGTACGAGGTGAGCCTGCGGATCCACGGGACGGTCGAGCAGATCCGCACCCGGCTTCCGGCCGGCGTCGCGAGCCTGGCGGAACTCGCGCCCGGGGGAGAGCCGGTGCCTGGGGGCGAGCCGGTGCCCGAGGGCGGCGAAGATCCGTCCACCGAGCGCTGGTTCCGCGTCGAACTGCGGGCGGAGCGGCTCGACTGGCTGCCCTCGGTACTCGCGTCGCTCGACCGTCCGTTCGTCATCGAGCGACCGGACGAACTCCGGGACCTCGTGGTCGCGCTCGCCGGTCGGCTCACGGCCTCCGCTCAGGGCAGCCACTGAAATTCGCCGGCCGCGCTATACGCTGAAGCGATGATCATATCCCTGCCGCCCGGCGACTTTCGGGCCTACTTGTTCGACTGCGACGGCACCATCGCCGACTCCATGCCGCTGCACTATCTGGCGTGGAAGCAGGCCCTCGACGAATGGGACTGCGTGTTCCCTGAGGACCTCTTCTACGACTGGGGCGGCCGACCGGTGGCGGACATCATCGCCTCGCTCAACGAGCGCCAGGGACTGGCCATGCCGGTCGAAACCGTCGCGCTGTGCCGGGAGGAACTGTTTCGAAAGTTCCTTCCGCGAATCACCGCGGTCCCGGGAATCCTGCCGCACATCGCATACGCCTCGCAGCACCTGCCGACAGCCGTCGTCTCCGGCAGCACCCGCGATTCCGTCACCGCGTCGCTGACCGCGCTCGGACTGCTCGACGCCTTCGACGTGCTGGTGTGCGCGGGCGATTACAGCAGGGCCAAGCCCGACCCCGAGGGATTCCTCCTCGCCGCCGCGCGCCTCAATGTCCCGGCGGCGGACTGCCTGGTGTTCGAGGACACCGAGAGGGGGATCCAAGCCGCCACGGCAGCGGGGATGGCCTCGGTCCGCGTCCCGCAACCCCGGCGGGGATGAACCACGCAGCCACGATTTCCCGTCGGATTCTCGGCAAACCACTCGTTCTGGTGAAAGTGCCGGGCGGGCCGCGACTTTTACGGGCGGGGCGTGATCGGATGTCTGCGAACGAGTTGCGGAGGGGGATCCGGAATGGCAACAGTTCGGCAGGAACCTGTATGCGCCCGGTTGGGCGCCGTGCTGCAGCGGCAGCTGCTGTGGATCATGCTGGCGGCGTACACCCTGGCGGCCCTGCTGCCCGGGCCGGGGGTGGCGATTCGCGGGGTGTCGCTGGGACGGGTCGGTGCGGCCGAACTTCCTTTGCAGGCCGGGCTGCTGGCGCTGGTGGTCTTCAACGCGGGGCTGACCGCCAAGGTCGAGCAGTTGCCCACGCTGCTGCGGCACCCCGGTCCGCTGCTGCTGGGCGTGCTGATCAACGCGCTGCTGCCCACGGTCCTCCTGGCGGCGGCCTCGGTCGCGGCCTCGGGCTGGCACAGCCAGCGTGAGGCGCAGAGCCTGCTGACCGGGCTCGCCCTGATCGGGGCGATGCCGGTGGCGGCCGGGGCCACGGTCTTCTCCCAGGGCAGCGACGGCAACGCCACCCTGAGCCTGGGGCTGGTCCTCGGCTCCACGCTGCTCAGCCCGGTCACCATCCCGCTCGGTCTGTACCTGGCCGGCTTTCTGGCCAGCGGCGACTACGCGAGCGACCTGCACGCCGCCGCACGGACCGGCGGCGGGCTGTTCGCCGTCCTGGTGGTGCTGGTGCCGTGCCTGCTCGGCCTGCTGACCGGGCGGCTGGTCAGCAGGATCGGCCCCGGACCGCGGCCGGCGCGGCCGTTGATCCGGCTGGTGAACCTGGCGGTGGTGGTCACCCTCAGCTACACCAACGCCTGCGGTGCGCTGGGGCAGGTGATCCGGCGGCCCGACCCCGACTTCCTGGCCCTGGTGGTCGTGGCGGCGGCAGCCATGTGCGGGTTGTCGTTCCTGACCGGTTGGGTGATCGCGGGTCGGCTGCGGATCGACCGGGCCGACTCCATCGCGCTCACCTTCGCGTCCGGGATGAACAACAGCAGCGCCAGCGCGGTGCTGGCGGCGACCCGGATACCGGACCACCCGGCGGTGCTGCTGCCGATCCTGGCCTACAGCGTGCTGCAGAAGATCATGGCCGGATCGGTCGGCCGGATGGTGCCGGCCGACCGGCCCGACGGGGTGGCCGGGAGCGTCCCGGAGCGGATCCGGGCCTGAGCCTGTTACCGCAGTGTTAGGTCCCGGTCGGGAGAGTGAGCCGGTCAATACCCTGCACCAGGAGGGAGTCCGGCGATGTCGCGAGAGCGCCTTCGGCAGTGGCTGCGGACCTTTGACGGTCGTGAGGTGCTGCTGTTCGTCGCCCAGGCGGTCGTGCTGTGGTTCGTCTCCACCTGGCCGTCGTAGCCGCGGCCGGCCTCACCGCGGCTGGTTCCCTCCGGGTCGGTATCCGTTCGAGGACCTCATAGACCTCATAGAGGGGTGCGTCATCATTTCCGCCATGCCGACGACTGGCCAACACCGGAGGAACGGGTCAGCGGCACCCGTTCAGCACGCGCTGAGCAAGGTTCCTGAGGTGACCCTCTACTTCTGGATCACCAAGGTGCTCACCACCGGGATGGGCGAGACCACCTCCGACTTCATGGCCACCCATCTGAACCAGGTGATCGCGGTCGCCCTGGGCGGGCTCGCCTTCGCGGCGGCGCTGATGCTGCAGTTCTCGGCGCGCCGCTACACGGCGTGGATCTACTGGACCGCGGTGGTGATGGTCAGCGTGTTCGGGACCATGGCCGCCGATGTGCTGCATGTCGCCCTGGGCATCCCCTACGCGGTGTCGACCGCCTTCTTCACCGTGGTCCTCGCCGCGGTGCTGGGCACCTGGTACGCGGTGGAGCGGACGCTGTCGATCCACAGCATCCACACCCGCCGCCGCGAGGGCTTCTACTGGGCCACGGTGATGGCCACCTTCGCGCTGGGCACGGCCGCGGGCGACTGGACCGCGACCACGCTGCACCTGGGCTACTTCTCCTCCGGCGTCCTGTTCGCGGTGCTGATCGCCGTCCCCACCGTCGCCCACCGCTGGTTCCGGATGAACCCGATCCTCGCCTTCTGGTTCGCCTACATCGTCACCCGCCCGCTCGGCGCCTCCTTCGCCGACTGGATGGCGGTCTCCCGCCTCAGGGGCGGCCTGGCCTGGGGAACCGGGCCGGTCAGCCTGGCCTGGGCCGTGGTCATCCTCGGCTTCGTGGCCTTCCTGGCCTTCTCCCGCAAGGACGTCGCAGGGGCGGAAACAGGGGCGGAAACAGGCACGGAGCCGAGTTGGGAACCGGTCGCGGAATGAGGTCCGAGGGATGAGGTCCGAGGGATGAGTACGGCCTGGGCGTTGTTCGCCACGGTGTTCCTGGCCTGCGCGGTCGAGGCCGTGGAGGCGCTGACCGTGGTCCTGGCCGCCGGGGCGGGCCGGGACTGGCGTTCCGCGCTGCAGGGGATGTTCGCCGCCCTGGCGGCTCTGGCCGTGACCGTGGCCGTCCTCGGGCCTGCGGTCGGGCTGATCCCGCTGGGCGCGCTGCGGCTGGTGGTCGGGGCGCTGCTGCTGGTCTTCGGGCTGCAGTGGCTCCGCAAGGCGATCCTGCGCGCGTCCGGCCACAAGGCCCTGCACGACGAGGCCGCCGCCTACGCCGCCAAGTTGGCGGCGGCCGGGGCCGCCGCCGCGGGCGGACGCGGGCGGGTGCGCGACTGGTACGCCTTCACGCTCTCCTTCAAGGGCACCTTTCTGGAGGGCCTGGAGGTCGCCTTCATCGTGGTGACCTTTGGCGCCAACCAGCACGATCTGCCGGTCGCGGTCCTGGGCGCGGCAGCCGCGGTGGCCGTAGTGGCCGGCCTCGGCCTCGCGGTCCGCGCCCCGCTGGCCCGGGTTCCGGAGAACACCCTGAAGTTCGCCGTGGGCACCATGCTCACCTCGTTCGGACTGTTCTGGTCCACCGAGGGAACCGGTGCCCACTGGCCCGGCGGCGACGCCGCCCTGGTCGTCCTGGTCCCGGCCACCGCGCTGCTCGCCCTGGGCGGCACCGCGCTGCTGCGCCGCGGCGGCGGCGGGACGGTCGGGGCCACCGGGGCCACCGGGACGACTGAGACGACCGAGACGACCGAGACGACCGAGGTGGGGCTGTGATGAAGCGCATCCGCTCCTTCGGCCGGTTCTGGTACGACTTCGTCGTCGGCGACGACTGGCGGATCGCCCTGGGCGTCGTCCTGGTGCTGGGCGTCACCGCGGGGCTGGTCCAGCAGCACCTCAACGCCTGGTGGCTGCCACCGGCGGCCGTCGCCGTCCTGCTCGCCCGGTCGCTGCGCCTCGCGGTGAAGGCGAAAGCCTCGGGCCGCCGGTAGCCCGCGGGCTCAGGCCGCGTTGAGGCGGCTCAACTCCTCGGGGGACAGGGTCAGTTCCAGCGCGGCGACGGAGTCGCGGATGGTCTCGGGGCGGGAGGAGCCCGGGATCGGGATCACCACGGGGGCCTTGGCCAGCATCCAGGCCAGGCAGACCTGCTGGGCGCTGACCCCGTGCTGCTCGGCCACGTCCGCGAACGCGGCGAAGCGCGAGCCCAGTTGGCCGGCCTTGGAGATGCCGCCCAGCGGGCTCCACGGGAGGAACGCGATGCCGAGCTCCGCGCACAGCTCCAGCTCCGGCTCGCTGGAGCGGAACGCCGGCGAGAACTGGTTCTGCACGCTGACCAGCCGTCCGCCCAGGATCTCGTTCGCCAGCCGGATCTGCTCCGGGTCGGCGTTGGAGATGCCGGCGGCCCGGATCTTGCCCGCGTCGAGCAGGTCGCGGATCGCGCCGACCGACTCCGCGTAGGGGACCGTGGGGTCGGGGCGGTGGAACTGGTAGAGGCCGATCGCCTCCACGCCGAGCCGCCGGAGCGAGGCCTCGCAGGCCTGCTTGAGGTATTCCGGCGAGCCGTTCTGGGTCCAGGAGCCGTCGCCGGGACGCAGGTGGCCGCCCTTGGTGGCGATCAGCACGTCGGAGGTGTCGCCGCCGAAGCCTGCCACCGCCTTGGCGATCAACGACTCGTTGTGGCCGACCTCGTCCGCGTGCAGGTGGTAGGCGTCCGCGGTGTCGAACAGCGTCACCCCGGCCTCCAGCGCGGCCTGGATCGTCGCGATGCTGCGCTGCTCGTCCGGCCGGCCCTCGATCGACATCGGCATCCCACCGAGACCGATGGCGCTGACCTTGACACTGCCGATGGTGCGAGTGTGCATGGGGATTCTCTCCTCGAGGTTTCCTGAGCTACCACCTCACCCTGCACCCTGGTCGATTAAGCTGTCCAACAGAAGATACTGATCCCTTTGAGCGCTTCTGGTGATGAATCGTGGAACTGCGGCAACTCGAGTACTTCGTCGCGGTCGCGGAGGAGTGCCATTTCACCAGGGCGGCCAGGCGGCTGCAGGTCGCCCAGTCCGGGCTTTCGGCCTCGATCCGCTCGCTGGAGCGCGAGCTGGGGGCCGCCCTGTTCCTGCGCAGCACCCGGTCGGTGGAGCTGACCGCGGCCGGGCAGGCGCTGCTGGTCGAGGCCCGGCGGGCGCTGTCCGCGACGGACGCGGCCAAGGACGCCGTCGCCGCGGTGCAGGGGCTGCTGCGCGGCAGCCTGTCCATCGGCTCGCTGCAGTGCCTGCACGTGGTGCACCTGCCGGCGGTGCTGGCCCGGTTCGCCGCCGACTATCCCGGTCTGGAGATCCGGCTGCGCCAAGGGGGGTCGAACGAGCTGACCGAGCAGGTGCGCACCGGACGGCTGGACATCGCCTTCGTCTCCCGCCCGGCCCGCTGCCCGGAGAGCCTGCTGGTGGATCTCCTGGACGCCGAGCCGCTGGTCCTCGCCTGCCACCCCGGTCACCCCTTCGCGGCCCGGGCCCAGGTCGATCCGGCCGAGTTGCGGGAGGAGCGGTTCATCGACTTCGAGCCGGACTGGGGCACCCGTGACCTGGCCGACCAGGTACTCGCCGCCGCGGGGGTCGATCGCCGGGTCGCGCTGGAGGTGACCGATGTGCACTCGCTGCTGGACCTGGTGGTCTCCGGCCTCGGCGTCGCCCTGGTCCCGCAGTCCTTCACGGTCAAGACCGACCGCGCCTGCTTCGTCCCGCTGGCCGGGGCGCAGCCGCGCTGGGAGACGGTCAGCGTCACCGGCGACCCGGTCAACCCGGCAGCGGCGGCGCTACTGCGCGAGGTCCACCGCAGCAGAGTCGGCGCCGAGCCCGCGGGAGCGCGGAACTAGGGTCGGCGCTCCCGCGCCCGACCGGTCGGTTCCCTCGCCCGGCCGGTCAGGTGACGATCAGGCGGAGGCCGAGTTCTGCTGTGTCGAGGGCGAGGAGGTCGCGGTTGCGTTCGGACCAGCGGCCTGAGGAGAGGTCCTCGCGGAGTCTGGTCACGGCCCGCTGCTCGGCCTCGGGGCCGACTCTGGTCCACACCGACACCGCGCGGCGCACCTGTTCGTCCAGGTAGGCCTCGGGCCGGCGCCAGTGGGCCTCGAAGAAGCCGTCGGCGCAGTCCCACGGAATGAGCACCGGCTCCGCGCGGCCGCCGACCGCGCGGGTCAGGTCGGCCAGCGAGGGCCAGCCGACCAGGAGGTCGGCGAACTCGGGCAGGTAGTCGCGGGTGAGCCAGAACCGCTGGCGCCAGTCGGTGGCACTGGCGTCGTAGGTGAACACCACCACCCGGCGGGCCACCCGCCGCATCTCGCGCAGGCCCGCGATCGGGTCCTGCCAGTGGTGGACGGTGCTGAAGGCCATCGCGGCGTCGAAGGACTGGTCCTCGAACGGCAGGCTCTCCGCAGCGGCGGCCACGCACGGCGCCGAGCCCGGGGGACGCTGCGCCCGCATGACCGCCGACGGCTCCACCGCGGTGACCTCGCGGTCGGGCGGCTCGTAGGAGCCGGTGCCGGCCCCGACGTTCAGTACGGTCCGGGCGTCCCCGAGCGCGTCCCAGATCCTCGCGGCGATCCGCGGCTCGGTGCGCCGGGTGGCCGGGTAGGCGGAGCCGATGGTGTCGTACAACTGCGGGCCGAGCATTTTGAGTTGTTCCTCCGGCGTGGTCCTGATCCCCATGGCCCGTGCCTCCAGTTCTCGGTCGATGGCCGTCACCATGGCGGCCGCGCGGTCGCGCTGTTCCAGTAGCAGGCCGCGCAGCCGGCGCAGCCGCGCGACCGCGTCGGTGGCCGGGTCGTCGACCAGATCCGCGATCTCGCGCAGTCCGAAGCCCAGCCGCCGGTAGGCGAGCACCTCCCGCAGTCGCTCCACGTCGCCCGCCGCGTAGGCCCGGTACCCGGCCGGTGTCCGCGCGGACGGTCGCACCAGGCCGATCTCGTCGTAGTGGTGCAGCGTGCGGACGCTCACGCCGGCCAGTTCGGCCACACGTCCCACGGTCAGGTGTTCCTCCATGCCGTCGACTGTGCTGCATGACGCCACGTGAGGGTCAAGCGGGCTTCGCTCCAGCACCCTCCTAGAACGCGTTGGGCCGGCGCAGGGCGCGGGGGCGGCCGTCCGGGTCGGCGAGGAGGCGGGCGGGGAGGGCAGCCAGGGCGGTGGCGGCGGGGGAGAGGCGCGGGGCGGTGTAGCGGCGGAGCCGGCCGGGCGGACGCGGGCCCTGCCGCCCGGCCCGGTGCCAGGCGTCCAGGGCGGACGCGGCGGCGGCGAAGGCGTCGAACGCGGCGACGGGGTCGCAGAGGCTGTCACCCGCGGGTTCTGGGCGAGCCGGGCCCTCGGCCTGGTTCTCGTCGTCGTCCGGGTCCGGGTCCGGGTCCGGGTCCGGGTCCGGCAGGTCCAGGTGTTCGCGGCTGAGCCGTAGCCGCAGGTCTCGGGCGTAGACCCGGGCGCCGTCGCCCAGGCCGCCGGGGTCGCGCGGCTCGCGCGGGTCCTCCGCTTCGTCGAGGACGGCGCAGCTCAGTTCCGAATCATGAGTCCAGGAGCGGAGGTTGACGTTGTCCGAGCCCACCGCCGCCCAGACGTCGTCGATCACGCAGACCTTGGCGTGGACGTAGACGGGCGTCCCGGCGTGGTTCTCCACGCTGTAGACCGCGAAGCGGTCGCCGCCCGCGCGCTGCAGCAGTTCCATGGCCCGGACCCGGCCGAGCAGGTTCATCGGTCCGGAGAGCCTGCCGTCCTGGTCCGGGAAGCCGGGGACGACGGCGACCATCCGCAGCTCGGGCCGGGTGGCCAGGGCTTCGGCGAAACCGGCGCAGACCTGCGCCGACCACAGGTACTGGTCCTCCAGGTAGACCAGGGCCCGGGCCCGGCGCAGCGCCTTGCGGTAGCCGCGGGCGATGCTGCGCTCGCCGTCCGGGGCGAAGGGGTAGCCGTGCCGCAGCGGCGGGTAGGTGCGCAGCAGTTGCACCGTCGCGGTCCCGCGCGGCTCCGGGTCGGGGAGCTGCTCGGGCAGCGGATCGGCCACCGTGTCCTGGCGCCGGGCCAGTTGCCGCAGCCGTCCGGGCAGGCTGCGGCTCAGCGGCGAGGGATCCTGCCAGCGCTCCCGGAATCCGGCCTCGACATCTCCCACCGCCGGTCCGCGGATGGCGAGTTGGAGGTCGTGCCAGGGCGGCCGGGGGCCGTAGGGGTCGGAGATCGGCAGCGGGTTGGGGTCGCCCCGATGTGACGCATTGTCACGTCGGCTGTGGCACAGGTCGATTCCACCGACGAAGGCCACATCCCTTTCGGGGCGGTCGGTATGACGGAGCACCACGAACTTCTGGTGGTGCGAACCGCCGGGCCGCACCCGCATGTCCAGCAGGCACTCGCCGCCCGCCGCCTCGATCTCCGCACCGAGGTAGGCGTTCTCGCGTTCGCTGAAGGCCAGCCGGTCCAGGTGCGAGCGCCACACCAGCCCCTTGACCACGACCCCGCGCCGCGCGGCGTCGCACAGCACCTCGCCGATCGCACTGCCGGGACCGTCCAACTGCTCGTCCGGATCCCCGCGCCAGTCGGTGAACAGCAGCACGTCACCGGACTGCTGCGCCTTGACCGCGGCCAGGAGTTCGGCGAAGTAGGTGGCGCCGTGCACCAGCGGCCGGACCTGATTGCCGCGGGACCAGGGCAGCCCGTCACCGCGTCGGGCGTCCAGCCGGGTCGCCGGGTTGCCCCGCTCGCCCGGGGCGAGCAGCCAGTCCTGGAGATCCATGGGGTCGGTCCTCTCTCCCGGTGGGGTTCAAGGACCGACTACCCGCGTTGCCCCGTTTTCCTCAGGCGATCAGGCGATCAGGTGGCGAGCAGTCCGCGTCCCAGCCAGTCGGAGTCGTCGGTGACGCCGGGCAGGACGTAGAAGTAGCCGCCGCCGGTCGGGGAGATGTAGTCGACCAGCGGTTCGTCGATCAGCCGGGTCTGCACCGCCTCGAACTGGCGCTTGACGTCCTGCTGGTAGCAGCAGAAGGCCAGGCCCATGTCGAGGTTGCCGACCGCGTCGATGCCGCGGTCGTAGTTGAAGCCCCGGCGCAGGATGCGGGAGTCGTCGGACTTCGCGGTGCGCGGGTTCGCCATCCGGATGTGGGCGTCCAGCGGGATCGCGTTGCCCTGCGGGTCCTTGGCGTAGTCGGGGATGTCGGTCTCGTTGGCGCCGTCCAGGGGCGCGCCGGTGTCCTTGCGGCGGCCGAACATCAGCTCCTGCTCGGTGAGCGAGACCCGGTCCCAGAACTCCACCAGCATCCGGATGATCCGGATCACCTGGTAGCTGCCGCCGGTGGCCCAGGCGGGCTCGCCGCCGCCCGCGTCCACCCAGACCAGCTTGTCCATCTCCCGGCTGGAACTGGTGTCGGGGTTGGCGATCCCGTCCTTGAAGCCCAGCAGATTGCGCTGCGCGCCGCTGGGGCGCGGGGTGTTCTGGAAGCCGTCGATCCGCCACTTGACCTGGATCAGGCCGCGGGTGTGCTTGGCGAGGTCGCGCATCGCGTGCAGCACGGTGTCCTGGCGGTCGGCGCAGATCTGCAGCGAGAGGTCGCCGTGCGACTCGGCGGCCGTGAGGTTGTCATTGGGGAAGGTCCGCATCGGGGTCAGCCGGCGCGGCTTCAGGGCGGCCAGGCCGTAGCGGGCGTCGAACAGGGACGCGCCCACCCCCACCGTGACGGTCAGGCTGTCGGTGGGCACGACCGGGCCGAGGATGCCGTTGTCGGACGGCGGGGCGCCGACGCCCAGGTCCGGTGGGGTGCCGCCGGAGGTGAGGAAGCGGATCCGCTCGGTCAGGGTGCGCAGCAGCTGCTCCAGGCCCTTGCGGTCGGCGGCGATGACGGTGCAGGAGAGGAAGGCCGCGAAGCCGGGGGCGGGGGTGGTGACCCCGGCCTGGTGCGCGCCGTGGAAGGGGACCGCGCCGCCTGCCGGCGCGGCGGCGGACTCTGCTGCGGATTCCGGGCTCGCGGCCGAGGCGGAGCCGGCGGTCGTCAGGGTGACCGCGCCGGCTGCCACGGCGGCGCCGACCGCGCCCGCGCCCAACGCCGACTTCATCACCGTGCGGCGCGAAGTCCCGTGGCCGAAGGGGCAGCTTCCGGTCGAGGGCTGGTGCTGGTGCTGATCAGTCATCAGGCGGACTTCCGGATCTCGAGCAGGTCGGGGATCGGGGCGAGGTCCTCCAGCAGCTGGCCGGTCGCTCCGTTGATGGTGGCGCGGGTGGTCGGGTCCAGCTGCTGCACCGGCGTCCAGGCGGCGCCCCGGTGCGCGGCGTCGAGCAGGGCCGTCAGCCGGGCGATGTCGGCGTCCACCCCGGTCAGCAGGGCCGGGCTGCGCTTGGCGATCAGCGGGCGCAGCACCGAGAGCAGTTCCTGGGTGCCGGTCAGGTTGGCCTGGACGGTGGCCAGGTTGCTGCCGCTGCCCTCGTCGGTGTCGCCGGTCAGCTCGAACTGGAGCGCGTTCTCCAGGATCTCGTGGGTGCGCAGCGGCAGGTCGGTGGGGTCGAAGTCCTGGGTCGGGAAGGCCTTCCGCAGCCCGGTGACGTCCGCCGTCAGCTGGTCCGCGACCGGGGCCAGGCTCGCCGCGGACTGGCCGTGCCACAGCCCGTACTCCAGCCGGTGGAAGCCGGTGAAGCCGGGGTCGGTGACACCGCCGGGCAGGCCGTCGGCCCGGCCGTTGATCTTCTGGTCGAAGTCGGCGAAGGTGCCGTAGGCCGCGCCCAGCGAGGCGTACTGGAGGTGCGCGGTGAGCCAGTCGGTCCTGGCCGCCGTCAGGTCCCCGCCGTGCAGGTCGGCCTGCAGCTTGGCGGTCTCGGTGGTCAGCGTGGCCAGGCCCGCGTTCACATAGGCCTTGTAGGAGGCCAGCGGGGCGTCCAGCTCGGCGGCGGACAGCGGCAGCACCGCCTGCACGGACGCGCTGCCGCCGCTGACCCGGACGGGCGCGGAGGTGACCGCCGTGCCGCCGGTGGGCACGCAGCGCCAGGCGTAGCTGCCGTTGCCGATGGTGGCGGTCAGGGTGCGGGTGGTGCCGGGGGCCAGGCCCTCGATCTCCCCGTAGACGGCGTTGCTGGCCGGGTCGATCAGATAGACCTCGGAGGTGGCCTTGCCGGTGTTGTGCATCTGGAAGGTCTGCTGGCCCGGCTTGGGGGCGGTGAAACCCTGGCCGCAGGCGGTCGGTGAGACCGAGACGGTGGCCGCGGCGGCGGGTTTGCCGCTGCTGGCGGCGATCACCGCGACCGCGACCACGGCGGGCACGGTCACCACGGCGGTCGGCAGCAGCCAGCGCGGACGGGAACGGGCGGCGGACGGCTCGGTCCCGCCCTCGGCTTCAACGGCTGCGGCAGCGGCAGGCACGGGCGCCGCCTTGGGCAGCCGCAGCCCCTGGACGAACAGGGCCATCACGATCACCAGGTAGGCGACGTAGGCGCCGAGCTGCAGCCAGGTCATCTGGGTGGTCAGGTTGAACACGCCCTGGACCAGGGTCGCGTACCAGGAGTTGGCGTCGACGCTGCCGCTGAGGTCCACCGCGAAGCTGTGGCCGCCGGGCAGCACGCCGCCCTCCTGCAGGTCGCGCAGGCCGTAGCCGAGCACTCCGGCGGCGATCACGATCAGCCCGGCGCCGGTCCAGCTGAAGAACCGGGTGAGGTTGATCCTCAGCACCCGCCGGTACAGCGCCCAGCACAGCCCGGTCGCCAGGACCAGGCCGACGGCCGCGCCGATCAGCGGCCCGGTGCTCTCACCGGCCGTCTGCGCGGTGGTCCAGATGAACAGCGCCGTCTCCAGGCCCTCGCGGCCCACCGCGAGGAAGCTGGTGGCGACCAGCATCCCGGAGCCGACCGCGAGCGCGGCGTTGACCTTGTCGCGGATCTCGCCGGAGAGGTTGCGGGCGTTGCGCCGCATCCAGAACACCATCGCGGTGACAAAGGCCACCGCGACGACGCTGAGCGTCCCGCCGAAGGCCTCCTGCGCGGTGGCCGAGAGATTGTTGGCGGTGAAGGTGAGCACGGCGCCGAAGCTCAGCGAGAGGGCGAGCGCGGCCAGCACCCCGGTCCACACCTGCGGCAGCCGGGACCTCTGGTCCGAGCGGACCAGGGTGGCGACCAGGATGGACACGATCAGTCCGGCCTCCAGCCCCTCCCTCAACCCGATCAGAAAACTCGGAAACGCGTCGTCCCACATAACAGGTTCCCTGGTTCCTTGGTCTCGTCGGACTTGTCCCGGCAGGCTTGCCCCGTTTAGCTGAGGCATACCTTACTAGGACGGTCAGGAGCCCGGCAGACGGAGGGTGACAGTTAGTCCGCCCTCGGGTCTCGCACTGGCGGTGACCTCCCCGCCGTGGGCCCGGGCCACCGCCCGGACGATGGACAGGCCCAGACCGGCCCCGGCCTTGGCCTCCCGGCTGCTGGGCCGGGTGCCGGGCCGACTGCTGGGCTGGCTGCTCTGCCGGGTGTCGCGGCCGCGATGGAAGGGCTCGAACAGCTGGTCGAGGTCGGCCTGGTCCAGCAGCGGCCCGTCATTGCTGACGGTCAGTTCGGCCCAGTCGCCGACGGGTCCGGTGGCGATCCTCAGCAGGCCGCCGTCGCGGTTGTAGCTGACCGCGTTCTCCAGCAGGTTGGTCGCCGCGATGCCCAGCAGCGCGACGTTCCCGCGCAGCGGTGCCGCCGCCAGGTCCGTGTCCAGAAGCAGGCCCCGCTCCCGGCACCGGGCGGTGATCTGGTCCAGGGCCTCGGCGGCCACGTCGGCCAGGTCGTCGTCCACCGGCTCGGTGACCCGCTGCTCCGAGCGGGCCAGCGTGAGCAGGGCGTCGATCAGCCGCTGCGCCCGCGTGGTGGAGTAGGCGACGTCCTGGCCCATGGTGCGCCACTGCGCCTGGGTCGGGTCCGGTTTGGCGAGGGTCACCTCGACCGCGGCCCGGGTCAGCGCGAGCGGGGTGCGCAGCTCATGGCTGGCGTTGGCCACGAACCGCCGCTGGGTCACAAAGGCGGCGTCCAGCCGCTCCAGCATCTGGTCGAAGGTGTCGCCGAGCTCCTTCAACTCGTCGGCGGGGCCTGGCAGGTTGAGACGTTCGTGCAGGGTGGTGTCGGTGGCCCGGCGGGCGGCGGCGGTGATCGCGGCGATCGGACGCAGCATCCGGCCGGCCACCCACCAGCCCACCAGCGCGGAGGTGGCGACCACCACGAGCAGCAGGATCAGCGCGATCCGCAGCAGATGCGAGGCAGCGGCGTCGCGGATCTGGTCGGAGAGGCCGATGAAGTGGTCGTGGTCCGGGTCCAGGCTGCTGGGAATCGCGTTGTCGGGCAGCGGCTGGAAGATCAGCCGGTAGAAGGCCGTGGTCAGGGCGAGCACCAGCAGGCTGCCGCCGACCGCGAACAGCGCGGCGTAGGTGAGGGTGAGCCGGGTCCTGATGGTCAGCGCGGGGCGTTTGGCCCAGGCCGCGCGCAGCGGTGGCAGCGGGTTCACGTCACGATCCGGTAGCCGGCCCCGACCAGGGTCTCCACCAGGTCCGGGGCGCCGAGTTTGCGGCGCAGCCGGTTGACGGTGACCCGGACGGTGTTGGTGAACGGGTCGGCGTGCTCGTCCCAGGCGCGTTCCAGCAGCTGCTCATGGCTGAGCACCGCGCCGTCCGCGGCCAGCAGGATCTGCAGCACGGTGAACTCCTTGGCGGTCAGCGTGATCGGACGACCGGCCCGGTGCACCGTCCGGCGCAGGGTGTCCATCCGGAGGTCGCCGCAGCTCAGCACGATGGACTGGGACCGGCCCTGGTGCCTCCTGCGGCCCAGGGCCTGGATCCGCAGGGTGAGCTCGGCGAAGGAGAAGGGCTTGCCGAGGTAGTCGTCCGCGCCCAGGGTCAGCCCGTCCACCCGGTCGTCGGTTCCGGCGAGGGCGGTGAGCATCAGGATCATCGGCGTGTCCGGCCGGCCGGTCAGCTCCCGGCACACCTCGTCGCCGGACCGCCCGGGCAGGTCGCGGTCCAGCACCAGGACGTCGTACGCCCCGTTGACCTCGACCTTGGCCAGGGCGTCGTCGCCGTCATGGCTGACGTCCACCGCCATGCCCTGGTCGCGCAGCCCCTCGGCGATACGCTCGGCCAGGCGTTGTTCGTCCTCGACGACCAGGATCCGCATGCCCTCATCCTCTCCCGGCCTTGTCGAGCGCTGCCTGCAGGGACCGGGCGTAGCCGATGGAGGTGTAGGTGGCGCCGGAGACCACGTCGATGTTCGCACCCTGCGCGGCCAGCGCCTCGGTCCGCAGCACCGGCAGCGCGTAGGAGTCGATCGCCCGGCTGCGCCCGCCGTCGGTCTCCTGCAGCACCACCACCTCGGTCAGCTTGCCGCCGGTCAGCACCGCCTGCACCTGCACCGGGCCGTACCGGGTGTCGACCACGGTGCCGGTGAACCGGCCGCTGGGCGGCGGGGCGGCGACGGTGCTGGGCCCGGCGGACGCGCTGCCGGCGGGGGCCGTGGGGTCGGAGGCGCAGGCCGGTGCCGCTGCGGGCTCGTGTCGACGGCCAGGGCGGAGCGGGGCGCCCCGGCGGACTGCGCCTTCAGCCCGACGACCAGGGCGATGCCGGTACTGGTGGCCGCGAGGGCCATGGTGATCCTGCGCACGCTGGTGCGGCCTTCCTGGGACGGTGGATCAGAACGGTGGATCAGAACAGGGGTCAGAACAGGGGTCAGAACGGGGATCAGAACTCGAACGCTTCGGTGTGGATCCGGCGCCGGGGGACTCCGGCGCGGTGCAGCTCCCGGCGCGCGGCCTGCGCCATCCCGGCCGGCCCGCACAGGTAGACCTCGCGCTGCGCCAGGTCCGGGACCAGGCGGCGCAGGTTCTCGGCGCGCAGCGGGTCCTGGTCCGGCCCGTGCCGGGGCCCGACCAGCGGATGCAGACCGAGGCCGCGGTGCGCGGCTATCGCCTTCAGCTCCGGGTAGAGCAGCAGTTCCTCGGTGCGGGAGGCCCGGTAGAGCAGGACCAGGTCCGCACCCCGGCCGGGCAGGGTCTCGTACAGGGCCCGGATCGGGGTGATCCCGGCGCCGCCGGCGATCAGCAGCACTCGCCGGGTGCCGCGGCGGCTGCGGCGGCGTGCGGTGAAGGCGCCGTACGGGCCCTCGAACCAGACCCTGGTGCCGGGACGCAGCCGGGCCAGCGAGGCGCTGGAGTCGCCGAGGTCCTTCACCGTGATCCGCAGTCGGTCCACCCCGGGGGCCGCCGAGAGCGAGTAGGGGTGGGACTGCCACCAGAGGCCCCGGGCCAGGAAGCGCCAGCGCAGGAACTGCCCGGCCTCGGCCCGCAGCAGGTGCAGATCCCGACCGGCCAGGTACAGCGACACCGCGCCCGGCCCCTCCGGCACGACCTGGGCTATCCGCACCTGGTGCCGCAGCGAGCGCCGCAGCGGGACCGCGACCCGGAACAGCAGCAGGGCCGCCGCCACCACCGCGTGCGCCCCGGACCACAGCACCCGGTTGCGCAGCGAGGTGGAGAAGTCGGCGCCGACCGCGAACTCATGCGCGAAGGCCAGCCCGACCGCCAGGTAGACCAGCAGATGGACGTGGTACCAGGACTCGTACGACAGCCTGCGCCGCACCGCCCGCGCGGACACCACCCCGACCAGCAGGAGCAGGCCGAGTGAGACCGCGGACAGCCAGACGTCGGTGTAGTCCACGACCACGCTCACGGTCTCCGCCAGCGGGTTCGTCCCGGTCTGCCAGGCGTAGCCGGCCACGATCAGCGCCGCATGGGCGCAGGCCAGCACGACGGTGTACTCGCCCAGCGCCCGGTGGTAGCGGACGGTCACATCCGAGCCGACCCGGTTCTCCAGCCAGGGCACCCGCGCCATCAGCGCGACCAGCACCAGCAGCAGGTACGCGGCCAGCAGCCCGGCGATCCGTCCGGCGGCGGTCAGATACGCGGCCGTGTTGCCCAGGGATCCCGGGATGGTGTTCTGCCACCAGAGGAACAGCACCGGCAGCACCCCGGCGCCGATCACCAGCAGCAGCGCCCGCGACCAGACCGGCCCAGGGCCTGGCAGCCCCGGCAGTCCGGCCGGTCCGTGCGGCGGGGGCGCGGCCCGGTGCCGGGGCGGGCCTGCGGGGGCCGAGCCTGCGGGGGGCGGACTGACCGTCGCCATGAGCGGATCCCATCGAACGGCGGAGTGGTGGACGCACCACTCTCGCCGCCGGCCCCTAACACTGCGGTAACAGCGGACTTTGGCTGTGCGCGGGCCCGCCGCCGCGCGGGCCGCTGGCTACGCTCGTTCCGTGAACGCTGCCCCGGAGGAACAACCCGCCCTCCCGGAGGACTCCGCCGCCTGGGAGCCCGCCGCGGCCGGGGTCCTGCGGCTGCCCTCGGGCCGGTTGGTCCGCGGCCGGGGGCTCCGCCGTCCGCTCCCGGCCGGTCCGGTGCCTGCCTTCGCGCTGTATCTGCTGGGCCATGAACCGCCGCCGGTCCCCTGGGCGTCCCACTGGCTCCGCTGGCCGGACTTCTGGCTGCCGTCCGACCGCGCCGCCACCGGCACCGCGCTGCGCGAGGCCTGGGCGCGGGCCGCGACCGAACGGGTCGAGATCGCCTGCGCCGGCGGCCGGGGCCGCACCGGCACCGCGCTGGCCTGCCTCGCCGTCCTGGACGGGGTGCCCCGGCAGGAGGCGGTCGGCTACGTCCGCGCGCACTATGCACCGCACGCCGTGGAGACCCCCTGGCAGCGCCGCTTCGTCACCCGCTTCAGATAAATATCTGCTCCGGTCGTCGATATCGGCCGATGCCGTTCGTATGGAGGGTGAGCGGTCGGAAGCGCCGCTCACCGAACCAAGGAGGAACACCATGAAGCACTACCTGCTCAGCGTGATGCAGCCGGCCGAGGGCAAGCGGCCCGCACCGGAGGTCCTGGAGCAGATCGGACGCGATCTCGAGGTCTTCCACCAGGACCTGCGCGCCGCCGGGGCCTGGGTCTTCGCCGGTGGGCTGCACGACCGGAGCACCGCCACCGTGGTCCAGTCGAAGGCGGGGGAGGTGCTGATGACCGACGGCCCCTACGCCGAGGGCAAGGAGTTCCTCGGCGGACTCTGCATCGTCAGGGCGCCCGATCTGGACGCGGCGCTGGAGTGGGGCCGCCGGGCCGCGCTGGCGAGCACCCTGCCGATCGAGGTTCGGCCGTTCATGGGCGAGGTGGAGGGGCAGGAGTGACCACCGCGCCGGGCCCGGTGGACGTGGAGCGGGTCTTCCGCGCGGAGTACGGCCGCGCGGTGGCCGTCCTGGTGCGCGCCTTCGGCGACATCGACCTCGCCGAGGAGGCGGTCCAGGACGCCTTCACCACGGCGTTGCAGCGCTGGCCGTCGGCCGGCCCGCCACCGAGCCCGGCCGGCTGGATCATCACCACCGCACGCAACCGGGCCATCGACCGGCTCCGCCGGGAGGCCTCCCGCTAGGACCGCTATGCCGAGGCGGCCCGAACCGCCCTGCTGCACGCCGACAGCGACAGGGCCGGTTACAGCGCCGGCTACAGCGGCAGCGACGCCGCACCGACCGAGGAGGGCCCCGTGCGCGACGACCGGCTGCGCCTGGTCTTCACCTGCTGCCACCCCGCGCTCGGCACCGCCGCCCAGGTCGCGCTCACCCTGCGGCTGCTCGGCGGGCTCAGCACCGCGGAGATCGCCCGGGCCTTCCTGGTGCCGGAGCCGACCATGGCCCAGCGGCTGGTCCGGGCCAAGGGCAAGATCCGCGACGCCCGGATCCCCTACCGGATCCCGTACGAGGCCGACCTGCCGGACCGGCTCCGCTCGGTGCTCGCCGTGGTCTATCTGATCTTCAACGAGGGCTACGCCGCCAGCTCCGGCGACCAGCCGGTCCGGGAGGACCTGGTGGCCGAGGCGGTCCGGCTCGGCCGGCTGCTGGTCGAACTGATGCCGGACGAGCCCGAGGCCAGGGGCCTGCTCGCGCTGATGCTGCTGGCCCGCTCGCGCCAGGCCGCCCGCTCCGCCCCGGACGGGACACTGGTGCTGCTCGCCGACCAGGACCGGGCCCGCTGGGACCGCGAGCTGATCGCCGAGGGCCAGGACCTGGTCCGCGCCTGCCTGCGGCGCAACCAGCCGGGCCCGTACCAGATCCAGGCGGCGATCAACGCGGTGCACAGCGACGCGACCGAGGCGGCCGGCACCGACTGGTGGCAGATCCGACAGCTCTACGACCAGCTGTTGACGCTCGCCCCCAGCCCGGTGGTGGCTCTGAACCGGGCGGTCGCGGTGGCCGAGACCGAGGGACCGACGACCGCCCTGGCCCTGGTCGACACCCTCGCCCTCGACCTGGACGGATACCACGTGTTCCACGCCGTCCGCGCCGATCTGCTGCGCCGGCTGGGCCGCCATGCCGAGGCCGTCCTCGCCTACCGGGCGGCCCGGGACTGCACCGAGAACACCGCCGAACGCGCGTTCCTCGAACACCGCCGCGACCAGTCGGAACGCGTCGAGGCCGCCGGGAAACACCAGGAGGGCCGGTCCTTGACGGACCGGCCCTCCTGACTCCGCTGTGTCCCCCACCCGGGAACGCGGAGAGCGGGCGGGCGCGGTCGGACGGGTGTGACGCCGTCCGTCGCGTCCAGTCGACGGCTGCGGGGGACCGGGAGCCGCTCCGGTCCTTCGCTGCCGCCAAGCTTGGCTGCCTGCTGTGATCACTATCCTGCCCCGCGCTTGTTAAGGGCGTGATGCGGATGCGTGTCGTGAACGTACGAGTTCTGGCCGCTATCGTCGCGATCATGCCGATGCCCGAAATCCTGCCGATCCGCCATGAGCCCGACCACCGCACCGAGACCATCGGCCGCCATCGCGGCGGGCAGTTCTTCGGCTACGCCACCGGGGTCCGCGGCAGCGACCGCTTCTACGCGGTGCTGCACCTCTTCGACCATGACGGCACCCACCTGCACACCAGGGTCTGGCCGACGGCGGCGGACCGCAGCGAGGACCCCCGGGTGGACGAGGTGCTGGCGAAGCTGGAGGACTGGCTGACCGCCCTCCCCGGGCGCGAGTACGGCGACATCGCGGTGCGCAGGTTCGAGGAGACCATCGACGGCCAGCAGTTCGGCCTGGTCGCCGAGTCGCACGGGGACTACCCGGAGGGCGCGGAGGAGGACGACTGGATCGAGCTCTACCCGGCCGGCCTGGGCTTCCACGCCCCCTGGGACGGCCACTACGACACCTGAGCAGAAGCCGCAGAGCCCCGCCGACCCCGTCAGCCCGGTCAGCCCCGGCCGAACATGACCACGCCCAGCGCCGTCATGGTGCAGGCGATCACGGCGTCCAGCACCCGCCAGGCCTGCGGGCGGGCGAAGAGGCGGCCGAGCAGCCGCGCGCCGAAGCCGAGCCCGGCGAACCAGAGCACGCTCGCGGTCACCGCGCCGGCGCCGAAGGCCCAGCGTTCCGATCCGTAGCTGTTGGCGACCGAGCCCAGCAGCAGCACGGTGTCCAGGTAGACATGCGGGTTCAGCCATGTCAGCGCCAGACAGGTGAGCACGCTCGCGCGCAGCGAACGGCTCGGGCCGCCGCCCGGGTCCAGCCGGGAGGGGCGCAGCGCGCGCCGGGCCGCGAGCAGTCCGTAGCCGACCAGGAAGGCGCCGCCGACCCAGGCGACCACGGTGAGCGCGCCCGGCCAGGACTTCAGCACCGCGCCGACCCCCCTGATGCCGAGCCCGATCAGCAGCGCGTCGGACCCCGCGCAGATCGCGACCAGCACAGGTACGTGCTCGCGCCGGATCCCCTGCCGCAGCACAAAGGCGTTCTGGGCGCCGATGGCCACGATCAGGGACAGTCCGGTGCCGAATCCGGCGGCCGCCGCGAGCAGAGTGTGGGGCATGACCTGAGACTAGGAACGGCAGCTCCATCAGACCAGCTAATGTTTCTTCAGTAACATAAGCGATTGTGATGACAGACCTTCCTCTGGACCAGGTCCGCACCCTGCTCGCCGCCGTGGACGAGGGCACCTTCGACGCCGCCGCCCGCGCCCTGCGGGTGACGCCGTCCGCGGTCAGCCAGCGGATCAAGGCGTTGGAGCAACGGACCGGACGGGTGCTGCTGCTGCGGTCCAAGCCGGTCGAGCTGACCGCCTCCGGCGAGGTCGTGGTCCGCTTCGCGCGCCAACTGGCCCTGCTGGAAAGAGATGCCGGCGCCGAGCTGGGCCTGGCCGAGACCGGCCGGCCGACCCGTTTGTCGATCGCGGTCAACGCGGACTCGCTGGCGACCTGGTTCCTGCCCGCGCTCGCCGCGGCGGCCGCGCAGCTGCCGATCTGCTTCGACCTGCACCGCGAGGACCAGGACCACACCACCCAGCTGCTGCGGCAGGGCCTGGTCATGGCCGCGGTCACCTCCTCCCCGCACCCGGTGCAGGGCTGCACCGTGCGCAGGCTGGGGCAGATGCGCTATCGGGCCATGGCCGCCCCCGGGTTCGTCTCCGACCGGCTGTCGCACGGCCCGCTGCGGGAGGTGCTGGGCGACGCCCCGGTGGTGGTCTTCGACCGCAGGGACGACCTGCAGGACGGGTTCCTGCGCCGACTGGCCCCTGGGCGGGCGGCTCCCACCGCCCGGCACTACGTCCCGGCCTCCGAGGCCTATCTCGAAGCGGTGGCGGCCGGCCTGGGCTGGGGCATGATCCCCGACGCCCAGGCGGCGCCCCACCGGGCCTCCGGCGCCCTGGTCGACCTGGCCCCCGACCGGCCCGTGGACGTCCCGCTCTACTGGCAGCAGTGGAAGCTCGACTCCCCGGCGCTCACCGTCCTCGCCGAGGCTGTCGCCCGCGCGGCGGCGTCCTGATCACGTTGGGTCCGGCTCAGCTCCGCGCGGCGCAGCCCCGTGCGGCAGCGGTGAGCTGCTGTGCCTCCTCGACGATCGCCTCCAGCCGGGCGTGGTGGGCGCCGCGCCAGTAGACCTGGGCGCAGTCGTCGCACTGGGCGAAGACGTCGTAGGAGCGTTCGGTGCCGTCGTGCAGCTGCTCGTGCAGGGTTGCCTTGTCGGCGGGGCGCAGGGTGCCGTTGCAGGAGGTGCACCGGGTCCACGGCCGCAGCTCCGGGGCGAACCGGGCCAGCACGTCCTTGAGCTGCTCGGGCGGCCGGTGGCTGTAGATGTACGCCCCGGCCCACAGCTCGCGGCGGCGCAGCAGCCCGCGGTCGCGGCTGAGCATGACCCGCTGCTCGGCGGCGGAGCGGGTGGCGAGGGCGGCGTCGCCGATGTCCACGCTCTCGTAGGCGGCGTCGATGCCGAGCAGCCGCAGCCGGCGGGCGAGCGTGCCGAGGTGGACGTCCAGCAGGAAGCGGGTCGGGCCCGGCAGCTGCTGCGGTCTGGCCACGGCGTCGACGGTGACCGTCTCGCCGTCGACCGGGAGGTGCGCCGTCCGCACCTGGCGTCCGTCCACCACCAGGGTGCCGACCTCGGTGAGCGGGATTCCCAGGGACTCCACGACATGGCCGAGCGTCGACGTGCCGTCGGTCAGGAGCGGCGAGCGCCCGGTCCGCCGGGCACCGGCGACGAAGATGTGCAGTTCAGGGGCGAATTCTATTGAGATCTCCGGTCTCTCCACCTCGTCAGCATGCCAGCGGGCGGCAGGTCCCCGCCAACCCTTTCCGAGCAACGGACGGGCGGCGGACCACAGCACGGGTGGTCCGGGCGCGATCCGGGCGCCGCGGGGGCGCACACTGGGGTATGGCCCTTCCCAGCGCACACGCATGCAGCCTCTGTTCCGCCGACGGTACGACCGGAACGACCGTGCACGAGGACCTGGTGGTCGGTGCCCCGCTGTCCATGGAGGACCTCGACGACGCCCAGCGGCTGGCCCGCTTCGCCGGCAAGTACGTGCACGACGGCTGCGAGGTGGTCGAGGTGCGCAAGGTGGAGTCCGACAGCCTCGGCGGCTACGCCTGGTCGGTCCGCTTCCTGGAAGGCCACTGAGCCTCGAAGGCCACTGACCGGTCCACCGACCGCTTCGGCCCTGGCGGCGGACGTGGCGAGACCCCGGAGCGATATCCCGCTTCCGGGGCCTCTGTGAGGTGCCACCTGGATTTCACGCCGGCACATTTAAGACGTCAGGTCAGTCCTGAGTTCGCATCGCTCTGCCATTGAGCGCACCCGGGCACGGAGAGCCCGGGGCCGGATTCGAACCGGCAGCCTGCGACGGGGGCCCGACGTCATTCGATCCGGCGATCGGTGACGATACTGAATCTGGAGCGAGAGTCTGAAGGTGATGGCGGTTGCCTCTACCACTTGGGCTACCCGGGCCTGTGGTGCCCGGGGGAGGATTCGAACCTCCACTTGACCGCGTTGTCAGTCTCAGCGTCAGTTTCAGCTTGCGCTCCTCGCGCACCCCGCCCGAAGGCGGGGAGTCTGTGGGGGACTACTCGAAGAGGTACCCGAACACCGCGCCGCCGACCCGCTGGTCGACCACCTCGGCGCCGTTCGCCTCCTCGCGGGCGAACTTCACTGCCTGCTGCAGCTTCTCCACCCGCTCCAGCAGGTCGTTGACCCGCCGGGCCGGCAGCGCGCCGGAGAACTTCACCAGGGTCCAGTACCCGACGGTGACGTCCTCGGTGTAGACGTCGACCTGGGCCGGGTGCTCCTTGGTGGCCTCGGCCTTGACGTGGTTGCGGTAGACCTTCTTGGTGCGGTGGGTCCGCACCGGGTCGGTCCGCCAGGAGTCCGTGGACTCGTCCTTGGTCCAGCTCTCGGACGGGTCGAGCACCGGCAGCTTCTTGACGAAGGTGTGCAGGTCGACCAACTGCTTCTCCAGGAACAGCAGATAGCTCACCGGTGCGCCCTCGACCAGCCTGCGGCCGTCCACCGTGACATCGGCCTTGGCGGTGCAGTTCGCCCAGTCCTTGGTCGCGGTGACGTCGAACAGCCGGGTGAGGGTCGCCGCGGTGGCGGCGATCGCGTCCTCGGCCTTGACCTGCACCCGGGTCGACTCGGGCGGGAGTACCTCGCCCTCCTCGTCCTTCGGCTGGTAGGTCCGGCTGAGCCCGGACAGCAGCGCGGTCTTCTGCACATCGTGGTGGGCGGCGGTGAGTTCGGCGAAGGACTTGGTCTTGACGCCCTTCTCCACCGCGATGATCTGGTTGAGCTTGGCCACGCTCTGCTCCTCTCCCTCTTGTCACTGATCCCTCGTGGACTGATCGAGACGGTACAGCAATCGAGTGACAGTTCGGACCGAATTATCCCGCGGCGCGGACCGCGCCGAGTTGCGTCTCCAGCGACAGCAGGGTCATCGTCCCGGCGTACAGCTCGCTTGTCCCGGCGGTGAGTTGGGCCGCGATCGAGTTGCTCACGCCGTCCACGCAGGCGTCCGCGCCCAGCCCCAGGTGGCCCAGCGCCTCGGCCCAGGAGCCCTGCGCCCCGGTGTCCGGCAGCGGCCGGAGGGCCTGTGCGGCCGCCACATCGCTGCCCAGCTGACTGCAGTCGCTGCCAAGGGCGTTGAAGTCCTGCCGGATGTTGTCGGTGGCGATCCGGTCTGAGTCCCCTGTGAGCAGGGTGACGGCCTGCTGCCCGCCGCCGACGTACCAGGCCTTGACGGCAGGGGCGCTGGCGGCGCCGATCCGGATCGGCGGCGGCGCGGGCGAACTACTGTTGGTGGCAGCGGAAGGAGCGCTGACGGGATGCCGACTTCCCTGGCCGCCAGTAGAATTGACGGTCAGTCCGATGGCGATCGCCGCGGCGGCGGCGACGCCGACGATCCACCGTCTGCGGACGGTTCTGCCGTCCCGCGGCACCGGCGGCTCACTGCCGAGGATGTCGCTGCCGAAGTCGTCGTTCTCACTCATCGCATCCGCCCCTTCGACCTGCCCGAAGGCTACCCGGCAGCAGCGCCGGCGCGGTAGCGACAGCGAGCGCGGGCCCGCGGCACGTCCACCAGGTGACCCGCACGGGGCCGGCGCGGTCAGTGCAGGCCGCTGTAGGCGGCCAGCACGATCTCCATGCCGCGGTTGTCCTCCTGCCGTTCCCGGTCGATCATCTGGTTCATCACATAGGCCACCGTCATGCGTGCACCGGGATCGCTCACCACCAGCGAGCCGCCCCAGCCGCCCCAGCCGAAGGTGTTGCCGAACTTGCCGAAGCCCACCGTCCAGGCCATCGGCGTCCCCAGCACGCGGTCGTCGCCGCGGAACACCTCCTGCCACGCGGGCTCGCAGCCCCGGGCGGACAGCAGTCGTACGCCGCCGGCCGAACCCTGGTTCGCCAGGACCGACTGGACCAGGGCGACCGAGCGGGCGTTGCCGAAACCGTTCACCGCGGGGAGCTGCGCCCGGCGCCAGGCAAAGGAGTTGGCGTCGCTGACCCGGATCACGGCACCGGTGTGCTCCCGGCGGGTGCCGTCCGGTCCTGGCGGTGCGGTGGCGGCGTACTCGTCGGTCAGTGACGGCGGCGGGATGAGCGGTGCGACGCGGTGGTCGTGCTCGGCGGAGAGCCCGAGGTGGAAGTCCGCGCCCAGCGGCTCGGCCACCTCTTCGGCGAAGAACTCGCCAGGACTGCGACCGGTGATCCGGCGGACGATCTCACCCACCAGGAAGCCGAAGGTGAGCGCGTGATAGCCGGCGGCCGTTCCCGGCTCCCACGCGGGCGCCTGCGCGGCCAGCCCCGCCGTCACGCCCTGCCAGTCGTAGAGCTCCTCGACCGCGGTCGGCCCGGACAGGTCCGGCAGCCCCGCGGTGTGCGACAGCACGTGCCGTACCAGCACGTTCTCCTTGCCGGCCGCGGCGAACTCGGGCCAGTAGGCGGCCACCGGCGCAGCCAGGTCCAGCTCGCCCCGGTCGGCCAGGATCAGCGCGCACAGGGCGGTCATGTTCTTGGTCGTCGAGTTCACACCGGTGAGGGTGTCGCGCTCCCAGCTGACGGAGCGGTCCGCGTCGGCGTAGCCGCCCCAGAGGTCGACCACCGGCTCACCGTTCAGGTAGACGGCCGCCGAGGCGCCCACGTCGTCCTTGCCGAGCAGAGCGGCGAGTGCCTCATGGACTGCGGCGAACCGCGGCTCGAAAAATCCCTTAATGTCTGTCATGGGGGTAAGCCTCAGACAACGCCGGGGCTTCCGGCCCGACAATTCCCGCACGCGTTTTGTCGGGCGGGGCGCGAGGACGGACACAGGTGCTGGAGCAGCTGAATCAGGCGCTGGACCACCTGGAGGCCTGCCTGGACCAGGAGGTCGACATGGCCGAGGTGGCCCGGATCGCGGCGGTGTCGGAGTACCACTTCCGGCGGCTGTTCTCCGCGCTGGCCGGGATGCCGCTCCCGGTCTACCTGCGGCGCCGGCGGATGACGCTCGCCGGGGCCGAGGTACTGGCCGGGGAGCTGACCCTGCTCGATGTCGCGGTGCGCTACGGGTACGGCTCGGGCGAGGCGTTCGCCCGGGCCTTCCGGTCGGTGCACGGCATCGGGCCGGGCGAGGCCCGGCGCACGGGCGCGGTGCTCACGGCACAGCCGCGGATGTCCTTCCGGGTCGTGGTCGAAGGAAGTACGACCATGCGGTACCGGATCGTGGAGAAGGAGCGGTTCCGGGTCGTCGGCAGGAAGGCCCGGGTCCCGCTCGTGCACGAGGGGGCCAACGCGGCCGCCGCGGCGCACGTGGAGAGCCTGGACGAGCGGACGATCGTCCGGATGAAGGCGCTGGCCGGCCGGGAGCCGGAGGGGATCCTGTCGGCGGTGGTGTACCTGACCGACAGTCGGGAGGAGGGCACCGAGGCGGACTACTGGGTCGGCGTGGTGACCGGTCCCGAGGCAGCCGCCGAGGAGCTCGACGCGCTCGACGTGCCGGCCGGGACCTGGGCGGTCTTCGACAACCACGGGCCCTATCCGAGCGCGCTCCAGGACCTGTGGCGGGACGTGTTCACCCAGTGGTTCCCCTCGAACCTGTACACGAGCCGGCCAGGTCCTGAGCTGCTGCGGACGCAGCCGGTGGAGCTCGGCGCGGAGACCGACTCCCAGCTGTGGATCCCGGTCGAGCGGAGCAGCGGGAGCGCCGGGGCCTGAACTTTGCCCGGTACTGACCCGTGCAACTAGGGTCGCCCGATGCGCATGTATCTCTCCTCGTTCCGGATCGGCCACCACCCCGACCGCCTGCTCGCCCTGCTCGGCGACGCCCCGGGACCGGCCGAGGTCGCCGTGATCGCCAACGCGATGGACGGCCAACCGCAGCACGAGCGGACGGCCGGGGTCGAGCGGGAGTGCGCGGCGCTGGCCGCGCTGGGACTGCGTCCGGTCGAGGTCGACCTGCGGGAGTACTTCGACCAGCCATCAGCGGCCCCGGCGGCGGAGGCCCTCGCAGCGGCGCTGGCGCGGTTCCCGATGGTCTGGGTCCGCGGCGGCAATGTGTTCATGCTGCGCTACGCCCTGGCCCGCAGCGGTGCGGACGCCGTGCTGACCGACCTGCTGCGCCGCGACGCCGTGGTCTACGCCGGATACAGCGCGGGGCCCTGCGTGCTCGCGCCCAGCCTGCGCGGGCTGGAGCTGTGCGACGACCCGCGGGCGGTGCCCGACCGCCACCCCGGCGCGGCCGTGGTCTGGGAGGGTCTCGGCATCCTCGACCACGCCGTCGTGCCCCATGTCGATTCCCCCGGCCACCCCGAGACGGAGGCGCTGGGGCTGGTCGCCGACGGCTACCGCGCCGCCGGGGTCGCCCACCGCACCCTGCGGGACGGCGAGGTGCTGCTGGTCGACGGCGCGTCCGTGCAGCTGCTGGGGCTGCGGCAGCTCGGAACCGGGGCGGGTGCGGTCGCGTCGGTGTGATCAGTCCCGCGGCGACGGTTGATACGTTGGCTGGACCTGACCAGGAGGCGAAGGATGCCAGCAGCACAGAGCCGGCGGCGATGGGGATGGGCCGTGGTGGTGGCCGCGGTCGTGGTGATCGGCTGGGCCGCCCAGCACCACGGCGGCAGCGGTGGCGGCCAGGCAGGCGCCGCAGCCACCCCGTCGAGACCGGCCTCCGCGACGGCCTCCGCGTCCGGGTCGTCCAGAGCGAGTTCGACCCCCAGCGCCTCCTCGACCCCGCTGGACCAGAACGACACCGCGCTGTTCGCACCCCAGGTGGTCACCTACGCCAGGAAGGCGGGCATCGACCCGCAACTGCTGATGGCGATCCTCTACAACGAGTCCTACAAGCCGCACGACCCGTCCTTCCAGCGGTCCTGGCAGCGGATCAAGCCCGATGCCGCCTTCGGCATCGCCAATATGCACAAGGCCGCCTTCGACGACACCAAGAAGGGCCGCGACTTCGCCTCCAGGAACTGGCAGGAACTCCCGGACGACCCGGGCCTCGCCATTGAGGCAGCCGCCTACTACCTGCACGACCTGGACACCCAGCTGCCCGCCCACCCCGTCGGCGGCCACACCAGGGACGAACTGATGGCCCTGGGCTACAACACCGGCGCAGGCAATATGCGGGCCTTCGCCCGCGGCGTCAAACCCGGCCCCCAGGCCCAGACCTACCTGGACACTCTGCACCAGAACTGGTCCAAGGCCGGCGCCGAGGTCAAGGCCGCCGAGTAGGTGCCCCGCCTGCCCTCGGGGAGGCGTGTTCGGGGACGCGTGTAACGCTTTCGGACGCTCGAGCCAAGTAGAGATGTAAGGCATTGCTCGTCCGTTCAAGGAGTCGTCCGTGCAAGCGGAGCATTCAATAGCGCCACCCGTGCGTGACCCGGCCGGGTTCGCCGAGTTCTACCAGCAGCAGTTCGACGCTGTGCTGGGCTTCGTCACCCGGCGCACCGACAGCCCGCACCTGGCCGCGGACCTGACCGCCGACATCTTCCTGGCCGCGCTCGAACAGGCGCACACCTACGACGCCCGGCGCGGCGCACCGGTCGCCTGGCTCTACGGCATCTCCCGCAACGTGCTGGCCGCCCACTTCCGGGGCAGCGCCCGCGAACAGCGGGCCGCGGCCCGGATCGCCGGCCGGCGGCTGCTGGACGACCAGGACGTCCATGCGATCGAGGGCCGCATCGACGCCGCCCGCGACGCCCGGCAGTTGGCCGCACGGCACGCCGCCCTGTCCGAGCCGCTGCGCGCGGTGCTGGACCTGGTGGCCCTGGACGCGCTGACCACCCGTGAGGCCGCCCAGGCCCTGGGGATCAGCGCGGCCACCGCCCGGGTGCGGCTGCACCGCGCCCGCAAGGCCCTGCAGCACGTCGACACCCAGACCGTCACTTCTTCCCTGCACGCCGTCTCGGAGGCCCGCTCATGACCACTCCCGTGCACTTCCAGCAGCGGCTCGCCGAGGAACTCACCGCCCGCGCCGCCACCCTGCCGCCCACCGCAGCGGTGCCGCTGCGGCCGCGCCACACCAGGCGGATCGCGGTCACCGCGCTGGGACTGGCCGCGGCCGCCACCGCTGTGGTGCTGATCCCGCATCCGGCCGCTCACCCCGCCGCCCCGCAGGCCCCGCAGGCAGGAGCGGGCCGGAGCACCGCCCCGGTTCCGAGCAGCAGTGCGCCGGTCCTGGGCGACGCCGCCTACACGGTGAAGTCCAACCAGGACGGCACCGTCACCGTCGAGGTGATGAACGTGCACGGCCTGTCCGGGCTCCAGGCGGCGCTGCAGAAGCTGGGCATCCGAGCGGTGGCCATGGCCCAGTCGGCCTCCTGCCATGAGCCGACCCCGTACGGGCTGCCCGGACTCGAGGCGGTGATGTCCGACGATCCGAACAACGGGCGGCTGAGCGTGATCCGGCCCAGCGCCATCCCGAAGGGGGAGACGCTGCTGTTCGCGGCGGCCAAGGCGCCCAACGGCGGGATCGGGAGCCTGCAGGGGATGCTGGTCCGGCACGTGCCCGGCTGCTACCCGCTGGACGACTCCGTCGGCGGCGTCGGCGGCAGCACCGGCAACCCGTAACCGCCGCGTCCCGGGGCGGGTGACGGGGGCGGGTGACGGCTACTCGGTGGGGAGGGTCTGGCTGGGGCAGCCGCTGAGGACCTTCTGCATGGCGGACTTCTCCGGGGCGGTGATCCAGAGCTTGTACTTCACCTTGACGGCGATCTGCCGGGCCACGTACTTGCAGCGGTAACCGGTGTTCGCCGGGAGCCACTCCGAGGCGTCGCCGTCGCCCTTGGCCTCGTTGGCCGGGCCGTCGGCGGCGATCAGTTCCAGCGGGTCCTCGGCCAGGTCCAGCCGCTGAGTGGCGGTCAGCTGGGCGGCGCCGGTCACCCAGGCGTCGCCGAGCGGGACCACATGGTCGATCTGGATCTTGGCCGAGTCCGGGCCGCGGACGAAGTGGATGGTCTTGCCGGTGTAGGGGTCCTGCAGGGTGCCGGTGGCGACGGTGCAGTGGCCCGACTTGTAGCTGACCCCGGTCAGGTCGCGGGCCAGTATGTCGTCCCTGGTGTCGCAGTGGTTGTGGCCACCGGGGTCGCCGTTGTTGTCGGTCCAGGCCGCGCCGAACTTCAGCCGGTCGTAGCCGGTCATGCTGCCCTTCGGACGGACCGTCAGCCCGGCCAGCGACTTGGCCGCGGCCGAGCCGCCACCTCCGTCGCCGGACGTCCCCGCGGTGGAGGTGGTACGGGCCGTCGACCCGTCGCCCGATCCGTCGCTCGACGTCCCCTGGACGGGGTGGCAGCCGGCCAGGCCGGCCATGACCACGGCGGCGCTCACTACGACGACCTGCAACCTGCGCACTCGGGCTCCCTCGGCGAACGGATGCCCAGCATAGGGGCTGGGCCGACGGCACCGCGCCGTCTCCGGATCCACTGCCCGGGTACGGTGGAGACATGCCCCCCGCCGCTCCGAGCGGCTCCGGACCGGGGGGTCACCGCGCCGGGGTGAAACCGTGACATCCAGTCAGAACCGCATGCCGCAGCCTTACGTCCCCTCAGGTATGAGACCTACGATCATGTCCATGCCTCTCCCTGTTCGACTCGTGCTGACCGCCGCCGCGCTCGGGCTCGCCCTCACCGGGTGCGGCAGCGCCGGGGGAGGCTCCGCGCCCGCACCGTCGAGCAGCGGCAGCGGCGGCGCGACCGCGCCGGGCACGTCCGGGTCCGGGGCGGCCGGCACCGGTTCGCCGACCCCCGCCCTGCCGACCGGCCCGGCCGGCAACGGCAGCTCCAGCCCGACGCAGGCGTCAGGGACGGGGGCCTGCATCGGCAGCCACCTCGCCGTCACCGCGGGCCAGACCGGTGCCGCCGCGGGCCACGTCGGTGCGCGGGTGGTCTTCAAGAACACCTCCAACGCGGCCTGCACCCTCTACGGCTTCCCGGGTGTGGCGGGGCTCGACGCCAACGGCAAGCAGCTCGTCCAGGCCAAGCGGGTCACCTCCAGCTTCCTGGGCACCGCCAAGGAGGCGTTTGTCACGCTCGCCCCCGGCGGGTTCGCCTCGGCGCTGATCGGCGGGGTGGACATCCCCAGCGGCAATGCCACCAGCTGCCCCAACTACCCCGCGCTGCTGGTCACTCCGCCCGGCACCAGGGCGTCCAGCAAGGTCGCCCTGCAGATGCCGGGCTGCCCGACCCTGGTGGTCTACCCGATCGTCGCCGGGATCCCGACGATGTAGGTGATCTCCCATGCGGCAGACTCGCGGGCATGAAGAAACTCCTTGTCATCGGCATCGGGGCGGGCGATCCCGACTACCTCACGCTCCAGGCGGTCAAGGCCATCGGCCGGGCGGACGTCTTCCTGGTCCTGGACAAGGGCGAGGAGAAGAGCGATCTGGTGCGGCTGCGCCAGGACATGCTCGCGCAGTACGCCCGCCCCGGGCACCGGGTGGTCCAGGCCGGCGACCCGGACCGGGACCGCGCCGCGGCCCCGGCCGCCTACGCCGCCGCGGTCCGGGACTGGCGGGCCCGCCGGGCCGACCTCTACCAGGCGTTCGTCCGCGACGAGGTGCCCGCCGACGGCACCGGCGCGCTGCTGGTCTGGGGCGATCCCTCGCTCTACGACAGCACCATCGCCGCGGTGGACGAGGTCCTCGCCCGCGGCGAGGTCGCCTTTGAGGCTGGGGCCGCCTTTGAGTACGCCGTCGTCCCCGGGATCAGCTGCGTCTCCGCCCTCGCGGCCGGCCATCGGATCCCGCTGAACCGGGTCGGGCAACCGGTGACGGTCACCACCGGCCGCCGGCTCGCCGCGATGGCCCCCGCCGACATCCCGGACGACGTCGCGGTGATGCTGGACGCGCACGACGCCTACGCCGGGCTCGCCGAGCCGGAGGCGTTCACCATCTACTGGGGCGCCTACATCGGCACCCCGGACGAACTGCTGCTCTCCGGGCCCGTCGCCGAGATCGCGCCGACCATCCAGCGGGTACGCGCCGAGGCCCGCGCCCGCAAGGGCTGGATCATGGACACCTACCTGCTCAGACGAGCCCGCGAAGCCAGCTGACCACGAAGCCAGTTGACCGCGGCGGCCACGTCCGTGACCGTCTCCACCCCGGGCTCCGCCGCCGGACGCCGCACCACGACCACCGGCAGCCCGGCCTCCCTCGCGGCGATCAGCTTGGCGGCCGTGGCCGCGCCGCCGCTGTCCTTGGTGACCAGGACGTCGATCCGGTGCTCGCGCAGCAGCGCCCGTTCGCCATCCAGGCTGAACGGGCCGCGGTCGAGCAGCAGTTGGCTCCGGGCCGGCAGCGGCGTCCGCGGCGGATCGACCGATCGGACCAGGAAGAACAGCTCGGACAGCCCGGCGAAGGCGGCGAGGCCCAGCCGACCCGTCGTCAGAAAGACCCGCGACCCAAGACCCGGCAGCAGCTCGGCGGCCTGCTCCAGCGACCCGGCCTCGTGCCAGCGGTCGCCGTCGACCGCGGTCCAGCCGGGCCGGCGCAGCGCCAGCAGCGGCACCCCGACCGCCGCCGCGGCCTGCGCCGCGTTGGCGCTGATCCGCGCCGCGAACGGGTGGGTGGCGTCGACCACGGCCGCGATCCGCTGCTCCCGCAGCCACGCCGCCAGCCCCTCGGCCCCGTTGAACCCGCCGACCCGCAGCTCCCCGGCGGCGGGCGGCAGCGGCTCGGCCACCCGCCCGGCCAACGCGGTGGTCACCGTCAGCCCCGGCTCCCGCCCCAGCTCGCCGACCAGCCGCCGCGCCTCCCCGGTCCCGCCCAGCACCAGCACCGCGGTGAGCGCAGACATGGATGAACCTCCCTTGTCGCTGACCACACCGTAGGGGTACTTGGCCTGGAAGCGAAGAATCTATAAGGTAAGGCTTGCCTAACTAGATGGATCCGGACGGATGGAGAGCCGCGTGGACCTCGCCGAGAGCCGAGCAGCAGAGTCAGCGGAATCGCGTGCGCATGAGCCCTCGGAGGCCGAGGTGGTGCGCAGCGTGCTGCAGCGGGCGACCTCGCTCACCGCCGTCGCCAACGGCAGCCGGCATGAACTCCTCGGCCCCGACCTGGTCGTGGTGGAGCGGGGCGAACTGCGGCTGCGGGTACCGGCCGACAGCAGGCTGGCCCGGGAGGCCGCGATGGTGGCCGGGGAGGGCAGCGGGCTGCCGCTGGTGCTGGAGTGGACCGATGTCGCCCCGCTGGCGGTCAGGGACCGGGTGCGGACCAGGGTGCGGCTGGCCGGCCTGCTTGCCTCCCGCCATGGCGGGAACGCCCGCCGTGCGCAGCAGTCGGACGGCACGGTGTCGCTGCTGCTGGACGTGCGCCAGGTGGCCCTCGCCACCGCCGGGACGAGCACCCTGGTCGACCCGGCGGAGCTGCTGCGGGTGGAGCCCGATCCGCTGGCGACGGTCGAGTCGGCGCTGCTGATCCACCTCGCCGAGGACCACCAGGACCATGTCGCCGCGCTGCTCGGCCTGATCGATCCTCAACTGCTGCGCGCGGTGGTCAGCGTGAGTCCGCTCACACTCGACCGCTACGGAATCGTGCTGCGGCTGACCCGCCGGCACTCCCATCAGGACGTCAGGCTCTCGTTCGGCGAGCCATTGCCGGACGCGGAGCAGGTGGGGCACCGGCTGCATGCGCTGCTCGCGGGTCGTCCGGCGTGATTGACGCGCTGCGTACAGGTCCGTAATCTCAACCCTGAGTGATGGCATGAGGAAGCTGGTGGAAATCCAGCACGGTCGCGCCACTGTGAGCGGGACACCGGACGTATCCAGATGAACGGTGCCTGCAAGTCAGACAGTCATCCATCACTCCGCTCCATTCGCTGAGGGACGCACGATCCCACTCAAGGAGGCTCCGACTCATGAGCAGTCTGACCGCACCCCCCGTCGCGATACCGACACCTGTCGTCCTCCCGGTGTCCAAGGCAGTCCTCTGGCTGTTCGGCACCGCGCTGATCGCGCTGGCCGTGTACTACTTCATCGGCGTTGACCAGGGCGCCTACTCCGTGTTCGGCAACGACATGCACATCCACGAGTTCGTGCACGACTCCCGCCACTTCCTCGGCTTCCCCTGCCACTGACGCGCCGCCGAGTAGAAGCACGGACAACTGGACATGGAGAAGAGACTCATCCTGCGCGGCATCATCGCCGGCGCAGTCGCCGGGCTGCTTGCGTTCGTGTTCGCACGGATCCTCGCCGAGCCCGTCATCAACACCGCGATCAATTACGAGAGCGCCCGCGACGCGGCCCAGGACGCCCTGGACAAGGCGGCCGGGGTCACCGTCCCTGACGCCGGGCCCGACATCTTCAGCCGCACCATCCAGGCCAATATCGGCATCGGTGTCGGCATGGTGTTCTTCGGCATCGCCATGGGCGCGCTGTTCGCTGTCGCCTATGCGGTCTGCCTGGGCCGGGTCGGCAATCTGAAGCCCCGCAACCTGGCGCTGCTGGTGGCGGCCGGCGGCTTCCTCGGCATGTACTTCGTGCCGTTCATCAAGTACCCGGCCAACCCGCCGTCGATCGGCCACCCCGACACCATCCACGTCCGGGGCAACCTCTATCTGGCGATGGTGCTCTGCTCGGTGCTGTTCCTGATCGGCGCGGTGGTGCTGGGCAAGCGGCTGCAGCCGCGCTTCGGCAACTGGAACGCCACCCTGCTGGCGCTGGCCGCCTACGCGGTCGCCATCGGCGTGGTGATGGCCCTGCTGCCGCAGCTGGGTGAACTGTCGGCCAACGTCAAGGAGTTCGGCCACCATGCGACCGAGACGCCGCTGCCGCTGACCGACAGCAAGGGCGCCATTGTGTTCCCCGGCTTCCCGGCGGACACGCTGTTCTCGTTCCGGTTCTACTCGGTCGCCGCGCAGTTGCTGCTGTGGGCCGTGATCGCCCTGGTCTTCGGCCCGATGGCGGAGCGGCTGCTCAGCCCGCGCCGCGAGCCGGCCGAGGCGCCGAACGCCCCGGCCCAGCCGGAGCCGGTCTCGCTCTGACGGACAATTGGGCGCGTCAGCCCAGCAGCCCCTCCGTCCGCAGGTCGTCCCACAGTTCGGCCGGGACGGGGCGGGCGATCATCGCCGCCGCGTCGGCGGCCTCCGCCGCCGAGCGGGCGCCGACCAGGACGCTGCGGACGGCGGGGTGGTCCAGCGGAAAGCGCAGCGCGGCGGCCCGCAGCGGCACGCCGTGGCGTTCGCAGACCGCCTTGATCCGCAGCGCGCGTCCCAGCAGCTCGGCCGAGGCGGGGGAGTAGTCGAAGGTGGCGCCGGGGCGCGGGTCGGCCAGCAGACCCGAGTTGAAGGCGCCGCCGACCACCACCCCGGTGCCGCGCCGCTGGGCCTCCGGCAGCAGCTCGGTCAGGCCGTCCTGGTCCAGCAGGGTGTAACGGCCGGCCAGTAGCACCACGTCCACGTCGGTCTCCCGGACGAAGCGGGTGAGCAGCGCGGACTGGTTCATCCCGGCCCCGATCGCCCGCAGCACGCCCTCGCCGCGCAGTTTCTCCAGCGCCGGGTACGCCTCGGCGAGGGCCTGCCGGCCGTGGTGGTCCGGGTCGTGGATGTAGGCGATGTCGATCCGGTCCAGCCCCAGCCGCAGCAGGCTGTCCTCGATGCTGCGGCGCACCCCGTCGGCGCTGAAGTCCCAGACCCGGCGGTGGGTGGCCGGCACCGCGAAGCCGTTGGCCAGGTCGTCGCCGCTGACCTCGGCGACCGGCTCCAGCAGTCGGCCGACCTTGGTCGACAGCGCGTAGGAGTCACGCGGCCGCTGTCCCAGCGCGGCGCCGAGCCGGCGCTCGGCCAGACCGATGCCGTAGTGCGGCGCGGTGTCGAAGTAGCGCACGCCGGCGTCCCAGGCCGCGTCGACGCAGGCGGTCGCCTCGGCGTCGCTCACCGCGGTGTAGAGGTTGCCGAGCGGGCCCGCGCCGAGACCCAGCTCGGTGACGACGACCCCGCTGCGTCCCAGCGTCCCGGTCCTCATGCGGCCCGTCGCTTTCCGGCCGCGTCGCGGACCTGCTGGGCCTCGACGATCTGCGGCATCCGCTGCTCGACCCAGCAGACCAGCTCCATGACCAGCTCCGCGGCCTCGACGCCGGACGCGGTCAGGCTGTACTCGACCCGGGGCGGGATCTCCGGATACGCCTCGCGCAGCAGGAAGCCGTCGCGTTCCAGGGTCTGCAGGGTCTGCGCGAGCATCTTCTCGCTCACCCCGTCGATCCGCCGCCGCAGCTCGCTGAAGCGATAGGTCCGCTCGGCCAGCGCGCCGAGGGCGAGCACACCCCAGCGGCTGGTGACATGCTCCAGGACCAGCCGGGAGGGGCAGTCCTTGCTGAAGACCGTGAACGGAATCTCACTAACTGACATGACACCAGCTTACTCCAAAGTGGGTACTTCCGAATCGAAAGTGGCTCGCCTAGCGTAGGAAGCGCAGGAATTGTCCGTTTCTGTTCGACTTGGGTTCCACGCAACGATCGGAATAGCTCTCATGACCATCCTTGTCACCGCCGCCACCGGCCAGCTCGGCCGCCTCGTCGTCGACAGCCTGCTGGAAAAGGTCCCGGCCGACCAGATCGCGGTGGCGGTGCGCAGCCCCGAGAAGGCCGCCGACCTCGCCGCGCTCGGCGTGGACGTACGCCGGGCCGACTACGCGGAGCCGGAGACCCTGAAGGCGGCACTGGCCGGGGTGGACCGGCTGCTGCTGGTCTCCGGCACCGACATGGGCGCCCGGGTCGGCCAGCACCGGGCCGTGATCGAGGCCGCGAAGGAGGCCGGCGTGGGCCTGATCGTCTACACCAGCATCCTCGGGGCCGACGACGCGACCTTCGGCCTGGCCGACGACCACAAGGCCACCGAGGCGGCGCTGCGCGGCTCCGGTGTCCCCTTCGCCCTGCTCCGCAACGGCTGGTACACCGAGAACTACACCGCCCAGATCGGCACCTTCCTGCAGTTCGGCGCGGTCACCGGCAGCAGCGGCGACGGCCGGGTCGCCAGCGCCGCCCGCCGTGACTACGCCGACGCCGCCGCAGTGGTGCTGACCACCGAGGGCCACGACAACGCGGTGTACGAGCTCAGCGGCGACACCGCCTGGAGCTTCAGCGAGTTGGCCGCCGAGGTGGCCGCGCAGTCCGGCAAGCCGGTGGTCTACCACGATGTGCCCGCCGACCAGCATGTGCAGATCCTGCTCGGCGCGGGACTGCCCGAGCCGGTGGCCCGGATGCTGGTCGACGTGGACGCCGGCATCGGCCGCGGCGAACTGGCCGCCACCCCCGGCGACCTCTCCCGGCTGATCGGCCGCCCCACCGCCCCGCTGGCCGACTCGGTGCGGTCGGCGCTGGCAGGCTGACCGGTCCGGTCGCAGCTGGTGCCCCGGTACTCCGGTACTCCGGTACGAGGGGGTACGGGAGACTGATTCCCGTGATCACAGCAGCGACCGGTGAGCAGCACGACCGAATAGGCCCCGGCGAGCTGCTGCTCGCCGTCCGGGCCCGGCGGCCCGAGGCGCTGATCCGCTGCGTCCTCGGGCTGCTGCTGCTCGCCCCGCTGCTGCTGTTGGCCGGGACGGCCGCCCACACCGCGGCTCCTTCCCCCGCACCGACCTCCGCGACGCCGTTCGGCGTAGTGGCGGCCGTGGCGCTGGCCGCCCTGCTGCTCCTGCCGGTGGCGTTCACCGTCCGGGGGCTGCTGCGGCGGGACGGGCGGCGGCTCGCCGACGGGGCCTTCGCCGCGGCGGCCGCCTGTGCGGCGGCCTTCGCGGCCAACCGCTGGCTGGTCGGCCCGGGCCCGGTCCCGGTGCCGCCGGGCGTGCTGCTGACGGCCCCGGTGCTGGCCCTGATGACCGCGGCCGGGGTGGGTCGGATCCCGCGCTGGCGGGTCTGGCTGGCCGGCGCCGTGCTGCTGGAGCTGCTGTCGGCGCTGACAGTACGTCATATCAGTGGTGTCGCCCTGCTGATCCCGCCGCTGATCGGCTGGACCGTGGCGCATGCCGCCACCTACGCGCTCGGCTCACCCAATGAACGCCCCTCCCTGGAAGGCCTCTTCGGGAGTCTGCGGCAGATGGGCTTCGCCCCGGAGGCCGCGTTCCGCACCGACGGCCGACCCGACGACCGGCAGGGCCACCGCTATCTGGTCCACCAGGCGGACGGGCAACCGCCGTTGGACGTCCTGCTGCTGGACCGCGAGCAGTCCGCGTCCGGCTTTCTGCACCAGGTCTGGCAGCGGCTGCGGCTGCGGACCGCCCCGCGCCGCCGCAGCCCGCTGTCGCTGCACGCCGCGCTCCAGCGCGAGGCCCTGCTCTGCTACGCCGCCCAGGCCGCCGGAGCCCGCACCCGCAATCTGCTCGCCACCGCGGAACTCGGCCCGGACGCGGCCGTCGCCGTCTATCAGCCGCTGACCGGACGCACCTGGGACCAGCTCGCCGACGAGGAACTGACGGATCGTCTCCTCGCCGACATCTGCCAGCAGGTGCGATTGCTGAACATCCGTCAGCTGGCCCATCGTCAGCTGGTCCCGACCTCGCTGCTGCTGGACCATGAGCACGGCGCGGTCCATCTGCTCGACCTCGGCAACGGCGACATCGCGGCGGGCGACCTCGCGCTGCGGCTCGACCTCGCCCAGCTGCTGACCACCCTGGCGCTGCGGGTCGGCCCGGCCCGCGCGGTCGCCGCGGCGGTCGCCGTGCTCGGCCCGGACCAGGTCGGCTCGGCCGTACCGCTGCTCCAGCCGCTGGCGCTGTCGCGGGCCACCCGGGCCACGCCCGAGCTGCTGACCCAGCTCCGGGACGAGATCCTACGCGCCAGGCCGCAGGCCCCGGTCGAGCCGGTACGGCTGCAGCGGCTGCGGGCCGGGACCCTGGTCACCCTGTTCGGCAGCGCCATCGCCGGGTACTCGCTGCTGCTCCAGCTCTTCGCGCGGAACGCCAACCCGATCGCCGCCCTGGCCCGGGCCCAGTCCGGGTGGGTGGCCCTGGCGGCGGTCGCGGCGGGGGCTGGCTTCGTCGCCGCGACGATGAGCTTCGTGGGCTTCGTCCCCGAGCGGCTGAATCTGCGTCAGGCCGGGCTGGTGCAGGTGGCGGGCTCGTTCGTGAACCTGGTGACGCCCAGCGGGGTCGGCGGGATGGCGATCAACACCCGCTTTCTGCAGCGGGCGGGCATCCAGCCGCGGCAGGCGATCGCCAGCGTCGGCACCAGCCAGGTGGTGGGCCTGGTATTGCACCTCCTGCTGGTGCTGGTGTTCGGCTATCTGGCCAGCACCCGCTACACCTCCTCGCTCTCGGTCTCTCCCGGACTGCTCACCGGGCTGTTGGCCGCCGCCGTGCTGCTGCTGGTCGCGACCGCCGTCCCCCGGTCCGCCGCTGGCTCGCCGCGAAGCTGCAGCCGCTGTTCACCGGGGTGGTGCCGCGGCTGCTCGACCTGCTCCAGCACCCCGGCCGGCTGGTCGTCGGCGTGGTCGGCCAGCTCGGCGTCTCGCTGGCCTCCGCGGCCGCCCTCTCCCTCTGCGCCCGGGCCTTCGGCCAGCATCCGGGCTTCGCCGCGGTGGCCGTCGCCAATCTGGTCGGCGGCGCCATCGGCGCGGCGATCCCCACCCCGGGCGGTGTCGGCGGGGTGGAGACGGCGCTGCCGCTGGCCCTGGAGCAGACCACCGGGATGGCGGCAGCCGCCGCCGTCCCGGTGGTGCTGCTGTACCGGCTGCTGACCTTCTGGCTCCCGGTCCTCCCCGGCTGGCTCGCCTTCCTCTGGCTCCAGCGCCGCCGGGCGATCTGAGGCCGACCTGCACACGGGGGCCGTCGACCATCAGTCGGGCAGGGGCGTTCTGTGCCGGTTCCCGGTGAGGGCGACGCGGATGAGGAGGCCGCCCCCGAGCACGATCATGGCGGAGCCGACCGCGATGGCGGGCGGACTCCCGGCGTGCTGGGCCGCGTTCTCGGCGGCCATGGCGTCGTAGTTGGATCTCGGCTTCCCTCCGGTGTCGACCGGTATCCCGCCGTCCCAACACACGTCGCCCGGGTACATCACGTCCGAACCGCACATCACCGGCCCGCTGGTGGGGAGGCCGATGAAGAGGAGGGCGAGGATGCCGACCGCCATGAGCAGCAGGCAGCCGCCGATCTTGTGCGAGTGAAGGGGATCCGCCACGCGGTCGCGCTGGGACATCACATGCCTCCTCGAAAGTCGCACCGGCCCTGCTGATCGGCCGTCACACTATCGTAGGGATTGTTCAACAATCCAACAAGATGCCTACCGGTAGAGTGTGGTCTTTCGTTCAACAATTCAGAGGGGGAAGCGTGGACGGCAGCGGTTCCGGGGCCTGGGTCGCGGGTCTGGAGCAGGACAGGGCCTCGCTCGGGCGCGGCAGCATCGCCGAGAGGGTGGCCGGCGTTCTACGGGACCGGGTGTCCCGGGGACTCGTCCCGCCCGGAGCCCGGCTCTCGGAGGAGGCCATCGGCGCCGCTCTCGGCGTGTCCCGCAACACCCTGCGCGAGGCCTTCCGGCTCCTGGCCCACGAACGCCTGCTCGTGCACGAGTTGAACCGCGGTGTCTTCGTGCGGACCCTGACCAGGGATGATGTCGTGGAGCTGTACCGGCTGCGCCGCCTTGTCGAGGGAGCCGCCGTGCGTGAGCTGGCCGGCGCCCCCGAGCAGGCGATCGCGGCGGTGCGCAGGGCCGTCGAGGACGGCGAGCAGGCCGCGGCCGACCGGTACTGGCCGGACGTCGCCAGTGCCGACCTGCGCTTCCACCAGGGCATCGTGCAGTTGGCCGGTTCGCCGCGGCTGGAGGAGTTGATGCTCCGCGTCCACGCCGAACTGCGCCTGGCCTTCCATGCCATGGACAACCCGCGCCGGTTCCACGAACCGTACCTGGTCCGCAACCGTGAGCTGCTGACAGCCCTGGAGTCCAGGAGCACCCAGCAGGCCGAGCTGCTCCTCTCGGCCTACCTCGCGGACGCGGAAAGACAGTTGCTACGCGCCTTCGACGACCTGCCGATCCCGCCGAAGGCCGGCGAGGCGTCCTGATCCGAGTCCTGAGCCCGCTACTCGCTGCCGTGGCAGTGGCTGGCCCCACCCCCCGTCGAGGCCGGGACGTCCAGGGTCGGGTTGCGGTCGAAGAAGCCGGAGGGCTTCAGGGTGAAGCCGCAGCGGTCGACCGGCATCACCGGCCAGTCCTCCGGGCGGGGGAAGTGGGTCGGTCCGAAGGTGTGCCAGAGCACCAGGTCGGTGTCGGTGAGCGGGTGGTCGGCGGCAACGAAGGCGGGCAGTCCCGCGCCACCGGGGTGCTGGTTGACGAGGTCACCGGCCGAATAGCGCTGGTCCGGGTCGTACTTGGTGACCCACAGGTGCTTGGTGGCGAAGCCGGCCCGGCCGTAGAGCGAGGAGGAGGGGTCGGCCAGCAGCGTCGGGTTGGGCTGCGGGTGGAGGGTGTAGCCGACCGGCTGGCCGAGCCCGTTCCTGGAACCGGAGTTGACCACACGCCAGACCCGGCCCCGGTCGGGGGCGTTCAGCCGGGCCGCCGACGACTCCCGCTCCAGCGGGGTGATGGTGCGGGTCAGCGCATTGCCGTAGGGGTTGTCCGGGCCGACCGGGCAGCCGTGCACGTCGATCTCCTCGACCGAGTTCTCGGTGCCGTCCACGGTCATGTCCAGCCGGGCGCTGAACAGGTGCTGGTGGCCCGGACCGCCGAGGCCGGGCGCGACCTCGGTGGCATAGGGCCAGTCCTCGCCCCGGTAGGCGGAGGTGAACAGGATGCCGGTGAGCTTGATCTCCAGCTCGATGGTGCCGTCCAGGTAGAAGTACCAGTAGAAGCCGTAGTCGTAGTTGCCGACGGTGGAGAAGAAGGAGACCACCAGACGCCGCTGCCGCCGGGTCTGGGCCGAGCCGTTGAAGATGTCGGTGTGCTTCCAGAGGATCCCGGCGTCCTCCTCGTGGATGCAGACCGCGTTGCCGATGGTCTGCGGCAGCCCGTTGTCGTCGGCCACGGTGGCGTCCAGGTAGCGGATCTCGCCGAGGCAGTCGCAGCCCAGCTCAAGGGAGTTGGCGAGGCGGCCGACCAGGTACTCGCCGCTGTCGAAGTAGTTCTGCCAGTAGCGGGTCGGGCCCGGGTCGCCGTAGGGGACGACCATCTCCGGCACCGAGGCGCGGTAGATGATCGGACGGCGGCGGCCGCCCTCGTCATAGGCGATCTGATGCAGGGTCAGTCCCTCGCGGGCGTCGAAGCCCACCCGCAGCGACCAGTTCTGCCACTCCAGCAGATTGCCGTCCAGGGTGAAGCTGGGGCCCTCCGGCTGGGTGATCTCGATCGGCTTGAGCCCGGTCCTGGCCGGTCCGCTGACCTCGGCGCGGTTGTAGTCGCCCGAGGTGGCCGGGATCGGCAGGTCGAGTTCGTCGACCAGCTTGAAGACCCGGCCCTCGACCAGGTCGACATAGGCCGCCACCCCGTCGATCGGGTGCGCCCAGGCCAGATCCTGGTCGTCGGTCTGCAGGAAGGCCAGCACCCGGACCATCCGCCGGCCCTGCTCGTCCGGCTCGTCGTAGGAGCCGGCGGTGAGCGGGCAGGCCCGGATCCTGCTGACGTCGGCCAGCCCGCGCTTGGCCATCGCCTCGCACCAGCCCTGGTCGGCGTGGACGATCTCCTCCGCCCGGGCGAAGTCCTGCATCAGGATCGGGACCTGACCGTCCGTCAAGGCGTCCAGCACCCGCTGCGAGCTGATCGTCCGGTCGGCCAGCGACACCACCACGTCCTGCGAGGCGCCGGTGACCACGTCGATCAGCAGGGCGCGCAGCGAGCGGCGCAGCGGTGCGCCCGGCAGGTGCGCCAGCACCTCGCCCTTGGGCTGCTCCTCCAGCCCGAAGTAGGCGAAGCGGGTGTTCGGGCCGAGCAGGCCGTGCTGGTCGAGCACCGCCCTGCCCGTGGCGAACTCCTCGGCCGAGGCCGGGTCGAGCGGATGGGGACGTGCGGTCATGTGAGGTCTCCTTGCAGGACGGCGGGCTCGGCCTGGGGGGCGTCGTCGTCGGCGACCAGTGAGCCGATCCGGTCGGCCAGCCCGGGGTCGCGGCTGACCAGGATCCGGGCGTAGCCGACCGAGACCAGCACGAGGGCCAGCGAGGCCCAGGGGAACCAGCTGTAGGGGGCGTCCTGGCCGGACTTGGCCAGGTAGTACAGCGGCACGATGATCACCAGCGCGCCCAGCCCCGGCAGCACGGCGTGGCGGACGACGGAGAACTCCTGCGGGCGGTGCCGGCGGTAGTAGACCGGCAGCGAGATATTGGTGAAGAGGTAGACCACCAGGATCGGAATGGTGCCCATGGTCCCGGACTCGGCGAAGAAGGTGATCGCGTCCAGGTGCCCGGTGGAGCCGCCGATCAGATGGCCCAGGGCCCAGCCGCCGAGGACGACCATGGAGATCGCCACGAACAGCACGGTGGCGTTCACCGGTGTGCGACGGGTCGGGTGGACCTGGCCCACCCAGCGCGGCAGCAGGCCCTCCCGGCCGGAGTTGAAGAGCAGTCTGGCCTGGGCGTTCACGCCCGCGATCAGGGCGCCGAGGGTGGAGGTGAGCCCGGCCAGGAAGGCGAAGAAGGCCAGCACCCCGAGGGTGTTGTCGGCCACGGTGATGAACGGGATGTCGGCCCCGGCGAGGGTGTCCACGTTGTAGCCGAAGCCGGTGACCGTGGCGTAGGCGAAGAGCAGGTAGCTGACCACCATGATGGCGATGGAGAAGAACACCGCCCGCGGCACGTTGCGGCGCGGGTCGCCGGTCTCCTCGGCCAGTGCGGCCGAGTTCTCCCACCCGATGAACAGGTAGATCGCGAGCGGGAACCCGGCGGCGAGGCCGGAGAAGCCGTTGTGGATGTGGGAGGGCTCGAACGGGGTGAGCGACAGGTGTCCGGAGTGCTGGATGATCACCGCGACCGAGACCACCACCAGCACCAGCATCTCGAAGGCGAAGAAGAACCCGGCGAGCTTGGTGGAGATGGCCACGCCGCGGGTCATCACCAGGACGGCGAGGCCGGTGAGGACGACGGTGAGGATGCCCCAGGGCACGGTGGTGTGGGTGTAGTGCTCGATGGTGATGGAGAGGAAGCCGCCGGAGATCGCGATGATCGAGGACATGGCGATGATGTAGCCGATGACCGCGACCAGCGCGGTGGTGACCGCGCTGGTCGGGCCGAGGCTGCGGCCGATGTAGGTGATGAAGCCGCCGGTGGACGGCAGGGCCTTGCAGAACTCGGAGAGGGTGTTGCCCAGCAGCGCGATGGCGACGCCGGCCACCAGGATGGTCAGCGGCGAGGCGATGCCGGCGGTGACGGCCAGGAAGGCGAAGCCGAAGAAGAAGCTCATGGCCGGGCCGATGTTGGCCATGGTGGCGGCGGCGATGTCGACCAGGCCGAGGGCGCCTCGGCGCAGCCGGTTGTCCTGCTCGGGGACGGGTCTCGGTGCTTCGGTGTTGTCGGTCATGGCGAGTTGACTCCCTGTCAGTTAGGGCTGTCAGTACCGGGGGTCAGTACGGGTAGTGCGCGGGGCCGTCCGTCACCGTGCGCCAGCGGCGTTCGGTGAACTCCTCCAGGTTGGCGTCGCCGCCGGAGCGGCCGCCGAGGCCGGAGGCCCCGATCCCGCCGAACGGGGCCAGTGCCTCGTCCTGCGGGGTGGCGTCGTTGACGTGCGTCATGGCGCTGTTCAGCCGCCGGGCCACCGCCGAGGCCCGGTGCGCGTCCGCGCCGAGCACCGAGCAGACCAGCCCGTACCGGGTGTCGTTGGCGAGCGCGACCGCTTCCTCCACCCCGTCGACCACGGCGATCGGCGCGATCGGGGCGAAGACCTCCTCGGTCCACAGCGCGGAGGAGGGGTCCACGTCCACGACCACGGTGGGACGGAAGAACAGACCGTTGTTGGTGCCGCCGGTGAGCACCCGGGCGCCGGCCGCGACGGCCTCGCCGAGCATGTCCCGGGCCCGGGCCAGCTGGACCTCGTTGATCATCGGCCCCAGGCCGACCTGCTGCCGGAAGGTGTCGCCGACGGTGATCGCCGCCGCCCGGTCGGTGAGGTTGCGCAGATAGGCGTCGGCGACCGCGCGGTCGACGATGTGCCGTCCGGCGCTGATGCAGGTCTGGCCCTGGTAGTGGAAGCTGGACCAGGCGCCGATGATCGCGGCCTGGTCCACGTCCGCGTCGTCCAGCACCAGCAGGGCGTTGTTGCCGCCCAGTTCCAGCGAGGTCTTCTTGAGCAGGCCGCCCGCGGTGCGCGCGATCTCCCGGCCGACCTTGGTGGAGCCGGTGAAGTGGACCATCGCCACCTCCGGGTGCTCGACCAGCCGGCGGCCGACCTCCTCGCCGCCCGGCAGCACCTGGAGGATCCCGGGCGGGGCCCCGGCCTCGGCGAAGAGTTCGGCGATGGCCAGCCCGCCGCAGACCGGGGTCTCCGGGGAGGGCTTGAGCAGCACCGCGTTGCCCAGGGCCAGCGCCGGGGCGATCACTCGCATGCCCAGCACCAGCGGGAAGTTCCACGGCGTCAGCGCCGCGACCACGCCCACCGGCACCCGCTCGGACAGCGAGACCCGTCCGGCGTGGCCGGTCTGCAGGATCTCGCCGATCGGACGGGAGGCCAGCGCCGCCGCCTCGATCAGTTCGCTCGCGGCGGCGCCGATCTCGTAGTCGGCCTTGCCGCCGATGCTGCCGGTCTCCCGGACGATCAGGTCCCGGATGGTGTCCGACCGTTGCAGCGCGTCGGCGACCCGGCGCAGCACCGCCGCCCGCTCCTGGTAGCCGCGTGCGGCCCACTCCCGCTGCGCGGTAGCGGCGGAGGCCGCGGCGGCGTCCACGTCCGCCAGGTCGGCGCTGCCGGCCGTGGCGAACACCTCGTTCGAGCCCTTGTCCCGGACGCCGAGGGTGCGACCGCCCTGCGGGGGACGGAACGCCCCGTCCACAAAGATGGCACCTGACCAGCGGGGTTCCTGCTTTTCCACGATCGGCTCCTCTGTCCTTCTGGGGTCCTTCTGGGGGTGGGGTCAGCCCTTCACGGCGCCGGCCGAGAGGCCGCCGACGACGAAGCGCTGGAAGGCGATGGCGAGCAGTACGGGTGGCGCCGAGGCGATCAGGCCGCCGGCCGCGACCAGGCCGAAGTCGGTGCTGTAGCGGCCGGTGAAGTCGGCGATGGCGACCGGGATGGTCTTGGCCGCCGGGGTGGAGGTGAAGATCAGGGCGTAGAGGAACTCGTCCCAGGACAGCAGGAAGGCGAACATCAGGGTGGCGAAGATCCCCGGCCGGGCGCTGGGCAGGATCACTCGGAACAGTGCTCCCATCCGAGAGCACCCGTCCACCCGTGCGGCCTCCTCCAACTCCGGGGGGATGCTGAGGAAGTAGTTGCTGAGGATCCACAGCACGAACGGTGTGACGTAGGAGCAGTAGACGACGATCAGGCCGAGGTCGCTGTCCAGCAGTCCGAGCGCGCTCATGGTCAGGTAGAGCGGCACCAGCAGCGCGATCGGCGGCAGCATGTAGGTGGTGAGGAAGACCATCATGGTGAACCGGCGGAACCGGAACCGCAGCATCGCGAAGGCGTAGGCGCCGAAGATGCCCACCCCCATCGAGATGGCGGTGGTGCCGACCGCGACGATGGTCGAGTTGACGACGGACTGCCGGAAGGCGGCGGCCACGTCCTGGCCCTTGGCCTGGAGGATGTCGCTGTAGCGGCTGAAGTCCAGGTGGCTGGGGATCCAGTGGTATGGGCGGGCGGCCAGCGCGGTCGGCGGGGTGACGCTGGCGACCGCCATCCACAGGAACGGCGCCAGGATCACCACCGCGACCAGCACCGCCGCGACATGGATGAAGACCCGGTACCGCCTGCTGCTTCGCATGGTCACATCAAACTCATCTCATTGCGGCGGAGCGTCCGCAGGTAGACCGCGGAGAGCAGCAGGATGCAGACGACGATCACGTCCGCCAGCGCCGAGCCGTAGCCGAAGCGCTGGTCCGAGAAGGCCTGGACGTAGGTGAAGTAGGCGATCGTCTGGGTGCCGTTGGCGGGGCCTCCGCCGGTCAGGATGTAGACCAGGTCGAAGACCTTGAAGGCGTCGATGGTGCGCAGCACGATCACCACCGACACGCTGGGCAGCAGCAGCGGCGCGGTGATCGACCAGAAGGTGCGGATCGGCCCGGCCCCGTCCACCCGGGCGCTCTCGTGCACCTCTTCCGGGACCGACTGCAGCCCGGTGAGCAGGAAGAAGGCAACCAGCGGTGTGGTCTTCCAGACGTCGGCCAGGACCAGCATATTGAGCGCGCTGGTCGGGGTGCCGAGCCAGGAGTGGTAGTCGGGGATGAGGTGAAGCTGCGTCAGAAGTGCGTTCAGGAAGCCGTACTGGGCGTTCAGCACGCCGCGCCACATGGCTCCGTTGACCACCGTGGGCAGCGCCCAGGGCAGCACCACGATGGCGCGGAAGAGCCAGCGGCCGCGCAGCGGGGCGTTCATCAGCAGGGCCAGGCCCATGCCCAGGGCGAGTTCCAGGGCGGTGGAGGCGAGGGTGAAGTAGAGGGTGCGGCCGATGGTGGACCAGAAGTCGGCGCTGCTGAAGATCTCGGTGTAGTTGTGGAGGCCGACGAAGGGGGTGCTGGTGGCGACCGCGCTGTTGACGTCGAAGAACGAGATCAGCACGGTGCGCAGGACCGGGTAGACGATGATGCCGAAGACGACGACCGTGGCGGGGAGCAGGAGCAGCAGCGCCAGCCGGCCCTGCGAGCTGGGCTTCCGCCGCTGCTTCTGTTTCCTTCGCTGCGTGGAGTGCGGCTCCGGTCCCGGGTGGTCGGCGGCTCGCAGTCGGGTCTCCGCCAAGGTTCAGCCCGCCATCAGCGGGGTCGCGTTCTTCACCGCGTCGTCCAGGGCGGCCTGGGCGGTCTTCTTGCCCAGCAGCGCGTTCTGCAGCTCCACCTGGATGATCTTCGATATCCCGTTGTAGTTCACCACCTGCGGCCGGACGATCAGGTCGTCCAGCTGCTTGGCGGCCGCGGCGAAGATCTCCGGCGAGCCCTGCACCACCGCGGGGGAGGTGTAGGAGGCCTTCCAGATCGGCAGCGCGTCCTTGGCGTAGGGGTCGAGCACCGGCTCGCTGGTGAGCCACTCGATGTACTTCCAGGCGGCGTCCTGGTTCTTGCTGCCGGCCGAGACCGACAGCGCCATCGCGCCGTTGACGCCGGGGCGCTTGCCGCCGGGTCCGGCCGGGGTCTGCAGCACCTCGATCTGGCCGACCACCTTGGAGTTGGCCGGGGTGTTGGAGGAGCCCAGGTAGTAGGTCCAGTTGATGCCCATCGCGGCCTGGCCGTTGTTGAGCGTCTTCTCGACGTCCTGCTCCAGGAAGGTGGTGGAGGCGGGGTTGGTGAGGCCGTCCACGATGGTCTGCCGCATCCAGGCCAGGGCCTCCACCGCGCCGCCCTGGTTCAGCGCCAGCTTGCCGGAGCCGTCCAGGAAGCTGCCGCCGAAGGCGCCGACCAGCTGGGTGTAGTCGCACATGATCGCCTCGGCCTGGGACCAGCTCCAGGCCAGCGGGTACTTCACCGCCCCGGACTTCTTCAGGGTGCGGGCGGCGGCCAGCACCCCGGCCCAGGTGTCCAGGGTGGCCGGGTCCACCCCGGCCTTGGTGAGCATCGCCTTGTTGTAGTAGAAGAACTTGGTGTCCAGGCCCCAGGGGACGCCGTACTGCTTCTTGTCGTACTCGGCGGTGGCGAGCGCGCCGCCGAGCATGGTGGTCTGCCAGTCGGCGGGGTAGCGGGCGGTGAGGTCGGCGACGATGCCCTTGGCCCCGAACTCGGCCGGCCAGATCACGTCGATCAGCACCACGTCGTAGGTGCCCGCGGCGGCGGCGGTGACGATCTTGTCGTGCAGCGCCTCGTAGGCCACGAAGACCGGGGCGATCTTGATGTCGGGGTTCTTCTTCAGGAACCCGGCCGTCATCGCGGTGACATCGGTGGTGCTGTAGCCGGCCTGCTGCATGAACAGCACATTGAGGGTGCCGGCCCCGCTGCCGGTGCTGCCCTTCTTCGCGGTGGCGCCGGTGACGCTGCAGGCGGAGAGAGCGGCCGTGGCGCCGACGGCGAGGCCGCCGAGCAGGACCTGGCGGCGACTGGTGAGGGCGGTCTGGAAGGGTCTGGGTGCGGTGCTCATGGTGCTGCCTCCGGAGTGAGGGGTTCGGCGGGCAGGGCTGCGGCGAGGGCGAGGGCGCCCAGCACCGGCGGGCGGTCGACGACGTCCACCGACAGCTCGGGGGAGGTTCGGTGAAGAACCGTCAGAAAACGTCGGTGCAGTCGTGGTTGTGCGGCGATGACGGCGCCGCCGGCCACCACCCGGTCGGCGCTGACCCCGCGGGCGAGCAACTGCTGGACCAGCTGGGCCAGATGGGCCCCGGCCCGGTCGATCACCCGTAGCGCGACCGGTGAGCCCTCGTCGGCGGCGGCGAAGACCTCCCCGGCGTGGCTGCCCCAGATGTCGGCGGAGCTGTCCAGGCTGAGCGCCATCGCCAGTTCGGGGCCGTCGCCGGCGCCGAGGCTGCCGAGGAGGCGGACGGTGAGCCGGTCCCCGGTGCGGTCCGCGTCCAGCTCGGCCAGCACCGCGCGGACCGCCTCGCGGACGATGCCGGAGGCCCCGCCCTCGTCGCCGAGGATCCAGCCCCAGCCGCCCGCGGTCAGCAGCCGCTGCCGGGCGTCCCTGGCCACGGCGATCGCGCCGGTCCCGGAGACCACCCCGATCCCCCCGGCCACCCCCATCGACCAGGGCATCAGCTCCGCGTCGTTGACCACCCGGACCGGTCCCGCGGTGTGCCGCGCCAGTGCCCGTTCCAGGACCAGGCACTGCTCGGTGCTGTCGCAGCCGTGCGCGCCGACGGCCAGCGGCCGCCGCAGGGCGTCCTCGCCGAAGGCGTCACGGAGCAGCGCGGCCAGCGCGGCGGCGTCCGTCTCCGGGGAGCGGGTGCGCCAGCCGGTGGTGCGGATGATCTGCTCGCTGACGACGACGCCGTCCCGCGCGGTGGCGAGATGGGTCTTAGTGGCTCCGACATCGATACCGAGGACAGAGAAAGCTTGACTCATAGGATCTGTCACCGAACTCTCCGCCGACAGATGTCGGCGCTGACGGGCTATCCTTGGCGAAGCGAGCCAGCTGAGGAAGCCTGGGCGTTCGTTAGGTTAACGAACCCATGGGGTCGTCACAAGGTCGGCAACGTAACTTTGCGGTTACTGCGGTCACTGCGGTCCTGCGTTCGGACAGCGGTGCGGGACAGGGATGCAGGACAGGAATGGAGACAGCCCGATGAGCGGCTATGAACTGCCGGACAGCGCCCGCGGCGTGCTGCGCACCCTCGCCGTCGGCGGGGCGGCGACCAGACCCGCGCTCGGTGAGGCGCTGGGGCTGTCCAAGGTCACCATGTCGGCGGCGATGTCCGAACTGCTGAAACTGGACCTGGTGGAGAGTCAGGGCTCCTCGCGCGGACCGACCGGACGCAGCGCCGTGCTCTACTCGCTGTCGCCCGCCGCCGGGCACGTCCTCGGCGTCGAGGTCGGCGCGACCCGGCTCCGGGTCGCCGCGCACACCCTGGACGGCCGTCAGATCGCCGCCCGCACCGAGCCGCTGCCCAGCCACAGCCTCAATGTCACCGAGGCGGCCGCCGCTGCCGCGAGCCGGCTCACCGAGCAGGTCCTGGACGAGGTCGGCGACACCAGCGGCGCGCTGCGGGACGTGGTGATCGCCGCCCCCACCCTGCCGCTGCAGCACGGCGGGGACAGCCAGCTCCCGGACGGCTTCGAGAAGCTGGCGGCGATGCTGCCGGTCCCGGCCGGGGTCCGGGTCTCGGTCGAGAAACAACGTCAACTGCGCCACCGTCGCCGAACACCGGATCGGGGTGGCCCGGGACCAGGACATGTTCGTCTACCTCCAGGTCGGGGTGAAGATCGGCGTCGGCATCGTGGTCGGCGGCAAGCTGCTGCGCGGCGCGCACCGGGCGGCCGGCGAGGTCGCGATGATGCCGTTCCCGTGGACCCCGGCCGCCCCGCCGCAGCGCGCCGGTCTTGAGGAGTACCTGGGCTCGGACGCGCTGATGGAGCGCTGCGCCGCGCACTGGCCCGCCCACGCGGGCGCCGCGCCCAAGGACGCCGAGGCGCTGTTCGAGGCCGCGGCCCGGGGCGACACCGACGCCCGGCGGATGGTCGACGCGCACTCCCGCGACATCGGCCGGCTGGCGGTCGCGGTGCTCTCGGTGATCGACCCCGGGCTGATCGTGCTCGGCGGCGGGGTCGGCCAGAACCAGCTGGTCGTCCCCGAGGTCCGCCGCACCGTCCAGGCCCTGGCCTGGGACACCGAGGTCACCGTCGGGGCGCTCGGCGACCACGCGACGCTGCTGGGGGCGGTCCACACGGCGATCGACCGGACGCTGGACCGGATCGCCTGAGGGTCGGTCAGGGGTGCCGGGGCCGCGCTTGCCGCCGGGCCGGATCCCGGGCCGTGCTGCCGCCATCCGGGGGAGCGCACAGCGCGCCAGCGGGGCGTGCGCCGACCCGGTCGCAATACTCCGGAGCAGGGAGCCGGACGCGGCTTTTGACGCCGCCGGAGCAGGGTCGGACTGACCACCGTAGTCCGCTCGGAAGCCGCTGAGAGCGGGTGCGCCGAAAATACCTTCCATTGAGCGCTATCTGCGAGCGGGGAAGGCGATCATGGGGAGGGCGGGGCTAGCGTGCTACAGGTGACCTCCACCCCAGAGCGCACCGGCGCCGCGGGCGAGAAGGCCCGGGGATATCCCCGCACTGTGGCGGCGGGGCGCGAGTACTGGCGCGCCTCCGGCCTCGATGCCGAGCTGCGCGCGCTCAACGCGCGGATCTCCCGCTACCGGGGCGGCCGCCGCGTCGACACCCTTCGGCTGCAGACCGAGCTGAACAGCACCTTGTTCGAGCTGGAGCAGACCGAGGGGCGGCTGCGGGAGTGCCTCCTGGAGCTCGGCGCCCACAACGACCGCAGCGCGGACGCCCACGCGGCAGCGCTGCGGCGGCTCGACGCGGTCTGCCGGCTCAGCGGGCTGCTGGTGGGCGAACTGGCCGGGGGCGAAACGGTCCTGCTGGAACGGGCGACCCGGCTGCTGGCCGAGGAGTTCGCCGCCCAGGTCTCGGTCTTCCTGGAGGCCGACCCGGCGACGGCCGACGGGACGCTGCACGAGGCCGCCACCGCGCCGGGACGGCGCGAGAGCGGAACCGATGACGGTGGCTCAGGCGCGGACGAGGGTGCTGGACTGGGGCGGGCACCGGCCGCGGCGGCCATGGACGCGGCGCTGAGGATCCACCGGATCGGCCGACCGCTGCTCCAGCGCCACGACCCGGGCCCGTCCGGTCCGTCCGGCCCGTCCGCCGGGCCCGTCACATCCGGTGCGCCGCCGGCGCACGGGGCGCTGCTGGGGGTGCCGCTGCAGGCGGGGGGTCGGATGCTGGGCTCGCTGGTGATGCTCAGGGCGGAGGACTTCGCCATCCAGGAGCTGGGCCTGGTGGAGGAGTTGAGCCGGCAGTTGGCGCTCGCGCTGGGGTCCGAGCGGGGACGCCTCCGGGAGGCCGGCGCGGCCCAGGTGCTGCAGTCGAGCCTGCTGCCCAGCGCGCTGCCGCCGGTCCCCGGCGTGCAGGTGGCCGGCAGCTACACCGCGCCGCGCGGCGGCGGCGCCGTGGGCGGGGACTTCTACGACGTCTTCCCGGTCCGGGACGGCTGGGGCCTGCTGCTCGGCGACGTCTGCGGCAAGGGCGAGGAGGCCGCCGCGGTGACCGCCGTCGTCCGCCACGGCACCCGCGCGCTCAGCGTCTGGGACCCGTGCCCGGAGGAGGTGCTGGAGAAGGTCGGCCAGGTGATGGCCCTGCAGAACACCAGTGACCGTTTCGCCACCGCCGTCTTCGCCTGCCTGCGTCCCGAGCCGACCTGCGGCCCCGGGGCGGTCCGGCTGAGCGTGGCCAGCGCCGGACACCTGCCGGCCGCGGTGGTCCGGGCCAGGGGCGAGGTGTCCTTCCTCAAGGGCGGCGGCTGCCCGCTCGGCATCACCGGGCTGTCCGAGGTCTCGGTGGAGGAGGTCGTGCTGCAGGCGGGCGACGCCCTGCTGCTCTACTCCGACGGGGCCACCGAGGCACGCGACGCCAACGGGGAGTTCTTCGACGAGCGCGGGCTCGCGGCGGTCCTGGCCGAGACCGAGGGGATGTCGGCGGAGGCCATGGTGTGGGCGATCGAGCAGCGGGTGCGGGGTTTCGCGGGCGGTGCGCCGCAGGACGACATGGCGCTGCTGGCGGTGCGGGTGGAACCGCATGCGGTGGATGCGGACGGCGGCCCGCCGTAGGGTGCGGACGGCGGCCCGTTAGGGTGGCGATCTTGGTGCCGCCGGCACCCCGGCGCCGCCACGCGCGCCCGTCCCTCCCATGAAAGGCCCGGCCAGTATGACCATCGAACGGATCGGTCCGTCCTCGACCGCCGGCGAGCGCGAGATGCTGCGCGACTTCCTCGACTTCCACCGCGCCACGCTCGCCATGAAGTGCGAGGGGCTGTCCGACGAGGACCTGCGACGGGCGTCGATGCCGCCGTCCACGCTGTCGCTGCTGGGCCTGGTGCGGCACATGGCCGAGGTCGAACGGGCCTGGTTCCGCCGGGTGTTCGACGGTGAGGACGTCCCGCTGGTGTGGTCGGACGCGGGGGACTTCCAGGTGGCCTACGACGCCCGGGACGCTGACCGCGTGCAGGCCTTCGAGGCCTGGGAGGCGGAGGTCGCCCGCTCGCGGGAGATCGAACGGGCGGCGGAGTCACTGGATCTGACCGGCTACAGCGCGAGGTGGGAGGAGGACGTCTCGCTGCGGATGGTGCTGCTGCACATGATCCACGAGTACGCCCGCCACAACGGCCACGCCGACTTCCTGCGCGAGGGGATCGACGGCGTGGTCGGCGTCTGAGCCTGCGGCAGCCTCAGCCCGTCGCCGCGTCGATCAGCAGGGCGGCGATGGTGCGGGCCGTGGCGGCGGCGGCGGGGTTGCGGTCCATCCGGGCGGTGAGGCTCGCGCCGTCGTAGAGCACGACCAGCTGCTGGGCCAGCTGCGCGGGCTCGGCCGCGCCCGCGGCCGTGGCCAGGTCCGTGAACAGCTTCCGGATCCATGCCCGGACCTCGTCCGTGACCTCGTTGATGGGGCTGTCCCGACGGGCCTCCGCGCTGGCGTTGGCGAAGGCGCAGCCGCGGTAGTCGGGTTCGGCGAAGACCTCGCCGAGCGCGTCGAAGACGCTGAGCAGCTGCTCCCGCGGGACGTCATGGCGCGAGACCGCCTCGGTCAGCCGGCTCCGGCGGACCGCCTGCCGGCCCCGCAGATAGGCGCGGATCAGCTCGTCCTTGCTGCCGTAGGCGCTGTAGAGAGTCGCTTTGGCGACTCCGGCGCGCTCGATCACCTTGTCGATACCGACGGTGTGCACGCCCTCCTCGTAGAAGAGCTCATTGGCGGCGGCCAGCAGCCGCTCGCGTGCGGTGGGCCTTTCCGCTGGTGCTGCTGCTCTGGTAGCCATGACTTGACAGTACCAGACAGATCTGTCTAGTGTCAGGTTCACCAGACAGACCGGTCTGGCTGAAAGGCCCGCTCCCGTCAGACACCGACTCCGATCCTGAAGCCGCTCGGCGAAAGAAGTCCTTCGATGTCCTCCCTGCCGACCTTCCCCGTGACCGACCCCTTCGTCCGCCGAGCCTGGCGGCTCCCCTCCGGCGTGGCCTTCTACCTCCAGGCGTCCATCGTGGTCGCCTTCCTCGCCGCCTCCAGCGCGCCGACCCCGCTCTACGCCGTCTACCAGGGCGAATGGGGTTTCTCTCCGATCACCACCACCATGGTCTTCGGCGTCTACGCGCTGGCTGTGCTGGCCGCGCTGCTCACCGTCGGGTCGCTGTCGGACCACATCGGACGCCGTCCGGTGCTGCTCGCCGCGATCGGGCTGCAGGCCGTTGCCATGATCGTGCTCACCACCGCGGGCGGTGTCAGCGAGCTGATGATCGCCCGGGTGGTGCAGGGTCTTTCGACCGGCGCGGTCGGCGCCGGGATGCTCGACCTGGACAAGGCCAAGGGCACCATCGCCAACGCGATCGCCCCGATGACCGGCACCGCCACCGGCGCCCTCGCCTCCGGGCTGCTGGTCCAGTACCTGCCGGCCCCGACCCACCTGGTCTACCTGGCGATCCTCGCGGTGATGGTGCTGCAGGGCGTCGGCGTCGTCCTGATGCGGGAGACCTCCACGCCCAAGCCCGGCGCGCTCGCCTCGCTGCGGCCCCGCTTCGGCGTCCCCAAGGCGGCCCGCGGGCCGCTGCTGCTGGCGGCCCCTGTCCTGGTCGCGGTCTGGGCCCTGGCCGGTCTCTACGGCTCGGTCATCCCGGCGGTCCTGCGCAGTGTGCTCGCTTCGCACTCGCTGCTGCTCGGCGGCCTGGCCCTGTTCGTGCTGGCCGGCAGCGGCGCGCTGAGCGTGCTGCTGCTCCGCAACGTCGCGCCGGGACGGGTGATGCTGCTCGGCACGGTGGCCCTGATCGTCGGCGTCGGCCTCACCCTGCTCGCCGTCGACCACAGCTCGGCGGCCTGGTTCTTCGTCGGTACAGCCGTGGCCGGAACCGGCTTCGGCGGCGGCTTCCAGGGCGCGATCCGCACCGTCGTCCCGCTGGCCGCCCCGCACGAGCGGTCCGGGCTGCTGTCCACCATCTATGTGATCTCCTACCTGGCGATGGGCCTGCCTGCGGTGATCGGCGGCTTCCTGGTCGTCCACGGCGGCGGACTGCTCACCACCACCCGCGAGTACGGCGTGGCCGTGATGGTCCTGACCGCCCTCGCCCTGCTGGGCCTGGCCGTCCCGAGGCGCGGCAGCCGGCCGCCGCTGGTGGTGGCCGGCGGCACGGCTGCCGCGACGGCGCCGAGCGAGGCCGTCGCCAAGTCCGAGTCCGCAGCGGCGGCGTACGCGAAGCGCTGAACCGCATCACACTGACCAGTACCGCAGCAGCCGCCCTGGCTGCTGCGGTACTGGTCAGTAGGGGGATGGCTGCTCTCTCCACCTAGTGAACGCAGCTGTCCGTAGTGTCGGATCTGTGCGGAGGGGGAAGCCGCTTCCGGTGCTATTAGGAAACTTTCCTTACGGTATCCCTTGACGAGATGTCATGGCCGATAGTTAACTCTGGCGCGACAGGCATGAGCATGTGTCCTGGCAGGAGCCGGTTCCGGGAATTGGTACAGACCTTGACCCGGGTTCGGTCTGCGAGTTGAATCACGATCTGAAGCATGAGGCCTTACTCGTCCGTTCAACTTCTGAATCCAGCCTGCCTGCTGACGAAACGTCGGACGCGGCGCGGTTTCAGGGCTGCCGGACGGCTGGGGTTCCCCGCCACGGTCGCCAGCTCCGACTCCTACCCCCACACGTCGGCGCACCGCCCCCCACTCTGGTTCCACACGCAGCGGGGCCCTGATGCTTTCAGGGTCCGCGCTGCGGGCGGAGCGCCGATCCTCTTCGGAAGCACCCCCACTTCCGACTGCACGCAGGAGGAATCCCCGTGACTTGGTCACGTCGAAAGAGAATGCTCGTCGCCTCCACGCTGCCGGTGGCAGCCGTGGCGATGAGCTTCTCCACCACCGCGTCCTCCCAGGCCGCCTCCAGCTTCCCGGCCCACTACGCCGCCCCTTATCTGTACATCAACAGCGGCAACGCCGGTGACCTGGCCAGTGACATGGCCGCCACCGGGCTGAAGAACTACACGCTGGCCTTCCTGGTCCCCAAGTCGGGCTGTACCCCGCAGTGGGGCGCCGGCGGCTCGGTCGGATCGTTCACCTCGCAGATCAACACGCTGAAGTCGGCCGGCGGCAACGTGATCCCCTCGTTCGGTGGAGAGCCGGACGGCAACAACCCCAACGAGATAGCCCAGACCTGCACCTCGGTCACCTCGTTGACCGCCGCGTACGCCAACATCGTCAACACCTACGGGGTCAACCGGCTGGACTTCGACATCGAAGGCAGCGTGATCGACGACTCGGCCTCCAACACCCGGCGCAACCAGGCCCTGGCCGCGCTCCAGGCGCAGAACCCCTCGGTGCAGATCGACTACACCCTCGCGGTGGACCCGAGCGGCCTGCCGTCGGAGCAGCTCAACCTGCTGAAGGACGCCAAGAGCAAGGGCGTCAACGTCAACCTGGTCAACATCATGACCATGGACTTCGGCGACGGGCAGAACGCCTACAACGACGCCATCTCGGCCGCCAAGGCCACGGCGTCGCAGCTGGCCAGCCTGTACGGGATCTCGACCTCGGCGGCCTACGCCAAGATCGGGCTCACCCCGATCGCCGGCCAGAACGACGACAACGAGAACTTCACCCAGGCCAACGCCACCTCGCTGGAGAGCTTCGCCGCCACCAACGGCGTCCAGGAGCTGTCCTTCTGGGAGGTCGACGGCTACGACAAGGGCGCCGGCTACGCCTACTCCAAGATCTTCAACAAGATCACCGGCGGAACCACCACCCCGCCGCCGCCCCCGCCCACCGGCGGCGGACAGATCACCGGCTACGGCGGCAAGTGCGTCGACGTGGCGGCCGCGAGCAGCGCCAACGGCACCGCCGTGCAGCTCTACACCTGCAACGGCACCACCGCGCAGAGCTGGGCGTCCTCCAACGGGACGCTGCAGGCCCTGGGCAAGTGCCTGGACGTGACGGCCGCCGGAACGGCGAACGGCACCAAGGTCGAGCTCTACGACTGCAACGGGACCGCTGCCCAGCAGTGGACCCACCAGTCCAACGGTGAACTGGTGAACACCGGCTCGGGCAAGTGCCTCGACGCCACCGGCCCCAGCTCCGCGGACGGTACCCGGCTGCAGATCTGGACCTGCTCGGACGGCGCCAACCAGCAGTGGAACCTCGCCAGTTGATGTCCACCCGAAGTTGATATCCGTCCGGTGCGGCAGCCACAGCTGACCGCGCCGGAACCCGGGGAACCCCGGGCCGCCCTCTCCGGCGGCCCGGGGTTCCCCTCGTTGGGCCCGCGCCCGCTGGGGACCGGCCCGCAGCAACACGCGGCGGCCGGCACGTGTCGCCACGGAGCGCCACGCGGCGGCCGGTCGAGGGGTGTGCCAAGCTGGCACCTCCTGTCACGAGGGAGAAAGAACATGCTTGGTTCGGCCCCTGTCACGGCCTTCCTGCCGTCCACGGATCCGGTCCGGTCGCGGGCCTTCTACGAGGGCGTGCTCGGCCTGACCGTCTCCGCGTCGGACGCGTTCGCGCTGGTACTGGAAGGCGGGGGCACGACGATCCGGGTCACCCACGTCGAGACGTTCGAGCCCCAGCCGTTCACCGCCCTGGGCTGGGTGGTCCCGAACATCGCCCCAGTGATGGCGCAACTCCGGCAGCATGGCGTCGAGTTCGTGGTGTTCGAGGGCATGGGCCAGGACGCCGATGGAACCTGGACCGCTCCGGGCGGCCACCGCATCGCCTGGTTCAAGGACCCGGACGCCAATCTGCTGTCGCTCACCCAGTACGCCTGAGACCGGCTGCGCGGCGGCCGCTCAACTGCCGCTCTCGGCTGGCATGGGCCTGCGCCCGGTGCTTATCCACCGTACTGGTCGGCCAGGCCCTTCCCGAGGAGGCGGAAGGCGCGGTCGGCGTCCTCGACGGCCTCGGGGTAGACCTCGTCGGCGGTGCGCCCGGTGGCGATCTTCCGCCAGTTTTCATGGGCGAGGACCTGGTGCACCGCGACGAGCTGCGTGGCGGCTACGCGCGGCGCCAGGTCGTACGGCTCCGCGGCGGTTGCCTCGCGCAGGGCATCGGTGAGGGCGTCCTGGTCCTGAGTGCTGAACCTGGCCATGCGCGCCAGCAGGGCCGGGTGGGAGTACACCAGGTTGAGGAAGGCGAGCACCGCCGGGTGATCGTTGAGCCCGGTGACCGGGTTGCGCTCACGCAGCCCACCGCTGAAGTGGTGCCGCAGCGCGGTCAGCGGCGACTCGCCGTCGGCGCGGTCGCGCACGACCCGGGCCGCCTCGCCCTGGTGGTCGGCGAACCTGTGCACCACCAGGTCCTCCTTGGTGGGGAAGTACCGGAACAGCGTCGGCTTGGAAACCTCGGCGGCGGCGGCGACATCGGCCACCGAGACCCGGTCGTACCCGAGGTCCAGGAACAGCGAGATCGCGGCCTCGGAGATGGCCTGGTGCGTCCGCTCCTTCTTGCGCGCCCGCAGGCCCCCCTGCTCGTTCATGCCACTCATGCCGCTCACCGTAGCAGGCAGCGCAACCTGGTCTTTATTGTTACTGAGTTGCTTTTTTAACCCGGTTGCTTTTTCATGGAGGTCGAACGAGTCGAACCAGGCATGGACGAGGAGTACAGATGACCAGCGTGCTGATCGTGGGGGCCGGACCGACCGGGTTGACCCTGGCCTGCGACCTCGCCCGGCGCGGAATCGCGGTCCGGATCATCGAGCAGGCCCCGGAGTTCCCCCGCAGCTCGCGGGCCAAGGGGCCCAACCCGCGCAGTCTTGAGGTGCTGGCGGATCTGGGCGTCGCCGACCAGGTGGTGGCCGCCGGGATGGCCGGCCCGCTGATCATGCGCAAGTACCGGGGTGGGCAGCCGATCGCCGACACGGACCCGTACGCGGACTCCAGTCCGACCCCCGACGCGCCCTACGACCGGGGTGCGCTGCTGGGCCAATGGCGGCTGGAACAGATCCTGAGGGACCGCCTCGCCGGGTACGGCGTGAGCGTCGAACTCGGCACCGAACTGACCGGACTCACCCAGGACGACGCCGGGGTCGTCGCCACGATCGCCGACGGCCGCCGGATGGAGACGTCCTACCTGGTGGGCTGCGACGGCGGCCACAGCGCGGTCCGCAGGCTGCTGGGCGTGCCCTTCGCCGGCGAGACGTCCGAGGAACAGGTGATGGTCTGCGGGGACGTCGAGTTGGACGGGCCGGACCGCGGCGTCTGGCACCAGTGGTTCGACGAGGACGGCGCGGTGATGCTCTGCCCGATCCCCGGCACCAGGTCGGGCTGGTGGTTCCAGGCCGGCCCCGAACGGGACGAGCGGGGCGGCCTGGTCGCGCCCTCGCGGGAGAGCTTCCAGCGGCTCTTCGACCGGCACGCCAGGATGCCCGGCGTCCGGATCGACGAGGCGGCCCTGCTGTCGACCTACCGGGTCAATGTGCGCATGGTCGACCGCTACCGGGTGGGCCGGGCCTTCCTTGCCGGAGACGCCGCGCATGTCCACTCCGTCGCCGGCGGCCTGGGCATGAACACCGGCATCCAGGACGCCTTCAACCTGGGCTGGAAGCTCGCACTGGTCCTCACCGGCCGGGCCGGGGGCGGGCTGCTGGACAGCTACGAGGACGAGCGGCTGCCGGTGGCCGCCTGGACGCTGAACACCTCCTCCGAACGCCTGCGCGCCGTCCTGGAGGCCATCAAGGCGCCGGGCGGCGGCCTGGACGCGGCGGCCACACCGGAGACGACCACACTGGGCCTCGGCTACCGGTGGAGTTCGCTCTCCCGCGAGGGGGGCGGGCGCGGCGGGCAGGGAGGTCGGGAGGGTCGGCTGCGGGCCGGGGACCGTGCCCCGGACGCCCCCTGCCGAGACGCCGCGACCGGCGCCCCGACCCGCCTGTTCGAGGTCTTCGCCGGCCCGCACTTCACCCTCCTCGGCTTCGGCCCCGACACAGCCGACGCCCTGCGGGAAGCCGTCGCACAACACGGTGACCTCCTCCGCGCCTACCCGGTGGACGCCGGCCCGGAGGGACTGCTCGACGACCAGGGGCACGCCCGGTCCGCCTACGGGACGGCCGAGGACACGCTGGTGCTGGTCCGCCCCGACAACTACGTGGCGCTGATCGCCCCGGCGGGCGGCACCCGGGCGGTTCTGGACTACCTGGCCACCCTCGGCCGCTGACCCCCGCCGACCCGCGGCCCTTGGCCCCCGACCGCCCCGGTTTCGGTCAGCGGGGGTCCAGCCCCTCCAGCATCTGCGGCAGTTCCCCGCTGTGGATGACCCCGAGGCTCTTCGTCGCGCGGGTGAGGGCGACATAGAGGTCGTTCACACCACGTGTGTGCGCCGCGAGGATCTCCGTGGGCTCCACGACCAGGACCGCGTCGAACTCGAGCCCCTTGGCCTCGGCGGCCGTCATCAGGACCACGGGCGACTCCAGTGCTGATGGATCGTCAATAAGAGTGACACCATCCAACTCGACGAGCCCGTCGATCAGTTCGGACGGCCAGCCCGGGGCATGGATGACGGCCATCCGGCCGCCGTCCAGCGCCGCGATCTCCTCCTCGACGGTGCTGCGCAGCGCCGGCCCCCGGTCGTCCTCGGGGATCCGGAGGCTCCACGGACGGACCCCGCCGCTGCGTACCGCACTGGGGGCGGTGAGCGCCGGGTCGACCGCCCGTAGGACGCCCTCGGTGATCTGCATGATCTCGGCCGGGGTCCGGTAGTTGATGGTCAGCTCGACCGTGCGCCAGCGTCCCGCCGTGTATTCGTCGAGCGCCTCACCCCAGGAGCTCAGCCCGGCCGGCGCGCCGGTCTGTGCCAGGTCGCCCACGATGGTCATGGAACGGCCGGGGCAGCGGCGGGTCAGCAGCCGCCAGGCCATCGGGGACAGTTCCTGCGCCTCGTCCACGATCACATGCCCGAAGCCCCAGGTCCGGTCTTCGACCGCGCGTTCGGCCAGCGGCCGGTACGCCTTCTCGCCGAGGTACTGGCGCGCCAGCATCTCCGCGTCCATCTCGACCAGCCCCACCCCGAAGTCGTCGAGGACGATCTTCGCGAACTCCAGTTCCTTGGCCTCGGCGGCAGCTTCGGCCCGGTGGGAGGTGGCGCTGCCGGGAAGCAGGCCGAGCAGTTCGGCGGCCTCGTCGAGCAGCGGGACGTCGGCGGTGGTCCAGCGGTCGGCCTGCTGATCCGAGCCCGCCAGCTGGTCCGGGTCCGAGTTGCCGCGCAGCACGGCGGCGCGTTCGGCCTCGGAGAAGTCCGGCATGGACCTGGCCAGCAGTTCCGGGGAACCGAACAGGGTGGTGAGCAACTGCTCCGGGCTCAGTAGCGGCCACAGCTTCTCGGCCAGGGCCCGGAACTCTGGCTCGTCGACGAGCGAGTCGGCGAGGTCGGCCACGGCGTCCAGGTCCATGCGCGCGTCCGGGTTCTTGGCGCCCCGGTTCTTGGCGATCCGCAGGGCCAGCTCCGAGGAGAGCCGCTCGACCAGGTCGAAGTGGGCCACATTGTGGGGTTCGGCGGACCTGTGCGCAGCGGCCTGGGCCCGCTCGCAGAGGGCTCGACCGATCTCCAGCACCTCCTGGTGGGCCGACCTCCGGCCCACCGTGATGGTCAGTGACTCCTCCGGCAGCCAGCGCAGCCCGTCCAGCGCGTCGGCGAGCACCCGCGCCATCCGCGCGTCGCCCTTGACCGCGGCCGCCTCGGCGCTCTCGGTGTCCGACCCGGTCACGCCGGGGTAGAGCGCGCCGATGCTGCTCAGCACGACCTCGCTCTCGCCGAGGGCGGGCAGCACCTGGTCGATGTAGCGCAGGAACGTCGTGTTCGGCCCGATGACCAGCACACCGCTCTTGGCCAGCCGGTCGCGGTGGGTGTAGAGCAGGTACGCGGCACGGTGCAGGGCGACCACGGTCTTGCCCGTGCCGGGACCGCCCTGCACGACCAGCACGCCGCCGAGTTCGGAGCGGATCACCCGGTCCTGTTCGGCCTGGATGGTGGAGACGATGTCGCCCATCCGCCCGGTCCTGGGCGCGGTGAGCGAGGCGAGCAGGGCGGTCTCCCCGCTGAGCTCGGAGCTGTCCCGGCCCTCCAGGGCGCTCACGCCGAAGGCGTCGTCGTCGAAGTCGATCACAGTCCGGCCCTTGCTCCGCAGGTGCCGTCGCCCGGCCACGCCGCCGGGCACGGCCGGGGTGGCCCGGTAGAACGGCTCGGCGGCGGACGCCCGCCAGTCGGTGAGGAGCGGCTCCTGGTCCTCGTCGGCCAGGGCGATCCGGCCGATGTACTGGCGCTCGCCGTCGGCGCTCTCGATCCGGCCGAAGCAGAGCCCGTACTCGGCGGCGTGCAGGTCCGAAAGCCGGCGGGTGTGGTGGATCTCCAGTGTGTCGCGCTCCATGCGGGACTGGATCGTGCCGCCCTTGTCCCGGAGGTGGATCTCGCGCAGCCGGGCCGCTGCGAGTTCGCGCTGGGCATCGAGGCGTTCGTACAGCGCACCGACGTACTCGTTCTCCGCTCGCAGTTCTCCGGCCCGCCAGCCGTCGGCGGGTCCGTTGCTTCCCCCTGAATTGAGTTCGGACGATGACGATGATGTGGGGACCAAGACTGGCTCCATTCCGGGGTATTTCTGGCCTCGGCCGACAATTCTGCGGCAGGACCAGGGCCTTGCCGCAAGCCCCCCGGTGCGCTATAGATTAGAAGTGGAGAAGAGTGGTTTTCCTCCTCTCCCTCCGGTCCGGTGGGGACGGAAAAGGGTTTGCGCGCACAGCCGCCCAGCAGGTAGAACTTGCTTTCGGATCCCTGCCCGGCACGGGCGAGGACCAGCGTAGCGAGAGGGGGGATAAGCCGATGCGTTCCATGACCATCGCGCCGGTTCCTTCCCGGGGTGCCGCCGACAGCTGACCCCGGAGTGAACGGGCACATCTTCCCCAGGAAAGTGCCTTGACCCCAGAACGCAACGATCTGCCAGAACACCACGATCTGACCGTGCGCCGGATGATCGGCCGCGAAGAACTCGAACTCTTCTGCCAGTTGCCCTATGTCCTCAACGAGGAGTTGGCGGACGATCTCGACTCCGGCCGCCGACGGCCCGAGTGGATGTGGATGGCCCTGCGGGGCGACCGCCTGGTCGCCAGACTCGCCTGGTGGGGACAGCAGGGGGACGATGCCCCGCTTCTGCTCGACGTCTTCGATCTCGACGACGCCACGCCGGAACCGGGGCTCGTGGACATCGGCGAGCGGCTGCTCAGGACCGCGATGGCCGAGACCCTCCCGGCGGCCGGCCCCCCGCCCGAGTACAGCCGGTTCGTCCCCGCCCAGTGGCGCGACGACGCGATGGCCAGACGCGCGGTCGAAGACCGGATGGCGGCCCTGCAACGCACCGGTGCCCGACTTCTCGTCGAACGGCTGCGCCTGGAGTGGCGGCCAGGAGCGCCGATCCCCGCGCCGAGGGCCCGCCTGCGGTTCAGGGCGGTCAGCGGCCGCGAGGAACTCGTCGGCTTGATGGCCCGCGTGCTGGAGGGAACCCTCGACGCGCACAGTCGCCAAGATCTCGACGGGAACCCGCCCGCGCGGGTGGCCGCCGAGCAGTACGACGACGAGTTCATGAACTACCGCAGCCCGCAGGACTGGTGGCGGGTCGCGACGCTGCCCGGCGGTGAACCCGTGGGCTTCGTCATCCCCGCTCGCAACAACTACAACCCGATCATCGCCTACGTCGGCGTCCTGCCCGGGCAACGGGGGAACGGCTACATCGACGACCTGCTCGCCGAGGGCACCAGGATCCTCGCGGCGCACGACGTCCCACGGATCCGGGCGGCCACGGACCTCGGCAACACTCCTATGGCGCAGGCGTTCCAACGCGCCGGATACGTCAACTTCGAGCGGGCCATCACCATGACCTGGAGCTGACGTGCGGTCAGCCCTGTGCGGTGGGCCGGACGACGAGTTCGTTCACGTCGACGTTGTCGGGCTGGGCGATCGCGAACCCGATCGCGTCGGCGACGGCGGACGCGGGGATGGCGAGCTGCTCGGCCGCCGCCCGCACCGCGGCGCGGGTCTGCGGATCGCCGCCCTGGTCCAGGAGTTCCGAGCGGGTGAAGCCAGGGCTGACCACCGTGACGCGCACCTCGGTGTTCTCCTGGCGCAGCCCCTCCGACAGCGCTCGGACGGCGAACTTGGTGGCGCAGTACACCGCCGCGGTGGGGTCGACCCGGTAGCCCGAGGTGGACGCGACGTTGACGACATGGCCGGCGCCCTGGGCGCGCATGATCGGAAGCACGGCGGCGATGCCGTGCAGCGTGCCGCGCAGGTTCACGTCGATCATCTGGTTCCACTCCTCGACGCGCAGGGCGTCCAGGGTCGACAGCGGCATCACGCCCGCGTTGTTGACCAGCACGTCGATGCGGCCGTGGCGCCGGTGGGCGGCCTCGACGAACGCGCGGACGCTGTCCAGGCTGGTCACGTCCAGCTGGTGGTGATCGGCTGCGCCACCGGCGGCCCGTAGCTCGTCGACCACGGCCGCGAGCCGCTCGGTGCGCCGGGCGCCGAGGACGACATGGTGGCCGTCGGCGGCCAGTCGGCGGGCGGTGGCCTCGCCGATGCCGCTGCTGGCCCCGGTGATGAGAATGATCTTGCTGGTCATGGCCGTGGTCACAGATGCTCCTGAAGCCGCTGGGACGTGCGGCGATCCCGCCGCGCGCTTCCGCTCAGCCTGCGGCCGTCCTGACCAGGGCAGAAGGCTGTGCCTTCCTAGGTGTGCCACACCTAGGAAGGCACAGCCTTCTGCGGCCACGGCGAACCGGGCACTGTGGAGCCATGACACAGCGCATCAGCGAGCAGCAGGTACAGCAGTGGGTCGAGGGCTATGTGGCGGCCTGGACCAGCGGCGACCCGGCGGACATCGAGGCGATCTTCGCCAAGGACGCGGAGTCCTACGAATGGCCCTATCAGACGGCGTGGGTGGGCCGGGACGCGATCGTCGCCGGCTGGCAGGAGCGGGCAGCCTGGCAGGAGGGCGGATGGGCGTTCGACTGGACGCTGCTGGCCATCAACGGCGACACCTTCGCGATCAGCGGCACCGGGGTCTACACCGAGCTGGGGAGGTTCGACAACCTGTGGGTGGTGACCCTGGGCGGAGACGGCCAGGCCCTCAGCTTCCGGATGTGGAACAACGAAGTCTGACCACGCCCGGCTCGCGGCTTGTGGCTATCGGCCTCTGGCCAACGCCTCACGCCGACGCGTACAGCGAGCCCAGGTACGCCAGCGCCTCCGCGCTGCGCGTGCCCGGCTGCGCCGTGCCGACGAGCAGCTGCTGGCCGGGAGCGTCGCGGACGTCGAAGGTCTGATAGGTGAGCTCGATCCGCCCGGCGTCCGGGTGCACGAACACCTTGTACGCGCGTGCCAGCCCGCCGACGGTCTGGTCCTCCCACAGCTCGCAGAACTCCGGCGAGGCCCCCAGCATGTCGTCCACCAGTGCACGCATCTCAGGATCGCCGGGGAAGTAGCCGGCGTTCAGCCGCAGCGCGTGCACGCTGGCCGCCGCGACCGTGGACCATTCCACGAACACCTCGCGCGCCCGGGGATGCCCGAACAGCACCCGGATGATGTTGCGGGAGCCGTCGAACGGGGACAGCAGGGCGTCGGCGAGCTCATTGGTGGCCAGAATGTCGAAGACCGGACTGAGTACGTACGCGGCGGCGGCCGGGAAGGAGTCGAGCAGCTGCAGCAGGGAGGGATGGACCAGATCCCGGCTGCTGCGCCGGGGCCAGGTTCGGGTTGAGCCCGGCCAGGCGGTACAGGTGGCCGCGGGCGTCGGCGTCGAGCTTGAGCGCACCCGAGATCGCGTTCAGCACCTGCGCGGAGGGATTGCTCTCGCGGCCCTGCTCCAGCCGCGCGTAGTAGTCGGCGCTGACCCCGGCCAGCACGGCGACCTCCTCGCGGCGCAGCCCGGCGACCCGTCGGCTGCCCCCGCCGAACAGACCCGCCTCCGCGGGCTCGATCCTGGCACGCTGGGCCCGGAGAAAGCCGCCGAGCGGGCCGGTCGCTTGATTTGTCACGATGACCACCTTATGTCCTGCCCGATGCTGAGGAGAGAATCTTGCCGTTCGCCGACGACCTCATTGGTGACCACACCGCGAAACTGCTGGTCAACGCGATCCAGGCGGCGGCGCCCGGCGCTTCGCTGCCGGCCCTGCGGTCCGCCGCGGGAGATCTGGGGGGAAGGCCGCTGCGTGAGCGCAGCGACCTGCTGCGCGATGCCCTGCTCGCGGACCTGCCGGGCGACTACGCGGCGCTGGCCAGTACAGTCCGCGCCGCCGCCCAGCAGGGCGCGCCGCCCTTCACCGGCTGGCTGATCTGGCCGGTCACCAGCGCCGTCGCCGCCAAGGCGATCGCCGACGGAAGCCCCGATGCCTTCGACGACGCGCTGGGGCTGCTGGCCGAGCTGACCTCCGGGCTCACCGCCGAATTCGCGATCCGGGGCTTGCTGGCCCACGATCTGGACCGCGCCCTGGCCGTCGTGCGGACCTGGACCGCCTCACCCGACGAGCACGTCCGCCGGTTGGCCTCGGAGGGCACCCGGCCGTTCCTGCCGTGGGCGGTCCGGGTACCGGCCATCCTGGCCCGGCCGCGCGAGACGCTGACCGTCATCAACGCCCTGTACCGGGACGAGAGCGAGTACGTACGTCGCTCGGTCGGCAACCACCTCAACGACCTGAGCCGGCAGCAGCCGGACCTGGTCGTCGAGACCGCAGCTGGCTGGTTGGCCGTCCCGGACGAGAACACGCCGCGGCTGGTCCGGCAGGCCCTCCGGACGCTCGTCAAACAGGGCCACCCCGCCGCGCTCGACCTCATGGGCTTCGCGCCCGCCACGGTTGAGGTCACCGGCCCGGTGCCGGCCGGCCCGGAGATCCCGTTCGGCGGCGAACTGGCCTTCACCGCGACCGTCGTCAACACCGGCACCGAGCCGGTCACCCTGGCGATCGACTACGTCGTGCACCACGTCAAGGCGACCGGCAAGCAGAGCCCCAAGACCTTCAAGCTCACCACGGCCACCCTTGCCCCCGGACAGAAACTGGAACTCTCCCGGCGGCACTCGTTCCGCCCGATCACCACCCGCCGCTACTACCCGGGAACGCATGCAGTCGAGCTCCAGATCAACGGCGTACGCCACGGCCGCCACGACTTCACCCTGCTGGCGGCACTGTGACCGCTCCTCTCGCTGTCCTGGTCAACGGGCTGCCCGGTGCGGGGAAGACGACCCTGGCACGCACCCTGTCCCGCCAGCTGGGCCTGCCGCTGTTCAGCAAGGACGTGATCAAGGAGGCTCACGCCGATGTGCTGGGCACCGAGCATGCCAACTGGCCGCAGCGGCGCTGGAATGCCGCACTCGGCGCTGCGGCCAGCGAGACGATGTGGGCCCTGCTGGCAGCCGCACCTGCCGGGGCCGTCCTGGAGTCCTACTGGCCGACCGACGTTCGCGACCTCGTGGTGCAGGGCCTGCAGCGCGCCGATAACCCTGCTGCCGTGGAGATCTGGTGCGATGTCCCATGGGGGACCGCCCAACGTCGCTGCGAAGCCCGTCATCCACGTCATCCGATCCATGGTGACCTGCCGACGGACGACGAGTGGGAACGCTGGCGCCGCACCGCTCGCCCGCTCCGCATCGGCCCGACCCTGCACATCGACACGACCTGCCCGGTCGACCTGCAGGCCGTCATCACCTGGACCCAGCAGCCCGAGCACGGCAGTCACACACCAGGGCCTGGATGACCCCAAATAACGTGAAGGCACTTGCGAAATACTGTGAACAACGCTGCTGCTGAACTTGGTCGGGTGATGTCGGGCTATTTGCCGGACAGTGCGCTGGTGGCTTCGGTAGTCCTTGTGGGGTGAGGCATCCGCAGGGTGGTGGCTTGGCTGACGTTGAGAGGGCCGTCCGGGAGCGGGCCCGGCTTCAGGTCTTAACTGGCTGCGAGTCTGGCGAGAAGAATCGGGAGATTGCTGCTGCGTTGCGGGTCTCGGAGCGGTCGGTGGAACGCTGGCGGCGCCAGTGGCGTGAGAAGGGTCTGGCCGGGCTGGCATCGAAGGGATCGCCCGGCCGGCCGCGACTGTCGGACACGCAGATAGCCACGCTGGAGCGGGAGTTGGAGCGCGGATCGCTGGCCCACGGGTGGGCCGACCAGCGGTGGACGCTGGCCAGCGGGAAGACGCTGATCGGCCGCCTGTTCCATGTCTCGTACACGGTGGAGAGTAGGTGGTGGCTGCTTCGTCGGCATGGCTGGATAGAAGGAAGACCCCAGGTCCCCGGTGTCCTGCGATGAGTCGTACGGCATGATTCAGGCGAGCTGAACATTCGAGGGGCGTGGAGGCCAGTAGTGTCGGAGCCGGTCGACCTGATTGACCTGTCGGATGCAGAGGGCAATTCTTGCATCGTTCGTGTGACCCGCCGCTTCCAGCCGGGCATCCTCCCCGGCCACGACATCCTGTGCGCGGACGTCCTGGCCTCCGCCAGTTTCGTCGATGCTCGGCTGGAGCTCTACCTGTTCCAGGACGACCTGGCAGCATGGGATCTCCAACTCGACCAGCTGGACATCGGTGGCGACGCCTCGATTGGAGGGGACCGCGGCTTGAGCCTGGGGTTCCACCTGCATGAGGACCACTCGGTGTCGGTAACCGTAGACGATCCTGATCGACTGACCACGGTGCTGTGGATGCGCCCGGCATCGGACTGGATCGAGGAACACCGCCGTCGACTCGCCCAGCTCCGGCAGACATGGCCGAGCGAGGTCATCGAGACCTCGCCGATGGTCTACGCATGGAAACCGGACCGCCGTAGCTGACCCACATTGATCGTCACAGCCGCCCGCACACTCAGGCTGTGAGGCTCCCGCCGGGCATGAAAGTTCGTTGCCCGCTGCACTGATCGCCGGGGTTTGATGAGCAGCCCGGTCCCGGTGAGGCAGCCGTGGATGAGGTGCTGGCGGTACTGGATCTTCTTGAGCCTGCGTTGTGCGAATGGGCGGGGTGTCATCGGCGGAGGGCCTTGGTGGCTGAGGTCAGGAACTGGGGCAGATGGGGGCCGAAGTCTGGGCGGGGTGGTTCGGGGCAGCCGGGGAGTTCGTCGCTGTTCGGCAGGAGGCGGCGGAGTGCATCGACGGTTTGGCGTTGGTGGTAGGGGTTCTCCGGGGCTGAGGGGAGCACGCTGATCGGCATGGTGAGCGTTGCCAGTTCGGTGTCGGAGACGCCTCGTAGGGTTTGGCCGTCAAGCAGGGCGTGAATGGTCTGCTCGAAGGCGCCCTTGTCGGTGAGGCCGCTGTGGGTGCGGGAGTCCACGGCGGGGTCTCCTGCGGTTGCGGGCCAGGCCAGGAGCAGGCTTGCGATCCGGTCCGGGAAGGACAGTGCGAGGCGGACGGCTACCGAGCACCCGTTGGATCCGGCCATCACGGACACGGGGTGGTTGGGAAGGACGGGTGTGAGGTGTTCGACCTCGGCGTCCCAGTTCGGTGGGTGGTGGAGGCGGTTGGGTGCCAGCACCGTGAAGCCTTCTCGTTCGAGGCCGGCTGAGATTCCCGGTGCTGCCCAGAACCGGTCGGCGTCCATGCCGTACTCCCAGAGGCCGCCGTGGATCAGGAGGACTGAGGGGTTGTCAGAACGATGGTGACGTGTCATCAGGTTCCCGTCTCGTGGGGTGTTGGCTTGGCTCCGTCTCGGTATTGCGGCGAGGCTGGGTTGTCGCTGGTGCGGGCACGGGAAGTCAGCTGATCGGGTGGACCTGGCGGGTCGGTGTGGCGGGGGAGTAGGACTTGGAAGGTGGCGCCCCGGCCGGGTTCTGAGTGCAGTTCGATCCGGCCGCCGTGGGCGGTGACCAGGGAATGGGCGATGGCCAGGCCAAGCCCCGCGCCGGCGCCTGTGGTGCGGGTGCGGGAGCTGTCGGCGCGGTAGAAGCGTTCGAAGATGCGGCGTCCTTGTTCGGGGGTGAGGCCCTGGCCCTGGTCGGCCACCTCCAGCAGGGCGTGGTCGCCGAGGGTGCCGACGCCGATGCGGATGGGGGTGCCCTGCGGTGTGTGGGTGATGGCGTTGCCGACCAGGTTGGTGACGACCTGGCGCAGTCGGGCCTCGTCGGCGAATGCCGGGGCGTGGGTCGGGGGGCCGCCGCCGGGGCCGGTCAGTTCGACCGGGCGGGTCGGGTCCAGGGCCTGGACGTCGTGGAGGGCGTCGGCGGCGAGGGTGCGCAGGTCCATGGGGGCCCGGTCGAGTGGCAGCACAGCACTGGGGTTGTCGTTGCCGGCCGCGCTCAGGGAGCGTTCGTCGAGCCGGGCCAGCAGGAGCATGTCCTCGACCAGGCGGGCCAGTCGGGTGGACTCGCGGGCGATGTGCGCCATGGTGCGGTCCACGTCCTCGCGTTCCGGCAGCGCGCCCATCCGGTAGAGGTCGGCGAAGCCCTTGATGCCGACCAGGGGGGTGCGCAGCTCGTGACTTGCGTCGGCGACGAAGCGGCCCATCCTGGCCTCGGACTCGGCGCGGGCGGCGAAGGCGGTCTCGATCTGGACCAGCATGCCGTTGAGCGCCGCGGTCAGCCGGCCCATCTCTGTTCCCGGGCCGGCCTGGACCGGGACCCGGCGGGACAGGTCGCCGCCGGCGATGGCGGCGGCGGTCTCCTCGATACGGGTCAGCGGCCGTAGCCCGGACCGGACGGCGAGCCAGCCGATGGCGGCCAGTGCGCTGAGCAGGGCCAGTCCGGTGGTGAGGGAGATGGTCCACATCCGGTTGATGGTGGTGTCCACCTGGCTCATCGGGGTGGACACCACCACGCTGCCGTTGCTTCCTGCCCGCGGCAGGGCGATCGTGCGCCAGTGCTGCTGCCCGTCGTGGCTGGGGAGGGTGAAGGCGTGGCGGGCGTGGGCGGCTACCGCGGCGGAGTTGAGCACGGGGAGGGCGGGGCTGTCCGGGGTGGGGGTGTGGGCCGGGTCGACCACGGTGTCGACGGTTCCGTCGGCGTGCAGGTAGGTGATGACCGGGTCGCCGAAGAGGCTCTGGCCGAAGGTCCCGCCGAACTGGTTGAGTTGGGCTGCGCCGCGGGCGACGGTGGGCGGCAGTGGGGAGAACAGTTCGGCGGAGGCCTGCAGTTGGCTGTCCACGCGTTGGAGCAGGTAGCCGCGCAGGGCGCTGTTGACCACGACGCTGAACAGCAGCAGCCCGACGCCCAGCAGGGTGACGGCGAGCAGCAGCAGTCGGGTGCGCAGCGAGGTCCTGGCGAGTGCGCGCAGGGTCGGGGTGGCGTTCACGGCTGGGGACCGCGCATGACATAGCCGATGCCGTGGACCGTGTGGATCAGTTTGGGGGCGCCGGTGTCGATCTTGCGGCGCAGGTAGCTGATGTAGGTGTCGACGATGCTGGGGTCGCCGCCGAAGTCGTACTGCCATACCCGTTCCAGGATCTGGGCCTTGGAGACGGTGCGTCCGGCGTTGGCCATCAGGTAGTGCAGCAGGCGGAACTCGGTCGGGGACAGGTGTATCGGTGTGCCCGCGCGCAGGGCCCGGTGTCCTTCGGGGTCGAGGGTCAGATCCCCCACCAGGAGGGCGGTGTTGGGGTCGCCGCTGGTGCGCCGCAGGATGGCGCGGATCCGGGCGATCAGCTCCTGCAGGTCGAACGGTTTGGTGACGTAGTCGTCGCCGCCCAGGAGCAGGCCGTTGATCTTGTCCTGGGTGGTGTCACGTGCGGTGAGGAAGAGCACGGGTATGTGGCCCCGGCGTGGTCCGGTCGTGGGTTGCGGCTGTTCGCGTAGTCGGCGGATGACCTCGAAGCCGTCCATGTCCGGGAGCATCACGTCCAGCAGCACCAGGTCGGGGGGTTCGCGCAGCGCCGTGGCCAGGGCCTCTTCCCCGGTCGCGGCGGAGGTCACGGTGAAGCCGGCGTAGCGCAGGGTGGCGGGCAGGAGTTCGCGGACGGTGGGCTCGTCGTCGACGACGAGCAGGTTGCCTGCGGTGCGGGAGGTCGCCTGGAGGGGATCTCGCTCAGTTCTGGTCATGGTTGCCGTTCAGCGATCGTCGGGGTTCCAGTGGTCGGAGATGACAGCGATGAGGACGGGAGCGGGGCGGCGGGAAGCAGGGCGGACGGGGGCGGGACGATCGGCTGCGCCAGTTGCCCGCCCACCGACCCGGCAGGGCGGCGAGGGCGTCGGGGCCCGCTTCGCCCGGGTCGCACGGCACCCTGCAGCAGGCTGCCGGTGAACCCCGCCGCTGCTCCGACCAGCAGGCCCAGAACGGCGGCCTGCAGCGCGCTGCCGCTGAGGCCGGCCTGCATCCCGATCAGCTGGGTGTTGAAGACGTCGACAGCGACCTGCCCGGAGGCCGGGATCAGGGTCGCGGCTGCTGCCATCAGCACGGCGGTGACCACGCCCAGGCGCAGGGCCAGGAGCAGGTGCCGGTGGTACCAGGCGCGGCCGTCCGACGCCTCGCCCGCCTCGACCGCGTCGCCCACCTTCCCCGCCTCGCCGCCTACCCGCGGGGTACGCGCGGCGGCGACATAGCCGCAGACCAGCAGGACGACGCCGACCAGCAGCAGGGCGACCGTCCACAGCGGCAGCCCGCCGACCTGGGTGCTGCCCAGGCTCTGGGTGTGGCCCGAGGTGCCGCAGGAGCCCTGCAGGTTTCCCAGCAGCGAGGTGAGCGCATTGCCCTGGCTCTTGGTCTGACCCATCGTCGTGGTCCAGGGTGACCCGACGCCCAGGGTCAGCGCCACGAGCACCAGGTTCGGCACGGCCAGCAGGACCGCGCCGGCGGCCGTCATCCCGTTGCCGCCCAGGGCGACTCCGGCGATGGTCACGACCGTGAGCAGCACCGCCATCAGTGCCAGGAGCACCCCGGTGACCGCGGAGACGCTCGGCCCCCAGCCCAGTCGCAGCCGGCTTGTCGCGATCGCCCGGGGGAACGGGGTCCGGCGCGCCGCCAGGCAGCCGACGGCGAGCACCAGCACCACCCAGAGCAGCCCGCCCAGCACCGTCGAGCCGAGACCGGTGCGGAAACTCAGCGAGGACAGGGCGCCGGTGATCCCCCCGCTGCCGAACAGACGGTCCGTCAGACCGCCGAGCAGGCCGCTGAGGCCGCCGCCGGAGCCGCCTTTCCCCAACAGGCCGCCGAGGCCCCCGCTCAGGCCGCCGGAGCCCCCCGTCCCGCCGAGCAGGGAGCCCGTCCCGGACTTGCAGCTACTACCGCCGCCTCCGCCGCCGCCCAGGCCGCCCATCCCGTTCAGCGCGGACGTCGGGATCTGGATGGTGCCGCGCGCGAGACCGGCCACGGCCGCGAAGAGCAGCGGCACCACGGCCACCACGCCGCCCGCGCGTGCGGCGAGTTCGGCGCCGGTCAGGGGCGGGCGGCGCCGTAGCGGTCGGAAGAACATCAGCGCCAGGACGACGGTGCCGACCAGCGTCACCCCGAGCGGCATCAGATCGACCGCGCCGCCCAACGAGATGTGGATGAGCCCCGAGTCGGTGCGCGCCGACCCGAAGGCGACCGTGCTGCCGACGGACATGGCCAGCACGGCCGCGGTCAGCGAGCCCAGCGACCCCACGGAGCCGGCGCCCAGCAGGGACAGGGCGACCACGGTGACCGCGACCATGGCGGCGATCGCCGCGGTGGCGGCGGTCATCCCTTCCACGGCGTTGCGCAGCGGTGCCCCCGAACTGCGGGCGCCGACTTTGATGGTGGACATACCAGGAGCCTCTCGTCTGCTTCCGGCCTTCGGATTCGGCCTTGCCGGGAAGCCTGGCCCAGGCAGTTGACCGGTCTCGGAGAGGTCTGGGAGTTCTCTGAGAGGTCGTGGGGGCAGTCGGCAGGAGGATGCCGGGGGAGCGGGTTCCGGTTCTCAGGACATTCCCAGGAACCGGTGCCCGGGACGGGTGCCCGCACCGGTGCCCCCGCCCGGCACCCCCGACCGTCGCCGTGGGCTATCCGGTCTTGAACAGGCGGGTGCAGGCGCGGGTGAGCGTCTCCCGGAGCACCTCGGTGGGCAGGTCGGCCAGCGAGGGCACGGCCGCGGCGACCCCGACGGTGATGTAGAGGGCGGCGCGCTGGTCGGGTGTGGGGTCGTCGCCGTAGAGGACGGTGACGGCGCGTTCGCGCATCGCCTCGAACGAGGCGGTGTCGGTCCCCGGCACGACCTTGATCGACGGATTGGCGTGCAGGATGCTCAGCGCCTCACGCTGGGCGACCAGCATGTCGACCAGCCCGGCGACGACGACGCGGATCCGCTCGGCGCGGGACCGTTTGGTCTCGGCGACGTCGAGCAGGTCGTCCATGGCCTGGAACTCGGGCACGACGATCGCGGTGAGGATCTCGGCCTTGGTGGGGAAGTAGTAGTAGACCGCGGCCTTGGTCACCCCCATCTCGTCGGCGATCTGCTGCAGCGTGGTGCCCTCGTAGCTGCGTTCGGAGAACAGCCGGCCGGCCGTGTCGAGGATGCGCTGCCGGGTCTGTCGTGCCTGTTCGGCTCGAGTGAGGGGTTCGGGATCCGTCATTGTCGCCTTCGTGTGCCGTGAGTGATGTCCGCAGGTTCGGTGCTTGTGTCGTGGCACCTGCGGAAACTATCGCATCACCTGCTGAGCGACAGGTCAACCACTTGCCACATGGCTAGTGGTTGACCTAGGCTTCACCGGCCAATCGGCTAGTGAGTGTGTGATCGAGGGGTGCCGGCGCTCAGGTCGCGGACGGACTGTGCAGCTTGTCCGGCGCCCGAATGAAGTCCACCCGGACGATGAGGTGGTCGGAGACGGTGAGCGCCACCACGGTGGTCAGCCGGGTGCCGTCGAACAGGCCGAGGCCCGGTTCGCCGTTGACCGAGACCAGCCGGACGGTCTCGCCCGGTTGGATCATGTCGGCCACCCCGAGCAGGAAGCGCGCCACCCGGTCGGCGCCGTACACCGGCTTGCGGGCGGAGGTGACCTGGCCGCCGCCGTCGCTGGTCAGCACCACGTTCGGGTCCAGTGCCGCGACCAGGGCGCTGAGGTCGCCACCGGTCGCCGCCTGCAGGAAGCTGCGCACCGTCGCGGTGTGCTCGGCCGGTCCGACCCGGACCCGCGGCGCCTGGGCGTTGACGTGCGCCCGGGCGCGGGCGGCGAGTTGGCGGACCGCGGGTGAGCTCCGGCCGACCACCCGGCCGATCTCGGCGAACGGCATGCCGAACAGGTCGTGCAGCACCCAGGCCGTCCGCTCGGCCGGGGTCAGCGATTCCAGGACGACCAGCACGGCGAAGCTGATCTGGTCGTCCAGGGTGACCCGGTCGGCCGGGTTCTGCCCGGTGGGCGCCTCCGCCACGATCGGCTCGGGCAGCCAGGGCCCGACGTAGACCTCCCGGCGCACCCGGGCCGAGCGCAGCGCGTCCACGGCGGCGCGGACCACGGTGGTGGTCGCCCAGGCTTCGACGTCCTGGATCGGGTCGCGGGCGTCGGCTGCGGACATCCGCAGCCAGCAGTCGGCGACCACGTCCTCGGCCTCGGCATGGCTGCCGAGGACCGCGTAGGCGAGCTGGACCAGGCGTGGTCGCGCCTGCTGGTAGGCGGCGGCGAGTTCGGCGTCCCGGCTCATCACTGCCCCAACCCGGCGCGCGACTCCCGGCCCGCGCCGTCGCCGACGCTGCCCGAGCTGCCGGCGTTGTCGGCGAGCCACTGGTCGAAGGTCTGGCTGCCGCGGGGCCCGGCCCCGGTCGGCAGCAGGCCGCCGCTCGCGACGGCCTTTCCGGCCGCGCCCGGAAGCCGCAGCGGCAGCAGCGGACGGCGGGAGCCACGGGCCCGGAGCAGGCGGCGGACCATGTCCGTCATCTGCTCCTGCCGGGGCCCGGCGAGCTCGGGCGCCAGCCCCACCGGCTCGCCGACCGCCAGCTCGACCAGCGCCTCGGCCACCTCGCGGGCGGCGACGGGCTGGCTGAGCATGCGCGGGGCCACCGCCAAGGGGCCGCCGCGCTCCAGCATCTGCGCCGCGAACTCATGGAACTGAGTGGCTCGGAGCACGCTGCCGGGGACGCCGCCCGGAACGTCCTCGGCCAGCACGAGGGCCTCCTGGCGCCGCTTGCCCAGGTAGTAGCCGAGGTCGACCCGGTCGACGCCGACGATCGACAGCGCGACATGGTGCGAGACCCCGGCGCGCTGCCCGGCGGCGAGCAGGTTCCCCGTGGCTGCCTCGAAGAACCGGATCGACTTGGCCGCGCTGGTCGAGGTCACATTGCTGACGTCGACCACCACCGACGCTCCCCGCAGGGCCTGGTCCAGGCCCTGCCCGCTGACGACGTCGACGCCGACCGACCGGGCCAGCACCACCGGCGTGTGACCGGCGGCGTGGACCGCCTCGACGACGAACGCTCCGACCACGCCGGTGCCACCGGCCACTGCGATCCTCATGACGCCACCTTTCCCGATTCGTTCCTACCGCCGGGCAGCAGCAGGAGCAACGCGAGCAGCACGATGCCGCCGAGCGTGACGATGTTGCCGACCTGGTCGGCGGTCCCGTACATGTCCAGGTGGGACATGTGGAACACCAGGTGCGGGATGCCGCAGGCGAGCCAGGCCACCGCGGTCAGCCGCAGGGTCTCCTCGCGCGGACGCAGCACGGCCCAGGCGCTGATCACCAGCAGCGCCAGATACAGGCTGCCGACGTCGCGGACCAGGTGCTCGTTGTAGGGGCCCATGGCCGACACCCAGTGGTGTCCCTGGACCGGGAAGGACCGGTAGAACGAGCGGGGGGCGAGGGCGGCCCAGAGTCCGGTGTCGGCGGCCGAGAGTGCCAGCACTCCCGCCACCAGTTGTCTGCTGCGAGTTCTCATGGCAACTAGACGGAACAGGGGCGGTCGGATGTGACATCCGCACCCCTCGGTGTGACGCGGACCACCACCCGCGCAGAGCGCACCTACCCCCGGGCGCGGCTGGTGGGGGTGCTGGACAGTCCGGAGCCGGACGGGGTCGCCGTGTGGGCCGGAGGGGGCAGGACCTCGTGGGTGGAGGTGGCCGAGCCGCGCGGGAAGCGCGGGGTGGGGCTGCTGGAGGCGGCGCTGCTGCTCACCGTGGGCGTGGGTGTCGCCGTGGCCGTGGGCGTCGGTTTCGCGGGCGGACGGGTGGCCGGCGCCGAGGGGTGGGCCGGTGCGCTGGTCGCGGGGGGTGCGAGCGGAGTCACCGGGACGACGGTGGCGGTCGGCCGCCCGGTCAGCAGGACCGGCAGCGCGATCGCCGTCGCGGCGGTGAGGGCCAGCACGCCGCCGAGGGCGGTGCGTCTGCGTCGTCGCCTGGTCGCGCCGCGGCGGATCCGGTCGAAGGAGCCGGGGTCCGCGGCGAGCGGCGTCTCGCTGCCGGGGCCCAGCAGCGTGACCAGCAGTTCGTCGTGGAAACCGTCCTCCGGGAGATCCGGGAGATCCAGAAGGTGCGGGAGATCCGGGAGGTCCACGGGGTCCGCGGGGTCCGCAGAGCGCGCGGAGGAGGAACCCGAGGAGTCCCGCGGGTCCGGGCCCTCAATGCGTCCGATCAAGGCGTCCTCCCAGCTTGGCGCGCAGCAGTTCCCTGGCCGCGTGCAGATCGGCCTTCACGGTGTTCTCGTTCCGTCCCATCAGCACCGCGACCTCCCGGACCGGAAGGTCCGCGTAGTAGTAGAGCAGGACCGGCGTGCGCAGCCGTTCCGGCAGTGACTGGACCAGCAGCCGGATGCTGCTGTCCGGCCCCTCGCCCTGCCGCCGCAGGACCGCCTCCGTGGTGGCCCGGCGCATCGCCCGGCGTTCGCGCTCCACCTTGCGCCAGTGGTCCCGGACCAGGTTCGCCGCCGTGACGTAGAGGAAGCCGCGCGGCTCCTCCACCTTGGTCCAGCGCGCCCAGAGCCGGGTGAACGCCTCGGAGGCGATTTCGCGGGCGGTGCCGTCGTCGTCGACCAGACGGCGGCACCAGCCCGCGAGGCGGGGATAGAGCGCGGCGAACAGCTCGGACGCGTCGGCGTCGTCCGACCGGCTCAATGCGTCGTTCCCGCTGCTGGGGCGGCGAGGGAGGCGTACACGACCACATTGTCGAGGTAGCCGCTCCCGTTGCTGCCGCGGGGGCCGCCGCAGGTGATCAGCCGCAGCGCGGGGTGGTCGACGTTCCCGTACACCGCATCGGTGGGGAAGTGCGCCTTGGCGACGGTCTGCACCCGGTCCACGGTGAACGCGGCCGAGGCCCCGTCGGCCAGCCGGACGACGATGCGGTCGCCCGTCCTGAGCCGGGAGAGGTGCAGGAACACCCCGTCCCCGTACTGGCCGACGGTCACATGCGCCAGGATCACCGAGGGGCCGGTCTGACCGGGAGTCGGCGACCCCTGGTACCAGCCGGCCGGGGCGTGCGCCGCGATCGGCGGCACCTGCACGCTCCCGTCCGCCGCGAGCCCGAGCCGGATCACGGGGGTGTCGACCCCGATGCTGGGGATCTCCAGCCGGACCGGTATCGAACGCGCGAGCGGGTGCGGTGGGGTGCCGGTCGTTGCGCCGCCGGGCGCCGTCGTGACGTTCCCGGCTGCGACCTGCGACGGCGCGGTGCTGGCACCGGCACCGGCACCGGCACCAGGGCTGCTGCCGGTGCCGTTGCCGCAACCGGCCAGCAGCGACGCGGCGACCACTGCGGTCAGCACCGCGCCCACCGCCCGCCGGTTCGGCCCCGGCCCCGGACGTCCCGTTCCCTCGGTTACTCCTGGCAAGGGTCAGCCCCGGACCTTGGACCTGCGGCGCAGCACGACCACACCGGCCGCGCCGAGAGCCGCGACGCCCGCCGCCGACGCGCCGAGGACGGCGGTGTCACTGCTTCCACCGGAGACCGGCGGAACACCCGTGTCCGGCGCGCCCTGCGGCACGGCGCGGACCTGGCCGCCGGCCCGGGTCGGGGTGGGACGGGCCGTTCCGGCGGGACTGGCGCTGGCCGTCGGCGCGGATGCGCTGGTGGGCCGGGCCGTGGCCGTGGGCGTGGGGCTGGCCGCGAGCGCGGGGCCGGCGGCGAGCAGCACCGCGCCGCAGGCCACGGCGAGCGGGAGCAGGGGGTTTGTGCGCATGGAGCGGCTTCTCTCTCGTCGGCCCGCCGTCAGGGGATGACGGCGGGCGCTGGTGTGAACGTGCGGAGAGACGAAGCAGCTCAGCGGCAGGTTGCAAAGGAATGGCAAAGTCTTTTTCGGTCACCGGAACGGGGCTCGGGAAGGATGTGCGAGGCCAGCGGCACGGGCTACGCGAAGCCCGCCACCGCGCGCGGGGCGTAGGGCTGCTCCAGCTGCTTGACCTCGTCCTCCGTCAGCGTCAGCGCATCCGCGGCGATGGCGTCCTCCAGGTGCTCCAGCTTGGTCGCGCCGACGATCGGGGCGGTGACCGTCGGGTTGTGCAGCAGCCAGGCCAGGGCCACCTGGGCCCGGGGCACGCCCCTGGCCTCGGCGACCTGGGTGACCGCGTCGACGATGGGCCGGTCGGCCTCGCCGTACAGGCTGCGGCCGAACTCGTCGGTCTCGCTGCGGGCGCTGGTGGCGTCCCAGTCGCGGGTGAGGCGGCCGCGGGCCAGCGGGCTCCACGGGATGACGCCGATGCCCTGGTCCGCGCACAGCGGGAGCATCTCGCGCTCCTCCTCGCGGTAGAGCAGGTTGTAGTGGTTCTGCATGGTGGCGAAGCGGGTCCAGCCGTGCCGCTCGGCCAGGTAGAGGGCCTTGGAGAACTGCCAGGCGTACATCGAACTGGCTCCGATGTAGCGGGCCTTGCCCGCCTTCACCACGTCGTGCAGCGCTTCCAGGGTCTCCTCGATCGGGGTCGCGGGGTCCCAGCGGTGGATCTGGTAGAGGTCGACGTAGTCGGTGCCGAGCCGGCGCAGGCTGTTGTCGATCTCGGCCATGATCGCCTTGCGGGACAGCCCGCCGCCGTTGGGGCCCGGACGCATCGTCCCGTGCACCTTGGTGGCCAGCACGATCTCGTCCCGGCGGCCGAAGTCGGCCAGGGCCCGGCCGGTGATCTCCTCGCTGCTCCCGATCGAGTACACGTTCGCGGTGTCGAAGAAGTTGATGCCTGCCTCGATGGCGCGGCGGATGAACGGGCGGCTGCGCTCCTCGTCCAGGCTCCAGGGGCTCCGGCCGCGGCCGGGATCGCCAAAGCTCATGCAGCCGAGGCAGATCCGGGAGACGTCGAGACCGGTCGATCCGAGCTTCACATACTTCATGGCTGAGAAGTCCTCAGGGTTGGAGGGTCCTTGTATCGACCGTATGCCCACCCTGCCCGGGCGGAGACACCGATCGGCCGGTTCACACCTGCTCGCCGACCCACCCGCCGAGGTGTCGGCAGAGCGCTCCTGCGGCGGCTCTTTACTTGACGGCCGGTTAGTAGAGTGGCAGCCTCAGCTTACCGGCTGTTAAGTAAGTAGCGGGTGGAGGAGAGACATGTCCACGTACTTGTACCGCTTGGGGCGCTGGTCGTTCCGGCATCGCCGAGCGGTGTTGCTGATGTGGTTGGTGGGGCTGGTCGCGGTGGTGGTGCTGGCTCAGGCCAGCGGCGGCAAGACGAACGACAACTTCAGCGTCCCGGGGACCCAGTCCCAGCAGGCCGCTGACCTGCTCAAGCAGAAGATCCCCGCCTTCTCGGGCGGATCCACCCAGATCGTGGTCGCCGCCGACGGGCAGGCCAAGGTCACCGACCCCGCGGTGCGGACCGGCATCGAGACCGCGCTGGCCAAGATCAGGACCGGTTCGCAGGTGGCGACGGTGTCCGATCCGTTCCAGGCCCGTACGGTCTCCGCGAACGGCAGGGCGGCGCTGATCACGGTCCAGTACACCGAGGGCATCGCGCAGGTGAAGGACGCCTCGCTGACCGCGCTGCAGAACGCGGTGCAGCCGGTACGGGCCTCCGGCGCGCAGGTGGAGTTCTCCGGCTCGGTCTACCCCGGCTCCCGGCCACCGGTCTCGGAGCTGCCGGAGATCATCGGCATCGCCGTCGGCTTTCTGATCCTGCTGGTCACCTTTGGCGCCTTCGTCGCGGCGGGGCTGCCCATCCTGACCGCGGTGATCGGGGTCGGGGTGGCGCTGATGGGCATCACCGCCCTCGCCGCGGTGGTCGACGTCGGCTCGGCCTCCACCGCACTGGCGATCATGCTGGGGCTCTCCTGCGGGATCGACTACGCCCTGTTCGTGGCCTCGCGACATCGTTCGAACCTGATGCGCGGGATGACGGTGGAGGAGTCCGTCGCACTGGCGGTGGGCACCTCGGGCAGTTCGGTGGTCTTCGCGGCGCTGACGGTGATGGTCGCGCTGTGCGGGCTGAGCCTGGCCGGGATCCCCTTCCTCACCGTGATGGGGCTGTGCGCGGCCGGATCGGTGCTGATCGCCCTGCTGATCGCGCTCACCCTGGTGCCCGCGCTGCTCGGCTTCGCCGGGATGCGGGTCACCCGCTTCCTGAAGCTCCCCGGCCGCCGCGGACCGGGTCGGGCCGAGCGGACCGCGATCCGCGGGGTCAGCGACCCCGAGCGCACCGCCGGAGCGGTGTGGGCCGGATTCGTGGTGCGCTTCCGGATCCCGGTCCTGATCGCCGGGGTGGCGCTGCTGGCCGTGATCGCGCTGCCCTCGGCCAAACTGCAACTGGGGCTGCCCAGCGGGCAGACCATGCCCGCCGCCAGCACCGCCCACAAGTCCTACGACCTGATCAGCGAGACCTTCGGCCCCGGCTACAACGGTCCGCTGCTGGTCGTCGCCGACCTGACCCACGCCGCCGGCCCGGCGGCCGGCCAGCAGCTCACCACCGCCCTGCGGCAGCAGTCCGGCGTGGTGTCGGCGAATCTGTCGATCACTCAGAACCAGACCGCGATCATCCAGGTCATCCCGGCCACCGGACCCAATGACGCCCCGACCGCGCACCTGGTCAACCAGATCCGCCACGACGCGGTGGCCATCACCGGCCAGACCGGCGCGAAGATCCTGGTCGGCGGCACCACCGCGGGCAACATCGACACCTCGAACAAGCTCTCCAGCGCGCTGCCGGTGTTCCTGGTCGTGGTGATCGGCCTGGCCCTGGCGCTGCTGACGCTGGCCTTCCGGACCGTCCTGATCCCGATCAAGTCCGTGGTCGGCTTCCTGCTCTCCGCCTTCGCCGCGTTCGGCGCCGAGGTCGCGGTGTTCCAGTGGGGCTGGGCCAAGAGCCTGTTCGGGATCACCCCGTCGGAGACCATCAGCTTTCTGCCGATCCTGCTGATCGCGATCATCTTCGGGCTCTCCAGCGACTACGAGATCTTCCTGGTGTCCCGGATCAAGGAGGAGTTCACCCGCGGCGGCGACGCGGTGGAGGCGGTGCGACGCGGCACCGGGATGTCGGCCCGGGTGGTCTCCTCGGCCGCGCTGATCATGTTCGCGGTGTTCGTCGCCTTCATCGCCGGCGACAACGCCACCATCAAGGCGATCGGCTTCAGCCTCGCCGTCGGCGTCTTCCTCGACGCCTTCGTGGTCCGGCTCACCCTGGTCCCCGCGGTGATGGCGCTGGTCGGCAAGCGGATCTGGTACCACCCGCGCTGGTTCGACCGCTACGTGCCCGACCTCGACATCGAGGGCGACCGGCTGGAGCAGGCACACCCCGGGCCCGGGAGCACGCCGCACCCGAAGAACGTGAGGGAATCCGCATGAGCACCGAAACCGTACGTCCGGATGACGGCCCGGACGGCCTGGACGGCGACGGCCCGGCCGCCGCCTCGTCGCGGCGCTGGTGGGCGCTGGCGGCGCTCGCCGTGGCCATGCTCACCATCGGCCTGGACACCACCGTGCTGACCGTGGCGCTGCCCACCCTGGCCGGCGACCTGCACGCGTCCACCGCCGACCTGCAGTGGTTCTCCGGCGCCTACACCCTCGCCCTGGCCGCCGCGCTGCTGCCGGCCGGGGCGCTCGGGGACCGCTTCGGCCGCAAGCGGCTGCTGCTGGGCGCACTGCTCGGCTTCGGCGGCGCGTCGGTGTGGTGCGCCTACTCCGGCGGCTCCGGGGATCTGATCGCCGCCCGTACCGTCCTCGGCCTCGCCGCCGCGGTGATGATGCCGCTGTCGATGGCGGTGCTGCCGTCGCTGTTCCCGGTGGAGGCCGAGCGCTCCCGGGCCTTCACCATCTGGGTCACCTCCACCGCGGTCGGGCTCCCGCTGGGGCCGATCATCGGCGGATATCTGCTGGACCACTTCTGGTGGGGCTCGATCTTCCTGATCAATGTGCCGCTGGTGGTGATCGGGGTGGTCGCCGTCGCGATGCTGGTCCCCGAGTCCCGCAGCAGCCGTCCGCTGCCGCCCGACCTGCCCGGGGTGGCGCTGTCCTCGCTCGGCCTGCTGGGGCTCACCTACGGCTTCATCAAGGCCGGTCAGGACGGCTGGGGCGGCACCACCGCGCAGCTCTGCATCACCGCTGGCATCGTGCTCCTGCTCGGGTTCGTCGCCTGGCAGCGCCGGGCCAGGCACCCGCTGATCGACCTGGGGCTGTTCGCCGACCGGGCGTTCAGCGCCGGCACCGGCTTCGCCACCGCGGTCAGCTTCGGCCTGTTCGGGCTGCTCTTCGCGGTGCCGCAGTACTTCCAGGCGATCGAGGGTGCGAGCCCGATGGGGACCGGGCTGCGGCTGCTGCCGATGATCGGCGGCCTGCTGGTCGGCACCCGCCTGGTCGGACTCATCGCGGCCAGGGCGGGCTCGGGCGCCGTGGTCGCGATGGGCTTCGGCCTGCTCACGGCCGGTCTCGCCATCGGCGCGACCACCACCGTGCACACCGGGTACGGCGTCACCGCCACCTGGCTGGTGCTCACCGGAGCCGGGATGGGCATCGTGCTGCCCACCTCCATGAACGCCGCCCTGGGCACCCTTTCGGCCGACCGGGCCGGTGCGGGCTCGGCGCTGATCGGAGCGCTGCGCCAGGCCGGCGGCACCATCGGCATCGCCATCCTCGGCACCATCCTCAACGACGGATACCGCAACGGGCTGGGGGCCGCGGCGAAGCCGCCGGTGTCCGACAGCGTCTCGGCCGGCGTCGCGACAGCGCACGCCCTCGGCGACGACGGGCTGCTGCGCACCGTGCAGACAGCGTTCGTGCACGGTATGGGCGCTACCCTGTGGACCTGCAGCGGCATCTGCGCGGTCTCCGCCGTCCTGGCGGTGTTTCTGCTGCCCAGGCGGCTGCCGGCCGGGCAGGGCAGTGAATCCGAGCCCGTGTCGACGGTCAGCATATGAGCCGGCAGGCAGGTCCTGCGGAACGAACCGGAAGGGACGTCGTGAGCGACGCAGCAGGGCAGGCCACGGACCGTGCGCACAGTGGGGAGCAGACCCGCGCGCGGTTGCTGGACATCGCACTGGACCTCTTCGCCGAGAAGGGCTTCGATGCCACCACCCTGCAGGAGATCGCCGACCGCCTCGACGTGACCAAGGCGGCCCTCTACTACTACTACCCGAGCAAGCAGAAGATCCTGGAGGCCATCCTGGCGGTCGGGCACCGGCGCGCCATCGAGCTGCTCGACCAGGCCGAGGCGCAGCGGTCGCAGTCGGCGCGGGTGGCCGTGGTGGTCGAAGGCATGATCGAACTGGCGATCCAGCAGCGCCGTACCGCCTCGATCCTGAACCACGATCCCGCGCTGTTCCGCAGCAACACCTTTGTCACCGACAGCGCCGCCCGCCGGTCCCGGCTGCAGGAGCTGATCTACGGCCGGAACCCCAGCGCGGCCCAGCGCAGCGCGTTCCAGCTGGCGACCTGCATCGGCGACGCGGTCGCCCGGCTCGGCGACCTCACCGACGAGGAACTGCGCGAGTCGCTGCCCCCGGTCGTCTACCGCACCCTCGGCCTGCGGCGGCCGTCCGCCCGTCCGTAGGCCCGGGCCTGGCCCTGGCCCAGGCCCGGGCCTGGCCCTGGCCCTGGCCCTGGTCCTGGCCTTGGTCCTGGCCCAGGCCCGGGGAAGGGTAACGTGGTCAACCGGACCACCAGGAGGGCGCGTTGGCCGCAGTGCAGCGGATCACCACACGGAACGCACGGTTCCAGCAGTGGCAGGCGCTTCTGACGAACCGTCACAAGCGTTCCAGAGCTGGTGAGTTCTTGGTCCAGGGGGTCCGCCCGATCACCCTTGCGCAGGAGCACGGCTGGCCGCTGCGGGCACTGCTGTACGACGCGGAGCGGCCGTTGTCGCGCTGGGCGGGGGAGTTGCTGCGGAGCTGCCCCGTGGTGGAGCGGGTGGCGATGGCGTCCGAACTGCCGGCCGAGCTGGGCGAGAAGAACGAGACGCCGCCGGAGCTGGTCGCGGTGGTCGGGATCCCGGCGGACGACCTGGCCCGGATCCCGGTCCGGGACCGCTTCCTCGGCGTGGTCTTCGACCGTCCGAGCAGTCCCGGCAACATCGGCTCGATCATCCGCTCGGCCGACGCCTTCGGCGCGGACGGGCTGATCGTGACCGGCCACGCCGCCGATGTGTACGACCCCAAGTCGGTTCGGGCGAGTACGGGTTCGCTGTTCGCGCTGCCCGCGGTACGGGTGCCGTCGCAGCGCGAGGTGGAGCAGTGGCTGGACCGGGAGCAGGCCGGCGGCCGTACGGTCACCGTGGTCGGCACCGACGAGCACGGCGAGACCGAGCTCTACGGATTCGACTTCACCGGCGGACCGGTGCTGCTGCTGATCGGTAATGAGACCGCCGGCCTCAGCGCGGGCTGGCGCGAGCGCTGCGACCGGACGGTGCGCATCCCCATGTCCGGCAGCGCCAGTTCGCTCAACGCGGCCAACGCCGCCACGGCGGTGCTGTACGAGGCTGCGCGGCAACGGGCGCTGCGGGAAACGGAGTCGGGGCGGGCGGTGCTGCCCAGGCAGGCTGGGCGGGCTGAGCAGACCGAGCGGGCTCAGCAGGCTGGGCAGCACCACTGACGGAAGGTCAGTTCGGGACAGTGTCGGTGAAGTGGGTGCCGGCCGCGTAGTAGCCGTTGACCACGCTGGTCACGGCCGCCGGGGTGAGCGCGTTGGTGTTGTAGTAGACCCAGTTGACCTTCTCGTCCCAGGTACGGGCGCCGTTGAAGGGCAGGTCGATGAACCACTCGTTGAAGTCGATGGTCATCTTCTCCCGCGGGTAGTACTTGCCGTTGCTGGAGAAGACCTGCGTGCCGTCGATGTAGTAGGTCACCGTGCCGCCGGCGACCGTCTCGACCAGGGTGTGCCAGCCCTGGAGGCTGCCGATGGTGTCGTTGGTGACCCGGTCGAAGGCGTCGGAGCTGTACCAGCTGGTGGTGTACATCGAGTTGGCCGGTCCGCCCCAGCCGCCGTTGGGCAGGTACTCGAAGTCGTCCTCGCTGTAGAGCGAGTCGTCCGGGGTGATGGTGTAGAAGGTCTCGTTGACGTGGTCGCCGTTCTGACCGGTGGTGGGGGCGTCGTTGAAGTAGACCCGGGCGGCGTAGGTGCCCTCGAAGAACTTCTTCCCGGTGGTGTCGATCTCGGCCTGCTTGGTGCCGGCGCTGGTGCCGTCGGTGCTGGCGGTGAGGTCCATGGCCTTGCCGCCCTGCGCGGTGGGGTCGCTGGGGAAGCTGAAGGTGCTGGCGGACCAGGTGTCCGCGACCCCGGGGCCGCCTGAGCCGGTGCGGATGGCCCAGCCGTGCGCGGCGATGTTCGGATCGGTGGCGCCGGTGTAGTGGAAGTCGTCGAACAGCGTGGCACCGGACGCCGGCGGCGAGGTGGGCGGGGGCGAGGTGGGCGGGCCCGTGGTGGGCGGCGCGGTGGTCGGGGGCGCGGTGGTGGGCGGAGCGGTGGTCGGCGGGGCGGTCGGGTTGCCGCCGGGCGCTGTGCCGGAGACGATCGCGCCGTCGACCGAGACGGTGACCTTGCTGTTCGGGCCGTAGCTGCTCTGACCTGCGATGAAGGAGTAGTCGTCGGCCTGGTTCACCGACTGCCAGTCCTGCCGCCACAGCCGCAGTTGCAGGTCCTGGGTGGACGCGCCGGGGGCGAGCGTTCCCGCGCCCGCGCCGAAGTCGACCTCCAGGTAGTGGTCGGCGGTGGCGGTCGGGGTGGCCAGGGCCACCACATGGCCGGTGACATTGGCGCAGCCCACCACCGCCCAGGCGCAGGAGAACTGGTACGGCGAGCTGCCGTCCGCGCTGAAGTAGTAGCGGATCGCCACCCGGGAGAGCGCCAGCGGCGAGCTGCCGGTGTTGCTGACGGTGAACCAGGGCTCCGACTCGTCCGCGGTGGCTCCGGTGGTGGTGGTCCTGTACTGCAGCGCGACGGTCGGGGTCGCTGCGGCCTGGGCGGTGCTGATCAGCCCGGCCGTGCTGAGTCCGCCGGCCGTCAGGGCGATGGCGGCGATCAGGGCGGCCCGGCGGCGATGGGGGCGCGCGGGACGTCGGGAGGCGTGCATGGGGGTCTCCTCGTCGTGACATGGAGGTGGGGAAAAAGGGTCGGTGCAGGGGGAGTTGGCAGTGGGCAGCGGCGGCTACGGTCCGTGAGGGTGGGGTCGGACCGGGGCGGTGCCAGTGCCGGTGCCGGGTCGGGCGCCGGACGCGGCTCCCAGCCTCCAGGGGGCTGGGCGACCGCGTCCGGCGCGATCGGATCGACCTGGCCCTGCGGCCTCCGGTGGCGGCGTGATTCGCTCTGGATCGGTCGGCGAACTCCGCAAGAGCTAACCACCGGTTAAGTCTTGGACCGGTCGGGGTCCAAGATGATGCTCTGCTCGAATCTTGTCAAGAACCTAGTTGGTGCAGGCCAATTGGCGATGTCTGCTGCGGTTGTGTGGTTCGTCCGCGATGCGCTGAGCAACCATCAGAAGCCATTGACATGACCAAAGGTAAGGTGCCAGCATCTGGCCTCACCACAGCGGATTCGGCTCGGCCCGACCGCGCACCCCGCCTCGTCAAGGAGGAACGCCATGCACAGACGTACCTGGACCGCACTCGCCGTCGGACTGACTCTGGCCTGCACTGTCACTGCCTGTAGCAGCGGCGGTGGCAGTGGAGCGACCAAGGCAGGGGCGCCGGGCCCGGCCGGCTCCGCCAAGGCCAGGACGTTGACGGTCTGGTACATGGACGGCGACCTCTCCGACAAGGCCGTGGCCGCGATCAACGCGGCGTTCACCAAGGCCACCGGGGCCCAGGTGAAGGTCCAGATCCAGGAGTGGGACAACATCAACACCAAGCTGACCACCGCGCTGGCCGGGGACAACCCGCCGGATGTGCTGGAGATCGGCAACACCGACGTGCCGATGTTCGCCGCCAGCGGCGGGCTGACCGACATCACCAGCCAGGTACCGGACATGACGGCAGGTCAGACCTGGCTGCCCGGCCTGATCGGCCCGGCCACGGTGGACTCCAAGGTCTACGCCGCACCGCTGTTCGCCGGGAACCGCGCCGTGGTCTACAACAAGACCATCTGGGCCAAGGCCGGCGTCACCGCGCCGCCGACCAGCTTCGCCCAGTTCACCGCCGACCTGGACAAGGTCAAGGCCGCCAACCACGCCGCCGACTTCTCCGCGATCAACATGCCCGGCAAGTACTGGTACAGCGCGCTGCCCTTCGTCTGGGACGCGGGCGGCCAGATCGCCGTGGACAGCGGCGGCAAGTGGACCGGGGCGCTGGAGTCGCCGGCCGCGCAGCAAGGCCTGCAGGCCTGGAAGTCCTTCCAGAACACCTACTCGGCGAAGTCCTCGCGCGACGTCAACGACCGTACGCCGGACCAGAACGCGCTGTTCGCCTCGGGCAAGACCTCGGCGATCGTGGTGACCTCGATCAACACCGCGGTCAAGGACAACCCGGGGATCAAGGACCAGATCGGCACCTTCCCGTTCCCCAGCACCACGCCCGGCAAGACCCAGCCGGTCTTCCTCGGCGGCTCCGACCTGGCCGTCGCCACCAAGAGCAAGAACCAGGACCTGGGGATCGCCTACCTCAAGGCCGCCACCAGCACCGCGGTGCAGACCTCGGCGATCGTCGGCATCGACGGCTGGACCCCGGCCTCCACCCAGCTGCTGGACCAGACCGTGTCCACGCTGCCGCCGACCTCGCAGGCCTTCTTCACCGCCGCCAAGAACAGCGTGGCCACCCCGTCCACCCCGGGCTGGGGCACCATCGAGGCCGACGACTCGATCAACAGCTTCCTCGCCGACATCGCCACCGGTCGCAAGTCGACGGCCGACGCCGCCAAGGCCTTCGACGCGCACCTCGACCAGGCGCTGAACGCCGCGCAGTGACCATGACCACCGAGACGGGCCTCGAACCCGAGCTGACACCGGAGCAGGCCGCCGCCCCCGCGGTGGGGGCGGCGGGCGCCCGGCCCCGCCGCGGACGCGGACGGCGGGGCCAGGCCCTGCCGTACGCGCTGCTGGCGCCGGCCGCGCTGATCCTGGCCCTGGTGATCGGCTATCCGCTGGTCCGGCTGGTGGTCATCTCGCTGCAGGACTACGGCCTGCGCGCGCTGTTCACCGGCACCACGCCGTGGATCGGCCTCGCCAACTACCGGGCGGTGTGGAACGACGACCAACTGGTCCCGGTCCTGGTCCGCACGGTGGGCTTCTGCGCGGCGCTGGTGGTGGGGACGCTGGTGATCGGCATGCTCACCGCGCTGATGATGCGGGCCCTCGGGCCCAGGCTGCGCACCGCCGTCACCCTGTCGCTGATCGCGGCCTGGGCGGTGCCCAACGTCGCGGCGACGCTGCTCTGGGAGTGGCTGTTCCAGCCCACCTACGGGGGTGGTCAACTGGCTGCTCACCGAGGCCCGGGTGTTCGGCGACTTCCAGCAGCACAACTGGCTCTCCAACTCGCTGTCGGCCTTCGGGGTGGTCTGGACGCTGGTGGTGTGGCAGTCGGTGCCGTTCGTCGCACTGACCCTCTACGCCGGGCTCAGCCAGATCCCGGACGAGTACTACGAAGCGGCGGAGCTGGACGGGGCCGGCTACTGGAGCCGGTTCCGGGTGATCACCGTGCCGTTCCTCCGGCCGATCCTGCTGCTGGTCGCGATCATGTCGGTGATCTGGGACTTCAACGTCTTCAACCAGATCTGGATCCTGACCAAGGGCGGTCCGGTGGGCGGCACCACCACGCTCGGCATCTGGTCCTTCACCAAGGCCTTCGCCGCCCAGTCCTACGGGCAGGGGGCGGCGATCGCGGTGGTCTCGGTGCTGCTGCTGCTCAGCCTGACGGTCTACTACGTGCGCCGTCTGGTGCGGTCGGGAGAAGAACTATGACGAGTCGTCAGGCCACAGGTGTCAGGCGGGGTGCGCTCAACACCGGGGCGGTGCTGTTCTGCGCGGTGTGGGCCTTCCCGGTCTACTGGATGCTCAACACCGCGTTCAAGCCCCAGGGCGACATCCTCAGCTCCACCCCGCACTTCCTGCCCTTCCCGTTCACCCTTGCCAACTTCTTCAGCGCCGTCCGCCGTCCGCACTTCGGCACCGACCTGCTCAACAGCGCGCTGGTCACCAGTGCGGTGGTGGTGGTCGCCATCGGCCTCGCGTTTCTGGCCGCCACCGCGCTGACCCGGTTCCGCTTCCTCGGGCGGCGCGGGTTCCTGATCATCGTGCTGGCGGTGCAGATGGTGCCGCAGCCGGCCCTGGTCATCCCGCTGTTCCTGGGCCTGAAGAGCCTGCACATGCTGAACAGCCTGATCGGCCTCTCGCTCACCTACACCGCGTTCGTGCTGCCGCTGACCATCTGGGTGCTGCGCGGCTTCCTGCAGGGCGTCCCGGTGGAACTGGAGGAGGCGGCGATGGTGGACGGAGCCGGACGGCTCACCATCATCCGCCGGATCCTGCTGCCGCTGGTGATGCCGGGGGTGGTGGCGACCAGCGTGTTCGCCTTCATCACCGCTTGGAACGACTACACCTACGCCTACGTGATGATGGACGACCAGGCCAAGTACACCCTCCCGGTCTGGCTCGCCTCCTTCAGCACCGCCGTCGGTACCGACTACGGCGGCCTGATCGCCGCCACCAGCCTGTTCGCGATCCCGGTGATCGTGTTCTTCATGCTGGTCCAGCGCCGGCTGGTGGCCGGCATGACCGCGGGCGCGGTCAAGGGCTGAGCCGTCGCGCACTTCATCCAACCCGAGCCCAGGGCAACCCTGTTGTATCCGATCCGGAAAGGCCACAGTGATCATCCCCCGCCCCGCCGCCGTCGAGCGGCACACCGGCGCTTCACCCTCGACCGGGGGGCGCGGCTGTCGGTCGGCCCCGGCGCCGAACGTCCGGCCGCTCTGCTCAGGGAGTACTTTGGCGCCCAACTCGGCTCCGGTGTCGGGGAGGAGGCCCCGACGGTTCGGCTGGCCCTCGGCCCTGATCCGGACCACGGCGGTCCCGAGCACTACACCCTCGTCATCACCCCCGAACAGGTCACCCTCACCGCCTCGGCCGCGGCGGGTCTTTTCCACGGCGTGCAGACGCTCCGTCAGTTGTGGACTGATGAAAGTCATTTGCCCTGCCTGACGCTGACGGACTATCCGCTGCTGCCCTGGCGCGGCTTTATGCTCGACGTCGCTCGGCATTTCATGCCTCTGCCGTACCTGCGTCAGCTCGTCGACCGGCTGGCGTTCCACAAACTGAACGTGTTGCACCTGCATCTGACGGATGATCAGGGCTGGCGGATCGAGATCGACGGGCACCCCCGGCTCACCGAGGTCGGCGCCTGGCGCACCGAGTCAATGGTCGGTCCTTCCGGCAGCGACCGCTATGACGGCGTTCCGCACGGCGGCTACTACACCCAGCGGGAGCTGCGCGAGCTGGTCGACTACGCCGCGGACCGTGGGGTCACCATCGTTCCGGAGATCGAACTGCCTGGGCATGTAAGGGCGTTGCTCGCTGCCTATCCGGAGCTTGGGAACCATCCCGAGCGTCCGCAGCCGGTGTGGACCGGGTGGGGCATCAGTGAGGACATCCTCGGCGTCAGTGATGCGGCCCTCGACCTCTGCCGGGAGGTGCTGGACCAGGTGCGGCGGGTGTTCCCGTCCGAGTACATCCATATCGGCGGCGAGGAGTGCCCCACCACGCAGTGGGAGGCCAGCCCGGCGGCCCGGGAGAAGGCCCGGCGGCTGGGCCTGGCCGGACCGGACGAGCTGCGCGCCTGGTTCCTCAAGGAGATGGCGGACTTCCTCGCCGTGCACGGTCGGCGCAGCATCTGCTGGGACGAGAGCGGCCACGCGGCCGGGTCGCTGCCGGAGGACATCACCGTGGTGCCCTGGCGCGACGCCGCCCACGGCGCGGGGGCGGTGCGGCGCGGGCACCAGGTGATCATGGCTCCGCACCGATTCACCTACCTCGACTACCAGCAGCACGACCATCCGGAGGAGCCGCCGGGGCAGCCGGGGCACCGGATCACCCTCGCGACCATCCACGGCTTCGACCCGCTGGACGGCGGTCTGCCGGTCGCGGACGGTCACGACCCCCGCCCCGGAGTCCTGGGCGCCCAGGCGCAGTTGTGGACCGAGTTCGCCCCGACCCCGGCCCATGTCGACTACCTGGTGTTCCCCCGGCTCTGCGCCTTCGCCGAGGTGGTCTGGAGCGGGGGCGGCGACTACGCCGAGTTCCTGGGGCGGCTGGAGCCGCACTATGCCCGGCTGGCGGCGCTGGGGATCCGTGCGGCGCCCGTCGAGCGTGGCGCCGACCGTCCGGAGTACACCCAGCTCGCTGGGAGAATGCAGCGGTGACCACCACCGACACCACCGATGCTGCTGACACCACCGACACCGCTGACACCGCCGATGCCGCGCGCAGGCCGACGGCGAAGCGGGACCGGGTCCGGCAGCATCTGCTCGATGTCATCGAGAACGCAGGCCCCGGCACCAGCCTCGCCTCCGAGCGGGACCTGGCCGAGGAGTTGGGGGTGTCCCGGCCCACGGTCCGGGCCGCCATCGACGAACTGATCGGGACCGGGCACCTGGTGCGCCAGTGGGGGCGCGGCACCTTCACCAGCCCGGAGAAGGTCACCCAGGAACTGAGCGACGGCCCCTCCGCCGCCTTCGCCGTCCCCCCGGCCGAGGGTGCCTGGACCAGCCGGGTGGTCGAGTTTCCGCACCGCCCCGGCCGGGCTGCGGGCGGCCCGGCTGCTGATCGGGGAGGACGAGCCGGTGCTGCGGGTGGTCCGGCTGCGGCTGGTGGACGACGAGCCGATGTCGATCGAGCGGCTGGAACTGCCGGCCCTGCTGGTACCGGGGCTGACCAGCACGGACATGGGAGGACGGCAACTTCTACCGGCTGCTGCGCGAGCGCTTTGAGATCGTGGTCTGCGACGCGGTGCAGACGCTGGAGCCCGCTGTGGCCAACCCGGACCAGGCCGATCTGCTGGACATCGCGGTCTATGCCCCGATCCTCCAGGTCGAGCGGCACCACCCGGGACACCCTTGGCCGCACCGTCGAGTTCGCCCACGCCGTCTACCGGGGCGACCGTTACCGCATCACCTCCCACCTGCGCTTCGACACCACCTCGGGGTAGTCGCGGGCTGCGGCTAGGGTGGGTTGATGACTATCGACGCGGAGCTTGTTCGGCGGTGGCAGCGGGGCTGGAGTCTGGCTCGGGGGCTGCCGCCCGCGGAGGCGATCGAGGACGGGCTGCGGATCAGGTGTGGCCAGCCCAGCCGGGAGGTCGAGGTGCTGGCCCTGCGCGCGGACGAGGTGCCCGGGTCGGTGGCCCGGCTGGCGGCAGGCGTGGCAGCCGAGCGGCTGAACACCTGGCTGACCGTGCCCACGCACCGGCCGGTCGAGGTGGCAGCTGAGGTCGAGGCCGCCGGGCTTGAGCTGCTGCATCGTTCCGAGTCGCTGATGACCGCTGAGCTGGCCCGGCATCCGCGGTACGCGCCCGCCGCGCCCTACCGGAGCGAGGTGCGGCAGGCCGGGCCGGTGATCACGGTGACGCTGCACCACCCCGCCGCTGAGGAGCCGGTCGCCCGCGGCACGGTGGCGATTGTCGGCAGCGACGCGATCGCCGACCGGATCGAGACTGCCGCCGCCCACCGCCGCCGCGGCCTGGGTCGGGCCCTGATGAGCGCCCTGGTCCAGGCCGCCCTCGACCAGGGCGCCCGCACCGGCCTGCTCATCGCCAGCGTCGACGGCCAGCACCTCTACTCCTCCCTCGGCTGGCACCCCTACGCCGCCGTCCTGATCGCCCACGCACCGAAGGGTTCCTCCGCCGAACGGGCCTGATGCCGTTCCCTTCGCCGTCACCGGCCGTGCCGGGTGAAGGCTCGGACGGCCAGGGGGCGGAGAGGGCGAGTAGCAGGGCTGACCAGGCCAGAGTGGCCGTGACGGGGTGGGCCAGCGGGCCAGGGCTGTGGCGCCCCGGTGGCGACGGTGCTGCTGCCGAAGAGGTGGCGGGTGGCGGCGGCGACGCTGCTGATCGGGTTCCAGTCGGCGACGGTGCGGAGCCAGCCTGGCATGCCCGCGGTGGGGACGAAGACATTGGTGATCATGCCGATCGGGAAGACCAGCACCGAGAGCTGGGCCGCTATGTCCTCCTTGCCGATGGCCAGGCCGAGGTAGAGGCCGACCCAGTTCATCACCAACCGGAACAGCAGCAGCAGCGCCAGCGCGCCCAAGGCGTCCGCGAGGCCGCCCCGGGCGCGCCAGCCGGTGGCGAGGGCGATGCCGAGCATCATCACCAGCACCACCGCGCTGACCAGCAGGTCGGCCAGGGTCTGCCCGAGCAGTGAGGCGGAGCGGGAGATCGGCATGGTCCGGAGCCGGTCGGTGACGCCCCGTCCGACGTCGCGGGCCGCGCCGACCATGCTGGGCACCACCCCGTTCACCGCGATCAGTACGAAGAGGCCCGGCATCAGGTAGTCGCGGTAGCTGCCGCCGCCGGGACCTGCATCGCGCTGCCGAAGACATAGCCGAACACCACCAGCATGGCCAGCGGCGCGGCCAACGAGGCGGCGATCAGGCCGGGGAGTGGCGGTAGTACAGCAGCACCCGCAGGGTGAGGGTGCGGGCGTCGGTCAGGGCATGACTGGCGCTCATCAGCGGGTCGCCTCCAGCGGGGCCGCGGCGGTCAGGGCGAGGAAGGCGTCGTCCAGGGAGGGCCGGCCGAGGGCCACGTCCACGGCGGTGACCCCGGCCGCGTCCAACTCCCGCACCAGGGACGGCAGGGCGAGCGTCCGGTCGGCGCGGGCCGGGTCGGTGAGCGCGCTGACGCGGAACTCCCCTGGTCGACGGCGGGTTCGCCGCCGGTGAGCACGGCCAGGACGGCGGCGGCCCGGGCCAGGCCGGTCGCGTCGGCGAGGGTGACCTCGACCCGCGTGCCGATCGCGGACTTGAGCTGCTCGGGCGGTCCCGAGGCGATCACCCGGCCGTGGTCGACCACGGCGATGTCGTCGGCGAGCCGGTCCGCCTCGTCCAGGTGGTGGTGAGCAGGACGGTGGTGCCGCCGTCCCTGAGCTCCCTGACGGTGGCCCAGATCTCCTTGCGGCTGGCCGGGTCGAGGCCGGCGGTGGGCTCGTCCAGGAACAGCACGGCGGGGCGGGTGACCAGGCTGGCGATCAGGTCGAGCCGTCGCCGCATGCCGCCGGAGTAGGTGCGGACCAGGCGGTCGGCGGCCCCGGCGAGGCCGTGCCCGCTGCAGCAGTTCCTCGGCGCGCTGCCGGGCGCCGCGCGCGCCGAGGTGGTGCAGCCGGCCGATCAGGTGGCAGGTTGTCGCGGCCGGTGATCCCCTCCTCCACGGCGGCGTGCTGCCCGGCGAAGCCGATGCTGCGGCGGACCTGGTCGGCGTCGCGGACCACGTCGAACCCGGCCACCCGGGCCTCGCCCGCGTCCGGGGCGGAGAGCGTGGCGAGGATCCGGACGGCGGTGGTCTTGCCCGCGCCGTTGGGGCCGAGCAGCCCGCAGACGGTGCCGGCCGGGACGGTGAGGTCGAGCCCGCGCAGGGCGTCGGTGCGACCGAAGCGCTTGTGCAGGCCGGTGGCGGAGACGGCAGGGGGTCCCATGGGGATCCTTTCCCGGTACTTATCTACGTACGATGTACGTAGAAGGGTGGCAGGGTCAGCGTACTACTACGTACGATGTACGTGTCTAGACTGATTTCCGTGAAGCCCAACGCCCCGGAGATGATCTGGCTGCGCCCCGAGCGCACCGGCCGCGGGCCGGAGCCCGCGCACAGCCGCGCCGCGATCGCGGCCGCCGCCACCGCCATCGCCGACGCGGACGGGCTCGACGCCGTCTCCATGCGCAAGGTCGCCGCCGCGCTCGGCGCGGGAACGATGTCGCTCTACAACTACGTGCCCAAGAAGGAGCACCTGTTCGACCTGATGCTGGACGCGGCGGCGGGTGAGTACGCACTCCCTGACGCACCGTCCGGCGACCCCCGCGCCGACCTCGCCCTGCTGGCCCGCGAGGAACTCGCCGCGATGCGGCGGCACCCCTGGATGCCGGGCCTGTCCGTCAGCCGCCCCTCGATGGGCCCGCACGCCCTGCGCTGCACCGAGTACTTCCTCGGCGTCCTGGCCGACGCCGGAGTCGAATGGGACGGCGGCACCAGGATGGAGATGTTCGCCCTGTTCAACGGCTTCGTCTGCCAGTTCGCCGAGTGGGAGCGCACGGCCGCCAGGGGCGGCAGCGAGCAGTGGCAGACCGAGCTGATCAGCTATCTGACCGGGGTGATCGGCACCGGCGCCCACCCGCACCTCGCCGCCGTCCTCGCCGCCGGGGCGGGCGCCGCCCCCGTCGATGCCGATACGGTGTTCGCACGCTCGCTGGACCGGCTGCTGACGCTGATCGTCGGCGGCGGAAGCAGGTCCTAGCAGGTCTTGGCAGCTCAGCCGGGCAGCAGCTCCTGGAGGGCCTGGGCCGCCCGCTGGGCCTCGCCGCCGCAGCAGGTGTTGAGGACGGCGTGGACGGTGGCGGCCTGCTGGGACAGGGTGACCAGGCGCTCGGCCCAGGCGGCCAGCTCCCGCTCCGAGTAGGCATAGCGGAAGCGGTCCTCCTTGCTGCCGCCGACCCAGGCCTCGCTGTGCCCGTGCAGCCGGACCACCGCTGTCGACGAGGTCACCGCCAGCAGTGGCGGCATCGCGCCCGGGTGGTCCCGCGGCATGTCGACGCAGACATAGGCGGCGTCGCGCGAGCGCAGATAGTCCAGGTGCGGGCCTGCCTGGCCGGGTCGGCGAGCCAGGAGGAGTGGCGGAACTCGACGGCGGCCGGCAGCGGGTGGCAGCGGTTCCAGCGCCTCGCTGATCCGTTGCTCCACCGCCGGCCGGCGGTGCACCAGGGCGGGAACTGCAGCAGCACCCGGCCCAGCCGGCCCGCCTCGGCCAGCGGCGCCATCGCCTGGTGGAACAGCTGCCAGGCCTGCTCGGGGTCGCGGGGTTCGACCCGCCCGGGGTGGCCGGTGAGGGCGCCGAACGCCTTGACGTCCATGACGAAGCCGTCCGGGGTGCTCTCCGCCCAGCGCCGCACCGTCGCGGCCGCCGGGATCGCGTAGTACGGCGAGTCCGCCTCGACCAGGCCGAAGCGGGAGGCGTAGTGGGCCAGTCGCTGCCCGGGGGTGCGGGTGCCGGGCGGGTACCAGCCGGACGAGGTCAGCTCCCGGTCGGCCCAGCCCGCGGTGCCCACAAGAATCGCGCTCATACCGGCCCGACTGCCCCGCCGGGCGGCTTTGGATGCCGGTGGCGACCCGGCGGGTATCAGTGGGGGGCAACAGTGACGGGTATCAGCGAGGGGTATCAGCTGGGCGGGGCGGGGCAGGGATCAAACAGTTCCGAATCATCACGAATCGAGAGGAGAGGGCCGGTAATGCCCATCGCCAGCGTCAATCCCGCCACGGGGGAGACCCTCGAAACCTTTGCACCGTTGGACGCGGACGGCGTCGAGGCCTGCCTCGCCCGCGCCTCGGCCGCCTTCGCCGAGTACCGGACCACCGGCTTCGCCGAGCGCGCGGCACTGCTGCGGGCCGCCGCCGACCTGCTGGAGGCCGAGCGGGACGACACCGCGCGGACCATGACCCTGGAGATGGGCAAGCCGGTCGGGCAGGCCGTCGCCGAGGTCGACAAGTGCGTCAAGGCCATGCGCTGGTTCGCCGAACGCGGCGGCGCGGCGCTGCTCGCCGACGAGCGGATCGACCCGGCCGACGTCGCCGACGCCGGGGCCGAGGCCGCCGTGGTCCGCTACCGGCCGCTCGGCCCGGTGCTGGCCGTGATGCCGTGGAACTTCCCGCTCTGGCAGGTGATCCGCTTTCGCCGCGCCCGCGCTGATGGCCGGGAACACGGCGCTGCTGAAGCACGCCTCCAACGTCCCGCAGACGGCCCTGCTGCTTGAGCAGGTCTTCGTCCGCGCCGGGTATCCGCAGGGCTGCTTCCAGACGCTGCTGGTGGCCTCCGACGCGATCGAGGGCGTGATCCGGGATCCCCGGGTGGTCGCGGTGACCCTCACCGGCAGCGAGGCGGCCGGCCGCTCGGTGGCCGCGATCGCCGCCGACGAGGTCAAGAAGAGCGTGCTGGAGCTGGGCGGCAGCGACCCCTTCCTGGTGCTGCCCTCAGCGGACGTGGCCAAGGCGGCGAAGGTCGCGGTGACGGCCAGAGTGCAGAACAACGGCCAGTCCTGCATCGCGGCCAAGCGCTTCATCGTCCACGAGGACGTCTACGAGGCCTTCACGGCGGCGTTCGTGGAGGGGATGGTCGCGCTGACCGTCGGCGACCCGCTGGAGCAGGGGACCGACGTCGGGCCGCTGTCCACCGAGGCCGGACGGGCCGACCTGGAGGAACTGGTCGAGGACGCGCTGCGGCAGGGGGCCAAGGCCCAGTGCGGCGGGCAGCGCCCGGCCGGGTTCGAGGCCGGCTGGTACTAACGAGCCGACGGTGCTCACCGGGATCACTCCGGAGATGCGGATCCACTTGGAGGAGTGCTTCGGTCCGGTCGCCACGCTCTACCGGGTGGCGAGCCTGGACGAGGCGGTGGCGCTGGCCAATGACACGCCCTTCGGCCTCAGCTCGAGCGCCTGGACCACTGACCGGGCCGAGCAGCTCAGGCTGGAGCGGGATCTGCAGGCCGGCGGGGTCTTCTTCAACGGCATGACCGCCTCGCACCCGGCGCTGCCCTTCGGCGGCGTGAAGCGTTCGGGCTTCGGACGCGAACTGTCCGGGCACGGGATCCATGAGTTCTGCAATGTCACCACGCTCTGGTACGGCGCGGGCTCCGGTCTCGACGCCGACGCGGAGGGCTGAGCGGAGGGCTGAGGGCCCGGGCGCGGCCGGGGCGGGCTGTCAATCCAGCCGCCCGGACGCCGCCTACCGCTCGGGGTCGTCGGTGATGTGCATCGCGGCCTCCTCGGCGGAGGCGGCTGAGCCGTCGATGCCCACGTCGGAGCCGACCATGCCGTCGTGCTCGTCGTGGGCGCCCTCGCCGGGGGCGACCAGGCGGCCGGATCGCGCGTCGCCGACCTCGCCGTCGCGCAGCTCGCCGTCGGTGTCCGAGGAGTCGCCGAGATCGTCGCCGTCACCGGGGTCGTTGTCCGGGACCTCCTCGGCCAGCCGCTGGTCCAGGCTCTCGCCGCGGCGCTGCTCGTCGGCGGTGATGCCGTAGTGCTCCGCGCCCAGCGGCCGCTCGGGGGGTGAGTAGCCCTCGTCCAGGGCCTCGTCCACGCCGCGGTCGAGCAGGGTGTCCTCGGGGTCGAGGACCCCCGAGTCGTCGATCTGGTCCGCACCGGGATCCGGCTGGTAGACGTCGTCGCCCATGGTCTCGTCGCTCATGGCCTTTTCTCCTTGTTCGTGCAGTGGCTACTGAGTACGTCTGCCCGTTTTGGGATCTTTGACTCTGTCGATTGATTGCTGCAATTCCATCAATATTTGCAAAGGACTCCCTGGTTTTCTCCAGCTGCCGCAGACTGTGCCGCATTGAACGCCGTGGTTGGGTGTGGTTCGGCATCAGCGCAGGGGGAGTCGCGTGGCCCGGAGACCGACCGGCAGCACCGCCCGAAGGGCGCTGCCGCCCGCTGTCCGCGGCTCCGTGCACCACGGTCTGGTGCTGGCCGCGACCGCGGTCACGGTGCTGCTGGCGAGTACCGTGCTGGCCGCCCTCGCGGCGCTGACCACCAGCTCGGTGGACGCCGGCGCGGCGGCCCGGCTGCTCGCGGACCCCAGGGCCGAGGTCGGGGTGAGCGCCTCCTACGGCGCGGCCGGCCTCCCGGCCGCCGACCGGGCGGTGCGCGGCAGCGTCGCGGCGGTGTTCGGCGAGGTGCCGGAGCACACCTACCTGGCCCTCTACGGTCTCGACCTGCTGGTGCTCAGGGGTGCCCGCCCCGGCACGGTGGCCGCCCAGCTGCAGCTGCACCCGGTGGCGCTGCAGGGCGCCGCCGCCCACGCCCGGCTGGTCTCCGGCAGCTGGCCGGACGGCGCGGCCGATCCGTCGGACGCGCAGTTCACCGCCCCCGCCGCCGCTGGGGTGGCTGGGGTGGCCGGGGTGGCTGGGGTGGCCGGGGTGGCCGAAACGGTGGACGCCGCCATTCCGCAACTGCTGGCCGGACGGCTGCGGGCCGGCCCCGGCACCCTGCTGACGCTGGCGGACCCCACCGGCCGGGTGGTCACCGTGCGGGTCACCGGGGTCTATGCCGCCACCGGGGCGCCCGGCTTCTGGCCCGGAGCGGTGGGCGTGGCCACCGACGGCGACACCAGGGCCGGGAACCTGTTGGTGGTCGCCCCGGCCGCCATGGTCGGCCAAGCCTCCTTCCATGCGGAGATCCAGGTCTCCTGGAGCGCCCTGCCGGACCTGGACCGGCTGCGGGCCGCCCAACTGCACGGCCTGAGCCGCCGGGTGGGCGACTTCTCGGCCAGCGACACCGGCAGCTCCGTGTTCCACGGGCAGCAGCCCCCGCTGGAACGGGTCTCGGTGGCCTCCACGCTGGCGGACGCGGTGGACGGCCTGGCCGTGCCGATGGTGGTGGCCCGCTCCGCGCTCTACCTCCCGGCCGCGCTGCTCGCCGTACTCGCGCTGGTGGCACTGATCTTGACGGCTCGTCAACTGGCAGCGCACCGGCGGGACGAGCTGGTGCTGCGGCAGACCAGGGGAGCCGGGACCGGGGGTCTGCTGGCAGCGGCGGCGGGGGAGTGGGCGGTGGTCGCCCTGCCGGCCGCGCTGGCGGCGCCGTTCCTGGCCGGGCCGCTGCTGCACGGGCTGCACGCGATCGGCCTGGTGGTCGCCCGTCCGCCCGCCGACGCCCTGGTCGCGCCCGCCTGGGCGGCCGTGGCGCTGACTGTGCTGATCCACGCCGGGGCGACCCTGCTGCCGGTGCTGCTCGCGGTCACCGGGGGTGACCCGGTGTCCAGGCTGCGGCTGCGCGGGGCCCGCGGTGCGGCGGCGCAGCGGGTCGGCGCGGACCTGGCACTGGCCGCGGTCGCGGTCCTCGGCTACCTCCAACTGGCCCACTACCGGAGCACGGTGAGTAACTCGGGTACGGACGGACTGGCCGACGTGGACCCGGTGCTGGTACTGGTGCCCGCGGTGGCGACGCTGGCGGCGGCCGTGCTGCTGCTGCGGCTGCTGCCCCTCGCCTCGTTCCTGCTCGACCGCTTCGGACGCTCCCGCCGGGGGCTGGTACTGCCGTTGGCGGCTTGGCAGTTGGGGCGGAGGTCGGCCCGCAACGCGGGCCCGGTGGTGCTGATGTGTCTGGCCGTGGCGGTCGGTGCGCTGGCCACCACGGCGCTCGCCGGGCTGGACCAACTCGCCACCGACCAGGCCGGGTTCGCGGTCGGCGCGGACGTCCGGGTGGACCAGCAGGACGTCCTGACCTCCCCGCCGGAGGCGCTGCGGAGCGCCCTGGCCGCGCTGCCCGGCGTCACCGCGGTGACCCCGGTCAGCGATACCGCCGCCACCAACAGCAACGGCCGGCTCGACGAGGTCATCGGTATCGACACCCGGCGGCCCACCCCGGGCGGGCCGCCGCCGCCCGCCCCGCTGTTGCGCTCCGACCTGGCCGGCCCCGGCTTCCCGGCCCGGCTGGCGGCGCTGAGCAGCCGGACCCCGCCGGACGGCCTGGTGTTCGCCGGACGCCCCAGCGCGCTGCGCCTGGACGAGACCCTGTCCAGCAACGGCAACCCCGCGCCGCCGCAGCTGGCGCTGACCCTGGAGGACGCCGCCGGGGTCGATTCCACGGTCACCGTGCGACTGCCCCCGGCCGACGGGGCACGGCACCTGGTGGAGGCACCGCTGGCCGTCCCCGGCGGCGGGACGCGCAGCTACCCGCTGAAGCTGACCGGGATCGCCGTCGTGGTCCCCGCGGAGCAGGAGCGGGCCCGGCTCACCCTGACCGTGCACCGGATCGGCGCGGTGGGGCCGGCGACCGGTGCTGGGCCCGCGACCGGTGCTGCGGCTGCGGCTGAGCCGAGTTGGCAGAGTGCGCTGCCGGGCGGGCTGATCTGGGCGGACCGCACCCCGCAGGCCCTGTACGCGGTGGAGGCGGACTGCACCACCGACGACGGGTCGGGCGACTCCTATGCCGTGGCGGGCCCGGCGGTCTGCGCCCTGCACCCCAGCGGCACCGACCTGCTCGCCGCCGAGATCGGCACCGCGCCCTACGGCAGACCGACCCAGGGCGGCGCGGCGGCGCTGATCGCCCCGGTGCTGGGAGCAGCCCCGTTGGTGCTTCCGGCGCTGGGTGACGCGGTGGCGATGGCGGAGGGGCAGCAACGGGTGGGGGACAAGGTCACCCTGGACCTCGACGACGGCCATGCGCTGCTGCTGGTCATCACCGGCACCGTGGACGCCATCCCCGGCACGGTCCGTACCCAGGGCCACTACCTGGTGGACCAGCGTGCGCTGGCCGCCGCCGAGGCGGGGATCGGCGAACCGCAGACCGCCCCGGACAGCTGGTGGTTGAGCAGCGGGGAGCCGGAGGCGACCGCGGCGGCGGTGGCCGCCGATCCCTCGCTGGGGACGGCGCAGACGGTGGACCGGGTGCGGGCCCAACTGCTGGACGATCCGTTCCGGGCCGGGATGCGGGCGGTGCTGGCGCTGTGCCGGCTGCTGGCGCCCGGCTTCGCGGTGATCGGTTTCACCGTGCACGCGGTGGTGACCACCCGGGAGCGGCGGCGGGAGTTCGCCCTGCTGCGGGCGATGGGAGTGCGCCGGGGCGGGTTGTCGACGCTGCTGTGGGCGGAGCAGTTGAGTGTGGCGCTGTTCGCGCTGGTGCCGGGCGCGTTGCTGGGAGCCGGTCTGGCGGCGCTGGTGCTGCCGCTGGTGACGGTGGACGACGCCGGGTCCGCGCCGTATCCGTCCTTGCTGCTGACGGTGCCCTGGCCGCGGGTGGCGCTGGCGGCGCTGCTGACGGCGGGCGCGATCTGTGTGGTGGTGATGTCCTTGGCGCGACTGCTGGCGCGAGTGGACCTGGTGCGGGTGCTGCGGGCGGGGGAGGGGACATGAGCGGCTCTCGGTGGACGACGCCTCGTCAGCCGGGCGGGTCTGGGGCGCGGATGGGTCGGCGGACAGGCCCGCGGCTGGGCCGGAGGGTGGGTCGGCGGTTGGGCCCGCGGATCAGCCTGGCCGGGCGGGAGGCCAGGGGCGACTTCCCGCTGCTGGTCTGCCTGGCACTGCTGGTGGCGGCGCTGACCGGGCTGGGCGCGCTGGTGCCGACCGTGGTGGCCGGACGGCAGGACGCCGCGCTGCGACAGCGGATCGCCGCCGCCCAGCAGACCGCGCCGCTGATCACCGTCGGCGCGGCGGCGATCCCGCCGGCGTTCGGGTTGAAGGACCCCTTGCAGCTGTTGACCACGGCCCTGGCGGTGACCGGCCCCCGGCTGGCTGCCGACGCGGGCCCCGCGCTCGGTCGGTCGCTGCACTACCGCAGGTCTGAGGTCGACTATGTCTTCGGCCAGTTGACGGGCGGGCCGCCCGCCCCCGACCCGCGGATCCTCAACAGCGTGGGCGCCTTCTCCTACATCAGTGACGGTTCGTCACATGTCCGGATGGTCGCCGGAACCTACCCGGCGGCGGTCACCCCGGCGAAGGCGTCGACGCAGTTCGCGGTCTCCCAGGCCACCGCCCAACGCCTCGGGCTGCGGGTGGGACAGCCGTTCACCGTGCGCTACGGCGACGAGGCCGGGGACGAGGCCACCACCCGGGTGGTGCTGTCCGGCATCTACCTGCCGAGGCTGACCGGCGACAGCTTCTGGAACGACCACGCCGCGCTGGACCAGCCGTTGCAGTACCCGCTGCCGACCAGCGGCCGGGACCAGGTCTCCTTCCACGGACTGATCGGCGCGGATGCCCCGGTCCGGCTGTCCGACGACGGGGTTCCGCTGCCCATCCTCGGCTGGGAGCTCGACGTTACCCCGGACCGGGCCGCCGTGGCCCAGGCCGCGCGACTGCCGCAGGCGCTGGCCGGCTACGGCAACGCGCTGCGGCGGGGCGAGTGCCAGATCGCCGACGGCGACAGCATCGATGACAATGGCGTTGACAGCAGTGGTGACGGTGGTGGCAGCGGTAGTGACGGCGGTGGCAGCGGTGACAGCCTCGGTGAGCCGAGCTGCTTCGCCGGTGACTGGCCGGTCCTCCCCTACACCTGGACCGACGGGCTCTCGCCGGTGCTGGACTCGTTCGGCCAGGAGCGGCGGCAGGCGGACGCGGTGCAGTCGTTCGCGCTGGCCTCGGTCGGCAGCGTGCTGCTGGCCACGGTCTTCGTGGCGATCCGGCTGCTGCTGCGGCGCCGGGAGCCGCAGCTGCGGTTGCAGCGGGCGCGGGGCGCCTCGGTGCTGGGCCTGGTCCTGCTGCGGTCGGCGGTGGCGACGCCGGTGGTGGTGCTGGCGGCGGCGGCCGGGTGGGCGGTCGGTGAGCGGGTCGGCGAGACCGGCACCTCGGGGTCGCCGCAGCCGGCCTGGGCGTTCGGTTCGGCCGCGGTGGCGTGGCTGCTGCTGCCGCTGCTGACCTGGCTGGCCGTCCGCGAGCCGCGTACGGTGCGTCGGGTCGGGCGTCGTCGGGGCCGGGGTCGGCCCGGGGCAGGGCGGCGGGAGGTGCTGGAGGGCACCGCGCTGCTGCTGGCCGTGGCCGGGGTGGTGTCGCTGCGGCGGCGCGGGGCCGTCCCGACCCAGGGGATGGAGACCCAGGGCGTCGACCTGTCGATGAGCGCGGTTCCGGTGCTGGTGGCGGTGGTCGGGGTGCTGCTCCTGCTGCGGGTCTACCCGGCGCTGCTGCGACTGCTGGCGGCACGGGTCGCCCGGGGACGCGGCGTGCTGGCCTTCGTCGGGCTGGCCCGGGCCGGGCGGGACGCGACGGCGACCGGGCTGGCCCTGTTCGTGCTGGTGCTGACGCTGGGGACGGCGGTGTTCGGCGGGATGGTCGCGCGGACCATCGCCGACGGGGTGACCACAGGGGCGGCCTGGAGCACCGGCGGCGACGCGGTGGCGCTGACCGAGGGGAACCGGACGCCGACGGCGCTGCCCAGGTCCTCCCCGGTGCGGGCGGTCGAGGAGCAGTCGCGCTCGCTCACCCTGACCGCCGACCGGGACGGAACGACGCTGACCGGGACGGTGCTGATCACGGTCGATGCGGCGCGGCTGGCGGCGGTCGAGCCTGATTCGGCACTGGCGAGAGCACTGCTCTCGAAGGCGAGCGGTGCTCCACTGACGCGCCCCGACGGTTCGGTGGAGATCCTGGCCCTGGCCGACCCGGTCCTGCTCGCCAGAGAGCCCAGCGGCGACCTCGCCGCGGCCTCCTTCGCCAACACCGACCGGAAGCACCCGGTACGGCTGCGCCCGACGGCGCCGCTCGGCGCCGCCGAACTCCAGGACCCGGCCCTCGGCCCGCTCACCGCCCAGCTCCCGCCCGGCACCGGGCTGCTGGTCGCGGACATCGCGGCCGAGCGCACCCTGGCCCCGCAGACCGCGGGCCGCACCGCGGTCCTGCTCTACGGCCACGACCCCGCCGCGCTCCGCTCCGCGGGGACCACCGCGCTGGGCACCCTCGCCGAGGTCCGGCTGCACGCGGACGTCCTGGCGGGCGCGAGGAACGACGGACTGGTCGGCGAACTGCGCCGGATCTACACCCTGAGCAGCGTGCTGACGGTTGGATTCGGGCTGCTCGCGGTGGCGCTCGAGCTGGTGCTGACCGCGCGCGAGCGCGGCCGTACCAGCTCCTACCTGCGGACCCTGGGTCTGGGCTCAGGACCGGCGGCGGCGCTGCAACTGCTGCAACTGCTGCCGTTCGCCTGCGCGGCGGCGGTGGGCGGGGTGCTGCTCGGCGTGGCCGAGCCCCGGCTGCTGGGCACGGCCCTGAACCTGCGCCAGTTCACCGGCGGCCCGGTGCAGCCCGCCCTGCACACCGACTACCGGCTGACGGCGGCGCTGGGTCTGGGCCTGGCCCTGGTGGTCCTCGGCGCGGCGGTGCTGGAGACCCTGGTGTCCCGGCTGCGCCGGCTCGGGTCGGTGCTCAGACTGGGGGAGATCTGACTGTCTGACGAATCGTCATGCCGTTTGTGTCGGAGGGTCAGACCGGCTTGCGTGCCTCGATCAGGAACCGGGTGGTGTGGGCCAGGAACGGCCCCTGGGCGAGGATCTGCTCGTGCAGCGCTTCCAGTCGGTCCCGGTACTGGTCCACGGTGAACCCCGGCACCATCCAGATCACCTTGCGCAGGAAGTAGACCACCGCGCCGATGTCGAAGAACTCGGTCCGCAGCGACTCCGCGCGCAGATCCACCACGGTGAGACCGGCCGCCTCGGCCGCGCTGCGGGCGTCGTCCGGGTGGCGGCCGCGCCTGGTCCGCTCGGACTGCGGCCCGAGGAAGTACTCGACCAGCTCGAACACGCTCGCCGGGCCCACCTGCTGGGAGAAGTAGCTGCCGCCCGGCCGCAGCACCCGGGCGATCTCGTCCCACCAGGTGGTGACCGGGTGCCGGCTCACCACCAGATCGAACGCCTCGTCCGCGAACGGCAGCGGCGGGGAGTCGGCGGTGGCGACCACCGCGGCGCCACGCGGATGCAGCAGGCGGGTCGCTTTGGCGACATTGGGCGGCCAGGACTCCGTGGCCACGGTGAGCGGCGCCAGTGTCGGGGTCGACCCGGCCAGCACCTCACCGCCGCCGGTCTCCAGATCCAGCACGGCGGAGGCCCGCGCGACGCGCGCGCCCATGGCCCGCTGGTAGCCCCAGGAGGGGCGCTGCTCGGTGGCCCGTCCGTCCAGCCAGGAGAAGTCCCAGCCCTCGACGGAGACGGCCTCCGCCTCGGCGACGAGTTCGTCAAAAGTTCGTGACATAGGCCGATGGTCGCCGGAGGGCGGGGGCGGCGCCACTCAAATATCGCCCGGCGGGGCGTTCGGCAGGGTGCCGGCGGGGTACGGGAACGGCCCGGTGCCCGCAGGGATCCATCCTGCGGCGCCGGGCCGTTCGTGGTGCCTCTGCTGTCAGCTGCGGACCGAGGCGATCGCGGTACCGAGCGCCTCCTTGATGCGCGGACCGATCCGGGCGAAGCCCAGCTCCTTCATCGCCGCACGCAGCAGTTCCTCGTCGCTGCGCTTGACGCCGTCACTGTCGATCCAGCCGACCACCGAGACCAGTTCGTCGGCGGAGTACGCGGTGACCGGACGGCCCGGCGTGAACGCCGGCTTCGGCAGGGCGGTGCCTTCGGCGGGTGCGGCAGCGGGGGCGGGGGCAGCGGCCTTGGTGGCCTTCGCCGCCCGGGGCTTGGCCGGGGTGGCCGCCTTGGTGGCGGCAGCCTTCGTGACCTTGGCCTTGGGCTTGGCCACGACCGGCGCCGCAGGCTCAGCGACCACGGCGGGCTCAGCAACGGCCTCGACCTCAGCGGCTGCGACCTCGGTGGCCTCGACCTCGGGGGCGATGGTCTCGGCGACGGTGGCCTCAGCGACCTCGACCTCAACCTCGGCCACCTCAACCGCGGTCACCTCGACCTCAGCCTCGGCCGCGACCTCCGCCGGGTCAGGGGTGATGACCTCGGTGATGGTCACCTCCTCCTCGCGCGGAGCGGGGACCAGGCCCTGCGGGGTGGCCTCCACCGCCGCCTCGGCCGGCTCCGCCTCGACGGTGACCGCGACCTCGGCTTCGCCGAACTCGCGGTTGACTGCCTCGGCCACGGCCTCGGCGTCCGCCCGGGCCTCCGTCAGTTCCGCGACCAACTCGCCGTACCCCTGCTCCACCAGGGCCGCGCGCAGGGCGTGCAGCGCCGGGAGGCGGTGCAGGGTGCCCTCGTCGGAGGCCAGGCGGTCGACCAGGTCGGTCAGTTCGTCGAGCGACAGCGCGGCGGGGTTGCTGTCGACCCGGAGCCGTCCCAGCTCGGCCAGCGCCGTGCAGGCGTCGTCCACGGCCTGGACTGCGGTGTCCAGGAACTCCAGGTCGGCGGGCAGCACCGGGTGGGCGTCGGTCAGCGACAGCGCGGCCCAGTCGGCGCGCTCCGCCGCCGCCGCGACCAGCGCGGCGTGCAGCACACCGCGCCGGGGGCGCTTGGCGACGGCGAGGCCGCGTGCGGCCTTGCCCAGGTTGAGGCGCTGGCCGAAGGACAGCTTCGCGCCCTGCTCCTTGCGCCACTGCCCGCTGCCGGTCGCCGCGGCGAAGGTGTCCAGGTGCTCGGACTCGTACGCGGTGGGGACCAGCACCTCGAGGGTGGAGCGCACCCTCAGCGTCAGTGCCAGCGCCCGGCCGACCGCGACGACGGTGTCGAGCTCGCCCAGTGTGGTCTCCTGGGCGATGCGGGCGGCCGCCTCGCGGGTGGCGGGGAGGTCGCGTCCGCGCAGTTCGGCGAGGACGGTGGAGGCGGCGCGGGCCTCCTCCGGGCTGTCGACGGTGTCGACGGCCGCGTACCAGGCGTGGGTCTCGGCGGTGAGGGTGAAGCCGCCGAGGGAGGCGTAGTCAATGAGGTTCTGGCGGGCGTCCGATGATGCGTCACCGGTACTGGCCGGTGTCGTCTCGTCGAGGGTCTGGGTGTCGAGCGCGGTCATAGTGAAATCCGATTCGTGGCAGGGAGCACTGCGGCGTCGGGTCGTGCGGAGCGCCTCAGGGGTGGTGACCGTCCGGCGCGGTGTTCCGTACGCGCGAGCGCCCACGATACGGGTGAGCCAGGGTGCCGCGCACGCACCCCCGGTTTCACCACGTGGTGTTGCCCCGGTCGGCCCAGTCCCGCGGAGCCGTTCGAAGGTCGACTACACGAATTCTTCACAACTGTATTGCCCCGCGGCAGACCGCAGAGGAGGCTGTCCGGGAGCGAGAGGCACCACGGAAGCAGTCCCGATCCTTTTCGCAGGGGGCACACATGAAGGCAACAAGTCGCTTACGCACGCGCGCGCTCGCCGCGGTCGGCGTGTTCGCGCTGCTCACGGTCGGCACGGTGGGCGCGGGTCAGGCGTCCGCAGTCGGCGCCGACGCGGCGGGGACGGTGACGTACACCGTCGTCGACCTCGGCACGCTCGGCGGAACCGCCAGCAACGCCACCGCGATCGACGGCGATACGGTCGTCGGCTCGTCCAGCACCACCGGGAACACCACCACCCATGCGTTCAGCTACAACCTGCGCACCCACCGGACGACCGACATCGGCGCCCTCGGCAGCCTTGGCAGCACCGGTAGTTCGAGCACGGCGACGGCCGTGGACGGCTCACTGGTGCTCGGCTCGTCCCACCGTCCGGGCGATCCCGCCACCTACGCGTTCGTCTACGATCTGCGCACCCGCCGGGTGACCGGCATCAGCGGCCTCGGCGGCAGCTCCACCAGCCTCGTGGGGGTCACCGGCCACACCCTGGTCGGCACGTCCACCACCGCGGGCGACGCGCAGACCCGTGCGTTCAGCTACGACCTGCGGACCGGTGCCAGGACCGACCTCGGCAGCCTGGACGGCCCGTCCGGGAACAGCTACGCGACCGGGGTCAGCGGATCCTACGTGGTCGGCGACTCGACGCCGGCCGGCAATCCGCCGTTGGCCCGGCGCGGGTTCGTCTACGACCTGCGGACCCACCGGACGACCGACATCGGCAGCCTCGGCGGTACCTTCACCAGGGTCTACGGGATCAGCGGGCACACCGTCGTCGGCCAGTCCCAGTCGACCGTGCCCGGCTACGGCGGGCTGGCGGTCTTCAGCTACGACCTGCGCACCCGGCTGATGTCCACGACCGGGCCCGGACTGAAGATCAGTCCGCTGATCAGCGGGAACACCATTGTCGGCAGTGACTCCCTGATCGAGTACAGCTACAGCCTCCGCACGCACACGACCACCGTGATCGGTCCCGGGATCGGGGTCACCCAGGCCAACGGCATCAACGGCAACCTGGTGGTGGGGGACGTGTTCGCGGCGAACTCCTTCGCCTTCGCCTACCGGATCAGCAGCAACAGCTTCACCCGGCTGCCGGCCCTGGGCGGCCTCAACTCCACGGCGAACCAGTCCAACCGGGCCGGGGTGGTGGTCGGCAGCGCGGCCCTGACCCCGCCGGACCCCTACACCGCCAACGGCCCCTACCACGCCGCGGTCTGGGTGCCCCACCGCAGCTGAACCAGGGTCGGCCGGGCTTTGCCCTAGGCTGGTCACGGCTCGTCGCCCCCGCCGGGCGGCGGCCGTGACCAGCACCTCCCCGCCTCGTCCGGAAGCACCCGACCCGTGCCCGAGAACCACCAGCCCGAACAGTCCGCGCAGTCCGCAGCGTCCGCACAGCCCGCACAGCCCGCAACGTCCGCACCGCCCGAGGGCGGCGAGCTGCGGGCCGACTGCGCCAACTGCTTCGCGCTCTGCTGCGTCGTCCCGGCCTTCGCGGCCTCGGCCGACTTCGCGATCAACAAGAACGCCGGGCAGGCCTGCCCCAATCTGCGGCAGGACTTCGGCTGCGGCATCCACACCCGGCTGCGGGACAAGGGATTTACGGGCTGCACCGTCTACGACTGCTTCGGCGCGGGGCAGAAGGTCGCCCAGGTGACCTTCGGCGGCCAGGACTGGCGGCAGGCGCCGAAGACGGCACGGCAGATGTTCGAGGTGTTCCCGGTGATGCGGGATCTGCACGAACTGCTCCACTACCTCACCGAGGCGCTGCGGCTGCCGGCCGCCCGCAGCGTCCACGACGAGCTCCGGGCCGCCCTGGACCGGACCCGGGCGCTCACCCTGACGCGCCCGGACACGCTGCGCCGGACGGACGTGCCCGCGCTCCGGGCAGAGGTCAATGTGCTGCTGCTGCGCGCCAGCGAACTGGCCCGGGCCGAGGTGAAGGCGAAGGGGAAGCGCAAGGACCACCGCGGGGCCGATCTGATCGGCGCCAAGCTGGCCTCCGCCGACCTGCGCGGCGCCAACCTGCGCGGGGCGTACCTGATCGGCGCCGACCTGCGGCGCGCGGACCTGCGCGGGGCCGATGTCATCGGCGCTGACTTCCGTGGCACGGACGTCCGGGGCGCGGATCTGACCGGCGCCCTGTTCCTGATCCAGTCCCAACTGGACGCCGCGGTCGGCGACAGCACGACCGTGCTGCCGCCGACGCTGGCCCGACCGGCGCACTGGTGACGCACGACTCAGGTATCAACTGTCCTTTTTCGTAGGCGTTCTACTGCCCTCCGCCACCGGCCCGCAGTTCCACCGCGATCTGTCGGCGGCCGATCACCGCCGCCTCCGCGGCGACCACCCCGGCGGCGAGCAGCAGCAGCCCCAGCCCCGGTGCCAGCAGCGGGAGCCAGTGCGGCTGGAGGCCGACCGCGCGGCCCGGGTCGGTGTCGCCGGCCAGCGCGGAGAGATCGACCGAGGGGCCGAAGAGCGGGATGGCGACCAGCCCGAGACCCGTTCCGGCGAGGACGCCCAGCAGGATCTGCGGCAGCGCCTCGACCAGGATCAGCCGGTAGCCCTGACGCGGCGTCATCCCCATCGTGCGCAGCCGGGCCAGCAGCGAGGCCCGTTCCGGCACGGCCTGGAGCAGCGACAGCAGGACGGCGATCAGGGTCAGCAGGGCCGCCGCGGCGACGGTCCACGCATACAACTGCTCCGCGCCGTTCTGCAGCGGGGTGGCGACCAGGGTCTGCGCGGCCACCTCGGAGCGGATCCGCAGCGCCACCAGGGTGTGCCCGGCGTGGGCCTTGACCGTCGCCCGCAGGGCTCCGGCGTCCACCGGGCCGCTGAGCAGCAGTGAGCTCGGCGCGATCGGCTTCCCGGTGCTGAGCAGCGGGGGCAGGGCGGTCTGCGGGACGACCATGAACTCGCCCAGCGGGTTGGCGAGGTCGTGCGGGAGCGTGCCCACGACGCGGACGGTGAGCGGGCCGAAGGCATGGGTGTCGAGGGTGTGCGGGCCGGCCCCCATGGAGGCCGCCAGCGCCCGCGAGGCCAGCACCGGGATCGGACCCGCGCTTCCGCCCGCGCTTCCGCCGCCCGCGCTGCCGCCTGTGCTGGCGCTGCCCGCGCTTCCGCCCGCGCCGCCGCCGCTGTACCGCAGCAGCGAGGGGGCGAAGGTGCCCGCGTCCACGCTGCGCGACAGGGCCGCGTAACGGGTCGGGTCCACCCCGTCGAGCTCGAAGAGCAGGCCGTTCGGGGCGTAGGTCTCCGGCTGGTCCACCCCGATGCCCAGCACCGACCGCACCCCGGGGCTGCGACCGACCGCCGTCACCAGCGCGGCCGGGAGCGGGCCGCCCTCGCTGCTGACCGAGGCGTCCGCGCCTACCAGCCGGAGCGACTGGGCGGCGTGGGCATCGGTGACGCCGCCGAGCACCTCGGTGCCGAACGAGGTCACGGTGAGCGCCAGCAGCAGGGCCAGCAGCGGCAGCAGCGAAACCCCGGCGGAGGAGCGTCCGGCCCGGGCCAGCCCCAGGAACGCCACCGCCCCGCCGCGCCTCGCGGTGGGCCGGGACGCGACGCGCAGCGGCCACGGGTAGAGCCGGACCAGCAGCAGTGCGCCGGCCAGCCCCAGCAGCGCGGGCGCGCCGCTCAGCAGCGGGTCGACCCCGCCGGCCGCCGCGCCGCCGCCGGGGGCCAGGCCCTGCCTGCGCACGGACACGGCGGCCGCCACGGCGACCAGCAGCGTGGTCAGTTCGGCCACGGTCCGCCGCCGGGACGGACGTGCCGTGAGCAGTCCTTCCGCCCGTGCGGTCGGCTGCGGACGGCTGTGCCCGGCCAGGCAGCGCAGCGGAACGGCGGTGCTCGCCACCGCCCAGACCGCGAACCCGGCCAGCGCGGGCACCGTCCGGTGCGGGGCGGGGAGCAGCAGGAAGGCCGCTCCCGCACCCAGCACCGCGCCGGTGGTGGTGCAGACCAGGGTTTCGCCGAACAGGAGGCGGGCCAGGCCGGGCATGCTCGCGCCGCGTCCGCGCATCAGTGCGAGTTCGTTCCTGCGCCGGTCGGCGGCGAGACCGCCGGCCATCAGCAGCACCGCGAGCACCGCCCCCGCGCAGCCGCTCACGCCGATGGTGAGCACCGGGGTGATCGCGTCGTTCTGCGAGGTGAAACCGGTGAGCAGGTCCGGCAGGCCGGTGCTGACCTGCATGCCGCCCGGCAGGCTGTCCAGACTGGCGAGGGTGGTCGAGTCCGGCCCGGTGACCAGGTCGGCGAGCTGGGTCAGCGCCGGGCCGACCTGGTCGACCTGGAGGCTGCCCGGCGCCAGCGGGAGCCACCAGTACGCCTCGACGTCGCCGATCGCGGTGAGCGTGGCCGTGGCGCCCGGTGCGACCAGGGCCTCGGCGTGCCAGAAGTGGATCGTGGTCATCGGCAGCGTCTCCAGGGCCGGAGCAGCGAGCAGCGGCTCCGCCGTCCAGTACGCCGCCCTGGGGTCGCTGGGGCGGAGGATGCCGACGACGTGGATCAGCAGCGGGCGCCCATGGGCCGGGCTGAGGTGCAGGGTGGCGCCGAGACGGAGCCGCAGGGCGTCCGCGGTGGAGTTGGTGATCGCCACCTCAAGAGTTGATGCCTCGTCAAAGGGCTTTTCTTGATCGATGATTGGGCCTCGTGGCAGCCTTCCCGAGAGCAGCCGGGCATGGGTGGCCGGGTCCGGCTGCGAGTCCAGGGTGAGGATCGGGGGCACCCCGTTGGGCGCGGGCAGCCCGGGGTCGGTCAGCTGGTCCGAGGCACTGGTGGTGTGCAGGCCGCTGCTGACGTCCTGAGGTCGAACGCTGAGCGGCGGATGGACGGCGTCGCTCAGCGAGCCGGCGTCGGCGACGAGGCCGGCCGGCGCGAGATAGGAGTTGGCGACGCCACGGTCGTCGATGTCCCGGCCGACCACGGAATGGCCCTCGATACTGCGGCCCAACTGCGGGGCCGAGGCCAGTGACCGGTTCAGCGCCTGGTCCTGATAGCGCTCCAACTGCCGTGGGAAAGACGTGGCCAGAAAGACCGTCAGCAGAGTCAGCAGGGTCAGCGCCAGCGCCGCACCCTTGGCACTGCCCAGCCGGGTCCGGGTCCAGGACGTCACCGCGGTTGAGTCGGACGGTGTCCTGCGGGTGCTGCTCATGACGCCTCCCGATCGCGCAGCACCCGGGTCGGTTCGCCGCTGCGCAGCCCGGCCAGGGCGGCGACCAGCAAGGGGACGGTGCCGACGGCCAACAGCAGCAGGCCCAGCTGCCCGCCCGGGATCCGCACCAGCAGCGGCGGGGTCGGCCGGGCCGCCTGCGGGGTCAGGATCAGCAGCGGGACGACCAGCCGGGTCAGCAATTCACCCAGCGCCACGCCGATCCCCATCCCGACCAGGACCGGCAGCACCAGTCGCGCCGTGGTCGCCCGGGCCAGCAGAACCGCTGACGCGCCCAGCGCGCGCAGGACCGCGGTCTCGCCCCGCTGTCTCCTGAGCATCGACACCGTGCCCATGGCGAAGCCCACCCCCGCCAGCAGCGCGGCCAGCGCCATCGCCGCGAACAGGGCGGTCTCGGGCCCGGTGCCCAGCGGATCGGTCCGCAGCGCCGCCTCGGTGTCGTCCCTGGTGTAGACGACCCGGACGTCGGGCAGCGCCCGCAGCTCGTCGGCGACCCGGTCCTGCGCCACCCGCTGCTCCGCGCCGGGTGCACCGTCGACCCGCAGCCACCACTCGCTCGGCAGCAGGACCGTGCCGCTGCTGCCGGCCTGGGCCCGACGGTCGTAGGAAGCCAGATCGACCAGCACCGCGCCGCCGTAGGTCGCCTCGGTGGAGCCGGCCAGGCCGGACCCCTGGACCGGCCCGGAGCCGCCGGACCCCTGCTCCGCCTCGACGCCGGTGCCGGGAATCGCATCGACCACGGCGGTGATCCGGATCTGTACCGCCCCGGCGCCGCCCGGCAGCGCCACGACCGAGCCGACCCGCGATCCGGTGGCGTCCAGGAACCCCTGGTCCACCACGGCGGGCAGCGGGCCGTCGCGTCCGGGCGGTTGCCGGGCGCTGAGCACGACGGTGGAGGCCAGCAGGGTCGGGTCGCCGGGATCGATCGCGGTGGGATCGCTGCCGACCCGGCCGCTGTCCAGGCTCAGCGTGAGCGGGGTCCCGGCGCTGCTGACGGCGGACCGCACCCGCCCGGGGAGGTAGAGCTCGGTCTCGGTGCCGTCGGAGTCGACCGCCCGGTCGCCCGGGCCCGCGTCGAAGACCGCCGACCAGGAGAAACCGGCAGGCAGCGGCACACTGGCGAGTGCGGTCGAGGGGGCGCCGGTCTGACTGGTGCGCACGGCGTCGATGGTGAAGTCCTGACGCACCGACCTGGTCGTCGAGACCGGTGACAGCAGACTGATCGAACTGATCGTCAACGGGTAGGCGGGGACGCCGCTGCCCGCCGCTGTGGTCAGGTCGAAGACCAGGCTGTGCACGGCCCCGTCCAGCGGCACCGACCGCGGCTCCTGGAGGTAGCTCAGGCCGTAGCGGTCGGTCAGGGTCAGCCGCAGCCGGTCGCTGTCCTGGTTCATCCCGGCGGTGCCGAGGTGCTGCCCCTTTACGCCTATCAGACCGGAACTCACCTTCAGGACAAGGGTGCTGGGTCGGCCGGGCAGCTGGATGCCCTGCTCCGCGGGCGGCAGCGGGGGATCGGCGAGCGGGCGCAGCAACTGCGCGGCGGTCCTGCCGTGGGTGAGGTCCGGGCGCCAGTCCAGCAGTCCGGACTCGGTACGAGTGTCCAGGGCGAGCAGCTCGCCGGTGCGTCCCGCGCTGAGGCTCAGCGAGTTCCGCGCCACCGGCACGGCCGCGGCCACCCCCGGCACCGGCGCGATGGCGCCGCCCTGCCCGTAGGCGGGGAGGCCGGTGTCGGCGATCCTGACGTCCGCGCCGGTGTTGAAGGTCGCCTGGTCCGACTGGGACTGCTGCCAGCTGGCGTTCTGGCCCAGCGCCAGGATACCGACAGCGGTGGCCAGGGCCAGCACCACGATCGGCCCCGCCCCCTGCTGCGGACGCCGGGACAGCTGCCAGCCCACCAGCGCGCCGGGCAGCCCGCGCAGCCGGGAGACCAGCCGGTCGGCGAGGTGGGCGGCGAGCGGCAGCAGCCGCAGGGCGGTGACCGAACCGGCCAGCAGGACCAGGGCCGGGGCGGCGACCAGCACCGGATCGATGCCGAGCCCGCCGCCGGTTCCGCCCGTTGCCGCGTCTCCGCCGTCGGCGACGCCGGTCAGCGCGCCCTGGCCCGCGTAGTGGTCCAACTGCCAGTAGGCCGCCGCGGCCAGGACGATCAGGGCCAGGTCCACGCCGCCGCGGACCAGCCCCGGCAGCGCGGCGCGGCGGGCGCGCGCCCCGATTCCACCGCTGGTCCTGGCCCTGCTGCCGGTTCTGGCCCGGCTCCTGGCGTCGCCGCGGATCTCGGCCAGATTCTGCAGCAGGGTCGGTCCGAGCAGCACCAGCGCACAGACCGCGGCGCTCAGCAGCGTCGCCCACCACACCGCGCCCGGTAGCGGCCCGTCCAGCCGCAGGCCCGCGCCCCGGCCTGCGTCCAGGCCGAGGCCCGCACCCGGCCGTGTGGCCGGACCGTAGGCGGCGAGCAGTCGGATCAGCGGGCCGGCCAGCAGCGGCGACAGTACGACGGCGGGCAGAACCAGCAGCGCGGCCTCGATCGCGGAGAGCCGGCCGAGCCATCCCGGTGCCGCGCCCCTGGCCCTGAGCAGGCCGTTCTCCGGCACCCGCTCCTCCGCCAGCAGCCGGGCCGCGAGCAGCAGGGTGAACAGCGCGAGCAGGGTCAGCTGCAGCACACCCACCAGCAGGGTTGATCGGGACACCAGTACCGACCGTTGCAACTGCAGCAGCAGGGAGGGGAGTTCGCTGCTGCCGGTGAAACTTCCACTGACCGAGTCGCCGATGGAGCCGCCCAGCTCGCCGCCGGAACCGCTGGTTCCGCCGGCGCCCGGCGGGGTGGCGAGCGAGGTCAGGACGGCGCTGTCGGCGGCGGCAAGGGCGTTCAGACCGCTTGCCTGAAGTTGCCCCAGGTCGGGGACGGCCAGCACGTCCAGGGTGTCCTGGACCACGGCCCCCGAGCCGAAGCTGCGGTCGTCGAGCAACAGCGGGCCGTAGGTCGCTCCGCCGCCGCTCTGCAGTACGCCCTTGCCGTGCAGGGGGTCGAGCTGCCAGTAGCGGTCCTCGCTGTCACGGGGGGCGTAGACACCGACCAGTTGGATCCGGAGCGCGCGGTGGTCGATCAGGCCGTGCAGGGTCAGCACCGAGCCGAGCGGCGCCGCCAGCCGCTGCAGGGCGGCGCCGGGCACGTCCACCGGGACCACCCCGGCCGGGGCCGCCTGCTGGTTCGGCCAACTGCCTTGGATGAGGCGGAGTTTGCTGTGGTCGAGGGCAGCCAGAGAGGCGGTGTCCTGGGTTGTCGGCGCGCCCGGTTTCACCACCCGGCCCGCCTGCGCGGGAAGCACCAACGGGCTTGACTGCGCCAGCGGGTAGAGCGTGAACGGCACCCCGGGAAAGGCGTGTCGGGCGATTGCCTGCGCCTTTTTCTGCGCCTTTGCCCTTTCCTGGTAGCTGAATTGGGCCTGGAGCAGCAGCGGGGTCGCCGCCGCGTCGGTCCCTGTCAGCGTGCGCCGCACCCCGGCGTCGCCGATCGAGGAGGTGAACCCGGCCAGGGTCGCCAGCACACAGGTGGAGAACAGCACAGTGAGCAGCGCGGCGCCGATCAGCAGCCGTTGCGCCCGCAGCCGCTGCAGCACAAAGCCGATCAACTCGCGCCCCCCGTCGCCGTGTTCGTCGGCACATCCTAGAGAGCGCTCTCCCAAAGATCCAGGGGGTATCCCCGAGCAACTTCAGCACGTACTCTTCGACCACCAAGCGATTCCTGAGGAGCTGAAATGCCCGGCTGCCCGAGCATGCGTTGACGTTGTAGGTCATGTCCGACCTGTCCTCGCATGCAGCCTCGGTAACTCAAGGAATCCCTGTGCCGTTCGTTTCTCCTGCCACACCCCTGTCCAGCCTCTGGCGGGACGGTGACTTTCGCAGACTGTGGGCGGGTCAGACCGCCTCCCAACTCGGCGCACAAGCCAGTCAGGTGACCCTGCCGCTGCTGGCTGTGGTGTCGCTCAACGCCGGTCCTGGCCAACTCGGCGTACTGCGCGCGGTGGAGCAGGCGCCGATCCTGCTGTGCTCGCTCCTGGTCGGCGCCTGGGTGGACCGCTGGCGCTCCCGTACGGTGATGGCGCTGGCGGACCTCGGCCGGGCTCTGGTGCTGGCGGTTGTGCCGATCGCCTGTCTGCTCGGCAGGCTCGGCCTTCCGGTGCTGCTGATCGTCGCCTTCCTGGTCGGCGTGCTCTCGGTGTTCTTCGATGTGGCCTACCAGGCCTCGTTGGTACGGCTGGTGACGCGCAGTCAACTCATTCAAGGAAACAGCGCGCTGGAGGGCAGCAGATCCGCGGCGCAGATCGGCGGCCCCGCAGTCGGTGGCGCGGCCGTGTCACTGTTCTCCGCGCCGATGGCCGTCCTGACCAGTGTGTTCTTCTTCGCGCTGTCCTTTCTGTCGATCCGCCGCATCCACCGCCCCGAGTCGTTGCCCGAGCCCGCCGAGCAGCGCATGCGGCTGGGGCGGCAGATTCACGAAGGTCTCCAACTCGTGTTGCGAGATCCCTGGTTGCGGTCGGTGGGTCTGGCCTCTGCGGTCTTCCAGTTCAGCTTCGCCGCTCTGATGACCGTCTATCTGCTCTTCCTGCCACGCGGACTGCATCTGTCGGGCATCGCGGTCGGCCTGGTGCTCGCGGCGATGGGACCGGGTGCGGTCGTGGGTTCGCTGCTGGCGGCCAGGCTGCCGAGGAGGTTCGGCTACGGCACGGTGCTGGTGTCCTCGGCGGCGCTCGCCGACGCCGTGATGCTCGGCGTGCCCGCACTGCACGGCTCCTCCGTCGTCACCATCCCCTGCTACTGGTCGTCAACTTCCTGTTCGGCGGCCTCAGTCAGTTGGTCGACGTCAGTGTCATGGCCGTTCGGCAGGCGGTCACCCCGGTTCGGTTGCAGGGCCGGGTGGTGGCGAGCATCAATGTCATCGGGATGGGGCTGACGCCGCTCGGTTCACTGCTCGGCGGCTGGCTGGCCGGCCAGTGCGGGCTGCGCCGGAGTCTGCTGCTGGCCGCCATCGGGCTGGCGTTCTCGCCCCTGCTGCTGGCCCTCTCCCCGCTGGCCCGCCTGGGGAAGGAACTGCCGGGCCGTACCGCCCCAGCTAGGGAATCAGCACGGTCTTGCCCACCGTCGCCCGAGCGCTGATCGCCTCATGCGCGGCGGCCGCGTCGGCGAGCGGGAAGCTCTGTCCGACCAGCGGCTTCAGCCGGCCGTCCGCCGCCGCGGCCAGCGCCTCGCGGGTCTGCCGCAGCTGCTCCTGCGGGCTGCGCGGACCCGTCGGCGGCCCGAAGTAGGCGGGGGTGAGGATGCCCCGCTCGGCCACCACCGCCGGATCGAGCACGGTCCTCACCCCGCTGGCGAAGCCGAAGGTGACAAAGCGTCCGCCCGGGGCCAGCAGCTCGAACGCCTGGCCGGCGATCTCCCCGCCGACCGCGTCCAGGACCACGGTCACCCCGTCCGGCGCGGCGGCCCGTACCTGGGCCGGCCAGTCCTCCGCGGTGTAGTCGACGGCGGCGTCCGCGCCCAACTCCCGTACCAGTTTCAGCTTCTCCTCGCCGCGGGCCAGCCCGATGATCCGCTCGGCGCCGGCCGCGCGGGCGAGTTGGATCACCTGGGCGCCGACCGCGCCGGCGGCGGACTCGATCAGGACGGTGTCGCCCTTGCCGATGCCGGCCGTCTCGATCAGGCCGACCGCGGTCCGCCCGGTGCCGAGCAGCGCCACGGCGTCGGTGCTGCTCAGCTGGTCCGGCAGCGGGTGGGCCATGGCGGCGACCAGCACGGCCAGCTCCGCGTACCCGCCCTGGGTCGCGGTCTGCCCGGCGACCCGGCGTCCGACCAGTTCCGGATCCGTCCCCGCGCCGACCGCGCGGACCACTCCGGCCACCTCGCGTCCCGGCGTCCAGGGCAGCCCGGCCGGGGCGGCCGGGGAGACGCCCTGCATGCTGCCCGCCCGTATCTGGGTCTCGATGAACTGGACCCCGGCCGCCTCCACCTCGACCAGCACCTCGCCCGGGCCCGGAACCGGATCGGGCACCTCTTCCCAGCGCAACTGCTCCGGTCCGCCGAACTCCCGCACCACGATGGCACGCATCAGCGTGCTCCCTTCCCTCGGCCTGACGACTCCCAGGCTCGACGCTATGCGGCCGACCGCCGCCCGGACCTCGGCCCAGGGGACTACGCCCGCTACGACTTTGGTGCTGGGCTTCTGCCGCCCCCCGGGTGCCGTTCGCCGAGGTGGAGGTGGTCTGCTCGGACCAGGCCGAGCACCGCCGCCGCGCGACCGAGCGCACCGTGGACATCCCGGACCTGCCGCTGCCCTCCTGGGAGGAGATCGCCGCCCGTCGCTACGAGGCCTGGGACCGGGAGCACCTCGTGGTGGACACCGCGCACCGCGCGGTCGAGCCGTGCGTGCGGGAGATCCGCGAGCAGCTTCCGACGGCGGGCAGCGACCCGTCCCCGCGGTGAACTACCGCTGGGCGTCCCGCCCGGAGACCAGTTTCCGTGCTGCGACCTGCACCGGGTCCCAGACCGGGGAGAACGGCGGCGCATAGCCGAGGTCGAGCGAGACCACCTGGTCGACGGTCATCCCCGCGGTGAGGGCGACCGCGCCGATGTCCACCCGCTTGGCCGCGCCCTCGGCCGACGATCTGCAGGCCGAGCAGCCGCCCGAGCATCTTCCGTCGGCCGGCGAGCATCGGCCCGGCCGCGAGGCCGGCTGGTGCGGCGTACCGCGGCCCCGGCGGCTGGTGATCACGGCCTTGTCGTCGGCTCAACCCGGCTGCGGTGGCCTCGCGTTCACGCAGTCCGGTGCGGCCCAGTGCGCAGACCTTGCTCACGGCGGTGCCCACCACCTGCCGGCCGCCGCCGATGTTGGTGCCGATCACCAGGCCGTGCTTATTGGCGTGGGTGCCGAGCGGATGTGCTGGTGCCGGCCCGAGACCAGGTTGAGCACCTCCACGCAGTCACCGCCCGCCCAGATCCCGTCTGCTCCCTCCACCCGCATGGAGGAGTCCGTCCGCAGCCGCCGGACTCGCCCAGCGCCAGCCCGGCCGCCCGCGCCAGCGCCGTCCGGGGCCGGACGCCGAGGCCGAGCACCACCACGTCGGCCGGTGCTCGCCGGCCGTGGTGAGCACGGCGCGGGGGCCGGCCCGAGGCGTCCAGCAGCACCTCCTTGGCCTCGGCGCCGGGGATCACCTGGATGCCCATCCCCTCCATCGCCTCGCGGACCAGCCGGCCCATGTCGGGGTCGAGGGTGGCCATCGGCTCGGCGAGCGGTGCACCATGGTCACCTCCAGGCCGCGCTGCACCATGGCCTCGGCCATCTCCACCCCGATGTAGCCGCCCGCGACCACGACCGCCCGGCGCACGCCGTGGTCCAGGCCGCTCCAGGGTGGCCAGCAGTGCGGCGCCGTCGTCCAGGGTCTGCACCCCGTGCACCCCGGGCGCGTCGAACCCGGGCAGCGGCGGTCGCAGCGGCTCGGCGCCGGTGGCGATGACCAGCTGGTCGAACCCGGTCCAGCCCTCGTCGCCGTCCCCGGCGGTGTCGGTGCGGCGGCTGCGCACCCGGCGGCGGTCCAGGTCGATCTCGGTCACCCGGGTCCGCAGCCGCAGGTCGATCCCGTGCTCGCGGTGCTCGGCCGGGGTCCGCGCGATCAGCGCGTCCCGCTCGGCGACCTGCCCGCCGACCCAGTAGGGGATGCCGCAGGCCGAGTACGAGGTGAAGTCCCCCTGCTCGAACGCGGTGATCCGCAACTGGTCAGGACCGCGCCTGCGACGCGCCTGCGACGCCGCCGACATTCCGGCGGCATCCCCGCCGACGACCACCAGATGCTCCGTCACTGCGAACCGCCTCTGTTCCGCCCCGCGACGCCCGGGCCGCCCCCGGACCCTCCCGACCCTATCCGCGGGTGCCGCCACCCCCGTGCGGGGCACCACGGCACCGGCCGGACGTATGCTGCCCTGCATGACCACGCGCTATGGATCCAGGCCGACCATGAAGGACGTCGCGGCCAGGGCGGGCGTGGGGCTGAAGACGGTCTCGCGGGTCGTCAACGGCGAGGCGGGCGTCACCTCGGACATGACCGCGCGGGTCCAGGACGCCATCGCTGAGCTGGGGTTCCGTCGCAATGACAGCGCGCGGCTGCTGCGCAAGGGCCGGACCGCCAGTGTGGGACTACTGCTGGAGGACATCGCCGACCCTTTCTCCGGCCAGCTCAGCCGGGCCATCGAGGAGGTGGCCCGCGCACACGGCTCGCTGCTGTTCACCGGCTCCAGCGGGGAGGAGTCCCGGCGCGAGCAGGAACTGGCGCTGGCGTTCTGCGCCCGCCGGGTGGACGGCCTGGTGCTGGTGCCGGCCGGGAACGACCACCGCTATCTGCTGCCGGAGCTGGCCGCCGGGATCGCCGCCGTGTTCGTCGACCGCCCGGCCCAGCTGATCGACGCCGACGCGGTGCTCACCGACAACACCGGGGGAGCGCGAGAGGGCGTGGCGCACCTGATCCGGCACGGTCACCGCCGGATCGCCTTCCTCGGCGACCTGCCGCACATCCACACCGCGGCGGAGCGGCTCCGCGGCTACCGGGAGGCGATGGCGGGCGCCGGCCCTGCCGGTGGACGAGCACTGGGTGGCGATGGCGCCGACCGATCCGTCCCAGGTGGCCGTCTCGTTGGACCGGGTGACCGGCGGCCCGGCGCCGGTGACCGCCGTGCTCTGCGGCAACAACCGGATCACCCTGGGCGTGCTGCGCCGGCTGCCGTCCCTGCTCCGCCGTCCCGCGCTGGTGGGCTTCGACGACCTGGAACTGGCCGATCTGCTCACCCCCGGCCTGACCGTGGTCGCCCAGGACCCGGCGGCACTCGGCCGCGCCGCCGCCGAGCTGCTGTTCCGCCGGCTCGCGGGCGACGACGCCCCGCCGCGCCGGATCGTGCTCCCGGCTCGGCTGATCCCGCGCGGCTCGGGCGAGACCGCTCCCTGACGGTCGGTCAGGGAGCTTGTCCCACAACGAGGTCAGCCCCGGTAGGTCTCCAGCAGGCGGAGCCACACCTCGCTGATGGTCGGGTACGAGGGGACCGCGTGCCACAGCCGGGCGATCGGCACCTCGGCGGTGACGGCGATCGTCGCCGAGTGCAGCAGCTCGCTGACGGCCGCGCCGACGAAGGTCGCCCCGACCAGTACCTCCCGGTCCAGGTCGACCACGATCCTGGCGTGGCCCCGGTAGCCGTCCGCGTAGAGGCTGGCCCCGGCGACATTGCCGATCTCGTAGTCCACCGCGCGCACCCGCAGCCCGGCCTGCTGCGCCTGGGCGGCGGTCAGGCCCACGGCGGCGACCTCCGGGTCGGTGAACACCACCTGCGGGACCGCCCCGGCGTCGGCCGTGGCGGTGTGCGCGCCCCAGGGCGCGGTGTCCAGCGGACGGCCCGCGGCCAGGGCGCCGATGGCGTCGCCGGCGATCCGGCCCTGGTACTTGCCCTGATGGGTCAGCAGCGCACGGTGGTTGACGTCGCCCACCGCCCACAGCCAGCCGCCGTCGACGGCGGTGACCCGGCAGCTGTCGTCCACGTCCAGCCAACTGCCGGGCTCCAGGCCCACGGTGTCCAGACCCAGGTCCTCGGTGCGGGGCGCGCGACCGGTGGCGAAGAGGATCTCGTCCACCTCCAACTCGCCTCCGTCGTCCAGCCGCAGGGTGACCGGCCCGTCGGCGTCGGGGCGGCGCAGCTCGGTGACCGAGACCTCGGTGCGCACATCCACGCCCGCTTCGGTCAGCCCGGCGGTGACCAGCTCCCCGGCGAACGGCTCCACGTTGGGCAGCAGGCCGGAGCCGCGGACCAGCAGGGTGACCTCGGAGCCCAGGGCGTTCCAGGCGGTGGCCATCTCCACCCCGACCACCCCGCCGCCGACCACGGCGAGCCGGTTGGGGACGGTGGCGGCGGAGGTCGCCTCCCGGCTGGTCCACGGCTTGGCCTCGGCGATGCCGGGAAGGTCGGGGACGATCGCCCGGGTGCCGGTGGCCAGCACCACGGCATGACGGGCCGTCAGAGTGACGCTTCCGCCATCCGGTTGGAGCACCAAGACCCGACGGGGGCCGTCCAGGCGGCCCTGGCCGCGGACCAGGTCCGCGCCGATGCCGCGCACCCAGTCGACCTGGCCGTCGTCCTTCCAGTGAGAGGTGAAGGAGTCGCGCCGGGCCAGCACCGCGGCGGCGTCCAGCCGTCCGGTGACCGCCTCGCGAGCGCCGGGCAGCCTCCTGGCCTCGGCCAGGGCGACGGCGGGGCGCAGCAGCGCCTTGCTCGGCATACAGGCCCAGTACGAGCACTCGCCGCCGACCAGCTCGCTCTCGACGACCGCCACGGTCAGCCCGGCGGCCCGGACCCGGTCGGCGGCGTTCTCGCCGACCGGACCCGCCCCCACCACGACCACGTCGTAGTCGGTGCTGCTGTCCTTCTCCTGCGGAGTGCTCGTCATGCGCTTCCCGTCCTCTAGGCAGATAAGTCGATCCTGCCCGAGTTCCACTGCCCCTGTCCGGTTTCGCCATGCGGTGTAAGCAATCGGTCAGCCCTCTGGACCGGTTAGCCCGCCGAACCGGTCCGTTCACCCGCCCAGGCGCGGGACCACCCGGTCGGCGAACAACCGCAGGCTCTCCCAGCCGGCGTCGATCGGCAGCCCGCCGCAGAGCGGGTGCAGCAGCAGGGTGCCCAGGGGGCCCTCAGTGGCGGCCACTGCCAGGCACTCGTCCGGGGTCAGGCAGGCGTAGATGCCCTCGGCGCGCAACTGCTCCGGGGTGGTCGCGGCGCTGGCCATGGCGGAGGAGATGTCGGCGGTCTGCCAGCCCGCGTAGGTGCGGGCCTCGTGCAGGAAGCAGTCGCCGTACTCGGCCCAGGCCTTGTCCGGGTCCTCGGTGCAGTAGATCATCGCGGTGCGCTCGGGCGGCAGCGAGGCGAAACCGCTCTGCAGACCGGCTTCGGCGGCCAGCGTGTCGTAGTACGCGACCAGCTCCGGCAGGTAGGCGGCGGTGAAGAACGGCAGCCCCAGCCGCACCGCCCGGCGCACCGCCACCCGGGACGAGCCGCCGACCATCAGCCCCGGGTGCGGACGGGTCAGCGGCGGCGGCGTGACCCGCACCGTCCGCCCCCGGTACTCGAAGGGCTCGCCGGTCCAGGCCTTCAGCAGGGTCTCCAGCACCTCGTCCTGGAGTGTGCCGCGCTGCTTCCAGTCCTTGCCGAGGGCGGTGTACTCCTCGGGGCGGTAGCCGAGCCCGGCGACCAGGGTCAGCCGGCCGCCGCTGAGGTGGTCCAGCACGGCGACGTCCTCGGCCAGCCGCAGCGGCTCGTAGAGCGGGGTGAGCAGGGCGCAGATGATCACCCCGATCCGCCCGGTGGCGCCGAACACGGCGGCGGCCGTGGTCAGCGGGGACGGGCTCCAGCCGTCGTCGGCGCCGTGGTGCTCCTCCAGGGTGACCAGGTCGAAGCCATGGCTGTCGGCGAAGGCCGCCATCTCGACGGTGGCCCGGTAGCGGGCCGACACCTCACGGCGGTCGAGGCCGGGGGTGACCTGGTTGAAGCGCAGGGTGGTGAGGGTCATCGGGACCTACCTCCAGCAGCTGACGCAGTGTCAGATATGGGCATGCCTACCATCCCGAGGAGCGGACCTCAAGGCATGCGTACACTGCACCGACCCAACCGGGAAACCGCCGGGCCGCACCCGGGCGTGCTGTCCGACGGACGGGCGTGCACCGCCGAAGACCCCCGCCCGGAGCTGTCGGAGCCTTGTTCCCCTCACGGAGGACGCCATGACCAATCCCTGGGGCCTCAGCGGCCCCCAGTTCCTCGGCCTGTACGTCGGCGCCGCCGCGGTGTCGTTCGTGCTGGTGCTGGTGCTCCGGTCACTGCTCCGCGGCTCGGGCCCGGCCGATCCCGGCCCGGTGGACGTCTACACCGCGGCGGCCGTGGCGGGCGGCAGCGACCGGGTGGTCGACACCGCCGTCTACGCCCTGGTCGAGGGCGACCACCTGCGCACCGCCAGGGACCGGACGCTGACCGTCTGCGGCGGTCGACCGGACGAGCCGGTGCAGCAGGCGGTGCTCGACTCCTTCGGGACCCGCGACAGCGCCACGCTGAGCGAGGTGCGCGGCTGGGCCGGGAAGACCCGCCAGGTCCAGGAGGCGGTCTTGGACGCGGTCGATCGGAAGCTGCTGGTCAGTGCGCGGCGGCGGGTGCTGGCCCGGTTGACCGGGCTGCTGCCGCTGGCGGTGCTGGTGGTCGGGATCATGCGGGCGGTGAACGGGGCGCGGCTCGACCGGCCGATCAGCAGCCTGGTGGTGCTGATGGCGCTGACCGTCCCGCTGGTGCTGATCCCGATGTCCGGCCCGCCGGAGCAGAGCCGGGCCGGGCTGCGGATGTCCCGGGCGGCCCGGCGGGCGCCCAGCGGCAGCGGGCTGGTCGGCGCCGCCTACACCTCCACCGGCGCACTGGTGCCCACGGCGGTGATCGCGGTGGCCGCGCTGGGCGCGGGCGGGGTGCAGGACCAGGACCTGCGGTCCGCCCTGTTCGGCAGCGTGGCGGCCACGGCGGGGGGCGGTGCCGGCGCGACCAGCAGTTGCGGTGGGTCGAGCTGTGGCGGCGGAGGCTGCGGTGGTGGGGGAGGCGGCGGCGGGTGCGGCGGGTGAGCGGGGGTTCTGGATTCGGCCTGGGGTTCGGGATCGGCTGGCGGCCGCAGATCGATCTGACGGTGGAGCGGTTGGCCGGAGTCGACTTCGTCGAGGCGGTCGCCGAGAACCTCGACCCGGGCCGGCTGCCGGAATCCCTGCGGGTGCTGCGCGAGCGCGGCTGCACGGTCCTGCCGCACGGGGTCGCGCTGTCGCTCGGCGGCGCGGAGCGTCCCGACCCGGTGCGGCTATCCCATCTTGCCGCGTGTGCAGAGGAGTTGGGGTCGCCGCTGGTGAGCGAGCACATCGCGTTCACCCGTGCGGGCGGCCTGGACGCCGGCCACCTGCTGCCGATTCCCCGTACCCGGGACGCGCTCGGCGTGCTCGCCGAGAACGTCCGGATCGCCCAGGACGCGCTGCCGGTGCCGCTGGCTCTGGAGAACATCGCCCCGCTGTTCAGCTGGCCGGAGGAAGAATTGACGGAGGGTCAATTTCTTTCGGAGCTGGCCGAACTGACCGGCGTGCTGTTGCTGGTGGACGTCGCCAATCTGCACACCGCCCAGGTCAATCTGGGGACGGATCCGGCCTCGGTGCTGGCCGCGCTGCCGCTGGAACGCGTGGCGTATGTCCATGTCGCGGGTGGCGTGGAGCAGGACGGCATCTGGCACGACACCCACACCCACCCGGTCACTGAACCTGTGCTGGCCCTGCTGGCCGACCTCGCCTCACGGCTGCCCGCAGGCTGCAGCATGCCCGGCGTCCTGCTGGAACGCGACGGTGACTACCCGCCGGATGCGGAGCTGGCGGGCGAACTGGCCGCGATTCGCATGGCGGTGCAGCGGGGCGCCGCAGCCAGGACTCATCATGCCGCTTCCTGACGCTGACCCCGGCCTCGACGCCGGCCCCGACTCTGACGCCGGCCCCCGTGCGGCTCTCGCTGCCGCGCAGGAGGCGCTGCTGGCCGCGTTGGTGGCGGGCGGGGAGTCGCCGCCGGGGTTCGACCCCGAGCGCCTGCGGATCCAGTCCCGGGCCCTGCTGGCCAAACGCGGACGCCAGGCCGCCGCCCACCACGCCTGGCTGGTGCAGGCCCTCCCGGTCGGCGACTACCGCGCTCACTTCGCCGACTACGCCGCTGCCCACCCGCTGCGCGCGGGCAGCCACGCCGATGCCGTTGCCTTTGAGCGATTCCTCCAAGCACGCGGTCTGCTGCCCCGCGCCGCGCGACCCCGCTGGTGGCGGCTCAGCCGCCGTCGAGCAGGATGAGTTCTCCGTTCAGATAGGACGAGGCGTCGCCGGCCAGGAACAGCGCGGTGCCCACGATCTCGTCGGCCGCGGCGATCCGGCCCAGGCTCACCCGCTCGGCGGTCCGGGCCTGGAGGGTCTCGGTGGGCAGGGAGCGGTGCAGGCTGTCGGTGTGGAAGGTGCCGCAGACGATCGCGTTCACCCGGATGCCTCGGTGGCCGAACTCCTGCGCCGAGGCCTTGGTGAGGGCGTTCAGCCCGGCTTTGGCGGCGGCGTAGACGACGGTGAACGGCGACGGTTGCAGAGACGCCTTGGAGCTGATGTTGATCACCGAGCCGCCGGGGCCCATGTGCTCGACGGCGAGCGCGGTGAGCCGCAGCGGGCCCTTCAGATTGACCGCGATGGTCTTGTCGAACAGCTCGGAGGTCACCGCCTGGAGCGACGGCGGCACCGGGGCGATGCCGGCGTTGTTGACCAGCACGTCGATGCGGCCGAACTCGGCGACGGTCGCGGTCACCAGCGCCTCGCACTGCTCCCAGTCACCCACATGGCAGCCGAACGCCAGCGCTCTCCCGCCGAGTGCGCGGATCTCCTCGGCCACTGCCTGGCAGGGTGCGAGCTTGCGGCTGGCGACGACGACGTCCGCGCCGGCCTCGGCGAATCCCAGCGCCATGGCCCGGCCGAGCCCCTTGCTGCCGCCGGTGACCACCACGACCTTGCCGTCGGCGCGCAGCGTGGGAATGCTCATTCGCTCGCTCCCAGTTCCAGTTCCAGTTCCAGTTCCAGTTCCGGCTCCAGCTCCGGGTCTGGGCCGTCGGCCGCGTCGCGGGCGATGCCCTCGACCAGATAGCGGATGTGCAGCGCGAACAGTGTGTCGGCGTCCTCGGCCGACACACCCCCGGCGTCGCCGCCCGGCCGCACCCCGCGCCTGGCCCCGCCGACCGGCGGCTCCGCGCCTGCTTCAAGCGCCACAAAGCCCACCGTCGCCCACATCACCAGCCGGCAGGCCCGCACCGCGGCGTCGGCGGCGAGGCCGTCCCGGCGCATCGCCTCCACCAGCGGACGGGAGGCCTCGACGTAGGCCTGTCGGCGTGGGGCCACGATCAACCGGCTGTCGCGCATCTGCCTCAGCCGGAGCCGAAGTTCGGCGGCCCAGCGCGGGGCGTAGGCGGTCCAGGGCTCGTCCTCGGCTCCGGGCGGGGCCAGGTCGGCGAGCAACTGGTCGGCGATGGCCTCGATCAGCGCCTCCTTGTTGCCGACCCGGCTGTAGAGCGGGACCGGCGACACCCCGAGGCGGGCCGACACGCTGCGCATGCTGACCGCGTCGAGGCCCTGCTCGTTGAGGATCGAGACGGCCGCGGCGACGATCTGGTCGGCGTCGAGGGCGAGGTCATGGGGCTTGGCCACGGTTCAGGCTCCTCCGAGTACGAGTTTGCCGAGGACGGCGCGGTCGGCCAGGCGCCGCAGGGCGTCCGGAAGTTGGTCGAAGTCCACGGTGCCGGTCACGGTGTTCCGCAGCCGGCCCGCGCCCACCAGCGCGGACAGTTCGGCGTGGACGCCGTCGAGTCCGGCCCGGGAGTAGCCGCCGGCGAACACCCCCACCAGCGAGGTGTTGCCGAGCACCCACTGGTGGGCCGGGATCTCCGGCCAGGAGCCGCTGGCGAAACCGACCGAGAGCAACCGTCCGCCCCGGGCCAGCGCGCCCGCCGCCTCGGCCGCGAGCGTCCCGCCGACCGGGTCGTAGACCAGGTCGACGCCGTGGCCCCCGGTGGCCTCGCGGAGCGCGGCGCCGAGCGGGGGTCCGTCGCGGTGGTTCAGCGCCACCTCGGCGCCGAGGTCGCGGCAGTACTGCGCGCGGTCATCGCCGATGACAACGGCGATGACTCGGGCGCCGAGCGCCCGTCCGAGCTGGATCGCGGCGCTGCCGCTCCCACCGGCGGCGCCCAGCACCGCCAGCCGGTCACCCGGGGCGAGCCGGCCCCGTGCGACCAGAGCGAGCCAACCGGTGAGGTGCGGGATCCAGAAGCCCGCCGCCCGGGCGTCGTCGAGACCGTCCGGGACCGGGAAGGTGGAGCCGGCCGGGGCCAGGCACTCCTCGGCGAACGAGCCGTGTCCTTCGGTGAACGCCGTCACCGCCAGCACCCTTGTCCCGAGGGGTACGTCGACCCCGGTTCCGACCGCGCTGACTGTGCCGACCACCTCCTGCCCCGGGGTGAACGGCAGGGCCGGTGTCAGCGGGTAGGTGCCGCGGCACATCAGCACATCCGGCAGGCCGATCCCGGCGGCGCTGACCCGAATGCGCAGCTGCCCGGGGCCCGGTTCCGGCGGATCGATCTCGACCTGGCGGAGCACCTCCGCGGGTTCGCCGTGCCGCTGCACCTGCCAGGCCCGCATCAGGGGCCCTCCGTTCCGAAGTCGCGGGCGGTCTCCTCGGGGAACAGCATGGCGGCGATATGGGAGAAGTCGCCCGCCGCCGGTGGCAGTGAGGAGCCGCCGCACACCCCGAGGATCTGGCCGGTGATCCAGGCCGAGTAGTCGGAGGCGAAGTAGACCACGGCACGGCCCACATGGGCCGGGTCGCCGAGGGGGCTGGCGAGCGGGTCGGCCGCCGCGAGCGGGGTGCCGCTGCGGATCAGCGCCAGGTTCTCCTCGGTGGTCGCCGCCGCGCTGGACTCGGTGTCCATCCAGCCGGGCCGGATGCCGTTCACCCGGATGCCGAAGCGCCCCAGCTCGGCGGCGGCGAACCGGGTGAGTTCGTCGACGGCGGCTTTGCTCACCGAGTAGCTGCCCATGAACGCCGCGGGTCGGGCACTGGCGATGGACGACATGGTGATGATGGACCCGCCCCTGATCCGCATCAGCCGGGCCGCGTGCTTGATGGTGTGGGCGGTGCCCAGCACATTGACGCCGAGCGGCAGCATCCAGTGCTCGGCGGTCAGATGGAGCAGCGAACCGGGCATCGCGGTCCCGGCGTTGGCCACCGCGATGTCCAGCACACCGTCCGCCGCCGCCGCGTCGACCGCCGCGGCGACCTGGTCCTCGTCGGTGACATCGGCGGTGACTGCCCGCACCCCGACCAGTCCGGCGGCGGCCAGTTCGTCCCTGGTCGCGGCCAGGACCTCGGGTTCCGGTCCGCAGATGGTGACCTGGGCCCCGGCTGCGGCGAGGGCGATCGCGGTGGCCTTGCCGAGGCCGGTCCCGCCTCCCGTCACCAGGGCCGTGCGGCCGGTCAGCGACAGCACCGGGGGTTGGCTGGGCTCGCTCACGTCAGGTCTCCTCGCTCGATGACGGTGATGGCGCTGTGCAGCAGCAGGTCGGCCTGGCGGCCGAAGTGCGCGTGCACCGGATGGGGGGACTGGCCACGGAGGAACATGGCGTAGCTGCCTTCGAGGACGACCGCGAGCTTCCAGCGGGCGAACACGTCGTACCAGCCCAGCGCGCCCACGTCGCGGCCGGACCGGTCGGCGTAGCGGGCGATCAGTGCGGAGCGGCTTGGGAGTTGGTCGACGGCGAAGGCGGGCTCCTTGCTGACGCCGAGCCGCAGCGTGCCCTCCGGGCCCGGATGGAAGACCAGCGCCCAGGCCAGGTCGACCAGGGGGTCGCCGACGGCCGCCATCTCCCAGTCCACCACCGCGAGCAGCCGGGGCGGCGATTCGGGGGCGAAGAGCACGTTGTCGAGCTTGTAGTCCCCGTGGCAGAGCGCCGCGGGCTGATCAGGGGGCTGGTTGGCGTCGAGCCAGGCGGCGATCCGGTGGGCGGCCGGCAGCTCCCGTCCGTCGTAGGACTCCAGTTGGGCCAGCCAGCGTGCGGTCCTGCTCCGGTCCGGGGCGGCGGCCGAGCGGTCGAGGTCGGCGAGGCCGCAGGCCCGCCAGTCCACGGCGTGGATCGCCACCAGGGCGTCGACCAGCTGGTCCAGGGCCGCGGGTTGCTCGGCGGGGGAGTGGGCCCAGGCCGCCGGGATCCGGTTGCGGACCGGCACCCCGTCGATCCGCTGCATCAGGTAGAACGGCGCACCGAAGACCGCCGGGTCCGCACAGGCCAGCACCGGGCGGGCGATCGGCACCGGCTCGTCCTTGATGGCGTCGAGGATGCGGAACTCGCGCAGCACATCGTGCGCAGAGGACGCACTGGCGTGCTTCGGCGCCCGGCGGAGCACCCACCGGTCCTGGTCGCGGGTCACCGCGAAGGCCTCGCAGGAGCCACCGCCGGTCAGCGGTTGCACACTGACGGGTCGTCGGTCACCGAGCCGTGCGTCGAGGAACCGCTCCAGGGGGGTCATCGCGCCCTCTCCCGGTGCAGGATCTCCCGGCGCACGATCCCGGGCACCTCGGCGAGCGCGGTGATCACGAAGTCGGCCTGGACCAGAGGCGGTTCGGGCCCGGCGTCGACCGTCAGCCAGGCCGTGCGCATGCCCAGCGCGGACGGCCCGTGCACGTCGTGGCGCGGGCTGTCGCCGACGAACAGCGCCTCCGCGGGCTGGCAGAAGGCCTTGGTCAGCGCGACCCGGTAGATGCCGGGATCGGGCTTGCAGGATCCGGCTGCCTCGGAGCTGGTCGCGGCGTCGAGCAGTTCGCCGAGGCCGAGCCGGTCGATGAGCCCGGCCAGTTGCTCCTGGTCCATGTTCGAGACGATCTGCACATGGACGCCCATCACCCGCAACTCGCGCAGGGTGTCCACGACGTCGGCCCGCAGTGTCGCCGCCTCGATGGTGGCCCGGTACTGGCGGTCCACGGCGGCCCGGGCCACCACGGGGTCGAGCTCCCGCCCCAGCGCCGCCGCCGTCGCGGTGAACGCCTCGGCGAACAGCTCGCGGTGGGAGTAGAACTGACTCCTGGTCACCGCCCGGTACGCGAGGCCCAGGCCCTCCCGGTATGCGGCCCGCAGCTGCCGGTCGGCGGCCTCGACGCCCACTGCCCCGGCCACGAACCTGAGTTGCTCCAGATGCACCCCGCGCAGCGCCCGGTCGCTGAACAGCGTGCCCGCGAAGTCGAAGAGGACGGCCTTCATATCACGCCCGCCGCCGCCCGCAGTTGGGCCCATTTGGCCTCGGCGGCGGGCCGGCGGCTGGGGATGTGCTCGGTCGGCCAGCCCTCGACCGGGGTGTGCCGCGCGAGCAGGGTGCGGGCGAGGACCGACTTGTGCAGTTCGTCGGGGCCGTCGCCGATCGGCCCGAACCGGGTCGACCGGTACCAGGACTCCACCGGCAGATCGCTGGAGTAGCCGAGCGCTCCGCAGACCTGGATGGTGCGGTCGAGCACACCGAGGACCACCTTGGACACATGGGCCTTGACCATGCCCAGCTCGGCCCGGACGGCCTTGGCGCCGTGCCGGTCCATCCGCCACGCGGTCTGGAAGGTGAGCAGCCGGGCCGCCTGGATCTCCATGTGCGAGAGCGCCACATAGTCCTGCACCATCTGGTGTCCGCCGAGCGGCCGACCGTGCGAGGTCCGCGACACCGCCCGCTCGCACATGATGTCCAGCGACCGCTGGGCCTGTCCGAGCCAGCGCATCGCATGGTGGATCCGGCCTCCGCCGAGCCGCTGCTGGGCCAGGACGAAGCCGTCGCCGGGGGCGCCGATCAGGTGGTCGGCCGGCACCCGGCAGTCGTGGAACCGAATCTCGGCGTGGTTGCCCGGGCGTCCGAACTCCACCTCCGGGTGGGCCATGGTGCCGATGTCGCGGACGATCTCCATGCCCGGGGTGCCGGCCGGCACCACGAACACCGAGGCGTGCCGGTGCGGTCGGCCCTCCGGCGTGGTCTCGGCGAAGACCAGCACGATGTCGGCCACCGAGGCGTTGGTGATGAACCACTTGTGGCCGTTGAGCACCCACGCGTCGCCGTCCAGCACGGCGGTGGTGCCCAGTACGGTCGGGTCGGCGCCGGCCGTGGAAGGGCTCGGTGAGGGCGAACGCGCTGGAGATCTCACCGCGCAGATTGGGCCAGAGCCAGCGCTCCTTCTGGGCCTCGTCGGCGCCGTGGGCCAGCAGTTCCATATTGCCGCTGTCGGGGGCCTGCACCCCGAAGACGGTCATCGACATCATGCAGCGGCCGATGACCTCGGACATCAGCGCCAGTTTCAGCTGGCCGAAGCCGGTCCCGCCGAGGCGCGGGTCCAGGAACGCACCCCACAGTCCCTGTGCCTTCACCTGGTCCTGGAGATGCTGCCGGACCACCAGCCATTCGTGGTCCGGCAGTTGGTCGAAGACAGGCTCAAGCGGAATCAGCTCGCGGTCGATGAAGGAGCGCATCCAGACGAGCTGCTCCTCGAAATCCTGGTCGGTCTCGAAGTCCCACGCCATGGATTACAGTGTTATCACACCGTCTCCCACTCAACTACCCCCTGACCACCGCGAAGTTGAAGTTCCCGTCGCCGAACGCGCCGAGGAGGCGCAACCACAGCGGCATCAGCAGTTCCGTCGCCCCCGCGCTCGACAGGTCGCCCAGGTCCAGGATCTGCCCGGCGGCCCAGCCGAAGGATTCCAGCAGTGCTGCGACCTGGGCCTTCGCCTCGGGGTCGTTGCCGCTGAGGAAGACATTGTGGTGGCCGGGGATCAGACCCGGTTCGACCATCACCGTGTTGGTCATGGTGTTGAGGGTCTTCACCACCCTGGTCTCCGGGAACGCCTTCTGCAGCTGCTCGGCGACGCTCGCCCCGTCCGGGGTGACCACGCTGGGCGGGAACCCGGCCGAGAAGTCCAGCGCGTTGGAGACGTCCACCAGGACCTTTCCACGCAGGTTCGCCGCGCCCGCGGCCTGCAGCGCCGCCAGCGACACCAGGCCGCCGGTGGCGTTGACCACCAGCTCACTGCCCGCGGCGGCGTCGGCGAAGGTGCCGTGCCCGCCGCCGCTCTCGGCGGCCCACCGGGTGGCGTCGGCGTTGTCGGCGGTGCGGGAGCCCATCGTGACGTCATGGCCGAGCGAGACGAGCTTGCCGGCGAGCCGTCGGCCGACATCTCCGGTTCCGAATACGGCGATCTTCATGGCGGGACACTCCTTCATCGGTCCTGGTTCATTGGTCCGTGGTGGGGGCGGTCACGGGGGACCCGTTCGGGTCCAGCTCGCGGACGAGCAGGGTCGCGCCGGCCACCGCGCCCGGCATGGCGAACACGGCGACCAGCGGGATCAGGAACAGCAGCACCAGCGGCACGCCGAAGCCCAGCGCCAGCGGCAGCCGTCCACGCAGTCGGCGTACGCGCTGACGGAACGTCAGGCTGCGTCGCTGGAAGGCGAGTGCGGTCAGCTGCTCGGTGAGGAAGAAGCCGGAGACGCAGATCCCGACGACCGGGATCACGGTCTGGCCGACCACCGGGATGAAGCCGAGCACGAACAGCAGCAGGCCGATGCAGGCGACCAGCAGCACCGAGGCCAGCGCGTCGCGCAGCCCCCACAGCAGTTGGCGCCACCACGGCAGGCCAAGCGGAGCGGGCCCGCCGCCCTCGATCTGCTCGACCCGCTCCGACAGCGACTCGTAGAACGGCTCCCCGATCAGCAGGGTCACCGCGGTGAAGGTGACCACGGCGAGCATCAGCCCGCCGCCGACCAGTATCAGCGCCGCCAGATCCCTGGTCGTCGTACGCAGCCCGGAGGACCAGTGGTCGGCGAACGGGGTGAGCCAGTCGGCGAGGTCCCCGACCCAGGTGACCAGCGCGGCGAGCGCGGCCAGGTAGAGCAGCAGCGACACCAGCCCTGGCAGCAGCCCGAACCCCCACCACCGGCCGTGCCGCATGGCCCAGCGCTGACCGTGCAGCAGATGGCGGAAGCCCCGTATCAGTTGACGCATGGGATGCAGTGTGCCGCACGACGAGGCCGGGGTGGCCATCCGGGTGCGGGGTCACGGTGCGGCGGTGACTGCGGGCGTCGCGGTCGTCACGGTCGCTGCGGTCACCAGAGCGAGGAGTGCTTCTCCACATAGGCCGCCGCGCGCTGGACCAGTTCGGGATCGGCGGGCGGGGCCTGGTCCGGATGGGTGTCGGCCCAGTGCTTGAGGTAGGGGCAGAGCGGGACGACCGGGCGGCCTTCAGCCGCTGCCGCGCGGTAGAACTCCACGGCGAGCCTGCCACCGATGCCCTGGCCCTCGTGGGCGGGCTCGACGATGGTGTGCACGCCGACGCGGGCGGCGGGGGCGCCCGGGTCGCCCTCCAGGAGGAAGTAGTCGATCCGGCCTGCCTGCCTGCCGTCGACCAGGACCTCGAGCAGGCTGTGACCGTCGTCCTGCAGCTGGAAGCTGTCCTTCTCCACGCTGTCCACGCTCTCCTCCTCAGCTCTGCCCCAGTCGCAGCACCGCGCCCAGGCGGCGCCCACGCGCGACGGCGGTTTCCACCACCGCCGCGCCGAGGACCAGCAGGGCCAGGCCGGCCCCCAGGGCCAGGGTAAGCCGGTAGTCGGTCCGAAGCGCGGGTTGGATCGGACCGCCGGTGAACTGACGCAGATTCAGTGAGTCGCCCATGAGCCGCGGCTCCAGCAAACCGAGCAGGGTGCCGCCGACGGCGGCGGCCACCGCCAGCGGGACCAGTTGCAGCAGGTGCAACGCCCCCGCCGCCCTGCTGCCGAGGCCGAGGGTGCGCAGGAACGAGGTGGTACGGCCGCGCTCGGCGGAGGTGAGCACCAGTTCCAGGGCCACGGCGAGCAGCCCGAACAGCACGGCGAGAGCAGTGCTCTCGGCGTAGATCGTGCCGACGCCCCGGGTCAGGCCGTCCTGGCGCAGGGCGGCCAGCGCCTCGGAGCGGACCCGGATCTGCGCCAGCGGGCCGAGCACCTGGGCCCCGGCGGTCCGCAGCGCGGTGGCGGTGGCGGTGGCTGTTGCCGTGGCAGGGGCTGTGGGGCCGGTGTCGTGGAGCAGGACCACGGTGCTTCCTGAGGACTGCTGCGGCAGCAGGTGCTCGGCGGAGGCGGTGGTGATCAGCAGCGGGGTACCGGGGGTGATGTGGGCAGTGATCGGGCCGAGCAGCGGATCCCGCAGGTCGGCGGGGGTGAGGGTGCCGCTGGGGTCCAGCTTCAGATGGACGGCGGGCTGGCCGTAGGCCTGGAAGGAGGCGGTGAAGCCGCCGCTGCGCTCCCGGGCCCGGAGGGTGGGGGAGGCGACAAAGGGGAGCTGGTAGGTGCTGCTGCCGAGATCCTTGGGAGCAGTGCTCAACTCCGAGAGCAGTGCTCTCGCGAGGGGCGAGGAGGGCGCGACCGCCGTCAATTGGTGCGGATCCACCGTGATCACGGCGACCGAGGAAATCCCGGCCCCGTCCGCCTCGCCCACCAGATTGAGCACGTGCGCCTGCTCGACAGCGGCGCGTATGCCGTTCGCCGCGCCGGGCTGCGCGCCCGCTGCCGCGCCCGCCTGCGCGCCCGCCTGCCCGCCCGTCGCCGCGCCGGCCAGCGCGCCCAGCGTTGGCGTGCTGTTGCCCTCCGTCGTCGCGGAGGCGTCCGCGCCGGTGCTCCAGGCCGCGCCCACGGCCGCGCCGTCGCCGACCGTCCGCTGCACCAGGCCGCCGAACACCGCCGTCCCCAGCGTCAGCACCAGCACGAACAGCGCCAGCCCGGTCGCCGAGGCGTCCCGCGCGGCCCGGGACAGGCCGACGAACGCCAGCAGCCCCGACCCGCGCCGGGTCTGCCGTGCCAGTAGCCGCAGCACCAGCGGATACACCCGCAGCAGCACCAGCACAGCGGCAACCGCCACCAGCACCGGCACCGCGCTCAACTCCCCGTCGGCCCCCTGCGACCGCAGCGCGACCACGCCCGCGACCGCCGCCAGCAGCACCGTCAGCTCCAGCACCGCCCGTCGCCCGCCGACGGCCCTCCTCCCGGCGGACCGGCCCGCGCGACGGGAACCCGCCGAGGAGCGCGACTCCCGTACCGCGAACCAGGTCAGCAGCGGCACCAACAGCGCCGCCACCACGGCGGCAGTGGCGGCGGGCACCGGCTGCGGCGAGCCGGAGGTGCCCGAGGGGGCGAGCGACTGCCCCAGCACCCAGCCGAGCACCGCGCTGACCAGCACCACCGGCCAGGCGATCGCGCTGCGCAGCAGTATCAGCCGCAGCGCGGACGCCCCGCGGGCCCGCTGCAACCGCAGCTCGCGGTCCCTGCGGCGCAGCAGCAGTCGGACCGCGACGACGGCGGTGGCCAGCGCGACCGCCGCCAGCGAGGTGACGGCGAACGCGCCGACGATCCTGGCCTGGTCGTCCTCGGCGGTGAAGGCGGTGAGCAGCGGGGTCAGCCCGTCCGACACCAGGAACGGGCCGGTTTCCTGGCTGCCGAGCTGGCAGCTCGGACCGCCGGTGATCTCGTCGGCGCCGTGGCACAGGGCCGCGTTGAGGTCCACGCTGTAGCCGGACAGCGGCCCGGTCAGCGTGCGGGCCCTGGCGACTGTCGCCCGGCCCAGGTCCGCCCGCAACTGCCAGGTCACCAACGGGCCCTGCACCCCGGCGTAGGTCAGCAGGTCGGCGGCGTCGGTGCCGACCAGGCCACGGGCGGCCAGTACCGTCCCTGCCGTGTTCTGCTCCGGATAGCGGAGCGGCTGGGCCAGCGTCGCCCGGCTGACCCAGAAGCCGTCGGCGGTGGCCAGCAACTGGAACACCCCGCTGACGACCAGCGTCACGTTGGGCGCGGGCTCCTCCATCTCGGCCGGGTTCTTGAAGCGGAGCTTCAACTGACTTCCGGTCCGCACGCCCAGCGCCTGCGCAGTGGCCTGGGAGAGGGCCACCTGCGGCGGGGTGCCGACCGGCGTCAGATCGGCCGGCGCGTGGCCGCTGATGTAGCGGAGATGGGCTGAGGTATCCGGGATATGACTGATGGTCAGGTTGCTGTCGGTGACAGTCAGGTCCGGCGGACGGGGTGAATCCAGGGCCGCCGCCTCATAGTCGTAGCTGCCGCCCCCGGCTCCGCTCCCGGTCACGGACAGGCTCTGGGCCGCGGCGCCGCTGAGCCGGTCGGTCAGCTTCGGGCCGTCCGCCAGCACCGTCGCCATGGACAGGGCGGGCGGCCCGGTGGCGTTCTCCACCTCGGGGACGGTGCTCACGGTCAGCAGCGGGGCCTGGGCCTGCGCGCTGGTGATCCGCTGCCGCAGCGCCTGGTCCTCCTGCCGGCCGACCAGCGCCGGACCCAGCGCGCACAGCGCCGTCAGCACCGCGACCAGCAGCGCCAGGCAGGCCAGCAGCGGCAGATCCCCGCGCGCCTCCCTGCGCACCAGCCGCAGCGCCATCGAACCGCCCCTCCCCGTCCCGTCCGTCCCCGACGCCGACCTGTCCGACAACGACCCCGTCCCGTCCGTCCCCGACCCCGTCCCGTCCGAACCCCCGCGGCTCATCCGCCCTCCCCGGCCCGGAGCACCCGTACCAGGTCCACCCTGGCCAGTAGCCGGGCCAGCGCCATCACCACGGCGCTGATCGCCCCGGCCGTCACCAGCGCGGTCAGCCCCACCCTGCCCCATGGCAGCACCAGCCGCAGCGGCGGATACGGGACCTGCCCGCTGTCGTCCACCGTGATCAGCGGCAGCACCGCGCCCGCCAGCGCCGTGCCCATCAGCGCGCCGGGGACCACCGCGAAGAGAGCGATGCTCAACTGCTCCGCCCCCAACAGCGAGGACAGCTTTCTCGACCGCATGCCCATGGCTCTGAGCAGTGCGAACTCCCGTCGCCGCTCCCGGCTGGAGATCACCGCGTGGACCGTGAAGCCGACCACGGCGAAGCAGGGGGCGAGGATCCGGCTCAGTTGCAGCACCTTCCGCAGCCCGCTGCGGAACGGGTCGGCGCGCAGGGCCGCTGCTGCCTGCACCTTGGTGACGGCGCTGCCCAGCGCGGGCTGCGCGTTGATCGCGGCGGCCGTCCTGGCGCTGTCGTCCGTGGTCAGCCACCAGAGCGCGGGGTCCTGCTGGGGAGCCCCGCTGACCGTCAGCGCGGCGGCGAGCTGCCGCTGGTCGGCGACCAGGTGCCCCTGCCCCCGGCCGAGACCCGGCAGGGAGTCCACCCGGCCGACGATCCTGGCGGGGACCCCGCTGCCGGTGCCGAGGTCCAGGGTGGTGAGACTGCCCACGGCGAGGTGGCTGTCCTTCAGGGCGAGGGCATCGGCCCGGACCGGGAGCGGGGCCGGCTTCGCGGACGGGGTCGCGACCAGGCGCAGCTGGCTGTTGGGCTGGGTGTCGACGACATCCATGCCGGGGAACTCGCCCGCCCCCGCCGGAGTGCCCCGGAATCCGGTGCTGATGCCCACCCGAAGCAGGTCGGGGCCGCCCGCCGCAATCGTGCACACGCCCGGCATCCCGTAGTTGTAGTTCCCGGAGACATTGCCCTTGCAGGCCCCCGCCGTGGCGTCCGCCGCGCCGTCGGTGCGGTCGGCCCAGGCCTGGCCCGACGGCAGCTGCGCGGCCCACCTGTCGGCGGCGCCGGTGCGCGAGCCGATCCGGTGCAGGTCGAGGTCCAGCAGCGCCGGATGCACATTGGGCTGCGGGAACAGGGTGATCGCGGTCACCGTCAACGGGTAGGCGCGGGGGTGGCCGCCGCTCAGCGGCACGTCCAGCGGGACCGCCACGGTGTGCCTGGCCCCGTCCGCGGGCGGCAGTACGCCCGACACCGTGCTGGCCAGTCCCGAGGCGTCCTGCAAGGTCACTTCCAGGCGCGGCGCGGCGGTGTTGCCGCCACTGCGCAGCGTCTCGTCCAGCAGCAGCGCGGTCGGAGCTTGCGGCGGCGCGGTCGGCTGTCCCGGCAGGGCGGTGCCGAAGACAGCCGGGGAGCGGGTGTCGGGCGCGGCCCCGGCGATGGTGCCGACCAGGCTCACGGTCACCCCGCCGGGAACGTTCGCCGTGGTCTCGGTCACCGGCGTCACCGCGGTCACCCCCGGCAGCGCGGCATAAGCAGCACGCAGCACGGTGGCCGGGTAGGTGCCGTCGCCGGACGGGTCGATCCGGACGTCCGCGCCGACGCTGAACGCAGCCTGGTCGGCGGCGAGGCCGTCCAGGCAGGCCAGCGCGGTGGTCGCGAGCGCGCCGACCGACACGGCCAGGCACATCAGCACCACAGGACCGGCGTTGCGGGCCGAGCGCCGGCTCAACTGCCACCCCGCCAGCGGCAGCACCAGGCCACCGCTACGGCGGCCGAAGCCGTCCAGCAGCCGGGACGTCAGCGGCAGCAGCCGGAGCAGCAGCAGCGCCGCGGCCCCGCTCGCCAGCACCGGGACCAGCACCAGCACCGGGTCCACCGACAGCCCGCCGCCCGCGTCGGAGCCGGCCACCACCGAGCGGTGCCGGTCCAGTTCCAGGTAGCCGAGCACGGCGACCACCAGCAGCGCCAGGTCGGCGCCCATCCGCTGCGCGGCCGCGGCCCGCGCGCCCCGGGCCACCCGCAGCCGCAGCGGCGGCAGCACCGGCAGCAGCACGGACGCGCCGTGCACCAGCAGGGTCAGCCCGACCGCCGCCCAGGCGGCCGGACCGAGCGTGCCGGGCTGCAGCAACCCGGCCAGGAACGGCGCGGCGACGGCGGCGGGAATGCCGGTGACGGCCCACTCGGCGGCGGCGCCCCGCAGCAGCCGCGCCGTGCCGGCCCCTCGGGCCTGCTGCAGCGCCAGTTCGCTGCGCCGGTGCAGGGTCAGCTGACGAGCCGTCAACACCAGTGCGGTCAGTGCCAACGCGGCCAGCAGCGCGGTCGGCAGATAGAGCGCGGAGCGGGCCACCACGGTCGGCACGGCCAGGGCGTCGATGGCCTGCGGCAGAGCGGAGAAGACGGTCAGATTGCTGAGCGGCGGCTGCGTCCCCCGGAACACGGAGAGGCTGGTCTGGCTGCCGGAGAAGGCCCGGACCCGGTCGTGCAGCCCGCCGAGGCTGCTCGAATCGAGGTGGGCGAAGTCGGGCTGGACCCCCCAGTGCGCGGTCAACTGCCCGTTCAGCACGGCGCTGCCGTTCAGCGCGGCGGGGGAGACCAGCAGCAGGTTCTGGGTGCTGCTGTCGGTGCCGGACAGGTCTCCGGCCATGCCGGGCCAGAATCCGGCCGCGCCGCGCTGCTGGTAGACAGCGGCGATCCGCAGCGTCATGGTGCGGCTGAAGGCGTCCTGCAGGTGGAGGGTCGATCCTGGCTTCAGGCCCAGCCGCTGGGCCAACTGCTGCGGTACGGCGGCGTCCACGGCGGCGGTGGATCCGGTGGCGACCCGGACGTCGGGCAGCGAGGTGAACGCGGCGGCGGTGGCGTCGCCGACCCCGGCGGGCCAGTGGCCGGCCACCAGTCGGCCGAACTCGGCCGCGTCCTGCACCGCGACCGGGTGCAGAGTACTGCCGCCGGGGCCGGCCGCGGTGGTGCCGCTGCCGTTGCTGCCACCGTCGATGCCGGTTACCGAGACCGGCGAGGTGTCCAGCAGCCCGAGGTAGGTCCGCTGCGGCACGTCCCCGAAGACCCGGCCGGTGGCGGCCCGTACGTCCCGGTCGGCGGCGGCCATTCCGTCGGCCTGGAAGTTCGCGGTCACCAGCACCTGGGCGCCGGCCGTCGCGGACAGCCGCTGGGCGGCCCCGCGGTCGACGGAGGTGCCGGCCAGCGCGGTGAGCGCGGCCAGCACCGCTGCGGAGAGCAGGACGGTCAGCGAGACGGCGGCCAGGATCAGCCCGTGCTGGGTAGAGCGTCTGACCGTGCTGGGAAGACGGAGGCGGCGGCGGTCCACGGCGGCGGGTCGGTGATGCGGTGGTGGCGGTGGTGCGACGGCCGTAGCGACCACGTGGGTCCCCCCGTGGTCTGGATCATGAATTGGTCACGGTGCGTCACAGTCTTACCGGGCGCGGAGGGTAGGTGCAAGGAATATCGGATATTCCGACCGGTTCCGGAACCAACCCGTCTGACTGGCCTGCCCTTGTTCCCAGCTACACCGGCAGTCGCTTCAGCCACTCCAGTGAGGTCACCTTGAGCGCGCTGTCCGGCGAGCCGTCCCACTCCACCCGCAGCCCGGCCGCGGTCAGCTCGGCCACCACCTCGGCGCCGATCTCGGCGGTGGTGGCGGGAACGGCCGCGGTGGAATCGGTGAAGTGGCCGTAGGCGAGCCACAGCGCCCCGCCGTTGGCCGCACCCTCGGTGGCCTGCTGGTGGAAGAAGACAAAGCCCCGTGCGCCCTCGGCCGCCTCCGCCCCGATCTCGCCGCGCCCGCAGGTGCCGCAGCAGGCGAAGTTCATCCGCGCGGTGACGCCCCGCGCCTCCAGCGCGGTGAAGGCCTCCGCCAGCCGGTCCGGGTCGGTGACGGCGGGCCAGGACTGCTGCTCCCGCTCGCGTTCCCGCCACGGCCCGACGACGATGCGGCAGGCCTGCTCCAGACTGACCTCGTGCTCCGCCGGATCGAAGTGCTCCTGCACCGCCCGCGCCACGTCCCAGTACCCGTCGAAGCCGCAGCGGATCAGCGACTGGGCGAACTCCTCGGCCTCGGCGCGGGCCTCCTGGTCCAGCGTGGGGGTCGAAGTGAGGTCCAGCCGGGTCCAGGCCACGGCGCCGCCCCAGGCCGCCCCGTCCCTGATCCAGTCCAGGAACAGCTCGGTGACCTGCCCCGGGCCCTCCGACTCCGCCCCGAACTGCCGCTCGGGCCCGCCCGCCCGGTGCTCCACCTCGTACACCCCGTCGTCCCGCCGCCAGGCCTGCAGGAACACCTCGTCCTGGCGCGGCTCGCAGTCCCGCTCGACGATGACGTAGCGGTCACCGTCCGTGCCCACCCGGGCGAGTACGGCAGCGAGGACGGTCGCGGTCGGACGGCTGAGGACCACCCCGTCCTCGGTGCTGAGCAGAACGGGCAGGGGAGCGGCGGCGTCGGCTGCGGTATCCATCCCCGCATCCTGCCAGCGCCCACCGACAGCGCGGCGGCCGCCACTGCGCCGGCCGCCACCGCGGGGGCGGCCAGCGGCCAATCGCGCTGGTGGTGTCCCTGCTGCACTTGGAGAACTTCCGCGCCAGGGGCGTCCACGGCCCGGCCCTGGCCCGCGTCCTGGCTGCCCCGGAACGCGGTCAGTCGTCGGCGGTCTGGACGGGCCCCTCGTCCGGGCATCGCGCGCCTTGGCATACCTCGCCCAGCAGACGGCGGGGGCCGGGGCCGTCGCGGCCGAGTTCGTCGCCGGGGTTCGACAGGCGGCAGGTCCGCAGTGACAGGCAGCCGCAGCCGATGCAGCCGTCGAGGTTGTCGCGCAACCGCTGGAGTTGCTCGATCTGGGTATTCAGTCGTTCGCGCCACGTTGCCGACAGGCGCGCCCAGTCCGCTTTGGTGGGGGTGCGTTCCTGGGGCAGTGAGGCGAGCGCCGCACCGATCTCGGCGAGCGGGATGCCCAGGTTCTGCGAAACCCTGACGAACGCCACCCTTCGCAGCGCATCACGCCGGTACCGGCGCTGGTTGCCGGCCGTCCGGCGGCTGGAGATCAGCCCTTTGGCCTCGTAGAAGTGCAGGGCGGACACCGCGACGCCACTGCGGGCTGCGAGTTCTCCTACGGTGAGTTCGGCGACCGTGATGACCATGCACGGAATCGTCCCATGCTCCGGTGCTTGACCTCAAGTTGACTTGAGGTTCTAACTTGGGGCCATGAACTTCACCGACGCCGAACTGGCCTATTTCCGGACTCAGCGGCTGGGCCGCCTCGCGACCCTCGCAGGCGACGGAACCTTGCAGAACAACGCGGTCTGCTACCACGCGAACACCGACATCGGAACGATCGACATCGACGGCTGGAACCTGGGTGCCAGCCGCAAGTTCCGGAACGTCGCCAAGACCGGCGAGGTCGCCTTCATCATCGACGACCTCACCTCGGTCGACCCCTGGAAGGTGCGCGGCATCGAGATCCGCGGCCGGGCCGAGGCCTTGACCGGCCAGGACCGCGGCAGCGAACACGTCGGCGCCGAACTGATCCGCATCCGTCCCCGCACGATCTTCACCTGGGGCATCGAACCCGACGCCGCCGGTATGACGCGTCGATCCGCATGATTCGGCCTTCTGGGAGCGTGTTCCAGCAGCGGGCAACCCGCCTGCATTTCCTGATCTTTCGCCAGTCACCGCACTGGCCGCACCGCTCCCGCTATGATCCCCGCCATGGGGGAGATCTGCTGCGGAACGTGCGGTTCGGAGCGGCTCGGGCCGCTGGGTGAGCTGCGGACGGACAACGAGGCGCGGCTGGGGGCGATGCACAGCCTGACGCTGCGGTTCCGGCGGCCGGGCGTGTTCAAGCCCCGGCCCGAGTACCAGGCGGCGTACGGCCGGATCTGCCGCGACTGCGGGGCGCTGACCGCCTTCCTCGACCCGACGGCGCTCAGTCGCTTCAACGCCGAGGCGGACACGGTGCTGCCGGTGGAGTTCGACCCGTACGACACCTGAGCTCGGCTCACGGGTCGGCCCTACGGGCGAGGCGAACTCGCCTGACGGAGGATCGGGATGGCGTTACTGACCCACGCTCCTAGGCTGCAGTCCGTGCCACGGCCAGGAGGTGCGAAGCTGCCGCCAGCAGCGCCGGATGGGCGTCCGCAAGGCGGGCCGCCGCCAGGGCCGACAGCAGGACCGGGTCGTCGTCCGCCAGTGGCTGCCCGGCCCTCTGCTCCACCGCCTTCACCAGGCCCCACAAACGAGCTGTCAGCCGCGGTGAGCCGGCGCGCGTCCCCGAGTTCTGTGCTGCATCCGGCCCGTACCCCAGCCACGGTCAGCCGCTCCGCCTCGGCATAGCCCGCGCCGTACCACGCGACGACCTTCGCGCCGTCCTCGTCCGTCGCCACCCCGGGAGTCTCCGAGGCCGGCACTACCGCTCCAGCTCCCGACGCAGGAGGTCGTACGACTCCTCGTCGAAGGCGACGAGCCGTACCGCCTCCACGGCGGTCGCGGCGGTGCGCAGGGTGTGGACCGCGATGCGGGCGGCTTGGTCCGGCGGGTAGCCGTAGACGCCGGTCGAGATGGCGGGGAAGGCGACGGATCTGGCGCCGAGTCCGTCGGCGACCTCGAGGCTGCGGCGGTAGCAGGAGGCGAGGAGTTCGGGTTCACCCTGGTCGCCGCCCTCCCAGACCGGGCCGACGGCGTGGATCACATGGGCGATCGGCGGGCCGAGGTCGAACGCGGGTGTCGCCATCGCGTCGCCGGTCGCGCACGGGCCGATCGCGGCTCCGGCCCTGGCCAGTCGCGGCCCGGCCGCGCGGTGGACGGCGCCGTCCACACCTCCGCCGCCCATCAGGGACTCATTGGCTGCCGTGACGACGGCGTCGGTGCTCTCGCTGGTGATGTCACCCAGCACCACGGTGATGGTGGTCATCCGTCGATGCTCTCATCCGCCACGGCCGCGGGCACCCCTGTTCCGGGCTCAGTTGGAAATCGACGAGTAGCCGGGGGCCATGGTGCAGGTGCCGGCCTTGTTGATCGTGTAGTCGACCGAGGTCAGCAAGCCGATGTAGCCGTCCATGGACCGGCCCGGCGTCGGCGGGCAGGTGATGGTGGCGCCGTGGACGACGAAGGAGTAGGTCAACGTACCGGAGCGGGTCTCCTGCCAACCGGTCTGAGTTCCGCCGGAGCCGCCGTCCGGGCTGCCTTCGATGCGGTCGCCCTCTACGCCGCAGCCGCCGCAGTCGCGGATCTGGACGTCCCAGGGAGTCGAGTCGGTGATCGTCACGACGAATCCCGTCGGCTTGGCTGCGCCGTCGCTGCTGCATCCCGCCGCCGTGAGGGCGACGACCGCGGTCGCCAGAAGTAGCGTCCACCGCCGCGAAATGGTCTCTGACCTGCGCATATTGTCCCCGCCCCGTACTGCCCGATGCTGTGAATCATGACTGTGACACGCGGGTTCGATCACCGCACTGCGATTTCCCTCACAGCCTTGGAAGCGGAAGAGCTGCAGGATCTTGTCCCATGACCTCTCTTCACTGGAGCACTCACGCGGTGGAGCTGGGGCCCCGCAGTGTGAGCAAGCGGTTTGGGTCTGGGAATCGTGAGAAGTGCGAGCGGGAGTGGCGGGCGCTGACGTTGCTCGGCACGTATGCGGCGGGGCTGGCTCCCGAGCCGCTGCGGGTGGACCTCGCTGCCGTGGAGCCGGTTGTGGTGATGTCCCGGCTGGCCGGTGAGCCGCTGCGTGGGCAGTCGCTGACCGAGCAGCAGATCAGGGCCCTGGCCGCGGCGGTGGGCGAACTCCATATCGCGGTGCCGCGGGAGATTCTGGCCACGGTTCCACCCAGACCCGGTCGGCATCAGGAACTTGTCGCCCACATCCGGTCCTGGGTGCCGCGGGCTCGCTCTCGGGTCGACGGCGAGGTGGCCGGGGCCATGGACTTCGGCCTGGCCTGGTTGGCCCGCTCGGACATGGGCAGGGCCGGACAACTGGACGTTCCCCCGGTCTTCGGGCCAGGGGACGGCAACCTCGCCAACTACCTCTGGGACGGCGCCCGGGTGCGGGTCGTCGACTTCGAGGACTCCGGCCTCAGCGACCGCGCCTTCGAACTGGCAGAGATCACCGAACATGTGGCCGGTTGGGTGGACCAGCCCTTTGACGTCGACACCTTCCTGAACCAGTTCGATCTGACCACGGCGGAATCCGTTCGGCTGCGTGAGTGCCGCAGATTGCTCGCCCTGGTCTGGCTGTTCCTCCTCTGCTTCGACTCCTTCGCCTCCCTCGACGACGGACGGAGTCCTCGGAATCCGCCGGGCACCGTGCTGCGGCAGGCCCGCCGCCTGCGGGAGCTGCTCTCTTGAGCGAGAGCCGGCGGCGAGGCCCCCAGCGAGCCCGCGCCGAGGCATTCGAAAAGGGCTTCGACAACGGTCCGCGAAACGACCACGTTTGAGTGACATTGCGGAGCAACCCCCCGTCCCCAGTGATAGATCTTCGGATTCGATGTCCGCGATCGTGGGGAGCCACGCATGTCAATCGACACAACCTCAGTGGCGCCGCTGCTGCTTGACGCGCCCGCGGTTGTGGTGAGCGAGCACCGGCTCACCTTCGACGGCTTCGAGTACGTGGCGCGCGTCGCCCGGCAGGGCGCCGGGGTGACCGCGCCGCTGGTCATCCTGGGCGGGTCCTCCCAGGACCGGTTCTCCTGGGCCCGGCACGAGACCGCGCTGCTGCCGCTCTGCGACGTGGTCACGGTCGACCTCCCCGGCTACGGCGAGGCCGACCCGCTTCCGGAGAAGTACGGCATGGACTTCCTGGCCGCCGCCACCCGGCACATGGTGGACTCGCTCGGCCTGGGCGAGGTCAACCTCTTCGGCGGCTGCTTCGGCGGGGCGATCGCGCTGCGCTTCGCCCAGCACTACCCGGACGCGGTGGAGCGGCTGATCCTGGTCGGAATGACCACCTTCGTCCCGCCCGAGTACGAGCAGGCCGCGAACCGCTGGCTGGGGATGCTCGACGAGGGCCGGTACGCGGCGATGGCGGAGGAGCTGGTGCTCCGCTTCATGGCCCCGCCGGGCACCGGCTCCATCCGCCGCCACGCCGCGATCGGGCGGCTGATCCACCGCCAGTTCATGGAGCAGACGCCGCGTCAGTTCGGGATGGCCGTGGCCGACCACAACCGCCGGCTGATGCGCCACGAGTGGTACCGCCCCGAGCCCGTGCCGCCGGTCCCGGTGCTGGTGTTCACCGGCGAGCACGACTCGCTGACCCCGCCCGCGATGGGCCGCCACCTCGCCGGGCTGCTGCCCGGCGCGGCGTTCACCACCGTCCGCGACGCGGACCACCTGGTGCACATGGAGCGGATCGAGGAGTTCACCGACCTGCTCGGCCGCTTCCTGACGGACTGCCCGGTCGACGCACTGCCCTACTGCAACGAACTGGAGTACCCGGGCTCGGTCGGGTCGGTCGCCACCGTCGGCTCGGCCGGCACCGTCAGCACGTTCGGCTCGGTCGACCTGCCCAGGTAGGTCACCGGCCCGGGGTAGGGCACGTCGATCTCGTGGAAGCCCAGCCGGTCGTAGAAGGCCCGCGCGTTGGTGTTGGTGCTGACCATGGCGAGGTAGACCGCGGGCACGCCCTTGGCGTGCAGCGCGGCGAGAAAGGCGTCCATCAGCGCGCGCCCGTGGCCGGAGCGCTGGTGCTCGGGCAGCAGGTCGATGTGCAGATGGGCCGGGTAGCCGGCCAGTTGAGGGACGATCATCCGCTCCGGCCAGTGCAGCAGTCGGATCATCATCTCGGTGGGCGTGGACGGCTCGCCGGCCGGCGGCGGGAAGCGGTCGGTCACCGTCGGCAGCCATTCGGTCCGGAACCGCGCGACGAAGGCCTCGGTGTCGGCCGTCCCCAGCACATAGCCGACGGCCCGTTCCCCGTCGTCGACGACAAAGGTGAGGTCGGGTTCGAGCACCGCGTACGGGGCGGCGAAGATGCTCGGGATCAGCTGCGGGTCCGGGTAGACCTCTCGGGAGTCGCCGCCCTCGTGGGCGGTGCGGACGCAGATGTCGTCCAGCGCGGCGCGGTCCTCGGGCCGGTAGGGGCGGACGAAGGGGCGGTGGCGGGTCGGGTGCATGGGTTGATCGTGGTCCATCTGAGAGCGCTCCCACAAGGCTTGCGGCCTGCTGGCCCGAGGACGGCCCAGGACGGCCCGTGCCGGGCATAGGCTGTCTGCTATGGCCTCCTCCTCCGCCCTGGACCTCCTCGGCTCCGGCAAGTACCTGCTGGTCACCACCTACCGCAAGGACGGTCGCACCGTCCCCACCCCGGTCTGGGCGGTTCGCGACGGCGACGCCCTGGGGATCTGGACCGTCGCCGACTCCGGCAAGGTCAAGCGCATCCGCAACCGCGGCGAGGTCCTGCTCGCCCCCTGCGATGTGCGCGGCAACCGCAAGGGGGACGACGTCCCCGGTCTGGCCGAGATCCTCCCCGCCGACCAGACCGGCCGCTACCGCGACCTGCTCAAGCAGAAGTACGGCCTGATCGGCCGACTCACCCTGTTCGGCAGCAAGCTCCGCCGCGGCGACACCGGCACCGTGGCGATCAGGATCACGCTCAGTTCCGAATAGCACAAGCACAAGCCCAAGAAGCCCCTGGCGTACCGGCTCCTACTGCTCCGCCTGCTCCGCGCCGAAGAGCAGTTCCCGGGTCACCAGCCGGTTCACCCGGACGTGCTCCAGGGCGCAGGCCCGGGCCCGGTCCGGGTCGCCGGAGGCGATGGCGGCCAGCAGTTGGCGGTGCTCGCCCAGCAACTGGTCCCAGTGCTCGTTCTGCCGGGTGAGCCGGCGCAGCCTGCCCTCCAGCGGTTCCAGCGCCGCGGCCAGCAGGTTGTTGTCCGCCATCGCCAGGATCCGCTCATGGAACCGGGTGTTGAGCTCGGTGATGTCCTCGGCCACCCGCTTCCCGGTGGCCAGCGCGGCCCGGTCCAGCAGGTCCTCCAGCGCGCGCAGCTCGGCCGGGGTGGCCCGCTGCGCTGCCAGTCCGGCCGCGAACACCTCCAGCGCCTCGCGCAGCTCGAACAGCTCGTCCACGTCCTTGGAGGTCAGCCCTCTGACCACGACCCGGCGCGGGGAGAGCGCGACCACGAAGCCCTCGGCGGTCAGGGTGCGGATGGCCTCGCGCACCGGGACCCGGGAGACGCCCATGGCCTCGGCCAGCTCGCGTTCCACCAACCGGCTGCCCGGCGGCAGTTGCCCGCTGACGATGCGTTCCCGCAGCTCGGCCTGTACCCGTTCGCGCACGGCGGCCAGCGGCTGCTGCGCGTCTGCTGCGGTTGCCACGGCCTGCTCCCGAGTGCTGGTGATCGTCCCGGCCCCAAGCCTAGCGGCGCCGACCGACCACCGGCCGTGCTGACCGACCGCCGGCCGTAACCCACAATTCACCGGGCGAACAAGGACGTAACACAAGGGGCGTTGCCCGGTCCGCGGTCGCGGTCCCATTCTCGGAGGAACAGCTTTGGTATACCAAGCACCGCCCAGCATGGAGGCGATCGTGACCGTTACGTCCAGTACCGAAGTGCCCGAGAGACCAGCACTCGACAACCCTGACCCCCGGCTCCACAACGAGGACCTCGCCCCCGCGAAGGACCGCAACTGGAAGGTCTTCGACCTCTTCGCGATGTGGATGTCCGACGTCCACAACCTGGGCAACTACACCTTCGCCGCCGGGCTGCTGGTCCTCGGCATGAGCGCCTGGCAGATCTTCAGTTCGCTGCTGCTCGGCTTCGTGATCATCTACTTCGGGATGAACCTGATGGGCCGGATCGGGCAGACCACCGGGGTCCCGTTCCCGGTGGTCGCCAGGATCAGCTTCGGCGTCTGGGGCGCCAACATCCCCGCGCTGATCCGGGCCGTGATCGCGGTGATGTGGTACGGCATCCAGACTTATCTGGCCTCGGTCGCGGTGGACGTGCTGCTGCTCACCGCCGCGCCCAGCCTCACCTCCTGGACCCACCACAGCTTCCTCGGCCTGGACGCCCTCGGCTGGGTGTCCTTCCTGGTGCTCTGGGTGGCCCAGGCGCTGATCATCAGCCGCGGCATGGAGTCGGTCCGCAAGTTCCAGGACTTCTGCGGCCCGGCGATCTGGCTGGTGATGCTCGCCCTGGCGATCTGGATCCTCAGCAAGGCGCACTGGAGCATCCCGCTCACCAGCTCGCTGAAGCACGTCTCCACCGGCGAGCAGGTGCGGCAGTGGTTCGGGGCGGTCGGTCTGATCCTGTCGACCTACGGCACGCTGATGCTCAACTTCTGCGACTTCTCCCGCTTCGCGCCGGACCGGAAGACCGTCAAGCGCGGCAACTTCTGGGGCCTGCCGGTCAACTCCACCGCCTTCGCGCTGCTGTCGGTGGTGGTCACGGCGGGCAGCCTCAAGGTCTTCGGGCACGCCATCACCGACCCGGCCGAGCTGATCGCCAAGGTCGGCAACACCGCGGTGCTGGTGATCGGCGCGCTGACCTTCGCGATCGCCACCATGGGCGTCAACATCGTCGCCAACTTCGTCTCGCCCGCCTACGACCTGGCCAATGTCTGGCCCAAGCGGATCAACTTCAAGCGCGGCGGCATGATCAGCACCGTGGCCGCGCTGGTGGTGCTGCCGTGGAACCTCTTCTCCAACCCGACCGTGGTGAACTACTTCCTGGGTGGCCTGGGCGCCTTCCTCGGCCCGCTGTTCGGGATCATCATCGTGGACTACTACCTGGTCAAGCGGGGTGTGATCGACGTCGCCAAGCTGTTCACCGCGGACGAGACCTCCCCGTACTACTACAAGCGGGGCTTCAACCCCAAGGCCGTCGCGGTGTTCGCGCCGACTGCCGCGATCAGTGCGGTGATCGCCCTGGTCCCGGCGTTCTCGCAGGTCGCGCCGTACTCCTGGTTCATCGGCACGGCGAGCTCGGCGCTGCTCTACCGGCTGGTGGCCGGCGGCGGGTCGAACCCGGCCCAGGCCCCGGCCGCCAACCCCGACCCGGCTGCGAACACCGCAGCACTCGCCGCCGAGGCCGAGGTCAGCTGAACCGATGCGGATCCTGGTCACCAACTGCAACACCACCGAGGCGATGACCGAGGAGATCTGCCAGGGTGCCCGGAGCGCTGCTTCTCCGGGCACCCTGATCCACGGTCTGACGCCGAGCTGGGGCCCCGAGTCGGCCGAGGGCTGGCTGGACAGCTACCTCTCCGCCGCCGCCGTGCTCGACCTGCTCAGGGGCGAGGCGGAACGCGCCGGCGCGGCGGGCGGCGAACCGTTCCACGCCGTGGTGATGGCAGGGTTCGGCGAGCACGGCCGCGAGGGCGCGCGGGAGCTGCTGGACGTCCCGGTGGTCGACATCACCGAGGCCGCCGCCCATCTCGCCTGTCTGCTGGGCCGCCGCTACGCCGTTGTCACCACCCTTGACCGCACCCGCGGCCAGATCGAGGACAGCCTGCACACCGCCGGCGTCGGCGCCCACTGCGCCGCCGTGGTCGGCACCGGCCTGGGCGTGCTGGAGCTGGACGACGAGCGGCGCACCCTGGCCGCGGTCGGCGCGGCGGCGGTACGGGCCAGGGCGGCCGACGCCGAGGTGCTGGTGCTGGGCTGCGCCGGGATGACCCGCTGGCGCGGCGAGATCGCGGCGCGGACCGGGATGCCGGTGGTGGACGGGGTCGGGGCGGCGGTCCGGCTGGCCGAGGCTCTGGTCGGGCTGGGGCTGAACACCAGCAGGATCGGCTCGTACGGGCGTCCGCTGCCCAAGCGGCGGGTCTGGTCCGCACCCGCGACAGCGCCCGCGCGCGTGCATTGACTTCTCTGTGTCAAGGTCCCAGCTTGGCATCTGACGTTCCGTCAGTTCCGAGGTCCGGAGGACCGTGCCATGGATTCGACCAGCCCGACCGCCAACCGCTCCGACAGCCACCCCACCCGCCGCGCGGTCCTCGGCGGCGCGGTCGGGGCGCTCGCCCTCGGGGCGGTGCAGTGGACGCCGCTCGGCCGGATCCCGGCCGCGAGCGCCGCCACCACCATCGCCGCGCCACCGGCCTTCCCGGCCGGCATCAGCCTCTACCAGCAGACCTTCCAGAACTGGTCCGAGGAGGTGACCGTCAACGGCCTGTGGAGCTGCGTCCCGGCCACCCCCCAGGACGTGGTCACCCTCGCCAACTGGGCCCACGCCCAGGGCTGGCGGCTGCGCCCGCTGGGCGGCGGCTACAGCTGGTCACCAGTGGTGGTCGACCCGGGCACCCCGGCCGCCAACACCGTCCTGGTCGACTGCACCCAGCACCTCACCGCCGTTACCGTCCACTCCGGGACGCCCGCCTCGGTCACCGCGCAGCCCGGCGTCACCATGGACTCGCTGCTGGCCACCCTCAAGGGGGCCGGCTACGGCCTGACCGCCTTCCCGGTGATGGGCTCGGCCACCCTCGGCGGCGTGCTCGCCACCGGCGGCCGGGGCACCGGCGTCCCCGCCGCGCACGAGACCCCGTTGCCGGGCCACGGCTACGGCTCGGTCGGCAACCTGGTGGTCAGCCTGACCGCCGTGGTCTGGGACGCCGCGTCCAGCAGCTACCTGCTGCGCACCTTCCAGCGCACCGACCCGCAGATCCAGGCCCTGATCACCAATGTCGGCCGGGCCTTCGTCACCGAGGTGGTGCTGCGGGTCGGCGCCGACCAGCGGCTGCGCTGCCAGAGCTGGTTCAACGTCAGCGCGGCCAACCTCTTCGCCCCGCCCGCGAGCGCCGGCTCGCAGTCGCTGGCGAGCTATGTCAGCGGCTCCGGACGGGTGGTCTGCATCTGGTTCCCGTTCACCAGCTCGCCCTGGCTGCGGGTGTTCACACCCACCCCCAGCAAGCCCTGGACCAGCAGGGCCGTCAGCAGCCCGTACAACTACCCCTTCAATGACATCGTGCCCAAGAACATCTCCGACCTGCTCTCGGAGATCATCGGCGGCACCGCCTCGATCACCCCGACCTTCACCGCCGCGCAGATGGACGCCATCAGCGCCGGGCTGATCGCCACCGGCAGCTGGGACCTCTGGGGCTGGTCCGCCGACATGCTGGCGTACGTCCGGCCGACGACCCTGCGGATCACTTCGACCTGCTGGAACGTCATCACCAGCCGGGCCAATGTGCAGCGGGTCGTCAGCGAGTTCTTCGCCGCCTACAGCGGCAAGATCTCCGCCTACCAGGCGCAGGGCCGGTATCCGATGAACGGACCGATCGAGATCCGAGTCACCGGCCTTGACAACACCGCTGACTGCGGAGTCCCCGGCGCGCTGGGGGCGCAGCTGTCCCCGCTGCGGCCGCGCCCTGACCACCCGGAGTGGGACACCGCGGTCTGGTTCGACATGACGACGATCCCGGTCACCCCCTACGCGCACCAGTTCTGCGGCGAGATGGAGGCCTGGATCCGGGGCAACTTCACCGGCTCCTACGGGCAGGTGCACGCCGAGTGGTCCAAGGAGTGGGCCAACACCCCGGCCGGGGCCTGGACCGACAGCGCTGTCATCGCCGGTGACATCCCCGCCTCCTACCGGGCCGGCCAGGCGGCGGGGGACGGCTGGGACGCGGCGGTGGCCACCCTCAACGCGCTGGACCCGAGCCGGGTGTTCAGCAGCGCCTTCCTGGACACAGTCCTCCGCTGAGGCGCGGTGCGGCGCGGTGCCTGGGCCGGCTGCCGAGCCCAGGCCCGCCCCGGCGCTCAGGCCCGCCCCGGCGCTCAGGGCCGCCCCGGCGCTCAGGGCCGCCCCGGCGCTCAGGCCGCCGTGCTCAGGCCCGGCGCGGCGCCAGGGCCGGTGCGGCGCTCAGGCTCGGACTCAGGCTCGGCGTCGCGCCGACGCCCGGCACCGCGCCCAGGATCGGCGCGACGCTCGGGCCCGGCACCGCGACCACCTCCGGCCGCGGCCCGAGCGCCTGCGGCGGAAGCGCCTGCGCCTGCCCGGGCTCCCGCCCCCGCCCCCGCACCTGCTCCTGCCGCGGCTGCCGCCCCTGCTCCTGCGCCAGCAGGCAGTGGTAGGTGGCGAGGGCGGTACGGGCCTGGTGGGCCACCTGGCGGGCGATCGGGATCCAGGCCGCCCGCAGCTCGTTCACATAGGCGATGCTGCGCAGCAGCAGCATCGCGTCCAGCTCGGCGTGCAGCCGGATCGCCCGCGGGTCCGTGGCGCCGTCCAGCAACTGCAGCAGCATCGCGGTCGCGCGCAGCGGGATGCGGTGTGCCAGGGCGTCCAGCGAGGAGACCCGGGCACAGGTCAGCAGCGTCGGCGGAACGCCGGGATGTCGCAGCGCCGGATCCCAGTCGTCGGCCAGTCCGGGGCAGACCTGCACCGCGCGCTCGGCGGCGCGCAGCAGCGGCCCCTCGCCCTTCTCCCCGACCGCGGCCGGGGAGAAGTACGGGCGTCCGCGCTCCAGCAGCCGGGCCAGCTGGACCCCGCTGCGGCGCAGCGCGTTGGCGCTCCCGTGCAGGGCGGTCCAGGCCGCCGGGTGCAGGGACTGATCGCTCATCAGCGGGCTGCCCCACATCGGGACCTCCACGATCGCGGTGACGCCCCCGTAGAGGTGCGGGTAGTACCAGGTCGAGTCGGCCGCGGTCTCCGACTGGCTGGCGAAGCTCTCCGGGACGCCGGGCGGCGGCATCACATAGATGCCTGGCCCGGGGCTCGGCCAGTACATGGCGTCGCAGGTGCCCACCGCTACCGGGATGCCCAGGTCGGCGGCGGAGGCGGCGAAGGGGGCGGCCAGGCCGGGGATGTCTCGGGTGAGCTGGATCCAGCTGCCGTCCACGTCCGCGCCGTGCAGCGAGAACTGCAGGAACGGCCGCAGTTCGTCGATGAGTTCGGCGAGCGCGCGGGTCTCCGGCAGTGCCTCGCCGGGGGAGCGCAGCGACGGGGCCCACTCGGGCTGCTCGTCGGTGACCGGGCGGAAGAAGTGCCGGTGGTGGTCGTAGAGGCTGCGCCGCTGGCGCGGCCCGGTCTCGTGCCGCAGCGCCCCGTCCGGGTCGAGGCAGAGCAGGAAGTTCCAGGTGGTGGGGGTGGTCAGGGCGTTGGCGCGGGCCGGCCGGGTGAGTTCGGCGAGGGCGTGTTCGGCCAGGGCCAGCACGGTCGCGCCGCCGAGCGGCTCATTGGCGTGCGGGACGGCGACGACCAGGACGTTCCGCCCGTCCGGGCCGTCCGGGCCGCCCGGCCGTCCGACGGACAGCAGTTCCAGCGGCCGTCCCTCCCGCGAGGTGCCGATCCGGCGCAGTCGGCACCGGTCCGGATGGGCCGCCGCGAGCATCCGGGCGGACCGGCTCACCTCCGCCACAGTCGGACAGCGATCCTGCAGGAGATGATCGTTACTGCCGCGCACGATGTTCCGCCTCCCACTTTGCAGGACCATCCAACTGATTCTGCCGCTTCGGAGGGGTGGTTCGCGAGGTTGTTGGCAACCGCAGAGGTGCCGCCCGGCGCGATACTGGGGGTGAAGGGGTAGTGAAACGGTCGTGGAAGCTCGGTGAGGAGCAGTGGTACCGATGGATGACAACGCCCCCGCACCCCAGGTCTGGCCGACCCTGCGCAGCAGCGACGCCCCCGCGCTGATCAGCTTTCTGGTGCGGGCCTTCGGTTTTGAGGTGACCGCCCAGTACGGCGGGCCGGACCGGATCGACCACGCCGAACTGGCCTGGCCGCTGGGCGGCGGCATCATGCTGGGCTCGACCCGTCCGGACGACGCCGAGGACGACTGGTCGCTGCGCCCCGGCCATTTCGGCGCCTATGTGGTCACCGACGACCCGGACCGGCTGATCGCCAGGGCCCGGGCCGCCGGAGCGGAGATCACCACCGAGCTGCACGACACGGACTACGGCTCGCGGGACTTCGCCGCCCGTGACCCCGAAGGCAACCGCTGGTCCTTCGGCACCTACCGCGGGGAGCCGCGCAAGGCGCTCTGAGCCCGCCGCCCTACAGTCCTACAGCTCCTCAAAAGGCCTCACAGCCCCAGCGTGTCCAGCGAGACCTGCCACAGCCGCTCGGCGGCAGCCGGGTCCAGCGCGTGCGCGGCGACGCCGTGGCGGGTGCCCTCCTGGTGCGGCTCGGCCTCGTTGCAGTCCTCGAAGTAGCGCCCGCCGACGCCGTCCAGCAGCGGGGAGACCGCGAGCAGCACGGAGGTGGCCGCGCCCTGCTCCGGCGTCTTCCACCGCGGAGCGCCGCCACCGCTGGCCGCGCGCATCCGGTCCAGCTCGGCCGGGTCGACATAGCGCTGCAGATTGGTCATGATCGCGCCGGGCATCAGCGCGTTGACGGTGATCCCGTCGGCCGCCCAGCGCCTGCTCGCCTCGACGGCGAACAGCACATTGGCGGTCTTGGACTGGCCGTAGGCGCTCCAGGCCTCGTAGGGGCGCTGCTGGAAGTGGATGTCCTCGAAGACGATCCCGGAGCGCAGGTGCGCGCTGGAGCTGACCGAGACGATCCGCGCGCCCCCGGCCGCGGCGAGCGAGCGGTGCAGTCCGGTGGCGAGGGCGAAGTGCCCGAGGTGGTTGGTGGCGAACTGCAGCTCCCAGCCCTGCGGGGTGCGCAGCTCGGGGGAGGCCATCATCCCCGCGTTGTCGACGAGCAGGTGCAGCGGGCCGTCCCAGCCGGCGGTGAAGGCCGCGACGGACGCCTGGTCGGCCAGGTCCAGCGGGGCGACCAGGGGCCGCTTGCCGCCGGTGGAGTCGGCTATGTCGTCGGCGGTGCGGTCCCCGGCGGCGGTGTCGCGTACGGCGAGGGTCACCTCGGCGCCGGCCGAGGCCAGCGCGCGGGCGGTCTCCACGCCGATGCCGGAGGCGCCGCCGGTGACGACGGCACGGCGGCCGGAGAGGTCGATGCCGGCGATGACCTCGGCGGCGCTGGACTCGAAGCCGAAGGGAGTGGTCAGACGGGTGGGCGCAGTCATGGCTGTCGACTCTTTCCGATGGAGGCGGCGAGACGGTGTCAGTACGCGTCGGGACGCGGCGGCAGGGGGCGGTGGACGGGGGACCGGTAGGATGGGAACCGGAGGAGCCTCCGCTGAGCCCACTGTAAGTGGAGCTTCCTCCGTTTTGCAAACCGGAACCACCACCCCTGAGGAGCGACCGTGCCGGCCACCGGTCCCAGCACCCCCCGCCCGCTGCGCGCCGACGCCCAGCGCAACCGGGAGCTCCTGCTCGCCGCCGCCGTCCAGGCGTTCTCCCAGGACGGCCCCGACGTCACCCTGGACGCCATCGCCAAGCAGGCCGGCGTCGGCATCGGCACGCTGTACCGGCACTTCCCGACCCGCGAGGCCCTGGTCGAGGCCAGCTACCGGAACGAGCTCGGCCGGCTCTGCGACGCCGCCGCCGAACTGCTCCGCGATCAGGCCCCGGACCGGGCGCTCCGTGCCTGGATGGACCGCTTCGTCGACTACATGACCACCAAGCGCGGCATGGCCGACGCCCTCCGGATGGTCATCGCCTCCGGCGGCAACCCCTTCGCCCGCAGCCGGGACCAGCTGCTCGCGGCGGTTGGCACGCTGCTCACGGCCGGCGCCGAGGCCGGGACGGTGCGCTCCGACGTGGCCGCGGACGATGTGCTCACCGGGATCAGCGGCATCACCCTGGCGGCGGGGGATCCGCCCCGGCGGGACCAGGCCGGCCGTCTGCTCGACCTGCTGATGGACGGCCTGCGGAAGCACTCCTGACTGGTCGTCAACTAACTGGTCTCCGTCTCTTCACTTCTCTCTTCCCGCTCCCCACACTGATATCTGACGCTGCATCAGATGAGGGGTAGCCATGCTGTCGCTGCAGGAGATGTCGGACCGGATCGAGATCCAGGACCTGCTGGTCCGCTACGCCCACGCCGTGGACACCCGGGAGTGGAAGCTGTTCGCCGAGCTCTTCACCGACGACGCCGTGGTCGACTACACCGCCTTCGGCGGCCCGCGCGGCACGGTCGAGGAGGTCACCGCCTTCCTTGCTTCCGTGCTGCCGATGTTCTCGGCCACCCAGCACCTCATCGCCAACAGCGCCGTCGTCCTGGACGGCGACCGCGCCACGGCCCGCACCATGTGCCAGAACCCGATGGCGCTGCCGGGTGAGGAGGGCCAGGCGGGCCTGCTGCTCTGCGGCCTCTGGTACGTGGACGAACTCGTCCGCACCCCGGACGGCTGGAAGCTGCGCGAGCGCTCCGAGGACAAGGCCTACTCCATCGTCCTCAAGCCCCCGGCGGCATAGCCCGCAGGCTCCCGGGGCCCGGCCCGCAGGCGCCCAAGACCCAGCCAGGAAAAACCCGCGCTTCCGTCAGGGCCCGGTCGGCTGTCAGACTCGCCCCGTGCCCGAATTCGACATGCTTGTCATCGGATCCGGCCCGGGGGGCCAGAAGGCCGCGATCGCTGCGGCCAAGCTCGGCCGCCGGGTCGCTGTCATCGACCGCCCTGACACGGTCGGCGGCGTATCCATCCATACCGGCACCATCCCCTCCAAGACCCTGCGCGAGGCGGTTCTCTACCTGACCGGCCTGACGCAGCGTGATCTCTACGGCCAGAGCTACCGGCTCAAGGACGAGATCACCGTCGCCGACCTGACCGCCCGCACCCAGCACGTGGTGGGGCGCGAGGTCGACGTCATCCGCAGCCAGCTCTCCCGCAACCAGGTCACCCTGCTCGCCGGGACCGGGCGGTTCACCGACGACCACACCGTCGCGGTACGGGACATCACCGGCCAGGACCGGCTGGTGACGGCGGAGCACATCGTGATCGCCACCGGCACCCGCCCGGCCCGTCCGGACCTGGTGGAGTTCGACGAGCGCACCGTGCTGGACTCCGACAATGTGATCAACCTGGAGAAGGTCCCCAGGTCGATGGTGATCGTCGGGGCCGGGGTGATCGGCCTCGAGTACGCCTCGATGTTCGCCGCCCTGGGCAGCAAGGTCACTGTTGTGGAGCAGCGCGAGGGGATGCTGGACTTCTGCGACCTGGAGGTGGTCGAGGCGCTGAAGTACCACCTCCGCGACCTCGCCGTCACCTTCCGCTTCGGCGAGAAGGTCGCCGCCGTCGAGCGCCACCCGCGCGGCACGCTGACGATCCTGGAGAGCGGCAAGAAGATCCCCGCCGACGCGGTGATGTACTCCGCCGGCCGCCAGGGCCTCACCGACGAACTCGACCTGCAGAAGGCGGGCCTGTCCGCCGACGGACGCGGCCGGATCACGGTGGACGAGCACTACCGGACGGTCGTCCCGCACATCTACGCGGTCGGCGACGTCATCGGCTTTCCGGCGCTGGCCGCCACCGCGATGGAGCAGGGCCGGACGGCGGCGTACCACGCCTGCGGCGAGCCGGTGCACCCGATGCTCGACCTGCAGCCGATCGGCATCTACACCATTCCGGAGATCAGCTACGTCGGCCGGACCGAGGACCAGCTGACCGATGCCAGCGTCCCCTTCGAGGTCGGGGTGGCCCGCTACCGTGAGCTGGCCCGGGGCCAGATCATCGGCGACGCGCACGGGATGCTGAAGCTGCTGGTCTCCCCGGAGGACCGCAAGCTGCTCGGGGTGCACTGCTTCGGCACCGGCGCGACCGAGCTGATCCACATCGGCCAGGCCGTGATGGGCTGCGGCGGCACCGTCGACTACCTGGTCGACGCGGTCTTCAACTATCCGACCCTCGCCGAGTCCTACAAGGTCGCCGCGCTGGACGCGACCAACAAGATCCGCCAGATCGACCACCTGCGGGACTGAGGGCGGCCTGTTCCAGCTTCCGGGCCGGCTCCTCCCACCGCCGTGGGAGCAGTCGGCCCGGAAGGTTCTCCCCCCGGGTTGAGTGCTCGGCGTGCCCACCCCCGTGGCGACACACCGCACCGCACCGTGCTCGGCGCTGACCACCCGTACACCTCGACGCGCCCGCTCCGGGCGCCGGACCCATTCTTGACGGGCGGGTCGTCCGGCGGAATGGCGTTGATCTGTCACTCCTTGGCGTTCATGTGTTGTCCGTATGGCGTCCCGTCGCAGCCATGGCCTAGGTTCTTACGCGGGCCGCGGAGTGGTCGGAACGATGGGGGATGCCGTGACGGAGAGCCTGGGTGCGCTGCTGCGCGGGTTTCGCTTGCGGGCCGAGTGGACCCAGCAGTCCCTCGCGGAGCGGTCGGGGGTGTCGGTCCACGCGATCAGCACGCTGGAGGCCGGGCGGCGGCTGCCCCGGCTGTCCTCGCTGCGCCGGTTGGCGGACGCGTTGAATCTGGAGTCGGCGGACCGTCAGCGACTGCTGCGCGCCGCGGCCACCCCGGGTTCGTTAACCGCGACGGAAACGGAACCGGCCCGAGCCGACCTGCGGCCTGCCCCGGCCGAGCAGGCCGTAACCGAGCCGGCCGCGACCAGCGGCGCCTCCGACAGCACCCCCGGCGCCCCCGGTAGCACCGGCACCGCCGACACCCGCGCCCCCGACGGCCAGGACGTCGCCGCGGTGAGCGCCCCGCCGAGCGGGTCGCGCCGGCCACCTTGGCCGACACCCGCCCAACTGCCGGCCGACATACCGGACTTCACCGGGCGTGCCACCGAACTGGCGGCCGTCACCGGCCTGCTGGCCAGTGCGGAGGCCTCCACCCGGCTGATCGTCGTGTCCGGGGCCCCCGGGGTGGGGAAGACCTCCCTGGCCACCCACGCGGCCCACCGGCTGCGGCGGGTCTTCAGTGACGGCACCCTGTTCGTCGACCTGCACGGCGCCGGCCCGGCGCCGCGGGACCCGGCGGACGTGCTGACCTCGCTGCTGCGGTCGATGGGCATTCCGGGGCGGGCCATCCCCGACGATCCGGCCGATCGGTCGGCCCTGTACCGGTCGCTGCTCGCCGACCGCGCCGTGCTCCTGGTGCTGGACAACGCGGCGAACAGCGCTCAGCTGCGGCCGCTGCTGCCCGGCGGCGGTCCCAGCGCCGCCCTGGTCACCAGCCGGGCCAGTCTGGCCGGCCTGGCCGGTGCGACCTGGCTGGAACTGGCGCCGATGAGTGCGCCCGAGGCCGCCGCCCTGTTCGCGGCCACCGCGGGCCGGGACCGGGTCGCACCGGACGAGGCGGCCGTCGCCGACGTGGTCGCCAGCTGCGGCCGGCTCCCGCTCGCGGTGCGGATCGCCGGTGCCAAGCTGGCGTCCCGGCCGGCCTGGACGGTGCGACATCTGGCCGACCGGCTGGCCGGGCACCGGCGGATGGACGAACTCCACGCCGAGGACCTCGATGTGCGCGCCAGCCTGATGCTCAGCTATCGCGGGCTGGAACCCGCGGTCGCGCGGGCCTTCCGGTTGCTCGCGCCGCTCGAGTACCCGGCCGCCTCGCTGCGCACCGTCGCCGCTCTGCTCGACCTGCCCGTCTACGACGCGGAACGCCTGCTGGACCGGCTGCTGGACGCCCACCTGGTGACCAGTCCCGCCCCCGACTACTACGGATTCCACGACCTGCTCCGCAGCTTCGCCAAGGAGCAGTCGCTGCACGAGGACGAGGGCCAGGTGCGCCGCCACTCGCTGGCCCGTGCCGTGCGCGCCTCGCTCACCGACCTCGCCGGGCAGATCCCGCACCCCCGGCCGGACGAGGCGCCGGAGCGGGCCGACGCCGCGGCCGAACCCCGCCACAGCGGGCCGGCCGCGGGCGCCGTGGTGCCGGACATCGAGCAGGACAACCTGATCGCCGCGCTCATGCTGCTGACCTCCGCCCCCAACCTGGACACCGTGCTCGCCGCGGAACTGCTGGAACTCCTGCAGCGCCCACTCGTCCTGACCGGGCGCTGGACCGACCTGTCCCGCTGCGCCGCCGCCGTCGAGCAGGTCGCCGAGGGCTCGGCCCGCACCACGGCCCACCGGGTCCAGGCCCGCGTCGCGATCCACCGCGACGACCGGCCCACCGCGCACCGACTGGTGTCGCTCACCCTCCAGCAGGCGCGGGCGGTCGGCGACCAGCCCGGAGAGATCAGCAGCCTGGTCATGCTCGGCACCCTGCACGGCCGTTGCGGCGACCACGCCGCCGCCGCGGCCGCCCTGGAGCAGGCCGTCCAGCTCGGACAGGGCGCCAATGTGCCGGTCCAGCTGACCATGGCCCACAACTACGCCGGCGAAACAGTACCTCCAGCTCAACCGGCCCGACACCGCGCTCCACCACCTGCGGACCGGGCTTGCGCTGGCCCGTGCCAACAATGACGAGGACCTCACCGCCATGGCGCTCTACCTGCTCGGCGCCGCGCACAGCCGCCTCGGCGACCATGACACCGCCCTCGGCCACCTCCGGCAGGCGCTGCGCCTGGCCCAGACCCGAGGCTCCGCCCACAGCGAGGCCATCGCCCACTTCCACCTTGGCCGGACCCTGCACGCCGCCGGGATGCACGACGAGGCCAACCGCGCGCTCACCGTCGCCGCAGAGCGGTTCCACACCCATGGAGACCACCATCGCGCCGCCCAGGCCCTGAAGATCATCCAATCCGGGCCCGCCGCGAAGACCCGGTAGCACCCGGACCCACCGGGATCCGGACCGGCGGAAAAGAATTCCACGACACCTGTCCGCTGGTGTCGAGAGCGTCGCTGCGGTGACGACCTCCCTGTGAAAGGCTCCCGGCAGGGGAGCCGGAAGCACCCGGAAGCACAGGAGTCACCCCATGAAGTTCATGCTGATGATCTACGCCAACCAGGAGACCTGGGACGGCCTCTCGGCCGAGGAGATGGGCCAGGGCATCGCCGAACAGGACGCCTTCAACACCACCTTCTTCGAGACCGGTGAGCTGATCAGCGCCTACGGCCTCGCCGACGCCGCCACCGCCCGCACCGTGCGGGTCCGGGCCGGGGCGGCGGCGGTGACCGACGGGCCCTACCTGGAGACCAAGGAGTACCTGGCCAGCTTCTGCCTGCTGGACTGCCAGGACGAGACCAGGGCGCTGGAGATCGCCGCGCGGATGCCCTTCGCCGCGTTCAACGCGGTGGAGGTGTGGCCGGTCATGCACGAGGCGGTGCCGCAGCTGTGAGCTCGGAGCCCGCCGATCCCGGCCGGCGTGTCGAGGACCTGCTCAGGCGTGCCGCGCCGCAGGTCCTCGGCGCGCTGGCGCGCCGCTACGGGCAGTTCGACGCCTGCGAGGACGCGGTGCAGGAGGCGCTGCTCGCGGCGGCGACCCAGTGGCCCGCCGACGGGGTGCCGGACAACCCGCAGGGCTGGCTGCTCACCGTCGCCTCGCGGCGGCTGATCGACCAGATCCGCAGCGAGAGCGCCCGCCGCGAACGCGAGCAGCGGCTCGCCGCCGCGGTGCCGCCGGCCGAGCTGCTGGCGCCCGCGCCGGGGGAGCGGCCGGAGGTGGCGGAGCAGGACGACACGCTGACCGTGCTGTTCCTCTGCTGCCACCCGGTGCTGACCGCGCCCTCGCAGATCGCGCTGACCCTGCGCGCGGTCGGCGGCCTCTCCACGGCCGAGATCGGCCGGGCCTTCCTGGTCCCCGAGGCGACCATGGCGCAGCGGATCAGCCGGGCCAAGCAGAAGATCAGGGACGCCGGGGCCACCTTCACCATGCCCCCGGCCGAGGAGCGGGCCGAACGGCTGAAGGCGGTGCTGCACGTCCTCTACCTGATATTCAACGAGGGCTACAGCGCCTCCTCCGGCGACCACCTGCAGCGCGGCGACCTCACCGCCGAGGCGGTCAGGCTCACCCGCCAGCTGCGCGCCCTGCTGCCCCAGGACGGCGAGGTGACCGGGCTGCTGGCGCTGATGCTGCTCACCGACGCCCGCCGGGCCGCCCGCAGCGACGGCCAGGGCAATATCGTCCCGCTGGCCGAGCAGGACCGGAGCCGCTGGGACGCCACGCGGATCACCGAGGGGGTCGCCCTGCTCACCGGGGCGCTGACCACCACCCGGCTGGGCCCGTACCAGGTCCAGGCGGCGATCGCGGCCGTCCACGACGAGGCGGCGAGCGCCGGGGACACCGACTGGCCGCAGATCCTGGCGCTCTACGCGACGCTGGAGCAGCTCACCCCCAACCCGATGATCACGCTCAACCGGGTGGTCGCGCTGGCCGAGGTCAAGGGCCCGCGCGCGGCGCTGGAACTCTTGGCGACGCTGGAGGGTGAGCCCTCGCTGGCCCGGCACCACCGGCTGCACGCGGTGCGGGCCCATCTGCTGGAGGCGGAGGGCGACCGCGAGGCCGCCAGGGAGGCCTACCGGCTGGCGGCGCGGCTCACCCTCAGCCTGCCGGAGCGGCGCCATCTGGAGGCCCGCGCCAGACGCCTCGCCGCCGACCCCGGTCCCGACCCCGCTTAGGGCTTGCGGCCGACGCCGGCCCAGACCGAGCGGATGGTCGGGTCCGCGCCGGGCGCGGGGCGCCAGTGCGGGGCCGAGACCAGGCCGGGCTCCAGCAGCTCCAGGCCGTCCAGGAACCGGGAGACCTGGTCGTGCGGACGGTAGGTGATCTTCTGCGGCATGAGCTCCCGCATCACCTCGGCGTGCCTGGCCATGACCTCGACATAGATGTCCGAGGCCGGCTGGGAGAGCGCCAGGTGGCTGCCGGAGGGGAGGGCCGCCATCACCTCGGCCACCAGACCCGCGGGATCGTCCTCGTCCGGGATGCAGTGCATCAGACCGAGCATGACCACACCGACCGGCCGGCTGAAGTCCAGGGTCTTCGCCGCCTCCTCCAGCACCTTGGCGGTGTCCCTGGCGTCCGCGTGGATGTACGCGGTGACGCCGTCGGGGTGGCTGGTCAGCAGCGCCCTGGCGTGGGCGAGCACGATCGGGTCGTTGTCGACGTAGACGATCCGCGACGCCGGGGCGACCCGCTGGGCCACCTCGTGGGTGTTGTCGGCGGAGGGGAGCCCGGTGCCGATGTCCAGGAACTGCCGGATGCCGACCTCGGCGGCGAGGAAGTGCACCGCGCGTCCGAGGAAGGCCCGGTTGGCGCGCACATTCTCGGTCACCACATTGCCGGCGGCCATGATCAGCTCGGCCACCTCGCGGTCGGCGGCGAAGTTGTCCTTGCCGCCGAGCCAGTAGTCGTAGACCCGGGCGATGTGCGGGACACCGGTGTCGAGCCCCGTGCTCGGGGGATCGAATGCCTCCGGACTCGTCCAACCCTTGACCATGCCTGCCCCCACCCGCGTCGACGTGCGCTTCCGGACCGGCCGACCGCTGACCGCAGCCCGGCGGGGACATCGTAGGCATACGACGGGGCCGCCGGGGCGGATTCGTTCACGTCTGCCACGTAATAACACGCTTACGCAGAAAGCCGGTTCAGCTCTGCGAGGCTCCGGAGGAGGCCTCTTCCAGCGGGTCGGCGCCGTTCCCGGCCGGCCTGCGCGGCGAGGGCAGCGCCGTCACCGTGGCCGCCTCCGACGAGGCCGCGCCCCGGCCGCCGCGCAGCCGGCGGCTCACCCGCGCCGACAGCCGCAGCAGCGGGTCCGTCCCCCACAGGCCGATCGCGGCCACCGTCGCGCCGGCCACCGCGTCCAGGAAGTAGTGGTTGGCGGTGCCCATCACCACCATGGCGATGACGAACGGGTACACCAGCCCCAGCACCCGCACCACCCGCGACCCGGCGTAGCGGTACAGCAGCACCCCGCACCACACCGCCCAGCCCACGTGCAGGCTCGGCATGGCCGCGAACTCGTTGGTGACGTCGCCGAGGCCCTTGGGCGTACCGCCGCCGCCGCCCCACCAGCCGATGTTGGCGTGCTCGGCCAGGGTGTCCACGAAGTCGTAGGCCGGGCCGAGCATCCGCGGCGGCGCGGTGGGGAAGGTCACAAAGCCGACCAGGCCGAGCATGGTGGTCAGGCCCAGCCAGGTGCGGGCGTGCCGGTAGTGGCCGCGGTGGTAGCGCCACAGCCAGAACAGCACCCCGACGGTCAGGATGTAGTGCAGCGTGGCGTAGAGGTAGTCGGCGGGTATGCCGAGCCAGGCGTGGTCGTAGAAGGTGTGGTTCAGCCAGTGCTCGGGGCTCAGGTGCAGCCACCGCTCCAGCGAGAGGATGTCCCGGCCGTGCTGCATGGCCCGGCCCTCGGCCCCGTTCACCAGCAGCCTGCTGCCGTCGTAGACGGCGTAGACCACCAGCAGCAGCTCCCAGCTCCAGGTGGTCTTCCAGCGCCAGCGGAACCTCCGCGGGCCGCGGCTGGGCGCGGGAGCGGAGTCGGCGGCCGCGGCGAAGGGGCGCGCGGCGGGCGCGCTCTCCCGCGAGTTCACCAGAGCTTCATCGGGGCCGGGAGGTACCGGCAGGTTGGTCGACACCGGGTCATCCTCTCCTGAGACGCTTACGAGATTCACATCTGGGTACCTGTTCCGCGCAAATCTTTACCTACGGGTGTTCGCTCCGGTTGCCGGAGCAGCCCGGTCCGGCGCACGGGAACGCATGGAACCGCGCCGATCCGGGCAGGTGGGCCGGGTGCGCCTGCCCGGCTCGACCCGGCTGCGCCATCATGGAGACGACGCGGGACGACGAAGGAGCGACGCATGGTTCACGAGCGTGCCGGACAGCAGGCCAGGCCCACCGACCTGGTGGACGTGGCCCGGCTGGTGACCTCGTACTACACGCTCACCCCCGACCTGGCCGACCCCGGGCAGCGGGTCGCCTTCGGCACCTCGGGACACCGCGGCTCCTCCCTGAACACCGCCTTCAACGAGGCCCACATCGCCGCGACCAGCCAGGCCGTCTGCGACTACCGGGCCCGGCAGGGCACCACCGGGCCGCTGTACCTCGGCATCGACCCGCACGCCCTGTCCGAGCCGGCCCAGGCCACCGCGCTGGAGGTGCTGGCCGCCAACGGCGTCACCGTGCTGATCGACAGCAACGACGGCTACACCCCCACCCCCGCCGTCTCGCACGCCATCGTCGCCCACAACCGGGGCCGGACCGCCGACCTCGCCGACGGCATCGTGGTCACCCCCTCGCACAACCCGCCCGGCGACGGCGGCTTCAAGTACAACGCCCCGCACGGCGGCCCCGCCGACTCGACCGCGACCTCCTGGATCCAGGACCGCGCCAATGAGCTGATCGAGAAGGGCATGGCGGACGTCCGCCGGATCCCCTACTCCCGCGCGCTGGCCGCCGACACCACCCGGCGCTTCGACTTCCTCGGCTCCTACGTCGCCGACCTGCCCTCGGTGCTCGACCTGGACGCGGTCCGCTCGGCCGGGGTCAGGATCGGCGCGGACCCGCTGGGCGGCGCCTCCGTCGCCTACTGGGGCCGGATCGCCGAGCAGCACCGGCTGGACCTGACCGTGGTCAACCCCAGCACCGACCCCACCTGGCGGTTCATGACCCTGGACTGGGACGGCAAGATCCGGATGGACTGCTCCTCGCCCTACGCCATGGCCTCGCTGATCGAGCAGCGCGCCGCGTACCAGGTCGCCACCGGCAACGACGCCGACGCCGACCGGCACGGCATCGTCACCCCGGACGCCGGGCTGATGAACCCCAACCACTACCTGGCCGTGGCCATCTCCTACCTCTACGCCCACCGGGACGGCTGGGCGCAGGACGCGGGGATCGGCAAGACCCTGGTCTCCTCCTCGATGATCGACCGGGTCGCCGCCGACCTGGGCCGGAAACTGGTGGAGGTTCCGGTCGGCTTCAAGTGGTTCGTCGACGGCCTGGTGGACGGCAGCATCGGCTTCGGCGGCGAGGAGTCCGCCGGGGCGTCCTTCCTGCGCCGCGACGGCAGCACCTGGAGCACCGACAAGGACGGCATCCTGCTGGCGCTGCTCGCCTCCGAGATCATCGCGGTGACCGGCCGCAGCCCGTCCGAGCACTACGCGGACCTCACCGGCCGTTTCGGCGCCCCCGCCTACGCCAGGGTCGACGCCCCGGCCACCCGCGACCAGAAGGCCGCCCTGGCCGCGCTGTCGCCCGAGCAGGTCACCGCCGACGAGCTGGCCGGCGAGCCGATCACCGCGGTGCTGACCCGGGCCCCGGGCAATGACGCGGCCATCGGCGGCCTGAAGGTCTGCACCGACAGCGCCTGGTTCGCGGCCCGCCCGTCCGGCACCGAGGACGTCTACAAGATCTACGCCGAAAGCTTCCAGGGCGAGGCCCACCTGGCCCGCGTCCAGGAGGAGGCCCGCACCCTGGTCACCACCGTCCTCGGCTGAGCCCGGGCCGGGCGGGCGGTCCGGGCAGGCAGGGGCGCTCAGCCGTTGCCCTCGCCGGACATCAGGCGGCGGTGGAGCTCGGTGGTCATCGCGTGGATGGCGCGGGTCAGCTCGGTGTTGGTCTTGAGCTCCAGCTCCTGCTCGACGAAGTCGTGGTCGGCCTTGGCCTGCTGGAACGCGGCCTGGCGGTTCTGGCCGATCATGACGAAGGTGGAGAGGAAGATCGCCTCCAGCGAGACCACCAGGGTCAGCGTCGGCCAGGGGCTGCCCTCGACCAGCAGCATCCAGACCGCGAAGCCCACCGCGTGGATGTAGACGAAGAGCATCGAGCCGGCGAACTTGGTGATCCAGTCGGCGATCCGCACCTGCAGGTCGGTGGCCTGTCGGTTGAGGTGGGCGTCCACCACGGGGTGGTGCAGGGGCTGAGGCTGGGCGTGGTGGTGCTGCTGCTCGGTCATGGGCGCGCCTTCCCGGCGGGTCAGGGTCTGTCGTCTGTCGGGCGGGTCCGGCCGGTCAGGGGCGAAGGGTGCCCGACGCAGCATCATCCCTGATCGGCGCGGCCGGCGCGGGCCCGTTCGGCCGACCGCTGTCACGGCCCCGCAGCAGTGAGGCCAGGGCGGCGACCACGGCCATCGCCGCGGCGGCGATGAAGACCACGGTGAGGCCCTGGTGCAGCGGTCCCGAGATGAGGTGCGGGAAGAACTCGGTGCCGGTCAGGGTCGCGGCGTTGTGGGCCGGCAGGGTCTGCAGCACGCCGGAGGGGGCCAGCAGATGGCCGACCGGGTTCTGCCCGAGGAAGGCCGCGAACAGCGTGGACACCGGCGGCAGATGGGCCACCGAACCGGCCACCCCGGCCGGCACGCCCTGGGCCTGCAGCCCCGAGCTCAGCGTCTGCGGCAGATTGCGGGCCAGACCGGTCACCATCAGCGAGAAGAAGATGCCGATCGACAGCGACATCCCGGAGTTCTGGAAAGTCGCCCGCATCCCGGACGCCGCGCCCCGCCGCTCGGGCGGCACGCTGCCCATGATGGCGGAGGTGTTGGGCGCGGAGAACATGCCCTGGCCGATGCCGTTGGCGAAGACGATCACCGCGAACACCGGGTAGGAGAAGTCGACCGGGAGGAAGAGCAGCCCCACGAACGAACCGGCCATCAGCAGCAGCCCGCCGGTGGCGAAGGCCCTGGCCCCGAAGCGGTCGGACAGGTACCCGCTGATCGGTCCGGACACCAGGAACCCGGCGGTCAGCGGGATCAGCGCGATCCCGGCCCACAGCGGGGTGTCCTCGTAGGCGTAGCCGTGCAGCGGCAGCCAGACCCCCTGCAGCCAGATGATCAGCATGAACTGCAGCCCGCCCCGGGCGATCGCGGTGAGCAGCGCGGCCGCGTTCCCGGCCGCGAAGGCCCGGATCTTGAAGAGGCCCAGGTGGAACATGGGTTCGGCGACCCGGGTCTCGACGATCCCGAAGACGATCAGCAGCAGCACCCCGGCCCCCAGCGCCCCGAGCACCGTGGGGTTGGTCCAGCCGGTGGGGTGGCCGCCGTAGGGCTGGATGCCGTAGGTGATCCCGGCGAGCAGCGCCAGCGCGCCGAAGGTGAAGGTGAGGTTGCCGGCCCAGTCGATGCCGGCCGGACGGCTGGCGCCGAGTTCGCGCAGGCTGCGGTAGGACCAGATGGTGCCGACCACCCCGATTGGCACATTGATCCAGAACACCGCCCGCCAGTCGACGGTGGCCAGCACCCCGCCCGCGATCAGACCGAGGAACTGCCCGGAGAGTCCGGCGATCTGATTGACGCCCAGCGCCATCCCGCGCTGCTCGGCGGGGAAGGCGTCGGTGAGGATGGCGGCGGAGTTGGCCATCAGCATCGCGCCGCCGACGGCCTGCAGGATCCGGAAGCCGATCAGCCAGAGCGCGCCGCCGGCGCCGTGCATCGGGTCCAGCGACAGCGCCAGCGAGGTGATGCTGAAGACGGCGAAGCCCAGGTTGTAGATCTTCACCCGGCCGTAGATGTCACCCAGTCGCCCGAGGGCGACCACCAGCACGGCGGTGACCAGCAGATATCCCATGATCAGCCAGAGCAGATAGCTGATGTTCCCCGGGGCCAGCGGGTCGAGGCCGATGCCCCGGAAGATGGCCGGCATGGCGATGATCACGATGGAGGCGTCCAGCGTGGCCATGAAGACGCCGAGCGTGGTGTTCGACAGAGCCACCCACTTGTAGCGCGGGCTGGGGGGCGACTGCTGCGAGGACTGCTTGGCTATGGCACGCACGCCGCCATCCTAAGAACCTTAGTTGGCATAAGCAATAGTGTCCGAGCGGACCCCACCCGGTCGGACCCGGCCCCTACCATGGGCCACGCGCCGAACGCCGAACCGGGGGACCGATGAGCACCGCACCGTACGATCCGCAGCACCCTCGTCCCGGTCGCCACAGCCGTGAGCTGCTGCAGAAAGCCGCCGATCTCCGCACCCGGGCCAGGAGCCTGCTGGCCGACCATGAGCAGGCCCGCAGCGCCGTCGAGCAGGCGGTGCGGCCGGTGCGGGACGCCCTGGTCGGCGCCGCGCTGGATGCCATGCCGGTGGCCGAGCTGGCCAGGACCACCAGCGGGCAGCTCCGGGTGGCCGCGCTGGAGCAGGCCGGCCTCGGCACCGTCGGCGCGGTGCTCCGCACGCCGCCGGAGACCCTGCGCAGGCTGCCCGGGGTCAGCCGGCTCAGCGCGGACCAGGCCCTGGCCGCCGCCCAGCAGTTGGCCGAGGCCGCGGACCACGCCATCAGCGTCACCCTGGACGTCGACCGCCAGGACGCCCCGTCCACCGCGCTGGTGCTGGCCCTGAACCGGCTGGTGGTCGCCGGATCCGAGGTGGACCGGGCCAGGGAGGCCGCCACCCGGCTGGACCGCGCGATCACCCCGCTGCTCGCCGAGGCCGCCCCAGCCCGCTCCCGGCTGCGGCACACCCTCTCCGGCCGGGGACGGCGCGCGTCCGCGCTGCCCGCCGTCGCCGCGCTGCACACCCTGCTGGCCGAGGCCGCGGCGGACGAACTGCCGCTGCTGCTCAGCCAGGCCGGGGTGGACCTGCTGCGCCCGGCCCCCTCGGCGGCCGAGGCCTGGATCGACTTCGAGCTGCGCGCCGCCGACCACTACAGCGTGCTGGACCGGGTCGGCGGCCCGGACCCCGACCCGGAGGCGTCCACCGGGCACCTCCCGGCCGAACTGGTCGGCCGGATCAGCGCCCAGGAGCTGGACCGGTCCCAGCTGCGGGTCTCGCTGCGCGGCTACCAGGCCTTCGGCGCCCGCTTCGCGCTGGCCCGGCGCCGGGTGATCCTCGGCGACGAGATGGGCCTCGGCAAGACCGTCCAGGCCATCGCCGCCATGGCCCACCTCAGCGCCACGGGCGGAACGCACTTCCTGGTGGTCTGTCCGACCGGGGTGATCGTCAACTGGATGCGCGAACTGGAGCGCCGCAGCGTCCTGCCCGCCGTCCGGGTGTACGGGGACGGCCGCCAGGACGCGCTGCGGGCCTGGCGGCAGCACGGCGGCGTCGCCGTCACCAGCTACGGCATGCTGCGCTCGCTGCCCGAACCGGCCGAGGTGGCGGCGCTGGCGATGCTGGTGGTGGACGAGGCCCACTTCGTCAAGAACCCGAAGACCCAGCGGTCCCAGCTGGTGGCCGGCTGGGTCGGCCGGGCCGAGCGGGTGCTCTTCCTCACCGGCACCGCGATGGAGAACCGGGTGGATGAATTCACCTCCCTGGTGGCCCAGTTGGGCACACCGCCGGAGCTGCTCGACACCCTCCGCGCGGCGGCCCGCGCCGACGACTTCCGCAAGGCGGTCGCCGCCGTCTATCTGCGCCGCAACCAGCAGGACGTCCTGGCCGAACTCCCGGGCACGGTACGGACGGACGAGTGGGCCGAGTTCTCCGCCGACGACCTCGCCGCCTACCGGTCCGCCGTCGCCTCCCGAAACTTCATGGCGATGCGTCGGGCCGCCTACCAGCACCCGGAGCAGTCAGCCAAGTTGTCACGACTGCGCGAGCTGGTGTCGGAGGCGGCGGCCGACGGGCTCAAGGTCATTGTCTTCTCCTGCTTCCGCGAGGTGCTGACCGCGGTCGACACGGCGCTGCGCGACCATGACGCCCCGGTCTTCGGCCCGCTGGACGGAAGCACCCCTGCGCTCGACCGGCAGCGACTGGTGGACGACTTCAGCGCGGTGCCGGGACACGCGGTGATGGTCAGTCAGATCCAGGTCGGCGGAGTCGGATTGAACATCCAGGCAGCCTCGGTGGTGATTCTCTGCGAGCCGCAGACCAAGCCGTCGTTGGAGAGCCAGGCGGTGGGCCGGGTCCATCGGATGGGCCAGGTGCGGCGGGTACGGGTGCACCGGCTGCTGGCGGCGGACAGCATGGACCAGCGGCTGGTGGAACTGCTGCACCGCAAGGAGCAGGCCTTCGACGCCTACGCCCGCCGCAGCGAGCTGGCCGAGACCGACCCCGGGGCGCTGGACATCTCCGAGGAGTCGCTGGCCCGGGAGTTGGTCGAGGACGAGCTGCTCAGACTGGCCGCCACCGCGTGAAGCCGGGGGCTCCTCCTCTCGGAGGAACCCCCGGCCGTCATGCGCGCACTGCTACGTGCTCACCGGCTACGGGTTCACCGTGATCGTGAACGTCGAGGTGGTGTTCTCGATGTTGATGAAGTTGTTGCTCTCGGTCAGGTGGTTGAACACCGCCGTTCCGACCGCCGGACCCTGTCCTGCCTCGGGCAGCTGGTTGGCCCAGATGCCGTAGCCGGACTTGGCGTTGTAGGCGTCACCGCTCTGCTGCGCGCCGGTGATGGACACATCGGTGAAGATGGTGTCGGTGACCGGGTTCTGAGCGGTGCTGCCGACGTAGTCGGTCTGGAACATGATGCCGGAGTAGGTCGGATCGGTGATGTCCACGCTGTTGACCCGGATGCCCCGGAACGGCTGCGTGGCCGAGAAGACCCAGATGGCGGGGAAGACCTGCCCGCTCCAGAAGTGCCCGCCGTCACGGACCAGCGAGACGTTCTGGATCGTGGTGGGCAGCGTCCCGAAGCCCTGGAAGGGGTAGCCGAAGTTCAGCGAGCTGATGGTGATGCCCGCATACGTCAACGTGTCGGCCACGTACAGGTTCTGCATTGATGTTGTTCTCGCCGCCGTAGACGGCGATGCCTGCCGCCCGCCACGGGGTGACCGCGGTCAGGTTCTGGAAGGTGTTGTTGGTCAGGTCGGAGGAGTTGTGGTCCTGGGCGGCGAACAGCGCGAAGCTGTCGTCACCGGTGGACCGCGCCTCGTCATTGCTGACCAGGTTTGCCCGAGCTGCCGTTGGTGAGGTTGATGCCGTCCGCGTAGGTGTCACGGATGCGCATGTTGGTGGCGGTCAGGCCGGTGACATGGGTGCCCCAGATGGCCACGACCGTGTGCTCGACCCAGATGTTGTCGATCGTCAGGTTGGACACGTCGGTGAGGTCGAAGACCTTGCCGGGGCCGTCGATGCGGGAGGTGTAGTTCCCGAAGAAGGCGAACCCGCTGAAGGTCGAACCGTTGGCGCTGGCCTGCACCGAGAATCCGGCGTCGGTGTTGGCCTGGGTCTGGTCGGTGCTGAACTGGGTGTACCAGGGTCCGGCGCCGACGACCTTGATGGCCTTCTGGCCGACCTGGAACTTGCCGGTGGTCTGGTACTGCCCGGCGGGCAGGTAGACGCCGGTGTAGGTGCTGGAGTTGGCGACGGTGGTCAGGGCGTTCTGCACGTCCTGCTGCGCGAAGCCGGCCGGCACCAGGTACTTGGTCGGGTCCGGGTTGGCGATCGGGGCGACCTGCTCGGTGTTGATGTAGTCGATCGCGTACTGCGAGGTGTTGGCCGCGTCCTTCTGCAGCCGGATCACACTGTTCGCCGGCACCGGGGTGTTCAGGACGAAGCTGGCCTCGTCGTAGATGTGACGCGGTCCAGCGGCGCTCGGGTCGTTACCGGGGCCGGTCTCGGCACCGTAGAGCCAGGCGAACTTGGAGTTCAGGGTGATGGTCTGGGCGAAGGTGCCGTTGACGTAGACGTCCAGGGTGGCCGTTGGTGCCGCCACCGCCCGGAGCGTCCGGGATGGAGAAGCGGGTGACCAGGGTGTTGGTCGGGTCAGTGGTGTTCCACTGGACATACGCGCCGGTGGAGTTCAGCGTGACCGCCTTGCGGCCGGAGGCCTCACCGGCCAGGTCGCCGATGGTGCGGTTCGGCCCGACGACCGCTGCGCCGCCGCCGATCATGCCGTCCTCGGCCTCGTAGGCGTCGTAGGGCATGTTCGCCCCGCGACCGACGAAGAACGAGGTGTCGGAGGTGTTGTTGCCCTGCTTGATCGGCAGTTCATTGGCGTCCACGGCCACCTGGGTGTGCAGGGTGTACTTGCCGTTGGCCGCGGTCCAGGAGCCCAGCGCGACCGGGCTGCTGGAGGCACCAGCGGCCAGGCTGCCGGAGTAGCTGCCGGTCAGGGTCTTGACCACACTGTTGTTGCTGTCGAGCAGGGTGAGGGTGATCGCGTGCGCGCCACTGGCGGTGGCCACCGTGCCCTGGTTCTTCAGCGTGACGTTGAAGTTGACGGTGTTGCCCGCGGCCGGGGTGCTCGGGGACCAGGTGACCGCTGAGGGCACCAGGTCCGAGCTCTGCACCGGGGTCACGACCAGATTCGTCGGGTTGGTGTAGGAGTTGTTGGCGTCATTGAGTTCGACGACGGTGTTGGCCTCGTCGACCTTGGCGGTCAGCGCGTAGCTGCCTGCGCTCTGGGTGCCGATGCTGGCGCTGACGGTGCTGCTGGCACCGGCGGCCAGGGCGCCCACGGCGGCCGTGCCGACCTTGGTGGTGCCCAGGTAGAAGTTGACGTTGGTGGCGCCCGAGGCCGCGGTGCCGGTGTTCTTGACCGTGGCCGAGGTGGTGATCGCGTCGGTCTCGATCGGGGCGGTGGGGGTCCAGGAGGAGGCGGTGACGGTCAGGTCGGGGTTGGGGGCGGGGATGCCGATGACCTGGAACTCGGCGGCCTGGCCGCCGGGGGCCCCGGTGTTGCTGGTGATCGACAGCTCCACGTCGGACACCCGTGCGGTCACCGGGATGGTGACGGTGTTGCCGGTGGCCGGGTTGAAGGTGTAGGCCTGCGCGGCCGAGATGCTGGTGAAGCCGGTCGCGCTCTGCTCACGGCCCAGCACCTGGATGGTCTGGGTACGGGTGCCCCAGGAGGCGTCCGGGTTGAGCTTGACCACCACCGAGGAGACATCCGCGTTGGCGCCCAGCTGCACGGTGAGCTGCGAGGGGTAGGAAGCCCCTCGAAGTAGGTGGTCACGTCGTTGTCGTTGGCGTTGGTGGCGACGAAGGTGAAGGTGGCCGGGGTGCCGGTGATCGTCTTGCCGATCGCCAGGTTCGTCCCCGTGCCCCCGCCGGTGCCGGTGCGGGTGACGGTGTTGCTCGCGGCGGACTGGTTCCCGGCCGCGTCATGCGCCTTGACGTAGTACGAGACGGTGGCCGTGTCCGGCTGCGAGTCGGTGTAGGTCAGCGCGGTCACCGTGGTGGCGAGGGCGCCGTTGCGGTAGACGTCGTAGCCGGTGACGCCCACGTTGTCGGTCGACGCGGTCCAGGTCAGGGCGATCTGGCCGGAGGCGGGCGAGGTGTAGGCCAGGTTGCCCGGTGCGGTCGGCGGGGTGGTGTCCACCGGGGCGGTGCCGGTACGGGTCACGGTGTTGCTGTTGCCGGACTGGTTGCCCGCCGCGTCGTGCGCCCGCACGTAGTAGGAGACGGTGGCGGTGTCGGGCTGGGCGTCGGTGTAGGTCAGCCCGGTCACCGTGGTGGCGAGTACGCCGTTGCGGTACAGGTCGTAGCCGGTCACGCCGGTGTTGTCGGTCGAGGCGTTCCAGGTCAGCTTGATCTGACCGGAGGCGGGCGAGGTGTACGCAAGCCCGGTCGGCGCGGTCGGCGGAGTGACATCGCCGCTGGTGGGCCCGTAGACCTCGAACTCGGAGATCTGGCCGGCCGGCCAGCCGGTGTTCGCGGTGATCAGCAGCCGCAGATAGCGGGTGGTGGCGGTGGGGACGGTGATGGTGACGGTGTTGCCGGTGGACGGGTTGAAGGTGTAGCCCGCCGAAGCGACCAGGCTGGAGAAGTTGCTGTTGTCGGTGCTGCCCTGGACCGTCAGTGTCTCGGTCCTGGTCGCCCAGGAGGTGTCCGCCGGGAGCTTCAGCACGACCTGGTTGACGCTCACCGACGCGCCGAGGTCGACCTGCAGCCACTGCGGGAAGGCGCTGTTGCTGCTCTCCCAGTAGGTGGACTGGTTGCCGTCATTGGCGTTGCTCGCGGTATAGCTCTGACTGACCCCGCTGGAGCTCATGGTCTTGCCGAGCGCCAGGTTGGCGGACGTGCCTCCGCCGGTCGCCCCGTAGAGCTCCAGTTCGGACAGCTGCGCCGCGGCCCAGCCGGTGTTGGCGGTGATGTTGATCCGCAGGTAACGAGTGCTGGTGGCACCGAAGTTGATGGTCACCGTGTTGCTGCTGTTGGGGTCGAAGGTGTACCCCGTCGAGGCCACGATGGTGGAGAAGGTCGATCCGTCGGTGCTGCCCTGCACGGACAGGGTCTCGGTCCGCGCTCCCCAGCCGGTCGGGAGCTTCAGCACCGCCTGGTTGACGGAGGTGGCCGAGCCCAGGTCGATCTGCGCCCACTGCGGGAACGCCCCTGAACTCTCCCAGTACGACGCCTGGTTGCCGTCGTTGAGGTTCCCGGTGACGTACTGCCCGTTGGTACTGCTCGCGGTGGCCGTCTTGCCCAGGGCGAGGTTGGTGCCGGCAGCGGCTGCCGGGAGCATGTTGAACACGGGGAGCATGGCGACGAGCATCCCGACCAGCGCCAGGACGGCCGTCCTGAGGCTGCGGGTTCTCGCTCGGTCATGACTGGTACTGCGCGGACTGCTGCTTGTGAGCATCCTCTTCCTCTGCTTCTGCTTCTGTTGGGGGCGCGCCGGGTCGCTGGAGTGACCGGGTGGGTGGGGGCGCGCGGCAGTGTGCAGCTGAAGGGGACATCACGTGCCTCTCCGGGGTGGCGGAGCGAGCCGTAAATTGCAGATCCAATCCTGTCGATTACCGACAGGATGATAGATATTTGCAGCTACCGGGCAGGAAGTTACAGAGCTGCCATGGCGACGTCAATGGATTGCGCAGACTTGGCTGCAGCCGCAATCCCGGTCATTGGCGACCTTGCAGGCCAAGGGAAGTGATGCCAAGTCAGGCAGTTGCGTGCTTCGCATGCGGATGTGCCAGCAGCACGTCGTCAAGTTGCTGACGGCTGGTGCGGCCCTGGGTTCTTCCTGGGATCTTCCTGGGTTCCAGCTGGGCTCTAGCGGCGGGACCACTGGGCGGGCCGGGCGCCGGGCAGCGCGAACCGGGGGTTCGCCTCGGCCTTGCCGAGGACCAGGTCGGCAGTGAGCCGCCCGATCAGCGGGGCGTACTTGCCGCCGTGTCCGGAGCAGGGCGAGACGATCACCAGCGAGCCGGCCCGGTCCAGGACGAAGTCCCCGCTGGGGGTGCTGGTCCGCAGGCTGGTCGCCGCCGCGAAGGGCTCCAGGTCCAGCCCCGGCAGCCGCTGCCGCACATAGTCGCTGACGGCCTGGCGCGAGGCCGGGTCCACCGCGCCGCTCCTGGTGCAGGCGGTGGTGACCCGGCCGTCGTCCAGCAGGCTGAGCTTGAACGCGCCGAGGACGCCGTCGGTGCCGCCGTCCGCCCCGGAGGGCAGGCCCATCACCTGGGGACCGCCCCGGCGGCTCGGCCCGCTCGGGCCTGCCTGGCCTCCCTGGTGGACGAATACCGGCCAGCCGGGGCGGGGGCCGGACTGCTCGCGCCGTCGGAAGTGGAACACCTGCTGCTGGGTCACCGTCAGCGGCGGCAGCCGCACGGCGAGCCCCAGCTCGGGCAGCCAGGCCCCGGCGGCGACCACCACCTGCTCGGCCCGGATCGGCGATCCGTCCAGGCCGGGGCCGCGCAGCAGGAGCTGCCCGGAGGGCAGTCGCTCGAGTCCGGAGACCCGGACCCCGGTGCGCAGCTCCGCGCCGTGGGCGACGGCCAGGCCCACGCAGGCCGCGACGGTGGCGTCCGGATCCAGCCAGCCCGCGTCGGGGTGGTGCAGCACCGGGCCCTGGTCGAAGCACAGCTGGGGCCAGCGCTCGGCCGCCGCCTCGGCCGCCAGCAGCTCGTGCGGCACCCCGGCCGCGGCCAGCCGGGCCGCCAGCCGGACCGGATCCCGGCGGGCGCCGAAGTCCAGCGCCCCGGTCCGGTGCCTGAGCCGGGTTCCGGCCTCCGCCTCCAGCTCCTGCCAGCAGGCCTCGGCCTGCCCGGAGAGCTCCACATAGAGGGGGTCGGCGCTGCTGCGGGCATAGACCTGCGAGCTGCCGTGCGAGCTGCCCTGCCGGTGGCCGGGACGGTAGGCCTCGACCAGCACGGTGGACACCCCGCGCCGCGCCAGCTCCCAGGCCGTGGCCGCGCCGGCCAGGCCGGCCCCGATGACGGCGACCTGGTACGGGTCGGTGGAGTCATGGGTGGTCATGGCACCCCCACAGTGCAGCGGCCTTACCGGAGCGGTGTCTGAACGACTGTCAGCCCCCAGTACAGCCCTGCCGTGTTGCCGCCAGGTTTCCAACAGCAGCACGCCCCGCTACACGCCCCCACCGCACGCCGTGCGCCCGCGCCCACACGCCCGGGCCGGAGGCCTACCGCGGGCGGATCCAGGGCACCGTCCGCTGTCGCCGCATCAGCAGCCACTCCGCCCGGCTCTTGGCCGGCTCCGCCGACCGCGAACGGGACTCGTAGGGGTCGTAGTGGATCCGCTGCGGCGGAACCCCGAGCAGCGCCTCCAACTGGACCCGGACCGCGTCCACCATCGCGGCCGGTCCGCTGACAAAGGTCTCCGGCCATTCGTCCGGTGCTGTCAGCCGACGCAACTGCGAACCGTAGCGCGTGAGTTCACGCAACAACGCGGCCCCGGACGACTCCGCCTCGCCGGCCCGCGGCGGCTCCTCGATGATCAGTTCCAGCTGCAGTCCGTCCCCGACCAGCCGCTCCAGCGCCGTGACGTCGTAGACCGCCTCCTCGCTGGTGGCGGTGAGCAGCAGCCGCAGCCGGTACGGCACCGCCGCCGATCCCGCCGCCTCCACCAGGGCCTTGGTCGGCGCCCAGCCGGTGCCGCCGGCGATCAGCAGCAGCCCCGGCGCGCGGTCGGCGGGCAGCCGCATCGTGCCGAGCGCGGGGCCGAGCCGGATCGCGCCGCCCTTGCCCACCTGCTCCACCAGCACCGTGCTGAGCAGCCCGCCCGGCACCCGGCGGACATGGAAGTCGAGGGTCCCGTCCGCGCGCGGCGCGTTGGCGACCGAGTACGGCCGCCAGACCTGCGGCAGTTCGGGGACGGTCAGCGTCGCGTACTGGCCGGGGACGAAGGGGTACGGCTGCCGGGGGCGCACGGTCAGCACGGCCAGGTCCGCGCCGTGCCGCTCGTGCTGGACCACCTCGCCGTCCCAGGAGGAGGGCACCGACGCGGGCACCTCGGCCGCCGCGGCGATCATGACCTCGGAGATGATCCCGTACGCCGCCACCCAGGAGGCCTCGATCTCGGGGGTCCAGGCGGCCCCGCAGAAGTACTTCAGGGTGGCGACCAGGCTCGCGCCGACGGCGGGGTAGTGCTCGGGCAGGGTGCCGAACTTGCGGTGGTCGAAGCCCAGGTCGCGCAGGTACGCCACCAGCGTGTCGGTGTCCGCCACATGCGTGGCGGCCGTGGTCAGGGCGGCGAAGAGGCGGTCGCGCTGCTCCTCCATCCGGGCCGGGAACATCTCCCGGACGCCCGGGTTGTGGTGGAACAGGTGGGAGTAGAAGTACCTGGACAGCTGCTCGGCGCGGCGTTCCACGACCGAGAAGCTCCAGGTGATGAGGGCGGGGTCGACCGATCCTGGTGCAGGCATTCCGGTCCTCGGACTCCGTGGTCAGTTCATGGCCTGGCAGTAGAGACGGCTAGAGGATAGCGAACCGTTGATCGTGAGTCGCGATCACGCACGAATCCTCTACACACCCGGTTCCCTGCACCGGATTCCGAACATTCTTGTTCGCTCAGTCCACCGTTGCACAACCGTCACTGAAGCCAAAAGCCGCAGCCACGTACATAACCACCAGTCTTGTTAGGAAGGGTTCTTGACAGTTCCCCCAATGCCCGCGACCCTTACCCAACATCACTTAGTAAAACTCCCTAACTAACACTCGGCCACGGAGCGAAAGGCAAAAACCCTCATGTTGAGAGGCACTTCGAAGAAGAGAGCAAGGGCGCTCGGCGTGACCGTCGTCGTCGCGTCCGCGCTGCTCGTCAGCGCCTGCGGTTCCGGCGGGTCCAGCAAGAGCAACCGACAAGGCGACCGGGGGCAAGCGCGGCGGGTGCTGACCATCGCGAACGTCCAGGGCGGCCTGTGGACCTGCTCGTTCAACCCGTTCAACAACTCGTCGAACTTCCTGTCGGCCGGCACGGTCTACGAGCCGCTGATGTTCGTCAACGCGCTGCAGAACGACAAGACCACTCCGTGGCTGGCCACCAAGTACGCCTGGAGCAACAACAACAAGACCGTGACCTTCACCATCAGGAAGGGGGTGAAGTGGAGTGACGGCCAGCCGATGACGGCCGACGACGTGCTCTACACCTTCAACCTGCTGAAGACGAACCCGGCGCTCGACCTCAACGCCATCTGGGCGGTCCTCTCCTCGGTCAAGAAGGTCGGCGACGACCAGATCGCGGTCAACTTCAACTCGCCCGCGCTGCCGTACTTCTACTACATCGCGGACCAGGTCCCGATCGTCCCGCAGCACGTCTGGTCCACCGTCAAGGACCCGGTCTCCTACAAGGACGACAAGCCCGTCGGCACCGGCGCGTACGTGATCAACCCCTGCACGCCGCAGAACATCACCTACACGGCCAACCCGACGTACTGGCAGCCGGGCCTGCCAAGGTCACCACGGTCAAGTACCCCGCGTACACCAGCAACGACCCGGCCAACAACCAGCTCGCCACCGGCCAGGCGCAGTGGGGGAGCCAGTTCATCCCCAACATCGACAAGTTCTACACCCAGCGCAGCAAGGACAACCACACCTGGTCGCCGCCGACCACCCAGGTCTCGCTGTTCCTCAACGAGAAGGTGGCGCCGCTCGACAACCCGGTGGTCCGCAAGGCCCTCGCCTATGCGACGGACCGTCAGAAGGCCTGCACCATCGGCGAGGGCGGCCAGGAGCCCCCCGGCCACCAGCTCGGTGTCATCCCCGAGACCTACCCCCAGTGGGTGGACCCCTCGGTCAAGGCGTCCGACGACTACAGCTACAACCCGCAGAAGGCCGACCAGCTGCTGGAAGGCATCGGCGCCAAGAAGGGCCCGGACGGCATCTATGTGCTGAACGGCAAGAAGCTCAGCTTCTCCGTGGTCAACCAGGGCGACTACGGCGACTGGGTGGCCACCCTGCAGGTCGTCGCGCAGGGCATGAAGGCGGCCGGCATCGGCCTGACCATCGACAACCTGAGCTCCGACGCCTATGACAACAAGCTGTTCAACGGCACCTACGAGATCGGCTACTACGGCGAGACCGGCGGCCCGACCCCGTACTACGAGCTGCGCCAGTGGCTGTACTCCAAGAACAGCGCCCCGATCGGCAAGCCCGCCGCGACCAACTTCGAGCGGTACAGCAACCCGGCCGCCGACCTGCTGTTCGACCAGTACGCCGCGACCTCGGACCCGGCCACCCAGAAGAACATCATCGGCCAGATCGAGAAGCTGATGATCGACGACGTCCCGGTGATCCCGGTGACCGAGTCGGTGGCCTGGTACCAGTACAACACCTCCAAGTTCAGCGGCTGGCCGACCAAGGCCGACCCCTACGCCCTGCCCGCGGCCTTCAACTTCCCCGACATCGGCCAGGTGCTGCTGCACCTCCAGCCCAAGTAGGCAGCCCCGCGGCAACCGCACCGACCGCACCGCCAAGCACAGCTACACGGACAGCTACAAAGAGAAGAGAGGTCCACAGGGTGAGATTTCTGATCCGCCGCCTGGGGTTCTTCGTGCTCACCCTGTGGGCCGCACTGACCATCAACTTCGCCATCCCGCACCTGCTGCCCGGCTCGCCGGTCACCGCGATGATGGCGCGCTACCACGGACACCTCACCGGCAAGTCGCTGGAGGCGGTCGAGACCGCCCTCGGCATCAACACCCACGCCAGCCTGCTGTCGCAGTACTTCACCTACCTGGGGAACTGCGCCACGCTCAACTTCGGCACCTCGGTGCAGGAGTTCCCGGCCTCGGTGACCAGCATCGTCGGCGCGGCGATCCCCTGGACGCTGGGCCTGGTCGGGGTCACCACCGTGTTCGCGTTCATCCTCGGGACCGGCATCGGCGCGCTCGCCGCCTGGAAGCGCGGAAGCAAGCTGGACAGCATCCTGCCGCCGCTGTTCGTGGTCGGCACCGGGCTCCCGTACTTCTGGGTGGCCATCGTCCTGATCATGGTGTTCGCCGACATCAACCCCTGGCTGCCGTCCGCCTTCGGCAGTGACAGCAGCTATGTCCAGGGCTGGAACAGCGACTTCATCGGCTCGGTGCTGCAGCACGCGATCCTGCCGGCCATCTCGATCCTGGTCACCTCGATCGGCGTCTGGGTGCTGACCATGCGCAACACCATGGTCACCACCCTCGCCGAGGACTACATCAGGATGGCCAGGGCCAAGGGCCTGTCCGGGCGCCGGATCATGATCGACTACGCCGCCCGCAACTCGATCCTGCCGAACCTCACCGGGTTCGCCATGTCGCTCGGCTTCGTGGTCAGCGGCGCCGTCCTGGTCGAGTACGTCTTCGACTACCCCGGGGTCGGCTTCCAGCTGGTCCAGGCGGTCAACAACGAGGACTTCCCGGTCATGCAGTGCCTGTTCCTGGTGATCACGGTGGCCGTGCTGGTGTCGGTGCTGCTCGCCGACATCGCGACCGCCCTGCTCGACCCCCGAACCCGGAACGCCCGGTAAGCAGCCCGCGAGGGCCCTCCAGCAGGGCCTTCCGGCAGAGCGCGAGGTAACAACCCACATGGCAACCCTGTTCAGAGCGATCCGGCACAACGGCAAGGCCGCCGCCGGACTGCTGATCCTGCTTCTCTTCGTCATCATGGCCGCGGTGCCCAACCTGATCGTGCCGGGCAACCCGGCCACCATCACCGACGCGGTCTCCCAAGGCAGTTCGAGCAAGCACCTGCTCGGGACCACGGCCCTCGGCCAGGACGTCCTGGTCCAGGTGGTGCACGGGGCCCGCCCGGCCCTGCTGATCGCCGTCGTGGCCGGCCTGCTGGCCACGGTGATCTCGGTGCTGGTCGGCATCTCCGCCGCCTACCTCGGCGGGGCCTGGGACGACGGCCTCAACCTCTTCACCGACGTGGTGCTGGTCATCCCCACCCTGCCGCTGGTGATCGTGATCGCCGGCTACTTCTCCCACCACAGCATCTTCGTGCTGGTGATCGCGCTGGTGGTGACCGGCTGGTCCTACGGGGCCCGCCAACTCCGCTCGCAGGCGCTGTCGCTGCGCAACCGGGACTTCCTGGAGGCGGCCCGGGTCCGCGGCGAGCGCCGCTCGTACGTGATCTTCTTCGAGCTGCTGCCCAATATGACCTCGCTGATCGTCGCCAACTTCCTCGGTTCGGCGCTCTACTCCATCCTCACCGCCTCCGGCCTGGAGTTCCTCGGCCTGGGCGACACCAGCAACTCCGACTGGGGCACCATGCTCTACTGGGCGCAGAACCAGTCCGCGCTGCAGACCGGCCAGTACATCTGGGCGGTGGCCCCCGGGCTCTGCATCGCCCTGCTCGGCACCTCGTTCGCGCTGCTGAACAACGCTTTCGACGAGATCAGCAACCCCGCTCTGCGCCCGGTGAGGAGGCTCCGTGTCGCCGCGTCCTGACACCCAGGAAGTACAGGCCCGGGAAGCACAGGCCCGGGAAGCGCACGCCCGGGACGTCCCGCTGCTCGACGTCCGCGACCTCACCGTCGAGTACGCCACCGCCAAGGGCTCCGCCCTCGCCGTGGACAAGGTCAGCTTCACCCTCCGCCGCGGCGAGTTCCTCGGCATCGTCGGCGAGTCCGGCTGCGGCAAGTCCACCCTGCTGTTCGGCATCGCCCAACTGCTCAGCCCGCCCGCCGGGATCACCGGCGGCAGCGTCGAGTTCAAGGGCCGCAACCTGGTCACCATGACCGAGAAGCAGCTCAACACGGTGCGCTGGTCCGAGCTCTCGGTGGTGATGCAGAGCGCCATGAACGCGCTCAACCCGGTGACCACCATCGGCGCGCAGTTCCGCGACGTGCTCCGGGCGCACAGCTTCGACACCGACATCAACACCCGCTCCCGCGAGGTGATGGAGCTGGTCGGCGTCGACCCGGTGCACCTCGGCAGCTACCCGCACCAGCTCTCCGGCGGAATGCGGCAGCGGGCGATGATCGCCATGGCGCTGCTGTTCACCCCCGACCTGATCATCATGGACGAGCCCACCTCGGCCCTGGACGTGGTCGCCCAGCGCTCGCTGATGGTCCAGATCAAGGAGCTGCAGCGGGAGTTGGGCTTCGCGATCATCTTTGTCACCCATGACATGTCGCTGGTCAGCCACTTCTCCGACCGGCTGATCGTGATGTACGGCGGGCAGATCGCCGAACTCGGCGCCACCCGTACCGTGTTCGACACCCCGCGGCACCCCTACAGCCGGGGGCTGCTGGACGCCTTCCCGTCCATCCGCGGCCCCCGCGTGCCGCTGCTGGGGATCCCCGGCTCCCCGCCCGACCTCGCCGAACTGCCGGTCGGCTGCCGCTTCGCCGCCCGCTGCCCGCAGGTGATGGCCGGCTGCACCGCGGTCGAGCCCGCACTGTACGACGTCGACCAGGTCCTGGTGCGCTGCCTGCTGCACGCGCCGGACCGGGTCGGTCAGAAGGAGACCCCGGTATGAGCCAGCATCAGCAGTCCTACCCGCTGCCGTTCCCGTCCGAGGTCCCGTCGCAGGCCCCGGACGACGTCCCGCTGCTCCGCACCGAGGGGCTGACCCGGCACTTCCAGATCGGCGGGATCTTCTCCAAGAAGAACCTGCACGCCGTCGACGGCGCCGAACTCAGCATCGGCCGCGGCGAGATCGTCGCCCTGGCCGGCGAGAGCGGCAGCGGCAAGTCCACCGTGGCCCGGCTGCTGGCCAAGGTCTACAAGCCGACTGCCGGCGAGATCTGGTTCGACGGCAAGCCGCTGTCCCAACTGCGCTCCCGCACCGATGTGCTGGCCTACCGCAGCCAGGCCCCGATGGTGTTCCAGGACCCGTTCAGCTCGATCAACCCGGTCTACCGGATCTCCCACGGCATCCTGCGCACCCTCAAGCTGCACCGCCCCGAGCTCAACGCCGAGCAGCGCACCGAGGAGGCCAAGCGGCTGCTCACGGTCGTCGGGCTGACCCCCGCCGACCAGTACCTGGCCAAGTTCCCGTACGAGATGAGCGGCGGCCAGCGCCAGCGCATCGGCTTCGCCCAGGCCCTGGCGTCCAACCCCAAGCTGATCATCGCGGACGAGCCGGTCTCCATGCTGGACGTGTCGATCCGGATCGGCCTGCTCAACCTGATGACGGAGCTGCGGGACCAGCAGGGCGTCTCCTTCCTCTACATCACCCACGACCTGGCCAGCGCCCGCTACGCCGCGGACCGGCTGATCGTGATGTACGCCGGGCACATCGTGGAGCAGGGCCCGATCGAGGAGATCCTGGCCGCGCCCAAGCACCCGTACACCCAGCTGCTGCTGGCCACCGTGCCGGACCCGCGGGCCCCGCTGGCCGATCTGGCGGGCGTCGACAAGGGGGAGCCGCCGAAGGTGGTCGACCCCCGTCCCGGCTGCCGGTTCCGGGCCCGCTGCCCGGTCGCGGTGTCGCAGTGCGCCACTGTCACCCCGGAGCTCCGGCTGCTCGGCGACCGGCACCAGGCCGCCTGCCACGTGGCCGTGTCCGGCGCTGCCGCCACGCCCGACACCGGGCTCGGCGCGCCCCTCACGGCCCCCGCCCGGGCCCTTCCGAACCCCAGGGACCACGCATGAAGCTCGTCATCGTCGGCGGAGGATCGACGTACACCCCGGAGCTGGTGGACGGGATCGCCCGGCTCCGGGCCCGGCTGCCGGTCACCGAACTGGTGCTGGTCGACCCCGCCGCCGAGCGGTTGGCGCTGGTCGGCGGCCTGGCCGCGCGGATCATGGCGGCCCAGGGCCACCCGGCCCCGGTCCGCTGGACCAGCGATCTCAAGGACGGCGTCGAGGGCGCGGGCGCGGTGCTGCTGCAACTGCGCATCGGCGGCCAGGCGGCCCGGCAGCGGGACGAGACCTGGCCGCTGGAGTGCGGCTGCGTCGGCCAGGAGACCACCGGCGCCGGCGGCCTGGCCAAGGCGCTGCGCACGGTCCCGGTCGTCCTGGACATCGCCGAGCGCGTCCGCGAGTACGCCGCGCCCGACGCCTGGATCATCGACTTCACCAACCCGGTCGGCATCGTCACCCGCGCCCTGCTGGACGCCGGACACCGCGCCGTCGGCCTGTGCAATGTCGCCATCGGCTTCCAGCGCCGCTTCGCCGCCGGAGCCGGGGTGGCCCCCGAGCAGGTCGCGCTGGACCACTTCGGCCTGAACCACCTCACCTGGATCCGCGGCGTGCGGATCGACGGCGAGGAGGCGCTGCCGCAGATCCTGGACCAGCGGCTGGACGAGCTGGCGGAGGAGATCGAGCTGCCGTCCCCGCTGCTGCGGCGGCTCGGCGTCATCCCCTCCTACTATCTGCGCTACTACTACCAGCACGACGTGGTGGTCCAGGAGCAGCGCGGGGCCGAGACCAGGGGCGCCGCCGTCGCCGCGATGGAACGGCAGCTGCTGGAGATGTACGCCGACCCGGCCCTGGACCACAAGCCCGAGCTGCTGGCCAAGCGCGGTGGCGCCTTCTACTCCGAGGCCGCGGTCAACCTGCTGGCCTCCCTGGTCGGCGACACCGGCGACGTCCAGGTCGCCAATGTGCGCAACAACGGCACCATGCCGTTCCTCGGCGACGACGCGATCATCGAGGTCCCGGCGCTGATCGGGGCCCAGGGCGCGGTTCCGCTGCCGCTGGCCCCGGTCCCCGGCCGCTTCGCCGGACTGATCGCCCATGTCACGGCCTATGAGGAGCTGGCGCTCGAGGCCGCCGTCCACGGCGGCCGGGGGCGGGTCTTCGACGCCCTGCTGGCCCACCCGCTGGTCGGCCAGTACGACCGGGCTGAGAAACTCACGGATCTGCTGCTGCGCGAGAACAAGGACTTTCTGGGGTGGATCTGACGCAGCATCACCACACGGGGGAGAGTACGGACATGGACGGTACGGGGGGACTCCCGGCGGTGCTCGCCATCGACGGGGGCAACAGCAAGACCGACCTGGCCCTGATCGCCGCCGACGGCAGCCTGCTGGCCAGCGTCCGGGGGCCGGGGTCGACCGCGCCCAACGGCGGCACCCTGGCCCCGATGGTCGCCGAACTGGCCGCCAGGGCCGGGCTCGACCCGGCGGCCGGCCCGATCGCCCGGCACACCTCGGCCTGCCTGGCCAACGTCGACCTGCCGGAGGAGGAGGACGCGCTCTCCGCCGAGCTCGCCCGGCTGCGCTGGTCGGAGAGCTCCCAGGTGCTCAACGACACCTTCGCGCTGCTGCGTTCGGGCACCCACCGGCCCTGGGGGGTCGCGGTGGTCTGCGGCGCCGGGATGAACTGCGCCGGCGTGGGCCCGGACGGGGGCACCGCCCGCTTCCTGGCCCTGGGCCACCACACCGGGGACTGGGGCGGCGGCCGCTGGCTCGGCAGCGAGATCATGTACACCGCGATGCGGGCCGAGGACGGACGCGGCCCGGACACACTGCTGCGGAAACGGGTCGCCGCCCACTTCGGCGAGACCTCGATGCACGACGTGGCGGTCGCGGTGCACCAGGGGCGGCTGACCTGGGACCAGGTGATGACCCTCAGCCGGGTGCTGTTCGCCACCGCCGACGAGGGCGACCCGCCGGCGATCGCCCTGGTGGACCGGCAGGCCGAGGAGGTGTTCCTGATGGCCCGCTCGGTGCTGGACCGCCTGGACCTGGCCGGTACCGACGTCGAGGTGGTCCTCGGCGGCGGCATCCTGGCCAGCAGGCACCCGCTGATCACCGAGGGGGTCGAGACCAGGCTCAAGGAGCACGCCCCCGCCGCGCTGCCCCGCTACGCCGACGTCCCCCCGGTCGCCGGCGCCGCCCTGCTCGGCCTGGACCACCTGGGCGCCCCGGCGGAGGCCCTGGCCCGGCTGCGCACCTGCTACTGACCCCCACGCGCTACTGCCCCCCGCGCTACTGACCCCCACGACGGTCGGCGCCCCGCGATCCAGCGGGGCGCCGACCGTCGGCATGTGCGAACGGCTACTTGTCCCGGTAGGACGGGACCCGGCTGGGCCGGGGCCGCCGCTCGGAGTCGAGGAGCGGGAGCCGGCGCGGGGCGACCACCTCGGACAGCGCGATGACGCTGGTGGACCGCACGATGGCGGGGATGCGGTTGATCCGGATCAGGATCTGCTGCAGATGCTGGTGCGAGCTCGCGGCGACCCGGCAGTGGACGTCGGCGGGTCCGGAGGCGCCGTAGGCCTCCAGGATCTCCGGCACCCGGGAGAGCTCCTCGGCGATCTGGTCCAGGCCGCCCTGGGCGATCTCCAGGCTGACGAAGGCCAGCACCGGGTAGCCGGCCGCGGGGAGGTCGAGGTCGGGCCCGTAGCCGGTGATCACCCCGCGCTCCTCCAGTCGCTGGATCCGGGCCTGGGCCGTGGCCCGGGACACCCCGGCGAGCCGGGACAGCTCCAGGTAGCCGACCCGCGGGTGCTCGGTCAGGGCGCGGATGAGCAGGGTGTCCAGCTGGTCGAGACTGCTGCGCACTTCTTCCATGTCGAGCCCGCTCCCGTGAACTTTACTTGGCAATATGTCTAGCTTACCGACGGGATGTTGTCACAGCGCGCAGATGAGCGTCTACTGCCACTCATCCTTCCGCCTCTCCACCAGGGAGTGTCTGCCATGACCCAGCCGTTGACCGATGTCGACCTCACCACCCTGATCGGCGTGGTCGCCCACGACGACGCCGCCGACCCGTTCCCCGTCCTCGGCATGGACCACATCCGCTTCTACGTGGGCAACGCCAAGCAGGCCGCGCACTACTACAGCACCGCCTTCGGCATGACCTGCGTGGCCTACCGCGGCCCGGAGACCGGCAGCCGCGACGCCGCCGAGTACGTGCTCACCTCCGGCAAGGCCCGGTTCGTGATCACCGGCGAGGTGCACGCCGGGACCGCCGTGGGCGAGTCCGTGGCCGTGCACGGGGACGGCGTGGTGGACCTCGCCATCGAGGTGCCGGACGTCGACCGGGCCGTCGCCTTCGCCCGCTCCCAGGGCGCGACCATCCTGGAGGAGCCGCACGACCTCCAGGACGAGCACGGCACGGTGCGCCTGGCCGCGCTGGCGACCTACGGGCAGACCCGGCACACCCTGGTGGAGCGCTCCGGCTACACCGGCCCGTTCCTGCCCGGCTTCGCCCCGCACGGCCCGCTGTTCCACGGCAAGCCCGCCGCGCACCCCAAGCGCTACTTCCAGGCGGTGGACCACTGCGTGGGCAATGTGGAGTCGATGGACGAGTGGGTCGGCTTCTACAACCGCGTCATGGGCTTCACCAACATGAAGGAGTTCATCGGCGACGACATCGCCACCGAGTACTCCGCGCTGATGTCCAAGGTCGTGGCCAGCGGCAACCACCGGGTCAAGTTCCCCATCAACGAGCCGGCCGCGGGCAAGCGGAAGTCCCAGATCGACGAGTACCTGGAGTTCTACGGCGGCCCCGGGGTCCAGCACCTGGCCCTGGCCACCGGCGACATCGTCGCCAGTGTCCGGGCGATGCGGGAGATGGGCGTGGAGTTCCTGGACACCCCCGACACCTACTACGACACCCTGGGCGAGTGGGTCGGCGACACCCGCGTCCCGGTGGAGACCCTGCGTGAGCTGAAGATCCTGGCCGACCGGGACGAGGACGGCTATCTGCTGCAGATCTTCACCAAGCCGCTGCAGGACCGTCCGACGGTGTTCTTCGAACTGATCGAGCGGCACGGCTCGTTGGGCTTCGGCAAGGGCAACTTCAAGGCGTTGTTCGAGGCCATCGAGCGCGAGCAGGCCCGTCGCGGCAACCTCTGAGGAGACGTCCCATGGCCCACTACCGCCATCTCGGCGACGTCCCGCCCAAGCGCCACACCCAGCACCGGACCCCCGAAGGCGGGCTCTACTACGAGGAGTTGATGGGGGAGGAGGGCTTCTCCTCCGACTCCTCGCTGCTCTACCACCGGAACATCCCCTCGGCGATCGTGGACGCCACGGTCTGGGAACTGCCCGAGCAGTCGCTGACCGCCAACCACCCGCTGCTCCCGCGCCACCTCAAGCTGCACGAGCTGACCGCGGGCCAGGAGTGGAAGGAGACCGACGCCGTCACCGGCCGCCGCCTGGTGCTCGGCAACGGCGAGGTGCGGATCGGCTATGCGGCGGCCGGTGTGCCCTCGCCGCTGTACCGCAACGCCATCGGTGACGAGTGCGTCTACGTCGAGTCCGGCCGGGGCGCCGTCGAGACCGTGTTCGGGACGCTGGAGGTGCGTCCGGGCGACTACGTCCTGCTGCCCCGCGCCACCACGCACCGGTGGGTGCCCGGCGGCGACGAACCGCTGCGGCTCTACACCATCGAGGCCACCAGCCACATCGCGCCCGCCAAGCGCTATCTGTCCAAGTACGGCCAGCTGCTGGAGCACGCGCCCTTCTGCGAGCGGGATCTGCACGGCCCCACCGGGCCGCTGCTGGCCGAGGGCACGGAGGTGGAGGTGCTGGTGAAGCACCGCACGGCCACCGGCATCGGGGGCACGCGGTACGTCTACCCGCAGCACCCCTTCGACGTGGTCGGCTGGGACGGCTGCCTCTACCCCTACACCTTCAACATCGCCGACTACGAACCGATCACCGGCCGGATCCACCAACCCCCGCCGGCCCACCAGGTCTTCGAGGGCAACGGCTTCGTGATCTGCAACTTCGTGCCCCGCAAGGTCGACTACCACCCGCTGTCGATCCCGGTGCCGTACTACCACTCCAACGTCGACAGCGACGAGGTGATGTTCTACGTCGGCGGCGACTACGAGGCCCGCAAAGGCTCCGGCATCGCCCCCGGCTCGGTCTCCCTGCACCCCGGCGGCCATGCGCACGGGCCGCAGCCGGGCGCTTACGAACGCAGCATCGGCGCGGAGTTCTTCGACGAGCTCGCGGTCATGGTCGACACCTTCCACCCGCTGCAGCTGGGGGAGGGCGGCCTGGCCAGTGAGGATCCCGGCTATGCGTGGACCTGGGCGGGCCGGGGGCCGGCCCGGTGACGGCGATCCCCGAGCTGTTCCGCGCCCTGTGCGACGACGCGGCGATGTTCCCCCCGGGCAGCGCGACCGCCGAGGCCGCGCTGCCCGCCCACCGCAGCTACCGCGAGGCCTGGTTCGCGCCGCTGGTGGGCCCGTTCCTGGTCGGCACCGCCCAGTTGGCCGCGGTCGCGGCAGCGGCCGACCCGGGGCAGCCACCGCTGCGGTCGGTGCTGGTGGTTCCCGGCGGACCCGCGGAGCTCCAATCCGCCCTGGACGCCGCCCCTGGCTGCGGGCTGGAGCTGGTCGGCGTGGAGCTGGCGTCACCCGCCACCGGGACGCCGGCCCAAGCCGCCGGCGCGGCCGTGCGGGCCCTGCGGGACACCCTGCCGCCGGGCCTGGGCGGGGTGGTCGAAGTGCGTCGCGGCAGCCGGGCGGAGCTGGCCGAGGCCCTGGACGTGCTGGCGGGCACCGGATACCGCGCCAAGCTGCGCACCGGCGGCGCCACGGCCGAGGCCTTCCCCGACGCGGCGGAGGTGGCCTCGTTCCTCCTCGGCTGCGTGGCCCGGTCCCTGCCGTTCAAGTGCACCGCAGGGCTGCACCAGGGGGTGCGCCACACCGATCCGGTCACCGGTTTCGAGCACCACGGCTTCCTGAACATCCTCGCCGCCACCGGCGCCGCCCTCGCCGGAGCCGATCCGAGGGAGGCGGCGGCGCTGCTGGAGCAGCGCGACGGCGACCACATCGCCTCCGTCATATCCGATGTGACGGAGCGTCAATCTGCCCTCGTTCGTGCCTCCTTCACCGGTTACGGCACCTGCAGCATCACCGAACCACTGGCCGAGCTCGCCGCGCTCGGCCTTCTCCCCGTACCGCACCCGCCTCTCCCGGAGCACATATGACCACCACCACCTGGGTGGACCTGCCCGCAGGCAGCCCGTTCGGGCCGGCCAACCTCCCCTACGGCGTCTTCAGCCAGGGCGAAGGACCCCGCAGGCTCGGCGTCCGGATCGGCGACCAGGTCCTGGACCTGGCCGCCGCGGCGCGGGCGGTCGGCGCCGACCCCGGGCCGCTGGCCGAGCCCTCGCTCAACCCGCTGCTGGCGGCCGGACGTTCACAGTGGTCGGCGGTGCGCCGCACGATCGTCGGGTGGCTCACCGACCCCGCCCACCGGGCCGCGGTGGAGCCGCAGTTGCATCCGCTCGCGACCGTGGCGCTGCATCTCCCCTTCGAGCCGGGCGACTACGTCGACTTCTATGCCTCCGAGCACCACGCGGCCAATCTGGGCGCGCTGTTCCGCCCTGGCAGCGAGCCGCTGACGCCCAACTGGAAGCACCTGCCCATCGGTTACCACGGCCGCGCGGGCTCGCTGGTGGTCTCCGGCACGCCGGTGGTCCGACCGTGCGGGCAGCAGAAGGCTCCTGATGAAGCGTCACCCCGCTTTGGACCCTCCCGGCGGCTGGACATCGAGGCCGAGGTCGGCTTTCTGGTCGGCGCCCCCTCGCCGCAGGGCAGTCGGGTTTCCCTGGCCGGCTTCCCCGACCATGTCTTCGGGGTGTGCCTGGTCAACGACTGGTCCGCGCGCGACCTGCAGGCGTGGGAGTACGTGCCGCTCGGGCCCTTCCTCGGCAAGTCCTTCGCGACCTCGCTGTCCGCGTGGGTGGTGCCACTGGAGGCGCTGGAGCACGCACGTACCGAGCCTCCGGCCCGTGACGTTCCGCTGCTGCCGTACCTCGACGACAGCGCCGCACCGCCGTGGGGGCTGGACCTCTCCCTGGAGGTGGCGCTCAACGGCCACCCGGTCTCCCGGCCGCCGTTCGCCGCCCTGTACTGGACGCCGGCGCAGCAGCTGGCCCATATGACGGTCAACGGCGCGCCGCTGCGGACCGGCGACTTCTACGCCTCCGGCACGGTGAGCGGTCCCGACCCGGACTCCCGGGGCTCGCTGATCGAGCTGTCCTGGAACGGCCGGCAGCCGCTCACCCTCCCTGACGGGAGCAGTCGGACCTTCCTGGAGGACGGTGACGAGGTGGTGATCACCGCCACCGCGCCGGGGCCTGACGGTGCGCGGATCGGTTTCGGCGAGGTCCGCGGGCGCATCCTGCCCGCGACGGACCTTGCCTCCGCCCCGGCCCCCGAGACGGCCCTTGCGACGGACGGGAAGGGCTGACCCATGGACAAGACCGCGACCTCGGCGGCCGAGGCGGTCGCCGACATCCACGACGGCGCGAGCCTGGCCGTCGGCGGATTCGGACTGTGCGGCATACCGGCCGTGCTCATCCAGGCCCTGCTGGCGCAGGGCGCCACAGATCTGCAGGTGGTGTCAAACAACTGCGGCGTGGACGACGCCGGTCTGGGGCTGCTGCTGGGGGCCGGCCGGATCGCCCGGGCGACCGGCAGCTACGTCGGGGAGAACAAGGAGTTCGCGCGGCAGTACCTCTCCGGCGAACTGGCCCTGGAGCTGGTGCCGCAGGGCACGCTGGCCGAACGGCTGCGGGCCGGGGGCTGCGGCATCCCCGCCTTCTACACGCCCGCGGGCGTGGGCACCCAGGTCGCCGAGGGCGGTCTGCCCTGGCGCTACGGAGCCCACGGGCAGGTCGCGGTCGCCTCGCCGGCCAAGGAGACCCGTGACTTCGAGGGCGCCGAGTACGTGCTGGAGCGGGCGATCACCACGGACTTCGCCCTGGTCCGCGCGGCCCGCGGGGACCGGCACGGCAACCTGGTCTTCCATGCCTCCGCCCGCAACTTCAACCCGCTGGCCGCGATGGCCGGCCGGCTCACCGTCGCCGAGGTCGAGGAACTGGTCGAACCGGGGGAGCTGGATCCGGACGGGATCCACCTGCCGGGCGTCTTTGTGCAACGCGTCGTCGCGCTGACCCCGGAGCAGGCGGCGGACCGTCGGATCGAGAAGAGGACGGTGCGGGCCTGATGCCCTGGACCCGTGACCAGATGGCCGCCCGCGCGGCCCGCGAACTCGCCGACGGGATGTACGTCAACCTCGGCATCGGCCTGCCCACCCAGGTCCCCGACCATGTCCCTGCGGACGTGCACGTGGTGCTCCAGTCCGAGAACGGGGTGCTCGGCACCGGCCCCTATCCCACCGCCGAGCAGGTGGACCCGGACCTGATCAATGCCGGCAAGGAGACGGTGACGGTCCGTCAGGGAGCTTCCTACTTCGACTCCGCGCTGTCCTTCGGCATGATCAGGGGCGGCCACATCGATCTCGCCATCCTCGGCGCCCTCGAGGTGTCGGCCGCGGGCGACCTGGCCAACTGGACCGTGCCCGGGAAGATGATCAAGGGCATGGGCGGGGCGATGGACCTGGTCCACGGCGCGCGCCGGGTCGTGGTCCTGATGGAGCACACCGCCCGGGACGGCAGTCCGAAACTCGTCGACAGCTGCTCCCTGCCGCTGACCGGACGCGGCTGCGTGCACCGGGTCATCACCGACCTGGGCGTCTTCGACCTGGCCGGGGACGCCGTGGTGCTGGTGGAGGCCGCCCCCGAGGTGTCCGTGGCCCGGATCGTGGCGCAGACTGGCGCCCGGGTGCACATCCCGGGAGGCGCCGCGTAACACGGGCCCGGCCCGCGTACCAAGAGCCGACCCCGCCTGTCCGTCCGGTGGGGTCGGCTCAGCCGCGTGACATCCGGCGCGGCACGCCGAACACCTGGACCAGGGTCTGGTGGGTCGAGCGCAGGTGCTCACGCATGGCGCGGGTGGCCTCGCGGCGGTTTCCCGCCGTGATGGCCGCCGAGATGCGCTCATGCGCGCCCAGTTCCTCGCGGGACCAGATGTGCGGTTCCAGGCTGGGGATGAGGTGGTGCAGCCGGGTGACCTCGTCGGCCAGCGAGGCGATCATCCGCGCCGCACGGGCGTTGCCGGCCACCTCGGCGATGCCGATGTGGAAGTCCGCGGCGCTGGTCAGCGCCAGGTCCAGGTCGTCGGCCGCGCTGCGGTGGGCGTGCAGGGCATCGGTCACCTCCTTGGCGCCGCTGTGCAGTTGGGCGAAACGGGCGGCGGCCTGGCCGGCCAGCTCCGGCTCCAGCAGTTCGCGCAGCTGGAAGACGTCGCGAAGGTCCTCCAGGCCCAGCGAGCGCACCACATAGCCCTTGCGGGGCAGCACCGTCACCCAGCCGTCCTGCACCAGCAGCCGCAGCGCCTCGCGCACGGGTGTCTTGGAGACGCCGAACCGGGCGGCCAGCTCTGCCTCCAGCACCGTGGCTCCGGGGGCGAGACGGGCGTGCAGGATGTCGTCCTTCAACAGCAGGTAGACCCGTTCGGTCAAGGGCTGTTTGGTCTCGCTCGTGCTGGCGACGGTCGTCACTGCACCCCTCCGCATGGGATACCCGGGGATAAGAAATATCTGGCGCCAGCCTACTCCCAGCCCGGAGGGCACAGGTGCGAACCAGCTCTGCGCAATCTCTTGACGCTGGAACATCAGTGATATATCTCTAAGATCCCACTGGCGATCGCTCAACGAAGACGATCAGGAGAGCCGCGCATGCGTCCCACCACTCATGCCCCTTCGCACCACAGATCCCGCCTCGCCCTCTGCCTGGGAGTTCCCCTGCTCCTGGCCGCCGCCGGGTGCAGTGCGAGTTCGACCACCCACAGCGCCTCCAGCGCGGGAACCATCACCATCGGGATGTCGCTGCCGCTCAGCGGCGCCGTCGCCGACAACTCCAAGAGCGGCTACCAGGGCTACCAGCTCTGGGCGGACCAGCTCAACGCCCACGGCGGGCTGCTGGGCCGCAAGGTCAAGCTCGTCGTCCTGGACGACGGCTTCACCCAGAGCACCGCCATCTCGGACTACAACAAGCTGATCGGCCAGCAGCACGTCGACCTGCTGCTCGGCACCTTCTCCTCGTTCCTGAACCTGCCGGTGGCCGAGGTCGCCGAGCGCAACAAGTTCGTCTACATCGAGCCCTCCGGCGGCGCCGACTCGATCTTCGCGCGGAACTTCAAGTACCTGTTCTTCGCGCAGCCGGCCACCACGGAGCGGCTGCCGGACCAGTTCGTCGCCCAGATCGCCGCGCTGCCGGCGGCCCAGCGCCCCAAGACCGCCGCCTTCGTCACCCAGGACGACCCCAACACCTCCGAGGCCGTCAAGCTGTTCAAGACGGAACTGGCCAAGCTCGGGGTGAAGTCCGTCTACGACTCCACCTATGCGCCGGACACCTCCAACTTCGACGCCATCGCCAACTCCATCAAGCACGCCGACCCGGACCTGGTGATCGACGGCGCGCTCGCCGATGACGGCGTGGCACTGATCCGCTCCTTCCAGAAGGTCGGCTTCACCCCCAAGACCCTGTACCAGACCAACTCGCCCTCCGACCCCGGCTACGCGGCCTCGGTGGGAGCCAAGAACACCGAGGGCGTGCTCACCACCCTCGCCTACAGCCCCGCCGCACCCACCACCGGCAACGCCGACTTCGTGTCCGCGTTCCAGGCGAAATACCACACCGCCCCCTCCGACGACGCCGCCAACTCCTTCACCGCGGGACAGGTCCTGACCGCCGCGGTGACCGCGGTCGGCAAGCTCGACCAGAGCGCGATCGCCGACTGGCTGCACAAGAACACCGTGCAGACCATCGTCGGTCCGCTGTCCTGGGACGCCGCCGGCAAGCCCAAGGGCTCGATGCTGCTGGCGCAGTGGCAGAACGGCACACTGCAGATCGTTGCCCCGGCCGCCGAGGCCACCAGCAAGCAGGTCGAGTGGGCCAAGCCGGAGTGGTCGCAGTGATCCTGCTGCTCCAGACCCTGATCTTCGGCTGCCTGATCGGCGGCGTCTACGCGCTGATGTCCTCCGGCTTCACCCTGATCTTCGGCGTGATGGACGTCATCAACCTGGCCCAGGGCTTCCTGCTGATCACCGGCGCCTATCTGTCCTGGTGGATGTGGCAGCGGACCGGCCTTGACCCGCTGCTGCTCGGCGTCCTGTCCTCGGTCGCGCTCTACGGCATCGGCTGGCTGCTCTACAAGGCCGTCGTCTCCCGGGTCCAGCGGGTCGATCCCGGGCTGACCCTGGTCGCCACCTTCGCCGTCGCGGTCGCCGGGGAGGGCGTCCTCGCGCTGATCTTCGGCACCGCCGACCGCAGCGCCACCCCCTCCTACTTCAACACCTCCTTCCACCTCGGCTCGCTGACCGTCCCCAAGGCCCAGCTGTACGCCTGCGTCGGCGCCCTGGTCGTCCTCGGCGGCCTGTACGCCCTGCTCCGCGGCACCTTCCTCGGACGGGCGATCCGGGCCTGCGCGTCCAGCCGGGACGGAGCGGAACTCGTCGGGATCGACGTCGAGCGCTCCATGGCGCAGATGTTCGCCCTCGGCGCGGCCACCACCGGCTTCGGCGGTGCGGCCCTGTCCGTCCTCTACCAGTTCCTGCCCGACTCGCAGGACATCTGGATCGGCCGGGTGCTGTGCGTGGTCGTCCTCGGCGGTCTGGGCAGCCTGCCCGGAGCCCTGGCCGGAGCCGTGGTCCTCGGCCTCGGCGAGGCCCTCACCTCCACCTACTGGGACGTGCGCTGGACCACCGCCGTCCCCTACATGCTCATCCTGGCCATCCTGCTGCTGCGCCCCCAGGGCCTGTTCGGCACCACCCTGCGACGCGAAGGAGCCCGGGCATGACCGTGCGCGACCGCCGCCTGCTCCGCTGGGGCGCACCCGCCCTGGGCCTGCTGCTACTGGCCCTGGTGCCGCTCAGCGGCGACATCTACTACCAGAACATGCTGATCATGACGTTCATGCTGGCCGTGCTGGCCAGCGGCTGGAACACGATGGCCGGGTACACCGGCTACGTGTCCCTGGGCCACAGCGCCTTCATCGGCATCGGCGCCTACACCGCCGGCGTCACCGCCGCCGACTGGGGCGTCTCCCCGTTCCTGGTCGCCCCGCTCGGCGGGGTGGCCGCCGCCCTGGTCGCGCTGCTGCTGTCGGTGGTCACCCGCCGCACCCGCGGTCCTGCCTTCGTCATCGTCACCTTCGCCCTGCTGGAACTGCTCGGCCTGATCGTCCGCAACTGGGCCTCGGTCACCGGCGGCAGCAAGGGCCTGCTGCTGCCGCTGCCCACCTGGGGCGTCGACATCCAGGACTGGCCCTTCTACTACACCCTGCTCGGCCTGCTGGTGCTGGCCGTCGGCCTGTCCGCCGGCATCGCCCGCACCAAGCTCGGCATCGGCCTGGTCGCGATCCGCGACGACGAGGACAAGGCCGCCGGCATCGGCATCAGCACCCCGGCCTACAAGTCGCTCGCCTTCATGGCCAGCGCGGTCCTGGTCGGCATGGCCGGAGCCGTCTACGGCTACTACATCTCCTTCCTCGACCCCGGCGCGATGTTCGACATCGTGCTCAGCGTCGAGGCGGTGCTGGCCGCGCTGATGGGCGGCCGCGGCACGGTGTGGGGGCCGGTGCTGGGCGCGTTCATCCTGGAACCGCTGTCCGAGGTCACCAACTCCCACCTGGGCGGCTCCGAGGCGGGCGCGCTGCGGCTGATCTTCTTCGGCGGCCTGCTGCTGGCGGTCACCCTGCTGCTGCCGCGCGGCATCCTGCCGCAGGCCGCCGAACTGCTGCGCCGGCGCCGCGCCAAGGGCGCGACCAGCCCGGTCGGACGGCGGCTGGACGACGCCGCGCTGCCGGCCACCCCGGCGATGCGCAGCCGGGGCCGGGCGGACGACCCGGCCCTGCTGCGACTGACCGACGTGACCCGGCGCTTCGGCGGCCTGGTCGCCGTGGACGGCTGCGGCTTCGAGGTCCCCCGCGGCTCGATCACCGCGCTGATCGGCCCCAACGGCTCCGGCAAGACCACCGTGTTCAACCTGGTCGACGGCACCTACCCGGTCAGCTCGGGCCGGATCGACTTCGACGGGCAGCGCATCGACCCGCTCGGGCCGACCAGGCGGACCTTCGCCGGCATCGGCCGCACCTACCAACTACCGCGCCTGTTCCCGAGTCTGACGGTTCTTCAAAATGTCGCCGCAGCCTGCGGGGAGTTCCGTCCCGGCAACCTGCTGCGCAGTGCCGTCTCCGGCGCGGAGGCGGCCCGGGCCACCGAACTGCTCGAGTTCGTGGGCCTGGGCGACTACCTCACCGCCCGCGCCACCGACCTGTCCTACGGGCAGCGCAAACTCGTCGAACTCGCCCAGGTGCTGATGCTGGAACCGCAGTTGATCCTGCTCGACGAACCCTGCGCCGGGATCAACCCGACCCTGATCCGGCGCATGGCCGCCCTCATCCAGGCCCTCAACCAGGCCGGTCAGACCTTCCTCATCGTCGAGCACGACATGAACTTCGTGCTCTCCCTCTCCGACCCGGTCGTGGTCCTGTCCCGCGGCGCCGTCATCGCCCACGGCACCCCCGACGAGATCAGGGCCGACGAGCAGGTCCGTGAGGCCTATCTGGGCGAGGACTTCGCCCTGGACGCCGCCACCACCGGAGGAACAGCATGATCGAGATGCACTCCGTCGTCGCCGGCTACGGCGGCGGCGACGTCCTCCAGGGGCTGGACCTCGTGGTGGAGCCGGGCAGCATCACCTGCATCGTGGGTCCCAACGGCGCCGGCAAGTCCACCGTCCTGCGCGCCATCAGCGGCCAGATCCACCCCCGCAAGGGCGAGATCCACCTGGACGGCGCTCCCATCCACGGCCACACCCCGGCCGCCGTCATCAACGCCGGCATCGTCCAGGTGCCGCAGAACAACGGCCTCTTCGCCGACCTGACCGTCCGCGACAACATGCTGCTCGGCGGCTACCTGATCCGCCGCGACAAGGCCCGGCTGCGCCGCCGCATCGCCGAACTGGCGGAGGTCTTCCCGATCGTCCGCGAACGCGCGGACGAGAAGGCCGCCAACCTCTCCGGCGGCCAGCGCCGCATCGTCGAGTTCGCCCGGGCCCTGGTCCTGGAACCGCGGATGGTGCTGCTGGACGAACCCACGCTGGGCCTGGACCCCAAGGCCAGCGCCCTGGTGTTCGACAGCACCCGGATGATGCGCGATCTGGGCACTACCGTGCTCATGGTGGAACAGAACGTACGATTCGGGCTCAAACTGGCCTCCCAGGGCGTGGTCATGGAACGCGGCCGGGTCCTGCTCGCCGACACCTCCGAGGCGCTGCTGGCCCGTCCCGACATGGCCGCCATGTTCTTCGGCTCCTCCACCCCGCCACCGGACCCGGGCGAGCCCAGCACCCGTACCCATCGAGAGGACGCGCACCTGTGACCCCGAGCACCACCCCCGTCGCGATCGTCGGCGCCGGGCCGGTCGGCCTCAGCGCCGCCGTCGCCCTGGCCCGGTTCGGTGTGCGCAGCACCGTCATCGAGCGCAGCACCGGCAGCTTCGAGCACCCCAAGGCCCGCGGCGTCCGGGTGCGCACCATGGAACTGTTCCGGCAGTGGGGCCTGGAGCCGGAACTGCGCGCCCGTGCCCTGCCGCCCGAGGCGATGCGCTTCATCTACTGCGACACCCTCGCCGGGCGGGAACTGGCCCGCACCCCCGAGCTGGAGCCCCGCGCCTTCGACGGCAGCCCCACCACCAGCTGCCGGGTCGCCCAGGACGCGGTCCACGCCGCGCTGCTGCGCCGCGCCGGCGAGGAACCGCTGATCGAGCTGCGCACCGGGGTCACCGCGACCTCGGTCACGCAGACCCCGGAACAGGTGCAGATCGTTCTCGACGACGGCAGCACGCTGACCGCGGACTACCTGGTCGCCGCCGACGGCCTCGGCTCCCGCATCCGCACCGGACTGGGCATCCAGCTGACCGGAGAGCCGGTGGTGTCCTGGTGGCAGAGCGTCTACTGGCACGGCGACCTGGACCGCTGGGCCGCGCACCGGCCCTGCATCCAGTTCGTCACCGGCGCCGACACCGGCCGCCATGTCCAGATCGCCTTCGTCGACGGCCACCGCCGCTGGATCACCCTGATCGCGCTCCCGCCCGGCCAGGACCGGCCCGAGGACCCGACACTCCAGCAGGCCGCGGACGCCGTCCGCGGCGCCGTCGGTGACCCGGAGATCTCCGTCGACATCCGTGACATCGCCACCTTCCGAGTCAGCGCGATGAACGCGGACCGCTACCGCGAGGGGCGGGTGTTCCTGGCCGGGGACGCCGCGCATGTGCTGCCGCCCACCGGGGGCATGGGCATGAACAGCGGCATCCAGGACGTCCACAAACCTGGCCTGGAAGCTCGCCTTCGTGCTGGCCGGACACGCGGACGCGGCCCTGCTCGACAGCTACGACGCCGAGCGCCGCCCGGTCGCGAACGCCAACCTCGCCTGGAGCCTGGAGAACGGCAAGCGGTTCCCCGCGATCCGCCAGGCCCTGGCCACCGGGGACACCGCCCGCGCCGGTGAGCTGCTCGACGCCCAGGGCGGCCACGTCAGCGCGCTCGGCCAGGACCTCGGCTTCGCCTATGCGAGCGGCGCGATCCTTCCCGACCACAGCCCCGCACCAGACTTCGCCCCCGAGCACTACACCCCCAGCGCCCGCCCCGGCCACCGCGCCCCGGCCGTGGCCCTGCCCGACGGACGCTCCACCCTGGACCTGTTCGATGACAGCTTCACCCTGCTGACCGGCCGCGACGGACAGCCCTGGCAGGACGCTGCCCAAGAGGTGGGCAGTGGAGCCTGGCTCCGCACCCTCGCCGTCGACCAAGGCCCGCTGGCCGAGGCCGCGGCGGATCTGCACACCGCCTACGGCATCAGCACCGGCGGCGCCGTCCTGGTCCGACCCGACGGCCATGTGGCCTGGCGCGCCGCCGCCCTGCCCGACGACCCGGCCGGCGCCCTCCGCACCGCCCTCACCGCGCTGCACCTGACCGCCGCCCACCCCGCGGCCACCGGCGGCCGGCCATGACCCTGCGCTACAGCGCCCACCTGAACACCCTGTACGGGACGCTGCCCGTGGTCCAGCGACCGGCCCAGGCCGCCGCCGACGGATTCCGCTGCGTGGAGCTCTGGGCCCCGCACCCGGACGAACGCGACCGCCTGGCCGTCGAGATCGACCGGCACGACCTGCGGGTCGCCTGCGTGAACACCGGCGAGGGCCCCTACGCGGACGACTTCGGGCAACTGGGCAATCCCGCCGCCGACTCCTGGTGGCGCGAGGACTTCACGGCCACGCTGCGCTTCGCCCGCCGGATCCGCGCCGGAGCGATCAACGTCCTGGCCGGAGGCCGCATCGCCGGCTCCTCGCGCGAACACCAACTGGGCACCGCCCAGGCCAATCTGGCCTGGGCGCTGAGCACCCTGGGCGAGGAGGGCGACCCGCACCTCCTGCTGGAACCGCTCAACGCGGCCGACCGCCGCTCCCCGCTGCTGCGCGGAGTCGACGACGCCCGCGCCCTGATCGAGCGGCTGGGCCGACCGCCTTCGCTGCGGCTGCTGTTCGACGTCTACCACCTGTTCCAGGAGGAGAGCGACCTGCTGGCGGTGCTGCGGGACGCCGAGGACTGCATCGGCCACATCCAGATCGCCGACTGGCCCGGCCGCGGCCGCCCTGGCACCGGCCGCATCCCCTTCCCCGAGCTGCTCGCGGCGATCGAACACCTCGGCTATGAGGGCTGGATCGGCCTGGAGCACTTCCCGCACCCCGCCGAGGAGCCGGCCGTGGCACCCGTCCCGAACCGCCGGACCGTCGCCACCGGAGGCACCGCATGACCCGGAACCCGGCCGACAGCTCCCGCACCACCTCGAACCCGGTCGACAGCTCCCGGCTGGACGGCGACCAGGGCTTCGCCGCCCGCTCCTTCCTGCGCTCCGGTGGCCTGACCAGCGACCAGGTCCGACTCCGCCCGGTGATCGGCATCGCCACCAGCTGGAGCGAGCTGAACCCCTGCAACCTGCCCACCCGGCCGATGGCCGAGGCGGTCAAACGCGGCGTCGCCGCGGCCGGCGGGATCGCCCTGGAGTTCCCGACGATCTCGCTGGCCGAGTCGCTGATCCACCCCACCACCATGCTGCTGCGCAATCTGATGGCGATGGACGTCGAGGAGATGATCACCGCAAGCCCCATCGACGCCGTGGTCCTGCTCGGCGGCTGCGACAAGACCGTGGCCGCCCACCTCATGGGCGCGCTGAGCGCGGACAAACCCGCCCTGTCGCTGACCACCGGACCCCGGCCGTCCGGCCGCTGGCGCGGCGGCGACCTGACCATCGACGACTCCTGGCGGCTGGCCGACGAGCGCCGCAGCGGGCTGCTCGACGACCAGGCCTGGCGCGAGGTCGAGGGCTGCATCAGCCCCGGCCCGGGCGTGTGCAATGTGATGGGCACCGCCGTCACCCTGGCGATGATCGCTGAGATCCTCGGCTTCGCCCCACCGGGCACCAGCCTGCTGCCGTCGGGCAGCCCCGAGCGGCTGGCCGCCGCCGAGCAGGCCGGCGTCCGGGCGGTGGAGCTCGCCCGTGAGCCGGTGCTGCCCAGCAGCCTGGTCACCCGAGAGGCGCTGACCGACGCCTGGCGGCTGGTGTGCGCCACCGGCGGTTCCACCAACGCCGTCATCCACCTCCAGGCCCTGGCCGGCCGCGCCGGGGTCGACCTGAGCACCCGTCAACTGCGGGAGGTCAGCGAGAGCACGCCCACCCTCGGCCGGGTCCGCCCCAATGGCCCGCACAGCCTGGCCGACCTGCACGACGAGGGCGGAGTGCCGGGCGTGGTAAGGGAGTTGGGCGGTCTGTTGCACCTGGACCGGCCCACCGCCGAGGGCGCCAGCTGGCGCGAGGTCGCCGCCAGGACCGCACCCGGCGCGGGCCGGGCGCTCCGTCCGGCGGCCGACCCGGTCCACCCCAACGGGGCGATCACCGTGCTGCACGGCAGCCTCGCCCCGAACAGCGCGGTCATCAAACGCAGCGCCGCCTCGGCGCAACTGCTCCAGCACACCGGACCGGCCCTGGTCTTCGAGGGCCTGGACGACCTCCGCGCCCGCATCGACGACCCCGACCTCCCGGTCACCGCGGACACCGTCCTGGTGCTGCGCGGGGCCGGGCCCATCGGCGGACCCGGCATGGCCGAGGTCGGCGGACTGCCGATCCCGGCCAAGCTCTACCGGGCCGGAGTCCGCGACATGGTGCGGCTCTCCGACGCCAGGATGAGCGGCACCGCGGCCGGCACCGTGGTCCTGCACATCGCCCCGGAGGCCGCGGTCGGCGGCCCGCTCGCGCTGGTGCGCGACGGCGACCCGATACGCCTGGACGTCCCCGCCGGAACCCTGGACCTGCTGGTCCCCCCGGACACCCTGGCCCAGCGGGCCCACCACACCCCACCGGCCGCCGCACCCCGCCCCGAGCGCGGCTACCGCCGGCTGTACGCCGACCACGTCGGCCAGGCCGACCAGGGCTGCGACTTCGACTTCCTGCGCGCCACCCCGAAGGAGACCCCGATCCCATGAAACTCGTCAGTTTCGGCCCCGCCCGTGCCGAACAGCCCGGCGTCCTCGACGGCGACACGGTCCTGCCGCTCGCCCCGCTGCTGGCCGACCTCGGCGTCCCCGGGGCCGGCATGAACGCCGTCCTCGGCCTGCTGCCCCACCTGCGCCCACTGATCGCCGACCTGCTCGCCGACCCGACGGCGGACCGGATCGCGCTGGACGCGGTGCGGCTCGGTCCGCCGGTGCCCGCGCCGCCCACGCTGATCGTCATCGGCGGCAACTTCCACGCCCATGTCGCCGAGATGGCGGGCATGAACGGCGGCAAACCGCCGCAGCAGCCGATCATCGTGCCCAAGCCCACCACCAATGTGATCGGCCCGCACGATCCGGTGGTCAAGCCCGCCGTCACCGCCGAACTCGACTACGAGGCCGAGATGGGCGTGGTCATCGGCCGCGTCGGACGCCACATCCCGCGCGAACGGGCGCTGGAGCACGTGGCCGGATACATGAACATCCAGGACATGACCGCCCGCGACCAGATCCTGCCGCCCGGCGAGCCCTGGATGCACGTCCAGATGGGCCGGGCCAAGGGCTTCGACGGCTCCAGCCCCTGCGGCCCCTGGCTGCTGACCGCCGACGAGGTCGCCGACCCGCAGAAACTGCGGGTCCGGATGTGGGTCAACGACGAACCGCGCCAGGACGGCAACACCGACGACATGGTCGTGGACGTCGCCGGGCTGGTCGAGAGCGTCAGCGCGGTGTTCCGGCTGCGCCCCGGCGACATCCTGATCAGCGGGACGCCGGCCGGGGTGGGCGCGAAGATGGACCCGCCGCGGTTCCTGCAGCCGGGCGACCGGATCAGCATGTCCGTGGACGGTCTCGGCCGCACCGACAACCCGATCGTGGCTTGGTGAGCGGGGCCGCCCCGACCGTCGCCTTCCTGGGCCTGGGGGCGATGGGTGCGCCCATGGCCGCCCGACTCCTGGAGGCCGGTCACCGCGTCGTCGTCTGGAACCGCACCGCGGCCCGCGCCGAGCCGCTGCGCGCGGCCGGCGCGCGGGTAGCGGCCACCCCGGCCGAGGCCGCCCGTGCGGCGGACCTGGTGCTGGGCTGTCTGCTCGACGGAGCCGCCGTCGAGCAGACCTACCTGGGGCCCGACGGCGCCGCCGAGGCCGCACGGCCGGGCCTGGTGTTCGTCGAGCACGGCACCTTCGCCCCCAGTCTCGCCCGCGGCATCGGCGCCCAACTGGCGTTGCGCGGAGCCCGGTTCCTGGACGCACCGGTCACCGGAGGTCCGGAGGGCGCCGCGGCGGGGACGCTGACCACCATGGTCGGCGGCCCGGCGGCGGCGCTCGCCGAGGTCGCCCCGGTGGTGTCCGGCTACGCGGCGCGGATCCGCCATGTCGGCGGCCAGGGCGCGGGGTTGGAGCTGAAGCTGGTGAACCAGATGCTGGTGAGCTGCCATGTGGCCGCCGCCGCCGAGGCGGTGGCACTGCTGCGGGGCAGGGAGGTGGACCTGGAGGTCGCCCGTGAGGTGCTGGGCTCCGGCTGGGCCGCCAGCGCCATGCTCGACCGAACCCTGACCCGGCTGACCCAGGACCTGCCAGGCCCCTCCGGCGCCACCCTGGCCGGCCTGATCGAACCCCAGCGGCTGGCGGCCGAGTTGGCAATCCAGGCCGGGGTGCCGCTGGCACTGCTCCCAGAGGCCCAGTCCCTGTTCGCCCGCGCCCGCGACCTGGGCCTCGGCGGCAACGACCTGTCCGGTTTGGCAGCGGCGGTCATCGCTTGACGCTGAGCTGCGCCGCCCACGACGGTCGGCGCCCCGCTGAGTGGCGTGGGCGCCGACCGTCGCGCCGTGTCACCGATCATCGTCGGCGATGGGAAGCGGGTCCGCGGCAATTTCAGTTGCGTCCGTCCATAGACTGAATCGCATGTCAGCTACGCCTCTGCAGCGCATCGCCGCCTTCCGTGCCTCCTTCGCCCGGCGTCAGGCCGATGTGGTGACCGAGATCCCCGGTGGCGTGGTGGTCCTGGACCAGAAGTACGCGGCCTCCCACGTGGACAACCTGCTCGTCATCGAGGGACCGACCACCCCCGCCGACCTGCCCGCCCTGGCCGATGCCGCTCTCGGCCACCTCCCGCACCGCCGGATCACGGTGCTGGACGACGCCGTCGGCACCGCCTGCGCCGCTGCCCTCACCGCGGCCGGTTACGCACACGAGACCGAACTCGTCATGTCCCATACCGGCCCCGCCGCCGCCACCGCCGTCCCCGGCCAACCCGCACAGACCGTCTCCCTGGCGGACCTGCGGCCCGCCCTGCTCCGCCAACTGCGGATCTGGATGCCCCAGGCCGAAGACGCCGTGATCGACCAGCTCGCAGACCGCCGAACAGCCCGGCTCCACGGCGCCGAGCAGGTCCGTTTCCTCGCCGTCCGCGACGAGAACGGCACTGTCGGGTCCTGGGCCGATGTCTACCTCGACGCGTCCCAGGGAATCGCCCAGATCGAGGAGATCGTCACCGCCGACGCGCACCTGCGGCGCGGCTACGCGGACACCACCCTCGCCACCGCCCTGCAGCACGCCGCGGATTGCGGCCTGGTCTTCCTCATCGCCGACCCCGACGACTGGCCGCACACCTGGTACACCCGCCGAGGCTTCGCCGCGATCGGCCACTCACACGTCTTCACTCGCGCAGCCCCCGCAGCCCGCGCAGCTCACTGATCCGCAGCAGGCGGGCCAGCAGCAGGAACAGGGCCAGCATCACGCCGCCACCCGCGATCAGAGCAATCGCAGAACCCGCGGCGGGGGAAACGACTGCTCCGGGGCAGGCGTGGGCGGCGCCCCAGCCGACGACACCTGCGGTCGCGCCGGCCAGGGCGAGCTTGCCGTAGGTACGCAGCAGGCGTTTGCCGTCCAGGCGGCCCTCCATCCGTCGAAGACAGAGATCCACACGGCCATCCAGAACGGCGTGCGGGTGTCGTCGAAGGCATAGAAGCCCCCCGGCCCGGGGGAGCTGTGCGTCGGCAGCGTTGGCGTAGCGCGTCACCACCGTCAGGGCGAAGACCTGCGGCAGCAGGAAGCGGGCGAACGTCACCGTCAGCTCGAAGAGCTGATGGTTGCCGGGTGTGTCCGGCATGTACAGCCCCACCAACTGAGGCGCCATCAGCACCGCGACCGCCGTGCCCACCGCGAGCACGCTCAGCACCAGGGTGACCAACCGCTGTTCGTGCGCCCGCCCGCCGTCGGCGTGCTCGATCCTGGCCCGCGCATCCCGGTGGCCCTGGACACCACGGTGCCCACCGCCATCAACGCCGACGAGTGCATCAACCCGCCGGGCTCCGCCCCGCCGCGCCGCTTCGCGTGACGCCCCCGCCCGCTGGACTCCGCCTGCGGAGCCAACCCTGCCTGCTCAGCCATGCCCCCAATCTCGTTGCAGTGATAATCCGTATACGCCTGGTAGTGATGCGGTGTCGCCCGGTGACCAAAGGCGTCGTAGTCGTCCATTTCGCTCGGTTTGCATACGCTTTCGCTCCGGGTAGGAAAGAACACCAAATGATGTCCAGGCGGTCTCGAATGGATATAGTCCGCTGCAGGCGGCTGCCGGGGAGAGCGCAGCCGCTGGGCCGCACCTCGGGGGTGGCGGCGGTCCCGGAGACAATTCAGGGGGCGAACCACCCTTGTCACAAGGCAACAACGGCAGCGCACCACAGCCGCCGCAGCAGTCCTGGGAGGGCAGGGCGGCAGCCAGAAAGGCGTCCGAATCGCGGCGCGGAAGCGCCGGACGCGGCCGGAATCGCAAGGCTCCGCCGCCTCGCGGTAAGCGAATAATCAAGTACGCCGCGTACGGAACGGCCGGCGCCCTGGTGCTCGGAACAGGAACGGCCTTCGGTTACGCGGCTTACCTCAACTCGCAGATCAAGACCAGTCATTTCGCCGGCGACCATAAACTCCCCCCGCCGAAGACCGACGCCCAGGGCCACAGCGCGTTGAACATCCTGCTGATCGGCACGGACACCCGGGACACCGCCGCCGATGTCGCTCTCGGCGGAGCCGGCGACGACAGCGGACCCGGCAACGCCGATGTGGAGATCATCCTGCATGTCTCGGCCGACCGCAGCAACGCCTCCATGCTGAGGCATCCCCCGGGACACCGACACCGACATCCCCGCCTGCACGGACCCTCGCAACGGCACCAAGTACCCCCCGAAGCACTCCATCATCAACTCCAGCTTCGGTCGCGGCGGTTCGGGCTGCACCGAGGCGGCTGTGGAGGCGCTGACCGGGATCTCCATCACCGACACCATGACCGTGGACTTCAGCGGGGTGGTGAAGATGGCGGGGGCCGTGGGCGGCGTCCCGGTCTGCCTCAGTCAGAACATCAACGACAACTACGTCTACTACGACAAGACCGGTCGCCACGAGCAGGGTTCGCACCTCATCCTGGCCGCCGGGAACCACATCGTGCTCCATTCGACGCAGTCACTGCAATGGCTGCGCACCCGGCACGCCTTCGCCCCGGACGGCAGCGACATCGGTCGCGCCGACGCCCAGCACATGTACCTCAACTCGCTGATCAGGACCCTGCGTTCGAACGGAACGGTGACTGATCCGAGCAAGGTGCTGGGCCTGGCACAGGCAGCGATCAAGAGCATCGTCTTCTCGGACAACCTCAAAAGCGTCACCAAGCTGGTGGGCCTCGCGGACCAGCTCAAGGGCGTCAAGACGGACCGGATCGTCTCGGTGACCATGCCGTTCGCAGCGGACCCCGCCAACCCCAAGGCTTGGCTGGTCCCCGCACCGGGAGCGGCCGCGCACCTGTTCTCGATGATCGCCAACGACGTCCCGCTGGACAACTCCACGATCGCGTCCGCAAAGCCCTCTGCCGCGCCGAAGCCCGCGCCGACCAAGGGCGCGACCCCGCCGCCGGCCAAGGGCAGCTTCGCGGTGACAGTGGTCAACGCCAGCGGTGGGAAGTTCCAGAACCGGGCGGCCGGGATGACCACCGCGCTCAAGGGGATGGGATTCGCCGAGGCCAAGGTGGGCAGCAGCCCGCCGAGCGCCGAGAACACGACCACGCTGAAATTCCCCGCCTCGCTCAAGGCCCAGGCGCAGGAGGTCGCCGACGCACTGCACCTCTCGGCGGGCGCGCTGAAGCCCAGCACCACGGTCACCGGGGTGACCCTGGACATCGGCCTGGACTGGGCCGGCGGCGACGACTTCCGATCCACGCTGCCCAAGCAGGGCAGCATCCCCAAGGAGGCGAGCGCGAGCGTCCAGAACGCCGCCAACAACAGCAAGTGCATGAAGGTGATGCCCCAGTACCAGTGGCACGGCAGCACACCCCCGGCGGAGCCCAGCAACAGCTGACCCGCCCTCGGTGTCAGTCCAGGCAGAACTCGTTGCCCTCCGGGTCGGTCAGCACCAGGAAGCCGCCGCTCAGCGGGGGAGCGGGTTCGTCGCGGCGGACCCGGGTCGCCCCCAGGGCGACGAGACGGGCGCACTCGGCCTCCAGCGCGGCCATCCGCTCCGCTCCCTGCAGACCGGGAGCCGCACGGACGTCGAGGTGGACCCGGTTCTTGGCGACCTTGTCCTCCGGCACCTGCTGGAAGAACAGCCGCGGGCCGTGCCCGTCCGGGTCCTCGATCGCCGATCGGGTGTTGCGCTGCTCCTCCGGTACGCCGGCCCGGGCGAGGAACTCGTCCCACGCGGCCAGCGGGTCGGCGCCCTCGGGCAGTTCGACCCCGGGCGGGGCGGGGTGGACGTAGCCCAGCGCGTCGCGCCAGAAGGACGACAGCGCGCGCGGGTCGTGGGCGTCGAAGGTGACCTGGAGGTGGCGGCTCATCGGGTTGCTCCGTTCGCAGCAGGTATGGCGTAGTGGCTACGGAGCCACTCTGACACCCCTGGCGGACAGTATCGGTCCGCTATCTCTGGCAGGCTGGGCAGCATGAACGTCGCAAGCGGTGACGAGCTGGGGACGACGGAGCGGGTGCTCACCCTGCTCGGGCTGCTGCAGCAGCGCCAGGTCTGGACCGGCCCCGAACTCGCCGAGCGACTCGGGGTCACGCCGCGCACGGTACGGCGTGATGTCGAGCGGCTGCGCACATTGGGCTATCTGGTGCACGCCGGCCAGGGTGTCGGCGGCGGTTACCAGCTCGGCCCGGGGCAGGACCTGCCACCGCTGCTGCTCGACGACGAGGAGGCGATCGCCACCGCGGTATCGCTGCTGGCCGGCGCGGGTGGCGCGGTCGCAGGGGCCGGCGACGCCGCGCTCCGGGCGCTGACCAAGCTCGACCGGGTGCTGCCCACCCGGCTGCGGCCCGAGGTGCGGGCGCTGGCCGGCTCGGTGGAGTTCTTCGGCGGAGGAGGCCGCACGCCGGTCGACCCCGAGGTGCTCCTGACGCTGGCCAGAGCCTGCCGTGACGAGGTCGAGGCCGGCTTCGGCTATCCGGCCGAGGGGGAGGTGCGACCGCGCCGGGTCGAGCCCTACCGTCTGGTCGCCTCCGACCGGCGCTGGTACCTCCTCGGCTACGACCTCGACCGCGACGACTGGCGCAGCTTCCGGGTCGACCGGATGACCGGAGTGTCCGCACGGACCTGGTGCTTCCGCCCGCGCCCGGCACCCGACGCGGCGACCTATGTGCAGGAGGGTGTGGCGAGCCGGGTCTACCCGCACCAGGCACGCTTCCTCGTGCACGCGTCCGCCGACACGGTGCGCGCGGCGGTTCCGGCCTCGGCGGCCGTGGTACGGCCGCGGGGGGACGGGCAGTGCGAGGTGCTCAGCGGCGCCGGCAGCCTCGACTTCGTGCTGATGCACGTCCTGCTGCTGGGGCACGGTTTCGAGGTGCTCGACCCTCCTGAACTCCGCGAGCGCTGCCGGGTGTTGGCGGAGCGACTGCTGTCGGCGGGGACGGGCATCGGCCCGGCGGGAACGAGCTAAGCCGCCAGGCCGATGCAGTAGTGCTGATGTGACGATGGATCAGACGACGATGCGGTCCAGGTTCGGAGCGCCCGCCGAGGGGTTGGAGAAGGTGATGGTGTTGCCGCTGCCCGCGTTGAGTTGGACGGTGACGGTCTTGGTGACCACGGTGTTGTAGTCGGGTGTCTCGGGGAAGCTGACGGTCTGCGCGCTGCCGTTGACGGTGACGATCGCGGTGCGGGCCTGGCCGACGCTCATGAAGTAGACGGTCAGGGTGTAGCTGCCGGTGGCCGGTTCGGAGATGCCGGTGAAGGTCGCGGTGCCGCCGTTGCCCAGGTAGCTGAGCTTCTTGCCGCCGCTGCAGTGCGCGCAGCTGGTGACGGTGGTGCCGCCCGCAAGCGTCGCCGCCTCAGCCTCGTAGGACTTGTTGCCACCGGTCGGCGGGGTCGTCGTCGGCGGAGTCGTCGTGGGAGGCGTGGTCGTGGTCGGCGGAGTCGTGGTGGGCGGAGCCGTCGTCGGGGGAGTGGTCGTCGGCGGCGTCGTGGTCGGAGGCGTCGTGGTCGGCGGGGCCCCGTTGCCTGACGGGTTCCAGTAGTCGCCGGCCATCACGATGTAGACCAGGGTCTTGATGGTCTCGCCGAAGTAGCCGTCACCGAACGGATTGGTGGCCAGCTGCGCCCAGATCGCGTCGGTCCAGGTCTGGTCGCCCGCGGCCATCGCGGACGGGCCGACCGAGTCACCGGCCTCCTCCGCCTGGTCGCTGGTGGAGTAGGGGGTGCAGTCGAGCTTGGTGTGCGGGTAGACCTTCTGCGGGTTGCCGCCGGACTCGCCCTTCAGGCAGGCCGATTCCTTCTTCGCGGTCGTGTACGACGCGGAGGCGGTGGTGCTCCCGTACAGCAAAGCGTCGGTGCCCAGGTGCCAGGGAACCCGGATGGAGTTGTAGCCGACGATGTTGTCGGGCTGGTCCTCCTGGAAGTTCGCCGCGGCCGGCTTCGGGCTGGTGGTGTTGGCGTTGCGGATGAAGTCCGACATCAGGCCGCCGGTGGCGGAGTACCCGGCGGTGAACTCGGTGATCAGCGACTCGGTCTTGTCGACGACCTTGTTCCAGTCGTGCGCGGTGTCGTACGCGGCGAAGGCCCGCAGGTGGTCGACCATGTAGTCGGACGGACGCGAGTCGTCGGCGAAGCTGTCGTCGTCCTCGGTCTTGAGGTGGCCGTCCGAGGCGACGTCATGGGCGTAGAAGCTGGCCAGCCAGGCCTTGGCGTCGGCGGTGTAGCCGCCCCACTGCTTGTCGGCCAGGACCAGCCCGTAGCCGACGTCCAGGTCGCCGTCCGTGGCGCCGTCGGGCGTGCCGGTGTCGGCGTACTTGCAGGTCTTGCCGTCGAGCTTCCACTCCATCAGGCCGTCGGCGTCCTCGTGGTCCTTCACCAGTTGCCACAGGCCGTTGAACTCGGTCTGCGCGGCGGTGTCGTAACCGGCCATCAGCGGCACGATGTTCATGCCGTAGCCCTGGGCCTCGGACACGGTGCCGTTGTTGGGCGCGTCGTCGTCACCCTTGGTCGAGACGTAGTACTCGTTGGAAGCACAACCCTTAATCAGGTAGGTCGACTTCCAGGAGTCGTACTCCTTCTCGACGGCGGTGTCCCGGCTCGCCTGCGAGGCGGACGGCATGACGCCGACCTTGTACGTCACATGCGTCGGGAACGGGAACGCCGTCGTGGCCGCGCTCGCGGTCGGCCCTTCGAGAGCGACGAAACCGAGCGCGGCGGTGGCGAGGGCGGCTACGCCGGCTATCGCCCGGGTGAGTCTTTTGGCCATCGCTGAGGGTGCTCCCTTGTCTGTGGGGGTGGGGAGTGCCTATTAAGTTAGGTAGGCTTCCTAACTCGTTACGACAGTCAGAATCTTCTCCTGAAGGGGTCGTGTCAAGACACGGCGTGTGAGAACGTCACCCCCGCAGCAGCGCCGGATGCTCGGCGACGACCGTGCTGGAACCCGGCGCGATCTCGGTGAAACCCGCGTCCCGCACCATCGGTAGACCCGAGGCGGCCAGCGCCGCCCACCGCTCGGGCCCCGCCGTGCGGACGGCGAGCGGGAACCCGGCCGCACGCCAGGCGGCCCGCTGTTCGGAGGTGAGCGCCCACCAGGCGAGCTGCGCCCCGTGCCCGGCCTGGGCCATGGACTTGCCGGTGGACATCGGCACCTCCGGGTTGAACCACAGCACCGGGACGCCGGGGTCGGGCGCGCCCGGCGGCTCGGGGTCGTCCAACTCGGTTCCGGAGACCTGGAGTTTGACCAGTTCCTTCGGCCAGCCGTCGAGCGGGACCGGTGGGAACACCCGCACCTCGGCGGTCTTCCCGGCGAGGGTGATCCCGGGCAGTTCCTCGGCCCTGCGCCACTCCCCGCCCCGTGCCCGGCGGACCACCTTGCGGATCCTGGCGTCCTGCCAGGCGTGGACGGCCTCCGCCCACTCCCCGTCCGGCTCCGTGGTCCGCTCGTCCGAGAGCAGGGTGAGCACGGCGCGGGCCGCCGTCTCCAGGGCGTCGGTGTGGGCGGGCGGATCGGTGCGCTCGATCCGCACCACCAGGGGCAGGACGAACTGGGGTGCGGCGTCACGGTCGGCCGCGCGGTCGGCGAAGGGGCTGCTGGTCACCGCCCCATCCTCTCAGCTCCCCGGCTGAGCCCAGGATCGCCCAGCCGTCACAGCCCCACGATCAGCTGAATGCAGATGATCTTCACCAGGATCGCCAGCGCGAACAGCGTTGAGTAGCCGGTGTTGATCCGGCTGTCCCGCACCTGGGCGTTGGCGTGGGCCGTCAGCGCCGGGTTGCCGACGTACCCCGCGAGCAGCCCCATTGACCGTTCCCGGCTCTGCCCGAGCAGGCGGCAGACCAGCAGCAGCAGCGAGTAGCTCAGCACCGCGCCGATCAGCAGCAGTGCCAGCAGCTTCAGCCCGAACAGCGAGAAGGCATTCACCCGGAAGGCATAACCCGAGGTCAGGCCGACGATGGCGAGGAACAGCAGCAGCCCGATCTGACGCAGGGTGAGGTTGGCACGGGTGGGCAGGGTCCAGACCAGCGGTCCGGTACGCCGCCGCCAGCCCAGGAACATGCCCATCAGCAGCGGTCCGGCCGCCGCGCCCAGAGCGAGCCTGGTCGAGCCGAAGGTGACCGAGGGGATGCCGATCAGAAAGCCCAGGCAGAGCCCGAGCCCCAGGCTGACCGCGCTCACCTCGCTGGCCGCTCCCTCGGCGTCGCCGAGGTAGCGGGTGATCCCGTCCGCCTCGCCACGCGGGGCGACCACCCGGATCCGGTCGTCCAGCTGCACCACCAGGTCGTCGTGGACCAGCAGGTCCACGTCCCCGCGCCGCAGTCGGGAGGCCCTGGCCCCGAAGTGCTCGCCGAGGCCCAGCTCGGCGACGGTGTGTCCGGCCAGCTTCGGGTTGGTGAGCAGGATCCGCCGGTAGTCCACGCGTTCCCGGTCGTCCAGCAGATGGTGCGGTGAGCGGGCGCCGAGGAAGGCCACCCCGATCGCCACGTCCTCCTCGCCGCCGACCAGGACCACCTGCTCGCCCGGGTGCAGCAGATCCAGGCCGAGCGCCACGGCGGTCTCGCCGCCGACCGGTTGGTGAGCGCTCACCAACAGCCGCCCGGTCGCCACCCCCGGCACCTCGCGCAGCCTTACGCCCCGCTCCACGGTGACGGTGACCGTCGCCAGCCGGTCCGGGAGGCCGTCGCCGGGATCCCGGCGGGCGGTCCACGGGCGGCGCCTGGCCAGCACCGAGAGAAAGAGGATGGTCACGATGATGGCCAGCGGATAGCCGATGGCGTAGCCCACCGCGGGCTGGGTCGGATCCTTGGCTGCGGCCTGCGCGGCGGCCAGCCCCGGCGTGGTGGTCCCGATCCCGGCGTAGCCGCCGGCCAGGTAGGGGCCGCTGATCCCGAACAGCGCGTGCCCGCCCCAGCCCACCGCCAGCGCGGTGAGCACCAGGGCGACCACCGCGCCGAGCATCACCGGCAGCTGCCGTCCGACCTCGCGGAAGAAGGCGGGACCCGACTCCAGGCCCACGGTGTAGACGTAGAGCGCCAGGCCCTCGACCGACAGCGCGGTGGGGACGGCTGGGCCGATGCCCTTGTCCAGCGCGCCCACGGCCAGCCCGGCGAACAGCACCCCGGCGGCGCCGAGCCGGACCGGCCCGAACCGCACCAGGCCCAGCAGTGAGCCGAGGGCGATCACCCCGAACAGCGTCACATACGGGTAGTCGATGAGGAACTGACGCACGGCCTCGGGCCTTCTTTCGCTCGTCCGGCAGCGCCGTCCGGCGGGCCCTGGGAAGCCAACCACCGGTACCGGCGCCGCGGCCGACGACACGGAGCCGCGCGGCCGAACGGAGCAGCGGCGTCATCCCTGAGCGAGTGGCATCCCTGGACGGGCGTCCCCTGGGCGGGCGTCATCCCTGGGCGGCGCCCCCGCACACCCAGCGCAGCGCGCCGGCCAGGTGCTCCCGGAAGTCCGGGTCCGCGTACGCGCTGATGTGGTGGCCCAGCGAGGTGTAGAAGGACCGTCCCCCGTCCGCGGGCTCCTGGCACCAGACCAGCGGATGGTCCGCGCCCATCAGCCCGCCCTGGTAGTGGACCTCGTCCACCGAGGCCAGCACTCGCACGCCCACGTCGCGCGGATTGCTGCGGAAGTCGTACCACTCGTCGTCCCAGGCCCACTGCTCCGGCAGGTGGGCGGTGGCGGGGTGGGCCCGGTCCAGCACGGTGACCACGGCGGGCTGCGCCGGCGGGTGGCTGCGGAAGCGGGCGCCGAGCAGGGTGCCGTAGTAGGGCCAGTCGTACTCGGTCCCGGCGGCGGAGTGGATGCCGAGGAAGCCGCCGCCTGCGGCGTGAAACCCCTCCAGCGCCTTGCGTCCGTCGTCGGTGAGCACCTGGCCGGTGGTGGAGAGGAAGACCACGGCGCGATAGCCGGCCAGGTTCTGTTCGGTGAAGGCCTCCGGATCCTCGGTCGCGGTCAGCCCGAGGCCCTCGGCGGCGGCGAGCTGGCTCAGCGCCTCGATTCCGGCCGGGATGGAGTCGTGTCGGAAGCCTGCGGTCCGGGTGAGGAGCAGGACCTGGGGGAGGGGTGGCATATGTGTGATCCTGTAGTTGGAGAGCGCTCTCCGAGGGAGCGTAGGCGGCACTGCGTCAACCGGTCAAGAAGGCGTGGCGGGGCCGCTGCTGGCCCGGACGGCCAGGCCGACGGGCAGCGTCAGGACACGAACCGGTTCGCCCCCCGGGCCGCCGTCGCCCCGCATCGCCAGCCGGATCGCCTCCGCGCCCATCCGCTCCAGCGGCATTCGCGCCGTGGTCAGCGCCGGGGCCAGGTCGGCGGCCAGCGGGATGTCGTCGAACCCGGCCACGGCGATCCCGTCGGGCACCCCGATCCCTCGCTCGCGCAGCTCGGCCAGCACGCCCACGGCGCAGACGTCGGAGAGCGCCAGGATCGCCCTGGGCCGGCCCCGTTCCAGCAACCGGGCGGTGGCGAGCCGTCCGCCCTCCCGGCTGAACTCCGCCTCGGCCGTCCGCTCCTCGCTCAGCGACAGGCCGGCCTCGCCGAGCGCGGCGCACACCCCGGCCAGCCGCTCCGCCGACACCCGGAACCGGGCCGGGCCGGTGACCACGGCGAGGTCCCGGTGCCCGGCGGCGAGCAGCGCCCGGGTGAGCTCCGCCGCCCCGCCCCGGTTGTCCGGGAGGACGGTGTCGTACCCGTCGCCGTGGTCGGTGACGGCGGCGACCACGCCGCCCTCGGCCCGGTAGGCCGCCAGCGCGGCGTCGATCGCGGCGGTGGCGTCCGGGTCGGTGTAGCCGGAGCCGGCCAGCACGATCGCGCGGACCCGCTGGGCGTGCAGCATCCGGATGCACCGCAGCTCAGTGGCCGGGTCGCCGCCGGTGTTCAGCACCATGGTCAGCAGCCCCGACTCGGCCGCGGTGTCGGTCGCGCCCTTGGCCAGCGCGCCGAAGTACGGGTCGGCGATGTCGTGCAGCAGCACGCCGACGGTGGCGGTGCTGGACCGCGCCAGCGCCTGGGCCGGGGCGTTGGCCAGGTAGCCGAGCTCCTCGGCGCTGGCGCGCACCCGGGCGGCGAGGGTGTCGCCGACGGTGCGGGCCGAGCCGTTGAGCGCACGGGAGGCCGTGGCCAGGGACACCCCGGCATGGCGCGCCACTTCACCCAGGGTCACCGCCATCGCCGCCCCACCTCCCGCTCTGCTCGTTCGCCTGCGCCGCACTCAGCTGTTCGTACCGGCGTCGGCCGAGGTCGTACCGCCGTCGGCGAAGGCTATCGCGACGCAAGCACTTGACCGACCTGCCGGAAACGCTTAGGTTCACGCCCTGGAAAGCGCTTTCCTGAACAGACTCTACCGGAAGGACCACACCGATGACCCGTAGGACGATCGGCATCGCGATGAACGGCGTCACCGGGAGGATGGGCTACCGCCAGCACCTGCTGCGCTCGATCCTCGCGATCCGCGCCGACGGCGGCATCGACCTCGGCGGCGGCGAGGTGCTCTGGCCCGAGCCGATCCTGGTCGGCCGGGACGAGCACCGGCTGCGCGCCATCGCCGAGCGGCACGGCCTGGAGCGCTGGACCACCTCGCTGGACGAGGCCCTCGCCGACCCGCTGACCGAGATCTACTTCGACGCCCAGGTCACCCCGGCGCGGGAGAAGGCGCTGCGCGCCGCCATCGCCGCCGGAAAGCACATCTACACCGAGAAGCCCACCGCCGAATCCCTGGCCGGGGCACTGGAGTTGGCCCGACTGGCGGAAGAGGCCGGGGTCCGCAACGGCGCCGTCCAGGACAAGCTGTTCCTGCCCGGACTGATGAAGCTGAAGCGACTTGTCGACAGCGGCTTCTTCGGCCGGATCCTCTCCGTCCGCGGTGAGTTCGGCTACTGGGTGTTCGAGGGCGACTGGCAGTCCGCCCAGCGGCCCTCCTGGAACTACCGCGCCGAAGACGGCGGCGGCATGATCCTCGACATGTTCCCGCACTGGCGCTATGTGCTGGACGAGATCATCGCCCCGGTCCGCTCGGTGTACGCGCACAGCACCACCCACATCCCGGTCCGCTACGACGAGAAGGGCGCCGAGTACCCGGCCACCGCCGACGACGCCGCGTACGGGATCTTCGAGCTGGAGGGCGGCATCGTCGCCCAGATCAACTCCTCCTGGGCGGTCCGGGTGGACCGGGACGAGTTGGTGGAGTTCCAGGTGGACGGCACCGAGGGCAGCGCCGTGGCCGGCCTGCGCGAGTGCCGCTTCCAGCACCGCGCGGCCACCCCAAGCCGGTCTGGAACCCGGACCTCCCGGCCACCGAGGACTTCCGCACCCAGTGGCAGGCCGTGCCCGACAACCGCGAGTTCGACAACGGCTTCCGGACCCAGTGGGAGCTGTTCCTGCTCCATGTGGCGACCGGCTCCGACTACCGCTGGGACCTGCTCGAAGGCGCCAAGGGCGTGCAACTCGCGGAGTTGGGCCTGCAGTCGGCCCGCGAAGGCCGCCGCCTTGACGTCCCGGCCCTGGAGCTCTGAGTCATGACGACCTATCAGCCCTTCGCCTCCCGCACCGCCTACGCCGCTGCCCATGTGGTCGCCGACCCCGACGGCGGCAACGCCCCCGGCGCCCCGGCCGCCGTCGACTGGGACGCCACCCTCGCCTTCCGGCGCCACCTCTGGTCGCTGGGCTTCGGCGTCGCCGACGCCATGGACACCGCCCAGCGCGGGATGGGCCTGGACTGGGCCGCCACCAGCGAGCTGATCACCCGCAGCGGGGCCGAGGCCGCCGCGGTCGGCGGGCTGCTCGCCTGCGGTGCCGGAACCGACCAACTCACGACTCCCACAACCAGTCTGACGGGTATTCAGCAGGCTTATGAGCAGCAGCTGGAGACCGTCGAGGCGGCCGGCGCCAAGGTCATCCTGATGGCCAGCCGGCAGCTCGCCGCCGCCGCCAGGGGACCGGAGGACTACCACCAGGTCTACGGCGAACTGCTGCGCCAGGTCCGCGAGCCGGTGATCCTGCACTGGCTCGGCGACATGTTCGACCCGGCTCTGGCCGGGTACTGGGGCGCGCCGGGCCTGGACGCCGCTGCCGACAGCGTGCTCGCGCTGATCAAGCAGCACACCGACCGGATCGACGGCATCAAGGTCTCGCTGCTGGACGCCGACCGGGAGATCGCGCTGCGCAGCGCCCTGCCGGAGGGCGTCCGGCTCTACACCGGCGACGACTTCCACTACCCGGAACTCATCCGCGGCGAACAGGGCGAGCAGGGCGAACAGGGCGAACAGGGCGAGCAGCGGGAGCAGGGCGGGGAAGTCCGGCACAGCCATGCGCTGCTCGGGGTGTTCGACCCCATCGCGGTCCCGGCCGCCGCCGCGCTGCGCGCCCTGGACGCGGGCGACCTGGACCGCTACGACGTGCTGCTCGCCCCCACCGTCCCGCTGGCCCGGCACCTCTTCGCCGCGCCGACCTTCCACTACAAGACCGGCATCGTCTTCCTGGCCTGGCTGGCCGGGCACCAGGAGCACTTCGGCATGGTCGCGGGCGCGCAGAGCGGCCGTTCGGCCACCCATCTGGTCGAGCTGTACCGCCTCGCCACCGCGGCCGGCGTGCTCCCCGACCAGGATCTGGCCGCGGCCCGGCTGCGTCAGTTCGCCGCCCTCAGCGGGGTGACCGTATGACCGGCATCCAGGCGGGCGCCCACCAGCCCGGCATCCAGCGGCTTTCGCTCAATCAGATCACCACCAGGGGCTGGACCCTGACCGAAGCGGTCCAGGGCTGCGCCGAGGCCGGCATCCCGGCCATCGGCCTGTGGCGCGACAAGGTCGAGGAGGCGGGGGGGCCGGCCCGTGCGGCTGAACTGGTGCGCGCGGCAGGGCTGGTGGTCAGCAGCCTCTGCCGGGGCGGTTTCTTCACCGCACCCCTGGACAGCAAGGCCCGCACCACCGCGCTGGACGACAACCGGCGCGCGATCGAGGAGGCCGCCGTCCTCGGCACCGACACCCTGGTGCTGGTCTGCGGCGGGCTGCCGGAGGGCAGCCGCGACCTCCCCGCCGCGCGCGAGCGGGTCCGCGACGCGCTCGCCGAGCTGGCCCCGTTCGCCGGGGAGCACGGGGTACGGCTCGCGGTCGAGCCGCTGCACCCCATGTTCTGCGCCGACCGGGCCGTGGTCTCCACCCTCGGCCAGGCCCTGGACCTGGCCGAGGAGTTCCCGGTGGAGCAGGTCGGCGTGGTCGTCGACAGCTACCACGTGTGGTGGGATCCGCAGCTCTACCCGCAGATCGCCAGGGCCGGCGACCGGATCGCCGCCTACCAGGTCTGCGACTGGACGCTGCCGCTGCCGGCCGACGCCCTGCTCGGACGCGGCCATGTCGGCGACGGCGTGATCGACTTCCCGCCGCTCAGCCGAGCGGTGGCCGCGGCCGGCTACACCGGCTGGATCGAGGTCGAGCTGTTCAACCAGGAAGTCTGGGACACCCCAGGCGAGCAGACACTGCGTCAGCTGATCGATCGTCATATCAAGCACGTCGATCCCAGCTGATCAACGGTCGCGGGTGCCGGGCGCTACGCGTCGGCGGTGGCGTCGGCGCCCGCGTCGGCGCCATCACCGATACCGAAGTGGTACCTCCCCCGGCCCTCGGCCCGACTCCAGCTCTTGACCGCTCCCCGCCCAGGTCAGTACCGTCCTCGATTAAACAAGTAAAGAACGTTAACCAGTCGCTCGGCGCTGCCGGGCGGCCTCTGAGGAGACCTGCATGGGATCGTCGGCTCGCCGAGCAGCGACAGCCGTGGCCGTGAGCGCCGGGCTCGCCGCCGCTGTCATACCGCTCACCACCGCCCAGGCCGCGACCGTCAAGGGCGAGTTGCGGACGGACCAGGTCGGCTATGCCAACCACGACACCAAGATCGCCTACCTGATGGCCGGCGCGGCGGTGTCGGGCGAGACCTACAAGGTGGTGGACTCCCGCGGCCGGACCGCCGCGAAGGGCAAGGTCGGCAAGGTCAGCCGGGGCTCCTGGAACGCCGCCTACCCCGACGTCTACCCGGTCGACTTCTCCCGGGTGACCCGGAGCGGTACCTATCGCATCGTCATGAGCGGTCCGGTGAAGACCAGTTCGGACACCTTCAAGGTGGAGCGGAGTTCCGCGCTGTACGGCACCCTGGTCGCCGACGGGGTGAACTTCTACCAGAACCAGCGCGACGGCGCCGACGTGGTCAAGGGCGCGCTGAACCGCAAGCCGTCGCACCTCAACGACGCCCACGCCACCGTCTACAAGCTGCCGACCTTCGACCAGAACAGCGACAACGGCGACATCATCAAGGGCACCGGGCTGACGAAGATCGCCGGAGCCGCTCCGGTGGACGTCACCGGTGGCTGGTTCGACGCGGGCGACTACCTCAAGTTCACCTTCACCACCGCCTACGCGGACGACCTGCTGTTCGCCTCCGCCCGCGCGCTCGGCCACAGCGCGCCCGCGTCGCTCAGCGCCGAGGCGCAGTTCGGCAACGACTGGCTGAACAAGATGTGGAACCCGGCCACCAAGACCCTCTACCTGCAGGTCGGCATCGGCAGCGGCGACGCCAAGGGCACCTTCTTCGGCGACCACGACCTGTGGCGGCTGCCGCAGGCCGACGACACCGACAACGCCGCGACCGACCGCTACGCCGCGAAGAACCGGCCTGTCTTCGAGGCCGCCGCGCCCGGGGCCAAGATCTCCCCCGCGATCGCGGGCCGGGTCGCCGCCTCCTTCGCCCTCGCCTCCCAGGCCGACGCCGCGGCCGGCCGCAAGGCCAAGGCCAGGACCGAACTGGCCGACGCCACCTCCCTCTACGCCCAGGCCGACACCAGCCCCAAGGGCACCCTGGTCTCCGCCGCGCCCAGCAGCTACTACCCCGAGTCCATCTGGCACGACGCGATGGAGCTGGGCGCGAGCGAGATCGCCCTCGCCGAGCAGGGCCTGCACCGCCCCAAGTCCGAGTACGGCACCTATCTGACCCAGGCCGCGACCTGGGCCAAGGACTACATCGCGACCGACTCCGGCAAGGACACCCTCAACCTCTACGACGTCAGCGCCCTGGCCCACGCCGACCTGGCCACCGCGATCCGCCGGGCCGGCAGCCCGGCCGGGCTCGCGGTCACCCGCGCCGACCTGATCGGCGACCTCAAGGCCCAGGTCGCCTCGGCGGCCAAGACCTCAGCTGCGGACATCTTCCGCGCGGGCGGCGACTACACCAACTTCGACGTGGACTCGCACAGCTTCGGCTTCATCTCCACCGAGGCCCTCTACCGCGCGGCCAGCGGCGACCACAGCTACCAGGCCTTCGCGGGGGAGCAGCGGGCCTGGCTGCTCGGCGGCAACGCCTGGGGCACCAGCTTCATGGTCGGGGCCGGCACCACCTTCCCCGACTGCACCGGCTCGCAGATCCCCAACCTCTCCGGCTCGCTGAACGGCAAGGCGCCGGTGGACACCGGCGCCGTGGTCAACGGCCCCAACAGCACCGACATCTTCAGCGACGGCCTGGGCGACCTGCAGGACGGCACCAGGAAGTGCGAGAAGGACTCCTTCACCGAGTTCACCGGCCACGGCAGCGAGTACGTGGACGACGTCCGCTCCTGGCAGACCAGCGAGGAGGCGCTGGACATGACCGGCAGCGCGATCCTCGCCGGGGCGCTGCAGTCCTCGGTGAGGTAGCCGATCCTCGGTGAGGTGAACCAGCTGGTCAGGCCGGGAGCCGGCACCGGACCCAGCGGGCCGCGGTGCCGCTGAAGCGGACGGCCTCGGCGACCGCCGGGGCCGGATCGTCCCGGCAGAGCCAGGCCCGCTCGGTGCCGCGGCGCGGCCGCAGTTCGGACGGCAGGCGCTTGCGCTGCCAGGCCCAGACCGCGGCCGAGGGCAGGTCCAGCTGCCCCAGCCCGAAACTGCGCACCCGCTGCCGCGCACCGCGCGGCAGCGGGCGGCCGGTCAGGTCGAGGTGCAGGGCGCGCACCACGTCCAGCCCGTCCACGGTCTCCAGCAGCCGGAACTGGCCTCGGTGATTCACGAGCCCTTGGCGTGTGGTGACTGAGCGTCACCTGGATGCAGAGACGGTGCCCCTACCTGCAATGATGCGAGTTATCTAGAAACGTATCGTCGCGAGGTGGGGCACCGAATCCGTGGGGAAGAATACTGGACGTCTGACCGATCTGGCCATGTCGGCTGACAGGAGGCGGCAGGTCGGGCATGCGGGTGGGGTGCATCTGCAGGTGCTGGCCGAGCGGGCGGGGCTGGCAGGGGCGCTGACGCAGGCGATGCGGCGCCCGGGTTTCCGGCCGGGGCACGAGCGGGGGCGGGTGCTGGTGGACCTGGCCTGCGCGATCGTGCTGGGGGCGGTGGCGATCGGCGACATCGCGGTGCTGGAGCATCAGCGCGAGGTGATGGCGGGCGGCCCGGCGGTGGCGTCGCCGCCCACGGTGTGGCGGGTCCTGGACGAGGTTGGCGAGCTGCAGGTGCGCCGGGTCGCCCGGGCCCGGGCGACGGTGCGCCGGCAGGTGTGGTCCTGGCTGGAGAACCGGCCGCAGGGGTTCCCGTGGATCGTGGTGGACGGTGCGGCGCTGACCGGTTGGACGGTGATCGACTCCGATGCCACGCCGGTGGCCTGCGCCTCGGAGAAGGAGGGCGCGGCCGGGACGTACAAGAAGGGCGTCTACGGCCTGTGCCCCATGATCGCTTTCTGTGACAACACCGGGGAGATGCTCGCGCAGGAGCTGCGTCCCGGCGACGCGGGCTGCAACAGCGCCGAGGACAACATCGCCTGCTTCGCCGCCGCGGTCGAGCAGCTGCCCGCCGCCTACCGCCGCAAGATCTTGTTCCGGATCGACGGGGCCGGGTTCTCCCACGGGCTCCTGACGTGGATCGCGAAGGCCGGTGGCCGTCGCCACCCCTCCTTCACCTGGCAGTACTCGACCGGCTGGGCGTTCACCGACCGTGAGATGACGGCCGTGACGGCGCTGGACGAACTGGAGAAGCAGGAGCGCAAGCAGGGCCGTTCGGTGTGGCAGGCCGCCCTCGACGCCGACGGTGCCGCGCGTGAGGACGCGCAGGTCGCCGACATCACCGGACTGCTCGGCGACCTCTCGCTCTGGCCGCCCGGGCACCGGGTGATCGTGCGCCGCGAACCGCTGCACCCGCGCTACGTCAAGGACGCCTCACCCTACGAGCTCGAACACGGCATGCGGCTGCAGACGTTCGCGACCAACACTCCCGACCGTCAGGCCTCATGGCTCGATGCCCGCCACAGGACTCACGCCCGGGTCGAGGCGAAGATCCGCGACAGCAAGGACGCGGGCCTGAACCGGTTCCCCTCGCGCCACATGAAGGTCAACCAGGCGTGGCTGCTGGCCACCGCGCTGGCCTGCGACCTCCGCAACTGGCTCCAACTCCTCGGCTGTGAGGGCGAGATGGCCAAAGCCACCCCAAAGACCCTGCGCTTCCGCTTCCTGCACGTGCCCGCCGTGATCGTGCGCGGCCAGCGCAAACGCACCCTCAAGATCCCCAGAACCTGGCCCTGGGCGAACGCGGTCGTCCAGGCCTTCCGCCGCCTCATGGCCCTGCCCTACCCAACCTGACCTGGGCAAACCGCCCAGCAGAGCATCGAGAGGAGGCCGACCCGCAGTCCCCGGGCCCGTGGAACCCGGCGCCACCGACGCGACAGTCGACGCGCAGCCCTACCCGGCGAAGCCCGCCAGGCAGAGCAAAAGCGACAACCCGGGCACACGATCAACGGGCCGCTGCGGTGAAAGATTCAGGCTGGGCGCCGGTCCTGGGATTGAAGTCGACCAGTTTGTACTGCCCGTCCCGCCGGTCCAGCCGCCAGTCCAGATCCGCCACGCCGCGGTAGCCGATCCGCCGGCAGAACTCCGCGGCCTGCTCGGCGAGGGCGGGATTGCGCAGCGCCCGGGCCCGGGTGGTCACCCCGGCGCCCGGCGGCCAGGAGCGGAGCTTGATCCCGGTGAAGACGACCGGGTCACTGCCGTCGGCCGGACAGTAGAGATGGCTGAACCAGTCCTCGGAAAGGTCGTTGGGGATGCACTCCTGCACCAGGACCGAGAGCGGGGTGCCCGGCGGGCAGGCCGCCCGCAGCTCTCGCTCGTGCTGGACCACGGTGGTGTGGTCCACCACCGGTGAGCTCAGCCGGGTCCAGGGCGCCAGGTTCTTCAGCACCAGCGGGTAGCCCCAGTCCCGGCCGATCGCCAGCAGCGCCTCCTGGTCGACCGGGGCCAGCGAGCGCGGGGTCGGCACGCCGTGCTCCTGGCAGAGCCGGTACAGGCCCGCCTTGTCGGCCAATCGCCGCGGCAGGGCCGGGGGAATCGGCGGCAGCAGGAAGTACTCGGCCAGCCGGTCGGCGTGCTCCGCCAGCAGCAGCGCGGCCTCGTCGTCGGTGGCGACCGGGACGCTGCGGCAGCCGATGGCCCGGCCGATGCCGACCAGCAGGTCCACCAGCGCGTCGGGCTGCTCGAGCCCGGTGGTGGGACGGACGAAGCGGCCCACCCGGTACCGGGACACCGCCGCCGGGGTGAGCCGGTCCTCGACCATGGCGTGCACCGGCACCCCGCGCCGGCCGAGGGTACGCAGCACCCCGACGCCGCCCGCGTGCTGCGGATAGCGGCCGACCTTCACGAGCAGGGCCGGGACCGTGCGGTCCAGATCGGGACCGGAACCATGCATGGCGACCTCGAAGCTGGGCCTGCGACCGATCGTTGCTGCCCATTCTCCGAGTCGGCCCGGCACACCGCGAGCGGAGCAGCGGCCTGCGCGGCGGGCGCGTTAACTCCAATGGCCGAACCGATGTCCGGGTGAACCGGAAACGGGTGTGGACTAGATGCTGACCCGTGTCGAGGAGTCGAGGAGGAGCACCCATGACCGTTCCCCGCTCCAAGGCAGTCCCGGTCACCGTGATCGGCGCCGGTCCGTACGGCCTGGCCGCTGCCGCGCACCTGCGGGCCCGCGGGGTGTCCTGCCGGGTCCTCGGTGAGCCGATGGACAGCTGGCGTGCACGGATGCCGGCCGGGATGTTCCTGAAGTCCACCCCCTCGGCCTCCAGCATCTCGGATCCGGCCGGGGCCTTCAGCCTGGACCGGTTCCGCGCGGCCGAGGGCCGCCGCTCCGAGGGCGACCTGCACCCGGTGCCGCTGGACGAGTTCGTCCGCTACGGCCTGTGGTTCCAGCAGCAGTGCGTACCCGAGCTGGAGCGGACGGTGGTGCGGCAGGTGGAGGCGAGGGCCGGGGAGTTCCAGGTCACCCTGGAGACGGGCGAGGACTTCGCCAGCCGCTCGGTGGTCATGGCCACCGGCCTCAGCGCCTTCGCCCACATCCCGGACGAGCTGGCCGAGGCCGCCGCGGCGGGCCTGGTCTCGCACCCGGCGGAGTACGACGACCTGTCCCGCTTCACCGGGCAGCGGGTGGCCGTGGTCGGCGCCGGACAGTCGGCGCTGGAGAGCGCCGCGCTGCTGCACGAGGCCGGTGCGGTGCCCACGGTGGTGGCCAGGACCCAGGAACTGCTCTTCGGCACGCCCCCGACCAGCGACCGGCCGACCGAGCGGCCGCTGCCACAGCGGCTGCTCAAACCGGCCTCCCCGCTCGGCCCCGGCTGGTCGCTGCGGACGTTCGCCGACGCCGCCGGGGTCTACCGGCGGCTGCCGGTGCCGGTGCGGGACCACTTCCTGCGCACCGTGCTCGGCCCCTCCGGCGCCTGGTGGCTGCGGGACCGGGTGGTCGGCCGGGTGGACGTGCTCACCGGCCGGTCGGTGCGGTCCGCGGTCGAGGCCGGCAGCGGGGTGCGACTGACCCTGGCGGACCGGACCGGGGGCAGCACGGTGCTCACCGTCGACCATGTCCTCTCCGCGACCGGCTACCGGGTCGACCTCGCCCGGATGGGCCTGCTCGCGCCGGGCCTGCGCGGCGGGCTGTGGCGGACCGGCGGGGCCCCGCACCTCTCCGCCGGGTTCGAGTCCTCGGTGCACGGCCTGTACTTCACCGGTCTCGCCGCCGCGGCGACCTTCGGTCCGGTGCTGCGCTTCGTCTGCGGCACCGGCTTCGCCGCCGGACGGATCAGCGCCGCCGTGGCGGCCCGCGGATGACCGAGCAGGGCAGCCGATGACCGACAGCCCGGGGGTGGTCGCGGCGGTCGGACCTGGCCACTCGGCCACCGCGGTCGCGGGCCGGTCCGGCTCGTGGGGCCGCAGCCGGGTGATCGCCGCCCGCGCCGCGCTGCCGGCGGCGCTGCTGCTGTGGCTGCTGTCGCTGCGTCAGGTGGACCTGGACCGGATGGGCGACCTGGGCCTGATCCAGGTGCTGCCGGTGCTGTTCTGGGTCGCCGCGGCGCTGCTCACCCTCGGCTTCGCGCTCGCCCTGCACGAGCGGCGGATCGGCACCGCCTGGCTCGTCGGCTACGTCCTCGGGCTGATCGCGGTGATCCACGCGACCCCGACCCTGCTCTACCCGACCCTCCGCTACTCCTGGGCCTGGAAGCACCTCGCGGTGATCGACGCGATGCTGCGGCACGGCGGGTCGGTGCCGCACGCGGGCGCGCTGGGCATCTACAACCAGTGGCCCGGCTTCTTCGACCTCAACGCGCTGCTGCTGCGGGCCACCGGGCTGCATTCGGCGCTCGGCTACGCGGCCTGGACCCCGCCGGTGGTCAACGCCCTGCTGCTGGGCCCGCTGCTGCTGCTCTACCGGTCGGTCACCCAGGACCGGAGACTGGTCTGGGGCGGGGTCTGGATCTTCTTCTCCTGCTCCTGGGTGGGGCAGGACTACTTCTCCCCCAGGCGTTCGCGTTCCTGCTCTACGTCGTGGTGCTGGCCCTGGTGTTCCGGCAGCTGTCGGTCCGGCCGGAGGCCGGGGACCGGGGCTGGGCGCCGAGCCGGCTGCTGCTGGTGCTTGAGGCGGCGATCATCTCCTCGCACCAGCTCACCCCGCTGATGCTGCTCACCGTGCTCGCCGCGCTGTCCCTGCCGCGGGCGAACCGGCGGATCACGCTGCCACCGCTGCTGGGCGCGCTGGCCATGGTGCTGCTCTGGGACGGCACCGCGGCCCGCCCGTACATCTCGGCGAATCTGCACAGCTTCGGCCGGGCACTGCTCACCCCGGACGGCAATCTGGTCTCCGGGCTGGCCGGGCTGGGGACGGCCGCCCCCGGACAGGTGCTGGTGGACTGGGTCGACCGCGGCCTGTCCGCGGCCGTGGTGCTGCTGGCGCTGGTCTGCCTGGTCCGGCGTCCCTGGGTGCGGCGCACCGGACTGCCGCTGGCCGCGCTCTCGCCGCTGCCGCTGCTCGCCGCCAACAGCTACGGCGGGGAGATGATCTTCCGGGTCTACCTGTTCGCGCTCCCGGCCACCGCCTTCCTGGTCGCCGCCCTGGTGCTGCAGCCCGGGCCCCGGCAACGGCTGCGCACGGCTGGCTCGGTGCTGCTGCTGGCGGCCCTGCTGTGCGGACTGTTCGTCAGCTACTACGGCAAGGAGGCGATGAACCGGTTCACCCCCGCCGAGGTCGACGCGGCCCGGTACGTCACCGGCAGCGCGCCGCCGGGTTCGGTGATCGTCACCCTCACCGACAACATCCCCGGCATCTACGCGCACTACGAGGACCACGACCTGGTGCAGCTGGCCCAGCAGGCGCAGCCGGAGACGACCCTGCTGGTGCGTGATCCGCTGGCCGGGCTGCGGGCCGCGGTGCAGGGGACCGCTCCCGGCGTCCCCGCCTATCTGGTGCTGACCCGCGCCCAGGCAGCCGAGTGCTACCTCACCGGGCTGCTGCCGGCCGACACCTCGGCCCGGCTGCAGGCCGCGGTCGGGCACTCGCCCGGCTACACCGTGGTGTACCGGAACGCGGACGCGGTGGTCTACCGGTTCGTCCCCACCGCCGGACGACCGGCCGAGGCGGTCCGATGAGGAGCCTGCGGCCGCCGCCGACCGCGACCGGCCTCGGGCTGGCCCTGTCCGGCTGGGTCGCGCTGGCCGTCACCGCCCTGCCCGCTGCCGGATTCCTCCGGGTCCTGGTGGTCACCGCCTTTCTGCTGCTCTGTCCGGGAGCGGCGGCGGTCCGGATGGCGGCGGCCGGGCCTGGGCGGCCCGGCCGGGGGCTGCGGACGCTGGAGTCCGCCGTGCTCACCGTGGCGCTCAGCCTGTCGATCGGTGCGCTGGTCGCCGAGGCCTTCTTCCTCGGCCACAGTTTCAGCGCGACCCGGGTGCTCGCCGTGCTGGCCGCCCTCACCACTCTGATGGCACTGTTCACCGACCTCGGCCCACGGCTCCGGCGCCGCTCCCGATGCCGCCGCTCCCGACCAGCGGCGGGGACGGCGGCGGTGGCGGCGGTCCGCGGGAGCCGGCCCGGTGGCGGCGCGCTCCGGGCGGCGCTGGCGGTCGGGCTGCTCACGGCCACCGCTGCCTGCGCCGGACAGGGGGCGGCCCCGGTCGGCCCGGACTCCGTCGCCGCGTCCGTCCCCTCCGTCGCCTCGGAGGCGGCCGCACCCGCCGCGCCCGGCCCCTGGCACAAGGTGTTCCAGGACGACTTCAACGGCTCCGCCCTGGATTCCAGCAGTTGGACCACCTGCTACGACTGGAACCTGTCCGGGTGTACCAATGCCGGGAACCACGAGACCGAGTGGTACCTGCCCAGCCAGGTGGCGGTCGGCGGCGGGGTGCTCAGCCTGACCGCCGACCGCCGCAGCACCCTGGGGTCCGACGGCGCCACCTACCCCTGGACCTCGGGCATGGTCTCCACCGGGCGGGACTCCTGGGACGGCACGCCCCGGCGCACCTTCACCCGCGGCTACTTCGCCGCCGCGGTCCGGATCCCGGCCCAGGGCGGCATGTTCCCGGCGTTCTGGCTGATGCCGGACACCCGCACCACCCCGCCCGAGCTCGACATCGCCGAGTTCATCGGCTCGACCCGGTCGGTGGTGATGACCGTGCACTGGGCCGGCCCCGACGGCCGGGACACCAGCCGGCACCGGTACTACGGACCGGTGGACTTCCCGGCCGGCTACCACGTCTTCGCGCTCGACTGGGAGAGCGACTCGCTGACCTGGTACGTGGACGGCGTGGCCCGGTTCAGGACCACCGACCACGTTCCCGATGTGCCGATGGAAATGCTGCTCGACCTGGCCGTCGGCTACCCCGCCGCGCCGCCGGCCTCGGTGGACTCGGCCGTGATGAAGGTCGACTGGGTCCAGGTCTGGCAGCACTGACCCGGAACCGCCGCGGCGGACGTCAGTGGGAGCGGACGTCAGTCGGTGGGCGGGCCGCCGACCGGCCGTCCCAGGCCGGCCCTGAGCCGGCGGTAGGCGCGCCAGCCCTTGGTGCGCCAGTGCTCGGGGAACGGCGCCACCGGGGCCCCGGTGCCCTCGGTCCAGGCCTGGAAGAGCTCCGGCGGGGTGTCCGCCCTGACCATCAGCCGGGAGATCCGCAGCGGATCGTCGGTCGGCGAGCTGAAGGCGTAGCCGACGGCGGTGGCCGAGGACCAGCCGGCCTTCTGCACCTTGCGGCGGACCGAGGGGCTGGAGTATCCGTGCGGATAGGCGAACGCGTCCACCGGATGCGACAGCAGCTGCTCCAGCTCCCGTTTGCAGCCCGCCACCTCGTCGCAGAGCCGCCGCCCGGACTGGGTGTCCAGCTGCGGATGGGTGCGGGTGTGGCCGCCGATGTCGATGCCGAAGGCGTCCAGGGTGGCGATCTGACGCCAGTTCAGCATCGCGGCGGGGGGCAGCAGGCTGCCCTCGGACGTGCCGCCCGGCGGGTGCACCGCCCCGGTGGTGACATAGAGGGTGGCCGGCAGGCCCCGCTCCTCCAGCAGCGGGGCCACGGTCCAGTAGAAGTCGGCGAAACCGTCGTCGAAGGTGAGCACGGCGGAGCGCGGCGGCAGGGTCGGACCGCCGCGCAGCGCGGCGACCAGCCGGCGCAGCGGCACCACGGTGAGCCCGGCGTCGGCGATCCGGTCGAGCTGCTCGGTGAAGACCCGCGGCGTCACGGTGAACGGCGCGATCCAGGCCGGCGGGTCGTCGACCACCGAGTGGTAGAGGAAGACCGGTATCCGGTTCATGGCGGCGCACCCTCTCATGGCGGAGCTCCCTCTCATGGCGGCGCTCCGTCGGGACGGTGCGAGGCGCCGCGCAGCCGGCCGTCGGTGTAGCCGAGCAGCGCGCCGCCGACCCCGGTGACCACGGCCGCCGCGGTGCCGGGGCTGCTGCCCGAGCCGGGACGCAGCCCGCGGACCAGGGCCCGGGGGAGGGCCGAGCGCAGATAGGCGCGCTCGCTGGACAGCGCGGGCCCCGATCCGGCGTGCCGGGCCACCGCGGCCTTGGAGAGGCCCTCGGCGTAGCAGCGGGAACGGAAGTAGGACCAGCGGGTGCGTGCCTCCGGCACATGGTGCCGGACCACGGCGGCCGGTTCGTAGAGCAGCACGCCGTGCGGCGCGCGGGCGGCGATCCGCAGGCACAGCTCGGTCTCCTCGCAGCCCAGCGGGCGGGTGCCGACCCGGCCCAGGTCGGTCCGGAAGCCGCCGGCGGCCAGCACCGGGGCCCGCCGGAAGGACATATTGGCGCCGATGAAGTTCCGTACCGGCGAACGCTGTTCGGGCATCCCCCGGTAGCAGCAGCCGATCACCCAGTCGAACTCCGGCGGGAACCAGCCCGGGCGGCCGGTCTCCCACCAGGGCAGCACCAGGCCGCCGACGCCGAGCACGTCCGGGTCGGCGTAGCCGTCGAGCAGCCGGCTGCTCCAGTCCGGGTCGGCGGCGGCGTCGTCGTCCAGGAAGGCGACAACCTCGCCGCGGGCGGCGGCGACCCCGGTGTTGCGGGCACCGGAGAGGCCCTGCCGCTCCTGGTTGGGGAGCACCCGGACGCCGGGGAACCCGGCCCCGGCGCGGTCGGCCAGCTCCGGGCAGTGGTCCACCACCAGCAGCAGCTCGTCGACCGGGCCGCTCTGCTCCTGGACCGAGGCGATCGAGGCGGACAGATCCCGCCAGCGGTCCACGGTGTAGGCGCAGACGATCACGGAGAGCGACGTTCGATCGGGCATCACGACCTCCTCGGGGGTGGGACGGGCAGCCAGCGCGGCAGGGTGAGCAGCAGCGGCAGGCCCAGCGCGCACTCGGCCGCCAGCCAGGCGACCCCCACCCCGGTGACCCCGAGCACCGGCAGCAGCCAGATGCTCAGGCCCAGCACCAGCACGCACAGCACGGCCTGCAGGCCCACCGCCCAGGACAGCCGGCGGCGGGCCCTGGCCACGTCGACGGCCACGCTCAGCAGCAGGTTGGGCAGCGCCGACAGCGCCAGCAGCCGCAGCAGCGCGGTGCCGTGCGCGGCGTACTGGGGGCCGAACAGGGCGAGCAGCCAGGGCGCCGCCACCACCAGCAGCAGTGCCGCGGCGGCCAGCAGCACCGCGTTGTGCCGCAGCACCCTGCGGGCGTGCTCGACCAGCCGCTCGGGGGCCCTGGCCGCCTCCACGATCAGCGAACTGCCCATGTTGTAGGCCACCAGGAAGAGGGTGTAGGCGATCACCCAGGCCAGCGAGAAGTACGCGCTGCCCTCGTCGCCGAGCCGGTTCAGCACCAGCAGCGGCACCACGTTGTACGCGGCCAGCCGGAACAGCGCGCCGACGTAGTCCGCCGCCGCGTAGCCCAGCACCCGCTGCGGTGCGGCGGCGTCCCGCTGGGCCTGCCGGTGGGCCGGCACGGCGTGCCGGAACAGGAAGACATTGGTCACCACCAGGGCCACCACCAGGGCGCCGACCCAGGAAGCCAGGATCCCTGCCCCGAGCGCCAGGATCCCGCAGAGCGCCAGCAGGGCCGCCTTGACCGCGGCGAACAGCGCGTTCTCGCCCAGCACCCAGCCGGTGCGGCGCAGTCCAGTCAGCGCCCCGTCCTGGAGCACGAAGATCGAGTAGCCGACCGCCCCGGCCACGAAGCAGACCGCCACCTCCGGCTGCCGCAGATAGCCGAGCCCCGGCGCGACCTTCGGGATCAGCAGCAGGAAGGCCACCGCGACCAGGGTGCTGCACAGGGCGCTGGCCGCGTAGCAGCGCAGCGCCAGCCGTCCGGCGTGCTGCCCGGCCGCCGGGACGAACCGGACCAGCAGGTCGGCCAGGTTGAGCTGGCCGACGCCGGAGAGCAGCATCACCGCCGACAGCGCGGCATAGCTGCGGCCGACCGTCGCGGTGTCGTACCAGGAGGTCGCGAGCACCCAGAAGGCCGCGCCCAGGGCCGCGGCGAGGAGCGAACTGAGGGTCAGCACATGGCCGTTGCGCAGCAGCGGCTCGCCGTCCAGGGCCGCCCGGGCCCGGGCCCTGAGCAGGGTGGGGTAGCTGCACGGCCGGGGCAGTGCGGCCGGGGTCTCCACCCGGGTGGTCATGGCCGGCCGGCCCGGTGCAGGCTGAGCAGATAGCCGAGCGGGCCGTACAGCAGCCCCTGCAGCTCCAGCAGCGAGAGCCGCCCGGACCAGCCGCCGCTGTCCGCTGCTGCCTCAGGCCTGCGGCGGGTGGCGGCGTGGTGCAGGCCGCGGGGCAGTCTGCGGGCCAGGGCGGGCAGCATGGCCGGCTCATTGGCGATGGCGGCCGCCAGGAAGGCGCCGAACCCGGCGCCGTACCCGAACGCCTGGGCGGGCAGCGCGTCCTGGTCCCGGCTGGGGCGGTGCCAGACGATCGCGTCCGGACGGTAGGCCAGCTCGGCCCCGGCGACCAGGGCCCGGAAGAAGCCGAGCAGGTCGTCGCCGCCCCGGGCGGCGGTGCCGGTGCCGGTGGCCGGGTCGAAGCCGCCGATCCGGCGCAGCAGGTCGGTGCGGAAGGCCATGTTGGCCCCCGAGCCGAACCGACCCGCGGTGAACGGGAACAGCGGGTCGTCCGGCGGTTCGGCGAGCGACCAGGTGCGGGGGCTGAAGCCCTTGTCGTAGCCGCCGTGCCGCTGCAGGTCGGCCTGGGCCCTGGTGGCCAGCTCGGCCGGCAGGATCAGCCCGGTCACGCAGCCGATCCGCGCGGAACCCGCGAAGGCCTCGGCGATCGCGGCCGGCCACTCCGGGTCGACCAGGGTGTCGTCGTCGGTGAAGGCGGCGATCCGGCCGGTCAGCTCGGGCAGCGCCCGGTTGTGGGCCCGGGCCAGACCGGCCACCGGCTCGTAGAGGTAGCGGACCCGCCCGGGGTAGCGGCAGCGGACCAGCGCCTCGGTGTCGTCGTTGTCGGGGGCGTTGTCGACCACCAGCAGCTCCAGCCGCGGATAGCCGGTGCCGAGCAGGGAGTCGAGGCACTGGCGCAGCGCGCCGGCCCGGTTCCTGGTGGCGACGACCACGCTGATCGCGGGCGGCTCCCGCAGCACCCGGGCCCGGCGGGCCCGGCACGGCGGGTCGCCGGACGCCGGGTCGCTCGTCCTGGGGTCGCTGGACGCCGCGCGGGCGTCGGCGGCGAGGTGTCCGGCGAGCGGGGCCGCCAGTTCGCGACGGGCGGCGTCGACCAGCGCCTGGCGCGTCCCGGCGGGGTCGCCGGGTCGGCCGGTCACGGTGACCACTCCGAGCGGGTGTCCGTGCAGTCGCACCAACGCCAGTACGCGCCCGTCCGGTTCGATCGGCCCGGCCCCACCGGGTGCGCGCAGCACGCCCGGTGCGTCCAGGTCCAGGTCGGCGATCCGGACGGCGGTCCAAGGCGAGTCGCGGGCGACGAGGCAGGGGCAGGCCGGGTCGGTGCGCCGGTCGGTGCCGTTCATCGCTCCCCCGGGGCGACGGGTTCCGCGGACCGGGCGCCGGGGCGCTCGGCGAGCAGGGTCCGCAGCACCCGGCGGCCGTCGGAGACGGCGTGCAGGTGCGAGCGCCCGTGGCGGCGGGGGAGTTCGAGGCTCGGGACCTCGGCGATCCGCAGTCCCGAGCGGAGGGCGTGCGCGATCATCTCGGCCTCGATCTCGAAGCCGGTGGAACGCAGGTCGAGCTCGTCCAGGAAGCTGCGCCGGAAGGCGCAGTAGCCGTAGCAGAGGTCGGTCAGCATGGCGTCGTAGAGCCGGTTGACGACCGTCAGCAGGGCCCGGTTGCCGAGCGAGCGGATCCTGGTGAGGTCCAGCGAGCCGCCGCCGGCCACGAACCGCGAGCCCTTGACGAAGTCGTAGCCGTTGTCCAGGAAGTGCAGGTAGTGCGGGATCTCGCCGGGCCACATGCTGCCGTCCGCGTCCAGCATCACCACGTACTCGCCGCTCGCCGCCTCGAAGCCGGTGCGCAGCGCGTTGCCCTTCCCGGCGCCCCGCTGCGGGACGCTGACCACGGTCGGCAGGCACTGCGCCGCCATCCGCAGGGTCGCGTCGCTGGAGTCGCCGTCGACCAGGATCACTTCGTCCACGCAATGCGGTATCTGCTCGAAGACCCAGGCGATGTTGCGGGCCTCATTGTGGGCCGGTACCACCAGGCTGACGGTGTGTCGGGTCCTGGGCAGGTCGTCCTCACGGCGCAGCGGGTGCGGTTTCGGACTGGTTCGGGGCAGCGGAATGCTCACAGCGCACGACCTCTCCATGGGCGACGGCAGTGCCGAGGTCCGGGGCACGCCGATGGGAACGAGGGTGCGGTCGCAGAGCGGAGCGCGCCCCTGAGGAAAGCGAACGACCGACGGGGGCAGCGGGCCCGGTAGCGGGCGGTCTGCCACGGACGTCTTGCGACTCCGCTCGATCTCGGACGCCGAAGCGCCAACTGACTGGCAAATGTGCGGTGCCAGGGATTCATCATCTGCGGGTGCTCACACAGAGTCAAGTTGTCCTGAGGACATTTCTCCGAAATGATGTCGAATGCCTCGATCGGCTTCCGAACCGCTACGCCGTGTAGCCGCTTTCGGCGATTCGCCGGGAGATCTCCTCCGGCCGGACCGGCCTGCCGTAGTACCACCCCTGGGCCCAGTCGCAGCCCATCGCCCGCAGCCGTTCGGCGTGCGCCGCGGTCTCCACCTCCTCGGCGGTCACGGTCAGCCCCAGCGTGTGCGCCAGCGAGACCACGGCGCCGACGATCCGCCAGCCCAGCGACTCGTCCCTGGTGGGGTCGTGCAGGTCGGCGACGAAGGAGCCCGCGATCTTCAGCCCGGAGACCGGCAGGTCCCGCAGGTAGGAGAGGTTGGACCAGCCGGTGCCGAAGTCGTCGATGGCCAGCGACACCCCCATCTCCACCAGCGCGTGCAGAGCGTGCAGCGACTCGTCGTCCCGGCCGACCACGGCGCTCTCGGTGATCTCCAGCTGCAGCAGCCGCGGGTCGAGGCCGGTGCTGCGCAGGATCCGCGCCACGTCGGGCACCAGCCCGGCGTTGCGGGTCTGCCGGACCGACAGGTTGACGTTGACCTGCGGCGCGGCGGCGCCGAACCGGCGTACCCACTCGGCCGCCTGGCCGCAGGCCTGCTCCAGCACCCAGCGGCCCAGCGGCATGATCACGCCGGTCTCCTCCGCGGTGGCCACGAACTCGTCCGGGCCCAGCACCCCCAGCTGCGGGTGCCGCCAGCGGACCAGGGCCTCGACCGCGACCAGCGCGCCGTCCGGCAGCGCGCAGAGCGGCTGGTAGTCGATGAAGAACTCACCGCGGTCCAGCGCCACCGGCATCCGCACCGACACCGCGTAGCGGTTGACCGAGAGGGCGTTGCGCCCCGGGTCGAACAGGGTCCAGCGGCCCCGGCCCTGCTCCTTGGCCCGGTAGAGGGTCAGATCGGCGGCCCGGACGGCGGCCATCGGGGTGGTGGTGGCCACGGTCCGCTCCAGCACGCCCACGCTCGCCCCCACCGAGAGCTGGTGGTCGCCCACCAGCACCGGTTTGGCGAGGGCGTTCAGCACCGTCTTCGCGACCGCGACCGCCTGCTGCTCGCCGCTGCAGTTCTCCAGCAGCACCACGAACTCGTCGCCACCGAGCCGGGCCAGCAGATGGCCCATCGGGGTGAGCACCGACCCCAGCCGGTCGGCGATCGCGGCCAGCAGCTGGTCCCCGGCCTCATGGCCGAGGCTGTCGTTGATGACCTTGAAGCCGTCGAGGTCGATGTAGCACAGCCCGATCCTGGCCCCCGGCGCCGGATCCTCGAACAGCGCCTCCAGCTGTTCGAAGAACGCCGCCCGGTTGGGCAGGCCGGTCAGCGGATCGTGGGTGGCCTGGTGCCGCAGCCGCTCCTGCAGCCGGTAGCGGTCGGTGATGTCCTCCAGCATCGCCACCTGGTACTGCGGCGCGCCGTCCTCGTCCCGGATCAGCGAGACGGTCAGATGGGTCCAGACGACCTCCCCGTCGCGCCGGTAGTAGGGCTTGTCGAACTGGAACCGGTCCCGCTTCCCGCTGATCAGCTCCTCGTACGCCTCCCACACCCCGGGGGTGTCCTCCGGGTGCACCAGGTCGTCGACCCGGCGCCCCTCCAGATCCTCCGGGCGCGCGCCGAACAGCTCCAGCAGCGAGGGGTTGACCTCCAGGATCCTGCCGTCGATGTCGCCGATGCCGATGCCGATGGCCGCGCTCTCGAACAGCGCCCGGAACCGGGCCTCGGAGGCGTGCAGGGCCCGTTCCGCCTCCTCCCTGGCGGAGTCGGCGGCCAGCCTGATGCTCTCCTGCTCGTGCAGGGTCTGCTCCCGCAGCGCCACCGCCCAGCCGACCGCGAAGGCCCCGGCCAGACCCGGTCCGCGGTCGTCGGCGAGCGGCGGTTCCTGCACCAGCCCCACCACCCGGGCGAGCATCGCCGGATCGGTGTAGTGGGCGTGCACCAGCATCGCCCCGGCCTCCTGGGCCAGCGCCGGGTCGAACGGGTCCTCGTTCCTGGCCCGGTTCAGCAGCGCCGTGGTCCGGGTCACCAGCCGGCGCTTGGTGCCCGCGGTCAGCGTGCCCCCGTGACCGTCGTGCAGCAGCGCGGCCCAGGCCTCGCCGAACCGGTCGACCGCGCTGACGTCCTGCGGCGGCGGAGCGTTCACGAGCGGCGTCCCACACCGACCATGCCGACCAGGCGTTCCGGGTGCTCCTCCACCGCCGCGGGGTTCTCCGGGTGCCACTGGGAGAAGTAGACGACGCCGGGCTCGACCAGCTCGAAGCCGGCGAACATGCCGGTGATCCGCTCCATGCTGCGCATGGTCAGCGGGGTCGGGGTCCGGGCGTAGAGGTCCTGGTGCGGCCCGGTCTGGTCGGGACGGCCCTCCAGGCCGGCGTGCGAGAGCACCAGCATGCTGCCCGCCGGCATGGCCTGGTGGAGCTGCCGGAGGATCGCCTCCGGGTCCTCCTCGTCGCTGATGAAGTGCAGCACCGCGACCAGCAGCACGGCGACCGGCTCGCCGGCCGCCAGCAGCCCCGCCACGGCCGGCTGGGCGAGCAGGCCGGCGGTGTCCCGCATGTCCGCCTCCACCACCTCGCTGAGCGGGTCGTCCTTCAGCATCAGCCTGCTGTGCGCCACCGCGACCGGGTCGCGGTCCACATAGACCACCCGGGCCTGCGGTGCGGTCTCCCGGGCGATCTCGTGCACCGCGCCGAAGGTCGGGATCCCGGAGCCGATGTCCAGGAACCGGGTCACCCCCTGCTCGGCGACGTACTGCACCACCCGGAGCAGAAAAGCCCGGTTGGCCCGCATGATCACGGGCAGGTCCGGCCACAGCTCCATCGCCTGCCGGGCCATCTCCCGGTCCACTGCGAAGTTGTGCGATCCACCGAGGTAGTAGTCGTAGACCCGGGCCGCGTTCGGCTGGTCGAGATCCGTTCCCGCGGGCACCCACTTCGGTCGCGACATATTGGGACCTCTTTGAGTGGAAGCAGACAATGGTCAGTAAAAGCCTCCTACCCCTGCATAACTGCTGCAACTCGCGTTATGCCCGCTGCGGCAGCGGGTCGAGGGCGGCCAGCTCCTCCGCCGAGAGCCGCAGCGCCCCCGCGGCCAGGTTCTGGACCAGGTGCTCCGGGTCGCCGGTGCCGGGGATGGCCAGCACGTGCGGGCCGCGGTGCAGCGTCCAGGCCAGCCGGACCTGGGCGACGGACGTGCCGTGGGCGCGGGCGGCGGCGAGAAGCTCAGGGCTGTCGGCGCCGGTGGCGCCGGTGGCGCCGCCCTCGCGGCCGGCCCCGGCGATGGCGAAGAACGGGACGAACGCGATGCCCTGCTCGCCGCAGGACCGCAGCAGCTCCTCGTCCGCCGCGGTCCGCGCGTCGATGCTGAAACGGTTCTGTACGCAGACCACCGGAGCGATCGCCTGGGCCTCGGCGAGGTGCCCGGCGGTGACGTTGGAGATGCCGAGGTGCCGGATCAGCCCCGCCTCGCGCAGCTCGGCCAGCGCGCCGAAGTGCTCGGCCAGCGGACCGGGACTCATCAGCCGCAGGTTCACCACGTCCAGGTGGTCCCGGCCCAGCTGCCGCAGGTTCTCCTCGACCTGGCCGCGCAGCTGCTGCGGCGTCGCCGAGTACCACGCGCCGGAGGGGTCCCGGCCGGGACCGACCTTGGTGGTGATCACCAGCTCCTCCGGGTACGGCGCCAGCGCCCGGTTAATCAGCTCGTTGGCGGAGCGCAGCGCCGAGAAGTAGAACGCGGCGGTGTCGATGTGGTTCACGCCCAGCTCGACCGCGCGTCGCAGCACCCCGAGCACCCGCTCCCGGTTGCTCGGCGTGCCGGCGTCGAACGCCCCGCTGCCGGTGAGCCGCATGGCGCCGAAGCCGATCCGATGGACCGTCAGGTCGCCGAGTTCCCAGGTGCCGGACGCTGCCGCGGTGATCGTCTCTGAAGTCATCGGGGCAGTCTGCCACAGGGTCAGGGGGCTGGCCCGGCCGCGGGTCCGGAGGTGGGTCCGGCCGCGGGGTGAGCTGTGAATTGGGCAAAAGGGAGCTCTCGGGCGAGCCAAGGATTCGTCAGATTTGTCCCATCATTCACGCATGCGGGCGTTTCGCTCCCAGTGAGAGCTATCTCCGCCCGGCAGGCTCGGAGCATGGCAACAACCGCGACCCGTGTCCTCGCCGTCCCCCGTCCCCGACCCCTGGCCGAGCCCCGCCACGCCCGTCCGGTGCTGATACTGATCACCGCCGTCGCGGCGCTGCTGTACGCCTGGGACATCGGGCACAGCCAGTTCCACCCCTTCTACGCCGACGCCGTGCGCAGCATGGCCGGCAGCTGGAAGGCCTTCGCCTACGGGTCGTTCGACCCCGGGAACACCATCACCCTGGACAAGCTCCCCGGTTTCCTCTGGCCGCAGGCGCTGTCCGCGCGGCTCTTCGGCTTCCACGCCTGGGCGCTGACGCTGCCGCAGGTCATCGAGGGCGTGCTGAGCGTGCTGGTGCTCTACCGGGCGGTGCGGCGCTGGGCCGGGGTGAACGCGGGGCTGCTCGCGGCCGGGTTCCTGGCGCTCACCCCGGTCGTCGCCGGACTGTTCCGGACCTCGGTCGAGGACCCGGCCTTCCTGCTGCTCCTGCTGCTCGCCGCCGACGCCACCCAGCGCGCCGCGCGCGAGGCCCGGCTGCGGACCCTGCTGCTGGCCGGGGTGTGGGTCGGACTGGCCTTCCAGGCGAAGATGCTGGAGGCCTTCGCCGTCCTGCCCGCGCTGGCCCTGGTCTACCTGGTGTCCGCGCCGACCGTGCTGCGGCGGCGGCTGGTGCACCTGGGGGTGGCCGGGGCGGTGACCCTGGCCGTGTCCGCCTCCTGGATGCTGCTGGTCACCCTGACGCCCGCGGCCGACCGTCCCTATGTGGACGGCAGTACCAACAACTCCGCGGTGAGCATGGTGGTCGGCTACAACTTCCTCAACCGCTTCTCGGCGGTGGGCGTGGACGCCGCCGATACTGGCAGCGTCTCGGCGGTGCAGAACGCCGGGGGCGGCGCCGGCCACGCGGCCCGTGCCGGCCATGCTGCGGGCGGCCAAGACGTGGGCCGCCACGCCGCGGGGCAGGCCCAGCAGGCCCAGGCGGGCGGCTGGGGCGGCAGCGACGGCGGATGGGGCAAGCTGGTCTCCGGGCCGATGGCCGCCGAGGCCGGCTGGTTCTACCCGCTCGCCCTGGCCGCCCTCGGCCTCGGCCTGTTCCAGCGCCGACGCCTGCCGCGGACCGACACGCTGCGGGCCGGACTGCTGCTCTGGGGCACGTGGTTCGGGGTGTTCTTCGTGGTCCTCAGCGCGGGCAGCGTCGGCGGCCACACCTACTACATGGGCGTCGTCGCTGCCCCGCTCGCCGCGCTCAGCGGCGCCGGGACGGTCCTGCTCTGGCGCGCCTACCGCTCCGGCGGACGCAGCGCCTGGGCGCTCCCCGGCACGGTCGCGGTGACCGCGGCATGGGGAGCGAAACTGGCGTCGGACTACCCGACCTTCCTGCCGCTGCTGGCTCCGGGTGTGCTGCTGCTCGGGCTGGTCTCGGTGGTCCTGCTGAGCCTGCCGCTGCTGCCGCTGCTGCGGCGAGGCGGCCTGGTCGGGGCCAGGGCCGGGCTCGCGGTGGGACTTGCGGCGATGCTGGTCGCTCCCGCGGCCTGGACCGCCTCGGTCCTCGACCCGGCGTACGGGCACTCCGCGATGGGCGCGGTCGGGCCGCCGGCCCGGCACATGATGGGCTTTCAGCCGACGGCGAATCAGTCGACGGCGAAGCCGAGGCCGAAAGCCGCGACCGGGGCCGGCGGTGCCTTCGCCGCCGCGATGCAGGGCTCCGGGACCCTGACGAAGAGCCAGGACGGGCTGTTCGCCTACACCCAGGCGCACCGGGGCAGCGCCCGCTACCTGTTCGCCACCACCAGCTGGGCGCTGGCCTCCCCGTACATCCTGGCCACCGGCGCCGCGGTGATGCCCATCGGCGGCTTCACCAACCAGGCCCCGACGCCCACCCTGGGCACGCTGCAGCGCGAGGTCGGGGCCGGGGCCCTGCACTACGTGCTGCTCAGCGACGGGACGTCGGGGTTCGCCGGCTTCGGCGGTGGTCAGCAGAGCGGTCGGCAGGCGGAGGGTACTCAGGCAGCGGGTACCGGTGTGCGGACGGCCGCCGCGCAGGCCTCGGCCTGGGTCAGCAGCAGCTGCGCCGCGGTCCCGCCGAGCGCCTACGGCGGGGGAGTGGCCGGCACCCGGCTCTACCACTGCGGTTAGTCGGCGCCTGGACGGATGGGTGGCGGCTCGACCGAGCCGCCACCCATTTTTGATACACCGTCAGATCGACTGCCAGGTCGGCTTCGCCGCGTAGGTCGCGCGGAAGTAGTCGGCCAGCTTCAGCCCGGAGGCCGCGGCCTCGTCGACGACCACGGTCGCGTGCGGGTGCAGCTGCAGCGCGGAGGCCGGGACCAGGGCCGAGAGCGGGCCCTCGACCGTCGCCGCCACGGCGTCGGCCTTGCCCTCGCCGGTGGCGAGCAGCACCAGGTGGCGGGCGTCGAGGATGGTGCCGATGCCCTGGGTGATGACGTGGTGCGGGACCTCGTCCAGGCTGTCGAAGAAGCGGGCGTTGTCGACCCGGGTCCGCTCCGTCAGCGTCTTGATCCTGGTCCGGGACGCCAATGAGGAGCAGGGCTCGTTGAAGCCGATGTGGCCGTCCGTGCCGATGCCGAGCAGCTGCAGGTCCACCCCGCCGGCCTCGGCCAGCGCCCGGTCGTAGGCGAGGCAGGCCGCGGCGATGTCCTCGGCGCTGCCGTCCGGGCCCATGAAGGAGCTCTCGGTCAGGCCGAGCGGCTCGACGACCTCGCGCAGGACCACCGAGCGGTAGGACTCGGGGTGGCCCTTGGGCAGGCCGACGTACTCGTCCAGCTGGCAGATCCTGGCCCGGCTGACGTCCAGGTCGGTGCCGCGGGCCCGGCCCGCCAGCGCCGTGTAGATCGGCAGCGGGGTGGATCCGGTGGCTACGCCGAGCAGCGCGTCCGGCTTACGGGTCAGCAGGTCGGCGATCGCCGCCGCGATGAGCTCGCCACCTGCGGCGGCGTCGGGAACGATCACAATTTCCATGCTGGTCCCATTCGTTCTGAAGCGTGCGCGAGATGCCGCTTGATGGTATAGACCAATTTAGCAGAACGCGCCTTCCGCCCGCCGAATTGACCGTACCTCGGACACCCTTCCGGGGCTCTTTGGACAGGCCCATAGTAAAGGACCTTAATCAGATCGGCGCCAATCGTCTCCCAACGGCCCCCGGTCGGTTCAGGGCAGGGTCGCGGACAGCAGGACCAGCAGCGGGACCACCCGCTCGCCCGGCACCTCGTAGCGCCCCCGGGAGGTGGCCCGCAGCCAGCCGGCCAGGTCGGTGACACGTTCATTGAGACCCATGGCTCCGTCACGTAGCTACGTAACTTTTGACAAGTGGGCGGTGGTAGCGGCCCGGAGTGGTGCCGAAGGCGTGTCGGAAGGCCTCGATGAAGGCGCTGGTGCTGCTGTAGCCGCAGGCCGTCGCCACGGCGGTGACCGAGCCGCCGCCCGCCAGCAGCCTGAGCGAGTGGTGCAGTCGGAGCTGGGCCCGCCACTGCGGGAAGGACATCGTGGTCTGCGCCCGGAACAACCGGCTCAGCGTGCGCTCGCTCGCGCCCACGGCCGCGCCCAGCTCGGCCAGGGAACGCGGATCGGCCGGGTCGTCCTGGAGCAGGGCGGCGACGTCCCGGAGCCGGGGATCCTCCGGGGTGGGCAGCCACAGCGGCAGCGCCTCCACCCGGCGCAGCTGGTCCAGCGCCACCTGCTCCAGATTGCCCCGCTGGCGCTCCGTCAGCTCCCGGTCGGTGACCAGGGCCATGATCACTTCGCGCAGCAGCGGGGTCACCGCGAGCACGGTCGGCCGGTCGAGGCGCAGCGGATTGACCGCCACGTCGAAGACCAGCGAAGCCATCCGGGTCGGCCCGTGCGCCTGGTGCGCGTGCGGCACCCCGGCCGGCACCCACACCGCCCGGAACGGCGGGACGATCCAGGAGCCGACGTCCGTGGACACCTGCAGCACCCCCGCGCTGGGGTGGATCAGCTGGTGCTCGGCATGGTGGTGCCAGTCGACCCGCTCGCGGTGCGACAGCGAGAGCAGGGTGGGACCGTCCAGATCCTGGCTGGTTGTCGACATAGATAGGCAGAATACCGGTAGCCCGCAGGCGGCCCCACTGGACAGGCTTGGCCCATGACGACATCTGCCGCCGACACCTCCCTCACCGCCCCGCAGGAGCGGCCCCCTCCCTCCACCTGGCAGCGGATGCGGCTGTGGGGGATCGCCCACGCCGTCGACGACCTCTACCAGGGCCTCGTCCCCGCCTGCGTCCCCTACTTCGTGCTGGACCGGCACTACGGGTACGTCGCCGCCGCCGGCCTCACCATGGCTGCCACGCTGGGCAGTTCGGTGCCGCAGCCGTTCATCGGCATCCTGGTCGACCGGCGCCGACTGCCCTGGCTCGCCGCCGCGGGCGTGGGTCTCGCCGGGACCGCGCTCGGGATCTCCGGGCTGCTCCCCTCCTACACCGCGGTCTGGACCCTGGTCCTGCTCTCCGGGCTCGGCGTCGCACTGTTCCACCCCGCCGCCGGACGCGCCGCCCGAGAGGCCGCCGGGGACAGCGCCGGGGCGATGAGCATCTTCGCGGCCGGCGGCAGCGTCGGCTTCTTCCTCGCCCCGGTGCTGGCCACCCCGGCCCTGGTCGCCTGGGGCGTGGGCGCCACCGCGCTGTTCATCCCCCCGGCGCTGCTGATCGCCTTCGTCCTGCTGCGGCACCAGCGCCGGGCGGCGGCCGCGGCCGGGGGCGGGGCCCTCGCGGCGGTGCTGACCGGCACCGACCGCTGGCGCCCCTTCCTGGTCCTGACCAGCATCGAGGTGGTGCGCTCGGTGACCTTCTTCGGAGTCAACACCTTCATCGAGCTCTACTGGCTCCGCGACCTCCACGCCTCCCGCGCGGTCGCCGGAACGGCGCTGGCCTGCTTCCTCGGCGGCGGCGTCGCGGGCACGCTGCTCGGCGGCCGGATCGCGGACCGGATTGGTATGGTCCGCACGGTCCAGCTCGGCGCCGCGCTGGCCGTCCCGATGCTGGTCGGCCTGCGGCTGGCCCCCGGCAACGGCTTCCCGGCGGCCCTGGTGGCGCTGCTGTTCGCGGTCCTGGCCGGGATCGCCCTCAACATCCCCTTCGCGGTCCTGGTCAAGCTCGGCCAGGACTACCTGCCCACCCGCCCCGGCACCGCGGCCGGGGTTACCCTCGGCCTCGCTGTCAGCGCCGGCGGCCTGGTCTCCCCGCTGCTGGGCCTGATCGCCGACGCGCACGGACCGGCCGCGGTGTTCACGGTGCTCTGCGGAGTACCGCTGGTGGGCCTTTGCCTCGGGCTGGGCCTGAGCGAACCGGGGGAGCGAATCTGACGGCTCCGTGGGGCCCGTTTTGCCATGTCCCCTACCGAATGATGTGACAAACCGTCACCCTGTTCACCAGACCCACATGCGAGCACACTTTGAGCACACATGAGGAGAACGGGGGAAGCGCCCATGGCAGGCACCGTGCCGCGCACCGTTGCCGCGCTGGTGCGCGCCCTGGTGAGCCTGGCGCTGCTGCTGCTTCTGCTGGTCGTGTTGCCGGTGGCCCTGCTCTACGGGACGCTCGCGCTGGCCGGGCCCGGCGGGTTACCGCTGCCGTCGAGTCTGCCCGCGCTGCTCACCGACCCGGACCAGGGGCAGCTGTTCGTCTGGGTGCTGGCCGCCGTCGGCTGGCTCGCCTGGGGGATGTTCGCGCTGGGCGTGTGCATCGAGCTGACGGCCCGGTTGCGGGGCAGGGCAGCCCGGCGACTGCCGGTCCTCGGCTGGTCGCAGCGGGCCGCGGCGCTGCTGCTGGGGGCGGTGTTCGCACTGGTGCCGGCAGCAGGGGCGTTCGCGGCGCCCTCGGTCTCCCCGCCGCCGGGCGTCACCGCGAGCGCCACGGCGAACGGAGCCGCCGTGCAGGCCGCGGCCGCGCAGGCGCACTACACCGTGCGGGCCGCCCGTCCGGCCGAGACGCTGTGGACCATCGCCCAGACGCAGTTGGGCAGCGGGGCGCGCTGGAACGACATCGCCGCCCTCAACCAGGGCCGGGTGATGGACGCCCATGGCACGGTCTTCTACGCGGACGGCGCGCTCGCGCCGGGCTGGAAGCTGCTGATGCCGGCCGCGGTGCCGGCCGAGGCCGCGACGGGCAGCACGGTCACCGTGCACCGGGGCGACAGCCTGACCGGCATCGCCACCGCGCACCACGTCCCCGGCGGCTGGCAGTCGGTGTACGCCGCCAACCGGGCGGTGGTCGGCCGGGATCCGGACGTGATCCAACCCGGTGAGAAGCTCCGCCTCCCGGGAACGACCGCTGCCCACAACCCCGCCCCGCACCCCGTTCCACGGCCGGCCGTCACCGTGCCCGGCGAACCCGCGCTGCGTCCCACGCTGCCCGATTCGCTCATCCCGGTCCCCGCTCCCGCCATGGTCACCGCCCCGCGCACGGCCACGGCTCCGCGGGCCGGATCGGCCAACCCGCTCCAACTCCCGGTCAGCATCGGCGCCGGCGCGCTCCTCGCCGCCGGGCTGGTCGGTCTGCTGGCCCGCAACCGCGTGCTGCAGCAGCGCCGCCGCCCGCCCAGGCGCCGGGTGGCGATGCCCGGCATCGAGGAGCAGCTGTACGAGACCTTCCTCCGGGCCATGGCCGACCCCGCCGGGCTGGACCTGCTCGACCGCACCCTGCGCACCCTCGGCATGACCTGCCTGGACACGGACACCGAACTGCCCGCGCTGGCCGCCGTCGCGCTGCGTCCCGGCGGGAGCGTCGATCTGCACCTGATCGACCCCGCGCCCGCCGTCGCCCCGTTCACCGGCTCGGCCGACGGCCTGCTGTGGCGCTGCCACGCCCCGGACGCCGACCTGCTCTCCGCCGAACGGGCCCGCGACGTGCCGGCGCCCTACCCGGCGCTGGTCACCCTCGGCCGCACCGTCGACGGCGTGCAGATCCTGGCCGACCTGGAAACGGTGCGGCATCTGCACCTGGACGGCACTCCGGGGGAGGTCGCCGCCGTCAGCCGGGCCCTGGTCGCCGAGCTCGCGGCGAGTCCGCTCGCGGGCCGGATGCGGCTGATCGCCCTGGGCGGCGCGGCGCCCCTGGTCGGCCGTCTGATCCACGGCACGGACGCCGAACGGCTGGCCACCCGCGCCGATCCTGAGCTCGCCCTCGCCGATCTCCAAGCCCACCGGCACTCCCTGGAAAAGGCCCTGATCGAGTGTCAGGTGATGCATCCGCGCGCGGCCCGCTCGCAGGGCGTGGCCGTGGACCTCTGGGCCCCTTCGCTGCTCTGCACCGATCAGCAGTTGACGCCAAGTCAGTTCCAGTCGCTCAGCGGCGTGCTGGCCGGGCCCGAGCACCACTGCGTGGCCGCCGTCACCCCCGCTGTCCCCGGGGCGCCCGGCTGGCATCTGGACGCCGGGCCCGGCCACCACCCGGTGTCCGGCAGCCTCCCCTTCGCGGTGGAGCTGCAGCGGCTCAGCGAGCAGGAGTTCGCGGCGACCATCGCCCTCCTCTCCGCCGCCCAGCAGCCCTCCGACCTGCCCGAACCCGCCTGGACCGACCACCATCCGGACGAGGAGGAGCCGGAACCCGACCCGGACGGCGATCCCTTCCTGATCCCGGTCCTCGCCTCGCACTCCCGCGCCACGGGCGGCGCCGCCCCGGCGTCGGCGACCTCGGTCCCGCTGCTGGCCCCGGACCTGCCGGGCGGGGGTGGTGGCGTCGGCGGCATCGCTGCCTTCGGTGCGCGCGGCAGCAACACGGCCGGTGGGGGCCGGGACAGCCTGCTCCCCGTCCTCAGCTCCGGCCGCCGCGCGGCGGAAGCCGCGGCTGCCTCCTCCGACGCCGACCGCGCCTCCGCCCCCGACCGCGCCGACGACCCCGGCCCGGCCCCCGCTACCGCCCCCGGCGGCCCCCGGGCCGCCTTCCCGCCGCGGATCCTGATGCTCGGCCCGGTCCGGGTCATCGGCGCGGCCGGGGCCACCCCGGCCGGTCCTGCTTCGATCAGTCAACTCACCGCAGTCGCAGCCCTGTTGATCACCCACCCCGAGCCCGACCCACGGCTGCTGGACGCCGTCCTCGACCCGGTTCCCTATGCCGCCGACCGGCTGATGGCGGCCCGCAGCGCCCCCCAGGCGCGGTTCGCGGCGATGTCCCGGCTCCGGGAGTGGCTCGGTGCGGGACCTGACGGGGTGCCCTGGCTGCCCGAGTCCGCCTGGCGCCTGCACCACGCCGTCAGTTGCGACTGGGCCGACTTCCAGGAGCTCTACCGGCTCGGTATGAACGCCCGCGGCCCGGCCGAGGACGCGGCCCTGCGCCGGGCCCTCGACCTGGTCCGCGGCGGCCCGTTCGCCGGGGCCCACCAGCTGTACCCGTGGGCCGAACCCTTCCGGCAGGACATGATCTCCGCCGTCATCGACGCCTCCCACGAGCTGGCGAAGCGCTGCTTCGCGGCAGGCGACCTGCCCGGCTGCGAGGCCGCCCTGCACCGGGGCCTCGCCGCCGTCCCGGAGGCCGAGATCCTGCACCGCGGCCTGATCCGGCTCTACGCCACCGCCGGCTACCGGGACCATGTGGCCGCGTCCATCACCCGCCTTGCCCAGGTCAACGACGCCCTTGGCTGCCTCGACTACGAACCGGAGACGCTCCAGCTCTTCAGCATGATCTCAAGTCACCGCAGCTGACCCTGACGATGCGTCAGCAGGCAGAAGGAGAACCGAGATGAACCTCACCAACGGACGCCACCGCCGACCGCAGCCCCCCAGCGCCGCCGGCGTGACCCTGGCCAGGGCGGCAGGCGCGACCGCGGTCGGCGCCGCCGCGCTGCCGGTGCTGGCGTCGGGGCAGGCCCACGCCGCCTCCTCCTCGGTCTGGGACAAGGTCGCCTCCTGCGAGGCCGGCGGCGACTGGCAGATCAACACAGGCAACGGCTACTACGGCGGGCTCCAGTTCTCCGCCTCCACCTGGGCGGCGTACGGGGGGACGCACTTCGCCAGTAGCGCCAACCGGGCGACCGAGGCGGAGCAGATCACCATCGCCCAGAAGGTGCTCAAGGGCCAGGGGCCCGGCGCTTGGCCGGTCTGCTCGGTCCGGGCCGGACTCACCCGCAGCAACGGCGCCGCGAAGCAGGAAGCCCCCGCCAAGGCCCAGGCCTCTGCCAAGGCCGAGGCCCCCGCCAAGGCCACCACGAAGCCCAAGCCCGCAGCGACGACCAAGGCCGGCACCGGTCACACCGTCGAGCACACCGTCCGGCACGGCGAGACCCTCTCGGGCATCGCCGAGGCGCTGGACGTCCCCGGCGGCTGGAAGCCCCTCTACGCCGCCAACCGCGCCGTGGTCGGCGCCAACCCGAATCTGATCCTCCCCGGCGAGCGCCTCACCTGGCACACCCCCGCCACCACCAGTACCCCCGCCACCACCAGCACCCCGGCCAAGCCCGCCCCGGACAAACCCGCTCCCGCCAAGCACGCCCCCGCCAAGAAGCCGGCCCCGGTGAAGCACGCGCCCGCCAAGAAGGCGTCCGCCGCCTTCGTCCGGCCGGTCACCGCCCACTACTGGATCTCCGAGGGCTACGGCGTCCCCGGCCCCTGGCAGGCGGGTCACCACACCGGCGTGGACATCGCGGTCCCGGTCGGCACCACCGTGCGCGCGGTCGGGGCGGGCACCGTGGTCAAGGCCGAGTGGGGCGGCGACTACGGGAAGATGGTCATGGTCAGGCACGCCGACGGCCGCTACAGCCTCTACGCCCACCTTTCCAGGATCGATGTCCACGTCGGCGAGGCGGTCTCGGCCGGAACCACCCTCGGCCTGTCCGGGGCGACCGGCAATGTCACCGGACCGCATCTGCACTTCGAGGTGGACACCACCGAGAAGTACGGCTCCGACATCAACCCGATCAGCTGGCTCGCCCAACACGGGGTGTCGCTCACCTGACCGACAGCGGATTCCTTCCCCGGTATCGCATAGGGTGCATCGACGCGCGCGCCGATCGGAAGGACCTCCTGTGCGGCCCCTGTTCGGACTGCTCGGTGTGCTGGTGGTCCTCGGCACCCTCTCCTCGGTGGTGCGGACGCTGGTCATTCCCCGGCCGTCCCGGTCCAGCTTCACCCGGGTCGTCAGCCAGGCCCTCTACATCCCGTTCCAGGCCGTCGCCGACCGCTGCGGCAGCGTCGAGCGCAAGGACAAGGTGCTGGCCCCGGCCGCGCCGCTGTCCCTGCTGCTGACCCTGATCCTCTGGCTGGCGTCCTTCATGCTGGGCTACGCCCTGCTGGAGGCCGCCGTCAGCGACCTGGACGCCAGGGCGGCGGTCGGCGAGGCAGGATCGTCCCTCTTCACCCTGGGCTTTCTGAGCAGTCACCGGAGCGCCCTCACCGCCGTGGACTTCTGCGCGGCGGCGACCGGCCGATCGTGATCGCGCTGCAGATCGGCTACCTGCCCGCCCTCTACTCCGCCTACGCGGCCCGCGAGGCCGAGGTGACGCTGCTGCAGTCGCGGGCCGGGAGCCCGCCCTGGGGGCCCGAGATCCTGGCCCGCTACGCCCAGGCCGAGCTGCTGGACTCGCTGCAGGAGCTGTTCAGCAACTGGGAGCGCTGGTCGGCGCAGGTCAACGAGAGCCACACCACCTACCCGGTGCTGATCCTGTTCCGCTCGGCCCGGGCCACCCGCAACTGGCTGGTCTCACTGCTCTCGGTTCTGGACGCGGGCGCGCTGCACCTGGCCTTCAACCCGTCCAGCCCGCAGACCCAGGTACGGCTGGCGCTGCGGGCCGGTTTCGTCTGCCTGCGCGACCTCGCCGAGGCCCGGGGCATCGGCTACAACCCGGACCCGCTGCCGGAGGACGCGCTGGACCTCAGCTACCAGGACTTCCTGGACGGGGTGGCCCGGATGCGGCAGCAGGGCTTCCCGATGGAGCGCACCCCGGAGCAGGCCTGGCCGCACTTCCGCGGCTGGCGGGTCAACTACGAGGGCCTCGCCTACGCGCTGGCCCACCACATCGACGCCGTGCCCGCCGCCTGGTCGGGACAGCGCCGTACGCCCTCGGTGATCCTCACCCCGACCACACCCCAGGACCGCCGCCCGGCCACGGGGTGAACACGTTTCTTCACCGTTCGGTAGCAGCAGGTTAAATGATCCTCAACTGTCCCCACTCGGAGTGGTGCTAGCGGAGTCCATGTGCGACGCTACCCAGGTCGGCATGGGGGCGACCGAGAGGCAGGGCCAAGTCGTGATGGAATTGGATGCCGTGAACGACGGTGACCTGAACAACGGGGATCCACGCGGGCTGTTCGCGACCTACCTCGATGCCGCGCAGCGGCGCGGCGACCGTCCGTTCACGGCGTTCCGGGCCGGTGAGACCGTGCTGCGCCCGGGCGACATGCTGTTCCCGGCGGACCCGGCCCACCCCGCCGCCCCGGCCTACCTGGACGTGGGCGCGGAGGTGCACGCGACCGGCGGACTGCCGGTCGGACGGTACCCGGTGTGGCTCCGGGTCGAGTCCAATGCCCAGGGCGACCCCCAGGTGGTGCTGGCCGTGGTCCCGTTCGGGGGCAAGCGGCCGGTGCGCTGGACCACGGACGCGCGGACCATGTGCCCGGTCCGGTCCGACCTGCTCTGTCTGGGGCCGGTCGCCGCGGATCCCCGCACCCGGCTGCACCTGCTGGCTCTGGCCTGCCCCGAGATCCACCGCCGCGGCCTGCGCGAACCGGCGGTGAGCGGGCTCTGCGACCGGGCCCTCGCCACCGCGCCGGAGGTCGACCCGGTCCCCGGCGCCTTCCGCAAGGGCTGGCAGGTGCTGACCGACCCGGCCACCGGGGCGGACCTGGTCGGCCTGCTCACCTCGGCCCGGCACGGCCTGCAGTCGATCGGCCACGCCGCCGACGGCTCGGTCGCCGCCTACGTCCTCGACCTGACCACCTGACCACCTGAGCACCTGACCACCTGAGCACCTGACCACCTGACCGCTGCACCCACCGCCGGCCCGAGGGCCCGAGGGCCCGTGGGCTCAGGACTGGAAGTCGGGCAGCGAGATCACCGGCTGGACATGGATCGGCATGTTCAGCGGACGTCCGCCGGGCCCGGGGGCGGTGGAGATGTAGGCGGCGAGCCCGTACGCCGCCTCGGGGGTCGGCACCTCGACGACCCAGTAGCCGGCCAGGAACTCCTTGGTCTCGGGGTAGGGGCCGTCGGTGACCACCGTTTCGCCGCCGCTCCCGGCCCGGACGATGCGGGCCTTGTCCGGCATGTCCAGGCCCTGGGCGTCGATCAGCTGTCCGTACTCGGGGATCTTCTTCAGGACGCCGCCCATGAAGGCGATGTGCGCCTGGAGCTCGTCCTGGGTCCACTCGGTGATGGCCGGGAATCCGGCCGACTCCTGGCTGAACTGCATCAGCAGCATGTACTTCACGGCGTGCTCCTCGGGTTCTCGCCTCAGTGCGCCCTTCCGGCGCCCTCGTCCATGAGTCGGAGCGGGCAGCCGGTTCTCTACATGCCGACCGTAGTTCTTTGCGACGAGTTCTGAGCGGATGCGGGGGTCTGCGCTCCCGTGCGCCCTCGGCGGGCACCAGTGCGCTCAGATGGATAGATGACAATTGCATCTAATCTTGAGAAGGTTGTACGCAGCAACCAGTGAAAGAAGGATAAACCTATGGCCGGCGACACCGCGCCCGCTCTGCCAGCCGCAGATCCGCACGCCGAGCACGGTCCCCGCTACAAGTGGGTCGCGCTGTCCAACACCACGCTCGGCATGCTCATGGTGATGATCAACCAGTCGATCGTGCTGATCGCGCTGCCTGACATCTTCAAGGGCATCAAGCTCAATCCACTGGACCCCCACAACACCAGTTACCTGCTCTGGATGATGATGGGCTTCATGGTGGTGACCGCCGTGCTGGTGGTCTCCTTCGGCCGGCTCGGCGACATGTTCGGCCGGGTCAGGATGTACAACCTGGGCTTCGCCCTGTTCACGGTCTGCTCCATCCTGCTCTCCCTCACCTGGGGCAGCGGTAGCCAGGCCGCGCTGTGGCTGATCGGCTGGCGGGTGGTGCAGGGCATCGGCGGCGCGCTGATCTTCGCCAACTCCACCGCGATCATCACCGACGCGTTCCCGGTCAACCAGCGCGGCACCGCGCTCGGCATCAACGTCATCGCCGGTATATCCGGCAGCTTCATCGGGCTGATGCTCGGCGGCGTGCTCGGCCCGGTCGGCTGGCGCTGGATCTTCCTGGTCTCGGTCCCGGTCGGCATCTTCGGCACCATCTGGGCCTATCTCAAGCTCAAGGACACCGGGCAGCGCAACCCGGCCAAGATGGACTGGTGGGGCAACCTCACCTTCGCGGTCGGCCTGATCGCCATCCTGGTCGGCATCACCTACGGCATCCAGCCCTACCACGGCGCCAGCACCGGCTGGGGCAACCCCTGGGTGATCGGCTCCATGGCCGGCGGGGTGATCGTGCTGATCCTCTTCGGCTTCATCGAGACCAGGGTCGCCGAGCCGCTGTTCAACCTCTCGCTGTTCCGGGTCCGCGCCTTCGTCGCGGGCAATGTGGCCAGCCTGCTGACCGCGCTCGGCCGCGGCGGCCTGCAGTTCATCCTGATCATCTGGCTGCAGGGGATCTGGCTGCCGCTGCACGGCTACAGCTTCAGCAGGACCCCGCTCTGGGCCGGCATCTATATGATCCCGATGACGGTCGGCCTGCTGATCGCCGCTCCGATCTCCGGGCTGCTCTCGGACCGCTTCGGCTCCCGGCTGTTCACCGTCGCCGGGACGCTGCTCAACGCGCTCAGCTTCGGCCTGCTGATGGTGATCCCGGTGAACTTCTCCTACCCGGTCTTCGCGCTGATCCTGATGCTGAACGGCCTGGGCGCGGGCCTCTTCGCCTCGCCCAACCGGGCCGAGATCATGAACTCGGTGCCGGCCAACCGGCGCGGGGTCGGGGCCGGGATGACGGCGACCTTCCAGAACTCCGCGATGGTGCTGTCCATCGGCGTCTTCTTCAGCCTGATCGTGGTCGGCCTGTCCGCTCATCTGCCCAGCGCCATGTACAGCGGTCTGGCGGCCCAGGGCGTACCGGCCGGGACCGCGCACCAGGTCTCCCAACTGCCGCCGCTGGCCGTGCTGTTCGCGGCCTTCCTGGGCTACAACCCGATGCAGCAACTGCTCGGCCCGCATGTGCTGCAGGGCCTCCCGGCGGGCAAGGCCGACTACCTGACCGGCCGCAGCTTCTTCCCGCACCTGATCACCGGGCCGTTCCAGGACGGCCTGACCGTGGCCTTCTGGTTCGCCCTGGCCGCCTGTCTGATCGCCGCGGTGGCCTCGGCGCTGACCGGCGGAGTCAGGCCGCAGAAGGCCGGCGCCGTGGCGCAGGTGGAGGAGTTCCCCACACCGGCCGTGGGCGACGAGCCGGTCTCCGCCACCGACGTCCGCCAGGCCCTGCACACCCCCGGCGACAGCTGAGCCGCAGGGGCTGAGCCGCAGGGCCGCAACCCCCACGGCGGTCTGCCACCCCTCTCACTCGGGGGTGTGGCAGACCGCCTCCACGTTGTTGCCGTCCGGGTCGCGGACGAAGGCGCCGAAGTAGGCAGGGTGGTACTCGGGCCAGAGCCTGGGCTCGTGCAGCACCTCGGCTCCGGCCGCCACGGCGGCGTCGAAGAAGGCCTGGACGGCGGCCCGGTCCGGGGCGGCGAAGGCGATGTGGGATTCGCGGAAGCCGTCGCCGGTGGACTGGACGCCGAGCCAGAAGGTCGGCATCGGCGCGATGCCGTAGCCGATGACCTGGCCGAAGTCCATCAGTCGGCCGCTGCCGAGGGGGGCCAGCGCGGCGTCGTAGAACGCGGCGGCGGCGGCCAGGTCGGTGCACTGGATCGCGAGGTGGTCGAGCATGCGGACATCCTCGCCCATCCCGGGCCGCGCTGTCAGGCGGTCAGCAGCGGACGGTGCGTCAGGACGTCGGCGGTCAGGTCGTTCTGGATCAGGAACACCGCCACGTCGTCCGCGCGCGGCGTCCGGGCGAGGCAGGGCACGACCAGGTGGTCGGCCAGCCGGGCCAGCCACTCCGCGTCGGTGCCGGGGGTGCTGGTGACCCAGTCCTCGACCGTCGCCAGCAGCCGTTCCAGCGAGGTTCCGATGTCCTCGTCCCTGGTCTCGATCAGCCCGTCGGTGTAGAGCAGCAGCGCCTCCCCGGCCGCCAGCACGGTCTCCGATTCCGGGTAGAGCGCCGCCGGGTCCACCCCGAGCGGCGGGCCGCCGGGCAGGTCCAGCTCCACCGCGGTCCGCTGTCCGGCGTGGATCCTGGCCGGCTGCGGATGCCCGGCCCGGGCCGCGCTGACCGCCCCGGTGGCCGGGTCCAGCGAGAGGTAGCAGCAGGTGGCGAAGAGGTCGGTGTCCAGCTCGGCCAGCAGCCGCCCGGTCCTGGACAGCACCTCGCCGGGGGAGTGCCCCTCGGCGGCGTAGGCGCGCAGGGCGATCCGCAGCTGGCCCATCACCGCCGAGGCCTCGACGCTGTGCCCCTGGACGTCGCCGACGACCAGGCCGACCCGTCCGTCCGGCAGCTGTAGCAGGTCGTACCAGTCCCCGCCGACGGCCATCCCGGTGGTGCCGGGCAGGTAGCGGACGGCGGTGCTGTGGCCGGGGACGGCGGGCAGCCGCCGCGGCAGCATGGCCCGCTGCAGTTCGGCGGCCCACTGGTGCTCGGTGTCGTAGAGGCGGGCCCGGGAGAGCGAGTGCGCCAGGATGCCGCCGATGGCGGTGAACAGGGTGCGCTGCTCGTCGTCGAAGGCCCGGTGCCCGGCGAAGCCGAAGAGGCAGGCGCCGTGCCAGCCGTCCGAGCCGGACAGCGGCAGGACCGCCCAGGAGCGGGTTTCGGCGCTGCCGACCGGGCCGGTGCCGACCGGGCCGCTGCCGTTCGGTCCGCTGCCGTTCGCGGTCGGTGCCGGGGGCAGCACCAGGCCTTCGAGGAACAGCGGCTGGTCCTCCTTCACCGCCCGTCGCATCGACTCCCAGGCGGCGTCGCGCAGCGGGCACAGATCGGACCGCAGCACGCCGTGGGTGCTGAACGAGCCCGGTTCGGAGCAGAATCCGTCGACGTCCGGGTTGGCGTCGATCAGCAGGTTCTCGGCGCCCAGCGCCGGCCTGGCGATGTCGGCCATCACCCGGGTCACGTCGGCGACGCTGGCCGCACGGGCGAGGGCCCGGGTCAGCGTGAGCAGGAAGGCGTCGGCGGCCAGTGGCTGCTGCCCGGCGCTCGTGCCGCCGGGCCGGGGTGCGTGCGGGCCGGCCGGCGCCGGCCGCGGCGCGAGCAGCGGGCCGGCCTGGTCCGGGTAGCCGGGCTCGGGGGCCTCGCCGGTGCGGTCGAGGATCAGCCCGGTGAGCCGCTGCGGCCGGCCGTCCGGATCGCGCAGTACCTCGCCGCGGTCCTCCAGCTGCCGGATGCCGCCGTCGGGGCGCACCACCCGGTAGTGGTGGCGGTAGCTGCCGAACCGGTCGAGCAGTTCGGCGAGGGTGGCGGAGAAGCGGGCGGCGTCGGCGGGGTGGAGCACCTCGCCGAAGGCCTTGGCGCGGCCCTCGACGTCGTCGGGGGCCACGCCGAACATCTGGCAGACGGCGTCATCCCAGAGGATGTCGCCATTGATGAGATTCCACTCGTAGGCACCTGCCCGGGCGGCGTGGGCCGCTACGGCGAGAGGCGGGGTGTGGGCGGCGGGCTGTTGCTCGTGGTCCATTCCGCTGCGTCTCCGAAGGATCGGGTTCGGTTTGCGCCAAATAGTCCACTTTCTGGCGTTAAGAAAAGCATACGTAGAATGTTCATAGGATCGGGTGGGTTGTGTCCGGCCTCACTTCACCACGGCGATCGGCGGAGCGTCCGTGCCCGCCGCGCCCACCGGCACGTCCGGGTCGCGGAACCAGGACCCCTGCAGGGCCCACTGGATCAGCATCAGCACCACGCCGAGCAGCAGCGAGCCGATGCCGATCACGGTCACCCCGCCGGTCTCCCCGAACAGCGGCAGATTGATCGAGGTCTCGCCGTAGGTGGGGTCGGCGTAGACGTCGAAGGCGGCGTAGCAGAAGAAGAACAGCAGCAGCAGGCCGCCGAGGCCCGGTAGCAGGCCCTTGAAGAGGAAGTTCCTGAGGCTGCGGGTGAGCACCTTGCGGAAGTACCAGACGCAGGCGAAGCCGGTGAGGCCGTAGTAGAAGGCGATGCCGAGGCCGACCGAGGCGATGGAGTCGGTGAGGACGTTGCCGCTGATCAGCACGAGCAGTACATAGAAGCCGATCGAGGCCAGGCCCATCGCGATGGTGGACCAGGTCGGGGTGAGGAACCTGCGGTGCACCCGGGCGAACTGCGAGGGGATCGCCTTGTGGGCCGCCATCGAGAAGCTGGTCCTGGCCGTGGGCAGGATCGTGGTCTGGGTGGACGCGGCCGAGGAGGTCAGCACCATGAAGATCAGCAGCTTGGCCATGAACCAGCCGAAGCCCTTGTCGCCGAAGACGGCGTTGCCGAGCCCGGACAGCACGTCGCCGGAGTTGTCCGGGTTGCCGAGACCGATGCCCTTGGCGCCGACGCCGGCGAAGGACTGCGCCGAGGTCGACACCAGGGCGTAGATGAGCAGCAGCAGCACGGTGGAGATCACCGCCGCGCGTCCCGGCGTGTGCTCCTTGTCGGCGGTCTCCTCGTTGACCGAGACCGCGGTGTCCCAGCCCCAGTAGATGAACACCGCGGCGAGGATGCCGGAGGTGAGCGCGCTGACCGAGGGCACGTCGAAGGGGTTGAACCAGGACCAGGCCAGATGGATCGAGCCGGCCGGCGCACTGCTGGAGTAGGCCTTGACCAGGGCGGTGATCGAGAAGACCACCAGCATCAGCACCTCGACGCAGAGCAGCCAGCGCTGCAGAGCGGCCGAGATCTCGATGCCGACGTAGCAGATGGCCGTCATCACCGCGATCCAGATCACCCCGGCCACCGTGGTCCAGGTGGTGCTGTTCGCCAGCCCGGGGAAGCCGATCAGCTGGAAGCCGTAGGAGCCGGCGATCTGGGCCAGGTTCGCCATCACGATGACGTCCGCGACGATGATGCCCCAGCCGCCCATCCAGCCGGTGCGCGGGCCGAAGGCGCGGGCCGCCCAGGTGAAGGTGGTGCCGCAGTCCGGGTCGATCTCGTTGAGTTCCTTGTAGGCGTACGCGATCAGCAGCATCGGGATGAACGCCAGGATGGTGACGATCGGCGCCTGCAGGCCGACCCCGGCCACGATGATGCCCAGAGTCGCCGCCAGGCTGTACGCGGGGGCGGTCGAGGCGAGGCCGATGGCGACCGAGGAGAACAGGCCCAGGGCGTTGCCCTTGAGGCCTTTCTCGCCCGCGCCCGACCCGGTCGGACCGGGGGAGGACGCGGCAGAGGCGCCGGACGCGGCGGGCGGTGCCGGTGGGGGTGTGCTCATCAGGGTTACCGGGCCTTTCACGGTCGGACCTGGAGCGCGTTGACGCGCCGCCATGGCCGGATGGTAAAGCGCGACGGCTCGTATCCGACAGCCTGACGGCACGTCAAACGGTAAAAACTTCAATAGCGTCCCCGGTCAGACACTCTGCGCCGGATCCTGCTCAGGACTCCACGAGGCGGCGCAGCAGGGCCACCGAGTCGATCAGGGTCCGCTGCTCGTCCGGATCCAGCCGGGTGCGTACCGCGTCGAGCAGCCAGCCCTCCTTGGCGGTCCTGATCTCGGCGAGCAGGGCCAGACCGGCCTCGGTCGCCGCCATCACCACCTGGCGGCCGTCGGTGGGGTGCGGGCGGCGTCCGACCAGCCCCTGCTCCTCCAGTGCGCCGAGGGTGGCGCCCATCGACTGCGGGCGCACCCGCTCGGCGCGGGCCAGCGCGGCCGGGGTGTCCGGCCCCTCCGCCGCCAGCCGGTGCAGCACGGCGGCCTGGGACAGGGTCAGTGCGGCGCCCTCGTGCGTGGCGCGCATCCGGCGCATCAGCTGCCCGGTCAGCACCCGCAGTTCGGCGGCGACCCGGGCCAGCTCCTCCTCGTGGACCATGCCGCCCACGCTATAACTCATCAGGTGAACTGACAAACTCGACCCGGTCCGACCTGGCCGGGAACCAGCTGCGCCCCGTACCGGACGAACCGGTACGGGGCGCGGCTGGTGCTCCTGCGGTCCGGGTCAGATGACGCGGATGTTCTCGGCCTGCGGGCCCTTCTGGCCCTGGGCGATCTCGAACTCCACCTGCTGGCCCTCGAGCAGCTCGCGGTAGCCCTGGGCGTTGATGTTGGAGTAGTGGGCGAAGACGTCGGCGCCGCCGCCGTCCTGGGCTATGAAGCCGAAGCCCTTCTCCGAGTTGAACCACTTCACGGTGCCGGTTGCCATGCTGCTCCCTGTCAGGAGTTGGGGGCGTGCCTGGTGCCCGCCCTCAGGGTTGAGGTGATCGCCCTGGTCCTCCGACTGGTGCACAGCACAACGCCCACGGCCAAGGACCGCGGGCACTTGAGACTTCGGAACCACGACTGCTGCCGGGAAAGGTATCGGATATGCGTTCGCCTCGCTACGGTGAGCAGGCAACAGTATGGTCAACTCGGCCGAAACCATGCGCTATGAGAGGTCCTTCGTCCGAATGTTGGGACGCTCGGGGCCGTCGCGGAGCAGTTCGCGCCACTGCTCGACGCTCCAGTCGCCGGGGTCCGTGCCGGTGATGAAGTCCTCGACCAACTCCCGGAAGCGGTCAGGGTCGTTGTGGAACGGGAAGTGGCCCGCGCCCTCGAAGATCTCCAGTCGGCTGCCCGGCATCGCGTCGTGCGCGCGGTGGGCGTGCCGGACCGGGACGATGCTGTCGCGCGAGCCCCACACCAGCATCGTCGGCATGCCGCGGACCAGGTAGCAGCGGTCGAGCATGGTGACCACCTGTCCACGCCAGTCCACCACCGCGCGCAGGGTGCGGATGAACGCGCTGCGGGCGGTGGCGTCCGGCAGCGCGTCCACCAGGTTGAGCAGGTCCGGGGCGTCCTGGCCGAGGTCGGTGTTGAGGAGTTTCATCAGCCGGATGACCAGGTGGGTCTGCGTCCGCATGGTCGGCAGTCTCAGCGCGGAGAGCATCAGATCCGCCCCCGGCAGCGACACCGCGCGCAGCACCGGGTTCAGTTCGCGGCCCACGCCGCCGGTGCTGACCAGCACCAACCGCTCGGTGCGCTCCGGGAATTGATACGCGAACTGCATCGCCACCCCGCCGCCGAGCGAGTGCCCGACCAGCGTCGCCCGCTCGATGCCCAGCACCCCGAGCAGGTCCCGCACGCCGTTGGCGTAGGCGGCCACCGAGTAGTCGGCACGGGGCTTGTCGGAGTCGCCGTGGCCGAGCAGGTCCGGGGCGATCACGGTGTGCTTCCTGGCCAGTCCCGGGATCACCTCGGCCCAGGTGGCGGACGAGTCGCCGATACCGTGGATCAGCAGGACAGCGGGGCCCGAGCCGGCGATCCGGTAGGCCCGGCGATAGCCGTGGACGACATGGTGCCTGACGGGCACGGGCCCACCTCCTCCTGCTCATCCGAGCGTAGGACGGCGGTGCTACCGGGGGTTACTGGCAGGTTTCGTCTCGGAGAAGGCTGCTGCCCGCCGCCCGGGCTGCGGCCGCTGCTCTGTTGGGTCTGTTGGGTCTGTTGGGCGAGTTCGGCCAGAACTCGTTGGGTGTCCCGGTCGGGCAGGTCGCTGCTGCCGGCCAGCGGCGGCCGGGGGCCGGGCTGGCGGCGGTGATTGCGCTCCAGGGCGTAGCCGAGCAGGACGATGAGGACGAGGGCGATCGCTGCGGTGGTCATGGCAGTAATTGTTCTCTCCTATGAATCCTGCCAGAAGTGGCAGTAGAGACCTATCCCCACTAAATCCTGCCAGCTAAGGTGGCTGCATGCTGAGGACCGTCGCCGCCGTGCTGATCGACCAGACCGCCCCGTTCGAGTTCGGGGTGGTCTGCGAGGTGTTCGGGATCGACCGCACCGACGACGGGGTGCCGCCGTTCGACTTCCGGGTCTGCGGCGAGCGGCCCGGCGAGCCGCTGCGGCTGAGCGTGGGCGCGCAGATCATCCCGGAACACGGCCTCGACGCCCTGCTGGACGCCGACCTGGTGGCCGTCCCCGCCTCGACCATCCGCGAGGACTACCCGCCGGTCCTGCTCGACGCGGTACGGGCCGCGTCCGCGCGCGGCGCGACCATCCTCAGCGTGTGCAGCGGCGCCTTCCTGCTCGGTGCGGCCGGACTGCTGGACGGCCGCCGCTGCACCACCCACTGGCGCCACGCCGAGGAGTTCGCCCGGCGCTTCCCCGCGGCGAAGCTCGACCCGGACGTGCTGTTCGTCGACGACGGCGACATCGTCAGCAGCGCGGGCACCGCCGCCGGGATCGACGCCTGCCTGCACCTGGTCCGCCGCGAGCTCGGCTCGGGCCCGGCCACCGCGATCGCCCGCCGGATGGTCGTCCCCCCGCAGCGGGACGGCGGCCAGCGCCAGTACATCGCCGTGCCGATGCCCGAACGGGACGCGGACAGCCTGGAGCCGCTGCTGGTCTGGATGCTGGAGACGCTGGACACCGAGCACACGGTCGCCTCGCTGGCCGGCCGGGCCCGACTGTCCACCCGTACCCTCGCCCGCCGCTTCGCCGCCGAGACCGGCACCACCCCGCAGCGCTGGCTCGCCACGCAGCGGGTGGCCCGGGCCCGGCAGTTGCTGGAGGAGTCCGCGCTGGGGGTGGACGAGATCGCCCGGGTCTGCGGCTTCGGGACGGCGGCGCTGCTGCGGCACCACTTCCGGCGGGCGGTCGGGGTCACCCCGATGGACTACCGGCGGACCTTCGCCCAGGGGTAGCCGGCGGGCAGGGGTGGTCGGTGTGCCGGGGTAGTCGGCCCGGGGCAGCCGGCGGCCGGGGGGCAGCCGCCGCTCGGGCCGGATTGTCGGACCCGGGGTGTTCAATGACCGCATGAGCGAATCCCTCGTGGTCCGGGCCGAGGACTGGTACGGCCGCGACCTCACCGGCGGCAGCTACACCCAGTACAGCTTCCTGGACACGGACTGGACCGAGGTCACCACCCAGGGCGCGGTCTTCAACGAGTGCACCTTCGCCGGGGTGGCCTTCAACGCGTCCCGGCACACCGGCGCCGCGTTCACCAACTGCACCTTCCGCAGCTGCAACTTCTTCGACACCACGTTCACCGACTGCAAACTGGTCGGCAGCGTGTTCCAGCGCTGCACCTACACCCTGTTCCAGGTGAGCGGCGGGGACTGGTCCTTCACCGGCCTGCCCGGGGCGGACCTGCGCCAGGCGAGCTTCGAGAACGTCCGGATGCGGGAGTGCGACCTCGCCGCCGCCCGGCTGGAGAAGGCCACCCTGACCGGCTGCGACCTGTCCGGGGCGATGCTGCACGGCTCCAAGCTCAGCGGCGCGGACCTGCGCGGCAGCGACCTCTCCTCGCTGGACCCGCTGACCGTGGAGATACGCGGCGCGGTCATCGACCTGAACCAGGCCGCGCAGATCGCCACCGCGCTGGGTCTGCACGTCCGCTGACCCTGCCCGTCCGCTGACCCGGCCCGTCCGCTGGCCCTGCGGGCGCGCTGGCCCTGCGGCTCGGGCGGTCCGCTCCTAGGATCAAGGGCATGCGTACCGTCATCGCCGGAGGACACGGCCAGATCGCCCTGCACCTGGAACGCCTGCTCGCCGCCCGCGGCGACACCCCGGTGGGCCTGATCCGCAGAACCGGGCAGGAGCAGGATCTGCGCGACGCGGGCGCCGAGCCGGTGCTGTGCGACCTGGAGTCCGCCACGGTCGAGCAGGTCGCGGAGGTACTGGCGGGCGCGGACGCCGCCGTGTTCGCGGCCGGAGCGGGGGCCTCGGGTGGCGCCGGCCGCACCGACACGGTGGACCGGGCCGGCGCCGTGCTGTTCGCCGACGCGGCCGTGCTGGCCGGCGTGCCGCGCTTTGTGCTGCTCTCCTCGATGGGCGCCGACCCCGAGCGCCCGGACGGAACCGACCCGGGTTTCGCCGCCTATCTGCGCGCCAAGGGCGCCGCCGACGCCCACCTGGCCGGCCTGGAAGCCCTGGACCGGACGATCCTGCGCCCCGGCAGCCTCACCGACGACCCGGCCGCCGACCGGGTGCTGCTCGCCGAGCACACCGGCCGCGGCAGCGTGCCGCGGGCCGATGTGGCCGCGGTGATCGCCGCCCTGCTGCAGGCCCCGGCCACCAGCGGGCTCACCCTGGAGCTCATCGCCGGGGACGCCCCGGTCACCCGGGCCGTGCAGGACGCCGCCGCCGCCGGGTCGGCCTGACCGGCCCGGAGGCGTCACCACGCGTCCGACTAGGGTGGCGATCACGGGCAGCCGATCCTGGCACTCGTCGTCGGTAGGGGAGCAGGACGCATGTCGAGCAGCAACGGTGTGACCAACTGGGCCGGGAACATCACCTTCGCCGCGGACCGGGTCCACCGCCCCACCGAGCTGGACGAACTCCGCCGGTTGGTCGCCGGGGCGCGCTCGGTCCGGGTGCTGGGCACCGGCCACTCCTTCAACCGGATCGCCGACCCGGACCCCGGCGGCACCCTGCTCTCGGTGGCCGGCCTCCCGCCCCGCTACCAGGTCGACCCCGGACGTACGACCGTCACCGTCGCGGCGGGCATGCGCTACGCCCAGGTCGCGGAACTCCTCCAGGCGGACGGTCTCGCGCTGGCGAACCTCGCCTCGCTGCCGCACATCTCGGTCGCCGGGGCGGTCGCCACCGGCACCCACGGCTCCGGCGACCGCAACCAGGGCCTGGCCGCGGCGGTGGCCGGTCTTGAGCTGGTCGGCCCGGAGGGCGACCTGGTCCGGCTCGCCCGCGGCGCGGCGGGCTTCGAGGGCGCACCGGTCCACCTCGGCGCGCTGGGCGTGCTGACCGCGGTGACCCTGGACGTCGAGCCCTCCTTCGAGGTGTCCCAGCATGTCTACACCGGCCTCAGTCTGGACGCGCTCACGGCACATCCGGCGGCGGTGACCGGCGCGGGCTACAGCGTCAGCGTCTTCACCGACTGGCACGCGCCCGAGGCCGAGGTCTGGCTGAAGTGCCGCAGCGACGGAGCCATCGCGCCCGCCTCGCTGCTCGGCGCGGTTCCCGCGGACCGTCCGATGCATCCGGTCCCCGGCGTCCCGGCCACCCACTGCACGGTCCAACTCGGCGTCCCCGGCCCTTGGCACCAGCGGCTGCCGCACTTCCGCCCGGACTTCACCCCGAGCTCGGGGGAGGAGGTGCAGTCCGAGTTCCTGCTCCCCAGGGCGGCGGGCCCGGCGGCCTTCACCGCCCTGCGCAGCCTCGGGGCCCGGATCGCACCGGTGCTCCAGGTCTCCGAGATCCGCACGGTGGCGGCGGACGACCTCTGGCTCAGCCCGGCCTACGGGCGTAACTCGGTGGCCTTCCACTTCACCTGGATCAAGGACGAGGCCGCGGTCGCCCCGGTGCTGGCGGCGGTCGAGGCGGCACTCACTCCCCTGGGCGCCCTTCCGCACTGGGGCAAGACGTTCACGGCCGGCGTGGGCGAGGTGACGGCCCGCTACGAACGGGCCGCGGACTTCCGCAAGCTGGTGGCCGGGCTGGACCCGGAGGGCAAGTTCCGCAACGGCTTCGTGCGCGGGGTCCTCGGCGACCTCGGCGACCGCGGCGAGCGCGGCGTCGCGGACTGAAAAACTTGCATGCGCTGGCTAATTGCAAGCGCGCTATACTGGCGTATGCGCAACCGCGGTTCTCGTCACAGTCACAGGAGGCCTTGATGACCGCCACCGATCCGGCCCTGACCGCCCTGGCCCAGGGCTGGTGCGCCCTGTCCCTGCTGCACGGCAGGATCGAGGCCCACATCGAGCGCCAGTTGCAGGCACGGCACGGGCTGAGCGTCCGCGAGTACTCGCTGCTGGACGTCCTGAGCCGGCAGCACGACGGGACGGGCGGGCATCTGCAGATGAAGCAGGTGGCCGACGCCGTGGTGCTGAGCCAGTCCGCGACCACCCGCCTGGTCACCCGGCTCGAGGACCGCGGCCTGCTCGCCCGCTACCTCTGCCCGACCGACCGGCGCGGCATCTATACCAACGTCAGCGACGCCGGACTGCGGCTGCTGGAGCAGGCCCGGCCCACCAACAACACCGCTCTGCGCGAGGCCCTCGACCAGGCCGCCGCCAACCCGGAACTCGCCCCCCTGGTCCGCGCCGTCGAAGCGACGCACACCGCGGCGATTTCCTGAGGATTTCTTCGGCCGGCCGGTCGTCCTCGAATTTCCCCCTGCGCCGACGCCATGCGAAGCGGTTGGCAGCGAATATCGGTCCGCACCCGCGCCCTTCTGGGCGCGGCCCTCGCTGCGGCCCTGGCATTCGGTTTGGCGGCGATCTGGGTCAGCGGCGCGATGCGACCTGCGGTCAACCGCCGATCGAATGCAAGCTGTCGCCTGCGAAGGCCACCACCAGCACCTATGTCCTCGTCAACACCGCCCAGGGCCTCGGCGGCAGCGCCCGGGCGGAGGAGCCGTTGAGCGGGCGGGGAGCGCAGTTGGTCGTCTGTCTTCCCATCGATACACCGTGACGCCAGCGCCCTTGGCCACCTCTCGGTAGCCGAGCGGCGTCAACCCCTCCTCAGCGGTGATGAGTTGACGCTTCGGCAGAGGAAAGTCGCCGGGGTCGTCCAGGGTCGCCACCCAGTCCGCGACCGGACGGGACCACGGTCCCGATGCGTCCGGCGGGGTGAGGTAGGGGAACAGCGACACGGTGCAGCGCCCGGTCAACTGCGGGGCGAGCTGGTTCGCCGCCGCCACCCTGGCCCCGTCCGGGATCACGGAGAGCGCCCGCAGCTCCGCCCGTACCACCGGTCCGGGCGGGGCGAGTTGGGGCAGCGGCACCATGGACGCGGTCAGCGCCACCCCCACCAGCAGCGCCGCGGTCGTCACCGCGCGCCGGGCAGCGCGACCCCAGCCGGGACGGCGCAGGGCGTCGGCGAAGGCCAGGAACAGCACCGGCATCAGCGTGGCGTTGTAGTGCTCCCGGGTGCTCCAGTACTCCGGTTGCAGGGCCGAGAACCGTGCTGCCAGCGGGAGTGCCAGCAGCAGGACCAGCGGTGAGCGCAGGGCCAGCAGCAGCGTCGGCGCGAGCAGGATCAGCAGTGTGGTGCCCTTGGCGTCCGTCCCCTGCCAACTGCCGTTCCCTGCCTGGCTCGCGTAGCTGTAGACACCGTCCGGGTTCGCCGCCGGGACGAGCACGAACACGGCGAGTGCGGTCACCGCCGCCGCTGCTGCCACGGTCGCCGCGCCCAGCAGGCGGCGTCCGCACCCGAAGACGTACAGGCCGAGGCCGGCCAGCAGCAGTCCCTGGTCCTCCTTGACCAGCAGCAGCGGCAGGGCCCAGCACACCGCGGCCCGATACCGTGCGCAGGCCAGCGCCTCCACGGCGAACGCGATCAGCGGCACCGCGAAGGCGATCTCATGGAAGTCGCAGGACACCGCCTGCCACAGGCCCCAGGAGAGTCCATAGGCGACTCCCAGCCGCAGCCCCGTTCCGGCGCCGCCGATGCTGCGCACGGCGAACCGGGTGACCGGCACGACCGAGGCCGCGAACAGCACCGCCTGGGCGAGTTGGAGCGTGAGTGCGTGGGGGAAGACCCGGTAGACCGGAGCGAGCAGCGCGAGCACCGGGCTGAAATGGTCTCCCAGCAGACTGAACCCGGTGCCCTTGAGCGCCGCCACCGGGGCCCGCAGGTGTGCGTAGCCGCGTACCCCCTCCTCGAAGATGCCGAGGTCGAATCCGGTGGTCTGCAGATGCATCTGCCGGGAGACGGCGACCGTACCGTAGAGAATGCAGAACAGTGCGGCGAGAGATATCGGAAGGAAGCGAGGCGGAATCACCCTGCGACGCTAGAAGGGCTCTGCTGAAGGGAAGCTGAAGAATTCTGAGGATTACTTCAGCTTTATCGGGAGATTTATCGGCGGAGCGGATTTCCTACTATGCTGGGTCTTCAAACTTGATGGGCCGTCAGCGGCTTGAGCCAATTGACTGTCACGTTGGGTGACGATGCCGGGTGTGGTGTGCCCCGGATGCAAGGAGCCCGCAGGGATTGGTGATCATGGTTCTTGTCTAGAGAAACCGATCACGAACACCTGCGGGCTCGAACATCAACGATACCTGTGCCGATACGGACGCGACACTGCTGCTGGGCCTGGAGGGGCTGGGGGTGATCAAGGTGGAGGAGGTCGGGCCGGCTCTCGTCGTGCACGTGGCGACGGTGGACGAGGGTGCGCGGGCATGCCCGGAGTGCGGAGTGCTCTCCACGACGAGGAAGGGCCCACGTCTCACCCGCCCCCGCCAACTTCCTTACGGTGGACGACGTGTGGATCTGCACTGGCACAAGTCCCGTTGGTTCTGCGCGGAACCGCTGTGCCCGCGCGGCTCGTTCACCGAGCAGGTCCGCGAGGTGCCAGCGGGGGCCCGGCTGACCCGCGCGCTGCGGCGCGAGGCCGGACGCGTGGTGGCCGACGACGGCCGCACGGTCGTACAGGCCGGCCGTGACCTGGGCATCTCCTGGCCCACTGCCCAAGCTGCCTTCGAACAGTACGCCGAGCTCGTCCTGCCTGATCAGCCGCCCGTGACCGAGGCCGTCGGCATCGACGAGACCCGCAGGGGCAAGCCGGTCTGGCGGGAGAACCCCGAAACGGGCACATGGGAACTGGTCGCCGACGCCTGGCATATCGGCTTCGTCGACGCGGTCGGCGGCCAGGGCCTGCTCGGGCAGGTCGAGGGCCGCAACGCCGCCTCCGTCGCCGCCTGGCTCACCCTCCAGCCCGAGACCTGGAAACAGCGGGTCAGGTACGTGGCCATCGACCTGTGCGCCACCTTCCGCGCCGCCGTGCGCACCGCCCTGCCCCACGCCCGAATCGTCGTGGACTGCTTCCACGTCGTCCAGCTCGCCCAGCGCCACCTGGCCGACCTGCGCCGCCGCCTCACCTGGAGGCACCACGGCCGCCGCGCCCGCAAGGGCGACCCCGTCTGGAGCGTCCGCAAGCTCCTGCGCCGCAACAAGGAAGACCTCACCACCACAGAACTGGCCACGCTTGCCGACGAGTTGACCGATATGGGTACCTACGGCAAGCAGATCCTCGACGGCTGGCGTGCCAAGGAGCTCCTGCGCGACCTGCTGCGGCTCACCGCCAAGCACGCCCACGTCCTTCCCGACCGCTCCGCGGTCTCCGCCGCCCGCTACCGCTTCCAGGCCTTCTGTGCCGACCGCCCCTACCTGGTCGAACTGGTCACCCTCGCCGAAACCGTCGACCAGTGGTGGCACGGCATCGAGAACTACATCAAAACCGGCATAACGAACGCCGCATCCGAAGGCAACAACCGCGTGATCAAGCTCGAAGCCCGCAAGGCCTACGGCTTCCGAAACCGCCGGAGCCAACGCCTGCGATCACACTGCGCAACCACCCGAAGGGCACGCGGAAAGCTGACGACCCATCAACTTTGATGACCCACTATGCTGGCCCGATGCGACTTCTGATGGTCGAGGACGAGGAACGCCTTGCGCGTTCGCTCCAGCAGGGCCTCCGAGGCGAGGGCTATGTCGTGGACCTGGCCGGCGACGGCCACACCGGCCTGGAGCTCGCCCGCAGTGGGACGTACGCCGCGGTCGTGCTCGACCTGATGCTGCCGGGGCTGAACGGGTTCAAGGTGTGCCAGGAACTGCGCCGCGCCGGGAACATCGTCCCGATTCTGGTGCTGACCGCGAAGACCGGCGAGTACGACGAGGCCGAGGCGCTGGACTGCGGCGCGGACGACTACCTCAGCAAGCCCTTCTCCTATGTCGTGCTGACGGCTCGTCTGCGCGCCCTGCTGCGGCGTGGCGCGGTGGGCGGTCGCGGGGCGGTGCTGGTGGTGGGCGACCTGGCACTGGATCCGGCGGCCCGGCGATGTGTGATCGGTGGGGTCCGGATCAGCCTGACCAACAAGGAGTTCGGGGTGCTGGAGTGCCTGGCCCGCCGCCCCGAACAGGCGGTGCCCAAGACCGAGATCCTGGACGCGGTCTGGGACAGCGCCTTTCGCGGCGACATCAACATCGTCGAGGTGTATGTGGCGGCGCTGCGGCGCAAGCTGGACGCGGCGGGAGCCGACTGTGCGATCCAGACGGTACGGGGCGTCGGATACCGGCTGACGGCCTGAGCCCGCCCTCTCCCTTGACGCCTGCTGTTCTGCGGGGCTAGGTTCGATCGCACATCATATATGAGATATCTGATGTGGAATCAGCCACCCCCCGGGAGCCTCGCGTGCCTGACACCCTGCCCCGTCCCGGCTCGTTGCCGTCCCGTACCGAGGCGGTGCTCGACGCCATCCGGCACTCCATCCTGGCCGGTGAGCTGAAGCCGGGGCAGGCGCTGGTCGAGACCGAGCTGGCGGCTCGGCTCGGAGTGTCGAAGACGCCGGTGCGGGAGGCGCTGAAGACCCTGGCCGGCTCCGGACTGGTGGTCATGAGCCCCTACCGGGGGGCTTCGGTCTGCGAGTTGGACCAGGGGATGGTCCGCTGCGTCCACGAGATGCGGCTGCTGCTGGAACCCGCGGCCGCGGCCCGCACCACCGCCGCCGCCGCTGCCGCTGGCGGCCGTCGCTGGGAGGCTGCCGTGGAGGCCCTGGACCGGGCCGATCTGGCCACCGACTCCGCCGACCGCTCGCTGGCCAACCGTGACTTCCACCGGGCGCTCTACGCCGGCTGCGGCAACCCGCTGCTGGTGAAGTCCCTGGACGAGCTGCGCGACCGGACCGCGCTCGCGGCCGGGGCGGCCTGGGCGGCCGCGCCGTCCTGGGAGGTCGAGGCACGCGAGCACCGGGCGATCCTGGCGGCCGCCGAGACGGGGGACGCCGACCTGGTGCGGACGCTGATGCACAGTCATCTCAGCGCCTTCGCCGCCCGCATGTTCGCCGACGCCGACTCTGTCGGGGCGGAAGGATGACCGTGCGCCGGACGCCACTGGACACGGTCGTCGCCATCTCGGTCACCCCGTTCCACCCGGACGGCAGCATCGACTGGGACGCCCATGCCGCCCTGATCGCCCGCCTGGTCGCCCATGGCATCGGCACGGTCACCGTCAACGGCAACACCGGCGAGTTCTACGCGCTGAGCCCGGCCGAGGCCCGCCGCGCGGTCGAGTCCGCGGTGTCGGCGGCAGGCGGCGGCGCGCACGTCATGGTCGGCGTGGGCCTGGACCTGGCGACCGCGACCAGCGCCGCCCGCCATGCTGCCGCTTCGGGGGCAAGCTCGCTGATGGTGCATCAACCGGTGCATCCCTACCGCTCCGCCGAGGGCTGGATCGACTACCACCGCGCCATCGCCGAGGTCGCCCCGACCCTCGGTGTGGTGCTCTACATCCGGGACGAGCGGATCGGCGGCGCCCAGATCCGGGCCCTGGCCGACCGCTGCCCCAACCTGATCGGGGTGAAGTACGCCGTTCCCGACCCGGTCCGCTTCGCCTCTACCGCCTCTACCGCCTCTACCGCCGGGGGCACCGGATCGGACGTCCGGTCGGACGGCCTCAGCTGGGTGGCCGGGCTGGCCGAACTCTCCGCCCCCGGGTACTGGGCGGTCGGTGCGACCGGCTTCACCTCCGGCCTGGTCAATGTCGTGCCCAAACTCTCGCTGGCCCTGCTCGCCGCACTCCGGGCCGGCGACCGCGCCGAGGCCATGCGCGTCTGGGAGTCGGCCCGTAGCTTCGAGGAACTCCGTGCCGCCGACAGTGCCGCCGACAACGTAAGCGTGGTCAAGGAGGCCCTGGCTCAACTCGGCCTCTGCGACCGCGCGGTACGGCCCCCGTCGCGGCTGCTCCCGGGCCCGCTCCGGGCCCGCATCGCCGCGTCGATCACCGACTGGGGACAGGAGGGCTGGCTATGAGCGGCAAGCCTCTGCGCAGCGCCGCCTGGTTCGGCGACGACAGCGGCCTCGGAGGCGGCCTCCGTGCCTTCAGCCATCGCTCTCGGCTGCGGCAGCTCGGGTACCTGCCCGAGGAGCACCTCGGCAAGCCGGTCATCGCCGTCCTCAACCCCTGGTCCGAGATCAACCCGTGCCATATGCACCTGCGCGAACGGGCCGAACAGGTCAAGCGCGGTGTCTGGCAGGCCGGAGGGTTTCCGCTGGAGTTCCCGGTGGCCACCCTCTCCGAGACCTTCCAGAAGCCCACCCCGATGCTCTACCGCAACCTCCTCGCCATGGAGACCGAGGAACTGCTCCGCTCCTATCCCATCGACGGCGCGGTGCTGATGGGAGGCTGCGACAAGACCGTCCCCGCGCTGCTGATGGGCGCGGCCAGCGCCGGACTGCCGGCCCTGGTCGTCCCGTCCGGGCCGATGCTGCGCGGACACCACCGGGGACGGACCCTGGGCAGCGGTACCGATCTCTGGGCCTACTGGGACGAGTACCGGGCCGGACGGATCAGCGAGTGCGAGATGTCGCAGCTCTCCTGCGGTCTGGCCCGCTCGCCGGGCCACTGCATGACCATGGGCACCGCCTCGACCATGACCGCGGCGGCCGAGGCCCTCGGCATGGCGCTGCCTGGATCCTCCGCCATTCCTGCGGTCGACTCCGCCCACCACCGGATGGCCGCCGCGAGCGGCCTCCGCATCGTCGGGCTGGTTCGCGAGGACACCACCCCCGCCGTGGTCATGACCCGCGAGGCATTCGAGGACGCGGCCGCGACCGTCCTCGCCCTCGGCGGGTCCACCAACGCCCTGATCCACCTGATCGCCATGGCCGGACGGGTCGGCGTCCCCTTCTCGCTGGAGGACTTCGACGCCATCGGCCGCCGGGTGCCGGTGCTCGCCGACGTCCGCCCGGTGGGGGAGTACCTGCTGGAGGACTTCTACTACGCGGGCGGACTTCCGTCCCTGCTGCGGCAGTTGAGCACCGTCCCGGGGGCGCTGCACCCGGATCGGCCGACCGTCGCCGGCCACCCGTTCGGCGCGTACTACGCCGACGCGGAGACCACAGGACCCGCCATCCGCACCCCGGGCAAACCGGTCGCCGAGGAGGGCGGCCTCGCCGTGCTGCACGGCAACCTCGCCCCCGGCGGCGCCGTGATCAAGCACCTGGCCGCCACCCCCGCACTGCTGCGCCACACCGGCCCGGCCGTCGTCTTCGACTCCTACACGGAACTGCGCGAGCGCATCGACGACCCGGCCCTCGGCATCACCGCCGACACCGTGCTGGTACTGCGCGGCGCGGGCCCGCTCGGCGGCCCCGGAATGCCCGAGTACGGGATGCTGCCGATCCCCGCGTACCTGCTGGAGGCAGGGGTGACCGACCTGGTCCGGATCTCCGACGCCAGGATGAGCGGCACCAGCTACGGCACCTGCGTGCTGCACATCGCCCCGGAATCCCACGCGGGCGGCCCGCTCGCGCTGGTCCGCACCGGGGATCCGATCACCCTGGACGTGGAGCGGCGACTGCTCCAACTCGAAATCGAACCAGCGGAGTTGGAGTCACGGCGGCTCGCCTGGACGCCCCCGCAGCCGGTGTTCCGCCGCGGCTACGGCTCTCTCTACGCCGAGCACGTCACCCAGGCCGACGAGGGCTGCGACTTCGACTTCCTGGCCCACCCGGGACGCGACCCCTTCCCTGACCCGCACTGAGCGTCTGCGGCACCGCGTCAGCCCACCACTGATGCGGGCTCGGCGGCCATCCCTTCCTGCAACTCACCTCCCGCGCTGCGCCCCTGAGGCAGAATCACCAGCGCCGCGCCCAAGGCCAGCCCGAGTGCCGGGAGCAGCGGGAAGCGTCCGTCGTGGGCGAAACCCTGCACCGCGAACCGGCACAGCGCAGCGACACTCGCCGCCAGGCCCAGCCACAGCAGCAGCGGCCACCGCACCGGCCCGTCCGGCCGGACCCGCGCCCCGATGCCGGTCAGCGCGCGCTCCAGCGGCTGCAGCAGCACCACGATGCCGGCCAGGACCGCTGTGAGCAGCAGCAGCCAGGGCAGCCGCAATGCCCACCAACTGCCCGACCCGTAGACCGGTTCGGGCGCGATCCCGGTCAGGTAGAACGCCGCCGCCGCGACCAGCACCGGCAGCATGTGCCAGAGGTAGAGAGTCATGCTGGCCCCGCCGACGGGCCGGACACTCTGCCACACGCGCTCCCGCGCCAACCACCGCCGTACGACGGGCGCGGCCAGCAGGCACAGGCCGATCTGCGCCACCGCCCAGGACAGCATCGCCACCGAGGGGGGATTGGTGTTGCTCACGGTCTCGTCGCTGACCAGGATCAGGCTCACCGGGAACGGGCCGAAGCCGACCAGCCCCGCGAACGCCACCGCTCCCACCGCCGCCATCGCGGCGGGGAGGAGTTGACTGCGCGTCAGCAGCCCGTCCCGCCAGCAGAATCCAAGCTGATAGGCGACGCCCCAGACCAGCACATAGTCGACCAGGCCGACAAAGGGCGCGTGCGCCGCCAGCACCAGCAGATCGACCGCGACCGCGACCGCCCCCAGCATCAGGGGTGCCAGCAGCCCCCACCGCCGATGCGCCGCGTGCAGGGCCGGTGTGAGCGCGCTGAGCAGCAGATACACCGGCAGGAACCAGAATTGCATCCCCATCGCCCAGCCCACCATCGCCAGCGTCCCCGGATCGACGCCCACCCCCGCGCTGATCGCCACCGCGAGCAGGACCAGGCCCGAGTACACCGCCGTCGGCAGCAGCAGCCGCACCGCGCGCCCCCGGATCCACGGCACGCCCGCGCCCCCGTCCGCACGGTGCCGGGCCCATGAACCGCCCGCCGCGTAGCCGCCGGCCAGGAAGAACAGCGGCATGATCTGGAAGCCCAGGGTCAGCCACTGCGTCCAGGGGATCGTCGCCAGCAGCTCGGGCGCGCGCAGCGTGCCGTCCGGCTGCCGCACCAGCGCGGTGATCAGCCAGTGGCCCAGCACCACCAGGCAGATCGCCAGGGCCCGCAGGAAGTCGACATAGCGGTCTCTCGTCATGTCGGGAATGCTGCCCTGCCACCCCTGGCCGGTCGGGGTAAAACCGGATGCCGCAATCGATTCGTGTCCGCAACAATGGAACATGCTCATCGATCACTGGCCCCTGCTGGGCCTCCGCGTCAGCACGCCCCGGCTGGAGCTGCGACTCCCCCAAGGCGAGGAGCTTGCTGCGCTGGGCGACCTCGCCGCCAGGGGCGTCCACGATCCGGCCCTGATGCCCTTCAACTACCCCTGGACCGACCTGCCCCCGGCCGAGCGGGCCCGCTCCGTGATCCAGCACTTCTGGCAGCGGCTGGGCACCTGGACGCCCGAGGACTGGTCGCTGCTGCTCGGGGTCTTCAAGGACGGCGTGGTCGTCGGCGTGCAGGAGGTCGCCGCCGGCGACTTCGCCATCCTGCGCGAGGTCCGCACCGGCTCCTGGATCGGCCTGGAGCACCACGGCCAGGGCATCGGCACCGAGATGCGGGCCGGCGTGCTGCACCTCGCCTTCGCCGGGCTGGGCGCGGAACAGGCCAGGTCAGGTGCCTTCTCCGACAATCCGGCCTCGCTCGCGGTCTCCCGCAAACTCGGCTACGAGCCGGACGGCGTCAACCGCCAGGTGGTCCGCGGCAAGGCCATCACCGAACACCGGCTGCGCATCACCCGCGAACGCTGGCAGACCGGCCCCCGCATCGACGCCACCATCGACGGCCTGGCCCCCTGCCTACCCCACCTCGGCGCCACCGCGCCCCGCTGCACCTGTTTCCGCCCCCGGTCCCGCCCCCGCCGCGGCTATGGCGCAGCGTCCGCGAGGATGACCGGGATCTCGTCCATCCAGGCGAGGACCGCCTCCTCGTAACGGATGCCAAAGGCCAGCGTCGCCCGCTGATAGGGATCGAGCCCGTTCGCCGCCGCTGTCGTCAGGTAGACGGCCAAGCGCCGTTCGTGCTCGACGCGGTGCCCGGCAATGAACTCCAGCAGCTTTTCGCGATCGATCGAGGCGCCGAAGGCCAGGGTGAGCAGCAGCGGAAAGCGGATCTGCTCGGGTCCCGGTGGCTGGGCGAGCCAGGCCGCGAACGCCTCGCGGCCCGCGTCGGTCAGCCGGTACGGACGCCGCGATCGCGGGCCGGTGGGGCCGGCCTGGATCAGGCCGCGCTCGGCCATCGCGGCCAACTCACGGTAGATCTGACTGCGGGTCAGGCTCCAGAAGTCACCGATGAACGCCTCGGCGATCTCCACCAGCTCAAACCCGCTGGCCTCGCCCGCATGCAGGAAGCCCAGCAGTGATGCCGCGGTCGGATTGAGTTCGGCCATCGTGCCTTCCAGTCTTGACAGTCCACTGTGGACGGTGTTGGCTCCGTTGTGACAGTCCACTGTGTCATGTCGAGGGGGAACCATGCGCACTGCCCTACTGGTCGTCCACATCCTGGCCGGAAGCCTCGGCCTGCTCGTCGGCCCCGCGGCGATGCTGGTACCGAAACGGGCGGGCTGGCATCCCCGGCTCGGCCTCGCCTATCAGGCCCTGACCTCCCTGCTCTGCCTCAGCGCCTTCGGTCTCGTGGCGGAGAAGCCCACCCTGTGGTGGCTCGGCGTCATCGCCGCCGCCACCTGGTCCGCCGCCCTCGGCGGCTGGTGGGCCCGCCGCCGGCGCTTCAACGGCTGGCTGCTGTGGCACATCGGCCTGATGTGCGGCTCCTACATCTCCTTCGTCACCGCCTTCCTCGTCGTGAACCTCGGCCTGGGCTCACCCGTCGCCTGGATCCTCCCCACCCTGCTCGGCACCCCCCTGATAGCCCGAACCACCCTCCGCGCGACCCGGGCCCACGCCAAGGAATCGCCGAGCACCGGCGACCTCCTGGTCAGGGAATCTCGGTGAGGGCGAGTACGGCTTCCTCGCGCACCGAAGGGTCGGCGTGGCCGAGGAGGGGCCGGATCAGTGCGGCTGCCGCTGGGTCCTGGGTCGCGCCCAGGATGTAGAGGGTGTGACCGATGAGTTCGGGTTCCGAGCCCTCCAGTTCGGGCACCAGTGCCGTGAACAGCTCCAGTGGCAGACGGTAGTGGTTGAACGCCTCACTGATCGAGTTCAGCGCCGACTCGCGGACAGTCCGGTCGGGCTCGTTGACGGTGAAGGCGACCAGGCGGGCTACAACCAGCACGGCAGTGGGAGCGTCGAGTGCGTGGCCGCGCAGAAGGTCGCCGAGTTCGGCAGCGGCGATGTCCCGTGTGCGAGGCGTGCGGTCGGTCAACGCCTCCAGGGCCCGGTGCAGGGCGTTCACATGGCGTCCTCCTGAGAGTGCCTGCCCGTCAGAGCCAGTTGCGGCGTTTGAAGACGAGGTAGAGGGTGGCGCAGACGGCTCCCATCAGGGCGATGGCGAAGGGGTAGCCGAAGGCCCATTTCAGTTCGGGCATCTTGGCGAAGTTCATGCCGTAGACGGTGCCGATCAGGGTGGGGGCGAAGAGGATCGCCGCCCAGGAGGAGATCTTCTTGATCTCGTCGTTCTGGGCGTGGCCGGCCTCGGCCAGGAGTTTCATCTCCTCGTTCTGGGCCTGGGAGACCAGGGTGGCGTTCACGGTGAGGATGTTCTGCAGCATCTGCCGGAAGCCGTCCACCCGCTCCGCCGCCGTGGTGGCGTGGTCGGCGACGTCGCGGAGGTAGCGCTGGAGTTCCTCGTTGGTGCCGTACTTGAGGAAGCCGGCCTCCAGGTTCTTCAGGATCTCCAGCAGCGGCCGGGTCGCCCGCTGGAACTCGATCACCTCACGGGAGAGCTCGTAGATGCGCCGGGAGACCTGCTTGTCGCCCCGGAACACCTCGGTCTCGATCTCGTCGATGTCGTGCTGCAGCCCGCCGATCACCGGCGCGTAGCCGTCCACGACGGCGTCCAGCACGGCGTAGAGCACCGCCTCGGGGCCGAGCGCCAGCAGTTCGGGGTCGGCCTCCAGCCGGCGCCGGACGGCGGAGAGGTCGGGGGACTGGGAGTGCCGGACGGTGAGCACGAAGTCCGGGCCGACGAAGAGGTGGATCTCGCCGAAGTCGACCTCCTCCACGTCGTCCAGGTAGCGGGCGGCGCGCAGCACCACGAACAGGGTGTCGCCGTAGCGCTCCAGCTTGGGCCGCTGGTGGGCGACGATGGCGTCCTCGACGGCCAGCTCGTGCAGCCCGAAGCGCTCGGCAGCCTGCAGCAGTTGGGCGGCGGCCGGGCGGAACAGGCCGATCCAGACCAGGCTGCCGGGCTTGCCCGGGACCTGCTGGTAGATGTCGTCGAGGCTGGTCGGCGTGGCGACCCGGATCCCGTCCCGGTAGACCGCGGCGTCGACGATGGAGCGTTCCAGCGACACCGGCTCGGAGCGGTGCTCCTGCCGGGGATCCATCGAGTGCTCGGGGGCTCGGGGCCCTGCCGAACCGGCAGGGTCGGCCACCGGCCGGGAGAAGGGCCGCTTGCTCGCGCGGACGGCACGTACACGCCATTCGGACATGGCTGGATACCTCCAGGGGTTGTCCCGCGACCCGGGGTTCCCCTGCACGCGTGCGACGGGGCCGGGCTCCGCGGACCGCGACCCAGGAGGAGGGAAACGCTCCTAGCGTCGAACGGGGCGGAGGCGGGGTGCGCAGCGGTACGGGGACCGGGAACCGGAAGGAGAAAGTGGGGGCCGGGGGCGGGTCCGACTTCGACCCGGACTACTGCTCTCCACTGCTTCTCACCTCCTTGCTGTCGCCACCTGTCGCAACCTCGGACGTCAACTCACGTCACAGCCACCTGGCAGTGTAGTCGGACCGGCCCGTATCTGTGCCCGCCGGGGTCGGTTCGGAAACGTCCAGTGCGAGAACACTTGAGTGCGAGAACACTTCAGCGCGAGAACACTTCCGTGCGAAAACCTTCAGTGCGGAAACATTCGGGGCGGGCGCCAGGCCGGCAGCCCCTCCCGGAACGACTCGACCAGGGAACTGATCTGCCGGGTCAGTTGGGTCCGCTCCAGCAGCCCCAGGTACAGATTGCGCTCGGCCAGCCCCACCAGGTCGACCGTGAAGTACACCGCCATCAGCGGATTGACGAACAGTTCGCTCCTGCTGGTCCGCTCAGTGAACTGGACGTCGCCGACCTCCCCGCGCAGCGCCGCCGCGATCGAGCCGTTGACGATGCTCGGATGGGTCGGGGTGGAGGCCTGCGCATGCGCCACCGCGTCCAGGTAGAGGGCGCCCTCCCTGCTGTCGCGGGGGATCGAGAGCGCACCCAGGTAGGCGCCGTCCCGCTCCAGCGCGGCCAGGTTCTCCAGCACCTGGACGTGGTTCACGCCGTGGAAGGCGTCGATGCCGAAGCCCAGGCAGCTGACCAGCCGCTGCGGGATCTCCGGCATGCCGCTGACCGCGCCCAGGCTGGCCATGTCCTCCTCTGGGGTGCCGAGGCCGGACTCGTCACCGCGCATCAGGATGTCCGTGCCGCCGTCCACCAGCACGATCGCGTCCACCCCGCCGAGCTGGTCCACCAGGGCCCGGTACGCGGCGCGCAGGGGCGCCACGCCGGTGCGGCTCAGCGCGTGGACGGTGCTGGGCATGCCCTGCAGCTCCAGCCAGCGGGCCAGCGAGCGCTCGGGGAAGTAGTCGCCGCGCGCGACCGTGCCGGGGCGGATCGCGGCGACGTCAGGGGCCAGCCAGACCCCCAGGTCGAGCCCGTCCAGGTCGGCGAAGGAGAGGTTCGCCAGATGCACCTCCTTGCCGGAGGCGCGCAGCGCCAGGGCGAGCGGCAGCCCCGCGTAGATGTCGAAGCCCCCGCCCGCGCCGGCGACGAGGATCCGGCGGGCGTCGCGCAGCCGGGTGAACAGCGGGGGTTCCAGGAGGGAGAACACCCGCCGGACCCTAGCGAAGCCGGGGCCGGGCGGCACGGGAATCCGGTCTGCCGACCCGACTGCCGACTGACCTGGGGATTAATGGACGTGGGTTGATCCACGGGCTCTGCTACAGTTGAGGAACCGACGCGGGGTGGAGCAGCTCGGTAGCTCGCTGGGCTCATAACCCAGAGGTCGTAGGTTCAAATCCTGCCCCCGCTACTTGAACTCTGTAGGCCCGGCGTTCTCGCTGGGCCTACAGAGTTTTGCGTGTGAGTCCGCTCACCCCCTGCGGAGAAGACTCTCCGCCGCCCCCTGGCTCGTTCTTGCGATCCTCCGCGCCCAGTGCTGCGGAGCTCTCCTCGAAGCGTGCCGCTACGAGGAAAGGTTCTCTGTGAACCATCGCACCAGCCGTTCAAACGACCAGCGCACCGGCACCCGCTTCGGCAGGCCCGCCGGGACCAGCACCCGCAGCGGCGGTGGCAGCAGCGCCGGCGGCCAGTTCCGGGGCCGTCCGGCCCAGGGCCCGCCGCGCCGCCGTACCAACACCGCCCCGCAGGGCGAGTTCGAGATGCCGGTCAGCACCACCCCGGCGCTCCCGGCCGTGACCAGCTTCGCCGACCTGGACATGCCGAACGCCCTGCTCTCCACCCTCACCCGTGAGGGCGTCACCGAGCCGTTCCCGATCCAGGGCGCGACCCTCCCCAACACCCTGGCCGGACGCGACGTCCTCGGCCGCGGCCGGACCGGCTCCGGCAAGACCCTGGCCTTCGGCCTGGCGCTGCTGGCCCGCACCGCGGGCCGCCGGGCCGAGCCCAAGTGCCCGCTGGCCCTGGTCCTGGTCCCGACCCGTGAGCTGGCCCAGCAGGTCACCGACGCGCTCACCCCTACGCCACCGCCGTGAACCTGCGGATCACCACGGTCGTCGGCGGCATGTCCATCGGCCGCCAGGCCGGTGCGCTGCGCCGCGGCGCCGAGGTGCTGATCGCCACCCCCGGCCGGCTCAAGGACCTGATCGACCGCGGCGACGCCCGGCTCGACCGGGTCGGCATCACCGTCCTGGACGAGGCCGACCAGATGGCCGACATGGGCTTCCTGCCCCAGGTCACGGCGCTGCTGGAGCAGGTCATCCCGAACGGCCAGACGATGCTGTTCTCGGCCACCCTGGACCGCAACGTGGACCGCCTGGTCCGCCGCTTCCTGACCGACCCGGTCACCCACTCGGTGGACCCGTCGGCCGGCACCATCACCACCATGGAGCACCATGTGCTCTATGTCTCGGATACCGACAAGCGCGCCGTCGCCGTCGAGATCGGCGCCCGCGACGGCCGCGTGATCATGTTCATGGACACCAAGCACGCCACCGACAAGCTGGCGAAGGAGCTGCTCGCCAACGGCGTGCGCGCTGCCTCGCTGCACGGCGGCAAGTCCCAGCCGCAGCGCAACCGGGTCCTCGAGCAGTTCAAGGAGGGCCACATCACCGCGCTGGTCGCCACCAACGTGGCGGCGCGTGGCATCCACGTGGACAACCTCGACCTGGTCGTCAACATCGACCCGCCGACCGACCACAAGGACTACCTGCACCGCGGCGGCCGTACCGCCCGGGCCGGCGAGTCCGGCACGGTGGTCACCCTGGTGCTGTCCAACCAGCGCCGGGAGATGGCGCGGCTGATGGCCGACGCCGGGATCACCCCCAACAACGACCGGGTCTCCTCCGGCGGCGACGCCGAGCTGGCCCGGATCACCGGCGCCCGCAAGCCCAGCGGCGTGCCCGTGGTCATCGCCGCTCCGGCCGCCGCGGTCCCCACCCAGAGCTCGCGCGGCCCGCGCGGCGGCGGTAGTGGTGGCGGCGGCAACGGTGGCGCCGGCGGCAGCCGCGGCCGTCGTCCGCGCCGTCCCGCCTCGGGCGGCGGCGCCCGCCCGACCCGCGCGGCCTGATACACCGACAAAACCTGACACACAGGCAACTGCACTGTCTGAAGGGCCCCGTACCGCTCCGGTACGGGGCCCTTCGTCATGCCACTCGGACATGAATTCGGGGAATCCGGTAAGTCGCCTGTCAAGGCAGCACGTTGTGGAACACGTGCTGCAATCCGCAGGAAAGGAACGGCATGTCCACAGGTTTGATCATTGTGATCGTGGTGGTGGCCGTCGTCGTGGTCGCCCTGATCGGGGTTGCGGTCGCGATGCCGCAGATGCGCAGCCGCCGTCTTCAGCAGCAGTTCGGGCCCGAGTACGAACGAACGGTGTCCGAGCACAGCGGGGACACCAAGGAAGCCGAGCGTGAGCTCTCCGAGCGCGTCAGCAGGGCCGACGAGCTGGACCTCCACCCCCTGGAGGCAGCCCAGCAGGAGCGCTACCTGGCCCGCTGGACCGCACTGCAGGAGCAGTTCGTGGACGCGCCGGCCAAGGCGGTCATCGACGCGGACCACCTGCTGACCGAGGTGCTGCGGGAGCGCGGCTACCCGGACGACGACCAGTACGCCGCCCTGTCCGTGCACCACGCCCGGGCACTCGACGGCTACCGCGTCTCCCGTAAGGCGGCCGAGCGGGCCGACCAGGGCGACGCGACCACCGAGGAGCTCAGGGACGCCTTCGTACGGGCCCGCGAGACCTTCGACGAACTGGTACGCGACAACGGCGACAGCTCCACCGGCACCACTACGGCCGCGCCCACCACCAAGGCCGCACCCGCCGAAGCCGCGGCAGCCACCACCGAGGAACCGAGCGAGCAACCGGTCAGCGAGCCGGCCAACGGGACGACTGAGAGGACGAACTGATGACTGACCCCCGGTTTGCCGAGCGCGGCGAGAACCTCCAGAGCCGTGCCCTGCGTGAGAACGACGACCCCGAGCAGGAGACCCCGGAGGTCACCGAGACCGAGGCCGGATCCGACTCCGACGTCGCGTATCACGCCGACCACGACCACGACCACGCCGACCAGGACGACCCCCGCGCCCCCGCCACGGCCGAGGCCGCGAGCACGCCGCTCGGCGACGACGTGGACGACGCCGACGACGTGAACCACGTGGACGACGTCGACCGTGACGCGCTGGGAGAGCACGACCAGCAGGACGAGTCGGACCGGAAGTCCTCGTCCGCCGACAGCGCCGTCTTCGGCGGCAGCGCCTTCGGCAGCACGGACACCGGCCGAAGCACCGACCAGGACTTCGACCGGGACACAGACCGGGACACGGACCGGGACGCCGACCTGGTCACCGCGGGCGCGGCCACCTCCGCGGCCACCTCCGCGGCCACCACCTCCGCGGCCACCACCCCCGCGGCCACCACCCCCGCGGCGACCGACCCCAATGCCAACCGGTTCTTCGAGGACTCGGTCTCGGAGAAGCTGCGCGACCGCTGGCAGACCATCCAGATCGACTTCGTCGACGACCCGCGCCACGCCGTGGAGCAGGCCGAGACCCTGGTCGAGCAGGTCTCCACGCAGCTCACCGAGGCCATATCGGCCCGTCGGAACGAACTGCACGGCCGTTGGAGCAAGGACGGCGGCGCCGCCAGCGCCGCGCACGACAACGCCGTCCCGACCGAGGACCTGCGCACCGCGCTGCAGGAGTACCGCCGGGTGCTCAACCAGTTGCTCACCCTCTGATCGATCCGCACGCGTGTGAAACGCACGTGAAAGGGCCCCGATGCGAGTACCACCGCATCGGGGCCCTTTCACGTCCAATTCAGCTTCAACGGACTATTCGTAGTAGCGGCGTTCGCGGACGATCTCCTCGCCCTCGCCGATGCCGCCGACACCCATCGGCGGACGGCGACGCCGGTACATGCCGGCGATGGTGACGACGCCGAGCAGGCCGGCGGCCATCAGGATCACCCCGACGATCGTGAGGTTCATTCCTGACACATGCCAGTTCACGCCGAACGTGAGAATCGCGCCCAGCGCGAAGACCCCGATACAGCCTCCGATACCCATGTCCCAGACACTCCTTCACACGTCGGTGTTCCCTACTGCCGGAACCTGCGCCTACCCGCGATCCGTCCCCGGACACGCCTGCGGCGCCGAGCCCGGATCAGCTCGGCGCCGCCGTCAGCAGCAGCCCTTCGCAGCAGTTCTAATCCTCCGTCAGCAGGCCCTCGCGGAGCTTCAGCAGGGTCCGCGACAGCAGGCGGGAGACATGCATCTGGGAGAGGCCCAGCTCCTCGCCGATCTCGGACTGGGTCATGTCGGCGACGAACCGCAGCGACAGGATCAGCCGGTCGCGCGGGGCGAGTCCGGCGATCAGCGGCTTCAGCGACTTATGGTTCTCGATGCCGGCCATGCCCGGGTCCTCGTAGCCGATCCGGTACGCCCGGCTGCTCCCGGTCCGCTCGTCCTCGTCCGTCGCGTCCAGCGAACCCGCCGTGTAGGCGTTGCCCGCGCACAGGCCCTCGGCCACCTCGGCCTCGCCGATCCCCAGCTCCCGCGCCAGTTCGGCGGTGGTCGGCGCGCGGTCCAACGCCTGCTGCAGCCGGTCGGTGGCCTTCGCCAGGTCCAGCCGCAGCTCCTGCAGTCGTCGCGGCACCCGGACCGCCCAACTGGTGTCCCGGAAGAACCTCTTGATCTCACCGCTGATGGTCGGCAGCGCGAAGGTGGGGAACTCCACCCCCCGGTCGAGGTCGAACCTGTTGATCGCCTTGATCAGGCCGATCGTGCCGACCTGGATGATGTCGTCCATCGGCTCGCTGCGGGTGCGGAACCTGGCCGCCGCGCGTACTTCACCAGGGCCAGGTTCAACTCGACCAGGGTGTTGCGGACGTAGGAGTACTCGCGCGTCCCCTCCTCCAGCTCGCGCAGCCGGACGAAGAGGACCTTGGACAGGGCCCGGGCGTTCGCGGGGGAGACCGCCCTGGCCGACGGAATCTCCGGCAGATCCGGCAGATCCGGCAGGGGCGCGTCCGCCGGGGACGGGCCCGCTAAGCCCTGTCGCGCCGCCGTCCGCTGCGGGCTGATCGCATGTGTGGTCACGGATGCTCCTTCTTCGGGGTCCGCGTACGTGACTGGCGGTCATGTCCGGGCCGTGGGTGTGAGCCGCTCCACCTTCCCCATACCCTCGATCTGCTGGGGGATTCCCCCGGCGCCGGTCGCTTCCGGCCTGGTTTCGGATACGGTGGGAGGCGCTGTGGATCAGCTCACAGACCGGCCGAGGGACGAAAGAGGACAGATGGACCATGGAGGCGTCGGGGCATCCGACTCCGGCAGTCTGCCGACCGTTCCGGTCGGTGGCAGCGACCGGTTCACCGTAGGACTGCGGACGCAGGACGGTGTCGCCGTGCTCACCCTGCACGGGGAACTGGACCAGGACACCGCGCCCCCGCTCCGTGCACTGCTGGACCAGGCGCTGGACGCCGGTCCCGGGCGGGTCGTGGTGGACTGCGCGGATCTGGAGTTCTGCGACTCGACCGGGCTGAACGTCCTGCTCGGGGCGCGGCTGCGGGCGGAGTCCGAGAACCGGGTGATCGAACTGGCCGCGCTGCGGTCGGCGGTGGCCCGGATGTTCGAGATCACCGGGGCGTCGACGGTGTTCACCGTCCACGCCTCGCTGGACGCGGCACTGGCGATCTCTTGAGCGGGTTCCCGGGCAGGTGTTCACCCCTGGCCCCGGGGCAGGAGGACAGCAGAGGAAGAGACGCAGTGGGCAGGCCGGCACGCGGAGCACAGCGGGGTGAGACGCCATGAGTACGACCCGTCCCCAGGGACCCGACGGCGCCCCGGTGCGCCCTGGTCTGCCGCCGGGCGGCCAGACCAGGCGGCTCGCGCTGTCCGGCACCCGGGGGGTCGTCGGCCGCTGCCGCGACTTCACCCGGACGGCCCTGCACGACTGGAACTGGCTTCCGGCCCGCAACGACGAGCAGGAGGCGGTGGCCGAGGACGTGCTGCTGCTGGTGTCCGAGCTGGTCACCAACGCCTGCCTGCACGCGGGCGGCCCCAGTGAGCTGACCCTGCACTGCACCGACGCGCTGCTCCGGGTGGAGGTCTCCGACGGCAGCGCCTCGCCGCCGGTCCCGCGGACGCCGCACGAGGCGACCCGTCCGGGCGGGCACGGGCTGCACATCGTGGCCCGGCTGGCCCTGAACTGGGGCACGGTCGCCCGGGAGTCCGACAAGACGGTCTGGCTGGAGGTCCGCTCGCCGCTCGCGAGCACCTGACCGGCGGAGCCGGCGGCGGGTCATCGGTGGCATCGCTGGCATCGGCGGCGTGAATCGGATGGGAACCCGGCGGCGTCCGGAGCGCGGCAGACGGGCACCCCCCCGTAGTGCCCGCCCACCAGGCGCACACACGCACCACGCGCCCCATCCTGGTCGTACTCGAACCGACCCACCACCCCCGTCCGGTGGTCGTCGGACCGCCAACCGGGGGTGACCTGGTGGTACGCCAGGATTCGCCCGCGCATTCGCGCTGGGGTACGGTCACGCGGAGTTCCCTGGACGACGTCAGGACACCCCGTGGTTCCACCTCTGCCGCATGACGCCGCCGCCGGCACCGGGCCCGGTCCGGCCGGTCCGCCGACGCTGCTCCGGGTCGTGGTGGTGGACGACGAGGCGCTGATCCGGTCCGGGCTGGCCATGATCCTCGGCACGGCCCCCGACATCGAGGTGGTCGCCACCTGCTCCGGCCCGGAGGCCCTGGCGGTGATCCAGGAGCAGCGCCCGCACGTGGTGCTGCTGGACATCCGGATGCCGGACGTGGACGGGCTCACCCTGCTCCGCCGCATCCGTGAGCTGCCTGACTGCCCCCAGGTCGCCATGCTGACCACCTTCGACACCGACGAGTACCTGGACCGGGCGGTGGCGCTCGGGGCGGGCGGGTTCCTGCTCAAGGACACCGAGCCGGAGCTGCTGGCCCGCTCGGTCCGCGCCGTCGCCACCGGCGCGGGCTGCCTGTCCGCGCCGGTGCTGCGGCGGCTGCGGGAGAGCGCACCGCGCGGCGGCGGGGCGTCCGGCCGGGCGATCGACGGGCTCAGCGAACGGGAGCGGCAGGTGCTGGCCCTCCTCGGCCAGGGGCTCTCCAACATCGAGATCGGGGCCAGGATGCACCTGGGCGCCGCCACCGTGAAGGACTACGTCAGCGCCGTCCTCACCAAGCTGGGCGTCGCCAACCGGATCCAGGCGGCGGTCCTGGCCGAGCGCGCCGGGCTGATCCAGTGAACCCCCGCGCCGCGATCGCGGACCTGCCGCTGTGGCTGCGCCGGGGCGCGGTCACCCTGCTGCTGGTCGCCGCGTCCACGGTGGACGCGCTGCTGAACTTCCCCGCCCCGCGCGACTGGACCTTCACCGTCTCGATCGTCGCCACCGCCGCCCTGCTGCTGCGCCGCCGACTGCCCCGGACGGCCCTGCTGATCACTCTGCCCGGCCTCTACGCGGGCACCGCCGCGGTGGCGGCGATGGCCGCGCTGTACTCGGTCGCCCGCTCCCGCCGCCCGGTCCGGCAGGTGTGGATCGCCGCCGGGCTGGTCGGGATCGGGATGTTCATCCCCTGGCCGCTCGGTGACTTTCCCAAGGAGACTGCCAGTGACCAGGCCCAGAACCTGATCTACGCGGTGATGCTGGCGGCCGGCCCGGCCGCGCTGGGCCTGCTGGCCAGAACGAGAGCAGCGCTCTCGGAACGGATCGCTGAACTCGCCGTGCTGCGCGACCAGGAGCGCGAGCTGCACGCCGAGACCGTGCTGGCCCGGGAGCGGGCCAGGATCGCCCGGGAGATGCACGATGTGGTCTCGCACCAGGCCGGGCTGATCGCGGTCCAGGCCGGGGCGCTCCAGGTCACCTCGACCGACCCGGCGGTCAAGGCCACGGCCGGGACGCTGCGCGGGCTGGCGGTGGCGACGCTGGAGGAGCTGCGCAGCATGATCCTGGTGCTGCGCGCGGCCGGCGCCGGACCGACCGAGCTGGCCCCGCAGCCCCGGCTCACCGACCTGGCCCGGCTGGTGGCCGAGTCCGAGGTGGCAGCGGTGCTGCTGATGCCGGGGCCAGGATCAGGGTCAGGACCAGGACCGGCCGGGGCCCTGCCCGCGCTGCCCGAGCCGGTGGAGCGGGCCGCGTACCGGACCGTGCAGGAGGCGCTGACCAATGTCCGCAAGCACGCGCCGGGGGCCGGGACCGAGGTCCGGCTGCGGGCCGAGGGCGACCGGCTGCTGGTCTCGGTGGTGAACGGGCCGCCGCCGCGCGAGGTCCGCTCCTGGAAGGACCTCTCCGACCTGCCCGGCGGCGGCCACGGCATCGTCGGCCTGCGCGAGCGCGCGGCCCTGCTCGGCGGCAGCCTGACCACCGGTCCGACCGCCGACGGCGGGTTCGGCGTCCTGCTGAGCCTGCCGGTGGCCGCCCCGCCCGAGGACCGGTCTGCGGGATAGGCTCGCTTTCGTACTGATGTATCTGCAGTGATCTGGTATCTGGAATGGAGTCAACGCGATGGCCTCCGAGGGAACCCGTTCCGACCGGCTGCCGCTCGACCGCTCGCCGGAGTGGGCCGAGCTGGGAAAGCACCGGGCACAGCTGGGGGAGGTGCACCTGCGGGAGCTGTTCGCCGCCGACCCGCGGCGCGGCGAGCGCTACGCCCTGCAGGTGGGCGACCTCTACCTGGACTACTCCAAGCACCTGGTGACCGACGAGACGCTGGCCCTGCTGCGGCAGCTGGCCGCCGGACGCGGGGTGGCCGAGCTGCGGGACGCGATGTTCCGCGGCGACAAGATCAACATCACCGAGCACCGCGCCGTCCTGCACACCGCCCTGCGCGCCCCGCGCGACGCGGTGATCGAGGTGGACGGTGAGAACGTCGTGCCGGCCGTGCACGCGGTGCTGGACAAGATGGCCGCCTTCGCCGACCGGGTGCGTTCGGGGGAGTGGACCGGGCACACCGGCAAGCGGATCCGCAATGTTGTCAACATCGGCATCGGCGGCTCCGACCTGGGCCCGGCGATGGCCTACGAGGCGCTGCGCGCCTTCACCGACCGCGGGCTGACGGTCCGCTTCGTGTCCAACGTGGACGGCGCCGACCTGCACGAGGCGGTCCGCGACCTGGACGCCGCGGAGACGCTGTTCATCGTCGCCTCCAAGACCTTCACCACCATCGAGACCCTCACCAACGCCACCTCGGCCCGCGACTGGCTGCTGACCGAGCTGCGCGCGGACAAGGACGCGGTCGCCAAGCACTTTGTCGCCCTGTCGACCAATGGACCCGGGGTCTCCGACTTCGGCATCGACGTCGCCAACATGTTCGAGTTCTGGGACTGGGTCGGCGGCCGCTACTCCTACGACTCCGCGATCGGCCTGTCGCTGATGCTCGCGATCGGCCCGGACGCCTTCCGGGAGATGCTGGCCGGCTTCCACCTGGTCGACGAGCACTTCCGCACCGCGGCCCCGGAGGACAACGTCCCGCTGCTGCTGGGCCTGCTCGGGGTCTGGTACGGGGCGTTCTTCGACGCCCAGTCGCACGCGGTGCTGCCGTACTCGCACTACCTCTCCAAGTTCACCGCCTACCTGCAGCAGCTGGACATGGAGTCCAACGGCAAGTCGGTGGACCGGGACGGGCAGCCGGTGCGCTGGCAGACCGGCCCGGTGGTCTGGGGCACCCCCGGCACCAACGGCCAGCACGCCTACTACCAGCTGATCCACCAGGGCACCAAGGTGATCCCGGCCGACCTGCTGGGCTTCGCCAGGCCGGTCGCCGACCTGCAGCCGGGCCTGGTCGCCCAGCACGACCTGCTGATGGCCAACCTCTTCGCCCAGGGCCAGGCGCTGGCCTTCGGCAAGACCCCGGAGGAGGTCGCCGCCGAGGGCGCCCCGGCCGAGCTGGTGCCGCACAAGACCTTCAAGGGCAACCACCCGACCACGACCATCCTGGCCGAGGAGCTCACCCCCTCGGTGCTGGGCCAGCTGATCGCCCTCTACGAGCACAAGGTGTTCGTCCAGGGCGCGATCTGGAACATCGACTCCTTCGACCAGTGGGGCGTGGAGCTCGGCAAGGTCCTCGCCAAGAAGATCGAGCCGGTGCTGGTCGACGGCGAGGGGCTGGACGCGCTGGACTCGTCCACCGGCACGCTGGCCACCCGCTACCGCACCCTGCGCGGACGCTGACCAGTCGTCACCTGACGTGAGGTCACCAGGGCATCGCCACGCCGCCGTTGGGGCGCAGGATCTGTCCGGTCACAAACCGGGCGGCGTCGCTGACCAGGTAGCGGACGGCGTGGGCGATGTCCTCCGGCTCGCCGATCATCCCCAGCGGGGACATCCGGCGCAGCGGTTTCTCGGCGGCGGCGCGGGCGGCCTCGTCCACGCTGCCGTCCGGCAGCAGGTAGTGCCGCTCGGTCATCGCGGTGCGCACCAGGCCCGGTGCCACCGCGTTGACCCGGACCCCGAAGCGGCCGACCTCGACCGCCAGGTTCTTGGTCAGCTGCACCACGGCGGCCTTGGACACCGAGTAGCTCATGATCTCCGGCTGCGCGGTGTCCATCGCCCCCGAGGCAGTGTTGACGATGCTGCCGCGGCCGGCCGCGGACATGATCCGCGCGGCGGCCTGGCAGCCGTGGAAGGTGCCCCGGAAGTTGACGTCGAGCACCGCGTCCAGGTCGGCGACCTCCACGTCGACCACCCGGCCGGTGCGGATGATCCCGGCGACATTGCAGAGGATGTCCAGCCGCCCCTGCTCGGCGGCGGTGCCCTCGATCAGCGTGAACACGGCCGCCCGGTCGGTCACGTCCAGCGCGGCGCCGCTCGCGGCCTTGCCGATGCCCTCGGCGGTGGCCTCGGCGGCGGCCCCGTTGATGTCGGCGCAGACCACGTAGGCGCCCGCGGCGGCGAGTTGCTGGGCGGTCGCTCGTCCGATGCCGCTGCCCGCGCCGGTGACCACGGCGACGCGTCCGGAGAGGTCGAACGGATCTGCTTGACTCGTCATGGGATCAATGGCTACCAGGATGACCTTGAAGGTGGAAGCGGTAGTACAGTCCTTTACTGATCAGTAACTTATTGAGGGGAGATCCGTCGTGACCGCAGCGGCAGAGCTGGGCCAGGCGTCGGAGTTCGACCGGGGGACCGCGGTGCGGGCGCGCGAGGGCCTGCCGTCCGTCTACGACGCCGAGCTCGACCCCGGCTGGCGGATCGGCGGCGGCATCAACGGCGGGCTGCTGCTGGCCCTGGTCGGCAACGCCCTGCGGCAGGAGCTGGCCAGTGGCGGCCACCCGGACCCGCTCTCGCTGAGCGCCTACTACCTCTCGGCCGGACGGCCCGGACCGGCCGAGATCCGCACCGAAGCGGTCCGCCGCGGCCGCAGCGTCAGCACCGGCGCGGCCACCCTGCTGCAGACCGCCGCGGACGGCTCCACGGTCGAGCGGCTGCGGGTGCTCGCCTCCTACGGCGACCTCTCCACCGCCGAGGGCGACGTCAGGACCAGCGCCACTCCGCCCGAGCTGCCGCCGGTGGACCAGTGCATCAGCACCGCCCAGGCGCTGCCGGACTTCCTGGCCAACGCCGCCCTGCTGGAACGGCTCGACCTGCGGCTGGACCCGGCCTGCGTGGGCTGGGCATTGGGCAAGCCCTCCGGGGTCGGAAAGATCCAGGGCTGGCTCCGGCTCGCCGACGGCCGCGAGCCCGACCCGCTGATGCTGCTGCTCGCCGTGGACGCGCTGCCGCCGGTCACCTTCGACCTCGGCCTCTACGGCTGGACCCCCACCCTGGAGCTCACCGCCCACGTCCGGGCCCCGCCCGTCCCCGGCTGGCTCCGGGTGGTCCACTCCACCCGCAACCTGGCCGGCGGCTTCCTGGAGGAGGACGCCGAGGTCTGGGACGAGTCCGGCCGCCTGGTCGCCCAGTCCCGCCAGCTCGCGGTGGTGCCGCGACCGGCTTAGCCCGGTCGGTCTTAGCTCGCCCAGTGCGCTCAGGACTCGTGCCGGTGGTCCCAGTACGGGGCGTCCGGGTGGTCGAGCAGCCACCGCAGCCGCTCCCGGCTGACCTCGTCGGCGGGGGAGTAGACCTGCATCCGCAGATCCGGGGCCGAGATGATGTCGAAGTGGCTGACCAGCACCGACAGCCGGCCCACGGCGGGGTGCTGGTAGGTCTTGGTGCGGCTGCCGTGGGCGCCGACGTCCTGGGTCTCCCACATCGCGGCGAACTCCGGGCTGGCCGCCGACAGTTCGGCGACCAGGCGCTCCCAGTCCGGTTGGCCGAGGTGCCGGCCGTATTCGGCCCGGAACGCCGCCACCAGCAGCGGCAGTTCCTGCGCGCGGTCGACCAGCGAGCTGCAGCAGGCCGGCACGGTGAAGGACAGCCAGAGCAGGTTGTTGCCGGGCCCGGCCTGCTTGTCGGGCCCGTCCTGCACGCTCCGGGGCCACAGCGCCGCGTAGGGGAGGTTCAGGGCGAGCACGTCGAGGCGGGAGTTGACCACGCAGGCCGGCAGCGTGGCGAAGTCGTCCAGCACCGCCCGCACCGCCGGATCCAGCACGGTGCACGGCGTCGGATCGGGCGCGGCCGGGACCTCGGCCAGCCGGTAGAGGTGGCTCAGCTCCGGGCGGTCGAGCCGCAGCGTCCGGCCGATCGCGTCCAGCACCTGCGGGCTGGCGTTGATCGGGCGACCCTGCTCCAGCCAGGTGTACCAGGTCACGCCGACCCCGGCGTGCAGCGCCACCTCCTCCCGGCGCAGGCCCGGCGTCCGCCGCCGGGGACCCGGCGGCAGCCCCAGCTCCTCGGGGGTGATCCTGGCCCGCCGACTGCGCAGAAAGGCAGCGAGCTCCGTACGGCGAGCGGTCGCGGTGGTCATCGTCCCAGTGTGAACCGGGGGTCTGACAATCCGCTCCGGCCCGGCCCGGCCGGCTCCGTCGACGCCGCGACCCGCCGGGGGCGGAGGTGTTCCCGGCGTGCCGGTGACGGCACAATGCTGAGTGGCATCCCTGCGAGAAGGCGGTAACACAGCGTGTCCCCACTGAGTGCGTCCAGCCACACTGCGTCCATCCAGCAGACCATCGCCGAGGAACTCGGCGTACGGTCCGGGCAGGTCCAGGCCGCCGTGGACCTGCTCGACGGCGGGGCGACCGTGCCCTTCATCGCCCGCTACCGCAAGGAGGCGACCGGGGAGCTGGACGACACCCAGCTGCGCAACCTGGAGGAGCGGCTGCGCTACCTGCGCGAGCTGGAGGAGCGGCGGGACGCGATCCTGGAGTCGATCAGCAGCCAGGGCAAGCTGGATCCGGCGCTTGAGGCGCAGATCCGCGCCGCCGACTCCAAGGCCCGGCTGGAGGACATCTACCTCCCCTACAAGCCCAAGCGCCGCACCAAGGCCCAGATCGCCCGGGAGAACGGGCTGCAGCCGCTGGCCGACCTGCTGCTCGGCGACCCGACCCGGGACCCGCAGGCCGAGGCGGCCGGCTACCTCGGCGAGAACGTCCCCGACGCCGCAGCCGCGCTGGAGGGGGCCCGGGCGATCCTGGTCGAGCGCTTCGGCGAGGACGCCGACCTGGTCGGCGGGCTGCGCGAGCGGATGTGGGGCCGGGGCCGGCTCTCCGCCAGGGTCCGTGACGGCAAGGAGGAGGCCGGGGCGAAGTTCTCCGACTACTTCGACTTCGCCGAGCCCTTCACCAAGCTCCCCTCGCACCGGATCCTGGCCATGCTGCGCGGTGAGAAGGAGGACATCCTCGACCTCACCCTGGAGCCCTACACCGACGAGGCCGACGCCGAGGCCCCCGGCGGCTACGAGGCCCGGATCGCGCAGAAGTTCGAGATCGCCGACCGGGGCCGCCCCGGCGACCGCTGGCTGCTGGACACCGTCCGCTGGGCCTGGCGCACCCGGCTGCTGGTGCACCTCGGCATCGACCTGAGGCTGCGGCTGCGCACCGAGGCCGAGGACGAGGCGGTCCGGGTCTTCGCCGCCAACCTGCGCGACCTGCTGCTCGCCGCCCCGGCCGGCACCCGCGCCACCCTGGGCCTGGACCCGGGCTTCCGGACCGGCGTGAAGGTCGCCGTGGTGGACGCGACCGGCAAGGTGGTCGCCCATGACACCATCCACCCGCACGTCCCGGCCAACCGCTGGGACGAGTCCATCGCCACCCTGGCGAAGCTCTGCGCCACCCACAAGGTCGATCTGATCGCCATCGGCAACGGCACCGCCTCGCGGGAGACCGACAAGCTGGCCGGGGATCTGATCAAGCTGCACCCGGACCTCAAGCTCACCAAGGCCGTGGTGTCCGAGGCCGGCGCCTCGGTCTACTCCGCCTCCGCGTTCGCCTCGCAGGAGCTGCCGGACCTCAATGTCTCGATCCGCGGCGCGGTCTCCATCGCCCGGCGGCTGCAGGACCCGCTGGCCGAGCTGGTCAAGATCGACCCCAAGTCGATCGGCGTCGGCCAGTACCAGCACGACCTCTCCGAGGCCAAGCTGTCGCGCTCGCTGGACGCGGTGGTCGAGGACTGCGTGAACGGTGTCGGGGTGGACGTCAACACCGCCTCCGCACCGCTGCTGACCAGGGTGTCCGGCATCGGCGCCACCCTGGCCGAGAACATCGTGGCGCACCGCGACGCCAACGGTCCGTTCCGCAGCCGCAAGGCGATCAAGGAGGTGCCCCGGCTCGGCCCCAAGGCCTTCGAGCAGTGTGCCGGCTTCCTGCGGATCCCCGGCGGCGAGGACCCGCTGGACGCCTCCAGCGTCCACCCCGAGGCCTATCCGGTGGTCCGGAAGATCATCGCGGCCACCGGCGGCGAGCTGCGGACGGTGATCGGCAACGGCGCGGTGCTGCGCGGCCTGCAGCCGTCCGCCTTCGCGGACGAGAAGTTCGGCGTGCCGACCGTCACCGACATCCTGCGCGAGCTGGAGAAGCCCGGCCGGGACCCGCGGCCCGCGTTCCGCACCGCGGCGTTCAAGGAGGGCGTGGAGAAGCTCTCCGACCTGGAGCCGGGGATGCTGCTGGAGGGCACCGTCACCAATGTCGCGGCCTTCGGCGCCTTCGTCGACGTCGGCGTGCACCAGGACGGCCTGGTCCATGTCTCGGCGCTGTCCAGGACCTTCGTCAAGGACCCGCGCGAGGTGGTGAAGTCCGGGGACATCGTCCGGGTGAAGGTGCTGGAGGTGGACATCCCGCGCAAGCGGATCTCGCTGACGCTGCGGCTGGACGACGAGGCCCAGCCCAAGCAGGAGCGGGAGCGCGGGCCGCGCCAGCCGCAGCAGGAGCGGGGGCCGCGGCAGGGGCAGTCGCAGCAGCAGCGCACGCCCCGGCCGCGGAACGAGAAGCCGGGCGGCGGTGGCTCAGGCAACTCCGGTGGCTCCGGCGGTTCCGGGAACTCCAACAGCGCGATGGCGGATGCCCTGCGCAGGGCCGGTCTCACCCGCTGACCTCGGCACTGTGCCATCGGACGATGGCACAGTGCATCCTGGCGTGCCATTGGCTGGTCGGCCGGTTCGGCGCTCGTACGATGATCTAAGGAAGCCCCGCCCGCTCCCCCGTGCGGAAGGGGCTTCCTGTCTTCTTTTCGGCGCCAGTTGAGCCGAAGCTCAGCTCCAGCGCAGCCAGACCGCGGTGTCGGTCGGCAGCAGCGACCCGTCCAGCGGCCCGCTCGCCAGCAGCACGCCGGCCCCGGTGGGCAGCGCCACCGGGGTCGGCCCCAGGTTCACCACGCAGCGGAAGTCGCCCTCGCGGGTGAAGTCCAGCACGTCGTCGGCCGAGGGCAGCCAGCGCATCGGGCCGTCGCCGAGACCCGGTTCGGCCCGGCGCTGCCGCAGGGTCTCCCGGTAGAGCTCCAGGTGCGAGCCCTGGATGCCGGACTCCGCCGCCGCGGTCAGGTCCTTCCAGGCGGCCGGCTGGACGTCCAGCCAGGGCGGCGCCTGCTCGGCGCCGAAGCCGAACGGCGGGTGCGTTCCGCTCCACGGGATCGGCACCCGGCAGCCGTCCCGGCCGCGGTCGGTGTGGCCCGAGCGCAGCCAGGTCGGGTCCTGGCGCAGCTCGTCCGGGATGTCCTCGACCTCCCACAGGCCCAACTCGTCGCCCTGGTAGACGTAGACCCCGCCGGGCAGCGCGCAGCTCAGCAGCGCGGCGGCGCGGGCCCGGCGGGTGCCGAGCTCCAGGTCCACCGGCTGGCCGAAGCGGGTGGCCCGGTCGAAGCCGTAGGTGGTGTCGACCCCGCCGTAGCGGGTGACGTGGCGGGTGGTGTCGTGGTTGGACAGCACCCAGGTCGGCGGGGCGCCGACCAGGGCGTGCGAGGCCAGGGTGTCGTTGATCACCCCGCGCAGTGCCGCCGCGTCCCAGGCCGACTTCAGGAAGGCGAAGTTGAAGGCGGTCTGCAGCTCGTCGGGGCGCAGGTAGCGGGCGAAGCGGTTCGGGTCGTTCTCCCACAGCTCGGCCACGAACACGCGCTCGCCGGGGTAGGAGTCGGCCAGCGCCCGCCAGCTGCGGTAGATCTCATGCACGCCCTCCTGGTCCCGCCAGGGGTCGGGCTTGCCGTGGTGCCCGGCCGAGTCCGGCAGTCCGGCCTCCTTGACCAGGTGGTCGGTGACGTCGATCCGGAAGCCGTCGGCGCCGAGGTCCAGCCAGAACCGCAGGATGGACTCGAACTCGGTGCGGACGGCCGGGTTGTCCCAGTTCCAGTCGGGCTGCTCGGGCGCGAACATGTGCAGGTACCACGCGCGGTCGGGCCCGTCGGTCCGCTTCCAGGCCGGGCCGCCGAAGTGCGACTGCCAGTCGTTGGGCGGCAGTTCGCCGTCCTCGCCGCGGCCCGGGCGGAAGTGGAACAGCGCGCGCTCGGCCGAGCCCGGGGCCGCGGCCAGCGCCGCGCGGAACCAGGGGTGCTGGTCCGAGCAGTGGTTGGGGACCAGGTCGACGATCAGCCGCAGCCCGGCCGTGTGGCATTCGGCGATCAGCTGCTCGGCCTCGGCGAGGGTGCCGAAGCGCGGGTCGATGTCGCGGTAGTCGGCGATGTCGTAGCCGCCGTCGGCCAGCGGGGAGACGTACCAGGGGGAGATCCACAGCGCGTCCACGCCGAGTTCCACCAGGTAGGGGAGTCGGCTGCGGATCCCGGCGATGTCGCCGGTGCCGTCGCCGTTCCCGTCGGCGAAGCTGCGCGGGTACACCTGGTACAGGGCCGCGCCGCGCCACCAGGGCTGGGAGTCGGAGTGAGTGTCCGTCATGCTGTCGCGCCTCCGGGGTACGGGTGGAGTCTGGGGCGTAGGGCCTGTCCCGCAAACCCTAGGCCGGACGGTCCCCGGCGAGGGACCCCGGGGTCTGGTCCGACCGGACGGGCCCCCCACCCCCGCCCTACCCGGTGCCGTGCTGGTGCAACGTCGATCCGCTGCGGCCCTTGCGGACCTCCAGCTGGACCGGGATGCGGCCGCGCAGGTCGCCGACATGGCTGACGATGCCCACCGCCCGGTCCCGCTCGCGCAGCCGGTCCAGCACGTCCAGCACGTCCTCCAGGGTGTCCTCGTCCAGCGAGCCGAAGCCCTCGTCGATGAACAGGGTGTCCAGCGGCATGCCCCCGGCTTCGTCGGTGACCACGTCGGCCAGGCCCAGCGCCAGTGCCAGCGAGGCGAAGAAGCTCTCGCCGCCGGAGAGGGTCGAGGTGTCCCGGCTGCGGCCGGTCCAGCCGTCCAGCACGCTCAGGCCGAGCCCGGAGCGGCCGGCGCCCCTGGCCCTGGCGTCGTTGTGGGCGAGGGTGTAGCGGCCCTGGGACATCACCCTGAGCCGGGCCCCGGCCGCCTCCGCGACCTGTTCCAGCCTGGCCGCCAGGACGTAGGTCTCCAGCGACATCCGCAGGCTGTTGCCTGCGCTGGTGCCGGAGGCGAGATAGGCCAGGTCGGAGACCTGGCGGTGCTCGGCGGCCAGCGGCGCCAGCCGGCGCAGCTCGGCGTCGAGGCCGGCACTGAGCCGGTCCAGCGCCTCGCAGCGCTCCCGCGCGCCCTGCACCGCCGCATAGGCGGAGCGCAGCGCCGCGTCGGCGGCGTCCAGCACGGCCCGGTCGGCGGCCGGATCGGCGGCCGGCCGCCGGACCGCTGCCAGCAGGTCGGGGTCGGCCAGCTCCGCGCCGACCTGCGCCAGCTCGTCCCGGTGCCGCTCCAGGGCCGCCCGCAGCCTGGCGATTTCGGAGGCGGGGAGCGCGGCCTGCGCCGCCTGCTCGGCGTCGCCGAAGCCCTCCCGTTCGGCCGCCTCGCGCACCTCCCGCTCGGCCCGGGCCAGCGTCTCGGTGCCGGCCGCGGCCTCGCGCACCGCGGCTACGGTCTCGCCCAGCCGGTCCGCGAGCGGCGACAGCTCGGCGAACCTGGCCGAGACCGACGCGGCCCCCGACCTGCCCCGCTCCAACTGCTCGGTCAGCCGGGCCTGCTCCCCGGCCAGTGCCTCCAGCCGCGCGGTCCTGGCCGCGACCAGCTCCGCCGCCTGCCCGGAGGCCGCGGTGCGCAGCCCGTGCTCGTGTTCCAGGAGATCCAGCTGCTCCTGCACCCTGAGCCCGTTCGCGGCCAGCTGCCGCACCTGCTGGTACTCCGCCTCCAGCCGCTGGACGGCCGCCCGCAGCTCGGCCGCGGTGCCCTCGCCGGCGACGGCGGCCAGCGAGGCCGACTCCTGCCCCAGCCCTTGCAGCTCGCCGCCGGCCTGTTCGGCCGCGCGGGCGGCCTCCCGGTAGCGCTGCTCGGCGCGCTGCTCCTGCTCCCTGGTCACCTGGCCGGGCCCGGGCCGGGCCGGGGCCGGATGCTCGGCGGACCCGCAGACCGGGCAGGCGCCGCCCTCCGCCAGGCCCTCGGCCAGCTCGGCCGCCATCCCCTGCAACCGGCGTTCGCGCAGGTCGAGCCAGGCCTCATGGGCGCCGGCCGCGTCCTCGCGCCGGCGCAGCTCACGCTGCCGGGCGTCGGCCAGCCGGGCCGCCAGCGCCTCCGCCTGCTCGGCGGCGGCGCCGCGGCGGCGGGCCTCGGGCAGCTGCTCGTCCAGCTGGTCGGTGCGGACGGCGGCCTGCCGGGCCCGGTCCAGCGCCGCGTCGCCCCGCTGCCGCTGCTCGGGCCACTCGACGGCGAGCCACTGCTCGGCCTCGGCCCGTACTGTCTCGGCGTCCTCGCGCTCCGCCTCCAGCCGGGCCTGGCCCCGCTCATTGGCGCGGTACTGCTGCTCGGCCGAGAGCAGGGCGCGGAGCCCGCCCAGCTCCTCCCGCCGCTGCCGCTCGGCCGCGACCAGCTCCTCGCCGCCGGCCCGGGCGTGGACGGCGGGCAGCGCGGCCCGGCTGCGCTGCTCCTGCTGCTCGAACCGGGCCTGGGCCTGGGCGGCCTCGCGGTGCAGCCGCAGCAGCGGGGCAACCGCCTCGGCCCGCTGCGCCCGCTCCAGCCGGACCGAGGCCGCGTGCTGCTGCTCGGTCTGCTGCTCGAGATCGCCCGCGCGCAGCACTGCCCGCCGGTGCCGCCGCTGCCGGTCGGCCAGCACCCCCACCTCGCGGGCCCTGGCCTCGGCCAGCGCCCGGCGCTGCTCGACCGCCTGCTGCCGGCACTCGGCCACGGTCAGCTCCTCGCGGGCCTGCACCCGCAGCTGCGCGGCCCAGCCCAGGGCATCGTCCGCTGCCGACGCCGGGGCCGGTTCTTCCGTGCCCGCGGCCTGCCGCAGCCGCTCCAGTCGGGCACCGACCTCGCCGAGCACCGCCTGGCAGGCCTTCTCGGTCTGCTGCCGACGCTCCGTCAGCCACCCCTCCACCGCGCCGAACCGCGCGGTGTCGAACAGCCGCCCGAGCAGATCGGCCCGGTCCGGCGCACTGGCGTGCAGGAACCGGGCGAACTCGCCCTGGGGGAGCAGCACCACCTGGCAGAACTGCTCCCGGCTCATCCCCAGCAGCTGCTGGACCTCGGCCCCGACCTCCTGGTGCGACTTGCTGCTCGGCCGCCACTCGCCGCCGTCCCCGGAACCGGCCGACCACTCCCGCAGCAGGGTCTGCGCCTTGTCGACGGTGCTGCCGCTGCCGCGCTTCTTGGCCCTGGTCTGCTCCGGGCTGCGGGTGATCTCCAGCCGCCGGCCGCCGAGCGTCACCTCCAGCCGGACCTGGGTCCTGACCTCGGCCGAGGCATGGTCGCTGCGCAGCCTGGTCCGCGGCCGCTGGCCCGGCACCGCGCCGTAGAGCGCGTAGCAGACCCCGTCCAGCACGCTGCTCTTCCCGGCCCCGGTCGCCCCGCGCAGCAGGAACAGACCGCCGGAGGCGAGCGCGTCGAAGTCCACCGTCTGGGTCCCGGCGAAAGGCCCGAAGGCGGTCACCGTGAGTGAGTGCAGCCGCATCAGCCCTCGTTCCCCTCGCCGCGCGCGCCGACGCCGACGGCCTCCACCGCGGTGCGCAGCAGCAGTTGCTCGGCCGGGTCGGGATCGCTGCCGCGGACATGCCGGACGAAGCCGAGGGCGATCTCGGTGTCGCCCCGCCCCCTGGTCCGCGCCGCGTACGAGGCCAGCCCGTCCCCGCCGCCGCCGACCGGCTCGAAGGCCAGCTGCAGGGTGTGCGGGAAACGGGTCCTGAGCTGCTCCATCGCCCGCTCCGGGCGGTCCGGGTCGGTCAGGGTGGCCTGCACCCAGGCCTCCCGGTGCCGCTCCAGCGCCGGATCCTCCAGCAGTGCAACCAGCGTGCCGCGGATCCGGGCCAGCTTCCTGGGCACCGGGCAGTCGATCCGACGGGCCGTCAGCTCGCCCGCCGGGCCGAGGTCGACCAGCCACATGCTCTTCCGGTGGTCGGCCTCGGAGAAGGAGTACGCGAGCGGCGAGCCGCTGTAGCGCAGCCGCTCGTGGAGGATCTGACTGCCGTGCAGATGACCGAGTGCGGCGTAGTCCACTCCTTCGAACACCGCGGCCGGGACGCTCGGCACCCCGCCCACGGCGATGTCCCGCTCGCTGTCGCTGGCCTCGCCCCCGGCGACGAAGGCATGCGCCAGCACCACCGACCTGGTCCCGGCCGGACGGGTCGCCAGATCCGCCCGCACCCGCGCCATCGCCGCCCCGAGCACCGCCGCGTGGCTGACCGCGTCGGCCCCCAGCTCGCTGCCGGCCAGGGCCGGTTCCAGATAGGGCACCCCGTAGACCGCGACCGGCCCGTGCTCGTCGGCCAGCAGCACCGGCTCGCCGCAGCGGCCCACCTCGGTCCGCAGATGCACCCCGGCCTGCTCGATCAGCCGGGCCGCGATCCCCAGCCGCCGCGCCGAGTCGTGGTTCCCGGCGATCAGCACCACCGGCACCCGCAGCTCCGCGAGGCGCTGCAGTATCCCGTCGAACAGCTCCACCGCGCCCAGGCTGGGAATGGCCCGGTCGTAGACGTCCCCGGCCACCAGCACGGCGTCCACCCGTTCCAACTGAACCGTGTCGACGAGGTGATCGAGGAAGGCACGCTGCGCCGGAAGCAGGTCCTCCCGATGGAGGTTCCGCCCCAGATGCCAGTCGGAGGTGTGCAGGAGTCGCATAGCCCACGACAGTAACAACGACCACTGACAATCCCGGCCGCGCCGTCCATGTGCGAGGAGTACAGTCCTAAGGGGTGTAGTCCTCACGGATGGGAATGGTGGCGATGGCCGAACGGCGACAAGGTGGCGTCAAGCCCAGCCATGTCTTCGACCGGGAGGTCGAGTGGGCTGGGCTGGCCGCGTTCGTGGCACGGAAAGTCCCGCAGGCGATGCTGGGCGTGGTCAGTGGCAGGCGGAGGATGGGCAAGACCTATCTGCTCCGGGCGCTGGTCGCGGAGCACGGCGGCTTCTACTTCGGGGCGACGGCGGCGACCGAGGGGGAGTCGTTGCGGCAGTTCGGCGCGGCTCTGGCCAGGCACGCGGGCGCACGCGTGCCACTCACCTTCGCCACCTGGGACGACGCGATCTCCTACCTGTTCGACCTGGCCCTCCCCGATCGAAGCCAGGGCCCCTTGCTGGTGGTGCTCGACGAGTTTCCCTATCTGTCCAAGGTGGCGCCGGAACTGCCCTCGCTGATCCAGCGCGAGATGGACCGTTTCCAGGTCGAGGAGAGCCGGATGCGGCTGCTGCTCTGCGGGTCGGCGATGTCCGTCATGGGCGGTCTGCTCGCCAGTACGGCGCCACTGCGCGGGCGGGCGCAGCTTGAGTTGATCGTCCAGCCGTTCGGCTACCGCTCGTCCGCCGAGTTCTGGGGAGTCGCCGACAGCCCCGCACTCGCGGCCCGACTGCACGCCGTTCTCGGCGGAACCCCGGCCTATCGGCGGCAGTTCCTCGCCGAGGACGTCCCCGAGCGCCTGGAGGACTTCGACGACTGGCTCTGCCGGACCGTGCTCTCCCCGCTGAGCCCGCTCTTCCGCGAGGCGCGCCATCTCCTGGCGGAGGAGGCCGACATCCGTGACACCGCGCTGTACCACTCGGTCCTGGCCGCCGTCGCCGAGGGCAATGCGACGCGGGGCGGCATCGCCGGCTATATCGGCCGCAAGTCGGTGGACATCTCGCACCCGCTCAATGTGCTGGAGGACAGCCACCTGCTGGTCCGGGAAGCGGATGTGTTCCGGGCGGGGAAGTCGCAGTACCGCATCACCGAACCACTGATCAACTTCTACGAGGCGGTGATGCGCCCGGCATGGGCCCGGCTGGAGAGCGGGCAGGCCCGCGAGGTGTGGGCGCAGTCGGGCGAACGCTTCGCCGCCCAGGTGTTGGGCCCGCACTTCGAGGCGGTCTGTCGCGCGTACATGCTCGGTGCGGGCGGAGCCCTCCTGGACGGCTACCTGGGCCAGGTGGGCAGCGGCGTCGTGGTCGACCCGGCGATACGGCAGCAGATCCAGATCGACGTGGCCGTCACCGACAGCGGATCCGGGGGCAGCAGCGCCTCGGTCGCGATGCTCGGCGAAGCCAAGTGGGGCACGGTGATGGGCCTCAAGCACCTGGAACGCCTGACCCGGGCCAGGGACGTCCTCACCGAGCGCGGCATGGACACCGGCCGATGCGCACTCGCCTGCTTCAGCGCGGCCGGTTTCAGTGACGCGCTGCGCGCCGAAGCCGCGCGGGAGGACGTACTTCTGCTGGGTCTCGAGCAGCTCTACGGTGGATGACCATGGAACTGAACGTGGTGATGGCGGCCTTCCGCAGTGAGGCCGACCGGCTGGGGCAGGTCGTCGAGGGGTTCAGCGAGGCCGACTGGCGGCGGCCGACGGGCTGTGTGCCCTGGTCGGTCGCGGATCTGCTCGCACATGTCAGCGGGGCGGTCGGCCGGCTGCCGCCGATGCTCGCGGAGCGGCCGCCGGCCCGGGCCGAGGTGTCGGCGGCGGACTACTACCGGCCGGACGGGCGCTTCTCGCTGGAGACCAACGCCCTGCGAATCGCCTCGGCCCAGCAGCACGCGGGCGGACCGGCGCTGGTCCAGGAGTTCGCCGCGGTCCGGGAGCAGGTGGACAAGCTCTGCGCGGCCGAACCGGACACCCGGGTGGTCCGCACCCGGCACGGCGATCCGATGCTGCTCTCCGCGTTCATGCTCACCCGGGTGGTCGAACTCGCCGTCCACGGCCTGGACCTCGCCGCCGCGCTGGACCGCGACCCGTGGATGACGCCGCAGGCCGCCGACCTGGTCGAAGGCCTGCTGCTGGGCCCCGGCCGGACCGCGGCGGACGCGGTGCCCGAGTGGGATCGGATCACCTTCCTCCGCAAGGCCACCGGACGCCTTCCGATCAGCGCCGGGGAGGCCGGGCGGGTCGAGCGCTCGGGGGTCACCTGGCTGACCCTGGGCTGAGGAAACCGTTTCCGAGCCTGCGGATCTGCTCCAACGGGTAGGGGTTCTGCCGGCTCCGGCGCTGGAACCCGGTGATGAACTCCGACAGCACCGCGGCGACCGGCGCGTGCCGGGTGATGACCGCCGCGGCCTCCGCCGGGATCCCAGTGGGCTGCTTGCCCTCCGCGACGGCGCGCACCAGCGCGGAGCGGCCGTCCCGATCCTCCCTCCGGTAGCCATACAGCGCGGTGACCAGCCAGTTCACCAGATAGGTGGCGGTGTAGGCGCGGTCGTAGCCCTGGTGCCGGTCGAAGAAGTCGGCCTCCTCCCGCGACAGCTCGAACCCGGAGGTCATGGCGAGGCCGTAGTCCGCGAAGTAGAGGCGTCGGCCGTCGGTGAGGATGTTCTCGAAGTGCGCGTCGAGGTGCAGCAGCCCGTGGCTGTTCATGAACGAGGTGCCGGCCGCCAGTTCCCGCTCCACCATGGCGCAGGCCCGGTCGGTTGCCTCGTCCCCCGCTTCGACCTGGGTGTTCAGCCACTGGTGCAGGTTCTGCGGGAGGTACTCCAGGAACAGCGCGACGCTCGCCGAGGACCGCTCCAGCGCCTCGATCCGGCGGCGCACCGGCGATCCGCCGCCCCAGTAGCCGACGGCCCGTTCGATGTCGGCCAGTTCCTCGGGCAGCGGCGTCGAGTCCGGCAGCACCCGCCAGTGGTACATCAGCGGGAAGCCCTCGTGCTCCGCCGCGAGCACCCAGTCCGTGGTCATGGTGTGCACCGCGAGCTCGCGCCAGGCCCCGAAGCCGGGACCGCCGAGGGCGCCCACGCCGTAGTGGCAGAAGACGGGCAGATCGAACAGGTTCGCGGTGGACCGGAGGTGCTCGGGCTGCCGCTCCAGGTCGGTGAGCGGCACCCGCTTCACAAAGACCGGGGTTCCGGCGACCTCCAGCAGGGCCGACTTCCCGCCGATGCCGGATCCGATCGACGCGGATGCGTCCAGGAGCCCGCCCAGGGCGTGATCACTGTGAACGGCCAGGGCGGCCGAAACAGCACTGTGGGAGGCCAGCCGTGCAGCGTGCGACATGTCAGGGCACTTCATTGTTTCCCCCACCTCGGCACCGACCTCGACCTCTGACCGCACCCTACGGGACGGCAAAGGCCCGGCCGGCCCTGCCTGGGGGGTGGCAGGACCGGCCGGGCCGGTACGAGGGTCGGTCAGACCTTGGCGTCCCAGGCGACCGCGGCGTCCTCCGCCGCCTCCGCCTCGGCCTCGGCCTTCACCGCCGACGCGGCGGCGATGATCGCCGGGCGCTGCAGCCGGGTGAGGCCGAACAGGGCGACCGCGACGGTCAGCAGCAGGGCGCCTGCCGCGATGGCGAAACTGGAGGTGAACTGGCTCTCGGCGGGCAGCGGCGGGATCCCCGCCGGCAGGCCGGTGATCAGCTTGGACGCCAGCAGCGAGGTGACCACGGCGGAGGCGATGGAGCTGCCGACCGACCGGGAGATGGAGTTGATGCCGTTGGCGATGCCGGTCTGCTCGATCGGGACGCTGGCCGCGATCAGGGCCGGCATAGAGGCGTAGCCGAAGGCGATGGCGATGCCCGCGAGCATTCCGGCGATGATCACATTGGGGGTGCTGCCGTGGCCCCAGGCCAGCCAGGCGAAGCCGACCACACCGACCAGGGAGCCGATGGCCAGGGTGTAGCGGGCGCCGATCCGGCGCACCAGGATGCCGCCGACGGGCGCGGCGACCAGCGAGACCAGCGCGCTGGGCAGCAGGTACTCGACCGAGGCGCGCAGCACCGAGGCGCTGAAGCCGTACCCGGCCAGCCGCTCCGGCATCTGCACCAGGTAGGAGATGCCGATGAACTGGGCGAAGGAGGCGAAGCCGACGAACAGTCCGGCGACATTGGTGAAGGCGACCTGGCGGTGGGTGAACATCCGCATGTCCACCAGCGGGTTCTTCACCCGCAGCTCGACCAGCACCCAGACCGCGGCCATCACCACGGCGCCGACGAAGCAGGCGATGATGCGCTCGGAGGACCAGCCCCAGGTGTGGCCCTGGGAGATCCCGAGCAGCAGCAGCACCAGGAAAGCGGCCAGCGTGCTCGCGCCGAGGAAGTCGATCCGTCCGCCGGTGCGCTTGCCGCTGTCCGGGACCACCAGGGCGACGGCCAGCAGGGCCAGCGCGGAGACCGCGGTGGAGAACCAGAACACCGAGTGGTAGTCCGGGTGGTGACCCTGCGTCAGTAGCCCGGTGACCACCAGGGAGAGCCCGCTGCCGAAGGCCAGGGTGCTGCTGACCATGGCCATCGCACCGTGCAGCTTCTCCTGCGGGACCTCGTCCCGGATCACCGACAGGGCCAGCGGGAAGATCGCGGTGGCGGAGCCCTGGAGCACCCGGCCGACGATCAGCAGGCCGAGCGAGGTGGTGCTCGCGGCCAGCACCGAGCCGATGATCATGACCACCAGCACTGCCAGCAGGGTGCGCTTCTTGCCGTACTGGTCGCCGACCCGGCCCAGCAGCGGGGTGAACACCGCGGCGGAGAGCAGGGTGGCGGTGGTGACCCAGCTGACGCCGGCCGCGCCCGCGTGCAGGTCGCTGCCCAGCAGCGACAGGATCGGCACGACCTGGGTCTGCGCCATGGCGACGACCATGGCGGCGAGGCCGAGGGCCAGGATCAGGGGGGTGCTGCCGCGGCGTGTGGACGCGGCGGGCGTGGTCAGAGCGTGGCTCATGGGGTCAGCGGTCCTTCGGAAGGTTCATGCGCTGGATACTTTATGGCATCAAGCAATAAGGGAACCGTAGGCCAGAAGGTTTACAACGTCAAGTTAAAGGTTGATGTCAGTAAGTATCAAAGGTGGGAAGTATCGGCGTCGGGCTCGGCCGCCCGGCGGGCCGGCGCCAGCTGGGTCAGTACGTCGCCCAGCTCGCCGTGCACCCTGCGGTCCATCGCCAGTGAGAACTCCACGTCCACCACGGTCCTGGCCACCGGCCGCAGCCGGGCCAGGGTCTCGGCCAGCCGGGCCGCCTCGCCGGAGGTCATCCGGGCCTCGAGCCGTCCCAGCAGCTGCTTGTTGATCAGCTCGACGAAGAGGTCGGCCAGCGCGTCCGCGCTGGCCCGCACCCCCTGCGCGGTCTCCAGCACGGCGGCCAGCGGGATCCCCTCGGCCACCAGCGCGGCCGAGGCGTCCAGCAGCCGTCGGCTGACATGGCTGACCACATCGCCCTCGACCTGGACGTAGCCCAGGGCCCGGGCCGTCTCCAGAGTCGCCGCGTCGGCCTGCCCGGCGTAGGCGGAGTCCAGCTCGTCCAGGGTCAGCGGCACCGGGGTCTCCTCGGACCAGGGGGCCGTGATCGCGCTCTCCAGGCCCAGCAGCTCGGCCACGTCCCGGCCGTCCTCCCAGGCGCTGAGCAGCTCGGCGATGCCGCCCAGGGTGTGCCCGCGCTCCAGCAGGTCGGCGACGATCCGCAGCCGGGCCAGATGGTCCTCGGAGTACCAGGCGATCCGCCCCTCCCGCCGGGGCGCGGGCAGCAGCCGGCGCTCGCGGTAGAAGCGCAGCGTCCGCACCGGGATGCCGGCCTCCCGGGCCAGCTCCTCGGTGCGGAACTCGCGCGCGGGGCGCCGCGGCGCGGTAGGGACAGTGGTATCGCTCACCCGAGCGAGCCTAGCCGCCCGCGGGCGCCGGGCGGTCTGAGTACCGGCCCCGGAGAAGGAGCCGCGGTTGAGTATCCGTACTCATGCTGCGGCGGCGGCGCTGGCGGATCCTACGGACATGGCCAATCCTGTGAGACACAGCACCACTGCTGCCTACTACATGCAGGCGATCCTGTCCTTCGGCATCTCCGTGGGCGCCATGGGCATCGGCATCGCCTACCTGGCGGCCGACGCCTGGATCCGCGCCTTCCTGGCGCTCGGACTCCTCTACGTCGTCACCTCCGCCTTCACCCTCGCCAAGGTCATCAGGGACCGCCAGGACGAGGACCAGGTCGTGTCCCGGGTGGACCAGGCCCGGCTGGACAAGCTCCTCGCCGAACACGACCCCTTCCGGGTCGACGTCTCCTGACGCCGGACACAATGGCGGGCGTGACCGACGAACCGATCCCGCCCGTACCGGAACCAGCAGTTCCGGGCCCGCCCTCCGAGCGCTGGACGGACCCCGAGCGCTGGGCGGACCAGCTGCGCCGGCTGGAGCCCCCGGCCTGGCGCCGGCGCACCCGGGGCGAGCGCCGCTGGTCGGTGACGCTCGCCCTGCTGGTCGCCGTCTGCGTCCAGCTGGCGCTGCCGAGCCGGCTCACCATCAGCCCGCACTGGCTGCTGCCCGCGCTGGAACTGCTGCTGATGGCCGCGCTGCTGGTGGCGAACCCGCACCTGCGCCTCGAACGGCACACCCCGCTGCTGCGCACCCTCGGCCTGCTGCTGGCCGGCGCGGTCAGCGTCGCCAACGGCGGCTCGGCGGTGCTGCTGGTGCGCGGCCTGCTGCACGGCGACTCGGGTGTCAGCGCCACCTCGCTGCTGATGGCGGGCGCGGGCGTCTGGCTGACCAACATCATCGCCTTCAGCCTCTGGTACTGGGAGTGGGACCGCGGCGGCCCGGCCGCCCGTGCGCTGGGCACCCACGCCTATCCCGACCTGCTCTTCCCGCAGATGCAGCAGCAGGGTGTGGCGCCCCCTGACTGGGAGCCGCAGTACCCGGACTACCTCTTTGTGGCTTTCACCAACGCCACCGCCTTCAGCCCCACCGACACCCTGCCGCTGTCGCGCTGGACCAAGCTGCTGATGACCATGCAGTCGATGGTCTCGCTGCTCACCCTGGCGCTGGTGATCGCGCGCGCGGTGAACGTGCTGCAGTAGCGCACGCTCGACCGACACAGGTCAGTCCCAGTGCAGCACATCCGCCCCAGCAGTGCAGTGGAATCGTCAATCTCCGCGTAATCGAGTGAATGCTCTCGGTAGCGTCCGCTGCGCCCGGCGGGTGCACTCCTGCCCCACCGGTCCAGGGTCGGGAGCAGTGGGGACGTAGCGATGGTCGCAATGACTGGCATGGGTGGTACGACTGAGCTGGGCTATGGCTGGCTCACCCCGGCACTCTCTTACACCATGGCCGTCGTCGGCTCCGCCCTCGGCCTGCGCTGCATGGTCCGGGCCGTCGCCGCGGACGGCCGCTCCCGCAGGAACTGGCTGATCACCGGGGCGTCCGCGATCGGCGTCGGCATCTGGACCATGCACTTCATCGCGATGCTCGGCTTCACCGTGGTCGGCACCGAGATCCGCTACGACGTGCCGCTCACCCTGCTCAGCCTGCTGGTGGCGATCCTCTTCGTCGGCGCGGGGGCCTTCGCCGTGGGCTACGGCCGGCACCGCGGCCGCTCGCTGCTCCTCGGCGGCCTCACCACCGGGCTGGGCGTCGCCGCCATGCACTACCTCGGCATGTACGCGTTGCGGCTGCACGGGACGGTCGGCTACCGGCCGGTGACCGTCGGGATCTCGGTGGCGATCGCGGTGGTGGCCGCCACCGCCGCGCTCTGGGCCGGGCTGAACGTCCGCGGCCCGCTGGCCGCGGGCGCGGCGTCGCTGGTGATGGGACTGGCCGTCAGCTCGATGCACTACACCGGGATGTACGCGGTGGTCATCGCCCTGCGGCCGGCCCAGCAGCCGCTCCCCGGCGCGACGGTGATGCAGTTCATCTTCCCGCTCGCGGTGGGCCTCGGCTCTGCCCTCTTCCTCACCTCGGCCTTCGTCGCCCTGTCACCCACGGTGCAGCAGCCCCCGGTGCAGCAGCCCCCGGCGGGCCACCCGGCGGGCCGCCCCGCGGCCGACCGGCCCGCTGCGCCGCGCTCCGCCGCCACCCGTTGACCCCCACCCGCCGTCCAGCTGCGAACAACGAGGTCGTGATGCGCCAACCCAGGGGAACCGTCCCCACCGGCCCGGACCGCCCAGCGCGCCCGCGCCCGGCCCACGCGGGGCCGCCCGCCGACGAGCGCGACGGGCTCCCGGCGACCCGCCCGTGGGCGGACCCGCCGGTGGACCCCGCCCCGGCGCCCCGTCCGCTCCGGTTCCGGCTGCGCCCCCGCACCGTCCGGGCCAGGATCGTGTCCCTGCTGATGGTGCCCGTCGTCTCGCTGATGGCCCTGTGGGGCTTCGCCACCGTCACCACCGCGCAGGACGTGGATGCCCTGGTCCGGCTCAAGCAGGTGGACACCCTGCTGCTGACGCCGGTCGATGGTGCGGTGACCGCGCTGCAGGCCGAACGCACCGCCGCCGCCGAGGAGGCCGCCGCCCCCGGTCCAGGGCGTGCGGACGCGCTGCGGGCCCGGGGCCGGGCCACCGACGCCGCGCTGACCACTCTGAACACCGACATCGCGATCGGCGCGGCCAACAACGCGGGCCTCGGCGCCGCCCTCCCGGCCCGGTTGGACGCCTTCAGCACCGCCGCCGCCGGACTGCCCGCGCTACGGGCCCGGGTCGCGGCGGGGCAGGCCGGCTGGGCGCAGACCCTGGCCGGCTACAACGGCGTGGTGGCCGCGGCCTTCGGCATCGACGGTGCGCTGAGCGGGGTGCGCAACACCGCCGTCGCCTCCGACCCGCGGGTGCTGCTGGAGCTCGCCCGCGCCCGCGACCTGCTGGCCAGGGAGGACGCCGCGGTGCAGTCCGCGCAGGCGGCCGGAGCGATGAGCGCGGCCCAGTACCAGGAGTTCACCGGCGCGGTCTACGGCCGCCCGGTCCTCGCCGACGCCGCGGTGCCCGACCTCCGCCCGGCGGACCGGGCCGCCTACCTGGCGGTCGAGCGGGGCCCTGCCGCCGCTGCCCTGCGCAGCCTGGAGGACGCCGTCCGCGCCACCGGCACCGGCAAGGGCCTCGCCCGCAGGGTGCCGACGGACCAGTGGGCCAGTGCCGCCGGCGACCTGGAGCGGCAGTACGCCGCGGTGGAGTCCGCCGCCGGCGCGGGCTCCGGCGCGGCCGCGGACCCGTACCGGCTCGGGGTGCTCACCAGGAACGGCGCCGCGGTGCTGTTCGGGCTGCTGGCGGTGCTGCTCTCGCTGCTGATCTCGGTCCGGATCGGCCGCCGGCTGGTGGTCGAGCTGGTCGACCTGCGCGACTCCGCGCTGGACCTCGCCGCCCGCCGGCTCCCCGAGGCCATGCGCAGGCTGCGCGCGGGCGAGGACGTGGACGTCGACGCCGAGGCGCCGCTGCCGGCCGCGGCCGAGGACGAGCTCGGCCAGGTCGGCGCGGCGCTGAACACCGTGCAGCGGGCCGCCCTGCAGGCGGCGGTGGAGCGGGCCGAGGTGATGTCCGGGGTCTCCGGGGTGTTCGTCAACCTGGCCCGGCGCAGCCAGGTCCTGGTGCACCGTCAGCTGGCGCTGCTGGACACCATGGAGCGCCGCACCGAGGACCCGGCCGAGCTGGAGGACCTGTTCCGGCTGGACCACCTCACCACCCGGATGCGCCGCCACGCCGAGGGCCTGATCATCCTCTCCGGAGCCGCGCCGGGACGGGCCTGGCGGCGCTCGGTGCCGCTGCTGGACGTGGTGCGCTCGGCGGTGGCCGAGGTCGAGGAGTACTCCCGGGTGGAGGTGCATCCGCTGCCCCGGGTGTCGGTGGTCGGCGCGGCCGTCGCCGACCTCACCCACCTGGTCGCCGAGCTGGTCGAGAACGCCACCAGCTTCTCCCCGCCGCACACCAAGGTGCTGGTCAGCGGCGAGCGGGTGGGCGCCGGTTATGCGCTGGACATCGAGGACCGCGGTCTCGGCATGAGCGCCGGAGCCGTCGCCGAGGCCAACCGCAGGATCGCCGAGGGCCAGCAGGCGGACCTGTTCGACAGCAACCAGCTCGGCCTGTTCGTGGTGAGCCGGCTGGCCCGCCGGCACGGGGTCCGGGTGTCCCTGCGCACCTCGCCGTACGGGGGGACGACGGCGGTGCTGCTGCTGCCCACGGCGATGCTGACCGCCGACGAGCCGGACCGCCGCACCGCGCCACGAGCGGTCCCCCCACTCACCCGCAGACCCGAGCCCGAGCCCGAGCCCGAACCCGAGCCGGAACTCGAGCTGGAGCCGGTGCCCAGGTCCGAGCGCCGCCCCGAACTGGTGGAGCCGCCGCCCGTGGTCCGAAGGGTCCCCGACCGCTCACCAGGTCCGTTCAGCACCGTCCAGACCCCCGCGGACGACGAACTCCCGCACCGGATCCGCCAGGCCAGCCTGGCCGCCCCGCTGCGCGAGGCCCCGGCCGGGGACGCCGAGGACCAGGACCTCACCACCGCGGCGGCCGGCCGCAGGCCCCTCAGCCCGGAGAGCGTCCGCGCCACCATGACCGCCATGGCGGACGGCTGGGCCCGCGGCCGTACCGCCGGACCCGCGCCGGTCCCCGTGCCGGCTGCCACCGACAGCCCCGAGTGAAGGAGAGACCCATGGTCGTCGCACTCCGCCAGACCGGCGAACTCAACTGGCTGCTGGACGAGTTCGTCTCCGGAGTCACCCGGGTGAGACATGCCGTGGTGCTCTCCAGGGACGGACTGCCGCTGGGCGCCTCCGCCTCGCTCAGCCGCGAGGACGGCGAACACCTCGCCGCCGTGGCCTCGGGCTTCCACAGCCTGGCCCGGGGCGCCGGGGACTACTTCGAGGCCGGCCGGGTCCGGCAGACCGTGGTCGAACTCGACGACGGCTTCCTCTTCGTGGTCGCCGCGGGCAACGGCAGCTGCCTGACCGTGTTCAGCGAGGTGGAGGCCGACGTCGGCCTGATCGCCTACGAGATGGCCCGCCTGGTCCAGCGGGTGGGCGAGCACCTCTCCAGCCCACCGCGCTCCGCCGCCCCGAAGGGGGGATGACCCCGTGCAGCACGGCTCCGAGCCCCGCTGGTACGACGACGACGCCGGGCCGATGGTCCGCCTCTACGCGCTGACCAGGGGCAGGACCCGGGGGAGCGGGGAGCTCTTCGACCTGATCGCGCTGATCTCCGCGGACACCCCCTACGGCAGGGACAGCCCCTACGGCCCCGAGGTCGGCCTCGCTCCCGAGGCGGCCGCCATCCTCGACCTCTGCCGGGACCAGCCCCAGTCCGTCGCGGAGATCGCCGCCGACTGCGACCTCCCGGTCGGCGTCATCCGGGTCCTGCTCGGAGACCTGCACGACGCCGGTCTGATTCACGTCGCCCGCCCGGTCCTGCCCACCATGCTCCCCAACGAGCGCATCCTCAGAGAAGTGATCAATGGCCTCCGCGCACTCTGACCGGCGACCCGACGACTCCGCCGGTCCCGACCTCACCCTGAAGATCCTGGTGGCGGGCGGCTTCGGCGTCGGCAAGACCACCCTGGTCGGCTCGGTCAGCGAGATCCGCCCGCTGCGCACCGAGGAGCGCCTCACCGAGGCCGGACGCGAGGTGGACGACACCGGTGGCGTGGAGCAGAAGACCACCACCACGGTGGCGATGGACTTCGGCCGGATCACCATCCGGCAGGGGCTCTCGCTCTACCTCTTCGGCACGCCCGGCCAGGACCGCTTCTGGTTCTTCTGGGACGAGCTGGCGCACGGCGCCCTCGGCGCGATCGTCCTCGCCGACACCCGCAGGCTGGAGGACTGCTTCCCCTCGGTGGACTACTTCGAGCGCCGGGCGATCCCGTTCGTGGTCGCCGTCAACTGCTTCCAGGGGGCACGCAGCCACGCCGCCGAGAAGGTGGCCCTGGCGCTGGACCTGGACGCCGGGACCCCGGTGCTGCTCTGCGACGCCAGGGACCGCGACTCGGGGAAGAAGGTCCTGGTCACCCTGGTGGAGCACGCCAGCCGCCGACACTCGGCCCGACTGCTGGCCTGACCCCGGGCGCTCAGCCCTGCTCGGCCTCAGCCCTGCTCGGCCTCAGCCCTGCTCGGCCGCTGCCTTGGCGTCGGCCTCGGCCTTGGCCGCCCGGCGGGCCGCCTTCTCCGCCGACTCCTTCTCGTCCTCGGCCTCGGCGACCTCCAGCGTCGGCGCGGTGCCGCCCAGGTGCGCGGGCAGCCACCAGGTGTCGTCCGGGCCGCTGGGGGCGTCCGGGTAGTTGGCCTGGGCGCGGTCGATCAGCTCGGTCATCGCCGCCCGCAGCCGCCGGGTCACCATCACCGGCTTGTCCTCGGGGGTGAGGTGGATCGGCTCGCCGATGATGATGGTGACCGGGGTGTGACGACGGGTCAGCGTCTTCGGGCGGCCCTTGGTCCAGAGTCGCTGGGTGCCCCACACCGCCATCGGCAGCAGCGGGACGCCGGCGTCCGCGGCCATCCGGGCCGCGCCGGTCTTGAACTTCTTCAGCACGAACGAACGGCTGATGGTGGCCTCGGGGAAGACCCCGACCACCTCGCCCGCCCGGAGCGCCGCGACCGCGGTCTCATAGGCGGGCTGGCCGTCCGAGCGGTCCACCGGGATGTGCCTCATGCCGCGCATCAGCGGCCCGGAGATCCGGTGCCGGAAGACGTCGTCCTTGGCCATGAAGCGGGTCTTGCGCTTGCCGGCCTTGAGCGCGCCCCAGCCGGCAAAGATGAAGTCCAGGTAGCTGACGTGATTGCTGACCAGCACGGCACCGCCGGTACGCGGGACGTTGTCCGCGCCGATGATCTCGATCTTCAGGTCCAGGGCGCGGAACAGCGTCCGTGCGGTCCCGATGATCGGCGGGTACACGAGATCGGCCACGATCAGTCCTCACTGCCCAGGGCTGAGTCGCCCGCTTCGACGGTATGTCGATGTATCGTCCCTCGCTCGCCAGTGCTGTGTCACTCCGGGTAGCACCGGTATTCGAAAGACCGCGGTCACATCGCCGGGGCCCACCCTACTGTTCGGATCTGAGCGGACCTACCGCCCGGCCGGACGCACCCGGTCCTCTCCCAGCCGGAGCAGCAGGTAGACCTCGCAGCCGAGGCAGTAGCCGAAGGCCGCGTTGAGGAAAGCGGCCGCCAGCGCCAGGCCGGTCGCGGCGATGCCGAGCCAGGTGGTCCCGGTGAGGTAACCCAGCGTGCCGATCAGGGCGAAGCCGAAGCCGATCCCCTGGGCGAACCGCGGCGGCGCCGCGGCCTCCAGTTCGACCGGCGGCTGCAGTCGTGGGCGAACGAACCGGCGGTAGAGCCAGCCGTAGGGCGAACGTCCGAGCCCGGCGAAGGCGCCGATCGCGAAGACCAGGGTCTGCGCGGCGAGCAGCCAGCCGCTGCCGGTGATCAGGACGACCGCCAGCACCACACTGGTCAGGGTCGCGGCGAAGCGCGGGCCGCGCGGGTCGATGGCGGCAGGGGTGGGTGAGGACATGGCGGACTCCAGACGGAAAAGGAACACAAGGGGGGTTCGCGGAGGCTGGTCAGCGACAGCGCGAGGCCACGGCGCGGCACAGGTCGATGACCAGGCGCCGGGTGAGTACGCCCCCGGAGGAGTCCATAGAGCGAATGGTACGCGCGCTTCCGCACCGCGAGGGCGCATGCTTGTTCCCATGACTGGACTGGTGGTGTGCCTGGCGGTACTGGCGCTCTCGGGCGCTTACGGCCTGCTGCGCGCACGTCGTGGTGGGAGGTTGCGGGTGCGCGGGCGCGACGGCGGAGTACGGCTCAACGCGCAGGACCTGGGGGCGGAGCTGGGGGAGCGGGCCACCCTGGTGCAGTTCTCCTCGGCGTTCTGCCAGCCCTGCCGGGCGACCAAGCGGGTGCTCGGCGAGGTCGCCGGCATGGTCGAGGGGGTGGCCCATGTCGAGATCGACGCGGAGTCCCAGCTCGACCTGGTGCGCCGGCTGGACATCCTGCGCACCCCCACCGTGCTGGTGCTGGACGCCCGGGGCGACCTGGTCCGCCGCGCCGTCGGCCAGCCGCGCCGCGCGGACGTGATCGCGGCGCTCGGCGAGGCGGTCTGAACCGGTCAATAGGTGCAACGTCACAGTGACTCGGAGTTGCGGCGTGCATCACGATGCACTTGCGTGAGGGAGTATGGGGCGACGGTGGGCGACCAGGGTCTGGCTGCCCGCCGCAGCGGCAGAGGGACCCGCGTCGGGGCGTAAGCTACTGACGGGTAGCCGGGACGCACCGCCCCTTGCCCTACGCAACAGTTGCCGGACGTGACCAGTAACAGGAGACAGGCCGTGAGCTTGAGGATCGTAGTCTGTGTGAAGTACGTGCCCGATGCGACGGGCGACCGTCGTTTCGCCGACGACCACACCACCGACCGGGATTCCGTTGACGGACTCCTCTCGGAGCTGGACGAGTACGGCGTCGAGCAGGCGCTGAAGATCGCCGAGGCCTCCGGCGACGCCGAGGTCACCGTGCTCACGGTCGGCCCCGACGACGCCAAGGACGCCCTGCGCAAGGCACTGTCCATGGGCGCCGACAAGGCCGTGCACGTGAACGACGACGACATCCACGGCACCGACGTGATCGGCACCTCGGCGATCCTCGCCAAGGCGATCGAGCAGACCGGCTTCGACCTGGTCGTCTGCGGCATGGCCTCGACCGACGGCACCATGGGCGTCATCCCGGCGCTGCTCGCCGAGCGCCTCGGCGTCCCGCAGGTCACCCTGCTCTCCGAGGTCAGCGTCGAGAACGGCACGGTCAAGGGCCGCCGCGACGGCGACACCGCCACCGAGCTGCTGGAGGCCTCGCTTCCGGCCGTGATCTCGGTGACCGACCAGTCCGGCGAGGCCCGCTACCCCTCCTTCAAGGGGATCATGGCCGCCAAGAAGAAGCCGGTGCAGGCCCTGGACCTGGACGACCTGGGCATCGAGGCGGACCAGGTCGGCCTCGGCGGCTCCTGGACCGCGGTCGAGAGCGCCACCGCCCGTCCGGCCCGCACCGCCGGCACCATCGTCAAGGACGAGGGCGAGGGCGGCAAGGCCCTGGCTGAGTTCCTCGCCGCGCAGAAGTTCATCTGAGCCCAGCGCTCACGACATCTTTCACCACTGAGATTTTTGGAGAGCTGAGCAATGGGTGAAGTCCTCGTCCTGGTCGACCACGTGGACGGTGCCGTCCGCAAGCCGACCCTCGAACTGCTGACGCTGGCCCGCCGGATCGGCGAGCCCTCGGCGGTCCTCCTCGGCGCCGGTTCCGCCGCCGCCGACCTCGCCGCCAAGCTCGGCGAGTACGGCGCCGCCACGGTCTACACCGCCGACGCCGCCGAGTTCGCCGACTACCTGGTCGTCCCCAAGGTGGACGCCCTGGAGCAGATCGCCAAGGCCGGCAGCCCCGCCGCCGTCCTGGTCACCTCCTCCGGTGAGGGCAAGGAGATCGCCGCCCGCCTCGCGCTGCGCCTCGGCTCCGGTGTGATCACCGACGCCGTGGACGTCACCGCGGGCGACGACGGCCCGATCGCCACCCAGGCGGCCTTCGCCGCCTCCTTCACCACCACCTCGCGGGTCTCCCGCGGCGTGCCGGTGATCACGGTCAAGCCGAACGCCACCGGCCCCGAGACCGCGCCGGCCGCCGGCGCGGTGCAGCAGGTCGAGGTCGCCTTCGGCGCCGCCTCGACCGGCACCAAGGTCACCTCGCGCACCCCGCGGGTCTCCACCGGCCGTCCCGAGCTGACCGAGGCCGCGATCGTGGTCTCCGGCGGCCGCGGCGTCGGCGCGGCCGAGGGCTTCGGCGTGGTCGAGGCGCTGGCCGACTCGCTCGGCGCGGCGGTCGGCGCGAGCCGCGCCGCGGTCGACGCCGGCTGGTACCCGCACAGCAACCAGGTCGGCCAGACCGGCAAGCAGGTCTCGCCGCAGCTCTACGTCGCCAACGGCATCTCCGGTGCGATCCAGCACCGGGCCGGGATGCAGACCTCGAAGACCATCGTCGCCGTCAACAAGGACGCCGAGGCGCCGATCTTCGAGCTCGCGGACTTCGGCGTGGTCGGCGACCTGTTCAACGTCCTCCCGCAGCTCACTGACGAGGTCAAGGCGCGGAAGGGATAACCCGTTCTGGGTGGGGCGCGGGGAACTGGTGCGGGTGGGTTTCGCGCAGTTCCCCGCGCCCCTGTGGGGTTTGCCGGGTTATCGGGGAGGGTGAACTTGCTGCTCAAGGCGCTTGACGGGTCGCAGGACCGTGCCGACGCGGTGTCCGTCGACGGGACGACGTTGTCGCGGGAGCAACTGCTCTCCGCGGCCGGGGCGGTGGCGGCGCGGATCGCCGGGGCGCCCGCGCTGGCCGTGCTGGCCAGGCCCTCCATCGAGACCGTGGTGGCCACCGTCGCCGGGCTGCTGGCCGGAGTTCCGGTGGTGCCGGTGCCGCCGGACGCCGGGCCCAAGGAGCGGGCGCACATCCTGGGCGACTCCGGCGCACCCCTGCTCGCCGTCACCGCCGCCGACCGGGACACCGACGGCTGCGGCGCGACCCTGCTGACGGTCGATCCGACCGAGCGTGGCGAGGCCCCCGCCGAGCCCGCCGACCAGAGCCGCACCGCCTTCCTGCTCTACACCTCCGGCACCACCGGCGCGCCCAAGGGCGTGGTGATCAGCCGTCGCGCGGTCGCCGCCGGCCTGGACGGCCTCGCCGAAGCCTGGGCCTGGACCCCGGCCGACACCCTGGTGCACGGCCTGCCGCTGTTCCACGTCCACGGCCTGATCCTGGGTGTGCTCGGCCCGCTGCGGATCGGCGGCCGCCTGCGCCACACCGGCCGCCCCACCTCCGAGGCCTACGCGGCGGCCGGCGGCACCCTCTACTTCGGCGTCCCCACCGTCTGGTCCCGGATCGCCGCCGACGTCCCCGCCGCCAAAGCCCTCGCCTCCGCCCGCCTCCTGGTGTCCGGCAGCGCCCCGCTCCCGGTCCCGGTGTTCGAGCAGCTCAAAGCACTGACCGGCCAATCACCGGTCGAGCGCTACGGCATGACCGAGACCCTGATCACCCTCAGCACCCGCGCGGACGGCGAGCGCCGCCCCGGCAGCGTCGGCCTGCCGCTGCCGGGCGTCCGCACCCGACTGGTCGCCGAGAACGGCGACGCCGTCCCGCACGACGCCGAGAGCCTGGGAGAGCTGCAGGTCAGCGGCCCGACCCTGAGCGACGGCTACCTGGGCCGCCCCGACGCCGATGCGGAGACCCGCACCGCCGACGGCTGGTTCCGCACCGGGGACGTGGCCGTGATCGGCCCGGACGGCTTCCACCGGATCGTCGGCCGGGCCTCGGTCGACCTGATCAAGAGCGGCGGCTTCCGGATCGGCGCCGGCGAGGTCGAGGCCGCGCTCCGGGACCACCCGGCCGTGCTGGACGCCGCGGTGGTGGGCGCCCCCGACGCCGACCTCGGCCAAACCGTGGTGGCCTTCGTGATCCCCCGGGGACCGGTCACCGGCGAGCAGCTGACAGCGTTCGTCGCCGAACGGCTCTCGGTCCACAAGCGCCCCCGCCGGGTGCTCCTGGTGGACGACCTCCCGCGCAACGCTCTCGGCAAGGTCCTCAAGCAGCAGCTGCTCCAACAGCTGTGACCCGGACTGGCCGGGAATGCACCCTCGACGGTCGGCCGCCCACTCTGCGTACGATGCTGCGAGCAGTCGGCGAACAGGGGCGGCGTGTCACAGGGCAGTGCGATCGTCTGGGTCAACGGGGCATTCGGCGCCGGAAAGACCACTACGGCACGGGAGTTGCAGGCGCTGATTCCCGGGAGCACGGTGTTCGACCCGGAGTCGGTCGGGACGTTTCTCGGCCATCTGCTGCCCCCGGCGGAGTTCGCCGCGGTCTCGGACTTCCAGGATCTCGCCGCCTGGCGCCGACTCGTCCCGGAGGCCGCCGCGGCGATGCTGGCGCAGCGCCCCGGCACGCTGGTCGTCCCGATGACGCTGCTGCGCGAGGACTACCGGGACGAGATCTTCGGTGCGCTGGCCGCCCGCAGGATCCCGGTGCACCACCTGCTCCTACACGCTGAGGAAACGATCCTGCGCAAACGGATCGGCCAGTGGCGACTCGAGCACCTGGACGCCTACCAACGGGCCCGGCGCTGGCTCGAGCAGGACGCCGTGGCGGTGGACACCACCGAGCTGACGCCACGTCAATCCGCAGAGAGAATCGCCGAGATCGTCCGCTCCGGGGCGGCCCGCTGCCAGATCGTCCAGGACCCGGTCTCCAGCCGGGACACCCTGGCCGCCGCCGTGCTGCTCTTCGACGACCAGGACCGCGTCCTCCTGGTCGACCCGGTCTACAAGCCCGGCTGGGAGTTCCCCGGCGGCGTGGTCGAGGACGGCGAGGCGCCGACCGCCGCCGCCGTCCGTGAGGTGATCGAGGAGCTCGGCCTGCGGCTCGACCCGTCCCGGCTGCGGCTGCTGGTCTCCGACTGGGAGCCGCACCGGGGCCCGCGCTCGGGCGGGATGCGGCTGGTCTTCGACGGCGGACGACTGACCGCGGCCCAGCGGGCCGACCTGATCCTGCCGGACGCCGAACTGCGCGCCTGGCGCTTCGTCAGCGAGGCCGAGTCGGCCGAGCTGCTGCCGGAGAACAAGCGCAACCGCTTGGCCGCCGCGCTCCGCGCCCGGGAAGCAGGCGAGCAGCGCTACCTGGAGGCCGGCGAACCGGCCCCGTTCTGAACCTCGGCCAGATGGGCCTCGGCCCAGCTGCCCAGCGCCTCCAGAGCAGGCTCCAGCGCTTGCCCCGCCGCCGTGAGCCGGTAGTTGACACCCAACGGCGGACCCGGCACGACCTCGCGCACCAGCAGGCCCGCCATCGACAGCTCGGTCAGCCGGTCCGAGAGCATCCGTTCGCTGATACCGGGAATGGACCGGCGCAGCTCGGCGAACCTCGCCTCGCCCTGCAGCAGCACGGCCAGGACCAGCCCGGTCCAACGCTTGCCCAGCAGCGCGAAGACGCGGGTCAGTGCTTCGCCTGCGCCCGTGCATTCCTGTGCCATGGGTTCGATGCTACTTGCTGGCCGCCCGGGCGAACCGACGCATGACCTGCCCGCACCGCCGCACATAGAGCTTCTGGAACAGCGGGACCAGCGGCCCGCCCGCCCGGGTGAACCAGCGGTCCGGACGGCTGAAGGCATTGACGGTGAACCACACCTCCCCCTGCTCCAGCTGCACCAGGAAGCCCTCCTCACCGCACTCGGGGTGCCCGGGCAGGGTGCCGTAGCCGAATCCGGCCTCGCTCGCCGAGTCCACCGCCCAGACGACCGCGCACGGGGCGGCCAGAAAACCCATCCGCACCGTCACCCGGACCCCCGGAGCGGCCCGATCAGCGTCGGCACGGGGCCTGACCCCGACCGCCCGGTGCAGCCGCCAGGTCAGCACCGCCTCCCCAGCCGCGGCGAAGACCTCGGGCCCGCTGCCCAAACGCACCCGGCGGTGCACCTCTGCATACCCGTCCGGCAGCGAACCGGAACGAGTGGCGCCAATCTCACGATACGTAAAGGGCTCCATTCCACCGGAGCCTACTGCCGCGCCGCCGGCCGCCGAACCCGGCAGGATGGCCCTGTGCCCTTCACCTTCAGCCACCCCGCTGCCGTCCTCCCCTCCTGGCCGGCGGCCGCGGGCGGGGACCGCTGATCGCGTCCGCGCTGGTGGCCGGTTCGCTCGCACCCGACCTGCCGTTCTTCGCCGACAGCCTGCTGCCCGGAAGCTACGGCCTGGGCGACGCCACCCACAGCCCCTGGGCGGTGCCCACCGTGAACGTCGTCCTCGCCGCCGGGCTGGTCGCCGGCTGGCACGGGCTGCTGCGGGAACCCCTGGTGGCCCTGCTCCCGGCCCCCTGGGCCGACCGCGCCGACACGCTCTCCGCCCCCCGCCGCAAGCCCGGCACCCACACCTGGCAGGACGCCGCCTGGTTCGCCGGCTCCGCCGCGATCGGCGCGGCCACCCACCTCGGCTGGGACGCCTTCACCCACCACGGACGCGCCGGAGTCCGGCGCTTCCCGGTCCTGAACCGCGAGATCCTCGGCATGCCCGGCTACCAGGCACTCCAATGGAGCACTTCCGCCATCGGCCTGGGCCTCCTCGCCACCAAAGCCGCCCGCACCCTGCGCGACACCCCGGCCGAACCCAGCCCCGTCCTCCCCACCAGCACCAGGCGCCGAGGTACCGCCCTCATCGCCGCCGCCACCCTCACCGGTGCCCTGCACCGCGGCCTGCGCGACGTGACGGGCCGTCCGAGCGCGTCCCAACTGGTCGCCGTCGCCTCCTTCGGCGGAGGCGCGGGCGCCGCGGTCGGCGCCGTCCTGCACGCCGTCAGCACTCGGCTGACGGCCCGCAGCATGATCCGGCCTCCCACTGCCCCGTAAGATGGGGAAGCGTGACGCAGACCCAGGGCCCCAGCGGCGACCAGCCCCCGTCGATCGACGAGCTGACCAGCAATGAGTTCACCGACGACGAACTGAGCGGTGTGTGGGACGTGGTGGTCGTCGGCGCCGGACCGGCCGGGGCCTCCGCCGCCCACGCCGCCGCCTCCGCCATCACCGCCACCGGCGCGGCGCCCAGGGTGCTGCTGCTCGACAAGGCGGCCCCGCCCCGCTACAAGACCTGCGGCGGCGGCATCATCGGCCCCTCCCGCGACGCGCTCCCGCCCGGCTTCGTGCTGCCGCTCAGGGACCGGGTGCACGCCATCACCTTCTCCCTCGACGGCAAGCTGCAGCGCACCCGACGCTCCAAGCGGATGCTGTTCGGCCTGATCAACCGGGACGAGTTCGACCAGCAGTTGGTCCAGTGCGCCGAGAAGGCCGGCGCGGTCCTGGCCACCGGCGTCACCGTCACCGGCGTCCAGGAGAACACCGACGACCACGCCGTCCTGACCCTGCAGGACGGCCGCACCGTCACCGCCCGCGCCGTGGTCGGCGCGGACGGCAGCGCCGGACGGGTCGGCGCCCACGTCGGCGTCAGCTTCGAGCAGGTGGACCTGGGCCTGGAAGCCGAGATCCCGGTGCCCCCCAGCGTCGCCGCGGCCTGGTCCGGGCGGGTCCTGCTGGACTGGGGCGGCAGGATCCCCGGCTCCTACGGCTGGGTCTTCCCCAAGGGCGACAGCCTCACCGTCGGCGTCATCGCCGCCCGCGGCCAGGGCGCGGAGACCCGCGCCTACCTCAAGGAGTTCATCCGCAGGCTCGGCCTGTCCGGATTCACCCCCTCGATCGAGTCGGGCCACCTCACCCGCTGCCGCTCCGAGGACTCCCCCCTCGCCAAGGGCCGGGTCCTGGTGGCCGGCGACGCCGCGGGCCTGCTGGAGCCGTGGACCCGCGAGGGCATCTCCTACGCCCTGCGCTCCGGACGGCTCGCGGGGGAGTGGGCCGCCAAACTCGCGGCCGCGGCCGACCCCACCGACGTCCGCCGCCAGGCCCTCAACTACAGCTTCGCCATCAAGGCAGGCCTGGGCGTGGAGATGCGCACCGGCCGCAAGCTGATGACCGCCTTCGAACGCCGCCCCCAGGCGTTCCACGTCGCCGCGGTGGGCCTGCGCCCGGCCTGGAAGGCCTTCGCCCGCGTGGTCCAGGGCCACACCACCTTCGCCGGCCTCACCCGCGAACACGGCCTCGGCCGCCAAACCGTGGACCTCCTCACCCGCCGCTGAGTACTCCCCAGGGAGTACCCCCACCGCCCCCACCCGACGGACGCCCAAGCACGCTCGGATGACCTAACGTGCAGGAATGGACCACCCGAGAGCCCGCGGCCGGCACCTGCTCGCCGTCGTCGCCATCGCGCTGATCCAGCTGGGCGGCACCCACATCGCCCAACGCGGGCAGCCGGGCCGGCACCAGCTGGACCAGCTCGGCTATGCCCTGCTGCTCCTCGGGCCGGCCCTGCTGCTGCTCCGCAACCGCTTCCCGCTCCCCGTCTGCCTGGGCACCACCGCCGTCGCCGGGGCCTACCTGCTAGCCGGCTACGCCTACGGCCCGGTCTTCCTCAGCGTCATCGTCGGCTTCGTCACCGCGGTCCTCACCGGCCACCGCCGAGGCGCCTGGCTGGCCCTCACCGGCCTCTACCTCACCCTCACCCTCACCAGCTTCCGCGGCTGGCAGGCCCTCGGCCTCCTAGCCTGGCTACTGCTCCTCGCCCTCGCGGCCGAAGTGATCCGCAACAAAGCGGACCAGCGCGAACAGCGCCGCCAGGCCCGCGCCGAACGCGAACAGCGGATCGCCGACGAGCAGCGCATCACCATCGCCCGCGAACTGCACGACGTCCTCGCCCACAGCATCTCGCTGATCAACATCCAAGCGGGCGTAGCCCTGGAACTCCTCGACGGCGACCCCGAACAGGCCCGCACCGCACTGACCACCATCAAACAAACCAGCAAAGAGGCCCTCGGCGAGGTCCGCCAAGTCCTCGGCACCCTCCGCACCCCCGGCAGCACCGCCCCCCGCCTCCCCGCCCCAGGCCTCGCCCGCCTCCCCGAACTGATCTCCCAGGCCCGCACCGCCGGACTCACCGTCACCCTCCACACCCACGGCACCCCCGCCCGCTGCCCCAAGGCATCGAGTTGGCCGCCTTCCGCATCGTCCAGGAAGCGCTGACCAACGTCATCCGCCACTCCTCAGCCCGCACCGCCGAAGCCGACATCCACTACACCCCCCACGCCCTCACCCTGGACCTGCGCGACCCAGGCCCCCTCTCCGCCACCGGCGGCCCCCGGGCCGGCGGCTCCGGCAGCGGCCTCACCGGCATGCGCGAACGCGTCGCCGCCCTTGGCGGCAACCTGACAGCCGCCCCCAGCGCCACCGGCTTCCACGTCCACGCCGAACTACCGCTCCAGGAGCCCTGATGATCAGCGTCCTCCTCGCCGACGACCAACTCCTGGTCCGCGCGGGCTTCCGCTCCCTCCTGGACGCCCAGCCCGACATCGAGGTGGTCGCCGAAGCCGACGACGGCCGAGCCGCCCTCGCCCTCGCCCGCGAACACCTCCCCGACGTCGTCCTGATGGACATCAGAATGCCCACCCTGGACGGCCTCGCCGCCACCCGCCTGATCTCCTCGGACCCGACCCTCGCCGCCACCAAAGTAGTAGTCCTCACCACTTTCGAACTGGACGAGTACGTCTTCGAAGCCCTGCGCTCCGGCGCCGCCGGCTTCCTGGTCAAGGACACCGAACCAGCGGACCTGGTCCGCGCCGTCCGCGCGGTCCACAACGGCGACGGCCTGCTCTCCCCAGGCGTGACCGCCCGCCTCATCGCCGAGTTCGCCACCCGCTCCAAACAACCCGAACAGTCGACACCCCTCGCCCCGCTGACCGACCGTGAACGCGAAGTAGTAGCTCTCGTCGGCCTCGGCCTGTCCAACCACGAGATCGCCGGCCGCCTGGTCGTCAGCCCACTCACCGCGAAGACCCACGTCAGCCGCGCGATGGTGAAACTCGGCGCCCGCGACCGGGCCCAGCTGGTGGTCCTCGCCTACGAGTCCGGCCTGGTCCGCCCCGGCTGGCTGGGCTGACGGGATAATCTCCTGCCATGGAGCCCCCACTTGTCCGCTACCAGGTCGACCGGGCCGTTGCCACCCTCACCCTGGACTCCCCACGCAACCGCAACGCCCTCTCCTCCACCCTCACCGCCCAACTGCAGCAACACCTCGCCGAGGCCGCGAAAGACCCCACCGTCCGCGCAGTAGTACTGACCCACACCGGCGGCACCTTCTGCGCCGGCGCGGACCTCTCCGAGGCCACCACCGGAGACCCCACGGCCAACCCCCGCCGCCTGGTCGCCGTCATGCGCGCCGTGATCGAGCTGCCCAAGCCGGTCATCGCCCAGGTGGACGGCCACGTCCGGGCCGGCGGCCTGGGCCTGCTCGGCGCCTGCGACCTGGCCCTGGCCGGCCCCAGCTCGACCTTCGCCTTCACCGAGGTACGCCTCGGCCTCGCCCCCGCCGCGATCTCGCTCGCCCTGCTGCCCCGCCTGGACCCCCGCGGCGCGGCCCGCTGGTACCTCACCGGCTCGGTCTTCGACGCCGCCGAAGCCCACCATATCGGCCTGCTCACCCAAGCCCCCCAAGACACCTCCCAGGCCCTCACCCCCCTCCTGGACGCCCTCCGCCTGGCGTCCCCCCAGGGCCTCGCCGAGACCAAACGCCTGGTCACCGCCGAGGTCCTCCGCACCTTCGAACGCGACGGCGAATCCATGGTGGCCCAGTCCGCCCTCCTCTTCGGCTCCACCGAAGCCCGCGAGGGCATGCTCGCCTTCCTGGAACGCAGGCCCCCGCTCTGGGCCGAACAATGACGGTCCTCACCACCCTCACCGTCCCCTGGATCCCGCTCCAACACCGCATGGACGTGGTGCTCACCCCCCACCTCCCCGAGGCCTACTCCGTCACCACCGCCTTCGTCCTCGCCCTGGACGCCGACCACCGCACCCTCCTCACCCACGTGAACCGCCCCAACCGCGGCTGGGAAATCCCCGGCGGCCACCTGGACCCAGGAGAGTCACCCCTGGCCGCCGCCGTCCGAGAACTGGCCGAAGAATCAGGCCTCTCCGTGGACCCAAAGGACCTCACCCTCCTAGGCGGCCTGCAAATCACCCTGGCAGCACCCCCACCCCCCACCTACACGTACCCGGCCCAGGCCTTCATGGCCTACTACGCCCTGCGCCTCCCCACCCGAGGCGCGGCAACCACCCCCCACCCCACCTCCGAATGCACCGAAGCCGCCTGGGTCGACAGCGCCCAACTCGACCACCACTGCCCAACCGCCCCCTGGCGCCCCCTCCACGCGACCCTCACCCGCTGAAGCCACGGCGAACTCAACCCCGCTTTTTCCCCACCCCCGCACGGGAGGGGGTGGGACGGGGCGGGGTGGTCGCGGCAGGGGCCGTCAAAGCGAGAAACGGGTGCAATCGGCGAAATAAAGGCACCTCGACTAAAAGCACCCGTTTCGCAGCAGGCCCCAGAGCGACTTCCCCGACCCGGCCCGCCCCCGCCCCCGCGCACAAACCCGCGCCGCAGGCAAACCCCAGGCCAGCGCAGCGCCCCGCGCCGCAGGCAAACCCCAGGCCAGCGCAGCGCCCCGCGCCGCAGGCAAACCCCCACCTCCCACAAAGATCAACCCTCCAGCTACCGTCTACCCATGCCAACCCTCGCCGAGAAGCTCCGCGCCACCACCCGCCGAGCCACGACCACCCTGGTCCACCGCGGCTGGCAGTGGATCCAGGACACCGGCGCGGTCAGCGCCGCCCGCCCCGGCCGCTACCGCTTCGGCGCCCTCGGCGAGTGCACCCGCCTCACCTTCCCCCTCGGCTCGGTCTTCAACGAGCAGTGGATCCGCCTGGGCAGCCACTGCATCATCGGCGAGGGCGTCTCCCTCTCCGCAGGCTTCCTCCCCGGCCTCGACCTCGGCCCCGACCCGATCATCACCATCGGCAGCGGCTGCGTCATCGGCCGCGACAGCCACATCGTCGGCCATCACTCGATCACCATCGCCGACGACGTCTGGACCGGCCCCCGGGTCTACATCACCGACGAGAACCACTCCTACGACGATCCGAACCTGCCCATCGGCAAGCAGTGGCCCCGCAACGAGGCGGTCTCCATCGGCGCCGGCAGCTGGATCGGCACCGGCGCGGTGATCCTCCCGGGCGCCACCCTGGGCCGAAACGTCGTCGTCGCCGCCAACGCGGTGGTCCGCGGGACCGTCCCGGACCACAGCATCGTCGCCGGCGCCCCCGCCCGCGTCGTCCGCCGCTACACCCCCACCGAGGGCTGGCAGCCCCCCATCCGCACGACGCCCCCCAAGCCCATCCCGCCAGGCATCACCCACGAGGAACTGGTAGCCCTCATCGGCTGGAACCTCCACCCCCCCAAAGAAAACCCCACCCCCACCCCCCAAAACCAAACTCCCACCCCACACCCCCACAACCAAACCCCCACCACCTAACGAAGGGTCATGGGAATACGACTGGTCCCGGCTTCGCCCCGTAGCAGAACGACCGGACCGACCAGTCGATCTGACGGACCGACAGCGGGATCGGCTGGAGCCGTTACGCTCCCTAGACCAACTGCACCCTGCGGTCCAGAACGGCCGAGTGAATACCGACGGACGTCTCCCGCATATAGGCACCCCGCCGTTCATGTGCCTTCTGGAATTCCTCCGTCGCGAGGGCCTCGCGCATCCCCTCCTCCGACTCAAAGCCGATCCGCACAATCGCGTCGATCGGCTCCTCCTCCCCGTCCGCCGCGAGGTCCGTTAGGTAGTACTGCACGTACTCCTTGACCTGGGGAAGCGCCACGTACGTCGGTCCGTACTCCAGTTCCATGAATCGACGGAAGTCCTCCGTGGAAACTTCCGGGCGCTTCCTGATCACCGTCATCAGCCTGAGCATGCTGCCGCCACCACCTTCCTGAACACCTGTTCATTGCACGCTACCATGAACAGGTGTTCAATGAACCGGTGACCAAGACAGACAACCGCGACCGCGACCTACGCTCCGAACTCGTAGCCGCCGCGATCGCCATGCTGGCGCAGCCCCAAGCGGTAGCGGTTCCTTCGCTGCGCTCGATCGCCCGGACCTGCGGCGTCGCCCCCTCGGCCGTGTACTGGCACTTCCCCTCCGAAGCGGACCTGCGCTCCGCCGTGCTCGACACCGAATACGCCTCACTGGTCGAAGCGGTCGAGTCGGCCCTCGACGCCACGGACGACCCCGCCGATCACCTAATCGTCGCTGGCGACGCCTACATCGCCTGGGGTATGGCCCACCCCGGCGCCTACCAGCTCCTGTTCGAGAGCAGTGACGCACTGCCGGAGACCAGAGCCGCGCACGGCCCCCGCCTCCAGGCGCGCATCGTGGAACTCGCCCGGCTCGTCGACCCGGACGCACCCTTCGCCTCCGCACTCCTGCTGTGGTCGGCCTGGCACGGTGTCGTCTCCCTCCGGCTCCACAAGAACGAGTGGGACTGGGGAATGACCGCGCAGGAAGCGAACCGCCGACTGATCCAGGCGCTGACGCAAAGAAAGGGACTTGACGGCCTGTAGGAACCCTAAAAGGGACTTGACGGCCTGTAGGAACCCTAGGAGTCCTAGGAACCCTGAGAACCCCCCGAAGCCCTCCGCACCGCCAGCGCAGCGACCCCCGCCAGCCCCGCCAGCACCGCCACCGAGAGCAGCGCCCGCGGCAACCCCACCCCCTGCGCCAGGAACCCGATGATCGGAGGTCCCAGCACCATCCCCCCGTACCCGAGGATCGACGCGGTCGCCACCCCCTTCGGCCCACTCATCGCACCGGCTTGATCGATCGCCAGCGGAAATATGTTGGCCAACCCCAGCCCCACCAGCAGGAACCCGCCCAGCGCCAGCGGCAGCCACGGGCTGAGCGCGGTGACCAGCATCCCCCCGCAGGCGACCCCGGCCCCGGTGACCAGTACCCGGGTGGCCCCGAACCGCTCCACCAGCCGGGTACCGCTGAGCCGTCCCGTGGTCATCGCCAACGAGTACGCGGCGAACCCCGCCGCCGCGACCGAAGCCGTGGCATGCAGGTCCGAACTCAGATGCAGCGTCCCCCAGTCGGCGAGCGCCCCTTCCCCATAGGCGTCGCACAACGCGACCAGCCCCAACAGAACAACCAGAAAACCCGCCCCCCGCATCCCGGGCCCGCCCCCGCCCCCGGCCGCCCTCACGTCCCCCGCCACAGGCTGCTCCGCAGGCCCCACCCGATGCCGCATCAGCGGCACCCCTGTCACCGCCGTCACCACCAGCCCGAACACCGCCAGCAGCCCCAGATGCTGAGCCGCCGTCAACTCCCCGGCCAGCAGCCCGCCCAGACTCGCCCCGACCAACCCGCCCATGCTGTAGGCCGCGTGGAAAGCCGGCATGACGGGCCGTCGGATCGACGCCACCAGGTCGACCGCCGCGCTGTTGATGCCGACGTTCATCGCCCCGTACCCGGCCCCGAACAACAGCAGCACCCCGCCCAGCGCCACCACCGAATGCGCCTGGGCCGGCAGCGCCACCGACGCGCACAGCACCACGGCCGAAACCAGGATCACCGGATGGTTCCCGTAGCGCACACACAGCCGGCCCACCGGCCCCATCACCACCACCGCGCCCACCGACACACACAGCAGTGCCAGCCCCAGCTGCCCGGCCGAGGCCTGCACATCCGCCTTCACCGCCGGGATCCGCACCACCCACCCCGCGAACAGGAACCCGTCCAGCGCGAAGAACGAGGTGAGCGCATAACGTGCCGGGGTCCAAGCCGAGATCGACCCACCCCCCGCGGTAGAAGAAGCCATACCGACATCTGTTTTGTTTATTTGCGGCACAAACTCATAATAGAAGCGTGCAGTCAACCCACACAAGTCCCGATCGGGGCCGCGCCGCCCTGGGCCCGGCCCTCGCCCTGGTCCACACCGGCGCCGCGCCCACCCGCTCGGTGCTCACCGGCGCCCTCGGCGTCACCCGGGCCACCGCCGGAGCCATCACCGGCGAGCTCCAGGCCCTGCGCTTGATCACGGTGGACGCCAGACCGGCCGGCGGAACCAGGGGCAGACCCTCGCACCGCCTCGCCGTCGACCCGTCAGGCCCGGTCGTGCTGGCCGCGCAGATCCACGCCGACGGCTTCAGCATCGCCCTGGCCACCCTCGGCGGCGTGCTCGACCGCCCCGAGGACTTCCCCCTCCCCAGCCCCGCCACACCCGAACGCGTCCTACACGCCGTGGTCGCCGAAGCCGCCCGCAGAATCGCCGCCGACCCGCGCCGCTGCGTCGGCCTGGGCCTGGCCCTGCCGACCCCGGTGGCCCTGCCCGAGCGGATCGCCGTCGCCGCGATGTACCTGGACTGGCCCTCTGGCACGCCGGTCGGCGAACTGCTGGAACAAGAAGCAGCCAAAGCCGCCCTCCGCATCCCCGTCGACCTCGCCAATGACGCCAACCTGGCCGCCCTCGCCGAGCACCGGCACGGCGCGGGCCGCGGCGCCAAGCACCTGCTCTATGTGACCTCCGGCCACGCCGGGGTCGGTGGCGCGCTGGTGGTGGACGGCAGGCTGCACACCGGCAGCGCCGGCCTCGCACTTGAGGTCGGCCAGGTCACCGTCGATCCCGACGGACGCCGCTGCCCCTGCGGCAACCGGGGCTGCCTGGACGTGGAGGCCGACCCGCCCGCGCTGCTCGCCGCCGCCGGGCGCGAACCCGATCCCGCCCGCCCGCTGCTCGACCAGGCCGCCGAGGTCCTGGCCGAGTCCGCCGCCGGACACCCCCGGGCCAGGGCCGCGGTCGAACACGTCACCGACCGGCTCGGCCTGGGCATCGCCGCCGTGATCAACATCCTCAACCCGGACCGGGTGGTCCTCGGCGCGTTCCACAGCTCCCTGCTCGCCGCGGTCCCGGACCGACTGACCCGGGTCGTCGCCGAGCGCTCCTACTGGGGCCGCAGCGGCCGGATCCCGATCGCCGCCGCCGAACTGGACCGCTCCGAACTGGCCGGCGCCGCCGAACTCGCCTGGGCCCCGGTCCTCGCCGACCCCCTCGCCGCACTCACCTCTCGGTAGCATCCGCTCCACGCAGATACGGAGTAGTCGTACTCAGCACCGCGAACCCCAACCGCTCCAGAATCGGCCGACTCTGATCGGAGGCGTCGACCTGCAGATACCGATACCCGCGCTCGGCCGCGATCCGGGCCCGATGGGCGATCAACGCCCGGTAGATCCCTTTGCCGCGCCAGCCGGGCGCGGTCCCACCGCCCCACAGGCTGGCGAAATCAGTCCCGGTATGCAGTTCCATCCGAGCCGCGCACACCGGCTCGTCCCCGGCCATGGCCACGACCGCGACGACACGGTCAGGGTCCCCAGTCAGCTGAGCCAGCAGCCGATTGCGGAACCGAGCGACGTCCTCCTCGAACGCCAACGTGTGCACCCGCGCCACCAGATCCACCCCCTCGGCGTCCGTCACCGGCACCAGTCGCACCCCCTCCGGCAGCAGCACCGGCTCCGCCGCCTGCCGCGCCACCTCGGCGACCAGCAAGGTCTCCTGCGGCTCGGGGACGAACCCGGCGGCCAGCAACCGGGCGCCGAGGTCGGCCGGCCGGTCGTGCCCGTAGAGCTTCCACTCCACTTCGAGCCCCAGCCCGGCGAAGTACGCCGCCTGCTCGGCGATCACCGCGTCGGCGGAGCCGGCGTCCAGGTCCGACCAGACCACCCCGTTCCAGTCGTCCACCGACCCGACCTGCCGCACCACCGCGCCCACACCGCTGCCGCCCGCCCCGCTGCCGCCCGCCCCGCCCACTCGCTCGACCCGGGCGCCGGGACTCTCGGGCCGCAGGCCCTCACGCATCTGGCGGTCGAAGACCGCACGTACCTCATCGTTGTCCATTCCAGCCATCCCACCACCGGCCAAGCGGAACCAGCAACACCATTTCGGCGGGCCGGAAGCACGCACCGGAGGCGCGCATCGGAAGTACCGCCGCCCCCCGCCCCGTACCCCCACGGGAGCAGCCCGGAAGCCCGCCCCCGCACGATGCCCGCAGGGCCCTACGCGAGGGATTCTCGACACCAGTAAGTCCCACCACAACCCGAGGAGCGCATGATGCACACAACCCTGCTGGCGGACGGCTGGCACGGCGGCCCCGGGCCGTGGATCCTGCTGGTGCCGCTGTTCTGGATCGCCGTCGCGGTGTTCCTCCGCAAGGTGGTCTTCCACGGCCGCGGCCGGCACTGGGACCACGGCGAGCACCAGGGGCGCAACCGTGGCCCCTGGGCCGCCGCCGGCTACGGACGGCAGGCCCCGGCGCCGTCGCCGATCGACACCCTCAACCGCCGCTACGCGGAGGGCCAGATCGACGAACTCGAGTACCGCGAGCGCTACGACCTGCTCAACACCGCAGCCGAAACGAACTCATCGAGCTGATCCGCCGGCTCATCGGGGTCCGCCGACCAGGCCAACCGCAACGGCCGAGCCCCAGCCCCCTCCGCAACGACCCCGGCCTCCGCCGCAGCGACCTCGACCTCGACCACGTCGTCATCGGGCTCGGCCGGAACGACCTCCGCGGCGAACACGGGATCAGCCTGCAAGGCGAACCACACCACCTTGCCGCCGTCCTCGACGGCCTCCGCGCCCCACTCCTTGCTGACCGCGGCGACGAGCGCGAGCCCGCGACCGCTGATCTCGTCCTCCCCCGGCTGCAGCAGCCGGGGGAGCGTCGTCCCGCTGTCATGGACCTCGCAGCGGAGCGACCCGTCGGAACAGGTCAGTCGCAGCACGCAGTCCGTGCCCGGGCCGACGTGACGATGCACGTTGGCGAGCAGTTCGGTGACGCCGAGGACGGTCAGGTCGACCAGTTCGGCGAGATTCCAGTGCCGCAGATGCGCGGCGACGATTCGGCGGACCACGGTCAGTCGCCGGGGTTCCGCGGTGAGGTGCAATTCGTAGTGACGGTCCGACTCATTCACGCGTCGACTCCTCCGCCTTCGCTGGAGACCGACTCCGCGCCTGCTCTGGAAACTGCGCAGAGTTACCACGTGGCTACGTTCCGAGATATCTACAGGGTCACCCCGACGCGGCACTTGCGCAACGCGTGGGCGATCCGGGTCCATGCTGCACGTTCGACCGCCGGAGCGTAACCGTCCGGGCACGTTGGGTTGCGGAACATGCGCCGCCGTATGGCATATTCCAAAGATTTATGGGGAATGGAGGGCGGTTACGATGCGCCGAGACGCAGGTTTGGCGAGGAAATACAGGAATGCGGCGGAAAGTAGCCATGAGAACCATCGATGTGGACCGCAGTGACGCCGACTACCGGATGTGGCTGAAAGAAGCGGTGCGAAAGGTCCAGGCGGACGCCAATCGCTCCGCCGACACCCATCTGCTGCGCTTTCCGCTCCCGGAGGAGTGGGGCATCGACCTGTACCTCAAGGACGAGTCCACCCATCCGACCGGCAGCCTGAAGCACCGGCTGGCCCGTTCGCTGTTCCTCTACGCGCTGTGCAACGGCTGGGTGCGGCCGGGCCGGCCGGTGGTGGAGGCGTCCAGCGGGTCGACCGCCGTCTCCGAGGCGTACTTCGCGAAACTCATCGGCGTCCCTTTCGTCGCGGTCATGCCGCGCACCACCAGCTGCGAGAAGATCAGTCTGATCGAGGCCCAGGGCGGCAGCTGCCACCTGGTCGACGACACCCGGACGCTGTACGCGGAGTCGGCCCGGCTCGCCGAGGAGGCCGGCGGGCACTACATGGACCAGTTCACCTACGCCGAGCGGGCTACCGACTGGCGCGGCAACAACAACATCGCCGAGTCGATCTACGCTCAACTCCGGCTGGAGCGCTTCCCCGTTCCGACCTGGATCGTCGCCACGGCCGGCACCGGCGGCACCTCGGCCACGCTGGCCCGCTACGTCCACTACACCCAGGTCGACACCAGGATCTGTGTCGCGGACCCGGAGAACTCCTGTTTCTTTGACGGCTGGGTCACCGGCGACAGCGCGGTCACCTGCGACAAGGGCTCCAGGATCGAGGGCATCGGACGGCCCAGGATGGAGCCCAGCTTCATCCCCGGCGCGATCGACCGGATGATGAAGGTCCCGGACGCCGCCTCGATCGCCTCGCTCCGCGCGCTGGCCGCGGTGATGGGCCGCAAGCCCGGCGGTTCCACCGGGACCGGGCTGTGGAGCGCCTTCAAGATCATCTCTGAGATGCTGGCCGCCGGCGAGCACGGCAGCGTGGTCGGCCTGATCTGCGACCCTGGCGACCGCTACCTCGACAAGTACTACTCCGACGACTGGCTCGCCGCCCAGGGCCTGGACATCGCCCCCGCCGCCGCCGTCATCGAGCGCTTCCTGGCCACCGGCGCCTGGACCGGATAATGGCGGGGTGACCCCAGCCCCCGCCTCCGCCGCACCAGAGCCCCAGCCTCAACAGTCCCCACCCACGACGGCCCGCAAGGTCGGCCGCCGCCCGGGCGGCGCGGACACCCGCGGCGCGGTACTGGCGGCGGCCCGGGCGGAGTTCGCGGCGCACGGCTACGAGAAGGCCAGCATGCGCGGCATCGCCCGGGTGGCCGGGGTGGACCCGGCCCTGCTGCACCACTACTTCGGCAGCAAGGACCGGCTGTTCCTGGCGGTGATCGACTTTCCGCTGGACCCCAGGACCGTGGCCGAGCAGATCGTCGCGGGGAGCGGAGCGGCACCGGCGAGCGGATCGCCCGCTTCGCGCTGACCCTCTGGGACGACCAGGGCGTCCGCGACCGCCTGCTCGCGGTGCTGCGCGGCGCGGCCGGCAGCGAGGAGATCGCGGCGATGCTCCGGGGCTTCGTGCTCCGAGAACTGGTCGGACGGATCGCCGAGGGCCTGGACCTGCCGCAGCCGGAGCTCCGGGTGGAGCTGGCGATCTCCCAGCTCATCGGGCTGGCGATGGCCCGCTATGTGATCGCGGTGGAGCCGGTCGCCTCCGCCTCGGCGGAGGAACTGGTCCCGCTGCTGGCCCCCACCCTCCAGCGGTATCTGATCGGCGACTGAAAGCCCCGCGCGACAGCCCGGCCCCATACCCTCCGATCCTTGACAGCGGCATCCGCGCCCCCTGAAACTCATCACATGATGAATTCTAAGGCGGGCCACCAGCCCGCCGTCTCGGTGCACGGCCTGCGCGTGGTCCGCGGCGGCCGCACCGTCCTGCACGAGCTGGACCTCGACGTCCCGGCCGGCTCCGTCACCGGCCTGCTCGGTCCCAGCGGCTGCGGCAAGACCACCCTGCTCCGCTCCGTGGTCGGGGTGCAGCGGATCTCGGCCGGCACGGTCACCGTCCTCGGCGAACCCGCCGGCCGGGCCGGCCTGCGCTCGCGGGTCGGCTATGTCACCCAGGCCCCCTCCGTCTACACCGACCTCACCGTCGGTGAGAACCTCCGCTACTTCGCCGACATCCTCGGCGCGCCCAGGACCGATCCGGCCCGGGTGGCCGAGCAGGTCGGTCTCGGCGACCGGATCGACCAGGCGGTCGGCAGCCTCTCCGGCGGCCAGCGGGCCCGGGTCTCGCTCGCGGCAGCGCTGCTCGGCGCGCCGGAACTGCTGATCCTGGACGAGCCCACGGTCGGCCTGGACCCGGTGCTGCGGCGCGACCTGTGGGACCTCTTCCACCAGCTCGCCGCGACCGGCACCACCCTGCTGATCAGCAGTCACGTCATGGACGAGGCCACCCGCTGCACCCGGCTGCTGCTGATGCGCGAGGGCCGGCTGCTCGCCGACGACACGCCCGCGGCGCTGCTCGCCGCCACCGGGACCAGCGACGTCGAGGCGGCCTTCCTGCAGCTCGTCGGCGCGAACGCCGACAACGACGGGACCGCCCGATGAGCCTGCGCCGCACCCTCGCCACCGCCCGCCGGGTCCTCGCCCAGCTACGCCACGATCCCCGCACGCTGGCCCTGCTGCTGGTCGTCCCCTGCGTCCTGCTGGTCCTGCTCAAGTACGTCTTCGACGGCGAGCCTCAGGTGTTCGACCGGATCGGGGCGCCGCTGCTGGGGATCTTCCCGATGATCGTGATGTTCCTGGTCGCCTCCGTCGCGACCCTGCGCGAGCGCACCAGTGGCACCCTGGAGCGGCTGCTCACCATGCCGCTGGCCAAGGCCGACCTGCTGCTCGGCTACGCCCTCGCCTTCGGCCTGGTCGCGCTGGTCCAGGCCGCCGCGGTGTTCGGCCTCACCATCGGGCTGCTCGGCCTGCACATCGCCGGGCCCTCCTGGCTGCTGTTCACCGTGGCGCTCGCGGACGGCCTGCTCGGCACCGCCCTCGGCCTGTTCCTCTCGGCCTTCGCCGCCACCGAGTTCCAGGCGGTGCAGTTCCTCCCGGCCTTCCTGTTCCCGCAACTGCTGCTGTGCGGGCTGTTCGCGCCCCGGGACTCCATGAGCGGCTTCCTGCACGCCGTCTCCGACGTGCTCCCGATGTCCTACGCGGTGGACGCCATGAACAGGCTCACCGGCGACTCCGGCGTCAGCGGCCCGGTCCTGGTCGACCTCGGAGTCGTCGTCGGCTGCGTCCTGCTGGCCCTGGCCCTCGGCGCAGCCACCCTCCGCCGCCGCACCGCCTGAGCCCCGCGCCGCGACCGACCCCACGCCGCGACCGACCCCTGCACAGCGACCGACCCGGAGCCCTCAGCCGGTCCCCGCGCAGCGGGAGTCGAGTCGGGTGACGGCGGTGCGGACGGAGCGGGCGATGCCCGGGCGGGACAGCCGGGCCGCGGCGCGGACGGTCAGCGCGGCGTCGATCGCGATGGTGAACCGCAGCACGGTGCCGCCGTCGGGGGAGGGGGCGAGCAGCCACTCCTCCATCCAGGCCAGCACCCCGGGGATGGTGGTCTGCTCCACCCGGTAGACGAAGCGGTCCGGCTCGTCCCAGACGACGACGCTCTCCACGAAGCGCGCGCCCCCGCGCAGGGTCACCGCCCGTCCTGCCCCCACCCCGTGCGGGGGCGGCCCGGTGTAGGCGGCCGAGCGCAGCGCGGTGAACCAGAGCGGCCAGGTGGAGGGGTCCGCGGTGAGCTCCCGGAACACCTCGCTCGGCTTGGCCCGGAGCTGGGACACAAAGACCAGTCGGGTCGGCGCCCGCTCCAGGAACTCAGCGGTCACCGGACGCAGTCGCTTCGCCATGGGCACCCCGTGCACGGTCGTCGCAATGGTTCACAGCAATGGTTAGCAGCAACGGTTAACAGTAAAGGGGTGCAGTCTAGTTGAGGGACTGTCAGTCGGACAGAGGGGGCCCCGGCACGGTCCCGGCGATGATGACCTCGCGGACCTGCTCCGATACCGCCGAGCGGATCTCCAGCGGCAGGCCGACATCGGTGACCAGGGTGTCGACCTCGTTGAGCGAGGCGAAGGTGGACAGGCCGACGGTGCCCCACTTGGTGTGGTCGGCGACCGCCACCACCCGCCGCGCGGAGGCGACGAAGCTGCGGTTGGTCTCGGCCTCGGCCAGGTTCGGGGTGGACAGTCCGGCCTCCAGCGAGATGCCGTGCGAGCCCAGGAACAGCAGGTCGAAGTGCAGCGAGCGGATCGCCCGGTCCGCGATCGGCCCCACCAGCGAGTCGGAGGGGGTGCGCACCCCGCCGGTCAGCACCACCGTGGCCGCCTGGGCCGGGGCCGTGCCGTGCCGCAGCGCGTTCTCGAAGACGTCGGCGACCCGGACCGAGTTGGTCACGATGGTCAGGCCCTCGACCTGCAGCAGATGGTGCGCCAGGGCGTAGGTGGTGGTGCCGCCGGAGAGGGCCAGCGCGCTGCCGGGGGTGACCAGCCGGGCGGCCTCCCTGGCGATGTCCTCCTTGGCGGTCAGCTCCAGCGCCGACTTCGCCTCGAAGCCCGGCTCATGGGTGCTGGCCTCCAGCACCGGCACGGCCCCGCCGTGCACCTTCTCCACCATGCCCTGCCTGGCCAGCGCGTCCAGATCCCGACGGACCGTCATGTCGGAGACGTTCAGCCGCCGGGTCAGCTCATTGACGCGCACGCCGCCGCGCCGCCGTACTTCGTCCAGGATCAGGGCACGCCGCTGCTCCGCCAGGAGATTGCTGTTCTCGGCCACCCGTGTGCTGCCTTTCCACGCCGCTGCTTCGGGGGCCATCCTCGCACGCCGCCACCACCCGGACCATGTGGATCCGGCTGCGCACCGGCCGGGAACGCGAGAGCATGCCTCCGTTGCCGGTGCGCCGGTCCCTGCGCGGGTACTGGTGCGGATAGCGCTAGCAGCAACGGCGGGGCCGGCGGGGCGTCGAGCAGCGGGTCGAGCACAGGGGGACGGGCATGCAGCAGAAGCAGAGCAGCGGCACAGCGGCCGAGGCGCCGGGGGCGGGACCGGCCCTGGCCCTGGAACTGCTGGTCCACGGCGTCGGCGGGACCACCCCACAGGACATGCTGGCCGATCCGCACCTGGTCCAGCTCACCGGTGACGCCGTGGCCGGAACCTATCGTCGCTGGCCCGACCGCGACGCCGAGCAGCACCCCGAGGACCACCGGGACGGCGCGGTCGAGGAGGCGTACTCCTGGGCCGGGCTGACCTCGGGCTCGGCCGGCCGGGCGCTGTGGCTGCTGCTGCTCCCCTTCATGTTCGCGAACCTCGCTCACTGGATGCGTCCGGCGGCCCCGCGCACCGCCCGCGCCCAGGGCCTCTACGACATCGTGGTGCGGGTCGTCGCCGCCAGCCTGACCGTGCTGCTCACCGCCGCCGCCTGCGAGGCCGCGCTCGACCTCACCGCCTGGCAGTGCGCGGGCACCGCGGCCTGTGCGGCGCACCACAGCTGGCTGGGCTTCCTCTCCGCCGCCAGGGGCGAGTGGTGGAGCGAGCCGGGACGCCGGCTGGCCCTCGCCGCCGTGGTCCCGCTGGCCCTGGTCGGCGTGCTCTGGTGGCTCTCCCACCTCACCTGGACCAGCTACGAGGCCCAGCGGCCCGCCGACTCCCCGGACAGCCGCAGGGAGGACGTGGCGCCGATGGAGATGCCCGGCTTCTGGTACGGGATGCGGCTGGTGCGCCGGCTGCGGATGATCCATGTCGCGGTCGGGATGCTCACCATCGCCCTGGCGGTGCTGCTGCCCGCCCTGCGCCACGACCGCTCGGCCGGCGGCACGCTCGCGGTCCTGGGCTGGATCCTGGTCGGCGCGGTCGCCGTCCTCGCCGCGGGGGTGGTCTCCGCCCTCGCCCGCAGCAGCCGCCGGGAGACCACGCAGGACAACCGCCCCGACTCGCTGGTCCTGCGCGGCCTGCACTGGGCCTCGCTGGCCCTGCTGGTCCTGGTCGCGGTGTACGCGGGCTGGGCCCGGCCCGGCTGGCAGTCCAGCGGCCGGCTGCCCGGCGCGGGCGGCGTCTTCACCGTGCTCTGCCTGCTGCAGCTCGCCCTGGTGCTGCTGCTCGTGGTCGCCTCGCTGCTGCTGCGGGCGAAGGGCAGGGGCGAGCCTGCCAAGGTCGCGGAAACCCCGGTGGTCATCCCCGGCCCCCGCCACGCCAACGGCGAGAGCGGCGACAACGCCAACAGCGAAGCCCCCGCCGACACCGCCTTCGGCGGCCCGGACGGCCCTGCGCTGCTCGGTCTGGCCGGGCCGGCCACCGCGATGCTCGGCATCGGCCTCGGCAATCTGTTCACGGCCGGCGCCACGGTCTGGGCCGCGCAGTGGCTGATGGGCAAGGGCACCCTCGGGGTCACCCTGCCCGGACCACCGCTGCTGCTGATCTGGCACAGCAGCGGGATCCCGGTGCTGGCCGCGCTGCTCCTGCTGCCGCTGCTCGTGATCGCGCTGCGGATGGTGCGTCAGAAGCGGGCCTTCAGGGCCCAGGTGAACGCCGCCTACCGGACCGGCGAGCACAGCTCGCCGACCAGGACCGGGCAGATCGCCGGAGCCCTGGCCAAGGCCGGGCTGACCGATGGCGCACCGCTGCTGATCGGGGCCATCGCCGCGCTGGCCTTCCTGCTGGCCCTGGGCGCGGTGGTCGGGGCGCTGGTCAGCGGCCGTACCCCGGCCCTCGCCGCCGACGGCGGACCTACCCTGATCGGCTATGCCGCGACCACGCTGCAGTCGGTCGGCGGCTGGCTGGTCGGCATGTTCGTGCTGGCGCTGGTGGCGGTCGGCCGGGCCGCCTACCAGCAGATCGCCACCCGGCGCACGGTCGGCGTGTTCTGGGACATCGGCACCTTCTGGCCGCGCGCCGCGCACCCGTTCGCGCCCCCCTGCTACGCCGAGCGCGCCGTCCCCGACCTGCACTGGCGGATCCGCACCTGGCTGCACCAGGACCCGGAGCGGCGGCTGGTGCTCTCCGGGCACTCCCAGGGCACCGTGCTCGCCGCCGCCGCGGTCTGGCAGCTCGACGCCGAGACCAGGGCCAGGGTCGCCCTGCTCACCTACGGCTGCCCGCTGCGCCGCCTCTACGGGCGCTTCTTCCCGGGCTTCATGGGTCCTGACGACCTGGTCCGGCTGCACCAGGACGCCCCGTACTGGCGCAATCTGTTCCGGGTCACCGACCCGATCGGCGGTCCGGTCCGGGTGGCGGTGCCGCCCGGCGAGCAGCCGGTGGACGCCCCGGCGCTGACCGACCCGCTGGTCTACGACCGGGACGAGCAGCACCCGCTGCCGGTCCCGATCTACGCCCACTCCGACTACCGGGCCGACCCGCGCTTCATCGCTGAGCGAGACGTCCTGTTGGGTCAGCTCTGACGGCCGGGTCGGCGCCGACCGCGTCGGCCTGACCGTGCCCGCGCCGACCGTGCCCGCGCGGACCGGGAGGTCCTCCGGGATGAGCAACTGCAGCTGCTCCGTGGTCAGGTCGGCGACCTGTGCCAGCCGCACCGCGTGCCGCTCGATCATGGTCTCGAAGACCTGGCGGGCGGTGCGGCCGTTGCCGAAGGAGGGCCCACGGGGGAGCACCTCGTAGTGCTCCAGCAGGGCCGCCGCGGTGTCGTCGGCCAGCTCGTACTCGTGCTCCTGGGCCTGCCGCCTGGTGATCTCCAGCAGCTCGGGCGCGGAGTAGTCGGCGAAGGTGACGGTGCGTGAGAAGCGGGAGGCCACGCCGGGGTTGGAGGCGAGGAAGCGCTCCATCTCGGCGGTGTAGCCGGCCACGATGACCACCACCTCGTCGCGGTGGTCCTCCATCAGCTTGACCAGGGTGTCGATGGCCTCCCGGCCGAAGTCCCGGCCGCCGTCCTCCGGGGCCAGGGCGTAGGCCTCGTCGATGAACAGCACCCCGCCCAGCGAGCGCTGGAACACCTCGGAGGTGCGCTGCGCGGTCGAGCCGACGTGCTCGCCGACCAGGTCGAGCCGGGCCACCTCGACCAGGTGGCCGCGCTGGAGCACGCCCAGCGCCGCCAGGATCTCGCCGTAGAGTCGGGCCACCGTGGTCTTGCCGGTGCCGGGGGAGCCGGTGAAGACCAGGTGACGGCGCAGCGAGGGGCCTTCAGCCCGGCCTGCTGCCGCCTGCGGCCCACCGAGATCAGGTCGATCAGAGTGCGGACCTCCTGCTTCACCGTGTCCAGGCCGATCAGCGAGTCCAGCTCGGCCAGCGACTCCTCGGCCGGACGGCAGTCGGGCAGCGGCGCGATCGTCGCCGAGCGCGGCTCCGGCACCCGCGGCGGGACGGCGGCCCCGGCTCCGGCGGCGGCCGAAGCGCCGGCCTGCGCCGGGACGGCGTCGCGCCAGGCCGAGGCGGTGGAGCTGGTGGCCCGGACCGGCTCGGCGGCGGGGGCGGGCACCGGGTGCTTCACATCGTCGGAGACGCAGCTGTCGACTACCGGTCCCGGCTCGGAGAACTCAAAGCCGCCGCGGGCGTTCTGCTCGGCCCGGCAGCGGGTCAGCACGGTCCGGCAGCCGTCGATCACATGGAAGCCGAAGCCCTTCCCCTGGGTCGCGGTGCAGTCCTCGAAGGTGCCGCGGCCGCTGGTCGAGACGTAGAACGCGGCCTCGCTGCTGCCGCGCACCCCGCACTCGCGGAGCACCGGGTCGGCGCCCTTGGTGACGATCGCCCCGGTCGCCACGTCGGCGATCTCGCAGCCGGTGAGCAGGCCGCCGCTGTCGTGGTCGCGGAACCACAGGCCGACGTTGGCGTCCTGGATCCGGCCCCGGTCCATCCGCAGCGACGCGCCGCCGCTCACCGACACCGCGGTCTTCCTGACCTGGGTGAAGGAGCAGCCGACGGCCTCCGCCGCCGAACCCCGGTCCAGCACGAAGAGGGCGTCCGGGACGTCGTGGATCCTGCAGTCGGTGAGCTTCACCAGGGCGCCGTCGATCACCCAGACGGCGGGGTAGTCACCGGTGCTGTCGCGGATCTCGCAGTCGACCGCCTCGGCGGCCGAGCCCGCGTCCCAGACCGACAGGCCGTTCTTGCCGAAGGAGCGCAGCATGGTCCGCTCCAGCAGCAGGGTGGAGCGTCCGCGCAGGTCGGCGCCGTTCTCCGGGACGTCGTGGATCCGGCTGCCGACCAGTTCCAGCCGGGCCTCGCTGTCCAGGGCGAGGCCGTTGTCGGTCACCCGGTGCACCGCGCAGTCGGTCAGCCGACCGTGGGAGCGGTCCTCGGCCTGGATGCCGTTGCCGTTGATCTCGTAGAACTCGCAGCCGACCGCGTCCACCGCGCTGCCCTCGCCGGTCAGCACCAGCCCGGCGCCGGTGGCGTGGTGCACCCGGCAGCGCTCCAGCCGCGCGGTGGCCCCGCTGCGGACCACCACCCCGGTCTGTCCTGCGGCGATCACCTCGCACTCCTCGAACAGCGCGGCCGAGCCGTCGGCGACCCGGATGCCCAGGCCGCCGGGGTTGTCGACGGTGCAGCGGCGGACCGCGAAGGGTCCCGTGCCGCCGCGCACCTCGATGCCCACCGAGGACCTGGTGACGATCCGGCAGTCGGTCAGCTCTCCGGCGGTGGCGCCGGCATCGATCAGCACGGCCGGGGCGGAGCCGTCCTGGCTCTCCAGCACCAGCCCCTCGACCGTGGCCGGGGCCAGCAGGGTCAGCGCGGTGCCGGTGGCCGGCTCGATCCGCACGGTTCCCGGGCCTTCCCCGGCCCGGACCGTCAGCTGCTTGTCGAGGACCACGTTCTCCCGGAACACCCCGGGACCTATGGTCACCGTGTCCCCGGGCTCGGCCGCCGCCAGCGCCTCGGTCATCGTCGTGTACTCGCCGGAGCGCCGCCGCCATCGGGAAGCTCCGTCCAGCGTCACCCTAACCACGCCTGCTCCCATGGTGATTCGCTGCCCCCAGCTTCCTTGTGCTGCCCCGCCCACGCTACTGCCTGCGGCACCCGCCCGCGCGCCTCTCCCTTCCCAACGAGCCATCGGGCCCTCCCGTCACTCGACCCCTCACCCGACCCTGTCACTCGACCCTGTCACTCGGACCCGGGGACCGGCCCGGATCGAGGCTGGGGGACAGGCCCGGACTCCAGCACGGTGACCCGGTCGCCGACCCGTACCTCGCCCAGCGGGCCGACCGGGGTCATCTGCATCCCGAAGGCCAGGTCGTCCCCGAACCTGCGGTGCCGGGCCAGCGCCCGCAGCGGCTCGGGGCCGCGTCTGGCGCCGGTCGCCGGGTCCAGGGTGGTGATCACGCAGCGTCCGCACTGCTGGTCGACCCGGAACTCGGTGCCGCCCACCCGGATCCGCTTCCAGCCGGTCTCGGCCCAGGCCTCGGCGCCCTCCACCACGAAGTTGCTGCGGAACCGGCCCATCGGCAGCGGCGCCCCCTTGACCGGGTCGTCCGGGTGGTCCGCCGCGATCAGCGCGTTCAGCGCCGCGAGTGAGGCGGTCGAGGTGAGCAGCAGCGGATAGCCGTCGGCGAGGCTGGTGGCCACCTTCATCGGCCGCCGCTCGGCCTTGTCCTGGAAGGCCAGCCGCAGCTCGGTGCCGAGCACCGCGCTGAACCAGGCCGCGGCCTCGTCCCCGGCGTCCACGATCTCGAAGGCGAGGCCGAACAGGGTCACCGGCAGCAGCGGGCCGCCGTGCGGCTCGTCCACGGTGAGGGTGCCCGCGCCGGGCGCGGTGACGGACAGGGTGCCGGGCACCGGGATGACGGCGCCGATCTGGCCCAGCCGCGGATCCTCCCGCTGGGACACCATCTTCCCGTTGGCGTCCACCAGCATCCAGCGCCGGTCGCCCGCCAGGCCCCAGGGCTCGACCTGGACCCTGGTCAGCGGGACGGGGGCCAGGGACTTCACCGGATGGACGCGCAGGTCGACGAGCAGCATGCGCCCATGGTGCCAGTCGTTTCACCGGAAAATAATTCCGGTCATTGATCCGATCAATGACCCGATCAATGAATCAGGCAATAAGCAGGGGCCGGTCAGCACATGGCTGACCGGCCCCGATGACCTGCTCGACTTCCCCCCGAGTGGTCCCAAGCAGACTTAGAACCCCTGGTAGCCACCCCGCTGCTGCTGCGGCGGGTACTGCTCCTGGTACTGCACCGGGCGCAGCGGCGCGACGGGCGCCACCGGGCGCTGGTACGCCGGGTTGGGCTGCGGCGGCGTCCCGTACTGCTCCGGGTAGCGCTGCGGCGGCACGGCGGCCTGCTGCGGGAACGCCTGGGGGAACGACTGCGGGAAGGCCGGCGGCGTGTACTGGGCGTACTGCGGCTGCTGCGGCTGGCCGTAGTTCGGGCTGCTCGGGCCGGGGCCCAGCGCCAGTCGCTGCACCGGCATGGCCGGCGCGCTGCTGTAGCCCGGGTCGTAGCGGAAGCCGGGGTCGTAGGCCGGCGGCAGGGCCGACGGCACATTGATCGGGGCGATCTGTGGCACCCCCCGCTCAGCCACCAGGCTGTCGTAGATCGGGGTGTCCGAAGCGAAGGACGGGGCGTAGTAGCCAACTCCGTCGTAGGCGCGAGGGGAGGTCATGACGCATACGGTAAGCCCACAATGTGCCTGCTGAGGAGAGTGGAACGGCAGGTAGTTCGTGTGTTCTCAGCAGCTCATGATCGACCAAACGGTCGAAAGTATGAAAAACGGTCAGATCACACCACGGGCGTGTCAGCAGCTCATACACCATCTTCACTGAACCTTAATAGAACGGAAGTTCAGCAAAGGGGCAGGCCGGGGCACGCCGGACAGGCCCGGCCGTTCACCCGAACAGGCGGGCGCGGGCCGTAGGCCCGCGCCCGGCGTGTGGGATCCCCGTCAGTCCCCGGAATCGCCTTCGCTGGCCTTTCCCGGGCCGGTCTCGTGCCGCGGCGGCTGATTGTCCCGGCGCTTGAGATAGCGCTCGAACTCCCGCGCGATGGCCTCGCCCGAGGCCTCCGGCAGCTCGGCCGTGTCCTTGGCCTCCTCCAACTGCTGCACGTACTCCGCGACCTCGCTGTCCTCGGCGGCGAGCTGGTCCACCCCGAGCTGCCAGGCCCGGGAGTCGTCCGGCAGCTCACCCAGCGGGATCCGCACGTCGAGCAGGTCCTCGACCTTGTTCAGCAGGGCCAGCGTCGCCTTGGGGTTCGGCGGCTGCGCCACATAGTGCGGTACCGCCGCCCAGAAGGTCACCGCGGGGATCCCCGCGTGCGCGCAGGCCTCCTGGAGCACCCCGACGATCCCGGTCGGGCCCTCGTACTTGCTCTCCTCCAGATCCAGCGTGGTCGCCAGATCACCGTCCGAGGTGACCCCGCTGACCGGAACCGGGCGGGTGTGCGGAGTGTCCCCGAGCAGCGCGCCCAGGATCACCACCATCTCCACGCCGAGTTCGTGGGCGAACCCGAGCAGTTCCTGGCAGAACGACCGCCAGCGCATGCTGGGCTCGATCCCCGGATCAGCACGATGTCGCGCGTTTTCGGCTCGGTCACCCGCACCACCGACAGCCTCGTCGTCGGCCAGGTGATCCGGCGTACCCCCTCGTCCATCCACACGGTCGGACGGTTGACCTGGAAGTCGTAGTAGTCCTCCGCGTCGAGCGCCGCGAAGATCTTGCCCTCCCAGATCTCGTCCAGATGTGCCACCGCGGACGACGCAGCGTCGCCCGCGTCGTTCCAGCCCTCGAACGCGGCCACCATGACCGGGTCGATGAGCTCGGGCATGTCCTCGAGCTCGATCACCCAGGGCCTCCCTCCACGCGTGCCGTGGAACGGCGAGTTCCACGGACTGTAAGTGCCCAAGCCTACGGCGAACCATGCCGTCGCCGGGTTCTCAGCTCGCCCAGTCGCGGTGGTAGGCCGCCCAGTCCGCCGCCGTGGCGGTGAAGTCCACGTACACCGCGACGCCGAACTTGGTCCGGCCCTCGTCGCCCAGCCGCACCCCGCGGATCGCGGCGGCCATGGTCTCGGCCGAGCCGTGGTGGCCCATGGTCGACTCGGTGTACGCCGGGAGCCCGATCAGCAGGTCCACCGAGGCCGGGACGGACTGCTGCGCCAGCCGGGTCTGCTGCTCGATGTAGCCGGTGAACAGGCTCGGGGTCGGCATCCCGCTGTCGTAGGCCATCACCGCCACCTGGTCGACCCGGTCGGCCACCTGGGCGAGATAGTCGGCGGACCACCACTTCGGATGGCCTGCCAGCGCCCCGACCAGGTGCGCCCCCGGCACCGGCTCGGTCTGCGGGACGGAGACCGAGAGCACCCCGCCGCGCTCGGTGGTCAGCGCATGGGCCCTGGCCAGGATGTCCAGGAAGTGCGGATCGCCGGTGTGCACCGGTTCCAGGTCGACGTGCACCCCGTCGAACCCGGCGGCCAGGACCTGCCCGACCGAGGCCTCGACCCGGTCGGTCGAGGCCGCCAGGTTCAGCCCGGGGCCCTCGTCGTCCAGCACCTGGCCCAGCCAGGCCTGCACCCTGACCCCGGGGATCGCCTTGTGCAGCGCCCCGATCACCCAGCCGGCGTCCGGGTAGAGGGTCGGGTCCAGCGAGCCGTCGAACCGCAGCGGACCGGTGTGCACGAACAGGTCGCGCACTCCGCCGCCCTGCAGCTGCCGCGCCAGCGCGTCCACGTCGGCCTGGGTCTTCTCCCCGTCCACCCAGGCATGGCCCAGCCACACCGCGTCACCGCCCCGGGACCTGGCGTCCGCGCGCGGGCTCCCCAGCGAGTCCACCCAGAACCCGCCGGTCAGGCCGCTCACCGCGCCGATGACCGCGAGCAGCAGCACGCTCACCAGACGCAGGGACCACCGGCGCCACTGCCGAAACTTCATGCACGTGCCTCCCTCGCCTTCCCTGGGACTCGACCAGGGCCTGATCGGTTCCCGGGCGGACGCTCTAAGCTAGGCATCGCGCCTACAAGCGCACCGTCGACAGCCGTCGCACCCAGGGAGCCAGCAGCATGACGACCACCCAGCAATCCCGCGCCACAGCCCTTCGAGAGGCCCTGGCCACCAGGGTGGTGGTCGCCGACGGCGCCATGGGCACGATGCTGCAGGCCCAGGACCCGACCATGGACGACTTCCAGGGGCTCGAGGGCTGCAACGAGATCCTCAACGTGACCCGCCCGGACATCGTCCGCGGCGTGCACCAGGAGTACTTCGCGGTGGGCGTCGACTGCGTGGAGACCAACACCTTCGGCACCAACCTCTCCGCACTGGGGGAGTACGACATCCCCGAGCGGATCTTCGAGCTGGCCGAGGCCGGGGCCAGGATCGCCCGCGGGGTCGCCGACGAGTTCGAGGCCGCGGACGGCCGCCCGCGCTGGGTGCTGGGCTCGATCGGCCCCGGCACCAAGCTGCCGTCGCTGGGTCACCTGCCCTACGCGGACCTCAAGGAGGGCTTCCGGCTGAACGCCGCGGGTCTGATCGCGGGCGGCGCCGACGCGCTGCTGGTGGAGACGAGCCAGGACCTGCTGCAGACCAAGGCGGCGACGCTGGGCGCGAAGCAGGCGCTGCGCGAGTCGGGTGTGGACCTGCCGGTGATCGTGCAGGTGACCGTGGAGACCACCGGCACCATGCTGCTGGGCTCGGAGATCGGTGCGGCGTTGACCGCGCTGGAGCCGTTGGGGGTCGACCTGGTCGGGTTGAACTGTGCCACCGGGCCCGCCGAGATGAGCGAGCATCTGCGTTATCTGGCGAAGAACGCCCGGGTGGGCCTGTCCTGCATGCCGAACGCGGGCCTGCCGGTGCTGACGAAGGACGGGGCGCACTATCCGCTGAGCCCGGTCGAGCTGGCCGACGCGCACGAGGTGTTCACCCGTGAGTACGGCATCGGTCTGGTCGGCGGCTGCTGCGGTACCACCCCCGAGCACCTGCGCCAGGTGGTCGAGCGGGTGCAGGGGCAGCCGGTGGCCGGGCGCGAGCCCAGGCCGGAGGCCTCGGCCTCCTCGCTCTACCAGTCGGTGCCGTTCCGTCAGGACACCGCCTATCTGGCGATCGGTGAGCGCACCAACTCCAACGGCTCGCGCAAGTTCCGCGACGCGATGCTGGCCGCGGACTGGCAGGGCTGTGTGGAGATCGCCCGGGAGCAGATCCGTGAGGGCGCGCACCTGCTGGACCTGTGCGTGGACTACGTGGGCCGGGACGGCGTGCAGGACATGAGGAAGCTGGCGGCGCTGCTGGCGACCGCCTCGACCCTGCCGATCGTGCTGGACTCCACCGAGCCGCAGGTGCTGCAGGCCGGTCTGGAGATGCTGGGCGGCCGGGCGGTGCTGAACTCGGTGAACTTCGAGGACGGCGACGGCGACGATTCGCGCTACGGGCGGATCGCGGCGCTGGCGCGGGAGCACGGTGCGGCGCTGATCGCGCTGACGATCGATGAGGACGGGCAGGCGCGGACCCGGGAGAAGAAGGTCGAGGTGGCCGAGCGGCTGATTGCCGACCTGTGGACCCGGTTCGGTATCGAGGAGTCCTCGATCCTGGTCGACTGCCTGGCCTTCACCCTGGGCACCGGGCAGGAGGAGTCGCGCAGGGACGGCATCGAGACGATCGAGGCGATCCGTGAGCTGAAGCGGCGTCACCCGGCGGTGCAGACCACGCTGGGCCTGTCCAACATCTCCTTCGGCCTCAATCCGGCGGCCCGGATGGTGCTGAACTCGGTGTTCCTGAACGAGTGCGTGGAGGCGGGGCTGGACTCGGCGATCGTGCACGCCGCGAAGATCCTGCCGATGGCCCGGATCCCGGAGGAGCAGCGCCGGGTCGCCCTGGACCTGGTCTACGACCGGCGGCGGCCCGAGAACGGCGACACCCCGGCCTACGACCCGTTGCAGAGCTTCCTGCAGCTGTTCGAGGGCGTCAGTGCTGCATCCGTGCGGGCGGGCAAGGCCGAGGAGTTGGCGGCGCTGCCGTTGGAGGAGCGGTTGCAGCGGCGGATCGTGGACGGTGAGCGCAAGGGCCTGGAGGCGGATCTGGACGAGGCGCTGGGTGTGATGCCGGCGTTGGAGATCGTCAACAAGGTGCTGTTGGAGGGCATGAAGACGGTCGGTGAGTTGTTCGGTTCGGGTCAGATGCAGTTGCCGTTCGTGCTGCAGTCCGCTGAGGTGATGAAGGGTGCGGTGGCGTATCTGGAGCCGCACATGGAGAAGTCGGACGACCAGGGCAAGGGCACCATCGTGCTGGCCACGGTCAAGGGCGACGTCCATGACATCGGCAAGAACCTGGTCGACATCATTCTGACGAACAACGGCTACACGGTGGTGAACCTGGGGATCAAGCAGCCGGTCTCGGCGATCCTGGAGGCTGCGCAGGAGCACCGTGCGGATGTGATCGGGATGTCGGGGCTGCTGGTGAAGTCCACGGTGATCATGAAGGAGAACCTGCAGGAGCTGAACCAGCGCGGGATGGCGGCCGACTTCCCGGTGATGCTCGGCGGCGCCGCTTTGACCCGGGCCTATGTCGAGCAGGACCTGCACGAGATCTACCAGGGCGAGGTCCGCTACGCGCGTGACGCGTTCGAGGGCCTGCGGCTGATGGACGCCCTGATCGGGGTCAAGCGCGGGGTGCCCGGCGCGGTCCTGCCGGAGCTGAAGCAGCGCCGGCACGCCAGGGTCGAGGTCGAGGAGCCGGCCGAGAGCACCACCCGCTCCGAGGTGGCCACCGACAACCAGGTGCCCTCGCCGCCGTTCTGGGGGGACCGGGTGGTCAAGGGCATCGGGTTCGGCGACTACGCCTCCTGGCTGGACGAGGACGCGCTGTTCAAGGGCCAGTGGGGGCTGAAGGCCGCCCGCGCGGGCGGCCCGTCGTACGAGGAGCTGGTGGAGAGCGAGGGGCGGCCGCGGCTGCGGATGTGGATGGACCGGCTGCAGACCGAGGGCCTGCTGGAGGCGGCCGTGGTCTACGGCTACTACCCGGCCGTCGCCCAGGGCAACAGCCTGGTGCTGCTGGGTGAGGACGGCGGGGAGCGGACCCGGTTCACCTTCCCGCGCCAGCGCCGCGGCCGCCGGCTGTGTTTGGCGGACTTCTTCCGTCCCGAGGAGTCGGGGGAGAAGGACGTGGTGGCGCTGCAGATCGTGACCATGGGCAACCGGATCGGCGGGGCGACCAAGGAGCTGTTCGCGAGCAACTCCTACCGCGACTACCTGGAGCTGCACGGCCTGTCGGTGCAGCTGGCCGAGGCGCTGGCGGAGTACTGGCACGCCCGGGTCCGCGCCGAGCTGGGCTTCTCCGGGGAGGACCCCAAGGAGATGAAGGAGATGTTCGCCCTGAAGTACCGGGGCGCGCGGTTCTCGCTGGGCTACGGGGCCTGCCCCGAGCTGGAGGACCGGGCCAAGATCGCCGACCTGCTCCGGCCCGAGCGGATCGGGGTCCAGCTCTCCGAGGAGTTCCAACTGCACCCGGAGCAGTCCACCGACGCCATCGTCATCCACCACCCCGACGCCAAGTACTTCAACGCGCGTTAACCTGCGGTAATCCTGGGCGGGGCACGCTTATGCTGGTCTGCCCCGTCCAGGAAAGTTGTGTGCACGTGACCACCTTCGCCACCGCGCCGTCCCTCGACCGCGAATCCACCGGTCTGCAGGCCGTGCTGCTGGACCTGGACGGCACGCTGGTCGACACCGAGGACTTCTGGTGGGAGGCCGAGTCCGGGCTGCTCGCCGAGCTGGGCCACCCGCTGGACCCGGCGGAGCGGCAGGTGGTGGTCGGCGGGCCGATGAGCCGGGTGGTGGCGCACCTGCTCGCGGTGACCGGGGCCGCGCTGACGGCCGAGGAGTTCGGCCCGATGATCAACGAGCGCTTCGCCGAACTGGTCGGCCGGGGCGTCCCGGTCCGCCCCGGCGCGCTGGCGCTGCTCAAGGAGCTGGCGGCCGAGGGCGTGCCGACGGTGCTGGTGTCCGCCTCGCACCGGCGGATCATCGACCTGGTGCTGCGGACGCTGGGCCCGGAGCATTTCGCCTTCTCGGTGGCCGGGGACGAGGTGGAGCGCACCAAGCCGCACCCGGACCCGTATCTGGTCGCCGCCGCCCGGCTCGGGGTCGACCCGGCCCGCTGCGTGGTGGTGGAGGACTCCCCGACCGGTGTGGCCTCGGGGGAGGCTGCCGGCTGCCGGATGGTCGTTGTGCCGTCCGTCACACCCATCGGACCGGCCCCCGGCCGGACCGTGCTGGCGTCCCTGGAACTGCTGGACGTGGCCCTGTTGCGCCGTCTGATCCCGGCCGTCGAGGTCGTTGCTGACGGGCAGTCAAGGTAACTACCTGCTAACGCCAAATCGGGCATATCAGCATATTGTCCTTCAATTTTCGGATCTTCACAGAACCCTGCGTCAGGGTTGTCTGCAAGCGGGCGGAATCGTATGGCACGCTACAGGCGACCGAACCACTGTGCGCTCAGTGCGACACCCCTCGCGGTGGTGTCCGCAGGCGCTCGACACCCTCACGCCTCGCCGCCGCAGCCTTGCGGTCGACCCCGTCCAGGGGTGGTGGCGCGGTCGTACGACCTCCGGTACCGGTGCCCACAGCTCCGGCCAGGACACGAAGGATGACATGTCTGCAGCGAAACGACTGGGGACGCTCGGCTGCGTCGGCCTGCTCGCAACGACCGCCGCGTGCGGCTCCTCGGCCTCCAGCGGGGTCGCCGGGGTGCCGAAGACCACCATGAGCATGGGCACCGTCAGCGCCTACACCAGCCTCGACCCGGCCGGCGCCTATGACGCGGGCTCCTGGATGGTCTTCTACAACGTCTACCAGGGTCTGCTCACGTTCCTGCCGGGATCCACCGTGCCGACCCCGGACGCCGCGCAGAAGTGCGACTTCGTCGGCACCGACTACCTGACCTACCAGTGCACCCTGATCAAGGGCCTGACCTTCTCCAACGGGGACCCGCTGGACGCGGCCGCGGTGAAGTTCTCGCTCGACCGGGTGATGACCATCGGCGGCGAGACGCTGCCGGACAAGACGCCCGCCGACAACGGCTCCGGCGTCAGCGGCCTGCTCAGCACCATGAAGTCGATCGACATCAGCGGCACCACCACGGTCACCTTCCACCTGAAGACCGCGGACGCCACCTTCCCCGACCGGCTGGCCTCCGGCGTCGGCGAGATCGTGGACCCCAAGGCCTACTCGGGGACCCGGGTGCTCCCCGGGGTCGGCGGCACCGTGGTCGGCTCCGGCGTCTACAAGGTCGACTCGGTGCAGACCACCAAGGACAGCTCCGGCACCGAGGTCCCGACCTCGATCAAGCTGTCGCTCAACCCGAGCTACCAGGGCGCCTACAGCAAGATGAAGCCCGTCAACTCGGGCGTCACCCTGTCCTACTTCGACGCCCCTTCGGACATTCGCAAGGCCCTGGACAGCGGCAAGATCGACCTCAACGCCAACAGCGACCTCGCCTCCAAGGACATCGTCGAGCTCGAGGGCTCGCAGCAGCTGGGCAAGGGCCTCCAGGTCGTCGAGGGTGCGGGCAGCAACACCCGGATGATGGTGCTGAACACCAAGACCGCGCCGTTCGACAACGTGGCGGTGCGGCAGGCGATCGGCAAGCTGATCGACCGCGACGCCATCGCCGACACCTACGAGCACACGGTCACCCCGCTGTACTCGGTGATCCCGCAGGGCATCGGCGACCAGACCACGCCGTTCGAGTCCAGCCCCTACGACGTCAAGCCGCTCAGCCCGTCGGTGGTGCGGAAGTCGCTCAAGGGCGTCACCCTGCCGATCCCGTTCACGCTGACGTACGCCGCCAACTCGGTCGGCGGCAACGCCGAGGCCGCGCAGATCAAGAAGACCCTGGAGGCCGGCGGCATCTTCAAGGTCAAGCTGGCCACCGAGCCCACCCTGGGCAAGATGATCCCGCTCTGGGCCGGCCACAAGCTGCCCGCCTCACTGACCGGCTGGCAGCCCGACTACCCGGACCCGGACGACTACGTGTCCCCGTTCGTGGGCGCCAACAACACCTTCGGCAACGGCTACGCGCCGTCGACCATCATCAAGAGCCTGACCCCGCTCAGCCTGAAGCAGCCGAACCGGGCGGACGACTCCACGGCGCAGACCTTCGCGACCATCCAGAAGCAGTTCGCCGAGGACGCGGCCTACATCCCGCTGTGGCAGAACAAGCAGTTCATCGTGACCCAGGCCGATGTCACCGGGGTCCCGCTGACCCTGGACACCGCCTCGATCATGCGGTTCTGGATGATCGGCAAGAGCTGACCCCAGGCATTGCCGCAGGGGCCGGGCTCGGGCGCAGTGCCCGAGCCCGGCCCCTGCCGCGTCCTCCGGGGGACGGCCCTCAGCCGTTGCCGGGCCGGACCAGCCCGCTCTCGTAGGCGAACACCGCCGCCTGCACCCGGTCCCGCAGCCCCAGCTTGGTCAGCACATGCCCGACGTGGGTCTTCACCGTGGTCTCGCTGACGAACAGCTCCCCGGCCACCTCGGCGTTGGACAGGCCGCGGGCGACCAGCTTCAGCACCTCGACCTCCCGCTCGGTCAGCGTCGCCAGCGAGGGCGGCGGGGCCTCGTCGCCGGAGGGCAGCCGCCCGGCGTACATGTCCAGCAGCCGCCGGGTGACGCTGGGGGCCAGCATCGCCGCGCCGTCCGCGACCACCCGGATCGCCTGCACCAGCTCCTCGGCCGGGACGTCCTTCAGCAGGAAGCCGCTGGCCCCGGCGCGCAGTGCCTCCACCACGTACTCGTCCAGGTCGAAGGTGGTCAGCACCAGGACCTTGGCCGGGCCGTCGCGGCCGGGCCCGGCGATCCGGCGGGTCGCCTCCACCCCGTCCATCCGCGGCATCCGGATGTCCATCAGCACCACGTCCGGCTGCAGCACCCGGACCTGGTCCAGCGCCTGCTGGCCGTCGCCGGCCTCGCCGACCACCGCGATGTCGGTCTCGGCCTCCAGAATCATCCGGAATCCGGTGCGGAGCAGCGGCTGGTCGTCGACCAGCAGCACTCGGATCGCCACAACTTGCTCCACTCGTCAGAGGCCCACAGGAATCACGGCCGTGATCACAGCTCTACAGGGAGAGGGTATGCCGGGGGAGTGCCGCCGAAGGCCGGGCACAGCGCCTGGTACGAACACCAGTCGCAGAGCCGGTTGCGGTTGGCCGGCCACTCGCCGGTGGCCAGCGCCCGCTGGATCGCCTCCCACAGCGCCAGCAGCTTCTGCTCCACCGCCTTGAGATCGGCCGGGTCGGGGTCGTAGGAGACGATCTGCCCGCCGCCGCCCAGGTAGACCAGCTGCAGCCGGCGCGGCACCACGCCGCGCAGCCGCCACAGCACCAGCGCGTAGAACTTCATCTGAAACATGGCCTTGCCCTCGTAGTCCCGGGCCGGGGCCTTGCCGGTCTTGTAGTCGACCACCCTGACCTCGCCGGTCGGGGCCACGTCCACCCGGTCCACATAGCCGCGCAGCCGCAGCCCGGACTCCAGCTCGGTCTCCACATAGAGCTCGCGCTCGGCCGGCTCCAGCCGGTTCGGGTCCTCCAGCCGGAACCAGCTGTCCAGCAGCTTCTCCGCGTCGCCGAGCCAGCCGGCCAGCTCGCTGCCGTCCGCGTCCGCGGGGAACAGCTGGGCCAGCTCCGGCCGCTTCTCCAGCAGCCGCTGCCACTCCGGGCGCAGCAGCGCCCGCGCCGCCTCCGGGGTGCGCCGGCCCGCGGGCGCGTCGAACAGCCGCTCCAGCACGGCGTGCACCACCGTGCCCCGGGTGGCGGCGGGACTGGGCGGCTCCGGGATCCGGTCGATCACCCGCAGCCGGTAGAGCAGCGGGCAGGTCATGAAGTCCCCCGCCCGCGAGGGCGAGAGCGCCACCGGTACGGTGGCCGGGCGGGCGGTGTCGGTCGCTGGGCGGACGGTGTCGGGCGATTGCATGGCCCGACCCTATGCCCGGGCACCGACAGCGCACCGGCGGACCGCGTAGCCTGGCGGACGGGCCCGTCTCCGGGCGCACCGCCGTGAGGGAGCCGCAGTGAGCGACAGCAAGGGGGACCGCCCGCCCGGCGCGCTGCTGATGGGGCGCCCGTTCGGGGTGCCGGTCTACGTCACCCCGGCCTGGTTCGTCATCGCCGCGCTGATCACCTGGACCTTCGGCGGCCAGATCGAGGTGCTGCTGCCCGGCCTCGGCCGGACCCGCTACCTGGTGGCGCTGTTCTTCGCGGTGGCCTTCTACGGCTCGGTGCTGATCCACGAGCTGGCCCACACCGTGGTCGCGCTGCGGCTGAGCCTCCCGGTGCGGCGGATCCAGCTGCAGTTCTTCGGCGGCGTCTCCGAGATCGAGAAGGACGCCGACACCCCGGGCCGCGAGTTCTGGCTGGCCTTCGTCGGACCGCTGCTCTCCCTGGTGCTCGGCGGGGTGTTCCTGCTGGCGCTGCAGCTGGTGCAGACCGCGACGGTGCCCGGCGTGCTGATCGCCGCGCTGATGCTCAGCAACTTCGTGGTGGCCGCCTTCAACCTGCTCCCCGGGATGCCGCTGGACGGCGGCCGGATGCTGCGGGCCGCCGTCTGGAAGGCCACCGGCAAGCCGATGGCGGGCACCCTGGCCGCCGCTTGGGCCGGAAAGCTGCTGGCCCTGCTGGTGCTGGTCGGCATGCCCACCTGGGCCGCCTACCAGGGCCCGCGGCAGACCCTGACCACGCTGCTGATCGACGCGGTGCTGGGCGCGATGCTGGCCGCGATCATCTGGAACGGGGCCGGCAGCAGCCTGCGGATCGCCCGGCTGCGCGAGCGGCTGCCCGAGCTCAGCGCCCGCGGCCTGGCCAGGCCCGCGGTGGAGGTGTCCGCCGACACCCCCCTCGCCGAGGCGCTGCGGCAGCTGGAGCAGGCCGAGGCGCGGGCCCTGGTGGTGGTCGACGGCGCCGGACGGCCGACCGCCCTGGTCCGCGAGCACCTGGTCAGGACCATCCCCGAGCACCGCCGCCCCTGGACCGCCACCGGGGCGGTCTCCCGGGAGCTGGAGCCGGGGCTGCGGCTCTCCGCCGAACTGGCCGGGGAGGAGTTGCTGGACGCGCTGCGGGCCAGCCCGGCCGCCGAGTACCTGGTGCTGGAGTCGGACGGCGCCACCCTGGGCGTGCTCGCCGCCGTGGACGTGGAACAGGCCTTCGCGCTGGCGATGGCCGGGCAGTCGCCGATCCCGGTCCCCTCGGCCGCCCCGGCCGCCTGAGGGCGTGGTCAACGGGCCCTGCGGGCTCCTCTAGACTGAGCGGCATGTCAGAACCGACCGGCGCCGCCCGCCGCCGCGGGCCTTTTCAGGTCGGGGACCAGGTCCAGCTCACCGACCCCAAGGGTCGCCACCACACCATCACGCTCGAGCCCGGCAAGGCGTTCCACACCCACAAGGGCGCCTTCCCGCACGACGAGCTGATCGGGGCCCCCGAGGGCTCCGTGGTGCGCACCACTGGGAACACCGCATACCTCGCGCTGCGCCCCCTGCTCTCCGACTACGTCCTCTCCATGCCGCGCGGCGCCGCGGTGGTCTACCCCAAGGACGCGGGGCAGATCGTCACCATGGCCGACATCTTCCCCGGTGCCCGCGTCGTCGAGGCCGGCGTCGGCTCCGGCGCGCTCAGCTGCTCCCTGCTCCGCGCCGTGGGCGACAGCGGTTCGCTGTCCTCCTACGAGCGCCGCGAGGACTTCGCCGAGATCGCGAAGAACAACGTCGAGCGCTACTTCGGCAGCCCGCACCCGGCCTGGAAGCTCACCCTCGGCGACCTCCAGGACAACCTGGTGGAGACCGAGGTCGACCGCATGGTGCTGGACATGCTCGCCCCGTGGGAGTGCCTGGACGTGGCTGCCAAGGCCCTCGTCCCCGGCGGGGTGATCTGCTGCTACGTGGCCACCACCACCCAGCTGTCGCGCACCGTCGAGGCGCTGCGCGAGCACGGGAACTTCACCGAGCCGCAGGCCTGGGAGTCGATGGTCCGCAACTGGCACGTCGAGGGCCTGGCCGTGCGCCCGGACCACCGCATGATCGGGCACACCGGCTTCCTGCTCACCTCCCGTCGGCTCGCCGACGGAGTGGAGCCGCCGCTGCGCCGCCGCCGCCCGGCCAAGGGCGCCTACGGCGACGTGGAGGCCCCGGTGCCGCCCAAGACCGGCCGCTTCCTCAAGGCCGCCGAGGACGCCGCGCCGGAGCTCGCCGAGGACACTGTTCAGGAACCTGAACAGGACTGAACCGCCGTCAGACCCTTCTGCCCGCCCGGACCGCACCGGGCGGGCAGCGGCATTTCCGGTATGGGAAGCTTCTCGGCGAAGTCGTACCACGCACCGCGGAGAGGGACGAGATGGACCAGCAGCAGGGACTCGCCCACACCCGCACCCGTCCGGCGCACTGGCTGGGCACCGCCCTCGCCCTCGGCGCCGTGGTCGCCGCGGCGGTCGCACTGGCCCCGGCCGGCGCCGCGGCCCCGGTCGCCGACGGACCGCACACCGTCCCCGCCTCGGCCGCCCCCGACCCGGCCCGGGTGGCCTTCCCGCTGGACTGCGCCGGGCTGCCGACCAAGGTCACCCAGCGCTTCAGCGCCGACACCAGCGGCAACGGCTCGGTGGTCACCGTGGTGGCGGTGCACTGCGACGCGCAGAACGGCACCCCGCCGGACGGCCTCTACGTGCTGCGGGCCGGGCCCGGCGGGAAGCCGCGGATCGCGGCCACGCTGATCAGCCCCGGCCAGAACCTGACCGTGCGGAAACTCGGGCTGCGGGCCGACGGCGCGATCCACGCCTCGGTCGACGGCTACTCCTCGGCGGACGCCCCCCGCTGCTGCCCCGACCTGCACCAGACGTACACCTGGACGCCGGGACCTGACGGCTACTCACGTACCGTCACCGTGCCACTCTCGCAAGTGTGACCTTGATCACATAGCGCCCCCGGATGCCTTCAGTCGGCGTCCGGCCCGTACACCTCGACCAGGTCCCGGCTGCGGCGGACGTGGATGCAGTCGCCGGGGCACTCCTTGGCTGAATCCACCACGTCCTGAAGCAGCGTCAGCGGTACCGGGACCGTCGCGCCGGGCTCGGCCAGCAGCTCGTCGCCAGCGCCGCGGACATAGGCCAGGCCGTCGATGTCCAGCTCGAACACCTCGGGCGCGTACTGCACGCAGATGCCGTCCCCCGTGCAGAGGTCCTGGTCGATCCACACCTCAAGAGGCTCGTCCTGCGAGGACATACCGCCCGCCGTTCCTGGTTGTGACAAGTCTTGACCCGATCGACTGTACAACTGCTCGCTTCCGGACCGTCACGAGTGGGTATCCCCGTACCGAGGGGACGTGCGCAAGGGTGAAGATCAGACACACCCCTTCCGACTTTCTGATCTAGGGGTTCCAACGGGACACGGCGCGGGTAGGGTCGGGTCACGTTCAGCTCCCCGGAGGAGGTGAGGACCGTGGCAGCCCACGACGACGACTACACCCGCGGCGGCAGGCCCGCACGGGGTTCTGAGGAAGCCCTCAGTCAGGTTTCCTTTCTTGAGCAGGAGATTGCCGTCCTGCGCCGCAAGATCGCAGAGTCCCCGCGACACGCGAGGATCCTCGAGGAGCGGGTCGTAGAACTCCAGACCAACCTGGCCGGAGTCACCGCTCAGAACGAGCGGCTCGCCTCGACCCTGAGGGAGGCCCGCGACCAGATCGTGGCCCTCAAGGAGGAGGTGGACCGGCTCGCCCAGCCGCCGGCCGGCTTCGGCACGTTCCTGACCGCCAACGAGGACGGCACCGCCGACATCTTCACCGGCGGCCGCAAGCTGAGGGTGAACGTCACCCCGAGCCTGGCCCTGGACGAGCTCACGCGCGGCCAGGAAGTCATGCTCAACGAGGCACTCAACATCGTCGACGCGATGGAGTTCGAGAGCATCGGCGACATCGTCACCCTCAAGGAGGTCCTCGAGGACGGCGAGCGCGCCCTGGTCACCGGACACACCGACGAGGAGCGGGTGGTCCGGCTCGCCGAACCGCTGCGCGGGATCAAGCTCCGCTCCGGCGACGCCCTGCTGCTGGAGCCCCGTTCGGGCTACGTCTACGAGGTCGTCCCCAAGAGCGAGGTCGAGGACCTGGTCCTCGAGGAGGTCCCGGACATCGACTACGACCGGATCGGCGGTCTGGGCAGCCAGATCGAGATGATCCGCGACGCGGTCGAGCTCCCGTACCTGCACGCCGAGCTGTTCAAGGAGTACGAGCTGCGCCCGCCCAAGGGCGTCCTGCTCTACGGCCCGCCCGGATGCGGTAAGACCCTGATCGCCAAGGCGGTCGCGAACTCCCTGGCCAAGAAGGTGGCGGAGGTCACCGGACAGCCCCAGGGGAAGAGCTACTTCCTCAACATCAAGGGCCCCGAGCTGCTCAACAAGTACGTCGGCGAGACCGAGCGGCAGATCCGCCTGGTCTTCCAGCGGGCCCGTGAGAAGGCCAGCGAGGGCACCCCGGTCATCGTCTTCTTCGACGAGATGGAGTCGCTGTTCCGCACCCGCGGATCCGGTGTCAGCTCGGACGTGGAGAACACCATCGTCCCGCAGCTGCTCGCCGAGATCGACGGCGTGGAGGGCCTGGAGAACGTCATCGTCATCGGGGCATCCAACCGCGAGGACATGATCGACCCGGCGATCCTGCGGCCCGGACGGCTGGACGTCAAGATCAAGATCGAGCGTCCGGACGCCGAGGCGGCCAAGGACATCTTCAGCAAGTACCTGAAGAACTCGCTGCCGCTGCACCCCGACGACGTCAAGGAACACGGCTCCTCGGTGGACGCCACCATCGACGCCATGATCCAGGCCGTCGTGGAGCGGATGTACACCGAGACCGAGGAGAACCGCTTCCTGGAGGTCACCTACGCCAACGGTGACAAGGAGGTCCTGTACTTCAAGGACTTCAACTCCGGCGCGATGATCCAGAACATCGTCGACCGTTCGAAGAAGATGGCCATCAAGGACTTCCTCGACAAGGGCCAGCGCGGCCTGCGGGTGACCCACCTGCTCGCCGCCTGCGTGGACGAGTTCAAGGAGAACGAGGACCTTCCCAACACCACCAACCCGGACGACTGGGCCCGCATCTCCGGCAAGAAGGGCGAGCGGATCGTCTTCATCCGCACGCTCGTCACCGGCAAGCAGGGCGCCGACTCCGGCCGCTCCATCGACACTGTCGCCAACACCGGGCAGTACCTGTAGGAAGCTGGACCGCCACCGTCCGGCTGCGGCTCTGCCCGCAGCCGGACGGTTCGCGTCCGGATACCTCTTCAAGACCCATCAGGAACAACTCCGGGCGGTGATCTCCCGGTTGTCAGTGCGCAGTTCTAGGCTCGGGTTACCGAACCGGGCCGACCGCGGGCGGTGAGTCGTCAGCGGCAGTTCGAAGGAGGGCCGCATGACTGTACGGCGCGTCATGGGAATCGAGACGGAGTACGGGATCTCCGTCCCGGGGCACCCCAACGCCAACGCCATGCTCACCTCGTCGCAGGTGGTCAACGCCTACGCGGCGGCGATGCACCGGGCGCGGCGGGCCCGCTGGGACTTCGAGGAGGAGAACCCGCTGCGCGACGCGCGGGGCTTCGACCTGGCCAGGGAGACCGCGGACGCCAGCCAGCTGACCGACGAGGACATCGGCCTCGCCAACATCATCCTCACCAACGGCGCCCGCTTCTACGTGGACCACGCCCACCCCGAGTACAGCTCGCCCGAGGTCACCAACCCGCTGGACGCGGTGCTCTGGGACAAGGCCGGCGAGCGGATCATGGAGGAGTCCGCGGTCCGCGCGCTCCAGGTGCCCGGGGCGCTGCCGATCCACCTCTACAAGAACAACACCGACAACAAGGGCGCCTCCTACGGGACCCATGAGAACTACCTGATGAAGCGGTCGACCCCGTTCGCCGACATCGTCAAGCACCTGACCCCGTTCTTCGTCTCCCGGCAGGTCTTCACCGGCGCGGGCCGGGTCGGCATCAACCAGGACGGCTCCGCCGACGGCTTCCAGATCAGCCAGCGGGCGGACTACTTCGAGGTCGAGGTCGGCCTGGAGACCACGCTCAAACGGCCCATCATCAACACCCGCGACGAACCCCACGCCGACGCCGAGAAGTACCGCCGGCTGCATGTCATCATCGGCGACGCCAACCTCTCCGAGATCTCCACCTACCTGAAGCTGGGCACCACCGCGCTGGTGCTCTCCATGATCGAGGACGGCTTCATCAATGTGGACCTGGTGGTGGACCAGCCGGTCCGCACCCTGCACCGGGTCTCCCACGACCCGGACCTGGGCCACCTGCTCTCGCTGCGCAGCGGCCGGAAGATGACCGCGGTCCAGCTCCAGATGGAGTACTGCGAGCTGGCCCGCAAGTACGTCGAGGACCGCTTCGGGGCGGACGCCGACGACCAGACCAAGGACGTCCTGGACCGCTGGGAGGACGTGCTGGGCCGGCTGGAGAGCGACCCGATGAGCCTGTCCCGGCAGCTGGACTGGATCGCCAAGCGGGAGCTGCTGGAGGGCTACCGCAACCGGGACGGCCTGGACTGGGACAGCCCCCGGCTGCAACTGGTCGACCTGCAGTACGCCGACGTGAGGGCCGAGAAGGGCCTCTACAACCGCCTGGCGCAGCGCGGGCGGATGGACAGGCTGCTGGACGAGGCGGACGTGCTGCGGGCGGCGCACAAGCCGCCGGAGGACACCCGGGCGTACTTCCGCGGGCGCTGTCTGGAGCAGTACGCCGACCATGTGGCCGCGGCCTCCTGGGACTCGGTCATCTTCGACCTGCCGGGGCGGGACTCGCTGCAGCGGGTGCCGACCCTGGAGCCGCTCCGGGGCACCCGCAAGCACGTCAAGGCGCTGCTGGACCGGTGCCGCACGGCGGAGGAGCTGGTCCGGGTCCTGTCCGGCGGGGCCGGCTCCTGAACATCTGTCCGCTTCGGGCGTAACCGCTCCGTAGTCAGGCATCACTACGGGTGAACGCGAAAGCTGATGGGCATCATCCCAGCAGCACCGGACGTTGAAGACGTAGCGCAACTGGACACGCAAAACGCGAGGCGGTTGTCACCCCTCGTGTATAGGGTCTGACCAGCAGTGCCGAACACTATCCGAGCGGGGTGAGGGACATGGCGACCAAGGACACCGACGGCGGCCAGCAGCGGGCGAACCGCTCCTCCGAGGAGGTCGAGGAGGACCAGGTCGAGACGACCGAGGCCTCCGACCTCAAGGAGCGCAAGGCAAAGCTCGACGAGGACGTGGACTCCGTCCTCGACGACATCGACGAGATCCTCGAGTCCGACGCCGAGTCTTTCGTCCGGAGTTACGTGCAAAAAGGCGGCCAGTAGCCTTAGGGATCATGGAATCCAAGGTCACGGACACCCGCAAGCGCGATGAACGGCGCGCGCTGAAGGGTGCTCCGATGCGGTTCCCGAAGGCATGGAGCGTTGTCGTCGACACCGCCTGCGATCTGTTTGAATCCCGACCCGGAACACGTGGATCACGCCCGCAAAGCGGGTAGGGTCCGAGCCATCCTCTGCTTCAACTGCGGTGGCGGGCTCCGGCGTGGGGCCGACTATCTGGAAGGGAACGTGTGGAAGCCAACACTCGTGGCACCGGGCGTCTACCGGCTGCCTTCTTGACACCGGGGTCGTCGTCCTTCGTCGAATTCCTGGCGGACCACCAGCCGGAGCTGCTGCCCGGGCGCAGGGTGCTGCCCCCCGGGTTCCAGCCGCTGGAGGCCCCGCACGGGACCACCATCGTCTCGGTCACCTTCGACGGCGGGGTGATCCTCGCCGGTGACCGCCGCGCCACCATGGGGAACCTGATCGCCCAGCGGGACATCGAGAAGGTGTTCCCCGCGGACGAGTACTCCGCGGTCGGCATCGCCGGCACCGCGGGCCTCGCCGTGGAGATGGTCCGGCTGTTCCAGCTGGAGCTCGAGCACTACGAGAAGATCGAGGGCACCCAGCTCTCCCTGGAGGGCAAGGCCAACCGCCTGACCACCATGATCCGCGGCAACCTCGGCATGGCCATGCAGGGCCTCGCCGTGGTGCCCCTCTTCGCCGGCTACGACCTCGACCTCGGCCGCGGCCGGATCTTCAGCTACGACGTCACCGGCGGCCGCTCCGAGGAGCTCGGCTTCGCCGCCACCGGCTCCGGTTCACTCTTCGCCAAGGGCTCGCTGAAGAAGCTCTACCGCCGCGACCTGACGGCCGAACAGGCCACCACCGCGGTCGTCCAGGCCCTCTACGACGCCGCCGACGACGACTCGGCGACCGGCGGCCCGGACCTGACCCGGGGCATCTTCCCGATCGTCGGCGTCATCACCGAGGACGGCTTCCGCCGGCTCCCGGACGAGGAGGTCGGGGCGCTGGCCCGGAGCATCCTCGACCACCGGCTGGAGTTCCCCAACGGCCCCCAGGCCGGGCTGCTCTAACCCCTTCCACTTATCTGCTTACTTGTTCACCCGACTGATCAGAAGGGGCGACCGCCGGTGTCGACGCCGTTCTACGTCTCACCCCAGCAGGCCATGGCCGACCGCGCGGAGTACGCCCGCAAGGGCATCGCGCGCGGCCGCAGCGTGGTCGTGCTCACCTATGCCGACGGCATCGTCTTCGTGGCTGAGAACACCTCCCGGGCGCTGCACAAGGTTTCCGAGATCTACGACCGCATCGCCTTCGCCGCGGTCGGCCGCTACAACGAGTTCGAGAACCTCAGGATCGGCGGCGTCCGCTACGCCGACCTGCGCGGATACTCCTACGACCGCGCGGACGTCAACGCCCGCGGCCTTGCCAACGTGTACGCCCAGACCCTGGGCACGATCTTCTCCAGCACCGGCGAGAAGCCGTACGAGGTGGAGCTGATCGTGGCCGAGGTCGGCAAGGCCCCGGCCGACGACCAGATCTACCGGCTGACCCCCGACGGCTCGGTCGTCGACGAGCAGCACACGGTCGCGGTGGGCGGGAACTCCGAGTCCATCAGCACCTATCTGGAACAGCGCCACACCGAGGGGCTGACCCTCCCCGAGGCGCTCAAGGTCGCGGTCGAGAGCCTGGCCCGCGACCCCAACGGGGGCCAGGCCAGGACGCTGACCCAGGACCAGCTGGAGGTGGCGGTGCTCGACCGGGCCCGCTGGCAGCAGCGCAAGTTCAAGCGCCTGGTGGGCGACCAGCTGGGCCGCCTGCTCGCGGGTGACGAGACCGCCGCCGGAGACCAGGAAGAAGCACCCGAGGAGGGCTGAGCCGCCCTGCTCACCGGGGGCGCGCGCGGACGGACCCGCCGGCGCTCGCCCCCGCCCCTCGGCCGAACTGACGGTAGATCACGACGCTGGGGCACATCCGGTTTCGGACACGGTCCCACAGTGCACATCTTGAGTGAGGGCCGGCGAAGGGGAGAGACCATGGACCGCAGAATCTTCGGACTGGAGAACGAGTACGGCGTCACCTGCACCTTCCGCGGCCAGCGACGGCTCTCCCCGGACGAGGTGGCCCGCTACCTCTTCCGCCGGGTGGTCTCCTGGGGCCGCAGCAGCAACGTCTTCCTCCGCAACGGCGCCCGGCTCTACCTGGACGTCGGCTCGCACCCCGAGTACGCCACGCCCGAGTGCGACGACGTCGCCGAGCTGGTCACCCACGACAAGGCGGGGGAGCGGATCCTCGAGGGCCTGCTGGTGGACGCCGAGCGCCGGCTCCACGAGGAGGGCATCGCCGGGGACGTCTACCTCTTCAAGAACAACACCGACTCGGCCGGGAACTCCTACGGCTGCCATGAGAACTACCTGGTGGGCCGGCACGGCGAGTTCTCCCGGCTGGCGGACATCCTGATCCCGTTCCTGGTCACCCGGCAGCTGATCTGCGGGGCCGGCAAGGTGCTGCAGACCCCGCGCGGCGCGGTCTACTGCGTCAGCCAGCGGGCGGAGCACATCTGGGAGGGCGTCAGCTCGGCCACCACCCGCTCCCGGCCGATCATCAACACCAGGGACGAGCCGCACGCCGACGCCGAGCGCTACCGCCGGCTGCACGTCATCGTCGGCGACTCCAACATGTCGGAGACCACCACCCTGCTCAAGGTGGGCGCGACCGACCTGGTGCTGAAGATGATCGAAGCCGGGACGGTGCTGCGGGACCTCACCCTGGAGAACCCGATCCGGGCGATCCGCGAGGTCAGCCACGACCTCACCGGCTCCCGCCAGGTCCGCCTCGCCAACGGCCGGGAGGCCAGCGCGCTGGACATCCAGGAGGAGTACTACACCAAGGCCAGCGACTTCGCCGACGCCAAGGGCCTGCGCACCGGGACCATCGCCCAGGTGCTGGAGCTCTGGGGGCGCACCCTGGAGGCGATCAGGGCGCAGGACTTCGCCAAGGTCGAGCGGGAGATCGACTGGGTGATGAAGTACCAGCTGATCGAGCGCTACCGGGAGAAGCACGGCATGAATATGTCGAACCCGAGGGTGGCCCAGATCGACCTGGCGTACCACGACATCCACCGCCGCCGGGGGCTGTTCTACCTGCTGCAGAACAAGGGGCAGGCCGAGCGCACCACCAACGACCTCAAGATCTTCGAGGCCAAGTCGGTGCCCCCGCAGACCACCCGGGCCCGGCTCCGCGGCGACTTCATCCGCCGCGCCCAGGAGCAGCGCCGCGACTTCACCGTCGACTGGGTGCACCTCAAGCTGAACGACCAGGCCCAGCGGACCGTCCTCTGCAAGGACCCGTTCAGGTCGGTGGACGAACGTGTGGAGAAGCTGATTGCCGGTATGTAAGCCGTATAAGCGGCTGAATGTAACAAATCGGTCCCTGTGTCCGCTCAATTGTGGACGCAGGGGCCGCGGAGCTTGCTGATGTGTCCGCAGAAGGTCATAGAGTGGCGAGGACTGACCGTCCGAACCGTTCCGCTCCGACCAAGACGTCGGCAAGACCTCCTAAGGACCATCGTGCGCCGACTCGCCGCTGGGCTGCTCATCGTCCCGGCTCTGCTCCTGACCGGCTGTGGCAGCAGCTCCAAGGCCAAGTCCGCCGACACTGCCAAGCCCCAGGCTTCGGCTTCGTCGTCCGCGACTCCGGCCCCCGTGCCGGTGCCCAAGGTCGTGGACACCACGACCAACCTGCCGAGTGTGGCCGGCGCCTTCGGTACCACGCCCAAGGTGACCATCCCCAGTGGCGTCAAGCCCGACGGCAACTTCGTCGTGCACACCCTGAAGGAGGGGTCGGGCGCGAAGGTCACCTCCACGGATGTCGCGGTCACCAACTTCTCGGTGGTGGACTGGAACACCGGTAAGGCGATCAACAGCGCCTACACCAAGGACAGCGCCCCGCTGGTGCTGACCCTGTCGGCCGGCACCCTGCCCGCGCTCAGCGAGGCCGTGCTCGGACACGCCGAGGGCAGCCGGGTCGAGGTGGTGGCTCCCCCCGGCGCGGCCACCGCGCAGATGGACCCGAGCAACCTGTCGCAGATGGGCGTGACCGCCAAGGACACCCTGGTCTTCGTGGTGGACATCACCAAGAAGGTCGGCGCCAAGGACGACATCAGCGGCAAGCAGGCCGCCTCGCCGGCGAACATGCCGAGCGTGGTCGCCCCGTCCGGCAAGGCCGCCACCTTCACCATCCCGGACAGCACCCGCAAGCCCACCAAGCTGCTGACCTCGGTGCTGATCAAGGGCACCGGGGCCAAGGTGCTGTCGGGCCAGACCATCCTGGTCCAGTACACCGGTGCCACCCTCGCCGACGGCAAGGTCTTCGACTCCTCCTGGAACGACGCGGGCGTGATGGGCACCGTCATCGGCCAGGGCAAGGTCATCCCGGGCTGGGACCAGGGCCTGGTCGGCCAGACGGTCGGCAGCCGGGTGCTGCTCTCCATCCCCTCCGCGCTCGCCTACGGCGCCCAGGGCCAGAGCCCGATCCCGGCCAACGCCAACCTGGTCTTCGTCGTCGACATCCTCGGCGCGGCGTAACGTACTGTCCTGAACTGTCCGGTTCCGGGGGCTGCCCCCGGCCCCAACGAGGAGAACCAACCGTGAGCATCGAGAAGCCGGAGATCGACTTCCCGGGCGGCCAGCCGCCGGCGACGCTGCAGATCAGGGACATCTGGGAGGGCGACGGCGCGGAGGCCAAGCCCGGCCAGAACGTCAGCGTCCACTACGTCGGCGTGGCCTTCAGCACCGGCGAGGAGTTCGACGCCAGCTGGAACCGCGGCTCCGCGTTCCAGTTCCCGCTCGGCGGCGGCCGCGTCATCGCCGGCTGGGACCAGGGTGTCGCGGGCATGAAGGTCGGCGGTCGGCGCGAGCTGATCATCCCGCCGCACCTGGGCTACGGCGACCGCGGCGCCGGCGGCGCCATCAAGCCGGGCGAGACCCTGATCTTCGTGGTCGACCTGCTGGGCGTCTGACCGCAGCGCGGTCTTGAAGCGCGGCCCCGCCTCTACCACAGCAGTGGTGGGGGCGGGGCCGCGCTTTTGCCGTCGGCCCCCGGACCGGTACGGTCGTGTGCGCCGGCCTATTCCGTGGTCGCGCACAGGGAAGGGTGTGCGATGCCCATCGCCAAGTCCGAGCGTCTGATGAACCTCGCGCTCTGTCTGATGAACACCAAGCGACCGCTGAGCAAGCGCGAGCTGCGGGACTCCATCGAGGCATACCGGGAAGCCGCGGACAGCGCCAGCGAGGACTCCTTCAACCGGATGTTCGAGCGGGACAAGGACGACCTGCGCGAGCTGGGCCTGGTCATCGACGTGGACGAGAGCGCCCTCGACGGCGAGCTCGGCTACCTCGCCCGGCGCGACCGCAACCGGCTCCCTGAGATCTCCCTGGACGCCGAGGAGGCCGCCGCGCTGAGCCTGGCGGCCGGCGTCTGGCGGCAGGCCCGGCTGGCCGGGGCCGCCAGCGGCGCCCTGCACAAACTGCGCGCCGCCGGCGTGCTGGTGGACCAGGGCACCGAGGCGCACACCGGCGCCCTGGAGCCCAGGATCCCGGCCCGCGAGGCCGCCTTCGAACCGCTGCTGGGCGCCGCCCGTGACCGCCGCCCGGTCACCTTCGCCTACCGCAAGTCCGGCGCGGCCCAGCCGGAGCCGCGCAGCGTGGAGCCGTGGGCGCTGGAGTGCTGGCACGGCCACTGGTACCTGGCCGGCTTCGACCGGGACCGCAAGGACGTCCGGGTGTTCCGGCTGAGCCGGATCACCGGCCGGGTCAAGGTCCGCAGCGACGCCTTCGGCGCCGAGGTCCCGACCATGTCGACGTCCGGCAGCATGTGGCGCGCTTCGCGGGCGAGGGCGCCACCGCGACCGCCCGGATCCGGCTGCGCCGGGGCGCGGCCTTCCCGCTGCGCACCAAGGCGCTGCAGTCCGAACCGGTCGACGCGGAGTGGGACGAGCTGGAGATCCCGTTCGGCCACGGCCTGGCCTCCGACCTCAGCGAGTTCGGCGCGGACGTGGTCGTGGTGGGCCCGGCCGAGCTGCGGGCCGACGTGATCGCCAGGCTGCGCGCCGTGGCCGGTGCCACTACTGATGCCGGTGCCACTACGAGTGAGGGAGCGTCCGCGCTGTGAGCAACGCCATCGACCAGACCCGCCGGATGCTGTCCCTGGTCACCTATCTCCGGGAGCGCCCCGGCGCCCGCGTCGCCGACGTGGCCCGCGCCTTCGGCATCACCGAGCGCGAGCTGACCGGCGACCTCAGCGTGCTGCCGATGTGCGGCACCAGCTTCCGCGGCGGCGACCTGCTCGACATCGACACCGACGGCGAGCGGATCTGGTGGCACAACGCCGACGACGTGGCCCAGCCGCTGCGGCTGTCCTCGGACGAGGCGATCTCGCTGCTGGTCGCGGCGCGCGCGGTGGCCGGGCTGCCGGGCCTGCGCGAGCGGGACCGGGCCGCGCTGAGCCGGGCCGTGGTCAAGCTGGAGGCCGCGGCCGGGGACGCGGCCGAGGGCAGCGCCCGGGTCGGGGTCACCTTCGAGGCCGAGGGCAGCGTCTTCGCCGACGCGGACCGGGCCATCACCGAGCGCCGCCGGCTGTGGCTCCGCTACTACTCCTCGGGGCGCGGGGAGATGACCGAGCGCGAGGTCGACCCGATCCGGCTGGTCACCGAGGGCCACACCTATCTGGAGGGCTGGTGCCGGGTCTCCGAGGACCGGCGGATCTTCCGGCTGGACCGGATCGCCGACATCGAGGTGCTGGACATCCCCTCCGACCCGCCGCCGCTGGAGCTGCGGGACCTCTCCCAGGGGCTGGTGCGCCCGGCCGAGGACGACCCGCAGGTGGTCATCGAGGTCGGCCCCGGCGGCCGCTGGGTCGCCGAGTACTACACCTACGAGGAGGCCGCGGAGCTGCCCGACGGCGGCCTGCGGATCACCCTGCGCACGCCCGACCCGTCCGGCCTGCTGCGGCTGGCGCTGCGGCTCGGCGCGGACGGGCGGATCACCGCCCCGCCCGAGCTGGCCGAGCGGGCCCGCTCCACGGCGGCGGACGCGCTGGCGCGCTACGGGGCGGCGGGCGCGGCGGACGGCGGCGCGGCGTGAGCGTGCCGACCCGGTTCCGGGCCTCCTGCACCGACTGCCGGTCGACCTCGGAGCTGGGCGCCGAGGCGTTCCGGCTGGCGCTGGGCGGCAGCAGCGAGCGCACCTTCTACTCCTTCACCTGCCCCTCCTGCGGCGCGGCGGTGCGCAAGCGCGCGGGCGAACGGATCGTGGCCGCCCTCACCGTCGCCGGCGTCCGCACCATGCGCCTCTACCTCGGCCACCAGCCCACCGCGGTGCCCTAGCATGCAGCACATGTCCTGGACTGTTGTCGCTGTTGTGAGCCTCTCCACCGCCGGGCTGCTGGTCCTGGGGTGGTGCGCGCTGCTGGTGTACCGACAGGTGCTCGCGCTGTCGCGGGAGCTGGACGCGGGCGCGCGGCGGATCTCCGGCGCCGCCCGGAATCTGGAGCACGCGGGCGCGCCGCTCGCCCGCCGGGGCGGAGAGATGGCCCCCGGACGTAGTCTTCCGTTCACCGAAGCGGGATCCGGCTCCGCGTAGGATGAGGGCGAAGGCCACCTGCCCTCAAGATTTTTCCCCGCCCATCCGGACCCTTCTGCAGGCCTGATGCGTATCATCAGCGCAGAGACCACGACGAAGAGGGACAACCATGCTCGAGAACCGCGGACTTGAACTGATCATCCTGGCGGTCGTCGTGCTGCTGCTCTTCGGAGCGAAGCGGCTGCCCGACTCCGCCCGTGCCCTCGGCAAGTCGCTGCGCATCCTCAAGTCCGAGGTGGGCGCGATGAAGTCGGACGACAAGAACCCCGAGGTCAAGGTCGCCGCGACGGCTCCGGCCGAGCCGGTCGTCGTTGCCCGGACGATCCAGGCCGCCCCCGGCGAGGCCGCGACCGCCCGCCCGGTCGCCGACACCGTGCCGCAGCCGCAGCCGACCAACCAGGCCTGAGGCCCTACCAGGCCTGAGGACCGACCAGGCCTGAGGTCAGCCGCCGCACCACCACTCCATCCACCCACCCCGCAGGGACTGAAGCCGCACGGTGAGCGACACCACGCCGAAGGAAAACGAGGGGCGGATGCCCCTCTCGGACCACCTCCGGGAACTGCGTAACCGGTTGCTGATCGCGCTGGCCGCGCTGCTGGTGACCACGATCGTCGGCTGGGTGATCCACAACTGGCTGATCGACCAGCTCACCGGTCCGGCCTGTCGGATCAATGTGCACGGCTACGGCCAGCGGACCGCGCAGTGCGAGAACGGCCTGCTGGTCAACACCGGCGTGCTGGCCCCGCTGTCGCTCAGCTTCAAGGTGTCGATGATGGCCGGCTTCGTGCTGGCCAGCCCGGTGTGGACGTACCAGCTGTGGGCCTTCGTGGCCCCCGGGCTGTACAAGAAGGAGAAGAAGTACGGCCTCGGTTTCACCGCCGCCGCCGTGCCGCTGTTCCTGGTCGGCGCCTACCTGGCCTACTGGATCTTCCCCAAGGCCCTGTCGATCCTGGTCAGCTTCAACCCGCCCGGCTTCTCGCTCGCCTTCTCCGGCGCCGAGTTCCTGGACTTCTTCATCCGGATGGTGCTGGTCTTCGGCATTTCGTTCGAGCTGCCCCTGCTGGTGGTGGCGATGAACTTCCTCGGCATCCTCAGCGCCGCCAAACTGCGCAGCTGGTGGCGCGCGATCATCTTCCTGATCTTCGTGTTCGCGGCCGTCGCCACGCCCACCGGCGACCCGCTGACCATGAGCGTGCTGGCCATCCCGATCTGCGTGCTGTTCCTGATCGCCCTCGGCATCTGCACCCTCAACGACCGGGCCAAGGCTAGGCGCCGCGTCATCGAGAACCCGGACCTGCTCCTGGACGACGACGTCGCCTCCTCGCTGGATCTGACCCCCTCCGAGTTCGCCTCCCCGGGCGAGACCCCGGAGCCGGTGTCGGCCGAGGAGTTCGCCCACGCCGAGCCGATGATCTACCACCCCGACGACGAGCCGGCCGGCGTCCCCGGGGCCCGCGGCGAGCGGATGGACGACATCACCTGATCACCGCCCGCGGCACGGTCTGCGTCACCGCCTGAGCCGGGGCCGAACCGCCGGGAAAATCATTGGGTCAAGTGTCAGTCCCGGCGGGTAGCCTCTGGTGGAGATGCAGATCCACGATGACGCAGACCGAGGCACGCCCCACCGCGCTCCCGTGCGCCCGACCCGGGAGGAAGGTGCCGCGATGACCTCCGCAGCTCCTGATGACCACGCTGTTGACGAGCTGAGCCCTTCCGAGCGCTACGCCGCCTCCCGGCGACTCGCCAAGGAGCAGGCCACCGCCCTGTTCGCGTTCCGCGAGCTGTACGACTTCCCGCTGGACCCGTTCCAGATCGAGGCCTGCCAGGCGCTGGAGGCGGGCTCCGGGGTGCTGGTCGCCGCGCCCACCGGCTCCGGCAAGACCATCGTCGGCGAGTTCGCGGTGCACCTCGCGCTCGCCGAGGGCCGCAAGTGCTTCTACACCACGCCGATCAAGGCGCTGTCGAACCAGAAGTTCGCCGACCTGGTCAAGCGCTACGGCGCGGACAAGGTCGGCCTGCTGACCGGCGACAACACGGTGAACAGCGAGGCCCCGGTGGTGGTGATGACCACCGAGGTGCTGCGTAACATGCTCTACGCGGGCTCGCAGACCCTGAACGGCCTCGGCTACGTGGTCATGGACGAGGTGCACTACCTGGCCGACCGCTTCCGCGGCGCGGTCTGGGAGGAGGTCATCATCCACCTCCCCGAGTCGGTCACCCTGGTCTCGCTGTCAGCGACGGTCTCCAACGCCGAGGAGTTCGGCGACTGGCTGGACACCGTCCGCGGCGGCACCAAGGTCATCGTCTCCGAGCACCGCCCGGTCCCGCTCTGGCAGCACGTGCTGGCCGGGCACAAGCTGTACGACCTGTTCACCACCCGCGTCGCCGAGGAGCGCGCCTCCGGGCGCAAGCGCGAGGGCGGCGGGGCGCGCGGCGGCGAGGCCGACGTCAACCCGGAGCTGGTCCGGCTGGCCCGCTCCGAGCAGGACCGGCGCGGCGCGGGCCGGGACCGGTTCGAGAAGCGCGGCCGGGGCCGCAGCATGCCGACCGGCCGTCCGGGTCGCGCCTACACCCCGAGCCGGGCCGAGGTCATCGGCCGGCTCGACGACGAGGGGCTGCTGCCGGCGATCACCTTCATCTTCAGCCGGGCCGGCTGCGAGGCCGCGGTGCAGCAGTGCCTGCACTCCGGGCTGCGGCTCAACAGCGACGCCGAGCGGGCCCAGGTCCGCGCCCTGGTCGAGGCCCGCACCGCCAGCATCCCGGACGAGGACCTGCACGTCCTCGGCTACTACGAGTGGATCGACGCGCTGGAGCGCGGCGTCGCCGCCCACCACGCCGGGATGCTGCCGACCTTCAAGGAGGTCGTCGAGGAGCTGTTCCTGCGCGGCCTGGTCAAGGCCGTCTTCGCCACCGAGACGCTGGCGCTGGGCATCAACATGCCGGCCCGCTCGGTGGTGATGGAGAAGCTGGTCAAGTGGAACGGCGAGACCCACGCCGACGTCACCCCCGGTGAGTACACCCAGCTCACCGGGCGGGCCGGCCGGCGCGGCATCGACATCGAGGGCCACGCGGTGGTGCTCTGGCAGCCCAACCTGGACCCGGCCGGGCTGGCCGGGCTCGCGGGCACCCGCACCTATCCGCTGAAGTCCTCGTTCAAGCCCTCCTACAACATGGCGGTGAACCTGGTCTCCCAGTTCGGCCGGCACAAGTCGCGCGAGCTGCTGGAGACCTCCTTCGCCCAGTTCCAGGCGGACCGCTCGGTGGTCGGCATCGCCCGGCAGGTGCAGCGCAACGAGGAGGGCCTGGAGGGCTACCGCGAGGCGGTCAACTGCCACCTCGGCGACTTCGAGGAGTACGCCGACCTGCGCCGCGCGCTCAAGGACCGGGAGAACCACCTCGCCCGCGAGGGCGCCAACCAGCGCCGCGCCAGCGCCGCCGACTCGCTGGAGAAGCTCAAGGCCGGAGACGTCATCCACGTCCCCACCGGGCGCTTCGCCGGGCTCGCCCTGGTCCTCGACCCGGGCGTGAAGGCGGTCAGCGGCCACGGCGGCCGGCACGACCGGCAGGACCACAGCGAGGGGCCGCGACCGGTGGTGCTCACCGCCGAGCGCCAGGTCAAGCGGCTGGCGATGATCGACTTCCCGGTCCCGGTGGAGGCCATCGAGCGGGTCCGGATCCCGCGCAGCTTCAACCCGCGCAGCCCGCAGTCCCGGCGCGACCTGGCCTCGGCGCTGCGGAGCAAGGCCGGGCACCTGGAGCCGGAGCGCACCCGCAAGGGCCGCGCCGCGGCCGCCGACGACCCCGAGATCTCCCGGCTCCGGGCGGAGCTGCGGCAGCACCCCTGCCACGGCTGCGACGAGCGCGAGGACCACGCCCGCTGGGCCGAGCGCTACGACCGGCTGCACCGGGACACCCAGCAGCTGGAACGCCGGATGAAGTCCCGCACCCACACCATCGCCCGCACCTTCGACCGGGTCTGCGCGCTGCTCACCGACCTCGGCTACCTGCGCGCCGACACCGTCACCGACGACGGCCGCAGGCTGGCCCGGCTCTACGGCGAGCTGGACCTGCTGGCCTCCGAGTGCCTCCGCGAGGCGGTCTGGGAGGGGCTGACCCCGGCCGAGCTGGCGGCCTGCGCCTCGGCGCTGGTGTACGAGTCGCGCCGCGCCGACGACGACGGCGGCACGCCCAAGCTCCCGGACGGCAGGGCCCGCGAGGCGCTGGGCGAGATGATCCGGCTCTGGGGCCACCTGGACGCCCTGGAGGAGCAGCACAAGCTGTCCACCGAGGACAACGTCGGCCAGCGCGAGCCCGACCTCGGCTTCGCCTGGACGGCGTTCCGCTGGGCCTCCGGCACCCCGCTGGACGCGGTGCTGCGCGAGGCGGACATGCCGGCCGGCGACTTCGTCCGCTGGACCCGGCAGCTGATCGACGTCCTGGGCCAGATCGCCAACGCCGCCCCGGAGAACGGCACGGTCCGCGCCACGGCGCGGAAGGCCGTGGACGGGATCCGGCGCGGCATCATCGCCTATTCGTCGGTCGGCTGAGTCGGCAGTGAGGCCAGGTAGCTGCGCCAGCCGCCGTGGGCGGTGATGTCCGGGGCGTCGGTGAGGGCGGCGGGTTCGCAGAGGAAGCCGGCGGCGGTGCTGCCGTCGGCGAGGCGGACCCTGCCGATGGCCATCGGTGACGGGAGGTCGGCGACCAGCCGTCCCAGGCCCTCGGGGGGCAGCTCCCAGACCTCGGCCTCGATCGCCGCGCCCCCGCTCGGGATCCGGACCAGGCCGGGCTTGGGCGGGGTGGTCGGCAGGGCGTGCAGCCGGTAGTCGGAGGCGGTGGCCGTCGCCGCGACCAGCCGCGCGCCCAGCGCCAGTAGCTGCGGGTTCAGCGGCTCCCCGCTGAGGTGCGCGCCCACCACGGCGAGCCGCACCGGAGCGGCCCGCTCCAGCAGCCGGGCGACCAGGCCGAGCCTGGCCTCGGTGTGCGCCCGCCCGATCAGCATCACCCCGAACGGCCCGCCCCCCGCGGCGGCTGCCGGCCCAGCGACGTCCGGCTCCGCTGCCCTCGGCTCGGCCCCTCCCGGCCCCGCGGCCCCCGGCACCACCGTTTGCGGGACGGTTCCGGCCGGGACGGCCACTGCGCAGAGGCCGAAGAGGTTGGTGGAGTTGGTGTAGCGGCCGAGTCGGCTGTTGGTCCCCAGGGGATCCGCGGCGACCTCGGCCAGGGTCGGGTGGCCCGGGGTGGTCGGCAGCAGTAGCGCGTCCGCCTCGCCCAGGCCGGCCAGCGCGGCGTCCCGTAGCCGGGCCAGTTCCTCCTGGTCGGCGTAGAGGCGGTGGGCCGGGATGTCCCTGGCGGCGCCGATGATCGCGGCGACGGTGGGATCGAGACCCGCCTGCGGGGTGTCGGCGTGCTTGTCGACGAACGCGCCCACCGCGGCATACCGCTCCGCGACGAACGCGCCCTGGTAGAGCAGCTCGGCGGCGCGGCTGAAGGGTTCCAGGTCCAGCGGCAGCAGCTCCGCTCCGGCGTCGGCCAGCTGACGGACCGTCGCCAGCCAGGCCGCGTCCCAGCCCGGGTCGAGATCGCCGAGCTGCTCCAGCGGTGGCACGGCCACCCGCCAGGGCCCGGGTCGGCGGGCCGGGGGCTCGGCCGGGGTGTCCAGCAGCAGCGCGTGGGCGCGTTCGGCCTCGTCCAGGGTGCGGGCGAAGACGCTGACGCAGTCCAGGCTGCGGCAGGCCGGGACGGTTCCGGTGAGCGGGATGCTGCCATAGGTTGGCTTGAGGCCGACGATGCCGTTGAACGCGGCCGGGACCCGTCCGCTGCCCGCGGTGTCCGTGCCCAGGGCCAGGTCGGCGATGCCCAGCGCCACGGCCACCGCCGAGCCGGAGCTGGAGCCGCCGGACACCAGTCGGGGGTCCAGCGCGTTGCGGACCGCGCCGTAGGGGCTGCGGGTGCCGACCAGGCCGGTGGCGAACTGGTCCAGATTGGTGCTGCCCAGCACCACCGCCCCGGCGGCGCGGAGCCGGGCCACGGCCGGGGCGTCCCGGTCGGGCAGGTAGGCGTAGCCGGGGCAGGCGGCAGTGGTGGGCAGCCCGGCCACGTCGATATTGCCCTTCACCGCGAAGACGGTCCCGGCCAGCGGCAGTGCCTCCCCGGCGGCGAGCCTGGCGTCGATCGCCCGCGCTTCGGCCTCGGCCTCGGGCTGCGGGCGCAGCGCGATCCAGATCTCGGGGCGGGCGGCTTCGGCGTCGCGCCGGTAGGCGGCGCGTACCCGTGCGAGTGCGGGGCCCTCGGTCATGCGGCCTCCTCGGCCTGAGCGGTGGTGGGTGCGGTGACGGGTGCGGTGGTCGGTGCGAGCAGCACCAGGGGGGACCCGGCCTCGACCTGGTCCCCGGCCCGTACCAGCAGTCGTTCTACCACGCCGTCCTGAGGGGCAGTCAGCACGGACTCCATCTTCATGGCCTCGACCGCCACCAGCCGCTGGCCGCGGACCACCCGCTGCCCGGGTGCCACGTCGACCTTCCAGACGCAGGCGGTGAACTCGGCCGCGAGCAGCGCGCCGCCCTCGGGGACGGTGACCGCCTCGCTGGGCGGGGTGCTCACCACCGCCGCCTCGGCCCGGTCGAACTCGCCGGCCTGCTCCCAGGCGTCCCGCTCGGCGCCGAAGGCCGCGCCCTGGGCCTCCCGGAAAGCGGCGATGTCAACGGCGTTGTCATCGAGGAAGCGCAGATGGTCGGCGAGGGCGAACTCGCCCTCCTCGATCCGCAGCGGCAGCCGCCCGGCCGCCATGTCGGCGCGCATCTCCAGCAGTTCGTCCGCGCCGACCGGGTACCACCTGATCCGGTCGAAGAAGCGCAGCAGCCAGGGCGAGCCCGGCTCGAACGGCCCGCGCTGCTGCCAGCCGGACCACACCTGCACGGTGCGGCCCACGAACTGGTAGCCGCCGGGCCCCTCCATCCCGTAGACGCACAGATAGGCGCCGCCGATGCCGACCGAGTTCTCCGCGGTCCAGGTGCGGGCCGGGTTGTACTTGGTGGTGACCAGCCGGTGCCGGGGGTCCAGCGGGGTGGCCACCGGCGCGCCCAGGTAGACGTCGCCGAGGCCCAGCACCAGATACTCGGCGTCGAACACGGTCCGGTAGACGTCATCGACACTGTCAAGGCCGTTGACTCGGCGGATGAACTCAATGTTCCAGGGGCACCAGGGCGCGTCGTCGCGGACCCCGGCCATATAGCGGGCGATCGCCTCCCGGGTGGCCGGATCGTCCCAGGACAGCGGCAGGTGCACGGTGCGCGAGGGCACCCGCAGCTCGCTGGTCGGCGGCAGCCGCCGCTCCGCCTCCTGCACCAGTGGCAGCAGCACGGCCGGCGGCAGTACGGCCGGGTCGGTGTGGATCTGCAGCGAGCGGATGCCAGGGGTGAGGTCGACGACGCCCGGCAGGTCCAGCGCGGCCAGCGCCTCGGCCAGCGCGTGCACCCGCATCCGCAGCGCCAGGTCCAGCTGCATCGGACCGTACTCGACCAGCAGGTTGTCGTCGCCGCTGCGCCGGTAGCCGACCTCGGGGCGGTCCTCGCGGGCCGGGGTGCGGGCCAGCACGCCGCCGTCGGTGATCGCCGCCCGGTCCGCGCCGTCCACGGTGACCGGGCGGAAGCGGACGCTGTCACCGGGCCTGAGCTGCCCCAGCTTCCAGCGGTCGGTGCTGAGCACGGTCGCCGGGCAGACGAAGCCGCCCAGGGACGGGCCGTCCGGGCCGAGCAGCACCGGCATGTCACCGGTGTAGTCAACGGCGCCGACCGAGTACGGGGTGTCATGGATGTTGGAGGGGTGCAGCCCGGCCTCGCCGCCGTCCCGGCGGGCCCAGTCCGGCTTCGGCCCGACCAGTCGGACGCCGGTGCGGGCGCTGTTGAAGTGGACTTTCCAGTCGGCCGCGTAGAAGGCGAGCACGTCCGCCTCGGTGAAGAACTCAGGGGCCGCGTGCGGGCCCTCGGCGGCGGCCAGCGACCAGGAGCGGGTGAACTCCGGCCGCTCGCCGACCGGGACCGGGCCGGTGCTGCCTTCGTTCGCCGCCGCCCCGGCCGCCGCCTCGCCCGCCGCCTCGGTCGGCCGCAGCACGTCTCCGGCGCGCAGGGCCCGGCCGCCGTGGCCGCCGAAGCGGCCCAGGGTGAAGGTCGCCGCGCTGCCGAGGAACCCGGGGACGTCCAGACCCCCGGCGACCAGCAGATAGCTGCGCAGCCCGGCCCCGTCCGGCGCGGCCACGGCCAGTTCGGAACCGGCCGGGACGGTCAGCGGCTCCCACTGCGGCACGGCCGCGCCGTCCAGGGTGACCAGGGCCGGCGCGCCGGTCACGCAGACGGTGGTCGCCGCGCCGAAGCGCAGCACCGGGCCCTCCAGGGTGCACTCAAGACCCGGCGCGCCCTCCGGATTGCCCAGCGCGCGGTTGCCGAGCCGGAACGAGCGGTCGTCCATGGGACCGCAGGGCGGCACGCCGACGTTCCAGTAGCCGGTGCGGCCGGGCCAGTCCTGGACGGTGGTCAGCGTGCCGGGGCGGAGCACCTCGATCCGGGGCCGGGGGTCGGTGATACCGGCCAGGGTGGCGGTGCTGTGGGTGGCGGCGCGGACCGGTGCGGCGGCGGTGGCCGCGCGCAGCAGGCCGAGGTTGGTCTCGATGCCGTCGACCCTGGTTCGGGCGAGTGCCGCGTCCAACCGGTCCAGGGCGTCCGCGCGGTCCTCGCCGTGGGCGATCACCTTGGCCAGCATCGGGTCGTAGCTGGTGCCGACCTCGGTCCCGGTCTCCACCCAGGTGTCCACCCGGACGTCCTCAGGGAAGGAGACCCTGGTCAGCAGGCCCGCGCTGGGCCGGTGGCCGTGGTGCGGATCCTCGGCGTAGACCCGGGCCTCGACGGCGTGTCCGCGCGGCGGCCCGATCTGCTGCACCACCGAGCGGTCGCCCTGGGCCAGCCGCAGCATCCACTCCACCAGGTCAACGCCGTGGACAGCCTCGGTGACCGGATGCTCCACCTGCAGCCGGGTGTTCACCTCCAGGAAGGACGCCTCCTCCCTGGCCGCGTCGTAGACGTACTCGACCGTTCCGGCGGAGCGGTAGTCGAGCGAGGTGCAGAGCGCGGCGGCGGACTCGGCCAGCTGCTTGCGGACGATGTCGGGCAGGTCGGGGGCCGGGGCCTCCTCCAGTACCTTCTGGTTGCGGCGCTGCAGTGAGCAGTCCCGGTCGCCGAGGGTGACCACCCGTCCGGCGCCGTCGCCGAAGACCTGCACCTCGACATGGCGGGCCCGTTCGACCAGCCGCTCCAGGAACATCCCGGCGCCGCCGAAGTTCGCCGAGGCCACCCGCTGGACGCTGTCCCAGGCCTCGGCCAGCTGGTCGGGGGAGTGGCAAGGCCGCATGCCGATACCGCCGCCGCCCGCGGTGGCCTTGAGCATCACCGGGTAGCCGAGCCCGGCCGCCGCGTCCAGCGCCGCTGCCAGGTCGGGCAGCAGCCCGGTGCCCGGCAGCAGCGGGACGCCAGCCGCCTCGGCGGCGGCACGGGCGGTGTGCTTGGCGCCGAACACCTCCAGCTGCTCCGGGGTGGGGCCGACGAAGACCAGCCCTGCGGCCTCCACCCGGCGGGCGAAGCCGGCGTCCTCGGACAGGAAGCCGTAGCCGGGGTGAACCGCCCCCGCGCCGGTGTCCAGGGCGGCCTGGAGCACCAGGTCGGCGCGCAGATAGCTGTCCTTGGCCGGGGCGGGGCCGAGCCGCACCGCCCGGTCGGCGAGCCGGACGTGCGGGGCGCCCCGGTCCGGGTCGGAGAACACGGCCACGGTGCGCAGGCCGAGCCTGCGGGCGGTACGGATCACCCGGACCGCGATCTCGCCGCGGTTGGCGACCAGCAGGGTGTCGAACAGCGTGTCAACGGTCATGACGATCCTCCGAGGTGACTGATGGTCATCCGGACCGGAGTCGGATCGAAGCCGTTGCAGGGGTTGTTGATCTGCGGGCAGTTGGAGACCAGCACCAGCACATCCGTCTCGGCCCGCAGCGTCAGCGAGCGCCCCGGCGCGGAGAGCCCGTCCACGATGCCCAGCGTGCCGTCGGCCTCCACCGGGACGTTCATGTACCAGTTGACATTGCCGACCAGATCCCGCTTGCCCAGGCCCCAACGGGTGCCCTCAGCAAGGAAGTTCTCCACGCAGGCGTGCTGGGACCAGGTGTGGTGGCCGTAGCGCAGGGTGTTGGACTCCTTGCTGCAGGCGCCGCCGATGGTGTCGTGCCGCCCCACCTCGTCGGCGGTCACCGTCAGCAGCGGAGTGTGCTCATTGGAGAGCAGCACGCTGCCGGTGGTCAGGAAGATCGAGCCCTGGGCCTGCAGGGTGTCGGCCGCGCTGTAGCGGACCGCGGTGTCGTGCAGGTCGTAGGCGAGGAAGTCCACGGCCTGGTTGCCGTGCAGGTCGGTGACGGTCAGCGACTGGCCTCGGAGCAGCGCCGAGGACCAGGCCGCGCGGGCCGGTACCTCAACGGATACCTCAGCGGTTACCTCAGCGGTTATTGATGTCATGTCAGATCCCCCTGGCGGCGCAGAACTCGGCGGTGTTGAGGTAGGCCCGGTGCGCCTCCGGCGTCGCGTCCCACCTCGGGTCGTCCGGGCCGGTGGGCGTGCCGCGCCAGGCGGTGACCTCCAGCGGGCCGCAGTGGTACTCGGGCCGCGGGTCCAGCGGGTGCGGGACGTTGGCGATCAGCACGGTCAGCGGCTGCTCCGCCCGGAGCACCACCGCCGTGCCGGGCCCGGCCGGGCCGGTGTGCTCCAGCGAGCCGTCCGGGCCCACCCGTACCCCCTGGAACAGCGACAGCGAGGGGCCGAGGTCGCGCGGGCCGAGGCCGTTCTTGGCGGCGGCGAGCAGCAGCAGTTCCCGTCCGGCCGGGGAGGCCGACTGCGGCGTCCCGTCGCCGTAGCGGGCGGTGTTGCGGGCCAGGGTGGACGTTCCGCAGAGTGCGTCGTGCCGGCCCGAGCCGTCCTCGGTGATGGTCGCCAGCACCCGGCCCTGGTCCGAGAGCAGCAGGCTGCCCGCGCCCAGGTAGGCGTTCCACTGCACCTTGGTGGTGTCGGCGGTGCTCAGCCGCTCCCAGGGCCGGTCGGCGACGTACAGCAGCAGATGGGCGCAGGCCGCGCCGGTCGGATCGGCCAGCCGCAGCGAGCTGCCGCGGGCCAGCACCTTGTGCGCGTAGGTGCCGCCGGGCACGGTCTCGGCCCAGACCAGTTCCTCGGCGCCGACACCGGGCGGGGCCTCGGGCCGCTCCACGGCGGTGGCCTGGGCACGGGCGTGGTCCCGTGCGGCATAGGTGGTACCGGTCGCCGAACGCACGGTCAGCCTCCTGGCGGTTAGTTTCTGTCGCTTGACAGAAATTAAGCGGCCGAGACTTCGCGCCCGTTGCTCCGAGGTTTCCCCGCGGTAACGCCTCCCCGGTGCGGTGTGCCAGGATCGGGGAATGTCCACCACCGCCGGTGCCGCCCCCGCGCCCCGCGCCAGGGTCGGCCGCCCCCGGGCCCAGGGTCCCGTTGCCGACGGAGTGGCCCCGCGCGACGGGGTCCTCGCCGCCGCCGCCGAGCTGTTCACCCGCCACGGCTACGGCGCGACCACCACCAGGGCCATCGCCGAACGCGCCGGACTGCGCCAGGCGTCGATGTACCACTACTTCGCCGGCAAGGAGGACATCCTCGCCGTGCTGCTCGAAGGCACCGTCCGACCCTCGCTGGACCTCGCCCGCGCCCTGGTGGCGCACCCCTCCGCGCCGGCCGAGGCCCGGCTGTGGGCGCTGTGCCGGGCGGACGTGGCGCTGCTCTGCGGCGGTCCGCACAACCTGGGCGCGCTCTACCTGCTGCCCGAGGTGGCCACCGACCGCTTCGCCGCCTTCCACCGGGTCCGCGCCGAGCTCAAGCGGTCCTACCGAGATCTGCTGGCGGCGACCGCGGCGGCGGCGACCGTTCCCGCCGCCGAGCTGGAGCTCCGCGCCGACCTGGTGTTCGGGCTGATCGAGGGCGTGATCCTGATCCGGCGTCAGGACCCGGACCCCTCGGCCCCCGCCCTCGCCGTCGCGGCGGCGGACGGCGCGCTGCGGCTGTCCGGCGCGCCCGAGCCGGCCGTCGTCACCGCCGCCGCGCAGGGTGCCGCCCTGCTCGACACCCTGCGCGCGGGCTGACTAGCGGGTCTCTGAACCCCTCCGCTGCGCCCGGTACGCGACCAGCCCCAGCAGCAGCGCGCCGCCCAGGAACAGCAGGGTGAAGTACTGCAGGTACCAGTGGCCGCCCTGCGGGTCGTAGACCTCGGCCCGGGGCCAGGCCAGGTTGACCGCCATGGCCACCCCGTAGAGCACGGCCAGCAGGTTGATCGGCAGGCCCCAGCGGCCGAGCGAGAACAGCGGGCGGCCGGTCTCGTCCGTCCCGGAGCGGCCGCCCAGCGGCACCCCGCGGAAGCGGCGCAGCAGCATCGGCCCGGTCACCATCGCGTAGGCGAAGTAGACCAGCACGATGCAGGTGGTGCCCAGGGCCAGGTAGACCGAGGCGGAGACCAGGCTCAGCGCCATCGCCGCCGCCGCGAGCACGCCGACCACCACGGCCGGGGCGTTCGGGGTGCCGGTGCGGGTGCCGACCGCGGCCAGTCGCCGGGAGGCGGGCAGCGCCCCGTCCCTGGCCATGGAGAACACCATCCGGGCGCCGGCCGTCTGGATCGCCAGGGTGGCCACGCAGACCGCCACGGCCACGTCCAGCAGCAGCGCTCGGCCTACCCCGCTGCCGAGGCGGCTGGTCAGCACATAGGACAGGCCCTGTCCGGCCAGGTTGCCGTCGGTCAGGCTGGGCGCGGCCAGCACCCCGCCGAGCAACACCAGACCGCCGCCGATCCCGGCCGCGGCGACCGCGCCGAGGATGGTGCGCGGCGCGGTGCGGCTGGGGGAGCGGGTCTCCTCGGACATCTCACCCGCGCTGTCGAAGCCGACCAGGACGTAGGCGGCGCTGAACGAGGCGATCAGGAACACCCCGAGGTAGCTGCCCCCTGACTGCCCGGTGTGCAGCACCACGCCGGCGCCGCGCTCGGTGTGGGTGAACAGCAGCACCGCCATCAGTGCGATGCCGATCAGCTCGCAGGTCACGCCGACGCTGTTGATCAGCGACATCACTCTGATGTCAACGACGTTGACAATGGTGGTGGCGACCAGCAGCACCAGGCCCAGCAGCACCGCGTTCTCCGCGCCGCTGTGGGTGGTGGGGGAGGGGTCGCCGCCGACGATCTGGAAGCCGGACCAGATCGCGGGCAGCACCACCTGCAGCGCCAGGGCCGCCGCCGAGACCACGACGATCTGCCCGATCACCATCAGCCAGCCGGCGAACCAGCCGAAGGCGGGCGTGCTCAGCCGGGTCGCCCACTGGTAGACGGCGCCCGAGATGGGGTAGCGGGCGGCCAGTTCGGCGAAACAGGCGGCCACCGCCAGCTGGCCGACCAGCACCAGCGGCCAGGTCCAGACGAAGGCGGCGCCGCCGAAGGAGAAGCCGAAGGCGAAGAACTGGAACACGGTGGTGAGCACCGAGATGAAGGAGAAGCCGGCCGCGAAGGAGGCGTAGCGGCCGAGTCTGCGGTGCAGTTCCTGGCGGTAGCCGAAAGCCGCCAGGGCGCCGGCGTCGATGCCGGAGCTGATGGCGTCCGGGGCTGGTGCCGGTGCGCTGATGGTGCCGGGTTCGGACATGGATGTCCCCTGTCGCTCTGAGGCGGTACGCGGGTGCTGCTGGACGGAGCGACAGGTGGGACGGGTCCGTGGCGGCGGACGTCGTGATTGGCAGTCAGAGAAGCGTCCGGTCGTTGCGTTCGCGCTAACCCGGCGTTACGGCTGCGGAAACCGTGCGGCGCAACCCGTCCGACACGGCCGCGATATGGCGGGGAAACCTCGGGACCTTAATTTCTGTCGTGCGACAGGTATTAAGTGCTCCTCCTGCGGGCTCCGGTGGCGGCCGGGGCCCGCTCTTCCTCGTCCTTCCCTCTTCATTAGACGCGATATAGCGTGTTGACACGCGACAGTCGCGTTCATATGCTCGGTACCGGATAGTCGAGGTCGAGGAGGGCGTGATGGCCGCAGGCCCGAGCGCACGGTCTACGGCGTCACCGGGTCCGGAGCCGGTGAACTGCGGGAATGGCTCTCCGAGCTGATCGGCACCCCGGTCAAGGAGTACCCCCGCTACGAGGCCGCGCTCTCGCTGATGGGAGTGCTGCCGCCGGACGAGGCCCAGTCGCTGCTCGAGACGCGGCTCGCCGTGCTGGAGGTCCACATCGCCGAACATCGGGCGCTGCTCCCCGAGTTGGGCCGAACGCTGCCCAGGGTGTTCCTCATCGAGGGCGAGTACAGCCTCGCGATGACGACCGCCGAGGCGGAGTGGACCAGGCAGTTGCTCGCGGGCATGGCCGACGGCTCGCTCAGCGGAATGGACGGCTGGCGGCAGTACCACGCCACCGGCCACGCCCCCGAGGAGTGGCTCGCGCTCGAAGAGAACTGAACGAAAAACCCCGCCCAGGTGCGACAACACCGGGCGGGGCCAGGAACCTCGGCACCGACTTGCGACAACAAGGCTCGGCACCTACGAGGCACTCACACCGTCCATCGTAGCCCGAGTCCCCAGTCGCTGATCAGTAGCGGAACGATCAACGAACGAAGGGACAGCACCGCCATGACCAGCCCCGCCCCGCCCGCAACCAGGGCAGCCACCACCCGCACCCCCGCCGTCCAGGCCGCCGACCTGGTGAAGACGTACCAGGTCAAGGGCCGCAACGAGCCGGTCCGCGCGCTCGACGGGCTCAGCATCTCGGTCGAGCCCGGCATCGTCTTCGGCCTGCTCGGCCCCAACGGCGCCGGCAAGTCCACCACCGTCAAGATCCTCACCACCCTCGCCGCCGCCGACAGCGGCCGCGCCACCGTCGCCGGGATCGACGTCGCCGCCGACCCGGCCCGGGTGCGTCGCGCCATCGGCGTGGTCGCCCAGCGCTCCGGCGCCGACCCGGTCGCCACCGGGCGCGAGAACCTGCTGCTGCAGGGCCGCCTCTACGGCATGCGCGGTGCCGAGCTGAACCGTCGCGCGGACGAGCTGCTCGGCCGGTTCGACCTCACCGCCGCCGCGAAGCGCCAGAGGCACCCGAGTCTGCGCCGCAGCCCACCGCGTGGCAGCCGGTACGGCTCGCGTCAGGGGTGCCAGTACTTCGGCTTGTGCTTGCGGGGGTCCTGCATCTCGAAGCGAGACTTCGGCGCATGCTCCAGGCGCGAGATGCGAACAAGCCGCTGGCTGTCCGCTGCCTCCAACTCGGACATCACGATGGGCATCGCAGCTGCAATCGCGCCCATTGACAGGCCCACCCCGACAACGCCGTCTACGGTCTGGCTATATCGGACATGGTGGATCTTTGCTTTCATGATGGCCTTCGTCTCGTCGGGGTTCTCTAGCTGTGCCTTGTCCCGGGTGAGGAAGACGTCATAACCCTTCTTGGCCGCATCCCGTAGCAGCGGGATGTCCTTCTTGCCTGACCAACCGATGCGTGTGACGTGGTCGATCTGATGGCGGGGGAGTAAGAACCCGAGGACGTCGAGCAGCTGTACGGCGGAGTTCTCGTCGACGAGTATGCGCATTAAGCGGCGCGTCCTCCTGGGGCGTAGCTGTCGACGTAGGCCGCGAAACTCTGGGCATCGCGGGCTGCTGCTGCGGTGACCGACGGGTAGTAGTCGGCGATGCGCTCTGGTGGGACACCGTCGCGGATCAGGGCGGCGATCTCGTCCGATGGCACTCGAGTGCCATGGATGACGGGCTGGCCTCCCTGCGTTTCGGGGTCGACGGAGACATGCTCGTAGGGTCGCAGCAGATGCGGCACGACGACGCCGGCCCGGGGTGCGAACGGCTCGAAGATGTCCGCAAGGGTGGCGATCACGCGCTGGCCGGGCTGCCTCAAGAGGTCGGTGGCGTGTTCGTCGTCGCCGCACAGGGCGATGGACTTGCCGTCCGAGACAAGCCTGTACGCCGACAGGTGGTCAAGTTCGCCGAGCTGGCGCAGGTTGTCTACTGCGGCGCGCAGGGCCTGGAGCGAAAAGTCCTGACGCAGCTTCGCGAACGCCCGTAGGGCGAGCACATCACGGAAGGAGTAGATGGCACGGGGCCGGCTTGAGAGCTCGGGTGCAAGGAAGTGGCCCTTGCCGCGATCCGTCCGCCAGCTGCGGATCTGGCCTGTGGTGGCACCGGACAGCGCCGCAGCCATCTGCGTGGAATACGCCATGCCCCGTCACCTCCATAGGTCAGTATCCCCAGCCTGCCATGCCATGACGCACTATCCGACCGGCGATGCCTGTGGACAGTATCGAAAGGGCGCTGTCTTCTGTGTGACACTCGCGGATTCCGTTACTCGAAGGAGTGGCCGCCGGATGGCTACGGCAGCAGCCTGTTGCGCCACGGATGGCAGGCATGCCAGGTGCGGTTCACCATGGAGCCATGAACGTATACGGGGGCCGCTCAGTTCATGTGCGGCCAGCCACATCCTCCGGGCCTCATGAGGTCGAGGTAGATGTCTACGAGGAAGCACCGCCCCGCGTCGTCGCGACGGTCGCCGTGACGACATGGTGGGACGTTGTCGTTGTGGAGCGAAGCTTCTCCGTCCAGTCCGGCAGGCGCCAGGTCGACGATGCCGTGAAGCCCCTGCTCAACGCGAAGTCGGCAAAAAGCACCTGGCCTCCTGATGCTGAGACGGCGACCGACGAGGACGGCGAAGAAGACGAGGAACAGACCGAGGACCAGGAGGCGCAGTCCGGTGCCGTCACTAAGCCGACGAACGAGTAGATCCCAGTCGAAGCAGGAGCTCCTACGGGCAGGCCTCGCCGAATTTGACGGCCTTGAAGGACACGGGCTGCCCGGTCAGCTTCGTACCAGCCGCCGGCGACTGCGAGCAGACCTGCCAGTTCGACTCGATGATCACGATCCGGCCCTGACCGGAAGCATCGCCGACCGACAATGAGGTGTCCGACGGGAGCGCGTCCCGCGCGGCCGAGACGGCCTTGCCGTGGAAGTTCGGCATCGTGGTGCCGGCCTTCGGGGTGGAGGTGCCCGCGTCATGCTGCGGGCAGGTCTCGTCGGTCTTGACGGCGCCGAGGTCGACGGTGGCATCCGTGGACCTGGTGCCAGGAGCGGGCGTCTGGGTGCAGACCTTCCAACCCCGGTCGAGGATCTGGTGCCGGTCGCGGCCGAGGGCGTCGTGCGACTTCAGCGTGTCGAAGCCGGCCGCCTGGGCGGTGTCCTGGGCGCTCTGTAAGCCCTTGCCGACAAGGTTGGGCAGCGTGCCGGTCTTCGGGCTGGCGCTGCTCGGCGGCGGGCTGGCGGAGGTGCTCACGGGAGCCGTGCTGATCGAGAGGCGCGGTGGGGAGGCGGCAGTGCCGGTCTTGGTGTTGCAGCCGGCCAGTGCGAGCGCGGCTGCGGTGACTGCTGTGGCCGCGACGATGCGGTATTGCACGTTGGTCTCCCAGAGAGTGATTGGGGCACAGCGTGTCAGTGCGTCGGCTGGTGACTACGGAGTACGACCGAGCCGTTACCTAGTGTTCGACTGTGTCGAGGGCGGGGGCCCTGCTCGACCTTGGCCAGGACCCCCGCGCGCAGCCTACGGGCTAGATTCCCGGCTCCCAGTCGTCGGTCCACGTCGGCGGTGCCGGGGTGCCTTGGTCGGGCATGTCCTCGACGCGCAGGCTGTCAAGCAGGTCGGCGAACTCCCGGAGGCGACCAGCCTGGGGGATGAGGTGGTCGGCCAGGGTCCGGATCTGGTCCGGGGTCATCTCGGCCGGGGCGTCGTCCCCGTCGAGGTAGACCAGGCCGCAGATCCCGCGACGGGCCAGGGTGTCCGCGAACGGAGTCCATACGATCTCCGTGCCCAGCAACGAGTGGGGGCCGAGTGGCTTCCAGGAAATAGTGGGAACCCCGACTTCCACCTCCAGGGAGATCATCACCTCGGAGGTGTGGTCCTGCTCGGACGCCACGTCTCCCTGGATCTCGTGCGGGCGGCCCTTGCACCAGTCCGGGCACGGGCCGAGCAGGTCGATGTCCGGCCGCGGGTGGGCGTGGATCCACTGGAGGTGGTCCATTTCCTCCTTGGTAAAGCGGTACTCGTCGTCCACGCTGGTCTCCTCGTACATGGCGAGGGCCCCGGCGCTGGATACGAGCACAGCGCCGGGGCCGGTCGGCACCGCCCGTACCCGTGGCCTCCCAGACTTTTCACTGGGTACGGGCGGTTGTTGGACACCGTCCGGGTGCCGCTGGGGAGCATGACCCACCCGGACGGTGGTGTTGCCCCGCCCGGCCGAAGGGGGTTCAACGGCCAGGCGGGAGTTCAGAGCTGGTACGTCCGAGTCGTCGTACTCGGCGGGATCTTCCGCTTGCACTTGCCGACGCACGCCACGACGGTTCCGCCGGCACCGGAGTCGCTGTGGATCTCCCGGACGATGCGGTTGGCCGCACCCCAGGATCCGCACCGATGGCAGTACCCGGGTGCGGTGCCGGTGGGCTCGGGGATGCGGATCCTCGGCCGGGTCACGGCAGTGTCGCCAGGATCGCGTCGGCTGCGGCTTGGATCGCCCGCAGGAGCCGTATGTGCTGCCGGTAGCAGGCCGGGTGGTCGAGCGCGACGAGCGGCGATGTTCGATCGTCGGGGTCGAGGCGGACCAGGGTGCCTGCGGTCGGGTCCGGGCAGTAGCTGCAGTGCCTGACGGTCGCGATCATCATGGTGCTGTCCTTCCGGGCTGGCTGACTTCGGCCCAGACAGTGACCGTGCCGGTGATGCCGCTGGTGCCCCAGTCGTCGCCCTGCTGGACTGCGGTTAACGCGTCCTGGTACTGCCGGTGGGGCAGGCGGGCGCGGATGGGTGCTGCGATCCGGATGCGGGTCGGGCCGATCTCGGTCACCTCGGCGGGCGCGTCGGCGGCGCTCTCCAGGGCGGCACGGAGCTGGACCGCTCGGTCGCTGAGCTGCATAGCCACCCCTCTGCTAGCACGATGTAACCGTGCCAATACGGTAGCGGGTGTGCCGATACTCTGTCATCACCACCGCACCGTGCTAGGGAGAGTCGACATGACCGAGGATGACGCCACACCGCCATACCTGCAGGTCGCCGAAGCACTGCGGGAACGCATCACAACCGGCGCACTCGTACCCGGCGCGCGCCTCCCCTCCCTCACCGAGCTGAGCGCCGAGTTCGGGTACAGCGGCACGGTCGGCCAGCGCGCCTATGCCGTCCTCGTCGACGAGGCCCTGGTCGTCTCCCGACCCGGCGCCGGGCACTACGTCCGTTCCCAGGAACCGGCGACCGAACTGATCCACTACCCGCGCGCACCCGCCGGGTCCGGCTCGCCCACCGAGGCCACCCTCGCCGAGCAGGGCGTCGAGGCCTACTGGAAGCACGAGTCCCAGACCGCCGCGGCCACCGAGCAGGTAGCCGCGCGCCTGGGCATCGAGGCGGGCGACGCGGTCATGCACACCGTGTACACCTACGTCGCGGCCGAGCGGCCGGCGATGCTCGCCGAGTCCTGGGAGCCGATGGCCATCACCGGATCCAGCCTGGTCGTCCTGCCGGAGGCCGGACCGCATGCCGGTATCGGTGTGGCTGACCGGATGGCGATCCTGGGTATCGACGTCGGCATACCGGTCGAGCGAGTCCGGGCGCGGACGGCCACCAGGGCCGAGGCGACCCGCTTCGGCGTCGCACCAGGCGTTCCCGTGATGGTGGTCGAGCGGACGTACTACGACCAGGCCACCGGGAAGCCGGTGGAGATCGCCGACCTGGTGCTGCTCGGGTCGCGCTGGGTCTCGGTGTACGGCACCCCGCCGTCGGTGTAAGACAAAAAGCCCCCGCCACCTGCGGTTGCAGGCAGTGGGGGCAATGTCGAGGTCGCGCACCCGATCGTCCGCCGCGGCGACGGAGTACCAAGCCAAATGGACGCCACGGTGATCAGGTGCGGTCCTCATGCACCCACTGGATGACGTCCGAGGGGATGTAGCACGTCGGCCCATCGAATGGCTGGTAGATCACCCATCCAGCAATGACCTTCACGAAGCCTCCGGCCTCTTGTACGAGTCCTTCGCCATAGTCGTATGACTCTCGGAATCGGATCAGCATGGGCCCGAATCCTGGCTCTGGCACATTGCCGCTCATCGTGCACCTCCGCTGCTCGCCTACCTCCAGCGTGCGCCTGCCTGCCGGGTTGTGCGCGCGGGGCGGGGTCAGCGCGGTTGCTGTTCCGAAGGAAACGGGGAGTGCTGGCGGCGCTTGGCCCGGCGCTTGTTCGCGAGAGCGGAACAGGCCCATGCCAGGGGGACGACCATGCTGCCGCGGAGGGCCTGCGCCCAGCTGTCGGGCACCCAGTAGTGGCCTATGGCGACGCTTGCGCACCAGAGCGCGGTCATCATCGCGACCAGGACGCTCCAGTGCCGTTGTCTCCTCGCGCTGCAGTCAGTGATCATCATCCTGCTCGGCTGGGCGGGCGGTGCGCACTACCCCGGCGGGGCGCTCGGACTGCTGATCCTGGTCCTGGTGTCCTCCGCGCTCGGCACCATCTTCGGGGCGTTCTCCAACGCGCTGGGCATGCTGGTGCGGGAACGGGAGTCGATCATCGGCATCAACGCCTTTCTGCTGCTGCCGCTGACCTTCCTCTCCTCGGCCTTCATGCCGCCGGGCCTGATGCCGCACTGGATGCAGGTGGTGGCCCGGTTCAACCCGGTCAACTGGGCCCTGGAGACCAGCCGTGCGGCCATGTCCGCCGACGCGGACTGGTGGTCGGTGCTCAGCCACGGCGGCTGGACCCTGCTGCTGGCCGGCTTCGCGGTCTGGTTGTCGCTGCGCACCTTCCGCTCCTACCAGAAGTCCGTCTGACCAGGGCGGCGCCCGGCGCTGCTTCCTCCGGTCTCAACGGGCGGAGGAAGCAGCGCTGCTGTTGTCGCTGTTGTTGTTGTCCATGCCGTTGTCAGTGGCGATGTTCTCGACCGTTCCGCTGACCAGCCCCACCACCAGGAGCAGCACCAGCAGCCCCTTGCCGGCGCCGCTGAGCAGCAGCGGCCGGGTGGCCGAGTAGGCCCCGGACGCACTGCCGGGCACCGCGCCGAGCGCCACGTCCGAGTCGTCGCCGAAGAGCCGCTTGGGATACGCCGAGGTGAGCATCATCAGATAGGCGGTGACCCGCATGCTGAAGCGCAGCACCGCCGCCGTCGCCTCGAACATCGGCCGCGGCATCCGGCCCAGCACCAGCACCACCAGCCAGAGGAAGAACGACAGGGCGAGCCAGCCGGTGCTGAGCAGGCTCTGCACGATCCCCGCCGGGATCACCAGCAGCAGCCGGAAGAACACCGCCAGCCGGTTCAGCTCACCCGGCCGTACCTCCACCTGGATCGGGTACTCGGCCGTGGGCCGCAGCGCGAACGGCGGATAGCGGTCCACCAGCAGCATCGCGCTGCCGCTGACCCGGGTCTGGTAGCCAAGGAAGCCGGTCAGGTACCGGGCCGCGAACTCGGGCAGCCGTCCGGTGAGCAGCGCGCCGAACCAGCCGATGATCACTACGAAGAACGCCGCGATCCCCAGCAGCCACAGCACGATGAACTGCGGAATCAGCAGCAGCCAGCGCAGCAGCACGGTGAGCCGTGACTGCTCTCCCGGTTCCGGGACGTCCAGCGCCGGCAGCCACTCCGCCGCCGCGCCCGGGCTCGGGAGGGTGTTGGTCCAGCCGGTCTGTGACATGCGGAGCGCTCCGTTCGGCGTGCTGACCCCCACTCAGGTCAAGCCTCGCAGCCGCCCCCGCGCTCCGCTCGCTGGGACGGGCGGATTGATCCACTCGGGGCGGGTCTACTTCAGCAGCCGGGACAGCCGCCGGTCCGCGAGCGGCTTGCCCCCGGTCTGGCAGGTGGGGCAGTACTGCAGCGACGAATCGCTGAAGGACACCTCGCGGACGGTGTCCCCGCAGACCGGGCAGGGCTGCCCGGTCCGGCCGTGGACCCGCAGCCCGCTCTTCTTCTCGGCCTTGAGATCCCTGAGCGGCAGCCCTTTGGATCGTTCGATCGCGTCGTTCAACGTCGTGCCGATCGCCGCGTAGAGGCGGGCGGTCTCGTCCTCGGAGAGGTTGGCGGCGGGCTTGAACGGGGACATCCGGGCCACGTGCAGGATCTCGTCGGAGTAGGCGTTGCCGATCCCGGCGATCACGCCCTGGTCGCGCAGCATGCCCTTGATCTGCCGGCGCTCGCGGTGCAGCAACTCGGTGAACGCGGCGAGGGTGAAGGCCTCGGAGAGCGGATCGGGGCCGAGTCTGGCGACCCTGGGCACCTCCTGCGGATCCCGGACCACATAGACCGCCAGCCGCTTCTGGGTGCCGGCCTCGGTGACGTCGAAGCCCGCCCCGTCGGGTTCGCCCAGCCGTACCCGCAGGGCAAGCGGACCCTTGCTCGGACGCGGCGGCGCCTCCGGGAGCGCGTCGTTCCAGCGGATCCAGCCAGCCCGGGCCAGATGGATGACCAGATGCAGACCGCCGACCTCGAAGTCGAGGAACTTGCCGCGCCTGGTCACGCTCTCGAACACCCGGCCCTCGAGCGCGCTCGGCGGCGGGTCGTAGGTCTTCAGCGCATTGATGGCCAGCGGGTACACATGGGCGACCGGACGGCCGACCACATGCTCGGCCAGGAACCGGGTGAGGGACTCGACCTCCGGCAGTTCAGGCATGCCCACCAGTCTGCACCGGAGCCACCGCCGCTGCGCTCCCTGTGCTGTGTGCCACTGGGGTCGGCGTCAGTCGACCGCCAACACCTCCTGCAGCAGCCCGTAGACGAACCGGGCCTTGCGGTAGTGCGGGACGCCGTCCTCGTCGGGGAGGGCGAACCGGCTGACCCAGCGGTTGGCCGCGTCCTCCGGCAGGTGCTTGACGTCGGGGAACAGCTGCTCCAGATCGCTGACCACGTACTGCCACGGCGCGAGCTCGCCGGACGCGGGCACGGCCGGCGGGTGCGTCTCCGGCGCGCGCACCAGCCACTCCTGCCAGACTCCGCCGCCGGGCCCTTCGACGGCCTCGAAGCGCAGCTCGGGCCACAGCGGCAGGGACCAGTGGTGCAGCAGGCAGGTGAGATCGCCGGTGCGCTGCTCACGGACCGACAGCTGCGGCCCGAGCACCGCCACCCAGCGGGCCACTCCGCGCGGCGCCCGCTTCGACCGGACGAAGCGCTGCCAGTCGGCGTTGACCTGGCGCATCTCCCCGGCCGAGAAGCCGAGCCCGCTGCGCGCCCGCTCCACCAGGCCCGGCTGGAAGTCGGCCATCCGCCGCAGCAGCACCAGTTGGAACTCCACCACACCGAACGCCTGCGTCATCGCGCCAGGATCTCACGGCCCGGCACCGATCAGGTCAGCTGCGCCGGCGCCGACCACCTCAACGGCGACCGACCACCTCAGCTGCGCCGGTACTGGCCCGCGGTGGTGCCGGTGCGGTCGCGGAGCAGGACGCGCAGGGTGTTGGCGTTCTCGTAGCCGACGCGTCGGGCGATCGCCTCCATCGTGTGGTCGGTGCTGCGCAGCAGGTGGGTGGCCTGCTCGATGCGCAGGTCCTGGACGAAGCGGACGGGGGAGGTCCCGAGCACGGCGCGGGTGGTGCGTTGCAGGGTGCGCTCGCTCACGCCGAGGGCGCGGGCGGCGTCCCTGACGCTCAGCGGCTGGTGCAGATGGTCGCGGGCCCAGCGCTCGAACGCGGCGACGGTGGGGTCGGCGGCGGCCAGCGTGCCGATCATCGTGTGGGCGGTCTGGGAGGGCCGTTCGTCGATCACCAGGTAGTTGGCGACCAGATCGCTCAGCGCGGGGCTGCTCCGGCGGACCAGGGTCAGCGCCAGGTCGACGTGCCCGAAGGCGGCGCCGGCGGTGGTGACGCCGTCGCAGCTGGTCACCATCCGGTTCTGATCGAGCGTCACCCGCGGGTAGCGCCGCCGGAACAGCGGAGCGAGCCACCAGGTGGTGGTGGCGTTCAGGCCGTCCAGGATGCCCGCCTCGGCCAGCAGGAAGGTGCCGGCGCAGGCCGAGGCGATGGGCGTGCGCCGGTCGCGGGCCCGGACCAGCAGCTCGCGCGCCGGGGCGGAGGCGGGGCCGGACAAGTACGCCACCAGTTCCTCGGGGCGCCGTTCGGCCACGGCGGGGACCAGCAGCAGATCGCAGTCCTCGGCCTCGGCGACGGGGGCGGTGCTGACGGCGAGTCCGCCGCCGGTGCGGACGGTGTCGGTGAAACCGACCATGGTGACCTGCCAGGGCGGTGGCGGCTGGGGCAGCCGCTCCCGCAGCTCATTGGCGCACCGCAGGATGTCCAGGACCGCGGCCAGCCCTGAGTCGAAGACGCCGTCGAGGACGAGCACAGCTACACGCATGGCGGAAACGGTATCGGATCTGCCGGATGCGCCACTGATCGACCGGACGCGCAGCCCATAGTTTCGTGGTGGTCGGCCGAACAGACGGATTCCGACCGCACGATCAGGATGGAGCACACGATGGCGCAGGTAGGTTTCCGGGTCCGGATCGAGGCCCTGCCCGAGTACGCCGACCAGGTGGAGGCCGCACTGCGGGACGCCCTGCAACTGGCCCGCGAGGAGCAGGGCACGATCACCTGGTTCGCCTTCAAGGAGAGCCCGACCGTGTTCGGGATCTTCGACACCTTCGCGGACGAGGAGGGCCGCACCGCCCACTACAACGGCAGGATCGCCGTCGTGCTGAGGGAGATCGCCCCCACCATGTTCGCCACCACCCCGGAGATCATCACCACCGACCTCCTGGCAGTCAAGCTCCCCTGACGGTTACCAGGGAAGGGGGCCCTCGGCGTCGAAGTAGCCTCCGGTGGGGCCGTCGGGGGCGGTCTGGGCCATCCGGACGATGATCTCGGCGCCCTGTTCGACGGTCTGCACGCCGGTGTTGCCGTTCAGGTCGGTCTTGGTGAAGCCGGGCTCCACCGCGTTGATCCGCATCTCCGGGAACGCCTTCGCGTACTGCACGGTGAGCATGTTGACCGCGACCTTGGACGCCGGGTAGGCCACGCCCGGGTAGGTGTACCTCGGGGTGCCCGGGGTGGTGACCTCGGTCAGCGAGGCCAGGCCGCTGCTGACATTGACCACCACCGCGGCGGCGGAACGCCGCAGCAGCGGGAGGAACGCGTGGGTGACCCGCACCGTGCCGAAGACATTGGTGTCGAAGGTCTGCCGCATCAGGTCGGCGGTCACGTCCGCGGCGCCGATCACCGCATTGCCGTCCCCCCGCTCCTCGACGCCGGCGTTGTTGATCAGTACGTCGAGGCCGCCGGCGGCCTCGACCACCTTCACCGCGGCCTGCACGGACGCGTCGTCGGTGATGTCGAGCTGGACCGCCCGCGCGCCCAGCTGCTCGGCGGCCCGGCGGCCCCGTTCGGCGTCCCGGCTGCCGAGGAAGACGGTGTGGCCCGCGGCGACGAGCCGGCGGGCGGTCTCGAAGCCGAGACCCTTGTTCGCTCCGGTGATCAGTGTCGTTGTCATGCCTCCACGATGCTGCGAAGTCGCGTGGTCAGCCAGGCGTCCCATTTTCCTGGGACTGCCAGTACCAGGACGATCCGGGCGCGGCGGTGCACAGTGGTGACATGGCGACCACGGAGTTCGGGCACACGGTGCGGCGCTGGCGCGACCGGGTCTCCCCGGAGGCGGCGGGCCTGCCGGTCGGCGGCCACCGCCGGGCGGCCGGGCTGCGCCGCGAGGAGCTCGCCCTGCTGGCCGGGATCTCGGTCGACTATGTCACCCGGCTCGAACAGGGCCGGGCGACCAACCCGTCGGAGCAGGTCGTCGAGGCCCTGGGCCGGGCCCTGCGGGTGTCCGCGGCCGAGCGCGACCACCTGTTCCACGTCGCCGGGCTGGTGCCGCCGGGGCAGGGCACGGTGCCCGCCTTCATCACCCCGAGCGTTCAGCGGATGCTGGACCGGCTGACCGCCACGCCCGTCGCGGTCTCCGACGCGGCCTGGACGCTGCTGCTGGCCAACCCGCTGTACACGGCGATGATGGGTCAGTTCCACGGCAGCGAGCGCAACGCGGTGTGGCGCAACTTCCTCGGCTCGGGCAACCGCCGGGTCCGGCACACCCCGCAGTCCCAGCGTGCGCTGGAGGTCTCGCAGGTCTCCGCGTTGCGGGCGACGGCGAGCCGGTATCCGGCGGACCAACGGGTGCGGCGGCTGGTCGCCGACCTGCGCGCGAACAGTGCCCGCTTCGCCGAGCACTGGGATTCCGGAGCCGTGGGCCGGCCCGAGGCCGCACGCAAGACCATCGACCACCCGCAGGTGGGCGCTCTGACGCTGGACTGCGACGTGCTGAGTGTGGCCGGCAGCGACCTGCGCATCATGATCTACACGGCTGAGCCCGACACCGAGGACGCCGAACGCCTGGCGCTGCTCGCGGTCCTCGGCACCCAGGAATTCGTCGGCTAGCGGCCTCCTCCCGAGGGACGCGAGGGGTGAGCGGCTATCCGCGTTCGGACGGCGTGCCCGGGGAGATCAGACCGGTCTCATAGGCGAGCACCACGGCCTGGACCCGGTCGCGCAGGCCGAGCTTGGAGAGGATGCGGGCCACATGGGTCTTCACCGTGGTCGCGCTGAGGGTGAGCCGCTCGGCCAGCTCGGCGTTGCTGAGGCCGGTGGCCAGCAGCCGCAGCACCTCCAGTTCGCGGGGCGTCAGCTCGGACAGGTCGCGGTGCACGGTGGACCTGGCCTCGTCGCGCGGAGCGAAGCGCTCGATCAGCCGGCGGGTGATGGTCGGGGCGAGCAGGGCGTCGCCGGAGCGGACCAGGCGGACCGAGGCCACCAGGTGCTCCGGGGTGACGTCCTTGAGCAGGAAGCCGCTGGCGCCGGCGGTGAGGGCGGCGTAGACGTAGTGGTCCAGGTCGTAGGTGGTGAGGATGAGCACCTTGGTGCCGTCCGTGCCGTCGCTGGTGTCCCCGCCCGCCAGGCCGCCCGCCAGGCCGCCCGCCGTGCTGCTCGCCATGATCTGCCGGGTGGCCTCCAGGCCGTCCAGTTCCGGCATCCGGATGTCCATCAGCACCACGTCCGGCCTGGTGCGCCGGACCGTGGCGACGGCGTCCGCGCCGTTGACCGCCTCGCCGACCACCTCGATGCCGTCGGCGGCGAGGATCATCCGGAAACCGGTGCGGACCAGCGCCTGGTCGTCGGCGATCACGGCACGCAGGGGCGGTTGACTCACGTGGTGCTCCATGGGATTCGGGCCTTGATCCGGTAGCCGCCGCCGATCGTACGCCCCGCGTCAAGCGTGCCGCCGTAGACGGCCAGGCGTTCGCGCAGGCCGAGCAGGCCACGGCTGTTGCCGGACAGGGACTGCACCCCGGGGGTGCCGCCGGTGTCGACGACCTCGATGGTCAGCGCGTCCTCGTCGTGGTCGATGGTGATGGCGGACGCGGCCCCGACGGCGTGCTTGATGGTGTTGGTCAAGGCCTCCTGGACCACCCGATAGGCCGTCAGATCGGTTCCGGAGGGCAGCGGTTGGGGTGGCAGCGAGACGGAGACGGTGACCGGCAGCCCGGCGCCGCGCACCCGTTGCACCAGGGAGGTGAGCTGGCCCAGCCCCGGCTGCGGTTCGAGTTCGTCGGGGGAGGGACGGCCGTTGGCCGGCGTCCGGCTCGGTCCGGTCCCGGAGACTGCCAACAGGCCCATCACATGCCGCAGTTCGGCCATCGCCGCCCGGCCGCCGGCCTCGACCGCGAGCATCGCCTCCTTGGCCAGCTCGGGAGAGGTGTCCAACACCGTTCGTGCGGCCCCGGCCTGAATGACCATCACACTCACATTGTGGGTGACCACATCGTGCAGTTCGCTCGCGATCCGGGACCGTTCCTCCTCGACGGCCCGGCGCATCGCGGCCTCCTGCTCCTGCTGCAGCTCGGTGAAGCGCAGCTGGGTGGCGGCCAGCCGCAGCCGCCAGAACCGTCCGGCACTGCCGAGCAGGCCCAGGACCAGCATCAGGACCAGCAGCCCGCGCAGGTTCGGCGCGGCGTTCTGGAAGGTCGCGGCGACCAGGATCGCTCCCAGTGTGAGACTGCCCATCACGGTGGCCGGACCGCGGCCGTGGAAGGCGACCGCGCCGATGGCGAGGCCGCAGGCCAGCACCGCGGCGAAGGTGGGAATGTAGTAGGCGATCTCGACGGCGATCAGCACCACCCAGAAGGTGGCGAGCGGGAACCTCCGCCGTGCGGCCAGCGCCAGGCCGGCCAGCGCCGGGACGAGATAGTCCGTGGCGTCCGGCGCCACCGGGGCCAGCAGTCCGAACGGGTCGGGGACGGGGCGAGGACCGGGGCCGGGCGGCGGCGGGGCCAGCGGCGGTGGGGTCGGCATCGGCAGCCTGCCCTGCCAGCCGATCACGCTGTGCCGCAGCGACAGCAGCACCACGACCGTCACCAGCACCGCGACCACCAGGTCGGCCCGCAGCGACCAACGGGGCAGCATGGGCCGCTGCCCCTCGGGGCGGAGCACCGCGCGCACATGTCGACCCAGCTCGCGCCCTTGCAGTATGTCCATGCCGCCATTCTCGGAGCCGTGCGCGGCTTTGCGCATCCCTCTCGGTGTCCCACCTCGACGCCGGGCGGAGTACATCGCAGGGATGACCCCGCGGCGGGATCCTCCGCTCGGCCGACGAAAGGTCGGTTCGACGGCCGACGCGGGCCAACCCCGGCTGCTCATAACTTCGTTGAGGCCGGGGGAACAGCCGCCGGCCGGGAAGCGACGAGGACAAGGACGGACCCATGGGGAATGTGATCGAACTGGAAGGCGTGGTCAAGCGGTACGACAGCGCCGGGGCCCCGGCACTGGGGCCGCTGACCCTGGCCGTCGCCGAGGGGGAGGCCGTGGCGATCACCGGCCCCTCCGGAAGCGGCAAGTCGACGCTGCTGAACCTGGTGGCGGGGCTGGACAAACCGAGCGAGGGCCGGGTGTCGGTCGGCGGTCTGCGGATCGACGGCCTCGGCGAGAAGGCGCTGGCGCGGTTCCGCCGGGAGCGGATCGGGATGGTGTTCCAGTTCTTCAACCTGCTGGACGATCTGACCGTCGTGGACAACATCCTGCTGCCGGCCCAACTCGCCGGGTCGGCCCGGGGCAAGGCGATGGAACGGGCGTCCGAGCTGATGGAGGTGCTGGGCATCGCCAAGCACGGCCGCGCCTACCCGGGACGGCTGTCCGGCGGGGAGCGGCAACGGGTCGCCGTCGCCCGGGCGCTGATCAACCGCCCGGCGCTGCTGCTGGCGGACGAGCCCACCGGGGCACTTGACACTGCGTCAGGGCACGAGGTGCGACAACTGCTGGTCGATCTGCACCGCAGTGGTCAGACCGTGGTCCTGGTCACCCACGATCTGGCGCTGGCCGAGGCCTGCGCCGAGCGCACGGTCCAACTGGTCGACGGGATCGTCGCGGTGGACCGCAGCAGCAGTGCGGAGGCCGTGCGATGAGCCCGCTCCGCAGCAACCGCGACCGTCGTGGTGGGCGTCGGATCCGGCTGGGCCGGGTCGGCCGGCGGCGGGTGCAGACCGTGGTGATGACGCTGTCCGTGCTGATGGCGGTGGCCTCCGCGGTCGTCGCCGGGGCGCTGATGGTGAGCGCCTCGGCGCCGTTCGACACCGCGTTCGCCAAGCAGCACGGCGCGCAGCTCACCGCGCAGATCGACGAGAGCCGCGCCGACGCCGGCCGGATCGCCGCCACCGCGCAGCTGCCGGGGGTCACCGCGAGCTCGGGCCCGTACCAGACGGCGCAGATCGACCCGCCCGGCCCCGGCGGGATGGACATGCAGCAATCGGAGACGATCGTCGGCCGGTCCGCTCCCACCGGTGGCGTGGACGACCTCCTGTTGAGGTCCGGGCGCTGGGCGACCAAGCCGGGGGAGATCGTGCTCTCGACGGACGCGGACTCGGTCGCCCCCGACACCGCGCTCGGCCACACCATCAGGGCCTCCACCGCCGTCGGCAGTCCCACCTTGACCATCGTCGGCCTGGCCTCGTCGGTCACCGACAGCGCCGACGGCTGGGTCGTCCCGGCGGAGATCGCCGCGCTACGCGCGCCGGGGGCGGCCGCCGGTGCGCAGATGCTCTACCGCTTCAGTTCCGCCGCCACCACGGCCGAGCTGAACGCCGACCGGGCCGCCGTCGCCGCGGCGCTGCCGGCGGGCGCGATCGTCGGCGCGCAGTCCTACCTCGACGTCAAGCTGGCGGCCGACGAGAACACCGCGCTGTTCGTCCCGGTGATGATGGCCTTCGGGGTGCTGGGCCTGCTGATGTCCGTGATCATCATCGCCAGTGTGGTGAGCGGGGCGGTCGGCGCGCAGATCCGCAGGATCGGCATCCTCAAGGCCATCGGACTGACCCCGGGTCAGGTCGTGCGGACCTATCTGGCCCAGGCGCTGGTGCCCTCCGGCATCGGGGCGGTCGGCGGAGTGCTCCTCGGCAATCTGCTGGCGATGCCGCTGATGAGCGACGCCGGGCAGATGTACGGCGGCGGGTCGCCGGGCGTGGCCTGGTGGATCGACCTGGCGGTCCCTGGCGCCGCTCTCGCCCTGGTCGCCCTGGCGGCGCTGGTGCCGGCCCTGCGGGCGGGCCGGCTGCGTACCACCGAGGCGCTCGCGGTCGGCCGTGCGCCCCGCAGCGGACGCGGCCAGTGGGCCCAGCGGCTCGCCGCCCGGCTGCCGCTGCCCAGGGCGGTGACGCTGGGGCTCGCCTCGCCCTTCGCCCGTCCGGTCCGCTCGGCGGCGCTGCTGGCCGCGGTGCTGTTCGGCACCACGGCGGCGACCTTCGCCATCGGACTCACCTCCTCCGCCAGTGCGGTGACCGCGGCGCGGGAACCCGCTCAGAAGATCCCGGTCACGGTGTTCCTGGGCTTCCCCGGCGGCCCGGCCGGCCCCGTGCCCAAGGGCGGCCCCGTGCCCAAGGGCGGCCCCGGGCCCGCACCGGCAGGCGGTGGCGGTGGCGGTGGCGTGGACACCAACCCGGATCCGGCGAAGACACTGGCCGCGATCCAGGCCCAGCCCGGCACGGCTGCCGTCATCGGGCAGACCGAGAGCACCGTCACCGTGGCCGGGGGCACCGGGGCGATCCAGGTGCGGCTCTACCAGGGGCCGTCCAGTCCCGAGTCCTTCGCACTGATCACCGGACGCTGGTTCAACGGCCCCGGCGAGGTGGTGGTGCCGACCCACTTCCTCGACACCACCGGACACAAGGTCGGTGACAGCATCACCCTGGTCGACCAGGGAGTGCAGGTGCCGGTGCGGATCGTCGGCGAGGACTTCGACCCCGGCAACGCCGGTCTGGTCATCAACACCGACCTGGCCACCCTCGCCGCCGCCCAGCCGAAGCTGCACCCCGACTTCTACGATGTGATCCTCAAGCCCGGCACCTCGGTGTCCGGCTACGTCAACGGGCTGAGGACGGCGCTGAAGTCGACCGACGCCCGGGTCGATGCCAACCAGGCCGGACACGTCAACCCCACCGTCCTCGCCTTCGACGCCCTGGCGGTGCTGCTCACCTTGATGCTGGTCTCCGTCGCCGGGCTCGGCGTGCTCAACTCGGTGGTCCTGGACACCCGGGAGCGGGTCCACGACCTGGGCGTGTGCAAGGCCATCGGCATGACGCCGGGTCAGACCGTCGCCCAGGTGCTGACCTCGGTCGCCGGGGCGGGGCTGGTCGGCGGGGCGGTCGGCGTGCCGGTCGGGCTGGCGCTGCACGACTTCATCCTCCCGCTGATGATGCGGGCAGCAGGCAGCGGAACCCCGTCCCAGATCCTGAACGTCTACGGGCTGCCGGAGCTGGTACTGCTCGCGGCGGGCGGCGTGGCGATCGCGATCTGCGGCGCCCTGCTCCCGGCCGGCTGGGCGGCCAAGGCCCGGACCGCCACCGCGCTGCGGACGGAGTGAGCCGGCGGCGGCCGGAGGGGGCTGGAAAGCACATTCGTGGCGCTCATCCGACGTCGTGGGGCAGGAACAGGGTGAAGACGGTGCTGCCGGGGGTGCTGGCCAGGGTCAGATTGCCGTGGTGGGCGGCGGCGATGGCCGCGGAGATGGACAGGCCCAGTCCGGCCCCGGTGCTGCCCGGTTCGCGTCCGGGGTGGCGGCGGTCGGCGCGGGTGAAGCGTTCGAACAGGGTGTGCTGGAACTCGTACGGGATGCCGGGGCCGTCGTCGGCGACGGTCAGGACGCAGGGGCTGTCCGGCCGCTGCTCCAGGCAGACGGCGACGTTGGTCCCGGGCGGGGTGTGCAGGCGGGCGTTGGCGAGGAGGTTGGCGATGGCCTGGGCGAGTCGATGGCTGTCTCCGGTGATCTCGATCGGGGATTCCGGCAGGTCCAGGGTCCACTCGTGGTCCGGCCCCGCCGCCCTGGCGTCCTCGGCGCAGTCGAGGACGAGCCGGCTGAGGTCGACCGTCCGCGTTCCAGCGGTCGCCCGGCGTCCAGGCGGGCGAGCAGCAGCAGGTCGTCGACGATGCCGCTCATCCGCGTCGATTCGGCCGCGATGCGCTGCAGCGAGCGCCGGGTCCGGTCGGAACCGGCGTCCTGGCGGCGCAGCGCGAGTTCGGCGTGGCCGCGGATGGAGGCCACCGGTGTGCGCAGTTCGTGGCTGGCGTCGGCGGCGAAACTGCGCAGCCGTTCCTCGCTGGTGTGACGCTTGGCCAGGGCATCCTGGACGTGGCCGAGCATCTGGCTCAGTGCGGCGGTGACCTGGCCGGTTTCGCTGCGGGGGTTGTCCGGGGCGGCCGGCGCCGGGAGGGTGACCTGGCCGGAGTCGAGCCGCAGGGTGGTGACGGCGGCGGCGGTGGCCACCACCTCCCGCAGCGGCCGCAGGGAGTGCCGTACCCACAGGGCGCCGGCGACACCGGTCAGCACCAGAGCGCCTCCGAAGACCGTGGAGGCCACCAGCGCCAGCTGGTCGACCGTGTCCTGGACCGGCGCCAGCGGCAGCCCGGTGATCAGGAGGTCGGAGCCCTTGCCGGTCGTGGCGTAGAGGCGGTAGTCGCCGAGCGCGGACAGGCGGACGCTGTGCGCGTGCCCGTCCGCCGCCAGCTTGGACAGGTCGGCCTGGTCGGTGCGGGTGAGGGTGACGACCTCCTGGCCGGCCAGGCGCACCACCGCCGCCGCGGCGACCTTGCCCGCGGACATCCGGGCCCCGAAGGTCCCCACGCTCTGGCCCCGGGTGTCGGCGTCCGGGTCGTGCCCGTCGGTGTGGCCCGGGTCGTACTGGCCGCCATTGGTGATCATTTCCAGGGTGCCCGGGAAGCGTCCCTGGGCGCTGGCCAGTTGCTGGTCCAGTTGGCCGGTGAGGTAGCCGCGCACCGCGAGGACGAGGGCCAGGCCGACGGTCGCACAGCTGATCGCGAGCAGCACGACCAGCCCCCAGGTCAGCTTGCCGCGAAGGGTGCTCGGGCGCAGCCGGGCGAAGCGGGGGAGGTGGATGCGGCGCCGGCCGGCCGAGCCCTCGGAATACGTGGCGGTCATGAGGCGGTGGCGGGCTTGAGGACGTAGCCGGCGCCGCGCACGGTGCAGATCATCGGCGGCCGGCCGGTGTCGATCTTTCTGCGCAGGTAGGAGATGTACAGCTCGACCACGTGCGCGCGGCCGCCGTAGTCATAGGACCAGACCCGCTCCAGGATCACGCTCTTGCTCAGCACCACGCGGGGGTTCTGCACCAGCAGTCTCAGCAGCTCGAACTCCGTGGGCGTCAGCTCGATGATCTCTCCGCCGCGGGTGACCTCGTGGGCGGCCTCGTCCATGGTCAGGTCGCCGACGACCAGCAGGGTCCGGTCGGTGTCCGGGCGGGCAACGCCGGAGCGGCGCAGCAGCCCGTGCAGCCGCGCGGTGACCTCCTGCAGACTGAAGGGCTTGGTGACGTAGTCGTCGGCGCCGGCCCGGATGCCCGCGACCCGGTCCTCGACCGCGTCGCGGGCGCTGAGGAACAGCACGCACACCAGCGGCAGCCGGGCGCGGATCTCGCGCAGCACGGTGAACCCGTCGGCGTCGGGAAGCATGATGTCGAGCACGACCGCGTCCGGCTGGAAGTCCTCAGCGGTGCGCAGGGCCGAGGCGCGGTTCGCGGCGGGGCGGACGTCGTAGCCCTCGTCCTGCAGCGCGCCGCACAGGACCTCGGTGATGTCGGGCTCGTCGTCGACCACGAGCACCCGCACCGGGGTGCCGTCGGGCCGGAGCAAGGGGGCGTCGCTGTCGGCGGGGCCTGCCCCGGCGCCTGGGGATGGTGTGTACATAGTGCGTCCACATCTACCGGGCGCAGATGTGATTCGGCTGTGACATTCGCTGCCGCGAGCCCTGCCGCGGACCGCTCGCGGACCGCCCCGGCCGCCTGGGCGTCCAGCGTCATCGCAGGTCAGAGCTTTTTTGATGGGTCGGTGATGGCAGCCCGCTCCGGTCGTCGGGGCGCGCGGGGGCGGCGGCGTTGAGAGCGTTCTGAGAGCTGCGGCGGGCACGGTGAGGGCAATCCGCCAGGTGAGGGCGGTGCCCCTGCTTCCTCCGACAAGGACCACCGTCACGATGACCATGTCGCCGCTCCACCCAGAGAACCGGTCCGCCCGCGGTTCCGGCCCGCGCGCGGTGCCGGTGCCGTCGTCGGCGCTGTCGCGGTACCTCCACACCGAGGAGGTGATGGGCACCGTGGTCTCCATCGATCTGCGCGGCTGCGCGGCCGAGACCGCCGAGCAGGGGATCACGCAGGTGGTGGCCTGGCTGCACCGGGTCGACGCCGTCTACAGCACCTACCGGCCGGACAGCGCGGTGTGCCGCATCGACCGGGGTGAACTCACCGTCCAGGAGGCGGGACGCGAAGTCGCCTCCGTCCTGGACCGGTGCGAGCGGCTGAACCGCGAGACCCGCGGTTACTTCGACGCGTGGGCGGCCGGGACCCTGGACCCCTCCGCGCTGGTCAAGGGCTGGGCCGTGCAGCGCGCCGCGGAGGAGCTGACCGCGCGCGGCCTGACCGACTTCTGCCTCTCGGCCGGCGGCGACATCGCCTGCCGCGGCGGACGCACCCCGGGCGAGCCCTGGCGCATCGGCATCCAGCACCCGCACGACCCCGGGGCGCTGGCGGCCGTGCTCCACGCCACCGACCTGGCCGTGGCCACCTCCGGCAGCTACGAACGCGGCGCCCACATCCTGGACCCGCACACCCGCCGACCCCCCGAGGGACCGGCCTCGGTCACCGTGTGCGGACCCGACCTGGGCACCGCGGACGCCTACGCCACCGCTGCCTTCGCCATGGGCCGCGACGCCCCCGCCTGGACCCAGACCCTCCCCGGCCGCGGCTACCAGGCCATGACCGTGCTGGACGAGGGCACCGTCTACACCACGACCGGCTTCCCCCTGGCCGACGAGAGCACGGAGCTGCCATGACCGCCCCCCGCACCCGTACCCGTCAGGCGGCACCCCGCGCAGCGCAGGGCCGGGCCCAGCGATCCGGCAACCTTCCACGGGGCGGTACCCGCGGGTCCGGTCCACAGCAGTCCGGCCTACAACGGTCCGGTCCGCGCCGGTCCGGTCCGCGACGGCTCCCGGCCCGTGGGCGCCCACTCGCCGTCGACCTGCTCGCCGTCGCCACCGGACTGGGCCTGGGGATCTCGCTCGCCCTCGGGATCACCGGGCAGAGCGCACACGACCTGACCCTGCCCGGCGGCCTGATGACCGCGATCGGCCGTGTCACCGGCATGCTCGCCGGATACGCGATGATCGTCACCGTGCTGCTGTCCGCCCGGATACCGCCCCTGGAACGCACCCTGGGCCAGGACCGGCTGACCGCCTGGCACCGCCGCCTCGCCCCCTGGGGCCTGTACCTGATCGTGGCCCACGCGGTCTTCATCACCCTCGGGTACGCCCGCGCCGCCAAAACCGGCCTGCTCGCCCAGATCTGGCAGCTGCTGTGGACCTACTCCGGAGTGCTCTCCGCCACAGTCGGCACCGCCCTGCTGGTGATGGCCGGCGTCACCTCCTACCGCCGCGCCCGCCGCAAGCTCGCCTATGAGACCTGGTGGGCCATCCACCTGTACACCTACCTGGGCCTGGGCCTGTCCTTCATCCACCAGGTCGACACCGGGACCCCCTTCATCGTGCACCCCCTCGCCCGGACCTGGTGGTACACCCTGTGGCTCGGCACTCTCGCCCTGGTCATCGCCTTCCGCATCGTCCTCCCGCTGTATCGCTCCTGGCGCCACGACCTCAGGATCGCGAAGATCACCCCGGCCGGCCCCCACACCTGGGCCATCACCATGACCGGGCGCGACCTGAAGTCCCTCCCGGCAGCGGGAGGCCAGTTCATGATGTGGCGCTTCCTGCGCCGCGGACTGTGGTGGCAGGCCCACCCGTACTCGCTGTCCGCCGCCCCCACCGCCGGCCAACTGCGGATCACCGTCAAAGAACTGGGCGACCACAGCACCGCGCTGTCGCGACTCGCCCCCGGCACCCGGGTCGCCTTCGAGGGCCCCTACGGCGTCTTCACCGCCGACACCCGCGCCACCACCACCAGGGACGTCCTGCTGATCGGCGCCGGGGTGGGCACCACCCCGGTCCGGGCCCTGCTCGACGAACTCCCGCCCGACGTCCACGCCGTGGTGCTCCTGCGCGGACGCACCCACGCCGACATCGCCCACCTCGACGAGTTCACCCGGATCCTGGCCCGACGCCCCGGCCGACTCCACCCGCTGACCGGCCCCCGGCAGGAGATCCGCATGGACGCCGCCGCTCTGCTGAGCCTGGTCCCCGACATCGCCCGCCGCGACCTCTATGTGTGCGGACCCGACGCCTTCACCCGCGGCGTCATCGAGGCCGCCGGCAAGGCCGGCGTCCCGCCCAAGCAGATCAACTACGAAGACTTCTCCTTCTGAGCACCGCCCACCACCGACCCCCGCACCCCTCACCACCGACCGCACCCCGCATAGCCCACCACACCCCTCACTCCACGGGAGAACCGATGCGCCGAGCCCCGCTCGTCCTGGCCGCCACCATCATCGGCACCACCAGCGTGCTGCTCTTCAAACCCAGCGAAGCATCCATCGCGGTGGCCGCCAGCAGCTCGGCCGCCAAGCCGGCCACCGTCACCACCAGCGGTGGCACCACCGTCGCCACCGGCTCCGCGATCACTACCCAGTTCGGCAACACCCAGGTCCAGGCCACCATCAAGAACGGCAAGATCACCGAGGTCAAGGCCCTGCAGATCCCCAGCAACGAATCCCGCTCCGAGGAGATCAGCAGCGCCGCCATCCCCACCCTGCGGCAGAGCGCCCTGACCAAGCAGAGCGCCGTCATCGACACCGTCAGCGGCGCCACCTTCACCAGCAAGAGCTATGCCGCCTCGCTGCAGTCGGCCCTCGACAAGGCCGGCTTCAAAACAGCCGACGGCGCCACCGCCCCCACCGCCGCTCCCACCGAAGAAGCCGGCAGCCGCGGCGATCACGGCGACCACGGTTTCGGCGACCACGGCGACCCGGCCGGTGACGGACCGCCACCGGCCAACTGACGCGCGCGACCTCCCCACGCGGGAATTCCGGGGCGCGCAAAACTGACGAAAATTGGTGACCCCGGGGCCGCCGGGAACAGTGCCGTACGCGGCCTTGCCGGGCCCGTCGCAGCGATCCGGCGGCAGTTCGAGACCCCGGGATCGACCGCCTCCTGACAGGCGCTCAGGCGCCCGTCCAGGCGACTGGCAAATATGGTCTGACCTGGTGTTTTCCACGATTTCGCTTAAACTGGGGAGCTCCGCTGGACACCTCGGAGGGGACATCATGAGTGACGGCGCCAACGCGTACGACGCCAGCCGGCTGCAGGTGCTTGAGGATTGGGAAGCAGTCCGGAAGAGGCCCGGGATGTACGTCGGCTCGACCGGTGAACGCGGCCTGCGTCAGCTGCTGTTCGAGGTCGTCCACCGGCCCGTCAACCAGGTCCTGGCCGGCCACGCCAACTGCGTCGACATCACCCTCACGTCCGATGGCGGCGTGCGCATCGCCGACGACGGGCCGGGCGTCGGCGTCGACGAGGCGGGGGGCATCGGCACGTCCGACCTCCAAGTCCAGCTGACCCGCCTGCAGTTCGGGATGGAGACCGGCGATCGCGATGACGTGAACCTCAGCCCCGTCCGCGTGGGCCCCTTCGTCGTCAATGCCCTGTCGAGCCGGCTGACGGCGGAAGTGCGGCGCGGGGGAGCCCGCTGGGTCCAGGAGTACGCGCGCGGCGTGGCCGTCACCCCGCTCACCGAGGCGGGGACCTCGACCGGAAGCGGGACCACCATCACCTTCTGGCCCGACGCCGAGATCTTCGAAACCGTGGAGTACTCGTTCGACGCGCTGGCCGAGCGTTTCCGGGAACTGGCTTCGCTGAACCGGGGCTTGGAGATCCAACTGACCGACCAGCGCCGTCCGGACGACGCTCGGTCGTCGCGGTTTCGCTACCGGGGCGGGGCCCGGGACTTGGTCGCCTTCCTTGACGAGCAGGAGGAGGCACCCATTCATCCGCACATCATCGGCTTCGAGCGGGAGGACACGCGGATGGCGGGGACGATGGAGGCGGCCCTGCGGTGGCGTGGCTCCCCGGGGGAGCGGATCCGGGGCTTCGCCAACAGTCTGCCCACCAGCGACGGCACCCACGAGCGCGGCTTCCGCGACGGTCTGGTGGCCGCCCTCACCGCGTACGCACGGGAGCGGCAGTTGTTGACAACAGCAGACCCCGACCTTGATGCCGACCGCATCGGCGAGGGCCTGACCGCGGTCGTGTCGGTGAAGCTCGACCAGATCGAGTTCGAGGGCTCCACGCGTGACGTGCTGGGAAACGCCGCAGCGCGCGCCTGCGTCGGGCAGGCCGTCCAAGAGCACCTCGCCGGGTGGCTGGACGGCCATCCGGAGCAGGCCGCGACCATCGTCAACCGGCTTGTCCAGAACGCCCGCTCCCGGTAAGCCTGTTCAAGCCCAGTCTCCGCGCCAGTGCCCGACCTGACAGCTCAGGACACGTTCGGATGCTGCTCCTGGTACGCCTTGGCCAACTGCTTCGGCGCCCGGTCCAGCCAGGCCTCGACCATCAGCTCGTGCAACTCGGCGGCCTTGATCCGGTCGAGCAGGACCAGGACCGCCGGGTAGCCGTCGAAATGCGGGATGGTGAAGTAGACGTCCGGGTCATCGGCCAGCAGAGCTTCCTTCACGCCCAGGTCCGCCACCCGCACGCCCAGGATCGGCCCCTTCGGTGCCGCCTCGCCGAGGGCTGCCAGATCCGTCTTGTGGAGCCCCCGCTCCCAGCTGAAGTTCCTGTTGCCGACCCGCCACTGGGCGGATCCGCGCGAGGTCACCTCGCTCGTGCCCGGCAGCCCCGCGGCAATCCGGCGTACGTCTTCCCAACTGGCCATCGCCACGACTCCTGATCGACGCGGTAGAGGTAACTGCCAGCTTCTCCGTCCCCCGGCGGGGCCGCAACCCCGGCTCCCGGGGCCGGTCGGCGGCTCAGCCGGCCCGCAGGGCGCGGGGTCCGCGGGGTCGGCTACTGGGGGAGCAGGCCGCCCCCGGTGCCGTTGGGCGCGGCGACCATGGATCGCCAGGCCACGGCGGCGGCCTTCTCCTTCAGGGGTGCGTTGGCGACAACGTGGTCGGCGATGAGATCGTGGAACTGCCGGTCGGTGTAAGGAATCCAACCGTGCGGCTGGTTGCGTCCGAAGTGGTACGTGACGTTCGACCCCGGCAGCTTGTCCACGCGGGCCTTGAACGCGTTGACTGCACTGTTCAGGAAGTAGGTGTCTGGAGGCCGACCGATTTCGAAGACAGTCTTTTATGCTGCTAGTGCTGCGCTTAGTGTGGACCCACTCTCGTATTCATAGGGAGATAGGTAGCCGAGCTCACGTTGAATCCTGTGTCGATTGTAGTAAGACTCGGTGTATTCAAATATTGCACTCCCGACCTGCTTTATTGTTGTCCACACGTGCAGGTGGATCAATTCCTTTTTCAGGGTTGCGTTGAACGACTCTGCTGCGGCGTTGTCGAAGCAGATCCCCGTCTTTCCTACCGAAGGCAGGATTCCGCTGTCAAGACATTGGTCGCGAAATTTACTACCGGTGTACTGACTGCCACGGTCTGTATGCATGACGACTTCACCCTGTGCCGGCTGGCGATTTCGGATCGCCATGTCTAGCGCCTGGATCACCATGTCTTCGCGCATGTGGTCAGCGACCGACCAGCCGATGAGCTTCCGCGAATACCCGTCGATGACTGTCGCCATATAGGCCCAGCCTTCTGCGGTGTGAATGTAAGTGATGTCACCGTACCATATCTGGTCTTTCTTTTCCGGGACGAAATTCCGCTCGACGAGGTCCACCAGGCCGCGCCTGTTCGCCGGATCCTGGACGGTGGTGGCCTTGTAGGGCCGTGGATGGATGCACGCCAGCCCAGCGGCCCTGGCCAGGCGTCGGACGCGCTTGGGTGACACGCGCTCGCCCTGGCGGGCCAGCTGCGCGTGTATCCGGTCGATCCCGTAGCGACCCCTGTTGACTTTGTCGATAGCGATGATGAGTCGGGTAAGTTCGACATCGCGTCGTGCGTGTGCGGACTCCTCACGGCGGATCCACGAGTAGAATCCGGTACGCGATACGTCCAGCATCTTGCACATGAAGTTGATGGGATATATGAAGCGGCGTGGCTTGCCGACCTGCTCGTCGTGGACTTGCAGGATGAAGGCGAACTTTATTGGTTCTGGCTCGCAAACCACGCCGCTGCTTTTTTTAGGAAGTCCCGCTCCATGCGGAGCTTCCGTACTTCGTCTTCGAGTTCCTTCATATGGACGCGCTCGTCGATGGTCAGCGGCTTGTCTTTGATGCTTCCGCTCCTCTTCGCGGCATTTACCCAGTTTCCTAGGGTTCCCTCGTTCAGACCGAGGTCCCGGGCAATCTCAGCCACGGGCCGGCCGGAGCTCACCACTAGCTCTACGGCCTCTGCCTTGTACTCCTGGGTGTACTTCTTCCGCTTTGAAACCATCGTGCACTTCCCACTTGACACTTGAGTGAACTACTTCCAGTGTCCACGAAAGTGGTCGGGGTTCAGTCGGCGTCGCCGACATAGAGGGTGAGCTGCCCGTCGATCTTGTGGCGGAGCGAATTCCAGTGGGTTTCGATGTAGCTGGCGAGGTCGTAGTGCTGCTTCCAGTGGGCGGCGACGCCGTGGTCGATCGTCCCGGTCGACTTGTCCCAGATGGGCGCGGGGTAGCCGTCCTTGCCGCGTGGGGAGAACGCGGCCTGCCAGGCGTCCCACTGCCCGATTCCGGATCGCCCGTGATCGCCGAGCGCACGTTCCCAGCTGTTCTCCTGGCCCATCGTCCACAGGGTCCGCCCGCTGATCTCCCGGGCCGAGGGGACGTCCACGTGGAGGTAGGCATGCGGGGTGACGTAGGCGGAACTGTCCTGGTAGAGGTCGACCGACTGGAGTGCGGTGAAGTCGAGCGGATCGGGGTAGCCCGCCCACGCCCCCCGGTACAGGTCGGGGTAGAAGAGCTGGGTCGCCACCGTGGTCCAGCCGCCGGTGGATCCGCCGGAGAGAACCCGGGCCCACGCCTGGCCGAAGGTACGGAACCGCCGGTCCAACTCCGGCAGGAGCTCCTTGTACAGAGCCGTTCCGTACGGGCCGATGTTCGCGGTGTCCACGCCGTAGGAGTCGTCGAAGAACGGGTTCTCGTGGCGGAAGGCCACGACGATGAACGCGGGGGCGGTACCCGAGAGCCAGTACCTGCTGAAGTCGTTCGCACCGCTCTCAAGGAATCCGCGGGGCGCATCCGGGTCGTAGTGGCCTTGGGTCACGTTCATGGGATAACGGACCGACCTGTTGGCCGGGTCGTCGTAGCCCAGGGGCAGCAGTACGTCGGCAGCCACGTACATGGAGCGGCCCCAGAACGCCGACAGTGCCGCACTGCGGATCTTGACGTGCTTCACATGCCTGGAGTCGGTCGGATTGCCCTGCTGCGCCGTGCCGCCCGCCGGTACCGGCTCGCTCGGCTTGATGGCGGTGTCGACGGTGAGGAGGAGTGTCTGAGGAGCGGTACCGGCCCTGACCGTGAATGCGGTGGTCGGTCCGTAGAGGTTCCCGGTGGAGTTGAACACGTCGTTGCCGTCGCCACCGGGCAGGTGCAGGTGGACGGCGGGACCGCTCGCCCGGGCGAAGCGGGTGTACACGTTGACGAAGGCCTGCGCGTGATAGGTGCCGGCCGGGAGGTCGGCGGCGTCAGCGAGCGGATATCCGGTTGACGAGGCGTCAAGTGCGAAGCAGGTAGTGGTTCCTGGCCGGAGGTCCTGCACGTCCAGTCCCCAGAACGGTGCACCGTCCGTGACGTCCGCGGTCTGTTCACGGGGCTCGCTGGTCGGGTCGCGGGTGAGGATGACGTAGACCCGGCCCGTGACGGCAGCCCTGCTCGCTGCGGGGGAGAGCGTCACATACGCGGTGATCTTGGGTCTGGCGCGGTCCGTCGCCGCGCTCGCGGTACTGGCGGCGCCCAACGCGCTCGCGGCGCCGGCGGGCATGGCCGGAGCGACCGCGAGAACGCCACCGGCTCCGGCGACGCCGGCCACGAATGTTCGACGGCTCAGTGGATTCACGCTGACTCCTGAGTGGCTACGCGCACGAGATGACACGTGTCACTGTAGGGAGAACGGCCACCCCGGTTCAATGGGTAGAGATGTCATCATTGGATGAACTGATCATTTCGGAACGGGGTCACGGCCTGCTTCGCCCTTGATCGGGTCGAGCACCTGCTGTTATGAGCGGGTGAGGCGGCCTTGGTGGATCCGGGTGCCTGCCTGCTTGAGGCGGTGCAGGACCGGGACGACGTCGACCAGGGCGACGGCGGGCAGGGAGCCGACTCTGTCGGTGACGTAGGTGTAGAGGTCGTCCATGGTGCGGCAGGTGACGGTGACCAGGAGGTTCGCGGAGCCGGTGACGGCGGCGGCGAACGTGGTCTCGGGGTGGCGGGACAGCGCTTCCCCGGTGGCTCTGAGTTGACCTGGGTTGACGGTGAGCCAGAGGTAGGCGGTGGCGTGGAAGCCGAAGCGGGCGTAGGCGAGGTCGACGGCCAGGCGCAGGGCCTGTCCGTCGAGCAGTTCCTCCAGGCGTGTGGAGACGCGGGTCTTGGACCAGCCGGTCGCGCGTGCCAGGTCGACCACGCCGGTGCGTCCGTCGCGTGCCAGTTCCGCCAGCAGCGGGGCGTCCGTCTCGCTGAGGACTTCGGTGCGCGAGCCGGGTTCGGGCTGCGGCGGTGAGTCGTCGCGGTGGTGCAGCACGGCGGTCTCGGCGGGGGTCAGGGGCTCGCCGAAGGCTCGCCACTTGGCGTCGGTGCCGCGGTGCATGTGGAGCACGGCGTAGGCGTGGAAGCCCAGGACCTTGGCGGTGCGGGGGAGGCGGTGCAGGACGGAGCCGTGGGGGTGGCTGGGGTCGCTGCGGGTCTGGCAGACGATCTCGGAGCCGCCGGAGGTGACGCTGACGTAGGCGGTGTCCTCGCGCGCGGCCAGGGCGTCGGCCAGGGCGTCGGCGGCGTCGGGCCGGCACTGGACCCGCACGAACCAGGTCTGATCACGCGAGCTGCGGTGACCGGGCAGGACGCGGACGCGGACCGCGCCGTCGGCGACCAGGGCGCGGTAGCGCCGTGCCGCGGTCTGTTCCGAGACGCCGGTGACTTGCGCGATGTCGCGGAACGACGCGCGCCCGTCCTGCATCAGGCACTGCACGATCCGCCGATCAATTTGATCCATGACAGAAGTATAGGAAGGTTCGAGACATCGAGATGGAAGTTTAGTTCGGTTCTGCTGCCTTCTCCCGTTGGATCTCCCGGTGGGCCAGCACAGTGGTGACACGAGGCCCGAGCACGCCTCCGCCGAGGCGACCGGATCGGCGTCTCCCACGTTTCTGCAAGGAGTTCGCGATGAGTGACGTACTGCCCGGCGGCACCCCGCGCCTGACCGTGACCCGCGTCGGCTACGGCGCGCTGCAACTGGCCGGCCCGATGGCCTACGGCCCGCCGCGCGACCGCGACGAGGCGCTGGCCGTGCTGCGTGCGGTGGTGGAGGCGGGGATCACGCACCTGGACACCAGCGACTACTACGGCCCGCACCTGGTGAACGGGCTCATCCGCGAGGCCCTGCACCCCTACCGCGAGGGCCTGCACATCGCCACCAAGGTCGGCGCGCGGCGCACCCCGGACCGGGGGTGGCCGGCCGCGTTGTCGCGCCCGGAACTGGTGCAGGCGGTGCACGACAACCTGGACCACCTGGGCCTGGAGGTGCTGGACCTGGTGAACCTGCGCATGACCGACACCCTCGAGGCCGAGGACATCGTCGAGCCGTTCACGGTTCTGGCCGAGCTGCGCGAGCAGGGTCTGATCCGCAGTCTGGGCGTCAGCAACGTCAGCAGGGAGCAGGTTCGCGCTGCTCAGCGGATCGCGCCGGTGGTCGCGGTGCAGAATCACTACAACATCGCGTACCGCCGGGATGACGCCCTGGTGGACTGGTGCGCCGGGCAGGGCATCGCGTTCGTCCCCTTCTGGCCGCTGGGCGGATTCCGGCCGCTTCGGGCCCAGGCCCTGGAACAGGTCGCGGACGACCTCGGTGCCACGCCGCGGCAGATCGCCCTGACCTGGCTGCTGCACCGCTCGCCCACGATGCTGCTGATCCCCGGCACCTCCACCCGTGCCCACCTCGCGCAGAACATCGCCGCGGCCACGATCGCTCTGCCGGACCAGGCCCTGCGCACCCTCGACGCCATCGCCGACGCGGCCAACTGAGCACCGCGGTCCCGTCCCGCCGAGGCCCGCCCCCGACTCCTAGCCGCGAATGATCGCGGGGAAGGACGCCGCCGCGTCGACGTAGTACTTCCGGACCAGCGGGCCGAATCCGGCCTGCGCGTTGCCGAGGATCATGGCCTTGATGACCTGGGCGCACTTCGCGTCAGTGAACGCCGACACCTTCGCGACGGTGCCGGCGCCGCCGAGGGCGAACGGGATCCACGCATTCCGGGACTCCGTCGTGGCGCTGACGTCCGGGTCGAAACCCAGGAAGAAGTGGCGTCCGCCGAGCTCCTGCCCGGTGGCCAGGAGCACGATCACGTGGAAACCGGTGCCGTCCTTGTTGTTGAACGTGCTCTTGGCTCCGCCCACGTGCCCTGTCGGACCCTTGACGGTCACCGCGCGGTCGCTGTGCAAGATGTCGCTGATCGCTGTCCACTTGGCCGCGATGTCCAACGCCGCCGACAGATCGGCGGGGTCGTACAGTCCCCCTGCGCCGGGGCTCAACCGGTCGCCCACGTCCTTGGCGCGCTCCCCGCAGAGCTTGTCCAGCGTTCCGTTGAAGAAGGTGGAATCGGTCGGCATCTGCAGCCAGACCTTGAGGCGGTCGAGAGCGCCGGCCGCCACCGTGTTGTCGATCGCCTGCGAGATCCGAGCCCGCAGTGTCGCGATCGCCGGGGTGGTCACGTCCCCGGCTTGAACGTACGCCTGCTCGATCATGAAAGCTCCCCCCTGCCAACTTCCTTGTCCCAACTATGGCGCAAGGAACCAGCGCCGGTGGTGCAACCAGGGAATGGAGCAACCCCGCACGCACGCCGCCAGCTCTCCGTGCCGACCGCGGCTCAGCCGGCGACCCGCAGATAGTGCGCCCAGTAGCCCTGCAGTTCGCCGTAGCCGGAGGCGAGCCGGCGGAACTCCGGCTCGTCGACCGGGTGCCCGTACGCCCGGGAGGCGGCGCGGGCCAACTCCCGGTCGTAGGCGATGTGCTCCATCCGTCCGAGCCCGCGGATCATCAGGAACGACGCTGACCAGGGGCCGATGCCGGGCAGTTCGAGGATGCGTTCGCGGACCGTGCCGTGGTCGCCGCCGCGAAGGAAGTTCTCGTCCAGGTCCAGCCACCGGAGGATCGAGCCGTGGAGGAAGCCGGCCTTGCGCCGGTTGCCTATCAGGGCGGTCAGCTCGTCTTCGTCCAGGGCCGCCAACTGCTCGGCCTCCGGGAAGGCCCACAGCACCCGGCCGTCCCGTTCCATCCGATTGCCCACGGCCTCCACCAGAGCCTGCTTCATGGTCCTGGCCACCGGCATCGGAACCCGCTGGCACAGGATCGCCCAGCACAGCAGCTCGAACGGCGAAGGGAACTTGACCTGGTGGTAGCCGTACAGCTGGTCCGTCACCCGCTGGAATGCCGGGTCGTGACGCGCGGTGGCGTACAGCGGCGACAGGTCGTCGTCCAGGCCGAGGTAGAAGCCCAGCCGGTCGGCGGCGGCACGGGCAGTCGGCCCGTCGATCGGGCCGTCCGCCGTCAGCTCGCAGTCCAGACCGGTGCCTCCGGGCGCGGCGGTGAGCCGGGCGGCCAGCGTGGTGGAGTGCTCGCGCAGGGCGAGCGTCAGCGCCGCCCCCGAGGAGCCCTGCTGCCCGGTCATCGCCGGGAAGGAGCCGATGAAGGCGAGCGAGGCGCCGAAGTCGAAGGGCTGCCGCGCCGGGAGGTGCAGGCTGACGGCGGACCGGTGCTGGGTGGTGGTGCTGCTCATGGGACTGTCCTCCGGAGGTCTCGGTGCTTGCCTGGTACCACCGTCCCGCTGAAACCTGACATGGTCCGTCAGGTTTTATGCTGGGTTCCCATGAAGGCCGACCGACTGCTCTCGATCATGCTGCTGCTGCAGACCCGGGGCCGGGTCACGGCCGTGGAACTGGCTGAGCGGCTGGAGGTCTCGGTCCGTACCGTCTACCGGGACGTCGAGGCGCTCTCCACGGCTGGTGTGCCGGTATGGACCGAGCGCGGACGCAACGGCGGAATCCGCCTGCTGGCCGGCTACCGCACCGACGTGACCGGGTTGACCCATGACGAGGCACGGGCGCTGTTCGTGCTCACCGCCGACGGGACGCATGACGCGCTCGGTCTCGGCGGTGCCATCGCTTCGGCCCTGCGCAAGGTCATGGCGGCGCTCCCGGCGCCGTACCGTGCCGACGCCGAACGCACCAGCGAACGCATCCTGGTCGACCCGGCTCGCTGGCGCGCCGCCGCGCCCGCGGCCGTCGAGCTGGCGGAGCTCCAGCAGGCCGTCTTCACCGACCGCCGGCTGGAGCTGGTGTACCAGCACAGCGGCAGCACCGAGCCGCGTGGCTACACCGTCGACCCGTACGGCCTGGTCAGCAAGGCCGGGGTCTGGTATCTGGTCGCCGACCGGGACGGCGAGCCGCAGCTGTTCCGGGCGGACCGGGTCCGCTCCGCGGCCACCTCGGCCGAACCGGTCCGCCATCGTCCGGGCCAGGGCTTGGCCGAGGTCTGGTCCGTGCTGCGCGAGCAGGTCGAGCGCAGTTCGGACGAGGTGCTGGTCCGCTGCCTGGTCCGGCGCACCCGGCTGGACATGTTCCTGCGGCTCCAGTCCGCCAACCTGCTCGGTGTACCCGTGCAGCCGACCCCCGGCGCCGACTGGACCTCGCTCGACCTGGGCTTCCCCGCCCTACCCGCAGTCCGCGCCCTGCTGGTCCACGGCGCCGACGTCGAGGTTCTCGACCCGCCCGAGGCCCGAGCCGAACTCGCCGCCGCAGCCGCTGAGGTGGCTGCCCTCTACCACGGCTGAACGCGGTCGACTGAACGCGGTCGACTGAACGCGGTCGACTGAACTCCGTCGACTGAACTCCGTCGGCAGGACGCGAGGTCGTGCTCTGCGTTGGCCTCGGCCGGGCCTTCGAACTCGGCACCCGCGTCGACAACAACCAGCGCTGGGCCCTGTCCGGAGGGGCAGGAGGCTCTGGGTCAGGCCCTGGCGATGGCCCGGCCCGGCATCGGCTCGGCGAGTGCCAGCCGCCATTCGGGTGCACCGAAGGCGTTCGCGAAGTACTGCGTCTCGTGCACGACCTGCCCGTGCGCGAATTCCATGGTGCTCACTGTGTGGGTGGGCACTCCGTCGTAGGTGATGACGCACTCGCTCACCCACAGATCTCCGCTGCCGGTGATCCGGTGGACCGTGAAGTGCCGACTGGCAGGGTGGCCGCCACGCTGGGCGGCGATCGTCTCGCGGCCCCGGAATCGTTCACCTGACTGGGGGTAGTCGAGGATCGCGTCCGCAGCGTAGATGGCGTGCTCGGCCTCGGTGTCCCCACGTTCCGATGCCTGCCAGTGCTCCTCAATTCCGGCCCTGGTCCGGATATCGGGATCCATCGCCTTGTCCCTTCTGCAGGTGGCAGGAACGATCGGGGGGGGGCCGACGCCCCGGCGTTCGGAGAGTTCTTCGAGGGCGATGGGGCCGAGGGGCTCGCGGGGGAGGGCGGGGTCGAAGGCGGCGAGGGCGCCGTACTGGGCGCCGTTCACACTGTACTTCTCGACTTCTCGATCAGCAGGGCATCGTCGGTGTGCTGGAGCGAGCCGACGCCCTTGAGGGGGTAGAGCACCTGCACAAACCGCACTGCTGTTCAGGAACTGGCGACCTGTCCATGAGCGGCGCTGCGCGAACTCATCGACCTGGTGCCGCAGTTGCCGAATGACTCAGGTGTGGCCTCAGCCGGCGGTCTCGGTGAGGAGATCTCGGAGGAGATCCTCACCCTGAGGCCATGGACCGAAGCCGGCTTCAGGGTTGACATGGCCGGCGTCGCCGAGGTCCACGAACCGTGCGCCCCACTGTTCGGCCAGCAGACGGGACGAGCCGATCTCTGCCCAGGGGTCGGTGCTGCTGGCCGCCAGGACCGCCGGGAACGGCAGGGGGCCCGCCGCGGGCGGGCCGAAGCCGGCGATCGGTGCGCCGTGGGCTGCCGAGTGGTCGATATCGGGCGGCGCCACCAACAGCGCCGCACGGACCTGGGCGTGGTGTCGGTGAGCCCAATGGGCGACGGTGTGGCAGCCGAGGCTGTGCGCGACCAGCACGACCGGTCCTGTGGCCCGCTGGACCGTGTCGTGCAATTCGGCGACCCACTCGTCCCGGTCCGGCCGTTCCCAGTCCCGCTGCTCGACCCGAACGGCGCCGAGCCGGTCACGGAGCCAGTAGGACTGCCAGTGAGCACGCCCGGAACCACCCAGGCCCGGTACGACGATCATGTTCTCCATGGCGGAGACGGTAACGCCCCGGCCGCACTGCCGTCGACCAATCAAGAGGTCCCGCCATACGGGGTCTTCAAACTTGATGGGCCGTCAGCGGCTTGAGCCAATTGACTGTCACGTTGGGTGACGATGCCGGGTGTGGTGTGCCCCGGATGCAAGGAGCCCGCAGGGATTGGTGATCATGGTTCTTGTCTAGAGAAACCGATCACGAACACCTGCGGGCTCGAACATCAACGATACCTGTGCCGATACGGACGCGACACTGCTGCTGGGCCTGGAGGGGCTGGGGGTGATCAAGGTGGAGGAGGTCGGGCCGGCTCTCGTCGTGCACGTGGCGACGGTGGACGAGGGTGCGCGGGCATGCCCGGAGTGCGGAGTGCTCTCCACGACGAGGAAGGGCCCACGTCTCACCCGCCCCCGCCAACTTCCTTACGGTGGACGACGTGTGGATCTGCACTGGCACAAGTCCCGTTGGTTCTGCGCGGAACCGCTGTGCCCGCGCGGCTCGTTCACCGAGCAGGTCCGCGAGGTGCCAGCGGGGGCCCGGCTGACCCGCGCGCTGCGGCGCGAGGCCGGACGCGTGGTGGCCGACGACGGCCGCACGGTCGTACAGGCCGGCCGTGACCTGGGCATCTCCTGGCCCACTGCCCAAGCTGCCTTCGAACAGTACGCCGAGCTCGTCCTGCCTGATCAGCCGCCCGTGACCGAGGCCGTCGGCATCGACGAGACCCGCAGGGGCAAGCCGGTCTGGCGGGAGAACCCCGAAACGGGCACATGGGAACTGGTCGCCGACGCCTGGCATATCGGCTTCGTCGACGCGGTCGGCGGCCAGGGCCTGCTCGGGCAGGTCGAGGGCCGCAACGCCGCCTCCGTCGCCGCCTGGCTCACCCTCCAGCCCGAGACCTGGAAACAGCGGGTCAGGTACGTGGCCATCGACCTGTGCGCCACCTTCCGCGCCGCCGTGCGCACCGCCCTGCCCCACGCCCGAATCGTCGTGGACTGCTTCCACGTCGTCCAGCTCGCCCAGCGCCACCTGGCCGACCTGCGCCGCCGCCTCACCTGGAGGCACCACGGCCGCCGCGCCCGCAAGGGCGACCCCGTCTGGAGCGTCCGCAAGCTCCTGCGCCGCAACAAGGAAGACCTCACCACCACAGAACTGGCCACGCTTGCCGACGAGTTGACCGATATGGGTACCTACGGCAAGCAGATCCTCGACGGCTGGCGTGCCAAGGAGCTCCTGCGCGACCTGCTGCGGCTCACCGCCAAGCACGCCCACGTCCTTCCCGACCGCTCCGCGGTCTCCGCCGCCCGCTACCGCTTCCAGGCCTTCTGTGCCGACCGCCCCTACCTGGTCGAACTGGTCACCCTCGCCGAAACCGTCGACCAGTGGTGGCACGGCATCGAGAACTACATCAAAACCGGCATAACGAACGCCGCATCCGAAGGCAACAACCGCGTGATCAAGCTCGAAGCCCGCAAGGCCTACGGCTTCCGAAACCGCCGGAGCCAACGCCTGCGATCACACTGCGCAACCACCCGAAGGGCACGCGGAAAGCTGACGACCCATCAACTTTGATGACCCGCCATACGTCGGCAATGCAGGAACGAATGCGCTGGGACACGGTGCGAGCGTTTGACGCAATGGGGCGAGCGGAACGCGCATTGATTCACTCGTCGAGCGCTCTCATGATTCAGGAATGACTCTTGAGGGCGTTCCGCTTCCATTTGAACTCTCCAGCGGAATCACCCAGGGCTTCCTCTCCCCGTTGCTGCGCGAATTGACGGAGGCATCGCCGGATCCTGCGCTGGAACCTCGCTGTCGTTCTGCTCGGGTCAGTGCTGGTCGGGATGAGCCGTTCGTTCGGCCTGCTGCTGGTGGTGGGCGGTATGGCGGTGGGCCTGGTGGGCAGCGGGCTGATCGCCCGTTCCGTGGACAGTCCCACGGTTGCGCTGTGGGTGCCCGCTGCCGCCGTGGGGCTGGCGTTGGTGATCACCTGGCCGCTCCTGCCGGAGTCTCCCGGGCAACCGGGCGGACGGGTGGACTGGCCCACTCCACCCGCACGCTCGCCGTGGAGTCCGTTCCGCGGGACCGGGCGTCGGTCGGATCGGGGATCGATGAACTGCTGATCAATGTCGGCGGATCGGGCGATACTCGACGGTGGTTTGGCCCTGACCTGGACAGCCGTCGACGTGGCCACCGATCCTCGCCATCGGGCAAGTCTGCTACGGCGACTGGCGGAACGGTGAACACAGCACCACTGAACACAGCCCCACTGAACACAGCATGACTCACCCGGCGGTGGGACCTCGATCGTGTCCTGCCTGCGTGCGCAGCTGCTCCGTTCGCTGCCAGGTCCCGGGCGGTTCGCCGTGGTGGCGGCGGAAGGCGGTCGCGAACGCGTACGGCGAGCTGTAGCCGACGCTGCGGGCGATGCCGGTGATGCCGAGATCGCCGGTGCGCAACTGGTCCCGGGCCAGCGCCATCCGCCAGTCGGTCAGGTAGTGCATCGGGGTCTGACCGAGGACGTCCCGGAAGATGCGAGCGAAAGCGGCCCGGGACAGACCGCTGATGGCGGCGAGTTCGGACACCGACCAGGGATGGCCGGCGTTCTCGTGAATGGCCTGGAGCGCCGCGCCCAGTCTGGGATCCGCGGATGCCCGGCACCAGCGGGGGGCGGTCGGGCTGTTACGGAAATCGTTGCGGATGGCGAGCATCAGGAGGACATCGAGGAGTCGGTCCAGCATCGTGGTCTGACCGGGTTGGGGAGTGGCCAACTCATGGGACAGCAGCGTGATCACGTCCCGCAGTGGATCGCCGACCGCGGCGGAAAGGGTGAGCACCTGCGGCAGCGCCTCAAGGAGGCCACTGCCTATGTCGCCCGAGAACCGGTAGGCACCGCAGAGGAAGACCGTCGCCCGCGGGTCCTGGGATTTCCCGTCCTTCCTGTGCCGAGCCCGGAACTCCTCCGGTTCGAGGCAATCGGCGCCCGCCTCATGCCCGATGCAGTGGTCAGGGCCGCCGCGCACGAGCGTCACCTCACCTGGCACGAGTTCCACCGCGCTGGCGGGACGGTCCAGCCACAACCATCCCCTGCCACGGACGACCGCGTGCACGGACAGTTGAATCGACCCGCTCAGCCGCAGGCCCCACGGAGGTTCGGCCACCGTCCGGGCGAAGGAGGCGCTGGAAGCCCGTGCCCTCGCGAGGTGGTCGTGGAGTACATCCATGCGACCAGTATCGGCCACGCGAATACGCCGGGCCACAGCGCGAGCGTTTGACGCAGGAGGATGAGCGGAACGCGCATTGATTCACTCGTCGAGCGCTCTCATGATGAAATCCCGACCGGATGAACGATGTGCGGTATTGGGTCCGTCCTCCCGCGCTCCGGACACGGGCTGTCAAAGCTGACGAAAAGATCCGTTTATGAGATTGAATATGCAGGGCAGGCGATATCCGCTGGTCCGTTTTGAGAGTTCGGAAAGGGTGGTCTCATAATGTCGTCCGGTCTGTCCTACAGAGTCCATACCGCCGGTGAGCCCGGCATGAGCAAGACATCCGTTCTGGTGACGGGCGAGCACGAGGCTCTCCTGATCGACGGTCAGTTCACGCTCTCCGAGCAGCACCGGGTGCTGGCGGATGTCATCGACTCGGGCAAGCAGTTGACGACGGTGTTCGTCAGCGCCGCCGACCCGGACTACTACTTCGGTCTGCAGGTCGTCCGGCAGGCGTTCCCGAACGTCAAGGTGGTCTGCACGCCCGCGACCCTGTCCAAGATCGAGGCGACCTGGCAGCAGAAGCTCCAGACCTGGGCCCATCTGGGCGCCAACCTGGCGACCGACGTGGTCATTCCCACCCTGGTGGGATCGGACCGCTTCGAACTGGAGGGCCACCCCTTCGAGATCCGCGGCGGGCATCCGGACCTGCAGTGGCGCACGGAGTACGTGTGGCAGCCCGAGGACCGGGCCGTACTCGGCGGGGCACTGCTGTGGGCCCAGTTGCACGCGTGGACCGCGGACTCGCCCACGGCCGCCGAGCGGGCGGCATGGGACGAAGTCCTGGCCCAGGTCCAAGGACTGGATCCACAACTGGTGGTAGCCGGGCACGCCGCCGCAGATGCCACCATGGATGCCTCAGTGGTGGACGCCAACCGTGCCTATCTGGCGGCGTTCGACAAGGAACTGGCCGGAGCGGCCGACTCCGCGTCGCTGCGCGCCGCGATGCTGCGCCATTACCCGGACCTGGGGCTCGGCGTGGCCCTGGAACGGGGCAGCAAGGTCGCCACCGGTGAAACGACCTGGGGTTGAGCGAGACGTTGACCGCCGTGGAGCCATGCCGGGCCCCGGAGCCGGGGCCGGAGCCGGGGCCCGGCACGGCGCCGTGGTCGTATGCCGGGATCGAATGCGCGCTGACGGCGGCCCTGATGTTCGTCGTGGTGACGGCGGTCCGCTGGCTGCTGGACCCGGCCTCCCCGGTCTTCATCGCCGACCTGCACACGGCACTGGCCGTGATCGGCGTCCTGGTCGCGCTCTTCCTGCTGGGACTGATCCTCAGCCCGCCGGGACGCAGGTCCGGTGCCCACCTCAACCCGGCCGTCAGCCTCGCCCTGTGGCTGATGCGCGCCTTCCCCGGCCGCGCCGTCGTCCCGTACCTCGCGGCCCAGCTGGTCGGTGCGCTGGCCGGTACGGCCCTGGGCCGCCTCGTGTGGGGTCCGGTGCTCGATGAAGCGGCCCTGAGCGGGGGACTGGCCCTCCCCTCCCCTCACCTTCCTGCCGCTGGGGTCTTCGCCATCGAAGTACTGAGTTTCACCGCGGTGACCCTGCTCGTCGGGTTCTTCCTGGTCCACCCCGAGTACGTCCGGCCCATGCCCTACGCCGTCGCCTTGGCGGTCGGCCTGATCATCGCGCTGCTGGGCCCGGTCAGCGGCGGCGCCGCCAACCCCGCACGTCAGCTGGGACCGGCCCTGGTCTCGGGGAACACCGTGGACCTGTGGGCCTACCTCACCGCACCACTGCTCGGTGCCGCCCTCGGCGCCCTCGCCCACCACTACCTGGTCCCCAAGTGCGCACCCCCGACGACCTACTGCCTCAGCGGCCGCCCCGCCCCGCACTGACCATCCATCACCCCGGAGAGAGAACAACACCGTGCGTGTCATCGAAGTTCACGCCTATGGCGGTCCCGAGGTCCTGCGGCCCGCTGAGCGCCCCGACCCCGAAGCACGACCCGGCGTGGTCCGGGTACGCATGGCCGCGACCACCGTCAATCAGGCAGACCTGAAGATCCGCTCCGGACAGGCCTCCGGTCGGCTCGGCGAGCTGGCCCCGCCCTTCGTCCTGGGGTTCGACATCGCCGGCACCCTGATCGACGGTGCCCCCTTGCTACCGGCCCTGCGCACCGGCGGTTCCTTCGTCTCCGTCACCCAGGCCCGCATCCCTACCGCCGAACGCGGCATCCGCGTCACCGCCGTCCGCGGAGCGCCCGACGGCACCCGGCTCAGGGAAATCCTGGAACGGCTGGCGAGCGGGAAGCTCACCACCCGCGTCGCCGGAGTCCTGACCTTGGAGCAGGCCGCCGAGGCCCACCACCGAACCGAGGCCGGCGGCCTGCCGGGCCGACTCGTACTGACGACCTGACTCCTCACGGCGATCATCGGGGTGACGGGCCGGCCCCGATCCGGGCGCCGGTGTTGAACCATGGGGTGCTGACCTACTTTCCCGCTTGGGCGAGGGTGTCGAGGAGGCGCCTGATGGGGGTGCCGAGGCCCCAGCGTTCGGAGAGTTCTTCGAGGGTGATCGGGTCGAGGGGTTCGCGGGGGAGGACGGGGTCGAAGGTGGGGAGGGGGATGTCGGTGGCGACGCTGACGACCTCGGGGGCGACGGCGAGGTAGTCGGCGCCCTCGATGATGCGCTTGCGCTGGGCCGGGGTGAGTTTGCTGTCCGGGTCGGCGGCTGCGGCCTGGATGGCGGCGAGGTCGCCGTACTGGGCGATGAGCTTGGTGGCGGTCTTCTCGCCGATGCCGACGACGCCGGGAAGGCCGTCGCTGGGGTCGCCGCGGAGCACGGCGAAGTCGACGTACTGGGTGCCGTTCACGCCGTACTTCTCGATCAGCAGGGCGTCGTCGGTGTGCTGGAGCGAGCCGACGCCCTTGAGGGGGTAGAGCACCTGCACCCCCCGCGCGTCGTCCACCAGTTGGAACAGGTCCCGGTCGCCGGTGACCACGTCGACCGGGCCCGGGTGACGGGTCGCCAGGGTGCCGATGACGTCGTCGGCCTCGTAGTCGGCGACGCCGATGCGGGCGATGCCGAGGGCGTCCAGGACCGCTGCGATCACCGGGACCTGGGGTGACAGGGTGTCAGGGACCTCCTCCTGGCCCTCGGTGGTGGGTTCGGCGGCCAGCCGGTGGGTCTTGTAGGTGGGGATCAGGTCCACCCGCCACTGCGGCCGCCAGTCGGCGTCCCAGCAGGCCACCAGCTGGTCCGGGGAGTGGTCGTGGACCAGCCGGGTGATGAACTCCAGCATCCCGCGCACCGCGTTGACCGGCTGCCCGTCGGGGGAGCGGATCGAGTCGGGCACGCCGAAGTAGGCGCGGAAGTACAGGCTGGCCGTGTCCAGCAGCATCAGCCGGGGCGCGGTCGCGGCGGGGCTCGCGGGCGGGGTTGCGGTCATGCTCCGCATCATGCCGTACGGGTACGACAACGCCGCATATTGGTGTTTCTTGACAGTGTTTCGGGCGCGCACCAGGCTGAGGGCGCCCGTGTCGCACCATCGCACTTGTTCACTTCAGGAGGGCCGCATGGCCTGGACCGCCGCCGACGTACCCGACCAGACCGGCCGGACGGTGCTCATCACCGGCGCCAACACCGGCCTCGGCCTGGAGACCGCCACCGTGTTGGCCGGGGCCGGGGCCACGGTCGTGCTCGCCTGCCGCAACCCGGCCAAGGCCAAGGCGGCGGCCCTGGAGATCGGCGGCAGCACCGAGCTGCTGGCCCTGGACCTCGCCTCGCTGGCCTCGGTACGCGAGGCCGCCGCCGAGGCGCACGAGCGCTTCGACCACCTCGACCTGCTGATCAACAACGCCGGTGTGATGGTCCCACCGCACAGCCGCACCGCCGACGGTTTCGAGCTCCAGTTCGGCACCAACCACCTGGGCCACTTCGCGCTCACCGGTCTGCTGCTCGACCTGCTCACCGGCACCGAGGGCTCGCGCGTGGTCGTGCTCAGCAGCCTGGCCCACAAGATGGCCAGGAGGGGGATCGACTTCGAGGATCTGCAGTCCGAGCGCAGATACCGCCGGATGGACGCCTACGGCCGGTCCAAGCTGGCCAACCTGATGTTCATGTACGCCCTGCAGCGCCGCCTCGCCGCCTCGGACGCGCCGACCATCGCCGTCGGCGCGCATCCCGGCCTCTCCTCGACCGAACTCGTCCGGCACCTGCCGGCGCCGGTCCGGACGCTGTACAGCCTCGGGGCGGCCGCCCTGGTCCAGCCGCCAGCCCTCGGCGCGCTGCCGCCGCTGCGCGCCGCCACCGACCCGCTGGTCAGGGGCGCCCACTACTACGGCCCGGACGGCCCGTTCGAGACCCGCGGCTTTCCCGTCCTGAAGGCATCCATCGCGCCGGCCCACAACCAGGCCGCCCAGGAACGCCTGTGGGCCGTCTCGGAGAGCCTGACCGGGGTGACCTACCCCAGCTAGCCCAGCTGCCAAGCAACCCGGGCTACCCCAACTGAGCAGCGACCGGGACCGGGACCGGGGCGGGGTTCGGGACCAGACGCCGGGTCGAGGCGTGCACCAGGGCCTCGGCCAGGCGCAGGTCGGAGCCCTGCTCGGGGTGCCACTGGACGGCGAGGGTGAAGCCGGGGCCCTCCACCGCCTCGACGGTGCCGTCGCCGTGGTGGGCGCTCGCGGTCAGTCCGCTGCCCAGGCGGCGTACGGCCTGGTGGTGGTAGGTGGGCACGTTCCGGGGCTCGGCGCCGATGACGTCGGCCAGCCGGGTGCCGGGGACCGGGGTGACCGGGTGCGCCGCGTAGACACCCGGCGCGGGGGAGTGGCTCTCGTGTCCGACCAGGTCCGGGAGGTGCTGGACCAGATCGCCGCCGCAGGCCACGTTGAGCAGTTGCATGCCCCGGCAGATGCCCAGCAGCGGCAGCCCCTGGGCCAGGGCCGCCGTGATCAGCGCCAGCTCCCAGGCGTCCCGCTCCACCCCGGGCGGATCGGTGCGGGGGTCGGGCTGGGCGCCGTAGCGGGCCGGGTCCACGTCGGGGCCGCCGCTGACGACCAGTCCGTCCAGCCGTGACAGCACGTCAGGGGCGGTGGCCGGGTCGTCCGGGGCGAGCAGGACGGCGATCCCGCCCGCGGCCTGGACCTGCGCGGAGTACTGGACCGGGAGCAGGACGGCCTGCTTCCCGGCCCAGACGCCCCAGCCGGCGGGGGTGAGGTACGTGGTGATACCGATCAGCGGACGGGACACGTGGTGGATCCTCCCATGCCAAAAAGCAGAAGCAGAAGCAGAAGCAGAGGACAGCCTCAGCCCGAATCCACCGATGAATGACCTGTCCGAGGCCTGGACATAACGACGCGGATGCCCTCTGACCTGGGACGATGGGACTTCCTACAGAACCAAGTCGCCAGAACGAGAGAACATCCGCGAGATGCAATCCTGCCATGCCGCCACAGCGGTTTCCGCCGTCTTCGACGAGCCGAACCTGATCGCCGATGCCGGGCTGCTGTCGCTGGTCCGGCTGGCCGAGCGGGCCGGCCTGCGGCAACTGGCCGCGTCCGCGCTCCGCATCGAGGGCGCCGACAACAGCGGCGGAGCCAACCCGGCCGCCAAAGTGATGTCGCTGATCAGCGCGATGTGCGCGGGCGCGGACAGCATCGACGACGCGGCGCGGCTGCGGCACGGCGCGATGGACCGCGCCTTCACCTCGGTCCGCGCGCCCTCCACCCTGGGCACCTTCCTGCGCTCCTTCACCCACGGCCACAACCGCCAGCTCCACCGCGTTCACCGCGACTTCCTGGCCCGACTGGCCCGCAGCACCCCACTGCTGCCCGGCGCCGACACACTGATGTTCATCGACATCGACCCCACCCACCGCCGCGTGTACGGCCACGCCAAGCAGGGCGCGCAGGTCGGCCGCCTCAAGGGCCAGCGCACCCTGCACCCGATCCTGGCCACCCTGTCCACCCCGATCGCCCGGCCCGTGATCGGCGCGGTCCGCCTGCGCCGCGGCAAGGCCGCCGACGTCCGCGGAGCCGAGAGCTTCGTGAGCGAGGCCCTGGCCATAGCGAAGGAGACCGGCGGCACCGGGATCCGCCTGGTCCGCGCGGACAGCAAGTTCTACACCGCCGACGTGGTCGCCGCCTGCCGCCGGGCCGGCGCCCGATTCTCCCTGACCACCGGCATGAACCCCTCCATCGCGGGCGCGATCTCCCGCATCCCGCAGGAGTCCTGGACGGCGATCCGCTACCCGGACGCCTTCGTCGACCCCGACACCGGCGAGATGGTCTCCGACGCCGAGGTCGCCGAGATCCCCTACACCGCCTTCACCGGCCGAAGGAAGTCCGAGCACGTCACCGCCCGGCTGATCGTGCGCCGGGTCCGCCGATTGAACGCCGAAGTGGCCCAGGGTCAGGGCGAGTTGTTCACCGCCTGGCGTTACCACCCCGTCTTCACCGACAGCTCCTTCGCGGTGCTGCAGGCGGAACTGCACCACCGGCAGCACGCCGTGGTGGAGCAGGTGATCGCGGACGGGAAGTCCGGGCCTCTGGCCCACCTGCCGTCCGGGAACTTCCAGGCCAACGCCGCGTGGCTGACCCTGTGGGCGATGTCGCACAACCTGCTGCGGGCCGCCGGTGCGCTGACCTCGGTCTTCCACGCCAAGGCCACCACAGCGACCCTGCGCGCCCACCTGGTCCACGTCCCGGCCCGGCTCGCGCGCACCGCGCGCACCAAATTGACGGTGCATCTGCCCGAGCACTGGCCCTGGCGCGACGCCTTCACCGCCCTGTTCGAGGCCGTCCACTCCCCACCGCCGCGCCCGGCGGCCTGACCGCCACAAGATCCCGCACCGCGACGGCCCGACGGCCACCGGCGACAGCGCCACCAACCGCTCCCGACCCCGCACAACCCCTCGGACAGGCCGCGACCCGCGCACGGCGGCTACCGCACACCCTCAACCTGTTGCCCCCAGCGGCCGACCGTCCACGGGCAGGAGAGCAACCCCGAAATGATCAGCCGGTGGATTCGGGCTCAGGCGAGGAAGCCGCGGAGCAGGGCCGCGGTGCCGGCCAGGTGCTCCCGCATCACCGTGCGGGCGCGGTCGGGCCGGCCGCCGAGGATCGCGGCGACCAGCTCCCGGTGCTGCCGTTCGCTGTGTTCGAGGTTGGGCGGCAGCAGCGGTATGCAGCCGAGCAGGTCGTTGACGGTGGCGCGGACGGCCGCGTACTGGGTGGCGACCGAGGTCGAGCCGCACAGCTCGGCGACGGCCAGGTGCAACCGGGTGTCCTGGCGGCGGTAGTCCGCCAGCGGGGCCTCGGCGGTCGCGGCCAGGCAGTCGCGCAGCCGCTGCGCCTCCGCGCCCTCCGGCGGGCGTGTCGCACAGAGTTCGGCCGCGCCGACCTCCAGCACCTCGCGGAACAGCAGGGTGTCCTCCAGTCGGTCGCCGAGCAGCCCGGCACGCCGCCGCAGCTCGCTGCCGTCCGCCGTGGCCGGGTCGTCCAGAGGGTCACCGCCGGGACGGCGGACGAAGGCGCCGCCGTAGCGGCCGCGGCGGACCTCGAGCAGCCCGGTGTCCTGCAGGACCTTGAGGGCCTCGCGCAGCGTCACCCGGCTGACCTGGAGCCGTTCGGCGAGGTCCCGTTCCGGGGGCAGCCGCTCGCCCTCGGGCACCAGTCCGAGCCGGATCAGCTGCAGCAGCCGCTGGACCGTCTCCTCAAAGGTGTTCCCCGAACGGACCGGCCGCAGCACCGCGGCCAGCGGATCGACTTCTACTGCCTCTGTCATCGAGCCCCTTCCCTTTCAATGGTACAAGGACATACCTTTAACTCGCTCGGCCACCCGCGACCTCGTCAGAAGCCGCCGGCGACCCGGCAGAAGCTGCTGGTGGCCCCCCAAGAAGCCGCCAGCGGCTCCCCCAGAAGCAGCCCGTAGCGCCACCGCAGAAGCAACCCGTAGCGCCACCGCAGAACAGCAGTCGGAGGCAAGCCCGTGACAGACCGCAAACCCCCGCTCAGCGTCCAGGAGCTACGCCGCCTGGTCGCCGCCGGGGAGATCCACACCGTCGCCCTCGCCTTCACCGATATGCAGGGCAGGCTCCAGGGCAAGCGCTTCGCCGCCGGGTTCTTCCTGGACGACGTGCTCGCCCACGGCAGCGAGGGCTGCGCCTACCTGCTCGCCGTGGACGTCGAACTGAACACGGTCGACGGCTACCCGATGGCCTCCTGGGACACCGGCTACGGCGACTTCGCGCTGATCCCCGACCTGGCCACGCTACGGCTGACGCCCTGGCAGCCCGGCACCGCCCTGGTCACCGCCGACCTGGCCTGGCAGGACGGCAGCCCGGTCCCGGCCTCGCCGCGGCAGATCCTGCGGCAGCAGCTCGACCGGCTCGCCGAACGCGGCCTCAGCGCCTGGGCCGGCACCGAGCTGGAGTTCATCGTCTTCCAGGACACCTACGAGGACGCCTGGAACCGCGGCTACCGCGCGCTCACCCCGGCGAACCAGTACAACGGCGACTACTCGCTGCTCGCCACCGCCAGGATCGAACCGCTGCTGGCCCGTATCCGCAACGAGATGGGCGCGGCCGGGATGGTCGTGGAGTCCGCCAAGGGGGAGTGCAACCTCGGTCAGCACGAGATCACCTTCCGCTACGACGAGGCGCTCACCACCTGCGACCAGCACAGCGTCTACAAGTCCGGGGCCAAGGAGATCGCCGCCCAGCAGGGGCAGTCGCTCACCTTCATGGCCAAGTACAACGAGCGCGAGGGCAACAGCTGCCATGTGCACCTGTCGCTGCGCGACGCCGAGGGACAGTCGGCCTTCGCGGGCGAGGACGGCGGGATGTCGCCGCTGATGCGGCACTTCCTGGCCGGTCAGCTCGCCGCGATGCGTGAGCTGACCCTGCTCTACGCGCCCAACATCAACTCCTACAAGCGCTTCCGCCCCGGCTCCTTCGCTCCCACCGCCGTCGCCTGGGGCCGCGACAACCGCACCTGCCCGCTGCGCGTGGTCGGCCACGGCCCCTCGCTGCGCTTCGAGAACCGCGCCCCCGGCGGCGACGTCAACCCCTACCTCGCGGTGGCCGCGATGATCGCCGCCGGGCTGCACGGGATCGAGCAGCAGCTGGAACTGCCGGAGCCCTGCACCGGAAACGCCTACGAGGCCGACTACGACCACCTCCCCAGCACCCTGCGCGAGGCCTCCGCGCTGTGGGCCGGCAGCAAGCTGGCCGAGGCCGCCTTCGGCAGCGACGTGGTCCAGCACTACCTGCGGATGGCCGAGGTGGAGCAGGACGCCTACGACAGCACCGTCACCGACTGGGAGCGTTTCCGCTCCTTCGAGCGAATGTGAGCCCGGATCAAATGACCGACGAGCCGCTGATCGTCCTCAACCCCGCCACCGAGGAGGTGATCGCCACCGTCCCGGCCACCACCCCGGCCCAGGTGGACGCCGCCGTGGCCCGGGCGGCCAAGGCCCAACAGGGCTGGGCCGCGCTCGCCCCCGGCGACCGGGCCCGGCTGCTGCGCCGCTTCGCCGACGCGGTGGACGGCGCGCTGGACGAACTGGCCGGGCTGGAGCTGCGCGAGGCCGGCCACACCCTGGGCAACGCCCGCTGGGAGGCCGCCAACGTCCGCGACCTGCTGGAGTACGCCGCGGGCGGCATCGAACGGCTGACCGGTCGACAGATCCCGGTGGCCGGCGGCCTGGACGTGACCTTCCACGAGCCGCTGGGCGTGGTCGCCGTCATCGCGCCCTGGAACTTCCCGATGCCGATCGCCGGCTGGGGCTTCGCGCCGGCCCTGGCGGCCGGCAACGCGGTGCTGCTCAAACCGGCCGAGACCACCCCCCTGACCGCGCTGCGGCTGGCCGAGCTGGCCCTGGCCGCCGGGCTCCCCGAGGGCCTGTTCCAGGTGCTGCCCGGGTACGGACCGGTGACCGGGCGCGCCCTGGTCGACCACCCCGGCGTGCGGAAGGTGGTCTTCACCGGCTCCACCCCGGTCGGCAAGGAGATCATGGCCCGCTGCGCCGGGCAGCTGAAGCGGGTCACCCTGGAACTCGGCGGCAAGAGCCCCAACCTGGTCTTCGCCGACGCCGACCTGGCCCGGGCCGCCGCCACCGCGCCGATGGCCTTCCTGGACAACGCCGGGCAGGACTGCTGCGCCCGGACCAGGATCCTGGTCCAGCGCGAGGTCTACGACGAGTTCCTGGCCCTGTTCGCCCCGGCGCTGGCCGCGGTCAGGGTCGGCGACCCGGCCGATCCGGCGACCGAGATGGGACCGCTGATCTCGGCCGCCCAGCGGGACCGGGTCAGCGGCTATCTGACCCCGGATCAGAAGGTGGTCGCCCGGGGTGAGGCCCCGTCAGGACCCGGCTTCTGGTTCCCGCCCACCCTGCTCGCCCCCGAGGACCCGAACAGCCCGGCCGCCACCGAGGAGATCTTCGGCCCGGTCGCCGTGGTCCTCCCGTTCACCGACGAGGCGGACGCGCTGCGGCTGGCCAACGGCACCCGCTACGGCCTGTCGGGCTCGATCTGGACCCGGGACCTGGGCCGGGCCATGCGGCTGGCCCGGGGCGTCAACGCGGGCAACCTCTCCGTGAACTCGCACAGCTCGGTCCGCTACTGGACGCCCTTCGGCGGCTTCGGCGAGTCCGGGCTGGGCCGCGAGCTGGGTCCTGACGCACTGACCCACTTCACCGAGACCAAGAACGTCTTCTTCAGCACCGAGGAATAGGGAGCACCGGAGCAGTGAGCACCGCAGCAGTGAGCACCGAAGAGAGCATCTGCCGCCGCCTGGTCGGCCGTACCGCCGTGATCACCGGCGCGGGCAGCGGGATCGGCCTGGCCACCGCGCGCCGGTTGGCGAGCGAGGGCGCGTACGTGGTCTGCGGCGACATCGACGAGGCCGCGGGCAAGGCCGCCGCCGAGGAGGTCGGCGGGCTGTTCGTCCGGGTCGACGTCACCGACGCGGACCAGGTCGAGGCGCTGTTCAAGGCCGCGTACGACACCTACGGCAGCGTCGACATCGCCTTCAACAACGCCGGGATCTCCCCGCCCGACGACGACTCCATCCTCACCACCGGGCTCGACGCCTGGCGCCGGGTCCAGGAGGTCAATCTGACCTCGGTCTTCCTCTGCTGCAAGGCCGCCCTTCCCTATATGCAGCGGCAGGGCCGGGGCTCCATCATCAACACCGCCAGCTTCGTCGCGGTGATGGGCGCGGCGACCTCGCAGATCTCCTACACCGCCTCCAAGGGCGGGGTGCTGGCGATGTCGCGCGAGTTGGGCGTCCAGTTCGCCCGCGAGGGGATCAGGGTCAACGCGCTCTGCCCGGGCCCGGTCGACACCCCGCTGCTGCGCGAGCTGTTCGCCAAGGACCCGGAGCGGGCCGCCCGCCGCCTGGTCCACATCCCGCTCGGCCGCTTCGCCCGTCCCGACGAGATCGCCGCCGCGGTGGCCTTCCTGGCGAGCGACGACTCCTCCTTCATGACCGCCAATGAGTTCCTGGTGGACGGCGGCATCGGCGGCGCCTATGTGACCCCGCTGTAGACGACCCCGCTGCAGGCCTCCCCAGCGCGGGACGTACGCTGGCCCCCGGTAAGAGCCGTAAGTAAGAGGGCAACGGGGGCCGCAGTGGTGTCAGCAGAATCCAGCAGCGTCGGCAGGCGCAGAATGCGCTCGGGCGGAGTCGCGCTCGGGATGGTGAGCACCCTCGCGCTGGTGCTCACCTCCTGCGGCAGCGCGGCTGACAAGCGCTGCGTGGACTCGACGAACTACAAGACCGTCGCCGACAGCCTCTGCAAGAGCACCGCGGGCGGTGGCTACGCCGACACCGACCGCTACCAGTGGTACCAGAAGGGCGGCACGTCGACCTACGTCGGCGGCTACCACCGCTACTACGGCTCCGGCTCCAGCAGCCATGTCGGCAGCAGTTCCGGCGGCTCCGACGACGGCACCTCGGGCAGCACCGGCGGCAAGGGCGTCTCCCGGGGCGGCCTCGGCGGCCACGGCAGCGGCTCGCACGGGGGCTGATCAGTTTCCATGCAGCGCCATCGCATCGAGCCCCGCCCCGACTGGCAGCGCATCGTCGAGGAGCAGGGCCTGATCTACCCGCTCACCCGCTTCCCGGACGACAGCCTCCGCCCGTACTGGGACGAGTCCGCGTACTACAGCTTCAGCATGGCCGAGATCGAGGCGCTGGAGGAGACCGTCGCGGAGCTGCACACCATGTGCCTGGCCGCCGCCGCGCACATCGTGGAGCACAACCGCTTCCGCGACCTGGGCATCACCGACCAGGTGGTCGCCGCGACCATCCGCACCTCCTGGCGCCGCCGCGAGGAGCAGCCCAGCATCTACGGGCGCTTCGACCTGCGCTACGACGGCACCGGGCCGGCCAAGCTGCTGGAGTACAACGCCGACACCCCCACCAGCCTGGTCGAGGCCGCGAGCCCGCAGTGGTTCTGGATGGAGCAGCGCTTCCCCGGCGCCGACCAGTGGAACTCGCTGCACGAGCGCCTGGTCGAGGCCTGGCGCCGGCAGGCGAAACTGCTGCCGCCGGGGCCGGTCCACTTCGCCCACTCCGAGGTGGACGAGCTCGGCGAGGACCAGATGACCACGGTCTACCTGATGGAGACCGCGCGTCAGGCCGGCCTGGACACCGTGCCGATCTCGGTCGAGGACATCGGCTGGGACGCGCTGGCACATCGTTTTGTCGACAAGGACCTGCGCTTTATGCGCAGCGTCTTCAAGCTCTACCCGTGGGAGTGGCTGGTCTCCGACGACTTCGGCAGCCATGTCCTCAACAGCATCGACCAGGGCGGAGGCACCGGCGGCACCTGCTGGATCGAGCCGGCCTGGAAGATGCTGCTGTCCAACAAGGCCCTGCTCGCCATCCTCTGGGAGCTCTACCCGGACCACCCCAACCTCCTTCCGGCCCAGCTGGACGGACCGGGTTCGCTGACCTCCTATGTGGCCAAGCCGCTGCTGGGCCGCGAGGGCGCCGGGGTGGTCATCGCCGAGGCCGGGGAGCCGACCGAGCCGCTGGACCCGCAGCAGAAGTACTGCTGGCAGCAGTTCGCCCCGCTGCCCGACTTCGACGGCAACCGCACCGTGCTGGGCGCCTGGGTGGTGGACGGCGAGCCGGCCGGCCTCGGCATCCGCGAGTCCGCGAGCCTCATCACAGATGAGTACGCGCGCTTCCTTCCGCACCTCATTCTCAGCTGATCCTCAGCGCCGGTTGATCGCACGCTTATCGAATTGGCCGTAGATTGCGGCTGTGAGTACGACGACCCCGGCCGGCTGGTACCCGGACCCCAAGCCCAATGACCCCGCCCACCCCGGTCAGCGCTGGTGGAACGGCTCCGAATGGACCGTCAGCACCAAGTCCGACGAGGTGCTGACGATCGGACCCGTTCCGGCCAAACGCCCCCGCCCCCGGCGGGGCACCGTGCTCGCCGGTACGGTGGCGGCCCTGCTCGGTCTCGGCGTCGGCAGCCTGACCACCTACCTGATCATGGACGGACGCAACTCGACCACCAACACCTCCAGCGCGCCCCCGCAGCGCTTCAACTCCGGGGGTGTCCCCGGTGAGGGCGGCTCGGGCGGTACCGGCGGCTCGGGCGGCTCGGGCGGTCTCCCCACCGCCCCCTCCGCCCCGGGCGGCAGCGGTGGCTCCGGCGGCGGCTCCGGCGGTCTCCCCGGCGGCGGTGGAGCCGACAGCACCACCGCCGTGGACCTCCTGGACGGCCTCTCCCTCCCCATCCCCGCGGGCTGGACCGGTGGCACCACCCAGGACGGCCACGCCGGCCTGTCCATAGGCAAGTACAGCTGCTCCCAGTCCACTGACGGCTGCACCCTCGGCGGCGCCAACACCGAGACCCTCAAGGCCTCCGTCAGCGACGGAGCCAAGGCCGCCGCCGAGGCCGACATCGCCGGTGCGGTGAAGGAGGCCTACGGTGACGTCAACAGCCACCAGCAGCTGGAGGCCCAGGCGGTGACCGTGGCCGGACGCTCCGGCTACCTGATCCGCTGGAAGGTCGACGCCAAGGTCGGCAACGACGGCACGGTCGAGACCGTGGTCTTCCCGACCAGCGACAACAAGACCCTGGTCGCCCTGCACCTGGGCTTCGACACCGCCGCCAAGGCGCCCGCCCTCTCGGTGATGGACACCATCGTCGCCGGGATCAAGGACGTCGACACCGCCAGCCTGTCCGGCGGCGCCACCGGAGGGACCGGCGGCACCACCGGCAGCAACTCCTGACCTGACACACCAAAGGAGCCCCGCCGAGTCCGCTCGGCGGGGCTCCTCCATGAGTAGTGCGAGCTACAGGAAGGTCTTGCCCTCGCCCCGGTAGGTCGGCACCGTCTCCACGATCCGGTCGCCCTCGACCAGCTGCAGCTCGGCGAAGCGCTCGCACAGCTCCCCGGCCTTGGCGTGCCGGAACCACACCTTGTCGCCGATCAGCAGGTCGTCCGCGGCCGAGCCCAGCAGCGGCGTCTGCACCTCGCCGGCGCCCTCCTGCGGGTCGTAGCGCAGCCCCTCCGGCAGCACCGGGACCGGCGAGCGGTCGGCGCCGGCCGCACCGGACGCCGGGTAGCCGCCGCCGAGCACGGTCACCACGCCGACGCCGGGCCGCCGGACCACCGGCTGTGCGAACAGCGCCGCCGGGCGGCCGTGGAACGAGCGGTAGTTGTCGAACAGTCGGGGGACGTAGAGGCCGGACCCCGCCGCGACCTCGGTCACCGCCGGCTCGGCGACGGTGCTCTCCACGCTGCCGGTGCCGCCGCCGTTGACGTACTCCAGGTCGGCGACCGCCCGCACCGCGGCGACCACCGCGGCGCGGCGCTGGGCCAGCTCGGCGCGGGCCTTGCGCTGCATGGTCTGGATGATCCTGGAGCGGAACGGGCGGCCGCTGATGCTGTCGCCCACACCCGCGATGTGGCCCTCGTAGGCCATCAGGCCGACCACCCGGAAGCCGGGCCGCTGCTGCACCAGCCGGGCGAAGTCCGCCAGTGCCTCGGGGGTGCGCAGCGGGGAGCGCCGGGCGCCGACCCGGAACCGGCCGCCGAACAGCTGCAGCGCGGTGTCCAGCTCCAGGCAGACCCGGACCTCTTCAGAGCCGTCGCCCCTGGCCCCGTCGATCAGGTCGAGCTGGGCCGGGTCGTCCAGCAGCACCGAGATCGCCCCGGCCAGCTTGGGGTCGGCGGTCAGCTCGGCGTAGCCGGCCCGGTCGGCGGAGGGGTAGGCGAGCAGGATGTCGTCGAAGCCCGCGCGGGCCAGCCAGATCGACTCGGCCAGGGTGAAGCTCATGATCCCCTGGAAGCCGTCCATCCGGAGCACCCGCTCCAGCAGGGCCCGGCAGCGCACCGACTTGCTGGCGACCCGGATCGGCTTGCCCGCGGCGCGCCGGACCAGGTCCTCCGCGTTGGCGTCGAAGGCTTCGAGGTCCACGATCGCCACCGGGGCGTCGAGGTGGGCGGTGGCGCGGTCGTAGCGCGTGCGGTCTGCGGAGGGGGTCACCATGCGGGAAGCCTGCCACATCCGGGCTACCTGCCGGTAGGGCGGATTCGGAATCGGCTCATGTTTTCCCCGCCAAGGCCCGTCGGTCCGGTCGGTTCAGGTGCCGACCAGGGCTCCGGCCGCGGCCTCGGCCACCGACTCGATCAGGGTGATCCCCTGCGCCATGGTCCGGTTGCCGTCGGAGACCACGGAGATCAGCAGCTGGTGGCCGCCGCGGTCGATCCGCCCGGTGCTGTTGACCACCCAGAGCCCGGTGGTGGAGCGCGGCAGCCAGCCGTTCTTCAGTTCGAACCCGCCGGTGGCGGCCGCGCTGACGCCCCACTGCTGGTCCGTCTCGACCTGGCTCAGCAGGCCCTGGACATAGCCGCGCGAAGCGGAGTCCAGCAGCGAGGAACTGGTGAACACCTGGCGCAGCAGCTTCACCTGGTCCGCCGCGGTGGTGGTGGTCACGCCCCAGAGGATCCCCTCCCCGCTCTCGGTCGAGGTCATCCCGAACCGCTTGTTGGCCGCGTCCATCCCGGGCGCTTTGCCCAGGGTGGTGTAGAGGCTGTCGGCGGCCGCGTTGTCGCTGTGCTCGATCATCTTGGTGGCGAGCGCCTGCTCCGCCGAGGTCAGCTCGGTGCCCTGGTCCTGGGTCTGCAGCAGCAGCGTGGCCAGGACGTCCAGCTTGGCGATGCTGGCGCAGGCGAACGCATGGTCGGTGCCGCCGTAGGTGAGCGTCTTCCCGGTGGTCAGGTCCGTCACCGAGACCGAGGCCGAGCCGGCCGCCTGTGCCACCGCGTCCTTGAGCGCCTCGGTGCTGCCGACCGCGACCGTCCTGGGGGTCTTCGCGGTGGCCTTGGGCTTCGGCGTGGGCTTCGTGGACGCCGGGCCGCCGCCGACCGTCCGCGCGGGGGAGGACACCGCGTCCGAGGAGGGTGGGACGGGCCGGGCTCCGGCCGGGGAGGGCTGGTTGAGCAGGACCGCGGTGAGCACGGCCACCGAGGTCACACCGACCACCGAGGAGAGGATGCCGACCCGGGAACGGCTGCGCGGCTTGGCTCTTCGCCGTTGGCCCGTACTCCTGTGCGACATGAGTAAGGACAATAGACAGCGGTTCTCCGAAGTGGGTGGGAGATTCGTGAGAATCTCCTGGAAAGATCCACGGAGGGCCGATCGGCCTGGCATATGGGGTGGTCCGTCCGGGTGTGGCCGATCGACTAGGCTCGCCGGGTGCAGCGCAAGAACATCCCTGACCCGGGGTTCTCGGGTGACGACGGTGCGGCGGAGCCCCGACTGGCGGAGGCGCTCTCCCGTCACGCGGAGCAGCCCTCGGCCGACACCGAGCAGGAGCTTCTCGCCGCCCTGGTCGGCGCGAGGCTGATGGTCCCGATCGTGGCGATCCTCGGCGAGTCCGAGACCGGCGCGGACGGTCTGACCCACGACAAGTCCAGCGACATGGCCGTCCCCACGGTGCGGACCCCGGACGGACGCACCGGCCTGCCCGCGTTCACCTCGCTGGAGGCACTGGCCCGCTGGCGCGCCGACGCCCGACCGGCGCCGGTCCCGGCCGACCAGGCGGTCCGGGCCGCCTGGTCCGAGCAGGCGGACGCGCTGCTCATCGACCTCGCCGGGCCCGCCTTCTACGAGCTGTCCGGCGCGGCCATGCGCGCCGTCGCCGAGGGCCGCGCCAGGATCGACCCGCTGCGCGACCCGGAGGTCGCCGAGGCCGTCCGCGGGGAGCTGGCGCGGCATCCGGCCGTGCTGCGGGCCCATCTGCTGCCGAGCACGGAGACGGACGCGCTGCTGGCCCTGATCCCGGACCCGGCCGTCGATCCCGCCGCGCTGGGCCCGTCGGTACGGCAGCTGGCCGCCGCGCTGGCCGACCATGAGCTGCTGCGGATCAGGCTGGACCGAGGGCTCGACCTCGCGGTCGTCCCGGCCTCCCCGGCCGAACCGGCCGAACCGCTCTACACCCGCTGACGCCCTGTCGAGCGGGCGACCGCTCCTGGCCGCTGGTTCAGCCGAGCGCGGCGGCCGCGGCCTCGGCCTCCGACTCGATCAGGGAGATGCCCTGCGCCTGCGAGGTGTTGCCGTCGGAGACCACGGAGATCAGCAGCTGGTGGCCGTCGCGGTCGATCCGCCCGGTGCTGTTGATCACCCAGAGCCCGGTGCTGGAGCGGGGCAGCCAGCCGTTCTTCAGTTCGAACCCGCCGGTGGCGGCCGCACTGACGCCCCACTGCTGGTCGCTCTCGACCTTGTTCAGCAGGCCCTGGATGTAGCCGCGCGAGGCGGAGTCCAGCTGCGAGCTGCTGGTGAACACCTGCCGCAGCAGTTTCAAGCTGGTCCGCCGCGGTGGTGGTGGTCAGCCCCCAGTAGCCCTCGCTGCCGCCGTGGGTCGAGGTGAGCCCGAACCGCTTGTTCGCGGCGTCAAGGCCGCTGTGGCCGCCGATGGCGGTGTAGAGGCTGTTGGCGGCGTCGTTGTCGCTGTTCTCGATCATGCTGGTCGCCAGCGAGCGCTGGGACTGGGTCAGCGTGCCGCCGCGGTCCTGGGTCTGCAGCAGCAGGGTGGCCAGGATGTCCAGCTTGGCGATGCTGGCGGTGACAAAGGCGTGCCCCTTGCCGCCGTAGCTCAGCGAGGCCCCGGTGGCCAGGTCCACGACGGCGACGGAGACCTTTCCGGCCGCCTGTGCCGCCGCTGCCTCAAGGGCGTCCATGTCGGCTTCCGAAGCGGTCGGACCCGCCGGCGCTGCCGCCGTCCTGCTCGGCGTCGCGGTGGCGGTCGCCGCCGGGGTCGCCGAGGGGGTCGGCGTTCCGGCGCCGGAAAGCGTGGCCGAGCCGGCCGTCGAGGGGGTGACGGCCGAGGGGGTGACGGGGGTGACCGAGCCGGCGGCGACGGCCGCCCCGGCCGCTCCGCCGTGCAGCAGCAGGGTCGTCGCCCCGGCCACCAGCATCACCCCGGCCGTCGCGCAGGCGATCGCCGTCCGCGGCGTGATCCGCCGCTGGGGCCGCTCCTGCGGCGGCGCCGTGCCTCTGCTCCACATGCCCAGTCACGCTAGGCACCCTTCCTCTGATCCGACTGGGAGGAAGATGGGGGCTTCCTGGGAGCACGAACGATCCAGTCCCTCGACCAGTCCCCTCGACTAGCCGTAGACGGGGCCGGTGAACTTCTCGCCGGGGCCGGTCCCGGGCTCGTCCGGCACCAGCGAGGCCTCGCGGAAGGCGAGCTGCAGCGACTTCAGGCCGTCCCGCAGCGGCGCCGCGTGGTAGGTGCTGAGATCCGGCGCGGCGGCGGTGAGCAGCCCGGCCAGCGCGTTGATCAGCTTCCTGGCCTCGTCCAGGTCCTTGTGCTTCTCGCCGTCCTCGGCCAGCCCCAGGTTGACCGCGGCCGCGCTCATCAGGTGCACGGCGGTCGTGGTGATCAGCTCCACCGCCGGGACGTCGGCGATGTCGCGGGTCAGGTCGTCGAGGTCGGGGCTGTCGGGCTGGCTGCTCATGGGTACTCGTCTCACCGGTCGTGGAGGGAAGGTCGGGGAAGGCTGGTCGTGCGTGGATGTCAGTCCGAAGTCTGCCCGATGCGCCCCCGGCGGCGGGAATTCTGCGCTACGCCTGAACGCTGCTATAGTCAACACTGACCGGCCAGGTTGTCATGCCCGTGGGGCAGGATGCCAGGCCCGCAAGTGGAGGCTCCCTCCCACCCGCATCGACCCCAGGGTCGTCGGGTTCCGGTCCGGTGGTCCGCGCCCTACCAGCGTGGCACCACCTCAGCGCGTATCGCGGACATTGTGCTCCGCGGCTGCGTGCCCGGTTTCCGTGGAGCCCCGCCTGCGTGTCATGCGGGGCTTTTTTCGTGCCCGCGGTGCGGCGCCCGGTGCGTCGGACACACCGCGGTACGAATGAAGTCCTGTATGACGGTAAACCAGTCCGCATAACGCGACTGCCGCCGGCAGTCGCGAGGTGCAACCGAGGAGGATCCATCAGCACTGAGCCCCGCATCAACGACCGGATTCGCGTCCCTGAGGTGCGACTCGTCGGTCCCAGTGGCGAGCAGGTCGGCATCGTGCCGCTTGCCAAGGCCCTGGAACTTGCGCAGGAGTACGACCTGGATCTGGTCGAGGTCGCGGCGACCGCCCGGCCGCCGGTGTGCAAGCTCATGGACTACGGCAAGTTCAAGTACGAGTCCGCCATGAAGGCCCGTGAGGCGCGCAAGAACCAGGCGCACACGGTCATCAAGGAGATGAAGCTCCGGCCGAAGATCGACCCGCACGACTACGACACCAAGAAGGGTCACGTCGTCCGGTTCCTCAAGCAGGGTGACAAGGTCAAGATCACGATCATGTTCCGTGGTCGTGAGCAGTCCCGCCCCGAGCTTGGCTTCCGGCTGTTGCAGCGCCTCGCGTCGGATGTGGAGGAGTTGGGCTTCATCGAGTCCAACCCGAAGCAGGACGGCCGAAACATGATCATGGTGCTCGGCCCGCACAAGAAGAAGACCGAGGCCATGGCCGAGGCCCGCGAGGTCGCCGCCATCCGCAAGGCCGAGCGCCAGGGGCGTCCGGCCAGGGATGACGAGTCCGACGAGGTCGACGAGGCCCCGGTGGCCGCCGAGACCGACGCGGCGTCCGAGACCGACGAAGCCCCCGAGGCCGAGGCGCCGCAGGAGCTCGACGAAGCCGCGGAGGCGACCGAGGAGGTCGCTGCCGAGGCCGACGTCGCCCCTGCCGACGCCGAGGCCGCGGAACCCAAGGAGGTGGCAGCCAGCTAGGCTGCCACGTCCGCCCGGCCCCCGGCATCCGCCGGAGGGTCCTGGAGAACCACAGCGCTCCCGCTCGCGCCCCGGCGCACGGGCGGGAGCGGACCGACGAGGAGAGTACGGCGACATGCCGAAGAACAAGACGCACTCCGGTGCCAGCAAGCGCTTCAAGATCACTGGCTCCGGCAAGGTGCTGCGCCAGCGCGCCGGCCGTCGTCACTACCTTGAGCACAAGCCGTCCACGCTGACCCGTCGTCTGGCCGGCACGGTCGAGGTGTCCGCGGCTGACGTCAAGAAGGTCAAGAAGCTTCTCAAGAAGTGATCCTGCGCCTCCGCGCAGCCGACCCCCTCGATCCATTCGTTTACCGGACCGCGTGAGACTTACCGCGGTCCCCACCAAGGAGTAACAACGTGGCACGCGTCAAGCGGGCAGTAAACGCCCACAAGAAGCGCCGGGTCGTCCTCGAGCGCGCCAAGGGTTACCGCGGCCAGCGCTCGCGGCTGTACCGCAAGGCGAAGGAGCAGCTGCTGCACTCCTTCACCTACAACTACAACGACCGGAAGAAGCGCAAGGGCGACTTCCGTCAGCTGTGGATCCAGCGCATCAACGCCGCGGCGCGTGCGAACGGCATGACGTACAACCGCCTGATCCAGGGCCTGAAGCTCGCCAACGTCGAGATCGACCGGAAGATGCTGGCCGAGCTGGCCGTGCACGACGCCGGTGCGTTCGCCACGCTGGTCGAGGTCGCTCAGAAGGCCCTCCCGGCCGACGTGAACGCTCCCCGCAGCGCCGTCGCCGCCGACGCGGCCTGAGGCCGGCTCCGTCACCGCAGCGTCACCCGGTAAGCAGTCACCCGGTATGTCGTCACCCAGCAGCAGCTGAGACCAGAACCCGCAGGGGGATCTTCCCCTGCGGGTTCTGGTCTTTCCGCCCGGACTTCCGGACTCCCGGACCGTCGAAGTGAGAACCGCGATGCCCCAGCAGCCGTCCCCCGAGCTCACCTCGCTGCGCTCGCCCCGGGTCAGCGCCGCCCGCCGCCTCTCCCGCCGCGCCCAGCGCGGCAAGGAGCGCCGCTTCGTCGCCGAGGGCCCGCAGGCCGTCCGTGAGGCCGTGGCGTACGGGACGGTCCCCGGCGGCGAGCAGGCCGTGGTCGAGATCTACACCACCTTCGAGGCCGCCGAACGGCACGCCGAACTGCTGGACGACGCCCGCGCCGCCCGGATCCCGGTCCTCTCCGTGACCGACGAGGTGATCGAGGCGATCTGCCAGACGGTGACCCCGCAGGGAATCGCCGCGCTGTGCCGCTTTGTCGACACCGATTTCGAGCAGCTGCTCGCGGCCGGCCCCCGGCTGGTCGCCGTGCTCGCCAACGTCCGCGACCCCGGCAACGCCGGGACGGTGCTGCGCACGGCCGACGCCGCCGGGGCGGACGCGGTGGTGCTCACCGACGCCTCGGTCGACCTCTACAACCCCAAGGCGGTCCGCGCCTCGGTCGGCAGCCTCTACCACCTGCCGGTGGCGGTCGGGGTTCCGGTCGAGCAGGTGGTCAGCGGCCTGCGCGCGGCCGGGGTGCGGATCCTGGCCGCCGACGGCGCGGGCAAGCGGGACCTCGACGCCGAGCTGGACGACGGCGCCCTGGGCGGCCCCACCGCCTGGGTCTTCGGCAACGAGGCCTGGGGCCTGCCCGAGGCCACCCGCGCGCTGGCGGACGAGGTGGTGCGGGTGCCGATCCACGGGCACGCCGAGAGCCTGAACCTCGCCACGGCCGCCGCCGTCTGCCTCTACGCCTCCGCGCGCGCGCAACGCGCTCCCGGCGGGTGCCGCGAGTAGCCCAGGATTCGCTAGGGTGATTCAAAGCCCGGAGGGAGGGCGGCCGTGACCGACACACAGCAGGCCCGTGTGGTCGTGCCCCCTGCCGTGCTCCGGGAGGGTCCGGGCGGCGGTGCGGGCTGGCTCGACCCGGAGGAGCTGCCGGACGGCCTGGTCGTGGCCGACGCCGACCAGCGCGTGGTCTGCTTCAACGGCGCGGCGGCCCGGATCAGCGGCATCAGCGCCGCCGACGCCCTCGGCCGCACCCTCGCCGAGGCGCTGCCGCTGGAGGATCTGGAGGGCCGCCGCTGGTGGCAGCTCACCGACCCCTACGGCGGCCTGCTGATAAGGACCCGCCAGCCCGAACGCAATCTGCTGCTGCCCGGCGGCCGCGAGGTGCTGGTCTCGGCCCGCTACCTGCGGGTCGGCGGCGGCACCGGACCGGTCCAGCGGGTGGTGGTGACCCTGCGCGGGACGGAGGCCAGGCGGCGTACCGAGCGCAGTCACGCCGAGCTGATCGCCACCGTCGCCCATGAGCTGCGCAGCCCGCTGACCAGCGTCAAGGGCTTCACCGCGACCCTGCTGCAGAAGTGGGAGCGGTTCACCGACGACCAGAAGAAGCTGATGCTGGAGACCGTCGACGCCGACGCCAACCGGGTCACCCGGCTGATCGCCGAGCTGCTCGACATCTCCAGGATCGACGCCGGACGGCTGGAGATCCGGCGCCAGAAGGTCGACCTCCCGGTCGCGATCCGGCGCCATGTCGACGGCAAGATCGCCGCCGGAACCCCGTCCGAGCGCTTTGTGATCCGGGTCCACGAGCCGCTGCCGCCGCTCTGGGCCGACGCCGACAAGGTCGACCAGGTGCTGGGCAACCTGCTGGAAAACGCGGTGCGGCACGGTGAGGGAACTGTCACCATCGAGGTCCGGCCCGAGCAGGCGGTCCTCGCCTCCGGCCAGCGGCGGGAGGTGACGGCGGTGACGGTCTGCGACCAGGGCCCCGGCATTCCGCAGGAGTCCATCCCGCGCGTCTTCACCCGTTTCTGGCGCGGCAGCAAGCGCGGCGGCACCGGTCTCGGCCTCTACATCGTCAAGGGCATCGTCGAGGCGCACGGCGGCAGCATCGCCGTGGACCGGGTCCCCGAGGGCGGGGCGAGGTTCCGATTTACCCTGCCCGCCGGCATTCCGGAGTTCATGCTCTGAGCTGGGCGGGCGTCGCCACTTCAGAACCTCAGTAGACTCGTCCATTGGCATCGTGCGATGCCGCATGTCCGCACGATCCACGCAGGAGCACGGGAAGAGAGAGATGTCCGCACCGAACAAGTCCTACGACCCGGTCGAGGTAGAGGCGTTGAAGCCCGAAGAGATCGAGCGCCTGCGGGACGAGGCACTGGCCGCGTTCGCCGCCGCCACGGACCTCGCCGCGCTGCAGGAGGCCAAGGTCGCCCACAGCGGTGACCGCTCCCCGCTCTCGCTGGCCAACCGCGAGATCGGAGCCCTGCCCCCGCAGGCCAAGGCCGAGGCCGGCAAGCGGGTCGGGCAGGCCCGCGGCGCCGTCGGCAAGGCCCTGGCCGAGCGCCGGGTCGAGCTGGAGGCCGAGCGCGACACCCGGGTGCTGACCGAGGAGGCGGTGGATGTCACCCTCCCCTACGACCGCGCCCCGCGCGGCGGCCGGCACCCGCTGACCACGCTCTCCGAGCGGCTCGGCGACATCTTCACCTCCATGGGCTACGCCATCGCCGAGGGCCCCGAGGTCGAGGCCGAGTGGCTGAACTTCGACGCCCTGAACATGGGCCCGGACCACCCCGCGCGGTCCACCCAGGACACCTTCTTCCTCCAGGACGCCAAGGGCGAGCTGACCGACGGCGTGGTGCTGCGCACCCACACCTCGGGCGTGCAGATCCGCTCGATGCTGGCCGCGTCCGAGCCGCCGATCTATGTGATCTGCCCGGGCCGGGTGTTCCGCTCCGACGAGCTGGACGCCACCCACACGCCCGTGTTCAGCCAGATCGAGCTGCTGGCCGTGGACGAGGGCCTGACCATGGCCGACCTCAAGGGCACCCTGGACCACATGGTGGTCTCGCTGTTCGGCGAGGGCATGGCGACCCGGCTGCGTCCCAACTACTTCCCGTTCACCGAGCCGTCCGCCGAGATGGACATGGTGTGCTTCTCCTGCCGCGGCGAGTCCGTCGGCAACCCGGACCGCCCCTGCCGGACCTGCTCCTCCGAGGGCTGGATCGAGCTGGGCGGCTGCGGGATGGTCAACCCGCGGGTGCTGGTCGCCTGCGGGATCGACCCCAACCGGTACAGCGGCTTCGCGTTCGGCTTCGGCATCGAGCGCCTGCTGATGTTCCGCCACAACGTCGAAGACATGCGAGACATCGTCGAGGGTGACCTTCGTTTCACCCTTCCGTTCGGGATGGAGATCTGATGCGCGTCCCGCTTTCCTGGTTGCGGGAGTACGTCGACCTGCCCGCAGGTGAGACCGGCCGCGACGTGGCCGCCCGACTGGTCCGGGCCGGCCTCGAGGTCGAGACCGTGGAGCAGGTCGGCGCCGACCTGAAGGGCCCGCTGGTGGTGGGCCGGGTGCTGGCCATCGAGGAGCTGACCGGCTTCAAGAAGCCGATCCGCTACTGCCAGGTCGACGTGGGCGACGCGAACGGCCACGGCGGCCCGCAGAACATCGTCTGCGGCGCCCGGAACTTCGCCGTCGGCGACAAGGTCGTCGTGGTGCTGCCCGGCGCGGTCCTGCCAGGACCGTTCCCGATCGCCGCCCGGCAGACCTACGGGCACACCTCCGAGGGCATGATCTGCTCGGCCCGCGAGCTGGGCATGGGCGACGAGCACGACGGCATCATCGTGCTGCCGCCGGAGTTCGAGCCCGGCACCGACGCGGTCGAGCTGCTGGAGCTGGTCGACGAGGTGCTCGACATCGCCGTCACCGCCGACCGCGGCTACTGCCTGTCGGTGCGCGGTGTGGCCCGTGAGGCCGCCATCGCCTACGGGCTGCCGCTGAGCGACCCGGCCCTGCTGGACGTGCCGCCGGCCAACTCCTACGGCCCGCTGGTCAAGGTCGAGGACCCGGCAGGCTGCGACCGCTTCGTCGCGCGCGGCGTCGTCGGCGTGGAGCCGACCGCGCTGTCCCCGATCTGGATGCAGCGCCGGATCCAGAAGGCCGGGATGCGCCCGATCTCGCTGGCCGTCGACATCACCAACTACGTCATGCTGGAGCTCGGCCAGCCGCTGCACGCCTACGACCGCAGCCGGATCGACGGCGCGATCACGGTCCGCCGCGCGCTGGCCGGCGAGCAGCTGCGCACCCTGGACGGCGTGGTCCGCACCCTCGACGCCGAGGACCTGCTGATCTGCGACAACTCCGGGCCGATCGGCCTGGCCGGGGTGATGGGCGGGGCCGGCACCGAGATCGCCACCGCGGTCGTGGACCCGGAGACCGGCCAGGTCAGCGGCACCACCGACATCGTGATCGAGGCCGCGCACTTCGCGCCGGTCTCGATCGCCCGCAGTGTGCGCCGCCACAAGCTGCCCTCCGAGGCCGCCAAGCGCTTCGAGCGCGGGGTGGACCCGGAGGCCGGCAAGGCCGCCGCGCAGCGTGCCGTGGACCTGCTGGTCGCGGTGGCCGGCGGCACCGCCGAGGCCGGTGTCACCGACATCGCCGCCGCGCACCCGCTGCACAGCATCACCATCGCGGCCGACCACCCGGACCGGGTGGCCGGTCAGGAGTACGGCCGGGAGACCGTGGTCCGCCGGCTGCAGGAGGTCGGCTGCCACGTGGTGGGCGGGGATGTCCTGGTGGTCACCCCGCCGAGCTGGCGGCCCGACCTCACCGACCCCAACGACCTCGCCGAGGAGGTCATCCGGCTGGAGGGCTACGAGGAGCTGCCCTCCACCCTGCCCCAGGTCCCGGCCGGGCGCGGGCTGACCGACGCCCAGCGGCTGCGCCGCCGCACCGGCCTCGCGCTGGCCGGCGCCGGCTATGTCGAGGTGCTGAACTACCCCTTCCTCGGCGAGCCGGAGCTGGACGCGCTCGGCCTCGACCCGGACGACGACCGCCGGAAGACGGTCAAGCTCGCCAACCCCATCTCCGACGAGGCCCCGGCGCTGCGCACCACGCTGCTGCCGGGCCTGCTCGCCGCGCTGCGCCGGAACACCGGCCGGGGCGCGACGGACGTGGCGCTGTTCGAGCAGGGCCTGGTCTTCCGGATCGACGGCACCGACCCCGAGGCGCTGTTCCGGTCCCCGCGGCTGCCGGTCGACCGCCGTCCCACCGACGAGGAGATCGCCCGGCTGAACGCGGCGCTGCCGCGGCAGCCGCACCGGGTCGCCACCGTCCTCGCGGGCAACCGCGAGCCCGACGGCTGGTGGGGCAAGGGCCGCCCCGCGACCTGGGCCGACGCGGTCGAGTCGGCGCGTACCTTCGCCGAGGCGGCCGGGGTCGAGCTGACCGTGCGCCAGGACCAGCACGCGCCCTGGCACCCGGGCCGCTGCGCCGCGCTCTACGCGGGCGACCGGCTGGTCGGCCACGCCGGAGAGCTGCACCCGCGGGTGGTCAAGGCGCTGCACCTGCCGGAGCGCACCTGCGCGATGGAGCTGGACGTCGACCTGCTCATGGCCGAGGGTCCGCGCCCGGTCGAGGGGCCGAAGATCTCCTCCTTCCCGGTCGCGACCCAGGACGTCGCGCTGGTCGTGGCTGACTCGGTCCCGGCCGCCGAGGTCGAGCGGGCGCTGCGGGCCGGCGCCGGGCCGCTGCTGGAGTCGCTGCGGCTGTTCGACGTCTACACCGGTGAGCAGATCGGCGCCGACCGGAAGTCGCTGGCCTACGCCCTGCGCTTCCGCGCCGCCGACCGCACCCTGACCGCGGAGGAGGCGAGCGCGGCCCGCGAGGCCGCCATCGCCGAGGCCGTGGTCCGCACCGGAGCGGTGATGCGCGGCTGACCCCGCGTCCGTAGTAACCACAGCGGCCGGTCGTTCCCTGCGAGGGGACGGTCGGCCGCCGTGGTTTGAGCGGGCGCCGCGAGCGACAGGATCAAGGGCAGAAAGCCAAGCGCTGCTGCCTGTGCGCTGTCCTGTGCTCCAGGAGGTCGAACGCCACCATGCCCGACGCACCGATACGCCTGTCCCGTGAGGTCCGCGACGCCGTGGAGCGGGGGCGTCCCGTGGTCGCGCTGGAGTCGACGATCATCTCGCACGGGCTGCCGCGGCCCCGCAATCTGGCGGTGGCGCAGGAACTGGAGGCGCTGGTCCGGGCCGGCGGGGCGGTCCCGGCCACGATCGCGGTGCTGGACGGGGTGGCCCGGGTCGGGCTCGGCAAGAACAGCCTGGAACGGGTCGCCCAGGACGAGGGCATGCGCAAGCTCGGCTTCCGCGACCTGGCCCCCGCGGTCGCACTGGGGGCCAGCGGGGCCACCACGGTCTCCGCGACCGCGTTCCTGGCGCATGCGGCGGGCATCGCGGTGTTCGCCACCGGCGGCCTCGGCGGCGTCCACCGCGACTGGGTCACCCTGCAGGACGAGTCCGCCGACCTGGGGCTGCTGGCCCGGGTGCCGATCACCGTGGTCTGCGCGGGGGTGAAGTCCATCCTGGACGTGCCCGCCACGCTGCAGCGGCTGGAGACCCTGAACGTGGGCGTCGTCGGCTACCGCACCGCCGAGTTCCCCGGCTTCTACCTGCGCGGTTCCGGGCTGCCGGTCGACTGGACCATGGACAGCCCGGAGCAGGTCGCCGCCCTGATGCGGGCCCGCTGGCAGCTGAACACCGACCTCACCGCGCTGATCGTGGCCAATCCGGTGCCCGAGGCCGAGCAGCTGGACCCGGCCCTGCACGACCGGGTGCTGGCCGAGGCGCTGAGCGCCGCGAGCAGGGACGGGATCACCGGGCAGGCGGTCACCCCCTATCTGCTCGGCTACCTGGTGGAGCACACCGACGGGGCCTCGCTTGAGGCCAATCTCGCCGCGGTGCGCGGCAATGTCGCCCTGGCGACGGAGATCGCCCGCAGCCACGCCGCGCTGCGCTGATGGCCGCGCAGCCCGGCCTGCTGGTGATCGGCGACCTGGTCACTGACATCGTCGCCCTGCACGGCAAGCCGCTCACCGCGGACACCGACACCGCGGCGCGGATCTCGCTGCGGCCCGGCGGCTCGGCCGCCAACACCGCCGCCTGGGCCGCGGCGGCCGGGGGAGCGTCGGCTGCAGGATCGTCGGCTGCCGGATCGTCGGCCGGGGGAGCGGAGGTACGGCTGCTCGCCCGGGTCGGCGCGGACTCGGCGGGCTGGCACCGGGAGGCGCTGGAACGCGCGGGCGTACGCCCCCGCCTGCGGGTCGATCCGGAGCGGCCGACCGCGGTGGTGATCTCGCTGGTGAACGCCGCGGGGGAGCGCACCTTTGTCACCGACCGCGGCGCCAGCGGCGCGCTGGGCCGGGCCGACTGGGAGGACTCGCTGCTGGACGGCGTGGGGCGGCTGCACCTCTCCGGCTATCTGCTGTTCGGCGCGGAGGGGCGCGCCCTCGCGGCGCACGCCGTGGTCCGGGCGCGGGCCCGGGGCATCGGCGTCAGCGTGGACCCGGCCTCGGTCGGCCCGCTGCGGGAGTACGGCCCCTCCCGCTTCCTGGACCTGCTGGGCGGGGTGGATCTGCTGCTCCCCAACCTCGACGAGGCCAGGGCGCTGACCGGGACGGACGATCCGGAAGCAGCCGCGGCGGTCTTGAGCGCCCGCTGCCACTGCCTGGTCGTCCTGAAGCTCGGCGCGGCCGGGGCGCTGCTGGCCGACCACGGCACCCGGCTCGGCGCTGTCCCCGCGGCGCCGGCCACCGCGCTGGACAGCACCGGGGCGGGCGACGCCTTCGCCGGCGCCTTCCTGATGGCGCGACTGGGCGGCGCCGAACCGCTGGCCGCGGCGGTTGCGGGCTGCCGCAGTGGGGCGCTGGCAGTCGGCCAGGTGGGCGGCCGACCTCATACCCGTGAGCAGGCCTAGCAGGCCCAGGCCAGGACCGAGCGGTTCAGGGTCGCGTGGAAGCCACCGCTCTGCGACAGGGCCCGCTGCTCGGCCAGGAAGGCGGCGGCGGCCGGCTCGGTGAGCTGCCCGGCCGCGCAGGCCCGCTCGGCCGCGCGGCGCAGCGAGATGATCAGATCGAGCTCGTCCAGGGTCCGGTAGACCGCCAGCTCGACCTCGATCCGGATCTGGCCGAAGCCCGCCCCGACCAGCAGTCGGCGCAGCTGGCGGCCGATGTCGCGCTGGGCGATCTGCGCGCCGACCTGGGCCGACACCGCGGCGGCGGTGTCCCGGTCGGCCGAGGCGACGGTGAACGAGGACCAGTCGGGTTCGCAGACGCCCAGGGTGCCGCCGGGGCGGAGCACCCGCCGGGCCTCGGCCAGCACGGCGGCCGGATCGGCGACATGCTGAAGCACCCGTTCGATCCGGACCACGTCGAACACGCCGGGGCGGAACGGCAGCCGGCCGCCCTCGGCCTGGGCCAGCCGGGCCGGGAGGTCGCGGTCGGTCAGCCGGGAGCGGCTGGCGTTCAGCATCACCGCGCTGCTGTCGATGCCGACGGCCAGCGCGCCGTCCTCCTCCAGCAGGGCCAGTTCATGGCCGCTGCCGCAGCCGAGGTCGAGCACCCGGTCGCCGGGGCGGACCGACAGCCGCTGCTGGAGCCGCAGCTTGGGGGAGTGCAGCCCGGTGTGGGCGTGTTCGAGGTAGTCGATCAGTGCCTGCGGACGGGGGCTGGCGTCGACGTCGGAGAAGCTGCTCATGGTGGCGGAATCCTCTGCGGGGGCCCAGGCGGACGGCCCTCGCGGGGGCTGCTTCCCGGTGGTCGCTCCCACCCTGTGCCCGCCAGTCGCGTGGCCGCCCATTCTGCCGTAACCGGGGGGTCCGATGTGCGGCATGGGAAACTTTCGCTATCCTTGAGTCCGCAAGTATTCGATGCGAGAGGGGGACTCCGATGGCCGAGGCGATGACCCAGGCGCTGGAGGCGTCGCTGCGGCTGGTGCGGGCCCAGGCGGCGCTGGTGAAGCGGTTCGACTCGCGGCTGTCCGGGCTGCACGGGGTCAGCTTCGCCGACCTGATGGTGCTGATCCAGCTCGGCCGGGCGCACGGCGGCCGGATGCGCCGGGTGGACCTGGCGCAGGCGCTCGGGCTGTCCGCGTCCGGGGTCACCCGCGGGCTGATCCCACTGGAGCGGATCGGCCTGGTCGTCCGCGAGCCCGATCCCCGCGACGCGCGGGTCGCCTACGCGGCGCTGACCCCGACCGGGCGGGTGCGGCTGGCCGAGATGCTGACCGCGGCCGAGGAGGTGGCGGCGGAGGTCTTCGCAGGTGAGAGCTGGGACGACGGCGGTCTGGGACAGCTCTCCGGGCTGCTGGCGGCGCTGACCGGAATGGAATCGGCAGGGCTCTGGCGTGGTTGACCCAGCAGACCGGCGTGCGGCAGATCAGCGGGCAGTGGACCAGCGGGCAGGGGACCGGCGGGCAGTGGACGGGCGGCGAGAGGCGGAGCGGATGGCGGCGACGGCAGGACTGGCCGAGGTGACGGCGCTGGACTACCTCACCCCGCTGCGCACCGGTGGCTCCGTTCCCGGCATCGTGGAGACCGACGACCTGGGCACCTATGTGGTGAAGTTCACCGGCGCAGCCCAGGGCCGCAAGGCGCTGGTCGCCGAGGTGATCGTGGGGGAGCTGGGGCGGCGGCTGGGCCTGCCCGTCCCCGAGCTGGTGCTGGTCCGGTTCGATCCGCGGGTGGCCGAGGGGGAGCCGGATCCGGAGGTGCAGGACATCCTGCGGGCCAGCGACGGACTCAATCTGGGCATGGACTTCCTCCCCGGCGCGGAGGACTTCGCCCCGCGCCGGCTGCCGCCGCCGGTGGCGGTGACCCCGGCCGAGGCCGGGCGGGTGGTCTGGTTCGACGCCCTGGTCGGCAACGTCGACCGGACCGTGCACAGTCCCAATCTGATGGTGTGGCACCGCAAGCTCTGGCTGATCGACCACGGCGCCGCGCTGATCTTCCATCACCGCTGGTCAGGCGCCGATGACGCGGTCGCCCGGCGCTATCCGATGACCGACCACGCCCTGGGCGGCTTCGCCCCCGACGTCGTGGCCGCCGACGCCGCGCTCGCGCCGCAGGTCACCGAGCAGCTGCTGGCCGAGGTGGTCGGACTGGTCCCGGACGAGTGGCTGGAGCCCGAACCCGGCTTGGACTCGCCGGAGCGGCAGCGCCGGGCCTATGTCGCCCAGCTGGCGGCCCGGGCGGCCTGCTCGGCCGCGTGGCTGCCGGACGGATTCGCCGACGCCGAGGAGCTGGCCCGGGCCGAGGCGGCCAGGGTCGCGGCGACCCTGGCCGGGCGTCCGCCCTGGCTGCAGCACGTCCGCGCCTGATCAGGTCGGGCCTGGTGCGGCGGCCACCCGGCGGGTTAGGTTCGAGCCCATGCGGATCTGTGTGCTGGGAGCGGGAGCGGTCGGCGGGTTCATCGGAGCGCGGCTGGCGGACGCGGGGGCGGAGACCTCGGCGCTGGCGCGCGGGGAGACCCTGGCCGCGCTGCGCAAGCACGGCTGGCGGCTGCAGCAGCAGGGCGGCCTGCTCACCGCACCGGTCCTGGCCAGCGACGACGCGGCCGAGCTCGGCGTCCAGGACGTGGTCGTGCTGGCGGTCAAGGCGCATGCGCTGCCCTCGGCGCTGCCCGCGCTGACCCAGCTGATCGGCCCGGACACCGCCGTGGTCGCCGCCATGAACGGCGTGCCCTGGTGGTTCTTCGAGGGCTTCGGCGGCCCCTGCGAGGGGCGGCAGTTGACCAGCGTGGACCCGGACGGGCGGATCGCCGCCGCGGTGCCGGCCGGCAACACCGTCGGCTGCGTGGTCCACCTCAGTGCCAGTACCTCGGAACCCGGCCTGGTGCAGCACCACGGCGGGGCCCGGCTGATCCTCGGCGAACCCGACAACACCGACTCGGCCCGGGTCCGCGAACTGGCGGCGCTGCTGGCCACGGCCGGATTCGCGACCGAGGTGTCCACCGAGATCCAGCGCCAGGTCTGGTACAAGCTCTGGGGCAACATGACCATGAACCCGGTCTCCGCGCTCACCGGCGCGACCGGGAACCTGATCCTGGACGACGAGCTGGTGATGGCCTTCTGCCATGCCGCGATGCAGGAGGCCTCCGAGATCGGCGGCCGGATCGGCTGCCCGGTGGCCGAGCGCCCCGAGGACCGCAGCCAGGTCACCCGCAAGCTCGGACTCAGCCGGACCTCGATGCTCCAGGACGCCGAGGCCGGACGGCCGATCGAGCTGGACGCCCTGGTCGGCGCGGTGCGCGAGATCGGCGGCCTGGTCGGCGTGCCGACCCCGCACATCGACGCGCTGCTCGGACTGACCCGGCTCAGCGCCCGGGTCCGCGGCCTGTACTGACGGGCCGTCGCCGAGCGGCCGTTAGCGGGTTCCGTTCCCGGGTAGCCGGCGAGTCAGACGTCAACGCAGACGTCGGCGAGGTCGAAACCCGGATGGGGTGTGCCAGTCATGTTGCTGCTCGGACTGCTGATCGTGGCCGTTGCGGTCGCCTTCGCGATCGTGGTGATCGCGGACAATCTCGGTGGGGGTCCCCACTACTCGGTGAGTCTTTTCGACCACCACCTCGGCACAGTGAACACACTCGGCGCGTTCCTCGCGGGGATCGCCCTGACCCTGGTCTTCTGCCTGGGACTGCTGATGCTCTCGGCGGGTGCCCGGCGTGGGCATCGGCGCAGCTCGGAGCTGCGCGCCGCCCGGCGCGAGCGCAAGGCCGCGGCGAAGGCCGACCTCGGCACCGGCGTCAGCGGCACCGGCGTGAGCAACGGGACGGGCGTCAGCAACGGGACCGACCCGGTGGCGGAGGACGACGACACGGTCCGGAGCCCGGTGCTGACCAAGCGCCGCACCCCGAACCTATTCAGCCGCTGATCCGTCGGGAAAGGCCCTAGTGCGGGATCGCGTTGATGACCTCGTGCGCCCCCTGCCGCAGCAGCGTCGCTGCCACGGAGGTGCCGAGGGCATGCGCGTTGCGGTCCCACTCATGGGCGTCCAGCACGGTCTTCCCGTCCGGGCTGAACACCCGGGCGCGGAGGGACAGCCTGCCGTCGAACTCGGTGGTGGCGAAGGCCGCGATGGGGGAGTTGCAGTGGCCCTGCAGCACATGCAGCAGCATCCGCTCCGCCGTGGTCTGCCGGTAGGTCTCCGCGTCGTTGAGCGCGCCGACGGCCTCGATGGACCGCTCGTCCTCGGCCCGGCACTGCAGCACCAGGGTGCCGGAGCCGACGGCGGGCATCATCTCCTCGACGTCGAGGATCTGGGCGATCCGGTGGCTCAGTCCGATCCGCTCCAGACCGGAGACGGCCAGCAGTACCGCGTCCACCTCGCCCGCGTCCAGCTTCGCCAGCCGGCTGTTGGCGTTGCCGCGGAACGGCACCGGCTCCAGCTCGGGGTAGCGCTGCGCGAGTTGGGCGACCCGGCGGACCGAGGAGGTGCCGATCCTGGTCCCGGGCGGCAGTTGGCCCAGCGTCAGGCTGTTCCGCTGCGTGGCCGGGAGCACCAGCGCGTCGCGCAGGTCGTCCCGCTTCAGGTAGGCGGCGAACACCGTCCCGGCCGGGACCGGACGGTCGCCGGGGACGTCCTTGACGCAGTGCACGGCCAGGTCGACGTCGCCGGAGAGCAGCGCCTCGTCGATCTCCCGGGTGAACGCGCCCTTGCCGCCCAGCTCCACCAGCGCCCCGGACCAGCGGTCGCCCGAGGTGGTGAACGGCACGACCTCGGTGGTGATGCCGGGGTGCGCGGCGGCGAGTTCGGCCCGTACCCGCTCGACCTGGGCGAGGGACATCGGGGAGGACCGCGCGCCGATGCGGATCAGTTGAGGATCTGACATGGCCTCAGCCTAAGGGGTGGGCCGCAGGGTTCTGGAACCGGGGTGCCTCGAAATAGGCCAAAACGGATGGAATTGCCCGGTGGTCGAAAGCGTGACCTGATATGCGTTGACCGTTCCTTACGCAGGCCATACATTCTGCATTCTGCTTGGCCGGACGACGGCCTCACACGGGAACAGGAACGCAGTGAACTGGTACTTGGACGTCATTAAGAACTACGTCGGATTCAGCGGCCGGGCCCGCCGCCAGGAATTCTGGATGTTCTTCCTCTTCAACTTCATCATTGAGATCGTCCTGGCCGTGGTCGACGCCGCCATCGGCAGCAGCATTCCGGGGCTCATCTACGGTCTCGCGGTTCTTCTTCCCGGCCTCGCGGTGTCCTTCCGCCGCCTGCACGACACCGGTCGCAGCGCCGGCTGGCTCTTCATCGGCCTGATCCCGCTCATCGGCACGATCATCCTGATCGTCTTCTTCGCGCTCGAGGGCGAGCAGGGTCAGAACAAGTACGGGGAGAGCCCCAAGCAGATCGCCGCGTACGCCTAAGCCGTAACGCGCACGGAGGGCCACCGGCGATGCCGGTGGCCCTCCGTGCGTTTCCGCGTCCCCGGCCCCTAGTACTGGTAGAAGCCCCGGCCGGACTTGCGGCCGAGCAGGCCGGCGTCGACCATCCGCTGCAGCAGCGGGGGCGCCGAGTACAGGGGTTCTTTGAATTCGTGGTACATCGACTCGGCGATGGAGACGATGGTGTCCAGGCCGATCAGGTCGCACAGCCGGAGCGGACCCATCGGGTGGGCGCAGCCGGCCTCCATGCCCTTGTCGATGTCCTCGGCGGTGGCCACCCCGGTCTCGAACATCCGGACGGCGGAGAGCAGGTACGGCACCAGCAGGGCGTTGACCACGAAACCGGCCCGGTCGCGGGCCCGGATCGGCTCCTTGGCCAGGACCTCGCGGGCGAACTCCTCGGCCCTGGCGACGGTCTCGGCCGAGGTGGTGAGGGTGGGGATGATCTCGACCAGCTTCTGCACCGGCGCCGGGTTGAAGAAGTGGATGCCGAGCACCTGCTCCGGGCGCGAGGTCGCGGAGGCGAGCTTCACGATCGGGATCGAGGAGGTGTTGGACGCCAGGATCGCGTCCCGGCGCTCCACCACCTGGTCCAGCTCCCGGAAGATGGCGGTCTTGACGTCCTCGCGCTCGGCGACCGCCTCGATCACCAGGTCGCGGTCGGCGAAGTCGGCGAGGTCGGTGGTGAAGGAGATCCGTGAGAGCGCCCCGTCCCGGTCGGCCTCGGCGAGCTTGCCGCGGCGGACGGCGGTGTCCAGGGAGCCGGTGAGCCGGGTGCGACCGATCTCCAGTGCCTCGCCGCTGGCTTCGGAGACCTTGACCTCGAGTCCGGCGCGTGCGAAGACCTCAGCGATCCCCGACCCCATCAAGCCGCAGCCGACGACCCCTACTCGCACGATGTCGTTCACGTCATTGTCCTTCCAGCGTGTCCGCGCCCTGCCGCGACGTGCGGCGTTCAAGAATGGCACTTCGGCCCGGTGCGGTGTGCCACCGCCCTCCCCACCTCGGCGGCCACCGGCGGTAGAGGAGTCCACCATGGCGCTGCGCACGCTCGAAGGACAGGTCGCCCTGGTCACCGGGGCGGGCCGGGGCATCGGCCGGGAGATCGCGCTGGGACTGGCCGAGGAGGGGATGCACCTCGGCGTCATCGGTCGGAACCGGGAGACCCTCGCCGACACGCTCAGGGCCTGCGTCAGGCACGGTGTGAAATGCGTCGCAGTGGCCGCCGACGTCACCCGCTTCGGGGCGGTCCGCGAAGCCGTCCGCAGCATCGAGCGCGATCTGGGGCCGGTCGATCTGCTGGTCAACAACGCCGGCCAGGTCGACCGGGCCGAGGTGCCGCTGTGGGAGGCGGACCCGGACCAGTGGTGGTCCGTGGTGGAGACCAATCTGCGCGGCCCGTTCCATCTGATGCGCACCGTGCTGCCCGGCATGGTGGAGCGCCGGCGGGGGCGGGTGGTCAATCTGAACTGCGGGTTCTTCGCGCTGCGCCCGGAATGGCGCTACTCGGCCTACGCCACCTCCAAGGCGGCGCTGCTGCGGCTCAGCGACAATGTCGCGGGCCCGCTCCGCCCGCACGGGGTGACCGTGCTGGACCTCAGCCCCGGCGTGGTCGCCACCGGGATGACGGCGGGGATGCCGATGTTCGCCGACATGGTGGACTGGGGAAGCATCCCCCTGCTGGTCTCCACCGTGGTGGACGCCGGACGCGGTCGGCTCGACCCGCTGCACGGCCGCTTCCTGCACCTCGGCCGGGACGACATCGGCGGCCTGCTGGAACAGGCCGGGCCGAGCGTTCAGCACGATGCCAGGACGCCGTACTAGCCGATTGCATGAATGTGCCTTCCTTCGTATAGTTATCCCGACGCGGAGGAGGAGTCATGGCAGTCCCAGCCAAGGCATTCACAGCAGCGGTGGCAGGAGCGAGCGGGTACGCGGGCGGCGAGGTCCTGCGCCTGCTGCTCGCCCACCCGCAGATCGAGATCGGCGCGCTGACCGGCGGGTCCAACGCCGGAACCCGGCTCGGCGAACTGCAGCCGCACCTGCTGCCGCTCGCCGACCGCGTACTCCAGCCGACCGACGCGGAGACCCTGGCCGGACACGACGTGGTCTTCCTCGGCCTGCCGCACGGGCAGTCCGCCGCCGTCGCGCAGCAGCTGGGCGCGGACGTGCTGGTGGTCGACTGCGGCGCCGACTTCCGGCTGAAGGACCCGGTCGACTGGGAGAAGTTCTACGGCTCCCCGCACGCCGGGGTGTGGCCCTACGGCCTCCCCGAGCTCCCCGGCGCCCGTGACGCCCTCAAGGGCAGCCGACGGATCGCCGTCCCCGGCTGCTACCCCACCGCGGTCACCCTCGCTCTGATCCCCGCGTACGCCGCCGGGCTCGCCGAGCCCGAGGTCGTGGTCGTCGCCGCGTCCGGTACCTCCGGGGCCGGCAAGGCCGCCAAGCCGCATCTGCTGGGCAGCGAGGTGATGGGCAGCATGAGCCCCTACGGCGTGGGCGGCGGCCACCGGCACACCCCCGAGATGACCCAGAACCTCTCCCAGGTCGCCGGTGAGCGGGTCGCGGTCTCCTTCACGCCGACCCTGGCGCCGATGTCCCGGGGCATCCTGGCCACCTGCAGCGTCAAGGCGCGGCCGGGGGTCACCGCCCAGCAGATCCGCGCCGCCTACACCACGGCCTATGCCGCGGAGCCCTTTGTGCACCTGCTGCCCGAGGGCCGCTGGCCGTCCACCGCCGCCGTCCTCGGCTCCAACCACGCCCTGGTCCAGGTCGCCCTCGACGAGAGCGTCGGCCGGATCACCGTGGTCAGCGCCATCGACAACCTGACCAAGGGCACCGCCGGCGGCGCGGTCCAGAGCATGAACATCGCCCTCGGCCTGGCCGAGGAACTCGGCCTTCCGCAGACTGGAGTCGCACCGTGACCAGCCCCAACCCCACCGCAGCAGGGCCGGTCGGCATCGGCGTCACGGCGGCCAAGGGCTTCCGCGCGGCCGGTGTCACCGCCGGGATCAAGGCGTCCGGCACCCCCGACCTGGCGCTGGTCGTCAACGACGGGCCCTCCCTCGCCGCCGCCGGGGTGTTCACCTCCAACCGGGTCAAGGCCGCGCCGGTGCACTGGTCCGAGCAGGTGCTCAAGGACGGGCAGGTCTCCGCGGTCATCCTCAACTCCGGTGGCGCCAACGCCTGCACCGGGCCGCTCGGCTTCCAGGACACCCACGCCACGGCGGAGAAGGTCGCCGAGACCCTCGGCCTCAACGCGGCCGAGGTGGCCGTCGCCTCCACCGGGCTGATCGGGGTCCGGCTGCCGATGGACATCCTGCTCCCCGGGGTCGAGCTGGCCGCCGCCGAGCTCCATGCCGACGGCGGCGAGGCCGCCGCGGTCGCCATCAAGACCACCGACACGGTCCACAAGACCGCTGTCGTCGCCCACCCCGGCGGCTGGACCGTCGGCGGGATGGCCAAGGGCGCCGGCATGCTCGCCCCCGGTCTCGCCACCATGCTGGTCGTCCTCACCACCGACGCCGCGGTGGATCCGGCCGGTCTGGACGCCGCCCTGCGCTCCGCCACTCGCACCACCTTCGACCGGGTCGACTCCGACGGCAGCATGTCCACCAATGACACCGTGCTGCTGCTGGCCTCCGCCGCCAGCGCGGTGACGCCGGACCAGGACGAGTTCACCGAGGCGGTCCGCGCCGTCTGCGCCGACCTGGCGCTGCAGCTGGTCAGCGATGCCGAGGGCGCGAGCAAGGACATCCGGATCGACATCGTCAACGCCGCCACCGAGGCCGAGGCGGTGGACGTCGCCCGCAGCATCGCCCGCAACAACCTGCTCAAGTGCGCCATCCACGGCGAGGACCCCAACTGGGGCCGGGTCCTCGCCGCCATCGGCACCACCAGCGCCGCCTTCGACCCGGACGCCCTGGACGTCGCCATCAACGGGGTCTGGGTCTGCCGGGCCGGCAGCGTCGGCGAGGACCGCGAGCTGGTGAGCATGAAGGACCGCCAGGTCGTCATCACCGCCGACCTGCACGCGGGGCCGGCCGCCGCGACCGTGTGGACCAACGACCTCACCGCCGACTACGTCCACGAGAACAGCGCCTACTCCAGCTGAAGGGCAGTACGGCCGTGCATATCGCACCCAAGGGCGAACAGGCCCGCAACAACACCGCACTCCCCAAGGCGCTCACCCTGATCGAGGCGCTGCCCTGGCTGGAGCGCTTCCACGGCAAGACCGTCGTGATCAAGTTCGGCGGCAACGCCATGATCGACGAGTCGCTGAAGGCCGCCTTCGCCCAGGACGTGGTCTTCCTGCGCTACGCCGGGCTGCGCCCGGTCATCGTCCACGGCGGCGGCCCGCAGATCAGCGCCCAGCTGGAGAAGCTCGGCCTGACCTCCACCTTCACCGCCGGGCTCCGGGTCACCACCCCGGAGACCATGAACGTGGTCCGGATGGTGCTGGCCGGGCAGGTCCAGCGGGAGCTGGTCGGCCTGCTGAACGAGCACGGGCCCTTCGCGGTCGGGATGACCGGCGAGGACGCCCACACCATGACCGCGGTCAAGCGCTACGCCGTGGTGGAGGGCGAGCAGGTCGACATCGGCCTGGTCGGCGACATCGCCCACGTCGAGCCGGGAGCCGTCAACGCGCTGCTCGACAACGGCCGGATCCCGGTCATCTCCTCCATCGCCCGCGGCAGCGACGGCGGGATCTACAACATCAACGCCGACACCGCCGCGGCCGCGATGGCGGTGGCGCTGAACGCCGAGATGCTGGTCGTCCTCACCGACGTCGAGGGCCTCTACGCCGACTGGCCGGCCAGCGACGACGTGATCAGCCAGCTGAGCACCACCGAGCTGGAGAAGATGCTGCCGAGCCTGGCCAGCGGGATGCTCCCGAAGATGGAGGGCTGCCTGCGGGCGGTCCGGGAGGGCGTCGGCACCGCGCGGGTGCTCGACGGCCGGGTCCAGCACAGCCTGCTGCTGGAGATCTTCACCGACGAGGGCATCGGCACCATGGTCGTGCCCGACACCGAGACCGACTCCGAACCGATCATCACAGGGGGGCTGGCATGACCAGCAACGAGGCTCCGAACGCCCAAACTCCGAACGCCCAGGCTCCGAACAACGAGGCGCTGACCCAGCGGTGGCAGCACTCGCTGATGAACAACTTCGGCACCCCGCGCATCCCGCTGGTCCGCGGCGAGGGCGTGCACCTCTGGGACGCCGACGGCAAGCGCTACACCGACTTCCTCGGCGGCATCGCGGTCAACGCCCTGGGCACCGCCCATCCGGCGATCGTCGCGGCGGTCACCGAGCAGATCAGCACCCTCGGCCACATCTCCAACTTCTTCCTGACCGAGCCCACGGTCCGGCTCGCCGAGCGGCTGGTCGCGCTGTCCGGCCGGGACGGAGCCAGGGTCTACTTCTCCAACTCCGGCGCCGAGGCCAACGAGGCCGCCTTCAAGATCGGGCGGCTCACCGGCCGCACCCACATGGTCTCCGCCCACGGCGGCTTCCACGGCCGGACCATGGGCGCGCTCTCGCTCACCGCCCAGCCCGCCAAGCAGGACCCGTTCCGGCCGCTGCCCGGCGACGTCACCCACGTCCCCTTCGGTGATGCCGAGGCGCTGCGCGCCGCGGTGACCACCGAGACCGCGCTGGTCATCCTGGAACCGCTGCAGGGCGAGAACGGCGTGGTCGTGCCGCCCGCCGACTACCTGCTCGCGGCCAGGGAGATCACCCGGGCCACCGGCACCCTGCTGGTCCTGGACGAGATCCAGACCGGTATCGGCCGCACCGGCCACTGGTACGCCCACCAGGCCTTCCAGGACGTCGACCCGGATGTGGTCACCCTGGCCAAGGGCCTCGGCGGCGGCCTGCCGATCGGCGCCACCATCGCCTTCGGCGACGCCGCCGAACTGCTGCACCCGGGCCACCACGGCAGCACCTTCTCCGGCAACCCGGTGGTCTGCGCCGCCGCCAACGCCGTCCTCGACACCATCGAGCGGGAGGGGCTGCTGGACCAGGTCAGCAAGGTCGGCGAGCGGCTCCGCAGCGGCATCACGGCCATCGGCGACCCCCTGGTCGACCACGTCAGGGGCGCCGGGCTGCTGCTCGCATCGTGCTCACCGAGCCGGTCGCGGCCCAGGTCCAGGCGGCGGCCCAGCGGGCCGGCTTCCTGGTCAACGCGGCCGTCCCTGATACGGTCCGTCTCGCCCCGCCGCTCATCCTCACCGAGCGCGACGTGGACGCCTTCCTGGCCGTCCTGCCCGGCATCCTGCGATCCGTACGAGAGGCCGACTGACCGCCATGGCCGACCACCAGCCCGCTCCACCCACGGGTCCGCTGTTCCAGCTGCCGCAGACGCGGACAGCCCGGCACCGGCGCATCGTGGATCTGCTGACCCGTCAGCCCATCCGTTCGCAGAGCCAGCTGGCCAAACTGCTGGCGGACGACGGCCTCGCGGTCACCCAGGCCACGCTCTCCCGCGACCTGGACGAGCTGGGCGCGGTCAAGATCCGCAACCAGTACGGCACCCTGATCTACGCCGTCCCGGCGGAGGGCGGGGACCGCACCCCGCAGGCCCCGATGGGCGAGTCGGCCAATGAGAGCCGGCTCGCCCGCCTCGCCTCGGAGCTGATGGTCTCCGCCACCGCCTCCGGCAATCTGGTGGTGCTGCGCACCCCGCCCGGTGCCGCCCAGTTCCTGGCCTCCGCCATCGACCAGTCCGGCATCCACGAGATAATCGGCACCATTGCCGGCGACGACACCGTGCTGCTGATCACCCGTGATCCTTCCGGCGGTCAGGCGCTGACGGACCATCTGCTGCACCTGGCGCAGTCCTGAGCGGAACCGCCGCCCGCCGCGAGGGTCCTGCGGCGACTGAGGGTGACTGGTTGACGCCCCTCCGCTTCGGCTCCCATACTGGCCGGACGCGAGGCGAGGGGGGAAGCCATGGCGGTCACCGGCCGACGGCTGCTCGGGGAGCGGCGGTACTCACGGCAACGGCACTACTGGCGGCCTGCGGGGGTGGGGGTTCCGGGTCGTCGTCGAGTGCGGCCCCGGTCCCCAGCACCTCGCCCCCGCCCACCGCTCTGACGGACAGTGAGTATGTCGCGGCGCTGGCGGCCATCGACCAGCCGGTCACCGCGGCCCTGGCCAAGGCCGCGGCCGGCGGCAGCCGGGCCGATCTGATCGCCGCCTCCGCTGCGGCCAGCGCCGCGGCGGCCAAGGTGGACCAACTGGCCGTGTCCGACGCGACCAGCGCCAGCAATGCCACCCTCTCCCGGGATCTCTCGGCGGTCTCCGCCGATCTGAGTTCAGCGGGCTCGGGGGCGGACGGCCAGGGCGGCACTGCCTGCGCCGCGGCGGTCCCGGCGGTGGAGGCCGGGAAGGCGGCGAGCCTCAGCGTGCTGGCCGCCGAGGCCAAGGACCTGGCCGCGGGCGGCCATCCCACCGGACTGACCGTGCCGGCCTTCCCCAAGCAGCAGAACCGTTCCCTCGCCAACGGCACCGTTCTGCACAGCGCCGACCGCACCGGGAACGGCAAGCTGACCATCGAGAACGGCGGCAGCGGCGCCGCGGTGATCACCCTGCGCCGGAGCGGCAAGCGCTCGCTGGCCGTCTATCTGCGCAAGAACGCCAGCTACACCGTCAAGGGCATGCGGGACGGCAGCTACACCGTCTACTTCTCCACCGGCACCGACTGGGACGCCAAGCACAAGGGCTTCACCTCCGGCTGCGCCTACCAGAAGTTCGACACGCCGCTGAAGTTCAGCACCAAGTACACCTCCTCGTACGTGGAGTACACCACCTACACGATCAGCCTCTACGCCACCGCCGGGGGCACGGCGAGCACCAGCGACATCCCGCCGGGACAGTTCCCCGCGCCCTGAGCCGGCGGGCCGGCGCCCTCCTCGCCTTCTCTCCTGCTCCCGTTCTCCCCTGCAGCTGCAACCTGGTCCGGCGCGCCCTGACCCGGTTGGCATTCCATGCAGAGTAGTGCATAATTATGCCTATCGCTGCATGGTTGCCCGCGTCTCGCGTGAGCACTGTTGATGAGGGAGAGAGACATGGCTGAGCGCGTCGTACTTGCCTACTCGGGCGGTCTGGACACGTCCGTCTGTATCGGTTGGATCGCCGAGGAGACCGGCGCCGAGGTCATCGCCGTGGCGGTGGACGTCGGCCAGGGCGGCGAGGATCTGGACGCCATCCGGCAGCGCGCGCTCGACTGCGGCGCGGTCGAGGCCGAGGTCGCCGACGCCCGCCAGGAGTTCGCGGACGAGTACTGCCTCCCCGCCCTGAAGGCGAACGCGCTCTACCAGGGGCAGTACCCGCTGGTGTCGGCGCTGTCGCGGCCGGTCATCGTCAAGCACCTGGTCGCCGCCGCGAAGAAGCACGGCGCCAGCACCGTCGCCCACGGCTGCACCGGCAAGGGCAACGACCAGGTCCGGTTCGAGGTGGGGATCAACTCGCTGGCCCCCGACCTCACCTGCGTCGCCCCGGTCCGCGACTACGCGATGACCCGCGACAAGGCGATCGCCTTCGCCGAGGCCAAGAACCTCCCCATCGTCACCACCAAGAAGAACCCCTACTCGATCGACCAGAACGTCTTCGGCCGCGCCGTCGAGACCGGCTTCCTCGAGGACATCTGGAACGCCCCGATCGAGGACGTCTACGAGTACACCCAGAACCCGGCCGACCCGCGCGAGGCCGACGAGGTCGTCATCTCCTTCGAGGCGGGCGTCCCGGTCGCCATCGACGGCCGCAAGGTCACCGTGCTGCAGGCCATCGAGGAGCTCAACAAGCGGGCCGGCGCCCAGGGCGTCGGACGGCTGGACATGGTCGAGGACCGGTTGGTCGGCATCAAGTCCCGGGAGATCTACGAGGCCCCCGGCGCGATCGCGCTGATCACCGCGCACCAGGCGCTGGAGAACGTCACCGTCGAGCGCGAACTCGCCCGCTACAAGCGGCAGGTCGAGCAGCGCTGGGCCGAGCTGGTCTACGACGGCCTGTGGTTCTCGCCGCTGAAGCGCGCGCTGGACGGCTTTGTGAACGAGGCCAACCAGAACGTCTCCGGCGACATCCGGATGGTCCTGCACGGCGGCCGCGCGGTCGTGAACGGCCGGGCCTCGCAGAAGTCGCTGTACGACTTCAACCTCGCCACCTACGACACCGGCGACACCTTCGACCAGTCGCTCTCCAAGGGCTTCATCGAGCTCTTCGGGATGTCCTCCAAGATCGCCGCCAAGCGTGACCTCCAGCAGGGCTGATCGCACATGAGCACCGAGAATCTGCGCCTCTGGGGCGCGCGCTTCGCCGACGGTCCCTCGGAGGCGCTGGCCAAGCTGTCCGCCTCCGTGCACTTCGACTGGCGGCTGGCCCCCTACGACGTCGCCGGCTCCAAGGCGCACGCCAAGGTCCTGCACAAGGCCGGCCATCTGACCGCCGATGAACTGGCGCTGATGCTGGACGGCCTGGACGTCCTGCTGGCCGATGTCGAGTCCGGCGCCTTCACCGGCACCGTCGCCGACGAGGACGTCCACACCGCGCTCGAACGCGGTCTGCTGGAGCGCCTAGGCGCGGACCTCGGCGGCAAGCTGCGGGCCGGCAGGTCCCGCAACGACCAGATCGCCACCCTGGGCCGGCTGTTCCTCCGGGACCACGCCCGCATCATCGGCGGCCTGATCCTGGACCTCCAGGAGGCCCTGGTCGGCCTCGCCGAGGCCCACCCGGACACGGCCATGCCGGGCCGGACCCATCTGCAGCACGCCCAGCCGGTGCTCTTCGCGCACCATGTGCTCGCCCACGTCCAGGCGCTCAGCCGGGACGCCGAGCGGCTGCGCCAGTGGGACACCCGGACGGCGGTCTCGGCGTACGGCTCCGGCGCGCTCGCGGGCTCCTCGCTGGGGCTCGACCCGCAGTTCATCGCCGCCGAACTGGGCTTCGAGGGCGGCTCGGCCGCCAACTCGATCGACGGCACCGCCTCCCGCGACTATGTGGCGGAGTTCGCCTTCGTCACCGCGATGATCGGCATCAACCTCTCCCGCATCGCGGAGGAGGTGATCATCTGGAACACCCGCGAGTTCGGCTTCATCACGCTGCACGACGCCTTCTCCACCGGCTCCTCGATCATGCCGCAGAAGAAGAACCCGGACATCGCCGAGCTGGCGCGCGGCAAGTCCGGCCGCCTGATCGGCAACCTGACCGGGCTGCTCGCCACCCTCAAGGCACTGCCGCTGGCCTACAACCGGGATCTGCAGGAGGACAAGGAGCCCGTCTTCGACTCCTGCGACACCCTGGAGGTACTGCTGCCGGCCTTCACCGGGATGATCGCCACCCTCACCGTGCACGACCAGCGGTTGGAGGAGCTGGCCCCGGCCGGCTTCTCACTGGCCACCGACATCGCCGAGTGGCTGGTCAAGCAGGGGACGCCGTTCCGGGTGGCGCACGAGGTGGCCGGCGCCTGCGTGAAGTTCTGCGAGCCGCGCGGTCTTGAGCTGTCGGATCTGACGGACGAACAGTTCGCCGAGATCTCCCCGACGCTGACCCCCGAGGTACGGGAGGTGCTGACCGTGCACGGCTCGATCGCCTCCCGCGACGGCCGCGGCGGCACCGCGCCGTCCGCGGTGGCGGTGCAGCTCGCCGAGATCAAGGAGGATCTGGCGGTCCAGCAGGACTGGGCCGAGGCCTCACGCTGACGCCCCGTCGGCCTCACGCTGACGCTCTGTCGACTTCAGGCTGACGCCCCGTCGGCCGGGGCCAGGATCCAGCCGGCCGGCCAGGCCAGGGCTCAGGCGGCCCGCGGCAGGTCCTCGGCTGCGGCGGCTGACGCTGCCGCAGCTGCGGCCCGGCTCGCCAGGGCCTTGGCCTTGGTCGCGTAGATGTCGACGTACTCCTGCTCCGACAGGGCCAGGATCGCCGCCATGATCTCGTCCGTCACCGCGCGGAGGACGAAGCGGTCCTCCTCCATGCCCGCGTAGCGGGAGAAGTCCAGGGCGGGGCCGAAGCGCACCTCGGGGCGTCGGCCGAGCTTCCACAGCAGCTTTCCGCTGGGCTGCACCAGATCCGTGCCGACCACGCCGACCGGGACCACCGGGACGCCGGCGGCCAGCGCCAGCCGGGCCACGCCGGTCCGGCCGCGGTGCAGCCGGCCGTCGGGGGAGCGGGTGCCCTCCGGATAGATGCCGAACAGCTTCCCCTCACGCAGCGTCCGCAGTCCGGTGTCGATCGCCGCGGCCGAGGCCCGTCCGCCGCTGCGGTCGACCGGCACGGCTCCGGCGCCGGTGAAGAACCAGGCCATCAGCCGGCCCTTGAGCCCTTTGCCGGTGAAGTACTCGGCCTTGGCGACATAGTGGACCTGCTGAGGGGCGAGCAGCGGCACAAAGATCGAGTCGCAGAACGACAGGTGGTTCGGCGCGATGATCGCGGGCCCCTCGGCCGGGACGTGCTCCAGACCGGTCACCCGCGGGCGGAACAGCACGCGCACCAGCGGGCCGATGAGCACCTTCTTGAGCAGCCAGTAGAACACGCTGAAATTCCTCCGTCGGCGGGCATCGGGGGCGGTACTGCCTGACGCTATCGGTCCGGTGTTACCTGGAGGAGTGCTGACTGACGTGGCGTCGGTTACATTCTGTTGATCGGCCGATTACAGCGGAGTGATGGCGGTGTTGCGCCGGATGTCACCCGTGCGGGTGGTACGGCGGGCCGTGCGGAGCCGGAGCACGGGCGGCCGCGTCCTGCTGGGTGACCGTTCAGGAGCCCTGCCCAGGAGAGCCATTGACGCCGACCGCCGCCGACCCCGCCCTGCGCGGCGCCTTCCTCGGCCTGCTCCGCGCCTTGGCCGCCACCCGCGGCCTGGACCCGGAGGATCTGGAGCAGCGGGTCTGGCTGCGCGCCGCGGCCGAGCCCCGGGTCTCCCGGCCCGAGGCCAGGCTCAGGGCGCTGACCCTCCAGGAGTTCCAGGCCGCGACGGTCGAGGAGGCGCGCCACGCTCAGGCCCGTCACGCGGCGTACTCACCGGCCCCGGGGCGCGGCCGGGGCGATGACGCGTGGTCAGTCGGGCCCGAGCCGCTGGCCCTGGCCGCCGAGCAGGCCCGGGAGCTGCGTGCCGCGGTGGCCCGGCTGCCGTCCCGCTGCCCGGCGCTGCTGGCCGCGCTGCTGGAGTCGCCGGCCTTCAGCTACCGCGAACTGGCCGAGGAGCTGTCGATGCCGCGCGGCAGCATCGGCCCGACCCGGTCCCGCTGCCTGGACTGCCTGCGGCGACTGCTCCAGGGAATCGACGGCAGGGATTCGACGGCAGGGAAGGATCCGACGGCAGGGATTTCGATGGTTGAGAAGGGTGGCCGATTGGGTAGTGGGCTTTAAACGTACGCCCGGTCCCGACGCTTTCTGTGCTCGGGACCGACCCACCTCCGGTCAGGGCAACCCGGTCGCATCCCCTCATCCTCGCGGCCGGGGTACACAAGAAAGGGAGGAATGCGCGCATGGGCATGAGCGTGACCACCTCGATCGCCACCGAGGACGAAGCAGAGCGGATTCTCAAACTCCAGTACCTCTGCTACCAGAGCGAGGCAGAGCTGTACGGGGACTGGGCCATCGAGCCCCTGACCCAGACGCTGGACAGCCTGCGTACCGAGTTGAAGGAGCGGCACGTCCTGGTGGCCCGGCTGGGCGACGAGGTCGTGGGCAGCGTACGCGGCTGGGTCGACAGCGACGGGGTGGGGCGGATAGGTCGCCTCTGCGTGCATCCCCGGATGCAGCGGCACGGTCTGGGCACCCGGCTGATCCACGGCATGGAGCAGGCGCTGGCCGCCGGCGACTCCCCGGTGCGCGCGTACCGGCTGTTCACCGGAAACCGGAGCCTCGGCAACCTGCGGCTGTACCAGCGCCTCGGCTACCGGCAGACCGAGGTCGAGGAAGTCAGTGGTCGCCTCAGCTACATCGGCATGGAGAAGCAGGTGGAGCAGCTCGCCGCGACGGCGTGACCTGCCTCCCGACCCGCTGCCCGACCCCCAGCCCGACCTGCTGCCCGACCCCGGCCGCACCTGCTGCCCGACCCGCCCGACCGCTGCACCGACCTGTCGCCCCGCCCCGGCCGTCCCTGGACGGCGGGACCGGGGCGACAGGTCTGTCCGGGTGGTAGGGGTGACGGCGGCCCCCTTCCTGCAGCATGATCGTTCCATCAGCCCCGCCGAGGAGCGGCGACAGGCAGGAGCCCGGTGATGACGTCCACCTTTCCCGAGATCTCGATCAGCACGGATCGACTGGTGCTTCGGGCGTTCGAACCGGAGGACGTGCCGGCGCTGGCCGACATGATGGGCGACGAGCTGGTCCGCACCTGGACCACCGTGCCGCTCTCCTACTCCGCCGAGGACGCCCGCAGCTGGGTCGCCCTCGGCGCCCCCGCCGAGCGGGCCCAGGGCCGGGGCATCGTCCTCGCCGTCCATGAGTTCCTGACCCAGCGCCTGGTCGGCTGCGTCCGGCTGCGCCGGACCGACTGGCGGCTGCGGGCCACCGAGGCGACCGTGGTCACCGGGCCCTGGGCGCGCGGCGAGGGCTATGCCGCCGAGGCCCTGCTCGGCGTGGCGCACTGGCTGTTCGAGGACCAGAAGTTCGAACGCCTGGAGCTGCGCACCGCCGCCGGGAACACCGCGGCCCAGCAGGTGGCCCAGAAGATCGGCTGCATCAGCGAGGGCGTGCTGCGCAACGCCTGGATCGTCCGGGGCAGTGAGGCCGCGGGGCAGAGCCGCAGCGATCTGATTGTGTGGAGCCTGCTTCCGGAGGACCTGGACGGCCTGGCTCCGAACTGGTGACCGGACCCGATACGCTCGCCCGGCGTAGTCACTCCAATCATTCAGAAGCATGACTCAGCAGGGAAAGTGGGGGAGCAGCCTCGATGGCTGACCGGGTCACGGTGATCGGTTGGGACGGTTCGCCGCTCTCGCAGACAGCACAGGCCGCCCTGGACGCGGCGACGCTGGTCGCGGGCGGCACCTACCAGTTGCAGAACCTGAAAATCCCCGCCGGAGCCGACCGGATGGCCCTGGGCAGCGTCGAACTCGTCGCCCGCCGGGTCGCCGACCACCGCGGTGCCGCGGTGGTCGTCGCCGAGGGCGATCCCGGCTTCTTCGGCGTCGTGCGGACCCTCCGCAAGCCCGAGCACGGCCTGGAGCTGGAGGTGCTGCCGGCCGTCTCCTCGGTCGCGGCGGCCTTCGCCCGCGCCGGGATGCCCTGGGACGACGCCCAGGTCGTCAGCACCCACGGGCGCGGCCTGCGACGGGCCGTCAACATCTGCCGCGCGTACCCCAAGGTCGCCGTGCTCACCTCGCCCGGCGCGGGCCCCTCCGAGCTGGCCCTGATGATGCGTGACGTGCACCGGACCTTCGTGGTCTGCGAGGCCCTCGGCACCCCCGACGAGGACGTCACCGTGCTCACCTCGGACCGGGTCCCGGACCACCTCTGGCGCGACCCCAATGTGGTCCTGGTGATCGGCGGCAGCCCGCGCGACCCGGTCCCGGCCTCCGGCTGGCTGGCCGGACGCGCGCTGGACTACCCGGGCCCCGAGCGGGGCTGGGCGTTCGCCAGCGAACCCGGCAGCGCCCGCGGCTACGGCGAACTGCCCGCCGCCGTCCGGGCGCTGGTCCTGGCCCGGCTCGGCCCACGCCCCGGCGACCTGCTCTGGGACATCGGCGCGGGCACCGGCGCGATCGCCCTGGACGCGGCCAGGTGCGGCGCCGCCGTCATCGCCGTGGACCGGGACGAGGACGCCTGCGTCCGGCTCGACGCCGCCGCCCGCAGCCACGGGGTCGAACTGCAGACCGTGCACGGCACCGCCCCGGCCGCGCTGGCCGACCTCCCCGAGCCGGACGTGGTCCTGGTCCGCGGCGGCGGCGAGATCCTGCGCGACTGCCTCGGCCGCCGCCCGGAACGCGTCGTCGCACTTCCCGCGACCCTGCCCGAGGTCGAGGAGGTGCGCCGGGTCTTCGCCGAGGTCGGCTACACCGTGGACGGCACGCTGCTGCACGCCTCCCCGCTGGTCGAGCAGGCGCTGCGCCCCGCCGCACCGGTGTTCGTGCTCTGGGGAAACCGCTGATCCGACGGCTGCTCGGAAGCCCTGCCGAGGCCTTGCCGATTCCCGCTGTTCGAGACTGCTGCCCAGCCTGTCACCGCTGGCCGGTAGGCTGACGCCTGGTTCTCGCGAGCCGGTGGCGTGTTCTTCGAACGTGGCGCAGGCCACACCCGGAGTGGGCGAACTGGTTCGCATCCGGGCCGGACGGACCGGGAGAATGCCGGTACGTCCGGGGCGATCGTGCCGGTTGCCCCGGTTCAGTCGTTGTTGTTGGGAGCAGACCGGTGCCTGCCGGTCCGTCACAGCGAGGCGAGGACCGGAACGATGGGTGCTGCGGTCCTTGATCGCGCCGCCAAGGACGCCACGCGGCCCTGGAAGGAGCCAGTGACATGAGCGATACCGGCCACGTCCCGACAAGGGGGCTGACCGAGCCGCCGCTCGCCACGACCGGTGCGGAGCCGACCCCACTCGGGGCGACGCCCCCGGGTGGCGAGCAGCCTGCCCGTGATCCCTTCGGCACCGACGCCTCCCAGGGGCAGAACCAGGTCTACGCGCAGGGCTACGACGCGGCGACCTACGACGCGGCGACCTACGACGCGGCGACCTACGAGGCAGCGACCTATGAGCCCGCGACCTACGACGCGGCGAGCTACCAGCCACAGGCCTATGACGCACCGGGCTACGACGCACCGGGCTACGACCAGGTGCCGCCGCAGGGCCGCGCCCAGCAGCCCGGCCAGACCCCGCCGCCCGGCCCGGCCCGGCCCGCGTACACCTTCCTCGACCTGCCCGACGGGCTCGACGAGGAGGACGAGGACGAGCTGCTGATGCCGGGTCCGACCGGATCCTGGAGCGAGCCGGTGCAGCGCGAGGCGCAGCCCGAACCGCAGTCCGAATCCCGGCCCGAGCCGCAGCCCGAGGCCTTCGCGCCCGCTCCGGCCCCGCCCGCCGGAGAGCCGATCGCGCCGTCCTGGCCCACGCTCACCCCGCCGCCGGCCGAGCCGGTCGCGGAGACCCCCGTGCCCGCCGCGGCACCCGAGCCGGTCCAGCCGGCGGCCGTCCCGCCGGTCGCCGAGCAGGCCCAGCCGCAGCAGGTCGTCGCCGCGCCGCGCCGCCCGCTGCACGCGGGCCCGCCCATTCCGGACCCCTCGCTGATGACCGGTCAGGTCCCGGTGCGCTCACTGGCCGACCGCGGCCCCTCCGCCCACGGCGACTCGCCCTTCACGGTCCCGGCCCCGCCCACCCCGCCGTACGGGGTGTCGTCGACGGCCACCGCCCAGCACCCCGGTCCCGAGTACCTGGACCAGCCTTCCAGCGGTGGAGCGGCGCCGCGTGCGGCGGTCGACCTGCTGCAGACCGCCGAGCCCGAACGTGAGTCCGAGCCGGTGCCAGTTGTGGCCGAGGCCCCGGTCGAGGCCGTCACCGAGGCCCCCGCCGAGGCTGTCGCGGCGCCGTCCGCACAGCCTTCCGCACCGCCGGTGACCCCGACCGTGCCGCTGCAGATGCCCTCACCGGAGAGCACCCTCGGCGCGAACGCCACGCCCGTTGCTACTCCCGTCACCACCCCCGTCGCGGCACCCGAGCCTGAGGTCGAACCCCAGCCCGAAGCCGTAGTGGAGCCCGAGCCGGCGGTCCAGGCAGTGCAGCCGCCGGTCCAGCCGCAGGCCGGCGCGCACGGCGCCGGATCGAGCCGGATCTCTGCCTTTATGGCGCCCCCCGCGCCGCACCACTTCGTCCTCCCCGAGGAGCCCGCCGCCGCGCCGAGTGCGGAAACGGTTCCTGAGCCGCCCGCCCCGGTGGCCGAAGCCCCGGCGGACCAGCAGGCTTCCGTCCAGTCGGCCCTCGTCCAACCGGCCCCGGTCGAGCAGGCCCCGGTCGTCCCGGCCCCGGTCGTCCTGGCCCCGGAGTCGCCGATCCACGAGCTCCCGGTGCCCGAGGAGGCCGCGGTGCCCGAGGAGCTTCCGGCACCCGAGCCGCAGGCCGACGAGACCCGGGTGTTCGCGCCCGAGCACACCGCCCTCGGGACCGGCCGACTGGCAGCGCTGACCCCCCTGCCGGTGGAGCCGCAGCCCGAACCGGTGCAGCAGGAGGCCCCCGAGCCCCGCGTCCTGGTCGTCGACGGCGGCAGAGCCGTGGCCGACGTCCAGGCCCGACCGGAACCCGAACCCGTCGAGGTTCCGGCACCTCAGCCCGCCGTGGAGCCCTCCGTGCAGCCCGCCGCAGAATCCCCCACCGCCGTTGCGGACATCCCCGCCGTCCCCGTCCCCGTGACCGAAGCCGCCGACACCGCCGCCGTCACGGACAACCCCGCCGCCACGGACGCCCCGGCCGACGCGGACGCCTCCGCCCTCGCCGAGATCCCCGCCGCCAGGACGGACCCCGCGCCGCCCTACGACGACGAGATGCGCGACGCCGTGCACCGGGTGATGCGCGAGCGCCGCGACATCCGCAACGGCTTCCGCCCGGACCCGATCCCGCACGAGGTGCTGATCCGGGTGCTGGAGGCGGCCCACACCGCCCCCAGCGTCGGCTACTCCCAGCCCTGGGACTTCGTGGTGATCCGCTCCGCGAAGACCCGGGCCCGGATGCACGAGCTGGCGGAGCGTCAGCGCGAGGCCTACGCCGAGTCGCTTCCCAAGGGCCGGGCCAAGCAGTTCAAGGAACTGAAGATCGAGGCCATCGTCGAGACCCCGGTCAACATCGTGGTCACCGCCGACCGCACCCGCGGCGGCCGGCACACCCTCGGCCGGCACACCCAGCCGCAGATGGCCCCGTACTCGGCGGCCCTCGCGGTCGAGAACCTCTGGCTCGCCGCCCGCGCCGAGGGCCTGGGGGTCGGCTGGGTCAGCTTCTTCGACGAGCAGGAGATGATCCGCGAGCTCGGACTGCCCGAGCACCTGGACGTGGTCGCCTACCTCTGCGTGGGCTATGTCAACGAGTTCCCCACCGAGCCCGAGCTGGCGCAGGCCGGCTGGGCCAAGAAGCGCCCGCTGTCCTGGGTCGTCCACGAGGAGACCTACGGCCGCCGCGCGCTGCCCGGCGAGGAGCCGCACAGCGTCCTGCAGGAGACCCTGCGCGGCATCCGGCCGCTGGACGCCAAGGCGCTCGGCGAGGCCTGGGACCGGCAGAAGCGGATGACCAAGCCGGCCGGTTCGCTCGGCATGCTGGAGATAATCTCCGCCCAGCTGTGCGGACTGTCCCGGAAGTGCCCGCCGCCGATTCCCGAGCCCGCCTGCGTGGCAGTCTTCGCCGGGGACCACGGCGTGCACGCCCAGGGGGTCACCCACTGGCCGCAGGAGGTCACCGCCCAGATGGTGGCCAACTTCCTGTCCGGCGGCGCGGTGGTCAACGCCTTCGCCGCCCAGGTCGGCGCCGAGGTCTGCGTGGTGGACGTCGGTGTGGCCACCGAGCTGCCCCCCGCCATCGACTCGGGCCGCACCACGGGGCTGCTGCCCCGCAAGATCCGGCTCGGCACCGCCGACATGACCGTCGAACCGGCGATGACCCGGGACGAGGCCCTGCGTGCGGTCGAGGTCGGCATCGAGACCGCCCGCGACCTGGTCGCGGCCGGCAACAAGGCGCTGGTCACCGGTGACATGGGGATCGCCAACACCACCGCCGCCGCCGCGCTGATCTGCGTCTTCACCGGCGAGGACCCCTCGGTGGTGACCGGTCGCGGCACCGGCATCGACGACGAGACCCATGCCCGCAAGGTCGCGGTCATCCGCACCGCGCTCGACCTGCACCGCCCCGACCCCGCCGACCCCATCGGCGTACTCGCCGCGGTGGGCGGCCTGGAGCATGCGGCCCTGGCCGGCTTCATGCTGGGTGCGGCGAGTCTCCGTACGCCGGTCATCCTGGACGGCGTGGCCGCGGGGGCTGCGGCGCTGGTGGCCAAGGCGATCGCGCCCGAGGTGCTGGCGGCGTGCATCGCCGGCCATCGCTCGGCTGAGCCCGGCCACAAGGCGGCTCTCGCGAAGCTGGGGCTGCGTCCGTTGATCGACCTGGACCTGCGGCTGGGGGAGGGGACGGGTGCGCTGCTGGCCCTTCCTCTGGTCCAGTCCGCTGCGCGGGCCATGCATGACGTTGCTACGTTCGACTCGGCAGGGGTTACTGAGAAGCACTGACGCTCGGCACCGTCGTGGTACTTGTTCGCGCACGCTTTGTATCAAGCACAGCCCCGCGCCCCTAGGGGTTGCAACTGACGGTAAGTCGCAACTGCTCAGGGGCGCGGGGAACTGCGCGAACAGCAACCCCCCATCCACCCGCACATCGACGCACCACAGGAGCCACCCGCATGCCTACCGACGACGCAACCCCGCCGTACCCGGTAGGCCTCCGCCTCACCAACCGCCGCGTCGTCGTCCTAGGCGGCGGCACCGTCGCCCAACGCCGCCTCCCGGCCCTCCTCGCGGCCGGCGCCGACGTCCACCTGATAGCCCCCGAGACCACTCCCGCCGTCCAGGCCATGGCCGACGCCGGTGAGCTGACCTGGCATCCCCGCCGCTACGCCGCAGGCGACCTCGCCGACGCCTGGTACGTCCTGGCCGCCACCGACGATCCGGCCGCCAACACCGCGGCCTCCGCCGAGGCCGAGGCGAACCGCACCTTCTGCGCCCGCAGCGACGACGCCTCCGCCGCGACCGCCTGGACCCCCGCCACCGGGCGCCAGGACGGCACCACCGTCGCCGTCCTCTCCGGCGACCCGCGCCGCTCCGCGGGCCTGCGCGACGCCGTCGTCAACGGCCTGCGGGACGGCAGCCTCGCCGCCGCGCACCACCGTGGCCGCACCCCCGGCGTCGCCCTGGTCGGCGGCGGTCCCGGCGACCCCGACCTGATCACCGTCCGAGGCCGGCGGCTGCTCGCCGAGGCGGACGTGGTGGTGGCCGACCGGCTCGCCCCCCGCGAGCTGCTGGACCAGCTCCCGCCGCATGTCGAGGTCATCGACGCTGCCAAGATCCCCTACGGCCGCTTCATGGCCCAGGAGGCCATCAACAACGCCCTGATCGAGCACGCCAGGGCGGGGAAGTTCGTGGTCCGGCTCAAGGGCGGCGACCCTATGTCTTCGGCCGCGGCATGGAGGAGCTGATCGCCTGCACCGAGGCGGGCATCCCGGTCACCGTGGTCCCCGGCATCTCCAGCTCCATCAGCGTGCCCGCCGCCGCCGGGATCCCGGTCACCCACCGCGGCGTCACCCATGAGTTCAGCGTCATCTCCGGCCATGTCGCCCCCGAGGACCCCCGCTCCCTGGTCGACTGGGACGCCGCCGCCAGGATGCGCGGCACGCTGGTGCTGCTGATGGCGGTGGAGCGGATCGGCGCCATCGCCGCCGCCCTGGTCGCGGGCGGACGCAGCCCGGAGACCCCGGTCGGCGTGGTGCAGGAGGGCACCACCGCGGCCCAGCGCCGGGTGGACGCCACCCTCGCCACCGTCGCCGCCGTGGTCGAGGCGGAGCAGATCCGGCCGCCGGCCGTGATCGTGATCGGTGATGTCGTCGCCTTGGCACACCGCGCCTGACAGGGCAGGATCGACACCGTGGCCGAGCTCATCACGATCGAAGACCCGCAGGACCCCCGTCTGCGCGACTTTGTCGCCCTGACCGACGTCGAGCTGCGCCGCCGGCGCGAGCCCGAGGAGGGCCTGTTCATCGCCGAGGGCGAGAAGGTGATCCGGCGCGCCCGCCAGTCCGGATACCGGATGCGCTCGATGCTGCTCTCGTCCAAGTGGATCGACGTGATGCGCGATGTCATCGACGAGGTCCCGGCGCCGGTGTACGCGGTCTCCCCGGCGCTCGCCGAGCAGGTCACCGGCTATCACGTGCACCGGGGCGCGATCGCGTCGATGCAGCGCAAGCCCCTGCCCGAGGTCGAGGAGCTGCTGCGCGGCGGCAGCCGGATCGCCGTGCTGGAGGGTTTGACCGACCACGCCAACATCGGTGCGGTCTACCGCAGCGCCGCGGCGCTCGGGGTGGACGCGGTGCTGCTGTCGCCGGACTGCGCCGACCCGCTCTACCGGCGTGCGGTCAAGGTCTCGATGGGGGCGGTCTTCACCGTCCCCTACGCCGTTCTCAGCTCCTGGCCGCAGGATCTGGAGAAGGTCCGCGAGGCGGGTTACAACATCCTCGCGCTGACTCCGCACCATGACGCCGTGCCGCTGGCCGAGGTGCCCGAGGAGCGGCTCAGGAAGAGCGCGGTGATGCTCGGCTCCGAGGGCCACGGGCTCTCGCCGGAGGCCCTCCGCGCCGCCGACGAGTGGGTCAGGATCCCGATGTCGCACGGCATCGACTCGCTCAACATCGCCGCGGCGGCGGCCATCTCCTTCTACGCCCTGGCCGAGTACACCAAGGGCTGACCCGACACCAAGGGCTGACCTGAACGGAGGTCAGCCGGCCCCGATCAGCAGCTCGGTGGCGGCGACCGTGGCCGCGGCGACCCGCTCCCTGGGCCAGCGCTGCGGATCCTCGACGCTGGAGATCAGGTACCCGCGCAGCAGCAGGTAGAGGATGTCCGCGGCGCGTTCGGGCTCGGACACCTGGTCCGCCAGCAGCACGCCGAGGATCCGCTGGTGCTCCGCCCTGGCCTCGGCGCGGGCGGTGTCCCGCGCGGTCGAGTCGGGGACGGGCATCGAGAGCATCTCGACCCACAGGTGCCGCAGGATCTCGTCCTCGCTGTTGCTGGTCCACCAGTGGACGTACTCCAGGATGCGCTCCCGGCCGGTGAGCGCCCCGAGCTTCTCGTCGGCGTCCACCCGCCAGACGTCCTGGGCCAACCGGACGGCGTTGGCGAGCAGTTCGGCGCGGCTGTGCACATAGTGCGTGACCATCGTGGTCGATCCACCGAGGTGGTCGGCCACGGTGCGGATGGTCACGGCCCGCGGCCCGCGCTCCCGGGCGACCGCGATGGTTGCCCTCGCGATCGCGTCAAGGCGCTCGGAGGCATCGACGTCCAGCGGCATGCACCCACCTTATCGGGTGCCGTCCGGGCGGAGCCTGATATCGATCGTCCAGGCCTGAAGATCAAATGATCTGAATCGATCGCCAAAGCGGCTGTGCGCCGGTACGCTTCCCGACGAAGCACTGACGAAGGAGAAAGCGTGCCCATGTCCGCCGAGCAGCGCCGCCGCCGGATCCTCGAGGTGGTGCAGGAGCGGGGCAGCATCCGGGTCACCGAGCTCGGCGCCGAGCTCGGGGTCGCGCCGGTGACCGCGCGCCGCGATGTCGCGGCCCTGGCCACCCAGGGCCTGCTGCGCCACGTCTACGGTTCGGTGTCCTGGCCCGAGCGCACCCCGGCCTATCTGCCGGTGCCGGTGGACCGCGCCCGCCCGGCGGCCGACCCAGACCGGGCCGGGCCGGTGCTGGGCATGCTGATCCCCTCCGCCGCCTACTACTTCGCCGAGGTGGTGCGCGGGGCGCAGAGCGCCGCGGCGGCGGCGGGGGCCAGGCTGGTGCTGGGCATCTCCGGCTACCGCCCGTCCGAGGACGAGGCCCAGGTGGGGCGGCTGCTGGAGAACGGGGTGGACGGCCTGCTGCTCACCCCCAGCTGGGATCCGGACAGCCCGGTGGCCGAACAGGCGGACCGTTTCAGTGCGTTGGCGGTGCCGTGCGTGCTGGTGGAGCGCCGGGTCTCGTCGGTGACCGCGGTGGCCGCCGGGCTGGACCGGGTCTGCTCCGACCACGCCTACGGGGCCTTCCTCGCGGTGCGCCGGCTGGCGGAGCTGGGCCACCGCCGGATCGCGCTGGCGGCCCACCGCAGCCCGACCGCGACCTCGGTCCGGGCCGGGTACCTCGCCGCGCTGGACGCCCTGGAACTGGGCGAGCCGCCGGTCGCGGTGATCGACACCTATTCCCTGGAGACCAATCCGGTCGGCTTCGAGACCGCAGTCAAGCAGCTGTTCGAAGCGGTCCACGGCCATGGGGTGAGCGCGGTGGTGGTGCACAACGACGTCGACGCGATCATGCTCACCCAGCGCCTGCTCGACCTCGGCGTCCAGGTCCCCCGGGACCTCTCGGTCATCGCCTACGACGACGAGGTCGCGGCCTTCGCCGACACCCCGCTCAGCGCGGTGGCGCCGCCCAAGCGCGAGGTCGGCGAATCCGCCGTCGACCTGCTGCTGCGCCGGCTGGCCGAGGAGCGGGACCCCGGCCGGGACGGCTCCGGCCCGGCGCCGCGCCGGCATCTGGACCTGCTGCCCCGGCTGACCGTCCGCGACTCCTGCCGCCCGTTCGAAGAGCGGTAGTCAAGAGCGGTGATCCCGCGGGCGATCGATCGATCGAACGACCTCGCCGACGCCCGGCCCGAACAGCCTCAGCCCTGCTGCCCCGCGACGGTTCCGGTTCCCGGCCAGGTCTCGCTCATCGTCCCGTTGGCGAGCGGGACATAGCGGGTGGTGCTGGCCGGCCGGGTCCCGGACGCCGCGGTGTGCTCCTCGCGCAGCACCGCCCCGTCGGCGATCTGCCAGCTGCCGGTGGCCTGCGGATCCCCGGCGGAGGAGTGCGAGGCCAGCAGAACCGGTTCTGCACCCGCCGTGGGGGACAGTCCGAACAGTTCCACCAGATCCTCGGGCACAGTGCCGTCACGGCGCGTCAGCACCACCACGGCCGCTGCCGCCCCCCGGTAGCGGGCCGGCAGCACGGCGGTCAGTGACACCGGCGCGGACGCCGGGTCGGTGAGGGTCGAGTGCCCGCCCTTCAGCAGCACGGTCGAACCGTCGCTGGGATCGGTGTAGCCGCGGTCGGCCCAGTCCGGGCTGACCTCGCCCGCGGCGGCGGGCACGCCGACCAGCCCCTGACCGGCCGCGATGTCGGCGACCGGCGGACGCGTCGGCGCGGGCGCGGTCACCACGGCGCCCGGCGCCCGGCGCAGTCCCTGGGAGCCGCGGTCCTCGCAGCCCTGGGCCGCGGCGATGGCCAGCGCCGCGATCACCGTCACGGTGACGAAGACCGTCAGCCGCTGCCGCAGCAGCCGACGCCGCGAGGGCGGCCCGGTCGGACGGCCGGCGGGCCGCGCGCCGGGCGGCGGGGTGCGCTGCCCCTGCGGCCGGGTCTGCTGCGGTGCGGTCGGCGGGGGAGTGGCCGGCTGCGGCTGCCGCATCGTCGGCGGCATCGGCCGCCGCCCCGCCGGCCGCTGCGGACGCACCGCGGGGCGCTCGCCGCGCCGCTCGGGCGCCCGCTCGCCGGGCCTGTCGCCGGGCCGCTCGCCGGAACGCTCAGTGGTCCGCTCGCCCGGCCGCTCCCCGGCCCGACTGCCCGTCCGGTCTCCTCCGGCTCGACCGCCGTTCCGGTCGCCCGTCCGGTCGCCGGTCCGCTCGCCGGGTCTCTCGGCCGGTCGTGGCCGGAGCCGCTCGGCGGGGTGTTCACCCAGCTGCCCGGGCCGCGGCCGACCGGTGGCGCCGGCCCGTACCCCGGACTCCGCGGCCGGCCCCGGCTGCTGCGGCCGGGGCAGCTGGCTGAGCCCGATCGCGGTGCCCCGGGCCGTCAGTTCCCGCAGCCGGTCGTGCAGTTGGACGGTGGTGGGCCGGTCCGCGGCCTCCTTCGCCAGGCAGGCCCTGATCACCTGGACCAGCGCGCCGGGGACGTCGGTGAGATCCGGCTCCTCGTGCACCACCCGGTAGAGCATCACCTCGGAGCTGCCCGAGCCGAACGGCGAGTCCCCGGTCGCGGCGTAGGCCAGCGTCGTGCCCAGCGCGAACACGTCGGTCGCGCTGGTCACCGCGATGCCGCGGACCTGCTCGGGTGCCAGGAAGCCGGGCGAGCCGACCGCCGTGCCGACGTGCGTCAGCGTGCTGGCCCCGGTGGACCAGGCGATGCCGAAGTCGATGATGCGCGGACCCTTGGGCGACAGCAGGATGTTGGACGGCTTGAGGTCCCGGTGCACCACCCCGGCCTCGTGGACGTGCACCAGGCCGTCGGCCAGCGCCGCGCCGATCGCGGTCACCTCCGGCCACGGCAGCGGCCCCTCGTCGCCGACCCGCTTGTAGAGCGAGGGCCCGGGGACGTAGGAGGTCGCCAGCCAGGGCCGTTCGGCGTCGATGTCGGAGGCCACCAGCCGGGCGATGCAGCCGCCCCTGATCCGGGCCGCCGCCGACACCTCGCGGGCGAAGCGGGTGCGGAACTCCTGGTCCTCGGCCAGCTCCGAGCGGATCAGCTTGAGCGCGACCTTCTGGCCCTTGCGGTCCGAGCCCAGGTAGACCACGCCCATGCCGCCCGTACCGAGCCGCCGGTGCAGGCGATAGGGGCCGACGACTCGCGGATCCTCCCGCCGGAGCCGCATCATCGCCACATTTCCGTCCCGCCGTCAGGTCCCCGAGCCGGGGCGTGATCTGCTTGCCAGCCGACAGCTTACGGACTGCCGTGGGCGGTGTGCTGATACGCAACGCCTGGGAGGTCCGTGGGATTGTCTGACTTCCCGTCGGACGGCCCCCTTCCGGGTCTCGCCGCGGGCCTCGGCGGCGCTCGTTCTGACCTGGGGTTACGTCCTCCGCTCAGGGGTGGTCTCAGGGGTGTCCCTGATGCCCCCGGCACCGGCTCTCAGCCTCCGGTAGTAGTCCCCTGGTACCACGGTCCTCCTTCCGGATGCCGTCCGGACGGTCCCGGGGCATGACGCCCGGCAGGGGGTCCCGACCGTAGTTTTGTACCAGCGGTGGGCGGGCAGCTCGTCCCCCGAGGTACTCCGCCCACCGCGACAGACTTCGACCGGCAGCAGACCGTTCGACCGGAACCAGACCGAGAGTGGGAAACCAGGCCATGTCCGTGTACACGGGAGGACCCGTACGGCGCCGTCGCCCGTCCGTCCGCGCCGGCGAGACCAGGAACCCGCTGGTGGCCCTGGCCATCGCGCTGCCGGTCGCGGCCCTGCTGGCCTTCGCCTTCGGCGGCTGGTCGCAGTTCACAGTGCAGGCCACCTCGGTGGTGCACCTGATCGGACGCTGACCCGGCGTCCCCCGTACTGCGGCGTCGTGTCCGGACTGTCGGTGAGGGCAGCCCGGGCGCGGCGATCGCGCAGCGTTTGGCACCAACGAAGAAGGCCCGTCCACCTGGACGGGCCTTCAACTGCTGTGCGCGATACTGGGATTGAACCAGTGACCTCTTCCGTGTCAGGGAAGCGCTCTCCCGCTGAGCTAATCGCGCGAGACGTACCGATCTTGCGTGCGCGATACTGGGATTGAACCAGTGACCTCTTCCGTGTCAGGGAAGCGCTCTCCCGCTGAGCTAATCGCGCGGGACCTACCGATCTTGCGTGCGCGATACTGGGATTGAACCAGTGACCTCTTCCGTGTCAGGGAAGCGCTCTCCCGCTGAGCTAATCGCGCGGGTGCTCCGGGCGGCGAACCACTCGGAACCTTAGTACGTTGTTGAGGTGGAGACGGGATTTGAACCCGTGTAGACGGCTTTGCAGGCCGTTGCCTCGCCTCTCGGCCACTCCACCGAGTGAGAGCCCAGCTACGACTCTCATCCGAGCGGATGACGGGATTCGAACCCGCGACCCTCACCTTGGCAAGGTGATGCTCTACCACTGAGCCACATCCGCGTGGATCTCCAGTCGGCGCTCCGCTTGTCTCCGCGCGGCCCGCTTCCTGGCGACGTGTTGAACTTTAGCGGATTACGGGCCCAACTCAAATTCCGTTACCCGGGACGCGCCGCCGCAGACCCCCGCGATGACCTGCGGCACCAGTCCGCACAAGCGTTTCCCCACCCCAGAACCTAGACTTCGCCGGACTCCAGGGCGCGGCGATCCCGCACCTTCCGCACAGAATCACGAGTGACACAGTGACCCACCCGCTTCCCCCGCTCACTCCGATGGCCCGGTTCGACGGCCGGATCGCCTCCGGGCTGCTCGACGTGACCGACGACCCGGCGGCGCTGGACAGCAGCGGGTTCTGGGCCGTCGTGGCCGACTTCGAAGGCCGGATCACCTGTGCCCGCTTCGCCCATGTCCGCCCCGCGCCGGCCCCCGCCGCCGACGTGCCCGGCTGGCGCGGTCCGGCCCGTACCGACTGGACCAGCTCGCTGGACCACGCCGCCTACACCGCGGGCGTCCGCGAGATCCGGGAGCGGATCGCCGCGGGCGAGGTGTACCAGGCCAACCTCTGCCGGGTGCTCTCCGCGCCGCTCCCGGATCCGGTGCACGGCGCCGACGTGGACGCCCTCACCGCCCGCCTCGCCCACGGCAACCCCGCCCCCTACGCCGGCACGGTCCGGCTCCCGGCCCACGGCGTCGAGGTGGCCACCGCCTCGCCCGAGCTCTTCCTCGAACGCCGGGGCGGCCGGGTCAGCTCGGGGCCGATCAAGGGCACCGGCCGGACCGAGGACGACCTGCTGGCCAAGGACTACGCCGAGAACGTGATGATCGTCGACCTGGTCCGGAACGATCTCGGCCGGGTCTGCGCCACCGGCAGCGTCTCGGTCCCCGACCTCTGCGCGGTCGAGAAGCACCCCGGCCTGGTGCACCTGGTCTCCACGGTCGAGGGGGAACTGCGTCCAGGGCTGGGCTGGCCGCGGCTGCTGGACGCGACCTTCCCGCCCGGATCGGTCACCGGTGCGCCCAAGTCCAGTGCGCTGCGCCTGATCCGGGCCCTGGAGACCGCCCCGCGCGGCCCCTACTGCGGGGCGGTCGGCTGGGTCGACGCCGACCGCCGCGAGGCCCGGCTCGCCGTCGGCATCCGCACCTTCTGGATCGACCGCGAGGACCCGTCAGGACCGCGGCTCCGCTTCGGCACCGGGGCCGGGATCACCTGGGGCTCCGATCCGGAACGGGAATGGGACGAGACGGAACTCAAGGCCGCCCGCCTGCTCGCGGTAGCGTCTGACCCATCACCGCAGTAACTCACCGCAGTAACGACGAATCACCGCAGTAACGACGAACGGGAGCACCATCGTGCGGATCTGGGTCAATGGCGCGCTGCAGGACTCCGCCGCGGCCAGCGTCTCCGTCCTCGACCACGGGATGACCGTGGGCGACGGGGTCTTCGAGACCGTGAAGGCTGTCGACGGCGCCCTCTTCGCCCTCGGCCGGCACCTGGACCGGTTGGAGCGCTCCGCCCGTGGGCTGGGCCTGCCGGCGCCGGACCGCGCGCTGGTCCAGCACGCCTGCGCCGAGGTGCTCGCCGCCAACCCGATGCCGCTCGGCCGACTCCGGATCACCTACACCGGCGGCCTCGCCCCGCTCGGCTCGGATCGCGGCGACAGCGGGCCGACCCTGGTCGTCGCCCTCGGCGAGACCGTCCGCCGCCCCGACGCCGCCGCGATCGTCACCGTCCCCTGGACCCGCAACGAGCACAGCGCGGTGGCCGGGCTGAAGACCACCTCCTACGCCGAGAACGTGGTCGCCCTGGCCCGCGCCCACGAGTACGGCGCGGCCGAGGCGATCTTCGGCAATACCGCGGGCCGGCTCTGCGAGGGCACCGGGTCCAACATCTTCGTGGTGCTCGACGGACGGCTGCTCACCCCGCCGCTCACCTCGGGCTGCCTGGCCGGAGTCACCCGGGCGCTGGCCCTGCAGTGGCTCGACGCCGAGGAGGCGGACCTGCCGCTCTCGGCGCTGGAGGAGGCCGAGGAGATCTTCCTGACCGGCACCCTCCGCGACATCCAGGGCGTCTCCCGGGTCGACGACCGCGAGCTGCCCGGCGCGCCCGGGCCGATCACCGCCAAGGCGATCGCCGTCTTCACCGAGCGCTCCGCCGCCGACCTGGAGCCGTGAGGGCCATGACGACCACGATCCGGCCGTCCGGCCCGGAGACGGCCACCCCCGGCGGCGGCCGCAGCCGGGCGTACTCGGTGTGCGTCAACGGGCGGATCGTCGGCGGGCTGACCGTGACCGCGACCGGCGGCGCCGGGCCGCGCAGCGGCTGGATCGACGGACTGGCGGTCGACCGGCGCGACCGGGGGCGCGGACGCGGGCTGATCGCGGTGCTCGCCGCCGAGGAGGTGCTGCGGTCCTGGGGCTGCGGCAGGGCCGAGGCCAGGGTGCCGGCCGGGCTCGGCGAGGAGGCCGGGCTCGGCCTGGCCCGCACCCTCGGCTACACCCTGCGCTGCACCAATATGCGCAAGGCCCTGCCGGACGCGCCCCCGCCGCTGCCGGACGGCAGCACCGGCCGGGCGATGCGCGAGGACGAGTACGGACCCTGGCTCGCCGCCGAGACCCAGATCTACATCGCCGAGCTGGTCGCCCACGGCCTCACCTTCGAACAGGCAGGCGCCAAGGCCTACGCCGACCACGCCGCGGTGCTGCCGCACGGCCTGGCCACCCCGGACACGGTGATCTCCCTACTGGAAAGCGCAAGCGAGAGCAGGAGCGGCGCCGGCCCGATCGGCAGCATCTGGGTGAACACCCGGCAGAGCAGCATGCCGGACGGCTCCCCGCTGGCCTGGGTCTTCAACATCGTGGTGGACGAGGCGCAGCGCGGCCGCGGCCACGGCCGGGCGCTGATGCTGCTCGCCGAACGCGAGTGCCTCGCCCGCGACGTGCACCACCTGGGCCTCAACGTCTTCGCCGACAACAGCACCGCGCGGCGGCTCTACACCTCGCTCGGCTACACGACCTTCCTGCACGTCCTGCACAAGCAGCTGTAGCCCCGGCTCGGCGGAAGCGTCAAGGGCCGAGCAGGGCGACGATCTGCTCGCGCAGCCCGTCCTGGCTCCTGCCGCCGTCGAGCCGCTTCCCGGCCACCACATAGGTGGGCGTCCCGGTCACCCCGATGGCCTTGCCCTCGGCGTGGTCGGCGTCCACCACCAGCATGTGCCGTCCGTCGATCAGCGCCGTGTCCATCTCCTCGGCGTCCAGGCCCAGCTCCCTGGCAATGTCCACCAGCAGTGCCTCGCCGCGTCGGCCGAGCTCCTCGGCCCGCGCCAGCACCGCCTCGACATAGGGCCAGCCCTGCCCTTGTTCGAAGGCCTCCTCGGTGGCCTGGGCGGCGGCGAAGGCGTGCTTGTGCTTCTCCAGCGGGAAGTGCCGCAGCACGATCTCCAGCCGGTCGCCATAGGCCGCGCGCAGCGCGCGGACGTCGTCCAGGGCGGTCGCGCAGTCCGGGCACTGCAGCTCGCACCAGTACTCGACCCTGGGAGTGGGGTGGGAGGGAACTATCGCTCATGCCCGTCAGTCTCCCATCCCTTGATCTTCGCAGGGAATTCCGGCCTTTGGGCCGGGCGGGAATGCGATCCCTGGTACGGAGGCGCGAAGCGCCGGAGGTCTCTGCGCGGTTGTGGTGTCGCTCAGACGGGACGCTTCTGATTCTCGATGTAGTCCTTGACGATGCTGAGCGGTGCGCCGCCGCAGGACCCTGCGAAGTACGAGGGTGACCAGAAGACGGACCCCATGCCGATCCGGTTGATGCGGCCGGTGTACTCCGCCCGCAGGTAGCGGGAGCTGACGCCCTTGAGGGAGTTGACGAGCTTGGACAGGGCGACCTTCGGCGGGTAGTGCACCAGCAGGCGGACGTGGTCGCCTTCGCCGTTGAACTCCCGCAGCTCTGCGCCGAAGCTCTCGCACACGTCGCTCATGATCGCCTCACAGCGCGTCAGCATCGCGTCGTTGAAGGTCTCGTGCCGGTACTTGGTGACAAACACCAAATGTGCATGCAGGTTGTATATGACGTGGTTTCCCCGCCGGATATCGGGGTCCGGTTCCCAGCGTGGTGACATGCGCCAAGTGTAGTGTGGTCGTACTGACCTTGAAGGGGGTGGGCTGGATGATCCGCGCGTACAAGTTCCTCATGCGGCCCACCGTGGCTCAGGCCCAGGCTCTGGGCGAGATGCTGCGTGATCACTGCGGCTTGTACAACGGGGCGTTGCAGGAAAGGCGCGACGCCTACCGCCACGTCTCGAAAACGAGCATCAAGTACGGGACGCAGTCCGCTCAGCTGAGGGACATTCGGGCATTCGACCCGGAGCGTCACGGCCGGTGGTCCTTCTCCTCGCAGCAGACCACCCTGCGCCGTCTCGACAAGGCGTTCCAGGCGTTCTTCCGCCGTGTCAAGTCCGGTAACACGCCCGGCTACCCGCGCTTTCGCGGGGTGAGCTGGTTCGACACCGTGGAGTTCCCCAAGGACGGCGACGGCTGCCGGTGGGACTCCCTTCCCGGTCACGCCACGCGCGTCCGGTTCCAGGGTGTGGGCCACGTCAAGGTCAACCAGCATCGCGCCGTAGTCGGCAAGGTCAAGACCGTCTCGGTCAAGCGCGAGGGCCGCAAGTGGTTCGTCGTGCTGACTGCCGAGCAGGACCAGCCGCAGCCGTTCCCGCCGACCGGCAGTGACCTCGGCATCGACCTCGGCATCGCCAACTTCCTCGCCGACTCGAACGGCGGCTTTGTTCCGAACCCGCGCCACGCCCGCACCGCCACAGCGAAGCTTGCCGCCGCACAGCAGGCCCTCGCCCGCTTCCCGCGCGTGCGCTGTGACAAGCGCACCGGCAACCACCGCCGGGCGGTGGAGAAGGTCGCCAACCTGCACGGGAAGGTCCGTCGCCAGCGCCTGGACCATGCGCACAAGACCGCCCTCAATCTGGTGCGCGCGCATGACTTCATCGCGCACGAAGCCCTCAAGATCCGCAACATGTCCCGCGCAGTCGCACCCAGGTCCGACCCCCAGACGCCGGGCGGCTTCCTGCCCAACGGCGCGGCGGCGAAGACCGGGCTCAACCGCAGCATCGCCGACGCCGGATGGGGGGTGTTCCTCACGATCCTCACCAGCAAGGCTGAAAGCGCCGGTCGGCAAGTGATCGCCGTGGACCCCCGCAACACCTCCCGCACCTGCCCGCGCCCCCAGTGCGGACACCTCGCCAAGGAGAACCGGCCCACACAGGAGAAATTCCACTGCGTCGCCTGCGGCCACACCGCACACGCCGACACAGTGGCAGCCACCAACGTTCTACGGGCCGGGCTGGCCCGTCGCTACGCCAACACGGCTTAGCGAGAAGCCCCGTCCTTCAGGGCGGGGAGGAGTCACTACGAGGGACCATGGACGGGAACGGCCAGCGAAGGAGAAGTGGGCAGATGACCGCGATCGTGTGCATGGCACTCTCGGCAGCCGGAGTGGTGATCGCCGTGCTGCGCGGCGTCCGCGGACGCTTCCGCTCGGCGCTGCGCTGGGCGGCCGTCGCCCTGGTGCCCACCGGGCTCTATCTGACCGGCCTGATCACGGTGTTCCGCCGGATCGGCAGCGCGCTCGGCAGCTGGGCCACCCATCTGGTGTTCGACCCGAAGGTCTGGACCGGGGTGGCGATGCTCGGCGCCGCCGTGCTGGTCCTGCTCGCCACCGGCGTCGGCCGCGGCGGCGCCTCCAAAGGCGCCAAGGCCGCCAAAGCCGCAAAGGCCGACCGGGCGGAGGCCCTCCAGCCCAAGGCCGGCCCGCCCCAGCCCGGGGCGCCCAAGGCCGTCGCCGCCAAGCAGCAGTCCGCCGACGACTTCTCCGACATCGAGGCCATCCTCAAGCGCCGCGGAATCTAGCGGCTCAGCGGCTCGGCGGCCCAGCGACTCAGGCCTGGACGGACCCGGCCAGCGCGTCCGGCGACTCCGCCGCGGTCCGCTGCCGGGCCCGGTAGGCCGCGACGTGCATCCGGTTGCCGCAGGTGCGGCTGTCGCAGTAGCGGCGTGAGCGGTTGCGGGACAGGTCCACGAAGACCCTGGCGCAGTCGGGGGCCTCGCAGTGGCGCAGCCGTTCCCGCTCACCGGCCACCACGATGAAGGCCAGCGCCATCCCGGCCTCCACCGCCAGGTGCTCCGCCAGCGCCGCGCAGGGCGCGAAGTAGTGCATGTGCCAGCCGTGGCCGTCGTGGTTGGTCAGCCGGGGGTGGAGCCGGCCTTCGCCACCATGGTGTTGACCAGCTCGGCGGCGGTCTCGGTCGAGCGGGCCAGGAACACCGCCCGGAACTGGGCGCGGACCTGCCGCACCGCGTCCAGGTCGGTCGTGGTGAGCGCGCCCACCTCGCTGATCTCGTAGCGGACCACAAAGTCCCGCAGCGCCGCCAGATCCGGCAGACCCTCCTGCCCCGCCGCCTCGGGGGCGGTGTTCAGCAGGTCGACGAGTACGTCGAGGGCCCACTGCGTGTCATGGGTGATCAGCACGTGCGACTCCCTGTGGCTCCGGCCCGGTTGGCGGCGACTCTACCGCTGCCGGGGCCGGACATGCGTGAGCCGCCGCGGTCCAGGTGCGGACTGCGACGGCTCACGCGGCACGGCGAGGTACAGGTGGTGCGGTGGTGCGTTTCCGTGCCCCCGAGTAGCACGGCTGCGCACGGTCGAAGGGATGGAGTGGTTCAGTTCTCGGCGAGAATGTGCGAAAGCTCCCGGTCGAGGTCGAAGTGGCGGTGCTCGGTGCCCGGGGGCACCGCGGCATCGGTTCGCTTGAGGAACGACTCCAGCGCACGCGCCGGGGCTTCCAGTAGGGCTTCTCCTTCCGGAGAGCTCAGGGCGATGCAGACGACTCCTTGCCCGTGGCTCCGGGAGGGCCAGACACGGACGTCTCCGGTCCCGGTCGGCCGGTGCAGCCCCTCCGCGAGGAGATCTCGGGCGAACACCCAGTCGACGGTCTCGTCGGCGCCGGTGTGGAAGGTGGCGTGCACGGCATAGGGGTCGGCAGTGTCGTAGCGCAAGCCCGCGGGGACGGGCAGTGATGACTCGCTCGACACGATGAGGCGCAGGTGCAGCTCGCAGCTGACCGTGGTGTTCATAAGCGCCAAGGCCTTTCGCTCAGTGTGCGCTCGGGGATCGCACGTCGGCGAACGGACCATCCCACCTCCGCGACCGGTGTAAACCCGTCTGTCCCGATTAGTGCGTACCTGGTACCCCTTACGGCGCAGCAGTCACTACCGTCACAGCGGTCACTCCACTGTGGTCCAAACCGGCCACGGATGACATTCCATGGTCGAGAACCAGTCATCCGGTGAGGTCAGGAGCATGCCGTCGGATGCGGTAAAGTTTTCCTCAGTCAGGGCGGCAAACACCCCGCGCGATTAGCTCAGTGGGAGAGCGCTCCGTTCACACCGGAGAGGTCGCTGGTTCGAACCCAGCATTGCGCACCGCGGCAACAGCCCCGCAGGTCATCGACCTGCGGGGCTGTTGCGTATGTCCTGGACGGTCTCAGAAGCGGATCTCCTGGTACGGCAGCACGTCCACGCCGGCCGCGGCCAGTTCGCGCTCGATCCGCGCCGAGATCTCGGCGGCCGGCTCCCCGTCCGGAAAGGTGCCGTGCGCACCGCCCGCCACCACCACCCGGTAGCCCTGGGCCAGGCCGGAGACCGCGGTCGCCCGGATGCAGTACTCGCTCTGGAATCCGGCGAGGACCAGGACGTCGTCCTGCGGCAGCCGCTCGGCGATGCCGGTGCCCAGGAAGCCGTCCGAGCTGAACTTGTCGGCGACGAACTCCTCGGGGAAGGGCTGGTGCACCAGCTCCCAGCCGGGGCTGCCCGGTGCGTCCGGATCCTGGGCGCCGCCGTTGTTGCGGATGTGGACCACGGTCGCCCCGGCCTGGCGGGCGCGTTCGAGCAACTCGGTGAGCGCGGCCGCGACGGCGGGGGCGTCGGGGACGGGGGTGGGGGGTTCCAGCATGTTGCGCTGGACGTCGATCAGCAGCAGTGCGGTGGCCATGTCGAAAAAGTAGCACGTGTGTTCGATTGGCGTCTGCTGGAAAGGTGTTTGGGACACCGGCGGCCGCGATGCTAATGTTCCTTCTGTTGCCCGCGCGATTAGCTCAGTGGGAGAGCGCTCCGTTCACACCGGAGAGGTCGCTGGTTCGAACCCAGCATTGCGCACCGGAAAACCTGAAGGCCCCTCAACTGAGGGGCCTTCAGTGCTAGCTGGGGCAAAGTAGGCGGCTCAGGCCGCCTGGTCGTCCACCTGGCGGCGCAGCGGCCAGGAGGTGTCCACCCGTTCCGGCGAGCCGCTCCTGGTGAACCACTGCTGCAGCCCCCGGGCCTGCGCCGCGTGCCAGACCGCCTGCCGCAGGTGCAGCTCGGCCGGGCCGATCGCCCCCAGCCGGGTCTCGAAGCGTGCGCCGATCGCCCGGACCAGGCCCATCGCCGCCGTCGCGTCCGCCGCCGCGTCGTGCGCCGCGCCCAGCTCCACCCCGTAGTGCGCGCACAGGTCGGTCAGCGTGCGGCGGCCCTTGCGGTAGCGGTCCAGGTGCCGGTCCAGCACCCGGGGGTCCACCACCAGCAGCGGCGCGCTGGCCGCGTACTGCGCCAGCGAGCTGCCGCGGTGCCGGCGCAGCTCGCGGTCCAGCAGGGTCAGGTCGTAGGGGGCGTTCATGATCACCAGCGGCAGGCCCGCCCGTGCGGTTTCGGCCAGGGCGCGGGCGATCTCCTCCACCACCACCCGCGGCGGACGGCCGTTCCGGCGGGCCCAGTCGTCGGTGAGGCCGTGGATCTCGGTGGCCCCGGCCGGGATCGGCAGCCCCGGATCCGCCACCCACTCCCGCCGCCGCACCGGGCCGCCGGCGGCGTCCTGGACCACCAGCGCCGCCGTCACGATCCGGTCGTGCTCGACGTCCACGCCGGTGGTCTCGGTGTCGAAGGAAGCCAGCGGTCCCTCGTACCAAAGCGTCATGGCGGCCCCCTTCGCGAGTGGTGACAATCAGGGATACCCGACTACCCACCGCATTCAACCCTGCTCCGAGCTGCGGATCTGTTTCGCGGTGCTTCCGGGCGGAGACAACACAAGTGACGACCCGTCCGGTTCGGACCGAGGGCCGTCGCTCGACGGGGAAGACGGCAGCGATGGCGCTGATACAGCCTGAACCGGCCACACCGCCCCAGGGGTGGAGCGGCGCCGGTCCGGGGCAACCGATGCGAGGTCAACTCGCGGTCACCTCCTGCATGGAGACGCTCCAGGTGGGATATCTGCACGCGGTCGCCGCAGCGGCCGGCTGCGCACTGTCCTCGCCGTTCCCCGACAACGGGATCGACTGGCACGTCAGCCACGGCAGCGCCGAGCACACCGAGGACGACGAGGCCACCATCAAGGTCCAGCTCAAGTGCACCTACCAGATCGCCCCCGGGCCGGCCGGGCCGTACTTCAGCTTCACCCTCGACAACGAGCACCTGCGCAAACTCGCCCACCAACGGGTCGCCGTGCACAAGATCCTGGTGGTCATGCTGGTTCCCCGGGAGGTCGACCAGTGGCTGCTGGCCCGGCCGGACCGGCTCGAAGTGCGGCACTGCTGCTACTGGGTCAACCTGGCGGGACAGCCGGTGACCGGGAAGCGCAGGACGAATGTCCGGATCCCGACGGACCAGGTCTTCGACGATCGCTCGCTGTGCGCCATCATGACGCGAGTGGGAGCGGGCGAACGTCCTTGAGCACCCTTCAGGACCGACCCCGACCCACTCCAGCCGGGAGGGAATGACGTGACAGCCATGCGACGCGACGCCCGACCAGAGGCCGTGGACGCGCTGGGCCGTGAGCTGGTCCGGGCCAGGGGACCGCGCTCCGGCGGCGAGGACGGCACGCTGCCCGACCCGGCCCGGATCGACCCGGCCGTGCTCAGCACCCTGCTGGCCCGGCACGGCTGGCTCCGCCGCGGCGGGGCCCAGGGCCGCTACACCCGGTGGACCCCGCCCGACGACCTGGAGCCCGACACCAGCCTGCTGATCCCGGCCGACCGCGGCTTCGACGACAGCGTCGACCTGCTGGACGAGGCGGTCGCCGCGCTCTCCCGCTCCGGCGTCCCGTCCGCCCGCGCCATCCTGGCCGCGCTGCTGGTCCCCGGCGACGAGATCCACTGGCGCCGGGACGTGCCGGGGGTCGGCGGGGCCGTGCCCTGGGGCGCCGAGGAGGAGTTGCACGCGGCCGCCCGGGCCATGCTCTCCGCCGCCGCCAAGGCCGGGCACTCGCGCGCGGCCTACTTCGGCGCCCGGCTCGACGGCTACGCGGCCGAATTCCTGGAACGGGTGCTGGTGGTCGCCCCCGGCACCGGGGCCGGGCTGCTCACCGCCTACGCCGCCGCCCCCGACGACAGGGCGGTGACCACCACCCTGGTCCGGGCCCTGGAGGTGACCCGGGACGCGATCGACCTGCAGCGCGCCACCGGCCGTCCGGACGCCTTCGACGACGGGGTGCGACTCGGCGTCAGCCGGGAGCTGATCGCCTCGCTGGTGCAGCTGGTCCGCGGCAGCGAGGGGGCCGAGATCGCGCTGTCCTGGGCCGCCTCGGTCGGCCCGCCGCGCGACTTCGTCAACCGCCGGCTGCTGCTGGAGTTCTCCCCGGGCGACCTGCCGGTGCTGGAGGCGGCGGCCGAACGCCTCGAGCACAGCGAGCCCGCGGTCGCGGTCGAGCTGACCGGCGCGGTGGTCCGGCTGAAACGCCCGGTCCCCAGCGGCGAGGGCCAGATCCGGCTGCGGGTGCTGACCGGCGCGGACGTGGACGAGGTCAAGATCAGGCTCGGCGAGGAGGACTACCGGGTAGCGGTCGAGGCGCATCTCGCCGGCGTCCCGGTCCGGCTGCGCGGCAGGCTGGAACGCAAGGGCGGCTTCCGCCGGCTCAGCGACCCGGCCGGGGTCGAGCCGGTCCAGCTGGACGCGGCCGAGCGGGAGCGGATGCTCAAGACCCTCCGGCTCCGCGCCGGGCTCGGACAGGGCGACGCCGAGGGGTAGCGGCCGCCGGGTAATGGCTGCGCGAGCATCCACGGACTCTCGGTACCATCGTGACCGCAGCAGTAGCTGCTCAGGAGCATTGCCGAGAGTCAGGAGAGTCCGGTGTCGGACGTCCGTGTGGTCATCAGTCGCGAACCCGATCGGGAAGAGCGTGTGGTGACGACGGGCACCACCGCGGCGGACCTCTTCCCCGGCGACCGCGCGATCATCGCCGCCCGCGTCGGCGGCGAGCTGAAGGACCTGGCCTACGTCCTGGCCGAGGGCGACGAGGTGGAGCCGGTCGCCATCGACAGCGCCGACGGCCTGTCGATCCTGCGCCACTCCACCGCGCACATCATGGCCCAGGCCGTGCAGGAGCTGTTCCCCGAGGCCAAGCTGGGCATCGGCCCGCCGGTCAAGGACGGCTTCTACTACGACTTCGACGTCGAGAAGCCGTTCACCCCGGAGGACCTCAAGGCCGTCGAGAAGAAGATGACGGAGATCATCAAGCGCGGGCAGAAGTTCTCCCGCCGGGTGGTCACCGACGAGGCGGCCCGGGTCGAACTCGCCGACGAGCCCTACAAGCTGGAGCTGATCGGGCTCAAGGGCGGCGCCACCGGCGAGGACGGCGCGGACGTCGAGGTGGGCGGCGGCGAGCTGACCATCTACGACAACCTGGACCCCAAGTCCGGCGAGCTGTGCTGGCGCGACCTGTGTCGCGGCCCGCACCTGCCGTCCACCCGGATCCCGGCGTTCAAGCTGATGCGCAACGCCGCGGCGTACTGGCGCGGCAGCGAGAAGAACCCGATGCTGCAGCGCATCTACGGCACCGCCTGGGCCACCAAGGACGACCTCAGGGCGCACCTGGAGTTCCTCGAGGAGGCCGCCAAGCGCGACCACCGCAAGCTGGGCACCGAGCTGGACCTGTTCTCCTTCCCGGACGAGATCGGCTCCGGGCTCGCGGTCTTCCACCCCAGGGGCGGGCTGATGCGCCGCGCGATGGAGGACTACTCGCGCCGGCGGCACGAGGAGGAGAACTACGAGTTCGTCTACACCCCGCACGCCACCAAGGGCACCTTGTTCGAGAAGTCCGGCCACCTGGACTGGTACGCCGACGGCATGTACCCGCCGATGCAGCTCGACGAGGGGGTGGACTACTACCTCAAGCCGATGAACTGCCCGATGCACAACCTGATCTTCGACTCCCGCGGGCGGTCCTACCGCGAGCTGCCGCTGCGGCTGTTCGAGTTCGGCACGGTCTACCGCTACGAGAAGTCCGGTGTGGTGCACGGCCTGACCAGGGCCCGCGGCTTCACCCAGGACGACGCGCACATCTACTGCACCAAGGAGCAGATGGCGGAGGAGCTCGACACCACCCTGACCTTCGTGCTGGACCTGCTCCGCGACTACGGTCTGACCGACTTCTACCTGGAGCTCTCCACCAAGGACCCGGAGAAGTTCGTCGGCACCGACGAGGCCTGGGAGGAGGCGACCGAGACCCTGCGCAAGGTCGCCGAGAAGCAGGGCCTCCCGCTCACCCCCGACCCCGGCGGCGCGGCCTTCTACGGCCCGAAGATCTCGGTCCAGGCCCGGGACGCGATCGGCCGCACCTGGCAGATGTCCACGGTGCAGCTGGACTTCAACCTGCCCGAGCGGTTCGACCTGCAGTACACCGCGGCGGACGGCACCCGGCAGCGTCCGGTGATGATCCACCGCGCGCTGTTCGGCTCGATCGAGCGCTTCTTCGCGGTGCTGCTGGAGCACTACGCCGGCGCGATGCCGCCGTGGCTCGCCCCGGTCCAGGCGGTCGGCATCCCGATCGGCGACGCCCACGTCGAGTACCTGCAGGGCTTCGCCGCCGAGGCGAAGGCCAAGGGCCTGCGGGTGGACGTGGACGCCTCCTCGGACCGGATGCAGAAGAAGATCCGCAACCACCAGAAGCTCAAGGTCCCGTTCATGCTCATCGTCGGCGACGAGGACATGGAGGCCGGCACGGTCTCCTTCCGCTACCGCAACGGCGAGCAGAAGAACGGGATCGCCCGGGACCAGGCCCTCGCCGAGATCCTGGACGCGGTGGAGCGCCGGATCCAGGTCTGACGCCGGCCCCGCTCCGGCGGGGGGATTTCTCAGGGGCGGTCCCGATCGGGGCCGCCCCTCGGCCTATGCTGATCGTTATGACGACGGAGCCGGAGCAGCAGAACGGGGTGGGCGTCCCCGACGCCTTCGAGCGCCTTTGGACGCCGCATCGCATGGCGTACATCAGGGGCGAGAACAAGCCGACCGGCCCCGAGCCCACGGACGGCTGCCCCTTCTGTGCGATCCCGGCCATGTCGGACGAGGACGGCCTGATCATCCGCCGGGCCGGTCACGCCTACGCGGTGCTCAACCTGTACCCCTACAACTCCGGCCACCTGATGGCGGTCCCGTACCGGCACGTCGCCGACTACACCGAGCTGACGCCGGAGGAGACCGCCGACGTCGCCGTGCTCACCAAGCAGGCGATGACCGCGCTGCGCGCCGCCTCCGGGGCGCACGGCTTCAACCTGGGCATGAACCAGGGCACCGTGGCCGGCGCCGGCATCGCCGCCCACCTGCACCAGCACGTGGTGCCGCGCTGGGGCGGCGACACCAACTTCATGCCGGTGGTCGGCACCACCCGGGTTCTGCCGCAACTCCTCGCGGACACCCGCAAGATGCTCGCCGACGTCTGGCCGGAGGCCGAGTAGCACCGTCACATGTCGTACTCGTCGACCTTGCTCGGCCGCGCGCCCTGCACCTCGGCGCCCAGCAGCTGCGAGCGGTTCTTGAAGCGCTCGACGTCGACGTCGTGGTCCGCCAGGACCTGCATGGTCGCCTGGTGGACCGCGCGCAGCACCGGGGTGGCCACCCGGAGCGCGTCGTCCGCCATGAAGCGGTGGGTCCACGGCTTGTTCGCCCAGGCGGAGCGCAGGCCGAACGGCTCCGGCAGCTTCAGGGTGCCGCCGAGCCAGTCGAGCATCGACTGGCCCCAGGGCCAGGTGAAGGGGGCGCGCACGGTCAGCCGCACCACCTCGTCCGGGGTCATCACCGGGAGGTGGACCGTCCGCTCCTCCCAGAACTTGCCGGTCTTGGCGACCTGCTTCTCCTGCGGCTTGGCCTTCTTGCCGAACATCGCCGCCATCGGCCCGATGGCGTGCCCGGTGACCTCCACCCGCAGGGTGTTGTGCAGCAGGGTCACGTTGACCAGTAGGGTCACCACCAACTGGCCCTCCCACAGCACGAACTGGGCGCCGAGGTAGTGCCGCGGGCCGTTGCCGAAGGTCTGCCGGTTCGCCAGGTCGGTTATCGCCGAGGCACGCATCCTGGAGCCGTCCATCCGGTCGGCGCCGAACGGCCGGTCGATCTCGTCGGCGCCCTCGCCGATCGCCTGCACCACCCAGTGCTCGACCGTCATCTGCGGTATTCCGTTGTCGGCCATGCTGCTGCGGGACATCTGCTTGAGGTGGTCCTCGATCTTCCGGATCACGTCCCAGGGGTGGAACGGCCGGATCTCGGCCACCCCCTCGCGCGGGTCGATCTGCTCGGCCAGCTGCCAGGCCCCCCAGCGCCGCCCCATGCCGAGTATCCCCTTGGCCCCGGCGTAGTGGAGCACATTGGTGTCCTGCTCCTCGACCAGCGCCTCCAGCGACTTGCGCAGCACCTCGGCCCGGTCGTCGGCGGGACCGATCGGGACCGCGTCACGGACGATCGGGCCCACGCCGCTGCCGTCGAGCACGGCGTTCCAGCGCTCGCGCAGCTGCTCCGCCGCGCGCAGGCAGAACCGGTGGGCGACGAACCAGCCGGCCACCGGGACCAGCATCATCACCCGGACGTAGAGCCCGGCGTAGCCGTGGGCCAGCGGGCGCCAGGCGAACAGCGCGGCGAGCAGCACCGCGACGGTCAGCGCCGCGCCCCCGTACAGCGACCTGCGCTCCGGGGCGCTGTTGCGGCGGATCGCGAAGGCGGCGAGCCAGATCAGGGTGCCGGGCAGGAACAGGAAGCCGGCGAAGAAGGCCACGGCGGTGAGCCGCTTGTCCCGCTCCCGGCGCAGCGATCCGGCCGCCACGCAGTGCTCGACGATCAGCCGGGAGTCGGTGCCGAAGGACGGCACCAGCGGCTTGCGCCCGGCGCTGAGGGTGCGCTTGATCACCGCCCGGCAGAACGCCTCACCGAGGGGGGTGAACAGGCCGGTGCGGCCGGTCTTGTGCTTGGTGTTGTCGTCGGTCTCGGTCAGGTCGCTGACCTTGCCGTCCCGGTAGGCGAGGGAGGCGAGCGCGGCGGTGGCCGCGGTGTGCGGCGCGTCCGTGCGCGGGATCTGCGGCCAGACCACTGCGGTCCCCTCCCGACTGGTGTCCCGGCGGGACGGTTCCCCCGGTTATCCCCCCGAACCGCACTGATCATCCGCTGAGCGGGGGTCAGGAGGCCGGATCAGCAAGGATATCGCTGCCGATCACCCGGCGTCAGGCCGTCCTTCCTAATCAGGCCATCGCGGCGCCGGTCAGCCGGTGGGGAGCACCCGGGACGCCACCGCGTCCGGCATCGGTTCGTGCCGGACGTAGGCGCGGGTGAAGTCGCCCGCGCCGTGCGACAGCGAGCGCAGGTCCACGGCGTAGCGGACGATCTCCAGCTCCGGGACCTCGGCCCGGACCAGGGTCCGGCCGGCTCCCACCGGCTCGGTCCCCTGCACCCGCCCGCGCCGCCCGGACAGGTCGCTGAGCACCGCGCCCACGTACTCGTCGGCGACCAGCACCCGCAGCTCGGCGACCGGTTCCAGCAGCCGCACCCCGGTCTCCGCGGCGGCCTCGCGCAGCGCCAGCGCGCCCGCGGTCTGGAACGCGGCGTCGGAGGAGTCGACCGAGTGCGCCTTGCCGTCCACCAGGCTGACCCTGATGTCCACCACCGGGTAGCCGGCGCTGACGCCCCGGGCCAGCTGGGCCCTGACCCCCTTCTCCACCGAGGGGATGAACTGCCTCGGGACGGAGCCGCCGACGATCCGGTCGACGAACTCGAAGCCTGCCCCGGTGGGCAGCGGTTCCACCTCGATCTCGCAGATCGCGAACTGGCCGTGCCCGCCGGACTGCTTGACGTGCCGTCCGCGTCCGCGGGCCGCCCCGCCGAAGGTCTCCCGCAGCGGCACCAGGTAGGGGACCGGGTCGACCTGGACCCCGTAGCGGGTCCGCAGCCGCTCCAGCAGCACATCGGCGTGGGCCTCGCCCAGGCACCAGAGGACCAGCTGCCGGGTGTCCGGGTTCTGCTCCAGCCGCAGCGCCGGGTCCTCGGCGACCAGCCGGGCCAGGCCCTGCGAGAGCTTGTCCTCGTCGGTCTTGCTGTGCGCCTCGACGGCGACCGGCAGCAGCGGCTCCGGCATCTGCCAGGCGGCCACCAGCATCGGCTCGGCCGGGGCGGAGAGGGTGTCGCCGGTCTGGGCCCGGGCGAGCTTGGCGATGCAGACGATGTCCCCGGCGACGGCCTGGGCGACCTGGCGCTGGGTGCGGCCGAAGGGGAGGATAGTGCGCCGACCCGCTCGTCCACGTCGTGGTCCTGGTGGCCCCGGTCGGTGAGGCCGTGTCCTGACACATGGATCTGCTGGTCCGGGCGCAGCGTCCCGGAGAAGACCCGGACCAGGCTGAGCCGCCCGACATAGGGGTCGCCGCTGGTCTTCACCACCTCGGCGGCGAGCGGGCCCTCGGCGTCGCAGCAGAGCGCGGGGCGCGGCCTGCCGTCGGGGGTGGTGGCCCCGGGCAGCGGGCGCTCGGCGGGGGAGGGGAAGGCGGCGGTGACCAGCTCCAGCAGCTCGGCGCTGCCGAGGCCCTCGCGGGAGCCCTCCAGCGGCAGCGCGGAGGCGAGCACCGGGTGGAACGCGCCCCGGGCGACCGCGCGTTCCAGGTCGTCCACCAGGGTCTTGGTGTCGATCTCCTCGCCGCCGAGGTAGCGGTCCATCAGCGCCTCGTCCTCGCTCTCGGCGATGACGGCCTCGATCAGCCGGTCCCTGGCCTCGGCGGCGGCCGCCCGCAGCTCCGGGTCGGGGGTGTGCTCGACCCGGTGCCCGTCGGCGTAGTCGTAGCAGCGGCCGCTGAGCAGTCCGAGCAGCCCGGAGATCCGCGGGGTGCCGTCGGGTCCGGCCGGGCCGTGGTTGAGCGGCAGGTAGAGCGGCAGCACGGCCTCGGGGTTGTCGCCGCCGAAGGCCTCGCGGCAGAGTGCGACGGTGGCGGCGAAGTCGGCCTGCGGGGCGTCGAGCTTGGTGACCACCAGGGCCCGGGGCATGCCGACCGCGGCGCACTCCTCCCAGAGCATCCTGGTCGCGCCGTCGATCCCGTCGGTGGCCGGGACCACGAACAGGGCGGCGTCGGCGGCCCGCAGCCCGGCCCGCAGCTCGCCGGTGAAGTCGGCGTAGCCGGGGGTGTCCAGCAGGTTGATCCTGGTCCCGGCGTGCTCCAGTGGCACCAGGGACAGCTGGACCGAGCGCTGCTGCCGGTGCTCGATGTCGTCGTAGTCGGAGACGGTGGTGCCGTCCTGGACCCGGCCGGCCCTGCTGAGCGCCCCGGTGGCCAGGGCCAGGTTCTCGGTGAGGGTGGTCTTCCCGGCGCCGCTGTGGCCGACCAGCACGACGTTCCTGAGGTGTTCGAGCCCCAGTGGCCGGCCGGCCGTCGGAGCCCTTCCGGCGGCTCCCGGGTGCCCGTTCGTCCTGTTCTCGCCCATGGCGTTCTCCTCCCGCGCACACTCCAGTGTCTGCCACGGGGGACCGCGCAGAGTGGGTGGAGGGTCACCCGCGGTGAGGGTGAGCTTGGCACCGGCACGCGCCGAGGTCCATAGCTCCCGCACGGGCGGCGTGCCCGCCCCCGAGCAGTGCCGCCGCCACGGATACGATGTCCCAGCCTGGGGCCGCCGCTGGTCCCTCGTCGTCAGCACAGCCAGATCGGAGCGGTCGGTAGGCCCATGCTCAACAAATACGCGCGAGCTTTCTTCACGCGGGTCCTCACCCCCTTCGCGGCGTTCCTGCTGCGCATCGGTGTCAGCCCGGACACGGTCACCCTGATCGGGACGGCCGGGGTGACCGCGGGCGCCCTGGTGTTCTTCCCCCGGGGCACCTTCTTCTGGGGCACGCTCGTGATCACCGCCTTTGTCTTCTCCGACCTGGTCGACGGCAATATGGCCCGGCAGTCGGGGACCTCCAGCGTCTGGGGCGCGTTCCTCGACTCCACCCTGGACCGGGTCGCCGACTCGGCCGTCTTCGGCGGCATTGCCCTCTGGTACGCGGGCAGGGGCGACAACCTGCTGCTCTGCGCGGTGACGCTGTTCTGCCTGGCCAGCGGCCAGGTGGTGTCCTACACCAAGGCGCGGGCCGAGAGCCTGGGCCTGAAGTGCGACGTCCAGGGGCTGGTGGAGCGGGCCGAGCGGCTGGTGGTGACGCTGGTGGCGGCGGGCCTGTCCGGGCTGCACGCCTTCGGCGTCCCGTACATCGACTGGCTGCTGCCGATCGCGCTCTGGCTGATCGCGGTGGGCAGTCTGATCACCGCGGTCCAGCGGATCGTCACCGTGCGCAGGGAGGCCGCCGAAGCCGTGGCGGCCGGGGAGGGCCTGCTGTGAGCGGGCTCAAGGACAACCTCACCTACGCCGCCTACGCGGCCGGCTGGGGCGCCGTGAAGCGGCTGCCGGAACCGGCCGCCAACGCCCTGTTCCAGCGGATCGCCGACCTGGTCTGGAAGCGCCGCGGCAAGGGCGTGCTGCGTCTCGAGGCCAATCTGCGCCGGGTCCGCCCGGAGGCCACCGATACCGAGATCGCCGAGCTGGGCCGGGCCGGGATGCGCAGCTACCTGCGCTACTGGTGCGAGTCCTTCCGGATGCCGGTGTGGAGCCGGGAGCGGATGCAGGCCTCCTTCGACCCGCAGTTCATCGAACGCCTGGACGAGGCGATGGCCTCCGGCCGGGGCGCGGTGCTGGCCCTGCCGCACATGGGCGACTGGGACCTGGCCGGCGCCTGGGTGGTGCTCCGCGGCTACCCCTTCACCACCGTCGCCGAGCGGGTCAAGCCGGAGAAGCTGTTCGACCGCTTCGTCGCCTACCGCGAGGGCCTGGGCATGGAGGTGCTGCCGCTGACCGGCGGCGCCAACACCCTGGCCACGCTGGCCAAGCGGCTGCGCGCGGGCGGCCTGGTCTGCCTGGTCGGCGACCGTGACCTGTCCGCCTCCGGGGTGGACGTCAGCTTCATGGGCGAGCCCGCCCGGATGCCGGCCGGGCCCGCCGTGCTGGCCGTGCAGACCGGCGCGGCGCTGCTCCCGGTCACCCTCTGGTACGACAGCACCCCGGTGATGAAGGGCTGCGTCCACGAGGAGATCCCGGTCCCGGAGACCGGCAGCAAGCGGGAGAAGGCCGCGACCATGACCCAGGGCCTCGCCGACGTCTGGACCCAGGGGGTGCGCGAGCACCCGCAGGACTGGCACATGCTGCAGCGGTTCTGGCTGGCCGACGTGGACCAGGACCGACTCGCCCCGAGCACCCAGGCCGCCCCGGCGGCGGCCGCCGAGGCACCTGGCGCCGCTGGGGCCGAGACCACCGAGGCCGCCCCTGAGGAGACCGTGCAGTGAGGATCGGCATCGTCTGCCCCTACGCCTGGGACGTCCCCGGCGGGGTCCAGTTCCACGTCAGGGACCTGGCCGAGCACCTGATCCGGCTGGGCCACGAGGTCTCGGTGCTGGCCCCGGCGGACGAGGACCTGCCGGTGCCCGCCTACGTGGTCGCCGCCGGCCGGGCCGTCCCGGTGCCCTACAACGGCTCGGTGGCCCGGCTGAACTTCGGCTTCCTCTCCGCCGCCCGGGTCCGCCGCTGGCTCCACGACGGCGGCTTCGACGTGCTGCACCTGCACGAGCCGGTCACCCCCAGCCTGTCGATACTGGCCTGCTGGGCCGCCAGCGGCCCGATCGTGGCGACCTTCCACACCTCCAACCCGCGCTCCCGGGCGATGATCGCGGCCGAGCCGCTGATGCAGCCCGCCCTGGAGAAGATCAGCGCCCGGATCGCGGTCAGCGAGTACGCCCGGCGCACCCTGGTCGAGCACTTCGGCGGCGACGCCGTGGTCATCCCCAACGGTGTGGACGTCGGCTTCTTCGCCGGTGCCGAGCCCCGCCCGGAGTGGAGCGGCGGCACCATCGGCTTCGTCGGCCGGATCAACGAGCCCCGCAAGGGCCTGCCGACCCTGCTGGAGGCGCTGCCCCGGATCATCGCCGCCTGCCCGGACGTCCGGCTGCTGGTGGCCGGCAAGGGCGACGAGGAGGAGGCGGTCAAGGGCCTCCCGGCCGAGGTCAGGTCCAGGATCGAGTTCCTCGGCATGGTCACCGACCAGGAGAAGGCCAGCCTGCTGCGCAGCGTCGACCTCTATGTCGCCCCCAACACCGGCGGCGAGAGCTTCGGCATCATCCTGGTCGAGGCGATGTCCGCGAGCGCCCCGGTGCTGGCCAGCGACCTGGACGCGTTCCGGCAGGTGCTGGACGGGGGCGCGGCCGGCGAGCTGTTCCCGGTCGAGGACGCCAGCGCGCTGGCCGAGGCGGCGATCCGGCTGCTGGGCGACCCGGCCAGGCGCGCGGAGCTGCGCGAGGCCGGCTCCCGGCACGTCCGCCGCTTCGACTGGGAGACCGTCGGCGCGGACATCCTCTCCGTCTACGAGACCGTCACCACCAGCGCCAACGCGATCGTCGACGCCGAGGAGCCCGGCGACAGCACCGGCGGCTGGCGCGCCCGCTTCGGCCTGGCCCGCGACTCGACCCCCTAAGGTTGCCCCTCGTGAGTACTTGGATCTGGGTCGTCGTCGCGGTCGTTGCCATCGGTCTCTACCTCAGTTGGACCGCGGGGCGTCTTGACCGGCTGCACGCGCGGATCGACGCCGCGTGGGCCGGGCTGGACGCGCAGCTGCTGCGCCGTTCGGCGACGACGCTGGAGCTGGCGACCTCGACCCGGCTCGACCCGGCCTCGTCGATCGTGCTCTACCAGGCCGCGCACGCGGCCAGGACCGCGGACCAGGAGCAGCGCGAGGTCGCCGAGAGCGAGCTGAGCCAGGCGCTGCGGGCCGTGTTCGGGGTGCCGGAGCAGGTCAAGGAGCTGCGGGCGGCGACCGGCGGCGAGGACATCGTCACCGACCTGGCCTCGGCGGTGCGCCGGGTGCCGATGGCGCGGACCTTCCACAACGACTCGGTGCGGGCCGCCCGCGCGGTCCGCAGGCACCGGGTGGTGCGGCTGCTCCGGCTCTCCGGGCACGCCCCGTTCCCGCTGACCTTCGAAATGGACGACGAGGCTCCGGCGGCGCTGACCCTCGGCTGACGTTCGAGCGTGACACGCACCACTGCGGAGTGTCCGCATAGTGCCAGGTGGACCAGGTGGAGCATCGGTTAGGGTCGTTGCAGGCCTACCATTGGGCTTATCGCATCACCATGTCCGTGTCTTCAGTGAGGTCATACGTGTCCACCAACACCCCCGCCCCCACCAGCAACCCCGCGGTCGGTACGGCCCGCGTCAAGCGCGGCATGGCCGAGCAGCTCAAGGGCGGCGTGATCATGGACGTCGTCAACGCCGAGCAGGCGAAGATCGCCGAGGACGCCGGCGCCGTGGCGGTCATGGCCCTGGAGCGGGTCCCCGCCGACATCCGCAAGGACGGCGGCGTCGCTCGCATGTCCGACCCGGACATGATCGACGGCATCATCGAAGCCGTCTCCATCCCGGTCATGGCCAAGTCCCGGATCGGCCACATCGTCGAGGCCCAGATCCTGCAGTCGCTCGGTGTCGACTACATCGACGAGTCCGAGGTGCTGACCCCGGCCGACGAGGTCAACCACAGCGACAAGTGGGCCTTCACCACCCCCTTCGTCTGCGGCGCCACCAACCTGGGCGAGGCCCTGCGCCGGATCGCCGAGGGCGCGGCCATGATCCGCTCCAAGGGCGAGGCCGGCACCGGCAACGTGGTCGAGGCGGTCCGCCACATGCGTCAGATCCGCGCCGACATCGGCCGACTGCGCGCGCTGGACAACAACGAGCTCTACGCCGCCGCCAAGGAGCTCCGCGCCCCGTACGAGCTGGTCGCCGAGGTCGCCGCGCTGGGCAAGCTCCCGGTGGTGCTGTTCTCCGCCGGCGGTGTGGCCACCCCGGCCGACGCCGCGCTGATGATGCACCTCGGCGCCGAGGGCGTCTTCGTCGGCTCCGGCATCTTCAAGTCCGGCGACCCGGCCAAGCGCGCCGAGGCCATCGTCAAGGCCACCACCTTCTGGGACGACCCCAAGGTCATCGCGGACGTCTCGCGCGGTCTGGGCGAGGCCATGGTCGGCATCAACTGCGACACCCTCCCCGAGTCCGAGCGCTACGCCAACCGCGGCTGGTAGCAAGCACCGAGGGTGGGGAGCGTGGGTCCTCGGGCCGCGCTCCCCACCTTCCTCGTTTCCGCCCGATCACCAGAGTCCCGAAGAGGTTTCCGCTGTGAAGAGTTCCCCCGTCATCGGTGTGCTCGCCCTGCAGGGCGACGTGCGGGAGCACGCCCTCGCCCTGGCCGAGGCGGACGCCGTGGCCCGTCCGGTCCGCCGTCCCGAGGAACTGGCGGAGATCGACGCCCTGGTCATCCCCGGCGGCGAGTCCACCACCATGTCCAAGCTGGCGCTGATCTTCGGCCTGATGGACCCGCTGCGGGCCCGGGTCGCGGCCGGGCTGCCGGTCTACGGCTCCTGCGCCGGCATGATCATGCTGGCCGACAAGATCCTGGACGGCCGGGACGACCAGCAGAGCATCGGCGGCATCGACATGACCGTGCGCCGCAACGCCTTCGGCCGGCAGAACGAGTCCTTCGAGCAGTCGGTGGACTTCCGCGGCCTGGACGGCGGCCCGGTCCACGGCATCTTCATCCGGGCGCCCTGGGTGGAGTCGGTCGGCGAGGGCGTCGAGGTGCTGGCGGACCTGGGCGACCAGCGCATCGTCGCGGTCCGGCAGGGGAATCTGCTGGCCACCTCGTTCCATCCGGAGCTGAGCGGGGACAGCAGGGTGCACCAGTACTTCGTGGACCTGGTCCGCGCCGCGGGGTGACCTCCGCCGTCGCGGGCGACGGTAGGATCTCCCTGTTCATTTCTTTGGTGTTGCGTATTGAAGGAGCTATTCGATGTCCGGCCACTCCAAATGGGCTACCACCAAGCACAAGAAGGCCGTCGTCGACGCCAAGCGCGGCAAGCTCTTCGCGAAGATGATCAAAAACATCGAGGTCGCCGCGCGCACCGGCGGCGGTGACGTGGCCGGAAACCCGACCCTCTACGACGCCATCCAGAAGGCCAAGAAGAGCTCGGTCCCGATCGACAACATCAACCGCGCCGTGAAGCGCGGCTCCGGGGCCGAGGCCGGCGGCGCCGACTACTCCACGATCATGTACGAGGGCTACGGCCCCAACGGCGTCGCGGTGCTGATCGAGTGTCTGACCGACAACCGCAACCGCGCGGCCTCCGACGTACGCGTGGCGATGACCCGCAACGGCGGCTCGATGGCGGACCCGGGCTCGGTGTCCTACATGTTCACCCGCAAGGGCGTCATCGTCGTCGCCAAGGGTGACAAGCTGGACGAGGACACCGTGCTGGACGCGGTCCTGGACGCCGGCGCCGAAGAGGTCAACGACCACGGCGAGAGCTTCGAGGTCATCAGCGAGGCCACCGACATGGTCGCGGTCCGCACCGCGCTGCAGGACGCCGGGATCGACTACGACTCCGCCGACGCCAGCTTCGTCCCCAGCATGCAGGTCGAGCTGGACGCGGACGGCGCGCGCAAGATCTTCAAGCTGATCGACGCCCTCGAGGACAGCGACGACGTGCAGAACGTCTTCGCCAACTTCGACCTCTCCGCCGAGGTCGTCGCCGAGCTGGACGAGGAAGAGTAGAAGCCGCCGTTTCGCCGCCCGGCACCCCCGCGGGTGCCGGGCGGCGGCATGTCCGGGGGCGGGTTGTCGGCGGCGACCGATAGCCTCACCACGCAAGGGGCGAAGCAAGTTCCAAAAGCAAGGCCCGCAAGCAAGGTCCAAATGCAGAGGGAGAGGCAGGGCGCGTGCGTGTACTCGGTGTGGACCCGGGCCTGACCCGCTGCGGCGTCGGCGTGGTCGACGGCACGCCGGGCCGCCCGCTGCACATGGTCGCCTGCGGCGTCGTCCGCACCCCGGCGGAGCTCGACGTGGCCCGCCGGCTGCTGCAGATCGAGCAGGGCCTGGAGCTGTGGTTCGACCAGCACAAGCCCGAACTCGTGGCCGTGGAACGGGTCTTCGCCCAGCACAACGTCCGCACCGTGATGGGCACCGCCCAGGCCAGCGCGGTCGCCATGCTCTGCGCCACCCGGCGCGGCATCCCGGTCACCCTGCACACCCCCAGCGAGGTCAAGGCCGCCGTCACCGGCAACGGCCGCGCCGACAAGGCGCAGGTCGGCGCCATGGTCACCCGGCTGCTGCGGCTGGACGCGCCGCCCAAGCCGGCCGACGCCGCCGACGCCCTCGCGCTCGCCATCTGCCACATCTGGCGCGGCGCGGCCACCGACCGCATCGCCGCCGCCGTCGCCCGCACCAGTGGTCCGGGCGCCCGTCCCAAGGAGTACCGCCGATGATCGCTTTCGTCAGTGGCCAGGTGGCCGCCCTGGGCCCGGCCTCGGCCGTGATCGAGGTCGGCGGCGTCGGCATGCTGGTCCAGTGCGCCCCCGCGGTGCTCGCCCCGCTGCGGCTCGGCGACACCGCCAGGCTGGCCACCTCGCTGGTGGTCCGCGAGGACTCGCTCACCCTCTACGGCTTCGCCGACGACGACGAGCGGCAGACCTTCGAACTGCTGCAGACCGCCAGCGGCATCGGCCCCAAGGTGGCCCAGGCCATGCTCGCCGTGCACAGCCCGGACGCGCTGCGGATCGCGGTCCAGCGCGGCGACGCCAAGGCGCTGACCGCCGTGCCGGGGATCGGGCCCAAGGGCGCCCAGAAGCTGCTGATCGAGCTCAAGGACCGGCTCGGCGCACCCACCGGCAGCGTGCCGCCCCGGCAGCGCGCCCTCGCCGCAGGCCCGGCCCCCTGGTCGGAGCAGCTGCACGCGGCCCTGGTCGGCCTGGGCTTCGCCCCGCGCGAGGCCGAGGACGCCGTGGTCGCGGTCACCCCCGAGGCCGAGGCCCAGGCCAAGCCCGACATCTCGGCCCTGCTCCGCAGCGCCCTCCGTACCCGCACCCGCTGAGGACTGCCATGAGCGCCTATGACGAATCCTCATCCCCGTCCTCCTCCCCGGTCTCCACCGCCGCCGACGGCGAGGACCGCGCGGTCGAGGCCGCGCTGCGCCCCAAGGACCTGGGCGAGTTCATCGGCCAGGAGCGGGTCCGCGAGCAGCTCTCGCTGGTCCTCCAGGCCGCGAAGCACCGCTCCGCCACCCCGGACCACGTGCTGCTCAGCGGCCCGCCCGGGCTCGGCAAGACCACCCTGTCGCTGATCATCGCGGCCGAGATGAACGCCCCGATCCGGATCACCTCGGGGCCGGCCATCCAGCACGCGGGCGACCTCGCCGCGATCCTCTCCTCGCTGACCGAGGGCGAGGTGCTGTTCCTGGACGAGATCCACCGGATGTCCCGTCCGGCCGAGGAGATGCTCTACATGGCGATGGAGGACTTCCGGGTCGACGTCATCGTCGGCAAGGGTCCAGGAGCCACCGCCATCCCGCTGGAGCTGCCGCCGTTCACCCTGGTCGGCGCGACCACCAGGGCCGGACTGCTGCCGCCCCCGCTGCGCGACCGGTTCGGCTTCACCGGCCACATGGAGTTCTACGCCCCGGCCGAACTGGAGCGGGTGATCCACCGCTCGGCCCGGCTGCTGGACGTCGACATCGACGCCGACGCCGCGGCCGAGATCGCCGGACGCTCCCGCGGCACCCCCCGGATCGCCAACCGGCTGCTGCGCCGGGTCCGGGACTTCGCCCAGGTCAGACATGACGGCGTGGTCACCAGGGAGATCGCCTCGGCTGCCCTGGCGGTGTACGAGGTGGACGCCCGCGGGCTCGACCGGCTGGACCGGTCGGTGCTGCACGCGCTGCTGAAACTCTTCGGCGGCGGCCCGGTCGGGCTGTCCACCCTGGCCGTCGCGGTGGGGGAGGAGAGCGAGACGGTGGAGGAGGTGGCCGAGCCGTTCCTGGTCCGTGAGGGCCTGCTGGCCCGCACCCCCCGCGGCCGGATCGCCACCGCCGCGGCCTGGGAGCACCTGGGCCTCACCGCTCCGCAGGCCCCTCCGCACGCCGTGCTCCCCACCCAGCAGGAGCTGTTCCCGCCCCGCGCGGAGGACTGACCAGAGGGGTGACCCGAAGCCTGATCGGTGCATGATCACACGAACGGGAGTGCGAGGTACTCGCGCTTCCTGGAACCCGGATGACATGCTCTACGTTGTCCGTCCACGGCGGGTCGCCTAGACTCCGCCGATGCCACCCTGATAATCGTGGCAGCCCGCCCCCCATGACAGGCCGCTTCCGCTGCGGCCTCGCAAAGGATCCGTCAGTCGTGAATCCCACTCTCCTCCTCATCATGGTCGTCATGCTCGGGGCCATGTTCCTGATGACCCGCTCTGCCAAGAAGAAGCAGCAGACGGCCCTCGAGATGCGCAACAAGCTGGAGCCCGGTTCCGGAATCCGCACCATCGGCGGTATGTACGCCCTGGTCAAGGCCGTGAACGACGACTCCGTCGAGCTTGAGGTCGCCCCCGGCGTCTATGCCATCTACGCGAAGAACGCCATCGCGACCGTCATGGACGGTGCCGAGTACAACCGCATCGTCCACGGCGACGTCGAGGACGACGAGGTCGAGGACGACGACGCGTCCGAGCTCGAGGCCCTGACCGCCGACGAGGCGGCAGCGCCGATCGCGTTCGACAAGGCCCCCGGCCTGGAGAAGCCCGCGGACACCCCTGAGGACGAGGCTGTCGACAAGGCCGAGGCCGCTGTCGAGGAGCCCGCCGCAGACAAGGGCGTCAGCGCCAAGTAGCCTGCCCCCAAGGGCAGACGTACCGGGGGCTCCGCCTCCGGTCGGCTTCACCCCGACCGCTGCGTCGTGGCCGTGCCCACCCCCTGTCCGCCGGACCTCCGGCGGTGGTGGCGCGTCCCACCCACGGCATGGACAGAGAGAAACGAGAAGGTGGCATCACCGAAATCCCGTCCGCGTGACGGATACCCGGGGCGCGCGCTGAGCCTGATCCTGGTGATCACAGCGGCCCTGGTGGCCATCATGTTCGCCACCGGGAACACCACCCCGCACCTCGGCGTCGACCTTGCCGGCGGCACCAGCGTCACGCTCAAGGCTTCGCCGCCCCCCGGCAAGCCCTCGAGCGTGGTCAACAGCGGCAGCCTCAACGAGGCCAAGGCGATCATGCAGAAGCGGGTCAACGCCTTCGGTGTCTCCGAGGCCACGGTGCAGACCCAGGGCAGCGACACCCTGGTGGTGACGATCCCCAAGGGCACCGACCCCACCAAGATCGAGGCGGAGATCGGCAAGACCGCGCTGATGTACTTCCGCCCGGTCCTGGCCACCGCGCCCTCCGGTGTCACGGTTTCCCCGGCCCCCTCGTCCTCCGCCACGGCCTCGACCTCCGCGACGCCCAGCGCCTCGGCGCCGGTGGCCAAGGCTCCGTCCGGCTCCGCCACCCCCTCCGCGTCCAAGACGCAGGGCGACGCGGTGACCAAGGACCTGACCGCGGCCGGTGCCACCGCCACGGCCAAGTCCACCGCCACGGCGAAGTCCACCGCCAAGGCGGCTTCGACGGCCACCCCGTCGGCTGTCGCCAGCGCGCCGGCCGCCGACACCTCCTCGCTGACCCAGGGCACCGTGCCGGCCGACCTGACCGCCCAGTTCGCCGCCCTGGACTGCTCCAACTCGACACAGCGGTCCAAGGACTACCAGACCACGGAGACGGCGAACGCGGTCGCCTGTGACATCAACCCCACCAGCGGCGTCTACTACAAGTACGCGCTGGGCCCGGTCAAGGTCCCCGGCACCGACATCAGCAGCGCCTCCTCGGGCCTGAACCAGCAGAACGGCGAGTGGGAGGTCAACCTGACCTTCAACGACGCCGGCAACAAGGCGTTCGCGGCCACCACCACGGTGCTGGCCAAGAACAGCGCGGCTCCCCCCACGGACCGGTTCGCGATCCTGCTCGACGGCGGCGTGGAGTCGGCCCCCTCGGTCTCGTCCCCGATCATCGGCGGCCAGGCGCAGATCACCGGCAGCTTCACCCAGTCCACCGCGAACGACCTCGCCACCGTGCTGAACGCCGGCGCCCTGCCGCTGCAGCTCAAGGCGCAGGACACCACCACGGTCTCGCCCGAGCTCGGCAGCAGCCAGCTCAAGGCCGGCCTGATCTCCGGCGCCATCGGCCTGGCCCTGGTCGTCCTCTACTCGCTGCTCTACTACCGGGGCCTCGGCCTGGTCGCCATCGCGGGCCTGATGGTCTCCGCCGTGCTCACGTACTCGATCATGTGCCTGCTCGGGGCGTCGATCGGGTTCGCGCTGAACCTGCCGGCGATCTGCGGCGCCATCGTGGCGATCGGTATCACCGCGGACTCCTTCGTCGTCTACTTCGAGAGAATCCGCGACGAACTCCGGCACGGCACCTCGCTGCGCCCGTCCGTGCAGCGGGCCTGGCCCAAGGCCCGGCGCACCATCCTGGTCGCGGACTTCGTGTCCTTCCTGGCCGCCGCGGTGCTGTACTTCTTCACCGTGGGCAAGGTCCAGGGCTTCGCGTTCACGCTGGGCCTCACCACGCTGCTGGACATTGTGGTGATCTTCCTCTTCACCAAGCCGCTGATCACCCTGCTGGCCCGCCGCAAGTTCTTCGCGGACGGCCACCCCATGTCCGGTCTCGACCCCAAGCGCCTCGGCGTCCGTCCCCCGCTGCGCGGTGGCCGTCCGTCCGCCGCCACTCCGAAGGAGGCCTGAGCAGATGTCGCGCTTCGGCAACATCGGCCACCGGCTCTACACCGGCGAGGTCGGCTTCGACTTCGTCGGCCGGCGGAAGATCTGGATCGCCATCTCCGGCGTCATCCTGATCGCCGCCGTGTTCGGCCTCGGTCTGCGCGGGCTGAACCTGGGCATCGAGTTCAAGGGCGGGGAGATCTTCACGGTCACCAAGCCCGGACTGACCATCAGCCAGGCCCAGGACGCAGCCAACAAGATCACTGGTGACGGCACCTCGCTGGTTCAGAAGTCCGTCAGCACCAAGGACGGCCAGACGATCACCATCCAGATCAACTCCTCCGAGAACGTTGATCCGAACAAGGCCGTCGCCGCGCTGTCCACCGATCTGGGCGTGCCCACCAAGAACATCAGCACCCAGTCGATCGGTCCCAGCTGGGGCAAGGACATCAGCCAGAAGGCCCTCTACGGCCTGATCGCCTTCATGGTCCTGGTGACCGTCTACCTGGCCGTGGCCTTCGAGTGGCGGCTCGCCGTCGCCGCCCTGGTCGCGCTGCTGCACGACCTGGTCATCACCATCGGCGTCTACGCGCTGCTGGGCTTCACCGTCACCTCCGGAACGGTGATCGGCTTCCTGACCGTCCTCGGCTACTCGCTGTACGACACGGTCGTCGTCTTCGACGGCCTCAAGGACGCCACCAAGTCGCTCGGCAGCCAGTCCAGGCTGAACTACAGCGACGCGGCCAACCGCTCGCTCAACGGCACCCTGGTCCGGTCGATCAACACCACCGTGCTGGCGCTGCTGCCGGTCGCCGCCCTGCTGTTCATCGGCGGCGGCCTGCTCGGCGCGGGCACGCTCAACGACATCTCGCTCGCGCTCTTCGTCGGCCTCAGCGCCGGCGCCTACTCCTCGATCTGCGTCGCCACCCCGCTGGTGGCCTGGCTCAAGGAGAAGGAGCCCGAGAACATCGCGCTCGCCAAGAAGGTCGCCCTGCGCCGCGCCGCCGACGCGAAGGCCGAGGCCGCCGGCCTCACCGTCGCCCGGGACGAGGAGGCAGTGAGCCTCGAGGCCGACGAGGAGAACATCCCCGTCGGCAGTGGCAGCGGCAGCAGCGCCGGCGGTGTCCGGCGCCAGCCGACCAGCCGCAGCCGCAGCGACCGCCGGTCCACCGGCAAGCGCAAGTGAGCGAGAGGCAGCAGACCGTATGAGCACCGACGACCTGGCCGCACGCCTGGCCTCCCGGATCCGCGACGTCCCCGACTACCCCAAGCCCGGAGTGGTCTTCAAGGACATCGCCCCGCTGCTCGCCGACGCCGAGGGCTTCGCCGCCCTCGTCGACCACCTGGCGGCACGGGCCAGGGCGCTGGGCGCGACCAAGGTCGTCGGGCTCGAGGCCCGCGGCTTCATCCTGGCGGCCCCGGCCGCCTACGCCGCCGGCGCGGGATTCGTCCCGGTCCGCAAGGAGGGGAAGCTCCCCGGAGAGCTGTACCGCCAGGCGTACGAGCTGGAGTACGGCTCGGCCGTGGTCGAGGTCCAGCAGGACGCCTTCACGCCCGGTGAGCGGGTCCTGGTGGTCGACGACGTGCTCGCCACCGGCGGCACCGTCGAGGCCTCGCTCGACCTGGTCAAGCGGGCCGGCGCGGAGCTGGCCGGGGTGGTGGTGCTGATGGAGCTCGGCTTCCTCGGCGGCCGCGAGCGGCTCGCCGCGCACCTGGGCGACGCACCGCTGGAAGCGATCATCTCGATCTGAACCTGCACGGCTGGGGCGGGTCACCGGAAGCTGCGGTGGCCCGCCCCAGCCATGTCCCGGGCGCCCGGCCGACGGCCCCGGCGATGCCCGGCGAACGGCTGTCGCCCCAGCTCGGTACCATGGGAACCCGCAGTCACTCGCATCGAGGAGAGCACTTGCCGGAAGAGGTCGTGCCCACCGCTGCCAACGCGCAGGACGGCGCCCCCGCCGCAACCCCGGCCGTGAAGACCCCGGCCGTGGCTGTTCCCGCTGTGGCGATCCCGGTCGCCAAGGAGCCGGCGCCGGGCCCGCGCCCCGCCACGCCTCCGTCCAACCGCGTCCGCAACCGGCTGGCCCGGCTCGGCGGCCAGCGCAGCAGCACGCTCAATCCGGTGCTCGAGCCCCTCTTCCGGATCGTCCGCGGCAACGACCCCAAGGCCGACCTGGCCACCCTGGAGCGCGCCTACCAGATCGCCGAGCGCTGGCACCGGGGCCAGAAGCGCAAGAGCGGCGACCCGTACATCACCCACCCGCTGGCCGTCGCCACCATCCTCGCCGAGCTGGGCATGGACACCGCGACGCTGATGGCCGGGCTGCTGCACGACACCGTCGAGGACACCGACTACGGCCTGGAGACGCTGCGCCGCGACTTCGGCGACACCGTCGCCATGCTGGTCGACGGCGTCACCAAGCTGGACAAGGTCAAGTTCGGCGAGGCCGCCCAGGCCGAGACGGTGCGCAAGATGGTCGTCGCCATGGCCAAGGACCCCCGGGTCCTGGTCATCAAGCTCGCCGACCGGCTGCACAACATGCGCACCATGCGCTACCTCAAGCGCGAGAAGCAGGAGAAGAAGGCCCGCGAGACGCTGGAGATCTACGCCCCGCTGGCGCACCGGCTGGGCATGAACACCATCAAGTGGGAGCTGGAGGACCTCGCCTTCGCGATCCTCTACCCCAAGATGTACGACGAGATCGTCCGCCTGGTCGCCGAGCGCGCCCCCAAGCGCGACGAGTACCTGACCACGGTCACCGACCAGGTCATCGGCGACTTCCGGGCGGCCAGGATCAAGGCCACCGTCACCGGCCGGCCCAAGCACTACTACAGCGTCTACCAGAAGATGATCGTGCGCGGCCGCGACTTCGCCGAGATCTACGACCTGGTGGGCATCCGGGTCCTGGTCGACTCGGTCCGCGACTGCTATGCGGCGCTGGGCACCATCCACGCGCGGTGGAACCCGGTGCCGGGGCGGTTCAAGGACTACATCGCCATGCCCAAGTTCAACATGTACCAGTCGCTGCACACCACGGTGATCGGCCCCGGCGGCAAGCCGGTCGAGCTGCAGATCCGCACCTTCGACATGCACCGCCGGGCCGAGTACGGCATCGCCGCGCACTGGAAGTACAAGCAGCAGGCCGTGGCGGGCGCCTCCAAGGTCCGCACCGACACCCCCACAGGCAAGGGCGGCAAGGCCGACACCGTCAATGAGATGGCCTGGCTGCGGCAACTGCTCGACTGGCAGAAGGAGACCGAGGACCCCAGCGAGTTCCTGGAGTCGCTGCGCTTCGACCTCTCCAACAACGAGGTCTTCGTCTTCACCCCCAAGGGCGACGTGATAGCGCTGCCGGCCGGGGCCACCCCGGTCGACTTCGCCTACGCGGTGCACACCGAGGTCGGCCACCGGACCATAGGGGCACGCGTCAACGGGCGCCTGGTCCCGCTGGAGAGCACCCTCGACAACGGCGACCTGGTCGAGGTCTTCACCTCCAAGGCCGCCAACGCCGCCCCGTCCCGGGACTGGCTGGGCTTCGTCAAGTCGCCCCGGGCCCGCAACAAGATCCGGGCCTGGTTCTCCAAGGAGCGCCGCGAGGAGGCCATCGAGCAGGGCAAGGAGGCCATCACCCGGGCGATGCGGAAGCAGGGCCTGCCGCTGCAGCGCATCCTCACCGGCGACTCCCTGGTCACCCTGGCCCACGAGATGCGCTACCCGGACATCTCCTCGCTCTACGCCGCGATCGGCGAGGGTCATGTCTCCGCGCAGACCATCGTGCAGAAGCTGGTCCAGGCCCTGGGCGGGGAGGAGGGCGCGACCGAGGACATCGCCGAGACCACCACCCCGTCCCCGAGCAGCGGCCGCCGCAACCGGCGCTCCGCCAACGACCCCGGCGTGGTGGTCAAGGGCGTCGCCGACGTCTGGGTCAAGCTGTCCCGCTGCTGCACCCCGGTGCCCGGCGACCCCATCGTCGGCTTCGTCACCCGCGGCAACGGCGTCTCGGTGCACCGCGCCGACTGCGTCAACGTGGACGCCCTGGCCCAGCAGCAGGAGCGGATGGTCGAGGTCGAGTGGGCGCCCACCCAGTCCTCGGTGTTCCTGGTGGCGATCCAGGTCGAGGCGCTGGACCGGTCCCGGCTGCTCTCCGACGTCACCCGGGTGCTGTCCGACCAGCACGTCAACATCCTGTCGGCGGCGGTGCAGACCTCCCGGGACCGGGTGGCGATGAGCCGCTTCACCTTCGAGATGGGCGACCCCAAGCACCTGGGGCACGTGCTCAAGGCCGTCCGCGGGGTCGAGGGCGTCTACGACGTCTACCGGGTCACCTCGGCCCGCCCGAAGTAGCCGCAGACGTGCGGAGGCCCCCACCGTTCGTCGGTGGGGGCCTCCGCGCGCTGTCAGCCGCCGAACTCCTGGAGGCCCTTCAGGGCCTGGTCGAGCAGCTCGAGGCGGCCCTCCAGCTCCTTCTCCAGCTTCGCGACCCGGCCGTTGTCGTTCTTGGCGCGGGCCGCCTCGATCTGCTTCTCCAGCTTGTCCACGGCCGCCTGCAGCAGGCCGGTCATGCCCTGCGCACGCGCCCGGGCCTCCGGGTTGCTGCGCTGCCACTCGGCGTCCTCGGACTCGCGGATGGCGCGGTCCACGCTGTGCAGCCGGGCCTCGAGCTTCGGCCGGTTGTCGCGCGGGACGTGGCCGATCTCCTCCCAGCGCTCGCTGATGCTGCGGTAGGAGGCCTTGACGGCCTTCAGGTCACCGATCGGCAGCAGCGCCTCGGCCTCGACCAGCAGGGCCTCCTTGAGCTTCTGGTTCTCCCGCTCCTCGGCGTCCCGCTCGTCGAACACCGACGAACGCGCCTGGAAGAACACGTCCTGCGCGCCCCGGAAGCGGGCCCACAGCTCGTCCTCGGCTTCGCGTTGGGCCCGGCCGGCGGTCTTCCACTCCGCCATCAGCTCGCGGTAGCGGGCCGCCGTGGCGCCCCAGTCGGTCGAGCCGGACAGCGACTCGGCCTCCTTGGCCAGCTTCTCCTTCACGTGCCGGGCCTCGTCGCGCTGCAGGTCCAGCGTCGCGAAGTGGGCCTTGCGGCGCTTGGAGAAGGTCGAGCGGGCGTGCGAGAAGCGGTGCCACAGCTCGTCGTCGGACTTGCGGTCGAGCCGCGGCAGGCCCTTCCAGGTGTCCACCAGCGCCCGCAGCCGGTCCCCGGCCTCGCGCCACTGGGTGGACTCGGCGAGCTGCTCGGCCTCCGCGACCAGCACCTCCTTGGCGGCCTTGGCCTCGTCCTGGGCCTTGGCCCGGGCCAGCTTCCGCTCCTCGCGGCGGCTGTCCACCTCGCCGACCAGCGCCTCCAGGCGGGTGGCCAGCACCGCCAGGTCACCGACCGCGTGCCCCTCGGCGACCTGGGCCTTCAGGTGCTCGATCGCGGTCATCGCGTCCTTCGCCGCCAGGTCCGTGGTACGGACCCGGCGCTCCAGCAGGCCGATCTCGACGGCGATGCCCTCGTACTTCCGGGTGAAGTAGGCAAGAGCCTCGTCGGGGGAGCCCGCCTGCCACGAGCCGACGACACGTTCGCCCTCGGCCGTCCGGACGTAGACGGTCCCCTCGTCGTCGACACGGCCCCACGGGTCGCTGGTCACAGCGCCTCCTCCATATGGCGGCCCTTCGTCCGGGGACGAGGGCCGCCTTCCACAGTTCGATGTCCGGCCGGGCATCAGCTTCGCCGCCGGGTCAAGGCACCCTACAAGACGCCAAGATAGGCGACTTGCACCGGTGCTGTCCGTATCCCGGCGGCGAAAACTGCCTCAGCGCGCCGTCAGGCCGTGATCAGCCCTTCTTGACGGTGACCGAGTTCATCACCACGGTCTGCAGCGGGTGCCCGTCATCCGTGCCGTTGGCGTTGTCGGAGCCGGCCGCGGCGATCTTCGTCAGTACGTCCATGCCGCCGGTGATGGTGCCGAACGGCGTGTAGCTGGCCGGGAGCTGGCTGTCCTTGTAGACGAGGAAGAACTGGCTGCCGTTGGTGTTCGGGCCCGAGTTCGCCATCGCGACCGTGCCGGCCGGGTAGGTGCCGCCCTTGAGCGCCGGGGCGGTCAGGTTCTCGTCCTTGAAGGTGTAGCCCGGGCTGCCCGAGCCGGTGCCGGTCGGGTCGCCGCACTGGAGCACGTTGAGGCCGCCCGAGGTGAGCCGGTGGCAGCTGACGTGGTCGAAGTAGTGCTGCGCCGCCAGGAACGCGAACGAGTTCACCGTGTGCGGGGCGTTCGCCGCGTCCAGCTTCAGGGTGACCGCGCCGCAGTTGGTGTTGAGCGTCGCCGTGTACGGCGCGGTGGTGGTGATGCTCATGGCCGGCTCGGTCTTCCACTGCTTGGTGCCCGGCTTGCCCGCCGCCGGGGTGGTGCAGCCGGCCACGTGGGCGGACCCGGCCTTCGGCCCGGCACTCGCGGACGCGGAAGGGGCGGCCGAGGACGCCGCCGGGGTGGTCGCCTTGGCCGCCGTCTTCTTGTGACCGGTCCCGGCCACGGCCCAGGCACCCGCACCCACGGCCGCCACCGCGACCACGATGGCGCCCACGATCGCGGTCCGCTTGCGGGCCCGGCCCACGGCCTGCGCCCGGTTCCGGGCCTGGCGCTCGTACTTCAGCCGCTCCAGCTCGCGCCGCCGCTTCTCCTTGTCCTTCGGGAGGGGCTTGCTTGGCCTGTCGTTGGGTGCCACCGACCGTCACTCCTTCATGTCCGCCACGTTCGCCACACCGAGCCGGTGGGGGATCTCCGTAACCGCTGGCCGCTCAGTGTAGGGATGGAATCTGTAAGGCTGCCGTCAGCCCCACCCCCGGACGGCGTCGTAACGGGTTCGCGATCGTCCCACCACCGCCGGTAGGCTGCCACCATCCTTCTAGGTACATAAGGAATCACGTGTTCATCGCCGGTTTTCCCGCTGGGGCCTGGGGCACCAACTGCTACCTGGTCGCCCCCGCCGCCGGCGAGGAGTGCGTCATCGTCGACCCGGGGCACCAGGCCACCGCCGGGGTCGAGGAGACCGTCCGCGAGCACGGCCTCAAGCCGGTCGCGGTGATCCTCACCCACGGGCACATCGACCACGTCGCTTCGGTCATGCCGATCTGCGGCGCCCGCGGCATCCCGGCCTGGATCCACCCCGACGACCGCTACATGCTGGCCGACCCGGAGAAGGCGCTCGGCCGTGCCTTCGGCGCCCAGCTGATGGGCGAGCTCACGGTGGGCGAACCGGACGACCTGAAGCTGCTCACCGACGGCAGCGTGCTGGACCTCGCCGGGCTGCGGTTCACCGTCGACCACGCCCCCGGGCATACCAGGGGGTCGGTGACCTTCAGGACCCCCGCCGCGCCGGAGCTGCCGCCGGTGCTCTTCTCGGGAGACCTGCTGTTCGCCGGCTCCGTAGGACGTTCGGATCTCCCCGGAGGCGACCCCGACGCTCTGCTGAAGTCGCTGGCCCGCGTGTGCCTGCCGCTCCAGGACGAGACCGTGGTCCTCTCCGGACACGGCCCCCAGACCACCATCGGCCGCGAGCGCGCCACCAACCCGTACCTGCTCCAGGTCGCGGGCGCGACCTCGGCCGAACCCGGCGCACCCCGCCGGGGACTCTGATTCGAGACGAGACGTGAGTAGTTCCTTCCAGGCCCCCAAGGGCACGTACGACATCCTGCCCGCCGACTCGGCCCGGGTCCTCGCCGTGCGCGAGGCCATTGCCGCACCGCTGCGCCGGGCCGGATACGGCTACATCGAGACCCCGGTCTTCGAGGACGTCAAGCTGTTCTCCCGGGGTGTCGGCGAGTCGACCGACATCGTCTCCAAGGAGATGTTCACCCTCACCACGCTCGGTGGCGACGAGCTGGCGCTGCGGCCCGAGGGCACTGCCTCGGTGCTGCGCGCCACCCTGGAAGCCAATCTGCACCGGATCGGCAATCTGCCGGTCAAGCTCTGGTACAGCGGCTCGCAGTACCGCTACGAGAAGCCCCAGAAGGGTCGCTACCGCCAGTTCTGGCAGGTCGGCGCGGAGGCCATCGGCGCGGAGGACCCGCAGCTCGACGCCGAGCTGATCATCCTGGCGTCCGACGCCTACCGCTCGCTCGGGCTGCGGAACTTCCGGATCCTGCTGAACAGCCTCGGCGACAAGCAGTGCCGTCCGGTCTACCGGGCCGCCCTGCAGGAGTTCCTGGGCGGCCTCGACCTGGACGCCGACACCGTCCGCCGGGCCGAGATCAACCCGCTGCGAGTGCTCGACGACAAGCGTCCCGAGGTGCGGAAGCAGCTGGTCGGCGCGCCCGCGCTGGCCGACTACCTCTGCGAGGACTGCAAGGCGTACCACCAGCAGGTCCGCGAGATCCTGACCGAGGCGGAGGTCGCCTTCGAGGACGACGCCAACCTGGTCCGCGGTCTCGACTACTACACCCGCACCACCTTCGAGTTCGTCCACGACGGCCTGGGCGCGCAGTCCGCCGTCGGTGGCGGCGGACGCTACGACGGTCTGTCCGAGATGATCGGCGGCCCCGCGCTGCCCTCGGTCGGCTGGGCCCTCGGCGTGGACCGCACCGTTCTCGCGCTGGAGGCCGAAGGCATCGAACTGCCCGTCTCCGCCGCCACCGACGTCTTCGCCGTCCCGCTCGGCGAGCAGGCCCGCCGGGTGCTCTTCGGCGTGGTGACCGAACTCCGCCGGGAGGGCCTCTCCGCCGACATCGTGTACGGCGGCAAGGGCCTCAAGGCCGCGATGAAGGCCGCCGACCGCTCCGGCGCGCGCTACGCGCTGGTCGCCGGGGAGCGAGATCTCGCCGACGACCTCGTCCAGCTCAAGGACCTCACCACGGGCGACCAGACCCCGGTCGCCCTGGACGCTCTCGTTACCACCCTGAAGGAGAAGCTGAAGTGATCCGCAGCCATGAAGCCGGCACGCTCCGCCCGGAGCACGCCGGCACCACCGTGACCCTCGCAGGCTGGGTCGCCCGCCGCCGCGACCACGGCGGTGTCGCCTTCATCGATCTGCGCGACGCCTCCGGCACCGTCCAGGTCGTCGTCCGCGACCTGGAGGCGGTCTCCGAGCTGCGCTCCGAGTGGTGCGTCAAGATCGTCGGCGAGGTCCGGATCCGCCCCGAGGGCAACGCCAACGACGACATCCCGACCGGCGCGGTCGAGGTCGTCGTCAGCGAGCTGACCGTGCTCTCCGAGTCCGCCGCGCTGCCGTTCCAGGTCGCCGAGTACGAGCCCGGCTCGGTGAACGAGGAGGTCCGGCTCCGCTACCGCTACCTGGACCTGCGCCGCGAGGGCCCGGCCAAGGCGCTGCGGCTGCGCTCGCGCGCCACCCACATCATCCGCACGGTGATGGAGGAGAACGACTTCCTCGACATCGAGACCCCCTACCTGACCCGCAGCACGCCCGAGGGCGCCCGCGACTTCCTGGTCCCGGTCCGGCTCCAGCCCGGCCACTGGTACGCCCTGCCGCAGTCGCCGCAGCTGTTCAAGCAACTGCTGATGGTGGCCGGCATGGAGCGGTACTACCAGATCGCCCGCTGCTTCCGCGACGAGGACTTCCGCGCCGACCGCCAGCCGGAGTTCACCCAGCTGGACATCGAGGCGTCCTTCGTCGACCAGGAGGACATCCTGGCTCTCGGCGAGAAGCTGGCCGCCCGGATCTGGAGCGAGGTGCACGGCTATGAGGTCCAGCTGCCGCTGCCCCGCCTCACCTACGCCGACGCGATGGCGCGCTACGGCTCGGACAAGCCCGACGTCCGCTTCGACAACGAACTCGCGGACCTGACCGAGTACTTCGCGGGCACCGAGTTCCGGGTCTTCCAGGCCCCCTACGTCGGCGCGGTGGTCATGCCCGGCGGCGCCTCGCAGCCGCGCAAGCAGCTCGACGCCTGGCAGGACTGGGCCAAGGCCCGCGGCGCCCGCGGCCTTGCCTACGTCCTGGTGGACGAGGACGGCTCGCTCCGCGGCCCGGTCGCCAAGAACCTCTCCGAAGCCCACCTGGCCGGCCTGGCCGCCGCGGCCGGCGCCAAGCCCGGCGACGCGGTCTTCTTCGCCGCGGGCAAGCGCACCGCCTCGCAGGAGCTGCTGGGCGCCGCGCGGCTGGAGATCGGCCGTCGCTGCGACCTGATCGACGAGAGCCGCTGGGCTTTCCTCTGGGTCGTCGACTTCCCGATGTTCGAGCCGATCGAGGACGCCGCGGGCGAGTTCCAGGGCTGGCACGCGGTGCACCACCCCTTCACCGCGCCGACCGCGGAGTCGATGGACACCTTCGACAAGGACCCGGGCAATGCCCTCTCCAACGCCTACGACCTGGTCCTGAACGGATCGGAGATCGGCGGAGGCTCGATCCGTATCCACCAGAAGGACGTCCAGAAGCGTGCCTTCGACGCGATCGGCCTGTCGGAGGAAGAGGCGCAGGCCCAGTTCGGCTTCCTGCTCGACGCCTTCGACTTCGGCCCCCCTCCGCACGGCGGCATCGCCCTCGGCGTGGACCGCCTGGTCGCCCTCCTCGGCGGCTACGACACCATCCGCGACGTGATGGCCTTCCCGAAGACCTCCACCGGCGGCGACCCGCTGACCGGCGCCCCGACCCCGATCACCGCGCAGCAGCGCAAGGAGGCCGGCGTCGACGCCAAGCCCAAGTCGGAGCAGCCCGAAGCCTGACCCGACGCTCTGACCGACAGCCACTGATGCCCGCCGCGTTCGCACGCGGCGGGCATCAGTGGTCTGCTCAGGCCGGATAGGGGCGCCAGGTGGTGTACCCGCGCGGGGCCGACTGGTACTCAAGGAGGTGCCAGGTGCCAGGTGCCGGCACGCGGGTCGACGATGAGGTACCAGCCGATGCCGTGCTCGGCATAGAGCTCCCGCTTGGTGTGCCAGTCGTCGTGCCAGGCCCGCTTGCCGGGCGAGACGACCTCGACGACGACCAGCAGCAGCTGCGCCGGCAGGTCGCGGACCGTCAGGTCGACGTCCTCAGGTCGTGCAGCATCATCGGGTTGCCCTGCATGACGATCTCGCCGCCGTAGTACTGGGCGCGCACGCCGCTGGGCTCCTGGAAGTCCGCCCAGACGCGGTCCATGGCGGTCATGCCGGGATTCTATCGAGTGGGACCGACCGGTCTAAGTCCCGGCGTAACCATGAGTGACCGGAAAGGCGATGTAGCACAGTGCTACTGTGGGAATATGGCGACGATACTGGCTCGGCGGGCGCGCATCCGTGGCGATCGGCATCAGGTGACTCTTCCCCCGGAGATCCGGGAAGCGCTGCATGTGCGTTCCGGTGACGAGATCGAGTTCGCGGTGGACGAGGACGGCCGGGTCACGGTGCGCGGATTCGTCTCGATCCCGGCTGACCAGGCCTGGTTCTTCACGCCCGAGTGGCAGGCGGGGGAGCAGGAGGCGCGGGAGCAGAAGGTGCGGGGTGACGGCGACGGCTACGACACCGACGAGGAGTTCCTCGCCTCCTTCGAGTCCGACTGATGCCCACCTACCTGCGACTGCTCCGCTTCAACCGCGACTGGGGCCGTCTTACTGCCGAGCAGCAGGCCTACTTCCGTCTCGCTGTGGCTGCCTTCGTAGCCGACCTTCGCAAGGGCGAAGGTTTCCGACCGAGTCTGCGTGTCAAGAAGATGGCCGGGTTCGACGTCTGGGAGATGACGTGGGCGGCGGACGGCCGGGCGACGTTCAGCTATGGCGAGGAGACCCGCCCCGGTGAGGTGCACATCGTGTGGCACCGGATCGGGACGCACGACATCTTCCGCAAGCCGGAGTGACCCTGCGCCCGCACCCCAGGAGGGGTGCGGGCGGACGGTGCCGGGGCCCTGCTGCTAAAGCCGGGTGAGGTAGCCGTTGTTGACGAGCCAGAGGACGTTGAGGGGGGCAGGGGCGCCGGGGACGAGGGTGGCGTCCAGCTGGTACTGCCAGCCGAGGCCGGGCTGGCCGAACCAGGGGGCGATCGGGCCGGCGTCGACGGTGAAGGGCTTCACGACGCGGTAGTCGCGGTAGTTGCAGCTGGCGGCCGGGGTGCTGTCCAGGCTGGACGGGGGATGGAGCGGGCGGCGTAGGGGAGGCCCTCGGGGGCGAGGAACGCGCCGTACTCGCTGCCGTAGCGGTCGACGTCCTGGCCCGGCTCCAGGGTCTGGGTTGTCTCGATGGGTTGGCCGCCGGGGGTGAGCAGATAGCCGTTGTCCGGCGGGTAGATCCAGCCGGGGGAGCCGGAGTTGGCGGTCGGGCTGTAGTACTGGGCCAGCAGTTGGCTGTCGCTGAGGCTGCCGGAGCGGTGGTAGCCGAGGAGTTCCAGCCCGACCCGCCCCAGCAGCGGCAGCTGCTGCGGGCCGAGCCGGAAGTCGTTGGCGTGGTAGGCGGTGGAGCACTGGTCCAGCGGGGTGCCCGCCGCCTGCGCGCCGGTCGCGCCGAGCACGGTGCCGGTGAGCAGGGCGCCCGCCGCGAGAAGGGCTGCCACGGTCCGTCGGATGTACAAAGTTCCCCCTGGTCAGGATCTGTCACTGTCCGTACTCGTACGGTGACCATCCAAGAGGATCTGCCGGTGTGCAGTCAAGGGCGCACAGATGTGCGAGGTGCCTACGGTCGCTCCGTGCTCAGGAACGCCTGCAGGGTCCGGGCCGGCAGACCGTCGCCGGTGATCGCCGTCCGGCCCGCGACACCTTTCAATGAACGGGATTTCCCGTCGAACTTCAGACCGGGGCCGTCACGGAAGACGGCGATGGCAGTGGCCAGCCGGCCGTCGGCGGCGACGGCCCAGGCGGAGTCGTCGGAGAGCGATTCGCCGGTGACGCCGCAGTCCGTCCGCTTCAGGGGCGTCACCGGCAGGGCGGCGGTCTTCGACCGCACGGGTTCGGGTTCGGGGTCGCGCACCAGGGTCTGCCAGGCCGTCGTGGCGGGCCCCGCCGCCATCTCGCACAGCAGGTTCGATCCGATCGGCTTCCGCGCGAAGGCCTGGGTCGGGGCAGCTTTGGCGCGGTAGAGCACGCTGTGGGCGTCGGAGACCTCGGCGAGCAGGTGGGGGGTGGTGTGCAGACCACCCGAGGCCAGGGTGGCGTAGGCGTCGGCGATGTCCAGGACGTGCGGGTCGACTTCCCCGCTGTACAGGGCGGTGGTGGAGGAGAGGCCGAGGGTGTGGGCGGACACGCCCATCCGGATCACCGCGGCCCGTATCGCGGGCGCCTCCGCCTTGAACGCCGCATCGTTCGGCACGGTACTGGCCTGGTTGATCCCTGAGCCGGTGAGCGCCTCCCTGTGGGCGGTGACGATGCCGGCCGCGGTCAGCGGGTTGAAGATCTGGCCGGCCGGCACCGCTGACTCGGTGGCGTCGTTGTATTCGCGGGTGTCGAAGTCATGGCCGCTGTACAGGGCCACGATCGCGCCGTCGGAGGGGCGGACCGAGGCAAGGCCGACCCGCACATCGGCGTCCGCCTTTCGGCCGGTCGAGAGCTTGGCGAGGATCTGCTTCCGCACTGCTTGGACCGCGGCCGCCTGGCGGGGCGCTGGACGGTGGTCACCACGTGCAGTCCACCCGTGGCGATCTGCTGGTCGGAGAAGCCGGCGGCGCTCAGCTCGTTCTGCACCACGGCCATCAGATAGGGGGTCTGGTCGCCGACCGTGTGCTGGCGCAGCGGCTGGAGCTGCGGGAAGGCCGTCTGCCGGGCCTGGTCGGCGGTCAGCCAGCCGGAGGAGGCCATGCCCGTGAGCACATAGGTCCAGCGGGCTTTGATCACCGGAAGGATCGCCGGGTTGGCCACCGGATCGTAGGCGCTCGGGGCCTGGATGACCGCGCCCAGGTAGGCGGCCTGGGCGACGTCCAGGGCGCCGACGTCCTGGCCGAAGTACGCCTGGGCGGCGGCTTCGATGCCGTAGGCGCCGCGTCCGAAGTAGATGGTGTTGAGGTAGTTCTGCAGGATCTGGTCCTTGCTCTGCTGCCTGGAGAGCTTGACCGCGATGAAGATCTCGGTGAGTTTGCGCTCGGCGGTCCTGGCGCTGGTCAGGAAGGCGTTCTTGACGTACTGCTGGGTGATGGTGGAGCCGCCCTCCAGCGCCTTGCCCTGGAGGTCGGCGACCACCGACCGGGCGATGCCCTGGGGGAGACGCCGGACTCCTGGTAGAAGCCGCGGTCCTCCGCGGCGAGGACGGCGTGCCGGACCGTCAGCGGGACCTGGGCCAGCGGTACCGCGCGGCGGCTGGTCACCCCCTCCGTGCCCAGGACCGATCCGTCGGCGTAGGTCACCACCGTGGCCTGCATGGTGGTGTCCCGGTCGGGGTCGGGGACGCGGACCCGCAGGTACACCACCACGCAGACGACGGTGAGGATCAGCGGGGGCCCGAGCACGAGCACGCACAGGAGCCGCCAGGAGGGGAGCCAGCGGCGGCAGCCGCGCTTGCCCGCGCGGGGGTAGTCGATCGGGCGCCGCCACCGGGACCGGGGGGTTGTTGTCTGCATATGGTCGGATAATTGATCAAGGATGTTGGTATTTGGTCAGGTTCTCGTCAAGTTCTGGTGTGGGCGGACCAGGGGTCTCCCCCTGCCGGCAGTCAGGCGCTTCTGCGGCGGTGTCGTAGGGTCAGTGCGTGGAACCTGACCTGTTTACCGCCGCTGCCGAGGAACGCCAGGCGCAGGAGCCGACGCGCTCGCCGCTGGCGGTGCGGATGCGGCCGCGGACGCTGGAGGAGGTGGCCGGGCAACGCCGGCTGCTGAATCCGGGATCCCCGCTGCGGCGGCTGGTGGCCGGGGCCGGCGGGCCCGCGGCGACCTCCTCGGTGATCCTCTGGGGGCCGCCCGGGACCGGGAAGACCACGCTCGCGTATGTGATCAGCCAGGCCACCGAGAAGCGATTTGTCGAGTTGTCGGCCATCACCGCCGGGGTCAAGGAGGTGCGGGCGGTCATCGAGTCCGCCCGCCGGGAGATGGGCGGGTCGGGGCGGGAGACCACGCTCTTCCTGGACGAGATCCACCGCTTCTCCAAGGCCCAGCAGGACAGCCTGCTGCCGGCCGTGGAGAACCGCTGGATCACGCTGATCGCCGCGACCACCGAGAACCCCTTCTTCTCGGTGATCTCCCCGCTGCTGTCCCGGTCGCTGCTGCTGACCCTGGAGTCGCTGACCGAGGACGACATCCGGGAGCTGCTGCGCCGCGCGGTGGAGGACGAGCGCGGGCTGGCCGGTGCGGTGACGCTGGCGGACGACGCCGAGGAGCACCTGGTCCGGATCGCCGGCGGGGACGCCAGGAAGGCGCTCACCGCGCTGGAGGCCGCGGCCGGCACCGCGCTGGAGCTGGGGCAGACCGAGGTCCTGCTGGAGACGGTCGAGCAGGCCGTGGACAAGGCGGCGGTGCGCTACGACCGGGACGGCGACCAGCACTACGACGTGGCCAGCGCGCTGATCAAGTCGATCCGGGGCAGCGACGTGGACGCCGCGCTGCACTACCTGGCGCGCATGATCGAGGCGGGCGAGGATCCGCGGTTCATCGCCCGGCGACTGATGATCTCGGCGAGCGAGGACATCGGCCTGGCCGACCCCAATGCGCTGCCGATCGCGGTGGCGGCGGCCCAGGCGGTGGCGATGATCGGCTTCCCGGAGGCCTCGCTGACGCTGTCGCACACGGTGATCGCGCTCGCCCTCGCGCCCAAGTCCAACGCCGCGACGATCGCCATCGGCGAGGCGCTGGCCGACGTGCGGAAGGGCCTGGCCGGACCGGTGCCCTCGCATCTGCGGGACGGCCACTACGCCGGCGCCAAGAAGCTCGGCCATGCCCAGGGCTACGTCTACCCGCACGACCTGCCGGACGGGGTCGCCGCCCAGCAGTACGCGCCGGACGCGGTGCACGGGCGGACGTACTACCGTCCGACCCGGCGCGGCGGGGAGTCGCGCTATGCCGACATCGTGGAATGGGTCCGCGGCAAACTGCGGGGCCAGTAGTTCCCCGGCCAGGGGCGACCTGGTCAGGAGCGCGGCGGGGATCCGGTAGGCTTGCCCGAAGCGAGATGTCCCGTGCCCGGATGCGAGTCCGGCGTCACCAGCGGGGCGTCATACAGGGAACCGCCGCCAGTGCGGGGTGGTTCCAGGAGCGTCGCGCACCTTCGGGTGTCGCGTGCAGCCCACCACCTTCCGAGGCGGTGGGCCTGTCGTGTGCTGCACATTGTGCCCGGTTCCGGAGAACGGCTGACCACCACGCCCCGCGTGCGGTGGTTTCCCCGGACCGCGAGAAGCGACCTCCTTCAACAGTGGTGAGCCAGTTCCCATTCAAAGGAGTTCGGTTCGTGACGAACCAGAAGCGCCCCAAGGTCAAGATTGCCCGCGCCCTGGGCATTCCGCTGACCCCGAAGTCCGTCAAGTACTTCGAGGCCCGCCCCTACCCGCCCGGCCAGCACGGCCGTGGGCGCAAGCAGAACTCGGACTACAAGGTCCGTCTGGTCGAGAAGCAGCGCCTGCGCGCTCAGTACGACCTGAGCGAGACCCAGATGGCCCGCGCGTTCGACCGTGCCCGCAAGGTCGAGGGCAAGACCGGCGAGGCGCTGATCAGCGAGCTCGAGACCCGTCTGGACTCCCTGGTCCTGCGTTCGGGCATCGCCCGCACGATCTACCAGGCCCGCCAGATGGTCGTCCACGGTCACATCGAGGTCAACGGTGGCAAGGTCAACCGTCCCTCGTTCCAGCTCAAGCCCGGCTTCGTGGTGACGGTCCGTGACCGTTCCAAGGAGAAGACCCCGTTCCAGGTCGCCCGTGAGGGTGGCAACGCGGGTGAGGGTGCGACCGTGAAGTACCTCGAGGTCAACCTGAAGGCCCTGGCCTTCCGTCTGGACCGCGCGCCGCAGCGTCGCGAGGTTCCGGTCATCTGCGACGAGCAGCTCGTCGTCGAGTACTACTCGCGTTGATCCGCGGATAGCTCCCGCTGGGCCCCTGCCGTCTTCGGACGGCAGGGGCCCAGTGCGTTGTCCGCCGAGGCGCCGGCTAGGTGTTGGCCGGCGCCGGGCTGCGCGGCGCGGTCGGGACGGGACGCGGCCCCGGTACGCCGCCACCCGGCCCCGGCCCGCCACTGGGGCCCGCCGCGCTCTGCACGGCGCGGGCGACCGCCGCGTCCAGGTCGAGCAGGGTGCCCCGGCGGAAGGACTCGGCGGCGGCCTGCTCCGGCAGTTCGGCCAGCACCCGGACCTCGCAGGCCATGTGCGCGGCGTTGAAGCTGCGCGAGCCGAACAGCGGGATGCCGACCGAGCGCCAGATGCTGTGCGCCGCGCCCTGCAGCAGCCGGGCCTCGCCGAGGTCGCCCGCGGTGCCGTCCTCGGCCGGTTCGGTCGCCAGCAGCGCCAGCACCTCGATCCCCAGCACCACCCCGACCAGGTCCCGGAAGCCGTGGCTCAGCTGCACGCACTCGCGCGCGTGCTGCCGGGCGCTCCGCAGGTCGCCGCCGAGCCATTCCGAGTACGCGACGGCGAACAGCCCGTAGGCGTAGGCCCACTGCTCGCCGAAGTCCTCGCAGATGTCCCTGACCTTGCCCATCCAGATCGCACCGCCCGCGGTGTCGCCCTGGAAGATCATGGAGAGGCCCAGCTCGAACATGGCCATCACCACATTGCTGTTGAGCTCGCCCAGCTTCTCGTAGTGCCACAGCGCCTCCTCGAACAGCTCCGAGGCCCGGGACAGCTCGTCGCCGATCAGCGCGGCGCAGCCCTGCCGGTGCACCGCGTAGGCGAGGGCCCGGTCGTCGCCGGTGTCCAGGGCCTGGCGGCGGCACTCCTCCAGCGCCGGCCTGGCCCGCGGCAGGTCGCCCTGCAGCGTCGCCATGTAGCCGGTCACCCACAGCGCCTTGGCCCGGGCCTCGGTCGGCTCGTCGGACAGCGCCAGGGCGCGGTCCAGCCAGTGCCGGCCCTCGCCGAGGTGTCCGCAACCGACCCAGAAGTACCAGAGCGTCCCGGCCAGGAAGAGCGCGAGCTGCTCCTCGCCCGGCTCGGTGAGGCAGTAGTCCAGGGCGGTGCGCAGATTGGTGTGCGCGCGGTGGGTGCGGTCGCTGGTCTGGGTCTGCCGGGCGCTGAACCACTCGATCTCGCCCCAGGTGGCGAGGCCCAGGTACCAGTCGCGGTGGCGGCGGCGCATCCGCTGCTCGTCGCAGGCCTCGCGCAGCCAGCGCGCGCCGTACTCGCGCAGGGTGTCCAGCAGCCGGTAGCGGACCCCGTGCCCGCCGGCCCCGTCACCGCCGGCCCCGTCGCCCTCGTCGCGCAGCACGATGGACTTGGCGACCAGCTCGGACAGCACGTCCAGGACCTCGTCGGCCGGCAGCCCCTCGCCGGAGCAGACGTACTCGGCGGCGTCCAGGTCGAAGCCGCCGGCGAAGACCGAGACCCGGGCCCAGAGCAGCCGCTCGGCCGGGGTGCACAGCTCATGGCTCCAGCCGATCGCGGTGCGCATGGTCTGGTGCCGGGGGAGCGCGGCCCGGGCGCCGCCGGTGAGGATCCGGAAGCGGTCGTCCAGGCGTTCGGTGATCTGCTCGACCGAGAGCACCCGCAGCCGTCCGGCCGCCAGCTCCAGCGCGAGCGGGATCCCGTCCAGCCTGCGGCACAGCGCGGCCACCGACTCCGCGTTGCCGGCGGTGAGCCGGAATCCCGGCACCACCGCGGCGGCCCGCTGCACGAAGAGCTCCACCGCCTGCGCGTTCGGGCTGTCGCTCGGCAGCGGCGGCACCTGCAGCAGGTGCTCGCCCGGGACGCCCAGCGGCTGCCGACCGGTGGCCAGGATCCGCAGCTCGGGGAGGGCTGCCAGCAGCTGGGCCGCCAGCACCGAGGCCGCGTCCACCAGGTGTTCGAAGCCGTCCAGCACCAGCAGCAGGTCACGGCTGCGCAGATGGTCGACGATGACGTCGACGGCCGGCCGGGCGGTGCTGTCGGTCAGCCGCAGCGACTCGGTGACGGCGTGTTCCAGCAGCGCGGGATCGCTGACGAGGGAGCACTCCACCACCCACGCGCCGTCGTTCAGCTGTTCGGCGGCGAGCGCGGCCGCGCGGAGGCCGAGCCGACTCTTGCCGACGCCGCCCGGGCCGACCACGGTGACCAGCCGGGCATGCTCCAACAGCCGCCGGGCCTGGGCCAGTTCGGTGGACCGGCCGACAAAGGCGGTGGTCTCCGCCGGGAGGTTTCCGTGGTGGCTGCTGGACATCGGTCTCCCTGTGGGCATACGAGGGCAGTCTCCCCGTTCGGCCTAACGAGCGACCCGGCCGGTTGGTTACGCCCCGGTACAGCCGCTGTCGCCTGCGCGGTACAGCCGCCGCGGCCTGCGCGGTGCGGTGCGGTGCGGTCCGAAGAGCGGGGCCCGGCGCGATAGGGTTCCTGCACGCCCACAGCCGAGGGAACGACGAGCCAACGAGGGAGCGCCAGGTGTCCGGTGGAGAGGTCGCGGGCCTCGTCGTCGCCGTGTTCTGGGCGGTGCTGGTCACCCTGCTCGCCGTCGTCCTGATCCGGCTCGCGGGCGCGCTGCGCGAGGCCACGGCGCTGGTCGCCGCGGTCGCCGACCGTACCGTGCCGCTGCTCGACGAGGCCGCGGAGACCCTGCGCGCCGCCAACGACCAGCTGGTCCGGGTGGACGAGATCACCGCCAACGTCCAGGACGCCGCCGCCAACGCCAACGCGCTGTCCTCCACCATGGCCGCCACCCTCGGCGGCCCGCTGGTGAAGCTCTCCGCGTTCAGCTACGGCGTGCGCAGCGCCGTCGCCAAGCAGCGCTCGGCCGGGCACCCCGAGCGGCACGTCCCGCACCAGACCGAGCGCGAGCTGATCGCCCGCATGGTCAGGGCCGAGGTGCGGACCGCCACCGCGCGGCGCGGGGTCTTCGCACGACTGCTCAAGAAGGGCTGAGGACGATGCGCCGGATCTTCTGGATGGCAGTGGGCGCGGGCGCGACCGTGTGGACCTACCACAAGGCCCAGCAGGTCGCCCGCAGCATCACCCCCGGCAGCCTGGCCGACAGCGCCGCCCAGGGCGCGGTCGACCTCGGCGCGGCAGCACGCTCCTTCGCGGGCGAGGTGCGCGCCGGGATGCTGCAGCGCGAGCTGCAGCTCAACCGCCAGCTCGGCCTGGACGGCAGCGTGCTCGCCGCCGGATCCGAGGCGCAGGTGCTGCGCGGACAGGTGCGGAAACGGGTGGAGATCCAGCCCGCCGTGCCCTCTACTTCTACTGATATCACCCCGTACAACCGGAATGAGGACCTGTAATGGAGTCGGCTGAGATCCGCCGCCGCTGGCTGCGATTCTTCGAGGAGCGCGGCCACACCGTGGTCCCCTCGGCGTCGCTGATCGCAGACGACCCGACGCTGCTGCTGGTCCCGGCCGGCATGGTGCCGTTCAAGCCCTACTTCCTCGGCGAGGTCAAGCCGCCCTTCAAGCGCGCCACCAGCGTGCAGAAGTGCGTCCGCACCCCGGACATCGAGGAGGTCGGCAAGACCACCCGGCACGGCACCTTCTTCCAGATGTGCGGCAACTTCTCCTTCGGCGACTACTTCAAGGAGGGGGCGATCCGCTACGCGTGGGACATGCTCACCTCCCCGCTGGAGGCCGGCGGCTTCGGCCTGGAGCCCGAGAAGCTCTGGATCACCGTCTACCTGGACGACGACGAGGCCGAGTCGATCTGGCGCGAGCAGATCGGCGTCCCGGCCGAGCGGATCCAGCGCCTGGGCAAGAAGGACAACTTCTGGTCCATGGGCGTCCCCGGACCCTGCGGCCCCTGCTCCGAGATCAACTACGACCGCGGCCCCGAGTTCGGCGCCGAGGGCGGCCCGGCCGTCAACGACGAGCGCTATGTGGAGATCTGGAACCTGGTCTTCATGCAGTACGAGCGCGGCGCCGGCGACGGCAAGGACGACTTCCCGATCCTGGGCGACCTCCCGGCCCAGAACATCGACACCGGCCTCGGCCTGGAACGCCTCGCGATGATCCTGCAGGGCGTGCAGAACATGTACGAGACCGACACCCTGCGGGTCGTGATCGACAAGGCCACCGAGCTGAGCGGCGTCCAGTACGGCGCGGCCAAGGGCTCGGACGTGTCGCTGCGGGTCGTCGCCGACCACATGCGCACCTCGGTGATGCTGATCGGGGACGGGGTCACCCCCGGCAACGAGGGCCGCGGCTATGTGCTGCGCCGGATCATGCGCCGCGCCATCCGCAATATGCGGCTGCTCGGCGCCCCGGGCCTGGTGGTCGGCGAGCTGGTCGACACCGTCATCAGCACCATGGGGCAGCAGTACCCGGAGCTGGCGACCGACCGCAAGCGGATCGAGACCGTCGCCCTGGGCGAGGAGGCCAGCTTCAACCAGACCCTGAAGGCCGGCACCGCGATCCTGGAGACCGCGGTGGGCGACACCCGCGCGGGCGGCGGCACGGTCCTGGCCGGGGACAAGGCGTTCCAGCTGCACGACACCTACGGCTTCCCCTTCGACCTGACCCTGGAGATGGCCGCCGAGCAGGGCGTCTCGGTGGACGAGGACGGCTTCCGCCGCCTGATGAAGGAGCAGCGGGACCGGGCCAAGGCCGACGCCAAGGCCAAGAAGATGGGCCACGCCGACGTCTCCGCCTACCGCGAGGTCGCCGACCGCTCCGGCACCACCGACTTCACCGGCTACGCCTCCACCCTGGGCGAGGCCAGCGTGGTCGGCCTGCTGGTGGACGGCGTGCCGGCCCCGGCCGCGACCGAGGGCGACGAGGTCGAGGTCATCCTGGACCGCACCCCCTTCTACGCCGAGGGCGGCGGCCAGCTCGCCGACCACGGCCGGATCCGCTTCGACTCCGGCGCGGTGGTCGAGGTCCGCGACGTGCAGCAGCCGGTCAAGGGGCTGACCGTGCACAAGGGCAGCGTGCTGGTCGGCGAGATCACCCTCGGCGCCGCCGCGCACGCCCAGGTGGACGCCGACCGGCGCCGCGCGGTGTCGCGGGCCCACTCGGCCACCCACCTGACCCACCAGGCGCTGCGGGACGCGCTCGGCCCGACCGCCGCCCAGGCCGGTTCGGAGAACGCGCCCGGCCGCTTCCGCTTCGACTTCGGCTCGCCGACGGCCATCCCCGGCTCGGTGCTGACCGATGTCGAGCAGAAGATCAACGAGGTGCTGGCCCGCGAGCTGGACGTCACCGCCGAGGTGCTGACCATGGACGAGGCCCGCAAGCAGGGCGCCATCGCGATGTTCGGCGAGAAGTACGGCGACGCGGTGCGGGTGGTCACCATCGGTGACTACTCCAAGGAGCTGTGCGGCGGCACCCATGTCGCCAACACCGCCCAGCTGGGCCTGGTGAAGCTGCTCGGCGAGTCCTCGATCGGCGCCGGGGTGCGCCGGGTGGAGGCGCTGGTCGGCGTGGACGCCTACAAGTTCCTGGCGCGTGAGCACACCGTCGTGGCGCAGCTGACCGAGCTGGTCAAGGGCCGTCCCGAGGAGCTCCCGGAGAAGATCGCCGGAATGCTGGGCAAGCTCAAGGAGGCCGAGAAGGAGATCGACCGCTTCCGCGCCGAGAAGGTGCTGCAGGCCGCGGCCGGTCTGGCCGCACAGGCCGAGGACCTGGCCGGGACGGCGCTGGTCGCCGCCCGGGTGCCGGACGGCACCTCGGCCGACGACCTGCGCAAGCTGGTGCTGGACGTGCGGGCCAGGCTCGCCAACGGCGCCGGCGACCGCCCCGCGGTGGTCGCGGTGTTCAGCGTGGTGAACGGCCGTCCGCTGACCGTGATCGCCACCAATGAGGCGGCCCGCGGCCGCGGGATCAAGGCCGGCGCGCTGGTCCGGGTCGCTGCCAAGACCCTCGGCGGCGGCGGCGGTGGCAAGGACGACGTGGCCCAGGGCGGCGGCACCGACCCGGGCGCCGTGGACGAGGCCGTCGCCGCGGTGCGCCGTGAGGTCGGACAGGCATGAGCCGCGCTCCAGTCCAAGGGCCCGGCTTCCGGCGCGGGCGGCGGATCGGCGTGGACGTCGGCGACGCCAGGATCGGGGTGGCCTCCAGCGACCCGGACGGGATGCTGGCCACCCCGGTCGAGACCGTCCCGGCCGGTCGCCGCTCGCAGGCCCGGCTGGTCGAGCTGGTGGAGGAGTACCAGGCGGTCGAGGTGGTGGTCGGCCTGCCCCGTTCGCTGAACGGGGGCGAGGGCCCGGCCGCCGCCAAGGTCCGGCTGTACGCGGGCGAGCTGGCGGCCCGGCTGGCGGCCGGGCCGGCGCCGGTCCCGGTGCGGCTGGTGGACGAGCGGATGTCCACGGTCAGCGCGACCCAGGGGCTGCGGGCCTCCGGGGTGAAGGCCAAGAAGGGGCGCTCGGTGATCGACCAGGCCGCGGCCGTGGTGATCCTGCAGAGCGCGCTCGAGCGGGAGAAGTCGACCGGCTTCCCGGCAGGTCAGGCGGTCGAGGTGGTCGACCCTTCCACCATTGCGCCAGAAGGGTGACGTAGGTCATACCATCGGCGCGCTGCCGCGTCCCCGCCCGGGGAAAACGGATGATTTGTCCTATTGCGGCGCGTGGCCTGTGGTGCCTTAGGGTAACGTTCCGCATCACGGCGCGCCGATGGCACGCCGGTTCGATCGTCGGCGGGGAAGTCCCGTCCGGCCGGAGGGGATGCCGGTCGCCACGTCGTCCAAGGGGAAGCATGACCGACCAGGACCGGGGCTACGGAGCCGAGCCGCGGGGACAGGGCCGCCCTCAGCAGGGCAATCCCAGTCCCTACGCGGGATCCGTCGGATATCCGCAGCAGCAGCCGCCCCCCGGCTGGGGCGACCCGCAGGACCCGTACGGGACCGGACAGCATCCGGTGCAGCAGCCCGGCTATCCCCAGCAGCCGCAGCCCCAGCCCCAGCCTGGTTACCCGCAGCAGCCGCAGCCCCAGCCCGGCTACCCGCAGCATCCCCAGCAGCCCGGCTACCCCCAGCAGGGGTATCCGCAGCAGCCGCAGTACCCCCAGCCGCAGCAGCCCGGCTACCCGCAGCATCCCCAGCCCCAACAGCCCCAGCCCCAACAGCCCCAACAGCCCCAGCCCCAACAGCCCGCGCCCGCCCCGGTGCTGGGCCCAGACGGCATCGACTGGGAGGCCGAGGCCGCCGCGCTGGAGGCGCAGGAGCAGGACCCGTACCAGGAGCCGGTCGGCGAGACGCCGGTGTACCAGGAGCCGCAGCCGGCGGCGGACCACGGCGACGGCTATGCCGCCGACGAGGACGAGTACCAGCCCTTCCTCGCCGCCGAGGACGACAGCCGCTCCGGCGAGCGCCGCCGCAAGCAGCAGGGCCGCACCGAGCGCAAGCGCAGCGGCGGAGCCTGCCTCGGCATCGCCCTCCTGATGGCCGCGGTCCTGGCCGGCCTCGGCTACGTCGGCTACGGCGTGTACAAGACCCACTTCGGGCCGCCGCCGGACTACCAGGGCGCCGGTACCGGCTCGGTGTCGGTGATCATCAAGGACGGCGACGTCGGTTCGGACATCGGCAAGACGCTGCAGGCCGACGGCGTGGTCAAGAGCTCCGCCGCCTTCGTCAAGGCCTACAACGACAACTCCAAGGCGACCGGTATCCAGCCCGGGGCCTACAGCATGCCGACCAAGATGTCCGCGGCCAACGCGGTGGCCTTCCTGGTGAAGGCCAACGGCGGCGACGCGCTGATCGTCCCGGAGGGCCTGCAGGCCGCCAAGATCTACCCGCTGATCGACGCCAAGCTGGGCCTGCCCAAGGGCGCCGCCGCGGCCGCGGCCAAGGCCGACGTGGCCAAGCTGGGCCTGCCCGCCTTCGCCCACGGCAATATCGAGGGCTTCCTCTATCCGGCCCGCTACTCGGTGCCCAAGGGCATGACGGCGGACGACCTGCTGAAGGAGATGGTGGCCACCGCGACCGCCAAGTTCGACTCGCTCGGCATGGACTCCGGGGCGTCCGCGGTCAAGCTCAGTTCCGGCTACCAGGTGCTGATCGAGGCGAGCATCCTGCAGGCGGAGGGCAACAACTCGAAGGACTTCGGCCAGATCGCCCGGGTCCTCTACAACCGGCTGAACACCGACGACACCCAGGGCAAGCTGCAGCTCGACACCACGCTGCAGTACGCGCTGAAGAGCACCCACTTCACCAACGCCCAGAAGAACAACGACAGCGCGGGCGGCTACAACACCTATGTGAACAAGGGGCTGCCGCCCGGCCCGATCAGCAACCCCGGTGACGCGGCGATCCAGGCGGTGCTCAGTCCGACCCCCGGGAACTGGGCGTACTTCATCGCGCTGTCGCCCACCGACACCCGCTTCACCCAGACCTTCGACCAGTTCAAGGTCTATGTGAAGCAGTACTGCACCGCGCACCACCAGGGCTTCGACCCGGTCGCCGGAGCGTGCACCTGATGCGCGCGGCGGTCCTGGGCTCGCCCATCGCCCACTCGCTCTCCCCGGTGCTGCACCGGTCGGCGTACGCGGCGCTGGGGCTGACCGAGTGGCGCTACGACAGGTTCGAGGTGGCCGAGTCCGGGATGGCCGGCTTCCTCAAGGAGCTGGACGTCCCGGGCGAGGGCTGGGCCGGGCTCTCGCTGACCATGCCGCTGAAGCGGGTGGTGATCCCGCTGCTGGACCAGGTCAGCGACACCGCCCTGGCGGTGGACGCGGTCAACACCGTGCTGTTCCACCCGGACGGCCGCAGGACCGGCGCGAACACCGACGTCCCCGGGCTGGTCGCCGCGCTGCGCGAGCGCGGGGTGGACACGGTGGACAGCGCCGCGGTGCTGGGCGCCGGCGCCACCGCCTCCTCGGCGCTGGCCGCGCTGGGGCAGGTCTGCACCGGGGAGATCACCGCCTATGTCCGCAGCCCGGAGCGGGCCGCGCAGATGCGCGACCTGGGCGAGCGGATCGGCGTCAAGGTGGCCACCGCCCCCTGGGAGCGCGCGGCCGAGGCCTTCCGCACCCCGCTGACCGTCTCCACCACCACGGTCGGGGCCACCGACCACCTGGCGGACGCGGTGCCGCAGTCGCCGGGGGCGCTGTTCGACGTGCTCTACCACCCCTGGCCGACCGTGCTCGCCGCCGCCTGGGCCCGGCGCGGCGGCACCGTGCTGGGCGGGCTCGACCTGCTGGTGCACCAGGCGCTGCTGCAGTGCCAGCTGTTCACCGGCATCACCCCGGGCCCGCTGGCCGCCATGCGCGCCGCGGGCGAGGCGGCCCTGGCGGGCTGATCCGAACTGCCCCGGCGGGCGTCCGTCCCGTGGACCGGTTCCCAACTCCGGTGCCCGGCGTGGGAGGATCAAGGCGACCTACGTCCGGAATCTTGAGGAGCACCGTTGGGTACCTTGCGCTGGTTGACGGCGGGGGAGTCGCACGGCCCCGCACTCGTGGCGACGCTGGAGGGCCTCCCGGCCGGCGTCCCGATCACCTCCGCAGCGGTCGCGGAGGCGCTGGCGCGTCGTCGGCTCGGCTACGGCCGGGGTGCCCGGATGAAGTTCGAGCAGGACCAGGTCACCTTCCTCGGCGGGGTCCGGCACGGCCTGACCATGGGCAGCCCGGTCGCGATCATGGTCGGCAACACCGAGTGGCCCAAGTGGGAGCAGGTGATGTCGGCCGACCCGGTCGACCCGGAGATCCTGGCCGGCCTCGGCCGCAACGAGGCCCTCACCCGGCCCCGCCCCGGCCACGCCGACCTGGCCGGGATGCAGAAGTACTCGCTGGACGAGGCCCGGCCGATCCTGGAGCGCGCCAGCGCCCGGGAGACCGCGGCCCGGGTCGCCCTCGGCGCCGTCGCCCGCTCCTACCTCAAGGAGACCTGCGGCATCGAGCTGGTCTCCCATGTGGTCGAGCTGGGCGGCGCCAAGGCCCCGGCCGGGGTGATCCCGGTCCCCGCCGACGAGGCCCGGCTCGACGAGGACCCGGTGCGCTGCCTGGACGCCGACGCCGCGAAGCGGATGGTCGCCGAGATCGACCAGGCCCACAAGGACGGCGACACCCTGGGCGGCGTGGTCGAGGTGCTCGCCTACGGCGTCCCGGTCGGCCTCGGCTCGCACGTGCACTGGGACCGCCGGCTTGACGCCCGCCTCGCCGCGGCGCTGATGGGCATCCAGGCGATCAAGGGCGTCGAGGTCGGCGACGGCTTCGAGCTGGCCCGGGTCCCCGGCTCGCAGGCCCACGACGAGATCGTCCCCGGTGAGAACGGCGTGCGCCGCACCTCCGGGCGCTCCGGCGGCACCGAGGGCGGCCTCTCCACCGGTGAGCTGCTCCGGGTCCGGGCCGCGATGAAGCCCATCGCCACCGTCCCGCGCGCCCTGGCCACCATCGACGTGCGGACCGGGGAGGTCGCCAAGGCGCACCACCAGCGCTCCGACGTCTGCGCCGTCCCGGCGGCCGGGATCGTCGCCGAGGCGATGGTCGCGCTGGTGCTGGCCGACGCGGTCTGCGAGAAGTTCGGCGGCGACAACGTCAGCGAGACCCGGCGCAACGTCCAGGGCTACCTCGACCACCTGGTGGTCCGGTGAGCCCGGCCAGGACCGGCCCGCTGGTGGTGCTGGTCGGCCCGCCCGGCTGCGGCAAGTCCACCGTCGGCGCGGTGCTGGCGGCCCGGCTCGGGGTGGGGCTCCGCGACACCGACAGTGACATCGTCGCCCTCTCCGGCAAGCCGATCGCCGACATCTTCGTCGACGAGGGCGAGACCCACTTCCGCGAGCTGGAGGCGGAGGCGGTCCGCGCCGCCCTGCGCGAGCACGAGGGGGTGCTGTCGCTCGGCGGCGGCGCGGTGCTGCGCGAGCAGACCCGGGCCCTGCTGGCCGGCCACGCCGTGGTGTTCCTTGAGGTCACCCTGCACGACGCGGTGAAGCGGGTCGGCCTGGACGCCCCGCGTCCGCTGCTGATCGGCAACCCCCGGGCCCGCTGGCGCGAGCTGATGGCGCAGCGCCGTCCCCTGTACACCGAGGTCGCCCGCGCCGTGGTCGGCACCGACGGGCTGACGCCCGATCAGGTCGCCGAGGCCGTCCTCAACGCCCTTGAGCTGGAGAAGGCATGACGGAGAATCACCGCACCACGAGGATCCGGGTCGGCGGTACAGCAGGCACCGCTCCCTACGACGTGCTGCTGGGCCACCAGCTGCTCGGCGAGCTGCCCGCGCTGATCGGCACCTCCGCGCAGCGGGTGGCGGTGATCCACCCCGAGGCGCTGGCCGCGACCGGCGAGGCGATCACCGACGACCTCAAGGCGCAGGGCTACCAGGCCATCGCGCTGCAGGTGCCCAACGCCGAGGAGGCCAAGACCGCGACGGTGGCCGCCTACTGCTGGTCCGTGCTGGCGCAGACCGGCTTCACCCGCACCGATGTGATCGTCGCGGTCGGCGGCGGCGCGACCACCGACCTGGCCGGCTTCGTGGCCGCGTCCTGGCTGCGCGGCAATCCGCTGGATCGCCATGCCGACCACGCTGCTGGGCATGGTGGACGCGGCCGTCGGCGGCAAGACCGGCATCAACATCGCCGAGGGCAAGAACCTGGTCGGGGCCTTCCACCCGCCGGCCGGGGTGCTGGCCGACCTGGCCACCCTGGAGTCGCTGCCCCGGCACGACTACATCAGCGGCCTGGCCGAGGTGATCAAGACCGGCTTCATCGCCGACCCGGTGATCCTGGACCTGGTCGAGTCCGACCCGCAGGCCGCCACCAGCCCGACCGGCCCGCACACCGCCGAGCTGATCGAGCGCTCCATCAAGGTCAAGGCCGAGGTGGTCTCCGGCGACCTCAAGGAGTCCGGCCGCCGGGAGATCCTCAACTACGGCCACACCCTGGCCCATGCCATCGAGCGCAATGAGCGCTACAAGTGGCGGCACGGCGCCGCGGTCAGCGTGGGCATGGTCTTCGCCGCCGAACTCGGGCGGCTGGCCGGGCGGTTGGACGACGCCACGGCCGACCGGCACCGCGCGGTGCTGGCCTCGGTCGGACTGCCGCTGACCTACCAGGCCGAGGCCTGGCCCAAGCTGCTGGAAACGATGAAGCTGGACAAGAAGTCCCGCGCGGACATGCTGCGCTTCATCGTCCTGGACGGCCTGGCCAAGCCCACCGTGCTGGAGGCCCCCGACCCGACCCTGCTGGTCGCCGCCTACGTCGAGGTCGCCAGGGAGGCCGGCGAGTGAGCGAGCCGCAGCGGGTGCTGGTGCTGAACGGCCCCAACCTGGGCCGGCTGGGCAGCCGCGAGCCCGACGTCTACGGCTCCACCTCCTACGCCGGGCTGGTCGAGCGCTGCACCGCGCTCGGCAAGGAGCTGGGCCTGGCGGTCGAGGTCCGCGAGACCAACGACGAGGGGGAGATGATCCGCTGGCTGCACGAGGCCGCCGACGGAAAGCTGCCGGTGGTGATCAACCCCGGCGCGTTCACCCACTACTCGTACGGGATGCGGGACGCCGCCTCGCAGCGCACCGCGCCGCTGATCGAGGTGCACATCTCCAATCCGCACACCCGCGAGGAGTTCCGGCACACCTCGGTGATCTCCGCGGTCGCCTCCGGCACCATCGCCGGATTCGGCATCGGCTCCTACGAGTTGGCCCTGCGCGCGCTGGTCTGAGGGCGCCCGGCGCTGCGGCCGGGAACCCGGGGTAGGCGTTCTTCGTCGACAGGGCAGCGGCACGATATCGTCGGCCCAGGCAACAGGGTCGACGGAAGCAGGAGGTGGGCACGGTGAGCGAGGGCCACTACCAGGGCAGCCTGCCCGAGCCCACGCCGGGGCCGCCCCGGGCCACCCTGCAGCTGCGCGCCGTCCCGGAGAGCGCCGCCACCGGGCACTTCGCCATGCCCGACGCGCCGCCGCCGGGCATGGCGCAGCCGCACCCCCAGCCGCTGGGCCCGGTCGCGGTGCTGCTGATCGGCCCGGCCGGCGCGGGCAAGACCTCGGTCGCCCGCTACTGGGCCGACCACCGGGGCACCCCCACCGCGCACATCAGCCTGGACGACGTCCGCGAATGGGTCCGCGCCGGCTTCGCCAACCCCCAGTCGGGCTGGAACGAGCACTCCGAGGCGCAGTACCGGCTGGCCCGCCGGACCTGCGGCTTCGCGGCCAGGAACTACCTCGCCAACAGCATCTCCTGCATCATCGACGACGCCGTCTTCCCGGACCGCCCGGCGATCGGCCTCGGCGGCTGGAAGCGCCATGTCGGCCCCGCCCTGCTCCCGGTGGTGCTGCTGCCGGGCCTGGACGTGGTGCTGGCCCGCAACGCCGAGCGCTCCGGCGTCCGCCGCCTCGCCGACGAGGAGGTGGCCCGGATCCACGGCCGGATGGCCGGCTGGTACGGCTCCGGGCTGACCATCATCGACAACTCCCGACTGGACGTGCCCGGCACCGCAGCCGCGCTGGACCAGGTCGTCGCCCGCAGCCTGGCCCAGCCGCAGCCCTGGTAGCGACCTCTACTCCGTAGGAGCGTGCCGAGCGGCGGCTTCGGCCGGGCGTACCTACGCTCGGAGCATGGCCGAAGTCCACGCAGAACGCCGCGACCCGGCTCCGCGCGCGGTGCAGCGCCGCCGGTCTTGACGCCGCCCTGGTCACCCGCCCCGCCAACGTCCGCTGGCTGACCGGGGCGCCGGAGGCGCAGGCGCTGCTGCTGACCCGGGACGCCGCGCTGGTCGCGCCGCCGGTCCCGGTGCGCGCCGCGGACTCCGACGGCGGGCTCGACTGCGTCCCGGTCCCGGCCGGCGAGGACCCGGCGGTGGTGCTGGCCGAGGCGCCGGCCGCCCGCAGCACCGCCCGCGCCACTGGTCGCGTTCTCGGGGTGGAGGAGCACGACCTCACCGTCACCCGGCACCGGGCCGTCGCCGCGGCGGCCGGCGGCGGGCCGCTCCAGGATCTGGGCCCGGCGGTGGAGCAGCTGCGCACGGTCAAGGACGAGGGCGAGATCGGCTTTCTGCGGATCGCCGGGGAGATCGCCGACCAGGCGCTGGGCGAGCTGCTGGAGTCGATCATGGTCGGCCGCACCGAGCGGCACCTGGCGATGGAGCTGGAGCGCCGCATGATCGACCACGGCGCGGACGGCGCCGCCTTCCCGGCCCGGGTCGGCGCGGGCGACCACTCGGGCCTGGCCTGGCACGTCCCCGGCGACCGCAGGGTCGAGGACGGGGAGTTCCTCACGGTGGCCCTGGGCGCCTGCTACCGGGGCTACCGGACCGCGGTGACCCGTACCTTCGTGGTCGGCCTGAGCCCGGCCGACTGGCAGGCGGAGCTGCACCGCCGGGTCTTCGACGCGCAGCGGGCCGCCCGGGAGTCGCTGGCCGTCGGCAGCGGCTGCGACGAGGCCGACCGGGCCGCCCGGCGGGTCCTCGACGCGGCCGGAATCGACGGTCCGCAGGACCGGGAAACCGGGGCCGCGGAGGGGGTGGGAGGGGGCGTCGGGCTCGAGATCGGGGAGCAGCCGCATCTCGGTCCCCAGGAGTTGGGTAAGCTTGACAATCGTGTGCCGGTAACCGTCGGCGTCGGGGTGTACATCCCGGGCAGGGGCGGGGTCCGGATCGAGGACACGCTCGTCGTGCGACCGTCCGCGGACGGTGGCCCCGAGCTGCTCACCATCACCACCAAGGAGCTCCTCGCCCTGTGACCCCCCGGGGGTCCGCGGACACCGTTTTCTTGGTGCTGGGATCGATCCGTTCCTTGACAGACAGCGATATATCACAGGAGTTAGTGCGACCGTGGCTTCCACCAACGACCTCAAGAACGGCATGGTGCTCAAGCTCGACAATGGCCAGCTCTGGTCCGTCGTCGAGTTCCAGCACGTCAAGCCCGGCAAGGGCCCGGCCTTCGTGCGTACCAAGCTGAAGCACGTGCTGTCCGGCAAGGTCGTCGACAAGACCTTCAACGCCGGCGTGAAGGTCGAGACGGCCAGCGTCGACAAGCGCGGGATGCAGTTCTCGTACAAGGACGGTGAGGACTTCGTCTTCATGGACCTGGACACCTACGAGCAGATCAACATCACCCGTACGGTGCTCGGCGACAACGCCAACTACCTGCTCGAGGGCTTCGAGGCCACCGTCGCGATGTACGAGGGCTCGCCGCTGTACGTCGAGCTGCCGACCTCGGTCGAGCTGGTCATCGAGTACACCGAGCCCGGCGTCCAGGGCGACCGCTCCACCGGCGGCACCAAGCCCGCCCGCCTGGAGACCGGCCACGAGATCGGCGTCCCGCTGTTCATCACCACCGGTGAGAAGATCAAGGTCGACACCCGCACCGGCGACTACCTCGGCCGGGTGAACAGCTAACCGTGTCCACCGCACGCAACAAGGCCCGCACGCGCGCCTTCCAGATCCTCTTCGAGGCGGACCACCGGGGCGTCGCCCCGCAGTCCGTCCTCGCTGACTGGGTGCGCCGCGCCCGGACCCCGGACGAGGGCACGCCGCAGGTCAGCGAGTACACGATGGAGCTGGTCGAGGGCTACACCCAGTACGCCGCCCGGATCGACGACCTGCTCTCCACCTACGCGGTGGGCTGGACGCTGGACCGGATGCCCATCGTGGACCGCAATGTGCTGCGCCTTGGCGCGTACGAGCTGATCTGGGTGGACAGCGTCCCCGACGCCGTCGTCCTGGACGAGGCGGTCCAGATCGCCAAGGAGTTCTCCACCGACGACTCCCCGGCGTTCGTCAACGGTCTGCTGGCCCGGCTCCTGGACCTCAAGCCCTCGCTGCGCGCCACCCGCGACTGACGAAGGCACCCCAGAAGGCCCGGTGCGCTCCCCGCGGGGAGCGCACCGGGCCTTTCGTCGATCGGGTGTGATCACCCATGGTGACAGTTCTGTGACACAGCGTGCGCTTGCGGCGGACGGGGCGGGGGAGGACGGCAGTGACGTACCCGCACCGCCCCGAGGAGCCTCCATGGCCGCCAGGCACGCCCGCACCCGTCCGACCGCCAGGACCGCCGCGCCCGCCTCCTGCCCCGGCACGTCCCGCCGCGCCGCCGAGCCCCGCTCCCGGCCGTGCGCACCGGAGGCCGCGCCCGGGCCCCGGTTGATCGGCATCATCACCAGCCGCGAGGACTTCGAGGAGCTGCGCCGCGACGGCGGCACCGAGTACACCTCCTTCGCGGTCTACCTGCACGACATGGAGGGGCTGATCCAGCGGATCCGGCAGTCCGGCGGCACGGTCAGGGGCCGCGCCTTCCACCCCGGCGACCTGGTCGAGTACTGCGAGCGCCGGGGCCTGTCGCTGGCCGACCCGCAGAGCCACACCGCGTACACCGCCGACCCGGACGCCGACGTCGAATGGGTCTGCTACGAGGACGAGCCGCTGGACGAGTTCCTGGGCCGGCTGGTCCGGGCCCGGCGGCGCGGACTCGTCCACCGCAGGCTGGAGCGGATGCTCGCGGAGACCGCCGAGGCGGCGGCGACCGGGGTGTTCCCCGAGGAGCCGCTGCGGGCGGCCTACGAGCGCGGGGCGGAGACCCTGCGGCGGATGCTGCTGGGGGCGGGGCCCGGCAGGTTCCGGCTGGTCTGCGCGCTGCAGCCGGCCGGCGAGAGCCCGGTGGAGGCCTGGGCGGACCTGCTGCTGGAGCGTCCCGGGGCGGGTCCCGAAGACGGGGCCGGGGCCGGGTCCGGCGGCGCGGTGCTGCGGATCGAGGACGCGGATCTGGACCTGTTCTGCTCGCTGCTCTGCACCGGCTACGCGTTGGGACTGCCGGGCGGGGCGCTGCTGTCCGGGATGTGCGAGCAGCGCGGCTCGGTGGCCTGGGGCTGGGGCTTCGACGGCGGCGCCGTGGACCGGGGCTTCCACCCGCGCAACGCCGCCGACGTGCTGCTCGACCTGTCGGTGCCGGCCGTCTCCTGGATCGCGGTCTGCCTCCCGGGCGCCGAGGCGGCACCGGGCTTCCCGCTGGACGAGATCGCGCTGGACTGACCCGACGTCGAAGTAGCGGTGGATACCGCTGCAATGCTGGGCTCCGCGCGGGGCTGTGGGAGCAGCTCCGCGCGGAGGGACGCGGGGGTGGCGCACCGTCAGGCGGCGGGCACCCGGTCGAGGAAGCCGTGCACGTTCTTTGATCCGCCCGTCCGCGTCGGCGACCAGCACGTCGAAGCCGACGAACAGCGCCTCGCCGCCGGCCGGGCCCAGCTCCCAGGTGAAGCGGGCGATGTCGTGGTGGGCGTCGACCGGGCCGCCGAGGGTGAACACCAGCCCGGCGAACTGGGCCTGCACCGCGGCCAGGGTGGCGTCCACGGCGTCCCGGCCCTCGGCGGCGACCAGCGGGTCGGTTATAGCAGCCGTCCTTGGCCCAGAGCTCCGCCACCAGGGCCCGGCGGGCGGCCGGGTCGGTCTCGTTCCAGCTGGCGATGTAGCGCTCGGCAAGGTCCTGGAGGGTGCGGGTGTCGGTCATCGGATGCTCCTCTGCTGCGGTCGGGGACTCCTTGTCCCCGCAGGTCAAAAAGCTACGCGGGCACGGGAATCGCGGAATCCGTCGTGCTTAGGTACTTCCGGGCGCGGGTTCGTCCGGGTGGGTCGGTAGGGTGCGGTGGTGCCTTCCCATCTGTACGGACGCGAGGACGAACAGGCCGCCGTCGAGGCCCTGCTGGCCGCCGCGGCCGGGCCGGGGCGCAGCGGGGCGCTGGTGCTGCGCGGGGAGCCGGGGATCGGCAAGACCGCGCTGCTCGACCACGCCGCCGCCACGGCCGCCGGCAGCGGCTTCCGGGTGCTGCGCACCACCGGGTCCAGTACGAGGCGGAGCTGCCCTTCGCCGGCCTCTCGCTGCTGCTCGCGCCCGCCCTGGACCGGCTGCCGGGGCTGCCCGCGCCGCAGCGGCGCTCGCTGGAACGTGCCTTCGGCCTGGCCGAGACCGGCAGCGCGGGGCCCGGCGACCGGCTGCTCGCGGGCCTGGCCGTGCTCTCGCTGCTGGCCGAACTCGCCGAGGAGCAGCCGCTGCTGTGCGTGGTCGACGACGCCCAGTGGCTGGACCGGGAGTCCACCGAGGCGGTGCTGCTGGCCGCGCGGCGGTTCCAGCACGAGGGCGTGGTGCTGCTGCTCGCCGCCCGTGACGGGGAGGGCTCCTGGGCCGCCCCCGGTCTGCCGGAGCTGCGGCTGCGTGCCCTGGCCGACCCGGCCGCCGAGGCCCTGCTCGCCGCGACCACCGCGCTCGGCCGACCCGGGCGGCGCCGGATCCTGGCGAGGCCCATGGCAACCCGCTGGCCCTGACCGAGCTGCCGACCGTTCCCGGCAGCGCCGGTGACGACTCGTCAGCGGCGCTGCCGGTCACCGGCCGGCTCCGGCTCGCCTACCACGGGCAGGTCACCCGGCTGCCGGCCGCCACCCAGTCGCTGCTGCTCGCCGCCGCGGCCGAGGAGACCGGCGAGCTGGACGTGGTGCTGCGGGCCGGGGCCCTGCTGGGCGGCGGGGCCGAGGATCTGCGGGCGGCCGAGGAGGCCGGGCTGGTCCGGGTCGAGGCCGGGACCCGGCTGGTCTTCCGGCACCCGCTGCTGCGCGCCGCCGTGCTGCAGCGGGCCCCGCTGGTCCAGCGGCTGGCCACCCACCGGGCCCTCGCCGAGGTGCTCACCGACGACCGGCGCCGGGTCTGGCACCTCGCCCTGGCCGCCACCGGACCGGACGAGCGGCTCGCCGCCGAGCTGGAGCGCACCGCCGAGCACGCCGCCCGGCGCGGCGGTCACACCGGGGCCGCGGCCGCCTATGAGCGGGCCGCCCGGCTCAGCCCGGCCGCGGCGGACGCCACCCGCCGCCACGCCTACGCGGCCGAGGCCGCCGCCGAGGGCGGCGAGCTGGACCGCGCCGCCGGGCTCGCCGAACAGGCGCTGCGCCGGATCGCCGCTGAGCCGGGCCCGGCCGATCCGCTGACCCTGGCCCAGCTGCTGTTCGTCCAGGGCCTCACCCGGTTCTGGCACGGCGACCACCAGGGCGCGCTCGACCTGCTGCTGCGCACCGCCGAACTGGTCACCGAACCGGCGCCCGAGCATGCCGCGCGGGTGCTGATCCAGGCCTTCCACGCCGCCTGGTACCTCGGCGAGGAGCCGGTCGGCCTGGTCCGGAACCGGCTGGCGGCGCTCGCCCCCGGCCCCGAGGAGTGGGCCGCGCCGCTGGTCGGCTACCTGGTGCAGGTCACCGGCGCGCTGCTCGGCCAGGACGGCGACGGCGACGCGCCCGGGCCCGCGCCGGTCGCCGAGGTGGCCGCGCGGGCCCGGGCGGCCGGTGCGGCCGTGCCGGTCGACCTCGGCACCGTCTGCGGGGCGGCGCTGATCCTCGGCGACGACACCGGGACCGTCCGGCTGGCCGGCGAACTGGTCGCCGAGGCCCGGGCGGGCGGCGCGGTCGGGGCGCTGCCGACGCTGCTGTTCTTCCTGGCCGAGGGGGAGCTGTTCACCGGGCTGCCCGGGGACGCGCTGGCCCATGCCACCGAATCGCTGCGGCTGGCCGAGGACACCGGCCAGCGGCAGTGGGCCAGCCAGATGCACAGCTTCCTCGCCTACCTGACGGCGATCGGCGGCGACACGGCGGCGGCCAGGGAAAGCGCCGGGAACGCCCTGGCGGCCGGGGCCGCCGGACGCCCCTGGACGCAGTGGGCGCTGGGCCTGCTCGACCTCGGCCAGGGCCGGGCCGAGGAGTGCCTGTCCCGGCTGGAACCGCTGGTCCACGGCCCGCAGCGACACCATGTCGGGGCCCTGCGGGCGGTCCCCGACCTGCTGGAGGCGGCGGTCCGGCTGCGGCAGCCGGAGCGGGCGGAAGCGGCCTTCGGGTACTTCCGGGACTGGGCCGGCCGCAGCGGGCAGCCCTGGACGGCGGCGCTGGTGCTCCGCTGCGAGGCGCTGCTCAGCGCGGACGCGGGCGCGGAGCGGCAGTTCCTGGCCGCGCTAAAACTGCACGGCGAGCAGCACCGCCCCTGGGACCGGGCCCGCACCGAACTGCTGTACGGGGAGTGGCTGCGCCGCGAGCGCCGCAGGACCGACGCCCGCGCCCCGCTGCGCGCCGCCCTGGACGCCTTCGAGCAGCTGGGCGCCGTCCCCTGGGCCGAGCGGGCCCGCACCGAGCTGGGCGCGACCGGGACCACCGCGCCGTCCCAGGGGCGCCCGCCCGGAGCGCTGGCGCTGCTCACCCCGCAGGAGGCGCAGATCGTCCGGCTGGCGGCGCAGGGGCTGTCCAACCGGGACATCGCCGCGCAGCTGTTCCTCAGCTCACGGACCGTCGGCTACCACCTCTACAAGGCGTATCCCAAGCTGGGGGTGGCCTCGCGGGGGGAGTTGGCAGGACTGCTCTGATACTGCGTCAGCTGCTGGACAGCTTGCGCTCCAGCGGGGTGCGGAAGCGCGGGGTGATCCGTACCTCGCCGATGAACGCGGTCAGCGTCGCCGCCTCGGCCTCGACGGCGGCCACGGCGTCCGCGCCCACCTGGTCCAGCAACTGCCAGACGAGTTCGCCGTTCGGGCGCTGGGCCCAGCCGCCGACGATCCGGCCGTCCCACCAGACGGTCGGGCCGATATTGCCGGTGCGGTCGAACAGCTCGGCGGTGTGCTGCGGCGGGAGGTACCAGTCGCGCTGCCGCCAGCCCATCCCGGTCGGGTCCAGGGCCGGCAGCAGCGCCGCGTACGGGGCCGATTCCGGTGCGGGCTCGGTGTCGCCGGGCAGGACGTAGCCGGTGCCCTGGTTCTCCAGCGGCACCTTTTCAGCCTGCACCGCCAGCAGCGCCTTTCGGACGTCGCCGAGGGTCCAGCCGGTCCACCAGGCCAGGTCGGCCTCGGTGCCGGGACCGTAGGTCGCCAGCCAGCGCCGGACCAGCTCGGCCCGGGCCCCGGGGGCTGCCAGTGGCGGGAACGGCTCGCCAGTGACCCAGCGGTACTGGCTGGAGGTCCAGGAGCCGCGCGGCCGGTCCCTGCGGATCCGGTTCTCGGCGGCGAGCACCCGCAGCACCCGGCTGGCGACGGTCTGCGTGGCCTCGTAGGGCTTCCCGGCGGCGACCACCACCCGTTCCCGCAGCGCGGGCACCGCCGCGCTCAACTCGGCGCCGGTGAGCGGCGTGCCCGCGGCAAGCACCTCCAGGGCCTGCTGCTCCGCCGCCGCCAGCCATGCACTGCCCCAGCCCCCGCCGTCCGCAAGGAACGCCAGCAACCCCTTGCGCTCCTTGGCGGCGACCGCGCGCGCCGTGGACGCGTCCACCACCGCGGCCAGCTCCCGGCCGACCACGAACATGGTGCGGCGCATGGCGAGCAGCCGGAGCAGGCTCACCTCCTGGTAGAGCGCCTGCTCCAGGGCGGCCGGGGTGGCCCCGGCCATCCGGGCGGCGACGGCCAGGAACACCGTGGCCGGGTCGGTGCCGTGCAGCCCGACCAGGGTGTCGGCCACCTGCTCGGGCGTGGCGGCCCGCGCGTCGGGTCCGAGCAGATGGCGGGCGGCGAGACGGGCGCGACGGTCGGCGTCGGTGAGCTGCACGGTCGGTGGCCTTCCCTGGTTGATCACTGGCGGAACGCGGTCGATAGTGTGGCGGTTCCAGCGAGCTTAGGGGTGAGGATGACCGGGATACGCGAGCAGCGCGGGGTGTTCGGTGAGGTGGCGGACGCCTATGAGGCGGCCAGGCCGGGATATCCGGAGGCCCTGGTGGACGAGGTGCTCGACTACGCGCGGCTCGGCGACGCGCCGGTGCTGGAGGTCGGCGCGGGCACCGGCAAGGCCAGCACCGCCTTCGCCGCACGGGAGCTCGAGCTGACCTGCCTGGAGCCGGACGCCCGGATGGCCGCCGTGCTGGCCCAGGCCTGCGCGCCCCACCCGCGCACGGCCGTGGTGGTGTCCGGCTTCGAGCAGTGGCGTCCCCCCGCCGCGCGGTTCGGCCTCTTGTTCAGCGCCCAGGCCTGGCACTGGGTCGACCCCGCCACCCGGTGGACCCTCGCCGTCGAGGCGCTGCGCCCGGGAGCGGCGATCGCCCTGTTCTGGAACCGGTTCAGCATCCGCGACACGGAGCTGCGCTCCGCGCTGACCGCCGCGCACGGCCGCCATGACGCCGCCGCGCTGGTCCCGGCCACGCTGGGAGCGGACGAGACCGCGGCGGTGAACTCCTGGCCGCTGACCGACATCCTGGCCGACGACCGCTACGTCGACGCCGAGACCCGGCGCTACGACTCCCGCCACACGTTCAGCACGGACCGCTACCTCGACCTGCTGGCATCGCTCTCCCCGTACCGGATGCTCCCGGACGGCCAACGCGACGCGCTGCTGGCCGACATCGCCCGGACGGTCGGCGCCCAGGGCGGTTCGTTCGAGCTGGAAACGGCCACGCATCTCTATCTCGCCCGTACCCGTCAAGTTTCTTGATGGTTCGTCAGATTCTGGTTAGCCTCACCGGACCGGTGACCGTACGGCCGCGCCGTGCGGCTGCCCCGTGGCCGGACCGTGGAGGAGACGTCATGCCCGAGGTATCAGTCAGCGTGTCCGTGCCCGCGCCCGTCGACAAGGTCTGGGCGATCATCAGCGACTTCGACCGCTTCGGTGAGTGGAACACCATCCACACCGCGTTCCCGGGCGGGGCGCCCGCGGCACTGGCGGTCGGCAATGAGTTCAGCGAGAAGATGACGCTGATGGGGATGCCCTCGGAGGCGGCCTGGACGGTCACCGAACTGGAGCCCGGGCGGTCCTGGAAGCTGGCGGGCAAGGGCCCGATGGGGATCACCCTGATGCAGCACTACGTGCTGGCCGAGGACGGCGAGGGGACGCTGGTGACGGTGGAGAGCGAGTTCAAGGGCGCGGCCGTCAACATGATGGCGGCCCGGGTCAAGGACGCCACCACCACCGCCTCAACGAGTCGCTGCGCAAGCTCACCGCCCTGGTGTCGTAGCCGACGTGGCCGACGCAACCGGCGAGGCCGGCCCGGGTGGCGCCGGGGGTGGCGGCAGCGGCCGGGCCGCCGGGGGTGGGTAGGGTCGCGGTATGCCCACAGCACTCATCACCGGCGCGACCGCCGGAATCGGCGCGGCCTTCGCCCGTCGCCTCGCCCAGGACGGCCTCGACCTCGTCCTCGTCGCCAGGGACGCGGACCGGCTGGCCGACACCGCCGCCGCGCTGGCCGAGGAGTTCGGCGTCGGCGCGGAGGTCCTGTCGGCCGACCTGGCCACCGACGCCGGGATCGCCGCGGTGGAGGCCCGGTTGACGGATCCGGAGCGGCCGGTCGACCTGCTGGTCAACAACGCCGGGATCGGCTTCAGGGACGGCTTCCTCAAGGTGCCGCTGGCGGAGGAGCTGACCATGGTCAAGCTCCACATCGAGGCGGTGCTGCGGCTCACCACGGCGGCCGTGCCGGGGATGCGGGAGCGCGGGCGCGGCTATGTGATCAACGTGGCCTCGGTGGCCGCGTTCGTGCCGCGCGGGACGTACGGGGCCAGCAAGGCCTGGGTGGTCCAGTTCACCCAGGGCGCGGCCCGCGACCTGGTCGGGACCGGGGTGCGGCTGCTGGCGCTGTGCCCCGGCTTCACCCACACCGAGTTCCACCAGCGGGCCGGGCTCGACATGTCGGACCTGAACGGCTGGATGTGGCTGTCGGCGGAGCAGGTCGTCGACGAGGCGCTGCGGGACCTGGCCAGGGGCCGCACGGTCAGCGTCCCCTCGCGCCGCTACAAGGCGGTGGTGGCCGCCGCGCGCAAGGCTCCGCTCGGCCTGCTCGGCGGAATCTCCTCCCGCGCCGGGCGACGTCTCGACCGCCGCTGAGTCGGCGGTCCGCAGGAGGAGGTCGCCATGAACCCCGAGCCGCCCGGGACGCCCCGTCCCCCGCTCGTGCCGGAACGCCGCAGCCTCCGGGAGCAGGTCACCCAGGCGCTGCGGGCCGCGCTGGTGGTCGGCGAGCTGCGGCCGGGCACGGTCTACTCCGCCCCGGTCCTCGCCGCGGAGTTCGGCGTCTCCGCCACACCGGTCCGTGAGGCGATGCTGGACCTGGCCAAGGAGGGCCTGGTCGAGACCGTCCGCAACAAGGGCTTCCGGGTGGTCGCCGTCACCGAGCAGGACCTGGACGACTTCACCGAGATCCGGGCGCTGATCGAGATCCCGGCCACGGTCGAGGTGGCCCGCCGCGCCGACCGGGCCGAGCTGGAGCAACTGCGGCCGCTGGCAAGGGAGATCGTCGAGGCGGCCAAGGCCGGGGACCTCACCGGCTGCGCCGAGGCCGACCGCCGCTTCCACCTGGCCCTGCTCTCGCTCGCCGGCAACCGGCACCTGGTCGGCACGGTGGGCGAACTCCGGAAGCGCTCACGGCTGTTGGGCCTGGCCGCGCTGGCCGCGGCGGGCCGTCTGGTCGCCTCGGCCGAGGAGCACGAGCAGCTGCTCGACCTGATGCTCGCCCGCGACCTCGACGGCACCCGGCGACTGCTCCGGGCCCATCTCGGCCGGCTCCGCCCGCTGCCGGCCGAGGAGTTGTGAGGACCGAGGGGCGCTGAGCGCGGCAGTGGCCCGCCCCCACCGCGGGGACGGGCCACTGCTGTGACGTTTCTGCAGCTCGGTCAGACCGAGTCGTCCTCGCGCACCGCACGGCGCGCGTCCGGGTCGAGCACGCCCCAGCTGATCAGCTGGTCCACCAGCAGCGAGGCGGGCTGGTCGTAGATCACTGCGAGGGTCCGCAGGTCGTCCTGGCGGATCGAGAGCACCTTGCCGTTGTAGTCGCCGCGCTGGCTCTGGATGGTCGCCGCATAGCGCTGCAGCGGTCCTGCCTTCTCGGACGGGACCTGGGACAGCCGCTCCAGGTCGAGCACCAGGCGCGGCGGCGGCTCGGCCGCCCCGCCGGGGGTGCTGCCGGGCAGCAGTTCCTGCACCGGGACCCCGTAGAACTCGGCCAGTTCGGCGAGTCTCTGCACGGTCACCGCACGGTCGCCGCGCTCGTAGGAGCCGACGACCACGGCCTTCCAGCGGCCCTGTGACTTCTCCTCGACGCCGTGCAGGGAAAGCCCCTGCTGGGTGCGGATCGCCCGCAGCTTGCCGCCGAGCTGCTTCGCGTAGTCGCTGGACAAATGGTCTCCCCGGACGTGATGTGGCGTGACGCTCTGAGTGCGCTGTACGAAAATCTGTACTGGCCCTGTTCTTGCCCTGAGACGGTGCGGAGGATGGACATCCGTCGCCCGGCCGTAACTCACTGTGAGGTTACGCAGAGTGATATGACTTCGTCAAGCTGAATGGGGCAGTCGTGCGACGCCCCGGGCGGCATGATCCGCCCGACGGCGTCCTGATAGGGTGGACGGCGGCCACTGACCCGAACGGGGCCGGTGACCAGCACACTCCACAGACATCCTTTAAGGCCCGTCCAGTGAGGCGGGGAAGGAGGTCGGCTTCGGCATGACCGCAACAGACCGTACCCAGCGCGACAGCACCCCCGGCGGCTCCCGCCAGGTCCTGGACGAGAGCGACATCGCCCGTTCACTGACCCGTATCGCCCACGAGATCGTGGAACGCGCCAAGGGCGCCGAGGACGTCGTCCTGCTCGGCATCCCCACCCGCGGCATCCTGCTCGCCCGCCGCCTGCAGAGCAGGCTGGCCAAGATCGCAGGCCGGGACATCCCCTTCGGCACCCTGGACATCACCATGTACCGGGACGACCTGAGGCTGAAGCCGGCCCGCGCCCTGGAGCACACCGAGATCCCGCCCGGCGGCCTGGACGGCAAGCTCGTGGTCCTGGTCGACGACGTGCTCTTCTCCGGCCGCACCGTCCGGGCCGCGCTGGACGCCCTGGGCGACCTCGGCCGGCCGCGGGCGGTCCAGCTCGCCGTCCTGGTCGACCGGGGCCACCGCGAGCTGCCGATCCGCGCCGACTACGTGGGCAAGAACCTGCCCACCTCGCTGCGCGAGGCGGTCAAGGTGAAGCTGGCCGAGATAGACGGCCAGGACGCCGTCCTGCTCGGCCAGAACGACAGCGGCCAGAACGAGGACTCGAACGGGAGCGCCCAGTGAAGCGACACCTGATCTCCACCGCCGACCTGACCCGCGACGACGCGCTGCTGATCCTGGACACTGCCGAGGAGATGGCCCAGGTCTCCACCCGCGCCGTCAAGAAGCTGCCGACCCTGCGCGGGCGCACCGTGGTCAACCTCTTCTTCGAGGACTCGACCAGGACCCGCACCTCCTTCGAGGTGGCCGAGAAGCGGCTCTCCGCCGACGTGATCAACTTCTCGGCCAAGGGCTCCTCGGTCTCCAAGGGCGAGACCCTCAAGGACACCGCGCTGACGCTCCAGGCGATGGGCGCGGACGCGGTGGTCATCCGGCACGGCGCCTCCGGCGCCCCGCAGCGGCTGGCCGAGTCCGACTGGCTGCACGGCAGCGTGGTCAACGCCGGCGACGGCACCCATGAGCACCCCACCCAGGCCCTGCTGGACGCCTTCACCATGCGCCGGCACCTCAACCCGGGCCTCGGCCGGGACCTCGCCGGGCGCAGGATCACCATCGTCGGCGACGTGCTGCACAGCAGGGTGGCCCGCTCCAACGTCCGGCTGCTGCACACCCTGGGCGCCGAGGTCACCCTGGTCGCCCCGCCGACCCTGGTCCCGTTCGGCATCGAGACCTGGCCCTGCGCCCTCTCCTACGACCTGGACGCGGTGCTCCCCAAGAGCGACGCGGTGATGATGCTCCGGGTCCAGCGCGAGCGGATGAACGCCGCCTTCTTCCCCACCCAGCGCGAGTACTCGCTCCGCTACGGCCTCGACGCCAAGCGCGCCGCGACCCTGCCGGACCACGCCATCGTGATGCACCCGGGCCCGATGGTCCGCGGGATGGAGATCGCCTCCGAGATCGCCGACTCGGCCCGCTCCACCATCGTGGAGCAGGTCACCAACGGCGTCAGCATCCGGATGGCCGTCCTCTACCTCCTGCTCGGCGGCTCCGAGCCGGCGCTTTCCCCTGCACGTCCCCTTGAGGAGCACAGCAAGTGACCAGCTACCTGATCAAGAACGCCCGCGTCCTCGGCGGGGAGCCGCAGGACCTGCGCCTCAAGGACGGCGTGATCGCCGAGATCGGCGCCGCGCTGGAGCCGGCCGAGGGCGACACCGTGGTCGAGGCCGAGGGCCTGATCGCCCTGCCCGGCCTGGTCGACCTGCACACCCATCTGCGCGAGCCCGGCCGCGAGGACGCCGAGACCGTCCACACCGGCACCCGCGCCGCCGCCAAGGGCGGCTTCACCGCCGTCCACGCCATGGCCAACACCTTCCCGGTGGCCGACACGGCCGGGGTGGTCGAGCAGGTCTGGCGGCTCGGCAGGGAGTCCGGCTACTGCGACGTGCAGCCGGTCGGCGCGGTCACCATCGGCCTGGAGGGCAAGCAGCTCGCCGAGCTGGGCACCATGGCCGACTCCGCCGCCTCGGTCCGGGTCTTCTCCGACGACGGCAAGTGCGTGGACGACGCGGTGATCATGCGCCGCGCGCTGGAGTACGTGAAGGCCTTCGGCGGGGTCATCGCCCAGCACGCCCAGGAGCCCCGGCTCACCGAGGGCGCGCAGATGAACGAGGGCGCGGTCTCCGGCGAGCTGGGCCTGATCGGCTGGCCGGCCGTCGCCGAGGAGTCGATCATCGCCCGCGATGTGCTGCTGGCCGCCCATGTCGGCTCCCGGCTGCATGTCTGCCATGTCTCCACGGCGGGCTCGGTGGAGATCATCCGCTGGGCCAAGTCCAAGGGCTGGGACGTCACCGCCGAGGTCACCCCGCACCACCTGCTGCTGACCGACGAACTGGTCCGCTCCTACGACCCGGTCTACAAGGTCAACCCGCCGCTGCGCACCGAGGCGGACGTGCTCGCCCTGCGCGAGGCCCTCGCCGACGGCACCATCGACGCCGTCGCCACCGACCACGCCCCGCACCCGTCCGAGGACAAGGACTGCGAGTGGGCCGCCGCGGCCATGGGCATGGTCGGGCTGGAGACCGCGCTCTCGGTGGTGCAGCAGACCATGGTCGACACCGGGCTGATCGGCTGGGCCGAGGTCGCCGACCGGATGTCCTACCGCCCGGCCGCCATCGGCGGACTGGTCGGCCACGGCCGTCCCGTCTCGGTGGACGAACCGGCGAACCTGGTCCTGGTGGACCCCGCGTACCGTGGAACGGTGAACCCCGACACCTTTGCCAGCCGCAGCCGGAACACCCCCTACCGTGGCCGTGACCTGCCCGGACGCGTGGTCGCCACCTTCCTCCGCGGCCGGGCCACGGTCCTGGGCGGGGAGCTGGTATGAGCCTCCCAGCCTTTCGGGCCTCCCGAGTCCGCTCGCCGCCGAGGCGCCGCACTCCGCGCCGGTCACCCATGTGGGCGATCTGATCGGCTGGATCGTCGGGCTGCTGGTGCTCATCGCGCTGATCTACTGGCTGATGCGCCAGGGCTGGCTCTGGCGCAGGACCCAGCAGTCGGGGATCCCGCCGCTGCCGGTCGCGCCCAAGCGCGGCACCGCGCCGATCCTGGAGCTCGAGGGCCGCTACTTCGGCAGCACCACCGCGGGCGACTGGCTGGACCGGATCGTCGCGCACCGGCTGGGCGACCGCAGCCTGGTCGAGCTGACCCTGAGCGCCGAGGGCCTGAACGTCGTCCGCCCGGCCTCGACCAGCTTCTTCGTCCCGATCACCGCGCTGCGCGGCGCCCGTACCGACCGGGGTATCGCCGGCAAGGTCGTCCCCGACGGCGGCCTGCTGGTGGTGACCTGGGAGCACGGGGACAAGCTGCTGGACACCGGGGTCAGGGCCGACAACCCCGACGAGCACGAGAGCTGGGTCACCGCGGTCGAGGTCCTGCTGCGGGCCCACGCCAAGGTGACCGGCGACCTCTCAAACGAACACGCAGCGAGTGAACACGCAGCGAGTGAACACAAGGAAGGCGCATGATGACCGCACGTACCGAGAGGAAGCCGGCCGCCTACGTCCTGGAGGACGGGCGGGTCTTCCGCGGCCAGGCGTACGGCGCGATCGGTGAGACCTTCGGCGAGGCGGTCTTCAACACCGGCATGACCGGCTACCAGGAGACGCTGACCGACCCCTCGTACCACCGCCAGATCGTCACCATGACGGCCCCGCAGATCGGCAACACCGGCGTCAACGACGAGGACGGCGAGTCCGCCCGGATCTGGGTGGCCGGCTATGTGGTCCGCGACCCCGCCCGGCTGCCCTCCAACTGGCGCTCGCAGCGCTCGTTGGACGAGGAGCTGGTCAACCAGGGGATCGTCGGCATCAGCGGGATCGACACCCGCGCGCTCACCCGGCACCTGCGCGAGAACGGCGCGATGCGCTGCGGCATCTTCTCCGGAGAGGCCCTCGCCGACGACGCCACCCTGCTGCAGCGGGTCCGGCAGGCCCCGCAGATGGTCGGTGCCGGCCTCTACGCCGAGGTCTCCACCACCGAGGCCTACGTGGTCCCGGCGATCGGCGCCAAGCGGTTCACCGTCGCGGCGCTGGACCTCGGCATCAAGGGGATGACCCCGCAGCGGATGGCCGAGCGCGGCATCGAGGTCCATGTGCTGCCCGCCGACGCCACCGTCGAGGACGTCTACGCGGTCAACCCGGACGGCGTGTTCCTCTCCAACGGCCCGGGCGACCCGGCCACCGTCGATCTCACCGTGATCAAGGCGGTGCTGGAGCGGAAGACCCCGCTGTTCGGGATCTGCTTCGGCAACCAGATCATCGGCCGGGCGCTGGGCTTCGGCACCTACAAGCTCAAGTACGGCCACCGCGGCATCAACCAGCCGGTGCAGGACCGCACCACCGGCAAGGTCGAGATCACCGCGCACAACCACGGCTTCGCCGTGGACGCCCCGCTGGACGGCGAGACGCAGACCCCCTACGGGCGCGCCGTGGTCTCCCACGTCTGCCTCAACGACAACGTGGTGGAGGGCCTGCAGCTGCTGGACCAGCCCGCGTTCAGCGTCCAGTACCACCCGGAGGCGGCGGCCGGTCCGCACGACGCCGCCTATCTGTTCGATCGCTTCGTAGAGCTTCTGGAGGGCCAGCGTGCCTAAGCGCACAGACATCCACTCGGTCCTGGTCATCGGCTCCGGCCCGATCGTCATCGGCCAGGCCGCCGAGTTCGACTACTCCGGCACCCAGGCCTGCCGGGTGCTCAAGGCCGAGGGCCTGCGGGTCATCCTGGTCAACTCCAACCCGGCCACGATCATGACCGACCCGGAGATCGCCGACGCCACCTATGTCGAGCCGATCACCCCGGAGTTCGTCGAGAAGATCATCGCCAAGGAGCGCCCCGACGTCCTGCTGCCCACCCTGGGCGGCCAGACCGCGCTGAACACCGCCATCTCGCTGCACGACAACGGGGTGCTGGCCAAGTACGGCGTCGAGCTGATCGGCGCCAATGTCGAGGCCATCAACAAGGGCGAGGACCGCCAGCTGTTCAAGGGCGTGGTCGAGGCGGTCAAGGCCACCATCGGCTACGGCGAGTCCGCCCGCTCGGTGATCTGCCACAGCATGGACGAGATCATCGCCGGCGTGGACACCCTCGGCGGCTACCCCGTGGTGGTCCGTCCCTCCTTCACCATGGGCGGCGCCGGCTCCGGCTTCGCCCACGACGAGCAGGAGCTGCGCCGGATCGCCGGGCAGGGCCTGACCCTCTCGCCGACCACCGAGGTGCTCCTGGAGGAGTCCATCCTCGGCTGGAAGGAGTACGAGCTGGAGCTGATGCGCGACCGCAACGACAATGTCGTGGTCGTCTGCTCGATCGAGAACTTCGACCCGATGGGCGTCCACACCGGCGACTCCATCACCGTCGCCCCCTCGATGACCCTGACCGACCGCGAGTACCAGCGGCTGCGCGACATCGGCATCGCGATCATCCGCGAGGTCGGCGTCGACACCGGCGGCTGCAACATCCAGTTCGCGATCAACCCCGACGACGGCCGCATCATCGTCATCGAGATGAACCCCCGGGTGTCCCGCTCCTCCGCGCTGGCCTCCAAGGCCACCGGCTTCCCGATCGCCAAGATCGCGGCCAAGCTCGCCGTCGGCTACACCCTCGACGAGATCCCCAACGACATCACCGAGAAGACCCCGGCCTCCTTCGAGCCGTCGCTCGACTACGTGGTGGTCAAGGTCCCGCGCTTCGCCTTCGAGAAGTTCCCCAGCGCCGACGCCACGCTGACCACGACCATGAAGTCGGTCGGCGAGGCGATGGCGCTCGGCCGCAACTTCCCCGAGGCGCTGAACAAGGCGCTGCGCTCGCTGGAGAAGAAGGGCTCGCAGTTCACCTTCGTCGGCGAGCCGGGGGACAAGGACGAGCTGCTGGTCCAGGCGGGCATCCCGACCGACGGCCGGATCAACACGGTGATGCAGGCCATCCGCGCCGGAGCCACCCAGCGCGAGGTCTTCGACGCCACCAGGATCGACCCCTGGTTCGTGGACCAGCTCTTCCTGATCCACGAGATCGCCGAAGAGGTCGCCGAGGCCGACAAGCTGGACCCGGAGACGCTGCGCCACGCCAAGCGGCACGGCTTCTCCGACCTGCAGATCGGCGAGATCCGCGGCCTCAACGCCGACGTGGTCCGCGAGGTGCGGCACGCGCTGGGCATCCGCCCGGTGTTCAAGACCGTGGACACCTGCGCCGCCGAGTTCGCCGCGAAGACCCCGTACTTCTACTCCTCCTACGACGAGGAGACCGAGGTCGCGCCGCGGACCAAGCCCGCGGTGCTGATCCTCGGCTCGGGGCCGAACCGGATCGGTCAGGGCATCGAGTTCGACTACTCCTGCGTCCACGCCTCCTTCGCCCTCAGCGAGGCCGGCTACGAGACGGTGATGGTCAACTGCAACCCGGAGACCGTCTCCACCGACTACGACACCTCCGACCGGCTCTACTTCGAGCCGCTCACCCTGGAGGACGTGCTGGAGATCGTCCACGCCGAGACCCTGGCCGGGCCGGTCGCGGGCGTCATCGTCCAGCTCGGCGGGCAGACCCCGCTCGGCCTGGCCCAGGCGCTCAAGGACAACGGCGTGACGATCGTCGGCACCCAGCCCGAGGCCATCGACCTGGCCGAGGAGCGCGGCGCCTTCGGCCGGGTGCTCCGCGACGCGGGCCTGCCCGCGCCCAAGCACGGCACCGCCTTCTCCTTCGAGGAGGCCAAGGCCATCGCCGACGAGATCGGCTACCCGGTGCTGGCCCGTCCGAGCTACGTCCTCGGCGGACGCGGCATGGAGATCGTCTACGACGAGCCCTCGCTGGCCGACTACCTCAAGCGTCACGCCGGGCTGATCTCCGAGCACCCGGTGCTGATCGACCGCTTCCTGGACGACGCCATCGAGATCGACGTCGACGCCCTCTACGACGGCACCGAGCTCTACCTCGGCGGCGTGATGGAGCACATCGAGGAGGCCGGCATCCACTCCGGCGACTCCGCCTGCGCGCTGCCCCCGATCACCCTCGGCGGCTACGACATCAAGCGGCTGCGGGCCTCCACCGAGGCCATCGCCAAGGGCGTCGGCGTGCTCGGGCTGATCAACATCCAGTTCGCCATGGCCGGCGACATCCTCTACGTGCTGGAGGCCAACCCGCGGGCCTCCCGCACCGTCCCGTTCACCTCCAAGGCGACGGCGGTGCCGCTGGCCAAGGCGGCGGCCCGGATCTCGCTCGGCGCCAGCATCGCCGACCTCCGCAAGGAAGGCATGCTGCCCAGGGAGGGCGACGGCGGCACGCTGCCGATCGACTCCCCGATCGCGGTCAAGGAGGCGGTGATGCCGTGGAGCCGCTTCCGCGACATCCACGGCCGCGGCGTCGACACCGTCCTCGGCCCGGAGATGCGCTCCACCGGCGAGGTGATGGGCATCGACACCACCTTCGGCATCGCCTACGCCAAGTCCCAGGCCGGGGCGTACGGGGCGCTGCCGACCAAGGGCCGGGTGTTCGTCTCGGTGGCCAACCGCGACAAGCGCAACCTGGTCTTCCCGACCCGGGCGCTGGTCGGGCTGGGCTTCGAGGTGCTGGCCACCTCCGGCACGGCGGAGGTGCTGCGCCGCAACGGCATCAACGCCACGGTGGTGCGCAAGCACAGCGACGGCGAGGGCGCCGACGGCGAGCGGACGATCGTGCAGCTGATCCATGACGGGGAGGTCGATCTGATCATCAACACCCCCTACGGCACCGGCAGCCGGCTGGACGGGTACGAGATCCGCACGGCTGCGGTGGCACGGTCGGTGCCGTGTCTGACGACGGTCCAGGCGATGGGCGCGGCGGTGCAGGGGATCGACGCGCTGCTGCGGGGCGACATCGGGGTTCGTTCGCTGCAGGAGCATGCCGCCCAGCTCAACGCAACTCGCTGACGCGAGGCACCCACCAGGGGCGCGGGGAAGGGTGCGGGTTCGTTTCGCGCAGTTCCCCGCGCCCCTGGGTGCTGCCACGTGATCTCTGCTGGAAGGCTTCGTTGTGTACCGCTTGTTGTTCAATCTGGTCTTTCGGCGGATGGATCCTGAACGGGCCCACTACCTGGCGTTCTTCTGGATCCGTCTCGCGGCGTCGGTGCCGGTGCTGCGGACCGTCGTGGCGCGGGTGCTCGCTCCGCGGGACCCCGCGCTGCGGGTGAAGGCGCTGGGGATGGACCTGCCCGGGCCGTTCGGGCTCGCGGCGGGTTTCGACAAGAACGCCGTCGGGATCGACGGGCTGGCGATGCTGGGCTTCGACTACGTCGAGATCGGTACGGTCACCGCCGAGCCGCAGCCGGGCAACCCCACGCCGAGGCTGTTCCGGCTGATCGAGGACCGCGCGCTGGTCAACCGGATGGGCTTCAACAACGAGGGCTCCGCCGCCGTCGCCGCCCGGCTCGCCGCCCGGCCCGGCGCGTCGCGGACGGTTGTCGGCGTCAACATCGGCAAGACCAAGGTGGTCCCCGAGGCCGAGGCGGTCGCCGACTACGTCACCAGCACCGAGCGGCTGGCCCAGCACGCCGACTACTTCGTCGTCAACGTCAGCTCGCCCAACACCCCCGGCCTGCGTAATCTGCAGGCGGTCGACCAGCTCCGGCCGCTGCTCACCGCGGTCCGGGCGACCCTGGACGCCCACGCGCCGCGCGGGCACGTCCCGCTGCTGGTCAAGATCGCGCCGGACCTCGCCGACGCCGACATCGACGAGGTCGCCGACCTGGCCCTTGAGCTCGGCCTCGACGGCATCATCGCCACCAACACCACCATCGGCCGCGAGAACCTGCGCACCGACCCCGCCAAGGTCCAGGCCGCGGGCATGGGCGGGCTCAGCGGGGCGCCGCTGCGCGAGCGCTCGCTGGAGGTGCTGCGCCGGCTGCACGCCCGTACCGACGGCCGGCTCACCCTGGTCTCGGTCGGCGGCATCGAGAACGCCGACGACGCCTGGGCCAGGATCACCGCCGGGGCCACCCTGATCCAGGGCTACAGTGCCTTCATCTACGAGGGTCCCTTCTGGTGCCGCAGGCTCCACCGCGGCCTCTCCGTCCGACTCCGCGCGAGCGGGCATGGAACCCTGAGCGAAGCAGTCGGCGCGTCGAACGGAAGGTGAACGCATGGCGCACCCCCTCCAGACCCGGGCGGACGTCCTCGACCTCACGCCCCTGGGCGCCTACCACCGCATCCTGCTCCGGGCCCCCGGGGTGGCCGAGCGGGTCAGACCCGGCCACTTCGCCGCCGTGGCCGTCGGCGGCGAGGACTCCTCGATGCTGCTGCGCCGGGCCTTCTCGATCCACCGGGCCGACCCGGCGCAGGAGACCATCTCGCTGATCGTCGCCGAGCGCGGCCGCGGCACCAGGGAACTGCTGCGGGCCAGGGCGGGTGACACCGTCGATCTGGTGGCGCCGCTGGGCACGGCCTTCCCGCCGCCGGTCGGGGCGGTGACCGCGCTGTTCGTCGGCGGCGGCTACGGGAGCGCGCCGCTGTTCCCGCTGGCCGAGCAGATCGTCGCCCAAGGCGGCGCGGTCGGCTTCATCCTCGGCGCGTCCAGCGCGGACCGGCTGTTCGGCGTCGACAGCGCCCGGCAGCTCACCCCGGACGTCCTGGTCACCACCGACGACGGCTCCAGCGGGATAAAGGGCCAGGTCACGCTGCCGCTCGCGGAGGCGGTCAAGGCCATCGGCGCGGAGGCCGTCTACTCCTGCGGCCCGATGGGCATGCTCCAGGCCGTCACCGGGATCGCCACCGCCGAGGGCGCCCGCAGCTTCTGCGCGGTGGAGGAGGTCATGGCCTGCGGGGTCGGCGTCTGTATGACCTGTGTGCTGCCAGTGGTGGGGGAGGACGGGATCAGCCGCTTCGTCCGGTCCTGCGTGGAAGGGCCCTGCTTCGACGGCACCCGGGTCCGCTGGAACGACATCGGCACCGTCCCCGCCGACCTCTACGGCGCGGCCGCGATGGGAGTGCGCTAGATGGACGCCACGGACGTGGACCTCAGCTCGCCGTTCGGGAACGGCACCCTGCCGAACCCGGTCACCACCGCCTCCGGCTGCGCCGGCTACGGGCGGGAGCTGGCGAAGTTCCTGCCGCTCACCGAGCTGGGCTCGATCACCACCAAGACGATCATGCCCTACCCGCGCTCCGGACGGCCCACCCGCGGATGGCGGAGACGCCCAGCGGGATGCTCAACTCCATCGGCCTGCAGGGCTCCGGCATCGAGCACTTCGTCGAGCAGGAGCTGCCCTGGCTGGCCGAGCGCGGCGCCCGTGTGCTGGTCTCCATCGCGGGGGAGCGGGTGGAGGAGTTCGCCGAGGCGGCGCAGGCGCTGAGCGGGCGACCCGGGGTGATCGGCATCGAGGCCAATATCTCCTGCCCCAATGTGGCCAACCGCGGCCTGGTCTTCGCCTGCAACCCGGCCACCTCCTACGACGTGATCGCGGCGATCCGCGAGGTGGCCGACCCGGGGCTGCCGCTCTACGCCAAGCTCACCCCGGACGTCACCTCGATCACCGAGATCGCGGCGGCCTGCGTCCGGGCCGGGGCGGACGGCCTCTCGATGATCAACACCCTGCTCGGCATGGCCATCGACACCACCACCCTGCGGCCTGCCCTGGCCGGGGTCTCCGGGGGCCTGTCCGGGCCGGCGATCCGCCCGGTCGCCGTCCGCTGCGTCTACCAGGTGCACGCGGCGATGCGGGCCGGAACCATGCCGACGGTGCCGATCCTCGGCATGGGCGGCATCAGGACCGGCCTGGACGCCCTGGAGTTCGTCCTCGCCGGCGCCTCCGGGGTGGCGGTCGGCACCGCGATCTTCAACGACCCCTCGGCCCCGCTGCGGGTCCTCGGCGAACTGCGGCAGGCCCTGGCCGAACGCGGCTTCGCCAAGCTCACCGACGCCATCGGCTTCGCCCACCACCAAGGAGTCCCGACATGACCGCGCCGCCCGTCCCCTTCGGCACCCGACTCCGCACGGCCATGGACAGCCGCGGCCCGCTCTGCGTCGGCATCGACCCGCACGCGGCCCTGCTGGAGGCATGGGGCCTCGGCGACACCGTCGCGGGCCTCGAACGCTTCTCGCGGACCGTGGTGGAGGCCCTGGCCGGCGAGGTGGCCGTGCTCAAGCCGCAGAGCGCCTTCTTCGAGCGCTTCGGCAGCAGGGGCGTCGCTGTGCTGGAGCAGACCGTCGCCGACGCCCGGTCGGCCGGCGCGCTGGTGCTGATGGACGCCAAGCGCGGCGACATCGGTTCGACCATGGCCGCCTACGCGGACGCCTTCCTGGCGCCGACCAGCCCGCTGTTCTCGGACGCGGTCACCGTCTCGCCGTTCCTCGGCTTCGGCTCGCTCCGCCCGGCCTTCGACGCGGCCCGGGCCAGCGGCACCGGGATCTTCGCGCTGGCGCTCACCTCCAACCCGGAGGGACACGAGGTCCAGCACGCGGTGGGGGCGGACGGGCTGACCGTCGCCCAGTCGATCCTGCGCCGCCTCGCCGCGGAGAACGCCGACGCGGACCCGCTGGGCTCCTTCGGCGCGGTGGTCGGCGCCACCCTCAGGGACATCAACGCGGACCTCGACATCAACGGCCCGCTGCTGGCCCCGGGCGTCGGCGCGCAGGGGGCCACCCCGGCCGATCTCCCCAAGGTTTTCGGCCCGGCCGCGGGCAGTGTGCTGCCGAGCGTTTCCCGCGACATTCTGAAGCACGGACCGTCGGTCGGGGCGCTGCGGGAGGCGTCCGCACGATTCGTGGACGAGGTGCGCGCGGCCATCGGTTGAATGTTCGACTATTCGCTCATTCGTGTGGCGGATTGGTGAACGCCTTGTGATGGCCTGAGCTGCGGTTACGGTCCGGGCCGTGCGGGCATACCGCTTCGTCCGAACCACGCGGCGCCCGGTGGTGCGAGTTGATCTCGTATTCCGGGGGGCTATGTCCGGAAAAGTCCTGGTCGACAGAGTCTGACCAGGACTTTTCTGTCGTTTTTCCTGACGTGGACCCCGCAGAGGGGTAGTGTCCGGCGATAGGTCCAGAGAGGGGCAGTTTCCACGTTGCTCTCGCAGGTCAGAGCCGCTAGGTTCCTCGACGGTCTTGTGTAAGTCCCTGTCCCATTCATTCGAATCACCGAGGTGAACGGCGTGGCACTTCCGCCCCTTACCCCTGAGCAGCGCACCGCTGCGCTCGCCAAGGCAGCTGAGGCTCGCCGGGAGCGCGCCGAGATCAAGAATCGGCTCAAGCACTCCGGCGCGTCGCTCCACGAGGTCATCAAGGCCGGCCAGGAGAACGACGTCATCGGCAAGATGAAGGTGTCGGCGCTTCTCGAGTCGCTTCCGGGCGTCGGCAAGGTCCGTGCCAAGCAGATCATGGAGCGTCTCGGCATCTCCGAGTCGCGCCGTGTCCGCGGTCTCGGCACGAACCAGATCGCTTCCCTGGAGCGCGAGTTCGGCGGCGCTTCCGCCTGATCTGTCCCGATGGTTCGGAAACCCGCCAGGTTCCTGGATAATCGGTACATGAGTGAACGTCCGCGGCTGACCGTGCTCTCCGGCCCCTCCGGTGTCGGCAAGAGTACGGTCGTCTCGCATATGAGGCAGAAACACCCCGAGGTCTGGCTCTCGGTCTCCGCCACCACGCGCAAGCCGCGTCCTGGCGAGAAGAACGGTGTCCACTACCACTTCGTCGACGAGGACCAGTTCGCCAAGATGGTCGCCAACGGCGAACTGCTGGAGTCGGCCGTCTTCGCGGGCAACCACTACGGCACCCCGCGCAAGGCGGTGCTGGACAAGCTGGAGCTCGGCGAGCCGGTGCTGCTGGAGATCGACCTCCAGGGCGCGCGCCAGGTCCGTGAGTCGATGCCGGAGGCGCAGCTGGTCTTCCTGGCCCCGCCGTCCTGGGACGAGCTGGTCCGCCGGCTGACCGGGCGCGGGACGGAGTCGCAGGCCGTCATCAACGAGCGGCTCGCCGCCGCCAAGGTGGAACTGGCCGCCGAAAGTGAATTCGACTCGACCCTGGTCAATACCTCCGTCGAGGGTGTAGCGGCCGAACTGCTAACCTTGCTCAACGTAGTCTGATCTTTTTTGACGGAAGGTTTCCCGCGTGTCCTCTTCGATGACAGCGCCCGAAGGCATCATCAACCCGCCGATCGATGAGCTGCTCGAGGCCACCGACTCCAAGTACAGCCTGGTGATCTACGCGGCCAAGCGGGCGCGCCAGATCAACGCCTACTACTCGCAGCTCGGCGAGGGCCTGCTGGAGTACGTCGGCCCGCTGGTCGACACCCATGTGCACGAGAAGCCGCTCTCGATCGCGCTCCGCGAGATCAACGCCGGTATGCTCACCGCCGAGGCGATCGACGCGCAGTAGTCCTGACCACGCCATGCACAAACGGCAGCACGCCGCGATCCGGAAGACGACGGATCGCGGCGTTTGCTTTGATCCCAGGGAGTTGAGTGGCAGTGAACGTCGTTCTTGGTGTCAGCGGCGGGATCGCCGCCTACAAGGCGTGTGAGCTGCTGCGGCGATTCTCGGAGTCGGGCCACGACGTGCGGGTGGTGCCGACCGCGTCGGCGCTGCACTTCGTCGGCGCGGCCACCTGGTCGGCGCTCTCCGGGCATCCGGTGTCCACCGAGGTCTGGGCGGACGTCCACGAGGTCCCGCACGTGCGGATCGGGCAGCGCGCCGACCTGCTGGTGATCGCCCCGGCCACGGCCGACCTGCTGGCCAAGGCCGCGCACGGGCTGGCCGACGACCTGCTGACCAACACCCTGCTGACCGCCCGCTGTCCGGTGGTGTTCGCCCCGGCGATGCACACCGAGATGTGGGAGCACCCGGCGACCCGGGAGAACGTCGCCACGCTGCGCCGCCGCGGGGCGATCGTGATCGAGCCGGCGGTGGGGCGGCTGACCGGCGCGGACACCGGCAAGGGCCGGTTCCCGGACCCTGAGGCGATCTTCGAGCTGTGCAGCCGGGTGCTGGCCCGCGGTGCCGCCGCCGGGGAGCAGGACCTCGCCGGACGCCATGTGGTGGTCTCCGCCGGGGGCACCAGAGAGCCGCTGGATCCGGTGCGCTTCCTCGGCAACCTCTCCACCGGCCGCCAGGGCTATGCGCTGGCCTCGGTGGCCGCGGCGCGCGGGGCCCGGGTCACCCTGGTGGCCGGGCACACCGAGCTGTCGGATCCGGCCGGAGTCGACCTGGTCCGGGTCGGCACGGCGGAGGAGATGCGGGTCGCGGTGCTGGCCGCCGCGGCGGACGCCGACGCGGTGGTGCTGGCCGCCGCGGTGGCCGACTTCCGTCCGGCCGAGTACGCCGCCGGGAAGATCAAGAAGGTGGACGGGGTGGAGCCGGCGCCGGTGGCGCTGGTGCGCACCCGCGACATCCTGGCCGAGCTCTCCCGGGACCGGCCCAGGCCGGGCCAGGTGGTGGTGGGCTTCGCGGCCGAGACCGACGACGTGCTGGCCAACGGCCGGGCCAAGCTCGCCAGGAAGGGCTGCGACCTGCTGGTCGTCAACCAGGTCGGCGGGGGGCTGGCGTTCGGCAGCGCGGACAACGAGGCGGTGATCCTGGCCGGCGACGGTTCCGAGACCGAGGTGCCGTTCGGGCCCAAGGCGGCGCTGGCCGACGTGGTGTGGGATCTGGTCTCCTCACGACTGGCCGGTTGATCCAAAAGCTGGACCGGTTGGGCCGCCGGAGGGTTCCGTTGGCTAGACTCCCGCAGTAGTCCTCAATAAGTCTTTCCGGACCGCCCGCGCCATTCGGGCCGGGTGGTTCAGTCAGCAGCCGCTGCAACCCAGGGAGCGCTGTGTCTCGCCGCCTGTTTACCTCTGAGTCCGTGACCGAGGGTCACCCGGACAAGATCGCTGACCAGATCAGTGACACGATTCTCGACGCACTGCTCAAGGACGACCCGCACTCCCGGGTCGCCGTTGAGACGCTGATCACCACCGGCCAGGTGCACATCGCCGGTGAGGTCACCACCAAGGCGTATGCGCCGATCGCGGCCCTCGTCCGTGAGAAGATCCTCGAGATCGGCTACGACTCGTCGAAGAAGGGCTTCGACGGCGCCTCCTGCGGCGTGTCGGTGTCCATCGGCGCGCAGTCCCCCGACATCGCCCAGGGCGTCGACGACGCCTTCGAGGCGCGGGTCGAGGGCGACGACGACGAGCTGGACAAGCAGGGCGCGGGCGACCAGGGCCTGATGTTCGGCTACGCCTGCGACGACACCCCCGAGCTGATGCCGCTGCCGATCAGCCTGGCGCACCGCCTCTCCGAGCGGCTGTCCGCGGTCCGCAAGAACGGGACCATCCCGTACCTGCGCCCGGACGGCAAGACCCAGGTCACCATCGAGTACGACGGCGACAAGGCCGTGCGGCTCGACACCGTCGTGGTGTCCTCGCAGCACGCGTCCGACATCGACCTGGACTCGCTGCTCGCTCCCGACATCCGCGAGTTCGTGGTGGAGCCGGAGCTCAAGGCGCTGGCCGACGCGGGCATCGACCTGATCACCGACGGTTACCGGCTGCTGGTGAACCCGACCGGGCGGTTCGAGATCGGCGGCCCGATGGGCGACGCCGGCCTGACCGGCCGCAAGATCATCGTGGACACCTACGGCGGGATGGCCCGGCACGGCGGCGGCGCCTTCTCCGGCAAGGACCCGTCCAAGGTGGACCGCTCGGCGGCGTACGCGATGCGCTGGGTGGCCAAGAACATCGTCGCCGCGGGTCTGGCCCGCCGCGCCGAGGTCCAGGTCGCCTACGCGATCGGCAAGGCCGAGCCGGTGGGCCTGTTCGTGGAGACCTTCGGCACCGAGACCGCCCCGGTCGACGCGATCCAGCTCGCGGTGACCCAGGTCTTCGACCTGCGCCCGGCCGCGATCATCCGCGACCTGGACCTGCTGCGGCCGATCTACGCCCAGACCGCCGCCTACGGCCACTTCGGCCGCGAGCTGCCGGACTTCACCTGGGAGCGCACCGACCGCGCCGAGGCGCTGAAGGCCGCCGTCAAGGGCTGACCAGTCCGACGCGGGCTGATCCACGGCACCGAGCAGGCCCCCGTCCGGAGCGATCCGGGCGGGGGCCTGCTGTGGTCCGCCGGTCAGCTGATGACCACGGCCATGTCGTGGTAGGTGGAGTAGCCGGCCTGGAACTTGGTCTTGTTGACCCAGTAGTAGCCGCGCGCAGGGTCGTTCACATAGACGCCGTGCGGGGTCACCCCGACCAGGGTGATCGCATGCTCGGCCGGGCCCGCGTAGGGGATCAGCCGGCCGTCGTAGGCCCGGTAGTACGTGCTCTTCTTCGCCCGCCAGAGGTAGTCGATCCAGACCACCGCCGGGTGCCCGGCCCGGAGCTGCAGATACAGCTTCGCCGGGGAGTAGTTCTGCTGGGCGATCAGCACCTTCGCGCCGTTGGCCTTGGCGGCGGCGGCGATCCGCGGGTAGAAGACCCCGTAGCCGGTGCCCCGGGACTCGCTGCCGTTGGGGTTGCCCACGAAGGCCCGGTAGGGGTCGCCGGAGGTCTTGCCCGAGTAGCCGAAGTGAGGGTGCTTCAGATCGACGCCGATGGAGCTGAGCAACTGCTTGTCGCTGCGCTGGTGCCCCCGGTAGGCGAGCACCATCCGCAGCGCGGTGGCCTCGCAGTCGTTGGCCTCCTGCTGCCGGTACATCGGCACCCGCATGCTCCGCGAGGTCGGGAGGGTGGCGGCGGCCGCGCCGGTGGCGGGGATCAGGCCGAGCAGCAGGGTGGCTGCTCCGGCGGTGAACAGGGCGCTGCGGAGGCGGCGCCTTCGGGTCGAGCGGACTGGGCGTCCGGGCATGCTGATGTATCCCCCCTGGTCGGGTCGTGCGCTGGTACGGTCGGCTGCGGTGGTCAGCCCACCGGGCTGATGACGGCGGCTGTGCCGTAGGCGCAGATCTCCGTTCCGTTTCCGCCGGCCTCGGTGACGTCGAACCTCATGGCGAGAACGGCGTTCGCCCCCCTGGCCCTGGCTTGTTCGACGAGCCTGTCCATGGCCTGGTTCCGGCTTTCCACAAGGGTTTTGGTGAGCCCGCGGAGCTCGCCCCCGGCCAGCGACTTGAGGCCCGCGCCGATCTGGGAGCCGAGGTTGCGGGAGCGGACGGTGAGTCCGAAGACCTCTCCGATCACCCGGTCGACGCGGTACCCCTGGACATCGTTGGTGGTGACCACCAGGACCTCGGTGCTGTGCTGTCCGCCGCCGAAGTCGTCAAGATTCGTCATGCTTCGCATTCTGCCTTTCCAAGGTCATCTCGGCAGCGGAAACTGTCGGTCCGCTCTGATAGGACTACGGGTATGAACGGCACTCCTGACTCCGAATCCGCTGCCGCACCGGAGGCCGGTGCCGGGTCGGGGGAGCAGCTGGAGCTGGTCCGGTTCGAGCTCATGAAGGCCAGGGCCAGGGCGAAGCCCCGGGTGAACCCCAAGGCGACGACCAGTCATCTGCCGGTGGCGCGGGTGGTCGTGAACAAGGGCGTGCTGGTGATCGACCAGTACTTCGACTACTCCGTTCCGGTCGATCTGGACGAGATCGCCCAACCGGGTGTGCGGGTCAGGGTGCGCTTCGGCGCCAAGATGGTGGACGGGCGGCGCGAGGGCGGCGGTCTGATCGACGGCTTCGTGGTGGCCCGGCTGGCGAAGTCCGACTACTCCGGGTCGCTGGCCCCGCTGCTCCATGTGCTCTCGCCGGAGCGGGTGCTGACGCCGGAGCTGCTGCGGCTGTGCCGCGCGGTGGCCGACCGCTACGCCGGGACGCTGGCCGATGTGCTGCAGCTGGCGGTGCCGCCCAAGCGCAACCGGGCCGAGGCGGAGCCCTCGGCCGAGCCGCTGCCGGCCCCGGCGGCGCCCGAGCCGGGCAGCTGGCTGCGCTATCCGCTGGGGGAGGCGTTCCTGACCGCGCTGGCGGCGGGGGAGTCGCCGCGCGCGGTGTGGGCGGCGCTGCCCGGCGGCAGCTGGGCCGAGGAGCTGGCGCGGGCGGTGGCGGCGACGCTGGCGTCCGGGCGCGGGGCGCTGGTGGTGCTGCCGGACGGCCGGTCGGTGGCGCAGCTGGACGCGGCGCTGCTGGAGCTGCTGGGCTCCGGACGGCATGTGGCGCTGACGGCGGAGCACGCCCCGGAGGAGCGCTACCGGCGCTGGCTGGCGGTGAGCCGCGGCTCGGTGCGGGCGGTGGTGGGGACCAGGGCGGCGATGTTCGCGCCGGTGGCGGACCTGGGCCTGGTCGCGGTCTGGGACGACGGGGACGACCGGCACAGCGATGAGCATGCCCCCTATCCCCATGCCAGGGACGTCCTGCTGCTGCGGGCGCTGCCGTCGATGGCGAGCACTTCAGGCGAGGGCAACGCGGGTTCGGCAGGTTCCCCGGGCGCGGCCGGGGCGGCGGTGCTGATCGGCGGTCTGACCGTGACCGTGGAGTCGGCGCAGCTGCTGCACACCGGCTGGGCCCGGCCGCTGCTGGGCGAGCGGGCGGAGGTGCGCCGGGCCGCGCCGCTGATCCGTACGGTGTCGGAGCGGGACCAGGCCAATGACGCCGGGGCGCGCGCGGCCCGGCTGCCCTCGCACGCCTGGAGCACGGCGCGGGAGGCGCTGACCCGGGGCCCGGTGCTGGTGCAGGTGCCCCGGCGCGGCTATGTGCCCCGGCTGGCCTGTGTGCGCTGCCGGGCCCGGGCCCGTTGCCGGCACTGCGCAGGCCCGCTGGAGCTGCGGGACGCGGAGGGCGTGCTCTGCTGCGTCTGGTGCGGCCGGCTCGACCCCGACTGGCACTGCGTGGAGTGCGGCTCGACCAGGCTGCGGGCCCAGGTGGTCGGGGCCAGGCGCACGGCGGAGGAGCTGGGGCGGGCGTTTCCGCTGGTCCCGGTGCGGACCTCGGGCCGGGGCGAGGTGCTGGCCACGGTGCCGGACGCGCCGGCGCTGGTGGTGTCGACGCCGGGGGCCGAGCCGGTGGCGGAGGGCGGCTATGCCGCCGCGCTGCTGCTGGACGGCTGGGCGCTGCTGGGCCGGGCCGATCTGCGGGCCGGCGAGGACACCCTGCGGCGCTGGCTGAACGCGGCGGCGCTGGTCCGGCCGAGGGAGCAGGGCGGCTTGGTGGTGGTGGTCGCCGACGAGGGGCTGCGCCCGGTGCAGGCGCTGGTGCGCTGGGATCCGGCCGGGTTCGCCGGGGTGGAGCTGGCGGAGCGGGCCGAGCTGCACTTCCCGCCGGTGTCCCGGATGGCCTCGGTGACCGGCAGCGCGGCCTCGGTGGAGGATCTGCTGGCCCTGCTGCGGCTGCCCGAGGGCGCGGACGTGCTCGGCCCGGTGCCGGCCTCGGGCTCGGGGTCTGGTTCGGGCTCTGGCTCGGGCTCCGACGAGGAGCGGGTGCTGCTGCGGGTGGAACCGGGGCGGGGCGCCGAGCTGGCCACCGCGCTGAAGGCGGCGCAGGTGGCCCAGCTGGTCCGCAGGTCGGCCGAGCCGGTGCGGGTCAGGATCGACCCGCTGGACATCGGCTGACCGCGGCCGCCGGGGGTGGGTCCGGGTGGAACCGGGTTTGCTCAGGGGCCGGGCGCCGGAGAGCTCTCGGGAGGCGGCCGGGCGGCCGGGTCGCGCCGGGCGGAGGGGATGGCCCGGGACAGTCCGCCGGGGATCTGCACCCCGCTCCCCACCCCCGCAGCAAGGCTGCCGCCCGGCCCTGACCCCGCGGTCTGGGCCGGGACCTGGTGCGGGCCCGGCACGCCCGTGTCCGTGCCGCCGCCCGCCGCCGCGGCCGCGGCCTGGATCTCGGCGAAGGCCTGCTCGTGCCCGCTCGGCAGCGATCCTTCGGCCGCGGTGTCGGCCGGGCGGCGCACCCCGTACCTGCGGTGCACCGCCTGCTTGGTGACGCCCAGCGCGGAGCCCACGGCGTCCCAGGAGAAGCCGAGCGAGCGGTCGAACTCGACGGCGGCCGCCACCAGCCCCTCCACGCTGTCCCGCAGTTCCTGGGCGAGCCGGACGGTGGGCGCGGGGGCGCGGCCGTAGACCACGAATCCGGCGGAGGTGGTCGGGCGGCGGGGCCGGTAGACGTTGCCCAGCTGCGCGGTGAGCGTGCGCAGGGCGTCCACCTGGCGGCGCACCCGCTCGATGTCCCGCACCAGCAGGTGCAGGCTGGCCCTGGCGCGGGCGTCGTGAGTGGCGTGTTCGGCCATGTTGTTTGGGGAGCCTCTCGGAAAACCGGCGGTCAATCTTCCTTGACCAACGTTCCCGAGCCCGTTCAGTCACGGCGAGGGCGTGCGGAAGCAGATACGGGGCGTGCGCGCGCCGCTGTTCGACCGGCGGCGATTTGCCGCCTGCCCCCTCAGTACACTGGTGCTTCTGTGCACGAGGGCCTTCTGCACGCCTCCACCCTGACCGACGGGAGCCCGTTCCGTGGCGATTCAGCCCATCCGTATCTTCGGCGACCCGGTGCTCCGGTCGGCCGCGCTACCGGTGACGGTGTTCGACAAGGAGCTGCGGAACCTGGTCAGGGACCTCACCGAGACCATGAAGGACGCCCCGGGCCGGGGTCTGGCGGCCCCTCAGATCGGGGTCTCGCTGCGGGTCTTCACCTACCACGTGGACGGGGTCTTCGGTCATCTGATCAACCCCAGCCTGGACCTGAGCGACGAGGAGCAGGACGGCCCCGAGGGCTGCCTGTCGCTGCCGGGGCTCACCTTCGACTGCAAGCGGGCCTTCGGCGTCGTCGCCAAGGGCTTCAACGAGTACGGTGACCCGGTCACCATCGAGGGCACCCAGCTACTGGCCCGCTGCATCCAGCACGAGACCGACCACTTGGACGGCATCATCTTCATCGACCGGCTGGACCGCGAGCAGCGGAAGGCGGCGCTGCGGGCGATCCGTGAGGCCGAGTGGGCCGGCGACTCCGCGCCGCAGGTCCGGGTCTCCCCGCACAGCACCTTCGGCCGCGCCCTGTAAGCAGCTCATCACTTCTTCCCGAGAGGCCGCACCCGCGTATGAAGCTCGTCTTCGCCGGTACCCCCGAGCCCGCCCTGCCCGCGCTGGAGGCGCTGATCGCCTCCGGGCACGAGGTCGCCGCCGTGGTCACCCGTCCGGACGCCCCCGCCGGGCGCGGGCGGAAGCTGGTCGCCAGCCCGGTCGCCCAGCTGGCGGAGCAGGCCGGGATCGAGGTGCTCAAACCGGGACGGCCGCGCGAGCCGGAGTTCCTGGAGCGGCTGGCCGCGATCGCGCCCGACTGCTGCCCGGTGGTCGCCTACGGCGCGCTGCTGCCCAAGGCGGCGCTGGACGTCCCGCGCCTCGGCTGGGTGAATCTGCACTTCTCGCTGCTGCCGGCCTGGCGCGGCGCGGCCCCGGTCCAGCACGCGGTGATGGCCGGGGACGAGGTGACCGGCGCGTCCACCTTCCTGATCGAGGAGGGGCTGGACTCAGGACCGGTCTACGGCACCGTCACCGAGCTGGTGCGTCCCGGCGACACCAGCGGTGACCTGCTGGAACGGCTGTCCCGCTCGGGTTCGCGGCTGCTCACGGCGACCATGGACGGGATCGAGGCGGGCACCCTGGAGGCCCGTCCGCAGCCCGCCGACGGCATCAGCCTGGCGCCCAAGATCAGTGTCGAGGACGCCAGGGTGGACTGGACCGCCCCCGCGCTGCGGGTGGACCGGATCGTCCGCGGCTGCGCGCCCGCGCCCGGCGCCTGGACCCTGTTCCGCGGCGAGCGGCTGAAGCTGGGCCCGGTCCGGCTCGCGGCCGGCCGCTCCGAGCTGGTGCCGGGCGAGATCGCGGTGGCCAAGAACACCGTCCGGGTCGGCACCGGCAGCCATGAGATCGAGCTGGGCGAGGTCCAGCCGCAGGGCAAGAAGCGGATGTCCGCGGGAGACTGGGCCCGTGGCTCGCGCCTGGAGACCGGCGAGCGCCTCGGCAGCTAACAGCACTCTCCGTTCGTCACTCTCCGTTCGTCCATAACCAACGTCAGCACCTTGCGAGGCAGCACATGAGCACACCCCCCACCGCCAAGGCCCCCGTCCGCACCGCCGTCCGAAGAAGGACCCGGCCCGGATGCTCGCCTTCACCGCGCTCCGCGCCGTGGACGAGCGCGACGCCTACGCCAACCTGATCCTGCCCTCGCTGCTGCGCAAGGCCGAGAAGAACGAGAACTTCGACCGCCGCGACGCTGCCTTCGCCACCGAGCTGGTCTACGGCACGCTGCGGATGCGCGGCAGCTACGACGCGGTCATCGGCGCCTGCATCGACCGCCCGCTGAGCAAGGTCGACCCCAACGTCCTGGACGTGCTGTCGCTGGGCGCGCACCAGCTGCTGGCCACTCGGATCCCGGCGCACGCGGCCGTGTCCGCGACCGTGGAGCTGGCCCGGGTGGTGCTGGGCGACGGCCGGGCCAAGTTCGTCAACGCGGTGATGCGCAAGATCAGCACCCAGGACCTGGACACCTGGCTGGAGCAGGTCGCGCCCCCGTACGAGCAGGACGCCGAGGACCACCTCGCGGTGATGTACTCGCACCCGCGCTGGGTGGTCTCCGCGCTCTGGGACTCGCTCGGAACATGGCAGCCCGCGCACTGCGGCCGGGCCGCCGTCTCCGAGCTGCTCGCCGCCGACAACGCCCGCCCCGCGGTCACCCTGGTCGCCCGTCCGGGCCGGTCCACCGCGCAGGAGCTGCGGGACTCGCTGCCGGCCGAGGACACCGCGCCGGGCCGCTGGTCCCCGTACGCGGTGCAGCTGGTCGAGGGCGGCGAGCCGGGCCTGGTCGAGGCGGTCAAGGAGAACCGGGCCGGGGTCCAGGACGAGGGCAGCCAGCTGGTCGCCGCCGCGCTGGCCGCGGCCCCGCTGGAGGGACGCGACGGGCTGTGGCTGGACCTCTGCGCGGGCCCCGGCGGCAAGGCCGCGCTGCTGGCCGCGCTGGCCTCGCAGCGGGACGCCTTCCTGGTCGCCTCCGAGTCGCAGCCGCACCGTGCGGCCCTGGTCGCCAACGCGCTGGACGGCAACCCAGGACCGTACGCCGTGGTCACCGCGGACGGGCTGCGGCCCGCCTGGCGGCCCGGCTCGTTCGACCGGGTCCTGGTCGACGTGCCGTGCAGCGGCCTGGGCGCGCTGCGCCGCCGCCCGGAGTCCCGCTGGCGCCGCACCCCGGCGGACATGGCCCACTTCGGCCCGCTCCAGCGCGGCCTGCTGACCTCCGCCGTGGACGCCACCCGCCCCGGCGGCGTGATCGGCTACGCCACCTGCTCGCCGCACCTGGTGGAGACCAGGACGGTGGTGCAGGACGTGCTGCGCGCCCGTGACGACCTGGAGCTGATCGACGCCCGCCCGCTGCTGCCCGGCGTCCCGGACCTGGGCGAGGGCCCGGACGTCCAGCTCTGGCCGCATCTGCACGGCACCGACGCGATGTACCTGGCCCTGCTCCGCAAGAAGGCCTGACCCTCCAGCAGTTGACCACCCCTCAGATGAAGGTTTGGGACATGCCTCAGATCAGCCCCAGCATCCTGTCAGCGGACTTCGCCCGGCTCGGCGAGGAGGCCGAGGCCGTCCGCGGCGCCGACTGGCTGCATGTGGACGTCATGGACAACCACTTCGTGCCGAACCTGACCCTGGGCCTGCCGGTGGTCGAGTCGCTGCGCAAGGCCACCGACATCCCGCTGGACTGCCACCTCATGATCGAGGACCCCGACCGCTGGGCCCCGCAGTACGCCGAGGCCGGCGCCGGTTCGGTGACCTTCCACGTCGAGGCCGCCGCCGCGCCGGTCCGGCTGGCCCGGGAGATCCGCGCGCTGGGGGCGCGGGCCTCGATGGCGCTGAAGCCGGCCACGCCGATCGAGCCCTACGAGGACCTGCTGCCCGAGCTGGACATGATCCTGATCATGACCGTGGAGCCGGGCTTCGGCGGCCAGTCCTTCCTCGACATCATGCTGCCCAAGATCCGCCGCACCCGGCAGCTGATCGACCGGCACGGCCTGCAGCTGTGGCTGCAGCTCGACGGCGGGGTCTCGGCCGAGACCATCGAGCGCTGCGCCGACGCGGGCGCCGACGTCTTCGTGGCCGGGTCGGCCGTGTACGGGGCCGAGGACCCGGCCGAGGCGGTCCGCAAGCTGCGCGAGCTGGCCGCCGCGGCGACCGAGAACTCACCCTGGGTGCACCAGCACTGACCTGCTTTGTGGGAAACCACAAACGCGGGCCGCTCCTTCCGCCGGCCGGTTGTGCGTAAGCGCAGGATGGGCCGCTCGGCTGGACCCTTCGCGTCATATGTACGAGAATCGAACGTTGGGTGCAGGGCGTGCCCACTGCAGCAGAGAGTCCCCACATGCGCTTCTTGAACCCCCAGACCGGCAGCTACGACGAGCGCTCCACGGTGCCGTACGACCTGACCTACGACGACGTGTTCATGGTGCCCAGCCGCTCCTCGGTGGGCTCCCGGCAGGCCGTGGACCTCTCCTCGGTGGACGGGACCGGCACCACGATCCCGCTGGTGGTGGCCAATATGACGGCCATCGCCGGACGTCGGATGGCCGAGACCGTGGCCCGCCGCGGCGGTCTGGTCGCGATCCCGCAGGACATCCCGTTCGAGGTCGTCGCCGATGTCGTCGACTGGGTCAAGCAGCGCCACCTGGTGCACGACACCGCGATCACCCTGGCCCCCGGCGCCACCGTCGCCGACGCGCTGTCGCTGCTCCCCAAGCGGGCCCACGGCGCCGTGGTCGTGGTCGAGGACGGCAAGCCGGTCGGCGTGGTCACCACCGCCGACTGCCAGGGCGTGGACCGCTTCACCAGCCTCTCCGCGGTGATGTCGGCCGATCTGCTGCTGCTGGAGGAGGGCATCGCCCCCAGGGACGCCTTCGAGCGGCTCAACAACGCGCACCGCAAGCTCGCCCCCGTGGTCGACGCGCGCGGCGACCTGGTCGGCATCCTGACCCGCAAGAACGCGCTGCGGGCCACCCTCTACACCCCCGCCGTGGATGACCGGGGCCGGCTGCGGATCGCCGCCACCGTCGGCATCAACGGCGATGTCGCGGGCAAGGCGAAGTCGCTGCTGGAGGCCGGGGCGGACGTGCTGGTCGTGGACACCGCGCACGGCCACCAGGAGTCGATGATCAGCGCGCTGCGGGCGGTGCGCGGCCTGGACCCGCAGGTGCCGATCGTGGCCGGCAACGTGGTCGCCGCCGCCGGGGTGCGCGACCTGGTCGAGGCCGGGGCGGACATCCTCAAGGTCGGCGTCGGCCCCGGCGCCATGTGCACCACCCGGATGATGACCGGCGTCGGCCGGCCCCAGTTCTCCGCGGTGCTGGAGTGCGCCGCCGAGGCCCGCCGGCTCGGCAAGCACGTCTGGGCCGACGGCGGCGTGCGGCACCCGCGCGACGTGGCCATGGCGCTGGCCGCGGGCGCGTCCAACGTGATGATCGGCTCCTGGTTCGCCGGGACCTACGAGTCGCCCGGGGATCTGCAGACCTCGGCCGACGGCCGCCAGTACAAGGAGAGCTTCGGCATGGCCTCGGCCCGCGCGGTGCGCAACCGGACCTCCGACGAGTCCTCCTACGACCGGGCCCGCAAGGCGCTGTTCGAGGAGGGCATCTCCACCTCGCGGATGTTCCTGGACCCGGCCCGGCCCGGCGTCGAGGACCTGATCGACTCGATCGTCGCGGGCGTCCGCAGCTCCTGCACCTACGCGGGCGCGCACTCGCTGGAGGACTTCCACCAGAAGGCCGTGGTCGGCGTGCAGAGCGCGGCCGGCTACGCCGAGGGCAAGCCGCTGCACGCCAGCTGGTAGCGCTCACCGGCTGTTCAGCCCGCGCCCCCGCCTGCGTCCGTGGAGGGCCCGAGCGGGGTGAGCAGGCAGCGGCAGACCAGCCCGGTGGCGTCGTCCAGCGCGGCGGAGGCCACCGCGCGGGGGAGCGGGCGGTCGCGCAGCTCCCAGAAGGTGACCGCCGAGGCCCAGGCGGCGTCCCTGGCCCGGTCGATGCTCCAGGAGCTGAGCAGGTGCAGCAGCGGCTCGGCCTGCTCCAGTTCCCCGGGCGCGGGCATCAGCTGCTCCCGCACCTGCTCCTCGACCTGGGCCAGCAGGTCGTTCACCCGGTGGAAGTCGGTCGCCAACTCCTCCGGGGAGCAGCCCAGCGCGGCGCAGGCGTCGACCACGGCCAGCGGCAGGTCGTGCTCGATATGGGCGTTCATCCCGGACAACGCGAACTGCACCGGCAGGATGCCGGGGTGCAGCCGGAACTCCAGCAGCGGCCGCCAGCAGGCGGGGGCACGCGGGGCGGCCAGCGCGTCCAGGAAGCGGTCGGCGAACAGTACGTCCAGGGGGGCGACCTCGGCGGGGGAGCGGAACAGGTCGCCCGCGGCGAGGTGGTCGGCGACCGACCGGGTGACGGTCAGATAGGCGCCGCCGAACACCGCCACCCCGTCCTGCGGCGGCAGCCCGGCGAGGAGCAGCCGCAGCCGCCGCACGATCTCGGCTACGCCGGCATCGATGCCGCTGCCGATGCCGCTGCCGCTGCCGCCGCTGGTCCGGGCTTCGGTGGTCATACGATCCAGCCTGCCCCGGCCCGGGCGGGACGGCGATCCGGAAGATCCAGGGTCTACAGCACGCCGGCGTCGCGGGCGGTCCAGACCGAGGGGTAGAGCGGACGCCAGCCGAGCTCCTCGCGGAGCGGGAGGTTGTCGGCGATGCCCGACCACGGGTCCGGGTCCTGCAGCTGCCCGGCCGGGTCCGGCAGGGTCAGTCCGGCCAGCCGGTGGATGTCGTGGGCGCTGGCCGGGGCGTCGTCGGAGGCGTTGTAGATCCTGCCTTCGACACCGGGCGTGCGCAGGGCGCGGAACAGCGCCTGGGCCACGTCCGCGTGGTGCACCAGCGGCAGCTTGCGGTGCGCGGCCCAGTCCGCGGTCCGCGGCAGCGCCTCCCGCAGATGCGGGTCGCCCTCGCCGTAGACGTAGGCCAGCCGGACGATCACCAGTGGCAGTCCCTGGGCGGCGTGCAGTTCCAGCAGCCCGAGGTCGGCCTGCGCCTTGGACGCCGGGTAGGCGCCCCAGGCGGCGTCCGGGCGCAGCTCGTCCCCGGCGCGGGCCGGCCGGCCCCGGCCGGCGCCATAGACCAGGTTGGTGCTGGTGTGGACGAAGCGGCCGACCCTCGCGTCCAGGGCCTGCCGGCCCAGGGCGAGGGCCGCGTCGCGGTTGACCGCCCAGGCCTCGTCCGCCGGGACGCCGCGAAAGGCTGCGGCGACATTGATGACGGCCGTGGCGCCGTCCAGGGCCTTGGCCCGGTCGGCCTCCTCGCGGAGGTCGCCGAACACGGCCTCGGCGCCGAGGGCGGTGAGCGGCGCGGCGCGGTCCTCGTCCCGGACCAGGACCCGGATCCGCTCGTCCGCGCCGCACCACTGCAGCAGGCGGGGGACCAGGCGCTTGCCGACCTGGCCGGTGGCACCGGTGACCAGAATGACGCTCATGGTTGGGTTCCGTTTCTCTCGGGGTCTGTCGCCCTCACCTTGCTGCGGCGTCAGGCCTCGGGGGAGAGACCTCTTGATCGGGGGATCGGGAGTCCCTGGTTAGCCGGACGCCGCCGGTGGATGCTGGAGGCATGGACCGCGCCCAGCTCGCCGACTTCCTCCGCCGCTCCCGGACCCGCCTCAGCCCGGCCGACGTGGGCCTGCCCGAGGGCGCGCGGCGGCGCACCCCGGGGCTGCGGCGCGAGGAGGTGGCGCAGCTCGCGGGGATGTCCGTGGACTACTACACCCGGCTGGAGCAGCGGCGCGGGCCGCACCCGTCCACCCAGTTGCTCGCCGCGCTGGCCCGGGCGCTGCGGCTGACCGGGGACGAGCAGGACCACCTCTACCACCTGGCCGGGCAGGCCCCGCCGCGGTCCACCGGCGGTGGCGGCGGGCACGTCCGTCCCGGGCTGCTGCTGATCCTGGACCGGCTGTTCGACACCCCGGCGCAGGTGACCTCGGACATCGGGGACGTGCTGGCGCAGAACGCCATGGCGGCGGCGCTGCTCGGGGACAACAGCGCGCTGCCGGCCGGGGAGCGCAATATCCTCTGGCGCTGGTTCGCCGTGCCGGCCTCCCGCGAGCGCTTCCCCGAGGAGGAGCGGGACCGGCTGGGCCGGATCCACGTCGCGCAGTTGCGGTCCGTGGTCGCGGCCCGGCCCGACGACCGGCGGGCGGCCGCGCTGGTGCGGCAACTGCTGGACTCCTCAACAGAGTTCGCGGCGCTGTGGGCCGAACACGATGTCGCGGTGCGGCGCGGGGACACCAAGACGGTGCTGCACCCGCAGGTCGGAGCGATCGAGCTGGACTGCGAGGTGATGCTCGGCGCCGACCACCGCCAGCGCCTGATCGTCTACACCGCCCGCCCGGGCAGCGTCGCCCAGGAACGGCTCGACCTGCTCCGCGTGGTCGGCCTGCAGGACCTGTCCCGCCCGGAGGACCGTGATACCCCGGTGCGCTGAGATCTGGACCGGCCCGGCGCACCTGATGACGCGTGTACATGCCATAATAAGGCTGCGTTCAATTGGCCCTGAACGCGGTGCGGCGCCCCCGTCCAGCGAGAGCGGGGGCGCCGTGCCGATCTGACCAGGTCTCAGATGTCCTCCGGGCGCCGGGCGTTGGCGCGCGAACCAGAGAGCGCCACAGCGCCGACCAGCACCGCGAGCAGTAGGCCGCAGTCCAGGTGGAGGACGGTCGCGCCGAGGGCGTCCAGCACCGGCAGGGCGACGAACGGCAGCAGCGCGGAGACCAGTCGGGACGGCGGGTAGGTGCGTCCCAGCGCGGTGTTGTGTACGGCGGTGGGGAACAGTTCCGCAGCGCGCGCGGGCCGGCAGCGAGCTGAGTGCCGGGAGAGTTATGGGGCCTATAGTTTCACATTGTGACAAGCTCCGACTTCGAGACCGAGGACCACTCCGCCGGCGCCGACCCCGGGCGGGTCCGCGGCGCGGAGACCGCGCGGCGCGCGCTGCGGCTGATCGAGACGCTGATCGCGGAGCAGCCGGTCCGCCTGGAGACCCTGGTGGAGCGCACCGGGCTCACCAAGAGCACCGCGTACCGGCTGATGCGGGTGCTCCAGGAGGAGGGCTACGCGGAGAAGTTCGGCCCCGACGGCTATCGGGCCGGACCCCGCTGCGCGGTGTTCGCCGAGGTCGGGGCGCTCAATGCGCACACCTACGCCCCGGTGCGGGCGATCCTGCAGCAGCTGGCCAGGGCCACCGGTGAGACGGTGACCCTGCACCAGCGGGCGGGCGACCTGGTGATCCTGGTGGCCGGGGTCGAGGACGAGACCCACGCGCTGCGCATGGTGAGCACGCTGGGTGAGTCGAACCTGCTGGTCCGGGGCGCCAGCGGGCTGGCGGTGCTGGCCCATCTCGACCCGGCCGAGGCCGAGCGGATCGTGCTGCGCAATGTCGAGGGCCGGCCCGAGCAGGCGGAACTGCTGGACCGGTTGCGTACGGTGGCCGCCCGCGGCTTCGCCCTGTCCAGCGGGGTGAACCACCCCGGCGTACGCGGCATCGCCGCACCGGTGCTCAGGGACGCGGCGCCGACCACCCTGTCGGTGGCCGTGGTCGGCCCGGCCGAGCGCTTCACCGAGCACCAGGCCCGTGCGGTCTCGGCGCAGCTCATCGCCTGCTGCGGACGGCTGGCGGCCTACTTCACCGCGGCCGGCCAGGGCGGTGTGCGCGAGAACTGACCCAGCACCGCCCCCTCCTTCCGCCCCCGTTGCGTGCGTTTCCGCAGCGGGGGCGTTCGTTTGTCTGCTTGACACCCGTCGAATCACTATGTGAATCTGAAGTTGCACAATATGAACTTCCCGAATCACAGTGTGGAGATGAGTGCCATGTCCCTCCCGACCGACCCCGACGGTCCCACCGGGCAGCTGGCGAGCTGGCTGGCCGGCACCCGGCTGGAGCAGATCCCCGGCCGGGTACGGCGGCGGGCCGCGCACCTGGTGCTGGACGGGCTCGGCTGCGCGCTGATCGGCGCGCAGCTGCCGTGGTCCAGGACTGCCGTCGAGGCGGTGCTGGCCATGGAGGGCACCGGTGACGTGCCGCTGATCGGCTGGGGCCGCAGCACCAGCGCACCGGCTGCGGCCGTGCTGAACGGCACCTTCATCCAGGGCTTCGAGCTCGACGACTACTACCCGCAGGCCCCGCTGCACACCGCCTCGCTGCTGTTGCCCGCGCTGCTGTCGACCGCCTCCCAGCTGGACCAGGTCAGCGGCGGCGATCTGCTGCTGGGCACGGTGCTTGGCATCGAGACCGGCACCCGGGTCGGCCGGGCGCTCAACGGCCCGGAGATGCTCACCCGCGGCTGGCACTCGGGCTCGGTGTTCGGCACCCACGCCGCCGCCGCGGCCTGCGGCGTGCTGCGCGGTCTCGACCCTGCCTCCTTCGAGGACGCCCTGGGCCTGGCCGGGACGCAGTCCGCCGGACTGATGGCGGCGCAGTACGAGGCCATGTCCAAGCGGATGCACCACGGCTTCGCCTCCCGCAACGGCTTCTACGCGGCAGGCTTGGCGCAGGTCGGCTACACCGGGATCAAGCGGGTCTTCGAGCGTCCCTACGGTGGCTTTCTCTCCACCTTTGGCGCCGGCCACCAGCCCGACGCCACCCAGATCACCCACCAGTTGGGCGAGCAGTGGAACACCGAGGGCATCACCGTGAAGATCCACGCGGCGATGGGCGGCCTGCACCCGGCCATCGACCTCGCCCTCGCGCTGACGGCCGGCCGCGAGACCACCGCCGGCCGCGAGACCACGGCCGACCAGCAGATCACCGCCGCCGAGATCGAGCGGATCCGGATCGAGGTGCCCGCTGCGATCTACCACCACGGCTGGTGGCAGCCCGAGCGCCCGCTGACCGCCATCGGCGCGCAGATGAACATCGGCTACGCCGTCGCCGTCGCCCTGCTGGACGGGCAGGTCCGTCCCGAGCAGTTCACCGAGGCCCGCCGGGACGCGGACGAGGTGTGGGAGCTGATCGCCAGGACCGAGGTGGTCCAGGTGGACACCCCGCAGCAGCCCGACTGGCAGCTGCCGGGCTACAACACCCGGCTCACCGTGACGCTGCGCGGCGGGGAGGCGCTGACCTCCGCGGTGAACCAGCCGCACGGCGGCCCGGACGACCCGCTGAGCAATACGGAGATCGTCGAGAAGTACCGGGCGCTCACCGCCAGGGTGATCGACCCCGGCCGCGCCGCCGCGATCGAGCGGCTGGTCCTGGGCCTGGAGCAGAACGACGACCTGGCCGGACTCATCGAGCTGCTGGCGGCCCCGGCCCGCGGCGCCCTGGACTGAACCCCCACCCCCTCCGAGATCGAGGAACACCACCCATGTCCCTTTCCCCGCACGACCGCCCTCCGGCGGTCTCGCCCGGCGCGCGGCTGCGCGCCCTGCTGGCCGGGGGCGGTCTGATCACCGCGCCCGGCGTCTATGACGGGCTCACCGCCGCCCTGGTCGCCCGTACCGGGTTCGGCGCCGCCTATCTGACCGGCGCGGGTGTCGCTGTCGGCGGCTTCGGGCTGCCCGACATCGGTCTGCTGACCCAGACCGAGATGGCCGACCGGGCCCGGGTCGTCGCGACCGCGCTCGGCGACGTACCGCTGATAGCCGACGCCGACACCGGCTATGGCACCCCGATGAACGTGGTGCGCACGGTGCGTGAGTTCGAACGGGCCGGGGTCGCCGCGATCCAGTTGGAGGACCAGGCGTTCCCCAAGAAGTGCGGGCATCTCCCGGACAAGGAGCTGATCCCCGCCGCTGAGTTCGCCGACAAGCTCGCCGCCGCCCTGGACGCCCGCACCGACCCGGACCTGGTACTGATCGCGCGCACCGACGCCCGCGGACTGCTCGGGGTCGGCGCGGCCGTCGACCGGGCCAATCTCTACGCCGAGGCGGGCGCGGATGTGGTCTTTGTCGAGGCCCCGCAGAGCGTCGCGGAGATCGAACGGATCGCCGCCGAGGTTCACGACGTCCCGCTGCTGATCAATATGGTGCAGGGCGGACTGACCCCGGACACCGGGCCCGAGCGGCTGGCCGCGCTCGGCTACCGGATCGCGATCCACCCCGGCGCGCTGCTGGGGCCCACCGTGCTGGCCGGCTTCGACTCCCTGGTCCGGCTGGGCGGCACCCTGCCCAGCGACCTCACTCCGGGGCCGCAGGGCCTGTTCGAGCTGGTGGGGTTGCGCGAGTGGTCCGCCATCGGTGAGCGCTACCGCAGCACCCGTTCTGAGAACAGGGCAGGTGTCTGATGGGGATGACCATGATTGAGAAGATCCTCGCCCGCAATGCGGGCCTGGATGAAGTGACGGTCGGTCAGACTGTGGTCTGCGAGGTCGATATGACCGTGATGATCGATCTGCAGTTCGCCACCAGCTGGGTCCAGCCGCTGCGGATCAACGACCCGGCCAAGGTCGCCGTGGTGATGGACCACGCCGTCCCGGCGCCTTCCGTCCTGGACGCCGCCGGCGGGACCAAGGCCCGTGCCTTCGCCCGGGATTTCGGCATCGAGAAGTTCTACGACGTCGGGCAGCACGGCATCTGTCACCAGGTCATCGCCGAGAACGGGCTGGCCCGCCCCGGTGAGATCCTCGCCTGCACCGACTCCCACACCTGCGCCGGCGGCGCCTACAACACCGCCGCCCGGGGCCTCGGCCCGGCCGAGGTGTACTCCATCCTGTGCACCGGCACGACCTGGTTCCAGATCGCGCCGACCATCCGCTACGAGTTCACCGGCAGCAAGCCGGCCGGCGTCTCCGGCAAGGACGTCTTCCTGCACCTCGCCGGGACCTACGGCGACGCCACCAACCACAACCTGGAGTTCGGCGGCCCCGGTCTGGCCTCGATCCCGATGAACGACCGGCGCACCATCGCCACCCAGGGCGCCGAGATATCCGCCGACTTCTCCACCTTCCCGGCCGACGACCTGTGCCGGGAGTTCATCGACCGGCACACCCCCGGCGCGGCCGACTACCGCGCCGCCGACCCCGATCCGGACGCCGACTACGCGGCCGTGCGACGCGTCGACCTCGATGCGCTGGTGCCGTATGTGGCCCGCCCCGGGACGGTCAGCCACAACGCGTTCCCGATCACCGAGATCGAGCGGCGGCCGGTGAACCAGTGCTTCATCGGCTCCTGCGCCAACGGCCAGCTGGAGGACCTGGCGATCGCCGCCGCCATCGTGCGCGGCCGCCAAGTCGCCCCCGGGGTAAGGCTGCTGGTCACCCCGGCCTCGCAGCAGGTCTACCGGGACGCGATGCGGGCCGGCTATCTGCAGGACCTCGCCGACGCCGGGGCGGTGGTGACCAACTCCACCTGCGGCGCCTGCTTCGGCTACCACATGGGCCTGCTCGGCCCCGGCGAGGTCTGCCTGACCTCCAGCACCCGCAACTTCACCGGCCGGATGGGCAGCCCCGACGCCGAGATCTACATGGCCTCACCCGCCACCGTGGCCGCCTCCGCCCTGACCGGATTCGTCACCGACCCGCGTGGGGAGATGAACTGATGGACACTCAACTGAGCGGCCGGGTCTGGGTGGTCGGCGACAGTGTCACCACCGACGCGATGTATCCGGCCTTCGCCATGAAGCTGCCGATCCCCGAGGCGGCCCGGCACGTCTTCTACGAGCTGCGCCCCGGCTGGACCGAGCAGGTCCGCCCCGGCGACATCCTGGTCGCCGGACGCAACTTCGGTCTCGGCTCCTCCCGTCCGGTGGCCGCGCTGTTCCGGGAGCTGGGCGTGGCCGCGCTGGTCGCCGAGGAGTTCAACTCGCTGTTCCTGCGCAACGCCATCAACCACGGCCTGCCCGCGCTCACCGTCCCCGGAGTCACCGCGGCCTTCGCCGACGGCGACCGGATGACCCTGGACTTCGCCGAGGGGTGGATCCAGCAGGCCGGCACCGTCGAGCACGGAGGTGCTGGCAGCAGGCTCCAGGGCGGCCCGTTGCCGCCGCTGGTGCTGGAGATCCTGGCGGCCGGCGGCATCCTGCCCAAACTCGCCCGCGAGGGCTACCTTCCGATCCCGAAAGGCTGACCCCCATGCATCAGCAACTCGCACCCGGCCTGACCCGGGTGGCCACCAGCAAGCGGGACAACGCCTTCCTGGTCGACGGCGACGACGGCCTCACCCTGGTCGACGTCGGCTGGGCCAAGGCCCCCGGGGCGCTGCTCGCCGCCCTGGCCGAACTCGGCCGCGCCCCGGCCGACATCAGGCGGATCGTGCTCACCCACGCCCACCCGGACCATGTGAAGGGCGCGGCCGAACTCCGCCGCCGCACCGGCGCGCGGATCCTGATCCACGCGGCGGACGCCGACTGGCTGCAGGCCGGCCGGGTGCCCGCGGCCGGGCGCTCCGGTTCGGTCGGCCGGCTGATCGACCGACTGCCGCTGCTGCACTGGCAACCAGTCACCCCGGACGGTCTGCTGACGGACGGTCAACTCATCGAGGGCTCGGACGGACTGCGGGTGCTGCACACCCCGGGCCACAGCCCCGGCCATGTCGTGCTGGTCCACGAACCCACCCGGAGCGTGCTGCTGGGCGATGCGCTGTTCCACCGCGGCGGGCTCGCCCTCGGCCCGGCCGCCCTGGCCGCCGACCCGGCCACCCGGGGCAGCAGCCTCCGCCGCATCCCGGACAGCGTCGAGGTGGTCGGCTTCGCCCACGGCGAGCCGATCTCGGCCGCGGGCATCCCGGCCTTCCAGCAGTACCTGGAGCAGCTCACCAAGGAGCCGCCGCGATGAACCCCGAACGCTGGACCCCGAACGCGGGACCCCGACCTACGCGTCGCCGGGGTGAATCCGGTGGAAGCCGCGGCTGTCGTACCAGCGGGTGATGCCCAGGCCCAGGCCGAGGGCGATGGCCAGCCCGATGGCGAGCATGATCCAGGCGCGCTGCAGGCCTGCGTCGGCCCTGGCGTCGAAGTACATGATCGCCCGGACTCCGCCGCTGATCTGCCGCATCGGCTCGAACTGGGCCAGGAAGCGGTAGAAGCCGGGCACGGCCTCCAGCGGGATGGTGGCGCCCGCCGAGGGGATGGCCAGGGCCACGAAGAAGAACATGCTGACGACCTGTCCGAGGCCGCCGAAGATGGCGACCACGGCCTGCACGCCGATGCCGACCACCGCGCTGGCGCAGACCGCGAACAGCCACAGCTGGAACAGGTGCGGCATGGCCAGCCGCACCACCACCGCCGTGGCCAGCACCACCACGGTGGCGGTCACCAGCGACAGCACCGCTGACATGGTCATCTTGACGAGCAGGGTGTGGAAGCGGCTGATCGGCACCGGTTTGCGCACCTGGCGGCGCGGGCCCAGCTCGCTGGGCGCATAGCCGAGGGCGGCGTCCACCCCGCTGCTGATGATGTTCGCGCCGAGGAAGCCCGACATCACCACCAGCAGGGCCACATAGAAGGCGGTCAGCCCCAGGCCTGTCCTGGTGGCCAGGGCGTGCCCCGGCGCGGTGGTGGTGCTGATCGGGTCGGCCAGCAGCATGGCCTGGGCGGTGCTCGGCCTGCCTCCCGCGGCGTGCAGTTTGGCGGTCAGCTGGGCGCCGATCTGCTTCGAGGAGGCCCGGACGGCCTGCTGTTCCACGGCGGTGGACAGCGAGGAGGCCAGACTGCCGGCGCCGGGGTTGGTCAGCAGGGTGACCTGCGGCCTGCTGGTGGTACTGGCCGTCCCGGCGGGGGCGGTGATGCTGGTGAGCGCGGCGGTGAAGTCGGCCGGCACCGAGATGGCGCCGTAGAGGTGGCCGGAGTCGAAGGCGTCCTGTGCCTGCGCCGGAGTCATGATCTTCCAGTCCACCCGCTGGCCCGGGTCCGGCGCGGCGGCGATCCCCCGGATCATCTGCTCACCCAGGGGACCGGCGTCACGGCTGATCAGCCCGACCGGGAGGTGGTGCATCGAGCCCTGGGGGTTGCCGATCCCGCCGGAGTACACCAGGGCCAGACAGAAGGAGACCAGGGTGACCAGCACGGAGGGGAAGACCCACACCGGCCACTTGCCCAGGATCATGCTCGCCGTGGCCCTCGGCGGACCAGGCGGGCTCGGCGGAGCCGGTGGGTCGGGGGGAGGCGGTGGGGAACCCTGCGCGGTGGCCATGGCACTCGTCCCCTTCTCGGTCGTCCTGCTCAAACTAGTGCAGGACGACCGATTTCACGCTCAATGCTGATAGGTGCGCATGTCGGCCACGCTCCACCAGCTTCCGCTGGCGGCGGTGAGGGTGATCCGGATGTAGCGCACCCGCTGGTTGTGCAGGTCGACGGTGGTGAACTGGCCGGTGCCGGTCGCGTCGGCGACGGCGGTGGTCCAGTGGCTGCCGTCGGTGCTGGTGGTGACGGTGTAGCCGCGGGGGTAGTCGCCGATGGAGGCGCCGGTGTCGAAGACCGCCTGCTGCAGCCGCCGCACCTTGCCCAGGTCGGTCTGCAGGTACTGCCCGGGGGTCTGGGCGGCACCGGTGGAGTAGCGGGTGCTGGCGTCGTCGTCCACGGCGTTGGCGGGGGTGTCGGTGGCGCCGGCCGGGGAGGCGGTGGCGGTCCAGCCGCTGGGGTCGGTCTGCCGCAGCGCGGTCCTGGTCCCGGAGCTGCCGTGCCAGACGAAGGTGGCCAGCGCGCCGCCGGGCAGGGTGTAGTCGAAGTGCTGGTTGCCTTCCTGCACCGCGAAGGTCTGCGGGTTGTCGTTCTCGTTGTGGGCGACCAGGACGGTGCTTCCGTCCGGGTTGCGGAAGGCGGTGTCCTCCACCTGCCCGTTCCAGCCGGTGGTGCCGAAGGAGGTGTTGGCGATCCGGACCGCGCCCGGCTGCACGAAGCGGGCCAGGTGGCCGAGGGTGTAGTACTCGGCGTTGCGGGTCACCGTCCCGTCCGGGGCGACGGTCAGCACGGCGGTGCAGCCGGTGCAGCCGCCGACGTGCGGGCCGCCGGCCGGGTCCAGCGCGATGTTCCAGTTGACCACGGTCTTGGCCCAGTTCCGGGTGGCCCCGATGACCAGGTTGCGGGCGTGCCACTTGAGGGTGTCCGAGAAGGTGTTCGCCGGGACGCCGGACACGCTGCCGGAGCACTCGGTGAAGTAGATGTCCTTGCTGGGGAACTGGTTGTGCAGCGCGGTCATCGCGCTGGGGTCGCCGGAGTAGCAGTGGTAGGCGGTGCCGGAGACGTACTTCGCCGCGCTGGACTGCAGCAGTTGCTGCGGGTAGTCGTTGATGTCGGCGGTCTCGTCGGGAGGGGTGTTGGCGGCGTCGTTGGGGTGCTCGGTCCAGTTGTGGTCGTAGCCGAGGATCGTGGTCCTCAGGCCTGCGGCGTGCAGCATCGGGCCGAGCTGGTCGATGACCTTGGCCTCCTGCCAGGAGGGCATGTCGGTGCCGGGGTAGCCGGCCGGGGTGCGGTTCTGCGGCTCGTTCTGGACCGTGATCGCGTCCACCCGCACCCCGTTGGCGCGGTAGGCCTGAATGAACTTCACCAGGTAGGCGGCATAGGCGCGGTAGACCTTGGGGTCGTCGATCAGCCGGCCGCCGGTCAGCGAGCCGCCGGTCTTCATCCAGGCGGGCGGGCTCCACGGGGTGGCCAGGATCTGCAGCTTGGGGTTGAGCTGCTCGGCCTGGCGCAGCAGCGGCAGGATCTGCTTCTGGTCGTGCGCGACGCTGAAGTGCTTGAGGCTGTAGTCGCTCTGCCCGGCCGGGACGTCGTCGTAGGTGTAGGCCGCGGTGGTGACGAAGTCGGAGGCGCCGACCGGCTGGCGCAGGTAGTCCAGGCCGTCCCCGGTCCTGGGGTCGAACAGCGACTTCATGGCGGCGGTGCGGGCCTGCGGCGCGAGGGCGGAGAGCACCGCCGCGGAGGAGTCGGTGAGGGCGGCGCCGAACCCGGTCATGGTCTGGAAGGTGCGGCTGGGATCGACCACCACCGTCGGCGGCGCGGTCGCCGGGGCGGCCGGGGTGCTGGTGAAGGCGACGGTGCCCAGATTCGCCATGGTGTCGGTGCCGTCCGGGGTGGTGATCCACACCTGGGCCGAGTCGGCGGGACGCGGCGGGTGCCGCCGGTCGGCGGCGGAGGCGCTGCCGAGTCCGGAGCCGGCGATCGCGGTGGCGACCAGGGCGCAGCTGGTGGCGATCAGCACGGTGGTACGAGGAGTCCGCATGGGTGGCTGCTCTCCGTTTCACGGGTGGAACGGGACAGGGATGAAACAAAATGAAACTATTTCTGGAACATCCGCGAAACCCAGGTAAGCGGCCGTGGTTTGGGCTGTCAAGGTTTTGTACAGGAAGCGCGGCAAGCGGCTAGGCTGCGAGGTATGAAACGAAACCCTGTAACACGTGGGTAGGCCGCCGGGGTCCAGGGTCACGGTCCGCGCCATCGCCGCCGAGGCGGGCGTGTCGATCGCCACGGTGTCGCGGGTGATGAACGGTCAGGTCCAGGTCACCCCGGAGACGGCAGAGCTGGTCCGGCGCGCGGTCGACCGGCTCGGTGCCCCGGCTCCGGCCCGGCGCGGCGCGACCGGGGGCGCGGTCTATGTGCGCTGCCCCTATGTGCTCACTGACTACTTCGGACTGATCGTCTCCTCGATCGCTGAGGCTCTGGACCTGCACCACCGACGGCTGGTGCTGGGGGCGGGGGAGGCCGCCCAGCACACCGCCGTGCTGGGGACGCTGCCGCAGGACCCGACCATCGCCGGGGCGATCCTGATCCTGCCGCCGGAGCCCAGCGCGGAGATCGAGGCGCTGCACGCCCAGGGCTTCCCGTTCGTGGTGGTCGACCCCAGGACGCTGCTGCCGCGCGGCATCGCCTCGGTCTCTGCGGCGCACGTCGCCGGCGCCCGCAGTGTCACCGCGCACCTGACCGCCCTCGGCCACCGCCGGATCGGGGTCATCGGCGGCCCCCGGGAGTGGCTCGCCAGCGAGTCCCGCGTGGTGGGCCACACCTCGGCGCTCGCCGACGCCGGCACGCTGAGCCCGCCCGAGCTCTTCCGCAGCATCGAGCCCACGGTCGCCGGGGGTTACCGAGCCGCCGGGGAACTGCTCGACCTGCCGGAGCGGCCGACCGCGCTGGTCGCCTTCAACGACAAGGCCGCGGTCGGCGCGATGCGGGCGGCCCAGGAGCGCGGGCTGCGGGTTCCTGACGATCTGTCGATCGCCGGATTCGACGACATCGACCTCAGCCACAGCACCGTGCCGATGCTCACCACGGTGCGTCAACCGCTGGCGGAGATGGGCCGGTTGGCGGTCTCACTGCTGATCCGACTGCTGGAACGGCAGGCCGTCGACACCCTCCACATCGAGCTGGCCACCCGCCTGGTGGTCCGCGGCTCCACCGGGCCGATGGCTCGCTGACGGTTCGTCAGGCCCGGCCCCTCACTGACAGGTCGTCAGGTCCGGCCCCTCACTGACAGGTCGTCAGGTCCGGCCTCTTGCTGACGGTTCGTCAGGCCTGGTCGGCCCAGGGTTCACGGGTGGTGGTCACCGCGCCGCCGGTGCGCAGCGACTCCAGGATCGCCAGGCTGAGCTGGTGGTCCTGGCAGCCCTCGGCCAGCGGATAGGGCGCGGGGCCCTCGCCGCGGCACCAGGCGACGGTGTCGAGCAGCAGGTCGGTGACGGCCAGATCGTCCTCCGAGAGCCTGGCTCCGACCAGCCGGTTCCGCCACAGCACCTCGCCGTCGACGCTGATGTGGTCCAGGTCGACGCCTTCGAGGTTGAGGTCCACGCCGGCCCGGCGGCGCACCAGCGGCGAGTCGACCACGCTGCGCGGGTCCGCCAGCCGGGTCAGGGTGTCGTCCACGATCTCGCCGTGCGAGCCGCGGACGGTGAGCCGCCGGGCCCGCAGCGGGTTCCACCACTGGTTGTCGGTGAAGTCGTACAGGCCCATCGGGCCGCCGAAGTCGAGGGTGGCCAGGGTGGTGGCGGCGGGCTTGGCGGCGTCGTCGCCGGTCCAGCCGTCCCGGTTCAGCGGGTCGACCAGCGGTGCGGTGAAGTTCTGGGCGTGCACGGTCGCCGGGGTGAAGCCGACCCCGAGCAGCCTGCGGATCAGCGCGACGGCGTGGTAGAGGTGGGTGGAGGAGATCTGCACCGAGCCGACCTCGCCGATCGCGCCGAGGTCGACCAGGGCGCCGCGGACGGCGTGCGCGGGCATCCGGGTGTACTGCTCGGCGACCTGGACCGCGTCGCTGTCGCCGACCGCGGCCCACAGCGTCCGCAGGCCCGCCAGGTCGGCGGCGGGCGGGGTCTCGGCGAGGACCTTGGCGCCGGCCTGGACCAGCTCGGTGATCACCCCGGGGCTGGCGTCCCAGGGCACGCAGGGGATGACGAACTCGCTGTCGGTCGCCGCGAGCAGCTCGCTGACGGTGCGGAAGGTCGGCACGCCCCAGGCCGCGGTCACCTGGGCGCCGCGGTCGGCGCTGCGGCTGACCACACCGGACACCCGCAGCCGGGAGGGGGCCTGCCGGGCCAGCCGGAGGAAGAACTCCGACCTCCAGCCGGTGCCGATCAGGGCGAAGGTTCCCGCTGCGTCCGTGGTCATCGGTGCGCCTCTCGTGTGCGGTGGCTCGTGCCGGTGCCCGCGTGCTCGGCGACGCTCTCGAAGGTGGCGGCGCTGTCGTGACTGGGCATGCCGCCCAGCTTAGGTGACCTGGGAGGGGCGTCCCCGCCGCAGTCGGCGCACGGGAACGGCGGGCACGTTTCCGCACCCGCCGTTCCCGCCGTTCCCGCTGTGCAGCCGTGTTGCTGTGTCGCTTGGGGGCGACGGGTCAGGCGAAGTAGCCGCTGCAGTCGATGATCAGGTCAGTGGTGCCGGAGCTGTGGTTGTAGGCGGTGATCTGGTCGGAGGCACTGGTGGGAATGAGCGCCAGGTTGGCCGCGGTGGTCCCGAGGTTCCAGTTGAGGTTGGAGGTGCCCGGTTTGGTGGTGCCGGTGGGGTAGAAGACGGCGGTTCCGAGCTGCGCGGTGTTGGTCACGGTGAGCATGGTGATCAGGGTGGGTGTGGTCGCGGTGGTGATCTGCTGGGTGCTGGCCGGTGTGGTGACGTAGGTGTTCATGGGGGGCATCGGCGCCACCGCGTTGGCGCCGGTCCCGTTGCGGGTGTCCACCATGCGGGTGGGGTTGACGGCGTGGAACTTCTGGCCGCTGGTGTCGGTGGTGTAGTAGCCGGAGATGTCGACGATGACGTCGGTGTTGCTGCTGTGGTTGGCGATGGTGATGGCGCCGGTGCTGCTGAGCGGAACGTCGGCGGCGGTGGACGCGAGGCCGATGGCGTTCGCGGTGGTGTAGGTGAGACTGGTGAGTGTCGGCTGGGCGGCGCCGGCCGGGTAGGCGTCCAGGAAGCCGTTGCCGTCCTGGCCCACGGCGGTCAGGTTCAGCGCGACGGCGGAGGCCGTCGCCGGGACGCCGTCGGTGTTGCCGATCTGCAGGGTGAAGGAACTGCCGGCCGCGACCAGGCCGGTGGCGTGCAGGTTGGTGTTGGCCACGCTGGTGCGGGTGTCCAGGGCGCGCGTGGCTACTGGCAGCGGGGTGTAGGTCTGGTCGCCGACCAGGCCGGCGTCACTGGTGAAGTAGCCGGTGACGTCGACGATCAGGGCGACGGTGGTGCTGCTGCTCCCCGCGTTGTAGAGGTCGATTCTTCCGTCGGCGCCGACCGGGACGATCTGGTAGCCGGTGGTGTTGTTGTTCGCGGTGTAGTTGGTGGACGAGGTCAGCGGGTGCTGGGTGCCGTCGGCGTACGCGGTGACGAATCCACTGCCGGTCTGGGCGGCCACGGTGACGTCGATCGCCACGGCGGTCACCGAGTTGGGGATCCTGACGGCGGTGCCGCTGATGGGTGCCACGGTGAGGCCGCTGATCTGCAACGCGGTGGTCGTGCCGCCGGCGATGCTGCTCGCGCCGACCGGGGCCTTGGGGCTGGTGTTGGTCACCCCGGGGCCGGTGGCGGTACGGGTGTCCAGCACCCGGGTGGCGGTGACGGACTGGTGGTAGCTCGCCGGGGTGTAGGGCTGGGCCGGCGGCAGTGCGGCCGCGGACCAGGTCTTCACCTGGGCCAGTCGGCCGGTGAAGTAGTCCGCCACCGCGCCGGCGTTCTGGTCGGCGCCGACCCGGAAGGCCGCGCCCGCGCCGGTGGCCGGGGCGGTGTGGGTGCCAGTGGCGACCAGGACGTCGTGGACGTACAGGTTCATGGTCTTGGTGGTGTGGTTGTAGGTGGCGGTCAGGTGGGTCCAGGACCCGAGTTGGACGCTGCCGCCGATCACGTCGTCGTAGGCGGCGGCGGTGCCGGCGCCGGTGTTGAGGCTGAACTTCCAGCCGCTGCTGGTGGCCAGCAGACGCAGGCCGGAGTCGGCCGTCCCCTCCTGGGACAGCACGGCGCCGTAGGCGGTCGGGTCGGCCCAGGCGGAGACGGTGAAGTCCTTGGTCAGGTCGACGGCCTTGGTGCTGGTGGTCAGGCTGTCGTGTTCGGCGGCGATCAGGTCGACGTCCGGACTGAAGGCGTCGCCGGTGTTGGCGCTGACCCCGGAGCTGCCGGTGAGGTTCAGCGGGGTGCCGCTGGTGTCATCGGCGGCGGTGGTGGGGGCGGTGGCGTCGGCGCCGTAGTCGTTGAGCTGCCAGGCGTGGGTGGCGGTGCTGGGGGTGGACGGTACGCCGGGGACGATGGTCGGGTTGTTCGTCAGGCTGGGGAGGACCAGGGCGGTGGTGCTGCCGGTGGTGGGGTCGGTGGCCCAGAGGTCGGGGATGCCGTTGCCGCTGAAGTCGGCGGCGCGCAGGATCCGACTGGCTCCGGCGTTCCACCCGGACGAGTAGATGGTGTATTGGCCGGTGGTGGCCAGGGTGGTGCCGGTGGGGGTGGACAGGGACAGGCCGGTCCACAGGTCCAGGGCGCCGGTGGTGGCGTTCCACAGGTACAGCGCGGTGCCCGAGGACAGCTGGGCGGTGGCGATGGTCCAGCTGTTCCAGTCCTGGGTGCCGTCGGGGGTGTTCAGCGCACTGAGCGCGAAGCAGCCGCCGTCCACGCACATCGGGTCGAATCCCGAGTCACCGGTGTAGCCGTTGGGGGACTGCGCGTAGAACAGCACCAGCCGGTTGTTGACGGTGGCCAGCACGTCGGGGATGCCGGTGCCCTTGCCGCTGGTGTTGCCGGCCGTGGCGACCTGGGTGGCGGTGTTGCCGGACTCGTCCTCGAAGGAGCCCGCACTGATCACGAACGGTGCGGAGTCGGAGCCGGCGTCGGTGGGATCGCCCAGGCGCAGCGAACCGCTGCTGCCGTCGTTGCAGACCACGCTCCCGCCGCCGGCGTTGGCGCCGGTGGGGAAGTAGGCCAGCACGTCCTGTTCGCCGTAGCCGCAGAAGTCACCGGTGACGGCCTGTGCGCCGTTCCAGTCGCCCGGGCTGACGGTGGCGGTGTTGATGCCCAGGCCGTTGGCGCCGATGTTGGTGCCGTTGGGGGCGACGGTGCCGTTGGCGCCACCGCCGGCCAGCCACAGGCCGGGGGGCAGCGCGGTGCTGGCGTTGCCGGGCACGATCAGGTCGGGGAAGCCATCACCGGTCAGGTCGCCGTCCTTGGCGGCCGGGCTCAGCGGGCTGCCGTCGAACCAGGTGGTGACCGGTGAGCCGAGGTTGCCGCCGGGGGACAGCGCGCTGACGGTCAGGGTGTTGACCAGCCGCTGCAGCCGCACGCTGACGGTGGCGCCGGTGGTGGCCGACACGGTCTGCGGGGCGTCCTGGTTGACCTGGTAGATGTACCCGGAGACGGTGGTGCTGCCGGTGGGCGGGGCGAAGTTGAACGAGCAGGTCGAGCCGACCGCCTGGATCGTTCCGGCCGGAACGTCGAGGGTGGGGCAGGTCACCGCGTCGGCGGGCGGGCTGGGGTTGGGGGTGATGGTGGGCGCGCCGGGCCGGGTCGGGTCCCAGGTGAAGGTGCACGGGGCGGACCAGGCGGAGGTCAGCGTGCTGTCGGTGGTCTGCGCGATCCAGCTGAACGAGGTGGCGGCACCGCCGGCCTGCGCCTTGTAGAACGCCTCACTGGGCGTCAGTACCGCGACCTGTCCCGAGGCCCCGCCGTAGGTGTCGGAGGCGATGCCGTTGGCGCTGGTCAGCAGGTTGGTCTTGGCCGTGTCGCTGGTCTTGTACAGGTGGAACGTGGTGGTCAGATGCGCCTTGGTGACAGTGGAGACCGGGGCGTACAGGGTGACCGAGGTGTCTCCGAGGGTGGTGCCCGAGCAGTGCGTGGCCGGTGAGGTGTACAACCCGGCCGGGGTGTTGGGGTACTGGTCGTAGGTGACGGTCAGCTGGGCGGTCTTGGTGTCGAACTGCTTGAAGGCGTAGTTGTCGCTGTGGTCGGCCGCCCGCATCACCAGGGTCTGGGTGCCCTTGCTCGTGGAGATGTCATTGATGATCTGGTCCTTCACCTCGAACGTCGGGGTGTAGTTGGCGGGGCAGCTGGAGTTGTAGCCCAGGGCGAAGGAGTGCGAGTCGACGGAACTGCCCAGGTTGCTCACCCAGGCGTTCCAGGTGGCGTTGGAGGAGGTCAGCGTGCCCGAGGGGGCGTAGAAGTTCACGGTCTGGTTGTGCCCCGAGGTCGGGCAGGCCCAGGAGTAGTCCTCCTTGATGCCGAACACGGCGTCGTAGATCTTCGCGCCGCGCAGGGTCTTCAGGTCGACCGGGAAGTCGAACAGGCTCATCGCCTCCCCCTGCACATCGCCGCTGTTGCCGACCTCGGCGTCACCGCTGTAGGAGACGCTCTTCTTCCAGTAGCTGTCGCCGCCGACCCCTGAACCCGGGCTGGACCAGCCGGTGTTGCCGTACTCCGGGGAGAACGTCGGATCCAGGAAGACCGGCCAGACCGTTCCCGGCCCGGTCAGCAGTGCACTGGGCGCGGCCAGGGCGATGGACCCCGGGCGGGCGGCGACCTTCAGCGTGGCCACATGGGCGTTGCGGCCGGGGGCGCCGAACGTCGAGGTGGGGGCGGTCTGGCCGGCCGCGGCGGCGCGGTCGGCGGTGGCGGCCTGGGCCTGGGACTCGGCCTGGACCTGGGACTCGGCCTGCGGCGTGATGCCGCCGGCGGGGGGCTGGGTGGGTGCGGGCGCGGTGGCCGAGTCCCAGGCGCGGGCGGCGGGGGCGGTGTAGAGCGGCCGGCCGGCCGGGTCGGTCACGGCCAGATCGCCGGCCGCGTCGGACTGGACCTTCAGCCCGCGGGTGGTGGTGGTCTTGCTGGTGAGCAGGCTCGCCAGCCGGGGGTCGCGGGCCGCGGCCGGGGTGCGCACGGTGAACACGTCACTGACCGCTCCGCTGGTCTGCACGGTCACCGTCAGATCCACGCCGGGCAGGACGTCGGCGTACACGGCGCTGGGTCCGGACAGCTTCGGGTGCGGCAGGGTGATCGGCAGGGTCAGGGACAGGCCCTGGCCGCCGCTGTAGAGCGAGGCGAGCGGGGCGGCGCCGCCGCCGGACAGGACCACCTGGTTCAGCGAGGCGGCCGGGGACAGGGTTCCGTCCGGGTTCGCCTTGAGGGTCGCGTCCAGGTTCGTCCACTTCCCGTGCTGGCGCACGCGGCTGGGCAGGGCCGACTCGGTCAGCGTCAGGGTGCCGTTCGGGTTGGCCTCGGTCAGCGAGGTCTCTGAGGTCAGCGACGTGACTTCCACCGGCTTGCCGGTCGACCGGGCCCGCGCCGAGGCCTGTTGCGCGGACAGCAGCCCGGTCGGGGCCGCCGCGGCGGCGGCCGGCGTGGGTGCGGTGGTGGGAGCGGCCGCCTGAGCGGTGGCGGTGGCGGTGAGCGTGGCCGCGGCGAGGGCGGCGGCCAGCAGGGCCGCCATCCCTCCGCGGTGCGCGCGCATGCGTCGTTGTATCGTCATTGCCCTTTTTGTTCCTGTCGGCACGGGTCGGGGCGCCGATCGCCCCCCGTGGTCGGAGTATTGCCGAGCCGGGACTCCGGTGGCTCTGGCCATGACAGAAGGGGAGGGCTAATAGTCGCATTCATGACTTTCGTCATTGAATCTTGGGGAGATCTTTACCCGGATGGTGATTTCCGAGGAATTGACGTCTTGCCTTCGGGCTAATGCAAGAAAGCGGAACGGTTAATTCCATATGTTATTGTGGCGCAGCTCACCCAATCTTTTGTTCAGGAAATTCAGCATATGGGTGGATTGCCCTCGACTTCCTTGTCCTGGGTCGCTGCATTGCACCTTCGGACGGCTGCTAACGTTCGCGTGATCAACGCTGACTGGACATGGACATGCGGTCCTGACGTCGGCGTTCGCTGATCGGCGAGACGGTCACCAGTACGTGGGGGGCAGTGGTGAAGGCGAAGCTCTGGTGGAGCGGGCATCGGGCGGTCTGGGTGCGGGTCGCCCTGATCGTCGCGGCCGCTCTGATCGCCCAACTGGGCATCACCGGCTCGGCCCTGGCCACCCCGAGGGCGGCGACGGCTGAGGCTGCGGCGCCGAAGCCGGCGTTGGGCCACCCGGTGCCGGTGACCGAGGTCAAGTCCAAGGCCGCGCCCCGCCCCAAGGAGCCGGCGAACTACACCGCGACCGCCACCCACTTTCCGGCCTCCTCCACCAGCGCGGTGCCGCTGAAGCAGGGCGGGTCGGCCGGGAACCCGGTGTGGGGGCAGGCGCTGCCGGACAAGAAGGGCGGCTACGCCGGCCCCTCCTCACTGGGTGTCAAGGTGCTCGGCCACAGCGCGGCCACCGCCGTCGGCGTCAGCGGCCTGCTCGCGCAGGTCACCCCGGCCGGGGCCGGTCGCGGCGCGGTGCGGGTGGGCGTGGACTACTCCTCCTTCGCCCAGGCCTACGGCGGCGACTACGCCTCCCGGCTGCACCTGGTGAGCCTGCCCGCCTGCGCCCTGACCACCCCTCAGCTGGCTGCCTGCCGGGTGCAGACGCCGTTGGCGACCACGAACGACGGGTCGGCGAAGTCGCTGTCCGCCACGGTGACCCTGGGCGCGGCCGCGGCCGGGGCCTCCTCGCTTGCCACCGAGGCGACGCCGTCGTCGGCCGCCGCGGGCGGTGCGATGCTGATCGCGGCGACGGCGTCGGTCTCCTCCGGCAGCGGGGGCGGTGCGGGCGGCCAGTACGGCGCGACCTCGCTCAAGCCGTCCGGTTCCTGGAGTTCGGGCGGCTCGTCCGGCTCCTTCGACTACTCCTACCCGATCACGGTTCCGCCGGCGGTCTCGGCGCTGGCGCCCACGATCGGCCTGTCCTACGACTCCGGCAGCGTGGACGGGCAGACCGCTTCCACCCAGTCCCAGTCCTCGTGGATCGGCGACGGCTGGTCGATGGCGGACTCCTTCATCGAGCAGTCCTTCGTCACCTGCGGTGACGATCCGGAGGGCGTGACCCTGCCGGCCGCCGACAAGACCGGCGACATGTGCTACGACGGGCCGCTGCTGAGCCTGTCCCTGAACGGCACCACCACGCAGCTCATCTGGGACGCCACCAAGGGAACCAAGGGCACCTGGAAGCCGGCCAGCGACGACGGCGACGTGGTCACCCATGTGACCGACAGCAGCAACGGCTCCGGCACCTACAACACCGACTACTGGACCGTCACCGACCGCTCGGGCACCGTCTACCAGTTCGGGCGCAACGAGCTGCCGGGCTGGACCTCGGGCAAGCCCACCACCAAGTCGGTCGACTCCGAGCCGGTGTACTCCGCCAACGCCGGTGACCCGTGCCACTCCACCTCGGGCTTCACCGCCTCGGTGTGCACCATGGCCTACCGGTGGCACCTGGACTACGTCACCGACCTGCGCGGCAGCGCGATGGCCTACTACTACGGGCAGGACACCAACTACTACGCCGAGGACAACGGGGCCCACAACGTCCCCTACATCCGCGACTCGCACCTGGACCACATCGACTACGGCTTCACCGCGGGCAACGCCTACGGGACCGTCCCGAGAAGGTGCAGCTGACGCCCGGCGAGCGCTGCGTGTCCGGCACCTGCGACCCGTTGAACGCCACCAACGCGCCGAACTGGCCGGACGTCCCGTTCGACCTGATCTGTGCCCAGGGCGCCACCTGCACCAGCTACGGGCCCGCCTTCTTCTCCACGCTGCGGCTGACGAAGATCGAGACGGAGCAGTGGAACGGCACCGCCTACAACGACGTCGACACATGGTCGCTGGGGCAGTTGATCCCGACCACCGGGACCTTCAACACCTCGACCCTGTGGCTGAGTTCGATCACCCATACCGGTGACGACACCAACGCGGGCGGTCCTGCGGCCGCGCTGCCGAAGGTCAGTTTCACGCCGACGATGCTGGCCAACCGGGTGAACTACACCACCGGTGTGGGGGCCGGGTTCGGGCCGCTGAACCGCAACCGGATCGGGGCGATCACCACCGAGACCGGCAGTGTGATCAGCGTCCAGTACGAGCTGGTCACCCCGTGCACCGCGGCGAGCATCGCCTCGCTGACCCCGTCGACCAACACCGCCTCCTGCTTCCCGGTGGTGTGGGCGACGAGCGGCAGCCCTTACACGGACTGGTTCAACAAGTACGTGGTGAAGTCCGTCTCGCAGTCCGACCCCTCGGGCGGCTCGGCGGGCCTGTTCACCGGATACAAGTACATCGGTGCGGGGGCCTGGCACTACGACGACAACGACCTGGTGCAGGCGAAGTACCGCACCTACGGGCAGTGGCGCGGCTTCGGGGACGTGCAGACCCGCACCGGACAGGGCACCGACCCGCTGACCGAGTCCGAGAACTGGTACTACCGCGGCATGGACGCGGACTGGCTCTCGTCCAGCTCCACCCGTGCGGTCACCCTGACCGACTCCCAGGGCGGCAAGCACACCGACAGCGACCAACTCGCCGGGAACCTGCTGGAGACGGCCACCTACACCTACGACGGCGGCCCGGTCGACCACTCCAGCATCAACTCGTACTGGGTCTCACCGGCCACGCTGACCCGGCCCCGCACCGGACTGCCCGCGCTGACCGCCAACGCGGTCGGCCAGGTCGAGAGCTGGAACCGGCAGGCCCTGACCGGCACCACCCCGACGGCCTGGCGCACCACCGAGTCGGACACCACCTTCGACACCAACCCCGATTCGCTCACCTTCGGGATGGAGCTCTACTCCTACTCCCACGGTGACCTGGCCCGGGCCGGCACGGCCACCTCGCAGGAGACCTGCACCCGGACCGCGTACGCCCCGGCGAACACCACATTGAACCTGGTCGGCCTGGTCGCCGAGACCGAGACCGACGACAAGCCGTGCGGCGGCAGTTCACCGGCCGGTGCCAGCGCCCCGACCGCGGCGCAGACCAACGCGCTGACCGCGCCGACGACGCTGAACAAGGCCACCGACGTGGTCTCGGACACCCGCACCTTCTACGACAACCCGACCCTGGCGTCCACCTGGCCCCAGGCCACCTCGCCCAGCTGGCCGCAGGCCGCGCCGACGCTCGGTGACGACTCGGTGGAACAGGACGCGACCGGGTACAGCGGCGGCGCGTTCACGTACAAGACCAAGACCGCCACCGTCTACGACGCCTACGGCCGCCCCACCGCGGCGTTCGACGCCAACGGGAACGAGACCGACACCTCGTACACCACCACCACCTGGCTGACCACGACCGGGATCAAGGCGACCAACGCCCTGCACCAGAGCGCCACCACCGTCCTCGACCCCGAACGCGAACTGACGCTCTCCTCGACCGACATCAACGGCGTCACCACCACCGTGCACTCGGACGGACTGGGCCGCACGCTGGCGGTGTGGAAGAGCTCGCGCGCCACCAGCCTTCCGGCCAACCAGGTCTACAGCTACTCGTTCCCCGCCTCCGGTGTGACCGCCCCGGTCGTGGTGACCAGCCAGCAGATGAACGACGAGTCGGGCTACTCGACCTCCACCATCCTGTACGACGCCCTGCTGCGGGAGCGGCAGACCCAGGACCAGGCGGTCAGCACCGGCACCGGACGGGTCGTCAGCGACACCTTCTACGACACCCACGGCTGGACCTACAAGACCAACACCAACTACCTGGATCCGACCGCCAACCCGGGCTCCGGTCTGGTGACGGTCGCCGACAACAAGGCCGACCAGCAGACCCTGACCTCCTACGACGGCCAGGGCCGACCCACCGTGGTCACCGCCCTGGACGACTCCCAGGTCAAGGAGAAGGCCTACACCCAGTACTTCGGCGACCGCACGGTCTCGGTGCCCCCGACCGGGGCCCCGGCCGGAGCGACCGTCGTCGACGCGCTGGGACGCACCACCGAGAAGGACCAGTACGCCACCGCGCCCACCGTCAGCACCGCAGTGGCCGGCGGGTTCACCACGGCCGGCATCACCGGCGGGACCACCCAGGCCACCAAGTACACCTTCAACGCCCAGGGCCTGGCCTACCAGACCATCGATCCGGCCGGCGACACCTGGAGCACCGGCTACGACTTCCTCGGCAACCCGGTCACCAAGTCCGACCCCGACGCCGGCTCCACCCCGGCCAACTCGCCCACGCTCTACGACGCGGTCGGCAACACCCTGCAGTCCACCGACTCGGCCGGACACACCCTGTCGTTCACCTACGACAAGCTGAACCGGAAGACCGCCGAGTACGACGCCACCCTGGCGAACCAGTCCACCGGCAACCAGATCGGCTCCTGGACCTACGACAACAGCAACAACGCCGTGGCCGGGATGACCTACCCGATCGGGCAGCTCACCACCCAGACCTCCACCACCCCCGACGGCACCTTCACCACCCAGGCCCAGGGCTTCAACATCTTCGGCGAGTCCCTCGGCGAGGCCTACACCGTCCCCGGCAGCACCGCGCTGGCCGGCACCTACACCTACAAGCACTCCTACACCCCCACCACCGGCCTGCCCAAGGCCACCCTGGTCCCGGCCGCCGGCGGCATGGCCCAGGAAGTGCTGACCACCGGCTACTCGGCCTACCGCGGCCTGGACGAGCCCTCCACCCTGGGCGGGGCCAACGGCTACGTCCAGGACATCTCCTACACCGCCCTCGGGCAGGTCGCCCAGGAGGTCGTCGGATCAGCCACCAACAAGGCCTCCGTCTCCAACACCTACGACCCGCACACCGGGCGGCTGACCGACCAGAACGTGGTCAACACCGCGGTCTCCAGCACCCCGCTGGACGACACCAGTGACACCTACGACCCTTCCGGCAACGTCACCTCGCAGACCGACGTCCGCAACGGCACCACCACCGAGACCCAGTGCTACGGCTACGACGGCCTCGACCGCCTGGCCCAGGCCTGGACCACCTCCAGCGCCGCCAGCAGCTGCAGCACCCAGCCCACCAGCGCGAACGTCACCAGCACGGTCAGTGACGGGGTGGCCGGCAGCGCCTACTGGACCAGCTGGAGCTACGACGTACTGGGCCAGACCAAGACCCAGACCCAGCACTCGCTGACCGGTGGTACCGACACCACCACCACCGACGTCTACGGCGGCAGCGCCACCGGATGCCCCACCAGCAGCGGCCCGCACACCCTGGCCACCTCCACCGTCACCGGAGCCAGCAGCAGTAGCAGCACCTACTGCTACAACGGCCTGGGCTCCACCACCTCCCGCGCCACCCCGGCCGGCCAGCAGACCCTGACCTGGAACGACGAGGGCGAACTGCAGAGCGCCAGTACCGGGAGCAACACCACCAGCTACGACTACGACGCCACCGGCGCCGTGATCGAACGCGCCGACCCCGGCAGCACCACCCTGTTCCTGCCCAGCCAGCAGATCACCCTCAACACCACGACCAACATCCTGACCAACCTGCGCGCCTACGCCCTGCCGGGCGGCGGCGAGGCCGTCGTGTCCAACACCGGCTACGGCTTCACCCTCTCCGACCAGCACGGCACCGCGACGGTCAGCCTCGACAGCACCGCGAAGAACCCGTCCTGGCAGCAGTACACCCCCTACGGCGCCCCCCGCGGCCCGGCCCCGGCGGCAGTTGGCTCGACCCCAACGGCTTCCTCGACAAACCCCAGGACAGCAGCGACGCGCTGACCACGGTCGGCGCCCGCCAGTACGACACCACCCTGGGCCGCTTCATCAGCCTGGACCCGGTCTTCGAGGCCGACCCCCAGCAGGCCAACGGCTACACCTACGCCTCCAGCAACCCCGTCACCTTCAGCGACCCCACCGGCCTGGACAACTGGTGGGCCGACCCCACCATGAACGTCCCCACGGTGCCCGGCGCACCCCCCATCTCGCAGAGCCTGGCCGAGGCCCAGGGGTTCGGTGCCCTGTGCACCGCGGAGAACTGCAGCACCTACGACCCCAAGAAGGCCGCGGCCGACCGCTCCCGCGCCGCAGCTGAAGCCGCCGCCGCCCGCGCCGAGGAAAAGGCCCGCGCCGCAGCCGAGGCCAAGGCCCGAGCCCAGGCAGCAGCAGCCCACCGCCACTGCTCCTGGTACGACGCGGTCTGCCAGGTACAGGTCCACGCGGCAGCCATTCTCGAAGCCGCCCTGATCGTCGCCGCGGTCGCCGCCGTCATCGTGATCTGCGTGGTCGCGCCAGAAGTTGCCATCGCCGCAGCCGGAGCCTTCGGCGAAGCCGCCCTGGGCGGGGCCACGCTGGAGATGGCCGCAGTCGCCGGAATTTCGGCAGGCGTGAGCACAGCCGCCACCGGCGCCGGCCTGACGACACTTGCGGTGGGGGCAGGAGTCGTCGCCAACCTCGCAGGAGCTGAAAGCTACGCCGTCGGGGAAGGAGGCGGGGGCGGAGGGCTCAGGGGATCCAAGCCGGGTTCCAACGAACCCGCATCCGTCACCGAGGGCGGGCGAGGTGGTGGCCAGGCGGTAGCAGGGCACGGTTTCTACTACACGGCGGATGGAAAGACGAAGGTTCCCTCAGGGACCTATCTACACTTCTATGTGAATCATGGCGAAAAACTGGACGATTCGGTCGGAAACGCTATCGAGGGCGGGTCGCGTACCATCAAGCCCGTGGAGACATATGGGCCGGGGTCGTCCGTCCCTGACTACACAATCGCTCCTCCGGCAGGGCTGAACATCCTGACTGGGTCGACCACCGTCTCGGAGCCGACCCGCCTGTCGACGCTCCTTGGTAATGGGTCGATCGGTGGCGTCGTCCACCTGTGCATCTGTAGGGAAGTTGCTTTCTGATGACCTATTTCGAGGACTTGTCGCCTTACTCCTACAGTGTCGATGCTGATTCGCCGGGAGACGGGACACTGCTCAACGTCGGGTGGCTCGGCGAAGGGCACAGCTATCCGGTGGGTGTTTCTTCCGATGAGTTGATCGCTGGACTTGTCCGTCTGTGCGCGGATCCGGTGAATCTGACGCGGGGGGTCCACTTCTGCGACATCTGTCCTGCGATTTCTCCCGATGAGCACCGGAGCAGGTGGAGGGAGTTCACTACATTTCAGTCGAAGTATGGCGAGGTTTCGATCGGCAATGGTGAGCTGAGAGCCATCGGGACCTCCGGGCGGATCTATGCGGCGCCAACTCTTGTGATTCACTACGTTGCCGCCCACTACTACCTCCCGCCCGAGGATTTCGTGGACGCCGTAGTAGCAGCTGCTTGACTTTCTGCGGTCCGAGAGTGGGAGGGAAAAATGGACATCACCGTGACCGTGCGGTTGTCCGCGGGTGAGGTCGATGCGATGGCTGCGTCGCTCACGAAGTTCGAGCGGATGCGCAGCATTCCCGGTCTTGTGCTGATCGGCGCGCTGGCCGTGGTGGCGCTGATCGCGCTGCCGGCGTTGCCGGCCGGCGTGGCCGTGGTGGGCTTCCTGCTGATGGGCGCGCTGACCTTCTCCTGGTTGCGGGGCGCCCACAAGGCCGGGGCCGCGGCCAGGGAGTTCACCCAGCAGTCCGTCGTCGCGGCCTCGGACCAGGGGCTGCTGGTCACCCGGGGGACGAGCACGTCGGAGACGGAGTGGTCGGACGTCGTTCAGGCCACGAAGACCAAGACCGGCTGGATCTTCGTCTCGCGCCGCGGCGAGGCGACCACCGTGATCCCCAGTCGGGTGCTGACCGACGCCGAGGTCGGTCAACTGACCACCCTGCTGTCCACCTGGTCGGCGCGGAGGTATCGCCGCTCGCCGTTCTAGCGGGCGGTGGCGAGGATGAGGGCGAAGCCGGCCTTGTGGTCGGCCCAGAGCCGGTCGGTGCGCAGGCCGGCGGCGGTCAGTTCGGCCTGCAGCCCGTCGGTGCTGAACTTGGCGCTGCTCTCGGTGATCCACTCCTCGCCGGGCTCGAAGTGCACCGACAGGTCGAGTTCGCGGATCTTGACGCGCTGCTCCACCCGACTGCGCAGCCTCATCTCGATGTGCTGTTCGTTGCTGTTCCACACCGACAGGTGGTCGAAGGCGTCCGGGTCGAAGTCCGCGTCCAGTTCGCGGTTCAGGACCTGCAGCACATGCTTGTCGAATTCCGAGGTGACACCCTGACTGTCGTCGTAGGCGGTGGTCATCTCCTGCTGGTCCTTGACCAGGTCGGCGCCGATCAGCAGGTAGTCGTCGGGGCGCATGATGCCGCGGAGCCCGCGCAGGAAGGGGCCGCGGGAGGTCCGGCGGAAGTTGCCCAGCGTGCCGCCGAGGAAGGCGATCAGCCGGGGGCCGTTGTCGGGCAGCTCGGGCAGCACCAGTTGCGTGGTGAAGTCGGCCCGGAGCGCGTGCAGGACGATCCCGGGTACTCCCGGACGAGCTGGGCGCTGGCCTGGTGCAGCGCGTCCGCGCTGACGTCGACGGGACGTACTGCAGGCCGTCAGGACCCAGCGCCTCGATGATCAGCTTGGATTTCGTCGAACTTCCGGACCCCAGTTCGGTGAGGCTGCGGGCCCCGGTCCGGGCGGCGATCTCCTCGGCGTGGAGCTGCAGCAGTCCCAGCTCCGCCCGCCACACCGGGTACTCCGGGAGCTGGGTGATCTCCTCGAAGAGCTCGCTGCCCCGGGCGTCGTAGAACCAGGTGGGCGCCGTGGTCTTGGGCCTGCGGGTCAGACCGGCGCGGATGTCGGCGCGCAGCGCCCTGGCGTAGAACTCGGCTTCCAGGGTGTCGGTGTAGCCGTAGCCGCGGGTGCCAGTCATGAGGGCCTCTCTTCGTTCGACAGAGGGGTGATGCGGACCTGGTGGTCACGGTCGGTCAGCAGCAGCGCGTGCTCGGGCACCTCGCGCCAGCCGGCCCCGTCGTCGCAGGGTTCGGACGCCACCAGCACCTGGTCGGCCGCGCCGCGGTACCAGAGCGTGTCGCCCCAGCGGACCGCGGCGATGGTCAGACCGTCGGTGAGCAGCAGGTTCAGCCGGGCCTGCGGGCGTGCCGCGGCGACCGCCAGGGTCACCGCGGCCAGTGCGTCGCCCGGTGGATCCCCGGCGGCGAGTCGCTCGTGGACCAGGGCCCAGAGCAGCGCGGAGTCGCAGGAGGCCTCGATCCCGAGCAGATCGGCGCCGGTCAGGGCGGTGCGGACGTCCTGGGGGAGTCGCTGCCAGCCGTCGACCGCACCGTTGTGGCTGAACAGCCACCGCCCGGTGCGGAAGGGCGCGCAGGCGGCGGCGTCCAGGCTGGTGCCCGGGGTGGCGTCGCGGACCGCGGCCAGGATCGCCCCGCTGTGCAGGGTGCGGGCCAGGTCGGGCAGCTCGGTGTCGGTCCAGACCGGTACCGCGCGGCGGTACCGGGCCGGTGCGTCCTCGCCGCCGGGCGGGTACCAGCCGATGCCGAAGCCGTCGGCGTTGATCGTCCCGTGGGTCTGCCGCCGCGGCTCCCAGGACTGCCGGTAGAGGCTGAGCGGCCGGTCCGCCAGCAGCTCGGCGAGCGGGCGCACCGGTCCCAGCCAGGCCAGGTGACGGCACATCAGCGGGCCTCCGCCGCGGGGGTGCGGTCGGCGTCCCGTGCGGTGCGGAAGCCGGAGAAGATCTGGCGCCGGATCGGCAGGTCCCAGTTGCGGAAGGTCGACCGGCAGGCGACCGGGTCGGTGCCGAAGGAGCCGCCGCGCAGCACCTTGTAGTCGCCGCCGAAGAAGACCTCGGAGTACTCGGCGTAGGGGAAGACGGCGAAGCCGGGATAGCCGGTGAAGTCGGTGCTGGTCCACTCCCAGACGTCGCCGAGCAGCTGCCGGGCGCCGGACGGGGCGGCGCCGTCCGGGTAGGAGCCGGCCGGGGCGGGCTCCAGGTGGCGCTGGCCGAGGTTGGCGTGGCGCGGGCCTGGATCGTCCTCGCCCCAGGGGTGGCGCAGGCTGGTGCCGGTGGCCGGGTCGTGCCGGGCGGCCTTCTCCCACTCGGCTTCGGTGGGCAGCCGCCGCCCGGCCCAGCGGGCGTAGGCGTCGGCCTCGTACCAGCAGACGTGCAGCACCGGCTGGTCCGCGGGGAGCGGCTCCACCCGGCCGAAGCGCCGCCGCAGCCAGCGGTCTTCTCCACGACCGTCGCGCAGCCAGAACAGCGGGGCCTGCAGCTGTTCCCGCTGCCGGTGCTCCCAGCCCTGCGGGCTCCACCAGCGCTGCTGGGTGTAGCCGCCGTCCTCGACGAACTCCTGGAAGGCGGCGTTGGTGACCGGAACGGCGTCCAGCCAGAAGCCGCCGACCTCGACCCGGTGGGCCGGGCGTTCATTGTCCAGCGCCCAGGCGTCGGTGGAGCTGCCCATGGTGAACGGGCCTGCCGGGACCAGGACTTCGGACGGCAGCGCGGCCGCGTCGGCCGGTGCGGGCGGCGGGGCCGGGGCGTGCAGCACCGGCGGTCCCTGGCGCAGCTGGTGGGTGGCCAGCATGGTCTCGTCGTGCTGCTGCTCGTGCTGGGCGAGCATGCCGAAGACAAAGCCCCCCTCGAACAGCGGGCTGCCCGCGGTCGGCGCCGCGGCCAGCACCTCCAGGGCCTGGTCGCGGACCTCGGCCGCGAAGCTGCGGGCCTGGTCCGGTGGCAGCAGCGGTAGGGCGGGGCGGGTGGCCCGGGGGTGCTGGAAGGCGTCGTAGAGCGGGTCCAGGTCCGGACGCAGGGCGGGGCGGCCGCCGGCCGTCCGGACCAGCCAGATCTCCTCCTGGTTGCCGATGTGGGCCAGATCCCAGACCAGCGGGGACATCAAGGGCGAGTGCTGGGCCGAGAGCTCGGCGTCGTCCAGGCAGTCGGTGAGGGCCAGGGTCCTGGCCCGCGCCGTCTCCAGAGCCACCCGGGCCCGCTCCTGCGGCGTCGATGCGGGCGCGGGCCCGGGCGCCGGCATGGACGGCGGCGGCTGCGTGGGCTCGGACGGCGGCGCGGGCATGGGCGCGGGCGCCGCCGTGGACGTGGCCTGCGGCGGTGTGTGCTGCGGCGTCATCGCGTTGCGCCTTCCGTGAGGTCGGTTGCGGCTCCGGTGCGCAGGGCGTCGAGCCGGTCGTCGGCGGGACAGCGGCCCCGCTCGGGGTAGCGCTGGGCGAAGCGGGCCACCGCCTGCTGCAGGTCCGCCGGGGTGTCGGCCCGGGCCAGCGCCGCGCGGGCCAGTTCGAAGCAGGTCCTGGCGCAGGCGCCGAGCTGCGGGTCGGCGGGTCCCTGCCCGGCCGCGCGCAGCCAGACCGACCAGGGCGGCAGCTCGCCGCCCTCGGTGAGGGCCTCGGTGGCCCGGTACGCGGCGCGGGCGGCGGACGGGTCGTCGAGCAGGGCGGTGACCAGTAGGGCGGCCACGATCCAGTCGTCGCCCCGCTGGGCGTCGATCATGCGGAGTTCCAGCCAGCCCCGGGGCCGGACCGGGGGGAACAGCGTGGTCAGGTGGTATTCGGCGTCGCCCAGGGTGGGCGGGGGGCCGGCCTGTGTCCCGTGCAGCCAGGAGCGCAGCGACAGCTCCGGCGGTGCGGTCCACGACTCGGGCTCGGGGCGGCGCAGGGCGAGTACCCCGGCGTCCAGGGCGTAGTGGGCCCAGTCGGTGCGCGGATCCCCGTGGGGGCTCGGCGGGCGGGTGCGGCCGGGGTCCATGTTCGCCCAGACCGCCTGCCGGCTGGAGCGCCAGCCGGTGGGCCGGCCCTGCCACAGCGGCGAGTTCGCGAAGGCGGCGACCAGCACCGGGCCCAGCCGGTGCAGCAGCGCCCAGCGGAACCGGTAGCCGGTGCTGCTGTCGCTTTCGTCGCCGGCGTCGACGTTGATCTGGACCGAGGCGGTGGCGCGCATCATCATCCGGCCCCAGGGGCCGGAGCGGTCGAAGTACGCCTCCATCGCCCCGTAGCGGGGCTGGTCCAGCACCCGGCCCGGGGTGCGGAAGGGTTCCAGGCCGCATCCGGCGGCCACCAGGCCTGCCGCGGCCAGCGCCTCGCGGAGGGCGGCGAGGTCGGCGGCGGTCTCCCGCACGCAGCGCACCGCGCTGGGGGCCCGGCTGGAGCTGAGCTCGACCTGGCCGCCGGGTTCGAGGGTGATCCTGCCGCCGTTGGGCAGTTCGGTCAGCGGTGCCAGCGCGGACCGCAGCCGGTCGAAGGGCACCGCCGCGGTCGGATCCGCGTGGTCGCGGACCAGCCATTCCAGTTCGATGCCGGTGTGCTGCGGTGGGCCGGTCTTGAAGGAGATTCCGGCGATGTGTGTCAGCGCTTCGCGTTCTCCGAACTTGGTACCCATGGCCTCGCTCCTCTCGTTCCGATCCATCACCAATAACCCGATACCTGCCGATTATGCGATGAGACTCGGAAATCCTGCGCGGCGAGCCGGGTGGAGCGGGTGGAGCGGGCGGAGGTGGGCGGAACGCGACGGACCCCCGGCGCGTGGTGCGCCGGGGGTCCGTCGGATGGTTGGGTGATTGGGTCGTTGATTCAGGCGGGGAGGTGCCACTGCTGGTTGGCGCCGCCGGAGCAGTCCCAGATCTGCAGCCGGGTGCCGTTAGCGGAGCTGGGTCCTGTGGCGTCCAGGCAGCGGCCGGAGCCGGTGTTGACCAGGGTGTTGTTGCTGCCGACGGTCCATTTCTGGGCGTTGGTGCCGTTGCAGTCGTAGAGCTGGACCTTGCTGCCGTTGGCGGTGCCGGCCGCGGTGACGTCCGCGCACTTGCCCAGGGCCTTGAGGGTGCCGTCGGTGCCGACGGTCCAGCTCTGGGCGCTGGTGCCGTTGCAGTCGTAGAGCTGCACGGCGGCGCCGTTGGCGCTGCTGGCCCCGGCCACGTCCACGCACTTGCTGCCGTAGCCGGTGATCGGTCCGACGTGGGTGCCGACCGGCGGCGTCGTGGTCGGCGGCGGGCTGGTGGGCGGGGTGACGGTGCCGGCGCCGGCGAGCCACTTCAGCCCGTTGAGGACCAGGCTGTTCTGGTCCGCGCTGGCGAAGGTCGACGACAGCGTGGTGTTGGTGGCGTAGTCCATCGCGTTGTGGCCGAAGTTGGCGTAGATCATCTTGTAGTTGCGATTGGTCCAGACGATCGGGTAATAGCCGCTGTACCAGGTCTGGTTGGGATCGGTGCCGACCGGGAAGCTGGACGGGTCGATCGAGGCCAGGATGTCGATGTTGGGGTTCTGCCGCAGGTCGTTGGTCCAGCTGTACCACTCGCTCACCGAGGAGGTGATGGTGGCGGGCAGCGCCGCGGTGGCGGGGTTGGTGTGGTCCTCGATCTTCAGGGTCTCCGAGGTCGGTCCCCAGCTGTTGGTCTGGAACGCGCCGGTGCCCAGGAAGGTGCTGTAGTACCAGGGCCAGATGCTGGGGTCGGTGTTGAAGGCGGAAACATGGAAGCCCATCCAACCGCCTCCGCCCTGCACGTACTGCTGGAAGGCGGTCCGCTCGGCGGCGGTCTGCGGTGCGTCGTCCAGGAACAGCACCACCTGGTAGTTCTTCAGGTTGGCGGTGTTGAGCTGGGTCCAGTCGGTGGTGGACGTGTAGGTGAAACCGTTGGCGGCCCCCTGCTGCGGGAACCACTGGTTGGCCTCGTGGTCGAAGCTGATGTGGGCGGCGTCGTAGGTGCCGTCGTAGAAGGCGATCACCTTGAACGGGGTGGTTGTTGCTGCCCGGGCACTGCCGGAGCCTGGGGCCGCTATCAGCCCGAGCAGGAGCGCGCACAGGGCGAGCAGGCCTAACGGCGCGGTGTACGAATAACGATCGTGGTATTGCCCGGACATGAAGCAGGCCGTGCGGTGGAGTGGTGTTGTGACGCATCACCCGGGCCGCACGGCCTTGTCCAAGCGTATCTTCACCGGCCTCCAGCCGCGGCGACTCGGCAAACTCGTCGCCGAACTCGCCGGCGTCTGGACTGCTGCCGAGGAATCCCGGCTGCGTGAACGCCGAGGCCACGAGCGGTTGCGTGCGGCCGGGGCCGGCCCCGACCACGATCTGGTGTTCGTGGACCGGATCATCGTGACCCTGGTGGCGCTGCGCTTCCAGCTCCCGCACGCGGCCCTGGCCGAGCTGTACCGAGTGGACCGCTCCACGGTCACCCGCGCGATCCGTGAGATCAGACCGCTGCTGGCCGCACGCGGATTCGCCGTCAAGGACCATCCCGAGCTGCGGCTTCGCACCCTGGCCGACGTCTTCGCCTACGCGGCGGCCGAGGGCGTCGAGCTGCGATTCGACGGGACCGAGGTCCAGGTCCGCCGCCCGCGCGCCAACAAGCCCGGCCGACGTGCGTTCGTCTCGGGCAAAAAGAAGATGAACACCAAGAAGGCCACCGTCGTCACCGACGGCCAGGGCCGGACTCTGTGGGCCGGGGCGTTCCGCCCCGGGCGGATGCACGACCAGACGGCGGTGCGCACCGAGGGAATCGCCGACCTGTTCAGGCAGTTCCCACAGGTCAAAGCCAAGGTCGACGCCGGATACCGGGGCCTGGCGAAGGAGTTTCCCGACCAGGTCCAGGCTCCGCCGCTCAAACCGAAGAAGGACGCGACACCCCAGGAACTCGCGGCCTGGAACGCGGAACGCCACCAGCAGTCGTCGGAGCGCATCTGCGTGGAGCACGCCAACGCCGAGCACAAGCAATGGCGCACCCTGCAACGCTTCCTCGGCCGCCGCGAAGACTTCGACGAGACCTACACAGCCGTAGCCGGCCTGGTCTCCGACCGCGCTGCCGAGAGGTGATCACCCATCAGACAACCCGCCAGGCCGACACGCCCTGACCTCAATCGCACACAGCGCCGTAACAGTGCGCGGTTGGTGGGGAAGGTGGAGCGGGTCGGGACCATGAGCGGACCCCTTCTGGGTGGGTGCTGACGGGGGTTCAGGAAGTGAACCGGGGAGCGCTCTCCCGCTACTTCTCTCGCGACTTGATTGAACTCAAATCGCATGGTCACGTCAATGGTCTGGGCCAATATTCCGACATCTGTCGAGGCCCGAGGGGGTGTTGGCGCAGGTCGAGGCACTTCCACGGAGCAGTGCGGGGAAGGCTATTGACGGGTGATTGGTTCAGACCTATCTTTTCAGGCGACTCGGCATGTTCATGTTGCTGATACGTATTCATATCTGTGAATGCCAGGGATTTGTTCCACCCCCACAGGAAGGCATCCCCATGCGTTCGTCCCCTCTGCACGGTCGTCTGCCCCGACGCCGCCGCGCGCTCTTCGGCGTCACCGGCCTGTTGGTCGCCGTGCTCGCCGGAGTGCTGACCGTCCCCTCGGGCAATGCGGCCACGACCACCCCCGCCGCGGCCGCCGTCCCCGCCGTGGCCCCCGCCCCCACCTCGTTCGTCCACCCCGGTGTCGGGGTCAGCCTGACGCAACTCGCCTATGTGAAGACCCAGGTGCAGGCCGGGGCCGAGCCCTGGAAGAGCGCCAACACCCAGATGATGACCAGCAGTTACGCCTCGCTGACGCGAACCCCCAAGGCGCGCGCCAACGTCGAGTGCGGCCCCGTCTCCAACCCCAACAACGGCTGCACCGACGAGCGCCAGGACGCGATAGCGGCCTACACCGACGCCCTGGCCTGGTACATCACCGGAAACGCGGCCTACGCCAAGGAGTCCATCAAGCTGATGGACGCCTGGTCGTCCACCATCACCGAGCACACCAACGCCAACGCCCCGCTGCAGACCGGCTGGGCCGGATCCATGTGGCCGCAGGCCGCGGAGATCATCCGCTACACCTACACCGGCGGCTGGGCGAACCAGGCGCGCTTCGGCACCATGCTGAAGAACGTCTACCTGCCCGAGATCATCAACGGCTCCAACAGCAACGGCAACTGGGAGCTGGTGATGATGCAGGCGGCGGTCGGCATCTCCATCTACCTCAACGACACCGCCGACTACGCCAAGGCCATCAACAAGTACCTGGTCCGGGTCCCGGCCTACATCTATCTGACCTCGGACGGCGCCCTGCCCAAGACCGTCCCCAGCCAGAACCTCAACACCAGCGCGAAGATCATCTCCTACTGGCAGGGCCAGTCGACCTTTGTCGACGGGCTCACCCAGGAGACCTGCCGCGACTTCACCCACACCGGCTACGGCATCGCCTCGATATCCAGCGTGGCCGAGACCGCGCTGATCCAGGGCCAGGACCTCTACCCGGAGGTCGGCCCCCGGCTGCAGCAGGCGCTGGGCTTCCAGTCGAAGTACGAGCTCGGCGCGGCGGTGCCGTCCTGGCTCTGCGGCGGCAGCGTCAACAAGGGCCTCGGCCCGGTCACCGAGCCCGGCTTCAACGCCCTGCACAACCGTGAGGGCATAGCGATGGCCAACACCCAGACGCTCACCGAGCAGAAGCGGCCGCAGGGCAGCAACGACCTGTTCGTCGCCTGGGAGACCCTCACCAACGCCGACAACCCCGACGTCGTCCCGACCGGCGGCACCACCCCGCCGACCTCGGCGCCGCCGACGACCACCCCGCCGACGACCACTCCGCCGAGCACGTCCGCCGGGCAGATCACCGGCTACGGCGGCAAGTGCGCGGACGTCACCGGGGCCAAGACCGCCAACGGCACCGCGATCGACCTCTACGACTGCAACGGCACCGCCGCGCAGAGCTGGACCGTCGGCACGGACGGCACGCTGAAGGCGCTGGGCAAGTGCCTGGACGTCACCGCGGCCGGAACCGCCAACGGCACCAAGGTCGACCTGTACGACTGCAACGGCACCGGGTCGCAGGTCTGGACGGCGGGCAGCAACGGCTCGCTGGTGAACCCGCAGTCCGGCAAGTGCCTGGACGTCACCGGGCCGAGCACGACCAACGGCACCCCGCTGCAGATCTGGACCTGCGGCGGTTCGGCCAACCAGCAGTGGGCGCTGCCCGCCTAGGCGGGCCGGGTTCCCGAGGGTCACTGGCGACCCCGCGCAACGGCCGGGCGGCATCCGCCCGGCCGTTGCGCTGCCCGGAGTACCCGGTGCCGGGCCACGCCGACGGGGTCCGCAGGGAGGACCCGCCGCTGGCCTAGCGTGATCGTGACGTGGGGGCCGGGACGGGTGCAGGGAGCGCGGGATGGGCTGGGGTCTCGGCTTGAAGCTTCACGGCGACGGCAAGCGCATCGCCGTCGGCGAGGTCGTCAAGCCATGGGAACGGTTGACCTGGGGCCGCACCGTCGGGCTCGGCGCGCAGCACGTCGCGTCGATGATCGGGGCCTGTTATGTGGCCCCGCTGCTCATGGGTCTGGACCCGAACCTGACCGTGATGATGTCCGGTGTCGCCACGATGCTGTTCCTGCTGATCACGCGTGGAACCATTCCCAGCTACCTGGGGTGCAGCCTCTCCTTCGTCGGTGCGGCGACGACCATCAGGGCCCAGGGCGGCAGCGCCGCTGAGATCACCGGCGCCATGCTGGTCGTGGGCCTGGCGCTGGTGCTGTTCGGCGCGATCGTCCAGCGCGGCGGGGCCCGCATCATCGAGGCGGCGCTGCCGCCGGCGATCACCGGCGCCGTCGTCATGCTGATCGGCTTCAACCTGGCCCCGGTGACGGCGGGCACCTACTGGCCGCAGGACCAGTGGACGGCGCTGGCGACGATGGCGGCGACCGGCTTGGCGCTGGTCGCGCTCCGCGGCTTCGGGTCGCGGATCGCCATCTTCCTGGGGCTGGTGTTCGGCTACGCCCTGTCGTGGGGCCTGGACCGGATCTTCGGCAAGATCCACTCGGCCGACTCCTCCGGCAAGGTGACAGACCACTGGCGGCTGAACCTGTCCGGCGTGGGTCCGGCCAAGTGGGTCGGACTGCCGGACTTCCACGCTCCGCACTTCTCGGGGTCGGCGGTCCTGGTCGCGCTGCCGGTGGTGATCGCGCTGATCGCCGAGAACACCGGCCACGTCAAGGCCGTCAGTGAGATGACGCGGGCCGACCTCGACGGCTACATGGGCATCGCCATCGCCGCCGACGGCATCGGCACCGTGGTGTCCACGGCCGTCGGCGGGGGAGCGACGACCACCTACGCCGAGAACATCGGCGTCATGGCGGCGACCCGGGTGTACTCCACCGCCGCGTACTGGGCGGCGGCCGGGTTCGCCCTGCTCTTCGGTCTGTGCCCGAAGTTCGGCGCCATCGTCGCGGCGGTGCCGGGCGGGGTGCTGGGCGGGATCACCGTCGTCCTCTACGGCATGATCGGCCTGCTCGGCGCACAGATCTGGGTGCGCAACCGGGTTGACCTGTCCAACCCGGTCAACCTGATCCCGTGCGCCGCCGGGATCGTCATCGGGGCCGGCGGCGTGACCATGCACATCTCGGACAGTTTCCAGCTCGGCGGCATCGCCCTGGGAACCGTCGTCGTCCTCGTCGGCTACCACGGCCTGCGGCTGCTCGCCCCAGCCCACCTGAGGGACGCGACCAAGCCCCTGGCCGACTGAAACCCTACGAGCGGTGTGACCCTCGGCGGTCGCAGCACATGGCACCGGTTAGGGTCGGTCGCATGGACACCAGGACCGTCGGCACCCCGCTCCACCTGCGGGCCACTCCGGTTCGGCGGCTGCTGTCGGGCCTTCCGCTGGTGCTGGTGGCGCTGCTGCTCGGCGCGATGGAGGTGGGCGCGCTGCTGGACGGCGGCGTTGTGATCCTGATGGTCCTTATGGTTCCGATCATTGCCCTGCTGCTCTGGGCGGCGGTCCGTTCCTTCCGTCTGGAGCTGGTGCTGACCGACGACGCGCTGACGGTCCGCGGCCTGGCCCGGACCCGGACGGTGCCGCGCTCCGCGATCGACGCGGTGCTGCCCTCGGCCGGCGGAGGCGTAGCCGTGGCGGCCGTCCTCTTCGGGGTCTCCGGGGTCAGGCTGCCCACCGTCCGCTGGCACGCCGCGGACGGGTCCGCGCGGATCACGCCGCTGTTCCTGCTCGCCCCCGGCGGCGCCTCCCGCCCCAGCCGCTGGCAGACCGCGCAGCTGGCCACACTCCAGGAGTGGGCCGCCGAGCGCCAGGCGTACTGACGGCCGGGCTGGGGCGGAATCGGGGGTGTGCGTCCGATCGGCCAGGAATGCCGGGGCGGGGGAGCCGTTCGTCCGGATCGGGTCCGGTCCTGGGCAACTATGCCGTTATATCCCTATCTGATGTGCCGTGGGCGGAGAAGATGGGGAGTGTCAGGGGCATGCGCCCGGGGTCGGCCGGGCGCGGCGGCGGGAAGGCGGGAAGCCATGGACGACCTGGGCGCGGGGCCGGGCTCGATCGGTGAGCAGTTGCTGCAGGAGGAACTCGGCACCCAGGCCCGGGCGGAGGCCTTCTACCGGGACCAGACGCTCGATCACCTCAACGCCCGGATGCGGGAGTTCGTCGCCGAGCAGGAGATGGTGTTCATCGCCACCGCCAACGGCCAGGGGGAGTGCGACAGCTCGATGCGGGCCGGACCGCGCGGATTCGTGCAGGTCCAGGACCCGACCTCGCTCGCCTACCCCGACTACCGGGGCAACGGGGTGATGGCCAGCCTCGGCAACGCCTACGAGAATCCCCACATCGGGATGCTGTTCCTCGACTTCTCCCGGTACCGGATCGGACTGCACGTCAACGGCACGGTCCGGCTGGTCCGCGACGAGGAGATGCGCGAGCAAAACCCGGAGCTCCCGATCGACCCGGTGCCGGGCCGGCGGGCCAGGATCTGGGTCCAGGTCACCGTGCAGGAGGCCTACATCCACTGCTCCAAGCACATCCCGCACCTGGTCGCGATGCCGATCGACCGCTCCTGGGGCACCGACAACGTGCGCCGCAAGGGCGGCGACTGGTTCGGCGCCGCCGCCGAGCAGCGGGCCGCCCAGGAGGGCTGACCGCGGGGAGGCCCGCCTGGGGCCCAACCCGCCCCGGCCCGGATCGGAGCCGACACGCTGACGTAAAGTCCGCTGGGATCGGAAGCAGCGTTTGTCGGCGGCCGGGTTGTCTGAGCAGGTGAGGGGGCTCCGCAGGGGAGGCCGCGAGACGGGGGGCCGGGTGTGGGTGCGGACGACGTCGCGTTCACGGAGTTCGTCGCCGAGACGCACAGCCAGTTGGCGAGATCGGCGCGGTTGCTGACCGGGGACTGGCATGCGGCCGAGGATCTGGTGCAGGCCACGCTGATGAAGGTCTACCGGCAGTGGCGCCGGGTGGCGGCGGCGGACTCCGCGCTCGCCTATACGCAGCGGATCATGCTGAACCTGTTCCTGACCTCGCTGCGCCGCCGCTGGCACGGTGAGTCCGCGCAGGACGAGCTGCCGGAGGCGGCCGAGGCGTCCGCGGACTTCACCAGCGCGGTGGGCAGCCGCGACGCGCTGTCCCGGGCGCTGCGGCAGCTGCCGCGACGGCAGCGGGCCGTGGTGGTGCTGCGGTACTACGAGGACCTCTCCGTGGAGCAGACGGCACACCTGCTCGACTGCTCCACGGCGACCGTGCGCAGCCAGGCTTCCCGGGCCCTGGCGAAGCTGCGCTCCGACGCGGGATCCGCTCAGCTGACGCGGGAGGCGTAATGTCCGAGCTTGATGCCGAGGGGGCGCTGCGCGCCCAGTTGAACGCCCTGGTGGAGGACCGTCCGGCGACCCGTTCGCCGGCAGCCCTGGTGATCGCCAAGGTGCGGCGCAGCCGCAGGCGGCGGGCCGTGGCGGGTGGGCTGGCGGTCGCCCTGGCGGTGACCGGCGGAACGCTGCTGGGTCTGCACCGCCCCGTCCACCCGCCGGTCCCGGCGAAGCCGGTGCCGCTCTGCCAGGTGCCGCTGCCCTCGGCCTGGGCGACGGCGCTGACCGACCCGGCGAACGTCCTGCCCAAGGGGACGACCCTGGTCGCCGCCGCGCCGGACGGGTCACGGGTGTTTGTCCAGGACGGCAACCAGGTCCTGCAGCTGACCGACCACCTCAGGACCCGCAGCACGGTGCTGACGCTCCCGGCCATGCCGGCCGGGTTCCCGAAGGCGACCTGGTCGGTGGCCGGCAGCTTCGACGGCAGCTGGCTGGTCCTGGCGCTGACCCCGAGGACCAGCAGTACGAGAACACCCTCGGCCTCTATGCCTGGAACATGTCCACCGGGCAGACCAGGACCCTGATGGCGGCGGCGGCGCACCCGACCCAGCAGTTGGGCTTCTGGGCGGCGGGATCGGGCCGGGTGGCCTGGGAGAGCGAGCCCTTCATGCGCGAGGGCTCGCTCGGGGACAGCTCAGGGAAGAACCATCTGATGACCCTCTCCTCCGGCGACGAGCAGGATCCGGGCGGCATCGTCCGGGTGTTCCTCGGGGACACCATGCTGGTCCTCGGCCCGGGCAACGTGCCCAGGACGGTCTCGCTGAGCGGCGGACGTCCGCTGCCGGTGCCCGCACAGCTGACGGCGTTCCTGAAGGCGAGCGGGACCTGGGCGTCGAACACCGGCAACGGCCCGGCCTTCAGCTGGGGCCGGGCCACCACACCGGTCAAGGGCGCGGACGGCAAGGAGATCGGCACGGGACCGGCGAGCTGGGACCTCTGGTGGCAGGGCAACCCCCCGGTCGTCGAGATCACCGCGCCGACCGGCTACTTCGTCGGCGGCGTGAACCCGATAGCACCGGACTACGCGGTCGCCACCTTCGTCCGCGCCGGACAGCCGATCGCCGACGACACCGGCTCGGAGGAGATCCTGATCGACCTGCGGGACCACAGCTACGCGCCGCTGACCGCCGGCCAGAACGACGCCCTGAGCAGCACCGGACGGGCGATCGCCCTGGCGGACCTCCCCAGGTTGTCGGTGCCGGTCACTAGGCTCGGTTCATGCTGACGACGACGGAGATCGATCTCGAACTGAGCGACGGTCGCACGCTGCATGTCTACGACGCCGACGCCGCAGCCGGCACGACCCGCACGGCGGTGGTCTGGCACCACGGCACGCCCAACATCGGTGCGCCGCCCGAGCCGCTGTTCCCGTTCGCGGAACGCAACGGCCTCCGCTGGGTCTCCTACGACCGGCCCGGCTACGGCGGCTCCACTCGGCACCCGGACCGGGACGTGGCCTCGGCGGCCGCCGACGTCGCGGTGATCGCCGACGCGCTGGGCCTGGACCGGTTCGCGGTGATGGGCCACTCCGGCGGCGGACCGCATGCGCTGGCCTGCGCCGCGCTGCTGCCCGAGCGGGTCCTCGGCGTGCTCTGCGGGGCGTCGCTGGCCCCGTTCGACGCCGAGGACCTGGACGACTGGTTCACCGGCATGGTCGCCTCCGGCGAGGCGGAACTGCGGGCCGCCGTCGAGGGACGCGCGGCGCTGGAGCAGGTGCTCGCGGCCGGTGACTTCGACCCGGAGATGTTCACCCCGGCCGACTTCGCGGCCCTGCAGGGGGAGTGGGCCTGGCTGGGCTCCGTGGCCGGGAAGGGCCTGGACAACGGCATCGGCCCGATGGTGGACGACGACCTGGCCTACGTCCGGCCGTGGGGCTTCGACCCGGCGCGGATCGTCGCGCCGGTCGTGCTGCTGCACGGCGGCCAGGACCGGATCGTGCCCAGCTCCCACGGCGAGTGGCTGGCCCGGCACTGCCCCTCGGCCGAGCTCTGGCGGCGCCCGGACGACGGGCACATCTCGGTGCTCGGCTCCGGGGAGCAGGCCCTGGGCCGACTACTGGAACTGATCGGATGAACGGGACCGGATGAGCGGTCAGCGCGGCGGCAGGCCTCCGGTCGCCGGGCTGCGCCCGGTCAGGCAGTAGCTGCCGCCGGCCGGGTCGGCCATCACGATCCAGTGCGGGCCCCGGCCGACCGTGTGCGCGCCCAGCGACTCGTGCCGGGCCCGGACCGCCTCGCGGTCGGAGCAGGCCAGGTCGAGGTGGGCGCCGGCCGGGCGGGGGACGTCCAGGCGCTGCAGCAGGAACCGGACCGGCAGCGCGGCGGGCGGCCGGAGCACATGGAACTCGGGAAGGGAACCCGGCAGCGACTCCCAGCCGGTGAGCTCCGCCCAGAACGCCACCTCGGCCGCGTAGGCCGCCGGGGCGATGTCCAGGGCGAGCTGGTCCAGCCGGCTGGACGAACCGTCGGGGGCCTCGGCCGCGACCGGACGGGTGGCCTCGCCCTGCCAGGGGACCAGGCAGAACAGCTGGCCGCCCGGCGACCGCAGCACTGTCCAGTCGCCATGGTCGCCGACCACGGTGGCGCCCAGGCCGAGGGCCGTCGCGCTGGTGGCCGCCACATCGTCCACGGCCAGGTCGGGGTGCGCGCCGCCGGCGTCGCCGACCGCCTGGAGCTTGAGACAGGCGTCGGCGTCCGGCGCCAGCAGGGTGGCGAACTCGCCGTGCTCGCCCCGGCGGTCGGAGAGCCGGGTGCCGGTGACCGCGGTCCAGAACTCCGCGGCCTCGGCGAAGCGGTCCGCGGGCCGGTCGATATAGGCATAGGTCCATCTGATCAAGGCGTCAGCCCTCCGCGAGGTCGGCCGGGAAGCCTCCGGTGGCGATCGGGCCCCAGCGCTCCGGGGTGATCCGGACCAGCGCCTTGCCCTGCTTCAGCATGGCCGCGCGGTACTCGTCCCAGTCCGGGTGCTCGCCCGCGATGCAGCGGAAGTACTCGACCAGCGGCTCCACGTCCTGGGTCGCGTCGATCACCTCGGCGCTGCCGTCCACCTGCACCCAGGGGCCGTCGAAGTCCTCGGAGAGGACCACGATGCTGACCCGGGGGTCGCGCCGGGCGTTGCGGGCCTTGGCGCGCTGCGGATATGTCGACACGACGATATGTCCGCTGGAATCCACCCCGCAGGCCACCGGCGACGCCTGCGGCCGTCCGTCCGCCCGGGTGGTGATCAGCAGCCCGCGGTGGCGCGGGCGGAGGAAGTCGAGCAGCGCCTCGCGCTCGACGGCGGTGCTGGTGGCGATTCGTCGGCTCATGCCGCGCAGTCTATGGTCGGAGCCCAACCGGAAGGTCCGGGGCGCAGCCGGCAGCTCGGGGCGCAACCGGCAGGTCCGGGGCACGGACGCGGCGTCAGGAGTCGGACGGGCATGGCGAAGAAGGCGAAGCGCGGAGGTCAGGGCACCCCGGCGACGGTGGCGCTGGACGCGGCCGGAGTGGTGTTCACGGTGCACGCGTACGCGCACGACCCGGCCGCGGCCTCCTACGGCGAGGAGGCCGCCGGGGCGATGGGGGTGAGCCCGCTGCGGGTGTTCAAGACCCTGGTCGCCGAGGTCGACGGCACGCTCACGGTCGGGGTGGTCCCGGTCGCGGCGCGGCTCGACCTCAAGTCCCTGGCCGCCGCGGTCGGCGGCAAGCACGCCGCGATGGCCGACCCGGCCGCCGCCGAGCGCGCCACCGGCTACGTCCTCGGCGGGATCTCCCCGCTCGGCCAGCGCAAGCGGCTGCGCACCGTGCTGGACGACAGCGCGCTGGCCCACCCCACCGTCTTCGTCTCGGCCGGCCGCCGGGGCCTGGAGGTCGAGCTCTCCCCGCAGGACCTGCTCACCCTCACCGGAGCCGTCCCCGCCCCGATCGGCCGCCACAAGGACTGAGCCGCAAGCTGGGAGCAGGCCAAGCGCAGGCCAAGCGCAGGCCGAGGGCATGCCGAGCGCCGGGCCCTCTAACGTAGGGGGCATGCACTTCCTCCAACGCTGCCGTTCGCTGGCGCGCGCGCACCCGTACTGGGCGGACGGGTTGCTGGCGGTCGTGCTCTACGCGGTCACCCTGATGTGGCCGACCAATGACCACGTCCCCGCCGAGTGGTCGAATCTCAACCCGCTGCGGGTGCTCGCCATCGCCGGGATCCCGGTGTTCGCCCCGCTGGCCTGGCGCCGCCGCTACCCGGTCGCGGTGCTCGCGGTCTGCGTGGTCGGCACGCTGGGCTTCATGTACGTCGGCCCGGTGCGCGGCCCGATCCTGCTGGGCTCGGCGCTGGCCGTCTACACCGTCTCCTCCGTGGTCGAGCGCAGGCAGGCGCTCGGCATCGGCGCGATCGCGGTGCTCTGCCTGGGCGGCGTCAGCATGCGGCTCTCCCCGGAGGTCTGGGACCGCCCGGTCAACGCCATAGCCTTCGTCTGGACCGCCCTGGCCGTGGCCGTCGGCGAGGCGGTGCGCAACCGCCGGGCCTTTGTCGCGGCGATAGAGGAGCGCGCCCGCCGCGCCGAGCACACCCGGGAGGAGGAGGCCCGCCGCCGGGTGGCCGAGGAGCGGATGCGGATCGCCCGTGAGCTGCACGACATCGTCGGCCACCACATCGCCCTGATCAACGTCCAGGCCGGGGTGGCCTCGCACGTCCTGGACACCCAGCCGGAGCAGGCCAGACAGGCGCTGGCGCACGTCCGGGAGGCCGGCCGCTCCGCGCTGGCCGAGCTCAGCGCGACCGTCGCGGTGCTGCGCCAGGGCGACGAGTCGGACACCCCGCACGAGCCGGTGCCGGGCCTGGAGCGGCTGCCGGCCCTGCTGGAGACCTTCGGCCGGGCCGGGCTGCAGGTCAGCCGGGAGGACGAGGGGGTGCCGCGGCGGCTGCCGACCACGGTCGACCTGACCGCCTACCGGGTGGTCCAGGAGTCGCTGACCAATGTCCGCAAGCACGCTGGGACCTCCGCCGCCCGGGTGCGGATCGCCTACCGCCGCGACGAACTGCACATCGAGGTGGAGGACGACGGGCCCGGCCCGGGGACCCCGGCCGGGCCCGGCACCGGGCACGGGCTGATCGGGATGCGGGAGCGGGCGGTGGCCGTCGGCGGCAGCTTCCGGGCCGGGCCCGAGCCCGAGGGCGGCTTCCGGGTCTGCGTCGACCTGCCGCTGCCCCGGGTCGTCGCCCAGCGATCCGCCACCGCCCGCAGGGCCAGGACCACCGCACCATGAGCACGGCGTGAGCAAGGGAAGCACAGTGACGATCAAGGTAGTCATCGCCGACGACCAGGTGCTGGTCAGGGCCGGTCTCAAGGTCCTGGTGGACTCCGCCCCCGACCTGGAGGTGGTCGGCGAGGCCGCCACCGGGCGCGAGGCCGTCAGCCTGGCCCGCGAGGCCCGCGCCGACGTGGTGCTGATGGACATCCGGATGCCCGACATGGACGGCCTGGCCGCCACCCGCGCCATCACCGCCGACGAGGACCTGGCCGGGGTCCGGGTGCTGGTGCTGACCACCTTCGAGGTCAATGAGTACGTCTTCCAGGCGCTGCGGGCCGGCGCCAGCGGCTTCCTCGGCAAGGGCGCCGAGCCGGAGGACCTGCTGGACGCGATCCGGGTGGTGGCCCGCGGCGAGTCGCTGCTGTCCCCGGCCGCCACCCAGGGCCTGATCGCCCGCTTCCTGGAGCAGCCCGACAAGCGGCCGCCGCGCAGCCCGGAGCAGTTGTCCGTGCTCACCGACCGGGAGCGGGAGATCGTCGCCCTGGTGGCCGGCGGCGGCTCCAACGACGACATCGCCGAGGAGCTGGCGGTCAGCCCGCTGACCGTGAAGACCCACGTCAGCCGGGCCCTGCTGAAGCTCGGCGCGCGTGACCGGGCCCAGCTGGTGGTGCTCGCCTACGAGTCGGGCCTGGTCCGCCCCGGCGAGAGCTGAGCCCGTCCGCAGCTGAGCCCCGTCTGCAACTGAAACGCGAGCGCGGCGTGACGCAGCGCACACGGCGGACGCCTGTGCGCTCTTGCCAAACCCCGGGCGGATCATGGCAGACTGGAGACAACAAGTACGACGTTTGCGCACTCCGGGGTCGGTGTAATTCCGAACCGGCGGTTACAGTCCGCGACCCGGCCGCTTCCAGCGGTCGGTTGACCAGGTGAAACTCCTGGACCGACGGTGAAAGTCCGGATGGGAGGCAGTGCGCTGCGGACAGGGTTCGCTCTGCGTTTGCAGTAGTCCGTCGGTGCCCCTGGGCACTGTCGGGTCTTCTTCTGCGCAGCCGTCCCCGGAGCTGTATGTCCGCATCATCTCTCCCGCAATGCCCCCCGGAGCCCGCGCCAGACAGCGCGAGGAGGATCCGGTGGGCATTTCTTTCGTTCCAGAGCTGTTCACGACGGATGTCCGCGCGCTGCGCCGGTCCGCTGTCGAGGAGAGCTGAAAATGTTCACGGGAATCATCGAAGAGCTGGGTGAGGTCCTCTCGGTGGAGGATCTGGGGGACTCCTCGCGGATCCGTCTGCGCGGACCGGTGACCACGCAGGACGCCCGCGAGGGCCAGTCCATCGCTGTGAACGGCGTCTGTCTGACCGTCCTCGACACCGACGAGCAACTCGCGGCGACACCGGGCGAGTTCAGCGCCGACGTGATGGCGGAGACGCTGCTCAGGTCCAGCCTCGGCGCGATCGGCACCGGCTCCCGGGTCAATCTGGAGCGGGCCATGGCGCTGGGCGCCCGGCTCGGCGGCCACCTGGTGCAGGGCCATGTCGACGGCACCGCCGTGCTGCTCGCCCGCAGCCCCGGCGAGCCCGGCGCGGACGGCAATCCGCAGTGGGAGGTGCTGCGGTTCAGCCTCCCCGCCGCGCTGTCGCGCTACCTGGTCGAGAAGGGCTCGATCACCGTGGACGGGGTCAGCCTGACCGTGGTCGAGGCCGAGACCGAGAGCTTCACGGTGAGCCTGATCCCGGCCACCCTGACCCACACCACGCTGGGCGCCAAGCAGATCGGCGAGCCGGTCAACCTCGAGGTGGACGTCCTGGCGAAGTACGTCGAGCGGCTGCTCGGCGACCGGGTCGGGCAGGGGGGTGAGCCACGGTGAGCGGGCTCATACAGGACCTGAACAGCCAGGCGTTCACCGTCTTCGGCGAGCACATCAAGTGGTCCGACCTGATCGGCAACCTGCTCGGCCTGGGCGCGCTGGCGCTCGGCTGGCGGCGCTCGGTGCTGAGCTGGCCGGTGCAGCTGCTGTCCGGGCTGGTCCTGGTCGCCGCCTACTGGTCGGCCGACCTCAGCGGCGGCGTGGGCAAGCAGCTGGTGGTCATCGTGGTGTCGGTCTGGGGCTGGCTGCAGTGGCAGCGCGGCCGCCGCGGCACCGGCGAGCTGACCATCCGCTTCGCCACCTGGACCGAGCGGGCCTGGCTGGTGGCCGGCACCGCCGCCGGAACAGTGGGCGTCGCGCTGCTGTTCCAGAAGTACGACCTCTCCTGGGCCCCCTGGCAGGACGCCTACCTCTTCACCGGCACCCTCGCCGCGATGATCGCCCAGGGCCGCGGCTGGGTGGAGTTCTGGTTCGCCTGGCTGGCCGTCGACCTGGTCGGTGTGCCGCTGGCGTTCAACAGCGGCCTCGCCTTCTCCGGTCTGATCTACATCGTCTACTTCGTCCTGGTCATCGCCGGGATGCGGTCCTGGTGGCTGCGCACCCGCACCCAGCAGTCCCCCGCCACGATCGTCCCGAAGGGGGCCACCGCATGAGTATCACCCTGGACCCGATCACCCTGCCGCGGCAGGACGCGGATCTGACGCTGGACACCATCGAGTTCGCCATCGCCGAGATCGCGGCCGGCCGCCCGGTTATCGTGGTGGACGACGAGGACCGCGAGAACGAGGGCGACATCGTCTTCGCCGCGAGCGCCGCCACCCCCGAGGTGATGGCCTTCACCGTCCGCTACAGCTCCGGCGTGGTGTGCGTGCCGATGACCGGCGCCGAGCTGGACCGGCTGAAGCTGCCGCCGATGACCGCCGTCAACGAGGACCGCAAGGGCACCGCCTACGCCGTCTCGGTGGACGCCCGCGACGGCGTCAGCACCGGCATCTCGGCCGCCGACCGGGCCCGTACGGTCCGGCTGCTGGCCGAGGCCGGCACCGTGGCCACCGACCTGACCCGGCCCGGGCACGTGTTCCCGCTGCGGGCCAGGGACGGCGGGGTGCTGGAGCGTCCGGGACACACCGAGGCGGCGGTCGACCTGGCCCGGCTGGCCGGGCTCGCCCCGGCCGGCGGCATCGCCGAGGTGGTCAACGACGACGGCAGCATGGCCCGGCTGCCCGACCTGGTCCCGTTCGCCCGCCGGCACGGCCTGGCCATCATCTCCATCGAGGACCTGATCGCCTACCGCCGCCGGACCGAGCGCGGGTCACCCGGGCCGCCGTCACCGCGCTGCCGACCCGCCACGGCGAGTTCACCGCCATCGGCTACCTCAGCCAGCCGGACGGGGTGGAGCACATCGCCCTGGTCGCGGGCGGTCTGGACGCCGCCGGTCAGCTGGCCGGGGGCGGCGAGAACGTCCTGGTCCGGATCCACTCCGAGTGCCTGACCGGGGACGCCTTCGGCTCGCTGCGCTGCGACTGCGGCCCGCAGCTGCAGGCCTCGCTGGAGCGGATCGCCGCCGAGGGCCACGGGGTGCTGCTCTACCTGCGCGGGCACGAGGGCCGCGGCATCGGCCTGCTGCCCAAGCTGCGCGCCTACCAGCTGCAGGAGAACGGCCGGGACACGGTCGACGCCAACCTGGACCTCGGCCTGCCGGCCGACGCCCGCGACTACGCGGCGGCGGCGCAGATCCTGGACGAGCTGGGCGTGGGCTCGGTGCGGCTGCTCACCAACAACCCGGAGAAGCACCTCGCCCTGGAGAGCCACGGGATCACCGTCAAGGAGCGCGAGCCGGTCGCGATCCAGGCCGGCGAGCACAACCTGCGCTACCTGACCACCAAGCGCGACCGGATGGGGCACGAGCTGCCCTGGCTCGCGCAGTAACCCCCCGACTACCTGTTCCATCACTGCGGCAACGAACGAGGAGAGCAAGAAGATGAGCGGCGAAGGCGCACCCGTGCTGAGCGTGCAGGACTGCCGGGGCCTGCGGGTCGCGGTGATCGCTGCCCAGTGGCACGAGAAGGTCATGGACGGCCTGATCGAGGGCGCGCAGCGGGCGCTGAAGGAGTACGGCGTCGAGGAGTCGGTGCTGCTGAGGGTCCCCGGCAGCTTCGAGCTGCCGGTCGTCGCCAAGGGCCTGGCCCAGCGCGGCTACGACGCGGTGGTCGCCCTGGGCGTCGTCATCCGCGGCGGAACCCCCCACTTCGACTATGTGTGCGAGGCGGCCACCATGGGGCTCACCCAGGTCTCCGTGGACACCGGCGTCCCGATCGGCTTCGGCCTGCTCACCTGCGACAACGACGAGCAGGCGCTGGACCGGGCCGGGCTGCCCGGCTCCCGCGAGGACAAGGGCTTCGAGGCCACCTCGGCGGCCCTGGCCACCGCGGTGCTGCTGCGCGGCATCTCGCAGAACCACTGAGGGCTGTTCACGGGGTTCACCGTCCGTTCCCTGGACGCTCACGCGGACCGGGCGGGGGACCCCGTAGGGTGGGAGCCATCATGGCGCAGAAAACATTTGAGGGGCTCTTCGTCGAGCTCCAGCAGAAGGCCGCATCCGGCGACGCGGGCTCGCGTACCGCCGAGCTCGTCGGCCTCGGCGTGCACGCGATCGGCAAGAAGGTGGTCGAAGAGGCCGCCGAGGTGTGGATGGCGGCCGAGCACGAGTCGGACGAGCGTACGGCCGAGGAGATCTCCCAGCTGCTCTACCACCTCCAGGTGATGATGGTCGCCCGCGGCCTCAGCCTGGAGGACGTGTACGCCCATCTGTAGACCCCGCCCTTGAGCAGTCAAAGGGAGCGGGGCACCGAGCACATCCGGTGCCCCGCTTTTTTCATGTCCGAAACCGGATCACCACGAAAGGCACGTTCCATGCTGCGTATCGCCGTTCCCAACAAGGGGTCCCTCTCCGAGCCGGCGTCGGCGATGCTGCATGAGGCGGGCTACCGGCAGCGCAAGGACTCCAAGGAACTGGTCCTGGTCGACCCCGAGAACCAGGTCGAGTTCTTCTTCCTGCGCCCCCGCGACATCGCCATCTACGTCGGCTCCGGCCGTCTGGACGTCGGCATCACCGGCCGTGACCTGCTGCTGGACTCCGGCGCGGACGCGGAGGAGGTGCTGGCGCTGGGCTTCGCCGGGTCCACCTTCCGCTTCGCCGGGCCCAAGGGCATCGCCACCGGCGTCAAGGACCTGGAGGGCCGCCGGATCGCCACCTCCTACACCGGCCTGGTCAAGGCCTACCTGGCCGAGCACGGCGTCACCGCCTCCGCCGTCACCAAGCTGGACGGTGCGGTGGAGACCGCGGTGCAGCTGGGCGTCGCGGACGTGATCGCGGACGTGGTGGAGACCGGCACCAGCCTGCGCAATGCCGGGATGGAGGTGTTCGGCGAGCCGATCCTGGTCTCCGACGCCGTGGTGATCCGCCCGACCGGGGCCGAGCAGGACACCAGGGCCGACCAGTTCCTGCGCCGGCTGCAGGGTGTGCTGGTGGCCCGCAGGTACGTGATGATGGACTACGACATCCGGGCCGAGCGGGTCGCGGAGGCGGTCGGGCTCACCCCCGGCCTGGAGTCGCCCACGGTCTCGCCGCTGCACAGCGAGGGCTGGGTCGCCGTGCGGTCGATGGTGCTCCGCAAGGAGGCGCAGCGGATCATGGACGACCTCTGGACCATCGGCGCCCGGGCCATCCTGGTCACCAACATCCACGCCTGCCGCCTCTAGGAGGTTGCTGAAGCATGACCGCCGGCCCCAGCCTCACCGTCCTCGGCCCGCCCCGGCTGCCCACCAGCTGGCGGCCGCTGCTGACCAGGGTGGTGCTGCTGGGGCTTGCGCTGGTCAGCGTGGGCTTCTTCAGCACCATCGCGGCGCTCGGCCCGGAGGACTGGCAGCGGCACGACCGGATCGGCATCGGGGTGTCCGGGCTGCTGTTCGCGCTGGTGCTGCTGGTGCTGGCGCGGCCGGTGGCCCGGGCCGACCGGACCGGGCTGACCGTGGTCAACTTCGTCCGGCGGCGCCGGCTGGACTGGGCCGAGATCCTGGGCGTCAACCTGCGCCGGGGCGACCCCTGGGTGCTGCTCGACCTCGCCGACGGCAGCACCCTGGCGGTGGTGGCGATCCAGCCGGGCTCCGGGCTGCGGCAGGCGGTCCGGGCCGCCCGGGAGCTGCGCGCCTGCGTCGAGGCCTACGGCACGGCGCTGCGCTGAGTCCACGCTCGAACCACGGCTCGGCGCCGAACCGCCGCGTCGAATAGGTGAGCGTGAGCCGATCAGGCATCCTTGACGGACTGTCCCACCGTCCGCGAGTCCGGAGAAGATCGCTCACCGATGGAACCTGCGAGTCCCACCGCCGCCTGGCTGCTGCTGGGGGTGGCCCTGCTGCTGATCCTCGCCAACGGGCTGTTCGTCGCCGCCGAGTTCGCCCTGGTCACCGTCGACCGGGGGGCGGTGAACCGGGCCGCTGAGGCCGGGGACCGCCGGGCGCAGGGGTGCGGCGGGCGCTGCACACCCTCTCCTTCGAGCTCTCCGGCGCCCAGCTCGGCATCACCGTCACCTCGCTGCTGGTCGGCCTGCTCGCCAACCCGGCCCTGGCCACCCTGCTCTCCCCGCCGCTGCACGGGATCGGCGTGCCCTCCGGCGCCGTGCACGGGGTCGCCGCCGTGTTCGGGATGCTGGCCGCCACCGTGGTGCAGATGGTGGTCGGCGAGCTGGTCCCGAAGAACTGGGCGATCTCCCGTCCGCTGCAGGTGGCCCGCTCGGTGGTCGGTCCGCAGCGGGTGTTCACCACGGTCTGCCGTCCGGCCATCACCCTGCTGAACGGGGCGGCCAACCGGCTGGTCCGGGCCCTGGGCATGGAGCCGGCCGAGGAGTTGGCGTCCGCGCGGGGCGCCGAGGAGCTGGTCGCGCTGGCCCGGCACTCGGCCAGCGAGGGCGCGCTGGAGATGGACACCGCCGACCTGTTCGTGCGCACCCTGGGCCTGGGCGAGCTGACCGCGCAGAGCGTGATGACCCCCCGGGTCGAGGTCCGCTCGCTGCAGGAGCTGGCCACCGCCGCCGACGTGGTCAATCTGACCCGGGCCACCGGCCTTTCCCGCTTCCCGGTCTACCGGGACAGCATCGACGAGGTCACCGGCATCGTCACGCTCAAGGACGCGCTGGCGGTCCCCGCCGACCGCCGCCCGGCCACCCTGCTCGCCGGGCTGATGTCGGCCCCGCTGCTGGTCCCGGAGACGCTGCCGGCCGAACGCCTGCTGGAACTGCTGCGCCGGCAGCACAGCATGGCGGTGGTGGTGGACGAGTACGGCGGCACGGCCGGGGTGGCCACCCTGGAGGACGTGGTGGAGGAGATGGTCGGCGAGGTGCTGGACGAGCACGACACCTATGAGCACCCCGAACTGCGGTCGATCGCCCCGGTCGACGGCCGTCCGGCCTGGGAGGTGGACGGGCGCTGCCGGGTGGACCAGTTGGAGGCGGTCGGCTTCCACGCCCCCGAGGGCCCCTACGAGACCATCGCCGGACTGGTCGCCGACCGGCTCGGCCGGCTGCCGGCCGAGGGCGACAGCTGCAGCCTGCCGGGCTGGCGGCTGACCGTGCTGGACGTGACCCGGCACCGGACCGAGGCCGTGCTGCTGGTCCGCCTCGACGACGGCTTCCACGGCAGGTCCGAGCACGGCGACGAGCGGGGGGCGGAGCAGTGAGTGCAGTTCTCCAACTCGGCATCTCGATCCTGCTGGTGCTCGGCAACGGCTTCTTCGTCGGCGCCGAGTTCGCCCTGGTCTCGGTGCGCCGCAGCCAGGTGCAGCCGCTGGCCGAGAGCGGCAACCGCCGGGCCCGTACCGTGCTCTACGCGCTGGAGCACGTGTCGGCGATGATGGCCGCCGCGCAGCTCGGCATCACCGTCTGCTCGCTGCTGCTGGGCGCACTGGCCGAGCCGGTGATCGCCCGGCTGCTGGAGGGCCCGGCCGGGGCGCTGGGGATCCCCTCCGGGCTGACCCATCCGCTGGCCTATGTGATCGCGCTGGCCGTGGTGGTGTTCCTGCACATGGTGATCGGCGAGATGGTGCCCAAGAACATCGCACTGGCGAGCCCGGAGCGGGCGGCGATCTGGCTGGGCCCGCCGCTGGCCTGGATCGCCCGGGCGCTGCGGCCGGTGATCTCCTTTCTGAACTCCTTCGCCAACCTGCTGCTGCGACTGCTGGGGGTGGAGGCCAGGGACGAGGTGGAGTCCGTCTACACCAGCGAGGAGCTGGCGCACCTGCTGCAGGACTCGCGCGAGGCCGGGCTGCTCGGCCGGGGTGCGCAGGAGCGGCTCGCGGACGCGCTGGAGCTGGGCCGGCGGCCGATCCGCGAGGTGCTGATGGCCCGTGAGCAGCTGGTCAGCGTGGACAGCTCGGTGACGGCGCGGCAGCTGGAGGAGCTGGCGGTCGGCTCCGGGTTCTCCCGGTTCCCGGTCGTCGGCGGTAACGGCGCGTTCCTGGGGTACCTGCATGTGAAGGACGTCCTGGACCTGGAGGACCGGGAGGCGCCGGTGCCGCAGTCGCTGTGGCGCGGCATCCTCACCCTGCCGGACCGGACGCCGTTGGACGACGCGCTGGGCGCGATGCGCAGGGCGACCTCGCACCTGGCCGCGGTGGTCGACCAGGACGGCCGCCCGGTCGGCCTGGTGACGATGGAGGACGTACTGGAGGAACTGGTCGGCGAGGTCCGGATCTGATAGCACAGTCATTCGCACAGATCATTCGCACGGATCATTCGCACAGGTGCTGTCACGGGGTGAAGGGGAGCAGGCAGTGAGCGATCGCAGACTGGAGGTCGACCGAGTCTCCAAGCGGTACGGGGAGACGGTCGCCCTCAGTGAGATGACGTTCGACGTACGGGCCGGGGAGATCTTCGGCTTCGTCGGCAGCAACGGGGCCGGCAAGACCACCACGATGCGGATCGCGCTCGGGGTGCTCGCCGCCGACGCGGGGGAGGTGCGCTGGGACGGCGCGCCGGTGGATCTGCAGACCCGCAGCCGGATCGGCTACATGCCGGAGGAGCGCGGCCTCTACCCGCGGATGAAGGTCGGCGAGCAGCTGGAGTACCTGGCCAGGCTGCACGGCCTCAGCCGGGCCGACGCGGTCCGGGCCACCGGTGAGTGGACCCGGCGGCTCGGCGTGGACGGCCGGATCGGCGACGAGGTGCAGAAGCTCAGCCTCGGCAACCAGCAGCGGGTGCAGCTGGCCGCGGCGCTGGTGCACCACCCGGAGATCCTGGTGCTGGACGAGCCCTTCTCCGGCCTCGACCCGGTCGCGGTGGACGTGATGAGCGAGGTGCTCAGGGAGAAGTGCGACGAGGGCGTCCCGGTGATCTTCTCCAGCCACCAGCTGGAACTGGTGGAGCGGCTGTCCGACCGGGTCGGCATCGTCAGGGCCGGCCGCATGGTCGCGGTCGGCCCGGTCGCCGAACTGCGCGGCCAGGGCACCGAGGAGCTGGTGGTGGACGCGCCGCAGGCCCCGCCCGGCTGGGCGGACGGGCTGGCCGGGGTCACCCTCCGCTCGCACGAGGGCCGGCGCACGGTGCTGGCGCTGGGCGAGGGCGCGGACGACCAGGCGGTGCTGCGGGCGGCCCTGGCGACCGGCCCGGTCCTGGAGTTCGCCCGGCGGCTGCCGACCCTGACCGAGCTGTTCCGGGACGTGGTCAGCGCCGATCTGCAGAACGAGGAGGGGGCGGCGGCATGAGCGACAAGCTTCGGATCGGATCGCGCGAAGCGATCAAGCTGGTGGCCTGGCGCGAGATCATCGTCCGGGTCCGCAGCAAGGCCTTCCTGATCCTGATGGGGATCACCGCCGTGGCGGCGGTGGCCTTTCCGCTGATCACCCACTACGCCAACCTCAGCCCGGGGGCCACCAAGATCGCCGTGGTGCAGCAGGACGCCGCGCTGGCGCCGGTGCTGCAGGCCACCGCGGACCAGCTCGGCCAGAAGGTCACCGTCAGCACCGTCGCCGACCACACGGCCGGTGCGGCCGAAGTGAAGTCGGGAACGGTGGACGTGCTGGCCGAGGCCGGGCCGCAGGGCATCCAGGCCACGGTGAAGCGCACTCTCAGCGACGGCACCAAGCAGCTGTTCTACGTGGTCGGCCAGCAGCAGGTGCTCTCGTCGCAGATCACTGCTCTCGGCAAGGACCCGGCCCCGGTGCTGCAGGCCGTCGGCGGCACCCGGGTCGCGGTCAGCACCCTGGAGCCAGCCGCTGCGCAGAACGGCCAGCGGATCGCCATCGCCATCGTCGCGGCCCTGCTGCTCTACATGACGCTGATGTTCGTCGGCGCGTCGGTGGCCCAGGGCGTGGTGGAGGAGAAGTCCAGCCGGGTGGTGGAACTGCTGCTCTCCACCCTGCGGCCGTGGCAGCTGCTGGCCGGCAAGGTGCTCGGCGTCGGCATCCTCGGCCTGGTGCAACTGCTGGTCCCGGCCGCCCTCGGCGTCGGCGTCGGCCTGGCCACCGGGGCGATCACGCTCTCCCTCAGCAGCTCCGTCGGCACCGTGCTCTGGGCCCTCGCCTGGTACGTGGTGGGCTTCGCCCTCTACGCCCTGGTGTTCGCCGGGCTCGGGGCCACCGTGTCCCGGCAGGAGGACGTGGGCGGGCTGACCTTCCCGGCGACCGCCCCGCTGATCCTGGCCTGGGTGGTCGGCATCACCGTCGTGCCGTCCAACCCGGGCAGCTCACTGGTGATGTGGCTGTCGATGATCCCGCCGTGCGCCCCGGTGCTGATGCCGATGCGGATCGCCATGGGCGTCGCGCCGCTCTGGGAGGTCCTGCTCTCGCTGGCGCTCACCATCGCCTTCGCCGCGCTGCTGCTGCGGGTCGCCGGGCGGGTCTACCGCAACTCGGTGCTGCGCAGCGGCGCCAGGATCCCGCTCCGGGAGGCGCTCAAGGCGGCCTGACGGGCCGTCAGCTGAGGCGACGTCACAGCTAGCTGGTGGGGCGGCCGTCGATCAGTTCGCCGTAGGCCTGGAGCACATCGGGGAGCCGGAGTGTGGCCAGGTCCTGGCGGGTCGGCGGCTCCGCCATCATCGAGAGCCGCAGATCGCGGTAGGCGCAGGACTTCTCGTAGAGGGTGCGCATGAAGCGGCCGTTGCCGAGGTCGTCGATCCAGCCTTCGCGGACCACATGGGCGCAGATGCTGCGCAACTCCTCCAGCGCCTCCTCGTCCCAGAAGTCGCCGTCGCCCTCGGCCAGCGCCACCCCGATCGAGGTCAGCTCGGCGGGGCGGTAGCTGGGGAAGTCCACCCGGCTGGTGAAGCGGGAGTTGAGGCCCGGGTTGGCGGCCAGCAGCCGGTTCATCCCCTCCGGGTAGCCGGCCAGGATCACCACAAGCCGGTCCCGGTTGTCCTCGGCCCGCTTCAGCAGCACCTGCAGCGCCTCGTCGCCGTAGGCGTCGCCCTTGCTGTAGCCGGAGTTGGCGAGGCTGTAGGCCTCGTCCACGAACAGCACCCCGTCCAGCGCGGAGTCGATCAGCTCATTGGCCTTCACCGCGGTCTGGCCGAGGAACTCGCCGACCAGGTCCGCCCGTTGGGCCTCCACCAGGTGGTCGCCCGACAGCAGCCCCAGCGCGTAGAAGACCCGGCCCAGTATCCGGGCCACCGTGGTCTTGCCGGTGCCGGAGGGCCCGGAGAAGACGAAGTGACGTTTTGGCGGCTGCACCGGCAGGCCCTGGTCGGCGCGCAGCTGGGCCATCCGCAACTGCGCCGACAGCGCCAGCACCTGACGCTTCACCGGCTCCATGCCGACCATCCGCTCCAGTTCGGCCAGCGCCGCCTCCAGCTTGGGGCGGTCCGGCTGGGAGCTGGTGCCCGGCGGCAGCGGCGCGGCCGAGGCGGCGGCCCGGTGCCGGGCGCCGCCGGGGCCCTCGCCGTCGACGGCCTCGTCGTTCTGCGGGCCGGGGTCGAGCAGCCCTGGCAGGTAGGCGCTCTCGAACTCGCCGCCGTCCTCGGTCTCGGACTGCTCGGCGCCCTCCGGGATGTCGGCAGTGTCCGGGTAGGTGTCGTAGAAGGAGCTCTCATAGACCTGCTCGGACAACTGGTCCGGGAACTGCTCCGGGGCGAGCGGGATCGGGCCGCCGCCGCTGGCGTGCCGGGGGCGTTGCGGACTGGGCGGCGCCGGGACCTCCAACATGGCCGGATCCACCCCGTCCTCGGCGGTGATCGCGGCCAGTCGGGCGGCGGTGTCCATGAACCCCGGGTCCACCCGGTGCACCGCCCGGTACAGCGACAGCGCCGCCGCGCTGCGCCCGCCGCCCTCGTACGCGCGGGCCAGCCAGTAGCGCAGCTCCTTGCGCTGCGGCTGCTCGGAGCGGCAGCGGGCCAGCGAGCCGGCCAGCGGCAGCTCGGCCTGGCCGCACATGTCGAGCCTGACCCTGGCCATCCCGCCGAAGAGGCCGGCCTCGATGCCGAGCAGCTGGTCCTCCAGCAGCCCGTCGGTGTCCCGGATCAGCTGCTCCCAGTCCTTCGTCAGATAGGAGCGACACGCGTGCAGAAAGCGCACCGAGGCGTCCGCCTCACGGGCCGGACAGTCGGTCAGCGCGTGCTCCAGCTCGGCCAGGTGCCGTCCGTCCAGCCAGTGCGAGGCATGGGCCAGGGAGAGGTCCCTGGCGTCCTCCAGCACCGGTTGGACCCACCAGCCGAGCCAGTACCACGAGCTCAGCGGGCGCCGGTGGCGGCGGCGCTGCTCGCCGAAGCGCTCCCGGTTGCGGTACATCGCCAGCAGCGCGGCCGAGGTCTCCGAGCGCAGCGCGTGCAGGCCGAGCCAGGCGTCGGCCATCCCGGGGTCGATCCGCACCGCGGCGCGGAACTCCTCCTCGGCGCGGGTGTACGCACCCGCGGTGTACGCGTCCATGGCCCGTAGCCAGGCACGGTCGGCCAGGCTGCCGGGCCGCCTTCCGTCAGTGTCCTCTGTCCCCACCGGTCAGTCCCCCTGCTGTGCGCGGCTGTGCCGGTCACGCAGCGTCCGAACGCGGGCCGTCCCCCCACGGATGACCTTGCGGACAACGCTCCATGACGCTTCGTCGGCGGATGCGGACCGGGTCCGCGCCCTGCTGGCATGGTACCGGTGGCGTGCTGATCCGGAAGGGTGCCGGACGGCGACGGCCTGGCGTGAATGTGTCGCACGCCTGAGCGGTTGAGGCCAGTGTGACACTTGTGATCACGGGGAGTCACGGCGAGGTGTCGGGCCGGACGCGAACGCAGAACGACCCGGCAGCCACGGGGTAACAGTTGCCCTAAAGGTACTGAGCGACCATGGACGCATCTTCCCTAGTCAGAGGGGGTCTTGCATGCGGTGTCGCCCGCCCGGCGTTCCGGCGGCGCCGGACTCGGCCTCTGAGAGACGGCTGGCCAGGTCTTGGACCATGGACAGAAGGTCGCCCACCGTGGCCGCTAGGCGCTGGGCCGTCTGGATGGCAACCGCCGGTGGTGCGGTGCCAAGGTCGCGTTGTCCGAATTCCTCAAGGTAACGGGCCGCGATGCGCAGACGCATCTCTTGGCCTTCGCTCAGCACGGTGCGCGTGTCTTCGGGATTTTGTCTGCGCGAGTTGCTCATGGGTGGCGGTGCTCCGTGAAGTGGACGGTTGAGGGCAGGGCGCTAAGCCGCGTCTTGTGCGTCGGGCGTCCCAGGGCGTGGGGGAGCAATGTGACGCTGGGGTTACGTAACTGCATATGCCAGTTTCCGACGGTAGAGCGTTGAACTGCTGCTCAGTCAGAAAACGAGGCAATGCGTGGCCGCTGGGGCTGGAGCGCTCCCACGGGAGGGGCGTAAGCCCGCTAAGTCGAACATGCATTCGAGGCTAAAGCCGGGCGAGCTGACGATCAACCCGCAGGGCCGCATCCGACCACCTTGATCCAAAAAGCGGCCATATCTGTCCTGGTCTGTGCGCATCCTCACCCCCAGCGTTGCTTTCGTGTCTAAAGATCCAAACGCCCGGCACCTCTTCAGCGAGCGCGTGAGGATCGGCCGTAACGTCCGAAGTCCCCGGGACTGGCGCGACAAGCGGCAAGAGCCCCTCGCCGAGTTCGCCGGCTTCAGCGACCGCACCCTGCGCCGGATTGAGTCCGGAGACACCAGCGTTGGCGTCAACAAGTTCATCCTGGCGGCCAAGGCCCTTGATGTACCCCTGCACTGGCTCTTTACCGAGGACTGGCCGCAGTGGATCGAGGAGTACGAGGCCGGCAAGGAGTGAAACCGGCGCTTGGTAAGCGACCCTGACTCCGCTCCCAGGCGCCGTACATGTGCGCTCCCTATGAATTTCCCAGCGGTGGTGAACAGGCGTGCGCTCCCGGCGTGCGCTACCCTGCCTCGCGCTCTGGCGCGGCCTGCGCCCCCGGCTACTCTGTCGCACATCGACCCCGCACGGTCGCTTTCGGTCGTCACTCATCCGGGTGGCTCATGCTCATGTCGAACGCTGGTGCCCCGCCCGGCCGGAGGGGGTTCACCGGCCGGGCGGGAGTCAGAGGGAGTACGTCCGCGGCCGCTCGGCCTTGGGCCGGCGGCGATCGCAGCACTGGACGATAGTCGCACCGGCCCCGGAGTCGGAGTGGACCTCGCGGACGATCCGGGCTGACGCGCGCCACTTGCCGCAGTTCCGGCAGCACCCGGCGGCGGTCCCGGTCGGCTCGGGGATGTCGATGCTCGGGATGGTGGACGGCATCACGACGCCTCCGTGGTGTGGTGCAGGCAGGCGCAGGGCTTCTCGACCCAGCCGAGGTGCTCGTGCTGGAAGCCGGGGTACGGGCAGGCCGGGCAGCCGTGGACGAACGAGGGGTCCTTGTGGCCTACCGAGCACTCCGGCTGCATGTAGCCCTGCGGGCGCGGCAACGGGGCAGCAGGGGCGGTCATGACGCGACCGCCAGGACTGCTCTCAGGGCCTGCGCGAGGCCCGCAGCGTCGACCAGGGCCTCGGGGTCGTCCGGGTCCGGCGGGACGAGCCAGTGGATCCCTGGGGGCTCTATCGTCGTCGGGCCGGGGACCACGATGAACGTCGACTGGCCGAAGGGCTCCGTGCCGACGACGTCCCAACTGTCGGCGGTGCCGGCCTGGACGAGGAAGTACAGGCGTGGCCGGGCCGTGTTGACGTCCCATACGACCGGGCCCGGCGCCCGCCCGGTCTCGTGGTCGAGGATCTCCAGGGCGTCGAGGCCGGGCAGCTGCGGCACCACGATGGCGTCCCACCAGCGGCCCGCCGGGAGGCAGGCGCAGGTGTCCGGCTGCGGCATCCATACGGGGCCGATGGTCTGACGCGTCCTCATGCTGATCTCCCTGTGACTAGTTGCCCACAGTCACAGGGTGATCGCATTCCGCATGGCTAACTATCACTCTTCGGTGATAGTCGGCGACTTGGGCTACAGGCCGACCCAAGCGGCGTAGTTCGACAGGCTCTCCGGCGCCGCCCGGCGCGCAGACAGGAGGCCTGCGATCGTCTCCCGCACCCCAGTGCTGTACCGGGTCTGCTGCGGCGCCAACTGGCGGGCCGCCAGCAGACTCCGCAGCGCCTCGTCCGTACGCCCGGTCCACAACTGCGCCCGGGCGATCTCAGCCCGGTGGTGCGCCGCACGGGACGCCGGCCAGTCGTCGGGCACCATCACGGTCTTGGCGACATCCAAGGCCTTCGCGTACAGGTCCTGGTCGACCAGGGCGCTCACTCGGTGCGCGACTACATTGAAGGGCCCGAACGACAACCAGTACACCTTTGCCGCGTCACCGGTCCGCTCGGCGATCGCCCCAGCCGCGGCGAGGTGCCCGTCTGCTGCATCCCCGTCCTTGTCGCGTGCGGCAAGAACAGCGCCGCCGAGGTGGATCTGCCCGGTCACCACGTCGCGGGCCCGCCCCGGCTCAGCCAGGGCCGCGGTAGCGGCACCTACGGCGACCAGACGCCGCCCGGTGCGGTACTCCCCGGCCCGCAGGTACGCCAGGCCCCGCAGGTACTGGCGGATCGAGGCCACTATCGGGTCCGAGCCGCGCTCAGCCGCCCACGCCATCCGCTCCAAGGCAAGGGCGGACAGGTCCTGGTAGCCGAGCTTGGTGCACACGTCGTAGGCGGTGCGGTAGGTCGACGCGAGGACCGCCCAGGCCTGGTCCGACAGCTCGGTGTGCGCCGCGGTCGTGGTCTCCAGGATCAGCGCGGGCAGCTCGCTGGCGGCCGTGCGGAGGTCGGTCGCGCGGATCAGCATGCACATCCGTTCCGCCTCCTCGGCCAGGTCGGCGAGCGGGCGCGGGCTGATCTCCGGGTCGACGCCGAGGTCGTAGACGTCAAGGGCCCAGCGGATCGGCTGGATCAGCACGTCCAACTGGTCGGCCTGCAGCTCGGCCAGGTACGGCTGTCCGACGAGGTCCGCGACCTGGACGGCCAAGACTCGGGCGATGCTGGCCGTGACGCTGGGCGTCGACTGCTTGTTGCCTTGCTCGATTTTCGACAGGAGGCTGATGGACACGCCTGCCTTCTCGGCGAGGCCGGTCTGGGTGAGGTGTCGCATCTTGCGGTAGCGGGCGATGCGCTGGCCGATGCTTTCGGGCGTGGACGCGGGCATACTGGACTCCGTTCTGGACTCGACATCTGGAACGGTACTCGTCGCGGCGCGGTGGGTATACGCGATCCGCCCTCGTCGCCTTCGGGTACGGGGGCGGTTGCTTGTCCCGGCCGCGCCTCCCATACCCCTGTCCGTGCCGCTCTGACCCGCACAGTCTGCGATAGCGTCGCACCCACCACCCGGGACGAGCGAGCGGGGCAGCGGCATGTCGGTATGGAAGAACCTCGGCGAGCACACGGTGTACGAGAACCCGTGGCTGCGGATCAACCTCGCCGACGTCGAACTCCCCGACGGCCGGCACCTGGACCACTACCTGATGCGCCTGCGACCGGTCGCGCTGTGCACCGCGGTGAACGAGGCCAACGAGGTGCTGCTGCTGTGGCGGCACCGGTTCATCACCGACACGTGGGGCTGGGAGCTGGCCGCCGGGGTCGTCGAGGTCGAGAAGGGCGAGTCCCTGGAGGAGGCTGCGGCCAGGGAGATGCTGGAGGAGACCGGGTGGCGGCCGGGGCCGCTGAAGCACCTGCTGACCGTCGAGCCGTCGAACGGGCTCTCCGATGCGCTGCATCACGTCTACTGGTCGGAGTCCGCGGAGTACGTCGGGCATCCGGAGGACGACTTCGAGTCCGAGCGCCGGGAGTGGGTTCCGCTCGCTGATGTGCCGGACATGGTCGCGGGCGGTCATGTGCGGTCGGCGAACGCTGTGGCGGGCCTGTTGATGCTGCACCAACTGCGACTCGGACACTGACCGGCCCGGCCTCCCGTCCACTTGTCCGACCTTGCCCGTAGCATCGCCCCGTGCCTGAGACCCCTGCGTTCCCTGCTGACCTGATCGCCCTGCAGCGCGCCATGTTCGCCGCGCAGGACCGTCGCGCGTCCGTGGCGGCTGACCCGGATGCTGACCCGGGCGCGCTAGGGGAGGCGACGCGGGCGGAGGCGGCTGCTGCGGTCGCGCTGAACGCCCACCCCGGCAAGATCGCCGCGCAGGCCGGGGGTCACTGGGAAGACCTCTGGCACGCCGCCCGCCAACAGGACGAGTCCGCCCCGCCGGTAGACTGACCTGCGATGCACCACGATCCACACGCCGCGCAAGACGCCGCCAACCACGCCATACGCCAACTCGCCGCCTCGGTCACCGTGTGGACGCCGGAGGACCTGGCCGAGCTGGACCGGCTGCGGAGGGTGTGGGCTGCGGCGCGAGAGATCGCCGGGGCCAGCGAGGGTGAGCTACTCGGGGTGTAGCCCGGCCCAGTCCACCGCGAGGTACACCAGCCTGCGCACCGCGTCGACGTCCGTCACTCGGGCCGTGCCGCGAACACCGCTCTCGGGCTGCATCCTATGCACCCCCTGCATTGACAGGACTATGCAGGGGGTGCATAGTTGTCTCATCGGCCCAGCGACACGGAGGACACCATGAACACCAACGTCGACCAACTCACGCTCCAGATCAAGCACCAGCAGGCCGAAAAGCTCCTCGCCGTCGCCCAGCAGTGGCCCGTCGGCTCCCGCTGGACCACCGCTGACGGCGACCTGGCCACCGTCGTCGGCTTCGACTGCGACCTTGAAGAGCCCTGGCTCCTCGCCGACTACCTGCTGGACGGCGAGCCCCAGCTCGAAACGCCGGAGAACTTCGCGGGAGACCCCAGCGCCCTGACGCGGGCCGACGACGACATCGAGACCGCCGACCGGGCACGCGCCCTCAGCCGAGGCCGAGGCGTCCCCCAGCACCCCACCCTCTGGGACACCCCCGCCACAGCCGGGCAGATCCTCGCCGTCCGGGCCTTCCTCGACGCGACCTACGCGCAGATCGAAGCAGACCGTGCAGCGCGGAAAGCAGCCGAGCTGCGCAGCGAGCGGATCGCGGCCATCGCCGGACTCTGCGGCAGCCAGACCGCCGCCGCCCGACTCCTGGGGATCGACCAGTCCACCGTCAGCCGCGCGATCAACAGCCTCCCCGTCATCCCCTGACCGTCGCTGACCCCGGACGCGACGAAGCCCCGCCCGGCCGGAGTGCGGCACGGGCAGGGCAGCGGGCACAATGGTGCAGCGAACCGCCCGCCCCCGCTGGTCCCGGGGGCGGGCGGCACTGCTAGATCACCGCACAGATCACCGCCGTCGCGCCGACCTTCATGATCTCGACCTGCCACTGCGGCAAGCTGTGCTTCTTGCCGTCACGGTTGATCAGCCAGTCGACGAAGTGCGTCAACAGCCACACCACAGCGGCCTTCTTACCCTTACCTGACATGAGCTTCCTCCTTTCTGGATCAGGTGCCGGGCAGTCTTCCACCCAGCACTGACAACCCCGGTCGGACGCCGGGGAAGTAGAAGAACGGGCCGCCCCGGTGAAGGGCGGCCCGCAGAACGATCAGCTACGCGGCGGCCTGCCGCTCCCAGTGCTCGACTATCAGGTCGACACCCTCGCTGGTCGCATAGGCGACCGGGAACTTGAAGCCGTTCTTCGTCTCCAGCTTGACCTCGAAGTGGCCACCCTTCACGTGCACAGTCCTCGGCAGATTCCGATTGCCCCCGTGGGCGGACGTCTGCTTCCGGAAGATGCTCTCAGTGACCAGCCACTCGGTCATCTTTCGCACGCTGGTCTTGAGGATGTCCGCGAGCTCCGTCATACCGATCAGACCATCGGAATCCATGAACTGGTCCCACTTGCCGGCCTTGGGTGCGAGGACCCTGTTCTCGGCGGTGAGTTCGGCCGCTCGGGCCTCTGCAGCCTCTCGTGCCTCCAGCTCCGCCGCCCAACCCCGAAGGGCGACGGCGTGCGTCGGCATCTGGAGCACCTCGGCGATCCGAGTCTGCACAGCGAAGTACGTCTGAGCCTCGGCCACCTCGGGCTTCCGCGGGTCGCCGTTCATGGCCAGCAGGTAGGCGCCATACCGAGTGAGTCGGAAGTCCTGCAGTTCACGCGCGGCCCCGGAGCCGATGGGAACCAACTGCGATGCGGGTCGAAAATGGTCGCTGGGGTTCATGCCGCTGTTCTTGGCGGCAGCAGCAGCCCTAGCGATTACCCCGGGGACGCGCTCCCACTTCGCGTATCCGAGCAGCGGGGAGATCTCGCGGCACGACCAGTACTCGCCGGTCTCATCTTGGCGACGGATCTGATCGAACAGGCCGCTCCCGGTAGGCGTCACGGAAGCAGGCAGGTTAAAGTCGGTGTTGTCCAAGGAGCTCATCCTTCGGGCCATGCCCCCGGCGGTCTTCACCCGCGTGGGGGCTTTCTCGTACAAGCGGACCTTCAGATCGAAGGCCTATGCGAGAGCCTACGCCTACCTACCGTCACGATGCCACCAATGGCCGCATGAGCCACTGCATGACGGGACAGCACATAGACCCCGCGAAGACTGGTTAGGTCGCCCTAAGTGACACTTTCACCAGTGAACGCGGAGCGTGAGGTGGGCGGCCTATGAAAGTAAGGTCTAGACAACAGAAGCGCCCCGCCGCCTGCCGGAGCAGGGGCGGGGCGTGATCTTTGCGGTGGCGGGAAGCTCGGCGGATCACTTCCGGGATGGGGAAGTGACAGCAGAACGGCCCCTGCCGAAGCAGGGGCCGAACGCCGAGCGGGCCGGGGCTCTACGCCTTCGCGAACGCCTCGACGAGCACCCCGACCGGAATGCTGTCCGCCGTGTCCGCCGCGGACGTCTTCTGCCGCATGACGCTGAGCTTCACGTCACCATCCAGCAGCGGCACCGACACCCGCGGCCCCGCACCCAGCACAGCGATGTGCTCAACCCGCCAGACACCCGCGGCATTCAGCACCGCGACCCGGAGATTCACCGAGCCCAGGTCGGACGCGAAGGACACGTACACCGCACCCCAGTACGCGCCGTTACGCGGCGGCAACGGCACCACCAGCACCCTCGAGGTGTCCAGGAAAGCGCCGGTCACATCCTGCCCGAACCCATCAGGCAGGGCAGTCGTCTGAAAAGCCATCTCGTCCTCCGACGAAGAAGCCGGCGGAACCGGCGGGACAACAGGAACAGGCTTCGGGGACACCGGGCGCGGGAACTGCCCGAAGTCCGCAGCCTCGGCGCAGTCGACGTCAGCGGCACCACCCAGCAGCATCCCGCCGGGCTGCCGGATCGTCGCCGACGGATGCCACCGGCCACCGGACCAGGCAACCGTCTGCCACAAGTACCGGATCCCGGCACCGTGCGCACCAGCGATCACGCTGTAGCCGCCGTAGCAGCCCACCCGCGCCAGCGGCAGAACCGACAGGACACCCTGGAAATACGCAGCGACACTCGACCACGAGGTGTCCGTATCCACCGCAAAGTGGAGCACCACACTGCCCGGCAGGCCCACGGCCTTGCGCTGCCGCTCAGCCGACTGCGCATCCGCGACACCAGCAGCCCGGCCCTGCAGCGCACGCCCAGCCGTCGACTCGTACACCGTCACCACAGCCAGCCCCGCAGCCGGGTAGGACACCACCTCGGACGCCGTCAGGTTCTTCGACGCATCCGGGGAGAAGTACCGGGCCACCCAATGCGCGCCCGTCGCCAGGATCTGCGCGACCGTCGGACGATCCCAGGCCACATCCAGGCCCATGAGTTCGGCCATCAGAACCCCATCTTCTTAAACAGGTCCCGGATCGCGTCGACCACCTGCTGGCCCGTGCACGACGACGGGACCGGCGTCGGTGCGGGGATGGGCTGCGGCGTCGGGGGAGTCGGGTCGGCCGGCCACGGGCTCGCGTCGCCGGTCAGCGCCGTGAAGTCAACACCGAGCTGCGCCCTGTCCCAGCCCTGCGCATCCAGACCCGTCTTGGCACTCTCGAAGTCGTCGTCCAGGGCAACCCACACCTCGTCGAAGTACTTCTTGAAGAACGCCCACGTCATCCGCTGCCGCTTGCCCCACGTCACCACGTCGAGGCCGTCCGCGTCGAAAGCCCCGATCGTGACGCAGTGACCGCCGTCGAGCTTCGCGCCCTTGACGACATCCCACGGCTGCCCGGCGTTGAACTGGTCCATCGCGGAGTCGGGGAAGTTGAACCCGGCGTAGACCTGCCCGAACAGGGCGATGGCCCACTTCAGCTCGTCCAGGTTCGAGATGTCGACCTTCGCGTAGGCCGCGATCTTGTGGCCGCCGACGCCGGTCTTCTGCCAGTACTTCAGGACGTCCTGCATCACGCAGCCGTTGTCCGTCGACGAGTCACCCGGCCGGTAGCCACCGACGGCCTCGTACCCGGTCAGGGCGTCCTGGTCGGTGATCTGCTGAGTCGCGCCCTGCCCGTACCGGGTATCACCGGCGATCTTGTGGCCGGTCCCGGCGAACGTGCAGTCACCCAGCTGATCGTTAAGAAGCATCTGCCAGGACGAGACCTGGCTCAGCCAGTCCGCCGACGCCGGGGCCGGACCCAGGGCCTTGGAGTACTTCGCGAACTTCAGGTGCGGACGGGCGGGCTCGGCGGGCAGCCGGCCGCCGCGGAACGTCAACGGAGCAGTGGACATGAGGGTCTCCTCGGGGAGGGCACGGAAAAACCCCCGGCCAGAGGCGGCACGGGGGCGAGAAAGATGGGGCAGGTCAGCGGTCGCGGTGCCGGTCCTCCGGCCACGTCCCGTGCAAATGCAGGCCATGCAGCTCGCCGACCTGCTGGGCGACCGCGGCCATATCGTCACGGTGATCCGCCAACTGCTCCTGCTGTGCGCCGAGCCGCGCGGCCTGCGCCTCAACCCGGACGGTCTGCTCGGCGTTATGCCGGTCCTGGCGGTGCTTCGTCACCAGGTGATGCGCCGCGACAACCGGCGTCGTCCAGATGATGCTTGCCGCGGTATTGCCAGCCACCGCAGACCAGTGATCTAGGAAGCACCAGACATCGAAGGCGGCCAGCAGGAGAACTGCGGCCAGCCAGAACCAGCGCTGCATCACGGCCTCCCCGGCCCGGTCGAGACCGGTGTCGGCGAACGGTGCGGGGCGGCCTGCTTCTGAGTCGTCGCGGACTGCGACGGAGGCGCGGCCGGGGACGGTGAGGGGTCCTGCCGCGCCGAGCACGAGTAGTGCGTCGACCCGGAGGAGTCCGGGGTGCAGTCGTAGACCGTGCCGTCCGAAGCGGTGAACGTCCAACCCGACGGAGCCGGACCGGCGGGACCCGTAGCACCATCCTTGCCGTCCTGGCCCACAGCACCAGCGGGACCTGCCGGGCCCGGCACGGTCGAGTCCGCACCCGCGGCACCCGCCGGTCCAGCCGGCCCGACAGCACCGGCCGGACCCGCGGGCCCGGCGCTCGGATGGATCATTGACAGGACCAGCTGTGCGATCGCCACCGCATTCGGACTCGAACCCGCCGGGCCCGCGGGACCCTGAGGCCCGACCACCGACGCACCTGCGGCACCCGGAACACCCTGCACGATCGTCGTCGCCGGTGGGGCCGACGGCGTCACGCCGTGTTGCTGCAGCTGAGTCCGCGTCTGATCCAGGGCAGTGCTGAGCTGGGTGATCGCCGTCGACTGCGCTTTCTGGTCAGCCTGCTGCGCATCCAGAGTCGACCGCAGCGTCGCGAACTGCACCACAATGTACGCGCAGCCCGCGAAGAACAACACCACGGCAAGGACCCGCAGCGTCGCCTCCCACCGCAGCCGCCGCGGCACCTCTGGAACGACAGGATCAGTCACTACCCGGCCCCCTTCGTCGCAGTCCACGCCGCCACCACGACCGCCAGGAACGCTGCAACCACCGACAGGACCGTCATCCACCGGCCGAACGTCATCCCGGGCCGGGTGGCGTTTGCCGTCTCCAGTGCCGTGATCCGGTCCACCGCCGGTTTGATCACGTCCTCGCGCAGCTTGCGGACATCATCGACACGGTCCCGTTCAAGGCGCCTGGCCAGCTCGGCGACCGCGCGCTGGTCCGCCTGGTACACGTCCAGTGGGACCGCAACACGAGACAACTGCGTGATCCGCTCGTCCAGCGCGCGATGCTCGGCCGACGTGCGCATCTCATGGGCCTCAAGGCGGCGCCCGAGTTCTCCGGGGGTGACATCATCGGGCACTGCGCCCCCTCAATTTGTGCAGGTGGAACGGGTCGATCAGGTGCCCTGTGCCGGCGATGGGACCTTCTGGGCCGATGCCGAGACCTTCGCGATGACTTGGGTGCGGGTGAACATCGCCACGACCGCCGTCGCCAGAGCTAGCACCAGGGCCTGCTGGTCCGCAGACCAGTGCAGGCCGAAGCCGACGAACAGCGCGACCGCGGCCTGGACGCAGCCCAGGACCGCGGCGCCGACACCGTCGTGCACGGACCAAGCGACGAGCAGGCCGACCGCGGCAGCAGCTGCGGCATTGACCACCGCCTGCTGGTCCATGGTCGTGTGCAGCCAGAACGCCGACACGAACTTCACGACCACGGCCACCAGGGCCAGCCAGAGCGCCGGCTCCCTGCCGAAGATCTTGGTCACGGGCATGAGGGTCTCCTTCATGGGGTACGACGAAACCCCGGACCGGGCGGTCGCGGGGCTGCGGTGGGGGCGAGAGTCAGATGAGCTGGGTGACCCCGGTCGGCGGCCAAGGCGGCGTACCGTAATTGACCGTCGCGGCCGACGAGAACGACCCGACACACTCCGGCGCCTGGACCAGGACGAGGTTCGAGATGTAGAGCAGCTTCGAGCTGGCGGGCGTACCGCCCTCCGTCGGCACCAACGACGCGAACGCGGCCCCGGCCGGAGCCTCAACGTAGTTCTGCACGTGCGTCCACGTCGCCGCCACCAGCGTCATCGTGCTGCTCGATGTCGAGAGGTAGTTCCCGAGACGGTCGTACCAGTTGACCCTGGACGAGAAGTTGGTGGTGCCCGGCGGCGAGTAGAACCAGCCGTCGGCGAGATACCACTGAACGTTGCCGTAGAACTCATTCGTCCCGGCGACGACGGGCAGCAGCTCCGACTGGGCGAACGCCTGGACGGCGACACCGTTGGGTGTCAGCAGCCCGGAGAACGGGAACCCGCCCTGGGTCTGCGCAGCAGACTGGGTGATCGTGCCGCCGGTCGCCGTCCAAGGGCCCACGCCGCTGGTGAACGTCGGATTGGAGTCCAGCGGGTTGTTCGGCAGGAGAGTCGTGTCAACCTCCCCGACGAGGAGGTTCATGTTGTTGAACAGCAGTGTCGTCCAGGCGCTCGTGACGTTCTGACCATTGGGTTCCGCGGCGAGGTGGTAGAGGTCCCCGGTCGCGGACGCGCTGTACACGGCGATCGGCATGGAGTACCCAACGAGGTTCGTCCAGGTCCCGGAGTGCCGCTGGGACCATTCCCCGCTGATGGGCAGCGCACCGGGCAGTACCGGCCAGCTGAGGTAGTCCGACGCCGTACCGGTCTGATGCTGCTGGAGCACGATGTGGTAGACGCTGCCGTTGGTCAGGCCCGTCGCGTTCACCGGCACCGACACCACCGGCACCGACACCAGCGTCGAGGACTCTGTCTGCGTCGGAACCGCATTCAGGTTCACGGCCACGATGTCATACGACCCGCCACCAGTTCCGAACGCAAAGACAGGGAAGAATCTGGTCCCGCCCCAGTTCGACGACACCCAGTTGTCACCCGGTCCGGCTGCAGTGACAGCCAGGACCGTGACGGTACTGAGCGACAATCCACCGGTGCCCGCGCCGCCGATGATCACAATAAGGTCGTCAGCGACCGCCAAGTCGAAACCCGGCCCGAATGCCTGATTTGCAGCTGGCAGCGCAGGACCGGTCTGCCACGGCCCGAGCGAGCCGTCCGCGTTGATGGCGGCGTAATAAACGGTGCTGACCACGGCCAGACTGGAGATGACCCCGCCGATCACGAACAGCCAACCATTCACGGCGGCTGTCATCGGACTCATCAGTGTCACTGGAAGGGGCGGCCCGGTCAGCCAGGAACTGATCTGCCCGTTGTTGACTTGGGCGTAGTACGTGGCGGCCTGGAATGCAAAGCCGGTGTTACCGCCGATGTAATACACGTACTCGCCGTAGCCGACCATGGACCCGAGTTGACTGACGGCAGGCAGGGCCGCCTGGGCGGACCAACTGCCGATGGATCCGGTGTTGCCATCCCAGCTTGCTGCCCACACAGATGAGACCACCGTGGCGCTGGCGACACCGGTGCCACCGCCAATGACAACGAGGAACCCATTGGCGATGGCGACAGCTGCACCATTTGTGCCGACAGGCAGGGACTGCTGAGGGGTCGGTGGCGCCAAGGCCCCACCGCCGACGTACTCGAAGGTGTTGACGCCAGCAGTAGCTGCAGATGTTGAGGGATCCTGGCCGCCGACACTCACCGCGAAATTGCCAGAGCATGCGAAGGACGAAGTCACCGACACGCCGCTCGCCCCGGCAGCCGGCACCGGGTACGGGCTGGTCGTGACGCCACCGGAAAGGTAGCCGGAGTTGTAGTTCGCCGAGGCCAGCCGCCCGGCGGCGGTCAGCCCCTGCGGTGCTGCGAGTTGGCCCAGGACCGCGGCGGGCAGCGACACGGACGCCAGGGGGTTCCCGCTCGTATTGGGGTTCCCGGAGCCGTTGTCCGGCCACAGGCTCACCAGCATGTCCGCACCGGCCCCGGCGGGCAGCACCGGAATAGCGACCCGGCCGATCGTCGTCCCCGACATCGTGAACGGCTGCCCCAAATCGGTGCCATTGCCGTAGGTCAAGAACACAGGTGACGCGCCACCGCCCGGCGACGTGATCGGAGTCCCGAAATAGCTCGCCGTCGCCCCGTGCGCGCATAGGAACTGGTTCAGCTGCCCAGAGGCATTCGTCGTATCGAGGTTCCCAGGCAAGCCGTTCTGAGCGGCAGACCACACAGGGGTCGTCACTGGTCCACCTCCCCTAGACGTGCATCCAGTACAGCGACATGTTGCAACCGGCCGCATTCAACAAGAGGGTGCCGCCGGATGACTGGAAGGCCCTCAACTCCAGGAAATCGCCGACGTTGAGGAAAATCGGGGCGTTGACTTCGAAGCCGCCGAAGTTCGCGACCGCGTTAGCCGGAAGAATCGTCTGCGCATAGGCGACCGCAGCACTGTTGACATAGGGCTGAACGCCACGGTTGCCCGTGGCGTTCGTGACGGCGAAACTCGCCGCACCCCGCAGCCAGTACCAGCCGGAAACCACGGCCGTGTACCTCGTATTGTTCGTCACATTACTGTGACCTGTGTAATTGTCGTACAGCGACGTGTCGAACTGCATCGCAGTGAACGCAGCATTCGCAAGGGCAGCCTGCGGGGTGGTAATCGTCAGGATCGCCATCGGCGTGTTACGCAGGAACTGAACATTCGCGGCGTTCAGGATTTCCAGACTCGAAGCCATTCACGCCACCTTCGTAAGCAGGCCATTGCTGTACGCGAAAGACCTGAACGACTGCACATAGGCATTGGACCCCTGCGCCACCGTGTACTCCGCAATCGCCTTGAGCTGATTGATCGACGCGGCAGTCACATACGTCGTCGCCGTCCAACGCGCCCCCGAGTCCTCCCACGTCGCCGTCACCAACCCCGACGCCGTCTGGTCGAACACCTGGAACTCGAAGCCGTAGGTCTGCGTCGTCCACACCGACCCCGTCGGCGACGTCGACGCCCCCGAGGCCTGATTCGACCGGAACCACGTATAGCTGTGCGACGCGTTACCCGCCGACGCCAGGACCAGCCAGTACGTCGTACTCGCCGTCAAACCGGTGACCGGCAGCGGAATCGGCACCCTGACCGTGTTCGTGCCACCCGTCGCCAGGTTCGCGTACTCCGCCGTGACGACCGTCGACACCAAGGCGCTCCCCGACGGCGCACCACCGGACGAGGCGTAAAGCGAGAGCGTCGTCGGCGCCAACAGAGACCCCGACGCCGTAGCAGTCGAGACCGGGACGATCACATAGCCGATCGCCGTCTGACCCACCGCAGTCGTGAACGACTGCGCTAGGAAAAGGGCGTTCGTGTTCGACGTCGCCGCCCCGGCAGTCGTCTGCCCCGCGGTCTGCACCGCGGCATACAGGTACTGCGTCGTATGGGCACCCAGGAACTGGTTGATCTGCCCCGCGTTGCCCTGCTGGCCGGTCGTAGCGCCAAGCCAGACTGGTACAGCTGACATGGCCTCACATCCCCGTAAAACTGAAGGACGACTGCAAGATCAACGTGTCCGTTGTCGGCACCACCACCGACGGCGAGACCGCCCAGTGGTCGAGCATCACCCCAGCCGACTGCGGGGAGCCCGCATTCGAGGAGCCGTTGGCGAAGACACCAGCCTCGGTGACCGTCCAGGTCGTCGCGGGCTGCGGGAAGTAGAACAACCAGGTCACGGACGCCGGGATCGAAGCGGTGGCCGGTCCGTTCGCGCCGGCGCCGACCGTCTGCCGGCCGAGCTCACTGAAGAGGGCCACGTCCGACGCGGCCACCGTCCCCGCCCCCGAGCCGACCGCGCCCCACAGCGGCGTCAGGTACACCGGCGACGTCAACCCCAGTGCGGTCGCCTGGTCCTGAACCCCTGACCAGACCAGCGCCGCGGCGATCGCCGACACCCCGGCGGTGCACATGATGTTGTCGCCCTCACGGCGATCCCGCACCGTACCGTCCGGGCGTACCACCGTCAGGGACAGACGCCCATGGATCCCCAGCGCCGCGGCGCCCGGCTGCAGCTTCAGGCCCATACGACACTTCCCCACGTTGCTGCATCCCAGGCCGGGTTCGCCTGGTGGGTGACGGTCGCGGAGTCCGCGATCGTGGCCTGCTCGTCCGTCTCGGCGAAGTCACCGAAGCCGTTGATCAAGTCCCCGGTCTGGTCCTGGTTCTGCAGGTTGAGGGCCCCCAGCACGTCGACGATCGTCGTCGGGCGCACTACACCGGGCATCGCCGCCCCCTCACAGTCGGATCGCGGTGACCGACGCTTGCCGGTAGCCGCCGTCAGTGATGAACGCGACGCTGTTCGCGATGATGATGAACGTGTCGTTGATGCCCGGGATGTAGCTGTTCTGCGAGTCCGGGACGAACCGGTTCACCACCCTGCACGTCTGGCCGGACCGCGCCCAGCCGAGCCACTCCGGGGTCGTAGTGAACGTGTGCCGCTCAGCCGCGAAGGCGTACTCGGTGCGCTCGCGCTGCGCCCGGGCCAGCGCCATCGGCACCGTCGTCAGCGACGAGTCGTTGATGTACTCCGAGTACACGCCGCCGTTCGGGCCCGTATATGCCGACTGCGACGGGTGATCGTTGGCGACCGCCACCACCGGAACCTGGTAGTCGTACCAGACCTTCAGGACAACACCCGAGCTCGGGGCAGTCGCCGAACCGAGGAACCAGCCCCCGAATGCGTTCTGCGTGATGAACCAGCTCGTCCCGGCCGGGATCGCGCTGCCCGCGTCGACGGTCGTTACCGACCTCAGCGCGCCGTTGACGTGCAGCATGGGGCTGCCCGTGACTGTGTACCGCAGCGCCCATGACGTCTGGGAGCCGTTGCCGACGAAGACGTCAGTCGGGGCTGTGATCAGTACCGGACCGTGGGGGATCGTCTGGTTCGCACCCTGGATCAGGATCCGGTTGCGGATGGTCGTCCCGTCCCACTCATACGTCGGAGTCGACGACAGATCAAAATGGGCCTCGGTCAGCGACCCCGCGCCCGCAGCGGTCGGGGTGGTAGTGAACGTGACGCCGCTGGGAAGCGCGGTGGTGGCGTCGTAGAAGTGCAGGTTCCGGAACTCGTCCACGTACCAGCCATAGGGCGTGACCTGCGACGCCAGCTGGGCAAGCTTGCGCCAGGCGTCGCTGAGCCGCGTGTAGTTGAACACCACGCTCGCCAACTGCGGTCCCGGCGCCACGAAGCCGCCGTTGCGGACCGTCGCCGCACTGATCCCGCAGTTGGCCTGGGCGGTCAGGGACACGATGATCTGGTCCACGGTCATGCCGTTGAAGATCCCGTGGACGACCTGGTTGTCGGCGTAGAACGTGTAGTCGGTGCACTGCAGGTCCCATTCGTTCAGGTTCGTTCCCTGGACGGACAGGACCGGATTCGTACACACCCCGGCGAAAAGGGTCTGGGATGCCCGGTTGTCGTAGAGCTTGACCTGGCTGAGCGTCGGCACGTAGAAGCTGCTCGTGCCGCCCGCGTACTCGTCGATCAGCGGCATCGTGGCAGTGTCGCCCTGCCGCCCGAAGTTCTGGCTGATCGTCAGCTGCTGCTGGGTGCCGGACCAGGCAAGGCGGCTGGTGTAGTCGGTTGGGCTGCCGCCGGGGGGTGTGACGGTCAAGGTCAGGCTGGGGGTTGCGACCACCCGGACACCCCCGTCGTATTACGGATGAAGCACGGTCGGGGTCAAAGGGGGATGGTGGTGGATTACGCTGCGCGATACTGCGCGGATGACGACATCACCGCAGGTTGTGCAGCCGCCCCGCATTCCCCTCGGGGTCGGGATCAAGTACCGGGACGGCGACCTGGTCACCGGATCGCTCTGGCAGAAGTGGCGCACGCCTATGGCGGGCGCCACCCTTCAGACGGTCGGCGTCCCAGGTCAGCGCATCACTGTCGTCATCTCCACGCCTGCGGGACAGACGCGCCGGGTGCCGGTACGAAAGGAACAATCCGCCCGTACCGCGGCCTGGGTCGTCGCGTTCAATGCCTGGCGCGAGGCCACGCAGAGCACCTGAGGAGAAGGGGTCAGCCCCGGATGTGAACTCCGGCCCTGGCCAGCTGCTGCGTGATCGACTTTCCGACCTGGTCCGCCAGTTGGTTCATGGCCTGCTGGTTGGACACGACGGCCCCGCGCAGGTCGATCGTGACTGCCAGGTTCGCACCCCCGCCACCGCCCGCGTAGGCCATGCTCGGCCCTGCACCGGCCAGGGACACACCGCCGGTCACGCTGGCATGAGCGGTCCCAGTGAGGGAGTTCGACAGGCTTGCCACAGCCCTCTGCGCCACCGAGGCGTACTGCACGACACCCGCTGCGATACCGTGCGGGATCCACTGGCCGACCTGCGAAGCGAACTCCTTGGACGGCGAGCCGATACCCAGGAAGCTCTTCGCCGCATTCAGGGCCCCGCTCGCCAGATTCTGCAGTGAGGAGAAGAGGCTCCCGCCCGCGCCCGTAACGCCCTGCACGATGCCGTCGACGATGGCCTTCCCGATGCTCAGGAACTTGGAGCCGATGTTCTTGACCGCGTTCCAGGCGGCGTCGAGCTTGGAGGTGATCGCCGACTTGACCTTGTCGAACGTGCTGGACACGGTGTGCCAGACGTCCTCGACCGGGTTGATGATCGCCGTCTTGATGCCGGACCAGACGACACTTGCTGTGGCCTTGATCCCTGACCATGTCGTGGCCAGGAAGTGCTCGACCGCATGGATCGGGCCCTGCATCTCGGTCCAAATCAACTGGATCGGGCCAAGGACGTACTTCGCGAACAGGTCCCACGCGACCTTTGCCGCCTTGGTGATGAAGTTCCAGACGCTGACGAAGAACCCCGAGATCGCATTCCACGTCGCCTTCGCCCCCGCGAAAGCAGCCTCGTGGAAGTGGTTCCATACGCCCAGGAGGATCGCGATCGGCAGCGCGAAGATGACCAGCAGAAGCGGCCACCACTTCTGGAAGAAGCCACTGATCGCGTTCCAGACCGTCATCGTCACCGAGGAGACTGCGTTCCACGCGGCCTCCAAGGAGTGCCATACGGTCATTGCGGCGCTGACCACCGCGTTCCAGGTGGTCTCCAGCGCGTGCCCCACCCAGACCGCTGCCGTGGCCAGGGCGTGCCATGCCACGGTCAGGGCGCTGACCACCGCCATCCCGGTGACGCGCAGAGCCGAGAAGACGGCGTTGACGATGTCCCGGAACGTCTTGAAGTGCGTGTAGGCGTAGATGAGTCCGGCCACCAGGGCCGCGATCGCGATCACGATCAGCCCGATCGGGTTGGCGTCCGCCTCGGCGTCGAACAGCGCCATCTGCGCGATGACGACCTTCTGGATCGTCGACCACGCTTCGGTCGCGATCCGCCAGGCCTTCATGGCTCCGGCGGCAAGCAGCGCGCCGCCGGCCACGGAGAGGATCAGGCCCGCCCATTTCTGATGCTGGGAGATCCACGTGGCCATGGGGCCGATCACGCCGGCGATGATCCCGGCGATCGACGACACCGCAGGCAGCAGCACGGTGCCGAGCGAGATCCCGGCGGCCTCCACGGACGCCTTCGCGACGGCCATCTTCTGGTTGAACGTGCCCTGGATCGCCGACCAGTTGTCGACTTCGGAGCCCGACTTGTGCGCGGCGGCGGCGATCGTCGCCACGTTGTCCTTGAACGTCTCCGCGTGCTGCCCGGACAGCATCAGGATGGTGTTCAGGCTGGTCGTGCCACCGGTCATCTTCGCCAGCGCAGCATTGAACGTCTGCGCCATCGGCGTGTTGGCCTGCAAGGCGGTCGCGAACGAGGAGGACTTCTTCGTCAGCTGCTCGAACTGCAGGTACATCTTCTGCTGCGCCGGCGGCAGCGCCTGGATCGCGGTGTTGAAGTCCTTCGTCGAGGTGGTGCCGGCCTGCCAGCCCGCGGCCATCTTCTTCATGGTCGGCGGCATCTGTCCGAGCACCGTGTTGGCCTGGGCCGCCGCGGCCTTCGACGCGTTCAGGGTGTTGACCATGACCGCGCCGCCCTTGGTGTGGGCGGCGATCGCCTTCACCAGGATGTCGAACGTGCCCGTCAGGCCGTTCTTGCCCAGGTTGCTCGACAGCTTCAGCGAATTGATGCCGACGGCCGTCATTTCCTTGTTCATGACTGCCGTCGGGTTCCCCAGCGACCCGATCGTGTGCGCCAGGTCCATGGTGGCCCGCTGCGCAGTGACGTTCTGCGCCGTCATCGTCGCGACCGCACCGGCGACCTGGGCGAATGACAGGTGGGCCGACGCGCCGATCGCCGCAACGTTGCCCAGCGAGGACCCGAAGGCCTCCATCTTCATGTCGCCCGCACCGACGGTAGCGATCATCGCGTTCATCATCTGAGTCGCGGTGCCACCGGAGGTCCCGAAAGCGTTCATGGTCCCGGTCAGGGCCTGGCCAATGGTGTCCAGATCGGCGCCGCCGACCTTGGCTCCCTCGGCGGCGACCTTGAGGACATCCAGGGCCTTCTGCCCGTGGAACCCCGCCGATTCGACGTGGTACATGCCCGCAGCCATCTGGTCCGTCGTAGTGCCGGTCGCCGTGGCCAGCGCCAACATCCCCGACCGGATCATGCCGATGTTCTGCTGCGACTCCCCGGCGTCGGTGACCAGGTGCTCCGTCATCGACTCAAAGTTGCCCGCAGACTTGACGGACTCGTATCCGATCGCGGCCACGGCCAGGGCGCCGTACTTCATGGCCTTGGACGCGATGTCAGCGCCCTTGGCGGCGAGTCGCTGCTGCTCAACCAGGCGGGCCTGGGAGGCTGCCGCGGCGTCCGCCGCGGCACGCCCCTCCGTAGTCGACAGGTACGCCGCCCGGCTCACATCGGCCTGGTGACTCCCAGCGGCAGCAGCTTCCTTCGCCGCCAGGGCAGAGCGCTTCTGGGCTGCCGTCAGCTCACCGAAGGCGGCCGTCAACCGCGTCGCTGCCGCTGCATCGCCGTTTTCGGCGGCAGCCAGCTGCGACTGCGCCTCCAGCAGCGCCCGCTCCGCATCAGCCTGCGCCTTGGCGGTCTCCGCCACGCGCGCCTGCGCCCCACTGACCCGGGCATCCGCCAACCGCAACGCATCCGCACCGGACGCGGTCTGCAGCAGAGACTCGTCGATCCGCGCCCCGGCCTCGGTCGCCGCAGTAGCGGCCCGCGTCGCAGTTTCGGAGAACTGGCCCAGACTGCCGTCGACGCGCTCCAGGACGCTGGACATCCTGTCCGTGGCCTCAAGGACCGCCAGGATCGTGAACGCTTCACCGAGTGCCACGAGGGCTCGCCCTCCTGTTCTGGGCTCGCTCTTCGCGACAGATCAACTCGATGTACAGCAGGTAGTCGTCGACCTCGCGCTGAGGCCGGTCGGTCAGGTCCTCACGCCTCAGCCCCAGCTGCTTCCACAGCTCCCGCTCCAGCAGGAACGTCGACATCGACGGGGGCCCCGGAGTCCCCATCCGGATCGCCGACGCCGCCTTCGCCATGAAACCGGGCCTGCTCGGCAGCCGGCCGCGGCTTGTTGGACTCCTCGACGGCCTCGTGGATCAGCGAGAACACCGAGTCCGGCAGGCCGCGCAGCGACTGCATGTTGATCGGCCACACGGTGCCGTTGGCGTCATCCAGGTTCCAGCCGATAATCGACGCCAGCACCGTCTCCGACCTGGACCTGAACACATCCGGGGCAGGGCGGGGCTTGCCGTCCACGACGGTCATCGCCTGCAGGGCCGTGGCCGACTTCTCCGTCGCACCGTGGGTGAGGTGCTGCTTGAGCTCGACCCAGTACTCCTTTTCGGGGTGCGGGATCGTGATGCGGTGGGTGCCGTCGTAGGCGGACATGAAGCCCATGGCTGTACTCCGAGGGTGAGGGTTGGGCATGCGAAAGCCCCGGGCCAGATGGCTCCGGGGCTGCGTGGTCGGGTGGTGATCTAGTAAGGGAGGTAGGCCGAGTTGATCACCGTGGCCTGGACGGTGTACTGGCTGGCCCCGCTGAGGGGGCGGCTGGCCTCAAAACTCAACGCCTGCATCACGACGCTGTCGGACTTGAGGTCGATGGGGTCCTTGACCAGGACGATCTGCGGCATCGTGATGGCGATCGAGCCCGCCGACGCGGGGTGCGCCAGGGTCACGGTCAGGACGCCGGTGGTCTGGTTGATCATGCGGTTGAAGTCGCCGTAGGTGGCGTCGTCGAGCGAGGACCAGACCATGTCGAGGGTGCCGGAAACGTGCAGCTGCGTCGGGGTGAGGAACGATGGTCCGTGCAGCCCGCTGTAGGTGTACGTGTCCTTGATCATGTTGTCGATCGACACATTCACGTTCGCGGCCTCGGACCGGTTCGTGCCGTAGAACGACACGCTCGCCTCGGCGAAAACGAACGGCGTCTCGTTCGCGATGCTGATCGCCGACGGGGTGTCCAGCACCGCCACGGACATCGCCATGATGTCCGCCGTCACCGCGCACGGCTCGTTGGACACCGGTGCCTTCAGGTCGAACTTGTTGACCTTGCACCCGGCCCACTGCTGCGACTGCCGGCCGCCGATGTTCCGCTCGATCGTCAGCGACGGCAGCGTGTTCTGCTGCTGAATCGTATGCGTGAACGGCGCGGTCACGATCTTGATGGGGGCGGATGCCAGGTGCCCGTAGGTCCAGGCCTGGTCGACCGTCAGTACCGAGCCCGCCACGCCGGTGACCTTGCGGACCTCCGCCGTGGTCGTCGGACCGCTGGCGTTGACGTCGAGCTGCACGATCGAACCGATCACGATCGAGCCGATAGCCGTTACCGTGCACACCGACGTGGCTGCGGTGACCGGGGCGCTGACGGTGGTCGCCGACGTCGAGCCCGTGCCGGTGATACCCGCGCCGGCGATGTTGTCCGCGCCGATCGACGCGACCATCATCGCCATGCCGTTCGACGGGAACAGCGGCCCGTCGATCGCACCCGCGTGCTTCTGCTCGCCCACCAGGTTGTACACGTTCCGGTCGCGCAGGCCCATCATCAGCGACGGGGAGAACCAGCCCGGGTCGGCCTCCATCGTGTTCCCGGTGTCCGGCAGGAACGTCGACGGGGTCAGTGGGGTGTTGGGCGTGGCCTCCTTTGCCATGCCGGTTGCGGAAAGAGCACCATCGGCCTCAGTGATCGTCGGAACCGGCACCGGGCACCTCCTCGGTCACGTCGGGGTCCGGCGTGCTGCCGGTGGAGTCGGGGTCGGCCGCGGGCGCCTTGGCTGCCTTGCGGCGCGGCGCGCTGGGCGCGGACATTTCCTCGATGTCCGCACGGGCCAGCAGCCCGGGCGCGGCATCGTCGGGGACTTCGAATTCGCCGCCGGGATCGACCTCGACCCCGACCGTCACGAACGTCGTCGGCAGCACGCCGGCATAGCGGAGCCTCACGGCACCTCCCAGGGGGTCAGGGCTGAAGTTGAGCGGTGATCGCGGACCGCATGGCCGCCTGGATCACGGCTTCGAGCGGGCGGATCGCACGCTCGGGGAAGGGGTCCGGGCGAGTCCCCGGGTGATGCACCACGCGTGCGAACATCGGACCGCCGGGCCCGTCCCAGCGCAGCGCCTGTGCGTTGCGCGGGCGGATATCGTGCGGCGCGGTACCCGACAGCACGAACCCCGCATAGGGCACGTTGGCGGTGAACGTCAGGACCACTGAGGCCGCGCCGGCCACCCGCTCCGACCGGATCGAGTCCTTCAGGCGCCCGGCGCCCGGGCCCTTCCCGACCGGGGCGGCCTGCCGAAGCCGGTCCTTGACCAGCGGCTCGACCTGCTCCGCCCACCGGGCCGCGGCCACCCGCCAGTTGAAGCGGGAAAGCGGCGAGCCCTGCGCACCGGTGACCTTCACAGTCAGAGTCACGCCTGGACCGCCTCATAGATCTCCAGGGACAGGCGGGCGTCGAAGTACAGCATTCGCTGACTCGACACCGCGTGAACCGGGGCGTACTCCAACCGGAACCGCTCACCGACCGAAAGGATCTGCGTCACACCCTCAGGCCCCGGCGTCTGCTCCGACGGGGCCCCCTGCGCGTCGATGTACAACGTCGTCGGCGTTGACCAGATCTGCGCCATCACCGCGTCGACGAACGCGGGGAACTCCGAGTCGAGCGTCGGGCTGTTGGGGTTGGCCAGGTACGACAGCCACACGTCGACATCCCACTGCAGGTGCTTGAACCCCGCAGTGCTCGGATCGCTACCAGGCTTGGCCCGCGGCCCGGCCTGCCGCTCCGCGCGCATCGAACCGCCCCACACGAACGCCACCGGACCGTCAAGGTTCTGCGACACCGGCGGAGTGATCTTCGCGACCAGGGGTTTTGTCTGCCCCGGGACTGGCAACCCGTCGAACACCGAGGCGATATAGCGCTGGACGCTGAGAAGCGGCACTGCGGCCTCCCCTCGGCGGTGTCTGCTACCAGGGCTTGGGGGCGTTCACCGTGCGGGTCTTCGTTCCACCGCGCCGGCCGATGTGCCTGTTCGCGACCGCCGCGCGCTTCTTGGCCGCAGCGATGCGCTTCGCCGTACCGGTTGTCGTGGTCTTCTTCGCCGCCATGGGTCACATCCGTCGCATAAAGGGCTCCAGGAGCCACTCGTATCCGGTCTGGACATCGGCGACACCGTGGCCGCCCTCGGTCAGGGTTCCGGCGATGTTCTGCACAGAGATGCTGGTGATGCCCGACTCCAATGCCTGCGCAGACGCAGCCAGAGCCGCAGCCCAGATCACGTTCGCAGGCAGCGCCGATACGCACACCCCGGCCTCGTGCGGATTCGCCAGCGCCGAGGACAACGTGATCGTCCCCGGTCCGGACTGTGCGGTACCGACGCCGTTCGGGAGGTTCATCGGCGACGTCGCCGCCACCGACAACACGCTGACGGTCTCGGTCTCGGAGCCGTCGTAGGCGAAGCCGCTGGCACCGGTCCAGCCCGTCACGTCATCGACATGCAGAACCGTGTCGCCGGCGGCAGCAGCCGCGGTTAGGGACGTGTGCGGCCAGCCGTTCGTGTAGCTGACCAGAAGCCGGGTGGAGTTCCGACCGAAGGCCAGCGGCGGGATGTAGCCCGGCGCGACCGTGATCGATGCCCCACCATCCGGGCCGGTCGCCGACGCCGCATCCGAGTAGAGGTTGATCAGCGGATGCTCGACCTCGTACTGGCCCGCGGGGACCGTCGACCATGACCGTGGCCACGACCGGTTCCGCGACGTCTGGATCGCCAGCACCTCAGTCACGGGCCAGCGGGACATGATCAGCAGGCCGTTGTCCGTGCCTGGCTGATGACCCACCCGCCGCGCACCCGGACCAGTCAACTGCTCATTGTCGACCGTGGCCCGCAACACCTGGTTGCAGTACGTGTCCACGATGCTCGTCGCCCGCCAGCAGATGTTCGTCAGCTCCGCCAACTGCGCGGCACTGTCCGAGCCCGGCTGCGGAATGATCTGCCAGGACACGCCCGTAGGTGAGTTGGAGACCATGTCAGGGGTGATGTAGGGAGTCCCGGTCGGCACTGAGGGTCACCCCTTCCGGTGCGGCGATGGATGGGCCTCTATGCGTCGGCTGCCGGCTTGGCGGCCGTGCGCTTGTAGGCGCGCTTCGCTGCCGGCTTGGCAGTGGTCTCGGCGTCGGACTCCGCATTGGGCTCAGAGTCGCCTTCCGGCTGTTCCTCGTCGTCGTCCGCGGTCTCCGGCGTTGCGGCAGACTCCGAAGCAGGCTGCGGCTCGGTCGGCTTGACCAGGGCCGCACCCAGGAGCTGCTGAATCTGCAGCATCGCTTCGAGCAGTGTCGCCGGGTCCTTTGCCCGCTCCGTTGCCTCGGCGATCAGTCGGGTCTGGCGCTCTACGTCGGTCTCCCAGTCAGGCTTGCCCTGGTGGGCGAACCCGTAGAGCTCATCGGAGAGCTCGTCGGGGAAGTTGAAGGCGTCGCCGTCGGCTTCGAAGTGGCCATGGACGGGGTGGTCGAGCGCGGTTGCGCCCGTGCGCGTGTACAGGCGCATGCTGGCTCTCCAATCTGAGGGTGGACATGCAGAAGGCCGAGAACAGGGGGCTCTCGGCCTACGGGGTGAAGATGTTGGTCAGCGGCGGACCTTGCGCTCCGCGAGGTTCTGCGAGCGAGTCAGTGCTTGCAGGTGGGTCGGGTTTACGCAGCGCCTGACGTGGCAGGCGTGGTGCACATCGTGGGCCTCCGGCACGGGGCCGAATGCGAGCTCGAACGAGTGGCGGTGCGCCTGGACCTGCACGCCATGCCGCAGGCTGAACTGGCCGTACCCGGTCCCCGGATTGACCGCCGCAGTCCACAGCCAGCAGGATCCGGTCTTCTCGACCTTCTCCCAGAATCGCTGCCCCGGCGTGCGCTGCCGTGGACGCTCCACGTTCGGGTCCCTCAGCCACTTGCGATAGTGCGGGCGGCAGATCGTCCGCTTGTACACCGGCTGCTCGCAGGCGATCTCCGTACAGACCGTCGGCCTTTCGGCCTTGGGCTTCGCAGGGATGATCTCCGGAGTGTAGCCCCAGAAGGCACCATGGTCGCCGCGCCGAAGGTTCTCTCGCTGCGTCACGGGTTCAAGATGTTCCGGGCGAACGCATGAGCGGCGACGGCAGAGATGGTCAAGAACCAGCCCGTCCGGGATCGGGCCCAACTGGTACTCATAGGCGTTCCGATGCGCAAGTTGCGTTCGTCCCTTACCCCCGAAGACGCCATATCCGGTCTTGGTGTTCATGCAGCCGGTCCAAGCCCAGCATGGGCCCAACTCCGGCTTCCCCTCTGGGGTTGGTCCGCTGGTATTTACCTGCGCCCAGAACAGACGCTCGCGGGGGCCGGTCGTCTCGCCGTGCTTCATGGCGCGTCGGACGTGCATTTCGCACATGCTTCGCCGTTTCGGCGGACGGCTGCAGGCGTCAATTGAGCACGTCACGTCCTGCTTCACATAGCGCCGCGACTCGTGGACGGGGTCGCCGTAGAGCCGCCAGCGGCGGTAGTGCATTGAGCACCAGCCACGTCCGAACGCGTGCTTGCCGCAATCGGGGATGGAGCAGTCCACATCGGAGTTGACGGTCACAGGGGCTCCTTGGTCGGAGTGGGGCTGCCTGCTCCCCACTCCAACCAAGGTACCAATTCCGGCGGTCCGCGTCAGGCGAATCGGCGGTTTACTGCAGGTCAGCTCACGCAGGAGAGCGAAGCCATGGCCACCGGAGCCTTGTTAATGAACGCACCCATACTTTTGATCTCGAATTCCCGTCGAGGCCCTCCGCCGGCGGTGTTGGCGACGCGGCTGATCCCGTAGTCGAACTGGACCATGTCGCGCAGCGCCCGGTACTCCAGCACGCTGGAGATGTTGGCCTGCGGGAACGGCACCCGGTCGGTCCGGGCGATGATCGTGCCCGGCGGCAGGGAGACGTGGACCTCGATCGGGACGGTCACACCACCCGCAGGGGCGTTGACGATCGACCCGACACGACCACCGGCGGTGGTCGAGATACGGCCCGAAGCGTCGGTCTGCAGAAACGTGGTCGCGGCACTGGAGCCGAGGACGAGGTTCGCGATCTCCTGCGCCTGCACCGCGTTGACCATGATCGCGGTCGGGGAGCACTTGACCTGCTGCCACAGGGGCAGGAACAGCAGGTTCTCGATCTCGGCGATGCTGCCGCCCGACAGGGTCAGGGCCGCGCCGTTCAGCGAGTTGCTGATGGAGGGGTTCGCGGTACCGGAGCCGGGGGTACCCCACTGGCCGACACCGTTGTAGTCCCCGGCCAGGGAGGCGAGGAGCCCGTCGTAGTCAGCGGCGTTCGCGGAGCCGTTGTCGCCGGACGCCAGGTAGGTGGGGACGGTGTTCGCCGTACCCTGCCAGACGGTGGTGAGGTCCGGGAGCCCGGTGCCGGACGGCAGGGCGTTGTTGGAACTGATGACGCGGGTCATGGTGACCGCGTTGACCGTGGTGGTCGTGTAGTAGTACCAGGTGGTGCCGTTCGCGGACTGGAACCAGTCGTAGCAGACGGCGCCGCGCACGGCCGGGACGGTCGCGGACACCGAGTTGGTGGAGCCGCCGCCCGACGCACCGCTGTTGCTGTTGCCGCGGCTGTTGCCGGACCCGTAGTAGTAGCCGCTGCCGGTCCTGGCCGCGACCCCGACGTACACGGTGGTGGTCGCCGGGATGGTGCCGCCGGTGGTGGACTGCACCAGCGTCGGGGCTGAGGGCTGCGCGAGCGCGAAGGACTGCGCGCCGATGAGCTTGCGGTCATCGCCGATCAGGACCTGGTTGAGGACGTTGAACGTCGCCGTGGCATACGGGTCGTCGTAGCCGGTCGCCAGGTCGTAGGCGTCCTGGGTGGCCATGCCGGCCAGCCCGGTGCCCTTGTAAGCGGCCTGGAAGTCCTGCTCGTTGAACACGACCTCGGACGCCGCGTAGTCGAACGGGATCGAGGGGTCGGGCTGGGCGTTCGTCGCGTTCAGGATGGAACGCCACACGGCGTACTTGTTACCGTCCGGGCTCTTGGTGCGGGTCACGATGTCGCGCATGGGGGTCACGACGGGAACGAGTGTGACCAGCGGCGACAGGTCGTAGCTGACGATGCCGGTGCCAGTGGTGATGCCGGTCGTCTGGGCCTTGGTGATGGCCTGCATGGCTCCGAGGGTTTCCTCGGAAATCTCCTGCATGGTGCTCAAAGGGTGCCTCCTGGGCATGGCAAAGCCCCCGGGCGCTTGGCGCTTCTCGGGGCTGGTCTGGGGTGCTGGTAGGGCGCTTAGCCCCGCTGGATCTCCTGGAGCCGGGCGATGGCCTCGGACGGAACGTGTCAAGTCAAATGAGACGTTCGTACGGTTATGCGCTCTGTTGTGCTGATTCGGGTTCTCTGCGTTTGGCGGGGTCGTTGATCCACGCCTGATCGGGGATCTTGGGCGGGCGGGGGCGGCGGGCGAAGCGTTCGGGGTGGCGGGCGTATGCCTCGTTGAGCGTGACGGCGCGCTGGTCCTGGACTTGGCCGGCGGTGCCGAAGTGCACGGACGCAGGCGTGTGCAGCCCGATGCCCGAATGGCGATGCTCATGGTTGTAATAGGCAATGAATGAGTCGAACCACTCGCGTGCGTGGTTCAGGGAGTCGAACCGCGCCGGGTAGTCGGCCATGTACTTCGTGGTTTTGAACTGGCTTTCGCTGTACGGGTTGTCATTCGAGACCTTGGGGCGCGAGTGCGAGCGCGTCACGCCCAGATCGATGAGCAACTGCGAGACTTTCTTGCTGGTCATCGAGGTGCCGCGGTCCGCGTGCAGGTGCTCGGGGGCGATGCCGTTGCGTTCGACGGTCTCGCTGATCAACTCCTCGGCGCGCTCGGCCGATTCGGCCATCTCCACGGTGTAGCCGACGACGTAGCGGCTGAAGATGTCGATGATGACGTAGGCGTGGTACCAGATGCCCTTGTCTGGTCCGGCCAGTTTGGTGATGTCCCAACTGAAGACCTGCGAGGGGGCGGTGGCCACGAGTTCGGGGATGGACTTGGCGGCGTGGGTGGCCTGGCGGCGGCGCTCGCCGGTCTGGCCCTGGGCCTCCAGGATCCGGTACATCGTGCGCACTGAGCAGTAGTAGCGGCCCTCGTCCAGTTCGCGCGCCCAGATCTGGGCAGGTGCCAGTTCGGCATAGGCCGGGCTGTTCATCAGTGCCAGGATCCGCGCGCGCTCCGCCGGAGCCAGAGCTGAGGGCGGCGAGGGGCGCGGAGCGCGCTCGCGCGGCGGGGGCGGGTTGAGCCGACGGTAGTGCGTGGCCCGTGAGCGACCGGTCAGCCGGCAGGCCGCAGTGGTGTTCAACTCCCGCTCCAGCGACTGGAAGAGCTCGTCGGCGACCTGCTCGGCCTCGGCTTTCAGCCCGCACTCTTGGAGAGCAGTTCCAAGAGTGCGGAAGCTTTTCCCAGCAGCTCCAGGGCGGCGTCCTTCTGCGCCAGCTCCCGTTCCACGACGGCCAGCCTCTTGCGCAGCCGCTCGGCCTCGGCTGCTTCGGCGGGCCTCTTGGGGCGTGCGGGCGAGGTCCGCCGGTCGGCGAGCGTGGCCATCGCTCCGGCGTCTCGCGCGGCCCGCCACTCGATGATGTGCGAGTGGTACAACCGCTCGCGGCGCAGGACCGCGCCCTTCTCCCCGCTGGGGGCGGCATCGTACTCAGCGACGATCCGCAGCTTGTATTCCGCCGTGAACGTGCGCCGCTTCGGCCGCGGGGCCGGGTCGGGCTCGGGGGCTGTGCGTGAGGTGGTGGTATTGGAAGCCATGCCGGGAATCTCCTGTCTCGCCCATCCAGACTAACCCGGACGAACCGGACGTCTCAGTCGAGACTGTCAGAGAGGGGGACTGCATGTCGGCCGCGATGCGGTTCTGCTCACCGGCGTCGGTGGTCTGGTACAGGCTCTGGCGGCGCTGCATGGCCTTGGTGACGTCGGCGGACAGGCCGCCCCGGTCCATGCCGCGCAGGTCACGCGGGACGGCTCCGTTGGTGAAGACCTTCGGTGCGGCAGGCTGCTCTTCCAGCGCCTTGACCATCCCCGTCAGCTCCTCGTACCTCTCCGCCAGCTGAGCGAGGTCGGCCGCCTGCTTGGCGATGACCTGCTCCTGTGTGGCGCTGTAGGTGGCGAGTGCCGTGGTGGCTGCGTCGGTGGCGATGCTCTTGAGCACGTCGTCCGTGTTGGTCTGCTTGGTTACCGTGTCGTCGTCGGGGACGGCGTCGGCGGGGGTGCCGACCTCGGCTGCGGGTGCGGGGGTGAGGTCGGAAGCGTCGGGGGCGGGAGCCGCAACGGGCTCGTCCGCAGGAGCCTCATCGTCGGCCGACGCGCCGGAGACCATAGTGATCTTCTCCGGGTCGACGATGCCGACGAGCTTGCCGTTGGCATTGAAGACCGCGACCATCTCCGGCTTGTCGCCGTCCGCCTTCGCCATCTCGGTGACGGGCTGCCCGGCGACGGGCTTCGGGTCGGGCGGCTGAGTACCCATGGCCGGCTCCTGCCCGGAGGCCGCGGTCGCTTCCTCGGACGGCGTGGGGGTCGGCATGTCGGGCTCCTCGTTGGCGGTCTTGGCGACCGGCAGGCCGCTGTCATCGGTGGTGGGCGCGGCAGGCAGGCTGGCCAGGACCTTCTGAAGGGAGTCGACCGCGCCGCGGATCGCGGCCTCGTTGCCCGCAGACAGGACGCGCCCGGCCTTGCGGACCTGGCCGAGGGACTCGACGGTGTCCAGGTGTGCAGGGTCGAACCCGGCGAGGGCCTTGCCGACGGACTCCAGCAGTTCGCCGCAGTCGGCCTCGGACTGCTCGTCGACCGCGAACGGAGCGAGGATCGAAATGGCGTAGTCGATGGCGCAGCAGGCGTCCTGGAGGTCGAAGGCGTTGCCCATGTCGTCCTCGTCGCCGGCGGCGGCTTCGAGCATTTCGCGGTCGGCGAGCATGTCGACGGCGACCTTGGCGCGGGCCAGGATGCTGGTCCACTTGCGGGCGGTGGCGGCGTCGACGGCTTCCCAGGCGGGGGAGCCGGGGTCCATGGGGCTGCCGGGGGCGTCCATGTCGGGCTCGGCCATGGGCATGGTGACGTCCATGCCGTCTGGGCTGTCGTCGAGGTCCATGTCCTTGGCGACCGGCTCGGTGGGTGCGGTGGCGGCCGGGCGGCCTGCCTGGTGGATCATCTTGGCGATCGCGGCGGGGCTGCCCGTCATCGTCACCACCTCCTGGTTCGGTTCGGGTTCGGATTTGGCGAGCAGGTTGCGAATGGTGTCCGGGGCGAGGAGGCCGGTGCTGTCCTGCTTCATGAGCAGGAAACCCGGGACGCCGTTCGCGGCTTTGCCGACGAGGTCGACGCGGGGGATGTTGGCTTCGGTGGCTTCGGTCCACTCGTCCTCGTCGAGGAGGTCGGTCATGGGTCACTCCTTCGATGAGGTCGGCGCCGGGCGACGCCCTGGGGTGAGAAGCCGGTGACCTGCCCGGATTTGACGAGCCGCCAGGCGGTCTCGTCGCAGATCCCGCCGATGAGCCAGTCCCCGGCCTTGATGACCACGTCGTTGCCTTGGTCCCAGTCGGGGCCTCGGTAGATGTACGACTCGGTCACGGTCATGTGGCCGAGGGTCCCCTCGGCGTGAAACAGGCCCACCTCGGCACCGCCGGGCAGGAAGCTCCAGCAGGCCTTCTCCAGCTCCTCGGCGGTGAAGAAGTCCCGTGCGCCGTCCGCGCCCTTCGCAATTCGCGGGTCTTGGCCGGCTTGATAGGCCAGGCCGAGAACGAACCTCTGGTCTTTAGCCACGGCGACCTCCTCAGGCGGGCACGACGGCGCAACGGCACCTTGGGTGGGCGGGAACGGATCGATCGCCGCTAGGGAAGGTCGTACCGAGAGCCACGGGGCCAGCCCCGGCGTTGGCGAGGCAGCGCGGGCATACGTTGCCGGACGGGTCGATGAGCCACTGGACCCGGCTGACGCCGAGCTGCTGGTAGCCGAACAGGGCGGCCAGCCCAGAGGAGCGGGTGATCTCGGTGAGGGCGATTGTGACTGCGGTGTCCAGCCGTCCGAGCGTGCTGGTGATCGCCTTGCCGAGAGCTGCGATCGTGGCCCCGATGAGCAGACCGTTGACGAGCTCCCGGGCGATGTCCCGGCGGCGCGTGTCCGCGATCTGCTGCGCAGTCCTGGTTGCCCCATTGAGCAGTTCGTCTAGGTCGGACCCGCCACCGGCTTCGTCCACCTGCCTGCGCGCACTCTCGGTGTCGCCGGCGGTCCAGCCGCCCAGCTGCGGGCGCGTCTGGTCGACGGTGGCGTGGGCGGCGGTGAGGCCGATCAGATAGCCGTCGGTGTAGATCGCGGGCAGGAGTACGGCGACGGGCGTCTCGAAGTCAAGGCTGCGAATGGCAAGCCAAGCGACCGCGGCTTCGGTCAACTGGGCCTTATCCGGCTTCTCGTCGTCGCCAGGCGGCTGGTGGGCGGCGAGGTAGTCTCCTGCCAGCGCCTGTGCCGCTGTTCCTCCGAGAACGCCGGTCATGGCGTCTCGAAGTTGAGCGGCCCAATGGTCGGCCGTGCGCTCGTCGAGGCTCCAGCCGGGCCAATCTGTGGACGCCTCCATGTCGGAGGCGTCACCTTTTGGGACAGTGGCCGTCTTCTCCACCTCGGCTACGCCGTCGATCGCAGCCAGGACCGCGTCGAGGTTGTCGAGCAGCTCCTGGCGGACCGATGGGTTGCCGGGCAGCTGGGCCGGATCCCACCAGGCGATGGCCTCGACGGCATCGCCATCGGGGTCGTCCGGATTGGAGAGCCAGTCGCGCTCAAAGATGTTGAGGTCGGCCTCGTGGGCAACGGTGTAGACAAAGCCTTGGTAGATGCCGTTCGGCGAAGTCCACGCCCCCGTGAAGTCGCCATCAGGAAATGGCAACCCGGTTTCCTCTTGCCATTCGCGAACCGCCGCCTGCCTAGGCGTCTCGTTCCCTTCGAGATGTCCCCCCGGAAACTCAAAGGTGCCCGCCGCAGGATCGGACATGTGGCCTCCCCGGGCGGTATTATTGACTCATGCTCAGTTTTGATTCACTGCCACCGCGCATGAGGAAGAAAATCCGGATCATCGACAGTGGATGCTGGGAGTGGACCGGCGCAGTCAGCACGAGCGGCTACGGGCGGACCTACTGGGACACAAAGGCACGCGAGGCGCATCGGGTGATATACGGCCTGCTAGTCGGGCCGATTCCCGAAGGTATGGTCCTGGACCACATCTGCCACACAGAGAAATGCTTGATGACCGGACGGGACTGCTCTCACCGACGCTGCCAGAATCCCGACCACCTACGCCCGGTGACCCGAGGCGCGAACGCAATGCGTTCCGCAAGCCCGCCGGCCATGAATGCAGCCAAGACGGCATGCGATCAGGGTCACGAATACACCGATACGAGTTCCAAGATCGACGGCGGGACTCGGCGTTGCCTCATATGTCGACGCGAAGCGGACAAGAGGCGCCGCCCACGTGGCCTTCCTCGGACGGGGAGCACTCGGACGCGCGAGTTCCGGCCCATGCCGAACTTCCCAACCCATCGGTCCTAGTCAGGCGGTACATCCAGATCAAGCGCCCGCTGGAGCATCAGGACCCGCCCCGTATCAGCCGCTCGAATAACGAGGCCCGAGACTGCGACTTCACCGGTGGCCTTGCGGACGTCCGCCTGCCCGGCCTGGTTGAGTTGGTGGCCAGTGCGGGCGTCGACGCTACGGAACTCGAAGTCCCGCCACTCGCGGGCGCGGCGCCGGGCCTTGCGGAACGCGCGGAAGGAGGCGAGCTCGCGCTTGGCCAATTCGGCGTCGACCACCTCCTCGTCCTCGTCGTCCTTGCGGCCGATGAGGTCGTAGCCCGTGATGCCCGTGGCCGAGGTGATGCCGACGGTCGGCGCACCCTCCTTGGCCACCGGCGACCCCATGACGGGCTGCGGCGGAGGAGCGGCAGGCATCGCCGCAGTGCCGAATTCCTGCTCGGCCAACGGAATGTTCTTGATCGGAGGGGAGGGCTCGACGCCCTCCGCGCCGCCGAATACGGTGCGCGGCAGTTCAGTGCCGGGCATGGGAGCGCCGGTGCTCTGGTCGATGTCTCCTGCCAGTGCATACAGCGACGCGAGCGGGATCGGACCGGATCGCTCCGTGAAGATGAACCGGGGCACGGGGATGCCGTCCGGTTCGGGCTTGCCGTAGCGCATCTCGCGGATGTCGGACGAGCTGATCGCACCGAGGTCCACGTAGATCTTGTCCGCCTGGGCCTGCTGGTAGCGGTCGGTCTGCTCTTCGCCCAGGTCGAAGGCGAAGGCCAGCGGCAGGCCGAGGTCGTCCTGGAGGAAAGCCGACAGGATCGTCTGGACGTGACGCAGCAGCGGCAGGTCACCGACGCGGTGCTGCACGTCCGCCTGGGACTCGCCTGACGACCTGTTGACGGATTCGGTGAACCCCAGGTCGGACGGCACGACGTGGTAGGCGGCGCACGTCTTGCGCATCAGGAACAGCGAGAACGTGTCGGAGAAGTCCTTCTCGTTGGACCACTCCAGCTTGGAGCCGCCGGGCATCCACTTGATCTGGTTCTTCGCGGCCTGGTCGCCGAGCACGAACGCGTCCCAGTACTCCTGGAACTGCTCGATCTGGTCCGGCGTCCACGTCTCGGGCGCGGAGGCGAAGCCGGCCGGGATGTTGCCCTCGGTGAAGCGCTGCAGGAAGTACTGCTGGAACCTCAAGTCCGTGTTGGCGTTGAGGAGGATCGTCTCCAGCGGCGCCTGCCCGTAGGGGCTTTCGGAGAGCTTGCGGAACGGCAGGTAGACCAGGTCATTGCGGGTGAACCAGCTCCACGGCAGGCCGTTCGCGAACTGGACGTATGCCTCGGCCGGCGGTTCCGGGGAGTTGCCCCAGTAGTCCAGCAGCGGGGCGATCGTCGTCCCGTCGACCACGCGCAGCCCAACAGTGCGGCGGCCGCGGTTGGCCATGCGCGACAGGGCGCCGGCGTCGTAGGCGAGGATGTCGTACAGCCACGCAGCGATCCATACCGAGAACGGCATCTGCCGGTCCGGCTTCTCCAGCGCGGCCATTCCGAGCGGGATCGCGTCGGTGACGTCGCCGCCGAAGCCCTTCTTGGCGACCAGGGACCACTCCAGGGAGCGGATCGAGTCGATGCGGTGCCAGATGCACATCTGGGCCACGTCATAGGACCTGATCAGGCCCTTCAGGGTGTCGAACGCGACGCGCTCATGGGCTCGGGGGCGGGTGGTGATGTTGTAGCCGGAGACGAAGTTCTGGCTGCGCGGGGTGCGCGAGTATCCGTCGTAGGGCTGAAGCGGTGCGCTGGGGCTGAACGGGGACGCGGCCGTCATCTGGGAGGCGATCTCGCCCGCAGCCATCGCCGCTGGAATGTTCTTGCCGTACTTCTTGGCGATGCGGCGGGGGTCAGCCATGGAGCGGGCCCCCTCTATCGGTCGGCGTTCTGTTGTCGGTGGGCTGCGTTGCGGGCTCGCTGGCGAGCGACCGCTGGATCTTCGGGGTCTTCGGCATTGACCGTCGGGTTGACGGGCACTGGTTCCGGGGGTTGGGCTTCGGCCTTGGCCTGGGCGATCGCCGTAGCCTTGCGGCGGGCGTACTCAATCCACGCCTGGGCGCCCGTGCCGTCGAGCAGCATCTGAGCGAGGGCCTGGCTGGCAGCGTCAACCTGGTCGTCGTGAGCCGCGTTGGGGAACCCGGCGGCCTCGTCGATGAGTTCTTCCGGGTCGAACAGTGCGATCGCCGCCTCGGGCAGGAATACGTTTCCGGCCTCGATGACGGGGGCTACGGCGTTGGCGCGGGCGTACTTGGACTCGGTGGGGTTGATCGCGACGATGCCCGGGATGTGGGTCCGCAGGGTGTCGATGATCGCGGTTCCGTTGGCCTTGTCCTCGACGTACTTGGCGGTTGCGCCGGGCCAGCGGGCGACCATGGCCTTGAAGGCGGTCACGGTGTCCGTGAAGCTGAGGCGCTTGTGGACCTGATCGAGCAGGTACACGGACGCGCCGCGCCTGGCCCAGACTTGACCGACGACGTAGTCGCTGGATTTGGTGTCTTTGAACGCCATGTCCCAAGACATGATCAGTTCGTCGCAGTCCTCGACCTGATAGGCACCGGGGACTGTGGGGTGCTGCGACCACAGCGGTTCCCGGTAGCGGCGCCACCAGGGGCGCTGCCACACGTTGCCTGCGTCGGGGGAGGGCCGCCCCTGGTAGAGGGCGTTGAACACCCTGGTGCCTACCTGAATGCGGATCGCTTCCCATTCGGCTGGGGTCCGCCCTCGGGCCGAGGTGAGCCATTCCCCGGGCTCGCGACCCAGCGGGTCCGACTCGCCCTTGGTGGGATCATGGTCGGCCAGGGCCGGGATGTTGACGACCCGCCAGCGGGAGCCATCTTCGGCGGCAATGAGCCGGCCTGCGAGGTCGTCTTCGTGCCAGCGGGTCAAGATGACGATTACGGGCGCGCCGGGCGCCAGGCGAGTGGAGCCGACCGACTGCCACCAGCCCCATACCCGGTCGCGGTAGTAGGCGGACGCGGCCTGGTCCTTGTCGGCGAAGGGATCGTCCACGACAAGGCAGTCAAGGGGGCGACCGGTGAGGCCGGATCCGATGCCTACGCAGACGATGCCGCCGCGGCGCCCGTTGAGCTGCCAGCGTTTCGCGGAGCCGTAGTCCCGGGCGATTTCCAGGCCGACGTCGAAGGTTCCTTCGTCGCCGTTGTTGGAAGTGATCCAGTTGCGGACGTCGCGGCCGAAGGTCTCAGCGAGGGACTGCGAGTAGGACGCGATGCCCATGCGCCGCTCGGGGTCCTGCGTGAGGGCCCACAGCGCGCCGGTCTTCGTGACGCGCTGACTCTTGCCCTCCTGGGGAGGCATACACACGATCAACCGGGCGTCGGGTGTGGAGTAGGCCCACATGATCTCGCGGTCGATCAGGTCGAGTGCGGGGGTCTGCACGGTCGTGGCGTCGACCAGCGCGGCGAGATCTCCGGGAGTTTCCCACTTCGGGCCGCGGGCCCGCTTTGCCGCGCGGCGGCGCTCGACCTCAGCCTGGAGGCTCCTCAGCTTCGTCATCATCTGGAGCTTCGTCACCAAGAGCGGCGAGCTGCTCCTGGGCATCAACGATGGCTCGGTTGAGGGCTTCAACGGTGAATGCCCCCTCGATCTTCACGGCTTGGTCGAGGCCGCGGAGCTTCGAGACCTGGGCGTTGATTTTCAGAAGGCGGTCGGCGGCGGCCAGATTCGGGCTCTTGTCCAGGAGGGGTTCGCCGGTCACCGGATCGGCTGCGATGCGCCCGCTGGCGGAGACGTGGAAATGCTCGCCGCGGAAGATCTCGTGGATTTCTTCGGCGAGGTACTCCAGCTCGATGAGCTGTTCCTCGCGGTAGACCTCAAGTTCGGCGTCCTGGCCGGCGACGGCCGCCTGCAGGGTGCGGGTGAAGTCCTTCGTGGCTGCCTGCACCGAGGGGTAGCCGAGTTCGGCGTAGAACGTGGAGTAGGGGATCTTCTTGCGGCGGTAGGCGACGAGCTTGGCGCGCCGGTCGGCGATCACGACCTGCTCGCCCTTGTTGGGACGTCCGGCCATCAGGCACCTCCGTCCGGCTGTGTCATACCAGGATCCAGGTCAGCGCGGTCGCCGACGGAGCCAGGGTAACTTTCGACCACTGGCTGGCGAGGCTGGTTGATGCGGCGCCTTCTATGGCTTCACCGGAGACAGCGGTGATCGTCGCGGTGTGCCCGGAGGCGTCGGTGCGGACGAACTCCAGGCGCTTGTGCGCGGGGAAGTCCACGACGGTCGGCAGGTTCTGGACGACATTGCCTGCGGTGGCGTCGACTTCCAGCAGGGTGGCGATGTATGGGACCGTCCCAGTTGCCGTGACCTTGGTGGGTACGGGGTTGGCGTCGATGATGTCGAAGCCGGGCGGACCGTCCAGGACCAGGCTGCCGCGGGTCCAGGTGCCGCCTAGGACGACTTCGCCTTGGGCCGCGCCCATGTCGGAGCCGTTGTTGCGGTCGCCGAAGCGGGGGATCGACGTCTCGGTGTCGATCTTGACGTGGAAGGTCGGGCCGACGCCCGCCGAGCCCTTCCCGATGACCTGCACCAGGTAGACGCACGCCTCGATGCTGATCAGCGTCCCGGTGATCGAGTGGACCGACCCGACACTGGAGTAGTAGTTGCCGACGGGGCACAGCGCCCCGTTGCAGTACAGGATCCGCAGCCCGTAGATGTCGGTGTGCTCAGGGGTGTAAACGGCCCAGGTGTAGCCGCCCCCGATACAGCTGTTCTCCAGGATGCTCAGGTCGTTGTTGCCGTCGGCGGGCATTAGCAGGCCGATGCTGTAGCCGCCAGCGAAGGCAGCGAACCCGGCGTACTCGCCGCGGGCGACGGACCCGGTGGTGGAGAAGTAGGAGTCGTGGACGCGGAGGTTGGCCAGACTGCTGCCGTCGAGACCGCAGTAGGTGAGGCCTGTCTTGGAGTGCGCTGTCAGGATCGACCCGGAGAAGTCGAGGTACAGGTTGTTGAACTTGTCGGCCTGCGCCCAGCCGTGGGCTTGGGCGGGTCCGCCGATGACGCATGGGTTGCCGTTGCCGACGCTGTTGCCCTGTGCGGACTGGTTGGCGAAGATCCCGAAGGACACGAAGGTGCTGCCGGTGGTGTTGGGGTAGTTCGACAGCCAGTGCTGCATTCCGGCGGAGCTTCCGGCTCCCGACCATGTCAGGGTGACCTTGGGGCCGGTCGGCGGGACGATCGGTAGCGTGATCTGGGCGTTGCCCTGCGTGCTGCCGTCGATGATCAGCGGGCCGCCGATGCCGTAGAACTTCCCAGGCGCCGGCGGGGTGTTGATCTCCGCCTGGCCGGAGTGGGCCAAGGCGTAGGCGACGGCGTCGTTGACGCACCTCTGGATCGCCGCGGTGTCGTCGGTCGCCCACATGAACGTGGCACCGGTGACGCTCGTACCGGCGCTGAACGACAGGGTGACCTGGCTCGCTGACTGCTTGCTGAGGATCGTGCCGACCGCGGTATCGCCAGAGGCCGAGGCACCGTGGATCAGGCAGATCATTCCGGTGACGGCGTTTCCGAAAAGGCCTGATACGGAGGTGACGATCGGGCTGCTGGCGTTCATGACCGCGTCGATCACGACCTGGCCGTCACCGACCGCGCCACCATGGGCGATGAGGTCGAACACGTAGGCCGGGCTGCCACCGGAGGGCGCCGACCATGTGGCAGCAGCCGGGCCGGTCGCGGTGAGGACCGTGCCCGCAGCGGCGGTTCCGCTGACAGCGACACCATGGACACCCGCGACGACGGGGGCATCTGCGGTGCCGGCCAGATCCCCCGCGAGCTTGACGATCCCCTGGGTGCTCGTGGTGGCCGCGCCGGCGGTCGCGGCAGCGCCCAGGCCGAGTGCGGTGCGGGCTGCCGCCTGGGTGTTGCCGCTGGTGCCGCCCTGGGCGATCGGGAGCGGGGCGGACAGGTGTGTGCCGGTGACGGTCGGGGTGCTGTTGGTGCCGCCGAGGTCCCCGCCGATCTGGACTCCGCCACCGCCAGACCCGAAGGTGTACGGCCCGTGCCCGGCCCAGGTCCCGGCGGCCTTGGGCCCGTAGTAGACGATCGCATTCGGGTCGGTGTCGTCGATGTAGTAGCAGCCATCGAAGCCGACGCTGTCCGCGGGCGCGCCTTCGCCGTGGAGCCAGCCGGCACCTACCGGTCCTTGGACGCCGGTGGGGGAGATGATGACGTCAGGCACGTTACCTCCCCGTCATGGTGCGGCTACGGGTGTGGCGGTGAACAGTCCGCGGACCCAGGTGGTGGCGTCGGACAGGCTGGGGTCGGCCCAGAGGGCGAGCGCGTAGGTCTCACCGGGTGCGAGGGATGCGGTGGCGGTGGCAGAGAGGACCGCCATGACCGTCCTGGCGGCCGTGTCGACGGTGATGTAGCCGCTCGCCGTGGCGCTGGTGCTGCTGATCCGGGTGATGGGGGTGCCGGCCTGCCGGGTGCTGGTGCGCAGGGTGAGGGTCCACGTGTAGGTGCTGATGTCCGTGGTCGGGAACCCAAAGGACTGCTTCCACTGGGAGCCGACTGGGCTGCTGGTGGTCCAGGGGAGGGGCAGTGTCACGGGCGGTCCCCTCTCCTGGGCGCGGGTGGTGCGGGTCAGGCTGAGGGGTTGGCCTGTTGGAGGAGGGTCTTGATCTCGGCGAGGTCGGCGCGTACCTCGGCGACGTCGTTCTTGAGGTCCACAGCGACGGTGGACGCGATCTGGGCGACCTGCTGGCGGGTGGAGTCGAGGAGCGCGGCAACGTCGGTGGTGACGGCGGCCCGGAAGCCGTTGACGAGGGGCATGAGTTCGGCCAGTAGTGCGTGGACCTTGGTCTCCTCCGTCTCGAACAGCTCGACGATGGCGGCCTTGAGGGAGATGAGCGAGAAAGGCACGGAGGTCTCCTTGAGGGTGGGTCAGCGCTTGTAGGTGATGCCGCCGCGCCGCAGGGCCCGAGTCACGGCCTCGGCGATGTCGCCTTCGCTGGTCACGGAACCCTGGACGGTGATGTTGGCGACGAGCGGCGTCAGCGTCTCGGCGGCACCGGCGAGCGCGGCATAGGTGGCGCAGGGCCACGGCCGCTGCTCGGTGGACTCCATGCCGTCGGACTGCTCGCAGTGGTCGCAGTCGACGCGCTGGTACCCGGCGATCGGGTAGTGCAGGTTGAGCACGGCACTCGCTCCGGGATGCTGGTCGCGGACGGCCTGCCACTCGGCGGTCGCTGCGTCTAGCGCTGCTGCCTGTTCGGCCTTGATGCGCTCGGCGGCCTGCTCGGGCGTCTCGGGCTCCGGGGCGGTCTCGAACGTCGCCTCGAAGCGCAGGCTGACGCTGACCGGATGGTTGAGCCCGTAGCCACCGTGGTCGATGCTCCACTCAGCGACGGGGATCTCAACCCCGTTGAGCTGAACGACCATTCCGGGGTAGTCGGGCAGCGTGCACAGGCGGGGAGTGTTCACGACTGGTCTCCGGCGCACCGCTTGCACGGCAGCTGCCGGTGGTGCGTGAGGCAGGAATGGTCTCGGGCGGCCTCGTAGCGAGGTGCTGGCCCGTTGTAGAACGCGTACTTGCGGGCCTGGTCCCGGTTGATCGCACGGCGCATCGAGCGGGTGAACGCGGCAGGGTGGATCGCGGTGGTCATGAGGGTGTCCCTTGAGGGTGAGGGGTTCTCGGTGTGGTCCTGCGTCAGGCGGTGTATCCGGGCAGCCATCCGGCGGCAGCCGCGGCTGCGAGCATGGCTTCGGAGGTTTTCGCGCAAGCACTGTCGTAGGGGTGCATGCCGTCGAAGGTGTGGCGTCCGGGCGGGGTCGCGACGCCGGGCCAGGTGTCGATGCTGTTGGTCACGGACTCGGCGGTGGCGCGACAGTCGGCGGTGGTGACGCGCGGGCTAGCGACGGCCGCGACGGCGGCCAGGATCTTGGTGTTCACGTCGGCTTCGCCCTGCTGGTACGTGGCGGTGACGCCCTGGCTGATCGGGATGAGCGCGCATACAACGCCGGTGACGGCGGGCGTGAACGACAAGATCTGGTTCAGCAGGGTGACCAGGTTGGTCTGGTAGGCAGCCAGGTGGGCGGTGTTCCCGGCGTCGTTGGTCCCGATGTGGATCGTCACGATGTCGGGCTGCTGGGCGGTGAGCGCGGCGGCCATGCCAGCCATGATGTTGGGCAGAGACCAGCCGCCCTGGGCGTTGTAGCTGAGCTGCATGGCGATGTTCTGCTGGTCGAGGTGTTCGATCATCCAGCCGGGGTAGCCGATGCCGTCGCTGGAGCCGAGGCCGGCGGTGATGCTGTCGCCGCACACCATGACCTTGACGGTGGCCTTGGGGGTGATGCCCATCTCGGTGCGCCATTCCTTGCGGAAGGCGGCGTGGGCGCGGCGCTGCTGGCCGATCAGGTACTGGAGCTGGTCGAGCAGGGACTGCTGGCTGAACCGCGGGACTGCCCCGTCCCAGCCGACGTAGGAGCTGTTCTCGATGTAGCCCTTGGTGGTGGAGCCGTTGGCGATGGCGGTCGCGGTCTCGGCGGAGTAGGCGGCGGGGCTCGCGGTGCTCATGACGCTCCCAGGTGAGGGTAAGTCAGTTCGAGAAGTGCTCGTAGCAGACGGCGATCGCGAGGGTCGAGCCGTCTGCGGTGATCGGCGCGATGGTTACCGCCGGTTGGGTCTGCGGGGCGGCGAGGTACAGCGGGTCCTTGCGGTCGTAGAAGCGCAGCCCCCGGTGCCCGCTGGTGTCGGTGGCGTAGTACGGCTCCAGTTCGATCTGGTGTGCGCGTTCCCAGTCGGCGAACTCGCGTAGGCAGAGCGCGCAGACGAGGCCGTTGAACCGGCAGGACGCGCGGCTGAGGCCGTCGATGGGCATGTCGCCTCCGAGGTGAGGGGTTACTCGGGGTCGGGGATGAACTCGGCCGCTGCTGCCCGGCGGGGGTCGCAGCCTCGACCGTCGTGGTGCCACCCGGTGTCGGTCTGGACGGCGTCCCGGCCGCAGCGGGAGCAGGTGCCGTAGGTCGGGTTCCAGTCCTGCGGGAGGGTGAACGGGGCGATCAGGGCGCGGGCGGGGTCGTCCTCGGTCAAGCTGCTCCGATCCGGCTGAACTCGTAGATCCCGGAGATGCTGAGCAGCCCGGCCCGGGATGGGTGGGGGTCCCAGACCTGGTCGCCGAAGCTGAAGACCACGGCGTGGGTGACTCCGCGCACGGAGGGGCCGTAGGCAATTCCGATGGGGACTATGGCGGCTGGCGGCCGTTGCTGGACCTTCCAGCCTCGGGCGTTGGCCCAGTCGACCATGCGGTTCAGCCAGTCGTCGTGCTCGGCGAAGTGCGGCACGTCGTCCAGGTCGAGGTCGAGGAGCGAGGCGACGGCGGCTTGGAGGCAGTTTCCGATCCGGCCCTGCGGGTCGCCGACCATGATGGTCTGCGTGATCTCGGCCATCACTCGGGTTCGTCGTCGGTGTCGAACTGCGGGCACTCGCACGGCCAGTCGTCGAGGCTGCTGGCCCGGCATTTCCCGCCCTGCGCGTGCTCGGTGGCGAGGTGACCGCAGGAGCAGTACAGCCAGGCGTCCACGGTCACCTCGGGTACAGCGCGTTCTGCGCTGCGTACCGTCGCCCGCAGCAGAACGCGGGTAGCCAGTCCAGCCAGCACGACACCCCATCGCGGCAGACGCGATGCCAGAGGTTCCCGGCGTGCTGCTCGGACCACCACCAGAACTCGTGACGGGCATGACGGATGAAACGCATGGTCACCACCTCGACATGAAGCGCGGCGTGAAGGCCTCAGCGATCGAAGCGGTGCCGTCCTGCGGCACCGGACCACAGCACAAAGGGCACGGTTCACCCGCACCGCAGCCGCAGGCACCGTGCTCGCAGAACCCGGCATGCGCCGCGAAGTCGCAGCACTCCGGGCCCCAAACGCGATCGGGGTGGTTCTCGCAGACGTGACCGAGGTCGCGGCAAGCGGTGCAGGCGGGCATGGTCACCGCCTTCGGTTTGTGGGTGCGCGGCCCGGGAGGGTCAGGCCTCGACCGGGCCGCGCACCACCACCCGCCACCCTCGAAGCGGGCGCGGGTACCTCACCGCCAGGGGGGACGTAGCGGCGAGGAGTATCAGGCGGCGACGGAGGCCAGCCGACCGCTCATCTCGGCCTCGACCCGGAGCACGTCCAGCGCCCGGTAACGCGGGTGCTTGGACGCCGGGTTGACCGGGGCGAGCTTCTCGCGGTGAGCCCAGATCCGGATCCTGCCGGGTGGAACACCGGCAGCTGCGGCGCCTTGATTCGTCGACCATGTGACCGAACGGAGGTCACCTTCGAAGACAACCATGGTCACCCCCGGCATGGGCATGCGAAAGGCCCCGAGCGTTTGGCTCGGGGCCTTCGAAGGCATGGGTATCTGCCGAAAGTGTTACACGGCAACCCGATCAAGCACAAGACGCCTGTTCGTACGCCTCCTGAGCTGCGACTTCACCCGCATGGGTGGCGTACTCGGCGTCGGTCAGCAGCGCGCCGCATGCCGGGTTCCGGCACTCGATGTACTCCTCGCCGTCCTCGTGCGCAAGGGTGCGAAGCGCGCACCTCGGGCACGGGGCGGCCAGCTGGACCCGCAACGAGTCGCGGCGGGTGAACCGCGTCACGGCCCGGTGCCACTGGTCGATCTGCGCGGCAGGGTTGGCGGAGTCCCGGTCGTGGATCTCGGTCGCGGCCGGGTGGTGGACGAGCGCCCAATCGAGGTGGATCAGCAGGAACGTCACTGCTCCCGACGCGGTTGGTCCCTCGCGTCCTCGGTCCGGGCGGCCGTTGAGGTGCCGCAGTTCCCGCAGGTCGTCCTCAAGTTCCGTCAGGCCGCCGACGATCATGTCCGTCATCAGTCGGGAGGCCTGTCCGGGCCAGGAGGGAATGTGGATGCGGCCGATGGTGCCGGTCTGCTTGGCGGCGGTGCCGTACTCAGCTTCGAGCCAGACGGCGGCGAGGAGTTCGGGGAGTTCGGCGAGCTGGTGGTAGGCGCGGCCCTGGCAGCCGAGGCAGTGGATCGGGTTGCCGTAGACGGGGGTGAGTTCGTGGGGCTGGTCGGCGGCTTCGGCGCGCCTCCATGCTGCGTTGTGGTGCGAGGGGCATGGGGTGAGGACGGGCATGGCGCAGGCTCCCGGTGTGGCAGGAGTGGCAGGGGCTGCCCTAAGTGTGGCACTTGTGGCGGCCGAGAGTGCCACCTTGTGGCTGAAGTGGCGCCCTTGACGCACCGCGGCCCCTCGCCTGCCTACTGCGAGGGGCCGCGGTTGACGTCGGGTCAGGTGTTCTGCTCCCAGGGCCAGTGCGCGTTCGCGCCGGCTTCCAGCATCGGAACCATGCGGAACGCCTGGTCGGTTAGGCCCCCGAACGTGTGCCGGTTTCGGGTGCCGGACGGCGCGTGACCGGTGCGGTACCCGGCGAGGTTCCAGGTGTACAGCGGCGCGGTCTCCGGGAGGGCCTTGTCGACGCTGGTGTGGTTGTTGGCCTGCTCGTCGGTGAGGATCACGACCCGGTCGTGGCCGCTGTAGTGGCGCTGGACGGCTCCGGTGGTGTCGGTGCCGCCGCCGATGAAGTAGCCCTGTTCGTTCCAGCGCTTGACCTCGGACAGGACGGACCCGCCGGGGGTGAGCGCGAACTGCTTGCTGGGCACGGCGGAGCCACTGTTCGGGCCGTAGCCGTAGCGGGCTCCGTCCCAGACGTCGGAGAACGACACAATGTCGGCCTGGGCGCACCGGTAGCCCAGGGCGATGCCGAAGACCACGGCGGCGTCCCAGCGCATGACGGTTCCGTCCTTGCTGAACGCTTCACGCATGGACCCGGAGGTGTCGACCAGGACCAGGGTCCGCCCGGGGAGCTTCGGCACGTTGACCAGCGAGTGCCCGAGGGCCTGCTCCAGCGCCCAGGACCACCGCAGCGACGGTGCGGCGCGGTAGGCGGAGTAGAACCGCATGGGCAGCTGCCGGGACCGGGCGACCTCGGCCGGGTCGGCGAGCTTTGCCGCTACCTGCTGCGCGACGGCGCCGGACACCCCGGCCTGGTCGAAGTTGCGGAGGTTCCGCAGCAACGCCATGTAGCCCATGGACGGGATCACGGCCTCCCACGCCTGGGCGTCCATCGGGCCCTGGAGCCAGCCGGCCAGCGCCTCCCACGTCATGCCCGCGCCGTTCAGCCACCCCTCGGTGCCCTCCGTGCTGGCGGCGGACGCGAGCAGGCCGCGGCGATCGGCCACCGGTTCGGCCATGAGTTGGGCGCGGCGACGCACGATCCGCAGCCGGTCGGGGATCTCGTTGTCCCGGTTGTGGCGTCGGTCGATGGCGTGCTTGAACAGGTCGCCCTGGTAGGGCTTGTCGTCGGCGGGGCTGGGGTGGACGAGTTCGATGACGTCGCCGAAGCGGTAGCCCTTGCTGTCGGTGTCGTACTTGAGGAGGGAGCGCTCGGTGTAGAGGCGCCGGACGGCGTCCTCGATGCCGCGCTTGACGGGCTTGGGGACGTTGCGGCCGTAGCGGCTGGTCCAGTAGGCGAGGAGTTCGCCGGGCTCGTCGGGGCGCTGGAGGGCCGCGTCGATGGCCTGCCTGGACAGTCCGGGTGCGTTGGCGTCGAGCCGGGCCTTGGTGAACTCGGCGGCGCCGACGATCGCGGCGGTGCGCATGTTGGCGTCGCCGCGGAGCCAGCCGAGGAGGGCGGCGGTCCAGGCGGGGTCCTGCACAGCGAGTTCGCGGACCAGGGTGGTGTAGCGGTCGTCGCGGGTGCCGCCGGACTCGTAGAAGGTGTCCTGGCCGACGAAGTTGGCGACTGCGAGGAGGAACAGTTCGGACTTCGCGTCGCGGAGGTACCCGGCGCCGCCCTGGTGGGTGAGGCCCGGGGTGGTGTTGGTGACCGGGGACGACACGGTCGGCTTGGCGGTTCGGGTGTTGAAGCGGGACATAAAGAAACCCCTCACGAAGGAGGGGAGGAGATGCAGTGGGGTGCCCGAGATCGGAAGCGGCGACGGGCTTGGGTCATTGCTCTACCCGTTGAGCTACCGATGGCCTGAGCCATCGAGCGGGACTCGAACCCGCAGCACATGAAGTATCCGTTGCCTGCGCACCGGGCACCCCCGATGCATGTCCTCCCGAGATCAGAAGCGGTACCGGCGGCTTATTTCGAAGAAGTAGCCGGGACCTGCGCACCGGGAGGTGCATATGAAGTTGTGGTCCAGAGATCAAGGTCGGTGGAGGAAACAAGGCGCTCTGGCCGCTGAGCTACACCGACCGGAGTCGGAGGCGGGATTCGAACCCGCGACATCCCCATTACAAGTGGAAGTAACCCCTACCTGCGCACCTGGACGACGCCCACGGTACCCGATCCAGGCAACAGTGCGTGACTTGATTCTCCTGAACCTTGCGCATCATCAGTTCCAGGGCGTCACCATGGGCGTATGGGTGACGACACGTCGGTCTTCATCAAGGTGAAGACGCAGCAGCAGGCCGAGGCTTGGGCCGTGGTGCTGGCGAGCATGGGGTTGGACGTGTCGAAGCCGTCGAACTCGGTGGTGGTGTCGGGTGATGGGCGCTGGGTGGTTCGGGCGGGATCGCGGTATGAGTCCCGGCGCGAGGTGTCGTAGCGCCACCCCGCCCCATGCGCCGGCCCCGCTGCGGGGGACAGCGGGGCCGGGCTGTCGCGACGGTCTTCCGCGTCGGTGCATCGAGTCTGCACCCAGGGCGGGGCGGGCGTCAGGTGGACGGTGGGACGATCACGGCGGTCAGTGGATGAGCCAGTGCGCGATGATCCCGACCAGGCAGATGATCGGGATGGCCTTCGAGCACCACCGGTCGACGCGCCGCATCCGGCAGCGCACCCAGTACAGAACGCGGCTGCGCGTCGACTGCCTGGTCACTGGTCGCTGCTGACCGTGAGCGGCAGCCCGTATTCGCCGGAGGCGTCGGGGTTGCGGGTGATGGTGCCGTCCTTGGTCAGGCGGCTGACGGTGTTCTCGACGGTCTTGCGGGTGACGCCGGTGATCTGGGTGATCTCGTCGAGGTGCAGGTATCCGACCTCCAGGCCGATCGGATCGCGTCGCTCAGTGAGGACGGTCAGGATCTTGGCCTGCGCAGTCGGCTCCTTGGCCAGGATCGGCCCCCGCTGTGCGGGCATCCACCCTGATCCGCTCTCATCCTCGTCGGCCCCGGTGGCAGCAGCGGGGCCGACTGGGATCAGGGCGATGTCGTGGCGGTCCTCCCAGTCGGGGAAGTCTGCCGGGGTGACGATGCGGTCGGGGTCGTAGTGGCCGGCTGCGGACTCCAGGATCCACAGGCGCATCATCTCGGCCCGTTCGTCGGGCCCGACGGCGTAGCCGACGCCGAAGGTGCGGCGCGGGTCGTCTTCGGGCATGTCGGGGTCGTAGATCAGCGTGTCGTCGTCGCCCTTCCAGAATGGCGGGATCTTCGACGGGTCAGCGCCCTCGAAGGCGTCGGGGAGGTCGACGCGGTGCTTCTGCGCACTGTCGGAGCGCAGCAGCAGCAGGGCGCCGCCGTAGAAGACGTTGTCGCGGATCGCCGTGTCGCCGCCCATCTTGTCCAGGTTGAGGATCTGGCCGCACAGCACCAAGCACATGCCGAGCGAGCGGCCCTGCTCGGCGATCGCGGAGATGATGAACGCGGCCTCTGCCCGGTTCAGGGCCTTGTCGCCGAGGAGTTGCGCGAATTCGTCGAGGACGACAGCGACGAACGGCATGGTGTCGGTGGCCTCGAAGTTCTTCATGCGCAGGCGCTGGGATTGCAGGACGCGGTGCAGGAGGAGGGCGTAGGCCAGGCGCAGTGCGCCCATGGCGCCGTCGATGCCGCAGCCGGCGTGCGCGGCCATGTCCTCGACGTCGGGGTTCGAGGAGCCCTTGGGGTCGGCGTAGATGATCGCGACGCCGTTGACGTGGTAGCTGAGGGCCAGGAGCTGCAGGGCGCCGCCTTTGCCGGAGCCGGTGACGCCGGCGACCAGGACGTGCCGGGCGCCGCCTTTCTGGTCGAAGATCTGGATGCGGGACGGGCGCCCGGAGATCCCGGTGCCCAGTTCGACGAAGCCGTTCTTGTTGGCGCGCAGCGCAGCCGGCCCTGGCAGCGCCTTGCCTTCTTCCAGGGGTGAGCGGTCCATGAGCCGCAGCTTGGCTTTGCGCGGGTTGAGCGTCGGTTCCACGGACACCAGCAGGGTGGTGGTGCGCAGGGCGCCGGCGATGCGGTAGGCGTCGGGGACGGTGATGTGGTCGGTGTCCTCGTCGGCGACGATCCATGCGGCGACTCCGCCGGTGGCGGGGTCGGGGACGGCGCCTTCGAGGTGGGTGCCGGGCATGCAGCCGGACGTGGAGCCGACGCGGCGCATCCACAGGGCGTCGAGGTTGCTGTACTGCTGCTCGGCTACCGTGGGGGCCACGGTCTGGACCAGGATGCGCCGGGAGCTGGCGTGCGGGCCTGGGGTGATGTGGACCTGCTCGACGGGTACTTGGTAGACCCCGGAGATGGTTTCCCGGGTGACGGAGACCTGCTGGCCGGGCCGGGCCTCGATTGTGCCTTCCCATGCCTCGGGGCTGTGGCCGGTCAGGGTGAGGTGGTTGCCGGGGTGGGCGGCGCGGTCGGCGGAGATGTAGCTGTGCCATCCCTGCAGAACATCCTCGGCAGGGCTGGCGGCCGGTGCCGGTGCGGGTTGCGCGCTGGGCGGGGTGAGCGGACGGGGTTTGCCGTGCAGGATCCGGCGCAGGGAGAACGCGACGTACCCGGTGCCAGCCCACCAGGCCAGGGATACGGCGCCGGCCATGGAGGGCAGTGCCATCCATCCGGCGATCAGGGAGTCGGTGCCGGGCCAGCCGTGCAGGGTCGCGGTCGCCGCGGCGGTGGCGGTAGCGATCGCGGAGACGAGGAACGGTTTCGCGGTGGGCGCGCAGGATGTCGCCACCGGGCAGGGCGTCCAGGGCGTGGTCGGACAGCAGCCGGGTGTAGTTCGCGCCAGCGACCAGGGCCGGCCCGGTGAGGAGAATGCTGACGGTGCTCGCGGCCTGCGGGTCGAGCAGCGGCATGGCCACGGCGGTCAGCAGGGGTGCGCCGACCTGGGCCAGGGCGAAGCGCTTCTCGGTGCCCGGCTTGTGCGCGTGCCGGACTGCGCTGCCGGCTTGGGTGTCGTTGGTGGTCACGGTTCTACTCCTGCCTGTACCAGTCGCGGTCGGCCATCTCGACGGGGGAGCGGTCGCGGGCCTCCTGGATGCCGCCGTGGTCGGTCACGTTCTGCTGCTCCGCTGCAACCGCAGCGCGCGCGGCCTCGTCGGTCGCGTTGGCGTAGGCCAGGGCTGCAACGGACAGGCCGATCATGATCCGGGCGACCTCGTTGGTCTCGGCTACGGTCGCGCTGTCCACGTGGAGGGTGGCGATCTGCTCGGCGGTACGGCCCGTGGTTTCCGCCTGATGGATCATCAGGGCGGCCAGTTCCCCGTTCGCCCTGGCCTCCTTGCGTACCGCCCGGGCCAGTTCGCGTGTCTCCCCGAGTAGCTCGCGGTAGGTCAGCGTCATCTCAGCTCCCCTGCTTGTCCTGGTAGAAGGCACGCTCGGCGGGAATCGTCAGCGGGGAGTCGACGACCGCCTTGTAGATTCCGCCGTGCCGGGTGTTCGCGTTGGCCGACAGGACCTTGACGGCCTCCGTGCTGCGCTGGGCATTCCTCTGAACCTCTTGGGCTCTGCCGTGCAGTACCTTGGCGCGCTCGGCGAGGCGCAGCAGCACCATGGAGAGCGTCACGCCGCCCTTGACGGCCTTCGCCTCCTCGAACAGGCGGTTGGCCCGGGTGAAGAGCAGCTCCGCATGCGCCTGGGTCTCTCTGGTGGCCTCCTCGATCCTGGCCAGCCTGGTCGCGTCTTCCGAGAGACGACGCTCGAATTGGCGCAGGGTGCGGATCTCGCCCCGGCCCATGACGTGCTGCACGCCGTCGGCGCCGGTGAAGCTGACGGACTTCGCGCCGACAGCGTTGACTCGGACAGGTGCCGCAGTTGGGGCCGCTTGGGCTTTCGGTGGAACGGCTGCAGTCGTGGGTGCCGGCTTCGTCGGCGTCATCGGCTTCTCCCGTTCTGATACGGCCACCGGCGGGGTGCTGGCCGCGCTGGTCTCGGGGGCTGTCTTCTTGGATTCCTGCGCTGCCGCTGGGGCGGGCTGCTTGGTCATGTCGGCGGTGGATCCGCTGGCCGGCTTCAACTCCGGCTGCACCTTCTGAGGCTTGATGGCGTTGCGGGTCCTGGCTTCGTCCATCTGCTTGGCTTCTGCGTGGTCGGCGGCCCGTTGGTCGTCCCACCCGTCTTTCGCGCCGTCGCGGTACGCCTCGACCTTGCCGGCGGTGGCGGCAACCTTGGTGCCTTGGCGGTACCCGGCCTCGCGTGCGGGCTGCGTGCGCAGCGGGGGCCGGCCGGTGGCCTCGGGTGTGGCCTTCGCTGTGCTCGCCGGGCTGCTCTTGGAGTCGGCCTTCGGGACGGCTTTCGTCGAGTCGGTGTCCGGGCCGGCCTTGGCGCCCGTCTTGGGGTCAGGGGCCTTTGCTGCGGCGATCTTCGCACCGAGGCCCTTGGGGTCGTTGACGGTCCCGGTGGGCTTGGGCGGGCCAGCCGTGGCGTCCTTCTGGGCCCGGTCGTTGGGGGCTTTGATGTCTGCGGCCTTCGCGGCCGGGGCGCTGCGGTCGGCCTTGTCGTCCCGCTTGGACGCGGTGTCGGCCTTTGCTGTCTTGGCGCTGGAGGTCTTCGCGTCGCTGCTGTTGCCCTTCTTCAGGTCCTTGTTGTCCCGGGATGCGGTGTCGGCCTTGGCCGCTTTGGTGTCAGCGGTCTTCCGGTCGGAGGTGTCAGCCTTCTTGACGTCCCCGTTGTGGCGTCGGTGCTGCTGGGACTGCTTGTTGTTCAGGTCGGCGGTCTTCGCGTCCCGGGCGGTGCGGTGCTGGCCGTCGTGCTTGGCCAGCCGATCGGACTTGTTCGCGCTGGTGCTGGTGGCTCCGGAGACGCGGGTCTCCTTGACCTCATGGGAGCGCTTGGTCGTGGTGCCGGTGCGGGCCAGCCGTGAGGCCAGGGCGCGCACGAGGGCAGTCACCGCACCGTCCCGGCTGGTGCCCTGTCCCGTGCTGTCCTTGGCCGTGCTGCTCGCCGCCTCGGCCTCCTGGCCCATGGACGCGGTGGTGCCCAGCGGTGTCACCGGGCGGGCGGGCTCGACCGGTGTCAGGATCCGGGCCAGCGGCCCGGCCTGCGGGGCGACGGTCGCCGGGTCAGCGGGCGTCGGGTCGGGTCGTACCGTCGGCTCAGTGGCTGTCGCCATCACCAGAATCCTCTCAATCGGTTGACCCCCACCCACCCCCCACCCGACCCCGAGAGAACAGGAATAGGGCTCTGGCCTGCGCAGTAGCGCCGATTGGGCGTTTTCCCGGCAGGTGGGGGGTGGGTGGGGGGAGGTTGTTAACTACGGGCGGGCAAGCGCTTCTTGACCCAGCCGCCGACCAGGACGACACCGATCGAGCCCATGACGACCAGCCCGACCTCGGACCCCGAGCCACTGCTGGCGCTATTCACGGTGCTGGACGTGTCGCCCATCGCGGGCGTGTCGGTGACGGGGTAGACCTTCCCGCAGTCCGAGATCGCCCCGTAACTGTCCCCGGCCTTCGCCACGCATGCCTGGACTGCGAGACGGCGCGCCCTCTGGACTGGGGTTTCCTGGGCTGCCGCCTTGGCCTGGGCCGCTGCCTGCTGCTCCTGCGCGAGGGTGACCCTCGCGGCATCGACGGCGATCTGGGCCTCGCGGACGTTGGCGTCGGCCTGGGCGGACTCGTAGTTCGACACGGCGAACATGCCCGACGCGGCCAGGACAACGGCGCCGGCCCCGATCGCAGCCTTCGCGCGAGGCGAGAGCCCGGCGCTCGGGGCGCGGCCGTCCTCGGCTACCGGCGGAGACTTCCAGGCCGGGACCTGGGTGATGTTGTAGGCGGGGTCGTTGTAGTCGCCGTAGGGGGAGTGGTTCACGGTTCTTCCTTGATCTCAGGCGGTGAGGGTGCGGACGTTGTCGGAGCCGAGCGCGGCGAGGTGGGGATCGTCGCGCTCGACCTCCAGGCGTCGGGCGTTGGCGAACTGGCGGGAGTGCGGGAGCTTCGCCGCCTTCAGGGCGGCGATCATGTCGGACTCCTTGGGGCGCTTTCCGGTGTCCGCGTAGAGCGCCTTGATGGCGTCCCGTGCGGCGCCACGGACGTCGACCTTGGAGCGCCCTGATGGCGTCTTGCTGGGGCGCTTCGATGGCGCTTTGGGGACGGTGTCCGTGGCGCTCTGGTCGTCGTCGGCGGGGCGCTCTGATGGCGCTTCGGTGGCGTCCGCCATGGCGCTCTGGGGCATCGCCCGAGGGCGCTTTGCAAGGTCCACCGTGGCGCTCTGCGTGGCGCTTTCGGCAGGCGCCTGTGGCGCTTCGGCGGCTTGGGTCGGGGCGCCATGGGTTGTGGCTCGGGGCGCTTTCAGGGCGGGGTCCATGGCGGCCGGGAGCGGGAGGTCCAGGACGTAGCAGCGCACTAGGCTCCAGGTCCCGGTGAGGTCGAAGACCCACCGGAGCGGGTGCAGGCTCGGGCGCAGCAGGCCGCCGTTGCGCCGCTTCGCCGCGGCCCGGACCTCCGACATCAGGCCCTCGAAGAGGATCACTGCGGAAGGTGGCATGAGGGCGGCGACGTCGCGTCCGGTCGGGTCGCCGATGTGCTCCCAGTTGATCCACGACGACAGCAGGGTGAAGGCGATGATCAGGATCCGCCACAGGGTGGCCGAGCGGCCGTGGATGCCGGCGCGCATGACGACGATGGACAGGCCGGCCGGGGCGCCGTCGAACGTCATTGGCACGAGCCAGGCGGCGCGCTGGGACAGGGACATGTGGCCGGCGCCGAATGCGTGCAGGCCGATGAAGCTGGCGGACCATCCGGCGAGGGCGACGACGAGTACGAGGGCGAAGCCGAAGCCGCCGAGTCCGGTGTCGCGGAGCCAGAGTGCGGCACCGCGGATCCGGTCGGCGGCTCGGGCGCGCTGGCCTTCGTCGTTCACGGTCTGCCTTTCAAGTGGTGGGGAGGCGGCTGGCCTGTGCCGTGGGGGAACGGTGTCCAGGTCGGCCGCCCGATTGGGGGGTGTTACGCGTCGCCGAGGGCGCTGAGGGTGATGGCGTGTCCGCCGTTGAGTTCCCGGAGCCGGGTGAGGGCTGCGCGGTAGTCGTCGGTGAGGGCGGCGCGCTGGGCGTAGGTGAGGTGAGCGGAGTTGATGAAGGCTTGGGCGAGGTCGTTGGCGGTCTTGGTCGCGGCGGCGATCTCGTCGGGGGTGCCGGGCTGTTCGGGCGCGGTGCTCATTCCTCGCCGTCCTCGTCCTGGCTGCTGAGCCACATGTCGAGGATGTTGGTCCCGTCGAGGGTGGTGAGTCCGCCGAGGATCTCGGCGATCTCGGGGTCGGCGGCTTCGCGTTCGGGGCCGTCGCCGATGATCGTGGGGCGGCTCATGCGGCACCGCCGTAGGGGTGGAGGCCAGCGGTTTCGCGTTGGTTGGCGATGTCGGCGGCGTGGAGGTGGGCTGCGGCGCGGGCGGTGAGTGCGGCGTGGCTGGCGGGGGTTTCAGTGGCGTGGCTGGCGCGTTCGAGGAGGTCCTCCGCGCGGTGGTAGTGCTCTTCGCCGGTCATGCGGCACCGAAAGCGAGGTCGGCGTGGTGGGCGTCGTACCGGTCGCTGGGCCCGTAGACGTCGGGGTGGAAGCGGGCGGTGAGCGGGACCGGGGGCGCGGCGGGGATCACGCGGCGCTCGGGCTGCACGATGCGCAGCGGCTCGCGGGGGATGTCGACGCCGCGCAGGACCGCGAGGGTCGTGACCTGCGGGGTGGGTGTGCTGCTGAGGTGCTGATCGCTACTCTGCATGGAAGGGCCTACCCGATCGCTTGACGGTGGTGGGTGGGTCTGGCCCCAGTCGCCTGCCGGGAAAGCTGCGACTGGGGCCGTTCTGTTGCTGAGCGGATCGTGCTCGCTCATGGACTACCGTACAGCGCCCGCTGTACAGTAGTCCAGTGAGCTTGCGCTCCCAAATCGGGAGGAAGCTGTTTTGCCTGAACAGGCGGAAGAAATTGAGGAGGTGCGGCGCGTGCTCGACGCCGTGGCTTCGCTCGAAGCTATGCATGACCCGGCCGAGCAGGCGGTGCGAGCCGGTGCGCTCCTCGCGGAGTGGCCGGTGCAGCAGGCCAAGCTGCGGGGGATCAGGCAGCAGGCCGTGATCACGATGCGGGCCCAGGGCGTCAGTTACCGGAAGATCGCGTCCGCGCTGGGCATCTCGCTGGCGCGCGTTCAGCAGATCGAAGCCGGAGAGCGCGGAAGCAAGCCCAAGCCCGACCCGCCTGCCGAGTAGTCCCCACAAGCAGCAGCGCCCGACCCAATAACCCTGGGTCGGGCGCTGCGTCGTGCGGTGTGTCAGTCACCCAGGGGAATGGCAGCGGACGCGGAAGCGCCGCGGTCTCGCACGATGAGGGCCGCGGCGCCCCGCTGCACCCCTGGGGCTTGGCTGCCTTGGGTGCGTGCTGCGGGCTGGCCCTTGCCGTGGGGGGTGGGTGAGGGCCGCTCACGCAGGACACGGACGCTACGCCCCGGCCGTGGCGGAGGCCAGACCCGTGTAGCGGGAACCTTTGTGCGGGCATGGCAGCGCCCGCCGCTCCGGAAGGAGGGCGGGCGCCGGGGTGCAACGTGCTATTCGCAGCCGCTCCACTCGAAGAGCGCCCGTAGCCGATTGGCGATCTCCGAAATGTCGATCAGCGATTGCGCAGCAGCCAGGGCGAGGGCCTCCTGGGCGTCCTCGTCGTTTGACTGGACCTGGCGCAGGCCGTTGATGTCCAGGAAGACGACAGTGCAGTGCCAGGCCGTTCGCTTGTTGCCGTCGATGAACGAGTGGTTGCCGGCCAGTGAGTGGAGAAGGGCCGCAGCCTTGTCGTAGATCCCCGGGTAGGGGTCTACCCCGAATACGTGAGTGCGGGGTCGTGCTACCGCGCTCTGGAGTAGCCCGAGGTCCCTGACTTTGGCTTCCGTGCCGAACTCTGCGAGGACGGCGGTTGCGATGTCGAGGACGTCTTCGACATCGAGGTAGTCGGTGATTGGTAACTCCGGGCTACTTGTCGGCCAGTCGCTTGCTCAGTCCGAGGTTGTTGCGGACGGCGCGGGCGGTGGCTTCGGCGATGCGCTGGCGGCGGGCTTTGGCGAGGACGGCGTCGCGGGCGTAGTTCTTCATGCTGGCGTCCTCCTTCGCGGCGGCGCAGCGGATGGTGGTCATCTCTTCGTCGGTGAAGGTGATGTTCAGCGCGGGCATGGTGTCCGCCTTTGGTGTGGGTGACGTGTTCGTGACGAGGGTGCGTCAGTAGGTACCGCTTTTGGTACCTGTTTTGAATGTACCCCGAAATAGGTCTACGACTCTACGAGTCTTCAGTCACTCTTCCCGAACGGGTGACGATCGTCGGTGACGATGTGGGCGCGCACCTCGGACCATGCCGTGGCCTTCCGCCGCGGTTCCCCGGCCGGCACAAGCTGAAGCTCCAGCTCGTAGCCCATGGCGTGCAGGTACCGGGCGAGCTGCTCGACGCTGATGTCGTGGCCGCCGCCGAGGGCCCGCATGAGGTCGCGGCGGTGGCTGCCTGCCCGGGAGGCGATGTCGTCGACGCTGAGCTCGGAGGCGAGGTGGGCGCGGCGCAGGCACCGGGCTGCTTCGCGGCGCAGCCGGGCGACGGCGAGGCGTCGGGCTCCGTCCGGGGTGGCGGCCAGGCGGTCGTACAGGGTCATGCCCGCCACGCTACGCCCCGGCCCCGCCCGGTCGCCTGGGTCATCCGTGCCCGACGCCGCTGTCGGGCACGACGAAAACGAACAGCAGCATGGCGAGGAGCAGCAGGATCACGGGCGTGAGGCAGATCAGCAGCAGGATTGGCCGTGACGGGCTGTAGGGGCGTGACATGAGGCCAGGGTCCCAGCGTGCGGCGGGGTCCGGTAGGGCGCGCGATAGGCGCGCGGGGTCAGGCGGATGGCGGGGTGCTACTCGACGGGGTCGTCGTCTGCCAGGGAATCGAAGCCCCGTGTCTCGGCGGGGTCGATGATTTTGCTGCCAGTGAGCAGTGCCATGGACTTCATGAGCCGCACATAGGCCGTCCGCTTGCCTGGCGGGACGCCGAGCAGTTCAGCGGCGCGCTCGATCTCGTACGACGGCGTCCGGGGGGCGACGTCGTCGAAGTCCTCCGGCTGGGCGGAGCCGGCGCGAATCATGACCTCGGGCAGCTTGACCTTCAGCGCTTTGGCGAGGCCGCGCTGCCCGTCGATGGCGGGGATGGCTTGGCCGCGTAGGAAGCGGCTCATCTGGGCTGGGTCGTTGCCGGATGCTTCGGCGAGGCGGGAGATCATGCCGCGTTTGGTGGTGTCGTAGCCGACGAAGGCGGCACGTTCTCGCAGCCAGCGAGCGAAGTCCTCGTGCTCGCTGCTCATCCCCGCCCTTTCGTGTGCGCGCCCATGGTCACGGGCAGATCGTAGCGTGTGCGCTACCCGCTGTCATGAATGCGGGGGTGGGTTTGCGCAGGTGGTGGCCTATTTCAGCTCTTGGCGGCGGGGCACGTTGGCACACATGTGCATGTAGCCCTACAGGAAATGAGGTAGACTTCCTGTAGGAGCACATGGAGCCTCGGTGCTTCTACCATGCCCATTCGCACCCACTCGGAAAGGTCACCCGTGGCCGCCAAGTACAAGCTCAACCTGGCCAACCTGCGGGCCGCTGCGACCCTCGCAGGGGACGTTCGGCGAGACGGCCGCCTGCATCTGTCTCGAATGGCACTCCGCTCTGGAGTCGACGCCGGAGTCCTCAGCCGGATCACCCGCAACCAGAACGGGCCCAGCCGCGACACTCTCGGCCAGCTCGCCAACGCCTACGAACTCACTGTCGACCAGCTGATCAGCGCGGACTAACCACAGCCCCAGCCCGATCATCCCTGCACATCAGCTGGAGTCTGCGTGATCCCGAACAGCCCGGATGCCAACCGCCGCAAGGTGGTGCGCCCATGGGCATCAAGCTGATGGTCGAGATCATGGATCACTGGCAAGACGCCGGGCTCACCGCTGGCGAGCGCGCCGATCTGCTCGTTCTGGCTGAGAACGCAAAGGACTCGACCAGGGAGACCTTCGGCCCCGTGCACGAGGACTACATCCTCAAGCGTGTCGGCAAGAAGGCCGCTGCATGGCGGGTAGCGATCTCTGCACTCAAGGCCAAGGGCGTTCTGGAGTACGCCATCCGGGACGGCCGCGAGATGTCTGGCCAGCCTGGTCGGCATGCGGTCTACCGCTTCCCCGTCCTGTGCCCGGAAGCCCCTCACGATGGCCTGCGAGGGCAGTGCACCCGTTCGGAACGCGTTAGCCGTCAGCTAACCCATTCCGAGCCGGGCGACGATGGGATGGGTTATCCCTCAGCTAACGCGCTCGACGGAATGGGTTATCCCACAGCTACAGAACGGGTTAGCCCTCAGCTAACCCCTACTCCTCCTATCTCCTCGAGTACTACCTCCTCCACCCCTGCCGACCCGTCTGCCTCACCCACCACAGGAGGAGGCGGAGGAGACCAGCAACAGGACGAACAGCGGGCCGAGCAGTTCCTCCAGTCGCTGCCCTCGCCCTGGGGCGTCGGACGGGCAACCGCGCGAAGGCAGGCCCCGCTGCTCCTGGAAGCCATCGCCCGGCAGGGGTGGGACCTCGACGCGGACCTCGCCGCCCACCTCACGGCTGACCGTGGCCCCGTCAAGACCTACGCCGGTGCGCTCGCATTCCGCATCGACGACCTGCCCAAGAAGCCCACCGCGAGGACCCGCGCCTCGCCCGTCCTCGAGACCTGCGACCGCTGCCGCGACCAGCCCCGCCCCGGCTGGGTCGACTACACCGACGAGACCACCGGCCGCGACAAGACCACCCGCTGCACCCACCCTGCCGACCAAGCCGCCTAAGGACCAGCATGACCACCACCACCGAGGCCCCGACCTCGAGCGAACATGACGACCGGGATGCCCGCCGGATCGCCGTCGAACAGCCCGTCCTCGGCGCGCTGCTCGCCGCTACCCCGAGCTACGACACCGTCAGCGACGTCGCCCAAGTCCTCCGCGGCGGCGGAGACTTCGCTCGGCCCGCCCACGGCCTGATCTACGAAGCCGTCCTGCGGCTGCACGGCCGCGACAACCCGACCACCCCGATCGCAGTCGCTACCGAGCTCGAGCGCAACGGCAGCCTCGTCCGCGCCGGCGGGGCACCCTACCTGCACAAGCTCGCCTCCCTGGCCTACCCCGGACCGTCCGCCGCCTACTACGCCAACCAGATCCGCGGCCTCGCCCGGCTCGAGGACTTCTTCAACACCGCCGTCCGCGGCGCCCAGCGGGCCCGAACCGCCGACCCCGAAGACCCCGACGAGGCCATCGGCGGCCACCTCGCCGAGGTCGAGCAACTCCTCGCCGGGAGCCTCGACGACGACGATGCCGACTTCGGGCGCTTCGGCGACAGCCTTGACGAGCACCTCGACTCCCTCGAGGCCGACATCGCGAAGCCCTTCGCCGTCACCGGATTCGAGGACATGGACTCCCTGATGAGGCTCGAGGTCGGGCAGCTGATCCTCGCCGCGGGCAGGCCAGCCATGGGCAAGTCCGCGTTCGCTCTCGGGGTGGCCACCGCTACGGCCGCCACCGGTCGCCCGGTGCTGTTCTCCTCGCTCGAGATGAACCGCCGCGAGGTCTCCAACCGGATCATCGCCGCCCGTGCGCGCGTCGGATTCCACCACCTCAAGCGCGGCAAGGCCGGGATGGACGACGACGACTGGTCCCGCATCGGCCGGCACCTCGAGCATCTGCGGGACCTGCCCTTGTGGATGGACTACCGGGCCCGCAATACCCTCGGCCGGATCCGGGCCCGTGCGAAGCAGGTCACCCGCGAGACCGGGCTCGCGCCGCTGGTCGTCATCGACTACTTCGGGCTGCTCGAGCCCGACCGCAGTGGTCGGCGCCAGGAGAACCGGTACGCCGAGGCCACCGAGATGAGCCGCGAGCTGAAGCTGATGCCCCGTGAACTGGGCTGCACCGTGCTGGCCCTGGCCCAGCTCAACCGCGGGCCGGAGCAGCGGACGGACAAGCGGCCTGTCGCCTCGGACCTGAGGGACACGGGTGCGCTCGAGCAGGACGCCGACGCGGTGATCCTGATCCACCGCGAGGACGCGTACGACAAGACGTCGTCGCGCTCCGGCGAGGCCGATCTGATCGTTGCCAAGCACCGCAACGGGCCGACTGCGGACATCACCGTCGCCGCGCAGTTCCACTACTCCAGGTTCGTCGACATGGCGCAGAGCTGACGGACTGCCGGGCATCCTGAATTCACCCTCACGAGGAGCACCGTGGACATCCGACCGCAAGACCTGCCCGAACTGCGAGCCAATCTGGTTGCGTGCAGCGAGAGCCCGAAAGGGATCGAGTGGTGGAATCGGCGCACCTTCGAACCGGCTTCCTGGGTCGAGGATCACGACGGCAGCGTCCTCGTTGTCGATCCGAGCCCCGAACAGCGGCGCACCTCTGAGATGAGCCGCCTCCGTTCTGCCGACTTGTTCTACGTCTCGGACGACATGACCGATCTCGCTGAAAGCGCCGCCGAATCGCTGCCGGACTTCCGCGTCGAGACCTTCGACGTGCCAGCGACCGAAGGCTTCATGGTGTTCGGGCACCCGCTCCACAACGTGATCGTGGAGCACGACGACACCCTCGGCCATATCCAGGGAGTCGCCTGGGGGATCGCCTCCAACACGGACCTCGGCCTCTCGTTGTGGCTCTCGTTCTACGCGAACCTGGAGCACGACTGGGACAGCATCATGGCCATCAACCCTGGCCTCGGCCGTGGCGGCGCATGGCCCAAGTGGATGTACGAAGTCGACGCCGAATGGTCATTCGCCCCCGCCTCGGCGCAGGTGTCCCCGCAGAACTCACCGCTCTACCTATGGGGTCGAACCGTCATTGCAGCCTGGCTGCTGATGCAGCAGTCCCTGGCCACAGTGGAGCAGCTGGAGCCTGACCGCGCCGCTCGGAAGCGTCTGCGTCGCGAGGGTCACGAGCCGGCCGGTGTCCGCGTGATCGAGCTGCGCCGCCCGAAGCACACCTCAGGCGAGCCCGGGGAGTCGGGACGGAACTACGTGCACCGCTGGATCACCCGTGGTCACTGGCGTCAGCAGTGGTACCCCAGCCGCGAGGTGCACCGCCCCGTCTGGATCGCCCCGCACGTCAAGGGCCCCGAAGGCGCGCCGATGATCGGTGGGGAGAAGGTCTACGCCTGGAAACGGTGAGGCCGTCTGACCCTGTGGCCGGCTCCTTGCGCCCGGCATCATTGAGCCACGAAGCCCACCCACACCACGAAGGAGACCCCGCATGGAAGCTGCCCTCCTCGCCCTCGACCTCAAGCCCCCGCCCGGCGGCGAGGTCCTGTACGCCTCCGACCGGTGCACGGTCATCTGGGGCGACTGCCGCGACCCGGCCGTCATCGCATCCGTCCCCGCCGGGTACGGGCTGCTGTGCACCGACCCGCCCTACGGCGTCAACTACCGGAGCAACGTCGGCCGGAACTTCGACCGCTTGCAGGGCGACGACGGCACCGTCGACTGGCCCGGGGCCCTGGCTGAGTGGGTCGGCCCCGAGGGGACCAATGTGCGCGGCCTCGCCAGGAACCGGCACTGCTACGTGTTCGGCTACACCCCTGACCAGGTGCGTGGTGCCATGCGCCTTGGCGGCACAGCCCAATTGATCTGGGACAAGTGCATGACCGGACTGGGCGATCTGACCTCGCCCTGGGGGCCAGGGCATGAGCCGATCGCCTTCGGGGTGCACAGCAAGTCGAACATCTCCCGGGCCTCGGAGGGCACGCTGGCTGCCCGGCTGCGGCACGGCAGTGTGATTCGCGTGCCGCGCCCCAATGCGGCTTCGGTGACCCGGCACCCGACGGAGAAGCCCGTTCTGCTGATGTCGCAGTTGATCGAGTCGTCCACGGTGCGCGGCGACCTGGTCGTGGACCCCTGCGCCGGTTCGGGCAGCACGGCCGTCGCCGCTGTGCTGATCGGTCGCCGGGCGTTCGTCGTGGAGATCGACCGGACCTACGCCGAACTGACCGTCACCCGCGTCAAGGCCGCCGAGAAGATCGCCGACCAAATCGCCAAGTGCTGACCACGCCCACCACCACCACCATGGAGACCCGGATGTCTGACGACTACACCGACCACAGCGCCGACTACCGGCAGGGCCTGACCGACACCGACGGCAGCCCCCGCGACCAGGACCCGCCCGAGGAGCAGCCCGCGCCCGCCGAGCCCGCGACGATCGCGTTCGCCACCGGCCAGGAGGTGACCCTGCACCACTGGAACCTGGACGCGTTCGGCCCAGACAGTGCGATCGAGTGGCTGCTGTACGGCCGCGTCGACCCAGGCGCCGCAGGCCCGGAAGGGGCGGGGGGCGCACATCACCCTCGCAGTGCTGCCCGGCCGCGCACCCCTCCGGTCGGTGGACGTGGACGTCGAGGTCACGTCCTACGGCTCCGGGACACCCGTCATGAAGATCCGCTGGACCGAGCACCGATGACGACCGAACCTCCGCTCGCCCATATGCGCTGGATCGAGCAGCGCCCGTGCGGCTGCATCACCGCCGGGATCGTCGCGGACTGGGGCGACGGCGTGCACCTGTTCCCGACTCTCGCCGAGGTGACCGCCCATCACTACCCGATGCCGTCCGACCGGCTCCGCGCCGCCGAGCTGGGGCTGACGCTGCGCCTGGTCACCGCCCGGGAGTTGCGCGACCTGCACGGCGGCGGGCGCTGGAACTGTGCCGACCACACGGTGCAGGAGCTGATGCACGGCCCCAGCCACCCTGCCTGACCTGCCTGCCTGACCTGCTGGACCCGGCAGCGGTACCGTCTGAGCTGATTGATAGGCCCTAGTTATCGGTCCGCCGGTTCAGACGTTCAACATCCGATCAATGACCTGGAGGAACCCTCATGCCCGCCGACCGTCCGACCCGCGCGTGCCCGCACCGCTGGTGCCGCCGCACCCACACCGCCCTCGCCGCGACCGGCGCCGTGTTCCTCGCCGAGATCCTGTTCCACGGCCTCGCGTCGATCCTCTTCACAGGCCTGCTGGCCGTGGTCTCCCTCGCCGTGTACTCCATGGTCCACGGCAAGTCCCCGATGGAGGGCGCCTTGGACGACCTGCCCCTCGCCGGGATCAACCTCGTTGTGCGCCCCGGTTGGGCGCGTGCGGCGGTCGGCTGCGACCTGTTCTACGCCGCCACCGGGCTGTTCGGGGTCGTGCTGCTGCCGATGCCCTCGCAGCACGGTACGACCGTCCCGACCGCGGACACTGCGGGGTTCGTTGCTCTGGTGGTCACGGTCGCGCTGACGGCCTTCACCCAGTACGCCCACCGGCAGGCCACCCGCCCGGCGAAGCCCAAGCGGGTCCTGGTGCCGGCGCTGAGCAGCACGATCTGAGGACCGCCTTCCGCCGCCTGGTCGTTGGCCGGGCGGTACTCACCCCGACAGGAGACCGCACGTGACCGAGCTTGACGCCATCCTCTGGACCGGCGAGAACATCGTCGAGGTCTTCGCGTTCATGTACCCGACCAAGCCGATCTATGCCAACGACCTGTCGCACATGAACTTCACCAACGCCGACGACCTGATCGCCATCCAGACCGACACGGGCCTGGCGGTGGCGTTCAAGGGCGACTGGATCACCCGCGACGACATGGGAGATCTGGACGTCCGCAAGAAGGACGTGCCCGTCGAGGCGTGCGCGGCGAAAGTCCGAGCCGAGGCCGCCGCGCAGGGTCCCGCACCGTTCGATCTGCTCACGATCCGCTCGGCGCTGGAGAAGTTGCCCGCGACATGCCGCTACCACGGCGAGCGCATCGAACCCGAAGGCAGCAGTTGGGTGTCGCTGAGGGAGTCGTGCTGCGATACCGGCCTGCCGTCCGTACTGAGGCGTCGGGCGATGGACGTGCTCGACAGGATCGAGGCCGCCCGGTGAGCAGCCGTGCGCTTGTCTGCTGGCCGGCGCATGCGGGGCCGGGGTGGGGCGGGTCAGGCGTCGGGGGAGAGCGGGGTGGCCTTCAGTGCTTCCCTGGCGAGGGTGCGGGCCGTCTCGTGGTTGACGTCTGCGGCCTTCCCGATGGCCCGCCAACTGAGTCCGGCGGCGTGCGCGGCGGCAATGTCGAGGGCGCGGGCGCGCTGGGCGGCCTTCACGTCCTCGGCTCGCTGTCGGAGTCGCGCTTCCCAGTCGGTCATGTGCCGGATCGTCCCATGATTCTTGTCTAGAAGCTAGACGGGAGTGGGCTGACCTGCGATGCTTAGTGTCTAAGATTTAGACAGAGAGGCTGGAGATCAGCATGGGCGTCGACTTCTCCCACACCGAGGCGCACTGGGCGTACGGCGGTTTCGGGCGCTTTCGTACCGCGCTCGCCAAGCACGAGGGCATCGACCTCGACCAGATGGAGGGCTTCGGCGGCGACATGCCCTGGGCTCCCGTCGCCACCCCGCTCAAGCCGCTCCTCGACGACTCCGACTGCGATGGCGAGATCAGCCCCGAGGACTGCGCCACCGTCGCGCCCCGTCTGCGGGAGGTCATCAATGCGGTATGGCCGGGCGACTGCCACGACCGACACGACGGGCTGGCCTTGGCTGACGGCATGGAGGCTGCCGCCGAGGCTGGCGAGCCGTTCGAATTCTGCTGACCCCTCCACCACCGAGACCGGAGCCTGACCATGACCGACCCGACCCCGACCACCCCCACCGATGCCGCGATCGCGTACCGCTCGAAAGGAGCCTGACCGTGTCTGACGTCACCCCGATCACCCGCGACGAGACCACCGCGCCCGAGGAGGCTGGCCTTGCGGGGGCCGTGAACGTCCTGCTGTCCGGCCTGCCCCGCGTGAAAATCACCCCGGCCACCATCGACCAGCACCTCATCGACCAGTGGTACGAACGCGAGCGGAAGTACGGCGAGGAGATCGCCGCGCTCAAGGAGCAACTGGCTGCCGCTCCCGCCCAGGCTCTCGACAAGGCAGCCGACTTGGCTTTCGAGGTTGGCCAGGCGTACCGCGCTGGCCGGTACGGCGAGGAGCTGTCTGGCCGTGATACCCGCGATGCCTGCGAGAAGGTCGGGTGGAAGCTCCGGGCGCTGGCCGACCCGGCTGACGAGCATGCTGCCCGCGAGGCCCGTGACGGGTGGGAGGGATGATCGCCGCCACCGACGAGACCGCGACCGAGCTGACCCCGCTCCTGCGGAAGATCCTCACCGAGATGGGCAAGGAACCCGGTGCGCACCTGCTCCGCCCGGAGGTCCTCGGCGCCCTCGCCGTACGTGCCACGGTCGCTGCCGCCGCGGTCGTCGGGAACCCGCTCGCCGGCCACCACTGCACCGGGTGCGGATGCGGGACCGACGCCCAATCCACCCCGCCCGAAAGGACCATCGTGACCACCACCGACAAGCCCGCGTCGCTCCTGACCAACGCCATCGAGAAGCTACGCGCCGCTGCGTCCGCTGCGACACCTGGCCCGTGGAATGCCAGCGCAGTCGAGAACGACCCGTACATCGACGCAGGTAACGTCCGCGACGGGGGCTACGGAGCCGTGGCGATGACGGAGCGCGATGCCGACAAGGGCGGCATGGCCGACGCCGAGTGGATCGCCCTGCTGCACCCCGGCGTCGGGCAGGCCGTGCTGGACCTGCTGGAGCTGCACCGGGACGTCATCGTCGCCCGCGCCCTTGCCGACGGCGGCGGTGACCATGCGGTCGACCTCGGCGGGGAACTCGCGCTGACCGTCGCCCGGCAGATCCTCCGCGTCGCCAACTGACCTCTGCTGCCTGTGCTTCGGGGCCAGGCGGCACCCAACGAAGGAGCAACACCGTGAGCAACCCGACCGAGCCTGACGCCCAGCACGCCGCGATCGTCACGGCGATCCGCGCCTTCGCGTTCTGGAACTACGGCCTTGACGACACGGACCCGAACAGCGAGTACGCCGAATGGGTGCCAGACCTCGCCACCGCCCTGCAGGCCGTGCTGCTGCCCCGCCGTGGTGATTCGGTCGAGGCGTGGCTCAAGGCCCAGCGGGACGAGTACATGCAGGGTGGCATTACCGCCAACGCGATCGACAATCTGCTCGACGACTACCGTCTGCACGCCGACATGGGTACGCCGCTCGGCGAGCACGTCTGCGAGCAGCACTGCGACTGCGGCGGAGGCGGGGAGTGAGCGCCCGCACGATGTACACCCGTCACTGCGCCGAACCCCACTGCCCGGGTCACCTGATGTGCTTCGCGTGCCGTGGTGACGTCTGCCACGAGACCGGGTGCGGCAGCTGCTCCTGCGGCCCGGAACCGTGCGCGTGGGCGTCATACAAGCCGGACTGCGAGCCGTGGGACCCGGAGTGGCCGCCGGACACGGTGGTCGAGCTGGTCTGGCCGGAGCTGCGGGCGGTCGAAGCGACAGAGGGGGGAGATCGTGGCTGACCTCACGTCCCGCGCCCGCCACGTCGAGATCACCCTCGACCTGGAGAACGCCCCCGACGTCCCGTGGCCCTGGGAATCAGACGCCGGATCGGTTGTGCCCGATGAGATCGTGCTCGGCTACACCCGCTGGCCTCGCGGCGGCCGGATCACCGTGACCGCCCACGTCTTCGGGATGCACCGGGACACCGACGGGACTATGACGTCCAACCGGCTCGACATCGAACTGGATCGACTGCCGGGCGGTCTGCCGGAGTGGGCGCAGCAGTTGGCTGATCAGCACATGCCGGTGGCGTTCCAGCCGAACCGGGCCTGATTTGGGGTCTGAGCTGCACGAATACGGCGTGATCAAGGGTCAGATCTGAGACACTGGAAGCACCGCAAAACACCACCAACTCCCGCAAAGGGGAACCCTCATGGCTGATCTCCTCGACCCCGCCAACGTCGAACGCGCCCTCCGCCAGTTCATCGCCGGTGAGGTCGACTACGACATCCACAAGAACTTCGAGTGCGGCGAAGAAGACGGCGAAGACAGCTATCCGGACCTGGCCGACGCGTTCCTGGGCTACCTCGAAGCCGACGCGGCGGAGACTGCCACCGACCGGGCGGACGCGGACAGCGACGTGTTCGCGCTCATCGCCGAGATCGCCAGCAGGCTCACGGACGCCACCGACGAAGGCGAGTACCACGCCGCCAGCCTCATCGGGGACCTCGCGAACGGACGCAAGACGATCACGGAGGCCCGCGAAGACCTCGCGGACATCACGTTCCGGCACGTCTAAGGAGATCGCCGCGATGATGTACAACCAGCTCGACCGGTTGCTGCTCCTCGACAGCCTGGAGATCGCCCTCGACGGCGGCTGCGGGCTCTGCGGTACCGAGCAGCTGCACCTGTGCGCGGGGTGCGGGCTGTGCCGCTGCTACGACCACGACACCTGCGTGCGACCGGCGGGTGCGTGATGGCCGAGCGCCCCTGGTACCCGCACCAGAACACCACCCGTGGCCACATCGACCCGCCCCGCTGGGCGAAGTCCACATGGGAACCGTCCGACCCGGCACGGCGCGTCGAGAACCGCGAGCACGACCGCCGCCGCCGCGAGGCCAACCCCGTGCTCGCGCCCGGGATGCTGGTCATCCTCAACCGGCAGCCGAAACGCATCGTGGAGATCCGCGAACAGCCCGATGACCTCTGGCCCGAGGCGTTCGAGAAGCAGTGGCTCGGATGCCTCGCCGACCATGAACGGTTCCACCCGGACAAGCCACGACTGGAGCGGGCGGCCTGGCGCGACCGGCCCGTGGTCGTCGTCCTTGTGGCCGATAAGCCCCGCGCGAAGGAGGAGCACTGGCAGTTCCCGGCTTCCTACCGCTGGGACGTCCTCCCGGAGCACTACTCCGTATGCCGTTCCTGCGGTCAGTTACCGCCGTGTGACGAGGAGATCGCCGACGAAGCGGTCGACCGGGCGGTCGGCCGGACCGAGCACCTGATGTCGATCCAGTCGGGGTGCTGCCTGGGCTGCGGTGAGGCGATCACGTCCCGGATGACCGCGACCCGGTTCCCGGGCCCGAACCTGTGGCGCCCCGACATGGGCGACGGGACCGCTGTGTTCCATGCCCGTGCCGGGTGCTCCACCTTCGTGTACCAGTACCGGGAGCTGTGGCAGTCCAAGGGTCACGCGCCCGCCGAGCAGACACTGCCGCTCTCATGAGAGGCCTGCGATGACCGCCCGCTGCGACCTGACCGAGCTGCCTGAGGACATGTGCGACCACTGCCGCCCCACGCCGCCGGCCCGGCCCCGCCCGTCCACGCACCAGGATGTGCGCTGGCTGACCGCCCAGTACCCCGGCCGCTGCACGGGCTGCGGTGACCGGTGCCAGGCCGGGAGCAGCATCATCCGCGACGGCGACGACGGGTGGCTCGCCGACTGCTGCGGCGAAACCCGAATGACCATCAACCTGGAGGACACGATGCCCCGCCCGCTGCTCCTGATCGACGTCGACGGCCCGCTGAATCCCTACGCCGCGAAGCCCTCCCGCCGACCCGAGGGCTACGACACCCACCGGATGCGCCCCACGGGCTGGGAGGGACCGCACGTGAAGCCGCTGCGGGTCTGGCTCAACCCCGCCCATGGACCGGCGCTGCTGGCCCTGCCGTTCGAGCTGGTCTGGTGCACGACGTGGCAGGCCGAGGCGAACGACTGGATCGGCCCGCACCTCGGCCTGCCCGCCCTGGAGCACGTGCCGTTCGAGGAGGTTCGGGTGCCGTCGCGGAAGGACGGGACGTACTTCAAGACGTGGGAGGTCGTCCGGTGGGCGCGGGGCAGGCAGTTCGCGTGGGTTGACGACGAGGTCACCGACGCCGACCGGGAGTACATCGCCGACATCCACCCGGGGCCTGCGCTGCTGCTGACGATCAATCCGGCGGTTGGGCTGGTGGACGCGGACTTCGAGCGGCTCGCCGAGTGGGCGGGAAGCCTAGAGCTGGAGGCCGACCGTGGCTGAGCCCGCCTTCGGCCGCCTGAGTATCAACATCAACACCGCGACCGAGGCTTCCCTCCTCGCCCGCCGCACCGAGCTGGGCATCACCATCACGGAGCAGGTCCGGCGTGCTGTCGCCCTGCTCGACCTGTTCGACCGCGAGACGCAAGCGGGGAACCGGATCAGGCTCGTCGGCAAAGGGCCCGACCAGGAGCTTCTGCTGCTCGGGGGCGGTCGTGGCTGACACCGAGGACTTCGACGGTTGCAGTTCGTCGAGTTGCCGCCCGCGCAACAAGCCGTGGCAGCACACCTACGCCTGGGGCCTGTGCGCGCATGCCCCGGAGTCGGCCCGGCCCGAGCCGAGGGTCACGCTGCTGGGCGCGTTCCAGGCCGACGACGGCGGCATGTCGATCGGGACGACGTCGTACACCGTGACCGAGCTGGCCGCGAAGATCGAGACGGCGCTGCGGGAGGTCGGGATCACGCTCGGCCCGAAGTCCCTGGAACTGCTGGAGGGCGGCCACCGGATGCACCTGACCGGCAGGGAGTACAGCGCCATGGCACTGACCGTGGCCACGATGCTCGCAGGGGAGTACCCGTGACTGCGACCACCGACGTCGCTGCCCTGCGCGCCGCGTCCGCTCACCTCCAGACCCGCCGCGACGGCCTCCCCGCAGGCCTGAACCTCCTCGTCGCCGACGTGTTCGACCAGTGGGCGCGAAATGGGCGGCTGGGACGCGGACCAACTGCACCGGATGGGCGGCCCGGAGACGGTCGCTCTCGCCCGCGCTCTGCTGGCCCGAGTGGGGGAGCGGACCTGCATCTGCGGGACCGCGCCCGATCCGGGGATCTGCCCGATCAGCCACAGCAAGGGACTACCTGCGGGCGGCCACTGCGCCTGCGTTCACGCCAAGGAGGCCACCGATGCCTGACGTCTCGCTCGCGGACCTCGCCGCCGCCGTCCGGGCCGGGCTCGACGCCGAGGCCGAGGGCGCCCAGGCGGCGACCCCGGGCCCGTGGCGTTCCGAGCACTGGGCCGACGGGCAGCACCGGGTACGCGGCGCTGGGAGCCGACTCGTCCACTGCGACGGCGGCTACCCGTCGGACTGGCCAACGGGCGTCGTGAACCCCCGGGCTGACGCCGACCACATCGAACGCCATGACCCGGACGCGACGCTGGCCCGTGTCGCCCGGACCCGCCGGCACGTCGAGCTGCTGGTCGGCGAGGAGCACGGCTTCGGCTGGACGGAGCAGTGCCACGGCGAGCCCTGCCTCTGCGGCCGGGATGAGCGGGTCCGCGCCTACCTGACGCTGCTGCTGACCACGGAGGAAGCGTGACCGAGTACCCGAACCATGTCGCTATCGCCCAGAAGCTCTTGGAGCAGCAGGGTGAGATTGCCGACTTCAAGGCCCGCACCGAACGGGCCGAGGCGACGATCTCCCGCGTCCGGGCCGAGTGCGACCGCATCGAAGCAGCGGTCCGCGACAACCCCCAGGACCATGCCTTCGACGCCGGGTACCTCGCTTCGCTCAAATGGATCAGGCACGCGCTCGACGGCACCGAGGACGGTGACGGCGAGGCGGTCGCGGACATCCCGCTGACCAGCAGGAACGTGACGGACATTGAGGGCGGGCGTCAATGACGACTGGTGGTCCAATCTGCCATCCTGATCCCATGACGACTACCGCCCCTGTGGCCACCGCTCCTGCCCGCCGCCGTGTCTTGCTGCGTGCCCTGGCTGCGGCTGATGGGCCGAGCCGGCTGCTGCAGCGGATCCTGCCCGACAAGGCAGGCGAGCGGGTCGAGGTTGCGGCGTTCAGCTCGTCAATCTGACCCCAGCACGTCCCGCAGGTGTGTCTGGGCTTCGGCGTCGGTAAGGCGTTTGCGCCGGGTCTGGATGGCAGGTGTGCCCCACCGGTACGTGCGGGAGAAATTGGACGGGAAGCCGCGGACGTCGACGCTGATGGTGACCTGGTACGCGGTGCCGTAGGGGTACCGGTGGCGGGCGTCGACGGTAGCCCGGCGCCAGGCCCCGGCGGCGTAGATCCACAGCAGGGGCTGGTCGCCGTGGGGGTAGACGAGGATCTCGGCCTCGGGTTCGCCGGGGCGCCAGGGGCGTACCTCGAGGGCCTCTTCGGCGGGGGTGTAGTCGGGCGGATCGTCCATGGTTCGAATATACGTTCGATGAGGTGAGGGTGCACCGCAGCCCCCGCAGGTCACGGCCATGTGTCAGACCCAGCACCTAGCGTCATCCCTGCGCACCAGGACGCCACGGCGACCCAGGCACCGCGCACACGGAGGCGGCCCACCCGACATACGGGGTGGGCCGCCTCCGACCCGTTCACCAGATCGGCAGCCGCAGCCGACGCGCGATCCGCTCCCGCCACCGCTGCTCCAGCGCTGTCCGCCGGGCCATGTCCGCAGCCTGCTCCCACAGACTCGTTCCCGTGTAGATCGGCATCTCGTAGGGCCTGCCATCGCTGTCGCGGGAGAGCCGCATGCAGTGGTCGGCGAGGCGGTTGAGGGCTCTGGACTGGGCGCTCACTGGTACCCCAGCTCCTTCTCCAGCTCGGCGATCCGGGCGGCCATCTGCGCATGCTCGGCCTTGATCTCGCTGTCGGCGCGGACCGGCGTGTTGCTGAGGAACCGGGCCGTGAGGTGCATCAGGGTGATCGTCGGGACGGACAGCGGCCAGAAGAGGCCGTTCAGGAACGCCCCGAGCTGGTCGTCGCCTCGGGAGTGGTTGTCGAAGAACTTCACCGCATCCGCCAGGATCACCTCGGGCGGCTTGCTGCCGATCTTGGAGTAGCTGGCGACGTAGTCGTCGATGCTCGCTGCCCGCCAGCGGCCGTACAAGCGGCGGGCAATGAGCGCACCGACGGCTGAATAGGCCGCCAAGACGGCGGCGACGATGAGAGAAATCACTGCTGCTCCCGTTCCCGCTCGTACATCCCGAGTTCCTCGTCGAGCCGTGTCAGGTCGTCCGCTGCCCGCCGGTGCCGGCACTGCCCGGGGCAGCCCTGGGCGCACTCGTCCACGCGGCAGGCATCAGCCGCGCCGGCCGGGGTGGGCGCGGCACCGAGAGCCACAGCCTCCCGCAGAGTGCGGAGGGCCCACCGAATCCAGGCGTTGAACTTCGCCTGATCAGCATCAGCAGACAGAAGCGCCGCCGTGTAGTCGAGCCGATCGGTCGCCTGGTGGATCACGCTGAGGTGCTGGAGGGCCTGCTCGGCGCGCCTGTGCTGTTCCAGCACCCGGGTCCTGAACTGGTCGCGCTCGGCCTCGGCGGCCTGCGCCCGTTCCTGCCAGTGCAGCGCGTTCTGCTGCTGCTCGGCGGCGGTCTCCTCCACGGCGGCCAGCTCGGCTTCCAGCCCGCGGACCTTGGCCTGGTGCCGGTCGTCCGAGCACACCAGCGGGACGGACGCCATGGCCCGGTCGCGTTCGGCCCCGGCATCCACCGCGCGCTGCTGCGCCTGCTCGAACTGGTAGGCGCTGTGGACCGCGTGAGCGCGCCAAACATGCCAGGCCCGGTGGCGCGCGGACTGCCACGCCGACCGGAAACGGTTCAGCTCGGCCTCCGTCGACTTGGCACGCCGCCGCCATCGGGCCGCCGTCTCTCGCTCCTCTTGCAGGCCTCGGTCGAGATCGTCGTTCGCTCGACCTCGGGCGTCGGCTCGGCCCCGGGCGAAATCCCGCTCGATGCTGACCTTCCTGACCTCGGCGCGGAGCCGGTCCAGCTCCGGCTGCACCACGGCCAGGACGGCGTCCGTGAGGGCGTCGACCGGCCCGTACAGTTCCGTGAGCACCGTCATGCGCATCGCCGTCCCACGGACCGGGGCAGCGCGCAGGGCTTCGGCGAGCTGGTCGCGCAGGGACGGGTCAGCGGGCACGGTCGGTCTCCTCGGCGTCGGGGAAGGCACTGGCGTACTGCGGGCATTCGTCCTCGTGATCGAACGGGTCCGGGTAGCAGGCGCAGGGCCGCAGGAACGCGATCACCAGGTTGGCGATGTCGTACTCGCTCAGGCCGAACCCCATGCCGCCGGGTGCGAGCGCGGGGAACGTCCGGCGCTTCAGCTCGGTCCGCAGGTGCCCAGCGAGGCGGTCGCGCTGCTCGGTGTCAGCGGCGACGGGGATCGGCGGCGGCGGGGCAGGCAGGCTCACCATCGCACGCAACAGGCCGTCGTAGAGCTCAGCCACGGTCCTGCTCCTTCCATTCGGCGGCGAGACGCAGCGCCTCGGCGACGGTCCGGCCGTCGGCCCGGACCAGCGGGGCGTGCTGCTTGGCGATGCTGCGGGCGAGACCGCTGCCGGTGATCCGCGCGGCGTCGGCCTTCGACTCCGACCAGAGGCGGTCCTCGTGCACGGTCAGGAACATCCCGCAGTGCTCGATCACCCACCGCCCGTCCTGCTGCTGCTCCACCGTCACGTCCCAGCGCCAGGCTTCGAAGAACCCCTCGGGCAGGCAGGTCACGGTGTAGCGGGACGGGCGGACAGTCGGATCAGGCAGGTCAGGCACGGCGGGTCTCCTCGATGGTGAAGTGGATGATGATCTCGTCGTCCACGGGCAGCACCCGCAGCGCGTCGTCCGACAGCGACTGGTCGTCCCGCAGTTGGTGGATCTCCCGGTACTTCATCTCGGCGGCGGCCAGCGCCTGGTACACGTCGGCGCGGGTAGCACCCCACGGCTGGGCGGCGGGGACGGTGTACTCGATGCGACGGGAGATGATCTCGCGGCTGCTGTAGGTGGCCATCAGTTTCCCTCCAGTGCGTATCCGGTGCGGCGGGGCTGCCCGGTACGGGTCAGCGCGGTGGCGGTGGACTCAGGCATCGGCGTTCCTCTCGGTGGCGCGGGCGGCGTGGATCAGCTCGTTCGGGGTGTGGCCGGCGCAGTTCCAGCTCCCGTTGCCGTTCAGGGCCCGGTAAGTGGCGGAGTCGACGAGGCGGTAGCCCAGGCCGGCGAGTCGCGGCGGGGCGAAGTGCTCCCGGGCCTCGCCCTCGGTCGTGATCGTCCAGCCGCCTTCGCCCGTGACGGTGGCTACTGCTGCGGCGCAGACACACCCGCAGGGCCACGCCTCGACCCAGATGCCGGACGCGAGCAGCTCCACCTCGGCCCCGGTCATGCCTGGCCGTCCTCGGGCAGCACAGCAACAGGAGCGGCCGGTAGCGCGAGCTGGCCATCAACCTCGACCGCTGGGTACGGCGGCAGCAGGTCGGCCCGCGCAGCCTCGTGATCCTCGTCATCGCGATCGCAGACCGCGCGGACACCGTCCTCGGTCACGTCCCAGCAGATCGAGCGCGCCCACTCGGCGGCATCACGGGCGCTATCCCAGTGCGGGACGCCCTCGCCGATCTCGGCGTCGGTCTTGCAGACGTCGCACAGGATCGTCAGGCAGGTGTGGGACTTCAGCACGGCTCAGCCCTCCTTCGTGGTCGGGTTGGTGCGCTGGGCGGCGACGATGTCCTTGACCTCGCAGACCGGCAGGCCGAACCGCATCGCGACCCGCAGGTGCGGGGTGTGCTGCTCGCCGCGCCGGTAGTCGTGCCGGGCCTTGGCGGCGCGCCACATCAGGTACATGCGGCGCTCACGGGTCTGCGGCATCAGGTCTCCTGGCTGGTCGGGGTGGTGGTCTCGTCGGCCATGTCCAGGCCGAGTACGGCGGCGGTGCGGCAGGGCCAGCGGACGGCGTGGACGATGCCGGGCTCGGCAGGGTGGCAGCGGGCGCAGACCCTCGCCAGGGCCCGGCCGTCGAGGAAGGAGATGATCGGCTGGTGGCCGAATTCCTCGCGCCCGGTCATCGGTGGGCCTTGGGCGCGGCGGCCGGGGCGGAGGCAATGGCTGCGGCCACGGCGATCCAGCCCTTGTGCCACGCCTGGTCGAGCAGGTACGGCGAGCCGGGGTCGCGCTGGAGCCACCCGCGGTGCCCGGTGACGGCGGCGAGCCACGGCACCCCGGTCGGGTGCTCGTCGCGCCAGTGCCCGGCGGAGCGGTCAGCGGCGTAGTGCGTGACGGCGGACACCGCGAGGGCTGCCGACGCGCGGCGCCAGCCCAGGCCCAGGCGCAGCCCCCGGTCCGCGGCATACAGCGCGAGGGCCTGGGTCGCGGTGTACGTCGCCACATGGGATGCGCAGGCACGGGCACCACGCGGGCCAGGGTCGCCCTTCGCGGTCGCCTCGGCATCCCGCTGGGTCCAATGGTCCCCGACCTCGTGAGCAGCCGTCAGAACCGCGTAAGAGGCGGCGAAACGAGTAGCGGTGTCAGGCATGACGGTGCTCCTTCAGGTGGTGGGGAGGGCGGAGGACAGGACGCCGGCGGCGGGCGGCCAGCGGCACTCCGGCGGCAACGGACACGACGTGCGCGGCCAACAGAGGCGGGACCGCGTTCCCCGCCTGCTCGAACTGCTTCGTGCGGGAGCCGCGCCATGGGTAGTCGGGCGGGAAGGACTGCAGGATCGCCGCCTCTTGGACGGTGATGCGGACGGTCTCGGGGCTGGCGAACTGCGACTCGCCGCCGGGGTTGCGGTCACGATGCCCGGGCGGGGCGATGCGGTTGGTCGCGCAGACCGTGGTCGCGGGGCGTTCCTGCGCCCAGCCCCAGCGGTGGGCCTCGCCGGTGAACGTCGGTGCCGGCTCGTCCACGGTGCGGTTCTCCCGCTCGCCGTGGTGCTCCTTGAAGTTGTCGGAGTCGCGGCGGTTCTTCAGCACCCAGGAGACGTCGTTCCCGCGGTGGCCGAAGAACAGGGTCCCGGCGGGCTCGTCCATCGACCGGACGCAGGCGTTGGCGTCGGTGTTGTTCCGCAGCACCCACTCGATGCGTGCGGCGTTGTTGCCGAACGTCATCATCGGCGCGGGTTCGTCGGCCTGGCGGACGGCGGCGCGGGGCTGGTTGCCGTTGCGCAGCGACCAGGAGCGGGTCTTCTCCGTCAGCGCCCAGGATGGCCCGTCGGCGGAGAACTCGTTCCCGCCGGGGGTCTGACGGTCGCCCCTGATGTTGACGACCTGCTCGCCGGCCCAGCCGAGGGCTTGGGCCATGGAGACCCAGCGCGGGAGTTCGGGGGCGAACAGGGAGTCCTGGCCGAGGTCGGCGAGGGCGTCCTCGCGCTTGGGGTCGTAGTGCGTCGGCTCCGGCGCGGCGATGGTGCGGACACGGGAGGTGATGAGGATGGCGCGGCGCCGGGTCTGGGGGACGCCGTAGTCGGCAGAGTTCAGGATCCCCGTCCATGCGGACCAGCCGAGGCGGCGCAGTTCCTCGACGTAGACCTCCCAGAGCGGAAGGACGGCGGGAACCTGCTCCAGCGCAACCCATTCCAGGATGCCGCCGGCGGCGAGGAGTTCGGCTATCCAGCGGGCGGGCTCCAGGACGAGGGCGGCGCAGGCGGCGTCCGTGCGGGCGGCGGCTTCCAGCTGCGCCGTGGTGCGCTGCTTCTCCGGTGCCTTCTTGGCGTTCGCGGCCTGCTGCTCGGCCAGTGCGACGGGGTAGATCGCGGCCCGGACCTCGCCTCGGCAGTCCTCGCCGCGGAAGAGTCGGCGGATGCCGTCGGCGAGGACGTCCAGGACGCGGCGCCCGGTGCCCTTGCCGGCGGAGGAGAACAGGGTGCACGGCGGTGACGCGATCAGGCCGCGGATCAGGTGGGCGAGGTGCCGGGTGGGGTAGGTGGCAACGTCGGTCCGGATGGTGAGGTGCCCTGCGGCCTGGCGGGTGAGGCAGGCGGCGTGGTCCCATTCCAGGCCGATGTCGGTGATGCCGAGGTAGCGGCGCAGTCCCTCGGACCAGCCACCCGGGCCGGCGAACAGGTCAATCACGTCAGTGCTGGTCACGGCGGTCCTTTCGGTTTGCGGTCGGGTCGGGGTCGGTCCGACCTCAGCCGGCGTGGCAGCCGGTCTGGTGCACGGGCACCGCACCGCACAGGCATCCGGGGGCGGTGACGTCGGTGCGGCCGAGGACGCGGCACACGGTGGCGGTGAACGCGGCCTTCAGCTCGGCCAGCAGCTCGGCCGTAGCCGTGCCGGTGAGTTGGTCGGTGGTGGCGACCTGCATGGCGACCTCGTACCCGGTGGTGGTGCTGCACCAGGCGTGGGCGGGGTGCGGGGTGAGGTCGGCGCTGACGAGGGCGTCGGCCCAGTGGGCGAGTTCGGGGTGATCACCGATGCGGGACCATTCGAGGCGGGCGGCGCGGGCCTGCTCCAGCTCGGCGCGCAGGCGGGCGACCTCGGCGAGGAGGTCGGTCGCGTCGCGCCAGCCCAGCCCGTCATCGCGATTGACGCGGGCCTGGATCACGGAGAGGTTCTGGTCGGTCAGGGGTTCCATCGGGGGCTCCAAGGAGGATCGGGGCGGGGTGGGCGGTCAGGTGGCCAGGAACGGCAGGTGGATCGTCTGCGGGTTGTCGTCGGCCCGTTGGAGCCAGAACCCGTCGCCGTCCTGGTCGTGGTGGCGGCCGTCGGGGTACCAGCCGGACAGGGCGGCCAGTCGTTCCCAGGTCCAGCGCTGGCCGCGTGAGCCCCAGCCGTCCTCGGGCCGGTTCATCAGCCACGGGCGGCCGTCGGCGGGGTGGATGCGGACCAGGACGCGGTCGGTGAGGGCTGCCATGGTCTCGGTGCGGGCGAAGACGGGGCAGCTGTCGCACGCGCCGTCGCGGATGCAGGACCCGTAGCCGCCGTACCCGGCGCGGCGGGTGTCCTGGGACTCCATGTAGTGGGAGTAGTCGGTGGGCCGAAGGGTGCATTCGTCGTCGGCGAGGGAGCCCAGCGAGAACCGGTTCCAGCCCTGGCCGTCGGGACCGCCCGGTCGGTGCGCGGGTACACGGAGACGGATGGGCATGGTCGGAGCCTTCCTTGGTGGTGGGTGTGTCGGCCAGGGCGGCGACAGCAGGACGAGGGTCAGGCGAAGAGCACGGACTGCTGCAGGCGTTTCGCGGCGGCTTCGATGTACGGCTCGTGCCGCTCGATCCCGACGGCGCGGCGACCGGTCTGGCGGGCGGCGTCCAACGTCGAGCCGGACCCGGCGAACAGGTCAAGCACCAGGCCGCCGGGCGGGCACGCGTAGGTGATCAAATCCAGAAGGACCGGCACCGGCTTCTCGGTTGGTGCACACCGCGCCGCACCGAAGGGCAACGCCGCACGGAGCGGGCCAAGCGGAGTCCGTCATCTTCGTAGCGGTGCGCACCAATTGCCCCGGTGTGCGGAACGCGGGCAGCGCTCGCGGACACCGATCGGTCTCTGCCGTCGAACTCGGCCGGGATGCGCGGCGGCTGGTGGTACAGGCCCTCCCAGGGCCCCTGGTACCAGTGGGTGGCCGTTTCGTGGACGCGGCGGAACCTGTCCTTCGCGAACCCGGAGCCGTTGTGCTTCTCCCAGATGTAGTCCTGGGAGAGCTTCCATCCGGCAGCGGTGAACTCGTCGCGCCGGTCGAGGAACATCCGCATGCTGCCGAAGCACCACATGCTGCGCGCCGTTGAGGCTGCGAGGGTGGGCCACCCGTCGGGCCACCGGTCCCACGCGAGGCTCGTTTCGGCGTAGGGCGGGTCGGTGACGACCAGGTCGGCGGTCAGGTTGAGCTGGGGCAGGATCTCCCGGCAGTCGCCGAGGTACAGGGTGACGTCGCCGTCGGTGAAGTACGGCTCGGGGACTGGCATGGGCTGGGCCTTCCTGGTGTTGGGGTGTCGGCGGGTTGGGTGATGCGGGAGGCGGGCGGGGCTGCCGGTATGGCAGCCCCGCCCGGCGTCAGCGGGACGTGATGCCAGCCCGAACGGCAGCGGCGACCTGCTCGCCGACCATCGCGCCGATCTGCTCGGTGACCGCATCGCGGGCGGCCTTCACCGCGTCGGCGATCTCCGCCTTGAACGCCCGGTCGACCTCGGCGCGGACGGCCTGCTGGAGCAGGGTGCCCTTCTCGTTGCGGTACCGGTCGGCGGGCTCGGTGAGCTGCTTGCGGGCCTCGTCGGCGATGATCTCTGCGAGGGTCGTCTCCGCGCCGACCTTGTCGCCATACCCGTTGGTCTTGGTGATCGGCCGGGCGAGGGCCTCGTCGATGCTGGGCCGGACGGCGTCGCGGATCTCCTCCTTGCGGACCTCCATGACCGTGTCGTTCAGTCGGGGCCAGCGGTCGTCCTTGGTGAGCTTCGCGAGGATCTGGCCGGCGATGACGTCGGCGATGGTCTGGCCGCCGATCTCGTAGCGGTCGCCGTCCTCGTCGGTGCCGAAGACCTGGTTGACGACGGTGTCGAGGGTGAGGCTGTCGACGCTGACGGTGATGTTCATGGGGTGGTGGGCCTTTCGGTGGTCGGGGTGGCTGGGCGGGAAGAGCACGGGTCAGGTGGAGGCGATGCGCTGGAGTTCGGCGATGACCGCGTCCCGGTCGGGGTTGGCCAGCACGTCGGGGCTGTCCAGGCCGAGGAGTTCCACGGCCAGCTCCTCCAGGTCGCGGTGGTCGTCGTCGTCGTGGAGCTGGTAGGCGTAGGGCTGGCCCATGTCGTCGCGGGTCAGGTACCAGCCCGACAGGTGGCAGGCCCAAGCGGCGAGGCCCAGCCGGACGTCGTTGCCGTCGATGTGGTCCTCGGGCCAGATGGCGTGCGAGGTCTGGATGGTGAACCACGCGTCGGTGGTGAAGGCGTCGGGGTCGGCGGTGATGCGGTCGAGGATCTGCTGGGCGAGAGCGGACACGGCGGGCCTCCGGGAGGTCGGTGGTAGGTGATCAGGGCAGCCGGGCGGGGATCAGGCGTCGAGCGCGGGCAGTACGGCGATCACGGTGTTCACGCCCGTCCCGGACACCTGGAACGAGCCCTCCGGCAGCGGCTCCAGCGCCCCGCCGGCCTGGTCGAGCAACGCCCGGAATCCCTCGGCGATGCGGCCGGATCGGAACGTGACGCTGTTCGACATCACCGCGACGAGCAGGCCGCCGGGCTTGAGGAAGCGGTGGGCGTGGGTGACGTGCGCGATGTCGGCCTGCTTCGCGAACGGAGGGTTCATCACCACCCGGTCGTAGCCCTCCGCGTCGAACAGCCCGCTGAGGCTCGGGTCGAGGGCGAGGAAGTCGCCCGCGATCAGGCGCCTGGCGTAGCCCGCTTCGTCAAGTGCCTGCACGTTGGCGGTCTGGAGTTCGACGCAGTCGACGTGGCAGCCGAGTGCGGCCACCGGTTCGGCGATGGCCCCGCGTCCGGCGGACGGTTCCAGGACGGTCATCCCGGTGTGCAGGTCGGCGAGGGTCAGCAGCCGGTGGACGACGCTGGGCGGTGTCGGGAAGTATCCGAGGTCTCGGGGGGTGGTGATCTCGCCGGTGGAGAGGATCGCGTCGAGGATGTCGGCGGCCGGGTTCGGGAACACGTGGGCGGCGGCTTTACGGTTCCACTTCCCACCGGCGGCTTCGAGGGTCTTGTTGGTGAGGGTGTAGAGCTTGCGGTCGAGCTGGCCGGTGAGGCGCAGTTCGTGGCCGGTGGTCTCGGCGTGGTCGAGGACGGTGAGGACATCGGTCGGGATACGCATGGCGGGGGTTCCTTCGGGAGGGCGGGGCGCGGGCGGAGGGTCAGTTGGTGGTGCGGATCTGCTTGCACGTCTCGCAGGTGACGTCCGCCAGGTGCTTGGCGAACCGGGTCTCAGCCCAGGCCTTGTCCATGCCAGCGGGTGCACCGCAGAGCGTCTGCGAGCCGTTCTCGCTGGCGCTGTACTTCACCCGGTAGAAGCTGTCTCCGCGTTTGCGGGCGATGCGCTTGCGGATGTGTATGGGTCCGGCCAGGGCGGCGGCGGACTGCTCCTCGTGCTGGCGCTTCTGCTCGGCGAGGAGTTCGGCGACGGCCTGTCGAGCCGCGTCCTCGGTCATGCCGGTGAAGTCGGTCTATGCGGCCTCCAGGACGCGGACTGCGAGGGCGTGGTAGCAGGGCCGGTGGTGGGCGGTGGTGGCCTTGATGCCGTCGGGGCAGGTGCACCGGTCGGCGGTCGTGAGGTGGATGCGGGTCCCGTCGGTGCTGACGGTGCGGTAGATGTCGGGGCGCTGCTCGTGGATGCCGCCGTCCTCGATGAGTTCGAGGGCGGCGTTGGCTTGGGCGGTGGTGAAGCCGGCGTGTGCGGCGATCCGGCGGATCTGGGTGGTGAGCGAGGTCAGGGCGGCGGTGAGGGTGGCGCGGGACGTCTGGGCGGCGGTGCGGATCGCGGCGGTCAGGCGGCGGGCGATCTTGCGGCTGGTGGCGTTCACGGTGACTCCCGAGCTATCCGGTTCGGCTGGCCGCCGTTCCGTGTAGCTACAACCTAGCGAACGTGTAGCTACACAGCAAGCGATTCCGTAAAAAATCATGTAGCTACACCCAAGATCTTCTTCGGCGATCCGTGTAGCGACACGCCATTGCCCGAATGTAGCTACGCGCCGTACCCTGCGAACATGACACCCGCCAAGCCCACCCACACGCCACCCAGGCAAGTCCGCATGCCTCACGACGAATGGTTTGCCCTGGAAGAGGCAGCTGCCGCCGAAGGCAAGACACGCACCGACGTGCTGCGCGACTTCGCCCGCTGGTACCTCCATCGACCAGGTGTCACGCGGCCCACGCGACCGGAACCCGGCGCTTGGTCTCGGCCCGGGTACATCCCGCCGGACGCACAGGCCAAGATCGCTGCCGCCTCGGAGGCCCTGCAGACCGCCGCCGAGTAGCCCCAGCCCCGCCCCGAGCCGACCGTCAGCGACGGCCGGCGCCTCCGCACGCCCCGGGCCGGTCACCGCTGCTCACCGCCGCTGCGCAAGACGCCAGTCCGACGCGCCGCAGACATGACCTGCGCCTTTCGCTCCCGAAGGCAGGCATCCGAGCAGGTCTTCAGCTGCGTCTTGCCCGGCCGAAAAGCGATCTCGCCACCGCAGGTGACGCACGGCTGGCGCTCCTTGCGCAACTGCTCCCCGCGAATGGCCCCAGCTCTAACGGCACCCTCGTGTCGCTGCTCCGTGGTGGGGTGCAGATTTTTGGCGGCGTTGTCACGCATCACCTTGCGGCCCGCATCCGATACGACGACCTTGCGACCCTTCTTCGGCCTTTCTCTCGGCTCCATTCCGCCGCGCTTCGCAAGGAGCGTGCGCTGGCCATCTCCGTATTCGGGCGAACAGATCGAGGCGTGCTTCACCAGCCCGGCAAGGCGACGGAGTTCGTGCCGGTCGATGCCGTGGCGGTTGCCTGTATGGAGCGCCAGGACCTTGTACGGGCCGCGCCCGCAGAACGGGCAGAGGCAGGCTGCGATGGCCTCGCGGATGGCTTCCTGGGTTGGTGCGACAACTTGGCCGTGCTGGCCTTCGGGGGAGCGTTCTTGCTTGGTCTTCGCGTCGATGCGGTCCACGGCGGCTCCGCGAGACCGACGGCGTTCGCTTCGCCCGCTCACTGTCCGACCTCCGGCAGTACCCGCATCTGCCAGGCGATGAGGACGGCGTTCGCCCGGTCGCGGGCACCGGCGACAAGGACCCGCAGCGGGGCCGTCACCGCCACGCCCCGGGCCGCTCAATCGCACCAGTACGCCGACCCCAAGCCACCAAGGCCGTACGCGAGCCGGTACCGGACGTGTCGTACCACCAAGCCAGCCGGTACTTCACCTGATCCAGCGACAAGGACAGGCGCGCAGCGATCTGAGAGTTGTTCAATCCCTCCGCAAGCAGCTGCAGAACCTGCGTACGACTGGCACTGAGATCCGAAGACACAGGAGCCCGCCTAACAGCCTGCGAGGCACGCGCAGCGCCTCCTGCCCGCAGACTCGGCCCAGCACCGCCCCGGGACCGCGCTGCGGCCGATACGTCGGCAATGGTGGCCGGGTCGAGGATCGCCAGCGCGAAGCCGGCCACGACCGCGCCGATACGCCTGTCTACGCCAAGAAGCCGGTACAGGCGCCGCAGCCGAACCTTTACCTCATGAGGCGTCCAGCCGCAGACCTTCGCGATCTGCGGGTTCTCCAGCCCGGCGGCGATCAGACGAAGGAGCTGCTGGTCACTGGTCGACAGGCGCGGCCCGGTGCGGAGCGGGTGCTGTCGGCGGGTGAGGGTGGGCATGGCGGCCTCCTGGGGTGCGGCGATTCTTGTGTGGCGGCGAATGTGTTCCGGCTGCGGGTGCCGTGGTGGCGGGGGCGGCAGCGGGTCAGCCGGACTGGCCGTGCTCGAAGCGGGCGGAGCGGGCGGCGCGGTATGCCTCGCGGATTGATGGATCATCGTCGGAGGAGAAGCGACCGCCGCTACTGCAGCCGCAGGGGATGCGATCTCCGTAGCCGCTGAACTCAATGCCGTAGTGCCTACCGGATGGACAGCAACACCAGGCGCGGTAGTTGTCCCAGCATCCGAGGACGGCGCCTGTGCGCTCGTCGATGCAGGGCGCTGTCCCTTGGAACTCGTCCATCCAGAAGTCGCCGGTGCCCTCGCATGAGACCTCGTAGGTGTCCGGGTCGGGGATGCTGCCGACTGCGAGGATCAGGTCCTTTTCGGACTGGCCGGTGAAGGCATGGAGCATGTCGTTGTAGTCGCTGTCTGGCGCGATGCCCTTCACCTCGAAGAAGACCTTCTGCGCGGGGAGCCAGAAGTCGGGCAGGTAGCGGGTGTTGGCGAGGGTCAGGCCGTTGTCCGTGACGTGCGTCGGGTAGGGGCCGACCTCGTAGCCCTGGGGCTCGTACTCCCATGGGATGCCCAGGGCGTTGAAGAACACGGCCCACCTGGCTTCGAGGCGGCTGCGGAAGTGGTGGCCGGCGTACCGGGTCTCAATTGCTTTGATCATGGTTGTCTCCAGGGTCAGCAGGCGAGGTGTGTGTCGTGTCCGCGGGCGGCCCAGTCGGCGTCCAACCGGTGGCCGCAGACGGTGCATTCGGGATGCTCTGGAGCCCCGGAAACTGCCCCGGTTCCCCCTACCTGCCCCCACCTAAAGGTGGTGGGCGGGGGCAGGTGGTGGAGTGAGGACGGGGGCAGGTCCTGCCCCGGGCCTTGGGGGCAGGTCTCATCTGGGGTTTCTTCAAAACCTGCCCCCGACTTCGGGGCACTATCTTTTGGAAACCTGCCCCGGGGCGGGGGCAGGTCTTCGGACTGCAGTTTCCTGATCCGGATCGCCTGCTCAATCTTGTCCTTCCGGACCTTGACCCCAGCCTCGCCGAGGACCTTTGTGACCCTCTCCCGACCCCAGTCGGAGGGCACATCCTGGGCATCGAGCCATGCGGCGATCTGCCCCGGGCTGACAGGCATCGGGGTGTCGATCGGAACAAGGACGGCGGAGGTGACAGGGCGCCCGTCCTCCTCGGCCTCACCGTCGAGCTGGACCGAGGTGAGGGTGAAGCCGATCTTGCCGAGTTCCTCGGTGTCCTTCTGCTTGTCGGTCGCAACGATGACCCGCGACCCTTCCTTGGTGACGGTCAGTTCGGTCTGCATCGCCCCCTTGACGGCGGTGGACCCGCGGCCGTGGTCCCCGCTCAGGCCCTTGTGGTGGACCAGCAGCAGGCAGGCCCCGGAGGCGCCACGGAGCTCCTCCATGCGGTGGACGACGCGGCCCATCTCGGTGGCGGAGTTCTCCTCCACACCGACGGTGACGCGGGCCTGGGTGTCGACGATGATCAGGGCGGGGCGCAGGCGTCGGCAGACTTCGATCAGGACGAGCCACTCGACATCCATGGCCTGCACCGGGCGCGGCAGGAACTTCACTCCGGTCATCCGCATGCCGTTCTGCTTCTCCCAGGCCCTCACGCGCTTGCGGATACCGCGGGCACCCTCGGCAACGAGGTAGATGACCAGCCCTTGGGAGGTGGCGTGGCCGTGCCAGTCGGAGCCGGTGCCGACGCAGCCGGCGAAGTCGAGGGTGACGAAGGACTTGCCGTGTCCGGAAGGACCGTTGACGCGGGCAAGTGAGTCGAGGAAGAGCATGTCGGCGATCAGGGGCTGCAGGTTGGGGATGTTGTCGAGGTCGTCGGTGTCGAGGAGTTCGCCGATTAGAGCGGCGATCTTCTGTTCGACGACGTCTTGGTCCTCGGGATGTTCTTCGGCGCCCGGGTCGTCAGCCTGCTGCTCGGCGGCGGGAGCCTCGTTGAGCTGGTCCAGGGTGATGAGGTCGCCGGGTCCCAGGCCAGCCGAAAGGTGGTCGGCGACGTCCTTGCCAACTGCGGGCAGCAGGAGTTGGCAGGGGATGTGGTGGCGGGTCAGCGACGCGATGACCTTGTCGGCGTGGGTCAGGCCCTCGCCCTTGGGGTCGCGGTCGGCGATGACGATGACCTGCGCGCCGACCAGGGCTTGGCTGTAGTGCTCCTCCCAGCCCATGCCGGTGCCGCCGGGCATGGTGGTGGCGATCGCACCTGCGGCTGTGAGCCGGTCGGCGTCCTTCTCGCCTTCGACGACGTAGACGATGCTTCCGTCCTTGGCAGCGACGGCGACTTGGGGGAGCCGGTACAGGACGCGGTTGGCCCGCTCGGGGTGCTTGCGGGTGCCATTGGGCAGGCGGGGCCGGAACTTCTTGGGGAAGTACCGGTCGACGTACTGAACGACGGTGCCTTCGGCGTCGATGTAGGTGTACGAGGTGGCGACGCGGCCGATGACGTCTTTGGCCTTGGCCTCATAGAGGTCGGTCATGGCAAGGCCCAGGGGTGCGACATATTCCTCGGGGTTGCAGCCTTTGAAGCAGTGGACGAGGACGCGCTTGTCGTGGCCGATGGCGAGGGCGACGGTGTCGGGGGCGTCGCCGTTGTGGCACAGGCCGCGGGTGCGGGCGGTGCCGCCGCGGGCGATGATGCGTTCGCCGCGGTCGCGCAGGGCGTCCATAACTGTCTCGAAGGCGCTCACTGGTGGTCACCTCCGGGAAGGTTGTCGACGGCCTTGTAGAGGTCGTGGATGGTGCGGCGGGTGGCGGCGGTGCGGTCGGGCTGGAGTTCGATGTGCGCGGCGAGGCAGCCGATGAGGACGAGGTAGCGGGCGGATTCGGGGACGCGGGCGCGCCAGGCCGGTTCCTCGGGGTGGTGCGGTTGGGCGCCCGGACGGTAGTCGTCCTGGTTGGTGCTGGTGCTCATCCGGGCGGTGCTCCTCGTGGATCAGAAGAGGGTGAGGGGTGGGGGCGGGGTGCAGCCGTAGGGGCCTGGTGCGTGCGGGTGGTGGGCTCGGGGTGGTGCGCGGCCGGTGGAGATGGCGGCTGCGGTGACGGCGTTGAGGCGTTGACCGTCGGGGAGGTGGATGGCGAGGGGGTGTGGGTGGGGTTCGAGGAGCCGGCCGGTGGGGGTGGTGATGCAGGGCGCGCCGCACAGCGGGCAGGTGGTGCTGCTTGCTGTGCGTGCGCTGCCCTGGTTCATCAGGCTTCCTCGGGTCCTTCGGCGTTGACGTCGGTGATTTCGCCGGTGTCCTTGTCGATGACGAGTCCGGCGAAGATCGCGGAGAGTTCGTCTTCGAGTTCGAGGGGCAGGACGGCGGTGCCGGTGCGGGCTTCGACGGAGCGGCGCAGGATCTGTTCGACGGTGGACAGGTCCATGCGCAGGACGGCTTCGATGCGGCGGATCCGCAGGGTCGGCAGGGTGTTGCCGGTGTCGTTGTCGGTGATGGTGGACTTGTTGTCGACCAGGGCGATGACGACCTGCATGCGGTCGGGGCGGTCCAGGAGGGGCCGGACGATCGGGTCCAGGCCGTTGGCGTCTCCGGTGGGGAGGGCTGCGGCGAGTTTGGCGCTGCTCATGTGGTGTGCCTTTCGGTTTGGGTGTGGACTGGGGTGGTGTGGCCCGGGGCCGACCGAACCGGCCCCGGGCCGGCCGGGTCAGAAGGGCGGCGCGTCGGGGAAGCCGCCCTGCTGCTGCGGGGTGTTGCCCCAGCCGCCCTGCTGGGCCTGCTGCGGGGGCGCCTGCTGGCCCCACCCGCCGCCGTTGCCCTGCTGAGCGGACTGCTGCGGGGCGCCGTTCTGCTGGGCCGGGTTGTTGGGCTGTGCCCGGGAGACCTTCGCGGAGGCGCGGGCCAGGTTCGGGCCGATGCTGTCGAGCTTCACGGCGATCTTGGAGCGCTTCGCGCCGGTCTCCTTGTCCTGCCAGTTCTCCTGCACGGCGCGGCCGACGGCGACGACCTCCATGCCCTTGGCCAGGGATTCGGCGGCGTTCTCGGCGAGGGTCTTGAATGCGGTGCAGTCCCAGAACGTGGTGTCGGCGTCGGCCCACTCGCCGGTCTGCTCGTTCTTGGTGCGGCGGGAGGTGACGATGGTGAACTTGGCGACGGCCATGCCGCTGGGGGTGAACCGCATATCGGGGTCGGCGGTCAGCCGGCCGTTGAGGGTGATGGTGGCGCTCATGCTGGTTTTCCTTTCGTTGGTGGGCCCGCGGGTGCGGGCACCGGCGGTGGGTCAGGCGGCGAGCTGCTTGGGCTTGCGCCAGTTGTGCTGGACAGCCCATCGGTTGACGGTGCGGCTGGCGACGCCGACGGCTTCGGCGCACTGGTCGTGGGTAGCGCCGCGGCCGATCAGTTGCCGGACGGCTTCGCGCCGGTCGGTCCAGGCCGCCAGCGGGACGCGGTAGCCGGCGACGACCTGTTCGATCGCGAGCGGGTCCGTGTCCTCGGGGACGTGCTGGGCGCAGGCGGTGCAGTGGCGCCGCCCGCAGGGCTCGAAGACGGCGTTCTCGGCCCAGTCGTGGCCGCTGCGGCACACGCCCCGGTAGGTGGGCATTCCGAGTGCCTCGGCCTGCTGGGCGTACAGGCGCTGGCGGTCGGTGTAGTCGGCCAGGTGGTCTGCGGCCAGGCAGTTGCCGAGGCCGCAGGTGGTGGTGACGCGCCCGACGGCGCGGCGCCCGCGCTGCTCTTCGAGGGACAGGTGCCGGACCGACCGGCGGCGGCGGGTGCGCAGGGTGGGGGAGCCGTGGTGCATGGTCCCGGTCCACAGCAGGTGGCCGCCGTCTGCGCCCCGGGTGTACTGGTGCCAGTCGTGTTTCACCGCTTCCTCCTGGGGGTGCGGGGCTGCGGGCCGCGCAGGCATTTGCCGACGCCGATGCCGAGCAGCAGGGAGGCGGCCAGGGCGCCCAGGACGGCGACGGTGACGACGAGTGCGGTGGTCATGAGGCCAGCCCCTCGGGCCAGACCGCTCGCTCGACTGCGGCCCGGTTGGGCTTGGGCATGTCGGTGATGGGGTGGCCGGCCCAGTCCCGGCCGGCGGCCATGAGGACGACGGCGTCGGCCTGGTTGTCGTCTCCGCCGGTCGCCCAGTCGGGCCAGCGTCGGGCGACGGCGTCGACGACGACGTTCTTGGTCGCGGAGCCCTTGCCGGTGGCGTAGAGCATCCGCAGCGAGGGGGCCATGAGGCCGACGGGGATGCTTCGGCCGGTCAGGGTGCGGTAGAGCTCCCACCACAGCCAGGCGCGTTCGTGGCCGCCGCCGCCCAGGGATGCGAACGAGGGGGCTTCGAGGACGACGAGGTCGGGGTGGCCGACGACCAGGAGGACCTGGCCGAGGAGCACGGTCATGGCCTCCAGCCGCTGGCGGTGGGGCAGTTTGGTGAGGGGGTTCTTCTTGTCGGTGTAGCCGACGGTCTCGCACCATCCGTTGGAGGAGGCGATGCCGGTGGCGGTCAGGCTCGTGTCGAGGCCGATCACGGTGGGCCCGGTGGTGGTGGCCGTGGTTTCGGGGGCGAGGAGGTCGGTCACTGGTCGTCCTTGGGTCGTCGGGTCAGGTCGCTGACCAGGTAGGCGATGAGTGCGATCGCGGCCAGGAGCAGGGCGCCCACGCGGATGGGGTGGACGCGTTCGGTGATGCCGATGAGTAGGAGGTAGGCGTCGATATGGGTCATGGGATTCCCCCGGTTGCGGTGGGTGCGCGGCGCCGCTGGTGGCCGCGCACCGGTCAGGTGCTGGCGAGTTGGGCGAGGAGTCCGACGCTGACCATCGGGCGGGTGTCGGCTTCCGGGTCGGGTGCGACCGTGTGCGCGTACCGCAGGTCGGGTCTGGCGGGGATCGGGATCTCGGCGGTGTCGCCCATGCCCATGGGGTCGCGCACGTCGGCTGCGTTCACGGTCTGGGTGTCGGCGTCGGGGTCGGTGGTCCCGGTGCCGGCCGTGGGCGTGATGGCTTCGGGCGCGGTGAAGTAGCTGCCGGGCAGGTCGGCCGGCGCCGGAACATCGATGCCAGTAGCGTCGACGGGAACCCGCAGCGCGGTCAGCATCCCTTCCAGCCGGTCATGGGCCAGCTGCAGGATGTCGCGCTCGCCCCTCAGTTCGGCGTTTGCCTTGCCGGCCAGGTGCAGCGCCTGATGCCAGCCGCGGCGTTCGGCCGCTACGGCTGCCCGCAGCTGCCCGGTCTCGGTGGAGTGGATCTCTTGGAGTTGGCACCTCTCGCGCTGCACCGCGGCGTGGAAGTCCTCGGCGGAGGGACGCTGGCGCAGTTCGGCCAGCTCGATCTGCATGCTGGTCCACTGGGCGCTGTGGCGCCCCGGGGTAGGGCTGGCGGGTGTACGGCGGAACAGGGCGAGGAGGTTCATGACGCCACCTGCTCGCCGGCCTGGGCGTGGAAGCGGGCGTCGCGGATCGCAGCGGCCTGGGCGGTGCGCCGGTCGATGGCTGCGGCCCGGTACTTCTCGTTGAGGTAGAAGGCGAGGATCAGGAGCGCGATGCAGGCGCACGCGGCGACGGCGAGGATCGCGAGGCCGATGACGAGGAAGTACGGGTGCTGGTCCATGAGGTCTCCTGGTGGGTGCCGCGCGCAGGCTGCTGGCCTGCGCGCGGCGAGCGGGTCAGGTTGTGGCGGTGCGGGCCGGGATGCCGTGCACACGGTCGTGGTGGTCGGCGATCAGGCCGTCCGCATGGTCGGGGTCGTGGCCGAGGACCACGGTCGGGCAGGCCGTCGACGCGGTGCAGGTCCGCTGCACACCGGGATCCGGCAGCGGCAAGGTCGCGGTCGTGAGCTGGGTCATGGCAGGCCTCTCGGACAGGTGAGGGGTGGGCTACTTCGCGGGGCTGGTCACGGCGGGCAGCGACCCGGCACCGGACACGAGCGGCACACCGCCGGCGCCGGCCGGGATGTAGATCACCGAGGAGTTCTTGCCGGACTGGGCGATCTGCACCAGGGCCTGCGTCATCTCCCACTGCACGTACAGCGGCGTCAGGGTCCCGGAGATCTGGTTCTGGGCCTCGCGGATCCCGACGGCGTCGGCCTGCCGGATCGCGGCCTGCTCCTGGTGGACCTTCAACTGCTGGGCCTGCGTGGAGATCTGGATGTTCGTGGTCTGGACCTGGTTGTTGGCCTTGATGATCGCGATGTGGGCGGCGTTGTTCGCGTCGGACGTGGCCTGCGAACGGCCGAAGGCCTTGAAGCCCCAGGTGAAGGCCATGACGACGGCCAGGATCAGGACGAGGATCCCGAGGCCGGCGGCGGCCCAGTTGAAGACCTTGCGGGGGGTGACAGCGGTGTAGCTCACGGGTGGTGCCTTTCGGTTGAGGGTCGGTCTGGACGATCAGGCGGTGGTGAGGACGGGCTTGCCGCGGCCCCAGTCGACGAGCGGGACCGGTCCCAGGGCGGGCGGCACCGCGGGCATCGGCGGCTGGTTCTCGGCCGGCGGCTCGGCGTCGGCGGGGAGTTGGGACATCGCCTGGGTGTCGCCGTTGCCGGTCAGCTCCCGGATCGCGGCGGCACTGACGGCCGTCGTCCTCTCCGCGTCTGCCTCCTCGGCATCCGTGGTGGCGGGGATGCTGTGACCCAGGCCAGTCATCACGTCCGGGTCCTCGTCGTCCTCGGCGAGGTCGGGCAGCGCCTTGTCGCGGACGGTTGCGGCGACGGTGCTGCTGGTCTCGCCGAACCCGGGAACGTCCTTCGGCGCCGGCACGCTGATGCCCTCGGCCGTGGCCTCGGGGACCCGGCGGTGCGACACCCGTTCCCGCACCTCGGCCTCAGCCACCCGCACCGCGGCCTGGGCCTGGGCGAGCGTGACGGGCTCCTCGCCGGGGCCCGTTCCCGCGATGGCCTCGATGCGGCGCACCGTCTCCAGTGGGCCCAGGCCGATGTAGTGCGACTCGATCTCGGCGGCCTGCTGCGCGTAGTGCTCCATCAGTTCGCGGGCCGTGGCCTCGGTCCACCGGTACGCGTCCTTGGCGGGGGTCTCCTCGGTCAGCGGCAGCCATGCTCGGCCGTCCCAGTAGTCCGGGGTCCAGTCGCCGCGGTTGCTGTCCACGACGGCCCACAGGGAGCCCTTGCGGCGCATCGCGATGAACGCGGCAGCACCGCGGGCGTGACCCGGGACCAGGGTCTTGATCTCGGCAGGGGAGTGCCGGGCGGTACGCGCGGCGGGGCGGCGCGGAGTCTTGGTGCGGCTCATCGGGCACCGCCGACCAGCGACCCCTTGGGGGCCTTCGAGATCGCCGAGCCGTTCAGCGGGACGGCCTTGTCGCCGTTGGCGAGGTCGGCCAGGTTCTGCCCCGGCACGAACCTGACCTTCGTCCGCGCCGGCACGGTCACGCTTTCGCCCGTCTGCGGGTTACGCGCCTTCCTGGCCTGGGTGGTGACGGTCTTGAAGGTCCCGAAGCCGGTCACGGCGGCGGTGCCGCGGTCGGCGAGTTCGCGGGCGATGGCGTCGAGAACGGCCTCGACCGCGCCCGGTGCCGCCTTCGACCCGAGGGTCTTGGCGACGGCTTCGATCAGTGATGCCTTGTTCATGTGGTTCTCCGGAAGCTTTGAGGGTCTAGTGGGGCCTGGCCGGGCGCAGACGAATCCGCAGGCCAGGAGGGATGAGGGTCAGAGGTAAGTGATCTCGTTGCAGTGCAGGCAGCGGAACCCGTTCACGCGGACCCGGGCGTCGTACTCGCCCCCGCAGCGCGAGCAGTCCCGCCGCTCCTCCCGCTCGTACGCCAGCGGGCACGACCCCGGGATCGGGACCAGGCGCGGAGCCGGGACCAGGCCCGGCTCCGGCGGGCGGTAGTGCCACTGGGCGGACATGGCACGGGACGGAGGCAGCGAGACCTGCGGGCGCGGACGGAAGGCAGCAAGGAGGCTCATGACCCACCGCCCGTCACCGCGCCGTACAGGGCCTTCGCCCACTTGGCATCGCCGAGCGCCGTATGCGCCACGTCCTCGGCGGGGCGCGGAACGCCGACCGCCTCGGAGATCTCATACGAGCGCCACGGCCGCCCCAGCGCCTCCGTGCGGCCCTTGGCATGCAGCCAGCCGGCAGCCATCGCGACCACGTCGTCCGGCCGGTAGTGCCAGGTGGTCTTGAGCTGGAACTCCTGCATCAGCGCCGTCAGGAACCGGTCGTCGAACGCCGGGTTCGACCCGATCAACACCGCGCCGCGCAGGATGGTCTGCAGGTCGGTCAGGAACTCGGCCCGCGTCAGGTTGAACGGCGACGCCCCGGGGGTCGTCACACAGGCATCCCAGCCGTCACGGACACAGAACCGCTCCTCGAACCCGCCGACTGCCAGGCCCTTGGGGTCCGCGTTGGTCAGGTCCGGGCGGACCTGCCACACGTACTCCTCGTCCGGCAGCCCCGGGTCGCGGACGATGACCGCGACCTCCCAGAGACTGTGGATCCGCGCGTTCAGGCCCGTCGTCTCCGTGTCGATGAACGCGAGGCGGCTCATCGGACGATCCTCGGCTTCCATGCGGCGGCAGCCCGAGCGGCTTCGATTGCGGCAAGCGCCGACCCCAACTTGCCGGCGAGCTGCGCGTTCTCCGCGTCCCGGCTTTCGAGCTGCCGTTCCAGCTCGCCGATACGGCCCCAGGCGGTGTCACGGTCCCGGTGCGCCTTGTACAGCGCGGCCTCGGCGTCGACGACACGGGCGGCCTTGTCAGTCAGGGGCTCGATGTTCCGCAGGTGCGCGGCGGCGTCGGCCCGGGACTCCTTCAGGGCCGAGGTCAGGGACGCGACCTCGGCGCGGAGCCTCTCGTTCTCCTGCTTCGCAGACATCAGCCCTCCTCGGGCGAGCGGTGGTGGCGGGCGCTGCGGACCGCGGCCTCAGCGGGGATGGCCAGCAGAAACAGGGCGCAGGCGGCGTAGACGACAGCCCAGAAGTGGGCGAGGAAGGCGCTCACGCCGCGCCGTCCTCACGCTGCGGGTACTTGTCGGCGTAGAACTCGTCCCAGACCTTGTCCATCAGCGGCCGGTCCGCCTCGGTGTACGACTTCACCGGGCGCTCGCGGCCATCGACCAGACCCACCGAGTCCTTCGGCTTCTCGCCGTGCGTCATCTCGAACGCCAGCGAGACGCGCCGGCCGAACGGCGACCGGATGGCCTTGATGTCGACCGGGCGCAGGCCCTTGTCCTTCAGGTACGGCTCGACCATCAACGCCCGGTCCTGCAGCGGGATCGAGGCGATCTCCCCGGCCGCCTCGGCGTAGTGGTGCAGCTGCCGCGAACGCTTCCACTTCGGGTCGACCGTGTCGTCCATCGCGGCGATCAGCTGCACCAGGCCGACGCAGCGGCGGATCCGCCGCAGCTCGATCTCCTCGGCAAGGACCGTGAGCTGCTCGTCCGAGGCGCGCTCGTTGATCGCACCGCCCTTGACCCAGTAGTTGCGGACCATGTCAGTGGTCTCGCTCTGGTAGGCCATCAGGATGGGGCGGACGTCGGCGGCGACCTTCGTCTCGTTCACCGTGGCCAGCCACATCAGGAAGGTCTTCTCGTCAACCACCACCATCTGGCGGGTCTTGCCGTCCGAGGCAACCGTGGCAACTTCCCTACGGTTGGCCCAGGACCGCTCGCGGATCTTCCGGAGTTGGGCGGAGTAGTCCAGCCCGATCCCCTCGACCGCATGGCGGAAGACGATGTACGGCTCGCCGTCGACCCGAATCGTGTGGACGGAGCCCGCCGAGAGGTCGAGCTTGACGATCTCGGTGGGTTGGTTGGGTACGGTAGGCATTGGATCTCCTTGGTTCGGATCGATCTGGGTGGGGGCCGCTACGTGCGGCCCCCACTGGTACGTCAGGCTGCGGACGGCTCGTCAGCCGCAGGGGGCAGTGCCCGGGGTGGTGCTGTGACCCCCGGCAGTGAGAGGTGTCCGGCCTGCCACGCCTCGGCAATGAGTTCGCGGCCCGCAGGCCTGAAGGTGAGACGGTGCGAGCGACTGCGAGTGGGCCTCACCTCGACGCCGGGCACCGTGTGGATCACCCCGGTCTCTTTGTCCACCACCTGAGCCACGCCGGCCGCGGTCATCTCGGCAAGCAGCCGGTTCGCGAAAGCACCTCGGACCGTGGTCACGAACTCCCGCTGGATTTCGGTCGGGTAGTTAGCAACCACCCAGGCCGTCAGCGCGTCCGAGTCCGTGACCTTCGCTTCAGGGTTCGGCTCGGGAAGTGTCACCGTGGCAACGGGCGTCCCGTCAGGGAGGAGCACGGCGATCTGGCGCGTCCCGGAGTCGTGCTGAGCCTGGTCGAGACCAGCCTGAACGCTGCCGCGGATCTCTTTCAGGCGTTCGGCCACCGCATCAGACAGCGCTTTGAGCTGGGCCTCTTCCAGGGCTAGATCGCGGAGGCTCATGCGGCCACGCTCCCGAGCATCAGGCCTCGCGCCTCGTGGTACTCGGCGATGGTGCCCTCGTCGATGCTGTGCCCGTAGGACGACATGAACTGGTTGGCCAGTGCGTCAGCAAAGCCGACTTGGCCTGCGGCCTTCTCCATGAGGCTGCGGGCGAAAGCGCGATCGGCTTCGCCTTCCGCCATGGCAGCCATGTCGGGTACGACCCCGGCCTGCTCGGGCTCCGCTGGCGATCCCCCTGCGGCGGGGTTGTCGCCCGCTTCGGCCGGTGACTGTGGCTCCGGCTTGACCGGTGGGTCCTCGGGCAGGCTCTCGGCAGCCTCAGGGGCCGCGTAGGCGGCCGAGCGGATGACGACAGGCTGCGTCTGCCCGTCGTTGTAGAGGGAGAGCCCGAACTGGTCGCCCAGGTTCACCGCGCACCGCTTCAGAGCCTGCGACAGGGCGGTCTTCATGCCCATGTCGTGGGCGTCCGCCAGATTGGGCTGGTTCTGACCCGACCCGCAGGCCGCGTCATCCCAGTGCGTCAGGACCGATCCGTTCACGTCCTTCACGGTCAGGCGGACCTGGGCCCTGTAGATCACTGTCCAGCGGCCCTTGTTGATCTCGACTTGGGAGATGCAGGCGAGTTCGAGGGTCTCGTCAGACCACCCGCCGAACCCGAACACCCGGATCAGCCAGCGGCGGATATCCCAGGCCTCCAGATGTGAGTTGCCCCGCAGATGCTGTACGCGCTGGGCTTGCAGCGGGCCTGTGAGCACAGCGACCTGCTGTGAGGTGAGGTTCACGGAACGCTCTCGCTTCTCATTGGGATTCGTCACTTCGCACCTCCGCTGGTCGGAAGGTCGGGGAAGAGGTCGTGCAGCCCGGTGGCGCAGTCCTGGGCCAGGTCGCGGCTTGAGAACGCGCACGTCGACCGGCGCTTGCCATTGAGGCGGTACCGGACGCGCCAGGCCCCGTTGGCGGTCTCCATCACGCGGACCTTCGACAAGCGGGAACCGGGCTGCGGCAGCGGGCCGGTCACAGTGCACCGCCGATCACGTCGACGTGCGTCAGGGCGATCCCGCCGGGGTAGCCCTCGATCGACACCACCGGCTGGCCGTGGCCCAGCTCCCATGCCGGAGTCCGGGTCACTGTCTCCAGGCACTTGCACTCCAGGCCCGGCGCAACACCGGGGCGGAACCCCGGGTACGCCACCACGCGGATGCCGATCGGGTACTCGTGGTTCCAGCGCGCCGCCGACACGGCCGCAGCCCGGAGCACGGAGACGACGCCGTCCTTGCCGAGGAGGATCCTGTCGCCGAAGAACGCCACCACATGGCCCGGCTTGGCGCCGACCCGCATCCCGACCGTGGCGACCTTGCCGCCGACCATCTGCGTGAACTGCTTCGCGAAGACACCGCGGCCGTCGAGCTTCGCGTCGATGGCGGTGTACGACTTCGGAGTGAGGAGGACGTTCACCGGCAGGCCTCCCTGTTCGAGCAGGCCCGCGTGCAGCAGCCCTGGTAGTAGCGGCGATCGCACGGGCGCTCGCAGGACAGGCACAGCCAGCCAGCGAACGACGCCAGCAGCGCAGTCCTCTCGGCCGCGGCTTGCTCCTCCGACCACCGGAACACCGGGCCGTCGCCGTGACGCGGATCGAACGGGTCCTGCAGGTGATCGGCGTCGAGCGAGCAGCGCAGACGGCCACCGGTGGCATGGGTGAAGGTCGAGCGGCAGGGGAGAGGCTCGAACGCGCCGGCCTCGTACGAAAGGGGCACGGTCTGGAGCGAAGACCACGGATCGAGGCTCATCGCGTCACCTCGGCCAGCCGGCGCCGCAGGTCAGCAGCCTCAGCCTCAAGCCGGGCCACGTACACGGCGTGCGCCACCTGCGGATCCGGGGACTCCAGCAGCCCCTCCAGGTACGCAACGTAAGGCGACCTGGCCCTACGCGCCGCAGCAAGCTCGACCTCGACCCGGGCCCGGTCCTCAGCAGCCGTCGCATACCGGCGGGTCAGGGCAGGGAAGTGCTCCACCGTGGCCCGGGCCACACCGGCGCCGCCCCGGCGGCGCACCAACGACGAGGCGCTCATGACGCCACCGCCGCGGGGTGAGTGGTGTAGATCCCGGCGAGGCTGAACTCCACGTCCTGCCACGTCGCGAACAACTGGTCACACAGACCGCTGCCAGCCGAAGGGGACTGGTAAGCGATCGGACCCATCGGGGTACCGCCCAGCACTGCCGCGTAGGCCGCGAACACCTTCGGGGCGTCAGCCGTACCCGACAGGTGGCCCTCGCTCGTCAAGGTCCACCCAACGGGCGGCAAGTGCGGGTGGCCCGTCCGCAGGGCAACCAGTGCAAGCACCGGGCCGAGCTGGGGGTCGCGGATGATCCTCGTCATCGGACACCGCCGGCGATCGCGGCGGGCAGCGGAGCCTGAACCGGGGCCGTGCCACCGAGCCGCTTGTGCAACTCATGCAGGCCCTTCACCGTCACCCGCACCTGCGGCGGATCCAACACCAGGTCACCGGTACGCGGGTGGAAGTGCGACTGCGGGATCTCGGAGAGCCAGCGGCGCTCCACCGCGTACTGCTTCGCCCGGTGCTTCTGGTCCGCGCCCTGCCGGCACGCCCATCCGTACTCCCGCAGCACCGTGAACAGGCGGTCCCGGCCCAACTGGATCCCGGGGTCACGGGACAGGAACTTCGCCGTGTCCGCAACCGCGTAGTCCTCGTCACCCGACGCCAGGACCGTCCAGCTGTGCGCGATCGGCTCCAACTCCGCGACCCGGGCCTCAGCGACCAGACGCCCCTGCTCCGACTCGATCGCCGCCTGCAACGCTTCGAGCTTCGTCATCTCACGCGGGGCGATACCAAGCTCGGCTTCGCGGGTCTTCGCCGCGAAGTACGACTGTGCGGCGGCGACCTCCGGCTTGTTCGGGTCGCCGTTCATCGCCAGCAGGTACGCGGCATGGCGGGTCAGGCGGTAGTCACGGCGGCCAGCACCGTTCTCACCTGCGATTTCCTGCGATCCCAGGAAGTGGTCCTCGATGTTGAGGCCCTCGTTGTGGGCACTCGTCATGGCCCGCGTCAGGGCCGGCGCGAGGTTCTCCCAGCGGGAGTAGCCCATCAGGACCTGCAGCGAGCGCGCCGACCAGCGGCCGTCCTCGCCTGCGATGGAGTCGAACGGCGAGCCGTTCTGGGGAATGATGGACACGAGGTGCCATCCCTTCGGTTGAGGTTGCGGGTGGTGCTTCGCGGCCTGGCTGCCTGCTCGGATGGCCCCGAGTGGAGCGGCCGGGCCGATTTGCTGGGGCTCAGGCGGCGGTGCGGTGACCTGCGGCCAGGGCGGCCGTGGCTTCTTCGCGCTGACGGATGATCAGGGCTTCAAGCTGGGCAAGCGAGATGGGGTAGCCGGGGTACCAGGCAGCCTTGGCGGCTTCGCGTGGTGTCTGGGCGTCGCGCCGCAGTCGGGCCTGGGCGAGGACGGCGGCAGCGCCTGCGAGGGCTTCGTCTCGGGTCATGCGGCCACCGGCCAGAGGTCGTCACGCTTGAGGCCGTAGGGCTCGCCGAGCTTGTCCACGGTCGACAGCTTCGGCTCGCCGATGCCGTTGAACAGGCGGGAGATGGTGCTCTTGGGGAGCCCGGTGCGCTTGTGGATGCTGTAGTCCGTCTTGTCGCCCATCGAGGCTGCGACTTCGCGAAGCTTGGCTACGTTGATCAGGGGTTCCATGGTTCACCTCCTGGTTCCAGAGACGGGGCAAGTTCCGCTCCTGGAACTAACGTAGCGCACTGGTTCCACTCATGCAACATGAACCGGACGGGCTACTTAAAAATCATGCACGCGCCTACCTGCGGTGCGGCAGAAAGCCTCATGTGTCACCCGTGAGACTTACGCCCCAGGGGGTGGCGTAGCGGCTACGTTCCACGCGTGGAACCATAGTCACGGGCGGGACTCGACCCGCTACCGTGAAAAGCATGGGGAGCGAAGGCGCAGACATGACAACCAGGGTTGAACGGTTCGGCGCGTACTTCTCCGACGCCCTCAGGGGCGCTGGCTACGACATCGACGCACTCCGCGGCGGCGCCAGGGTCGCGATCGCCAAGCGGGTAGGTGTCTCAAAAAGCACCGTGGGCCGCTGGATTGACGGCGAGGCCATGCCAAGTCCCGAGTATTTTGAGGCACTTGCTGACCTCCTCGGCGTTCGGATGAGGGAATTTCTTGTCGAGTCGGGGATTATTTCGGCCGAATCTCTAACGAACCTCAACGACCCAAAGGTACGATCGCGTCCCATCACCCCCGCTCAGGCGCTCGATGAGCTGGCAATCCGCAATCCAGGGAATCGGGCCGTCATTGCCGCAGCGATCGCCGCTGCACGCAAGATCGAAAGCAGTGACGGTCAGAGCGAGCCCGACGGGGGTACGGCTGCAGAGAGATAGGCGGGATGAGCGTGCGTAGGATCTTCGGGGGATCATCGGCGTCCTGACGCTGACGGGAATCGCATCAGGTGCTGGAATGACTGGCATCGGCCTCGCCCATGGGGAGGTGAACCTCTCCGACCAGGGAACCACCGTCTTCATCGGGTCGCTCCTGGCCGCAGCGTTCCTCATGCTCTGCTGGTCCATCAGTCGACAGAAGAGCCTTCAGGGCAAGCGTGACGAACTCGACCGCGAGCGCGAGCAGCTCTACGCGGCCCGCGCGGCGCTGGACCTGGAGTCCGAGCGACTGTGTCGTGAGAGCGATGTGAACGATCGGAAAAGGGACGAAAAAGCGCAACTCGAACGCGAGAACGGTCTAAGGGCGCTGGAGCGCGAGCGAGTTGCCACGAACGCGCAATATGCTAATAGCATCGCAGAGGTGGAAGCGAACGCCTACAAAAAGGGCCTAGAGCACGCGCAACGTGGATTTGTCGACGATGGCCCTGGCGACGGCAACGTCATTCACCTGCCAATTACCTGGCGTCCGCTCGACACCCACACGCCCCGCGCCGGCGAGCACTGAGGGATGCGATGGCAGCGAAGGCGGTAGACGCGGACTCAGCCCCTGTGCCCGCGATCGGTTACATCCGCGTCAGCATGGCCCGCGAGGAGATGATCTCCCCGGAGCTGCAGCGCAAGTCCATCGAAGACTGGGCCAGGCGCGAGAACCGCCGCATCGTCGAGTGGGTCGAAGACCTCGACGCCACCGGCCGGAACTTCAAACGCAAGATCATGCGCGCGATAGCCAAGGTCGAATCCGGCGTCGCACGCGAGATCGGAGTATGGAAGTACTCCCGCTTCGGCCGCGACCGCTACGGCAACGCCGTCAACATCCAACGCGTCGAAATGGCAGGCGGCCAACTTCAGTCCGCCACCGAGCAAGTAGACGCCCGCACCGCCATGGGCCGCTTCCAGCGCGGCATGCTCCTGGAGTTCGGAGCCTTCGAGTCAGACCGCGCCGGAGAGCAGTGGAAGGAAACCCACGCCTGGCGCCGCGGACACGGCCTGCCGGCCCAGGGCGGCAAGCGCTTCGGCTACATCTGGCACCCGCGCTGCCTGCCCCAACTGGACGGCAGTTTCCTGATCCAGGAGGAGAAGTACCTCCCGGACCCAGAGCTGATCGACGTCATCATCAGCCTCTACCAGCGCTACGTTGCCGGGTCCGGCTTCACCGCACTCACGCACTGGCTCAACGGGGCCGGCATCCTCAACGCCCAGGGCAGACCCTGGGGTCACACCAGCGTCCGCAACTTCATGGACTCCGGATTCCCGGCCGGCTATCTGAGAGTTCACAACCCGCTCTGCACTGTGACGCCCTACAGCAGCTACTGTCCCGAGCACATCTATCTGCGCAGCGAGGACGAGCAGTACAGGCACGCCGCTATCATCAGCGACACCCAATGGCGCCAGTATCTGCGCCGACGCGACTTCACCAAGTCCGCCCCGCCTCGCGCCCGGAACGCGGTCTACCCGCTCACGGCGCTCCTCAAGTGCACCTGCGGAGGCTCCTTTTCCCTCCAGGGCGGCTCTGGTCTCCGCAAGTTGATGTCGTGCTCCATAGGCCGGGACCGCGGTCCATCCGCCTGCGACCAGCCCAAGCAGCTGCGCGAAGAGCTGGAAGTCCAACTCTTCGACTGGCTGCAGCGGTTGGGCGCGGGGATTGATCAGATGCCAGCGATCCCCGTCGTGCCACCTCGGCAGTCCGATGCAGACCATGTGCGGCTCCAGGCCGAACGGGAAGTGCAGCGGCTGGAGCGGGCGATCAAGCGGCACCTGCGGGCCTACGCGCTGGCAGTCGAGGACGACCCCGATGGGACCCTCGAAGAGGAGTTCAGGATCACGCTGAGTGATCTACGTCGGGAGAAGGCCGTCGCGGCGAAGCAGTTGGCGGCCGAGGAGGACACCAGTGCCGAAGAGACGGAGCGGGCGGCGGCCGTGCAGGTCGCGATCGGCCTTGTCGCAGAGTGGTTGACGCTGGTCCCCGCCGAGAAGAACGCCCTGTTGAGGCAGGTCATCGACCATGCGGTGGTTAATTCGGACGGGGCTCTGACGGTCATTCCGTCGTGGGAAAACCAAAATCGCCGGTCCAGCTGAGCTGCTCAGAAAACCACGGGGGAACGGCTTCTGAGCAACCCAGCAAGATCGGCGATTCGTTTTAGAGCAACCGTCAGGGAACGGCTGCCGGGTCGTGTCCTGGAGCGCACGATTGTCTCGTTTTCTGCGCTGAACAGAACGTAGTTCCTGTTGAGGCGGCAGGTCAAGGGGCTGCGGACGGACCACCCGCAGGTGGGGCCCGCCGGAACCGGTGCCGGTGGGCCCGGGCGCCCCCGGTTGTGGACTGGCTCCGGGTCAGGCCACCGGGTCCGGGCACGCATGATTACGCTCGGTCACATACTCGACGGTATGTGGTGACTCGGGCCGCTGAATGGGGCATACTCACCTCGCCACGCATGTTAGCGAGCGTTCACTCCGACCGGGTGACGGCGCTGCCGGTGGCCGGCACGGAGGCGCCCGCGACCCGGAGGCGCCCAGGCCGCGACGTGCAGGAGGCGTGAAGCCGCGATGAGCCAGTCGAGCCGCTCGGGTGAGTCCCCGAAACCGTTGGACCGCCAGCTCCCCAGCGAGGAGGCCGCCGACCTGCTCGCCCTGACCAGGGAGCTGGTCGCCCGCGAGCTGCTGCCCGAGGCGGCGGAGGGCGAGGCCGAGGGCCGCTTCCCGCGCGAGACCATGCGCCTGCTCGGCCGCTCCGGACTGCTCGGCCTGCCCTACCCGGAGGAGTACGGCGGCGGCGACCAGCCCTACGAGGTCTACCTGCAGGTGCTGGAGGAGCTGGCGGCCGGGCGGCTCACGGTCGGCATGGGCGTCAGCGTGCACACCCTCGCCTGCCACGCGCTGGCGACCTTCGGCAGCGAGACGCAGAAGCAGGCCTGGCTGCCGGAGCTGCTCGGCGGCGAACTCCTGGGCGCCTACTGCCTGTCCGAGCCGCAGGCCGGATCCGACGCGGCGGCGCTCAGCACCCGCGCCGAGCTGGACCCTGACGGCGGCGCGTACACGGTCACCGGGACCAAGGCCTGGATCACCCACGGCGGGGTCGCCGACTTCTACAGCACCATGGTCAGGACCGGCGGCCCCGGCGCGAGCGGGATCAGCGTGCTGCTGGTGCCCGGCGACACCCCCGGCGTGGTGGCGGACGCCCCGGAGCGGAAGATGGGCCTCAAGGGCTCGCCGACCGCCCAGATCCGCTTCGAGGGGGCCCGGGTCCCGGCCGAGCGGCTGCTGGGCGCGGAGGGGCAGGGCTTCTCCATCGCGCTGTCCGCGCTGGATTCCGGGCGCCTGGGCATCGCCGCCTGCGCGGTCGGGGTGGCCCGCGCGGCCCTCGACTACGCGGTGGAGTACGCCAGGACCCGCACCCAGTTCGGCCGTCCCATCGCCGAGTTCCAGGGGCTGTCGTTCATGCTCGCCGACATGGCCACCGCGGTGGAGGCAGGGCGCGCGCTCTACCTCTCCGCGGCCCGCCGCCGGGACGCCGGCCTCGCCTTCGGCAAGGAGGCCGCGATGGCCAAGCTGTTCTGCACCGACGCGGCGATGCGGGTCACCACCGACGCGGTGCAGGTGCTCGGCGGGTACGGCTACACGGCCGACCACCCGGTGGAGCGGTACATGCGCGAGGCCAAGGTGCTCCAGATACTCGAGGGCACCAACCAGATCCAACGCATGGTGATCGGCCGCAAGCTGACGGGCTGAAAGGGCCGACGGGCTGACTGCCGGTCAATCAGCTCCGCTGGGCCGGGATCCGGGGCCGCACCGGCTTCGATCCCGGCCCGCCGACGTGGGAGAACGGCTGCCGGCGCCAGTCCAGCTCCGGCGGCAGCGCCAGCAGGGCCTCCAGCGAGGGCTCGGGGTCGAAGTCCGGCTCGTCCTCCAGGTCCTCGGCCTCGTCCACGGCGCGTCCTGAGCCGGGGCAGACGGCGGGGGAGAAGGGGTGCCAGGCCGTCGGCAGCATCGCGTGCTGCGGGAACTGGTACTCGTCGCCGACCAGGGCGATCGGACGGTCGCAGTCGGGGCAGCGGAGCCGCTGGATGTCCCAGGTCTCGCCGTCGCCGGGGTCGGTCCCAGCATCGGCTCGACGGCAGGCGTCAGCTCATCGGTGGCAGGCATGTGATCCCCCTTGGAGAAGGATGGCGACGACCCTTCGCAGTACGCAGGGGGGCGGTCACCACACTGGTGCGCTCCCCCCGGTCCCTCGTGTGTCCCCGGGAGGGGAGGAGTCATATGCCAGGACTGCCCAGCACAGGCCGCCCATAACCCTGCGCTAAGACTTCCTTGACCCGGCCCACTGTGTCCTTGGTCACACTGGCGCTGCGCCACCGATACCCGGGCTGTACGCGGGAGCCGCCGCAGTCGGATAGCCTCCGGGACGTGGAGGAACTGGATCGTCAGATCGTGCAGCTGCTCGTCGCCGACGGGCGGATGAGCTACACCGACCTGGGCAAGGCCACCGGCCTGTCCACCTCGGCGGTGCACCAGCGGGTGCGCCGCCTGGAGCAGCGCGGGGTGATCCGCGGCTACACCGCCATCGTCGACCCCGAGGCCGTGTCCCTGCCGCTGACCGCGTTCATCTCGGTGAAGCCGTTCGACCCCAGCGACCCCGACGACATCCCGGAGCGGCTGGCCCCGCTGGACGAGATCGAGGCTTGCCACAGCGTGGCCGGCGACGAGAACTACATCCTCAAGGTCCGGGTGTCGGTCCCCAGCGACCTGGAGCACCTGCTCGCCAAGATCCGCACCGCGGCCGGCGTCTCCACCCGCACCACGGTGGTGCTCAGCACCCCCTACGAGGCCCGCCCGCCCCGCCTGAGCTGAGCAGACCGGTCGCCGGGCAGACTGGTGCCCATGGACCACGCTGCCCCCCGCCCCGCCCTGCCCGCCCCGGACGAGCCCGCCGTGCGCACCCTGCTGCTGCGCGGCGGCGACGTCTACAGCCCGGCCGACCCCTTCGCCACCGCCCTGCTGGTGCAGGACGGCACGGTCGCCTGGGTGGGCTCGGACAGCGCGGCCGAGAGCTACGCGCGGGACGCGGACGCCGTGGTCGACCTCGCCGGGGCGCTGGTCACCCCGGCCTTTGTGGACGCCCATGTGCACGCCACCTCGACCGGTCTGGCACTGACCGGCCTCGACCTCACCGGCTGCCCCGGCCTCGCCGAGGCGCTGCGCCGGATCGAGGAGTTCGTCGGCGCACAGCCCGCCGCCGCCAGGACCGGGGGCGTGCTGATGGGCCACGGCTGGGACGAGACCGGCTGGCCCGAGGGCCGTCCGCCGACCCAGCAGGAGCTGGACCGCGCCTGCGGCGGCGCGGCCGTCTACCTCTCCCGCACCGATGTGCACTCGGCGCTGGCCTCCACCGCGCTCCGGGCGCTGGTCGGCGGCGGCCCTGAACAAGGCGATGGCGGGGCCTCAGGCAGAGACGCCGGCCCGCTCACCGGGGACGCGCACCACGCCGTGCGCCGGGCCGCGCTGGCGCATCTGACGCCGCGCCAGCGCGAGGACGCACAGCGGGCGATGCTGCGCCGGGCCGCCGAGCTGGGCATCGGCTCGGTGCATGAGTGCGCCGGACCCGACATCTCCTCCGAGCAGGATTTCACCGCCCTGCTGGCGCTCGCCGCCGAGGGCGGCGGCCCCGAGGTGTTCGGCTACTGGGGCGAGCTGGGCGCGGTGGACACCGCCCGCCGGCTGGGTGCGGTCGGGGCCGGCGGCGACCTCTTCGTGGACGGCGCGGTGGGCTCGCACACGGCCTGTCTGCAGCACCGCTACGCCGACCGGGCGGGGGAGGGCGCCGAGTACCTGACCGCCGCGCAGATCACCGGGCACCTGCTGGCCTGCACCGAGGCCGGGATCCAGGCCGGGTTCCACGCCATCGGCGACGCCGCACTGGGCGCCGTGGTCGCCGGGGCCAGGCCGCCGCCGAGAAGCTGGGCCTGGCCCGGGTGCGCGCGCTGCGGCACCGGGTGGAGCACGCCGAGCTGCTGGACGCGGACGGCATCGCCGGCTTCGCCGAGCTGGGCCTCACCGCCTCGGTGCAGCCCGCCTTCGACGCCGCCTGGGGCGGCCCGGAGGGGATGTACGTCACCCGCCTCGGCGCGGAGCGGGCCGCCGCGATGAACCCCTTCGCGGCCATGGTCAGGGCCGGCATCCCGCTGGCCTTCGGCTCCGACGCGCCGGTCACCCCGCTGGACCCCTGGGGCGCCGTCCGCGCCGCCGCGTTCCACCGCACCCCGGCCCACCGGATCTCGGTCCGGGCCGCGTTCACCGCCCACACCAGGGGCGGCTGGCGCGCGCTGGGCCGGGACGAGGCGGGTGTGCTGGTCCCGGGCGCACCGGCCGACTACGCCGTCTGGGCGCCGACCGAACTGGTGGTTCAGGCCCCCGACGAGCGGGTCTCCAACTGGTCCACCGACCCCCGCTCGGGCGTGCCGGGCCTGCCGGACCTCACTCCGGGCGGCGATCTCCCGCGCTGCCTGGCGACCGTGGTGAACGGCCGCACCGTGCACCTGGCCCGGGACGAGGGTTAGAGCGCCGGGCGGTCGCGGCTGTCCGGATACCGCCGAACGGCGGGTGTCCCGATCACCCGATGGACTGGTTCACAGCGCTCTGACCTGCGGTTTTACTCCGTTTGGGCAGGTCGGAGGGCGGTTGACAGGCGACCGGAGGCGGCGAGTAGGTTCGGCGGCGTCCACCTTCCGGAATCCTCCGCAGACCGACCGACCGGAACACCTCCACGCAAAACCCGGGACCACAACTGGGCCATAGAGCGGCGTCCCCGTCAGGGGAGCGCCGACAGGCAGCCAGGTCCAGTCGCTCCAGGCCCGGGGAGCGCGGGCGCCGGCAGGCCAACCGGGTCCGGTCGGTTAGGTGAGACCCGGGCACGGCCCGGACGCTCAGTAGACAACGGCCTTCGGTCGATCCGCAGCCAGCGGCTCCCAGGTCGGACCGAAGAGCGTTCGGGCCGCGCCCGTCGGCACGAGCACAGAACTACGAGGAGGGGGAGAGCCGGATGGGCATCACCCTCGCCGCCGTGGACGCGCTGGCGGACCGCGCGCACGCCGGGCAGGTCGACAAGAGCGGCGTTCCCTACATCCAGCAACGTCCGCGCCGTCGCGGCCGGCCTCGCCCCGTTCGGGACCGGGCTGCGGATGGCCGGGCTACTGCACGACACCGTCGAGGACACCGGGACGACAGCGGCCGGGCTGCTCAGTGCGGGTGTGCCGGCCGCGGTGGTGGGCCTGGTGCTCCGGGTCAGCAACCGGCCCGGCGTCCCCTACGAGGAGATGCTGCGGGAGATCAGCGGCGACTACGCCGCCTGCCTGCTGAAGATCTCCGACAACGCCCACAACAGCGTCCCGGAGCGCGCCGCGCTGCTGCCCGAGGCGCAGCGCGACCGCCTGGCCGCCAAGTACTCCCACGCCCGTGCGCTGCTGTGGCCGGCCGTGGCCGCGGAGGACGTGGCGTCGATCCTGGAGATCGTCAACCCCTCGCTGCTGGCGGTGCTGGGCGCGAGCCGCTGACCCGGCGCAGACTGGGAGGAGACCCTCTCCGAACGGGACGGCCGCGACATGTCCGAGCATCAAGCGTCAACGCAGACCGAGCAGGACGGCTACTGGACCACCGCCAGGATCGCCCTGGTCTTCGTGCTCGGGGCCCTGGTCGTCGCCGCCCTCAGCTACGGCGGCGCGCACCTCTCCGCGGACCGGGTCGGCCCGGTGCACCAGCCCGCCGTCCCCGCGGCCAAGCAGGGCGACTGCGTGGGCCGGACCGGGGACCGGGCGGTGGACTGCGGCAGCGACGCGGCGCAGTTCGCGGTGGTCCAGTCCTTCCCCGGCTCGACCGACCGGAACCAGTGCGCGGACGTCCCCGGCAGCGAGTTCGCCCTGGTCCAGCGGGTCACCGCGACCACCCAGGGCACCGTGCTGTGCGTCGAACCGCTGCGGGTGGATCCGCGCTGGCAAGGTGAGTAAGAGCCGGTCCCACCAGCCGTCGGGCGGACCCGCAGGCCGTTTCCCGGCCTTCACGCTGTACGGTCTTCGGAAACGTACCTCCAACGCGTGAGTGAGTGTGGCGCTCGTGGTCCTCCCCCTCGACCCAGGTCTGCGTGTCGACGACGCCGACTCGGGCGCTGCCGCCGACGCGTCTCCGCCCGCGGCCTCCCGGCTGGCCCGGCGCCGGCGGAAGCTCAGGGCCGGCTTCCCGCGCACCGTCCTGGCGCTGGCCTGCGGTGTGCTGCTGGCGCTGTCCTTCCCGCCCTACGGGGTGTGGCCGCTGTCGCTGGTCGCCGTGGCCGGGCTCAGCCTGCTCACCCACCGCCGCACCGCCCGGCAGGCCGCCTGGACCGGGTTCGCCTTCGGCGCGCCCTTCCTGATCTGGCTGCTGGCCTGGCTGACCGTGATCGGCGCGGACGCCTGGCTGCTGCTCGCCGTGTTCGAGTCGCTGTTCCTGGCCCTGATGGCGGCCGGGCTGGCCACCGTCTCCCGGCTGCCCGGCTGGCCGCTCTGGACCGCCTGCCTCTGGGTGGCCCAGGAGTGGGCCAGGGACCGGGTTCCGCTCGGCGGCTTCCCCTGGGGCCGGCTCGCCTTCGCCAACACCACCTCGCCGTCACCCCGTTGGCGGCACTCGGCGGCGCCCCGCTGGTCAGTTTCGCGGTGGCGCTCAGCGGAGCACTGCTGGCGGCCGCCGTGCTGGCGCTGCGCGGCGACGACCTGCGCGGCAACGTCCTGCGCGGCCCTGAAGGGGCCGGGAAGCGCCGGAAGGCGCTGGGCGCGGTGGCCATCGCCCTGGCCGCCGGCGTGGTCGGCTACGCCGTGCCGCTGCCGACCGCGGGCACCACCGCCGGGGGCCCGGCCCAGGCCGACATCGCGGTCATCCAGGGCAATGTCCCGCACGCCGGGATGGACTTCCTCGGCCGCCCGATGCAGGTGCTGCAGAACCACGTCGCGGCCACCGAGAAGCTGGCCCAGCAGGTCGCGGCGGGCAAGGTCAAGCGTCCGCAGCTGGTCATCTGGCCGGAGAACTCCTCCGACGTGGACCCCTACACCACGCCCGAGGCCTACTCGGCGATCCAGGGCGCGGTGGACTCCATCGGCGTCCCGATCCTGGTCGGTGCGCTGGTCGACGGGCCGGACGCGCAGCACGTCCAGAACGAGGGCATCGTCTGGGCCCCGTCCGACGCGGTCCACCCCGGCCCCGGCGCGCACTACACCAAGCAGCACCCGGTGCCCTTCGGCGAGTACGTTCCGTTCCGCTCCGTGCTCTCGAAGTACATCACCCGTTTGCAGCGGGTGGCCCGTGACTTCGCCCCGGGTACCAGTACCGGTTATCCTTCAGGTCGGTCCGCCAGGATCGGTGACGTGATCTGCTTCGAAGTGGCGTACGACGGCATCGTGAGCGACGCGGTCAGCAAGGGAGGCCGGGTACTCGTGGTGCAGACCAACAACGCCACGTACGAGCACACCGGCCAGCCGGACCAGCAGTTCGCCGATGTCGCGGCTGCGGGCCGTCGAACACGGACGGGCCGTCCTGATCGCCGCCACCAGCGGGATCAGCGCGGTGATCGAGCCGGACGGCAGCGTGCTGAAGCGTACTCAGCTCGCCACCGCCGCCGAGATCGAGGCTTCGGTCCCGCTCCGCGACCCGCTGACCCTCGCGGACCGGGTCGGCGCGGTGCCGGAGTGGATCCTCGCCATGATCGGCCTGCTCGCGGTCGGGGCAGCCGTTGCGCTCCGGAGGCGCGCGGGAACGCGTTGAGGACCAGACGGGTCCACGACGAGACACCAACGCTGAAGTGATGCAGCAGAAGAAGGGGCCGGTCCGTGACGGACAGCAGCATTGAGGGCACCGAGACCTTCGGTGACCTGGGCAGGATCCTCGTGATCATCCCGACCTACAACGAGCTGGAGAACATCCCGCTCATCACCGCCCGGGTCAGGGCTGCCGTGCCGGAGGCGCACATCCTGGTCGCGGACGACAACAGTCCGGACGGCACCGGGGCCGAGGCCGACCGGCTGTCCGAGTCGGACCCGCAGATCCAGGTGCTGCACCGGAAGGGCAAGGAAGGCCTCGGCGCCGCCTACCTGGCCGGCTTCCGCTGGGGCATCGAGCACGGCTTCGACGTCCTGGTCGAGATGGACGCGGACGGCTCGCACCAGCCGGAGCAGCTCCCGCGCCTGCTCACCGCCCTGCGCAGCGGGGCCGACCTGGCCCTGGGCTCGCGCTGGGTGCCCGGCGGCGAGGTGGTGAACTGGCCGGTGAGCCGGCAGCTGATCTCCCGTGGCGGCAGCTTCTACTCGCGGACCATGCTGAAACTGTCGGTCCGCGACGTCACCGGCGGCTTCCGTGCCTTCCGCAAGCAGACCCTGCTCGGCAATCGGCATGAACGAGGTGGCCTCGCAGGGCTACTGCTTCCAGGTCGACCTGGCCTGGCGCACGGTCCGGGCCGGGTTCACCGTCGCCGAGGTGCCGATCAGCTTCGTCGAGCGCGAGCTCGGCGCCAGCAAGATGAGCCGCAACATCCTGGTCGAGGCACTGCTCCGGGTCACCGTCTGGGGAGTCAACTACCGGCTCGGACGCGTGCCCGCCCCGGTGGCCGAGGTCGAGCCCGCGGTTGAGCCCGAGGTCGGGGCCGAGGTGCAGAGCGCCCGCAACTGAGTGCACCCTGGTCAACGGAACACCTTTCCGGTTCCGCACGTTGACCAGGCAAGAGGCATGTCCGTGCAGCGGCGTGCCCGAGCGCAAGGGGAGTGGCAGCACGGTGAGCCAGGTACAAGCGAATACCCGTCCGCGACGAGGGCTGCGCAGGTTCCTGCCGCTGGTGGTGGCCGCCTGGGTGGTTCTGGAGATCTGGCTGCTGATCCTGCTGGCCGGCTGGATCGGCGGGCTCGGCCTGTTCGCCGTGCTGGTCGTCTCGGCGCTGCTCGGCGGCTGGGTGATCAAGCGGGCCGGGCTGCGGGCGCTGCGCAGCGCCACCGCCGGCATGCGCGGCGGCCCCGGAGCGGCCCCGGGCGCGGCCCCGGCGGCCGACCGATCGGGAACGAGACCAGGACGGCGGTCACCATCGCCGGAGGGCTGCTGCTGATCCTCCCGGGGCTGCTCTCCGACCTGCTCGGCTGGCCTGCCTGTTCCCGCCACAGCGGCCCTGCTTGCGGCGTTTCCCGGACCGCTGGGTCCGCCGCAGCACCGAGCAGCTGCGGATCCACCGTCCGGACGGCCGGGTCGTCCCGGGCGAGGTCATCGTCGGCGAGGTGGTCGACCCGGACCCGTTCACCAAGAACGACCCCTACGGCTACGGCACGGACCGGGACCAGTTGCGCTGAGCGCTCCGGACCGGGGCTCGCGTGGGCTCGTGGGTGTGGGCGCAGCAACACGGCAGGACCGCAGAAACACGGCAGGGCCCGGGACGCGGCACCTGGTGGTGGTGCCTCGTCCCGGGCCCTGCCGTGCCCGCCCTGGTGGGGGCGGGCGCCTGGATCAGGCTGACTTGCGGTTGTCGCGAGGATGGACGGCGATGTTCATCCGACCGGACCGCAGTACTGCGAGCCGTTCGGCGAGCACCTCCTCAAGCTCCTCGCGGGTGCGCCTTTCCATCAGCATGTCCCAATGCGTCCGGGCCGGCTTGGCCTTCTTCTCCTCCGGCTCCTCGCCATTGAGCAGTAGGGCCTCGCTGCCGCAGAAGCGGCACTCCCACGCGGTGGGAAATCTCGGCCTCTACAGAGAACGGCACCTCAAAGCGGTGGCCGTTCGTACATGCGTACTCGACGGTCTGGCGCGGGGCCAGGTCGATGCCGCGGTCGGTCTCGTAGCTGGTGGCCCCGAGTCGCGTGCCGCGGAGAGCTCGCTCACTCATGAATCGTGCCTCCCGGGCTTATGGCCCACAGGACTGGATGTCGCTGTCTTCGTCAGTTGGTGCAACGTGCGGCAACCGTCGAAGATTCCCGGTGGGGAGATGCGTCTTCCGTCGTGCCGCCCCTGTTTGTACCCACACCCATCCGATTTGTCACATCTGAGCACAGATATCACCCTGAGTTGCGAAACTTTCGCATGCCGTGACGGTAGTGGGCGGGGGATTCGCGGCGTACACTGCTCGACTTCCCCGAAGCCGCCGGTCCATTCACAGCCGGTCGGGGACCGGGTTGCCCACCGCCTCGACGGCCCGCCGGACCGGGACCCGGAGCAGCAGCAGGAAGCCGATCACAAAGAACACCAGCAGCGAGATGATCGCCACCCGGTAGCTCCCGGTCAGCTGGTAGGCGAGGCCGAACACCAGGGGCCCCATCCAGCTGGTGCCGCGGTCGCTGATCTTGTAGAGGCTGAAGTACTCGGCCTCGCGTCCGGCCGGGATCAGATGCGAGAAGACCGACCGGGACAGCGCCTGGCTGCCGCCCAGCACCAGGCCGATCAGTATCGCCAGGACGAAGAACCAGGCCGCGCTGTCGGCGGGCATGACGTAGCCGAGGGCCAGCGTGAAGACCCACCCGACGAGCGAACCGAGGATGGTCCGTTTGGCGCCGAAGCTGCGGGCCAGTCGGCCCAGCAGCAGGGCCCCGGCGATGGCGACCACCTGGACCACCAGGATCGCGGTGACCAGGGTGCCCTGGCCCATGTGCAGTTCCTTGCTGCCGAACAGGGAGGCCTGCGAGATCACGGTCTGGATGCCGTCGTTGTAGAACAGGAAGGCGACCAGGAAGAGCAGTGTCAGCGGGTAGCGGCGCATTCCGCGCAGGGTGGCGGTCAACTCGCGCAGGGTGCCCCCGGCCGCCTGCTGCTCCATCTGCTCCATCTGCTCCATCTGCTGCTCGGGTGGGACGGTGGCCAGCGCCGCGCCGTACTGCGGGCGGGTGGGCAGCCGCCGCATCGGCAGGATGGTGAAGGCCGCCCACCAGGCCCCGGCCGAGGCCAGGCAGAGCCGGACCGCCGTTCCCTGGGTCAGCCCGAGCGCGGCGTGCCCCTCGTACATGGCCAGGTTGATGATCAGCAGCAGGCCGCCGCCGCCGTAGCCGAAGGCCCAGCCCCTGGACGAGACTGCGTCGCGGTCGTCGGGGGCGGCCAGCCCGGGCAGGAAGGAGTTGGCGAGCGCGGCCGAGACGGCGTAGCAGATGTTGGCCAGCACCAGCAGGCCGCCGCCGAGGAGGTAGCGGTCCCCGCGGAGGAAGAACATGCCGAGGGTGGCGGCGGCACCGAGGTAGGCGAAGCCGCAGAGCAGCCGGCGGTGCAGCCCGGTGCGGTCGGCGACGGTCCCGGCGACCAGCATCACCACGACCGAGAGCAGCACCGAGGCGGAGACCGCGTAGGGGTAGAAGGAGCCGGCCCGGACCGGTATGCCCAGCGGGTGCACATCGCCGTGGGCGTCGGCGGCGTTGGTGGCCACGGTGGTGAGGTAGGGGCCGAGGAAGACCGTCAGCACGGTCGCCGAGAAGGCGGCGTTGGCCCAGTCGTTGAAGAACCAGCCGTACTGCTGGCGGCGCAGGACGGCTGTGTCGGGATCGGTGCTCACGTGCGGTTGTGCTCCCCCTGGGTCCGGCCCGGTTCTGCTACTGGCCGGGCCAGGCGCCGCGCTCGATCAGCGCATCGCGCAGGATGTCGATGCGATCCGCCATGATGCCATCAACTCCGAGGTCGAGGAGGGCATGTACCTGATCAGCGGTGTCCACGGTCCAGACATGGACCTGCAGGCCGAGCGCGTGGGCCGTCCGGACGAACGGGCGGTCCACCAGCGGGAGGCCGTTGGCGGGCCAGTGCACCGGCACCTGGACGCAGACCGCCTGCCGCCGTGCGGCCGCGCCGAGCAGCCGGTCCACCGGACCGGGCCGCTGAGCGAGCGCAGCCGCAGGCCGAGGATGGCGCGCGGGGCCAGCGAGGCGGCCAGCCGGGGCCCGGCGGCGGCCCGGACGGCGGCCAGCCGTCCGTCCGAGAAGGAGCCGACGCAGACCCGGTCCCAGGCGGCGGCTCGGCGGATGGCGGCCACCAGCGGGCGGACCGCGCCGGGGGCCTTCACATCGACGTTGAAGCGGGCGTCGGGGAAGGCGTCCAGCAGCTCCTCGAAGCGCGGGATGGGCTCGCGCCCGGCGATCCGCGCGGTGGCGACCGCCCGCCAGGGGAGTGCGGCGATGGCGCCCGCGCCGTCGGTGGCACGTTCCAGCCGGGTGTCGTGGAAGGCGACCAGGACGCCGTCCGAGGTGGCCTGGACGTCCGTCTCCAGGTACCGGTAGCCGAGCGCGACCGCACGGGTGAACGCCGCCATGGAGTTCTCCGGGCCGCCGAGGTCCCCGCCGCGATGGGCGAAGGCGAGCGGCCCCGGGTGGTCCAGGAACGGGTGGCGCGGAAGGCGTCGGCTGGTCACGGGCAGAAGTATGCATCCCCGGGGAGTGCGCCGGGAGGTTCGAGGGGCTGCTGATCTCAGCCGGCCCGGCGGCTGGGGTCCAGGCCCGGGTGGAGGCGCGGGTTGCGGCGCGGGTTGCGCCCCGGGTTGTCGGCCGACTGCGTTGCGGCGGGGGCGTCGCGGGCCGCGCGCACCTCGGCGAGGTGGTCCTCCGCCCAGCGGCACACCTCGACCAGCAGCGGCGACAGCGATGCCCCCAGCGGGGTGAGCGAGTACTCGACATGCGGGGGCACCACCGGGAACGCGACCCGCCGGACGATCCCCTCGGCCTCCAGGGTGCGCAGGGTCTGGGTGAGCACCTTCTGGCTGATGCCGCCGACCGCGCGCTGCAACTGCGCGTGGCGCAGGGTGCGGTCCAGCAGGGCGTACAGGATGAGCGCGCTCCACTTGTCGGCGATCAGGTCCAGCACTTCGCGTGAGCCGCAGTTCGGGTCGAACACGTCAGGTTCCACGGACGCCTTCTCGCGGGTATAGGCACCAGAAAGTACGTACTTCCCTGGTGGACGGTACCGGTCCTACGGTCGCTGGCACCAGCACTCCAGCCATGTCACGGAACCGGGGAACTCCATCATGTCCGAGCCGTTGTCCGACCTGCTCGCCCTGCACACCCACACCGCCGCCGAAACCGGACTGAGCGTCAACTCCTATCTGCTGGAAGGTCCGAGGGGTGTCGTCGTGATCGACACCAGCCTGCTCAACTCCGACATCGCGGCGCTCGGCGCCCGGCTGCGGGCGCTGCGGAAGCCGCTGCTGGCGGTGTTCGTCACCCACGCCCACCCGGACCACTTCAACGGGGTGCACGCCCTGGTCGGGGACAGCGACGTCCCAGTCTACGCGACCGGGGGAGTGGCCCGGACGATCCGTCGGATCGCCGACGCCAAACGGGCCCAGTGGGGGCCGGTCTACGGCCCGGAGTGGCCCGCGGTGACCGGGTACCCGACGGTGGAACTGGCCGACAAGGAGCAGGTCGGGATCGACGGCGCGACGTACACCGCGCGGGAGGTCGGACCGGCCGAGAGCCATGCCGACAGCTTCTTCCTGGTCCGGCCGAGCGGCGGCCGGACGGTCGCCTTCATCGGCGACCTCGCCTTCCACCACGTCCACTCGTACACGGCGGACGGCCACAGCGGGCTGTGGTTGGAGGCGTTGGACGCCCTCGCCGTCGAACTGGCGGAGGCCACCCGGCTGTTCCCTGGCCACGGGGTGCCGGCCGGGCCCGAGTTGTTCGCCGCCCAGCGGCAGTACCTGCTGTTCTACCGGGAGGTGGTCCGCCGCCTCGCCGACGGCCGTCCCGCGCTGGACGAGGCGGCCAAGGCCGAGCTGGACCGCGAACTCCAACGCTTCCTCCCCGGCGCCCCGCTGACCTGGATGATCGGCCTCGGCGCGGACGCGGTGGCCGCGGAGCTGGCGGGTGGGTAGACGTAGACAGCCGTCCGGCCCGCACGGAGCACTGTGCGGGCCGGACGGCTGGGTTCCCTCTGCTCAGCGGCGGGTGCGGCGACGCGGGGTGTAGGTCGTGGTGCCGACTCCGGAGAGGTGCAGGGCGAGCAGGGTCAGGCCGAGCAGCATCAGACTTGTCGGCGAGAAGACTCTGTCCACAGCGATGTTGGCCGCGTTGATCACGAAGGCCACGCCGAACGCCACAGCGGCAGCTATTCCAAGCATGGGGAACCTCTTTCGACAGGGGTGCGGACGACGGAAGCCTCCATCGCCTCTGCCGAGCCCCTACCCCGGCCCGCCCCATGGATTCGCCCGCATAATCCAGGTGCTGACGACATGGCATTCAGGTACGGTCAGCGGCCATGACTCTTCCCCGTGACCGTCCCCCGTTCACCGCCGACGAGCGCACGCAACTGGTCGGCTGGCTCGACATGCAGCGTGCGATCGTCAGCTGGAAAGTGCGAGGGGCTGTCCGAGCAGGACGCCCATCGCGCCACCCTGCCGGACTCCCCGTACATGACGATGGCGGGCGTGGTCTCGCATCTGCGCTGGGTCGAGCACTGCTGGTTCGAGGTGCTGTTCCTGGGCGGCCCGGCCGAGGGCCCGCAGTTCGACGATGGCCCCGAGGACGCCGACATGATGGTCGACGGAATCCCGCTCGCCCAGCTCCTGGCGGAGTACCAGCAGCAGTGCGCGGTCTCCAACAAGATCGTGGCAGCCCACGCCCTGGACGAGGCGGGCCGCCACCCCGACTTCCGCTCCGCCGCGGGCAGCCTGCGCTGGATGCTGCTCCACATGCTCGAGGAGACCGCCCGCCACATCGGCCACCTGGACGCCATCCGCGAACTCCTGGACGGCAAGAAGGGCTACTACTGACCACAGTTCAGCGGGAGTACGTCCGCGCCGGCGGGCTCGCCGGGATCCGGCGCTTGCACGGGCCTGTGCATTCCACGACGGTTCCGCCGGCCCTGCAGTCCCCGTGGATCTCAGCGACGAGCCGTTTGGCCGGACCCCAGGCTCCGCAGCGTCGGCAGTACCCGGGCGCGGTCCCGGTCGGCTCCTCGTCGGCGCTCACTTCGTGGCCTCCGCAGTGTGGTGGGTGCAGGCGCAGGGGCGTTCCTGCCAGCCGAGGACCGGGTGCCGGAAGCCGGGGTACGGGCAGGCCGGGCAGCCGTGGCGGAACGTGGGGTCGGTACGGCCGACAGAGCACTCGGGCTGCAGGTAGCCAGACGGCCGCGGCGCCGGGGCGTCGGTCGGGGCGGTCACGATCGGCTCCCGGTGTGGCCCGAGCAGGCCGCGATAGCCCAGACCAACGGGTGCCCGGGACGGTCCTCGGTGGTGACGTGCCCGGCTGGGTGGAGCGGGACCTGATCGTCGCCGCAGACGATGCATGCCCGCTCGTGGAGCTGGTCGTCGGTGTAGGCGGGTGCGTCGCCACACGGCGCGGAAAGTTGAGGCATGTACACAGCGTCGGCATCCTGGCCGGTCAGCATCAGGGCCACCGTGAGTACCCACCATGTCCCCCTCGGTCGCCGGTAGCCTCGTAACCCACCGTGTAGACCCGACAGCTCGGGAGCAGGGCATGACCCCACCCACATCCCTACCTGCCCATCTCCTCAACGACCCTGGGTTCGTAGCAGCCTGCCAGGAACGTCGCATCGGCGACGTCTTCCTCCTCCTGAAGATCCGCGCCGGGATCTATCCGGCCCGCATTGCCCGCCTGACCACCAGTCGCCGTCACCGAGTACATGAGCGGCAGCCGGGTCATCACCAACATGGACGTCATCGAGCGCATCGCCGACGGCCTCCACATCCCCGGACACCTCCTCGGCCTCGCCGGGCGGGCATGGGAGCCTGACTCTCAAGCCGTCCCGCAGGCCGGCACCTCGGTGAGCGTCGAGACGTGGGACATCCTCGACACCCTCACCCGCTCCGCCGCCAGTCCCGAAGTGCTCCTCCATCTCGAAGCGGCCGTCCTCCGGAACGCCATGCTGTACCCGTCGACCCCGCCACTTCAGCTGATCCCGGCGATGACCCGGCAAATGGCCAAGGTTCACGAGTTCGTTGGCCACCCCCAGTCCGTCACCGCACGGCGCCGATGCGTCCAGCTCCTCGGCGTCCTGTGCGGGCTTCTCGGGTTGGCGTTCCTGGACACCGGCGACGCCGGCCAGTCCAGCGCCCTGATCCACCTCGGGCAGATCGCCGCCGCAGAGGTCGATGACGACGGCCTGACCGCATGGCTCCTGACGATGCAGAGCATCAGCCTGTACAGCACCCGCCGCACCGAGCAGGCTGTGGAAACTCTCGGCCGCGCCGACCGCCTCGCCATCAGTGCGCCACCCCGCCGCCGGGCATGGATCAGTGCGAGTCTGGCCCGCGCCCATGCCGCCCAGGGCCAACAGTCGCAGGCCCTGGCCGCACGGGACCGCGCCGAGGAGCAACTCGCTTTCGGCGGTGATATCGGGGGTATCGACTTCTTCGACGCAGCGCGGCTGGAGGGCATCTCCGGTACCACGCATGTGCTCCTTGGGGAGTACGACAGCGCCGCGGGTCTCCTGGGGAGCGCCCTCAGCCATCGGGCCCGCGATGACGTCAAGGGTCGTGCGCTCCTGATGTTCGACCTTGCAGAATGCCGCATCGGGCAGGGCGAGATTGAAGAGGCCTGTCACCTGGGGCATGCTGCGCTCGACATGGTCGACGGCAGCATCGTCCAGCCCACGGTCATCCGAGCCCAGGCCCTGCAGCGCAGCCTCCAGCCGTGGCGCGCGGCATCAGGGGTACTGGAATTGACCGGGCGCGTGAGAGAGTCGCAGGCACGGATCCGCGACTGAGAGGACTAGGCAGGTGCGCTGGGTGAGCCATGGACGCCGCCTTGTCTACGGCAGCGACTACGTCAACGTGTGGCTGGACGACGTCGAGATTCCAGGCGTCGGCAGAGTCGACCACCACGTACTGACGATGCCCCGCGCTTCAACCACGTCGGTGGTCACTGACGACCAGGGCCGGTTCCTGCTCCTGTGGCGGCACCGCTTCATCACCGACCGGTGGGGCTGGGAGGTACCGGCGGGGTGGACCGAGCCGGGGGAGGACCCGGCTGCGGCGATCCGCCGGGAGGTCGAGGAGGAGACCGGCTGGCGGCCGGGGAAGTCGGTGCCGCTGATGGAGTACGACGCTCTCGCGGGGATCTCCACCATGCACTTCCACTGCTTCCACCTGACGGACTGCACATACACCGGCGCTCCGAAGGACGCGAGCGAGTCGACGCGGGTCGAGTGGGTGAGCGAGGACGACGTGGTGAAGCTGGCCCTGGGCGGCGAGATCGCCGACGGCCCTTCCCTGGCGGCCCTGTCCTACTACCTCGGACCGTACCGGCTGGCTCGGCGAAGCTGAGGTCTGGGCCGCGGGCTCGGGGGCGGTTTGCGTGGTTGCGCCGGCCTGGGGTTGGGTGGCCGGTATGGCTGCTGATCGTGTGCTGTACCTCTTTGGCTCCGCCGCACCGCCGGTCTTCGACGTCGCCTCCGTCGTGGAGCGGGCCCAGGCGGACGGGTGGGACGTCTGCCTCGGGCTGACACCGACCGCTGCGGCTTGGCTGGAGGGCGACCTTCCGGCCCTGGAGGCGCTGACCGGGCACCCGGTCCGCAGCACCTACAAGCTGCCCGGACAGCCGGACGTGTGGCCTGCGGCGACGGCCGTCCTGCTGGCTCCGGCGACGTTCAACACGATCAACTCCTGGGCGCTGGGGCTGACGACCTCGTTCGTCGTCGGGGTCGCGGCGGAGGCGATCGGGAAGGGCATCCCGCTGGTGACGATTGCCGTGTGTCAACGCCGCCTTTGTCAGCCACCCCCAGTTCGACCGCAGCGTCGCGGACCTTCGCGGTGCCGGCGTGCAGGTGCTGCTGGGCGAGGGCGGCTTCGTGCCGAACCTGCCGGGGCAGGGTGATCCGAGGGCCTATCCGTGGGCTCTGGCCCTGGCTGTGGTGGCACGAGCCGGGACGGGTGCGCTCGGATGACTCTCGGCGGCGGGCTGCGCCCTACGGCGGCCGGCGCGGCGAAGCCCAGCACCAGGGGGCAGGTCAGGTGCTGGGCTTCGCTGTGGTGGCTGCCGTTTGCGTCAGGAACCGGTGGGCCTGGTCAGCGGTCGTTGCGGCTGCGGCGGGTGCTGGTGCGGCGCCAGGAGAAGGGGCCGGGGAGGTCGACGCTGCTGGTGCGCTGACCCTTGGTGTTGACGGTCATATGCTCGCGGCCGACGCCGGTGGAGAGCGACATCGAGTGTCCGTTGATGTTCAGGCGCACGCCGGGGAAGATCTTGAAGGATTTGTGAAAACGGAGCGGCATCTGAGGCTCCCTCAGGTAGGCAGGCGGACGGTTCCGTGGCCAGCGTCTGCCCAGCCCTGGTGATTCAACTCCTGCCCGCGGTGCGGGCATCCCGCGTCCGGTGCGGGCCCCGCGTCGGCACAGGCCCCCGCCCCGGTGCGAGCCCCCGCCCCGCCCCAGCGGGCTCCGCTCCGGTGCGGGCGCCCACGGGAAGCGGGCGCCCGCACCGGAAGCGGTCGGTTCAGATGGTGCCGAGGTCGCGTTCGACGGCGGCGAGTTCCTCCGCCGTGCCCTGGACCTTGGGGCCGGTGAACCAGGTGTGCGCCGAGGCGAGCCACCAGATGCCGGCGAAGCCGATCACCACCACCACGGCGATCGGGGCGTAGTTGAAGGACTTGGCGGTGACCGGGCTGACCTGCGGGAGCATGAACAGCCACGGTGATCACCACCACCCAGACCACCGCGAGCACGCCGACCGGCCGGCTCCAGCGGCCCAGGTGCCAGGGCCGCGGACGAAAGCTCTCGCCCTGGAGCAGCCGCAGGAAGGTGGGATCACATAGGCGATGTAGAGGCCGATGACGGCGATGGAGGTGACCGCCGCATAAGCGGTGGAGTTCCACAGATACGGCAGGCCGAGCACGAAGGCCCCGCCCGCCGCCAGCCAGACCGCGTTGGTGGGCGTGCGGGTGCGGGAGTTGATGCGGTGCCAGAGCGCCGACCCCGGCAGCGCGCCGTCCCGGGAGAAGGCGTAGATCATGCGGGAGTTGGCGGTGACCGAGCTCATCCCGCAGAACAACTGGGCGCCGATTCACCACCAGCAGCAGCAGTTTGCCGCCGGTGGCGCCGACCGCGTCGATGAAGATCTGCGCGGGCGGGACGCCGGTGGCGCTGCCCAACTCGCCGCTGTAGCTTTGGATGGCGAAGGTGATGCCGATCAGCAGCACCCAGCCCGCCACCAGCGAGACCACGATGGACATCACGATGCCGCGCGGTCCGGAGCGGGCCGCGTCGTGGGTCTCCTCGGTCATGTGCGCGGAGGCGTCGTACCCGGTGAAGGTGTACTGCGCCAGCAGCAGGCCCAGCGCGGCCACGTACAGGGTGCTGTGCCAGCCGGTGGTGTTGGCGAAGTGGGTGAAGACGAAGGACGCGGACTGGTGGTGCGAGGGGCGATGGCGAGCGCACCGACGATCACCACCACACCGACGATGTGCCACCAGACGCTGATGTTGTTGAGCATGGCGACCAGCCGCACCCCGAAGGTGTTGAGGGCACCGTGCAGCAGCAGGATCAGCCCGAACAGGATCACGGTGTGGCCGGGAGTGGCGCTGAACCACCCTGGATGTCCAGCAGGGCGTTGAGGAACTGGGCCGCGCCGAAGTCGATGCCGGCGGTGACCGCGACCTGTCCGACGAAGTTGAACCAGCCGGTGAACCAGCTGACCACGGGTCCGCTGCGGCCCGGCGCCAGCTTGGCGGCCCAGTAGTAGAGACCTCCGGCGGTCGGGAAGCTCGAACAGACCTCGGCCATCGACAGCCCGACCAGCAGGGTCATCAGGCCGACGAAGGGCCAGCCCCAGACGATCAGGACCGGGCCGCCGGTGTTCATGCCGTACCCGTAGAGGGTCAGACAGCCGGAGATGATGGTGAAGGAGACGGCGAAGTTGGAGAACCCGGACATGGTCCGGGACAGCTCCTGGGCGTAGCCGAGTTCGTGCAGCCGCTGCTCGTCGGCGCTGCGCTCGGGTTGGGGGGAGACGGGGGCGTCGGACGGGGCGTGCTCTGAGGACATGCGCACCTCTCATCGGGTGCGGACCGCTCAATGGTATGGGAGTGGTCCATTGGCGCACTATTGAGCCCGTGCCAGGCCCAGCCGTCAAGAGGCGGCGGTCCGGGACTTGGACGGCGAGGAGCCCCCGGCGGGACGGCCGGGGGCCCCAGGTAGTGCGATGACGCTCCGTCAGGGCAGTTGCAACGCAGTGGTGATGGGCTTGGTGATCTCCCCGGTGCGCTCCTCCGGACGCTCCGCCAGGTCCGCTCGATCCGGGTCAGGACCGGGCGGGATCGGCGGCGGATTCTTGGCCAGCGACAGCGACAGCGCCCCGGCCGGGGCCTCGGTGCGGCTGTCGGAGTGCGGGAGCAGCGCGATCACCGCGTCCCGCTGGTCCGCCGGGGTCTCCTCGTCCAGCGGGTCCGGCGCGGCCGGGACCTGGAGCCGGACCGGCGGGTGGACGCCGAGCCTGGCGTAGCCGCGGCCGGGCGGGGTGTGGCTGGACGGGGTGATGTCCAGCGCCGCGCCCAGCGCGTCCGGGGCGAGGTCCGGGTCCAGCGGGCCGAGGACGACCCGGGCCCTGGCGGCCGAGCGGACCGTCCGGCTTGATCCGCGCAGCGCGTCCAGGTGGTCGGCGACCACCACGGTGATGTGGGCGGTGCGGCCGTGCCGGAGCGGGACCTCCAGCAGGTCCTGCGGGTCGGTGCGGCCCTCCGCCTGGGCCAGTTCGCTCAGCTCGGCCGGGTGGTCCAGCAGCAGCCACAGCGGCCGGACGGTGTCGGCCGGGGGAGTGCCGCCGGTGCGCTTGGCCAGGTTGTGGGCGTCCATCCGGCGGTGGGTCTCGTTCACCGCCCACTCCAGCGCGGCCAGCGCGCCGTGCAGGCTGGTCTCCACGGTGTGCACGCCGGGACGGCCGACCAGGCAGGCGTGCTCGCCGGTGCCCGCGCCGTCGATCACCACGATGTCGCCGTGCACCAGCGCCTGCAGCGCGAGTGAGCGCAGCAGGGTGGAGGTGCCCTGGCCGTGGGTGCCCAGCGCCAGCAGGTGCGGCTCGCCGGCCCGGGGTCCGGTGCGCCACAGCACCGGCGGCTGGTGGGTGGTGCCGGCGCCCTGACGGACCGGGATCATCCGGTTGGTGCTGGTGGTGTCGGTGAACCCGAGCACCACCTCGCCCTGGGCGGTGACATAGGGCTGCGCCAGGATGTCGGTGGGCAGCGGGGTGAGCACCGCGACCTGGAGGTGGTTGGTCTCCTCGTCCCAGGTGAAGCGGTACTCGCGGGTGCGCCCCGCCTTGCTGTGGATCACGTTCTCGATCCGGGCCCTGGCATGCGGCTCGGTGTCGGTGAAGTACGCCGGGTAGCGCAGTTCCAGCGAGCTGAGCCGGCCCTCAGGGTCGAACTCCCAGCTGCCGAAGGCGTCCTTGAAGTCGCCGCCGTGGCTGTAGAGCGGGGCCGGGTCGGAGTCGTGCACCAGGTACGGGGTGAGCGCGGTGTAGATCGCGTTCAGCTTGAGCTGGCTGGTGTCCGGGGCCGGGTCGGGGGCCGGCGAGCGGTCCCGTCCGGCCCAGGCGGCGCTCCCCATCAGGCTCAGCAGCGCCAGCAGCGGGCCGTAGGGGAGCAGGGCGACGGCGGCGATCACCGCGACGGCCAGCAGCAGGGCCGGGCCGCGACGGTCCTTGGGCAGACCGCCCCACCACTTCACGGTCCAGCGGCCGTGCGACCGCAGGCCGCGGCCGATGGTGAGCAGCGGCCCGAACATGTCGGCGGCGTGGTCGCCCGCGGTGCGCGCGATATCGCGTCCGCGGGAGAGGTGCTGGGTCAGGGTCATCGTTCTCTCCGGCGAAGGGCGGCACGGCGGGCATGGCGAGCACAGCGGGCATGGCGAGCGCAGCGGGCGTGGCTGGCACGGCCGGCGTGGCGGGGCGCGGTCACGGCGGGTGGGCTCAGAACTTGATGCCCGCTGAGGAGGCCGGCCAGGCTGGCGCCGCCGGCCGTGATGCTCGGGGCGATCGCGGTGCCGGCCAGGTAGAAGCCGAACAGGGCGCAGACCAGCGCGTGCGAGATCTTCATCCCGTCCTTGCGGAAGAAGAGGAAGGCGATGACGCCGAGCAGGACGACTCCGGAGATGGAGAGAATCACGTGGAGCTCCTCGATGTGGTGGGGACAGGCGCGGGGATGACGCCTTGACGGACGAGGTTGGTATCGACGGATCAGCAGGTGATAACAGAATGTCCCTATATAGTGACAAAAAGTGACAGAAAACGGATAGGCGCAAACGGGTGGTTTTTCCGTTAAAGCCGCAACCAAGCCGCAGTCAAGGCGATCGTGTCCGTCGGTACGGCCCGGTCGCGCGCGGCGCGCGGCACGTTCGCCCGTACGGGTGCCCTGGTCGGCCGTGGTGACCGCATGCTGGGACGGCATGCGCGCCGGGGTGAGTAACGGGACGTGAACCCGTCACACTGGCGTGGCTCGCGCGGTCGTACGGGCGTGCGGGAATCGAATGGACGTTGAGGAGTGGTGGGCGATGAGTGAGCCGGTTGACCCCGAACTGGTCGAGCTGGCGGGGCGGGTCTTCGACGCGGCACGGGCCGGGGACGCACCCGCGCTGGCCGCCTATGTGGACGCGGGCGCGCCCGCGGACCTCTGCAACGACCGCGGCGACTCGCTGGTGATGCTGGCCGCGTACCACGGCCATGCCGACGCCGTCCGCACCCTCCTGGAGCGCGGCGCCGACGCCAACCGGATCAACGACCGGGGGCAGACGCCGCTGGCCGGGGCGGTGTTCAAGGGCGAGGACGCGGTGATCGAGGCGCTGCTGGCCGGCGGCGCCGACCCGCACGCCGGGCAGCCCTCGGCGGCGCTGACGGCGGAGATGTTCGGGCGCACCGAGCTGGTGAAACGGTTCGGCTCCTACTGAGGCCCGGCGCTCATCCAGTCCATTTCATTGCGGCGCCGGGCACGGCTTAAGCTCCTCGGATGGATATTCGAGTCGTGGGCTATGCCCACCCCGACGCACAGCGCCTCATTGCCGAGGTCCAGGAGGAGTACGTCCGGCGCTACGGCGATCCCGACATCACCCCGGTCGACCCGGCCGAGTTCGACCTGCCGCGCGGCCTCTTCGCCGTCGTCTACGACGAGGACGGCCGCGCCGTCGGCACCGGCGCCTGGCGGGCCCGCGAGGCCGGTGAGACCGGCCTGGCCGACGGCGACGCCGAGCTGAAGCGGATGTACACCGTGCCCTCGGCGCGGGGACGCGGCCTGGCCCGGCGGATGCTGCGCTTCCTGGAGCAGGAGGCCAGGAGCGCCGGGCGGCTGCGGGTCGTGCTGGAGACCGGCACCGAGCAGCCCGAGGCGCTGGCGCTCTACGCCTCCGAGGGCTACCTCCCGACGGTGAAGTTCGGCATCTACCGGGAGCACCCGATGAGCGTCTGCCTGGCCAAGCCGCTCGACGCCGGCGAACTGACCGGGGCTCAGGCCGCGCAGACCGCTCAGGCCTAGCGCGCGAACGCGGGGGATCCGCAGCAGACTGGGTGCTGTTGCTGTCCCCAGCGAAAGGCCGCATGCCATGCCCTGTCTTCACCGCAAGGACCTCGGACTGCTGACGCTGCGGCTCGGCGTCGGCGGCGTGCTGTTCGCGCACGGCTCGCAGAAGCTGCTCGGCTGGTTCGGCGGCGGCGGTCTGGAGGGCACCGCCAAGGGCATGGAGAAGATGGGCTTCACCCCCGGCAGGCAGAGCGCCATCGCGGCCGGGCTCGGCGAGGCGGGCGGCGGCGCGCTGCTCGCCCTCGGCCTGGCCACCCCGGCGGGGGGCGGCGGCCGCGGGCGCGATGGCGGGCGCGGTCTCGGTGCACGCGCCGGCCGGCTTCTTCAACCACACCGGGGGCTACGAGTACCCGGCCTTCCTCGGCTTCGTCGCCGCGAGCATCGGCCTGGCCGGACCCGGCCGCTACTCCCTCGACCACCTGACCCGGCACCGCCTGGACCGTCCGACCACGGTGCTGCTCGCCTTCGCGCTGAGCGCCGCCGCGGCGACCGCGGTGGTCAGCCGCCGGGCCGTACCGGCCGCGGCTCCGTCGGACGAAGCGGCGGAGGACCAGGCACTGGACGACGGCACCGACGAGGCATGGGACGCCTGAGGCTCCCTCAGTCAGCCGCTGGGTCCACGGGCGGCTGATCGCGGCCCACCCGCCGCAGCAGGGCGGCCAGCGGCGGCAGCAGCGCGCAGCTGAGCGCGCCCGCCAGCAGCCAGCCGGCCAGCACGTCGGTGGGCCAGTGCACGCCCAGATAGACCCGGCTCGCCCCGACGGAGCCCGCCCACAGGGCCGGTAGCACGCAGACGGCCAGTCGGGCCGGCCGGCCGCGGCAGTGGCCGAGCAGGGCCGCGGCCAGGCCGACGGCGATCAGCGCCGAGGTGGTGGCGTGCCCGGAGGGCATCGCGGCGCCTCCGGCCCGGGCGGCCCAGTCCGGCCGCGGCGGACGTGGCCGGCTCAGCGCGGTGGCGAGGCTCAGCCGCAGCGCCTCGGCCAGGGCCAGGGCGACGACGCCGACCAGCGCGCCGCGCCAGCACCAGGCCAGGCTGCCGGTGGCGATCGCCCCGGCCAGGGCCGCCAGGGCGTAGGCCGGCGCGCCGGTGCCGGTGGTCGTCACGCCGATCGCGGCGTCGGTCCAGCCGGTGGTGCGCCGCTGCAGCGCCCAGCGGTGCACTGAGGCGTCCAGCCCGAAGGGCGTCCCGTGGCGGAGGGCCACCACGGTGACGAGCGCGGCCAGCAGCGTGAACGCCGTGGCGGCAAGCCAGAAGCGCAGGCGCATGGCAACCCTCCGGTCCGAGCGCACCGTACGGTGGGGTGGGGTGGGGACGGTGCTGATTGTCGTCTACCTCCTTGTAGACATTCGAATCGCCGGACCGTCGGCCCGACTGAACAAGGGGGAGTGTTCGTGCGTCTGTGGCTGCGTCGGCTGCTGTCAGCGGTGTCCGCCCTCCTGGTGCTGCTGGTCGTCGCGGGCCTTTCGGTCTGGCTGTCGGTGCGGGTCACCCCGCTGCAGTCGGTGTCCGCGATCGGGCAGAGTGTGCAGGTGGGGGCCGCTTCACCGAGCCTGAGCCCGTCCGGGCCAGGGGAGTTGGACCTGTTCGGCCAGGTCATTCCGACCCGGCCGCGGTTCGACGGACCCATCCGGCCGCGGCTGAGGCTCACTCACATCTCGCTGAACGCCCAGGCGAACACCATCACCAAGCCGGGGCAGCAGGGGGAGGTGGAGGCCGGCCTCAGCCGGGCGCTCACCTCCGGCTGGACCCGCTACCTGCTGTGGGAGTCCCTGATCGCGGTCGGCTTCGCGGCACTGATGGCGGTCGCCATCGCCGGGATCGCCCGCTCCAGCCGCGCCGCGATGTTCCGGATCCTGGCCGCGGCGGTGGTCGCGGTCTGCGCCCTGAACGCGGTCGGCGTCTATCTGCTGGCCTCCTCGACCCCCAAGGCGCTGCGGCAGGTGCGCAGCGTCGCGGACCTGGTCGGGGAGAGCCCGGCCGCTGCGCCCACGCCCGGCGGACCCGCCCTCGGCGGAGTCCAGGCGGTGGTGATCGGCGACTCCACCGCGGCCGCGATCGGCAACCCGCTGGTGGCCCACCCAGTGCCCTGGACAAGGCCTGCGGCCGCAGCCGGGACTCCTACGCGGTCGACCTGAGCACGGTGAACCACTGGAACACGCTCAATCTGGCCTGCAGCAGCGCCACCATCCGCGACGGGCTGGTGGACCCGCAGCAGCTGGGGACCGTCCAGGCGCCGTCGCAGCTCTCGGTGGCCGCGCAGGCCTCCAAGGCGTCGGTGGTCATCGTCAGCATCGGCGCCAACGACATCCACTGGTCCGCGCTGACCGCGCTGTGCGCGGCCGCGGACGCCTGCGACGACCGGGCCTCCACCGCCTACTTCCAGCAGCAGATCGCCGGGTTCGCCACCGACTACTACGAGTTGCTCGGCGACCTGGCCGCGCTGCCGCAGCACCCCCGGGTGCTGATCAACGAGTACTACAACCCCTTCGGCGAGGACGTCGACTGCCTCAAGCCGCAGGGCATCACCGCGGCCAAGGCCAAGATCCTGCAGTCCCGGCTGGACGGCCTCAACACCGTGCTCCGCCAGGGCGCGCGGACCTTCGACTTCACCGACGTGGCCCAGCACTTCGAGGGGCACCAGCTCTGCAGCGACCAGTCCTTCGTCCAGGGCCTGGACGCCGACGCCCCGCTGCACCCCAACGCGGCCGGCGAACTGGCCATCGCCCTCGCCGACCAACAGGCCCTCACCGAGGCCACCCCGAGCCCCAGCCCCAGCCCCAACGGTACCGCGACCGGCGCCGGCACCCCGAGCTCCACCGGCACCCCCACGCCCTAGGGTCGTCGAGGCGCTCAGGCCTCGGGGTCAAGCTCAGCGTCGGGCTCGGGCTTGGCCTTGGCGCGGCTCGGTTGGACCCGTTTGGGTTCGCCGGCCATCTTCGGGTGGTCCGGCGGGTAGGGGAGGTCGCCGAGGCCGTGGTCCCGCTGGTCGCGGTCGGCGAGTTCCAGGGCGGGGGTGAGGTCGAAGGCGTGCTGGTCCAGCTCCGCGTGCAGGTCGCCGACCTCGGCGTAGCGGGCCGGCATCGAGACCAGGTCGAAGTCCCGCGGTTCGACGCTCTCCAACTCCTCCCAGCGCAGCGGCGCGGAGACCGGGGCGTGCGGAAAGGGTCGGACCGAGTAGGCCGAGGCCATGGTGCGGTCCCGGGCCATCTGGTTGTAGTCGACGAAGATCTTCTCCCCGCGCTCCTCCTTCCACCAGGCCGTGGTCACCTGCTGCGGCCGGCGCCGCTCCAGCTCACGGGCCAGCGCGATGGTCGCCCGGCGCACCTCGACGAAGGTCCAGCGGGGCTCGATCGGCACGAACACATGCAGGCCCCGTCCGCCGGAGGTCTTCGGCCAGCCGCGCAGCCCGGCCTCGGCCAGCACCTCCCGGAGCTCGGTCGCGGCGGTGACGGCCTCGGCGAATCCGGTGCCGGGCTGGGGGTCGAGGTCGATCCGCAGCTCGTCGGGGCGGTCGGTGTCGGCGCTGCGCACCGGCCAGGGGTGGAAGGTCAGGCAGCCGCGGTTGGCGGCCCAGACCAGCGCCGCGACCTCGGTCGGGCAGGTCTCGTCGGCGAAGCGCCCGCTGGGGAAGGTGATCCTGGCCGTCGGGATCCAGTCCGGGAGCTCCTTCGGCGCCCGCTTCTGGAAGAACGAGGAGCCGGTGACGCCGTCCGGGTAGCGCTCCAGGGTGGTCGGCCGGTCCCGCAGCGCGCGCAGGGCGCCCTCGCCGACCGCCAGGTAGTACTCGGCCAGGTCGCGCTTGGTGAGACCGCGCTCCGGGAAGTACACCTTCTCCGGGTGCGTCACCCGTACGGTTCGCTCGCCGACCTGCAGTTCCAGTGGCTCTGCCATGACCTCACGCTAGAACCCCGCCCGGGCCCGCGCCTCCGGGAGGCGGCGGGCGGGGGGCCGTCCGACAATCGGATCATGGACCTTCCTGTGATGCCGCCGGTCAAGCCGATGCTGGCGAAGGCCGCGGCGGCCATTCCGCCCGGCCTGCAGTACGAGGCCAAATGGGACGGGTTCCGCGCCATCGTGCACCGGGACGGGCCGGAGATCGTGATCGGCAGCCGCACCGGCAAGCCGCTCACCCGCTACTTCCCCGAGCTGGTGCGGGCGCTGCTGGAGCAGCTGCCGGACCGCTGCGTGGTGGACGGCGAGATCATCCTGGTCTCCGGCGACCGGCTGGACTTCGACGCGCTGCAGGAGCGGATCCACCCGGCCGAGTCGAGGATCCAGCTGCTGGCCGAGCGCACCCCGGCCTCCTTCGTCGCCTTCGACCTGCTGGCCCTCGGCGACTCCGCCCTGCTGGACACCCCGCTGCGGGAGCGCCGCCCGGCGCTGGAGCAGGCCCTGGCGGCCGTCACCGGGCCGGTGCATGTGGCGCCCGCGACGATGGACCTCGCGGTGGCGCAGGAGTGGTTCAGCGTCTACGAGGGAGCGGGCCTCGACGGTGTCATCGCCAAGTCCCCCGAGCTGCTCTACCGCCCGGACCAGCGGCTGATGGTGAAGGTCAAGCACGAACGGACCGCCGACTGCGTGCTGGCCGGCTACCGCGAGCACAAGAGCGGCCCGGTGATCGGCTCGCTGCTGCTCGGACTCTACGACGCGGCTGGCCGGCTGCAGCATGTGGGCGCGTGCGCGTCCTTCCCGATGCGCCGCCGCGAGGAGCTGATGGCCGAGCTGGCCCCGCTGCGGATGGACGACCCGGCGCGGCACCCCTGGGCCGACTGGCGGAACGAGGAGGCGCACGCCACCGACCGGATGCCCGGCGCCCCCAGCCGCTGGAGCAGTGGCAAGGACCTGGAGTGGACCCCGCTGCGGCCCGAGCGGGTCTGCGAGGTCGCCTACGACCACATGCAGGGCGACCGCTTCCGGCACACCACCCAGTTCCGCCGCTGGCGCCCGGACCGCGAGCCGGAGAGCTGCGGCTTCGACCAGCTGGACGAGCCGGTGCGCTACGACCTGGCGAGCGTGCTGGCTCGCCCCAGTTGACGGTACGTCAGCCGGTTTGCCGGTGCGCCGGGTCGGCGTCACGTGCCTGCGGGACGCGGCCGGGAGGGCCGTTCCGCCACCGTCCGCCGCTGACGCCGTCGCGCATCCGCAGGGCGGTGTAGAGGGCGCACAGCAGCGCGATCACGGCCAGCACCAGGTAGGCCGTCCGGTAGGCGCCGACCGGGGGAGTGCCGACCGAGCCGGACTGCCGCAGCGTCGAGGCCGCCAGCACGCCGGACACCAGGGCCGGGGCCATCCCGCCGGACATCTGCCGGAGCACCATGTTCAGCGTGGAGGCCCGGCCCACGTCCGCCTGCTCCACGGTGGCGAAGGTGGCCACCATCGCGGGCATGAAGACCGCGCCCATGCCGACCCCGAGCAGGAACATGTAGCCGCGGAAGGTCCAGATGTCGGTGTGCAGCCCGCAACTGGTCATCGCGGCCAGCACCAGGCCGACGCACAGCAGGCCGCCCGCTATCAGCCGGCGCGGGCCCAGCCTGCCGTACACCCGGCTGACCACCTGGACCATGGCCAGCACGCCGATCGCCTCGGTGAAGGTGCTCGACCCGGACTCGACCGCGCTGAACCCCCGTCCCTCCTGCAGGAACAGCGGGGCCATGAACATCGCCCCCTGGAACGGGATCAGCCCGAACAGGTTGACCACCCCGGCGTCCCGGAACATCCGGGTGCCGAACAGCCGCAGCCGCAGCATCGGCTCGGCGATCCGCAGCTCCAGGGCGACCGTCGCGGCCAGCAGCAGCGCGCCGGCGAGCAGTGCGGCCAGGATCGGCGCGGACGTCCAGCCCCGCTGCGCCCCCTCGCTCAGCCCGTACATCAGCGAGCCCATGCCGGCCGCGGCGAGCAGCAGTCCGGGCAGGTCGAAGCGGCCGGGGGCGGGCTGCCGCTGCTCCTTGAGGCAGAGCAGGCCGAAGGCGACGGTGGCCAGACCGACCGGCAGGTTGACGTAGAAGACCCAGCGCCAGGAGAAGCCGTCCACCAGGAAGCCGCCGAGCAGCGGGGCGACGGCCGGGGCCATCTGCTGGGGGACGGTCATGAAGCGGGACACCCGCACCCGCTCCTGGGTGGTGAAGGTGCGGAACAGCATGGCGTTCGCCACCGGGGCGAGCATCCCGCCGGAGAGGCCCTGCAGACCCCGGTAGGCGACCAGCTCGCCGAGCGACCCGGCCGTGCCGCAGAGCGCGGACGCGGCGGTGAAGGCGACCATCGCGATCAGCAGCACCCGCTTGGTCCCGAACCGGTCGCCGAGCCAGCCGGAGGCCGGGATCACCATGCCGACGCAGACCGGGTAGACCACCACCACCCCGTCGATCGCGGCGGCCGAGACATGGAACTGCGCGGCGATGGACGGCAGCGCCACGGTGGTGATGGAGGCGTCCATCACCACCAGGAACAGGGTGAGGACGAACATGGTGGGCACGACGAACCGCTGGCTCACACTCCGCTGGCTCCGCTCGAACATATGCTGAGCATACTCACCATGTGTCAGGGCTGAACATGCCCCTCGTCACTTACATGTTGTCCGCGGCAACGGCCTCGGGGGCCTGCGCCGGGGGCAGGCTCCGGCCGGCCCGTACCGCCCAGACGAACACCGCCGCCGCGACCGCCGCCACGGTGATCGAGTCGTACGGCGCCGGGAGGTGGTCCGAGCCCTTGAACGAGCCCAGCCAGGAGAGCAGCGTCAGTGCCAGCAGATAGACCACCAGCCAGGAGCCGCTGAGCAGTTCGGCGCGCAGCGAGGGGCGCGCGGACCGCTGCTCCGGCGAGTGCTCGGGGCGGAGGAAGAAGAAGATCAGCAGCCCGATCAGCACCATCGGCAGCGCCAGCCGCAGATCGTGCCAGCCGGACCAGTAGACGAACTCGCTGGCCACCACGAAGCTGACCGGCGCGATCCAGACCAGCCCCGGCACCCAGCCGCGGAGCCCGCCGTCCGAGCGGCCGCGGAAGACCGAGACGGCGACCGCGGAGGCGGCGTAGATCAGCAGGTACATGTCGCCCATCACGCTGACGATCTGCTGCCAGCCGCTGAACGGCAGCAGGAAGACCACGATCACGGCGAGGTTGAGCAGTAGGGCCCGGTGCGGGATGCCGTGGCGTCCCACCCGCATGAAGAAGCGCGGCAGGGTGCCGTTCTTGGCCAGCGCGTAGGTGTGCCGGGCGTCGATCGCCACCCCGACGTAGGCCGAGCCGCCGGGGGAGACCACCGCGTCCACGTAGAGCAGGCTGGACACCCACTGCAGGTTGAGGATCAGCGCGAGCTGGCCGAACGGCGAGTCGAAGGTCACGCCGGACCAGCCGTGGCCGAGCAGGCGCTCGGGGACGGTGTAGAGGAAGGCGAACTGGAGCGCCAGATAGAGCACCAGGGCCAGCCCGATGCCGCCCAGGACCGAACCCGGCATGCTGCGGCGCGGGTTGCGGGCCTCGCCGGAGAAGTCCAGCGGGGCCTGGAAGCCGTTGAGCGAGTAGACGATGCCGCCGCCGGCCAGCGCGCTGAGCACCGCGGCGTAGCCGTAGGGGGCGAAGCCGCCGTGGGCCGGGTCGGACAGCCGGCCGGAGTGGAAGCCCGAGGCGAACAGCGCGACCACGGTGAGCACCGGGACGACCACCTTGAAGACCGACACCAGGTTGTTGAAGCGGGCGAAGAGCTTGACCCCGAACCAGTTGAGCAGGGTGAGCACCGCACTCAGCGCCAGCGCCACGGCCAGGCCCCGGCCGGTGAGGCTGCCGTCGTGGTAGACCCATGGGAGGTAGTGCCCGGCGTACTGCATGATCGCGCTGATCTCGGCGGCGGTGCCGCCCACGGACAGCAGGGTGGACCAGCCGATCAGCGTCCCCACCAGGCGTCCGCTGGCGAACAGCGGCCAGCGTACGGTGCCGCCGCCCTCCGGCCGGGACACCCCGAGCTCCACCATCACCAGGGCGACCAGCGCGCACAGCAGCCCGGCCGCGAGCCAGGCCAGGATCGCGGCCGGGCCGGCCGTCTGCGCCGCGTACATCGCGGCGAACAGCCAGCCGGAGCCGAGGATGTTGGAGAAGCCGATCGCGGTGAGGCCCCAGAAGCCGAGGTCGCGGCGGAGCCTGCGTTCCTCGGTCAGCGCCTCGGGGGCGGCCGGCTGGGCGTCCTGACTGGCGTCCTTGCCGGCGTCCTGACTGTCCGACACGCGTTCCTCGTTCCGTCGTCCCGCTGGGCCGGGGCCTGAGCTGTCAGGTTACCCATGAATCGTGACATGTCCCGCACTGAAATCCTGGCAGGCCAGGCGTCATGAGCCGGACGCGCGCAGCGCATAGGGTGGGAGGGTGCCGTTCGCACACCGCTTCTCCCGGACTCTCTCGGAGGTCTGCAACCGATGGATCGTCAGCTGACGTTGATGGCCGTGCACGCCCATCCCGACGACGAGGTGCTGTCCACCGGCGGGGTGCTGGCCAATGCCGCGGCCGAGGGCATCCGCACCGTCCTGGTCACCTGCACCAACGGGGAGCAGGGGGACGGGCCCGGCGGCATCAAGCCCGGCGAGCCCGGACACGACGAGGCGGCAGTCCGCGCGCTCCGGCTGACCGAGCTGGCCGAGTCGGTGGGCCTGCTGGGCATCTCCGACGTGGAACTGCTGGGCTACAGCGACTCGGGCATGGTCGGCTGGGAGGCCAACGCCCGCCCGGAGGCCTTCGCCAACATCCCGCTGGACCAGGCGGCCGACCGGCTCGCCGCGCTGATGGAGCGCTACCGGCCCGATGTCGTGGTCACCTATGACGAGAACGGCAACTACGGCCACCCGGACCACATCCAGGCGAACCGGATCACCGTGGCGGCGATCGAAAAGAGCGGGATTCCGGCGAAGTTCTACCACACCGCGATCTCCCGGAGCGGGATGACCAGCCTCTTCGCGTACCTGCGTGAGACCGGCGCCGACCTCGGGGACTTCGAGCCGTCCGACGACTTCGGCACCCCGGACGAGCTGATCACCACCACGGTGGACGTGTCGGCCCAGGTGGACCGCAAGCGCAAGGCGCTGGAGGCGCACGCCAGCCAGGGCGACAGCATCTTCATGCTGCGGATGCCCGAGGCGGGGCAGCAGCGGATGTTCGGCCAGGAGTCCTTCGTCCGGCAGTTCAGCCGGGTGCCCACCCCTGAGCACGAGGACGACCTGTTCGCGGGCTGCGCTAGCGGGCTGCGTTGGGTTCCGGAACCGCGCTATCCAAGTTGAGTATTTTCATGAGTGTGCCAAAGCCTTGCGTACCGCTGTCGATGCGGCTACGTTCCCCTGCGGCGTGCTGCTTTCCGCTGCGCACGCACCTCGCAGGGAGGGACACCCATGAGGCACCGCTCGAACGCAGCTCCACGCGCCTGGACCGGACTGGTCGTCACCGCGTTAGTCGCCGCATCCGCGCTGGTCCCGCTCACCGGGGCGGCGGCCGCGGCGGCCACCACCGCCCCTGCGGCCACCACCACCGCCGGGGCGACGGTCCCGTTCACCAGCTATGAGGCCGAAGCAGGCACGCTCAGCGGCGGAGCCACCGCCGTGTCGCTGACCGCCGCGCCGACCACCCAGTACTCGAGCCCGGCGGTGGAAGCGTCCGGGCACGCGTACGTGCAGCTCACCGGCACCGGCCAGGGCGTGCAGTGGACCAACAGCACCGGTGCGCCGATCAGCGCGCTCAACCTCCGGGAGAGCATTCCGGACTCGGCCACCGGCGGCGGCACCACGGCGACCCTCGACCTCTACGTCGACGGGGTGTTCCGGCAGGCGCTGAACCTCAACTCCCGGCAGAGCTGGTTCTACGAGGGCGGCGACAACCACTACAACGGCAGCGACCAGAACCCGGCCGACGGCGACCCCCGTGAGTTCTTCGACGAGTCGCACACCTTCGTCACCGGCGCGCCGATCGCCGCCGGCAGCACCATCACGCTGAAGAAGGACGCCGCCAACACCGCCGCGTTTCTACTACATCGACGTGGTCGACGTGGAGAACCCGCCGCCGCCCGCGGTGCAGCCCGCCAACTCCATCTCCATCGCCAGTTGCGGCGCGGTGGCCGACAACACCCCGACCAACGGGTCCGCGGACAGCGCCGCCGTCGACAGCACCGCGGCCATCCAGAACTGCATCAACCAGGCCCAGACCCAGGGCAAGATCCTGTGGATCCCGGCCGGGACCTTCTACCTCAAGGGCACCACGGGCCTGAAGGCCCAGGGCATCACCATCGCCGGCGCGGGCGAGTGGTACAGCACGATCTACCGCGACGTGCCGCTGCCCAACAGCACTCCGTTGGCCGCCACCTTCGAGCTGACCTCGTGCAATGTCCACGACTTCCACATCGACACCGACTCCACCAGCCGGGAGATGGTCGACGGCGGCGGCGGCGCGATGGACACCTCCGGGACCAACTGGGTCGCCGACAGCATCTGGAGCCAGCACGTCGAATCCGGCTACTGGGCGTCCGGCACCGGCGGGACGGTCCAGAACGCCCGGGTGACGGCGGTGTGGGCGGACGGCATCAACCTCAACAACGTCTCGCTGAACAACACCGTCGGCAACAACATCACCGCGACCAACAACTTCGTCCGCGGCACCGGTGACGACGGCATGGCCATCAACTCGGTGGACTACAACACCGATTCCAATGGCAACAAGACCTACTACACCCCGATGTCGCACATCACGATGACCCACAACACCGTCATCGCGCCCTGGGGCGGCAAGGGCATCGGCATCTACGGCGGCAGCAACCAGGACGTCGAGAACAACTACATCGCCGACACCGCCCGCTACATCGGGCTCGGCGCCGGTCGGTTCGGCGTCAACGGCAGCGACCTGCTCACCGCCACGGTCAACGGCAATGTCGTGGTCCGCTCCGGCGGCAACGGCTACAGCCAGGGCCAGCCGGCGCTGCAGGTGGGCAATGGCGGCGACGGCCAGAACGTGGGCATCGTCGACCATGTGACCGTCACCAACAACACCGTGCTCAACTCACTGTACGACGGGGTGGGCTTCTCCACCTCCACCAACACGCTGCTGCAGAACAACACGGTCACCTCGCCCGGGCGCAACGGCATCGTCATCCAGCCGCCGTTCTACCCGGCGCCGACCGGCTCCGCCACCATCACCGGCAACACCGTCACCGGTCTGAGCAGCGGCATGGTGCCGTACGTCAACAACTCGTCCGGCTTCACCGCCACGCTGAGCGGCAACAGCTGGCAGAGCGGCGGCGGCACCCCGGAAGGACCGTACGGCGGAACCGCCGCAGCCGTGCCCGGCCTGGTCCAGGCCGAGAACTACGACACCGGCGGCCAGGGCCTCGGCTACAACGTCGCCTCCGTCAACGGCAGCGGCAACAGCTACGGCGGGGACGGCGTCGACCTGGAGGCCACCTCGGACACCGGCGGCGGCTACAACGTCGGCTGGACCTCCGGCGGCCAGTGGTTCCGCTACACCGTCAACGTCGCCACGGCCGGCACCTACACGGTCAGCCTGCGGACCGCCGCGCCGAGCGCGGTCACCGGCGCCCTGCACCTCTCCAACGCCGCCGGGACCAACCTCAGCGGCGCCGTCAACCTGCCGGCCACCGGCGGCTGGCAGACCTGGGCCACCGCCACCGCGCAGGTGGTACTGCCGTCCGGACAGCAGGTGCTGACGGTCAATCAGGACAACGGTGGCTGGAACCTCAACAGCCTGCAGTTCGCCCTGGCCGGCGGCGGCGGTTCCGCGTCGCTGACGACCAGTCCGTCCGCGCTGAGCTTCGGCAGCCAGGTGGTGGCCACGACCAGCGCCGCCCAGGCGGTCACGGTCACCAACACCGGGACGGTGGCGGCCTCGGTCGCCTCGGTCGCCGCGACGGGTGACTTCAGCCAGACCAACACCTGCGGCACGGCGATCGCCGCGAAACGCCTCCTGCACCGTCAGCGTCAGCTTCAAGCCGACCGCCACGGGTGCCAGGACCGGTTCGCTGACCATCACCGGCAGTGCGACCAACAGCCCGAGCACGGTCACGCTGACGGGCACCGGAACGGCGGCCGGCAGCACCAACCTGGCCGCGGGGCGGCCGACCAGTGAGTCCTCGCACAATGACGTCTACGGGTCGGGCAATGTGACCGACAGCAACCAGGGCTCCTACTGGGAGAGTGCCAACAACGCCTTCCCGCAGTGGGTGCAGGTGGATCTGGGATCGTCCCAGTCGGTTGAGCCGGGTGGTGCTGCAACTGCCGGTCGGCTGGGGCGCGCGGGACGAGACGCTGTCCCTGCTCGGCTCGACCGACGGAGCGACCTTCAGCACCGTGAAGGCCTCGGCGACCTACACCTTCACCCCGTCCAGCAACAACACCGTCACCATCACCTTCCCGGCCACGTCGCAGCGTTATCTGCGGGTCAATGTCAGTGCCAACACCGGCTGGCCGGCCGCCCAGATCTCCGAGTTCCAGATCTGGAACCAGTAACCAGTAACCGGTAACCGGTAACGCACCAGGACGCGGTTCCGCCGCCGGGCTTCGGCTCGGCGGCGGAACCGCGTTCTGTGCGTCCGCGCGCGGTGTGGTCAGGCGCTGGGCGCAGTCGGGAAGGGGCCGTCGGCGGTGAAGGCCAGCGCGGCGAAGCGCTCGCCGATGCGGCGGTGGGTGGCGGCGTCCGGGTGGAGCCGGTCGGGCAGCGGCAGCTCGGCGGTGTCGTCCGGGCCGTAGAGGTCGAGGCCGTCGAGGTAGTGCAGGTTCGGGTCCTCGGCCGCGCGCTGCCGCACGATCCGGGCCAGCTCCTGCCGGATGACGACCAGGGACAGTTTGCCGCCGGCGCGCTCGGCGGGATCGCCCATGGCCTTGAACCGCAGCTGTCCGCTGCTGAGGTCCGGGGCGCTGGGGCCCGGGGTGTCCTCGTGGATGGGGCAGAGGATGGGCGAGACGACCAGCAGCGGTGCGGTCGGGTGGCCCTCACGGATGGTGTCGAGGAAGCCGTGGAGCGCCGGGGTGAAGGCACGCAGCCGCATCAGGTCGGTGTTGACCAGATTGATGCCGATCTTGAGGCTGATCAGATCGGCGGGGGTGTCCCGCATGGTGCGGGCGGTGAACGGGTCGAGCAGGGCGCTGCCGCCCAGGCCCAGGTTGATCAGTTCCACGCCGCCGAGGGAGGCGGCGAGCGTGGGCCAGGTGGTGCTGGGGCTGGCGGCGTCGGAGCCATGGCTGATCGAACTGCCGTGGTGCAGCCACACCTGGCGGCCGTGGTCCGTCGCGGGCTCGACCGGGGCGTCGGTGCGCAGCGCGACGAGAGCGGTGCTCTCGTTGTGGGGCAGCCAGATCTCGATGTCCTTGAGGCCGTCCGACAGGCCGCTGAAGCGGAGGGTGCCGGGCGGTCCTGACTGGTGCGTGGCGGACCCGTCGGTCATGTCGATGCTCAGTGTGTTGCCACCGGTCACATTGCCCTGGTCGGCAAGGCGGCCGTCGACGAGCAGGTCGTAGACCCCGTCCGGACGGGGCGGGTAGCCGACGTAGGCGCGCTTGGTGGGCAGGGTGTCCAGTTCGACGGCGGTGGCCCGGCTGCGGAAGACCAGCCGCACCCCGGAGGGCTGGGCCTCGGCCATGGCCAACTGCGGGTCGGTGTTTCTGCGCGCGGGCCCAGGCCGGCAGCCGGTGCGGCAGCAGGCCGTGCTCGGTCTGCTGCAGGTCGATGGCGCCGCGGACTATGGCCGAGGTGATGGGCGTGGTGATCCAGTGCTGCTGGGTGCTCATGGTGTGGCCTACCGGTCGAGATCGTTGGGTTGGCTCGGGGAGGGGGCGGAGCGGAGGGGGCGGGGCGTCAGGGCGCGGGCCAGTTCCGCAGCAGGGCGTCCAGGGCGTCCAGGGTCCGGAGCCAGGTCTGCTGGGTGTCGGGGGCGCTGTGGCTGAAACCCCCGCCCATCTCCAGGGACACATAGCCGTGGAAGACGCTGCCCAGCAGCCGGACCGCGTGGGTCTGGTCCGGCTCGGTCAGGTCGTAGCCGCGCAGCAGCGCCCGGGTCATCTGGGCGTGCCGGACGCCGGCGCTGGCGGCCGCGGTCTCCGGATCGAGCCTGAGCTGGGCGGCGGTGTAGCGGCCGGGATGCTCGTGGGCGTAGTCGCGGTAGACATTGGCCAGGGCGCTCAGGGCGTCCTTGCCGGCCCGGCCGGCCAGGGCGTCGGAGGCCCGGTCGGCGAGCTCCTCCAGGGCGAGCAGGGCGATCCTGGTCCTGAGGTCCTGCGCGTTCTTCAGGTGCGAGTACAGGCTCGCGACCTTGACGTCGAACCGCCTGGCCAGCACGGAGAAGGTCACCTGGTCGAAGCCGACCTCGTCGGCGAGTTCGGCTCCGGCCAGGGTGAGGCGTTCCGTGGTCAGTCCTGCGCGTGCCATGACCTTCCTCCCTTTCGACAAGACCCACCGTATATTTGCCTAACACTTATAGGCAAATGGGTATATCGCTTAGGGAATCGGTCGAGCGTCAGTGCAGGCTCAGGCAGAAGGGATGCCCGGCCGGGTCGAGGAGGACCCGCCACCGGTCGCTGTCCGGCTGGTACTCCGGTTTGGCCGCGCCCAGCTCCAGCAGCATCGCCTCGGCCTCGTCGAGGTCGTCCACCGCGAAGTCGAGGTGGAACTGCTGCGGCACGGCCTGTCCTGGCCACTCGGGGGGCCGGTAGTCGTCCACCCGCTGGAAGCCGAAGAAGAGCCCGTCCGCGCGGGTCAGCCCGGCGAATTCCCCGTCGGACTCGGGGTGGGGCTCGAAGTCGGTGACCTGTTGGTAGAACGCCGCCAGCGCCTGGGGATCGGCGCAGTCGAAGTTGATCGCGGTCAGCTTCATTCGCAGGGGCACGGGCACTCCGTCAAGGTCGGTTCGGGGCGATGACGTCACGGCCGAAGCGTTCCATCTCGCTGTGTTGGGGCGAGAACTGAAGCAGCATCAGATCGACCCCCGCCCGCTCGTAGGCGTCGATCCTGGCGGTGATCTGCTCGGGGGTGCCGATCAGATTCGCGCGCAGGCCGCGGTTGGAGACGCTGTACTCCTGCAGCGAGACCTCGGACTCCAGATGCGAGCCCTCCACGAAGTCCTGGTAGGAGGCGTAGGCCTCGGGGGAGGAGCGCACGTCCAGGATCCGGCGCAGCTCCTGCTGCGCCTCCTGCTCGGTGTCGCGGCAGATCACATAGCCGGAGACGCCGAAGCTGAGCGGGGGGAGGCCGCGGGCCGCCCGGCGTTCGCGCATGTCGGCGATCTTGGCGGCGATGGTCTCCGGCGGATCGCCGTGCATCACGTAGGCGTCGCCGCGGGAGGAGATCAGATCCTTGGCGGTGGGGGATTCACCGCCCATGTAGACGGTCGGCCGACGGCTCGGTTTGGGTTCCAGCACCGCGCCCTCCAGGTCGTAGAGGGCGCCGTGGTGGGTGACCGTCTCCTCGGTGAGCAGCCGGTGCAGCACCTCCAGCCATTCGTCGGTGCGGGAGTACCGGGCGTCGTGCACGTCGAAGGGGACGCCGTACTGGGCGGCCTCGTCCTTCCACCAGGAGGAGACCACATTCAGGCTCAGCCGGCCGGGGGCGATGGTGTCCAGGGTGGACAGGGCCTTCGCGGTGAGCGCGGGCTGGTGGTAGTTGGGACGCACGGCGAGCATGAGTTCGAGCTGGGTGGTGACCGCGGCGACGGCGGGGGCCAGGGTCCAGGCGTCGATGCTGGGGGCGCGGTGACCCTTGATGTCGTTGAGGTTGAGTTCGGCGATCAGGGTGAGGTCGAAGCCCTGGCGCTCGCTGGCGACGGCGAGGTCGCGGAGGTACGGCCAGGCGACGGACATCCCCTCGTCGGGGACGTTGCGCAGCCAGCCGCCGAAGATCGGCATCCAGTACCCGTAGCGCATCAGCGGTTCTCCTCCTGGTCGCTCGACTCCTCGGCGATCAGTCGCTTCAGCAGGCGGGCCACCTGTTGCGGCCCGGAGCGCGGCGCGGCGGCGTCGACCTCGGGGTTGTAGTTGGTGTTGGTGTTGACGTCATAGGTGACCAGGCGGCCGTCGGTGGTCTCGATGAACTCGAAGCCGGCCACCTCGATACCGTGCCGGCGGGCGAAGTCCAGGTACTGCTTGAGCACCGGGTGGTCGAAGCCCTCGCGCAGCGCGAACAGGCTGGGCGCCGGCTGGTTCGGTGCGAGCGGGTCGCCGTCGATGGCGCAGGCGTCGGCCGGGCAGAGCTGGAAGCCGCCGCGGGCGGTGTCGGCGGTGAGCGCGTACACCACCTCGCCGTCCACCACCTCGACCCGGGTGATCTGCGGCTCGGCGGCGACCAGGTACTCCTGGAGCAGGGTGATCCCGTCCACGGGCGGCTGGTAGCCGGGGTCGGCGAGATGGTCGACGAGGGCGTCGGTGCTCTCGAAGAGGGCGACCCCGAGCCCCTTGCCGCCCTGGTTGTGCTTGGCGATGAAGGGCGCGGGCATCCTGGTCGCCGCGTCCACCAGCGCGTCCCGGCCGACCACGGCCAGTGTGCGGGGGACCTCGATGCCGGCCGCGCGCAGGGCGGTGAGCTGGTCGACCTTGCTCATCTCCAGCTCCAGCACCCGGCGGCCGTTGATCACCCTGCGGCCGTGCGCCTCCAGCCAGCTGAGCACGGCACGGGTGTGGTCCTTGGCCAGCCCATGGCCCCGGGTGTGGGCGGAGGCGCTCATCCTGGACCAGAAGACGCCCTGCGGCGGCTCGGCGTCCAGGTCGAGCAGGCCCGCGCCGAGCAGCCAGGGCTCATGGTCCACGCCCTCGGCCGCGAAGGCGGCGGCGAACGGCGGGTACCAGTCCGGGTTCTCGTGGATCACATAGGCCTTCACCCGGGGTACCGCCCTTCGCCGTTCCGCTCCGCCCGCGGTCCGAGGCTAGCGCACGACATGTTGCCGCAGTACGCGCTCAATACTCGGCGGCGATGATGGTGCTGGACGACGCATCTGCGACGAAGTGAGGAAATGCCATGGCCAAGGCCTACACCTACTCCCGGCACGGCGGCCCCGAGGTCGAGTCCTTCGCCGACCTGCCGCGTCCGGTTCCCGGTCCGGGCGAGCTGCTGGTGGCGGTCCGCGCCGCCGGGGTGAACCCGGTGGACTGGAAGCGCCGCACGGGCTACCGGCCGCTGGGCGCACCGGAGGGGGAGCTCCCGGCCGTGTTCGGCGGCGAGGCCGCCGGTGTGGTGGAGCAGCTTGGCGACGGGGCCGAGGGCTTCGCGGTCGGTGACGAGGTGTTCGGCAACACCGTGGGCGGCGCCTACGCCGAGTACGCCCTGCTGCCGGTGTCGCTCGCCGCGCCCAAGCCGGAGGAGCTGACCTGGGCCGACGCGGCGACGCTGCCGATCGCGGCGGCCACCGCCTACGACGGGGTGCTCCAGCTGGCGCTGCCGGCCGGCGCGACGCTGCTGGTGACCGGAGCGGGCGGCGGGGTGGGGGCGGCGGCGGTGCAGATCGCCGTTCACCGGGGCCTGAAGGTGCTGGGCACGGCGAGCGCCGCCAAGAAGGAGTTCGTGGAGTCGCTGGGCGCGGTGCACATCGCCTCTGGTCCCGGTATCGAGGACCGGCTCCGGGCCGCCGCACCGCAGGGGGTCGACGCGGTCTACGACCTGGTCGGCGGCAGTGCGCTGGAGCAGGCGGCCGAGCTGCTGGCCGACCGTGACAAGCTGATCAGCGGCGCGGACCGGGAGACGGTGGCGAAGCTCGGCGGGGTTCCGGTCGCCCGCGTGCGCACTTCGGCGGTCCTGGAGGCGGTGGCTCAGCTGGTCGTGGACGGCGTCCTGCGCCCCTATGTGACCGCCACCTTCCCTCTGGTCCAGGCGGACGCCGCCCTCCGCACCGTCGAGGAGGGCCACGCCCGCGGCAAGATCGTCATCGAGATCCCGGCTCCTACGGTCGAGGAGTCCTGGTAGTCCTGACGGTGGCTCAGTCCTGGCCCAGGATGCCGCGTTCGTACGCGGCGGCCACGGCGGCGGCGCGGTCGCGGACGCCTAGTTTGGTGTAGAGGTGCATCAGGTGGGTCTTGATGGTGGCCTCGCTGACGTGCAGTTCGCGGGCGACGGCCTGGTTGGTGGCGCCGGCGGCGACCAGCCGGAGCACGTCGAGTTCGCGGGGGCTGAGGCTGCCCGGTTCGCGGACGCCGAGCCGGCCCATCAGGGTGCCGGCCACGGACGGCGACAGGACCGGCTGGCCGGCGTGGGCCGCCCGCACCGCGCGGATCAGCTCCTCGCGCGGGGCGTCCTTGAGCAGGTATCCGGTGGCCCCGGCCTCGATGGCTGGCAGCACGTCCCGGTCAGTGTCGAAGGTGGTCAGCACCAGCACCCGGGCCGGATGCCGCAGTTCGCGCAGCCGGAGGATGGCCTCCACGCCGCCGGTGCCGGGCATGCGGAGGTCCATCAGCACCACGTCGACCGCGATGTCGGTGCGCTGGGCCTGCCGGACCGCCTCCGCTCCGTCCCCCGCCTCGCCGACGACCTCGAACCCGGCGTCGCCGGCGAAGACCCCGCGCAGGCCGTCGCGCATGACCGGGTGGTCGTCCACGATCAGCAGCCGGATCGGGCTTGCCGTGCTCGTCGGGCCTGTCGTGTTCGTCGGGCTCGGGCTCATCGGGCTGCTCCCAGGACCGGGCCGGGGACCGGGACGGTGGCGTTGACGGTGGTGCCGTAGCCGGGGGTGGACTCCAGGTTGAGCTTTCCGGAGAGGCGTTCCAGCCTGCGCCGCATCCCGGCCAGCCCGTAGCCGTCGCCCCCGGTCCCGGTTCCGTCGCCCCCGAAGCCGTCTGACCCGGCGCGGTCGGCCTCGGCGCGGTCGGCGGGCACGAAGCCCACGCCGTCGTCGGCGACGTCGAGCAGCAGGGTGTCGTCGAGGTAACTGAGGGTCAGATGCACCCGCGAGGCCCGGGCGTGCTTGGCGACGTTGGACAGGGCCTCCTGGGCCACCCGGAACAGCGCCGCCTCCACGTCCGCGCCGGCCGGGGCCGGGATCCCGGTGGTCTCGATCTCGGCCGGGATCGCCGAGTGCTCGGCCCAGCCCCGGGCCAGCGCGCCGATCGCCTCGGGCAGGGTGGCCTGCTCCAACTGCTCCGGCCGCAGCGCCCGCACCGAGCGGCGGGCCTCGGTGAGGTTGGCCCGGGCGAGTGCGGCCGCCAGATCGAGATGGCGGGTCCACTCCGCCTCGTCCTGGCGGGCCTGCTTGGCGGCCTGGAGTTGGGCGACGATACCGGTCAGCCCCTGGGCCAGGGTGTCGTGGATCTCGCCGGCCAGTCGCTGGCGCTCGTCCACGATGCCTGCTTCGCGTGCCTGGACCAGGAGTTGGGCGTGCAGGCCGGCGTTCTCGGCCATCGTCGCCTGCAGTCGGCGGTTGGTCTCGCCCAGTTCCTCGACGATCCGGCCCCGCTCGGTGTTCTGCACCATCACCCGGTTGGTGAGCCCCACCAGGATCAGCACCACCGTCATATTGAAGCCGGCCATCAGCAGGTAGATGAGGGTGTGGGTGTTCCAGGCGACCGGATAGCCGTCGGTCTGCGAGGCCGCCAGGACCGCGGCGATCAGGGCGAATCCAGCTCTTCGCCGGCCCGGTGGCAACTCGTCGGCGAAGAAGTAGCCGCTGATCGCGAACACCCCGTACCAGGGGTTCACCCACACCAGCACCCCCGCCAGCAGGGCGTGCACGCAGAAGACCAGGGTCCGGAGCGAATTCGGCACGCCGGTGGTCGGGTAGCGGCTCAGACCCAGCGCCCAGAGGGCGGTCAGGGCCACCGTGACCAGACCCCACCGACCGTGGCCGGCGGACCAGGAGGGGTGGCCGCCCGGCAGGGTGAGCACGGCCAGCAGCGTGGCCACGGTCAGCATCGGCAGCAGCAGGATCCGGGCGATCTGGTCGGCCCGGCTCTGCCACGCACTCGGACTGGTCGTCACAGCGGTCATGGTCATGATGGTGCCACCTCCCTTCCCAGCGAAACAGCGTCATTCCCAGCGGAACAGCCGCGCTGCCCCGGCGCCGCAGATGATCGCGTACCCGGCCAGGACCAGCAGCGCGGCGGCCGGCGGCCAGTGCCCGGCGATGGACGCCTGCACCGCCCGGACGCCGGCGCCCAGCGGGCTGTAGTCGCTGATGGTGCGCAGCACCGGGTTCATCGTCGGTCGGGGGATCCACAGCCCCGCGAAGAACATCAGCGGGAAGAAGACGGCAAGACCCAGCGCGTTGGCGATCCGCTCGTTCGGCGCCACGGCGGTGATCAGCATCCCGATGCCCAGCACGGCCGCGGCGACCAGCAGCAAGGACACTGCGAAGCCGCCGAGTTGACGCGGCGCGGGTGCTCCGGAGACGGTGGCGACCACCAGGATCAGCACATCGATGACGATGCCCAAGCCCAGGTAGATCACCGCCTGGGCGCCGAGAAGTCGGTTGGGCGGCACTGGAGTCGTGGACAGCCGCCGCAGCACGCCGTTCTCCCGGTAGCCGGTGAGCACCGCCGGGAGCAGGTTCACCGCCACCATCAGGAACACGTACATCATCACGATCGGCACATAGACCTGCAGCGGGCTGAGGCCGCCGAAGGACCGGCTGGCGTGCCGGGTGGCGGGGACGACCCCCAGCACCACCACGGCGACGACCGGGATCAGGGCGGTCCACAGGACCGAGCCCGCGGAGCGGAGGAACAGCAGCCCCTCGATCCGGGCCAGCAGCCAGAACGGGCTCCGGCGGCCGGCCGGTGCGGTGGGCGCGGCGGGGGAGGGGACGCGGAAGGTACGGCGGTGGCCATCAGATTCTCCTCAACTGTCCTGGTTGGTAGGCTGGTTGCTCTGCTGGGTGATGGCCAGGAACGCGTCGTCCAGGCTCGGCTGCTCGACCCGCAGCCGGTGCGCGAGCACCCCGTGCCGGGCGAGCCGGGTGGCCACCGCGGCCAGGGCGTCCGGGCCGCCGACCACCAGCAGCTCCTCGCCGCGCCGGGTCACCGACTCGACCTCGGGCAGGTCGGTGAGCAGGCTGTCCTCGATCGGGGCGGACGGGACGAACCGGATCCGCTGCTGCACGTCCATCCGTGCGGTCAGTTGCTCGGGCGTGTCCAGGGCGACCACCCGACCGGCGTCGATCACCGCCACCCGGTCGCACAACCGCTCGGCCTCCGCCATGAAGTGGGTGACCAGCAGGATGGTCACGCCCCGGTCGCGGACCGACTCGATCAGCTCCCAGGTGTCGCGCCGCGCGGCCGGGTCCAGGCCGGTGGTCAGCTCGTCCAGGATCGCCACCCGCGGGTTGCCGAGCAGCGCCAGCGCGATCGACAGCCGCTGCTGCTGTCCGCCGGAGAGCTTGCCGAACCGGGTCCCGGCCTGCGGGCCGAGGCCCAGCACCTCGAGCAGTTCCCGCCAGTCGGCGGGGCGTTCGTAGAAGGAGCTGAACAGCCGCAGGGCCTCGCCCACCTTGAGGTTGGCCGGCAGTGCGCTGTGCTGGAGCTGCACGCCGAGGCTGGCGACCACCTGGGCGCGGTCCGCGACCGGGTCGAGGCCGAGCACCCGGAGCCGGCCGCCGTCGGCCCGGCGCAGCCCGCTGACGCACTCGACGGTGGTGGTCTTGCCGGCCCCGTTCGGCCCCAGGATGCCGAAGATCTCACCCTCGTCCACGGTGAACGACACATCGGCCACGGCCGTCCGTTCGCCGTACCGCTTGTGCAGCTGGTCCACCTCGATGACCGGTACCGGCACCATGTCCTGACTCCCGCCCGCTGTCCGCGACTTGCCGGTCGGCGCGGTTCGCCGACCTGCGTCCAGTCTCGGCGCAGGAGGGGGTGCGGCGAATCGCCCGACCAGCCAGAGCGCGGCGGACGTCGGTGGAGGCCGGGCATCAACCGATCGGTGGATGCCCGGCGACGGTGGGCCGGCGCATGGTGCGAGCCCGCTACGAGCTGCCGTCCTCCTTGGCCTGGTTGGCCTGGTCGGCCTTGTCCTCGGCGGCGTGCACCTCTGCGATGAATTCGTCGGCCGGCAGTCGCTCCAGGGTGCCGCCGAAGCGGGCGGCCACCTTGTCGGCGGGCTCGGCCGAGGCTTCGTGCACCTCGGCGACCAGCAGGGACTCCCCGTCCCGCACCCTGGCGCCAAGGACGATCAGGGCCGCCCCGCCCTGGTAGAAGTACCGGTTCTCGGCGCCGCCCGCCAGCACCGCGCCGGCGGTGGCGCCCACGGCCGCGACCGCGGGTCCGCCCAGCATGCCCAGCAGCCCGCCCGCCACCGCACCGAACACGGTGGGCACCCCGGCACCGCGGACATGGCTGACGGGCACCTCGAGCGTCCCCTCCGCAGAGCGCTCGATGATCGCCGCCTGGCGGAGGCCGTGCAACGACTTTGCCTCTTCGAACGCCGACCGGCACTGGTCCGGGCCGGTGAACGACATCAGCAGCACATGGTGACTGTCCGCCATATCGGCTGTCCTCCGCGGGGTTGGGCCCGACCCCGGCCACCTGCCGGGTCTCCTCCAGTGAACCCCACCGCACAGCGCCCCCGCCAGGCAGGCACGGCCACTCGTGACCGGCTGCCCCCGGCAGGTTCACGAGAGTTCACGATCCCAGGATCAGGGTGTCCTCCAGTACGGGGACAAGCCCGCCCACCTGGGCCAGGTGGTGGCGCAGGACCTTGGCCGACTGGGCGGTGTACGCCTCGTAGAGGTCCTCGGGAAGCACGCCGGAGGCGTGGTCGCGGAGCCACTGGGTCATGCCCTGGCTGAGGGATCCCTCGGCGGCGTCGGCGATCTGCCGCTGGGAGAGCGGTGTGCGGTCGAGGGCGGGCATGAATTCCACGGCCAGGTGGCCGTCGTAGCCCGCCGCGAGCAGCTCGCGCAGCAGCGCCGTCCAGTCGATCGCTCCGGAGCCGGGCGGGAGCCGGTTGTTCTCGGCGACGTGGAAGTTCACCAGCTTGCCCGCGCAACTGCGGATGGCGGCCTTCCAGTCGGCCTCCTCGATGTTCATGTGGAAGATGTCCAGGCAGACGCCGCAGTTCTCGCCCACCTCGTCGGCCAGCCGCAGGGCCTGGTCGGCCCGGTTGATGAGATAGGTCTCGTACCGGGTCAGCGGCTCGATGGCGAGCCGGATGCCGTGGTCGTCGGCATGTCTCTGCGCCTTCCGCAGGGCGGAGACGTACCAGTCCCACTCCAGCTGCGCGTCGGCCATCGGCACCAGCTTGCCGACCGTGCAGGGCACGGTGACGAAGGTTCCGCCGAGCGCCGAGACGAGGTCGATGGTCTCGATCAGGTAGGTGAGGCCGGCCTGCCGAATGAACGAGTCCTCGTGGACCAGGTCGCGGCCGCCCATGAACAGGGCGAGGCCGCCGGCGCAGGCGATCCGGTGCTCCTTGAGCAGCCGCGCGGTCGCCGCGAGATCGGTGCCGCGGGGGTCGGCGGAGATCTCGATGGCGTCGTAGCCGCAGCGCGCGAGCCGGGGCACGGAGACCTCCAGCGGCTCCGGGCGCATCCAGTTGTGTGCGGACAGGCGCATGCTCATGCCGCACTCCCTGATGTTGGTCACGGCCAGGGCTGGCTGCGCCGTGGCGTCGAGCAGTTCGACGGTGATGAAGCGGAGCGTGGTGTCGCCGTCGTTGTGCAGGTCGTGCAGGGCCGACGGCCTATGGGTGTAGGCGAAGAACTGGGTGTCGCCGACACCGTAGGAGCGGCGCTGCCGCTGCCATCCGCTGTCGCTGAGCTGCCACTGGACGGCTGTTCCCGGCGCGGTGCAGGTCCAGAAGTAGTTCAGGGCGTGGCAGTGCAGCGGCGCCCGGACCCCGGGCTCGAGGTGGACCTCCCAGACCCGGACGGCACTGTTCTCGAACAGCAGCCGGGTGCCCACCTGCCGGTTGTGGGGCGCCGCCGCGATCTCGCTGTCCGAAGGCCTGTCGTCCGCGACGTCGGCGTCGGCGGCCGTGGTGCTCTGCTGGATGTCCATGTCCCGAGAATGGCCCGTTCAGCACCTCAAGTCTAAGACTTCCTACCTAAGGATTTACATAGGCTACATCTATATGTAACGTCACCGTATGAGCCTGCGGCAGTTCGAGTACTTTGTTGCGGTGGTCGAGGAGGGCTCCCTCAGCCGGGCGGCGGCGCGGCTCCTGGTCGCCCAGCCGTCCCTGTCCCAGCAGCTCAAGGCGCTGGAGCAGCGGGTGGGGGGCGCCCTGTTCGAAAGGCTGCCGCGGGGGATGCAGCTCACCCCGGCCGGCCGTGCCTTCCTGCCGGAAGCGCTCGCCACCTTGCGCGGCGCGGAGCGCGCCTACCGTGCCGCGCGGGCGGCCGTCAGCGGCGAATCGGCGGAGCTGCACATCGCCACCGTCTCCTCGATCGCGGCCGGTGTGCTGCCGGACGTCATCCGGAGCTGGCACGACCAGTACGCGCAGTGCCCGATCCGGCTCGAGGAGTTCAGCCATCGGGATCCGATGGAGGAACAGGTGCGCAACGGCCTGGCCGACCTGGCCGTCGGTCCGCGGCCCCGCGGGTGGGACGGCCCGATCTTCTCACTGGGATACGAGGAGTTCGTGGTGGTCCTCCCGAGGAGCCACCCCCTGGTGCGGGACAACCCGGGGGCCCCGGACGCCGGCATCGAGCTGCGCGCCCTGGCGGACCAGAGCTGGGTCCTGTTCGGGCAGGGCCACGGCCTCAACGACCTGATCGGCGGCTACTGCGCGAGCGAGGGGTTCCGGCCGACCCCGGCGGTACGCACCTGGCAGGTGGACGCGGCGGCGCGGCTGGCCGCCGCCGGGGTGGGGCCCGCCCTGCTCCCGGACAACGCGGTGCCGCCGGGTCTGGACGCCGCCGTCCTCTCCTGCCGACCCAGGCGCTTCCGCGAACTGACCTGCTATCTGCGCAGCGAACCGCACGGTCTGGTGCAGCGCTTCCTCACTCTGCTGCAGGACACCGCCCAGCTGGTGCAGCCCGGTGCTGCGGGCGGCTGAGGCTCCCGGGCGGCGCGGGCGCGGTCCGCACTCACTCGCCGTCGCCATCGCTGCCATCGCTGCCATCGCCGTCGTCGCTCCAGGTGATGCCCGCGATTCGCCAGCCAGCGGGCGTCCGCACGAACTGCAGGGACTTCGTTCCGCTCCCGGTGAAGGGGGTGCCGCGCAGGACGCCGGACTTGGCGTAGCGGGTGAGGCGCTGGGCGACGTCCCCGGAGACCAGGGTGGTCCGGCTGGTCTCCCACTCCTTGAAATCGGTCAACTCGCCATTGGTCAGCAGCTCCTGTCGCGGCGTCAGGAATCGGACCAGGGACTCGGTCTTGACCGGATCGGTGTGGCTCACGATGACCGCGCCCGGGAGGAAGGAGGATTCCAGCGCGCCCAGGTCGACCTTTCGGCCGTGGGTGTTGGTGAAGGCGTCGAAGAACGCCGCGGCCAGGGCGTCGATCTGCTCCTCGTCCGAGACCGCGTCCAGGGTGTCGGCGGGCCGGTGGTCGAGCCAGTCCTCGGGGGTGATCGACCAGATCTCCGTGGGCTCGTCGGCCGAGTCGTCCGCCTCCTGGAAGGTCAGGCCGAGACGGCGGGCGGTGCTGATGCTGCGGGTGTTGGCGGACAGGGTGTGCCAGATGATCCGGCGGACTCCCCGTTCCCGGAAGGCCCAGTCGATCAGCAGCCCGGTCGCGCGGGTGACCAACCCGCGACCCTCGGCCGCCGGCTCCAGCCAGCAGCCGACCTCGGCGACGCCCGTCGCGGCGTCGATGGAGACGAACATGACGCCGCCCACCAGCACCCCGTCCAGACGGATGCCGTGGATGCCCGCGCCGGTCAGGGCCTGCGCGTCCCAGTAGCGGCGCAGGACGACCTCGGCGGACACCAGGTCCGTGGCGACGAAGCTGCGGCCGACCCAGGGCGCGATGTGGGTACGGCACCGGTCGAGGTTGGCGAGGAACTCCCCGGCCCGCCAGGGCTCCAGCGGGGCGAGCTGCGCTCCGGGACCGAGGGACCGTGCGTACATGCGGAACTCCAGTGGATCAGTGCCGAGTCGATGGCCAGATTACGGCACACCTATGCGCTGGGCGGGTCGGCGCCGCGTCGGGTCTCGGTGAGGTGGACGCCGATGTACCGGGCGAGGGTCAGCGGATCCTGGGCGTCGTCGGCCTGGAAGGCGATGCGGCGCAGCAGGCTGACGCTGTTGAGCGCCACGCCCTCGCGGGCGGCTCGGATGCTGCCTCGGCTGGAGCAGGCCGGGCTGGTGGACCGGCGCCGGGTGCAGACCGCATCGGGCCTGCGGGGGCGTGCCCGGCTGCTGGTTCCGTCGGTGGCGGCCAATGCTGTCGTCCCAGACCCCGCACCGGCGGCGGACGGAGGAGAGACGCCCGCTGAGGTGGCGGCATCGCAGCTCCCGGTACCGCAACCGCATCTGGGGGTTGTGTCCTCGGCGTTTGTCGTGGGAGTTGCGGGCTCGGGCCTGACGAAATGACGGGCGAACCGGGCATGGAACCCGACTGTCCCTCGGCCCATGACTCAACCTGCACAACAGTCAGCTCATAAGCACACAGTCAGTACCAGAACGCCTTGATGACGGCCTGACCGGCCCCAGCGGCTGCTCGGTAGAAGCGGACGATGCCTTCGTGGTGGCTCAGGTAGATCTCTCGGGCGAGTGTCGGGTCGCCCAAGCTTGCAGAGATCGCGGCACCTGAGGCGTCCCAGAGTGCGTCGAAGGAGGCCGCCTCCAAGAAGGCCGCCGCTTCTCCGACGTGCTGCGGGTGCAGGATCAGGAACGGGGGGCCGTCCTCGCGGGGAACGAGTTCACCGCCGAAGATCGGCAGTCCGCTCGGGTTGCCAGGGTCGGTGGGGCCGTCAGGGGCGCCGGTGTAGAGGTGGTTGACGCCCGCGAAATCCTTCGCGATCGAGTCGGCGATCCCTGCGGTGTACTCCTCCTGGTGGTCGGCCCAGGCCGCCAGCATGAAGGCCTCGACCCACGCACCGTCCGCGTGGATCTCCTCTGGTGGGGCAGCCCGAAGGTGCATGTGGAAGCTCACTGGGTTCGCCTTTGCAAGGTGGTCCGGTTCGACCAGGTCGGGTCGAGGTGGGCTCGGCGACCGGCTTCGCCACTCCAGGCCCGCCAGTCGCAGCAGCCTCAAACCAGGTCACGCACGCAGCACTCCGGGGTCCTGCCGCTCCCTGGGCTGCGAGCCGTCATTCTTTTTCATCCGAGGAACGCTCGCCTTTATAGGCGGGCTACGATCTCTTCGTCTATGAGGGCTGTTATAGAGGTTCGCCGGGAGCCGCCCCCTTCCACGTGGGCGGTTACGGTCACCACCGCTTCCTTGTCCGGGGATATTATGCAGAGCTGGCCGTAGAGGCCTGCCATTTTGTACGTTTTTTCCCCGGTGGTGCACCAGACGCCGAGGCCGTAACCGTCCGAGAGGCGGAAGCCTTCGGCTGTTGGGTCCTTCATGGTCGGGACGGTTTCAGTCGCGATTCGTGCGCAGTATTCGGCGGGGACCAGCTGGCGGCCTTCGTGGCGGCCCTCGTCGAGCAGGAGGCGGCCGAAGCGGGCCAGTTCGGACGTCCTCAGGTAGAGGGCGCTCTCCGCTACCGGATGGCCGAGGGGGCAGGTGTGCCACTGGGGGTTGTGGATGGACAGCGGGGTGAAGAGGCGGGGCAGCAGGTAGTCGCGGACGTTGGCGCCGGTCGCGGCGCGCAGGGCGCGGGCCGCTATGTACGGGCCGATGCCGGTGTACCTGAAATACGTGCCGGGCTCGTGCGCGAGCGGGGTCGCGAAGAAGTCAGCGGCTAGGTCCGGGACTACGACGGGGTCGTAGGCGGACCAGGAGTACGGGCTGCCGGACGTCATCATGAGCAAGTGCCGGAGCGTGACCTGGTCCAGGCGGGGCGCGGCAGAGCCAGCCAGCTCGGGGTAGTACTTGAGGGCGGGGTCGTCCAGGGCGAGGCGGCCTTCGGCTTCGGCGATGCCAAGCGCTACGGAGGTAAAGGTCTTCGAGACCGACCGCACGTCGACCCGGTCGTCCGAGCGGAGCCTGCGTTCGACCGGCTCGGCACCGCGGCGGTAGATGTGCACTCCGTAGAGTTCCATGCCCTCTCGTTCGGCGGACCGGACCAGGGCGTCAATGAGTTCTCGCATGGCGGGGAGCCTAGTAGCGGGGTCTGACATTCACGGCTGTCCGCGCCGCGTCACTATGGCCCCAGGGCCCCGGAGCGTTCCGTGCTCAACCGGGTTTGAGGCTGTTGTGACTGGCGGGCCTGGAGCGGCGAAGCCGGTCGCCGAGCCCACCTCGACCCGATCAGCGTCCTCGCGCTCCCCGGCATCCCATGATCGATCAGACATCCAGGGAACACTCCGGGGTCCTGGATCATCGGGACTCTGAAACGCCCCTGACTGGTTGACCCAGCGGACCGCTACGATGGATTGCAGCCAAACGGAATTGGCGTCAACCGTTGAATATGATCTTGGCGATTTCCTTTTCGCTGGCCCCGCACCTACGGGCCTCCCCGGCGAGGCTTTCTATTTCGGAACCTCTATTGTGTCCCCTGAGGAATATCCCGTACTCGATCATTGCTTCAATGTCTTCGATCTCAACTGCTTTTCGGTAGAACTCGTCAGATTTCGCCACGAGTCCTTGATCTTCGTATAGGAGGGCAAGGTTGAGGAAGGAGTTTACCTCCCCTTCCTCGGCTGCGCGGAGGTAGTACTGCTCGGCTTCGGCGACCCGTTCAGAATCTGACAAGTACACGGCATACGCAAAAGCAGTACCCTCCTCTTCGGCTTCCAGCGCTGCGCGGAAGGCCGCATCGGCCTCCTGGAACTGTTGCGTGTCGGGATCGCTCTCGGCGAGGAATTCTGCACGTGCGAGGATTGCTCCGGGTACCTGGAGGTCGATAGCCGCCTTGAGATGCCGTTCCGCCCGCTCCGGCATGTCTGCAGCGATCTCTGCCGCAGCGAGGGGCACGAGGGCGGCTTCCCGTCCCATGGCGACGGCCTTCGTGAGCCAGCGCAGCGCTTCCGCGTGCTCGCCTCGTTCAGAGAGGTGTTTGCCAAGGTTGGCCATTCCCAGAACGTCGCCGGAGGTAGCAGCAGTCGTGAGAAGAGTGGCGGCTTCGTCGCTGCGGCTGGGATCATCCCTGAGGAAGACACCGAAGTCGTTGAGTGAACCCGGTATTTCGGCGGCGACGGCTCGTCGATACCAGTTCTCCGCCTCGGACTGGTCTCCTATCTCCTCGGCCAGGAGCGCCGCCAGCCAAAGAGAAACAGGGCGCCCCATTTCGTGGGCAGCTTTGAGGTGGTCACATGCGTCCGCGTAGCGGTGCAATTGGATTAGGAGATCGGCCAGGGCTTCGTGGGATGCCGCGTCGCCAGATGCCGCCCTTGCCTGGAGGTATTCTTCGGCTGCTTCAGGGTGATCCCATTCAAGAATGACGTCGAGTACGGCGTCGGCGTTTTCGTCGCTGGCGGATCCCCAGTCGTCTATGAGTGCAGAGAGTCTGGCTTCATACGATTCAGGACCCTCCTTGGTAGCGCCTGCTGCCTTTGCTTTCGCCATGTCTGCGTCTTTTCCGTCGTTAGGAGATCCCGGCAGCAGCAGGTTTCTCAACTGCTGCTGCCGGGACGCATATGAACCCGTTGCTCTTGCGGCTGCCGTGCTGGCCTCGTCCCAGCTCAGACGGCCGGGGGACAGCTTTTAGATCACCTCGCAAGTCTGTCAGGCCCACCCGGCGTCCAAGCAAGGGAATTACCCCAGGCCGCGGTCCAGCAGCTGTGCGGTGCGGTCAGCGGCGGGTCAGCGTTGCCACGTCGTGGCTGAAGCCGACCACTATTCTGTGGTTCGGGGAGACGGCCAGGCTGGAGGGTCGGTGGGGGAAGGCGAACTCGCGGCCGATCTGCTGGCGGGTGGTCAGATCCCATAGGCGCACTGTTCCGTCGTCGCTGCCGGTGCTGGCGACCGGACGGCCGTTCAGTGTGGTCGTCGCCACCGCCCGCACGCTTCCGTCGTGGCCGGTGAGGGGTTCGCCGAGGGATTGTCCTGTGGTGAGGTCCCAGACCTGCACCGATCTGTCGTGGCTGCCGGTGACGGCGACGGGTCGGCCGTTCAGTACGGTCGTCGCGACCGCCCGAACGCTTGCATCGAGGGATTCGCCGAGGGGGCGGCCTGTGGTCAGATCCCACATCGTCCGTTGTGGCCGGTGAGGGGTTGTCCGAGGGGCTGCCCGGTGGTGAGGTCCCAGATCCGCACCGATCGGTCGTGGCCGCCGGTGACGGCGACGGGTCGGCCGTTCAGCTCTGCCGTGGCGACTGCTCCGATCGGGCCGTCGTGGCCGGTGAGGGGTTCGCCGACCGGGCGGCCTGTGGTCAGGTCCCACACCCGCAGGCTCGCGTCCCAGCTGCCGGCCACGGCGATCGGTCGGCCTGCGAGGACGCATGTCGCCAGCGCCGTCACCCAGGTGTCGGGGCCGTTGTCGCTGGTCAGGGGTTCGCCGTGGGGCCGGCCGGTGGTCAGGTCCCAGCTGCGCACGGTGTTGTCCTCGCCGCCGGTGACGGCAACTGCGCGGCCCTGCACGTCCGCTGTCGCCACCGCCGTCACCTGGCCGGTGTGGCCGGTCTCGGCGGGCCAGAAACGGCGATCGGCTCCGGAGCCGGTGGCCCACTCCACGCCCCACTGTGCGGCGGGCTCGCCCTGCACCGGTACGGCGGTGATCCGCGCCGCCAGCTCGCGGTCCCCGAACCGGGCGGCGTCCAGCGCCAGTACCTGCCGCCGTACGGCGGGGCCGGCTTGGCGGTGCAGATCAATCGACTGCCGGTACACGGCAGCCGCCAACCGCGCGGCAGGATCCGAGGCCCCGTTCAGCAGCTTCAGCACCTGACTGGAGAAGGAATTCACCAGGAACCCCGGATCCGTCAGCCGCCGGTCCGCCTCCGATCGGTCGGGTCGAGGTTCCGAGGCCTTCGGCTCGCTGCGAGCGGGCTGAGCGGGGCGGCGGCTGCGGAGGGCGGCGCCGAACCACTGCTCTGCGGCTGCCCGTAGGGCGTCCAGCTCGGCCGATTCGGGGCGGGGTGAGGCGGATGCCCAGGCTACGTAGCAGTCGGGGCGGATCAGCAGGGCGGTGGCCGCAGGTGCGGGTGCGGGTGCGGGTGCAGGTGCAGGTGCAGGTGCGGGGGAGTGGGGCTGGAACTGGGGCTGCGCGGTGATGATGTCCACCCGGTCGAGCCACTCCGTGAGCGCCCCGGCGACCGACGCGTCCGGGGTCAGGTCGAGCAGCAGCGGGCGTGCGGTTCTGGTGATCTCCGCCAGCCGCACCGTCCCGGTCGGTGTGTGCAGGTCCAGGTCCGGGGCGAACCGGCCGACCAGAGGATGCGCGTTGCCGCTGCCGCCCATGACGTAGCGGATGTCGCTGCCCGCGGTGAGGTCGGCGAGGTGCTGGACGGTGTTCGGCTGGTCGAGGAGTTCGGCGAACAGCTCGCGCAGCGCGGTGACGTCGCTGCCGGGTGCGGTGAGCGCGGCTTGCGCCTGGGCGTTGACCACCATGCGGGTGGCGGCTTGCCGACGCTCGGTCTCGTAGCTGTCAAGCAGGTCGGACGGGGCGCCGCCGCGGATCTCGGCGGCGAGCTTCCAACCGAGGTTGATCGCGTCCTGCAGGCCGAGGTTGAGCCCGGGGCCGCCGCCGGCGGCGTAGACATTAGCGGCGTCGCCGACGAGGAACACCCGGCGGTCCCGGAACCGTTCGGCCACGCGGGTGTTGCCACCGGTCAACCGGCGCAGCACATGCGGTCCTTCGCCGGTCGGCGGCCCCAACGGAATGTCAACGCCCAGTACCTGACGAATGCTTACCCCGAGTTCGTCGAGGCTCATCGGTGCCTGGGACTCGGGCTGGTTCCACTCCGTGGTGCTGATCAGCGGCGGGTGGCCCGGGAGCGGGGCGTAGCTGAACCCGCCGCGCTCGGTGCGCTGGGGCAGGAACGGCAGGATGCTTCCGTATCCGGGCACGTTCAGTGCGCCGCTGGCGGGATCCACCCATGCCGCCGGGACGGTGGCATGCGCCGTCCGGTTGGTCCTGCGGTCGTAGCTGATGCCGGGGAAGCCGATCCCGGACTGCTTGCGGGTGACGCTGTGGGCCCCGTCCGCGCCGACGGCGAACCGAGCCCGCAACTGGTAAGTCCCTTCGCCGGAAGCGATGTTGACGGTGACAGCCTTGTCGTCCTGAGACAGTTCGACGACCTGGTGGCCGCGCCGGATCTCCACCCCGAGTTCGGCGGCCCGCTCCTGGAGGATCCGGACGATGTGGTGCTGGGTGGCAGGCAGGCCGTAGATCGGGCTTTCCGGCAGCAGGCTGAGGTTCAGGCCCATCGCGGCGAACATGAAGTAGGCGGAGTTCGGCCGCGGCGGTCCGGCCGCGCCGCTGAGGCGCTCGTACAGGCCCCGGCGGTCGATCATTCGCACCACCTGACCGAGCAGCCCGTTGGCCTTGGGCTCCTGGCTCGGCGCGGTCAGGCTTTCCAGCACCACCGGTTGCACCCCGACCAGGGCCAGTTCGCAGGCCAGCATCAGCCCGTTCGGGCCGCCTCCGACGATGACGACATCGGTATCGGTGATCATTGACGTGTCCCCCTACTACGGGCTTTGCTGCGGGCTTTGCTAGGGAGTGGGAAGGCCGTTGGCGACCCGGTCGAACACCTCGCGCAGTACCGCGGCGAGCGGGGCGGGCGGATCCACGCTCAGGCAGTGCTCCATGGCCACGGCGCTGCCGGCGCCGACCACCGCGGCCACCAGCTTCGGGTAGACGTCACGCACCGGATCGGTTCCGGTGCGCTCGGCGATCGCCTTGGCCAGTTCCTTGTCCGCGGCGGCGCTCACCTTGACGATCTCTCCCTGCAGCGCCGGTTCGGCCAGCATGAGCCGGAGCCCGTCCGTCCAGCGCTGGTCCGGGGGAGTGCTCGCGCCGGATTCCCCCTGTGGCACGAACTGGGCTTGTACGGCGCCGGCGATCGACTCCCACAGGGGCTCGCCGGCCGGCCGCGCGCGCAGTTCGTCGGCGACCCGCAGCATGCGTTCCAGATGGCTGGCGGCGATCGCCTCGGCCTTGCCGGAGAAGTAGTTGCGGAAGGTGCGCACGGATACGTTCGCCGCAGCGGCGATGTCCTCCACCGTCACGTTCTCCCAACCGCGTTGGACGCAGAGGCGGATCGTCGCCCGGCTCAGCGCGACCCGTGTCTCCCGCTTCTTGCGCTCCCGCAGACCGGGGCGGGCGTCGTCTTCCTGTGGCATATGAGCCACTGTAGCAATAATTGCCGAAGGGGCAAGATTGCCGGTACGGAAAGTTTCTAGGCGCCGGACTGGGCCAGCAGGCGCTGGAGCCATCGGGTACGGGCCTGGCGGGCGTCCCGGCTGAGGGCCGCCTGCGGTGCCAGGCTGTCGAAGCCGTGGCAGGCGCCCGGCCATACATGCAGTTCGGCCTGGCCGCCGGCCTGCCAGATGGCGTTCGCGTAGGCCACGCCCTCGTCCCGGTAGATCTCTGCCGAACCGACGTCGACATAGGCGGGTGGCAGCCCGGACAGGTCGGTGGCGCGGGCGGGGGCCGCGTAGGGCGGCAGGTCCGCGGCGCCGTACTCAGTGCCCAGCAGCGCCTGCCACGCGGTGGTGTTGGACGTCAGGTCCCAGGGGTCGTGGCCGGTCACCTGACGGCTGGAGAAGGTGTTGCCACGGTCGTCGAGCATCGGACTCAGCAGCAGTTGCCCCAGTGGCCGGGGACCGCCGCGGTCCCGGGTCAGCAGGGCGAGGGCCGCGGCGAGCCCGCCGCCGGCGCTCTTTCCGCCGAGGATGACGCGGGTCGCGTCGATGTCCAGTGGGCCCGCGTGCCCGGCCGCCCAGGCCAGCCCGGCGTAGCAGTCCTCCAGCGGTTCCGGGTAGCACGCCTGCGGCGCCAACCGGTACTCCACCGAGAGCACGGCCAGGCCCAGTGGCAGGGCCCATTCGCGAAGGACCCGCGGCACCACGGACCACGCGTTGCCCATGACCATGCCGCCGCCGTGCAGGTAGTACAGCAGCGGCAGCGGCCCGACGAGGCCGGCCGGGCGGGCGCTCACCAGGGTGACCTCGGGGCCGTCCGGTGGCCCCGGCACCCGGAGTTCCGTCACCGCGAAACGGCCGTCGGCGCGGAGGTCCTCCGTGCTGGGCCTGGGCCGGGTCGCGGCGTCCCACTGCTGCCGGGCCTCGAGGTTGTCCGGGGTGAGCGGCTCGATCGACCCCCTCGACCCCTTGGCCAAGGCCGCCAGGGCGACGCTCAGTTCGGGGTCGAAGGGGGGAACTCGCCTGTGGTGCATGGGGTGTAGCCAATCACACGGCAGGGCTCACGGCCTGGGCAGGGTGCAGCCCGGGAGGGTGAGGTCAAAGCGGTTCCCCGCGGCCACGCAGGCGGGGATCTCGTAGGTCTCCTCGGCGTAGTTGGTGCCCTCATGCACCGTCACATTGCCGTTCTGGTCGACCTCGCAGGGGTTGTCCAGGGTGCAGCGGGCGCCGTCCTCGTTGCCGGTGTTGTTGACGGCGACCACCAGGCCGGTGGCGGTGTCGATGACCGGCGAACCGGAGGTTCCACCGATGGTGTTGCAGGTCGAGGTGTAGCGGACCGAGTCCTTCCAGATCCAGTTGCTCTCATGCAACTGGAAGACGAAGCCGTCGACCGAGCAGGAGTAGATGGTCTTCCAGTAGCCGGAGACGACCTTGATGGCCGCGCCCGCGGTCGGATGCGTCGCGGACAGCCGCAGCGGCGCGATGCCGTACGAGGACTGGATCTGCGCGTAGGTCTTGCCCAGCTGGTAGATGGTGATGTCGGTGTCCGTCATGGTCGCGTACGCCACCTTGACGGCGCGGAGCGTGGCGAGCTTGCGCCCGGTGGAGCTCAGCAGGCTGAAGCTGCGGGTGGAGGACTGGTTCACGACCACCTGGCCGGGGTTGAGGAACCCGGTCTCCAGACAGTGGCCGTTGGTCATCACCAGCGCGGGGTCGCTCGACACGGACGAGGGCATCGCTATGACGGAGCCCGAGCAGTCGTCGAGCGCGACCGTCCCGGCGTAGGTCACGGTGACCGCGGCGGGGGCGGGGGCGGGGGCTGTCGCCGGTGCTTGTGCTGGTGCGTGGGCCGACGTGGGTGCGTGGGCCGGGGTGGCGGCGGTGGCGGGGCCGGCCAGGCCCAGCAGCACGCCCGCGGCGGCGACGAACGCGGCCAGGGTGGCGCGGAGCGGATGCTTCATGGAGGGGTGCCTCTCGTGACCGAGCGTTCGGTTGATTGTCATGGACATCATCGCGAGATGACCTGTCCAGGACAAGACCGCCGTCGAGAGCGCCGGCTTCAGCGATCGTCAGCCGATCAGCGACTCTTCCCCGCCACGGTGGTCATGATTCGCTCGACCAGGAAGTGGAGATCTCCCACGGTGCCGGGGAGCGGGCTCGGTGCCCGGCCGCCCCTGGCGGCGGCTGTCCGTTCAGGCTGTCGCCGCCGCCGCGGCTCGCCCCGCCTGGCGGCCGGAGAAGAGGCAGCCGCCGAGGAAGGTGCCCTCCAGCGAGCGGTAGCCATGCACCCCGCCGCCGCCGAACCCCGCCACCTCGCCGGCCGCGTAGAGGCCGGGCAGCACCTCGCCGTCGGCCCGCAGCACCCGTCCGGAGAGGTCCGTCTGCAGGCCGCCGAGGGTCTTCCGGGTGACGATGTTCAGCCGGACCGCGATCAGCGGGCCCGCCTTCGGGTCGAGGATGCGGTGCGGCGCGGCGGTCCGGATCAGCCGGTCGCCGCGGTAACGCCGGGCGTTGCGGATCGCCATGGTCTGCAGGTCCTTGCCGAACGGGTTGTCCAGATCCCGGTCGCGCGCGGTGATCTGCGCCTCCAGGTCGGCCAGGTCGATCAGCGGCTGGTCGGTCAGCCGGTTCATCCCGGCCACCAGCTCCGGCAGGGTGTCCGCGACCACGAAGTCGGCGCCCTGGTCCAGGAACGCCTGGACCGGGGCGCTCGCGCCGGAACGCGCCCGCTTCAGCACGTCCGGGATGCTCTTGCCGGTCAGGTCCGGGTTCTGCTCCGAGCCCGAGAGCGCGAACTCCTTCTCGGCGATCCGGTAGGTCAGCACGAACCACGAGTAGTCGTGGCCGGTGTCGGTGATCGCCTTGAGGGTGCCGAGGGTGTCGAAGCCGGGGAAGTTCGGCGCCGGGAAGCGGCGCCCGTTGGCGTCCAGCCAGAGCGAGGACGGTCCTGGCAGGATCCGGATGCCGTGCCGGGCCCAGATCGGGTTTCCAGTTCTGGATGCCCTCGGTGTAGTGCCACATCCGGTCCCGGTTCACCAGGCGCGCGCCGGCCTGCTCGCTGATCCCCAGCATCCGGCCGTCCACGTGCTCGGGCACGCCGGAGATCATCCGCTGGGGCGCCTTGCCCAGCCGCTCCGGCCAGTTGGCCCGGATCAGGTCGTGGTCGGCGCCGATGCCGCCGGAGGTGACGATCACCGCCTGCGCGGCCAGTTCGAACGCCCCGGCCTCCTCGCGCGAGGACGCGGTGCCGCGGGCGGCGTCGCTGGGCGCCAGCACCGCGCCGCGGACGCCGGTCACCGCGCCGTCCGTCAGCATCAGGCCGTCCACCCGGTGCCGGAACCGCAGCTCGATCCGACCCCGCTCGACCTGGGCGCGGACCCGGCGGACGAACGGCTCCACCACGCCGGGACCGGTGCCCCAGGTGATGTGGAACCGGGGCACGCTGTTGCCGTGGCCGTCCGCGTGGTAGCCGCCGCGCTCGGCCCAGCCCACCACCGGGAAGAAGCGCACCCCCTGCTCGCGCAGCCAGGACCGCTTCTCGCCGGACGCGAAGTCCACATAGGCGCGGGCCCACTGCCGGGCCCAGAAGTCCTCCCCGAGCGGGTCGTCCAACCCGCGGTCGAAGCCGGCCGTGCCGAGCCAGTCCTGCCAGGCCAGCTCCGGGGAGTCCTTGATGCCCATCCGGCGCTGTTCGGGGGAGTCCACCAGGAACAGGCCGCCGAAGGACCAGAACGCCTGGCCGCCGAGGCCGGTCTCCGGCTCCTGGTCCAGTACCAGCACGCGCCGGCCGGACTCGGCCAGCTCCGCGGCGGCCACCAGCCCGGCCAGCCCCGCACCGACGACGATCACATCAGCGTCCATGTGCCCTTACCTGTCTTCTTCCGTGGCGGCCCGCAGCCGAGGTGGCCCTCCGCTGCGGCGGCCTTCCTCCGTGGTGCCGACAAGGTATCCGATGCATCCGCGTATCGGATACATCCATGTATCGTGAGTTCGCACCACCCCGGCCGAGGAGGGCCCGATGCCGAAGGGCACCACCGCGCGCCGCCCGCGTACCCGGGCCGCGCTGCTCACGGCGGCGCTGGCGGCCTTCGCCGAGCACGGCTTCCAGGCCACCACGATCGAGCAGGTCTGCGCCCGGGCCGGCTACACCCGCGGCGCCTTCTACTCCAACTTCACCAGCAAGGACGAGCTGTTCCTGGAGCTGTTCGACCAGCACAGCGAGCTGACCGTGCTGCGGCTGGACGCCGCCATGGCCTCGATCCCCACCGAGGACTTCACGCTGGACCGGCTGGCCGAGCGGGTCTGCGAGATCGAACCGGACGAGCGCGACTGGTATCTGGTCACCACCGAGTTCACCCTGCACGCCATCCGGAACCCGGAGACCGCCCGGATCCTGGCCCGGCACGACGCCCGGCTCCGCGAGGCGCTCGCCCGGGGCATCACCGGGCACCTCCACCGGGCCGGACTCACCCTCACCGTCGGCGCGGAGGAACTGGCCCGGCTGCTCGTCGCCATCCGCGAGGGCGGGCTGGCGCAGAGCTACGTCGAACCCGAGCAGTTGCCGCCGGGGCGGCTGGAGCGCCTGTTCCTGGCCCGCATCCTGACGGCCGTCACCGAGCCCGGCTGATTCCTGAGCTGATGCTACGTCAGGCGAGCTTGAGCAGCAGGTTGCTGAGTTCGGTCGGAGTGGTGATCATGCAGTCATGGCCGGTCGGCAGTTCCCACACCTGGGCCGGGGTGCCGTTGGGCTGGAGCGCGGGCACCGGCCGCCGGGTCATGCCGTCCCGCAGGCCGCCGACGCAGTGGATGTGCGTGCGCGGGACGGTGTCCGCGGCCGGGTTGTCCATCCGGACCGGCTGCTGCAGGCAGAGTGCCGACTCGTCCGAGAGCAGGGTGCGCAGCCACGCGGCGTCCGCCGGGTCGGTGACCCCGAACAGGCCGTGCGGAGGCAGCATTTCGGGCAGCGGCGGAATCCGCCAGTTGGCATCGGACTTCGCGGCGAGGTCGATCAGGGTCTGGGTCACCGGCATGACGTCGACCGCGCTCTCACCGTCCTGCGGGACCATCGCGTCGAGGTAGACCAGGTGGGCGATCCGCTCCGGGACCTGGTTGGCCGCGGCCGAGATGACCAGCCCGGCGTAGCTGTGTCCGACGAGGACCACCTCGGTCAGGTCGTCCTCGATGATCAGCCTGACGATGTCCGCGACATGCGTGTCGAGGCCCACCTCGGGACCGAGCAGGTGCGCCTTGTCTCCGTGGCCGGTGAGCGAGGGTGCGAGTACCCGGTGCCCGGCGGATGTGAGGATGGGAACCACCCGCTCCCAGCATGCGCCGCTGTGCCAGGCGCCGTGGACCAGGAGGTAGGTCGGCGTGTTCATGAGTGTCTTCGCTTCCTGAAGGTTACTATGTGTTCCTCGGTAATTTTTTGTTACCTCGATCAGGTTGATACAGCCACCGCACTCTGCGCAATAAGGCACATTTCGGTGCCCCGGTTCTCTGGAGGTAACCATGACCACGGCGGACCACGAGCCGGCGCCGGCTGCTGACGGGTGCCGGCCTCGGGAAGTCCTCGACATCGTCGGGGACAAGTGGTCGCTCCTGGTCGTGCGCAATCTCAAGGACGGACCGCGTCGCTTCAGCGAACTCAACCGGGGCATCGAGGGCATCAGCAAGCGCATGCTCACCGTCACCTTGCGCAGCCTGGAGCGCGACGGACTCCTGACCCGAACCGTCCGCAACATCATGCCGCCCCACGTCAGCTACCAGCTGACTCCGATGGGCGTGACCCTCCGCGAAGCAACCGCGCCGCTGTTGGAGTGGAGCATCGGGCACCTGGCATTCATCGATGCCGCGCGCGCCGAGTACGACGCCCGCTCGCCGGAGCTCCACGATTAATCGCTGCCGCTGCTCAAAGGCATCAGATTCAACTGTTGGACAGCTTGATTCCCGGGCGGCAGACTCAGGAGCGGATTCCGAATCTGGAGGCACCGATGGAGTACCGCACGTTGGGCAGCACCGGCACGGTGGTGTCCGCGCAGTGCCTGGGCACGATGACATTCGGCAATGAGAGCAGCGAGGAGGTGTCCCAGGCCCAGCTCGACCGGTTCGTCGAGCGGGGTGGGAACTTCGTGGACACCGCCGACGTGTACTCCCGCGGCGTCTCGGAGGAGATCGTCGGCCGTTGGCTGGCCGCTCGGCCGGGCGCGCGGGACCAGGTGGTCATCGCGACGAAGGGACGGTTCCCGATGGGCGGGGGCCCCAACGACCTCGGCCTGACCCGCGTCCACCTGTCCCGGGCGCTGGACGCGAGTCTGCGGCGGCTCGGGGTGGAGACCGTCGACCTCTACCAGGCGCACGCCTGGGACCCGTTGACGCCGATCGAGGAGACGCTCGGCTTCTTCGACGACGCCGTGCGCGCGGGCAAGATCCGCTACGTGGGCGTCAGCAACTTCCTCGGTTGGCAGTTGCAGAAGGCGTCGCTGCTGGCGCAGTTCCGCGGGCTCGCGCCGATCGTGACGCTGCAGCCGCAGTACAACCTGCTGAACCGCGACATCGAGTTCGAGTTGGTGGACGTCTGCCGCAACGAGAGCATCGGGATCCTGCCGTGGTCGCCGCTGGCCGGCGGCTGGCTGACCGGGAAGTACCTGCGCGACCGGAGCCCGACCGGCGCGACCCGGCTCGGCGAGGACCCGCGGCGCGGCATGGAGGCCTACGGCCCCCGCAATGCCCAGGAGCGCACCTGGCAGGTCATCGACGCGGTTCGGCAGGTCGCCGAGGGACGCGGGGTGTCCATGTCGCAGGTGGCCCTGGCCTGGGTCGCGGACCGGCCCGCGGTCACTTCGGTGATCCTCGGTGCGCGCACACTCGAACAGCTCGATGACAACCTCGCCGCGGCCGGCCTGCACCTGTCGGAGAAGGAGACGGAGCGGCTCGACGAGGCGAGCTCGCCGATCGTGTCCGACTATCCGTACGGCACGCCCGGAGTTCAGCAGCGCTCGCGTGCTCTGGACCCCTCCGACTGAGAGGCGGGTCCGGCCGCCGTCACGCGGCGCTGAGGTCGAACTCCTCCCAGGGGCCGATCGCGGTGCGGTTGGCGATCAGCGCGGCCGCGCCCGCGTTCTCCGCCGTCACGTACTGCCCGTTGATCTGCGCCTTGAGGCTCACGCTGCCGTCGGCGTTGTCGACGAGCTGGAAGGTCTCCCAGGAGCCGACGGCCGTCCGGTTGGCGATCAGCGGGGCCGCGCCGGCGTTCTCCGCGGTGACGTACAGGTTGTCGGCGTGGGAGCGCAGCGCGATCAGGCCGGTGCCGAGGCTGATCTCGTCGAACTGTTCGGCGGTGCCGACGCTGGTGCTGCTCGCGATCAGCGCTGAGCCACCGCCGTTCGGCGCGGTGACGTACTTGCCGTTGGCGTGCGCGTGCAGCGAGATGACGTTCGCCGGGGGCGGGGCGGTGGCGCCGAACACGCTGAGGTCGACCGCGTTGGCGATGGCCTGCAGTCCGGCTTCGTTCGGGTGGAGATGGTCGCCGGCGTCGTAGGCGGGCAGGTACCGGGTCGGGTTGGCCGGATCGTGAGTGGCGGTGTCCTGGTCCACGATGCCGTCGCAGCCGCTGCCCGAGCCGCGGATGAAGGAGTTGATCGACGCGCGGGCGTTCTCACCGGCCTGCGTCCAGCCGCTGGAGCCCTGGTACGGGGTGAGCGTCGAGCACAGGAAGGACAGCCCCGCCTGATGCGCCTGGGAGATCAACGTCTGCAGCCCGCTGATGAGTTGGGCGCCCGTGGGCGGATTGCCCGAGCCGAGGTCGTTGATCGGGTCGTCGGAGAAGATCACCCAGCGCACTCCGGGCTGACCGATCACGTCGCGGGAGAACCGGTTGAGCGCGCTCTGCCCGGCGCCGTCGCTGAGCAGCTTGTTGCCGCTGATGCCCTGGTTGAGCACACCGACCGTGAGGCCGCTGCTCGACAGCCGGCGGGACAGGTCGTTGGGCCAGCGCTTGTTGGAGTCCTGGGACGAGGCCACACCGTCGGTGATGGAGGCGCCGAGGGCGACCACCGCGCCCACCGCAGCCGTGTTCTGTACGTCCAGATTGGTCAGGAAGGCGTAGCTGCCGTTGCTGCTGGGGGAGTTGAGGGTCGCACTGGCGCTGACATCGCCGCCGGCCACGTAGTTGGTCTGGGTTCCCTGCTGGTGGTAGGTCGCCGAGCCGGTCGAGTTCGGCAGATAGAAACTGACTGCCACGTCGGACTGCGCGGTGACCGCGAAGGAAACGGTGTCGCTGAGCGCGATCGCGCCGGCTGCGACGGTCACCGAGGACTGCCCGCCGAAGGTCACCGCGCGGTCGGTGCTGGTCGAGACCGAGGAACCGGAGGTCCGCTGCGCGACATGGACGTCGCTGACGGTCAGCGGGGTCGAGCCGAACGCGTTGGAGATCCGTAGCCGGGCCGAACTGCCGCCGATGCTGGTGTGGACGATCTGCCGCAGTGTCTGGTTGCTGTAGGAGGGACCCCCGCTCTGCGGGGACACCGACCAGGTGCCAGTCCAGCCAGTGGCGGCCGACGCCGCGGGTGTTGCTGCGGCGCGGGCGGCGGGCGCGGCGGGCGCGGCGCGGGCAGCGGGCGCGGCGGTGGCGGCGGCCGGCGCGGGCGGGGCGAACAGCCCGACGGCGAGCACGGCTCCTAACAGACCCGGCGCCCAACGGGTGAAGGCGGAGAACGCATGGCGTGGCACAGGAGACTCCATGGGTGGGGGAGGGTGCGACGAGTCAGGTGACGGCTGCGGGCAGCCATGACCCTCTTGCCCTCGATTCATCACGCCAACCCCGCTGCCGGGCAGATAGCTCGGATGTCTTGTGGCATGTAGCCGGTGTTCACGGCTCGTTCGCGATGTACAGCCTCCTGACATCGGATGACTCCATGGCGGGGCGGCCCGCTGGTGGCTGGCGACGGCCGATGAGGTCTCCTCGCAATTGGTCCAGACCTATTGACGGGCCTCGTCGGCCCTTCTACGCTCCGGTCGGCACACCCCCACATGTCCCCACCTCACCCAGAGCCGGGCGTCACGCCCCCACGCGCTGGTCATGCCCATGGCGCTCGGCGGGAAGGGAGCACAGCATGTTCCGTCGGAGGTCTCGTACTCCACGTCAGCCCGGTGATTTCCCCCCTCGTCCGGATCTCGGTCGCGGATCGCAGGTGAACCGGACCCGCCGCGCCAAGCACGGATCAACCGTCCTGAAGCGCTCCATCGCCGGAATGAGCGCCGCCGCCGTCATCGGGACCGGCATCGTCGTGGTCGGGACCGGCGCGGCCGGGGCTGCCACCACCAACCTGGTGGCCAACCCCGGATTCGAGAGCGGGCTCTCCGGCTGGACCTGCTCCGGCGCCTCCGGCGCGGTCGCCGTCAGCAGCCCGGTCCACTCCGGCTCCTCCGCGCTCAAGGCCACGCCGACCAGCTCGGACACCGCCCAGTGCAGCCAGACCATCAGCGTGCAGCCCAACTCCCAGTACACGCTGAGCGCCTACGTCCAGGGCAGCTACGTCTACCTGGGCGCCACCGGCACCGGCCTCACCAGCGCACCGTCCACCTGGACGCCGAACAGCCCGTCGTACAGCCAGCTCAGCGTCGCCTTCACCACCGGGGCGAGCACCACCTCGGTGACCGTCTACCTGCACGGCTGGTACGCGCAGCCCACGTACTACGCGGACGACGTGTCACTCACCGGCCCCGGCGGCAGCAGCCCCCCGCCCACCACCGCGCCGCCGACCACGACGCCGCCGAGCACCACCCCGCCGACTACGACGCCCCCGACCACGGCCCCACCCACCACGGCCCCGCCCACCACCACGCCGCCGACTACGACGCCGCCGACCACCACCCCGCCGGGCAGCACCTGTGCCACCAAGCCCCGGCCGTCGGGCAAGGTGCTGCAGGGCTACTGGGAGAACTGGGACGGCGCCCTGAACGGCGTCCACCCCGGCCTGGGCTGGATCCCCATCACGGACAGCCGGATCGCCGCGCACGGCTACAACGTCATCAATGCCGCCTTCCCGGTGATCCTCTCGGACGGCACCGTCGAGTGGCAGGACGGCATGGACGCCAACGTCAAGGTCGCCACCCCCGCTGAGATGTGCCAGGCCAAGGCGGCCGGGGCGACGATCCTGATGTCGATCGGCGGCGCCGCCGCAGGCATCGACCTGAGTTCCAGCACCGTCGCCGACAAGTTCGTGGCGACCGTCGTCCCGATCCTCAAGAAGTACAACTTCGACGGAATCGACATCGACATCGAGACCGGTCTGACCGGAAGCGGCAACATCAACACGCTGTCCGCCTCCCAGGCCAACCTGGAGCGCATCATCGACGGCGTGCTGGCCCAGATGCCCGCGGGCTTCGGCCTGACCATGGCCCCGGAAACCGCTTACGTCACCGGTGGAAGCATCACCTACGGGTCGATCTGGGGTTCCTACCTGCCGATCATCAAGAAGTACGCCGACAACGGGCGACTGTGGTGGCTGAACATGCAGTACTACAACGGCAGCATGTACGGCTGCTCCGGCGACTCCTACTCGGCCGGTACGGTCCAGGGCTTCACCGCGCAGACCACCTGCCTGAACAACGGCCTGACCGTCCAGGGCACCACGGTCAAGGTGCCCTACGACAAGCAGGTGCCCGGTCTGCCGGCCCAATCCGGCGCGGGCGGCGGCTACATGGCGCCGAGCCTGGTCAGCCAGTCGTGGAACGCCTTCGGCGGTGCGCTGAAGGGGCTGATGACCTGGTCGATCAACTGGGACGGCTCATTGGGCTGGACCTTCGGCAACAACGTCAAGTCCCTGCAAGGCCGTTGATGTCCTGCTGAGCAACCGCCGGTGATGACGCCCCGAGCCCGGCCCGGGCTCGGGGCGTCATCGGTTGTGCGGCAGGGTCCCGCTGCGGTCAGCGTTCGGTGACCAGACCCAACAGGACGCCGACACCCTGGGTGAGCTGCCGTCAGCTGCCGTCGTCCGGGCCCGAGGTGTCCGGGCCCGGGCCGGACTCCTCGGCCAGCTCGAACCACACCGTCTTGCCCTCCGGCTCCGGCCGCACGGCCCACTGGTCGGACAGGATGTCGAGCAGCACCAGCCCGCGCCCCGAGGACGCCAGCTCGCCGGGGGTGCGCCGGTGCGGCAGCTCGTCGCCGCTGTCGGAGACCTCCACCCGCAGAGTGCGGCGGCCCGGTTCGCCCGACACCGCGGCGATCAGCACCGCCGCCTGGTCGGTGTGCACCAGCACATTGCCCAGCAGCTCGGACGCGAGCAGCACGGCCGTGTCCACCAGGTCGGGCTGCCCCCAGTCGTGCAGCAGCGCCCGCAGCTCCACCCGTGCCTCCGCCAGGCCCTCCGCCTGGTCCTGCTCGATGGCGATCAGCACGCGCCGCACCGGCCGTACGGGTTGCTGGGCCCTGGTGTCGCGGCGCAGCAACAGCAGCGCGATGTCGTCCTCGTTGCGCGGGGTCAGCCGCTCCTCGCCGTTCTCCGTCACCGGGCCGACCACGCTGTGGATCAGCCGGTCGGCCATCCCCTCCAGATCGTCGGTCGGGCCGGGGGACATGGTGTCCTGCACCCGCGCCCAGCCCTTGTCCAGGTCGCGCCCGCCGGTCTCGAGCAGCCCGTCCGTGCACAGCAGCAGGATCTCCCCGGGCTGCAGCTCCATGACATTGACCGGGTAGTCGTCCTCGTCGGGCATCAGCCCGAGCGGCAGCCCGCCCCGGATGTGCTTGATCATGCAGGTGCCGTCCGGCATCCGGAGCAGGGGGTGCGGATGCCCGGCCCGCGCCAGGTGCAGCGTGCCGGACGCCGGGTCAGCCTCGATGTAGAGGCAGGTGGCGAATCTGTCCTCGTCCAGCGAGGCCAGGAAGCGCGACGTGCGCGCCAGCACGGCGTCCGGCCCGTGCCCCTCGGCCGCGTAGGCGTGCACCGCGGTACGGAGCTGCGCCATCAGGCTCGCCGCGCGCAGATCGTGGCCCTGGACGTCGCCGATGACCAGCGCCAGGCGGTTGCACGGCAGGTCGATCACGTCGTACCAGTCGCCCCCCACCACGAGCCCGCCGCCGGTCGGCACATAGCGGGAGGCCACGGTCATCCCGTGGTACTCCGGGGTGCCCCGTCCCATGCTGCTCCGCAGCCCGCGCGACAGGGCCAGCTCGGCCTCCCCGGTCTGGCCCCGGTCGAGCGCCCGGGAGATCAGCTGGGCCAGGGTGACCAGCGTGTTCCGCAGGCCGCTGTCGAAGTCGACCCGGTCGACGAAGGCCACCAGCCACACCCCGGTGATCCGGCCGGTGCTGACCAGCGGCAGGAGCGCCCAGGAGAGGCTGCCCTTCCGGGCCGCCAGCCTCCACGTGGTCGGGAAGCGCTCGCGGTACTCCTCCACGGTCTCGATGTACACCGCGCGGCCGGTGCGCAGCACCTCGGTCGCCGGATGGTCGGTGCCGATCGGCATCCGGACGGTACGACCGTGGCCGGAGCGGTAGCCGTACCGGCCGAGCAGGCTCAGCCACTTCTCGGTGACATCGAAGATCGCCATGCCGTCCAGCGGGAACTCCGGCGATTCGAGGGACCCCACCGCCTTGAAGACCTCCTCCACGGAGGTCGCCTCGGCCAGCGCCCGGCCGGCGCTGAGCATCGCCACATCGCGCTGCCGGGGGGAGTCGATGCGGGCGCGGGCGGCGGTGTCCTGTGCGGCTTCGGCCAGGGGGCCGTCGTCATGATCGTTCATCCATGGCCCCTTCGACTCATCCGCCTACCCGTCCGTTCCTCGGCCTGCCCGTCCGTTCCATGCTCCGTCGGGACGGCGATCCCTGCAGCACGGTGCACGCGGTGGCCGTGGCCCGCTGCTCAGCTGGCGGGCCCGCGCGCGGCGTGGTAGCGACGCTCGCTGCGGCCGAGGCGATAGCGCACGCGGTGGAGAGGATCGATCTCGCCCCCGGTGCGGAGGGGGGCGGCCTCACTGGCCGCGACTCTGCTGCTGGCGCCCGGGCTGCGTGGCGGCACGGAGATCGGCGAGGCAAAGGGCACGGAGCGGGACGCCGTTCAGGCCGCGCCTAGTCGTCCCCCGCCGGGGGCGGCCTTCGCCGCACGTCCGGCCCTCGCTGACAGTGGCAGCGACAATGGGTAGGAAACGGGTTCGAGGACTGGGGGAACGAGATGCTGACCGGCATCGTGATCGACGCGCTGGACGTCCCACGCATGGACCGCTTCTGGCGGGACGCGACGCGGGGCCTGACGGGCGGCCTGCAGTTGCGCTTCGTGCCGGCCGCGCAGCCGAAGCAGGCAACCAAGAACCGGCTCCACCTCGACCTGGCCGGAGGGCCGGACTGGCAGGCAGAGGTAGCACGCCTGCTCGCCCTCGGCGCAACGCGGATCGACATCGGCCAGGGGGATGTGCCGTGGGACGTGCTGGCCGATCCGGAGGGCAACGAATTCTGCGTGCTGCGTCCCGGACACCCCGGAGTACTCGCCGACGCCGGCCTCGTCGCGATCTGCCTCGATGTCGCGGAGGAGGATTGCTACCAGCAGTCCGCCTTCTGGCAGGCCCAGGCCGACTGGCACGCGGTCGAGTACCTCCCCTCGGGCGTACGGCTGCGCCGGACCTCCACCAGCGCGGTCTCGCTGGTCATGGGGCCGCCTGCTGCGCCTAAGGCGGCGCGCAACGAGCTGCGGTTGGAAGTCACCCGGCACGACCGGGAATCCGGGGAGTTCCTCGACGCCGGCGGAAACGAGTTCCACGTCACCTGCTGAGCCCATCCTCGCAGCCCGGGTCAGCTGCTCGGATGGGAGGCTGTCCAGCCGGTTTCGAGCAGGGCGAAGGCCTCGTCGGCAGCCCGGCGCGGTTCTGGGTTCTGCAGTATCAGGCTGCGTGCCGCCAGGGCGAACCGGGCCAGGGCGGCGCAGCTGATGTCGTCCTCGGGCGCGCCCGCAGCTTCCGCGATGGCCCGCGCCAGGGCCGCTTCGTGGCGGGTCCACATCCGTTGGGAGTAGTCGCGCAGCGCGGGGGTCTCCTGTACCAGACGGGTGAAGTCCGCGAACCGCGGGTCGGCGGTGTGGACAGCGAACCGGGTCTGGCTCAGCAGCAGATGCTCGCGCAGCGCCTGCGGGATCGACCGGCCGGGGGGCCGCTCGCGCACGGCTGCGACGAGGGCTGCTTCCAGGTCGTCGTCCTGGTCGAAGACCAGTGCCTCCTTGCCGGTGAAGTACTTGAAAAGGGTGGTCACCGAGACATCTGCGGCGTCGGCGACGTCTTTGACGCCGACCTGGTCGTAGCCGCGTTCGAGGAAGAGTTCGAGTGCGGCGTCGGCCAGAGACTGCCGGGTCTGGGCCTTCTTGCGCTCGCGGCGCCCCATGGTTTCGGTCACCTCACCACTGTAGCTCGACATGCATCCACTAAGAAAGTGTTGTCATTGTACTTATTTAGCGAGTGTGCTTTTGTGGTGGTCCCGGCGCCGCCCGGCGACCCGCCACTACTGCAAGGACACACCCATGCACTCTGCCCGCGACCCTCGCATCGCGATCGTCGGCGCCGGCCTCGGCGGCTTGACCTGCGCCCGGATCCTGCAGCAACACGGTCGCGCCGTCACAGTGTTCGAACGCGAAGCCGACGCCGACGCCCGCCCGCAGGGCGGCTCCCTCGACATGCACCCCGACACCGGCCAGGCCGCCCTGCGGTCGGCAGGCCTGCTCGACCGGTTCCACGCCCTCGCCCGCCCCGAAGGCGACGAGTGGCGGGTGTTCGACCATGCCACCGGCACCCTCCTCGCGCAGCAGGGGCCCACCGCGGGAGGCGGCCGCCCGGAAATCGACCGCGGCCAGCTGCGCGGCCTGCTGCTGGACTCGCTCGTCCCGGGCACGGTGCGGTGGAACCGGACCGCCACCGGGGTCACCCCGCTGACGGGCGGCACGTGCCGCCTGCTCCTGGGTGGCGGTACACCCGAGGAGTTCGACCTGGTGGTCGGCGCCGACGGCGCCTGGTCGCGGATCCGCCCGGCCCTGTCGCCCGTCGTACCCCACTACACCGGTGTCTCCTTCGTCGAAACCGGCATCGACCAGTGCGACACCCGCCACCCCGAACTCGCCCGGCTGGTCGGCAACGGATCGCTGCTGGCGAAGGGCATCGGCCGGACCCTGGTCGCCCAGCGCAACAGCAACGGTCACATCCGCGGCTATCTCGCCATGCGTGAGGCGCAGGACTGGCACACGGCCGCCGGACTCGACCTCAGCGACCAACAGGCTGTGCGGGAGCACCTGTTGAAGATGCTCGACGGCTGGGACGAAAGCCTGCTGCGGATCCTGCGCGACAGCGACCACACTTTCGTCAACCGACCCCTGCACGTGCTGCCCGCCTCGTACACCTGGGCGCAGGTTCCCGGCGTGACGCTGCTCGGCGATGCCGCGCACCTGATGCCGCCGGTCGGGCTGGGGGCCAACCTCGCCATGCTCGACGGCGCCGACCTCGCCCACGCCCTCGTCACCGAACCCGGCGTCGGCGACGCCATCCGCGCCTACGAGCGCGTCATGCTGCCCCGCTCGACCGAGGCCGCGACGGGCAGTGCACAGGGCCTGGACCACCTCGTTCCCGCGACGGCCTCCTGAACCAACTCCGCGACGTGCGACGGGAATGCTACTGGAGGAGGCCGCCGCATCGTGGATCGCCGTCCGGCGCAGGGTCGCCTCCTCGGCGAGCAGCACCGCGCCGTGGATGTCGCCCGCTGTGGCGGCGATCTCAGCGCGGAGAGTCATGCTCCGGAGGCTGCGCTCCTCGTCGGGCCGATCGGAATGCCGGGACCAGCGCGCGGCGGCCGCCAGGTCGCCCCAGCGGAGGTTGTGCCAGGGCTCGTCCGCCAGCTTCGCCTGGTTCGGCGATATCGCCTCGGACGCCTTCACCCATGCGAGGGGTGGATGGTGGGGTGTGTCTGCTGGCTGGGGTTGTGGGGGCTTTCGGTGGTCAGTATGACGAGGTTGGTGCCGGTTCGGGCGGTGGTTGGTTCTCGTGTGTCGGATACGCATGGGGAGGAGGGGAAGGTCTCTGGTCGCACACCACCACTGGAGACTGACGAGGATCCTGTTGCGGGGGCTGTCCGGCGGTTGGCTGGGCGGCCCCTTGGGCTATGTGGTGGCTGGGGTGAGGGCGCAGGTGCCGTTGGTGTGGGTGTGGGTGAGTCCGCGGTCGATCAGGGTTCGTAGGTTGAGGGCGACGGTGCATGCCACCGGGTGGTCTCCACCGCCGGTAGGCGGCCTGCCATGCGGGGCCTGCGGCGGCCTGGCGGCGGTCCGCGAGTTGGACGTGGTGCGGGCGGACGGTGAGGAACCGATCGGTTTTCACCGTCGTGCAGCGCTGGCGTAGGGCGTTGCGGTGCCCTGGTGGGTTGCGCGTGCGTCCAGCCCCGTTCAAAGCGGCTGTCCTCACAGCGGGTACTCGGGGGTTCAGCCCGCGATGGCGCCGGTCGAGGGACTCCGGAAGGGGGATGGACAACAGGCAGTGGGCCTGGAACTCTCTAGCCGTGCTGATCTTTTTCGAGATATTCGCGCTGCTTATGCTCGGTGCCTTCGGCTTCGGTCTGGTCCTGTTCGCTGATGTTCGAGGCATCGGCTCCCACTACGCCGCCCGAAACCGCGCCGTTGTCGGGGCAGCGATGGCCAAGGGCCAGGACGTCGGCCGGCTCCTTGTCTTCGGCAAGACTCGCAAGGTCGGTGCCTTCCTCATGATCCTCAGCGGCCTCGCTCTGCTGGTCGTGCTCCCCGGCTTGATCGCCACCCTTACCGGCAACCCCTGATGGGGTTTCCGGGTTGGTGAGTGAGACTCGATGAGTGGCCTCCATCAGGTGCGCACTGGTGACCCCGGAACCCGCCGCTACTACAACAAGCAACGTGCACGCGACCTTGACTACAACCCGCCCTCCGGCACGTCGGCAATCGGCTCGCGGCAGGCGATGATCGCCCGGGAGTGGCCGCCGCGGTCGCAGTTGCTGGTGAGGTTGCCAGCCGATCGCATGTCGCGGAGCAGGCGGTGGCGCCGAGGGTGGTGGTCGCGGTGTGGACAGGTGTCGGTACTGGTGCTTGCCTCGGACTACCAGCGCATCCTCGAAGTGCGACTGGCGGGGTCCGTTCGCCAGTGGCGTTTCGGACCTCGGAGTGCGGGCTCGTTGGGGATCAGTGACCTTGCAGGTACAGGGCGCTTGCCTGGTCGGGGGCGAAGGCGGAGCTCCACACGGACCTGGCTGAGGTTGGCGCTGGCGTTCTCGCCGTACGCGCCGTGGTAGAGGCGTCGGCCGATCTGAAGGTTCCAGGTGGTGCCGGTGTATTGGTCGGAGCTGACCTGGGTGCCGTTGACGTACAGGTACATCCGTTGGGTGCTGGCGTCGTACACGCCGGTGAGCTGGGCCCAGGTGCCGAGATGCGGGGCGTTGGGGCCGGTGGTGGGTCCGTAGATCGGGGTGAATGCGGCTGTGGTGGTGTCGTCGTTCATCCGGTTGAAGCCCCAGGCAGCTGCGGTGGCTGGAGTCCCACCCGCGCCCCGAGGTCGCGGGCGTGGAGCACGTCGGCCTCGGCGTCGACTACGACGGCGTCGACCACCAGCCCACCGGGCCGGCCGACGTCTCCCGCTATCCGGTGCTGCTGCGCGAACTGGCCGCCCGCGGCTGGTCGCAGTCCGACCTGGAAGGCGCTGACCGGCCGCAATGTCCTCCGTGTGCTCCGCGCGGCGGAGGAGCAGGCGGCCGAACCGCTCTGGCCGACCACCCCGCTGCGCTGAAGGGTCTCCGCCGCGATGAGTCCCGCCGGAGGTGGCGCGGGCGCCGGCCGGGGGCGCGCCGCTGCGAACGCGGTGGCGCGACCCCGGCCGGCCCGGCACCGAGCCGGTTTACAACCTCTGCCGGCCGGCTACCACCCGTGGCCGATCTGGACGCGGGTGGAGAACGCGGTGGCTGAGCGTGGGTAGAGCCAGAGCAGGCCGGCGTCGTCGCGGGCGATGACGTCCTGGTTCCCGTCCTTGTTCCAGTCGGCGAGGCCGGCGAAGGTGAAGACGCCCCAGCCGCTGCCGATCTGGGAGCGGGCGCCGAAGCCGTTGGAGCCGTTTCCGGGGTAGAGCCAGAGCAGGTCGGCGGCGTCTCGGACGATGAGGTCCTGGTTGCCGTCGTGGTTGAGGTCGGCGACACCGGCGAAGGTGTAGCCGTTCCAGCCCGTGCCGATCTGCACGGCGGTGCCGAGCCCGGCCCCGCTGCCGGTGCCGGGGAACATCTTCAGGGTGGCGTCGGGGTAGCGGGCGATGATGTCGGGGTTGCCGTCACCGTTGAAGTCGGCCACGCCTGCGAAGGTCAGCCCGGCCCACCCGCTGGCGAACCGGATGGTGGGGGTGGCCAGGTCGTGTGCGGCGTCGCCGGGGTAGAGCCTCAGGGCTCCGTCGGGAGAAGCGGCGATCAGGTCGAGGTGGCCGTCCTTGTTGAAGTCGGCGATGCCGGCGAAGGTGTAGCCGGCGAAGCCGGAGCCGAGGTAGATGGCGGCTGAGGAAAAGCCGTTGGAGCCGTTGCCCGGGAAGAACCACAGCTTCCCGCCGGCGTCGGCGGCGATCACATCGGGGTTGCCGTCGCCGTTCCAGTCCGCGGTGTCGGCGAAGGTGTACGGGGCACTGCGGCCGGGGATGCCGGCCATGGCCGAGATCTGACTCTCGTTCAGTGCTGTTCCGCTCCATGCCTGGACGTCGGACAGGCTTCCGTTGAAGTAGCCCGTGTGGGCGCCGTTGGCAATTTCGTCGCCGAGGGAGAAGGGCCCCCCTGAACAGGCTGGAACTGACGGCGGTGTGGGTACCGCGGGCAACCGGGCGGTCGTTGAGGTAGAGCGCGGTCGCATTGGTGGCGGGGTCGTAGGTGACGGTCAGGTGGGCCCATTGGCCGATCAGGACGGTGCCGCCCTGAATGCAGTCGTACGCCCGGGTGGTGTCGCTTGTGGCCAGGCAGAAGGCCCACTGCTTGTTGGTCTGGGAGTAGAGAAGGAAACCGGAATTGTCCACGCCGTCCTGGGAGGCGACCACACCGCCCGCTGCGGTGGGTCGGACCCACGCGGAAATGGTGAAGGCGGCGGAGAGGTTCACCGCGGGACCGGCGGAGGCCAGGTGTCCTGTGCCGCTGGTGGTCGGGGTGATGCCGTCGGAACCCGTGTTGAGGAGTGCGTCGGGGGCGAAGGCGTCACCGGTGTCCCAGACGGTGCCGGTGGTGCCGGTGGAGGCCGACCGATTTCGAAGACAGTCTTTTATGCTGCTAGTGCTGCGCTTAGTGTGGACCCACTCTCGTATTCATAGGGAGATAGGTAGCCGAGCTCACGTTGAATCCTGTGTCGATTGTAGTAAGACTCGGTGTATTCAAATATTGCACTCCCGACCTGCTTTATTGTTGTCCACACGTGCAGGTGGATCAATTCCTTTTTCAGGGTTGCGTTGAACGACTCTGCTGCGGCGTTGTCGAAGCAGATCCCCGTCTTTCCTACCGAAGGCAGGATTCCGCTGTCAAGACATTGGTCGCGAAATTTACTACCGGTGTACTGACTGCCACGGTCTGTATGCATGACGACTTCACCCTGTGCCGGCTGGCGATTTCGGATCGCCATGTCTAGCGCCTGGATCACCATGTCTTCGCGCATGTGGTCAGCGACCGACCAGCCGATGAGCTTCCGCGAATACCCGTCGATGACTGTCGCCATATAGGCCCAGCCTTCTGCGGTGTGAATGTAAGTGATGTCACCGTACCATATCTGGTCTTTCTTTTCCGGGACGAAATTCCGCTCGACGAGGTCCACCAGGCCGCGCCTGTTCGCCGGATCCTGGACGGTGGTGGCCTTGTAGGGCCGTGGATGGATGCACGCCAGCCCAGCGGCCCTGGCCAGGCGTCGGACGCGCTTGGGTGACACGCGCTCGCCCTGGCGGGCCAGCTGCGCGTGTATCCGGTCGATCCCGTAGCGACCCCTGTTGACTTTGTCGATAGCGATGATGAGTCGGGTAAGTTCGACATCGCGTCGTGCGTGTGCGGACTCCTCACGGCGGATCCACGAGTAGAATCCGGTACGCGATACGTCCAGCATCTTGCACATGAAGTTGATGGGATATATGAAGCGGCGTGGCTTGCCGACCTGCTCGTCGTGGACTTGCAGGATGAAGGCGAACTTTATTGGTTCTGGCTCGCAAACCACGCCGCTGCTTTTTTTAGGAAGTCCCGCTCCATGCGGAGCTTCCGTACTTCGTCTTCGAGTTCCTTCATATGGACGCGCTCGTCGATGGTCAGCGGCTTGTCTTTGATGCTTCCGCTCCTCTTCGCGGCATTTACCCAGTTTTCCTAGGGTTCCCTCGTTCAGACCGAGGTCCCGGGCAATCTCAGCCACGGGCCGGCCGGAGCTCACCACTAGCTCTACGGCCTCTGCCTTGTACTCCTGGGTGTACTTCTTCCGCTTTGAAACCATCGTGCACTTCCCACTTGACACTTGAGTGAACTACTTCCAGTGTCCACGAAAGTGGTCGGGGTTCACGGTGAGGTTCTGGGTGCCGATGCTGTCGATGGTGCTGGTGAGGGCGCTGCCGGCGGTGTTGGTGCCGATGTCCTGGAAGTCCCAGGCGTGGTTGGCGGTGGTGGTCGTGGTGGTCGTGGTGGTGAGAGTGGGGTTGTTGGCCAGGTTGGCGGGCAGGTAGGCGGTGCTGGTGCCGGTGGCGGGGTCGGTGGCCCACAGGTCGGGGATTCCGGTGCCGGCGAGGTCGGCGGCTTGCAGGATGCGGGTCTTGCCGGTGTTCCAGCCGCTGGCGACGGTGTACTGGCCGGTCGTGGTGAGGGTGGTGCCGGTGGGGTCCAGCGCGAGGCCGGTCCACAGGTCCAGGTCACCGGTGGTGCGGTTCCACAGGTAGAGGGCGGTGCCGGTGGGCAGCTGGGTGGTGGCCAGGGTCCAGCTGTTCCAGTCCTGGGTGCCGTCGGGGGTGTTGAGCCCGGTCAGGACGTTGCAGCCGCCGGCGCAGAGGCCGAAGTCGCTCGGGTCGCTGTAGCCGTTCGGGGTGGTCGAGTAGAACAGGAAGAGCTGGTTGTTGATGGTGGCGAGCAGGTCGGGCAGGCCGGTGCCCTGTCCGCTGGTGTTGCCGGCCGCCGCGACCCGGGTGGCGTTGTCGGAGTTGTCGTCCACCAGCGAGCCGGCGCTGATCTGGAAGGGAGCGCTGCCTCCTTCCAGGCCGCCGAGGTTGAGCGGGCCGGTGGTGCCGTCGTTGCAGGCGATGGTGCCGCCGCCGGCGTTGGCACCGGTGGGGAAGTAGGCCAGCACGTCCTGGGCGCCGTTGCCGCAGAAGTCGCCGGTGACGGTCTGGGCTCCGTTCCAGTCGGTGGGGGTGGCACTGGTGTTGAAGCCGAGGCCGCTGATGCCGATGTCGACCGCGTTGCCGCTGACGGTGCCGTCGCTGTCGCCGGGGGCGAGCCACAGGCCGGGCGGGAACGCGGTGCCGCCGCTGCTGCCGGGGACGAGCAGGTCTGCGGTGCCGTCCAGGGTGAGGTCGCCGTCCTTGGCCGGCGGGCTGAGCGCGCTGCCGTCGAACCAGACGGTGTCGGACGCGCCGATGTTGCCGCCTGCGGACAGGGCGCTGACGGTCAGGGTGTTGACCAGGTGGGAGAGCGGGACGGAGACGGTGGTGCTGCCGGTGGCGGTCACCTGGACCGGGGAGGACTGGTTGACCTGGTAGACGTAGGCCGCGATGGCGTCGGTGGTGCCGCCGGTGGTGGGCGGGTCCAGGACGAACGAGCAGACGGTGCCGATCGGTTGGGTGGTCCCGATGGTGCTGTCGCGGGTGGCGCAGGTCTGGGCGCCGCCGGTGGGTGCGGGGTCGGGGGACACGCTGGGGGCTCCGGGTTTGGTCGGGTCCCAGGTGAAGGTGCACGCGGTGGACCAGCTCTTGGAGGCCAGTGTGCCGTCACTGCTTCTGGCGATGAAGGCGAACGTGGTGGCCGCGCCGCCGGCCCGGGCTTTGTAGAAGGACTCGGGCACGGTGAGGACGGCGGACTGTCCGGAGCCGCCGGTCCAGGTGTTGGAGGCGATGCCGTTGGCGGGGGTGAGCAGGTTGGTCTTGGTGCTGTCGGAGGTCTTGTAGAGGCTGAAGGTGGTGGTCAGCGAGCTTTTCATGACGGTGGACTGGACGGCGTACAGGGTGACGCTGGTGTCGCCCAGCACGGTGCTGGTGCAGTTGGTGGCCGGTGAGGTCTTCAGCCCGGTGGGGGTGTTGGGGTACTGGTCGTAGGTGACGGTCAGTTGGGCGGTCTTGGGGTCGAACTGCTTGAAGGCGTAGTTGTCGCTGTGGTCGTCCGCCCTCATCACCAGCGTCTGCGTGGGCTTGGGGGTGGTGCCGTTGATGTCGTTGTTGATCTGGGTCTTGACGTTGAAGGGCGGGGTGTAGTTGGCGGGGCAGCTGGAGTTGTATCCCAGGGCGAAGGGGTGCGAGGCGACGGAGCTGCCGAGGTTGCCGACCCAGGCGTTCCAGGTGGCGTTGGAGGAGGTGAGGACCTGGCTGGGGGCGTAGAGGTCGACGGTCTGGTTGTGTCCGGAGGTCGGGCAGGCCCAGGAGTAGTCCTCCTTGATGCCGAACTCGGCGTCATAGATATTCGCGCCGCGCAGGGTCTTGAGGTCGATGGGGAAGTCGAAGATGCTCATCGCCTCCCCCTGCACGTCGCCGCTGTTGCCGACCTCGGCGTCACCGCTGTAGGAGACGCTCTTCTTCCAGTAGCTGTCGCCGCCGACCCCTGAACCCGGGCTGGACCAGCCGGTGTTGCCGTACTCCGGTGAGAGCGTCGGGTCCAGGTAGACCGGCCAGACGGTTCCGGGTCCGGTCAGCAGCGTGGTGGGCGCTGCCAGGGTGATGGACCCGGGGTGGGCGTCGGCCTTCAGCCCGGCTACGTGGGCGTTGCGGCCGGGGGCGCCGAACGTCGAGGTGGGGGCGCTCTGGGCGGCGGCGGTCCGGGGGATCACCGAGCTCTGGGTCGTGGGGGTGACGCCGGTGGTGCCGGTGCTCCTGGTGGTGAATGCGGTGGTCGAGGGTGCGGTGGCCGAGTCCCAGGCGAGTGGGGTGGGAGCGGTGTAGAGGGGGTGGCCGGCGGCGTCGGTGACGGCGAGGTTCCCGGCGGTGTCGGACTGGACCTTGAGTCCGCGGGTGGTGGTGGTCCTGCTGGTGAGGAGGGTGGCGAGTTGGGGGTTGCGGGCTGCGGCGGGGGTGCGGAGGGTGAAGACGTCGCTGACGGCGCCGTCGGTCTGGACGGTCACGGTCAGGTCTACGCCGGGCAGCACGTCGGCGTACACGGCGCTGGAACCGGACACGGTGGGGCGGGGGAGGGTGATCGGCAGGGTCAGGGACAGGCCCTGGCCGCCGGTGTAGAGCGAGGCGAACGGGGCGCTGCCGCCACCCGACAGGACCACCTGGTTCAGCGAGGCGGTCGGGGACAGGGTTCCGTCCGGGTTCGCCTTGAGGGTGGCGTCCAGGTTCGTCCACTGCCCGTGCTGGCGCACCCGGGTGGGTACGGCAGACTCGGTCAGCGTCAGGGTCCCGTCCGGATTCGCCTCGGTCAGCGAGGTTCCCGAGGTCAGCGAGGTGACCTCCACCGGCTTTCCGGTGGACTTCGCGCGTGCCGTGGCCTGCTGCGCGGACAGCAGCCCCGCGGGAGCCGCCGCAGGCGCCGCGGCCTTGCCGGTGGCCGCCGCGGCAGCGTGGGGAGCGGTGGCTGTGAGTGTGGCTGCGGCGAGTGCGGCGGCCAGCAGCGCTGTCACCCCTCTGCCATGTGCGTACAAACGTCGTTGTAGTGCCATTGCCCTTTTTGTTCCTATCAGCCCGATCCGAGGTGCGCAGATCGCCCCCGTCATCGCGAGTATCGCCGGATGAGGACTTCCTGTGCCGCTATCGAAGACAGCGGCAATGGCCCAATAGTCGGATTCATTGCTTACGTCATCGAACCTTGGGGAAATCTTTACCTATATTGGCGAAGGGTCCAGGCTGCGAGGCCTGGGCGGCAATGACCTATGGCCTCCATAGCATGGGGAGGTTTGCCTGGATTCAATCCCGGCCCAGGCCTCTGATATAAGACTGTGGCGTACGTCACAGGAACATTTGCCAGATAAATTCAAGATATGGGTGAATTGCCCTTGAATCCACTGAGGGAAGTTTTCAGATGCTGCTTTTCCTGACTGCTACGGTTCGCGTGATCAACGCTGACCCGGCATGTGCATGCAGCTGTGGCCCCAGCGTTCGCTGATCGGCGACATGGTCATCGGGACGCAGGGGGCAGTGGTGAAGGCGAAGCTGTGGTGGAGTAGGCACCGGTTGGCGTGGGTGCGGGTCGCGCTGCTCGTCGCGGCTGCGCTGATCGCCCAACTCGGCATCACCACCACTGCCTTGACTACTCCCGCGGTGGCGGCCGCAGGCGCGGCGCCGAAGCCGGCACTGGGCCACCCGGTTCCGGTGACAGAGGTCAAGTCCAAGGCGGCAGTTCTTCCGAAGCAGCCGAAGAACTACACCGCGACCCCGACCGCGACCCGCTTCCCGGCGTCCTCCGCGGGCACCGTCCCGCTGACGCAGGCGGCGAAGGGTCGGTCGGCAGCCAACCCGGTGTGGGGCCAGGCGGTTCCGGACAAGAAGGGCGGCTACAGCGGCCCGTCCTCGCTGGGCGTGAAGGTGCTGGCCCACGGCGCGGCCGCTGCTGCCGGTGTCAGCGGGGTCCTTGCCCAGGTGACGCCGGCCGGTACGGGGCGTGGTGCGGTGCGGGTGGGGGTGGACTACTCCTCCTTCGCCCAGGCCTACGGCGGTGACTACGCCTCCCGGCTGCACCTGGTCAGCCTCCCGGCCTGCTCCCTGACGACCCCACAGCTCGCGGCCTGCCGGGTGCAGACACCGCTGGTGACGGCGAACGACGCGTCGGCGAAGTCCCTGTCCGCGACGGTGACCCTCGGCGCGTCCGCCGGGGCAGCCGTGAGGCCGCTGTCCGCGACGCCGAACCTCGCCGCCTCCGCCGCGCAGAGCGGTGCGATGGTGATCGCGGCGACGGCGTCGGTGTCCTCCGGTGACGGAGGTGGCGCCGGCGGCCAGTTCGGTACGACCTCGCTCAAGCCGTCCGGTTCCTGGAGTTCAGGCGGCTCGTCCGGCTCCTTCGACTACTCCTACCCGATCACGGTTCCGCCGGCGGTCTCGGCGCTGGCGCCCAGCCTGGGCCTGTCCTACGACTCGGGCAGTGTGGACGGACAGACCGCCTCCACCCAGTCCCAGTCCTCGTGGATCGGCGACGGCTGGTCGATGGCGGACTCCTTCATCGAAGAGTCCTTCGTGACCTGCGGTGACGATCCGGAGGGCGTGACCCTGCCGGCCGCCGACAAGACCGGCGACATGTGCTACGACGGGCCGCTGCTGACCCTGTCCCTGAACGGGTCCAGCACCCAGCTGATCTGGGACGCGACCAAGGGAACCAGCGGCACATGGAAGCCGGCGAACGACAACGGCGACGTGGTCAAGCACGTGACCAACAGCAGCAACGGCTCGGGGACCTACAACACCGACTACTGGACCGTCACCGACCGCTCAGGCACCGTCTACTCCTTCGGTCGCAACGAACTGCCGGGCTGGACCTCGGGCAAGCCGACGACGAAATCGGTCGACTCCGAACCGGTGTACTCCGCCAAACCCGGTGACCCGTGCAACTCCGCCTCCGGGTTCACCTCCTCGGTGTGCACGATGGCCTACCGGTGGCACCTGGACTACGTCACCGACCTGCGCGGCAGCGCAATGGCGTACTACTACGGGCAGGACACCAACTACTACGCCGAGGACAACGGCGCCCACAACGTCCCCTACGTCCGCGACTCGCACCTGGACCACATCGACTACGGCTTCGCCGCCGGCAACGCCTACGGCACCGTGCCCGAGAAGGTGGTCCTGACCCCGGGTGAGCGGTGTGTGACAGGCACCTGCGACCCGCTGAACGCGACCAACGCCCCGAACTGGCCCGACGTCCCGTTCGACCTGGTCTGCGCGCAGGGCGCGACCTGCAAAAGCTACGGGCCCGCCTTCTTCTCCACGCTGCGGCTGACGAAGATCGAGACGGAGCAGTGGAACGGCACCAAGTACAACACGGTCGACTCGTGGGCCCTGGGCCAGTTGATCCCGACGACGGGGACGTTCAACACCTCGACGCTGTGGCTGAACACGATCACCCACACCGGTGCGGACACCACCGCGGGCGGGCCGGCGGTGACGCTGCCGCAGGTCAGTTTCACACCGACGATGCTGGCCAACCGGGTCAACTACACCACCGGTGTCGGGGCCGGGCTCGGGCCGCTGAACCGCAACCGGATCGGGGCCATCACCACCGAGACCGGCAGCGTGATCAGCGTCAAGTACGAGCTGAACAACCCCTGCACCCCGGCCGGCCTTGCGTCGCTGACCCCGTCGACGAATACGCTGTCGTGCTTCCCCGTGGTGTGGGCGACCAACGGGGCCCCGTACACGGACTGGTTCAACAAGTACGTGGTGCAGTCCGTGGCGCAGTCCGACCCCTCGGGCGGGTCGGCGGGCCTGTTCACCGGGTACAAGTACATCGGTGCGGGGGCGTGGCACTACGACGACAACGAGTTGGTGCAGGCGAAGTACCGCACCTACGGGCAGTGGCGCGGCTTCGGGGACGTGCAGACCCGTACCGGTCAGGGCACCGACCCGCTGACGGAGTCGGAGAGCTGGTACTACCGGGGCATGGACGGGGACTGGCTCTCATCCTCCTCCACCCGTGCGGTCACCCTGACCGACTCGCAGGGCGGCAAGCACACCGACAGCGACCAACTCGCCGGAAACCCGCTGGAGTCCGCGACCTACACCTACGACGGTGGGCCGGTCGACCATTCGAGTATCAACTCGTACTGGGTCTCCCCGGCCACGCTGAGCCGGACCCGGAGCGGACTGCCACCCCTGACCGCCAACGCGATCGGCCAGGTCGAGAGCTGGAACCGCCAGGCGCTGACCGACACCTCACCCACGACGTGGCGTACCACCGAGTCCGACAGCAGCTTCGACACCGACCCCGCTTCGCTCACCTTCGGAATGGAGCTCTACTCCTACTCCCACGGCGACCTGGCTCTAGCTGGCACCGCATCCTCGCAGGCGACCTGCACCCGGACGGTGTACGCCCCGGCGAACACCGCGTTGAACCTGGTCGGGCTGGTCGCCGAGACCGAGACCGACGACAAGCCCTGCGGCGGTAGTTCGGCCGCCGGCGCCAGCGTCCCCACCGCTGCGCAGACCAACGCCCTGACCGCGCCGACAGGTCTGAACAAGGCCACCGACGTGGTCTCGGACACCCGCACGTTCTACGACAACCCGACCCTGGCCGCCACCTGGCCCCAGCCCACCTCCTTCACCTGGCCGCAGGCCGCACCGACGCTGGGCGACGACTCGGTCGAGCAGGACGCGACCGGTTACAGCGGCGGCGCGTTCACGTACAAGACCAAGACCGCCACCGTCTACGACGCCTACGGCCGCCCCACCGCGGCGTTCGACGCCAACGGGAACGAGACCGACACCTCGTACACCACCACCACCTGGCTGACCACGACCGGGATCCAGGCCACCAACGCCCTGCACCAGAGCAGCAGCACCGTCCTTGACCCCGAACGCTCCCTGACCCTGTCCGCGCTCGATGTCAACGGCGTCACCAGCACGGTCCACTCCGACGGGTTGGGCCGCACCCTGGCGGTGTGGAAGAACTCGCGCGCCACCAGCCTGCCCGCCAACCAGACCTACAGCTACTCCTACCCGGCCTCCGGCGTGACCGCCCCGGTCGTGGTGACCACCCAGACGATGAACGAGGAGTCGGGCTACTCCACCACGACCACCTTGTACGACGCGCTGCTGCGGGTGCGCCAGACCCAGAACCAGGCGGTCACTGCAAGCGCTACCGGGCGCATCATCAGCGACACCTTCTACGACACCCACGGCTGGACCTACAAGACCAACACCAACTACTGGGACCCCACCGCCAATCCGGGATCCACGCTGGTGACGGTGGCGGACAACAAGGCCGACCAGCAGACCCTGACCTCCTACGACGGCCAGGGCCGGCCCACCGTGGTCGCCGGCCTGGACGACTCCCAGGTCAAAGAACAGGCCTACACCCAGTACCTGGGCGACCGCACCGTCTCCGTGCCCCCGACCGGTGCCCCGGCGGGAGCCACTGTCGTGGACGCCCTGGGCCGCACCACCGAGCAGGACCAGTACGCCACCGCACCCACCGTCAGCACCGCAGTGGCCGGCGGGTTCACCACGGCGAGCATCACCGGCGGGACCACCCAGGCCACCAAGTACACCTTCAACGCCCAGGGCCTGGCCTATCAGACCATCGACGCCAACAACGACACCTGGAGCACCGGGTACGACTTCGAGGGCGACCCGGTCAGCAAGTCCGACCCCGACGCCGGCTCCACCCCGGCCAACTCGCCCACGCTCTACGACCCGGTCGGCAACGTCCTGCAGTCCACCGACTCGGCCGGACACACCCTGTCGTTCACCTACGACGCGTTGAACCGGAAGACCGCCGAGTACGACGCCAGCGTCGCGAACCAGTCCACCGGCAACCAGGTCGCCTCCTGGACCTACGACAACAGCAACAACGCGGTCGCAGGGATGACATACCCGATCGGGCACCTCACCACCCAGACCTCCACCACCCCCGACGGCACGTTCACCACCCAGGCCCAGGGCTTCAACATCTTCGGCGAGTCCCTCGGCGAGGCCTACACCGTCCCCGGCAGCACCGCGCTGGCCGGCACCTACACCTACAAGCACTCCTACACCCCCACCACCGGCCTGCCCAAGGCCACCCTGGTCCCGGCCGCCGGCGGCATGCCCCAGGAGATCCTGACCACCGGGTACTCCACGGCCCGCGGCCTGGATGTACCCTCCACCCTGGGCGGGACCAACGGCTACGTCCAGAACATCTCCTACACCGCCCTCGGGCAGGTCGCCCAGGAGGTCGTCGGATCAGCCACCAACAAGGCCTCCGTCTCCAACACCTACGACCCGCACACCGGGCGGCTGACCGACCAGAACGTGGTCAACACCGCGGTCTCCAGCACCCCGCTGGACGACACCAGCGACACCTACGACCCCTCCGGCAACGTCACCTCGCAGACCGACGTCCGCAACGGCACCACCACCGAAACCCAGTGCTACGGCTACGACGGCCTCGACCGCCTGGCCCAGGCCTGGACCACCTCCAGCACCGCCACCAGCTGCAGCACCCAGCCCACCAGCGCGAACGTCACCACCACCGTCACCGACGGGATCACCGGCAGCGCCTACTGGACCAGCTGGAACTACGACAAGCTGGGCCAGACCAAAACCCAGACCCAGCACTCCCTGACCGGTGGCACCGACACCACCACCACCGACACCTACGGCGGCAGCGCCACCGGATGCCCCACCAGCACCGCCGCACACACCCTGACCACCTCCACCGTCACCGGCGCCAGCACCACCAGCAACACCTACTGCTACGACGGACTCGGCAACACCACCTCCCGCACCACCCCCTCCGGCCAGCAGACCCTGACCTGGAACGACGAAGGCAAACTGCAGAGCGCCACCACCGGAACCAACACCACCACCTACGACTACGACGCCGACGGCAACGTCATCGAACGCGTCGACCCCACCACCACCACACTCTTCCTACCCGCACAACAAATCACCTTCATCCCCGGCAACAACGCCCTCAACGCCGTCCGCAGCTACGCCCTGCCAGGCGGCGGACAGGCACTCCTGAACAACAGCAGCTACGGCTTCACCCTCTCCGACCAGCACGGCACCGCCACCGTCAGCCTCGACAGCACCGCGAAGAACCCGACCTGGCAGCAGTACACCCCCTACGGCGCCCCCCGCGGCAGCGCCCCCGGCGGCAGCTGGCTCGACCCCAACGGCTTCCTCGACAAACCCCAGGACACCAGCGACGACCTCACCACCGTCGGCGCCCGCCAGTACGACACCACCCAGGGCCGCTTCATCAGCCTGGACCCGGTCCTGGAAGCCGACCCCCAGGAACTCAACGGCTACACCTACGCCGGCAGCAACCCCGTCACCGGATCCGACCCCAGCGGACTCTTCTGCGACGGCTGCGGCCCAGCTACTACAGCGGCGCCGGATGCAGCATCGACGCGGGCGGCATGTCCAACGGAAGCTGCGACGGGCAGGGCACCGACTCCGCCGGATGCCAGCAGAGCGCCAGCTGCAAAAAGACCCTCGACCAGCAGGTCGCCGCAAAGAAGAAGTCGGACGACGCCGAACGCGCCGCCCAGGCCGCCGAGGAAAAAGCCAGAGCCGAAGCCGCAGCCAAAGCCAAAGCAGAAGCAGCCGCAGCCCACCGCCACTGCTCCTGGTACGACGTCGTCTGCCAAGCCGAAGTCCACACGGCAGCAGCCCTGGAGATAGCACTCGCCGTCGTTGTCGTCGCCGCCGTCATCGCTGTCTGCGTCGCCGCGACCGCGGTCTGCATCGCAGGAGCTGTGGCATTCGGTGAAGCCACGGCGACCACTGGTTCACTCGCGCTGGGTGCCGTAGCCGGCGTCTCAGCCGGTGTCAGTACTGCAGCCACAGCTGCCGGCCTGACAGGACTCGCCGTGGTCTCGGGGGTAGTTGCCAACGTCGCCGGTGCAAGTAGCTTCGGCGTAGGCGGAGGTGGCGGAGACGGAGTCAGTCTGGCCCGCGCTCAGCGTGGTGGCACTGGGCCAAGGGTTCCAATGACCCATGAGAACGTGAATTCCGTTGCAGACAAATATGGTCTCGACTACAGCGACATCAATGTAGAGTTGCGGAAGAGTACGGCTGGTCTTGGCGGGATCACGAAGCCTGACAAGACCGTACAGCTGGCTCGCGGTGCCTTCCAGAATGAAGAGACCCTCGCCAAGACCTTGGCCCACGAGCAATTCCACGTGAATGAGTTGAACGCGGGCATGCCTTACCCCACGAGTGCGGAGGAAGCGATACCGTTCGAGGATCGCGCATACGCATTTGAAGATACCTGGTGGGCGGCGCACCCGTTGAATCCGTTGAACCAGCAGTGATATGGCATTTCGAGGAGTTGCATGAGTGGCACCTGGGAGGACTGGCTTGATGCCTATGAAATTCGATATGAATCTCTCGGTGAGATTTCCTGCCCGCCCTGCCCGAATTGCGGCAGTCCTACCCTGATCTTGACCTACGTGGCCGATCGGGGTCGTGACTCGGGAACGGCCTGTTTTTGGTGCTCACATTGCCTCAACGGGATCGTTTTGTCTCGCTGCCCGATTCCCGACGGTGCCGATGTCCTATGGAGGACCGCCGGGGACCAGGGCCTACCGGATTCCATTCCGAATTTCAAACTTATTGTGCCTTGAGTAGCATATGAGGAATCTTGGCCGTGACGGCCTCGTGGTGGTCTTGTGTGGCTGCCTCGGCCCGGCGGAGACGGCGGAGCGGGCAGGTGCTTGATCGTGCTCGACTTCCCGCTCTTGTCGGCATGTTACTCGAGGTCGAAGGTCACGGTGACGGGTGCGTGGTCGGACCAGCGTTCCGGGTGGCTGGCGGCCCGCTCCACCACCGCTGAGGTGGCCTTTTCGGCGAGGCCTGGGGTGGCCATCTGGTAGTCGATCCGCCAGCCCGAGTCGTTGTCGAAGGCCTGACCACGGTAGGACCACCAGGAGTAGGGGCCGGTCACGTCTGGGTGCAGGCGGCGGACGACGTCGACGTAGCCGGCTTCGTCCAGGACGCGGGTGAGCCAGGCGCGTTCCTCGGGGAGGAAGCCGGCGTTCTTCTGGTTGGTCTTCCAGTTCTTCAGGTCGGCCTCGTGGTGCGCGATGTTCCAGTCGCCGCAGACCAGGACCTCGCGGCCGTCGCCTGCGGCGCGCTCGCGGAGGACTTTGAGGTGGTCCAGGAACTCGGTCAGGAAGCGCTCCTTCTCGTCCTGGCGCGGAGTGCCCACCTCGCCGGAGGGGAGGTAGAGGCTGGCGACGGTCAGGCCGGGCAGGTCGATCTCGGCGTAGCGGCCGGTGGCGTCGAACTCCTTGGAGCCGAAGCCGATCCGCTCCGCCTGGGGTTCGGCGCGGGAGAGGACGGCCACGCCCGCGCGGCCCTTGGCGACGGAGGGGGCCCACAGGGTGTGCCAGCCCTCGGGGTCGCGGACGTGGGCGGCGAGTTGGGCGGGTTCGGCCCGTACCTCCTGCAGGCAGACCACGTCGGCCAAAGTCGAGTTCAGCCACTCGACGTAGCCCTTGCCGGTGGCTGCGCGGAGACCGTTGACATTGGCGGTGGAGACGGTGAGCGTGCTCATGGATCTCTGTGGTTCCCTGCTGGGTCGGAGGCGTAGGTGCCCGGCCATTCTCCCCGATCGGTCGGCCATTCGGGCGCCGCACGCGCCCGGCGACCGTCCGAGGACGTCCGCGTCACTGGCGGACTTCCGTCCGGGGCGGCCCTTCGGCCATGCTGTGCACTGCAAGTACCTCAGTAGTTCGAGTACATGGAGGGAGTGGGCGGCATTGCTGACACGTACCCGTCTGTTCGGTGGACGGACCAGGGTGACGTTCCGGCTGGCTGACGAGCAGCTGGACGGGACGGTGAGTGTGGTGGGCGACTTCAACGGATGGCAGCCGGGCGCAGCCGAGTTGGTGCGCAGGCGCAACGGGACCAGGACGGTCACGCTGAGCTTCCCGCCGGGGGAGCACCGGTTCCGGTACCTCGCCACCGGCGGGCTGTGGTTCGACGACGACAGCGCCGACCGGATAGACCCGCAGGGGAGCCTCATCCGGGTGGGATGAGGCTCCGCTTCGGACATGGGATCCGGACATGGGATCCGGGTCCGCGCCTGGCCCGACCGGCACGGTCGGTCTCAGTCGCTGGCCTCGCCACCGGTCGCGGGACGCCGGCCGTGGCGCATCAGTACGGCCACCACCAGGCCGATGAACCCGGCGGCCGCCGCGAACAGCAGGCCGTTGCGGTAGCCGTCGTCGGTGTAGAGGCCGGGAAGGTTGTAGTAGCCGCCGGTCAGGGAGGCGGACACACCCGGGATGGTGACCTTGAACCGGGCCGGGTTGGCGGCGAGGAAGGCGGTCAGCGCGGCGGTGCCGACGGAGGTCGCGAGGCTGTTGACCACGCCCAGCATGCCGGAGCTGATGCCCTGTTGGCGGGCGGGCACCGCCTCGACGATGAGGTTGGGCGCGGCCGCGTAGAAGGAGCCGAAGCCGAGGCCGAAGACCACCGCGATCACCGCGTACTGCCAGGACGAGTGGGCGTAGAAGGCGTAGAGCAGGGTCGAGACGGTGAAGGTGGCCATCGCCAGGATCAGCGGGTAGCGCGGCCCCACCTTGCGCGCCCACTCGCCGGCCGCGCCGCCGGCCAGCATCCCGGTGCCGCCGGTGTAGACGGCGGAGTGCAGCCCGTACCCGAGCAGGCTGGCCCCGAGGCCGTACGCCATCAGGCCGTTGAAGTTGATGTGCAGCATCGGGATCAGGGCGGGAGTGAGCTGGCCCTTCGAGCCGGCCACGACCTGGGTGGTGACCAGGTGGGTCAGCTCGGCGTGGCTGGGTGTCTGCAGCATGTACGGGATGGAGTAGCCCTGGACGCCGATCACGATGCTGCCCAGCATCGCGGCCAGCAGCACCATGGTGACCTTGGGCGAGAACAGCAGCTGCAGGTCCATGATCGGCTGGCTGGTGCGGCGTTCGACCGCGACGAAGGCCAGCAGCAGCACGACGCCGCCCGCCATCCAGCCCCAGGCGGTCGGACGGCCCCAGCCCCAGGTCGCGCCGTTGGAGAGGTAGACCAGGGCGAAGCCGACCCCGGTGGCCAGCAGCAGCGCACCGGAGATGTCCAGCTTCTGGTGGGTGCGCAGCGGCGTCTCCGGTACCAGCAGCACCAGCAGCGGGACCACCACGGCGACGAAGATCAGCAGGAACCAGAACAGCGAGCGCCAGGAGTAGTGGTCCAGCAGCCAGCCGCCGAGCAGTGGCGCGACCAGCGCCGACATGCCGAGCCCGGTGGCGATCACGCCGATCGAGGCCGGGATGTAGCGCCGCGGCAGGATGTCGCGGAACAGCCCGTACGCGACGGTGGGCGCGCTGATGGCGACCGCCTCCAGGGCCCGGCCGACCAGGAACAGGGCCCAGGAGGAGGTGAGTGCGCAGATCAGGGTGCCGACCGCGAAGGAAGCGCCGGCGATCAGCATCATCAGCCGCTTGCCCCAGAGATCGGACATCTTGCCGAAGATCGGGGTGGTCGCCGCCCCGACCAGGCCGAAGATGATCACCATCCAGCTGATGTTCGCGCCCACGCCGGGGAAGGACGGCGCGATGTCGCGGGCGGCCGAGGCGACCATGGTGTACTGCAGCGCGGCGATCTCGGCGAAGAGCACGACGATGCCGATGACGGTGAAGATACGCAGGCGGGAAGCGCCTTCGAGGCGTGGCAGCGGCGGCTCGGGGTCGGGGGACGCAAGGTCGGGGACCTGGGCTTGGGTCACGGGGCGGCTCCTCGCAGAGTGTTGCGGAGGGCACCTGGTCGGTCGTCCGCACCAAGTATCTAACAGACCGTCAGAAAGAAGGGAAGGCAAAGGGCAGGGGCGGTGGCGACAAGGCGACAGCGGTGCCGCGGCGAGGGCGAGGCGGTGCGGCGGCGAGGGTGCGGCGAGGCGGCGGCAGGGTTACGGCGGAGGGCCGTCCGCAGCGATTGCGGGGTGGTGGTGTCCTGGCGCGACCAGGTCTGATTGAATAGGGGGTATGGAGACCTATGCCGCTGACGCGGTCCTGAGCGTGAGGACGAGGCGTCGAGCCCTCGACCTCGAACCGTTCTGGCCGTCACGGCAGCCGTTCCACTTCGACGAGACCTGTTGTTGCGCACTTCGCGCGCAGGTCCGCAGGGTCCGCACCGGCGGCTGAACAGGGTTTCGGCCCCGCTCGCCGCAGTACAGGCCCTTTCTCCCACTGCAGACCTCTTTCCTTTTGCGCGCAGACGACCGCCCATGTCGCTGTCCCTTCCTGCCTGCGCGAAAGCGAGTCCTGCCATGTCGAACGTCTCCCAGTTGGCCACCCCGCACCTCCGTACCGTCACCGCCGTCCTGCCGAGCCCGGTCCGCGCCGTGCCCACCGTTGCCGAGGGGGTGCTGCGGCTGCCGGCGGGGGCGATCGTGGCCCCGTGGCCACAGGCCGGGCTGCCCTCGGGGCTGCCCGCCGGACTGCCGCTGGAGCTGACCGGGGGCGATGTGCCGATGGTCGGCTACCTGGTCCTGGTCCCCGCCGAACGGCCGCCCGCAGAGCAGCTGCCGGGCGAACGGGCGGCAGCTGAGCGGGTGGCCGCCGAGCGGGCGACCGTCGAGCGCGGGGGCGTCGAGCGCGGGGCCGGTTCCGCGCCGATCGCCGCAGTCCCGCCGCTGCGGTCGGTCGGCGGGATCCAGCTGGACCTGGAGCGGCGCACCGTCCGGATCGACGGCGAGCTGCTCGAACTCACCTACCTGGAATTCGAGTTGCTGGCCCACCTGACCGCCAACCCGCACCGGGTGCACACCCGGGACCACCTGGTCACCGCGGTGTGGGGCTACGGCCACGTCGGCGACGGACGCACCGTGGACGTCCATGTCGCCCGGCTGCGCCGCAAGTTGGGCCCCCGCTACCGGGCCGGGATCGTGACGGTCCGTCGGGTCGGCTACAAGTACGCGCCGCCGAAGCAGGCCTGACGGAGCGTCACTTCAACTGCGGGGTCGGGCGGGTCAGCTCTCGCTGGCCTGCCCGGCGTCCACGGCGATCCGGCGGGTGGTCTCGACCGCGTCCAGCATCCGCCGGTCGTGGGTGACCAGCAGCAGCGTGCCGGTGTAGGAGGCGAGCGCGGACTCCAACTGCTCGATCGCGGCCAGGTCCAGGTGGTTCGTCGGCTCGTCCAGCACCAGCAGGTTGACGCCGCGGCCCTGCAGCAGCGCCAGCGCGGCCCGGGTGCGCTCGCCGGGGGAGAGGGTCGCCGCCGGGCGCAGCACATGCGCGGCGCGCAGCCCGAACTTGGCCAGCAGGGTGCGGACCTCGGCCGGGGGCAGGTCGGGGACGGCCTCGGCGAAGGCCTCCAGCAGCGGCTGACCGCCGAGGAACAACCCACGCGCCTGGTCGACCTCGCCGACCACCACACCCGGGCCGAGCGAGGCCTGGCCCGAGTCCAGCGGCAGCCGTCCGAGCAGGGCGGCCAGCAGGGTGGACTTGCCGGAGCCGTTGGCGCCGGTGATCGCGACCCGGTCGGCCCAGTCGATCTGCAGGTTCACCGGGCCGAAGGCGAAGTCGCCGAGCCGCACCCTGGCGTTGTTCAGGGTCGCCACCACCGCGCCGGAGCGGGGCGCGGCGGCGATCTCCATCCGCAGCTCCCACTCCTTGCGGGGCTCGTCCACGACGTCGAGGCGCTCGATCATGCGCTGGGTCTGCCGGGCCTTGGCGGCCTGCTTCTCCGAGGACTCGGTACGGAACGCCTTGCCGTGCTTGTCGTTGTCGGGGGACTTGCGGCGGGCGTTCTTGACGCCCTTCTCCATCCAGGCGCGCTGGGTGCGGGCCCGGGACTCCAGCGAGGACACCGTGTCGGCGTACTCGTCGAACTCGGCGCGGGCGTGCCGCCGGGCGGTCTCGCGCTCCTCCAGGTAGGCCGCGTAGCCGCCGCCGAAGTGGTTCACCTGCTGCTGGGTCAGGTCCAGTTCCAGCACCCTGGTCACCGTGCGGGTCAGGAACTCGCGGTCGTGGCTGATCAGCACGGTGCCGGCGCGGAGGCTGCCGACGAAGGCCTCCAGCCGGTCCAGGCCGTCCAGGTCCAGGTCGTTGGTGGGCTCGTCCAGCAGGAAGATGTCGTAGCGGCTGAGCAGCAGCGAGGCGAGGCCGGCCCGGGCGGCCTGGCCGCCGGAGAGGGCGGTCATCGGCAGGTCGAGACTGATCGTCAGACCGAGGTCGGCGGCGACCTCCTCGGCGCGCTCGTCCAGGTCGGCCCCGCCGAGGTCGAGCCAGCGGTCCAGCGCCACGGAGTACTCGTCGTCGGCCCCGGGGGTGCCATCGACCAGGCCCTGGGTGGCGGCGTCCAGCACGGCCTGGGCCTCGCTGACGCCGGTGCGGCGGCCCAGGAAGGCGCGGACCGACTCACCGGGGCGGCGCTCGGGCTCCTGCGGCAGGTGGCCGACGGTCGCGGTGGGCGGGCTGAGCCGGAGCGTCCCCGACTCGGCGGTGTCCAGGCCGGCCAGCAGGCGCAGCAGGGTGGACTTCCCGGCGCCGTTGACGCCGACCAGACCGATCACGTCGCCGGGGGCGACGACCAGGTCCAGGTCGGTGAACAGGGCGCGTTCGCCGTGGCCGGCGGCGAGGTCTTTGGCGACGAGAGTGGCAGTCATGAGGGGACTGATCCTATCGGGTGGGGGTTGACCGCCGCGTCGGACCGGTGCGGGATGATCGGAGGGGCAGGCTGGGCGCAGGCCGGTCGGCGGCGCGGGCCGGTCGGACGTGGATCGAGAGAGACGAGGGAAGCGTGGGCACGATGGCGGACGAGAGGGCCGAGAGGGCCGAGACCGAGGGTGGCTCGCTGCGGGGCGACGAGGCAGTGCGCTTCACCTCCGAGCTGATCCGGATCGACACCAGTAACCGGGGCGGCGGCGACTGCAAGGAGCGCCCCGCGGCCGAGTACGCCGCCGAGCGGCTCGCCGAGGGCGGCCTGTCGCCGCTGGTGCTGGAGTCCGCACCGGGACGCGCCAACGTCGTCGCCCGGATCCGCGGCAGCGAGCCCGACCTGCCGGCCCTGCTGGTCCACGGCCACCTGGACGTCGTCCCGGCCGAGGCCTCCGACTGGAGCGTCCACCCCTTCAGCGGCGAGATCCGCGACGGCGTGGTCTGGGGGCGCGGCGCGGTCGACATGAAGGGCATGGACGCGATGATGCTCGCGGTCGCCCGGGCCTGGGGGCGCGAGGGGCGCGGCCCGCGCCGGGACGTGGTGCTGTGCTTCACCGCCGACGAGGAGGACAGCGCGGAGGCGGGCTCCGACTGGCTGATCCGGAACCACGCCGACCTGTTCGAGGGCTGCACCGAGGCGATCGGCGAATCCGGCGCGTACACCGTGCACACCGCCGCCGGACAGCGGCTCTACCCGGTCGGCGCGGGCGAGCGCGGCACCGCCTGGCTCGGGCTGACCGCCAGGGGAACGGCAGGACACGGCTCCAAGCCCAACCGCGCCAACGCGGTGACCAGGCTCTCCGCGGCGATGGCCCGGATCGGCGAGCACGAGTGGCCGGTGCGGATCACGCCGACCGTACGGGCCGCGCTGCTCGCCCTCGGCGCGGCGACCGGCGTACCGCTGAGCGTGCGCGAGGTCGACGACCCGGCGTTCGACGTGGACGCGTATGTCGCGCGGCTCGACCCGGCGGCGGCCAGGCTGGTCGCCGCGACCCTCCGCAACAGCGCCAATCCGACGGTGCTGCAGGCCGGCTACAAGACCAATGTGATCCCGGGCCTGGCCACCGGACATGTCGACGGACGCACCCTGCCCGGGGAGGGCCCGGCCGCCGAGTTCGAGGCCACGCTCGACAAGCTGACCGGCGCCGACGTCGACTGGGACTATCTGCACCGCTCCGGGGCGCTCACCGCGCCGGTCGACGCGCCGATCTTCGCGGCGATGCGGGACGCCGTCCTGGCGCACGACCCGGGGGCGGCGGTGGTGCCCTTCTCGATGACCGGCGGGACGGACGCCAAGCAGTTCTCGCAGCTGGGCATCCACGGCTACGGCTTCTCGCCGCTGCGGCTGCCGCCCGGCTTCGACTTCCAGGGCCTGTTCCACGGCGTGGACGAGCGGGTGCCGGCCGACGCGCTGCGGTTCGGCGCGGCGGTGCTGGACGATTTCCTCAGTACCTTGGGATAGGGCCGGGGCGGGACGGTATGCGAGGTCGGCATGGGACAGGGCCGGGGCCTGAAGCCGTAGCCGGAACCATCGCTACCGCACGACCGTTTGCCGAGCAGCGGGGCCGTGATGACGCACGGCCCGTACGAGAGGTGGCAGGGCATGGGGCGGACTCGGGTGGGTACGACCGGGGCGATCGGGGTCGCGCTGGGCGCGGTCGCGGTCGGGGCGGTCGGAGCGCTGGCCTGGGCGGCGCGGGACATGCCGGCCGCGTTCGGCGGCGACCCCAAGCGGGGCGCGCGGGGGGACCGGCTGCGGATCTCGCCGCAGTTCCGGGACGGGGTGTTCCACAACGTCGCCGGCCCGGTGGCGGAACCGTCGCCGTTGGATCCGGAGGACGGTGCTGCGGTCGGAGCCCAGGTCGGAGCCGGCGGCGGCGAGGAGGGCGCCGAGGAGGGCGCCGAGCACGGGCCGCAGGTGACCGACGGGCGGCAGATCCTCAAGGAGATGCTGTTCGGCAAGCAGTTGCGCCGCCCGCTGCTGCCGGTCCCGCTGGTCCGCGACAGCCTGGTCGGGGACGACGCCACCGGGGCCTCGCTCGGGAACGAGCTGGCCGTCAGCTGGTTCGGGCACTCGACCGCGCTGATCGAGATCGAGGGCAGGCGGATCCTGGTCGACCCGGTGTGGAGCGACCGCTGCTCCCCGTCCCAGTCGGTGGGCCCGCGCCGGATCCACGAGCCGCCGGTCCCGCTGGAGGAACTGCCGAGGATCGACGCCGTGGTGATCTCGCACGACCACTACGACCACCTGGACATGCGCAGCGTCCGCACCCTGGCCCGGACCCGTCCCGAGCTGCGGTTCGTGGTGCCGCTGGGGGTCGGCGCGCATCTGGAGCGCTGGGGCATCGGTCCGGAGCGGTTCGACGAGCTGGACTGGGAGGAGGAGGTGGAGATCGACGGGCTGCGGCTGGTGTCGACCTCCGCGCAGCACTTCTCCGGCCGGGGCTTCACCAACGACGGCACGCTGTGGAGCTCCTGGGTGATCATCGGCGCGGAGCAGCGGGTCTTCTACAGCGGCGACACCGGCTACTTCGAGGGCTTCGCCGAGACCGGGGAGCGCTACGGCCCCTTCGACCTCTCGCTGATCCAGGTCGGCGCGTACAGCACCCACTGGCGCTCGGTGCACATGACCCCGGAGGAGGGCGTCAGCACCCATCTGGACGTCAACCGGGGCGACAGCGGCGCGGGGCTGCTGGTGCCCGTGCACTGGGGGACCTTCGTGCTGGGGCTGCACGACTGGTCCGAGCCCGTGGAGCGGCTGTGCGCGGACGCGGACCTGCGGGGCGTCCGGGTCGCGGTGCCGAGACCGGGGGAGCGGGTCGAGGTCGCGAACCCGCCGAAGATCGACCACTGGTGGCGCGAGATCGTGTGACTCGGAGGTGGGGTGGCTGTCGGTGCGGCGGTTCGGGTGACTGCTCAGTGCGGCGGTTCAGTGCGGCGGGGGCGGGGGATCGGGAGTGACGCCCAGACGACCTTGCCGCCGCCCGCGGTGCGCTCGACGTCGCACACCCCGCCGGCCTCGGTGGTGACGGCCTTGACCAGCAGCAGCCCGCGTCCGCCGGTACGGCCGAACGCGACCTCGTCGCTGTGCAGCGCCCGGGGCCGGTAGGGGTGGCTGTCCTCCACGGACAGTCGCACCCAGCCGGAGCCGATCACCACCTCGACCACGATCTGCGGCGACAGCAGCGCGGCGTGCCGCACGGCATTGGTGACCAGTTCGGAGACGATCAGCAGGATCCCCTGCAGCAGTTCGTCGTACGCGCCCCCGCTCATGCCCTGCGCCCGCAGCAGGTCCCGCACGGCATGCCGGGCCTGCGGCACGGAGACGTCCACGGCGGCCGCGGCGAAGCGCCAGACTCCCTCGACGCCGAGGATCCCGGACCCGGGGTGCGGCGTCGAGATCGGCGTTCCGGAGGCGGGGTCGGGAGGGACTTCTCCGCGGACATGCATGTCGGTGCCGCCATCCTCTGCGCGTACGAGCCCCCGACGGGTCTTCAGCTGCCGCGCCGGTCGGCTCATCCGATATGAGACATCGTGACCACCGGGTGTACTCGGCTTGATGCACAAAGTGTCCGTTTCTTGACCGTTTTCGACCGATAGTTGAATGGAATCGATCGACTTATGTCGCATTCCGACACCGCAGCAGTGGTCCCCTGCCCGCCCCGCAGTGCCGCGGCCACCCCCGCGGACACCCCCGCGACCCCTTCCGGCCGACGGTCGGAGGCACTCCGTTTTCTTGGTATTGTTTCCCCTGTCAGCGCGACGGAGACGCCGCGTCGATCACCCGGTCCGGGTGGCGGAATGGCAGACGCGCTAGCTTGAGGTGCTAGTGCCCTTCGGGGCGTGGGGGTTCAAGTCCCCCCTCGGACACAGACAGAGCTCGAACGGAACGAACCGCGGTCGCGGTCCAACGGTCATCGACTTCGAGGACCCGTCAACGCCGTCCCCAACAGTTCGATGCGATGCGAAGTCGTTTGGGCACTCACACCGAGTATGCCGAAGATGAGATCACGGCCCATTGTCGCGCCCACCAGCGTATTGACCGGGCCGAACGATGCCGCCATCGGTGTGACCGCAGCTCCGGTCGTGGCCTGCGCCTCCTGGCGTGAGGCGATGAAGGCCGGGACATCGGCGGGCCGGATCAGCGGGCCGCTCGATCCGACTCGGAGGCCGCAGCCTCCCAGGATCATCGACGCTCCGCGCTCGACACAGGCTTGAGCGCACAGTTCCGGCAGCGACACAGGACGGTCGGCCGCGACAACGAGGAACCCGCCTTCGCGCAGGTGCGGTACCAGCGCCTCGCTGGTCGTGATGGTTTCCATCACAGCGGTCGGCTCCGCTTCAGGGAGGCGCTCACGCACCCACTCGCGGGCCACCTCGACCTTTGCTCGTCCGACGTCACAACGCCGGTAGAGATATTGGCGGTTCAAGTTCTCCAACGCGACTCGGTCGCCGTCCACGAGCGTGAGCCCGCCCACGCCCGCACCCGCGATTTCAGCCAGCACCGCGCCGCCGACGCCGCCGACGCCGAGAACGGTCACGTGCGCCGCGCGCAGCCGATCCTGTGCCGCGCCAGCATCCAGACCCAAGGCCGCGAAGTACTCAACCTGGTTTCTCCAAGCGGACGAGTGCCACGAACGGTCGAACGGTGCGACGATGAGGCCAAGCCGAAGAAGAGTACGCACGATGGCGTCCACTTGGCGTCCGCTCGGCACTGGGAGGCCGGCCAACTCATCGGAGACCGCCTTGAGCCATTCGAACAGCGATTCAGGGCAGCGTCGGACCAGCAGCACCTCGTCGGAAAAAACGCGTAGCTCGTTGCCGTCGCGGGACCAGGTCGCCGCGGGCGAGAGCACGTAGCGGTCGATTCCGTGAGCCATCCCTGACCTTCCTTCGGAGCGAGATCACCGTTTGACGAAGATCATGGAGAATCGGCGCTCCAGCTGAACCGGGGGAAGCGCACAGCGCCCATCGGTGGCCAGGGCCGACCAGCCAGTCCCTCGCGCTGCAGCCAGTGGTCTCGGAGACGCAGGAGGGGCAGGACCGGGCACTGCTCCCGGACCGCTCGTCGCAGCTCGTCGCACGCCGCATCGTCGTCCGGGACCTCAGACAGCCGACGCAGCAGCGGCGCGAGGACGGGGTCTCGGCGCGCCGGGTCGAGCAGGTCCAGAGCACAGATCGGATCCTCGAAGAGCGGGCCTCGCAACGCGAGGAGCAAGTCGCAGGACTGCGTCGAGCCCGAGACGAAGTCGGCGGGTGCCAGCTCGACCTCGACACCGAGGTTCTCGGTCAGCTGAGCTGCGACTTCTTCGGCCACGTCCAGGTTGGGGTAGTAGTCCCAGTACCCCAAGCGCAGTCTTTCACCGGAGCAGACGGTGCTGGGCGGTGCCTCGACGTGGTGGTCGGGCGCTGCCGCCTCCACACCGTTCCAGCACCGTGCGACCAGGCGGTCATAGCGAATCGCGCCGAGGAGCCTCCGACGGAACTCCGCGTCGCCCACGGCCGACGGGCTGCCGGGGGTGATCTCCAGACGCATCTCGATCGCGGTCGGTGCCGTGTGGAACACCTGGCTGTCCGCGAAGTCCGGGACGCGGTCGAGCGGAAACGCCGTCGCGCACGTCACATCGACCTCGCCTCGCCGGAACCTCGCCGGGGCGTCGTGCGGATCGCGGCGGACGAGCACCCGCACAGGTGGCCTGCCGACCTTGACGGGTTCGAGCCAGTACTCGTCATCGGCAGTGCGCACGGCACGCTCGTACGTACCGGAGGACAGTTGCCCGCACGACGAGATCGGAGCGAGATCGACGCTCCGGAGCAGGCTCGGGAGGTGCGGCGCCCGGCGGCGGAGCTCGATGACGAGCGCATCATTCGATGTGCGGACCGCGCGGATGTCGAGGAGGAATCGCTGGAGCGACGGAACCGTGAGCGCGGTCCGGATTGCCCGGGCGTGATCGCGTGCACGCACCGGGCTCCCATCGGAGAAGGACGCGCCCTGCCGGACGCGGTAGTGCTGGCTCAGCCCGTCCTCTGCGACCCGAGCGAGATCGAGCCGACTGCGTTGGCTCGCCGCGGCGAACCAACGGCTCAGGTAGTCGCCTCCTGTGGGCCCGTGCCATCGAATCGGGTCGTCGTCCACCTCGACGACGACGGGGCGCGTCACGTTCACGTGGTCAGCAGGGGGCCGGCGGCCACCAGAGGAGTCCGTTCGGGGGCGTCCGGCGAGGCGTCGATCTGGGCACACAACCCTGCCACCGCTGTCGCGACCTCGTGCGGCCGACCGGGGGCGAAATTCGCGAGGAGAGCTTCGCGTTCTTCCTGCTGGCGCGGCATAAGTGCCTTGAACACCTTGGCCTGCGCCGGTGTCAGGCGGAGAGTCGACACCTCTGCCTCACTTGCGCGATACACGACCACGACGGTCGGACGGCTCAGCTCCGGCTTCCAAGTGATTTCGCGTGGGTCGGAAATCATCTTGACGACGTCGACATCCAGGTCCGCGATCAGGAAATGCGGCTTGTCCCCTACGACGGCGGGCTTCCGGTACACGTTGACGAGTTCTTCCTCGACCTCGTCTCCCTGGAACTCCGCAACCATCGAGTCGTAAGCGAATAGTGCGCCGGCGGCCTGCGCATGCACGCCCTCCATGTGCGCCAAGATCTCAGCGAGCGCTTCCTGAATCGGCATTTCAGCCCGTTCGAGCAGTGCGTCTATGAGTTCAACGTACGTGAGTCCCGCGCCCTGCTTGAGGAATCGCAGCAGGTGGTAGTAGCGGCGGGTGAAATACCGCGAGAGGCGCAGCACATCCTGATAGTATTCGTGGCCCCGATTCCCGCTGCGAATGAAGCTGAATCCGGTGAAGGTCGCCGCATCGTCCCTGATGAGCGCGCGGACATCCGACGGGAGAAAGGTGCCCATGGCGTCGAGGCCGCTCTCCAGCGGTTCGAGTTCAGCTCGGTAATCATCTGTGATCTCAGCGCCGGGAAGCGGCTGAAGCACACTGAGGTCACTGTTGACGGCACCGTAGGCGATCGCGTCGAAGACGACCTCCAGTGACTTCTCGAGGTCTTCGGCGCTCTCGTCCGGGTATCCCACGATCGTGTTCGTCTCGAACTGGATGCCGACTTCCTGGGCGGACCGGAAGAACTCGTAGGTCCGCTTCGTCGAGGGCATCTTCAGCATGGCCTTGAGGATCTTCTCCGACCCCGCGTCGGTGCCGCAGAAGATGTTGAAGCAGCCCGCATCGGCCATGCGCCGCAGAAGGGACGGGTTGACATTGTCCGGTCGGACCGCGCAGCCCCATTCGAACATGTCATTGTGCTCGGAGAAGTAGGACACGAACTCGTCGAGATACGTGCGCTTGTTGGCGAAGTTGTCGTGCAGGAAGTTGAACTGCGTCACTCCGTAGGTCCGGTGCAGGAAGCGGAGCTCGTCGAGGATGACCGCGGGATCCTTGATCCGGAAGTCGCGATCCCAGAACGTCGACGTCATGCAGAACTTGCACGTATAGGTACAGCCGGAGCCGATGTGCACGTCGAAGATGTGCGGTGTCGACAGCCGGATGTAGTCGCCCATCGGGACGGCGTCGTATGCGGGCATCGGCACGAGGTTCAGGTTCGTGGTCGGCTGAGGCCCGCTGGACACGGACTGGCCGTTCTCACACGACCAGAAACCGCGTACTCCGGCGGGATCGGTCCCGTCGGCCACGGCATCCGCGAGAGCGGTGATCGCGAGCTCTCCCTCGCCGCGGCACACGAAGTCGACGCAGTCGACGAAGCGTGGGAGGGCATCGGGGAAGACGCCGAACGTCCCGGGTCCGCCGAGGACCACCGTGACATCGGGCCGGAGCCGCTTCACCTGACGCCCGATGAGAAGGCACGCCGGGAGGGTGTCCGCGAGACAGGTGAGGCCGAGAATGTCGGGATCAGCGGCGAGCAGGCGAGCGCAGGTCTGGTCGAGCCAGTCGGCATCACTGGGGTCGAAGGCGCCGATCCGGTGCTCGTACTCCAAGTCGACGACGACGGTGGGATGGCCGTGCGCCATCAGTGGTGAGGCAATGCAGAGCAGCCCGAGAGGAACGAAGAACGGAGAATTGACGTCGGCATTGATCAAAGGCCGGCCGAGTGTCACGCGAGCATGCTGTGTGGACGATCGAACTGACACCTGGCCCTCTCCCGCAAACGAGAGGGCCAGTCGCTTCGGAGTCGGCATCAGATGCGATCAGCAGCGCCGCGCAACGGTGGCGCCCAAAGTAGCCGATGACAGGATGATCAGCTCGACGTCATCGGCGAGGTCAAGCCCCTCCTCGTCGGAGAAGAGCACCATGCCCGGCTCCGACTCGTCCGTCTCGATTGCCGTACGCTCCAGAACTTCCTTCGCCATTGTCGTCTCCTCTTCGTCTTGACCGCTACCAACAGTCTTATCTAATCCAGTCTTTGACGTCTCGTCAATAGGTGGTGCACACATCTTCGGCCTCCCTGTCGCTTCTCTGGGTCGCTGACCTGGCCTCGTGCATAGAACACTTCGTAGCCCAGGTGTGTTTCGATTTACGACCGTGCGAAACGGACAGAACGGAATACAGCGTGCAATCCGCAAGGATATGGACTCGGTTGCTCGATAAGACCGCAGTCGGGCAAGGAGCATCGGGAGTTCTGTTTCAGGAGACCTTTTGGCCGGCGGGCTTCTCGATCTCGCTGGTCACCCGTGACCTTCGGAAGAGCACCGGGAGCCACAGGAGACATGCCAGCAGGGGGACCGCGGCGTAGGCGGCCATGCCCGCACTGGAGCCCAACCCGTCCATGAGCGCGCCGAGGACGAGATAGCCGACGCCGATGAGCACCGACTCCACGAATGAGATCATCGACAGCAGGCTCGCCCGGTGGCGCGAGGGCACGGCCTCGTTGAACACGTTGTCCACGATCACGGCGGTGATCTCGGGAATTCCGACCAGGACCAGGAACGCGGCGATGGTGACCCAGACAAGGCCGAGGCCGCTCAGGCCGAGCGCCACCGCGAGCGTCAGGAGGGACACCGGGATGATGACCCGGTACCCGATGCGCCGGTCCACGCGGTCCGACAGCAAGGCGACGAGCCCGCCGGCGAAGAATCCCGCCGCTATGACCACGCTGACCAAGGCGGTGCCCGCTCCCTGGTCGGAGAGGGTCTTCTGGGTGAAAATGATGTACGGCGTCAATGTCGCGTGCATCAGTCCGGACACCACGACAAGCGTGACGAGCGCCGGCGTGGCGACCCGAAGCATCGCCCGCCACGCTGTGGCGTCGACGTGCTCCTCCTCGGCTCCCTCCTGCTCGTCCACCGCGTCCGCGCCGCGGATCTCGGGCACCCGTGACATCAGCACCACTACGGCCAGGACGAGGCATGCCGCCGAACCGACGTAGACGACTCCCCAGGAAATGTGCTGCAGTTGGCCGCCGAGGACGATGGCGACGCCCGAGGTGACCGTCCCCAGCATGATGTACCGGGACTTGATCTTGACGTAGCCGGCCGTCGCACCACGACGCACGAGCAGGTCGTACAGCAGGGCGGTGTCCGAGCCGGACACGCATGCCATGCCCACGCCCTGACCCATGAACAGCGCCAGGAACACCCAGTAGTTGGAGAACGTCCCCTGGCCGAGCAGGCATGCGGCCACCAGCAGCTGGCCGATCACGATGCTTGCACGCCTGCCGATTCGGTCGGCGATGATTCCCGTCGGCAACTCCGCAAGTCCGCTGACCAGGAAGAGCAGTGTCTGCAGGAGGGCCACCTGCTCGGCTGAGAAGCCTCGCTGGTAGAGAAAGAGGACGAACACTCCACGCTGGAACAGTGCGTTGGAGAGCACGGCATACATGTAGAACGGGCGCGTGACACCTCGTACTGCATGGTCGACTGAAGCCGACCCGCCAACGGCCTCGGTGGTACTGGTCATACTGCGGGCTCCCTGGTGACTCCGGTGATCATTGGTGCTGGACCTCCGCCGCCGACCGGAGCCTTCAGTCCATACGTTGCGGAGGACAGGCTCTCAGACACACCAGATCCCCTGGCGTACGGGAAGGCCCACACAGTAGTTGCCAGAAGAGAAAGCCAAGCCGTCCGGTGTGAGGCGGTCAATGCCGGCCCGCTCCAGTGCCGTGACCTCGCGTCCCCAGTCGACGGCATCGAGGACGTTCCCCTCAGGTGTGCAGCGGTCGATGACGATGCGTCGGCGGGGACCGAGACGCGTGTCGTCGACGGAGATGAACGTGGGACCGCGCCGTGCGAGGAGCTGCGCATCAGCTCGCGGCGTCCACACGAAAGTACCGTCAGGCTGACGCGGCGGATCGAGGTGCTGGAGGCATCGGACGTCGAGGTCGCCGCATTCGCCACTCCATGCGACTCGCAGGCCGACGCCGCGCGCGTCGCGCAGCAGCGCGACCAGGGCGACGAGATCGCGATCGGGCATCGACGGCATGACGTGGTGTCCGGACAGCCGCACTCCGGCGTAACCCGTTCGCACCAGGGAGACGAGGTCTGCCCGATTGTCGACGGAACGGAATTCCACCGTCGCGAACAGGTGCCGACGGCTCGTCCGCGGGCGTGCTGTCGGCGGGGTCACCAACGCAGTCCCGTCGCGAGTGCCAGGTACGTCGAACCCTCGCGGAACGTGAGCCCGAGCATGGTCCATTCCTCGACGAGTGCTTCGAGTCGGCCGTCGATCACTGGTATCCCGAGATCGTCCAATTGGCGAGCGAGTGCGGGGAGGGTCCGTCCTTTGGCGAGCGCACGGTATGCCTCAGTCTCCAGACCAGGCGAGAGCACCCGTTCGCATGAGGGCCAGCCGTACCGGTCGTCGACGACAACGAGGGAGTTCTCCGTCGCCGACAGGGCGACCAGCCGCGATGTCGGTGAGTTCACCATCCATACGCCAACCGCCTCGGACAAGGTCTCGTACATGCCCGCTGATATGCCGGCGGGCGCGGAGTCGAATACGTAGACGAGGTCATCGAGAGCGTCGGCCACCCCTTCGTAGGCACATATGAGCTCGCCTGACGGCCCCAGACTCCGCAGACCGAGCTGGGGGTCATCGAAGTAGGGGCTGAAACGCGTCAACTGGATGCGGTGAACACCGTCGGGTGCGGAGAGGTGGTGAAGGGCCGGAAGCAGCTCGATCAATGCCGAGTAATCGCCGTTGTCCTCTCCCGGGAATCCAACGAGGACGTTCCACGACGGATAGATCCTGCAGGTCGCACAATCCCGCAGGAATCGCACGTTCTGCCACCCGGTGACTCCTTTGCGCATGATGCGCAGGACGGGTGTGCACAGGCTCTCCACGCCCGGCTGGAGTTGCGTGAAGCCGGCACGGGCGAGTGCCTCGAGATGATGGAACCCGAGGTTGGACTTCACCTCGGCGAACAGTCGAACATCCCAGTCGGCCGGCAGCGCCATGTCAGTGGTGAGCCGACGGACGTGTTCAGGGCCCAGGATGTTGTCCGTGAACACCAGGTCGAGGACGTTGTGCCGCTGAATGGCACGGGAAGCCTCGGCCTGGACCCGCTCCGTCGACTTGGCGCGGTGAGCCATGGCTGATCCGTTCAAGCCGCAGAACGTGCAGTGGTGCTTGGCCCCCCACCAGCACCCTCTGCTGGCCTCGATCGGGATCTTGACATCGACGAGCTCGGTGAGCGCGGATCCGTTCAGTTCGCGGAAATAGTGGTCGTAGACAGGCTCTGGGACGGCGTCCATGAGGATGGGCCTGGTCCCAAGAGGATTGCTGACCGAGGTGCCGTCCGGGCCGGATCGCCAGCAGAGGCCTGGAATCGTGCGTGCTGCTTGGTCCTGTGGATCGCTCCGACTGGTCCGACAAGTCGCGATGTGCGCGATGAGCGGTGCGATCGAGTGCTCCGCCTCGCCCCGGACGACATAGTCGATCTCCGTGCGGGCCTGGTGGATCGCCGTGCCCTGAACGCCGTCGCAATTGGCCCCGCCGAGGACTGTGACGGTACTCGGGGACAGCTCTTTCACCCGCCGCGCAAGCGCGAATGAGGCGATGTTCTGATCGAAGGTCGTCGTCAAGCCGACCACGTCCGCACGGGACTCGACGATCTCCTCGCCCAGTTCGTCGACGAAGCGGGGGCGGCGCGGAACATCTCACAATAGGCGTCGACCTGCTCGTGCCCGCGCAGCAGTTCGAAGAAACTCGTCTTGCGAGGATCCATATCAGGGCGGAAACAGCTGGAGAAAATCCATTCGCCGACACCGAGAACCTCGGCGTCGACGACCAGCTCGTAGTGCTCTCGGGCGAGACCCACCCTGTGGGTGAGATAGTCGAGCCAGCGGATGTTGGCGTAGACGGCGTCCAGCCGTCCGACTTCGCCACGCCCTGCAAAGAGCGGGGCGATAGTGCTGATGGCCAGGGACGGCATGTCGATCAGAGCCCAGGGCATGCACACCAGCGTGACCGAGAGCACGCCCTCCTCCACCACCGGCGGACTCGGCTCCGGCTGGCTTTTCCCGATCTGCAGCAACTCCACTCTGCCTCCCGTCACCGGCTCAACCTCATTCATTTACCAGCTCACGGGCATTTCCTTGACGCCGTACCCGAGCCCGTCATCCATGAACGGGAGGTCGCCGAGGTCAACGGCCAAGGCCAGTGTCGGAATGCGCCGGAACAGAGCGGCGAAAACGACCTGGAGCTCCAAACGGGCCAGCGGTTGGCCGGTGCACTTGTGCACACCGAAGCCGAAGGCGAGATGCTGGCTGGCATCGCGGCGCAAGTCCAGCACCCCAGCACCGGGGAACGCGCTTTCGTCGCGGTTGCCGATCTCCTCCGGGAGGATCAGACCCTCGCCGGCGCGGATCACCTGCCCGGCGATCTCAATGTCCTCCACGGCCACGCGCCGACGGCCGGGCTGGACGGTGGTCAGGTACCGCAGCAGCTCGTCGACGGCCGCAGCGACCTCGGGGCCGTCGGCGTCCTTCAGCACAGCGATTTGGTCGGGATGGAGCAGCAAGGTCAGCGTGCCCAGTGCGATCATGCTGGCCGTGGTCTCGTGCCCCGAGATCAGCAGGAACAGGACCAACATCACCAGCTCGTGCCGGTTCAACTGGCCGGTGGCCAGCCGTTCGGTGGCGAGCTGGGACAGCAGGTCGTCACCGGGTTCATCGAGCTTCCGGCCGATCAGCCGGGCCAGGTAGCGATACAGCTCGCCCTCGGACTTGCTCACGACCTCGTCCGGGACGTCGCTGCTGGTCACTGTCCTGACGGCGCGCTGGAAGAAGTCGTGGTCCTCGTAAGGGACGCCGAGCACGTGGCAGATGACGATGCACGGAATCGGCAGGGCGAACTCCGCCACGAAATCCACCGGCATCGGGCGGGCCAGCAGAGCATCGATGTGGTCGTCGACGACCTGCTGGATTATGGGCCGCAGTTGCTCGACCTTGCGGGGGTGAACGGTCGGGCGATCATCCGACGCAGCCGGAGGTGCTCGGGACCTTCCATGGCGGTCAGGAACTGGCCTTCTTCATGGTGGTCCTGCAGAAACTGACTGTCGAACGGGTAGCCCGGCTGCATCCAGTCCGCGCTGACCCGGCGGTCCCCCAGCAGTGCGCACTGCTCCGCGTGTCTCGTCACCAGCCACGGAGTGCTGTCGTCCCACAGCCGAACTCGGACCAGCGGCGCCTGTTCCTGCAGCTCGGCCAGCTCAGGGGCCGGATCCAGCGGACAGCCAGGCGCCCTGGGAATCGGAAAGAACGGGACCGCCGTAGATTCCAGATCAGGAACGTTGGCCTGCGAAGACATCACAATCCTAGCTCCGTTCCGAATAACCATGGGCCGAAGGTTCGTCAGGAGACAGTCCCTCGGTGCCAAGAAGCCTCTTGACCACCGTCAGGAGGACCCTGCCGAATGCCCTGAATGACTGGCCCGCTGAATGGAGTGATCGATTCTTGAAGGTGAGCAGCATCAAGGCGACCGCTCCGCTTGGCACCGTTCCAGACCGCAGCAGCGTACCCAGAATCGATCAAGCCTTACAAGGGGGTCAACGAAGTTGATGAGTCTTCAGCTTGTCGCGGGCTTTGCGGGCTTCGAGCTTGATCGCGCGGTTGTCGCCTTCGGAGGCGGCGTTCGTTATGCCGGTTTTGATGTAGTTATCGATGCCGTCCTATCACTTGGTTCGTTTCATCCTGAAGTTGCTGGTCGGTTTGTTGGCGCTCTGCGAAAACGGCTATGGCTGGAAATCCGTGAAAGGCCAGGTCAGCGGTCGGCACCGGCGCGAGAAGCGTCTGGCGCTGCAGGCCGCCCGCGCGCAGTTCGAGGCCGAAGCAGTCGGCGAAGCCCGCCGCCGCACCGGCCGCACCGGGCGAACGCTCAGTCCGGGTACTCGGGTCCGATCGCGGTACGGGCGCCGAGCGGCCTGCCGCCGCCCCAGCCCAGCTCGCGCCGGTAGCCGCCGAGCAGGCCGGAGGCCTCCAGCTCCACGACGTCGTGGAAGCGCGATCCGGCGGCAACCGGGACCACCAGCGGCGCGACGAACAGCGCGTCGGTGGGGCAGTAGGCCTCGCACTGGAAGCAGGTCTGGCAGCTGTCCTGACGGACGATCAGTGGAATGCCGTCGGCGCCGCGGTCGAAGACCCGGGTCGGGCACACCTCGATGCAGCGGTCGCAGCCGATGCAGCGGTCCGCGTCCACGATCTCGATCATGCGGCTCGCCCCGCAACCGTGGTGAGGGCCCGCGGCGCCGACTCCGGACGGCTCCACAGCTGGTCGAGACCGCCGGTGAGCAGCCGGTAGTGCTGGGCCGGGTCCTGCGCCGGATGGTCAAGCCGCTTGTGCATTCCGCGCGACTCGGTCCGCCGCAGCGCCGCGTGGTACATCCAGCGGGCGTGGGTCACCATCGCGGCCGCCTCCCTGACCCGGAACAGCTCCTCGCCGTCCGCGCCGAGGCCCCGCGTACAGGCCGGGCACATCGGTCGCGCAGTCCTCGTCGGCGATCCGCACGCCGCCGGTGCCCCGGACCGTCCTCTCGGCCAGCAGGGTGATCTCGAACAGGTCGGTGAAGGGGTCGATGCCCAGCCGGTCGAAGACCAGGAAGAAGTTCGGCTGGCCCCTGCGCATCGCCCGCTGCTGCTCCGGGTCGGCCCGGTCGATCCGGGCGTACACCGGCTCCTCCAGCAGGGCCCGCGCGATCACCGACCGGCCGCGGACGCTGCCGGCGCCGTCGAGCACCGTACCGTCGGCGTGGTAGAAGGTGGCCCAGGAGTAGTAGGCGGTCTTGGTCACCGAGGTCCCGCGCGGGGCGATGGCGTAGGCGTTGGAGAACTCCATCCCGGACAACTGCGCTCCCGCCTCGGCCGCCAGCAGCGCGCCGTCCCCGGTGTTGACGTCGCAGCCGAGGGTCTTGGACTGGAACGCGCAGCCGCCGGCCGCGAGCACCACCGCGCCCGCCTCGATCCGGACGGTCGTACCGCTCGCCCGCTCCAGCGCCCGTGCGCCCGACACCACGCCGTCGGCGTCGACCAGCAGCTCCAACGCCGGGGTGTGGTCCAGGATCCGGACGCCGAGGCGCTGCACCCGGGTCCGCTGCCGGCGCATGTACTCAGGCCCCTGCAGGTCGTTGCGGATCTGCCGGCCCTGGGCGTCGACCGGGAACGGATACCTCTGCACTCGGGCGAGTTCGTCCATCCGGGCGTGGGTCTCGTCCAGGACCCGGGTCATCCAGCCCCGGTCGGCGAGATGGCCGCCCAGCGCCTCCCGGCTGGCCATCGCGGCCTCGCGCAACTCGGGGACGTCCTCGACATACCAGATGCCGGTGCCGACCGAGGCGGTCGCGCCGCTGGCGCCGGTGTGACCCTTGTCGACCAGGACCACCTCGGCGCCCGCCTGGGCGGCCTTGATCGCGGCCCAGGTGCCGGCCGGACCGCCGCCGACCACCAGCACATCGGTGCGCAGCGTCTGCTCGGACTCGATGCTCGTCATGGCACTTCGTTCCTCCGGGTCAGTGGAACTGGTTGGCCGGTACCGGGAGCCCGTAGTGCTCGCGGAGCGTGCTGCCCTCGTACTCCTCGCGGAACAGGCCCTTGCCGCGCAGGATCGGCAGCACCTGTTCGATGAAGGTCTCCAGGCCCGAGGGCAGCGCCGGCGCCATGATGTTGAAGCCGTCCGCCGCGCCGCCCTCGAACCAGGCGATGATGGTGTCCGCCACCTGCTCCGGTGTGCCGATGAACTCGACGTGGCCCCGGCCGCCTCCGGGCCAGGTTGTACGGCTCGTTGTAGGTGGAGGACACGGTGGCGATCAGCCCGATCCTGCTGGTCGCCTGGGACAGCGCGGTCAGCAGGGTCAGCGGCTCCAGCTGGCCCGGCGGCCGGGCCCGCCTCCATCAGGAAGGCGTTGAGGTGGAGCCGGCGTGGCGCGCCCATCAGTCGACCTTGGAGCTGTCGTAGCCGGCCGGGAGCAGGTTGTCGGTGATCGTGGTGACATCGACCTTCTTGCTGATCTGACCGGCCTCCAGGAAGGCGTCGCCGAGCTGCTGCTCGGCCGTGATGTCGGCCGGCTCCACCGGCGTCACCCGGGTCTCCAGCGAGGTCAGCACCGCCTTGGCGTCGGCCAGCGGGATGCCCTCCTCCTGCGAGATCGCCTGGGCGTACTGGTCCGGGTGCTGTACGCCCCAGTGGAACTCGCCGCCGAGCCGCTGCAGCAGGTCGGTGAGGGCCGCGCGCTTGGTCGGGTCGCTCAGCGACTTGTCACTGGCGACGTAGTAGTTGCTGGTCTGGTCGATCGGCGGCAGGCCCTTCGCCAGGATCCGCGCGCCCTGGTTCACCGCGAGCGCCGACTGCGGGTTCCAGATCGCCCAGGCGTCGACCTTGCCGGTGGCGAACGCGGTGGCGCCGGCCGCCGGGTCGAGGAATACCAGTTGCACGTCCTTGGGGGTGAGGCCCACGCTCCTGAGCGCGTTCAGGGCCAGGCCGTGGGCCGAACTGCCTTGCGGCACAGCCAGTTTCTTGCCCCTGAGGTCGGTGAGCGACTGGATCGGGGAGCCCTTGGGCATAATGATGTTCTCGGCCGGCTGGGTGGGCGTGAGCGAGCGGGTGACCGCGACGATCTTGAAGCCGTACTCCTTGGCGGCGCCGGTGATCGGCGGCACGTCGCCGACGCTGCCCAGGTCGATGTCGCCCGAGGCGGCCGCCTGCACCAGCGGGGGGCCGTAGGTGAACCGGGCGAACTTCACCTTGTAGGGGGCAGTTGCGAAGGCGCCGGTGATCTTCGCCAGGGCCTCGCTGCCGTCACCGCCGTTGTCGCCGATGGTGAAGGTGTACTGGCTCCACTCGGGATGGGCGGCCGCGCTCGAACCGCCGGCGCCGCTCAGGGGCGCGGTCTTGGTCGCCGAGGCGCATCCGGACAGGGAACCGACCACAGTGAGCAGACTGACGGCGCCGACGACAAGTCGGGAGGTGGTTCTGGACATGGGTGCACACATGCTTTCTGGGGCTGGAACCGGGCAGGTCAGTGGTGGTCGGCGAGGCCGAGGTCGGCAAGCAGGACGGAACGCAACTCCTCTCTGGCGAAGCCGGTTTGCACCAGGTGTGAGCTGCCGATGCGGCCGTCGGCCATCACCACGACGCGGTCCGCCAGCGCGATCGCCTCGTCCACGTCATGGGTGACCAGCAGCATGGCCGCGCGGTGCTTGCTGCGCAGAGCGCGCACCAGGCCGTGCATCCGCAGCCGGGTGATGGCGTCGAGCGCCGCGAACGGCTCGTCGAGCAGCACGAGTTCGGGTTCGGAGACCAACGCCCGGGCCAGGGAGACCCGTTGCGCCTCGCCGCCGGAGAGCTCCTTGGGCCAGGCCCGCTCCCGGCCCGCGAGGCCGACCTCGGCCAGCACGTCCAGGGCCCGCTGCTCCGCGTCCGGCCCGCGCAGGCCGAGGGTGACATTGCGCAGCACCCGCTGCCACGGCAGCAGCCGGTCGGCCTGGAACACGATCGCGCGCTTCGCCGGGACCTCCACCAGGCCGCCGTCCGGCCGGTCGAGACCGGCCAGCAGCCGCAGCAGGGTGCTCTTGCCGCAGCCGGAGGGCCCCAACAGGACCACCAGTTCGTTCTCGGCGATGGTGAGGTCCAGGTGGTCGAGCACCACCCGGTCACCGAACCGGCGGACGACCTTCTCGACCAGGACCCCGGCCTGCTGCCGGGTGCGGGTCGCAACCGTGGCGCTCATGCCGCCTCGTATCCGGGGCGCCACCGCAGCAGCACCCGCTCGAGAACCCGGACGAACTGGTCGGCGACCAGCCCGAGGAGGGAGTAGACGGCCAGCCCCACAAAGACCTGGCCGGTCTGCAGATAGGTCTGGCCCTGGGTGATCAGGAAGCCGAGGCCCTCGTTGGCGTTGACGGTCTCGGCGGCGACCAGGCCGAGGATGCTGTAGGCGAGCGAGAACCGCAGGCCGACCAGGAACCCCGGCAGGGCGCCGGGCACCAGCACCCGGGTCACCAGCCGCCAGGGGCCCGCGCCGGTGGTCCTCGCCATCTCGATCAGGCGCTGGTCCACTCCCCGGATCGCGGCGAACAGATTGAGGTACATCGGGACGCCGGCGCCGAAGGAGATCAGCAGCACCTTGGTCAGCTCGTCGATGCCGAACCACACGATCATCAGCGGCAGCACCGCCAGCAGCGGGATGGTGTTGAGCACCTGGACCACGCCGTTGAACAGGTACTCGCCGCTGCGCAGCAGGCCCCCGAGCACCCCGGCCAGGATGCCCGCGGTCAGGCCGATGGCGAGACCGATCCCGGCCCGGCGCAGCGAGACCGCCAGGTCGGGCCCGAGCACACCCTGCTGCCACAGTTCGGCGGCGGAGTGCACGATGGAGGTCGGCGCCGGGGCGTAGGTCGCGGTCAGCACCCCGGCCTTGGCGAGGATCTCCCAGGCGATGAGGATGACCACCGGGGTGGTGTAGATGCCGAGCGGCCAGCGCAACCGCTCGCGAAGGGTGCCGAACAGCATCCGGCGGGTTGCGTCGCGCGGCAGGAACACCTCGCGTTCCGGCGCGCCGGTCGCCACGGCGTCGGAATCGACGGCCGATGGCGAGAGTTGGGTGGACGGAGGCATGGGGAGGTCCCCTCGACTGAGGTGGGCGCACTGCTGGGCGCCGAGTGTGGACGCACATGGGCAGGCGGCACGGCCGGACCGCCGCGGAGTCAGCGGCGGGTCCGGTCATGGCCTGGTGACGACAGGTCAACTGTCGTTGGGGGTAAAGGAGTCAGCGAGCAGCGCACCACAGGGGCAGGAGCCGGGGAAGGGGCTCGGCCAGGCAGCTGGGGTCAGCGACAACAGAACGTGCTGGAGACGTGCGCCAGGTCGATGTGGCGCCGCCGGGTGAGTTCCAGCTGCGGCTTCATGAGCGCGAGTTCAGCAGACGTTCAGCGGATCGGTCAATACTTCTCGGACAGCTCTCGCATGATGGACGCCGCATTGTCCAAAGCCCGTCGAGCGGTTAGCGTGTGTCCTGGTTATGAGCGTCAGCGACAAGCCCTGGCTTGCTGACCGGCAACCCTCCGCCGCGGTGGGGTGCTCCAGGTGACGACCCGACAGAACGGTGCCGTTCTGTAAGCGCGAGGCCCGGTTGGGCCCGATCGGTGTGAGGTGATCCAGATGGCTGAGCGTCGTTCCAGTGGCACGCCCCGCCCGAGCGGATCCTTCCAGCTGCGGGTCGCCCGGCGCCATGTCGATCTGCTCCGGGTGAGCAGCGCACTGTGTCCGGGGTCCTGTCCGGTCCGCTGAGACCGCAGCCCTGCTCCCGCCGCACCCACGCACCCACGCACCCCTTGGACTGCCGCGTCCCTGGTCGACGCCGTCCGCTGCTGTGTGCCGGCTCCCGTACCGCAGCATCCCCACCGGAGGTATGTCCCCATGAGCGATCCCGGCACCCGGAATCCCTTTCTGCACCTGGCACTTGAGGCCGACGGCACCGGCGCGCACCCGGCCTCCCACCGGCACGCTGCCGCAGCGCGGCCCGGCTCCGTGTCACCGGCCCGGGCGCTGCGCGAGGTGGTCACCGCGGCCGAGGCCGCCGGGTTCGCCCTGGTCACCCTGGCCGACTCGCCGCTGCCGCCGAGCGCCGACCCGGACGCGCCCGGCCGGATCGAGGCCGGGGCCCGGGCCGCCTATGTCTCGCTGCTGACCGACCGGATCGGCCTGGCGCCGACCCTGCAGGTCACCACCACCGAACCGTTCCACCTGGCCACCCAGCTGGCGAGCCTGGACCACGCGGCCAGGGGCCGGGCCGGCTGGGTGGTCGGCGCCGTCAACGGTGTGGACGAGCTGGCCACGATCGGGGCGGTGCCGCTCGGCCCGGACGAACTGCGCCGGGAGACCACCGATGTCATCGACACCGCCCGTGCGCTCTGGGACTCCTGGGAGGACGACGCGGTCATCAAGGATGTCGCGACCGGCCGCTACCTCGACCGCGAGCGCGTGCACCCGGTCGACTTCGAGGGGGCCAGGTTCACCGTCAAGGGCCCGCTGATCACCCCGCGCCCGCCGCAGGGGCAGTTGGTGGTGCTGGCGCCGGACGCCCTGGACGTGGACGACCGCGCCGATGTGGTGCTGGTCGAGCGTCCCGACCTGGCCGGGCTCGCCGAGCGGGCCGCGCAGGCCCGCGCGGCCGGGGCCCCGCTGGTGTTCGCCGAGCTGGAACTGCTGCTGGACGCGGACGTCCCGGCCGCCGAACGGCTGGCCGACCTCGACCGCCACGCAAACTGGCCGCAGTCCGGCCGGTTGCGCCATGTCGGTTCACCCGCCGCGCTGGTGGAGTTGCTGATGCAACTGGCCCAGCTGGTCGACGGAGTACGGCTGCACCCCGCCGTGCTCGCCGTCGACCTGCCAGTGCTGACCACCGAGGTGCTGCCCGCGTTGGCCGCCGCAGGACTGCACCGCGCCCCCAGCGCCGGCGCCACCCTGCGCGGCACGCTCGGCCTGCCCCGCCCTGCCAACCGGTTCGCCGCCGCGGCGACCACGAGCGCCTGAGGGACCTGCGATGACCGAGACCGACACGAGCGCGTCCACGCCGACCGGCGCCCCGTACGACCCGCAGGCCCAGGTGCATCTCGGGGTCTTCTTCACCGGGGTCGGCTCCCAGCTGATCTGGACCGACCCGTCCGCGGCCCCGCACACCGCCATCGAGTCCTTCGTCGAGGCCGCGCAACTGCTGGAGCGCGGTCTGTTCGATGCCTTCTTCCTGGGCGAGGGCCTGCGGGTGCGCGAGAACCAGGGCCGGGCCTACGACCTGGACGTGGCCGGACGCCCCGACGCGATCACCCAGCTGTCCGCGCTGGCCGCGGTCACCGAGCGGATCGGCCTGGTGGCCACCCAGAACACCACCTACAACTACCCCGCCGACCTGGCCCGCCGGCTGGCGAGCCTGGACCTGCTCTCGGACGGGCGGGCCGGCTGGAACATCGTCACCACCGACAACGCCTGGACCGGGGAGAACTTCCGGCACGGCGGCTGGCTGGACCATGAGCGCCGCTACGAGCGGGCCGAGCAGTTCGTCGAAGCGGCCAAGGAGCTGTGGTCCTCGGCCGAGCCGGTCCAGCGGGACACCGACCTGGTCCGGCTGCGTGCCACCGCCACCCAGCCGGCCAGCCGGCAGGGCCGTCCGGTGCTGTTCCAGGCCGGGGACTCGGACGGCGGACGCGAACTGGCGGCCCGTCAGGCCGATGTGGTCTTCTCCTCCAACACCGAGTACAACAAGGCCGTGGTCTACGCCGCCGACCTACGGGCCCGGCTGGCCCGGTACGGCCGGACGGCCGACTCGCTGCGGATCCTCCCCGGCGCGGGGATCGTGCTCGGCGACACCGTCGCCGAGGCCGAGGAGAAGGCCCGCTGGGTGCGGCGGGAACAGGTCTCGGCACCGCGCGCGATCGCCTTCCTGGAGCAGTACTGGGGCACCGACCTGTCCGGCTACGACCCGGACGGACTGCTGCCCGACATCGAGCCCACCGAGGACGAGCTCGACCCCTCCCGGGGCACCATCATGATCGAGCACCGCACCGGCAAGCTGGAGCGGATCCGCAAGTGGCGCGAGCTGGCCGAGGAGCGGGGCCTGTCGATCCGTCAGCTGGTGCTGGAGGTGCAGCCGACGCACCCGCTGTTCGTCGGCACCCCCTCGGGCATCGCCGACGAGTGGACCCACTACGTCCGGACCAGGGCGGTGGACGGCTTCAACCTCACTCCGCACCTGATCCCCTCCTCGCTGGCCGAGGTCGTCGACAAGCTGGTGCCCGAGCTCCAGGAGCGCGGCGCCTACCGCACCGAGTACCAGGGCAGCACCCTGCGCGAGCACCTGGGCCTGCCGCCCGTCACGTCCGGGCCCGCGGCGTGACCGTGCTGTTCCGCCGCCTCCACATCGATCTGCTGCTGGTCTGCGGCGCGCTCTGTCCGAGCTGAGCACCGCCCCCACCGAGTTGCCCTCGCACCCGTCGTCACCAGCGCAGAAGCGGACACACCCATGCCACGCACCACCAGACCCCTTCGTCACGGCCTCGCCGTCATCTCGGTTAGCACCGCGGCCCTGATCGTCCTGTCCGCGTGCACCAGCGCGAAGACCACGGCCGGCGCGGGCGGCACCGCCAGCGGCTCGACCAAGGCCCTCACCATCGGTACCACCGACCAGGTGGTCAGCCTGGACCCGGCCGGCTCCTGGGACGCCGGATCGGGGACCATCGAGGACGAGGTCTACGCCACCCTGCTGAGCCCCAAGAACGGCTCCTCGGACGTGGTGCCCAACCTCGCCGCGGGCATCCGGCTGAGCGGGCCCAAGGAGTACACGGTCACCCTGAAGCCGGGCCTGAAGTTCGCCAACGGGCATGATCTGACCTCCTCCGACGTCAAGTTCAGCTTCGACCGGCAGCTCAAGATCGCGGACCAGAACGGCCCCTCCTCGCTGCTCTACGACCTCGCCTCGGTGGCCGCCCCTGACCCGACCACGGTGGTCTTCACCCTCAAGTCGGCCAATGACAGCCTGTTCCCGCAGGTCCTCTCCACCGGGGCCGGCTACATCGTGGACGAGCAGGTGTTCCCCGCCGACAAGATCCTTGACGACACCGCCGTGGTGGCCGGCAAGCCGTGGGACGGCCCCTACACGATCGGCAGCTACCAGAAGAACTCGCTGGTCTCCTTCACCGCCAACAGCGCCTACCAGGGCCTGCTCGGCACCCCCAAGACCGCCCAGGTGCAGCTGAAGTACTACACCGACGCCAGCAATCTGAAGCTCGACGTGCAGCAGGGCACCCTGGACGCGGTCTACCGCACCCTGTCGACCGCTGACCTGCAGGACCTGTCCACCAAGAAGGACATCACCGTCCACACCGGCTCCGGCAACGGCATCCGCTACATCGTCTTCAACTTCAAGACCCAGCCCTTCGGCTCCGCCACCAAGGACGCCGACCCGGCCAAGGCGCTGGCGGTGCGGCAGGCCGTGGCCGACTCGGTGGACCGGGCGCAACTCGCCTCGCAGGTCTACAAGAACACCTTCCAGCCGCTCTACAGCTCCGTTCCCGACGGCATCACCGGGGCCACCCCGTCCCTGCAGGGGCTGTACGGCGACAAGCAGGGCGGCCCGGACAAGGCCGCCGCGGCCCAGGCGCTCTCCGCGGCCGGGGTGAGGACCCCGGTCACCCTCAACCTGCAGTACAACACCGACCACTACGGTGCCTCCTCCACCGACGAGTACGCGCTGATCAAGACCCAGCTGGAGGCCACCGGGCTGTTCAAGGTGAATCTGCAGTCCACCGAGTGGGCCCAGTACGGCAAGGACCGGGTGGCCGACCTCTACCCGCTCTACCAGCTCGGCTGGTACGCCGACTACCTGGACGCGGACGACTACCTCGCCTCCTTCTACAGCCACAACAGCTGGGTCGACAACGGCTACAACGACCCCGCGGTGCAGGCGCTGATCCAGCAGGAGGAGACCGAGACCGACCCGGCCAAGCGCACCGCGCTGATCGAGCAGGTCCAGGACAAGGTCGCCGCGGCCGTGCCGCTGGTGCCGCTGCTCCAGGGCTCCACCGCGATCGTCACCCGCAGTGACGTCAGCGGGGTCCCGGACAAGCTCACCAGCGCGTACACGTTCCGCTGGGCGGAGCTCTCGAAGAAGTGAGCGTCCTCACCCAGGAAGCCACCACCGGCGCCGTCGGCTCGGCCGACGGCGCCGGCGGGTACGGGCTGGTCCGGTACCTGGTGGTCCGCTTCCTCCTCATCATCCCCACCGTCCTCGTCCTGGTCAGCGTCGTCTTCTTCCTGATGCGGGTCAGCGGCGACCCGATCACCACCGCTTTCGGCGACCGGCTCACCCCGGCCCAGCTGCACGCCAAGCTGCACCAGGCCGGCTACGACCGGCCGCTGCTCACCCAGTACCTGGACTATCTGCGCGCGTTGGCGACCGGGAACTTCGGCCGGACCGCCACCGACAACCAGGCGGTGTCCAGGTGCTGCGGACCTACGGCGCGGCGACCGTCGAGCTGGCCGGCTACGCGATGCTGGTGGCCCTGGCCGTCGGCGTCCCGCTGGGCATGGTCGCCGCGTCCTACCGGGACCGCGCGCCGGACGCCGCGCTGCGGCTGTTCGCCATCATCAACTACGCCACGCCGGTGTTCTTCCTCGGGCTGCTGCTGAAGCTGGTCTTCGCGGTCTGGCTCGGCTGGCTGCCGGCCTCCGGCCGGGCGGGCATCGATGTGCAACTGGAGCTGCAGAACCAGACCAGCACCACCGGTTTCTATCTGCTGGACGCGGTCCGCAGCGGCGACGGCTCGGCGGTCGCCGATGTGCTGCGGCACGCGGTGCTGCCCAGCCTGGCGCTGGGGCTGCTGGTCGCCGGGGTGCTGCTGCGGCTGGTCCGGACGAACCTGATCGGCACCCTGTCCGCCGACTACATCGAGGCCGCCCGCTCGCGCGGGGTGAGCCGGTTCCGGCTGGTCACCCGGCACGCCACCCGTCCGGCGCTGATCCCGGTGGTCACCGTGCTGGGGCTGCAGATCGCCGGGCTGCTCGGTGGGGCGGTGCTGACCGAGACCACCTTCGAGTGGAAGGGCCTCGGCTATGAGCTGGCCCACTACCTGACGGTGCGTGACTATCCGGCGGAGCAGGGCATCGTGGCCCTGTTCGCGGTCGTGGTGGCGCTGACCAACTTCCTGGTCGACGTGGTCGCGGCGCTGATCGACCCCCGAGTGAGGTACTGAGTGGCGCACGAGACCCTCGCCCCACCGGCCCCTGCCGAACCCCGGCCGGGCCCGCGTTGGCGCGTCCCGCTGCCGGCCCGGGTGCGCGGCAGCAGCGGGCTGCAACGCGGCATGCTGCTCGGCGGGACCGCGCTGACCGGGCTGTTCCTGCTGGCCGCGGTCTTCGCGCCGCTGCTGGCACCCCATGGCTACGCCACCATGGAGAGCGGCGGCCGGCTCTTCGGCTCGCAGCAGCACCCGAGCGGAGCACATCCGCTGGGCACCACCATCGGCGGCTACGACGTCCTGTCCCGCACGCTCTGGGGCGCCAGGACCGCGCTGGAGATCATCGTCGCGGCGCTGCTGCTCTCAGCGGTCGCCGGGGTGCTGCTCGGCCTGGTCTCCGGCTATCTCGGCGGCTGGCTGGACCGGCTGCTGGTCGGCGTCGCCGACGCGATGTACGCGTTCCCCTCGCTGCTGCTGGCGATCATCATGTCCATCGTGATCAGCGGCGGGCAGTCCAGCCTGTTCGGCGGTCTCGGCGCGGCGGCCTGCTCGGTGGCGGTGGCCTTTGTGCCGCAGTACTTCCGGGTGGTGCGGGCCGAGGTCACCCGGGTGAAGTCGGAGGCCTTCGTCGAGGCGGCGCGGGTGATCGGCACCGGCAGCTGGCGGATCATGTTCCGGCATGTGCTGCGGAACTCGGTGCGGACCCTGCCGCTGATCCTCACCCTCAATGCCTCTGAGGCCATTCTCACCCTGGCCGGGCTTGGCTTCCTGGGCTTCGGCATCGAGCCCAACTCCGCCGCGGAGTGGGGCTACGACCTCAACCGCTCGGTGGCTGACGTGACGTCAGGGATCTGGTGGACCGCGCTGCCGCCCGGCCTGGCGATCGTGCTCACCGTGCTGGGCACCACCCTGCTCGGCGAGAGCCTCACCGACCTGGCCGACCCCCGGCTGCGGCGCCGTCGAGGTTCTTCGGCGAACGCGACGGATGCGCCGCTCGCGTCGCTTGCGCCGCCTGCAAACGAACGGAGCTGCCGGCGATGAGTGATCTGCTGCGGATCGAGGATCTGCATGTCTCCTTCGACACCGACGGCGGGGTGGCGCCCGCCGTCGGCGGGGTCAGCCTCACGGTCGCGCCGGGCGAGGTGCTCGCCCTGGTCGGCGAGAGCGGCAGCGGCAAGACGGTGACCGCGAAGTCGGTCCTCGGGCTGCTGCCCGCCACCGCGTCCACCCGTGGCCGGGTGCTGCTGGGGGACGGCACGGCGGAACCGGCCGAGGACATCCTCACCGCCTCCCCGGCCCGGCTGCGCGCCCTGCGCGGCACCCACGCGGCGATGGTCTTCCAGGAGCCGTCCACCGCCCTCAACCCGGTGTTCACCATCGGCTGGCAGCTCGCCGAGGGCCTGCGGGCGCACGGCAGCGGCAGCCGCGCCACCCGCCGGGCGCTGGCGATCGAGATGCTGGACCGGGTCGGCATCCCCGACCCGGCCACCCGGGTGGACCACTACCCGCACCAGCTCTCCGGCGGGCAGAAGCAACGCGCCGTGATCGCGATGGCGCTGGCCCTGGGCACCAGGCTGATCGTCGCCGACGAGCCGACCACCGCGCTGGACGTCACCGTGCAGGCGGAGATCCTGGAGTTGCTGCACCGGGTCCGCACCGACTTCGGCGCGGCCGTGCTGCTGATCACCCACAACATGGGGGTGGTCGCCGACCTGGCCGACCGGGTGGCGGTGATGCGCGAGGGACGCATCGTGGAACAGGCCCCGGTGCGGACCCTGTTCGCCGCGCCGAGCCATGAGTACACCCGCGAACTGCTGGCCGCGGTACCGGACTTCCGCGGGGCGCTGGCACCTGCCGCCGCTGCCGCGCCATCGGTGGGGCCCGCGGGTGATCCGGTGGTCAGGGCCGCCGGGCTGGTGGTGGAGTTCCCCGGACGGCTCGGCTCCAAGACCTTCCGGGCCGTGGACCGGGTGGACTTCGAGATCCGCCCCGGCGAGGTGCTCGGGCTGGTCGGCGAGAGCGGCTCCGGCAAGACCACCATCGGCCGGGCGGTGGCCGGCCTCACCGGCGTCCACGCGGGGGAGTTGGACGTACTCGGCGAACCGCTCGCCGCCCGGGGCCGGCTGCGACGGGCCCGACGGGCCACCGCCGCCAGCCGGGCCGGGCAGATCGGCTTTGTCTTCCAGGACCCGGCGACCAGCTTCAACCCGCAACTGACCATCGCCGACTGCGTCGGGGAACCGCTCGCGGTGCACCGGCGCGAGTGGGGGCCCGCGGCGCGCCGGGCGGAGGTGGACGCGCTGCTGGAGTCGGTGCAACTGCCGCGCGGCTACGGCGCGCGCTACCCGCACGAAACTCAGCGGCGGGGAGCGACAACGTGCCGCGCTGGCAAGGGCGTTGGCGCTGCAACCCCGGCTGGTGATCGCGGACGAGCCCACCTCGGCCTTGGACGTGTCGGTCCAGGCCAAGGTGTTGGAACTCTTCGCCCGGCTGCAACGGGAGTTGGGCTTCGCCGCGCTGTTCATCAGCCATGACCTGGCGGTGGTCGAGCAGGTGGCCGACCGGGTGGCGGTGCTGCACCGGGGGCGGATCGTGGAGTCGGGCAGCACCGCCCAGGTCCTCGGCGCGCCCCAGGACGACTACACCCGGCGGCTGATCGCCTCGCTGCCCGTCCCCGACCCGGTGCGCCAGGCCCGGCGCCGCGAGGAACCCGTCCCGATCGACGAGACAGCTCTGCTGATCGACGAAACAACCCGACAAGGAGTGGCAGGCCCATGACGCAACTCAGCCCCGATCCCGCCGAGCTGGTGGAACAGGCCCTGAGCGGCACGCCGGTGTTCGACGGCCACAACGACCTGCCGACCGCGCTGCGGGCCCGTTCCGGCTACCGCGTGGAGGGCCTGGACCAGCTCAGGCCCGAGCTGCACACCGACCTGCCGCGGCTGCGGACCGGCAGGGTCGGCGCCCAGTTCTGGTCGGTCTACGTGCCCTCGAACCTGCCCGAGCCGGAGGCGGTGGTGGCCACCCTGGAGCAGATCGACGCGGTGTACCGGCTCGCCGCCCGCTACCCGGAGGACCTGCGGATCGCCTACACCGCGGCCGAGGTGGAGCGTTCCTTCGGCGACGGCCGGATCGCCTCGCTGCTCGGGGTCGAGGGCGGCCACAGCCTGGCCGGGTCGTCGGGGGTGCTGCGTGCCTTCGCCCGGCTCGGCGTCCGCTATCTGACGCTCACTCACAATGACAACACCGCCTGGGCCGACTCGGCCACCGACGAGCCGGGCGTCGGCGGCCTGGACGACACCGGGCGGGCGATCGTCGCCGAACTGAACCGGATCGGCGTGCTGGTGGACCTCTCGCACGTGGCCGAGAGCACCCAGCGGGCCGCACTGGCGGTGTCCACCGCCCCGGTGCTGTTCAGCCACTCCTCCGCGCGGGCGGTGAACGACCACCCGCGCAATGTCAGCGACCCGGTGCTGGAACTGCTGCGCGGCAACGGCGGCGTCATCCAGCTCACCTTCGTCCCGGCGTTCATCTCGGCCGCCGTCGGCGAGTGGTCGCGGGAACTGGGCGCCGAACGGGAGCGGTTGGAACTGCCCGCGGTGTCCTGGACCTGGCCCCGCGCACCGCGACCCGGCGAGGACCCGGCACTGGTCGCCAAGGAGTACGCGGCGGCCTTCGCCGGGCCCACCGACGACCGGCTGCTGCGCTGGCTGGAGGCGCACCCCCGACCGGAGGTGACGGCGGCTCAGGTCGCCGACCATGTCGACCACGCCCGTGAGGTGGCCGGGGTGGAGCACGTCGGCCTGGGCGGCGACTACGACGGCGTGGACCACCAGCCGGTCGACCTCGCCGACGTCTCCGGCTACCCGGTGCTGCTGCGCGAACTGGCCACCCGGGGCTGGTCCCGGGCCGATCTGGAGGCGCTGACCGGCCGCAATGTGCTGCGGGTGCTGCGCGACGCCGAGGAGCAGGCCGCCGAACCGCTCTGGCCGACCGCCCCACTGCGGTGAGCGGCGTTGTCGTCGTCCTGTCCTGGCCCCGGCGGGCGGCGCGGAGGTGGGCGGCTCTGCTGAGCCGCTGGGCGCCTGAGCTGGTCGCCTTCGGCTGCTCGCTCGGGGGTGTGTCCGCGCCCCTGCCCTGGCCCGACCCCTGGTGGCAGGGGCCGACCCTGGCCGACCACCCGCCCCCGGGCCACCCGGAGCGGCTCTGCGCCCACGTCCCCCCGACCGAGGCGGAGCGGGAGCTCTGGTCCCGACTTGGCCTGTCGGCCTAGGCAACTCCTCCCTGCTGCTTCCCACCTGCTTCCGACACCGAAGGAGTGCTCCGATGACGACCACCGCCCCGCGGTACGAGGTACGGCCTGCGGTCCTGGCGGACCCGCTGGTCCAACCGCTGCTCCGAGAACTGGAGTACGAGTACAGCACCCGCTACCCCTCGCGGGCCGGTGCCGGCAAGGAGTTGGCCCGCTATCCGGCCGAGGAGTTCGAACCGGAGCACGGCGGCCTGCTGCTCCTGCTGCTGCAGGACGGCGAGACGGTCGCCGGAGGCGCGTACCGCCGTTATGACGAGCGGACCGCCGAGCTCAAGCGGATCTGGACCCACAGCGCCCACCGCCGCCGGGGCCTGGCCCGGCGCGTGGTCCAGGAGTTGGAGCGGGCTGCCGAGGCGGCCGGGTACCAGCGGGTCTACCTCACCACCGGACCGCGCCAGCCGGAGGCCAAGGGCCTCTACCTGGTCACCGGCTACACCGCGCTGTTCGACCTGGCCGCCGACCCGGAGACCCTCGGCGGCCCGCTGCCCTTCGCCAAGTCCCTGACCGGCACCCGGCCCGTTCGGCCCGAGGACTTCCGCCCCACCCGCCGCGTCGACTTCGGCCCGGCCCCCGAGCCGGGGGAGTGACCGTGGCGACCGGTCGCGGATATACGTGTGATCGTCTTCGCCGGACGGGTATTCCGATACGGTCGGGGGACGCGGCCGAGCATGCCGAGGCGCTGGCCCACGGCCGTTCGGTGGGAGTGCCCGAGCACCAGCTCGACTGGCAGGACCAGCCGGCCGGACCAGAGGGGAACGTTCGATGACGACCTTGCAGGATGCGCACGCGCTGGGCCAGGAGGAGCACGGGCTCGCGGTGGTGTCGACGCTGCGGGCGGACGCCACCGTGCAGGCCTCGGTGGTGAATGCCGGGGTGCTGCCGCACCCGGTGACCGGCGAGCCGGTCCTGGCCTTTGTCACCCAGGGACGGGTGAAGCTGGCCAACCTCCGGGCCCGGCCGCGGCTCACGGCGACCTTCCGGCACGGCTGGCAGTGGGCGACCGTGGAGGGCGAGGCCCAGCTCGCCGGACCCGACGACCCCCAGCCCTGGCTGGACCCGGAGGGTCTGCGACTCCTGCTCCGCGCGGTGTTCACCGCGGCCGGCGGCCAGCACGAGGACTGGGCCGAGTACGACCGGGTGATGGCCGAGCAGCACCGCACCGTGGTCCTGGTCGAACCCGGCCGGGTCTACAGCAACTGACCGCCCCTGCCCATGCACATTGACGTGCCGACTGGCGGAGCCATACATTGGCTGGACCGATTGAGCAGTCGCTCAAATCAGGGAGCCTGGGGTGGTCAGATGACGATCGACTCGGCCGACAGCGGGGTCGACGTGGTGACTGGAGCGTTCAGTTACTCGGGCAGGGCCCTGGCGTCGGCGCTCATCGACGGGGGTCGGCAAGTCCGTACCCTGACCGGGCATCCCGACCGATCCGCTCCAGGATCACCGATCACCACCTACCCCCTCGCGTTCGACGACCCGGCCGCGCTGGTCACGGCGATGTCCGGCGCCACCACGCTCTACAACACCTACTGAGTTCGCTTCGCCCACCGCGGCACGGATCACGCCCTCGCGGTGGTCAACTCTCGGATCCTGTTCGAGGCGGCACGGGAGGCCGGGATCCAGCGCATCGTTCATGTGAGCATCACGAACCCGAGCGCCGACTCACCGTTGCCGTACTTTCGTGGCAAGGCCCAGGTTGAACGGCACCTGGCCGCGACCGGTGTCTCGCACGCCATCCTGCGGCCGGCGATCCTGTTCGGTGGGAACGACGTCCTGGTCAACAACATCGCCTGGCTCCTGCGGCACCTTCCGGTCTTCGGCGTCGGAGGTCGCGGCGACTACCGGATCCGTGGCATCCACGTCGACGACCTCGCTCAGCTGTGCACCAGATACGGCCGTGAGCGAGCGAACATCGTTGTCGACGCGGTCGGTCCTGAGCGGCCGACGTTCCTGGAACTGGTGGAATCCATCCGCGATGCCGTCGGCAGCCGGTCCCGGATCGTGCGCGTACCCGGATCGACCGTGCCGATCCTGGCGCGCGCCCTCGGCCTGGCACTCCATGACGTCCTGCTCACCCGTGACGAGTACCAGGCGATGGCGACAGGGCTCGCCGACTCCGACGCACCCGCAACCGGCTCGACAGCCATCAGCACCTGGCTCACCGACAACGGAGCCGCCTTGGGACGGCACTACGCGAACGAGCTCGGCCGCCACTTCGCCATGGCCGGCGGATCGGCGCAGGCCCCCTGAAACAACCCGGTCAGAGCCATTCCAGCCGGTGGAAGAGCACATACAGCGCCGCGCAGATGGCCACCGTGGCCAGCACCACCATCGGGTAGCCCCAGACCCAGTGCAGCTCCGGCATGTGGTCGAAGTTCATGCCGTAGTTGCCCACGACCAGGGTCGGCACCGCGACCAGGGCGGCGACCGCGCCGATCCTGCGCATGTCGTCGTTCTGGCTGACGCTGACCTCGGCCGACCAGGCGTCCCTGGCGCTGTCGAGCAGTTCGCTGAGCTGCTCGGACTGAGAGACCACGTGCCGCAGCCGGTTGCTGGTCTCGCGCAGCGATCCCCGGCCCTGCCCGGCGTCGTCGGGCAGCTGGGCGGCGACCGCGTCAAAGGCCAGGGCGGCGGGGCCGGCCGCGCGGCGGAGCCGGAAGATCTGCCGGTGCAGGTGGTGGGCCGCGGCCAGACGGCGGTGCCGCAGCCGACGCTGGGCCCTCCGCTGGGCCCCCTGCACCGGGTGGCCGTCCTCCGGCTCGGGATCGGCCTCCTCCACCGCGTTCTCCAGCGCCTCGGCCACCTCCTCGTAGCCGTCGACCACGGCCCGGGCCACCAGTTCGAGCACGGCGGTCGGATCGCTCGCGGTCACCTGGATCCGGTCGAAGTGCTGCTCGAGCGCGGTGCCGAGGTCGGGGCGGCCGTGCTCCACCAGCAGGGCCACACCGGGCGCGGTCACCAGCACCACGCCGCCCGACAGGCGTACCCGCGGCAGCCCGGAGGCCGCGTCGCCGTCGCCGCCGCTGAGGCGGCAGGTGCGGAGGAAGAGCACCGTCGCGTCGCCCACCGGGTGCAGCCGGGGGCGCTGATGGGACGCCAGGGCCGCCTCGACCACCTCCCGGTCCAGGCCGACGGCCTGGCCGGCCGCGTGCACATGCTCCCCCTGCTCGGCGTCCAGAACCAGCCACAGGACCGAGTCCTGCGCCTGCGCCTGCCGCAGCAGCTCCGCGGGATCCCCGCCCTTGGCCGGCCGGCTGCCCCCGGGGCCGAGCAGCAGGGCCCGTCGCTCCGCCGGGGGAGGGGTGGTGCGGGAAGCAGACATGCGGGTTCCTCTCGGATCACTCTGTGCGGGCGTGCCCTGGGAGTATGGCTGATGGACCGAACCGGCGACTTGAGGACAGCCCTGGTACCGGCACCGCCCGACCGGGTACGGCTGACCCCACGACCGATTCGGCACACGAGCAGTCAGGGGTAGTCATGGCCAAGGCATATCTGGTGGGCAGCGGGATCGCCTCGCTCTCGGCGGCGGCGTTCCTGATCCGCGAGGGCGGCTTCCAGGGCAGTGACATCGTCATCCTCGAGGAGCAGGACCGGGAGGGCGGCAGCCTGGACGCGGCCGGTTCGCCGGAGACCGGGTACACCATGCGCGGCGGGATGTTCGAGATCCACTTCGAGTGCACCTACGACCTGCTGTCCTCGATTCCCTCGCTGGACGACCCGGCGAAGTCGGTGACCGAGGACACCTTCGCGTTCCACGAGGACTTCGCCTGGGACGACCACGCCCGGCTGGTCGACGCCGACGGGAAGGTCCTGGACGCGCACGCGATGACCTTCAGCGAACGCGACCGCCTGGAACTGGTCAAGGTCGTCGCCACCCCGGAGAAGCACCTGGACGGCAAGCGCATCCGCGACTGCTTCCACGAGGAGTTCTTCGACACCAACTTCTGGGCGATGTGGTGCACCACCTTCGCGTTCGAGCCCTGGCACAGCGCCATCGAGTTCCGTCGCTACCTCAACCGCTTCGTCCACCTCTTCAAGACCTTCGACACCATGTCGGGGATCTACCGCACCAAGTTCAACCAGTTCGACTCGATCGTGCGGCCGCTGCTGGCCTGGCTCACCGACCAGGGCGTCACCGTGCAGCTGGGCACACCCGGGTCACCGACCTGCGGCTGGCTCCCGGCGACGGACTGACCGTCGAGGCGATCAGCACCGAGCGCGCGGGCCGCGCCGAGGAGACCGAGCTGGCCTTCGGCGACCTGGTGCTGGTGACCAACGGGTCGATGACCGCCAACTCCACCCTGGGCTCCACCGACACCGCCCCGGTCCTGGACACCGGCACCGACGCGGGCGCCTGGCAGCTGTGGCGGACCCTGGCCGCCAAGCGCCCGGACCTGGCGCTGGGCAACCCGGCCGCCTTCGACTCCTCAGTGAAGGACTCCACCTGGGAGTCCTTCACCGTCACCACCAAGGACCCGGTCTTCTTCGACCTGATGCAGGAGTTCAGCGGCAGCGAGGCCGGCAAGGGCGGCCTGATCACCTTCAAGGACTCCAACTGGCTGCTGACCATCGTCCTCAACCACCAGCCGCACTTCCGCGAGCAGCCCGCCGACACCTTCGTGTGGTGGGGCTACGCCCTCTTCCCGGACAAGAAGGGGGACTTCGTCGGCAAGACGATGGCCGAGTGCACCGGCCGGGAGATCCTGGACGAGGTGCTGCAGCACCTGCGGTTCGCCGAGCGCCCCCGGATCCTGGACGGCTCGATCGTGCTCCCCGCGCTGATGCCCTACATCACCAGCCAGTTCCTGGTCCGCAGCGCCGGCGACCGTCCCGAGGTGGTCCCCGCCGGGTCCACCAACCTGGCGTTCATCGGCCAGTACGCCGAGGTCCCGGACGACGTGGTCTTCACCGTCGAGTACTCGGTGCGCACCGCCTGGACCGCGGTCGCCGACCTGCTGAAGCTCGACAAGCAGCCGCCCGGCGTCTACAAGGGCCAGCGCGACCCCAAGGTGCTGGTCGAGGCGCTGCAGACGTTGCACCGACGCTGAGTGGTCTTCCGATCCTGCGGATTTAATGGCATGATCGAATTAAGACAACTGATTTCGTTGAGACCGGTGCACTTTATGGGCGATATAGGAAGCGCGGCGTCGGAACAGCTCACTGTGAGCGACCGTACCCGCCACCGTCGGATGCGCGAGAACGGCAGGACGGCACGCGCCGACCTGGACGCCGTGCTCTCGGCCGGCTTCATCTGCCACCTCGGCGTCGTCGTGGACGGCGTGCCGATGGTGGTGCCGACCGTCTACGGGGCGAGCGCCGACACGCTCTACCTGCACGGGTCGGTCGCCAGCCGCAGCCTGGCGGCCGACCCCGGCGCGACGGTGTGCGTGACCGTCACCCACGTCGACGGCCTGGTCCTGGCCCGCTCGGTGTTCGAACACGGCGTGAACTACCGCTGCGCGATGGTCTACGGGGTGCCCAGGATCGTCACCGACGCGGAGGAGAAGCTGGAGGGCCTGCGGCTGGTCACCGAGCAGGCCGCGCCCGGGCAGTGGGACTACGCCCGCCGGCCCAGCCGCAAGGAGCTCGCGGCGACGACCCTGCTGGCGCTGCCGCTGGACCAGGCCTCCGTGAAGGTCAGCGCGGGGCCGCCGGACGACGGCGACGGCCCCGACGCGGAACTCGGCCTCTGGGCCGGAGAGCTGCCGGTCCAGCTGGCGTGGACCGCCCCGGTCGCCGACCCGGCCCTGGAGCCGGGCATGGCCGTTCCGCCGCACATCGCGGCGCTCGCCGACCGGCGGAGCTGACTGGCCGAGCTGACCGGACGAGCTGACTGATTTTGCCTTTGCTTTACAACCTGCGGTGGTGCTGCGTCGTCTCTCCTGCGAATCCGGAAGAACGCAGGGAGAAATAACACCATGGCTTCGATCTCGCGCAGGGCCCTGCTGGCCGGGACGGCCTCCGCCGCGGTCCTGGGCACCGCCGCCGCGTACGCCAGCAGCGGCAGCCACCACGGCGGCGGCCGAGCGGGCGGAGGCAGCACCTCGGCGACCCCCGGTGACGGCGCCGGCGCCTCCGGCGGGGCCGGTACCCCGGCCTCCGGAATCACCCTGATCGGTGACGGGTCGACTGCCGACACCGGTCCGCAGCCGAGGCAGCCGGTGCTGGAGCGGTTGCGGCCGGGGCAGGTGCCGCCGCAGTTCGTGGTGTTCTCCTGGGACGGCGCGGGGGAGTTGGACGAGAAGCTGTTCTCGCGGTTCCGGGCGGTGGCGGCGCGGCACCGGGCCGGGATGACGTTCTTCCTCAGTGGGATCTATCTGGTGCCGGAGTCCAAGAAGGCCCTGTACCACCCGCCGCAGCACAAGGTCGGGGCCTCGGCGATCGGGTACCTGAAGGACGAGCACATCCACGCCACCCTGCAGCAGGTCCGCGCCGCCTGGTTGGAGGGCCATGAGATCGGCACCCACTTCAACGGCCACTTCTGCGGCGACACCGGAGTGGGCAAGTGGAGCGCGGCGGAGTGGGCCAGCGAGATCCGCCAGGCCAAGGCGTTCGTGACCAACTGGAAGACCAACACCGGGTTCACCGAGCTGGACCCGCTGCCGTTCGACTTCGAGAAGGAGCTGACCGGCAGCCGCACCCCCTGCCTGGAGGGTCAGACCCATCTGCTGCCCACCGCGGCCGCCCTGGGCTGGACCTATGACGCCAGCTCGCCGGGCGGTCTGCAGATGTGGCCGACCAAGGTCCAGGGCGGGAAGCTCTGGAACTTCCCGCTGCAGTCGATCCCCTTCCCCGGCCACTCCTTCCAGGTCCTGTCGATGGACTACAACATCATGGCCAACCAGTCCAACGCCAACCCCAAGGGCGACCCGTCCAAGCACGCCCTGTGGCGCACCCAGGCCCGGGACGCCTACCTGGCCGGCTTCGACCGGGCCTACCACTCCAACCGCGCGCCGTTCTTCATCGGCAACCACTTCGAGAACTGGAACGGCGGCATCTACATGGACGCCGTCGAGCAGGCCATCGACCACATCGCCACCCAGCCCGATGTGCGCCTGGTGTCCTTCCGGCAGTTCGTCCAGTGGCTCGAGGCCCAGGACCCGGCGGTGCTGCGCCAACTGCGGACCCTGAACCCGGGTCAGAAGCCCACCGGCGGCTGGCCGGAATTCCTCGGCCCCAGCACCGGCGCTACCGCCTGATCCAACCCCCCACCCACAGAGGCAGTTTGAAGCAGCATCAGATTATTCCAACTGATGCTGTTCTGAGTCTTGCCCTGCGGCAGGCTGCTGATTAGTTTGTTCGCTGAACTGACGAACAGACTAGGCGGCGACGTGACTCCTCCCCTGCTTCGGATGCGGGGCATCACCAAGCAGTTCGCCGGTGCGCGAGCGCTGGACGGTGTCGACCTCGACGTGCACGCCGGCGAGGTGCACTGTCTGCTCGGCCAGAACGGCGCGGGCAAATCCACTCTGATCAAGGTCCTGGCCGGCGCCCACCAACCCGACGAAGGCGAACTGACCTGGGACGACGCCCCGATGGTGCTGCCCAGCCCGACCTCGGCCATGCGGCACGGGATCGCCACCATCTACCAGGAGCTCGACCTGGTGCCGGGGCTGTCGGTGGCCGACAACATCTTCCTCGGCCATGAACGCTCCCGGTTCGGCCTCACCCGGCGCGGTGAGACCGCGGCCGCGGCCGGGCGCTGCTGCGCCGACTCGGCCACCCCGAGATCGCACCCGGCGCCGAGGTCGGCGGCCTCTCCCCGGCGCAGCAGCAAATCGTCAGCATGGCACGGGCGTTGTCGCACGACACCCGGCTGATGGTGATGGACGAACCCTCCGCCGTGCTCACCGAGGACGAGGTCGGCAACCTCTTCCGGGTGATCCGCGAACTCACCGCCGCCGGAGTGGCGGTCCTCTACATCTCGCACCGGCTGGAGGAGATCCGCGCGATCGGCGACCGGGTGACCGTGCTCAAGGACGGCCGCACCGTCGCCGCGGGCCTGTCCGCGCACACCCCCACCGCGCAACTCGTGGCGCTGATGACCGGCCGCGAGGCGGCGTACGCCTTCCCGCCCAGGACCGACCCGACTTCGACGGAGGACCGCACCGAGCTGCTGCGGGCCGAGGTGCTGCGGGTCGAGCACCTGACGCTTCCCGGCAGTTTCACCGACGTGAGCTTCAGCGTCCACGCCGGGGAGATCGTCGGCCTGGTCGGCCTGGTGGGCTCCGGCCGTTCGGAGGTGCTGCACGCCGTCTACGGTGCGCTGCGTCCCACCGAGGGGGCGGTCAGCGTGGACGGGCGGCTCCTGCCGCCGGGCCGGGTGGGCGCCGCCGTCCGGGCCGGGGTGGGCCTGGCGCCGGAGGAGCGCAAGAGCCAGGCGCTGTTCCTGCACGACAGTGTGGTCCGCAATGTCAGCATCAGTTCGCTGGGGCGGTTCGCCCGCTTCGGCTGGCTGAACCGCCGCCGGGAGGCCGCCGAGGCGGGCGCCCGGGTGGCCGCACTCGACCTGCGCCCGGCCGACCCGCAGCGCGCGGTCAGCACCCTGTCCGGCGGCAACCAGCAGAAGGCGGTGCTGGCGCGCTGGCTGCTGCGGGGCTGCCGACTGCTGCTGCTGGACGAGCCGACCCGGGGCGTGGACGTCGGAGCGCGGGCCGAACTCTACGCCCTGGTAAGGACGTTGGCGGACTCCGGAGTCGGCGTGCTGTTCGTCTCCAGCGAGGTCCCCGAGGTGCTCGGCCTCGCCGACCGGGCGCTGGTGCTGCGCGAGGGACGGATCATCCACGAGGCCGCCGCCGCGACCCTGCAGGAAGCCCATGTGCTCGACCTCGTCATGGAAGGGAGCCACCGGTGAACGACCGGACCGCACCACCGCACCTGTCGAAGACCACCGCACCTGTCGCGGGAGAGCCGGGCCAGGACGTCCGCCCCGGCGCCCTGCGGGCCGGGGCACGGCTGCTCCCGGTCCGCCAGGCGCACAGCCTGGGACTGCTGGTCGTGCTGGGGCTGCTCTGCGCGGTCGGGGCGGCGACCTCGGGGAACTTCCTCACCAGCAGCAATATCGTCAACATCCTCACCAGCGCGGCCGTCATCGGCGTGATCACGGTGGGGCAGACCTTCGTCATCATCGGCGGCGGGATCGACCTGTCGGTCGGCGCGATCGTCGCGCTGGGCTCGGTGTGGTGCACCACGGTCGCCACCCAGTCCTACGGCCTGGGCGGGATGCTCTTCTGCGCGGTGGCGGTCGGGGCCGCGGTCGGTCTGGTCAACGGGGTGCTGATCGCCTACGGCCGGATCGTCGCCTTCATCACCACCCTGGCGATGATGGCCACCACCCGGGGTGTCGCTGAGCGCCTGTCGGACCGTCAGTCCCAGGTGGTGACGGTCGACTCGTTCAACGCCATCGCCACCGACAAGTTCCTCGGGATACCGCTGCTGGTCTATCTGATGGCCGCGATCGTGGTCCTCGGCTGGCTGCTGCTCAACCGGACCACCTTCGGCCGGCGCACCTTCGCCATCGGCGGCAACCCGGAGGCCGCCCGGCTGGCCGGGATCGCGGTGCGGCGGCACACACTGCTGCTCTACCTGCTGTCGGGCGTCTGCTGCGGCATCGCCGCGATCATGCTCACTGCCCGCACCACCAGCGGTGCGAGCAACCTGGGCAACCTCTACGAACTGGACTCCATCGCCGCGGTGATCATCGGCGGGACCCTGCTGGCCGGAGGACGCGGATCGCTGTTCGGCTCGATCCTCGGCGTCCTGGTCTTCACCACCATCACCAACATCTTCGTCCTCAACAACCTGACCACCGACATCCAGGAGATCGCCAAGGGGCTGATCATCCTGGTCGCGGTGCTGCTCCAGCGCACCCGCAGCACCCGCACGGCTTGACGGTCCGTCAATTATTAACCCACCGAACGAAGGACCACCCTCATGAGCGACACCAGACCCATCCTCCCCGGACGCAGGAACCTGATCCTGGGCGCGGGCGCCCTGGGCGGCGGCCTGCTGCTGACCGCCTGCACCGGCAACTCCACCGCGGCCAGTAGCACGGCCAATGTGAAGGCCGCGGCCACGGCTTCCGGGAACACCCCGGGCAAGCACGTCACCATCGGGTTCTCGGCCCCGGCCGCCGACCACGGCTGGATCGCGGCGATCACCAAGAACGCCAAGGCCCAGGCCCAGCAGTACTCCGACGTCAGCATCGACGCCGCGGAGGGCACCAATGACGTCAACGCGCAGATCAGCGCGGTGCAGACGCTGATCAGCAAGAAGGTCGACGTGCTGGTGATCCTGCCGTTCGACGGCAAGGCGCTGACCGCGATCGGCGCCCAGGCCATGGACGCGGGGATCCCGGTGGTCAACCTGGACCGGGTCTTCGACAATTCGCTCGCCTACCGGACCTGGATCGGCGGCGACAACTACGGCATGGGCGTCAACGCCGGCCTCTACATCGTCAGGACCCTCAAGGCCAAGGGCGTCAGCAAGCCGGTGATCGCCGAGATCGCGGGCATCGACAACCTCGACCTCACCAAGCAGCGCAGCCAGGGCTTCAAGGACGCCCTGGCCAAGGCGGGCTTCTCGGTGAGCATCCGTCAGGCTGCCGCCTTCACCGCCGACAGCGGGCAGCAGGTGATGAGCAATGTGCTGCAGGCCCGGCCGAAGCTGGACGCGGTCTGGAACCACGACGACGACCAGGGCATCGGGGTGGAGGCGGCCATCAAGCAGGCCGGGCGCAGCGAGTTCTTCATGGTCGGCGGGGCCGGCTCCAAGCACGCGATGCAGGAGATCAAGGCCGACAACGGGGTGCTGAAGGCCACCGTGGTCTACCCGTCCAGCATGTCCGCCTCGGCGATCACGCTGGCCCGGCTGATCGGCCAGAACAAGGGCATGGGCGACCTGGTGGAGCAGGAGGTGCCGAGCTCGATCACGCTGTTCTCGGCGACGGTCACCAAGGCGAATGTGGACCAGTACCTGCCGACCTCCTTCACCTGACAGACCTGACAGCCCCTCACCTGACAGCCTTTCAGTAGCCTTCTGAAGGAGGAGCATGAGCAGCCCGGACCCGGATCTGCCGCAGTCGACCGAACAGCCCGTGCCCAGGCTGGGGGTGGGGATGGTCGGGTACGCCTTCATGGGCGCGGCCCACTCGCAGGCCTGGCGCACCGTCGCCCGGGTCTTCGACCTGCCGGTGCGGCCCGAGCTGGTCGCGGTCTGCGGCCGGGACCGGGCGGCGGCCGAGCAGGCCGCCGCCCGGCTCGGATGGGCGTCGGTGGAGACCGACTGGAAGGCGTTGATCGCCCGGGACGACATCGACCTGATCGACATCTGCACCCCAGGCGACAGCCACAGCGAGATCGCCATCGCCGCGTTGGCGGCGGGCAAGCATGTGCTGTGCGAGAAGCCGCTCGCCAACTCGGTCGAGGAGGCCGTCGCGATGGCGGCCGCCGCCGCGGAGGCGGGCGGGCGCGGGGTGCGGTCGATGGTCGGTTTCAACTACCGGCGGGTGCCGGCCCTCACCCTGGCCGCGCAGCTGATCGCAACCGGACGGCTGGGCACGGTGCGCCACGTCCGGGCGGTGTATCTGCAGGACTGGATCAGCGACCCGGCCTTCCCGCTGGTGTGGCGGCTGCAGCGGGAACGGGCCGGATCCGGGGCGCTCGGCGACCTGGGCGCGCATCTGGTGGACCTGGCCCAGTACCTCACCGGGGACCGGATCGCCGGGGTGTCGGCGCTGACCGAGACCTTCGTCCGGCGCCGTCCGCTGCCGGACGCCTCCAGCGGGGCCTCCAGCGGGCTGAGCGCGGCCGGCTCGGCCGACGCGACCACCGGCGAGGTGACCGTGGACGACGCCGCGCTGTTCACCGCGCGCTTCGAGGGCGGCGCGGTGGGCTCGTTCGAGGCGACCCGGTTCGCGGCCGGTCGCAAGAACGCGCTGCGGATCGAGGTCAACGGTTCGCGCGGCAGTGTGGCCTTCGACATGGAGGCGCTGAACGAGCTCTCCTTCCACGACCACACCGAGGATCCGGCCACCGCCGGCTTCCGGCGGATCCTGGTGACCGAGCCGGAGCACCCCTATCTGTCCGGCTGGTGGCCGCCCGGGCACCTGCTCGGCTACGAGCACAGTTTCACCCATGAGATCAGGGACCTGCTGCTGGCGATCAGCGCGGGGGCGGATCCCACGCCCTCGTTCGAGGACGGCCTGAACGTCCAGCGGGTGCTGGCGGCGGTCGAGGCCAGCGCGGAGCGGCAGAGCCGCTGGACCCCGGTCGAACGTCCCTGATTTTGCAGGCAGTTGGAGCGTAAGGAGAGCGCGATGTCACGTCCCATCACACTGTTCACCGGGCAGTGGGCCGACCTGCCGTTCGAGGAGGTGTGCCGGCTCGCCTCGGGGTGGGGCTACGAGGGCCTGGAGATCGCCTGCTGGGGCGACCACTTCGAGGTCGACAAGGCACTGTCGGACGACTCCTACATCCCGCGCAAGCGGGAGCTGCTGGAGAAGTACCGGCTGAAGGTGTGGACGATCTCCTGCCATCTGACCGGCCAGGCGGTCTGTGACCACCCCATCGACGAGCGGCACCAGGGCATCCTGCCGGCCAGGATCTGGGGCGACGGCGAGCCGGAGGGCGTGCGGCAGCGGGCGGCGCAGGAGATCAAGGACACCGCCAGGGCCGCCGCCAGGCTGGGCGTGGACACCGTGGTGGGCTTCACGGGGTCGTCGATCTGGCACACCGTGGCGATGTTCCCGCCGGTGCCCCCGGCCATGGTCGAACGCGGCTACCAGGACTTCGCCGACCGCTGGAACCCCATCCTGGACGTGTTCGACGAGGTGGGGGTGCGGTTCGCACACGAGGTGCACCCCTCGGAGATCGCCTATGACTACTGGTCGACGGTGCGTGCGCTGGAGGCGATCGGGCACCGGGAGGCGTTCGGGCTGAACTTCGACCCGAGCCACTTCATCTGGCAGGGCTTCGACCCGGTGGGCTTCCTGTGGGACTTCCAGGACCGGATCTACCACGTGGACTGCAAGGAGTCCAAGCTCCAACTCGGCGGCAGGGGAGGGCGGCTGGGGTCGCACCTGCCCTGGGGCGACCCCCGCCGCGGCTGGGACTTCGTCTCCACCGGACACGGCGACGTCCCCTGGGAGGCCTGCTTCCGGGTGCTGAACGCCATCGGCTACACCGGGCCGATCTCGGTGGAGTGGGAGGACGCCGGGATGGAGCGGACGACCGGGGCCCCGGAGGCGCTGGAGTTCATCCGCCGGTTGAACTTCGACCCCCCGGCCGCCTCCTTCGACGCGGCCTTCAGCTCCGACCGCTGACCGTGCTGTCGCGCCGGCCGGGGCTGGTCAGCCCGGCCAGCCGCAGCAGCAGGTCCTTGACCTCGGTCACCCGGTAGCGCTCCCGGCCCTGTTCGGGATCCGAGCAGACCAGCACCGGGCCGTCGCGGGAGTCGTCGGGCAGCCGCCCGTGGCTCCCGCGCACGCACGCCGGGTCGAGCCCGACCACCTGCAGCGAGGTGCGGATGCCGAGCTTCAGTTTGGCCAGCGAGACCGCTGCCCGCAGCTTGACGGTGGGGTCGGTGGGGTCGAGGAAGAGTTCGGCCGGGTCGTATCCGGCCTTGCGGAAGATGTCGACACCGGACGCGAAGTCGGGCGCCAGGTCGTCGTCCAGCCAGTAGTAGTAGGTGAACCAGGCGTCGGGTTCGGCCACGGCCAGCAGGTCTCCCGAGCGCGGGTGGTCGATGTGCAGGGCCGCCTGCTCCTGCCGGTCCAGCACCTGGTCCACCCCGGGCAGCGCCTTGAGCACGTCCCTGACCCGGGGCAGGTCGGCCGGATCCCGGACGTAGACATGCGCTATTTGGTGGTCGGCGACCGCGAAGGCGGGCGAGGTCCACGGGTCCAGGTTCTCCATGCCCTGCTGGGTGAAGACCTGGAGCAGCCCGGCCCGGCGCAGCGCCCGGTTGATGTCGACCGGGCGGGTGGCCGCGGTGATGCCGTACTCGCCCAGGGCGACCACGGTGCTCCCCTCGGCGCGCAGTCGGCGCAGCAGCGGGGCCAGCGTCGCGTCCACCGTGCGGGCGGCGGCCACGGCCTCCGGTCCGTCCGGGCCGAACCGCTGCAACTCGTAGTCCAGGTGCGGGATGTAGACCAGCAGGGTGTCCGGCTGCCGGGTGTCCAGGATGTGTTCGGCGGCGCGGACGATCCAGCGGGTGGAGCTGATGCCGGCGCGCGGTCCCCAGTAGCTGAACAGCGGGAACGGCCCCAGGGCGGCGGTGAGTTCGTCGTGCACCTGCTGCGGATGGGCGTAGCAGTCCGGCGACTTGCGGCCGTCGTAGTGGTACACCGGGCGCGGGGTGACGGTGACGTCCACGTCCATGCCCATCGCGTACCACCAGCAGATGTTGCCGACCCGGTAGTCGGGGTCCTGGCGGCGGCCGGCCTGCCACAGCTTGTCGCCGTGGACCAGGCTGTTGGACTGCCGCCAGTGGAAGATCTCGCCGGCGTCGCGGAAGTACCACCCGTTGCCGACGATCCCGTGCTCGTTCGGCAGCGAGCCGGTCAGAATGCTCGACTGCACCGGGCAGGTGAGCGCGGGGAACACGGTCTGCAGCTCAGCGCAGAAGCCCTCGGCGGCGATTGCCCGCAGCGCGGGCATGTGCGCCAATGTGCGCGGGGTGAGCCCGACGATGTCGAGGACGACGGTCCGGGTGCGTTGGGTGCGCGTGGGGTTCATGCCGGTTCCTCCTTGAGGCCGAGGCCGACCAGGGCGTTCCTGGCCCAGTCGAGCTCGGCGGCGATGCCCTGGACCAGCTGGTCGGGGCTCTGCGGGCGCTGCCCCGGGGGCAGCACCGACCAGGTGTAGGTCTCGACCTCGACCTGGTCGGTCCGCGCCGAGGGGCCGGCGAACAGCCCGGCCAGGGTCTGCTGCAGCACGGCCGAGGTGTTCGTCAGCGGCGGTGCGGGCGGCGCGTGCAGCGGGACGTGGAAGTGGACCCGCCAGGGCTGGGCGCCCTTGAGTGCGGATGGTCCTGACAGAGCCTCAGGAAGGTCGTCGGCGGCTTGCGGTGCGGCTCTGGCGGTGTCTCTCTCGCGGGTCTGGTGCAGGAAGCGGGGTTCGACGAAGCGGGCCAGGGCGGTGCGGACGGCCGGGTCGGCCGGGTGGTCGGCCTGCAGGGCGCAGGAGGCCTGGAGCTTGACCACCGGGAGCCCGGCAGCGTCCAACCGAGCCAGGACCTCGGCCGGGTCCTCGAAGGAGACCGCCAGGTGGCAGGCGTCCAGGCAGAGGCCCAGCAGGCCGCCGTCGCCGAGCCCGGCCAGTTCCCGCTCCACCTGGCCCACGGTCTCCACCACGCAGCCCGGCTCGGGTTCGAAGCCGACCCTGACGGTGCGTCCGTCCCGGGCGGCGAGCGCGGCCAGGCCGGCTTCCAGCGCCCGGATCGCCGTGCCGGCCGCCGCCCGCCGTTCGGCGTCCCAGGGGGCGCGCCAGGCCAGCGGGAGGGTGGAGATGCTGCCGGCGGGCGCGTCGTCGGGGAGCAGGTGGGACAGGATCCGGGCCAGGTCCAGGGTGTAGTCCAGCCGTCGGACGTCGGTCCAGTCGGGCCGGTAGACCGCGTGCTTCACCACCGGGGCGTGGAAGTTGCGGTAGGGGAAGCCGTTGAGGGTGACCACCTCCAGCCCCCGGGCGTCGAGTTCGGTCCGGAGCCGGGCCACGGCCGTTTGGTCGGCGGCGAGTTCGCGGGCGACCGGGTGGGCCAGCCACAGACCGAGCCCCAGCCGCCCGGCGCCGAGCCTTTCGCGTACCGGGCCTGCGTAGCGGTCCAGTTGGTCGATGATGCCGGTCAGATCCTGCGCGGGGTGCACATTGGTGCAGTAGCCGAGGTGGACCGTGGTGCCGTCGGAGTGGCGCAGCCGCATGGGGATCCTCCTGGAGTCAGCGGGAGCCGCGTTGCACGGAGTTGCCCTGGAACAGGGCGGCCGAGTCGACCTCGAGTTCGTCCAGGCGCAGCCGTCCGCTCTGGCCGTAGAAGGCGATCGGGTTGCGCCACAGCACCTGGTCCACGTCCTGCTCGGAGAAGCCGGCCGCGAGCATCGCCTCGCCGGTGGCGCGGGTGCGCAGCGGGTCGCTGTGGCCCCAGTCGGCGGCGGAGTTCACCAGCACCCTCGCGGTGCCGTACTCCTGCAGGATCCGGACCATGCGGTCCGGGTCCATCTTGGTGTCGGGGTAGATGGAGAACCCGGCCCAGCAGCCTGAGTCCATGACTGGACGGACAGTCAATTCATTGAGGTGGTCCACCAGGACGTGCTCGGGAGGGATGCCCGACTCGCGGACCACGTCCAGGGTCCTGGCGGTGCCCCGGCCTTTGTCACGGTGCGGGGTGTGCACCAGGGCGGGCAGACCGTGCTCGACGGCCAGGGCGAGGTGGGCGGTGAAGGCCTTCTCCTCGGCCGCGGTCATCGAGTCGAACCCGGTCTCACCGACCGCGACCACACCGTCCTTGGCGAGGTAGCGGGGGAGCAGGTCGAGCACCTCGGCGCAGCGCGGGTCGTTGGCCTCCTTGGGGTTGAGCGCGAGGGTGCAGTGGTGCCGGATGCCGTACTGCGCCGCGCGGAACGGCTCCCAGCCGAGGAGGGCGTCGAAGTAGTCGACGAAACTGGCCACCGAGGTACGGGGCTGGCCCAGCCAGAACGCGGGCTCCACCAGGGCGCGGACGCCCGCGGCGTACATGGCCCGGTAGTCGTCGGTGGTGCGGGAGGTCATATGGATGTGCGGGTCGAAGATACGCAAGACGGTCCTCCGAGGCTGGTGACGGGGCGTCAGGACGGGCGTCAGGACGGGCGTCAGGACGGGCGTCAGAAATGGGCGTCAGGAGAGGGCGGACAGGGCGCGTCGGGCCGCCGCCGACCGAGACGGAACCGGGGAGTCGAGTTCGGCGTGGATCCCGCTGGCCGCCAGCAGCTCGGGGTACGGCGCCACCAGCGGCCACAGCTCGGCCGGCACGTCCCGGCCGGCTGCGACCCGTTCATGGGCGAAGCCGAGCAGCATCCGGGCGAGTTCGTGGTCGGCCCGCTCGGCGAGCCCTGCCACCCGGTCCAGTGGGATCCCCAGGAACAGGCTCTTGAGCACGCCCTGCCGCCACAGCTCGTCGCCGAGCCGCTCCGCGGCCGGGCCGAGGGCGGCGGCGACCAGGGAGCTGTCGTTGCTGCGCAGCGCGTCCTCCAGCAGCGGCAGCACCGCGTCGCCGAGGTCTAGCAGGGGCAGGGCGCGCAGCACCGCGCGCCGTTCGGCGCGGTCGCCCCGGGCGTAGGCGGCGCCGGTCAGCTCCGCGCCCGCGCCCTGCAGCAGCACGGCTCGGGCCGCCTCGTCCACGCTCCAGTCGGCCCAGGCCGGGTCGGTCAGCGGGCCGCGTCCGCAGCTGCGGCCCACGGCGGGGAAGGCCTCCAGCAGGGTGGCCGGGTCGGCGGCGGCGCGGGTGGCGGCGGCGTGGAGCCAGGCGCGTCCCGGCTCGGTCAGCTCTGCGTCGAGGGCGGTGGCGAGCGGGGTGGTGGCGGTCGTGGCGGCGACCGGTGTGTGGGCGCGCAGGAAGGCCAGCGAGCGGCGTGCGGTCTCCGGGGCGGAGTGGCTGTGGCGGGGCAGTTCGACCGCGACCAGCCCGCCGTAGCCGACCTCGGCAAGGGCGGCCAACACCGGGCCGAAGGCGATTTCGCCCTGCCCGAACTCCAGGTGCTCATGGGTGCCCCGGCGCATGTCGTCGATCTGCACATTCACCAGGTGAGGGCCGGCCCGCCGGACGCAGTCGGGCACCGACTGCTGCTCCAGGCAGCGGCAGTGGCCGAGGTCCAGGGTCAGGCCGAACACCGCCGGGTGGCCGAGCCGCTCCCGCAGCCGCTCATAGCCGTCGAGATCCTGCACCAGCATGCCGGGCTCGGGCTCGAAGCCGAGGACCACACCCTCGCGCTCGGCCTCGGCGCAGACCTGGGTGCAGCCCTCGGCCAGCAGCTCCCAGCCGCGCTCGGGTGACGTTCCGTCAGGGAGAGCACCGCTCCAGAACGAGATCGCCTCCGCGCCCAGCTCCGCGCCGAGCCGCACGGCCCGGTGCAGGAAGTCGATTCGCAGCTCGCGGCCCTGCTCATGGAGCAGGGTGGGGGCGTGCTTCTGCCAGGGGTCGAGCAGATAGCGTGCGCCGGTCTCCACGACCAGCGCCAGCCCCAGCGCGTCCAGCCTGCGGCGCACCGCCCGGGCCCGGCGGGCCAGGCCCGGCCGGAACGGGTCGAGACAGTCATGGTCGAGGGTGAGCGCCACGCCCTGGTAGCCGAGTTCGGCGATGACGCCGAGGGCCTGGTCCAGGCGGTGGTTGGCGAAGCCGTTGGTGCCATAGCCGAAGCGGAGCGGGACGGTGCGGAGCGGGCCTGTGGTCACGTCGGGGACACCTTCCGGGAGAGCCTGCGGGCCAGCGGCAGCGCGGCCAGGAGCGGGAGGGCGACCCGGGCGCCGCCGCCGCGGGCGGCCAACGCGGCCTGCAGCGGGATCAGCCCGAGGATCCCGGCGCCGACGGCCCGTTGCAGCCGCCGGGAGTCGGGCCTGCGGATCGCGTCGAACTGGGCGCCGCCGAAGCCGCGTGCGTACACCGCGAGCAACACTGCGGACCCGGCGCGCTGCCGCGTGCCACGCTGCCGTCCGCCGCTCCCCGCGCCCGTCGTCCCGGTCCCCGCCTCGGCCCCCGGCAGCACCGCTGCCGTCGCGGCCAGCAGCAGGGTGGCTGCCAGGGTCGCCGTGGGCAGGGCGGCCGGGGCGCCGGAGACCTCACGCAGGCTCAGTTCGGTGACCAGGTAGGTGTGGACCGCGATGATCGCGGCGGCCGGCGCGGCGGCCCGTCGACCGGCCGGGCCCGCGGCCGTCAGCACATCGAGGCCGCGGGTGGCCGCCATCGCCGGGGCGCCCAGCGGTGTTCCCTTGAGGGCCAGGTCGTAGGCCCAGACCAGAGCCGCCACCGGGACCGCGCCGGCCAGGGCCGGTCGCCCGCCGGCGGCAGCGGCGGCACCCAGGCCGGCCGCGGTCAGCACCGCCGCGGTGACCAGAGCGGCCCGAGGGCTGACCCGTCCGGAGGGGACCGGCCGCCGGGGCCGCTCGACCGCGTCGACCTCGCGGTCGGCGTGGTCGTTGAGCGCCATTCCGGCCCAGTAGAGCAGCACCGAGGAACCGGCCAGCCCCGCGGTGCCGACTGCCCCGAACGGCCAGTCGCCCGCACCGGCCCCGACCAGGACGTCCCCCGGCACGGTGAGCGCGGCCGGGGCGCGGACGAGTTCGGCGAGGACCCGCGGACCGGGGAGGCTCATCCCCGCCCCCCGACCGTCCCGGTGCGCTCCCGCGCCGCCGCTGCGGCCACGGCGGCCCAGGTGCGCAACTGTTCGTACTGGGCCACCAACCGGTGCTCGGAGGCCCCCAGCGGGTCCTTGAAGAAGAAGCCGAACTGCGGTTGGACCCCGCTGCCGCCCAGTTCGTGGGCCCGCCCGAGCAGCCGGGCCAGGTCGATGACCAGCGGGGCTGCCAGCGCGGAGTCGCAGCCCTGCCAGGTGAACTGCAGGCTCATCCGGATGCCGAGGAAGCCCTCGAAGGAGATGTGGTCCCAGGCGGTCTTCCACTCGCCGAGCTCGGGCACATTGTCGATGTGCACCTGGCCCTCGACCGGGTAGCCGAGCATGCCGGCCAGACCGCGCGATTTGGACGCGGTCTTGCTGGCGGCGGCCTCGGGATCGGCGAGGGTCGCGCCGTCGCCGCCGCCGAGCAGATTGGTTCCCGACCAGGACCGCACCCGCAGCGCCCGGTGCGCGAACATCGGCGCCAGCGCGCTCTTGACCAGTGTCTCCCCGGTCTTCCCGTCGTTGCCCGCGTAGGGGACGCCCATGGTGCCGGCCAGTTCGCCGAGGGCCGGGATCCGCATCGCCCCGGACGGGGTGAAGTCCACGTATCCGCAGCCCGCGGTCAGCGCGGCGCAGGCGTACAGCGCCGAGGCGGGCAGCACCGGTTCGGCGCCCGCCAGCGCCGCGCGCAACAGGCGCAGGCTCCCGAAGGCCGGATGCGGCGCGGGCGGCGGCTCGGTGGAGGCGAGATTGACCACCACCACCCGGTCCAGGCCGAGCCGGGAGCGGAAGTCCTCGAGTTGCGCGGCCAGCGCCCTGACCTGGGCGGCCTGGCTTCCGGCCGACTCGGCCGACGCGGCCGACGCGGTCGCGGCGGTCGAGACGACCGCGCCGGGCCGGATCTCCCGCTCGGCGGCGGCGAGGGCGCTCTGCAGCGAGGCCGGCAGCTCGGCCGGCAGCACCCCGGCCGCGACCAACTGCTCGGCCCGCTTGGCGAGCGGGGTGTCGGTGATGTCGAAACCGCCGAAGACCAGATCGCCGAGGCGGGCGAGACCGGCGTCGCGGAAGTCCGCCTGTTCGGTCACGCACCCGACCGGTTCGGTCAGTCCTGCGGCCACGGCGGCGGCGCCGACGACCACGGTGGTGGCGACGGATCCCCGTGCGCCGATGGTCCAGACCCCCAGCCGGGGGTGGTGACGATAGGACGAGTCCATGCCCGTTCACCTCGATTTCTCGCATGCCGAAGAACGCGCCCGTGGGGCGTCGTCGGGGGAGCCGGCGGCGGAGAGTAGTTTGGGGACCCGCAACCCGCCGGACGGGCCGCGTTCGTCAGTTCAGCGAATAAACTAATCAGCACCCCTGCATACGGCAAGGGTCGGGAACACACTTCCTGCGAGCCAACTGGGAGTTCCACGGGGGATGTTGACCCGGCCCGGCGGTTGCTATTAGTTTGATCAAAAAATAAATTCAGCACCGAGGGAGAGGAGTCGCGCGTGTTGGACGGCGTCGTGCAGCCGGCGAGCAAGCAGAGTATGCGTCGGCACAACCTGGCCCTGGTGCTGCGTCAGGTCGCGGACAGCGAAAGCGCCTCGCGGGCCGCCATCGCCACCCAGGTGGGCCTGACCAAGGCCACGGTGTCCTCGCTGGTCGAGGATCTGCGGCTGGCCGGCCTCGTCGTCGAGCACGTCCCGGAGAACCAGGGCCGGGTGGGCCGTCCCGGCGGTGCGCTCGCGCTCAACCCGCAGGGGGCGGCCGGGGTCGGCGTCGAGGTCAACGTCGACTACACGGCGGTCTGCGTGGCGGATCTGACCGGCACCCCGCGGGTCAGGCTGACCGAGCGCGCCGACAACCGCAGCCGGGACGCCGAGGAGACCCTGCACGCGGCCGGACGGCTGGCGGCCCGGGCCTGCACCGCCGCGCGCCGGGCCGGGCTCTCCCCGGCCCAGGTCACCCTCGGGGTGCCCGGTCTGGTCCACGGCGACAGCGTGCTGCACGCCCCCAACCTCAACTGGCGTGACGTTCCCGCCGGGGCGCTGCTGGGCCAGGCGCTGGGACGGGGCCGACTGGCGGTGACGGTCGACAACGAGGCCAACCTCGCCGCGGTCGGCGAGTTCCAGGCGCGTCCGTCCGGAGCCGGCACGAGTTTCCTCTACGTGTCCGGCGAGATCGGCATCGGAGCCGGCCTCATGGTGGACGGCACCCTCTTCCGCGGCGGCGGTTTCGCGGGCGAACTCGGCCATGTCACGGTGTGGCCGGACGGACCCGTCTGCGGGTGCGGCGCCCGCGGCTGCCTGGAGTGCTACGCGGGCCAGGACGCCATGCTGCGGGCCGCCGCGGTGGACTCGGTCACCGCGACCCGGCTCGGCTCGCTGCCGGTGCCCGTGCGGGCCCGGCGCGGGGGTTCCCGGCAGCGGTCCGAGACCCTGGACGGGAGCAGCGACAGCCCGGTGGAGCAGCTCGCCGCGATGGCCCTGGCCGGCGATCCGACCGCCACCGGGGCGCTCGCCGTGGCGGGGCAGGCGCTGGGGGTCGCGCTGTCCGGCGCGGTGAACCTGCTGGACCCGCCCGAGGTGGTCATCGGCGGGATCCACGCCAGGCTCGCCCCCTGGCTGCTGCCCAGCCTGCAGCGGGAACTGCACGACCGGGTCACCTCCGGGCGCTGGACCTCGGACCGGTTGCAGGTCTCCGGTCTCGGCACCGAGGCCGCCGTGCGCGGTGCGGCCGGGGCCGGCGTCCAGGCGATCCTGCGCGATCCCGCGGCCTACATCGAGCTACTGACCCAGAGTTGACGCAGAGTCAAAAGTCTTCCAGGGCTGCGGTGTGACACCTCTTGACGGCTCAGCCCGGGCCAATTAGTTTTCTGAAACAACGAACTAATCCATGCCCCTGCTCGTGGATCGCGCGGTTCTGCGCGACGCCCCGTGCGAGCGGACGCGCCTCCATGGACCCCGCCGTCTCCAGGGACCCCACCCTCTGCCATGCACTGCGTTTCTGTCAGGAGCCGCTATGCACATGCCCTCCCGCCATCTCAGGCACCTCGCCCTGCTCGCCGCCTGCGGCCTCTCGGCCGCCGCCGTCCTGACCGCCACCGCACCCGCGGTGAGCGCCGCGCCGCGCCCGGCCGCCCGCTCGGCGGCGGCCGCCGCGCCCTTCAAGGTCCTGGTGTTCTCCAAGACCACCGGGTTCCGCCACGACTCCATACCCGCGGGCATCGCCGCGATCCAACTGCTGGGCCAGCAGCACAACTTCACGGTCACCGCGACCGAGGACGACACCCTGTTCACCGACGCCAACCTGGGCCAGTACGCCGCGGTGGTGTTCCTGTCCGCGACCGGGGACCCGGTGGGCACCCAGCCGGAGAAGGACGCCTTCCAGCGCTACATCGAGCACGGCGGCGGATTCGTGGGCATCCACGCCGCCTCGGACAGCGGCTACACCTGGGCCTGGTACGGCAATCTGGTCGGCGCCTACTTCAAGGAGCACCCGGCGATCCAGGCCGCCACCGTCCATGTCGAGGACCCGAACCACCCCTCCACCCAGGGCCTGCCGTCCAGCTTCAGCCGCACCGACGAGTGGTACGACTTCCAGGCCGACCCCCGGCCCCGGGTGCATGTGCTGACCACGGTGGACGACTCCTCGTACACCGGTTCCAGCATGGGCGCGGACCACCCGACCACCTGGTGCCAGAACTACGACGGCGGACGCTCCTGGTACACGGCCATGGGGCACACCGACGAGAGCTACACCGAGCCGAACTTCCTGCACCTGCTGCTCGGCGGCATCCTCACCGCCGCGGGCACCGTGCCCGCCGACTGCTCGGTGCCCACCGCGCCGCCGGTCACCCCGGTGATCAGCCTCAAGGCCCACGCCAACGGCAAGTTCGTCACGGCCGAGAACGCGGGCGCCTCGGCGCTGATCGCCAACCGTACGGCGGTGGGCAGTTGGGAACAGTTCGACGAGATCGACGAGGGCGGCGGCAACATCGCGCTGCGCGCCCACGCCAACAACGAGTATGTGACCGCGGAGAACGCCGGGGCCTCGGCGCTGATCGCCAACCGCACCGCGGTCGGCCCGTGGGAGACCTTCCAGCTGGTCCACAACGCCGACGGCAGTGTCAGCCTGAAGGCCGCGGCCAACGGCAAGTACGTGACGGCGGAGAACGCGGGCGCCGCGGCGCTGATCGCGAACCGTTCCGCTGTCGGGCCCTGGGAAGAGTTCGACCTCAGCACCGGCTGACCGGTCAGATACCCGACACCGTCCACACACGCGGCGCACGGCAATCAGCCATGCCCCGATGCGCCTCTGCAGAGGAGACCCACGTGTCAACCGAACGACCACGCACGCGCACCCGACTCCGCCGCTGGGCCGCACAGCTCGTGGCCGCAGCCATGCTCCTGTCGTCCACCGTGGCACTGGCTGTCGCCCCCGCCAGCGCGGCAACGCATCCGGCCGTCCAGCGTCCGGCGCTGGCCGGGGTCCCGGACAGCAGCTTCCAGAAGGTCCCGCTGGACACCTCCGGCGGAAACCCGCTGCAACTGGACATCGCCCCCGACGGCCGGGTCTTCTTCATCGACCTGCTCGGCGATGTGAAGATCATCAACACCACCGGCGGCACCGTCCTGGCCGGGCACCTCGATGTCTTCACCGCCAATGAGAGCGGCCTGCTCGCGATGGTCCTGGACCCGGGCTTCGCGACCAACCACTGGATCTACCTCTACTACTCGCCCTCCGCCACCAGCGTGGACCGGCTCAGCCGGTTCACCGTCAACGGCTCCACCCTGGACCTGACCAGCGAGAAGATCCTGCTGGACGTCCCGGTCCAGCGGGCCGAGTGCTGCCACCACGGCGCCGGGATGGTCATCGACCACAAGAACGGCAACCTGTGGCTGTCGACCGGGGACAACACCAACCCCTTCGACTCCGACAGCTACGCCCCGATCGACCAGCAGCCGGGCCGCGAGGCCTTCGACGCCGAGCGCACGGCCGGCAACACCAACAGCCTGTCCGGCAAGATCCTGCGGATCCACCCGGAGGCCAACGGCACCTACACCGTTCCGGCCGGCAACCTCTTCCCGCCCGGCACCGCCAAGACCCGCCCCGAGATCTACGTCATGGGCGAGCGCAACCCGTACCGGATGGAGCTGGACCCCAAGACCGGCTTCCCGATGGTCGGCAACTTCGGCCCCGACGCCGGCGCCGCCGACCCCGCCCGCGGCCCGGAGAACACCGTCGAATGGGACATCATCAGCCAACCGGGGAACGCGGGCTGGCCCTTCTGCATCGGCCCCAACACCCCTTACATCGCCTACAACTTCGCCACCAAGGTGTCCGGCGCGCCGTTCGACTGCGCGGGCGGTCCGACCAACAGTTCGCCCAACAACACCGGGCTGACCAAACTGCCGCCCGCGATCCCGGCGAACGTCTGGTACCACTACAACGCCGACCCGAACAACTTCCCCCAGCTCAGCGGCGGCGGCCCGATCGCCGGACCGGTCTACCGGTACGACCCCAACCTGGTCTCCAGCCGCAAGTGGCCCGCCTCCTTCGACGGGCAGGCGATCTTCGGTGAGTGGACCAACAACCAGCTGTTCACCTTCCAGCTCAAGGCCGACAGCAGCGGCATCGGCCAGATCTCGCCGCTGCTGACCTCGATGACCTTCCTCAAGCCGATGGACTTCCAGTTCGGCCCGGACGGCGCCCTCTACATGATCGAGTGGGGCACCGGCTTCGGCGGCAACAACGCCGACGCGGGCGTCTACCGCATTGACTACCTCAACGGCGGGGCGCTCCCGGTCGCCGCGGCCGCGGCCGACCACGCCACCGGTCCGGCGCCACTGGCCGTGCACTTCTCCAGCGCCGGGTCGAGCGACCCGGGCGGCCAAACCCTCAGCTACAGCTGGGCCTTCGGCGACGGCGCCACCTCGACCAGTGCCAACCCCAGCCACACCTACGCCACGGCCGGCAACTACACCGCCGTCCTCACCGTCACCAACGCCGGCGGCAAGAGCAGCACCGCGAGCGTGGCCATCACCTCCGGCAACACCACCCCGACCGTCACCATCACCGCCCCACCGAACGGCGGGCTGTTCGCCTGGGGCGACAGCGTCAAGTTCCAGGTCACCGTCACCGACCCGGAGGACGGCACGATCGACTGCGGGCAGGTCAAACTCCAGGCCATCCTGGGCCACGACACCCACGGCCACCCGCTCGACCAGTACACCGGCTGCAGCGCCACCGTCACCACCACGCTCTCCAACGGGCACAGTGACGGCGACAACGTCTTCTACGTGGTCGAGGCCAGCTACACCGACAAGGGCGGCGCGGGCGGCTCCAACCCGCTGACCGGCCGCTCCCAGATCATCCTGCAGCCCAAGCACAAGCAGGCGGAGTTCTACACCAGCACCGGCCGCACCACCGACGGCAAGGGCACCGACACCCCCGGCGTCACCGCCGAGAACGGCACCGACAGCGCCGGCGGCGGCCAGGACATCGGCTTCATCCAGGACGGCGACTGGTGGGACGTCTCGCCGGTGGCCCTGAACAACATCACCGCGATCACCTTCCGGGCCGCCTCGGCCAACGCGGGCGGCACGGTGGAGGTCCACTGGAACGCCCCAACGGACCCCTGCTCGGCTCGGCGGCCCTCCCCGCGACGGGTGGTTGGCAGACCTACCAGAACATCACCGCCAACCTCAGCAACGTGCCCTCCGGAACCGGGACGGTCTACTTCGTCGCCCGCAACCCCGCGGGCCAGACCGGTGCCGGCTATCTGTTCAACGTCAACTGGACCGACTTCGTCGGACAGGGCGTCACCGCGCCCACCGCGCCGACCAGTCCGGTGATCACCCTCAAGGCGCACGCCAACGGCCAGTACGTGACGGCGGACAACGCCGGCGCCTCGCCGCTGATCGCCAACCGCACCACCGCCGGCCCCTGGGAGCAGTACGACGAGATCGACCTGGGCGGCGGGAACATCGCGCTCCGGGCCCACGCCGACAACGAGTATGTGACGGCGGACAACGCCGGCGCGGCCCCGTTGATCGCCAACCGCACCGCGGTGGGGCAGTGGGAGACCTTCCAGCTGATCCACAACACCGATGGCAGCGTCAGCCTGAAGGCCGCGGCCAACGGCAAGTACGTGACGGCGGAGAACGCGGGCGCCGCGGCACTGATCGCCAACCGCACCGCGATCGGCCCCTGGGAGGAGTTCGACCTCAGCACCGGCTGAGGCTGACCCTGAACGGAAGTGTGTCGCCGCCCCCGTGCCTTCTGGCCCGGGGGCGGTGCCATGCACGCAGTTTATCGCTCCCAGAACTTCTATTTGTTGGACGCATGCCTGAATGGAGCGCACAATTGTTTTCAGTTCACCGCTCGGCTGTTCACCGATTAGTCAGGGAGTTCATATGAGTAATATCCGAGTGCTGTGCCTGCACGGTTACCACGGGAGTGCTCGCACCCTGCGGGAACAGATGAAACCGCTGACCGGTGATCTGGAAACGCCCGTCGAATTCGTTTATGTGGACGCCCCGTCGCTGGCCACCGGCGATTTCGGCTGGTGGCACCACCAGTTCCGGGGCTGGGAGCGGACCAGGGACTGGATCACCGACCTGTTCGACCAGCAACCGCACTTTGACGGGATCTTCGGATTCAGCCAGGGCGCGGCCCTCGCCTCGCTGCTGGTGGGGATGCGCGGGCCGAACGGGCAGGTCCCCGGGCGCCAGCCGCTCGGTTTCGAGTTCGCGATGATGGTCGGCGGTTTCCGCAGCGATTCCGCCAGGCACGCCGACCTGTACGCGTCCCGGAAGAGCTATACGCTCCCGTCCCTCCACATCATGGGCCGTTCCGACTCGATTGTGCCGATCGGGGACTCCCGGGTCCTCGCCGATCAATTCGTCTCCCCTCTCGTCCTGGAGCACTCCGGCGGACATGTCATCCCCGGAACACCGTCCGTGCGCGAGGGAGTGGCGTCCTTTCTCAGCCGTATGGCCGGATGAACATCCGGCCTGTCCAGAAGGAATTCAGATAATGATCCGCAACAGGTTCAGCTATGCCGCGGGCGCCGTCGCCCTCGCCCTCACCGGGCTCGGCGTGGTCGGTTTCACCGGAAGCCGGCCCGCCCAGAGCAGTGAGCACTCGTCCGGCTCCTCGGCGAGTGCCTCCAGCGCGGGCGCGACGGTGTCCCTCTGGTCCGGAAAGAACCGCCCGAACCCCTACGCCTTTCTGCCGAAGGCACCCTCGTTCAAGGTGTCCAGCACGACGGTGCGGAACGGGAGGCCGCTGCCGCTGGCCCAGTTCTCCGGGGTCTTCGGGGTCCCGGGCGGGAAGGACATCTCCCCGCAGCTCTCCTGGTCCGGCTTCCCCAAGGGCACGAAGAGCTTCGTGGTCTCGATGTACGACCCCGAGGCGCCCACCGGGAGCGGCTTCTGGCACTGGGTGGTGGCCGACCTCCCGGCCGGCACCAAGTCCCTGCCGGAGAACGCCGGAGCGCTCAACAGCAAGGACCTCCCGGCCGGGGCCTTCCAGCTCAACGGTGACGCGGGCACGCCCCGCTACATCGGCGCCGCCCCGCCGGCCCACTCCGGCGAGCACGACTACTACGTCACGGTGACGGCTCTCAATGTGGCCAAGACCGGCGTCGGCCCCACCACCAGTGGCGCGCTGCTGGGCTTCACCATCGACCCCCATGTCATCGGCCGAGCCACCCTGGTCTTCCCGACCTTCGCCCGCTGACCCCCGGTACCGGACGCCCCCTGGCCGGCCTTTGGCCCAGGGGGCGTCCTGGTCGTCCTTGCGTTCAGGCGCCCTTGCCTCCTGGCGTCCCGGCGTTCGGGGCCGTTGCCGACTATCGTTTCCAGTGCCCTGTACGGCGGGACGAGAGGCGACGACATTGAGCGACGACCAGGTGCAGCGCGCGGTGGACGCGATGGAGCAGCACACCGGAACCGTCCCCGGATACCGCAGGGCGCACCCGCGCGGCATCCACTTCCACGCGGTGTTCACCCCGACCGCGGAGGCGGGTGAGCTGACCACGGCCGAGCACTTCCAGGGCCCCGACGTCCCCGCGCTGGTGCGTCTTTCCAATGCCTCCGGCAGCCCCTACGCTCCGGACCGCAGGTCCGCGCACCGGGGGGTCACCCTCGGACTCGCCCTTCGGTTCCAGCTCGCCTCCGGCGGGGTCAGCGCCTGGGCGGCGGCGAACCTCCCGAACTTCCCCGCGCGCACGCCGGAGGAGTTCATCCGCATCACCGAACTGCAGAACGCCGCCACCGGCCGGCCGAGCCCGCAGATCCTCGCGCACCTCGCCACCCACCGGCACATCCTGCCCGGCGTCAGGGGGATCGGCTCGCTCACCCCGCCCGCGAGCTTCGCCAACGTCCGCTTCAACGGCTTGCACGCCTACTACCTGGTGGCGCCCGACGGGACCCGACGGGCGTTCAGATACTCCTGGGAGCCGGACGCCGGCACCCAGGACATCTCGGCCGAGGACGCGCGCTACTGGCCGCCGCAGTATCTGATCAGCGAGATCAAGCAGCGGGAGGAAGCGAGTTGGTCCCTGGTGTTCACACTGGCCGCGCCCGGCGATCCGGTCGACGACGTGACCCAGCAGTGGCCCAAGGACCGCGAACGGATCACCGCCGGGACGCTGCGGCTGGGCGAGCTGCACGAGGACCAGGCCTCGGTGGAGAACCTGGTGTTCGACCCCGGCAACGTCCCCCCGGGCATCGAACTCTCCGACGACCCGGTCCTCCACTTCCGCTCCGCCGTCTACAGCGAGTCCTACACCCGCCGCAGCCAGGAGCAGCGGCCCAGGATCCGCCCCGAGTAACGCCGCTGCTCCGGGCGGAGAGAAACCCAGTGGCCGGATCGGGCCCGGTGCAGCCATGATCGGCATCGTGTCCGAACTCCAACACCCATCCGTTTCCTTGCCGCTCCGTCAGATCCGGGCCGCCCACACGGCCGGGACGATCACCGTCTACCAGGCCTACACGCCCGGTACCGCTGTGCCCGCGGCTGAGTCCGGCCGCTTCGGCACCGGGTTCAAGCGCGGGCGGATGACCTGGATCAAGCCGTCGTTCCTGTGGATGATGTACCGCAGCGGCTGGGCCACCGCGCCCGGACAGGAACACGTCCTGGCCATCGAACTCGACCGGGCCGGCTTCGAGGCCGCGCTGGGGCGGGCGGCGGCGTCGAGTTACACCTCGCGGCTGCATCAGTCGCACGACGAGTGGAAGCGTGAGCTGCGCCGCAGCGAGGTCCGCTTCCAGTGGGATCCGGAGCGGGACCTGCGGCTGCAGCCGCTGCCGTGGCGTTCGCTGCAGCTCGGCCTCAGCGGCCGGGCCGTCGACCAGTACGTGGACGAGTGGACCGTCGGCATCACCGACGTCACCCGACAGGCCCACCGGATCCACGCCCTGGTGACCAGCGGCGACACCGCCGGCGCGGCGGCCCTGCTCCCGCCCGAGCAGCCCTACCCGCTGTCGGCGGCCCTCACCGCCCACCTGGACGCCACCACAATCAGCCGCGAGGACCAGGAGCAGCACGCGCCAGATGGACGATGATGTCGGCGGCGATCTCGACCGTCTGCGGCAGCACCCGCAGGATCCGGCTGAATACCTGTTCCTGGTCCGAGGCCGGCAGGACGAGATAGGCCGAGACGGTCGAGAGATAGCCCACGAACTCGCGGGCGGTCATTGTCAGACGCTGTTCCAGCACATGCTGCTCAACGTCGGTGAACCACCCGGAGCGTTGGAGCTCCGTACCCGGCCACTGCATGGCATGGTCCGGCGGGGTGCCGTCCGGCGACGGGATATCGTCGCTGGTCAGGAATGGTGCCCGTGCCGCGCGGACGGCTTCCGTCACGGCTGGGTCGGCCAGCTGGACCGGCCCGCCGCAGGAGGCGAACACGCCGCCCGGCTCCAGCAGCGCGGCCACGCGTGACCAGCGACCCTCCGGGTTGGTCCAGTGCAGCGCCGCCGCCGCGTAGACCAGCCCGTACCTTTCGCTCTCGCCCGGTCGCAGATCCTCGAACGCGGCCTGCACCGTGGTGACGTTGGCCGGCACATGCTTGCGCAGCTCGGCGAGCATGGCCCCGTCGGGTTCGGTCGCGGTGACGGCGACCCCCCGCTGCGCCAACAGGCGGGTGGCCTTGCCGGTCCCGGCCCCGATCTCCAGGGCCGTCCGAACCGGGTGACCGGCGTATGCCATCACCAGGTCGAAAAGCTCCACGGGATACCCCGGCCGGAACCGTTCGTAGGCTTCCGCCATCACTCCGAAACTCAATGCGCGACCAGACATGCCCCGTATCCTGGCACGAGCGGCGGGGCTGCTACTTCCTGGGCTCGGCGGCGCACATCTGCTGGTCCACGAGCGCGACCATGGCGTGCTGGGTGGCCAGGCCGCCAGTGTCACCGTCGCCGGTCGCTTCGACCAGGGCGGCGTGTCGCCCGTCGGGAGTGGTGCCGTCAAGGGTGGTGTAGCCGGGGACGTCACCCCCATGACTGTAGACGCCTCCTCCACAGCTGAGCGGCATCCACATCAATCCCAAGCCGTAGCGCGCACCGGGCCACAGGGAGTCGAATGCGTGGGCCGGCACGGTCGTCTCCATCTCGGCCAGCTCGGCGGCAGGCAGCAACCGGCCGCCGAGCAGAGCCTGGTGAAAGCGGATCAGGTCGGCGGTCGTGCTGATCATGGCTCCCGACGAACCGGCATAGGTCATGTCGGCCGAGGTGACGTCGATCGCCGGTCCGGAGCCGAAGCCGGAATAGCCGTGCAGATGCGCGCCGGGGATGGACGGGTCGGTGCCGGGCGCGATGGTGTGCCGCAGGCCCAGCGGCCGGATGATCCGATCGAGGACCTCCCGCTGCCAGGTGTGTCCGGAGGCCTTTTGGATGATCATGCCGGCCAGGATGTAGTTGGTGTCGGAGTACTCCCAGCTGGTGCCCGGGGCGAAGTCGGGCCTGTGCCGCATCGCTATGGCCACCAGTTGCCCCGGCGTGTACGTGGTGTACCGGTCGGCCTCGAAGGCAGCGCTCGAGGCGATCTCCGGGAAGTCCTCGGCGTAGTTGTACAGCCCGCTGGTGTGCTGGAGCAGGTCCCGGACGGTGATCCTGCCGCCGTCGTTGCCGTTGCCGGACACCACGCCCGGCAGCCAGTGCGCGACGGTGTCGTCCAAGGAGAGCCGGTGCTCGGCGGCCAACTGCAGGACCACCGTGGCGACGAACGTCTTGGTGGCGCTGCCGATGCGGAACTCGTCAGCGGCCCGTACCGGCGCCCCGGTGGCGATGTCGGCCTGTCCGGTGGTGGCGTAAGCGGTTCCACGCGGGCCGGTCACCTCGGCCAGCACACCGACGGTTCCGGTGTGTTGTACCGCGTCCACTTGCTTCTGCAACGCGTTCTGGCCTGCGGAACTGGCTTCGGCCGACGGGATGGCCACCGCGGTGAGGAGTACGGTGGCCAGTATCGCGGTCGCAGCTGAACGCAAGGTCCTGATCATTGGTGGAAGACTCCCCGTGGGTGACCGTCGCACCGCGACCGCGGTACGAGCACCACACTAGGAACGCACCTCGTGGCCCGCGCTGCGGCCCACCCCCCCAATCCGCCAGGGGGCTGACGGGCTTGACACCCCCCCCGCAGGCCGGACCTGTCCGCCGCGTTCAGGCGGCAGGGTCGCGGAGGCCGACGCAGTCGAAGGCCCAGAAGGCCTCCGAGTAGACGAAGGTGCCCGTCATCCACGGCTTGTGGGCGGACAGCCGGGCGACCTGGAAGGCGGGCTCCGGGATCCGCAGCGACGGTGAGCGGAAGCCCGCCGCCGCGGCGGCCTCGAAGCCGCGGGTGCTGTAGTAGCGCGGCGAGCCCTCCAGGAATACCAGCGGCACTCCCTGGCTGTCAGCCGCCGCGAGAGCGCACGCGATGAGCCGGGTGCCGATGGCCCGACGCTGGAACTCCGGGAGCACGCCCAGCGGTGAGAGCGACAGGACGTCCACGATCCGGCGCGGAGCGTCCAACCGGGTCGCGCTCAACAGGACGTGCCCGACCACCCGGTCGTCAAGGGTGGCGACGAAGGACATCGGCGCCAACGCAGCCTCCGCGACCCGAAGCGCCTCCACGAGCCCGGGCACCCGCTCGCCGTCACCAAAGGCGCGGGTATGAACCTCGCGTACCTCTCGGTGATCGTCAGCTGTCTCCTGACGGATCACCAATTCACCACCCCTGATGGCGTTCCGGGAGCCTTCAGGCACATCGTCCGATGTCATGGCCGCGAGGGTAGAGGGTGGGGTAGCCCGTGCGCGAGGCAATTACGCACCAAGTCGTCAGCCGAGGGAGTTGGCGGGGGCGGGGTCAGGCGCCGACGCTCCGGCGCAGGGCCGCGGTGAGGCGGTTGGCTCGTTGGTCGGTGGCGCCGGCCATCTGGTTGTTGAGGTAGCCGAAGCCGAGTTGGTGGACCGCGTCGGCGTAGCCGAGGCTGCCGCTGGCCCCGTCGTGGCCGAAGGAGGCATTGGAGAGCAATGGGCGGTGCGGGATGCCGTTGACCATGAACCCGGTGGAGAACCGCATCCCGGGCGCGGTCAGCGCCCCCGGCCAGGACTCGCCGCGGGAGCGGACGGTCAGGGCGTCGGTGATGCTCGCCTCGTCCAGCAGTTGCGGGTGGCCCGTCTCCGAGACCGCGGCGGCGTAGAGCCTGGCCAGGGAGCGGGCGTTCAGGACACCGTTGGCGGCGGGGATCTCCATGGCGCGCACGGCACGGGAGTTGAAGTCGCCGGGGCTGCTGTCGTCGAGCAGCAGCGGAGGGAAGGCCGCGCCGAGGGTCATCGACCGCACCACGGCGGGCATCTCCATCGCCATCCGCACCCAGGCCAGGGCGCCGGGATCGGTCGACGGGGACGGCGGCTCCATCCGGGCGACGCGGGGCTCCAGTTCCTCGGGCAGCCCGATCCAGGCCTCCAGGCCGAGCGGCTCGGCGAGGAAGTGCTGCACCAGGGGGCCGGGCCGCATCCCGGTGGCGCGGCGCAGCACCTCGCCGGTGAGCCAGCCGTAGGTGAGCGCGTGGTAGGCGAAGGTCGATCCCGGCCGCCACAGCGGTCGCTGCTTCTCGATGGCGTGGATGACCGGGAACCACTGGGCCACGTCGTCCAGGGTGAGGTCGGCGTCCAGGGCCATCAGCCCTGAGCGGTGGCTGAAGAGGTCGCGGATGACGATGTCCTGCTTCTCGTGTGCCGCGAACTCCGGCCAGATCGTGGAGACCTGGGCGTCGAGGTCCAGCAGGCCGCGCTGGTGCGCCAGTTGGGCGCAGAGGGCGATCAGGCCCTTGGTGACCGAGAAGCCGAGGACGAGGGTGTCCTCGGTCCAGTCCCGGCCGGTACGGCGGTCGGCGACGCCCGCGTGCAGGTCGACCACCAGCCGGCCGCGGTGCTGGACCGTGCAGGCCGCACCGAGCTCCTCGCCGAGGCGGAAGTTCTCCGCGAAGGCGTCGGCCACCGCTCCGAAGCCCTCGTCGGCGAAGCCGTGGATGGTGGTGCCGTTGACCGTGGTCATGAGTTCCTCCCGGTTCGGGGATCTGCGGTGGGGGCGGCCTGTTTGCCGCCGGCCCGGGCGCCGGTCACGGCCCCGGCCCCAGTGCCGGCCCCGCCGGCCAGCGTGTGGCCGGAGCCGGGGTCGTACAGGTGGCAGGCGACGGTGGAGTCGCCGACCTCGCGGTCGAGCGGCCGACGGGTGGTGCAGACGGCCTCGGCGTAGGGGCAGCGCGAGGCGAAGCGGCAGGAATCTCCGGTGCCGGATTCCGACAGGCCAAGGGAGGAGCCGATGCCCAGGGCCGGGGTGGAGACGGCCTGCCGGGCCGACCGGCGCCTGCGCTGCTCCTCCACGTCGGCGACCGGGGCCGCCGCCAGCAGGGCGCGGGTGTAGGGGTGCGCGGGGGTGGTGGTGAGGGTGTCCGCGGGGCCGCTCTCCATCACCCGTCCCTGGTAGAGCACCACGATCCGGTCGCAGGCGTTTGCGCACGATGGCGAGGTTGTGCCCGATGAACACATACGCCAGCCCGAACTCGGCGCGCAGATCCGCGAACAGGTTCAGCACCTGGGCCTGGGTCGACACGTCCAGCGCGCTGACCGGCTCGTCGCAGATCACCAGCCTCGGGCCGGTGGACAGCGCCCGGGCGATGGCCACCCGCTGGCGCTGGCCGCCGGAGAAGGCCGCCGGATAGCGGTCCAGCGCGTCCGCGGGCAGCCCGACCTGGCGCAGCAGCCGCTCGACGTGCTCGTCCGCGGCGGCACGGGTCAGCGCCCGGTGGGCGGTGAGCGGCTCGGTGAGGATCTGGCCGATGGTGCGGGCCGGATTCAGCGAGCCGTACGGGTCCTGGAAGACCACCTGGAGGTCCGCGGTGATGCCGCCGCGCCGTTCGGCGGGCACGGTGGTGATGTCGGCGCCGTCGAAGCGGATCCGTCCGGCGGTCGGCGCGACCAGGCCGAGCACCGCGCGGCCGATCGTGCTCTTGCCCGAACCGGACTCGCCGACCAGGCCGACCGCCTCGCCCGGCGCCACGGTGATGCTGACCCCGTCGACCGCGCGGTGTGGCGGCCGCCGGCGCGAGCGGCGGTACTCGACCTGCAGGTCCTCGATCTCCAGCAGCGCGCTCATACGGCGGACTCCAGTGCGATGTCGTCGCTGCGCAGGCAGCGGGTGAGGCGGCGTTCGGCCTCCGGGCCCCGGAACTCCGTTGTGACCGGCAGGAGTTGCAGCGGGGCGGTGCGGCAGGCGTCCTGGACGAAGCGGCAGCGGTCGGCGAATCTGCACCCCTGCGGCCAGGTGCCGGGTGCGGGCACGCTGCCGTCGATGGCGTGCAGCCGGCCGACCGCGCCCATGGTGGGCGCGGAGTCGAGCAGGGCCATGGTGTAGGGGTGGCGCGGAGCCCGCAGCACCTCCGCGGTGGGCCCCTGCTCGACGATCTGCCCGGCGTACATCACCGCCACGGTGTCGCAGATGTCCGCAACCACGCCCAGGTCGTGGGTGACCAGGAGCAGGCTCCGACGGCCGTCGCCGACCAGATCGCGGAACAGGTCGAGGATCCCGGCCTGCACGGTGACGTCCAGCGCGGTGGTCGGCTCGTCGGCCACGATCAGGTCCGGATCGCCGGCCAGCGCCAGCGCGATGGCGACCCGCTGCGCCATGCCGCCGGACATCTGGTGCGGGAAGCTCTGCGCCACCCGGGCCGGATCGCTGATGCCGACGTCAGCCAGCAGTTGACCGGTCCGTTCCTTCGCGGCTGCCCGACCGGTGCCGAAGTGCCGCAGTGCCTCGCCGAGTTGGCTGCCGACCGTGAAGGACGGGTCCAGCGCGGCCATCGGCTCCTGGGCGACATAGGCGATGCCGGTGCCGCGGACGTCTCGCAGCTGGCGCTCGGTGCGCCCGGTCAGCAACTCGCCCTTGAAGCGCACCGATCCGGCCATCACCTGTCCGGCCGGCGGGAGCAGGCCCGGCACCGACAGCGCGGTCACGGTCTTGCCCGAGCCCGACTCGCCGACGACGCCCAGGGTTTGGCCGGGGGCGATCCGCAGGCTGAGCCCGTCGACCACCGGCAGCATCCGGTCGGCGACGCTGAAGCCGATGACCAATCGGTCAATGTCCAGCACAGGAACCGCTGCTGAGGGATCGTCAATTGACGCTTCGTCTGAATGCGGCGGTTCCACCACATACTTCGGGCGGCGCTTCAGTCGGATCAGGGTCCGGGCCGGGCTGCTGCCGGGAAGGGCGTCCCTGGTGGTGCTGGCGATGACGTTGAAGGACATCACGGTCAGCACCAGCACAAGTCCTGGCGGCACCATCAGCCAGGGGTCGACCCCGATGTTCTGGGAGGCCTCGTAGATCATCTGACCCCAGGACGGGGTCTCCGGTGATCCGCCGAGGCCCAGGAAGGACAGCGAGGACAGCAGCAGCACGCCGGTCGCGGTGTTGGACGCGGACAGCATGACCACCGGCGCGAGGACGGTGGGCATGATGTGCCGCCGGATCACGGCCCGCGGCCGTAGTCCTGACACCCGGGCGGCGTCCACGAACAGTTCGTCCCGCACGGCCCGGGTGGAGTTGCGCACCAGCCGGGTGACCGCACCGGCCATCAGCACGCCGAGCACCGCCATCAGCAGCACGGTGTTGTCCGGGTAGATGACCGCCACCGCCACCAGCACCACGAAGGCGGGCACCGCGAAGGCCAGGTCGGTCATCCAGGAGGTGAGGGTGTCCACCAGGCCGCCTCGGTAGCCGCTGATCAGCCCGGCGGGCAGGCCGAGGCCCACCGCCACGGCGGAGGCCTCGGCCGCGCCCCAGAGGATCGTCCCGCCGCCGTGCATCAGCCGGGAGAGGACGTCGCGGCCGAGCGAGTCGGTGCCGAGCAGATGGGTGCCCGAGGGGGTCTGCAGCAGCCGGGTCAGGTCCTGGGTCAGCGGGTCGTCCGGTGCCAAGTGGCCGGCCAGCACGCTGACCACCAGGATCAGCGCCAGCCAGGCCAGCGCGAGCACCGCGACCGGGGAGCGGAGCAGCGAGCGCGCGGCCCGGGCGATCGGCGTCGCGGGCCGGGTCCGGGCGGCCGGTGCGGCCTGCGGCGCGGGGGTGGGGGAGGGGATGGTGATCATGCCTGGCGCACCCGGGGGTTGAGCAGTGCGACGCCCAGGTCGACTGCGAGATTGACCACGATGACGGCGACCGCGAAGAACACCACGGTGCCCTGGACGACGGGGATGTCATGGGCCTGCACCGCGGTCAGCAGGACGCTGCCCAGGCCCGGGAAGTTGAAGACCTGCTCGATCAGCACGGTGCCCGCCAGCAGGCCGATCAGGCTGAAGCCCATGGTGGTCACCACCGGCGCGGCCGCGTTGCGCAGCGCGTGCTTGAGCACGATCCGCCGGGTCGGCAGTCCGAGGGCGCGCAGCGCGCGGATGTAGTCCTTGCCCAGGACGTCGGCCATGGCGCTGCGCGCCTGGAGCACGACCGGGCCGAGCGCCGGGACGGACAGGGCGAGCACCGGCAGCACCAGGGACTGCAGCCACAGCCCCGGCGACTCGCTGAACGGGACGAACCCGGTGGCCGGCAGCACCCTGCCGCTGATGGCCAGCAGGTAGACCAGGCCGACCGCGACCCAGAAGTTGGGGACGGCGCTGGCCGCCCCGGCGAACAGCTGCACCGCGCGGTCGGCGGGGCCGCCCTGCCGCAGCGCGGCCCAGGTGCCCAGCGCGGTGCCGAGGACGAAGGCGACCAGGGTGGCCAGCACGGCCAGTGACAGGGTGGCCGGGAGGGCCGCCGTCACGGTGTGCGCGACCGTGCCGCCGTTCACCCAGGACCTGCCCAGGTCGCCGCGGAACGCGTCGCCGAAGGAGGACAGGTACTGGGTGAGCAGGGGGCGGTGCAGTCCGAAGGACTCGTCGAGCTGGTGCCGCTGGGCGGCGCTGGACGAGTTGCCCAGGACGTATGACGCCGGGTCTCCCGGAATCAGTTGCTGCAGCAGGAACGTCGCCGTCAGCACGATGAGGAGAAGGGGAATCGCCAGCAGGATCCTGCGGGCGGCGACGCTCCACATGACAGCCTCCGAGGGGTGGACGGGGCGGGGCGGGTGACTGGGGACCTAGCCGGCCGGGTGCAGCGAGGGCAGGGTGCAGATCAGCGGCCCGAGGTCGGTGCAGGCGACGTTCTTGGCCGTCGCGTAGGGCAGCCCGAAGGAGCCGATCATCAGGAACCAGGCCTGCTGGTTGACCTGGCCCACCAGCTGGTTCACCGCGGTGGTGGCGGCTGCCCCGGAGGTGCTGAGCGAGGTGGTGAGCAGCGCGTCGAGCTGCGGGTCGGTGGAGTGGTTCGGGTTGCCCACCCCGGTGGGGGACAGCAGCTGCGCCATCGCCTGCGCCACCGGCTGGGTCCCGAACTCGAAGACCATGGCCGGCTGGGTGCCGGAGTAGGCCTGCTGGACGAAGTCGGTGTTGTGGTCCGAGATCTTGACGGTGACGCCCACCGCGCGCAGGTAGCCGGCCACGGCCTGGGCCATCAGGTCGCCGCTCTGGTGCTGAGCAGCGGCAGGGTGAACCCGTTCGGGTAGCCGGCGGCGGCCAGCAGGGCCTTCGCCTTGGCCGGGTCGTAGGGGTAGGAGGCGGCGGAGTTGGCCGCGTAGCCGTCCGCGCCGGGGCCGACCACCAGGGAGGACGGGGTGCCGTCCGCGCCGAAGGCGGCCGCCATGATGGCCTTGCGGTCGACCGCGTAGTTCAGGGCCTGCCGGACCCGGACGTCGCCGAGGGCCTTGACCAGCTTCCCCGACCGGTCGTTGAGCCAGACGCCGACCACCGTGTTCTGCTGCCCGACGACCGTGTTCAGCCCGGCCGCCTTGTCGCCCTTCTGCGTGGTGGTGTCGCCCTGCTCGGCCTGGATCTGGCCCGAGCGCAGCGCGTCGTCCATCGCCTGGGTCGAGGAGTAGATCTTCAGCACGACCTTGTCGTACGGGTAGGCCGACTTGTTTCCAGTAGGTGGCCCGACGCAGGAAGGTGTACTGCTGGTTGGCGGTCGTCCCGCTGGTGGAGAGGGTGTAGGGACCGCTGCCGCTCGGGGTCGTGGACAGCTGGGCGGCCTTGCCCAGCGCGGTGGGGTCGACGATGAACCCGGCGCCGGTGGCCAGGTCGAAGGGCAGGTCGGGTCCGGGATCGGCGAGCTGAAGCGCAGGGTCGTCGGGTTCACCACGGTGGTGGTCAGCCCGGCGACGAAGGCGTTCAGGGCGCCGGCCGGCGAGGCGGTCTTGGCGTAGTCGAAGTTGGCCTTGACCGCCGCGGCGTCCAGCGGCGCGCCGTCGCTGAACTTCACATCCGGACGCAGCGTCATCTGCAGGGTGCTGGGGTTGACGTAGGTCCAGCCGGTGGCCAGGTTCGGCGAGACCTTGTCCGGGCCGGTCAGCCGGGTGAGCGAGTCGTAGACGGCGGTGGTGTAGTTCAGGCTGCCGTTGTTCCCGTTGGGGGACAGCCAGGGGTTGAAGTTGACGTCCGAGTACAGAACGCCGATGGACAGCGTGCTCGGTCTACCGGCCGCGGTGGAGCCGGCGGATCCGGAACTGCCGCACGCGGCGAGCGTGACGGCGATCAGGGCAGAGGCACAAGCACACGCGGCTGAGCGCTTGGTTGACATCGTTGTCTAACTCCTCCGGGTCGAATCCCACGGGGTTGGCGTGGGGTGTTGTGACCGTACTCGCGAAAACTTAGCTTGGCTAGGTTTTGGGACGAGATTGTGGCGGAGTCAGGCTGTTGGCCTGCGCGGCCTCGAGGAATCGGCCTGGTGGAACCGGGTCAGCCGAGCTGGTGCCGGTTGGCGTAGTTGATGGCGGCGACCCGGTCGCGTGAGCCGGTCTTGGCGAAGATCCGGTTGATGTGGGTCTTCACCGTGTGGTTGCTCAGGAACAGCCGCTGGGCGATCTCCGGATTGGTCAGCCCGCGGGCGATCAGGCTGAGGATCTCCAGCTCACGATGGGTCAGGCCGTCGGGCGCCGGGGCCTGCGCCGCGGCCGGTTCGGACGGCTCGGGCGGCGCGGGGGCCGCGGTGGCGGCGAGCAGGGTGGCCTGCACCCGGGGGTCGAGCACGGCCAGGCCGCCGGCCGCCGCGTGCAGGGCGCGGGCGATGTCGGTGCGGTCGGCGTCCTTGGTCAGATAGCTGCGCGCGCCGGCCCGCAGGGCGTCCAGGACCGAGCTGTCGTCGAGATAGGTGGTGAGCACGACCACGGCCACGCCGGGGTGCTCGGCGGCCAGTCGGCGGGTGGCCCCGATGCCGTCGAGGACCGGCATGTGCAGATCCAGCAGGATCGCGTCGGGCCGGTGCTCGGCCACCAGTTCCAGCGCCTGCTGCCCGTCCGCGGCGGCGCCGACCACGTCGATGTCGGGGAGTCCGCCGAGCAGCAGGACCAGGCCCTCGCGGACGCTGGCCTGGTCGTCGGCGACGACGACGCGGAGCGGAGCGGGGGTACGGGCGGCGGGAGTGCCGGCGGGGCTGGCGGTCATCGAACTGCGTCCTCTGGTCGGGGCCCCGGGGGGAGCGGGAGCAGGGCCGTCACGGCCCACTGGTCGTTCTGCGGGCCCGCGGTGAGGGTGCCGTTGAGCAGCCGCAGCCGTTCGTGCATACCGGTCAGCCCGTAGCCGCCGTTGACGCCGCCGGTCGGGCCGGTCCGGGCGCCCTCGACGGCCGGTCCGGCCGCCCGGCCCGGGAGCAGGTCGTTGACCACGGTGAGGCGGACCTCCTGGTCGCCGTAGTCGAGCCGGACCGCGGCCGGGCGGCCCTCCGCGTGCTTGGCGGCGTTGATCAGCGCCTCCTGGGCGATCCGCAGCAGCGCGAGGTTGGCCTCGGGCGGCAGCGGGCGGGGGACGCCGCTGGTCTTGAAGCCTGCCGCCACCCGGTAGCGCTGCCGGTAGGTGTCGACGGTCCGGGTCAGCTCCTCGCTGAGCGGCAGCATGTCGACCCGCAGGGCGTGCACCGCCCGCCGGGTCTCGACCAGGCCCTCGGAGGCCATCCGCTGAGCCGCAGTCAGCATCTCCACCGCGTGGTCGATGTCCTTCTGGTCCTCCAGCACCGCCCGGGCCGCCTGGATCTGGATCCCCAGCGCGCCGAGGGAGTGGGCCAGCACGTCGTGGATCTCGCGGGCGATGCGGGTGCGCTCGTCCAGCACATCGGCCCGGCGCTGCTCCGCCTGCAACCGCTCGTACTGGGCCAGCAGCGCCGCGGACTGCTCGGCCTGGATCCGGTAGGCGCTGCGGTTGCGGCCGGTCAGCAGCCCGAGCAGGAGCAGCAGCGGGAAACCGGCCAGGGTGCCGAAGCCCTCGCCGTAGACCACCGCGCCGACCTCGATCGCCAGGATGCCGGCCGCGGAGACCGCCAGCCCGGCCGGAAGGCTGATCTCGCTGCCCGCGGCGACGGTGGCCACGATGGCGTAGGACACCGCGCTGTCGCTGTTCCCGCCGATGGTGGAGCTGAATCCGGCGGCGACGGCGATCAGGCCGAGGGCCACCGGCAGCCAGCGCTCGCGGTATCTGGCCCCGGCCGGGTGCAGGTCGATCAGCGCCCAGGCCACCAGCCCTAGGGCCAGCAGGGAGAATCCCGCGATCAGCATCGGCCGGGCCAGGGGTCCGCGCGGTGTGCCGAGCAGCGCCAGCAGCCCGACCACGGCGAATCCGGCGACGCGGGCGACCCAGAGGAGTTGGCGCATGGTCACAGTATCGCTTGGCCAGGCAGGCCAGCTGCGCAGCCGGTCCTGGCCCGGGCGGCCGGTGGGTGGGGAGTCGGTGCGCGGGGGGCTGGTGCGCAGGGGCCGGTGCGCGGCTGGTCGGTCGGGCTCACCGGCGGTTGAAGGAGCCGGCCAGGAAGGTCTTGCCGTCCTTCTCCGGGGCGAAGGGGATGCCGGCCGCGATGGCACGGGGCAGGATGACGGCGGCCTGCGCCAGCCGGTTGAGTCCCAGCGTGAACAGCAGGGTCGAGGCCGACGCGGCGACCGGGGCGTGCATCGCGGTGGCCAGTACGAAGATGACACCGCGCCAGGCGAACATCCCGGCCCAGAGCCACAGTCCGGACTTCGGCATCTTCGCCCACAGCACGCCGTCGCGGGACTCCAGGTGCGTGATCGCGCCGAAGGCCAGGCCGATCGCCACCGAGCCGGCGGCACCGATGGCCAGGCAGACGATGTCGGCCGGCTTGAGGTGCGTGCCGCCGCTGCCGTGCAGGTCGGTGAAGCCGATGACGGTGAGGATCACCGGCAGCAGCACCGCCCGCTTCCCCCGGACGAACTGTCCGATCACCTGCTGGTAGATGACGAAGCCGATGACGGCGATGACCGCGAGGATTTCCAGACCGGACACGAGACGCTCCCACTTCCGCGCTTGCGCTTTCGGCGCTTCCGCCGACTCGCTGACCGTGGACCGGCCCCGATGTCGACGGTCCCGACGCTACGGACGGGCCCGGTACCACCACGTCCGCCCGTGGGGCGGGTCCAGGGTTGAGAGCCACGGGCCCGGCCTGGTACCGCCTGGTACCAGAGCCGTGGCCCGCCTCATACCGCGGACCAGCCCCTGCTCCGATCCGGCGGGCGGCGAACGACGCGAAGGTTAGGGCATCAACGAGGGACCGAGTCACTCCTAGGGAGCACGCCATGATGTCCGAAGTCACCCAGGCAATGATCGTCAACGGTGCGGTGCTGGTCGCGGTGCTCCACAGCGACCTCGGTCAGGCCCGCAAGATCGGCCCGATGCGGATCCTGCGCCCGGCGCTGATCGCCGGTGCGATCATTCCTCTGTTCATCGAGCGACCGGTCACCAGCGGTACGGGCCTGTCGATCGAACTCGCCGCGGTGGCCGCCGGCATCCTCGGCGGACTGGCCGCGCTCGGTCTGATGCACGTCTACCGCAACCCGGAGACCGGAAAGCCGGCCAGCCGGGCCGCAGGCCCCTACGCACTGCTGTGGATCCTGGTGATCGGGGCCAGGGCCGCCTTCTCCTACGGCTCCGCGCACTGGTTCTCCAGCCAGCTGACCCACTGGTGCATCGTGCACCAGGTCACCGGCGCGGCCATCACCGACGGACTGATCTTCATGGCCGTCGCCATGCTGCTGATGCGCACCGTGGGCATGGGTATCCGGGCCTCCCGGCTGCCGGCCACCGCCACCAGCGGGCGGAACCTCGTCGCCGCCGGTCGATGACAGCAACTGGGCCGGGCTCGGCGTCGATGACGCCGGGCCCGGTTTCATCTGTCCAGGTGCGTGCCCAGCAGGCGGACCAGCTGGGAGTGCAGGGCGGGCGGGGCGGCCAGGAAACCGGGGGAGTCCGGGTGCCAGGGGCTGCCGTCGGTGTCGGTGACCAGGACGCCCGCCTCGGTCGCCACCAGGGCTCCGGCCAGCAGGTTGTCGGCGTCGCGGCCGTACTCCCAGAAGGCGTCGACCCGGCCCGAGGCCACGTCCGCCACCTGCCAGGAGGTGGGGCCAAGGTTGCGGACCGCGCCCACCGCGGGCAGCAGCAGCGACAGCGCCCGACCGGCGCCGGCCACCGCCTCGGGCTGTCGGCCGACGAAGGGCGGGTGGCTGGTGGCGACCAGGGCCAGCGACAGGTCCGTCTTGACCGACGGGGTGACCGGGACCCCGTCCAGGAACGCCCCGCCGCCCAGCGCCGCGGTGTAGGTGCGGCCGAGGGTCGCACTGTGCAGCACGGACAGCACCGGGCGGCCGTTGCGGACCAGGGCGATGCTGACCGACCACTGCGGCAGCCCCTGCAGATACTGGACGGCGCCGTCGACGGCGTCGACCACCCAGCGCTCGCCGCCCTGGTCCAGGTCGTCGGCGTCTTCGGCCCAGGCGGTGCCGGGGCGGGCGGCCTCCAACCGCTCCCGCAGCAGGGCCGAGGTGGGCAGGTCGATCGCGTCGAAGGCGGCCTTGAAGCCGGGCCAGCTGTCGAACCGGTCCGGACCGGTCCGCTGCGGCAGCAGGGCGGCGGCGTCCTGGGCGGCTTTGCTCATCAGGATCAGTGTGTCGTTCATGAGGTCCACCCTGACAGCGGGGGAGCGGAGAGCACTGCTCTCGCCTGAATAGATGAGCGATACTGTTCACTATGTCCTTTCCCATGGGTGACCATGTCGTCGATGCCACGGATCGGCGGCTGATCGCGGCGCTCCAGTGCGACGGCCGGGTCACCGCCGAGCGGACGGCCGAGGTGCTCGGCCTACCGACCCGCGTGGTCGCCCGGCGCTGGGCCGCGCTGCTCGGCGACGGCGGCGTACGGGTGGTCGCCTCGCCGCCGCTGCCGCCCCCGGACGGGGTGATGCTGCTGCGGATCCGGGTGCTGCGCGGCAAGGTCGACGCCGTCGCCCGGGCCCTGGCCGCCCGCGAGGACATCCCGCTGGTCGACGTGTCGGCCGGCGGCGACCAGCTGATCGCGGTCCTGCTGGCCGACCGGGACCACCGTGACCGGCTGGTCTTCCGGCAGCTCCCCGCCACCACCGCGGTGACCTCGGTCGAGGCCGAGACCGTCATCCATGTCTTCGCCGTCGCCGGCGACTGGCGGCTTGACGTGCTCACCCCGGACGAACGCCGCCGGCTCACCCCCGAGCGGTCGCCCCAGCCTTCACCGGGGCCGGACCGGGGAGGCGTCCGCGAGGCCGACGGGATCGACCGCGCGGTCGCCACCGCCCTGGCAGGTGACGCCAGGATGTCGGCCTCCGCCGTCGCCCGCGCCACCGGGCACCCGGAGTCCACCGTCCGGCGCCGACTGACCGCGCTGTTCGAGCAGGGGCAGGTGCACACCCAGGTCCTGGTCGACCCGCGACGGCTCGGGCTCGGCGTGGACGCCAACCTGCGGATGCGGGTGCCGCCCGCGCGGCTGGACCGGACCGGGCGGCTGCTGGCCGCGCACCCCGCCGTGCACGGGGCGATGGCCACCACCGGCCCTGGCAACCTCAACATCGCCGTCTGGCTGCGGGACCTCGACCACCTCTACCACTTCATCACCCACGACCTGGCCGAACTCGACGTCGACAACGTGGACACGGTGCTGGTCGGCCGGGCCCTGAAACGTCCCGACCCGGCCTGGTGAAAGCGCCCGCGGGCAACAGCTGAAGGCGGTCTTCAGGATCTTCAGCGGCGCTTCAGCGGCTCCCCGACAGGATTCCAGCTGTTCCCCCCGGACCGCGGCGCGGCCCGGGATCTCCGCAGTGTCTGGAAGGACCTGTCATGAAGCTTCGCACCCGTCTCAATACGCCCCTGAAGCGCAGGGGCGCGGTCGTGCTGACCGCCGCCGTGCTGGCGAGCCTGGCGACCGGTGGCGCCGCGATCGCCGCCACCGGCGGCCACGCCACGTCCGTTCCGGCCACGGTGTCGGTCAGGCCGGTGACCGGTGCCGGACCGGCCGGCGCGGCCAACCATGTGCCGGAGGGCGTCCTGCGCGCCGTCCCGGGCGTGGCGATCCCGATCGGCCCGGTGCCGGAGCAGGGCACGCCCGGCGACGCCACCCTCGCCACCGTCGCCACGCCCGTCGGCTGAGCCGGCCGGCTCCATGGCTGATCGCGGCCAGGACGCGCCGGAGGGCGTCGGCCTGGCCGCGATCATGTGGTGCTTTCTAACTGGCCGTCATTTCTCACTGACCGTCAGCGTGCCGCGCATGGAGGCGTGGATGGTGCAGACGTACGGGTAACTGCCGGGCTTGGCCGGGGCGGTGAACGTCGCCGACTTGCCCGGGTTGATGGGACCGGTGTCGAAGCCGCTGCCGGGGCTCGCGGTGAGGGTGTGCGTGGCGGAGTCGTGGTTGACCACGGTGACGGTCTGCCCGGGCTTCACGGTCAGGGTCGCCGGGCTGAAGGCGAAGTTGTCGATCACGATCTGCGCCGCCGCGGCGGCGGGCGCGGAGCCCGGGGTTGTCGCCGTTGCCGTCGCCGGGGGCGGCGTCGGCGTGGAGGTGGCGGCTGTCGAGGAGCAGCCGGCTACGGCCAGCAGGAGCACTGCTGCCGCGAGCGCGACTCGAGTCGGAAGTCTGGACATGTCTTGCTCCTTGTCTCTGGTTATTCGCTCCAGCAGCCGAGGACGTCGCTGCCGACCTCGTAGGCCAGGTCGGCCCGGGAGAGCTGGTTCGGTCCGGACGCGGCCGGCATGCCGGTGGCGTCCACACGAAGTGTCTTGCCGTCCTTGAGGATGACCACCGTGCCGCCCGCGGACTCGAATCCGGGGTTGCCCAGGCCCTGGGCGACGGTCAGCGGTGTGGTGGTGCCCAACTGCTTGCGCTGGGCTTCGAAGTAGGCGGTTCCGGTCGCGGTGTCCGGGGATTCCTTGACCGACAGCACCAGTTGGCCGGTCGGCAGGTGATAGGTGCAGGTGTAGAGGTGGTCGGCCCAGGTGCTGGTGGTGGTCGGCGCCTTCGGCGGCGCCAGGATCGTGGTGACGGCCTCTTTGATCTCTTTCCCGCACACCATCAGCGCGGTCGCCGAAGGCCCGGTCGCCGAAGTTCCGGACGCCGAGGGCCCGGTCGCCGAAGGCGCGGCGGCGGCCTGCGGCATGGCGGACATCTGCATCCCCGGCGACATGGATGCGGCGGGGGTGCCGGCACTGCCCGAGGCGCATGAGGCGCACCCCCCTGCTGCCAGCGCCGCGAGCGCCGCGGCGGCGGCGAGGGTGCGCAGGCGGTTGCTCCGCCGTCCACGGTGCGGTCCGGTTGCGCCGTTGCTCTGTGGCTGGGTGTCCATCGTCTCCTCCTCCTCGTTGCGTTCGTTGCGTTCGTTGCGTGTGCGGGGTCGGGGTCAGGCCCGGTGGGTGCTGGTGAGGGTGGCGTAGGCGACGGTGTTGTCCAGGTAGTGCTGGGTGGCGTGGTCGAACGGGCCGCCGCAGGTGATCAGCCGGAGCTGGGGGTTGGTGGTGTTGCCGTAGACGGTCAGGGTCGGGAAGGCGTCCTTGGGGTACTTGTTGACGCCGTCGATCCGGAACACCGCCACGGTGCCGTCGCTGCGGGTGATGCTGACGGTGTTGCCGGGGCGGAGTGCGCCCAGGGCGTAGAACACGCCCTTCGCTCCGGTGGTGCCGTCGATGTGGCCCAGGATGATGGCCGGGCCCACCTGGCCGGGGGTCGGCGAGTCGCGGTCCCAGCCCGGCGCCGAGACGTCGGACATCGGTGGCACCTGCAGGGTGCCGTCGGGGTTCTGACCCAGTTTCAGCAGCGAGTGGTGCACGCCGATGGCCGGGATGCTGATCGAGACGGGAGTCACCGCCGGGGCGGTCGGGGCCGCCGAGGAGGGCGGCGGGGGCACGGCCGGAGCGATGGAGGGGCGGCCGGCCGGGTTCTGAGTCGGGAGGGCCGTCGCCGGCAGCCCGGCCGAGGCCGGCGGCTGCGGCGCGTGGTGCTGGCTGGACATCCCGAGGGCCAGCGCCCCTCCCGCTGCCACCAGCAGGAGGGCGGCCACCGACGCCAGCAGACGCCGGCGGCCACTACCGAACAGTCGTGTCAACCAGGACATGACCGGCTACTTCTCGACGCTGGTCCGTCGACGCAGGACCAGGACGCCACCGGCGGCCGCCACCAGGCCCGCACCGGTCGCGAACAGCCACGGGTCCTGCAGGCCGGAGGTCCCGCCGCCACCGGTGTTCACGCCACCGCCAGGGACCGTGGTCATCTGCGAGACGGCCAGCGGCCCGCACAGCGCCGGGGAGGTCGCGGCCAGCGGCAGCGACGGCACCAGGTCGCTGGGCTCGCCCTGGGCCTTGGCGCTCAGCGTCGTCGGGTCGATGCCGTGGACCACGATGACGGCCTTGCCGTCCTTGATCGAGGACACGGTCGCCGCGTCCAGGTTGATGGTGCGGGAGTAGTGGAAGGCCGCACCGCCCGGCGCGATCTTGATGTTGGTGCCGGCCGCCGGGCTGGTGTCGCCGGTCAGGCCCAGCGTGGTGCCGATCGCGCCGTAGGCCGGGCCGCCCTCGGTGGTGCTGACAACGCCGTCACCGTTCTTGTCCGCCGAGGTGGTCGGACACATGCCCATCCCGTTGATGTGGATGTGCTGCACGTGCGGGAACGGCGCCTTCATGAACGTCGCGGCCAGCCCCTTCACGTCCTCGGTGACCACGGCCTTGTTCCCGGTCAGCTGGAGCATCAGCATGCCCGAGCCGGTGGCGTGGTTGAGCGGGTTGAGCGTGGCCATGTACGTGGTGCTGCCGCTGGTGCTGCTGGGCGACTGCGCGCTCGCCGACGAGGCGGTGAGCGCCAGCGGCAGCGCGAGCAGCGCCACCGGGGCGGCCATGGCCAGGGCCCTGGTCGTGGTCCTCTTCGTGTTCGTCATCGTGTCTCTCCTCCAACTGCGTGGTGGTGCACAGATGTCGATGGCTCCGGGACCGCAGGTTGGGTGCGGAATGCGCCGCCTGCCGGAATCAGGGACGGGAAGAGGCCGAGCGCCGGGGTCCGGGGCGTATCGAATCGAGCCTCTGAAAGGTGATTCGGGGCAGAGGGCGGAGCGGATTGGTCCGGGATTCGAACGGCCGGCGACGCTAGGCGTCGTCGGCGGTCGCGGTGGCCGGGCCGGTGCCGGCGGGTGGGACGCGGACGGCGATCAGGGCGACGTCGTCGGTGCTGGCGGAGGCCAGGGCGAGGAGTTCGTCGCAGAAGACCTCCAGCGGTTCGCCCGCCAGCGCGGACGCGTGCCGGCGCAGCCGGGCCATGCCGCGGTCCAGGTCTTCGCCGCGGCGTTCGATCAGGCCGTCGGTGTAGAGCAGCACGATGGACCGCGGCGGCAGCGGCTCGGCGGCGTCCGGGCGGAGGCGGTCCGGGTCCACGCCGAGCAGCAGGCTGCGGCCCTCGTTGAGGTAGCGGGTGTCGCCCTCGGCGGTGACCAGCAGCGGCGGCGGGTGGCCGGCCACGGCGTAGTGCAGCTTCCAGGGTTCTTCCGGGGCCAGCTTCTCCACCAGGGCGTAGACGCAGGTCAGGGTCTGGCCGCGGTAGAGGATGTGGTTGGCGGCGTCGAGCCGGGCCAGGATCTTGCCCGGCGGTTCCTTGCGGTCGCAGGCGATGCCGCGCAGCATGTTGCGCATCCGGCTCATGGTGACCGCCGCGCGCAGGTCGTGCCCGGCCACGTCGCCGATGATCAGGGTGGTGGCGCCCTCGGGCAGCACGAAGGCGTCGTACCAGTCCCCGCCGACCTCGGCGGTGTCGCGGGACGGCTGGTAGCGGGCGGCCAGCTCCAGCGCCCCGCTGTTGGGCAGGTCCGGCAGCAGCGAGCGCTGCATCCGCTCGGCGGTGTTCAGGACCTGCGCGTGCAGATGGGCGTTGTCCACCGCGAGGGCCACCCGGTGCGCCAGGTCCTCGATCAGCGGCAGGTCGTCCTCGTCCAGCGGGGCCTCGTCGCCGCTGCGGACCAGGGTCAGCACGCCCAGCGCCTGGCCGCGGGAGCGGAGCGGCGCGAGCACCGCGGTGGACGCGCCGAGCCTGGCGAACAGTTCCAGCTCTATGGCGTGCAGCGGGTCGGCGGCCTGGTCGGCCGGCGGGAAGTCGGTCAGCAGCAGCGGCACCGCCCCGCGCAGCACCCGGGCCAGCGGCGCGGGGGAGGACTCCTCCGGCTCCGGCAGCGCGGCCTCGAAGCGTCCGGTCGGGACCCGGTCGGTGTCACGGTGCTCGACCACGCGCCGGTGCAGCCGCCCGTGCTCGTCCAGCAGGTCGACCGCGCACCAGTCGGCGAGGCCGGGCACGAGGGTGCGGCACAGCCGCCGCAGCCCTATCTCCACGTCCAGGGTGCTGCCGAGGGCGTCGTTGGCGTTGGCCAGCGTGGTCAGCCGGTCCAGGGCGTGCTGGACCGCGCTGTCCACGTCATAGGCGTCCGACACGTCCTCGATCTCCTCCACGGCAGTTCCTCCTCGCTAGGGACAGTAGCCGACTCAGCGGTACGGTCCCGGCCAGGCCGGACCTAGCGGAGCTGGTGGGCGGCCGCCGGTTCGGCGTCGGCGCCGTCGTCGAGGGTGTGCTGGAGCAGGCTGTGCACCGCGACCACGCCGTCGACGGTGCGGCAGAGCCGCAGCACGACGGGGAGGGTGCTGCGCCGGCGCACCTCGCCGTGCAGGGTGACCACCCCGTCCAGCACCTCCACCCGCACCGCGTCGGCGGCGAGGTGCAGCGTCTGCTGCAGCACCTCGTGGGTGATCTCCTCGCGGATCGCGCTGTCGTGGCGCAGGAAGACCCGCAGCAGGTCGCCCCGGCTGACCATGCCGACCAGCACCCCGGTCTCGTCGACCACCGGCAGCCGCTTGACCCGGTGGTCGTCCATGGTCCTGGCCGCCTCGACCACGCTCCACTCCGGGCGGGCGGTGAACAGCAGGGTGCTCATCAGGCCCTCGGCGGTCTCCGCCTCGGCCCTGGCCCGGTCCCGCGGGTGCAGCCACGGGACGGGGGAGCGGCCCTCGGGCTCGGGCTGGACCTGCTCCTTGCGGAGCAGGTCGGAGTCGGAGACGATCCCGATCGGGCGGCGCTCGCCGTCGACCACGGGCACCGCGGTCACCTCGTGGCCGGCGAGCAGCTGGGCGACGGTCTTGAACGGGGTGTCGCGGCGGACGGTGACCACCTCGTGGGTCATCACGTCCTGGACGGTGCGGTGCTGCATGGACGTTCACTCCTTCGGTGCGCGGCGGCGGTCACCGCGGGTCGGGGCGCGCCCGGCGGGACCGGTGCACAGCACCCACTCTCTGCCGGGAGCCGGCCCCGGCACAGGGTCCGACCGGCCCTGGCGACAGACCGACCGGCCCCCAGCGCCGGGCCCCGAACGGCCTGTGCCGCGGTGGGCCGGCCCGGGGCTCAGTGCCCGTCGGCCAGGAGTTCGGCCAGGTCCCGGACCACCACCTGGCCCCCGTGGCTGCGCAGGGCCTCGGCCTGGCCGACCCGGTCCACGCCGACCACCAGGCCGAAGCCGCCGGCCCGTCCCGCCTCCATGCCGGCCAGGGCGTCCTCGAAGACCGCGGCCTCCTCGGGCGCCACGCCGAGCTCCTGGGCCGCCGCGAGGAAGGTGTCAGGGGCGGGCTTGCCCGGCAGGCCGCGTTCGGCCGCCACCACGCCGTCGATCCGGACCTCGAAGAGGTCGGCGATCCCGGCCGCGATCAGCACATCGAGGCAGTTGGCGCTGGAGGACACCACCGCCCGGCGCAGCCCGGCGTTGCGCACGGCCTCGACGAACCGCACCGAGCCGGGGTAGGCCTGGACCCCCTGCTCCTTGATCAGCTTGAGCACCAGGTCGTTCTTCCTGGTGCCGAGCCCGTGCACGGTCTCCCGGTCCGGCGGGTCGTCCGGGGCGCCCTCGGGCAGGGTGATGCCGCGCGAGGCCAGGAAGGAGCGCACCCCGTCCGCCCTGGGCAGCCCGTCGACATAGGTGTCGTAGTCCGCGGCCGGGTCGAAGGGCCGGAAGTCGGCGCCGTCCCGGTCGCGCAGGAACGCGTCGAACATCTGCTTCCACGCCGCCGCGTGGATGACCGCGGTGCGGGTGAGCACGCCGTCCAGGTCGAACAGGCAGGCGCGGACGGTGTCCGGGAGTCCGAGCTTCGTCATGCGGTCGCACATCCTTCGATCGGGATGATCAGGCTACTTCCCGATCCCGCTGATTCCCGTCCCGGCATGCAAGACTCGGACAGGCCCGGTCCGCGACGGAGAAGGGGAAGACCTGCATGGGATCCACCACACCTGCACCGGACGGGATGCGCCTGGCGTCCGTCGTCCTGAACGTGTTCGACCTGGAGCGGTCGACGGACTTCTACACCGGGCTGCTCGGCCTTCGGGTCACCCTCGCCGAACCCACCGCCGCGCTGCTGGTCGGCGCCGACGGCTCGGAACTCTATCTGCGCTCGCTCGGCCCGCGGGCACCGCACCTGCCGTCCGGGGTCGGGGTGCACTGCGCGATCTGGACCGCCGCCAGCGAGGTGGAACTGCGGCGCTGCGAGCAGTTCCTGAAGGACCGTGACGCGCACACCGTCACCGAGCGGGCGGACGGCTTCGTCTGGGTCGAGGGCCGCGACCCCAACGGGGTGCCGGTGGTGATCACCCATCCGGGCCCGGACCAGGCCGCGCGCAAGGACATCATCTCCCGCGTCTACGCCTGGTAGCGGCCAGCCCGGCCCGCAGCCCGGCCCGCAGCCCGGCCCGCAGCCCGGCCCGCAGCTGAGCCCGCTGCCAGGCCGGCCCCGCGCCCCGGCTCAGACGCGGCGGAGCGGGGCCCGGCCGGTGGGCTGGCGGGGTTCCGGCGTGGCGGGGGCGGCCGGCGGCACCGGGGCGTTGCAGGGGGTGCCCTTGGCCACGGTCAGCGGGGTCCCGTGGTGCGTGATCTCCAGCTCGGACCCCTCCAGCAGGGTGTAGACGGCCTCCGCGTGGGAGACCTCGACCCGCAGGCTGCACTGCTGGAACTGGACGCTGAAGGCCAGCCCGGTGAGCTGCTCCGGCAGCCGCGGGGCGAAGGTGATGCGCTCCCCCTGCTGCCGCATCCCGCCGAAGCCGGCCACCAGCGCGATCCAGGTGTTGGCCAGCGAGGCGATGTGCAGCCCGTCCTTGGTGGTGTGCTCCAGGTCGGCGAGGTCCATCATCGCCGCCTCGCCCAGGTAGTCGAAGGCCAGCCGCAGGTGCCCCACCTCGGCGGCCAGCACGGCCTGGGTGCCGGCCGAGAGCGAGGAGTCGCGGACGGTCAGCGGCTCGTAGTAGCTGAAGTTGTCGGACTTCTGCTGCGGGGTGAAGGCCTCGCCGCGCAGCAGCATGGCCAGCACCAGGTCGGCCTGCTTGGCCACCTGCTTCCGGTAGAGGTCGAAGTAGGGGAAGTTCAGGAACAGCGGGTACTCGTCCGGCGCGGTCGCGGCGAAGTCCCAGACCTGGTGGGCGGTGGACCCGGCGGACTGCTCGTGCACCCCCAGTTCGGTGTTGAAGGGCACCGCGATCCGCCGTGCCGCGTCCCGCCAGGTGGCGGTCTCCTCGTCGTCGACGCCGAGCCTGGCGGCGACCTCGCGGTTGCGTTCCGCCGCCTCGGCGGCCCCGCGCAGGTTCTGCTGGGCCATCAGATTGGTGTACGTGTTGTCGTCGGCGACCGCGCTGTACTCGTCCGGCCCGGTCACCCCGTCCAGGTGGTAGACGCCGTGCGGGTCGTGGTGGCCGAGCGAGTGCCACATCCGGGCGGTCTGGATCAGCAGCTCCGCCCCCACCTCCCGGTCGAAGGCCAGGTCGCCGGTGGCCGCGGTGTAGCGCAGCACCGCGTCGGCGATGTCCGCGTTGATGTGGAAGGCCGCGGTGCCGGCCGGCCAGTAGGCCGAGCATTCGCCGCCGTCGATGGTCCGCCAGGGGAACGCGGCCCCGGCCAGGCCCAGCTGCGCCGCCCGCTCCAACGCGGCGGGCAGCGTGCTGTGCCGCCAGCGCAGGGCCTGCCCGACCGCGCGCGGCGCGGTGTAGGTGAGCATCGGCAGCACGAAGGTCTCGGTGTCCCAGAAGCAGTGGCCGTCGTAGCCGGAACCGGTCAGGCCCTTGGCCGGGATCGCCCGCTCCTCGGCCCTGGCGCCCGCCTGCAGCACATGGAACAGCGCGAACCGCACCGCCTGCTGGATCCCGGTGTCGCCCATCACCTCGACATCGGCCCTGGACCAGAAGTCGTCCAGGTAGCCGCGCTGCTCGGCCAGCAGCCCCTCCCAGCCCACGTCCGCCGCACCGGCCAGTGCGGCGTCCACCTGGTCCCGGACGGCGGGCAGCGAGCGGACCGCGGACCAGCCGTGCGCCACCAGCTTCTCGATCCGCAGCCGCTGCCCGGGCCGCAGCATCGAGACCACGGTCAGCCGGCCCAGGTCGGGTCCGGCCTCCGAGGAGACCGTGGTGCCCTCGGGCCCGGTGACCTGGTGCTCGGCGGCGACCGCCACCCGCAGCCCGCTGCGGGTGGTCCGGTGGATCAGCCGCAGCCTGCCCTCGTCGGCGTTGTGGTCCTCGGGCTGCAGCACCGAGTCCAGCACGGCCGAGACCCGCGGATCGCCGCCGGGATGCGGCAACTGCTCATTGGCGACCAGTTCGGACTGGACCACGATCCTGACGTCGCTGTCCACCGCCTCGACCTCGTAGGCGACCGCGGCGATGGCCCGCTGGGTGAGCGAGACCAGCCGGGTCGAGGTCACCCTGACGGTGCGTCCGGCCGGGGAGGTCCACCGGAACGAGCGGCGCAGCACCCCGGCCCGGAAGTCCAGCTCCCGCTCGTGCTGGTGCAGCCGGCCGTAGCGCAGGTCGATCGGCTCGTCGTCCACCAGCAGCCGCATCACCTTGCCGTTGGTGATGTTGATGACGGTCTGCCCGGACTCCGGATTGCCGTAGCCGGCCTCCGCGTACGGCAGCGGGTGGAACTCGAACACGCCGTTGAGGTACGAGCCGGGCAGCCCGTGCGGCTCCCCCTCGTCCAGATTGCCGCGCCAGCCGATATGGCCGTTGGAGAGCGCGAACACCGACTCGCTCTGCGGCAGGTAGTCCAGGTCGAGCGCGCACTCGCGCAGGCTCCAGGGATCGTTCGCATAGGCGGGCTGGATGATCATCTCGGGCCTCCGGTGCCGGGCGGCGGTCCTGCCGTGGATCTCCCACAGTACGGTCCCGGCGACCGGTGACCACGCAACCGGAGTAGCGTGGGCGGCACCGAGGGCATTTCGCACGCTGCCGGTTTGGCGGCGTCGTCTCCGGCGAGCGACGATACCGGGCGCCCGTCGGCCCGGAGGCAGGTCCGCGCCGTGACCACCATCAGTACCCGCCCCAAGGCCCCCGTTGCCGTCAGGCCCGCGCCGGAGGCTGGGCAGGCGCCCGAGCTCCGGCTGTCGCTCAAGCCGGAGACCAGGATCCGGGGCCGGCTGGACGGCGCCTGGTGGCCCCGGTCCCGCGACATGGCGGCCGAACTGCCCGCGCTGGTGACCCGGCTCGACCAGACCTGGGGCCGGATCACCAGGGTCACCGTGCACGAGGGCGCCTGGCCCGAGCTCCCGGCCAAGGTGCCGGTGGGCGTGCATGTGGTGCGGCTGGGCTGGTTCGGCCCCGAGCAGGAGCCCGGCGACCTGTGCCTGCTCTCCTACAAGGTCGGCCGCTGGGATCTGCTGGTGGTCCCGCCCGAGTGCGAGCCGGCCCGGGCCGCCCTGCTGATGGCGGCCGCCGCCGATGTGCACGAGACCCGCGACGCCGCGGCGCTGCTCAGCCAGTACTGAGGCACGGTACTGAGGGGGCGAGCCGGCTGGGCCTCCGGGCGGCGCGGAGAAGGGACCAGTGGTCCCTGGTCCCGGGACCCTCGGGCCCTGCCGGGGGCCTGCTCCGCGCGGACATGCTGAGTCCAGTGACATCCACTCAGATCCTAGGAGCAGGCGATGACAGCATCACCATCACCATCCGCGTCACCGGAGCGCGGCGTGGTCGTGGGATTCGACGGATCGGAGTACGCCGAGCAGGCCCTGGACTGGGCCGCGGCCGAGGCCGACCGGCGCGGCGCGCCGCTGCGGATCGCCCACTCCTGGGTGCTCGCCCCCTACGGGGTTCCGGTGCTGGAGCAGGGGGACATCTCGCAGGGCGTCACCGCGGCGGCAGCCGAGCTGCTGCACACGGCGCAGGCCCGGGTGCTGAAGGAGTATCCCGAGTTGCGGGTCGACGTGGACCTGCTGACCGCGGGGGCGGCGACGGGGCTGATCGGCCTGGCCGAGCACGCCGAGCTGCTGGTGGTGGGCTCCCGGGGGCTGAACCGCTTCTCCTCGATCCTGATCGGCTCGGTCAGCCAGAGCCTGGTCGCGCACGCGCCCTGCCCGGTGGTGGTCCTGCGCGGTGCTCAGGAGCACAGTGGTCCCGAGGACGCCGTCGAGGTGTCGGAGGCGGCCGCGACCACCGGTCCCGCGCCGGTCGTGCTGGGGGCCGCCTACGGGGAGGCACGCGCGCCGGTCGAGTTCGCCTTCGCCGAGGCGGCACGGCGCGGTGCGCCGCTGGTCGTGGTCCGGGCCTGGCAGTACCCGCCGAACGTGGGCGGATACATCCCGCTGCCGCCCGGCGACATGAGTCAGCGCGACCGTGAGGAGGGCGAGGAGCTCGCCCAGGTCGTGGCCGCCGCCCGCAAGGCCTTCCCCGAGGTGCCGGTGACCCAGGAGGTCGGGATGCACGAGCCGGCCTGGGCCCTGGTCGACGCCTCCACCCGGGCCTGCCTGCTGGTGGTCGGCGCCGAGCGTCGCCGGCACCGCTTCGCCCCGCCGATCGGACGGGTGGCCCAGCAGGTGCTGCACCATGCCCACTGCCCGGTCGCGGTCGTGCCGCACCACTGAGGATCAGGTGCGGGGCGGGCTGAGTCTCCTGGGCTCCGGGCTCCGGGTCCCGGGTCCCGGGTCCTGGGTCAGACCTTCAGCGGGGCCGACTTCACGGCCAGCAGGAAGCCCGTCCCGGTCAGCCGCAGCAGTCGGACCAGGGCCGGCCCCGGCTCGTGCAGCAGCAGTGACACCCCCGCGGCGGAGGCGTGGTCCGACGCGCCGAGGAAGCCGCCGAGGCCGCTGACGTCGCAGAAGGAGAGCCCGGCCAGATCCACGTCGATGGTCAGCACCCCGTCGCTCAGCCGGGATTCCAGCGCGTCGCGCAGCAGCGGAAGTGCGTCCAGGTCGATCTCGCCGACCAGGGTGACCAGCGCGGAGGTCGGTGTGTCCTGCCGGCGGACGGTCAGCCGGGGTCGGTTCTGTGCGGTCATGGTGCCCCCCGAGGGCATCTGTGTGTCTAGGACAGCAAGCCGCCGGGGTCTGGGACGTCCACTTCAGCATAGCTTCCGCACGTGTCGGTGTCGTTACCACGAGTCGCCGGATTTCCGGTTCCCCGCAGTTCGGCGCCGAAGTGCCCGGCGGGGCTAGGGTGGTGGCTGCGTCCCGGACCCCGACGTGGCCAAAGCCCGGCTCTGCGTCGGGCGTCACCATATTCGGGAGCACCCCATCACCAGCACCGCCGCACCCCCGTCCCCCGTCGCCGCCGAAGGCAGCCTGCGCCGCGTCGTCTTCATCGCCGCTGCCGCCGCGATGGGCGGATTCCTCTTCGGCTACGACAGTTCGGTCATCAGCGGTGCCGTCACCGGCATCCAGAAAGCATTTCGCCGTCGGCAGCGGCGAGACCGCGCTGGTGGTGTCCTCCGCGCTGCTCGGCTCCGCCGTCGGCGCGATGGGCGCGGGCTGGCTCGGCGACCGGATCGGCCGGATCAAGGTCATGCAGATCGCGGCCGTGCTCTTCGCCATCAGCGGCGTCGGGTCCATGTTCCCGCCCAACATCGTTGTGCTCGGCGTCTGGCGCGTGGTCGGCGGCATCGCCATCGGCATGGCCTCGGTGATCGCCCCCGCCTACATCGCCGAGATCGCCCCGCCGGCCATCAGGGGCCGGTTGGCGTCGTTCCAGCAGGCCGCGATCGTGCTCGGGATCTTCATCTCCCAGCTCGTCAACTACGCGCTGAACGAGGGCGCCGGCGGCAGCCCCAACGACCCGATCGCCGGCATCCAGGCCTGGCAGTGGATGCTCGGCGTGGAGACCGTCCCGGCCCTGGTCTACTTGGTGATGTCCTATGTGATCCCGGAGTCCCCGCGCTTCCTGATCTCGGTCGGGAAGCTCACCGGGGCGCGTCAGGTGCTGCTCGACGTCGAGGGCCCGGAGAGCGATCCTGACGCCCGGATCGCGGAGATCCAGGGGGTCATGGCGGGGGAGCACAAGTCCAGGCTGCGCGACCTGCTCGGGGACGGGCCGGGCTGAAGACCATCATCTGGATCGGCATCGGCGCCTCGGTGTTCCAGCAGTTCGTCGGCATCAACGTGATCTTCTACTACTCCTCGCTGCTGTGGCAGTCGGTGGGTATCAACGCCGGCAACTCGCTGCTGATCAGCGTCTCCACCTCGCTGGTCAACATCATCGGCACGGTCATCGCGATCGCCCTGGTCGACCGGATCGGCCGCCGCCCGCTCGCGCTGGCCGGCTCGGCCGGGATGGCCGTCGCGCTGGCCACCGCCGCCTGGGCCTTCTCCTACCGCCACGGCACCGGGACGTCCGCCACCCTGCCCAACACCCAGGCCGTGATCGCCCTGGTCGCCGCGCATGTCTTCGTCCTCTGCTTCGCCTTCTCCTGGGGCGTGGTGGTCTGGGTGCTGCTCGGCGAGATGTTCCCGAACCGGATCCGCGCACTGGCCCTGTCCGTGGCCGCGTCCGCCCAGTGGCTCGCCAACTGGCTGATCACGGTGAGCTTTCCGAGCCTCTCGGACTGGAACCTGTCGGCCACCTACGTCGTCTACGCCTGCTTCGCCCTGCTCTCGATCCCCTTCGTCTACTTCTTCGTCAAGGAGACCAAGGGCCGAACCCTGGAGTCCATGGGCTGACGTCCCGTCAGAGAGTCAGCTCTGCAAGGGGATCGGTGCCGTTGACGAAGGCCAGTGCGACGTCGGACAGGCGCCGCTGGTGGGAGCGGGCGTAGCCGCGCAGTGCGGTGAACGCCTGCTCCATGTCGATGTTGAGGCGTTCGGCGAGTTTGCGCTTGGCCTGTTCCAGTACCACCCGGCTGTTCAGGGCGGTCTGCAACTGCTCGTTGAGCAGGGTGCTGAGCTGGGTCGAACGCTGTTGCAGCAGGCTGATGGTGGCGACGTCGGCCAGGGCCTGGCCCAGCGGGATCGCGGCCGGGTCGGACACCGCGGGTCCTGCGCTGAACAGGTTCAGGGCGCCGATCACCTCGTCCCGCAGCCGCATCGGCAGTGCCTGGACCGCGGTGAATCCGCTGCGTTGGGCCTGGGCGACGAACCGGGGCCAACGGTCGGCCTCGGTGGCGAGGTCCGGGATCGTCACCGCGACCCCGGTGCGGTAGCACTCCAGGCAGGGGCCCTCGTCGTTCTGCAACTGGAACAACTCCAGCAGCCGGGCCTGCTCGTTGGACGCGGCCATCACCCGCAACTCCCCGTCGCGGTCGGCGAGCAGAACGCCGGCCGCGCTCGCCCCCAGCACCCCCACACAGCGGTCGGTGAGCAGCCGGAGGAAGTCGATCAGGTCGAAGTCGGCGACGAGGTTGTCGGCCAGTTCCACAAAGGTTCGGGCGAGCAGCTGTTCATTCATGGCAGTCATCCTTCATGGCAGTCGTCCTTCACGGCGGTCATCCTGGTTCGGTGGCGGAGTTCGGTGGCGGAGTGGGGTCGCTGTCCGCAGTGAAGCGCAGCCGGCGGCTGACCACATCCGCGGCGACCTCGGACAGGCGGCGGTTGTTCGCGTAGGCATAGGCGCGCAGGCGGATGAACGCCTCCTCGATGCCGACGTCCATCTGTCCGGTGAGCATGCCGGTGGCCTGGTCGATCTCGGCGCGGTAGCCGCCCTTCTCCCGCTCGTGTCCGGCGGCGAGCCCGTCCCGCCCCGCGGCCCTGGTGTTGAGCAGGACCAGGGTCGCGCTGTCGGCGAAGGCCATCGCGTCGGCCAGCTGCTCCGGGCTGAGCAGCAGCGGCAGCGGTGAGTACAGGTCGAGGACGCCGGGGCTGATCGCGCCGATCTGCAGCGGGAACGCGAAGACCGCCCGGGCCCCCGCGTCCATCGCGGCGGGGGCGAACACCGGCCAGCGGCCCAGGGCGTCAGCGGTCCGCAGATCCCTGGTCCACACCGTCGCCGCCTGGGCGAAGGCGTCCACGCACGGCCCCTCACCCAGCGTCAGCTGCAGCTCCTCCAGCCGTTCGCTGACGTCGTCGGTGCTGCACAGCGGATAGGCGGCCACGCTGGGGGACATCGCCGACACTCCGGCGCCCCCGATCGGCAGCGCCGCCACCGCCGCGGTGCAGACGTCCAGGACCCCGACCGGTGCGCCGCGGTGTGCGGCCTGCTCGGCCACCAGCACCGCGATCCGCGCCGAGCGGTTGCCTGGCATGGCCCCTCACTTCACAGAGCTGGCAGGGGCGGAGACGGGTGTCGGCCTGAGCATAGCCCCGGTGCTGGTCGGGGCAGCCGCTGACGGGCCCGGCGGCCCTGGCGTTCCAACGGACCCCGGCGGCTCCAACGGTCCCGGCAGGGAGGGCCGTTCGGCCCAGCGCCGGGGCCGCTCGCCCCCCTGCGGAGGGACCCGCCGCGGCGGGACATTGAACCCGGAAGCAAACAGCGCACCTCCGAAGGGACGGACACCATGGCAGTCCACCAGCACACAGAGCAGAACGCACGGGACCGCGGAGTCACTCGGCCGGCGGCGGCCGGGGCGGCACGGGTGGGCAGCGAGTCCGGGGTCGGGGTCGCCGCGCGCTGCGCCTTCGCCGGGACGCGGGTGCTGCTCGGCTTCGTCTTCCTGTGGGCCTTCTTCGACAAGGCCTTCGGCTGGGGCTACGCGACCCCGTCCGCCAAGAGCTGGGTCAACGGGGGCTCGCCGACCAAGGGCTTCCTCAGCGGCGTGGCCGCCGGACCGATGCAGTCGGTGTTCCACTCCTGGGCCGGCTCCGGACTGGTCGACTGGCTGTTCATGCTGGGCATGCTCGGCCTCGGCGTCGGTCTGGTCAGCGGGGTGGCCCTCCGGCTCACCGCGGTGGGCGGGACGGCGATGATGGCGTTCATGTGGCTGGCCGAGTGGCCGCCCGCCCGGCACCTGGCCAATGGCTCGCCCAGTTCGTCGAGCAACCCGCTGGTCGACTACCACGTGATGTTCGCCGCCATCATGATCGCCCTCGCCGCGACCACCCTGGGCACCGCCTTCAGCCTCGGCGGCCGCTGGGCCCGGCTGCCCGTCGTCAACCGCAACCCCTGGCTGCGCTGACCGCCACGCCGCGCCACCGCTTTGTCACCTCACCTCACCGCCGCACCACCGCATCACCGTTCCACCGCTCATGGCGCGACGCTGGGCATCATCTCCGGATCGCGGGGTAGTCGCCTCCCAGCGCCGCGCCACGGCGCTGGTTCGGTGCTGTTTGCTCTAGGCTGACCTGCGGCTTTCGCCGGTCCGCTGCTATCCGAGGAGTACCCCCTGAATTCCGCTCTCGCCGAGGGCCTGTCCGTGGTCCTGTTGCTGGGGGTGCTCGGATTCGCCGTGGTCCGGCCCCGGGGGTGGCCGGAGGCCGCCGCCGCGGTGCCCGCGGCCGGGCTGGTGGTGGCGCTCGGGGTGGTGACCCCCGGGCAGGCCTGGGAGCAGATCCGGACCCTGCTGCCGGTGGTGGGCTTCCTCGCGGCGGTGCTGGTGCTGGCGCACCTCTGCGCTGACGAGGGCCTGTTCAAGGCGGCCGGGGATCTGGTGGCGCGGGCCTGCCACGGCAGCCCGGTGCGGCTGCTCGGCGGGGTGTTCGCGGTGGCCTCGGTGACCACCGCGGTACTGAGCCTGGACGCCACGGTGGTGCTGCTCACGCCGGTGATCTTCGCCTCCGCCGCCCGGGTCGGCGCCCGCACCCGTCCGCATGTCTATGCCACCGCGCACCTGGCGAACACCGCCTCGCTGCTGCTCCCGGTCTCCAATCTGACCAACCTGCTGGCCTTCACCGCCAGCGGCCTGGCCTTCACCCGCTTCGCGGTGCTGATGGCCCCGGCCTGGCTGCTGGTGATCGGCCTGGAGTACGCGGTCTTCCGGCGCTTCTTCCGCACCGACCTGGCAGTCTCCGGCGGCTCGCCCGAGCAGGCCGAGCCGGTCCCGATGCCCCGCTTCACCCTGGTCGTCCTGGGGCTGACCCTGGCCGGCTTCGTGGTCACCTCCTTCGTCGGGGTCAACCCGGCCTGGGCCGCGCTGGGCGGGGCGCTGGTCCTGGCGGTCCGGGCACTGGCCCGCCGCCGCACCACCGCACGCGTGCTGGTCGGCGCGGCCTCCCCGCTGTTCTGCCTGTTCGTCCTGGCGCTGGGGGTGGTGGTCAAGGCGGTGGTCGAGCACGGCCTCGACAGCGCCGCGGGCGGGCTGCTCCCGGACGGGTCCAGCCTGCCGGCCCTGCTCGCGGTCGCCGCGGTCGCCGCGGTGCTGGCCAACGCCATCAACAACCTGCCCGCGATCCTGGCGCTGCTGCCGATCCTCGCCTCCGGCGGCCCCGGGCCGGTGCTGGCCGCGCTGATCGGGGTGAACCTGGGGCCCAACCTCACCTACGCCGGTTCGCTGGCCACCCTGCTCTGGCGGCGGATCCTGCACGACCACGGCTCCCAGGCCGACCTGCGCACCTTCACCCGGCTCGGCCTCTGCACCGTCCCGCTCACCCTGGCCGCGGCCACCACCGCACTGTGGGCGATGCTGCGGCTGACCCAGTAGACCGCCACTACCGGTCGTTCTGCTCCAATCGGGCGGCGGCCTGCGGCGGCCTTCGGGGTCAGGAGGTGATCACGGCGGGGTTTCCCTCGCTCCAGATGTTGGTGATCCGGCGGTGGGTGAACCGCCATCCGTCCGGGGTCCGGCGCAGCCGGTCGTCGTAGCGGCCCCCGGCGAGGAACCTCTCGCCGCCGGGCAGGCCGAGCCGGACGTGCTGGGCCTGGTAGTAACAGGTGTGCTCGGCCTCGTCGCCGTGCACCGCGGCGACATGGTTGCCGTTGAGGTGGTGGGTGGCGTTGAACCGCCCCACACTGCTGCTGATCCTGGCGACGATCGCGGCGGGCCCGACCACCCGTTCGCCGCCACCGCTGTACTCCCAGCAGGCGTCGTCGGTGAACAGCGTGCCCAGCCGCGCCCAGTCCCCGGCGTCCACGGCTGTCGCGTAGGCGACGGCGGCGTCCACGATCGCGGCACGGTCTGCGAGTTCTTCCAGCACGGGACGGGGGCCGCCTTCCGGCTCGGTGCACGAGGTGATCCTGAGGACATGATCGACGGCCGACTGAGCCGGCGAAAGAAGGCACTTCGATGTTCCAGAGGCACATTGGTGTACCAGCCCTGGCCGGCCGGGGCCGGCCCGGTCGCTGAGGTCCTCCGCGAGCATCGGGCCGGCGCCGGGGGCGCCGCGCTAACGTGAGCTGATCATTCGTCAGTGGCGTTGCCGTTCGAGGAGGTCCTGCCCGTGGGGTTCGCGACGCTGGCCGTGATCTCGTTCGCGGCGCTGCTCGGTCCGCTGCTGGCGCTGCCGCGGCGGTGGGCGCTGCCGGTGGTGCTGGGGGAGCTGGTCGCCGGGGTGCTGCTGGGGCCGACCGCGATCGGCTACCTGGACGCGGGTAACGGCACGTTCACCTTCCTGGCGGACATCGGGTTCGCGCTGATCATGTTCGTGGCCGGGGCGCGGGTCCCGGTGCGGGAGCCCAGTCTGCGGGCCGGGCTGCGGACCGGGGTGCTGCGTGCGCTCGGGGTGGGGGTGCTGGCGGCCGGGGCGGGCATCGCCGTGGCCCGGATCTTCGACACCGGGCACCCGGCGCTGTACGGGGTGCTGATGGCGTCCTCGTCGGCGGCGCTGGTGCTGCCGATCGTGGACTCGCTGTCGCTGGGCGGCGCCGCGGTGCTGCAGCTGCTGCCGCAGGTGGCCGTCGCCGACACCGCCTGCATCGTGGCGCTGCCGCTGGTCATCGATCCGCACCATGCCGCGCGGGCGGCGCTGGGGGCGCTGGCGGTGGTCGGCGGCGCGGTGGTGCTGTTCTTCGTGCTGCGGTGGCTGGAGCAGCGGGGCTACCGGCGGCGGTTGCACCAGCTGTCCGAGGAGCGCCGGTTCGCGCTGGAGCTGCGGATCAGCCTGGTGATCCTGTTCGCCCTGGCCGCCCTCGCGGTGCGGACGCATGTGTCGATCATGCTGGCCGGGTTCTCCTTCGGCCTGGTGGTCGCGGCGATCGGTGAGCCGAGACGGCTGGCCAGGCAGCTCTTCGCGCTGACCGAGGGCTTCCTCGGGCCGCTGTTCTTCCTCTGGCTCGGGGCCTCGCTCGACCTGCGCCAGCTGGCCCACCACCCCTCGTTCATCCTGCTCGGGCTGACCCTCGGCCTCGGCGCGGTCGTGGTGCACGCCGCCGTGCGGGCGACCGGTCAGCCGCTGGCCGTGGGCGTGCTGGCGGCTGCCCAGCTGGGGGTGCCGGTCGCGGCGGCGACGCTGGGTTCGCAGCTGGGGCTGCTCGCGCCGGGGGAGGCCGCGGCGCTGATGCTCGGCGCGCTGGTCACCATCGCCGCCGCGACGGTTGCGGGGTCGGTCGCGGTACGGGCCGGCCTGACCGCCGGTGCAGGGGCGGATGCGAAGGCCGGCAAGGACTCCAAGCCTCTTGCCTAATCTTGTAACTGTGTAATCATAAATACATGACGACAGGACATGCACTCACAGAGAAGTTGCGGGGCTGGTTCACCGGACGGCTGCCCGAGGGGCTGTACGACGGGCCGCCGGAGGTGACCGTCGACCGCGAGGAGATCACCATCGTCGGACGGATCCCGGTCCCCGAGACCGCCGAGGACGCCTCCGGGGCGGAGCGTGCGGCGGCCGTCGCCGGGCGGGTCAAGGAGTTCCGCGAGCGCACCCGGCAGGCGCGGATCGACGTCGCGGCCGAGGCCGAGCACGCGTTCGGACGCAAGGTGTCCTGGGGGGTGCGCTGCGGTGACTCGGTGCAGATGTTCACCACCCTCTCGGTGCCGGTGATGACCAGGCTCCGGCAGAGCGAGCGGCAGCTGCTGGACACCCTGGTCGACGCCGGGGTGGCCCGCAGCCGCAGCGACGCGCTGGGGTGGTGCGTGCGCCAGGTCGGCGAGCGGGCCGAGACCTGGCTCGCGGACCTGCGCGAGGCCATGCGCACGGTGGAGCAGGTCCGGGACGCGGGGCCTGATCTGGGCTGACGCTTCCCGGATCTGGCTCCGGATCTGGCTTCGGGTGCTTGTAAAGACTTCTTTCTAAAGATAGCTTTACATCATGGCCGACCAGAACCACAGCCAGAACCGGAGCCCGCTCCCCGCCGTTCGACTCACCGACCCCAGGGCGCTGCGTGCCTACGCCCATCCGACCCGGATGGCCATCGTCGGCCTGCTGCGCCGGGACGGCCCGATGACGGCCACGCAGGCGGCCCGGGCCACCGGGGAGAGCGTCGCCAGCTGCTCGTTCCACCTGCGCCAGCTGGCCAAGTACGGCCTGGTGGAGCTGGCCGGAGGCGGACAGGGCCGGGAGAAGCCGTGGCAGGCCACCGCGATGTTCACCAGTTGGGACGCCGAGACCGACGACCCGGCCGCCGCCGCTGCCACGGAGGCACTGCAACTGGCGATCGCCCAGCGGTACTTCGAGCTCACCGCGAATTGGCTGCGGGCGCGGGCGGCCGAGCCGTCCGCATGGCGCGAGGCGGCGCACTTCGGCGACAGCATGCTGTATTTGACCGCCGCGGAACTGCAGGAGCTGGGCGACGGGATCCAGGACCTGATGCGGCCCTACCTGGACCGGCTCGGCGACGCCGGCAAGCGGCCGACCGGCTCCAGGCCGGTCTCGCTGCTGCACCTCGCCTTTCCGAGCGACGCGGCCGCGCCTGGTGACGCCGCTGCTCAGAGCGGCGCCGACGCGTGATATCCGGGGCGCGGCTCCGGCTGCCGGAGCTGCTGCGGGACACGGTCTTCCGCCGCTACTGGACCGGGAAGACCGTGTCCGGCCTCGGCGACCAGATCTCCGCCCTGGCCATTCCGCTGGTCGCGGTCCTCGCCGTCCATGCCGACGCCGCGGCGATCGTTCCCGACGCCCTGCGCTCCCGCGTCTTCGGCGCCTACCGGACCGTCAACTTCGGTATGCGGCCGTTGGGTTCGCTCGTCGCAGGCGGGCTGGCCAGCAGCATCGGACTGCGTCCCACGCTGTGGGTGGCCGTCGTCGGCGCCCTCGCCTCGTTCCTGTGGCTGCTGCCCTCACCCCTGCCGGGGCTCCGTGAACTCCCGGGCCCTGCCCGGCAGCACCCGGGAGGGGTCGCCGGGCAGCACCCGGGAGGGGCCGCCCGGCAGGACCCGGGAGGGGCCGCCCGGCAGGACCCGGGAGGGGCGGGCGGTTCAGCCGATGCGTAGGGTGGCGGTCTGCTGGGCGAGGACGGTGCCGCTCTGGTTGGTGACGGTCACGGTGACGGCGAGTTGGGTGGCCGTGCAGCCGGTGGGTAGTTGTAGGTGGTGCTGGTGGTGGTCTTCGCGTGGGGGGCGAGGGTGACCGGCCGCAGGAACGGGTCGAGCACCGGGCAGCCGGCGGGGATCCCGGTGGAGGAGCCGCTGAAGCGTCCCAGCCAGGTCTCGTTCACCTGCTGGGTCGCCGCGGTGCAGTTCTTCAGGGTCAGCTCGGCGGGAGAGGTCTGCCCGGCGGGCACCCGGGGCGGATGAAAGGCGAAGGCGGTGATCTGCACAACGCCCGAACAGGCCGTCGGTGAGACCGCGTTGACGCCGGCGCTTGCGCCCGCACTCGAGCTCGGGGCCGCCGACGCGACACCGGCGGCGCCGACGAGCAGACCGAGACAGGCCGCTGCCGCGGCCGACACCCTGCGAACCCTGCGGGACATCTGATCTCCTCCGAGGCTGACGGCACTTCCCTGACAAGTACACAACTAAAATGGCGTCAGGCCGCCTATGGCGCAAGGGTGTGGACTAAACCAATTCGACGCTCCGGGCCGGACGCGGCGGCGCGGCTGACGGTCCCTGCTCCGGGGGTCGTCAGCCGCGCCGCTGCATGGCCTACTGTGAGATGACGCTGCGTCAGCTGGGGAGGCTCCACTGCTGGTTGGCGCCGTCGCTGCAGGTCCAGATCTGCAGCCGGGTGCCGTTGGCGGAGCTGGGCCCGGTGGCGTCCAGGCACTTGCCGGACTGCGGGTTGAGCAGTTCGCCGTTGCTCTGGTGCTGCCAGACCTGCGAGGCAGTGCCGTTGCAGTCGTAGAGCTGGACCTTGGTGCCGTTGGCGGTGCCGGCCGCGGTGACGTCCATGCACTTGCCCAACGCCTGAAGGGTGTTGTTGGACGCTACTGTCCAACTCTGGGCCCCGGTGCCGTTGCAGGTGTAGAGCTGCACCGCGGTGCCGTTGGCGGTGCCGGCTCCGGCCAGGTCGACGCACTTGCCGCCGTAGCCGGTGATCTGGCCGGTGCCGCCACCGCCGGGCGGCGGGGTGGTGGGCGGCGGGGACGTGGGCGGCGGGGACGTGGGCGGCGTGCCCCCGAAACTTGCGCCGAGGCTGTCCAGGGCCTTCTGGACCAGGGCCTGGGCGTTGTCGTTCAGGTTGGCGTTGGCGCCGTTCACGACCCAGGACGGACCGGAGAACATGACCACGGTCACGCCGTTGTCCACGCCGCCGGTGGTGCCGCTGCTGGGGATGCCCAACAGGCTGGCTGCCTTGACGGACGCCTCGCCCAGTTCGCGCGAGTCGTTGTCCGAGGTGGTCTGGTTGTTCGCGGTCTGGGTGTCGCCGAAGATCGAGCCGATGACCTTGCCGTTGTAGAACATCAGCGCGAACTGACGGCCCGACATGCCGTGTTCCTTGTAGTAGAAGTGCGGGCACGGGGACGTGCGGTCCCAGCAGTCGTCGCCCAGCACGTAGAACGGCACGTGGTGCGCGGCCAGGGACTGGCCGTTGCTGTCCTGCCAGGTCGTGTCGCCCTGGTGGTCGGGATCGGGATCGGGATCGACGCCGTCGTCGTCGATGGCCATGCTGGAGGTGTAGGCGTAGACGCCCGTCGCGACCTGGTACACGTTCACGTTCTGAGCCCGCGTCATGGTGTTGATGTGGGGCTTGGTGTTGACCTGGGTCGCGGCGGTCGAGTTCTGCTGGACGCCGGCCAGCACCTGGGCGGCCGTGTACGAGGTGGAGGCCGGGGCGGCGGCCGGTGCGGCTGCCGCGTTTGCCGTGACGGCGGTGGGGGTCGTCGCGGCGTCGGCGTTCGCGATGGCGAGCGGGGTGGCGAGCGCGAGGGCTGCGGCGATGCCTACAGCCAGGCGCGTACGGGTCGATGACATGGCGGTGGGGAGCCTCCGTCAATCGGTTAGTAATGCTGATTAACGAGATCGAAGCACCTGTGACCCTGTCGTGCAATCGTCTTGAGGGACTTTTTTTTGGTCATTAGGAAAGTCCATCAGCGGTTTCTGACGTCTGGTCAACTACTTCCGCGGGGGCGAGTCCGCGTCGGACCTGGGCGGCTGTGGCTCCCGCGCCCTGGCCGCACTGAAGCCGATGCTGGCGGCGATCAGGGCCTGAAGCGCGGCGATCAGGGCGGACAGTACCCAGAGCCCTTCGGGACTGCCGGGCGGCGAGCCGGCGCTGACGTCGTACCTGCCCCGGGGGTCGACGGTGACGGTGACATGGTTACCGACAGCGAGACTCCCTGCGGCGATGGAGCCGAGCAGCCGATGGTCGGAGGCGTCCGCCAGGGTCGCCACCATTCCTCCGTCGTCCGCGCCGGAGCTGCCCCGCAGGGCGGTCACGACCGCCTGGACGGGGCGGCCGCGGTCGTGCAACGCCTGGTCGCGTACCGCGTTCCAGCACAAGAGCATGGTCAGGGCGACGCAGCCGGCCACCGCGATCTCCCGCACCCCGGCGGTGTCCGCCTCCCGCCATTCGTACAGGACGAACGCCAGTCCGAGCAGACCCCCGATCACCAGGGCGCCGACAAAGGCCAGGACCAGCGCGTTCCGCCACCCGACGGGCGTCAGCGACGCACCGTAGACCAGGCCGAACGCAAACGCCGTCACCGCCGCACTTCCCGGCACCGAGAGCGCCGCCCACAACAGCCGCACGGCCCATCGGCGCCCAGTCGTGCTCATACGCCCCCCAGGCCTGGTCCGGGTCGGTGGGGTGGAGGTCCGTCAGGTGGCCCTCCGCTTCGGGCGGCTCCTGCAGCCGGAACTCTTCCCACGCCCACCGGAGCACGCCGCCACCCCGCACCGTCGTCCTGTGCGGCGATCCTAGTGCGTTGGACGTGTGGCGCAGGTCTGGTGCAGCGGGGGCACGCCGGAGATCCTTGTGGACACCCGCTCCCTGCAAGGAGGTTACGCGTCCATGGACATGATCGCCCGGGGGCGGCTGGTGGACGAACTGGGACGCCTCGGCATCCGTCCGGGCGGGGTGCTCTTCGTGCAGGCGTCGCTCCGCAGCATCGGCCAGGTCCGTGGTGGCCCGCAGACAGTCGTCGAGGCGCTCCGCGAGGTCCTCGGTCCGGAGGGCACGCTCGTGGTCGGCACAGCCACCCCGCAGAACTCACTGGGTTCGCCGGAATACGCGGCGGACACCGCGGCGATGGACCTCACCCGGAAGATCGCCTACCGGAGCGCGATGGAGCCCTTCGACAACCTCCGTTCCCCCAGCTCACCGCAGGCGGGCTACACGGTCTCGGAGGCCGTCAGGACGACCCCCGGCGCGCAGCGCAGCGCGCATCCGCAGACCTCCTTCGCGGCGACAGGGCCCAGGGCGGAGGCGATCGTGCGCGGCCACCTGCTGGAGTGCCACCTCGGTGAGGACTCCCCGATGGGGCGTCTCTACGAGTGTCGCGCGCAGGGCCTGCTCCTCGGACTGGACAGCTGGAAGTTCACTCCGTACCACCTCGCCACGTACTACCCGCCGAACCCGCCGGTGCGGGTGCACGCTGTCCTGGTCTCCACCGAGTACCGCTCGCGCTGCTGGAAGCTCTTCAAAGCCGTGGACCTGGACCACGGGCACTTCCCGGAGATGGGGGAGCTGGTCCGCAGCGAGGTCCCCTTCGCGGAGGGGCGGGTCGGAGCGGCAGTCGGCTACCTGGTCCCTCTTGTGCCCGCCGTCGACGCAGCTCGGCGCTGGGTGATGGAGCGCTACCTCGCCGACCGCGCGACGGGGCCTGTCCCTGGCATCAGGCGCAGACTCCAGGGCTGCTGCCCGCCCGAACTGTGGTCCGACTCGTGACGCGGCCCCGCAGGCGTGCGGTGACGGTGTCCCGTTCTTCCGAGAGGGAATCCGGACGGATGTCGCGGAACTGGAGACCTCCTTCCGCGCCGGTGAGAGCATCTACGTCGAGGCCGACATGGGGAGGACCGCACCGACGTCCGCACCGACGACGGAACCTGACGACCGCACTGACGGCTGAACCCACGACCGTATCTACCGACGACGAACAGGCTGACCGGACGCCCATGCCACTTCACCCGCAGGCCCTGGCTACGCGAGAGCAGCGCTCTCAATCCGGAGCACCGCCCCTCTACGAGCTCACCCTGGCCCAGGCCAGGGCGGCCGACCTCGCCGACATCCAGGCCGCGGCCGGGACGCCGGAGCCCGTCGCCGTGGTCGAGGAGCGCCGGATCCCCGGCCCCGGCGGCCCGTTGTCGCTCCGGCTCTACCGGCCCGAGCTGTACGGGGAGCCGCTCCCGGTGCTGCTCTACCTCTTCGGCGGCGGCTGGACCCTCGGCTCGCCGGACACCTCCGACGCGATCTGCCGTCGGCTCGCCAACAGCGTCGGCTGCGTCACCGCCTCGGTCGGCTACCGGCTGGCCCCGGAGCACCCCTTCCCCGCCGCGCTGGAGGACTGCGCGGCCGCCCTGCGCTGGATCGCCGACCAGGCGGAGATCCTCGGTGTCGACCCGGACCGGATCGCCATCGGCGGCGACAGCGCCGGCGGCAACCTCGCCGCCGCCGTCAGCCTGCTGGCCCGCGAGCGGGGCGGTCCCGAGCTGCGGCACCAGCTGCTGGTCTACCCCAACACCGACCGTCACGCGGACACCGCCTCGCTGCGCGACAACGACGACCCCATGCTCTTCAACCGCCGCTCGGTGGACTGGTACTGGGGCCACTATCTGGAGTCGGCCGCGGACGGGGACAACCCGCTGGCCTCGCCGCTGCGGGCCGACGACCTGTCAGGACTGCCGCCCGCCACGGTGATCACCGCCGAGTACGACCCGCTGCGCGACGAGGGCGAGCAGTACGCCGAGGCGCTGCGCGCGGCCGGCGTCCCGGTCTCCGCCCGCCGCTACGACGGGATGCCGCACGGCTTCTTCGCGATGACCGGACAGCTCGACGCCGCCCTCGACGCCCAGCAGTACGCCGCCGAGCAACTGCGCGACGCCTTCAAGTGACCGGGCTGCCAGCGGCGGGGCCCGTGGTGACAGCATCGGAGGTCATGGACGACACCGCACCACGGGGGACGTATTGCTTGCGTTGCTGCTGATGGCCGTCAGTCTGGTCCTCTACGCGACCGTCGAGCTGATCGTGCGTCGGCAGGACCGCGCATCGGTGTGGCGGACCGCACCGACCTGGGGGAGCCTGCATCCCGCTGTGGTCAACTTGCTGCTCGGCGGCGGCGGGCTGACGACCGAGGCCGTCGAGGCGACGGCGCTGGCCCTGGCCCGAGCAGGGGTGCTGGACGCGCGGGAGGAAGCAGACGGGACGGTGACCGTCCTGCCGACCGACTCGGCGCGGGTCGACGGAAACCCGCGCCACCGGACGTCCATGAGCCTCGACGACCAGCTGCTGATCCGCCTGCGGCAGCGCGCGGCAGCCGGTGCGGCAGGAGGCTCGGCAGCCGGCGCGGGCCGGATACCGGTCGCGGCGCTCGGACCCGGCGACGGCGCCGACTTCTCGGCCTGGTGGGGCCCGTTCGCCCGCAGCGTCCGGACCGAGGCCGATTCGTACGGCCTGGTCGACGGGGAGTACGACTGGGGTGCGCGCGCGGCTCTGACCGTGGCGAGGTGCCTGGTCGCGGCGGCGTTCATCTACCTCTGTCTGGTCCGCCTGCCGGCCCTGGGCGCGCCGCTGCTCGCGATCTTCATCTGCTATGTGTTTCACCGTTGTTCCCACGCGGTGGAGCGAGCGGCCGTACCGGCTCACCGCCGCCGGGCGGCGGGCCGCGCGGTGGTGGCGTGCGGAGACCGGCGCCGGGCACCGCTTCCCGGGGCACCAGTCGGGGCGCCGGCTGTTGCTGCGGTTGCGCCGGGCGGACCGGGCGGACCGGGCCGGACTGGTCATGCCGAAGTCCCGACAGGTCTGGTCGTCCCACGGCGGTACCTGGCACCTCGTTGAGACGAGCCCGCTGCGCTGGTCCTTCTGGGGCCGCCTGCCCAGCCTGGTGGGGCTCGGGGCGGCCCTCGTCCTGGTCCTGGGTCTCGTTCTGGGCCTCACGGCCAGCTATGACACCGGAGTGGTGTTCCGGGTCGAAGCCTGCGCCGGCGCGCTGCTGATCGCCGTGCCCCCGGCCGTGCTGTGGCTGCGTGCGCACCAGAACCTGCGGCGGCTGCCCGCGGAGGCCGAGTTCCGCGGCCCGATCATCTCCGTGTGGGAGAACGAGTCGGGCGGCGGTGACGACGACCCGCCGACCACCACCATCTACTACTGCGCCTCCATCGAGGATCCGGGGTCGGGGCTGGCGTGGTCGTTCCACGTGGGCGTGTCGACGCAGCTTCTGTTCAGGGCGCAGGGCCCTGGGCCGGAGTCGGGCAAGTACCGTGTGGGCGACATCGTCGAGGTGCGATGCAGTCCACGCCGGCTCCGGCTGCGAAGGATCACCTCGGTGAACCGGTGCTGCGCGCCACCCTAGGGTCTCCGGAGGGTCCGAAACAATGGCCTAGACCAATTGTTTTCCGGGAAACGGAGTGCACGCCACCGCCACCCACCGTGCGACCAGGGCGGATCGCAGCAGGTCAGGGGCAGGTTCGGGGGTGTCCGTGGGGCTCCACCGGCCCGTCGGCGCGGTGGCCGGATGCCGCGGTCGGGGCCTGGGGATCTTGTGCGGGCGGCCGGACGGTGGCAATACTGGCCCGCGTGACCGCACTGGAGGCAGTGGCCGTCCATCTGCCCCACCACTCCGAGCCCATCGAGGCCGTGGGCGACCGCACTGGTCTGACCCCACGTCAACTTCGAATCTTCCGCAGCTTCCACGGCCTGGACCAGGTACGCCTGGACCCGGACGGGACGCTGCTCGACCTGCTCTCCGGAGCCCTGGACGCGCTGCCCGAAACTACGGGGTCGCGAGCACCAGGTGCGCTTTGTGCTGCACGCCCGCAGCATGCCGGTGGCCACGCCCTACCCGCTCAACCCGCTGCACCAACTGCTCGACCGGTATGGCCTGACCAGGGCCAATGCCTTCACTGTCACCCACCATGCCTGCGCGGCGGGGCTGCTGGCCATCGACCTGGCCGGGCGGCTGCTTGCCTCCGAGCCGGATCCGGACGCCCTCGCGCTGATCCTGGCCGGCGAGAAGACCTTCACCAAGGACGCCCAACTGGTTCCGCAGACCGCGATCTTCGGCGAGGGTGCGGCAGCCTGCCTGGTCCGGGCCGACGGCGCGCGGGACCGGGTGCTCTCCTACGCGGTGCGGCACCGGCCCGAGTTCGACGGCCGGTTGGCCGTGGATCCGGAGCTGCTCACCCGCTATCAGCGGGAGTATCCGGAGACCATGGTCGAGACCATGGAGGCCGCGCTGGAGCAGGCCGGGGTGGCCCTGGACGACCTCGCGCTGCTGCTTCCGCACAACGTCAACCGGGTCTCCTGGCGGGCACTCTGTCGCCGCCTCGGATATCCACTCGAAAAGGTAGTGCTGGACAACGTGCCATCAGTCGGGCACAGTTTCGCAGCGGATGCTTTCATCAATCTTCACACCGCGACCACACGGGGACTGCTCCACCAGGGTGACCGCTACCTGATCGCCGCGTCCGGCATCGGAGCCACCTTCTCGGCGATGGTCGTCGAACACTGACGCACCATCAGTCACGTTGCACCGCGATTCCACTCCTTGAGCACGACGGGACGGGATACCCATGGAAAAAACCGCAGTCGACACCGCAGTCCGCACTGACATCGACCCCGAGTTCCGCGGAGACGTCCTCCGCAGCATCAGCGATCTGCTGCCCCGCGTCCTGAAGCGCGAGCTGACCGAGGTGCCCGAGAACGCCTGCCTCTTCGACGACCTGGGTCTGACCTCGGCCGGAACCCTGGAACTGATCCTGGAACTCGAGGAGTCGCTGGACATCCAGGTGGACGTCGAGGAGATCAGCGAGGACGACCTGCACTCGGTCGCCAGCCTGGCCGACTTCGTCGCCGGGCACGTCATCTCCGAGGACTGACCCGGTGCGCGAAGCCGGGGGAGGGGCCGGTCTGCGCGTCGTCCGGGCCCTCAGCCGGGATTTCGAGGGCAGGTCGGAGACCTCGCTCGACCCCGACCTGCGGGTCTTCATCTCCGACCTGGTCCGCCCGTATGGCCTGCCGTTGCGCGAGGACCTGCTGGAACGCGGGGTCGGGCACTCCTACGGCGAGATGGGCGAGGTCCTGCTGGGCGAGGCGCTGGCGCCGGACGACCCGGTGGACCTGCTGATCCTGGCGCTCGACGTGCCGGACGTCCGGCCCGGGCGCTCGACCGCGGTCCACCTCAGCGGGTTCTGCCCCGGTTCGCCGCTGGCCTTCGCCATCTGCGACCAGGGGACGTCCGCGGCGTTCACCGCGCTGCGGATCGCCGCCGACTACGCGAGCACCGGCGCCTGTCGCCGGGCGGTGGTCCTGGTGATGGAGCAGACGGCGCTGCACCACCGCCCGTCCGCACCTGTGCTGTTGCCGGACCGCCACCGTGCGGTCGTCCTGATCTGCGAGGAGTCGGAGGGAGAGCCGATGACCGTCCGCCAGAGCTCCGGAACCGACCTCGGGCCCGACCACGGGGCCGAGCTGGTCCGGGGCGAGCGGAAGGCGCTGGGGCCGGATGCCTCGCTGCTGCTCAACTCGGAATTCGACGGCGGGCAGCCACTGACCGGGGTCTGGACGGAGTTCGCCGCGCGGCTGCCCGGCTGGCAGGCCGAGGGCCGTCCGGTGCTGGTCGCCGACTTGGACCGCGGTCTCGGCCGGCTCAGCACCCTCTCCCTCCCGGCACTTCCAGCACCATCATGAACGGCGACTCCATGAACGACGCAGGCGACCGGATCGACCTCTGGGTGATCCGCACCGACCAGCCCGCACCGGTCGTCCGGCGGCTCGAGGACCTGCTCGACCGGTCGGAGCTGGACCGGGCCGAGGCCGCCGTGGACCCGGTGCGCGCGAACCGCTTCACCGCGCTCCACGGCATCGTCCGGCTGCTCACCGCCCAGCGGCTGGACATCCCCGCCGCCGAGCTGGTCTGGAGCCGGGGCCGGCACGGCAAACCCGCCGTGGCCGGCGCCGACCGCCGGCTGCAGCTGAGCTACTCGGCCTCGGGAGCCCTGGCGGTGCTGGCCCTGACCGGAGGCCGGCCGGTCGGCGTGGACGTGGAGGAGCTGCGGGACGGACGTGTCGCGGCCGGGCTGGCCGGGCGCTACTTCCCCGTCGCCGACCAGCGCTACATCGCGGCTGCCCCCGGCACCCCGGGTTCGGTCTCGCACCGCTTCACCCGGCTGTGGTGCCGCCGCGAGGCCCGGGTCAAGGTCCACGGCGGCCGGTCGGCCGACCCCGTCGCGCTGGACGGCGCGCTGGACGGCGGCCCGCTGGACGTCGGGCCGTGCCTGGTCCGGGACGTGCCGGTGCCGGGGGCGTTCCGGGCCGCGGTCGCCGCGGCGGGCGAGCGGCCCTTCCAGGTCCGGCAGCGATTCTGGACCGCCCCCGCGGACCTGGCTGAACTCGACGACCAGTACTCCCTGACCAGCACGTTCTGACCAGCACGTGCTGACCAGCACGTGCAGACCCGACATTCCTGAGCCGACATTCCTGAGCCGAGAACGGACCCACCGGATATGACGATCAGCCAGTTCAGCCTGCCCGCGGGCGACGCGACCCCGCTCCCCACCGAGGCCGCCGGGGTGGTGCTCTACCCCGCCCCGTTCGAGGCGGTGGTGGCCCTGCTCCGGCGCGGCATCGACACCCTGGCCTCGGTCGAGGACTTCCCCAAGCTGGCCATCCCGCCGGTGGTGGCCCGCAGCCTGGTGGAGCGGGCCGGCTACGTCCAGGCCTTCCCGCAACTGCTCGGCACGGTGCACAGCTTCGCCGGAACCCCGGCGGAGTGGAAGGCGCTCAGCCCGGAGGCGGTGGAGGGCGGCGACTGGCACTCGGCGCAGACGCTGAGCGATCTGGTGCTGCTCCCGGCCGCCTGCTACCCGGTCTACGCGACCTTGGCCGGAACGGAGTTGGCCGAGCCGTCCCGGTTCGCCGTGGAGGGGCAGTGCTTCCGGCAGGAGGCCACCAGCGAGACCGGCCGGTTGCGCAGCTTCCGGATGGTGGAGCTGGTCACAGCCGGCACCGAGCAGCACTGCCTGGCCTGGCGCGGCACCTGGTTGGAGCGGGTGGCCGGCTGGCTGGAGGGCATGTCGCTCAAGGTGGAGATCGAGGTCGCCGACGACCCGTTCTTCGGCCCGGCCCGACGGCTCTTCCAGGCGGCCCAGCGCAAGCAGGAGTTGAAGTACGAGCTGCGGGTCGAGGTCGCGGACGGGCTGGTCCAGGCGATCGCCTCGGCCAACTTCCACAAGGACCACTTCGGCGAGGTGTTCGGCTTCACCAGCGGCGGAGCCGTGGGCAACACCGCCTGCACCGCCTTCGGCATCGAGCGGATCGCCCTGGCGCTGCTGCACGCCCACGGCGCGCGTCCGGCCGAGTGGCCGGACTCCGTCATCTCAGCCATTTGTGGCGGAAACTGATGATCCATCGGAATCACCCCTGCTTGGTATAGACCATTGGCGGGGGGCGCTGATAACGTCCCGATCCACACCGGTACCAAGGCCGAGCCGAAGGACGCGTACGACGTGACGACGACCGAGCGGATCACTGTCCGCTACAGCGGTGGGACCAGCGCTTCGGGGCCGCTCACCCTCGGCCAGGACAACATGATCCGCTGCATCCTCAGGGATGATCCGGAGCAGATCAACAAGCAGACCGTGTGGTCGGTCCCGGACGGGGCCGACCTCCCCCAGGTGCTCGCCTCCCTGCGCACCCTGGCGGAGCGGCACGCCTCGCTGCGCACCGTGTTCCCGCCCGGCCCGGAGGGTTTCCCTGGCTGGCAGGAGGTGCGCGCCGAGGGCGAGTTTCAGGTCACCACGGTCGAGTCCGGGCCGCTGGACGACGACGAACTCTACTCTTTCACCGAGGAGTTGGGCCGGGTCGACCTCACCAGGGGGTTCGACCTGGCCGAGGACTTCCCGCTCCGCTTCACCCTGGTCACCCGGGAGGGGAAGCCTGCTCTGATGGCCGTCGTGGTCAGCCACGCCGGGGCGGACGGCGCGTCCACCGCCCTGCTGGTCCAGGAGTGGCAGGCGCTGGCGGCCGGCAAGGAACTGCCCCCGTTCAGCGGGAAGACCCCGATCGACGTCGCCGCCGCCGAGGGGTCCGCGCTGGGCCGGCGCCGCGCCAAGACCTCGCTGCGGCACTGGGAGCGGGTGCTGCGGACCAGCCCGCAGGCGGTGTTCGCCGACTCCAGGATCAGCGGCCCTCCGGACACCCACTCCATCCTGTTCCTGCGCTCCAGGAACGCCGCCGTCGACCTGGAGACCGCCTCCCAGCGGACCGGGGCCACACCGTCCACGGTCCTGCTGGCCGCGTTCGCCGCCCTGGTGGCGCACCGGGCGAACCAGCCCGACCTGGTGATCGCCGCCCTGTCCGCCAACCGGCACCGGCCGGGCATGGCCGACTACATCGGCACCCTCGCCCAGGACGCCTTCCTCGCCGTGGACGCGGGGGTGACCGACCTGGACAAGCTGATCGGCCGGACCAAGGCCGCGTCCCTGGCCGGGTACTGGCACAGCACCTTCGACGCCGACCAGGTCTGGCGGATGATCGACGACATCGCGCATCTGCGCGGGGCCCGCTACGCCCGCCATGTGGTGGTCAACGACCTCAGCCTCACCATCCCCGAGTCGGCGATGGAGGAGCGGCCCCCGGCCCAGTCCGACCCGGAGATCAGCTGGTTCCCGGACGAGCGGGTGCCGACCCGGCTGATGTTCAACATCCTCCGGGTCGGCGGCAGCCTGGAGATCGTGATGATGGCCTGCCCGCAGGTGCTGGACCGGACCGAGGCCGAGCAGTTCGCCCACGGGCTGCTCGCCCTGGTCAAGGCCGCCGCCGACGGACCCCTCCCGCTGGCCGAGATCGGTCGGCTGACCGGCATCGAACCGGGGGTCAGGCAGGGCGACTGGCAGGTGATCGGCGGCTCCTGGATCGACCTGGACGCGGTCCGCACGCTGCTCGGCGCGGCGCTCGGCCCCGACGTCCGGTCCCAGGTGGCGGTGGACGACGGTCGGCTGGTCGCGCACCTGGTCTCCGACGCCGCCCCGCTCGACCCGCTGGAGCTGCACCGCACGGTGGTGGCCGCGCTCCCCGGCCGGGACACCGCGATGGCCCCGCAGCACTATGTGGTCCACCGCGGCGACCCCGACGCGCCGGGCGGCTGGGACGCCCTTCCGGTGGTGACCGAGGGCGACGGCCGCGATGCCGGCGTCACCGACTGGGAGACGCTGCTGGCCTGAGCGCGGTCCGGCGCCGGCGCGCGATGCGGCGCCGGCCCGGTCAGCCCTCGGCCTCCGTCGTGCGGCGCAGCAGGACGGTGACGAAGCCGAAGGTGCCGCGGTAGCTCTTGAGCCACTCGTCACGGTGCTGGGCGGCCACCGCGAGCGCCTCGGCGCTGTCCGGGTCCTCGGGGTGGTCCAGCGCCCAGCGCGACAGGCTGCCGGTCCAGGACCACTCGTAGTCGTCCAGCTCGTGCGGGGTGCTGACGTGCCCGTAGACCGGGGTCCAGCCCTGGGCCACGGCGCTGTCGAGGGTGGTCGCCAGATCGGCGTACGGATAGCCGCCGTCGCCGCAGAAGATCTCGACGGTAGCCGGGTCGGGCTCGCGTTCCCAGAAGCCCTCGCCGACCAGCACCGTCCCGCCCGGAGCGAGGTGCCGGGCCGCGGCCTCCAGGGTGGGCAGCAGCCCGCCGAAGGCATGGGTGGAGCCCGCGCACAGCACCAGGTCGAACGGTTGCGGGGAGCTGAACCCGTTGGCGTCGCCGACGTGCAGCTCGATCCGTTCGCCGAACCGTTCGCCGAACCTCTCGCGGCCGCCGGCGATGCGCTCGGCGTCCAGGTCGATCCCCACCGCCCGGACGCCGGGACGGCCGTCGACGGCTCGGCCCAGCCATTCCCCCTCGGCGCAGCCGAGGTCGAGCAGCCGCTCGTCGCCGCGGCGCAGGGCCCGGTCGAGCAGTCTGCGGACGGACTCGTCGGCGAGCGGTGAGGCGATGGGGTGGTCGCGGTGCGCGAGGGCGCTCAGTCGGTTCATGACCGGCATCCTGCCGTTCGCCGCCCCGGCTGTCGTGCGAATTCCCCCCGGGCAGGCCAGCGGCTCAGCGGCTCAGCCGCTCGGCGGCTCTGCGGCGAGGCGTTCCAGGAGTTCCTGGAAGTCGTGCTCGACCACGACCCGCAGCCCGCCCTGGCCGTCCTTCTCGCTCAGCCGGGTGAGCGGGGCGCCGGGACGCCACCAGTAGACGGACGGGCTGACCGCGCCCGGTGCCTCCTCGAAGCCGGTGGCGGCGAAGCGGGCCATCGAGTTGAGGCTGGGGATCACCGTCATGTCGCGGATGGCGTGGAAGGCCAGCTGGTGCCGGAACGGCATGGCGACCAGGGCGCCGTCAGGTCCGAGCCGGGTGCCGGCGAAGCGCTGGGCGGCCCCGTCCAGGATCAGCACCAGGCTGGCGACGAAGTAGGAGTCGCCCATCAGCACCTCGATCCTGGCCCCGTCCTGCTCCTTGATCACCTCATGCCGCTCCACCGGCATCTCCCGCAGGTTCTGCAGGGCTCGGGCCCGCAGCCCGGCCGGGCTGCCGATGCTCTCGACCACGTGCTCGGGCAGGATCTGCACGGTCTCCGGCAGGTCCAGCGCCAGCACCTCGACCAGGCCCGGGGTCAGCGGCGGTCCGTAGGAGTAGGAGAGCGGGTTGTTCAGCGACTCGCTGGGCACCAGCCTGGGGTAGAGCTGGGCGAGCAACTGCTGCCGGGGCAGGGTCTGGGTCGGGTCGGGGCCGTCGAGCGAGCGCAGCAGTTTGGTGACGTGCTCGCGGGCGAGGCCCGGCCAGGCCCGCAGGCCCCGGTCGTCGTTGTGGCACACCGCGGCGAGGTTGCCGAGACCGAACGCGCGTCCGGCGCTGTCGGTGACATGCCCCGCGAACACCGTCACCTCAAGCCCGCTCTCGGCGAACGCGTCGCGGACCTGGACCCGCAGCAGCGCGGCCTCCGCCTCGGAGAGCATGGTCAGCTCACCGTCGCGCGGCATGTCCGGGCCGTCCCGCCGCAGCCCCCGCCGAAAGATCCCCACGTCGCGCCCTCCCCCTGCCCGACCGGGCCGGCCGGGACCTGCTGATGGTAGCGAAAGCCGCCACCGACCCAGACGGGGCTCAGGCCGTCGGGGTGAGTCGTTCGTGGAGGAACTCCACCACCCGGCGGCGGGCGGCGAGGGCGGGGTGGTCCGGCTGGTCGCGGACCTCGGTGGTGAGCACGGAGTGGGCGCTCTTGCGGAAGCCGGTGCTGTTGCCGGGGGAGGAGTCGAGTTCGATCACCTCGAAGGCGTCGCCCAGACGCTCCCGCAGCACCGCGAAGCGGGCCCTGGGGGCGGAGGCGTCCTCGCTGAAGCGGAGCCCGAGCAGGCACAGGCCCGCGTCGGTGGTCCTGGCCGCGACCAGGCCGAGGTCCGCCTCGGAGAGGCCCGGGTCGCGGCGGCGGGCGGCGTTCAGCGGGACCGGCAGCACCGGCTGGCTGAGCACCGGAGCGGTCACCGCGTCGTCCACGGCGGCGGCCAGCGCGAAGCCGCCGGTGAAGCACATGCCGATGAGTCCGACGCCGCTGCCGGGGGTCCGGGCCGCGAGGTCGCGGGCGAGCGCCCGGAGATACGCCGTGAAGGGGCGTTCGGCGTTGGTCGCGAAGGCCCGGAACTCGGCCGAGACGCAGAGCCGGGCGAACACCCGGGCGGCGTAGCCCACGGTGGCGTCCTTGCCGGGGACGCCGAAGGGGGAGGGGACGACCACGGTGAACCCCTGCTCGACCAGATGGTCGGCCAGGCCCAGCACCTCGGGGGTGAGCCCGGGGACCTCGGGCACCAGGACCACGCCGGGGCCCTCGCCCTTCTCGTAGCAGTCATGGGTCAGCCCGGCCGCGCTGAACGGGGCGCGGACCCAGCCGGTGAGTGCGGACCTGGGCGCGGAACCTGCCATGGAGCTGCCCTTCCTATCGCTGATCAGACACTCGCTGATCAGCCGTCAGATCGAACCTGGACGGACGACGTCAGCCCTTGCGGCCGACGCCGCCGTACACCGTCAGCATGGTCGCCGGAGGTGTGTCCTGGTCCGGGTGCCAGTCCTGGCCCGCGACCAGGCCGGGCGGCACCAGCTCGAAGCCGTCGAAGAAGTCGATGATGCGGGCCTTCGGACGGAGGGTCAGCGCAGCGGTGGAACTGGTCCGGTAGACGTCGACGGCGTGGTCCAGGCCGGCCTGGCGCTGCTGCTCCACGATGCCGTCTCCGGTGCCGTGCGAGATCACCAGATGGCTGCCGGCCGGCAGCGCGTCGCCGAGGGTCTTCAGGATGCCGTCCGGGCCCTCGTCCTCGGTGATGAAGTGCAGCACCGAGACCAGCATCAGCGCGATCGGCCGGTCGAAGTCCAGGGCGGCCCTGACCCGCTGGTTCGCCAGCAGCGCGGCCGGGTCGCGCAGATCCGCCTGGACCACGGTGGTCGCGCCCTTGCCGTGGCCGGCCATCAGCGCCCGGGCGTGGGTCAGCACGATCGGGTCGTTGTCGACGTAGACCACCTTGGCGGCCGGGTTGATGCTCTGGGCGACCTCATGGGTGTTGCCCGCGCTGGGAATGCCGGTGCCGATGTCGAGGAACTGGGTGATCCCCTGCTGCGACAGATAGCGCACCGCCCGGCCGAGGAAGGCCCGGTTGGTCCTGGCCCCCTCCTGGACGGTCGCGCCGGTCGCGATGATCCGTTCGGCAGCCTCGCGGTCCGCCGGGAAGTTGTCCTTGCCACCCAAATAGAAGTCGTACATCCGGGCCGGGTGCGCCACCGAGGTGTCGATGGCGACGGGCTCCCAGGGTTCCGGCTCTACCGCGCTGCTCATCGACAACATCCCATCCGCATAGACGGTTTCCGCAATGATCGTACTCAGCGTAGACGGAATCCTGCTACGCGCCCCGGACCGCGACGACCGCCGAGGTGGTGGGGGTGGTGAGCACCTCGGTGGCCCGCAGCTCCGGGTGGGTCAGATAGAACACCCGGAGCTGGTCCACCTCGCCCTGGAAGCGCGGCGGCCACTCGGACGAGGGGGTGAAGTCGTCGAGGACCAGGACGCCGCCGGGGGCGAGCAGGTCGACCACCAACTGCGGGTCGTCGCGCTTGCCGCCGCCGTCGCAGAAGAAGAGGTCGAAGGGGGCGTACTGGTCGAGCAGCCGCCAGTCCCCGGTCAGGACGCGCACCCGCTGGTCGTCCGCGAAGCCCTCGGCCGCGAGCCGGGCCAGTTTCTCGTCCCGCTCCACGGTGACCAGTTGGGCGCCGGGGCCGAGGCCGCTGTGCAGCCAGGCGGTGCCGACACCGGCCCCTGTGCCGCTCTCGGCGATGACCCCGCCGGGCTTGGCGGCGGCGAACAGGCTGAGCAGCCGTCCCACTTCGGGGCTGCAGCTCAGGCTGAACCCCAGGTCGGCGGCACGCTGCCGCGCCGCCGCGACCCGGGCCGGTACGGCAGGTTCGGTGATCCCCACAACGTCCCCCTCGGCCAAGGAAAGTGGCGCCCACGGCCACAGCAGCGAGGCTAGCGAAGCCCGGGCACGCTCTATGCTCCGGGGATGGGTCGTCAGAAGCAGAACAAGTCGCGCCGCGAGCGGCAGCCGGTACCGGAGCCCAAGCAGCAGCGGCTGCTGGACATCGCCGCGATGCTGGACCTGCCGGCCAGCATCGCGGGCGGGCAGGGCGGGCAGGGCGGATCGGACGGTCAGGGCGGCGGGCTGGTCGTGGAGGTGGCCGCGGTCGGCTTCCCCGGGGACGGGTTCGCGACCGGGGAGCGTCCGGCCTATGTCCGGCTGACCGACGGCTCGGTGAAGCTGCTGCCGGAGGGCCTGCGGGCCTGGGCCCGCGCTGTGATCGAGGAGGAGCTGGAGCTCCGGGCGTCCGGCGCGGGCACGATGTTCCCCCGCCCGATCGAGTTCGGTGTCGGCGACGACGGAGCCGAGTACGCGGCCTACGTCGAGCCGGCCTGAGGCTTACTTCAGCGGTGCGGCGGGGGAGAAGGCCCCGGAGAGCAGCAGGTGGGGCGTGCCGGTGCCGTCGGCCGGGACGGACCAGAGGTCGTTGCTGCCGGTCTCGCCCGGGGTGGGCAGCGAGTAGGCGACGGTGTCGTCGTCCAGCCAGGTGGCCTGGTCGTCGACGCTGTGGTGCTCGGCGAGCGGGGTCTCCTTGAGCGTGCTCAGGTCGAGCACGTACTCGTGCCACAGCGAGGCCCCGGCCAGGGCCCGCTTCTTGAAGGCGATCCTGGTGCCGTCGGGCGAGAGCGAGGGGCATTCCACGTTCTGAATCAGCGTGGTGACGGTGTGTCGGGAGAGGGATCCGCGCACCAGGTAGGTGTGGCCGCCGGTGCCCAGGGTGGCGTAGAAGGTGTCGTCGTCGGCCGCGAAGGTGACGCCCCAGAAGTTGATGTCGACATTGTGGTACGGCTTGCCGTCCAGGGTGATGTCGAAGGTCTCCAGGCTGGGGATGAGCTGCCAGGTGCGGGTGTCCACGATCGAGGTGCGGGTGGAGAAGAAGGCCGCGCCGTAGGACTCCCCGCCGACGAAGACGGTCCAGGCGGCGAAGTGGCCGCTGGGGGAGACCCGGGCCCGGCTGGGGGTGCCCGCCAGCGGGAAGGTGTGCAGGGTGTGCAGCTCGGCGTCCAGGATCACCGCGCGGTTGGTCGGGGTGAGCGCGCCGGGGACGGACTGCAGGCAGACCCCGGTGCCGGCGGCGGTGTAGAAGCGCAGGCACTTCACCCCCGAGGCGGTCCGGGCGGCGCCCGCGGTCGGCACACCGCCGGGGGAGGCCGGGACCGAGACCAGTTCGTCCAGGTGCGGGCCCCTGGCCGCGTTGACGAAGAGCAGCCTTCCCGGCTGGGCCAGCGTCACCGGCCCGGCGGCGATGCTGGGGCCGCCCGCCTGGGGCTGGGTCTTCCCGGCGGCGCGGGAGGCGGCGTGCAGCACCAGACCGGTGCCCAGGCCCGCCAGCAGCAGCACCGCCACCGCGAGGATCAGCAGGCGGCGGAGCGGAGTCATGAGGCGGTCCTTGCTGGTGGGGTCCCGTCGTTGGATCGCGCCGCGGCGTTGGGCCGCAGCACAAAGCCGGCAACCACCGCGCAGCAGAGCAGGCCGACCGCGGAGCCGGCCAGCGCCGGGCCGTCGCCCCACACCGTCCAGGCCGCGCCGAAGGCCAGCGAGCAGAGGAAGCGGGCGAGCGCCTGCCCGGTGCCGACCAGGGCGAGGCCGCTGCCGCGCAGCTGCTCCGGGACGACGTCGGCGACCGCGGCCGGGAGCACCCCGTCGGTGGCGGCGTAGAACACGCCGTGCAGTCCGAGCACCAGGTAGGGGAGCACCGGGGTGTGCGGGGTCCACAGCAGCAGGGCGTAGGCGACCAGCAGCCCGGCGTGCCCGGCCAGGAACACCACCCGCCGGCCGATCTTGTCCGCGAGCACCCCGAGCGGGACCGCGAGCAGCAGGAAGACGCTGGCGGTGCCCAGCGGCAGCAGCGGGAACCACTGCTCGCCGATGCCGATCCGGTGCTGCAGCAGCAGGTAGACGAAGGCGTCGCTGACGGTGGTGAGGCCGAGCAGCGCGGCGCAGCCGGTGAGGGCGCGCAGCCGCGGCAGCCGGAGCAGGGTGAGCGCCTCGCGCAGGTCGACCTTCTTGACGGGGGTGGACGCGGCTTCGGGCTGCTTCCCCGGTACGAACAGCACCAGCACCAGCACGCCGAGCACGGCCACGCAGGCGCTGACGCCGAACACCGCGTCGTAGCCGTCGGTCGCCGCGCGCAGGATCAGAAAGGCGGCGATGGGGCCGAGCACCGCGCCGGTGGTGTCCATGGCCCGGTGCACCCCGAAGGCCCGGCCCCGGTGCTCGGGCGCGGTGGACAGCGAGATCAGCGCGTCGCGCGGGGAGGTGCGCAGACCCTTGCCGGTGCGTTCGAGCGCGAGCACCGCGCCGAGCGGGCCGAGCGAGTGGACCAGCATCAGCAGCGGCTTGCACAGCGCGGACAGGCCGTAGCCGATCCCGGCGATCAGTTTGTGGTTGCGCACCCGGTCGGCGAGGTGTCCGCCGAGCAGTTGCACCAGCGCGCTGACCCCGTTGTAGACGCCGTCCAGCACCCCGAAGCCGAGCGGGCTGAGGCCCAGCCCGACCACCAGGTAGAGCGGCAGGACGGCGGTGACCATCTCCGAGGAGACGTCGGTGATCAGACTGACCGCGCCCAGCGCGAGCACGGTCGAGCCGACCGTGCGGCCGAGGCCGAGGCCCGGCCGTTTTGCTGTGGTCTCTGTCTTTTCTGAGGTTTTCGCCGGAGCGGCGCGGTCCGCGAGGTACATCGTGAGGGGCCCCCCTTCTCACCTTGCTGCGGACACTGTAGATGCTTGTTCGCCCGGACTCAGCCCTGCCGGCTGCTCTCGTCCCGGAGCCAGGTGCCGAAGTCCTGTGTGCTGACCGCCTTTCTGGACTTCCGCCGGGCGACGACCGCCGCGGCGAGAAAGACCAGGACGGCCGGAAAGAGCCTTGGCTCGGCCTTGAGCAGTGTGACCAGGTCGGATTTGCTGGTCCGGGCGCTGGGTACGGGTGTGCCGTCGGTGGCTGGCTGCTGCTGCTGTTCCAGTTGGGTCGTGGACGTAGCGGCCCGGACCCGGCGCCGGATCAGGTCGCTCCAGGTGCGCGGCGGGTGGACCACGACGCGCGCGCTGCGGACCACCCGGCGCTCGTCCGGGGCGAAGGCGAGCGAGGCGGCGAGGTCGTCCGCCATCAGCGGCGGCAGGGCGGCCAGCCGCTTGTGCCCGGCCTCGGACACGGCGATCACCCCGCGCCCGAACAACCCTTCGCGTACGGCCGGAAGTTGCTGCCAGACCTGGTAGTAGGCGCGGACCCGCCAGGAGCAGCCGGCCAGCGGAAGTTCCCGCTCCGGGGCTGTGGCCAGCACGTCTGCGGAACCGTCCGGCGCGGGCCGGGCGGAGGGATCCGTCAGCGCGGCGGTGAGCGCATGAACGTCGGCCGCGGTGATCACCACGTCCGCGTCCACATAGAGCCGGGGGAAGCCGCGGGCGTGCTCGTCACCGAGCCGCAGTGCCGCGTGCTTGGAGGGGACCGGGCTCTCCACCACCCGTACGCCGGCCCCGCGCAGGGCTGCGACCTGCGCGGTTTCGTCGGTGCAGCCGTTGCAGACGACCACGATGTCGATCTCGTCGGGGGATTCCCCGCCCAGAAGGGAGTCGAGGAGCCTGCCGATGACTTGTCCCTCGTTGTGAGCAGGGATCACAATGCTCGTCACCTGGGCAGTATGACGTTAGGGATGGGGATGATGCCGACTGTTTCGCCCAAATGTTCCCGAGCTACCCTTCTGTGCTCTAGATTGAACGCCGGAAGGCTGGTTTGAGCGGCAAATTCACTCGACCATCACAAATTCATCACAACTATGGGGCAGTCCGGACCGGAGTCCTCCCAGGGATGCTGTTTCAGCCGATTCGGAGAGTTAGCCCGAACGTACCGATTGGTCATCGGTACGGTAATGAGCGTTGTCCAGTTGCCAGCACCCTTGGGACAGGTCAGGAACAGCGCGGAGCGAATGAGCAGGCCTCGGACTGCGGGGGGCACATCAAGCAGTCGGTGGTCGGTCCGTTCACTCGAGGTGTAAGAGCCAAGTACTCACGTGGAACGTCCGGTGTCCATCCACACCACCCCTATCGCCGCTGGTCAAAGGGCATACGGGCAGGCGGCTTTGGGTTCGGGGGGTCGTACGGGGGTGCGCCGAGCACCGTTGTGGGGGGGTTCCCATGACCATTGAGCCGGTCACGCATGAGCGTTATGTCGCACGACACCGGACCCTAGGGGTCCGCAGACGAGGTTGGGAGCGGAAGTACCGTGCCGTCCTACTGATCGCGGACGCGCTCGCGGCCGCCGTCGCCGCCTTTGTGATCCACGGCGCCTACGGCCGCTGGTCGGTCGCGCTGGCACTGCCGCCTGCCTGGATCCTCGCCATGTGCGCCTACCGCGCCTACGACCGCAGTGCTCTCGGCCTGGGGACCGAGGAGTACCGGCGGGTGCTGCGGGGCGCGGTCGCGCTGCCGGCCATCGCCGCCTGCGCCTACTGGTGGTTCGCGCACGACCACGAACTCTTCCACGACATGATGATCGCGGTGGCCCCGGCCGCCCTGATCGCGCTCGCCGGCCGCTTCATGCTGCGCCGCCGGCTGCACCGCCGCTGGGCCAGCGACCGGGACCGCAGCACCGCGCTGCTGGTCGGGCCCTCGCACAGCATCATCGAGCTGGTGAAGGCCCTGCGCCGGGGCGCCACCCAGGAGTTGCAGGTCACCGGGGTCTGCCTGACCGACCCGGTGAACTCCGCGGCGGTCAGCATGCTGGGCATCCCGGTCCGCGGCGGCCTGGAGGACGTGCCCGGGGTGATCCACACCACCGGCAGCAACACCGTGCTGGTGCTGCCCGCCCCGGAGATCGACTCCACCGTGCTGCGCCGGCTGTCCTGGATCGCCGCCGCCGAGGGCGCCGACTTCCTGCTCGCCCCGATGATCGCCGACGTGGCCGCCTCGCGGCTGGTGGCCCGGCCCTGCGACGTGCCGATGGTGCACATGCGGGCGCCGGTCCTGTCGAAGACCCGGCGGTTGCCCAAGGAGATCCTGGACCGCACCGTGGCCGGGCTGCTGCTGCTGCTGCTCGCCCCGCTGCTGCTGGTGGTCGCGCTGCGGGTCCGGCTGGACAGCCCGGGTCCGGTGCTGTTCCGGCAGCTGCGGGTGGGGCGCAACGGCAACCAGTTCACGATGCTGAAGTTCCGCACCATGCAGGAGGACGCGGAAGCCTTCAAGGAGGAGCTGGCCCACCTCAACGAGAACAGCGACGGCCTGCTGTTCAAGATGAAGGAGGACCCCCGGATCACCCGGGTCGGGGCTGTCCTGCGCCGCTACTCGCTGGACGAGCTGCCGCAGTTGATCAATGTGCTGAACGGCGACATGTCGCTGGTCGGCCCGCGTCCGCCGCTGCCCGAGGAGGTCAGCGCGTACACCTCCGAGGTACGCCGCAGACTCCTGGTCAAGCCGGGGCTCACCGGCCTCTGGCAGGTCAGCGGCCGCTCCGACCTGCCCTGGGACGAGGCGGTCCGGCTGGACCTCGGCTATGTGGAGAACTGGTCGATGGGGATGGACGTGGCGATCCTGCTGAAAACCGCGCCCGCCGTGGTGCGCGGCACCGGGGCGTACTGAATCCCGTCCTGAATCCGTCGGCCTGACGCGACGTCATCGAGCACACGTGACCTGCACACAGTGAAAGGAACCACCACCGTGACTGAATCCAGCGCGGAACCCCTGGGCGTCGCCGTCGTCGGCGCCGGCTACTGGGGCCCGAACCTGGTCCGCAATTTCCAGTCCAGCCCGGAGTTCCGGCTGCGCTGGCTCTGCGACCTGGACGTCGAGCGCGCGCAGCGGGTGCTCGGCCGCTACTCCACGGTCCAGGCCACCGCCGACTACGCGGCGGTCCTGGCCGACCCCTCGGTGCACGCCGTGGCCGTGGCCACCCCGGCCGGGACGCACCTGGACGTGGCGCTGGCCGCGCTGCGCGCCGGGAAGCACGTCCTGGTGGAGAAGCCGCTGGCGGCGACGTACGCGGACGGGGTCCGGCTGGTCGCCGAGGCCGAGGAGCGCGGGCTCACCCTGATGTGCGACCACACCTACTGCTACACCCCGGCGGTGAGCGCCATCCGCGGGATGATCCGCTCCGGCGAGCTGGGCGAGATCCACTTCGTGGACTCGGTCCGGATCAACCTGGGCCTGGTCCAGAAGGACATCGACGTGATGTGGGACCTGGCCCCGCACGACCTGTCGATCCTGGACTTCATCCTGCCCGAGCACGTGGTCCCGGTCGCCGTGGCCGCCCACGGGGCCGACCCGATCGGCGCCGGACAGGCCTGCGTGGCCTATCTGACGCTGCAGCTCAACACCGGGGCGATCGCCCACGTCCATGTGAACTGGCTGTCGCCGACCAAGGTGCGCACCACCATGGTCGGCGGGGCCAAGCGCACCCTGATCTGGGACGACCTCAACCCGGCCCAGCGGGTCGCGGTCTTCGACCGCGGGGTGGACCTGTCCGCGCCGCAGGAGATAGGCGCCGACGAGCGCCGGGACATGCTGGTCTCCTACCGCACCGGCGACATGGTCGCGCCCGCGATCGGCGAGAAGGAAGCGCTGCGCAGCATGGTCGACGAGTTCGCCGGGGCGATCCGCGAGGGCCGCCCGGCGCTCACCGACGGCCGGGCCGGGCTGCGGGTGCTGGACATCCTGGAGGCGGCGTCGCGCAGCCTGGAGTTCAAGGGCGCGGTGGTCGGCCTGCGGGCCGGTCACTGACCGTCCCCTCCGAACCTGGTAACCATGAACGAGCAAGTAGGGGAACAGAGTTGAGCAGCGTACGAGGAAAGAAGATCCTGGTCACCGGGGGCGCCGGCACCATCGGCTCCAATCTGGTGGACCTGCTGGTCGGAGCCGGGGCGGGCGAGATCACCGTGCTCGACAACTTCGTCCGGGGGCGGATGGCCAACCTGGCCACCGCCCTGCCGAGCGGCCTGGTCGAGGTGGTCGAGGGCGACATCCGCGACGCCGCCACCGTGCGGAAGGTCACCGAGGGCGCGGACCTGGTGTTCCACCTCGCCGCGATCCGGATCACCCAGTGCGCCGAGGAGCCCCGGCTGGCCAACGAGGTCATGGTCGACGGCACCTTCAACGTGGTGGAGGCGGCGGCCCAGGCCGGGGTGGGCAAGGTGATCGCCTCCTCCTCGGCCTCGGTCTACGGCCTGGCCGAGCAGTTCCCCACCACCGAGCGGCACCACCCGTACAACAACGACACCTTCTACGGCGCCGCGAAGGCGTTCAACGAGGGCGTGCTGCGCAGCTTCCACTCCATGTACGGGCTCGACTACGTGGCGCTGCGCTACTTCAACGTCTACGGGCCGCGGATGGACATCCACGGCCTCTACACCGAGGTGCTGATCCGCTGGATGGAGCGGATCGTGGCCGGCGAGCCGCCGCTGATCCTCGGCGACGGCACCCAGACCATGGACTTCGTCGACGTCAGGGACATCGCCCGGGCCAATCTGCTGGCCGCCGAGTCGGACCTGACCGACGAGGTCTTCAACGTCGCCAGCGGCAGTGAGACCAGCCTGCGCGACCTCGCGCTGGGGCTGCTCCGGGCGATGGACTCGGATCTGCTCCCGGTGCACGGCCCGGCCCGCGCGGTGAACGGGGTGACCCGACGGCTCGCCGACACCTCGCAGGCGATCGAGCGGCTCGGTTTCACCGCCGAGATCGACCTGGAGACCGGTCTGCGCGACCTGGTGGCCTGGTGGCGCGGCGAGCGCGAGACCGACGCGGCCCTGGCGGCAGCGGTGGGGGTCCAGGGATGAGCGCCGCACCGAGCGCCGAACAGCTGGACCGGGTCCCGGTGATGATCCCCTGGCTGGGCGAGGAGGAGGCCGCGGCGGCCTCCGACGCGGTGCTGTCCGGCTGGGTCGCCCAGGGCCCGCGGGTCGCCGCGTTCGAACGCGCCTTCGCCGAGCGGGTCGGCGCCGAGCACGGCATCGCGGTCAGCTCCTGCACCACCGCGCTGCACCTGGCCCTGGTCGCGCTGGACCTGGGGCCCGGCGACGAGGTGATCGTGCCCTCGCTGTCCTTCATCGCCACCGCCAACGCGGTCCGCTATGTCGGGGCCGAGCCGGTGTTCGCCGATGTCGAGACCGCCACCGGCAATCTGACCGCCGCCACCGTGGACGCGGTCAGGACCCCGCGCAGCAAGGCCGTCATCGTGGTCCACCAGGGCGGCGTCCCGGCCGACGTGGACGCGCTCCGGGCGGCCTGCGCGGACTGGGACCTGGCCCTGGTCGAGGACGCGGCCTGCGCCATCGGCTCCACCGTGGGCGGCAAGTCGGTCGGCCACGGCGCGCTGCTCGCGGCCTGGTCCTTCCACCCCCGCAAGGTGATCACCACCGGCGAGGGCGGCATGATCACCACCGACGACGCCGCGTGGGCGGTCCGGCTGCGCCGGCTGCGCGAGCACGGGATGAACGCCTCCGCCGCGCAGCGCCACGCGAGCGACAAGCCGATCCTGGAGAGCTACCTCGAGGTCGGCTACAACTACCGGATGACCGACATCCAGGCCGCGATCGGCCTGGTCCAGCTCGGCAAGCTGGACCAGATCGTCGGCCGCCGCCGGGCCCTGGCCGCCCGCTACGACGCGCTGCTGCAGGACGTCCCCGGGCTCACCCCGGTCCGCGACCCGGCGTACGGGCAGGGCAACTTCCAGTCCTACTGGGTGCTCCCCGACCCGGACTTCCCGGTCGGCCGGGACGAGCTGCTGGCGGCGCTCGCCGCCGCCGGGATCTCGGCCCGGCGCGGGATCATGGCCTCGCACCTGGAGCCCGCCTACCAGGGCCACCCGGCGGCGGCGCTGCCGGTCACCGAGCGGATCAGCCGCGACTCGCTGATCCTGCCGCTGTTCCACACCATGACCGACGCCCAGCAGGACCGGGTCGTGGCGGTGCTCCGCGCCCAGGCGGGCCGCACATGAGCACCCCGCTGGTGATCGTCGGCGCGGGCGGCTTCGCCCGGGAGACCGCCCAGGCGGTCCTGGACGCCAACGCCTCGGACGCGGCCCGGGGCCGCCCCGGGCGCTGGGAGCTGCTCGGCCACCTGGACGACGACCCCGAGCTGCACGGCGGCAAGGTGGACGGCGCGGCCGTGCTCGGCGGCTGCGACCTGGTCCACCAACTGCCTTCCGCCACCCAGGCGGTGATCTGCGTCGGCAGTCCCAGGGACTACGCCGGACGGGCCCGGCTGGTGCGCAGGCTCGGCCTGCCGGGGGAGCGCTACGCCACCGTGGTCCATCCGACCGCGGTGGTCTCGGCCAGCTCGACCGTCGGCCCCGGGTCGGTGCTGCTGGCGCAGGCCGTGCTGACCGCCGGGGTCCGGGTGGGGGCGCATGTCGCGGTGATGCCGCAGGTGGTGCTGACCCATGACGACGTGGTGGAGGACTTCGCCACCATCGCCTCGGGGGTCAGGCTCGGCGGGGGAGTGCGGATCCGGCGGGGCGCCTATGTGGGCGCGGGGGCGCTGGTCCGTGAGTACGCGGAGGTCGGCGCCTGGTCGCTGGTCGGCACCGGGAGCCTGGTGCTGGGGGACGTCCCGCAGGGGGAGGTCTGGGTCGGCAGCCCGGCCCGCCCGCTGCGCGCGGCGGGGGCCCCGGCGCTGGCTGAGATCGCACAGATAACCGAAACGTTGGGGGATGTCGTCAGATGAGCCAGATTCCGCTTGTGGACCTCAAGGCGGCCCACGCCGAGGTGGCCGAGGAGGTGCGGGCCGGGTTCGACCGGGTCCTCGCCAACACCGCGTTCATCGGCGGCGAGGAGGTCAGGGAGTTCGAGCGCGAGTACGCCGAGTTCGCCGGCGTCGCGCACTGCGTCGGGGTCGCCAACGGCACCGACGCGCTGGAGCTGGCGCTGCGCGCGAGCGGGGTCGGCGTCGGCGACGAGGTCGTGCTGCCCGCCAACACCTTCATCGCCACGGCCGGCGCGGTGGCCCGGATCGGCGCCCGCCCGGTGCTGGTCGACTGCTTCCCGGACAGCCTGCTGATCGACCCGCGACAGGCGGTGAAGGCGGTCGGCGGCGCCACCCGCGCGGTGGTCCCGGTGCACCTCTACGGCCAGTCGGCCGCGGTGGAGGAGCTGCTGGCCGAGCTCCCGGACCGGGTCGCGGTGGTCGAGGACGGCGCGCAGAGCCAGGGCGCGACCCGGTTCGGCCGGACCGCGGGCAGCGGCGGCATCGCGGCCACCAGCTTCTACCCGGGCAAGAACCTCGGCGCCTACGGCGACGCCGGCGCGGTGCTGACCGACGACGAGGAGCAGGCCGGGCTGCTCCGGGCGCTCGCCAACCACGGCGGCGTGGCCAAGTACCGCCATGACGTGGCCGGGTTCAACAGCCGGCTGGACGGGCTGCAGGCCGTGGTGCTGCGGGCCAAGCTGGCCCGGCTCGCCGAGGGCAACGCCGCCCGCCGTGCCGCCGCCGCCCGCTACGACGCGCTGCTGGCCGATCTGGCCGCCGCCGGACGAGTGCTGCTGCCGGTCACCGCCGAGGGCAATGTCCATGTCTGGCATCTGTACGTGGTCCGGATCGGCGCCGCCGAGCGGGACCAGGTCGTGGCCGCCCTCAACGCGGCCGGTATCGGCGCGGGCGTGCACTACCCGGCGGCCGTCCACCTCACTCCCGCGTTCGCGCACCTCGGCCACCGCCGCGGGGACTTCCCGCACGCCGAGGAAGCCGCGGACCGGATGCTCTCGCTTCCGCTGTTCCCGCAGATCACCGCGGACCAGCAGCAGCAGGTCGTGGAGGCCCTGGCCTCCGCCCTCGGCTGACTGACTGAGCACCACCCGTCCCGCTTCACCGGGACGGCGTCGCACCATGTGAGAGGTATAGAGAAAATGCACAGACGGAACAGACTCCTGCAGGGCGGATTCTTCGCCCTGGTGGTGGCTTTGTTGACAGCGGTACTCCCGATGACCTGGGCCTCCACGGCCTCCGCCGACCCCTGCGGGACCGGCAGCAACCCCATCGTCTGCGAGAACTCCAAGGCCGGCTCGCCGATGTCGGACTGGTTCTCACCCAACGCCTACGGCAATGTCCAGGGCTTCTCGACCCAGGAGAGCGTCCAGGCGGGCGACACCGTCCAGTTCAAGATCCAGTCGCCGACCCCGTACCACGTCGAGATCTACCGGCTCGGCTACTACGGCGGTGACGGCGGGCGGGAGATGTCGACCTCGGCCCAGGCCTCCGCGACCTACCCGGCCAACTTCACCAAGAACGGCACGGCCGGCAGCCCGATCGACACCGTCGTCAACGACGGTGTCCCGGACGGCAAGCCGCTGAACTGCGCCAGCAACACCACCGGACTGGTGGACTGCGGCAGCTGGCCGGTCACCGCGAGCTGGACCGTGCCGAGCGACGCCGTCTCCGGCCTGTACATCGCGAACTTCGACCAGACCGACGGCAACGGCGTGATGCCCTACCCGTTCGTGGTCCGCGACGACGGCAGCCACTCCGACATCGTGGTGCAGACCGACGACGAGACCTGGCAGGCCTACAACATGTGGGGCGGCCAGAGCCTCTACCAGGGCGCCGGACCGGCTCCGGACGGGCGCGCCTACCAGGTCAGCTACAACCGCCCGCTGGACATCGGCGGGGACAACGGCGTCTACGGCTCCGAGTTCGAGATGATCTCCTGGCTGGAACAGAACGGGTACGACGTCAGCTATCTGTCCGGGGTGGATACCTCGACCAGGGGCTCCGACCTGCTCAACCACAAGATGTTCATGTCCTCGGGCCATGACGAGTACTGGACCTCGGACCAGTTCCACAACGCGCTGGTGGCCAGACAGGCCGGGGTGAACGAGTCCTTCTTCAGCGGCAACGAGGTCTCCTGGGAGACCAGGCTGGCGCCGAGCATCGACGGCACCAACACCGCCAACCGGACCATGGCCAGCTACAAGGAGACCAAGCTCGAACTCCCGGCCCCGGACGGCATACCCGACCCGAGCAGCGCCTGGACCGGGGCCTTCCTGGACCCGGGCAGCCAGGCCAAGACCGGGGTGTTCCAACCGCAGAACATCCTCACCGGATCGCTGTTCCAGATCAACGGCTACCGCGCCGACGCGATCACCGTGCCCGGCTCCTTCGGCAAGAACCGGATCTGGCGCAACACCACCATCGCCAACCTGACATCGAGTCAGACCGCGACCTTCCCGACCGGGACGCTCGGCTACGAGTGGGACAGCGACCTCGCCAACAGCACCAGACCCACCGGTGAGATCGACCTGTCGTCCACCACGGTGACCGTCCCCGACGGCCTCTACCGGATGGACTACGGCAACATCTACGGCTCCGGCACCGCGACCCACAGCCTGGTCGAGTTCCGGGACCCGACCTCGCACGCCCTGGTCTTCGGCTCCGGCACGGTGCAGTGGTCCTGGGGCCTGACCAACGTCCCGACCAGTGACCCGGCCGACGCCGTGGTCACCGTGGACAAGCGGATGCAGCAGGCGACCGTCAACATCATCGCCGACATGGGCATCCAGCCGAAGACCCTGCAGTCGGGTCTGGTTGCCGCGACGGCCTCCACCGACACCACCGGGCCGACGGTCACCGTCAGCAGCCCCGCCGCCAACGCCACCCTCGCCGCCGCGCACCAGATCACCATCAGCGGCACCGCGGCCGACACCGGCGGCGGCGTGGTGGCCCGGGTGGAGGTCTCCACCGACGGCGGCACCACCTGGAACGCCGCCACCGGCCTGAACTCCTGGACCTACAACTGGACCCCGACCACCACGGGTCCGGCGTCCATCAAGGTCAGGGCCGTGGACGACAGCGTCAACATCGGCGCGGTCACCTCGATCCCGGTCACCGTCGGCGGCCAGCAGTGCCCCTGCTCGGTCTGGGCGGCCTCGACCGTGCCCGGCACCATCAACGGCGGTGACGGCAGCCAGATCGAACTGGGCGTCAAGATCCGCAGCAGCGTGCCCGGTTCCATCACCGGCGTCCGCTTCTACAAGTCGGCGGCCAACACCGGCACCCACACCGGGAGCCTGTGGAGCAGCACCGGCACCCTGCTCGCGACCGGCACCTTCAGCAATGAGACCGCGTCCGGCTGGCAGCAGCTGAACTTCGACTCGCCGGTGCCGATCAAGGCCAACACCACCTATGTCGCCTCGTACTACGCCCCCAACGGCGGCTACTCCTACGACGGCGGCTACTTCACCAACAGCGCCGCGGGGCTGGCCCCGCTGACGGCGCTGCAGTCCGGGACCGACGGCGGCAACGGCGTCTACCACTACGGTTCGGGCGGCGGCTTCCCGTCCTCGCAGTCCTCGGGCAGCAACTACTGGGTGGACGCGGTCCTGGACACCTCGGCGGCCAGTACCACCCCGCCGTCGGTGACCACCAAGACCCCGGCGGCCGGCGCCACCGGTGTCGCGATCACCGCGCCGGTGTCGGCGACCTTCAACGAGGGCATCGACAGCACCACGCTGACCTTCACCCTCAAGGACGCCAACGGCGTCACGGTGCCCGGCAGCACGGTGGTCAGCATCGGCAAGACGGCCACCTTCACGCCGTCCACCGAACTGGCGCTGAACAGCACCTACACGGCGTCGATCCAGACGTCCGACCTGTGGGGCAACGCGATGGCGGCACCGACCACCTGGTCGTTCACCACCAGCGCGACCCCGCCGGCGGTCACCTGCCCGTGCACCCTGTGGCCCGGCACCACCGTGCCGAGCACGCCCGACGTGACCGCCGACGCCAACTCGCTGGAACTCGGCGTCAGGTTCCAGTCGGCCGTGGACGGCTGGGTCTCCGGAGTCACCTTCTACAAGGGCACCGGCAACACCGGGACGCACTCCGGCAACCTCTGGTCGTCCAGTGGCACGCTGCTCGCCACCGGCACCTTCAGCGGCGAGAGCGCCAGCGGGTGGCAGACGCTCACCTTCAGCACCCCGGTGGCGATCACCGCCGGTACCTCCTATGTGGCCTCGTACCACGCGCCGAACGGCAACTACGCCGTCGACGGCGGCTACTTCGGCGGGGCGCACCAGTCCTACCCGCTGACCGCACCCGCTGACGGGAGCGGCGGATCCAACGGCCTGTACGCGTACGGGTCCACCTCCGCCTTCCCGACCGGCTCGTCCGGTTCGGCGAACTACTGGGTCGCTCCGATCATCACCACGACCGCGCCCTCCCCGCAGTCGCAGCCGCTGACCGAGGGGGCGACCGCCAAGCAGTCGCTCGCCGAGGCCCGCCCGCTGACGGTGACGCTGCCGAGCAACACCAACCCGCTCACGGTCAAGGCGACGGTCACCACCCTGGTGGGCCACGTCAGCAGCGAGTCGGGTGCGGGAGCGCCGGTCCCGGCCGTCATCTCCTACGACAAGCGCACCCACAAGGCGACGTTCCGACTGTCCGCCCCGATGCCCTACGGGGCCAAGTACAAGATCACCATCACGGCCAAGGACACCCGCGGCCACGCGGTCAAGGCCCACACCTGGACCCTGACCAGCAGCTCCAACCTGAAGCCGACCAGCCCCGCGGACCTCGGTCCGCTGGTCAGGCCGACCTCGGTGTGGACCCCGGTCCGCCGGGACTGACACCGCCAGCACCACCCGCACCATCCGGTTTCCACCCGCACCCACCGGTGCGGTCCAGGGGGAGGCGGCCCGGCAGCACCGGGCCGCCTCCCCCGCGGGCCGACCGGGGATTGGCTCCACACACCGATGAGCACCCTCAGCGTCGTGATCCCCTGCTACAAGTACGGCCACTTCCTGGAGGACTGCGTCCGCAGCGTCCTGGACGAACAGCCGGGCCTGGACGTGAGGGTGCTGATCATCGACGACGCCTCACCCGACGACTCGGCCGAGGTGGCCCGTAAACTGGCCGCCGGCGACCCCCGGATCGAGGTCCGGGTGCACGAGACCAACCAGGGGCACATCGCCACCTACAACGAGGGCCTGCTGGAGTGGGCCGACACCGACTATGTCGCGCTGCTCTCGGCCGACGACCGGCTGGTCCCCGGCGCGCTGGTGCGCGCCGCCGCGCTGCTGGACGCGCACCCCGAGGTCGGCTTCGCCTACGGACGGCCGCTGCGGTTCCAGCACGGCGGCCCGCTGCCCGCCGCCCGCACCAGCAGCACCGGCTCCGTGGTCTACCCGGGCCAGTGGTGGCTGGAACGGCGCTTCGGCGAGGCCACCGGCTGCATCACCTCGCCCGAGGTGGTGGTCAGGACCAGCCTGCAGCGCACCGTCGGCGGCTACGACCCCGCGCTGCCGCACGCCGGCGACATCGAGATGTGGATGCGGCTGGCCGCGCACGCCGACGTCGGCTACATCCAGGGCGCCGACCAGGCGTTCTACCGGGTGCACGGCAACAACATGTCCACCACCGACTTCGGCGGCCAGCTGGACGACCTGCGGCAGCGCCGGATCGCCTTCGAGTCGGTGCTCGCCAAGTGCGGCGACCGGCTGCCCCGGGCCGAGCAGCTGTCGACCGCGGTGCACACCAAGCTGGCCCGCTTCGCGCTGCGCCGCGCCTACCGGGCCTACGACCGGGGCCGCACCGGGCTGGTCCCGGTGGAGGAACTGCTGGCCTTCGCCGAGGACTGCCTCCCTGAGGGCTTCCGGGCGCTGCCGGAGTACCGGGCGCTGCGGCTGCGGCAGCGGATCGGCGCCAGGACCATGCCCTACCTTCAGCCGCTGGTGCTCTCCGCGGTGGTGGAGCGGGCCAGGGAGTGGTTCTGGTGGAAGTCCTGGGACCGGCGCGGCATCTGATGTTCCGTCAACTCGCGCTTCCGCTGCCGGCCGAGCAGCAGCCGGTCGGTCCACAGCGCCGCCAGCACCCCGCCCGCCCCGCCCAGCAGCAGGGTGCCGGCCAGCCCGCGGCTCTTGGTGCCGTGCACGGCGAGGGCGCTGGGCGGCACCAGCACGTCCACGCTCATCATCGACGCGTTGGCGATCCGGTGGTCCGTCTGCAGCGCCTGCACATGCGCGGTGTAGAGGGTGATGATCCGCTGCACGGTGCTGTTCGCCGCGTCCGGGTCGGTCAGCTCCGACTGCACCTGGACGGTGGGGATCAGATAGTGCGGGGTGGCGCTGGTGCCGCTGTTGCGCGGCACCAGGTGGTACGTCCCGTGCACCCCCGCGGCCGCCAACTCCTGCTCCCCGGCCGGGGATTCCAGCTGCTGGAGCACCGCGTAGGAGACCGCGGCCAGGGTCGGCTGCAGATTGGCGAACTGGTTCGGCTGGTTGCCGGTGACCGGCGGCTTCAGCACCACCACCGCCGAGCTGAGATAGAGCTGGGTGGGCCGCAGCACGTGGTAGCAGCCGGCCATGGTCAGCAGCAGTGCGACCGCCAGCACGTACCAGCGTCGGAGCAGTGCGCGGACCAGTTCGGCAGGCGACACTGGGCTTCCTTCCCTCGGTACCGGTACGGCCTGGTCGCAGCCTATGCTGGCCCGGGGTTCCAGGGGGAGCGGTCAGGTACATCGAAACCGGGGGAGTACGCGTGAGCCTGAGTGAGATCATCGCCGTCCTGCGCAGGCGCTGGTACTTCATGCTGCCGATCACCGTGCTCAGCCTGGTCGCGGGCGCCTACCTGTTCCGCACCGTGCCGCTGTCCTACCAGTCGGAGAGCTCGGTCGCGCTGCTGGACTCCACCGCCGTCGCCAAGCTCGCCCCCACCTACGGCAACCCGATCTCCAACGCCGGCGGCTCGCTGGTGGTGACCGCGGACGTGCTGATCAGGACCCTGGAGTCGAGCGACGCGGCGAAGAACCTGCAGGGCCTCGGCGTCACCGACGTCTACACGGTGGACTTCGCCGCGAACACCTCCGGGCCGCTGCTGACGCTGACCGTCACCGGGCACGACCGGGCCAAGGTGCTCAAGGAGACCAACACCTTCACCACCTTCGCCGGGGACCAGCTCAAGGCACTGCAGACGGCGGCCGACATCGCACCGGCCTACCTGGTGCAGACGACGCCCGTGGTGCTGCCGCAGACCCCGGTGTCGCAGTCCAAGACCAAGATCCAGGACGTCGTCGGCGTGGTCGTGGTCGGGATCACCGGCGGATTCATGCTCTGCTTCGTGTTCGAGAGCCTGATGCTGGCCCGCCGCCGCCGGCCCTTCTTCGGGGCCAGGATCAACCCCTGGCCGCTCAAGCGGGCCCAGCGCGGCTTCTTCGGCAAGCCGCGGGACGCCACCGCGATCCTCACCGTCTACATGGCGCTGGCCTTCTTCATCCCCTCCGACCTGGCCCTGCCCGCGCTCGGCGGGGTGGGCACCCCGGCCAATGTGTTCGCCCTGCTGGCGCTGCTCTGGTACGTCGCCAACTGGCTCTGCGACCGGATCGTCGCCCCGCCCGGGACCAGGACCGCGCGGCTGGCGATGTGCCTGCTGGGCGCGGCGGTCCTGCTCTCCTACATCGCCGACGCCACCCGCAACAGCTCGCACACCGAGGTGCTCGCGGCGGACCGGGGTCTGATCGGCTTCATGGTCTGGGTGTCGCTGGTGGTGCTGGTCACCGCCGGGATCCAGACCCGGGAGCGGCTGGACGTGCTGATGCGCCGGATGGTGGTGATGGGCACCGTGGTCGCCCTGCTGGGCTACTACGACTTCTTCTCGGCCAGCAACATCGCCGACTCCATCAGCATCCCCGGGCTGCACTCCAGCGTCTCCGGGATCTCGGCGATGGCCCGCGGCTCGTTCACCCGCCCCCGCTCCACCACCGCGCAGCCGCTGGAGTTCGGCGGCATGCTCGCCATCCTGGTGCCCTTCGCGATCCACCAGGCGCTGGACCCGGTCCGCAGGCACGCCAGCCTGATCCGGCGCTGGGGCCCGGTCGCGGCGATGGCCGGGGCGCTGCCGCTGACCGTCTCCAGGACCAGCATCATCGGCGCGGCGATCGTCGCCCTGGTGATGCTGCCGCGCTGGAAGCCGACCCGGCGCTGGGCCGCGATCGGGCTGCTGCTGGGCTCGCTGGCCGGCTTCAAGGTGCTCATCCCCGGCCTGATCGGCACCATCACCACGCTGTTCTCCAGCTTCCTGTCCAACACCGACAGCAGCACCCAGGCCCGCACCGTGAAGTACGCCGAGATCGTCCCCTACATCGTCGACCGCCCGCTGTTCGGACGCGGCTTCGGCACCTTCATGCCGGACCTGTACTTCTTCACCGACAACCAGTACATGCTGACCATGGCCGAGATGGGCAGCCTGGGAGTGCTCGCGCTGCTGGTCCTGTTCGGCACCGGGATCCACCACGGCGGCGCGATCCGCCGGCTGGCCCGCACCGAGTCCGACCGGGAGCTCGGCCAGGCGTTCTTCGCCTCCGCGATGGTGGCCCTGGTCATCAGCGCCACCTTCGACGCCCTCGGCTTCGCGATGTTCGCCGGGATGTTCTTCCTGGTGCTCGGAGCCGGGGGCAGCTACCTCGGCTTCATCCGCCGCGAGGCCGCTGAGGCCGCCGAGGCGGCCGCGCCACCCTCGTCCGCTCCGCGTGCCGCGGAGCTCTCCGTCGCACGCGAACCCCAACTGGTGGAGTCCTGATGAACCTGCAGAGCGCGCCCGTCGCCGTCCTGGTCGTCACCTGGAACAGCGCCGCGGTGATCCCCGACTTCATCGCCTCGCTGCCGGCGGCCATGGGCGCCCTGCCCTGGCGGCTGGTGATCGCCGACAACGACTCCGCCGACGACACCGTCGCGGTGACCCGCGGACTGGCCCCGGAGACCGTCATCGTCCAGACCGGCCGCAACGCCGGTTACGCGGCCGCGATCAACGCCGCGCTCGGCGCGGCGGCGGAGTGGGACGGCGGCTATTCGGCCGCACTGGTCTGCAACCCTGACATCCGGATGCGCCCCGGCTGCGCCGAGGTGCTGGTCCAGGCCCTGGACACACCGCTGGCGGACGGCTCCACGGTCGGGATCAGCGTCCCGCTGCTCTTCGAGGACGGAAAACCCGGCCCCGCTGCCCTCACTGCGCCGCGAATCCAGCGTCAGCCGGGCGCTGGGGGAGGCGGTCATCGGCAACCGCCGGGCCGGCCGCTTCCCGCGGCTGAGCGAACTGGTCACCGACCCCGCCGCCTACGCCCAGCAGACCAGGGCGGACTGGGCCACCGGGGCGCTGATGGCGCTGTCCGCCACCTGCCTGGACGCCTGCGGCCCCTGGGACGAGTCCTTCTTCCTCTACTCCGAGGAGACCGAGTACTGCCTGCGCGCGGGCGACCAGGGCTACGCCACCCAGCTCCAGCCCACCGCCGAGGCGTTCCACCTCGGCGGCGACTCCCGGGTCTCGCCCCGGCTGTGGACCCTGCTGGTGCTCAACCGGGTGCGGCTGTTCCGGCTCCGCAACGGGCGCGCCGCCTCCGCCGCCTTCCGCGCCGCGGTCCTGCTCCGCGAGTCCTCCCGGGCCCTGCTCGGCCGCGCCCCCAACCGGGCCGCGGCCGCCGCGCTGCTCAACTCGGCCGCGCTGCGGGCGACTCCGGGGCCGTGAGGTCCGGGTCGAGCTGGTCGCCGAGGACCGAGAGGAACTCGAGCTTCTCCTGGCTCTCGCTGCCGGGGCTCGCGGTGAAGACCGTCAGTATCTGCGACTGGTCAGGGTCGACCAGGCTCTGCCCGTGCAGCTCCAGCGGCCCTATCCGGGGGTGCTCGATCCGCTTGGGCGCGCAGTAGGGGCCCACGACCGGGTGCTCGCCCCAGATCGCCACGAACTCGTCGCCGCTGCTGAGCAGCGCCTTGACCAGCGCTTTCGTACGCGGTTCGGTGCTGTCGCGGGTGTGCGTGGCGAGCAGGTGCGCGCTGATGGTGCGGCCGTGCTGCGGATGGTCCTCGGCGGGGAAGAGCGTCCGTTCGGCGGGGTCGGTGAACCAGCGGTAGGCCAGTGAGCGGGCCAGCCCGGTGTAGCGGGTCTGATCGCCGACCAGGAGCACCGAGAGCCGGTTCTGCGCGATGGTCTCCCCGAGCTGGTTGATGATCTGCGCGGGGGAGTCGTCCATCCGCTGGAAGATCCGCAGCATGCCCGGGTTGATGTGGTCGGTGCGGGAGACCCGCCGGGGAGTGGCGTAGCCCGCCAGCCGGAACAGGTGGTCGCGCTCGTCGAGGGACAGCCGCAGCCCCTGGGCGATGGCGGCGAGCATCTGCTCGGAGGGCCGCGGGCCGCGCTGCTGCTCGATCCGGCTGTAGTAGTCGGTGGACATGCTGCTCAGCACGGCGACCTCCTCGCGCCGCAGCCCGCCGGTACGCCGGCGCCGGGTGCGGGGCAGGCCCACGTCCTCGGGCTGCAGCAGCTCGCGCCGGGTGCGGAGGAAGTCGGCAAGCTCGCCGCGGTCCATGCGCCGGCTCCTCTCGTTCGTCAGGGCTCCTTCTACGGTAAGTCTCACCGGACCGGCGCGGCTCAGCCAGGGACACTCCGTCCCTGGTTGCGGCTTTTGCCTGCGGCGACGCTGGATCGCATGACTACCAAGAGCGCACTCAGCTTCCCTGCCCCCGCCCACTGGATCGACGGCGCGGCCGTTGCCTTCGACGGCCCGGTGATCGAGGTGGTCGACCCGGCCACCGGAGCCCTGCTCGCCACCGTCCCCGACGGCAGCGCCGAGGACGTGGACCGCGCGGTCGCCGCCGCCACCCGGGCCTTCCCGGCCTGGTCGGCCACCGCCCCGGCCGAGCGGATCGCCCTGGTCCGGGGCATCGCCGCCGGGCTCCAGGCCCGCGCCGAGGAGATCGCCACCACCGTCAGCGCCGAGATGGGCGCGCCGATCAGCTTTGCCCGGATGGGCCAGGCCGGTCTGCCGCTGATGTCCATCGAGGCCAGCGCCGCGGCCGCGGCCGAGTTCCACTGGAGCGAGGAGATCGCCAACTCCCTGGTCCTGCGCGAGCCGGTCGGCGTGGTCGGCGCGATCACCCCGTGGAACTTCCCGCTGCAGCAGGTCGTCACCAAGGTCATTCCGGCGCTGCTGGCCGGGAACACCGTGGTCCTCAAGCCCTCCGAGGTGGCGCCGCTCACCGCGCGGATCCTGGCCGAGGCCACCGCGGCGGCCGGGCTGCCCGCGGGCGTCTTCAACGTGGTCCACGGCACCGGTCCGGTGGTGGGCGCGGCGATCAGCGCGCACCCGGGCGTCGACATGGTCTCCTTCACCGGCTCCACCCGGGCCGGCAAGCAGGTCGCGGCCACGGCGGCCGGGACCGTCAAGCGGGTCGCCCTGGAGCTGGGCGGCAAGTCCGCGAACATCGTCCTGCCCGACGCCGACCTCAAGGAGGCGGTCAGCCGCGGCCTGGCCAGTGCCTGGACCAACAGCGGCCAGGTCTGCGGCGCCTACAGCCGGATGCTGGTCCCCGCCGAGCTGCACGACCAGGTCGTCGACCTGCTCCGCGAGGAGGCCGCCGAGTACACCGTCGGTGACCCTGCGAACGAGAGCATCCGGCTCGGCCCGCTGGCCTCCGAGGCGCAGCGCGAGCGGGTGGCCGGGTACATCGAGCGCGGGATCGACGACGGCGCCACCCTGGTGGTCGGCGGCCCCGGCCGGCCCGAGGGGCTGACCACCGGCGCCTTCGTCCGGCCCACGATCTTCGCCGACGTCGACCCTGGCTCGGTCATCGCCCGTGAGGAGATCTTCGGCCCGGTCCTGGTCGTCATCCCCTACACCGACGAGGACCAGGCCGTGGAGATCGCCAACAGCACGGACTACGGCCTCAACGGCGCCGTCTTCGGCGAGCCCGGACACGCCCTGGCCGTCGCCAAGCGGCTGCGCACCGGCCAGGTCGACATCAACAGCCCGCAGATGAACCTGCTCGCCCCCTTCGGCGGCTACAAGCAGTCCGGCAATGGTCGCGAGATGGGCCGCTTCGGGATCGAGGAGTTCCTGGAGACCAAGGCGATCCAGCGATGAGCGGGAGCACCCTGGCGTCCCGGTTGGCGCACTGGGCGGTGGACCTGGACCACGACCGGCTCCCCCCGCGCGCGGTCGAGGTGGCGAAACTCCTGGTCCTGGACCAGCTGGGGCTGCAGATCCGCGGCACCACCCTGCCCCACGTCCAGCCCGAGCGGCGCCTGGTGGCGGCGATGAAGGCCGCGCCGGAGAGCACCCTGCTGCTCTCCGGCGCCCGGACGGTCGCCCCGTACGCCGCATTCGTCCAGGGAACCCTGGCCGCCGGCATCGAGTTCGACGATGTGCACATGTTCGCGGCGCACATCGGCTCCGCCGTGGTCCCCACCGCGCTCGCCTTCGGTGAGGCGACCGGCGCCTCCGGCCGGGAGGTGCTCGCGGCCGTGGTCGCCGGGGCGCAGGTGATGTCGCTGCTGGGCGCCACCACCGTGACCGACCTGGTCGGCGCCGGCTGGCACGCCTCCAAGATCCTGGGGACCTTCGGCGCCGCCGCCGCGGCAGGCCGGCTGCTCGGCCTCACCGCCGAGCAGCTCACCCACGCGCTCGGGATCGCGGGCAGCGACGCCTCCGGGACCATGGAGTACGAACTGAGCGGCGGCGAGGTCAAGCGGATGCACTCCGGAGCCGCCGCCCGCAGCGGCTCCCAGGCCGCCCTGCTCGCCAAGGACGGCCTGACCGGGCCCGGCGCGGTCATGGAAGGGGAACGCGGGGTGTTCCGGCTGCTCCCCGGCACCCTGGACCTCGCCGCCATCGACCGGGCCTGGGAGCACCTGCACATCGTCGACACGGTCTTCCGGCTCTACCCCACCATCGGGTCCGCCGCACCGGCCATCGAAGCCGTCCGCCACCTGCAGGAGCACCATGACCCGCGGTGGCGCGAGATCACCGGGATCAAGCTCGGGCTCCCGGAGATCGCCATCGGTCACGGGGCGGCGATCACCCGCCCCACCGACACCGTGTCCGCGCAGTTCAGCACGGCCTTCAGCATCGCGCTGAGGCTGGTCAGGGGGCAGGAACCGGCCCGAGGAGTACCTGGACCCGGCGCTGTGGACCGATCCCGACCTGCTGTCGGTGGTCGACCTGGTGGAGCCCTACCCGAGGGTGTTCGCCCCCGACCTGCCCGCGCTGCTGAGCTGCCGGATCGACATCACCCTCCGGGACGGCCGCGTGCTGTCCCGCACCCAGGGCGGCGCGCGCGGACACCCGGACCACCCGGACAGCCGCGACAGCGACATCCGGACCAAGTTCCTCGACAACTGCGAGGGCGTCATCAGCCCGGCGCGAGCCCGGGAGGTCGCCGAGCAGGTCGACACACTCGACCAACTCGGCGACCTCACTGCCCTGATGGGCCTTCTGTCCGCCCCACCCGACCCGCTGGGAGACAGCGATGGCGCGCCTGCAAGCCCCTGACCCCGAGACCGTCCCCGAGGACGTCGCCGCCTTTGTGGCCGCGTTCCCGCCCGACACCCTGTTCACCATGCTGACCCACTCACCGACCACGGTTCAGCCCTTCCTCTCCCTGGCCCAGGCCCTCTACACCTCGCTGCAACTCCCGGTCCGCACACGCGAACTGGCCATCCTGGCGCTGGCCGAGGCGGTCGAGTGCGAGTTCGTCCTCGCCCAACACCTGCCGCTGTCCGAGCGGGCCGGGGTGGACGAGGAACTCCGCCGGATCATCCATGACCGTGACTACGCGAACCCGGCCCTGTCGGCGCACGACCGTGCCGTCGTCCAGTTCGCCGCCGAAGTCGCCGGGCAGCCCCGGGTGTCCGACCCGGTCTTCGCCGCGGCGCGGGAGTTCCTCTCCGCGCGCGAGATCGTCGAACTCCTGCACCTGTGCGGTTACTACTGGACCCTGAGCCGCCTCTGCACCGTCCTCGACGTCGACCTCAGTCGTATGTACGCCCAAGAATCCGTGGAAGGATTTGAATCACCTTGAAGGACGTCTCCGTACCCGATCTGGCCGGAAAGCTCGCCGTCGTGACCGGCGCGAGCGGTGGCATAGGCCTGGGCCTGGCCGAGCGCTTGGCCAAGGCGGGCGCCGACCTCGTCCTGCCGGTCCGCAACCCCGCCAGGGGCGAGGCCGCGCTCGCCCGCATTCGCCTCGCCGCGCCCGACGCCATGGTCACCCTCCGCGAACTCGACCTGGCGTCCCTGGACTCCGTGGAGGCGCTCGCGGACAAGCTCACCGCCGAGGGCCGGCCGATCAACATCCTGGTCAACAACGCGGGCCTGATGTGGCCGCCCACCCGGCACCTCACGGCCGACGGTCTCGAGCTGCAGTTCGGCACCAACCACATAGGCCATCTGGCGCTGACCGCACGGATCCTGCCGCTGCTGCAGGCCGGCCGGGCCAGGTCACCACCATGACCAGCAGTGTCGCCCGCTCCGCCCGAATCGACTGGGCGGACCTGCAGGGCGAGCGGAACTACTCGGCGTCACGCTCGTACGGGCTCTCCAAGCTGGCCAACCTGATGTTCGGCCTGGAACTCGACCGGCGCAGTCGAGCCGGCTCCTGGGGGATCGTCAGCAATGTCGCCCACCCCGGCGCGACGATGACCAACCTGCTCGGCTCCGGTCCCAATATGGGACGCAAGCGCCCCGCCCCCTGGGAGCCGCTCTTCAAGCGGCTCTCCCGTTGGGGAGTCTTCGTGCAGACCGTCGACGCCGGTCTGCTCCCCGCCCTGTACGCGGTCAGCAGCCCGCAGGCGCAGGGCGGCCGCCTCTACGGACCGGACGGCTTCGGTCAGTTGTCCGGCGCGCCGACCGAGCTGGCCATGTACAAGTCGGCGCTGAACCAGGCTGACTCGGTCCGGCTCTGGGACATGTCCGAAGCGCTGGCCGGAGTCAGCTTCGGTCCCTGAGGGAGGCGGAGCCGCTCACGGCCGGGCCTGGTCCCAGGCGGTGTAGTAGCTGGTCGGGTTCATCAGATAGCGAACCGTCGGTGACGGCAGGTGCTCGACCCGGTGGGTGCGGCTGTAGCGGCGGATCAGCTCCCAGTCCTCGCGCGGCAGCACCTCCGGGGGCCGCCGCAGTCGGCTGAAGTGCAGCGACCGGGTGCGGCGGGCGACAAAGGCGTTGGTGTCCAGGAAGGACTCGCGGGCCGAGCGGCGCCGGCTGAAGGGGACGGAGAGGAGGTCCTGCTGGGTCCCGTCGGCCCGGATCCGGCGCAGCGCGGTGTAGACGCCGTCCGGGCCGCCGGGCGCGGTCAGCACCGCCAGCGCCTGCTCCAGATGGTCCGGCTCCCAGAGGTTGTCGTCGTCGAGGAAGGCGACATAGCGGGATCGGGTCAGCCGGATCCCGGTGTTGCGGACGATGCCGGCCATGCCGATGTTGCGGGACAGCGAGACCGTGAACAGCCGTGGATCGTCCGGGAGTTCGGCCGCCGACGGGAGCCCGGCACCGTCGTCCACCACGATCACCACCTGGTCGGTCACGGTCTGCGCCAGCGCCGAGCGGACGGCGGCCAGCAGGGCCTCCGGGCGGCGGTAGGTGGCGATGACGGTGGCGACCAGCGCCGTGGGGGCCTGCGCGGTGACCGCGGCGGCCCGGCGCACCTCGGCGTCCTCGAAGCGGCGCAGCCGGACCGCGGAGGGCGCGAGCAGCACCTTGTTCCTGGCCTCGAAGAGGACCAGCCAGCCGAAGACCAGCTTCAGCAGCTCCCAGGGGGCCCGGGCGATCCGACGCATGACTGCCTTTCAGGAGGGTTCAGGACTGTTCAGGAGGGTTCAGGACTAGCTCGGGGTGACCACGCGGCCGTCGGACATCTTGTTGTTGCTCCAGACATTGCCGGCGCCGCCCGCGTTCCAGGCCGCGACCGCGCCGTACTCCCCGCAGTTGGGGTGGAACTGGGTCGAGAAGATGTTGTTGGTGACCTTGATCCCGGTCGCGCCCGCGCCGCCCCCGTACAGGGCGTAGGAGCCGCCGGCGATCCAGTTGCCGTCCACCACGGCGTTGGCGACGTTCCCGGTGTCGGCGAACAGGCCGACGCTGCCGCTGGCCCCGTGGTCCACGCCGACCTGGTTCAGCAGGGTGTTGTGACGGATGATCAGACTGCCGGAGTTGCCGCCGTCGCTGATGATCGCGTCGGCGTGCTGCCAGCCGCCGCTCTGGTTGATGAACTCGGAGACGTCGTGCAGGTAGTTGTCGTGCAGATTGCCCTGGCCCATCGACAGCATGTTGCCGAACTCGGAGATGTTGGTCCAGCCGACCTCGACCGAACTGCCGCCCATGTTGGACACCGCGTAGTCCTCGCCGCCGTTGTCGGGGCCCTTGCCGGGCAGCCCGGTGATGGTGGTGTGCAGGATCCGCAGACCGCTGAACCCGGGGCGCAGGTTGATGCCCCACCAGTTGTTGGAGGTGACCCGGCTGTCGATGATGGTGACGTTGTTGGCGTAGATGTCCAGCGAACCGGTGATGTCCCAGCCGCTGATCACCGTCCCGTTGGTGTTGATGCTCAGCGCCCCGGTGTTGTGCGGCTTGAGGGTGATCCGGGGACCGGTGTTGCCGGCGTTGGGGAAGCCGCCGGTCTTGATCGCCCCGGTGGCGTCACCGGAGCCGGAGCCGCCCGAGCCGCCAGCCGCGGCACGGTGGCTGGTCGGCGCGGCGGGCGAGCGGATCGACGTCGGCTGGCCGATCGCGGGGGAGGCGGTGCTGCCGCCCGGCGACGGCGCGGCACCGGCCGACGGCACCGCGGGGGAGCCGGACGCGTCGGTCCGCCCCGCGACGGTGTGCCCGGCTCCACTGTCGCCCCCGCGGTGGGAGAGGGAGATGGCCACGGCCGCAAGTACGATCGCCAGCAGGGTCCCCACGACCAGGACCCTTCCTCGTGCTCTTAACATCGGCCAACCCTTGCGCTCTGGTAGGGGCTTACGGGGCTATCGGGGCTATCGGGGCTATGGGGCTGTCGGGGCTGTCAGGACTTGCGGTGCCTTCCGCCGTGCTTGGCGGTGTGCCTGGCGCGGGTGGGCGCTCGGGCGGGCGCTCGGGTGCCGCGCAGAAAGCCCAGGCTGGGCCACACGCACAGGGTGTAGACCAGCATGCCCGCCGTGCCGAGGGCCATCAGCGCCGGCAGCCCGTGGCCGATGATCCGTTCCAGCAGCAGGATGGTCAGCGCCATCAGCGCCCCGCCCAGGAACGGCCAGGAGCAGGCCCGGACTATCGAGCCCATCCCGATTCCGCTGCGCCGCAGCGCCAGCACGAACACCGGCACCACCAGACCGCAGGCGACCAGCACGTGGCCCTCGGAGACACCGACGATACCGTGCACCCGGGCGGCGACGACGAGAACCGGGATCAGCGCGACCAGCCACAGCCCCTGCACCATGATCAGCAGTCTTCGGCGGCCGATCGCCACCAGGCAGTCGTAGGCCAGCTCACAGCCGATCCGGGCCAGGCCGAGCACCATCAGCCAGGGCAGCGCCGCCGCGGCCGGCGACCACTTGTCCCCGTAGACCAGCTCGACCACAGGACCGGCCAGCACGGCCAGCAGCACGCACAGCGGCACCGTGCCGGTGACCAGTACGCCCAGGGCCCGGCTGAACCCCCTGGCCAGCGCCTCGGGGGACTCGGCCAGCCGGGAGAAGCCGGCGAAGGAGACCCGGCGGGCCGCCTCGGAGATGATCCGCACCGGCCAGCCGGACATGTTGAAGGCCAGTACGTAGAAGCCCAGCGACACATTGCCCAGCGTCGAGCCGACCACCAGGGTGTCCACATTGAGCACGCCCAGCGCCAGCAGGCTGGCGCCGGCCAGCGGCAGCCCGAACCGCAGCAGCGCGCGGGCCTGGGCCGGATCCCAGCCGAACTTCAGCATGGCGGGCGCCGCCACCCCGAAGCCGATCAGAGCGGCCACGTTCCCGGCCACCGCGCCCCAGGCGAAGGCCATCGCGCCCATCCCGGCGAAGGCCAGCACCAGCGTCACCCCGGTGCTCAGCACGAAGTTGAGCGCGTCGATGACCATGCGTTGGCGCTGGGCGAACTCACGGGTGAGGAAGCCGGCGGGCACCTGGGAGATCCCGTCCAGGATCAGGCAGAAGCACATCACCCGGAGCACCCCGGAGGCCTGCGGCGAGCCGAGCATCCCGCCCAGGGTCGGCGCCGCCACGAACAGCACCAGGTAGAGCAGGCTGCTGGAGATGGTGCTGAGGGTCAGCACGGTCGGCGCGAACCGCCGGACGTCGCCGTCCCAGCGGATGATGGCCAGGCCGACCCCGAGCTCGTTCGCCGACAGCAGGACCAGCAGCACGGTCTGGGCGATCCCGTACACACCCCAGGTGGCCGGGTCGAGCACATATCGGGCCAGGATGATCCCGGTGACGAAGTTGCCCAGCCGCATCACCATGGTGTTGATCAGGCTCCACCGGGCGGCGGAGCGGACCTGCGTCCCCAGCGAGGCCGGGGCGGGCCCGGGCCTTTCAGGACCAGGAGGCGGCGGCTCCTGGTCCTGGCCGATCGGCGGGTCCGCGGCGAGGGTCACGGAGCGAACCAGGGCTCTTGGGTGTCGGCCGAGCTCTTCTGCTTATGGCGGTCCTGGAGCTGCAGCAGCGACAGCTGGACCGTCGGCTGCTCGACCTCCTCGTCCTGGCGCTGCCGGGGCGCGGGGCCGTGGAACTCGTCCCGGCCGTGCTCACCCCGATGCTCACCCCGGTCGCCGTCGTTCTCGTCCTCGTCGGAGTCGTCCCCGTCGTCCTCGTCGCCCCGGGGGTCCACCGGGGCCAGTTCCTCGTCGACCTCACGCGGGGCCGCCTGCGGACGCCGCTTGGCCTCCACGTAGAAGGCGCCCACCAGGCTGGCCACGATGCCGAGCAGGCCGGCCATGATCAGGTACTCGATCTTGGTCTTGACCTGGGCCACCGGGTTCTGCGGCGGCACGATGGTGGTCATCTGGATCATCGCGTTGGGGGAGACCGACTGCTGCGCCTGGAACTGCTGCAGCCGCTGCGCCGCGTACGCCGTGAGCAGGGTGTCCGAGTGCAGCACGCCGGCCTGGTCGGTGCCGGTGGCGGTGAGCCACAGCAGCGGCCCCTGGGCGTTGTCGGCGATCATGGCCACATAGGTGCCGGTGAAGCCCTGCGCCTTGAGGTCGGCGATCGCGGCGTCGGAGTTGAGGTTGCGGGCCAGGTTGTCGGCCATGCCGGTGAGCGAGGTCTGGGTGCTGAGGAAGGGGTTGCCGTTGAAGGCCTCCGTCGCCTTCTGCGAGTTCAGCAGCTCGACCGTGCTCTGCGACTGGTACTTGGTCGGGACGACCACCAGCACCGCGACCACCAGCGCCGCGGTGACCAGCAGGCCGGGAAGCAGCACGTACCAGCGCCTGCGCATGACCCGAAAGATCTCGGCGAGATCCATGGTGTGCCCCCTCACTGCCCAGAACCCTGACTGACCCTGGATCAGACTCAAACAAAAGTGCGACGATCAAGCATATGGCGCATGGTGATCAGCTGAATACCGTTTCTCCTCCCTGGATCGGCAGCTGGCTGTGCAGATCGGTCGGACGCAGCCGCGACCCCGCGCCGCCGCCGTTGAGCAGCACCTCGGCGATCCGGTCGCTCGCGTGACCGTCCCACAGTTCGGGGCGGCGCGGCGCGGGCGGGTCGTCCAGCACCCGGTGCACGGTGGCCACGATCCGCTCCGGATCCCGTCCCGCCAGCACATTGGTGCCCTGCTCGACGGTGATCGGGCGCTCGGTGTTGTCCCGAAGTGTCACACACGGCACGCCCAGCGCCGTGGTCTCCTCCTGGATCCCGCCGGAGTCGGTGAGCACCACCCGGGCCGAGTCCTGCAGCGCGATGAAGTCCAGGTACCCGGCCGGGGGCACCAGCCGGACGCCGCCGGGGACGCCCAGCTCGGCCAGCCGGCCGGCCGCGCGCGGGTGCACCGGCAGCAGCAGCGGGCAGCGGTCGGCGATCTCGCCCAGGGCCTTGAGCAGCCCGGTCAGGATCGCCGGATCGTCCACATTGGCCGGCCGGTGCAGCGTCACCAGGCCGTAGCCGCCCCGGCTGAGCCCGTAGCGCTCCAGCACGTCCGACTGCCGGGCCCGCTCCAGATTGCTGAACAGGGTGTCGATCATGACATTGCCGACCAGGTGGATCTGGTCCTCGCGGTAGCCCTCCGCGCGCAGGTTGTCGGCCGCGTCCGGGGAGCTGGCCAGCAGGTAGTCGCTGACCCGGTCGGTGGCGACCCGGTTGACCTCCTCCGGCATGCCCCAGTCCCGGCTGCGCAGCCCGGCCTCGACATGGGCCAGCAGCGGCCCGGCCTTCGCGGTGACCAGGGCGCAGGCCAGGGTGGAGTTGATGTCCCCGACCACCACCACCGCGTCCGGGGCGACCTCGTCCAGCAGCGGCTCGAAGGCCGCCATCACCCGGCCGGTCTGCTGGGCGTGGCTGCCGGAGCCGACCCCGAGGAAGCGGTCCGGGGGCCGGATGCCGAGGTCGCGGAAGAACACCTCGTTCATGGACTCGTCGTAGTGCTGCCCGGTGTGGACCAGCACCACCTCGGCGCCCCCGCGCTCCAGGGCGTCCATCACCGGCTTGATCTTCATGTAGTTGGGTCGCGCGCCCGCGACGCAGATGATCCTCATCGCTGTTCCCACGGCTCAGAGCACCTCCACATTCGGCCCGGAGAGCCGGTGCCGGCAGTCCAGCACGAAGGAGGCGTGCTCGGTCACCAGGTCGTAGTCGTAGGAGTCGTGGTCGGTGAGCAGCACCACCACGTCGGCGGCGGCCACCTCCTCCTCGGTCAGCTCGACCCGGACCAGCCGGGCGTCCACCTGGTGGCTCTCCACCACATGCGGGTCGGCCGCCCTGACCTCGGCGCCCATGTCCAGCAGCAGTTGCGAGACCCGCAGCGCCGGCGACTCCCGGGCGTCGCCGGTGTTCTTCTTGTAGGCCAGGCCGAGCAGCAGCACCCGGGAGCCGTTCACCGAGCGGCGGCGGGTGTTGAAGGCGTCGATCAGCCGCCGGGTCACGTACTCCGGCATGTGGTTGTTGATGTCGTTGGCCAGCTCGACGAAGCGGAAGTTCTGCCCCAGCTCGCGCTGCACCCGCCAGGACAGGTACGAGGGGTCGATCGGCAGGCAGTGGCCGCCGACGCCGGGCCCCGGCGTGAACTTCATGAAGCCGAAGGGCTTGCTGGAGGCCGCGTCGATGGCCTGCCAGACGTCGATGTCGAGGTGCCGGGCGAACATCGCTATCTCGTTGACCAGGGCGATGTTGACATGCCGGAAGGTGTTCTCGAGCAGCTTGGCCAGCTCGGCCTCCTTGGGCGAGTCGACCGGGACGGTGGTGTCCACCAGCTGGTCGTAGAAGCCCCGCACCGCCGCCAGCGAGGCCGCGTCGATGCCGGAGACCACCTTCGGGGTCTGCTGGAAGCCCCAGACCGGGTTGCCCGGGTCGATCCGCTCCGGGCTGTAGCCGAGGTGGAAGTCCTGCCCCGCGGCCAAGCCCGAACCGCTCTCCAGCAGCGGCCCGAACAGCTCCTGGGTGGTGCCCGGGTAGGTGGTCGACTCCAGCACCACGGTCGCGCCCGGCCGCAGGAACCGGGCCAGGGTACGGGCCGACTCCTCGATGTAGGTGAGGTCGGGAACGCCCTCGCGCAGCGGGGTCGGCACGGTCACCACGGCCACGTCGAAGCCGCCGCAGTCCCTGGCCAGCTCGCTGGCCCGGTAGCTGCCGTCGGCCAGCACGGCCTGCAGCCGCTCGGCCGAGACGTCCTCGACATAGGACTCCCCGGCGGCGAGGCTCTTCACCCGCGGGGCGTCCACGTCGTAGCCGATCACCTCGTGCCCGACCTCCGCGGCGCGAACGGCCAGCGGCAGCCCCACATATCCCTGTCCGACGACGACGACGCGCATCTCTACCTCCTGGTAGTGGAACGGGTATCGGCAGGCGGCGTACGGTGCACCAGCTCGCGGGCGGTCATCAGCAGGAACAGCACATTGGTGGTCAGATAGCGGCGGCCCAGCCGCCGCGGCTCCTGCAGCGCCCGGTACAGCCACTCCAGGCCGACGCGCTGCCAGAACACCGGCGCCCGCTTGGTCACGCCCGCCAGGATGTCGAAGGAACCGCCGACCCCGTGCACCACCTTGACCCCGGTACGGGCGCCGTACCCCGCGGTGAAGATCTCCTTCTTGGGCGAGGTCATCCCGAGGAACAGCAGCTGCGCCCCGCTGTCGGCGATGGCGTCGGCGACGTCGCCCTGCCGTGCGTCCTCGAAGTAGCCGTTCCTGCTCCCAGCCACCTTGAGTTTCGGGAACCGGTCGCCGAGGTGCAGCAGCATCAGTTCCAGCACCGGCTGCTTGGCGCCGAGGAAGTAGACGGTGAGGCCGGTCGCCTCGGCCTCGGCCAGCAGCCGGGTGAACAGGTCGATGCCGGCCACCCGCTCCGGCAGCGGGCGCCGCAGCACCCGGGCGGCCCAGACCACGGCCTGGCCGTCCGCGAGCACCAGGTCGCAGCCGGTCACCGCGCGGGCCAGCTCGGGGTCGCGGCGCATATTGACCAGCTTGGCGGCGTTCACCACGCCGATCTCCAGCTGCTCGCCGTCCCGCACCGCGTCCAGGCAGCGCCGCACGGTCTGGTCCATGGTCAGCGCGTCCAGCTCGACGCCGTACAGGGTCTGCCTGGGTGTCGTCGGCACGGTCATGTCGGCTCCCCGCCGAGCCAGGCGTGCAGCATCCAGCCGAACTCGTACGGACGGCACTCCCGGTCCACCGCGGCCGGGCGGAACACCCGGTCCAGCGGCGAGAGCCGCAGCGCCGGCGCCACCCGGGTGGTCACCCCGCGGGCGGCCCTGACCGCCTTCTTCGGATCGCCGCGGTAGACCTTGCGCCAGGTCACCCCCAGCTGGTCCAGCACCATCGGCTCCGGCGCGCCGGGCGTACCGGGCGCGGCGGACTCGGCGGGCAGGGCGGGCTTGGCGGTTGCGGCGGCTGCGGCGGCGAGTTCCGGCACCTCGGTCATCCAGCGCAGCCCGCGCCGGATCGCCGGGCCGAAGTCGCTGCCGCCGGCGTCGGTGACGTCGAACAGGGCGGTCGGCGCCATCGCGTGCTGGTGCACGCTGTAGACCGGGTAACCCTCCACGACCGTGCCCTTGCGCGCGTCGTAGTGCCACCACCACTGCCCGCCGTCGCCCTGCAGCGCGCAGATCCGCTGCGCGCAGGCCTCGGCTGCGGCCAGTGCCTCCGGATCGCCGGAACCGGCGGCCGCGCCGGCCCGGTCGCCGCTGGCATGCGCACGGGCCAGCGCCTGCAGGGGGTAGGTCTGGTCGGCGAAGCAGCCGATGTGCGAGCGGTACCAGGGCACCAGCCCGGGCCCGGTGGCGTGCGGGAACAGCGGGCTGCCGTCGATCCGGGCCGCCAGCAGCCGGTCCCGGGCTGCGGCGAAGCGGTCCTCGACGTCCAGGCTGCCACGGGCCGCGGCCAGGGCCGAGAGCACCCAGGCCGCCTCCACCGTGTAACGGGGTTTGCCGTCCGCGTCCAGCGCGGCGACCCGGTCCAGGGCGTCCGAGAGCTTGGGGTGGCCGGTCTCGGCGGCGGCCCAGGCGATCAGCGCCGCGTCCCCGAGGTTCACCACCTCGGGCAGCCGCTGCACCAGCAGGCCGGTGAACTCCTCGGCGGTGTGCCCACCGAGCACGGCCCGCTGCCGGTCCGGCGGCAGCAGCCTGGCGCCCAGCACGGTGATGGCCGCGTAGCGGGTGCTGGTCCCGCGCTGCTCCAGCACGCCGTCGGCGTTCCGGGCGCGGGTGAAGACGAAGGTGTCGTCCTCGGGCAGGTACATCGCGGGCAGCCCGGCCTCGGCCAGGCCGAGCAGCCGCTCGGCCAGGGCGTGCAGCGCCGGGTCCGCCTCGGCCAGGGCACGCAGACGACTGCTGGTCATCGGACCCCCCTCACGGGCGCTGCCACGGTCGCCGCCGTGACGGCGGTTGCGGTCGCCGCCGCGATCGTCGGCACGGGCGCCTCGGCCCTCGTGTTCTGCAAGCTGTGCACGTCAAAGCAACGTGGCTTCGGCACACCCACCCCCCTCGGGTCGGTTCTCTGAACTGTCGCGCGGACCGGGCGTACCCGAACAGGCGTCATCCGTCGAAGCGGATCCTCGCTTCGACCTCTCGCCTGCCGGTGCCCCCACCGCATCCCCCTGCATACGGCCCCGAAGCCGTCCCCGGCACGAAGCGTACACACATACCGTAAGGCCACGGATGTCCGCTGACTGACGTTTTGCGGAATTGCCGCCTATTGATCGTTTGACTGATCGTCAGTCCCGCTCGACCAGCTCGCCGTCCTTCTCGTCGTGCAGCGCGCCGGTGCTGGGACACTCCCACACACCCGGCTCGCCGGACCGTTCCACCAGCTTGGCCCCGGCCCGGCCCACCCAACCGATCCTTCGTGCCGGAACCCCTGCCACCAGCGCGAAGTCCGGTACGTCCCGGGTCACCACGGCGCCCGCCGCGACCAGCGCCCAGCGCCCCACGCGTACCGGCGCGACACACACCGAACGCGCTCCCACAGACGCCCCTTCGGCCACCACCACCCCGACCGCCTCCCAGTCGTGCCCGGTCTTGAGCCTGCCTTCGGGAGTGACCGCGCGAGGGAAGTAGTCATTGGTGAACACCACCGCCGGTCCGATGAACACACCGTCACCCAGCACCGCCGGTTCGTACACCAGTGCATAGTTCTGCAGTTTGCAGTTGTCGCCGATCCGCACCCCGGGCCCGACGTAGGCCCCGCGGCCGACGACGCAGTTGCTGCCGAGCCTGGCCTGCTCCCGGATCTGGGCCAGATCCCAGATGGCGGTCCCCTCGCCCAGTTCGGCTGTCTCGTCGACCTGGGCGGAGGGTTGAATCCTGACACTCACTGAGCTGGCGCCTTTCCGCAGGGCAAGCGATAGGGAGCCCGAGCATAGAGCCCCCGACCGGTCCACAGACACCCCCCGGACCAAAGCCGGGGGTGGTCAGCCGGGCAGGGTGAACTGCTGGTTGGTGCCGCCCGCGCAGGTCCAGATCTGCAGCTGGGCGCCATTGGCCGTGGACTTGTCCACCACGTCGAGGCACTTGCCCGACGCAGGGTTCACCAGGGTGCTGCCGTTGCCCTTCTGCCACTTCTGCGCGCCGGTGCCATTGCAGTCGTACAGCTGCGCCCTGGTCCCATTGGTCGTACCGGCTGAGGTGAGGTCCAGGCACTTGCCGAGTGCCCTGATCGAACCGTCCGCAGCCACCGTCCACCGCTGGGCGGTGGAGCCGTTGCAGCTGTAGAGCTGGACCTTGGTGCCGTTGGCGCTGTTCGCCCCGGCCACGTCGACGCACTTGCCGCCGAGGCCGGTGATCTGGCCGGTGCCGGCGGGTGGTGTGGGCGTGGGCGTGGGCGTCGGTGTGGGCGTAGGTGTAGGTGTAGGCGTCGGGTTGCCGGGTGGGGGCGTGCCCGTGAACGGGTCGGCGATGATGGTGACGGTCCGTTCCTGCACACCCCAGTTGTCCGCCTGGGGCCCCGGCGGCAGCCAGACGTCCACGGTGTCGTTCTGGATCCAGGTCCCGATGTCGGCGGAGTAGCAGATCCCGTACCCGGGAACGCTGAAGTACGTCCCCCAGGGCACCACCCGGGGATCGACCGCGCACACGCCGAGTTGCGCCTGGTACCCCGACGCCGTCGTCCCGGTGTCGTTGTACGCGGTGACCTTCATGTCGATGGTGCTGCCGACCGGGGTCACCCAGGGTACGACCACACCGTTGGCGTTGAGCTGGTACGGCGCCGAGAGCTGGCCGGTCGACGCGTCGGTGGCGCTCTGGTCGGCCAGTGCGATCACCGAGTAGTAGGCGTTCTGGCAGGGAGCGGTGTCCGTGATGGTGATCGTCGGCTGGTCGTAGCCCAACAGCCAGGCGATGGGCTGGCCGTTGCGCCACAACCGGTAGGACTGGGCGCCGGGAACCCGGTTGAAGGTGACCGCGACCTGACCGCCGACCAGCGACCCGGTGACCCCGCCCGGGGCCGGCAGCCGCTGGGTGAGGTTCACCGCGGGTGCGGTCTGCAGCGGGGGAATCCATGGGGAGATCGGCCGGTCCGGCGGGATGACCCCACTCCAGAACGGGCAGGTCGGCAGGGCGGCAGCCGCGGTGGACGCGGCGCCGGCCTGCTGGGTGAGTCCCGGGACCACGAGGCCGAACAGCGCCAGCACTAACGCCACAGCGGCGATCACACGGGATCGGTTCCGACCGATTCGTTCCATTGTTATGGACATGATAATGACTATGGTTCAGACCAATACGGTCGTCAATGGCGCCTGCAGCCCCCAGCAGCCAGACGCCGGGCCGCTACCCGGCCAGCACCTCCCTCAGCGCTCGCGCCTCCTTCGCCAACCGCCCGGCGCCCGGCGCCTCCGCGGCCTTGGTGACGGCGGGGATCTCGCCCCGGCTCTCGCTGCGCCGCGCGCAGTCCGCGGCGAGCGCGAGCAGTTCGGCGGTGCCGCGGGCGGGTGCGTCGGCGAGCAGCCCCGGCAGCGCCCCGGCCAGGACCGACCACACCGTCCGGTAGGCCCCGGTCTCGGCGGCGGCGCGGACCGACTGGGTCAGCCGGTTCGGCTTGACCGCGCCGAGCCGCACCAGCTCGGCCAGCTCCCGGCCGAGCCGCCCGCCGTCGAGATCGCCGCGCGCGGCCAGCACCAGCAGCGCGTCCACCGCCGCGGCCCGGTCCTCCGGGAAGCGGGCGCCAAGACCGTAGCCGACGGCGAGGTGGGCCGCGGGGCCGGCCGGCCCCTCCGCCTCGGCGAGGTGGGGGAGCAGCAGCGGCCCGCCCCGGCCCTCGGCGTCGGCCGCGGTGGCGAACCGGTCCAGCAGCAGGGCCGCCAGCTCCTCCCGGTGCCGGGGCAGCACGGCGATCCAGTGCCGGGACGCGGGGGCGGCAGCCCAGGAGACCAGCGGCCGCCCGGACGGTGAGGCCGCGTAGTGCTGCAGCAGCCGCGTCGCGTCCGGGCCCAGCGGCTCGTCCAGGTGCACGCCGGGCAGCTCCACCACTATGCGCTGAACCGCCTGTTGGCCGGATCGGCCGGCTGGTGCTCCCTGCTTCGGCCCAGCCGCCATCCGCAGCGACGCCTGGTGCGGCAGGCCCCCGGACTTCAGCCAACGTGCGGTCCGCTTACCGGCCTTGGAACCGAGCCGCTCGGCGGCGGCCAGCAGGTCGGGATCCTCGGTCGGGACGACCCGGAGCAGTGCCTGGCTCAGGTCCGCGACCCCGGCTGCCACCCCCAGCGACTCGTACTCGGCCAGCCGTTGCACCAGCGCCTCGGCCGTCAGCGTGCCGCCGGACGAGGTCGGGGTCGCCAGCAGAAAGGGGAGCGGCTTGGTCATGCAGCGCCAGGCCGCCTCCTCCATCCGTCCGGCCAGCACCCGGCCGAAGGGCGAGTCGTCGCGTCGGCTGAGCGGACCGTACTGCTGCAGCGCGGTCAGCACCCGCCGCACCGGGATCTGCCCGGACACCGCCGCCGCGACATAGCGGATCTCCTGCTCGGTGCAGTCCCACCAGGACACGCGGCTGCGCCAGGGGTGGACCCGGCAGAACGGCTCCAGCGCCTCGGTGAGCGCCGCCCGGTCCCGGTAGCAGTGTCGGACCAGCCCGTCGAGGGCCCGCTCGAAGGCGACCACGTCCCCGTCGCCCGCCAGGATCGCGCCGAGCTCCTCGGCCACCTCGGCCGGGCTGCCCAGCGGTTCCGGCACCGGACGGTGCTGCGGCACCGGCGGCAGCAGCTCGACGCAGGCCTCGGCCGCGGCCTGCGGCAGCTCGCCGCCCAGGATCCGCACGGCCAGGGCGGCGTGGGCCGGGTTCAACGCCTCAGCGGCGGACCGCAGTTCGGGCAGGATGGCCTCACCGGCCGCACCAAGATGACGGTCGATCAACTTAAGCGCCCGCTCCTGCAGTTCGGCGTCCGGATGGCCGAAGGCGTCCGAGGCTGCCAGCACCAGCGGGTCGGCCCGCTCCGGAGCCTGCCGCACCGCCCGGTCCAACCAGGTGAGTTGGGCCCGGACCAGCTTCTTCTCGGACCGGAACAGCACCGTCGCCGATGCCTCGACCAGCAGGTCGTCCGCCAGCAGCCCGGCCTGGTCCAGCGCGGTCAGCACCTGCTGGGCATGGCCCGCGATGCTGGACTCGGCGTCGAGCAGCGCCAGATAGGACCTGACCTGCGCGGCGTTCTCCGCCACGGTTGGCGCGAAGGCCAGCAGCAGCTTGAGGAAGGCCCGCTGGTTGCCCTGCCGACCGCCCCGCACCAGCCGGGCCAGGCAGGCATCGATCAGTTCGGAGCGGTCGAGGACGCCCTGCTCGGCGAGTCGGTTCAGACAGGCCGGCCAGCCGTGGTCGGCTTCCCCCGCCTCCCGGGTGTGGAGCAGCCGGTCCCCGATGTCGGGGAGTTCGAACAGCCGGGGCGCGAGCAACGGCGCAAACGAATCCTGCGCCAGCCGCAGCCACAGGGTGTCGCCCGGCGCGGTGTCCCCTACCGGTAGAGGTCTGCGCTCCGGCCAGGACCTGGCCCGCTGCCACTCGGTGACAAAGCCGTCCGAGGTGGGCACCGGGCATCCGAGCGTACGCACCAGGTACTCCAGCAACTCGAACTCCCCGGGCCACCAGGCCGACGGCGAACGCTCGGCCAACCGCGCCACCACCGCGGCCTGCCATTCCACCGGTCGGCTCTGGACCACTGTCAGCAACGCAGGATGCCTCCAGGCGTCAGAACCACCGAGGCTGCGACTGCTCAGCCAGGCCGCGGCGGCGGAGGGAGCGCTGCTGCAGGCCACCCCGGCGAGGGTCAACGCGGTGAGTTCGTTGGTGGGACGGCTCCACGCCTCGCTCCGTATCTCCTTCCGGTACCCCTTCAACCGCAGCAGCTCCGCTTTGCACTGAGCCACCGCAATTCCCTTGATGTGCACGCCACCCCGTCAACATCCCCGACCTGCACCAGAGTCAGCAGACTCATCGCGCACCACCCTGCGTCACAGCGGGCTCCACAGCGGAGTCCGTGCCGCCGCGCAGCACCAGCCCCACCGCCAGCGCGTGCTTGCACGGCCCGCGCCCGCCCCGGTACTTGGCCCACCACAGGCAGCTGCAACTCATCGCCCCGTCCGGGGCACACCGCACCCGCTGCACATGGTCGTCCACGGTGACCAGGGCCCCCGTCACCACTGCCCCCGCGCCGCCCGGTTCCAGCCGCACCGCACCGGCGCCGACCAGCGCCCGGGCCGCCCGCAGCCGCGGGTTCCGGGCCTCGGCCCGACCGGAGTCATAGGGCAGTTGGCGGTGGAAGAACGCGTTCTCCGCGGTGTCGTAGCCGATCTGACCCGCCGTCCCCAACCTGGTCAGCGCGGCCCGGACGCGGGCGGTGGAAAGGCCTGCCTGCTCGGCCAGTTCGGCCGGGTCGATCCTCGGCTCCCAGGCCAGCAGCACCGACACCAACTCGGCGTCCGCCGCGCTGCTCTCGTCCGCCAGTGCGTCCAACACCCCGCCCTCGCCGGAGAATCCACGCGAGGCGTCGGGCGAAAGGGTGAGCGTCAGCCGCATCCCCGGCAGTACCACCTCCCACGCCGCGGCAGCCGGCCCGGCCGAGGGTCCGCCGGCCGGTGCCACCGGCGGCCCGTACACCCGCAGCGCGAGCGCGTGGCGCAGCACCCGTTGCAGCGCGGCCAGCCGCTCCGGGCCCGGCAGGCAGACCGCGCCAGGGACCGGACGGCTGGTCGGCCGCAACGTGCGCCCGGCCGGCACCACCCACTGCGCGGTCCGCGCGCCGGAGCGTCCGCCGCCGCGCGGCAGCGAGCGCAGGAACCGGACCGCCTCCGCCGCGGGCACCTCCGCCCGCAGGTCGAAGCGGGCCGCCAGCACCTGGGTCTCGGCGAAACCGCGCAGCCAGCGTTCCGGCAACGGGACCTTCTTCTCCACTACCGAGCCCTCGAAGGCGGTGACTTCCAACGCGTCCGGGCCCACCGCCAGGTGCAGCGGCTCCGCCGCGCCGATCCGCGAAAGTGATTCCCGCAGCGGGTTGTTGACGTCGATGTTGGTGGTGCCGTAGCCGATCTCGCCACCGTCCAGCCCCTCTGCCAGCACGTCCAGCCGGGCGTAGACGCCGCAGCAGCCGGAGAAGGACTCAAAGCGCAGCCGGTCGCCGTTGGCGGTCACCACCGGGTCCAGCGAGGCCCGCAACCCCGGCTGGTAGTACCGCGCGGCGGCCACGTCGGCGACCGCCAGCAGCGCGGCGGCGGCCGGCCCGGGCGCGGTCAGGAACCCGCTGAAGAACCGCGGGTTGGCCACCGCCCCGGCGGGTGTGGCGCCCCCCGAGGTCTCCAGCGCGAGGCTGCGGCCGGCGGGGGAGTCGTGGACGGACGAGGAGCGGAGGTAGGCGTACGCCTGCACGGCTTGCGTCATGTCCGGAACGCTAGACCAGCCCACTTACACTCCCTGGTGAGTGCGGCCCCGGGCCTCATGGCGCTGGAAAAGTGTGCTCATTCCATTGACAGGTTCCCATCATCGGTCAATTCTGAGAGCGCTCTCAAAAATGCCCGCAAGGGTTCCATTCCGTCATATTCCACCCAGGCAAGTCCACCTGACGAGGAGGAAGCACATGCACGCCAGAAGAAGAAAGCTGCTGGCCGCGGCGATCGCCGCGGCCCTGGTCGGAGCCGGCCTCGCGGCCGTCGGCATCGGATCCGGCGCGGAGGCCGCGGTCCCCGCGACCATCCCGCTGACCTTCACCAACAACTCGGGCCGCAGCGACCAGGTCTACATCTACGACATCGGGACGCTGCTCTCGACCGGCCAGCAGGGCTGGGCCGACGCCAACGGCACCTTCCACGCCTGGCCGGCCGGGGCACAGCCGCCGATCGCCGCACCGGACGCGTCCATCGCAGGCCCCGCCAACGGGCACGCGCTGACCCTGCGGATGCCGCAGTTCTCCGGCCGGGTCTACTTCTCCTACGGGCAGAAGCTGGTCTTCAAGCTCACCACGGGCGGTCTGGTGCAGCCGGCGGTGCAGAACCCGTCCGACCCCAATGAGAACATCCTGTTCAACTGGACCGAGTACACGCTGAACAGCTCCGGGCTGTGGATCAACAGCACCCAGGTCGACATGTTCTCCGCCCCGTACGCGGTCGGCGTCAAGCTCGCCGACGGGACCACCAAGAGCACCGGCCACCTCAAGCCGGGCGGCTACGCCGGCTTCTTCAACGCGCTCAAGGGCCAGCCCGGCGGCTGGGGCAACCTGATCCAGACCCGGGCCGACGGAACGATCCTGCGCGCCCTCGCGCCGGGCCACGGCATCGAGAACGGCGCCCTCCCGGCCACCGTCATGGCCGACTACGTCAACCGGGTCTGGACGAAGTACAGCAGCTCCACGCTCACCGTGACCCCGTTCGCCGACCAGCCGAACACCAAGTACTACGGCCGGGTCTCGGGCAACACCATGAACTTCACCAACAGCGCGGGCGCGGTCGTCACCTCGTTCCAGAAGCCCGACTCGGACAGCATCTTCGGCTGCTACAAGCTGCTGGACGCGCCGAACGACCTGGTCCGCGGCCCGATCTCGCGCACCCTGTGCGCCGGCTACAACCGGGCCACGCTACTGACCGACGCCAACCAGCCGGACACCAACGCGGCGGACTTCTACCAGGACACGGTCAGCAACCAGTACGCCCGGAAGATCCACGCCCAGATGGTCGACGGCAAGGCCTACGCCTTCGCCTTCGACGACGTCGGCAACTTCGAGTCGCTGGTCAACGACAGCAACCCGCAGCAGGCGTACATCACGCTCGACCCGTTCAACTGAGCTTCGAGCCTAGTTGTCTGCGGGTACGGGCCGGTTCGGGTACGGGCCGGTTCTGGTCAGGGCCGGTTCGGGTCGGGGTGCAGCACCACGAAGAGCGACCAGGCGGGCGCGGCCGGATCGTCCGGTCGGGTGGCGAACTCCTCCAGTAGGCCGCGGAGCCGGGTCTGGAACTCGTCCATCTCGGCCGGCGGCAGCCGCAGTCCGAGCCGGGTGCTGTCCACCTCGGCCGCGGGGGCCAGAGCCAGTTCCTCCAGGAACGCGTCGAGCATCGACCGGTCCTGCGCGGCCGCGTCCAGCCGCCAGGACTTGCGTGTCGCCAGATAGGGGATCTCCCGCGCGCCGCGCGTGCCGCGCCGCTCCTCCTGGGCCGCCAGGAAGCCGGTGCGCACCAGGGTCCTGGTGTGGTGCAGCACGCTGGCGGGATCGCGGTCCAGGATCGCCGCGATCTCCTTGTTGGTGCGCGCCTCACCGAGGCAGATGCGCAGGATGCGCAGTCGGAGGGCGGAGGCGAGCGCCTTCGCCTCCTCGTCGGTCGCCGGTCGGCGTTCGGTCATGGTCAGCATCGTACTGACAGCCACCGTGTGCCGTGACGGAGTGATTGACAAAACCCAATCACTCCGTCACGGTGGCTCCCATGACCGCTGTCCCTACCCCTGCCCCTGCCGAGACCACGCCCGCCCGTCAGGCCGACCGCGGCGGACTGTGGCGGCACTCCGACTTCCGCCGGCTGTGGGCCGGAGAGACGGTCAGTCAGTTCGGGACGATGATCAGCCAGTTGGCCCTGCCGCTGGTCGCCATCCTGGTGCTGCACGCCGACACCTGGCAGGTCGGCGTGCTGGCGGCGTGCGAGACGGCCGCGTTCGTGGTGGTGGGCCTGCCGGCCGGCGCGTGGGTGGAGCGGATGCGGCTCCGCCTGGTGCTCATCGTCAACGACCTGGTCCGGGCCGCCCTGCTGGCCTGGATCCCGGTGGCCCAGCTGCTCGGTGTGCTGACGATCTGGCAGCTCTACGTGGTCGCGCTCGCCACCGGGGTGAGCACGGTCTTCTTCGACGTGGCCTATCAGTCCTACCTGCCGCAGCTGATCGACCGCAGGCTGCTGGTCGAGGGCAACGCCAAGCTGCAGGCCAGCGAGTCGGTCAGCCAGATCGCCGGGCCGAGCCTCGGCGGCGCGCTGATCCAGGCGCTCACCGCGCCCTATGCGGTGCTCGTCGACGCGGTGAGCTTCCTGTGGTCGGCCGCGTGGGTGGCCAGGATCGACGTCCGGCCGCCGCGCCCCGAGCGCAGCCCCGACTCCCACCTGCTCAGGGAGATCCGGGACGGCCTGGGGTTCGTGTTCGGCGACAGGATGCTCCGCGCCATCGCCATGTGCACCAGCTCGGCCAACTTCTTCGGTTCGATCATCTCCACCGTGTTCTATGTGCTGCTCGCCCGCCAACTGCGGCTCCCGCCGGGCATCATCGGCCTGCTCACCTCCACCGCGGCGGTGGGCGGCCTGATCGGCGCGCTGGTGGCCGGGCGCTTCGCCGCGAGGGTCGGCCAGGGCCCGGCCATCTGGATCGCGAGCACGGTCGCCGGGCCCTGCGCCCTGGTCACCCCGTTCGTGCAGCGCGACTGGACGGTGGGGCTGCTGGCGGTCGCGCAGGTCGCGATGTGGATGGGGATCGTGGTCTACAACATCAACCAGGTCAGCTTCCGGCAGGCGCTGGCCCCGCCCGGGCTGCTCGGCCGGATGAACGCGACCATGCGGTTCCTGGTCTGGGGCACGATGCCCTTCGGGGCGCTGCTCGGCGGCCTGCTCGGCTCGACGATCGGCGTCCGCGGCACGCTGCTGGCCGGGGCGATCGGCCAGTCGCTCACCTTCCTGCCCGTCCTGCTGTCCCCGCTGCGGAGGATGCGCGAACTGCCGTCCTATGCGGGGCCCGCGGTGGGGCCTGCTGTCGCGGGGCCCGCGGCGGAGGGGGCCTCTGTCGCGCCCGCCTCGGTGCCCAGCGAGCCCTGAGCAGCGGAGTCCTGAGCAGCGGAGTCCTGGATACATACCGAGTATGCAATCATATCCGCATGCCCGAAGACCCACAGCCGTCTGCCCGTACGAGCCTGGTGCTGGCCGCGGCCCTGCTGGCAGGCCTGGTCCTCGGCGCGGTCACCAACATCCTGCAGGGCGTCCTCCCCGACAGCCTGCGGATGTTCGCCAACTCGGGTGCGGTCTGGGTGGTCGCCGCCTACGTCGCGGGCGTCCTGGTCCGGCGCGGCCCGGACTGGCGGACGTTCGCGGCCGGCGCGGCCACCCAGGTCGGCGCCGTGGCCGGCTACTACGGCTACGCCCAGTTCGCCCGCGACGGCATGGGCGCCCTGCACGCCCCTGCCGTCTGGCTGGCCTTCGCGCTGGTGGCAGGCCCCCTGTTCGGCACGGCCGGAGCCTGGTGGCAGGACGAACAATGGTGGCGCCGAACAGCCTCACTGGGCGTGATCGGCGGCGTCTTCGCCATGGAGGGCCTCTGGCACCTGCTGCTGCTCCACTACACCGCCGACGGCTGCGTCTACCTCGCCATCGCCGCCCTGCTCCCCCTCCTCCTTGCCCGCACCACCCGCGACCGCCTCCTCGGCCTCCTCACCGTCTGGCCCCTGGCCGCAGCCGCCGGCAGCCTCGTCTACGGCGCGATGATTGCCACCGGCCTGAACTGACCGTCTCGATGGAGCGCTGCTGCTCCAGTCATACGGTGCGATCTGCTTCGATAGCCCGCAGCGGTGGTTGGTCCGAGCCGAGTCATGGGGTGGGTGGATGGACGAGCGCGCGGTCGTCGGACTGAACAGGCTCGCGCAGGGGCTGCGTCCGCTCGGGTCGGGCGTCGAGTGGTTCGAGGACCTCGGCGCCGACGAGCAGCTTGAGGTCCTGCGGTACCTGCGCGAGTTCTGCATCCAGGCCCGCGCGACGGCGGAGGACGGCCCCGAGAGTGTGCGTCTGGCCGGCATCCGGCCGACGCATACTCCGGCTGTGCTGCTGGAGCGTGGGCAGCTGCACGTGCAGCTGACGAAGATCGTCAATCTGCCCCAGAACGAGCGGGTGAAGGCATTCCGGCTGCTGGTAGCCCTACTGGGGGTGGCCGACAAGCGTCGTCGGGAGCGGTTCTGTGCTGACGGATGCACCCACGCCTGGCACCAGCTCACGGCCGGGGCCGATACGGAACTGGAGTGCCAGGGGGCGTCGGGGCTCGATCAGAGCTCACCGGGAAGGTAGTCGAAGCCGGCTTCCCCGGGCACGGCCCGCCGTAGTCCGGCGAGGAGACGGGGCGGAACCGCCGGGTGCACGGTCAGGTAGTCGATCTCGCCGCGAGCCGGGTCGAGGGCGAACGCCAGGCGCTCGTCGGCCGGGTCGGCCGAGAACCGCGCGTCCACGCCGGGCCGGTTGCCCCGGGCGTCCAGTCGGACCCAGCGTCCCTGGAGGTAAACGGCGTTGAGGCCGTGCACCAGTCCGGCCCGCTGGTAGCAGAGCCCGGCCGGGATGCCGCTGGCGCGCAGCAGCGCGGCCAGCAGGTGCGACTTGCCGTGGCAGATGGCATTCCCCTGCGCGAGCACGTCGGAGGCGACATACGCGGCGCTCCAGACGTCGATGTCGTGGGAGTGCGGGATCTCGTCCCGCACGAACGTGAACACCGCATCCGCGGTGGCGACCTCGTCCTGCGCGCGGAGCAGGGAGGCCGCGGCGGCGCGGATGGCCGGATGGGTGTGGTCGATTATCGGGTCGGCGGCGAGGTAGTCGCCAGGCAGGACGGTGAGGGCCGGTGCGGTGGTGGTCATGGGCCGATCGTAGATGCACCCCTTTCGGGGTAATTGAGGGAGCGGCTGCGGGCCGCGCGGACGTGTCACATTCGCAGCAGGGGGATGATGACGGTGAAAGTGCCGATGTGTGAGTCGAATCGCAACGCCCCAACCGAGTTGCGGGTGGTGCGGGCACGTTCTCTATGATGGTGGCTCGAAGATGTCAGTGGCTCGGGTGGCGCAGGCGCGGTAACAGGGGGTGGGCGCAGTGGGAGCTGGATACAAGGTCGACGTGAGCTCCTTGGAGCAGACAGTCGCGAAGCTGCATGCGATCGCGGACGAGCTGTCAAGCACCAAGGGCAGCGCCAAGTACGACACGACCATCGGCGAAGGCGTGCTCGGCCAGAACTTCGCCGGCGCGACCGGCCTGCTGTCGACGCACGACTCGATGCAGACCTGGATCGCCTCGATGATCAGCAAGCTGCAGACCTTCATCGACGAGTACGGCGGCCAGACCAAGCAGGTCGCGGCGAACTACGCGCAGCAGGAGACCCAGACCAAGCAGGACCTCTACACCAACAGCTGACCGAGGCAGGACGGGGGCGGGCATGTCGGCAGCAGCAGCTTCAGGCGGTGGCGGAGACGGCCCCGCCCAGTTCAAGACGGACTTCGCCGGCAGCGAGGGCGGCGGCCTGCTCGGCCTGCGCGCGATGATCGAACACGCCGACCCGGGGACCCTGGACGGCATCTCGGCCCGCTGGACGGCCATCAACAAGGCGCTGCTCGCTGCGCAGACCGATCTGCAGTCGCACACCACCGCTGCGCTCGGCCACTGGGAGGGCGACGCCGCGGACGGCTTCGCCACCCGCGCCGAACAGCTCTACCAGGCCCTGGGCAACGGCGCCGAGTACGCGTCCAACGCCGGCACGGGCGTCTCCACGGCGGCGGCGGCGCTGCGGGCGGCGAAGCAGGCGATGCCGTCCGTGCCGAGCAAGTGGGATCGCTTCACCCGCAAGGTCACCAGCGAGACCAGCGACCACGACTTCAAGCAGGACCTCAGCAGCGGCATGACTCGAAGCCAGGCGATCCACCAGGACGGCGGCGAGCTGTCACTGATGGAGGAGCGTCACCAGCAGGCGATTGCGGTGATGGAAACCCTGGAGACTTCGTACAACGGCGCGGCGCAGATGATCGGCGAGGCGCCTAGGGCGCGTATCTGATCGTGATCATTCTGTGGGATTCGCCCTCCCGGCGGGGCTTGGGCTGGTAGATCTACTTGGGTGACGAGAGTGCAACTGACCGACACTGAGTGGGAGTTCATCGAGCCGTACTTGCCGATCGGCGAGTACGGCCCGTATCCCGCGCAACTGCGGCAGCAGTTCGAGGGCGTGATCTGGCGGTTCAGAACCGGCGGGCAGTGGCGGGAGATGCCGCAGGAGTTCGGAGCCTGGTCGACAGTCTCCAATCGCTTCCGGCAGTGGCGGGACGCAGGCGTGTTCGAGACCCTGCTGGAAAGCCTGATCGCGGAGGCCGCGAAGCGAGGCGAGGTGGACCTGTCCCTGGTCAGCATCGACTCCACCACCGCGCGCGCTCACCACGACGCCGCAGGGATGCACATGGGCGAGGACGTGCTCACCGCACTGGAGAAGGCTGCCACGGAAGAAGAGAAGGCCAGGTCAAAGGGGGCGCCACTGAAGAACAAAACGGTCAGGATGTAGAAGTCGACCCCGAACGGGAGGAGCGACGGCGCATCCGGCGCCGGCGCAAGCTCCGCCTGAAGGCCGCTCTGCTCGGGCGGTCCCGAGGCGGGCAGACCACCAAAATCCACGTCGCCGCCGACCGGAAATGCCGACCGCTGGCGTTCATCCTGACTGTCGGGCAGGCCGCAGACAGTCCGCAGTTCATCCCCGTGCTGAAGAAGGTCCGGGTCCGCGTGCCTGTCGGCCGCCCACGCACCCGGCCCGACGCGGTCGCCGGGGACAAGGCCTACTCGTCCCGCGGCAACCGCGCCCACCTGCGCAAACGCGGTATCAAGGCCGTCATCCCGGAGAAGACCGACCAGGCCGCCAACCGCAAGAGGAAGGGCTCCGGCGGTGGTCGGCCCGTGAACCACGACGCCGAGCTCTACAAGGAACGGAACACCGTCGAACGCCTGATCAACAAGCTCAAGGCCTGGCGAGGCATCGCAACACGGTACGACAAGACCCCCGAAAGCTACCTCGCCGGCGTCAACCTACGCGCCTCAATGATCTGGATCAAAGACCTCACCCGACCCACCAATTGATCACAACCACATACGCGCCCTAGCGGCTTTTCCGGAGATCCGGTGGTTTGGCCTCCGCCACCTGTCACGACCAAGCGCAGCCCGGTGACTGGCAAGGATGGAGCTGGCATTGCCGGTCCCGGGACCGGCGGTGGCGTTCGTCTGGTCAAGGACGATGAAGCTGGCTCCGTCGGCTCTACCCAGGCCATCGACCCGTCACGGCCCAGTTCTGGGAATACGGTTGGTGACGGTGCGCCTAACGATGGAGTGTCAGGCGGCGATCACATCCCCCCACCGCCAGAACAGACCACCACTATTCAGGACGTCACCCCCGGCGTAGGCGGTACTGGGGAAGCCGCTGGTCCAGGTGACGGGGTGACTAGTACAGGAACTGTGCACGGCCTTGGCGACGGAAGAGGCTCTGGGGGGCTTGGCGAGGGTGGTATCGGAGGCGTCTCTGGTGGGATGCCCATCGGTACTGGCGCCGGGCGCGGGGGAGCCGGAGCTGAGGCCGAAGGCAGATTCGGAAAGTCGGACGCGATCTCCGCAGAGGGACTCGCGCGGCCAGGAGGGGAAGACGAGAGCGGCGGCTTCGGGGAGTCAGGCCAGGGCTGTTGCAAGGTCGGGTAATCTTGTGAACTCGCTGGTCAGCGTGCCGTGTCCGGGATAGACGAAGCTCCGTTGTGGTCGATGACCTCACAAGTCCTCGACAAACAACGGAGCTTCGGTGATTCCTGAGTCTGCCATGTCCAGTCGGCTTCCATGGGGCGCGGGGAGCGTGTCGCCTGGTGCCACGGTGTTCGCGCTGGTCAACGGCTTGCGTGACCCGCGTGATCCGCGTGGGCGGCAGTATCCGCTCGGTGCGGTGCTGCTGGTCGCGCTGTGCGCGCTGTCGTGCCGGTTCGAGTCGTTCCGGGCGATGGGGCAGTGGGCGGCCGCGGCGCCGGCGTCCACGCTGGAGCGGCTCGGATTGCGCCGCTGCGGGGTCTTCGGGCTGGTCAGGGCGCCGAGTGCGTCCACAATCCGCCGGGTAGTCGGTGCTGTGATGCCCGGCGGGCTGGAGGGGCTGCTGCGAGCCTTTGCGGTCCAGGCGCGGGAGGTGGCGGTGGACGGCAAATGTCTGCGGGGCTCGCGGGACCAGGCCGGGCAGGCGGTGACGGTACTCGGGGCGATAGTGCAGGACGGCACACTGGTCGCGCAGCAGCGGGTTCCCGACAAGACGAACGAGATCACCGGGTTCGCGGCGCTGCTGTCGGTGCTGGACCTGGCGGGGGCGGTGGTGACGGCGGATGCTCTGCATACGCAGCGTGACCATGCCCGGGTGCTGGTCGAGGAGTTCGGTGCACACTACGTTTTCACGGTCAAGCGCAACCAGCCCGAGCTGTGGACGGCGTGCCGGGCGGTGCCCTGGGAACGGGTCAGCACGTCCTCCCGGTCCACGGTCCGAGCGCACGGCCGGGTGGAGACCCGCATCATCCAGGCCGTGACCTGGAACGATCTCGACTTTCCGCACCTGCGACAGGTGGCCCGGCTGACTCGGCACCGCACCGACAGCAAGACCGGGAAGCGTTCGCGGGAGACGGTGTACGTGATCACGGACCTGTCGTCGGCGCAGGCCGACCCGCAGATGATCGGGGCTTACGTCCGCGGCCACTGGGGAGTGGAGAACAAGATCCATTACGTTCGTGATGTTGCCTTCGGCGAGGACGCCTCCCGCATCCGCACCCGCCACGGAGCCCAGAACATGGCCACCTTGAGGTCAGTCGCCATGAACTTCCTCCGCAGGAGCGGGAGTTCCATCGCCGATGCACGTCGAGCCATGGCCCTCGCGCCCCACACAGCCCCGCTCGAACTCTTCGGCATCCCTACTGACCTGCACGTTCACCCATGAAATCCGACCTTGCAACAGCCCTGGGAGTCAGGCGGGCTGTCCGAGGGCGGAATCCTGGGCGCGGATGAATCCAATAGGGCTGGCACCAGTGAGGGATTCATCGAGGCTCGTTCCGAGACACGGAGTGCTGGCGCGACGGGTGAGGGCGCTGAGCAGGGTGGTCCCGGAATGATGGGCGGAGCTGGGGGCGCGAGCAAGCAGGGCAAGAAGCGCAAGCGCCGTGCTCGTGCCCACTACCTCGTTGAGGACGAGGAGTCATGGGCTTCCGGCGTGCAGGCGAATCCGGCGGTCATCAGCTGACCGCGGGTCAGTGTGTAAGGTCCATAGCGTCAGGCCTGCCGAGATGGACCATGTGCTGGGAACGAGGATTTGAGCATGGATTTGAAGGGTGCACTGCACTCCCTGGCGGCTGCCGTAGCAGCAGGAGCGTTGCTTCTGACAACTGCTCCAGCGGCGCATGCGGACGCGGCTCGCGACAAGCAGTGGGCGCTTCAAGCGTTTAAGGCTCAGCAGCGCGTTTGGCCACTTTCTACGGGTAAAGATGTCATCGTTGCTGTGATTGACAGCGGCGTCAGATCCACACACAAGGACCTTGTCGGTCAAGTTCTTACTGGAAAGGACTTCTCGGGTGGTTCGGTTCCAGCGGATTCAACTGCCGGGCACGGAACACTCATCGCGAGCCTGATTGCAGGGCACGGGCATGGCACAAACGACTCTGACGGTATTATGGGATTGGCCCCAGGAGCAAAGATCCTCCCATTGACCGTGAGCGTTACCGCGTCGAATAGCTACGTGCAGGTTGGTGAAGCAATTCGGTATGCCGTCGATCACGGGGCGGCGGTAGTCAATATCTCGTTGGGAAGCGTTGGCAAGGATTCTGGCGAGGAGTCGGCCGTTGCTTATGCTGAAGCCCACAACGTTGTTGTAGTCGCAGCGGCTGGGAATGACGGTGCAGAGGCGATCGAGTATCCCGCGGCCTACCCGGGAGTAGTGGCTGTTGGCGGTGCAACGCAAGATGGTAGTCCCTGGAGTGGCTCTAACTTCGGCTCAGGGTTGGTACTCGTTGCGCCAGCCGCAGGAATTCTCGGCGATGACAATGGAACCGACACTCAGCCCGAATCCACCGATGAATGACCTGTCCGAGGCCTGGACATAACGACGCGGATGCCCTCTGACCTGGGACGATGGGACTTCCTACAGAACCAAGTCGCCAGAACGAGAGAACATCCGCGAGATGCAATCCTGCCATGCCGCCACAGCGGTTTCCGCCGTCTTCGACGAGCCGAACCTGATCGCCGATGCCGGGCTGCTGTCGCTGGTCCGGCTGGCCGAGCGGGCCGGCCTGCGGCAACTGGCCGCGTCCGCGCTCCGCATCGAGGGCGCCGACAACAGCGGCGGAGCCAACCCGGCCGCCAAAGTGATGTCGCTGATCAGCGCGATGTGCGCGGGCGCGGACAGCATCGACGACGCGGCGCGGCTGCGGCACGGCGCGATGGACCGCGCCTTCACCTCGGTCCGCGCGCCCTCCACCCTGGGCACCTTCCTGCGCTCCTTCACCCACGGCCACAACCGCCAGCTCCACCGCGTTCACCGCGACTTCCTGGCCCGACTGGCCCGCAGCACCCCACTGCTGCCCGGCGCCGACACACTGATGTTCATCGACATCGACCCCACCCACCGCCGCGTGTACGGCCACGCCAAGCAGGGCGCGCAGGTCGGCCGCCTCAAGGGCCAGCGCACCCTGCACCCGATCCTGGCCACCCTGTCCACCCCGATCGCCCGGCCCGTGATCGGCGCGGTCCGCCTGCGCCGCGGCAAGGCCGCCGACGTCCGCGGAGCCGAGAGCTTCGTGAGCGAGGCCCTGGCCATAGCGAAGGAGACCGGCGGCACCGGGATCCGCCTGGTCCGCGCGGACAGCAAGTTCTACACCGCCGACGTGGTCGCCGCCTGCCGCCGGGCCGGCGCCCGATTCTCCCTGACCACCGGCATGAACCCCTCCATCGCGGGCGCGATCTCCCGCATCCCGCAGGAGTCCTGGACGGCGATCCGCTACCCGGACGCCTTCGTCGACCCCGACACCGGCGAGATGGTCTCCGACGCCGAGGTCGCCGAGATCCCCTACACCGCCTTCACCGGCCGAAGGAAGTCCGAGCACGTCACCGCCCGGCTGATCGTGCGCCGGGTCCGCCGATTGAACGCCGAAGTGGCCCAGGGTCAGGGCGAGTTGTTCACCGCCTGGCGTTACCACCCCGTCTTCACCGACAGCTCCTTCGCGGTGCTGCAGGCGGAACTGCACCACCGGCAGCACGCCGTGGTGGAGCAGGTGATCGCGGACGGGAAGTCCGGGCCTCTGGCCCACCTGCCGTCCGGGAACTTCCAGGCCAACGCCGCGTGGCTGACCCTGTGGGCGATGTCGCACAACCTGCTGCGGGCCGCCGGTGCGCTGACCTCGGTCTTCCACGCCAAGGCCACCACAGCGACCCTGCGCGCCCACCTGGTCCACGTCCCGGCCCGGCTCGCGCGCACCGCGCGCACCAAATTGACGGTGCATCTGCCCGAGCACTGGCCCTGGCGCGACGCCTTCACCGCCCTGTTCGAGGCCGTCCACTCCCCACCGCCGCGCCCGGCGGCCTGACCGCCACAAGATCCCGCACCGCGACGGCCCGACGGCCACCGGCGACAGCGCCACCAACCGCTCCCGACCCCGCACAACCCCTCGGACAGGCCGCGACCCGCGCACGGCGGCTACCGCACACCCTCAACCTGTTGCCCCCAGCGGCCGACCGTCCACGGGCAGGAGAGCAACCCCGAAATGATCAGCCGGTGGATTCGGGCTCAGTATGCCCTTGGCGATGGCACTAGCTTCGCCACTGCCTACGTGTCTGCTGCCGCTGCGCTTGTTCGGTCTAAGTTTCCGCAGCTCACTGCTGGTCAGGTCATTAATCGTCTGATCAAGACCGCTACCGATCCCAACGCCAAAGCTGGTCAGACGACCCCGGATCCGCACTATGGCTACGGCATCCTGCGGCCTGACGCGGCGTTGAACACCACGCTTGCCGCCGGGCCGGCTGCTGGGCCGTTGCAGCAGGCTATGGATCCTCTGGCCAGCGGCAGTGGTGGAGACAAGAACACGAGCAGTGCTGCCGCCGGGCCTGCCGCCAAGCCGTCAGGTACCGCCAGTAGCAGCAGTACAGGTCTCGTGGTGGGGATCGCCGTTGCCGTGCTGGTGCTCCTGCTCGCCTTTGTGGTGACGCTGGTTGTCCTCTCCAGGCGTCGCCGCAGGCGGTCCGCTGCCGCTGGCCCGGTGCCGGGGATGCAGCCACCGCCTCCGGCGGGCCAGTCCGTCTACCCGGGGGGATGGAACAACCCCGGTCAGCAGCCGCAGTACCAGCAGCCGCAGTACCCACCGCAGTACCCCCAGCAGGCGCCGCCCCAGTACCCCCCGCAGGCCCCGCCGCCCCCCGCGGACGGTGGTGGGAATCCGCCCGACCCCCGTTCCTACCGCTGACTGACGGACCGCCCGACCCCGACCCGTCGTCAGCGCGGGGCGTTGGCGCCCGGCCAGTCCAGCAGCAACTGCTGCCTGCGGGGGAGCTTGGCGACCACCAGGTCGTACGAGTCCTCGACCATCTCCCGCAGCAGCGTGTCCGGGATCGAGCCGTCGATCGTCACCGTGTTCCAGTGGCGTTTGTTGAGGTGCCAGCCGCCGGTGATCGCCGGATAGGTCTCGCGCAGGCTCAGGGCGACCTCGGGGTCGCACTTGAGGCTGACCTTGAGCGGTTCACTGTCCAGCGCGGTCAGTGCGAAGACCTTCCCGCCGACCTTGAAGACCGAGGTCTCCGGGTTGAACGGAAAGGTCTCCTCCGCGCCGTTGAACTTCAGGCAGGCGATTTTGAGTGTGTGCGGCTTCATCCGCACATTCTGCCGGTGCAGACTGGGTGATCGAAACCAGGACACGAATGCCAGAGGTGGGTTGAGCATGGCCATTCCGGCCGATAAGGACCCTGACTGGAACTCCTACCGCCGTGCGGTCTTCGGTGACCCCTATCTGGTCTGGCACGACGGCGCCGACTTCGCCGCCCTGCGCGCGACCCGCGGCGCCGAACGTGAGCGAGCCGAACGGATGCTGCTGGTCGGTCTCGCCGAGGGCGACGCCTTGGCCGCGCAGGGGATCCGGGAGCTGGGCCTGCTGTCCGCCGTCGGCCCGCTGACCGCCGCCGCCGAGACGACGGGCCAGCCACAGCTGAGGGTGCGCGCCGCGCAGGCACTACTGGTGCTGACCGGTCATCAGCAGTGGTCGGCCACCGTCGCTGCGGTGCTCGACGCCTCGGAGGTGTTCTGGGGCGTGCGGATCGACGCCGCCATCGCCCTGCGGGAGTTCGCCCCGACTCCGCAACTGACAGCCTGCCTGGCCCGGGCGGTCCGGGACGACGAGTACCTGGTCCGCTACCACGCGGCCTCGACCATGCTCGCCCACCGTGGACGCAAGCCGGACGTGGCAGCGTACAAGCGCTGGTTCCCCCGCCTCTCCGCGCCAGGCAGCCAGATCGCGCCCAAGGAGCACGACCGGGCCGGCTGGCGCGGAGTCGCAGCGGAACTGACGGAACCGACGAACTGACGGAACCGACGAGCTGACGGAGCCTCTCGACTGGCCGTTCCCGGCCGACGTCCCCGTCAGCCGGCGGCGATCGCCGGGTCGGTGGTGCTCTCCTTGCCGGTTTCGACGTGTCCGGCCGCGCGTAGCGCGAAGTGGGGGTCGTGGTCGGAGCTGACCGTCAGGTCGTACCAGCCATGGGTGTCGTTCGGGCGCGCGGTGTGGGTGGCCCGTGCGCCGGGGCGCAGCTGGTGGCTGGTGGTCCGGCCGCCGTAGCCGTCCTTGACGCTGACGTGGACGGTGCTGTGACCGTGGTTGACGAGGTCCAGCAGCACCGCCCCGTTGCCGCCACTGCCTCCGTCGTGACGGACCGTCACGGCGACCCCCGGCGTCCCGACCCGCCCCTGGAAACCGGCGGAGGAAGCCGTTGGGCCCGTGCACGGTGAAGTCGTACGCCCCCGCCACGTCCGCGTCGACCGTCCACGTCCCCGCCAGCTTCGCGCCCGCGCCGACGGTGTAGGTCCACGGGCCGCCGGCGTGGGTGGTGGAGGTGACCAGGAAGTTGGCTCCGATCCGGCCGTGGGCGGCGAAGTCCACCGTCAGCCGTCCGTCAACGGCGTTGACACGGGCGTTGGCCGCGAGGTCGTACGGCAGCGCGCGGGCCGGGCGTCGGCCCGGCTCCTGCCGGGGCAGCTCCGGGTGCGCGGGCAGGGTCGGCACATAGTCGGCGTGGCGGTCCCGGTCCGGCGGGAAGTAGCCGCTGGTCACCGGCAGGGCCGGGACCTTGGTGTCCTTGCGCGCGAAGTCGAACGCCGAGGTCAGGTCGCCGCTGATGGCGCGGCGCCAGGGCGAGATATTGGGCTCGTGCACGCCGAAGCGCTGCTCGATGAACTGGATGATCGAGGTGTGGTCGAACACCTGCGAGCAGGCGTAGCCGCCCTTGCTCCAGGGCGACACCACCAGCATCGGCACCCGCTGCCCCAGCCCGTACGGGCCGCTGGCGAAGCCGGTCGCGGCCGGGGGGTCGAGCAGCTCGCCGGTGGTGTCCACGGTGGACCCGCCCTGGGCGGGCGAGGCCGCGGGGAACGCCGGGACCACGTGGTCGAAGAAGCCGTCGTTCTCGTCGTAGGTGATGAAGAGGGCGGTCCTTGCCCACACCTCGGGGTCGGCGGTGAGCGCGTCCAGCACCTGGGCGATGTACCAGGCGCCGTAGTTGACCGGCCAGTTGGGGTGCTCGGTGAAGGCCTCGGGTGCGACGATCCAGGACACCTGCGGCAGCTTGCCGGCCTTGACATCGGCTTTCAGGATGTCGAAGTAGCCGTCGCCGTTCTTGTTGTCCGTGCCGGTGCGGGCCTTCTCGTAGAGCGGGTCGCCGGGCTGGGCGTTGCGGTAGTTGTCGAAGTAGAGCAGCGAGTTGTCGCCGTAGTTGCCGATGTAGGCGTCGTTGGTCCAGCCCCAGTAGCCGTCGCCGTCCAGGCCGTCGCCGACGTCCTGGTAGATCTTCCAGCTGACCTTCGCCTGCTCCAGCCGCTCCGGGTAGGTGGTCCAGTTGTAGCCGGCCTCGGCGTTGGTGATGACCGGGCCGCCGCCCTTGCCGTCGTTGCCGGTCCAGCCGGTCCACATGTAGTAGCGGTTGGGGTCGGTCGGGCCGATCAGCGAGCAGTGGTACGCGTCGCAGACGGTGAAGGCGTCGGCGAGCGCGTAGTGGAACGGAATGTCGTCACGGGTCAGGTACGCCATGGTGCTCGCGGTCTTGGCGGGCACCCAGCGGTCGTACTTCCCCCCGTTCCAGGCGTCGTGGCCGCCGTTCCAGTCGTGGTTCAGGTCCTCCAGGAACTGCAGCCCGAGGTTCTTGGCGTCCGGGTGGAACGGCAGCACGTCCTTGGCGCCGACACCCTTCCCGTCCGACTGGTACCAGACCGGCTTTCCGCTGGGGAGGGTGACCGGGTGCGGGTCGCCGAAGCCCCGGACGCCGCGCAGGCTCCCGAAGTAGTGGTCGAAGGAGCGGTTCTCCTGCATCAGGACGACGATGTGGTCGACGTCGGCGAGGGTGCCGGTCCGCCGACTCGCCGGAATGGACGCGGCGCGGGCGATGCTGCTGGACAGGGCGGTCGCGGCGGCGGTGCCGCCCGCGAGCTGGATGAACCTGCGGCGGTTGATGTCGCTCATGGGTGGTGTGGCTCCTGGGGTTCGCGTCCGCGACTGAGGGGTTAACGACTGCGCCGACGCTGACGGCGATGCTGACGGAGGCGCTGTCAGAGGTGTTGACAGGTGTGCTGACGGCGAACGGCGGACGGCACAGTCTCGCCGGGCGAGAGGTAACCGCCCGCGACCTGCGGGCGGCGCGGAGGGGAACGCTCCGCGAACCTTGCGGTGCGGGGGACGCCCAGCGGGCATGCTGGCAGAGACCCAGCCGAGGGACCGAGGAGCGATCTCCACCCATGCCCCGTACACCCCGTGCACTGCGCCGCGCCCTGCTGAGCGCCTGCAATGTCGTCTACCGTGCCACCGGCGGCCTGCTCGGGGCGAGTTGGTTCGGGCAGCCGATCCTGCTGCTCACCACCCTCGGCCGGAGCAGCGGCCGGCTGCGGGTCAGCGGACTGGTCTTCCTCCGCGACGGCGACCGCTATGTCGTCGTCGCCTCCGACAACGGCGCCCGGCGCAACCCGGGCTGGTACCACAACCTCCTCGCCTCGGGCGGCGGCACGGTCCGCTACCGCCGGGACGTCTTCCGGGTCACCGCCGCCGAGGCGCAAGCCGCGGAACGGGACCGGCTCTGGCCGCTGCTGCTGGCGGTGTACGGCGGCTACGACCGGCACGAGGCCCTGGCGGGCCGCCGACTCCCGGTCATGATCCTGACGCCGGTCATGGTCCTGGCACCGGACCGGGCCTGATGCCGAACGTCAGCAGCAGGCCCGATCCGGTCCGGGGTCCGGCGTCAGCGGGTCAGGGCAGCAGGCCGTCCAGGAAGGTGTTGCTGTAGACCCGGTTGGGGTCGTAGCGGTCCAGGATGGACAGCGCCGTGTCCCAGTTGCTGCCGGAGGGCTGCCCGGCCCGGTAGGCGGCCGGAATGGTGCTGCCGATGATGGTCGGGTCGGTCCAGGCGGCGGTGCCGTTGTAGGCCCAGCCCTTGGACCACTCGGGACGGACCGCCGCGTAGTTGCCGGTGTAGTTGCCGAGCACCCACTGCTCGGTCTCCCGGTAGAACTGCTGGGACTGCGGCGTTCCCGGGATGGTGAGCAGGTCCATCCACACGGCGGTGTCCCAGGTGGGGTGGTCCGGACGCGGCCGCAGCGCGCTCAGCAGCGGCTGCACCGCGCCGGTCACCCCGCTGTCAGCGGGGTTGTCAAGGCCGGTGACCCGGACCTCCCAGGGGCCGTTCATCGGGTACTGGCCGCGCGCCTTGTAGGTGTTCAGCGCGCCGTTGAGGTAGGTGTAGAACTCGCTGACGACCCGCTGCACGTCGGAGCGGGCGCAGAGGATGGCGTAGCCGTTGGCGGTCACCCGCAGCGTCGTGGGCTTGACGTAGAGCTGGGTGTTCTTGGCCCAGCCCCAGATGTCCCAGGTCCCGGTGACGATGAGTCCGGAGCCGACGATGCTCATCTCGAGGTTCTCGAAGGTCGGGGTGACCGAGACGTCCCCGGCGACGATCTGCGAGATCAGCGAGGACTCGTCCGGGGTGACCGAGTCGGCGAAGCTGAACGGGAAGGGGCTGTCCACTTCCTTGGAGAAGAAGGGCTTGTTCGGGCTGACCGTCCAGACCTTCAGCCAGGGCACGGTGGTGAACGGGAACCAGATCGTCTCCACCCGCCCGCTCTGGTTGACCAGGGAGGCGAAGGAGTTGGAGCCGGCCGAGGCGGGCGGGGCGAACAGGGTGCCGACGTTGGTGGTGTAGGTGCTCTGGCAGCGGAGCCGGGAGTTGGCGCCGACCCGCAGCGTGGCCTCGGTGATGAACGCGCGGCCGACGTGGACCAGGAACGCGCCGATGTCGGGGTCGTTTCGCTGGAAGGTCTTGAGCACATAGGCGCCCGCGCCCGAGTCCCAGACCACGGCGGTGAGCGAGATGACCAGGTTGCTGACCGAGCCGAAGGTGTGTCCCGCGGTGCGGGTCTCGCCGCTGGCCGGGACGGAGCTGCCGTGGCCGTCGATGGCGAGGACCCCGCCGAGGCTTAGGTCGCCGGGGGCGGGGGTGTTGGTCAGCCCGTATCCGGCGCCTTCCAGGGTGGTCATCAGGTTCAGCATGGTGATGCCGGCCTGGGCGGTGACACTGGGGCTGCTGCCGCCGTTCACGGTGACGGCGGTGAGGTGCTGGGTGGTGTCGACCAGCAGGATGTTGCCGGTGGCGCCGTTGGGTTCGAGCAGCGGCGACCAGCCGTGGCCCATGCCGCGCGGGCGCAGCTTCCAGCCCTGGGCGTTGGCCCAGTTGGCGAGGGTGACCACGTCGGCGGGCGAGGAGGGGGCGCAGGTCCAGGTCGGGCTGACGGAGATCTCGCCGGACCAGTTGGACCAGGCCTGCTGATAGACGCTGATGCTGCTGGGAAAGCTCGGCGGGGCGGGGGTGGCCGCCTCGGCGGGGGTGACCTTGAACGCGGGCGTCCAGGTCAGGGTGGAGAGAGCGGCTGTGGCCCCGGCCGCGCCGAGGAACGTGCGCCGGGAGAGGTTGGATGATCCCATGACTGACCTCCGCAGAGGGGTGGGCATGCGCGACCGGGTGGGGGCGGGCATGGCGGTGCCCCCGGCGCTGGCCGTGGGGGCGGGCAGGCCGGGTGAAGGTGACGGTGGAGTCGCACAGGGGCGCGGGCCTGTGCTGGACCGTGGTGGAACCAGAGAATCCAACCGGCACCGCGAGAAGTCAATGACGGTGCGTCAGATACTGAATGACGATCTGTCAGTTATTGCTCAAAAAACGTGAGTTGGCTTCACCGGCCAGTGTGGAAGGTCGACGAGACGATCTGGTAGTAGCGGTTGGCGGCGATGTCGCCGGTCGGCGCGGAGATCCAGAAGTCGTAGGTCCGGTCGCCCTCGGTCCAGCTCAGGTCCTGCACCGTGCGCTGACCCCAGGGGTCGGTGGTGTAGCCGTTCCAGGTCCACTGCATGACGGCGGCGTCATTGGTGTTGTGGAACGAGGTCTGCTGGACCAGGTCCTTCTGGAAGCCGGGATAGTCCTTGGGGCCGGTGGCGTCCTGGCCCTGCAGGGTCGCCAGCACGCCGTTCGGCGACACGCCCTCGGGCGGGTGGATGCCGATCCGGTACTTCTTGTCGGGGGAGATGTAGAAGATCCGCCCCCGGCGCCGATGCTGCGCCCCCAGCCGTCTGGCACCGCGAGCGAGAACCCCTTCGGATCGTGCCGGAAGGTGTAGCCCGCCGGGACGGCGACGGTGATCGGGGAGGCCGAGGAGGTCGGGGTGGCCGTCGTCGGGCTCGCTGTGACCGATGCGGAGGCCGATGCCGATGCGGAGTCGGAGGCGGGTGTCGACGGCGGAGCCGAGGCGGTACTGCTCGTCGGCCCGCCCGCCGCGTGGACCTCGGCGCCCGTGTTGTGCCTGACCAGCAGCACGCCGCCGGCCGCCAGTACCCCGGCGACGACGACCACCGCCACCCCCAGCAGCAGGGGCCTCCAACGGCCCCCGCCGTGTTCCGGCTCCCGGACCGGCGACGATTCCGGCGACGACTCCGGGACCTGCGGCGGGGCCTGGACGGTGGCCCGCGAAGGAGCCTGGACCGGCACCCCCGCCGGTACTCCCGCCCCCGCCGGACCGTCCCCGGCCCCCGCCGGACCGCCCCCCACCTGCGCCGGAGCGCCCTCCGCCGCCGTCAGCAGCGTCCGCGGCGCCGCCCGCAACGTGTCCGCCGTCGGCGAGACGCCGAGGGATCCCCGCTCCAGATGGTCCGTGAGCAGCCAGGACGCCTGCACCGCCGTCATCCGCCGGGCCGGGTCGCGCTGCAGCAGCCCGCGCACCACGTCCGCCAGCGGTTCCGCGCTCGCCGGGAGGACGATGTCCTCGTACAGCACCGCGTACAGCACTCCTGACATGGAGTCACGGCGGAACGGTGAGCGCCCCTCCAGCGCCGCGCACAGCAGGACCCCCACCGACCACAGGTCGGACTCGGGCCCCGCCTCGCCGCCCGCGGTCCGCTCGGGGGCGGTGAACTCCGGCGAGCCGAGGAAGGCGCCGGCCTCGGTCAGGGTGACGCTGCCGTCCAGCCGGGCGATGCCGAAGTCGGTCAGTACGACCCGGCCGGTCTCCCGCTCCAGCAGGACGTTGTCGGGCTTGACGTCGCGGTGCAGCACCCCGCGGCTGTGCGCCGCCTCCAGCGCGGACAGCACGGCCAGGCCGATGGACGCCGCCTCCTCCGGCTGCAGCGGGCCCTCGGCCGCGAGCCGGGCGCCGAGGGTGGTGCCGTCGATCAGCTCCATCACGATCCACGGCTCGCCGTCCTGCTCCACCACGTCGTGGATGCCGACCACCGAGGGGTGCCGGACCTGGGCGACGGCGCGGGCCTCGCGCAGGGTGCGGTTGCGCTGCTGCTCGCCCTCCTCGGCCGAACGGTCCCCGCGCAGGTGCACCTCCTTCACGGCGACCTGGCGGTTCAGCAGTTCGTCCTCGGCGCGCCACACCGTTCCCATGCCGCCACGTCCCAGCCGCGACAGCAGGCGGTAGCGACCGGCGACAAGCCGGCCGCTACCGTCCCCGTTCCCGTTGCTCATGTCGAGCATCATCCCGTATACGGGATCCGGCTCAGTCCATAGGCGAGTCCGTCCTGTTCTTCAGGCCTGTTCTCCAGGCTGGCGGCTGCGGTCAGTTGACGACGGTCCAGACGAAGGAGGCCGTGGCGCTGACGCCGGTGCTGTCAGTGGCAGTGACAGCGACCGTGCTGGTGCCGGGGGTGGTGGCGGTTCCGGTGATCACACCGGCCTTGCTGATGGACAGTCCGGCCGGCAGCCCGGCGGCGGTGAAGGTGACCCCGCTGCCGGTGGCGCCGACGGCCAGCCGGGCCGCGGTGTGCGCCCTGCTGCTCATCCCGTGCGGGTTGCTGACGGTGACTCCGGCCGACGCCGACGCCGACGCCGCTGCCGCGGAAGCGCCCCCGACCGTCGCCGCGGAGGCGCCCCCGACCGCTGCCGGGCTGATCGTGCTGCCCAGGGTGAACGAGCCGGTCAGCGGCAGGCTGCGGGAGGAGTCGCCGACCGAGACCTGGTACGCGCCGCTCGCCGCGGTCCAGTTGCTACTGGTGGTGTTCCAGTACGCCAGGTCGTGCGCGGTGAGCGCGAAGCTCACCTGCTGGCTGGCGCCCGGCTGCAGGTCCACCCGCTGGAAGCCCTTGAGCTGCTTCGCGGGCTCGCCGGTCGAGGCCGGATCGCCCAGGTAGAGCTGGGCGACCTCGGCGCCCTCACGGGTGCCGGTGTTGGTGACAGTGGCGTTGACCGTGACGTTCCCGGCCGCGTCGGGGGTGCCCACCTGGAGCCCGGAGAACCCGAAGCTGGTGTAGGAGAGGCCGAAGCCGAACGGGAACAGCGGGTCTTGTTCTTGGCGTCGTACCAGCGGTAGCCGACGTCCAGCCCTTCGGAGTACTGGACCGTGCCGCCGGTGCCCGGGAACTGGGCGGCGGAGGCGGCCGGGACGTCGGCCAGGCTCTGCGGGAAGGTGATCGGCAGCTTGCCGGAGAAGTCGGCGTCGCCGAAGATCAGGCCGGCCAGCGCGGTGCCGACGCCCTGTCCGGCGTACCAGTTCTCCATTACCGCCGAGACCTGGTTGACCCAGGGCATGGTGACCGCGGAGCCGGTGTTCAGCACCACGATCGTCTTCGGGTTGGCCGCCGCGACCTGGGTGATCAGGGTGTTGAGATTGCCCGGCAGGTCGATGCTGCCGATGTCGCTGCCCTCGCTCTCGCCGTAGCTGGCGAAGACGATGGCCACGTCCGAGGACTTGGCCAGGGTGGCCGCCGTGGTCGGGTTGCTGCCGTCGTTGTACTGGACGCTGACCCCGGAGCCGGCCCGGTTCTGAATGCCCGTCAGCGGGGTGACCGTACCCGAGCTGGTGACGCCGGCGCTGCCGCCGCCCACGCTGAGCACGCCTGAGCTGCCGTCACTGCCGATGACAGCGATGGACTTGGTGGTGCTGGTCGACAGCGGCAGCACGCCGGAGTTCTTCAGCAGCACCGTGCCCTGCTGGGCGACCTGGGTGCCGGTCGCCTGGTGCGCGGCGGTGGTGACGTTCGCGCCGGAGGAGCCGCTGGGAGCCTTGTCGAACAGCCCGAACGCGAACATCTGCGTCAGCACCCGGCCGACCATGGTGTTCAGGGTGGCCTGGGTGACCGTGCCGGCCGACAGGGCGCTGGTGAGCGCCGCGCCGAAGTAGTCGCTGCCCGGCATCTCCATCGTCATCCCCGCGTTGGCGGAGGCGGCGGTGGCATGGGTGGCGCCCCAGTCGGAGGTGACGAAGCCGCCGAAGCCGGCCTGCTGGTAGAGGGCGGTGTTCAGCAGATAGGGGTTCTGGCAGGCGTAAACGCCGTTGACACTGCTGTAGGCGCACATCACCGACGCCGCGGCGCCCTTGCTGACGGCGGCCTGGAAGGCGGGCAGGTAGATCTCCTGCAGGGTGCGGGTGTCGATCACGGCGTTGTCGGCCGGCGTGTTGCGGTTGGTCTCCTGGTTGTAGACGGCGACATGCTTGGCCTGCGCCATCACACCCTGGCTCTGGATGCCCTGGATGTCGGCGGTGGCCATCTGCGCGGTCAGGTAGGGGTCCTCGCTGAAGGTCTCGAAGGCCCGGCCCCAGCGCGGGTCGCGGTCGATGTTGAGCGTCGGGCCGAGGCCCACGGACACGCCCTTCCCGGCGAACTCATTGCCGGCGACCGAGCCGTACTGCTTCTCCAGCGAGGTGTCCCAGGTCGCCGCCGCGGCCACCGGGGCCGGCAGCTGGGTGACACCGGTGAAGCCGTCGCCGACCCCCTCCGGCCCGTCGTGCAGGGTCAGTTGGGGGATGCAGAGCGAGGGGATGGCGCTGACGTTGCCGACATAGGGCGAGCTGCCGCCCCCGTGCAGCATGGAGACCTTCTGGGCCTGCGTCATCTGCCCGAGCAGCTGGGACACCCGGTCGGCGACCGGAGCGGTGGAGCCCACCCAGGGGCAGCCGGGCGGGGTGCTGTTGTTGCCGGGGGTGAACACGGCCAGCGTCCACAGCGAGTAGCCGTAGGCGGTGCCGCGGACGGTCCCGTACACGCGGAGGTAGCGGCCGGTGCCGCTGACGGTGAGGTTCTCGGTGCCGCCGGCCCCGTTGGTGGTGGAGTAGATCGAGGTCCAGTTGGTTCCGTCGGCCGAGATCTGGACCTGGTAGGCCTTGGCGTAGGCGGCCTCCCAGGCGAGTTGGACGCCGCAGACGGTCTGGCTGGAGCCGAGGTCCACCTGGAGCCACTGCGGGTCGCTGAAGGCCGAGGACCACCGGGTGCCGCCGTCGCCGTCGACGGCCGCGGAGGCGGGGGTGGTGTCCTTCTCGGTGGAGGAGGCAGTCGCTGGGTGCCCCTGCGCGACGTCGGCGTTTCCGCAGGTGGTGGGAACGGTGCCGCCGCCGTAGACCTGGAACTCCCAGAGCGAGTAGCCGTAGGCGGTGGTCCTGGCGGTCCCGTACATCCGGACGTAGCGGCCGGTGCCGGTGACGTTCAGGGTCTGGGTGCCGCCGGGTCCCGCGGTGGTGGAGTAGATGGAGGTCCAGGTGGTGCCGTCGGTGGAGGTCTGGATCTGGAACGCCTTGGCGGCGGCGGTCTCCCAGGTCAGCACCACCTGGCTGATGCTCTGGCTGGAGCCGAGGTCGACCTGGAGCCACTGCGGGTCGCTGAAGGCCGAGGACCAGCGGGTGCCGGTGGTGTTGCCGTCGACGGCCGCGGAGGCCGGGTAGGTGGCGTTCTCGGTGGAGGAGGCGGTGGCCGGCTTGCCCTGGGAGAGCAGCACCGGCGCGGCGGCCGAGGCCCCGCGCGGGGCCACCAGCAGGGCGGCGAGCAGCAGCACCCCGAGGAGCGCTGCCAGCGCGCGCCAGGGTCGACTGGTTCCGGGGTGCACGGGGACTGGGTGGCGTAGGTGCGTCATCGAAACTGCCTCTCCCTGACGGGGGCTCATTTCACGGGTGGCACGCAGCTGTTACTGGGTCACCCGGGCTCCTGAGAGCGCTCTCTCAGATCCTTCTGAGGTTGCTTGCTTGTTACCACCATGTCAAGCGTCCTTACCGTTTCCGGAACCCGGTCCGTTGTCCGCCGGTGGCGCGGGGGATATCGTCGAAGGCGGCGTCTCGGAGCGCCCCCGGTCCGCGGGAAGGGCGCAGCCCATCCGGCGATCACCTGTGCGTACGGCTCCCGCACTCCTTTCGGCCTGACCACGCGGACAGCAGGCATGACGAGAGGAGGCCGCTGTGCCGACCGATCCCGCTTCCGCCCGCCCCCGCCTGCCGCAGAACCCCGACCTGGAGCACCTCCGCGGCCAGGCCCGTACGCTGCAGCGCGCCGTCCGCGGCGGCGACCCCGAGGCGGGCCGCCGGGTCCGGGCCCAGGGCCTGTCCGCCGACGCCGGGTTCGCGCTCAGCTCGGCCCAGCTGGTCGTCGCCCGCGAGCACGGCTTCGCCGGCTGGCCCCGGCTCAAGCACCACCTGGACACCGTCGCCCGGCACCGCTGGGATCCGGCCGAGGACGCGGACGGGCGGCCCGCCGACCGCTTCGCCCGGCTCGCCTGCCTCAGTTACACCGACACCGACGGCCCGGAGCGCTGGGCCGAGGCAGCCCGGCTGCTCGCGGAGGACCCGTCCCTGGTCGACGCCGACCCCTGGGCCGCGGCGGCCGCGGCGGACGTGCCCGCGCTGCGCCGCCACCTCGCCGCGGACCCGGCCACGGCGGTACGGCACGGCGGCCCGCACGGCTGGACGCCGCTGTTCCAGCTGGTCTACTCCCGATTGGGGACACCCGCCGGAGCCGCGGTGCAGGCCGCCCGGCTGCTGCTCGCCGCTGGGGCCGACCCGCACGAGGGCTACCTCTGGCACGGCCTGCCCACCCCGTTCACCCTGCTCACCGGCGCTTTCGGCGAGGGCGAGCAGGGGTCGGAACGCCAACCCCGGCACCCCGACTCGCTCGCGCTGGCCCGGCTGCTGCTGGACGCGGGAGCGGATCCGGCCGACGGCCAGGCCCTCTACAACCGGATGTTCGGCCCGGACGACGACCATCTGCGGCTGCTGTTCGGGTACGGGCTCGGCCAGGGCGACGGAGGCATCTGGAAGGCCCGGCTCGGCGCCGCCCTGGACACCCCGCAGCAGCAGCTGCGCACTCAGCTCGGCTGGGCCGTGGACCACAAGCTGGGGGAGCGGGTGCGGCTGCTCGCCGAGCACGGCGTCGACGTCCGGGCACCCCTCGCGGACGGCCGCACCCCCGCCGAGCGGGCCCGCCGCAACGGCGATCCGGAACTGCTCGCCCAGCTGCTGGCCCTCGGCGCCGAGGCCCCCGCCGCGGACCCGGTGGACGCGCTGCTCGGGGCGGCGCTGGCCGGGGACGCGACGGAGGTCGCCGCGTTGTGCGCGAGCCACCCCGCCGTGGCCGCGGAGGCGCGGGCCGCCCGACCGTCCGCGATGGTCTGGGCGGCGGCCCACGGCGCCCCCGGCGCGCTCCGACTGCTCGCCGGGCTCGGCTTCGACGTCAATGCCCGGGGCCGCAGCGACATCCCGTCCGACCAGCCCTGGGAGACGGCGCTGCACACCGCCGTCGCGGGCGGTGACGTGGCGGCGGTCCGGCTGCTGCTGGCCCTCGGCGCCGACCCCTCGCTCCGGGACCGGCGCTTCGACGACACCGCCCTGGGCTGGGCCCGGCACCTCGGCCGCCCGGAAGCCGCCGCGGTGCTGGAGCGGGCCCGCGAGGTGGAGCAGGCCCGCGAGGATCCAGGACCCGGCTAGCTGACCGGGGCCTTCTCTCCGCTGGAGGGCGGCGGCGGTGTCGTGGACAGCCGCTGTTCCAGCTTGGCGCCTTCGATGTCGGGGTCGGGGACGTACTTGGCGAACCACTGCGGGTGGTACCAGAGCTTGGACTGGACGATCGCCATGACGGCGGGCACCAGGGTCAGCCGGACCACGAAGGCGTCCAGGAACACGCCGGCCGCGAAGCTGAAGCCGATGGCCTTGATGGTGGGGTCGGGTGCGGTCATGAAGGCGACGAAGATGGCGAACATGATCAGCGCGGCCGCGGTGACCACGCGTGCCGCCTGGCCGGTGCCGCGTTCGACCGCGCCGCGGGCGTCGCCGGTGTGGGTGTAGTCCTCCTTGATCCGGGAGACCACAAAGACCTCGTAGTCGCTGGAGAGGCCGAAGATGATGGCGAGCATCAGGATCGGCAGGAAGCTGATGGTCTCGCTCGGAGTGATCCCGAACAGGTGCTTGCCCCAGCCCCACTGGAAGATGGCGACCTGGGCGCCGAAGGCCGCGGCGACCGAGAGCAGGAAGCCGATCACCGACTTGATCGGCACCAGCACGGTGCGGAAGGCGAAGGTCAGCAGCAGGATCGCCAGGCCGACCACGACCACCAGGAACACCGGCAGCGCGCTGGAGAGCTTGGAGGAGACGTCGATGTTGGAGGCGGTGGTGCCGCCGACCAGGATGCGCGCGCCGGAGCCGCCCTCGATCCTGGTCCGGTCGTTGCGCAGGCTGTGCACCAGGTGGGCGGTGTCCTGGTCGTTGGGGCCGGTCTTGGGGATGACCCGGATCACCGCGATGCCGTTGGCGGTCGCGGCCGTGGTCGCGGCGGCGACGTTGGGCTCCTTGGCCAGCACGTCGGCCATGGTCTGCACCGCGGCCTTGTCGTTGATGTTGTCGGCGACCACCAGCAGCGGCCCGTTGAAGCCGGCGCCGAAGCCGTTGGTGGTGAGGTCGTAGGCGATGCGCTGGGTGTCGGACTTGGGCTTGGACGAGCCGCTGGGCAGGCCGAGCTGCAGGCTTGCCAGCGGAATCGCCAGGACCAGCAGGATGCCGACGCCGATCACCAGCACCGGGATCCGGAAGCGCACCACGAAGCGGCCCCAGGCGGCGCCGAAGGTCTGCTCGGGCTCGTTGGCGGCGGTCTGGGCCACCTTCTCGTGGTGGCCCGGCCGCAGCGGGGAGCTGATGAAGCGGGCCACCTTGGTCCCGGCGAAGCCGAGCATGGCCGGCAGCAGGGTCAGCGCGATCAGCAGGGCGACCAGCACGGCAGCCGCCGCGGCGAAGCCCATCACGCTGAGGAAGGGGATGCCGACGACGGACAGTCCGCACAGCGCGATGATCACGGTCAGGGCGGCGAAGACCACCGAGCTGCCGGCCGTGCCCGCGGCCCGGGTCGCCGCCTCCTCGACCGTCATCCCGATCAGCAGGTTGTTGCGGTGCCGGGAGAGGATGAACAGACCGTAGTCGATGCCGCAGGACAGTCCGAGCATCAGTGCGACGGTGGTGGAGGCCGAGGCGATGTTCATCACCGAGGCGAGTGCGGTCACCCCCATCAGAGTGATGATCACACCGATGATGGCGGTGAGGATTGGCAGCCCGGCGGCCACGAAGGCGCCGAAGGTGATCAGCAGGATGAAGAACGCGATGATCAGGCCGACCAGCTCGGGAGCCTCCGAGGGCGTGGTGCGCCATCCGGGGTAGGCGCTGCCGGAGTAGGCCACCTGCACTCCGGCGTCCTGGGCCGGCACCACGGCCGCCTTCACCGCGTCCAGGGTGGCGTCCTTGACGTCCGTGGCCGGCGCCGTGTACTGGACCGAACTGAGCGCCACATGACCGTCCGTGGAGACGGTCTTGGCCACGAAGGGGTCCGAGACCGAGGCGAGCTGCGGCACGGTGCGCAGCTTGGCGATCGAGGCCTCGATCCCGGCCTTGTAGGCCGGATCGGTGACCTTGGTGCTGCCCCTGGTGGCGAAGACGATCTGGGACTGTCCACCGCTGAGTGCCGGGAGCTTCTTGGTGAGCAGGTCGGCGGCCTGCTGCGACTCCGTTCCGGGGATGCTGAAGGTGTCGTTGGTCTTGCCTCCGCTCGCGGTCGCGAGGACGACGGCGACGATCGCGGCGAGCAGCCAGAGGCTCAGGACCAGGCGGCGCCGGCGGAACGCCCACTGGGCCAAGCGGAAGAGATAGGTGGACAAGGTCTCTCCGAACTCTGGGGCGACTGGCCGTCGCCCCAGGCGCAGTGACGTTTCGCCAGAGCAGGAGGGTCAGGTTCGCCGGACATAAAGGCCGATTTCTCCCACTATCGCCTCAGTCGCCATCCGGCGCCCGCGATGTTGCCCCGATCGGTGCTCACGTTGTGGAGCGGTGCTCAGGTCCCGGAGCAGTGCTCACTCCGCGAACTGCTGGTGGAACGCCTCCCTGTTGACGGAGGGCGTCGTGCGGTCCCAGACGGCGAAGGCCACCTCGTCGAAGACCCCGGCGAAGTCGGCGCCGTGGAGCTGCCGGTGGAAGGCCCGCGCCACCGCCGCCGGGTCGTTGGCGAACACTCCGCAGCCCCACGCCCCCAGCACCAGCCGCCGCACGCCGTGGTGCGCGGCGACCGCGAGCACCCGTCCGGCTCGGCGCCGCAACGCGGTCTCCACGCGCGGGGCGGCGGCCGGGTCGCGGCGCAGCACCTGGCCCGCGTTGGGGGCCGGGCTGGTCAGGAAGGAGACCAGGAACGGTTTCGCCAGCAGCGCCCCGTGGTCGCCCCGGTGCACCGGTACCCGCGGGACCAGATCACCCGGTCGCTGTAGAGCAGGTCGTCCGAGGCGCGGTGCGCGGCGTAGTACTCGGGTGCGCGGACCAGGCAGCTGTAGAGCAGGGCCTGACGGCAGAGATCCTCCTCCTGCGCCTTCGCTCCGCGCAGGTAGCCGCCGCCGGCGTTGCGGGCCGAGGCGAAGTTGAGCACCGCGACCTCGCCTGGACCGGCGGCGCAGAGCCGCCGGGCGGCCTGCAGACTGCCTTCGGCGGTGACCTCGATCCGGATGCGGCCGGCCGCCGCTTTTCCCGCCTGACTCGGTGGGAGCGGTTCCTCCGGCTGGTGGCACAGGGTCCCGTCGGCCGCGGCCGCCAGCGCCGCACCGACCGCGACCGACGTACCGTCAGCGGCGGTGTAGCCGCCCTCGGCGGCGATACGTTCGTTCTCCGCCGCGACGGCGTGCAGTCTGCTGCTCATAGGGGGACGGTAGAGCAGTCCGCTCGGCTCGAGCGAGCGGATTGCTCGGCCAGCGCCGGCACGTCCAGGGTGAGGGTGCCCGCGTCCGCGTCCAGGACGGCCGGGAGGCCGAGCGGGACGGTGAGGCTGCTCGGGCCGTGGCCGAAACCGAGCTCTCCGAGCATGGGGACACCGAGCGGAGCCAGCCGTTCGCGCATCAGCGTGTGGATGGCGGTGAGCGAGGGGCGGCAGTCCTGCCAGGAGCCGAGGACGATGCCGGCCACCCCGTCCAACGCGCCGGACCGCAGCAGTTGGGTGAGCATCCGGTCGAGTGCGTAGAGGTCCTCGTCGATGTCCTCGAGCAGCAGGATCGCGCCCGCGAAGCCGGCCCGCGCGTACGGGGTGCCCCGGTCGGCGGCGAGGAGGGTGAGGCAGCCGCCTGCGGTGACCCCCGCCGCCCGGCCGGGGAGCAGGCATTCGGCGGTGGGCGAGGTGAGCCGGCGCACCCGTTCCGGTTCGAAGAGGGTGAGCCGCAGGTGCTCGGCCGTCGCCGGGTCGGAGCTGAAGACCTCAGCCGCGGCCATCGGCCCGTGCAGTGAGGCCAGCCCGAGCCGGACCGCCAGCGCCTCGTGCAGCGCCGTGACGTCGCTGTAGCCGACCAGCGGTTTTGGCGCGGCGGCGGCCATCGCGGTCCAGTCGAGCAGGTCGACCACCCGTTGCGCGCCGTAGCCGCCGCGGGCGCAGACCACTGCGGCGACGTCGGGATCCAGCCAGGCCCGCTGCAGGTCGGCGGCCCGCTGCTGGTCGGTCGCGGCCAGGTACGACAGCTCCGGGTGCCCGGCCAGGACGTGCGGCAGCACCTCGACCCGCAGCCCCCAGGAGCGGAGCAGCTCCACCCCGCGCTCCAGCCGGTCCGGCCGCACCGGCCCACTGGGCGCGACCACGGCCACCCGGTCCCCGGCCCGGAGCCGCGGCGGACGGATCAACGCGGACACCGCGGCGGACGGGGCGGCAGGTACGGCGGCGGCGGCGGACACAGCGTCAACTCCTCGCGATCATGACGACGCCCCACCGTACCGGCCGGAGGCCCACCCATCGGGCCAGACCTCCGCCCCGCCACCCCCCGTTTTCAGCCGGTGGTGCGCAGCCACACCGCGGTGTTCGCCGCCAGTTCGCCGCCCCAGTCTGCGCCGTCGAGCCCGTCACCACCGCTGGACAGCAGCAGCTCGCCAGGCACGGCGAGGCCGACCGGCTGTCCGGTGAGGTTGACGGCGCAGACCAGGTCCTCGCCCCGGCGGAACACCAGCGTTCCGGCCGGGGAGTCCAGCCACTCCAGCGATCCGTCGCCCAGCGCATGCTGCTCGCGGCGGATCCGCAGGGCGGTGCGGTAGAGCTCCAGCATCGAGCCGGCCACCCCCTGCTCCGCGGCCGCGGTCAGCGCGGCCCACTCGGCCGGCTGCGGCAGCCACGGCGCGGCGCTCGCCCCGGCCGGGCTGAAGCCGAACGGCGCCCGGTCGCCCGACCACGGCAGCGGGACCCGGCAGCCGTCGCGGCCGAGCACCTCTCCGTTGGTGCGGTGGAAGTAGGGATCGTCCCGCAGCGCGTCGGGGATGTCGTCGACCTCCCAGAGGCCCAGCTCCTCGCCCTGGTAGAGGTAGGCGGAGCCGGGCAGCGCCAGGCTGAGCAGGGTGGCCGCCCGGGCCCGCCGGGTGCCCAGCTCCAGATCGGTGGCGACGTGGTACTGCCGGTCGCTGTTCCCGAACGAGGTGTCCGCGCGCCCGTAGCGGGAGACATGGCGGGTGACGTCGTGGTTGGACAGCACCCAGGTGGCCGGGGCGTCGACCGGGGCGTGCGCGGCCAGCGTCTCGGTGATCACCCGGCGCAGCTCGTCGGCGTCCCAGGCGCAGTTGAGGTAGTCGAAGTTGAAGGCGGTGTGCATCTCGTCCGGACGCAGGTACGCGGCCAGCCGCTCGGGCTGGTCCAGCCAGACCTCGCCGATCAGGGCCCGCGGCTCGGTGTAGCCGTCGGCCAGGGCGCGCCAGGCCCGGTAGATGTCGTGGACCTCGTCCCGGTCCACGAAGGGGTGCGGGAACGGCGGGTCGGCCTCGTCGAAGTCGGGCAGCTCGGCGTCCTTGGCGGGCATGGTCGCGGAGTCGATCCTGATCCCGTCCACGCCCCGGTCGAACCAGAACCGCAGTACGTCCTCGAAGTCCTCGCGGACCTTGGGGTTCTCCCAGTTGAGGTCCGGCTGCTCGGAGGCGAAGAGGTGCAGGTACCACTCGCCGGGGCTGCCGTCCGGGTTGACGGTCCTGGTCCAGGCGTCGCCGCCGAACACCGACTTCCAGTTGTTGGGCGGCAGTTGGCCGTGCTCGCCGCGTCCGGGCCGGAACCAGAACAGCTCCCTGGCCTCGGCGCCCGGACCGGCCGCCAGTGCTTCGAGGAACCACTCGTGCTGGTCCGAGCTGTGGTTGGGGACGATGTCCAGGATCACCCGCAGGCCCAACTGATGTGCTTCGCCGATCAGTTGCTCGGCCTCGGCCAGGGTGCCGAAGCGGGGGTCGATGGCCCGGTAGTCGGCGACGTCATAGCCGGCGTCGGCCAGCGGGGAGGCGTACCAGGGGTTGAACCACAGCGCGTCCACGCCGAGTTCGGCCAGGTAGGGGAGCTTGGAGCGGACGCCGGCGAGGTCGCCGGTGCCGTCCCCGTTGCCGTCCGCGAAGGAGCGGACGTAGACCTGGTAGATGACGGCGTTGCGCCACCATGCCGTCGCGGCGTCGGTGTGCACGCGGTCGGCGTGCTCGTCGTCGGAGCGGGGAGCGTCGGACATGGCGGGGGATCTCCTTGCGGGGAACGTGGCGTGAGCGGAGGTCGTGCGGTTCGGAGCGAGCTGACGGCGGGGGGTCAGCCCTTGACGGCCCCGGCGGAGAGGCCGGCCAGGATGTGCCGTTGGAAGACCAGGAACACGATCACCATCGGCACCGAGGCGATGGCCAGCCCGGCGACCATCTCGGTCGGCGGGACCTGGGTGGTGGCGGAGAGCCGCTGCAGGGCGACGGACAGGGTCTGCGCCTCGGGGTCCTGCAGCACGAGCATCGGCCAGAGGAAGTCCTTCCACATCCCGATCACCGAGAGGATCGAGATCACCGCCAGGACCGGACGGGACAGCGGAAGGATGATCCGGCGCAGGATCTGCAGCCGGGAGGCGCCGTCGATGGCGGCGGCGTCCAGCAGTTCGTCCGGGATCTGGTCGAAGAAGCGCTTCAGCACATAGACGTTGAAGGCGTTGGCGGCGCCCGGAAGCCAGAGCGCCCAGGGCGAGTTGAGCAGATTGAAGTGGATGAACGGCAGGCTGGTGATGTTGAGGTAGGCCGGCACCAGCAGGGCCGTGGCCGGCAGCATCAGGCTGGCCAGCATCATCCCGAAGATCGCCTTGCCGAACACCGGCCGCAGTTTGGACAGTGCGTAGGCGGCGGTGACGTCCACGACCATCTGCACGAACCAGCCCCCGGCCGCGTAGTAGACGGTGTTGAGGAAGAAGTGCGCGATGTGCATCTGGTTCCAGGCGTCCGCGTAGTTGGACAGGTGGAACGAGGTCGGCAGCAGGCTTCCGACGGTGTTGTCGGCCATCTGTGCCGGGGTCTTCAGCGCCGCCGTGATCATCCAGTAGAGCGGGAAGAGGAACGCCGCGGCGAACACCACGATGGTGCCGCTCAGGGTGAGGAAGTAGAGGAACCGGGCCCGCGGGCGGGCCAGCTCCATGTCGGAGATCAGGCTGCGGGTCGCCGAATTGCGCTCGCCGGCGCGGCGGTTGCGGCGGTCTCGGCGGTTGCGCCGACGGGTGGTGAGGGCGGTCTCGCCGCTGGTGGCGGCGGGTTCGGAGCCGGGCTGCGCGCGCTCGGTCAGCAGGGTCATGGCGTGCCCCTCAGGCGGTTTCGCGGGTGAGCCGCAGATAGAAGGCGGAGAACACGGCGAGCACCGCGAACAGGATCACGCTCATCGACGCGGCCAGCCCGAAGTCGTTGTTGACGGCGAAGGCATAGCGGTAGATCAGCGTCATCACGGTGATGGTGGACGGGTCGGTGAACCCGGTCAGTTGGAACGGCTCGATGAAGACCTGCATGGTGGAGACGATCTGCAGGAGCAGCAGCACCAGCATGATGAACCGCATCTGAGGCAGCGTCACATGGCGCAGCCGCTTCCAGACCCCGGCCCCGTCCAGCTCGGCGGCCTCGTACAGCTCGCCGGGGATGGTCTGCAGCGCGGCCAGGTACATGATGGTCGCGCCGCCCATGTTGGACCAGGTGGAGACCAGCACCAGCGAGATCATCGCCATGTGCGGGGACTGCACCCACTGCGAGGTGGGCAGGTGCGCGCCCCGCAGCAGGGTGTTGAACAGCCCGTTGCCCGGGTCGTAGAAGAACTGCCAGACCATCACGCTGACGATCGGCGGCAGCATCACCGGCAGGTAGACCACCACCCGGAAGTAGCCCTTGAAGTGCCGCAGTTCGTTCAGCAGCACGGCGATGCCGAAGGGCACCAGGTAGCCGAAGACCAGCGCCAGGCCGGTGAACTCAAAGGTGTTCTTCCAGGCGGTCAGGAACAGCGGGTCGGCGAACAGGTGCCGGAAGTTCTCCAGGCCGACCCAGGTCGGCGGGGTGACCAGGTTGTCCTGCTGGAAGCTCAGCATCAGCCCGCGGACCAGCGGATACCAGGAGAACACCGCGAAGCAGAGGATGGCCGCGGCCATGAAGCCGTAGCCGAGGGCGTTGTCGGCGAGCCGGCGCCGCAGTCGGTCCCGGCGCTGTGCGCGCAGGTCGCGGGACGGACCCGCGGTGGTGGTCGCCATGGGCGTAGGTGCGCCTCTCTTGGGGATACGGGGCTCAGAAGGGGTCGGCGGGCGGGCCGCAGCGTTGCGCGCAGCCCGCCCGGGCAGTCCTGCGGGGGCTACTGGACGGTGGCGAGGATCGCGTTGATCTGCTTCTCCGCGTCCGACAGCAGCTTGTCGATGTCCGCGTTCTTGTTGGTCAGCACCTGGGCCATCGCGGTGTCCAGGACGGCGTAGAGCTGCTGCGCGTTCGGCGGCTCGACGTCCAGCGGGACGTTGGCGTTGCCGGTGACGAAGGGCTGGTAGTTCTGCACCGGCACGGTTGCGTTGGCCGCCACCAGGCTGGTCCGGGTCGCCTCGGCGGCGCCGGTCCACAGGTCCGGCTCGGGCAGGCCGACCGGCTGCTTGGCGGCGGCCGCGCGAGCGTAGTCGTACTCACCCTGACCCGGTGTCAGGTACTTGTAGCTGAGCCAGGCGATACCGGCCTTGACCTGGGCGGGGGTGTCCTTGGGGTTGAACATGAAGCCGCCGCCGCCGGCCAGGGTGCCGGCCCCGCCGGGGATCGGGCCGAGCCCGTAGTCCGCCGCGTTGCCCTTGTACTGGTTGGAGATGGTGGGGATGTTGTCGGAGGTGGCGACGTACATCCCGAGCTTGCCCGCGCCCATCATCTGCAGCAGGTCGGCCCACTCCAGCAGTTGCTTCTGGCCCATCGAGTCGTCGACCCAGCGCATGTCGTGCAACTGCTGCAGGACCTGCTTGCCCTTGTCGTTGTTGAAGTCGGCGGTCCACTTGCCGTCGCTGCCCTGCTTGGCTACGTCGCCGCCGAGCGAGTACATCTCCGCGGTGAAGTGCCAGCCGCCGGTGTTGGACTTGCTGTAGTCGCCGTAGCCGGCGATGCCGTTGCCGAGGGCCGCGATCTTCTTGGCGTCGGCACGGACGTCGGCCCAGGTGGTGGGCGGGGAGTCGGGGTTCAGGCCGGCCTTGGTGAACAGGGTGCGGTTGTAGACCAGGCCCATCGAGTAGTTGCCCTGGGGGATGCCGTAGACCTTGCCGGACGCGTCCGAGTAGACCTTCATCAGCTGCGGCTTGATGGTCTTCACCTGCGGGAAGGCGGACAGGTAGCTGGTGATGTCGAGCGCCTGGTGCTTGGCGATCAGTCCGGCCGGGTCGGTGAAGTAGGTGTAGAAGACGTTCTCCAGCTGGCCGCCCGCGATCTTGGCGGAGAAGGTCTTGGGGTCCATCTGACCCTCGTGCGGAATGACCTTGATCTTGGGGTTCTTCGCCTCGAACGCGGCGATGTCGGCGAGGAAGTTCTTGCGGTTGACGGCGTCGGTGCTCGCGGGCTCGTCGTTCACCGTGATGGTGGTGATGCCGTCGGCGGAGGTGGCCGCCGTGCCCGACTTGGAGCTGCCGCACGCCGCGGCGGTGAGACAGCAGCCTGCTGCGAGGGCCATCGCGAGTGCCTTGCGGACTCTGACGCCCGTCCCGTTGGTCATCATCGTGGGTTCCCGAGTGTGTGAGGGAGGCGGAGGGAGGGTGGTGACGCACCGTCGGAAACGATCAGGACATCCGGGGGAGACCCCGCTGTCATCCGGCGTGGGCTCAACGTACAGATGCGTCACGCTGCTCGCAAGATGGTGCGTGGGATTTGCAAGAAGACGATTGCTTGCAGAATTGTCGCCGGAGTGGGCTGTCACGGGTTCTGGAAGCCGATACACCGGTCTCTGCCCGGCTCGATGACCGCCCAAAGCGCTCATCTGCAAGTGCTTGGACTGTCGTATCTGCAAAAAATGAACTCGGCAGGGAAATAATGTCATCACTCAAGCTCAATGGGACCGAACTCGACCTCCCGGATCACGCAAGTGCGTCATGAGCTTCGCAAAGTAATGCCGAACTCTGCCGGAGAGCTTGCGCTGCCCCGGTCTCGTTATTACCGTCCTGACGACTCACCGAGCCGTCCCACCCCCCTGCCCCGCTCACACAGAGAGCCGAGTCATGCGTCTGCGATCCCCCCGTCGCACGTCCTCCCGTCGTACGTCCCCGCGTCGTACGTCCCCCAGGCTGAGTGCGCTGCTCGCCCTGATGGCCCTTCTGGTCGGCCTCGCCGCCTGGACTGCCCTGCCGGCCACGGCGGCGTCCACCACCTACGAGGCCGAGTCGGCCGCCCTGTCCGGCGGCGCCGTGATCGGCACCGACCACACCGGCTACACCGGATCAGGTTTCGTCGGCGGCTACACCGACGCCGACAAGGGCCTGGCCGCGACCACTTTCACGGTGAACGCCGCCACCGCCGGAACCACCACGACCACCCTCCGCTACGCCAACGGCACCGGCGCCGCCATGTCGCTGTCCCTCTACGTCAACGGTGTGAAGCTGCGGCAGATCGCACTGCCGGCCACGGCGGACTGGAACAGCTGGGGCACCGAGGCCGAGAGCGTCACCCTCAAGGCCGGCAGCAACACCGTCGCCTACCGCTTCGACAGCGCCGACTCCGGCAACGTCAACCTGGACAACCTCACCGTCGCCACCCCGACCGCGCCCCCCAGCGGCCAGTACGAGGCCGAGTCGGCCGTTCTGTCGGGCGGCACCGCGATCGCGACCGACCACTCCGGCTTCACCGGGACGGGCTTCGTCGGCGGCTACACCGACGGCAACAAGGGCGCGGCGGCGACCACCTTCACCGTCAGCGCCGCGTCTGCTGGAAGCGCGACGGTGACCGTTCGCTACGCCAACGGCAACGGCTCCGCCAAGACCCTGTCGCTGTATGTCAACGGCACCAAGCTCCGGCAGATCGCGCTGCCGGCCACGGCGGACTGGAACACCTGGGGCACCGAGGCCGAGAGCGTCACCCTCAACGCGGGCAGCAACACCGTCGCCTACCGCTTCGACAGCGCCGACTCCGGCAACGTCAACCTCGACAACCTCACCGTCGGCGCCGTCTCCACGCCCACGCCCACCCCGACGCCCACGCCTACGCCCACCCCGACGCCCACGCCCACCGCGACCGCGACCCCGCCGTCCGGTTCGGGCCAGGTCTACGAGGCCGAGACTGCCTTCGTCTCCGGCGGACCCGCCACCGCCAGCACAACCAGCGGCTACACCGGCAGCGGCTACCTCACCGGGTTCACCGCCCAGGGCTCGCAGGCTGTCATCGACGTTGACACCCCTTCGGCCGGCAGCTACCCGGTGCTGCTGCGCTACACCAACAGCACCGGCACCGCGCAGACCATCTCGCTCTACCTCAACGGCATCCGCGACAGCCAGCGCAGCCTGCCGGCCGGCAGCGGCTGGCTGACCGCCACCTTCACGGTGACGCTGCGCTCCGGCCTCAACCTGGTCGGTCTGCAGACCGCCTCGGGCGACAGCGGCAACATCGCCGTTGACAACGTCACTGTCACCGGCGGTCTCGTGCTGGCGGCCCAGGGCGCGACCGTGCCCTACACCGAGTACACCGCCACCACCGTGCAGACCAATGGCACCGTGCTGCCGGCCAGCACCACCTACCCGAGCCTGCAGGCCGAGGCCACCGCCCGCCAGGCCGTGCAACTGACCGCCACCGGGCAGTACGAGCAGCTCACGCTCACCAAGCCGGCCAACTCGATCGTGCTGCGCTACTCGATCCCGGCCAACAGCGACGGCTCCACCGCCAACGCCAAGCTCTCCCTCTACGCCAACAGCAGCAAGGTCCAGGACCTCAACCTGACCACCCAGTACTCCTGGCTGTACGGGGGCGGCTACTACGACACCCGCAGCCCCAGCAGCGGTGCGGCGCACCACTTCTACGACGAGACCCGGGCGCTGATCGGCAACTGGCCGGCCGGTACGGTGCTCAAGTTCCAGCGGGACGCCGCCGACACCGCCGCGAGCTACACCCTGGACGCGGTCGACACCGAGCAGGTCGACCCGGCGCTGACGATGCCGGCCAACTACGTCTCCGTCACCAGCTACGGGGTCACCCCCAACAGCGGGGCCGACGACACCGCCGCCATCAACAGCGCCATGTCCGCGCTGTCCGGCACCGGCAAGGGGCTGTGGTTCCCGGCCGGAACCTATGACATCTCCGACCGGATCAGCCTCAACAGCCTTGCCGTGCGCGGCGCGGGGGAGTGGTACACCACCATCCAGTCCACCGCGGTCAACGGCGCGGGCGGCTTCTACGCCACCGGCGGCACCAACCAGATCGCCGACCTGTCCATCCTCGGCGACCAGACCAGCCGCAACAACGACAGCGGTGCGGCCGGCATCGAGGGCACCTTCAACAACGGTTCGCTGATCTCCGACGTGTGGATCGAGCACACCAAGGTCGGCATCTGGGCCGTGCCCGGCACCGGCCTGGACATCGCGGGGGCACGCATCCGTGACGTCTTCGCCGACGGCATCCACGTCCACGGCGGCAGCGACAACACCAGGGTCGAGCAGTCGGTGGTGCGCAACACCGGTGACGACGGCGTGGCCCTGGACACCGAGGGCGGCAATGTCACCAACGCGGTGGTCGGCTGGAACACCGTCGCCGACCCGATCCAGGCCAACGGCATCGGGGTCTACGGCGGTGGCGGCAACACGGTCCAGAACAACAAGGTCTCCGACATCGTCGCCTTCGGCGGCGGCATCAAGATCGGCTCCGACTTCGGCGGCGGCTTCACCGGCCCGACCTCGGTGCTGAACAACAGCCTGGTCCGGGCCGGCTCCTACAACTCCAACTGGGGCTCCTCGCTGGGCGCGCTGTGGATCTACGCAGCCAACTCGGACATCACCCAGCCGGTGACGGTCACCGGCAACACCCTGCTGAACAGCACCTATGAGGGCCTGCTGCTGAGCTACGGCAAGCAGATCAGCAACCTGGCGCTGACCAACGACGCCATCAACGGCGCCGGGACCTACGGCATCAACATCAACAACGTCACCGGCAGCATGACCGCCACCGGTGTCACCGTCACCGGAGCGAAGTCGGGAGGTCTGAACAACCCCGGCAACTACACCATCGTCCGCGGCGCCGGCGACAGCGGATTCTGAGCCCACCAACCCACTGCTGAAAGCCAGCTGACTGACCGTCAGCACCCGCTCCGGCCGACCGCGCCGGAGCGGGTTTCGGCATGGCCTGATAAATGTCCATAACTTGCAAGAAGTCCTCCAAATCTTGCGCGATATCGGGTAACTTAGAACACATGACGAGACTCTCCGAAGTTGCCAAGTTCGCCGGCGTGAGCGAGGCATCCGTCCGCCGTGTGCTCAACGAGAGACCGGGAACCACGGAGGCGACCCGGAACTCGGTGCTGACGGCCATCGACGTGCTCGGCTACACCAGGCCCACGCCGATGCGCTCGCAGAAGTCCCGACTGGTCGGCCTGGTCGTCCCCGACCTGCAGAACCCGATCTTCCCCGCGTTCATCGAGGTGCTCTGCGCCGCGCTCAACAAGCGCGAGCTGCTGCCGGTGCTCTGCACCCGGACCGGGGACGGAGTCTCGGAGAGCACCTATATCGACATGTTGCTCAAGCAGGACACCGCCGGGATCGTCTTCGTCGGCGGCAGCTACGCCGACGCCGGCCCGGAGCAGTGCGCCCGGCTCCGCGAGATCGGACTGCCCACCGTGCTGATCAACGCGGCCGACGAGAACACCGACGTCTGCCAGGTCTGGGTGGACGACGCCATCGCCGTGGACCAGTCGCTGGACCACCTCACCGCGCTGGGCCACGAGCGGATCGGCCTGATCCTCGGCCCGGCCGGCCATATGCCGTCGATGCGCAAGCTCGCCGCCTACGTCGGCTACTGGCAGCGCAACAACGTCGAGGTGGACTGGCGGCGGCTGGTGGCCCACACCGTGTTCTCGATGGAGGGCGGCAGCACGGCGGTCACCCGGCTGCTCGCCGAGGGCGTCACCGCCGTGGTGTGTGCCAGCGACGCGCTGGGACTCGGGGCGATCCGGGCCGCCCGCAGGCGCGGCCTGGAGATCCCCGAGGACCTCTCGGTGGTCGGCTTCGACGACTCCCCGCACATGGTGGTCACCGAGCCCCCGCTCACCACCGCCCGGCAGCCGGTCCGGGCGATGGCGGCGGCGGTGATGGCCTCGCTGATGTCGCAGATCAACGGCCGTCCGGTGCCGACCGAACCACTGCTGTTCGAGCCGGAGCTGATCGTCCGCAACTCCACCGGGATCCCCCGCCGACGGGTGTGAGCCGCGGTCGGACCGCAAGCCGCCGGCGGGAGTGGGCCGAGGAGCCAGACCGCGGTCAGACCGCAGTCCGCCGCCGGGTGCCGAGCAGGCGCTGCCACCAGTGCCGGTGCCCGGGGTGCACCCGCAGCGAGAGGTAGCGGCCGATCGGCACGTATCCGATCACGGCGCCGATCGCGGCCAGGATCAGGTCGTCCACGTCGAAGGAGCGGCCCTCGATGAAGAAGTGCTGCGCCAGCTCCAGCAGCAGCACCACGAAGGTGGTGATCAGCAGCACCCGCAGCAGGCCGCGGGCGCGCGGGGTGATCATCGGCAGCAGCAGGCCGAAGGGCACCCCGATCAGGATGTTCCCGCCGATCTGCAGCGCGGCCTCACGGACCGAGGGCTGGTTCAGGTAGAGCCGGATCGACTTCCCCGGATGCAGATTGGTGTGCGCGATCCCCACCGAGGCGGGGGAGGAGGTCAGCGTCAGCTTGACCACGACCGCCGCGCACACGGCGAACGCGAGCAGCGCGACCGTGCCGACCAGCGCCCGCAGGATCCGCGAGCCGATACTGCGGCGCCGCAGCGGCGGATCTTCCACCACCCGGGCCGGCCGGGTCGACGCCCGGCCCCAGCGACCGCTCCAGCGGCCGCCCCGGCGCAGCGGCGTCCCCTCCGGCTTGGGCTTCGGCTTGGGTTTGACGAGTGTGTCCTGGTCCTGCGCAGACGCGCTGCTGCGTCTCAACATCCGTGTGCCTTCCCGGCTCGACCTTGCGTGGCAGCGTACTGGCACCCCGCCCCGGCAGCCCGTCTACCCCGTGGTCAGCCGTTCATCCGCGACCACCCGGCGATTGCCGGGACGTATCCGACGCCGGGTCAGTCGGCGACGATCCGGGCCGCGAGGACCGCCACGTCGTCCTCCGCGTCGGCCACGTCCAGCCGGGTCAGCAGGTGCTCCAGGATCTGCTCCAGCGACGCCCCGATGGGGAGGCGCAGCGCGGCCAGGCGGGCCAGCGACTCGTCGATGTCCTCGTTGCGCCGCTCCACCAGGCCGTCGGTGTAGAGCAGCAGGGTCCGGCCGGGCCTGACCGGGGTGGTGACGGCGTGGTAGCCGCCGAAGCCGCTGCCCAGCGGCGGTCCCACCGGCACCGGGACCAGGGTGATCCGGTTGTCCGGGCCCACCATCGCCGGCGGCAGGTGACCGGCGCTGGAGAAGGTGCACACCCCGCGCCGGGGGTCGATCAGCGCCAGCAGGCAGGTGGCCGGGCGGGCGGAGGCGACCTTCGCCATCATCTGGTCCATCCGCTCCAGGATCAGCTGCGGCGGCAGCTCCAGTTCCGCGACCACCCGCAGCATCGAGCTGTAGTGGCTCATGTCCACCGCGGCCGCGACCCCGTGGCCCATCACGTCCCCGATCACCAGCAGCGTCCGCCCGCGCGACAGCCGCACGCTGTCGAACCAGTCGCCGCCGACCAGCGCGCTGCTGCCGGAGGCGAGGTAGCGGGTGGCGATGGCCAGGCCCCGGTGCGGCCGGTTCGGCCCGGACAGCAGGGCGCGCTGCAGTTCCAGGCGATGTGGTGCTCATGGGTGTAGCGGCGGGCGTTGTCGAGGCTGATCGCGGCGCGCCCGGCGAGGTCCAGGGCGACCACCAGATCCTCCTCGACGAAGGAGGGGAGGCGCCGGCCCGGACCATGGTGACCGTGCCGACCGGTTCCCCGCGCGCCGACAGCGGAACCACCAGCGCCGAGTGGATCCCGGCCGCCCGGTAGGCGGCGACCCGCTCCGGGGTGGGCGCGGACCGGCTCACCGCGTCGTCGGTGAACAGGTTCTCCATGATCGGCTGCCCGCTGGCCAGGCAGCGCGGGATGGCCGCACTCGGCTGGTAGTCCACGTACTCGCCGGGACGGCCGAACACCCGCACCTGCTCCCGCAGTTCCGGCACCGCCTCCATCGCCGCCCGGCGCAGCCGGAGCACCCCGGGCGGCGCCGGGCGGGTCTCGGTGGTGTGGTCGTGCGGGAAGACCTCCACCGTGGCGGTGTCGCAGAGCTCGGGGACCAGGAAGCGGGCGAGCTCGCCGCAGGTGGCGTCCATGTCCAGGGTGGTGCCGATCATCGTGGCGGCCCGGTCCAGCAGCGCCAGCCTGGCCTGGGTGCGCTCCAGGGTGCGCTGCTGCTCGCGGGAGTCGGTGATCTCCAGCACGATGCCGACGATCCCGATCACCCGTCCGTCCTGCTCCAACCGGTGGTACGCGCCGTGCCAGTAGCGGCGCTCCCGGTCCGAGCTGGCCCGGGTGTGCCCGCTGGAGGTGACCTCGCGGGCGATCCCGTCCGCGAGCACCTGGCGCAGGACGTCCTCGCGGGCGTCGATGTCGGGCAGCATCTCGGCGATGGTGCGGCCCAGGTGCGCGGCGGCGGGGATGCCGTTCATCAGGGCGAGGGTGGGGTTGACGTAGGTGTAGCGCAGGTCCTGGTCGAGCACGGCTACCCCGGCGGTGGTGCCGTCCAGCACCTGGTGCAGGATCCGGCTGGTACGCGGGTCGGAGGCGTCACTGAACACCGGCGCCTCCTGCCCTCCTCGTCCCGGTCCTGGACCCATGCTGCGACACAAGATCACCGCCCGCATCCCGAGCCGCGTCGGGCTCCCGTCCGGAGCGGGACGGCAAAGGGTTCGTCCAGGAAATGACCTGGGCATATTCATCCGCCACGCTCGCCTCTACATTGAGAACTCGCTCCACTCGGAGAGGCGGACAGGATGACTGACAGCGCCCGCCTCGCGGTCCTCGTCCTGGACGAGCGACGGAAGGCGCAGATCCTGCTCGCCGGCGACCTCGACCTCGAAGCGGCCCCGCTGCTGGAGCAGAGCGTCGCGACCATTCTGGAGAGCCCCCGGGTCCGGCAGATCGAGGTGGACGTCGCGCTGGTGCTGTTCTGCGACGCAGGCGGCCTCAGCGCCCTGCTCGGCGCCCGGCACCGGGCCGAGCAGCGGCAGGTGCCGCTCTACCTGGTGCAGGTGCGGGCCGTGCTGCAGAAGATGCTGGACGCCTCCGGCCTGAACGGCATGTTCCGCCGCCCGGCGGAGTAGCGCCTGCGGCCTTGGGCTCAGCGCGGCCAGCCGGGGGCGGGGTCGGTCGGGAGGAGCGGGCGGAGGGCTCCCAGCAGGGCGCCGACGCAGGCGTCGCGCAGCTCGTCGCGGGTGCAGGTCTCCTTGGTGAGCCAGTCGACGCACAGCACCTGGACGAACACCAGCCAGCTCTTCAGGACGGCGTTCACCGCTGCCCGGATGCCGTCGTCGGCGAGCGGGAGGACGCCGAGGAGCCGGGTCCGGAGGACGTCGAGCTCGTCGGTCATGATGGTCTGGATCACCGGGTCGCCGACCAGCACCCGGTTCGCCGCGAGGACGGCGTGACGGTTGGCGATGAAGTAGTCGAGGTGTACGTCGAGGCCGGCGACGAGCTGTTCCAGCAGGTCACCGCCCGGGTCGAGCGGGACCTGCGCCAACAGCCGGTCGGCCGCCTGCTGGTAGACGGCGGCGAAGAGGTCGTGCTTGCCGGGGAAGTGACGGTACAGCAGCGCGCGCGAGACGCCGGCGCGCTCGGCGACATCCTCCATCAGCACGTCGTCGTAAGGGGCGGCGGCGAAGAGCCGCGCGCCGACGGCGAGGAGCTGGGCGCGGCGGTCGGCGGGGCTGAGTCTTTTGCGGGGAGGCACGGGGCGAAGACTACTTGACACGCGTCTACTGGGGGAGTCTAGTAGACGTGTGTCTACTAGTAGGGGTGAGAGGCGGATCATGGCCAGGGTTCTCAGGTGGCTCGTACTGGCGATGGGGATCGCGTGCGTGGCGATCGGGCTGTTCCACATGGCGCTCGGCAACGACTCGGTGCCGGGCGCGAGTTCGGCCGGTGCGACGGTCGACAGCCTGCAGCGGTTCTTCGGCGCGATCTTCGCGGGCTACGGACTCGCCTGGCTCTGGGCCGCCCGGCAGTCGCCGATCCCGGCCACGGCGGTCCGATGGCTGGCCGGGGTGTTCCTGCTGGGCGCGGCCGGGCGACTGATCTCGCTGGCGGTGCACGGGTGGCCGCAGTGGTTCCAGGTGGTGCTGACCGTCATCGAACTGGTGATGCCCCCGCTGTACTTCTGGCTGGCAGACGCAGAGGAGAAGGCCCTCCGGGTGCCGGCCCGGCAGCCCGCCGACGAACTCGCCCGCTGACGGAGCCGGGTGGCTCCAGCGACGCCACCCACCTCCTGGGGCCGTCGTATCCGAGGGTGGTGCGCCTGTGCGTGGCACGGTGCCGCTCTTGGTGGGTACCGAGGTGGACGCCGTACGCCGCCGACCGAGATGAGGTCGACTCCTGTCTCGGCGATGGCGCGGACGCTGTCCAGACGGACGGTGCCCGAGGCCTCCAGCAGGATCCGGGAGGCGTCGGCACGCTCGGCCCGGATTTTCACGACCACTTCGATGTCGGCCACCGGCATGTTGTCGAGCATGATCCAGCGGGCCCCGGCATCGAGGGCCTCAACGGCCTGCGCCACGGTCTGCACCTCGACATCGGTCTCCACCTTCTGCCCGGTGCGCGCCATCCCGCGCCGGACCGCGTCGATCGCGGGGGACGAGGGCTTCCACGGTGACCTCGGGGTCGACCTGGGCGAAGACCTCGGCGACCACGGGGAGACCGCCGGCGATGCCGCATTGCCAGGCGCGGATCTCGGCCACGGCCGCCAGGCCTTCTGTCATGGTCCGTGGTCTCCAGTCCTGTGGTTGCGGGCCGCAAATCTGAGGTGTCCCGCGCGCGGACCGCTGTCAGAGCCGGTTGCGCCGGCCGTCGCCGCAACGGCCGACCGAACGCGTTCCGGAGCGTACCGTCCTGCCTCAGCCGGTGCCGCCCTGCACCGGATAGTGGATGATGACCGCGCCGCCGGTGGCGTAGTTGACGACATCGGCGGTCACCCGCTGGCCTTGCGGCGACGCCCGCGCCGCGGCCATGGCGGCGGCGTCAGCGAAGTCGCCTTCGAAGACCGCGAAATACGGCGCTTCTCCCTTGGTCGTCACGTCGAAGCTGTAGCGCCACGCAAGCAGGCCGGGATAGTCCATGACCAGTGGAAGGTGGTTGGTCACGTAGTAGTCGCGGAAGTGGTCCGGGTCGACGGGCTGGGGATAGAGGACTACCAACTTATGCACGACTGCCTCCTGCGTTGCTCCGGAATCCGTGGCCGAGCACACCGGGCTCGGCGGTGTGCGTGAGCGCGATGCCCGGCACCGCGGTCAGTTGAATCGTCATATGCGCAGGCTAGGGCTTGATGTGCGGTCGAGGGAAAGACCGGTACGGGATAGACTCAGAACGGATCGTTATCAATCGACAGGGAGGGCCTGTGGCGCCGGATACGGTGAGCCTGCGGTACTTCCTGGTGCTGGCGCAGGAGTTGAACTTCACCCGCGCGGCTGCACGGATCGGCATCGCCCAGCCCGCACTCAGCGCCCGGATGCGCCGATTGGAGGCGGAACTCGGTACGAGCCTGCTGGTTCGTAACACGCGCAGCGTCGTATTGACCACGGCCGGTGCGGCGTTGGCGGAGTCCGCGCCGCCCGCGCTGGCGGCGCTGGACCGGGCATGGGACACCGCCCGGAAGGCGGGGGCCGGTGAACTGGGCACGCTGCGCATCGGATACAGCCTCAGCACGGGGGCCGAGACGGCACCGGCCCTGGTGGACAGGCTCATTCGCAGCAGCCCGGGACTCGAGGTCGGCGCGGTCCCGATGGCGACACCCGAGATCTCCCCCGCGGTCGCCGACGGCCGCATCGATGCGGGGATCACTCGCGGCGAACAGCCGGGTCGTGGCGTGCACCGGTTCCTGCTGCGGCGTAATCGCGTCGGGGTCCACATGGCACAGCATCATCCGCTGGCCGCACAACCGGAGATCGGGATCGCCGATGCGGCCGCGTATCCGCTGCGACTCCCCGACCGTACGGCCAACCCCGTGATCCACGATCAGCTGTCCGCACTGTTCCGCGACATCCGGCCGAACCCCCGATTCCACACGCCCGCAGTCTCTTTCGACATGTCCCAGCACGACCTGCGCGACGGGCTCACCCTCGCCCCGGCCGGTGAAGCCGCGGTCACGGTACTACCGGCCGGTCTCACGTGGCGACCGCTGCAGGGCGCACCCACCTTGACGATCCACCTGGTCCTCCCGCGCGTGCAGTCACCACTGCACTGCCGCGTCCGTGCCGTCGCCAAAACTCTGGCACACGAGCTGCACTGGCTGCCGGACTGACGCGCGGCAGCGTGGGCGGCGCCGCCCGGAACCGCTTGAGCGACGGCCGTTCCTCTGGAGCCAAATCTCAGGCTCTGCCACGAGTTCTGTGGAGCGGTCACGTTGAGTAATGCCCTGGGGTGCCACGCACCGCCGCTCAGGTCGAGCGGCGGACGATGAGTTCGGCCGGGGTGACGATCGAGGCCAGGGCCGCGGCCTCCTCGTGGCGGCCGTCGAGGTCGAGTTGGAGGCGGTTCAGCAGCAGGCGGGCCATCAGTCGGCCCATCTCCTCGATGTCCTGACGGACCGTGGTCAGCGGTGGGCTGGCCCACTGGGCGGTGGTGTCGCTGTCGTCGTAGCCGACGACGGCGACGTCCTCCGGGACCCGGAGCCCGCGTTCGGCCAGTATCGCCAGCGCGCCCGCGGCCATCAGGTCCGAGCAGGCGAAGACGGCGTCCAGGTCGGGGCAGTCGTCCAGCAGTTGCTCCATGGCCCGGCGGCCGCCCGGTGCGGTGAAGTCGCCCTCGGCGAGCAGCGCGGGGTCGGGGGTGGGGAAGACGTCGCGGAAGCCGTCCAGCCGGTCCACGGACGAGGTCTGGTCCAGCGGGCCGGTGATCACCGCGATCCGGCGTCGGCCGCGCTGCACCAGGTGCTCGACGGCGGCGCGGGCGCCGCCCCGGTTGTCGGTGTCGACATAGAGCGGAATCGACCCGGGCTCGCCCCACTCCGGCCGCCCGCCGTAGACGACGGGCAGCTTCAGCCGGTCGACCACGGCCGGCAGCGGGTTGTCCCGGTGCAGCGAGAAGATCAGCGCGCCGTCCACATGGCCCGCCGACAGATAGCGTCCGACCTGGGCGTAGTCCCCGGCGTCGGTCACCAGCAGCAGCACCAGCTGCACCGAGGCCGCCGACAGCTCGCGGCCGATGCCGCGCAGCTGCCGGGCGAAGAACGGGTCGGAGAAGACCCGGCTGTCCGGCTCGGCCACCACCACGGCCACCGCGTCGTGGCGGCGGGTCATCAGCGTCCTGGCGGCCGGGTTGGGGACGTACCCCAGCTCCTCCACCGCCTTCCGCACCTTCGCCTGGACGTGCAGCCGCACTCCCGCCCCGCCGTTGACCACTCGGGAGGCCGTCGCCCGGGACACCCCTGCGAGCGCGGCCACCTGCTGCAGGGTCGGCCGCCCAAGGGCGTAGGGGCCGGGGCCTGGCTCACCGGAGGGGCTCTCATCTGACTGCGTCGTCATCGCACCATCATCGTTTGCGCGGGTGCGGACAAGACCACCGGGTCAAAATCGTTGGCTAAGCGTGTCGTCGGCCGTCCGCGCGCGGGCGCGCGAGGGGGCGCGGGGACGGCGCCGTTCCGTTGCCATGCGTTCGCCGCCCAGTTCAGTGGGCGTCCGCTCGTGGCCATCCGACTCGATCAAAGCGGCCCACGCCGAGTCGGCACAATTCCACCGCATCGTCAGAAACCGCCCACGCACCTCGCTCCGCGCGTAGACAACGCGCATAGATGCCTCTTGACCGGCCCGCGCCTGCGCCTCTACGGTCTGTCAGATCTCAACCCTCACCGCCTAGCACCCTCACCAGCTCGTCGTGTCCGGCCGGGGCTGTCCCTCGCCTCCCGGGTTCGCGGCAGAAGGAGCCAGCACCCCCATGAGCATGAGCACACGCACCCTCGGCAGGCACTCGCAGAAGTTCGGCATCCTTGCGATCGGCGTCGTCGCCGGCGCGGTGGTCGCGGGTGGCAGCTTCGCCATGGCCGACACCTCGGCGCCCCGGTCCGACAAGCAGATCACCAACATGACCGACGAGGTCTCGCAGATCAAGGCGTACTACGGCGACACCGTGGACGCCGGCGGCGAGCACTTCGCCTCCCTGGACAGCAACTACGGGATCCAGGTCACCGGGATCGAGGCCGGGGCCGAGAAGTACCTGGCAAGCAAGATCAAGCACGACAAGACCGGCAAGAAGGCGATCGTCCTCGACGTCGACGACACCTCGCTGTCGACCTACAACTACGAGATCGAGACGACCTTCGTCTACAACCCGACCAGCAATGCCAACTACATCGCCACCAAGACCATGCCGGCCGTGTTCGGGATGAACACCCTGGCGAGCTGGGCCAAGAAGCAGGGCTACACCGTCTTCTACATCACCGGCCGCCCGGAGGCGCAGCGCGGCTCCACCGCCGCCAACCTGGCCGCGGTGGGCTTCCCGACGGCGGACGTGTCGCACCTGTTCCTGAAGAACAGCGCGGCCCCGCCGGCCTACCTGACCTGCGGCACGCCGACGTACACCTGCACCACGATCCAGTACAAGTCGGAGACCCGCGCGTACATCGAGAGCCAGGGCTACGACATCGTCGGCAACTTCGGCGACCAGTACAGCGACCTGAGCGGCGGTTTCGCCGACAAGACCTACAAGATTCCGAACCCGATGTACTTCCTGCCGTAGCTGCCGCCGCAGCTCACGACCACAGCCCCCGCCGGATCCCGGCGGGGGCTGTGGTCATCAGCAAGAACAAACTACTCCGGGGCCGCCTCGGGACGGGCCATCCGCGGCAGCCCCAACCCCACCGCTGCGGCGACCAGCAGCGCGGCCGCGGTGCAGCCCAGGGTCCACCCGGTGGCCTGGACGTAGCCGTGGCTCGTGGCCCAGCTGAAGAAGCCGGTGCCGAGCGCCGCGACCCCGATCGAGCCGCCGAGCTGCTGGACGGCGTTGAGCACGCCGGCCGCCGAGCCGGTCTCCTGGTCGGTGACCCCGGCCAGGGCGATGTCGAAGAACGGGGCCATCAGCAGGCCCATCCCGAAGCCGGTCACGGCCAGGCCTGCGATCAGGTCCCAGCTGCTGGTGTGCAGGCCCCCGTGGGAGTACGTGGCCCAGAGGCCGAGCACGCCGACGATCATCACCAGCATGCCGGTGTGCAGCACCCGCCGTCCGTACTTCGGGCCGAGCACCGCTCCGGAGAGGACGGCGCCGCCGGCGATGCCGAGCGAGAGCGGGATCATGGTGGCGCCGGCGTGCATCGCGGTCCAGCCGGCACCGAGCTGCATCATCAGGGTCAGGCCGAACATCAGGCCGGACATGGCGGCGAAGAAGAAGATGCCCACGCCGAGCGCCGAGGTGAAGGCGCGGTTGCGGAACAGGCTGGGCTCGACCAGCGGCGAGCCGCCGGTGGTGTGCAGTCGGCGCTGGTACCAGCCGAAGACGCCGAGCAGCGGCACCGAACCGGCCATGGACAGGTACGTCCACAGCGGCCAGCCCAGCTCGCGGCCCTGCACCAGCGGGTAGATCAGCAGCAGCACGGCGGCGCTGAGCAGCACCATGCCGACCAGGTCCAGCTTGGTTGCGCCGGGGGTGCGGGTGTTCTTGGGGAACAGCTTCCAGGCCAGCAGCACGCCGGCGATGCCGAGCGGGATGTTGATCAGGAAGACCATGCGCCAGCCGGTGCCGAGGATGTTCGCGGTGACCAGGAAGCCGCCGAGGACCGGGCCGAGCACCGAGGACAGGCCCATCACCGGGCCGAAGGCGGCGAACGCCCCGCCGACCTCCTTGGGCGGGAAGACCTCGCGCATGATGCCCAGCCCCTGCGGGATCATCAGCGCGGCGAAGGCGCCCTGGACGGCGCGGGAGCCGATCAGCATCCCGGAGTCCGCCGAGACCGCGCAGAGCGCGGAGCAGACGGTGAAGCCGAAGGTGCCGATCAGGAACATCCGCCTGCGGCCGACCAGGTCGCCGAGCCGGGCGCCGGTGATCAGCAGCACGGCGAAGGTGAGGGTGTAGGCGGCGCCGATCCACTGCAGCTGCGAGGTGCCGCCGCCGAAGTCCGCGCGGATGGCGGGGGAGGCGATGCTGACGATGGTGGTGTCGAGCAGGTCCATCACCTCGGCGACCAGGACGGTGCCGAGGATCCACCATCGCCAGCGGTAGCTCGCGCTCGGTGGATCGGGATCGAGGGCGGAGCCGGTCGTCAATGCGACGTTCGTTGCGGCCTGGTCGGTGGACATGGGATACCCCCGGTAAGCGGACAGTGAGATAGCGAACACCGTTCGGAGATACGAACAGTGTTCCCTTTGCGAACACCGTTCTACTGGCGAACACCGTTCGTGTCAACTAGAGTGGGCAGCGCACCGACCATCGCGAGGAGCCCAGGTGACCGCAACAGCCAGGCCCGGCTGGCCCATCCCGTGGGCCGCGCCCGAGCCCCGGAACCCCAAGCGCCGCACCCTCAGCCGTGAGCTGATCGTCGAGACCGCGCTGGCCGTCGTCGACGCCGAGGGGCTGGACGCGCTGAGCATGCGCCGGGTCTCGCAGGAGCTGAACACCGGCCCCGCCTCGCTCTACGCGCACGTCGGCAGCAAGGACCAGCTGGTCGAGCTGGTGCTGGACCTGGCCCATGCCGACCTGGTGCACCCCGTGCCCGACCCCGCGCGCTGGCGGGAGCAGGTGAAGGACTTCCTGACCCAGGCCCGGGACAATCTGATCTCCCACAACGACCTGGCCCGGGCGGCCCTGGTCTCCAACATCCCGACCCTGCCGCACCAGCTGGACGCCGCCGAGACCCTGATCGTCCTGCTCAGGAACGGCGGGCTGCCGGACCAGGTGGTGGCCTACGGGGTCGACCTGCTCGCCCTCTACCTGGTCGCCTCGGCCCATGAGGTGAGCCAGCGGCAGGGGCACGGCGATGCCCCGCCGGAGCAGGCCGAGGCCTATATGGACGGCATCCGCGCCTACTTCGGCTCACTCCCGCCGGAGCGCTACCCCGCGCTGCTGTCGATCATCGCCCCGATGACCCGCAGCGTGGGCGACGAGCGCTGGGGGTTCGGCGTCGACGTCATCCTCGCCGGACTCGAGCAGGCCGCCCAGGCCTCAGACACGGCCCAGGCGCAGGCCGCCCAGGCCTCAGACACGGCCCGGCCGGCTCAGGCCGAGCGCCGCTCCAGCGAGGCCAGGTAGGCGTTGTAGGCGTTCAGCTCGCTGTCGCCGTCGCGGTCCGCGGTGCGGTCCTTGCGCCGGGACACCCGCTCCTCCGACTTGGCCCACTGGAAGGTCAGCGAGATCAGCACGATGAAGGTCGGGATCTCGCTGAACGCCCAGGCCAGGCCGCCGGCCAGGTGCTGGTCGGTGATCGGGTCGACCCCCAGCGAGGCCATCGGGTGCGCGAACGAGGTCACCATCAGGCCCGAGGCCATCATCACCGCGATGCCGAAGAAGGCGTGGAACGGCATCCCGATGAACAGCTCCAGCATCCGCATCAGGTGCCCGGGGCGGTGCGGCCCCGGGTCCACGCCCATGATCGGCCAGAAGAACAGCAGCCCCACGCCGAGGAAGTGAACCATCATCAGGGTGTGCCCGGCGGTCGAGCGCATCAGGAAGTCGAACAGCGGGGTGAAGTACAGCCCGTAGAGGCTGGCGATGAACAGCGGGATGGTGAAGGCCGGGTGCGAGACCACCATCAGATAGCGCGAGTGCAGCAGCTTCACCAGCAGGTCGCGCGGGCTGAACCGGCCCTGCGCGGCCGGCAGCGCCCGCAGCGCCAGCGTGATCGGCGCCCCCATCAGCAGGATGATCGGCGACAGCATCGACAGCACCATGTGCTGCATCATGTGCGCGCTGAGCAGCTGCATCCCGTACTCGTCCAGCCGGGTGCAGGTGACCAGGGCGACGGTGACGGTGCCGAGCACCCAGGCGACGGTGCGTCCGGCCGGCCAGGAGTCGCCGCGGCGGCGCAACCGCGCCACCCCGCCCAGGTAGAGCACCAGCATCAGCACGCAGCCGATCAGGAACGGCCAGTCCGCGGACGGGTCGAAGGCCAGCGCCCGGCCGAGGGTCAGCGGGGGGAGGTCGTGTCCCATGCCCGGCATGTCGCCCATCAGCTGTCCCTGCTTCCCTGGTCGTGCAACTGTCCTGAACCAGGGTAGGACTGTCCGCCTTGCTCCCTGTACGCACCCCCTAGCTGCGGGGGATCAGGGTGTTCTCGCTGGTCCGCCCGGCCAGGAAGTCGTCCACGTTGGCCAGCGTGGCGTCGATGATCTGGCCCACCGCGGTGCTGGTGAAGTAGGCCTGGTGCGAGGTCACCAGCACCTGGTGGAAGGTCATCAGCCGGGCCAGGGTGTCGTCGGTGACCACCTCCAGCGAGCGGTCGAAGAAGAACATCCCGGTCTCCTCCTCGTAGACGTCCAGGCCGACCCCGCCCAGGTGGCCCGAGCGCAGCGACTCGACCAGGGCGACGGTGTCCACCAGGCCGCCGCGGCTGGAGTTGATCAGGATCGCGTCGCGCTTCATCCGCCCCAGCGCGGTGCCGTCGATCAGGTGGTGGGTGTCGGCCAGCAGCGGCACGTGCAGGCTGATCAGGTCGGACTCGGTGAGCAGCTGCTCCAGCGGGGCGTACTCCATGCCCAGCTCCACGCAGGCCGGGTTCTGGGCGACGTCCCAGCCGAGCAGCCGGGTGCCGAAGCCGTGGGCGATCCGGGTGAAGCACTCGCCGATCTTGCCGGTGCCGATCACCCCCACCGTCATTCCGTGGATGTCCCGGCCCATCAGCCCGTCCAGGCGGAAGTCGAACTCCCGGGTGCGCAGGGCCGCCCGGGTGATCCGCCGGTTCACCGCCAGCGCCAGGGTCCAGGCGAACTCGGCTACGGCGTACGGGGAGTAGTAGGAGACCCGGGCGACGGTCAGCCCCAGCTCCTCGGCGACCGCGAGGTCGATGTTGTTGAAGCCGGTGGAGCGCTGGGCGATCATCCTGGTGCCGCCGGCGGCCAGGATCCGCAGCGCGGACGCGTCCAGGCTGGCGTTGACGCTGGTGCTGATCACCTCGTGCCCGGCCGCCAGCGGCGCGGTGTCCGCGTTGAGGAACACCTCCAGGCAGTGGATGTCGTGCCGCCCCGCGAAGGCCTTCTCGATCAGGGGTTTCTCATCGGCCTGCACGCCGTAGGCGAGGATCTCCATGGGGCCACCGTAGACGGAGGGCCCCGGTCCGGCATTCCGGACGGGGCCCTCCGAGTACGGCGCGGCGTCAGATGACGGTCTCGGCCTCGGCGTAGCGCTCGGCCGGGACGGTCTTCAGGTCGGCCACCGCCTCGGCCAACGGCACCAGGTTGATCTGGGTCCCCTGCAGCGCGGTGATGTGCCCGAAGGCGCCCTTGTGCACGGCCTCCACGGCGTGCCAGCCGAAGCGGGTGGCCAGCACCCTGTCGTACGCGGTGGGCGTGCCGCCGCGCTGGACGTGGCCGAGGATGACCGGCTTGGCCTCCTTGCCGAGCCGGTGCTCCAGCTCCATCGACAGCTGGGTGGCGACACCGGTGAAGCGCTCGTGGCCGTAGATGTCCACGGTGCCCTCCTCCCAGTGCATGGTGCCGGGCTCGGGCTTGGCGCCCTCGGCGCAGACCACGATGGCGAACTTCTTGCCGCGCTCGAACCGCTCCCGGACCACCTCGGTGACCCGGTCGATGTTGAAGGGCCGCTCCGGCACGATGATGGCGTGCGCGCCCGCGGCCATGCCGGCGTGCAGCGCGATCCAGCCGGTGTGCCGGCCCATCAGCTCGACCACCATCACCCGCTGGTGCGACTCGGCCGTGGTCTTCAGCCGGTCCAGCGCCTCGGTGGCCACCGAGACGGCGGTGTCGAAGCCGAAGGTGACGTCGGTGCAGGCGATGTCGTTGTCGATGGTCTTGGGCACGCCCACGATGGGCAGCCCGCCGTCCGAGAGCAGCCGGGCGGCCTTCAGGGTGCCCTCGCCGCCGATCGGGATGATCCCGTCCAGGCCGAGCTCGTCGCAGTACTCCTTGGCCCGGGCCACGCCGTTGCGCAGATGGCTCGGCTGGACCCGGGTGGAGCCCAGGATCGTTCCGCCCTGGGCCAGGATGCCGCTCACCGAGTCGAGGGTGAGCTCGCGGTACTGGCCCTCGAGCAGGCCCTTCCACCCGTCCTCGAAGCCGATGATCTCGTCGCCGTGGTCGACCACCCCGCGGTGGACCACGGAACGGATCACGGCGTTCAGACCCGGGCAGTCCCCACCGCTGGTCAGCACACCAATACGCATCGCTTTACAACTCCAGAGCAGAACCGGACAACCGGACATTTGCCCCATCGTGATGATAACGCCACGGCCTCCGGACGGGCTCAGGCGCACGTGGAGCGGCTCCTTCGCCACCCACGCGGGGGTTCTTCCCTGCTCTGCGCGTCCGCACGCCCCTGACGGGAGCGGCCCTGCTCCCTGACGGGCGGTGCGCAGTCGTTGTGCCGGACTACTGGATAAAGGGTGCCCCGCCCTACTGGGCGGGTTGCTGTACGGCGGCGATACGCTCCGCGCGCAGGGCGTCGTACCAGGTGTTGTCGGCCGGCGGCAGCGCGCTGACGTCCAGCGCGAGCTTGATCAGCAGGTCCGCCACGGCCGGGTTGCGGGCGAGGATCGGGCCGTGCAGATAGGTGCCGAAGACGGTGTCCCGCCAGGCCCCCTCGGTGCCGTCCCCGGTACCGTTGCCGCCGCCGACGGTGACCCGTGCGAGCGGGGACACCCCCTGGCCCAGGTGGGTGATGCCCTGGTGGTTCTCGAACCCGGTGAGGGTGGGCAGGCCGAGCCGGGGGTCGGGCTCGGCGAGGATGTCGCCGACGTTGCGGACGCTCTCGCCGCGGGTGCTCCACACGTCCAGCAGGCCGAGGCCCGGTGTGCGCTGGCCCCGGTCGTCGATGAACTCATGGCCCATGATCTGGTAGCCGGCGCAGACGCCCAGCACGATGGCGCCGTTCTCGACCGCGCGGAGCAGGCCCGGGTCGGCCCGCAGCCGCTCCCCGGCCAGCCGCTGCGGCCGGTCCTCACCGCCGCCGATCAGGTAGATGTCGCCGCTGGTCGGCACCGGCTGGTCGGACCGCACGTCGATCCTGGCCACGTCCAGCCCGCGCTGGCGGGCACGTCGCTCCACGACCAGGACGTTGCCCCGGTCGCCGTAGGTGCTCAGCAGGTCCGGGTACACCCAGACCAGTCGCAGTGCGCTCTCGCTCATGTCAGTGGTCCTCTTCGTCAGCCGCGCACGTCGCGGCGCAGCTGCTGGAACGCGGTGTAGTTGGCGATGGCCTCGATCCGCCCGGGCGGGGCCGAGGCCACCGCCTGCGCGAGCGAGTCCACCACCTGGAAGTGCACCCCGGCGACCTCGAGGCGGACCGCGAGGTCCAGCTTGCGCTGGCCCATCACGAAGACCGGGTGGCCGACCAGGCGCTCGTAGTCGACGTCCCAGAGCCAGGAGGTGTCGGTGCCGTCGGCGGACAGCGCGTTCACGGACAGGATGACCGGGGCCGGGGCCTGGTCGATCAGGGTGAAGGTCTCCAGCCAGCCGGCCGGGTTCTTCGCCAGCAGCAGCCGCACCTCGCGGCCCGCCACGGTCACCGACTCATAGCGTCCGGCGACCGCCTGCACCGACTCCATCCGCTGCAGCGCCACCTGCGGGTGCACCCCGAAGACGGCGGCCACGGCGGCGGAGCTGGTGGCGTTGGAGAGGTTGGCCCGGCCGGGGAGCTGCAGCCGGATCGGCCAGGAGGACCCCTGCGGGTCCACCACCTGGTCGTTCTGCAGCGCCCAGTGCGGCTGCGGGCGGCGGAAGCCGCAGGAGGCGCAGAACCAGTCCTCGCCGGGACGCTGCATCACCCCGCCGCAGCTGGGGCAGGACCAGGCGTCCTCGCGGTAGGCCTGCCCGGCCGCCACCCAGACCACCTTGCGGCAGGACGAGGCCGCCCAGGTGACCAGCGGGTCGTCGGCGTTGGCGATGATCACGGCCTCGCTGCCCTGCAGGCCCTCGCGCCAGTGCTCGGCCAGCATCCGGGTCTCCGAGGAGCGGTCCAGCTGGTCCCGGGAGAGGTTGAGCAGGGCGATCGCCTTGGGGGCGGTGTCCTTGGCCACGCCGACCAGGTACTTCTCGTCCACCTCGATCACGCCGAAGCGGGCGTCCGAGCCGTCGGCCAGGGCGGAGGTGATCCCGGCGGGCATGTTGGCGCCCAGCGCGTTCGACACCACCGGGCCCGCCGCCTTCAGCGCCTCGGCGATCAACCGGGTGGTGGTGGTCTTGCCGTTGGTCGCGGAGACCAGCACCACGTCCAGGTTCTCGGCCAGGCTGCGCAGCAGGTCGGGGTCGAGCCGCAGGGCGACCTTGCCGCCGATCACCGAACCACTGCCGCGGCCGGCGGTCCGGGAGACCGCGGCGGCGACCTTCCCCGCCGTCACGGCGAGCTTGGCGCGCGGGGGCAGCGTGGCCGAAGGGCCGGCTGTGCGGGTGCCCGGCTCGGGGTTCGCTGGCATCGTGGTGGCTCTCCTCCTCGGTTCAGACGGTGCTCAGCCTACCGGCACCAGCGATTCCACCAAGCGGCAGCACCGTCGATAGGGTCGGCGCCATGGCACGCAATCGTCCCCGTATCCCCGGCAGCACCGGCACCGTCCACCCCGTCACACCCTGGGCGGAGCCGGTACTCCGTACGGCTTGCGCGACCGTCGACACCTTCGACGACCAGCTCGAACGGCTGGTCGAGGACCTCTACGCGACCATGTACGCGCAGGACGGGGTCGGGCTGGCGGCCAATCAGATCGGGGTCGGACTGCGGGTGTTCGTCTACGACTGCCCCGACGACGAGGATGTCCGCCATCTGGGACACCTGGTCAACCCGGTCCTGGTCGAGGCGGACGGAGTGCGGGTGCGCGGCGAGGAGGGCTGCCTCTCGCTGCCGGGGCTGCGGGCGCAGACCCCGCGCTGGGACCGGGCCCTGGTGCGGGGTCAGGATCTGGCCGGCGCGGCGGTCGAGGTGGAGGGGACCGGCTTCTTCGCCCGCTGCCTGCAGCACGAGACCGGGCACCTGGACGGCGGGGTGTTCGTGGAGCAGCTGTCCGGGCTGCGCCGGTTCCGGGCCGAGCGGGAGATCGGCAAGGCTGACTGGTACCGGCGGCCTTGACCCGGGATCTCTCAAGCTGAGGTCTAGGGTGAGACTTCAGCGGGTGCGGGCTCCGTGGGGGTGGCGGTCCGCGGCCGTTCGCGGGCCGCGGCCAGGCGGCCCCAGAGCAGGTCGGCCAGGGTCTGCACCATCCGCTCGCGCGGGAAGGGCCGCTGCTCCAGCCACCAGTCGCCGGCCGCCAGCACCATTCCGGTGATCGCCTGGCCCCAGGCCTCGGCCACCACCGCGCCCTCGGGCCCCAGATCCACCTGGGCCCGCATCGCGGCGCTCAGCTCGTCCGCGATCAGCTGCAGGGCCGGCGCCAGCGGTCCGGCCGGGGAGAGGCCGTCCGCGGCCGGGTCGGGGTGCGCCAGGAAGCGGTAGACCTGCGGTCTGGCCTCGATCGCCGCGAGGTAGGTGTCCAGCACCGCCTCCACCCGGTCCCGGCGCTCCCGCGGCAGTGCCAGCGCGGCGCGGACCGCGTCCAGCAGCCCGGTGGTGTGGCGTTCGGCCAGGGCCCGGTAGAGGCCGTGCTTGTCGCCGAAGTGCCGGTAGAGGATCGGCTTGGTGATGCCGGCCTCGGCAGCGATGGTGTTCATGCTGGCCCGGGGTCCGTCGCGGCGCACCACGCGGTCGGCGGCGTCCAGCAGCTCGCTGCGGCGGTCGGGCATTGACATTCCTTACTGCTGGGTAACAGGATTGGTCCTCAGTTACCCAAGGTAACACCAAGCCCGCCCCCCACCATGTGCGACCAGCCCATGTGCGACCAGCCCGGGAGACGTACCGACCATGACTGCCTTCAGCCTCGACCTCAGCGACGACCAGATCGCCGTCCGCGACTGGCTGCACGGCTTCGCGGCCGACGTCATCCGCCCCGCCGCCGCGGAGTGGGACGAACGCGAGGAGACCCCCTGGCCGGTGATCCAGGAGGCCGCCAAGGTCGGCATCTACTCGCTGGACTTCTTCGCCACGCAGTCCTTCGACCCCACCGGCCTCGGCATCCCGATCGCCATGGAGGAGCTGTTCTGGGGCGACGCCGGGATAGGCCTGTCCCTGGTCGGCAGCGGCCTGGCCGCGATCGGCGTGGTCGCCAACGGCACGCCGGAGCAGGTCGGACTGTGGGCCCCGCAGATGTTCGGCACCCCGGACGACGTCAAGGTGGCCGCCTTCTGCTCCTCCGAGCCCGACGCGGGCTCCGACGTCGCCGCGATGCGCACCCGCGCGGTCTACGACGAGGCCAAGGACGAGTGGGTCCTCAACGGCACCAAGACCTGGGCCACCAACGGCGGCATCGCCCACGTCCATGTGGTCGTCGCCTCGGTCGACCCGACCCTCGGTTCGCGCGGCCAGGCCTCGTTCGTCATCCCGCCGAACACCACCGGCCTGAGCCAGGGCCAGAAGTTCAAGAAGCACGGCATCCGCGCCTCGCACACCGCCGAGGTCGTGCTCGACAACGTCCGGATCCCGGGCAGCTGCCTGCTCGGCGGCAAGGACAAGCTGGACGAGCGGCTGGCCCGCTCCCGCGAGCGGGCAGCGGCCGCGGCCCGCGGCGAGCGCACCGAGAAGGCCAAGGCCGGGCACGTTCAGAACGCCGCCATGGCCACTTTCGAGGCCTCCCGCCCTGCCGTCGGCGCCCAGGCCGTCGGCGTGGCCCGCGCCGCCTACGAGGTGGCCCTCGAGTACGCGAAGACCCGCGAGCAGTTCGGCCGCCCCATCATCGACAACCAGGGCATCGCCTTCACCCTCGCCGACATGCGCACCCGGATCGACGCCTCCCGGCTGCTGGTCTGGCGCGCCTCCTGGATGGCCAGCAACCAGAAGCCCTTCACCTCCGCCGAGGGTTCCATGTCCAAGCTCTACGCGGGCGAGACTGCCAAGTGGGTCACCGCCCAGGCCATCCAGATCCTCGGCGGCAACGGCTTCACCCGCGAGTACCCGGTCGAGCGGATGCACCGCGACAGCGCCATCTTCACCATCTTCGAGGGCACCAGCGAGATCCAGCGCCTGGTCATCGCCCGCACCCTGTCCGGCCTGCCGATCCGGTAGCGGGGGGCGGGAAATCCAGAGGAGTCGGGCGCGGGTGCCTGCTACCGTCGACGGCATGGACGTCAGCACCCGCACCCGCAGTTTCGCCGCAGCCGCACGAGCTATCCGCTCGTCGGTTGCCGCCGCCTGACTCCACCCCCCAGCCCCCGGCGACCGGAAACGGTCTGCCGGCGCGCCATGTGACTGCGGTTCCTTTTCCGGTCCCCGTGACCCGTGAGGAACCGCCGTCATGGACACCGAACAGACCGTCAGCACCTTCGTCGACTTCTACCGCGAACGCGGGCACCGACTGATCACCGGCAGCACCCTGCTGCCGCCGCCCGGGGATCCGGTGCTGTTCACCACCTCCGGGATGCACCCGCTCACCCCCTACCTCACCGGGCGTCCGCACCCGCTCGGGCAGCGGCTGGTCAACGTCCAGCGCTGCCTGCGCACCACCGACCTGGACGAGGTCGGCGACCGGACCCACCTCACCGTGTTCGAGATGCTGGGATCGTGGTCGCTCGGCGACGACTACAGCGGCCCGCAGAGCCTGCGCTGGGGCTATGAGCTGCTCCGGGACGGCTTCGGCATCCCGCACGACCGGCTGCATGTCACCGTCTTCGGCGGCGACGGGCAGGTCGGCCCGGACCAGGAGTCGGAGCGGGTCTGGGAAGAACTCGGGGTGCCGGTGGAGCGGACCACCGAGGACAACTGGTGGTCCAACGGCCCGACCGGCCCCTGCGGCCCCGACTCCGAGATCTTCGTCTGGACCGGCGGGACCGGCGGGACCGGGGAGACCGGCGTCGAGCCGCAGGGCACCCCGGGCAGCGACCCGCGCTGGGTCGAGGTCTGGAACCACGTGATGATGCGCCACCACCGCCACCAGGACGGCAGCCTGGAACCGCTGGGCCGGTCCCATGTCGACACCGGCATGGGCCTGGAACGGCTGGTGACGGTCCTTCAGGGGCAGCGCTCGGTGTTCGACACCGACCTGTTCGAGCCGTGGACCCGGAGCGTCCCCACGCTGTGGGACGGGCTGGACGAGCCCTCGCTGCGCCTGGTCTGCGACCATCTCCGCTCCGGCGTGGTCGTCCTCGGCGACGGCGTGCGGCCGTCCAGCACCGGCCGCGGCTACGTCCCGCGCCGGCTGCTCCGGCGGGTGCTGACCACGCTCTGGCGCGGGGACCCGTCCCGTACGCTCTCGGACCTGCCGGTGGAGCTGCTGCAACACACCTTTGACCGGTTCAGGCTGCCGTCGGAGCAGCTCGGCCCGGTCCGGGAACTGCTGCTGGACGAGGAACGCCGCTTCTCGCGGCAGCTGGACCGGGGCCGGCTGGTGCTCTCCCGGCTCGGTCCGGACTCCGGCCGGACGCTGGGCGAGCAGGACTACAGCTTCCTGCACGACACTCACGGACTGCCCCGCGAGCTGGTCGACGAACTGCTGCGGCAGTGATCGTCGTGTGTTGACTCTCACCCTGGGGCAGGCCTGAGGGTGGCGGTATGACGACAGTTCAGGAATGGGCGCAGCAGTCCCGCTACAGCGACCCCGGTGCGTGCGCCGCCATGCTGGACGCATGGCCGCGCGGCGCCGACGCGACCGCCGCGGTGCTGCGGGAACTGCTGGTGCACTACCGGGCCGGCAGGGTTGAACTGTCCGCCGAGCGGGTGGCGCAGATCGACCTGCGCTGGGCGGACCGGATCCTCGCCGCGATCCGGGCCAGCCCGGCGGGGGAGCGGGTGGCGGGGTGCTGCCGGGACTTCACCCTGCTCACCGTCGCGGCGCTGCGCAGCCGCGGTGTTCCGGCCCGGAGCAGGGTGGGCTTCGTCGGCTACTTCCACCCCGGCTTCCACACCGACCACGCGGTCGTCGAGTACTGGGACGGCAGCCGCTGGGTGCTGATGGACCCGATCCTCGACCCGGCCACGGACTGGGGCTTCGACCCCGACGACCTGCCGCGCGGGGAGGGCGCCGGATTCTGGTCGGCGGCGCGGGCCTGGACGGCCGTGCGCCGGGGCGAGGCCGACCCCGAGCAGTTCGGGGTCGACCCGGAGCTGCCGATCCGCGGCGCCTGGCTGATCCACCGCTACGTCCTGCTGGAGCTGGCCCACCGGCGCCGGGAGGAGCTGCTGCTCTGGGACGGGTGGGGAACGATGCCGACCGGCTCGGGCGGCGGCAGTGAGGAGGAGCTCGCCCTGGTGGACGGCATCGCCGCGCTGCTGCTCGCCGCCGACGACGGGGACGCAGACGCCGAGCGTGAGCTCGCCACCCGCTACCGCGAGGACCGCGAGCCCCGACTGGGCCCGGACGGGACGGTGTTCTGCTTCTCCCCGACCGGGGCCCCGCACTGGGTCGACCTGGACGCCCGGCGGGTACTGGATCCGGTGTCCGGACACGCCGGTACCGGACTGGTACCGTAGAGTCATGCCAGCGCTCAACATCGAATTCACCGCCGAGGAGCTCGCCGCCGTCCGCGAGGAGGCCGCCGCTGCCGGCAAGTCCGTGAAGTCCTACGTCCATGACCTCTCGGTGCGCGAGCAGCAGCGCCGGGCCTTCGTCGCCGGCGCGGGGGAGTGGTACGAGCGGCTGCTGCCCGAGTTCCAGGACCTCGACCCCGAGGACCTGCCCCCCGAGCTGCGCAAGCCGGTGGGCGAGCAGGCCGCCGCCTGATGCTGCTGCACATCGACCTGCCCTGGCTGCTCGACGTCCAGGACCGTCACCTCCCCGACCACATCACCGTCAGCGACTTCTCCGCTCTGGGCGCTGCGGTCGAACGCCACCGTTTCGCACCGGTCACCATCGGCCACGAGCCCGACGCCGCCTGGCGTGCGGCTGCGCTGATGCACACGATCATCCGGCTCGGACCGCTCCCGCGGGCGAACCGCCTGTTCGCCTGCATGGTCGTCGGCCAGTACATGCACCAGTCCGGTGAGGGCGTCAACCCGCCCTACGGCGCGATCGTCGAACTCGCGAAGGAGATCGACGGCAAACTCGCCGACGTCTTCCAGGTCGCCGAGCGCATCCGGTCCTGGAAGATCTGACCATGGCGGAAACCCGGTACGACCAGCAGCTCGCCGCGGACTACCGGCTGGCCCGGGAGATCCCGCTCAGCGGGCTCACCGCTTGGCGGGCGGCGATCGCCGCGGCGGTGCCGCTGGGGCCTGGCACGACGGTGCTGGACGTCGGGGCCGGCACCGGGGCGTTCGCGGCGGCACTGCACGAGTGGTTCGGGACGGGCGTGGTCGCGGTGGAGCCGGCCGAGGCGATGCGGGCGCTGATACCCCGGACCGCCGGGATCGAGGTGCTGCCCGGACGCGCCGAGGCGCTGCCGGTGCCGGACGGGTCGGCGGACGCGGCGTGGCTGGGCTCGGTGATCCACTACCTGCCCGATCTGCCGTCCGTCGCACGGGAGTTGCGCCGGGTGCTGCGGCCCGCCCGGCCCGTGCTGATCCGCAATGCGTTCCCCGGGCGCTGCGAGCGCGATCTGCGGGTGCGGTTCTTCCCCGAGACCGAGCGCGCCGTCAGCGACTACCCCACCGTGGAACAGGTCTGCGCCGCGTTCGCCGGGGCCGGGTTCCGGCGCGTCTCGCTGGAGTCGCTGCCGCAGCGGAACGCCCCGACCCTGGCTGAGTTCGCCGACCGGATCCGCCGCGACACCGACTCCAAACTGTGCGGGCTCAGCGACGCCGAGTTCGACCGGGGGATGGCCCGGTTGCGGAAGGCCGCGGCTGACGACCCGTCCGAACCCGCCACCAGTTGGATGGACCTGCTCGTCCTTTCCGGCGGCGGCGGCGGCGATGACGGTGACGGCGGGCCGGGGTAGGTGTTTGCCTACCTGAGGCGTAGGTTCCGGTCCATGGCGCCTGTGCGGCCCCACGCAGCAGCATGATCTCCAGGCCGCGGCATCGCGGCCCGGAGGACGAGATGGGGCGGGGATATGTGGCCGTTTCCGGTGCACGCAGGGGCCTGGCTGCCGGGGGTGATCATGGCGTTGACCGCGGTCTGCGCCGTGTCGGCCCTCAGGACGGAGCGGGCGCAGGACCGCCCGGCACGCGCGGCCGGGCAGCTCGGCCGGTCGGCCGTGGCGGGGTTGGTGGGCCTGGCAGTCCTGGTGGGGCTGGCGGTGTACGGCAGTGTGTCGGTGCTGCTGGTCGACCTGCACAACCCGGGGGCAGGACCGCACAACCCCGGAACGAGCGGCTACTGGTCCACCATGAGCGTGCCGGACCTGTCCCTCGGGGGGCCGCTCCCGGCGGCGCTGCTGCTGGCCGGCCTGGTGGCCGCCGCGGTGCTCCCGCCGGTGCGCGCGCCCAGGCGGTGGGTGCTGCCGGCGGTCGCGGTGCTGACCGGTGAGCTGCTGGTCTGGATGAACTCGTTCCGGCCTGGGCCGACCCTGCCGGGCCTTGACCTGGTGTCGGGTGGCTTGGGCGTCCTGGTGCTCGCCGGCTGCGCCGGGCTCGCCCTGGTCGGGGCGGCGTCCGGGGGGCCTGCGTTCGGCAGGCCTGCGTCCGGCCGGGCCGGGCGGCCGGGTGGAGCCGAGGCGGCGAGGTCCGCGCGCTGGGCTCCGCTGCTGCCCGCCGTCGTGGTGATGGCCGGTGGCCTCTTCGGCCTCGATCCATGGACGCCCGCGCCGCCGACCGCCGGGGTCGGGTCGGCGGTGGCGGGCTACCTGCTCGGGCTGGCGCTGCTGCTGGGCGTCGTGGTCGCGCTGGTGCGCCGGCCGCGGGCGGCGGCCGACCTGGCCGTGCTGGGGCTGGTGGGGATCGGGGCCTACGACGTCCTGCAGGGCGTGTTCGGGCGGTCCCTGGTCGTGGTGGTGGTGCAGAAGTTCGGCTCCCCGAGCGAGCCGGCGCCGTCGCTGCCCGTCGAGTTGGGCCACCACATGGCGGTGGTCGGCGGGATCCAGGGGGCGCTGCTGCTGGCCCTGGGGCTGCGGCTGCTGCCGCTGACCGTGCTGCCGGACGCCAGGGGCCTGCTGGGACGCGGGCCGGATCCGGCGCTGGCCCGGCGGGTGCGGCAGTTGACCGAGACCCGGGCCGAGGCGGTCAGCTCCGCCGCCGCGGAGCTGCGCAGGATCGAGCGGGATCTGCACGACGGCGCGCAGGGGCGGCTGGTCGCCATCGGGATGAACCTCAGGGCCGCCGAGGAGCTGATCCTCAGCAGCCCGCAGGAGGCCGCCGCGCTGGTGCTGGAGGCCCGGGTGGCCTCGGCCTCGGCGCTGGAGGAACTGCGCGGCCTGGTCCGGGGGATCTACCCGCCGATGCTGGCCGACCGGGGGCTGGGGGAGGCGATCCGGGCGCTGGCGCTGGACCTGCCGCTGCCCTGCGCGACCGAGATCGAGCTGCCCGAGCGGCTGGACGCCCCGCTGGAGTCCGCCTGCTACTTCGCCGTCGCCGAGGTGGTGACCAACGCCGTCCGGCACGCCTCGGCCTACAGCCTCCGGATCCGGGCGGCCCGGACGGACCGGCTGCTGCGGATCGAGGTGGTCGACGACGGGGTGGGCGGCGCGGACCCCGCCGCGGGCAGCGGGCTGGCCGGGGTGGAGCGCCGACTGGCGGCCTTCGATGGCATCCTGGCGCTCAGCAGCCCGCCCGGAGGGCCGACGATCGTGGTCATGGAGGTGCCGTGCGGGTAGTCGTCGCGGAGGATCTCTTCCTGCTCCGGGAGGGGCTGGTCCGGCTCCTCAAAGCGCGCGGGTTCGAGATCGCGGCGGCCGTCGACAGCGCGCCGGCCCTGCTCGGCGCGCTGCTGGAGTTCCGTCCCGACCTGGCGATCGTGGACATCAGGCTGCCGCCCACCCAGACCGACGACGGGCTCCGGGCGGCGCTCACCGCCCGGGAGCGGATCCCCGGCCTGCCGATCCTGCTGCTCTCGCAGTACGTCGAGCAGATCTACGCCGAGGAACTGCTCGCCGACCGGGCCGGCGGGGTCGGCTACCTGCTCAAGGACCGGGTGTTCAGCGACGACCAGTTCGTCGACGTGATCCGCACCGTGGCCGCGGGCGGCACGGTGATGGACCCGGAGGTGGTCACCAAGCTGCTCGGCCGCCGCCACCGCAGCGAACCACTCGCCCGGCTCACGGAACGGGAGCGCCAAGTGCTGGAACTGATGGCCGAGGGACGCTCCAACAGCGCCATCGCGCACCGGCTGTTCGTCAGCGAGAAGGCCGTGTCCAAGCACAGCACCAGCATCTTCAGCAAGCTGGAGCTGGCTCCCTCCGACGACGACAACCGCCGGGTGCTGGCCGTCCTCGCCTACCTCCTGCGTGGTTGAGGCGTGGTTGAGGCGCGGTCGAGTCCGTCCGGTCAGACGATGGCGCCCTCGGGCTCCGCGGTGGGGGCGTCCGGGGTGGTCGGGGTGCGGGTCTCGGTCGGGGCCTCGGCGCCGGGGGCCGGCGCGGCGATGGCGCGCCACCAGGGGCGGAGCCCGTCCAGGGCGGTCGGCTCGAAGGGCTGGCCGGGGCGCGGGGTGGCGACCTGGATGCCGTCCGGGCGGGCGGCGGCCAGGGTGCGCTCGATCGGCTCGTCCCAGGCGTGCGGGGCCAGGTCGAAGGTGGCCCAGTGGATCGGCAGCAGCACCGCGCCGCCGCCCAGGTCGCCATGGGCGCGGACGCCCTCCTCGGGCGTCATGTGCACCTCGGGCCAGAACTCGCTGTAGGCGCCGATCTGCATCATCGTGGCGTCGAAGGGGCCGTGCTGCGCGCCGATCTCGGCGAAGCCGGGGAAGTAGCCGGTGTCGCCGCTGTGGAAGAGCCGGTGCTCGGACCCGGCGACCACCCAGGAGGCCCACAGCTGGTGGGTGCCGGTGCGCAGGCCGCGGGCGCAGTAGTGCCGGGCCGGGGTCGCGGTCAGGGTGAGCCCGGCGACCCGCGCGGACTCGTTCCAGTCCAGCTCGGTGATCCGGTCCGCGGGGACGCCCCAGTGCTCCAGGTGGGCGCCGACGCCCAGCGGCACGGCGAAGTCCGCGCCCGAGGTGATCAGCTCGCGGATGGCGTCCATGTCGAGGTGGTCGTAGTGGTCGTGCGAGACCACCACCAGGTCCACCGGGCCCAGCTCGGCCAGCGGCAGCGGGCTGGGGTGCAGCCGGCGCGGTCCGAAGGAGGGGAACGGCGAGCAGCGCTCGCCCCAGACCGGGTCGAACAGCACCCGGCGGCCCTGGATCTCGGCCAGTACGGTGGCGTGGCCCATCCAGGTCAGCCGCAGGCCGCCGGCCGGGGGCACGGCCAGCTCCGCGGCGGTGAGCCGGTGCACCGGCACGGCCGCGACCGGACGGGTCCGCTTCTTGGTGAGCCCGGCCTTGATCCCCCCGGCCAGCGCCCCGGGGAGCAGGCGGCGGGTGGGCACGGGATTGCGGAAGGCGCCGTCGACGAAGTGCGGGGAGCGCTCGATCCGGGCCAGCCGCTCACCGGTGGGCTCGGCGCCGAAGGTGGTCGGCCGCAGCCCGGAGGCTTTGAGGTCGGAGGGTCGCAGGTCGGTGATGCGGGAGTACCACGGGCGGGAGCCGGGCACGGCGCCTCCTCTGACGGGAATCCTCGGGTTCCTGGGCAGCGTACCCGCGGCCGGTGACGACGGCGCGTCAGTTTCCTCCGCGCCAGGTCACGCCCGGCCTGGTGGTCCGTCAGCTGTAGAAGCGGGTGATCGTCTCGGCGACGCAGTGCGGCTTGCCGCCGTCCCGGCCGCTGATGGTGAAGCGGACCACGGCCTGGACGCCGCCGGGTACCTCGCTCACCGACACCAGTTCGGCGGTCGCCCGGACGGCGGAGCCGACCGGCACCGGGGAGGGGAAGCGGACCTTGTCGGAGCCGTAGTTGACGGCCATCCGGATGTCGCCCTCGATGCCGTAGCACTCCTTGGCGAGCACCGGGATCAGCGACAGCGTCAGATAGCCGTGGGCGATGGTGGTGCCGAACGGGCCCTGCTTGGCGCGCTCCGGGTCCACGTGGATCCACTGGTGGTCGCCGGTGGCCTCGGCGAACAGGTTCACCTGCTCCTGGTCGATGGTGTGCCAGTCGCTGCTGCCCAGCTCGGTGCCGACGGCTGCGGTGAAGTCGGCGAGGGATGCGAAGGTCGCCATGCTGAGGGGGCTCCTGTCCAGGTGCGGTGCTGTGCTCAGGAGGCTACCCCCACCGGCCGGACCGGCCGACCTCCGGCTCAGTGCCCGGCTCAGTGCCCGGTCAGGACCGTGCCGGAGACCATCTGCGGGACCACCCGCAGCGTCCCGCCCTCGTCCAGGGCCTCGGCCCGGCCGTGCACCATGACCGAGCTGCCGCGCAGGGTCGCCGGATCCAGCTCCTCGGCCTGGAAGGCGACGATGCTTCCGTGCACCCGCTCGGCCAGCTGCGTCCCGGCCGGGGGCGACAGCACCACCGCGCCGGCGAAGTCCACCCGGAAGCGGACCGGCAGGACCACCGGCAGCGCGTGGCGGGTGTAGACGACCCGGCCGACGGTGGTGCGCCCCAGCAGTTGCAGGCAGTCGTCGGAACTCAGGGTGTCGGGGCCCAGGGCGTCGGGGGTGAGGTTGTTCGAATCCATGTGTTCGAGTCTGTCCGCTGATAGTTCTTGGAACTAGAGCACATAGTCCCGCCTCAAGTGGGGAAAGGGGCACGAGTCGAGGAGGGGGAGACGGGCATGGTGGTGGAGCTGGTGCTACTGGGGGCCGAGTGCCCGCAGGAGCGGGCCTTCACGGGATCGATCGGGGCGGCGGAGGGCGGGGAACTGTTCGCCCGGGTGGTGAGCGGCGCGCTGTTCGACGCCGGGGCCGGACGGTGCCGGGTGACCTCGGTCCCGCCGGACGCGGACGCGAACACCCTGCTCACCGTGGTCAAGGAGGCGGTGGAGCGGGACAGCCGGCTGCTGGTGGTGTACCTGGCCGGACAGTTCACCTGGGACGTCCGCCGGCGCCGTCCGGTGCTGGTCACCGCGGGCAGCGGACGGGACAACGCGCACGGCCGCGGCCTGGCCTGGGACTGGGTGGTCAGCGCGCTGGCCCACGGCGCCGGTGCGGCCCGGGGGGAGTCGCTGCTGGTGGTGGACGCGGTGGTGGGCGCGGAGGCCTGGGCCAGTGCCACCTTCGACGCGGTCGGGGTGCGGCTCTGGGGCCGGCTCCAGCCGTACGCCCCGTCCCGCTGGGGCCGCGGCGGATCGGGCGGCTCGGGGGGCGGGCCTGGCTCGGTGGTGGGGGTCGGCGCGGTCACGGCGACCGCCGGGGGATTCGCGGCCCTGCTGGCGCAGGCCCTGACCGAGGGACTGCCCGGGCTTCCGGCGGTGCTGGACCCGGCCGCGCTGCACAGCACCCTGGAGGCGCGGGACACCCCGGGCTCGCGTTGGCTCGGTCCGCCGGCCGCGTCCAGGCTGCTGCTGCGCAATCGGGCGGTGCTGCGCGGGGCGCTGGGAGGGGCGTCAGGGGGTGTTTCTGGTGAACGGTGACGGCGCAGAGGTTGTTGTGAACATTTAGTAACCAGAAAATCGGCCACATCCGGGACAGTGCGCCATCCGAGGAATAGTGTGCTTATTTACCGCCAGTTGGGGAGAACGCGGCGAGGAGGCATCAATGCGACGCATGAGTACAGCGCGGAGGTGCAGCAGCGCCGTTGTCGTGTCCGCGCTTAGTGGAATGGCTCTCCTGGTGCTTGCCGGATGCTCGCACGGGGGCGGAGTCGAGACCCTGGACGGCGCACCCGCCGCCACCGCACCCGCCGCACCCTCGGCCGGGATCTCCACCGGGGCCGCCGCGGCCGACCTGCCCGCCGGGACCACCAAGGTGCTGGTGCTGCGGGCCTACCAGAACTACTGGGCGGCCCAGGTCAAGGCGCTGGACAGCGGAAAGCTGGCCGGCAGCGGACTGCAGACCTATGCCACCGGGGCGGCGCTGAGCGCGGTCAACGCCAACTCCTTCCGGCTCACTCAGGCCGGGCTGCTGATGTCGGGTCAGCCCGCCCGCAACCCGACGGTCTCCGCCATCAGCGCGGCGGCGACGGGATCGGGCGTGCAGACCGCCACCATCCAGGACTGCCTGGATGTCACCGGGTGGCACCAGATCGACGCGAAGACGCACCAGCTCCGAGACCCCGCGCAGCGGTTGACCCGCTACCGCGCGGTCGTGACGGCACGAACGGTGGGAGGGATCTGGATGATCTCGGCGGTGCAGAACCGGACGGGCCAGTCGTGCTGAGCGCCGGCCGGAGGCTCCCGGTCCTGGTGGTGCTGGCGCTCTTGGTGGCGTTCGGCGCGGCCTTCGGGCTGCACGGCGCCTCGGCCAGGGCGGACGGCCCGGTGGGTCCGTGCGAGAACACCAGCGTCTGCGTGGGGGCGAGCACCCCGCCGTCCGGCGGGGGCGGCAGCAGCGGTGGCAGTGGTGGGGGAGGAGGAGGCGGCGGGGTGCAGGTGTGCGAGTACCAGGGCGTCACCTACCCCTGCACCACCGACTTCGGCAGCTTCGACCCGGACGACGGCTGCTACTACGAGGAGGTCCAGCCGCAGCCCGCGGCCGGCGACCCGGACTGGCACGGCCACGCGCCGGGCGACGGGGCGGTCTACCTGAAGACCTGCCCCTACACCCCCGGCGGCGGCTCGGCCAACGTCTGGATGGCGGCGGCCCCCACCGCCCCGCCGGTGGTCACCCCGGCCGAACTGGCCCAGCGGGCCCTCGCCATGATCCACCGTACGGCGGCCACGGTCGGCACCGCGCCGGCCGCGGGCGACCAGCGGACGGCGCTGGTGGGATCCCCGATCTGGCTCTGGATCAACAAGGACCCGGCCAACGCGGACAAGACCGACGGCGACTACGCCACCAAGGACGATCCGCTGACCGCGACCGCGGCCGTCCCCGGGCTGTCGGTGACCGCCAACGTCTATGTCACCAGCGTTGACTGGGACATGGGCGACGGTGGCGCCGCGCCCAGGTGCGGGGCCGGCACGCCCTACCAGGACGCGGACGCGGGCAAGGCGTCGCCGGACTGCGGCTACTCCTACCCCAAGCCGTCGATCGGGCAGCCGGGGGAGCAGTTCGCCATCACCGCCACCGTCGACTGGACGGTGAGCTGGGTGGCCACCAACGGGGTGGGCGACACCTTCGCGCTCGACCCCATCGCCACCACCGCCACCGCCCTCAGAGTCTCCGAACTGCAAGTCCTGAACTGACCTGAAACAGCGTCACATCGCTTGTCCGGAAAGACTATTGACCACTCGACTGAGAGGCGACCGAACGGTGGACACCCCCAACGGGCCGCTGACGGACACACGCCGGCCGATCGCCCCGCCCAGCACCCCGTACCGGATCGGCAACGCCAGGAGACGGCGGCCGGCCGTGCTCGCCCTGGCCGTCGCCCTCGTCGCCGCGGGCGGCCTCGGCGGCGCCGCCCTCTACACCGCGACCGGCAAGCGGGTCGCGGTCATCGCCCTCGCCCGCAACGTCCCGGCCGGCCGCACCATCACCAGCGCCGACCTCTCCGAGGCGCAGATCTCGCTCGACCCGGCGCTCCACCCGCTCTCGGTGCACAGCAAGGTGGTGGGGATGCGGGCCACCACCGACCTCAAGGCGGGCAGCCTGCTCACCGGCTCCGACCTCACCAACGACCCGCTGGTGCTGGCCGGGCAGCAGGTGGTCGGCGTCCCCGCCAAGCACACCCAGCTGCCCGCCGTGAAGCTCCAGCCGGGCACCAGGGTGGTGCTGGTCGCCACCCCCTCCGGGCCCGGCACCGGCGGGGCGAGCAGCACCACCGGCAGCGGCACCGGCTCGGCCGGGTCCGCCGCGCTGACCGCGATCACCGTGCGGGTCGTCGACGTCGGCGCGCCCGACAGCGACGGCGTCGTGGTGGTCGACCTGGCCGTCCCCTCGGCCCAGGGCGCCTCGGTCGCGGACCTGGTGGCGAGCGGCAAGTTCGCCCTGCTCATCGCCGCGCAGGGGAGTGGCTGATGTCGGTCGTCACCATCAGCGGAGGACCCGGCGCGCCGGGCGCCACCACCACCGCCCTGGGGCTGCTGCTCGCCTGGCCGCTCGCCGAGGGACGGCGGGTGGTCCTGCTCGAATGCGACCCGGACGGCGGCGCGGTGCTCTCCGGGGCGCTCGAAGGACGGGTCGAGGCCGGGTACGGGCTGCGCCACCTGGCCGTCGCCGACCGCCGCGGCCGGCTCGCGGAGACGCTCTGGGAGCAGCTCGTGGACATCTCCCCGGACGGCGGCGGCTCCCGGCTGCTGCTGCCTGGACTCACCGACCCGGCCCAGGCGGCCGGCCTCGCCTACACCTGGGAGCCGATGGTGACGGCCTGCCAGGATCTGGACCGGGGCGGTTGCGACGTGCTGATCGACCTCGGCCGCTCCGGCGCCCACGGCCCCTCGGGGGTGCTCGCCCGCCGCGCCGACGCGGTGCTGGTCACCGTCCGCTCGACGCTGCGCGGCCTCAGCTCCGCCAAGCCGCGGATCGCCGCGCTGGCGGCCGACCTGGACGCCGAGGGCACCGGCGCCGACGCGCTCGCGGTGATCCTGGTCCAGGAGGGCCCCTACGCCCCGGCCGAGGTGGCACGGGCGCTGGGCGCCCCGGTGCTCGGCCTGCTGCCGTACGAGCCGCGCAGCGCCCGGGTGCTCTCCGACGGCGGGGACAGCGCGGACCGGCGGTTCGTCCGCTCCGGGCTGATGCGCTCGGTGCGGTCGACGGCCGACGAGATCCGGATGCTGACGGGGCGTCGGCGGCTGCGGCTCAGCCCGGTGCCGCAGGCCCCGAGGCAGCCCCAGCCGGCCATGCCGGGCAGGCAGCAGGCCGTGCAGGACCCGTACCCGCAGGCGCAGCAGCCGGAGCAGCCGCAGCCCGGGCCGCACCAGCAGCCGCAGTTCGTGCCGCCGGCACCGCAGGCCCCCCGGCCCGCACCCCCGGCGACACCCCAACCCGCCCCGCTGGCCGGCTTCGCGCCGCGTCCACCGGTGCCGCAGGCATTCGCCCCACCGTCGCCGAACGGGCCGACCGGCCCGAACGGCCCGGGGCAGGAGGTAGCCCGTGTCTTCTAGGCATGCCGCCCCCAACGCCACCGGCGAGCCGGTGAACGGCGACGCCAGGGTGGTGGTGGGAGGCGCCGCCGCGCGCCCGGAGTGGTCCCCGACCGCCGTGCGCCACCCGCTGCTGCAACCGACCCCGGCACCGGTCCCGCCCAACGGCGGCGTCCCGGCCAACGGCAACCCGCCACCCAACGGCAACGGCAACGGCTACGTCGCCAACGGCTACAGCGCGAACGGCGCCGGCTTCTCGAACGGCGCGGTGAACGGCTCCGGCTTCTCGAACGGCGCCGGCTTCTCGAACGACTCCGGCTCCGTGAACGGCGTGACCCCCGTCGCCGATCCCGAGGTCGCCCGCACCCTCAAGCGCCAGGTCGCCAACGAACTGCACGAGCAACTGGCGCTGCTGGACGACCAGCGCGGCACCGCCGCCGACCCCGCCACCCGGCGCCAGCGCGGCCGGGCGCTGATCGAGGACGCCGTCGCCCGCTGGTCCGACGCCTATGCGCTGACCCACGGCATGGCGCCGACCCGGGCCCAGGACCGGGCGCTCTCCGAGGCCGTCTACAACCTGCTGTTCCGGGCCGGCCGGCTGCAGCCCTACCTGGACGACCCCGACATCGAGAACATCCTGATCAACGGCTGCGACGACGTCTGGATCTCCCGGGTGCACCAGCCGATGCGCCAGGTGCCCCCGGTGGCCGACAGCGACGAGGAACTGATCGAGCTGCTGCAGGACCTGGCCCGGCGGCACGGCGGCGGCGAGCGCAGCCTGTCCACGTCCAGCCCCACCCTCGCGCTGCGGCTCGAGGACGGGATGCGGCTGCAGGCGATGACCGGGGTCACCCCCCGCCCGTACGTGGCGATCCGGCGGCACCGGGTGGCCAGCGCCACCCTCGGCGACATGGTCGCCCTGGGCACCATCGACAGCACCCTCGCCGCCTTCCTGGCCGCCGCGATCCGGGCCCGCAAGAATGTGATGATCACCGGCACCCAGGGGGTCGGCAAGACCAGCCTGCTGCGCGCCATGGCCGGCGAGATCCCCAGGGACGAGCGGGTCGGCACCCTGGAGTCCGAGTACGAGCTGTGGCTGCACACCCTGGGCCACCTGCGCCAGGTGGTCCCGATGGAGGCCCGCGAGGGCAACGGCGAACGGGTGGACGGCCGCGCCGCCGGGGAGCTGACGATCGGTGAGCTGATCCCGGCCGCGCTGCGGATGACGCTCACCCGGATCATCGTCGGCGAGGTCCGCTCGGCCGAGGTGGTGCCGATGCTGCGGGTGATGACCAACGGCGAGGGCGGCTCCATGTGCACCCTGCACGCCCGCACCCCGCACATGGTGGTCGACCGGATCGCCGAACTCTGCCTGGAGTACGGCTCGCAGATGACCGACACCCTCGCCTACCGGCTCACCGCCAACGCCCTGGACTTCGTGGTCCACGTCACCATGCTGGACGAGACCCCGATCGGCGGCCGGCGGCACCGCTTCGTCTCGCACGTGCTGGAGGTGGTCGGCATGGGCGAGAGCGGGCGCCCGGCGCTGAACACCGTCTTCGGCCCGGCCGGATCCGAGCTGCGGGGCGTCCCGCAGACCCCGCCGGCCTGCCTGGACGACCTGCGCCGGGTCGGCTTCGACGCCCGGGCGCTGGGCTCGCCGACGGGCTCCTGGAGCAAGCCGCTGGATCTGCGGATCCAGGCGGGGGGTGCCTGGTGACGCTGCTCTTCATGCTGACCGGGGCCGTGTTCGTCGGCGGCTTCGTCGCGGTGGTGCTGTTCCTGCGCGGCAGCTACGCGGTGCCGGACCCGGAGTTGACGTTCCAACAGCCGGGGCGGGTCGAGCAGTTCATCCTCGACCTGGCCAAACGCCGGCTGCAGATCGCCATCGCGGTCGTCGGCGGCGCCGCGTCCTGGCTGTTCACCGGCATCCTGCTGACCCCGGTACTGGTGGTGGCGGTGGTGTTTCTGGTGCCCTGGCTGTTCGAGTCCACCAGCTCGCACACCGGGCGGATCGAGCGGATGGAGGCGCTGGCCGAGTGGACCCAGCGGCTCGCCGACGTGCTGCTGCTCGGGGTCGGCCTGGAGGCAGGCGATCATCAGCAGCCGGCGCACCGCGCCGGTCGTGCTGGAGCGCCACATCGACGACCTGGTCGGCCGGCTGCAGGCCCGCTGGGTGCCCGCCGACGCCCTGCGCGCCTTCGCCGACCAGCTCAACGACTCCACCGCCGACAAGGTGCTCGCGGCGCTGCTGCTGCGGGCCGCCGACCGGGGCCCCGGGCTGGCCGGCGCGCTCGCCGACCTGGCCGACGCGGTCCGCGAGGAGGTGCGGCAGCGCCGCGCCATCGAGGCGGACCGGGCCAAGCACCGGGCCACGGTGCGCTGGCTGGTCGTGATCATCCTCTGCGTGGTGGTGATCGGATCCTTCGACACCTCCTATGTCGCCCCCTACAACAGCCTGCTGGGGCTGGCCGTGCTGGTGGCCGTGGGCATGGCGTTCGTCGCCGTGGTGGCCTGGATGCGCAGCCTCGCCAGCCACACCCCCACCCCGCGCTTCCTGGAGCGGGACCGCCGCAGCCGCACCGGCAGCGCCCCCGACCCGGTGCACGAGCCCGACCTGCTGGACCCGGCCCCGGAGTTCGACACCATGAAGGGCGGGCCGCGCCGATGACCTGGCTGATCGTCGCAGGAGTGGTGGTGGGCCTCGGCATCGGGCTGCTCGCCGCCGAGCTGAGGCCGGCCCCGCCGGATCTCGACACGGCGCTGGAGCGGCTGCACCGGGAGCCGGTACGGCCGAGCATGGGCCGCGCGATCCAGCCGCTCGGTCCGCTGGACCGGATCGGGGCCCGTCTGGTGGGGGTGCAGGGCAAGTGGATCCCGCTGCCCGAACTGGCCCTGATCGGACGCACCCCGACTCGGTTCATGGCCCACAAGCTGATGTTCGCCCTGGTGGGCCTGCTGATCCCGCCGGCCCTGCTGGCGGCGACCTCGCTGATGGGCCTGTCGCTGCCGCTGGAGCTGCCGGTGGTCGGCTCGCTGCTGCTGGCCGGGATGCTGTGGTTCGTCCCCGACGGCATCGTCCGCGGCGAGGCCAAGGAGGCACGGGTCGAGTACCTGCACGGCATCGCCGCCTACCTGGAGCTGGTGGCGCTGGAGCGGGCCGCCGACTGCGGCCCCGCCGAGGCGCTGAGCCGGGCCGCGACGGTGGGCCGGGGCACCGTGTTCCGTCGGATCGCCGACGCCCTGGACCGCGCCACGCTGGACCGTCGGCCGCCCTGGGACGGGCTCGACTCGCTGGCCAACGAACTCGCCCTGACGCCGCTTCAGGACGTCGCCGACATCATGCGGATCTCCGGGACGGACGGCGCCGCCGTCTACCGGACCCTTCGGGCCCGTGCCCGCAACCTGCGTTCCGAGCTCCTCGCCGAGGAGCTCGCCAAAGCCAACGTCGACAGTGAGCGCATGGTCGCCCCGGGCACCGCCCTGGTGACCCTGATGACCGTACTCATCGGATTTCCCGCCGTGTACCAGATCTTCAAAGGAGGCTGACAATGAAGCACATCCCCGTCAAGTTCGACAGCCGGCAGGTCGGCGCGCTCGTCCCCGACTTCGCGATGCCGTTCGTGATGACCTGCCACCACATCCGCTACCGCGCCACCCGGGTCAGTGCCGCCCGCACCGACCGCGACAAGGGCGCGCTCAGCATCGAGATGGCGATGCTGGTGATCGCCCTGATCGCCGCGGCCGTGCTGGTCGTGGCGGCCATCGGCAAGCTGGTCCTGGCCAAGTCCGGCAAGATCGGCACCACGGACACCAGCGGACAGTGAGCCCCAAGCCTCCCCGGGCGGGGGACGGCGGGGTGATGTCGATCAGCCTGGCCATGGTGTTCCCGCTCGTCCTGACCCTGATCCTGCTCACCGTGCAGGGTGCGCTCTGGTGGTACGACCGCCAGGTCGCGCTCAGTGCTGCCCGGCAGGGCAGCGAGGCGGCGCGCAGTTTCCAGGCCGATCCGGGCGCCGGGGCGGCGGCGGCGAACCGCTTCCTCGATCAGGTCGGCGGCGGCCTGACCGAGCGCAGCGTCCAGGTGTCGCCGGTGACGGCGAACAGCCTGACGGTCACCTCCACGGTGACCGTCAGGACGCAGTCGCTGCTGCCGTTCCTGCCCGGGATCCTGATCACCCAGACGATCGTCGCCCCGGTCGAGCGCTTCGTCCCGGCGACACCGTGACCAGGCCGGCGGCGGGGGCCGCGGAGCGGGGCTTGGTTCGGGCTGCGGACCAGGGCTTGACGCGAGTCGCGGACCAGGGCGGTCGCGCCGCCGAGCAGGGCAGTTTCGCGATCGAGGCGGCCATCCTGGTCCCCTCGCTGCTGCTGTTCCTGCTGATGGTGATCGCGGCCGGACGGGTCGAGACCGCCGGGGGAGTCGTGGACGCCGCCGCCCGCGACGGGGCCCGCAGCGCCTCGCTGGCCCGTACCACCACCGACGCCGCCGTGCAGGCCGCGCAGGACTCGGCGGCGACCACACTGCACCAGGAGGGGGTCTCGTGCCGCAACGAGCAGGCGGAGGTCGACACCAGCGACTTCGCGCCGCCACTCGGGCAGACCGGACAGGTCACCGTGACGGTGCACTGCACCGTCTCGCTGGCCGACCTGTCGGTGCCGGGGCTGCCCGGCAGCATCACCATGACCAGCACCTTCACCTCGGTCACCGACGCCTACCGGGCCCGATGAGCGGCGGGGCGGCGGGTCGTGCAGGCCTTCGCGGGGACGACCGCGATGCGGGCACCCTGTCGATCTTTGTCGCCATCTGCGCCACCATGCTGCTGATGCTCACCGGCCTGGTCCTGGACGGGGGCGGCCGGCTGCGCGCCGTGGAGCGGGCCGACTCGCTGGCCCAGGAGGCGGCCCGGGCCGGCGGCCAGCAGATCGACCGGGCCGCGCTGCTCCGGGGCCAGGGCCTCAAGTACGACCGGCAGGCGGCGGTCGACGCGGTGGTGCACTACCTCGGCGCCAACGGCATCGACAGCCAGGATGTCAACGCCAGTGACAATGCCAATGACAACCGTCCTGACGGTCACCATCACCACGAAATACCACACCTCACTGCTCGGCCTCGTCGGCGTCGACGAGATCAGCGTGGAAGGCGTGGGCCAGGCCCGGCTCGTCCCCGGCGTCTCCACCGCCGACCCCGCACCGACCTCCTGACAACGCCGCTGACAACGCTTCTTTCGACTTCTGCTCCTCTCCCGACCTCCGCCCCCTTCCGACCTCCGACCCCTGTACTGGAGTAGTCCTGATGCTCCGTAACCTCCTCCGCGGCCTCGCGGCGCTGGTCGCCCTCGCGCTGCTGCTGGTCGGCCTGCCCGCCGTGCTGGCCGTGGGCACCCTCGCGGTCACCAGGCAGGCCAATCCGCAGCAGTCCGGGCTGGTCGACCTGCTGACCCGGCCCGACAACGGCAACCTCTTCCTCTGGGCGCTGGTCGTGGTCGGCTGGATCGGCTGGCTCTGCTTCGCCGCGTCCGTGCTGGTCGAGATCCCGGCCCAGTTGCGTGGCCGCAGTGCCCGCAGGGTGTTCGCGCTCGGCTGGAGCCAGCGGATGGCGGGCAGCCTGGTCGGCGCGGTGCTCGCGCTGCTGCCGACCGCGGGGGCCGCGCTGGCCGCGACACCCGCTGCCGCGACCACGACGGTCGGGGTGCACGCCCCGGTGGCCGCCGAGGCTCCGGCCCAGCCCGCGGGCGCGCCGACGGTCGGGACGCAGAGCGGAGTGGCGAACCCGGCCCAGCCGACCTACCGGGTACGGGGGGAGCGCCCGGCGGAGAGCCTGTGGAGCATCGCCGAGAAGGAGCTCGGCTCGGGGGAGCGCTGGAAGGAGATCGCCCGGCTGAACCGGGGCCGGACCATGGACGCGAGCGGCCGCCGCTTCGACGCGGACCGTCCGATCCACCCGGGCTGGGTGCTGCTGGTGCCTGCCGACGCGGTGTCAGCGACCGGCGCCGGGGCGGGTGCGGGGGCCGGGGCGGGCGCTGGGGTCGCTCCGCAGGCCCAGGCGGCGCCGGGAACGGATCATCGGACCGAGGTGGTGGTCAGGGCCGGTGACAGCCTCTCCAAGCTGGCCCAGGAGGAGCTGGGGAACGCCTCGAAGTGGCCGGAGCTCTTCGCCGCGAACAAGGGGGTGCGGGCCCCGGACGGGGTACGGCTGGAGAACCCCGACCTGATCGAACCAGGGATGGTGCTGACGGTTCCTCAGGCCGGCGGCGGCACGGTTCCGCCGGTGGGCACGCCCCCGGTCACCACCCCGCCGAAGCCGACCCCGCCGGTCGGCAGCCCGCCGGTCACGACCCCGCCGACGCACGCCCCGCCGGCTCAGACCCCGCCCGCGACCCAGCCGGCGGCCCCGACCCACCCCGCGCCGACGCACGCCGTCCCGACCCACCCCGCGCCGACCCATGTCGCACCCACCCACCCGGCCCCGGTCGTCCCCTCGGCGTCCGCCCCGTCGCCCGCGTCGCCCCCGGCGAGCGTGGCCGCCGCGCCGTCCCACTCCGGCTCCTCCTCCAACCTCGCCGAGGACGGCCTGATCGGCGGCACCGCGCTGCTCGCCGCCGTCGTCCTCGGTGCGATCGCGGTCCGCCGTGCCAGCAGTCCGCGTGGGCCGCGCCGCGCCAGCACACCCGGCCGAAGCCGCCCCGTCCCGATCCGGCCGCCGCCGCGGTGGCCGCGCTGCCGGCCTCGTTGCTGGAACCGACGCCGCCGCCCTTCCTTCCGATACCCGCCCCCATGCCCGCGCCGACCAGCGCCTTCCGGAGCAGCGAGACCGGCCTCGCCTTCCTCGCCGCGATGTCCGCCCGGCAGGACGCCGTCGGCCTCGACCTGCTCGACCGGGCCCTGCGCAGCCTGGCCCGCACCGCGACCGCCGAGGGCCGCCGACTGCCCGCGCTGACCGTGGTCCGGATCACCCCGGCCCACACCGTGGAACTGCACCTCTCCACCCCGGCCCCGCCGATCCTGCCGTTCCGTGCCGCGCACGCCTCCACCGTCTGGTGGTGCACCCCGGACGCGGACCACCTGCTCTCCGCCGAGGAGGCCGCGACCGTCCCGGCCCCCTATCCCGCACTGGTCAGCCTGGGCACGGCGGCCGAGGGCAGCATCGTCCTGGTCGACCTTGAGGCGGTGCGGCTGGTGCACCTTTCCGGCGCGCCCCGGGCGGTGACCGAGGTGCTGCGCACCCTCGCCCTGGAACTCGCCTTCACTCCGCTCGCCGACGAGGTGACCATCCACACCGTGGGCGTCGCGGAGGAGTTGGAGCCGGCCGCCGAGGGGCGGCTGCGGGTCCACGACAGCCTGGAGGACGCGGTCGCCGCAGTCTCGGCGCGCGACCACGAGGTGCGCCGGGCGCTGGCCGAGGCCGGTGCGTCCACCCCGCGCGAGGCCAGGAGCAGGGGTGCGGCGGGTGCGGCCTGGGCCCCGGAGATCGTGCTCTGCGCGACCGTCCCGGACGGGATGATGCCCGAGGAGCTCGGCAGGATGCTGGACGCCAGCCCGCGCGGCAGCGTCGCCGTGGTCGCCTCGGCGCCGCCGCCCGGCGCGGGTCCGATGGCCCGGTGGACCCTGCCGGTGAGCGGCTCGGCCTCGCTGCCCGGGCTCGGCATGAGCGTGGAGCTGCAGCATCTGAGCGACCATCAGTACCTGCAGTGGCTCGGCCTGCTCGGCACCACGCTGGCCGTGCCCGACCTGGTGGACGAACCCGAGGACCCGGCCACCGCGCCGCGCCCGTTCGCCGACGACCGCTCGTCTGCCGACGACCCGTACCACCCGGCGGACCCGTCCACCGGGCTGCCCTTCGCGCCGCGCCCGGAGCCCCGTTTCGACGCCCGTTTCGAGCCCCGCCCCGACCCCCGTCCTGAACCCCGTTTCGAGCCCGGTTTCGAACCCCGCCCGGAACCGCTGCTGGAACCGCCCGCGGAACCGCTGCCCGAGCCGCTGCCCGAGTCCCGTCCCGAGCCAGTGCCGACGTCCCGTCCCGACCCCCGGCAGGACCTCGCCCCCGCGCTCGACCCCTGGGCGGTCCGCAGCCCCTGGCCCGACCCGGCGTCCTCCGCCGTCGAGGAGCAGGACGTCGCCGAGTCGGTCGAGGCCGCCCATGAGCTGACCCTGCGCCGGCTCCGGGCCGGCGACCACCAGGGCGCCGAGGCGGCGGCGTTCGCCGGGCTCACTCCGGCCCCCGAGACCGAACTGCTGCACCGCGACCTGCTCTGCGTCTACGCCGACGCCGGGGCCACCGACCAGCTCCACAAGGCGGTCAACCGCCTGGAGCGGATCTCGGTCCGTTCCGGCCGCCCGCTGGAACCGGAGACCGACGCCCTGATTGCCGAACTCCGGGGGACCGGTTGATCGCCGAACTCCGGGGGACCGGTGGCGCCGCCTGACGGCGGCGGTAGGGTTGACAGCTTGCCGCACGCTCGGCTCAGGCGGCGGGCCGACAGGTTCTGACGAGGTGACACGGTAGTGGTGACGAGCGAGATGGCGCTCCTGGGAGCGAGTCCGCGTGGGCGGATACTCGTGGTCGAGGGCGGCGCCGGGCGCGGCCCCCGACGTTTTCCGCCACGCAGCGGACGCCCCGCGCCCGCCCTCTCGGCGATCCTGGCCGCCATCTCGCCGCAGGTGCTGCTGGTCGCGGACGCGGTGGACACGGTCCACCTCCCCGTGGCCACCGACGCCACCGCGGTCCTCGCCCATCTGCGCGCCGCGGTGCGGCATCCAGGTCCGCTGCTGGTGCACATCGGCGGACACCTGGTCCGGAACCGCCGCACCGGCGCCGCCGAACTCGACCTCGGCAGCACCCGGCTGCCCTGGCAGACGGTGGTCGACGAACTGCGGCTGCGCCCGGTCGAGACCACCTCGCTGGTGATCGCGGACCTCAGCGCCGACGAGGACGTACTCCCGCCGCTGCGGGTGGTTCCCTCCCCGCTGGGCGCCGGGCTGCCGCTGTGGGCGGCGGTGAACCCCGACCCGCAGCAGGTCGGCACCTTCACCCGGGCCCTGGTGGAGACGCTGCACGGCGGCCGCCCCGGCGCGGACGGCGCGCTGACCCCGGAGCAGCTGCACCAGCAGGTGCACTCGGTGCTCCGGCCCGAGGTGCTGCTGGTCGCCTCGCACAGCGCGGGGCAGCAGATCTTCCGCAACACCGCCCGCCGCCTCGAACCGGCCCCGGCTGCCGACCCGGCGCCCGTCCCCGAGGTGCCGCCGGTCGACGAGGTGCCGCCGTTCGACACCCCGCCGCTGCCCGAGCAGCCGCCCACGGTCCATCTGACGGTCGCCGCCGAGGACTACCAGCAGGCCATCGGCGTGATCGTGGCCGCCGCGGACGCCGGGGAGCACGCCCGCGCCGCCTCCTTCGCCCGCGAGCTGGAGCGCGAGGCCTTCGCCGCCCACGGTCCGGACGCGGAGCCCTCGCTGAGGGTTCGTCAGGTCCGAGCTCATGTCTCCCGGCTGGCCGGCGAGCAGTCGGAGGCCGCCGAGCTCTACCGCGAGGTCGCGCTCAGCCTGCTCCGCACCCGCGGCGCCGACGACCAGGAGACCCGGCAGGCGACCGCCAACGCCGAGGCCTGCTGGCGCGCCGTCGAGGACGACGCCGAAGCCCACCGCCTCGGCCCCGACCTCCTCGCCCTACGCCGCGACGTCCCCGACGACCGCCGTCTCCGCGCCGTCGAGAAGCACCTGGCCCGCCTGGACGAAGCAGTCGCCCCGGTCCGCTGAGTCCGCGACTACCCGTGGTTACCATGGGCGGATGCTGACCAAGGCAGAGCTCCGCCGGATGCGCTGGTCGTCGTACTGGACCGAGGCCCTGGCCCGGAGGCTGATCGACCGCCTGCTCAACGGCCGTGCGCTGCAGCCTCGCTGGCTGCCCCGCCGGGTGGTGACCGTGCTGTCGGCGGACGTTGACCGCGCGGCGGGCGTCGGCGCGCTCTGGCTGGTGTCACGCCCCTGGACGGGGCGGGCGGAGGACTACAACCTGCAGTTCGAGCGCTGCGGCGAGGAGTGGCAGACCTCGGGCGGTGGAAGCAGCACCGGCGCGGACAACGTCCCCCGGCGGAGGCGCGAACCGGTGGGCGTCCCGGGCAGCTCGGGATAGTTGAACTCGTCGGCCAGACATGCGGGTTGAGCTACGCCCATCGCCTGGAGCACGGGCGCGACAGCGGCTCGGCCCCCTGGGTCGGCGCCACCAAACTGCGCGTGGCCGCCGAGGTCGACCACCTCCTCCTCGGCGCCCGCCGCATCGAGGTCCCAGCGAACGGCGAACTCATCGTCGTCTGGACCTCCCCGTCCACGGGACGTGGCGGTGTCCGTCCCCGCATCGTCGCCGTGGGCCACGACGGCACCGAACTCTCCACGCTCGGCCCCCGCCACCACATGGACAGCTACACCTGGGCGCTGGTCCAGCAGTAGCGCCCGCCGGGCCCCCGGCTAGGGCCGGGTAGGGGTGGAAGGCCACCGTGGGCACGGGGAACCCGAGCGGGCTGGGCAGAGGGATCGGCTGGCCGAAGGCGCCCTTCGCGTGCTCCTCGTAGACACCGTCGGTGAGCAGCAGGACCAGCCAGGTGGCGTCGCGGGGGTCGACGATCACATAGACGGGGATGCCCGCGCGTTGGTACGCGTCGCGCTTGGTCTCGTAGTCGCGGCGGGCGGCGCCCCGTCCCGCGCTGACCGTCTCGACCACGGCCAGGACGACGGAGGCCGGCCAGTCCCGTACGTCCTCGGGGATGTCGGTGGCCAGGGCGATGGCCACGTCCGGCCGGGGCTGGTCGCTGGGGCCGATCCCGACGCCGCGTTCGGAGAACGCCTCGAACGGCTCCGGCACCGTGCGTACGAAGACCCGGCCCGGCACGTCGTGCAGGTGCGTCGGATGGGGCTGCAGGACGATCTGCGAGTCCAGCAGCTCCGCCCAGGCGCCGGAGGGCAGCTCCAGTTCGTTCCAGAGCCGCAGGATCTCGCGATCCTCGTCGTCCGCGTACGTCATGGGAGCGACGCTACCGGGGCGGCCCGGGTGGCGGGGAAACGTCCGGGCCGAGGGTGCGGCGGTGGGTGAAGGGCCACTGGTGGGGCGGGCGGGAGAGCAGGTAGGATGGAGGGTCGGGCAGGGCGGGCGGGGTGCGGCCGGGGGTGTGCAGGATCAGCACCACGCGGTCGTCCTCGGCGGTGTAGAGCTCGGCGCTGCCGCCGGACGGGGCGGGGAGCCGCTCGGCCCAGGCGAACAGCTCGGCCAGGCGGCCCGGGGCGGCCCTGACCTCCCACATCAGGGTGTCCGGCACCGCGTGGCCGCCCGGCGCGCCGGGCGTCACCACGGGGACGGGGCGAAGTCCTTGAGGAACACCCCGAGCAGGTCCTCGCCCTGTTCGCCGCGGATGATCGGGTCGTAGACCCGGGCCGCGCCGTCGACCAGGTCCAGTGGGGCGTGGAAGCCCTCGTCGGCGAGGCGCATCTTGTCCGGGTGCGGGCGCTCGTCGGTGATCCAGCCGGTGTCCACGGCGGTCATCAGGATGCCGTCGTTGTCCAGCATCTCCTGCGCGCTGGTGCGGGTCAGCATGTTCAGCGCGGCCTTGGCCATATTGGTGTGGGGGTGGCCCGGGCCCTTGTAGCCGCGGCTGAACTGCCCCTCCATCGCCGACACGTTCACCACGTACTTGCGGCGGGCCGCCGAGGCCGCCATCGCCGGGCGCAGCCTGCTGACCAGGATGAACGGGGCGGTGACATTGCACAGCTGCACTTCGAGCAGCTCGATCGGGTCGACCTCGTCGACCTTCTGGCTCCAGCTGTTGACCGGGTCCAGGTCCGGGACCAGGCCGCCCGCGTCGATCGCGGTGCCGGCCGCCACCAGTGCGGCCGTGGCCGAGCCGCTGGTCAGCGCGAGCGCCGTCAGCGCCTGGGCGCTGAGCGCGCCCCGCTCGCCACGCGACTGGCTCGGCAGCGCGGGCTGGCGGCTGAGGTCGAAGCGGCCCAGCACGGTCGCCTCCGGCAGCTCCCCGGCCGGCAGCGGGGCGTCCTCGGCGGTGATCAGCTCGGCGTAGGCCTGGGCCGAGCGGCGGACGGTCTGCGCGGCGTTGTTGATCAGGATGTCCAGCGGCCCCGCCTCGGCGACCGAGTCCGCCAGCGCGATGACCTGCGAGGGGTCGCGCAGGTCGATTGCCGACGATACGCAGCCGGTGCAGCCACTCGGCGCTGTCCGGCATCGCGGTGAAGCGGCGGATCGCGTCGTTGGGGAAGCGGGTGGTGATGGTGGTGTGGGCGCCGTCGCGCAGCAGCCGCAGCGCGATGTACATCCCGATCTTGGCCCGGCCCCCGGTCAGCAGCGCCCGGCGCCCGCTCAGGTCGGTACGGGCGTCGCGGCGGGCCCGGTTCTCGTGCGCGCAGGGCTGGCACAGCTGGTGGTAGAAGGCGTCGACCTCGGTGTAGCGGGTCTTGCAGATGTAGCAGGACCGGGCCCGCTCCAGCACGCCCGCGATCGGCCCGCTGGTGACGGCGGTGAGCTGCAGGCCCTGGGTCTCGTCGTCGATCCGGTCGGCGGCCCCGGTCGCGGTGGCCTCGGTGACGGCCTTGTCGTTGGCGGTCTTCGCGGCCCGGCGCTCCTGCCGGCGGCGCTGCTTCACGGTCCGGTAGAGGCCGGCCGTGGCCAGCCGGACGGTGATCGCGTCGGGGTGGTCGATCGGAATGGTGTCCAGCTCGGCGAGGACCGAGAGCGCCAGCTTCAGCCGCTCCGGGTCGATGCCGGGGACGTCCTGGTAGTCGCTGTCCCGGGAGGAGCCGTCCTGGTAGGACTCGGTGGAGACGTCCTCGGCCGGGACCTCGGTGAGGATCGTGCCGCCGTCGGGTCCTGCGCTCATGCCGCTGCCGTTCCGTCGATCAGGGGGGTGCCAACTGAGACACCCTACGCAACCGCGCGGGGCAATCCAAATGGCCCACCCGCCGGGCGGCCCCGGCCCGTACCACCGAGAGTGGGTGTATGGCGACTAACAACACGACGACGTTCCAGGTCAACAAGCGGCTGCTGGCCGCCGGAGCCGTGCTCACCGGCTCGGGCGCGCTGCTGGCGCTGGTCGGCACCGCGATCGCGGGCACCGCGCTGGCGACGGCGGGCCGGGGCTGGGTGCAGAACCTGGACACCCCGCCCTCCGAGCTGGCGACCCGTGCCCTGCGCCAGGCGAGGACGGCCTCCCAGGCCGCCTCGCACGCGGGCGTGGACGCCTGGCGGGCCCAGGCCCGGTAGCCGTCCGGCGCTTACCGGGGCACCCCGTTTCGCCGTTGGCAGAGTTCTTCCGCCGATGGCGGAACGGGGCTGTGCGGCGTTCCGCCGACGCTGACACTCGATCACATAAAACTTCTGGTTCTTGGCGGTTCGGTGTTCCTCGGACAGGCGTTCGTACGTGAGGCCCTCGGCCGCGGCTGGCAGGTGACCACCTTCAACCGCGGGCTGTCGGACCGGGACGAACCCGGCGCCGAGGCCGTCCACGGCGACCGCGAGCAGCCCGACGACCTGGCCCGGCTGGTCGCGGCCGGCCCCTGGGACGCGGTGGTCGACACCGGCTACGTCCCGCGCGTGATCGGTGCCTCGGTCGCGGCCCTGGCCGAGTCCGCCGCGACCTACCTCTATGTGTCCAGCATCAACGCCTACCCGGGCTTCCCCGAGGTCCCCGTGGACGAGGACTCCCCGCAGCACCAGTGCGCCCCGGACGCCGGGCCCGAGGACGGCGACTACGGCACCCTCAAGGTCGGCTGCCAGCGCGCGGTCGAGGAGGGGTTCCCGGGCCGGGCACTGATCATCCAGCCCGGGCTGATCCTGGGCCCCGGCGACCGGGCCCGACGTACCGCCTGGTGGCTGCGCCGCGCCGCCGCGGGCGGCCGGATGGTCGCCCCCGGGGCGCCGGACCGCGAGATGCAGATGATCGACGCCCGCGACATCGCGATCTTCGGCCTGGACCGGGTCAACGCCGGTGACAACGGTCGTTACCTGACCAGCGGCACCCCGGCCAACACCAGCTGGGGCGCGTACCTGGGCGCGTGCGTCGAGGCGACCGGGAACAAGGCGGAGCTGGTCTGGGTCGACGACCAGCTGCTGTTCGAGCACGGTGTCGAGCCCTGGACCGAGCTGCCGCTCTGGGCCCCCGACCAGGAGGACTTCGCGGCGGTCTGGAAGCCCTCCTCGGCCAGGGCGATCGCAGCCGGGCTGCGCTGCCGCCCGATCACCGAGTCCGTCCACGACACCGCTGCCTGGCTGTTCGCCCCCGGCGGCCTGGACATCGCCTTCGGCGACCACCGCGGCACCGGCACCCGCGGCCTCACCCCGGAGAAGGAAGCCGCCATCCTCGCCACCTGGGACGCCCGCCACCGCTGACCCCCTCGGGCCAAGCCGGTTCGGTGACTCCGCGCCAGTAGGATGCACCCATGGGTGACATGGCGAGGATCTGGGAGCAGTTCGAGCCCCCGAGCGGGGTACGGGCCGAGTTTCATCGGTGGCGAGATCGTCATGCAGGCCAACCCGACCACGTTGCACAACCTGATCATCCGCAACATCGTCCGGCAGGTGGACGGTCGCAGTCTTGAAGCCTGGGGCGAGCAGGGGATCGAACTCCACGAGGAGTCCAAGCCGCGGCCCGATGCCATGGTCGTGCGCGGTGAGGACATCCCGATCGAGTCGCGGGACTGGCCCCATCAGATCGTCCAGGTCGTCATCGAGGTCGTCTCTCCCGGCCGGGACGCCTGGAAGGACGACTGGCACAAGAAGCGTGACGCCTACCAGGAAGCGCGGATCCATCGCTATCTGATCATCGACCCGCGGGACAGCAGCTGGCATCTGCTCACGATGGATTTCACCGCCTCGCCGCCACGCTACGAGGAGGCCGAAAAGGGCGTCTTCGGCCAGCCGGTACCGCTGGGTGTTCAGGACGAGGCAGGAGAACTCGTCCTGGACACCCATGCCTGGCACCCCTACCCGGCCAAGGACGCCCCCTGACCCCCCCCAGGACGCCGCCGCGGGGCCTCAGGCGCTGTAGCGGGCGCGGAGTTCGCGCTTCAGGACCTTGTGGCTCGGGCCCAGCGGGTAGGCGTCGACGAACTCCACCCGGCGCGGGTACTTGTACTTGGCCAGGTGCTCCCTGGACCAGTCGATGATCTCCTGGGCGGTCGGCTGCTCCGCGACGTCCTTGGCCAGGACGATCACGGCGCACACCTCCTCGCCGTGCAGCGGGTCGGGCAGGCCGATGACCGCGACCTCGGCCACGGCCGGGTGCCGCAGCAGCGTCTCCTCGACCTCGCGCGGGTAGACGTTGTAGCCGCCGCGGAGCACGATGTCCTTCTTGCGGTCCACCAGGGTGATGAACCCGGCGGCGTCCTTGGTGCCCAGGTCGCCGGTGCGGAACCAGTTGTCGACCAGGGCCTCGGCGGTCGCCTCCGGGCGGCCCAGGTAGCCGAGGAAGAGGTTGTGGCCGCGCACCACGATCTCGCCCAGCTCACCGGCCGGCAGCAGCTCGATCCGGCCCTCCAGCTCGGGGCGGGCGATCTCCACGTCCACGCCCCAGACCGGATGGCCGACCGTGCCGGCCCTGGTGCCGAAGTCCGGCTGGTTCACCGAGGCGGTCGGCGAGGTCTCGGACAGGCCGTAACCCTCCCAGATGTCGGCGCCGAACACGGCGTTGAACTTCTCCAGCACCGGGACCGGCAGCGAGGCGCCGCCGGAGATGCACAGCCGCAAGCCGGGGCAGCTCGGCCGCCGTCTTCGCCGCCTCCAGCAGCGCGATGTACATCGTCGGCACCCCGTGGAAGGTGTTGACGCCCTCACGGACCATCAGCTCCAGGGCCGCCGCCGCGTTGAAGCGCGGCAGCAGCACCAGGGCCGCGCCGCCGCGCCAGGTGGAGTTCATGCTGACGGTCTGTCCGAAGGTGTGGAACAGCGGCAGCGCGCCCAGTGCGACGTCCGTGGACTCCACGTGGTTCGCGTCAAAGGCGTTGACAGTGGCGTTCATCACCAGGCTGAGGTGGCTCAGGATCGCGCCCTTGGGCTCGCCGGTGGTGCCGCTGGTGTAGAAGACCACGGCCGGGTCCTCCGGCTGCCGGGCGGCGAAGTGGGTCAGCGGCGCGACCCGCTCGGCCAGCTCCTCCAGGCGTCCCGCCGAACCGGCGCCCGGCCCCGCGGCGCCCGGCCCCGCGGCGACCGGCCCCGCGGCGACCGATACCCCGGCAACCGGCACCGCGGGGCCCACCGTCACCAGCGGCACCCCCGCCGCCTCCGCCGCGCCCGCCGCGACGGCCGCCGTCGAGACGTGGCCGATCAGCAACGAGGCGCCGCTGTCGCGCAGGACGTAGGACACCTCCTCCGCCGTGAGCAGCAGGTGCACCGGCACCACCACCCCGCCCGCCGCGAGTATCGCGTAGTACGCGCGGGGGAACTCGGCGACGTTGGGCGCCATCAGCGCGACCCGGTCACCCGGCCGTACGCCCAGCTCGACCAGCGCGGCGGCCTGGGCCAGCGACTGCTGCCAGAGCTCGGCGAAGGTGTACCGCTGGTCGCCCTCGACCAGCGCGAGGCTGTTCGGCCGGCGGCGGGCGTTCTCGGCCAGGATGGAGGCAAGGGAAAGCGTCATTGCTGTGGATGCTCCGATTCGGCGGGGTGGTCGTGCGAACGGGACGGGGTCAGCGGGCTCCGCCGTTGACGTACAGGGTCTGGCCGCTGACGTAGGACGCGTCCTCGGAGACCAGGAACGCCACCACCGAGGCCACCTCCTCCGGCCGGCCGACGCGCCGCAGCGGCGTGCGCTCGGCGACCTGCTCCTGGTGCGCCTCGGCGGTCGCACCGACCCGCTCGGCGGTGGCGGCGGTCATGCCGGTGGCGATGTAGCCGGGCGCAACGGCGTTGACATTGACGTTGAACGGCCCGAGCTCGATGGCCAGGGTCGCGGTCAGGCCCTGGATCCCGGCCTTGGCGGCGGCGTAGTTGGCCTGGCCCCGGTTGCCCAGCGCGGAGCGCGAGCTCAGCGAGACGATCTTGCCGTACTTCTGCTTGCACATGTACGTCTGGGCGACGTGCGAGCAGTTGTAGGCGCTGGTCAGATTGACCGTGATGACCGCGTCCCAGTCCGCCTTGGGCATCTTGAAGAAGAGGTTGTCGCGGGTGATCCCGGCGTTGTTGACCAGGATGTGGATCCCGCCCAGATCCGCGGCGGCCTGCGCGAACACGGCCTCCACCGCGTCGTAGTCGGCGACGTCGCAGCCGTAGGCCCGTGCGGTCCCGCCCTTGGCGGTGATGGCGTCCACAGTGCCCTGGGCCCGCTCCGCCGTCAGATCCACGACAGCCACAGCGGCCCCCTCCGCAGCCAACAGCAGAGCGGTGGCCGCCCCGATCCCCTGCGCCGCCCCGGTAACAACGGCAACCTTGCCAGTAAAACGAGTCATGAGATTCCTCCAGGTTCGGACGGGACAGAACACCTACCCACGGTCGACCAGCACGGCAGTGCCCTGCCCCACCCCCACGCACATCGTCGCCAACCCCCGCTGCGCCGCCCCCGTCCCCGTCCGGGACATCCGGTGCAGCAGCGTCGTGAGGATCCGCGCCCCCGACCCGCCCAGCGGATGCCCCAGCGCGATCGCCCCGCCCTGCGGGTTCACCCGCTCCGGGTCCACGCCCAACTCCCGCACGCAGGCCAGCGCCTGCGCCGCGAACGCCTCGTTGAACTCCGCGGTGTCGATGTCCTCGACACCGCGCCCGCTCCGCGCCAGCACCCGCCGTACCGCCGGCACCGGGCCGATCCCCATCACATCCGGGTTCACCCCGGCACTGGCGCCCGCGACATAGCGTCCCAGCGGCTCAAGCCCCAGCTCGCCCAGCGCCTCCTCGCTGACCAGCAGCAGCCCGGCCGCGCCGTCGTTCATCGGCGAGGCGTTCCCGGCCGTGACCGTCCCGCCTTCGCGGAACACCGGCTTCAGCGCGGCCAGCTTCTCCAGCGTGGTGTCAGGACGGATCGACTCGTCCTCGCTGACGACCCGTCCGTCCGCCAGCACCACCGGGACGATCTCCGCGTCGAACAGCCCGTCCTTGCGGGCCGCCGCGGCCCGCTGGTGGCTGCGCAGGGCGAAGGCGTCCTGCTGCTCCCGGCTGACGCCGTAGCGCGCGGCGACCTCCTCGGCGGTCTCGCCCATGGAGAGCACGCCGTGCAGCTCGCGCATCTTCGGGTTGGTCATCCGCCAGCCCATTTTGGTGTCGAAGATCTCGGCGCTGTGCGGCAGCGCCACCTCGGCGCGGGGCAGGACGAACGGGGCCCGGCTCATCGACTCGGAGCCGCCCGCCAGCACGATGTCGGCCTCGCCGGAGCCGATGGCGCGGGCGGCGGTGGTGACCGCCTCCAGGCCTGAGGCGCAGAGCCGGTTCAGGGTCGCGCCCGGCACCGAGTCCGGGATCCCGGCCAGCAGCAGCGCCATCCGGGCCACATTGCGGTTGTCCTCGCCGGACGGTTGGCGGCGCCCCAGTAGACGTCGTCGATCCTGGCCGGATCCAGGTTCGGCACGCTGTCCAGCACCGCCCGCACAGCGACCGCGGCGAGGTCGTCCGGCCGGACGGGTGACAGCGCGCCGCGGAGCCGGCCGATCGGGGTGCGGCGGGCTGCGGCGAAGTACACGGGGCGCATCGTTGGGCTCCTTGTGAGGATTTATGCGGGTCAGAACGCGTTGATGCCGGTCAGCGCCCGGCCGATGAGCAGTTTCTGGATCTGGCTGGTGCCCTCGTAGAGCGACATCACCCGGGCGTCGCGGACGTACTTGCCGACCGGGTACTCGTCGATGAAGCCGTAGCCGCCGAAGACCTGGAGCGCGGTGTTGGAGGCCTTCACCGCCGCCTCCGAGGCGTAGAGCTTGGCGACCGAGGACTCGGTGGCGAACGGCAGCCCGCGGTCGATCAGGTCGGCGACCCGCCAGACCAGCAGCCGGGCGGCGTCCAGTTCGACCTTGATGTCGGCGAGCATCTCCTGCACCAGTTGGTGTGCGGCGATCGGCTTGCCGAACTGCTCGCGCTGGGTGGCGTAGCCGACGGCCGCGTCCAGGGAGGCCTGGATGATGCCGACGCAGCCCGCGCCGACCGACATCCGGCCCTTGGACAGGGCGGCCATGGCGATGCCGAAGCCCTTGCCCTCGACGCCGAGCATGGCGCTGTGCGGGACCCGGACGTCCTCGAAGGCCAGCTCGGCGGTGGGCTGGCCGCGCAGGCCCAGCTTGCCGTGGATGGTGGTGCGGGTCAGTCCGGGGGTGTCGGTGGGCACCAGGAAGGCGCTGACGCCCTTGTGACCGGCCTTTTCCGGGTCGTCGCCGCCGGTGCGGGCGAAGACCAGGGCGACCTCGGCCCAGGTGCCGTTGGTGATGAACATCTTGGCGCCGTTCAGCACCCAGCTGTCGCCGTCCCGCACCGCCTTGGTGCTGAGGTTGCCGGCATCCGACCCGGTGCCCGGCTCGGTAAGCGCGAAGCAGCCCAGCGCCTCGCCGGCGCACAGCCGGGGCAGCCACTGCTGCTTCTGCGCCTCGGTGCCGTAGTGGTTGATCTGCTTGGCGACCAGGCCGAGCGAGACCGAGACCAGACCGCGCACGGAGGAGTCGCCGCGGCCCAGCTCCTCGGTGACCAGTACGTAGGACAGGTGGTCGCCGCCGGAGCCGCCGTACTCCTCGGGGATGGTCAGGCCGAGGAAGCCGAGCGCGCCCAGCTTCTTCACGATCCCGCGATCCACCTGCTCGGCGCGGTCCCATGCGGTGGAATGGGGGATGATCTCGCGGTCGGTGAAATCGGCCGCGAGCGCGCGGACGGCTTCCTGCTCTTCGTTGAGCTCCAGGTTCACGGGGTCCTCGGTCCTCGGGCGGCGAGCTGTGCGGTGCTGGCGCGGGTGGGGGCGGCTGGTGCGACAGCCGTACGACCAATAAACTAGCGCTGCAAGTTTTTGGACTCTAACCCGGTTCCCTGGGTGATGTGAAGTGCACCGCGTCACGCTGTGGGCCAGATCTCGAACGGAGGTGTCCCGTGGCCCGGCCGCGCAACCCACTGCTGAGCCGCGAGCGCATCGTCGCCGCCGCCCTGGACATGGTCGACACCGAGGGCCTGGCCGCCCTGTCCACCCGCCGGCTGGCCGCCGTGCTGGGGGTGAGCGGACCCTCGCTCTACAACCACTTCGCGACCAAGGACCAGCTGCTGGACGCGGTGGTGGACGAGGTGGTCGGCGAAGTCGACCTGTCGATGTGGGAATCTGTCGACCCCGGCGGCTGGGCCGCTCCGGTCACCGCCTGGGCACGCTCCTACCGGGCCGCCCTGGTCGCGCACCCCAACTTGGTGCCGGTGCTGGCCCAGGGCCCCGGCCGCAGGGCGAACTCACTGCGGCTGGCGGACGCGGTCTTCGGCGGCCTGGTGGACGCGGGCTGGCCCCGGGGCGACGCCACCCGGATCGGCGCGCTGATGCGCTACTTCGTCTACGGCTCCGCGCTGGGCTCCTTCGCCGGCGGCTTCGTCGACGACCAGGAGATCTACGCCGCCGAGTACCCGCACCTCGGCCAGGCCCACCTGCTCGCCGAAACACCGCCGCAGCGTCGACGAGGGCGCCTTCGAGACCGGCCTCACCGCCCTGGTCGAGGGGCTGGCGCTGCAGTACCAGCGGGCCCTCCCGACCAGGACGGCGACCTGACCCGGGTCCGCACGCCCCTCAACGCGCGGCCAGGTCAGCCTGTGGCGAGGCCGGCTCGCGGCCGGCTCAATCCGCGGTCGGCCGCGGCCAGGTCAGCCCGCGGTCAGGTCCACGCAGACCGACTCGCGGGCCCAGCGCATCACCGTCCGCTGCTCCGCGGAGGGCGCGCCGACCGCGGCGGTGACCACGCAGTCGATCTCGTCCGGCGTGGCGAACGAGCTGAGCGAGGTCCGGCCGCACTGCGCGGCGGTGGCCAGCACGCAGGTGCGGGCGGCCGACTGCACCAGGGCGCGCCGGGTCTCGCAGTCGGCGAGGTTGTCGGTCGACGCCCCGTGCGGCCCCTCGAGTCCGGAGCAGTCGAAGAACGCCAGTTCCAGGTTCATGCTCCGGATCACCATGGCGCTGACCGGACCGTGCAGCATGTCCTCCCTGACGTCGTGGTAGCCGCCGGTGAGTATCACCGTCGGCCGCTCCCTGGACCGGCTGGACCGCCCCAGGACCGAGGCGGTGAGCAGCGAGTTGGTGACCACGGTCAGCCCAGGAAGCTCCCGCAGGTGCACGGCGAGCTTGTGGATCGTCGGACCGCCGGAGAGGCCGATGATCCGCTGCCCCTGGACGGTCCTGGCCGCGGCCGCCGCGATGGCCTCCGGCTCGGGCGGGATGTCCGCTGCGCCCACGTCAGCCCTTGCTCGAACCGAGTGACAGGCCGGCGATGAACTGCTTCTGCAGCAGCACATAGACGACCAGGGTGGGCACCGCCGCGATCAGCGCGCCCGCCGCGATCAGGTTCTGGTTGCTGACGAACTGCCCCTGCAGGTTGGCCAGGGCCGAGGTCACCGGTCGTTTGTCGCCCGAGGACATCAGCGTGATCGCCCAGAAGAAGTCGTTGTAGATCCAGGTCGTCAGCAGGGTGGCCAGCGCCGCCAGTGCGGGGCGGCAGAGCGGCAGGGTGAGCCGCCAGTACCGGGTCCACAGGCCGGCCCCGTCCACCAGCGCCGCCTCGTACATGTCGTCCGGGATGGACTTCATGTAGTTGCTCAGCACGAAGACGCAGAAGCCCAGCTGGAACGCCACATTGATGGTGATCAGGCCGAACGCCGAGTTGTACATCAGACCGCTGCCGCCGCTGAGCCAGTCGGGCAGCGGGATCAGCAGGAAGATCCGGTACAGCGGGGTGATGATGACCTGCTGCGGCAGCAGGTTGCCGGCCGTGAACACGATCAGCAGGGTGATGTTCAGCTTGACGTCGACCCGGGTCAGCACGAACGCCACGCCGGAGGCCAGCGTCAGCACGATGATCACCGCGGGGACGGTGATCAGGACCGAGTTCCAGAGGAAGTGCAGCATGCCGGACTGGGTCCAGGCGTCGCTGAAGTTCTTCAGCGTCAGGCTGTGCGGCAGCGAGACATAGCCGTACTTGCTGGTCTCCGAGTACGGCCGCAGTGCGATGTAGAGGGCGAACAGGATCGGCAGCAGCCACAGCACCGAGGCGCTGACCAGGAACAGCTGCGAGGCGATCTGGCCCCAGGGCCGCTGCCTGGGCGGCGCGGCCCGGCGGGGCGCGGTCTCGGTGGTCGTCGCGGTCACGGTCATTTGGCGGCCTCACGGCGGAACGTCTGGAACAGGAAGATGCTGATCGGCACGAGGGAGATCACCAGCAGCACCACGCCGAGCGCGGAGCCGAAGCCGACCCGCTGGGTCTCGCCGACGATGTTGGAGGTCACCAGCACCGACAGCAGCTCCAGGCCGTTGACCCCCTTGTTGGTGATGTAGACCAGGTCGAAGGCGCGCAGCGACTCGATCACGGTGACCACCATGACGACGATGTTGATCGGCTTCATCACCGGGAAGATCACCCGCCAGAAGGTCTGCCAGGCGTTGGCCCCGTCCACCGTGGCGGCCTCGCGCAGGGTGGGGTCGACCGCCTTCAGCCCGGCCAGGTAGAGCACCATGACGTAGCCGGCCTGCCGCCAGGTGGCCTCGACCAGCACCGCCCAGAGGTTGAGGTGCGGATTGCCGAGCCAGTCGATGGCGTTGCCGTTGCCGTTGCGTCCGATCACGGTGTTGATCAGGCCGAGGTTCTGCGAGTACATGAACTCCCAGATGATCCCGACCAGCGCGAGCGACAGCATCACCGGCAGGAACAGGATGCTCTGGTACATCCGGCTGCCCTTGATGCCGCGGTCGATGACCACCGCGAACAGCATCCCGAGCGGGGTGGCGATGAAGATGAAGACGGCCAGCCAGATGATGTTGTGCCGGACGGCGGGCCAGAACTCCGGGTAGATCGTGGCGGCCTGGTGGTAGTTCTGCACCCCGTACAGGCAGCCGTTGTTGACGATGGAGGGGACGTTGGGCAGGCACGCCTTGCCGTGCAGGCTGCCGACGCCGTTCCACTTGGTGAACGACAGCAGCACCGTGGCCAGCGCCGGGACCCAGACGAAGGCCAGGTCCAGCAGCAGCGGGATGCCCAGCAGCAGGCCGACGACGACCCGGTCCCGTCCGGAGAGCCTGCGCAGGCCCCGGCGACGGCGGCGGACCGGGGTCTCGCCCGCCGCCGTCGCCGGGGTGCCTGCTTCGGTGGTGGTGGAGCTCATGAAGTGTAGATCGCCTTCGCCTGGTCCTCGGCGCTCTTCTGGAGCGCTGCGATGTTGCCCGTGGAGGGGTTGTCGATGAACTTCTGGATGATGGCGATCATCGCGGTGGCCATCGCCGGGTCGGCGTCGCGGTCCATGAACTGGGCCACCGCCTTGCACTTGCCGATCTCGGTGACCGACTTGGTCTGGATCGCGTCGTAGCTGGGCACGGTCAGGCCGTTGGCCAGGCCGACGTCCCACTGGTCGGTCTTGAGGTAGGCGGCCTCGGCGGCGCCGGTGCCGATGTACTCCAGGATGGCCTTGGCGGCGTCGACGTTCTTGGCCTTCTTGCTCAGCATGAAGCCGTCGGTGGGGGCGTCCATGTAGTCCTGGCCGTAGGCCGGGTTGATCGCGGGGAAGGGGAAGAAGTCCAGGTCGTCCAGGTCGGCCTTGTCGGTGACGTACTGGGCGGCGACCTGGTTGGTGCCCTGGAACATCATGCCGGCCTTCTTGGACTCCAGGTCCTTCGCGGCGTCCTGCCAGATCCGGCCGTTGGCGCCGGTCTGCATGTAGGGCATGATCTCGGCCCAGTGCTGGAAGACCTGGGTCACGCCCTGGTCGGTCCACGGGATCTGGTGCTTCATCAGCTTGATGTGGTAGTCGTACCCGTTGATCCGCATGTTGAGGATGTCGAAGGTGCCCAGGGCGGGCCAGCCGTCCTTGTCGGCGAAGGCGATCGGGATCAGTCCGTCGGCCTTCATCTTCTTGGCCAGCGCCACGTAGGCGTCCCAGTCGGTGGGGACGGTGTAGCCCTTGGCCTTGAAGACGCTCTTGTTGTAGAAGACCACCCAGGGGTAGTTGTAGAGCGGCACCAGGTACTGGTGGCCGTCCAGGCCGGTCGACAGCTGCTTGGCGGCGGGGCCGAAGTTGCCGCCGATCTTCTCCCACACGTCGTCGATCGGCAGGGCCAGGCCCTGGGCGGCGAAGTACTGCATCCGGTAGCCGGCGAACCAGGTGAACAGGTCGTCCGGGGTGCCCTGGAGGTAGCTGGTGATGTTGGTCTGGAAGGTGTTGTGGTCGACCGTGTTGATCTTGATCTGGGACTTGGTCGCCGCGGTCGCGCCGGCGGTGAGGGCCGCGAAGGCGGCCTTCACGCCGGGGTCGGAGTAGTTCGATCCAAAAGTCACCGTGCCGCCCCCGGCGGCGCCCGAGGAGCCCCCGGTACTCGGCTTGCTGCTGCCCGAGCTGCCGCAGGCGGTCAGCAGGCCCCCGGCCGCGACCAGCCCGGCGCCACCGGCGATACCTCTGAGCAGAGTCCGGCGGCTCGGTGACATTCCGGCGTCCGACATGTTGGTTCCTCCGTGCGAAGGTGGGTGGGGAGTTGCCTGGCAGGCTCGAATGCATCCATCTGTTTCCAACAGAACTCACCAGGATGAAACGTTTACTCGATCGCACGGGTAGTTCTACGCCGGAAGAAACGGGTCGTCAACGCCCAGATCCGGATGCGTTGTGAGACCGTGATGTGTCCGCCTTGCCGGACTGTGGTCGACCATGTCCGATTCACCAAATCTCAAACAAGATCGAACGTGTTACCTCAAGAAGCACCAAGGGCGGGTGCACGACGCCCCATCAGCGCCCCACCAGGGCCGCATCAGCGCCGCACCACCCGCCCGTCTGCCCGCTGCACCGCCGGACAAGCACTGTTCAGCCGCCGGTCAGTCGCCGGTCGTCCAGGGGTCCTCGGGCGGTCGCCGCAGGAAGGCCGGACGCAGGTTCTCGTCCGGCGGATCGTAGGAGCGGTGGAACACCGCGGTCGCCGAGCCCGACAGCGGCGGCACGATCCAGCTCCAGTCGGCGGGGACCGGGCGCCCGCTGCGCCGCTCGCGCTCGATGTGCGAGAGGAAGCGGGTCGACTCGGTGTGGTGGTCGGCCATGGTCACCCCGGCCTCCTGGAAGGAGTGCAGCACCGCGAGGTTCAGTTCCACCAGGGCCCGGTCCCGCCAGAGGCTGCGGTCGCTGGCGGTGTCCAGGTCGAACAGGGCGGCGACCGAGGGCAGCAGGTCGTAGCGGTCGGCGTCGCCGAGATTGCGCGAGCCGATCTCCGTCCCCATGTACCAGCCGTTGAACGGCGCCGCCGGGTAGCTGACGCCGCCGATCTCCAGGGTCATGTCCGACACGGCGGGGACGGCGTACCAGCGCAGCCCGAGACCGGCGAAGCCGGCGTGCTCCGGATGCCGCAGCGGCACCTCGAGAACCGCGTCCCCGGGCAGCTCGTACCAGGTCGGGGTGCGGTCCGGCGCGGACTGCAGCAGCAGCGGCAGCACGTCGAACTCCTCCTTGCCGCCCTTCCAGCCCAGTTCCCGGGCCAGCGCCAGCCGCCGGGCGCTCAGCGGGTCGTCCGCGTACCGCACCAGCTGCTCGCCCAGCAGCCGCGCGGCGGGCCTACCCGGGCGGTCCGGTGCGAACACGCTGACCACCGGGCGGATCTTCCCCCCGTTGGTGGCCGTCCGCAGATGCTCGACGCACTGCTCGGCGATGTCGTCCGGATGCCGCAGATGCCGCAGGTCCCGGACCGCCATGCTGCGCCAGTAGAGCCGTCCGATGCACCGTGCCGCGTTCCGCCAGGCGACCCGGGCGCCGAAGGTCAGCTCCTCGGCGGTGTGCTCGTACGTCCCGTACGACTCCACCGCCCGGCGCACCTGCCGCCAGCGCCGCTCCGGATCGCCGACCGTCTCCGGGTTCTCCGCGGCGAACTGGCGGATGAACGATTCTGCCGCTGACAGCTTGTCGGCCAGCGCGGGCGGCCTGCGGCGGGCGAAAGCGGTCCGTTGAAATAGCAAGTGAGTTCCCTCCCGCCTCATGAGTACCCCAGGTCACCGGGCAGGCGCGGAGAGTATCCGGATCCTCACCCGCAGAACGTCACCACCGGCTACCCTGCGCGATCCCCGGCACGGCCGGACACCCGCCGTCGGCCGGGCAGCGTGGGCCGAATCCGTTCCTCCCGCTAGGATCGCCCGCATTCTCGATGCAGTGATCACAGGGGGAGCACAGTTGTGAAGAACATCCGCCTTGCCGCCTCGGCTCTGGCCGCCGCCGCGGCCTTCGGCCTGGTGCCCGCGACCGCACACGCCGCCGGCCTCCCGAAGTGCCCCGTCGGGGGGCTGTACTCCAAGCTGGTCCAGCCCATCGCCGTACGCCACCCGAACAAGAAGGTGGACCTCTACCAGCCGGTCCTCAACACCCGAAGCACGACCATCAGGAGCGCCTCGTTCTACCTGATGATCGACGCCAAGGGCCTGACACCCCACTACCCGCCCACCATCTGGTGGCGCATGGACAAGGGCCACTGGCACCTGATGTCGTTCACCTGGCACTCCGGCAGCAAGTACGGCGATCCGACCTGGGTCACCGGTCAGCTCGCCCTGGGCATGTTCAAGGCGCACCAGACCCATACGATGGAGCTCTCCTACAGCTTCTCGCCGAAAGCTCACGTCGGGCTGTACACGGGGTGGGCTGAGATGACACCTTCCAGCAACTGCCAGGGCCTCGGCCTCGCCGTGGTCACCGCCGCCTACTTCTCGAACAAGTAGCCCGAGCGTCAGGAGTGCTACTCCGTCGGCTCCGTCGGCTCCGGGGCGGCCGGGGGTCGCAGGATGGGGCCGAGCCAGGTGGAGAGCGGGGGTTCGGTGGCGAGGACCTGGCCGAGGGCGATGCTGCCGATGACGGCGACGCAGATGACGATCAGCCAGGAGAGCAGGGTGAAGATCGGGCCGAGGCCGCCGAACTTCTGCTGGCTGTTGTTGATCGCGATCGGCATGTAGATCAGGGCGGTCATGCTCAGCGCCGTCATCGACGCGGCGGTGAGCACCGCGCCGGGGACCAGCGGCAGCCAGCGCGTCCGGGGGCCGAGCAGCAGGTGCTGGGTCCACCACCAGACCAGTGAGCTGGACAGGAACGACAGCGGGATGCCGAGCCACAGTCCCGCGCCGAACCCGGTCCGCAGCGGCTGCTGGGCGATCAGGATCACCACCCAGGAGCAGATCCAGGCGAACCAGCGCCAGACCGCGATCCGCGCCCCGGACTTGGGCAGCTCCCAGGACCGCTCGCAGAGCCGCTGCACCACCCGGGAGCAGGCGGTCGCCGACAGCAGCGCCATCAGCGCCCCGATCACCCCCGAGGTGTTGACGAAGGCGTCGTCGCTGTTCCGGTAGAGGTCCTTGAGCTGGTCCAGCGGCTCGCCGGACAGGCCGAAGACGGTGCGGATCGACTCCAGCAGCTGGTCCCGGACGAACTGCGGGGCGAACGCGGCGACCACGAACAGCAGCGGCACGGCGGTCAGGAACACCTGGGCGGCGAGCCTGGTCGCCACGTCCAGCAGGTTGATCCGGATCAGCTGGGCGGTGAGCCGGGTGAGCACCGGGAGCCGGTGCTCGGCGGCGGCGCGCAGCTGCTGGAGGGTGGCCGGGAGCTCCCTGAGGGTCTGCCGGGCGTGCTGCCGGCGGTTTCCATGCGGCTGGCGAGTTCCGTGCTGCTTGCGGGTTCCGTGCGGGGGCTGCGTCACCCGTAACAGCCTGCGGCAGGCAGGGGCTCGCCTGCGGGATTCAGGGCGGGGTGTCGCCGTACACTCCTGCCATGCTCAAAGCCGACCGCATCGCCCGCATCCTCGACCATGTGGCCTCGGCCGGCAGCGCGGACGTGCACCAGCTCAGCGCCCTGCTCGGGTGTCCGGGGCGACCGTGCGCCGCGATCTGCAGCTGCTGGACGAGCAGGGGCTGCTGCAGCGTACCCACGGCGGCGCGGTCACCGGCTCGGTCAACCTGGAACTGCCGCTGCGGCACCGCACCGGCCGGCAGCAGGCCGAGAAGCGCCGGATCGCGCTGGCCGCGGCGGCCCTGGTCCCGGACGGCGCGGTGGTCGGGCTGACCGGCGGCACCACCGTCACCGAGCTGGCCCGGGTGCTCGGCGAGGGACGCGCGTCCGAGCGCGGGCTGACCGTGGTCACCAACGCGGTCAACATCGCCGCCGACCTGATCGTCCGTCCGGAGATCCGGCTGCTGGTGGTCGGCGGCACCGCGCGCAGCGCCAGCTACGCCCTGGTCGGCCCGTCCGCCGAGCGGACCCTGACGCAGTATCACCTGGACGTGGCCTTCATCGGGGTGGACGGCCTGACCGCGGCCGAGGGCTGCACCACCTACGACGAGATGGAGGCCGCCACCGACCTGGCCTTCCTCCGCGCCGCCAGCCGCACGGTGGTCGTCGCGGACAGCACCAAGGTCGGCCGGGTCACCTTCGCCGGCATCTGCCCGCTGGACGCGATCGACGACGTGGTGACGGACCAGGCGCTGACCGCCGACCAGGAGAAGTCACTGACCGACGCCGGGGTCCGGGTGCTGCGGGCCTGAACGGGAGGAGGCCCCCCGTTGCCGGAGGGCCTCCCGAGTGCTGCTGGTATCCGTGCGGATCACACGGTCACGGACAACTCATGGACGGTCACGGGTAGCTGGTGACGGTCGACGGCGTGGTGTTGGACGGGGTCGCACCTCCCGTCTGGTTGATCACATGCGTGATCACGCCGACCCCGCCCAGCGACACGGTCAGCAGGTCGTGGAAGTTGACCCCCGCCACGTTCGGGGTCTCGAAGGCGTGGTCCGACACCACCGCCGGATTGACGTTGAAGTAGCAGTAGCTGCCGAGACCGTACGCCTGGTGCGAGGTGACGCCGGGCGACACCACATAGGCGGCGTAGCCGTTGGACGAACCGTTCATCCAGGCCGCCTGGTTCGGCGGGTCGTAGGGCATCTCGTTCTGGAGGAAGATGGTCTCGCCGCCCTGGCCGTTCCAGACCACCTCGTTCTTCTGGTAGTGCTCGATGAACAGTCCGGTCGCCAGCACGTTGTTGCCGTTGACGATCAGTCCGGTGTCGGCGGTGTTCACGGTCCAGCCGACCGTGCCGGCGTTGCCGTGGTCCGCGCGCCAACCCCAGATGTCGTTCACCAGCGTGTTGTTGGCGTTGACCACCAGGCTGTCGGTCGCCTTGCCGGCGATGTCGCCGCCGATCCGGAAGAACACGTCCTGGACCGAGATCGGGTTGGCGGCGTGGCTGGTGGTCGAGCCCTGGGTGCCCACGGTGAGCAGCGCCGCGGAGTTGGTGGTGCCGGCGTCGAACAGCACGCCGTCGATCCGGACCCCGTCCACATTGCCGACCTGCATGGTGTTGACGCCGCCGGTCGGGATCAGGGTCGGGAACCCGGTGCCCAGGACGACGGTGTTGGGGTTGGTCACATTGAGCGTCTGGTCGATGCTGTAGACGCCGGGGGTGAGGAACAGGCTGCAGCCCTGCGCCAGCGCCGCGTTCATCTGCGCCGCGGTGTTGGACGGGGTCGCCACGAAGAACTGGCTGATCGGCTGGGAGGTCCCGGGGGTCGGCCCGTTCGCCCAGCTGGGGCCCGAGGCGTTGGTGCGCAGCGACGGCGAGAACACCCGGTAGGCACCGGACGAGTCGACGTACAGGTACGGCACGTCACGCGAGGTCGGCGTGGTGGCCAGGGTGGTCATCGGGGGAGTGGGGAAGCTCTGCGCGGGTGCGCCGGTCACGCCGGAGAACACCATGTTCCACACCGAGCCGCTCCAGCTGCCGAAGCTGCTGTCCTGCGAGTACCACTGCTGCTGCGACACGCTCGACGCCTGCCCGGAGACCTTGGAGTCGGCGATGTAGCCGCCGCTCGCGTAGCCGTAGCTGGCCGGGTAGACCTGGAGCCCGCCGTGGATGTCCATCCGGCGGAACGGACCGGCCTGGGCGACGGCCCAACGGGTGTTGCCCGCCGAGGGGTTGACGGCCAGGTTCTCCGCCGAGCGCCAGAAGTTCTGGGTCGCGTTCCCGGTGCCGTCGAAGGCGTCGACGGTCACGTCACCGTTGATGGTGACGTCGTCGGGGTTCTGCCCCAGGCCCTGGATCGAGGTGTAGTAGCCGATGTTGGCGGTGTTGCTGTAGGTGCCCGGCTTGAACAGCAGGGAGTACCGGTCGGTGCCGAACTGGTTGAGCTTCTGGGTGTTGAAGACCGAGTCCAGCGTGGCCTGGATGGTCGCGCTCGACATGCTCGGGTCGAAGATCTTCATGTTGGGGCCGAAGTTCGGCGTGCTCGGCTGGGTGCAGCCGGTCGCGACGGTGGTGACGGTCCAGGTGAAGGCGGCGGAGCCGGTCGCACTGGTGCTGTCAGTGGCGTTGACAGTGGCGTTGTAGCTGCCGGCCGTGCTGGGGGTGCCGGAGATCAGGCCGGTCGAGGCGTTGATCGACAGCCCGGTCGGCAGGCCGGTGGCGCTGTAGCTCAGCGTCTGCCCGGCCGCGGAGTCGGTGGCGTGGATCTGCACGCTGGTGGCGGTGCCCACGGTGGTGGTCTGAGCGCCGGGGTTGGTGACGGTGACGGTGTTGCCGCCGACCGGGCTGCCGGTGAAGACCTGGAACTCCCACAGCGAGTAGCCGTATCCGGTCCCGCGTGCGGTGCCGTACACCCGGATGTACCGGCCGCTGCCGGTGACGTTCAGGGTCTGCACCCCGCCGGTGCCGGTGGTCGTGGTGTAGATCGGGGTCCAGGTGGCGTTGTCGTTGGAGGTCTGCACCTGGAACGCCTTTGCCGTAGGCGGACTCCCAGTTGAGGACCACCTGGCAGACCGACTGGGTGGCGCCGAGGTCCACCTCCAGCCACTGCGGGTCGGAGAAGGCGCTGGACCAGCGGGTGCCGGCGTTGCCGTCGGTGGCGTCGGCGGCCGGGGTCCCGGCGTTCTCGGTGGAGGACGCGGTGGTGGGCTTGCCGAGCGCGGTATTGGTCGTCCCACAGCCGCCGCCGGTGTTGATCGTCCCGTAGACCTGGAACTCCCACAGCGAGTAGCCGTAGCCGGTGTTGCGTGCGGTGCCGTAGATCCGGACGTAGCGGCCGGTCCCGGAGACGGTCAGCGTCTCGACGCCGCCGGCGCCGGTGGCCGTGGTGTAGATCGGGGTCCAGGTCGCGTTGTCGTTGGAGGTCTGGATCTGGTACGCCTTGCCCGAGGCGGCCTCCCAGTTCAGCACCACCTTGTCGATGGAGGCGCTCGAGCCGAGGTCCACCTCCAGCCACTGCGGGTCGGAGAAGGCGCTGGACCAGCGCGTCCCGGTGTTGCCGTCGGTGGCGTTCGAGGCCGGGGTCCCGGCGTTCTCGGTGGAGGACGCGGTGGTGGTCTTGCCCTGCGAGAGCAGGGTGTCCGCGGCGTGGGCGGCGGGTGCGGCGATGGTGCAGATCGCCAGGCTGAGGGCGACGAGGAAGAGTAATGCGGCGTGTACCGGGCGGATCAGAGCACCCCGGTGGACCGTGCCACCGGAGGAGTGGGCCTGCATGGCAACTCCAGCTTGGTCAGGGTGAGGAGCGGCGAAACAGCGGTGCGCGCGGGATCCCGCCGCGCTCGTCCGGCGCGGGAATCGGCGCGGGTATCGGCCTGGGGATCGGCATGGCACCGCGACCACGATCATCAGTGGTCCGCTGGGCCCGCTACGGAGGGCTGCGCGCGGAAAAAGGGCATGACTGAGCCATGGCATCTCCTTCTCGACGAGCGGAGGGCTGAATTCTCATCTCAGAGAGCGCTCTCCCTCATGAGGTATAAGTGGCGCGCAGCACCGGTGTCAACGAGTCTGCGCACCGGAACCGCCCGGCTTAGGCCCCCGGTGCGGTGGGTGCGCCCAGGACGGCCAGCAGGCGGGCGACCTCGGTCGCCACCGCCTCGCGGGCCGGGGCGAGCCAGCGGCGGGGGTCGACCAGGGCGGGGTACGCGGCCAGCGCCTCCCGGACCGCCTCGGTGTAGAGCCGGTTCAGATGGGTGGAGATATTGACCTTCCGCATGCCCGCGCCCACCGCCGCCGCCAGCGTCGCGTCCGGGACGCCGGAGGAGCCGTGCAGCACCAGCGGCACCGGGACGGCCAGCCGCAGCGCGGCGATCAGCGGCAGGTCCAGCGCGGCCTCACGGACCGTCATGGCGTGCGCGGAGCCCACCGCGACGGCCAGCGCGTCCACCCCGGTGGCGGCGACGAACTCGGCCGCCTGCTCCGGGTCGGTCCGCACGCCGGGGGTGTGCGCGCCGTCCTTGCCGCCGATCTCGCCCAGCTCGGCCTCCACCAGCAGGCCCCGGTCGTGGCACCAGTCGGTGATCTCGCGGGTGCTGCGGACGTTTCTCGGCCCAGGGCAGCTTGGAGCCGTCGTACATCACCGAGCCGAAGCCGCAGTCGGCCGCCTCCCGGATCAGGTCGAAGCCGGTGGCGTGGTCCAGGTGCAGCGCGGCCGGGAACTCGGCGGCCCGGGCGGCGGCCCGGGCCGCGGCGGCGATCGGCGCCAGCGCGCCGTGGTAGGCCGCGGCGTTCTCGCTGATCTGGAGGATCACCGGGGACTTGGCCCGGTGCGCCCCGGCCAGGATCGCCTGGGCGTGCTCGATCTGGATCACGTTGAAGGCGCCGGCGGCGAAGCCGTCCCGTTCGGCGGTCCTGAGTATCCGTGCGGTCGGGGTCAGCGGCATGTCAGTACGTCTCCTGCTGCTTCGTCAGTTGGTGGTAGAGGGCCGCGTCGTAGTCGCCCGCGAGCGGTGCGGCGACGGCGGCCGCCGACAGCGCGGCGGCGTCGGCGGTGGCCTCGGGCCAGGGCCGGCCCTCGGCCAGGGCGCCAGGGCCAGCGCGGCAGCGGCGGCGTCGCCCGCGCCGGTGGGGTTGCCGCGCAGCCGCCGCGGCGCCGGGGTGTGCCAGCGCAGGCCGTCGGCGCTGCCGTACATCCCCTCGGGACCGGCGGTCACCACGGCCGTCTCGGCGCCCAGCACCCGCAGCCGCTCGGCCAGTTCCCCCGGGTCGGCCGCGGCGTCGCTGCCGGTGGCCCGGGCGGCCTCCTCGGCGTTGGGCTTCACCAGCGCGGGCCGACCGGCCAGACCGGCCCGCAGCGCCTCCCCGTCGGCGTCCAGCACCCCACGGACGCCGAGACGGCCAGCGGCCCGCAGCAGCACCGCGTAGGCGTCCGCAGGCACCCCTGGCGGCAGGCTCCCGGACAGCACCACGACGGTGGCGCCGGCCAGCGCCGCCGGGAAGTCCTGCTCGGCGAAGCGCAGCCACTCCGCGGTGGTGACGGCGGGGCCCGGCTCCCACAGGCCGGTCACCTCACCGCCGGCGGTGACCACCGCGACCGTCCGCCGGAGCGGCCCCTGGATCGCGGTCAGCCGGTGCGGCAGCCCGGCCCGGTCCAGGTCCGCGCGCAGCGCGTCCGCGCCCGGGCCCCCGGCCAGGCCGGTGACCAGCACCGGGCAGCCGCGCGCGGCCAGTACCCGGGCCACATTGACGCCCTTGCCGCCGGCCCGTTCGGCGGCGTCGGCGACCCGGTTGGTGCCGCCGGCCCGCAGCTGGTCCACCCGGTAGGTGAGGTCCAGGGCCGGGTTGAGGGTGACCGTGACTATCACGGAGCGCCGGTCACGGCGGCCGGCTCCAGCACCACCGGCGCGAGCACGGCAGGCTCCAGCACCACCGAGCGGGACAGGTGCTGCGGGCTGTCGACGTCCCGGCCCAGCCGGCCGGCCAGCGCCGCGCCGAGCCGCTGCACCCGGACCAGCTCCGCCATCGGGTCCAGCGTCCGCCGCTCCAGGTAGGCGCCGGTGCTGCCGATCTGCTCGGCCAGGCCGTCCGGCAGGTCGCCCAGGCTCCACACCGCGCGTCCGGCCCTGGCCACGCTGATCGGGCCGTGCCGGTACTCCATCGCCGGGTGCGCCTCGGTCCACCAGGCCGCCGTCTCGCGCACCTTGAGCGCGGCCTCGCGGGCCAGGCCGTAGCTCCAGCCCCGGCCGAGGAAGCTGATCTGCTCGGCGGCCAGCAGCTCCGACGGCAGCTCGCCGGCCAGGGCCGCGGCGCCGTCGGCGAGCACGCCGTCCACCTGCTCGCCGAGCTGGGCCCGGAGCAGCAGCAGCTGGGTGGTGGGGAAGCGGGTCTGCACCACCGAGCGCTCGTCGGCGAAGTCCAGCATCACCAGGTCCTCGGCCAGGTCGGCGATCGGGGTGGCCGGGTCGGCGGTGATCGCAGTGGTGGCGACCTGGCCCTTCAGCTGGGTGAGCAGGTCGAGCACCTCGCTGGTGGTCCCGGACCTGGTCAGCGCGAGCACCCGGTCGTAGCGGCGGGCGAAGCCGGTGCCCAGCGGGGCCTCGGAGGCGGCGAAGGCGTCGGTCTCGCCGAGACCCGCGGCCTCCCGCAGCGCGGCGTAGGACTGGGCCATGAACCAGGAGGTGCCGCAGCCGATGACGGCGACCCGCTCGCCGTGCCGGGGGAGCAGCGGCGCGAACTCGGGGAGCCGGTCCAGCGCCTGCTGCCAGCAGTCGGGCTGGGAGGCGATCTCTTCCGCGGTCCAGGACATCGGGCTCTCCATGGTGGTGATCGAAGTTGCGCATAATGATTGCTCAGTGAGCAGAAATGAGCATACATGCGCAGCCCGAGAACGGGAACACCCCGCCCGGTGGCCCCGGACGGGGTGTGTGTTGACCTGCTGCTGAGGCGCTTCGGCGGATGCGCCCTACTTGACGGCCCCGAACGGAGCCGAGCCGTCGGAGATCCCCGACACCTGCGCGCCGAGGTTGTCCCGCGGGGTGAGCGGCGTCGCCGCGGCCGCGCGGCTGGCTGCCGCGGAGCCCAGATCCCGGTTGATCACCAGGGTGATCCGCTGGATGGTGTCGACCCCGTACTGCATGGTCTTGTCGTTGTCGGTCAGCACGGCCATCACATAGCTCCGGCCGCCGCCGGTGACCGCGCCGATGCTGTGCACCCGCCAGCCACGGGTCGCCCGCGGCAGCCAGCCGTTCTTGTTGGAGACGAGCGAGCCCTTCGGCGCCCCGTACGGCACGCCCCATCGCTGGGAGGGCGTGACCTGCGACATCAGCTTCAGCGCATACGCCCGCCAGGTGGCGGAGAGGACTGTGTGGTTACTGGTGAAGGTGGCCAGCAGCTTCACCTCGTCGTGCGCGTCGATCTGGGTCAGCCCCCAGTAGCCGCCCGGGCCCGGCGCGGTACTCGGCATTCCGGCCAGCTTCAGATAGGCCTTGAAACGGGCGCGCCCGATGCTGTTCCACAGGTTGGTCGCCGCGTTGTTGTCCGAGTGGGTGATCATCAGCCGCAGGTTGGAGGTCTCCCAGCTGGTGAGCCCCCGGTGCTGCTCCTGGGCGCGGCGGAGCACGGCGGCCATGATGGTCGCCTTCACCGCGCTGGCCGAGTCGAAGTGGCGGTATATGTTCGAGGAGCAGTAGACCGAGTTCTTCTGGTCCCAGAGGTAGACGCCGATGGTGGACGAACGTCCGGCCAGGGCGGGCTTCAGGTCACGGGCCAGTTTCGCGGCCAGCGCCGGATGGGTCTTCGAGGCGCAGAGCTGCGCCGTCGCGGCGTTCGCCGGCCCGGCGACGATCGCCGGCAGCAGCGCTGCCAGGGCGGCGCTGCCGAGCAGCCCGGCGAGCAGCCGCCGTGAGCGGGGCTCGGAGGATGGTGCCATCTGTGGTCCTTTCGCTGGGAACTGACGATCAGTCTGGAGCCGGCAGGGCCTCCGACAGCGCAGACTTCCCGGGAGCGGCGCTGGTTGCGCGAACGACATAACAACTTGGGTGCCCGAACGACCCGGGCCGGGGCCGGGGAGAGGTCAGTCCTGACGGCCCGTCACCGCGACCGTCAGCCCGAGGCCGATCAGCGCCAGGCCGCCGGCCCCGCCGACCAGGGACAGCCGCTTCGGCGACCGTCCGAACCAGGACCTCGCCTGCGCGGCGGCCAGGCCCCAGACGCTGTCGGAGACCAGTGCGATCAGGTTGAACACCACGCCCAGCAGCAGGAGTTGCCCGGTCGCGTCCCCGTCCGCGCGGTCCACGAACTGCGGCAGCACCGCCGCGAAGAACACCATGGTCTTGGGGTTGGCGACGCCCACCGCGAAGCCCTCCCAGAGCGTCCGCGCGGCCCCGCGCCGGGGCGACTCCGCGGCGAAGGCCTGCTGCAGCGCCTGCCGCTCCCGCAGCGCCCTGAACCCGAGGAACACCAGATAGGCGGCTCCGGCCAGCTTCAGCGCGGTGAACACCAGCACCGAGCGCTGCACCACCGGGCCGATCCCGAAGGACACCGCGAGCACCAGCAGATACCCGCCCACCGTGTTGCCGAGCACCGAGAGCAGCGCGGTCCTGCGGCCGTGCGCCAGCGCCCGGCCGACCACGAACAGCACACTGGGCCCGGGGATCACGATCAGCAGCAGCGACAGCCCCGCGAACGCGGCCAGGCGGTCGGCGGACACCATGGAAAACCCCCGGAACGATCGGCGAAGCGGCAGCGGAGCGGACGACTCGCCGCATCGTAGCCGCGCCCCCGCCGCGAGCGCCCCTGCATTTCAGCCCGGCGTCAGCCCGGCGCCGACCCCGGCGCGTGGACTACTCCGGCGGCAGCTGGTCCATGTGCTTCATCGCGTTCACCACGTCCAGGACGGTCAGGCTGCCGACCGGGCCGACCGGGGCGAACACGTAGACCGTGCCCGAGGTGGCGAAGTTCAGGTCCAGCTGGATCGTGTCGCCGACCTTGGGCACCCGCTTCAGATCCGAGAGCGCCAGTCGCTGGGTGTCGGCCTTCAGCGTCACCGAACCGTGCGCGGGGACGGTGATCCAGGGCACCGAGCCGGCCGAGGCGCCGCTCACCACGCTGATCTTCCCGGCCCAGGGGCTGGACGCGCCGACCAGCCGGTCGGCCGTCCCGCCGTTGTTGCGCACCGTCACATAGGCGTAGACCGTGCCGCCGCCGGCCGCGGGCGGGTCCAGGTGGGCGTCGGTCATCCCGATCAGCGGCGGTGACGGGGTCGCCGCCGTCGCCTGCTGCGGGGCGGTACGGCCCCACAGCAGCATCACCACGGCCAGCGCCACCAGCACCGGCGCCTGCACCATCAGCGCCCGCCGCAGCCGCGGGAGCCCGCCCCGGCGCTGGGCGCGGGCCTCCAGCAGGTCGGCCTCCTGCTCCAGCTCGGCCAGCTCCTGCTCTTCCCCGGCGTCCGCTTGGGCGTCGTCCATGGCGGCCTAGTACCCCGACGGCCAGGTGAAGTCCTTGTAGGCGGTGTCCGCGCCCACGTCGATCTGGATCTTCTTGAACTCGGTCAGCTCGATCGACCGGGGGTCGCCGGTGAACTTCTTGCCGTCCACGTAGACCGTGAGCGTGCCCTTGTTGGGACCGATCTGGTCGGTGGTCAGCGGCTGCTTCCAGACGTCGAAGAAGTTGCCCAGGGTGTACTGCAGCTTGCTGGGCGACTCGACGTGGATCACGCCGGTCTCGTCATGGGTGTGCAGGTAGTAGAACTTGGAGCCACCGCTCACGAACGGGCTGCCGCCGGAGGTGTCCAGGCTGTACGGCGGGACGATGCCGATGCCGTAGGGGATGTTCTTCTGCTTGCCGTCGACGAAGATCTGCAGGTGGGCGTGGATGTGGTAGACCGTCTTCTCCATCGAGTCGCTCTTGACCACACCGTCCACCGCCCCGCCGGTCGACTGCTTGGCGGTGGTGGCCAGCAGGCTGGCGCTCTTGTCGATGGAGGGGTCCGAGGCCTGCTTGGCGACCTTGGCCTTGTCATTGGACTTGTTCATGCTGTTGATGCCGAAGGCGGCGGCCGTCCCCGCGCCGCCGATGACGACCACACCCGCCACAACCCAGGCGATCATCACATTGCGCTGTCGTCGGGCCTCGACCTTCCGCTGCTCGGCTATGCGCTGCTGGGCTATGCGGCGCCGGTCGGCGTTCGACGGCTTGTTCTGTGTCATCGGTCCTCAGTTGCTTCCGGCCGGGCCTGGTCCGACCACTGGAACGGGTGTGCGTCCCCGCGGCGGTCACGTTAGTAGCTGCGCTGCTAAGCGTCTCGCAAGTGTGCAGGGAGAAGGTGTGAAGCTGATCTTATTTTGTGATGATATGACCGATATAAAGAGGTAACAGGTTGATAACGCCGTCTGTTTACGAGCTTCCTGTGTCTTCGGGGCTGTTCTGCAGGGTGGGAGCGCCCCGGTGCGAGCTGCCGTGCGGATCGACGCAGTGCGGGCCACCGGAGCCGGTGCCGCTGCTGCCGCCCAGTTGGTAGAGCTCGGGCACGGCGTGGTCCACCTGCAGGGTGGTGTGCTCGATGCCGTGCCGGGAGCGGAGCGAGGTCTCCAGCCGTCCGCGTACCGCGTGGCAGTCCATCTCGTCGCGGACCAGGATGTGCGCGGACAGCGCCGGGTAGCCCGAGGTGATGGTCCAGACATGCAGGTCGTGCACCTCGACCACGCCGCCCTCGGCGGCCAGCTCGGCGCCGATGGTGTCCGGGTCCAGGCCGGCCGGGGCCGCCTCCAGGAAGATCCGCCCCGACTCCCGGACCAGGCCGTAGCCGGCGTGGAACATCAGCACGGCCACCACCAGCGTCGCGATCGCGTCCGCGCGGTCGAAGCCGGTGAGCATGACCACCAGGCCGGACAGCGCGGTCGCGATGAACGCCCAGGCGTCGTTGAGGATGTGCTGGTAGGCGCCCTCGACATTGAGACTGCTGCGGTTCGCCCGGGAGATCAGCCAGGCGGCCGCGACATTGACCACGATGCCGACCAGCGCCGTCGCCAGGACCGTCCCACCGGCGACGTCGGGGGGTGAGATCAGCCGCCGGATCGCCTCGTAGGTGAAGATCCCGCCCAGTCCGAGCAGGGTGATCCCGTTCGCCTGGGCGGAGAGGATCTCGGCCCGCTTCAGTCCGAAGGTCAACGCGCCCTTGGCCGGCCGGGCCGCCAGCCGGATCGCCAGCAGGGCCAGCGCGAGCGAGGCGGCGTCGGTCAGCATGTGCCCGGCGTCGGAGATCAGCGCCAGTGAGCGGGCGGCGATGCCGACGGTCACCTCGCCGACCATGAACAGGGCGATCAGCGCCAGCGCGGCCCGCAGGTAGCGCTGGTCGGCGTTCGCCGAGACGCCATGGCTGTGCCCGCCGTGCCCGCCGCCGCTGTGGCCACCGTCGCCGTGCCCGTCGCTGTGGCCGGTGTGGTCGTGTTCGCCGTGGTCGTGCCCCTGGGTCGGGCCCACCGGATCCTCCTCGCTCGGCACATCGTCGGTCGCCACCTTACCCGAATACATGAAGAATCCTTCATGTGTTCCCCATGGCGCGGCTCGCGGCGCCGCCGGGGCGGGTTTCGGCGGACGAGCCCGGCGGACGAGCCCCCATTGACGCCCCCGGTCGGCCCGGATACCGTCGCGTCAACAAACTGTTGAAATCTTGGAGGGGTACGCGATGGCGCGTCACGACGACCCGGTGGGCGACTCGCTGGAGGGCGCGGGCTACGGCACCACCCTGTCCAGCACGGTACGGGCCGGAGTCGACACCGCCCTCGCCGCCGTGGACGCGGATCTCGCCGCCCGCTACCCCGGCGAGCCCGGCACCCGGCAGCCGGTGCACACCGTCTACGTCCCGGCCGACGCCCTCGCCTCGGTCTCGGTGACCGAGCTGGTCCGCGACTGGGGCGACCGGGCCACCGCCCTGCTCGACCAGCACGCCCCGGACGCCGCCGCCCTGGCCGGCATCGTCGGCCGCCCCGCGGACCGGCTGGCGACCGAGGTGTACGACCGGGTCCGGGCCAAGCTCCGCCGCGAACCGGTCGAGGACCTTCGGATCGACTTCGAGGACGGCTACGGCGTCCGCCCCGACGCCGAGGAGGACGCCGCCGCCGTCCGCGCCGCCCGGCTGGTGGCCGCGGCGGTGGCCGAGGGCACCGCGCCGCCGTACCTCGGGATCCGGATGAAGTGCATGGAGGCCGCCGTCCGCGACCGCGGCATCCGCACCCTGGACCTGTTCCTCACCGAACTGCTGGCGGCGGGCGGCGGCGCGGGCGGCGGCCGGCTTCCGGACGGGCTGGTGCTGACCCTGCCCAAGGTCACCTACACCGAGCAGGTCGCCGCGATGGTGCGGCTGGTCGAGGACTTCGAGCGGGCGGCGGGCCTGCCCGAGGGGCGGATCGGCTTCGAGATCCAGATCGAGACCACCCAGTCCATCCTCGGCGCGGACGGCCGGGCCACCGTCGCCCGCATGATCGGTGCCGCCGAGGGCCGGGCCACCGCGCTGCACTACGGCACCTTCGACTACAGCGCCTCCTGCGGGGTCGGCGCGGCGTACCAGAGCATGGAGCACCCGGCCGCGGACCACGCCAAGGCGGTGATGCAGGTCGCCGCCGCCGGGACCGGGGTCCGGCTCTCCGACGGCTCCACCAATGTGATCCCCACCGGCGACGCCGCCCAGGTGCGCGGGGCGTGGCAACTGCACCACCGGCTGGTCCGCCGCTCGCTGGAACGCGCCTACTACCAGGGCTGGGACATGCACCCGGGCCACCTGCCGACCCGCTACGCCGCCGTCTACTCCTTCTACCGGGAGGGCCTGGACCAGGCCGCGGCCCGGCTCAGCGCCTATGTCGCCCGCTCCACCGGCGACGTGATGGACGAGCCGGCCACCGCCAAGGCGCTCAGCGGCTACCTGCTGCGCGGCCTGGACTGCGGCGCGGTCGACCCGGCCGAGGTCGAGAAGGCCACCGGCCTGGACCGGCGGCAGCTGGACGCCCTGGCCGGCCGCTGACGGACCGTCATCACCGGGCCGCCACTGACGAGTGATCAGGATTAGGGAGCGGGCCGGGGAGTCGATAGGGTGCCAGGTCACGGCCGGACAGTCGGGCTCCGGCCGACGGGTCTGGAGGAACAGTGGCACAGGTCATCGCCGAGGTCTCGCGCACGTTCAACGAGTTCCTGCTGCTGCCCAACCGGACCCGCACCGACTGCTCACCCGCCACGGTGGATCTCCGCACCCCGCTGGTGCGGCACCCGGTGGGTGAGCCGTCCGCGATCGAGCTGCAGGCGCCGTTCACCTCCGCGATCATGCAGGCGGTCAGCACGCCCGAGCTCGCGATCGCCCTGGCCCGCAACGGCGGCCTGAGCTTTCTGCACCACAACCAGTCGATCGAGGGCCAGGTCGCGGCGGTGCGCGAGGTGAAGGACTTCAAGGCCGGCTTTGTCACCAGCGACACCAACATCCGCCCGGACGACACCCTGGGCGAGCTGGTCGAGGTGATGCGCCGGACCGGCCACAGCACCGCCGCCGTCACCGACGACGGCACCGGCACCGGTCGGCTGCTCGGGCTGGTCACCTCACGGGACTTCCACCCCCAGCGGCACGACCTGGACGGGCCGGTCAGCGGTCGGATGACCCCGGTCGCCGAGCTGCCCACCGCCGGGGCCGACACCACGCTCTCCGCGGCCAACGCGCAGCTGTGGGAGAAGCGAGCCGACTGCCTGCCGGTGCTGGACGCCGAGGGGCGGCTGCAGCACCTGGTGTTCCGCTCCGACTACGCGGACAACAAGCGGTTCCCGAACCAGCTGGTGGACGCCGCCAAGCGGCTCCGGGTGGGCGCCGGCGTCAACACCCACGACTACCGCGAGCGGGTCCCGCGCTGCTGGCGGCGGGCGCGGACGTGCTGTGCTTCGACTCCTCCGACGGCTACAGCGACTGGCAGGCCCAGGCGTTGAGCTGGGTGAAGAAGCACTACCCGGAGATCCCGATCGGCGGCGGCAACGTGGTCGACGGCGAGGCCTTCACCTTCCTCGCCGAGGCGGGCGCCGACTTCGTCAAGGTCGGCGTGGGCGGCGGATCCATCTGCATCACCCGGGACCAGAAGGGCATCGGCCGCGGCCAGGCCAGCGCGGTGCTGGACGTGGCCGCGGCCCGTGACGCCTTCGCCGAGCGCACCGGCGCCTATGTGCCGGTCTGCTCCGACGGCGGGCTGGTGCACGACTACCACGTGGCGCTGGCGCTGGCGATGGGCGCCGACTTCGTGATGATGGGCCGTTACTTCGCCCGCTTCGACCAGGCGGCCGGCGCGAAGCTGCCCACCCGCGACGGCTTCGTCAAGGAGTACTGGGGCGAGGGCTCCAACCGGGCCCGCAACTGGCAGCGCTACGGCCAGGGCGGCCAGGGGCTGATCTTCGAGGAGGGCGTGGACGGCTACGTCCCCTACGCCGGCGACCTGGACGAGGGCCTCGCCGTCACCGTCGCCAAGCTGAAGACCACGATGGTCTCCTGCGGCTCCGCCACCCTGCCCGAGTTCCAGTCCACGGCCCGGCTCACCCTGGTCTCGGACCAGAGCTTCCAGGAGAGCCACGCCAGCGTGGTCCTGCGGGAGGGCCCCACCACCGTTGCCTGAGCGGAGTCTCGGCGGCGGCTCAGCGGTGGTCGCGCAGCACCGGCCAGGCGACGTCGGGGCGGAACAGCGCGGCCGGGGGCGCCACCAGCGTCATCACCTCGCTGAACCGGGTGCACACCGCCTGGTCGCGGCTGGAGCGGGCGATCACCCGGTCCAGGTAGCGGTGCTGCAGCCGCAGCACCGCCCCTGACGGGCCGCCGGTGGTGGTGGGGAAGCGGACGTCCTCGGCCGAGGACATGGTCCAGGCGTCCTTGGCCGCCGCCGCGATCCCGGTCTGCACCAGCCGGCTGGTGCCGGGTCCGAGGCCGTGTGCCCGCACGCCGTCGCGGAGCGCCAGCGCCCCGAACGCGGCGACCGAGATGCCCTGGCCGTGGACCGGGTTGACGGTGCAGGCGGCGTCCCCGAGCACGACCAGGCCGTCCGGCGCGGCGCGCTGGTAGTGGCGGCGGACGCTCGCACCGGGGCGGAAGCCATGGGTCTCGCCCGCGGGGGAGGCGGTGGAGAGCACCTCGCGCAGGGCCGGGTCGCGGAGCAGCCCGAGGAAGGCGTCGAAGCCGGCCGCCCCCGGTTCGGGCTCGCTGCCGCGCATCCCGGCGAGGCTGACCACCCAGCGGTTGCCCTCCACCGGCAGCAGCACCCCGAGCCGTGGATGGTCCGGCGCCCGGGCCTGGAGGTAGAGGGCGGACAGCGAGGCGTCGATCCCCGGCGCGTGGTGGAACAGCCGGGAGGCGTAGCGGACGCCCGGGTCCACCCGGTCCTCCGGGGTCCTGGCGCAGCCTAGTGCCCGCAGCCACTGCGGGGTCCGGGAGGAGCGGCCCGAGGCGTCCACGACCAGGTCGGCCGCCAGCTCCTCGACCACGGCGGTGGCGCCGGTCCCGTCCGGGGCCGCGCCGCGGACCCGGGCCAGCACACCGGTCACGGTGGTGCTGTCGCCGAGCAGCCCGACCGCCTCGGTGCCCTCCAGGAAGGCCACCGAGGGCTCCGCGCGGACCCGCCGCAGCACCGCGTCGTCCAGGACCGGGCGGGTGCAGGAGACAAAGGTCAGGTCGGTGGCGAAGCGCGGCATCCAGCCGCCGGAGCTGAGCCAGCGCAGCCCCCCGGGCACCGGGACCGGGACCGCGCCGCGGGCCCGCAGGTCGTCGTCCAGGCCGGGCAGCAGTTCCCGCAGGGCCCGGCGGCCGCCCTCCAGCAGCAGGTGCGCGTGTCGGTTCTGCGGGGTGCCGGGACGGTAGGCGGCCTGCCCCGGGTAGCGGTCGCGCTCCAGCACCAGGATCCGCTCGGCCCGGCCGACCAGCGCCCACGCGGCGAGGCAGCCGGCCAGCCCCCCGCCGACGACCACCGCAGTGCCCCGCCCACCTGTCGTCATGCCCGGTGAGCGTAGTAGCGGCGGCAGCCCCGGGGCGAGGGGTTCACCCGGACACCGGCGTCCGGTGCGGCCGGGTGTGACGGTGTGTCACCATGCGGCCCCGTACGCGCCGAAGCCCTCGCACACCAGCCCGTCACGGAACGTCAGCACCTCGGTGACGCCACGGCCGCGCTCGTTGCGGTAGGCGATGACCACGGCGTCGACGCCGGCCCGTACCTCCTCGACCGTGAAGTGCAGGTCGGGCAGCAGCTTCAGGCCGGTCGACCAGTAGGCCCGCAGCGCCTCCTTGCCGCGGGCCTCGCCGGAGGGGTCGCCCAGCAGCTCGACGATCTTCGGCGAGCGGAACACCACGTCATCGGTGTAGTGCGCGAGAATACGTTCGAGGTCGTGGGAGTTCCACGCCTCGGCCCACTCGGCGGCGAACCGCTCGGCCTGTTCCAGGTTCATGGCCCGGACGCTAGCCCAACCCGTCCCGCCCCTCAACGCGATACCCGGACGGAGCCAGCGGTATGACGGCGCAGCAGGTGCCCTGCCTCACGGTGTCCACCCCCGACGGGCAGCCGCTGGTGCACGAGACCGAGGTCAAGCGGTCCCGCTTCCTCTGCTCGCTGCTGCGGGTCGAGGACGAGGCCCAGGCGCAGGCGTTCGTGGCCGCCGTCCGCAAGGAGTACTGGGACGCCCGGCACCATTGCACCGCCTACGTCATCGGCGACCAGCCGCGCCGTGAGCGCTCCAACGACGACGGCGAACCGGCCGGGACGGCGGGCGCGCCGATGCTGGAGCTGCTGCGCCGGCGCGGGCTGACCGACACGGTGGCCGTGGTGACCCGCTACTTCGGCGGGGTGCTGCTGGGCGCGGGCGGCCTGGTCCGCGCCTACGGCGGGGCGGTGTCGGCGGCGCTGGACCGGGCCGAGCTGGTGGAGCGGCGACTGGTCGCGCTGCTGGCGATCAGCACCGACCACGTCCGCGCCGGACGTCTGGAGAACGATCTGCGGCTGGCCGGGCATGTGGTCAGGGCGGTCGCCTACACCGCCACGGGGGTCCGCTTCGAGGTGGGCGTCCCCGAGCCGCAGGCGGCCGAGTTCACCGACTGGCTGGCCGCCGCCAGCGCCGGCGCGGCCGAGGTCGAGCACCTCGGCACCGACCGGGTGGACGTCCCCTGGCACCGGTGATGACCTGCCATGACAGCGTCAAAGGGAGGGTTTCGGGCGGGTTCGTACGATCTGGTCATGTGAGCTGTCGCACTAAGCAGGGCGGTTAACCTGCTGTTCACACATGGGCAACAGTTGGGAAATTGCGAACTGTGATTCTCCTGGGCAGCAGGACAGCGGACCTCCCCAGCGACGCGGAGCACCGCACCGCGCGACCGCATCGTTCCCACCCCACCGCGAGGAATGCCGCCCGTGACTTTCAAGGCTGAGTACATCTGGATCGACGGCACCGAGCCGACCGCCAAGCTTCGTTCGAAGACGCGGATCCTGGCCGACGGTGCCGAGCTTCCCACCTGGGGATTCGACGGCTCCAGCACCAACCAGGCCGAAGGCCACGCCTCGGACCGCGTGCTCAAGCCAGTCTTCTCCTGTCCTGACCCGATCCGCGGCGGTGACCACGTCCTGGTCCTGTGCGAGGTCTTCAACATCGACGGCAGCGCCCACGAGACCAACACCCGTGCGCTGCTGCGTCCGATCGCCGAGCAGTTCGCCTCGCAGGAGGCCATCTTCGGCATCGAGCAGGAGTACAACTTCTTCAAGGACGGCCGCCCCTTCGGCTTCCCGGTCAACGGCTACCCCGCCGCCCAGGGCGGCTACTACTGCGGTGTCGGTTCGGACGAGGTCTTCGGCCGTGACATCGTCGAGCTGCACATGGAGCGCTGCCTGGTGGCCGGCCTGGCCTTCTGCGGCATCAACGCCGAGGTCATGCCCGGCCAGTGGGAGTTCCAGATCGGCCCGGTCGACGCGCTGACCGCCTCGGACCACCTGTGGGTCGCCCGCTGGCTGCTCTACCGCACCGCCGAGGAGTTCGACGTCGCGGTGACGATCGACGCCAAGCCGGTGAAGGGCGACTGGAACGGCGCCGGCGCCCACACCAACTTCTCCACCAAGGCGATGCGCGAGGGCTACCCGGCCATCATCACCGCCTGCGAGTCCCTCGGCGCCGACCAGGAGAAGGTGCTGGAGCACGTCAGCCAGTACGGCCACGGCATCCAGGAGCGCCTCACCGGTCTGCACGAGACCGCCCCGTGGGACGTCTACAGCTACGGCGTCTCCGACCGCGGCGCCTCGGTGCGCATCCCGTGGCAGGTCGAGGTCGAGCAGAAGGGCTACATCGAGGACCGTCGCCCCAACGCGAACGTCGACCCGTACGTGGTGACCCGGCTGCTCGTGAACACCTGCTGCACCGCGCTGGAGAAGGCCGACCAGGCCTGATCCCGCCCCCTTTCGCGACCAGCGGCGCCCGTCGGAGACCTTCGGCGGGCGCCGCTGTTTGTGCACCCCTTCCTTACCGTTCTCCTGTCAGCGGGCTTTCAGGATTCATACAGGTGAACGGTAGGGTCGAAGATCAGCCGGGCCGTCGCACGAGGTCTGGACGACGGGGATGGGGATGTATGGAACGGCGCCGGTTCCTGGGGACGGCCGCGGCCGTCGCCGCGGCTGGAGCGGCCGGGGTCGGCGCCCTGGTCCTCAACGAGGGCGGTGGTTCGACGGCGGACCACCCCGGGGGCGGCCCCTCGGCCGGCGCCGCGGACCCGATCGCGGCCGGCGCGACCGCGGAGCCGCCCGACGATCCCGACCGGGCCGAGCAGCGGCGCCCCGGCAACGCCGACTGGCGGATCAGGTCGCAGGGCCCGCCGGAGGCGGTCGAGGGCTACACCGACCGGATCAGCGTGCTCCCCGGCGAGCCCTTCGCCCTGCATGTCTCCACCACCGCTCCCCACTTCACCGTCTCCGCCTACCGGGTCGGCTGGTACGGCGGCGCGCAGGCCCGGCTGGTGTGGCGTTCCGCGCCGCAGCCGGGACGCCGGCAGGCCGCGGCCCTCTGGACCGGCGCCACCCGCACCGCGCACGCCGGCTGGGCCCCCTCGCTGGCCGTGGACACCAAGGGCTGGCCGCCCGGCGCCTACCTGCTGCGGCTGGACGGCTCGCACGGGCACCAGCGCTATGTGCCGATGGTGCTGCGCACCGCGAGCGCCCAGGGCCGGACCGTGCTGATGCACGGCGTCGCCACCTGGCAGGCGTACAACCTGTGGGGCGGCGCCAACCTCTACCAGGGCCGGGGCGGCGGTTACGACAGCCGCTCGCTGGTGGTCTCCTTCGACCGCCCGTACGACAACAGCGGCGCCGAGAAGTTCATGGTCTACGAGCGCGCCCTGGTGGTGCTGGCCGAGCGCCTGGGCCTACCGCTCGCCTACACCACCGGTCTTGAGGTGCACCGGCAGCCCGGCGCCCTGACCGGTGCCCGCGCCGTGCTGTCGCTGGGCCACGACGAGTACTGGACCCCGCGGCAGCGGGCCGCGGTGACCCGGGCCAGGGACGCGGGCACCAATCTCGCCTTCCTCGGCGCCAACGCCTGCTTCCGGCGGATCCGCTGGCAGGCGGGGGACCGGCAGATCGCCTGCTACAAGTCGGACTACCGGGACGACCCGGCCTACTTCACCCGTCGCGCCGAGGTCACCACCGACTTCAGGGTGGCCCGGGTGCCGATCCGGAGTCCTCGCTCACCGGCGTGTTCTACGAGAACAACCCGGTCGACGCCCCCTACACCGTCCACATGGCGGACCACTGGCTGTTCGCCGGGACCGGGGTGCGCACCGGCGACACCTTCGCGCACCTGGTCGGCGTCGAGTACGACCGGGTCACCCCGTCCGCGCCGACCCCGCGGCCGATCGAGATCCTGGCCCACTCGCCGCTGGTCTGCAACGGCGTCCACAGCCACTCGGACTCGGCCTACTACACCGTCCCCGGCGGGGCCGGGGTCTTCGCCTCGGGGACGATGCGCTGGGTCGAGGGCTGATGGCCGGGACCCACGACGACTGGGGCGCGCACGGGATGAACGCCAGGACCGGGGCGATGGTCACCCGGACCACGTCCAACCTGCTCACGGCGTTCGCCGAGGGGCCGGCCGCACGGAGCAGGCCGACCCCTCGGGACAATGTCGCGGCGGTCTACGGCTGAGCAGTCGGACCGGGTGGCGGCATCAGCTGGACCAGGTCAGGCGTTCTTCACCAGCGAGACCTCGAACTCCAGCGTGATCTTGTCGCTGACCAGCACGCCGCCGGTCTCCAGCGGAGCGTTCCAGACGATGCCGTAGTCCTTGCGGCTGATGGCGTGGGTGCCCTCGAAGCCGAGCCGGTGGTTGCCGAAGGGGTCGGTGGCGGCGCCCTCGTAGTCGAAGTCGATGGTGATCGCCTGGGTGACGCCCCTGACGGTCAGGTTGCCGGTGACCTTGAGGCTGGTGTCGTCGGTCAGCTCGACCCCGGTGGAGGCGAAGACGATCTCCGGATACGTGGCCAGGTCGAGGAAGTCGTTGCTGCGCAGGTGCCCGTCGCGGTCGGCGTTGCGGGTGTCGATGCTGTCGACCTTGATGACCAGGTTGACCGAGGACTGCTCCGGCTTCTCGGCGTCGACCACGACCGCGCCGGTGAACTCGTTGAAGGAGCCGCGGACCTTGGTGACCATCGCGTGGCGGGCGACGAAGCCGATGCGACTGTGCGCGGGGTCGATGGTGTAGGTGCCGGAGAGGTCGGGAGAGAGGGTGGCGGCCATGGTGGACTCCTCAGTGGTTGACGTGTCACCTTGAGCCTAGCAAAGATGGATGATGTGTCAACCAAGACATGTAAGGTGTTTCCATGAACGACATCGAGACCCAGGACGAAGCCCGGGCCACCCGCTGGCTCAATGAGACCGAACAGCACGCCTGGCGCACCTTCCTCAGGATGCAGGCCCTGCTGACGGCCCGGCTCGGCCGCGACCTGCAGGCCGACTCCGACCTCTCGCTGGCGGACTACGACGTGCTGGTGCACCTCACCGACCTGGACGGGGGCCGCCGCCGGATCCTGGAGCTGGCCCGCGAGCTGAACTGGGAGAAGAGCCGGATGTCGCACCATCTGGCCCGGATGGCCAAGCGCGGCCTGATAGCCCGCGAGGAGTGCTCCGTCGACGGGCGCGGCGCGTTCATCGTGATCACCCCGGAGGGGCAGGCCGCGATCGAGGCCGCCGCGCCCCGCCATGTGGAGTCCGTGCGCAATCTGGTCTTCGACGTGCTCAGCCCGGAGCAGGTGGCCGCGCTGGCCGCGGTGTCCGAGAGCATCCTCGGACGGCTGGAACCGGCCGCCGACCCCTGCGACTCCTGAGCTGTTGGAACTGCTCGCTCAGGAGACGACGTCCTTGCCCCGGAAGTGCCGGAAGGCCAGGGCGAACAGCACCAGGGCGTAGCTCACCGCCACCGAGGCCCCCTTGATCATGCCGTCCCACTGCGGCTGGGTCTGCAGCACGTCCACCCAGGAGTACGACCAGTAGGTGGGCAGGAAGTCGCGGATGCCGCCCAGGGCGGAGATCTGCCCCAGGATGCTGCTCAGGATGGTCAGCCCGAGTGCCCGCCGACCGCGCCCAGTGGGGCGTCGGTCACCGTCGACAGCCAGAACGCCAGTGCGGCCGTCACCAGTTGACCGACCATCACATAGGCCACCGCGATCGCCAGCCGGGCCACCGAGGAGCCGACCGGCAGCGCGCCGCCGGCCGGCAGCTCCAACGGGCCCCAGCCGTAGGCGGCGGTCCCGGCCGCCAGCGCCACCAGCGGTACCAGCAGCGTGGCCACCACGCTGAACGCCATCGCCACCAGCAGCTTGCTGACCAGCAGCCGGGTCCGCGGCACCGGGGCCGCGAGCAGATAGCGCAGCGAGGACCAGCCGGCCTCCGAGGCCACCGTGTCGCCGAAGAACAGCGCCACCGGCACCACCAGGAAGAAGCCGGAGGAGAGGAACAGGCAGCTCGCCGCGAAGTTCGGCCCGGAGGCGGTGGCCACGGTCAGGAAGCCGGACTGGTTGTCCTGCCCGCCCGGCTTCCCGCCCACCTCGAAGGCGATCAGAATGATCAGCGGCAGCAGCACCACCAGGGCGCCCATCGCCATGGTCCGCCGTCGGCGCAGCTGCCGCACGGCCTCCACCCGCAGCGGCAGGGTGCGCCGGGCGGTGTAGCCGTGGGCGGTGCCGGTGGGTTCGGTCAGCGTGCTGCTGCTCATCGGGCAGCCCCTCCGATCAGGGTGAGGAACGCGTCCTCGAGGCGGCGGTGCGGTCCCAGGCTGTGCACCGGGACTTCCAGGCGGACCAGCTCGACCATCAGCGCGGCCGCGGTCGCGCCGTCCAGGCGGACCAGCAGCCCGCCTTCGGCCGGTTCGGCGGCGGCGATGCCGGGCAGTGCCGCGATCTTGTCCAGGACGCCGTTCGGCAGCGGCAGCGGCGTGCCGACCAGCAGGCTGTTCCCGGAACCGATGATCTCGGCCACCGGACCGGCCTGGGCCAGCTGCCCGTGGTCCATCACCACCAGGTGGGTGCAGGTCTGCTCGACCTCGGCCAGCAGGTGGCTGGACACGATGACGGTCCGTCCGGCCGCCGCGTAGCGGACGATGACGTCGCGCATCTCCCGGATCTGCGGCGGGTCCAGGCCGTTCAGCGGCTCGTCCAGGATCAGCAGGTCCGGCAGGCCCAGCATGGCCTGGGCGATGGCCAGCCGCTGCCGCATGCCCTGCGAGTAGGTGCGCACCGCGCGTTCGACCGCGTCGCCGAGCCCGGCGATGGCCAGCGCCTCCGCCAGGTGCGCGTCCTCCTCGGGACGGCCGGTGGCGCGCCAGTAGAGGTCGAGGTTGGCCCGGCCGGAGAGGTGCGGCAGGAAGCCGGGGCCCTCGACGAAGGAGCCGACCCGGGACAGCACCGGCGCACCGGCGCCGACCACCTGCCCGAACACCCGGATCTCGCCGCCGTCCGGGCGGATCAGGCCCATCAGCATCCGCAGCGTGGTGGTCTTGCCGGCCCCGTTCGGCCCGAGCAGCCCCAGCACCTGGCCGCGCTCGACCGTGAACGACAGGTCGCGCACCGCGTAGCGGTCCGCCGAGCGGGCGTAGCGCTTGGTCAGCCCGGTGATCTGGAGCGGGACCCCGGCATCGCCCGGGGTTTGGCCGGACGGGCGGGCGCCGCGGCGCCGACGACCGGTCAGCAGCAGTACGACCGCGGCCAGCAGGCCCAGCAGCGGCAGGCCCCAGACCCACCACGGCAGCGGCGCCACGGCGGTGCGCAGGGCCGGGTCGGTCGGGACGCTCAGCCCGGTGCCGACCAGCCCGACCGTGTAGGAGGCGGGCTGCACCGGCGAGGCGTAGGCCAGGTCGGTGGAGGAAAGCACCAGCCGCAGCCGGTGCCCGGCCGGGACCTGGTGGTCGACGGCCGGCAGCTGCACCAGCACGTCCGCCCCGGCCTTGGCTCCGGTCACCCGCAGCGGGGTCACCAGCTGCGAGGGCAGCACCTGCCGCCGCCGCCCGCGTCGCTGCCAGGGGCGACGTCGTAGAGCTTGGCGAACAGCACCGCGTCGTCGGTGTCGGCCTGGACGTGGATCCGCACCGTCGGCGAACCGGTGATCCGCAGCGCGGTCTTCAGCGGCTGGGAGACGAACTGGGCGGACTGCCCCGGGAAGTCCAGGGAGACGCCGAGGCCGAGGCTTGACAGGGCGCCGAGCGACCCCAGGCCCGGCACTGCCGACACCGCGGGCGGCGCGGCCCCGGCCGGGTTGCGGAAGGTCTGCGGCGGTCCGGCCAGCTGGACCGTGCGCGGGGTGCCCGCCAGGCCGGGGTAGCTGCCGGCACTGGCGCCGTTCAGGGCCACCGTCGCGGTGGTGCTGTTCACCCCGCCGCTGCGGCTGACCCGGAACGCCGGGCCGGTGTCCACGCCCTTGTCGTTCTTGAGGTAGCGGGCGAACCAGTCCTCGGTGCGCTGCTGGACCCGGGCCGACTCCTGGTTGCCGCCGTCGTGGCCGCCGGCGATCCAGTCCACCGAGACCGGCGCGCCATTGGCCTTGATCGCCGCGGCCGCCTGGTCGGCCTGGTCCAGCGGGAACAGCGAGTCGGTCTGGCCCTGCAGCAGCAGCGTCGGCACCTTGATGCTGCTCGCCACCGCCGAGGGGCTGCGTGCCGCCAGCAGCTGCTCCGCCGCGGCGTCCGGCTTTCCGGCGACGGCGACCCGCTGGTACATCGCGCACAGCTCGGGGGAGAAGCGTCCGCAGGCCTGCGCGCCGGACTTGGCTGCGGTCTGGCCGGTGGCGGCGCCGGTGGTGGACGGCGTGCCGCTGCCGACGCTGCCGGCCGAGCCGGTGGTGAAGAAGATCCCGGCCCACAGCTTCTTGAACACACCGTCGGGGAACAGTGCGTCGGAGAGGTTCCAGTAGCTGATCTCGGGGGCGATCGCGTCCACCCGCTTGTCGTATCCGGCGGCCAGCAGCGAGATCGCGCCGCCGTAGGAGGCCCCGGCCACGCCCACCCGGGGGTCGCCCGGCGCGTCCAGCTGCACGTCCGGCTGCTTGGCCAGCCAGTCGATCAGCCCGCTGACGTCGGCGACCTCACGGGTGGGGTCGTTCAACCCGATGTCGCCGCCGGAGGCGCCGAAGCCCCGCGCGGACCAGGTCATCACCGCGTAGCCGTCCTGGACAGGGTCTCCGCCTCGGCCTTCATCCCGGCCTTGCTGCCGCCGAAGCCGTGCGCCAGCAGCACGGCGGGCCGCCGGACGCCGGGGCTGCCGGAGGTGAAGTAGGAGGTGTCGATGCCCACGGTGGCCTTGCTGCCGGGGGATTCCGGGAACTGCAGCACCTGGTCCTGCTCCTGCACGGCGGCCGAACCGTGCGCGGCGGCCGCGGTCCAGCTGCCGGCCCCCACCAGCAGGGCTGCGGCGGCTGCGCCCGCGAGAAGTGCTCGCCGCGGGCGCGGCAGTCGAAAAACCCATGCGGGATCCTTAGGGGGTAAAGGGGGAGCCAATGCAGAGTGAACGATCTCGCGGGGGCATCGGTGCCCGTGCGCTGCCGGAGATCGTTTGAATCAGATCACACCTGCGCCGCGCCGGGCCAACTCCGGCCCCTGCCGCGCCTGGTAACGGCCTACCTGGGCCGACGTGCGGCCCCCGCGCGCCAGGAAGCGCGGGGGCCGCACGTGAAGGCTGCCTCCGCCGGAGCGTGAGGCCCGGTTCCTGATGGTCGGTCAGCTGATCATCCCGGGAGGCAGCACTCCAAGGTGACCCGGCGGCTCGACGGGTGTCAAGACCCACCCTTCCCGGCAAGCGGTGCGCGGATCCCCCCGATCGTTGCGACGATAGGGGCGTGACCAGTACCGATCGGGACGCCGGCGGCGGCCGTGTGCCGTCCGCCCGCAAGCCGCCCACCGTCAAGCGGGACCAGGTGCGCCGGCATCTGCTGGATGTCATCGAGCGCTCCGGGCCGGGGACGAGCCTCGCGCCGGAGCGCGATCTGGCGGCGCAGCTCGGGGTGTCCCGTCCCACCGTCCGGGCCGCGGTGGAGGAGCTGGCCCGCAGCGGGCTGCTGGTCCGCCGGCACGGCAAGGGCACCTTCACCAGCCCGCCCAAGGTCACCCAGGAGCTGTCCGGCGGCCCGGCCGGCGGCCTGGCGGTGCCGCCCGCCGAGGGCGACTGGACCAGCCGCGTGGTCCGCTTCAGCACCGCCCCGGCCGGGCCCGGCCGCGCGGCCCGGCTGGGCCTCGGCCCGGAGGAGCCGGTGCTGCGGATCACCCGGGTCCGCGACGTCGACGGCGCGCCGATGTCCATCGAGCAGTTGGAGCTCCCGGCCGACCTGGTGCCCGGGCTGCGCCCCGAGGACATGGAGCAGGGCAACTTCTACCGGCTGCTGCGCGAGCGCTTCCAGGTGGTGGTGTCGGACGCGGTGCAGACCCTGGAGCCCGCCGTCACCAATCCCGAGCAGGCGGAACTGCTGGACGTCCCGGTGTACGCGCCGATCCTCCAGGTCGAGCGGACCACCCGGGACACCCGGGGCCGGATCGTGGAGTTCGCCCACGCCGTCTACCGGGGCGACCGCTATCGGATCACGTCCCGGCTGCGATTCGACGACACCTCGGGCTGACCGATTCGGGCTGACCGCCCCGGGCCGGACGGAGTAGCCTTCAGGCGCCGGGATACCAGGCCAGGGCATGGGCCTCGGCCAGGGTGTCGCGCACCTGTCTGCGATAGCGGATCGCCTGGGCCGGATCGTTCTCGGTCAGCGCCGCTGCGGCGAGCGCCGCGGCCGAGGTGGCCCAGGCGAGCAGCCGGATGGCGTCCTGGCGCGAGCTGTCGCTCAGCGTGGCGTCCGGCAGGTCGGCGGCGTGACGGGCGAGGAGATTCGACAGCACACGCAGGTGAGTGCGGGTGGTGGTCGGACTGGGCAACGGGTCTGGTGCGTGACGGCCCATGACATTCTCCCCGGCAATTGGCGTCTACCACGGGCAACCTTACGCATATGCGATTGGCATGTGCACGGTTTGCTCAGAAACTGTGCAAAGGATCATTTCAAGGTCTTCACCAAAGCGGCAGAAGTCAGTCCGTTTTGCTTTGTTCGCACCGGGCGCATCGCGTCGCGGGCGGTCCCGCCGACCGTGCCGCTGGATTTTACATTCAAGGTTTTGTCGGGACACTGACAGCTCACTAGCCTACTCGTCAGCTGCCACCCCGGACCGGGGAGGCAGCAGCACACCCCCCAGCAGGGTCCCCCACCCAACCCTGAACGGGCGTACGGACAGTCAGGCCCCCGGCTCACCCCCATTTCTGGAGGCAGTACGTTGCGTACCACCACGAACCACCGCGGCCCGCGCCGCCTCGCCCTTCCCCTGCTCGGCGCCGCGGCCCTGGCCGCCTCCGGGCTGATGGCGGCGGCCCCCGCCGACGCCGCCGCCACGCACGGCGGCGCCACCTGGGTCCGCTCCTGCGCGGTGGTCCACGGCGCCGGCCAGATGGCCTGCAACGCCCTGCGGGTCACCAGTACCACCGAGCACATCCGCGCCCTCGGCGTGACCCCCGACGCCACCCCCTCGGGCTTCGGGCCGTCCAGCCTGCTCAGCGCCTACAAGCTCCCGGCGAACGGCGGGGCCGGCCAGACCGTCGCCATCGTCGACGCCTACAACGACCCGGCCGCCGCCGCCGACATGGCGGTCTACCGCTCCCAGTTCGGCCTGCCCGCCTGCACCGTGGCCAGCGGCTGCTTCAAGCAGGTCAGCCAGACCGGCAGCACCACCTCGCTGCCCGCCAACAACACCGGCTGGGCCGGGGAGATATCCCTGGACCTGGACATGGTCTCGGCGATCGCCCCCAACGCCCACATCATCCTGGTCGAGGCCAAGAGCGCCACCACGGCGAACCTCGGCACCGCGGTCAACGAGGCGGTCGCCCTCGGCGCCAAGTTCGTCTCCAACAGCTACGGCGGCTCCGAGTCCAGCTCCGACACCTCCTACGACAGCAGCTACTTCAACCACCCCGGGGTGGCCATCACCGCCAGCTCCGGTGACTCCGGCTACGGCGTGGAATACCCGGCGGCGTCCAAGTACGTCACCGCGGTCGGCGGCACCTCGCTGAAGACGGCGTCCAACTCCCGCGGCTGGACCGAGAGCGTGTGGTCCACCAGCAGCACCGAGGGGGCCGGCTCCGGCTGCTCCAAGTACGACGCCAAGCCCACCTGGCAGAAGGACACCGGCTGCGCCAAGCGGACCGTCGCCGACGTCTCCGCGGTCGCCGACCCGGCCACCGGTGTCGCGGTCTACGAGACCTACGGCGCCTCCGGCTGGGTGGTGTACGGCGGGACCAGCGTCGCCTCGCCGCTGATCGCCGCGGTCTTCGCCGACGCGGGCGCCCCGTCCGCCAGCTACCCGGCGGCCGACCTCTACGCCCACACCGGCTCGCTGTTCGACGTGACGACCGGTCAGACCACCACCTGCTCCCCGGCCTACCTGTGCAAGGCGCAGGCCGGCTACGACGGTCCGACCGGCCTGGGCACCCCGAACGGGCTTGCCGCCTTCACCGGCTGACACACCGTCACACCAGCAGGCAGGGCCCCGACCGCTCCCCACAGCGGTCGGGGCCCTGCCCGTGTCCCCTGGCCGGCGGCGCTATCGCCGCGGCGGGGGCGGTCCGCCGCTGCCGCGCCGGTTCAGCTGGGGTTCCAGCAGGGTGGTGCTGGGCGGGGTCTCGCCCGCGATCAGCCCGGCCAGCCGCTCGAAGGCGAGCCGGCCGAGCTCGGCGGCCGGCAGCGCCACGTCGGAGACCGCGGGGACCAGGCGTTCGGCCTGGTCGTCCGGGCAGATCGCGACCAGGGACATGTCCCCCGGCACCCGGCGGTCCAGCTGGGCCAGCCGGTCCAGGACCAGCGGCAGCGCCTGCTCGTTGTAGACCACCAGCGCCGACAGTTCCGGATCCTGCCCGAAGAGGTCCTCGACCGCCTCGGCCACCCCGGCGGGACTGGCCTCGGCCGGGCTCCAGACCGGCGGCAGCCCCAGCTCCGCCATGGTGTCCAGCGCGCCGGCCCGGGCCCGCAGGGCGTAGCCGGCCTCGCGGGCGTAGGTGTCCGCGGACTGGCCGAGGAAGCCGATGTGCCGGTGCCCCAGATCGTGCAGGTGCTGCACGCACATCGCCCCCGCCGCGGCGAAGTCGAAGTCCACGTGCACCAGGTCGCCCGGGTCCTCCGGGGTGCCGATCAGCACGGCCGGACGGCCGATCGAGGCGAGCAGCGGCACCCTCGGGTCGTGCAGCTGCACCTCCATCACGATGACTCCGTCGACCATGGCGCTGCCGACCACGTTGTTGATCTCGGCGACCCCGTCCTCGGCGGTGAGCAGCAGCAGGTTCATCCCCTTGGCCCGGGCCGCGTGCACCACCGCGAACACGAACTGCATCTGCACCCTGCTCTGCCCGTCCGAGAGCATCGGCAGCACCATGGCGATCACATTGGTCGCCTGCCTGCGGATCGAGCGCGCCCCGGCGTGGGGGCGGAAGCCCAGCTCCGCGATGCTCTCCTCGACCCGGCGCCGGGTCTCCTCCGAGATGGGCCGATTGCCGCTCAGAACATAGGAGACCGTACTGGGCGAGACTCCGGCCAGCCGCGCCACATCGACCAACCTGGCTACCACCGCACCTCCATCACTTGCTGCTGGGGCTCTGTTGTTCGGGAGCCTGGCCTCGGGAAAGCTGGCCCTGTCAAATTACACGAGCGGGCAGGACCGGCAGTTCGGCGTCGTCGCGCAGGAACAGCGGGATGCGTTCCAGCGGGGCCTGCACCAGATGGGTGGCGCCGCCCGCGAGCCGCTCCCCGGTCCAGGCGTCGGTCCAGCGGGCGCCGGCCGGCAGGTGGACGGTGCGGCTGGTGGCCCCGGCCTCGACGACGGGCGCCACCAGCAGATCGGGCCCCAGCAGATAGCAGTCGGCGGCCGTCCAGGCGGCGGGGTCCTCGGGGAACTCCAGGAACAGCGCCCGCATCGGCGGCACCCCGGTCCTGGCCGCGGTCTCCATCTGCTGCTGCAGATAGGGGCGCAGCCGCTCGCGCAGCTGGAGGTAGTCGGCCATGATCGCGCCGGCCTGCTCGCCGTAGGACCAGACCTCGTTGGGGCCGCCGCTGATGCCGGCCCCCAGCGGGGTGCGCGGCTCGCGGTGGCCGTGCATCCGGAACAGCGGGCTGAGCGCGCCGAACTGGAACCAGCGGACCATCACCTCCCGGTAGGCCGGGTCGTCCGGGTCGCCGCCGTGGAAGCCGCCGATGTCGGCGCACCACCAGGGCAGTCCGGACAGCGAGGTGTTCAGGCCGGCGGTGATCTGCCGGCGCAGCGCGTCGAAGTCCACGCCGATGTCGCCGGACCACAGCGCCGCGCCGTAGCGCTGGCTGCCGGCCCAGGCCGAACGGCAGAAGGTCAGCCCGTCGTGCTGCCCGTCCGCCGCGCCGTCCTGTTCGGCGTCGGCGGTCATCCCCTCCCAGAAGGCGCGGGCGTGCTCGCGGGGGTAGAGGTTGAGCACCTCGGCGCCGTTGCCGGCCCAGAGCCGCAGATTGGCGTGGTGGGTCGGCACGATCTCCGGTTCGCAGGCGTCCAGCCAGAACACGTTGATGCCCAGGTCGGCGTAGTTGTGCCGGACCGTGTCCCAGACGAAGGCCCGGGCCTGCGGGTTGGTCGGGTCGTAGAAGGCCACCTCGACCGGGGCGGGGGACTGCTTGTCGATCCACCGGGTGTGGGTGGCCGTCCCCGACTCGTTGCCCATCAGCAGCCCGCGCTCGCTCAGCTCGGCCCAGTTCTCCGAGGCCGGGTTGACCGAGGGCCAGACCGAGACCATCAGCTTGACGCCCATCGCGTCGAGTTCGGCGACCATCTGCTTGGGATCGGGCCAGTCGGTCTCGTCGAACCGCCAGTCGCCCATGGCGGGCCAGTGGAAGAAGTCGGCGACGATGACGGAGAGCGGCAGGCCGCGCCGCCGGTGCTCGCGGGCCACTTCCAGCAGCTCCCGCTGGGTGCGGTAGCGCAGCTTGGACTGCCAGAACCCGGTGGCCCAGGCGGGCAGCACCGGGCTGTGCCCGGTGGCGTCGGCGTAGCGGCCGAGGATCCGGGCCGGGCCGCCGCCGGCGGTGAACCAGTAGTCGATCTGCCGGGCCTCGTCGGCCACCCAGCGGGTGCCGGTGACGGCGAGCTCGACGGCGCCGACGGCGGGATTGTTCCAGAGCAGGCCGTAGCCGCGGTCGGAGAGCAGGAACGGGATGCTGACCTCGGTGTTCCGCTGGACCAGGTCGATCACCGCGCCCTTCTGGTCGAGCAGCCCGTGCTGGTGCTGGCCCAGGCCGTAGAGCCGCTCGCCCGGGTAGGCCTTGAACAGCTGCTCGATCCGGTGCCGGCCGTGGCCGCGCGGGGTGAAATGGCGGGCGCCGGGCCACCAGTCGTGGGCCGGGCGCTCGGCGAGCAGCTCGGCGCCGTCGGCGTCCAGGAAGCGGAGCAGGCCGGCCGGGGAGATCTCGACCCGGAGCCCGCCGTGCCGCAGCACCGCGCTGGGCCCGTGCACCGCGCCGCGGGCGCCGATGGCGGCCTCGGCCGAGCGGGTTATCGCGTCCGGATCCGGGAGTTCGATCCGGGGCGCCGGGGTCGGCGCCGGTGCGTCGAGCAGGGCGCCGGGCAGGCCCTCCAGCAGCCGTCCGGTTCCTGACCGGACCCGGACGGCGTCCGGGCCCCAGGTCTCGACCCGGACGAACTGCTCGGCGTTGCGCCATTCCAGGCCCGTCGCGTCCTGCCGAAACACCGTCATGCCCTGACCTTCCGATCGTCGAAATAGTTCGATGAATCCAGGGCGTGCCTGGCCCATGCAGCGAAACCATCCCCCCGGCGGGCGGCTCCCGTCAAGCCTCGTCTCGCCATCGGCCTCGCCCTGTGCTGCGGAGATACAGGCCGGTAACGGTTCTGGAACAGGTGATTGACACCTTGCTGGGCGCGCGCTTTGATTCGTCGAAACGTTTCTACGAATGACAGGAAATGAGCCGGCGATGGACAGAGTGAGCAGAAACCGGGCGCAGCACGGCAGTTGGACGCTCGCGGCGACCGCCGTCGCGGTGGCGCTGACCATGACCGGCTGCGGCTCGAGTGGCGGCACCAAGCCCGCGGCTGACGGGAAGATCACGCTCACCGCGATGGACTACTTCACCTCGGAGCCGCAGCACAGCGCGGTCGGCACGATCCTCAAGAGCTGCGCGGCCGCGGCCGGGGTCGGCATCACCCAGCAGAGCGTCGCCAATCCGCAGCTGATGCCCAAGGTGCTGCAGCAGCTGTCCTCGCACACGCTGCCTGACCTGCTGATGCTGGACAACCCCAACCTGCAGCAGATCGCCCAGACCGGCGCGCTCACCCCGCTGGACTCGGCCGGCGTCGACCTGACCGGCTACTACCCCTCGATCCTGGCCGCGGGGACCTACCAGGGGAAGGTCTACGGGCTCGCCCCCGCGGTGAACTCGATCGCGCTGATCTACAACAAGGACCTGCTCAGCGCGGCCGGCCTGCAGCCCCCCACCACCTGGGCCGAACTGACCGCCGACGCCGCCAAACTGACCACGCCGAAGCGTTACGGCTTCGCCTTCTCCGCCGACAACGACGGCGAGGGGGCCTGGCAGTTCCTGCCGTTCTTCTGGTCCAGCGGCGGCGACCTCAGCCACCTGGACGGGGCCGGGTCGGTCCAGGCGCTGCAGCAGCTGACCGGCATGGTCAAGAGCGGCTCGGTGTCCAAGTCGGTGGTGACCTGGGCCCAGAGCGACGTCAACGACCAGTTCATCGCGGGCAAGGCGGCCATGATGATCAACGGTCCCTGGCAGTTCCCCACCCTGGACGCGGCCGCCTCGCTGCACTACGGGGTGGCGCCGATCCCGGTGCCGCAGGCCGGCGGGCAGGTCAAGGTGCCGCTGGGCGGCGAGGTGTGGACCGTCCCGGTCACCACCACCGCCAAGGAGAAGGCCGCGGCCAAGGTGCTGGCCTGCATGAACAACAGCGCGAACCAGCTCTCCTACGCCAAGCAGGTCGGCGAGGTGCCCTCGCTGCAGTCGGCCGCCGCGCAGCTGAGCCAGAGCAGCCCGGCGATGGCCCCGTTCGTCACCGAGGTCAGCACCGCGCTGTCCCGCACCGCCGAGGTCGGTACGAAGTTTCCGGCCATCCAGACCGCGCTGGAGACCGCGCTGCAGTCGGCGCTGACCGGCACCGCGACACCCCAGCAGGCCATGACCAAGGCCCAGGCCTCGGCCGCCGCCGCCAAGTAGCGCCGGGCCGGAACGGAGGAAGCAGCCGATGACCCACGTTCAACTCAGCCGCGACGCGCGGCCGGGAGCCCGGACCGCCACCGCGGACCGCGGCCGGAGCGCCCTCGGCGCCGGTCCGGGCCGGCGGTGGCGCGCCCGCCGGAGCCGCCTGGCCCAGTGGGCCTTCGTCGCGCCCGCGGTGGCGTACCTGGTGGCGTTCTTCGGCTACCCGATCGCCAGGAACCTGGTGATGAGCTTCCAGGACTACAGCACCGCCAGCCTCTACACCGGAAAGGCGCCCTTCGCCGGGCTGGCCAACTACCGCGCCCTGCTGCACTCCGGACTGTTCGGCGAACTGGTCTGGCACACCGTGGTGTTCACCGTGGTCTCGCTGCTCGGGCAGTTCGTACTGGGGCTGGCGCTGGCCCTGTTCTTCACCCGGAGCTTTCCGCTGGGCGGGGTGATCCGGGCCCTGCTGCTGCTGCCCTGGCTGCTGCCGATGGTCGCCTCCGCGACGGTCTGGCGCTGGATGCTGGACCAGGACAACGGGGTGGTGAACTCCCTGCTCAAGACCGCCCATCTGGCCCCGGCCGGCGGGGTGCCCTGGCTCTCCGGCGCCCACACCGCGCTGTTCGCGGTGATCATCGTCAATATCTGGGTCGGCGTCCCCTTCAACCTGGTGATCCTCTACGGCGGGCTCAAGGAGATCCCGACCGAGCTCTACGAGGCCGCCGCCATCGACGGCGCAGGCCGGGTGGCCACCTTCCGGCACCTCACCTGGCCGCTGCTGCGTCCGGTGGTCACCGTCGCCGTGGTGCTGGGCTTCATCTACACCGTCAAGGTCATCGACATCATCCTGGTGGTCACCGGCGGCGGACCCGCCTACGGCAGCCAGACCCTGGCCGTGGAGTCCTACCAGCTGTCCTTCAAGACCTTCCTCTTCGGCCAGGGAGCCGCCATGGGAAACATCCTGATCCTGGTGTCGCTGGTCTTCGCCCTGGTCTACCTGCGCTTCAACCGGCAGGCGATCCACGCGGAGGGCGAGCAGTGAGCGCGCGTGCGGTACGACGCGGCAGGCTGTCGACCGTGGTCGCGCTGCTGATCCTCTGCGTGCTGCTGTTCCCGGTGTACTGGATGCTGAACACCTCGCTGCAGAGCGGGGTGACCTCGTTCAACACTGACTGGTTCCCGTTCCACCCGAGCCTGTCCGGCTACCGCCAGGCCATCGCCGACCAGGGCGACCATCTGCTGATCAGCCTGGTGGTGGCGCTCGGGGCGACCGCGATCAGCCTGCTCCTGGCCACCCCGGCGGCCTACGGTCTGGCCAGGTTCCCGCTACCGGGGCGCGGCGGGATCATCGTAGTCATCCTGGTCACCCAGATGATCCCGGGCATCGTGGTCGCCAATGCCCTCTACGGCACCTACAGCTCGCTGCACCTGCTGAACTCGCTGCCGGGCCTGGTGCTGGCGGACGCCTCGCTGGGGATCCCGTTCTCGATCCTGCTGATGCGGTCGTTCATGGCCACCATCCCCAAGGAGATCATCGAGGCGGCCCGGGTGGACGGGGCCGGCCGGCTGCGGACCTTCCTCTCGATCGTGGTGCCGGTCAGCCGCAACGGCATCATCACCGCCGGCTTCTTCAGCTTCCTGTTCGCCTGGAGCGACTTCCTGTTCGCGCTCACGCTGACCTCCACCGACAAGGTCACCCCGATCACCCTCGGGATCTACCAGTACCTCGGCGCGCAGACCGAGCAGTGGAGCCCGGTGATGGCCAGCGTGGTGCTGGCCTGCGCCCCCTCGGCGGTGCTGCTCGTCGTCGCCCAGCGGTTCATCGCCTCGGGCATCACCGGCGGCTCGGTCAAGTAACCACTGCTCACCTGTTCGGCACCACGCACCTGTTCGGACCCACCCGTCCAGCCCAGGAGTCCTCATGAATGTGCCACTGCATGTACCGAGCGGGCTCCGGCCCGACCGGCTCCGCGCGGGGCTGGTGGCCGTGACCACCGCCGCCGCCCTGGCCTGCGCGTTCCTGGCGGCGCCCAGCCACGCCGTCGCCGCCGACAGTACGGTCTCGGTCGACCTGTCCAAGCCGGGGGCCGCGGCCACCCACGTCGGCTCCGGCTTCCTCTACGGCCTGACCCAGGACGGTTCAGGCCCGGCCGACCCGCTGCTGCAGCCGCTGCAGCCGACCCTGTTCCGCGGCGGCGGCGCCAGGATCGACGGCGGCGGCTGGATCGGCGACGGCTACGCCGCCGGGTCCGGCTACCGGGTCAGGATCAACTCGGCGCTGTCCCAGGCGAGGCGGGTGACGGCCGCGCCCTACGGCGCGAGCTACCACCTGCTGGTGTCCGACCTCTACGGGGCCGACACCACCCAGCCGTCCAGCACCGTCTACCCGTGCGACAACGGCGACTGCGCCAACTGGACCGCCTTCATCGACCAGGTGGTCGGCGACGTGCAGGCCTCCGGGGTGAAGGTCAGCTACGACATCTGGAACGAGCCGGACGGCACCGGCTTCTGGCAACGGGGCGTCAACAGCGCGCAGTACTACCAGATGTGGGACACCGCGGTCCGCGAGATCCGCCGGCTGGTGCCGTCCGCCTCGATCGTCGGCCCCTCCTACAGCGGCTACAACCACAGCTGGCTGGACTCCTGGCTGGGGCAGACCAAGGCCGACGGCACCCTGCCCACCGTGCTCAACTGGCACTTCGGCACCGATCCGGCCGCCGACGCCGCGGACGCCGACAGCCTGCTGGCGGCCCACGGGCTGCCCGCCCTGCCGCTCACCATCAACGAGTACCTCTTCTCCCAGCAGCAGAACGCCGCCTACTCGGCCTGGTTCCTGGACCGGCTGGCCGTCTCCGGGGTCTCCGCCGCCGCCCACGCGATCTGGACCGACTGCTGCGGCGCCGGCACCCTGGACTCGCTGCTGACCGGCAGCGGCAGCAGTCAGCAGCCCTCCGGGCAGTGGTGGGTCTACCAGGCCTACGCCCAGCTCACCGGCAACCAGGTGGCCACCACCAACAGCGGTGCCATGGCCATCGCCGCCACCGAGGACCAGAGCCGGGGCCGTGCCACCGCGCTGCTCGGCAACAACGGCGGCCAGACCGGCACCACCACGGTCACCCTGAACGGGCTGAACGCGACCCCCTGGCTGCTGTCCGGCGGCGCCGTCCATGTGACGGTCCAGCGGATCCCGGACCAGAGCCAGCTGGTCACCCCGATCACGGTGACCGACACCACACTGACCCCGAGCAACGGCAGCATCAGCGTTCCGGTGAACATCGTCTCCGGCACCGACGCCTACACCGTCACCCTGTCCCCGCACGGCGTGGCGTCCACCCCGCCGCCGGTGCCCACCACCACCGTGGACGCCAACAGCACCGGCGCCGGCATCGACCAGTTCTCCTACAGCGCGGGCTGGGGCGTCGCCACCGGCATCTCCGACATGTACGCCGGCACGGCGAACTGGACCCACACGGCGGGCTCCACCGCGCAGTTCCAGTTCCAGGGCAGCCAGGTCGCCCTGCACGCCGTCCGCGACACCGACCAGGGCACCATGACCGTCTCGGTGGACGGCTCCGCGCCGGTCACCCTCGACGACTACGCCGCCACCCGCAACGCCGCCGGCATCGTCTGGACCAGCCCGGTCCTGGCCAACGGCGCCCACACCCTGACGATCACCGCCACCGGCAACCACAACCCGGCCGCCAGCGGCACCACCGTCGCCCTCGACAGCGCGGACGTGCTGCAGACCCAGACGGCGCCGAGCACCGTGACCGTGGACGGCAACACCACCGGCAGCGGCAACGACCAGTTCTCCTACAGCGCGGGCTGGGGCCTGGCCAACGGCATCGCCGACATGTACGCGGGCACGGCGAACTGGAGCCAGACCACCGGAGCCACCGCGACGGTCGGCTTCACCGGCACCAGGATCGCCCTGCACGCCGTCCGCGACGTGGACCAGGAGATGATCGCGGTCTCGGTGGACGGCGGGGCCGAGACCGTGGTCGACGACTACAGCCCGACCCGCAACGCCGCCGGCATCGTCTGGACCAGCCCGGTCCTGGCCGCCGGCGCCCACACCCTGCACATCAGGGTCACCGGCAGCCACAACCCGAGCAGCAGCGGCTACAACGTCGCGCTGGACAGCGTGGACATCACCGCCTAGGTGTACTGACCACAGAGGCGCTAACGGGGGTGCACCTCCAGGAAGGTGCGGACACCGGACTCCAGGGCGCCTTCGATCCAGGCGGGTTTGAGGCTGGTGTGCTCGCCGGCGAAGTGGACCCGGCCCTCGACGGTGCGGCTGGCCGGGTGGAGTTCGTGCAGCTGCCCGGGGGTGAAGATGACCGCTTCGCCGAGGGCATAGCGGGCCCGGGTCCAGGACTGGGTGGCGCCGGTGCCGGTGAACTGCTTCCGGACCACCGGGCCGAACATGCGCTCGAGGTCATTGAGGGCGAAGGCGTAGCGCTCGCCGTCGGTCAGCGAGTCCCAGCGGATCGCGTCGTCCGACCAGGTGTAGGCGGCGAGCACCACCCCGCCCTTGGAGCCGTCGGGGGCGTGCGAGGGGAAGTAGGTGAAGCGGCTGGGGCTGTCGGACACGCAGCCGCCGCCGGTGAAGCCGGTGGCGCCCTGCTCCCAGAAGCGGGTCTTGAACTCCAGCAGCACCTTGGTGGCCGAGTCGTAGTGGAGCTCGGTCACCGCACGGCGCTTGGGGTAGGACAGGGCCGGCTCGGACCGTGCAGAAGCGCAGCGCGGAGAAGGGGATGGCGATGATGGCGTAGTCGCCGGTGAAGCTTTCGACCGGGCCGGTGGGCGCGCCGTCGCAGGAGGTCTCGCTGCCGGTCTCGGCGGTGGTGTCGACGCGGACCCCGGTACGGGTCTGCACCAGCCGGGTCATCCGGCGGCCCATCCTGATGTTGTTGCGGAGCGGGGCGGCGAGCGCGGTGGTCAGGGTGTCGGTGCCGCCCTCCAGCTCCCAGTAGCGGCCGGTGGGGGTGATCGCGGCGCGGTCCATCAGGGTGGGGATCAGCGAGTAGTGCAGCCGCGAGGTGAGGTTCTCGATGGTGCCCGCCGCCTCGACCTGGGCCGGGCTCCAGCCGGCCTCCTCGACCAGGAAGCGGTGGGTGGAGTAGCCGTCGTACTGCTCCAGGATCTTCGTCCAGGCGCTGAGCTTGTCGTTGATGCTGCCGGACGCGGCCACGGTGACCTTCGCCAGGGCCTTGTCCACGGCCGCGGCCATGGTGGTGCTGTCGGTGGTGTCGCCGAAGGAGGCGTTGACCTTCGCCGGGGCGGCGGCGTAGGCGGCGCGGCTGGTCTGGCTGCCGTTGACCAGGATCCGGGTGCGGTTGGTGGCGGCGGGGGCCTTGAAGTCGCCGTGGTCGGTGCCGTTGGTCCACAGCTCGCCGGTGAACGCCTGGTAGCTGACCGGTGGGACGCTGCCGGTGGGGTTGGCGCCGGGGGCGACGTCGGCGTTGTAGAACAGTCTGCGCTTGAGTTTCAGCTTGTCGGCCAGGGCCAGCACCAGCGGGTGGAAGTCGGGCAGCCGCATCGCGCCCGCCTCGGCGTGCAGGGCCTTGTCGGTGAAGACGCCGCGGAAGGTCTTGACCCGGCCGCCGATCCGGTTGCCATTGGCCTCGATGATCACGACCTCGTGCCCGGCGGCCTTCAGCAGGGTCGCCGCGGTGAGGCCGGCCACCCCGGCCCCGACGATCAGCACCTTCTTCGCCGGGCCGCGCGGCGGCAGCTTTCCGTCGATCAGGATGCGCAGGTACTCCAGCTTGAGGTCCTCGCCCTGGTCGCCGACGAGCAGCAGTTTGCGGGCGAGGTCCGCGCTGGTGGCGGGGTCGGCGCCGCCGGGCGCGGAGGCCGGCGCCAGGCCGGGCGCGGCGTCGGGGGAGGAGCCGGGCGCGCTGCGGGGTGGGGTGAAGGCGGTGGTCGCGGCCACCGCGGTGGCAGTGGTGACGGCGGTGGCCGAGCCGATGAAGGCCCGTCGACGCATACCTGACCGGCCGTCGGCGGCCGGGGTCGCCTCGGGAACGGATCGCGGGGGGTGGTTGGAGTCGGTCATGTTCGGCTGTCCTCTCCACGTGCGCGCCCAGGCCGTGCCGCCGCAACGGACCGAAGCCCCTGGCGGACGGATGCCTGGCAGGGACTCAGATGTGCCCCCGAACAGGAAAGTAGAGGCGCTGATCGATCGTCAGCAGACGAACGAGATTCGCGTCACCCGAATGGCGGGGCGTCACCCCGAGCCGCGCGCCGCCCCAGGACACCACCGCGCCCTTGACGCTCCACCCTGAGCCATGTGGGCGAACCCCGGTTACCGTCCGCCGTCCCGCCGGGTATGGCTGTGGGCGCATCCGGCGGGACGAGAGGGAACTGATGGCATTCAACCGGCAGGACGCCGACGACCTGCCCGATCTGGTGGAGCACAGCGGGCATGACGAACAGTCAGCAGGAGGCCCCCGGCGACGGCGTCCGGCCGCGCTGCTCTGGTCGACGCTGACTGTGGCCCTGGTCGTGCTGGGACTGGTGGGCTACAGCATCCACGGCGCCATGGCGCTGCCGGGACGGGACGGGATGAGCAGCAAGATGGCCCGCTGGGGCCGCTGCCACTACCTGGGCTCGGTCGCGGACATCATCGGCGGCCGTCCCCGCGGCGGCTCGCCGGCCAGCTGCTCGGCGAGCAGCGAGGCGGCCCAGGCCGGTCCGGTCGCCCTGGCCGCCCGTCCGAAGCCCAAGCCCAAGCCGGTGGTCCCGGTGGTGCCGATCCATCCGCCGGTCCGTCCGCTGGTCGCCCCGGCCCGCGCGGGGGAGGGGGTCTTCACCGCCCTGTCCCTGGTCAAGGGCCAGCCGGTGGTGCAGAGCGCGACCATGCGCCCGGACGCCGACGACACCGGCTACCCGGTCGGCGTGGTTTGGATGCGGCACACCGCGCTCAGGTTCGACCTGCACCCCGGCGCCGAGGAGCCCGGCGGCTCCTGGCGGGTGCCGGACACCATCGCGGCCGGACACCGGACCGGTCTGCTCGCCGCCTACAACGGGGGCTTCAAGCTCTCCAACGGCGACTCCCACGGCGGCTTCTACCTCAACGGCCGGGTCGGCGTGCCGCTGCGCAGCGGCGCCGCCTCGGAGGTGTTCCACCGCGACGGCTCGCTCACCGTCGGCGTCTGGAACCAGGGCGTGGCCATGGCCCCGGACGTGGTCGGGGTGCGCCAGTGCCTGGTGCCGCTGGTCGCGCACGGCGCGGTGACCGAGGCGGTCCACGACGGCGGCACCGAGGTGTGGGGCCTGACCGACGGCGGGAACACCTACGTTCCGCGCTCCGGGGTGGGCGTGGACCGGAACGGCGACATCATCTACGTCGGCGGCCGGCTGCTGTCGGTGCAGTCGCTGGCGACGGTGCTGCAGCGGGCCGGGGCGGTGACCGCGATGATGCTCGACATCAACCTGAGCTGGCCCTCGTTCATCTCCTACGACGGCAGCAAGCACCCGCAGGACCCGGTCCCGCACAACCTGGTCAACTTCGTCCGCGACCCGACCCGCTACTACGACGAGTCCAGCCGCGACTTCGTCGCCGTGTACGCCCGCCCCTGATCAGCTCTTCTGCTGATCAGCTCTTCTTCGGCTTCGCGGCCGGGGCGGCGTGACTGCCGGTCAGATGGGCGTAGACGACGACATTGCCCAGGTACTCCTGGCGGGCCTTGTCGAAGCCGGCCCCGCAGGTGATCAGGCGCAGCTCGGGCCGCGACGCCCGGCCGTAGACCTTCTGGCTGGGGAAATCCTTGGCGGCGTAGACCTCGATGGCGTCGATGGTGAAGACCCCGGTCCGGTGGTCCGCGCGGTCGACCTCGACCGTGTCGCCCTTCTTCAGCGCCCCGAGGTTGTAGAAGACCGCGGCGCCCTGGTGGGTGTCCACATGCCCGGCGATGACGGCGGTGCCGAGGGCGCCGGGGGCGGTGCCGTTGCGGTACCAGCCGGCCAGGTCGCGGTTGTCGTCCGGCGGGGCGATCAGCTTGCCGGTGCTGTCCAGCGTCAGGCCGGTGAGCGGGGCGTCCACGTGGATGGCCGGGATGCGCACCTCGGTGGGGGCCGAGGGGGCCAGCGGGGGCACCGCCGCCACGGCCGCCATCGCCCCGGTCGGGGTGGGGCTCGGCGCGGCCGACTGGGTGGCGTTGTCATAGGCCGGAAAGGCCTGGGCCAGGCTGGGCTGGGGCGGCGGCGTGGGCGCCTGCGCACCGTGGCCGATCAGCCAGATTCCAACGCATACCGCGATGCTCGCCGGAGCGCCCAGCACGGTGCGGCGCAGGGTGCTGCTGCGGACGGGGGCGGATCGTTCCACGGGGGCCTTCCTGGGTTCTGCCGGGTCCGGGTCCGGTACTGGTTCTGTGCGGGGGCGGCCCTGTGCCCCGCGACCGGGTCGCGGGGCACAGGGTGCAGCGTGGGGTGACCGGGGAGGTGTCCGGTCAGGCCTGGTCGCCGGCCTGGCGGCGGCGCAGCACGAACGCGCCGGCGCCGACGGCGGCGAGCAGCGCCGCGCCGAGGGCGATGTCACTGGTGTTGGCGCCCTCGCTGGTGCTGCCGACGCCGGTGTGGACCGGGCCGACCGGGACCTTGGCGTCCGGGCAGACCCGGGCCGCGTAGGAGGCGGTGGCGTTGACGTCGTTCAGGTCGGCGGTGATCGCGTCCTGCTCCGCCTTGCCGGGGTGGCCGCCGCGGGCGACGACCGCCTTGTAGTCGGCCACGGCCGCGTCGTAGGTCGACTGGGCCTTCTCAGCAGCGGCGACCGCCTTGGAGCAGGCTGCCGTGGTCTGCGGCAGGGCGGTGGCGGCGTGGGCAGCCGGGGCGATCAGCGCGATGCTCGCGCCGAGGACAGCGGTTCCGAGAAGGGTGTTGATCGAACGCACGGTGTTACCTCCGGTGAGCGGGGACTCGGCACTGCTGTGCCGGAAGGGGAACCCTGCTCGCCTTCACAGACAAACCCGGCAGCACCCGGGTCGCCTGCTGATGGGCTGTCAGAATCTGCACCCGGATCCGGCGCGTCGTGCCGGAGATCCCGGAATTCCGCAGCTCAGCGTGGTAACGAGGGGTCAGACGACGGCTCGTCAGACCACGATCCGAATGGGTGACCGGGCCGCGGACGGCCCGCTCAGCCGTGCTGCTTGACGAAGGCCAGGGCCGCCTCGGCGACGTCCGGCCAGCCGCTGTCGAAGACCAGGGAGTGGCCGCGGCCGGAGATCTGCCGCAGTTCGGTGACCCCGGCGTTGCGCCGGTGCTTCTTGAAGGAGGCGTCCGCGATCGCCCGCGGCGCGATGTGGTCCTTCTCCCCGGTGATCAGCAGCATCGGGCCGCGCCGGGGGTTGCGGGTGTCGACCTTGGCCTCGGTGCCGGGGTTGATGTTCGCGGTGGCGGCCTGGAACAGCGGGATGCCGGAACCCGCGACCGGATAGGTCTCGAAGAGGCGCTCGGCCTCGCCCTCGCTGACCGCGTTGGCGAAGGAGTAGCGGAACTGCGGGTAGGTCAGGCTGACCGCACGCCGGTAGTTGGCCGGGTTGCCGATCACCGGCAGGGCGGACCGCAGGGCCGACACGGGCAGCGGCAGCACCCCGCGGAACGGCGCGGAGTCGATCGGCACGGACACCGCGGCCAGCCCCCGTCCGGCCAGCTGCTGGGTGATCAGGCCGCCGAAGGAGTGGCCGATGACCACCGGCTGCTGGGTCAGGCCGGTGATGGCCTCGGCCATGTGGTCGGTGACCTGCTTGACGCTCTTGCCGGCGAAGACCTCCGGGTGCGCCCTGGCCTCGGCGACGGTCTCCGGGTCGTCCGGCCAGGCGGGGGCGACGGTGGCATAGCCGTTCTGCTCGAAGAAGGCCCGCCACGGCTGCCAGCTCGACGCCAGCATCCACAGCCCGTGCACGAACACCACCGGTTTCAGACCGGAGGCGTTCGCCGTGTCGATCTCCTGCTGCTCGCGAGCACTGAGGCTCATCGCTGCACCGCCGTTCGGGGGGAGAGGGTGAGAGGGGCAGCGGATTGCCCCTTTTCTCCCTCTATTCTCGCGGAGCGGCCGCCCCCGGGTCGATGTCCCGGCGGACACGGCGAAGCCGCTGGGATTGTTCCCAGCAACAATGCAGCCGCCCGCGCAGGCCATGGAGCTTCGTTAGTATTGGCCTGTGAAACAGTCATCGCAGGACGAGGTCGGCCGGCAGGTGGCCGACCTGGGTGCGCGGATGCTGCTGGCGGCGGACCCGCTCGCCGACGCGCTGGTGGCCCGGATCCGGGAGGCGGTGCCGGTCTACCGGACGGACGCGGTGGTCAGCGCCGAGGAGCTGCGCCTCACCTGCCTGGACAACATCCACTTCGTCTTCGGACCGATCGGCCGGGTCCCCGCGCTGACCTCGCCCGAGTCGCGTGAGAACGGCAGGCAGCGGGCCAGGGCGGGCGTGCCGCTGACGGCGGTGATGGAGGCGTACCGGGTCGCCGCCCGCTACCTCTGGGAGTGCCTGGCCGAGACGGCCGCGCAGAGCGGGGTGCCGGCCGAGGTCACCGTCCGGGCCGCCTCCGAGATGTGGCTGGTGCTGGACACCTACACCCAGTACATGGCCGAGGGCTACCGCGAGGAGCTCACCGCCCAGGTGCTCAGCCGGGAGCAGGAGCGGTCGGCCCTGGTCCAGGCGCTGCTGGAGGGCCGGCTGGCGGACACCAACATCTGGGACGCGGCCGGCATCCTGGGGATCCCGCCGCGGGGGCCCTATGTGGTGATCGCCGCACAGGTCCCGGACATCGGGCGGCATGCGCTGCCGCAGGCCGAGGCGGCGCTCAGAGCCATCGGCACGGCCTCGGCCTGGCGGCTGCTGCACGACGTCGAGGTCGGCATCGCCCGGCTGCCCGGGCCCGCGTCCGGCTCCGGCTCGGCGTCCGTCGGCGGCCTCGGCTCCGGCTCGGCGTCCGGTGCCGGCCTCGGCTCGGCGCTGGACCGGCTGGCCGGGGTGCTCGGCGCAGGCAGCAGCGGCTGTGTCGGGATCAGCCCGCCCTACGACGACCTCAGGGACACCGCCGCCTCGCTGCGACTGGCCAGGATCGCCCTGCGCGGCGCGTTCGAGGGCCAGCGGGTCACCCTCTTCGACCGCGACCCGCTGGCGGTGGCCGCCGCCGGGGCGCCGGAGCTGATGCAGCGGGTCGCCCACGGCATCCTCGCCGCCCTGGACCCGATCCCGCCGGGCCGTCGCGCCCAGCTGCTGGAGACCTTCGGCGCCTGGCTCGACAGCGGCGGCTCGGCCGAGCAGGCAGCCGGCGCGCTGTTCTGCCACCCCAACACGGTCCGGCACCGGCTGCGCCGACTGGAGGAGCACACCGGACGCTCCCTCACCGACCCCCGGGGCATCGCCGAACTGAGCCTCGCCTTCGAGATCGACCGCCGGCTCCCGGGGCCGCCGGCCTGACCGTCCGGCAGCTGGGTGCGCGTCCGGCGTCTGCGGCCCCGTCCAGCATCTGAGTGCGCTGGCAGGACCTTATCGATTCGCTGGGAGTCGGCGGCCGGGGAGCCAGCCGGGGGGAGCCGGCCGGGACGGTCAGGGGGACGGGGTCGCGCTCGGCGCGGCGCCGGGACCGCCGGTGGGCATCAGCGGCTTGCAGACCTTGAGCGCGGCCACCGTCTTGGTGTCGGTGCTCGACGCCAGCGACGCCACCTGCTGGGCGGTCACGGTCACGCCGTTGTCCTTCATGCAGCCGATGAAGGCGGTCAGCGCGGAACTGCCGGAGGCCCCGCCGCCGGGACCGCCCTGGCCCGCGGGCCGCAGCGAGGCACAGGCCTGCATCGCCGCCGCCTGGCTGGGGTCCGCCGACCCGCCCCCGAAGCCGCCCCCGCCGTAGCCGCCGCTGGGACGGACGCCGGTGGCGCCGCTGGGCCGTCCGCCCGGCTGTCCACTGGGCCTGCCGCCGCCGGGGCCGCCGCTGGGCACGGTCACCCCGTGGGACTTCAGGCAGTCGGTGTACTGGGTGAAACCGGCCGGGGCGCTGGACGCGGCTCCGGCCGGGCTGCCGGCGGTGGTACTGCCCGAACTCGAGGAGCACCCGGCGAGAAGCAGCGCTGCGGCGAGGAGCCCGGTGGTGGCCGCGCCGCGGGCGGCGGTCCTTCGGCTGATGCGTGTGGTCATGACCGGACTCAACCGCACAGGTGTAGGGATGCCCTGGACGCAACCTGCCCGGACCCTGTGACCCGGTGCCGCGGCCTGCCACCGGCTCCGGGAATCAGCGGGTTTGCCCTGACCGGAGCGTTCCGGCCGACCGATCCGGTTCCCGGCGAACTCCCAGGTTCGTCCCAGGCATCGATAGCAAGCCGGGCCACGCTGTGGCCCATGAAGGCCCTTCCGCAGCGGCGGGTAACCGCCGCGCCGCTTCCCCAGGCCACCCTGCTGGTCGTCGACGAGGAACCCACCCTCCGCGAACTCCTGTCCGCCGCGCTGCGGTTCGCCGGTTTCCGGGTCTGCTCGGCGGCGACCGGGGCCGAGGCGGCGCAGGCCGTCGTCCGCGAGCACCCGGACCTGGTGCTGCTCGACCTGGTGCTGTCCGACATGGACGGCTTCACCTTCCTGCGCCGGCTGCGGCTGCGTCCCGACCCGGTCCTGTGGTCTTCCTCACCGCGCGGGGCGGGGGCCGAGGACAGGCTCAGCGCGCTCAGGGCGGGCTGCGACGACTACCTCACCAAGCCCTTCAACCTGGAGGAGCTGGTCGCCAGGATCCGGGCGATCCTGCGCCGCACCGCCGCGCTGGCGCCGGACCGGCTCACGGTGGCCGACCTGGAACTCGACCCGGTCGGCCACCAGGCCCTGCGGGCCGGCCGCCCGGTCGACCTGTCGCCCACCGAGTTCAAGCTCCTGGACTACCTGATGAGCAACAGCGGCCGGGTGGTGACCAAGAAGCAGATCCTGGACCACGTCTGGTCCTACGACTTCGACGGCGACCTCACCATCGTCGAGTCCTACATCTCCTACCTGCGCCGCAAGGTCGACTCCGGGGCGGACGGCAGCCCCCGGCTGATCCACACCCTGCGCGGCATCGGCTATGTGCTGCGGCCGCCGACGCTCTGAACGCTTTGCGCGTGCGGGTCGGAACCTGCGTGTTGTACCGGCGCGGTTCGGGCGGAAGGTCCCTAATGTAGGCACAGTCGTGTTCTCGCTGAGGAACAGGTGCCGGATGAGTACCGTCGTAGCTGCCGCGCCGGCCTCCGGGCGCGCGGTGTTGAGCCGTCGTCAGATGAACGTGGTCTTCGTCACGATCCTGCTGGGGATGCTGCTGGCCGCGCTGGACCAGACGATCGTCTCCACCGCGCTGCCCACCATCGTCGGCGACCTGGGCGGCAGCGGGCACATGTCCTGGGTGGTGACGGCCTATCTGCTGGCCGAGACGGTCTCCACGGTGCTGGTCGGCAAGTTCGGCGACCTGTTCGGACGCCGGATCGTGTTCCAGATCAGCGCCATCGTCTTCGTCGGCGGCTCCGTGGTGGCCGGCCTGTCGAACTCGATGCTGATGCTGATCGCCGCCCGCGCGGTGCAGGGCATCGGCGGCGGCGGTCTGATGGTCACCGCGCAGGCGCTGATCGCGGACGTGATCCCGCTCCGGGAGCGCGGCAAGTACCAGGGCGCCCTGGGCGCGGTCTTCGGGGTGACCACGGTGCTCGGCCCGACCCTGGGCGGGCTGTTCACCGACCACCTGTCCTGGCGCTGGTGCTTCTACGTCAACGTCCCGGTCGCCATCGTGATGCTGGCGATGACGGCCCGCAACATCCCCTCGGTCAGGTCGGCGGCGAAGCCGGTGATCGACTACGCCGGGATCGCCCTGGTCGCGGTGGGCGCCTCGGCCCTGGTGCTGGGGCTGTCCTGGGGCGGCAACGAGTACGCCTGGGGCTCGGCCACCATCATCGGACTGTTCGTCGGCGCGGTGGTGCTGCTGACCGCGTTCGTCTTCGTCGAGCTCCGGGCGCCCGAGCCGACCCTGCCGATGCACCTGTTCCGCAACCCGGTGTTCACGGTCTGCTCCGTGCTCAGCTTCATCGTCGGCTTCGCCATGCTCGGCGCGATGACCTACCTGCCGACCTACCTCCAATACGTGGACGGGGTCTCGGCCACCATGTCCGGGGTGCGCACCCTGCCGATGGTGGTCGGGCTGCTGGGCACCTCACTGGTCTCCGGCGTGGTGGTCGGGCGCACCGGCCGCTACAAGATCTTCCCGATCGTCGGGACCGCGGTCATGGCGCTGGGGCTGTTCCTGATGTCGACCATGGGACGCGGTACCGGCATCTGGCTCGAGTCGCTCTACATGCTGATCCTCGGCCTGGGCATCGGCTCGGCGATGCAGGTGCTGACCATCGCCGTGCAGAACACCGTGGCCTACCACGAGATGGGCACCGCCACCTCGGGCGTCACCTTCTTCCGCACCCTGGGCAGCTCGGTGGGCACCGCGGTCTTCGGCACCCTCTACGCCAACCAGTTCGGGCCCAACCTGGCCAAGGCCCTGGCCGCCCACCCCGGCATCCCACCGGCCGCCGCGCTCAGCCCAAGGCCCTGCACGCGCTGCCCCCGGCGCAGGCGGCGCCCATCATCGACGCCTATGCCGACACCATCAACTTCGTCTTCCAGTGGGTGGTCCCGATCGCCCTGCTCGGCCTGGTGGTCGCCTTCTTCCTGAAGGAGGTCCCGCTGCGGGACAGCTCCAGGGCCGGCGCCTCCGACATGGGCGACGGCTTCTCGGCCCCGGACGGCGCGGACGCCGACGCGCAGCTGGAGCGCGCGGTCGGCCGGGCCCTGCGCAAGGCGGGGCCGCAGACCGCGCAGCGGGTGATGGCCGCCTCCGGCACGGCCCTGACGCCGGGTCAGGCCTGGGCCCTGGGCCAGATCCACTGGCGCACCCGGGGCGAGGGCCAGGTGTCCCTGGACGACGTCGCCCGGGCCCACCGGATGCCGCCGGAGGTGCTGGAACCCGCCTTCGAGGGGGTGGCCCGGGCCGGCTACGCCCAACTGGACCAGGGGCAGCTCTCGCTGAGCCCCGGTGGCCGGGCCGAGGTGGACCGGGTCTTCGAGGCCTGGCGCAGCTGGCTCGGCAGCCAGCTGGACGGCTGGGACGGCACCGACCCCAGCCACCGCCGCCAGCTCGACCAGGCCGTGGACCGGATCGCCACCCGGCTCCTCGACGAGGAGCAGACCTGGCGCGAACCGGCGTCGGTCTAAAATTTGCGCATGGCCGTCATCCACCGCATCGCCGTCACGCCGTCCAAGCTGGAGCTGCTCACCTCCTGGCTGCCCTCCCGGGCGTGGTACGTCGGCGGTGCGGGGGAGCCGGAGCTGGCCAAGGCCGGCGGCTTCCGGCTGGACGACCCGGAGGGTGAGGTGGGGATCGAGTTCATGGCGGTCACCGATACCTCGGGCAGCCGGCCGACCACCTACCTGGTGCCGCTCACCTATCGCGGCGCCCCGCTCGCCGGGGCCGAACACGCCCTCGTCGGCACCATGGAGCACGGGCTGCTGGGCCGCCGCTGGGCCTACGACGGCTGCCACGACCCGGTGCTGGTCGCCCAGTTGCTGGCGCTGATCGAGGGCCGGGTGCAGGCCCAGGACCGCGACATCAGCCACACCCCGGACCACGAGGTCACCCGCTCCTACGCCGGTGACGGCCCCGCCACCGGCCCCGCCGGCACCGCGGCCTCCGCCTCCGCCTCCGCCGACTTCACCGCCACCGTCGCCGTCGACCATTCGGAGGGCACGGAACTGAGGCTGCCGCAGGGTGCGGTCCTCCGTCTGCCCCGGGTGTTGCGTCCGGCCCCGGACACCGGGCCGGCCCTTCCCCGGAGGCCACCGGCCATGTCGCCGGCCCCTGGCAGCTGCCGGACGGCAGCCGGGTGCGCGGGCTGTTCGCCGTCCTGCACACCGGCGGACACGCGGTCACATCGCCAGTGACGCCGGCAGGCCGAAGCGGGTCGGCAGTTCCTGGTCGAGGTCGAGGAAGAGGGTGAGGGCGCTGAGGCGGTCGCCGGCGAGGGTGAGCACCAGCAGCCCGGCCGGGTGGCCGTGCGAGTCGCCGGGGGCGGCGAGGTAGCGGGTGAACGCAGGCTGGGTGTTGGCCCGCGTGAGCGCCCCCGGCGCCGAGAGCGTGACCGTCCGCGACGGCAGGATCACCCACCTCCGCATCGTCTTCGACCGCCTGCCCTTCCGCCCTGACCCGAGGCCCTGATCTCCGCGATCAGCCCTGCTCTGAGCGTTGGAGCAGCCAGCGGTAGTGGTGGGGGGCGGCCAGGATGATGTGCTTGGCCCGCTGATGGTCGGCCTGGAGGTCGGCGGGGTAGAAGGACGGATCGAGAGAGATCCGCATGGAGAGGTCCTGACGTGTCTCCGGGTCTTCACAGGCCAGGAACGCGGCCAGGACGGCATTGCGGAAGCGGCTGCGGAGATCCGACAGGGCGTCCGCTGCCGCCTTGCTGTCCGGGGTGGGCACGCAGTTCCTCATATCGTCCACGGACGCGTACCTGAGCGATGGGTGGGCCCAGTACCAGGCCATGGTTGCGCCGACCTGCTGCGCGTCGGAGCCACTGCCCACGCTGTGGATCAGCTGTTCCTGGACCCAGCGGTGTCCGAGGGCGGTGGCCAGCGGTCGGATCAGCTGATTGATGCCACTGCGGCACTGATCGTGCACGACGGCGCGGATGAGGAGGTCCGCATGTCGGCGCGTCAGCTCAGGGTCTGCCTCCGCCGCTTGGCCGAGCTGCCAGCGCTTGACCTCGCAGCGGTGGTGCGGGTGCTCACCGACCATGTTGTCCGGCAGCACCCAGTCCGGAGCGAAGAGCGCCATCAACGTGTCCAGGAGCGGCTCGAACGCGACTTCCCGGCCAGGTCGGTCCGGGATCATCTCGAGTGCCATGTCACCTCGGCTAGGAGTCGGCCGCGGGCTGCTCCGCGGGGTGCTGCTCCGCGGGCCGGCGGCCGAAGCGGAGGGGTTTGTCCTCGTCGCGGTCCAGCCGCCAGCGCAGCGGGACGGCGAGCAGCCACCAGTACTTCGCCCCGTCGGGGGAGAGCAGCGAGACCGGGATCGAGGTGCCGAAGACCACCGTGATGGCGCCCGCCCGCTGCATCGCCACCACCACGCGGCCGCGGGTGATCTCCTTGGCCCGCAGGGTCGGGTCCCTCATCAGCCGGAACGCCATCGCCGAGGTCAGCGCGGAGGCCAGGGCGATGGCTGCCGCGTAGACGGAGGTCCCCAGTGGGGTCGAGCCGTACTCGCTGAGCAGCCGGGCCGGGAAGGGGAGCGCGGCGATCACCGCCAGAAACGCCAGGTCGAGCCGGACCAGCCAGCCGTCGAGGCTGCCGACCAGGCGGAACAGGCCGTGGTGGGCCAGCCACAGCGCGCCGATGACGGCGAAGGTCAGCACGTAGATGCCGATGCTGGGCAGCGCGGTCCGCATCGCCTTGTTGAAATCGCTCGTGGACAGGCCGTCAGGAACGGTCAGGTCGAGGGTCAGCAGGGTGATGGCGATGGCGAAGACCGCGTCGCCGAAGGCGAGCAGCCGGTCGACCCCCACCACCTGTTCTGAACGAGCCATGCCTGCCTCTCGGAGTCGCACTGCGGTGTGCCCAACATAGGTCCTACGAGTCGCTGCGGGCTGCCAACTGGTGGCGGATGCCGTCGAGGAAAAGGCCCAGGCCGTGCTGGAACCGCTGGTCGCCGGTGCTGCTGTCCATCGAGGTGAGCTCCCGGGCGATGTCGGGGAAGCCGACCCCGTCCAGTTCGTCGAGCTGCTGCTGCCAGCCGCCGGTGGCGACGAGTTCGTCCCTGGCCTGCTCCTCGATGGTGTGGCCGAGGATGTAGTACAGCAGGGCGAAGGAGGTCATCCCGGTCTCGCCGTCCGGGACGCCGGCCGCGCGCAGCGCGCGCAGGAAGGCCTCACCGGTGCGCATGGTGTTCGGCTGGGCGACAAAGGTCCCGGCCAGCAGTCGGGCCCCGTCGCGGTGGGACAGCAGCGCGGCCCGCACCTGCTGGGCCAGCGTCGCGACCTGCTGGTCCCAGCTCCCCGGCGGGTCCACCTGGCCGACGTCGGCCAGCAGTCGCTCGGCCATGGCGTCGAGCAGGGCCTGCTTGTCCGCGAAGTGCCAGTAGAGCGCGCCCGGCTGCACCTTCAGCGAGGTGGCCAGCCGGCGCATGGTCAGGCGTTCCAGGCCCTCGGCGTCGAGCAGGGTCATGGCTGCTTCGAGCACGTCGGTGCGGTTCAGTCGCACAGGTTTGTCTCCTCCGTATCGCCTTGACCGTATCGCCTTGACAGGTTGAGTTAGGCATACCTAACCTGAACTAAGTTCAACATGAACTAAGTTCAAGTCCGTAGGGAGTCTAGCGTGACCACAGCCCGATCCACCCTCTCCGCACCGCCGGTGCCGGCCGTTTTCCGTCCCCATCTGCCGCTGGGCATCGTGGTGGCCATCGCCTGCGTGGCCCAGTTCATGGTGGTCCTGGACACCGCGATCGTGAATGTCGCGCTCCCGGCCATGCGGGCCGACCTGGGGCTGTCGACCAGCCAGCAGCAGTGGGTGGTCGACGCCTACCTGCTCACCTTCGGCGGCCTGCTGCTGCTCGCCGCCAGGGCCGGGGACCTGTTCGGCCGCAGGACCGTGCTCCAGGCCGGCCTGGTGGTGTTCACCGTCGCCAGCCTGGTCGGCGGACTGGCCGAGAACGGGACGATGCTGCTCGCGGCCCGGGCCGCGCAGGGCATCGGCGCCGCCGCGCTCGCCCCGGCCAGCCTGAGCCTGATCACGGTCACCCACCCCGAGGGCCACCAGCGCTCCCGCGCGCTCGGCATCTGGGGCGCCGCCGCCTCGGCCGCGGCCGCGGTCGGCGTGGTGCTGGGCGGGGTCCTCACCGACCTGCTGAACTGGCGCTGGGTGCTGTTTGTGAACGTGCCGGTCGGAATCGCCCTGATCGTCGCCGTCGCGGTGTCCCTGCTGCCCTCGGCCCGTCCGGAAGGCCGCCGGGTGCCGCTGGACCTGCCCGGGGCGTTCACCGTGACCGCCGGGATCGGCGCCCTGGTCTACGGCATCTCCCAGGCGACCGAACAGGGCTGGTCCTCGGCCGCCGTGATCACCGCTCTGGTCGCGGCGGTGGCGCTGCTGGCCGGCTTCCTGCTGATCGAGGCCAGGACCGCCGACCCGCTGGTGCGGCTGAGCATCTTCCGGCTGCGCAAGCTGAGCACGGCCAACCTGGTCATGCTCTGCCTGGGCGCCACCATGACCGCGACGCTGTTCTTCCTCTCGCTCTACCTGCAGCAGCTGCTCGGCTACAGCGCCCTGCGGGCCGGTCTCGCCATGCTGCCGATGAGCGCGGTCCTGGGCGGCGGGGCCCTGCTCAGCCGCCGCCTGGTGGTGGCCGGCATCCGGCACCTGCCGGTGTACGGCATGGTGGTCGCCACCGCCGGGCTGCTCTGGCTCACCCGGCTCCCTGCGGATCCGGCCTACCTCGCCCATGTGCTGCTGCCGACCCTGGTCGTCGGCGCCGGATTCAGCATCTCCATCCTGCCGGTCACCCTCGCCGCCACGGCGGGGGTGCCGCACCAGGACGCGGGGCTGGCCTCCGGGCTGCTGAGCGTGTCCCGGCAGATCGGCGGCGCGCTGGGGCTGGCGGTCCTGGTGACGGTCTCCGCCTCGGCGACCACCACCCAGCTGCAGGCCCACCACAGCCAGGCCGACGCCACGCTGCACGGCTACCACCTGGCGCTGCTGATCGCCGCCGGGATCAGCCTGCTGGCCGCGCTCTTCGCGTGGACCAGCTCGGCTCCGCGCCGGGCCGCGGCCTGAGGGCGGGCTCCGTGCCCGGGTCAGGCCTGGGCCGCGTACCGCCAGAAGTCGCGCATCACCAGCGGCGGGGTCGGTCCGGACAGCTCCAGCTGGGTGAGCAGGATGGCGACCGCGCCGGTGGACGCGGTGACATGCGCCGCCGTGCCGGTGCCGCCGACCCAGCCGTAGCGTCCCGGGACGTTCCAGGGGTCGACGGCCGCCACGTCGACCGAGCCGCCGAACCCCCAGCCCTGGCCCTCCAGGAACAGCGCGCCGGCCTCGCGCTGGGCCGGGGTCAGCTGGTCGGTGGTCATCTGCCGGACCGAGGCGGCCGACAGCAGGGAGCGGCCGTCGACGGAACCCTCGGCGAGCAGCATCCGGCCGAAGGCATGCAGATCGCCCGCGGTCGAGACCAGGCCGCCACCGGCCGAGGGGAAGGGCGGCAGGCTGGTCCACTGCCCGTCGGGGGCGTCCGCGAGCCGGATCCCGCCCGTGGGCTCGGGGCGGTAGTAGCTGGTGAACCGGTCGAGCTCGGCCGCCGGAACCGCGAACCCGGTGTCGGCCATGCCCAGCGGTTCGAACAGCCGCTCGGCCAGGAACGCGGGCAGTGGGCTGCCGGAGACCCTGGCGATCAGCACGCCCAGGATGTCGGAGCAGGTGTTGTACAGCCAGGCCTCGCCGGGCTGGTGCAGCAGCGGGATGCGCGCCAGCGCCGCCATCCACGCGTCCGGGGCCGCGATCTGCTGCGGCTCCGGCGGCCCCTGCTTCAGCTCGCTGAACAGCAGCCCGACCGCGGGCAGCGAGAAGTCGGCAGGGAAGCCGTAGCCGGCCCGGAAGGTCAGCAGGTCGAACACGGTGATCGGCCGGGCGGCCGGGACCACGTCCTCCACGGGGGAGCCTGGGGTGCGCACCACGCTCGGCGACGCCAGTTCCGGCAGCCACTTCCCGACCGGGTCGTCCAGGGCGATCCGGCCGTCCTCGACCAGCATCAGCACCGCCGCCGCGGTGATCGGCTTGGTGAGCGAGGCGACCCGGAAGATCGAGTCCTCGGCCATCGGGGCGGTGCCGTCGACGTCGACCGATCCGACCGCCTGCACCTCCACCCGGTCGCCCCGGGCCACCAGGCCCACCGCCCCCGGCGCCGCGCCGTCGCCGACGTGCTGCTCCAGGATGTCGCGCAGTTCTGTCATCGGTCCGCCTGTCTCCGTCTGTGCCGTCAGAGCCGTACAGAAAGGAGACTCCCTGCGCCGCGCGCAGTCATCGCCCGAAACGGATGTGAAAGAGCGGAAGTCCCCGCCTCGGGGGGGAGGACGCGGGGACTTCCGCACGGCCGCGGCGGTGAGGCCCGGCGCGCTGCGTGCAGCAGCGCTCCTTCAGCCTGGGTGACCGGATCCGATCCGGCCAGTCGGACTGGGCCTAACGGGGTTCGGCGCGGTTCCCTCGACCAGGGCCTGCTGCAGCCGGTCGGCGGTGGCGACGTCGGGCTGCCGCGCCGCCAGCACGTCCGCGTAGAGGAAGGATTCCCCCAGTCTGACCAGTGCGTAGGCCAGGGCCCCGGGTTCGATCAGCGGGACCAGGCCGTAGTCCGCCATGTCGCGGCGCAGCAGTGCCTCGAAGAAGTCCACGATTCCCGGCTGCACCTGGCCGCGCGGGTCGGTGAGCACCCGCAGGGTCGGCACCGGCTCCTCGTCCAGCAGTTTGCGCAGGCCGGGGGACCGGGAGACCAGCGCGTTGAAGCGGCGGCCGGTGCCGGAGGTGTGCAGCGCCCCGGGCGGCCGCCGGACCTCCCACCACTGCGTGGCGGTGTCCAGGGTCTGCCGGGTGAGGACCCACAGGGCCTGGCCCAGCAGCGCCTCGCGGCCGCCGACGTGCCGGAACAGGGTCGCCCGGGAGAGGCCCAGCTCGTCCGCGAGGCCCTGCATGTCCAGGCGCCGGCCGTCCTGCACCCACTGCGCGGCGAGGCGCACCGAGCGGTCGTTGTGCACCGGGCCCCCGTCAGTCGCTGCCCGGCGCGGCGGCCTGCTCCGGTGCCGCAGTCTGCTCCGCCGCAGCCGGCTCCGCGCCGCCGAGGACGCTGTCCACGATGCCCTGCAGCAGCGGTCCGTACGGCGGCAGGAAGGCGTCGGCCAGGTCGCCGGTGCCGCGCACCACCACGCCCCGGGGGTTGGAGAACTCCCGGAACCCCTCGATCCCGTGGTGCCGTCCGCTGCCGCTCTGCCCGATGCCGCCGAAGCCCAGCGACGGCAGCGCGCCCTGGACGGCGCAGACATTCACGCAGGCGCCGCCCGAGGTGGTCTGCCGCAGTACGTGCTCGGCGACCCGCGGGTCCTTGCTGAAGACATACAGTCCCAGCGGGCGCTCCCCGGCGTTGATCCAGGCCAGCGCCTGGTCCAGGTCGTCGTAGGGGATGACCGGCAGGATCGGGCCGAAGATCTCCTCCTGCATGATCCGCAGCTCCGGCGGCGGGTCGACCACCAGTACCAGCGGCAGCCGCCGGGTCGCCGGGTCGCCCTCGCCGCCCAGCCGGACCACCCGGGCCCCGGCCGCGCGGGCCTCCTCGACCATCGCCAGGATCCGCTCCAGGTGCCGCTGGGTGATGATGCCGGTGCAGTCCGGCGAGGACGCGTAGTCCGGCAGCTCCTGCGTCAGATACTGCTCGGCGTGCGCGACGAAGTCGTCCAGCTGCGCCCTCGGGACCAGGGCGTAGTCCACCGAGATGCACATCTGGCCGTTCTTGATGAGCTTGGTGCCGACCACCCCGCGCACACTCGCGGCGTCGACGCTGTCGGCCGTCAGCACGGCCGGGCACTTGCCGCCGAGCTCCAGCGTCACCGGCACCAGGTTCTCCGCGGCGGCCAGGGCGACCTCGCGTCCGATCGCCGGGCTGCCGGTGTAGAGCAGGTGGTCCCAGCGCAGCGTGGGGAACTCCCTGGCCAGCGTCAGACCGCCGACCGCCACCGCGACCCGGTCCTCGGGGAAGGTCTCGGCGAGCATCCGCCGCAGCAGCTCGGCGCAGGCGGGGGTGTAGTCCGAGGGCTTGACGACAGCCCGGTTGCCCGCGGCCAGGATCTCGACCAGCGGGCCGAGCGACAGGTCGAACGGGAAGTTCCACGGGACGATGACGCCGATCACGCCCTTGGGCTGGAAGCGGATCCCGGCCCGGGCCGTGCCGAACAGCGCCGGGTCGACGGCCCGCTCGTCCTCGGCCATCCACTGGTCCAGCTGCTCGATCGCGGCGACCGCGCGGCCGGCGATGCCGAGCACCTCGACCAGGTCGGAGAACAGCTCCGGATGCGCCCCGAAGTCGGCGCTGAGCGCTGCCCGGATCTCCTCGCGGTGGCCCAGCACCATGCCCGCCAGCGCCGTCAGCTGCTCCTTGCGCTCCGCCGCGCCGGGGTAGGGGGCGGCCAGGAAGGCCTTGCGCTGCAGTGCGTGCAGCCGGTGCAGCTCCGCGATCGCGGGACCGTCGTCGACGTCGGAGGCGTTGCCGGGGGTGACGAGCGTGGTCATCGGGGACCTTCCCTTGGCAGGGCGCGGACGCCACTGCTCCGGCGTGCCGCCACCGCGGCCGTGGGCCGCTGGTGCGACGGATGCTACATCTGGCGGAACTGTTGCACAGCCCCTCCGGCGGTGCCATCCTCACCATGCGCCCGACCGAACCGACAGCACTCGGGGGACCACCGTGACCACGCCATCCGCACGTACCCCGGACGCCCCCGCGCCGGAGCCGGACCCGCGGCTCCCGATGGACTCGGACGTGCTCATCGTGGGCGCGGGCCTGTCCGGGATCGGCGCCGCCGTCCACCTGCAGCGGCAGGCCCCTGGCACCAGCTACGCCATCGTCGAGGCGCGCGGGGCCAGCGGCGGGACCTGGGACCAGTTCCGCTACCCCGGCGTCCGCTCGGACTCCGACATGTTCACCCTCGGCTATGTGTTCCGCCCCTGGCCGGGGGCCCAGTCGATCGCCGACGGCGACGACATCCTGCGCTACGTCCGGGAGACCGCCGCCGAGTACGGGGTGGAGCAGCGGATCAGCTACCACGCCCGGGTGGTCCGGGCCGACTGGTCCGGCCAGGACGCCCGCTGGACCGTGACGGTCGAGGACACCGAAACCGGCGCCAGGACCACCCGCGGCTGCCGCTTCCTCTACCTCTGCTCGGGCTACTACCGCTACGACCAGGGCTACACCCCGGACTGGCCGGGACGCGAGGACTTCACCGGGACGGTGGTGCACCCGCAGCACTGGCCGCCGGACCTGGACGTCACCGGCCGTCGGGTCGTCGTCATCGGCAGCGGGGCCACCGCGGTCACCCTGGTCCCGGCCCTCGCCGAGACCGCCGCGCAGGTCACCATGCTGCAGCGGTCGCCCTCGTTCGTGCTGACGCTGCCGGCCCGCGACCCGGTCGCGAACCTGCTGCGCCGGGTGCTGCCCGCGCGCCGGGCGTACCGGGCCGTGCGCCGGAAGAACGTGCTGGCGGCGACCGCGCTCTACCGGCTGTGCCGCAGGTACCCGGCCCGGATGCGGGCGCTGCTCCGCAGCGGCGCGATCCGGCGGCTGCCGGCCGGCTACGACGTGGACACCCACTTCAACCCGGCCTACCAGCCCTGGGACCAGCGGATGTGCCTGGTCCCCGACGGCGACCTGTTCGCGGCGATCAGCTCCGGCCGGGCCGAGGTGGTGACGGACCGGATCGAGGCCTTCACCGCCACCGGCCTGCGGCTGCGCTCCGGCCGGACGCTGGAGGCGGACGTGGTGGTCACCGCGACCGGTCTGAACCTGCTCCCGCTCGGCGGCATCGAGCTGACCGTCGACGGCGAGCCGGTCGCCGTCCCCGAGCACGTGGCCTACAAGGGGATGATGCTCGACGGGATCCCCAACCTGGCCTTCGCCATCGGCTACACCAACGCCTCCTGGACCCTCAAGGTCGACCTGGTCTCCTCCTACGTCGCCCGGCTGCTGCACGCGATGCGGCAGCGGGGACACGCGGTGGTCACCCCGAGGCTGCCGAGCGAGCCGATGGCCACCTCGCCGCTGATCGAGATGACCTCCGGCTACTTCGAGCGCTCCCGCGCCGCCCTGCCGCTGCAGGGCGACCGGGCCCCCTGGCGGCTGCTGCAGCACTACCGCAAGGACGTGACCCTGTTCCGCGAGCCGATGGACGACCGGGAGCTGGAGTTCCGCCCGGCCCCGGCGCCCGTCACCAGCGCACCGCACTGAAGTCGACGGCCCGGGGCCGCAGTTCCCGTGCCGTCCGGGATCAGTGGAAGCTGTCGCCGGTGAAGCAGGAGCGCTGGTCCACCAGGTAGAGCACGCTGCCCCCGGTGTGCCCGGGGAGGGCACAGCGACCACCCCGTCGGCGATCCCGGCGGGTGAGCAGCACCTCGGCTCTCCAGCACGTCAGTAGACGGTGGTGCGGACCCGGTCCAGGTCGGCGAGCAGGGTGTCGAGCTGCGAGGGGTCATTGGCGTAGGAGAGGACCGCCTGGTAGAAGGCGTTCTGCAGGGTGTCCGGCATCAGGTCGGAGGCGTCGAACCGCACCGTTTTGGCGTTCACCAGGAGCTGTCCGAGCCGCCGGGAGTCGGCGTCGGGATAGGCGGCGGCCGGGACCTCGCGGTTGGGGCTCAGCGCCCCGCCGCGGGCCACCCAGATCCGCTGCGCCTGCGGTGTGGTGAGGTAGGCCAGCAGCCGCTGGGCGGCCGGGGTGGAGTGGAACATCCCCAGCAGGTCCGCGGCCACTTCCTCGTCGCCCTTGAAGGCCGGGTCGATGCTGGGGAAGGGGGTGAAGTCGTAGTCCTGGTCGGCCTTGAGGTGCGGGTCGTCCTGCTGGTAGTAGTCGGTGATGAAGGATCCCGCGTGCTCCAGGTAGCACCCGGCGGGACGGGCGAACAGCGGGGCGCCCGCGGTGCCGAAGTCGGTGAGCAGCATGCTGCCGGTGCCGCCGTGGACCGCGCTCCCGGCGCCGATCAGGGCTCCCCAGGTCTGCCACGCCAGTTTGATCCGGGGTGAGCTCCAGGCCAGCTTTCCGGTGGCCCACTGGTCGTAGACGGCAGGCCCGGACTGGGCCAGCACGATGTCCTCCAGCCAGTCGGTGCCGGGCCAGCCGGAGGTGGAGCTGGATTCCAGGCCGATGCACCAGGGCGTGCCGTGGGCCCGGGTGATCTGCTGGTCCAGCGCCTGCAGTTGGCTCCAGTCGCCGGGCGGACGCAGGCCCTTCGCGGCAAGGGACGCGGGGGAGTACCAGAGCAGGCTCTTGAGCGAGGCCTTGACGATGACGGCGTACTGCTTGCCGTCCACAGCGCCCAACTGCACCCAGTTGGGGCCGTACTGACGATTCATCGCCGCTAGGTCCAAGGTGCCGTCCAGCGGCGCAAGTTGACCGGCCCGGGCGTACTGCACGAGTTTGCCGGGGCTGGACAGGACGGCGAGGTCGGGCGGGGTGCCGTTGCCGACCTGGTCGGCCAGGATGGTGTCGGAGTCGCGGGAGCCCTGGTAGTCGACCTTGATCCCGGTCTGCTGCTCGAACGGCGCGACCATGGCCAGGAAGGAGTCCTGCTCGCTGCCGGTCCAGGTGCCGAGGACATGGACGACCTGCTGCGGGCTGCCGCTGCCGCAGGCGGTGAGGCCGGGCAGGGCGAGCAGTGCGAAGGCCAGGCAGGCCCGGGCCCAGGGCCTGCTGGTCCAGGGCCGGCTCATCGCGCGGCCCGGTACTCGTCGATCCTGGGCCACAGTCCGCCCAGGCAGAGCGCCGCGATCGCCGCGCACAGCAGCGGCAGCGCGGTGCCGAGCCCCAGGTCGGAGCGGGCCGAGACCTCGGCGGCGGTCAGCCGCTGCTGGTGCAGACCGGTGACCGGGGCCAGGTCGGCGTCGAGCGCGGTGGCCGCGCCGACCAGTTGGGTCGGGCCGGGGCCGACCGCGGTGGCGACGGTGCCGGGGCTGTGTGCGGCGGCCTGCTGTCGCAGCTCGGCGTCGGCCGCGGTGAACCGCTGGAGGTGTGCGCGCACGGTGGCGTCCGGTTGCTCGGGGTGGGCGGCGGCGGTGCCCGGATCTCTGTCCAGCAGGGCGGCCAGCGGGGAGCTGAATCCGGCGAAGCCGGAGCTGAAGGCCTGCCCCTGGGTGGTGCGGACCAACGCCAGCGCGTCGCTGCCGGAGGCCTCCCAGACCAGGGTGCGGGCCTGCCAGGAGTCGGTCAGCCGGGGGAGTTCGGTCCCGGTGGCGGCGCTGAAGGCATGGTCGCTGTGCAGGGTCTCCCCGACCGTCCAGCCGACCAGCGCGGTCAGCAGCAGCGAGGCGGCCAGCAGGCACGGGTTGAGCCGGCGCTGGAAGTGCCGGCTCAGGAACCGCTGGGTGCCGATCAGCAGGACCAGCGCCACCGGGGCGGGGACGAGCACCCCGATCAGCGCCGCTGCCGACAGCCAGCCGCTGTGCCGCTGCCGGAGCAGTTGCTGCTGGTCGGCGGCCTGCAACTGCGTCACCTCGGCCAGGATCCCGGTGGCCGGGTCGTGCATCAGGCTGGAGGCGTAGCTCAGGTAGGCGGAGCCCAGGGCGCCCTGGCCCTGGGCCGCGTGAGCCTGTTCGATCCGGCTGGTGTATTCGACCAACAGGCCCTCAATGGACTGGAGTTGGGCGCTGCCGGCCGACCCGGTGGCATCGTCCTGGGCGGCCCGCTCCAGCGCCTGGTTCGCCGACTTGAGGTCGTCCTGGTAGCGCTGGCCGGGGCCGCTGAGCCGGACCGTCCCCGAGGCGAAGCTCCCGGCCGCGACCCGGTCCGCGTCGGCGAGGTAGTAGGCGACCTGCGAGGTGTCGACGATCGCCGGAACGGCGCGGGACTCGGCGGCCGAGACGGCGGAGTGGGCGCCGCCGAGCGCGAATTCCAGCGTGCCCCACAACGCCGCCGTGCACAGCACCAGGGCGACCAGGACCCGCCGCAGCCGCCTCGGGGCGGGGGTCCGCGGTGCGGTGGCGCCCGGGCCGGGGGCGTGCGCCGGGGCGGGCGCGGGCGGGGCCGCGCCGGCCGTGGTCGCGGCGGTGACCGTCATCAATTCCGCCCTGGGTTCGGCCTGTTGGGGTTCAGTGGATGGGGAACTACTGATCAATGCCCACCCTGGTGGGAGATCAACCGCGGTACGGTCAGCGCGCTCCGCGCTCCCGGCGCCCGGCGATCAGGGAGTGGATCTCCACCCGAGAGGCGGCGCCGAGTTTCGCCAGGATGTGCTCGACATGGGCGTCCGCGGTCCGCTTGGAGATCACCAGCCGCTCGGCGATCTGACGGTTCGACATGCCGTCCGAGACCAGCGAGGCGACCTCGCGCTCACGGGGGGTCAGCTCCCCTGCCCCGACCCCGGCGCCATGGCGCGGCCCCTGGGCGGCCGTCCGTACCCGCGGTCCGGGCAGGGCGCCGGTGTCCTCCTGCACCATCCGGACGATGTCCGCGACCCGTCCGACCGCGCCGAGCTGCCGCCGCCGCGCGTAGGACTCGGCGCCCAGGACCCGGCGGACCTGCTGCTCGGTCCGCTGGTGCTCCTGCTGGAGGCTGAGCACACCGCCGAGGGTGGTGCCGGTGGGCTCCCAGAGCTGGGCCACCGCGCCCAGCAGCAGGGCCGCCCGGGGGTGGCGTCCGCGCACCGCCGCGATCCAGGCCAGCAGGTCCAGCGCGTAGGCGGTGCCGATGCTGTCCCCGAGGCTCCAGGCACAGGCCAGCGCGGCCCGACCGTCGGCCTCGGCGCCGTCCACATCGCCCAGGACCCAGCCGGCCAGCCCGCGGAGCACCCGCAGATAGCCGGTGACCCAGCGCTCCTCCGGCTCTGCCTCCATGGCCCGCAGGCCGCGGCTGCACAGCTCGATCGCGGTGGCGGGCTCGCCCGACAACGCGCAGATGAAGGCGGTCTGGGCGTCCAGGACGGTCAGCGTGAAGTCGTCGCCGAGCGCCGACAGCCGGCCGCGGGCCTCGTCACAGCGGGTTCGGGCGTGCTCGGCGTCGCCGAGGAACATCAGCGCGAGCCCCTGGTACATCACCGAGTGGGCGGTCAGCCGGGCGTCGCCGAGCTGTCGGCCGATCGCCTCCGCCTCGGCCAGATAAGGGAGTTCCACCGCGGAGGAGCCGTGGAACACCCCGAGGTAGCCGTGCCGGGCCAGACCCCAGCCGCGTTCCAGGACCGGTTCCGGCACCCGGGTCAGCGCCCGGTCCATCCAGACGGCGCCCTCGCCGAGCAGTCCGGCGGCCATCCAGTACGGCCAGCTGGAGACCGTCATCGCCAGCGCCTGCCGCTCGCCGCCGGGCCGGGTCACCGCGAACTCCAGGGCGGCCCGAAGATTGCCGTGGTCCCGGCGCAGGGCACGGAACACCGGGAGCTGCCGGGAGGTCGGGAAGGCCTCCTCCAACTCCAGTAAGCGGGATCGGAACCAGGCGCGGTGCCGGTCCCGGGTCGGCTCCTCCTCGCCGATCCGGGCCAGCCACTCCACCCCGTACTCGCGGATGGAGTCCAGCAGCCGGTAGCGGGTGCCGCCCTCGTCGTCCAGGCGCAGCACCACCGACTTGTCGACCAGGCCGATCAGCTGCTCGACCACCTCGCCCCGGGCCAACCCGCCGCCCGCGCAGACGTGTTCGGCGGCCGGCAGGTCGAAAGTACCGGCGAAGACCGACAGCCGGGCCCAGACCAGCCGTTCGACCGGGCTGCAGAGGTCATGGCTCCAGCCGATGGTGGTCCGCAGCGTCTGGTGCCGCGGCACCGCGGTCCTGCGGCCCCCGGTGAGCAGCCGGAACCGGTCCTCCAGCCGGACCGCGAGCTCGTCCAGCGGCAGTGCCCGCAGCCTGACCGTGGCGAGCTCGATCGCCAGCGGGATGCCGTCCAGCCGGCGGCAGAGGGCCAGCACGTCCGGCTGGTTGGCCTCGGTCAGCACGAAGGAGGGCATCACCGCGGTAGCCCGCTGGGCGAACAGCGCGACCGCGCCGGTCCCGTCGATGCCTTCCGGCTCCACCGGCAGCGGCGGGACGACCAGCAGGTGCTCGCCGGGCACGTCCAGCGGCTGTCGGCTCGTGGCCAGCACGCTGACCTGCGGGCAGTTGCGCAGCAGCAGTCCGGCCAGCGCGGCGCAGGCGTCGACCAGGTGCTCGCAGGTGTCCAGCACCAGCAGCACGGTACGTCCGGCCAGGTGGTCGGTGAGCTGCTCCAGGGCGGTCCTGGCGGCCTGTTCGGGGAGGCCCAGCACGGCGCAGACCGTCCGGGCCAGCAGGTCGGGGTCCTTGAGGGCGGACAGCTCGGCCAGGAAGACGCCGTCGGGATAGGCCCCGCGCAGGTCGGGCAGGGCGCGCAGGGCGATCCTGGTCTTGCCGACCCCACCCGGACCGGTCAGCGTGACCAGCCGAGAAACCGCCAGCAGCCGCTGCAGCGAGGCAAGTTGATCCGCCCGGCCGACAAAGCCCGTGACCTCGGCGGGCAGATCACCGGCACGCCTCCAGGGAGCGTTCCCGCCCGGAACAGCCGTGCTCATGCTCCCAACGTACAGGCGCGGGCCGGGCGGTGACAGGGAATCAGAGTGGCATATGCCAAAAATTGGCCTCCCGGCTCAGCGGTAGACCCGGACGTAGTCGGCGGCGAAGCTGATCGGTGCCGTGCCGGAGGGGGGGGTGGTACTGCCCGGCGCTGACCGAGAGGCTGAGGTTCAGGTAGGCCGACCAGCCGGTGCCGACGCCGGTGTGGTCCGAGTAGACCTTGGTGCCGTTGACGTACCAGTCGACCGAGTCGGCGCCGTAGTAGGTGCCGATGGTCACCCAGCTGTCCGGGCTGACGGCACTGGCGTCGGTGTAGTAGTCGTGGGCGGCGTTGACGTGGTTGGACAGCTCCAGCAGGTGCGGGTTGTCCGGGTGGTACTCGAAGGAGTCGATCTCGCCGTTGCCGTCCTTCCAGGTCCACAGCGCCGGCCAGGCGCCGGTGCCGGACGGGAGCTTGACCCGGGCCTCGGCGTAGTCACCGGTCTTGACCTGGAAGCCCTGGGTCGAGCCCTCGGTGGTGAGCTGGCCGGTGGTCCAGGCCTGCTTGCCGTTCTCCAGGGTGGTCGAGGACGGGGTAGCGGTGAAGGTGGCGACACCGTCGGCCACGGTCACGGCGTTGGGGCTGAGCCAGTCGAGCTTGTTGTCGTTCGGGTTGTGGCTCCCGTACTGGAACGCGGTGCTGGTGCTGCCGACCCAGCGGCTGCCCCAGGCGATGGGTCCGCTGAACTCGTCGGACCAGGCCAGCGACTTCCCCGGCACGGGCGCGGCCCCGGTCACGGGCGCGGTGGGGGTGGGTGTCGGGGTCGGCGTGGGGGTCGGCGTCGGGGTCGGCGCGGGTGTGGCCGGCGTGGTGGTCGGGGCGGCGGCGGACACGGCGGCGGACACCGTCAGCGTCCGGGAGGGGAGGTTGTGCCAGGCGCCCGAGGCGTCCTGCCAGAAACCGAACTCGGTGTAGCTGCCGGCCGACAGCGTGCGGCTGCCGGTGGTGATCGAGACGCCGCCGGGGCAGATCCGGACGTTGGACGCGGAGCCGGGGAAGTCCAGGTTGGCACCGGCCGCGTCCCGGACGCCCACGCCCAGGGTCCTGGCCGTGAAGCAGGAGCCGGAGTGGACGGTGAGGGCCGCGCGGGCGGGGGCGCCGGCGGTCATGGTGGCGGGGGTGAGCCGGTCCTGGGTGACGCCGGAGGCCGCGGGGGCCGCGGCGGCCGTGTTGGCCGTTCCCGCGAGCGGGATGGCGGCCAGGGCGGCCGCGCCGGCTATCGCGCCGAAGCGCGCAGGGGTGATCGACAGGGGCATGGCAGGGCCTCGTGACGCCTACGAGGTGAGCTGTCGGGTTCGGGCCTGAGGAAGCCCGGCCGCCTGGGGAGCGGCTTCACCCCGAGCCGGTACCCACCTGCCCGTGCGGGCGTGGGTACGGCAACTGACCTGGTTCCCCCGCTCCTGTCCGAGTTCGGTGCTCGGGTTCCCGCCGGCGAGCGGACAGGACTCGGCGTCCCGGCGACGGGGTCCGCCCACGGCGGAACCTGCAGGCTAGGCAGGCGAACGTGGATTCGACAATGCAATGTGCGTCTACTCACACCCGCCTCCAAAAGGGCTTGAGCGAGCCTCGAAACGGTGGTCATAATGTTCTAACGCAAAGATATTTATGCACTAGTTCAATAGAGAGCAGGGAATCTGTGGCCACCGCCGCCTACCAGCCGACCGAACGCACCGTCCCCACCCGCAGTCGGGAGCGTGCCTCCTACGACCGTGAGCTGGTTCACTCGATCCTGGACGAGGGCTATGTCTGCCACCTCGGCTTCGTCCGGGACGGCGCCCCGGTCGTGCTCCCCACGCTCTACGGCCGGATCGGCGAACGGCTGTACCTCCACGGCTCCACCGGATCCCGTCCGCTGCGCGGAGCCGCCGACCCCGGCCTCGCGGTCTGCCTGACCGTGACCCATGTGGACGGCCTGGTCCTGGCCCGCTCCGCCTTCCACCACTCGCTCAACTACCGCTCGGTCGTCGTCCACGGCACCGCGCACCAGGTGGTGGACCCGGCCGAGCGCGCCGAGGCCCTGGACGCCCTGGTGGAGCAGGTGGTCGCGGGACGGTCGCAGGACTCCCGCCGCGCCGACGCCAAGGAACTGGCCGCGACCGCGGTGATCCGGCTGGACCTGGACGAGGTCTCCGCCAAGGTCCGCACCGGCGGCCCCGTGGACGACGCCGAGGACCTCGCCCTTCCGTACTGGAGCGGTGTGGTCCCGGTCACTCGCGGCCACGGCACACCGGTCCCGGCCGAGGACCTCGCACCGGGCACCCCGCTGCCGCCGTACCTCGGCGCGGGCTGAGTCGGGGGTGCGGCGCTGGGCCCGGGGCGTGGCGCGGAGGGCAGGAGGCCCCGGTTCGGTGGGCGCGGGGATGGGGGCACAAGGTCCCTAGGGCGGCGACGTTGATCGTGTGAGGGTGGATGTACGGGCGAAAAGTTCACGCCCGTGGCGACCGGCCTGAGTCCACGGCCGGTGAGCCCCTCGACTGTTGCCTGCGGGAGATACCCGGCGAGCGGTCGTGGCCGTTGACGACGTGTTCGTCGTAGATCCCTCAGGAGAGTCATGCAGCAGCTCAAGTCCCGCACGCCCGCAGGTCTGACCGCCTACCTGGTGATCGCCTCGACCGTGGTGCTGGGCACGGCGGTGGGCGCCCCCAGCGCCCAGGCCCACGCGGCACCGGCGCGAATAACCGGCTCGGCGGCGGCCAAGGCGGCTGAGGCCAAGGCAGCTGGGTCGACCAAGGCGGCTGGGGTCAAGGCGGCCAAGGCCGCAGCGCCCGCCAAGACCGCTGCCGGCCGCGCACCGGCGCAGAAGAGCTATCCGAACAACCTGGAGGGCTGGATCTCCGAGGCCCGCGCCGTCCTGGCCGCGCACGGGGACCATGTCCCCAACGCCCATGCCATCAAGGCCCGTGCGATGACCGAGTCCAGCGGCAACCCCCGCGCCGAGAACCACTGGGACGGCAACCAGGCCCTGTACGGGGGTACTTACGGTCTGATCCAGACCATCAAGCCGACCTTCGCCGAGTGGTCGCTGCCCGGGCACAAGGACATCCTGGACCCGGTCGACTCGATCATCGCCGGCGTCCGCTACGCCAATGACCGCTACGGCTCCTTCGACAGCGTCGCCTACGGCAAGCAGGGCTACTGACCTGTTACAACGATGGACTTCCACGGCCGTAGCGTCGGCTGTCGGAAACCCCTGGCTCCGGCCCATCTGAGCTGATCCATCATCAGATGCGCAGTCCTCTTCATCATCCCAGGTGGGATGGCTGGTGCGAAAACTTCCGCCGCAGCGCGCCGACGGGATCGCGCGGAGAGTCTTGACGCACCCGGTGCCGAGTGCCTCAATGTCCGTTACAACGTTGGACTCCCTCCCCACCCAGGAGCACCCCCATGCGTAGAAGCGGATCCACAGGCGACCGGTTACGACGTGGCCCATGGCGAAGGGCTCTCCTCGCGGCCGGTGCGGCGCTGGCGCTCGTCCTCGGCGTACTGGTCGCCCTCCCCGGGGTGTCGCAGGCCGCGGGTACGCTGCCGTGCGACATCTACGGCGCCGCCGGCACCCCCTGCGTCGCCGCGCACAGCACGGTGCGTGCGCTCTACTCCGGCTACAACGGCAGCCTCTACCAGGTCACCCGGGCCTCGGACAACACCACCCGCGACATCGGGCTCCTCGCCGCGGGCGGCTATGCCAACGCCGCGGCCCAGGACACCTTCTGTTCCGGCACCAGCTGCACCATCACCAAGATCTACGACCAGTCGGCCCAGCACAACGACCTGCTGATCGAGCCGGCCGGCACCGCCGGCGCGGCCGACCGGGGCGCGTCGGCGACCGCGCTGCCGATGACCGTCGGCGGGCACTCCGTCTACGGGGTCTACATCACCGCCGGCACCGGCTACCGGGACTCCAGCACCACCGGCATCGCCACCAACGGCCAGCCGGAGTCCATGTACATGGTGGCCAGCGGCACCCACGTCAACGCGGGCTGCTGCTTCGACTACGGCAATGTCGAGCACGCCGTCACCGACACCGGCAACGGACATATGGACGCGGTCAATCTGGGCACCAACTGCTACTTCCCGCCGTGCACCGGCATCGGCCCCTGGGTGGCCGGCGACCTGGAGAACGGGCTCTACCAGGGCAGTGGCTCCAACACCGCGAACCAGGGCAATGCCAGCACCTTCGTCACGGCGCTGCTCAAGAACAACGGCCAGACCACCTTCGCGCTCAAGGGCGGGAACGCGCAGTCGGGCGCCCTGAACACCTGGTACAGCGGGGCGCTTCCGCCGAACGGCTACACCCCGATGCACCAGGAGGGGTCCATCGTGCTGGGCACCGGCGGGGACAACAGCAACGCGTCCATCGGATCCTTCTTCGAGGGCGTGATGACGGCCGGCTACTCCACGGACGCGGCCGACAGCGCGGTGCAGGCCAATATCGTCGCGGCCGGGTACTCCGGCAGCAGCGGCGGCAGCACGGCGACCGGGGCCACCATCACCGGTCCCGGCGGGCAGTGCGTGGATGTCAGCGGCGATGACACCGGCGGTGACGGAACGGCGGTGCAGCTGTGGGGCTGCCAGTCCTACGCGGTCGACCAGCACTGGACCCACAACGCCGACAAGTCGCTCAGCACCCTCGGCCGCTGCCTGGACATCGTCGGGAACGGCACGGCGCAGGGGGCCCAGGTGGAGCTGTGGGACTGCAACGGTGTCGGCGGGCAGAAGTGGGTGCAGCAGGCCGACGGTTCGCTGCTGAACCCGCAGTCCGGCCGCTGCCTGGACGCACCCGGCGGCGCCACCGCCAATGGCACCCGGTTGCAGATCTACGACTGCAACGGCAGTGCGGCCCAGAAGTTCTCGGTCAACGGCGGCGGCCCGATCATCGGCCCCGGCGCCACGTGCGTGGATGTCGCAGCCGATGACACCGGCGGTGACAGCGCGGCGGTGCAGCTGTGGGACTGCCAGTCCTACGCGGTCGACCAGCACTGGTACCACAACGCCAACAGCTCACTGGAAACCCTGGGCCGCTGCCTGGACATCATCGGCAACGGCACGGCGCAGGGCACCCAGGTCGAGCTGTGGGACTGCAACGGTGTCGGCGGGCAGAAGTGGGTGCAGCAGGCCGACGGTTCGCTGCTGAACCCGCAGTCGGGCCGCTGCCTGGACTCGCCGAACGGCGCCACGGCCAATGGCACCCGGCTGCGGATCTGGGACTGCAACGGCAGCGCCGCCCAGAAGTTCGCGCTGAGCTGAGCAGGTCGGGACAGCCCTGACGCGGGAAACCCCGGACCGCCGGTGAGGGCGGCCCGGGGTTTCCCGGTCGATCGGACGGATCAACTCGGCAGGCTCCACTGCTGGTTGGCGCCGCCCGCACAGGTCCAGATCTGCAGTCGGGTGCCGTCCGCGGAGCTGGGGCCGGTGGCGTCGAGGCACTTGCCCGAGCCGGTGTTGATGTACTCGCCGTTCGACTGGTGGGTCCACTGCTGCGCAGCGGTCCCGTTGCAGTCGTAGAGCTGCACCTTGGTGCCGTTCGCCGTTCCGGCGGCCGTCACGTCCATGCACTTGCCCAGGGCCTGCAGCGTTCCGCTGGTCGCGCTCCAGGTCTGCGCTGCGGTGCCGTTGCAGGTGTAGAGCTGCACGGCGGTGCCGTTGGCGCTGCTCGCGGCCGCCACGTCGACGCACTTGCCGCCGTAGCCCGTGATCTTTCCGCTGCCGGTGGGCGGCGGAGTCGTCGGCGGCGGGCTGGTCGGCGGGGTGGTGGTTCCGCCGGTGATCTGGTTGAAGATCCGCGAGTAGGCGTAGCCGGTGCCCTTGTCGTAGCCGTCGACCTCCCAGAAGGACAGCTCCTGGACGCCGTTGGTGGCGGCGAAGCTCTCCAGCGAGGTGGCGTTGGCCTGGGTGAAGTTCTCGTTGTCGTCGTTCTGGCCGGCGATCGGGGTGAGCCCGATCTTGGCGTAGGCCGCCGAGGTCGAGATCCCGTACAGGCTGGCCAGCTGCGACGCCGTGGCCTTGGCGGCCGAGATGGCGTCGTTGTAGGCGTTCTGCCCGTCACCGAAGTCCATGGTCATGACGTTGACCACGCTGACATTGACGCCCGCGCTCTTGGCGCTCTGCAGCACGCCGAGCTCCTCGGACGGCAGACCGGACGGGTCCACCGCGAGGGTGTAGTCGACCTGCACCGAGGGGTTCTGCGCCTGGAGCGCGGCCAGGGCCTGGTTGCGCCGGGTGTTGGACGCCGAGTCGTCGAGGGTGCCGCCCTCGATGTCGAAGTCCAGCCGGGTGATGCCGTAGGTGTTGACGATGTTGGCGTACGCGGCGGTCAGGCTGCTCACCGAGGTGCAGGTCTGGGCGAGTTCGCCGCCCTCGGCGCCGCCGGCCGAGATGATGACGTTGCCGCCCGCCGACTTCAGCGCGTTGATCTGCGAGGTGAAGGCGCCGACGGAGTCGCCGCCGTCCTCCCACTGCGCGGTACAGCCGGACTTGGGGATGAGGAAGGCCAGCGTGTAGTACTTCAGCCCGGTGGCGTTCATGTCGGCCGCCATGTCACCTGCGGTGCTACTGGAGATCTGCAGGTAGGGGGCTGCGTAGTGGGCCGGAAAGCTGCCCGCCGCCTGGGAGGCCGGGTTGGTTGAGAGCGCCATCGCCATCGCTGCCACGGGCAGTACGGAGGTGACAAGGATCCTTTTTCGACGTGACCATGTCACGGGATTCCTCCTGAAGGGGTCGGAAGTGGGGGTGCTCCCGTAGTGCTCGGCCCGCCGCATGTGACGTTTCGTCAGCGGGCAGCCCGAATTCACAAGTTGAACAGGGGCGCGATACTTTCTTCAAGTCGAGATTGAACTCTCAGAGCTGCCCCGGGTCAAGGTCTGGACCAATTTTTCGGAACCAGTGCTGCCAGAACCTGTGCCCCTGCTTGTCGCGCCAGAGTCAACTAGCGTCCATGACACCCCGTCAAGAGCCGTCGTCAGGAAAGTTTCCTAATAATGATGATCAGGCTTCCATGCGAGTGGGCCCTTCACCACGGCCTCTGTGTTCACAAGGTGGAAAGAAGGGCCGCCCCGCGTGAGGTGACGCCCGATCAGGCCCCGTCTTCCCAGATCCTGGCCTCGAGTACGTCGACCTTGTCGAAGGACGGGGCCGAGGCGAAGATGTGGGCGTACTTCTTGGCGACCTGAGGGCCACCCGAGGACAGCAGGGCATCCCTGTCCCCCTCGTTGGCGAAGGCCGCGAAGGCGCCGTAGCTGGTGTCGTCGCGCCGGAAGGCGAACCAGACGGTGGTCCGGGGCTGCGCCTCGACGAGCGGAAGGCCCTCCTTGAAGAAGGCGGCCACCTCCTCCTCCGTGCCGGGCTTGACCTCGAACGTGGCGAGAACGCCGACAGTGACCATGACCGTGTCTCCTTGTCGTATGCCCGTCAGTGGTTCCGCGGGACGGATGGGGCCGCCGAGACAGGGCAGAAGCGGTGTATGAGCGAAGCACTGGTAGAACAAGACCCCGAGCGCATCGAACCACAGGACATGACGGCCATTCTGGCCGTTCTGGACGGGATCGCCGTCGCTGCCGAACCGACCCGACCGTCCGGGAGCGAGGGCCGGCAGGCCTGGACCCTGTGTGTGCACTGGCTGCAGAAGGGGCCGGTGTCCGCGGACACCGAAGCCGCGCTGCCGGCCGCCCTGGCCCGTATCCGCGACCACTTCGTCACCGAGGGGCGGATCCCGCCGTCCGTGCTGGAACTCCGGGGCCCGGACCACGAGATCCTGCTGACCGTCCCCGCCAGCGGAGCGGCCGGCGCCTGACCCGGCACCCGGCCCAGGTCACCCGAAGGCTCTAAGCCCCCTGGAGCAGGGGCTCGCGGAGCTTGGCCACGGCTCGGGAGAGCAGCCGGGAGACCTGCATCTGCGAGATGCCCAGCTGGACGCCGATCTCGGACTGGGTCAGCTCCTCGACGAAGCGCAGCGACAGCAGCAGCTTTTCGCGGTCGCTCAGTCGGGCGATCAGCGGCTTGAGGGATTCCAGGTTCTCCACTCCCTCCAGCCGCGGGTCGACCTCGCCCAGGCGGTCCAGGAAGGAGGCGCCGCCGTCGTCGGGGTCGCCGCCGGTGGCGCCCGCGTCGAGGGAGCCGACCGAGTAGCTGTTGGCGGCCAGCAGGCCCTCGCGGACCTCGGCTTCGGTGAGTTCGAGGTGGGCGGCCAACTCGGCCGTGGTGGGGGAGCGGTCCATCTGCTGACTCAGCTCGTCGGTGGCGCGGGCCAGCGTGAGCCGCAGTTCCTGGAGTCGTCGTGGGACGTGGACGGCCCAGCTGGTGTCGCGGAAGAAGCGCTTGATCTCGCCGATGATGGTGGGCATGGCGAAGGTGGGGAATTCCACCTCCTGGTCGAGGTCGAACCGGTCGATGGCCTTGATCAGGCCGATCGTGCCGACCTGGACGATGTCCTCCATCGGCTCGCTGCGGGTGCGGAAGCGCGCGGCGGCGAAGCGGACCAGGGCGAGGTTCGGCTCGATCAGGGTGTGTTGCGCACGTACTGGTACTCGTGCGTCCCCTGCTCCAGCACGGCCAGCCGTCCGAGCAGGACCTTCGACATCGCCCGCGCGTCGGTGGGGCCGACCGAGGCCGGATCCGACAGGTCCAGCTGTGGGAAGTACCGGGCGGTGTCCCTGGCGACGTCCGCGGCAACGCGGGTGCTGACGGTCACGCGGGTGCTGACGGTCATGGGCCCTCCCCGGCACGGATGCACTGTGCTACCAACGTACACGTCCGCCCGGCCCGTGGTCACGCTCCGGTTACGCGTGCCTGTCCGCGGCGGCCGCAGGCGGAAAGCCCTCGCGGCCGAGTTCGACGGTGAACTGGGCTCCGGCCAGCAGCGCCAGGTTGGAGACCCAGAGCCAGACCAGGAACACCACTATCCCCGCCAGCGAGCCGTAGAGCTGCCCGTAGGAGCCGAAGTGCTCCGCGTACCCCGCGAAGGCCGCCGAGGCCGTGAGCCACAGCAGCGCGGCCAGCGCCCCGCCCGGCAGGGAGCGGCGCAGCCCCCGTGACGCGGGCGGTCCCGACCGGAACAGCACCAGGACCAGCAGCGCGACCAGGAGCAGCAGGGTGGGCCACTTGACCAGGTCCCAGGCGGCGGCGCCGGCCCCGCCGAGCCCGACCTCGTGCCCCAGGGACTGCGCCAGCGGGCCGGTCAGTACCAGCACCAGCGCGCTGGCCAGGAGCAGGACCAGCAGCGCGGCGGCCGTCAGCACGATCCGATGGGCCTTGCGCCAGGCCGGCCGGGTGTCGCCGGCGCCGTGCAGCACGTGCAGGGCGCGGCGGAAGACGGAGAGGTAGCTGGACGCGGACCACAGCGCGCTGGCGCCCCCGGTGGCGACCAGGGTCCAGGCCGCGGAGCGGTCCGTGGCCCCGCCCAGGGCCTGCCGCAGTGCGCTGCCCGACTGGGCCGGGGCCCAGGCGCTGACGTGCGCCACCAGGGTGTCCGTGGTCGACTCGCTGACCAGGCCGACTACCGAGACGGTGACCAGCAAAGCGGGCAGCAGGGCCAGGATCGCGTAGTAGGTGAGCGCGGCGGCCCAGTCGGAGACGTCGTCGTTCCACATCGACACCGGTGTCCCGCGCAGCGCCGCCCAGGCCCGGCCGAGGGCGGGGCGGGGCGGCAGGACGGCGCCCTGCTGACTCGTGGTCATCCGGTCCTCCTCCAGCGGCAGCGGTGCCTGCCAGCGCCGTATGCCCGCGCCACCACCTGCTACTCCCCGGCCGAATGGGGGAAACCGGGTAGGGTGCCAGCGGGAGCGACCGAGGAGGCAGGGTGAGGGGCACGCGTGCGCTGCCGACCCTGGACCTGGTCGACGTCGGAGACCATGTGTGCTGGCTGGTCGAGCAGGGTGACGACTTCACGTCCATCGCACGGGCGTTTCTGGCCGACGGCGCCCTGTTCGGCGACAAGGTCCTCGTGGTCGGCGCGGCCGAGGACCGCCGGCTGCACGGCGGCGCCGCCCAGGGCCTGTTCCTCGACGCGGACGCCCTGCGCCGCGAGGCCGACACGGCCTGCCGGGAGGGCTTCCGCGCGCTGCGGGTGCTCGCGCAGGCGGACAGGCTGCTGCCGGCCGGGGCCAGCGCGCAGACGGTGGCCCGGCACGAACTGGACCTGGACGCCCTGGTCGCCGACACCGGGACGCTGCTGGTCTGCGCCTACCACCGGGCCAGCTTCGGCGAGGCATCCTTGGAGCTGGCTGTGGGCGCCCATCCGCAGCAGCTGGGCACCTGGTCGATGCGGCCCGATTTTCGGATGTTCAGTGCCGGAACGGACTGCTGGAGTGTGAGCGGCGTGGTCGACGCGGAAGGAGCCGCCGTCTTCCGCACCGCCGTGAGCGAGCTGCTGGCCCGGTCCGCGACGGTGCGGCTGCGCTGCCAGGAGCTGCAGTTGATGGATGCCGCCGGGATGGAGGTCCTGGCGGACTGCGCCCGGGCCCGGCCCGGTCGCAAGGTCGTCATCGAGGGCGCCAACCAGACGGTGCGCCGCTGCTGGACCCTGCTCGGCTACGACACCCCGCAGGTCCCGGTGGAGCTGGTGCCATGACCGAGCCAGGATTCCGGCACGAGCTCTACGCCTACGAGGGCGAGAGCCAGTTCCTGCGGGGAGCGCTGTCCTTCATCGACGACGCCAGGGCCGGCCGCGAGCTGGTGCTGGTGGCGGTCGCCGAGCCCAAGGAGCGGCTGCTGCGCGCCGAGCTGGAGGGCAGCGGGGCGGCCACCGGGGTCACCTTCGTGGACGTCGCCGCGCTCGGCCGCAACCCGGGGCGGCTGATCCCGGCCTGGCAGGAGTGGATCACCAAGCGGGCCGGCGACGGGCACGCGGTCCGCGGCATCAGCGAGTCCAGCTGGGACCTGCGCACTCCCCCCGAGACGGAGGAGCTGCACTACCACGAGCGGCTGCTGAACCTCGCCTTCGCGCAGTCCCCGGCCTGGTGGCTGCTGTGCCCGTACGACAGCACGCTGCTGGACCCGGCCGTGCTGGAGGCGGCCGGCCGCTGTCATCCGCGGGCGCTGTCCGACGGGGTCCACGGCCCCAACCCGGCCTTCGTCGACGAGCCCTACGCCTTCGCCGACCTGTCCGCGCCCTGCGACCCCTCCGAGGAGCTGGTCTTCCGCACCGGCGAGCTGGCGGCGGTGCGGGCCAAGGTGACCGGCTGCGCCACCGAGCACGGGATGGACCCCGCCCGGCTGCGGGAGCTGCTGATCGCCGCCACCGAGGTCGCCTCCAACAGCACCAAGTACGGAGGGGGCCGGGGCACGCTGCGCACCTGGGTCCAGGACGGCACCTTCGTCTGCGAGTTCCATGACGCCGGCTACATCGAGAACCCCCTGGTCGGCCGGGTGCGCCCGACCGTCGACCAGCACGGCGGCCGGGGCCTGTGGCTGGTGCAGCAGCTCTGCGACCTGGTCCAGATCCGCTCCACCCCCGAGGGCGGCACGACGGTGCGGCTCCACCTCGCGACCCACTGACCAGAGACCCCCTGGGGCAGGGCAGGGCGGGGTGCGGAGTGACCGTGAACGCCCTGACCAGCCAAAGGTGTTGAATGTAGGTCGACGGGAATGCGCTGCGGCTTCCGGGGTAGGGGGTCAGCTCGCATGAGAGTCTGTGTCCTTCCGGCGACTCGGGCACGGGCTTGCCTTATCCGTCGCACCGCGAGACGGTTTCCCCACGACAACACTTGTTGTCCGCCGTCGAGACAGAGAAAAGAGTCGGCCCGGCGCCCTCCGTGGCTGGGCCCGTGGTCCTTTATGACGTCCTCCCCACCCGCACCGAACCCGTCCGTTCCACCGCCCGCCGCCTCCCGGACGAGCCCGGGCCCGGTGATCGGGGCGCCGCTGCTGCGCGCCCTGGTCGACGCCGCGGCGCCGGTGCTCGTGCTGGCCGGCGACCCCGCCCGGGTGCGGCTGCACAACAAGGCCGCCGAAGCGCTCTTCCCGCGTCTGGGAAGCACGGACGCCTTCACCGCGGACGTGGTGGCGCCCTGGCTGGTGCGGGCGGCGGAGCAGGGCCTGGACGCGCTGGACGGCACGGTGGGCGGCCGGATGTTCCGGGCCACCGCGCAGCCGCTGCCGGGGGAGTGCACCGGCTGGCTGCTGACGGACGTCACCGAGGAGCGCGCGGCGCTCCAGCGGCTGAGCGACGAGCGGGTGCGCACCCAGTTCCTGGTACGGGCCTCGGCGCGGCTGCTGGCCTCGCTGAACCAGCGCCGCTGCCTGCGGGTGACCGCGGAACTCGCCGCCGAACAACTCGCGGACGCCGCCGTGCTGGTGACCCCCACCCGGGGCCGCCGGGTCGCGGTGACCCGGCTGGTGCGCGGGCAGCAGATCGAGGAGCTGACCCTGAGTGTGGACGTCGACCAGGTCCCGGGGCTGAGCGACGCGCTGGCCGGGTTCCCGCCAGTGCCCTCGCGCTGGGTCGACCCCGCGCTCGCCCCGGCCTGGCTGCTGCCCGAGGGATTCGGCGAGCCCGGCTCGCTGGTGGTCACCCCGCTCCCGGGCAACGGCGTGTCCGCCGGGGCGCTGATCCTGCTCCGCCGCGCCGGACAGGCCGGCTTCGACGAGGAGGAGGAGCTCTTCGCCCGGATCTTCGCCGCCAGGGCCGGCGCCGCCATCTCCGCCGCGGTGCTCTACGCCGAGCGCACCGAGACCACCGGCATCCTGCAGCGCGCGCTGATCCCCCCGCCGATGGAACGCCTGGACGGCATCGACCTGGCCAGCTCCTACCGGCCCGCCCGGGCCGCGGACCTGATCGGCGGCGACTTCTACGACGTCCACCTGCCGCTGTCCGGCGCGGGCCAGGACGAGGGCCCGGGCGAGACCCTGCTGATGCTCGGGGACGTCTGCGGCAAGGGCCCGGCGGCGGCGATCCTGACCGGCAAGATCCGCAACACCGTGGCCGCACTGCGGCGCCTGGAACCGCGCCACGGCCAGCTGCTGGAACTCCTCAACGCCACGCTCCTGGACGACCGCGACGCCCGTTTCGTCACCCTGGTCCTGGCCGGGGTGACCCCGGTCGGCAACGGCCGCCTGGAGCTGCGGCTGACCTCCGCGGGCCACCCGGCCCCGCTGCTGATCCGCGCGGACGGCACGGTCGAACAGGCCGCCACCCGCGGCACCCTGATCGGCGCGGTGCCCGAGATCAGCTCCACCACCCACACCACCGTGCTGGAGCCGGGGGAGATGTGCCTGCTGTTCTCCGACGGCGTCACCGAGGCCCGCGGCGGCCCCGGCGGCCGGGAGATGTTCGAGGACGAGCGGCTGCGCGAGGCCCTGGCCGAGTGCGCCGGGATGCCGGTGGAGGCCGTGGTGGAGCGGATAGAGCTGGTCACCTCGCAGTGGCTGGGCGGCGGCGAGCACGACGACATCGCCCTGCTCGCGCTGGGCGCGCCGCGCCGCGGATCGCATCTGACCATGGTGAACGGCAGCGGACGGGGCAGGTACACCGGATGAGCCACCGCACCGGGCGGTGCCCCGACGAACGGGAGGTCAGGTGACCGGTCACGCCTACGCGATCGACACCCGGACCCTGGGCGACTGGCGCGAGGAGTTCTTCGCCGCACTCGCCGACATGGACGAATACCTGGCCACTGACGTGGTCCACCGTGCCCTGGAAGCGGGGGTGACGCCGCAACAGGTCCTGCTGCGGGTGATCGCCCCGGCCCAGGCCAGGGTCGGTGCGGAATGGGCCGCCGGGCGCTTCACGGTGGCCCGCGAGCACGCCGCCACCGCCATCAGCGACCGTGCCGTCGCCGTGGTGTCGCGGCACCGCGCGGCCCGGGTGCCCGGCAGCCGCGGCCGGGTCACCGTGGCCTGCGTGGACGGCGAGTGGCACGCGCTGCCGGCCCGGCTGGTCGCCGAGACGCTGAAACTGCGTGGCTGGCAGGTGGACTTCCTCGGCGCCCATGTGCCCACCCCGCACCTGATCGCCCATCTGCACGCCACCGGCCCCGACGCGGTCGCGCTGTCCTGCTCCCTGGCCACCCGGCTGCCCGCCGCCCACGCCACCATCAGCGCCTGCCAGGCGGCCGGCGTCCCGGTGCTGGTCGGCGGCGCGGCCTTCGGCGCCGACGGCCGCTACGCGCGGCTGCTGGGTGCCGACGCCTGGGCGCCGGACGCCGAGAGCGCCGTGGCGCGGCTGGAGCAGCAGCCGGGGGTGGCGCTGAGCTACCCCGAGCTGGGCGACCCCTTCCGCACCCTGCCGCACCTGGTCGACCAGGAGTACACCCTGCTGAGCCGCAGCCGGCGGCGACTCGTCGAGCAGGCCATGGCCGGGCTGCAGGAACGGCTGCCGGCCATGAGCGGCTACACCGAGCGGCAGCGCGAGCACACCCGCGAGGACCTCGGCCACCTGGTCGACTTCCTGATCGCCGCGCTGTATGTCGACCGGGCGCAGGTCCTGGCCGACTTCCTCGCCTGGACCTCGGACATCCTGGAGGCCCGCAACGTCCCCGCCCGCTCGCTGCTGACCGCGCTGGACGCCGTCGCCGCCCAGCTGCACGACTTCCCCCGCACCCTGGCCATCATCGACACCGGCCGATCCGCGGTGACCACCGCCACCGCCACCAGGACTCCGCACAGCCGTACGACCGAGGACAACGGATGAACACCATTGAACCGCTGACGATCACCCTCCAGCAGAGCGCCCCCGGACGCCTCGTCCTGGCCCTCAGCGGTCCGTGCGACTTCGAGACCGTCGAGGACCTGCGCCAGGCCGCCGACGAGGCCCTGGCCGCGGTGCCCACGCCGGACTGCCTGACGCTGGACTTCAGCGGGGTGGAGGCCTGCGACTCCTCGGGGCTGTCCGCGCTGATCTGGATCAGGCGCTGCACCGTGACCGACGGGGTGCGGCTGCACCTGGTCGGCTTCGACGAGCATCTGCACCGGATCCTGCGGATCACCGGGTTGGACGTCTACCTCGCCGACGCCCTCGACGCCCCTTGCCAGGACCACGCCGAGGACGCCGTCCCGTCATAGCCGTCTCAGCGGGTGGGGCTGAAGTCGACGTCCCGGGTGGTGACCGTCCCCGCCGTCCGGCCCGGGGCGGCCTGGCCGCTCCAGTACAGGTTGGTGTGGGCGATCACCAGATCCGGCGTCGGCGCGCCCCAGGCGCTCTGGTCCTCCGTGGTGTGGGCGTCGCTGACCAGGGTCGCGTCGTACCCCCGGGCGAACGCGCCGTGCAGGGTCGAGCGGACGCACTGGTCGGTCTGGGCGCCGACGACGATGAGCCGTCCGACGCCGAGGCCCGACAGCACGGTCTCCAGGGTGGTGTCCTCGAAGGAGTCGCCGTAGTTCTTCTCGACCAGCGGCTCGGCGTTCCCCGGAGTCAGCTCGGGGACGATTTGCCAGGCGTCGCTCTTCCTGGCGAGACCGTCGTCGGAGTGCTGGACCCAGACCACGGGCACCTGCTCCCGCCGCGCCTTCTCGACCAGGCCGGCGATGTTCGCGACCACGGCGTCGCGCTGGTGGGCCCCCGCGACGACGTCGTTCTGCACGTCGATGACGAGGAGCGCGGTGCCTGGTCGGTTCTGAAGAGTAGTCATGCGGACCACCGTAGACCTGCCCGCTGACAAGGGCTCACAAGGAAAGAGAGCGCTCTCTGGTTAAGATTCTGACCGAGTGGTAGAAATGTTGCGGGCGGGTCACCGCTTCCCGCCAACCCCCTTGGAGGCAACGGATGAGCCAGATTTCTGTGCAGCTGTACTCGGTCCGGGAGGCGTTCGCGGCGGACCCCGCCGACACCCTCGCCCGGCTGGCCGGCATCGGCTTCACCCAGGTCGAGCCGTACGGGGTGGTGGAGAACCTGGCGGCGCTGCGCACCGGTCTTGTGGCCAACGGCCTGAGCGCGCCCACCGCGCACGCGAGCCTCCTCGGCGCCGACCAGGCCGCGGTGTTCGCCGCGGCGGCCGAGCTCGGCATCGGCGTGGTCATCGAACCCCTGGTCGACGCCACGCACTGGCAGGTCGCGGCGGACATCACCGCCACCGCGACCGCGCTCAACGACGCCGCGAAGGTTGCGGCCGAGTACGGCGTGACGGTCGGCTACCACAACCACTGGTGGGAGCTGGAGTCGCGGATCGGCGACCGCAGCGCCCTGGAGGTGTTCGCCGAGCAGCTCGACCCCGCGCTGGTGCTGGAGGTCGACAGTTACTGGGCGACCGCCGGTGGCGCGGACGCGCCCGCACTGCTGCGCGGGCTCGGCGACCGGGTCCGGGCGATCCACGTCAAGGACGGCGGCCTGGCCACCGACGCGTCCGCCCAGGTCCCGGCCGGCCAGGGCCGGGTTCCGGTGGCCGAGGTGCTCGCCGCGGCGCCGAACGCGCTCCGGGTGGTCGAGTTCGACCGCTACGACGGCGACATCTTCGCCGGACTGGCCGCCAGCCGGGCCTTCCTGATCGGCGCGGAGCAGTGACCGCCGGGCCGATCCGGGTCGGCGTGATCGGTGCCGGAGTCATCAGCGAGACCTATCTGCAGAACCTCTCCAGCTTCCCCGACGTCCGGGTGGAGATGGTCGCCGACCTCGACACCGAGCGGGCCGCCACCCAGGCAGCCGCGCACGGCGTGGCGCGCTCCGGCACGGTGGCCGAACTGCTGGACGACTCCGGCATCGAACTGGTCGTCAACCTCACCATCCCGGCGGCGCATGTCGAGGTCGATCTCGCCGCGCTGGAGGCGGGCAAGCACGTCTGGACCGAGAAGCCGCTCGCGCTGGACCGCTCCGCCGCTCGCAAACTGCTGGACCGGGCCGGGGAGTTGGGCCTGCGGGTGGCCAGCGCCCCGGACACCGTGCTCGGCGCCGGCCTGCAGACCGCGCGGCGGGCCGTGGACGCGGGCCGGATCGGCGAGCCGCGGACCGCGCTGGCGCTGTTCCAGTCGCCGGGGCCGGAGAGCTGGCATCCGGCGCCCGAGTTCCTGTTCCAGGAGGGCGGCGGCCCGCTGCTGGACATGGGCCCGTACTACCTGACCCAGCTGGTCAACTCGCTGGGGCCGATCCGCCAGGTCACCGCGACCGGCGGCCGGGCCCGCGACACCCGGGTGATCGGTTCCGGGCCGCGGGCGGGCACCGAGTTCGCGGTCACGGTGGACACCACGGTCACCGCGCTGCTGGAGTTCGCCGGGGGCGGTTCCGCGCAGTTGGTGCTGACCTTCGACTCGGCGCTGCCGCGCACCAGTTTCGAGCTGGCCGGCACCCTCGGCACGGCTGTGCTCCCGGACCCCAACCGGTTCGACGGGTCGACGCTGCTGCATCTGCTCGGTCAGCCGGAGCCCACCGAGCTGGTGCCGGAGGGGCATGCGGCCTCGCGCGGGACGGGCTTGCTGGAGCTGGGCCGGGCGATCCGGTCGGGCGTGCCGGAGCGGGCCTCGGGCGAGCTGGCGTACCACGTGCTGGACGCGATGCAGTCGATCGAGGAGTCGATCGCCGGCGGCGCACCGGTGCAGGTCCAGAGCACGGTGGACGTGCCGCCCGCGCTACCGGTCGACTGGGATCCCTACGCGCGGACGCTGTAGGGCGGGTCCGACCATTTGCGTCGGACAGCCGGTGGCGGCCCTGGCTCGTTGCCCCGTTGTCCGCGGTCACGAGCCAGGGTGCGTGGTGAGCTGTCCCGTTTCTGCGGCTGCTCGTTCCCGCTTGCGCCAGGTTCCGGGCGGATCTCCGTGGTGGCGGCGGAAGGCCGCGGCGAAGGCGAAGGGCGAACCGTAGCCGACGGTATCGGCGATCTGGGCCAGGGTGAGGCCGTCCGCGCGCAGGTGCTCCCGGGCGAGGGTCATCCGCCATTCGGTCAGGTACTGCATGGGAGCCTGCCCGAGCGCGTCTCGGAAGGCCCGCGCGAAGGCGGCCCGGGACAGACTGCTGACCGCGGCGAGTTCGGGGACCGTCCACGGGTGGGCCGCGTTCTCGTGCATGGCCTGCAGCGCGGTGCCCAGCCGCGGGTCCGCCGACGCCCGGTACCAGCGTGGTGCGGTCGCGCTGCGGCGGAACTCGCTGCGGATCGCCAGTACCAGAAGCAGGTCAAGGAGACGGTCCAGCACAATCTGCTGCGCGGGTTCGGTGCGGAGCAGCTCACGTGAAAGCAGGGTGATCACGTCCCGCAGGGGATCGTCGATCGACGCCGCGAGGGTCATGACCGGGGCAGTGCGTCCAGCAGTCCGCTGCCGACCTCGCCGGAGAACTGGTAGGCCCCGCACAGGAACACCGTGGCCTGCGGGTTGTCATCCGGGCCGGCCTGGGCGTGCCGGATCCGGAACTCCTCCGGCTCCAGGCAGTCGGCGCCCGGCTCGTGCCCGATGTAGTGGTTCGGCCCGCCGCGTACCAGCGTGACCGTTCCCGGTGAGAGCTCCACAGCGTTGCCGGGGGTGTCCAGCCACAGGTAACCCCGCCCGCGGACGACCGTGTGGACCGCGAGCTGGATCGAGCCGCCCAGCCGCAGCCCCCACGGCGGCTCGGCGACCGTCCGCGCGAACACCGCGCCGGTGGCGCGTGCCCGCACCAGGTGGTCAGCCAGAAGGTCCATGGCACCAGACTGTTTGGAACGAACGCCGGGGTCAAGGCAGCGAGAGCTTCGGATAGGAAATCGAGCGGAATACGCATGGATTGGCTTGCCCGGCGATCCGATCATCGAGGTATGAGCAACGAAGCATCCACCGCACTCATCCTCGGCGGCACCGGGAGGACCGGCTCACTGTTGGCCGGGAAGCTCGCCGCACGAGGAATGACCACCCGCACCGCGGCGCGCCGCGGAGCCGACGTCCGATTCGACTGGGACGACCCGGCCACCCACGAGGTCGCCCTGGCCGGCGTTGACCGCCTGTACCTGGTGACCCCCGTCCTGCGCGTCAGGTACAGCGACGACGTCGCTCGTTTCCTGGGCCTCGCCGAGGCCGCCGGGGTGCGCCACGTCACCTTCCTGAGCACGCACAACGCCGACCAGGCGCCGGCGGGCATCGACATCGCCGCCGTCGAGGCCGACCTCGCCTCCCGGCGCGCCGTCACGCACTCCGTCCTGCGTCCGGCCTGGGTGATGCAGAACTTCACCGACGACCACCTCCCGGTCATCGACGGGGTCATCACGGCCCCGAGCGGCGGCGGCAAGGAGGCCTTCGTCGACGCGGCGGACATCGCGGCGGTGGCGGCCGAGACGCTGCTGGCCCCGGAAGCCCACGCCGGTGCCACCTACTCGCTGACCGGCCCGCAGGCCCTCACCTTCCGCGAGGCCGCGGACACCATCGCCTCGGTGAGCGGTCGACCCGTCTTCTACAACGACATCGACCAGGAGGCCTGGCTGAGCGGCGCGGTCGCCGCAGGCGTCCCCGCCGAGTACGCGGTGATGCTGCGCTGGCTCACCGGCGCCATCGTCGCCGGCAACGGCTCCACGCCCACCGACGACATCGCGAGGGTCACCGGCCGGCCGGCCACCACCTTCCGCGAGTTCGCCGAACGCAACGCCCGTGCCTGGACCGCGGAGGCGAAATGAGCAGGACCGTCGGCGATGACGCACCCTTCGGGGCCAACAGTCCGTTCTTCCGCATCATCAAGGAGGGGCTGGACGGCCTGGCCGACGGGGAGGACTACTTCGACCTCCTCGCCGAGGACGTGGTCTTCGAGTACGTGATCTCGGTGCCGGGGTATCCCCGGCAGGTCGAGGGGCGGCAAGGGATCATCGACCTCTACAGCGACTACGGCGACTACATGAAGCTGCGCGGCGCGGACAATCTGCGCGTCCACCGGGACCACTAGACCCAACGCCGTGTAGTTAGGCATGAGGCTGGTGTGTCAAGTCGCCTGATGCATGAACGGAGCTCCTGTTAGAACCGTGTCTGCCAAGATCACTGTTCTGCAGGAGCTCCGTTGCGTGCTGATTCTGTCATCCCTTGTGAAGTCGTGGCTGCGGTAGGGCCGTTCGCGCCGGGCCATCTGGGCGAGTTGACTCGGATCGTGCCGTTCGAAATGGTCGATGAGGTACTGGCGGGGACGAGGGCGGTCCAGCGGCGGGTCCGGCTGCTGCCGGCGCGAGTGACCGTGTATCTCCTGCTGGCCGGGGCGTTGTTCGCCGGGCTGGGCTATCAGCAGGTCTTCGACCGGCTGTGCGCGGGCCTGGCGGGCCCGGCGCCGGTCAGGCCGAGCGCCGGCGCATTGCGTCAGGCCCGCCAGCGCCTGGGGGCGGCGCCATTGAAGGCGCTGTTCGATCTGGTACGTGGGCCGGTGGCGACGACAGCGGTCCAGGCCCGCTGGCGCGGGCTGCTGGTGGTGGCGGTCGACGGCACGCTGTTGCCCGTGCCGGACACTCCGGCGAACCTCACGCTGTTCACCAAGCAGCGGTGCAACAACGGCTCCGGAGGCTATCCGCAGGTCCGGCTGGCGGCATTGGTGGCCTGTGGAACCAGGGCGGTGATCGGGGCGGCGTTCGGCCCGGCCACCACCGGCGAGCTGGAGTACGCGGGCCGGCTGGCAGGCGACCTGCATGCCGGGATGCTACTGCTGGGCGACCGGAACTTCGCCGCCACCGATCTGCTGAACCGCTTGGCCGCCAGCGGTGCGCACCTCTTGGTGCGGTGCAAGTCCGCTCGCAGGCTGCCGCCGGTGGCCCGCTGCAGCGACGGCTCGTTCCTGGCCCGGCTCGGCGCGCTGACCGTGCGGGTCATCGACGCCGAGATCAGCATCGTCACCTCCAAAGGCGTCCGCACTGGCCACTACCGGCTGCTGACCACCCTCACCGACCCCTCGACGCACCCGGCCGCCGAACTCATACGGCTCTATCACGAACGCTGGGAGGTCGAGACGACCTACGCGGAGCTGAAATCCACAATCCTCGGCGGACGCGTCCTGCGCGCCCGCACACCGGCCGGGGTCGAGCAGGAGATCTGGGCGCTGCTGGTCGCCTATCAGGTCCTGCGGACCGCCATGACGGACGCGACCGACAGCGTCCCTGGCACCGACCCGGACCGGGCCGGCTTCACCGTCGCCCTGTCTGCCGCCCGCGACCAGCTCGTCCTGGCCGCGGGCACCACAACCGAGACCGTGATCGACCTGGTCGGAGCCATCGGCCGCCATGTGCTGGCTCATCTACTGCCCGCACGGCGGGTCCGCACCAAAGACCGGATCGTCAAACGAGCGATCTCCAAGTACAACGCACGCGGACCCGTCATCGACCGAGCCACCTACAAAGCCACGATCAGCGTCACCATGCTCACAAGCGACCCTTGACACGGCCCCGGCCGCCCTAACTACACGGCGTTGCCACTAGACCTCGGTGGTCGTCCTGGAATACGAGGTGCACGGCACGTCGGTCCAGACCGGCCGACCGTACGACAACCGCTTCGTCTCCGTGGTGACCGTCAAGGACCGCAAGGTGACGCACTGGCGCGACTACCTGGATCCCATCGCCGTGTTCGACGCAGCGGGATGGCCGCAGGGCCACCGCTGACAGCCTGCGCAGCAGGTCCTTCGTCAGCCCTCCGGCAGGCCCTGGTCCAGCGGGACGGTGAGCAGGTTCTGCAGGTAGAACCGCAGGGAGCCGACCAGGTCCACCGCCTCGCGGTCGGACAGCCACTGGACCTGCAGCCCGTCCATCAGCGCGACCAGGGTCAGGCCGGCCCACCCCGGATCGACGCCCTCGCGCAGCTCGCCGCGGGCGGCCAGCTCGGTGAAGGAGTCGACCGCGTAGCGGCGGACGATCCGGTAGTGCTGCTCGAAGTAGTCGTGGGCGGGATGGTCCGCGGCGACGGCCTCGGCGGCCAGCCTGGAGTACAGGTCGACGATGCCGGGATGGCGCATGTTGTGGGCGGCGAGCGCCACCAGGTGGCGCAGGGCTTCGAGCCCGGGCGGCTCGGAGAGGCGCTCGCGCTCGGTGTCCTCCGCGTCGCGCCGTTCCAGCACCGCGGCGAGCAGCGCCTCCTTGGTGGGGAAGTAGTAGAGCAGGCCGGCGTGGGTGATGCCGACCCGCCGGGCGATCTCCCGCAGGGACGAACCGTGGTATCCCGCCTCGGCGTACACCGCGACGGTGGCCGTGATGATGTCCTCCCGGCGGATCCGCCCCTTCGGATAGCTCCCGGTCACCAATTCCCTGAACCCTCAGCAGCAGCCACGCCCCCAGTATGCCGCTCGGACCCGTCCGGCCCTCCCCGCGGACGCCCGCGCCGGGGGTCCGGTATCTGCCGGGCTCCCTTGGATAGAGTCAGGCCTCCTGCCCGATCGAGGAGTTGGTGTGACGGTGGCTGAGGAAAAGGTGTGGAACATCGGTCCGGCCGGCATCGAGGTGGCCTATCAGCGCTTCGGTGACCGCCAGGCGCCGCCGGTGCTGCTGATCATGGGGATCGGCACCCAGCTGCTCGGCTGGCCGGAGGGGTTCTGCGCGGAGCTGACGGCGCGCGGCCTGCAGGTGATCCGGTTCGACAACCGCGACAGCGGGCTGTCGTCGCACTTCCCTGACGCCCCGGTGCCCGATCTGCCGGCGGCGCTCGCCGGCGACCTGTCCTCGGCCTCCTACACCCTGTCCGATATGGCGGCCGACGCGGTCGGCCTGCTGGACGCGCTGGGGTTGGACAGCGCCCACCTGGTCGGCGCCTCGATGGGGGGTGCGATCGCGCAGACCGTGGCGATCGAACACCCGGCCCGGGTCCGGTCGCTGACGTCGATGATGTCCACCACCGGTGACCTCGCCGTGGGCCAGTCCAAGCCCGGGGCGCTGGCGGCGCTGGTGGGGACGCCGCCGACGAACCGTCAGGAGGTGATCGAGCAGATGCTCAGGGTGGTCCGGGCCCTCGGTTCGCCGGGCTTCCCGATCGACGAGGACGCGGTCGCCGACCGGGCCGGACGCTCCTACGACCGGGCCTACGACCCGCTCGGCATCGCCCGGCAGGCGGTGGCGTCGCTGGCCTCGGGGGACCGGACCGAGCTGCTCGGCGCGCTGCGGGTGCCCACCCTGGTGGTCCACGGGGCCGCGGATCTGATGTGCGACCCCAGCGGCGGCCGGGCGACCGCCGCAGCCGTTCCCGGTGCCGGGCTCACCGTGTTCGAGGGCATGGGCCACGACCTGCCCCGCGCGCTGTGGCCCGAGATCGCCGCCCTGATCGCGGACCTGGCCGGGCGGGCACCCGCTCGGCGCTGAGCCCCCGCGCCCCCCGTTCGGTCCCTTCGGCCGTCCCGCTTCCCGGACCCCTCGCAGCCGCGTTGAGCTGCGGCTTCGGGGCGCCGACCGGTCGAGAGCGGTGCTCTCCCCGCGGGTGCCGACGGCCTCCTTGGGGTCGGATGGACGGAGGAGGACGGGCCGGACGCGGCGCAAGGAGGGTGCATGAGTCGATGGGTGGAGGCCGCCGGTCCGCTCGACTGGTCGCTGCTGAGCGGGGCGGTGCCGACCCTGGTCGCCGTGCTCGGCTTCGCCTCGCTGGCGTTCCTGCTGGTGTCCCGGCGCCGCGCCTGGTGGCTCCGCTGGGCCCCGCTGGCGCTGCTGCTCGCGGCTCTGCTCACCTGGCTGCTCGGGGTGGTGGTGGACGACTGGTGGCAGCCGTTCCCGGACGGGCTGCCCCGGAACACCCTGGTCTGGATCGGGGTCGGCATCCTGGCCCTGGTCCTGGCGCTGGTCAGGATGCCCTGGCTGCGTGCCCGGGGACGGGTCGGCGCCGCGGTCGCGGTGCTGCTGGTGGTCGCCCTGGCCGGTTCGAAGATCAACCAGCAGTACCAGGAGTACCCGACCCTGCGGGCCGCCCCCGGCCCCTGGCAGGTCAAACCGGGCGCGCTCACCGCCGACGACAGGAGTAAGAAGCCGACCGTGCCCGTTCCGGCCGGGAAGACCATCGCCGACGTCTGGGTCCCGCCCGCGGGCATGCCCGCGAAGGGCACGGTCTCCTCCGTCGCGATCCCCGGCGTGGTGTCGCACTTCGCCGCCCGCGACGGCTACGTCTACCTGCCGCCCGCGTACCTGACCAGCCCGCGTCCGCTGCTGCCGGTGCTGGTGCTGCTGCCCGGGCAGCCGGGGGACACCGACGCCTGGATCAACTCGGGCCAGCTGGCCCCCACCATGGACGCCTACGCCGCCGCCCACAAGGGCCTGGCGCCGGTGATCGTGATGGCTGATCCGCTCGGGTCCACCTTCGCCAACACCCTCTGCATGGACTCGCGGATCGCCCAGGTGCAGACCTATCTCGCCCGCGACGTCCCCGACTGGATCAGCGCGCACCTGCAGGTCGCGACCGGGCGTACCGCCCGTACCATCGGCGGCCTCTCCTTCGGCGGCACCTGCTCGCTGCAACTGGCCGTGAACGCGCCGCAGGTCTACGGCTCCTTCCTGGACCTCTCCGGCCAGGACGAGCCCACGCTGGGCAGCCGCAGCAAGACCGTCGACGCCGCGTTCGGCGGTGACGCCGCCGCCTTCGCCAAGGTGAACCCGCTCGACGTACTGGCCCGCAAGTCCTTCCCCGACACCGCCGCCGCCCTGGTCGCCGGGAGCACCGACCACACCTTCACCCCGCAGCAGCGGCGGGTGCAGGCCGCCTGCGTCAAGGCCGGTATGCCGACCAACTTCCTGCTGCTGCCCGGCGGGCACGGCTTCGCGGTGTGGCGGGCCGGCCTCGTCGCCCAACTGCCCTGGCTGGCCCAGCACACCGGCCTCAGCTCAGGAACGGGGAAACCATGAGCACAGCACCCGACAGCGGGACCACCGCCACCACCACCGCCCACGCCTCCGGCGAGCAGCCGCCCAGCTCCTCCGCCCCCGAGACCAGGCTGCAACGCTGGCAGGCGGTGGCGGTCGCGCAACTCGGCCGGCTGCGGCAGGCGCCGCTGACGCTGGGCCTGGTCGCGGTGCTGTGGATCACCGCCCTGGCCTCGGGCAGCCTGCTGCACGGGCCGAGCGACAGCCTGCTCAAGGCGATCGGCGCGGGCACCCCGAGCTTCACCCGCGGCCGGGTGTGGACCCTGCTCAGCTACGGGCTGTGGTGCTCCAGTCTCTGGGCCTACCTGGGCAGCACGCTGCTGGCCGTGCTGCTGCTGGTGCTCGCCGAGCGCAGGCTCGGCACCCCGCGCACCGCCCTGCTGCTGATCCTGGGTCAGGTCGGCGGCGCGGCGCTGGGCATCGCCGGGATCGAGCTGGGCGCCGCCGCGGGCGACATCTGGCTGCAGGACACCGTCGGCATGCTCGCGGTCGGCCCCAGTGCCGGCATCGTCGCGGTCGGCCTGGCCCTGAGCGCTGACCTCGGCACCCTGTGGCGGCGCAGGCTGCGGCTGGTGCTGATCGGGGGAGTGCTGCTGTTCGGCTTCTACGCCGGGGACACCGAGGACATCCTGCGGATGGGCGCCGCGCTGCTCGGCCTGGTGGCCGGGGTGCTGCTGATCCGCCGGGTGCCGGGACGACTGCGGCTGGCCAGTTCGCACGCCGAGACCAGGGTGCTGGTGGCCCTGTTCGCGGCCACCGCCGCGCTGGGTCCCGCGGTCACCTGGATCACCGACTCCCAGTCGGGTCCGCTGGCCATCTACCGCGACCTGTTCATCGGCAATCCCCCCGAGCCCGACGAGATCGCCCGGGCCTGCGCCGGGGCCGCGGCCAACGCCGACCAGTGCCGCGAACTGCACGCCAACCATCTGCTGGCCGACAGCCCCTCGGTGCTGATCCTGCTGGTCCCGGCCCTGATCCTGGTGGCGGTGGCGATCGGGCTCTGGCGCGGACGACGGATGGCCTGGTGGGCGGCGCTGGTCTTCGAGGCAGCCCTGGCCGTGGTGACCTTCCGCTACACCCAGATCGCGCTCCAGGGCTTCCACGACGACCCCACCACGGACTCCTCGGTCACCACCGCGCTCTATGTCTACTCAGGACTGCTGCTGCTGATCCCGGTCGCGGTGATCGTGGTGCTGGTGCTGACCCGGCGCCACTTCGACCTGCGGGCCCCGCGCTGGACCGGCTGGAAGCTGCTCGGCATCACCGCGCTGACCTTCGTCGTGGTCGGCGCGGCCTACATCAAGTTCGGCTACGACGTCCGTGCGGACTTCGTGCTGCCGCCCAGCTTCTCCGACCTGGTGGCGGACTACCCCAAGCGGCTGGTCCCGCCGACCTACCTGGCCCTGCTGGGCGGCGGCAGTTCGGCCAACTTCTACCCGGTCGGCGGCGTCGCCAAGGCCCTGTTCGAGCTCGCCGGGCCGGTGTTCTGGCTGGTCACCCTGGGCGGCCTGCTGCTCACCTTCCGCCGGGCCGAGACCCGGCGGCCGGACGAGGGCGCGGCCGCCGCCGAGGCGCTGCTGCTGCGCGAGGGCGGCTCGCCGCTGTCCTACATGACCACCTGGTCCGGGAACCGCTACTGGATCAGCGCGGACGGCCGGGCCGCCGTCGCCTACCGGGTGGTCGGCTCCATCGCGCTCACCCTCGGCGACCCCTACGGCGTGGAGGAGGCGCGGGGTCCGGCGGTGGCCGAGTTCAGCGCCTTCTGCGACCGCCAGGGCTGGAGCCCCTGCTTCTACAGCATCACCGCCGACGCCAAGGAGGCCACCGACGCGCTCGGCTGGAGCGCGGTCCAGGTCGCCGAGGACACCATGCTGTCGCTGCCGGAGCTCGCCTTCACCGGCAAGAAGTGGCAGGACGTGCGGACCGCGCTGAACAAGGCGGGCAAGGCCGGGATCACCGCGCAGTGGTTCACCTTCCCCACCGCGCCGCTGTACGTCCAGGAGCAGATCCGGGCGCTGTCCGAGGAATGGGTCGCCGACAAGGGCCTGCCGGAGATGGGCTTCACCCTGGGCGGCCTGGACGAACTCGACGACCCCCGGGTGCGCTGCCTGGTCGCGCTGGACGGCGAGGGCCGGCTGCACGGCGTCACCAGCTGGCTGCCCAGCTACCGCGACGGCGAGCCGATCGGCTGGACCCTGGACTTCATGCGCCGCAGCGCCGAGGGCTTCCGCGGGGTGATGGAGTTCCTGATCGCCTCGGCCGCGCTCGGCTTCAAGGACGAGGGCGCGGAGTTCCTCAGCCTGTCCGGCGCCCCGCTGGCCCGGATCGAACGCGGGGAGCAGGCCGTCCCGCTGCAACGGGTGCTGGACGTGGCGGGCCGGGTGCTGGAGCCGGTGTACGGGTTCCGCTCGCTGCTGGCCTTCAAGGCCAAGTTCCAGCCCGCGTACCACCCGCTCTACATGGCCTACCCCGACCCGGCGGCGCTCGGCTCGATCGGCAGCGCCATCGGCCGGGCCTATCTGCCGCACACCTCCCCGGCCCAGATGCTGCGGTTCAGCCGAGGACTCAGCGGCAGCCACCGCCAGTCGGCCGGGCCCGGCTGACGAGGCCGGCCCGCGCTGACCGCTCCGGGCTGACAATGGAGGCATGGACCAGGACGTGCAGGACTACATCGACGGCATCGCCGCCGGGCACCGACCGCTGTTCGACCGGCTGCACCGGTTGATCCTGGAGGCCCACCCCGAGGCGACCGTGGCCCTCTCCTACCGGATCCCCACCTACCGGGTGGGCCGCCGCCGGCTCCATGTCGGCGTCTGGCAGCACGGAGTCTCCCTCTACGGCTGGCAGCAGGGGGGTGACGCAGGATTCACCCTGCGCCACCCCGAGTTGCTCTCCGGCAGGTCGACCATCCGCCTGCGTGTTTCTACTGCCGCCGCCATCCCCGACGAGGAGTTGCGCGACCTGGTGCGGGCCGCCCTGAGCGCCTGACCGGGGCTCAGCGGCGGATCGCGGTCAGCGGCGGATCAGGACCAGGGTGCTCCGGGCCTCGATCCGTACCGTGCTCTCGGCGTCCAGTTCCGCGGCCCCGTCCGGTCCGAGCGGTCCGAGCGGGTTGTCGGTGTCGACGGCGACGGCCCAGGTCCGGCCGTACTCCTTGCCGGGGAGGCGGAAGTCGATCGCCTCGTGGTGGCCGTTGAACATGATCAGGAAGGAGTCGTCGGTGACCCGGTCCCCCCGCTGGTCGGGTTCGGTGATGGCGTCGCCGTTGAGGAAGACCGCGACCGCTCGGGCCTCCTCCCAGTGCCAGTGGCTGTCCTGCATCTGATCGCCGTCGGGCAGGAACCAGGCCAGGTCCGCTATTTCCTGGCCGTCGATGTCGCCTTGGAAGAAGCGGCGGCGGCGCAGCACCGGGTGGGCCTGGCGCAGTTGGACCAGGCCGCGGGTGAAGTCCAGCAGCTCCCGCTGCGACTGGTCGAGGTCCCAGTCCACCCAGGCCAGTTCGTTGTCCTGGCAGTAGACGTTGTTGTTGCCCTGCTGGGTCCGGCCGAGTTCGTCGCCGTGGGCGATCATCGGAACGCCCTGGGAGAGCAGCAGCGTGGTGAGCAGGTTGCGCTGCTGACGGGCGCGCAGCGCGAGGACCTCCTGGTCGTCGGTGTCTCCTTCGGCACCGCAGTTCCAGGAGCTGTTGTTGCTCTCGCCGTCGTTGCCGTCCTCGCCGTTGGCGTCGTTGTGCTTGTCGTTGTAGGAGACCAGGTCGCGCAGGGTGAAGCCGTCGTGGGCGGTGACGAAGTTGATGCTGGCCAGCGGGCGCCGGCGGTCGTGCTTGTAGAGGTCGGCGGAGCCGGTGATCCTGGAGGCGAACTCGGGCAGGGTGGCCTCGGCGCCGCGCCAGAAGTCGCGGACGGTGTCCCGGTAGCGGCCGTTCCACTCGGTCCACAGCGGCGGGAACATACCGACCTGGTAGCCGCCGTCGCCGATGTCCCAGGGTTCGGCGATCAGTTTGACCTGGCTGATCACCGGGTCCTGCTGGACCAGGTCGAAGAACGCGGAGAGCTTGTCGACCTCGTGGAACTGCCGGGCCAGCGTGGCCGCGAGGTCGAACCGGAAGCCGTCCACGTGCATCTCGGTGACCCAGTAGCGCAGCGAGTCCATGATCAGCTGGAGTACGTGCGGATGCCGCATCAGCAGGCTGTTGCCGGTGCCGGTGGTGTCGAAGTAGTGGGCCGGATCGTCGTTCACCAGGCGGTAGTAGGCGTCGTTGTCGATGCCGCGGAAGGAGAGGGTGGGGCCCTGCTCATTGCCCTCGGCGGTGTGGTTGTAGACCACGTCGAGGATGACCTCGATCCCGGCCGCGTGCAGGTTCTTGACCATCTGCTTGAACTCGGTCACCTGCCCGCCGCGGGAACCGGAGGAGGAGTAGCCGTTGTGCGGGGCGAAGAACCCGATGGTGTTGTAGCCCCAGTAGTTCGACAGCCCCCGCTCCGTCAGATGGCCGTCCTGGACGAACTGGTGCACCGGCATCAGCTCGATGGCGGTGACTCCCAGCGCGGTGAGGTGCTCGATGATCGCGGGGTGGCCGATGCCGGCGTAGCTGCCGCGGATCTCCTCGGGCAGTCCGGGGTGGGTCCGGGTCAGGCCGCGGACGTGCGCCTCGTAGATCACCGAGTGGTGGTAGGCGAGGTCGGGCGCGCGGTCGTCGCCCCAGTCGAAGGTGTTGTCGGTGACCACGGACAGCATGGTGTGGCCCAGGCTGTCCGCGAGGTTCGGCTCCTCGGGCTGGTCGAAGAGGTAGCCGAAGAGGGACGGGTCGTCGTCCGGCTGTCCGTCGATCGCTTTGGCGTAGGGGTCGAGCAGCAGTTTGGAGGGGTTGCAGCGGTGGCCCTGGTCGGGCTGGTAGGGCCCGTGCACCCGGAAGCCGTAGCGCTGGCCCGGGTGCACCCCCTCCAGATAGGCGTGCCAGACGTAGCCGTCGACCTCGGTGAGGGTGACGCACTCCTGGGAGCCGTCGTCGGCGATCAGTGCCAGCTCCACGCGATCGGCGACCTCGGAGAACAGGGAGAAGTTGGTGCCGGAGCCGTCGTAGGTGGCGCCCAGCGGGTAGGAGCGACCAGGCCGCATCGTCATCATGCGGTGCGGCTGCCCCCGCCCGCCGCCTCCACACTCGCGCGCAGCAGCGCCGTCGTCCGCCGCCGGATTTCGGCGGTGACGGCGTCGCGCGAATCCGTGCGGTCGACGCTCAGCGCGGGCCCGCGCCGCAGAAGAGGAAGTCCAGAAAGCTGACATGGTTCGAGGCCAGGATCCCGGGGCCGTTCCGTGGCACGTGCTCGCTGCCGACGATGTCCCAGCGCACGCCGGACAGCTTGAACAGCGCCTGCGCCGCTGCCAGGACGGGCGGACTCTTGTTCGGAGCCTGCCGCCTGCCGGTTTGGTCCCGGGGGATGTCTGGGCTCAGCCGGCGATGGCGGCTATGGCGCTGGTCACGAGGGCGAGGCCGAACAGGACGCCGAGCAGAATGAGCAGGTGTGCGGCAGGTTTGCTGACGGCGTCGAGGAAGCCTTCGGAGCGGGTGGGCAGCGCGCCCCGCAGACCCACCGTCAGGGAGCAGGTCGCCAGGAACACCCCTCCGCCGAGGGAGGCGAACACCAGGGCGAGTGCTACTGCCGCCTCGACAGGGCTGGTCGAGTCGAGCGAGTGTTGTCGTCCGGGCCGGTCATCTCGACGTGGCAGGTCCTGGCGGTGAACTGCCCTGGTGTCCCGGCCTGGCCCAGACTGGTCCGGAAACCCTGGACACCGACATAGCAGAACGCGAACAAGAAGACGGCTGCCGCCAGCAGGGCCAGCGCTTTCAGCAGGGCCGCTGTGACGCGCAGCAGCGCGCGGGCCCTGCGGCGGCCGGCTCCCCGTCCTGTCGTCCCGTTCCGCCGGGCCGCCCTGTCGCGTAACGCCTGTCGATCCTGCATCCGCCAGCCCCCTCGACCACGTCGCCTGCCCCCCAGCATGACGGTGTCGACCCCGGGGGGAAGTGCGTTCGCCTCAGGGAGTCCATGTGAGAGCGTGGTCACAGTCTTCGCTCCCGGCGGCAGTCCTTTCGCGGAGGTACGCGTCCAGCTCGGCGGCGCCGGTCAGCATCGCCCGCCCGCGGGCGGACAGCCGGCCGTGCCAGTCGCCCAGCGCGGCCGCCAGCGGCTCCAGCCCGCCTGCCGCCCGCACCTGGGCGATCAACGGGGCGATCTGCTCCAGCAGGTAGCCGCCCCGCCTGAGCTGGTGGGCCAGCCGGGCGTCCCGTACGTCGGCCTCGTCATAGACGCGATACCCGGTCCGCGGGTCGCGGCGGGGCCGCACCAGCCCGGCACGCTCCCAGGCACGCAGCGTCGCGGGGCGGATCCCGAGCCTGCCTGCCAGCGGGCCGACGAACATGCCGCCGGGCCCGGGACCCGCATCGGGCTCGGGTGTTGCGGGCTCGGGCGTTGCCGTGGGCCCCAGGTCGCGGAGGGCGTTCTCCACGGCCTGGAGGGTCCGCCGGTCGTCGAGGAGCTGGGCGTGGCTCTCGTCGATGAGGCGGAACGCCTCCTCGGCCACGCCCCGGTTCACGGCCTGCATGATCGCCGTCGCCGCCCGGTGGCCGTGGCCGGGCAGCAGGGCGAGAAACGCGCGCAGGGCCCGCGCGTGCAGCGAGGTGTAGACGCGGTAGCCGTGGGGTGTGCGACCGGCGGCCGGAAGGACGCCGGCCTCCTCGTAGTTCCGGACCGCCTGTGTGGACAGCCCGTGCCCGCGCGCCAGATCAACCGGCCTGAGCCGATCACCACTTTGAAGGTTTTGCCCCATGCGGCCGCCAATATCGTGCAAAAGTTTCAACCGAAGGTTCAACGATACCGTTGAGGCCATGGCTACTGACATCAAGGACGCCGCCCATGCCGTCGACGCTGCCGCCGTGATGGGGCTGCTCACCGGCAGGCCGCGGCTGCTCGCCCTGGGCGAGCCCACCCATGGCGAGGACGCGCTGCTGGAGCTGCGCAACGAGCTCTTCCGACAACTCGTCGAGCAGGAGGGCTACTTGACCATCGCGATCGAGAGCGACTGCCTGCGGGGCCTGGTCGTGGACGACTACGTCACCTCGGGCACGGACACGGTCACTCTCGACCAGGCAATGGAGCAGGGATTCAGCCACGGCTGGGGTGCCTCCGCGGCCAACCGCGCGCTCGTGCGCTGGATGCGCGCCCACAACGACGGCCGGCCCGCGGCCGAGCGGCTGCGCTTCGCCGGTTTCGACGGCCCGCTGGAGACCACCGGCGCCGCGAGCCCCCGGCAGGCCCTCACCGAACTCCACGGCCACCTCGTGCCCTGGGTGGACGCCGGTCTGCTGCCCTGCACCTCGGAAACGCTGGACCGCCTGCTCGGCGCCGACGACCGGTGGACCGATCCCGCCGCGATGACGGACCCGTCCCGGTCCGTGGGGCAGTCGGCCGAAGCGGGGGAGTTGCGACTGCTCGCCGACGATATGGTGGCGCTGCTGGACGCGCAGACCCCGCACCTGGTCGCGGCGACCTCGCCGGACCACCTGGGCCGGGCCCGCCTGTACGGACGCACCGCGACCGGCCTGCTGCGCTACCACCACTGGATGGCCGACAGCTCGCCGGCCCGGCTGACCCGGCTGGTGGGCCTGCGGGACCAGATGATGGCCCACAACCTGCTCGCCGTCGCCGCAAGGGGCCCGGCACTCGTCCACGCCCACAACGCCCATCTCCAGCGGGAGCGGAGCTCGATGCGGATGGGCGGGGAGCGGTTGGAGTGGTGGAGCGCCGGTGCGCTGGTGAGCGCCCAACTGGGCGCGGACTACGCCTTCGTGGCCACGGCCCTCGGCACGATCCGGCACCGGGGAGTGCACACGCCGCCGCCGGACACCCTCGAAGGGCTCCTCTACGCCCTCCCGGAGGACCGCTGCGTCCTCGACGCCCGCCGCCTGGCCACCGCCCTCGGCGGTGCGCTGCCCGCACCCCGGGTGTCCCCCTGGTTCGGCTACGCCCCACTCGACCCGGCCCACCTGGCCGACAGCGACGGCCTGGTGTTCGTCAGCGACGTCCCGCAGAGCTAGTGCGTTGACCGGGTGACTTCGCCGGGTCGGTGGGGTGTGGGACGGTGGACTGTTCAGTCTGATCCGTTCCGGCTTCGCGGAGGCGTGGTGGCAGAGCCAGTCAGGGTCCGTCGGTTATCCGACCAGGAGGGTCAGAAGCTGCAGCAGATCGTGCGACGCGGCACCATGAACACGGTGCGCTACCGCCGGGCGATGATGCTGCTGGCCTCGGCCGGAGGGAACCGGGTCCCGGTGATCGCCCAGCTCGTGGCGGCCGACGAGGACACCGTGCGCGACGTCATCCACCGGTTCAACGAGATCGGCCTGGCCGCACTGGACCCTCAGTGGGCGGGAGGCCGTCCCCGCCAGCTCAGCCCTGACGACGAGGACTTCGTCGTCCAGACGGCCACCACCCGACCGGCCCGACTGGGTCAGCCCTTCACCCGCTGGTCCCTGCGCAAATTAGCCGCCTACCTCCCCACCGTCCCGGGCCGGACCATCGGCCTGGGACGCGAGGGCCTGCGAGGCCTGCTGGCCAGACGCGGCGTCACCTTCCAGCGCACCAGCACCTGGAAGGAATCCACCGACCCCCACTACGACACCAAGCTCGACCGCATCGAGCACCTCCTGGAGCACGCACCGCAGCGCGTCTTCGCGTTCGACGAGTTCGGACCCCTCGGCATCCGCCCCACCGCCGGAGCCAGCTGGTCACCGGCCGGCCACCCCGACCGACTGCCGGCCACCTACCACCGCACCCACGGGGTGACCTACTTCCACGGCTGCTACTCGGTGGGCCACGACACCCTGTGGGGCGTCAACCGCCGCCGCAAGAGCGCCGCGAACTCCCTGGCCGCACTCAAGTCGATCCGCGCCGCGCAGCCCGACGGCGCACCGATCTACGTGATCATGGACAATCTGTCCGCCCACAAGGGCGCCAAGATCCGGGCCTGGGCGAAGAAGCAGCAGGTCGAGCTGTGCTTCACCCCGACCAACGCGTCCTGGGCCGACCCGATCGAGGCCCACTTCGGGCCACTGCGGCAGTTCACCCTGGCCAACTCCCACCACCCGAACCACATCGCCCAGACCCGGGCCCTGCACGCCTACCTGCGCTGGCGCAACACCCACGCCCGCCACCCCGACGTCCTCGCCGCCCAACGCCGCGAACGCGCCCGCATCCGCAGCGAGAAAGGCATCCGCTGGGGCGGACGCCCCCTCCTCACCACCGCATAACCCACAACCCGGCGAAGTCACCCGGTCAACGCACTAGCGGCCCCAGCGCGCAACCGCCCGGCTCGCGTCGTCCGCCGGGCGGTTGCGCGATGGGGCCGACCGCGATGGCGTGGTGCCCACGCGCCCGGGCGCCGTGCTGGCAGGATGGCGGCATGGAACGTGTGCTTGGAATCGGTGGACACTTCATGCGGGCCGCGGATCCGGCGGCCCTGGGCGCCTGGTATCGCGACTGCCTGGGCCTGGACGCGGACGAGCACGGCCTGTGGGGTCAGCAGGCCGGGCCGACGGTGTTCGCGGCGTTCGAGTCCGACACCGACTACTTCGGGTCCGCCGCCCAGCAGACCATGCTCAACTTCCGGGTCCGCGACCTTGACGCGATGCTCGCGCAACTCCGCGCCAAGGGAGCGGACGTGGCTGAGGAGACCCAGGACATGGAGGGCGTCGGTCGCTTCGGCTGGGTCACCGACCCCGAGGGCAACCGGATCGAGCTCTGGCAGCCCGCCTGACCGGGTGGGTGCGAGGCCCCCGGTAGCCTTCGGCCATGACTGATCACTTGGCACTCGCCGGGGACGGCATCGTTCCGGTCAGGGGAACCGCAGGGTATGCCTTGGCGGCGGAAGCGCTGGCCATCCAGTACGAGGACGTCACCTTCGGTGAAGTTCACTGCGACGTGCTGCAGTTGGTTCCTTCCGAGCCTGGCCGCATCCTCGATGTGGGCGCAGGGACCGGGCGCGATGCTGCCGCGTTGGCGGCCCGCGGACACCGCGTCGTGGCTGTCGAGCCCACTGCGGAGCTGCGGGCGCTTGGACAGCGAATCCATGCGGACAGCGCTATCGACTGGGTGGACGCCTCCCTTCCGAACCTGGTGCTGGGCCGACACACGAGCCGGTTCGACGCGGTCTTTGCCACTGCGGTGTGGATGCACCTGGATGCCGGGGAACGTGGAAGCGCGATGGCCAGGATCGCCGCCCTGCTGGTGCCCGGCGGTCGGTTCTTCGTCAATCTGCGCCACGGTCCGGTGCCCGATGGTCGCCATATGTTCGATGTCTCCGCTGCTGAGACGGTCGAACTGGGCGGTGTGCACGGCCTGCAGGCGCTTCACCGGAGCGAACGTCCCGACCTGCACGGCCGCGACAGCGTCCGGTGGAGCTCTCTCGTGCTTCAGGCGGGGGACGCCGGCAGCTCGCTCTAGCCGAGTGGGGAGGTTGCCCCGTCGCGTGTCAGGGCGAACAGGCCCGGTTCGGTACCTTAAACGAGGTGATCTCACGCAGTCACCTCCCCACGGCGCCAGCCCCGCGACCTGCTGGAGGCGGCGAGGCCACACGTTCAGGCGATGACAGAACGGATCCAACCTCTCATTCCGCCCTCTGGCAGCAGGTCAGGCATCAAGTCCTGACCTGCTGCACAAGGTTTCACCGTGGCGCGAAGTCGAGGTGCTTCGCTTCAGCTCGTCCCGGTGGCCGTGAACGTCAACGTCTGCGGGCTGCCCCCAGCCAGATACGTGACGGTGAACGTCGACCGGTACGTCCCCGGTGCACCCCCGTTGAACGCCACCGAGACCGTGCAGCTCGCCCCGACCGCAACCGTGGCGTTCAGGCAGCTGCCACCGGTGATCGGGAGGTCCGAGGGGTCCGTACCGGTGACGGTGAGGTTCGCCAGCGGCGCCGACCCGTCGTTGGTCACCACGAAGTCGACGGGCGCCGACGTGGTGCCTTGGGGCTGTTGGGGGAAAGTGTAGGCAGCCGGGGTGACGGCGACGTCGACCCCGGTACCGTGCAGCGCCAGTCTCCGGCCGCCGCCGGGATCGGCGGAGACGTTCAGCGTCGCGGTGCGGTCGCCGGTCGCGCCCGGCATGAAGTGGACCTTGACCTGACACGTCTGGCCCGGGGCCAACTGCGTACAGCCGCTGGAGTCGACCGTGAAGTCGGACGCGTTCGGGCCGGTCACCGAGGCGCTGATCGGTCCGGAGGCGATCCGGACGCCGGCGTTGCGCACCGTGACGGTCTGGTCAGCGCCGCTGGAACCGGTCAGGACCTGACCGAAGTCGGTCGGCGCGGCCACCGCCAGGGACGCGGTGAACACACCCGGGGTTCCCTGCAGGGCCACGTCCGGGCAGACCCCGGCGACGTCCGTTGGGCAGGCCGCCAGGATTGCGCTGTGGCCGGATCCGTCACCGGGGGCGTCGTACTCGACGGTCACGGTGCAGGAGGCCCCTCGCGGGATCGATGCCGGGCAGGTGTTGGTGACGACCCGGAAAACGGAGGAGATGTTGGTGCCGTCCGTGGACTCCAGCAACAGGTCGTACGAGACCGTCGCCTTCACACCGGTGTTGGTGAGAGTGAAGTCGTGGAAGTCGGCGACGCCTCCCGCCGGGTCGCTGTAGACGTAGGACGACTGCGTCCACGTCAGCTCCGGCGGCAGGATGGTCAGGGCCTGCAGCGTTCCGGTGGCAGGTCCGCCCGGCGTCGCGCTCGCCGTCAGGGTGGCGGTCGCCGTGCCCCCGGTCTCGCCGGCGTTGAAGTGGACGACGACGCTGCACCGCGCGCCCGGGGCCAGCGCCGCGCCGCAGTCGGTCGAGTCGATGGCGAATTGCGCGGCGGCGGTGCCGGTCACCGCGACCGAGACCGGCCCGGATGTGAGATGCCCGTTGTTGACCACTGTCAACGTCTTCGCGGCCGTGGACTGGTCGGCCGGCACCGATCCCAGGTCGGTCGTGGCAGGGCTGATCGCCAGCTGGGCCCGGTCGAAGGCGCTGCCGGCCAGGGACGCCTGGAGGGTGGAACCGGCGGTGGCGACCACCAGGGTCGCAAATTTACGGCCGGCGACGCCCGGCGCGAAGCGTACGGTGATGGTGCAGCTCCCCTGGCCGGGCAGGGACGGGCACGTGCTGGCGTCGACCAGGAAGTCACCCGGGTTCGGTCCGGACAGCGAGACGGTCACCGGCCCGGCCGCGCTCTGGCCTTTGTTGATGACGGTGAACGTCACCGGCGCCGAGGGCGCGTCGGTCGGCACCGACCCGAAATCGGCACTGCCCGGGCTGAGCGCCGGGAGCGCCGGCGTCGGACCGGCGCCGGACAGCGCGACGCTCACCGCGCCGACGGGGTTCCCGGACACTGTCATCGTGGCGCGGAAGGAGCCCACTGCCGTCGGCTGGAATTTCACGAACACGACACACTCGGAGTTGGCCGGCAACGGGCTGGAGCAATGCGAGGTGACGGTGAAGAACCGCTGGTCGGGGCCGCTGATCGTCACGGTGATCGGCCCGTTGACGGCGAACTGGTCCCTGTTCTGGACGTCGAAGGGAACCGAAGCCGCCGTGCCCACCGGTACGAAGCCGAAGTCGTAGCTCGCCGGCACGACCGCCACATCCGGCGCCCAGCCGTCGCCGGTCAAGGCCACGGTCACCGAGCCGCCCGGGTTGGCACTCGCGGTCAGGGTCGCCGAACGCGTGCCGAGCGCCTTCGGCGCGAACACCACACTCACGGTGCACTGCCCGCCGACCGGAATCGACGGTCCACAGGTGGTGCCCGCCTGGACGAAGTCCGCGACGTTCGCGCCACCGAAGCCCAGCGACACCGGACCCGTGGCCGCGACACCGTTGTTGACGAAGGTGACGCTCTGCGCGTCCGAGGTCGCCCCCACCCGGGTTCCCCTGAACGACGGTGCCGCACCCGGCACGAGCTTCGCAGTCCCGCCGGTACCCGTCAGCGGCAGCTGCGCCGTCCCGCCGGGCTTGCCCGAGACCGTCAGCACGGCCGAGCGCGCGCCGAGAGCAGCCGGCCGGAAGTTCACCGTGATCGTACATTCCTCGTTGCTGCTGCCGTGGAACTCGTGCAACACCACCCCGTGACAGGTGTCAGCGAAGGCGAAGTCGGGGGCGTTCGCTCCCTGGACCGACACCGACAGCGGACCCGAGTCGGCGCCGCCCACGTTGGCGACCTGGAACGTCTGACCCGCCGATGACCCACCGACCCTGACGGTGCCGAAGTCGAAGGACGGCGAGTACAGAATCTGCAGCTGGGCCGGCGCCGGGCCGGCGGCCGACGCCGGCGACGCACCGACCATGAACCAGGCAACCAGACAGAACACTGACACCAGAGCCGCGACACCGCGCCGCGCCCAACTCCCACCACGCCTGAACGCAGGCACGCGTAACTGCCCGTCCACCATCGGCCCCCCTTGGCCTTGTGTCCCCCATGGCCGCATCAGGCACCGAAGAGGAACCGAACTCAACGCTAACAAGAGTCGCGTTCAGCCACCCTGATACACACGCCCACAAGACCTTTCGCGGCGAGCGGAGAAGGATGAGCAGCACGCGGGATATCGACCCCACAAGAATGCCAGCTACGGAGCGCGCCCGCGCGCGTATTCCGATTCCGCAGCTGCCACCGTAGGCGCCCGTACTCTCGACCTGCATGGACGTGACGGCGATGTCCCTCGAGGGCGAGACGCGACCTTCTGTCCGCTTTCTGACCGCTCGATCGTGTGGGATTGCCGGAATGCCGCCGTACGGCGCGTCGGTTGGTGCTGGGCTGACAGGGTGAGTGAGCGAAGGGGCTACCCGAGCGATTTGACGGACGAGCGGTGGGCGCTGATCGAGCCGATGATCACGGCATGGAAGGCGACGCACACCTCGGTGAGCGGCCATCGGGGCCGCTGTCGAGGATCTCGAGATTCACCCGCCTGAACGCCGGGTCCGGCGCGCGGCAGACACGTTCCACGGCCTCGCCCAGGCGGTCCGTGCCGGCAGGAACTGGATATCGCCGATCACCGCGAACCCGGCGTCCAGTCTCCTCATCACTGTCGGGTTCGCGCCCCGCAGAGCGCTGCCGATCCGGTCGCCCCGCCAGTCGTCAACCATGACCGAGCACGCTACACGTCACTACTGGAGCGGGATGCGGGCGAAGTGTCCGGCGGTGCTCAGGTCGGACTCGATGCGGGCGGCTGCTTCGCGCAGGGCGGGGAGGAGTCGGGTGCGGAGTTCGTCGGTGCTGCGGCGGCCGACGTGGGTGGCGATGTTGACGGCGGCCACCGTCCGCCCGGTGCGGTCGCGGACGGGGACCGCGATCGAGCGCAGGCCCTCCTCGAGTTCCTGGTCGACCAGGGCGTAGCCGTCGCGCGCGGCCTGGCGGACCAGAGCGGCCAACTCGGTGGCGGAGGTGACGGTGTGTGCGGTGAGCGGCTGGGGCGTGCTGCCCGCGAGCACGGCGGCCTGCCGGTCGGCGGGCAGCCCGGCCAGCAGGACCCGGCCCATGGAGGTCGGGTGGGCGGGGAACCTGGTGCCCACGGTGATGTTGACGCTCATGATCCGGGTGGTGGCCACCCTGGCCGTGTACTGGACCTCGTCCCCGGCCAGGACGGCGAGCGAGGCGGAGTCCTGCACCCGGGTGACCAGGGCGGCGAGGTGGGGCTGGGCGATCTGAGGGAGGGTCAGTTGGGTGAGTGGCGCGAAGCCCAGGGCCAGCACCTGCGCGGTGGGGCGGAAGGCCCTGCCGTGCACACTCACATAGCCCAGGTGCTCCAGGGTGATCAGCGCCCGGCGCGCGGTGGCCCGGGCCAGTCCGGTGGCCTCGGCGACGGCGGTGAGCGACAGTTCGCTCCGGTCGGCGCCGAACGCGGTGAGGACGGTGAGGCCTCGGGCGAGGGACTCGACGAACTCGGGCCCGAGGTCCTGCTTGGACGCCGCGGTCCAGCCCGCGAGCGGCTCCGCCGGAGCCGACCCGACCGGAGCCGACCCACTGGCCGCGGGGCCGGCCGGCGGGTGGCCGGGGGGCTGCTGGCGCAGCTCCTGCTCCATGGCCGCGACGCTGGCCCGCAGCGGAGCCAGTGCCACCTCGCGCAGCCCGGTGGCGCTGTGCCGCCGGGTGTGGCTGACCACGCTCACCGCGCCGACGATCCGGCCCTCGGGGTCGTGCACGGGCAGCGCGATGGCCACCAGGCCGGGCTCGATCAGCTGGTCGTCGAGCGCCCAGCCCTGCTCCCGGGCCTGGGACGTGCGTTCCGGGAAGGTCTCGCGGGCGCCCGCAGCCGCGCCCGCAGCCGCGCCCGCAGCCGCGCCCGCGGCCGGTGGCGGGACCGGTGGTGGCACCGCCGGGAAGCGGCGGTCCTCGGGGTCCGCCGCGCGCAGCCCGCGCCAGCGAGTCCAGTCGGCCGGCGTCCAAGTGGTGGCGAAGAGCGGTCCGGGGGCGGTGCGCTCGGCCGGGAGCAGGTCGCCGATCCGGAAGCTGAGCGACAGGGCACGTCTGCGGGTGGCCTGGTGGACGAAGCGCAGCCCGTCCTGGTCGGGCACGGCGAGGGACACCGACTCGTCGAGGAGGTCGGCCAGCCGGTCCGCGTGCGGGCCCAGCAGGGCCGGGAGTCGCAGAGCGGCGAGGTAGGCGTTGCCCAGCTCCATCAGGTGCGGGGTGAGCACCGCGTCGCGGCCCTCCAGTCGGAGGTAGCCCATGCGCGCCAGGGTGGAGACCACCCTGTCCGCGGTGGAACGGGCCAGGCCGGTGGAGCGGGCCAGCTCGCTCTGGCTCTCGCGTCCGCCCGCCTCGGTGAGCCGGCGCAGCACGCCGAGACCGCGGATCAGCGGGGCCACCGCCTCGGCGGGCGGGTCGCCGGCGGTGGCGGGTGCGGGTGCGGGGGTCATCGGCTCTCCGTGGTTCTGATCTTGCGCCCATGACCGTTGACACGTGCGGCTGCCGGGCGCAGACTCTCGGGCGAAGCTTAATTGAAATATAGTTCACCAGACGAACAGCCGCATGACAAGGATGTCCCCATGGACAAGGTCAGACCGACCGCCGCCGAGGCGGTCGCCGACATCGGCGACGGGTCGTCGCTCGCGGTCGGGGGCTTCGGGCTCAGCGGGGTGCCGAACACCCTGATCCAGGCGCTGTTCGCGCAGGGCGCCGACAGGCTTGCCGTGGTGTCGAACAACTGCGGGGTGGACGGCGCCGGCCTCGGCCTGCTGCTCGCCGCAGGCCGGATCGTGCGGGTGACCGGCAGCTATGTCGGCGAGAACAAGGAGTTCGCCCGCCAGTACCTGGGGGGCGAGCTGGAAGTGGAACTGGTGCCGCAGGGCACCCTCGCCGAGCGGTTGCGCGCCGGGGGCTGCGGCATCCCCGCCTTCTTCACCCCGGCGGGGGTCGGCACCCAGGTCGCCGACGGCGGCCTGCCCTGGCGCTACGGCGCCGACGGCAGCGTGGCCCTGGCCTCACCCGCGAAGGAGATCCGCGAGTTCGACGGACAGCAGTACGTCCTGGAACACGGCATCACCACCGACTTCGCCCTGGTCCGCGCCGCCCGCGGTGACCGGCACGGCAACCTGGTGTTCCGCAAGGCGTCGCGCAACTTCAACCCGCTGGCCGCGATGGCCGGCCGGATCACCGTCGCCGAGGTCGAGGAACTGGTGGAGCCGGGCGAGTTGGACCCGGACGAGATCCACCTGCCTGGCGTGTTCGTCCAGCGGGTGGTGCCGCTCAGCGTCGACCAGGCCGCCGACAAGGGAATCGAGAAAAGGACGGTGCGGGGCTGATGGCGTGGAGCAGGGACGAGATGGCGGCCCGCGCCGCGGGTGAGCTGCGGGACGGCAGCTATGTCAACCTCGGGATCGGGCTGCCCACGCTGGTCCCCAACTTCCTGCCGCAGGGCGTGGACGTGGTGCTGCACTCCGAGAACGGCATCCTGGGCGTCGGCCCCTACCCCACCGAGGACCAGGTGGACCCGGATCTGGTCAACGCGGGCAAGGAGACGGTGACGGTCCTTCCCGGCGCCTCCTTCTTCGACTCCGCGCTGTCCTTCGGCATGATCCGCGGCGGCCACATCGACACCGCGATCCTCGGCGCGATGCAGGTCTCCGCACGCGGCGACCTCGCCAACTGGATGATCCCCGGCCGGATGGTCAAGGGCATGGGCGGGGCGATGGACCTGGTCCACGGCGCGCGCCGGGTCATCGTGCTGACCGAGCACACCGCCAAGGACGGCTCCCCGAAGATCGTTCAGACCTGCAGCCTGCCGCTGACCGGCCAGGCCTGTGTGCACCGCATCATCACCGACCTCGGCGTCCTGGACGTCACCCCCGACGGCCTGCTGCTGGTGGAGACCGCCCCGGGGGTCACCACGCAGCAGATCACCGACCGGACCGACACGCCCCTCAGGAGGGCCCGACCGTGAACCAACCAGTGAACCAACCATTGATCCGCCCAGTCATCCAACCATTGGCCCACTCGGTCACCCCGCCCATGACCCTCACTCAGGACGACATCACCCGCGAGATCGCCGACGCGAGCGCGGCCTACGCCGCGTCCGGGACGGTCCGGCACCACCCCGCCCGGGACTACGCCCCCTACCGCAGCAGCCTGCTGCGCCACCCCCGGCAGCCCCTGGTCCCGGTGCACGACCCGGACGCGGTGGAGCTCAGCGGCCCGGTCTTCGGCAGCACCGATGTCACCGAACTGGACGCGGACCTGACCCGGCAGCACCAGGGGGAGCCGCTCGGCGAGCGGATCACCGTCACCGGCCGGGTGCTGGACCGCGCCGGGCGGCCGATCGCCGGTCAGCTGGTGGAGCTGTGGCAGGCGAACGCGTCCGGCCGCTACGCGCACCAGCGGGACCAGCACCCGGCCCCGCTCGACCCCAACTTCACCGGCGCCGGACGCTGCCTGACGGATCATCAGGGTGGCTACTCGTTCACCACGATCAAGCCCGGCGCCTATCCCTGGCGCAACCACGAGAACGCCTGGCGGCCCGCGCACATCCACTTCTCGCTGTTCGGCGACGCCTTCACCCAGCGCCTGGTCACCCAGATGTACTTCCCCGGCGACCCGCTGTTCCGCTACGACCCGATCCTGCAGTCCGTCACCGACCCCGCCGCGCGCGAGCGGCTGGTGGCGGCCTACGACCACAGCCTGTCCACCCCTGAGTGGTCGCTGGGCTACCGCTGGGACATCGTCCTGGACGGACCGTCCGCGACCTGGATCGAGGAGGGCCGATGACCACCAGCCCCACCCCCTCGCAGACCGTCGGCCCGTTCTACGGCTACGCCCTGCCCTTCCCCGGCGGCGGCGAGATCGCGCCGGCCGGCCACCCCGACACCGTCACCGTGCACGGCCAGGTCTACGACGGCGCGGGCCAACCGGTCCCCGACGCGCTGCTGGAGTTCTGGCAGCCGGCCCCGGACCGCTCGCGCACCGGACGTCCCGGCTCGCTGCGCCGGAACCAGGTCACCGGCGGCTTCCTGGGCCGCAACGGCGTCGACTTCACCGGCTTCGGGCGGGTGGCCACCGACCCGGACGGCCACTACACCCTGCACACCCTGCCGCCGGGCGGGGCCCCCTACCTGTCGGTCTGCGTCTTCGCCCGCGGGCTGCTGCACCACCTCTTCACCCGCGCCTACCTGCCGGACCACCCGCTGCTGCCCGCCGACCCGCAGGCCGCAGACCCGCGGCCCGCCGACCCGCGGCCCGCGGACCCGCTGCTCGCCGCGCTCACGCCGGACCGGCGCGCGTCCCTGCTGGCGCTGCGCGAGGACGAGAAGCTGTACCGCTTCGACATCCACCTGCAAGGGGAGAAGGAGACGACGTTCCTTGTCTTCGACTGAGATCCACCCACGTGAGATCCACCCACGGCCCGACGAGGTCGGCCTGCTCGCCCCCGGCTCGGTCGGCTCGGCCGTGGCCGGTGCGACCGGGGACGCCGCCGTGCTGCGGGCCCTGCTGGAAGCCGAGGCCGCGCTGGTCCGGGCCCTGGCGGAACTGGGTCTCGCCCCCGCGTCGGCCGCTGCCGCGGTCACCGAGGTGATCGCCACCGAGTACGCCGACGAGCTGCTCGCGGACCGGCTGCGCGGCCTGGCCCTGCGGGCGCGCTCCGGCGGCAACCCGGTCATCCCGCTGGCGGTCGAACTCACCGCGGCCGTCGCCGCCCGCGACCAGCAGGCGGCCGAGTTCGTCCACCGGGGCACGACCAGCCAGGACATCATCGACACCGCGCTGATGCTGGTCGCCGCCCGCGCCCTGGACCTGACCCTGGCCGACCTGACCAGCACCGCACAGGCCCTGGCCAGGATCGCCGCCGAGCACCGCGACACCCTGCTGCCGGGACGCACCCTGACCCAGCACGCGGTGCCGACCACCTTCGGCCTCAAGGCGGCCGGCTGGCGCAGCCTGGTCCTGGACGCCCACACCCGGCTCGCCGCCGCCCGCGTCGCCCTGCCGGCCCAACTCGGCGGCGCGGCCGGCACCCTGGCGGCCTTCCACGCCTTCGCCGAGGCCGACGGCGCCGCGCCGGACCCCGCGCTCGGGCTGCGGCTGCTCGCCGCCTACGCCCGGCAGACCGGGCTCGCCGAGCCCGCCCTGCCCTGGCACACCCTGCGCACCCCGGTCGCCGACCTCGCCGCCGCACTGGCCTTCACCGCCGGGGCGCTCGGCAAGCTGGCCGCGGATGTGCTGACCCTGTCCCGCACCGAGATCGGCGAACTGGGCGAGGGCAGCGGCGGCGGCTCCTCCGCCATGCCGCACAAGGCCAACCCGGTCCGCGCCACCATGATCGCGGCAACGGCCCGTCAGGTCCCGGCGCTGGCCGCCGTCCTGTTCGGCTCCCTGGTCGCCGAGGACGAGCGGCCCGCCGGAGCCTGGCACGCCGAGTGGCAGCCGCTGCGCGAGGCCCTGCGCCTGGTCGGCGGAGCAGCCAGGGACGCCGCCGAACTGACCCAGGGGCTGCGGGTGCACCCGCATGTGATGCGGGCCAACCTCGACCGCAGCGACGGCCTGATCGTCACCGAGCACCTGCTCGCCGCCTACGGCGCCCTGATCGGACGCGACCAGGCCGCCAAGGCGCTGTCCAGGGCTGCCCGCCGCGCCGCCGAGGAGGACCTGGGCCTCGACGAGGCCCTGGCCGGCGAACCGGACCTGCGCGGACTGCTGTCCAAGGGTCGACTGCGCCAACTGACCGACCCCGCCCACTACCTGGGCTCCTGCGGGGCCCTGGTGGACCGCGCCCTCAGCGAGGAACCATGACCAACGCATCGCTGCACCATCTGATCGACGGCGCGAGCACCGCGCCTCCGCTGCTGCTCGGCCCCTCGCTGGGCACCACCACCGCGGTCTGGGACCCCCAGATCCCGGCCCTGGCCAGGCACTATCGCACCGTGCGCTGGGATCTGCCCGGTCACGGCGGATCGCCCGCCGACCTGCTGCCCGGCACCGGCGCCACCATCGCGGACCTGGGAACCCTGGTGCTCGCCCTGGCGGACCGGCTGGGCATCGAACGCTTCGCCTACGCGGGCGTCTCGCTCGGCGGCGCGGTCGGCCTGTGGCTCGCGGTGCACCACCCCGAACGGGTGAGTTCGCTGGCCCTGGTCTGCTCCTCGGCGCACTTCGGCGGCCCGGAGGCCTGGCACGAACGCGCCGCGCTGGTCCGCAAGGAGGGCATCGAGCCGCTCACCACCACCTCCCCGGCCCGCTGGTTCACCCCCGGCTTCGGCGGCGACACCTTGCTGGCGGATCTGCGGGCGGTGGACCCGGACGGCTACGCCGCCTGCTGCGACGCCCTGGCCGACTACGATGCCCGCCCCGAGTTGCACCGGGTCACCGCCCCGACCCTGGTGGTGGCCGGCCGCGAGGACCCGGCCGCGCCGCCCGCCCACTCCCGCGAGCTGGTCGACGGCATCCCCGGCGCGAGCCTGACCGAGATCGCGGCCGCCGCCCACCTGGCCGGGGTGGAGCAGCCGCAGGCGGTGCTGGCCGCCCTGCTGGCCCACCTCCAGGCGAACGACCACCAGGAGGGCACCAGCCACCACCAGGAGAGCGCCAACGACCACCAGGAGAGCACCGGCGACGCCGCCCGCCATGCCGCCGGCATGACCGTGCGCCGGGCCGTCCTGGGCGGTGACCATGTGGACCGGGCCGTCGCCAGGACCACCGACTTCACCGCCCCGTTCCAGGACTTCATCACCCGCTACGCCTGGGGCGAGATCTGGACCCGGCCCGGCCTGGACCGCCGGGCCCGCAGCTGCGTCACGCTGACCGCGCTGGTGGCCGGCGGCCACCACGAGGAACTGGCCATGCATGTGCGCGCCGGGCTCCGCAACGGCCTCAGCCGCGAGGAGATCCAGGAGGTCCTGCTGCAGACCGCGATCTACTGCGGCGTCCCGGCCGCCAACGCCGCCTTCGCGATCGCCGATCGCGTCCTCAGCGAGCAAGAGAAGGAGGAGAACTGATGCAGCATCACACCATGGTGGGCATCATCGGCGGCGGCCCGTCCGGCCTGCTGCTGGCCCGGCTGCTGCACAACGCGGGCATCGACAGCGTCGTCCTGGAGAGCCAGGACCGCGCGTATGTGGAACGGCGCCAGCGGGCCGGGATCCTGGAGCAGACCACTGTCGACGTGCTGCGGGCCTGCGGCGCGGGGGAGCGGATGGACCGTGAGGGCCTGGTCCACGACGGCATCGAGCTGCGCTTCGACCGCCGCAGCCACCGCATCGACTTCCCCTCGCTGACCGGCGGGCGCAGCGTGACGGTCTACGCCCAGACCGAGGTGGTCAAGGATCTGATCGCGCTTCAACTCGCTGAGGGCAAACCGCTGTTGTTCGAGGCGAAGGTGCACGGGGTCGAGGGCGCGGGGGCCGGACGTCCGCTGATCCACTACACCCACCAGGGCCGGGAGCAGAGCCTCAGCTGCGACTGGGTGGTGGGCTGCGACGGCTTCCACGGCGTCGCCAAGGAGGCGTTCCCCGCCGAACTGCGGCGCAGCTTCGAACGCACCTATCCGTACTCCTGGCTGGGCATCCTGGCCGAAGTGCCGCCCTCCTACCAGGAACTGATCTACGCCCACTCGCCGCGCGGCTTCGCCCTGGGTAGTATGCGCTCGCCCACCGTCAGCCGGCTCTACCTGCAGGTCCCCAACGGCACCGACCCCGCCGACTGGCCGGACGAACGGATCTGGGACGAACTCGACGCCCGCTTCGCCCTGGACACCGACTGGAAGCTGCAGCGCGGACCGATCACCGCCAAGTCGGTGCTGCCGATGCGCAGTCAGGTCACCGAGCCCATGCGCCACGGCCGGGTGTTCCTGGCCGGCGACGCCGCCCACATCGTGCCGCCGACCGGGGCCAAGGGCCTCAATCTGGCCGTCGCCGACGTGGTGGTGCTGGCGCGGGCGCTCGCCCACCTCCTGGAGACCGGGTCGGAGCAACTCCTGGACGACTACTCCGACACCTGTCTGCGCCGGGTCTGGCGCGCCGAACACTTCTCCTGGTTCATGACCAGCACCCTGCACACCGCGCCCGAACAGGATCCCTTCGAATCCCGGCTGCAGCAGGCCCAGTTGGAGCGGATCGCGGCCTCCCCGGCCGCCGCGGCCGAACTCGCCGCGAACTACGTCGGCGCGCCGATCGTCCCCAGCGCCGGGTGAGGGGTTCGCGGCTCCTGGGCCACGGCGTCCTTCGGCGGCCGACAGGCGACGGCGGCCAGGGCGAGGACGACGGCGTCCTCGACTACGGCGCCGATCCAGTCGGGGACGGGGCTGTGGTGCACGGCCGCCCGCCAGCGCGCCCCGGCCAGCGCCGCCACCACGGCCGTCCCGGCGGCCACGGCGGTGGGAAGCGCCCAGACGGCCGGCTCCTCGCTCTGGGCCCGCTGGGCAGCCAGTGCGGCCGCCGCCCAACCGCTGAGGAGCACCCGGGGGATCAGCCCTGCCCCAGAAATCCGGCTGGGCGTCACCGGGAGTTTGTCCAGGCCCAGCTCCGTCACGGCTGCCAGGACCGCGAACCCCGTGGCGCGTTCCGAGGAGAGCCAGGAGGCGGGACGGTGGCGCTCACCGGCCGGGACGGTCAGGGCGACGGCCGCGAGCGGACTCTGGCTGCGGCCCCCGCCGGCCGCACCCAGCAGCGCCGACCGCAGCAGCGTGTCCCGCCGCAGGCCCATGTCAGTTCTCCTCCAGGGCGAGCAGGGTGGCATAGGTGGCGAGGCCGTAGGCCAGGTGGGGGAGTGCGTCGCTGATCCAGTCCGTACGCGACCAGCTGCGCGGGTCGCTCACGCCCAGGGCGCCCATGGGCAGGTCGGTCGCGGCCATGGCCAGTGCGCCGGTGACCACACCGCCCAGCCACAGCGGCATCCGCACCCCGATCCGCCGGACGCCGCCCATCACCGTGCCCACGCCCGACCCCACCGCGATCCCCGACAGCGCGCCGAGGGCGGTCAGCCGGTTGTCGTGCTCCGCGCCCTTGCCGGGCACCGGACGGCCGACGCGGGCGGCCAGGCCGTCCACCACCTGCTCCGGGGTGTCACTGCTGCCGCGCCCGCGCCAGGCCATGTCGCCGTAGGTCGCCGTGTTGAGCATGGTGGTTCCTACGGCGCCGGCTGCCGCGCCTCGTATCAGTGATTTGATCATGTTCAAGCGTCTTCCCGAAGGCAGACCGGACAAACGAGGCAGAACGACCAGCTCAGCCTGAGTGCAGGATCCGGAAGCGATCGGGTGCCGCCGGATCGCGATCCACCACCTGGATGGGCGTGCCGGCCCATTGCCACACGCTGATGCCCGGTGTGCGGGAGAACCGGATCCGGCCGCGGGTGCCGTCGACCGCGATGCGCGGCCAGGATGCGGCGATGCGCGCCCGGTCAGTGCCGTGGGAACGCAGCACCTCGGCGAGGACGGTGACCGTGTCATAGCCCTCGAAGGCGACGAAGGAGGGCGAGTGGGCCAACTGCTCGCGCAGGGCCGTGTCGACGCGGGCACCGAGTGGAGTGAGGTGCTCGGGCAGGTAGCGCAGGAACGGGACCGCGGCGCCGTCGTCGCCCAGCAGCGCCGCCCATGCGGCGAACTCCGGCTGCCCGGCCGGAGCACCGATCAGGATCTCGGCGAGGCGCTGGTCGCGGCGGACCGCCTGGACGATCGACACGGCCGGCTCCGGGTGGCCGACCAGCAGGAGCAGCGCTGTCGCGCCCTGGTCGACGAGTTCGTCGCACACGGCCGCGGGGGTGAGCGAGCCCAGGTCGAGTTCGACGACGGCGCCGCCGCGTGCGGCGAGGTAGTCCCGGAGAATGCCGGTGCCGGCGGCCCAGTAGACACTCGGCTGGACGGCCACGGCGATGCGCCGGTGGCCCGCGCCGAGCAGGAAGTCGGCGTAGAGCTGCCAACCGCGGGACTGCGGCGGGGAGAGGCGCGCGACCCATTCCGTCGGCTGTTCGGTGAGCGCGTCCAGAACCGCCGACGAGCAGAGGTACGGCAGGCCGAGGGCGTCGGCCCTGGTGGCAGCGGTGCGGGCGACGACGCTGTGATACTCGCCGGCTAGGGCGGCCACGCCCAGGCCGGCCAATTCGTCCACGGCCGCCGCGGCCTTCTGCGGGTCGGCCGCGGTGTCGCGGACCACCAGTTCGAGGGGTCGTCCGACGATCCCACCGGCGTCATTGACGTCGCGGACGGCCAGCTCGAGTCCGGCGAGCAGCTGCCGGCCCGCCTCGGCCCAGCCGGGCCGGCTCAGCGGAACGAGAGCACCGATCCGGACGGATGACCCGTCAGTCCGCTCCGCCCCGGGCTGCGATGGTGGCGTCTTCATGTGCCGATTATGACGTCACGGGCTCTCCGACCCGGACGCTACTGCTGTCGGTGGGTGATGAAAGACTCGGCTGCATGAAGCCCAATGACCCCAAGGACGACCTGCACCGCTACCTCAAAGCGGCTCGGGAAGCCGTCGTCTGGAAACTGGACGGATTGTCCGAGTACGACAGCCGCCGCCCGCTGACGCCGACCGGCACCAACCTCCTCGGCCTGGTCAAGCACCTCGCCAGTGTCGAACTCGGCTACTTCGGCTCGACCTTCGGCCGCCCGCACGACGAGATCCTCCCTTGGCACGAGGAGGGCGCCGAGCCCAACGCGGACATGTGGGCGTCCGCCGACGAGTCACGCGAGGACATCATCGGCCTCTACCGTCGCGCCTGGGCGCACGCCGATGCGACGATCGAGGCGCTGCCGCTCGACGCGATGGGCCACGTCGCGTGGTGGGGCGACAACGGCGAGGTGACGCTGCAGCGGATCATGCTGCACATGACGGCCGAGACCAACCGCCACGCCGGCCACGCCGACATCGTCCGCGAGCTGATCGACGGCAGGACCGGCATGCGGGAGACCAACAGCAACATGGACGGCGGCGACGCGGCCTGGTATCAGGAGTACTGGAACAAGCTGGAGGCGTCCGCGAAGGAGGCCCAGGCCGAGGCCGAGCTGAACTGAGCCGAGTTGCCTGTTCAGGCCTCTGCGGGCGGGCGGACGGTCACCTGGTCGGACGACGGCACGTCCTTGGCGTCCGCGTCGTCGAGGAAGGCCAGGTGGCCGCCGATGACGCCGCCCAGGGACACCACGGTCAGCCCGGCGAAGCCCAGCGCCCGACCCCGGGCCGAGCGTCCGCGCAGCCGCGCCGCCAGCGAGGCGGCGTAGAGGGCCACGCCGGTGGCGTTGGCGCCCGCGTGGACCAGTCCCACCCGCAGGCCGCGCTCATGCTGCTCGGACCAGTCCACCCACCCGGCCAGCGCCGCCGGAGTCACGCCGACCAGGCCCACCGCCACCAGGACGCCGGCCGCGCGCCGCTGCCCCGGGAGCAGATCCAGCACCGCCGCGCTGGTCCAGCAGCCCATCGGGATCTGCACCAGCGCCGGATGCAGCGGATGGCCCAGCCAGGTGCCCCGCAGCACGTCCCGCGCCCCGCCCAGCGGCAGGCCGCGCACCGCCCGCTGCACCGGGCCGACCAGCCCGTCCAGCCAGCGCTGCTCCTCGATCCGCTCCAGCGCCGCGCTGACCGGGGGAGTGGACGGCGGGGAAACCGGGAGAATCCGCGTGAGCTTCATGCGAAGCGGCTTTCCGCAATCGTCCGGGGCAAACCGGACACTCCGCCCCCGTCGCCGGCCTTCACCCGATCGGACCCGCGGGTGCGCTGACACACGGTGTGCACGCAGTGTGCACCCGGTGTGCAGGCGGGCACGACCGGGTAGGCGCGGTTACGGTCGGTGGTGAGACACCCCGATATGCCTGAGATGACCGTGTGTGGACGACAAGAGAAGGCGGCCTCCCCGATGGCGGAGTTTCTGACGGACATCAAGACGCTCAGGGAGCGTGCCCGCAAGGAGATCGGCAAGGGGCCGGTGACCGACGCCTACGGCGCCGACCTGCCGCGGGTGCTGCAGGTCCTCAATGAGGCGCTGGCCACCGAGCTGGTGTGCGTGCTGCGCTACAAGCGGCACTACTACACCGCGACCGGCCTGTACTCCGCCTCGGTCGCGGCCGAGTTCCTGGAGCACGCGGGGAGGAGCAGGAGCACGCGGACAAGCTGGCCACCCGGATCGTGCAACTGGGCGGGGAGCCGGACTTCGACCCGGACACCCTGAGCAAGCGGTCGCACACGCCGTACGACGCGAGCGCGGGCCTGATCGAGATGATCAAGGAGGACCTGATCGCCGAACGGGTGGCCGTCGCCTCCTACACCGAGATCTCGCAGTGGCTGGGGGACAAGGACCCGACCACCCGGCGCGTCTTCGAGGAATTGCTGGCCCAGGAGGAGGAGCACGCCGACGACCTGCGCGGGCTGCTGGAACGCATCCCCGACGGCGGCGGCAGCGCGAGCTAGCTCCAGCGCGGCGTACGGGGCTCCCCGGCGCGGTCCTGGGCGGCTTCCGCCCGGCGCAGCACCAGGTAGGGGAGCAGCAGCCAGCACAGCACGAACCAGGCGGTCACCGCGCCGGCGACGATCCAGGACAGCAGATCGTCGCCGGTGGCCGTGCGCAGGAGCAGCAGCAGCGCGGTGCCGATGGTGAGCCCGAGCAGGGCCAGACCCACCATGATCAGGCGGGCGGCGACCCGGGTCAGTTCGGGCTTGCAGCAGCATCACCCCGGGACACGGGGCACCCGGCCACGGACTGACCATCGCCGAGGACCGCGCCGACCGCTACCGGACCGAATAGCAGGTGAAGCGGCTGGCGAGCGGCACCACCCGGGCCCGGCCCAGTCCGCCCACCCCGGACGGCGCGCGCGAGTACAGTGATCGTCTTGGCCGGGACCTGGACGCCTGGGCCTGGACTCCGGACCTGGACCTGGACTCGACGCAGCCGCCGTGCGACGTCCCTACGCTTGGATGCCGGATGACCAATGATCGGATGGCCGAGGTCCTGCGGCTGCTCGAGCTCGGCACCGGGTTCGGCGCGGCTGCCGACGTCACCCCGGTCGGCGCGCGGGCGCTGGGCCTGGACGGGCTGACGGTGTCCCTGCGGACCGGCGCCGACACGACCGAGCTGGTGTGGTGCTCGGACGCGGCCTCGCGCGGCTTCGAGGACCTGCAGTTCACCCTCGGCCAGGGCCCGGGACCCGAGGCCGCGCACACCGGCGCGATGGTGCTGGTCCCGGATCTGGCACGGCTGCGGCACGACCGCTGGCCGGCTCTGGGCATGGAGGCCGCCCAGCTGGCGGCCCGCGCGGTGTTCTGCTTCCCGATGGGCCTCGGCGCGATCCGCACGGGCGTGCTGACCGCGGTGCGGCTGACCCCGGGACCGCTCTCCGACCAGCAGATCTCCGACGCCCAGATCCTGGCGTTCGCGTTGACCGCCCGCGCCCTGGACGGCCGGCAGCAGCGCCCCGGCGCCGCCGACACCCCGCACACCCTGCAGCGCGCGGTGGTGCACCAGGCCACCGGCATGCTCAGCGTCCAACTCGATCTTCCCCTGCCCCAGGCTTTGCTGCGGCTGCGCGCGCATGCTTACAGCAGTGGGCGTTCCATCACCGACATCGCCCAGGACGTGGTCGCTCGGCGGCTGCGGCTGGACAGCAACGGCAACGGTGATGGCACACCGGTGCCCGTCTCAGACAAGGACTGATCGCCATGACCCGCGAACAGCAGCTCACCAAGGTCTTCGTGGAAGTCGCCGACTCCCTGATCGACGACTTCGACCTGATCGACTTCCTCCAGCAGCTGTCCGTGCGCTGCGTGGAACTGCTGGACGTCACCGCGTGCGGAGTGCTGCTGGCCGACGAGCACGACGTGCTGCAGGTCCTGGCCGCCTCCGACGAGCACACCAGGCTGCTGGAGCTGTTCGCCCTGCAGCACGACCAGGGCCCCTGTGTGGAGTGCTACCAGAGCGGCCAGCCGCGGACCAATATCGCCCTCGGCGACCCGGACGTGGCCCTGCGGTGGCCGCAGTTCACCCCGGTCGCCCGCGGATCCGGCTTCGTCTCCACCAATGCGATCCCGCTGCGGCTGCGCGGCCGGGTGATCGGCGCCCTGGGCCTGTTCCAGACCGATGACACCCCGCTCAGTGAGGAGGACAGCACCCTGGCCCAGGCCCTGGCGGACATGGCCACCATCGCCATCCTGCAGCAGCGCACCCTGGCCCACAGCGAGGTCGAGCGCGGACAGCTGCAGTACGCGCTCACCAGCCGGATCGTGCTGGAGCAGGTCAAGGGCATCCTGGCCGAGCGCTGGCAGGTCAGCACCGACGAGGCCTTCGCCGCGTTCCGCGGCTACGCCCGTTCGCACCACCACCAGCTCTCCCGGCTGGCCCGGCAGATCGCCGACGGCGAGTTCGACACCGCCCAGATCCCCCACGCGGGCAAGCCCCGGCCGCGCGGCTGAACCGTCGCGGCGGCGGCTGTGTCCGTCGCTGCCGATCCTCGGCTGTCCGGCCGAGTGGCTGCCGGTTCACCGGGTACGCGAGGTGGGGACGAGACGACCGACGAGCCGGGCCGGCCTGCCGTGCCGGCGGCCCGTCGTCCGTCCTCCGATTGGCCGTACCCCCGGTGTCGCGGATCTCGGGCCGGGGCACCTGTGATCCATGAGGTCGACATCGTGACACCTGCACCGAACCAGCCGACCACGGACACCCCGGACCCCGACCCGCTGCGCGGCGGACACCCCGCCGGGGCGGACCTGGACGGGCACCGGCTCGCCGTCGCCCGCGAGTTCCGGCGGATGGTCGAGGCCGGTGAACTGGAGTTGCCGCTGCCGGGCTCGGGCGACACCCGCACCCGCTGGCACGCGCTGACGGCGCTCGCCGAACGCGATCTGGCCCTGGCCCGACTCGCCGAGGGCCACACCGACGCCCTGGCGATCCTGGCCGAGCTGGACTTCCTCGGCGTGCCGGGGGTGCCGACCCCGGAGCCGGGGTCGCGGTGGGGGGTGTGGGCGGCGGAGCCGCCCGGCACCACGCTCAAGGCCGGCCAGGACCCGGACGGGACCTGGCGGCTGACCGGGGCCAAGGCCTACTGCTCCGGCGCCCGGGTGTGCACCGACGCCCTGGTCACCGTCCGTGACGGTGAGCGGAGGCTGCTGTTCGCGGTCCCGGTGGGGCCCGGCGTGATCCCCGTGCCCGACAGCTGGCCGGTCGCCGGAATGAACGCCAGCGACACCCTCGACCTGGAATTCGACGGGGCTCCGGCCACCCTGATCGGTGATTCCGGCGCCTATCTGGACCGGCCGGGCTTCCAGCACGGCGGCATCGGCGTGGCCGCCTGCTGGTACGGCGGGGCCAAAGCGGTCGCGGCGACCCTGCTCGCCGCCGCCGCTGGACACGGCCCCGAGCCGCACACCCTGGCCCACCTGGGCGCGGTCGACGCCCGGCTGCAGGGGATCTCCGCGCTGCTGGACCGTGCGGCGCGGGAGCTGGACGCCGACCCCGCCGACAAGCGGGGCGGCGCCGCGCTGCGGTCCATGCGGCTGCGCGCGGCCACCGAGGACGCGGCGATGGCCGTGCTGCACCACGTCGGCCGCGCCCTGGGCGCCGCACCGCTGGGGCACGACCGCGACCACGCCCGGCGGGTCACCGACCTCACGGTCTACCTCCGCCAGCACCACGGCGAACGCGACCTGGCCGGCCTGGGCGCGGCCCTGGTCGCCGAGGGCAGCCAGTGACCGCCGGCAGCGGGCAGGCCCGGACGGCCCCCGGCAACGCGAGCCAGGCCCCTGGCAACGTCATTCAGGCACCCGACAATGCCATTCAGGCACCCGGCACGCCGGAGGAGGCGTGGGCGGCCTGGGCCGCCCCGGCGGGCTTCCCCGTCCTGGACCTCTCCGGCCTGCGGCGCGTGCTGCTGGTGGCCGCGCACCCGGACGACGAGGTGCTCGGCCTGGGCGGCACCATCGCCCGGCTGGCCGCGGCGGGCGCCCGGCTGCGGCTGGTGTCGGTGACCGACGGCGAGGCCTCCCACCCGCACAGCACCGCCCCGATCGCCCGGGACCTGGTGCGGGTGCGGACCGCCGAGACCAGAGCGGCGCTCGCGGCCCTGGGAGCCGCTGACGCCGAGATCGTGCGGCTGCGCCTGCCCGACACCGGGGTGGCCGACCAGGAACGGGCGCTGGCCAAGCAACTGGCCGACCTGGCCGACGGCTTCGACGTCATCGCCGCCCCCTGGAGCCAGGACGTCCACGGCGACCACGAGGCCGCCGGGCGCGCTGCCCTGGCCGCCGGGGCCGCCACCGGCGTCCCGGTGCTGCAGTACCCGGTCTGGGCCTGGCACTGGGCCGGGCCGGGGGACCCCCGCGTCCCCTGGCACCGGGCCGCCCGGATCCCGCTGGGGGCGGAGGACCGGCGCCGCAAACGGGCCGCGCTGGACTGCTTCGTCAGCCAGCTCACCCCGCTGGGCCCGGAGCCGGCCGACGCCGCGGTGCTGCCCCCGGCGGAGATCGCCCACTTCCTTCGCGACTACGAAACGGTCCTGCGATGAGCACCCCGGCCGACTACTTCGAGGCGATGTACCAGGACACCGACGACCCCTGGCACCTGGGTGAACGCTGGTACGAGCAGCGCAAGTACGCGCTCACCGCCGCCGCGCTGCCCCGGGCGCGCTACCGCAGCGGCTTTGAACCCGCCTGCTCGGTGGGCGCGTTGAGCGTACTGCTGGCCGCCCGCTGCGACCGGCTGCTCAGTTGCGACCGCTCGCCGCGTGCGGTCGCCGCCGCCACCGCCCGGCTGGCCGGTCAGCCGCAGGCCAGGGTGGAGCACCGGCTGCTGCCGCAGCAGTGGCCTGCCGGCAGTTTCGATCTGATCGTGCTGTCCGAGTTCCTCTACTATCTGGACCCGGCCGGCGTCGAGCGGGTGCTCGACCTGGCGGTGCGCGCCCTGGAACCGGGCGGCACCCTGGCCGCCGTGCACTGGCGCCACCCGGTCCCGGACCACAGCCAGACCGGGGACGCGGTGCACCGCCAACTACTGGGCGCGCCAGGCCTGGTGCGGATCGCCGAGCACAGCGAAACCGACTTCCTGCTGGACGTGCTGGTGCGCCCGCCCACGGCGGACATGACCGACCCGGCCCGGTTGTCGGTGGCCGCCGCGGAAGGCCTGGCGTGATCGCGGCGATCGCCGTCGTCATCCCCGCCCGGGACGAGCAGCGCCTGATCGGCGCCTGTTTGGCCTCGATCCGCCGAGCCGCGGACCACCCCGCGGTGCTGGGTCTGCCGGTCACCGTGCTGGTGGCGGCCGACAGTTGCCGCGACCGGACGGTCCCGATCGCCCGTCGCCACCACGCCGACATTCTGGAGGTCGACTGCCGCAGTGCCGGCGCGAGCCGGGCGCTGGGCGCGGCCCACGCCCTGGAACTGGTCCGCGCCGGCAATCCGGAATTGACGGACCGTCAACTGTGGCTGGCGCACACCGACGCGGACACCGTGGTCCCCGAGAACTGGCTGGCCGACCAGCTGACGCACGCCGCGGCAGGCGCGCACGCGGTGGCCGGACTGGTCCGGGTCCGGGACTGGAGCGGCCACACCGCCACCACGGCGGTCCACTTCCTGAACCACTACGACCGGCCGCAGGCCCATGTGCACGGGGCGAACCTGGGCGTGCGCGCCGACGCCTATCTGGCCGTCGGCGGGTTCCCGCCGCTGGCCGTGGGCGAGGACCGGGCCCTGATCGCGGCGCTGGAGCGGGCGAAGTACCGGGTGCATGCCTCGGCCGACGCCCGGGTGATCACCTCCGCCCGGCGCGACCCCCGTGCGCCGGGCGGCTTCGGACACTTTCTGCTGGACCTGGAAAAGGAGTTGGGCGGGATGGCGTCCGGCTGATAGTTTCTCGGCCGTACCGTGATTCCGCGCGAGGAGGTGAGACCCATGAACGCTGTAGCTGGATGGGTGCTCCCCCTTGCCGTCACGGTCGGGCGACAGACATAGGTGTCGCCGGGAGCGCCGCAACACCAAGGCACTCCCGAAAGGCTGAATCCTATGAACTCTCTGAAGAACTCCCTGAATTTCACCGCCGACACCGCGTCGAACGGCGTCCGCGAGCGTGACTTCACCGTGGGTGAGGTCACCGGCGTGCTCTGGTCGCCGGTCTCCGGCTCCGAGCGTGCGCCCCTGGTCCTGATGGGCCACGGCGGCGGCAACCACCGCAAGGCCCCGGCCATGACCGGCCGGGCCCAACTCCTGGTCCACGGCGCCGGATTCCATGTCGCCTGCATCGACGCACCGGGTCACGGCGACCGGCCGCGCACGGCGCACGACGAGCAGGAGATCGCCGAACTGTTCCGGGCCAGGGCAGCGGGCGAGCCGGAAGGCCCGATCGTGGTCCGCTACAACGCGCACCTGGCGGAACTCGCCCTGCCCGAGTGGCTGGCGACCCTGGACGCGCTCCAGGAACTGCCGGAGATCGGCGCCGACGGGCCGGTCGGCTACTTCGGCATCAACATGGGAACCGCGATCGGACTGCCGTTCGTGGCGATCGAACCCAGGATCACGGCAGCGGTCTTCGGCCAGCACTGGCCCGACCTCCTGGCCGAGAAGGCGCGGCAGATCACCATCCCGATCGAGTACGACCTGCAGTGGGACGACGAGCACATCCCGCGTGAGGCCGGTCTGGCGCTGTTCGACGCCTTCGCCTCCAAGGAGAAGACGCTGCACGCCAACGCGGGCCGGCACAAGGAACTGCCCAGGTTCGAGGCGGACAGCGCGGTCCGGTTCTTCGCCCGGCACCTGGGCGCGGCCGTGACCGCAACGGCCTGATCCGACCGGTATCGGTCGGCGCTGAGGGGGCTCTCAGCGTCGGTCGATGCCGGGCAGGACGGCGTCGTCCAGGATCAGGCCGATGGCCACCGCGATCGGGATCGCGATCAGGGCGCCGATGATCCCCAGCAGCGTGCCGCCGACCAGGACGCCGAGGATGGTCACCAGCGGATGGACCTCGACCGCGAACTTCATCGCCTTGGGCATGATCAGATAGTCCTCGGCGACCCGGAAGACGATGTAGAACGCGGCCGTGGCGATGGCCACCGGCAGTGAGACCACCAGCGCCACCAGGGACACCACGATGCCGCCGATGGTCGAGCCGATGATCGGGATCAGGTCCATCACCGCGACGAACACCCCCAGCGCCGCGGGGTACGGGACGCCGAAGATCTGCAGCCAGATGAAGGTGGCCAGCCCGGCGATGACCGAGGTCGCCAGGTTCCCCAGCATGTAGCGGCCGGTGCGCAGCAGGATCTCGTCGGTGATTTCGGCGGCGTGCTCGCGCTTGCTGCCCGCGACGAAGCGCAGCCCGAAGCGCTTCAGCGAGGGCAGCCCGGCCAGGAAGTACATGGTCAGCGTGATCACCAGGAACAGGCCGGTCAGGGTGGTGACCACCAGTTGGCCCGCGCCCATCAGACTGCCGACCACATTGCCGCCGTCGGAGCCGACGGCCTGCTTGGCCTTGGCGGTCAGGTGGTACTTGTCCTCCAGCTTGCCGAGGAAGGAGTGGTGGTCGTGCAACTGCTGCAGCCAGACCGGGACGTTGTGGATCAGCGCGTTGATCTCATTGGTGACCGGGCTGACGAACAGCAGCGACAGCGCGCCCAGCAGCAGGAACAGGCCGATGATGACGAGCGCCACCGCCCGGGGCCGGGTCAGGCCGTAGCGGGTGAGCAGCCGCACCACCGGATCGGCGCTGACCGCGATCACCAGGGAGAGCAGGACGAGCATCAGGATGCTCTCCAGGTGCTGGACGGCCTGGATGAGCCAGTACGCCAGCAGGGCCCCCAGGCTCAGCCGGAACCCGATCGAGAACCAGGACCTGGTCCCGGCACCGTCCGAGGTGCCGGGACCAGGCCTCGGTCCGGGGAGAGCGGCGCCGCCGGCGCTGTCCGGTGCGGCTTCCTGCGTGCTCACGGAGTGCTCCTGCGAATGAGTGGGCCCGCAGCGCGAGCACCGGCGGTGGAGTCCGGTCGCACCGACCGGCCCGATGGGAGCAGGGTAGCGGTCAGTCCTGGGTCAGCAGTTGGTCGCGCAGCTGACCGAGGGCGCGGGAGAGCAGCCGGGAGACATGCATCTGCGAGATGCCCAGGACGGCGCCGATCTCGGACTGGGTCATCTCGGCGCCGAAGCGCATCGAGATGATGGCCTTGTCCCGCTCGCCCAGTTGCGCCATCAGCGGCTTGAGGGATTCCAGGTTCTCGACCATCTCCACGCCGGGGTCCACCTCACCCAGGCGGGCGGTGAAGGAGGTCCCGTCCTCGCCCTCGTCGCTGCCGGGGGAGCCGGCGTCGATGGAGCTGACGGAGTATCCGTTGGCCGCCACCAGTCCCTCGCGGACCTCGTCCTCGCTGATGCCCAGATGGGCGGCGAGTTCGGCGTCGGTCGCGGGACGGCCGATGGCGAAGGCGAGTTCGTCGCCCGCCTTGGCCAGCGCCAGCCGGAGTTCCTGCAACCGTCGTGGGACGTGGACGGCCCAGCTGGTGTCGCGGAAGAAGCGCTTGATCTCGCCGATGATGGTGGGCATGGCGAAGGTGGGGAATTCCACCTCCTGGTCGAGGTCGAACCGGTCGATGGCCTTGATCAGGCCGATGGTGCCGACCTGGACGATGTCCTCCATCGGCTCGCTGCGGGTGCGGAAGCGGCGGGCGGCGAACTTCACCAGGGTCAGGTTGAGTTCGATCAGGGTGTTGCGCACGTACTGGTACTCGTGCGTGCCCTCCTCCAGCACGGCCAGCCGTCCGAACAGGACCTTGGACATCGCCCGGGCGTCCTGGGCGGTGCTGTTGCGCGGATCCGAAAGGTCCAGCTCGGGGAACAGCTCTGCTCCCCGGCGTGCGGGCGCCACGGGCGCGGTGACCGCGCTGGTGGCGGGGGCTGTGCGGGTCGCCAGGGCGATCGGCTGGGGGCTGGACGGCATCGGGGAGTCCCCTTTCGGATGAGGCAAGCGCGACGGACCGGGATGGCCTCGCGCATGCGTCTGTGCGATGCCGCTTACCCGGCAACGGGAAGTTAAGCGTCCCCAATCCTAGGAAAATATTGCCGCCGCCACCTCGGGCCGGGTTTGGTGATCCGACGTCACGGGGGTAGCCGCTCCTCAGGGCCGGTCACGCCCACCTCCGTCGTGGAGATGCCATGAGTCTGGGAGCTGCCATGAGTACACCCCCGTTCGACCAGGTCGTTGTCATCACCGGAGCGAGCGGCGGCATCGGACGCGCCACCGCGCAGGCCTTCGCCGCCCGGGGCGCGAAGGTCGCCCTGCTCGCCCGGGGCGAGAAGGGGCTGGCCGGCGCCGCCGCCGACGTCGAGCGCCTCGGCGGCCAGGCCCTGGCCATTCCCACGGACATGGCCGACCCCGACCAGGTCGAGGCCGCCGCCACGCAGGTCGAGGAGGAGTTCGGCCCGATCGACGTCTGGGTCAATGTGGCCTTCACCTCGGTGTTCTCACCGTTCACCGAGATCACCGCCGCCGAGTACAAGCGGGTGACCGAGGTCAACTACCTCGGCTACGTCTACGGCACCATGGCCGCGCTGACCCGGATGAAGCCGCGCGACACCGGCACGATCGTGCAGGTCGGCTCGGCGCTGGCGTACCGCGGCATCCCGCTGCAGACCGCCTACTGCGGCTCCAAGCACGCGATCCAGGGATTCCACGAGGCGCTGCGCTGCGAGCTGCTGCATGACCGGAGCGGTATCCGGACCACCATGGTGCAGATGCCCGCGGTCAACACCCCGCAGTTCGACTGGGTGCTCTCCCGGCTGTCCAAGCCCGCCCAGCCGGTCCCGCCGATCTACGAGCCCGAGGTCGCCGCCCGCGCCGTCGTGTACGCGGCCGACCACCCGGGACGGCGCGAGTACTGGGTCGGCGGCAGCACCATGGGCACCCTGATCGCCAACGCCGTCGCCCCCGGCCTGCTGGACCGCTACCTCGCCAAGACCGGCTTCTCCTCCCAGCAGGACGACCGCCCCCAGGACAAGGACCACCGCACCAACCTCTGGGAGCCCGCCGACGGCAAGGACGGCCACGACTACACTGCCCACGGCAGCTTCGACGACCGCGCCACCAGCCGCAGCCCCCAGCTCTGGGCCTCCCAGCACCACGGCGCCCTGGCCGCACTCGCGGCAGCGGGGCTGCTCGCGGCAGCCACCGCCGGGCTGCGGTCACGGCGCTGAGTGCTTGTCGGGGCTATTCGGCTCCGGTGAACATGCTGATCAGGCTGTGGGGTGTGCTGTCGCCGAAGAGGAGCTGGTGGAGTTCCGCGCCATCGGCGGCGGCCGCGGCGCTGCGGGGGAACATGGCCTGCTCGTATCCGCCGAGCGCGGCCTCGAGGTCGTCGGGGTGCGCGGCGATGGCTTGGCCGAGTTCGGCGCCGTCGTACATGGCCAGGTTGGCGCCCTCGCCGTTCGGGATCGAGAGGTGGGCGGCGTCGCCGAGCAGGGTCACCCCGGGCACCCGGTCCCACCGGTGCTCCACGGGCAGGGCGCTGAGGGTGCGCAGGACCGGGGCGGTCTCCCCGTCGGTGATCAGCGCGGTGAGCTCCGGCGCCCAGCCGTCGAACTCCTGGGCGATCCGCGCGGCGGACGCGGCGGAGTCGGTGAAGTCGATTGCGGCGAACCAGTCCTGCGGCTTGGTGAGCGCCACATAGGTGTGCAGGGTCCCGCCGCTCTCGCGGTGGGCCTGGATCCCCTTGCCGGGCGCGAGCGCGAACAGCGCCCCGCCGCCGACCGCCTTCGCGGTGGCCGGGTGCCGGGTGTCGCTGTCGTACAGGTAGGTCTCGACGAACGACGTGCCGGTGTACTCGGGCGCGGCGTCGGAGAGCAGCGGCCGGACCCGTGACCAGGCGCCGTCCGCGCCGACCAGCAGGCTGGTGGTGACGCTGCTGCCGTCGGCGAAGGCCACCTCGTGCCGACCCGCGCCGAGCGCGCGGACGCCGCTGACCTTGTGCCCCCACCGGACGGTGCCGGGCGGGAGCGACTCGAGCAGGATCCGTCGCAGCTCGCCGCGCAGCACTTCGGGGCGTCCCCGGGTGCTGTCGTCGTCGAACAGGACGGCTCCGTCCGAGGCGAGCACCCGGGTGGCCTCGCGGCCCTCCAGGATGAGGCCGCGGAACTCGTCCATCAGCTCCGCCGCCTGGAGCGCCGGCTGGCCGTTGTCCTCGTGGATGTCGAGCATCCCGCCCTGGGCGCGCGCCGTCGCCGAGGCCTCCGCCTCGTAGACGGTGGACGGGATGCCGTGGACGTGCAGGACGCGGGCGAGGGTGAGGCCGCCGAGGCCGGCTCCGATGATCGTGACGTGGGTGTTCATGGGTGGCTCCCTTCCGGGGGTTCTGGAATGCCGTTCCACAACCATGTTGGAACAGCGTTCCAGATATGTCAAAATGTGCAGCATGGCACCACGGACACGTAGGACGACGTCGGAGCGGCGGACCGAGGCGCTCAGCCGCGAGCGCATCATCGAGGCCGCCGTCGAGCTGCTGGACGCGACGGGGGAGGGCGGGCTGACCTTTCGGGCGCTGACCGAGCGGCTCGCCACCGGGCCTGGGGCGATCTATTGGCATGTAGCGAACAAGAGCGAGCTGCTCGACGCCGCCACCGACGCCGTCGTTGCGGCCGCGCTGGCCGTCGAGCCCGGCGGGGCGCGGGGGTCCGCCGGGGCCGACGAGCCCGTCGCCGCGCCCGCCGGGGCCGGGGGCTCGGCGCCGGAGGAGGCCATCCGCGCCGTCGCGCTCGGTCTGTTCGACGCGACCGAGGCCCACCCCTGGCTCGCCGCCCAGCTGGCCACGCAGCTCGCCCGCGGCCCGTGGCAGTCGGTGACACCGCGGATCTTCGAAAGCATCGGTCGTCAGGTCCGCGCGCTGGGCGTCCCCGAGGGCAACTGGTTCACCGCGACCTCCGCGCTGGTGCACTACATCCTCGGCGCGGCCGGCCAGAACGCGGCGAACACCGCGAACGCCCGCACCCTCGGGCCCGACCTGGACCGCAGCGAGTTCCTCGACACCGTGTCGACGGCATGGGAGCAGCTGGACCCCGACGACTACCCGTTCGCCAGGGCCGTCGCGGACCAGATGCGCGACCACGACGACCGCGAGCAGTTCCTCGCCGGGATCCATCTCATCCTCGCCGGCATCAACGCGGTCCACCCGCCCACCATCTAGGAGGGTACGGGGGAGGATTCGCGAACGGGATCGCGGATACGCGCACGGTATGGCAGCCGCAGGCAGTGAACCCAGCAGTGAGCAGGCCGTCCCGGCCCAGACAGTCCCGGCCCAGACAGTCCCGGAACAGCCCAAGGCTGGCCCGGCCCAGGCCGTGGAGCAGGCCGCGCCTGACGAGCTCAAGCAGGTGCCGCCGCGCTCCTGGTGGCTGGTGCTGCGCCGGACGATCAGTCAGTTCACGGCGGACGAGCTGACGGACCGGGCCGCCGCGCTGACGTACTACGCGGTGCTGGCGATCTTCCCGGCGCTGCTGGTCCTGGTCTCCCTGCTGGGGCTGACCGGGACGTCGACGACCAACCGGCTCCTGGACAACCTGCAGCAGCTGACCCCCGGTTCGGCCCGCACCATCCTGCACAACGCCGTCACCCAGCTCCAGGCCAGCCGCGGCACCGGCGGCGTCCTGGCGATCGTCGGCCTGCTCGGCGCCCTGTGGTCCTCCTCGGGCTACATCGGCGCCTTCATCCGCGCGGCGAACAACGTCTACGACATCCGCGAGGGCCGCCCGCTGTGGAAGACCCTGCCGCTGCGGCTCGGCCTGACCGCGCTGATGATGATCCTGCTGGCGGCCAGCGCCGCGATCGTGGTGTTCACCGGCCCGCTGGCCGATCAGGCCGGGCACCTGCTCGGCGTCGGCAGCAGCGGCCTGACGGTCTGGTCGATCGCCAAATGGCCGGTGCTGGTGCTGCTGGTGGCCCTGATGGTGGCCATCCTGTACTGGGCCGCCCCCAATGTGCACGTCCCGCGCTTCCGCTGGCTGTCCCCCGGCAGCATGATCGCGGTGCTGATCTGGCTGCTGGCCTCCGGCGGGTTCGCGCTGTACGTGGCCAACTTCAGCAACTACAACCGCACCTACGGCACCCTGGCCGGGGTGATCGTCTTCCTGGTGTGGCTGTGGATCTCCAACCTGGCCATCCTGCTCGGCCTGGAGTTCGACGCCGAACTCGCCCGCGAACGCGCCGTCGAGGGCGGCCTGCCGCTGGACGAGGAGCCCTACGTCGAACCCCGCGACACCCGCACCTGGCCGAAGTCCCTGCTCCAGGCGACTCAGCGGCGCCGTCGCGCGGGGGGTCGCGCGGAGCGTTGAGCTGGAGCAGGTATGCCCCATTTCGGTCGTTTGTGTTGCCCGTGGCCGGAACCCTGCGCCTTTGAGTACATGACACTTGTACTATGCAACGAAATATGGTTAGCGTACTCACCATGGGGTCGTACGGGACACGGCCCCGCTCAGCCCCGCCCTGCGCGGAGCGATGACCGGAGAGGACACCGCAGCCATATGTGCGGAATCACCGGATGGATCTCCTACGACCACGACCTGAACCGTGAACGCGGCACCCTGGCCGCGATGACCGAGACCATGGCCTGCCGCGGCCCGGACGCCGACGGCGTATGGGTGGACGCCCACGCCGCGCTCGGTCACCGCCGCCTGGCAGTGATCGACATCGCCGGGGGCACCCAGCCGATGTCCGTCGAGAGCGACGGCCGGACCCTGCTGGTCACCACCTACAGCGGCGAGATCTACAACTACCGCGAGCTCCGCGCCGAACTGGCCGCCCTCGGGCACACCTTCCGGACCGACAGCGACACCGAGGTCGCCCTGCACGCCTACCTGCAGTGGGGCGAGGACTTCACCCAGCGCCTGAACGGCATGTACGCCTTCGCGCTGTGGGACCCGCGGGAACAGGAACTGCTGCTGGTGCGCGACCGCATGGGGATCAAGCCGCTCTACTACTACCCCACCGGCGACGGAGTCATCTTCGGCTCCGAGCCCAAGGCGATCCTGGCCCACCCCCAGGTCTCCGCCGTCGTCGATGCCGAGGGCATGGCCGAACTCCTGGCCTTCACCAAGACACCCGGCCACGCCGTCTACCGCGGCATGCACGAAGTACGCCCGGGCCACACCCTGCGGGTGCGGCGCGGCAGCTGCACCGAACGACGCTACTGGGCCCTGGAGTCGTACGAGCACACCGACGACCTCGGCACCACGGTCTCCCACGTCCGGGCCCTCCTGGACGACATCGTCGACCGGCAGCTGATCGCCGACGTCCCGCTGTGCAGCCTGCTCTCCGGCGGCCTGGACTCCTCGGTGATCACCGCGCTCGCCGCCAAGGCCCTGGCTGCGGACGGCCGCGGACCGGTGCGCTCCTTCGCGGTCGACTTCGTCGGCCAGACCGAGAACTTCCAGGCCGACTCGCTGCGCGCCACCCCCGACGGCCCGTACGCCCGGGAACTGGCCGCCTTCGTGCACGCCGACCACCGCGACATCATGCTGAACACCGAGCAGTTGATGGACCGGGGCAACCGCGAACGGGTGCTGTTCGCCCGCGATCTGCCCTCCGGCATGGGCGACGGCGACACCTCCCTGTACCTGCTGTTCAAGGCCGTCCGCGAGCAGTCGACCGTGGCGCTCTCCGGAGAGTCCGCCGACGAGGTCTTCGGCGGCTACAGCTGGTTCCACGAGGAGAAGGTCGTCAACGCCGAGGCCTTCCCCTGGCTGCACGCCATCAGCGCCGGCTTCGCCGGCGACGCCACCGGCGAGCGCGACGCCATGCTCGATCCCGCCCTCCTCCACCGGATCGACGTACCCGGATACCGCGAGGCCCGCTACCGCGAAGCCCTGGCCGAGGTGCCGAGGCTGGCCGGCGAGACCGGCCTGGAGCGCCGGATGCGCGAGATCAGCCACCTGCACCTGACCCGCTTCGTGCAGATCCTGCTGGACCGCAAGGACCGGGCAAGTATGGCCACCGGGCTCGAGGTCCGGGTGCCGTTCTGCGACCACCGGCTGGTCCAGTACGTCTTCAACACGCCCTGGGCGATGAAGACCTTCGACGGCCGCGAGAAGTCCCTGCTGCGCGCCGCCGCCCGCGACGTCCTCCCGGACTCGATCGCCAACCGGGTCAAGAGCCCCTACCCCAGCACCCAGGACCCCCGCTACGCCGAGTCGATACGCCGTGAGATGCAGCAGTTGCTCGCCGACCCGCAGGCGCCGGTCCGCCCGCTGCTCGACGTCGCCGCCGCCACGCAGGCGACCGGCTCCGCCCCTGGGGCGGAACTGCGCAACAGCGGCGAAATCGTCCTGGCCCTGAACAGTTGGCTCGGCCACTATCAGGTGTCGCTGGAGATCTGAACACCGGCGGCCCCGGGCTCGTGCCATCCGGGCACGAGCCCGGGGCCGCCGGCAAGCCTGTTCCCGGCGTGCTCAGTCGTCGGAGAGGTCGCGTAGTTCGCGGAGGATCACGGCGGTGCCGGTGGCCAGGGCCAGCGCTGCGACGGCGGCGTTGACCAGTCGCAGGGTGTCGCCCTCCTGGCGGGCGTCGCGGATCTCCTTGACGATGCCGAAGCCGCCGAAGGCGCTGCCGCCGAGGCTGAGCAGGAGTCCGGGCTTGGAATCTCTGAAGCCCTGGAGCTGCTTGGCCTTCTTCTTGGCTGTGGACGTCATCGCGCTTCCCTCCGTCGCAACGGGGATCGATCAGGGTCGTTGGAGCAGCCCGGTCAGGGCGCGCCAGTTGATGGCGGGCGATTCGCTGCCCAGCGGCACCAGGGCGCAGGTGGCGTCCAGGAACTGGGTCAGGTCGTCAGTGGCCACGGTGACCAGGGCGTAGTCGGGGCCGGCGTGCAGCTCGAAGGCGGTGCTCTCACCGTCGGGGTGGATCCGGATGTCGCCGAGGCCGGCAGGGGCGAGGAGACCGTCCGCGATCAGATCCCGGCCGATGATCCACTGGGCGGGTCGCCCGTCCACGGCCATGGCGGCCTCGAAGGCGGCAGTGATCTGCAGCGGGTGGCGGCTGTTGTAGGTGAGGGTCATCCGGGATTCGAGCGTGCTCACCGGGCCGTGCAGTTGGAAGCGTACGACCTGACGAACCTGTCCCGTTGACCGCATACGCCACCATTTCTCCTGTTGAGCGGCAGCACTGCGGTGTGCTGCCGATGTTCGCCCCCTACCCGACGTCCACGAACCCATGCGGAACCCATGCGCGGGGCCGGGACGTCCGGGACGCCCCGAACACCACGGGACGGCGACGGCCCCTCCCCGGCCGGGTGGGTTCCCGGGCGGAGAGGGGCCGTCGCTTTCCAGCTGTCCCGCTACTGCTGCCTACGGCGGCGGTAGGCCAGCAGCAGGCCGGCGCCGAGGAGCGTGGTGGCCAGTGCACCCCAGGTCAGGTACGTCAGTTGGGCGGACGCACCGGTGGGGGCCATATGGCCGGGCTTCACCGGGGGAGCCGGGGGAACCGGAACCGGCTTGGGCTTGATCGGGATCCGGACACTGGACGGCGGCGAGTCGATCGGCGGACCGAACGGCGGGTTGCCGCCGACCACAGCGGTGTTGCTGAGGCTGCTGCCCTTGAGGTCGGCCTGGGTCACCGTGTAGACGGCCGTGCAGAGCAGGGACGCGCCCGGTGCCAGCGAGGTGGTGCCCTTGGGGCAGGTCACGGCTACCAGCCCGCTGCCGGTGAACGCGGTCTCCTTCGCGAGCAGGCGGGTGAGGGTGACGTTGCCGGTGTTGGTGACCCGGAAGGAGAACGGGACCTTCTGGCCCACGCTGGTGATCACCTTGGTGGTGCTGGTCTTCAGCAGGCTGACCGCCGGGTGCCGCTCGGCCGTCACCGTCGCCCGGGACGGCGGCGAGGTCACCGGCGGGCCCGTCGGGGGAGTGCCGGTGGCGACAGCGGTGTTGGTGACCTGGCCGGCGTCGATGTCCGCCTGGGTGGTGGCATAGCTCGCGGTGCAGGTCACCGAGGCCCCTGCGGCCAAGGAAGCGGCGGCAGCCGGGCAGGTGACGGTCGGCTTCGGCCCGGCACCGGTGAACACGGTGTCCCTGACGGTCACTCCGGTGAGGGTGACATTGCCGGTGTTGGTCACCAGGAACGAGTAGCTGACCTTCCGTCCGATCGTGTCGACCGTCTTCGGCGACGCCGACTTCAGGAGGGTGAGCGACATGTGCTTGGTCGCGGTGACGGTGGCCTGGGACGGCGGCGAGGTCACCGGCGCCCCGGCCGGGGGAGTCCCGGTGGCGACGGCGGCATTGGTGATCCGACCGGCGTTGATGTCGGCGGGTGTCACCGTGTAACTGGCGGTGCAGGTCACCGACGCGCCCGGAGCCATCGCGGCGGCGCCCGCCGGGCAACTGGCCACCGGGGCGGTGCCGGTGCCGGAGAACGCGGTCTCGCTGACCGTCACATGAGTGAGCGTCACATTGCCGGTGTTGGTCACCACGAAGGAATAGTGCACGGTCTGTCCAGCCGCGGTGACCGTGGTCGGCAGAGCGGACTTCACGAGGGTGAGGGCCGGCGCGGGGACGTTGGGAACGTTCACGGACGACGGGGGCGAGCTGACCGGCGGCCCTGACGGCGGATTGCCGTTCGTGTGGGCGGTGTTGGAGACCTTGCCGGTGTCGATGTCGGCCTGGGTGACGGTGTAGCTGGCGGTGCAGGTGACCGACGCCGCCGGTGCGAGCGAGGCTGCGCCCGCCGGGCAGGTGATCACCGGGGCGGTGCCGGTGCCGGTGAACGCGGTCTCGGTGACCGTCACATCGGTGAGCGTGTCATTGCCGGTGTTGGTGACCAGGAATGAGTAGTGCAGCACCTGGCCGGCCACCGTCAGCTCGGTCGCGTCGACCGACTTCACCAGGGTGAGCGCGGGCGCGGGGGTGGCCGTCACGGTGGCGTTGGACGGCGGGGAATCGACGGGGGATCCGGTGGGCGGGGTCCCGGTGGCCTTGGCGTTGTTGGTGATCTGGCCGGCGTTGATGTCGGCCTGGGTGACGGTGTAACTGCCGGTGCAGGTGACCGAGGCTGTCGGCGCGAGCGAGGCTGCGCCCGCCGGGCAGGTGACCATCGGAGCAGGGCCGGTGCCGGAGAACGCGGTCTCGGTGACCGTCACATCGGTGAGGGTGACATTGCCGGTGTTGGTGACCAGGAAGGAGTAGCTGACGCTCTGTCCGGCCGCGGTGACGGTGGTCGGCGTGGCCGACTTGACCAGGGTGAGCGCGGGGCTGGCGGTGGCAGTCACCGTGGCATTGGACGGCGGGGAGTCCACGGGTGAGCCGGTGGGTGGGGTGCCGGTGGCGGTGGCGTTGTTGGTGATCTGGCCGGCGTTGATGTCGGCCTGGGTGACGGCATAACTGCCGGTGCAGGTGACCGACGCGCCCGGTGCGAGCGAGGCTGCGCCTGCCGGGCAGGTGATCACCGGTTTGGTGCCGGTGCCGGAGAACGCGGTCTCGGTGACTGTTGCCGCGGTGAGGGTGACGTTGCCGGTGTTGGTGATCAGGAACGAGTAGTCGACGGTCTGTCCGGCTGCGGTGACGGTGGTCGGTGCGGCGGACTTGACCAGCGTGAGCGCCGGGTTGGCAGTGGCGGTCACGGTGGCGTTGGACGGAGGCGAGTCAACAGCTGGCCCGGTGGGCGGGGTGCCGGTGGCCTTGGCGTTGTTGGTGATCTGGCCGGCGTTGATGTCGGCCTGGGTGACGGTGTAACTGCCGGTGCAGGTGACCGTGGCCGCCGGCGCCAGCGAGGCGGCGCCTGCCGGGCAGGTGACCACCGGAGCAGGGCCGGTGCCGGAGAACGCCGTCTCGGTGACCGTCACATCGGTGAGGGTGACATTGCCGGTGTTGGTGACCAGGAAGGAGTAGCTGACGCTCTGTCCGGCCGCGGTGACGGTGGTCGGCGTGGCCGACTTGACCAGGGTGAGCGCGGGGCTGGCGGTGGCAGTCACCGTGGCATTGGACGGCGGGGAGTCCACGGGTGAGCCGGTGGGTGGGGTGCCGGTGGCGGTGGCGTTGTTGGTGATCTGGCCGGCGTTGATGTCGGCCTGGGTGACGGCATAACTGCCGGTGCAGGTGACCGACGCGCCCGGTGCGAGCGAGGCTGCGCCTGCCGGGCAGGTGATCACCGGTTTGGTGCCGGTGCCGGAGAACGCGGTCTCGGTGACTGTTGCCGCGGTGAGGGTGACGTTGCCGGTGTTGGTGATCAGGAACGAGTAGTCGACGGTCTGTCCGGCCGCGGTGACGGTCGTCGGTGCGGCGGACTTGACCAGCGTGAGCGCCGGGTTGGCAGTGGCGGTCACGGTGGCGTTGGACGGAGGCGAGTCAACAGCTGGCCCGGTCGGCGGGGTGCCGGTGGCCTTGGCGTTGTTGGTGATCTGACCGGCGTTGATGTCGGCCTGGGTGACGGCGTAGCTGCCGGTGCAGGTGACCGAGGTGCCCGGTGCCAGCGAGGCGGCGCCTGCCGGGCAGGTGACCACCGGAGCAGGGCCGGTGCCGGAGAACGCGGTCTCGGTGACCGTCACATCGGTGAGGGTGACATTGCCGGTGTTGGTGACCAGGAACGAGTAGTCGACGGTCTGTCCGGCCGCGGTGACGGTCGTCGGCGCGGCCGACTTGACCAGCGTGAGCGCAGGCGCAGCGGTGGCGGTCACCGTCGCGTTGGACGGCGGTGAGTCCACGGCCGGGCCGGTCGGCGGGGTGCCGGTGGCGTGGGCGGTGTTGGTGACCCTGCCGGCGTCGACGTCCGCCTGGGTGACGGTGTAGCTCGCGGTGCAGCTGACCGACACCCCGGGTGCCAGCGACGCGGCGCCCGCAGGGCAACTGATGACGGGTTTGGTGCCGGTGCCGGAGAAGGCGGTCTCGGCCACCGTCACCCCGCTCAGCGTGACATTGCCGGTGTTGGTGACCAGGAAGGAGTAGTCCACCGTCTGTCCGGCCGCGGTGACCGTGGTCGGCACGGCCGACTTGACGACGGTGAGCGCAGGCGCGGCCGTGGCGGTCACCGTCGCGCTGGACGGTGCGGAGTGGACCGCCGGGCCGGTCGGCGGGGTGCCGGTGGCCACAGCGGTGTTGGTCACCTTGCCGGCGTTGATGTCGGGCTGCGTCACCGGGTAGCTCGCGGTGCAGGTCACCGATACGCCCGGGGCCATCGCGGCGGCGCCCGCCGGGCAGGTGATCACCGGCGCGGGTCCGGTGCCGGAGAACGCGGTGTCGGCGACGGTCACCCCGTGCAGGGTGACATTGCCGGTGTTGGTGACCAGGAACGAGTACGCCACGCTCTGTCCGGCCGCGGTGACCGTGGTCGGCGCGGCCGACTTCACCACGCTGATCGACGGCGCGGGGACGTTGGGGACGGTGACCGACGAGGGCGGCGCGGTGACCGGCGGGCCGGACGGCGGAGTACCGGTGGAGATCGCGGTGTTGCTGACCCTCCCGGTGTCGATGTCCGTCTGGGTCACGGTGTAGCTCGCGGTGCAGGTCACCGACACCCCCGGCGCGAGCGACGCCGCGCCCGCCGGGCAGCTGATCACCGGAGCGGTCCCCGAGCCGGAGAACGCGGTCTCGGTCACCGTCACCCCGTGCAGCGTGACATTGCCGCTGTTGGTCACCACGAAGGAGTAGTGCAGCACCTGGCCGGCCACGGACAGCTGGGTCGCGTCGACCGACTTGACGACCAGCAGGGCCGGGTTGGCGGTCGCGGTCACCGTGGCGCTGGACGGCGGTGAGGTGACCGCCGACCCGGACGGCGGGGTGCCACTGGCCACCGCGGTGTTGGTGATCCTGCCGGTGTCCATGTCCGTCTGGCTGGCGGCGTAGGTCGCGGTGCAGGTCACCGACGCGCCCGGCGCCAGCGATGCGGCGCCCGCCGGGCAGGTGGCGACCGGAGTCGTGGCTGAGCCCGAGAACGCGGTCTCCGCCACCGAGACGCCGCTCAGGGCGACGTTGCCGGTGTTGGTGACCAGGAACGAGTACGCCACGCTCTGTCCGGCCGCGGTGATCGCCGTCGGCGCGGCCGACTTCACGATGGTGATCGACGGCGCCGGGGCACGGGGTGTGTTGGTGAAGGTGCAGACCACGTTCGGTGTGCTGGCGTCGGTCCGGGTCGCGGGAAAGACCAGGGAGAACGACGTACCTGTCCCCGAGGAGACCGGGGCGTTGCCGTTGGCCGCGTCGACGCAGGTGTAGGCCGTGGTGTAGTTGGCGAGGCTGGCGCCGGCGGCCGCGGTCTCGGCCAGGTCGTAGCTGAGGCCCGAGGCCGGGATCACCGGGCCGGCCACCTGCGACTGGACGCCGGTCGCGGTGCCGGTGGTGGTGGCGGTGTTGCCCCCGCTGATGCCGTTGCCGCTGATCTCCAGGCCGAACTGGTCGTTGGAGCTGGGCGAGGTGACGAACCGTCCGACGATGTTCTTCTGCAGGCTCAGCGTCGGGTTCGTGGAGCAGGCGCCGAGGTCCACCGAGAGGAAGGCGTTGTTGGAGTAGCCCTTCGGGCCGGAGAGGACGGCGCCGGTGTTGGGGTTGAGCCCTTCGATGGAGGTGAGGTTGCTGCCGGTGCTGAACTCCACGTACATCTGGCCGGCGTTGTTGAACGCCATGCCGTTGTAGCTGTTGCTGTTCGGGTTGGGGAGGGTGCTGAGGACCGTGCTGGTAAGCGCCGCCCCGTTGGTGGACCCGGTGGTGGGGATGGGTCCGGACACCCGGCTGATGCCGGAGGCGGTGCCGGCCGAGGCGAGCACGTACATGTTCCCGAGGGCGTCGAAGGCGAGGTCGCCGTTGACGGCGCTGCTGCTGGCGATCGGCAGCGGGAAGGTGCCGATGATGCCGGGGATCGCGGTGTTGGTGGTGGTGTTGAACCCGTAGAGGGTGCCGGTGCCGGGCTTGGTGCTGGTGCCCGTGCCGAAGTTGGCGTAGTAGTAGACGCCGTTGGCCCGGTTCACCGCGCCCGCGACGAAGTTGCTCCCGGTCCCGGCCGGTCCGGTGTACGTGGTCCAGGTCTGGGTGAGCGCGTCGTAGCCGTAGACGTTGACCGAGCCGGCGACGGCCGGGCTCTGGTCGACCGCGTAGGCGGCCAGGCCGCCCCGGGTCACGCCCAGGGCGTTGGCCTGGCCGGAGCCGGCCGGCAGGGTGCTGACCACGGTGGCGCTGACCGTGCTGGGCGTGCCCGCGGCGAGGGTGCTGACGTCGAGGGAGAGCAGCGTTCCCCGGGCCGCGGTGTTGCTGCCGCGCTGGTAGGCGTAGATCGTCCCGCCCGAGCAGTCCAGCGGGGCACCGGCCGCCCTGGCCTTGCCGAAGGGAGCCCGACCGAACGGAACTGCCGCGCTCGCCGCCGACAGCAGGGGCCCGAACAGGGTCGCCATCACCAGCAGCACCGCGAGGACCGCGCGCAGGGCCTGAACGGAACTCGGACGGTATCGGGCTGGGGACATCGGGCCGGCTCCCAAGGGTGCTCACACGCATGGTCAAATCGTCATAAAAAGTACAAGTTATGTATACGGGCGCCTGGTGACGGCGGGTCGGATCCACCGCAGGCGCGCCGAAACACCAACCCTTCGGCCTATCGACGGCCTGTAGGCACTGGTTCGAACCCTTGACGCGGGCGCTGTGTGAGCGCTAACAATATGAGTCCACCGCCGCTTCCGGCGGATCCTCTGGACCTCCCGTGCTGCTGGCACACCCCTTGCGGAGCTGATTGTGAGCGTTAACATTCCCGTGGTCGTCGGTGTCGACTTCGGCACCCTGTCCGGTCGCGCGGTCGTGGTCTCCACGGCGGACGGTGCCCAGCTCGCCGAAGCGGTGCACGAGTACCGCCACGGCGTGGTGGACCGTCTGCTTCCCGACGGCAGCACCGTGCTGGGCCCTGACTGGGCCCTGCAGGTGCCGGAGGACTGGCGCGAGGTGCTGCGCCTGGCCGTGCCGAAAGCCCTCGTGGCGGCAGGGGTGCGGGCGGAGCAGGTGGTGGGCATCGGCACGGACTTCACCGCCTGCACCGTGCTGCCGACCGACGCGGCAGGCACCCCGCTGTGCGAACTGCCCGGCCTGGCGGCCCGCCCGCACGCCTATCCGAAGCTGTGGCGGCACCATGCCGCCCAGCCGCAGGCGGACCGGATCAACGCGCTGGCCGCGGAACGGGGCGAGCCATGGCCGGCCCGCTACGGCGGGAAGGTCTCCAGTGAGTGGCAGTACGCCAAGGCGCTGCAGCTGCTGGAGGAGGATCCGGAACTCTACGGCGCCACCGAGCGCTGGATCGAGGCGTCCGACTGGATCGTCTGGGAGCTGACCGGCGCCGAGAGCCGCAATCTGTGCGCGGCCGGCTACAAGGGCATGTACCAGCCCGACCTGCTGACGCCCGAACAGGCGGGCCGTCCTGGTGCGGACTTCCTGGCCGCCCTGGATCCCGGCTTCGCCGGCTTCACCGCGAAGCTCGACCACCCGCTGTCGCCGCCGGGCGCGGCCGCGGGCACCCTGACCGCCCGGGCCGCGGCCCTGACCGGACTGAAGGAGGGCACTCCGGTCAGCGTGGGCCATGTCGACGCCCATGTCACCAACGCCGCGGCCCGGGCCCTCGAACCCGGGCACATGCTCGCGATCATGGGCACCAGTACCTGCCACATCATGAACTCGGACATCCTCGCCGAGGTCCCCGGCATGTGCGGGGTGGTCAGGGACGGCATCGTGCCGGGGCTCTGGGGCTACGAGGCCGGACAGAGCGGGGTGGGCGACATCTTCGCCTGGGCCGTGCGCACCGTCCTCCCCGAGCGGTACGCGATCGAGGCCCGCGAGCGCGGTCTCTCCCCGCACGAACTGCTGACCGAGAAGGCCGCCGCCCAACCCGTCGGAGGCCATGGCCTGGTCGCCCTGGACTGGCACAGCGGCAACCGCTCCACCCTGGTGGACCACCGCCTGTCCGGGATGGTGCTGGGACTGACCCTGGACACCTCGCCCGAGGACCTCTACCGGGCCCTGTTGGAGGCCACCGCCTTCGGCACCCGCATGATCGTCGAGGCATTCGAGGAGGCGGGCGTCCCGGTCACGGAGTTCACCGTCGCCGGCGGACTGCCGAAGAACCTGCTGCTGATGCGGATCTACAGCGACGTGCTGCGCCGGCCGATCCATGTCATCGGCTCGGAGCAGGGCCCGGCGCTGGGCGCGGCGATCCATGCGGCGGTCGCCGCCGGGGCCCACCCGGACATCACCGCGGCCTCCGCCGCCATGGGGCGGGTCGACCGCGCGGTGCACCTCCCCGACCAGGCCCGGGCGGACGTCTACGACCAGCTCTTCGCCGAGTACCGCGAGCTGCACGACCACTTCGGCCGGAACGCGAGCCGTGCCATGCACCGCCTGCGGGCCCTGCGCGACCGCAGCAACCGAGAGGACGCCACCCGATGAGCAGCACCCCGCCAGGACCCGTGCGGACCCACCGCCCCCACCCCCCGACCCGGCCGGACCGCCGGGCGCTCGACCAGGCCAGGGCCGAGGTGTGCGCGCTGCACGCCGAACTGCTGCGCTGGGGCCTGGTCGCCTGGACCAGCGGGAACGTCAGTGCCCGGGTGCCCGGCGCCGACCTGATGGTGATCAAGCCGAGCGGCCTGTCCTACGACGAACTGACGCCGGACCGGATGATCGTCTGCGACCTGGACGGCAGGCGGCTGGAGGGCGAGCTCGCCCCGTCCTCCGACACCGCCGCCCACGCCTATGTCTACCGGCACCGCCCGGACGTGGGCGGAGTGGTGCACACCCACTCCCCGTACGCCACCGCCTGGGCGGCCGCGGGCCGACCGATCCCGTGCGCGATCACCGCCATGGGCGACGAGTTCGGCGACGACATCCCGGTCGGCCCGTTCGCACTGATCGGCGACGACTCCATCGGCCGGGGCATCGTGGCCACCCTCGACGGCCACCGCTCGCCCGCCGTGCTGATGCGCGGGCACGGCGTCTTCACCGTCGGCAAGGACGCCAGGGCCGCCGTCAAGGCAGCGGTGATGTGCGAGGACGTCGCCCGCACCGTCCTGCTGGCCACCCAGCTCGGCCAGGTCGAGCGGCTCCAGCAGCAGGACGTCGACCGGCTCTACGACCGCTACCAGAACGTCTACGGCCAGGACCCGGCGCCCGACCGGTGCGCCGGGCCGGCCGCCACCTCCGAAGGAGACCACTCCGTATGACCATCGTCGCCCCCGCAGAGGTCTGGTTCCTGACCGGCAGTCAGGGAATGTACGGAGAGGAGACGCTGCGCCAGGTCGCCGAACAGTCCGCGACCATCGCCGACACCCTGGGCGCCGGACTGGCGAACGTGCACCTGGTCTGGAAACCGGTGCTCACCGACGCCGCGGCCATCCGCCGGGTGATGCTGGACGCCAACGCCGATGACGCCTGCGTCGGCGTCATCACCTGGATGCACACGTTCTCACCGGCCAAGATGTGGATCGCCGGGCTGGACGCGCTGCGCAAGCCGCTGCTGCACCTGCACACCCAGGCCAATGTCGCGCTGCCCTGGGCGAGCATCGACATGGACTTCATGAACCTGAACCAGGCCGCCCACGGCGACCGCGAGTTCGGGTACCTCCAGTCCCGGCTGGGCCTCGCTCGCAAGACCGTGGCAGGGCACGTGAGCGACCCGACGGTGGTCGCCGGGGTCGGCAGCTGGGCCCGCGCCGCCGTCGGCCGCAATGAACTGGCCACCCTGCGGCTGGCCCGCTTCGGCGACAACATGCGCGACGTCGCCGTCACCGAGGGCGACAAGGTCGAGGCCCAGCTGCGCTTCGGCGTCTCGGTCAACACCTACGGTGTCAATGACCTGGTCAACGCCGTTGACAGCAGCGATTCCGCCGCCGTGACCGACCTGGTCAAGGAGTACCAGGACCAGTACCGGGTGTCCCCCGAGCTGCGGACCGGCGGAGAGCGCCATGGGTCGCTGCGCTATGCCGCACGCATCGAGTTGGGACTGCGCAGTTTCCTCAGCGCGGGCGGCTTCCGTGCCTTCACCACCAATTTCGAGGACCTCGGCGGCCTGCGCCAACTCCCCGGGCTCGCCGTCCAGCGGTTGATGGGAGAGGGCTACGGCTTCGGTGGCGAGGGCGACTGGAAGACCTCCGCGCTGCTGCGCGCGGTCAAGGCGATGGGCGCGGGACTGCCCGGCGGCACCTCGTTCATGGAGGACTACACCTACCATCTGGAAGCCGGCCGGGAGCTGATCCTGGGCGCCCATATGCTCGAGGTCTGCCCCAGCATCGCCGTAGGAACTCCGGCCGTGGAGATCCACCCGCTGGGTATCGGCGGCCGGGAGGACCCGGTCCGGATGGTGTTCGACGCGGCTCCCGGGCCCGCGGTCGTGGTCGGTATGGCCGACCTCGGCGACCGCTTCCGGCTGGTCGCCAACGCGATCGACACCGTGGCGCCTCCCGAACCGCTGCCGCGGCTGCCGGTCGCCCGCGCGGTGTGGAGTCCGCGTCCCACCCTGCGTACCTCCACCGAGTGCTGGCTCACCGCCGGAGGGCCGCACCACACGGTCTACTCCAGCGCCCTCGGGGTCGAGGAGCTCGCCGACTTCGCCGAGATGACCAACACCGAACTCGCCCTGATCGGGGCGGACACCACCACCCGCCGTTTCACCCAGGAACTGCGCTGGAACCGGGCCTACCACCGGCTGGCGCAGGGTCTGTGAGACAACGGTCGAAACACGGCCGGCACAAGCTGTTGACGCTCCTGCTTGTGAACGCTAACAATGAACCACCCGCCACCGAACCGCATGCGAAAGGGAAAGGCCATGGCTGACGCACCCACGACCGGCGCCGCGCGCCAGCCGGTGATGGCCGATGTGGCGCGGCTGGCCGGCGTCTCGCACCAGACGGTGTCCCGGGTGCTCAACGAGAGCCCGAACGTCAAGGAGGCGACCAAGGAGCGGGTGCTCTCCGCGATCCGGGAGCTGGACTACCGGCCGAACTCGGCCGCCCGGACCCTGGTCACCCGCCGCTCGCAGACGCTCGGCGTGGTCAGCTTCGACACCACCCTCTACGGCCCTGCCTCGATGCTCTTCGGCATCGAGCAGGCGGCCCGCAGCGCCGGGTACTTCGTCAGCATCGCCAGCCTGCAGTCGCTGGACGCGCGCTCGGTGCAGGAGGCCGTGGACCGGCTGCGGGACCAGGCGGTGGAGGGTGTGCTGGTGATAGCGCCGCAGACCTCCGCGGCGGGGGCGCTGGCGCAGATCCGCAGTGCGGTGCCGGTGGTGGCAGTGGGATCGGGGGCGCAGGCGCGGGTGCCCGGTGCCGCCGTCGACAACGAGGCCGGGGCGCGGGCCGCGACCCAGTACCTGCTGGACCTGGGGCACCTGACGGTGCATCATGTGGCAGGCCCCGCCAACTGGCTCGACGCCCGGGCCCGCCTGGCCGGCTGGCGCGGGGCGCTGGAGGCGGCCGGGGCGCCGGTGCCGCAGGTGCTGGCGGGGGACTGGAGCGCGCGGTCCGGCTACGACGCCGGACGCCGCTTCCTGGAGAATCCCGAGGACCCCGAGGTCACCGCGGTCTTCTGCGCGAACGACCATATGGCGCTCGGGGTGCTGCGGGCCCTCAACGAGGCCGACCGTGCCATTCCCGGCGACATCAGCGTGGTGGGGTTCGACGACATCCCCGAAGCCTCCTACTTCACCCCGCCGCTCACCACCGTGCGCCAGGACTTCGCCGAACTCGGACGCCGCGGCCTGGGTCTCCTCCTCAGGGAGATGACCGAGGACCGGCTGCCCGCCGAACGCATCCTGATCGCACCCGAACTCGTCCTGCGGGCGAGCACCGCCCCGCACCGCAGGCCCGTCTAGTTCCCGTTCCATCTGCTCCATCCCGCTCCATCCGCTCCATCCGCTCCATCCCGTTTCAGCTGTTTTGAGCCGCAAAATGTTAACGCTCACATCACCCCTCGGAGAGGCCACCCATGTCCCGTTCCGCTGCCCCCAGAGGCAAGAAGCTCACCGTCGTCGCCACCGCCCTGCTGATCACGCTCGGAGCCGCTGCCTGCAGCAGGACCGGTGCCGCGGGGTCCACCACCCCGGCCGCCGGCGGATCCTCCGCCGCGCCGGTGCTGCAGGGCAACCTGAACTTCAACGACGACAACCTCACCAAGCTCGACGCCGCGATCAAGACCGCCCTGGCCGGCCAGGACCTGTCCAAGCTGGACGAGGCCATGGTCGTGAACGTCTCGGTCGACTACTGGAACGCCGGCAAGGTCGGCTTCAACAAGGGCCTGGCCGACCTGGGCATCAAGGGCACCTTCCAGGCTCCCGCGAACGGCCGGCTCGACCAGCAGCTGTCCATCATCCAGACTCTGCGCGGCCAGGGCATCACCGGATTCACCGTCTCCGCGATCGACCCCACTGCGATCAAGGCGCCGATCACCTCCGCCGACCAGGCCGGCATCCCGGTGGTGGCGATCGACTCGCCGCTGCCCGCCCAGGACGGCTCCGCGCTCTACCTCGGCAGCCTCAACGAGGAGTTGGGGGAGAAGGCGGGCGCGGCGATGAAGACCGAGCTGGGCGGCAAGGGCGAGGTGGTCATCCTCACCGGTTCGCTGACCGCCTCCAACTCCCTGGAGCGGATAGCCGGCTTCAAGAAGGCCCTGGCCGGATCCAACATCAAGATCACGCAGACCCTGAACGACGGATCGGACGCCTCCAAGGCCCTCTCCAACGCCTCCACCTCCTTCCAGACCGACCCGAACGTGACCGGCCTCTACGGGGTCTACTCCTACGACGGGCCCGCCGCCGGGCAGGCGGTCCAGTCCGCGGGCAAGACCGGCACCATCAAGGTGATCGCCTCCGACAGCGACCCGCAGACGCTGGCCTTCGTCAAGAGCGGCGTCATCCAGGCCACCGTGCTCCAGCAGCCCTACCAGCAGGGCTACACCGGTGCCTACCTGCTCGCGGCGTTCAAGGTGCTCGGCAAGGACGCCACCGAGGCGCTGGTCAAGCCCTACCTGGAGAGCGACGGCACGACCCTGAGCACCGGCGCCGGGGTGGTCACCCAGGGCAACATCGCCGACTACCAGGCCATGCTCACCAAGCTCGGCATCGGCTGACCGCCGCCATGAACACCACCGAGACAACGACGTCCCGGCGCGAGGACACGGCAGCGGCCCCCGCCGCCGTGTCCCTGCGGGGAGTCAGCAAGAACTACGGACCGGTCAAGGTCCTGGACATTCCCGCACTCGAACTGACGAGAGGTCAGATCGTGGGCGTGGTCGGCGAGAACGGCGCGGGCAAGTCGACCCTGATGGGCGTGCTGTCGGGCACCGTCACCGCCACCACCGGCAGCATCCTGATCGACGGTCAGGAACTGCACGGCGGACGTCCCGACCATGCCCAGGCCCTGGGAGTCAGCCTGGTCGCCCAGGAGTTCCCGCTGGTCGGACAGCTGAGCGTGGCGGAGAACCTGCTGCTCGGACGCCGCCCGGCGTCGGCCGGGGGCCGCTTCGGCGGCCGTTGGCGCTACGACCGGGCCGGCACCAGGGCCGAGGCCAGGGCCCTGCTGGCCGACGTGGGCGTGCAGGGGGTGGACGTCGACCGGCCGGTCGAGCGGCTGCCGGTCCCGGTCCGGCAGATGATCGAGATCGCCAAGGCCTGGGGCCACCGCCCCCTGGTGCTGATCCTGGATGAGCCCACCTCCTCGCTGGGACCGGTCGAGGCCGGCAAGGTCCTGGCACTGGCCCGGCGGCACGCCGAGGCCGGGGGAGCGGTGCTGTTCATCGGCCACCGGCTGGACGAGGTCCGGGCGCTCGCCGACCGGGTGATCGTGCTCCGCGGCGGACGCCTGGTCGCCGACCTGACACCGGACCAGGCCACCGAGGAACGCATCATCAGGGAGATGGTCGGCAGCGAACTCGCCCGTGCCGACATCTCCCCGCCGCCCTCGGTGGAGAACGAGGTGGTGCTGTCCGCGCACGGACTGACCGCCGACGGCCTGGGACCGCTCGACCTGGAGGTCAGGGCGGGCGAGATCCTCGGCGTGGCGGGCCTGATGGGCTCGGGCCGCAGCCGGCTGCTGCACACCCTGATGGGCGCGCAACCGCGCACCGGCGGCACCGTCGCCCTCGGCGGCGAGCCGTTCCACCCCCGGCACCCCGCCGACGCGGTCGAGGCCGGCCTCGGCCTGGTCCCCGAGGACCGCAAGGAGCAGTCCCTGGTCCTGGGCGCGTCCGTGCGCTGGAACATCACCCTGGCCACGCTGCGCCGGATCAGCCGGCGCGGCGTGCTCACCCCGCGCGCGGACCGTGCCCACGCCGGGCGGCTGGTGCGCGAACTGGGCGTGCGGTTGCACACCCCCGAGCAGCCGGTGGGGGACCTGTCCGGCGGCAACCAGCAGAAGGTCGTCTTCGGCCGCTGGCTGGCGACCGAGCCGCGGCTGCTGCTGCTGGACGAGCCGACCCGCGGCGTGGACGTGGGCGCCAAGGCGGAGATCTACGGGCTGATCGACGCGGCGGCCAAGGACGGCCTGGCCGTCGTGGCGGCCTCCTCCGAACTGGAGGAACTGCTCTGGATCTGCCACCGGATCGTGGTGATGGCCCACGGACGGGTCGTCGCCGACATCCCGCGCGAGCGGTTCAGCAAGGAACTCATCATGACCGCGGCGGCCGGAACCCAGGTCGACGCGGCGACCGGCACGGACCAGAACGAGGAGGCGGACGCATGAGCACGGACGTGGCGGTCACCCAGGCGAGCGGAGTGGACGGGGGCGGCATCGGGAAGGGCCCCGGCCGGGCCCGTCGGCTGGTCGAGACGCCCGAGGTGGGCGTGGTGCTGGCCTGTGTGGCGGTCTTTGTCGCCCTCGCCCTGGACAAGCCCACCTTCGCCGGCGCGGTCAACCTCCAGGGCATGGGATTCGACCTGGCCCAGTACGGGCTGATCGCGATCGGCGAGTCCCTGGTCATCCTGACCGGCGGCATCGACCTGTCGGTGGGCGCGCTGCTGGGCACCAGCGTGATCCTGGCGTCCTGGCTCAACGTCCGGGCCGGGCTTCCGGCCGGGGTGGCGATCCTGGCCACCCTGGCCGTCTGCGGCACCGTCGGCCTGATCCACGGCCTGGCCGTGACCCGGCTGAAGATGCCCCCGTTCGTGACCACCCTGGTCACCTACACCGTCGCCCAGGGGGTGACCCTGGCGATCACCTCGGGCACGTCCATCCCCGGCATCTCCGGGGTGTTCGGCGACCTCGGACAGAGCTACCTGGCGCAGATCCCGGTCCCGCTGGTGCTGTTCGCGATCGTCGCGGTGGCGGCCTGGTTCTTCCTGGAACGCACCTACCAGGGGCGTCAGGTCTACGCGGTCGGCGGCAATCCCGAGGCCGCCCGGCTGGCCGGGATCCGGGGCGACCGGCGGGTGGTGTCGATGTACGTCACCAGCTCGCTGCTGTCCGGGCTCGGCGGAATCCTGGTGCTCGGGCGGATGGGCGTCGGCTCGGCCAGCGGGGTCGGCGTGGGCTGGGAACTGTCCGCGATCGCCGCCGCGGTGATCGGCGGCGTCAGCCTGATGGGCGGTCAGGGCCGCATCCTCGGGATCGTCGCCGGCGCGGTGCTGCTGGAGCTCATCAACAACGGTCTGACCACCCTTCAGATCAATTCCAACTACACCCAGATCGTCCTGGGCGCGGTCCTCGGCATCGCCATCACCGCCGACCGGCTGCGTGCCCGCCGCCTCGCCCGGCGCGGATAGCCGGGACTGTCCGCACCGCCACCATGCTCGGGAGTTTCGGAGGAAGAGCCGCATGTCCGTTCCTTCTGCACCACGTCGCTCGACAAGCCTGCTCCTGCTGCTGGGAGCCCTGCTCCTGGTGCTCGCCGGAGGCCTGACCCCGTTGGACGGGACCGCTCGCGCGGCCTCGGCACAACTTCCGTGCGACCTCTACGCCGCTGCGGGCGCCCCCTGTGTGGCGGCCCACAGCACCGTCCGGTCCCTGTACGCGGCCTACCAGGGGCCGCTCTACCAGGTGCAGCGCTCGTCCGACCGCGCGTACGCGGCCATCAGCCCGCTCACCCCCGGCGGGGTGGCCGACGCGGCCGCCCAGGACGCGTTCTGTGCCGCCACCACGTGCGTCATCACGCGCATCTACGACCAGTCCCCCCGGCACAACGACCTGACCGTCGAGGGACCGGGCGGGAACGGCGGCCAGGACCGTGGCGCCTATGCCAACGCGCTGCCGGTCACCGTCGGCGGGCACAAGGCCTACGGGGTCTCCATCGCTCCCGGCATGGGATACCGCGACAACAGCACCACCGGCGTGGCCACCGGCGGCACCGCCCAGGACGAGTACATGGTCGCCTCCGGCACCCATGTCAACAGCGCTTGCTGCTTCGACTACGGCAATGCCGAGACCAGCGGTGACGACACCGGCAACGGACACATGAGCGCGATCAACTTCAGTACCGAGTGCTGGTTCCCGCCCTGCGCCGGCTCGGGGCCGTGGGTCCAGGCGGATCTGGAGAACGGCCTGTTCGCCGGCGGCAACGGCTCCGACACCGCCAACCTCGGCAACAGCAGTCCCTTTGTCACCGCCCTGGTCAGGACCGATGGCACCAGCAGCTATGCCATCAAGGGCGGCAACGCCCAGTCCGGCGCCCTCACCACCTGGTACAACGGCTCACTGCCCAGCACCGGCGGCTACCTCCCGATGCACCAGGAGGGTGCCATCGTCCTCGGCACGGGCGGGGACGACAGCGACGGCTCGGTCGGCTCGTTCTTCGAGGGCGTCATGACCGCGAGCCTGCCCTCCGACGCGACCGACGCGGCGGTCCAGGCGAATGTCGTCGCGGCCGGATACGCCCTCCCGTCCGTGCCCGCGTTGGCACCGGGCACACGGATCTCGCTCCAGGCCACGACCGCCTGCTGCACCGGTGACTACATCCGCCACGACGACAGCGACACCAAGGTCGTCATCTCAGCCGTCAGTTCCGGCAGTTCAGCCACCGACAAGGCGGACGCCGGCTGGATCGTCCACGCGGGGCTTGCGAACAGCTCGTGCGTCTCCCTGGAGTCCGCCAACCGGTCCGGCCAGTACCTCAGGCACTCCGGCTTCCAGCTCTGGCTGCAGCCCGACGACGGCACCGGCCTGTTCGCCCAGGACGCCACGTTCTGCCCGCAGCCCGGGATCAACGGCCGGGGGTACTCGTTCCAGTCCCTGAATTACCAGGACAACTACATCCGCCACTTCAACTACACCGTGTACAACGCCAGTGAGGGGGGATCCAGCGTCTGGGACAACGTCAATGCCTGGACCGACGACGTGAGTTGGATCGTAGCCGCACCGTGGGTGTGACCGTGTCGCGCGGCCGAGGTTGGTTAGGAAACTTTCCTTACTAGAACCCTTGACGGGGGTTGCGGGCGCGAGTTAACTCTGGCGCGACAGGCACTGCATGTGTTCCCGAGACGACGACTGCAGCAACCCCCACCTCGGCATGCCGCTTCGCTTCGGGAGCCCCCACTCCCGACCTCACCGGGAGAAACTTGTGACATGGTCACGTCGTTATAAGATCCTTGCCGCCTCCACGCTGCCGGTCGCAGCGATGGCGATGGCCCTCAACGCCAGTGCCAGCGCCAGCTCACAGGCGACAAGCACCTTCCCGGCCCACTACGCCGCGCCGTACCTGGAGCTCTCCAGCGGCACCGCCGGCGACATGGCGGCCGACCTGAACGCCACCGGGCTGAAGTACTACACGCTGGCCTTCCTGATCCCCAAGTCCGGCTGCACCCCGCAGTGGGAGGACGGCAACAGCTCCCTCGGCTCCTTCACCTCGCAGGTCAACACGCTGAAGTCGGCGGGCGGCAACGTCATCATCTCCTCCGGTGGCGCCGAGGGCGGTGAGCTGGCCGAGACCTGCACCTCGGTCACGTCACTGACCGCCGCCTACGCCAATATCGTCAACACCTACGGCATCACCCGGCTGGACTTCGACATCGAAGGCGACACCCTCAGCAACACCGCGGCCAACACCCGCCGCAACCAGGCGCTGGCCGCGCTCCAGGCGCAGAACCCCTCGGTGCAGGTCGACTACACCCTGGCGGTGGACCCGTCCGGCCTGGAGTCGGACACGCTGAATGTGCTCAAGGACGCCAAGAGCAAGGGCGTCAACGTCAGCGTGGTCAACATCATGACCATGGACTTCGGTGACGGGCAGAACGCCTACAACGACGCCATCTCGGCCGCCAAGGCCACGGCCGCGCAGCTGGCGAGCCTGTACGGCATCTCGACGTCGGCGGCCTACGGCCGGCTCGGGTTGACCCCGATCGCCGGCCAGAACGACGACAACGAGAACTTCACCCAGGCCAACGCCACCTCGCTGGAGAGCTTCGCCGCCACCAACGGCGTCCAGGAGCTGTCCTTCTGGGAGGTCGACGGCTACGACAAGGGCACCGGCTACGCCTACTCCCGGACCTTCAACAAGATCACCGGCGGAACCACCACCCCGCCGACGACCGCGCCACCCACGACCGCACCGCCCACCACGGCGCCGCCCACCACGGCTCCGCCGACGACCGCTCCGCCGACGACCGCTCCGCCCGCCGGCGGCAACAAGTCCTATGAGGCTGAGGCGGCGACCCTGGCCGGCGGCACCACCATCACCAGCTGTGCGCACTGCTCCGGCGGCAAGAAGCTCAGCTATCTCGGCAACGGCGGCACCGCGACCTTCACCGGAGTCTCCGAACCGGCCGCGGGCAGCTACACCCTGACGATCTACTTCATGAGCGTCGGCCAGGCCCGCACCGCCGTCGTCACCGTCAACGGGGTCAACCAGACGGTGAGCTTTCCCGAGACGCCCGACTACAACACCGTCGTCACCAAGACCGTCACCGTGACGCTCAAGGCCGGCAGCGGCAACACCATCGAGTTCTCCAACCCCTCGGCCGGCGCCCCCAACCTGGACCGGATCGTCGTCTGAGAGTCGCGCGTCGCGCGAGTCGCGAGCTGAACCCAGGTGCCGAGGTCTGAGCCTCGGCACCTGGGTTCATTGGTTGGGCGGCTCAGGGCGCTGCGTTCATCAAGTCCAGCGCGCTCTGCTGGCGTGCGGCGTCCGTGCTGTCCAGCGGGCCGTACCAGTGCACTCCGTACTGGTCCAGGGCGTTGCGGTCCGAGCTGTAGGCCTGGGCGGCCTGCTTGTCCAGGTAGCCGCTGTACGGGTGGTCGGCGAGCGCGGCGTTCAGCTTGGCCAGCCCGCGCACGTCCGCGCCCTTGAAGGAAGTGCCGTCGGCGCCGCAGTCTCCGCTCTCGCACGGGTCCTTGAGGATGCCGGCGGAGGTGTTGAGTGTGGCGGAGGCGGTGTTGGCGTTGCCGATCCGGCGGGCCGCGGCCAGGACCGAGGAGTCGCCGGTGGCTCGGTACAACTCGGTGAGACCGCCCTCGAGTTGGCCCTGGTTGTAGGACCAGACCGTGCTGTTGGCGTTCTTGCAGGTGGTCAGGCTGATGCCGTCGCCCACGGTGTTGTCGGCATTGACCATGCCGGTGCCCTGGAACCAGGCCCAGTCGGCTTTCGCCCGCCCGAGGTAGGTGCTGTCCCCGGCGATCCGGTTGTGGAGTGCGGAATTGAGCTCGATGTAGAGGGAGTTGGGGATGGCGTTCTTGACGGTCCGCGCGGTGCTCCACCACACGCCGCCGCCGCAGGTGGTGTCCCAGTACGAGGCCATGTAGTCCGCGTCGGCGCGGGCCGTGGTGAGGTAGCGGGAGTCGCCGGTCAGGTCGTAGGCCGCCACCCAGGTCAGCCCCCACCACCCGGTGTCGTCGAGGTAGTCGTTGCGGAACTGCCCGTCCGCCGAGTTGAGTTGATCGTTGTAGGTCTGGGCGATGGCGTAGCGGTAGCTGCCCATGCCGGTGACCCGGATGTTGTCGATGACGGCATGCAACGCGTTGGCCGAGTTCCACCAGCCGGTGGTGTCGAACAGGCCGGTGCTGGTGTTGTAGAACTCCATCTCGGCGGTGGCGGCGGCGGTGCGCCGGTCGCCGGCGTTCCAGGTGGAACGGGCCCAGGGGGTGCACACGATGTCGGCCCGGTCGCTGGCCTTTCCGCAGGCCCGCAGGGCGCCGACGCCGTTCGCGGCCCAGTTGTCGTTGTTGTACATCAGCGTGCGCCAGCCGGTCTGACCGGTGGGGACGGTGGTGTCACCGAGTTTGCTGCCGGAGGCCCAGGTCCGGCCGCCGTCGAAGGAGCGGTCCAGCCACACCTCGTCGCCGGGGCTCGCGCTGCCCACGGACGCCCAGGCCATGGCATCCGTGTCGTCGAAGTGCAGGGTGAAGGTGCGGGAGAAGAGCGTCGCGGTCAGGGCCTGGCGGTCCTGGGTACTGAGCGCGGGGTCCCTGGCGTCGCAGTACTTGTTGCAGACGGTCGGTTGCGCGGCGGATGCCGACGTGCTGTCCGCCAGAGCCTGCAGCGGGAGTATCGTCAGAAGCAGGCCCGTGAACGCTGCGAACAACAATGACCTCGACATGTGCATGGGGGCTCCCGAAGGCTCGCCGAACATTCGACGGTATCCACGTGGCCTGAACGCGTCAATGGTCTGGACAACTGGCCTGAACAACGAGTCGGGAAGGCCCGAGCCGCTCCTCAGGTACGCTGCGCGGATGAAGCGGATCCTTGTCGCCGGTATCACTGGAGCCGGTAAGTCCACGATGGCCCGCTCCCTCGGCGCACAGCTGGGCCTGCCCTACCACGAGATGGACTCCCTGTACTTCACCGGCCCCGACTGGGCGGTGAACGGTGAGTTCGTCGCCCAGGTCACCGAGATCGCCGCGGCGCCCACCTGGATCTTCGACTCGTTCGGCTACCCCGACGTCCGCGACCTGCTGTGGGAGCGTGCCGACACCGTGGTCTGGCTGGACTACCCCCGGCGCGTGGTCATGCCCCGGGTCCTGCGCCGTTCGCTGCGCCGAACCGTCCTGCGCGAGCGGGTCTTCGGCGGCAACCGTGAGACCTGGCGGGGCTGGTTCGACCGGGAGCACCCGGCCTGGTGGTCCTGGTCCCAGCACGGGGCCCGTCGGGCGGACATCCAGCAACGCGCCGACGACCCGCGCTTCGCCCCGCTGCAGGTGATCCGCTTGGACTCCCCGGCCGAGGCAGCCCGCTGGCTCCGAGCCGTCGCAGCGGCCTAGACCGCGAACCCGCTTGCCCTGTCCGGACCCTGCTGACAGGGTCGTGGCCATGCCTACCTTCTCCGCGTACGACGGAACCGAACTCGCCTACCACGTGTCCGGAGACGGCCCGCCGCTGGTCTGCCTGCCTGGGGGGCCGATGCACGACTCCGCCTACCTCGACGACCTCGGCGGCCTCTCCGCGCACCGGCAGCTGATCAGGCTGGACCTGCGGGGCACCGGCCGGTCGGCGATCCCGCAGGACACCGCCTCCTACCGCTGCGACCGGCTCGTGGACGACGTGGAGGCCCTGCGCGAGCACCTCGGCCTGGAGCGGATGGACCTGCTCGGGCACTCCGCCGGAGCGAATCTGGCGGCGCTGTACCTGGGACGGCACCCGGAACGCGTCAGCAGGCTCGCGCTGATCACACCGGGCATTCTGGCCATCGGCATCACGATCACCGCGGATGAGCGGCTCGAGATCGCCCGACTGCGCCAGGACGAGCCGTGGTTCCCGGCATCGTTCGCCGCCCTGGAGGACATCGTGGCGGGCAAGGCCACCGACGACAGTTGGCAGGCCATCGCGCGGTTCTACTACGGGCGCTGGGACGAGGTCGCCGAGGCCCACCAGGCGGTGGAGGGCGCGCAGCGGGACAGCGAGGCCACCACGGTCTTCAGCGCCGAGGGCGCGTTCGATCCGGCCGCCACCCGCGCGGCGCTGGCACAGTTCGCCCCGCCGGTGCTGCTGCTCGCCGGGGAGGTCGATCTGGCAGCCCCTCCGCGGACGGTGGCGGAATTCGCCGGGCTGTTCCCGAACGCCGAGCTGGTCATTCAGCCCGGCGCCGGACACTATCCCTGGCTCGACGACGCCGACCGGTTCCTGGCGACCACGGCGGCGTTCCTGAAATGACCGCCGGCGACCATTTCGCCTATTCGCCTTCCCCCGCCGCCCGCCGCCCGCCACCGGTGTCGCCTTGGCCCCGGATGAGGGCGAGCAGACGTGCGCCCGAGTAGCGGAACCAGTGGTAGCTGAACCAGACGACGACCACGGGCACCCCGACGGCGACCGGGGTGCGGGCCTTGGACGACCAGTTCGTCTGGAACCACCACATGTTCTGCTGGTCGAGGGCGTGCTTGTGACACCCTCCCGCGTCACCTGGGGTGCGGGGTCAGCGGCGCAGCGTGGTCTCCTGCTCCAAGCGCGACAGCTTCTCGGGGTTGCGCACGAAATACAGCCCCGTGATCAAGCTTCCCTCGGTCCGTAGCGCCAGGACGCCCTCGACCTGCCCGCCGATCCGCATGATCAGTGCCGGGTGGCCGTTGATCTGCGCCGACTCCACCGACGCGGACCCTGCGATCCTGCCCAGGCCCGCCGTCAACAGAGCGGCGACCGGGTCGGCGCCCACGATCGGCTCCAGCGCTGCCTGGACGATCCCGCCGCCATCGCTCAGGAACACCACGTCCGGGGCCAGTTGGTCGAGCAGACTCTGCAGGTCCCCGGTTTCGACCGCTCGCTGGAAGGCCAGCAGCGCCGCGCGGTTCTGGGCCCGGGACACGACAGCACGTGGCCGCCGCGCGGCGACATGGTTGCGTGCCCGGTGCGCGATCTGCCGGACTGTGACTGTCTTCTTGTCGACGGCCTCGGCGATCTCGTCGTAGTCCCAGCCGAACACCTCCCGCAGCACGAACACCGCGCGCTCGGTCGGTGTCAGCGTCTCCATCACCAGCAGCATCGCCATCGAGACGCCCTCGGCCAGCTCGACATCCTCGGCGACGTCCGGCGCGGTCAGCAGCGGCTCGGGCAGCCAGGGGCCGACGTAGGACTCCTTGCGCCGACGCAGCGAACGCAGCCGCATCAGCGCCTGACGGGTGGTGACCCGGACCAGATACGCGCGCGGGTCCTGCACGACGTCGGAGTCGACCTTCACCCATCGCAGCCAGGTCTCCTGCAGCACGTCCTCGGCGTCGGCGGCCGAGCCGAGCATCTCGTAGGCGACGGTGAACAGCAGGTTCCGGTGGGCGATGAAGGACTCGGTGGCCTGGTGGGCACGCACGCGCTCCCCCCGCGGCTCGTCGGTGTCCGCGGTTCGGTCGCTGTGCTCGTTCATCGCCGGCCCCATCCCTACTGGATCGTCCTATTGCCGCACACGAGATGCCGGTCCCACAGATTGCGTGACACCTGTCGGCAGTGACATGGGTCATATGGCCGCGCTGTCACGCCGATCGGGCCGCCGGCATCTCCTGGTCGATGTGCAGCAACGACAACATGCTAGGAGCACGCACAATGACCGCTCGTTTGAGCCTGTTCGGCAACGCGGACGCGACCGCTGCCAAAGCCGCTGCCCAGTTCGGTGCGGCCAGCAAGACGATCCTCATCGAATCGGCCCTGCCCGCCGCGACCCAGAAGTTGGTGCTGCTGCGGGCCAGCCAGATCAACGGCGACGCCTACGCCACCGACGTGTGGACCAAGAACGCCGCGGCCGCCGGCGAGAGCGCCACCCGCCTCCACCTGGTCGCAGTCTGGCGGGAGGCCACGGTGTTCACCGACGCCGAACGCGCCGCCTTGGAACTCACCGAGCAGGGCACCCACCTCGCCTACGCCGCGGGCGGTGTCGGCGACGGAGCCTGGACGGACGCCGCTAAGCACTACGACGAAGACCAGTTGCGCGATCTGGTGGTGCTCATCGCCCTGATCAACGCGACCAACCGCATGAGCGTCATCGTCCGGCAGCCCGGCGGCGCCTACCAGCTCGGCCAGTTCGCCGACACAGCAAACTGACTTCCACGCCGACCACGACCACGACCGCGCCCGGGGTCACCCACCCCGGGCGCGGTGGGGCGCTTCCAGCCGACGGCCAACTGGGGAGTTCCCCGCTTGTCTCGCCGGGTCCGCACACCACAAGGAGTCATCATGGCGGGGAAAGAAGCAACGCAGTGCACGCCTGTCGAGTCGGCCGACGTCCACCGGCGGATCGCAACCGAGGACCGCGTCGCCATCGGCGAGCTGATCTCGCTGCACGGGCACCTGACCGACGACGGCGACCTCGACCGGTTCGACGAGGTGTTCTCCGCAGACGTCACCTACGACCTCGCCGACTTCGGCCTCGGCGCTTTGGCGGGCATCTCCGCGATCCGTGACGCAGCGCTGGCCATGGGGGACGCGAATCCAGTCGGTCATCACATCACGAACGTCGTCCTCACCGCAGTGAATGCCGACGAAGTGCACAGCCGGTCCAAGGGAATCGGCATCACCGCGGACGGCACGAGCGGGAGCGTGGTCTACGAAGACACCCTCAGGCGTGAGGACCGGGGGTGGCGGATCAGCCATCGCAAGGTCCTGGCTCGGCGCAAGCCTCTGGGAGCCGGGGGACTCGACCGCCAGTGAACGAGACCGCGCTCCACTCGCTGATCCCCCGGACCAGCCCCCTCTCTGACAGTCTCGACTGAGACGTCCGGTTCGTCCGGGTTAGTCTGGATGGGCGAGACAGGAGATTCCCGGCATGGCTTCCAATACCACCACCTCACGCACAGCCCCCGAGCCCGACCCGGCCCGCGGCCGAAGCGGCGCACGTTCACGGCGGAATACAAGCTGCGGATCGTCGCTGAGTACGATGCCGCCCCCAGCGGGGAGAAGGGCGCGGTCCTGCGCCGCGAGCGGTTGTACCACTCGCACATCATCGAGTGGCGGGCCGCGCGAGACGCCGGAGCGATGGCCACGCTCGCCGACCGGCGGACCTCGCCCGCACGCCCCAAGAGGCCCGCCGAAGCAGCCGAGGCCGAGCGGCTGCGCAAGAGGCTGGCCGTCGTGGAACGGGAGCTGGCGCAGAAGGACGCCGCCCTGGAGCTGCTGGGAAAAGCTTCCGCACTCTTGGAACTGCTCTCCAAGAGTGCGGGCTGAAAGCCGAGGCCGAGCAGGTCGCCGACGAGCTCTTCCAGTCGCTGGAGCGGGAGTTGAACACCACTGCGGCCTGCCGGCTGACCGGTCGCTCACGGGCCACGCACTACCGTCGGCTCAACCCGCCCCCGCCGCGCGAGCGCGCTCCGCGCCCCTCGCCGCCCTCAGCTCTGGCTCCGGCGGAGCGCGCGCGGATCCTGGCACTGATGAACAGCCCGGCCTATGCCGAACTGGCACCTGCCCAGATCTGGGCGCGCGAACTGGACGAGGGCCGCTACTACTGCTCAGTGCGCACGATGTACCGGATCCTGGAGGCCCAGGGCCAGACCGGCGAGCGCCGCCGCCAGGCCACCCACGCCGCCAAGTCCATCCCCGAACTCGTGGCCACCGCCCCCTCGCAGGTCTTCAGTTGGGACATCACCAAACTGGCCGGACCAGACAAGGGCATCTGGTACCACGCCTACGTCATCATCGACATCTTCAGCCGCTACGTCGTCGGCTACACCGTGGAGATGGCCGAATCGGCCGAGCGCGCCGAGGAGTTGATCAGCGAGACCGTCGAACGCAACGGCATCGCCCCCGAGCACCTGCACGCGGACCGCGGCACCTCGATGACCAGCAAGAAAGTCTCGCAGTTGCTCATCGATCTGGGCGTGACGCGCTCGCACTCGCGCCCCAAGGTCTCGAATGACAACCCGTACAGCGAAAGCCAGTTCAAAACCACGAAGTACATGGCCGACTACCCGGCGCGGTTCGACTCCCTGAACCACGCACGCGAGTGGTTCGACTCATTCATTGCCTATTACAACCATGAGCATCGCCATTCGGGCATCGGGCTGCACACGCCTGCGTCCGTGCACTTCGGCACCGCCGGCCAAGTCCAGGACCAGCGCGCCGTCACGCTCAACGAGGCATACGCCCGCCACCCCGAACGCTTCGCCCGCCGCCCCCGCCCGCCCAAGATCCCCGATCAGGCGTGGATCAACGACCCCGCCAAACGCAGAGAACCCGAATCAGCACAACAGAGCGCATAACCGTACGAACGTCTCATTTGACTTGACACGTTCCGGCCGGGCAAGGAGGAACCGTTGCGGCCCAAGCCGCTCACGGGCCTGACACCGGGACAGACAGCCGAGCTCACACTCCCGGTGTCCCGGTGGCCGCGCTGCTCGGTCGGCCGTCTACCAGGCCCGGCGGCCGCCCGAACGCCCCGGGCCTGGCCGACTCGATCGCCCTGGTCGCCGCCGAGGGCCGGTTCGTCGAGGTCGCACACCCGATGGTCCGCCGCGGCGACAGCACCGTCGTCGACTTCGCCTTCGATGTCACGGAGTAGGAGCGCCGGTGGGGCGGACACGGCCGCGAGCCAGGCGGCATGTCGATCTGTGCGCGCGGGGCATGGGGTTGGCGGCGGCGGGTGATGAGCAGCCGGACGCGGTTGGCGACGGTCGCCGCGATCGGGATCCCGACGAACACCCCCGGCGGCGTCGGATCAGAGGTGGCCGCTCCAGGCACTATCCGCCCGGCCTGCCACCTCTCCGCGGCAAGGAGGGCGAACAACGGCTCCTCCGTTACCGGCGGACGACGATGTCATCAGCTCTGGCCGCAAGCACGGCTGCTGCGCTGACTTGCCGGTGGCCCTCCTCGCCCCGGAACCAGATCCACGCCTGACGTTCGCGCGGGAACTCCCTGCTCACGTAGGCGAACTCCATGACGGCGACGGCATCGGACATCCGCCAGCTCAGCATGGGGCCTGACGCTTCGGCGACCTCGCTGAGGTTGTCCAGGTGCCGGGCGATAGCGAGGCCGCCGCCGTCGATCGGCCACGGATCCCAGGCCGAGACCTCGTCCATGACGGCGTGGGACTCGATCCGGTGGATCATGGATGCCTCCATCTCCTGGAAGACACCCTCGCCGGCGGTGTTCTCGACTCCAACGCGCCCGTCGGTGTGGACGAGATAACGGACCGGGTGGGCAGCGGACGGTCCGTCCCAGTCGAAGAACCAGCCCCGCACGGGATCGGGCCACGCATATGACCCCAGCTCGTGGCTCCACTCAAGGCTGTGCTCCGAACGCCCGCCATTCGCGTTCGCGAGACTGCGTTGCACGGTGTAGCGCAGTCCGCCGTACCTCTGCGCGAAGCCCTCGCGTCGGATCACCAGTTCCCTCGGGGCGGGGATCAGCCGACCCTTGCGGTCGCGGACCCGCAGCAGTTCCGTAGGGAGCCTGGGTTCCGTCGGCTCCTGCCGACATCCGGTGCGGTCGAGCAGGGCGAGGGCACGCGGAGACAGACCGGAGCGGTCTTCCAGGATGTGCATATTCTTCTTTTCCAACTTGAAGACTGCATCAGCGAACGCACAGTACCCGGCTAGCCCCAGCAGTGTGAAGCCCGCTCCGGGCAATAACCCCTTCGAGACTAGGTGTGGTCAACAGCCGGATCTCATCGATGCCCTACTGGCGGAGCCTCTAGGAGGTCTCGCAGATGGCGCCGCCGACCACGTTGAGGTTGAACGATCCATCGCACGGGCGGGCGACTGTCGCGTACCCTCCTGATCTTCGCGACCTTTCTGCAGAGTGCTGTGGTCTGCTTCCGCGCCCTGACACCCGTAGCCGCATGCGTTCTTGCCCTGCTGACAGCCTGTTCCCCGGCATCCGCGGGCGATGGCGGGGCAACGGCGACAACCCCTACCATGTCTGTCGCTCCGAGGGCCTCGTCGGACTTGCTGACGGCAACTGACCTGTCCACGGCTGACAGACAGTTGAAGCAACTGCTCTCGGACGCCATGTCGCAGGGGACGCCGCCCAGTTCTGGAATGGATGCGCAACTGGATCCTGACGGGATGCCCGGCTTCGCTGCGCCTGCCTGCACCAAGCCCGGCACGGTACGTCACACCCTTATCGTGATGCCGAACGATTCTGCGGGTTCGTCCGACCGTGGTCCCATCGCCAAAATGTTTCTCGAAGCCCGCGGCTGGCGATTCGGCCCCTGGGTAACGCTCCCCAACGCCGGCCAGGTGCCGTATACCTACGCCTTCGGGACGCACGGTGACTACCGGTTGAAGATCCTCTACCTCAATGGCCAGCACACCGCCGTGGTGACCGGAATATCGGCCTGCTTCCCGGGGAAGCCGGTCACCGCCCCCTCCGAGTTCCCCGGTTCCGTGGCCAGGACACCCTGATGCACCGCCTGCCTGGCCCATCGCGGCAGTTCCTGCCCGACAGGCCAGCAGCCGGAAAGTCCGGGCGGGGCGGAGGAGGGAGCCGTGGCGGAGCCCTGGCCCGCGACGCCAGCCACCATCTGCCGGTAGCTCCAAGGCCCCCGGCGGCGGCCAGGCCGCGCCTTCTTTGACCTCGCCGACACGATCATTACCGTTCGCAGCCTGATCCGCCGAGCCTGGACCCCCCCGCTGGGACCACCGCCCGAATCGCCCCCCATGAGCGCGCGCCCACTCCTGGGCGAAGCCGGGCACCAGCCTGTTCGGAGCGGTCACGGCGTCGCTCACCGACTCGGAGGTGTCCCGACCCCGCCATCGGACCAACCTCCGTCCTTGCCCGTGTGGTGCCGCCCGGACGGTGGCTTCAGCTTCTCGTGCGTTCACTGCCCCAGGAGTCCGGCGAAGCGGTCCAGCGCACGATCGGTGCGGTGGCGGTCGCCGGTGGTTGTGAGATCGAACAACAGACCCCGGACAACGGCCATGACCAACGTGGGCGTGACGGTGTCGTCAGGACCGGCGGAAACGTCGCGGAAGGTGGCACCGAGAGTGTCGAACCAGTCCGTGATCGCCTCGCCCTGGTCGGGGTAGTTCTCGGGGTGGACCAGGCCGTCGGCGTGCACCTCGAAGAACAGCCGGACGAACGGCGCACGTTCATCCGCGCTGATCCACGCCCAGATGCCGCGCAGTCGCTCCTGCACGGAGTCGGTGTCCGCCGGAAGGTGGCCGCCCAGGCGCACCGCACCTCGGCGACGGGCCTCGGCGAGGACCGCAGCGACCAACTCCTGTTTGCTGCCGAAGTCGTAGAGCAGCATCCGCGGACTGGTGTCCAGAGCCGCGGCCAGTGGTCGCAGGCTCAGCCCGGCCAGGCCGTGCGCCAGCACGTAGTCGGTCGCCCGCGTCAGCGTGCGCTCGCGCCGGGCGGGGTCTGCGGGTCGCCCCACGGTGGATCCTCTCGCAGCAATGTGGAACCGGGACAGCATTGGCGAGTATATGGTACGACTGTTTCAATAACGAGGGGAGATCACCATGCACACCATCGACCGGGCACTCGTCCTCGGTCCGGGGAGTCACGTCGGCACGGCCTGGATGGCCGGACTGGCCTACGGGTTGCGCCGCGACGGCGTGGATCTGGGCGAGGCCGACCTGATCGTCGGCACGTCGGCCGGCTCGATCGTCGGAGCGCTGCTTGCCACGGGACAGGACCCGGGGCGGCTCGCGAGCGCGGCTCGTCCGGCCGCCTACCGGCTCAAGGCGGACCCCGTGCGGATGGGCGAGGTGTTCGCCGTGCTCGGCGACGGCAGCCTGGAACCCGGCGAGGCCAGGCGTCGCGTCGGTCGGCTCGCGCTCGAAAATACCGACCCTCAGGCCGAGGAAGCGCTGATCGCGGGGCGCGCCGCCCTGATCGGTGCGGACAGGTGGCCGGAGCGACGACTGCTGGTCACCGCCGTGAACGCAATCACCGGTGAGCCCGTGGTGTGGGACCGCGACAGCGGCGTGCCATTGGTTTCCGCAGTGGCGGCGAGCAGCGCCTTCCCCGGGGCCGCGCCGCCCGTTGCCATCGAGGGCCGGCGGTACATGGACGGGGCGCTGCGGTCGGGCACCAACGCCGATCTCGCAACCGGCGCACGCACGCTGGTCGTGGTCGAGCCGATGGCGCACCTGTTTCCCCGCGAGCCGCTCAACCAACAGTTGGCTGCCCTGGGTGCGGACGCGGTGGTGACCATCGGCCCCGATCCCGCCTCGGTGCGCGCGTTCGGCTCAGACCCGGGCGACCTGGCAGCCTGGGAACCGGCCTACCAAGCGGGCCTTCGCCAGGCCGGCGACCTCGACGCTCGACTCCGCCTCGTGTGGAGGCCAACGCCCGATGCGGGCTGACCGTCGATCAGGTCGGGCCGACCGCTCGCGCAGCCCGTGGCGAATCGACCCCGGAGTGGTTCGGTGAACCAGGATGGAACTGCAGGCACAGGTCTTCACGGTGATCACAGAGCGTCACAGCTCCATCATCTGCGCGACCTCTTATTTCGAAGTGGTGGATGTGGGTGCTTGCGGGGACAGGGCTCGAACCTGCGTCCACCCGGGTCAGAGCCGGGCGCTCTACCACTGAGCTACTCCCGCAAGCACCTTGATCCTCGCCTCCGGCCCACGGCCCGGTCAACCGGATTCCGAGGGGAACAGCTCGGAGGCCGCCGGGCGCAGTGCCTTGCCGGAGAACACCCCCGCACTGCGCAGGAGTTGCGCCAGCAGCGGGTCGGCCACGGTGACGCCGTGCACCAGTTCCGGGGTGGGCCGGAACGCCGCGGCTGTGCGCGGTCGGCGGCCGGTGGTCCAACCGGTGCCGGCCGGGTCGCGGCCGTGACGGGCGCAGGCGGCCTCCACCATGGCCCGGTCGCCGTGTTCGCGGCCGTCCAGCACCCGCCAGGGCAGGGGGAGTTCTGCCCAGACCGGGGTGTCCGGGTGCAGCGCGCCGCCGGTGGCCAGGTGCCAGGCCACCACGTCGGCGGCCATCAGCTTGAGGACCTTTCCCGGGCAGACCGCGTCCAGGATCCTGGTGGCGTTCATCGCCTCCAGTACCGAGATCCAGTGGGCGCGGGCGGTGTTCCACGCCGACGCGGCGGCGTTCCAGGCCGAGGAGTCGTCCCCGCGTTGGACGACCATCCGCTCCCGGTCCATCCGGCAGCGCCGGTAGGCGCGTTCCAGCAGTGCGGCGGCCTTGCGAAGTTCGGCGTACCAGTCACCCAGGAGCCGACCGCGCTGCTCGTCGGTGAGCTGGGCGAGCACCTCGGGAACGGGGTGCAGGTGCGCCACCGCCCACCAGTCGGTCTCGGCGCGCGCCCGCAGCCGGCGCAGCAGCAGGTCGGCGATCTGGTCGAAGGGCTGCTGCTGGCTGGTGACGGTGAACTCGCTGCGCAGGTTGCTGCGCGCGGTCAGATAGGCGACGAAGCAGGCGGTGTCCGGATCGGCGGCGAGCCGGACCGGGTCCAGGCGTGAGGCGAGCCCGGACTTGCCGAGCATGACCGCGTCCCGTTCCAGGGTGGCCCGCACCATTGTCGTCAGCTTGGCCTCCAACCGCTGCAGCAGCCGGAATCGCTTGTTGTACTGACGCTTGGACAGCTCGCCCAACCCGGCTGCGGCGCGCTGCTCGCGGTTGAGGCGGTCGGTCAGGAAGTCATTGCCGCCGAAGGTCTTGCCGATCTGCTCGCAGGCGGTGCGGATCACCTGCTCGACGGCGTCCGGGTCGTTGGCCGCAGGGCCCTCCAGCCGGTCGATGGCGTCGAAGAGCACAGCGACGGTGGTGGCCTGCCGCTGGGCGCCGATGACCGGCGCGAACGCCTCCAGCATGGAGGTGTACCCGTGCCAGGCCCGGCGCAGCGAGCCTCCGGCGGCCACCGTCAGCAGGTTGCGTTCGGCCCGGGAGAGGCGGGCGCCCAGGACGGTCAGGACCAGATCGGCGACGTCCTCAGGGCGCCGTCGCAGCCGCACCGAGGCGCAGAGTTCGGCCAGGGCGCCGGCGGGGATCGGGACATCGCGTGCATCGGACATGCCTGCCAGCGTGCCTGTTCAGGACCTTGCTGTCAGCTCGATTTCCGCCGACTGCTCCCGAGAGGGGTGGTCGCGAGTGGATCAGAGGCGGCGCTTGATCTCGCGGAGGGTTTCCCGTGCCTGCTCCTCGGTGTAACCGACGAATTGCAGCATTCTCAGCATCTCGTCGTGCGTCTCCGCAGGCATCTCCCGGCTCTCCAGCACATCAAGAAACTCGAAGGCGAGGAACAGCAGGGTCACCGCCTTGGGAGAGAACGTCCGCTGGACCTGCTCCATGAAGGCGGCGAAGCGGTCCGCGTCCTCGACCGTGTCGGTGTTGTCCACGGAGTGGAAGAGCACGGCGAGGCGGATGAACTCCTCGACCAGTTCCGGAGGCAGCAATGAACTGTGCACGCGAGCCATCAGACCCAAGGCGATCTGCCGGAAGCGGCTGACGTCGCCGGCGTCCAGGGCCTCTCGCATCTCACGGGATGCCGCTTCGTCCACCAGGCTGTCGGGAGTTGCGCGCGGTTGCGGTTCATCCATCCTCGAAGTGTGACCAACGACGGTGGCAGGCAACAGGGTTCTGCGGCAGAGTCCGCAAAGCTGATGGGAGCAAGGACCGCGCTGGAGGTCGGCAGTTTCATCGGATACTCAGCCCTGGTGATCACTCGCGGTCCGGCAACTCAACGAACGCATCCGCACCGACGACCGCGTCGCGGTCACCATGATCGCCATCGCCGACGGGCTCACCCTCGCCCGCAAGAGGTAGCCCACAGCACGGCCACCCACGGGGGAGTAAGGTTCCAAGCTGGGTTGCGATCATTACCTGCGGCTGACGCGCCGCCGGCTGGGGAGGACATGATGCTTGCGGACACGGTCAGGAGCTGGGCGGCGGGTTGGGCCGTATCCCGGCGCACGCCCCCGCCGGTCGAGCAGCCCTGGGGGCTCTACATCGAGGTGGCCGACAACCCGGCCGAAGCGGGACGGCATGTCCTGCCCGTGACCGACGAGTCACTGGTCCGCAGCGCGGCCCTCTCGGTGACGGCGCCGCGGACCTGGATGAAGATGCCCGCAGAGCCGGCGGACGTGGAACCGTGGCTTTCGCCGGGATGGGCGGTGGCCTGGGAGGACACCGGCCACCTGATGGCCGTCGACCTGGCCGCCATCGACCTGACCGCCCCCGAGGGCTACACCGTCACCGTTCAGCCCGTCGACGGCGTCGTGTACGTCCGGGTACTGGACGCGGTGGGCGAGACCGCCGCCCGCGGGCAGTTGGCGGTGGTCGGCGAGACCGCGATGGTGGACCGGGTGGTCACCGCCGAGAGCCATCGACGCAAGGGCCTGGGCGGCCTCGTGATGCGCTCACTCGCCAACCAGGCGGTGGAACAGGGTGCGGCGACGGGCGTTCTCGCCGCGACGGACGCCGGACGCGCACTGTACGAGACGCTGGGCTGGAAGAAGCACGCAACGATCGCGGCGTGCACCTACCGGAGGTAGCGCGGACGCGTCCTCAACCGCTCGTCAATTTCATCAGCCCAGGCGCGGGAACCAGTTCGGGCGCGGGCGCCGGACGCAGCAGCAGGACGGCCGCGCACGCCGCCATCACCGCGGTGACCGCCAGCAGCAGCAGCCGGTAGTCCACCACCGCGATCAGCGCGGTGCCCGCCGCGATGGAGGCCGTCTGGGGCGTCAGCACCAGCATCATCCAGGCGGAATTGACCCGCCCCTGCAGCGGGGCAGGGGTGTGCACCTGGGCCGTCGTGCCGAGGGCGACGACGAGCCAGACCAGGCCGAAGCCGTTGCCCACCTCACCGGCCAGAACGAGCGGCACCGAATGCGAGGTGTAGGCCGCCCGCGCCCGCGCCGAAGGCCGCCAAGGCGAGCCCGGCCAACCTGGCGGTGCCGAGACGGCGCATCAGCGCGGCCGTGGCGAGCCCGCCGACCGCGGAGGCCGCACCCTGGACGCTGTTGAGGACGCCGAGGAACGAGGGGGCGCGGTGCAGCCCCTGGTCCACCACCGCGAACGCCGCCGTCTCGTTCAGGCCGATCACCCCGAAGGCGCAGGCGGTGACGACGGTGATCTGGAACAGCAGCGGCACCGACCGAATGTGACGGAAACCGGCGGTCAGGTCCGCCCCGAAGGAGCCGCGCGGACGCCGCTCCGGTCGCTGCTCCTCGACGCGGATGGAGAGCAGCGCGAGAATCGCCGCCACAAAGGTCGCGGCGTCGAGGACGGCGACCGCGCCGCCGCCGAAGGCGACGAAGAGGCCGGTGCCGACCAGCGGTGCGATGATGCGCAGCGCCTGGGTGACGCTCTGCAGCAGCGCGTTGGCGGCTGCCGCCTGCTCGTCGCCGAGCAGCGACTTGCGCAGTCCGGCGCCCGCGCTGCTGAGCACGGACGAGGCGAGGCCGTAACCGAAGGCGACCGCGTAGAGCAGCCACAGCTGCCGTCGGTCGTGGACGGCGAGCAGGCCCAGCACCATGGTCGCGGCGAGCGCGTTCGTCACGATCATCAGCGGGCGGCGGCGCAGCCGGTCGGCCAGCTGGCCCGCGAACGGCGACAGGACGGCGGGCAGGCCGAGCGCGAGGAAGACACCGCCGGCGGCCGCGTTGCTGTCCGTCAGTTCCTTGGCCCAGACACCGAGCGCGAGGTAGAGCGCGGTGTCGCCGAAGCTGGAGAGCGACTGCCCGGCCAACAGCCGGCGGAACCGCGGATCGCGGAGCGGGCCGGTCATGACGTCCCGTCCGCTGTGGGCTCATCCGCTGCGGGCTCGCCCGGCTCGGGAGGGGCCACCGTCGTCGCGGCGAAGAGCCGGATCTGGCGCGCTCCCTCGGGTCGCCGCGAGGGATCGTCGTCCCGGTCCGCGTGGCGGGTGGCGAGGTCGAGCAGCTGCTGCCTGATCTCATCCAGCTCCGGTGCCGTCACCCACATCGTCGAGCCGATTACCCCCGCGGCCGCGCGCCACTCCTTCGGCTCCCGGTCCCGCTGCCGCACCCGGCGTCGGATGCGGCCGAACTCGTGCTCCAGGAACGCGTCGACCGCCGCCTCGGCGGCGAGCTGCCCCTCGAGATCCAGGTCGTCCCCGCCGAGCCGCTGCTGCCGGTCCGTGATCCGCCACGGCTTCTCCCGGCCGGAGCGGGCCGGATCGGCCTCGATGTAGCCGTACTTGGCCAGGATGCCCAGATGGTAGGCACAGCTGGCGACGCTCTCGCCGAGCAGCTCGGCGCAGCGGGTGGCGGTGGCCGAGCTCTCGCGCTCCAGCACGTCCATCAGCTTCCAGCGCAGGGGGTGCGCGAGGGCACGCAACGCTTGGGGGTCCGTCGTCATACGAGCCACGGTAGGGGCTCAAGACTCCTTAATCAAGAGTTCTTGATTAAGGAGTCTTGATTAGCTGCTGACGAAGCCTCAGGAGCGGCGCAGTCTGAGACTGCTGCAGGCGAACAGCACGGAAGCGGCGACGGCCATGGCGATGGCGACTCCGGTATGGCGGACATATCGCACGTCCGGACAGACCCGGACGGGCGGGCCCGTGCGGGGCTGCCTCATGGCAAGGCAGTGCATGCCTGGGACCGGCTCGGCGACGTGGACGAGCGCGGTCACCGTCGCGCCGAGGAGGAGAACGAGCCCCAGGCAGATGAGGAACACACGGAAGGCAGGCATGCTGCTTGGACGGCCGACACGGGGCTACCGTTCCCGGCCCGCATATGACGAATGGTCAGGGCTGGGGCAGGGCGGCCAGCTCGGCTTCGGCGGCGATGGTGCGGGGGTGGTCGGGGCCGTAGTGGTCGCGCCAGGTGGTGGCGCAGCGGGTGAGGTGTTCCCGCGCCTCGGTGTGCCGACCTTGGGCGGCGAGGATGCTGCCCAGGGTGGTGGCGGCTTCCAGGGTGCTGTGGTGGGTGGTGGTGAGATGGGTCTGGGCGAGGTCGACCGCCCGTCGCGACTCGGTCTCGGCCTCGTCCAGTCGGCCGAGGCCGAGCAGGGCCTGGGCGGTCCTGGTGGCGACCGGTGGGGCGAGGGCGGCGCGGCCACCCGGCGGGCGCAGAAGGTCTCCTTTGGCCTGCGCGGCGGCGTCCAGGGCCTCCTGGTGGCGGCCGTTGCCGTGGAGGCTGCGCGAGAGCCCGAGGGTCAGTGAGACGCGCATGTCGCCACTGGGCTGCCTGACCTGCGCCTGCCGCCTGAGCGCCCTCCGTGCGGCGGCCTCGGCCTGGTCGTGGTGGCCGCGCCCGTTGAGCGCCATGACCAGGGCGTTCATGACGGCCAGCCAGAGCAGGTCGGCCCCGCCGTGACGCTCGATGAGCGCGCGGCACTCGCGCTCGGCCAACTCGTACTCGCCCAGGAAGACCAGGTTCTGGACTCGGTCCGAGCCGACCTTCAGGGTGCGGACATGGTTCTCGCCGAACACCAGGGCGGACTGCGCCTGCAATGCCTGGGCCTCGTCGGCCGCCTCGCGGTGGCGGCCCTGCGCAAGGCGCACCCTGAGCTTGATGTCCCAGGCCATCAGACCGAGCTTGTCCGAGGCCGGGAGGCGTCGCAGCACGGCCATGGCGAGTTCCTCGGCCTCATCGGGAAGGCCTTGGGTGAGCAGCAGCCCAGCGAGAGCGATCTGCACCTCGCTGGTGATCGCGTGGTCCTCACCCAGCACGGTGGGGCAGTGCAGCAGCAGATCCCGCAGCTCGGCCGACGCCTCATCGTGCCGATGCAGCCTGACCAGCACGACCGCCAGCTTGCTGCGGGTCTCCAGGGTCGGTGCGGCCTCGGGGCCGAGTTGGGCGGCGCGCAGCTCTGCCGCCTGCCGCAACGCCTGCTCGGCCTCTGCCCAGCGCGTCTGTGTGACCAGCCTGGCGCCCTTGACCTGCAGGTCGGTGGCAAGTCGTAGGTCCTTCTTCTGTGCTGCTCGATCCCGCAGTGCCGCGAACATGCCCGCCCCCTCGTCCAGCCCCCTGATAGGGCGATGATCATACCGAGGCGAGCCGGGGGCATTCGCCATGCGATCGGCAGCGGTGTGTGCGCGGCAGCAGGCCAGTACGCTTGGCGCTATCCTCCTGCGACTGATCATTCAACGGGAGGGGAACCCCATGCGCCGAATACGACTGAGTTTTGCGGCTGCGATATCGGCTGTCGCGCTGACGGCAGGATGTGCTTCGAGCAGTACCACCGCCGCGCAGGCACCGGTTGCCACGGCGGCGGCGTCTTCCAGCGGCAGCCCCGCTCCGGCATCGGCATTGGCAACGCCATCGGCGACGCTGTCTGTGTCGGCCAAGACGTCGGCGCCGACACCTGTGCACGCTCTGCCCGACGGATACGACGCCAAGCGCAACGCGAAAGCTGACATCAAGGCCGCCCTCGCGACGGCGGCGAAGGAGCACCGCGAGGTGCTGCTCGACTTCGGCGCCAACTGGTGCCCGGACTGCAGGTCGCTGGACGTGATGTTCCGCTCGGCCCAGGTCGAGCCACTGCTGCAGAAGGACTACCTGGTGGTCGCCGTGGACGTGGGCCAGTTCGACCACAATCTGGCCCTCGCCGGCACGTACGTCAATCTGCAGACCAGTGGGATTCCGGCCCTCGTCGTCCTGAAGTCCAACGGCGCCCTGCGGACCGCCACCAACAACGGTTCGTTCTCCAACGCCCGCACCATGACCCCGAGCCAGGTCGGCGCGTTCCTGAGCCGCTGGGCGCCCAGCGGAAGCAAGTGAACCTCCCGCGTCGGTGGGGTGCCGCGCTGGGCTCGACCACCGTGGCGGTGCTCACCCCCACGCTAGCCCTCGCCCTCGCCCTCAGTGGATGCGGCGCCCACCGGGCTCCTGAACCCACCGGGCACGCCACAGCCAGCGGGGTCACGGTCACCGTCACCCTGCTGGCCGCGTCCCATGGGCAGCGCGAGCTGCGGGCGACCTTCAGCCCGCAACAGCCCGGCTTCCACCTCTACAGCATCGACCTGCCCGCGCAGGGCATCGACGGACTGGGCATCCCCACCAGGCTGTCCGTTCGCGGTGGTCTCACTGCGGTCGGCAAGCCGACGGCCAATCAGGTCACCCACCTGCTGCGACCGGCGGGCCTGCCGACCGAGATCCCGGTCTATCCGGACGGCTCGGTGACCTTCACCCTGCCCGTCAAGCAGACCGGCGCGGGGGCCCAGCAGGCCGAGGTGGTCGTCAGTTATGGAGCCTGCAGCGAAAGCACCTGCCTCATGCCGGTCAGCAATGAGGTGATCCACCTCAGCCTGTCCTGAACCGGCCCGCTGGCGTTGCGTCGGCCCCTCGCGGTCAGCCGGCGCTGAGGAGTTCGAGGGTGTCGATCACGCGGTTCGAGAAGCCCCACTCGTTGTCGTACCAGGCGACCACCTTGACGTGGCGGCCGTCGACGCGGGTGAGCGCCGAGTCGAAGATGGCCGAGGCCGGGTTGCCGGTGATGTCGGACGACACCAGCGGGTCCTCCGAGTACTCGAGCACGCCGGCCAGCGGCCCCTGCGCCGCGGTGCGGTACGCCGCCAGCACCTCCTCACGGGTCACCTCGCGGGCGACGGTCGTGTTGAGCTCGACGATCGATCCCACCGGAACCGGCACCCGGATCGAGTCGCCCGACAGCTTGCCCTCGAGCCTCGGCAGCACCAGGCCGATCGCCTTGGCCGCGCCGGTCGTGGTGGGCACGATGTTGACCGCGGCCGCACGGGCGCGGCGGGGGTCGCGGTGCGGACCGTCCTGCAGGTTCTGCTCCTGCGTGTAGGCGTGCACCGTGGTCATGAAGCCGTGCTCGATGCCGGCCAGGTCGTCGAGCACCGCGGCCAGCGGCGCGAGCGCGTTGGTGGTGCACGAGGCGCTGGAGACGATGGTGTGCGCGGCCGGGTCGTAGGCGTCGGTGTTGACCCCGAACGCGAGGGTGACGTCGGCGCCGTCGGCCGGCGCGCTGACCAGCACCTTCTTCGCGCCTGCGTCGAGGTGGGCGCGGGCGGCCTTGGCCGAGGTGAAGCGGCCGGTCGCCTCGAGCACGATGTCGATTCCGAGTTCGCCCCACGGCAGCTGCGCGGGTTCGCGCTCGGCGAGCACGGTGATGCGACGGCCGTCGACGACCAGGGCGTCCCCGTCGACCGTCACCGGGCGGCCGAGCCGGCCCGACGTGGTGTCGTAGGCGAGCAGCCGGGCGAGGGCGGTGGGCTCGGTGAGGTCGTTGACGGCGACGACCTCCAGGTCGCTGCCGCGTTCGAGCAGGGCGCGCAGCACATTGCGTCCGATGCGGCCGAATCCGTTGATGGCGATGCGAGTCATGAGTGGTGTCCTCTTGTCCCTTTGTCTCTTTGTCCCTTGTCCGGTTCCCCTCCAGGTTCTCTCGCGGCATCCGCCGGTGACAGCGGCGGGATCGCCATGGTCCGAAAGGATCGCGCCACACAGTGCTGATAGCGGGTAAGGGGCTACTCGCCCTGGGCGAAGGTGCGCCGGTACTCGCTCGGCGTGGTGTCGAGGATGCGCTGGAAGTGCAGCCGCAGATTCGCGCCGGTGCCGAGACCGACGTCGGCGGCGATCTGCTCGATGCCCCGCTCCGAACGCTCCAGCAGCTCACGGGCCACGTCGATGCGGGCGCGCATGACCCACTGCATCGGGGTGTACCCGGTGTCCTCGACGAAGCGCCGGGAGAAGGTGCGCGGCGACACCGCCGCGTGCCGGGCGAGCACATCGAGGGTGAGCGGCTCACTGAGCTGGTGCAGCGCCCACTCCCGGGTGGCGGCGAACCGCTCGCCCAGCGGCTCGGGCACACTGCGCGGCACATACTGCGCCTGACCGCCGCTGCGGTACGGGGCCGCCACCAGCCGCCGCGCCGCGTGGTTGGACGCGGACACCCCCAGATCGCCGCGCAGGGTGTGCAGGCACAGGTCGATGCCGGAGGCGGCGCCGGCCGACGTCAGCATGCTGCCCTCGTCCACGAACAGGACGTTCTCGTCCACCTTGACCAGCGGATGCTGCGCCGCCAGCGCCCGGGTGTAGTGCCAGTGCGTCGTGGCGCGCTTGCCGTCGAGCAGGCCGGTGGCCGCGAGCGCGAAGGCGCCGGTGGAGATGGCGGCGAGGCGCGCGCCCCGGTCGTGGGCGGCGATCAGCGCCTCGGCCACGGCCTGCGGCGGGTCCTCACGGTCTGGGTGCCGGTAGCCGGGGACGAAGACGATGTCGGCCCACGCGAGTGCGTCCAGGCCGTGGGCGACGGAATACGAGAGACCGTCACCACCGGTCACCAGGCCGGGCGCCGCGCCGCAGACCCGCACCTCGTACGGCATGCTCGCGCGGGTCGTGAACACCTGTGCGGGGATACCGACATCGAGCGGCTTCGCGCCTTCGAGCACGAGAACGGCGACATGGTGGCGGGGTGAGACTGGCACAGGGACGAGCGTACGCGGGGGGTGGGGGTACATCGGCCAGGACAGGCGGCTGGTCAGCGCCCTCGGCCGAGTTCGCCCAGACCCCCGGCGAGGATCTCCACCAGCAGGCGCGCATGGCGCCCGTCCGGGTCGAGGTCGGGGTCGAACACGGCGACCTGAGCCCCGACGGCGCGTGGGGCGAGTGCGGCGAGCAGGTCGGTGAGGTGTGCGGCGTCGATTCCGCCCGGATCGGGGCTGTCGACCGCGGGCATCACCGCCGGGTCGAGGATGTCCACGTCCAGGTGCAGCCAGTAGCCGTCGAGCTCGGCGCGGTCGAGCTGCTCGCGGATGCGCTTCCCGGTGCTGACGGCGCCGTCGCGGATGATCTCGGAGGCGCGGACCGTCAGGCCCAGCGTGCGGGTCACCTCGGCCAGTTCCTCGTCCTCGTCGCGGCAGCCGGCGTGCGTCACGTCCGCGGCGCGGAAGTACGGGCCCAGGCCGTCGATGTCGGCGATCGCGGGCCAGTGCCGACCGATGGCGGCGGCCAGGTCCTCGCCGGCCAGCGAGGCGCAGGCGGGGGAGTTGCCCGGGTGGCGGAAATCGGTGTGGCCGTCGAGGTGCGCCAAGCCGAACCGGCCCTCGGTCCGCAGGGCCAGGCCTGCTCCGATCAGCAGACTGCAGTCTCCGCCGATGACCAGGGGGACGTCGCCCGCTGCCCGAATCTCGGTGATGCGCGCGGCCAACCGCTGTGCGTGCTCGACGATCAGGCCCTGGTTTCGCAGTCGGCCGGGCGAGGGGTCATCGGCGTACCGGCCCGGCAGCACCACCCCGGCGTCGCGCGCGCCGAGCTCGGCGAAACGAGCGAAAAGCCCGGCCTCACGCAGCGCCTCCGGCGCCTTGGCACAGCCGGGGACGGTCGTCGGCAGCGGCGGACGCAGGCCGAGGTTGCTGGGCGCGGACACCAAGGCGATCATCGTCCAACCCTACCGAATCGACGGGGTCGGCCATGGTCGCGGACGGCCGCCTGGCATCATCGCCGGATGTTCGTCTACAGCACCGACCTCACCGGACTCTCCGAGAGCGACCTGGACGGGTTCTTCGTGGGCTGGCCCTCGCCGCCGACGCGGACCCAGCACCTCGCGGCCCTGCGCGGCAGTTACCGTGCCGTCGTCGCGCGCGAATCCGCAAGCGGCCGGGTGGTGGGCTTCGTCAACATGATCAGCGACGGGGTGCTCACCGCGTTCATCCCCTGGCTGGAGGTACTGCCCGAACACCACGGCCAGGGCATCGGCTCCGAGCTGATGCGGCAGGTGCTCTCGGACACCGAACATCTCTATTCCATCGACCTGACCTGCGACGAACCGCTGCGCCCCTACTACGAGCGGCTTGGTATGCGCGCGGTCACCGGCATGGCCGTCCGACACTGGGACGCGCTCACGAGGGAGGGCTGAGCGCGTCAGTGGCCGGGCCTCGGGGATCGGCGGAACGCTGCCCTCAGCCGATTGTGCCACCAAAATCTGCCACCTCGAGTTTGGCACTCAGCAGTTGCCGGGAGTTGATTTCCAGCTTCCGGTAGACGTTGGTGAGGTGTAGTTCCACAGTGCGTCGGGTGACGAACAGGGCTTGGGCGACTTCGCGGTTGGTTCGGCCGTCGGCGGCGAGGCGGGCTACCCGCAGCTCGCTCGCGGTCAGGGATTCGACCCCGGTGAGTGAGGTTCGGCGCGGGCGGGCTCCGGTGGCCAGGAGTTCCTCGCTTGCCCGTTCGGCCAGGGCTGCTGCGCCGCAGCGGGTGGCGAGGTCCAGTCCCCGGCGCAGGGGTTCCTGGGCGTCGGTCCTTCGGCCGGTCCGTCTGAGCAACGCTCCGTAGTCGGTCAGGGCTCGGGCTCGTTCGAGCTCGGCGGGCGATTCGCCCAGGACCGTCACGGCCTCGTGCAGCAGCGCCACCCCTGCGGGTCCTCCCTCGATCAGGCCGGCGGCCCGCAGCGCGACGCCGATGGCGCGCGGTGCCCGGAACCGGCGGGTCAGGTCGAGTTCCTCGGCGGCCAGTGCACGGGCCGTGGCTGTCTCGTTGATCGCGTGGTGTGCCAGGGCGGCCTCGGCGCGCCAGTGCGCGAAGGCGGGATTGTCGTATCCGGCCGCAACCAGGTCGTTCCCACAGGAGTACAGGTCGGTCAATGCCTCGCGGGGCCGGTTCTGGCCCAGCCGCAGCCGGGCTCGGGCCATGTGGACGAAGTGACTGATCAGCCCGCTCAATGGTTGGGAGATCTCGAGTCCGTGGTCGGTCAGGACTTCCTGTGCGGCCGAAAGGTCGCCTCGTTCCACCAGGGCATCGATGAGCACCGCCGCAGCCAGCGCAGTGTCCTCTGGACGCCCTTGGTAGACCTCGAGCGCTGCGCGTCCGTCCGCTTCGGCCTCGAGCACGCGGCCCGCGTAGAGGGCGGTGTGGGAGCGCAGGACCGACTGGTAGGCGAACGCCGAGACGTCCCCGCGGCGCCGTGCGGCGTCGATGCCGCGGTCGATCAGGTCCAGAGCCTGCGGTGTCAGGTCGGCGACGGCCAGGGCCGAACTGCCGAAGCTGACCATCAGCCACGGATCTGCGGGCAGTGGCCCGGCAGCCGCGCGTTCGGCCAACCGGGCCACCACGGGGGCGGCCCGGTCACCGGTCGAGGCGGCGCCAAAAGCCAGCGCGGCCAGGATCAGCCGCTCCGAGCTCCCATCGCTCTCGAACTCCGGCGCCACCCGGTCCAACTCCTTCATCCAGGCCTGTGGCGGCGCCATGACCGACAGGGCGCCGCAGGAGGTGCCCGCAAGGACTCGCCGGGACAGTTCGGGATTGCTGCTGCCGATTGCCTCGCGGATCCGGGCGAACGCCTCGACGGCTTCCCGTCCGCGGCCCAGCAGGGCCATCATCACGCCGAGTTCGAGCGCGATCTCGACCTGGGTGTCCGGCTCCTCCGCCAGGTCCAGGGCCGCCCGCAGGGCGTCCGCAGCCTCGGTCGTGCGGCTGAGCATGCCCAGGGCCCGCCCCAGCACGGCCAGGATCGGACCGCGAACGGCCGGATCCGGGGGTTCGGACAAGGCCCGCTGCAGACAGGCGGCGGCCGGCTCGGGCGCACCCTGGGCCAGCGCGCCGGTGGCCGCGGCCCGGAGCGCCTGGACCACCCACGGATCGGCGGCCGGCTCGGCGGCCAGCAGGTGCGGTGCGAGCCCTTCGGGCGGCGCGCCCTCCGCATGGAGCATCAGCGCGACCTGCTTATGGGCCACCCTGCGCAGGGTTTCGCTGGTATCGGCGTAGACAGCAGTGCGCACCAGCGGATGGACGAACTCGATCGGCCGGCCGGGGCTGATGACCGTCTCTTGGGCCAGGGCGTCCACCAGTTCGGCGGCCCGTAGCAGGTCGAGCCCGGCCAGCGCTGCCGCCCGGCGAAGTTCGGCTGCCGGGCCGAGCACAGCGACCGCCCGGGCCAGCCGGACCGCCTCCGGGCCCAGCCGGGCCAGCCGGGTCAGCACCGACCTGGAGATCGTCTCGGGGCGCAGCGCCTCGACCCGGGCCACCTCGGCGGCCACCGGGCGGACCCCGTCGGCGCGCAGGCCGGCCAGCGCCTCGGCAAGAAGGAAAGGGTTGCCGCCGCTCACCCGGACGCAGGCACGACAGAATGCGTCCTCTGCCTCGTCCGAGAGCGACTCGTGGACCAGGACCTGCACGGCGTCCGCGCTGAGCGGGCCCAGACGCAGGAGGTGCGGGGTGATACCGCTCAGGGCACGGGCCGCCGCGCCCGTCTCGCCCTGGACCGGAGGCCGCCCGGCCAGAAGCAGGAGCACCGGCAGGTCCGCCAGCCTTCTGGCGAGGTGGGACAGGAATCGCAACGACGCCTCGTCGGCCCAGTGCACGTCGTCCACGGTGAGCAGTAACGGCGTCCGATCGGCCAGGTTCGAGCACAGCCAGAACAGGCCGTGCACCACGGTTCCCAGAGTCGTCAGATCCTCGTTGGCACGGTCGGCGAGGAACACCGGAGCGGCCAGCCCGGCCGCACCCGCGAGCAGGTCCGCGCGGACGGCCGGGGCGGCGGCGCGCAGCGGCGGATCGAACAACTGGCGGACAATCGAAAAGGCCAGATCCCGTTCAAGCTCGCCGCCCCTGGCTGTGAGCGAGGTGATCTGCAGCGGCGCGGTGCGTGCCTGCACCTCGGCCAGGAGCGCCGTCTTGCCGATCCCAGGTACGCCCTCCACCAGGACCGTCGCGCCCCGGCCGGACCTGGCCTCGGCCATCAGTTCCTCGACCCGGGACAGTTCCCGATCCCGCTCGACCAACGCCACCGGTGAGCCCCCTCGACACATGTCGCAGCTGCGGAAGAACGCCGGGTCACAGAAACCTTCGGTAGGTACCACAGTGCCAGACCCCTGGGTGCCGGGCCACGCTTCAACCAAGGCGGTTGCCAAGGATACTTCGAATGAAGGGAAGAGGGGATGAATCAACGTCCCAGGAGGGTCGCAGCTTTCACCATGGCTGCGGCTGCGGTGCTCACCGTGTTCACGGTGATCGCACCCACGTCTGCGTACGCGGACACCAACGACCAGGAACTCGTCAACGTCGAAAGCGGGCTGCGCGCCGACGTGATGTGGGCGTCCACCGCCCCCTACACGGGCGTTTTCCTGTGGCCCGAGGACGGCAGCGCCTCGCAGCAGTTCGATCTGCTGGACAGCGGGGGCGGCTACTTCCGGATCAGGGCGCGGCACTCGGGCCAGTGCCTGATGCTCGACTGGCGCGCGGGCTACTACGCCAACGGCACGCGGATCATCCAGTACCCGTATTGCAATGCCGGTTATGCGCCGGCGGAGTGGTACACCCGATGGGTCGAGATCCCCCCGCAAGGAGTCTGGGCTGCCGAGTGGCACCAAGTCATCGTCAACCGCCAGACCGGGAAGTGCCTGGACACCCAGGCGCCGTCCGGCAATCCAAGCCAGCAAGCGCCGCTGCAGCAGTGGGACTGCATCACGTCCGGCACCGACTGGAACCGCTGGAACCAGATGTGGGAATTCGAATCCCCTCCGGGCCCGCTCCGGTGAGCCCGAGCCCGTACAGCGTCAGCGGTCCGCACGCGCCCGGCGGTGCTTGAACAGACCGGCGGTCGACGGCGAGGCGTGGCCCGACCACCCGCGCTGACCAGGTGATCTGGTGCTCTGGTGGTTCCGGAACGCCAGTACGATCAGCGGGCGAGTGCCCGGGGCTCAACCTGTGGCTACCGGTTGAAGGGGGGCAGCGGTGGGACCGGATGACGTCAAGGTGGCCGAGGGTTGGACCGAGGCAAGCCGTCCACGTTCGACCGGTTCCTCCCGGGACGAGTACCGACAGGTTCTCGCGCTGCTGATCGGCCCGGTCTTCGTGGCGTTCGGCATCTGGTTCGCCTGGGGCGACGCAGCGGCCCGAATCCATTTTGATGGCGTGTCTCGGGCCGCCGCTGTGGTGGTCAGCGCCGAGTACGTGAAGCCGACGCTCAAGGAGGACGCCTCGGCGATCGTCGTGGACGTTCGGACGGCGTCCGGCCTGGCGTCCGTTTCGATCGACCATCCGCTCAGCGCCCCGGACGGGCTCTCCGCCGGCGACCGGGTGACCGTCCTGTTCGACCCCGCTCACCCCGGGGATGCGATCTTCCCCAGCCAGCTGGGGTGGGGCAAGGTGTTGCCCGGTCTGGGATTCACCGTTGTGGGCTTGACCGCCACGGTTGCGGGCGCGCTGGCAACGGTTCGCACGGTCCGTGGGCGACGGACTGCCATGCGCTGATCGGCCGGATCCAACCTGCGTCGACGAGCGAATCGGACCAGATCAGTGGGGGATGGGATGGATCCGGTCAAAGATGGAGGTTTCGTGTACGCGTGGTTGGCGGGGCTGGCAGGCTCGGAGAGGCCTGGTCGGTCGCTGCTGGATGGGTGATGAGGCGAGGTTGGCTGTTACGGCGCGGAGTCCGTAGTCCGCCGTGGCAGTGCGCGATGTACGGTGCCCTGCCGGGTGGCAGCGAGTCCGCTGCTGGTGGGGGTGGAGCCGGCGCGACCGTACCGCTGCCGGTTCCTGGGGCCTTCCGGTTCCCGCCGCCACGGTGCGGACCCAGAGGGAGGGACCTCCGATGTCCTCAACGCCGCACGGCCAACCGCCGCTCGCCCGTCCGCACCTCGCCCGGCCCCCGCGTGGCGGAGTGCGCCGCCGCGGCTCCGCCCTGGTGGTGAGCCTGCTGCTGGCCGCCACCGGCGCAGCCGGTCTGGCCACCCCCGAGGTCGCCGCCGCTGCTCCGACCAGCCCCGTGGTCTACGTCGTCAACAGTGGCGACAACAACGTCTCGGTGGTCGACAGCAGCAACACCACCACCACGTCCACCATCCCGGTCGGTGGCACGCCCCTGGGCCTGGCCGTCAACCCGGCCGGCACCACGGCGTACGTCACCAACACGGCCGGCGACACGGTCTCGGTGATCAGCACTGCCACCGGGGCTGTGGCCGCCACCGTCCCGGTCGGTTCCTTCCCCTACGCCGTGGCCGTCACCCCGGACGGCACCGAGGTGTACGTCGCCAACGCCAGCAGCGGCACCGTCTCGGTGATCAACGCGGCCACCCACACCCTCACCGGCACCATCGCGGTGGGCCCTGCCCCGGTCGGCCTGGCCGTCAACCCGGCCGGAACGCAGGTCTACGTCACCCACGACAACGACGTCAACGCCGTCTCGGTGATCAGCACCGCGACCAACACCGTCACCTCCTCCGTACCCATCGGCACCCATGCGTACGGGGTGGACTTCAATCCGGCTGGCACGCTCGCCTACGTCGCCCGCGTCAACGGCTACTCGGTTGCGGTGATCAACACCGCCACCGGCACGGTGGCCTCGACCATCCCCGTCGGCACCGCCCCTGACGGGGTGACCCTCTCCCCGGACGGCACGCTGGTCTACGTCGCCAACCACGGCAGCAACACGGTCTCGGTGATCAGCGCGGCCACCGGCACCGTCACCGCGACCGTCCCGGTCGGTTCCGGACCGGAGGCCGTGGCCTTCAACGCGGCCGGCAGCCTGGCGTACGTCACCAACAACGGCACCGACACGGTGACGGTGATCAACACCGCCACCAGTACCGTCGCCTCCACCTTCGCCGTCGGCGACAACCCGGGCGGGATCGCCCTCGCTCCCGCCCCCGTGGCCGTCCCGACGGTGACCTCGGTCAGCCCGTCCTCGGGCCCGCCGGCCGGCGGCAGCACCGTCACCCTCACCGGAACCAACCTGACCGGCGCCGCGATCACCTTCGGCCCCGGCCACCCGGCCGGCGGCGTGTCCTGCACCGCCACCTCGTGCACCGCCACCGCCCCGGCCGAAACCGCGGGCACCGTCGACGTGCAGGCCACCACCGCTGGCGGCACCAGCACCACCAGCGCGGCCGACCACTACACCTACGCCGCCGCAGACCTGGGCGTGGCCTTGGCCGCCACCGGCGTCCCCGGTCTGCTCAACGGCCACATCACCTACACCATCACCATCACCGACAACGGCCCCTCCGCCCTGACTTCCGGCACCGTCACCGCCACCCTCCCCAACCCGATGACCGCCACCAGCAGCGACTGCACCGTCACCAGCGGCCAGGTCACCTGCACCCTCGGAGCCCTGGCGTCCGGCGCCAGCACCACCCGCACCTTCACCGCCCCCATCGGCCTGCTCACCCTCGGCTGGCCCTACACCGTCACCGCTGCCCGCACCGCCAGCGCCCCCGTGGACACCGACACCGCCAATGACACCGCCACCCGCGCCTGCACCGTGGTCACCTCACTGATCATCAACTGCAGCTGACACAACGAGAACAACATACCGAGAGCACTGCTCTCGCGGCTCCCGCCCCGAAGTGGACCCCAACCGATTCCCGCTGCCGTTCGTATGAGGTGATGAAGGCACAAGAGGGGGACACGAGTGGCCGAATGGTCCGAACAACTCGCGGAGCTGGTGCAAGCCCGCGGCACGGAGCTGAACCGATACGGGTTCCTGCTCTGCGGCGACCGCACCGAGGGCGCCGATCTCTTCCAGGACGCCCTGGTGCGCGTCTTCACCCATCCGAAGGCCGGATGGACGGTCCGGGACGTGGAGCGCTACGTCCGCCGGACCATGCTCAACCGCTACCTCGACCAGTACCGTCGGCGCGGGCGGCTGCGCCTGCTGCTGCCGCGGCTGGGCGGCGGGTCGCACGCCGAGGTGGTCCCGGACCACAGCGAGGGCACCGACCAGCGGCTGGACCTGCTGGCCGCGGTGGCCTCGCTGACGCCACGTCAACGCGCCTGCATGGTGCTGCGGTTCTATGAGGACCTACCGGTGGCCGAGGTGGCGCACCGGATGCAGCTGAGCGAGGGCACCGTCAAACGGCACCTCAGCGACGCGGCCACCCGCATGGCCGCCGCCCTGGAGCGCACCGCACACAGCAGCACGGGAGGGAACCGGTGAACCAGCAGTCCATCGAGCACGGACTCCGGGAGCTCGCCGAGCTCGCCGGACCGCACCAGGTCGACCTGAACGCCATCGGCGGCCGCATCCGGCGCCGCCGCCGCACCCGCCTCGCGGTCTCCGCCACCGCCGTCGTGGCGCTGGTCGCCGGCTGCGGCTGGCTGCTGCCGGGCCTGGTCTCCGACGGCACCGCCGCCGCACCCGCCGCACCCGCCGCGCCCGTCGCGCCTGCTGCACCCGCCAGCCCGGCCGGCCCCGCGACTGCGAGCACGCAGGACAGCTTCCCTCTGCCGACTCCGAGCGTGCAGGCCAGCTTTCCGATGCCGACTCCGGCCAAGCTCGACGCGGAGACGCGGCCGGTGGCAGACCTCCTCAAGCGGGTTCTGCCGCCGGGCAAGGTCACCGTCATGGGCGGTCAGGGCCTGCACGACAAGGGGCTGCCGACCCCGCTCGGCAGCGGCCTGTTCGAACCTGTCGCGTGGGCGGAGTACGACGACGGCCACGGCGTGGCCATGGTCGACGTCGACCTCACCCGCTGGCGCAGCCCCGACGCCACGCAATGGCCCTTCACCTGCACGGTCGGCCCGGACGTGGCGAAGCCCGACCACTGCGAGACGGGGCGGCTGCCCGGCGGGGGCGTCTTCAACCTGAGCAGGATCGACGCGTTGCCGGGCGCCTGGAACGCGGAGTGGACCGCGACCTACGCCGCCCCGGACGGCACCAGGGTGGTGATCCAGGAGGACAACGCGCCGGGCGGCAAGCCCTATGCGCCCACCCGCATCGACCCGCCGTTCGACGCCGCACGGCTCCAGCAGATGGTGACCAGCCCCCTGTGGGACCAGCAGCTCGCCGCGATCCCCGCCGCAGGCAGCCAGAGCAACAAGATCGGCACCCCGTAGTCGGGCTTCGGGTGTGGCATGGGCCGGCCGGCTGGTTCCTTGGTCTCAGGCGAGGGCGGTGGCCAGCAGGGCGAAGGCGGCGATGAGGACGGCGACGCGGACGTAGTGGAAGCGGTCCCAGCGGTTCGACTGCTCCTTCCAGTCCGCGGGCCGGTTCTCGGGGGTCCACGTCTTGCTCTGGTTGTTGATCGGGACGAGCAGCAGAAGCGACATGATCACGCTGACGATCAGCAGCGCGCCGGCGGTGACGACGAGGCCGGCGCCGTGGTGGTGCCATCCGGCGACGGCCCAGACCACGATGAGGACGAGCGAGCCGATGTACCAGAACGGCATCACGGCGCCGAGCATCCGCCCCCCGTGGGCGCGGCCGAGTTGGCCACCGTCCTCGGGGAGGGCGTTGAAGATCGGGTTGATGACGAAGGCGACGGAGAACTCCACCCCCACCATCACGCCGAAGACCACGATGGTGAACGCCTGGAGTGCATTGAGCATGATGACCCCTCTTGGAATATAGCAACGCTAGATGTTGGGGCAACGCTAGTACTGCTGCCGCTTGATTGTCTAGCGGTGCTAGGATCGAGTCATGTCGGTACAGGAACGCAAGGAGCGCGAACGGGCGGGCCGCGAGCGCCTCATCGTGGCGACGGCCCGCGAACTCGCCGAGCAGCAGGGCTGGGACGCGGTCACCACCCGCCGGCTCGCCGAGCGCATCGAATACAGCCAGCCCGTCCTCTACAGCCACTTCCGCGGCAAGCGCGAGATCATCGGCGCCGTCGCCCTGGAGGGCGCCACCGAGATGGCCGCGGCGCTGCGGGCCGCGACCTCCGCCGCGGACGACCCCCGCGCCCGGGTCACCGCCCTCGCCCGCACCTACCTCGACTTCGCCGCACGCAACCCGGCGGTCTACGACGCCCTGTTCCAGCTCGACGGCGGTCTGGCCTTCGCGGAGCAGGACACCCCCGAGCCGCTGAAGGACGCCTTCGCCGCCCTGCTGGAAAGCCTGGGCGAGGTCGCCGGGGACGGCGTCCACCCGGGGCTGTTCACCGAGGTGTTCTGGGCAGCCCTGCACGGGCTGGCCACCCTGACCCGGGCGGGACGGCTGCCGCCGGCGGAAGCCGAGCGGAGGGTGGAGCTGCTGGTGGACCGCCTCGCCGTGGTCTGACGCACCGTGGTCTGACACGCCGTCCGGGTGGAAGGGCAGCCGGGGTCTTCCGGCACGGAGCCTTCCGGCAGTCGGACCTACTCGCCGGAGGCGAGGCCGCGGAGGGCTTTCCAGGTGGGTTGGCGGAGGTGGCCGCCTCGGGTGAGTTCGGCGTACTGGACCTCGCCCTGGAGCAGGGGGTGCACCCAGTGGATGTCGGCGGGGTCCTGGGGCGGGGTCTGGGCGAAGGGGGACGCGGCGGCCGCGGCTGCGGTGAGCAGGGGGAGCAGCAACTGCTGCTGGGTGCCGGAGAGGCCGGAGCCCACCGCGCCGAGGTAGCGCAGGCCGTCCGCCTCCAGGGTGCCGACCAGCAGCGAGCGGGGACGGCCGGTGAGGTCGGCCAGCCAGCCGCCGATCACCACCTCGATGGTGGGCCGGAACTTGTGCTTGAGCCAGTGCGGGGAGCGTTCGCCGGGCCGGTAGGGGGAGTCGAGGCGTTTGAGGATCACCCCCTCCAACCGCTGTTCGCGGGTCCAGTCGAGGCCGGCCTGGACGTTGCCGATCCAGGCGGGCGGGACGGCGATGCGGTCCCTGGCGGCCAGGGGCAGCTGGTCCAGGACCTCTCGCCGCTCTTGGTAGCTGCGCGCGGTCAGGTCCTGGCCGCGGTGCACCAGGACGTCGAACACCATCAGCGTCACCGGCACCCGGGCCAGGGCGGCCCGGCCGCGGGCGCCCTGGCGCAGGGTCATCCGCTGCTGCAGCAGCCCGAACGAGGGCAGCCCGGTGGCCGGGTCGAGGGCGACCACCTCCCCGTCCAGCACCAGGGGTCCGGCCCCGGCGTGTGCGGCGAGCACGGCGAGTTCGGGGTAGCGGGCGGTGGCGTCGGCGCCGGAGCGGGCGAACGTCCGCACCGTGCCGTCCGAGCCGACGACGGTGACCAGTCGCATCCCGTCCCACTTCACCTCGGTCGCCCAGGCCTCGACATCGGTGGGCAGCGGGCCTTCGGCGGCCAGCATCGGCGCGACCCAGCCGGGGTGATCGGACATGCCCCGGACCCTAGGACGCTTGGGCGGCGGGGACGGCGCGGACGGCCGGGCCTCGCCGCCGGGTCACCCGCGCCGGGGACAGGGTGCGTCCGATCAGCGGCGCGGGTCCGTCGGCGGCGCGGTTCCGTCAGCGGGGTGGTCCGGTCACCGGGGCGGCGGGTTCGCCTGGGGGCCGACCAGGCAGGTGAAGCGATGGCCGCCGCTGGTCAGGTAGGCGCTGAGGGTGTGGTCACGGGAGAGCGGGGCGGGGAACGGGACGGTCTTGACCGCCTGAGGCACCGTCAGGCTGTGTCGCTGGACGGGCCCGGCGGAGTGGGACTCGGCGGTGAGTTGGCCGCCCAGCAGGGTGAGTGCGGTCCAGGTGGTGCTGCCGTCCGCGGTGACGCGGTACTCCAGGCTGCAGGTGGGCGGCACCGGGGCGCCCGGGGGCGGGGGCCAGGGTGCGCCGGGCGGCGGCAGCGGCGGTAAGCGCTGGGGCGGTGGCGGCGGACCGAGATTGCCCGCCCCCTGAATCGGGCCCTGGGCCGGACCCTGGGCCTGGGCCGGCGGAGCCGCTGCCGGGGTCGACGACGCCGACCCCTGAGCGGACGCCGACCCCTGGGCCGCCGCCGACGACGCCGGTCCATGCCCCTGGTCCACCGCGATGATCACCACCAGTGGGACGAACAGGATGAGCAGGGCCACCACTCCGATCGCCAACAGGCCCCGGGACCGTGGTGCGGGAGGCTCCTGAAAGGGCTCCGATGATCGGATGAACGCCATGCGTGGTTCTCCCTGTGCCGTGTGTGTGCGCAACACTTGCAGCATGGCCACGGCGACTTGCGGCTTGTTGCCGGAATGTGACGCCTGAGTTTTTTGCGGTGGAGAGGAAGAGAATTTCGGGAGGCTTCCACTCCGTTTCTTTGTTCAGGACTTGATTGAACTGGCGGTCGTATGGCCAGGTCAAGTACCCCCGCCGGGCGGAACCCCAGCTCACCGGCGGGATGTTGCTCGCCATTCCTCCACAAGTCGCCCCTTGCAACGGCTGGCGGGGCGGTCCTAGTGTGACTGGCGCCTGGAGTGAACGTGTCAACTTCGCGGGGCGTTTGTGACTCCCACGCATGTCCGTGCCTCCGGCCGCACCCTGTCGCGCCGACGGCAACACCGCACCGGGGCGACAGAAGCGGCACCGCACCGGCGGCAGCACGGTGCTGCCCGGCTGCGGACCTCAGGCCGCACCCCCAACCGTCAGATCAGCGCCCCCGTCCCCGGCCTCCCCCCTCCGGTGACATCAGATCAGTAGGAGTCCCTGTGGCAGTCTCTCGACGGACCTTCATGGCGTCCGCACTCGCCAGCACAGCCGTTGTGGCAGCCGGAGCCCAGTGGCTGCGCACCGCGGACGCGGCGGTCACCCCGGCCGCCAGCGCGGCCGGTGACGTGGTCGGCAAGATAACCGTCGGCTACCAGGGCTGGTTCGCCTGTGCCGGTGACGGCGCGCCCATCAACGGTTGGTGGCACTGGAGCCAGGACTGGGGCAAGACGCCCTCGACCAGCAACAACGCCATCAAGGCCTGGCCGGACGTGCGCGAGTACACCAAGACCTACCCGACGGCCTACAGCAACTTCGGCAACGGGCAGCCGGCGACGCTGTTCTCCTCGTACGACCAGCAGACCGTGGACACGCACTTCCTGTGGATGCAGCAGAACGGCTGCGACACCGCGGCGCTGCAGCGGTTCAACCCCAACAGCAGCGAGGGCCCGACCCGCGACGCGATGGCCGTCAAGGTCAGGAGCGCGGCCGAGTCGCACGCCCGCAAGTTCTATGTGATGTACGACGTCAGCGGCTGGACCACGATGCAGTCCGAGATCAAGGCGGACTGGACGAACAAGATGAAGGCGCACACCGCCTCGCCCGCCTACGCGGTGCAGAACGGCAAGCCGGTGGTGTGCATCTGGGGCTTCGGCTTCAATGACCCCAACCACCCCTGGGACGCGGCGACCTGCCTGGACGTCGTCAACTGGTTCAAGGGCCAAGGGTGTTATGTGATCGGCGGGGTGCCGCGCGAGTGGCGCACCGGCACCGGCGGCTCCCGGGCAGGGTTCTCCGGGGTCTACCACGCGTTCAATATGCTCTCGCCGTGGATGGTGGGCGCGATCGGCAACGCGGCCGATTCGGACTCGGTGTACCAGAACATCAATGTGCCGGATCAGGCGGACTGCAACGCCAACGGGGTGGACTACCAGCCGTGCGTGCTGCCGGGTGATGTGTCGGGGCGTCAGCGCGCGCACGGGACTTCATGTGGCGCCAGTTCTACAACATGGTCCGGGTCGGGGCGCAGGGGATCTACATCTCGATGTTCGACGAGTACGGGGAGGGCAACCAGATCGCCAAGACCGCCGAGTCCCAGGCCTGGACCCCGACCGGCTCCGGACTGCTGGCCCTGGACGAGGACGGCACCGCCTGCTCCTCGGACTACTACCTGCGGCTGACCGCCGACGGCGGCAAGATGCTCAAGGGCCAGCTCGCCCTCACCGCCACCCGCCCCACCCAGCCGGTCGTCTCCAGCTCGGGCGGCGGGACCGGCGGAGCCACCCTCGCCGTGGTCAGCCTCCGCTCGCAGGCCGACGGCCAGTACGTCACCGCGGAGAGCGCGGGTACGCAGCCGCTGATAGCGAACCGCACCGCGATCGGCCTCTGGGAGCAGTTCGACGAGGTGGACGCGGGCAGCGGCAACATCGCCCTGCGCGCCCACGTCAACAACCTCTACGTCAGCACCGGCAGCGGCGGCACCCAGCAGCTGATCGCCAGCAGCAGCACGATCGGCGCCTCGGAGACCTTCCAGCTCATCCACAACCCGGACGGCACGGTCAGCCTGCTGGCCAAGGCCGACGGCCAGTACGTCACCGCGGAGAACGCCGGGGCGCAGCCGCTGATCGCCAACCGCACTGCGATCGGCACCTGGGAGAAGTTCACCCTGGTCACCGACTGACGGACGCAACGCCGCGCGGCGAGCGGCGAGCGGTGATCAGGTGGGTTGTCCGGGATACTCAGTACTCCGACCACTCCCACCGTCCCCGCGTCCCCCGGAGTCTGGAGCACGATGCGTACCACCCAGCGGGACGCCACCCGCTGGGCGCTGTTTGCGCTGATGCTGCTGGCGGCGCTGGTGGATCTGGTCACTCCCGGTGACCAGCGCTTCGACCTGTTCCTGTCGGCGGCCCCGGCGCTGGCGGCGTCCATCTGGGGGGTGCTCGGCACCGCGGGGATCGGCCTGCTGGCCCTGGTGATCGAGGGCTCCCTCGCCTTCACCAGGGCCGCCTCGCAGCGTTCGACCTCCTGGTCCGGGATCGTGGCGATCGCGGTGGTGACCGTCGCCGCCTGCTACACCAGCCGGGTGCGGGACCGGAACGCGCGGGCCCTCACCGAGGTGCGCGAGGTGGCCGAGACCGCCCAGCGGATGATCCTGCGCCCGCTGCCGCCCAGCCTGGGCGGCATGGAGCTGCACCTGCTGTACGCGGCGGCCGCGGCCCAGGCCAGGATCGGCGGCGACTTCTACGAGGTGCTGCGCACCCCGCACAGCCTGCGGCTGATCCTGGGCGACGTGCAGGGCAAGGGACTGCCGGCGGTGGAGGTGGCCTCGGTGCTGCTCACCGCCTTCCGCACGGCCGGCGCCGAGGCCCCGGACCTGCCCACCCTGGCCGAACGCCTGGAGCAGGGGCTGACCCGCTACAGCGAGCAGGTGCCCGACTCCGACGCCGCCGAGCGCTTCGCCACCGTGGTGCTGGTGGAGATCCCCGACGACCTGCCCGTGGTCCGGGTCCTGAACTGCGGCCACCCGGCCCCGCTGCTGCTGCACCGGGAAGGGGTCCGCTCGCTGGACCCGGCCCACTACGCCCTGCCGGTCAACCTCGCCGTGCTCGGCCCGCAGGAGCAGCGGGAGGTCGACGTCAGCCCGTTCGGGGTGGACGACCGGCTGCTGCTGTTCACCGACGGGGTCAGCGAGACCCGCGACCGCACCGGGGCGTTCTACCCGCTGGCCGAGCGGCTGCGGCAGTGGACCGGCCGGCCCTGCGCGGAGCTGCTCGACCTGCTCCGCGCCGATCTCCGGCTGTTCGGCGCCGCCCCGCGCGACGACGACATGGCAGCCCTGATCGTCCACCGCCGGGCGCCGACCCCACCTCGATGAGCAGCCGACGGTCGGTCTCAGGTCATTCGGCGCCGCACCCAGTACACGCACACCCCGGCCAGCGCCGCCGCGAGGGCCAGGCACAGCCCGGTCTCGGTCCACTGCAGCGGCCACAGCTGCGAGGCCGGGTGGATCTCGGCCCAGGTGCCGGTCCTGCCGTGGGCGAACATGCAGTTCTGGTAGTCGTCGGCGGCGTAGCAGCTCCCGACGTCGGAGACCCTGACCCCGGTGGGGGAGAGGAGGCCGTTCGCCAGGGACCAGGCGTCACTCGGGCCGGGGACGGCGGTGGTGTGCTGCGCGGTCACCGTGACCGTCGACCAGAGCTGTCCGCGCACCTGCTCCAGCAGATAGAGCACTCCGGCGCCCACGGCCAGCGTGGCGGCCATGGCTGTCACGGTCCGCCGCAGGACCAGGCCCGCGGTCACGCCGACCAGCACCAGCAGCACGGACTGGCCGACCAGGACCGGCCCGATGCCGTCGAAGGGGTACCAGTGCTGCCAAGGGAACAGCCCGCCCATGACCTGGGCGGCCGGATGCCACCACCAGGTCATCGCGGCCGCCAGGATTCCGCTGATCACCGCGGTCATCAGCACCGGGACGGCGAGTTTGGCGGCGAACCAGCGCAGCCGGGTCACCGACTGGGTGCAGGCGGTCCGGTAGGTGCCGGACTCCAGTTCCTGCGCCAGCAGCGGACCGCCGAGGAACAGCCCCAGGATCAGCGGGACCACCGGCATCAGTTGCAGCGGATGGCGCATCGGCATCACATACTCGTCACCGAAGGTGTTGAGCTTCGTCTGGCACGCCTGGGTGGCCACGTTGCCGCCACGGCAGGCGTCGAGGTGCTGCTGGGCGATGGCGGCGGTGAGGTGCTGGTGCTGGATCGCGGCATACACCGCGACGGCCAGGGTGACGGCCAGTCCGATCCAGAACGCGGTGCGGTTCTGCCGCCACACCAGCCAGCCGACACCGCGCAGGCGGGGGCTCAGACGGGGGCTCATGCGGCCGCCTCCTGCCGGGCGCCGGGACGGGCGCTCGGGGTGATCAGCGGGGGAGCGTCGGCGGTGCGGAGATAGCCGAGCAGGAGTTCCTCCAGGCTGGGGGCGCGGCTGTCCAGGCTCTCCGGCAGCGGCCCCTGGGGCCGGACCAGGGTCGTCGCCCGGCCCCGGCCGGTCCCGCTGCCGCTGCCGGAATCACTGCCGGGGCTGGTCTCGATGGTGAGGTGGCCGTCCAGTCGCGGCGGGCCTCCCGGATCGTCGGCCCCGGCGGACACCAGTCGGTGGCTGTCGAGCAGGATGTCCACCTCCCCGGCCAGCTGGACCGCGCCGTTGTTGATCAGGACCAGGTAGTCGCAGGCGCCCTCCAGTTCGGACACCAGGTGCGAGGACATGACCACGGTGGAGCCGTGCTCGCGGGCCTCGGCCAGCAGGGTGTCCGACATCTGCCGCCGGACCAGGGGGTCCAGGTCCGCCATCGGCTCGTCCAACAGCATCAGCTGCGGGCGCTTGCCCAGCGCCAGGGCGAAGGCGACCCGGGTGCGCTGGCCGCCGGACAGCGTGCCGACCCTGGCCCGCAGCGGCACGTTCCCGGCGGCGACGATGCGCTCGGCGGTCTCCTGGTGCCAGCCGGGGTTCAGCTCACGGCCCATCCGCAGGATCTCGTCGACCCGGAAGCGCGGGTAGAGCGCCTTCTCCTGGCTGAGGAAGGCGGTGCTCCGCCGTGCGGCGGCGCTGCGCGGATCGTGGCCGAAGAGTCGGACCGTACCCGCGCTCGGGTCCAGCAGGTTCGCGGCCAGCGACAGCAGGGTGGTCTTGCCGGCGCCGTTCGGGCCGACCAGGGCACAGATCCGCCCGGCCGGCAGCCGCAGCGAGCAGTCCCGCAGGGCCCAGCCGCGCCGGTAGCGCCGGCCGAGTCCCACCGCCTCCAGCGCCGCCGGGGGCTCAGTGGAATTCGGGGCGGCCGGCCGGCCTCGTGGGTGTGTGTCGTCGATGGAGCCGATGGAACTGTTCATGTCGGCAACGCTAGGAGCGCCGGTCCCGCAGGGCCTCGGCGAAAAGGATGCCGCCGCACATACCAAGGTATCGATCTCGGCCCGGGCTCCCGCGACGGTCCGGTGCACGGGCAACGGTCACGTAGATTTGCCACTATGCGCCGTACCCACCGCGAGCTGGTCATCGACCTCGGCATCGTGCTCCTCGCCGTGTCCCTGAGCTTCGGGGCGATCCATCTCTGGGCGAACGGCGTGGAGATCTATCCCCAACTGTCGCAGGGCGCGGGGCCGATGGGCCTGATCAACAGCGTGCAGCCGTGGAAGCTCAATGCCCGGCTTGAGGCCTACCCGGTGGCGCTGCTGCCCTGCCTGCTGCTCTGGTGGCGCCGCCGGTGGCCGGTCGCGGTCGCCGTGCCGACCCTGCTGCTGGCGACGATCACCCCGTCCGTCGTCCCGGCGATCGTGGCCCTGGTCACCGTGGCGTCCCGGTGCTCCGCGCGCACGGTGGTGTGGCTCGCCGTGCTGGCCCTGATTCCGCTGCCGCTGTTCCTGCTGCGCGACCCCTCGCTCGGCAACCCCGGCCTGACCTCGGCGCTGATCGGGGTTCCGCTGCTGGCCGCGGCCGTCGGCTGGGGCCTGTTCGCCCGCTCGCTCAGCGACCGCACCGACCGGGCCGAGGCGGAGGCGGTGCTGCGGGCCGGGCGGGCGCAGCAGCAGGCGCGGGAGGACGTCGCCCGGGAGATGCACGACGTCCTGGCCCACCGGCTGTCGCTGCTGAGCGTGCACGCGGGGGCCCTGGAGTTCAATCCCGGCGCCCCGCGCGAGGAGATCGGACGGGCCGCCGGGGTGATCCGCGACAGCGCGCACCAGGCGCTGGAGGAACTGCAGGGGGTGCTCCGGGTGCTTCGCGACCCGGCCGGCGACGGCAGCACCGAGCCGCCGCAGCCGACCCTGGCCGACGTGGGCGCGCTGGTGGCCGAGGCCCAGCACGCGGGGATGAGCGTGGCCCTGGACCAGCGGATCGCCGGTCCGGCCGCCGGCCAGGGCGGGATCGCCGGCCGGACGGCCTACCGGATCGTCCAGGAGGGGCTGACCAACGCCCGGAAGCACGCCCATCTGGCCCCCGTCCGGATCACCCTGCACGGCGGCCCGCGCGAGGGCCTCTCGCTGGAACTGCGCAACAGCATCCCGCGCGGCGCCCCGCACTCGGGCATCCCGGGGACCGGACAGGGCCTGATCGGCCTGGCCGAACGTGCCGCGCTGGCCGGCGGGACCGTCAGCTACGGCCGGTCCGCCGACGACTTCCGGCTGCACGCCTGGCTGCCGTGGCCGGCATGATCCGGGTCATGCTCGCCGACGACGATCCGCTGGTCCGCTCCGGGCTGCGGCTGATGCTCAGCGGCGCCGAGGACATCGAGGTGGTCGCGGAGGCGGCGGACGGCAGCGAGGTGCTGGCGCTGATCGACGGCTGCGCCCCCGACCTGGTGCTGATGGACATCCGGATGCCGACCATGGACGGGCTGGAGGCGACCCGGATCCTGCGGGCCCGCCCGTCCCCTCCCGCCATCGTCATGCTGACGACCTTCCGGGCGGACGAGTACGTGCTGCGCGCGCTGCGGGCCGGGGCGGCCGGGTTCCTGCTGAAGCACACCCCGCCGGGGGAGATCGTCGCCGCCGTGCGCAAGGTCGCGGCCGGGGAGCCGGTGCTCTCACCCGCGGTGACCCAGCAGCTGATCACCAGACTGACCACGGCCCACGACGACGGGCGGCAGGCCCAGCGCGCCCTGGCCCGCACCAGCCTCGCCCTGCTCGGCGACCGGGAGCGGGAGGTGGCGGTGGCGGTCGGCCAGGGGAAGACCAACGCGGAGATCGCGGCCGAGCTGTACATGGGCCTGCCCACGGTCAAGGCGCATGTCTCCCACATCCTCACCAAGCTGGGGCTCACCAACCGGGTGCAGATCGCGCTGACCGTGCACAACGCGGGCGACAGCTGAGAGTCCGTCAGCCGGCCGAGAGAGAGCCGGTCAGCCGGCCAGTTCGGTGAGCTGGATGGTGTGCTGGGTGTGCTCGACCTTGGCCCGCAGATAGCGCAGGTTGCTGGCGGTGACATGGGCGTCGGTGGGGACGCGCTCGGCGATGTCGATGCCGAGGGCGGTGAGCTGGTCCGCCTTGTCGGGGTTGTTGGAGAGCAGCCGGACCCGCTCGGCGCCGAGGGCGCTGAGGATCTGGGCGGCGGCGCTGTAGTCGCGGGCGTCCTCGGGCAGGCCCAGGGCGGCGTTGGCGGCGTAGGTGTCCAGGCCGTCGTCCTGCAGGGCGTAGGCGTCCAGCTTGTTGTAGAGGCCGATGCCCCGTCCCTCCTGGCGGAGGTAGAGCAGGTAGCCGCCGGTCGCGGCGATCCGCTCGACCGCCTCGCGCAGCTGCGGGCCGCAGTCGCAGCGGGCCGAGCCGAACACGTCGCCGGTCAGGCACTCGGAGTGCAGCCGCACCAGCGGGGTGGCGGCCGGGTCGGGGTCGCCCAGGACGATCGCGAGGTGCTCCGCGCCGTCGACCAGGCCGTGGAAGGTGACCATGTCGGCGTCCACGGTGTAGCCGTCGCCGAAGCGCAGCGGCACCCGGACCCGGGTACGCACGGTGGCGGCAGGAAGGTTCTGGGACATGGGCGTGCTCCGCTCGCTCCTGGTTGGTTCACATGTGAACAACCGAACAGGGCCCGACAGTACCCGCAGTTTCAAATTTGAACAACAGAGATAGGATGGCGGCATGACTGCAGAACCCCGTTGGCTCGACGACCAGGAACGCGCCGCCTGGACCGCCTTCCTCGCCGCGAGCAACCTGGTCTCCCGGAAGCTGGAGCAGCAGCTCAAGGACGAGGCGGGGCTCTCGCACACCCAGTACGAGGTGCTGGTGCAGCTCTCCGCCGCCGAGGGCCGGTCGCTGCGGATGACCGAGCTGGCCGACCTGCTGGTCACCTCCAAGAGCGGGCTGACCTACCAGGTGACCCAGCTGGAGCGGGCCGGGCTGGTCGCCCGGCGCTCCTGTCCCAGCGATGTGCGCGGGGTCATCGCCCAGCTCACCGACCGGGGGATGGAGGTGCTGGTGCGGGCCGCACCGGGCCATGTGGCGGCGGTGCGCGAGACGCTGATCGACGTGCTCACCCCCGAGCAGCGCGAGCACCTGGCCCAGGGTCTGGGCGAGGTCAGCCGCCGGCTCCGCGGGCCGGTCCGGCCCGAAGCGGGGTAGGGCGTCGCGGTCGGCTCGGTTCACAGCCGGGCGTGGATGGTGATGTCGGCGGTGAAGGCGTCGACCAGCTCCGGGGTCACCGTCGGCCGGCACTGGGCGATGGCCTCCAGGTAGTCCTCGGTGGTCGCACCCACGTCCACGGCGCTGCCCGCCCCGAAGCCCGCCCCGCCGCCCACCCCGAGGTCGCGTTCGAAGGCGGCCTGGGCCGCGGTCCTGGCGGCGTGCTCGATGTCCGCCGGGGTGAACAGCTCGCTCGCGGCCACCAGCGCGGCGATGTCCACGTCCGAGCGGGTGACGGCGTAGCGGGACCAGATGGCCGCGCGGGCGGCGGCGTCCGGCGTCCCGATCGGGATCAGGTAGTCGAAGCGGCCGGGGCGCAGGAAGGCCGGGTCGAGCGAGCGGATCGAGTTGGTGGCGCAGACCAGCAGCCGCTCCTCGCCCTCGCGGAAGCCGGGTATCAACTTCAGCAGCTCGTTGGTGACCCCGTGGGTGGCGCCCGAGCCGCCCTCCTGCCGGACCGGTGCGATCTCCTCGACCTCGTCGATGAAGACCAGCACCCGCTCCAGCTCGGCGATGCCCGCGAAGGCGGTGCGCAGCGCGGTGGCCAGATTGCCCTCGTCGGCGAGCCGGGACGGCAGCAGTTCCACGAACGGCCAGCCGAGCCGGGAGGCGACGGCGCGGGCGAAGGTGGTCTTGCCGGTGCCGGGCGGCCCGAACAGCCCGATCGCGCGCGGCGGGCGGACGCCGTGCCGGGCGGCCCGCTCGGGGTGGGCCAGCGGCAGCACGATCCGACGCTCGATCAGGTTCTTCTCGACCTCCATCCCGGCCACCTGGTCCCACAGGTCGCCCGGCAGCAGCCGTCCGCCCAGCTCCGCCAGCATCCCCGCGCCGGGCCCGGTCGGCGGCTCCGCCTTCTCGAAGTACGCGACGGCGGGCCGCCGGGTGTAGCCGGCGTTACTGAGGCCCTCGCCCAGCAGTTCCTCCTCCGGCAGCACATAGGCGATGCGGCGGACCCGCCGTTCCAGCAGCCGCCGCTCCAACTCCCGCAGCAGCGCGCTGGCCAGGCCCTGCCCCCGGCGTCCCGGGGCGATGGCGATCCGCATCACCCAGGCCCGGTCCCCGGCCAGGTGCGCCAGCGCCGCGCCGATCGGGACGCCATGGCTGACCGCCACCACCGCGGGCTGGCGCGAGGTCAGCGCGACGATGCACTCGGCGAGGGAGAAGACGGACTCCTGCCCGAGTTCGGCGGTGGTGTCGATCAGGTGGACGACGGCGGCGAGGTCGTCCTCGCGGTAGTCGTGAATGAGCCAGTTCATGGCCGAACGCTAAGCGGAGCCCGCGCCCCGGGCCCCGTGCCGCAACGTCCAAACCGGGGCGGCCACCCTGACAGATCGTGGCTTGCCTCAGCCGTGGACCACCAGCTGGCCGAGCATCTGCTCGACCTGGGCCTGCAGCTCCGCCGCAGCGCTCTCACGGCCGGTCAGATGGCCCAGCAGGGCCTGCTGGAACAGCCCGTCGAAGATCGCGTAGGCGACCTCGGGGGAGACCGAGGGGGGTGTTCCGGTGAGCTCGGAGTACCGGCTGACGATGCGCCAGATCATGCGCTCCAGGCTGTGGTTGATGTCGACCACGTCCGCGTGGAAGGAGGCCTCGAACAGGCTCTGGTTCCGCAGGTCGTACCAGAGCCGGTGCAGTGTGGCGTCCTCGCGCAGGGTGGCGGCCATCGCCACGCCGAAGCCCAGCCGGAGCTCCTCGGCGGTTTCGGCGTCGACCACGATCCGGTCGTAGCGGGTGACGCACTCCGCCTTGTACTGCCGCACGCAGTGGGTGATCAGCTCCACCTTGTCGCGGAAGTAGTAGTGCAGCACGCCGTGGGAGAACTCGGAGTTCTGGGCGATCTCGCGCAGGCTGGTACGGGCGTAGCCGAGTTCGGACAGGGTCTGCAGCGCCGACGCGGCCAGCTGGGACCGCCGTTCGGTGAACTTGTCGACCTGCCGCCGGGAGATCCTCTCCTGGCTCCTGCCCGCTACCTGAGTCACCGCGCGCTCCCCGCCGATCCTTCCCCCCGCCCGCAAGGTCGCGGGTTCCACCACCAGGCTATCGCGGCCGGTGGCAGGCTCCCAGTAAAATTCTGGACAGTCGTCAAAGAAAGTCTTGACGACTGTCCAGAAAAGTCTACGCTGTCGATACACCGCAGTTGGCGAGCCGACTCAATCCATCTCGACGAGGAGATGTCCCATGAGCGTGTACGACCTGACCGGGCGCAAGGCACTGGTGACGGGCGGGGCCCGCGGACTGGGAGCGGGCATGGCCGAGGCGCTGGCCAGGGCCGGCGCGGCGGTGGTCATCGGCGACATCCAGGAGGAGGCCGGCAAGGCCACGGCCGAGGCGCTGCGGGCCTCCGGCGCCACCGCCGGTTTCGTCTCCCTCGATGTGACCGAGGACGCCAGCTGGGAGGCCGCGGTCGCGCAGGCGGTCGCCGAGCTGGGCGGTCTGGACATCGTGGTCAACAACGCCGGGGTGGAGATCTCCGGTCTGGTGGTCGACTTCAATCCGTCCGAGGTGCGCCGGATGCTCGAGGTGAACGTCCTCGGCACCGCCCTCGGCATCAAGCACGCGTTCCGGGCCATGCGGCCCGGTGGCGCGGCGGGGACGGGTGGCGCGGTGGTGAACATCTCCTCGGTCGCCGCGACCATCCCGTTCCCAGGCATCGCCGGCTACTCGGCGACCAAGTCGGCGGTGGACCGGTTGACCCGGGTGGCCGCGCTGGAGTCCGGAAAGCTCGGCTACGGGGTGCGGGTGAACTGCGTCTACCCGGGCCTGGTGCCGACCGAGATGGGCGCGCGGCTCGCCGCCGACATGGTGACCCTCGGGCTCTGGCCGAGCGCCGAGGCGGCGGTCGGCGACGTGATCGGGCTGACCCCGCTGGGCCGGCTCGGCGAGGTGGCCGACATGGCCGACGCCGTGGTCTTCCTCGCCTCCGACGGCGCCCGCTTCATTACCGGGGCCGGCCTGCCGGTCGACGGCGGCATGGGTATGTGACGGGCTCTCCCGTCCCCTTTCCCATCCTGAAAGGCTGAACCCCGAAAGGCCGAACCATGAGCAACGCCAAGCCCGTCGTCGTCTACGGCGCCTCCGGCTACACCGGCCGGCTGGTCTGCGAGTACCTGCGGGAGTACAACGTCCCCTTCATCGCTGCGGGCCGCGACAAGGCCCGGATCCAGGACGTCCTGGACCGGGTCCCCGGCATCGACACCGTGGACCACGAGGTGGTCGAGGTCGAGCACGCGGTCGGACCGCTGACCGAGCTCTTCCGCGGCGCCAAGGTGGTGAGCAACATGGTCGGCCCGTTCATCCAGTTCGGGCCCGAGGTGGTCGAGGCCAGCCTCGCGGCCGGCTGCCACTACCTGGACACCACCGGGGAGCAGGACTGGCTGCTGGACGCCCAGAAGCGCTGGGGCGACCAGTACGCGGAGCAGGGCCTGCTGCTCTCGCCGGGCCTCGCGCAGATGTACACCACCGGGGAGATCGCCGCCAACATCTGCCTGGAGACGCCGGGCCTGGACACCCTCGACATCCTGGTGCTGTGGAAGGGCTTCCCGACGTACGCGTCGACCCAGACCATCTTCACCATCCTCAAGGCCGCCTGGTACTACCTGGAGCAGAACGAGTACCGGACCTGGGATCCGCTGACCACCTTCGAGGTCGCCGTCCCCGGTCAGCACGAGACCGGTCTGGCGCTGCCCTGGGGCGGCACCAGCCACCCGGTCTGGTTCAAGAACGACCCCCGGGTGGCGAACTGCAAGGTGGCCGGCGGGGTCTTCGACCGCGCGGTGATGCAGGGCGTGGTGGAGGCCGTGAAGATGGTCGAGTCGCAGATCAAGACCCTGCCGGCGGAGCAGCAGGACGCCGCCCTGGCCGAGGTGGCCGCCTCGGTGCAGGCCGGCATGCCGCCCCGGGAGAACCCCAGGATCAACACCTCGCTCGACTCGGTCCACGCCTCCGGCCCGCTGGGGCGGGCGCACTGCGTGATCCACGGCCACAGCAACTACAAGCAGACCGGACTGCTGCAGGCCTACGCCGCGTACTCGCTGCTGCAGCAGGCGCCCGGGCGGGTCGGCCTGGCCTCCGGCTGCCAGGCCTTCGGCCACCGGGAGCTGCTCGGGGTGCTCAGGAGCTTCGGCCTGGTGCTCGACCCGGTGCTCACCGTTCACCGCTGAGGAGGCAGGACCGTGCGTCTGCTCGACTATCTGGACAAGGGCGCCTCGCTGGGGCCGGGCGCGCCCTGCCTGACGATGGGGGACCGGACCCTCGACTACCGCGAGGTCCAGGAGCTCTCCTGGCGGGTGGCGGGCGCACTGTCCTGGTCGGGGGTGCGGCCGGGTGACAAGGTGGCGATCCTGTCCGCGAACGATCTAACCGCGTTCTCCTGCGTGTTCGGCATCTCCCGGGCGGGCGCGGTCTGGTGCCCGGTCAACCCCCGCAACGAGGCCGCCGAGAACCGCGACCTGCTGGACCTCTTCGACTGCACCTGCCTGATCTTCCAGGAGGCCTTCGCGCCGCTGGTGGCCAAGATCCTGCCGGACCTGCCGAAGCTGACCACCCTGGTCTGCCTCGACGGCTCCCCGGACCTGGCCGTGCCCTTCCCGGAGTGGCTGGACGGCGTGCCCGCCTCGCCCTGGCAGGCCAAGCCCGTCGACGACACGGCGATGCTGGTCGGCACCGGCGGCACCACCGGCCGGCCCAAGGGGGTGGTGCTGACCGACCGCAACATCGAGACCATGTCCGCGCTGACCCTGATGTGCTACCCGTTCGACCCCCGGCCGGTCTATCTGGCGCTGGCTCCGCTGACCCACGCGGCCGGGGTGCTGTGCTTCCCGGTGCTGGCGCAGGGCGGGGAGGTCGTGATCATGCCGGCGCCGGACCTCGGTGAGTTCCTCGCCCTGGTCGAACGCCATCGGGTCACCCACACCTTCCTGCCGCCGACCCTGATCTACATGCTGCTCGGCCACGCCGACCTGGCCGCCGCCGACCTGAGCTCGCTGCGCTGCTTCTGGTACGGCGCGGCCCCCATGTCGGCGTCCCGGCTGGAGGAGGCGATCGAGCGGATCGGCCCGGTGTTCGGGCAGCTGTTCGGCCAGTCCGAGGCCCCGATGATGATCTCGACCATGGCGCCGGCCGACCACTTCCACGCCGACGGCAGCCTCGCCAGGGAACGCCTGACCTCAGCCGGACGTCCCGCCCCGCTGGTGACCGTGGCCGTGATGGACGGCGACGGACGGCTGCTGCCGACCGGGGAACGCGGCGAGATCGTGGTCCGCGGCTCGCTGGTGATGGCCGGCTACTACCAGGATCCGGAGGCCACCGCGGCGGCGTCCCGGCACGGCTGGCACCACACCGGGGACATCGGCTACCTCGACGCCGACAACTACCTGTACATCGTCGACCGGGCCAAGGACATGATCATCAGCGGCGGCTTCAACGTCTACCCCGCGGAGGTGGAGCAGGCGGTGCTGCAGCACCCGGCGGTGCAGGACTGCGCGGTGGTCGGACTGCCGGACGACAAGTGGGGCGAGCGGGTCACCGTCGTCCTGCAGCTGCACCCGGGGCAGGGGGTGACCGAGGCTCAGCTGCGGGCCTTCGTGAAGGAGCGGATCGGCGGCGTCAAGGCGCCCAAGCAGGTCGAGGTCTGGCCGGACCTGCCCCGGTCCAGGGTCGGCAAGGTCCTCAAGAACGAGATCAAGACGCAGCTGCTGCGCGGAGCCGAGGAGGCCCCGCGCAGCCCGTAGCCGGGGGCGCTGCGCCGGTAGCCGGTGCTGCTGTGCCCGTAGCCGGTGCGGTTAGCGGTGCAGCTTCCAGCGGACCTGCTGCTCCGCCTGCTCCGCGGTGAACTCCGCTGCCGCCTCCGGCGGGCCGTGCAGATGGCCGACCAGCTGGGCCAGTTCCTCGACCGGACGCTGGGCGGCCGCGGCACGCAGCGCGGTGGTGGCCTGGGAGCCGCCGAGCAGGGGCAGCAGCGCGGCGACGTCCTCGACCGAGCGGAGCGTCGCGGCGGTGTCCAGGAGCTGCTGGGCGTGGGCGGGCTGGTCGCCCTCGTTCAGCAGGGTGACGAGCTGGACCAGCTCGCTGACCGGCCGCTGCAGCGCCACGGCGCGGAGCAGCGGCTCCGCGCCGCCGCCCGGGGGGCCCTCGGCGGGCTCCGGCGGGGACTGATCATTCGTCAGCAGCGGTATGTCGCTTGTGGAAATGGCGCGAGCCATCGGGTGCCTCCTGGTGCTGGCAACTCTTGAGGCCGCGTTCTGTGTCGGCCTCCACTTACCAGCCTGCGACCCCGGTGCGGGGCCGCCACCCGTACGGCGCATTCGGGCGACGGCACCGCACCACCATTCCCTTGGGTCTCAGGGGTGCTCGCGTACCCCAATAATCCCACCAGTCACACCAGCCCCAGGTATGCTCCCGAGTTCGCCTTCGGCTCGGCTCAGTGAGCGGGCTTGGCGGCCAGCACTGGTGCGGCTGCCTGCGCGGCCGAGACCGGGGCGGTGACCTGGGTCCGGGTGAACATCGCCAGGACCGCGGTGGCCAGCGACATCACCAGCGCCTGCTGGTCCGGCGCCCAGTGCAGGCCGAAGCCGACACCCAGGGCGACCAGGGCCTGGACGAAGCCGAGGATCGCGGCGTTCACGCCGTCGTGCGTACTCAGTGCCACCAGCAGGCCCACCGCCGCCGCCGCCGCGGCGTTGATGACAGCCTGCTGGTCGGCGGAGGTGTGCAGCCAGAACGCTGAGACGAACTTGACGATCACAGCGATCAGTGCGAGCCAGAGAACGGGCTCTCTGCCGAAGATCTTGCCCATGGTCACTCCTTGACGGTGAAGCCGTGCTTGCTGCCGAGTGCCTTGAGTGACACCTGGCCCGGAATGCCGTTCACGTCCGCGCCGGTCCAGCCGAGGCCGTGAAGCGTGCTGTACGCCTTCTGCCACGCCGCGTACGCGTCAACCGTCTCGGTCCCATAACTTCCGTCCACCCACTGGGCGGGGAGCAGCCCCTCGGCGGAGAGGGCCTGTTCCACCGGCAGCACGTCCGGGCGGTGCAGCGCGGAGCCCTGCGGGGCGGGGCCGTCCTGGCGGGCGGCGGCGATGACATGGGCCAGCGACACCGCCACGGACTCGCCGGTCGACGGGGCCGGCGGAGCCGAGGGGCCGGCCGGGGCGGACCGGGACCAGCGCCAGGAGGCGACCGCGGGCCCGCCGCGCGGGTCGGCCGGGTCCGCGGTGGGCGGGCAGACCCGGTCGGCGAACCGGGGCGCGAAGTAGCCGACCACATAGGCGTCGCGGCGGGCGTGGGAGTGCGACCAGATCCCGTTCCCCTGCCCGTTGTCGGTGGCACCCGCCTTCGCCGAGTTGCCGCCCTTGGTGTAGACGTTCTGCGCGTCGAAGCCGGTGACCAGCTCGCAGTGCCCGTTGCCGAAGTTGGTCCAGGCCCCGACCGACGGGTACTGAGACCACTGGCCGTGCGCCCTGGCCCAGTTGGAGAACACCATGACGTTGTCGACCTTGGGCACGATGGCGCCGAAACCGGCGTCGTGGTACTGGTCCCAGGCCCACTCCACGCACCAGGGGACCAGGTTCTCACCGAACTCGCGGCCCCACTGGGTGTCGTTGTCCCAGCCGCCGTGGGGGTCCCACTTCTCGTAGATGCGCTCGGGGATGGAGGCGACATGGTCGATCAGAATGCGCCACTGTGCCGTCATGATGAAGGTCTCCCAGCTCGGACGAGGGCTGGACGGCGTCGCCGCCCTGCTTCACGAGCGTTGCGAAGTCATGCCGCGGCAGCCAGCAGTGACCGTTTTCGCCCCCGAAGACCCTCAACTGTTTCGGATCCGCCGACACCCGTGGCCGAAATCGTTCGAAACTACGCAGAACTGATGGCTGCCGCCGAGTCCGAAGGAGTAGGCAAACCCTCACGTAGGGTGGGCGGGGTGAACCAGCAACCCGAGTGGCGAGTGGCCGAGGCGGTGGGCCGGTCTACCGAGCCCCAGTGCGCCCACCTGGACCAAGCCCGACCGAGCGGGGGCGCGGCCGGGGCAGTGGCCGGGGCGGCGCCTGGGGCCGCGGCCGAGGCGGCCGGCTGCGAGGAGTGCGTCCGCACCGGGGGCCGCTGGGTGCATCTGCGCGAGTGCCTGGGCTGCGGCCATGTCGGCTGCTGCGACAGCTCACCGGGCCAGCACGCCTACGCCCACGCCCAGCTGCCGGGCGGACACGACCTGGCCCGCTCGATCGAGCCCGGTGAGGACTGGGCCTGGTGCTATGCCGACGAGCTCTTCCTGCGGCGGGCCTGACCGGCGTTTCCCGGCGCGCATTCCCGGCCCGAGTGGCTAACGTCATCGGTGCCCATGGAACCCACACTCATCGCTGTCCTCGGCGTCATCAGCATCGTGGCCGTCGCCGCGTTCTCCGAGAAGCTCGGCCTGGCCGCGCCGCTGAGCCTGGTCGTCGTCGGCATCGCGCTCAGCTTCGTCCCCGGCGTTCCGCATCCGTCGGTCGAGCCGGAGTGGATCCTGGCCGGCGTGCTGCCGCCGCTGCTCTACTCGGCGGCGGTGAGCATGCCCGCGCACGACTTCCGACGCAACGTCAAAGCGATCAGCGGGCTCGCGGTGCTGCTGGTCGTGATCACCACCCTCGGCGCGGGGTGGCTGCTGCACCTGCTGCTGCCGGACCTCGGCTGGCCGACGGCCTTCGCCGTGGGCGCGGTGATCAGCCCACCGACGCGGTGGCGGCGACCTCGGTGGGCAAGCGGCTCGGCCTGCCGTCCCGGCTGCTGACCGTGCTGGAGGGCGAGGGCCTGGTCAACGACGCCTCCGCGCTGGTCCTGCTGCGCTCGGCGATCGCGGCGATCGCGGGTTCGGTGTCGCTGTGGCGGGTCGCCGGGGACTTCCTCTACGCGGCGGCCGTGGCCTGCGTCATCGGGCTGCTCGTGGGCTGGGTCAATGTCCGCGTGCGGGCGCTGCTCAAGGACACGGTGCTCAACACCGCGATCTCCTTCGTGGTGCCGTTCGTCGCCTTCGTGCCGGCCGAGGCCTTGGACGCCTCCGGGGTGCTCGCGGTGGTCGTGGCAGGACTGGTCACCGGCCACCAGAGCCCGCGCTTCCTGCGCGCCCAGGACCGGCTCGCCGAGCAGACCAACTGGCGCACCCTGGCCTTCCTGCTGGAAAGCTCGGTCTTCCTGCTGATGGGCCTGAGCCTGAAGACGCTGCTGGACGAGGTGAACGAGCGGGGTCTCAGCCCCTGGCAGGCGCTGACGATCGGCCTGCTGCTCTCCGCCCTGGTCGTGGTCGCGCGGATGGTGTTCACCGTCCCGCTGGTCGGCGCCCTGCACAATGACGCGCGGCGGGCGGCGGAGGCCAAACCCCGGCTGGAGCAGTTCCAGGCCCGGCTGGACGCCCCGGACCAGGACGGGCGCTTCATCGGCCGGAACAAGGACCGGATGATGCGGCGGGTGGGCCGGATCTCCGCCGATGTCGACTTCCTGCTCAACGAGACCCTGGGGTGGCGCAGCGGAGTGGTGCTGGCCTGGTCCGGGATGCGTGGCGCGATCACCGTCGCGGCGGCCCAGACCCTGCCCCAGGACACCTCGCACCGGCCCCAGTTGGTCATCATCGCCTATGTGGTCGCCGGCACCACGCTGCTGGTGCAGGGGCTGACCCTGCCGGCCGTCATCCGCGCGGTCGGCGTGCCCGGCGACGACCCCGACCGGCAGCGCGAGGACTACGTCCGGCTGCTCGCCGACCTCTCCGCCGCGGCGTCGGCCGCGCTGGACGACCCCGGCCTGACCGCACCGTCCGGCGAGCCGCTGGCACCGGAGGTGCTGGCCTGGGCCCGCGCCGACAGCCACGTCGGGGTCGGTTCCGACGCGGGGCGCGGATCGGGAAGCGGGCCTGGCAGCGCCTCCCCCGACCCGCAGCGCGAGCAGTACCTGCGGCTGCGGATCGCGGTCCTCGACGCGGAGCAGGACGCGCTGCTGGCCGCCCGCTCGCGGGGCAGCTACGGCTCCCGCGCGCTGGGCCACGCCCAGCACATGATCGACCTGGAGCAGGCCCGGCTGCAGCAGCTGGGCGACGACTTCGGCGACTGATTTTTTCCAGTACTGCCCTTTTCCAACAGGGTGGTTGACGGACCGTCACCCACCCTGGACGCTCAGTTCCATGAGTACACCCACGGCAGTGAACGAGGTCCGGCTGGATTACAGCATCTCCTTCGTCGAGGGCGCCGACCTCGTGGGCGCGATCGCGTTCAAATCCCACGCGGCTCTGGTCAACAGCTACTACCTCGGCAGCCCGGAGCCCAAGGGCACCACCCTGGGCGGCTACCAGCACGACCTGGACGCCGAGAAACAGGCGATCAACACCCTGGCCAACCGGATCTTCACGCGACTGGGGTGCAAGGACGACGACGAGTACCGCGCCGCCCTGTCGCAGGTCCGCAAGGGCCGGCTGACGCTGTTCTCCTCGATGGGGCCGTGCCATTCCTGCCGGGGCGTCTTCAAGCAGTTCCTGGGCGACTTCCCCGCCCTCACCCTGGAGGTCACCTACCGCAACCAGACCCGGAACGGGAAGGTGCGCCTGCTCCCGGCCGGCGGCGGACTCCACGGTGACTACGGCTACGCGGACGCCGAGCAGATCCCGGGCCAGGACTGGCGCAAGACCTTCGTCGGCGTCCCGATGCCGATGGCGACCGCGGTCTTCCTGATCAAGTTCGCCAGCGGACCCGAGTGCGCCGCCACGGTGACCGCGGTGGCGGGACGGCCGTACACCAGTTTCCTCTACCGGCCCCAGGGCGGCTCGCCCATCGCCGCGGAGACGGCGGCCCTGGACCGGGTGGCGAAGTCGGTCCGGGACACCATCACCGGGCAGCGCGACAGCACGCTGTCGGGTGTGGGCTTCCGGAAGCTGCTCGGCAATGTCAGCTCGGGCCACGTCTGGCTCACCGGCGAGCAGGGGCCGACGGCGGACGGACGCACCGCGATCGCGGCCTTCGTCAAGGACTTCCCCAAGGTGACGCTGCGGGTCGCCTACGACGGCGCCACCGCGGCCGGCGGCGGCCTCGGCTACGCCGACGCGGCCAAGGGCGACGCGGACGAGCCCGCCTGGGTCAAGGTCTTCAAGCCCACGGCGTAGCAGGCCGGCCGATGTTCGCCGACCCGGCCCTGCCCGCATCGCTCAGGCGGCGCCGCGGGCCAGCTCGGCGAGCGCCGCGACCGTGCGGTCGAGCTCCTCCTCGGTGTTGTAGTAGTGCGGGGACAGCCGCACCAGTGGGTGGACGTCGTGCCGCTCGGTGTCGAACTGGGTGTGCTCGGCCACGGTGGTGGTGGAGTTGATCCGCTGCCGGGCCAGCGCGGCGGCGACGTCCTCGGCGGCCAGGCCCTCGACCGCGCAGGTGACGATGGCGCAGCGGTCGCGGCCGAGGTCGTGGGTGGTCACGTGGGGGAGTGCGTCGAGTTGGTCCCGCAGCCGGCCGCCGAGGGCGAGGGCGCGCCGGCCGATCCGGTCGAGACCCAGCTCCAGGGCCTGTTCGACGGCGGCGTTCAGGCCGAGCACATTGGCGTAGCTCTTCTCCCAGGTTTCGAAGCGCTGCGCGCCGGGCTGCCAGCTGAAGCCGCGACCGCCGTCCCACTCGGCGGCCCGTATCTCGGTGACATGGGGTTCCAGCAGGTCGAGCGCCTCGGTGCGCACCCACAGGAAGCCGGTGCCGCGCGGGCCGCGGAGGAACTTGCGGCCGGTGGCGGTGAGCAGGTCGCAGCCGATCTCGTCGACGTCGACCGGGAACTGGCCGACCGACTGGGTGGCGTCCAGGAGGAACGGGACGCCGGCCGCGCGGGTGATCCGGCCGATCTCGGCGGCCGGGTTGATCAGGCCCCCGCTGGTCGGGATGTGGCTGACCCCGACCAGTCTGGTGCGTTCGTCGATCAGGTCGGCGAGGGCGGCGGTGTCGAGTCGGCCGTGGACGTCGTCGGGGACCACCACGATCTCGGCCCCGGTGCGCTGGGCGACCTGGAAGTACGCCAGCACATTGCTGCCGTACTCGGCCCGGCCGGTCAGGATCCGGTCGCCCGGCCGGAAGGACAGCGCGTAGAAGGCGGCGTTCCAGGCGCGGGTGGCGTTGTCGAACAGCGCCACCTCCTCGGGCCGGCCGCCGACCAGTCGGGCCAGGTTGGCGTAGGTGGCCGCGATCTGCTCCGCGGTCTGCCAGGCGGCCTCGTAGCCGCCGATCGCGGCCTCCAGCTCCAGATGGCCGGTCATCGCCGCCAGGGTCCGCCGGGACAGCAGGCCCGCCCCGGCGTTGTTGAGGTGCACCCGGTTGGCGCATCCGGGGGTGTCCAGCCGCAACGCGTTGATGTCCATGCTTGTCCGTTCCCCGCAGGGCCGGGTTCATAGCCGATCAGGGGCGTCGGCTCACCCGCCCGGGGCGTTTGATCGAGCACGGAGTAATTTCAGCCATTATCAGCATTTCATGTCCTGTGCGCTTCAACTTTTGACGACCCGTGAGTTACGTTGGCGGGGAGGTTGGTTGCTTTCACCATCCATCTATCTGCGTGGCCACAGGAGGCGATTTCTGTGCGCATCAGTGTCGACAGAGACCGTTGTTGCAGCTCAGGGCAGTGCGTGGGAGCGGTGCCCACCGTGTTCGACCAGGACGAGGAGGACGGCGCGGTGCTGCTGCTCGATCCGGAGCCGGCGCCGGAGCTGCACGCCGCGGTCCGACTGGCGGCCGGCATCTGCCCCGGCCGGGCCATCTCCGTCCACGACGCATGAGCGGTCCCGACGTAGGAGTCCACGACGCATGAGGGAGAACCAGCTGTGACGACGACCCCCACCACTTTCGCGTTTCCCGCGGCCCGCGGCCAGTGCCCCTTCGCCCCGGCGCCCAGCTACCGGCAGGCCATGGAGCAGGACCCCACCTGCGAGGTCTCGCTGTGGGACGGCTCCCGCAGCTGGCTGGTCACCCGGCACGAGGACGTCCGCACGGTCCTCGGCGACCGGCGCTTCAGCGCCGACGCCACCAGGCCGGGGTTCCCGTTCACCAGCGCGGGGCGCCGCGAGCTGGCGAGCAACAACCAGACCTTCATCCGGATGGACGACCCGGAGCACGCCCATCTGCGCCGGATGCTCACCGGCGACTTCATCATCAAGAAGATCGAGGCGCTGCGCCCGCAGATCCAGCAGGTGGTCGACGACTTCCTGGACCGGATGACGGCCGGGCGGACCTCGGCCGACCTGGTGAGCGAGTTCGCCCTGCCGGTTCCGTCCTGGTGATCTGCCTGCTGCTCGGCGTCCCCTACACGGACCACGGGTTCTTCCAGCGGCGGAGCTCCGTGCTGCTCGACAGCCGTTCCGACGCCGAGCAGACCCGGCAGGCCAGTGACGAACTGATGGACTATCTGCGGCGGCTCGCGGTGGAGAAGGAGCAGCGCCCCGACGACGGCATCATCAGCCGGCTGATGGCGCGCGGCGAGCTCGACGCCGAGCAGGTGGCCCGGATGAGCCTGCTGCTGCTGGTGGCCGGCCATGAGACCACCGCCAATATGACGGCGCTCTCCACCGTGCTGCTGCTGCGCAACCCGGCGCAGCTGGCCAGGCTGCGCGAGCAGCCGGAGCTGGTCAAGGGTGCGGTCGAGGAACTGCTGCGCTACCTCAGCGTGGTCCAGGCCGGGGTGACCCGGGTCGCCACCGAGCCGGTGGAGCTGGGCGGGGTCACCATCGGGGCCGGGGAGGGGGTGGTCTGCATGCTCTCCACGGCGAACCGCGACGAGGCGGTGTTCGCCGAGGCCGAGGAGCTCGACGTGGCCCGCGACGCCAGGCGCCACATGGCCTTCGGCTTCGGGGTGCACCAGTGCCTGGGCCAGCCGCTGGCCCGGCTGGAGCTGCAGATCGCGCTGGACACGCTGCTGCGGCGGCTGCCCGGGCTGCGCCTCGCCGTGCCGTTCGAGGAGATCCGGTTCCGGCCGGACATGGTCGTCTACGGGGTGGAGGCCCTCCCGGTCGCCTGGTGACCGTCGCCTGGTGACCGTCGCCGGGTGGCTGGCGCCGGGTCACCGCTGGGGTGCGGGCCGCCGGCCGCCGGCGCGTCTCGGGCGGTGTGATCTGCAAAGCTGGGCCCATGACAACTCTCAACTGGCGCAACGCGACCGAGGTCCGTCTCAGTGAGGCGCTGATCCCCGACCCGGCGAGCCCGAGCGGGGTGCTCGACATCCTGACCGGCGGCCGGGTGGCCGTGGACGACGGCGTGCTCTACATCGATCCGCGCCAGGATCCCGGCCCCGACCCGGAGGCCGCCGCCTACACGGTGACCGCGGTGCCGCTGGCCGGCGTCATCAGCTTCAGCTTCCAGGCCGAGGTCAGCAGCCCGAGGTTCAGGCCGGTCTGAGCCTTCGGGAGCTGAGAGAAAGGGTCCCGGGCGGTTCCGCACTCCTCGGTCAGCATACGGACCGGAGGGAGTGGGAAGCATCGATTTGGGCTCGGACGTCATCCTTCCGAGGCCGTGGGCCCTGAGCATGCCGTGCGGGGACGTACTCTGGTGCATGCCCGGACAACTCGGGGCGCACATTTTCTCGGTTGAGGGGGAACAGGCGTGGCACAGGGACGCGGTGGCATCAGGGGCAGCCAGGTCGGCGCGGGGCCGATGGGCGAGAACGAGCGTGGTGAGCTGGCCGCTCGCACGGTGGTCTCGTTCTGGTGCGGCAACGGCCACCAGGTGAAGCTCAGCTTCGCCATCGAGGCAGTGGTCCCGGAGATGTGGGACTGCCCCAAGTGCGGTCTGACCGCGGGCCCGGACCGGGACAACGCCCCGGCCCAGGTCGGCAGCGTCCCGTTCAAGACGCATCTGGCCTATGTCCGCGAGCGCCGCTCCCAGGAGGAGGGCGAGATCCTGCTGGACGAGGCCCTCGCCAAGCTGCGCGGAACCATCTGAGCCTGCGCGATCCTGGTGGGAAGCTGAGACAGCCCCGCGTCCGCGTTGTGACGTCCGCTCGCCAGACTTGCCGCCATGGCGGTGGGGGGACGGGGAACGCCGGGCGCTCGGGTCCGGGCGCCGGCGGTGGCGTCGGTGCTGGCATTCGTGTCGGCGTTCGTGCTTGTGCTGACGCTGTGCGCCAGCACGGCGTCAGCGGCGGTGTACTGGCGCCGGTTCGACGACTCGGTGGTCGGCACCAAGGACGGGCGGCTGCTCGTGCTGGAGTTCGGCGGTGCGTCAACTTTCTACTCGGGCAGGGCCTACACCTCGTCTGACGCGGGTGCGAGCTGGCAGGACAGTCCGACCGTGGCGGTGGGAGTACTGAGCCCCACCGAGGTCCCCGGGCTGGTGGTGCGCACCGAGGCCTGTGTCCCGGCCGAGCCGGAGCGCTGCTACCGGGTGGTCCCCGGCCGACTGCCCCGGGTGGAGCAGAGCGACGACGGGGGCCGGAACTGGTCCACGGCCTGGCAGCTGTCCGCCGGACGCGTCCTCTTCCTCCGCCGCAACGGCGAGCCCGGCTCGGACGAGCCGGGCTCGTCCCTGCGGTACGGCTCGACCTCGCTGGCGGTCATGCCGGTTCCGGGCGGCCACGGCTATACGGTCGTCGTCGCGGATCAGAACGACGGCCTGGTGCTGCGGGACCCGGCCGGACACTGGGCCCGCAGGGGAATGGCCTCGGCGGGGCCCTACGAAACCGCGCTGCCGGACACCGGGCTCGGGGACGCGATGTCCAAGGAGTACCTGCTCGCCCTCGGCGCGGCCTGGCTGACCCTGCTCGTCGGCACGGGCGCGGCCCAGCTGCGCCGGGACCGGCGGGGCGCCGTGCTGCTCGCGCACGGGCTGCGGGTCGCGCTCGGTTTCGGCTGGCTGGCTGTGATCGCCGCTCAGGGCGGCATCGACGGCGAGCCCTCCACCTATCGCATGGTGCTGCTGACCCTGGCCGGCCCGGTGGTCCTGTTCGGCCTGTGGCTCAACCGCGGGCCCCGGGTGTTCCGCCCGGCGCTGCGGCGCACGCTGGCCGCGGCCTTCCTGGTCACCTGGCCGCTGACCCTGCTGCCCTTCCTGGGCTGGTCCGTCGCCCGCCCGGACGGCTATCCGCTCGCCGTCCTGCTGTTCCTGCTGCTCCTGCTCGGCAGCCTGCTGGCCACCGGGGCCCTGGCCTGGTGGCTGTCGGACCCGAGGAGCCGGGGCGCGGACGATGTACCGTGCCGCGTCCCGGGGCCATAGTGTCTGTCTGACAGACCCTGGTGCGAGCAGAGGTCGGCGCCGTGGCGGGGCGGGCTCCGTGTTCCGGCCTCGTCCGGCTGCCGAGCCGACCGTATGAACCCGCACGAACCAGCACGAACCCGCATGAACCCGGATGGAGCAACCCCGTGACGACCGAACCGAGCGAGCCGAGCGACGCCGAGGGCGTCCCCGCTCCGCGGCCGTCCGGGGTGCCCGCGGCGAGGGGCGGGGCGGGGGCCGGGGTGAGGTCGTGGTTCTCGATCGGGTTCCAGATCAGCCTGGGGGCGCTGCTGGCGTATCTGCTGGTGCAGGCGGTCCAGCACATCGAGAGCATCCTGATGCTGGTGCTGCTGTCCCTGGTCATCGCGGTGAGCGCTGATCCGATCGTGGTGCTGCTGACCCGGTCAGGACTGCGGCGCACCTGGTCGGTGCTGGCGGTGATCGTCGGACTGTTCCTGATCCTGGGTGCCCTGACCACGCTGTTCATTGCACCGATCACAAACGAGATCACTGCTCTCACCCGGAATGTGCCGATCTGGCTGCAGCAGCTGCACGACCACCACTCCTTCCTGGGCAAGCTGGAGGACAAGTACCACCTCACCGCCAAGGCCAAGCAGGCCCTCGGCACCGGCAGCAGCAGCGTGGTCGGCGGGCTGCTGGGCGCGGGCCAGCTGTTGGCCACCACCGTCACCGGGCTGTTCCTGGTGGTCACGCTGACCATGTACTTCCTGGCCGGGCTCCCCACCCTCAAGGCCTTCGGCCTGCGCTTCGTCGCCGGCAGCAAGCGCGAGCACGCGGCCGTGCTGACCGACGAGATCCTGCTGCGCACCGGCCGCTACATGCTGGGCAATGTGGCGACCTCGGTCATCGCCGGGCTGGCCACCTTCATCTGGCTGGAGATCTTCGGCGTCCCCTATCCGGCGGCGCTGGGGGTGTTCGTGGCGGTGATGGACCTGATCCCGCTGGTCGGCTCCACCATCGGCGGGATCGTGGTCTCACTGGTGGCGCTGGTGGTCTCCTGGCCGGTGGCCATCGCCACCGCGGCCTTCTACATCGTGTTCCGGGTCGCCGAGGACTACCTGATCATGCCCAGGGCGATGAAGTTCGCCGTCGACGTGCATCCACTGGTGACCATCCTGGCGGTGCTGGTCGGCGGCGCGCTGCTGGGCATCATCGGCGCGCTGCTGGCGATCCCGATAGCGGTGGCGATCGGCCTGATCCTGGACGACGCCGTCTTCCCCCGCATCGCCCGTCGCTGACCGCCGCCGGGTTGCGGCCTCCGCCGCCAGGACGCGGCCTCCGCCGAATCGAGCAGAAGTCAAAGAAAGCGTTGACATCTCCAAAAGCCAAAGTATTCTTTGGGGTATGGAGATCGGCGACCCGAAGGCCATCAGGGCCCTGGCCCACCCGCTGCGGCTGGACCTGATCGAACTGCTCGGCAGCATCGGCCCGGCGACCGCCGCCCACTGCGGGCGGATCCTCGGGGCGTCCCAGGCCAGCTGCTCGTTCCATCTGCGCCAGCTCGCCAGGTACGGGTTCGTCGAGGACGCCGGCCAGGGCGAGGACCGCCGCGAGCGGCTGTGGCGACTGGCGGAGCGGCGGCTGCGGCTGGATCCTGGCCAGACCCTGGACCCGGCGGTGACCCAGCAGCTCAGCGAGGTGCTGGCCAAGCGCGAGATGGAGCGGGTGCTGGCCTACCTCGGGCACCGGGCCGCCGAACCAACGGAATGGCGGCGGGCCGACCTGCTCACCACGGCGACGCTGCCGCTGTCCGCGGCCGACCTGGCCGACATCAAGGCGCGCTGGAACGAGCTCCTCGCGCCCTACGTCGCCAAAGCGGAGGCGGCGGAGGGCCGACCCCAACCCGGACAGCGCCGCGTCCGGTTCTTCCTGGCGGCTTCGCCGCTGGCCGACCTCGAACCTGGAGACAGTGACAGTGCCCTCGATATCTGAGAACGACAGCCTGATCGACTTCCTGGCCGACGCCCCGGTGGCCGGCTCGCTGGACGTCCGCTGGAACAGCGGCTCGCCCTCGGTGCGGCACAGCGACGAGCCGCTGATCCAGGTCCACCACTACGACGCGCACACCGTGATCCTGCGCCAGAGCAAGGCGGTGAGCTTCGAGGCGCCGTTCCTCTACCTGCTCTTCGGCAATGAGCGGGCGCTGCTGCTGGACACCGGGGCGACCGCGGACCCGGAGCTGTTCCCGCTGCGGGCGACCGTCGACGGGCTGGTGGCCCAGTGGCTGGCCGAGCACCCCCGTCCGCGTCCGGACTACGAGCTGGTCGTGGCGCACACCCACGGGCACGGCGACCATGTCGCCGGGGACGTCCAGTTCGCCGACCGCCCGGCCACCCGGGTGGTGGCCAAGGACGCGGAGACCGTCCGGGCCTTCTTCGGCCTCGGCGACGCGCCGCAGGACGCGGTCCGGTTCGACCTGGGCGGCCGGGTCCTGGAGCTGATCGGCTCGCCGGGCCACCACGAGGCGGCGGTCACTTTCTACGACCCGTGGACCGGGCTGCTGCTCACCGGCGACACGGTCTACCCGGGCCGGCTCTACGTCCGCGACATGGCCGCGTTCACCGACACCCTGGACGCGCTGGTCGCCTTCGCCGCGACCCGGCCGGTGACCCATGTGCTGGGGTGCCACATCGAGATGACCCGCCGTCCACGCCGCGACTTCCCGTTCGGCACCACCTACCAGCCGGACGAACCGCCGCTGGAGATGACGGTGGCTCAGCTGACCGCGGTCCGCGACGCCGCCCGTGCGGTCGCCGAGCGGCCGGGCGTGCACAAGTTCGACGACTTCATCGTCTTCAACGGCTCCTGCACCAGCGCCATGCCCGGGCTGCTCGCCCGTTCGCTGGCGGACAAGCTCGCGCGGCGCTTGAGCCGCTCACGGGGACAACGCGGCTAATGTCCGTATATGAGGATGTCTGACGTCGACCCGGATTCCGTCGCCCCAGCTTCCGGCGTCAGTGTCGACCTGGTGCACGACAGCGGCCGAACCGCGCTGCTGTTCATGCTGCTGGCCTTTGTGGTGACGTTCCTGCTCACCCGGATCGTGGTCCGGCTGATCCACTCCGGACGCGGGCCCTTCGCCAATGTCAGCGTCGACGGCCTGCACATCCACCACCTGGTGCCGGGCATCTTCGTGATGCTGATCGCCTCCTGCGCGGAGTTCGTGCTGGCGCCGCACGGGCTGGTCCGCGACGTGCTGGCGGCGGTGTTCGGGGTGGGGGCGGCGCTGACCCTGGACGAGTTCGCGCTCTGGCTCCATCTCGACGACGTCTACTGGGCCCAGGAGGGCCGCAAGTCGGTGGACGCCGTGGTGTTCGTGGCCGGGCTCGGGGTGCTCGGCCTGGTGGCCTCCAACCCGCTGGCCCGCGAACCGGGGGAGGGGACCGGCTTCTTCGTCGGCTTCCTGGTGCTGAACCTGGCGCTGGCCCTGGTCGCGGTCCTCAAGGGACGGCTGCTGCTGGGCGTCGGCGGGGTGCTGGTCCCGTTCCTGGCCCTGGTGGCCCTGGTCCGGCTGGCCCGGCCGGGGTCCCTGTGGTTCCGCAGGTTCTACCCGGAGGGATCGTCCAAACAGGTCAGGGCGCTGCGCCGGGCCCAGCGCCGGGGCGGTCTGGAAGCCTTCAAACGCGCCCTCAGCGGCGCCCCGGCGGCGGCCGGCAGCGCTACCGCCGCCGGACCGGCCCCCGCCCCCCGGGCGCTGGACCAGCAGCGCGAGCGGGACGGGCGGGACGACCAGGAAAGGCGGGACGACCAGGACCAGGACGGGGCCTGAGCCAGGGTCAGGGTCAGCGTTTCACGCGTCCGCGTACGGCGAGTGCGGCCAGGCCGAGCAGGACGGGTTCGCCGATGCGGGAGAGCATCTCCACCACGGTGCCCCAGCCGGTCAGGTTCTGGCCGCTGGAGCGGAAGACCACGGAGTTGACCACGACCAGGGTGGCCTTCTCGGTGCGGGCGCTGGTGAAGCGTCGGCCGAGGGGAAGGGTGAGCACCGGGTCGGGGGTATTCGTGGTGAGCTGGACCTGGCCGGAGTGGTCGGTGCCGCTGATCTGCGGGGATGGGTCGGCGTTGGGCAGGCCGACGAGCAGCAGGACGAGCACGGTGGTGGCCATCGCGGCGAGCAGCCAGCTCAGGGCGCGCGAGGCGCGCAGACCGTAGCCGGAGAGCAGCCAGTACCACCACAGCAGCCAGCGCTCGGCCCGGGGCCGCAGCGGGTCGTTGCGGCGCATCTCCATTTCGCCGTAGTAGAAGTCCGCGGCGCCGGGTTCGTCGCCGGCGTCCTCGAACGCCTTGCGCAGCCGCTGGTAGATCCCGGCCAGGTCGTCCGGGCCCGGGGTGAGCTCCGCCCGTGGGTGCACCGGCCCGGTCGTCCAGCCCTGGGCCAGCGTGCTGGTGCCCAGGGCGCGCCAGTGGTGCTCCTCGGCGATGACCTTGCGGCGCGACCAGCGCAGCGGCACCGGCCCCCAGCGGCGGCGCCACCCCGGAGGCGCCTCGGCGAAGCGGCAGCCGAAGCCCACCTGGATCTGGTCCAGATGGAAGGCGCCGTCGAACCGGCACTCGCGCAGGGCCACGTCGGTCAGCACCAGATGGGCGGCGTCCACCCCCTCCAGGTCGAGCAGGCGCACCTCCGCGGTGCCGCCGGTACTCGCGAGCTGGCTCTCGTCGAGCGGCCCGCCCGGAGTGGCGAAAGGAGCCGGCCATGACTGCAGTGCCACGGGCGCGCTCAGGATTGCCCCGCTGAACGACACGGAGGAGTACCGCAGTCGGAAGGACGCGGATCCGGCGAACTCGATCCTCCGTAGGGAGACTGAGGCGGCCGCGGCCTCCAACGTCACCGGTCCGGTGAACCGTGCCTCGTCGAAGCCTAAAAGGCGGTAGCAGCGCATCGGCCCCAAGTGCTTCAGTCCTCCGAACGTGGCCGAATCGAACCAGGCGTTCTTTTCGAAGGTGGTCGAGGTGAAGCGGGCGTTCCCGGCGAAGGCGGCCGCGTCGAACCGGGCGTCCCTTTTGAAGGTGGTCGAGGTGAACCTGACGTTCCCGTCGAAGGTGGTCGAAGTGAACCAGGTTTCCTTGGTGAAGGTAGCCCTGCTGAACAAGGCGTCCCCGGTGAAGGTGGCCGAGGTGAACAAGGCGGTCCCGTCGAAGCCGGCTGAGCCGAAGAAGGCGCCCCCGTCGAAGGCGGCCGAGTCGAACCAGGCACCCATGGTGAAGGCGGCCGAGTCGAACAGGGCGTCCCCGGTGAAGGTCGCTGAGGTGAACAAGGCGTCCCCGGTGAATTTGGCAGAGTCGAATCGGGCGTCCCCGGTGAAGGTGGTTGAGGTGAACCAGGCGTCCCCGGTGAATGTGGCCGAGATGAACAAGGCGTCCTTGGCGAAGGTGGCCGAGGTGAACACGGCGCCCTGGGGGAAGGTGGCCGAGGTGAACCAGGCATTTCCGAAGCGGGCATGGCCCGAGGCAGGGTCTCGGAGGGCGGTGCATATCGCGTCCAGCAGCGTGGGGGTGATGCGGGTGCCGCGCAGGTCGAGGTCGGAGCCGGGGGCGAGGCTGGCGATGTATCTCGCCTGCTCCACCGCGGGGAGGTGGGCCAGGCAGCGGGTGTGCCCGAGGACGCGGACTCCCCGACAGCCGACTGGATCGCTGGCCGAGGCGCCGTCGGTGCAGTGCTGCCAGGGTGGTGGTGCCGCGCTCGGGGTTGGCATAGGAATGTTGTAACCGCGGTGGTGGCCCTGCCGTCGCGGCATTGCCAAGCCGTGACCACCAGGATCGTCTCCGGCGCTTTCGCCACCAAGCCGATGATGCGGGCATCATGCCTTCTGGGTGTGCTGCGCCTGCGCCCAGCACACCCAGGACGAAGCGTCAGAACTGAAGGCAGGGACATGCGACAGCAGAAGCAGCACCTCACCGCGTTGGGCCTGGCGCTCCCGGTCCTCGCCGCGCCGATGGCCGGGGGATCCGGCACCCCGGCCCTGGTCGTCTCGGCGGCCGGCGCGGGCAGCCTGGGGTTCCTGGCCGCCGGATACCTCGGCGTGCCCGCACTGGCGGAGCAGATCGCGACCGTGCGCGCCGCTGACGTGCCGTTCGGCGTCAATGTGTTCGCCCCCAACCCGGTCCCGATCGAGCCGGCCGTCTTTCGCGAGTACGCCCGCACTCTCAAGGCCGAGGCCGAGAGCTATGGTCTCGACCTGGCCGGCGACACCCCGATCAGCGACGACGACGGCTGGGCGGAGAAGATCGACCTGCTGCTGGCCGAGCCCGTCCCGGTCGTCAGCTTCACCTTCGGACTGCCGGACCCCGCCGTGGTCACCGCACTGCGGCGGGCCGGAACCCTGGTGCTGCAGACCGTCACCTCCGTCGCCGAGGCCGAGGCCGCCGCGGACGGCGGCGTCGACGCGCTGGTGGTGCAGGCGGCTGAGGCAGGGGGCCACTCGGGCACGCTGACCCCGCAGCGTCCACCGGTGCCACTGCCCCTCGCGGACCTCCTCGCCGGGATCGGCCAGGCGGTCACGCTGCCCCTGGTCGCCGCCGGCGGACTGGCCACCGCCGCCGGGGTCGCCGAGGCGATCGGGGCCGGCGCCGCCGCCGTGATGGTGGGAACCGTACTGCTGCGCACGCACCAGAGCGGAGCCAGCGCCGTCCACCGGGCCGCGCTCGCCGACGGGGCCGGGCGGGGCACGGTCGTCACCCGTGCCTTCACCGGCCGACCGGCCCGGGCCCTGCGCAACGAGTTCACCGACGCCCACAGCGCCGACGCGCCACTCGGCTACCCGGCCCTGCACCACCTCACCAGCCCGCTGCGCCGAGCGGCAGTAGCCGCGGGCGACCGCGAACGGGTCCACCTCTGGGCCGGCACGGGTTACGCCGAGGCCCGGGCCGAGGACGCGGTGGAGACCCTCGTCCGGCTCGCCGCAGAGCTTTGAGGCGCATGCCCGGCACTCGAAGGGTCAGGGTTGGACGGTGCCCATGATGCGGGTGACCTGGATCTCGATGACGACCCGCTCCGGGTTGGGCCGCGGCTGCCGGTAGCGGCGGGCGTAGCGCTCGACGGCGTCGGCGACCGCGGCGGGGTCGTCGTTCACCCTGGCGATGCCCTCCAGGGTGGTCCAGCGGCGGCCGTCGACCTGGCTGACGGCCACCTGCGCGTCCGGACCGGCCTTGATGACGTTGCGGACCTTGGCGCTGCCCCGGCTGGTGATGACCCGTGCGGTCCGGGTCCGCGGGTCGTAGCTGGCGCCCACCGGGACGACATGCGGGCTGCCGTCGGGACGCCGGGTGGTGAGGAAGCACAGATGCCGTTCCTCCCAGAAGCCATCCGGCTCCGGCTGGTCCTGGCCGGTGTCCGCGGTCGGGTCTGACGCCATGAGGGATGATCCTACGGTCGCGGGGTGGGTGGTCGGGCTTGCGACGGACGCTACCAGCGGGGGCCGCCGAACCCCGGCAACGGTGTCGGCACCGGCCGTGGCACCGGCACCACCGGCCATGGCACTGGCACCACCGGCCCCGGCCCCGGCGGGGCTATCCGCTGGTTCCGAAGGTCACCCGGTAGTAGCACTGCGCCTTGCAGGCCATGGTCGCGGAGTCGTCGAAGGCATAGGAGTAGGCGTAGGGCTCGGCCTTCTTGAAGACCTGCGTGTAGTCCACCGGCCACTTCGACGGCACGCAGTTGTCCCGGCCCGCCCAGGCGCCGCGGCAGCAGTAGGTGTCCCCGCCGAACGCGGCGCAGGGCGGCTTGCAGCCGATCACCTGGCCGCCGGACACGGCCTGCATGGCGCTGGGGCAGACGATCGGCTTTGTGCAGGCGCCCTTGTAGCAGCCCGCCGCGCTCACCGGGTCCGTGGTGACGGTGTGTGACACATTGATGTACATCGGCAGGTTGCTGCCGTCCACCATGCTGACGTCGTAGAAGTCCAGGTTGTCGAAGGCGTCGAAGGTGAACTCGCCCAGCGTGGTGGGGGTGGTCGGACCCGAGCACTGCACGGTGCAGTCCCCGGTCAGGCACGTGCCCCGGCCGGTGGTGGCGCAGCCGGTGCGGCCCCAGATCCGGCCACCCCAGTTGTTGGCCACGGTAAGCGAGGTGCTCTGCCCGGGCTGGAGCTTCCGTCCGTCCGGATAGGCGGAGGTGTTGGTGACGATGGCCCAGATCGTCTGCTGGGTGCGGTTGACCAGGGTGATGCTGCGCTGACTGCCGGTCGGCGCGGCCTGCTTGGGGCCGGTGGTCCCCGCGCCTCCCGCTGTCGCCTTGGGCTTCGCCCTGCTCTGCGAGGCGGTGGAGGTAGAGGTGGGTGGCACATGGGTCGAGGGGCTCGGCTGGACCGAGGGGGACGGGCCGGTGGGCGAGCCGGCGCTGGCCGGTGCGGACGAGGACCCGGTGGAGCCGGCCGCCACCACGGTCCGCCCGGTGGTCTGCGGGCCGACGGAGTCGGCGGGGGAGGTCGCCCAGTAGATGATCACCACGGCGGCCACGGCTGCCAGTACCGCGGCCAGCCACCCCCGTCCCGATCTCGCCCGCGACCCCGGTCGCTCCGACGTCGCCCGATGCTGCCTCCGTGCCATGGCGTGCCTTCCTGGTACCCCGCGTTGCCGTCGTTCCTGTATCGGAGACGGCACGGGCATCAGGGCGACAACACAAATCCGGAAACCGACGTGCGGAAGCAGTCCCTCAGGAGGCGCAGCTCAGAGACGTTCGCCGGCGCGTACCTCCGCGCTGACGGTGTTGGCCTGGGGCGCGAGCGGGCACTGCCAGCGCGGGTTGTAGCGACAGGAGGGGTGGTAGAGGAAGTTTAGGTCGACGACCAGGGTCTCGGCGGTGCCGGCCAGGTCGGCGCCCTTGGCGGTGTCCAGCAGGTAGCGGCCGCCGCCGTAGCTCTCCCGGCCCGAGGTGCCGTCCCGCAGCGGGACGAAGAGGCCGCCGGCGTACTGCTGCAGCGACCAGACCTCCAGCGTCGCGTTCAGCGGATCCGGCAGGGATATCCGGCCCAGGGACCGCATCCGGGTGGCGCCGTCGCCGTCGGTGGGTATGGACAGCTCGGCCGGATCGGCGGTGGTTCGCAGGGGCAGGCCGAAGCGCAGCGCCGGATCGTAGGGCCAGTACGGCAGGCCGGTCTCCCGGAGCGGGTCGTCGACGGGGAGCGGGGACTGCGGATGGCTGCGGAACAGGGCGTCGCGCCCGGCCCGCCACAGCGCGTGCCCCTGCTCCGGCTTGGGTTCGGCCCGGACCGCCGCGTAGAGCGCGCCGACCTGTCGACGCCAGTCGGTGAGCTCGAACTCTGTGACACTCATGCAGTCCTCCGCCAGATAGGCCAGATAGCCGGTGCCGGAGGGGTCCGCCGCCGGTCGCCAGGCCATCCTGCCCCGGCCGGCCCGCCGCACACCGGGTGCCCGGCCGACCGTCACACCCCCGTAAGGGGTGCGAGGTCAGCGAGCGGGGCGCCACATGGTGGTCACCACATGTCCGGTGGCGGTGGTGATCCGGTCCCGGGCGGTGAAGCCGGCCCGCTGGTAGCGGGCGTTGTTGGCGGGGTTGGACGACTCCAGGTAGGCGCAGGCCCCGAGGGCGTCGATCCGGGCCAGGCTCTCGGTCACCAGGCCCATCCCCAGCCCCTTGCCGCGGTGGTCGTCGTGGGTCCCCAGCAGGGTCAGGTAGTAGTGCGGCTCGCTCGGGCGGGCCGCCTCCAGCTGGCGGGAGATCTCTTCGATCGCTGCTGCTGCCACCGGACCGGCGCCGCTCACGAGGAGCTGCTCCAGGGCGTGCTCCTCCTCGGGAGTCAGCTCGATGCCGCCCGGCGGGATCCACACGGCGACGGCCTCGGCCCGGGGCGTCACCAGGGTCCACGGGTAGCGCAGCGCCGAGGTCACATAGAGCCGCCACATGGCCGCCGCCTGCGTGGCGCGCCGCTCGGCATCGGGGAAAGCCGGCCCCCACAGCGGATCCTCGAAGAACGCGCTGGTCAGGGTGGCCACAACAGCATCGATATCAGCAGCGACAGCCACCCGCGCGGGGGCCACCGCTGGGGGTGTGGGGCGAGGTCCAGTGGTCATCGCTCCACCCTAGCCGGGCGACGTCCAGCCGGTTCAGTTGCGCAGGGCGGCGCGGATCAGGGTGGCGTTGTCCTGTACGGGTTGCCCCGTGCGGTCGGTTTGCACGTCCTCGAGGCCGATGCGTCGAGCCAGCCCGAGGTCTGTCGCCAGGTCGAACACGGGCACAGCAGCATTCCATGTCGGGAGCGGGCGGGCGGTCGGGTGGGCGGGTGGGCTCGCTCGGGAACCGGGGCGGGGACCGGGACGGGCCTCCTGCCGTGTGTGTCGGTCCACGGGGGGAAGGTGTTGATCGAGGGATCGAACAACAGGAGGCATCGTGCTGCTCGCCGAGGGTGGAGCTGGGGTCTTCGGCTGGATCTGGTTCGTGGCGCTCGCCGCCGCCTCGGTGGCCGGCCTGTGGTTCTACACGAACAGGCGTCGCTGACCACGCCATCGGTGCCTGGCCGCTCAGCGGTGGGCGGCGGTGAGCTGCTGGAACCACTGCAGGATCCTCGGGTAGGAGACGTGGGCGGAACCGAAGTGGTCGACGTCGCCGGCGTTGACGATCGGTGCCTGGACGCCGTTGGCGGCCAGGCTGCGCTGGCAGGAGAGCGTGTTGGCGACGGCCACGTCCCGGTCCAGGTTGCCGTCGTAGAGACGGACCGGGGCCTTCGGGGCCCAGTCGCTGCAGACCGCGTCGTCGGTTCGCACGATCCGGGCGAGGGCGCCGGTGGGGTGCTTCAGGCGCTCGATGAACTGCGGGGTGAGCAGTTCCTCCGGGGTGCCGGGGAGCCCGGCCACGATCTGCTCGTCGGTGTGGCTGCCGTCGAAGAGGGTCTCGACGGTACTGGCGTAGGGGGCTCGGAAGGCTTCGGCGGGGGAGTGGTAGAGCGGGTGCAGCCGGTTCCAGGCGGTGATGGCGTAGGCCAGGTAGAAGGCCGCGGTCGGTGGTGCGAGCCGTCCGTCGAACGCGGCGGGCAGCTCGGCGCCGGCGAGGTCGTAGGGACCGCTGACGGGCGCGAGCGCGCCCAGCCGCAGCCCGGGCACGGCGCCGCGCTGCAGTGCCCGGCCGAGGCCCAGCGCGGCGGTCGCGCCCTGGGAGAAGCCGGTGGCCAGCACCTTTCCGTCCATGGTCACCCCCTTGCCCGCCTCGAAGGTCCGCGCGGCCTTCAGCATGTCCACCGAGGCCGTTGTCTCGGAGTCGATGTCCATGTACGGGTGCGGCCCGGTGCCGAGGCCGAGACCCAGGTAGTCCGGGGCGACGGCGGCGAAGCCCGCACCGGCGAACATCACGCTCACCGCGCGGTCGGCGCCGTCGTCGACCGAGGCCGCGTCGCCCCGGTAGGGGAGGGTGCCGTGGGTGTACTCGACGGTGCTGAGCTGCTGCGGGCTGCGCCGGGAGGCGCTGTGCGGCAGGGTGACCAGGCCGCTGGCGATGGTCGCCCGACCGGTGGGGGTGACCGTCCGGTAGGTGAGGCGGTAGAGGTCGACACTGTCCTGCGCGGCCGGGGCGGGGAAGCCCTGGTCGCGGACGTAGGCGGTGGCCTGGGCGGCGGTCAGGCTCTCCAGCGGGGTGGCGGAGACCAGCGCGCCGCGCTGCAGGCCGGCCGGGCCGGGCTTGGCGGCGGCCAGCGTCGGCGCCGCGGAACCCAGCGCCGCGCACAGGCACAGGGCGCCGATCACGGCCGCGCGGGGCTGGATCCGGCGGGCGGAGGCGGTTCGCTTGCTGAGGGGACTCGACATCGGGATTCGCTTTCTCCGGAGAGCTGCTGACAGGGCATCACTCTTCCGTTCCGGACGCGCCGATCCCATGGCGCTGCGACCCGTGTCGGGGTGGGGCCAACGGGGTGGGGAAAACCCCACCCCCGGCCGTGACTGACCATGCGTCACCCGGACGCGCCTAGGATTGCCGGATGACAGAGATCTCGCCGTTGGTGGCGCTGCTGGGCCTGGAACCCCATGTCGAGGGCGGCTGGTTCCGGGAGACCTGGAAGACCGCTGACGTGGCGGTGCCGGCGGGCTATCCGGGTCCTCGCGCCTTCGCCACCGGCATCTACTTCCTGCTGCACCCCGGCGAGGTCTCCCGCTGGCACCGGGTCCGCTCGGATGAGCTCTGGCTCTGGCACCGCGGCGGCCCGCTCCGGCTGCGGCTGGGCGGCACCGGCGACGCCCCGGAGGCAGACGCCCCGGAGGCCCCAGCCTCGGAGGCCCCGAAGGACGGCGCGGCCTCCGTGCTGGGCCCCGGTGTGGAGCACGGGGAGCGGCCGCAGCTGCTGGTGCCCGCCGGGACCTGGCAGACCGCCGAGCCCGCCGGAGACCAGCCGGTCCTGGTCAGCTGCGTGGTGGCACCGGGCTTCGACTACGCCGACTTCACCCTGGCCGACCTATGACCCCTAGGATCCCGACGACCCCTGCCAGGGCACGGCTGCCGCGAGCGGCTCCCAGAGGCCGGTGAGGTCCAGGACGCGGCGCAGTGGCGCCGAGGCCCGGACCAGCTGCAGGGCGACCCCGTGCCGCGCGGCCTGCTGATGGGCCTGGAGCAGCGCGGACAGTCCGCTGGCGTCGCAGAAGTCGACGAGGACGGCGTCGACCTCGATGCGCCGGACTCGCGGCTCGGCCAGCACGTCGTCGACGGCTGCGGTGAACTTCGGCGCGGTGTGGAGGTCGAGGTCTCCGGAGACAAGGATCTGCGCACTGCTGCACTCCTCGAGCACGGCGAGGACAAGGGGAGAGGTGTGGCCCATGGTGAGCGCCCAAGGTTGTTGTTCGTCAGTCGAGTTGGAGTTCGCGCACAGCTAATCATGTCCATGGCATATGCGCGACAGGGCGAGGGCGGCCGAGGCCCGGCCGGACGGCTCCAAGGCGGCGTTCAGCGGCGTTCAGGGGCGCTCGGCTTCCGCTCGGCTTCCGCTCGGCCTCCGCGTGGCTGCCGAGGGAGAAACCTCAGCTGACCTGGGACGGGAGGCGCAGGTCGGTGGTGTCTGCGAGCGCGGACAGGGCGGGCAGCAGCGCGGCGATGTCGACGAACGCCTGCCGTCCGATGCCCCCGGGGCGGAGGCGGTGACAGGTGAGCGCGGCGGTGTGCGTGCCCTTCAGCGGCAGCGGCATGGCGAAGAGAGCCCGGGCCCGGTCCTGGAGCGCGGCCGGGGCGAAGGTCGGCCAGCGCCGCCGGGCCGCGGCCAGATCGGGCTCCAGGCAGGCCTCGTGGTGGTGGATGGCCTCGACGCCGGGACCCTCGCGCAGCTGGTACTGCAGGTCCTCCAGTCGGGCCGCGAGCGCGTTGCTCGCCAGCAGCGGGAAGGGGGAGAGCGGCGTGGTCCGGCCCGGTCCACCGAGGAGGGTGACCGCTACCCCGTCCACCTGCAGCGCCTCGGCGCACTGGACGGCCCACTGCGTCAGCAGGCCCTCGCGCTGACTGGTGGACAGGAACTCGATCAGTTCCCTGATGCTGGAAGTCGCCATTGCCATCCCCTGGTTCACCCGGTGCGACCCGTGGCCCTGAGGGGTGTGCGCAGCGGGGGAGCCAGTGTGCACCCATGACGGGGGTCTGCATAGGCGTTTGGCATATTTTCGAGGAGCTGGTCAGCATTAAGCTCGTCTAAAAACCACCGTATGTTCCGATATGGAATCCCGCCGTCCTGATGGACGGAACCGCAGGTGGGGCACCTGGGGAGGGTGATGGCCGCGGGGCGCGGGTGGCTTGACGGAGCCTCAGGGCCGGGCCAGGATCGCCGAGCAAGTTAGGAAGCTTTCCTAGATGCCCTATCTCGGCGACCCTCACGCGCTCGATAACCCTCAAGCTCTCGGCGACCCTCACAGGAGACAACCCCCTCATGGCCCCTCGTGCAGCACACGGCCTGCGGCGTCGCAAGGTCAAGCATCCCGCGGTGATGGCCGGAGCCGCGACCGTCGCGGCCGGCGCCCTGGTCTTCACCGGCATCCAGGCGATGGCCTCGACCACGTCCAACCGGGCGACGACGACCAACGTCGCCACCTCGGCGCAGCTGACGGCGGCGTTGGCCGCGGTCAAGCCGGGCGGGACGATCAAGCTGGCGAACGGGACCTACTCCGGCCAGTTCAAGATCACCACTCCGGGCACGTCCTCGGCGCCGATCACGCTGACCGGTGCGGCGGGCGCGGTGCTGACCTCCTCGGGCGGCAACGGCTACGGGCTGTGGCTCAAGGGCGCGCCGTACTGGCACCTGACCGGCTTCACCGTCGACCACTCCACCAAGGGCGTGGTGCTGGACGCCTCCAGCCATGTCACCATCGACACCCTGTCGGTGCACGACATCGGCTACGAGGGCGTGCACTTCCGCTCCGGCAGCGCCTACGGGATCATCCGGAACTCCAGCGTCCACGACACCGGCACCAGCGCTCCCGACTACGGCGAGGGCGTCTACGTCGGCTCCGCCAACAGCAACTGGAGCCAGTACGCCGGACCCACCGGCGTGGACGCCTCGGACTACGTCCAGGTCCTGAACAACAGGATCGGCCCCAATGTCGCGGCCGAGGGGCTGGACATCAAGGAGGGCACCAAGGGCGGCACTGTCAGCGGCAACACCTTCGACGGCACCGGTGAGAAGAACCAGAACTCCGGGGACTCCACCATCGACGTCAAGGGCGACGGCTACACCGTCAGCGGAAACACCGTCAGCCACCCCTACACCGACGGCTTCCAGGTCCACAACGTCTACGCGGCGTACGGCTGCGGCAACACCTTCGCCGGCAACACCTTCACCCTGGGCAGCGCCCCCGGCTACGGCATCAACGTCACCGACAACAGCAAGTGCGGCGTCAAGAACATCGTGGCCGGCTCCAACACCTCCACCGGCGGCAAGGGCCTGACCAATATCGCCACCACCAAGGTGTCGGGCGGCCCGGCCACGGCGGCTCCCTCCTCGGCCTCGGCCTCGGCCCCTGCCTCCGCGAAGCCGACGGCCACAGCGAGTGCCAAGCCCAAGCCCACGACGTCCGGCGCTGCCCCGGGCGGCAGCGCGGCAGGCCTGACCGACCCGCGCAAGAAGGAGATCGCGATGGAGCTTGTCTCCAGTGCGGAGAACTCCTCGTTGGACTGGAAGGCGCAGTACAAGTACATCGAGGACATCGGTGACGGGCGCGGGTACACCGCGGGGATCATCGGGTTCTGTTCGGGGACCGGTGACATGCTGGAGCTGGTGCAGGCGTACACCGCGACCGAGCCGGGCAATGTCCTGGCGAAGTACCTGCCGGCGCTGAAGAAGGTCAACAACACGGACTCGCACGCCGGACTCGGCAACGCCTTTGTGGCGGACTGGAAGACCGCGGCCAAGGACACGGTGTTCCAGACCGCGCAGAACAACGAGCGCGACCGGGTGTACTTCAACCCGGCCGTCCAGCAGGCCAAGGCGGACGGGTTGCGGGCGCTGGGGCAGTTCATCTACTACGACGCGATCGTGATGCACGGTCCGGGCGATGACCCGACCAGCTTCGGCGGGATCCGCAAGACTGCGATGAAGAAGGCCAAGACCCCCGCTCAGGGCGGCAATGAGACCACGTACCTCAACGCCTACCTGGACGCCCGCAAGGCGGCGATGCTCACCGAGGCCGCCCACGACGACACCAGCCGGGTCGACACCGAGCAGCGGGTCTTCCTCAAGGCCGGCAACCTCGACCTCAACCCCCCGCTCACCTGGAAGACCTACGGCGACAGCTACACGATCACCAGCTGAAGCCGGTCCGGTCCGTTCCGTCTCGCCCCCGCCCTCGCCCCCGCCCCCGCCGCGGCGTCTGCCCGAGGTGCGGGGGCGGGCGTGGGGAGGCCCAATGGTGACTATGAGTGGTATCGGCGACGTCGGCGCAGCGGGAGACGAGGGTTCCGGTTCCGCGCCCTGGGACCGGGGGTTCCGGCTGGCCTACCAGCTGGCGCTGGATCTGGCGCACCGAGCCGATCCGACCGCGGAGATCCTGCGCGGGGACTGGTGGAACTATGTGGTGATCGCTCCTCGTGAGTGCCCGTTCAACCAGTGGGCCTACCGGCAGGGGCTGCTGCTGCCGGCGGGTGGGGATCTGGCGCTGCCTTTCCACGGCTCCTACACCCAGGTCCGGGCGCTGATGCGCGGCCTGGTCACCTTTATGCCGCCGGGCGGCGCCGAGAGCTACTTGGACCAGGTCGGCCACGAGCCGCCGGCCGAGTGGTTCCGGCGGACTCGTGAGCTGAACGGGCCTCAGCCAGGGTGAGGCCGCAGGGTCTGCCTCAGGCTCGGTGGGTGACCGTGCCGTCGACCATCGTCAGGCGGATCGGGGCCTCGGCCAGTTCGTCCGGGGGCGCGGTGAGCGGGTCGACCGCGAAGGCGGTCAGGTCGGCCCGGTAGCCGGGGGCGATCCGTCCGGCCAGGTGGCCCTGCCCGGTGGCGTGGGCGGCGTGGCTGGTCATGCCCTCCAGCGCCATCAGCGCGGTGAGCGCCTGGCCCGGCAGCACCGGTTCGGCGTCGGTGCCCGGCAGCCGCCGCAGCTGGGCGGTGGCGAGCACCTGGCGCGGGTCGAAGTGGGCGATCGGCCAGTCGGAGCCGAGGACCAGGGTGGCCCCGGAGTCCCGCAGATCCCGGCAGCACCAGGCCCGGTCGGCGCGTTCGGCGCCGACCCGGCTCGACCACTCGTCGCTGTGGTCCGCCCTGGTGTAGGCGGTGTGGGTGGGCTGCATGGACGCCGCCACGTCCAGCTCGGCGAACCGCCGGATCTGGTCGTACGGGAGGGTCTCGATGTGCTCGATCCGGTGCCGCACCGTCCCGCTGGTACCGACCAGGGCATCCAGGGCGTGGCGGACGCCCGCGTCGCCGATGGCGTGGGTGGCGGCCTGCATCCCGGCGGCGTCCAGGCGTCGCACCGCCCGGGTGTAGTCGGCGGGGTCGTGCCAGAACGAGTCGGTGCTCTCGCCGTGGCAGTCGGCCCGGTCCAGCCAGGCCGTGCCGCCCTCGACGGTGCCGTCGACGAAGAACTTCACGGCGTCCACGCTCCAGCGCCGGCCGCCGGTGCCGCGCAGGGTGAGCAGGTGGTCGATCTGTGCGTCGATGTTGCCGGGCATGGCCCAGGGGGCGATCCGCAGCCGCAGCGGCAGGTCCTCGATGCCGGCGATCAGCTCCAGTGCGTCGCCCTCGGCGTCCATCACATGACCGCCGGTCAGGCCGGTGGCCGCCATGGAGTGCAGCAGCGCGAGCACCTGGGCCCGGCGCTCGGCCAGGTCCGCGACCGGCATCACCTGCCGGACCAGGCTGATCGCGCCGTCCTCCAGCAGATGGCCGGTGGGACGTCCGGCGCTGTCGCAGACGATGCGGGAGCGGGAGGCGAAGTCGCGCGGGCCCTCGATCTTGGCGGCGTGCAGCGCGCCGGTGCTGGCCAGGGCCGAGTGTCCGTCGTAGAGGACCAGCAGGGCCGGGATGCCGTCGAGCAGGTCGTCGATCAGGGTGTTGCTGATCGGCTGCCCCTGGAAGGCGTTGTGGTCCAGCCCGAAGCCGGAGATCCAGCTGCCGGGCCCGGCCTCCCGCACCGCGCCGGCCAGCGCGGCGCGCAGGTCGGCCACGCTGCGACAGCCGGACAGGTCCAGGCCGTTGAAGCTGGTCGCGCCCATCACCGGGTGCATATGACCGTCCGTCAGGCCGGTTGTGAGGGTGGCGCCGTGGAGGTCGAGGACGGTGGTGGACGGGCCGCGCCAGTCGGCGGTGTCGCCTACCGCGACGATCGTCCCGTCCTTGATCGCCACACTGCCCGCGCTGTCCGCGCCGCCCGCGACCGGATTAACCGGGTCGAGGGTGTGGATCCTGGCTCCGACGATGATGGTGTCGGCGATGCCGGTGTCGGCGATGCCGGTGTCAGCTGTGGACATGGACGTTCTCCTCCTGGACGAGCTGCGGCTCCGTGCCGAGCCGGGCGTAGACCTGCGGACGCTTGACCCGTAGCCACAGGGCCAGCACCAGACCGATCGCGATCATGACCGGGACCAGTCCGACCAGGACCGCGTTCACGGAGTCCGAGGCACCGCTGAGCAGCGCAATCTTGGTGATCATGAGATAGAGGGCGGTGGCCATGCCCAACGCGGCCAGCAGCGGGGCGACCACCGTACGCAGCCGCCCCTCGCTGTGGTCGATGCGGCGGAAGTAGAGCGGGACCGCGACCGCGACCATCGCCTGCAGCAGCACCAGGCCGATCACGCCGGGGGTGTTCACCCAGATCAGCAGGTTCAGGTACGGGTCCAGGCCGGCGATCGCGAAGACGGCCACCACGACCACCGACAGCAGGGTCTGGATCCCGCCGGCCACATAGGGCGAGCCGGTCCGCGGATGCAGCGAGCCGAGCCTGGCCGGCAGCATGCCCTCGCCCGCGATCGCCTTGGTGTAGCGGTTGATGGCGTTGTGGAAGGCCAGCAGCGAGGCGAGGGTGCTGCTCAGGATCAGCAGGTGCATCAGGTCGGTGGCCCAGCGGCCGACATAGGTGTCCATCTCGGTGAAGACCAGCCCGGCCGGGTCCTTCGCGGCGGCGGCCTGGACCTGGGCCGAGCCGAAGCCCTGGATGATCGCCCAGGCGATGAAGCTGTAGAACAGGCCGAGGAAGGCGACCGCGATGTAGGTGGCGCGGGGGATGGTGCGCTTGGGGTCGCGGGCCTCGGAGCGGTAGATCGCGGTGGACTCGAAGCCCATGAACGCGGCGAAGGCGAACACCAGCAGCGAGCTGGTGGAGCCGTTGAACACCTGCTTGGGCGCGTAGGACTGCAGGTCCAGGCCGTGCGCGCCGCCCTTGGCCAGGATCGCGGCGGCCAGCAGCACCAGGATGCCGGACTCGGCGATCATCAGCACTGCCAGCAGCTTGGCGCCGAACTCGATGCTGCGGTAGCCGGCGAACCAGACCAGGGCGACCCCGACCAGGGCGTAGAACGGCCAGGGCAGGTTCACCCCGAGCAGGGTCTTGACCGTGCTCTGGGCGGAGACGCCCAGCAGCCCGTACATGCCGATCTGCACCGCGTTGTAGGACATCAGCGCCAACACGGCGGCGGCGATGCCGGCCGGACGGCCGAGCCCCTGGGTGACGTAGGCGTAGAAGGCCCCGGCGTTGGAGACATAGCGGGACATGGTGGTGAACCCGACCGCGAACACGGTCAGCACGATTCCGGCGATCAGATAGGCGGAAGGGGCGCCGATGCCGCCGACCAGGATCGCGTAGGGGGCGACTCCGGCCAGGATCATCAGGGGGGCGGCCGCGGAGATGACAAAGAACGCGATGTCACCGGTCCCGAGGGTCCCGCGGCGCAGCTGTGGCTCCATGGGTGGCCTTCCAAGGTCGTGGGGGTTGAACCAGGCAGGGGGGGTTAATCTAAACCGATTAGGTTTAGGTTTCGGGCAATATAGCCTCAGCGGCGGCGTACGCCAAGTGGCGCAGGTCACAGGTCGGATCACAGCGCAGGTCAACAGGAGGAGACAGGGATGGCACGGCCCCGGAAGACACTGCTTGATCTGGAGCGCATCGCGGACACCGCACTGGAGTTGGTCGACGAGACCGGAGACTTCACCGTGCCGGAGATGGCCCGGCGCCTGGGCGTGCAGACGGCCTCCATCTACCACCACGTGGACGGCCGTTCGGGCATCGTGGAACTGCTGCGGGTCCGGGTCGGCGCGGAGGTCGACTTCACGCTGCTCCAAGGCCGCGCCTGGGAGCCCGCGCTGCGCGCCTACGCCCACTCCTACCGGGCCGCGTTCGCCGCGCACCCGCATGTCGTGCCGCTGCTGACCGGCGCAACGGTGCGCGCGCCGGAGGTGCTGGCGTCCTACGAGCAGTTCGTCACGCTGATGGAGCAGGCCGGGTTCCCGGCGGAGGTCATCATGACCGCGCTCACCGCGTTCGAGAACTTCATCCTCGGCGCGGCGCTCGACCTGGCCGCACCCGAGGTGATGTGGGCGATCCCGCCCGGCACCGAGGCCCCCCGCCTGGCCGCCGCCCTCGCCGCCCAGCCGACCGGCACCAGCCGCGCCGACCGCGCCTTCGACTTCGGCATGACTGTGTTGATCAACGGCTTCGCCGACCTGCTGAAGCCTCATGAGTGAGCGGACCGCAGCAGCCGACGCCCTGCAGGACCGCGCCGCGCTCTGGAGTATCGGCGCGGCGCAGGCACACGAGGTCGTCAGCGCCGCGTGCGACGCCCTCGTCGCCGGGCTCGACAGCCCCACCTTGGGGATCCTGGCGTCACGTACCCGCGCCGAGGCTGACTACGACGTCCCCGAGATCCTGCCGGCGGCCCTCGAGGAACTCGGTCTCAGCTACTACCCGCCCGGGAGTCGCGCCGGCGAAGAGGCCGTCGTGCGAGCGCTGGCCGGCCGACTGCTGGCGGGCGAGCTGACGCCACGGGAGCTGGCCGCCCGGGCTCATCAGCACTTCGGCCATCGGCTTCCTCTGGCTGAACGGCTCGCCGAACTCGACGACGAGTACGACACCCTCGAGTACGGCGACAGAACACCCGCCCAGGTCGACGGCGACGTCACCGCCGAGGCGCGCCGTCTGGCGCAGCGAGCGAGGCCGGGACGGGTTCGATGGCCGAGGTAGGGCGCGTGCCGAGGGCGATCCCGAGATCCTCGCTGACGCTGCGCTGATGATGGACCGCTACCTCTTCGCTCCGGCTGACGGGCCGTCATCGGAGTAGCGGTTGTAGGCTCGTGGAGGGGGCAGTACGTCCGCGGGGTGACTGGAGGCGCGCGGTGGATCTGGAGATCGTGGGGCGGGCGTTGTCGACGTTGCCCGGGGATGACGACCATCCGTACCGCACCGGGCCCTGGCGGCCGCAGGTCACCGAGTGGCGGGCGGACGATCTGGAGGTGGTCGGGGAGATCCCGGCTGACCTGGACGGCGTCTATCTGCGCAACACCGAGAATCCGGTGCACCCGGCGGTTCGGCTCTACCACCCCTTCGACGGGGACGGCATGGTGCATGTGGTCGGCTTCAGGGACGGCAGGGCGTTCTACCGCAACCGCTTTGTGCGTACCGACGGCTTCGCCGCCGAGCAGCAGGCGGGGCGGGCGCTCTGGGCCGGGATCGCCGATCCGCCGGCGCTGTCCCGCCGCCAGGACGGGTGGGGCGCGCGGACCAGGATGAAGGACGCGTCCAGCACCGACATCGCCGTGCACAACGGCGTCGCCCTGAGCAGCTTCTGGCAGTGCGGCGACCTCTACCGGCTCGGACCGCTCAGCCTGGAGCCGCTCGGCAAGGCGAGCTGGCACGGACGCTTCCCGTCCGACTGGGGTGTCTCCGCGCACACCAAGGTCGACGAGCACACCGGTGAGCTGATGTTCTTCAGCTACAGCACCGAGGCCCCCTACCTCCGCTACGGGGTGGTCGACGCGCAGGACCGGCTGGTCCACACCACGGACGTGCCGCTGCCCGGGCCGCGGCTGCCGCACGACATGGCCTGGACCGAGAACTACGCGATCTTCAACGACTTCCCGCTGTTCTGGGATCCGGAGCTGATCGCCCGGGGCCGCTACGCCTCCCGGTTCCACCCGGAGCTGCCCAGCCGGTTCGGGGTGATGCCCCGGCGCGGGGGCCCGAGCGAGATCCGCTGGTTCGAGGCCGACCCGACCTTTGTCCTGCACTTCACCAACGCCTACGAGGACGGCGAGGAGATCGTGCTCGACGGCTTCTTCCAGGGCTGCCCCGAGCCGCCCGATCCGCTGGGCGCGGGAATCCACCAGCGGATGTTCCGGTTCCTGGCGCTGGAGCGGCTGCAGGCCCGACTGCACCGGTGGCGGCTGAACCTGACCACCGGTCAGGTCAAGGAGGAGGACCTGAGCGACCGCTGCACCGAGTTCGGGATGATCAACCCCGGCCACGGCGGACGCCCCTACCGCTACGCCTACGCGGCCACCCAGAAGCCCGGCTGGTTCCTGTTCGACGGCATCGTCAAGCACGACCTGCTCACCGGGAACGAGGAGCGGTACGCGCTGGGGGAGGGCGTCTACGGGAGCGAGACGGCGATGGCGCCGCGAACCGGTGGGACCGCGGGGGAGGACGACGGCTATCTGGTGACGCTGACCACCGACATGAACACCGACCGCTCGGAGTGCCTGGTGTTCGACGCGGCCAGGCTCACCGACGGGCCGGTCGCCCGGGTGCGGCTGCCGGAGCGGATCTCCAGCGGCAGCCATTGCACCTGGGCGCCCGGGGCGTCGCTGCCCGGCTGGCGCGACGCATGACGTAGCAGTGGGCTCAGCCGGTCGGGCCGTGGTTGCTGTCGCTGTCCCTCAGTTCGGCGAAGGCGGCGAACTGGTCGAGCAGGCCCTGCGGGGCGTCGTCGGCGAAGCAGAGCACCAGGTTCTCGGCGGACTCGGCCGCCGACGCCTCGCTGCGCGGGAACAGGGCGTCCTCGTAGGCGGCGAGGGCGGCCTCGGCGTCGCCGGGGTGGGCGGCCAGGGCGAGACCGAGTTCGGCGCCGTCCAGCATGGCCAGGTTGGCGCCCTCGCCGGCGAACGGGGACATCACGTGCGCGGCGTCGCCGAGCAGGGTGACGCCGGGCACGCGCTCCCAGCGGTGCCCGACCGGCAGGGCGTGGATCATCCGCGGGATCAGCGGGCTGTCGGCCTCGGTGACCAGGTCGCGCAGGCTCTGGTGCCAGTCGGTGAAGTGCTCCAGTACGGCCGCCTTGGCCGCGCTGTCGTCGTTGAAGTCCACGCCGGTGATCCAGCTCTCGGGGGTCTTGAGCGCGGCGTAGATGTGCAGGCTTCCGTCGATCTCGCGGTGGGCCAGGAAGCCCTTGCCATGGCCCAGGGCGAAGAGCATCCCGCCGCCGACGACGGCCGCGGCCGCGGGGTGGCGGGTGTCGGCGTCCAGCAGGTCGAAGTCGACGAAGGACAGGCCGGTGTAGACGGGGGTGGCGCTGGACACCAGCGGCCGGATCCGGGACCAGGCCCCGTCCGCGCCGATCAGCAGGTCGGTGCTGAACGTCGTGCCGTCGGCGAGGGTGACCTCGTGCCGGCCGCCGTCCAGCGGGCGGGCGGCGGTGACCTTGGCGCCCCAGCGCACGCTGCCCTCGGGCAGCGAGCCGAGCAGCAGGTCGCGCAGCTGGCCGCGCTCCACCTCGGGACGGGTGCCGTCGCCCTCGTCCTCCTCCGCCATCCGCACCGTGGCGTGCTGGTCGAGGACGCGCATGGCCTCGCCGCCGGGGAGCACCAGCTTGCGGAACTCGTCGTAGAGCTCGGCGGCGCGCAGGGCGACCTGGCCGGAGTCCTCGTGGATGTCCAGCATCCCGCCCTGGGCCCGGGCGGTGGGGGAGGCGTCGAGGTCGTAGAGGACGGACTCGATGCCGTGGACGTGCAGGACGCGGGCGAGGGTGAGGCCGCCGAGGCCGGCGCCGACGATGGTCACGGGGTGGTGCGTGGTCATGGGGTGCTCCTGAAAGAGTGGTGGGTCAGCTCCGCTGAGGGGTTCCAGGCGGGCCGGTGTCGGGCTCGGGGGCGGCCAGGATGCCGCTGATCAGGGCCTGGAAGCCCCAGGCCAGGCGGGCCTGGCCGGTGCCGCTGAGCAGTTCGCCGCTGAGGGCGGCGATGTGGGGGTGGCGGGTCTCGGAGGTGTTCCGCAGGGTCGCGGTGAGGGCGTCCCACTCGTCCTGGGCGTCGATGGACTGGCTCCGGGTGGACTGCTCGGCCGCGGTCGAGGTGGCGAACAGCAGCAGCAGGTCCACCGCCCAGGCGGCCCGGGCGGGCGGTAGGCCGCCCTCGCTCAGCAGCGCCAGCAGCGCCTCCACCAGGTCGAGGTAGTGCGCGCCGACGGGCCGGGCCACCAGCGCCGACCCGGCCAGCGCGGGGTGCTCGAACAGCACCTTGATGTAGGAGGTCAGGATGCGTGTGAGCCGCTCGCGCCAGTCGCCCTCGGCGGCCTCAGCGGTTCCGGACCCGGCGGCCCGCGCGGGGGTCAGGTCGACCGATCCGAGCAGCTCGTCGAGGATCGCCGCGTGCAGTTCGGCGGTGTTGCGGACGTAGACGTAGAGCGAGGCCGGGCCGGTGTCGAGCTCCTGCGCCAGGCGGCGCATGGTGACCCGTTCGAGCCCCTCGGCGGCCATCAGGTCGACCGCGGTGGCGACTATCCCGCCGCGGGTCAGCGCCGGTTTCGCGGGCCGCTCGCGGCGGCTCCGGGGTTCCTTGGCGTGTGCTGTCATGCCTCCACAGTAACGAACCCGATCGTCGCGAACAAGTTCGCCGCGAACTTGTTCGTGACGAACATGTTCGTTAGCTTGGAAGGGAGAAATCCGGAGCGCCATTCACCAAGGAGCTGATCACCATGACCACCACCGCACCCGGGGCCGCACCCGGCAAGCCCGACACCCAAGCACCTCCAAGCCCCGCCGCCGCGCCCCATGTGCGCTGGATTCTGTTGGGCGTTATGCTCGCGATGCTGCTGGGCATGCTCGACAACATGATCGTCGGCACCGCGATGCCGACCATCGTCGGCGAGCTCGGCGGCCTGAACCACCTCTCCTGGGTGGTCACCGCCTACACCCTGGCCACCGCCGCCTCCACCCCCATCTGGGGCAAGCTCGGCGACATCTACGGACGCAAGAGCGTCTTCCTGACCTCGATAGTGATCTTCCTGCTCGGCTCCGGGCTCTCCGGCGCCGCGCAGGGCATGGACCAGCTGATCGCCTTCCGCGCCCTGCAGGGCATCGGCGCCGGCGGTCTCGCGGTCGGCGCCTTCGCGATCATCGGTGAGCTGGTGCCGCCGCGCGAGCGCGGCCGGTACCAGGGAATGATGGCCACGGTGATGGCCCTGGCCACCATCGGCGGCCCGCTGCTCGGCGGGTTCATCACCGACCACGCCGGCTGGCGCTGGGCCTTCTACATCAACCTGCCGCTGGGCCTGGTCGCCCTGGTCTGGTGCCAGCTGACGCTGCACCTGTCGAAGAAGCGCCCCGACGCGAGCATCGACTACCTCGGCGCGGTGCTGCTCACGCTGACCATCATCTCCGCCGTCCTGGTCACCACCTGGGGCGGCACCACCTACGGCTGGGGATCCGCACAGGTGCTGACCGCGATCGCGGTCGCCGTGCTGGGCCTGGCGGCGTTCCTGTGGTCGCAGACCCGTGCGGCCGAACCGATTCTGCCGCTGAGCCTGTTCCGCAGCCGCAACATGAACCTCGCCTCCTTCCTCGCCCTGGTGGTCGGGGTGGCGATGTTCGGCGCGGTCAGCTTCCTGCCGCTGTTCCAGCAGACCGTCCAGGGCGCCTCGGCGTCCAACTCCGGGCTGTTGCTGCTGCCGATGATGATTCCGATCGTGATCGTCTCGCAGATCGTGGGCCGGGTGATGTCCAAGACCGGCCGCTACAAGGTGTTCCCGATCCTGGGCGCGGCGTTCCTCACCGCGGGCTGCGTGCTGCTGTCGACCATGGACACCTCCACCGGCCGGCTGACCGCGGGCCTCTACATGGCCCTGCTGGGAGCAGGCATGGGCTTCCTGATGCAGATGGTCGTCCTGATCGCGCAGAACAGCGTCGAGCTGAAGGACATGGGCGCCGCCTCCGGTGCCTCCACTCTGTTCCGTACGCTCGGCGGCTCCTTCGGGGTGGCCCTGTTCGGCGCCCTGTTCAACCGTCAGATCGCGGCCGGTGCGGCCGGCCACGCCCAGGGGGCAGGGGCCGGAGCCCAGTTGGACCCGGCGGCGCTCGGCAGGCTGCCGGCCGCGGTCAAGGACGCCTACCTGCACTCCGTCGCGGCCGGCATCCACAGCATCTTCCTGTGGGCGGCGGCGCTGTGTGCGGTGGCGTTCGTGGCGGCGTGGTTCATCAAGGAGATTCCGCTGCGCGGGAAGCCGGGCGGTGCTGCGGCCCCGACGCAGGCCTCGACGCAGGCCCAGGCGCAGGCGCCGACGGAGGCCCCGGCTGCCGCCCCCGCCACCGCCTCCGTTGCCCCGGGCGGCGACCGTTAGGCCGGGGATCCCCGGCCCGGCGCGGGCGGCCTGTACGGCTATTCGGCGTGGCCCTTCAGTGCGGCGCGGGTCTCCTCGACCAGCGCCCGCGCCTCGGCCACCGTCGCCGTCAGCAGGTCGACTGTCCCGCCGGACGCCCCCAGCAGGCGGCGGACGCGTGGGCCGAAGCCGGTCGGCGCGGCCGGCAGGGTCTCGGCGACGGCCAGCGCGCCCTTCTCATTGAGGCACCAGCGCCGGTCCTGGGCGAACAGCGCCTGCACCAGCACGCCGACGGCGCGGGACAGGCAGAGCGAGACATGGAGCGTGTCCGCCCGGGCCGCGCCCTTGGCAGCGGCGTTGACCAGGAACTCCGCCTCCCATGCTCCCGCTGTCAGCGCCTCGCGCAACTGCGCGGGGTAGGCCGACGCCTGCTGCTGAAGGTCCGTCAGTTCACCCCCGGGGTCGGCCAGTACCTGACCGAGCGCCACCTCGCCCGGGTAGCAGGGCGACCAGAAGCCGAGCGGGTGCCCGGGCTGCATGCCCACCTCGTACCGGCCCTCGCGGCAGTCCGCCCACACCCGCTCGACCCGGTCCAGATCCCGCAGGATCCAGTCCACCGCCACGCCGTCGACTTTCAGCCACGCGCCACCGTTGACCCAGGGGCCCCAGCCGCCCGGGCCGGCCACCTCCACCTCGGGGCCGGCCAGCGTACGCAACGCGGCGAGATCGAGCCCGCCGCGGTAGTAGACGCCGAGATCCCAGTCCGATTCCGGCCGGTGCTCACCGCGCGCCCGGCTGCCGCCGAGCAGCACTCCGACCACGCCCGGCACCTCGACCAGGCGGTTGGCCATGCCCTCGATGATCATCTGCATGGAGCGAGTCTGGCAGCCGACCGTGCGTCGGGCCAGTGCCCCCGCGGTGTTGTCAGCTGCTTCGAGGTGACGTCGCGTCAGGTGCTGGTGGTGTGGGGCGGATGCCGGTGCAGGACGGCGCGGCCGGTCAGCGTGTTCATCCGGTTCTGCAGCGCGGCGGCGGCCCGGGCCGGGCCCACCATCGACGCCTGCAGCCGCTGGGCCACGTCGAGGTGGTCCGCGGTCCAGATTATCCTGATCGCGGTGCCGGTGCCCTGCCCGTCGTCGCCGGTCAGATCCCGGTGCACCGCGTCGATCAGCCGGCCGTCGGCCGTGCTGTCGTGCGGCAGCGGATCGGGGACCTCGCCGTAGCCGCCCAGGGCCCGCGCCGCCTGCTGGTACCAGCCGCACAACTGGCTGCCTGCGGCGAGGATCTCCTCCCGGGCGGCGGTGCGGTCACCGGCCGGCGGGTGGTCGTCCCGCTCCCACAGGTCGAGGATGGCGTCGGCGGTCAGCCGCAGCACGGCGACCGTGGTCATCAGCACCGTCACGTCCGCCAACGGCAGTTGCTTGGTGCCGCGTTCGGCGAGGAAACCGCGGAAGGCGTCGTCCAGCCGGCGGGCCGCCGCCGCGGCGTTCCGGCGCTCGTCCTCCGGGGTCGGGGCGGTCGGCACCAGCGCGTCGCAGCGGGTCACCCCGTACTCGATGGCACGACGCAGATAGCGGGCGCTCTCCGCGATCGCCTCGGCCGTCGCCTGCCCCAGCGCGGCCCCGGCACCACGGGGCCAGAACAGTGCGCCCACCCCGACGCTCACGCCCACGCCGATCGCGATGTCCTCGATCCGCACCAGGCCGATCGTCCAACCGGCCGGATCGATGATGGTGAACAGGATGAGCAGGGTGGCGGTGAAGCCCGCCTGGCCCGCGGCGAAGGAGATGGCGGCCGGGGCGAGTCCGGCGAACACGATGGAGAGCGGCAGCAGGAACCAGAACACGGTGGTGTCCGAGCCCAGCGCGAAGATCAGCGCACCGCCGACGACGATGCCGACCACTGTGCCCAGCAGCGCCCGTAGCGCGTTCTGGCCGGTCAGCAGGGCGTTGGAGCGGAGCACCGCCATGGTGCCGAAGACCACCCAGAACGAGTGCTGGACGTCGGCCAGTTCGGCGACGAGGACGGCCAGGCCGAGGGCGACCGCGCCGCGGAGGCTGTTGTGCAGCCAGACCGAGTGCGGTTCGACATGGGCCCCGGCCCGCTCCTGGGCCGAGGCCAGCGGGGAGGCCACACCGGCGGGCTGCCGGCCGAGCGCACGCTGCCACCACGGGCGCCGGGCGGCGGCGGCGCCGCGTTCGATGTTCAGCGCGATCGCGGAGATGGCGAAGCTCATCTCCTGGGCGCGGAAGCCGGGTTCGAGGGAGCTGATCAGCTCGGCGACGCCCGGTTGCTGTTGTTGCGGTTGCGGTTGCGGTTGCGGTTGCGGTGAACTGTCGTTTTTCGCAAGGGGGTTGGGAGCTACCGAGGTCACCGTGCGCTCCATGGCCGTGCGGGCGTCCTGGAGCCGCTTGAGGTCCAGTCGGAGCCCGTCGAGCCCGGGGCCGTCGAGTTCGCCGGTGGCCGGATCCAGTTGGTCGGCGCTGTGCTCCAGCAGGTCCGCCGCGGCGAGCTTGACCCCGCAGACGACGGCGTCGGACGGCGTGGCGGGACCGCTGATCGGCATCCGCTCCAGGATCTCCTGCAGCCACACCACCTCGTCGACCAGCCGGACCAGGGTGCGGGCCGCGGTGCTCAGGCCGGTCGGCCGGTAGGGGGTGCTGAAGAAGGAGGTACGCAGCGCGGTCACGGCGGCGGTCGCCTCGGCCGTCAGCCCGTCCTGGGCCGACCGCCGGTCCGGCGCGAAGTCCGCCCGTACGCAGTCGACCTCGGCGCGCAGCCGCCGCGCGAGCAGGGCGCAGCACCGCGCGGTTGCCGCCCGCAGCGGCTCCCGGGCCGGGGCCGGCCACAGCACGGTGATCGCGATCATGGACGTCGCCCCGGCCAGCAGGTAGCCGCCGAGCCGGTCCGGGATCGAACCGACCGGCCCCGGCAGTGTCACCGCCAGCGTGAAGCTCGCCAGCAGGGCGGTCGAGGAGCCGGCGAGCACCGAGCTGACGATGCCGGAGAACAGCACGCCGAAGGCGACCAGGGACGTCACCACGGCGGCCGACCAGATCGAACGCGAAGCCAACGTCCCCAGGGAGACCAGCACTGCCCCGGTGGCCACCAGCGCGCCCTGGGCGACCAGGCGTTCGCGCAGCGGGCCGCCGAAGTCGACGAAGAGCAGCAGCGAGATCGAACCGAAGGCCGCGAAGACCGCTATCGTCGGGTTGCCGATGACCTCCTCGGCGAGGGCGAAGAGCCCGGGCGCGACGATCGCGGCGCGGCAGGACCGTCGCAGAGCCGTCAGCCCCGGATCGCGCGTGCGCAGCAGCTGCAGGACGTTCACGGGCGGTCCCCCTGGTCGGTGGTGTGGCAGGTCGGGGCGTTCGATGCGCCCAGTATCGGGCACGGTCGGGGCGGTGCCCTGGGACGACACCTGGTCCTGGGGCTTTCCGCAGCCCATGGACTGTCCGAGCTGCGCGGTAGGGTCCCTGGCATGGCAGCTGGAATCGATCTGACCCTTGACTGCACAGATGCGCAGCTCCTCGCTGCTTTTTGGAAGACGGCGCTGGGCTATGTCGATGAGCCTCCCCCCGCTCCCTTCAAAACCCGCGCGGAATGGCTGGGGCAGTTCGATCTGCCGGAGGACGAATCCGAGGACGACGGGGCTTGGCTGTGCGATCCCGACGGAATCGGCCCTCGGCTCTGCATTCTCAAGGTCCCCGAGCCGAAGTCGGCGAAGAACCGGCTGCATATCGATATCCGGGTATCGGGGCACGGTGGTCCCGATGAGCGCTGGGCGCGCATCAAGGCGGAGTGCGAGCGGCTGGTGGCAGCAGGCGGAACCGTGCTGGAGGAGTCCGACCGGCACCACGTGGTGATGGCCGACCCGGAGGGCAATGAATTCTGCGTCGGCACGGCTGCGGTCCCGGCTGCGGTCGCGGACGGAAGTTGACGGAGGGTGAGGCCATGAGTTCGAGCCCGGCTCGCAATCGGGTGACGCCGATGGGCGACATCGTCGCCATTCCGCTCAGGGGCGCCTACACCGGCAATCGGGGAATCCTGCACTCGGGCGGGCGGATCGTGCGCAACCATGCGAGCGATCTCTGGATCACCTGTGTGCTGAGCTTCCAGGGCCGATGGCGCGAGCAGTGGCAGCCGGGGCACTACACCCATCTGTACTTCCACGACGAGGCCGTCTCCCTGGCCGCCGGGCACCGCCCGTGCGCGGAGTGCCGACGCGGCGACTACAACGCTTTCCGGACAGCCTGGGCCACGGGCCTCTCCGTGGAGCCGCCGTCGGCCCGGACCATGAACCGTGAGCTGCACGGGGAGCGGATGCTTCGCGGCACCAGCCGTCGCCGACTGCACTCCGTGCCGTGGGCGGAGCTTCCTGACGGTGCGTTCGTACGGCTCGACGGTGCGTCAGCGCTGGTCCTCGGCGGGGCATTGGTCGAGTGGACCGAGCAGGGGTACGGCGCCCGCCGGGGCCGGCCCGCGCGGGGGGTGGTCGACGCGATCACGCCGCCCTCGACGCTTGCCGTGCTGCGGGCCGGCTACTCCGTTCAGATCGACGACTCCGCCCGCTGACCGCCGCCTGCCGTTCCGGGCTGCTCCGGGCCGCAGGCGGGGCTCAGGCAGGCCGCAGGCGGGGCTCAGACGGGCCGCAGGCGAGGCTCAGTCGTGTGCAAAACCTTGACATGTATCCGGGGCCGCCGTAGAAATCAGCTGGCTAGAGAGCGCTCTCTTTCGCACGAAGACGCCAACCGGCCCTCTGGGCACCCATGTTGCGGCACCACCTTGCTGCGGCGGCGGCATGCCCGCGGGCGGAACCGAGAACGCGCGCTCTGCGCTGAGGGGAAGGCAACGTGTTCGTCACACCAGGTAGCGGCTGGGGAGCCGACCGCCGAGGGGAACCTCGCCACCGGGTCGGGAAAGTCGTGCATGTCCTCGCGTCCGGGCTGATCAGGGCACGTGGCGCGGTCAGCGTGCGATCGGCGTCGCTGAGGGGCCGCTCGCTCCTGGCCACGCTGGCGCTGCTGGCCGGCTGCCTCACCGGCACCATGGCGGCGACCCTGGTCGCCGCCCCCGCGGCACTGGCCGACACCGTGCCGCCCGCACCGGCGGGTTGGACCACCGTGTTCGGCGACGACTTCGCCGGGGCGGCCGGCTCGGCACCGTCCGCGGCGAACTGGTTCTACGACCTGGGCACCGGTTACGGAACCGGTGAGAGCGAGCAGACCACCAACTCGACCAACAACGTCTACCTGGACGGCAGCGGCCACCTGGTGCTGAAGGCGATCAACAACGGTGGCACCTGGACCTCCGGGCGGATCGAGAGCACCCGGGACGACTTCCAGGCCCCGGCCGGCGGCAAGCTGGAGATGACCGCCTCGATCCAGCAGCCGAACCCCGCCAACGGTCTCGGGTACTGGCCGGCCTTCTGGGCCCTCGGCGCCCCGATGCGGACCGGCGGCGGCTGGCCCACCTCCGGCGAGATCGACATGATGGAGGACGTCAACGGCCTCAATGAGTCCTCGCAGACCCTGCACGACGCGGCGAACAGCCCGGGCCACGCGCTGATCCCCTGCCCGGGTGCCGGTTCCGGCTGCCAGACCGGCTACCACACCTACTCGGTGATCGTGGACCGGACCAACACCAGTGCGGAGACCCTGCAGTTCCTGATGGACGGCACGGTGGAGAGCACCATCACCGAGGCCTCGGTCGGCACCACGGCCTGGCAGCAGGCCATCGACCACGGCTTCTTCATCATCTGGGACCTGGCGATGGGCGGCAACTACCCGGACGGCGTCTACGGCTCGCCGACCCCGACCGCCGCCACCACCTCGGGCGGGTCCATGAGCGTGGGCTATGTGGCCGTGTATGAGCAGGGCGGCAACTCCACCCCGACCGGGACCGCCACCGCGACCGGGGCGGTCAAGGGCATCGGCGGACTGTGCCTCGCCAACCAGAACGCGCTGAACACGGAGGGCAACCCGATCGGGGTCAGCGCCTGCAACGGCGGCGCGGGCCAGCAGTTCTCGCCGTACTCCGACGGCACCTTCCGGGTCCAGGGCGGCTGCCTGGACGTGGTGAGCGCCGGGACGACCAGCGGCACCAATGTCGACTGGTACCCCTGCAACGCCACCGCCGCCCAGGGCTGGAGCCACCTGGCCAACGGTGAGCTGGTCAACCCCAGCTCCGGCCTGTGCCTCACCGACCCCGGCGGCAACACCGCCTCCCGGCTCGACATCGAGACCTGCACCGATTCCGCCCAGCAGCAGTGGACCCTGCCCAGCGGCAACGGCGGCGGCAATACCGTCACGGTGACCGGTCCTGGTGCGCAGAGTTCGACGGTGGGTGCGGCGGCGAGTCTGCAGCTGCATGCGAGTGATTCGGCGTCAGGTCAGACTCTGACGTATGCGGCGTCGGGTCTGCCGGCCGGGTTGTCGATCAATTCCTCGTCGGGGTTGATCTCGGGTACGCCGACGGCGGCGGGGACGTCGAATGTGACGGTGACGGCCACCGATGGGACGGGGGCGGTCGGTTCGGTCACCTTCAGCTGGGTGGTGAGTGCCGGGGGCGGCGGCGGTTGCGGGACGACCAATGTCGCGCTGAACAAGACGGCGACGGCCTCGTCGCAGGAGAACGTCGGTACTCCGGCGGCGGATGCGGTGGATGGCAATGCGGGGACGCGTTGGTCGAGTGCGTTCTCGGATCCGCAGTGGTTGCAGGTGGATCTGGGGTCGGTGCAGTCGATCTGCAAGGTGGTGTTGAACTGGGAGACGGCGTATGCGACGGCGTTTCAGATCCAGACGTCAAATGATGGGACGAACTGGACGTCGATCTATTCCACCACTACCGGCACCGGCGGCACCCAGACGCTCAATGTCTCGGGCAGTGGGCGCTATCTGCGGATGAACGGCACCGCGCGCGCCACCCAGTACGGCTACTCGCTCTGGGAACTCCAGGCCTTCGCGGGCACTGCCCCCAGTGGCAATACCGTCACGGTCACTGCGCCTGGTGCGCAGAGTTCGACGGTGGGTGCGGCGGCGAGTCTGCAGCTGCATGCGAGTGATTCGGCGTCAGGTCAGACGTTGACGTATGCGGCGTCGGGTCTGCCGGCCGGGTTGTCGATCAGCTCTTCGTCGGGGTTGATCTCGGGTACGCCGACTGCGGCGGGGACGTCGAATGTGACGGTCACGGCCACCGATGGGACGGGAGCGGTCGGCTCTGCCACCTTCAGCTGGGTGGTGAGCGCGGGCAGTGGCTGTGGCACGACCAACCTGGCGCTGAACAAGACGGCGACCGCGTCCTCGCAGGAGAACGTGGGTACTCCGGCGGCGGATGCGGTGGATGGCAATGCGGGGACGCGTTGGTCGAGTGCCTTTTCGGATCCGCAGTGGTTGCAGGTGGATCTGGGGTCGGTGCAGTCGATCTGCAAGGTGGTGTTTGAACTGGGAGACGGCATACGCCACGGCGTTCCAGATTCAGACATCGAATGATGGGACGAACTGGACGTCGATCTATTCCACCACTACCGGGACCGGGGGCGTGCAGACGCTGAATGTCTCCGGCAGTGGGCGCTATCTGCGGATGAACGGCACCGCGCGCGCCACCCAGTACGGCTACTCGCTCTGGGAGCTCCAGGCCTTCGGCAGCTGAGTTGAGTTGAGCAGTGAAAGCAGGGGCGGGGACCGTGCATCCGATGCCGCGGTCCCCGTCCCTACGGCGTCCCCATGGCGTCGCTACGGCAGCAGTCCGCCGTCCACGGCCAGGATGTGCCCGGTGATGAATGACGCGCCGTCACCGACCAGGAAGAGGATCGCCGAGGCCACGTCCTCGGGGGTGCCCAACCGTCCCAGCGGGGTACGTGCGATCGTGGCGTCCAGGGCCTCGCGGGGATAGGGCGCAAGCATCTCGGTCTCGATCGTGCCCGGGGCGACGGCATTGACCCGGATGCCCTGCGGGCTCAGCTCCTCGGCCGCGCTCAGAGTGATCGCCGCGATGGCGCCCTTGGCCGCGGCGTAGGCGGCCATGCCGGGGACACCGTGGGTCGCGACCAGCGAGGTCAGCAGCACGATCGACCCGGTACGGCGCGGGGTCATCAGCCGCGCCGCCCCTTGCAGGACCGCGAAGGTCCCCAGCACGTTCACCTCGACCACCTGGCGCACGTCCGCGGGTGGGATCGAGCCGATGAAGCCGGTCCCGATGATGCCGGCGTTAGCCACCAGGATGTCGAGGTCGGGGTGCTCCTCGGCGATCCGGGTCATCAGGGCCTCGATCGACCCGGGGTCGGCCATGTCGAGGGCCAGGCCGACAGCATGGGTGCCGAATTCGGCGGTGAGGCTCTTGGCCGCGTCAGCCGCGGCCTGCTCGTCCCGGCCGGTCAGGAGAACGGTGGCGCCGGCTGCCGCCAGTCGCCGTGCCGTTGCTCTGCCGATGCCCCGGGTGCCGCCGGTGACCAGGGCTGTGCGTCCGTGTAACTCGTCGATGGGCATGCAGAAACCTGCTTTCCGTACACTCGGCCGGTTCGGTCTCAGCGCGGACAGCGAAGCAGCGGATGCCGCTGGTTTCAGGAAAGCATGCGGCGGCGGTCACGCCAAGTAGCCCTCCGGACGCGGTCGGAGAGCATGTCCCGAGGGACGGCGGCGCGAGCTGCTGTGGTTACCTGGTCCTGGAAGTGCCTGATTGGGGAAGGGGGTGGCCATGAGCGACGGATCAGCGGAAGAGGAGTACCGGATTTCGGCACGGGCGCACTGGGAGCAGGCCATGGAGGCGGCCGCCGAGGCGCGCAAGCTGCTGACACCGCCCGCGGGCGGTTCGGTCAGCGAGGAGCGGCGGGCGGAGGCGGAGTCGTTGATGCGGATGGCGGAGTCCTACACCAGGCTGACGGAACTCGCGCTGCGGCTGGGGGGAGCGGAGCTGGAGGGCTGACCCCGGCTGCCGCCCCCGCTGACATCTCCTACCCGTAGGTCGGGTGCTGCGGCCAGCCGGGAGGAGAGTCCTCCCAGTCCTCCTGGCGGCCGTACGGGGTCAGGTCGGCGACGCTGTTGCTGAAGACCAGCCGGTCCACCCCTCGGGAGGTGGTGCTGTAGGTCCGGTAGACGTCCTCGCCGTCACGCAGGAACACGCTCAGCATGAACCCGCCGCCGGCGCCGCAGTCGTCCGCGAACGAGGTGCCGCGGGAGGACACGAAGGGCAGCGTCCAGCCCTTCTGCTTCTTGTAGCCCTCGATCTGGGCGAGCGGCATGTTCGAGACGTTCACCCAGCTGACGCCGTGGTCGGCCAGCCCGGTGAGCCCGCCCTCGGGGAGGTTGGCCGTGAAGCCGGTGCAGCCGGGACAGTAGTGCTCCGGACCGTTGTCCATGAATTGATAGACGACCAGCTGCCCCCGGCCGTCGAACAGCTCGACCAGGGATTTGGGGCCGGCGGACGTGTCGAACGCATACGGGCCCGGGAACGCGACCATCGGCAGACGGCGGCGCCGCGCGGCGAGGGCGTCCTGGGCGCGGGTGGCTTCCTTCTCGGCGACGAGCAGCTCGTCGCGGGCCAGCTGCCATTCCTCGGCTGAAACGATCTGAGGCTTTTCCATGCCCCTGATTGTCTCCCCGAACACTGACAATCGGCCTGCGCGGGGGCCTCAGCGCAGCGAGTCGGTGCCGGCTTCCGTCGTTGCCGATGCCGCCGCTGATGCCGCCGCCGCTTGGCGGAGGGCGACCGGGCGGCAGGAGACCGGTCGTCGCAGGACCTGCCGTGAGCTGGTGGCCAGCATGCGGACCTCGAAGCGGTCGCTGATCTCGGCGCGCACGATCCCGCTGATGTCGCTGTAGATCGGGTGGCCGCCCGGGCCCAGCATGTCCAGGCGGCGCAGGACCACCGTTTCGGGCTTGGCGGACACCGCACCTCGCAGCCCCGCCGCGAATTTCAACTCGAACGCCGTCTCCACGTCACTGGCCATGCGCACCGTCCTTGTGCTGAAGTCTGCTTCCCATCATCACCCCCGGTTGCTACGGGCGTGCGTCCGGAATGTGTCCAGGCGCCCACAGTCCGCAGGCGAAGGGGCGTTGCGTCATAGACTCAGTCGCCACCCACCCACCCACCCACCCACCAGCTCAGTGAAGGCAGCCCCCGTGCTCGACGCCGATGACGTCCGCCGTATCGCCCTGTCCCTGCCGCAGACGGTGGAGAAGGAACTGTGGAGCCATCCCACCTTCCACGTCGCCGGGCGCATGTTCGTCACCGTCCCCGACGACGGGACGTCCTTCGCCGTGCGCTGTCCCAAGCAGGACCGGTTCGAGCTGATCGCCTCCGAGCCGGCCAAGTTCTGGGTGCCGCCGCACGAGGCCAACTCCTCCTGGGTACGGGCCAGGCTGGCGGCTCTGGACGGGCTGGACGAGCTGCGTGACATCCTGGTCGACTCCTGGCGCCAGGCCGCCCCCGAGCATCTCGGGGACAGCCTCCCCGCTGCGGGGACGGATTGACGCGTCGGCACTTTGACGCAACCACGCATTGAGGTGGAGATAGGAATCGAACCCATCTGTACGGCCTTGCGGGCCGCTGCCTGACCACTCGGCCACTCCACCGGGCAACAACTCGACCATATGAATCGCCACCGCGTCCGCGAAGCCGACGCACTGGTGCACGGTTCAGGTTCATCCGTTCGGACCCCTGCCACCTTCGGCACATCGCCGGGGGTTCGGCACATCGCTGGACGTTCCGCCGATTGCCGGGGGCGGCAGCGATGAGTTCGTGCCGTGGCGGCGGTCAACCCTGCGTAGACACTGACGCTCGAACAGGGAGAACCGCCATGGCTCAGACATCCACCGCACCCGCCGCCACTGCCTTCGTCAGCACCACCGTCGCCACCAGGGTGGTCTGGACGCTGCAGATCCTGATCGCGCTGTTCTTCGCGGTGGCGAGTGCGCTGCCCAAGCTGCTCGCCCTGTCCTCGGCCGTCTCCTCCTTCGACACGATCGGGGCGGGCAGCTGGTTCATGTACCTGACCGGGGCCCTGGAGCTGTCCGGGGCGGTCGCCCTGGTGCTGCGGCCGCTGGCGGGCTCCGCCGCGCTGGCGCTGATCGGGTTGCTGGTGGGGGCGTTCATCACCCAGATGGTGGCCTTCCACGGCGACAACGCGGCGTTTCCGGTGATCCTGATGGTGCCGCTGGCGGTCATCGCCTGGAGCCGTCGCCGACAGACCGCGACCCTGGTCTCAGGACTGCTCCGACTCAACCGCTAGGGTCTGCGGGATGATGGCTGCTGAAGAGGTGCTGTCCCTGCTGGCGCTGCTGCGGGGGGCCGGTGCCGAGGTCTGGGTCGGCGGGGGCTGGGGCATCGACGCGCTGGTGGGGCGGCAGACCCGGCCGCATCGAGACCTGGATCTGATGCACCGCCAGGAGCAGGAGGGGGCCCTGGTCGAGGCCCTCGCCGGGGCCGGCTTCGCCGAGACCCTCAGCTGGCGGCCGGTGCGGTTCGTGGTCACCCACCCGGCGGGCCAGGAGATCGACTGCCATCCGCTGGCCTTCGCGCCGGACGGCTCCGCGGTGCAGTCCTCGCTGGACCCCGGCCAGCCCTTCGTCTACCCGGCCGAGTGCTTTGTGACGGGGACGATCGGCGGGGTGGCGGTGCCCTGCCTGTCGGCCGCGCAGCAGGTGTACTTCCACCAGGGCTACGACCCGGCCGACCACGACCGCCAGGACATGGCCCAGCTCCGTCAGGCCTTCGGCATCGCCACACACTTCTGACGCCTCGTCCGGGCCAACGTCCGGGGCTTCGGCGGGAAAACCGGGGGGCGGGGCGGGTGGTCGGGTCGGTAGCCTCGCGGTATGGACGAGGGGGAGCCTGCGGGCCGGGGCGGCGTTGTGGTGATGATGTGCGGGCTGCCGGGGTCGGGGAAGAGCACCTACGCGCGCGGCCTGGAGCGGCGCGGGTATGCGCGGTTGTCCATCGACGAGGTGGTCTGGGAACGGATCGGCCGGGACGCGGCGGAGCTCGACCCCGATGAGTACGAGCGGCTCAGGGCCGCGGTCGAGCAGGAGCTGTGGCAGGAGCTGATCCGGCTGATGGAGGCGCGGCGGCCGGTGGTGATCGACTACAGCTTCTGGAGCCGGGCCAACCGCGACCGCTACAAGGCGCTGATCGAGAGCCACGGCTGTCGCTGGGAGCTCGTCCGGCTCCAGGCGGACCGGGAGACCCTGCGCCGTCGGCTGGCGGTCCGCAACGGTCAGCAGGGTGCCAACAGCGTCACCGTCTCCGAGGAACTGCTGGACCGCTACGCGGCCGCCTTCGAGGAACCGGTCGGTGAGGGCGAGCAGGTCATCGTGCAGGAGGGCGTCACCGGCCGGGGTTGAGCAGCGCCTGTTCCTCCTCGGCGGTGAAGCCGTGCCGCAGCGGCGGCTCGCCGCGGGCGCGGTCCCAGGCCAGGACGTCGGCCGCAGTCACCTCCAGCGGGGTGGCTGGCATGCCCGCGGCCCGGGCGCGGGCCGGGCTGCGCTGCTGGGTGGGCCAGTTCGTCCGCACCAGCGGGAACATCGGCGGCGCCGACTCGGGCGGGACCGGGACGACCTCGACCTCGGTGCCCGCCACCCGCGCGCAGGTCTCGATGAGGTCGCCGAGGGTGGTCGGCTCGGCCGGCCCCACCGCGTGGAACGCGCCGGGGCGGTCGTCCGCCAGCAGTTGCACCACGAGCCGGGCCAGGTCGCGGGAGTCGATGATCTGCACCGGCTGCAAGGGGTCGGCGGGCAGCGCCACCCGTCCGCCGCGGGCGGCCCGGCGCACCCAGTAGGTGAACATGTCCGAGGGGTCGTGCGGGCCGGCCACCTTTCCGGGGCGCACGATCGTGGCGCGGGCGCCGTACCGGGTCGTGACGTCGTCCTCACAGGCCACCTTGGCCGGCCCGTAGGTGTCGTTGTCCAGTTCCTCGGTGTCGCGTCGGCCCGGACGGCGCGGCGTGTCCTCGTCCGAGCCCGGTGCCACGTCGGTGAGCTGGTAGACGGCGTGGCTGGAGAGGAAGAGATAGCGGCCGACCCGTTCGTCCAGCGCGTGCATCGCCTGCCTGACGTGGCGCGGGACATAGCCGCTGACGTCCACGACCGCGTCCCAGCCGCCCGCGCGGCCGGCCTCGCGCAGCGCCGCGTAGTCGCCGGTGTCGCGATCGCCGATGAGCCGGGTCAGCCCGGGGAACAGTTCCGTCCCGGTCTTCCCCCGTCCGAACAGGGTCACCTCGGCACCGGTGTGCAGGGCGTCCTCGACGATGGCCCGGCCGACGAAGGAGGTACCGCCGAGAACAAGAATGTGCATGGTGCACACACTAGTCCCGGCCACTTGGGGGGTTTGCTGTCGGCTGTCCACCTGCTTAGCTTGTAATATATGCGTACCAATAGTGACCATTACCTGATCCGCACCGGACCTCCCTCCGTGGAGACCTGTCTGCGGTTGCGTTCCGTCTCCGGCTTGCCGCACACCTGGCACGGGGTGGTGGTGCTGGACGGGGACGAGCCGGTCGGGGAACTCGACCGCCGGGCGCCGGCCGGGGCCTATGTCTCCCTGATCGCCGACGGGGAGGCCGGATTCCTCTACGAGAAGTTCGGCTTCCGGCAGACGGCGCCCGCGTCCGTCGGTATGTACCGCGTGGTCTGACGCGCTCTCAGCGACAGCTCTCCCGGATGGCAGCAGCCGGAGATCTGAGTGACGATCAGAAATCTGAACACCATTGATCCAGCAGCCGGAGAAGCACGATGTCCGATGAGCCCATGCCCGCGCGATCGTCCCGCATGTCCCGCCGGAGGCCCCGCGGGCTGCGGCGGGTGATCGTGTGGGGGTCAGCGGCGATCTGCACGGCCGCGCTGGTGGCGGTCGGGGTGCCGGTGATGCGGCACTACGAGATCCCGCCGTTCAGCCAGAAGGGCGACCCGATCACCTACGGCGCCCCCCTCGCCCCCGCCGCGGCCGGCAGCGGCGGCAGCAGTGCCGGCAGCGGGGACGGCAAGACCACCTCCTCGGACTCCGGGACGCTGCTGCCCACCGGTCCGCAGGCGGCGTTCAAGGTCGCGCACACCCTGGACGACGGCACCCACATCGGCGTGGTCACCCTGCACGGGAAGAAGTCCGGCTACACCGGCAAGGTCTGGGTCTGGGCCCCCAAGGCCTACGACGACCCCAAGTTCGCCGAGAGCGGCTTCCCGGTGCTGATCGCGCTGCCCGGGGGCCCCGGCTACCAGGACAACTACTGGATGGACCCCAGCCTCAAGCTGGAGCAGAGCATCAGCAGCTGGTACAAGTCCGGCAAGAGCAAGCCGTTCCTGCTGGCCATGCCGGTGCTCAACCCCGGTCCCGACGACCACGGCATCTACTGGGACGGCAGCGACATCCCCGGCCAGCCCAAGATGGGCACCTGGCTGACCAGCGACGTCCCCGACCTGATGCGGGCGAACTTCCGCACCCTGAAGTCCCGCGACGGCTGGGGCTTCCTCGGCTCCTCCAGCGGGGGCTTCGCCGGTCTGAAGGCCGTGCTCAAGTACCCGGACCGGTTCAAGGCGGTGCTCGCCTCCGGCCCGGACATCGTGCCGGACTCGCCGCTGTGGAAGGGCCACGAGAAGCAGGAGCAGGCGAACAACCCGAAGCTGCTCGCCAGCCAGCTGATCGCCCGCAAGGGGCCGGACGTGTATCTGGCCTTCCAGGTCGGCACCCGGGAGAACCCGGAGACCGTCGCCGCGGTGAAGAACTTCGTCGCGACCTACACCAAGGGCCCGATCCACACCGACCTCAACCTGATCCAGGGCGGCAAGCACGACGCCTACACCTACGTCCCGGCCATGGGCGACGGCCCGATCGAGTGGCTCAGCGAGCACCTCGCGGGCCCCACTCCCGCACCCGCGCCTCCGTCCTCCTCGCGCGGGGTACGGCCGTGACCCAGTCCCCGGCCGTGAGCCTGCCTGCGGCCCTGAGCGGTTCGTCGAGCCGGTGCCGACCGGGCGGCAGCGGATACGCTGGTCGGGACTCCGGCCGGAGCGTCCGGGCGGCGTGAAGGAGCAGCAGATGAGCCAACGGGTCGTCGTCACCGGAGGCAGCGGGAAGCTGGGCCGGGCCGTGGTCCGGGACCTGGTCGCGCACGACTGGCAGGTGGTCAACCTGGACGCGGTCCCGCCGGCCGAGCAGGTCTGCCCCTTCGTCAAGGTCGACCTCACCGACTTCGGCCAGGTCGTCGCCGCGCTCACGGCGGTGGACGACCGCTACCCCCGGGTGGACGCGGTGGTGCACCTCGCCGCGATCCCCGCGCCGGGCCTGCGGCCCAATCCGGTGACCTTCGCCAACAACGTCCCGGCCACGTACAACGTCTTCGCCGCCGCACGCCTGGCCGGCATCCGCAATGTGGTCTGGGCCTCCAGCGAGACCGTGCTCGGCCTGCCCTTCGACACGCCGCCGCCGTATGTGCCGGCCGACGAGGAGTACCCGCCGAGCCCGGAGAGCACCTACTCCCTCGGCAAGCACCTGGAGGAGCAGATGGCGGCCCAGTTCTGCCGCTGGGATCCAGAGCTGAAGCTGATCGGACTGCGCTTCTCCAATGTGATGGACGTGGCGGACTACGCGGACTTCCCCTCCTACGACGCCGACCCGACGCTGCGCAGCTGGAACCTGTGGGGCTACATCGACGCCCGCGACGGGGCCCAGGCCGTGCGCCGGGCCCTGGACCACCAGGGCAGCGGCTTCGACGTCTTTGTCATCGCCAGCCCCGACACGGTGATGTCGCGACCCAACGAGGAACTGCTCAAGGCGGTGTATCCGGAGGTGCCGCTGCGCCGTGAGGTGGGGCCGCACGAGACGCTGCTGTCCATCGACAAGGCCCGGCGGGTGCTGGGCTATCGTCCGGTCCACAGCTGGCGCGACGAGCAGGACGGGCCGGACGGGCCAAGGGCAACATGAGAGCGGGGGCGGCCATGGAGCAGCAGGCGGAGCAGCAGCCGGAGAAACAGGCACAGACCACGATCATGACCGTGGACGACGATCCGGCGGTGTCCCGGGCCGTCGCCCGGGACCTGCGGCGGCGCTACGGCGCCGAGCACCGGGTGGTGCGCGCCGAGTCGGGCGAGTCCGCCCTGGAGGCGCTGCGGGAGATGCGGCTGCGCGGCGAGCAGGTGGCGGTGATCCTGGCCGACCACCGGATGCCGCAGATGAACGGCATCGAGTTCCTGGAACAGGCGATGGACGTCTACCCGCAGGCCAAACGGGTGCTGCTGACCGCCTACGCGGACACCGACGCCGCCATCGACGCGATCAAACGTGGTCGACCTGGACCACTACCTGCTCAAGCCCTGGGATCCGCCGGAGGAGAAGTTCTACCCGGTGCTGGACGCGCTGCTGGACGCCTGGCGGGCGTCCTGCGTGCGCCCGGTGTACGAGACCAAGGTGCTGGGGCACCGCTGGTCGGCCCGCTCCTCCGAGGTCCGGGAGTTCCTGGCGCGCAACCAGGTGCCGTACCGCTGGTACACCCCGGACGACCCGGAGGGGCAGCAGCTGCTCACCGCTGCGGGGCTGGACGGCCGGCGGCTGCCGGTGGTGGTCACCGCCGACGGGACGGCGCTGGTCGAGCCCGACAACGAGGAGCTGGCCCAGCGGGTCGGCCTCTCCACCACCCCGGCCGCCGACTTCTACGACCTGATCGTGATCGGCGGCGGCCCGGCCGGTCTCGGCGCGGCCGTCTACGGCGCCTCCGAGGGGCTGCGCACCGTCCTGATCGAGCGCACCGCGACCGGCGGCCAGGCCGGGCAGAGCTCGCGGATCGAGAACTACCTGGGCTTCCCCGACGGGGTCTCCGGCGCCCAACTGGCCGACCGGGCCCGGCGCCAGGCCGCCAAGTTCGGCGCGGAGATGCTCACCGCCCGCGAGGTGACCGGCTTCGAGGTCAACGGCTCGGCCCGGTCGGTGCGCTTCGCGGACGGGTCGTCCATCGCCGCGCACACCGTGATCCTGGCCACCGGGGTCTCCTACCGCCAGCTCACCGCCCCGGGCGCGGCGGAACTGGTCGGCCGCGGGGTCTTCTACGGCTCGGCCCTCACCGAGGCGGCCGGCTGCGACGGCGAGGACGTCTGCATCGTCGGCGGCGCCAACTCGGCCGGGCAGGCCGCGGTCTTCCTGGCCCGAGGGGCCAAGTCGGTGACCATCCTGGTCCGGGGCGAGTCGCTGGCCGCGTCCATGTCGCACTATCTGATCCAGCAGGTCGAGGGGAACCCGGCGATCCGGGTCAGGACCGGCACCGAGGTGGTCGCGGTGCACGGCGAGGACCGGCTCAGCGGGGTGACCCTGCGCGACTCCGCCACCGGGCAGACCGAGGAGCTGGACACCCAGTGGCTGTTCGTCTTCATCGGCGCGGCCCCGCTGACGGACTGGCTGGACGGGGTGGTGCTGCGTGACGGCCACGGCTTCGTGCTGGCAGGACCCGACCTGGCGGCCGGGGGCCGGCGGCCCGACGGCTGGCCGCTGGAGCGCCTGCCGTACCACCTGGAGACCAGCGTGCCGGGGGTGTTCGTGGCCGGGGACGTCCGCTCCGAGTCGGCCAAACGGGTCGCCTCGGCGGTCGGCGAGGGTGCGATGGCGGTGATGTTCGTGCACCGCTACCTGGACAAGTCATGACCGGGCTGCCGCTGTGCGACCCGGAGCAGCTGCGGAAGCTGTTCCTGTTCGAGCACCTGGAACAGGAACAGCTGGAGTGGCTCTGCCGCTCCGGCCGGGTCGAGGAGCACCCGGCCGGCACCGTCTACACCCAGGGCGAGCCGGCCACGCGCTTCTATGTGCTGCTCAGCGGCACGGTGGTGATGTCGCACCGGGTCGGGCCCGATGACGTCGAGGTGACCCGCACCTCCAGCCCCGGGGTGTACGGGGGCGCGTTCCAGGCCTACATCGGCGACCGGGTGCCGCAGATCTACACCAACACACTGCGGGTGCCGGTCGCGTCCCGGTTCTTCACCCTGTCGGCGGAGGACTTCGCCTGGCTGATGAACGAGTGGTTCCCGATGCCGGTCCACCTGCTCGAAGGGCTGTTCTTCGGCGGCCGGGCCACCCAGCAGGCGGTGCGCCAACGGGAGCGGCTGCTGGCCCTGGGCACGCTCTCGGCCGGGCTGACCCATGAGCTGAACAACCCGGCCGCGGCGGCGGTCCGGGCCACCTCGGCGCTGCGCGAGCGGGTCGCCGGGATGCACGGGGCGCTCGGCGCGCTGGCCGGTGCCGGAACCGGGGACGGGGCGGTGGAGCACGCCGCCGCGCTGGAGTGCCTGGTCCGGCTGCAGGTGAAGGCCGTGAAGCTGATCGCCGAGGCCCCGGTGCTCGGCGTCCTCGAAACCGCCGACCGGGAGGACGAGGTCGCCGACTGGCTGGACGGACACGGCGTCAGCGACGGCTGGGAGCTGGCCCCGGTGCTGGTCCAGGCCGGCCTGGACACCCGCTGGCTGGAGCAGGTCGCCGCGGTCACCCCGGAGGCCACCCTGCCGAAGGCCCTGCGCTGGCTCGGCCACAGCATCGAGACGGAGCTGCTGCTCGGCGAGATCGAGAGCGCGACCTCCCGGATCTCGTCCCTGGTCGGGGCCGCCAAACAGTACTCGCAACTGGACCGGGCCCCGTACGGGCGGGTCGACGTCCATGAGCTGCTGGACAGCACCCTGACGATGCTTCAGGGCAAGGTGGCGGCGGGGGTGCGGGTGGTCAAGGAGTACGACCGGACCCTGCCGCGGATCCCCGCCTTCGCGGCGGAGCTCAACCAGGTGTGGACCAACCTGATCGACAACGCGCTCTACGCCATGGGCGGCGCGGAGGGGTCGGGCGTGCTCACCGTCCGCACCGGTCTGGACCGGGAGCGGGTGGTGGTGTCCTTCCACGACACCGGGTCCGGGGTGCCGGAGGACATCCGGGAGCGGATCTTCGAACCGTTCTTCACCAGCAAGCCGGTCGGCGACGGCACCGGGCTCGGGCTCGACATCTCCTGGCGGATCGTGGTGCAGCGGCACCACGGGGATCTGACGGTGGAGTCGGCGCCGGGGGACACCACCTTCCGGGTCGGCCTGCCGCTGACGGCGCCCGAACCGGACGACACTGAAGTTGAGAACCCGAACGCAACTGAGAACTCGCCGGCAGCTGAGAACTGAGGAGAGCAAGATGACAGGCAACGCGTCCATCGATCCCACCGTCCCGCCCAGTGGCCACGGCTGTGTGGAGTGCGACAGCACCGGGGGCTGGTGGTTCCACCTGCGCCGCTGCGTCGAGTGCGGGCACATCGGCTGTTGCGACAGCTCGCCCTCGCAGCATGCCAGCGCCCACGCGGCGTCCGAGGGCCACCCGCTGATCCGCAGCTTCGAGCCGGGCGAGGAGTGGTTCTGGAGCTACCCGGAGAAGCAGATGTTCGAGCGCGGACCGGCCCTGGCCGAACCGCAGCACCACCCGCTGGACCAGCCCACGCCCGGCCCCGAGGGCCGCGTCCCGGCGGACTGGACCGAGCACCTCAACGCCTGAGGCGCTTGTGCGGGTGGGGGAAAGTCAGTCGGTCAGGCCGGTGGTGCGCATGGTGATGTTCAGGCGCCCACCGGCCAGGCCGCAGGCCGGATCGGCGGTGCCGGGGGAGACCTTGGGCACGCCGTGGTGGGCGAAGCGGGACGGGCCGCCGAAGACGAAGAGATCCCCTGAGGCCAGCTCGATATCGGTGTAGGGGCGGTTGCGGTGCTCGGTGTTGCCGAAGCGGAAGGTGCAGCTGTCGCCGATGCTGAGCGAGACCACCGGGGCGCTCGACCGCTCGTCCTTGTCCTGGTGCATGCCGAGCTTCGCGTCGCCGTCGTAGAAGTTGATCAGCGCGGTGTCCGGGGTGTAGCCCTCGGCAGTAAGTGGATCCTGGTAGGCGTCGGCCAGGGCGCGGCGGCCCAGGGCGACCAGCCAGTCGGGGAACGGCGCGACCCGGCGGCCGTTCACGTCGCCCGCGGTGCGGGTGTAGCGGTAGGGCTGCCAGTGCCAGCCGATGCACACCGTCTGCACGGACATCACCCCGCCCCGGGGCAGCGCGGTGTGCCGGATCGGCACCGGGCCGGTGGCCCAGGCACGGCAGGCGGCGACCAACTCGCGCTGCTGCTCCAGGCTGAGCCAGTCGGGGACGTGGACGGCCCCGGGGGCCGGACTGAGTCGCGGGCGGGGGATCAGCGCGCTCACCGGCCGGCTCCGGTCACTGCGGGTCGCCGGTTGCCCCAGGCCACGGTCACTGTGGGCCACCGGTCACTGCGGGTCGCCGGTCCAGGAGGCTTCGGCGAGCGGGTCGCCGGAGGCGTTGACGTCGCGCCAGACCCGGACGGTCACCCGCTGCGGCACCGGGCCGTCGCCCGCGGTGTGCGCCGGGGCCAGGGACTGCAGCAGCCGCTCGGCGATCTGCTCCGCCGTCTCGTCGGAGACGTAGGGATTGGGGAAGGTCGCGTCCTCCACCGGGGCGCTGTGACCTCGGCTGTCGGTGACCTCCACGGTCCACACATGCTGCGCCGACATGGCACTCCTCCTCGCTCGAACGGCCTGCCTGACCACCGGGTATCCCTCCCCGCCCGAGGTGATCCCACACCACATGATCCCTTGGGCGGCCCGCCGGCGCACACCGCCGGATCCCGGCGGGTGAGGCGTCCGTGGCAGGGGTCTGGATCTGAGATCATCGGGGCATGGTCGAACGAGTCATCGCTGCGTGTGACGGAGCAGCAAAAGGCAACCCTGGCCCAGCTGCCTGGGCCTTCGTGGTCGCGGACAGTACCGGGACCCCGCAGCGCTGGCAGGCCGGTCCGCTGGGGCACAGCACCAACAACATCGGTGAGCTGACCGCGTTGGAGCAGCTGCTCGAGGCGACCGACCCGGCCGCCGCGCTGGAGGTCCGGCTGGACTCGACCTACACCCGCGACGCGGTCACCAAGTGGCTGACGGCCTGGAAGCGCAACGGCTGGAAGACAGCGGGCGGCAAGCCGGTGGCGAACCGTGAGCTGATCCAGCGGATCGACGGGCTGCTCACCGGTCGGGACGTCACCTTCGTGTATGTGCCGGCGCACCAGGTGGACGGGGATCCGCTGAACGCGATCGCCGACGCGGCGGCCAGCGACGCCGCCCGGACCCAGGAGGCCGCCGGCGGTACCGGCGCGGACCTGCCGGTGCCTGCTCCGTCGAGGACCGCGCCGGCCCGGGCGGCCCGGCGTTCCGGCGGTGCGGGTGGTGGCGCCGCTGCCTCCAAGAGCGCGGGTGCGGGCGCGGCGCCGGCTTCGGGGCGGACTCGGACCATCGCCGCTCGGTTCCCGGGGACCTGTCCGTGCGGGCGCTCCTATCCCAAGGGGGATCCGATCACCAAGGTCGGCAAGGGCTGGGGCCACCCGGAGTGCGCGACTGCGGCCTCGGCTTCTGCCGCGTCCGCACCTGGGTCCCAACCTGGGTCCGATGTCTGACCAGCCCGCCAGCCCCTTTGACGGGGTCGACGCACTGCTGGCGGCCGTCGCGTCCGGCCAGATCCTGCCGCCGCCGGCCGAGCGGGCCCGGCTGCGCGAGGCCGCCGGGCTGACCCAGGCCGCGGTCGCCCAGGCGCTGGGGGTCAGGGTGCCGAGCCTGCAGGCATGGGAGGAGGGCCGCTCCGAGCCCGCCGAACCCCGCCGCGAGGCCTACCGGCGGTTGCTGGACGGCCTCGCGGCCCGCTACCCGGCGCCTTCGCCTTCGCCTTCGCCGCATGGCTCCGCGCTCGCGCATGGCTCCGCGCCTGCTTCCGCCCCCGCCCCCGGCCCGACCTCGCCTCAGGCCCCCGCCGCGGCTGCTGCGCCCCCGCACCCGGCGCAACCCCCGCACCCCCGCCCCGTCGCCGATCGGCGGATCGTCCCCCGCAGGGGCGTGGAAGCCCCCAGGGCCGCGGCCGCCGAGGCCGATCCGCGCTTTGCGCACGGGCCGCTGCTGGTGCTGGACGGGGACGGCAGCGCCTACGGCCTCGGCGGTCTGGTCCTGGACTGTCCGGCCAAGACCGTCCCCGCCCTGGTGGAGTGGACGCTGGCAACAGCGCAACTCGGCTCGCCGCGGCTGCACCCGTCCGGCAAGGAAGGCGACCCGCTGGTGGTGCTGACCGCGAGCGCGGCCGAGCGGCTCGGGCTGCCGCCGGCGCTGGAGGACCGGGCCGGTCTGCGGCTGCCCGACAACCACCCGGTCGTCAAGCAGCTGCTGAAGGCCAAGTGGCAGCTGCCCAAGCGCGGCTTCGGGCCCTGGCCGCGGATCTACCGCCCGGCCACCGGCGGCCTGCGCCGCTGCGTCCAGCTGGCGGTACTGCCCTGGGGCGCGCTGGACGCCCGCACCTGGGGCGGCGCCGACCAGTTGCCCGCGCCGGAGCTGGCCAAGCTGCTGACCGACTTCGCCACCCGGGTGATCACCCCGCGCGGGGCGATGGCGGTCACCGGCCAGGAGCTGATGTCCGCGCTGCGGCCGCCGACCCGGGCGGTCCGTGACGAGCAGGGGGTGTGGCGGCCGGGGCCGATGCCGGGCTCCCTCGTCCTCGCGGTGGATCCGGCGCCCCCGGAGGCGCCGATCAAGCACCCGCTGGTCGCCCCGCTGTATCCGCGGGCCCACAAGCCCACCCCGGACGAGTTCCTGTTCGAGGAGGCGTACGAGTGGATCCGCGACGCCGAGCAGCTCACCGACGCTGAGTGCGCGCTGCCGATGTGCGTGGGCCTCGACGTGAACATGGCCTTCGCCGCGGCGACCAACCGGCTCACGGTGGGCCTGGGCGAGGCCGTGCACGTGCCGCGTCCGCGGGGGTTCGACAAGAAGCTGCCGGGGAGCTGGCTCTACGACCTGTCGGCGATTCGGCTCGACCCCCGGCTCCCCTCGCCGTTCACCCCGCACGGCGACACCCCCACCGGCCCGGCCTGGTACGCCACCCCCACCATTGCCTACGCCCATGAGTTGGTCGACACGCTGGGCCTGCGGGTGGAACTGTTGCCGCTGGAGGCCTGGGTGCGCCCCAACGCCCAGCAGCTCGGGCAGCTGGGCGTCCCGGTGCCGCCCGCCCCGTGGGAGGGCGGTGACCTGGCGCAGCTGACCCGGCTCGGGCTGGCGGAGCGGTCCCCGGATCGGTCGGCAGACCCGTCGCCCGAGCGGGAGGCGTTCCTGCGGACGGTGCCGCGCTTCGACAACGGCGCCTACCTGGATCCCTGGTACACCCGGCTGCGGGACGCCTACCTGGCCACCATGGCCGAGCTGGGGGTGACCTCGGACCTGGCCCCGCCCGCGTTCCTGGCCGCGATGGAGCGCCACAAGCAGGTCGATCCGGCCCAGGCCGCACTGCTGTCCGCGATCAAGGCGGTGGTCAAGGGGGGCGTGGGCAAGCTGCGCGAGGGCCCGCAGGGCGCCTCGCACGCCCCCGGCGATCCCTGGCCCGCGCTGGCCCGGCCGCTGTGGCGGCCGGACATCCGAGCGGCGATCATCTCCGCGGCCCGGGTGAACATGCACCGCAAGATGTTGTCCTGGGCGGTCAAGGCCGACCTGTGGCCGATCGCGGTGCTCTCGGACTGCGCCGTCTATGCCTCGGCCGGCCCGTCACCGCTGGACTTCATGCCGTTCACCGAGGACCGCAAGCCGCTGCCGGGGGGTTTCCGGCTCGGCGTCTCCCCGGGCATGGTGAAGCTCGAGGGCACCCAGACCTTCCTCTGGGCGGCGCAACTGCTCGACCAGGGCCTCAACCCGGCCAGGCACATCAAGGGCGGCGACGCCGTCGCCGACGGAGAGTAGGAGCGGATGGCGGGGAAGATCGGGGACAGCCTGCGGCGGGCGGCGGAGGCGACCTTCACCAGGAAGCCGCCGGTGTCCACCCGGGCCCGGGCCCAGTTCCTGGTGCAGCAGCTCAGGGGCACCAGGGCCGTCGCCGCGCTGCTGGGGGTCTCCCAGCGCACGGTGGAGCGCTACCTGGACGGCACCCGCAAGACCCCGCCCAAGGGTGTGGCCGAGGCACTCGACCGGGAGGTCAAGGCCCGTTGGCAGCCGGTGGTCCGGGCCCGGGCGGAGAAGCGGGCGACCGAGTCCCGCGGCATCACCGTGGAGACCCGGGCCCAGTTCGGCTACAACGCGGCCGTCGGCAGCACCGACGACAGCCGCGAGCGCCGCATCACCGAGAACCTGCCCGCCGCGTACGCCGCCCGGCTCTTCGAGGCCCGGCAGGCCGGCGGCAGCGAGGAGGACCTCCAGGCGATCATCGCCGAGGGCCTGCAGGAGACCTACTTCAAGGACGGCGGCCGCCGCGCCAACGGCCTGCAGGTGACCTTCACCAGCATCGACTACATCGAGGTCGACTACCACTGACCGCCACTGACCGCGGTGGCCTGTTGACATCATGCAGGTAATTGCCTGCATAATTGGGCATGAGCCTGGAAGCGAGCGCGCTGGACGCGGCTTTCAAAGCGTTGGCCGACCCTACCCGACGACTCCTGCTGGACCGTCTGCACGAGCACAACGGCCAGACGCTGCGCGAACTGTGCGAACGCCTGGACATGGCGCGCCAGTCGGCGACACAGCACCTCGACGTCCTGGAGAAGGCCAACCTGGTCACCGTCGTCCGGCGCGGACGGGAACGGCTGCACTACCTCAATCCGGCGCCGATCCACGAGATCGAGGAGCGCTGGATCTCGGGGTTCGACAGGCCCCGCCTCCAGGCGATCCATGCCATCAAGCAGCAGGCCGAGGAGTACGCGATGACCAACGACCCCACACCCGTGCCGACCTACGTCTATGTCACCTACATCCGCGCCGGCGCGGAGCAGGTGTGGCAGGCCCTGACCGACGCGGACCTCACCGCGCGCTACTGGGGGCACGCCAACGTCTCGGACTGGCAGCCGGGCTCGACGTGGGAGCACCGACGCGCCGACGGGTCAGGCGTCGTCGACGTCGTCGGCAAGGTGCTCAAGGCCGAGCCCCCGACGCGCCTGGTCATCACCTTCGACGACGCCCCTGACCCCGAATCGCCGCGGGAGCCGTCGGTGGTGACCTTCCTGGTCGAACCGCACCAGGACATCGTCCGGCTCACCGTGACCCACGAGAATCTCGCGAACCTGGAGATGCTCGGCGGCATTTCGCACGGCTGGCCGGCCGTGCTGGCGAACCTCAAGTCGCTGCTGGAGACCGGTGAGATCCTTCCGCAGGCGCCGTGGGAGATGTCCCCCAACGCGCACGCCTGAGCCGGCAGCGTCCGCAGCCCGTCCCCTCCTCACTCCGCCCCACTCCGCGTACCACCGCACAGGGAAGAGAGCGCCATGGACACCACTCCGCTTCGGGACGCCTACCGCGCACTGCTGGACGCGGCGACCGCTGTGGCCGACCGCGGTGACCTGAACCCGGCTCCGCCGACCGGCGAGTGGAACGCCGACCAGATCCTCGCACACGTCGCCCTCATCAACGCCACGACCATCGCCACCGTCTCCGCCGTCGCCGCGGGAGCGATGGCGGCGTACGACAACCGCCCGGCGCTCGACACCTGGACCATCGACCGTGTCACCGCGCGCGCCGGCGGCAACAAGGGACTGCGGGAACGCATCCGTGTGCAGGGAGACGCCCTGTGCGCACTCGGCGGGCCGATGCTGAGCGAGGCCGAACTCGACACACCGGTGCCGACTCTGCTCCTGTCCAACGGCACGCTGCTGGTCGACCAGCCCGTGCCGTTGCGTGATCTCCTCACCGGCCTCGCGGACGTGGAGCTGCCCGGTCACACCAAGCAACTCCTGGCCCTGCTAACGCGAGGCGCCGAGGTCTAGGCCACCACCTGATCCTCCCGCGTGCCACGGGTGACGTGGTGTCAGATGGTGACTGGCGGCAGGAGGGGGGCCTCCAGGTGATCATTGCCGAGGGGCCTGTAGGTGACCCTTCGGAGCCGGCACCGTTCTGAGCTCTCTTGGTGCGGATACACACAGAGTTTCGAGATGGGCCCACTGGTGCGGGAGGTGACTGATACGTTCCTGACAGGACATTGCTTATCCGGGGGGTGCGGCCACATGGGATCCGCTGCGAGTCGACGGGACGGCCAGGTCAGCCACTACCGGATGGGCCAGGGCGGGTTGGCCAGGCCGCAGGGATCGGGTGCCACGGGCACCGGAGCGCAAGCTAGGCCGGGGAGATGACGCAGACGCAGGTGGGACGGCGGTTGAAGCGGCGGCGCAGGGCCGGGGGAGTGCTGGCGGGGTGTGTCGCGATCGCTTCCCTGCTGGCGGTATTGGCGATACGCCTCGACCATCCGGTCGTTGCGCCGGATTTTCGTTCGCTTGCCTTCTCCTGGGGCTGGTGGCTGGGAACTCCGCTTGCCCTGACCGCTGCCGCAGTACTGATTCCCGCGCTGCGGTGGCAACTGCCGCCAGCGGTGCGCTGGCCACTGTCCGTAGCACTGGCTGGGGCTGCCGGCTATGCCCTTTCCATCGACCTCACGGGTGGGCCTCTTTTCCCTTCCGGAGGCACCGGGATCGCAGAGCGGGCATTGCTGCTCGTCGCGGCGGCCGGCATGGCCTCTCTAGCTTCGCACCTTTGGGCTTCGCCGGTATCGAGGGACTACTAGTCGGCCATTGAGTCGAGAAGGGGGTTGGTGACGTGGAATCCATCGTTCAGGGCTTGGAAGCCCTTCAGTCCCATATGAAAGCAATGCAGGAGGTCCTGGCCGAAGCCCGGCAGACGGCTCCGCAAAGGGTCGAGGGGAGGGACCACAGCGGTTCGGTCACGGTGGCCGTGGGGCCGGACGGCCTGCCTGACACGGTCACCGTTGCTGCGGGATGGCAACGGCGTATTCGACCATCTGATCTCGGTGCAGCGGTGCGCGAGGCGTGCGGAGCCGCAGACGAGAAGCGGTTGGCCGACTGGGCGGTCGCGTTCTCCCAGGTGGACGTGCCCTCGCGACTCGCGGCACGGCAGTCGGCCGCCCAGGTTGTCAGCGAAGGCCCGAACCTGCTGGTCGGCGGGCTCGGGCAGTCGCGGCAGGATCCGCCGCGGGCACTCGATCTGGTCGTAGAGGATGCGCTGACCGTGCTCGACACGGTCACTGGTGATGTCGCTCAGGTCCCGCAGGTTCCCCAGGGCGGGGGATCGGACAGTCTCGGCAAGGTCTCAGTGGTCCTGGCACAACACGGTTTTGTCTCCTGCGAGGTGGATGAGCAGTGGGCGGCGCAGGCAGGCGAGGGGCGTATCGGTGGTGCCCTCAACGAAGCCTTCGCCGTCGAGCGGTCGACGACCTGAGCGACGACGGAGTCGTTCGCCGCAGTGATCATCTGGAAAATCCCGGAATTGAGTCGCCCCAGGCTGAGAAATCCCGCCTCAGTGGCGATCGTGCGCATCTGTCCAGCCTGCTGACCCCAGAGCCGTCCTTCGGCGCGTAGGGTGTCGACGGTCGACAACACCGCCTTCCCCGGTGCTCACTGGCCGAAGGCGACTGGGGTTTAGCCTGGTCTCGAGGTTCCTGGCGGTCCGTTGGTTCTCAGCCGGGCCGGTTCGGCTTGTCGGGGCCATGGTGGGCATACCGATGCCATGTTCCTGTCGCGGATCGAGCGGCAGTTGCTGGACACGGGGGCTGGAGCGGCTTTGCTGGAAGCGCTGATCACGACCGCTGCCGGAGCGGTATCGGCGACCGTGGGAGTGGCTGGTCGGTGGGATCGTCACCAGGCGGGGCCAGGACCAGCAGTGGTCGCGGGGGAAAACCCGTTGAACGCTCTGCCTGCCTCGGGCATGATCCGCCCCGTGGACATTTACCTGGAGACCGAGCGGCTGACCCTGCGCCAATTCACGGCCGACGACGCGGACCTGCTGATCGAGTTGGACAGCGACCCGGCGGTGATGCGCTACCTGACCGGGGGCGAGGCGACCGCTCCGGAGGTTGTCCGAAACGGCTACATACCGCACATCATCGGCGGATACGAGAAGTGGGACGGGAGGCTCGGGCTGTTCGCCGCGCAGGAGAGGGACGGTGGCGCGTTCATCGGCTGGTTCTGCCTGCGTCCCGAGCCTGACGGCCCGCGGGACGAGGCCGAACTCGGCTACCGGCTGCGGCAGGCGTCCTGGGGCAAGGGCTATGCCACCGAGGGCTCGCAGGCTCTGCTGCGCAAGGGGTTCACCGAGCTCGGCGTGCGCACGGTCTGGGCGGAGACGATGGTGGTGAACCGCGCTTCGCGTCACGTCATGGAGAAGCTCGCCATGAGCTTCGCGGGCAGCCTCCCCACTCCTCCCGATATGGAGATGGTCGAGGGTTCCGAGCACGGGGGCGTACGGTACGAGATCACCCAGGAGCAATGGGCGGCGCAGCGTTGACCGTGTCCCCGGCGCTGATGTTGGGGACTCCGCGGTGTCGTCAATCAACCGGCCCGGTACGGGCGTAGCGGCCCGGGGTGACGCCGACGACGCGTTTGAAGTGCCGGGTGAGGTGGGACTGGTCGTAGAAGCCGGCGGCGGTCGCGACCCCGCTCGGCGGCTGGCCGTCCAGTAGCAGGCGGCGGGCCAGGTCGACCCGGCGGGACATCAGGTACTGGTGCGGGGCGATGCCGAAGGCGCCGCTGAAGGCTCGGACCAGATGCGTGGGGTGGGCGTGGACCAAGCGGGCGGCCTCTTCCAGGGCGATGCCTTCCAGCAGCCGCTCGTCCAGGAGGTCGCGCAGGCTCTGCGCGATGCCGGGGTCGGGCCGCACGCTGTCGACGGCGGCCCCCGCGCCGCCGCCGCCGACCGCCCTGGGCCGCAGGTGCGTACGCAGTTGCTCGCTGATCAGGGCCAGCCGGCTCTCCGCCTCGAACTCGTCGCCCCGGTTCGCGAGGGCCGCGTGCAGCTGGTCCACGCGCCTGCGCAGCAGGGGCTCGGCGAGGTCGGGGCCGTCCACCGCCGGACCGATGAAGGTCTCGTCCAACTGGGTCAGGTCGAGGTAGAGCACGCGCTTGTGGAAGCCCTGCGGGGTGGCCGGTGAGCCGTTGTGCGGGACCTGCGGCGGGAGCAGGCTGACCGTGTCGCCCGGGGTGCCGCGCTCATGGCGGTCCAGGTCGTAGCGGACCGCGCCGTCGTCGACGATCAGCAGGGTCCAGGCGTCGTGCACATGCATGGGGTACGTGTGCTCGGTGAAGTGGGCGTGGAAGACCTCCACGACACCCGCGACCGGCGGGCGCCAGGCGAAGATCTTCTGCTGCGGCGTCACGCAAAGAACGTACAAGACCGGGACGGCGGGCACGGGGAGTCTCGAAGCATGAGAACTGACGATGCGCCTGTGCGATTCGACAACAAGATCGCCGTTCTGCTCCGCGACGACCTGGAGCCCTGGCAGCGGCTGAATGTGACGGCTTTCCTGGTCAGCGGGCTCGGCGCGGCCGCGCCCGAGGTGATCGGCGAGCCCTATGCGGACGCCGACGGCACCGCGTATCTGCCGATGTTCCGGCAGCCGGTGCTGGTCTTCCAGGGGACCAAGGAGCTGCTGACCACCGCGCACGGCCGTGCGCTCTCCCGCTCGCTGCCGAGGGCCGTGTTCACCTCCGACCTGTTCGGCACCGGCAACGACCAGGACAACCGGGCGGCGGTGCGGGCCGTGCCCGGCGACCAGCTCGATCTGGTCGGCATCGCCGTCTACGGGCCGCGCAACGCGGTGGACAAGGTGCTCAAGGGCGCGCAGATGCACCCCTGAGCGACAGGACAGGCGACTCACCGACAAATTTTCCTGTCTTGACAATTATTTTGGTCCGAGCGATCCTGGAGTGGTGCTGGACATCGCTGTGATCGAAGAACCCTCCGCGGCCGCGGCATCCCTGGACCCGATACGGTCCCGGATCCTGGCCGCCCTGGCCGAGCCCGGCTCGGCCTCCATGCTGGCCGTCCGGCTGGGCCTGCCCCGGCAGAAGGTCAACTACCACCTGAAGGAGCTGGAGCGGCACGGGCTGGTCGAGCTCGCCGAGGAGCGTCGCAAGGGCAATGTCACCGAACGGGTGTACCGCGCCACCGCGGGCTCCTATGTGATCTCCCCCAGCGCGCTGGCCGCGGTCAGCCCCGACCCCTCCCGGGCGCCCGACCAGCTCTCCGCCGGTTGGCTGCTGGCGCTGGGCGCCCGGCTGGTGCAGGAGGTCGGGGCGCTGCTGACCGGAGCCACCCGGGCCGGGCGGAAGCTCGCCACCCTCGGCATCGACGCCGAGGTCCGGTTCGCCACCGCGGCCGACCGGACCGCCTTCGCCGACGAACTGGCCCGGGCCGTGGCGGATCTGGTCGGCCGCTATCACGACGAGGCCGCCCCCGGCGGGAGGAGCCATCGGGTGGTGGTCGGCCTCCACCAGATCCCCAGCGGGGTCCGCGCGACCGAAACCGACGCAGGACAGGAGCCCCGAGGATGACGCACCCCTTCGAGATCGAGCAGGAGCTGACCCTCCAGGCGAGCCCGGAGCAGGTCTGGGCGGCGATCGCGACCGGACCGGGGATCGACTCCTGGTTCATGGGACGCAACGCGGTCGAGCCGCGCGAGGGCGGCGTCGCCGCCATGGAGACCGGAGGCCACCGGGAGGAGGCGGTGATCACCGCCTTCGACCCCGGCGAGACCTTCGCCACCCGCACGGCCGCCGCCGAGGACGGCCGGTTCATGGCCTTCGAGTACCTGCTCGAGGGACGGGACGGCGGCAGCACCGTGCTCCGGGTCGTCCACAGCGGTCTGCTCGGCGACGACTGGCAGGACGAGTACGACGCCCTGCGTCGCGGCTGGCCCTTCCACCTGCACACGCTCCGCGAGTACCTGGCCCACTTCCCCGGACGCACGGCGGTCCCGGTCTTCGCCTTCGCGCCGGCGCAGGGCCGTTCGGCGCGGGAGATTCGGGCGGCACTCACCGCTGGGCTGTCGCTGCCGACCCCGGTCGCCGTCGGCGACCGGGCCCACGCCCAGCCGGCCGGGCTGCCGCCGCTGGACGGCGCGGTGGTCTGGTCGGACGACGAGCGCATCGGGGTCCGAACCGCCGACGCGCTCTACACCTTCCACCAGGGCCCCGGCGTCGCCCTGATGTTCCATCACCTGTTCGGTCCTGATACGTCCGAAGCAGAGGCCGCCTGGCAGCAGTGGCTGACCGGTCTTTTCAGCTGACCCCCACCACACACCACACACCCAAGGAAACCACCATGCGTACTCTGATCAGCTCCGCCTTCCTCTCGCTCGACGGCGTCATGGAGGGCCCGGGCGGCGAGCCCGGCTACCGCAACTCCGGATGGACCTTCAAGGACGTCGAGTTCCTCCCCGAGGCCTACGACATCAAGGGGCGGGAGCAGGAGGAGTCCACCGCCGTCCTGCTGGGCCGGGCCAGCTACCAGGCGTTCAGCCCGGTGTGGCCGGACATGGTGGAGTTCGCCCAGTACAAGACGATGCCCAAGTACGTCGTCTCCACCACCCTGACCGACGACGAGCTCGTCCCCCACTGGGGCGAGACCACGATCCTGCGCTCGCTCGACGAGGTCTCCGCCCTCAAGGAGACCGACGGCGGGCCGATCATCGTCCACGGCAGCGTCGGCCTCAACCACAGCCTCGCCGACGCCGGCCTGATCGACCGCTACCACCTCCTCGTCTACCCGCTGCTGCTCGGAGCGGGCAAGCGGCTGTTCCCCGCCACCGACCAGGACACCCGGAAGCTCACGCTGGTCGAGCACGCCGTCTACGGCAACGGCCTGCAGTTGAACGTCCTCGACGTGGTCCGCTGACCGGCCGCCGCCGTCCACACGAAGGGCGCCGGAAAGGAATGCCCGTGTTCGGCTGAATACTGTGCGCTGCGCTGCATTGTGCGGAAAGTGATTTCGGCAGCCCCGGTGAAATGCGTCGACGGTGAAAGAGGTGGGCGAGGGGTTCCCTTTATTACCGTGCCGTGGTTTCTTGCATGCATGGACAATCGCAACAGTGCGGAACGCCCGCGGCGCGTCACCATCAACGACATCGCGGCGGCCACGGGTTTCGCCGCGTCCACCGTGTCCCGTGCGCTGTCGCGGCCGGGCCGGGTGAACGTGGTGACCAGGGAACGCATCGAGGCAGTGGCCCGGGAATTGTCCTATGTGCCCAACACGCACGCTCGTGCGCTGACCTCGGGCCGCACCGAAACTGTCGCGGTCCTGGTCTCCGACGTCACTAACCCGTTCTATTTCGGACTGATCCGGGGGACCCAGCACCAACTCAAAGCCGCAGGGTATGCCAATCTGCTCATTGACAGCGAGAATTCCAGCGAGCTGGAGTTGCACCTGCTGTCCAAGGTGCTGCAATCGGTCGACGGGGCGATCCTCGCCGCCTCCAGGCTGACCGGGGTGCAGCTGGTGCACCTGGACGCGCAACTGCCGCTGGTGGTGATCAACCGCAGGGTGCGCGGCGTCCATAGTGTGGTGATCGACTCTCCGTTCGGGGTGGTGCAGGCGGCCGAGCATCTGATCTCGCTGGGGCACCGCGAGATCGTCTATATGTCGGGCCCGCAGAACTCCTGGGCCAATGAGGCCCGTTGGCGTTCGCTGGTCGAGGCGGCCGGCCGGCACGGGCTGCCGGTGCGTCGGCTCGGACCGTTCCCGGTCGGCCGGAAGTCCGGTTCCGCTGCCGCCGACGCGCTGATCAACACCCGGGTCACGGCCTGCATCACCTTCAACGACCTGCTTGCCATCGGCATGCTGAGCCGCCTCCGCGAACGGGGCGTCAGCGTGCCCGGCGAGATCAGCATCGTCGGCTGCGACGACATCTTCGGGGCGGACTTCTGCCACCCCGCCCTCACCACGCTCACCGCCCCGATCGAGCAGGCCGGGAAGGTGGCGGTGTCGATGCTGCTGGCACGCCTGACCGGGAACGCGTCGGCAACACGGCAGACCACCGTGTTGCCGACGCACCTGGTCGTGCGGGAGTCGACTGGACCCGCACCGCGCCAGGCCTGACGACCGGTCGAATAATGGCTGGTCAGACCGACCGGAGGGCAGATCTCAGGGGTAGCTGACGATCGGCACCGGAGTGACGCTGGTGCCGGTCGAGCCGCCGGTGTTGTTGATGACGTGCGCGATGGAGCCCTTGCCCAGCGAGATGGTGAAGATGTCGTGGAACTTCACGTTGGGGTTGTCGGGCGCCTCGAAGCCGCGATCGGCCACGATGCTCGGATCGGTGGTGAACAGGCTGTAGGAGCCCAGGCCCCAGGCCTCGTGGGAGGTGACCGTGTCGGCCACCTTGTAGGCCGCGTACCCGCCCGCGTCACTGCGCCAGGCGGCCTGGCTCGGCGGGTCGTAGGGCATCTCGTTCTGGAAGAAGATCGTGCGGCCGCCCTGTCCGTTCCAGACCACCTCGTACTTCTCGAAGTGCTCGACGAACAGGCCGTACGCGGAGACGTTCGCCCCGTTGACGATCAGTCCGGTGTCGGAGGGGTTGACCGTCCAGCCGACCCCGGAGCCGTGGTCGGCGCGCCAGGCCCAGATGTCGTCGATGATGGTGTTGGCGCTGTTGACGACCAGTGCGGTGGTGACCTTGCCGGGACCCGCTCCGCCGACGCGGAAGAACACGTCCTGGACGGTGGTGGGGTCCGCGGCGTGGCTGATGGTCGCACCGGCCGGCCCGACCTGCAGCAGGTTCGGCGAGTTGACCGGGCCCGCGTCGAACAGCAGCCCGGCGAGTTTGACCCCGTCCACATCGGCGGTGTTCATCGCGCTGACGCCGTTGTCCGGGATCAGCGTCGGGTAGCCGATGCCGAGCACGATGGTGTCGGGCCTGGTCACGTTGAGGGTCTGGCTCAGGTGGTAGACGCCCGGGCTGAACAGCAGGTTCAGGCCGCAGGCCAGCGCGTTGTTGAGGGTGGCGGCCGAGTCGGCGGGCTTGGCGACGTAGAACTGGCTCAGCGGCACCGAGGTGCCCGGGGTCGAACCGCCCGCCCAGGTCGTGCCGGAGGCGTTGGTCCGCAGGTTCGGCACGAAGACGTTGTAGTCGTTGCCGTTGAGGTAGAGGTAGGGCTTGTCCCGCACGACCGGGGTGGTCGGCAGGGTGGTGTACGCGGGCTTGGGGAAACTGGTGGCCGGGGCGCCCTTCACGCCGGAGAAGGTCATGTTCCACACGCCGTTGCCCCAGCCGCCGATCTGGCTGTCCCGGGTGTACCACTGCTGCTGGGAGTACGGGTCGACCGAGCCGTCGACCTTGCTGTCGGCGATGTAGCCGCCGCTGGCCCAACCGTAGCCGCTGGGCGCCAGGTTGAGGTCGCCGTGGATGTCCACCCGGCGCATCGGCGCGCCCTGCGCCACCGCCCAGCGGTCGGCGGTGTGGCTGGGCGTGATCGCCAGGTTCTCGATCGAACGCCAGAAGTTCTGGGTGGCGTTGCCCTTGAGCCAGCCCGCGTCGACGGTCACGTCACCGTTGATGGTGACGTCGTCGGGGTTGCGGCCCAGGCCCATCACCGAGGTGTAGAAGCCGGTGTTGACGTTTGATGTCGTGGTAGGTGCCGGCCTTGAACATCACCGCGTAGCGGTAGTCGCCGAACTGGTCGGTCTCGGTCTGGGCGAAGATGGCGTCCAGTTTGCTCTGGATGGACGCGCTGGACATCGACGGATCGAAGACCACGACGTTTCGGCCCGAGGTCCTGGGAGACCGGCGGGGGAGTCTGGCAGGTACCGCCGCCGCCTCCGCCTGTGCCGTTCGCGCTGTGGACGACCAGTTCCTTGATGGAGTCGCCGTAGCCGTTGTTGCGCTGGGTGGCGTACATCCGCAGGTAGCGGCCGGTGCCGGTGGCGTTGACGGTCTGCACGCCGCCGGTGTTCGCGGTGGTGGAGTAGAGCGGGTTCCAGGTGCTGCCGTCGTCGGACAGCTCCAGCCGGAACGACTTGGCGTAGGAGCTCTGCCAGTTGATGACCACCTGGCAGACCGCGGTGCCGGCGCCGAGGTCGACCTGCAGCCACTGCGGGTCGCTGGCCTGGCTCGACCAGCGGGTGCCGAGGTCGCCGTCGACGGCTTTGGCGGGCTGGTAGTTGTTGCCCTGGACCGAGGAGGCGGTCGCGGGCTTGTTGAGGGCGACATCGGTGGCGGTGTCGCAGCTGGCCGCGTGCGCGGGGGTGGCGGCGGCGGTGACGGACAGGCCGGTGGCGGCGAGTGCCGCGGTGAGGAGGCCGGGCAGGAGCCGGCGTCGGAAGAACGGGACGCGCATGGTGTCTCCCTGACGGGGTGGGTGGGGCGACGCCCGGAGGGCGGGGCGCCGCCGTCGGAGGGCACACGGCTGAGACCGGTCGGCCTAAGGGTTCTTGGTGTCCACGCCGTAGCCGTTGCACTGGCGCCCGCCGTTGATGCAGTAGCTCACCAGGGAGGCCTGGCGGGCCGCGTTCCAGCCGTTCATGAAGTCGAAGTGGAACGTGTAGCCGGGGCCGGAGGCCAGGGCCAGCCCGCTGGTGTTCCCGTTCGCCAAGGGGTAGGGGATCTTGGCTTCGAGCATCGGCAGCGGCACCGGGTGGTCGGCCGGGCAGACCCCCTTGACCGGCCACGCCATGTAGGACTTGTGGTCGGCGGAGTCCAGGTGGACGCCGTCCCAGCAGCTCGGCGCCTGCAGCCGGACGACCAGGGAGGTGCCGCTCGGGCAGGACGCGGGGAAGTTGGTGCCGGTGAAGCCGGGGCACTTCCAGTTGCCGGTGAAGTTCGCCGGGACCATGTTGTGGGCGTCGCCGACCAGGAGCTTGAAACCGGCCGGGAACGGCTGGACGGTGCGGTAGTCCTTGACCCCGGACTTGTAGTAGATCACCGGCTTGTCCGGGATCAGCGGGACGCCGTTCTGCAGCAGCGTCGGGAACCAGTAGCCCGAGGCGTCCAGCGGGTCCTCGCAGGACGTCGCCCCGCCGACCAGCGAGTCCGGCGTGGAGAACGCGTTGGTGGCCGGGTTGCCGATGAACGAGTGGTTGTGCGAGGCGCCGGGCTGCCCGGGGAACACGATCGGGTCGTCCGACAGCAGGTGGTTGACGGTGCAGTCCGCGTGCATCTCCTGGTACTGCGCGGGCGGCGGGGTGTCGGCCGCGTCGGCCGACTGCAGGTAACCGGCTGTGCCTAAGGTCAGGGCGACCGCAGCGGCTGCGATCGCGCGGAAACGAGTACTCATGGACGCCTCCCGGGCGACTGATTGAGTATCGGTGGACGGGTGGAATCCGGACTGTAATCTCGCACCGGAGCGCTGGAAAGCGCTTGCCAAAAGTTGCCAAGGCCGGGGTCGGCGCCGGTCCAGCAGCAGCGCGAGGCTAGCGTCGGGGGGAGACCCGGCGGCCGCCGTCGACCAGGAGGTCGGTGCCGGTGACCCAGGCGGCGGCGGGGGAGAGCAGCCAGAGGACGGCTTCGGCGATGTCCTCGGGGGCGCCCAGGCGCTGCAGCGGGATCGCGGCGGAGAGCCGCTCCTGGTCCGGTTCCCAGTAGTGGCGGGCCAGTTCGGTGCGGACCAGGCCGGGGGAGACCGAGTTGACCCGTACCCCGGGGGCCAGTTCGGCGGCCAGATGGCGGGTCAGCTGCAGCAGCGCCGCCTTGCTGGTCTCGTACGCCGCCAGGTTCGGGCCCGCGCCGTGGACGCCCTCGGTGACGATATTGACCACCGCGCCGCCGTGCTCGCGCATCCAGGCCTGCCAGGCCGCACGGACCAGGGCCAGCGGGCCGTGCACATTCACCGCGAAGGTGTCCAGCCAGGTGTCGGGGTCGCCGTCGACGGCCGGGCTCAGCGGCTGGTTCGCCCCGGCGTTGTTCACCACGAAGTCGACCGAGCCGAAGAGGTCCAGGCAGGTGTCGACCCATTCGGCGGTGGCGAGCGGGTCGCCGGCCGAGCCGCTGCGGTGCGCCACCTGGCCGCCGCCCGCGCGCCGCTCCTGGCGCAGCCGCGCCACCGCCTCCTGCAGGCCGCGCCCGTCCCGCGCGGTGACCAGCACATTGGCGCCGGCCGCCAGCAGCCCGCCGGCCACGGCCAGCCCGATCCCGCGGGAGCCCCCGGTGACGATGGCCGTGCGTCCGCTCAGTCGCATGGGAAGAGAGTGGGCCGCCGACCGGCCGAAGTGAAGAGCTCTTTCCTGTTCTTGCTCGTGTTTCCTGTTCTTCCTCGTGCCTCTCCGGTGCCGGGGGAAATCGGGGGCAGATTGAGGGGCGGAGCCCGTCGTGGCGGCGGGCGGGCTGAAAGGTGTGGGCGGCTGTATGCAGGAGGCGACACGGCTACCGCTGCTCAGGAGGTGGCGGGGGGTCAGGGAAGGGCTGTGGGACCGGTTCAGCGCGTCCGATCCGGGACTGATCCGGCTCAGCAGCGCGCTGACCACGGTCGGTGCGGTGGTGGTGACGCTGGCGGTGCTGGCCGCGCTGCACACGGCGGTGCCGCTGCTGGTGGTCGGGGCGATGTGCGCCATGGTCGCGTCGTTCGCGATCAGCGACCCGCAGCCGCGCGACCAGGCCGTCACCCTGGCGCTCGCGGTGCCCACGGCCTTCGCGGTGATCACCCTGGGCGCCGAGCTGGCCCGCTACCGGGTGGCCGCCGACCTGGTGTTCCTGCTGCTGATCTTCACGGCGGTGTATGTCCGCCGGTTCGGCCCGCGCGGTACCGGGCTGGGGCTGATCGCCTTCCAGCTCTTCTTCGTCTCGCAGTTCGCACGGGTCACCCCGTCGATGCTCCCGCACATCTACGGCATCTTCGGCATCGCCTTCGGGGTGGCCGCGCTGGTGCGCTTCGGCCTGGTCCGGGCGACCCCGGAGCGCACCCTGGGCCGGTTGCGGCGGGCGTTCCGGGCCCGGCTCGCGGATGTCGTGGACGCCCTGGAGGCCGTGGGCGAGGCCGGGGTCGGAACTCCGGCCGCCCAGCGCGCGGAGGGTGAGCTGCGGCGGGGCACCGCCAGGCTGCACGCGTGCGCGCTGATGATCCAGGCCCGGCTGGAGAGCGGCATGCCCGATCCGTATGCGGCTTCGGTGCTGCAGCGCCGCATCGCGGAGGCGGAGATCGCGGCGGAACGCCTGGGCCTGCTGCTGCTCCGGGCGGTGCGGACCAGTGGCGGCGGCGATCTGGACCAGGGCATGACCCTCGCGCTGCACCTTCCCGAGCTGAACCGTCCCGCTCGCCGCCTTCCCGCGCTTCATCAGCCTGAGCCGCAGACGCCTGCCGGTGCGCAGCCCGCCCCGTCCGATCCGGACCTGGTGCGGCTGGGCGGCGAGCTGCACCGGCTCCGGCTCCTGGTGGCACGGTCGGCGACCGGCCCGGAGGCCCCGGGCGCCCCGGCCGGCACCGGTCTCGCCGCCGTCCGCGACCGGCTGCTCGACTACCGCGACGACGAGCGGATCCCCGATGTCGGCGACGCGGTCCGGGACGTCTACCGGGCGGTCGGCGACCTCGCCCGGGCCATGCTCGGGCTGCGGCTGGCCTTCGGCGCCGAGCCGGACGCCGCCGAGGACGGCAGCCCCGAGGACTCCCGCTCCCGCGAGGAACTGGGGGTGGAGGAGCTGCTGCTGGCAGCCGAGGACGAGAAGGCGCCGGAGCAGACCGGGCTGGACCGGCCCACCACCCGAGCCGCCTGGCAGGTCACCACCGGCTCGGCGCTGGCCGTCCTCGGCGGGGAACTGCTGTCCAGCCAGCGCTGGTACTGGGCGGTGCTGACCTGCTGGGTGGTGTTCCTCAACACCTCGTCCCTCGGCGAGATCCTGGTGAAGGGCTACCGCCGACTGCTCGGCACGGTGGTCGGCGTGCTGGCCGGGGTCGGCCTGGCCGCGCTGGTCGGGAACGACACCTGGACCGCCTTCACGCTGGTGGTGCTGTGCATCTTCGGCATGTTCTTCACCGCGCCGCTGTCCTACACCCTGATGTCGTTCTTCGTCACCGCGATGATCGGCCTGCTCTACACCCTGCTGCACACCTACAGCGCGGCCGTGCTGGTGCTGCGGATCGAGGAGACCGCGCTGGGCGCGGCCTGCGGACTGGTCGCCGCGGTGCTGGTGCTGCCGGTGCACACCCGGCGCCGGACCGACGAGCAGCTGGTGACCGTCCTGCTGCGGCTGCGGCAGGCGCTGAGCCTGTCGGTGGCGCAGCTGGCCGGCGCGCCGGCCGCCGACCTGCTCGACGCCACCCGTGAGCTGGACACCGCGCTGGACGCGTTCCGCTCCTCGATCCAGCCGCTGACCCACCCGGCCAGTCCGCTGCGCGACCGGCGCCGTCGCGCCCGGTACGTGCTGGGCCTGCTGGAGACCTGCGCCTACCACTCGCGGAGCCTGGCCGCGACGGCCGGGCTCGTCCCGGGCAGCCTCGGCGTCAGCGCCGACCCGCGGCTGGCCGAGGCCGGGCGTCGACTGGCCCGCAACATCGACACGCTGATCGGGTTCCTGCGCGACGGGGGACGGGGCTCGCCGGCGCTGGAGACGGGGCCGAGCATGTCGGCCCTGGTCCGCGCCGCCCCCGCGGCCGGCACCGCGGCCGACACCGACACCGGCACCGGCACCGGCCGCGACCGCGACCGGACGGTCGGGCTGCGGGTGGTGCGGCATCTGCAGCGGCTCGACGAGGGCGTGCTCACCCTGGCCCGGGTGCTCGGCCTGCGGGAGGCGGAGGAGCGTCCACGGGAGCCCGTCCCGGCCGCGGACTGAAGCTTCGAACATGTTCGCGGCCCGGGGTGTCCGCCTACCGGCGCGGGCTCTGGGCAGGCTCCCGGTATGAGACTTGTTACGGCCATGGGCGGCCCCGCCGCGGGCCTGAGCCGCACCAGCACGGGCCGCACCAGCACCGACCGCAGCGGCGTGGTCATCGGTCCGGCCGCCGGCCTCGCCGGACTGATCGGGCTTTCGCTCCTCCTGCTTCTGCTGCTGCGAGCACGGCGCAGCTGATCGGTCTGCTGCCGCCGTCACGTCGGCCTCTTACCTGGCTCTGCCATGATCACCGGCAGATCACAGGAGAGGCATATGCACGACACAGACAATCCCGGCGCGAGCGCGACGCCCCGCCGGACCTGGGCCGTCGTGCGTCGGCACCATCTGCTGCTCGGGCTGTGGGCCCTGATCTGGTTCGCCGTGGTCGCCCGGCACGGCGGGGTGTCCTGGCACTTCGTCAGGACCGGCGGCCAACTGCTGGTCGGGGACGCCCCCGGCGGCGGTCTGGCCCTGTACGCCAACCATCCGGAGCTGCAGATGGGCCCGGTCAGCTTTCTGACCGCGGCCCTGTTCGCGCCCCTGCCGGCACCGATCGGCGAACTCGCCGCCGAGGCGCTGATGTCCGGGCTCGGCCTGTACATCCTGGTGCTGGTCGGCCGGAGCGCGGCCGACCACCAGCGGGGGAGCGGGACCAACCACCGGCGGCTGCAGCAGCGGGTGCTGATAGCGGGCGCGGCGTTCATCCCGATGTGGACCGAGGTCGCGGTCCGTTTCGCGCACCTCGACGACGTGCTCGCGCTGTTCTTCACCACCCTGGCGGTGCGGACCCTGGTCCAGCAGCGGCCGGTCGCCACCGCGGTGCTGCTGGCGCTGGCGATCGACTCCAAGCCCTGGGCGCTGAACTTCCTGCCGCTGCTGCTGGCGCTGCCCAGGGCCTCCTGGCGTCCCGCCTTGCTGAGCCTGGCCGCCGTGGTCGGCGTGGCCTGGCTGCCGTTCTACCTCGGCAATCTGGAATCCCTGGCCGCGGCCCGCTTCACCATCCCCAACCAGCCGGCCTCGGCGCTGCGCTGGCTCGGGGTGAACAGCGCGACCACCCCGTGGTGGGACCGTCCGGCCCAGACCGTCCTCGGGCTGGTGCTGGGCACCTGGGCGGTGCTGCGGGACGCTGGGCCGCCGTGGTCCTGCTCGGCGCGGACGCCCGGATCCTGCTGGACCCCAGCGTCTACACGTACTACACCGCCGCGATCCTGCTGGGCACGCTGCTCTGGGACACCGTCGGCCAGCGCCGGCTGGTCCCGTGGTGGAGCTGGACCGCGCTGGCCAGCCTCTACGGGACCGCGCTGCTGGTCGACTCACCGTCGATCCAGGGACTGATCCGACTCGCCTTCGTCGTGGTCTCCGCGGCCTCGATCCTGCTCGCTCCGGCCCGCCGGGAGCGGGCCGGGCCCCGGGGCCGCGTCCCCGGCCCGGCCGCGGCGCCGGACGACGTCCAGCTTTCCGACCCCTGTGCACGGCAGGTTGTGGCGCACGGCGGGTGGTCCGTCGTGGACACTGCACCCTATGACTGAACGTCGCCCTCTCGGGCTCCCCGCCTTCGCCTTTGCCTTCTCCGAGCCTGCCGAGGGCGCCGAGCCCGCCGACCTGCCCGCCGCCGGGGCCCCGGCCGGGGACAGCCGCAGGCCGCTCCCGATCGGACGGCCGGCCTTCCAGAGCCCCCCGTCCGACGCGGTGGAACCGGTGCCCCCGGCCCGCCGCAGCCTGGCGCTGGGAGGCATGGTCTTCTCCGACCCCGTCAACTGACCCGCGCGGGACCGGGCGTGCGGGACCGGTTGTGCGGGACCGGGTCAGGCGACCCGGTCCCCGTGGACGGCGAGGGTCTGTTCGACAGCCGCCTTCACTGCCTCGAAGGCCGGCTGCTGGGCCTGGTTGAAGGTCGCCGCGCAGCCGTACTCGACCGCACCGGCGAGGGTGAACTGGAGGAACCCGGTGCTCAGCCTCCCAGCGGCGCGCCAGCGGATGCTGGTGACCTGGCCGACCGGGATGACCTGGGTGCCCCGGCCGGCGCTGCCGAGGCGGTTGTGGACGATGGTGACGCGGTGGCCGTCGTAGGAGACGGATGACCGCTTTCCCTGGGCTTCGCAGGTATCTCGCATCATGGCCCTCCGGTGTCGGTGCCCGTGGCGGTACGCGGGTGGCTCCGGCCCCGTGGCGGAGTCGCGGTGCGGAGTCGCGGTGCGGACCGTTGTTGATCAGTATGGCTGGAAGGAGGGCCGGGTCGCGACGCAGGAGGCCGTAGGGATGAGCAGTTCGAACGAGGTAGTGCGCGGCTACGGCGGCCGGGGCGGGGGAGCACGTCGGGAGGAGCTCCGGCGGCGGACCGGGCCGCGGGCGCAGGCCCGGTCGGTGCGGCGGATGGAGCCCACCGCCCAGGCGCAGCTGGGTCCCTTGGGGCTGGTGGGGTTCATCGTGGTCACCACCATCGCGACCGGCCTCGACGCCGGGGTGTTCCCGGAGAGCGTGTCCGCCGAGGTGGTCCCGGTGGGCTTCTTCATCGGTGGCCTGGCGCAGCTCATCGCCGGGCTGTTCCAGGCCCATCGCGGTGACACCTGGCATGCGACGGTGTTCGGCGGATTCGGGCTGTTCTGGTGCGCCAAGGCGGTGATGCTGCGGTGGGTGCTGCCGGGCCTGGACCCGTCGGTGCGCGGCACCGCCGCCGGGGTGTTCACTCTTCCGTGGGTATTTGTGGTCTTTGTCCTGTGGCTGGCCGCGTTCCGGATCCACTACGCCCTGCTGACCACCTTCAGCTGTGTGCTGGTGGTGTTCGTCGCGATGACGGTCTTCGGCTTCACCGGGGTGACCGTGTGGAACCGGATCGCGGGCTGGAGCGGACTCGCGGCGGCGGCGGGAGCGCTGTACCTGTTGGCGGGTCAGGTGCTGGCCAGCACCTGGGGGCGCCCGGTGCTGCCGATGGGGAAGCTCGGCACCACCGCCGACTGAGGGCGGGCCTCAACCGGGCGCGGGGACGTCCTGCCCGGCGGGAACGGGGTAGGAGCGGGGGCACGGGCCAGCACGGGAGCAGGCACGGGGGCGGGGGCGGTGCGGGCGGCCGGGTTATGGGCCGCCGCCGCGGCGGGCTGCTCGTGGTCCGCGCCGCAGCCGCCGCAGGGCGTCGGGCCCAGCCGCGGGGGTCGGGCCTGGGGCCAGGTGATCATCAGTCCTCCACCCGTGATTCCGTTCGGCGATCTGGCACCGTTGCCAGAAAACGGATCAAGAAGAGGCACTATGCCATGACGACCGCTCCTTGCCGAGGGTCCGGGCACAGGGCCCGTTGACCGTACGATGTGGTGCTCTGGAACGGGGCATTGGGCGGGACATGGGACATGCCAGGGAGGCAGCAGGTGGGCACGGACGGTGGGAGCGCGCCCGCACCCCTCTCGGGGCCGGAGCGGCTGCTGGCCCTGCGTGAGACCGGCCTGACCGCGGCGCCGGATCCGGACATGGAGCGGTTCGCCCGGCTGGTGGCCCGGATCGTGGACGTGCCGGTGGCCCTGGTGTCGCTGGTCGAGCCGGACCGGCAGGTCTTCCCCGGCATGGTCGGCCTGGCGGCGGACCCCTGGGCCACCCAGCGGCAGACCCCGCTGTCGCACTCGCTGTGCCAGCACGTGGTGGCCACCGGCAGCCCGCTGGTCCTGGACGACGCCCGGGCCGACGCCCTGACCTGCGCCAGCATGGCGATCCCGGACCTGGGCGTGGTGGCCTACGCGGGGATGCCGCTGACCGACGCCGAGGGGCATGTGCTGGGATCGCTGTGCGCGATCGACACCGGGGTCCGCGCCTGGACCGACCGCGAGCTGGCCGATCTGGCGGACCTGGCCGCGGCCTGCTCGGCCGAACTGCGGCTGCGGATCGCCTCGCTGCACGCCACCACCGCGCAGCAGAGCGCCCAGGACCTGGCCGGGCAGGCCCGGCAGGCCCTGGCCAGCGCCGAGCTGCTGCTGCGCGCGGCCCAGGAACTGACCGGGACCTGGAGCGTGGACCAGGTCCGGATGCGGGTCAGGGATCTGGTCAGCGGCGATCTCAAGCCCTCCTACGTCGGCCTGCAGCTGCTGGAGGGCGACCTGCTGCGCCGGGTGCCGGACACCCGTACCCCCCGGGTGGTCGAGACGGACGACGAGTTCACCCGGGTCAGCGCCGACTTCGCCGCGGCCCGGGCCCTGCGCGAGCGCCGGATGGTCACCGTCCCGGACCGGGAGCACCTGGCCGCCGAGTACGGGCCCGCCGCGGTGGCGGCGTTCGACGCGCTGGGCATCGCCTCGGCCGTGTGCCTGCCGCTGACCGGCGCCCGCGGTCCGGTCGGCGTGCTGGCCCTGGGCTGGAACACCCCGCACCAGGTGGACCTGACCGAGGCCTCGGTGCTGACCAGCATCGCCGGGTACACCGCGCAGGCCCTGGAGCGCGCGGTCTTCCTCGACGAGCGGATCCAGGTCGCGCACCAGCTGCAGCGGGCCATGCTCAGCGCGCTGCCGGTGGTGCCGGGGCTGGAGCTGGCGGCCCTGTACCGGGCCGCGTCCAGCGCCGACATGGTCGGCGGCGACTGGTACGACGCCTTTCCGCTGCCGCACGCCACCGCTGACCGTCCGTCGGGCCTGGCGATCACGGTCGGTGACATCACCGGCCACGACATCCACGCCGCCGCGCTGATGGGGCAGATCCGCAGCATGCTGCGGCAGGCCGCCCTGATCCACAACGGCCACGGCCCCGCCGCGGCGCTGACCGCCCTGGAACACGCCTGCCGCACCCTGCCCCTGGAGGCCTCCGGGACGCTGGTGCACGCCCATCTGCACCCCGACCCGGCCGGCCGGGGCTGGGACCTGACCTGGACCAACGCCGGACACCCGCCACCGCTGCTGCTGCGGCCCGACGGCACGGTACGCCGGCTGAACGACCACGGGGTGCTGCTGCACTACGGGTTCCACCCGGGGACCCGGCGGGACCACCGGCTGCTGCTGGCCCCGGGCTCCACGCTGCTGCTCTACACCGACGGCCTGATCGAACGCCGCGGCCAGGACCTGGACATCGCCATCACCCGCACCGCCGAGCTGCTGGCCGGCGCCGACCCGGCCGTCCCGCTGCCCGAGCTGCTCGGGCAGCTCGCCGACCGGATCACCGCCCCCGAGTCCGACGACGACGTCGTACTGCTCGCGCTGCGGATCCCCGACCCCCGCTAGCGCGACAGCGAACCCCGCTGGCGCGACAGCAAACCCCGCTGGCGCGACAGCGGCCAGCAGAGCTCTGTGCGCCATTCGCTCCGGTCGGGCGTGTCGAGCGGGCCGGTGAGGTAGTGCTCGCGCACCGGCCCGGCGGCGTCGCGACCGCTCTGCGCGGCGTAGGTGCCGAGCGCGGCGTAGACCCGGTCGGCTTCGGAGTGGGGGCCGTCGTAGCCGGCGACTGCGTACCGTCCCGCCGGCAGATCGAAGAGGCACTCCGAGCCGGAGGCCCGCGCGATGTCCTGGACGGGCAGGTAGACCCGCGCCCTGCCCCGGTCGTCGGTGAACAGGCTGTCCTCGTACACGCCGCCGGCCGGACCGGCCGCCTGAATGCCGGCCTCCGCCGCGACGGCGAGCAGTCCTCGCAGACCCGCGCGCCACCAGGCGCCGAGATCGGCCCGGGCGACGTCAGCCGAGACCGAGAGGGTCAGGGCGGCCGCCAGCTCCCGCTCCGCGACCTGGATGGGGCGCGGCGATCCGTCCAACATGCTCCGCAGCGAGTCGACCGCGGCTTCGGTCTGGCGCAACTGCTGACGGAGCCGGTCCAGGTGCCTGGCCAGTATCCGGTCGCGGGCGGCCTGATCGGGCGCGGCCAGGGCGGCCTTGACATCAGCGACGGGCATCTCCAGATCGCGGAGGCGCCGTACCAACTGCGCCGTCTCGGCCTGGCCCGTCAGGTAATAGCGATATCCACTGACCGAGTCCACCGCGGCCGGTTCCAGGAGACCGATCTCGTGGTAGTAGCGCAACGTCTTGACGCTGAGATGAGTCAGCCTGGAGAAGGCTCCGATCTGCAAACGGTTCACGACAACCAGCATCGACCCTCCCCCGCCGGGAGAGTCAAGTCGACGGCGACAACCACAAGCGGGCTTGACTCTCCCCTGGCGGGAGACGCGAGGGTGGCTGGACACACCACCGTGCGAGTGAATGGAGACGTCATGCAGGCGACGACCCTTGAGGCCAACAGGCAAAGCGTGCGGCAGTTCTTCGATCGCTTCTCAGCCGGAGATGTCGCCGGTGCTGTCGCGCTGTTCCACGATGACGCGACCTTTTGGTATCCGACGACGCGCCAAACGTTGCGGATGCCCGCGTTCGCAGCAGGTCTCGAATGGATCAAAACACGCCTCGACGGCGGAATCAGATTCGAGATCGGCGAGATGGTCGCCGAGGACAACAAGATCGCCGTCCAACTCGAGAGCTTCGCCAGAACTGTCGAGGGAAAAACCTTCAACAATCTCTACCATGTCTACTTCGAATTCGAGGGCGCGAGAATCAGGCGAGGGCGCGAGTACAACGACACCGCCCACGTTTTCAGCACGCTGCGAGCCGGCGGGAACCGGGGCGCCTAGCCGGCGCCGACCCACGGCTGGGCCCGGCTGGACCTGGAGGGCAGGATGCTCCGGCTGTGCGCGGGTAGGCGTGTTCCCGATGACCACAGAAGGGGGAATCGGGCTAATGAGCGAATCGTCCATCAAGGCGACAGGGTGGGCACGGTCCTTCCCGGTGGAGAGCGGGGTCCAGGCAGGCCGGCGTTGGGCGCTGAGCCATCTGGAGACCCTCGGCTGGACGGTGGCAGCGCCGGAGACGGTCGACGACGTGCTGCTGACCGTCAGTGAGCTGATCACCAACGCCCACGTCCACGCGCACAGCAATGCCCAGGTGGTCCTGACCTGGGACCGGACCTGCCTCCATGTCAGTGTCAGCGACTCCTCCACCGACCTGCCCGCTCCGCGTGCCGCCGACGATGAGAGCACGTCCGGGCGGGGCATGGTGATCGTGGACGCCCTGGCCGACCGGTGGGAGGCCCACACCCGGTCGAACGGAAAGACGATCAGCGCCTGCTTCCGTCCGCCCGGTCCTGGCCTTCTTCGCTGCGAACAGGGCAGGCGCGGGGCATGACTGACAACGGAGAGCAGATCGATCTGGGGCACCACCACGCGCACGTCGTCGTCCATCCGCTGGTCCAGGACGATCCGCCGTTCCGCGGCGTCGACATTCTGGGCTTCCCGGTCGGCCAGGCGCATTCCTTCGCCGATGTCGCCGAGATCTGCCGCCGGGCCGGCCTGATGGACCTGGATCTCAAGGCCGACGGCAGCGTGGAGTGGCTGGGCGGGGACGCCAACCACTGGGGGTGACCTCGGATGACCAGGGTGACCGCCGTCGACCGGGTTTCCGCTCCGGCAAGGGGGACAGGTGCCAGTGATCAGCCTGTGATCGATCCCCCGGATGAATGGAGAGCCCGATGGACTGGCGTGACCGAGCGGCCTGCCGTACCGAGGACCCGGAACTCTTCTTCCCGGTCGGCAACACCGGTCCGGCGATGCTCCAGGTGGAGCTGGCCAAGGCGGTCTGCCGTCGCTGTCCGGTGCTGGACACCTGTCGGCAGTGGGCCATGGAGACCAGCCAGGAATCCGGCATCTGGGGCGCCATGACCGAGGAGGACCGCCGCGCGCTCAAGCGCCGCAACCAGCGCGGGGCCCGGGCCCGCAGCGGCAACCACTAGACCCGGAACGGCAGACAGCACGACCCGTTCGCCGGATCGGGCCACCGGGTATGCCTGGACAGACAATGAGGATGTGAGCGAGTGAGCGGGTTCAGGGTGACCACCACCGTGGAGGTCTCGATGGAGCTGGGGGCCTACGGGTCCGAGCGCCAGCCGCTGATCCAGGAAGCACTGGAGCAGCTCTCGGACGAGACGGCGCTGGCCCAGGGGACGATCTACGGCCCCGGTCGGCACGCCGAGCTGCTGCCCGGGATGGTCTTCTCCTGGGTGGTGCTGGAGCAGCCCCGACTGGTGATCGTCTGGCAGATCGCGACCCGCTGAGCGGGCAGAACGTCGAGCGGGGGCCGTCCCATGATGGGACGGCCCCCGCTCGGCCGCCCCGGTGTCAGTCCTGGCCGGCGACGGTGAGCAGGTCGTTCGCCAGCACCACGTCCAGGGCCAGGGTGCGGTAGCCCACGGTCTCGAACAGGACGGTGAGCCGGCCCTCCTCCTCGCTCATCACCGCGCCGCTGCCCCAGTGCCCGTGGGTGACCCGGGCCCCGGGCGCGAACGGGTGCGGGACGCTCGGCGCGGGCGGCGGCGCCATGCTGCTGCCGGTGCCGGCCAGCACATCGGTCAGGTTCCCTGGCCGGCCCTCCTCGGTGAGTTCGGCGGACTCGCACCGGTCGCAGGTCCCGCAGGGGTCGTCCAGGGCCTGGCCGAAGTAGCCCAGCAGGAACCGCCGCCGACACCCCGCGGTCTCCGCGTAGCCGCGCATCATGTCGACCCGGGAGCGCTCCAACTGCTGGCGGGCGTCGCCGAGCTGGACCGCCTCCTTGGCGGCGCGCTGGGCGCTGATGCCGCTGACCGACTCCAGGTCGCCGTCCGCGGTGGTGCTGACCGCGTCCACCTGTTCCAGCAGATTGACGACCGCGGTCAGCCGGCTGGCGGTGAGCTGGGTCTCCTCGCGCAGCTCGGTGGGGGAGACCGGGGTGCGGTGGTTCTTCAGGGTCTGCGCGACCTGGGTCACGGTGTCCGGGTCGGGGCGTCCGGCCGCGAAGAACCGCTGCATGCCGAGGTCCTGGGTGCGGTAGGCGAGGATCGCCCGGGACGGGAGGCCGTCCCGTCCGGCCCGGCCGATCTCCTGGTAGTAGGCGTCCAGCGAGCCGGGCACTGAGGCGTGCAGCACGAAGCGGACGTCCGGCTTGTCGATGCCCATGCCGAAGGCCGAGGTGGCGACCACCACATCGAGACCGCCGGCCAGGAACCGGTCGTGCACCTCGGTGCGCTCGGCCGCGCGCAGGCCCGCGTGGTAGGCGGCGGCGTCCAGGCCCAGCTCCGCCAGTTCCCGGGCGTAGTCCTCGGCGTCGCGGCGGGTGGCGGCGTAGACCAGGCCGGGCTTGGGCTCGGCGGCGGCCCGCTCCAGCACCGCCCGGCGCTTGACCGCGGCGTCCTGGAAGGGGATCACCTCAAGGCTGATGTTGGGCCGGTCGAAACCGGTGACGATCTCGCGGACGTCCCGCATGCCGAGCTGGGCGATGATGTCGGCCCGGACCGGGGCGGCGGCGCTGGCCGTCAGCGCCAGGATCGGCGGGCGTCCGATCCGGTCCACCACATGCCGCAGCTGCAGGTACTCCGGGCGGAAGTCATGCCCCCAGGAGGACACGCACTGGGCCTCGTCGACCACGAACAGGGCCGGACGGGCGGCGGCGAGCTGCTCGATCACCTCGTCCTTGGCCAACTGCTCGGGGGCCAGGAACAGGAAGTCGATGTCCCCCTCGCTGATCCGGTCCCACACCGCCTCGTTCTCGCCGGCGGTCTGGGTGGAGTTCACCGCCGCCGCGTCCGGGCCGTTGCGGCGCAGCAGGCCCAGCACCTGGTCCCGCTGCAGGGCGATCAGCGGCGAGACCACCACGGTCGGCCCCGGCAGCAGCAGCCCCGGCACCTGGTAGACCGCGGACTTGCCCGCGCCGGTGGGCATCACCACCAGGGTGTCCCGCCGCTCCATGACCGCCTTCATGGCCAGCAGCTGCTCGGGCCGCAGCCGCTTCCACCCGAAGGCTTTCCGGGCGCTGCGCTGCAGCCGCCGGGAGACCGTAGTGAACATGACGCTCCGTAAGTGTTCGGCCCGGGGGAGGGCTGTCGGCGGTACCAGTGAGGGGCGACTACCCAGAGCCGGGCCGGATACCGCCGTCCCGGCGACGCTGGACACAGGTGGTCGCGTAGTTGTGCGGAAACGCTGCGGACTGCGGTCCGGGCGGGCCGGGGGGGAGGCTGGAGAGGTACCGCTGAAGACCGGGAGGTTCCCATGTCCACCAGCTCTTTCCTGACCCCGGGCGGCATCCCCGCCAGGGGGCCCGCGCCCACGGAGACGCCGGAGTGCGAGTCGTCCACCGGCCTGAGCATCTCCACCCGGGATCCGCATCCCGCGCACGACGAGTGGTGGACCTGGGCGGGGCTGACAGCTGTCGCCCTGGTCGCCCTCTTCACCGCGGGTTTCATGATCGCGAGGATCTTCGCCGGTTAGACCGACCGGCCATGGCTACACCGACCGGTCAGTGGCTTTCGAGACAAGGAGTGCGCTCATGTTCGAGATGGCATCGGGTTTCACCGAAGCAGGGGCACTGGGCGGTGGCGTCGTGGTCGGCGTGATCGTCGTCGGGGTGCTGATCCTGGCGTTCATCCTGGGGGCGCGGCGCAAGGAGCGGGAGCCCTCGCCCGACGGGATCCTGCTGCCGCCGCGAGACGCGGTGGCGGCCCTGATCGAGCCGCCCGGTCTGCGCCCGGAGGTCGGCCTGCTCGGGCCGGTGGACGGCTCCGCTCCCTGATCGGGCGTCAGAAGTCCGCCGGGCCCGGTCGGCCGAGCTGGGTCACGGCGGAGCGCAGGTCCGTCAGCCGCAGGACGTCGGGGGCCAACGGCACGCCGTGCCAGCCGGGCCCGGCCGCATGGACCCGCAGGCTCCGGCGGGCTCCGGCCGGCCCCCGGAGCCGGGTGGTCAGCTCGGCCAGTTGGCCCGGGTCGGCGGTGGGCCGGTGCTGACTCCAGACGACGACCGCTCGGGTGTCGCAGCGGTCGGCGGCCGAGGCTAGCGCGTCCGCCGGAACGGACGCGCCCAGCATCAGCACCGGGGCGCCGGATTCGAGCAGGGCCGCGTGCAGCGCGTCCAGCGGAAGGGTGTGCAGGTCGGAGGGGCTGCCCGCGAGCAGGACCAGTCCCGGCGGCGGTCCCACGAAGATCTGCGCGGCGGTGGCGGGCCCTGCCCGGTGCAGCGAACGGCTGATGGTGGCCGAGAGCAGGTGCTCGACCTCCACATAGCGGCCGTTGGAACCGGCCCACTTCTTGCCGACCGAGCGCAGCACCGGGGCGGCCAGCTGCTCCCAGGTGTCGACGACACCCCGGTCGGCGAGGCTCTCGGCGAGGATGTGCTCCATCGCGACCGCGTCCAGGCGCACGGCGGCGCGGGCCAGGCCCCGGCACGCGGCGCCACTGCTGTCGGCAGGAACCCGGGGCGGCGCGGCGGCGGGCGTGGCGTCAGGAGCCGCGTCCGGCGGCAGCGGCGCCACGGCGAGCCGAGCGGCCTCGGCGGGCGGGATCCCCTGGGACGTCAGCCGGCACATATGGGCCAGCCGGTCCACATCGCGGTGGTGGTAGCGCCGGTGCTGCCCCGCCCCCCGCCCGGCCGGGCCGATGCCGTAGCGGCGCTCCCAGCTGCGTACGGTGGCCGCGCTGACGCCCAGCAGGCGGGCCACCGCGCCTGTGCTCAGACCGGGGTCCTCGTCCGGCACGGTCCCTCCCTTCGGCATGTGGCGTGGGTGGCGAAGATCTTCCCAACGTACCCAGCCGACCGGGTCACCGCCGCGCGGAGCAGGGCGGGGGATACTCGGACCATGGTCTCCTTGCCCGGACTGCCCCCCTTGCCCTCGATGTCCTCCCTGCCCTCCCTTTCCGCGCTGCCCGGTCTGCCCTACGTCCGGGCGCAGCTCGGGCGGGCGCTGTTCGAACGGGTGGCCGGTCCGACCGGGCCGGACACCCGCAGCCGGATCCATGACACCCCCGGGCCCCGCTGGTTCGCCGCCGACCGGCCGATCAGGACCGTGCACGGGGACGCCTCGATGTTCGTCGGCGGCCTGGCCGCCCTGCTGCTGCAGTCGCTGCACCCGCTGGCGATGGCCGCGGTGGCGGCGCACTCCGGCTATCGCAGCGACCCCTGGGGGCGGCTGCAGCGGACCAGCACCTTCCTGGCGACCACCACCTTCGGCACCGCCGCCGACGCCGAGAGCGTGACCGAGCGGGTGCGCGCGGTCCACGAGAAGGTGCGCGGCACCACCGACGAGGGCCGTCCCTATCACGCGTCCGATCCGCACCTGCTGGAATGGGTGCATGTGGCGGAGGTCGACAGCTTCCTCAGGGCGCACCAGCGCTACGGCGCCGCCCCGCTGGACCGGGCCGGCTGCGACGGCTACGTCGCCGACACCGCGGAGATCGCCGAGCGGCTCGGGGTGAGTGATCCGCCGCGGACCGTGGCCGAGCTGGCCGCGCGGCTGGCGGACTACCGGCCCGAGCTCCAGGCCACCCGCGGCTCGCGGGAGGCCACCCGCTTCCTGCTGCTGCACCCGCCGCTCCCGGTGGTCGCGCTGCCGGCCTATGCGGGCCTGGCGGCGGCGGCCACCGACCTGCTCCCGCGCTGGGCCCGGCAGCCGCTGGGCCTGCCCGGGTGGCCGGTCGAGGCCGTCGCCGCGCCGATCGTGGGGCAGGCGGTCATCCGCACCATCCGCTGGGCGATGCGACCGCCTTCCGACGAGGCGGGACCGGACGTGGACCCGGCTCAGGCCTCCGTCTGAAACAGCCGGTAGGCCCGGGCTGCCGTTCCGCCGAAGACCGCCGCCTGTTCGGCCGGGCTGAGCGTGCTGGTCAGGGCGCGGGCGGTGTCGACGCTCTGCTGGTAGCCGGCGGCGAGGGTGCTGACCGGCCAGTCGGAGCCGAACATCAGCCGGTCGGGGCCGAAGGCGTCCAACGCGGTGTCGGTGTAGGGGCGCAGGTCGGCGAGGGTCCAGTGCGCCCAGTCGGCCTCGGTGAGCAGACCGGAGAGCTTGCAGACCGTGTTCGGCAGGGCGGCCAGGGCCCGCAGTTGCCCCGCCCAGGGCTCCAACTCCCCTGAGCTGACCGGGGGTTTGCCGAGGTGGTCCAGCACGAAGGTCAGCTGCGGCAGCGCGGTGGCCGCGGCGACGGCGGCCGGGAGCTGGTGGGCCTGGACCAGCAGGTCGTAGCTGAGCCCGGCGGCGGCGACCGCGGCCAGCCCGCGCTGGACGTCGGGGCGGCGCAGCCAGTCCGGGTCGGGTTCGCCCTGGACCTGGTGCCGGATGCCCACCAGGTGCTCCCCGCCCGGTAGTCGGCGCAGGGCGGCCAGGGTGTCGGCGACGTCGGGGGCGGTCAGATCGGTCCAGCCCACCACTCCGGCGACCAGGGGGCTGTCCGCGGCCACGGCCAGGAACTCGGGGGTCTCGGCGGCCACGGTGATCGTCTGCACCAGAACGGTGGCCTGGATCCCGGCGGCGGCGGCCTGCGGCTCCAGCTCCGCGAGCGCGAAGCTGCGGCGCAGCGGGGCGAGTTCCGGGCCGGTGATCCAGTCCTGGTCCCGGACCGAGAGGTCCCAGAGGTGGTGGTGCGCGTCGACGGTCGGTGTGCTCATGGCCGGCTCAAGGCTCCTGGCTGGTGGAAGCGGATGTGGGAGCGGATGCGGCGACGATGACCACATGCAGGGTGCGGGGACCGTGCACGCCCTCCACCCGGTCCAGCTCGATGTCGCTGGTGGCGGAGGGGCCGGAGATGAACGTCAGCGGGCGGGCCGGGTCCAGCAGGGCGAGGGCGTCGGGGACGTCGCCGCTGATCTGCTCCTCGCGGATGACGCAGAGGTGGTAGTCCGGCAGCAGGGTCAGCGTGCGCCGGCCCTGTCCGGGGCCGGTGTCCAGGACCAGGGTGCCGGTCACGGCGATGCCCAGGGCGGCGGTGGTCAGCACGGCATCGGCGGCGTCCAGGGCCTGGACGCCGAGCGGGGGCTGGTCCGACAGCTGCTCCCAGTCACCGCCGGGGAGCAGCTCCGGCGGGAAGCCGGGCGGCACCACCAGCGTGCGGACGCCGCGTTCGGCCAGCAGCGCGGCGATGACGGCCTGCGCCTGCTCGGCGTCGGTCCGGACCACCCGGGCCCGGTAGTCGGCGACCCGCTCCGCGAACAGTGACACCACGTCGGAATCGGCGTGGCTGCGCAGATAGCCGCGGGGTACGGCGACATCCGCTGCGGACTCTGCGGACGGCACGTCGCCCAGGGCGGTGCGGATACGGGCCAGGACGGTGTCTCGGGTGCTCATGGCTGCTCTCCCGGGGTGGAGGCCGGGTTGGATGCCGGGGTGGATACCGGGTGGGTGCGGGTCCACCAGGCGCGGAAGGTCTCGGGCGGTGGTTGAGGGGTGTCGCGGGTGGCGGACCAGCCGCTCAGCGGCCCTGGCAGCATCCGCAGCCGGCCGATCCGGCCCTTGCGGGCCAGCAGATGGCTGCCCAGCCTGGCGGCCTTCTGCGCGGTGGCCAGCCGGCCGGGCGTGGCCAGGACGCCGGCCGCGGCGCGCATGACCAGGGCCTCGGGGGTGGGCAGCCGGTGCGCGGCGCGTTTGTGCTCCACCACCTCGGCGCGCAGATGGGCCAGCACCTCGGGGATATTGATCTTCACCGGGCAGGCGTCGTAGCAGGCGCCGCAGAGGGTGGAGGCGAAGGGCAGCGAGGCGGCATGCTCCACACCGACCAGCTGCGGGGTCAGCACGGCGCCGATCGGCCCCGGGTAGACCGAGCCGTAGGCGTGGCCGCCGGTGCGCTCGTAGACCGGGCAGACATTGAGGCAGGCCGAGCAGCGGATGCAGGCCAGCGCCTGGCGGCCGACGGTGTCGGCCAGGGTGGCGGTGCGGCCGTTGTCCAGCAGGATCAGGTGGAAGTCCTGCGGCCCGTCACCGGGGGTGGTGCCGGTCCAGGTGGAGGTGTAGGGGTTCATCCGCTCGCCGGTGGAGGAACGCGGCAGCAGCTGCAGAAAGACTTCCAGGTCTGACCAGTCGGGCAGCACCTTCTCGATGCCCATCACGGTGATCAGGGTCTCCGGCAGGGTCAGGCACATCCGGCCGTTGCCCTCGGACTCGACCACCCCGACGGTGCCGGTGGCGGCGATGGCGAAGTTCGCCCCGGAGACCGCGACCCGGGCGCGGAGGAACTTCTCCCGCAGATGCAGCCGGGCCGCCTCCGCGAGCGCCCGCGGCTCGTCGGTCAGGTCCTTCGGCGCCGGACGGCCCCAACTGCCCATCTCACGCTGGAAGATCTCACGGATCTCGGCCCGGTTGCGGTGGATCGCCGGGACCAGGATGTGTGACGGGCGGTCGTCGCCCAGCTGGACGATCAGCTCGGCCAGGTCGGTCTCATAGGCGGCGATGCCCTCGGCGGCCAGCGCCTCGTTCAGGCCGATCTCCTGGGTGGCCATCGACTTGACCTTGACCACCTCGTCCGCCCCGGTGGCGCGGACCAGGTCGGCCACGATGCGGTTGGCCTCGGCGGCGTCGGCGGCCCAGTGCACCGTCCCGCCGACCCTGGTGACCGACTCCTCCAACTCCAGCAGGTAGCGGTCCAGATGGCGCAGGGTGCGGCGTTTGAGCGCGGCTCCGGCGTCGCGCAGCTGCTCCCAGTCGGACAGTTCGCCGGTGACCGCGAGGCGTTTGTCGCGGATGGTGGCGGTGGCGTGGCGCAGATTGCTGCGCAGCTGGGGGTTGGCCAGCGCGACCTTGGCAGCCTGCGGGAAGGCGGGAGTGTCCAGCCAGACCAGGCCGTTGGGGGTGGTGGTCATACGGGATCGCCCTCCGTCGCGGCGAGGATCTCAGCCAGGTGCAGGGTACGCACACCTGATTGGATCCGGGACAGTCCGCCGCCGATGTGCATCAGGCAGGAGTTGTCGGCGGCGCAGAGGGTCTCCGCCCCGGTGCTCCGCACGCAGGTCATCTTGTCGGCCAGCATCGCCGACGAGGTGTCGGCGTTCTTGAGCGCGAAGGTCCCGCCGAAGCCGCAGCAGGAGTCCGCGTCCGGCAGCTCGACCAGGTCGATCCCCTTGACCGCGCGCAGCAGTTGCAGCGGTTTGTCGCCGACCCGCAGCATCCGCAGCGAGTGGCAGGTCGGGTGGTAGGTGACCCGGTGCGGGTAGTACGCGCCGACGTCGGTCACGCCCAGCACGTCGACCAGGAACTCCGACAGCTCATGGACCTTCGGCGGCTCCACCCCGGTCAGCAGGGCGTGGTTGTCGCGCACCATGCCGGTGCAGGACGCGGACGGGCTGACCACGGCGTCGTAGCCGGCGAAGGCCTCGGCAAAGCCGCGCACCAGGCCCAGCGCCTCGGGCGGTAGCCGGTGTTGAAGTGCATCTGCCCGCAGCAGGTCTGCGCCTGCGGGAACTCCACGGTGTGCCCGAGCCGCTCCAGCAGCCGCACCACCGCCTTGCCGGTGTCCGGGTAGAGGGTGTCGTTGAAGCAGGTGATGAAGAGCGCTACCCGCATACCGGCGCCTCCTGGGCCGTCAGCAGGCCCTCGCCGCGCAGCTCGGCCCACAGGGCGGAGGGAACGGGGTGCTGGAGCATCGCGGCCGCGTCACGGGCCTCGGCGACGGAGCGCATCCCGACCAGCACGCTGCTGACCGCCGGATGCCCGAAGGGGAACTGCAGGGCGGCGGCGCGCAGCGGCACGCCGTGGCGTTCGCAGACCGCCTTGATCCGCAGCGCACGCTGCAGCAGCTCGTCCGGCGCGGCGGCGTAGTCGAAGGTCGCCCCCGGCTTGGGATCGGCCAGCAGACCGGAGTTGAACACCCCGCCGACCACCACCGACACCGACCGCCGCTGGGCCTCGGGCAGCAGCTCGGTCTGGCCGTCCTGGTCCAGCAGGGTGTAGCGGCCGGCCAGCAGCACCACGTCCACGTCCGTCTCCCGGACGAAGCGGGTCAGCAGCGCCGACTGGTTCATGCCCGCCCCGATCGCGCCGACCACGCCCTCGGCGCGCAGCTTCTCCAGCGCCGGGTAGGCCTCGTCCAGCGCCTGGGCGGCGTGGTGGTCCGGGTCGTGCAGATAGACCACGTCGATCCGGTCCAGGCCCAGCCGGTCCAGGCTGTCCTCGACGCTGCGCAGCACACCCTCGGCGCTGAAGTCCCAGACCCGGCGGTGGGTGGCCGGCACCGCGAACCCGTTGGCCAGGTCGTCGCCGCTGACCTCGGCGACCGGTTCCAGCAGGCGGCCGACCTTGGTGGAGAGGGTGTACTCGGCCCGGGGACGCCCGCTCAGCGCCGCCCCGAGCCGGCGCTCGGACAGGCCGAGGCCGTAGTGCGGGGCGGTGTCGAAGGTGCGGACGCCGCTGTCCCAGGCCGCGTCGACGACGGCGGTCGCCTCGTGGTCGCTGACGGGCACATACATATTGCCCAGCGTGGCGCCGCCGAAGGCCAGCCGGGTCACCGGGGTACTGCCGCGGCCCAGGGTCGTGGTCTGCATGGCGGCTATCCTTCCACCGGGCGCAGCCGCAGGCCCTGCATACCGCCGTCGACGGCCAGGGCGGTGCCGGTGACCGAGGCCGCGGCCGGGCTCGCCAGGTAGGCGATCGCGGCGGCGACCTCCTCGGCGGTGACCAGTCGGCCCAGGGGCTGACGGGCGTTCAGGGCGGCGCGCTCGGCCTCCGGGTCGGTGGCGGCGTCCAGCAGCCGGCCCACCCAGGGCGTGTCCGCGGTGCCGGGGTTGACGCAGTTGACCCGGACGCCCTCGCGGACGTGGTCGGCGGCCATGGCCAGGGTCAGCGACAGCACCGCCCCCTTGGTCGCCGAGTAGAGCGCGCGCTGCGGCAGCCCGGCGGTGGCGGCGATGGAGCAGGTGTTGACGATCGCCGCGTGCGCGGAGTTCCGCAGGTGCGGCAGCGCGGCGCGGGTGGTGCGGACGATGCCGAGCAGATTGATGTCCAGCACCCGGTGCCACTGCTCGTCGGGATTGTCCTCGACGGTGCCGATCGCCCCGATCCCGGCGTTGTTGACCAGGATGTCCAGCCCACCGAGCAGTTCCACCGCCTCGCCCACGGCGGCGCGCACCGAGCTGTCGTCGCCGACATCGGCGCGCAGCCCGTGCAGCGGCTTCTCCACGCCGGAGGGGTCGAGGTCGAGCACGGCGACCTCGGCGCCCCGCTCGGCGAGCAGCAGCGCGGTGGCCAGTCCGATGCCGGAGGCACCGCCGGTGACCAGGGCACGCAGTCCGGTGAAGTCGTTTCATACGGCAGCATCCTCCTTCGGAGCGGTCTGGGCGTTCTGAGGGTTCTGAGGGTTCTGAGTGGCGAAGTCCGCGGCCCAGAAGGTGCCGTGGGGGTAGGCGAATTGGACCAGGGTGTCGGGGTGCATCTGGGCGGAGAAGCCGGGGGTTTGGGGGGCTTGGTAGTGGCCGTTGCGGATGGTGGCGGGGGCGAGGAAGTGTTCGTGGAGGTGGTCGACGTATTCGATGACGCGGTCGTGGGTGGTTCCGGAGAGGGCGAGGTAGTCGAACATGGACAGGTGTTGGACCAGTTCGCACAGTCCCACCCCGCCGGCGTGGGGGCAGACGGGGATGTTGTAGTGGGCGGCGAGGAGCAGGATGGCGAGGTTTTCATTGACGCCGCCGACGCGGGCGGCGTCGATCTGCAGGATGTCGATGGCGCCGGCTTGGAGGAGTTGTTTGAAGATGATGCGGTTGTGGACGTGTTCGCCGGTGGCGACGCGGATGGGGGCGATGGCGGTGTGGATGGCGGCGTGGCCCAGGATGTCGTCGGGGCTGGTGGGTTCTTCGATCCAGTAGGGGTCGTGGGGGGCCAGGGCGCGGGTCCATTCGATGGCCTGGTCCACGTCCCAGCGCTGGTTGGCGTCGATCGCGATGCGGATGTGCGGGCCCACGGCGGTGCGGGCGGCGCTGAGGCGGCGGGTGTCGTCGGCCAGGTCGGCGCCGACTTTGAGTTTGATCTGGGTGAAGCCGTCGGTGACGGCTTGTTTGGCCAGGCGGGTGAGTTTGGTGTCGGTGTAGCCCAGCCAGCCGGGGGAGGTGGTGTAGGCGGGGTAGCCGGTTGCCAGGAGGTCCTGTTCGCGTTGGGCGCGTCCGGCTTGGCCGCGTTGGAGCAGGTTCAGGGCTTGGGTGGGGGTGAGGGCGTCGGTGAGGTAGCGGAAGTCGACTTGGGAGACGAGCCAGGCGGGGTCGGCGTCGGCGAGGAGTTTCCACAGGGGTTTGTTCGCGCGTTTGGCGGCCAGGTCCCACACGGCGTTGATGACGGCGCCGATGGCCATGTGCATCACGCCTTTTTCCGGGCCGAGCCAGCGTAGTTGGCTGTCTCCGATCAGGGCCCGGTTCAGGGTGCCGGGGTCTGCGCACAGCTCGGCCACGGGTAGGCCGATGACGTGGGTGCGCAGGGCGTTGATGGCGGCGACCTGGACGTCGTTGCCGCGGCCGATGGTGAAGGTGAAGCCGTGGCCCTGCAGTCCGTCCTCGGCGTCGGTGTGCAGGATCAGGTAGGCGGCGGAGTAGTCGGGGTCGGGGTTCATGGCGTCGGAGCCGTCCAGTTCCCGGGAGGTGGGGAAGCGGATGTCGAAGGTCTGCAGGTCGGTGATGCGCGCGGTGGGGGCGGGCATGCTGGTTCCTCTCATGCCTGCTCGAAGGTCTGGTGCTGGGCGCCGAGGCGGTCGATGGACAGCTCGACCACGTCGCCGGGGCGCAGGTAGGGGTGGTCGGGCAGGCCCAGGGCGACTCCGGCCGGGGTCCCGGTGTTGATGACGTCACCGGGTTCCAGCACCAGGTACTGGCTCAGGTACCAGACCAGGTGGGCGACGTCGAAGACCATGTTCTTGGTGCGCCCGTCCTGGCGCTTGACGCCGTTGACGGACAGGTACAGACCCAGGGCCTGGGGGTCGCCGACCTCCTCGGGGGTGACCAGCCAGGGGCCCAGCGGGTTGAACGTCTCGCAGGACTTCCCCAGATCCCACTGACCCGAGAACTCCAACTGGAACTCCCGCTCCGAGACGTCGTTGCTCACCGCATACCCGGCGATGACGTCCACGGCTGCCGCGGGCGAGTCCAGGTAGCGGGCCTGTTGGCCGATGACGACGGCCAGTTCGACCTCCCAGTCGGTCTTGGCCGAGTTCCGGGGGATCAGCACCCGGTCATGGGGGCCGACCACTGTGCCGGGGTCCTTCATGAACACCACCGGGCGGGGCGGGATCTCCGCGCCGGTCTCCGCCGCGTGGTCGCGGTAGTTGAGGCCGATGCAGACGACCTTCCCGGGCCGGGCCACCGGTGCGCCGATGCGCGGCTGGTCCGCCGGCAGCTCCGGGAGCGTCCCGGCTGCCAGCGCGGCGCGGGCTCGGCCGACGCCGTCGGAGGAGAGGAACGCACCGTCGATGTCACCGGTGACGGAGGAGAGGTCGAGCAGCCGACCGTCCTCGGTGAGCAGCGCGGGGCGCTCGCCCCCGACGGGGCCGACGCGTAGCAGCTTCATGTTTCAGGACTTCCCTCCGCTGGGAGGCATGGTGCCTCCGGGGCGGCCATAGATCGGATGACTGGCCGTACGGCTGCCTCGAACCCTACACAGCAGCTCGCAGGGCCCACAAGTATTCATCCGATGTCTTCAGGGCTTCCGCTGCTCATGTCCCATGAATGCCCAGCTGGCAGCCTTGTCTCCGGCCTTGTGCTGCCCAGTCATCCTCTCTCAACCTGTGGGTGATCCATGTCACGGTTCGGAATCATCGGATGATGCCCTTGCTCTGGGCGGCAACATGCTCGTAATCTCCGTTGCACCCCGAAAGGTGGCCAGTCCTCGGAGGACTGACCACTCGGAGCGCCCTGCAACCCGGCGGCTCCAGGCGCCGGACCTCTCCCGACCTTCCACCCCCCACTGGCACGGCTGATGCTCATGCCCCAGGCAGAGAGAAGAGTGTGCAATGAAGCTCACCCGTACGCGTACCAGCACCGCAGTGGCCACGGCCGCCGTTGTTGTGATGGTGGCGGGACTCGCCACCGGCTGCGGCCGCGGTGGCACCACCACGGCGAGCGGCACCGGTTCGGCAGCCGCCAAGGCGCCCATCGGGATCGACCTGCCGCGTGCCGATTCCGACTTCTGGAACTCCTACGCGCAGTACCTGAAGAAGGACACCGCCGCCGACGGCACCGACACGCTGCCGACCAGCAACTCGCAGAACGACATCACCAAACTGGTCGCCAACGTCCAGGTCTTCGAGAACACCGGCGCCAAGGCCATCATCATGGCCCCGCAGGACACCGGCGCCATCGCCTCCACCCTGGACGCCCTGGCCGCGAAGAAGATCCCGGTCGTCAGCGTCGACACCCGTCCCGACAAGGGCCAGGTCTACATGGTGGTGCGCGCCGACAACCGCGCCTACGGCACCCAGGCCTGCCAGTTCCTCGGCAAGACCCTCAACGGCAAGGGCAAGGTCGCCGAGTTCGAGGGCGATCTGACCTCCATCAACGGCCGGGACCGCTCCGAGGCCTTCGCGGACTGCATGAAGACCAACTTCCCCGGCATCACCGTCTTCCCGCTGATCACCAACTGGGACGGCACCGTCGCCTCCGGCAAGCTGCAGACCCTGCTGGCCCAGCACCCGGACCTGAACGGCCTCTACATGCAGGCCGGCGGCGTCTTCCTGCAACCCACCCTGGCGCTGCTCCAGCAGAAGAACCTGCTCAAGCCGGTCGGCACCCCGGGCCACATCGCCATCATCTCCAACGACGGCATCCCGCAGGAGTTCGACGCGATCCGCAAGGGGCAGAATCGACGCCACGATCTCCCAGCCCGCCGACCTCTACGCCAAGTACGCGCTCTACTATGCCCGAGGCCGCGATCGCCGGCAAGACCTTCAAGCCCGGCCCCACCGACCACAACTCCACCATCATCAGCATCCCCAACGGTCTCGAGGACCAGCTCCCCGCGCCCCTGGTCACCAAGGCCAACGTCGACGACAAGACCCTCTGGGGCAACAACGTCAGCCAGTAGCCGCGGTCGGTGCTGCGGGCGGGTGCCACGACACCGCCCGCAGCCGTGCGGACACCACCCAGCATCCCCATGGAAAGGACGGCAGCCACCATGCCGGACCCAGCGACCGCTGAGGCGGCCGGATCCCCGGTGGTCGAGGTGACCGGTGTCTCCAAACGCTTCGGCGCCACCGTCGCGCTGAGCGACGCCAGGATCACCGTCCATCCGGCCGAGGCGCATGCCCTGGTCGGGCGCAATGGAGCAGGCAAGTCGACGCTGGTCTCGATCCTGACCGGTATTCAGCGGCCCGACACCGGAACCGTGCGCTTTCACGGAGCCGAGGCGCCCGCCTACGGCGACATCGACGCCTGGCGCACCCGCGTGGCCTGCGTCTACCAGCACTCCACCATCATGCCGGACCTCACGGTCACCGAGAATCTGTTCTTGAACCGGCAAAGTGACTCGGCGTTCCGCCCAGTGGCCTGGAAGGCGCTCCGCCGCCGGGCCGCGGACCTGCTCGGCGAGTTCGGCGTGGACATCGACCCCTCGGTGCGGGCCCGGACCTGACCGTGGAGCAGCGCCAGTTCGTCGAGATCGCCCGCGCCCTGTCTTTCGGCGCCCGGTTCATCATCCTCGACGAGCCCACGGCCAAGCTCGACGCCCCGCGGCATCGATCGGCTGTTCACCAAGCTGCGCGAACTCCAGCAGCGGGGCGTGGCGTTCCTGTTCATCTCGCACCACCTGCAGGAGGTGTACGAGCTGTGCGGCACCGTCACCGTCTACCGGGACGCCCGGCACATCCTCACCGCCCCGGTGGCCGAACTCGGCCAGGAGGCCCTGGTGGAGGCGATGACCGGGGAGGGAACCGTCGCCACCGCGCCGAGCGGTCCCTACACCGCGCCCGCGGTGACGGAAGGGCCGGGCCTTCTGGACGTCAGCGCACTATCCCTCCCCGGCGCCTTCGCGGACATCGACCTGGCCGTGCGGGCCGGCGAGCTGGTCGGCCTGGCCGGTGCGGCGGCCAGCGGCAATGTGCAGCTGGGGGAGACCCTGGCCGGGCTGCACCGCGCGTCGGGCGGCGAGGTGCGGGTGGCCGGGCGGCGGGTCCGCAGCGGCGATGTGCCCACCGCGCTGGCGGCCGGCGTGGGAACTCGTTCCCGAGGACCGGCATCTGCAGGGCCTGGTGGTCCAGCGCAGTGTGGCCGAGAACGCCACGCTGACCGTCGGCGACCAGCTCGGTCCCTTCGGCACCGTGCTGCCGGCCAGGACCAGGGCCTTCGCCCAGCGCATGATCAAGGATCTGGACATCAAAGACCCCCGGCCCGGGCACCCTGGTCTCCGCCCTGTCCGGCGGCAACCAGCAGAAGGTGGTGATCGCCCGCGCCCTGGCCACCGACCCGAAGGTGCTGGTCGCGATCCGGCCCACCAACGGCGTGGACGTCAAGTCCAAGGAGTTCCTGCTGGCCCGGATCCGGCAGGTGGCGGACAGCGGAAAGGCGGCGCTGATCGTCTCGGACGAACTGGACGACCTGCGGGCCTGCGACCGGGTCGTGGTGATGTTCCACGGCCGGGCGGTCGCCGAGTTCGCGCACGGGTGGAGCGAGGAGCAGTTTGGTCGCCGCCATGGAGGGCATGGCGACCGACTCACACGAAAGGAAGCACACTGATGTCCCGCAGCACTGACCTCTCCGCGCAGCCGGCGGCCGTCGCGGTCGAGCCGGCCGCCCTGTCGTCCGAGAGCCGGTTCGACTTCAAGCGCTACCGGGAGCTGTCCCTGGTGCCGGTGCTGCTGGTGATCGGAGTGATCGGGTTCATTGCCTCGCCCGCGTTCCTGACCTCCACCAACCTGCTCGGCGTGGCCCAGCAGTCCACCGAGCTCAGCCTGCTGGTGCTGGGCGAGGCACTGATCCTGATCTGCGGCCGGATGGACCTCTCGCTGGAGTCCACCATCGGCGTGGCACCGGTGATCGCGGTCTGGCTGGTGCTCCCCACCCACGGCGGACGCTTCGACGGCCTGGGCCTGATGCCGGGCTGGACCGCCATCCCGCTGTGCCTGCTGATCGGCGCGCTGGTCGGGGCGTTCAACGGCTTCCTGATCCTCAAGCTGCGACTGAACGGCTTCATCGTCACCCTCGGCGGGCTCACCATGCTGCGCGGACTGCAGGTCGCGGTCTCCCAGGGCCAGTCCATCGTCGAACTCCCCACCTCCTTCACCTACCTGGGCCGCGCCTCCTGGCTGGGCGCGCCCGCCGCGATCTGGATCTGCGGCCTGCTGTTCCTGATCGGCGGCTCGGCCCTGGCCTGGCTGCGGCACGGCCGGGCGCTGTACGCGATCGGCGGCAACGCCGAGGCGGCCCGTACCGCCGGGATCCGGGTGGACCGGATCACCTGGATCGTGCTCGTCATCGGCGGCCTGCTGGCCGCCTTCGCCGGGATCCTCTACACCGGCCACTACGGGTCCATCTCGGCGACCCAGGGCAGCGGCTGGATCTTCCAGGTCTTCGCCGCCACCGTGATCGGCGGCGTCAGCCTCAACGGCGGACGCGGCACCCTGTTCGGCGCGCTGACCGGGGTGCTCACCCTGCAACTGGTCGTCAATGTGATGACCCTGGCCGGGGTTCCGCCGCTGTGGAACCAGTTCCTCAACGGGGCGATCATCATCGTCGCCCTGATCATCTCCCGCTTCGCCTCCGGCGAGAAGCAGGAGTAGGCGGCGGTGGCCGTCACTGACGACGCGATCGCCAGGATCAAGGAAATGATCATCGCCGGGGTGCTCGCGCCGGGGTCCCGGCTGCCCCGGGAGGAAGATCTCGCGCTGGCAGCTGGGCCTCTCCCGCAGCTCGCTGCGGGAGGCGGTGCGGGCGCTGACCGCGATGCGGATCCTGGTCAGCAAGCAGGGCGACGGCACCTATGTGTCCAGCCTGGAGCCGCACCTGCTGCTGGAGGCGCTGTCCTTCGTCTCCGACGTCTCGTACGGGGACGGCGCCGCGCAGCTGCTGCAGGTGCGCCGGCTGCTGGAGCCCCCCGCCACCGGGCTCGCCGCCCGGCTGATCACCGATCAGGACCTGTCCGTGCTGCGCTCGATCCTGGCCCAGAGCGTGGCGGCGGTCAGCATCGAGGCGTTCATCGAGTGGGACGTCGCCTTCCACCGGACCATCGTCGAGGCGGTCGGCAACCCGGTGCTGTCCATGCTGCTGGACACCCTGTCCACCCGCACCCAGCGGCTGCGGCTGGTCCGCGGGACGCATCTGCACAACACCCTCGAACCGGTGCACCGCGAGCACGAGACCATCCTGCGGGCCCTGGAGGCGCGCGACCCCCAGCTCGCCGCCTCGGCCGCGATGCTGCACGTGGCCGCGGTGGAGCAGTGGCTGGAGGGCTGCGCCCCCGCCCTGCTTCAGCCGGTGCCGGTCACAGCGCGCGGCCGAGCCAGCGGGTGATGCTGGCGATGTGCACGGTGGACCAGGCCCGCGCCGCCTCGGTGTCGTGAAAGGTCAGCGCCTCCAGGATCGAGCGGTGCTCGGCGACCGTGCGCCGCACCGCCTCCTGCTGAGTGATGCCGCGCCAGATCCGGGCCCGGACGGTCGGCCCGGAGATGGTCTCCAGCAGCGAGCACAGCAGCGGGATGCCGGTGGCCGCGGCGATCCGGTTGTGGAACTCCAGGTCGTTCGCCACCAGGTCCTCGATGCTGGGATCCTCGCCCAGCCGGTCCAGCAGCTCGCCGAGTTCGGTGAGCTGCTGGTCGTTGATGCGCTGGGCGGCGAGGGCGGTCGCGGCCGGCTCCAGGATGCCGCGGACCTGGAACGCCTGCATCACCGTGTCGTCCTGGTGGAAGTCCAGGATGAAGGTGACCGCCTCCAGCAGCAGCTGCGGCTCCAGGCTGCTGACATAGGTGCCGTCGCCCTGCCGGACGTCGAGGATGTTCAGCAGCGACAGCGCGCGCACCGCCTCCCGCAGCGAACTGCGGGACAGGCCGAGCTGCGCCGCCAGCTCGCTCTCCTTGGGCAGCTTGTCCCCCGGGAGCAGCACTCCGGAGACGATCATTCCCTTAATCTTCTCGATCGCCTCGTCGGTGACCGCCACGTGATGCCCTTCTCCTGGATCCTCTGCCTGCCAGTATGGCAGTCATCGGACCGTCAGCTCAGGAAAGCCAGGTTCACCGCGGCGGCCATGGCCTGCATGCCCGCACTGTTGGGGTGGAGGCCGTCGCCGCTGTCGTAGCCGGGGTTGAGGGCGGCGGGGTTGGCCGGGTCCTTCATGACCGCGTCGAAGTCGACCACGCCGTCGAAGGCCCCGCCGGTCCTGATCCAGGTGTTGACGGCGGTGCGGAGCGCCTGCTGGTCGGCGGTCAGCGAGGCCTGGGGCGTGATCGTCCCGCCGATCATCCGCACCCCGGCCGCATGCGCCCGGGCGATCAGGGTCTGGTAGCCGTTGATCAGGTCCTGGGCGGTCAGCGGGCTGCCATTGGCGTTGACCATGGCGTGGATGTCATTGATGCCCTCCAGCAGCAGCACGTCCTTGACGCCCGGTTGGCCCAGGGCGTCCTGGCCGAACCGGGTCAGCGCGGCGGTGCCCTGGTCGGAGTAGGGGGAGTCGGTCAGCACCCGGTTGCCGCTCAGCCCGTCGTCGGCCGCGGCCAGCCGCTGGCCCCCGGGTTCGGCGGCCAGCCGGTCGGCGAGCAGGTCCGGCCAGCGCTGGTCGGCGCCGACGGTGGAGTTGTAGCCGTCGGTGATCGAGTCGCCGAACGCCACCACCGTGCCGGTCGCGGTCGGCGAGACCACGTCCAGCCCGGACAGGTAGTACCAGGAGGTGGTGGTGGTCGGATAGGCCGTCGCGGCGTCCTCGCCGCTGTGGTTCCCGGCGGTGGAGAGATAGCTGGTGGCGATCGCGTTGGAGTGCCAGGTGGACGGGCCGGTACTGCCGGGCAGGTAGATGCTGACCAGCAGGTCCTCACCCTGGGTGACGGTCATCCCGATCACATCGCTCTGCACCGCCGCGCCGGCCGCCACGGTGACCGTGCCGGAGCGCGCGAACAGCGCGGTGTGGTGCGTCCCCGGCACCGCCGCGCCCCCGCTGCCCCGGACCGCGACATCCACCGCCCCGACCGCCAGCGCGGCGCCGCTGCGCTCGTCGGAGACCCGGATCCGCAGCCCGGACCCGGCCACGCTGCTGCGCACCACCATCCGGACGGTCTGGTTGGTGAAGGCCGGGCCGCCGCTGCCCTGGCTGGGCGACCAGGCGGCGACCCTGGGCCGCTCCCGCAGCAGCCACTGCTGCCCGGCCAGCCCGGTGCAGGGCTGCTGCACCAGAGCGCTCCCGTTGGCGGTGGCCGGGGCCGCGGTGTCCAGGCACAGGCCGCTGCTGACCGACCTGAGCGCATAACCCCCGGCCGTGCCGGAGCGGGTGACCTGCCACAGCTGGTTGGCGTGGCCGCTGCAGCCCCACTGGTCCAGCGCGGTGCCGGCCGTGCCGGCGGAGCCGGGGACGTCCAGGCACTGGCCGCTGTGCAGCGCCGCCAGCGAGACATGGCCGCTGCCGTCGCTGACGGCCTGCCAGAGCTGGTTCGGGGCGCCGGTGGCGTCAGCCTGCGTCACTGCGGAGCCCTGCGCCTGCGACGATCCGTGCACCTCGGCGTTCCGCCCGCTGTTCACCGAGGTCAGCGTGTAGACATGGCTGTCCTGCGGCACGGTCGGCGCCGCTGACGCGGTGTCGAAGCGGTCGATCAGCAGATAAGCTGCCGCTCTGCTTGGTGAGGGTGAGGGTGTGTCGGGCCACCGGCAGGCCGCCGACCGAGTACACCGTCTGCTGGGCCGTCCGGCCGGCCGCGCTCGCGTCCACCGTGCCCTGGTCGGCGCCGTCCAGGGAGACCCCGATCTTGCCCTCGTCGCTGCTCCGCTCGGTGAGCAGGCTGATGCCGGTGCCGTAGAAGGCGACGGTGACGCTGTCCCCGTTGGTCGTGGTGTAGTGCACGTCGTCGCCGTAGTCGCCGAACCCGCGGCCGCCCTGGGCGTGCCAGCTGCCGCTGTAGCCGATCGCGGGGTCGGTGTCATTGACGCTGCGGGCCACCGAGAAGCCGTCCAGGGTCATAAAGGTGCCGTTGTTCTTGACCACCTTGACGGTGTGGCTGCCGGGGGTCAGCCCGGAGACGCTGTAGATCGGCTGCTGGGTCAGCCTGCTGGCCGCGGTGGTGCTGACCGCGCCCTTGTCGACCCCGTCCAGGTAGACCTCCACGTCGCCCTGGTCGCTGACCTTCTCGCCGATCACCTGCACCCCGGTGCCGGTGAAGGTGAGCGAGGCGCTGTCGCCGTTGGTCGAGGTGTCGTGGATCCCGTCGTTGTCGTCGCCCAGGCCGCGGAGCTGGCTGGTGCTCCAGCTGCCGGTGTAGCTGATCGCGAGGTCGTCGTCGTCGATCCGGCCGGTGAGCGGCCGGTTCACCCCGTTCGGCCCGGACGCGGCCATCACCGCCAGCGCCGCCGCGGGCCAGACCCCGCCGGAGGCGACGGTGGTACCGGTGACGGTGACATGGGTGCCGTTGTCGGTGAAGGTGCCGGTGTCGCTGGTGTTGTCGTGCACGGTGATGTCATGGATGCTCGGCGTCCACATGAACACCCAGCTCGCCCCCGAGCTGAGGTACTGCACCACATTGTCGTGGGTGTCCCAGCAGGAGCTGCCCTCGTCGTGGTAGATCATGTTGCCGGAGTGGTTGCCGATCGCCAGGACGTTGCCCGCGAGCACGGAGGTGGCGGAGCAGCTGCTCCCGGCCGCGCCGGAACTGCCGCCCTGCCCGCCGAGGGTGTAGATGGCGCCGCCGTCGTTGAGCACCTGCATGACGCTGTGCACATAGTTGTCGGTGACCTGGTTTCCGGCCGCATAGCTGCTGCCGTGCCGGCAGGGGGTGCCGGCCGGGGCGTTGTTCTGCTGGTTGATCAGGGTGCAGTCGGACTGCCAGCCCCAGCCCCAGCCGATCGAGATCCCGGTGTAGGGGGTCTCGCTGACGTCGTTGTGGGAGATCACGGCGTTCTTGGTGAACCCGGCCCAGATGCCCGCGGCGTCCGAGTAGTCCTGGCCGACGTGGTCGACGGTGTTCTGGGTGACCGTGTCGCCGCTGGTCTGCAGGGCGGCCGTGTTCTGGTAGTAGTCGTCGACCTCGCCCAGGGACACCCCGGTGCCGGAGACATCGGTGATCTGACTGCCGGTCAGGGTGGAGTCCTGGGTCTGGTCGGCGAAGTCGATGCCGCTGCCGCCGGTGTGCTCGATCACGTCGTCGCTGAAGCTGATGGCCCGGCCCCGGTGCACCTGGACGGCGGCCGGGATGACCATCGGTGTGTGGGCCACCGGATCCCACAGCACCCCGGCCTGGTTGTCGATGTAGCCGGTGGTCGACGGCTGGTTCCAGGTGGTGCCGGTGAAGGTGATGCCGCTGAAGCCCAGGTCGTGCACCTGGGCGACCACGTCGGGGACGACGGTGAAGCCGTCCACGGTCAGATAGCTGCCGCTGGTCTTGACCAGCTTGACCGTGTGGTTCCCCTTGGCCAGTCCGCTGACCGCGACGACGGTCTGCTGCGCCAGCTTGGTGGGCGCTGCGGTCGAGACGGTCTGGGTCTTGGTCCCGTCCACATAGACGTCCACATTGCCCTGATCGGGGCTCAGTTCGCCGAGCACCTCCAGACCGGTGCCGGAGAAGCTGTAGCTGACCGAGTCGCCGTTGGTCCCGGTGTAGTGGATGTCGTTGCCCAGGTCACCGAAGGCCCGCCCGGTGGAGGTGGACCAGGCGCCGGTGTACGTGGCGGCGCTGCTGGTGTCATTGGCCGGCGCCAGGTGGCCCGGGGTGCCGGACAGGTCCAGCAGCTCCTGCGCGGTGGGCAGTTCGACGTCCGCGGTCGACAACGGCTCGCCGGGGCGCGGGATGTATGTAGTAGACGTAGCCCGCCGTGCTGTCCAGGTAGAACTGGCCCGGCTGGGTGAGCAGTTGGTAGGCGTTCTCGATCCAGCTGAGCCCGGTCAGCTTGGGCAGCCCGGCCCCGTTGAACGGGTACTGGAGGTTGGGGACGCTGGTGTTGTTGTTGGCGAAGCAGGCCGGGTCGATGTTCAGGCTGGAGCCGCCGCCGGACAGCGCGGTGATGCTCGACAGCGGGCAGCGCATCTGCTTCCAGTCGTTGTCGTTGACGATCTCGACCTGGGACTGGTGGGTGAAGGAGGTGTAGGAGGCGTCACTGGTGGTGAAGCTCGACCCGCTGAGGGTGAAGCCGTCGGGGTTGAGCGCGCTACGCGCCCGCTGGGCCCGCACGCCGTTGACGAACAGCTGCCTGCTCTGGGTGCCGGCCGGGACAGCGGCGCGGTAGATGCCCTTGCCGGCGTCGTACAGGGCGAAGCCGTTGACCTTGCTGGCTCCGCTGATCACCGGCACCTGACCGGGGTAGGCCTGGTAGACCACGGTGTGGCCGTTCTGGCCCGAGTCCTGCGGCCCGAACCGCAGCGGGCCGGTCACCCGGTAGGTCCCGCCGAGCAGGTCGACGTCGATGTCGGCGGCCATGCTCGGGGCGAGCGTCCGCACCCGGGTCTCGGCGGCCGGCAGGCTGCACGGCGCCGCCAGGGTGCAGGCGGCCCCCGCGCCTGCTGCGCCGGTGGGGGAGGCGTAGAGGACGGTGGGGGCAGCAGCTGGAGCGGCTAAGGCTGGCGTCTGGGACAGGCCGAGCAGTGACCCGGCGAGAAGACCGGATATCGCGAGGGCGGCAAACGGGCGTGGGGGCATGAACTCTCCTCAGCGAGACTCATGAAGGGCACCCCATTGCTCGGATCTATCCGGGGGCAATGCGCACGTTACGGGAGGATTTCCGATTCATACAAGGGTTACATCCGATGACTATCATCCGGGACGTCGGAGGGCACGGTCGACCAAGGGGCCGGCCGCCCCGGTGTAGCCGGCCGGGTCGAGGAGGTCGGTCAGGGCGGCAGGGGAGAGGTGCTCGGTCACCGCAGGCACCTCGGCGAGCACCTCGGCCAGCGGTCGGCCGGTGGCGTCCGCCGTGATGGAGGCCTCGGTGAGCAGCTGCTTCGCCCGGCCCTTGCCCAAGGCCGGAGCGAGCACCGCCACCACCCGCTCGGAGACCAGCTGACTGCCGGTCAGCCCCAGATTGGCCGACATCCGCTCAGGTCGGACGACCAGCCCTTCGCTGAGTTCCACGGCGGTGTGCACCGCGCCGCCGGTCAGCCGCAGGGCCTCGCGCAGCAGCAGCCACTCGGCGTGCCACACCCCGGCCGAGCGCTCGTCCTCGGCGAGCATGCACTGGGTCAGGCCCATGGCCAGGCAGGGGACCTGGAGCGCGGCGCTGCGGATCAGGGTGGCGAGCACCGGGTTGCGCTTGTGCGGCATCGCCGACGAACTGCCGCGTCCGGTCACCGCCGCCTCGGCCACCTCGGCGACCTCGGTCCGGGTCAGCGACAGTACATCGACGGCGATCTTGCCGACCGCGCCCACCGCGAAGCCCAGCACGGCGGCCAGGTCCGCGATCGGGGTGCGCAGCGCGTGCCAGGGCAGAACCGGCACGGCCAGGCCGGTCTCCGCGGCGTAGGCGGCGGTCAGCCAATCGGCGAAGTCCTCCGGGTCGGGCTTGCCCTCGGCGGCGTCCAGCGTCGCGTACTCCAGGTAGCCGGCCAGGGTGCCTGCCGCGCCGCCGAGGGAGACCGGCAGGCCGCCGGTCAGCACCCGGTCGATCCGCTCCGCCGCGTCCAGCACCAGATCGCGCCAGCCGGCGGCCTTGAGGCCGAAGGTAGTGGGCACGGCGTGCAGGGCCAGCGTCCGGCCGGCCATCAGGGTGTCCCGGTGCTGGGCGGCGAGCACGCCCAGGGCTTCTGCCGTCCGCTCCAGATCGGCCCTGATGATGGTCAACGCACGGGCGCTGACCAGCATCATTCCGGTGTCGAGGACGTCCTGGCTGGTCGACCCCCGGTGTACGTACGGGGCTGCCTCCGGGTCGGTCCGGGCCACCAGTTCGGTGAGCGCGGCGACCAGGCCGACCACCGGGTTGGCGGTCTCCCGGGCGGCGAGGGACAGCGCCCGCAGATCCAGCAGCTCCGCCCGGGCGGCCCGGGTTATCGCCTCCGCGGCGGACGGTGGGAGGGTGCCGAGGTTGGCCTGGGCCCGGGCCAACGCCGCCTCGGCGTCGAGCATGGCCTGCAGCCAGGCCTGATCGCTCACCGCGGCCTCGACCGGGGTGCCGACCCGGACCGGGGACAGCAGACCGGCGTCCAGAGCTTCGTTGTTGTCCGGTGCACTCACGTCATGACCTCCAGCAGATCGGTGTGGGGGCGCTCGCCTCCCACGGGTCGCAGTGCCAGGACCGCGCGGGCGATGGCGTCGGAGTCGCCGAGGGTCACCGAGTTGACACCCGGTCGGATCCCCGCCGCGGTCACCCAGTGCACGGTCTCGGTGGGGACACCGTAGGCGAACAGCCTCTGGTTGGGCCTGCCGGCCGCGTCGAGTACCCGGTAGGGACGCCGGGTCACCGCCAGGCCGCCGGTCCGGTAGTCGGCGCCATGAGCGACCGCCATGCTGTGGGTGCGGCAGCGCGAGGTGCTGAGCAGGTGTTCCAGCAGTGGATCGGCCGTGCGGCGCAGATCGGGCTCGGGCAGCCGGGCCTCGATCAACGCGGTGGCCCGGACCGGCATGCCGCCGACCGAGGCCGATTCGGCGACAAAGGCCGGGCCATCCGGGTCGATGCTGACCCGCATCCGGGGGCCGACCAGCTCCACCACGCCCGCCTCCACCAGCGCCATCAGTTCTTCGATCCGGCTGGCCGGTGGGCCGATCGAGACAAAGGCGTTCAACGGCGTGTACCAGGACTGGAGTTCGTCCCGATAGGAGTTGCCTTCCAGGCCGCCGTGGTCCACCGCGAGCCGAAGTTCGTTGCGCAGATCGCGGAGCACGTCCAGGGCCGCCTTCAGCGGGCCGCTGACATTGCCGGCCCGGGCCTCGCGCACATCATCGGCGAGGTAGTGCAGCAGCCACGCGCCGAACGCCTCGCGGTCGGCGAACTCGGTTGCGCCGTAGGGCTTGGCGATCCGACCCCAGTCCCAGCGCTGGTCGGCGGCTATTCGGTACTCATCCAGCAGGGCTTCCGGAGAGTCGTCCTGATCAATCGTCAGAAACCTTTCCACGAAGTGCTGTTGCTCATCCGCGCGGCCCAGGGCAGCCAGCAGAGTTCCGTAGTAGACACTCTCCACCTCCCGGGCGATCAGCGGCCACAGGTCCAGGCCGAAGTACACCCGTCCACCGGCCGCCACGCGCCCGCGCAACTCGGCGATGTGTTGCAGTGTCAGCAACCGTGGGTGGTAACGGCCGTGGGCGCCCTTCTCATTGTCGCCGCGCGCGTGGTAGGGGATTCCGCGCCGGGAGCCTGCGTAGATCTTCGGCTCCTGGCCGGACGGTCGGTAAGTGAGCCGGTCGGCCGTGCGGGTGAACTCGCCGCCGCGGCCGACTGTCAGCAGCGCCATGTGGTCGAAGAAGTTCAGCCCCAGGCCGCGCAGCAGCAGCGGCTCGCCCGGTTTGATCACCGAGAGGTCCAGGTCCGCCGGATTGGCCGGGAGCAGATACGTCAGCCCGTGGGCGTCTGCCGCGCGGGCCAACTCCGCCTCGTGGGCGGTCGGCTGCACCGGCAGGTGGCCCTGCGCCAGCACGGTCGCGGTCAGGTCGGTCAGTCGGGTGCCGTCGGCGAGGGTCAGGGTCTGTCTGCCGTCCGGCTCGTCCTCGTCCAGGGCCACCGCCAGGGTGCGGTGCACCCGGATCGCCACCTGCGGCGGGGCCATCGACACCACCCGCTCGAACATCTCCTCCAGGTAGCGGCCGTAGAGGGCGCGGCTGGGGTAGTCGTCCGGGCCCAGTCGGCGGGCCTCGGCGAGGAAGTCGTCGTCGAGCAAGGGTGCGTCGGCACCGGCCGCTACCTGGGCCCACTCATACAGGCTGGGCCCCGGCTCGACCGGTCCTTCCAGCTCCACGCTGTCGTCGGTGAACACGGTGACCTGCGAGGCCACCGTGTTCATCAGCAGATGGCGCGACTGGCCGGTGCGCCACACCTGGCCGGGGCCGGGGCGGAACGGATCCACCACATGGATGGTCAGCGCCCTGCGGTCTGCCTGCTGGCGCTCATTGGCGCAGAGCCGCTCCAGAACCGACAGGCCGCGCGGGCCGGCCCCGACGATGCACACCTTGAGGTCTCCGCTGGGCATGTGCGTCTCCGTGAGGTGTGGGGAGCTACGAGCAAAATGAAGGGCTTGCGGTTGAGTCAGGGGTGTCAGTTGTTGCGGTTCGGCCAGGTCCATCGGTGCCGGGCCACTCGGTAGCTCCCGGGACCGGCCAGCGCGAGGGCCGCCCGGTAGCCGGGTGGCGCCGCGACATCGTTGACGTGGTAGTCGAGCGACCAGGCGTCTCGAGGTTGGCCAGCCGGTGCTGGGCCCAGGTCCGGCACCGGTATCCGCAGCCCCTGGGTCAGCCGCCCCCCATGTGCCTTGACCAGCGCTTCCTTGCGGGCCCAGAGCCGGGCGAAGCGGTCGGCCCGGGTCTCACGGTCCGCTGCCGCGCGGACGAAGCAGGCCTCCTCGGGAGGGAAGTAGCGGTTCGCCATCGCGGCCGCGTCCACCCGGGGCAGCACCCGTTGCACATCCACGCCGACCCGGCGCGAGGCGGTGATCGCGACCATGCCGACCTCGTCCGAATGGGAGAGGTTGACCTGTGTCCCGGCGCACCGGCCGGCCAGCTCGGGTTTGCCGTGCGGCCCGCGCTCCCAGCGGATCTCCTCGGCCGCCACCCCGACATACCGGGCGACGATATGGCGGAGGGCGCCATGGGCGAGGATGAACCGGCGGCGGTCGTCGGCCGAGCGGTAGCCGTCGGCACGGAGCCGCTCCTCGGCGTCGAGCACGGCGTACAGCTCCGCCGGCGCCGGCTCGGACGGCTGGTCCGGCACCAGCCACAGCTCGACCGTGTCGACCGCACTCAGCACTGTCGTGGTCATCGGGGCACCGCCGGTTCTGCGTGGTCCCGGACCAGTGCGGCCAGTCGGCGGACGCCCTCCTCGACCTGGGCCGGTTCCAGGGCGCTGCAGGACAGCCGAACTGCTTGGCAGCCTGCGGCGGCGCCGGAGGTGTCGCTGTAGAAGAAGCTCATCGGGGTCCACAGCACCCCGTAGTCGCGCCCCGAGGTCTCCAGCAACCGCACGTCCGCGATCAGCGGCAGCTCGACCACGGCGAAGAAGCCGCCGTCCGGCGCGTTCCAGCGGACCCGCGGGTCCTCGCCGAACTCGCTTTCCAGCGCGGCCAGCAGGGTGCGCAGACTGCGCCGGTAGAACTGGATCTTCTCCTGTCCGGCCGCCCGTGGGCTGCAGCCGGATTCCACCAGGAAGCCGCCGACCAGCGCCTGCGCGATCGGCGAGGTGTTCACCGTCAGCATGCTCTTGACCGTGGAGAGTTCGTCGGCGAGCAGGGTGCGCCGCCCCTCCGCGTCGATCACGGTCTGGTCGGCGACCAGGAAGCCGACCCGGACGCCGGGGACGAAGGACTTGGCGAAGGAGCCCAGGTAGACCACCCGCTGCTCGGTGTCCAGCGCCTTGAGCGCGGGCCGGGGTTCGTCGTCCAGCCCGAACAGTCCGTAGGGGTCGTCCTCCAGGATCAGCAGGTCGGCCTCCGCGGCCACCTCAAGCAGCCGGCGCCGAGCCGGCGTCGGCATGGTCGCCCCGGACGGATTGGCGAAGCTCGGCACCAGGTAGAGGGCGCGCGGTCGGCGTCCGCTCGCCCGCACCGCACGGGCCACCTCCAGCACCGTCTCCGGGTCGAGCCCGCCGGCCGACTCGGGCACCGGCACCACCTCGATGTCCAGCAGCCGGGCCGCCCCGGTCAGGCCGACGTAGCAGGGCTCGACCGCCAGCACCACATCGCCCGGTGCCGCGCACAGCCCGCGCAGCACCACCACCATCGCCTCCTGGCAGCCGGCGGTGACCATCACCGACTGCGCCGGCACCTCGATCCCCTCGTCCACCGACAGCATCCGCGCGATCAGCGCGCCGATGTTGCCGTTGGTCCGGCCGTACTGCAGCAGCTGCGTCTGCCGCTGCTCCTGGCTGAGGCCGAGCTCCTCCAGATGGGCCAGGTAGGTCTTGAGGTACCGGTCCAGGTCGTCGCTGCTGTGGAAGCCCTCGAACGGGCGTCCCGCCGCGAGCGAGATGGCGTCCGGGAACCGGGCGGTGACCTCGTTCAGGAAGTTCATCGAGGCCGAGGCCGGGTCGGCGACCGACCCGTGCAGCTCCTCGCGTGCCAGCTCCACCGCCATCGTCCGAGGCTCCTTCATCTTTCGCTCCTGAGTGCCACGGCGGTGCTGTCGAGCGCCTTCAGGCTGGGCCGTCCGGTGAGCGCCATGGTGTGGGCCAGCTCCTCGGTGGCGAGGTCCAGCACCCCGGCCACCCCGGCGGCGCCGTCTGCGGCCAGCCCCCACAGCACCGGCCGGCCGAGCAGGACGGTACGGGCCCCCAGCGCCAGCGCCGCGAACACATCGGTGCCGCCGCGGACCCCGCCGTCGAAGAGCACCGGGACGGCAGCCCCGATCGCGTCCACCACCTCGGCCAGCGCGTCCAGGCTCGCTGTGGCGCCGTCGAGCTGCCGGCCGCCGTGGTTGGAGACCACGATCGCGTCGGCGCCGTGCTCCACGGCGAGCACGGCGTCCTGGGCGGTGAGAATGCCCTTGAGCACCAGCGGCAGTTCGCTCCGCGCGCGCAGCCAGGCCAGGTCGGCCCAGGTCACTGACGGGTCGACAGCCTCGGCGGTGTGCACCGCCAGCGCGGAGACACCGGCGTCCGTGCGGTGGGCCGAGGCCATCAGCGCCGGATCCAGGTTGACGGCGGAGATGCCGGCCCCGATCGCGAAGCCGTTGCGGGCGTCCCGGTGCCGTCGGCCCAGCCGCGGCGCGTCCACGGTCAGCAGGATCGCGCGGCAGCCGGCCCCGGCGGCCCGGTCCACCAGGCCGGCCAGGACCTCGCGCCGGCGCAGCCAGTAGAGCTGGAACCAGAGCGGCCCGGTGGCCTCGGCGGCGATCTCCTCCAGGGTGCGGCTGGCGAAGATGCTGACCACATAGAGCGCCCCGGCCTTTCCGGCGCCGCGCGCGGTGGCGACCTCCCCCTCCGGGTGCACCAGCCGGTGGTAGGCGGTGGGGGCGACGCCCACCGGTGTGGCCAGCCTGGCCCCGAGCAGCTCGGTGCTGGTGTCGACGTGCGAGACGTCGACCAGCACCCGGGGGCGCAGGGTCACCCGCTCGAAGGCGCGGCGGTTGGCGGCGAGGGTGCGCTCGGTCTCGGCGCCGCCCTCGATGAAGTCCCAGACCGACCCGTCCAGGCGGAGCCGGGCCAGGCGCTGGTAGTCCTCTATGCAGACCGGGGGCGTGGTGGTGGTCATTGCAGCCGCCCATCGACGCCGGCGCCCAGGTCGAAGGCAGCCAGGGAGAACTGGCGCAGCCCGGGGTCGTAGTCGGCCAGGAGCAGGTTCTGGGACGCAGTGGAGGGCTCGGCCAGCTCGCCCGCCAGCTCCCACCACACTCCCGTGCACGGCTGTCCGGCGTCGACGACCCTCAGCTGCTTGTCCTCGGCCAGTGCCTCGGTCAGGGCCGGGACCAGGGCCGCCAGCGAGGACCCGAACACGGCGGTGACGGGCTCGGGGCCGAGGCCGAAGGCCTCGATCGCCGCTTCGGACGGCAGCGCCCGCGTGCTCACCTCGCCGATCCCGGTCACCCGCTCGCCCGGCTCCGGCTCGCCGAACAGCAGCGCCACGCCGAAGTTCCCGGCCGGGAGGGCCACCGGCACCCCCGGGTCGTAGGGCAGCGAGCCCTGCTCGACCACCAGCAGCAGCGCGCGCCGCAGCCCGCCGTCCCCGGCGTAGGCGCGGAGCAGCCGCAGCGCGGTGAACGCCGCGCCGCTGCCCTGGTCGCTGACCGCGAACGCCATCGGACCGCCCGGGCAGATGTGGCTCAGATAGGTGGTGGTGGCCCGGCCGGGGGTGATGTCCGGCACCGCGTAGGCGAGCACCAGCAGGTCCACCGACTCGCCCGCGGGCACGGCCAGCCGGATCAGCGCCTCGGCCATCTCCCCGTAGGACTGCCCCCCCTGCTCCAGCGCGTCCGCGTCCAGCTTGAGCCCGTACGGGCGCAGCAGGTCGGTCAGGTAGAGCCGCAACCGGTCGGTGTGGACGGTGTCACCGGCCAGCGCCGCCGGGTCCGGGAAGGCCAGCCGCACGGCGCGGCGGACGCCCCAGGCGGCAGGCGTCCGCTCTCCCGCTCGGTGGGGGGCGAAGGTGCGCATGGTCACGCTTCCGGGACCAGGTTTCCGGCGACGTAGTCGGCCAGCGTGCCGACCGTGCCGAAGTCGCCGCGGCCGAGGTCCTCGACGCTGATCTCCAACTCGAGGCGTTCCTCCAGTTCCAGGACGAGTTCAAGACCCGTGGTGGAGCTCATCCCGAGGGCCTCCATCAGCGTGGTGTCGGCGGTGGCCCCGGACACCTCGCGCTTGAGGACGTGGGGGAGCAGGGCGCAGATGCTGTCGACCAGCTGCTCGCGCAGGGCCGGGTCGATCGCGGTCAGGGCGGTGTCCTGCTCCGTCATCGGGGATCCTTTCGGTGGGTGCTCTGTGTGCGCCGGGTGCTTTGGGTGCGGAGAGGTCAGTGCTGGAAGGCCATGGCCGAGAAGGTGGCGCCGCGTCCCGCGCCGGCCGCGGCCATCACATAGGGCTCGCCCGGTCGTAACAGCCCCTGCTGCTGCGCCGTGCGGTAGTTGATGAAGGTGTCGGCGCAGAAGACATGCCCCGCGGTGGCCACGTTGTCCAGCAGCACGCGCTCGCGCGGATAGTTGAGGGTCCGACAGACCTGGTGCCAGGCAACGTGGTTGACGTTGTGCGGCAGGATCAGGCTGATCGCGTCCATGGTCAGCCCGGCCCGTTCCACGGCCGCCTGGATCGCGGCGGCCAACGCGTCGGCGTACACCCGTTGGAACTCCAGGGCGTCCTCCTCCTCGTCGGTGTCGAACTCGCCCCTGAGGTCCGTGGCGTAGGACAGCAGCCGGTCGCGTTCGCCGGCGGGGGCGACCAGGCAGGCCGAGGCGCCCTCCCCGAAGAAGGAGGTGTCCGGTACCATCTGCGACTCGCCGGTGAACGCCTTCTCCCCGGCCAGGACCAGCGCCAGGCCGTCGGGATCGCCGTCGGCGTCCAGCAGCCGCCCTGCCGCGTCCACGGCCAACAGGCCCGAGGCGCAGGCGTGCTGGCCGACCGCGAACACGGTGGCGTGGTCGAGTCCGAACTCCTGGCACAGCTCCTGCAGCGGGTTGTACGGGTAGGGCACGACGGTGGGAAAGGTCCGCGCGTGCAGGACGTAGCGGACCCGGTGCTCCTGGCCGCGCAGCGGTTCCAGGGCCGCGACCGCCTGCCGGAGCAGGTCCAGCAGGCTGCCGTCCGGGTCGCGGCCGACCTGGCCCAGCTTGTGGTAGCGCCGGAAGATCTTGAGCTGCATCGGGGTCAGCCCGAACCGCTCGGCCAGGTCCTCGATCGGCACCCGGGTGGACGGCAGATAGCCGGCCACCGCCATCAGCGCGGTCACCGAGCCGGCCCCGGTTGCACCGCGACGGCCGGGGCCGGGGCCGGAGCCCGGGTCGGCACGGCCGGGTCCACGGCCGCCGCGACCGCGATCGCCTCCATGTCCCGTGCCAGCGCCTCGGTCTGGGCCGGGGCGAAGTAGTGGGTGTCCATGTTGATCTCGATCACCAGGCTGTCCGGGGCGTCGAGGATGTTGACGAACAGTCGCTCGGTCGGGTCCTCCCGCCGGTCGACCCAGCGGAAGACGGTCTCGCCCTGCGCCTTCCGCAGCGACTCGTCCAGCTCCTCGGGGCTCAGCACCCGGCTGTCCTGCGGCAGGGCGTGCGTGCTGCGGTCGTTGAAGAAGCAGGCGGTGTCGACCTCCTCGCCCCGTTCCTCGGAGATCCGGGCGGTCAGGTCGCGCGCGTCCTGCGGGTGGAAGTAGGCGTACTTGTAGGCGGACATGGTGCCGCGCCGGGCCCGGTCGACGGCCTCGTCGAAGGTGGTGTCCTCGACGTCGATGGCGCAGATGCCGGCCTGGGCCACCATGCACACCACATCGGCCAGTCCGGTCCTGAAGCGGTTGTTGGAGACCGGCCGGACCACCACCGGGTTGATCCCGGTGATCCGGTTCAGCGCTACCGCGAACAGCGCCAGCAGCACGGTCGAGGTGTCGGTCCCGGTGCGGGCGGCGATCACCGGCAGCGCGGCGGTGAGGGCCGGTGAGCGGAAGTCGGAGAGCCAGTGCCGCGGGGTGCGCGGGTCGGTGGGTCCCGGCAGCCGTTGCGCCTGGACCGACCGGAGGATCCCCTCCCAGTAGCGCAGCGCCTTGTGGTTCTGCCGCTGCCCGGCCGGGGAGTTCTGCCACTGCGCCTGCTCCAGCTGCTGCAGGCCGGTGACCGGCGTGGTCACCCGGTCCTTGACCTCGCGGAGCATGGTCAGCGAGCCATGGGCGTCCATGACCAGGTGGTCCATGATGGTGACCAGATGGCTGGGCCGGCCGTCCTGCCGCACCACGGCCATCCGGACCGGCCACTCGTCGACGTAGTCGAAGTGGGTGCGCCGGTACTGCCGTTCGACGGCGAGGGCGACGTCGTCCGGATCGGCGTCCCCGGCGTCGTAGACCTCCAGGCCGATGGCGCCGGAACCGAACAGCTCCTGGGTGGGCCGGCCCGTGGCGTCGAAGTGCAGCCGGGTGCGCATCGACGGGAACCGGGTCATCAGATAGCGCAGTTCCTCCGCCACGTCGGCGACGGTGGTGCCCTCGGCCAGCGGGATCCGGCCGCCGAGCGGGAGCGAGGTGTTCTGGCCCGACATCGCGTGCCAGATTTCCCACATCCCCCAGGACATCTCCTCGACGCCGGCGCCCTCGCCGGTGAAGTCGACCGGGACCAGCTCGGTGACCGGCGGTACCGGCACCGGTCCGGTCAGCTCGACGGCCATGTCAGACCGCCGCCGTCTCGGCCCGGTGCCGCTGCCGCATCAGGAACTTGCGGACCTTGCCGGTCGGGCCGACGATCAGCTCCTCCTCGGAGACCAGGACGATCCTGCGCAGGGTCGCCGCGGCGGCGTCGGTCAGCGCCGCGCGGACCGCCGGGGTGCGGTCGATGTCGGGGTCGGCCCCGGCGTGCAGGGTGAGCAGCACATCGGTGACCACCTTGCCGTCGACCTCCAGCGAGACCACGGTGCAGTCGTGCACATCGGCGCAGGCGGCCAGGATCCGCTCCTCGGACATGGCGGTGTAGAGCCAGTCGCCGTTGCCGAGGTCCACCGAGTCCACCGCCCGGTCGACGTGGAAGTAGTAGCCCTCCTTGTCCCGGTAGAGCAGATCGCCGGTGAGGTAGTAGCCGTTCAGCCGGTTGCGGTAGGTGGCGACCGAGTCGTTCCAGTAGCCGGGGGCCAGCGTCGGCGCCTTCAGCCCGAAGTGACCGACCTCGCCCTCCGGCACCTCCTCGCCGGTGGCGGTGTCCAGCAGGGCGACCTCGGCGAAGCCGTGCGGCACGCCGACGCAGCGCCCGTAGCGCTCGGTGCCCATGCTGTGGGTGATGTGGAACGCGGAGTGGCCCATCTCGGTGGAGCCCAGGCCGTCCACGAAGCTGGAGCCCGGGATCCGCCGGACGCCCTCGCGGGTGACCGTCTCCTGGGAGCCGGCCGCGACCAGGTTGCGGATGTGCGGCTCGTGCGCGCAGTCGCCGGTGTTGAACCAGAGCGCCACCGAGTCCAGATCGCGGGCGGCCAGGTCGTAGCGGGCCATCTGGGCCCAGGTGGCGGCGAAGCCGAAGACCCCGGTCGGCTTCCAGCGCTCGATCGCCTCCACCACCGCGGCGCCGTCGTTCTGGGTGGACAGGAACATCAGGTCGCTGCGGTTGCACAGGGCCAGGTTCAGCGCCGAGATGCCGGCCGCGTGGGCGGAGGGCAGCGCGCTGAGGATCCTGGCCGCCCCCCGGGCCCGCGGCGCCGCCAGCCGGAACAGCCGGGTGGCCGCGAACAGGCTGTTGTTGGAGTGCACCACGGCGGTGGGCATCCGGGTGGTGCCGGAGGAGTGGGTGATGGCGATCGGGTCGTCGCCGTGGTGCTGGTACGGCGCCGGCGCCAGCGCCGGATCGCCGGTGCCGGGCTCGGCGGTGTCCGCGTGCAGGGCCAGGCCGAGGTCCTGGCCGTCCAGCAGGGCCCGGTGCTTGGGGTCGGTGAGCAGCCCCACGCCCCGCAGCCGCCGGATGTACTCGGCCGCGATGTCGCCGGGGACGTACTGGTTCACCAGCGCCGGGATCGCGCCCAGCCAGGTGAGGGCCAGGAAGTTCAGCAGGCAGTCGGCCGAGCTGGACACATAGATGGCGACCGGGTCGCGCGGCCCGACGCCCTGCGCGTGCCACCAGGCGGCCCGGGCCGCCACCCGCTCGCGCAGCTGACCCAGGGTCAGCCCCTGCCAGGCCGGGAAGCCGTCGACCGGGACGTCGAAGCCGGCGCCGGGTCCTTCCGGGTCGGCGCCGTGCTCGAACAGCTTGTGCAGGACGTTGCCCGCGCCGAGGTCCGGATCCGCGGCCAGCCTCGCTCTGATGTTGGTCCTCGTCACAGCACTCTCCTTGGAATACGTGGTCGGCCGGTCATCCGGCCCCGACCGTCTTCTCGATCGCCACCCGGAGCTGGGCCCGGGTCGGCTGGCAGGCCAGGTCGAGCTCCCGGGCGAACGGCAGGACGGCGCCGTCCGGCCGGGTGACGCGTCGGGGCGGCGCCGTCAGCCGCATCTCCTCGGCTGCGGTGGCGAGGATCTCCGCGCCGATGCCGCAGGACCGGTTGGAGTCGTCGATGACCACCAGGCGTCCGGTCCGCTCCAGCGACGCGGCCAGGCCGGACCAGTCGAAGGGGTGCAGCGAGCGCGGGTCGAAGACCTCGACCGAGATCGTCCCGGCCAGCTCCTCGGCCACCGCCAGCGCGTCGTGCACCAGCTGGCCGACCGCCACCACGGTGACGTCGGTGCCGCTGCGGTGGATCCGGCCGACACCGAGCGGGATCGGCGCGAGCTGCGCGAAGTCCAGGTTCTCCCGGAAGCCGAGCGCCCCGTGCGGGGCGAAGACCACCACCGGGTCGTCGTCCCGGATCGCCGTCGCCAGCAGGCCGTAGGCGTCCGAGGCGGTGGCCGGCACCACGGTCTTCACACCGACATGCGCGAACAGGCTGTACGGGTGGTCCGAGTGCTGGCCGGCCCAGCTGTCCCGGGAGCCGGAGCCAGGGAGCAGATAGGTCACCGGCACCCGGGTCTGACCGCCGGTCATCAGCGAGAACTTGTGCGCCTGGTTGGCGATCTGCTCGAAGACCAGGAACAGCAGCGCCGGGATCTGGAACTCGATCAGCGGGCGCAGCCCGGCCATCGCCGCGCCGGTGGCGAAGCTGGTGAAGGCCTGCTCGGAGATGGGCGTGTCCAGCACCCGGTCCGGCCCGAACCGCTTGAGCAGCCCGGCGGTGGCATTGGTGACGGCCACCCCGACGTCCTCGCCGAAGACGCAGACGGCGGGGTCGCGGTCCATCTCGTCGCCGATGGCGCGGTTCAGCGCCTTGAGGTAGGAGAGGTTCGGCATCAGAGCGCCCCCGCCCTGGCCCGCATCCCGGTGGCGTAGAGGTGGTCGAGCGCGGTGGCCGGGTCGGGGTGCGGCCCGGCCTCGGCGAACTCCACCGCCGCGTCCAGCAGCGCCTCGATCTCGGCGTCGATCCCGGCGCGGGTGGCCTCGGGGATCCGCGCGCCCTGGATCTCCAGCGGGTCGCGGGCCCGTCCCTCGGCGACCTCTTCGTCGGTGCGGTAGCGGGGGCGGGCGGTGTGCTCCCAGGTGTGGTGGGCGTCGAAGCGGTAGGTCACGCACTCCAGCAGCGAAGGGCCGCCCCCGGACCTGGCCCGGGCCACTGCCTCGGCGGTCGCGTCGAGCACCGCCTCGGGGTCCATCCCGTCCACGGTGCGGGCCGGGATGCCGAAGGCCTCGGCCCGTCCCAGGATCGTGCCGGCCACCGAGCGCTCGGTCCGCATCGAGGTGGCGAAGCCGTTGTTCTCGCAGACCAGGACGACCGGGACGCGCCACAGCGCGGCCAGGTTGAAGGTCTCCAGCACCACGCCCTGGCTGACCGCGCCGTCGCCGAAGTAGGTGACCGCGACCCGGTCGGAGCCGGCCCGCCGGAAGGCCCAGGCGGCGCCGGTGGCGATCGGCACCGCCGCGCCGACGATGGCGTTCGCCCCGAGCACGCCCACGCCGAAGTCGGCCGCGTGCATCGAGCCGCCGCGGCCCTGGTTCAGTCCGGTGGTCCGGCCCGCCAGCTCGGCCATCATCCGGGCCGGGTCGGCGCCCTTGGCGAGCACGTGGCCGTGGCCGCGGTGGGTGCTGGTGATCACGTCGTCGGGGCGCAGCGCCGCGCAGGTGCCCGCGGCGATCGCCTCCTGCCCGGTGTAGGGGTGGATGCCGCCGCGGATCACCCCCGACTTGACCAGCGCGATCGCCCGCTGCTCGAAGCCTCGGATCAGCGCGACGGTGCGGTAGAGGCTTTCTGAGGGAGCGTCAGTCATGGTCGGCCCGCCAGAGCACCGGGCAGAACGCCGGGTCCGCGTAGTCGGGACGCCCGTCCGGGAGCCGCCGGACCAGCACGTCGTGGTTGTAGCTCGCGAGGTCGCCGTTGCTCAGCTCGAACCTGCGGTACTCGTTGCCGCCGTCCTGCAAGTGGAACGAGAGCGCGCGGCGCGGCCGGTCACTGCGGTTGGCGCCGCTGCCGTGGTAGGTCCGGCAGTGGTGGAAGCTCATGTGCCCCTTGGGGATGATCAGCGGCACCTTGCGGACCTCGGTCGCGTTGTAGGCGGCGTTCTCGGCCAGCACCCGCTCCAGGTCGGTCTTGTCGCGCTCGGCGAAGTGCTTGGTCATCGAGTCGTCCCGGCCGGTCTCCTGCCACAGGTGGCTGCCGTCGACCACGGTGAGCGTGCCCATCTCCTCGTCGCAGTCGTGGAACGGGATGAACGCGGTCAGCATCCGCTCGGAACTGGACGACGACCAGTAGTGCTTGTCGAAGTGCCAGGGCACGATGTTGCTGGGCTCGCCGCTGACGGCCGGCTTGAGGATCAGCGTGGACTGGAACACCCGGATCTCGTCCGCCCCGGCCAGCAGCGCCGCGACCGCGCCGATCAGCGGCTTGCGCAGGACGTCGGCGATCGGGTCGCTCTCGTAGTGGACGTAGTCGTTGTGCCGCTGGACCGGCCCGTCCGAGGGCTGCCAGGCCGCCAGCCGGGGCGGCCGGACCGGCAGCGCCCGGCTGCGCTCGCCGGCGTAGTAGGCCTCGCTGGCCGCGACCAGCCGGTCCACCTCCTCGTCGGTGAGCAGCTGCTTCGTCAGGTACCAGCCGTGCTCGGCGTAGAAGGCGATGTCGTCGGCGTCCGGCAGGAGCGCGAGCTCCTCCTCGGTGAGGGCGAACGAGCGGGTGGTGGTGTCGGTCATCAGAGGCCTGCCTCTACGCTCTCGACCGGCAGGTCCATCTCGACCGGCAGGGGTATCTCAACGGTTTGGCGCACGGTGGCGAGCTCCCTCTCCTTGGCCTCGTAGAGGGCCGGAATATTGCTGGTGCCGAAGGTGCGGGCGCCGTGACGCTCGATCAGTTCCCAGAAGAACGTGCGCCGCACATGCAGGGACTTGGCGAAGATCTGGTACATCTGGCCCCAGTGGTCCCGGTCCACCAGGATTCCGCGCGGCAGCAGCTGCTCCACCGGCAGGTCGACCGCGCCCAGCCGCCCGTCCAGCGAGGAGTAGTAGCTGGCCGGGGTGGACGCGAAGCCGATGCCGCGCTCCGCCAGGGTGTCGACCGCGGCGACGATGTCGCGGCTGCTCAGCGCCAGGTGCTGGACGCCGGGGCCGTCGTGCCAGGCCAGGAAGTCGTCGATCTGGCCGGGGGAGCGGCTGAGGTCCGGCTGGATCAGGGTGAGCGTGACGCCGCCGCCGGGGCTCTGCACCACCTGGGAGAACATCCCCTGCTTGCCGACCTCGATGTACTCCTCGAAGATCATGTTGAAGCCGAAGGCCTTGCGGTAGTAGTGCGTGATCGCGTCGAGCTGTCCGTCCGGCACGCAGACCGCGGCGTGGTCGATGGTCTGCAGCAGGTCCGGGGTGGCCGGCGGCGGTACGTCCAGCATCTCGATCGCGCCGGGCAGGAACTCCCGGTCCGAGCCGTGCCGTTCGACCAGCCGGTGCACCACGTCGCCGAAGCCGGAGACGGTGGCGGTCACCACCGACGCGCCGCCGCCCTCGTAGGTCCAGGGCTGCTCGATCGGGGTGGCGCCGCCCGCCACCGAGCCGGTGAACGCGGCCGCGGCGTCACTGGTGCCGAAGGCGATCACGGCCACCCCGTCGCCGTGCCGGGACACGTACTCCACGGCCGGGTGACCCGGCAGCAGGCCCGAGGTCAGCAGCACCCGGCAGTCGCCCTGGCCCAGCAGCAGGCTGCGCTGCCCGGGCAGGCCGGTCTCCGGACCGCCCTGCCCGTAGAGGCGGAAGCCGAACGCGGAACACAGCAGGTACGCCGCCTGGCGTGCGTCACCCACATAGAACTCGACATGATCGACGCCGAGGAAGTCCATTGCCGCTCCATTTCCGATCACTCGGTGTCGTCAGGTTGTTCGGGACAGCCGGGTGCTCGGCCGTCCGTAGACAAGGCTGATGTTGTGGCCGCCGAACCCGAACGAGTTCGACATGACATGGCTGAGCCCGGGTGCCGGGCGGGGACCTTGCGGATGTGGTCGAGTTCGCAGGCCGGGTCGGGGTCGTCGAGGTTGTGCGTCGGCGGCAGCAGTTCGCGTTGCAGCGCCAGCACCGAGACCGCCGACTCGACCGCCCCGGAGGCGCCGAGCATGTGCCCGGTGACCGCCTTGGTGGAGCTGACCGGCGGGGACTCCTCGCCGAAGACCCGGCGGATCGCCACCACCTCGGCGAGGTCGCCGAGTTTGGTGCTGGTGCCGTGGGCGTTGATGTAGCCGACGTCCTCCGCGCCGATCCCGGCGTTCGCCAGGGCCAGCCGCATGCACGCGGCGGCTCCCTCGCCGTCCGGGCGCGGGGTGGTGGGGTGGTGGGCGTCGTTGGTGGCGCCCCAGCCGAGTACGTCGGCGTACCCGGCCGCGCCGCGGGCGTCCGCGTGCTCGGCGCGTTCCAGCACCAGCACCCCGGCCCCCTCGCCCAGCACCAGGCCGTTCCGGCGGCGGTCGAACGGGCGGCTGGCGGCGGTCGGGTCCGCGGCCCAACCCCGGGCCAGCGCCCGGGCGTTGCCGAAGGTGTCGGCCAGCGTCGGGAACAGCGGCGCCTCGCCGCAGCCGACCACCACCACATCGGCCTCGTCGGCGCGCAGCAGTCGCAGGCCCTCGCCGATGGACTGGGCCCCGGCCGCGCAGGCGGTGCCGATCGAGGAGCTGTAGCCGCGGATGCCGTGCCGGATGGCGACCCGGGCCGCGCTCATATTGGGCAGCATCCCCGGCAGCAGATAGGGGCTGACGCCCAGTCGGCCGCGCTGGGTGCGGATGATGACCTGGGCCTCCAGGGTGGCCAGACCGCCGGCCCCGGACAGGATCACCCCGATCCGGTAGGGGTCGACATCGCGGCCCACCTCGATCCCGGCGTCGGCCAGCGCGTCCGCCGCGGCCTGCATCGCCAGCACGATGTAGCGGTCCACCACCCGGCTGTCCGGACCGGAGAGCAGCGAGGCGGGGTCGATCGGCGGGGCGAAGGCGGCCACCTCCAGTGAGTCGGTCAGCGGCCCTTCGGGCGGACGGACGATCCCGGACCGGCCCTCGCACATCGCCGCCATCACCTCGGCGGCGCTGGTGCCGACCGGTGTGACCATGCCCATCCCGCTGACGACGACTTCCGCTCGTCCGGCGTTTCTGTGTCGCGCCTCGGTCACCGTTGTTCTCCCTTGCGGTGGTGCGGTTCTGTGCTGTTCTGAAGCGATAAGTCGCCTGGTGCGTCCGGGTCCTGCGGCGCTCCGGCCCGTAGCAGGACGGCCCCGGCCCGGTCGCGCCCATCGGCGGTGGGGGCTTGGTCGACCCGGATCAGCAGGGCCTGGTCGGCGTCCCGGTCCGCGAGCAGCAGGGCTGCCACCTCCAGTCCGGCCCGGGTGTCACCGACGCTCACGACCGGTCCGGTCAACTGCCACAGCGCGGCCACATGGCCGGCCACCGCGTTGGGGACCGCCTGGAAGAACAGCAGCGGCCCGACCCGGCGGCCGTGGTCCACGGACTCGGCCACATGCACCGCACCGGCCAGGTCGCCCAACGGGCTGACCACGACCAGGGCGGTGACCGGAGGTTCCGCCGCTTCACCGGCCGTCCTGCGGTCGAGGCAGCGGCGGGCCACTTCGGCGGCGAGCGGGCTGAACGAGGAGACGATGAATCCGGCGATCGGCGGTGCGGTCCGGTCCTCCGCCGACTCCGGCCACGAGGCCCGGGCCAGCACCTGGAGACCGGCCGCGTCGGCGCTTGCGCTCAGTTCTGACGCTGCGTCAGTGGTGGTCCCGGTCACGGTGTGCCGACCAGGAGTGCGGTGTTCGCCCCACCGAAGGCCATGGTCAGGCTCAGCCCGAAGTCACCCGCCGGATCCGCGGCCTGATCGAGAATCAGATTCAGCTCACAGGTCGGATCCGGGCCCAGGTAGCCGGCGTTGACCGGGAGTTTCCCGGCCCGCAGCGCGGCCATGGTGACCACCAGCTCGAGCAGGGCGCCGGCCTCCAGCGCCTGGCCGTGCACCGACTTGGTGGAACTGACCGGGACGGTCGCCGCGGTCTCGCCCAACGCCCGGTGCAGGGCCGCGGATTCGGAGGTGTCGCTGATCGGTGTGCCCGCGCCGTGGGCGTTGACATAGCCGATCCGCTCCGGCCCGATCCGGCCGCGGTGCAGGGCGTCGGTGATCGCCCGGGCCAACCCCGCGCCGTCGGGCCTGGGTTGGCAGACATGGAAGGCGTCGCCCGCACGCCCCCAGCCGGCCAGCCGGGCCAGTGGCCGGGCCCGCCGTCCCCGGGCCGCCTCGGCGGACTCCACCACCACGGCGACCACGCCGTCGCCCAGCAGCAGCCCGCCGCGCCCGGCACTGAACGGGCGGACCCGTCCGTCCCGGGCCAGCGCGCGGCCGGCGTCGAAGACGGCGAACTGGTCGGCGTCGACCAGATAGCCGGCCGCGACCACGATCCGGTCGGCCTGGCCCCGGGCGATCGCCGCGGCGGCGTCGGCCACCGCGGTGCTCGACGCCACACAGGCCGAGGTGTAGGCCCTGGTGGCGGCGGAAAGACCGCTGCGCCGGGCGATGTCGTCGGCGAACACGTCCGCGCCATGGGCGGTCCGGTCCGCCTCGGCCACCCGTGGCAGCGCCGGATCACCGTGCACCGCGAGGTGCAACCGGCAGTCGGCACGCTGGGCGGCGGACAGGCCGGCCTGGTCGCAGGCCTGTCCGATGATCCTGGTCAACTCGTCGACCAGGAACGGGTTTCCGGGGTGGGTGGCGGCCTGTTCGGCGCGCCGGTCGGAGACGTCGAAACGCTGGACCGGCGCGAACGCCGGCCTGCCGTCGAGTGCGGCGGACAGCAGCGGTTCGACGCCCTCGCCGAAAGCGCTGAGCACGGCGGCCCCGGTGACCACGACGGCGCCGGCTCCGCGGCGGGCTACCGACACCATCTCAGTCACCTCGTCTCCTTGATCGGTCAGGCACGGTCGGGCTCTTCTGCAGCCAGTGGGGTGGTGGTGCCGGGCAGCAGGTCGGCGAGCACCTTGACCACGCCGGACACGGTGGTCATCCCGGCCAGGTCGTCGTCGTCCAGCCGAATGCCGTACTGCTGCTCGATCTGGTGGACCAGCCAGGCCAGTTCCATCGAGTCGATGCCCTCGGGGACCTGCTCGGGCGTGCGGTCCCCGAAGCCGGTGAGCATCGCGACGACCTCGGCGCGCCCGGGTCCTGCCGTCACGCTCAGTGGCCCGCGGCCGACGCGGACACGATCCGGGCGGCCACCGCCGCACCGAACTCGCCGACGGTCATGGTGCCGAGCAGCTCGGCCTCGTCCTCGTCGAATCGGACGCCGAAGCGCTCCTCGACCCTGACCCCCAACTCGGCCAGCGAGAGCGACTCCAGGTCGGCGCCGGCCGGGCCGAGCGGGGTGTCGTCGTCGACTCCGGTGATGTCGTAGTTCATCTCGGTCAGTGACGCGAGCACGAACTCTCGGATCTCCTCAGTGGACATCGCGGTGGCTCCCCTTCTCGTGGACCTGGTGGTTCTGATGGACCGGTTCTTGGACGGTTGGTTGGTGCGGCCCCTGGCCGGTGTCCCGCAGGACGGTCCGGTCGCGGACGAGTTTTCCGGTGGCGGTGCGCGGCAGTTGGTCCACCACGTGGAGCAGACGGGGCCGTTTGTAGGCCGCCAGACGCTCCGTCAGCTGGGCTTCCACCCGCGCCTCGGTGCCGGGTTCGCGCAGCACCACGTAGGCCTCGATCGAGGTGCCGAACACCACCACGCCGGAGGCGACCTCAGGCAGCTCGGCCAGGGTGTGCTCGACCTCGGTGAGGTCGACCTTGAGACCGCCGATCGACACCTGCGAGTCGCGTCGCCCCAGCACCCGGACCAGCCCGCTGTCCGGGTCGACCGCGCCGCCGTCCCTGGTGTGCAGCCAGCCGTCGGACCAGCGGGTGGGATCGTCGAAGTCGATGTACGGGGACTGCTCGCGGGCGATCAGCAGCTCGCCGTCCTGCTCACGGAGAGTGAGGCCGGGGGCCGGGGTCAGTTCCGGGCGGTCGCGGCCGAACAGGTCGGTGGCGATGACGCCGACCTCGGTCATCCCGTACATGCTGCCCAGCCGGATGCCGTAGCGGTCCACGAAGGCGTCGTGCACCTGGGCCCGGACCAGCTCGCCGCCGGTGGTCATCCCGGTGAGCTGGGGCAGCCGGGGCGGTTCGGTGACCCAGCTGAGCAGTTCGATGTGGAACGGCACCCCGAGCAGGGTGGTCGGTTCCGGCCCTGCTGCCACGGTGGCCAGGATCCCGTCCGCGGTGGGCCGCCGCGGGATCGCCAACTGCACGCCGGCGTACAGCGAGTGCAGCAGTCCGCCGACCAGTCCCAGGACGTGGACCATCGAGGCCATCGAGACGATGCGCTCACCGGCCCGGGGGACCCCGTCGATCTGCGCGTAGCGGTCGATCTCGGCGATCAGGTCGGCCGCCGTGCGCCCGATCACCTTGGCCGGGCCGGTCGAGCCGGAACTGAGCTGCACCACGGCGTGCGCGGTGCGGGCGGGGACACCCGCGCGGGCGGCGACGACCTCGCTGACGTCGTAGAACCCGCGCGCCGGGCCGCCGCCGATCTGCTCGGCGGAGACCACGACCTGGGGTTCCAGCCGGGTCAGCGCCCGCTCGGTCTCGAAGGGCGTGAGCCGGTGGTCCAGCAGCGAGGCCTGGGCCCCGATCCGCCACGCCGCGAGCAGGTTGGCGACCAGCGCGAGCGAGGGGGCCAGGCACAGCGCGACAGAGCCGCCCCGGCGCAGGCCGGCCTCGGCCAGGACGGCCTGCCGTTCCCGTACCAGCGCGCGCAGTTGCTCCCGGCTGACCGGATCGTCCAGGTACAGGCAGGTCTCGGCGCCGGAGCCGGCGAGGAGGACTTCGTCGACCCAGGAGGGATCGAGCGCAGGCGGGCCCGGGCCCTTCGGCGGAGTTGCGGCGGCAGCCTTCATGAAGAACCAGAACCTCTTCCCCGGTCACGATCAGCGGTCACGATCAGCCGAGCTGACGGAATTCCCACGCCGAACTTTCAACTCTGAATTGTTCCCTGTCAAGGCCCAGAATCCGGCGCCGCCATTTCCGCAACTCTCCAGGCGATCAATCGGCCACCGATGGTCTTTTTTGGTGCATTGACGGGAGATCGCTCTCCCGCTAGTGTGGCCGCCGGTTGGCCAACTGCCGTGATCCGGCAGCGATTTGCCATTCCCGAACTACTCGTCAGTAACACTCGCCGGTTCGGCCCGTCAGTTCACTTTTTTCAAGGTGGCTGCATAAAGCGGCCGGTTTCCCGAGGCTTCGAGTTTCTTTCAAGCTGCCTTCGAGCGCGCATTCACGCCAACTTTTCGAGGATTGGCCATCAGTGGAACCAGGGATTGACTCCGGCCTGAACACGGCCGTGGAGCGCTACTACGACATCACCCTCGACCTCTACGAGGACCTCTGGGGTGAGCACGTCCACCACGGCTTCTGGGATCCCGGCGAGGCCCCCGGCCTCAACGGGGCGGACCGGCACGCCGCCACCGACCGCTTGGTTCGTGAACTGGTCGACTTCGCCGGCGTTCCCGCCGGGTCGAAGGTCCTCGACGTGGGCTGCGGCATCGGCGGGCCCGCGCTGTACCTCGCCGGGCCGCTGGGCTGCACCGTCGAGGGCGTCACCCTGAGCGCCCTGCAGGCCGCCCGCGCCAATGAGAAGGCGCTGGCCGCGGGGTCGCCGACCGGGCCCGCTTCCACCAGCTGGACGCGCTCAGCACCGGCTTCCCGGACCAGTCCTTCGACGTGGTCTGGGCGGTGGAGAGCCTGATGCACCTGCCGGACCGGCCGGCCTTCTTCGCCGAGGCCCGACGGCTGCTGCGCCCCGGCGGCCTGCTCGCCGTCGCCACCTGGTCGGTGCGGGACGGCGAACTGGAGCCGGACGAGCAGGAGTTGGTCCGGAAGATCCTGCAGCACCAGGTCATGCCCGACTTCTCCTCGCTGGAGGAGCACGAGCGGCAGGCCCGCGCGGCCGGCTTCGAGGACGTCTCCTCGGTGGACTGGAGCAAGGCCGTCGCCAACTCCTGGGACCCCGGCTTCGCGCAGATCCAGCAGTTCGAGCGGGGCCGCACGGTCATGCGCGACCTGGCCCGCGAGCGCGGCGTCGACGTGCTCGGCTTCTTCCACGCCGGACCGCTGATGAAGAAGGGCTTCGACACCGGCGTCATCACCTACGGCGCGCTGCGGGCCATCGAACCGGACCCGCAGGCGGCCCCGGTGGCAGACCCGCAGGCGGCCCTAGAGGGCCCGCCAGCTGGTCGGACGCCATGAGCGCCGGGCTCGTCCGCGAGGTCGCCGAGCTGCTGCAGGACATCGTCGGCGAGGACGAGGCCTGGCTGGAATCCGTCGGTCCTGACGCCAGGATCGACGGAGACCTGCTGGTGGAGAGCCATGAGCTGGCGGAGTGGAGCCTGGCGCTGCGCCGGCACTACGGGGACCGGATCGACCTGGTCGACCATGTCGCCGGGCTGGACATCGACGAGATCATCGCCCTGACCGTCGCCGACGTGGCCGCGTACGTCGCCGCCCGGCGGGGCGACACCGTGCCGCCCGCGGTCGGTGGCTGATGGGGCGCTACCTCTTCGTCTCGCTGCCGCTGGCCGGCCATGTGAACCCGATGGGCGCGGTGGCCAAGGAGCTGCTCGCCCGCGGGCACGAGGTGCTCTGGGCGGGCTCCGAGTCCTTCCTGCGGCCGCTGCTCGGCCCCGAGGCAGTGATCGCCAAGATCCCGCTGCGGGCCCACCGCGGCCAGGCCGACCGGGGGATGGCCGCGGCCAAGTCCCGCTGGGACGGCTACATCGTCCCGCATGCCAAGACCACGCTGCCCGGCATCGAGCGCGCGGTGGCCGATTTCCAGCCGGACGTCCTGGTGGTGGACCAGCACGCGGTGGCCGGCGCGCTGGCGGCGCACCGGGCCGGACTGCCCTGGGTCTCCATCGCGCCCACCACCATGGAGCTGACCAGGCCCTACCGGGCGCTGCCCAAGGTCGAGGCCTGGCTGCAGGGGCGGCTGGCGGCGATCTGGACCACCGCGGGACTGCCCGGCGAGCCGCCGCACGACCTGCGCTTCTCACCGCACCTGCTCATCGCTTTCACCGGCCATGCACTGACGGGCCCGCTGGAGTGGCCCGACAACGCTGTCCTGGTCGGCCCCGCGCTGGCCCCGCGGCCCCCGGACCCCGACTTCCCCTGGGACTGGCTCGACCCCGGCCGCCGGCACGTCCTGGTCACCGTGGGCACCCTGGCGCTGGACCTGGCCCAGGAGTTCCATGCCCGGGTGATCGAGGCGCTGCGCCCGCTCGGCGACAGCGTCCAGGCCATCGTCGCGGCGCCGGACGGCACCGTCGTCGATGCGCCCGGGCATGTGCTGGTCCGACCCCGGGTGCCGGTGCTGGAACTGATGCCCCGGCTGGACGCGGTGGTCAGCCACGGCGGCCTGAACACGGTCTGCGAGGCACTGGCGCACGGGGTGCCGCTGGTCGTCGCGCCGATCAAGGGGGACCAGCCGATCAACGCCGCCCAGGTGGCGGCGGCCGGCGCCGGCCGCCGGGTCCGCTTCGCGAGCGTGCGGCCCAAGCCGCTGCGCGAGGACCTGCTGGCGGTGCTGGACGACCCCTCCTACCGCGCCGCGGCGGGCCGTATCCGCGACTCCTTCGCCGCCGCCGGCGGGGCGCCCGCCGCGGCCCGGCACCTGGAAGCCGTGCTCATCTCCCCTGACCCCTATTCGAAGCTCATCCAAAGAACGGGAAGCGCACCCACGTGAAGACGCTCCGCGACACCTGGCTGGTGTTCCAGCGGCACATGCTGCTGATGACCCGATCACCGCTCTCGATCGTCCTGGGCGTGGCCCAGCCGGTCGTCTACCTGGCCCTGTTCGCGCCGCTGCTGAAGCCCGCGCTGGCCTCCATGGGTGCGGGCTCGATGGCCGACGCCTACCGGATCTACGTCCCCGGGATGCTGGTCGCGCTGGCGCTCGGCGGCGGCCTCTACGTCGGCTTCGGCCTGCTGGCCGAGCTGAGCTCGGGCGTCATCGAGCGGGCCCGGGTGACCCCGATCAGCAGGGTGGCGCTGCTGCTCGGCCGCTCCCTGCGGGACGTGGTCACGCTGGTGATCCAGGCCGGCATCATCATCGTGCTGTCGCTGCCGCTCGGCCTGTTCGTGCGGATCCCCGACCTGCTGCTCGCCTACGCCCTGCTGGCCCTGATCACCCTGAGCAGCTCGGCCCTCTCCTACGGGATCGCGCTCAAGGTGACCAACCCCAATGTGCTCGGCCAGCTGGTCAACAACCTGGCCCAGCCGCTGATGCTGCTGTCCGGCACGCTGCTGCCGCTGGCGCTGGCACCGCTCTGGCTGCGCCGCGCGTCCGACTGGAACCCCTTCAGCTGGGCCGTCGTCGGTATGCGCTCGCTGTTCGCGGGACACCCCGGCGACGCCGCGGTCTGGGAGAGCCTCGCGCTGATGGGCGGGGTCGCGCTGCTGGCGCTGACCTGGTCGTCCCGGCTGTTCGCCCGCTCCGTCCGTTGAATCCATCCCCTCATCCCGACCCGACCGACCCCGACAAGGACGTCCTGATGATCGAGACCAGCGGACTGCGGAAGTCCTTCCAGACCGGGCGCCGGAAGAAGTCCGCCACCGTCGACGCGGTGACCGGAATCGACCTCAGCGTGGCCGAGGGCGAGATCTTCGGCTTCCTCGGCCCCAACGGCGCCGGCAAGACCACCACCCTGCGGATGCTCGCCACCCTGCTCCCGCCGGACGGCGGCCAGGCCGTGATCGCGGGCGCCGACCTGCGCACCGAGCAGGCGGCGGTGCGCCGCAACATCGGCTACATCGCCCAGGGCGGCGGCACCTGGGACGACGTGACGGCCCGTGAGGAACTGGTGATGCAGGCCAGGATGCACGGCCTCAGCAAGGCCGAGGGCCAGAGCCGGGCCGTCGACGCCCTGGCCGCCTTCGACCTCACCGAGTACGCCGACCGCAACTGCCGCACCTACTCCGGCGGTCAGCGCCGCCGGGTGGACATCGCGCTCGGCGTGATCCACCGGCCCAAGGTGCTCTTCCTGGACGAGCCCACCTCGGGCCTGGACCCGCAGAGCCGGGCCCACATGTGGGACGAGATCCGTCGGCTCCGCTCCGAGGGCATGACCGTCTTCCTGACCACGCACTACCTGGACGAGGCCGACGCGCTCTGCGACCGGATCGCCATCATCGACGGCGGCACCATCGTCGCCCGGGGCACCCCGGCCGAGCTCAAGCGGGAGATCGCCGGCGAGGTGGTCACCGTCGGCGTGGCCGACGCCGAGGTGGCCGAGAAGGCCTCCGAGGTGCTGGCCGAACAGGACTGCGTCCGCTCGACCGAGGTCCGCGAGGACGGCGACCTGCGGCTGTCGGTGGACTTCGGCGAGACGGCGATGCCGCAGATCATGCGGGCCCTGGCCGACGCCGGGATCGAACTGGCCACCATCGAACTGCACCGCCCGACGCTCGACGACGTGTTCCTCACCAAGACCGGCCGCTCGCTGCGGGAGTCCTGACCATGACGCGTGGCGCGACGACGAAGGAGACGGACATGGCTGTGGAATCCGGTTCAGGTGCGGACGAGGGCTTCCGGGTCCGCCGCGCGGTGGTCACCGGGGGCGCCGGCTTCGTCGGCTCGCACCTCTGCGACCGGCTGCGCGCGGAGGGGGCCTCGGTCGTCTGCGTGGACAACCTGCTGACCGGCTCGGTCGACAACCTGGGCACCCGGCCCGAGGAGGACCCGGAGTTCACCTTCGAGGAGAGGGACGTCTCCGAGCCCTTCGACGTGGAGGGACCGGTCGACCTGGTGCTCCACCTGGCCTCCCCGGCCTCCCCGCACGACTACGCGCGGCACCCGATCGAGACCCTCAAGGCGGGCGCCCACGGCACCCTGAACGCCCTGGAGCTGGCCCGCCGCAAGGGCGCCCGCTTCCTGCTCGCCTCCACCTCCGAGGTCTACGGCGACCCGCTGGTGCACCCCCAGGTCGAGTCCTACTGGGGCAACGTCAACCCGGTGGGCCCGCGCAGCCAGTACGACGAGGCCAAGCGCTACGCCGAGGCGCTGACCACGGCCTACCGCACCACCTACGGGGTGGACACGGTGATCGTGCGCCTCTTCAACACCTACGGTCCGCGGATGCGGCCCAAGGACGGCCGGGCGGTGCCGACCTTCATCACCCAGGCGCTGGCCGGAGAGCCGCTGACGGTGTCCGGGGACGGCGCCCAGACCAGGTCCATCTGCTACGTCGACGACACCGTGAGCGGGATCCTCGCGGCGGCCGCCAGCGGGCACCAGGGACCGATCAACCTGGGCAACCCGGTCGAGCTGAGCGTCCTGGACCTGGCCCGCCACGTCCGCGACCTCTGCCGTTCCACCTCGTCGATCGTCTTCGTCGAGCGGCCGGGCGACGACCCCACCCTGCGCCGGCCGGACATCAGCCTGGCCCGCACCGCGCTGGGCTGGCAGCCCAGCGTGGACTTCGACAAGGGCCTGACCCTGACCATCGACTGGTTCTCCCGGCTGGCGCTCAGCGGTTCCTGACCGCCCGCCAGCCGGGAAACCGGGCTAGACCTGCAGCACCCTTCCAGCGGCCGCCCCCACCAGGGCGGCCGTTTCCATGCCGCGCACCAGCGCCTCGCCGTCGGCCAGCGACAGGCAGTGGGTGTCCATCACAAAGGTCATCCGCACCGTCTCGGGGACGTCGTCGACCTGCAGGAACAGCGACTCCAGCGAGGGCGCGTCCTGGCTCAGCACCCAGCGGAAGGCGCCCGGTTGCGGGGCCCCGTCCTGGTCCGGTGCGGCGGAGCCCGGGCCGGCCGGGCTGCTCGGGCTCCCCGGCTGCTGGGCGGCCGCGCCGCGGCGGTCGTTGAAGAAGCAGGAGGTGTTGACGGTGACCCCGCGCTCCTGCTCCACCCGCTGCCTCATCTCCTCCATGGCGGCCGGTTCGAAGTAGCCGTGCTTATAGGCGCTCATCAGGGACCGCTGGGCCTGCTGCACGGTCTCGTCGAGCGAGTCGGGCGACACCTCCAGCACACACATCCCGGCCTGCGCCAGGGTGCAGACCACACCGGAAAGCCCAGGTCGGAACCGGTTCCCGACGATCGGCCTGAGCAGCACCGGGTGGATCCCGGTGACCTCGCTCAGCGAGGTGGCGAAGAGGGCGAGCAGGACGGTGGAGGAGCCGAGGCCGGTGCGCTCGGCGATGGCCTGGACCGCGGGAAGCATCGCCGGGGAGTCGAACTCCCCCTGCCAGTAACGGGGCTGATCAGGGGTCACCTGCTCCCGGTAGCGGCGCGGTTCGGCGTTGCGGAGGATGCCCTCGTGGTAGCGCAGCGCGGCGTCGTTCTGCCGTCGCCCGGCCGGGGACTGCTGCCACCGGGCCTGCGCCAGCGGCTGCAGGTCGGGGACGGGGCGCTCGCGCCCGTCGCCACCTCGGTCATCATGATCATCGCACCCGCGCCGTCGACCGCGAGGTGGCTCATCAGCACCACCAGGTGCGTCAGTTCGCCCTGGTGCCGGACCACACCCATCCGCACCGGCCAGTCGGTGGTGAAGTCCAGGTCAGCGGCCCGGTAGCGCTCGCTCACGGCGTCGGCCACCTCGGCCGGGTCGATCTCCCCGGCGTCGATGATCTCCAGCGCGATCTCGCCCGAGCCGCTCACCACCTGGATCGGCCGGCCGTCGGCGTCGGCGTCGAACCGCAGCCGGGTGCGCATCGGCTGGTAGCGGCCCATCAGATACCGCAGCTCGGCGGCGATGTCCTCGATCGAGGTCCCCGGCTCGAGCGGCTTGACCCCGCCCAGCGGGAACCAGTTGCCGATGGCCGCGATCGTCGACCAGTTCTCGCTCTGGCCCCAGGACAATGGCCCCTCCCCGGCGCCGTCACCCTCGAATGGGACCGCTATCCGCTCGACTGAACCAGTCAAAATACATCAGCCTTCCCGTGCGACTCCAGGGGCCTGCCCCGCGGGTCGGTCAGATAATAACGTGCACGGCGGGACCCGGAGGGGGCGTTGGGTATACGCGAGAGGTTCCGGAATCACCGCGGTGGGAGACAATGGATACCTGCGGCGTCAGTCTCCATGGAATTGTCATGTCCATTTCGAATTCCCGGGAATTCCCTGGCCGCATGGCCGGAAACATCCGTCCCGGAACCACTGACAGCCAATCAGAAATCATGCCCGAGGGTGTGTCGGTGTCCGCGTGCCCCGCCCGACGCCCTGGATCTCGTGCACTGACGTTGAATGTGCGATGTCGGTCAGCATCCTCGGTCGTAGATCGCCCGCAACCACGGTTCGCCGACGGCGGGCATCCGCGCGAGTGTGTACCGGAAGGCATTCCTGGACGGCTGGAACGGGTACCACGGGTGCGGCGGCAGCGGGTCGTCCCGCTCGACGCCTGCCGGCAGCCCGCCGACCACCGGCAGCCGGGTCCGGTGCGGCTCCGAGAAGGCGAGTTCGGCCCAGAGTGCGGCATCCATGGGGACCGGCGCCGACCCGGTGCGCGGCTGCCAGATGTCCCCGGTCTGCGGATGGACCGGCACCAGCACCAGGTCGGCGGCCGGCTCGGCCAACCCCGGGCCCGCCAGGTCCAGCCGCATCGCGCCTTCCTCAGCGGGCAGCAGCGCGCCGAGTGCCCGGCCGAGGAGTTCCGCGACCGGCCCGGGCGCCACCTCGACCGGTGCGCCCCCGGCGGCCAGCACCACCTGAGCGAGGGCCGCGCCCGCCGGGATGTCCCGGTACTCGCTCAGCCGGCGCCACAGCGCGCCGGTGGCGAGCAACTCCGCCCAATCCATGATCGGCCGCTCCGGTGGGCCGGGCAGCCGCACGACCGCCTGCGGGACGAGCCGGACGACCTGCCAGCACCCGCAGTCGTCCATCCTCGTTCCCACCGGCAGATCGCAGCCCAGGCAGGCGAGGTTCGGCCCGTCCCTTCCGTCGATGCCCCTGCAGTAGCCCTCGGCCCGTTCGAGGATCAGCCCGGTGCCACGCATGTCGCCGGGCGCGAGCAGGACGGTGTCCGACGGTCCGTCGGACAGCGCGCCGCACGGCGCGAAGCGCCCTCGCTCTGCCGCCTCACGCGCCCCGACCTCGTCCCACTGCCGCCACGGCGGCCCGTACGGCGCGGGGTCGACGGCGTAGGACCCGGCCTCCAGCAGTGGCGGGTGCAGCTTCTCCCAGTGGGTGTCGGCCAGGTGGATCGGCAGCGCCACCTCCGACACCGCCGCCGTCAGGACCGCACCGCAGCCCGCACAACCGAACACCGCCAAGCTGTCCCCCCGCCGTCGAAGCCCCTGCATCCCACGAGACGTCATGGCATCGATCATGCCGAACACGCAGCCACCCGCGCCAACGCATTGGCTGAACCATCAAACTGACTGCCGTGACAGCCAAGAATGGAACATTCGAGGGCCAGCCCCAGACCCCCACGGGGCCAACCGCGACGGTGCCCGGGGCCTGGGCCGGCTGGCGGCCGGGCTGCTGCTGGAGTGCCGGCCCGCCCAAGCCCGCGCGGTGGTCGACGACGTCCGCGACATGCGCATGCCGCGGACCTGGTCCCGGGGTTCGGGAAGGTCCGCGGCATGCGTGTGGCCGGCAGGCCGGTTCGGAGCCCGGCGGGGTCAGCTGTGGGAGACGGTCAGACCGTAGAAGGCAACCCGTGCGCCCTTGGTGGTGCTGCTGGAGGACGACTGGTTGTAGGAGCCGGCCTTGAAGTAGTTCTTGTAGGGGTAGAAGGACGACGGGATGGTGTACGTGGTGGTGCTGCCGTTGATCGAGAGGGTGAGCTTGTTCTGCCCCGACTCCTCGATCAGGTAGGTCCAGGTCTTGCCGACCGCCACGTGGCCCACGGTGTGCGTGGTCTGGCCGCCCGAGGGCGAGTTCTCTATGCCGACGATGATGTCGCCGTTGTTGTAGTAGTAGAGCTCCAGCAGCGGCTTGGTCGAGGACCCGCCCGTGCCGAGGTGGATCTGACCGACCGTCACATGGTCGGTGACCGACACCACGCGCAGGGTCGCGTTCAGCTTGTTCGTGCCGCCGAGCGCCCAGTTCGCGGCGCTGCCACTGGAGTTCATCTCCCGCAGCTCGGAGCGCGCGAAGTTGGAGTTGGCCGTGGTGACGCCCTTCTCCGGCGCCCAGAACGTCATCGCACCGTCCTTCTGGTCGGTGTAGAAGTACGAGTCCTGGAAGCCGTTGGAGCCCTGCAGCCTCGACGAGGAGATGGTGGTGGGGGAGCCCGGAGAGCCCACGGGCTCCTGCAGCTCCCACACCTTCAGGTTGAAGTTGCCACCCGGCGCGACCGAGGTGCTGGCATTGGGGCTCAGCGTCTTGGTCGTGGAGGCCTGGGCGCTGGCGGTGCTGAGCAGGCCGATCGTGCCTGCGACGGCCACGCCCGTGGTGGCCGCGATGATCTTGGTGCGACGATTCATGGGAGTCCTTGGGTTGTGGGGGAGTGCGCCTGTGCAGATAGATATGACCGGTGATGACGTCGGATCTCTCCGGGTCAGGCAGACAGCAGCAGCCGGACCGACCGTCCTCGGGGAAGGAGCCGTGGGACCGATTGAGCAGGTCGCAGCTCGACCGGGGGGTTGTCGAGCGGTACCTGAAGGTGCGTCAAAAGCAGCCTGGGGCAAGGGGTGGGGCCGCTGACGCTGCCGACATATACGTGAACGTCAGTCATATCTGTGCTTGCGTCAGTCACAGTAGGACTGGTGCACCAGCTTGTGCAAGCGTTCGTTTTAGCAGGTTTACCAGGAATCTGCCCATGCAGAGGAAGGCGGAGGCGCCCCATGGGCCGCTCCGCCCTCTGTTTCAACGCCTGCTCGTATGCTTCTGACCTGCCGCTTTCCAGGCATCCCTGCGCACAGACGGGCGCCTGTGGACCAGACCATTGACGTGGCCATGCGAAAGAAGTTTCATCGAGCCTGAGGGCAGGAGGGCCTTCATGTCCGTACGCATACATGAACGACCATCGTGGGGAACGCCAGGCCCGGCTGGGGCGAGCCCGAGCTCGTGCCGTTCCTTTCCCGTGCCAGGGACGCCACAATGCGGGTGTGCCATCACTGCAGGGGACCACGGGGGGACCATGTACGGGCAACGGGTCGTCATGTTCGAGTGCAGACACTGCAGGATCGTCTGCACGCCGGAGACCGTGACCGTGGTCCCCCGGCGCTGGGGGTTCACCCAGTACGACCACGTCTTCCGGGTGGACGGTCAGTGGCCGATGCACCTCCGCCACGCGATCCGGCAGCGTTACTGGCGCCGCCCTCGCGGCCGGATCTTTCATCTCAACGACATGCGACCGGTCGAGATCCTCCCCAGGACCGGCCACTGGCCCCGCCGCCGCCCCGCCGCCCTGCGCTTCACCAGCAACTCCCGCCCCACCTGGACGATCACGGTCCCGATCACCGAGCACCTGCTGATCGAGAACCCGGGATTCGTCCACCGGATCAACGACCGCATCTCCGGCGGCAAGCCGGACGTCCCCTGGCGACGGCGACCGTGACCGACTCGTCCGTACCACCACGACCGCCCTCCGGCTTCCATGCCTTCCTGGACCAGCGCCGAACCTGCTGTCAGCGTCACGCCCCGTCGGGCCGCGCGCGCAGCGCGGATCGGGTCGCGGTGACCGCCATCGTGGCGTAGGGCATCGTGAAGCTGCCGCCCATCCGGTCGATGGCAGTTCCGACGCCGTCCAGCACCTCGGCGAGCTGGTCCGGCGGGAGCCGGGTGGAGGCGCCCAGGGTGGGCATCTGCTCAAGCCATTCGTCCCGGGTGTACGAGCACTCCCAGTCGAAGCGCCACTGCTCCGGGTCGCCGAACCCGCCCGCCTGCCGGATCCCGTCGGCGGAGCGGGTGAACTGCGTCTGGTGCAGGTCCACGGCCGATTTCGTCAGCGCCGCCCGGAAGTTGAACGGCGAGTCCGGCATCACCCGCTCGCAGACGTCGGCGACGGCCTTCGCCACGCCGGGCGGAAGCTGCGGAACGTGCCAGAACGGCGCCAGCCGGCCGCCGGGCCGCAGTACTTGGCCGGCCTTGGCGGCCCCCGCGACCGGGTCGACCCAGTGCCAGGCCGTTCCGGCGACGACCGCGTCGAACTCCCGCCCGGCCGGGTCCCAGGCCTCGAACGTCGCCGCCTCGGACTCGACCCCGGTCTGCCGCGCCAGGTCGGCCATCCGTGCGTCGGGCTCGACCCCGAGCACCCGGCAGCCGAGCGCCTGGAACTGCCGGGCGGCGATGCCGGTACCGCAGCCGACGTCGAGGACGTCGAGGACGTCGAGCCCGGGCAGGGCGGCCAGGATCCGCCCCACCAGGGCGTCGGGGTAACGGGGCCTGGTCCGGTCGTAGCGTTCGGCGTCGGTGCCGAACGACTCGGCTGTCTCCCGGTGCCGATGGGGCTCGTGCGCAGATGGGGGCACGTCTTCCGGCGGTATAGTGGGCACATGCCCACCGTAATGGGCATGTGCCCACTCGTCAACGGGCGCACCTGGCCGGGGAATGAGGAGATGCACGGTGCCGACAGGGACAGCCCTTCGCGACGCCCGCGAGCAACTGTTCGACGCCGCCGAACGGGTCCTGCTCCGGGACGGGTCGAGCGCGCTGACCAGCCGGGCGGTCACCACCGAGGCCGGCTGCGCCAAGGGGGTGCTGCACCGGCATTTCGCCGACTTCGACGCCTTCCTGGCCGAGCTGGTGCTGGACCGCATCGCCCGGATCGACGACCAGGCCGTCGCCCTGCGCGACTCCGCCGGGACCGGAACCGTCGCCGACCACCTCACCGACGCGCTGATCGAGCTGTTCCGGCCGGTCGCGGTGGCGATCGTCGCCCTCGTCACCTCCCGGGACGGTCTGCGCGCCCGGTTGCGGCAGGCCGGGACGGCCGGAATCCCGATCATGACGGAAGCCACGGCGATGCTCGCCTGCTATCTCGCGGCCGAGCGTGAACGGGGCCGCATCGCGCCGGACGCCGACGTCGACACGCTCGCTCCCATGCTGATCGGGGCGGGACACCTGCTGTTCGCCGACCGGGAAGGCGCCCCGCCGGACGCGGCAGCCGTCCGCAAGGTCGTGACCGCGGTGATCCGCCCCTGAGTCGGCGTCAGGCCTGGCCAGCTCCAAGGCCCCAAGGCCACCTGGCTACGCGGTGGCGGGGAAGTCCTTGCGCTTGATCTTGGCGCGGCGACCGTCCGGGTGGTGGAAGACGATGCCCTCGGCCAGGGTGCCGGGGGCGAAGTGGCTCTCCAGTCCGGCGAGGAAGTCGTGCAGGCCGGCGTAGTCGCGCGGCACGTCCTGGTAGACCGGCGCCTCCAGGTTGAACGGCACGCACCGATGGTCGTCCAGCCGCAGTGGGTTGCCCTGGATGCGGGGGCCGAGCGCTTCGCAGGAGTGCTCGCCGTCCGGCCATGAGGTGACGTCGGTATTGCGGGCGGCGGCGAGGATCCACTTGTCCTCCGCGGCGCCCTCGGCCGTGTCCACGTACCAGCCGTCCTTGATCCCCTGCTGCTTCTGCAGCTTGCTCGGGTTGCACCGCTTCTCCACCCGTACCAGCTGATGGGCCCGGACGGTGAGACGGACGTTGGTTCCGTCGAGTTTCTCGGTCGGGGCCCCCTCGCCGTCGAACACCCAAGCGCACTCGGTCTGCGGCCGGTCGACGACCCGAAAGTCGTCGTCCCGCTCGAACAGGGTGGGGATCTTCTCCATGACCTGCATGCCCTTTCTGACGTGGCCGATCAGTTCCTCGTGGGTGATGGCGCCGTCCGCCAGGCCGCCCGCCAGCGCGCGGACCAGGTCCGCGACCGAGACCTCGGCCTCGACGGCAACCCGCTTCAGCGCCTTCTTCTCCTCGGGCGAGATCCAGGCGACCAGTCGGGACCAGCCTTCGGGCGGCGTCCACCGCGCGAGCTGCTCCGGATTCTTCCCGCGGCCGACCGGGTCCTCTGCGCTCCTCCATGGGCAGCAGCCTAGGCCGGTATTTAATGATGTGTCAATTGGCATAATAGAAAATGAGTCAGGTCGGGGACATGAGTGTCGGGGACATGAGTAAGGCGTCGGCCAGGACGGGGGAGACCTGGCCGACGCCGGTAGCGGGTGTGGGCGGCATCCGTTGCTGCACCCGCACATCTTGTCCAACGGTCAACCACTGTCGGAGGTTCCCGCCCGGGCTGTCTCACTTCAGGACGAAACAACCGCGCCGGGCCAAAGCGTCCAGCAGGTCGGGGGCGGGCTCGACGTCGTTCCAGCGCAGGTCCAGCTTCTCCAGTGAGGGCAGCTGGGCGAGCCACTCCGGGAGCCTGCTGAGACGGTTGCTCCGTAGGTCGAGGTGGCGAAGCAGCGGGAGCGTCGCCAGTGCCTCCGGGATCTCCGTGAGCGCGTTCTCCCGAAGGTCCAGGTGGCGCAACTGGGTCAGTGCGGCCACGGAGTCCGGCAGGCACGCGATTGCGTTGCCGCGCAGCCACAGTTCGCGCAACTGGAGCAGGCCGCCGACCGAGTCCGGCAGCCCCGTCAACTGGTTGTGCTGGCAACGCAGTTCGACGAGTCCGCGCAGGTCGCCGAGGCAGTCCGGGAGTTCGGTGAGGGCGTTCTCGCTGACGTTGAGGTAGTCGAGTTGCGTCAGGCGGCCCAGCGATTCGGGAAGCACCGTCAGCTGGTTGTCATGGAGATAGAGGAAACCGGTCAGCGCGGAGAGGTCGCCCAGGGTGTCGGGGATCTCGGTGAGGGCGTTGTGTCCCAGGTCCAGGGTGTGCAACTGGCCGAGTCGGGCAATCCGGGGCGAGATCGAGGTCAGCCCGTTGTCCGCCAGGATCAGCACCCGCAGTTCGGTCTGCTCCCAGACCGACTCCGGCACCTCGCCGAGGCCGTGACGCCAGAAGTTCAGCGACTGCGCCATGGGCGACGGGCTCACTGCCAGCCTGCTGCCTCGACCTCGGCTGCGGCGACCTCGGCGACGGAGCGTGTGGTGGCGTCGACGGTGAAGTCCTCGACCCCGGCCCGGTCAAGGATTCCGGCCAGTTCGCCGGACCTGTCCAGGTGCCAGCGCAGGGCCTCGGGATCGTCACTGTGGCGGCGGGCCAGCCGCTGGTGGACCACCGGCAGGTCCACCTGGAGCCGGCACACCGACAGTTCGACACCGACCGCACTGGCGAAACTGCTTCCGTTCGTCGTGCTCCTCGACCACGCCGGCGAGGACCAGGCGGACCGCACCGGCGTCGAGGTAGTTGGTGGCGATGCCCCGCAGATTCCGCAGCAGCAGGTCGAAGTTGAAAGGATCCCCCTGAGGCGTCGGCCAGGACTGACTCAGCCAGTCGAGATCGATGACGGCATGCGGCATACCCCGCGTTGTGAGCAGATCGCCCACGGCCACCGCCGCCGAGGTCTTGCCGGCACCGACGGTGCCGTTGATCAGGAGGGCGCGGGGTTCCGGAGAGTTGTCGACGTGCATGCCGGGATCCTACGCCGGGGCTCCTGCCGAGGGCCTCGCTGGCAGCCCCGCCAGGAGCCCCGTCGAGGGCACCCGCGCCTACCCGGCCCCGCCGCGCGACCGGGTAGCGAACCGTGGTGCGGCCGGTGCGGCCAGCGCCTCGCGTGCGTCGGGTGCGTCGCGTGCGGCCACTGCGTCGAGCGCGTCGAGCGCGCGCAGCGCCCGCGCCGGCAGGTCGACCGCCGCCGCCGCGATGTTCTCGCGCAGGTGTGTCGCCGAGGACGTGCCGGGGATGAGCAGAATGGTGGGGGAGCGCTGCAGCAGCCAGGCCAGTGCCAGCTGCCGCGCGGTGACGCCCAGGTCGCGGGCGAGGCCGTCCAGGGCGTCGATCTGCAGCGGCCGGAAGCCCCCCAGCGGGTAGTACGGCACATAGGCGACGCCCTGCTCGGCGCACTGGTCGACGAGTGCGTCGTCCTGGCGGGAGGCGAGGTTGTAGTGGTTCTGCACGGCGACCACCGGGGCGATCCCCTGGGCGGCCCGTACCTGCTCGGCGCTGACGTTGCTCACGCCCAGATGCCGGATCAGGCCCTGCTCGCGCAGTTCGGCCAGCACGCTGAAGGGCCCGGCGATGTCGGCGGCGTCCCGGGTGTCCGTCATCCGCAGATTGACCAGGTCCAGCGCCGCGACATCCAGGCGGCCGAGGTTGTCGTGGACGGCCTGGACCAGCTCGTCCCTGGACAGCGCGGCGGGCCAGCCGCGGTCGGGGGTGCGGCGGGCTCCCACCTTGGTGGCGATCCGCAAACTGCTCCGGGTACGGGTGCAGCGCCTCCCGGATCAGGTCGTTGACCACGTGCGGGCCGTAATAGTCGCTGGTGTCGATGTGGGTGATCCCGGCCGCGACGGCGCCCGCCAGCACGGCGAGGGCTCCGTCCCGGTCGCGCGGAGGCCCCCAGGCCTTCGGGCCCGCCAGTTGCATCGCGCCGTAGCCGATCCGGGTGAGTTCAAGACCGCCGAATGTCCAGGTTCCGGCTGCGGCTGCGTCGATCGTCCCTGAGGTCATGCCGGAATGATCTCCACGGGGGTAGGCTGACGGCCATTGATTCAGTTATGACTGAATCCTGAGAGGGTGGCCGTCCTGACGGAGTTGGCGTTCTCGGCGGGCGATCTGGCGCAGATGCGGTTCGCGGTCTCGCCGATGTGGGAGGTCGGGACCAGTTTCCGACTGCTGGCCTGCGGCTCCGCGCATCCCGTGCACCAGCCCTGGATCGAACAGGTACGGCCGCGGGTGGCGGCGGCCGGTCTCGACCGGGGCTGGCTCGCCGAGCTGGTCCCGCCCTCGGGCTATGTCGCCGACTTCATCAACCCGGCGCCCGCCGGATCGTCCCCCACCCTGGCGGAGGAACTGGCCGGGATCCTGGCCGCTCCCCCCGACCGGGTGCGCGAGGACCTGGACCGGCTGCGACACGACCAGGGCCGGCTCGGCCCCAAGTCGCGGACCCTCTACGCCGAGCCACAGGCCCGGCTGGTCCGGGTCGCCGAGGAGATCGAGACCTACTGGGAGTTGGCGCTCGCCCCCTACTGGGCGCGGATCCGGACCGTACTCGACGCCGACGTCTTCCACCGGGCCCGGCAGGTCGCCGAACACGGTGCTGGCCGCCTCCTCAACGACCTTCACCCCGCCCTGAGTTGGGACGACAACACGCTGCAACTGACCCGCCGTCAGCGGACCCTGTCCCGGACCACGGCGGGCGCGGGGCTGCTGCTGATTCCCTCGGCCTTCACCGGACCGGCCCCGCTCACCCGGGTCACGCCGCCGGAACCCCCGCAACTGGCCTACCCGGCGCGCGGGATCGGCTCATTGTGGGAGCCCCGGCCCAGTACCGGATCCGATGCCCTGGTCGCCGTGCTCGGCCGCTCGCGCACCCTGCTGCTGACCGAACTGGACACACCGGCCTCCACCACCGAACTGGCCCACCGCACCGGGCTCTCCGCGGCCGGGGTCTCCCAGCACCTCACCGCGCTGCGCGACGCGGGCCTGGTCAGTGCCCACCGGGCCGGGCGCTCCGTGCTCTACGCCCGGACCTCCGTCGCCGAGTCCGTGCTCGGCGCCTGCCGATAGGGCTCGGTGGGACGCGTGTTCTCGGCCCAGCGGGCCAGCGGCGGGCCGCACACGCCGAGCGCGGCGAAGAAGACGCCGAGCAGCAACCAGCCGCCCTGGCCGAGGCCGAGGCAGACGGTGGTGAGCACGATCGGGGCGGCGGCCTGCCCGGCGTCGAAGCCGATGCCGAGCAGACCCTGGTACTGCCCCTGGGCGTGGTCGGGTGCCAGGCCGAAGCCCAGGGCGAAACCGGCCGAGGACTGCCACACCTCACCGATGCTGTGCACGGTGATCGCGGCGATCAGCAGGCCCGGTGCGACCCAGCGGGGAACGTCGGCGGTCAGCGCCATCAGCGGACAGCTGACCAGGAAGAGCAGTCCGGCGTGGCGGAAGGCCCGGCCGCCCTGCCGCGGCGTCTCCACCGTGGAGCCGATCCTGGTCTGCACCAGCACGCACACCGCGCAGTTGACGGCGAAGACCGCGGCCACGCTCCAGCGCGGGGCGTGGGTGTGGGCGGAGATCCAGATCGGCAGCAGCAGGGACGCGGCCTGGTACTGCAGACCCATGGCGCCGTCCAGTGCGGTGAAGGCCACGAACGGCCGGTCGCGCAGCACGGCCCAGCGGTGGTGCTGCGGAGGGCTGGGCAGGGCCGGGTAGTCGGGGACGCGCAGATGCAGCAGCGCACAGAACAGGTAGCTGGCGGCGTTGGCCAGGATCAGCACGGTGTAAGCGGCCCGGGAGTCGGCCTGGATGGCGAAAGCGGCGCCGACGGTTCCCAGGATGATGCCGAGGTTGTTGACGTTGCGCAGTTTCGCCCGGAAGAGGGCCGGCCGGTCACCGCTGCCGCGGGCGACGAGGGTGCCGCGCGCGGCGTTGTAGCCGGAGGCGGCCAGCCGGTCCAGCGTGGCCACCAGCGTGAACGCGAGCCAGCTGTGGATCAGGACGAACGCGGCCATCGTCACGGTCTGGACGGCGAGCGTCGCCAGCACGACGATGCGTGGCCCGAACCGGTCCGCCAGATTCCCGGAGGGGAGCCCGGCCAGCAGCCCGACCAGCCCGGCGAGGGTGAGTCCGAGGCCGACCTGGGCGGCGGGCAGATGCACCACCAGCGTGAAGTAGAGCACCGCGGCGGTGTTGAAGAGCCCGTTGCCGATCCGGTTGACGAAACTCGACAGCACCAGCGCCCGCTGCGGACCGCTGGTCGGCAGGGCCTGGGTCACTCGCCGTGCCAACCCGTTTCCGATCATGCGGATCAGGCTAACCCGTCGGACCCGGTTCCGTCCTCGGGTGACTCCTCGAACACCCCGACGCTGCTTGGACGTTGAGGAGTTATTCGCTGAAATCGTCACGTTTCGCCGGGGTCGGTGCGACGGCATCCCGGGGGGGCGGATGAGATATTCAAATGGGGCTTTTACCGGACTTTTGCCGCATGTTGTTGTCAGGGTCATCTAGGGGGTTCAAGGTCGAGTACCAACCTGCTTCCGCCTCTGAACCCCCGGGAGGCCCTCATGACCGCCGTGACCGAACCAGTTTCCTCCGCCCGAGTCCTGGTGGTGCTGGACGGTGAGCTGGACATTGCCACCGCCGAGCGGACCGGGGAAGCGCTGGACGCCGCGCTGCAGCGTGCCGTGCGGCTGGTGGTGGACCTGCGCCGGGTGACCTTCATGGACTGTGCGGGGCTGGCCCCCTGGTCCGCGCCCTGCGCCGGGCCCGGCGGGGCGGCGGCGGCATCACCGTGCTGGTCACCGGCCCGCGCCTGCCGCGCCTGCTGGACGCGACCGGCCTGCGGCCCTGGTTCACCGTGGTGGACACCCCGGCGCCCGGCGGCCTCCCGGCAGCGGTCTCCGGTTAGTACTGCAACCGCATCTGGGGGTTGTGTCCTCGGCGTTTGTAGTGGGAGTTGCGGGCGCGGGCCTGGCTTCGTCGTCGGAAGCGTGACCAGTGCAGATGGTGTTCGTTGGCATGGTGGTGGGCTGCAACGACGATGTGCCCCATCAGTCGGCGGATCTCCGGGACGCTCAGCGGTATGAGCTCGTCCGCATTGTCGGCGCTTCCCCTTTTTGGGCTTCTTCGGCGCGGACGGCGGTCAGGTAGGCGAGTGCGGCCATGGACAGGGTGATGTGGCGGTACCAGGCCCGGTAGAGCCGTACCTGGTAGTGGTCCAGGCCGCACTCGCCCTTCGCGGTCTGGAAGCACTCCTCCACCGCCCACCTGGCAGCAGCCACCTTGACCAGGTCTTTCAGTCGGGTGGCGACCGGTCCGTAGCAGACGTAGTAGGCCAGTTCGCTCGGGTCGCTGACGCTGCGACGGGTCAGGACCCAGTGCCCGAACCCGTTCTCCCAGGTCTCGCGGACAGCGACCCTGGCCCAGTCGTAGATCCGCTCGCCGTGTGCGCCCCGGCCCCCCGACAGGCGCTTCCACGCCTGCCGGGGCAGGTCGGCGATCAGTTGGTCCACTTGCGCGGCCCTGCCGTGGGCGGTGGTCACGATGTCGTTGACCTTCGTGGCCAGCACGTGCGCCACCGATCGTTCCTCCAGCCAGGCGCGCAGGTGCCTCACCTGCCCGAACGCCTCGTCGGCGGTGACCCATGCGAAGGGGATGCCGGCGTCGATGGCGCGCTGCAGCATCCACTTGAAGTGCTCGTTCTTGGTCGCGAAGGGGACCTCGTCCCCGATCCCCGCGGCCCGGCAGCGTGCGCGGTCATCAGTCCACGAGACGGGGACGTAGAGCTCGCGGTCGATCAACGCCCGCCCCCTGCTCGAGGCATAGGCCAGGAACGTCCCGATCTGGCTGTTCTCGGTGCGGCCCGCGGTTCCGGTGTACTGGCGCTGGACGCCTGCGGACTTCGTGCCCTTCTTCAGGAATCCGGTGTCGTCGCCGATCAGCACGGCGTCCCTGGCGCCGATGCTCTCCACAACGAAGCCGCGCACGTCATCGCGCACCGCATCCGCGTCCCACTCGGAGTGGTTGAGCAACCGCTGGACGCCGTCGGGACGCACCTGCCCGACCTGCTCGGCCACCGTCCAGCCGTTCTTCCGCTCCAGGGGCGCGAGCAACCCGTTCAGGTAGTCCAACGCCCGCTCGCGGGGCTCCGACCTCCCGAAATGACGGGCGAACCGGGCATGAAACCCGGCTATCCCCTCGGACCACGACTCGACCTGCTCAACCGTCAACTCATTGGCACACAGTCAGACCAACGAGCACCCACGCTCAAAGTCACGCCCAGATGCGGTTGCAGTATTAGGTCCGGTGGTCAGATCGTGGCGTCGAGCCAGTCGTAGATCCGGCCGGACAGCAGCCGTTGCGCACCGACGTGGCAGTGCTCGTCGGCGCCTTCCTCCGCGGTGAAGGTCAGGAGGGTCTTGTCGGGGGCGGTGAGGTGCTGGTAGAGCCGTCGGGGTTCGGTGTGCTGCTTGTCCTTGAAGAAGTGGTCGTCCGTCGCCTCGCAGACCAGTACCGGACAGGTGATGCGTTCCGCGACGCCGCCGGCCAGGGTGAACTCCAGGAATCGGGCCAGGAACTCGCGGTCGGTGGCCACGCCCAGGGCGTAGCGGCCGTGGGCGAACGCCCATCTCGCCGTGGGGCTGTTCGCGGCCATCGCGGCCAACGCCTTGTCGAGTCCCTCGTCGTGTTCGGCTCCGGCACGGCGTTCGATCTCGGCGCGGTCCCAGGGGAGGGGTTCGGTGATCGCGGCGGCGGCGTCGTAGAGGCCGTCGCACGCCACCACCGCGGCGAGCCTGGGTTCGAACGCGGCGGCGCGGGGTGCGAGGTGGCCGCCGAAGCTCATCCCGAGGAGGGCGATCCGGTTCTGGTCGACACCGGGGTCGGTGCTGAGGTGATCGAGGACCGCTCCGACCACGTGCTCCCAGTCCGGCCGGAACACGAGGCCGTGCCGGCGGAGGGCGCTGGGCTGGCCGGGCCCGTCGAAGGTCAGCACGTGGTAGCCGCGCTCCGGTCCGGCCGCCGCTCCTTGGTAGTGCAGTTCCTCGGCGCCGCCGTCGAACCCGCTGTGCATGATCAGGGTCGGCCGGCGGCCGGCTCCCGGGGCGCGGTAGAAGTACCCGTCCAGGACGGTCCCGTCGTAGGGGATCTGCACCAGCTCCACGGCAGGCTCGAACAGGGCGGCGGCTCGCTGGAAGCACGCCTGGCTGAGATCGTAGGTGGCGGCGACCCGGGGGTCGGACGGGTCCGCGTGCAGGAAGAAGCCGGCGGTGAAGTAGTACGTCGAGGCGCGCAGCAGCAGGTCCCGCTCGGTGACCGGCCTGGCCTGGACGGCCTCGGCCCGAAGCCTGTCGGCCTGAGCCCGGAAGGCGTCGTGCCAGCTGTCGTAGTCCCCTTCGGTGACCTGTGATGCCGCGGCCAGCACCTCGCCGAAGTCGGAGCCGCCGTAGGAGGCGTTGCCGAACAGCCGCAGGGTCTCGAACCAGAACTGGGTGTCGCCGGGGAACAGCAGCTGCTTCATCGGACCCGCTCCGGAGTGGTCGTGGCCGAGGCCGGTGCCGCGGTCTTGGGGGTGAAGAAGCGGTGGTCGGCCAGGGGGCCCAGCAGGGCCACGGTGAGCCCGAGTCCGATCGCGACGACCAGCGCCGGGTCGCCCGTGGAGTGCTTGATCCCTTCTTCGATCAGGGCGGCTGTCGCGACCAGCGCGGCCTTGGCCGCGAGGAGGGGGACCAGGTGAACCTGCACGGATTTGCGTTGCAGTCGCATCCGCATCACCAGCATCAGCACCGCGAAGACGCCGAGGGTGCGCAGTGCTTCCTCCCAAGGCGTCCGGCCGCGGTTGAGATACCAGAACCCGCCGATCAGCAGGCCCCCGACGACGTAGCGGATGAGGGCCTTCGAGGTGGGCTTCATGAGCTTTCTCCTGCCAGTGTGTTGACGCCGGTGAGCAGCCAGTTGAGGGCGCTGCCGTAGAGCGATTCGGGGACCAGGGCGGGGTCTGTGCGCCGCAGCTGGACGAGCCCTTGGAACAGGGCCAGCAGAACGGTGGACAGGTCGTCCAGGGGAATGTCCGGATGCCGGGTCCGGGTGGCCAGGACCTCGGTCAAGGTGTCCCGGGTGGTGCGGAACTGCGACGAGAGGTGCTCCTGGACCTCGGGCCGGCGCATCGCGTAGAGCCAGAACTCCGCTTGCAGGGGGGCGAGATCCCCGTCCTTGTCCGCGGCGGTGACCAGCAGCTGCCCCAGCGCCTGGCGGCGGTCGGCGAGGGTGCTGTCCTCCTCGACCACGATCCCGGCCGCCTCGGCGAGCAGGCTGCCACTGCGACTGGCCAGAAGTTCGAGGAACAGGTCCTCCTTCTTGGCGAAGTTCGAGTAGAGGGCGCCGACGGAGAAGCCCGCGCTCTCGGCGATGCGGTCGACCGAGGCACCGGCGAAGCCCTTGCGGGCGAACTCCCGTGCGGCAGCGTCGAGCAGCAGGGCTCGGGTGCGGGCCTTGGTTTCGGCGCGGGTCAGACGCTTCGGCTGCGAGTCTTTGCTATCCATATAGCGGAGACTATTCGAATAGCGCTCGCTATGTCAATGACGACAGCCTGCGCGCGGCACGGAAGTTGACATACCGGCCGATTCCGCGGGAGACGGCGATCGTTCTTACCGTGCTCATATGTTTATTCTCATTTGCGGCTACTGGCGGGGACTAGTGTCCAGGCTTCGCGACTTCTTTCGTGCCCCAGCAACCTCAGAAGAGGCTTCCACCACATGCCCCTGCGCAGAACATCCGCCGCCGTCTCTCTCGCGGCCCTCAGTGGCCTTGCCGTCCTCGGTACCGCGTCGTCGGCGGTGGCCGCGGCCGCCACCGTCCCGTCCCCGCCCTCGGGGATCTGCAAGACCGGCACCACTGGGCCCCTGCTCCACACCACCCTGACCGGTCTGAGCCTGGCCACCCTCCAGCAGGGCGGGCCGGCCAAGACCGGAACGGTGAAGGTCACCAATGACTCGGGCAGTGCGCTGAAGCACTTCTCGCTCTTCCTGGCCATCGGCCAGAAGGACCTGACGGGCGTGCTCTCCGTGAGCGAGTCCAAGGACGGCGGCGCCTGGGGCGCCGTCAAGCAGGTGACCGCGGGGTTCTACGACCTCGAGAACGACACGACCCTGGCCAAGGGCGCCACCGTCACCTACACCCTCAAGGCCTCCGCCCTGAAGAACGCCCCGGCCGGGGCGTACGGCCTGGTCGTGGAGGCCCTGGGCGCGGCCGGCAGCGAGACGCCCAAGGTGGTGACTCCCAAGAGCCAGTCCCTGATCCAGGGCGCGAACCAGGCCCCGGCCGAGAGCACCCCGGTCGCCCCCGCCTCGCCCTCCGAGTCGGCTTCGGCCTCGACCCCCGCGACGCCTCCCACGGCTGCCCCCGGGGCGCCCGTGCAGGGCGGCGGTGACTGCGTCCAGTTCTGGGGCGGCGAAATCACCGGCCTGCGCATCGTCAAGGCCCCCGGCACCCCGTCGGCGAGCCCCACTCAGGCGCCCTCGGCCACCGCCAGCCCCACCGGCCCGGTCCTGGCCACCACCGGAGGCGGCTCCAACACCGGCACCACCGCCGCGATCGCGGCAGCCCTGGTGCTGGCCGGCGGCGTCGGCGTCGTCGCCACCCGCCGCCGCAAGCGGGGCGTCCACAGCTGAGTCCGTCCCCGCGCAGACCCGGATCAGCGCAGACCTGCGTTCGCAGGGAGGCCGGCCCCGGAGCCCATCGGCTCCGGGGCCGGCCTGCTCACTGCTCGGAAAGGCGTTACCGGGTGAGGGTCAGCACGATCTTCCCCTGGGTGTGGCCGGACTCGATGAGCTGGTGGGCCTTGGCGGCCTCCGCCATCGGCAGGGCGTCCTGGACGTACGGGCGCAGCCGCCCGGCGTCGACCAGGTCGGCGATATCCTGCAGTCCCAGCTGGTCCGGCTCCACGGTGACGCCGGCGAAGCGCCTCCCGGCCGCCACTGCGGCCTGTTGCAGCGCGCTGTCGGTCCGGTCCACCAGGGTGAGCAGCAGGCCGCCGGGGCGCAGGACCCGGATCGACCGCGGGCCGTAGTCGCCGCCCACGGCGTCCAGGACCAGGTCGGCGTCGGTGACGACGTCCGTGAAGTCGACGCTGCGGTGGTCGATGACCTCGTCCGCGCCGAGGCCGCGGACGAAGTCGTGCTTGGCGGCGCCGGCGGTGGCGATGACATGGGCGCCGCGGGCTTTGGCGATCTGGACCGCGAGGTGCCCGACGCCGCCGCCGGCGCCGTGGATGAGGACCCGCTGCCCGGGCTTGACCTGTGCGGTGTCGACGAGGCTCTGCCAGGCGGTGAGCCCGGCCATGGGCAGGGCCGCCGCGTCGGCGTGGTCGAGCGCCGCGGGCTTTCGGACCAGTTGGCGGGACGGCACGGCGACGTACTCGGCGTAGGCGTGGCCGGGCCGGGGAAGAAGGGCATGCCGTAGACCTCGTCGCCGACCTGGAAGCGGGTGACGCCGGGGACGACCTCCTCGACCACGCCGGAGAGGTCCCAGCCGAGGACGAACGGGGGTTGGCCGAGCAGTGGGAAGGCCCCGGCGCGGACCATCGCGTCGACCGGGTTGACCGCCGCCGCGTGGACCCGGACCAGCACCTCGGAGGGCAGCGGCTGCGGCCGCTCCACCTCGGTGGGCTCGAGGACGTCCGGGCCGCCGAAGGAACGCTGGCTGATCGCGTACATATCCGTACTCCTGTCCAAGGGAATCCAAGGGAAGTTGTCTTTAGCGATCGCTACAGCAGGAAACGTAGCACAGCTTTAGCGATCGCTATAGAGTCATTCCATGAGCACCGCACGAGCCCCACGACGGGCCTTCGACCGGGACGAGGCGCTGGAGGTCGCGCTGAGGGAGTTCTGGCAGCACGGCTACGAGACCACCTCGGTCGCCTCGCTCACCCGGGCGATGGGGATCAATCCACCGAGCCTCTACGCCGCCTTCGGTGACAAGCGGCAGCTGTTCGGCGAGGTCGTCCAGCGCTATGCGGCCGGCTACGGCAGCTACGGGGAGCGCGCCCTGGCCGAACCCACCGCACGCCGCGCGGTCGAGACGCTGCTGCGGCTGGCCGCGGCCGAATACACCGACCCCAGCCATCCGCCGGGCTGCCTGGTCATCAACGGCGCGACCAACTGCACGCCGGCGGCCGAGGAGGTCAAGGCCGAACTGCGGGCCCTGCGCGAGGGGACCAAGCACGCCCTGGAGCGGAAGATCGAGGCCGACATCGCTGCGGCGCGGCTGCCCGAGGGCACCGACGCCCGGGCGCTGGCCACGTTCTACGCGGCCGTCGTGCAGGGGATGTGCACCCAGGCCTGCGACGGGGTCGGCCGCGAGGAGCTCGACCGCGTGGCGGAGATCGCCCTCCGGGCCTGGCCCGCTGATCAGGTGTGCAGGTGAGAGAGGGGTCATTGGCCTGGCGGGCGCTGGGATAGCCTCGTGCGGGCCGCCCACCACCCCCGGAGATTCCACATGATCGACGACGCCCCCCTGCTCCCGTCCGCCGCGCCGGCGGAGGACTTGTCGACGGAGGACTGGCCCGCGGAGGCCGCCGCGCGCAAGCAGCGGATCCGGCGGCGGCTGGAGCGTCTGATCGGGGTGGCCGCGACCGAGGGCAACGAACACGTGGTGCTGCGCAACGGGGACGAGATATTCCCCGCCATGCTGGCCCGGGTCCGCGCCGCCGAGCACACCATCGACATGATGACGTTCGTGTACTGGCGGGGCGAGATCGCCCGCGAGTTCGCCGCCGCCCTGGCCGAGCGCGCACGGGTCGGGGTGCGGGTCAGGCTCCTGCTGGACGGATTCGGCGCCAGCCGGATCGAACAGCATCTGCTCGACGACATGGACGCGGCCGGGGTCCAGGTCGCCTGGTTCCGCAAGCCGTTGCTGCTCTCCCCGTTCAAGCAGAACCACCGGTGCCACCGCAAGGCGCTGATCGTGGACGAGACCACGGCCTTCACCGGCGGGGTCGGCATCGCCGAGGAGTGGTCCGGCGATGCCCAGGACCCGGAGCACTGGCGCGACACCCACGTCCAGGTCCATGGCCCGGCCGTCGACGGCATCGCCGCCGCCTTCGCGCAGAACTGGGCCGAGTGCCACGAGGTGCTGTTCGACGACCGCGACCGCTTCATCGAGCACAAGCCCCGCGGCGAGGCGGTCGTGCAGGTCGTGCGCGGTTCGGCGAGCATCGGCTGGCAGGACATGCAGACCCTGATCCGGGTCATGCTCACCACCGCCGAGCACCGCTTCCGCCTGGCCACCGCGTACTTCGCGCCGGACGACTACTTCATCGACCTGCTGTGCCGGACCGCGCGTCGCGGGGTGCGGGTCGAAATCCTGCTGCCCGGCACCCACACCGACCAGCGCGCCTGCCAACTCGCAGGCCAGCACCACTACACCGCGCTGCTGGCGGCGGGTGTCGACATCCGCCAGTACCAGCCCACCATGATGCACGCGAAGATCATCACGGTGGACCGGGTCGCCTCGCTGATCGGCTCCACCAACTTCAACCGCCGCTCGCTGGACCACGACGAGGAGATCATGCTCGCGGTCCTGGACGAGACCTTCACCGCCACCCTCGACCAGCACTACGACCAGGACCTGCAGTGCAGCGAGGCTGTCGACCCGACCCGCTGGAACCACCGGCCGATCGCCCAACGCCTGCGCGAGGCAGCCGTCCTGCCGCTGCGGCGCTTTCTGTAGCCGGTACTTCGCCCTGGCCCGGTCATTCGCCCTTGACGAATGGTCAAGATATGTTGACCATTGGGCGGTGACCACTGACGGCACTGATCCCACTGCCTCCGCAGACGATGGGGTCGTCCGCGTTGAGACCGACGCACAGCTCCATGCCATCGGCAGCCTGGTGCGGCACCGCGTGCTGCGGGTCCTGCGCGACGGGCCCGCCACCGTGACCCAGATCGCCGGCCGCCTCGACATCGCCAAGGGCAGCTCCAACTACCACGTCAAGGTCCTCGCCAAGGCGGGCCTGATCGAGGTGGTGGACACCCGCAAGGTGCGCGGTGTGACCGAGCTCTACTACGGCCCGGTGGGCAAGCTGGTCGAGCTCCCCAAGAGCGGTGCCGGCCGACCGGACTTCCTGATGCGGCACGCCCTCGCCGATGTCGAGAGCTCTCCGGACGGCGCGGACATGGACATCCGCCTCAAGCTGCTGCGACTCAGCCCGGCGAACTTCGAACTGGCCGTCGAGAAGCTGGTCGCGCTCCACGCCGAGCTCTCCGCGCTGCACGACCCGGAGCAGCCGGCCGCCGACCTCTTCACCGCGTTCTACCGGCCTTTGGACACCAAGCTGAAGGCCCGAAAAATGGACCCTACCGCTGACGCCCGCGAGAACGGAACCCCTGCCCCGTGACCGAGCCACTCACCGACGAGCGTGCAGGGCGCGCCGGGCGGGCCAAGCTGCCCGCCGCCTTCCACCGGATATGGGCCGCTTCGACCCTCTCCTCGCTCGGCGACGGCGTCTACTTCTCCGCGCTGCCGCTGCTCGCCCTCACCCTGACCCGTGACTCCACCGTCTTCGGGGCGATGGAGGCCGTCACCCTGCTGCCCTGGCTGCTGTTCGGCCTGATCGGGGGCGCCCTGGTCGACCGCTGGGACCGGCGCCGGACGATGGTGCTCGCCGACCTCTGCCGCGGCCTGCTGCTCGTCCTGGCGACGGCCGCGGTGGCCGGGGGCTTCCTCAGCATCGGCCTGCTGATCGTGATCGGCTTCCTGCTCGGCATGGGCGGCGTCCTGTTCGACACCGCGTCCATGGCCTACCTCCCGGAACTGCTCGACCGGGATCCGGACGCCCTGCAACGCGCCAACTCCCGTCTCCAGGGCGCGCAGAGCGCGATGGGCGGCTTCGTCGGTCCGCCGGTCGGCAGCCTGCTCTTCTCGCTCAGCCGCTCCGTGCCGTTCCTGGCCGACGCCGTGTCCTTCTTCTCCAGTTCGCTGCTGATCCGGACGCTGCCGGTGCCGGCGAAGAAGGCCGCCGGGCCGAGGACCTCGATCCTCAAGGACGCCAGGATCGGTGCCTCCTACCTGATGCGGCACCAACTGCTGCGCGCGATGGCGATGCGTCCTGCGGTCGGCAACTTCGCGTTCTGTGGTGTCGGCGCGGTGCTGGCGCTCTACGCCCATGAAACGCTGCATCTGGGCACGGCCGGCTACGGGGCCTTCCTCACCACCGAGGCGGTCGGCGGTCTGGCCGGAACCTTCACCGCGGGGTGGCTGAGCGCGCGGCTGGGCATCGGCGGGACGCTGACCCTGACCGCGTTCGTCGAGGCTGCGGCGCTGCTGGGGATCGGGGTCTCCGCGAACGCCTACTTCGCCGGGGCCGGTTTCGCCGTGCTCGGAGCGTCGATGGCGGCGACCATGACGCTCGGGCCCTCGGTCCGGCAGGCGATCGTCCCGGACCAGCTGATGGGCCGGGTCGGCGCGGCGTCCCGGCTGACCGCCTACAGTGCGGGCCCGCTCGGCGCCCTGTTCGGCGGCTGGCTGGCGCACCTCGCGGGGCTGCGCGCGCCGTTCCTGGTCGGGGCCGGAATCCTGCTGCTGATGGCCTGCCTCGCGGCCCGCACCACCGGCAACAAGCGCATCAACGCCGCCCTGGCCGAAGCCGCCAGGACCCACGAGGACGAGCAGACCACGACGCAGGGAGCCGCCCAGCCCGCGACCGCGGTCTAGGCCGGTGCGCGTGTCCCGGGCCGGAAGCAGGGGTGCGGGTGCGGGGGTGTGGGAGGTTGTGAGCGACCAAGTGTTGTGTCCGCAGCGGCGGACGTGCCGCGCCGCACCAGCCGGAGGACTCGTAGATGACTGTTCCACTGACCAACAGGCGCAGGTCGGCACGTGTGGTGCGGATCGATCCGCAGGACGCGGTGCGTGCCGGTCGCCTCGCCGAGCGGGATGCCGCCTACCGGGCCGCGTTGGGCCTCGCCGACGAGGACCCGCTGCCGGGCGCACCCGCGGGACGCGGCCCGCTGGCCCAGCCCGCGACTCCGCAACCGCGCCGCCCCTGAACGTGTTTGGATGGTGGCCACGGAACTGTCGAGGTCGCCACCGAGAGGACGCCGGGCTGTGCGGAGCAGGACGCAACGGGAGTTGTCAGCCCACGGGGTCGCCGATCTGGTCCGTTTCTCGCTGGGCTCCTCCTGCCGGGTGGCACACGCGGTCGAACTGGCCGGGGGCGGATTCGCGGCCGTGTGGCGGGTGGAGCTGGTCGGGGCGCCGCCGGTGGTGCTGAAAACCGCGCCGCCGCCGGGAGTTGACCTGCTCGGTTACGAACGCGGGCTGCTGGCCGCCGAGGCCGCGTACTTCGAACGGCTCGGACGGGAACTGCCCGGCCTTCCGGTGCCCGAAGTGCTGTACCACGGCACGGATCCCGCCGGGTGCGACGGCGGTTGGCTGCTGATGACGCTGCTGCCGGGAACGCCGCTGAGCGCATTGGGAGCGGGCGGGGCGTTGGGCGCGGGCGGCGCGTTGGGCGCGGACGCGGCCGACGCGCCGGTGCGGGAGGAGCTGGGCCGGTTGCTGGCCCGGCTGCACACCCTGCGCGGAACCGAGTTCGGCTACCCGGGGGAGGGGCGCCGGCGTTCCACCAGCTGGCGTACGGCCTTCCTCGGGATCATCGACGACCTGCTCGCGGACGCCGAACGACTGGCCGCGCCGCTGCCGGTGCCCGCTGCCGAGATCCGACGGACCGTCAAATCCGCTTCGCAGGTCCTGGACGACGTCAGGGAACCGGTGTTGGTGCACTTCGACCTCTGGGACGGCAATGTGCTGGCCGCCCCGGGCCCCGAGGGCGGCCTGCGGCTCACCGGCCTGGTGGACGGCGAACGCTGCCTGTTCGCCGACCCGTTGGTGGACCTGGTCTCGCCGGTACTGTTCGGCGCGATCGAGGACGAGCCGGCGCACCCCCTGCTGCGCGGCTACGCCTACGCCTCCGCCGCCTCTTCCGCGTTGGAAGGGGAACCGTGGCGGTGGGACGAGTCCTCACTACTGCGGGTGCGGCTCTACCGGGTCTGGCTGTACCTGGTGATGAATGTGGAGGTCCCGGCCCGGGGCATGGACGGCCCGGAGCACGCCGATCAGCGCGCCCATCGGGCGCGACTGCTGCGCGGGGCACTGGACGCGGTCGGCCGCACGGCTTTCTCACCCGCATCACCGTTGACATGAATTGACATGTGCGCAACGCTCATGGCAGGGATCGGCCCGGTCAGAGCCGTCCCTGGTATGTCTCCCGTTCCGGTACCGCACAGGCACGTGCGCGTGGCGGACGACGGGGCCGGATCTGGCCACACCACTGCCGCACGTCGGCGATGAGCCCGGTCCACCCCCGTGGGGATCCCGTGAAGGCTCAATTCGACGGAGGACCGCAGTGCTGTACGACAAATTCTGGCCGCATGTCCTGTCTCTGTTCCGTGTCATCGTCGGGGCGCTGTTCGTGTCCCACGGCGCGGCCACGATCTTCGGGATCCTGGGCGGGAGCATGGGCTCCGGGGCGGCGACCCCGGTCGGCACCTGGCCCGGCTGGTGGGCCGCCCTGATCCAACTCGTCGGCGGGGCCCTGGTCGTCCTGGGCCTCGGCACCCGTCCGGCCGCGCTGTTGTGCTCCGGCTCGATGGCTTACGCCTACTTCAGCATCCATCAGGACAAGGCCCTGCTGCCGATCCAGAACTCCGGCGAACCAGCCGTGATGTTCTGCTGGACCTTCCTGCTCATCGCCGTCGCCGGGCCGGGCACCTGGGCCCTGGACACCCTGCTCACCAGGGCCGGGAACACCCCGGGACGGCAGCACCGGGAAGCCGCCGCGGTGCAGGAGAACGTCGCGGCCTGATCCGGAGCCAGAGCGGTCGCGGTCGCCGCCCACGCCTCTGCGGCGGCCGCGACCCGGACAGCCCTACCCCCGGCGGACCTCGGCGACGAAGCAGCCGTGCCCCACGGCCCGAATGTGGACCAGGGCCACCGCAGGGTCGGCGAAGAGTCCGCGCAACGCGGGGTCCACCACGGCGTGGACCTGTTCGGGCGGGGCGGCCTGGACCGGTTCGCCGCGCAGGATCCGCCCCTGCGCGTCATAGGCGCGGAAGACCCGCGTCCCGTGCATCGCGGACGGATAGCCCTCGCCGGGTTCGGGCCCTTCGCAGTCCTCGGCGGCGGCGTGGATGAACACCGGGCCCTGCTCGTCGTACGCGCCCGGATCCACCCCGCTCTCGGCCGCCCAGCGGCGCAGCGGCGCGTACGACACCAGGGCGATCCGCTCGCCGGGACGGCTGTGGCGCAGGCAGCAGCGGAGCGGGCTGCCGCCCTCCTCGTCGCGCTCGGGCAGCATGGGCCGCCCGGCGTCGTCGCGTTGGCGCAGGCGCGCGGCCACTGCGGGGGAGAGGGACAGCACGCGGTAGTCGGTGCGGAGGTCGGCTGCGGGAACGGCAGTTGGCGATGTCGTTGTGGTGGTCATGGGACCAAGTCTCGCTCTGCGGGGACGGGGAAGCTGGCGGGCATCCGACAGCGCGTTCAGCTGGTGCGGGGACACATCTTGACGCGTGTCCATGCCAAGGTTGATAGTTCCCAGAGACCCCACCGCCGCCCGGAGGGGCCGTCCCGCACGCCAAATGAGAGCGCTCCCAAACGGGGTGCCTCCGGCGCACTCCTGGGAGCCGCAGATGACCTGTACAAGCGAACGACGCCGCCGCAACCGCAACCGCAACCGTGGCCGCGGCCGTAGCTCCGTGGTGCTGGTGACGATCGGACTGCTCGCCGCATTGCTGGCCTTCCCCACCAGCGCGAACGCGGTCACCGTGCCTGCGCCGCCCTCGGGTTGGAGCACGGCGTTCAGTGACAGCTTTGCCGGTGGGTCCGGCAGCGCGCCGTCCTCGTCCAACTGGATCTACGACACCGGTCCCGGGTCGAACTTCGGTACCGGTGAGATCGAGACGATGACCAACTCGACCAGCAACGTCCACCTGGACGGGAGCGGTCATCTGGACATCACCGCCCTTCGCAGCGGCAGTAGTTGGACCTCGGGCCGGATCCAGACCCCGAGCGCCAACGTGGGCGCGCCGGCCGGCGGCAAGCTGCAGGTCACCGCGTCGATCGAGCAGCCGAACCCGGGCAGTGGGCTGGGCTACTGGCCGGCGTTCTGGATGCTGGGCCCGGGCCAGTGGCCCGAGAACGGCGAGATCGACATCATGGAGGACGTCAACGCCCTCTCCCAGGTGGCCGGCACGATTCACTGCGGCACCTATCCGGGTGGCGTGTGCAACGAGGGCAACGGCATCGGCAGCGGCCTGCGGGCCTGCTCGGGCTGCCAGACCGGTTACCACACCTACTCGATGATCCTGGATCGCACCAACACCTCGGCCGAGACCATCACCTGGTACCTGGACGGGGCCCAGTACTTCAGCGTGAGTGAGAGTCAGGTCGGCGCTGCGACCTGGCAGGCGGCGTTCGACCACAATCTGTCGATCATCTTCGACCTGGCCATCGGCGGCGGTTTCCCCAACGGGGTCTGCGGTTGCACCAGTCCGACCTCCGCGACCAGCTCCGGCGCGACCATGAGCGTGGGCTATGTCGCGGCATACACCACCACCGGCAGTGGCGGCGGAGGTGGGGGCGGCGGCGGTACCGGCACGGGTGGCGCGGTCACCGGCTACGGCGGCCTGTGCCTGGACGACCGTTCGTCGAGCAGTGCCAACTTCAACCCGATCCAGGTCTACACCTGCAACGGCACCGCCGCGCAGAAGTGGACCTTCGTCCAGGCCGGCACCACCCTGCATGTGCTGGGCAAGTGCCTCGACATCAACGGAGGCGGCACCGCCAACGGGACGGTCGTGGACCTGTACGACTGCAACAACACCGGGGCCCAGGTCTGGATACCCCAGGCCAACGGTTCGCTCTACAACCCGCAGTCCAACAGGTGCCTGGACGACACCGGCTGGTCCACCACACCGGGCACCCAGGCCGAGATCTGGGACTGCACCGGCGGCGCCAACCAGGTGTGGCATCTGCCTTCCTGATTCCCGTCGCCCCTCGGACCCCGGACCCCGGTCCCCGCTGCCGCACCACGGCACCGGGGGCGGGGGCCGGGGTCCGGTTCGTCCGGGGAACGTCGGAGGAAACGGCCGAGGAAACGTCCGGGTTGAAAAGATCTTCATGCGAAGCTGTAGTGGAGGGCCCGGCCCGTTCGTCATCCAGGTGACTGCCGGGATCGGTGGTCGCGGCCGATACTGCGATGGCCGATATCGTGATGGGAGCAAATCCTGTGAAGTACCTGATGCTGGTGTGCGTGGATCCGAGCTACACCCCGGGCCAGGACGACGGGGCGCCCGATATCGATGACTGGGTGAAGGAGATGGACGGCAGCGGGGTCCGGTTGATGGGCAACCGCACCCGCCCGGCGAGTGATGCCACCACGGTCCGGGTCCGCGACCGCGAGGTGCTGCTGACCGACGGGCCGTACGCGGAGACCAAGGACCTGATGGCCGGCTTCGACATCATCGACTGCGCCGACCTCGACGAGGCCATCGAGGTGGCGTCCAAGCATCCGATGGCGTGGGCGGGGATGATCGAGCTGCGGCCGTTCTGGCCCGACGACGAGGACTGACGACGAGGACGGGGTTCCGCCCGACCATGAACGACCAGATCGCCGAGATCTACGCCGCCGGATGGAGCCGGATCGTGGCCACCATGATCCGGCTCACCGGCGGTGACTGGGATCTCGCCGAGGAGTCCGTGCAGGACGCGTTCGCCCAGGCCCTGCAGAAGTGGCCGGACCAGGGCGTGCCGGACCAGCCGCTGGCCTGGCTCACCACCGTGGCCCGCAACCGGGCCGTCGACCGGATGCGCCGTGCGTCGACCGAGGCGGTGAAGGTACGAGAGGCGGCTGCGATGGAAGCGGACGGCCCGCCGCCGTACCTCAGCGACAGTGAGATCCCCGACGAGCGGCTTGAGCTGATGTTCACCTGCTGCCATCCGGCGCTGAATCTCGACGCCCAGGTGGCGTTGACGCTGCGGAGCCTGGCCGGCCTGAGCACCGCCGAGATCGCGCGGGCGTTCCTGGTCTCGGAGCACACCATGGGCCAGCGCCTCTTCCGGGCCAAGCAGAAGGTCGCCCATGCGGCCGTCCCGTTCCGGGTGCCGCCCGCGCACCTGCTGCCGGAGCGGCTGCCCGCCGTCCTGCATGTGCTCTATCTGTTGTTCAACGAGGGGTACGGCGATCCGCAGAAGATCCGGCTGTCCGAGGAGGCCATCCGGCTGGCCCGGGTGCTCGCGGCGCTGATGCCGGACGAGCCGGAGGCGCACGGGATGCTCGCGCTGATGCTGCTGCACGACGCCCGGCGCGCGTCCCGGACCGACGCCGAGGGCAGGCTGGCCACCCTGGAGGAGCAGGACCGCTCGCTGTGGGACCGGGCCGGCATCGCCGAGGGCACCGCGATCCTGGAACGGGCCCTGCGGCGCGGCCGGGCCGGACCGCTGCAGATCCAGGCGGCCATCGCGGCCTGCCATGCGACCGCGCCGGTGGCCGCCGAGACCGACTGGCGTCAGATCGTCGGGCTGTACACCCAACTCGCGCGGGTGGCGCCGAGCGCGGTGGTGGAGCTGAACCGCGCCGTCGCCATCGGCATGGCGGACGGGCCCGAGGCGGCGTTGCCGCTGGTCGACGCGCTCGCCGAGGCAGGGCAGTTGAACGGCTACTACCTGTTGCACGCCACCCGCGCCGACCTGCTGCGTCGTGCCGGTCGATCGGCGGAGGCCGACGCCGGCTACCGGCTGGCCGCCGACCTGGCGCCGACCGAGGCCGAGCGCCGCTTTCTGCGGGACCGGATCGGCTGACCCACCCGCCTTTCGCACATGAATTTACCAAGACGAACAGTGCTGTGTTAGAAATGCAGGCATGGGTCCTGCGAACCGCCTCGATGTCACCTTGCGCCTGGTGCAGGGCGCCGAGCGGATGAGCGTCGGCGAACTGGCCCGGCGGCTTGGCGTCTCGGAGATGACCGTGCGCCGGGATCTTGATGAACTGGAACGCCAGGGCATGGTCCAACGCGTGCACGGGGGCGCCCGCGCCCTGGGCCTGCACGAGCGCGGTGCCGGCTTTGCGGCGCGCGAGCCCTGGCAGGCGGCCACCAAGGACCGGCTGGGCGCCGCGGTGGCGGCGCTGGTGGAACCGGGGCAGACGGTGCTGCTGGACGCGGGCACCACGACCGTGCACGTCGCGGCACACCTGATCGCCCGCGCCCCGCTGACGGTCGCGGTGCTGAGCCTGCAGGCAGCGGTGCGGCTCGCCGACCAGCCCGGTATCCGGCTGCTGGTGCTGGGCGGCGAATCCCGCCCGGCCGAGCAGTCCCTGGTCGGGCCGCTGGCACTGAGGGCCGTGGACAACCTGGCCTTCGACTGCTTCGTCATGTCGATCGGCGGGGTGCACGCCGATCACGGCTGGTCGGAGTTCTCCCTGGACGACTGCGCGGTCAAGCAGACCGCTCTGGCCCGGGCCACCCGCACGGTCGCGGTCGCGGACGCCACCAAGCTGGGGGTCCAGGCGTTCAGCCGGGTCGCTCCCCTCGCCGCCGTGGACGTCTTCGTCACCGACGTCACGGGCGCCGACCCGGCCACCCACCCCAGCGGCCCGCACACCCTGGACGCGCTCCGCGACGCGGCCGTGGACACCCGACTGGTCTGACCTCGGCCCACCCCGGCCGTGTCCCTGAACTCCCCATGAAAGGCTGCCCGCCGATGACCGCAGGCCTCACCACCCCGGACCGCCGCGGACGTACCCAGCTGGACCAGGCCGGACGCGGGCTGACCGGCAACCCCCGGGTCAGGGTCCGCGACGTCACGCTGCTGTCCTGCCACTGGTACGTCCTGCGGACCACCACCTTCGACTACCAGCACGCCGACGGCCACTGGAGCACCGAGCAGCGCGAGACCTACGACCGCGGCGACGGCGCCACCGTCCTGCTCTACAACCTCGAGCGCGCCACCGTGCTGCTCACCCGTCAGTTCCGCTACCCCGCCTACGTCAACGGCCACCCGGACGGCATGCTCATCGAGACCGCGGCCGGGCTCCTGGACCAGGACGACCCCAGGACCGCGGTCCGACGCGAAGCCGCCGAGGAGACCGGCCACACCATCGGCGAGGTGGAGCACATCTTCGACGTCTATATGAGCCCGGGTTCGGTCACCGAACGGATCCACTTCTACGCGGCTCCCTACGACGCCGCCACCCGTGCCACCACCGGCGGCGGCCTCGCCGAGGAGGGCGAGGACATCGAGGTTCTGGAACTCCCCTTCAGTCAGGCCCTGGACCTGGTCCGCGCCGGCGGCATCGCCGACGCCAAGACCATCATGCTGCTTCAGTGGGCAGCCCTGCACGGCCCCTTCGCCACGCTCCGAGCCTGACGGACTACCCGCCGCTGACGGCTATCGGCCCTGACGACTACTCGATCCTGGCGCCTTCGATGCTCCTGGTCACCGCGGCCTCGCCCTGGTGGTCACCGATCTTCTGGAAGAGCACCAGGGCCTGCTTCCACAGATCGGCCGCGGCCGCCGGCTGCCCGTCCGCCTGTTCCGCCCGGCCCCACTCGTGCAGGGCGTGAGCCTCCCCGCTCCGGGATCCGAGGTCCCGAAAGTGGACCAGGGCACGCTGCTGCAGCTCGACCGCGGCTCGGACGTCGCCGGTGGCCGTACTCACCCGTCCCAGATCCCACAGGGCGTAGGCCTCGCCGAGGCGGTTGCCGAGGTCCTGGAAGATGGTGAACGCCTGCCCCAGCAGCCGGGACGCCTCCGGGTAGTCCTCGGTCGCGAGCCGGACCCGGCCCAGGTCCCAGAGGGCGTTGGCCTGGCCCAGGCGGTGTCCGGTGTCCTGGAATATCGCGAGGGCCTGTTCGTAGAGGGCGGCTGCCTGTGGGTAGTCCTCGGTGGTGAGGCGGACGCGGCCGAGGTCCCAGAGGGCGTTGGCCTGGCCGAGGCGGTGTCCGGTGTCCTGGAAGATTGCGAGGGCTTGTTCGTAGAGGGCCGCCGCGCCCGGGTAATCCTCGGTGGTGAGCCGGACCCGGCCGAGGTCCCAGAGGGCGTTGGCCTGGCCCAGGCGGTGCCCGGTGTCCTCGAATATCGTCAGGGCCTGTTCGAGTGCGCCGGTCGCGGCCGTGAAATCACCGGCGACATAGCGGGCCCGCCCCATCGACCACAGGGCCCGGGCCTGCGCGCCCAGGTCGCCGAGGTCCTCGAAGATCGCCAAGGCCTGGGACAGCACGCTCACGGCGGCTGCCGCGTCCGCGGCCACCAGGTGCACCTGGCCCAGATCCCACAGGGCCCCGGCCTCGCCGTGCTGGTTGCGGTGCTCATGTGCGACGGCGGCGGCACGGCGATGCAGGGAGGCCGCCTGCGACCACGGGCCCTCCTGGTAGAGCAGCACGCCCAGGGCGGCGGTCAGGCCGATGACATGGCGCGGCGAGGTACGCGGGTCGGCGATGGCGTCGAGCAGGTTGTCACGTTCCGCGCGCATCCAGGACAGCGCGGACAGACGGTCGGTCAGTTCCGGCACGAACCGTTCCTCGGAAGGGGCCGGTATCTCGCTGGTGAGGCCCCGGTTGTCGAGGTGGGCGGCTGCTCGGAGAGCAGTGCTCTCGTAGTAGTTCAGCAGTCTCGCCAGCGGAGCCTCCCGCTCCTCCACCCGGCCCACGTCACGGACGCCCCGCTCCTGGGCGTACAGCCGGACCAGGTCGTGGAAGCGGTAGCGGCCGGGGGTGTACTGGGTGAGCAGATGGTGGTCGAGCAGGGACTCCAGCAGGTCCTCGGCCGTGCGGTGGTCGGTCCCGATCAGCTGGGCCACCGCGTGGACGTCGATGTCCGCGCCGGGCACGATGCCCAGCAGCCGGAACAGCCGCTGCTCCGCCCCGGACAGGGCGGCGTAGGAGGACTCGAAGACGGCGGCGAGGCTGCGGTCCTCGTCCCGGAACCGGGTCAGCCGGCTGTGCTCGTCCTGCAGTTGAGCGACCACGGCCTCGACCGTCAGCGCACCGCGGTGGCGCAGCCGGGCGGCGATGATCCGGATGGCCAGCGGGAAGTATCCGCAGAGCGAGAGCAGATCCCCGGTCGCGGGCCCGGGCTCCGGAAGCCGGCGAGGGCCGGCCACGGCCCGCAGCAGGGCCAGCGCTTCGTCCGGGGGCAGCACGTCCAGGCTGACCGTGTGGGCGTCGTCCAGGCCGGTCAGCCGGCGGCGGCTGGTGATCAGGACCAGGCAGCCGGAGGCGGCCGGGAGCAGGGGGCGCACCTGAGCGGCGCCGACGGCGTTGTCCAGGACGATCAGGGTCCTGGTGTCGGCCAGCCGATCCCGGTAGAACGCCATGCGCGGCTCCAGCCCCTCGGGGACCAGTTGTGGTGGCACACCCAGCGAGCGCAGCAGGCCGGCCAGGGCGTCGTCGGCGGTCAGCGGCGCGATGCCGCTGGTGTGGCCGTGCAGATCGATGAACAACTGCCCGTCGGGGAACTCCGCCCGCAGCAGGTGGGCGGCATGGACCGCCAACGTCGACTTGCCGATACCGCCCAGGCCGTCGATCGTGCAGATCGCGGTCGCCCCTGTACCGCGGGGTGCTTCCTGGGCCCAGGCGACCAGTTGGTCGACCTCATCGCCGCGCCCGGTGAAGCTCCGGGTGTCGGGCGGGAGTTGGAACCGCGGACCGCCCTGGTGCGCGGTTCCCGTCCGCGGGGCCACCGCCTCCGTGCCGGATCGGGCGGCGGCGGGTGCGGCCAGTTCGGGGTCGGCGTTCAGGATCCGGTGGTGCAGTTGCTGGATCGACGCGGAGGGCTCCACGCCCAACTCCTCGGTCAGGACGCCGCGGAGGTCCTGGAACACCTCAAGCGCCTGTGCCTGCCGACCCGCCCGGTAGAGGGCGAGCATCAGCTGTCCGTGGAACGACTCCTGGAGGGGGTGCGCGTCGGCCTGGGCCCGGATCGTGGCGATCAGCTCCTGGTGCCGTCCCAGCCGCAGATCGGCCTCGTTGCGGCCCTCCCAGGCCAGCAGCCTGGTCTCTTCCAGCCGCCGCAGGGCGGTGCTGATGGTGAGGTTGCGGGTCATCCCGGCGAAGGGCTCGCCGCGCCAGAGCGCGAGGGCATCGGCCAGGAGGTCGGCGGCAGCGGCCCACTGACCTGCCTTCAAGGCCTGGCGGCCACGCCTGCATCCGTCCATGAACTCGAGTTCGTCCAACTCGCCGTCGTTGATCTCGACGAGATAGCCGGGCGCCACGGTACGGACCCGGGCGGCGGCCGGCGGCCCTAGCTGCCGACGCAACCGGGCGACATGGTTGCGCAGCGAGGCCACGGCGGCCATCGGCCGCTCGTCCCCCCACACGGAGGCCGCCAGCTGCTCCACCGTCATCACCTGGTTGGCGTTGAGCAGCAGGGTGGCGAGGACGGTGCGCGGGATCCCGGCTGCCAGTTGCAGAGTCTCCGACTCCGTGCTGACGGTGATGGGACCCAGCAGAGCAAACCGCACCGCATGCCCCCGTCGATCGTCCGCCGTCCCCGGAGGGTGTTATGACGATCTTAGTCCGCTGTGACGGCCTCGGGGATCAGTGGTCAGTGGTGCGGAGCCAGCGCTGAGGCGTCGGGCCAGGCGCAGCGGAGCATATGAGGGGCGCCGTGGAGGCGGGACGGCACGCCCCCGGGCGGAGGAATCAACACTCTTTCCACGAAGCTGCCGTGCATCGACATCATCGCCCCTCTCCGTTGACTGGAACCACTGGATGATCGCAGGCGCCGGCTGCCCCGTCACCGGAATATCGCTCGAAAATACTAGCCATGTACCTAGTATCCATGTACTGTATCTGTCATGAGTACAGCACCCGAGGGTTCGACGCCCGGCTTCCTGGTCTGGCGTCTGTCGATGAAGTGGCGGGTCGCCGTTGACCGGGCCGTCGGGCCGATGGGCCTGACCCATGCGCAGTACTCGCTGCTGGGGTCACTGCTCGGCATGGAGCGGTCCGGACTGAGGCCCAGCCAACGCCAACTCGCCGACCACACCGGCCTCGAACCGCTCTACGTCTCGAAGCTGGCCCGCACCCTGGAGGGCGCCGGTCTCGTCGAGCGGGTCCGGACCCCGCCGACACCCGGGCGGTCCAACTGTCGCTCACCGCCCAGGGACGCGAGGTCACCCTCCGCGCGATCGCGGTCGTCAAGCAGCTCCACGAGCAGCTCCTGGAGCCCTTGGGCGGTCTGGGCGGACAGCGAACCGAGGCGTTCTGCCGCGACCTCGCGGCCCTTCTCGACGCACCATTCGATTCCCCCGTCAAGGAGTAGCCATGTCCACCATCCCCACCGTCAACGGCCAGGTCATCGGCCAGGCCCACTACGCCACCCGGGCCATCCTGGAGCTCCTGCTGGCTCGCACCGGCACCACGTTCCACCAGTCGGTGGCCCTCAACGCCACCGCCGACAGCGGTGCGGTCATCAACCGCGAGCAGCTGATCACCCGGATGACCGGGACCTTGAAGATCGACGATTCGACGGCACGGGCGGCGCTCGCCGAACTGACCGGCTCGGCGCTGATGGAGGCCGTGCCCGGGGACGAGTCAGGTCTCCGGCTCACGGATGCGGGCCAGACGCTGAACCGCAGGATCCGCACCGACCTCGCCGAGATCACCGCTCGGCTGTACGCCGACTTCTCGGCCGATGACCTGGCGACCGCCGGCCGCCTGCTGACCGTCGTCACCGCCCGGGCCAACGCGGAGCTGGCCAGCCTCTAGGACGACACGAAAGTCTGACCGACCGACAGGCGCCCGCTGCCGCTGACCGTGGACGCCGCCGCCGACGCCAACCTGCCGGGCTCGGTGGGCTCGGTCGGCTCGGCCCACGAGGGCTCCAGGATTCGGCCCAGCACCGCGGTCAGGGCCCGAGCGGATTCGCGTACCGACTCCGGCTCCGCCTCGCCGCGGGCCGCGATCGTGCCGGCCAGGCCGAGCGCGACCTGGAGCACGGCGCGGTGCACCGGCACCGTCTCCAGTTCCGAGGGCTCCGCCGGGTCCCGCTCCGCGGCGTCCGGTGGCGGCGGCGCCATCACCGCCACCGGTCCCGCCCGCCATCGCGGACGCCGCACACCCCGATGGGCGCCCGCGCCCGCACCCAGCCCATGCCGTCCCGTGCCACTCATACCCGGCACAACGACGGTGCGCCGATAAGGTCGCCGATCGGGTCGCCGCTACGCGCTTGCGGCGGCCTTCCTGCTGCGCATTTCCTTGAGCAGTACGACCAGGGCGCAGGAGACCGCGGTTCCGGCCGCCACGGCCACCAGGTAGAGCAGCGGGTTTCCGATCAGCGGGACCACGAAGATGCCGCCGTGCGGGGCGCGCAGGGTGCAGTCGAAGGCCATCACCAGGCCTCCGGTCACCGCTCCGCCGGCCATGGACGCGGGGATCACCCGCAGCGGGTCGGCCGCGGCGAAGGGGATGGCCCCTTCGGTGATGAAGGAGGCGCCCAGCACCCAGGCGGCCTTGCCGTTCTCGCGCTCGGTCTTGCTGAACAGCCGGCCCCGCACGGTGGTGGCCATCGCCATCGCCAGCGGCGGGACCATGCCGGCTGCCATGACCGCGGCCATCACCTTGAGGCTGCCCTCGTTGGGGGTGGCCAGGCCGCCGACCGCGAAGGCATAGGCGACCTTGTTCAGCGGGCCGCCGAGGTCGAAGCACATCATCAGCCCGAGGATGACGCCCAGGCCCACCGCGTTGGCGCCGGACAGGCCCGCGAGCCAGTCGGTCAGGGCCTTCTGCAGCGCGGCGATCGGTCCGCCGACGACGAGGAACATCAGCAGGCCGACCACGGCCGAGGAGATCAGTGGGATGACGACCACCGGCATGATGCCGCGCAGGGCCGGTGGGATCCGCACCTTCTGGATGGCCAGGACCGTCGCGCCCGCGAGCAGACCGGCGATCAGACCGCCCAGGAAGCCGGCCTCCACCACCAGTGCGATCGCACCGCCGACGAAGCCGGGGACTAGGCCCGGCCGGTCGGCCATGCCGTAGGCGATGAACCCGGCCAGTACCGGCACCAGGAAGCCGAAGGCCAGCCCGCCGATCTGGAAGAACAGCGCCGCCCAGCTGTGGGCCTCGGTCCACAGGAAGTGCTCGGTGACCGAGGGCGCCTGGTCGATCTGGTATCCGCCGATCGCAAAGGCGAGCGCGATCAGCAGGCCGCCCGCGGCGACGAACGGCACCATGTAGCTGACACCGGTCATCAGCCACTTGCGCAGCCGGGTGGCGTAGGTGTCGCCGCTGTCCGCGCCCGCGTCCATCGGCGCGGAGGCGGCGGAGGAGGAGGCGCTGGTCTCGCCCCGCTCGGCCTTGCCCCGGACCTCGGCGATCAGCTCCTGCGGCCGACTGATGCCGGCCTTGACGCCGACGTCGACCGTGGGCTTGCCCGCGAACCGCTCCCGGTCCCGGATCTCCACGTCATGGGCGAAGATCACCGCATCGGCTGCGGCGATCACGGCCTGGTCGAGTGCGGAGAACCCGGCGGAACCCTGGGTCTCCACGACCAGCTCCACACCCGCGGTCTGGCCCGCCTGTTCGAGCGACTCGGCCGCCATGTAGGTGTGGGCGATACCGGTCGGGCAGGAGGTCACCGCGACAATCCGGAACGGACCGGACGGCGCGGGCGCCGCCGATGGCACGCTGACCTCGCCCGCAGCCACCTCGCCGCTGATCAGGGCGACCGCCTGCTCCGGGGTCCGGGCGGTGCGCAGGGCTCCGGTGAACTGATCGTTCATCAGCTGCCGGGCCAGCGAGGACAGGATGGCCAGGTGGTCGTTGTCGGCCCCGGCCGGGGCGGCGATCAGAAAGACCAGGTCGGCCGGACCGTCGTCGGCGCCAAAGTCCACCGGGGTGGTCGCTCGGGCGAACCCGAGGGAGGGTTCGGTCACATGTTCGCTGCGGCAGTGCGGGATGCCGATCCCGCCGTCGAGTCCGGTGGGCATCTGGGCCTCGCGGGCGGCGACGTCGGCGAGGAATCCGTCCAGATCGGTCACCCGTCCGGCGTCCACGAGCCGTCCGGCCATGGCGCGGATCGCCGCGTCCTTGTTGGCGGCGCGCAGATCCAGGTCGACCAGCGCGGTCGTGATCAGGCGATGGCCGGCCTGGTCGGGCCCGGCCCCCTCCTGGCGGGTCGGGTCATGGGTCATCAGCTGGCTCATCGCGGACTCCTTTACCTGCGTCTGCTTGCGTATGTGCTCGGGTGTGCGTTCATACGTACGGGCGCCGCTGTGCTCAGGGCGCGGGCTCCGACAACCGCCGGTCCAGGGGCACATCGGCGCTGACGCTGACCCCCTGGCGGTCGAGGTCGGCCGGGGTGGGCATGACGCTCCCGGGCAGCCCCACCGCCGCGGCTCCATAGGCGAGCGCGGCCGCGAGCGCCTCGGGCCCCTCCCCGCCGGCGGTCAGGAATCCGGCCAGCGAGGCGTCGCCTGCGCCGACATTGCTGCGTACCAGGACGACCGGCGCGGTGCCGAACCAGGTGCCCTGACTGGTCGTCAGCAGCTGTCCGTCCGCGCCGAGGGAGGCCAGGACGCTGCCGGCGCCCGCGGCGCGCAGATCGTTCGCGGCCACGACCACGTCGCCCACGGTGTGCAGCGGGCGGCCCACGGCCTCGGCGAGTTCGGCCGCGTTGGGCTTCACCACATCGGGGCCGCAGCCGAGCGCGGCGGTCAGCGCGGGGCCGGACGCGTCCAGCGCGATCCGGCAGCCCACCCGGTGCACCCGCTCGACCAACTCGGCGTACCAGTCCGGGTCCAGGCCGCGCGGCAGGCTGCCGCAGCAGGCGATCCAGGAGGCGCGTCCGGCGTGGGCGACGACGGTGCCGAGCAGGGCAGCGGCCTCGTTGGAGCTGAGCCGGGGGCCCGGCGCGTTGAGTTTGGTGAGGGTGCCGTCGGGCTCGGCCACGGAGATGTTCACCCTGGTGGCCCCGGCCACCGGGACCGGCGCGACCTGGATGCCCTGGGCGGACAGCAGTCGGGCCAGGTCGCTGCCCTCGGAGCCGCCCAGCGGCATCACCGCCAGGGTGTCGTGGCCGGCCGCGGCCACCGCGCGGGAGACATTGACGCCCTTGCCGCCCGGGTCGGTGCGGTCCGTCCTGGCCCGCACCACACCGCCACGCACCAGGGTGCCCACCTCATAGGTGCGGTCCAGACTGGGGTTGGGAGTGACAGTGAGGATCATGCATTCAGACTAGGGCCACTTTCGGACACAACAGAATCAAATGGACCATTTCCGGAAAGAAGCGGACTTTAGTCACGTACCGGCGGGACTGAAGTCTCGTCAGTCGCGCCGACGGGGATCCGCTGATCGAACCAGACCACTTTGCCGGTGCTCAGCCTGGTCGCCCCCCACTCGTCGGCGAGGCAGTCGACCAGGTAGAGGCCCCGACCGCCCTCGTCGCTGATCCGGGCATACCGCATCCGGGGGACCTTCGGCGAGTCGTCGCCCACCTCGCAGCGGAGCACGTCCGTGCGCAGCAGCCGCAGGGTGATCGGCCGGGAGGCGTAGCGGACGGCATTGGTCACCACCTCGCTGACCATCAGCTCGGTCGACTCCAGCATGGTCTCGAGGCCCCAGCGCCGCAGCGTCCTGCGGGTGAGCCGCCGGGCCCGCTCCGCGGTCTGCGGACGCGGCTCCAGGAACCAGTACGCGACGTCGGACGAGGGAATGCCGTCGAACCGTGCGGCCAGCAGCGCTATGTCGTCGTCCCGGGTGCCCGGACCGAGGGCGCTCAGCACCTGGTCGCACAGCTCCTCCAGGGGCGGCGAGGCGAGCGGGGCGGCTGCGGCCTGCACCCGGGCGCAGAGCAGTTCCACCCCGGTCCAGACGTCCCGGTGGCGGGATTCGACCAGGCCGTCGGTGTAGAGCAGCAGGGTCGCCCCGACCGGTGCGGAAAGCTCCACGGCCTCGAAGGGGACGCCGCCGACGCCGATCGGCGCCCCCGGCGGTATCCACAGCACCTCCGTACGCCCGTCCGGGTGCAGCAGCACCGGTGGGGTGGCCGGCGTTGGCCACCAGGAGCCGGTGCGACACCGGGTCGTAGATCGCATACAGGCAGGTCGCCATGTGCTCGCTGCCCAGCCGCTGGGCCTGCTCGTCCAGGTGGTGCAGGACCTCTTCCGGAGGGAGGTCGAGCCCGGCCAAGGTCTGTACCGTGGTGCGCAGTTGGCCCATGATCGCGGCGGAGGTCATCGAGTGGCCCATCACGTCGCCGACGACCAGGGCGATCCGGTTCCCGGGCAGCGGGAGCGCGTCGTACCAGTCGCCGCCGACCCGGGCGGTCTCGGAACAGGGCAGGTAGCGGCTGGCGAGCCGGACGCCGGCGGGCTCGGGCAGCGAGGAGGGCAGCATCGCGCGCTGCAGCGCGTCCGCGACCGAGGCCTCGCGTCCGTACAGCGCCGCTTTGTCGAGCCCCAGGGCGGCGTGGGTGGCGAGTTGGGAGGCCACTAGCAGGTCGTCAGCGGCGAAGGCCGGCCGGGTGGGACCGCGCAGCAGCAGGACGGCGCCGAGGGCGCGACGGCGGCCGGACAACGGGGCGACGATCAACCCCCGGCCCCGCAGTGCCGTCCCGAACTCCCGTGCCGCCGAGGCCAGTAGGGCGGCTGCGGCGGTGCTGACCCCCGGCGCGTCGCCGAAGGCCGGACGCCCGGCGAGCAGCATCGCGGCGAGGCGGGCCGAGATGGCCACCTCTTCGGTCTCGACGGCCTCCGTGGGCGCCGCCTCCGTGAGTGCCTGATCGGTCCGGTGCAGGCGGAGTACGGCGCTGGGGGACGCTGTCTCGTCGCCGACCGGCATCGGGTCGCAGAGGAAGACGAGTATCGCGTCGGCGAACGCGGGGACGACCGCCCCGCGCAGTTCCTTCAGCGTCTCGTCCAGGTCCATGCCGCTGGCGATCCGCCGGGTGGCCGTGTCGAGATACCGGAGCCGGTCGGTCTGCGGCTCGGACGGGCAGGTCGAGTCACCCCGGCCATGCTCCGACTGGGGCTGCGGCTGGGGCTGGTTGGGGGCGGCGCGCAGTTCCCCGAAGGCGTCCGGCTGGACGCCGGGGCGTTCGTGGGGTGCGCGCTGCCCGGTCACCTGTTCCGTTCCGTCGGCGGACGGCTGCCGCCGACCGTGCCGGGTGGGTGGGACGGCATCAGCCGGCGACCTTGCAACGCAGGAAGATCTGCTCCTCCGGCGGCACGTCCGCGATGGCCGGGGCGTAGCTGTAGGAGGTCTCCGCCACGATCTCGAAGCCCGCCTCCTCGACCACCTTGCGCAGTTCGTCCCGCAGGTAGCCGGAGACCCGGACGAGGTTTCCGAGGAACGGGATCGCGAAGTCGTCCACGTCCGCCTCCACCATGGAGAAGGCGAACAGCCCACCAGGGAGCAGGAGTTGACGGATCGTCCGGAGTGCGGTCGGGATCTCGGCCCGGGGCAGCATCAGCAGCGAGAAGAAGGCCGTCGCCGCGTCGAAGCGACCCAGGTCGGGTGTGCCGCCGAGTTGCACGTCCGCGATGTCCAGTTGGTGGAACGTGGCGGTCGGGACGTTCTTCCTGGCGAGCTCCACCATCACACCGGAGAGGTCCACACCGGTGACATCCAGTCCACCGTCCGCGAGTTGACGGGCCGTCGGCAATCCGGTCCCGCTGCCGAGGTCGAGCACCCGGGAGTCGGCCGCGAGCGACTCGACCAGCCACTCGCCGGCCTCGGTCTGGCCGCCCTTGTGCGGGAAGGCCTCGTCGTAGCGATCACCGATGGCGTCGAAGGCCTCGGCCTGACCTGAGTGGTCGGATCGAATGCCCTGACCGAGCCCATTGTTCTCGCTGCCCATAAATGATTCCCCTTGGCCGAGTGGTGCCAGAATATGGCCATACACTACTGGATCGGACGGGGGGTCAGGTCGAACCAGAGTGAACAACTGCCCCTCCGGTGATGGTGCTTCACCGGGCCAGGTCCAGGGCCAGCGCGGCCAGGGCCAAGGTCAGGAAGCCGGCGGCCAGGCCGTATCCGCGGTCCCCGGCCCGCAGGTGGGTGAGGATCGCGCCGAGGAAGAACAGCACGATCCCGATCAGTGCGGCCGTACCGACCAGCGGCACGCCGAGCAGTCCGAGCAACAGCCCGACGGCTCCCGCACCCTTGGCCGCGCCCAGGCCGGGCAGCCAGAAGCTCGGCACCCCGGCGGCCGCCATGCTGTCCAGGATCGGCTGGTAGCGGATGAAGTCCATCACCGCGGAGAAGGTGCAGTAGAGCACCACCACAGCAGCGGTCACGGTGTACGCGGTGTCCAATTCATGCCTCCGGTTCCAGCCTGGCGAGCTTGTCGGGGTTCGTCACGGCGTAGATGCCGCAGACCTGTTCGCCGTCCGGCGTCAGGTCGAGGACCAGCACGGCGACCGGGGAGTCCGCGTTGAACAGCAGGGCCGAGGGGTCGCCGTTGACCTCCCGGAAGCGGATGTCCATGCCGCCGGGGCGGCGTCCGGCCCGGCGGAGCAGCAGCCGGGCGACCAACGCCCGTCCGTGGACCGGCCGCGGCCCGGCGGCGGGCGCCTTGCCCCCACCGTCCACCCAGGCCGTCACCTCGGGGGCGAGCAGTCGCAGCAGCGCGTCCATGTCGCCGCCGAAGACGGCCGCCAGGAACTGCTCGGTGACCTGTCGGCGCAGCACCGGGTCGGCCCGGTAGCGGGGGCGCCGCGCCTGGACGTGCTCGCGCGCCCGGTGCGCCAACTGCCGTACGGCGGCCGGGGTTCGGTCGATGATCGCGGCGATCTCGGGGTGCGGGTAGCCGAACACCTCGTTGAGGACGAACACCACCCGCTCCAGCGGGGTGAGCGTCTCCAGCACCACCAGCATGGCCAGCGACACCGCCTCGGCCCTGGTCGCCGGATCCTGGTCCTGGTCCTGGTTGGGGCCCGGATGCGAGAAGGTGGCCAGCGGTTCGGGCAGCCACGGCCCGACGTACTGCTCCTTCCGCCGCCGGATCGCCCCCTGCCGGGCGAGCGCTCTGCTCACAGCGACCCGCACCAGATACGCCCGGGGGTTGGCGATATCCGCCGCCGCCGGCGCTTCGGTGCGCGCCGCCCAGGCCAGCCAGCTCTCCTGCAGCACGTCCTCGGTGTCGGCGACGCTGCCCAGCATGGTGTAGACGATGGAGAAGAGCAGCTCCCGGTACTCCAGGAACACCTCGGTCCCGGTCCTGTCCGTCATCCTGTGCCGCTCCTCCGTGGCTCGCGGTCCGTTGCGCCTGTTTCACCCCATGAGAGCGAAGCCGGCCGGAGGAGTGTGACATCAGCCCGCCCGAATGTGACCCGGGTCTCAGCGGGCGTGCTGCGAGGCCGCCACCGCGGGGTGGAGGTCGCCGGTCCGCAGCTGGTGCGAGGGCGGGTCGGGCAGGGCGATCGTGGAGCTGAGCACCGGGCCGGGGGCGACATGGACCAGCTCGCCCGGCCGCATCAGCCGCCAACCGGGGTCCTGGTCCATCCGCTCGCTGGCGACCACCACGCAGGGCGCGTCGGCCAGGTCCGAGGAGCGGGCGCGCAGATGTCGGCTGCTGTCGGCGTGGTCCAGGGGCTCGGCGGGTCCGGGGCCGCCGGCCGCGCGGTCCAGCACATAGAGCTCATGGGTGTCGGGGTAGCGCAGCGCCCACAGGCCGTCCGGCGTGGTCAGTACGAGATTGAGGCAGTAGAGCGGCAGCTGGTCGGCCGCCCAGGCCGCCGCGGCGGTGATCCCGGCGCCGACGTCCCCGTGATTCCTCCGGATCTCGGCGGTGACCAGGGCGAAGAACCGCTCCGAGTCGGTCTGGCCGTGGACCAGCCGCGGCACGTCGGCGCCCAGCTGGGCCAGTCTGGCGTCGAGCAGGTCCAGGCCCTCGACCACGCCGTTGTGGGCGAACAACCGGCCTTCCTGTTCGAACGGGTGGGTGTTGGCCTCGGTGAGGCCGCCGGTGGAGGCGAAGCGGACATGGGCCACGAAGGTCTGCGACCGCAGGTTCCTGGCTTCCAGGGCGAACTCCTGGTCCTGCCATGCGGCCATCGCCTGGCGGTGCACCACCGGGGCGCCGTCCTCGGCGAACACCCCGATCCCGGTCCCGTCCGGATTGGCCCGGCTCTGCGACTCCAGGCTGTCAGGGGCTTGCAGCAGCCAGAAGGCGGCCTGGATCCGACGGGGCGCGCTGGAGAGACCGAAGAGGCGACACATGTCCCACCACCTGCCCCCTCGGCAGATCCCGAACCGCGGCGGGGCGGCGTGCCGGGGGTCTTTGACAAAGCGGAACACTGCTCCGTATATTAAGTGGAACAACGCTCCGCTTAAACAGGAAGGGCATCCCGCCATGGCTGAATCGACTTTCGCGCCCACCCCGGTCCTCTCGGTCAGTCCGGTGGTGCTGTCCGTTCCCGGCCGGGCCGTGGACCTGGAGCTGCGGGTCTCCGCGCCGCTGACCGGGAGTGGGCTGCCGGTCATCCTGCTCTCGCACGGCCAGGGCCACTCCCACAACCTCTCCTCGCTGAACGGCTACGCCCCTCTGGTCAACTTCTGGGCGGCGCACGGCTTCGCGGTGATCCAGCCGACCCATCTGAGCTCGACGACACTGAGCCTGGAGCCCGGCACCCCCGGAGCGCCGATGTACTGGCGGTCGCGGGCCGAGGACATGAGCCGGATCCTGGACCGGCTCGACGAGATCGAGACCGCCGTCCCGCAGCTCCGGGGCCGCCTGGACCACGGCCGGGTCGCCGTGGCCGGGCACTCGATGGGCGGGCACACCGCGAGCCTGCTGCTGGGCGCGCGGCTCACCGACCCCGACGACGGAACGGTGGCCGACCTGGCCGATCCCCGGATCACCGCGGGGGTGCTGCTGGCCGCACCCGGCAGGGGCGGCGACGCGCTGACCGCGTTCGTGCTCGAGAACTACTCGTTCTTCTCGACCACGGACTTCTCCCGGATGTCGACGCCCGCGCTCGTGGTCGCCGGCGACAAGGACTCCTCGCCCCACCTGACCGTCCAGGGCCCGGACTGGCACGCGGACCCGTATGCGCTCTCCCCGGGGCCCAAGTCCCTGCTCACCCTGTTCGGCGCGGAGCACGGGCTCGGCGGGATCTCCGGCTACGACGTCGCCGAGACCACGGACGAGAACCCCGAGCGGGTCGCCGCGCTCCAACGGCTCACCTGGGCCTACCTCCGCAGCGAGCTCCACCCCGGCGACTCCGCCTGGCAGACGGCGCGCGACGCACTGACGACCGGACCCGACGCGGTCGGCCGGGTCGTCTCCAAGTAGCCCGGCCCCGGCTCAGTCACCGGCCTCCAGCGCGGCACGGGTGTGGGGACCGTAGACGCCCGCCGGGTCGCCGGTGATCCCGCGGTTCTGCTGGAGCTGGGTGACGCCGCGCGTGGTGGCCTGGTCGAAGACACCGGTGACCGCGGCATAGGTGAAGCCCTGGTCGAACAGCTGCCGCTGCAGGTCGGCGACATCCGCGCCGCGGTCGCCAGGCTCCAGTACCGCGGGGGTTGCGGACTGGTTCCGCGGTGCCGACAGGGGTCCTGATGCGGTCCCGGTGGCAGTGGCGGAGGAGCCGGCGCGAGCACCGGCGGCGGGCACGGCGGAGGCGGCGGCGGACGCTGGTACGGGGTTCCGCGGCGATACCGAGCCGCCCGACGGCGGCTGCGCCCCGGAGGCGGTAGCCGTGGCGGCGGCGGCCGTGGGCAGAGCACCGCCGGCGTCGGGCGAAGCGCCGACGGCCGGCAGCGCCCTGGCCGGGGCACCACCCGAGGGTGCGGTCACCTCCACCAGCGTGACGACGGCGGCCGCCGTCGCCCCGAGCACCAGCAGGGCGAGCAGCACGGGCCGCGAACGGCGCCCGGGCCGAGCGGGCGTCAGCTGGCTGCCGGCAGGCGCAGCGGGCGCAGGGGGCTCGGGGGAGGCGTCCTCGGTGCCCGGGGTCGCTCCCACACCGCCGTGGTCCAGGAACCGGCCGATGCCCCGGCATCTGGTATCGCCGCGGGCACGGGCACCGGCCCGAGCGGTTCGGCCTGGTCGGCCCGGGGTGCGTAGGGGCGGACCAGGCCATCGGGTTCGGTGCTGCGCGCTGCGTTCATGCTCGGCGTTCTCGCTCTCGTACGGCACAGGCCACATCTGCTCCGTGGCTGCGCTGACCTCCGCCCGCGCCAGGTGGCGCCTGCCTGCGGCGTCTGGAATCAGAGGGGCGGCGGGGACGGCGAAGTGCATCATGCCACCACTGGCGGCTTCCCGTCGCGCACGCTGCTGCGGCGGGCGCTACCGGGTCTCGCCGCTGTCGAGGCTGTCGGCGTAGGCGGTGATGGCGCGGCGGTAGGCCTGCACCTCCGGGTCGGCGCTGGTGGCCACGGACACCAGGAGCAGGGTGCGGACGGCCTCGCCGGACTGTCCGTCGCAGTGCAGGGCCATGGCGAGGAAGGTGAGCAGCGCGGCGTCGTCGGGAAACTCCGCCAGGCCGAGGCGCAAGGTGGCCAGCGACTCGTCGTAGCGGCCCAGCATCCGGTAGGTGCTGCCCAGGCCGAGGAAGACCCCGTGCCGGTCCTCGGGCGGGAGGCCCGGCAGCTCCAGGGCGCGCCGGTAGAACGGGACGGCCTCCGCCTCCAGCCCGAGCGTGTCGTGCACCCATGCGGTCTGGTAGACGACGCCGGCCAGCCGCGGGTGCTGCTCGCTGAGAGCGACCAGTCGGGTCCTGGCCTGCTCGGTGCCCTGCTGACGCAGCCGCACGGCCTGAGCGAGCACATCCTGCGGCAGCGCGTCGCGGGAAGGGGCGTCCTCGGCTTGATCGTCCATGCCGCCCACCCTGCCACAGTCGTCGGGCTGCCACAGTCGCCGGCCGGATCAGCAGGGCGGCTGCCGTCACCGTCGTGGGATCAGCTCGGGCCCGTCTGCCGCGACGGGTGGAAGCGGTCGTGGTCGGCCAGCACCTCGCCGAGCACGCGATGCTGTTCGGCGGCCCGTTCCTGGTCGGTGTCGATGCACTCGGTCAGGACCAGCAGCGCCTTCCACAGCGCCCAGCCCCTGGCCCGGGCCCAACTGCCCGGGTCCTGGCCGACCGTGCGGGTGAACGCCTCCCGGCCGGCGCCGGAGAACAGTCCCCAGGCGATCACCAGATCGCAGGCCGGGTCACCCACGCCCGACGTGCCGAAGTCGATGACGGCCGTCAGTTCGCCGTCGGCCACCAGCAGATTGCCCGGCGCGATGTCGCCGTGGAACCACACCGGCGCCCCGTGCCATTCCGCGGCGAGGGCGGCGTCCCAGACGGCGGCTAGCCGGTCGGTGTCGACCCGGCCCTTGAGTGTCGCCAGGCAGCGGCGGGTCTCGTCGTCGTAGTGGGCCGGTGACGCCCCCCGGTACCAGCTGTGCGCCCCCGCGAGCGGTCCGCCGGTGGCGTCGCAGCGCTGGAGGGCGCGGATGAACCGGGCCACCTCGACCGCGAACCGCGGCATGTCGCCGATCAGGCCGGGGGCGGCGGTCCGGCCGGGCAGCCAGCCGCGGACCGACCACGGGAACGGATACCCTTCGCCCGGGGCGCCCTCGGCCAGGACCGGTGGAACGGCGACCGGCAGGGACGGCGCCAGCCGGGGCAGCCAGTGGTTCTCCTTGGTGACCGCGGGGACATAGCCGGGGGCGGTGGGCAGCCGGGCCGTCATCGTGTCACCGAGGCGATAGGTCCGGTTGTCCCAGCCGTCGACCTCCACCGGGACGACGGGCAGCGTGCTCCACTGCGGGAACTGCGCGGCGATCAGTCGCTTCACCAGCGCGGCGTCGATGCCGGCCCGGCCGTCGGGGGGAGTCACAGTCATCCCGCAAGCCTCGCCTTCGGCCCCCGCGCCACGCAAACGGGTTGATCCGCACCAGGCAACGCGCTAATCCGTCCGCCGAGGGCCCGGTGACGGGGCGTCAGCCCTGCTCGCGCCGCCGACCAGGGCCTGGCCGAGGGGGGTGCGCCGGTACAGCACCGACCGGCCGGAGCGGGCGCGGACCAGGAGCCCGGCGTCGCGCAGGATCGCCAGGTGGTCGCCCACCGCGCCCGGGGTCATGGTGAGGCTGCGGGCCAGCTGGGTGGTGCTGGCCGGGGCGTCCAGCACCAGCAGCAACCGGGCCCGGGCCCGGCCCACCAGTGCGACCAGCGCGTCAGGTCCGGGGGCGGCCTCCGGCTCCTCCCACAGCGCGGCGGTGCCCCGGGCCGGGTAGACCAGGGTCTTGGGCCAGGGGTCGTCCATGTGCGTGGCGATCGAGGGCCCGACCAGGGCCGAGGGGATCAGCAGCAGCCCTTCCCCCGCCAGCCGGACCGTCCCGCCCCGCTTGAAGGAGGCGAGCTCGATGCCACCGGCGCGCCAGACGATGTCCGGGTGCAGGCCTTCGACGGCCGCGCCCCAGCCCTCCTCGCCGATCACCCCCACCCGGTGCACCACGTCGCGTTCGCAGATCGCACGCAGTTGCGGCCAGTCGGCGGCGAGCAGTTCCTGCCAGGCCCGGTCCATCGCTTCGGCGATCCTGGGGACCGCGTCCGCCGAGTCCAGCACCGCGCGGACCCGCGGATCACGGGAGGACGCCGTGGCCGGGAAGTCGGCGAATTCGCGGCGGGCGGTCTCCAGCGGCGTCGCCCGGATCGCGGCCAGGTCGTCCGCCCAGGTCTGGCGCAGGCCGCGCGGCGGCGGCGCAATGAAGTCCGCGCCGGACTGCGGGGTGTGCAGGGTGAGGGCGGCGTCCAGTTCGGTCTCGCGGCGTAGCCGTTCGAAGGCCGGCATCAGCCGGGCGGCCCAGGCGCGCGGCAGCGGCCGGTCCCGCCCGGCGAGCGAGCGCAGCAGTTTGCAGAGTTCCATGGCCGGCGACAGCGCGAAGCGGCTGCGCAGCAGGTCCTCGATCGAGGCTTCGAAGCGGAGCACGGCCTCATGCTACAAGGCCGGGACCGCTTTCATTCGTCCAGGGACGAATCATTGGCGCGCCCCGCGGTCGCGCGGGGAGGCTGACCGTCATGACCACAACCGTCGAACCCTCCCGTGACGCCCCGCGCGCCACCTATCGGGAGGTGCTGGCCGAGCCGCGGTTCCGGCTGCTGTTCCTGACCCGCAGCGTGGCCATCACCGCGGACTCGCTGCGGATCACCACCTTCTCGGTGCTGGTCTTCGCCACCACCGGCTCCGCGCTGTTCAGCGCGCTGGCCTTTGGCATCGGCTTTCTGCCGCAGCTGTTCGGCTCGCTGCTGCTGGGCTCGCTGGCCGACCGGCTGCCGCCGCGCGCGCTGATCGCCGGCGGCTACGCGCTGGAGTGCGCCGCGGCGCTGCTGCTCGCCCTGGTGCGGATGCCGATCGCGGCAAGCCTCGGCGTGGTGGCGCTGGTCGCCTTCGCCACCCCGGTGTTCAGCGGCGCGTCGAGTCGGCTGGTCGCGAACTGGCTGAAGGGCGACGCCTATGTACTGGGCCGTTCGCTGAACAATATGGCCTCCTCCAGCGCGCAGCTGCTGGGCCTGGCCCTGGGCGGTGCGGCGGTCGCGGTACTCGGCGCGCATCAGGCGCTGGGGGTGAGCGCCGCGCTGTATCTGGGCTGCGCGCTCGCCGTCCGGTTCCGGCTGCCCGCGACGGCCGCGTCGGCCCCAGCGTCTTCGGGAGCTGCCGGTTCCACGGAGGGTGCCACGGCAGGCGGCGCCGTCCGGGCCAGCCTGCGCGGGGCCGGCCTGCTGCTGCGCGGTCGGACGGTACGCCGACTGATGCTGGCCCAGTGGCTGCCCTCCGCGTTCGTGGCGGGGGCGGAGGGCCTGATCGTCGCCTACACCGGCGGGCGCCACTTCGCACCCGGCTGGTACGCGGTGCTGATGGGGTGTCTGCCGATCGGGATGCTGATCGGCGACCTGGTGGCCGGCCGACTGCTGCGCCCGCCCACCAGGGAACGGCTGGTGGTCCCGCTGGTCGCGCTGATGGGCCTGCCGCTGGTCGGCTTCGCCACCGGTCCCGGCCCGGTGGCGGCCGCCGGTCTGCTGCTGCTCTGCGGCCTGGGCTTCGCCTACGGCCTCGGCTTGCAGCGGCCGTTCCTGGATGCGCTGCCCGAGGACGGCCAGGGCCAGGCCTTCGGGCTGCTCGGCTCCGGCAATATGACGCTGCAGGGCCTGGGCCCGGCCTGCTTCGGCGTGCTGGCTGCGGCTACCGGGACCGGCGGCGCGATGGCGCTGGCGGGCGTCGCGGCGGTGCTGACCAGCGGCTGGATCCTCAGCTGGCAACCATCCCCGTCCCGGGCCGAAGCAGCGCCGGCCGACTGACCGCCGGCCGGCTGACGTTCGGTCAGCGCTTCGGGAGGACGGCGCTGCCAGGCGCGGCAGGGAAAAGCCGGGGGCGCAGCGACCTGACCCTGCTTTCGGAGCGCCCGAGTTCATAGCCGGCGAAGGGGATTCCGGCGGTGACGGCCAGCGTCGCCGCCTCGTGCTGGAAGAAGCCGGGCTCGGGCATGCTGGCGAGCCAGCGTCCGTCGGCGTCGAGCAGCATCAGCACGCTGTCGACACTGCTTCCGATGCTCTCGCGCACCTCGACCATTTCGGCGGCCCGCTCGATCGGGACGGTGACGCTCCGCCCGTAGTCGTCGGTGAAGGTGATCGCCTCGCCGTCCCAGACCAGGGCGGCGTCCCGGTCGCGGACCGGGTTCTTTCGCTTCCTCCCGGCGATCCGCGGGCGGATGGTGAGCGGAGCACCGCGCCCGGATCGCGGCCGGCGTTCGAAGGTGGGCATCGGGCGGCCGAGCCAGCCCCGGTCGGGATCGAAGCCGGGGGCCGGTACCACTCCGCTGTACATGAGTTGGAAGCGGTTGGGTTTCATCAGCTCCTCCGCCACCACGCCGAGCGTGGCGGCGCGGCGCAGCGGGGCGGGCCACAGCCGCCACAGCGGGAAGTCGAGCAGCCCGGGCAGCGGCGAGAACAGCAGCAGCCACAGCGCGGTGGTCCCGCTCACCGACGCCAGGTGGTTGAGGTGGTCGTAGTGGTCGTATCCGCTGTCCCCGTCGCGGCGCCACTCCCAGTACGCGCAACTGATCAGCGCGAAGCAGGAACCGAAGAGCAGCAGGGCGGACCCCCGCCAGCAGGCGCGGCGATGCCGGCGGCGCCAGCGCAGGCCCTCGGGCGCGTCGCGGTCCGGGGCGCGCCATAGCGGCCAGGTCCCGGCCAGCAGCCAGATCGGCAGTGCGGCGGAGAGCCAGATGTTGTCGGTGGCGAGGTCGTCGTCGGTCCCCGGGATGAACACGAGGATCCCGAGGACCACCAGGGCGACGGTGGGCAGCCACCGCAGCGCGCGGGCCCAGCGACGCCGACGACGTCCCAGGCCCGCGGCTATCCTGCCGAACGCGCTGCTCATCCGAGTCCCCTCCTGGTGGCTGCCGTTGAGGGAGGAGGCTACCGCTCGCGCCGCCGGCGGGGTGCGCCCGCGCCGGCAACACCCCGCCCCGCCTCAGGGCTGGATGCGTCGGGCCAGCCAGTCCAGCGCCAGCGGGTAGCGGTAGTCGATTCCGCCGTGCCCGCCCTCGAAGAGCTCGAAGTGGATCGACTCCTCCGGCAATCCGGCAGCCTGCAGGGCCTGGTGGAACGCCTGCGCGCCGAGGTCGAGGTAGTACTCGTCGCGCACCCCCGCGTCGATCCAGACCGCCCGCAGCGAGCGGACGGCATCGAGGCGCCGGGGGACCATCCGCACCGGGTCGAGGTCCAGCCAGCGCTGCCACACCTCGGGGACGATCTCCCCGGTCACCGGGTTGAACGGCAGCTGCGGGGTGCCGTCCTCGTCGGCGGAGAAGCAGGCCGCCACGCCCAGGGTGGAGAGCAGCACCGCGTCCTCGGGCCGAGTGAGCGCGGCGCGGGTGCGAAAGTCGTCCCACCATTTGGCGATATTGCCGTCCCATGACCGGAGCGCGCGGACCGCCTGCGGGAACTCGGCGATATAGCAGTACTCATACAGGGCGTCCCCGGCGTGAGTGGCCAGGGCGCCGAAGAGGTCCGGGCGCAGCATCGGGGTGATCATGGCCCCGTAGCCGCCGCTGGATTTGCCGGAGATCGCCCGGTGGTCCCGGTCGGCCAGGGTGCGGTAGTGCGCGTCGACGAACGGGAGCACCTCCTCGCACAGATAGGAGTGGTACTGGCCGGTGCCGGGGGAGTCGACGAACTGGCTGCCTCCGTAGGAGGTCCAGGCGTCGACGAAGACCACGATGACCGGCGGCGTGCCGGCCGCGAACAGCGCGTCGGCGGTCTCCGGGAACGGCTGGCGGAACGGGGTGCGGTTGGACCACATCGCCAGGTGCCCGGTGTAGCCCTGGATCACATAGACGCTCGGATAGCGGCGGTCGGGGTCGTCGTCGTACCCGGGCGGCAGATAGACGTTCAGCGGGCGCTCGAACGGATCACCCAGGACGTTCCCGCGCAGCAACTCACTGACGAGGACGTGCTCCTCGATCCGTCCAGCCAGGTCGGCCTTCCAGGGCAGCATGCGGACTCCTTCGTAGGGAAAGCACCATCAGCCTGTCATTCTCGTTCACGCCGGACGACCCAGTCGTGAGGGCGGTCGGTCGCTCCCGTGTGCGTCCTGTGCAGGGTGGGCCGGTCGAGCTGTCGTTGGTCTGTCCCGATGCCGGTCGCTGCTGACCCCGCTGACCTGCGCGAACGCGGACGGCCCGGGCTTCCGATCCCTGGCGGGACCGGCTCCCGTGACGCGCGTGGCCGGGTGAGAGGCCTTGTTACCACCCCGTAAGGGGTGTTTGATGGCGCACGGTCAAGCGGTAGCGCCGATTCCACTACGCCCGGCGCGATCCGCCACTGATGCCGCGACTCCGTGCCCTCACGCGGAACCGTGCGCCCAGCCACCTCATGGAGGCACCACCTTGCGTACCACCACCACCGCTGCGTCCGCCCGCACTGCGCACGCCCGCACCATGTCCGCCCGCCGGATAGCACTCCCCGTCCTCGGCTCGGCCGCGTTGGCCCTGTCCGCGCTGGCCACGGCCGCCCCGGCCGGTGCGGCGGCCGGCTCCACCGCCCACGTGCGGCAGCTCTGCGCCGCGCCCGCCCACGCCGGGACGATGTCCTGCCTCGCGCTGGTCCGCACCAACGTGAGTGAACCCAAGGCCCTGACCGCGCAGGGGGTCTCCGCCGACGCCACCCCGGCCGGCTACGGTCCCGTCGACCTCCTCAGCGCCTACAACCTGCCCGCGAACGGGGGAGCCGGGGCGACGGTCGCGATCGTCGACGCGCAGGACGACCCCAACGCCGCCGCCGACCTCGCGGTCTACCGCTCCCAGTACGGCCTGCCGGCCTGCACCGCGGCAAGCGGCTGCTTCAGCAAGGTGGACCAGAACGGCGGCACCAACTACCCCACCGCTGACTCGGGTTGGTCCGGTGAGATCTCCCTGGACCTCGACATGGTCTCCGCGATCGCGCCCAACGCCCACATCATCCTGGTCGAGGCCACCACCGCCAGCATGACCGACCTGGGCACCGCGGTGAACCGAGGGGTGACCCTGGGGGCCAAGTTCGTCTCCAACAGCTACGGCGGCGGCGAGAGCGCCGGTGACGCCGGCTACGACAGCCAGTACTTCAACCACCCCGGTGTGGCCATCACCGCCAGTTCCGGCGACAGCAGCTACGGCGTCGAGTACCCCGCCGCGTCCCCGTATGTGACCGCCGTCGGCGGCACCGCGCTGACCCGGGACTCCAGCAGCCGCGGCTGGGGCGAGTCGGTGTGGTCCACCAGTTCGACCGAGGGCGCCGGCTCCGGCTGCTCGGCCGACGACCCCAAGCCCAGCTGGCAGCAGGACACCGGCTGCGCCAACCGCACCGTCGCCGACGTCTCGGCGGTGGCCGACCCGGCCACCGGCGTCGCCGTCTACGACAGCTACGGCGCCTCCGGCTGGCAGGTCTACGGCGGCACCAGCGTCGCCTCCCCGCTGATCGCCTCCGTCTACGCGGACGCCGGCACCCCGAGCGCGGGCGTCCCCGCCGCCGACGCCTACGCCTACGCCCACCCCGACGCCCTCAACGACGTCACCACCGGCGCCACCGCCGGCTGCACCCCCGCCTACCTGTGCACCGCCGGCACCGGCTACGACGGCCCCACCGGCCTGGGCACCCCCAACGGCCTGGCCGCCTTCACCGGCTGACCGCGCTCATCGAACCCGCTCAGGTCAGGGCGGACAGCGCGCCGGCCAGCGGCTCCAGTACGGCCGGGGTGTACGGGGTCGGCAGGTAGACGATCGCCAGTTCGGCTCCGGCCGCGCCGAGGGCCGCGGCGGTGGCGGCCGTCTCGGCCGGATCGCCGGTGAACCGCACCTGGCTGGACAGCAGGATCTCCGCGGGGTCGCGCCCGACGTCCGCGCAGTGCTGGTGCAGCACGGTCCGGGCCCGGACGAACTGCTCGGGCGTCCCGCTGTCGAAGTTCCAGTGCTGGGCGTAGCGGGCCGCCGTGCGGAGGGTGCGCTTCTCGCCGCTGCCGCCGATGCAGAGCGGCGGGTGGGGCTGCTGGACCGGCTTGGGGTTGCACCGGGCCTCGGTCAACTCGTAGTAGCGTCCCTTGAAGGTGGTGGTCTGCTGCGGTGAGAGCAGCCCGGTGAGCACCTGGCAGGCCTCCTCCAACCGGTCGCTGCGCTGCCGTGCGCTGCCGAGTTCGATGCCGTAGGCGGCGGACTCCTGCTCGTTCCAGCCGGTCCCGATACCGAGCTCCAGCCGCCCGCCCGACACCACGTCGAGCGTGGCGGCCATATTGGCCAGCACCGCCGGATGCCGGTAGTGGATGCCGGTGACCAGCGTCCCCAGCCTCAGCCGCCGGGTCGCCTGCGCCAGCGCGGTCAGCGCGATCCAGCCCTCCAGACGTGCGGCGGAGGGATCGTCGCCGTGCATGGCGTGGAAGTGGTCGGACGTCCAGCCCGACTCGAACAGCTCGATGTCGTCGGCGGCCCGCCACAGCGCGAGCATGGCGTCCCATGTGGTGCTCTGCGGCGAGGTCTTGAAGGCGAAGCGCATGGCCCCCAAACTACCCGTGCCGCGAACGGGCGGTCAGGGCTGGACCGGGGTGGCCCAGTGGCGGCGGGTGAAGGCGGCGGCGGACGGGTCGTTGCCCGGGGTCTCCACGGTCACCACCGGCACGCCGCCGAGGGTGCCCTCCTCGGCGACGTCGCCGCCGATGTCGAGCGGGCCGTGCCGCAGGAGTTCGTCGAGGGTCTGGCGCTGCTGCCGGCTCATGGTGGTGCCTTTCCAAAAGCTGAATGGGGTGCGTGACGCTCCGTCAGCGCGGCGGGCCGAGGATGATCTGGCCGTAGAGATCGGCGCCCTCGGCCAACTGCTCGGGCGAGATCTGGAAGCCCTCGGGACGCGGGGTCGACAGGTCGTGTCCGGAGTGGCGGAACATGCCCTCGATGCCGCCGGGGGTGCAGATCATCAGCAGGTCGGCGGTGTCGGAGGTGATCCGGTAGCCGTGCGGCACGTTCTTGGGCAGGTAGACGATGCCGCCCTCGGACAGCTCCATCTCCTGGTCGTCGGACCAGACCAGGGCGGTGCCCTTGATCAGCATGAACACCTCGTCCTCGCGGGTGTGCACGTGGTACGGCGGGGCCTGGCCCTTGCTGACGGTGAAGCGTCCGACGGTCAACTGGCCGTCGGTGGCCGCGCTGTCGAGCAGGACGGTGAACATGCCGTCCAGCCACTCCAGCTTCTGCTGCTGCTCGGGCTGGGCCAGGTAGGGGATGCTCATGCCGTGGCTCCATCGGTGGCGGGGACGTCGGAGGCGGGGACGTCGGTGGCGGGGATGAGGACGACCTTGCCGCGGATCTGGCCGGCAGCGCTCTGCTCGTGCACCGCCGCGGCCTGCGACAGCGGGTAGCTGGCAGTGACGTCGACCCGCAGCTCGCCCGCGTCGACCTTCTTGACGAGGGTGCCGAGCTGGCCGGCGTCGGCGCGCAGCTCCATGCTCACGCCCCGCACGTCCCGGTCGGGGTCGCCCTCGGTGGGAGTGACGGTGGTGACCGCCACCCCGCCGGGCCGGACCAGCGCGACCAGGGCCGCCAGCTGCTCGGGAGCGGCCGGGACCAGGGTGAGCAGCACGTCGACCGGTTCGGTCAGCGCCTCGGCCGGGGTGGTCGCGGTGTAGTCGACGATCTGGTCGGCGCCGGCCGCCCGGACCGCGTCGGCACTGCGCGGGCTGGCCGTGGCGATGACGAACGCCCCGGCCTGCTTGGCCAGCTGCACGGCGAAGCCGCCGACACCGCCGCCCGCGCCGTTGACCAGCACCCGCTGCCCCGCGCGCAGTCCGGCGTGCTCGAACAGCGCCTGCCAGGCAGTCAGCGCCGCCGCGGGCAGAGCAGCGGCGGTGGACAGCGGGACGGTGGTCGGCGCGGCGGCCAGCAGCTCGGCCGGGACCGCCACGAAGTCGGCGAAGGCGCCTTCGAGCGCCATCGGCAGGTAGCCGACCACCTGGTCCCCGGCGGTCCAGCCGGTCACGCCGGGGCCGGTGCCGACCACCGTGCCGGCCAGGTCGATACCGGGGATGTGCGGGAGCGCCAGCGGGAAGACCTGCTGCAGATAGCCGGCCCGGATGCCGGCGTCGACCGGGTTGAACGAGGTGGCCACGACCTTGACCAGGACCTGACCGGCGATGGGGACGGGCTGCTCGGCGTCCTCGTAGCGCAGGACGCCGGTGTCGCCGTACTCGTGGAAGCGAATGGCCTTCATGGGAGACTCCTCGACTTGTTGCGAATTCGAAGCAATCACGACTGTAGTACTGCTTCGAATTCGTTGCAAGTAGAATCTGTGGCATGCCCGACATCGACCCCCCGGCCGCTGAGTCACTGGCTCCAGGGCCACTGGCTCCAGGGCCACTGGCTCCAGAGCCACTGGCCCCTGAGCAGCTGTCCGCCTACTTCGCCCTGATGGAGGTGAGCAGCCTGCTCCAGCACGCGGTGGACCAGCAGCTTCGCGACGAGGGCGGCCTCAGCTACACCCAGTTCCAGATCCTCGCGGTGCTCGGGGACGCACCGAGCGGGCGGCTGCGGATGACCGACCTGGCCGACCGGCTGGTGCACAGCCGCAGTGGGCTGACCTACCAGGTCACCCAGCTGGCCAAGGCCGGGCTGCTGACCCGGACGCCCTCCGGTGAGGACGAGCGCAGCGTCATGGTCGCGGCCACCGAGCAGGGCCGGGAGCTGCTCGGCCGGGTGCTGCCCGGTCACGTCGAGGTGGTGCGGCGGCTGCTGTTCGCGCCGCTGGTCGAGTGCGACCTCGCGGTGCTGGAGGGGGTTCTCGGCCGGGTCCGCACCCATATGCGCACCGTCCCGCCCCGCTCGGCGGCGCCGCGCCGCAAGCCGCGCACCGGCTGAACCCGCACCCGTGCGGGGCTATGGACTCACGCGCGGGGTTTGAATCGTCACTCACGCAGCCTGCCTAGCTGCTTCCGTCTCTTGACGAGGTGTTGTGGTGGGGCTAGATTGCCCGTGCATGAAACGATTCATTTAAAGAATGACAGGGAATCCCATGACGGATCTGTCCGCGGTGAAGGCGGCGCTGAAGGCCCAGGAGATCGAGACTCCGTCCTGGGGATACGGCAACTCGGGCACCCGGTTCAAGGTGTTCGCCCAGGAGGGCGTGCCCCGCGACCCGTTCGAGAAACTGGAGGACGCGGCCCAGGTGCACGCCGCGACCGGGGTGGCCCCGCGGGTCTCGCTGCACATCCCGTGGGACACGGTCGACGACTACGCCGCGCTGGGCGCCTTCGCCGCCGAGCGGGGGCTGATGCTGGGGGCGGTCAACTCCAACACCTTCCAGGACGACGACTACCGGCTCGGCAGCGTCGCCCACCCCGACCCCAAGGTGCGCCGCAAGGCGGTCGACCACCTGCTGCGCTGCGTGGACATCATGGACGCCACCGGCTCGCGGGACCTCAAGCTGTGGTTCGCCGACGGCACCAACTACCCCGGCCAGGATGACGTCACCGCCCGTCAGGACCGGCTGGCCGAGGCCCTGGACGAGGTCTACGCCCGGCTCGGCGCGGACCAGCGGCTGGTGCTCGAGTACAAGCTCTTCGAGCCCGCCTTCTACACCACGGACGTGCCGGACTGGGGCACCTCCTACGCCCACTGCCTGCGGCTGGGGGAGCGGGCCAAGGTGGTCGTCGACACCGGGCACCACGCGCCGGGCACCAACATCGAGTTCATCGTCGCGTTCCTGCTGCGCGAGGACAAGCTCGGCGCCTTCGACTTCAACTCCCGCTTCTACGCCGACGACGACCTGATGGTCGGTTCGGCCGACCCGTTCCAGCTGTTCCGGATCCTGCACGAGGTGGTCAAGAACAACGGGTTCGCGCCGGAGCGCGGAGTGGCCTTCATGCTCGACCAGTGCCACAACATCGAGGCCAAGATCCCGGCGGTGATCCGCTCGGTGATGAACGTCCAGGAGGCCACCGCGAAGGCGCTGCTGGTCGACCTGACGGCGTTGCGGGCGGCGCAGCAGGCCGGTGACGTGCTCGGGGCCAACGCGGTGCTGATGGACGCCTACAACACGGACGTGCGTCCGCTGCTGCGCGAGGTCCGGGCCGAACAGGGGCTCGCCCCCGACCCCGTCGCCGCCTACGCCGCCACCGGCTGGCAGCAGCACATCGCCGCCACCCGCGTCGGCGGCCACCAGGCCGGCTGGGGCGCCTAGCGCCTTGACGGCCGGCCCCCGGCGACGCGCCACCGCCGCCGACCCGCAACGGACTCCCTCCCCACTCCCCGCATTGAGGACTGCCACCATGTCGCTCCATCCCGAGGTCGCCGCCCTGCTGGCGCGTTCCAATCGGCTGGGTTCGGATCCGCGCAACACCAACTTCGCCGGCGGGAACACCTCCGCCAAGGGCACCGCCGTCGACCCGGCCACCGGCAGCGCCGTCGAGCTGCTCTGGGTGAAGGGCTCCGGCGGTGACCTGGGCACGTTGACCGAGCCCGGCCTGGCCGCCCTGCGGCTGGACCGGCTGCGGGCCCTGGCTGCCGTGTATCCGGGGGTGGAGCGCGAGGACGAGATGGTCGCCGCGTTCGACTACTGCCTGCACGGCCGGGGCGGCGCCGCGCCGTCCATCGACACCGCCATGCACGGCCTGGTCGAGGCCGCCCACGTGGACCATCTGCACCCCGATTCGGGCATCGCGCTGGCCACCGCCGCCGACGGCGAGAAGCTGACCGCCGACTGCTTCGGCGACACCGTCGCCTGGGTGCCCTGGCGCCGCCCCGGCTTCCAACTCGGCCTGGACATCGCCGCCATCAAAGAAGCGAATCCGCAGGCCATCGGCTGCGTCCTGGGCGGCCACGGCATCACCGCCTGGGGCGACAGCAGCGAGCAGGCCGAGGCCAACTCGCTGCACATCATCCGCACCGCCGAGGCCTTCCTCGCCGAGCGGGGCCGGCCCGAGCCCTTCGGCCCGCCGCTGGACGGGTACGCCGCGCTGCCGCAGGCCGAGCGCCGGGAGCGGGCCGCCGCGCTGGCCCCGCTGATCCGTGGGCTCGCGTCCACCGACCACCCGCAGGTGGGTCACTTCAGCGATGCCGAACCGGTGTTGGACTTCCTGGCCCGTGCCGAGCACCCGCGGCTGGCGGCTCTCGGGACCTCCTGCCCGGACCACTTCCTCCGCACCAAGGTCCGCCCGCTGGTCCTCGACCTGCCCGCCGACGCACCCCTCGACCAGGCCAAGACGCGGCTGCGCGAGCTGCACGCCGAGTACCGCACCGCCTACCAGGCCTACTACGACCGCCACGCCACGCCGGACTCCCCGGCGATCCGCGGCGCGGATCCCGCGGTCGTGCTGGTCCCCGGGGTCGGCATGTTCACCTTCGGGAAGGACAAGCAGACCGCGCGGGTGGCCGGTGAGTTCTACCTCAACGCGATCAACGTCATGCGCGGAGCCGAGTCGGTGTCGTCCTACGCCCCGATCGAGGAGTCGGAGAAGTTCGCCATCGAGTACTGGTCGCTGGAGGAGGCCAAGCTGCGGCGGATGCCCGTGCCCAAGCCGCTGGCGACCCGGGTCGCCCTGGTCACCGGCGCGGCCAGCGGCATCGGCAGGGCGATCGCGCACCGCCTGGTGGCCGAGGGCGCCTGCGTGGTGGTCGCGGACCTGAACGCGGACAGCGCCGTCGCCGTCGCACGGGAGTTGGGCGGCTCCGACCGGGCCGTGGCCGTCACCGTGGACGTGACCAGCGAGGAGCAGATCGCCGAGGCGTTCAAGGCCGCCGCGCTGGCCTTCGGCGGGGTGGACCTGGTGGTCAACAACGCGGGCATCTCCATCTCCAAGCCGCTGCTGGAGACGACGGCCGCCGACTGGGACCTGCAGCACGACATCATGGCCCGCGGCTCCTTCCTGGTCTCCCGCGAGGCCGCCCGGCTGATGGCCGAGCAGGGGCTCGGCGGCGACATCGTCTACATCGCGTCCAAGAACGCGGTCTTCGCCGGGCCGAACAACATCGCCTACTCCGCTGCCAAGGCCGACCAGGCGCACCAGGTCCGTTTGCTGGCAGCCGAGTTGGGTGAGCACGGGATCAGGGTCAACGGCGTCAACCCGGACGGAGTGGTCCGTGGCTCGGGGATCTTCGCCGCCGGTTGGGGCGCCCAGCGCGCGGCCACCTACGGCATCGCGGAGGACAAGCTCGGCGAGTTCTACGCCCAACGCACCATCCTCAAGCGCGAGGTGCTGCCCGAGCACGTCGCCGCCGCGGTGTTCGCGCTCACCGGCGGCGACCTCACCCACACCACCGGCCTGCACATCCCCGTGGACGCCGGCGTCGCCGCCGCGTTCCTTCGCTGACATCACGTCAGGCAATTCATGACATCCAATCAACTCACCATTCCCCAGGGTCTATTCGCCGCTGCCGACCTCGGCGCGACCAGTGGCCGGGTGGTCCTCGGCCGGGTCGGCGTCGGCCGGTTGGACCTGACCGAGGTGCACCGCTTTCCCAACGCCCCGGTCCGCGACTCCACCGGACTGCACTGGGACATCCACGGCCTCTACCGGGGCGTCCTGGACGGACTGCGCGCGGCGCACACGTCCGCCGGCGGTCGGATCACCTCGATCGGGCTGGACAGTTGGGCCGTGGACTACGGGCTGCTGGACGCGACCGGCAGGCTGCTGGGCACCCCGTACCACTACCGGGACCGGCGCACCGAGGGTGTGGCCGAGCGGGTCCGGGAGCGGATCGGCGCGGCCAGGCTCTACCGGATCGCCGGACTGCAGCACCTGCCGTTCAACACCCTCTACCAACTCGCCGCCGAGGCAGGTCGTCCAGAGTTCGGCCGGGCCGAGCGGATGCTGCTGATCCCGGACCTGCTGACCTACTGGCTCACCGGCACCATCGGTGCCGAGGCCACCAACGCCTCCACCACAGGCCTCTACGACACCCGGGCGGCCACCTGGTCGGCCGCGCTGACCGGGCCCGTCGGCATACGCGCCGACCTGCTGCCGCCGCTGCGGCACCCCGGCGACCCCTGCGGCACCCTGCTGCCGCAGGCTGCTGCCGCCACCGGGCTGCCGGCCGGGACGCCGGTGACCGCCGTCGCCTCGCACGACACCGCCTCGGCCGTGGTCGCCGTCCCCGCCGACCGGCCGGACTTCGGCTATGTCTCCTGCGGCACCTGGTCGTTGGCCGGACTCGAACTGGACGCGCCGGTGCTCAGCGAGGCCTCCCGGGCGGCCAACTTCACCAATGAACTCGGCATCGACGGCACCACCCGCTATCTGCGCAACATCATGGGCCTGTGGCTGCTCAGCGAGTGCCAGCGGACCTGGCAAGGCCAGGGTGAGCCGTACGCACTGGGCCCGCTGCTGGAGCAGGCGGCCAGGGCCCGCCCGCACGCCGCCGTGATCGACCCGGACGCCCCGGAGTTCCTGGCGCCCGGCGACATGCCGTCCCGGATCGAGGCGTTCTGCCTGCGGACCGGGCAGCGCCCGCCGCCGGACCGGGGCTCGCTGGTGCGCACCATTCTGGAGGCTCTGGCACTGGCCCACGCCAGGACGTTGCGACAGGCAGGCCGACTGGCGGGACGTGAGGTCTCGGTGATCCACCTGGTCGGCGGCGGCAGCCGGAACGGCCTGCTGTGCCAGCTCACCGCGGACGCGTCCGGGCTGCCGGTGGTGGCGGGTCCGGCCGAGGCCACCGCGCTGGGCAACGTCCTGGTCCAGGCCCGTGCCCACGGCCTGGTCCGCGACCGCGCCGAGATGCGCCGACTGGTGGCCGACACCCAGCAGGTCACCCACTACCGCCCGCGCGGCGACCCGGCCGCCTGGACGGCGGCCGCCGCGCGCGTCCATCCCGTCTGAGCGACCCCGCTCCACCCCCACCCTGAGCGACCCACCTGAGCGTCCCACCCTGAGCGTTCCTGCCCACCCCTAGGAGCCGCGATGCGCGTCGCACTCTTCCTGACCTGCGTCAATGACGCGATCCACCCGCGCACCGGCCGGGCCGTGACCGTGCTGCTGGAGCGTCTGGGCGTCACCGTGGAGTTCCCGGCCGGGCAGACCTGCTGCGGCCAGCCGCAGTACAACACCGGCTACCGGCACGCGACCGAGCCGCTGATGGCCCGGATGGCCGAGGTCTTCGCGGGCTACCCCTACGTGGTCACCCCCTCCGGCTCCTGTACCGCCATGGTCCGCGACAACTACCCGCGGATCGGCGCCAGGGCCGCCGCCGAGGGCCGGGGCACCGCCCTGGCCGAGGCCGCCGCCTCGCTGGCGCCCCGGGTGCTGGACCTCACCGAGTTCCTGGTGGACGTGCTGGGGGTGACCGACGTCGGCGCGTACTACCCGCACCGGGTCACCTACCACCCGTCCTGCCACGGCCTGCGGATGCTGGGCCTGGGGGAGCGGCCGCGGCAACTGCTGGAGGCCGTGGACGGTCTGCAGCTGGTGGACCTGCCCGGGGCCGAGGAGTGCTGCGGCTTCGGCGGCACCTTCGCGGTCAAGAACCCGGACGTCTCGGCCGCGATGGGCGCGGACAAGGTCCGCCACGCCCTGTCCACCGGCGCCGAGGTGCTCTGCGGCGCCGACAACTCCTGCCTGCTGCACCTCGGCGGCACCCTGCGCCGGGCCGACTCCCCGATGCGCACCGTGCACCTGGCCGAGATCCTGGCCTCCACCCGGACGGAGCCGTTCCAGTGAGCGACAGCACCTACCTCGGCATGCCCTCCTTCCCGCAGGCAGCCAAGGAGTCCACCAAGGACCTGCGGCTGCGGACCAACCTCACCCGGGCCACCCGTACCATCCGCGACAAACGCGCCCACGCGGTGGCCGAGTTGGACGACTGGGCCGAGTTGCGTGAGGCCGGCAAGCGGATCAAGGATCAGACGCTGCGTCACCTGGACCGCTATCTGGTCCAGGCGGAGCAGCAGGTCACCGCGGCCGGCGGCACGGTGCACTGGGCCGCCGACGCCGAGGGGGCGAACCGGATCGTCGCCGACCTGGTCAAGGCCACCGGCCAGACCGAGGTGGTCAAGGTCAAGTCGATGGCCACCCAGGAGATCGGGCTGAACGAGGCGCTGGCCGCCGAGGGGATCACCGCCTATGAGACCGACCTGGCCGAGCTGATCGTCCAGCTCGGCGACGACCGCCCGTCGCACATCCTGGTCCCGGCGATCCACCGGAACCGGGGCGAGGTCCGCGAGATCTTCGCGGCGAGCATGGGGGAGTGGGGCCGCCCGGCCCCCGAGGGACTGACCGACGAACCGGCCGACCTGGCCGAGGCAGCACGGTTGCACCTGCGGGAGAAGTTCCTCCGGGCCAAGGTGGGCGTCTCCGGGGCGAACTTCCTGGTCGCGGAGACCGGCACGCTGGTCGTGGTGGAGTCCGAGGGCAACGGCCGGATGTGCCTGACCCTGCCGGAGACGCTGATCTCGGTGGTGGGCATCGAGAAGGTCATCCCGACCTGGCGCGACCTGGAGGTGTTCCTGCAGCTCCTGCCGCGCTCGTCCACCGCCGAGCGGATGAACCCCTACACCTCCACCTGGACCGGCACCACCGACGGCGACGGCCCGCAGGACTTCCATCTGGTGCTGCTGGACAACGGCCGCACCGACACCCTCGCCGACGAGGTCGGCCGGCAGGCGCTGCGCTGCATCCGCTGCTCGGCCTGCCTGAACGTCTGCCCGGTCTACGAGCGGGCCGGCGGCCATGCCTACGGCAGCGTCTACCCGGGTCCGATCGGCGCCATCCTCAGCCCGCAACTGCGCGGCACCACCAGCGCGATCGACGCCTCGCTGCCGTTCGCCTCCACCCTGTGCGGGGCGTGCTACGAGGTCTGCCCGGTCGCCATCGACATCCCCGAGGTGCTGGTCCATCTGCGCGAACAGGTGGTCGAGCAGGGTGGCTCCGGCCACCGGGCCGAACGTGCCGTGATGAAGGCCGCCGGCTGGCTGCTGGACCACCCCGCCGCGCTGGGGGCGGCCGAACGCGTCGCCGCGAAGACCCGCGGGCTGCACCCGAGGAAGCTCCCGATCGGCCCGGCCAAGGCCTGGTCCCACAGCCGTGACCTGCCCGAATTTCCGGAAGAACCCTTCCGCGACTGGTGGAGGAAGAACCGACCATGACCTCCGTACGAGAACAGACCCCGACCGCCGTCCGTGATCAGACCCTGGCCAGGATCCGCGCCGCCGTCCAGGACGCGCCCGAGCCGGAGCCGGTGCTCCGGGACTACCGGGTGAGCCATCAGCCCGACGATCCCCCGGCCCTGGTGGAGCTGCTGGCGCGGAACCTCGCCGACTACCGCGCCCGGGTGCATCGCTGCCCGGCAGAGTCCCAACTACCGTCGCTGATCGGGCGGTTGCTGGCCCGACACGGCTCGCGCAGCCTGGTGGTCCCGCCCGGGATCCCCGGTTCCTGGCTCGCCGCCTGCGGGGTCGAGGTGCTGCAGGACGAGCAGCCGTTCGCACCGGCCCGGTTGGACGCGGTCGACAGCGTGCTGACGCGCTGTTCGCTGGCCGTCGCCGAGACCGGCACCCTGGTGCTGGACGGCGGTCCCGGCCAGGGCCGGCGCGCGCTGACCCTGGTTCCGGACCACCATCTGTGCGTGGTCCGGGTGCCGGGGCAGGTGGTCGCCTCGGTGCCACTGGCGCTGCCGCGACTGGACCCGCGCCGTCCGCAGACCTGGATCTCCGGGCCCTCGGCCACCAGCGACATCGAACTGGACCGGGTGGAGGGCGTGCACGGCCCGCGCACCCTCGACGTCGTGCTGCTGGGATGACCCATGAATGAACAACGTTTCAATTCCCCTCGGGCACCAGTACCGAGCGCCCGTCCGGCGCAGTTGAACGACATGTTATTGAATCGTGTCAATCGTGTTCGACCACCCATGAACACCACGTTTGCGCAGGTCGGGGTTTGTGCCGGGGCCGGGCCGCCAACGACCCCGGTGGCCGCACGGTATGCCATGGCCGCGAGCATCCCTTGACGCCCCCCGAGGCCGAAGCTAACTTCACGGCAACTCCTTTGAAACAATTCAGTTCAGCAGGTCGCAGAACAGCCCGGGCCGCACCGGCCCCGAGAGCCAGGAGACTCCCCATGACCCACCCAGCTCCGGACCGCGTTCCGGTCCTCGCACTCGAGGGGGTGAGCAAGTCCTTCGGCGCCGTCCGCGCCCTGCGCGGGGTCTCCCTGGAGCTGTACGGCGGAGAGGCGCACGCCCTCGCGGGCGAGAACGGCGCGGGCAAGTCCACCCTGATCAAGGCGCTGGCCGGAGTGCACCGTCCGGACGAGGGCACCGTGCTGCTGGACGGTGAGCCGGTCGTCTTCCACGGCCCGGCCGACGCCAGGGACGCCGGCGTGGCCGTCATCTACCAGGAGCCGACGCTCTTCCCCGACCTGTCGGTGGCCGAGAACATCTTCATGGGCCGCCAGCCGCGCCGCTCCCTCGGCCGGGTGGACCACAGGGCGGTGCACGCCGCCACCGCCGACCTGTTCCGCCGGCTCGGCGTCGACCTGGACCCGGACCAGCCCGCCCGCGGCCTGTCCATCGCCGACCAGCAACTGGTCGAGATCGCCAAGGCGCTCTCCTTCGACGCCCGGGTGCTGATCATGGACGAGCCCACCGCCGCCCTGACCGGCAGCGAGGTGGCCCGGCTGTTCGGGGTGGTGCGCACGCTGCGCGAGCAGGGCGCGGCGATCCTCTTCATCTCGCACCGGCTGGAGGAGGTCTTCGCCCTGTGCCAGCGGGTCACCACCCTGCGCGACGGCGGCTTCATCGCCAGCGAGCCGGTCGAGGGCCTGGGCGAGGACGACCTGATCCGCCGGATGGTCGGCCGCGACCTGGACGAGCTCTACCCCAAGCTGCCCGCCGAGGTCGGCGAGGTCGCGCTCAGCGTGCGCCGGCTGACCAGGGAGGGCGTCTTCACCGATGTGTCCTTCGAGGTCCGCGGCGGCGAGATCGTCGGCCTGGCCGGCCTGGTCGGCGCCGGACGCAGCGAGGTGGCCCGCGCCGTGTTCGGCGTGGACCGCTGGGACGGCGGCTCGGTCGAGGTGGCCGGAAAGCCGCTGAAGCCCGGTGCGCCCAGCCTGGCCATGGCCGCAGGGCTGGCGCTGGTCCCCGAGGACCGCAGGGCGCAGGGCCTGGTGATGAATATGTCGATCGAGCGCAACATCGGGCTCACCGGACTGCGCGGGACCTCCAGGGCCGGGCTGATGAGCCGCGCGGCCGAGCGCAGCCGCGCCGTCGACTGGGCGGTCAAGCTGCAGGTCAAGTACGCCCGGCTGGGCGATCTGGTGGGCACCCTGTCCGGCGGCAACCAGCAGAAGGTGGTGCTGGCCAAGTGGCTGGCCACCGCACCCGCGGTGCTGATCGTGGACGAGCCCACCCGCGGCATCGACGTCGGCACCAAGGCCGAGGTGCACCGGCTGCTCTCGGAGCTCGCGGCGCAGGGCGTCGCGGTACTCATGATCTCCTCCGACCTGCCGGAGATCCTCGGCATGGCGGACCGGGTGCTGGTCATGCACGAGGGCCGGATCGCCGCCGAGATCCCCAGGGCCGAGGCCACCGAGCAGTCGGTGATGGCGGCGGCCACCGGCGTGACGAGGAGGGCGGCATGACCACCACCCTGGAACCCGTCCTGGTCGAGGCCCCTGCCTCCGGCGGGCTGCTGGACCGGGTGCTGAAGATGCGTGAACTGGCCATCCTGGCTGTTCTGGTGCTGATGCTGGTGGCCACCCAGATCGACAACAGCGCCTTCCTGTCGGTGCAGGGGATCAAGGACCTGCTGCTGAACGCGACCATCCTGGTGCTGGTCGCGGTCGGCGAGGCGATGGTGGTGATCACCCGCAATGTCGACCTCTCGGTCGGCTCGGTGCTCGGCATCACCGCCTTCGCGGCCGGCAACTTCCTGCAGGGCGGCGGCAACCCGCTGGTGGCTGTCCTGCTGGCGGTGGCCCTGGGCGCGGCCTTCGGCGCGCTGAACGGCCTGCTGGTGAGCATCGGCCAGGTGCCGGCCCTGGTGGTCACCCTGGGCACGCTCTACATCATCCGCGGCGTCGACTCGATCTGGGTCGGCTCCCGCGAGATCACCGCCGGGGTGCTGCCGTCCGGGTTCACCGACTTCGGCCACAACGGAGTGTCGGCGATCCCCTATCTGGCGGTGCTGGCCGCGGTGGTGCTGGTGGCCGTCGCCTACTACCTGCGGAACTACCGCAGCGGCCGGGAGTCCTACGCCCTGGGCTCAAGCCCGGAGGCGGCCGGGCTGGCCGGCGTCCCGGTCCGCAAGCGCATCCTGACCGCCTACATCGCCTGCGGCGCGCTCGCCGGGCTGGCCGGCGCGCTCTACCTGGCCCGGTTCGGCAACGTCGACTCGGGCACCGGCACCGGCTATGAACTCACGGTCGTCAGCGCCGTGGTCGTCGGCGGTGTCGCCTTCACCGGAGGCTCCGGCAGCGTCTACGGGGTCGCCCTCGGCGCACTGCTGCTGACCTCCATCAACAGCGTCCTGCCCTCGATCGGCGTCAGCTCGGTCTGGGTCCAGGCCATCGACGGAATCCTGCTGCTCACCGCCATCGCCGTGGACCGGATCGTGGCCCTGCGGGTCGCCGGGGTGCTGCGGAAGCGGGCAGCGGAGACAAGGAGCGCCCGCCATGGCTGACACCGCACTCGCCGCCCGGCTGCGCGACGCGGTCCGCTGGGACACCGTCGTCGGCGCCCTGCTGCTGGTCCTGCTGGTCTGCTCGTTCTCCTTCGTGGACAACTTCGGCAATGCGCTGAACCTGTCCTTCCTGATCGGCAACACCCTGCCGATCGCGATGATCGCCCTGCCGATGACGCTGCTGGTGGTCTCCGGCGAGATCGACCTGTCGGTGGGTTCCACCGCGGGCCTGTCCGGGCGGTGCTGGGCGCGCTGTGGAACGCCGGCTACCCGATCGAGACCATCATCCCGATCTGCCTGCTGCTCGGCATCGTCTGCGGGCTGGTCAATGGCCTGCTGGTGACCCGGCTGGGGCTGCCCTCACTGGCCGTCACCATCGGCACGCTGGCCGCCTACCGGGGGATCGCCCAGATCGTGCTGGGCGCGAACTCGGTCACCGACTTCCCGCAGCAGTACCTGGACTTCGGCTCCGGCCGGATCGCCGGCAGCTTCGTCCCCTATGCCGCGATCCCCTGGGCGGTGCTGCTGCTGGTGGCCGCGGTGGTGCTGCACGCCACCCCGGTCGGCCGCGCGCTGTTCGCGGTCGGCGCCTCCGAGGAGGCCGCGCGCTTCAGCGGGGTCCGGGTGAAGCGGCTGAAGCTGTCCATGTTCGTCGCCACCGGCTTCGTCTCCGCACTGACCGGCGTGTTCTGGGCGCTGCACTACGCCAGTGCCCGCTACGACAACGCCACCGGCCTCGAACTGTCCGTGGTCGCCGCGGTGCTGCTCGGCGGGATCGACTTCGACGGCGGCCGGGGCACCCTCGGCGGCGCGGTGGCCGGGGTCTTCCTGCTCGGGGCGCTGCAGAACGTGATGAGCCTGGTCAATGTCTCGGCCCAGTCCCAGATCGTGGTCACCGGTGTGCTGCTGGTGGTCTCCGTCCTCGGTCCCCGGGTCGCCCGGCAGCTCGCGGTCGCCCGCGCCCGGCGGCGGACGATGTCGCCACCGACCCGCCACCGCCGAACCCGCCACCGGCCCGGGACGCGACTCCGGTCGCGGCCGGCGGCACCTGACCCTCCCTCCCGCACCCCTCCACCCCATTCCGCCTGCACCCCCCTCATCCAGGCGTCTGCCTGCCCATGTGCTGCCGCGCGGCAGCGAGAGGAACCACCACCATGTCCCAGAGATACGCCCCCGCCGGCCGCCTCGGCGTGGCCCTTGCCGTCACCGCCTCCGTCGCTCTGGCCCTGAGCGCCTGTGGTGGGACCACCAAGAAGTCCACCGACACCGCGGCCTCCTCCGCACCGGCCGCCGCGGCCGGGAGCACCGCCGACCCCAACGCCGCCACCAAGGACCGGGCTGACCGTCGCCTTCCTGCCCAAGCAGGTCAACAACCCGTACTTCACCATCTCCGACAACGGCGGCAAGGCCGCGCTGACCACCCTCGGCGAGACCTACAAGGAGGTGGGCACCAGCAGCGGCACCGACACCGCGGGCCAGGTCTCCTACGTCAACACGCTGACCCAGCAGAAGGTCTCCGCGATCGCGGTCTCGGCCCAGGACCCCGGGGCCCTGTGCACGGCGCTGAAGCAGGCCATGAGCAACGGCATCAAGGTGGTCACCTACGACTCGGACACCAACCCGGGCTGCCGGCAGCTGTTCATCTCCCAGGCCAGTTCCGAGGCCTTGGGCCGGAGCCAGGTCGACCTGCTCGGCAAGCAGTTGAACTACACCGGCGACATCGCGATCCTGTCGGCCGCGCAGACCGCGACCAACCAGAACACCTGGATCGGCTTCATGAAGGACGAACTGAAGAAGCCCCAGTTCGCGAAGATGAAGCTGGTCAAGATCGCCTACGGCAACGACGACGCGCAGACCTCGTTCCAGCAGACCCAGGGCCTGCTGCAGCAGTACCCGGGCCTGAAGGGGATCATCTCCCCGACCACGGTCGGCATCAAGGCCGCGGCCCAGTACCTGGCCGGGTCGAAGTACAAGGGCAAGGTGCTGCTGACCGGTCTGGGCACCCCGAACGACATGCGCGCCTACGTCAAGAACGGCACGGTCCAGGGCTTCGAGCTGTGGGACCCGGCCAAGCTCGGCAGCCTCGCCGCCTACGCCGCCACCGCGCTGGCCTCCGGCCAGATCACCGGGGCCACCGGGCAGACCTTCAAGGCCGGTGCGCTGGGCAGCTTCACGGTCGGTGACCAGGGCACCGTGGTGCTCGGCGAGCCGACGGTCTTCGACCAGGCCAACATCGACCAGTTCAACTTCTGACAGCACTGGGCCCACCGGGTGCCGCCGCCACCACCGGCGGCGGCACCCGGGTGCGACCCCATACGATGAGCAGTCACCGGAGGTCCGAACACCCCGGTGTCGGCGCGAGGCGGCAGGACGGGCGCGTGGCACAGATGGTGGGTATCAAGGACGTGGCCCGGCAGGCCGGGGTCTCGGTGGGCACGGTGTCCAACGTGATCAACCGGCCGGACATGGTCTCCGAGGAGACCAGGTTCCGGGTGCAGGCCGTGATCGAGCGCCTCGGCTACGTCCGGAGCGAGTCCGCCCGTCAGCTGCGGGCCGGGCAGAGCCGGATCATGGCGCTGCTGGTCCTGGACATGGGCAACCCCTTCTTCGTGGACGTGGCCCGCGGCGCCGAACGCGCCGCCCGCGCGGCCGGGCTCGGGGTGATGGTCTGCAACAGCGGCCAGAGCGCCTCCGAGGAGGCCGAGTACCTCTCGCTGTTCGCCGAGCAGCGGGTGCGCGGCGTGCTGCTGACGCCCGCCGACGCCAGCGGGCGCAACCTGGACTCCTTCCGCCGGCACCGGATCCCCTTCGTCCTGGTGGACCGGGTCGCGGCCGGCTCGGCCGAGTGCTCGGTCTCGGTGGACGACGTGGCCGGCGGCGCCCTGGCGGTGCGGCACCTGCTGGCCGCGGGCCACCGCTCCATCGCCTATGTCAGCGGCCCTGGGCACCTGCAGCAGATCAAGGACCGCCGGGCCGGCGCCCTGGCCGCGCTGGCCGAGGCCGGCCTGCCCGCGGAGATCCTGCAGGACCTGCCGACCGAGGGGCTGAACGTGGCCGCCGGCCGGGACGCCGGGGCCAGGCTGCTCGGGCTGACCCGCCGTCCCACCGCCGTCTTCTGCGCCAACGACCTGCTGGCGCTGGGTGTGCTGCAGGCCCTCTACGCGGCCGGGGTCAGCGTGCCCGGCGACCTGGCCATCGTCGGCTACGACGACATCGAGTTCGCGGCGGCTGCCGCCGTCCCGCTCACCTCGGTCCGTCAGCCGGCCCTGACCATGGGCACCCTGGCCGCGGAACTGCTGCTGGAGGAGACGGACGACGAGGCCGGACGCACCGGCACCAGCGGGTGGTGCTGCAGCCGGAGCTGGTGGTGCGCAGTTCCTCCATCGCTCCGCGCTGACCGGCCTTTCGACCGGCCTCCGACCGGCCTTTTTGACCGGCTCACGTCGAACCCATTGACGGCTTGCGGCCGCGCTCATACATTTCCTACGTATCGCGTATTTGAAACGTTTCACTGAATTCACTCCCGCCGTGCTTTCCCATGCCTCGGAAAGGCCAGGGCCATGCATATCCTCCACCCCGGACTGCGCCGCACCTGGATCGTGCTCGTCACCTTGCTGGCCTGCGCGGCAGCCGGCCTCACCGTCGGCCCGGCCGCTTCCGCGGGCCCCCGTGCCGCTGCCGCGTCCGTCCCCGCTTCTGCGGCCGCGTCCGTCACCGCGTCCGTTCCCGCGGACACCTTCGCGCCGTCCACCCGGACCCTCGCCCCGGTCGCCGTCCAGAGCACCTCCGGCACCGTGAGCTCGCCGCAGAACGTGCTCGCGGGCGCCGCCACCCGGATCTCCGGGGCCAACTCCTACCTGGTCCTGGACTTCGGCAAGGAGGTCGGCGGCCTGGTGACGCTGACCTTCGGCGGGGCCAGCGCCAGTGGCCGCCAGGTCGGTCTGGCGTTCAGCGAGTCCTCGCTCTACGTCGGCCCGGTCAGCGACCTCAGCAGCGGCACGGTCTACAGCGGCGCCGGGACCGACGGCGCCCTCTCCACCACGGTGAACGGCGCGAGCAGCTACACCATGCCGACCGACAAACTGCGCGGCGGCTTCCGCTATCTGACGGTGTTTCTGAACTCCTCCGGCTGGGTCGACCTGACCGGCGTCTCGCTGGCCTTCACCGGCGCCGCCGGGATGAGCGACCCCACGGCCTACGCCAACTACTTCTCCTCCAGCGACCCGCTGCTGAACAAGATCTGGGCCGCCGGCGCCTACACCGTGCAGATGGACACCATCGCCCCCGACACCGGCCGCGCCTACCCGCCGCCCGCCTCGGGCTGGGAGAACAACGCGACGGTCGGCGCCGGGGCCGGCGTCCTGGTCGACGGCGCCAAGCGCGACCGCGCGGTCTGGCCCGGCGACCTGGGCATCTCGCTGCCGACCGCCTACGACTCCACCGGCGACCTCGCGTCCAGTCGGAACGCGCTGACCGCCCTCTACCAGCACCAGAACACCTCGACCGGAGAGCTGGAGTACGGCGGACCCGCCGTCAACTTCTACGGCTCGGACACCTACCACACCTGGACCCTGATCGGGACCGCCACCTACTACACCGACTCCGGCGACAAGGCCTGGCTGGACTCCATCTGGAACCAGTACAAGCTGGGCATGGCCTTCATCAACGCCAAGATCGACGGCAACGGCCTGCTGAACGTCACCGGTGCCGCCGACTGGGCCCGCGGCGACCAGGGCGGCGAGAACATCGAGGCCAACGCGCTGCTCTACCAGGCCCTGACCAGCGGCGCCGCGCTGGCCACTGCCGAGGGCGACAGTGCCGACGCCACCAGCTGGCAGCAGCGGGCGGCCACGCTCAAGGCCGCCGCCAACCAGCGGCTGTGGAACAGCACCATCGGCCTCTACCGGGACAACCCGACCAGCACCCTCTACCCGCAGGACGGCAACTCGCTGGCCGTCTGGTACGGGCTGACCGACAGCGCCGCCAAGAACACCAGCATCGCCCAGGCGCTGACCACCCGGTGGAACCAGTACGGCGCGGCCAGCCCGGAGAAGGACGGCGGCGCGATAGGCACCTTCCCCGGCTCGATGGAGGTGCAGGCCCACTTCGTGGCCGGCGACGACATCGACGCGCTGACGCTGATCCGGCGCGAGTGGGGCTACATGCTCAACTCCCCGCTCGGCACCGGCAGCACCTTCTGGGAGGGCTACCGCTCGGACGGCTCGTTCGACTACGGCGGCACCTACATGAGCCTCGCCCACGGCTGGGCCACCGGGCCGACCTCCGCGCTGACCTCGTACGTCCTCGGCCTCGCGCCGACCGGCACCAGCCAGTACAGCTTCGCGCCGCACCCCGGCGACCTGACCCACGCCGAGGGCACGATCACCCTGCCGCAGGGCAAGGTGGCCGGCTCCTGGGACTACAACGCGACCGCCGGCACCCTCGCCGGGACGCTCACCGCCCCGACCGGGACCACCGGCGCCATCGGTGTGCCCACGTACGGTGCGTCCGGCGTCAGCGTCACTGTCGACGGCGCCACGGTCTGGAGCGGCGGAACCTTCCACGCCGGAGCCGGGATCACCGGCGGCTCGTCCGCCGCCGGCTACATCCACCTCACCGGCATGCCGGCGGGCAGCCACACCGTCTCGGTCACCGGGCTGGGGGCGCAAACGCCCTTCGCCACCTCGGTCACCGGGAACGGGCTGCCGGTCGGCTACACGCTCTGCGCGGTCGAGGGCGGGACCTGCACCCCCAGCGGCAGCCAGGTACTGGCCTACGGCGCCGGAAGCTACGCCTATCGGACCGTCAGCACGGCGACCACGTGCGGCAGTTCGTCGTTCGGCGGGACCGACCCGGCGTACGGGGTGCTGAAGTCCTGCTATCTCGCCCCGGTCGGCGGGCCCGCCGGTTACACCCTGTGCGCGGCCGAGAACGGCAGCTGCACGGTCAGCGGGACCAGGGAGGTCGCCTACGGCCTCAATGGCGCCTATCGCTTCCAGGTCGTCACCGGCAGCACCCCCTGCACCAGCGCCGCCTTCGGCACCGACCCGCTGGCGGGCGTCGTCAAGAGCTGCTGGACCGCCCCGTCCGGAGCGCCGCCCGGCGGTTGGACCGCCTGCGCCGCCGAGGCCGCCACCTGCACGGTCACCGGGGCGCAGCCCCTCGCCTACGGCGCCGACGGCGCCTTCTGGCTCGGCCGCTCCAACGGCGCGACGGTCTGCGGCAACGCCACCATGGGCATCGACCCGATCTACAACGTGGCCAAGGCCTGCTACGCCCCGTCCGGGCCGCCGACCGGCTTCGGCGCCAGCTGCGCGGCCGAGAACGGGACCTGCTCGTTCAGCGGCCAGCGGACCGTCGCCTACGGCGCGGACGGCGACTTCCTCTACCGGACCTTCACCGGCGGCGCTCCCTGCACCAACGCCGCCTTCGGAAACAGCGACCCGATCTTCGGCGTCGCCAAGTCCTGCTATCTGACCTCCTGACGCACCGGCGATTTGAAAGCGTTCAATCCCGAGGGAGCACACATGATGCATCGTCGTCGAACTCATCCACCGCGCGTTGGGCGCCCGGCCAGTGCGGTCCAGGCACTCGCAACCGTCCTCGTGCTGCTGTGCGCGCTGGGATCGGCCGCCCAGCCGGCGCACGCCGCGTCGTCGTCCACCCCCTGGCCGGCGTCGCCGCCCTGGCAGGGCTATGTCGAGGCGCCGTCGGCTGCGGACGTCTGCCCGGTCGCGGTGCAGAGCAGCTCCGGCGTCGTGACCGGTGCCCAGAACCTGCTGTGCGGGGGATCGGGCTCGGCGACGCTGACGCTGACCGCGGGCGGTGCGACGCCGACCGTGGTGCTGGACTACGGCAAGGAGACCGGAGGACTGCCCTACTTCGCGGTCTCCGCCGAGACCGGCTCGCCGGTCCTCAAGGCCGGTTACAGCGAAGGGCTGCCGTATGCGAGCGCCAATGGCGACGGCGCCGCGCCCTGGGCCGAGGGCGACCCGTCCCGCAACGACAGCTATCCGGTCTCCGGGCCCGGCACCCTCACCAACAGCCAGGTGCAGGGCGGTTGAGCGCTACCAGGTGATCACGCTGACCTCGCCCGGCAGCGTGACGCTGAGCGCGGTGGGCGTGCACGACCTCGCCGACCGTACCCAGGCCTCCGGCTACGCGGGCTACTTCGCCTCCAGCTCGGACCAGTTGAACAAGATCTGGTACGCCGGCGCCTACACCGTCCAGACCAACGCCGTCCCGGCCGGCTCCCTGCCGGGCAGCTGGACGGTCAAGGGCGGCACGCTGGACGCCGGCGGATCGCCGATCAACGAGGGCGTCGGCATCCTGAACCAGGGCACCGGGTGGGGCGACTACACCAGCACCTTCCAGACCAGCATCAGCAAGAACCAGGCCGGCTGGATGGTGCGCGGAAAGGACGCGGAGGACGGCTATCTGTTCATCCTCGATGACAGCACCGACACCACCGGCGCCGCCAACACCCTGCAGGAGTTCGACCTGCACGACGGCAGCTACACCAGCCTGGGCTCCCAACCCCTGCCCGCCGCCGTGGTCGCGGGCAGCTGGCACACCATTGCCACCACGGTCTCCGGCACGAGCATCGCGGTCTCGGTGGACGGCGCGTCGGTCGCCCAGCTCAGTACGACGTCTCTCCCCTCGGGCGCGGTCGGCTACGCCAGTGGCACGGTGGGCTTCCGCGAGTACACCGGGGAGGAGGCATCCTTCCGCAACCTCAGCGTCGTCGGCAGCAATGGCGGCCAGCTCTACAGCAGTGCCCTGGACGCCACCGCGAAGCTGGCGGACTTCACCGCTCCGGGCGTCAACGCCCTGGCGACCATGGTGGACGGGGCCAAGCGCGACCGTGCGATCTGGGTAGGCGACCTGAACGTCGAGGGCCCCACCGACTTCTACTCGATCGACAACGCCGCCTACATCAAGAACTCGCTGCAGATCCTCGGCAGTTACCAGCTCTCCAGCGGCTTCGTCACCGGCGACCTCGCGCCGGAGGCGATCCCGCGGATCGGTCCGCTGATCCCGGGCACCACCAGCTCCTCCTACTCGGCCTCGTACTCGATGTACTTCGTCACCGCGCTGGCCGAGTACTACCTCTACACCGGCGACCAGGCGTTCGCAGCCCGGGAATGGCCGGTGGTGCAGCGCGAACTCGCTTGGAACGCGAGCCAGTTGGACGGCAACGGACTGTTCGTCAGCAATGCCGCCGACGGCGCCGACTGGGACTACTACGACCAGCCCAAGACCGGCGAGGTCTCCGCGTACAACCTGCTCTACTACCAGGCGCTGCTGGACGGCGCGTCGCTGGCCACCGCCGCCGGGCAACCCGCCGCTGCGGCCAACTACACCACCGCCGCAGGCGCGTTGAAGACCGCCATCAACGCCCACCTCTACAACCCCGCCACCGGTCTGTACAAGATCAGCGACAGTCAGCCGGGCCCGGCCGCCCAGGACGCCAACGCGCTCGCGGTGCTGACCGGGGTGGCACCCGCCGCCAACGACGCCGCGATCCTGTCCACCCTGAAGACCGACCTGTGGACCAGCCCCTACGGTCCGACCCCGTTCTCCCACGACGCCGGGAACAGCGGCATCATCAGCCCCTTCACCAGCGGACTTGAGCTGAACGCCCGGCTGGCGACCGACGACACCGCCGACGCCGAGGCCCTACTGCAGAACGAGTGGGGCCATATGATCGCACCCGGCCCCGACCAGACCGGGACCTTCTGGGAGAACGTCTCCAGCAGCGACGGCACCCCCGGCAACGGGGCCGGCACCAGTCTGTCCCACGGCTGGTCCAGCGCCCCCGTCGCGGCGCTGTCCGGCTATGTGCTGGGGGTCCGGCCCACCGGGCCCGGCTACGCCACCTGGTCGGTCCAGCCGCACCCCGGCGATCTGGCCTGGACCGAGGGGCGGGTGCCCACCCCGCACGGCGAGATCGACGTCGACTGGGCCGGGCAGCGCGGCGGCGGGCAGTTCAGCATGAATGTGACCGCGCCCGCGGGCACCGCCGGCACCATCGCGATCCCCACCTACGGCGCGGCCGACCCGGTCGTGTCGGTCAACGGAGCCGTGGTCTGGCGCGGCGGCGCCTTCACCGCCACCCCCGGCATCACCGGGGCCACCGCCGACGCCGGCTACGTCCGCCTGACCGGGGTACAGCCCGGGACCTACCTGGTGGTGTCCAACCCGGGCAACTACCCGACCCCGCCCACCGGTTACACCCTCTGTGCCGGCCAGAACGGCACCTGCTCCTTCAGCGGCACCCAGTCGGTGGCGTACGGGGCGAACGGCGTCTTCGGCTACACCACCGCGACCGGCGGAACCGCCTGCACCGACGCGCAGTTGGGCGACCCCGACTACGGCGTCGTCAAGTCCTGCTACGTCGGACCGGTCACCGCCGGTCCCAGCGGGGCCGGCTACTGCGCCGCCGAGAACGGCCTCTGCTCCTTCACCGGCACCCGCACGGTGGAGTACGGCGCGGGCGGCAGCTTCACCACAGTCCAGCTGACCGGTGGAACCCCCTGCACCAACACGGTCTTCCACGACCCCGACCCCGGCGTCGTCAAAGCCTGCTTCCTGGTGAACTGACGGTCGAACAGCTGGAGCGATGCGGCCGACCGCGCCGGTGGGGCGCGGTCGGCCGGGGGCGGGAGGGTCAGACCTTGAGGCCGATGATGCCGACGAAGATCGGGCCGGTGAGCGGGAGAAGGAAGTTGGAGATGGTGTAGGTGATGGTGTAGCCGAGCATCGGCACACTGGAGTTGGCGACGTTGCTGACGGCGGTGATGGCCGGGGTGGAGCACTGCTGTCCGGCGATCGCGCCGATCAGGATCGGCTTTTCGATCTTGAGGAACTTGCGGCCGATGAAGAGGCCGAGGAAGGCCGGCACGACCACCATGGCGATGCCGGACAGCGGCAGCAGCAGCGGGTACTGCTTGAGCAGCGGTCCGGCGTCCGGTCCGGCGGCCAGGCCGGTGACGGCGATGAACATGGACAGGCCCCAGTCCTTCATGGTCTGGGCGGCCACCGGCGGGTAGGCCCCGAAGGTCGGGCGCTGGGCCCGGACCCAGCCGAAGACGAGGCCGGAGATGAGGCAGCCGCCGCCGGTGCCCAGGGCCAGGTTGGCACCGCCGAGCTTGACGGTGACCATGCCGAGCAGCACACCGAGGCAGATGCCGAGACCGATGTAGATCCAGTCGGCGCTGTCGGTGCGGACCTTGGCGCCGACGCTCTTGGTGAAGCGTTCCACCTTGGAGCGGGTGCCGACCACGGTGAGGGTGTCGCCCTGGTGCAGCTCGGTGGAGCCGACCGCGGGGATGTCCTGGTCCACCCGCTGGATACCGGTCAGGTAGATGCCCTCGGTGGCCTGGTACTGGGTGGTGCGCAGGGTGTCGATGCTCTGCCCGTTGGCCCGCTTGTCGGTGATCACCACCTGGCGCACCGTCAGCGGACTGTCCAGGCCGGGGACGCCCGGGGTCTCCGGCCCGAGGTCGTGGCCGGTGTCGATGACCGCCTGCCGTCGGCCGACGACCAGGACCTGGTCCCCGCGCTGCAGCCGCAGCCCGGTCGCGACCTCCAGGACCTTGTTGGCGCGCTTGACGCCCTCGATCGATGCCTCCTGCTGAACCGCGTTCTCCAACTGCTCGATGCTGCTGCCCTCGCCCTGGGAGACCAGGTAGGTCCGGCCGACCAGGCTGGGCAGCGCCGAGGTCTCGCCCTCCTCCAGGTCGCCGCCGCCGCCGCGCATCTTCTCCCACAGCTCACGGCAGGCGTCGGCCAGGTTGATCTTCAGCAGCATCGGGAAGAACTGGCTGGTCAGCAGGACGATGCTGATCAGGCCGAAGAGGTAGCAGACCGAGTACGCGGTCGCCACATGCGCCTGCATGGCGGTGGACTGGTCCGGGGTGATGCCGGGGAGCTTGGCGATCGCCTCCTGGGCGGTGCCGACCACGGCCGATTCGGTGGCGGAGCCGGCCAGGATCCCGGACGCGGTGCCGACGTCCAGCCCGGCGGTCTTGGCGATGCCGACCGCCATCAGCACCACGATGACGGCCTCCATCACCGACAGCACCGCGAAGCGAAGGCCCTTGGCATTGAGGTTGGCGAAGAACTGCGGCCCGGCAATGTGGGTCTTCAAACTTGATGGGCCGTCAGCGGCTTGAGCCAATTGACTGTCACGTTGGGTGACGATGCCGGGTGTGGTGTGCCCCGGATGCAAGGAGCCCGCAGGGATTGGTGATCATGGTTCTTGTCTAGAGAAACCGATCACGAACACCTGCGGGCTCGAACATCAACGATACCTGTGCCGATACGGACGCGACACTGCTGCTGGGCCTGGAGGGGCTGGGGGTGATCAAGGTGGAGGAGGTCGGGCCGGCTCTCGTCGTGCACGTGGCGACGGTGGACGAGGGTGCGCGGGCATGCCCGGAGTGCGGAGTGCTCTCCACGACGAGGAAGGGCCCACGTCTCACCCGCCCCCGCCAACTTCCTTACGGTGGACGACGTGTGGATCTGCACTGGCACAAGTCCCGTTGGTTCTGCGCGGAACCGCTGTGCCCGCGCGGCTCGTTCACCGAGCAGGTCCGCGAGGTGCCAGCGGGGGCCCGGCTGACCCGCGCGCTGCGGCGCGAGGCCGGACGCGTGGTGGCCGACGACGGCCGCACGGTCGTACAGGCCGGCCGTGACCTGGGCATCTCCTGGCCCACTGCCCAAGCTGCCTTCGAACAGTACGCCGAGCTCGTCCTGCCTGATCAGCCGCCCGTGACCGAGGCCGTCGGCATCGACGAGACCCGCAGGGGCAAGCCGGTCTGGCGGGAGAACCCCGAAACGGGCACATGGGAACTGGTCGCCGACGCCTGGCATATCGGCTTCGTCGACGCGGTCGGCGGCCAGGGCCTGCTCGGGCAGGTCGAGGGCCGCAACGCCGCCTCCGTCGCCGCCTGGCTCACCCTCCAGCCCGAGACCTGGAAACAGCGGGTCAGGTACGTGGCCATCGACCTGTGCGCCACCTTCCGCGCCGCCGTGCGCACCGCCCTGCCCCACGCCCGAATCGTCGTGGACTGCTTCCACGTCGTCCAGCTCGCCCAGCGCCACCTGGCCGACCTGCGCCGCCGCCTCACCTGGAGGCACCACGGCCGCCGCGCCCGCAAGGGCGACCCCGTCTGGAGCGTCCGCAAGCTCCTGCGCCGCAACAAGGAAGACCTCACCACCACAGAACTGGCCACGCTTGCCGACGAGTTGACCGATATGGGTACCTACGGCAAGCAGATCCTCGACGGCTGGCGTGCCAAGGAGCTCCTGCGCGACCTGCTGCGGCTCACCGCCAAGCACGCCCACGTCCTTCCCGACCGCTCCGCGGTCTCCGCCGCCCGCTACCGCTTCCAGGCCTTCTGTGCCGACCGCCCCTACCTGGTCGAACTGGTCACCCTCGCCGAAACCGTCGACCAGTGGTGGCACGGCATCGAGAACTACATCAAAACCGGCATAACGAACGCCGCATCCGAAGGCAACAACCGCGTGATCAAGCTCGAAGCCCGCAAGGCCTACGGCTTCCGAAACCGCCGGAGCCAACGCCTGCGATCACACTGCGCAACCACCCGAAGGGCACGCGGAAAGCTGACGACCCATCAACTTTGATGACCCGGCAATGTAGCCGAGCGAGAAAATGAACAATGCGAACGCGATGTTCTTGACATCCGCGTTGACGCTGACGTGCTGTGCCCCGATGAGCATCGACACGATCAATGTGCCGCAGATGCCGCCCAGCTGGATCGGACCGACCCTGAGCTTTCCGACCAGGTAGCCCAGGGCCAGGCACGCGAATACGGCTAGTACCGCATTCTCACGCAGCAGACTCATCGTCGGGGCTCCTCTCAACCGCACAAGTGGTCATCCCCGAATGAGAGCGCACCTCGGCCGTATTGCCGCCCGCCCCATGCCGACAGGGTGATTTATTCGTTGATACGGAGTAATGCGCGGTCCCTGACGGCTACTCATGGGAGGTCATCGATCCCGAGCGGAGGAATCGATCCCGAGCGGAGGAGCAGCGCCGTGCCCCTGAGCGAGCCCGGCCGCAGCTGGCGCCGCGTCAAGCACTACGCGGGCCGGCACGCCAAGCCCTCCTTCAGCCCGGCGATCACCGTCCCCGGGGCGCAGGACACCAGCCGGGAGTGGATCAGGGAACTCGCCGCCCTGCTCAGCGCCATCGGCACAGAACTGCTCCGGGCCGGGCAGCGGACCTCGGACGTCGAGGCCGACCTGAGGGACATCGCCGCCCGCTACGGGATGCACGCCCGCAGCTTCGTCGTCCCGACCGGCCTGTTCGTCCAGGTGGACCACGCGGCGCGGGAGGGCGGCGGGGAGATCGACTTCGCACCGGTCGCTGGCGGCGATCTGCGGCTCGACCAGGTCCAGGCCCTGCACGACTTGGTGGCCCGGCTGCGCGGCGAGGCCGTCCCCTTCGACCAGGCCCGAGCGGCGCTGGCGAAGGTGCGGGCCATGCCGGAACGCTTCAGCCCGGCCGGCTCGGTGTTCGGCTACGCGCTGCTGACCGTGGGGCTCGGGGCGATGCTGCACGCCACGGCCGGGGCCATGCTCGGCTACCTGGTGCTGGGCACGGCGGTGGGCCTGCTGCGCCTGCTGACCGCGCGCTACTGGCCGGCCGCGGGGCCGATCCTGCCGGTGGCGGCCGCGGTCCTGGCCACGGCGCTGTCGCTGCGCTTCGCGGGCCCGCTGCTGCACGAGGCGCCGCAGAACCTGTTCATCCCGCCGCTGATCGCCTTCCTGCCGGGGTCGGCCCTGACCATGGGGGCGATCGAGCTGGCTGTCGGCGACGTGCTGTCGGGGGTGGCCAGGCTGGCCGGGGCGGTGAACGTGCTGATGCTGCTGGCCCTGGGCATCCTGGTCGCCACCGACGGCGTGAGCGCGTCGCCCGCGGGCCGGTCGGCGCCGGAACTGCTGGGGACTGGGCGGGGTGGTGCGGGGTCCTGCTCCTGGCGGGAGGATTCACGCTCAGCTACTCCGCCCCGTCCCGGACCCTGCTGTGGCTCACCGTCGCCCTGCTGGCGGAACGCGGAGTGCTGGCGGCCGGGGCGGCCCTGGGCGGAACGGCACTGGGCGCGTTCGCGGCCGGGATGCTGCTGCCACCGATCGCCTCCTGGATCCAGCGCCACCACAGCATCCCCGACCAGGTGGTTTTTCTGCCCTGCTTCTGGATGCTCGTCCCCGGGGCGACCGGATTGCGGGGAGTGTCGGAACTGCTCGCGGACCAGGGCACCGGAAGCCTGGCCACCCTGGTCACCACGCTGGTCACGGTCGTCGCCATCGCCCTGGGCATCGTGGTCGGCGCGGGACTGCAGCACCGCACCCGCCTGGAAGTCGCCACCGGCGACGAGACCGTGGACCACGGGTGAGTGCTTCTCGACCGTCGGACACCCCACGTCACTTGCTTGTCCACGGTTAACCCTCTTGCCCAGTAGGTGGTTGAGACACTGGGTCGGCACCCGGGTGGGCCGGTGCGGGGATCGATGGACGCGGAGGCGCGGTGCGGGTGGCTGTGGTGGGGGCCGGGCTCGGCGGGCTGTGTCTGGCGCAGGGCCTGCACCGGGCGGGTTTTGACGTCACCGTCTATGAGCGGGACGGGGCCCTGGCCGGTCGCCGGCAGGGCTATCGGCTGCACATGGACGCGCGGGCCGGGCTGGCCTTGGAGCGGTGCCTGCCGCCGGAGCTGTTCGCGTTGTTCCAGGACACCTGTTGCAGCCCCAGCACGCGCTTCACAGTCGTGAACGAGAAGCTTCGCGAACTGCACCGGGTGACCGGCGATCCCAGCGTCGATCCCTACGCCGCTGCGACGTTGGCCACGTCGGTCAACCGCCGGACGCTGCGCGAGGTGCTGGCCGCCGGGCTGGACGAGCGGATCGTCCACGGTTGCGAACTGACCCGCTATGAGGCGGACGACACCGGCGTGCGGCTGCATTTCGCCGATGGACGCGAGGCCGAGGCAGAACTGCTGGTCGGCGCGGACGGCGTCAACTCGGCAGTGCGTCGCCAGTATCTGCCGCAGGCCGCGGTGGTCGACACCGGCGCGGCGTCCATCTACGGCAAGACCCCGCTGACCGACGAGGTGCTGAAGCTGGTGCCGCCCGCGCTGCTGGAGGGGTTCGTGGCCGTGATCGGCGGCCGGATCGGGATGGCAACCGGCCTGGTCCGACTGCGGCAGCGACCTGAGCGGGCCTCAGCGGTGCTCTCACCGGTTCAGGACTACCTGATGTGGGCGGTGACCGGGCGGACAGGGGATTTCGGCAGGTCGCAAGCCGCGCTGGACGGGCTGGACGCGGCTGGGCTCCATGCCCTCGGTGCGAAGCTGATCAAGTCCTGGCACCCGGACCTGCGCGCGCTGTACGCGATGGCCGACGTCGATGAGACCTTCCTGATCCGGATCCGCACCTCGACGCCGGTGCCCGCCTGGGAACCCAGCCGGGTCACCGTTCTCGGCGACGCCATCCACGCGATGAGCCCGGCCCGCGGTTCCGGCGCGAACACCGCCCTCCAGGACGCCGGACAGCTCTGCCGGGCCCTGACCGAGGCCGGGCCGGGTACCCGCGGCCTCCTCGCCGCCATCGGCGACTACGAGGCGAGGATGCGCGCATACGGCTACGCCGCGGTCGAAGCCTCCAGGCAGGCCGAGGCCGAGACCGGCGCGCGCCACAACACCCTGATCTTCTGGCTCTACCGCCACCTCGTGCGCCGATCCTAGGGCCTGTTTCGAAAGTGGAGCTTCTGTCAGACCTGTCGGGGATCCTCTGAGCATGGAGATGACAATGCAGCTGACGATCGACTGCTCCGATCCGCAGAGAATGGTGGCCTTCTGGGCCGAGGCCCTGGGCTACGTGCCTGAGCCTCCGCCGGGCGGGCACGCCACCTGGCGCGCCTACTGGGCGGACATGGGGGTGCCCGAGGCAGAGTTGCCGCCCGGTGCCGGGGATACTCCGGAGTCGATCACCGATCCTGCGGGACGTGGACCGAGGGTGTGGTTCCAGCACGTTCCGGAGCCGAAGGTCGCCAAGAACCGGTGGCACTTCGACCTGAAGGTCGGTGGGGGCCGTGACGTCCCCCTGGTCGTCCGCACGCAGCGGGTCAAGGCTGCGGTGGAACGGCTGGTCGAAGCCGGTGCCACTGTGCTGCGGATCAAGGATGAGCCGGACATGGGGTTCTACGCTGCCGCCATGCAGGACCCCGAGGGCAACGAATTCGACGTCGCCTGAGAGGCGTTGCGACGGTGCAGGTCACAGCCACTCGTTGATGGCTGCGACCAGCACCGGCGCTTCGTAGCGGACGGCGGATGTGTACACCGTCTCCCACGGCCCGTACCGCTCGGGCAGATCTCCCCGAGCCAAGGGACAAGGGACAAGATCATCGCATGGCCTTGATCCACTTCTGAGACGGACCCTGGAGCGGCATAGGGGTGCTGGTGCCGCCGGCGTGCGGCGGGCCGGGTTGCTGTCTAGGGTTTCGGCATGGAGATCAATTCGCTGGGGCCGTTGGCGGACACCCTGTTGGCTGATGCGCGGGCCACGGGCTCGCACGCAGGGCGCAGCGCCCGGACGCTGTACGGCGGTCACGGCAGCGCCCTGGCCCAGACGATGATCGCCCTTTTGGCGGGCGGCACCCTGTCCGACCACGAGAATCCGGGGCACGCCACGGTGCTGGTGCTGCGCGGGCGGGTGCGGCTGACCGCCGGGGACGCCTTCGGCGAGGGCGAGCCGTACGACCTGCTTTCGGTGCCGGGGGCCGTGCACGGCCTGGAAGCGGTGGAGGACTCGGTCATCCTGCTGACCGTGGCCCGCCCGGTCTGAACCACAGGCCGCAGCCTCAACCGCGCAGGGTGGGCAGGCCTGCGGCGAGGGCGGCCAGGGCGCGGGGGAATCGGATGTTGAAGACGACGGTGCCGTGTTCCAGGTCCGGATCCTGCGCGTAGATCTCCCGCACCTTGGCTGACGGGTGGGCCACCACCCAGACCGCGCCCGCGAGCATGACCGCGGCGTCGAGGAGTTCGCGGCACTCTGCTGCGGTCAGGACGTCCTGGGCGCCCGCTGCCTGCTGGGCGAGTCGGTCGATGAGGGTGGCGGCGGTGCGTTTGAACGTCAGGGCCGCTTCGGCGCTGACCTTGTGCTCCAGGTTGATGAACGCCTGGCTGGCCAGCTCGCAGAACAGCGGCCGCTGCACCAGCGAGGACGCGATCACCCCGGCCAGGTCGTCGACCGGCCCGGCTGCCGCGAGTTCCGTGCCCAACGCGGAGGCCCACTCGTTCCATTGACGGGTAGTCAGTTCGAGGAAGATCTCTTCGCGGGAGCCGAAGTAGTTCAGGACGTTGGACTTGGCGAGCCCGACCGCCTCGCCGAGATCGGTCAACGTGATCGACCGGATGCCGCCGTCGCGGGCGAGTCGTTCGGCGGCGGTCAGGATCGCCTCGTGGCGGTGCGCCTTCGCCGCGGGGGTGCGGGCGCGCCGAAAGGTTGCCTGGGGGACCAGGCCGTTGTTCTCGTCCACAAGCTCGGCCATGCGGATGACATTACCCGTTTCGCCGCCTCCGCTCTAACAGAACTCAGTTCTGTTACTGTGATGAAGGCGGACCGATGCTGTCGGACGCGGACAAGGACGCGAACGCGGGTTCGGCGTGATGGGAGGACGCGGTGACGAAGGTAGGACTCATCCTCGGTGGTGGCGGAGAGGTCGGTATCGCCTGGGAACTGGGCGTCCTGGCCGGCCTGATCGAGCACGCCGGGTTCGATCCGGCGTCGAGCCGGGTGATCGTCGGGACGTCGGCGGGGTCGATGGTCGGCACCGCTGTCGCGCTGGGACACGACATCGTGGCCCTGGCCGAGGAGCAGCGCCGCGGCGAGTACGTTTCGCCGATCCCGGCCGTGCCCCAGCAGGCGGGCGGGGGCGGGACCGGCACGAGTGTGGTGCCGGAGGCGATCGCCCGGCTGCTGATGTCCGGCGAGGGCACGGTGACGCAGCGCAGTGCCGCCATCGGCGCGCTGGCCGTGGCGACCCCTGGTGTGATCGACGAGGCCACTTACCTCGCCGTGGCGGCCGGCCTGGTCGGCACCGACCGGTGGCCGGAGGCGGATCTGCGGATCACCAGTGTCGACTGCGCCTCGGGGCAGACCGTGCTGTGGAGCCGCGCCGACGGAATCGGCCTCGCCCGCGCGGTGGCGTCCTCGTGCGCGGTGCCGGGGTACTTTCCCACCGTCGAGTACCAGGGCCGCCGCTACTGCGACGCGCCGCGCGGCGAGTTCTGTGCGCAACTGGCCCAGGAGACCGGTCTGGACCGGATCCTGTTCATCGGGCCCACGATCCCGATCCTCGGCGGCCTGGACGAAAGCCGTGAGCTGGCGGCGCTCGCCGCCGACGGCCTGCCCGTGGTCCAGGTCACCGGCGGCGACGCGTTCGCCGAGGTCGGCGGTGAGCTGATGGACCCCACCGCGCGGGCCCGCGCCGCCGCCATCGGCCTCGACGACGGCCACGCTGCCGCCGCTGCTGTCACCGCCCTGCTCGCCTGATCCGCGCCGAAGGAAAGTCGAAGGAAATCCGATGAGCACCACCGACACCAATACCGCCGTCGTCGAGCGGTTCCTCGACGAGGTCGTCAACCAGGGCAACCTCGATCTCATCGACGAGCTGTGGGCGCCGGACATGCGCTGGAGCGGCGGCAGCCTCGGCGAGATCGACGGCATCGAGGCATACAAAGCCATGATGCGCGGCAGCGGTGCAGGTCGATTCATCGACCTGCACCTGGTCGTCAAGGACATCTACACCAAGGACGACCAGGTGGTCGTGCAGTTCACCAACAGCGGCCGCCGCACCGGCCGTCTGTTCGGCATCATCCCGTTCACCAGCAAGCACGCGACCTGGAACGGCGTCGGCGTCTACCGCGTCGTCAACGGGAGGATCAGCGACGGCTGGTTCGTCGAGGACGTCGCAGCCATGATGCGCCAGCTCGGCGCGGTTGCCGTCGTCAGCATGCTCACCTCGCGCTAGCCGGCCGGGACGGGTGCCGGCCGGGGAGGGGGCAAGTCGCGGACCGGCTCTGGTCGGCGGACGGTCGGCAGCCGGGCGATCAGGGCCTGGCCGGCGGCGAGGACCACGCAGACGGCCGCCATTGCCGACCACAGGGCGGTCGGTCCTGCGTGCTGCAGGACCTGGGTGCTGACGACCGGCGCGGCGACGCCGGCGAAGCCCCAGCTGAGGCCGTAGACGGCCAGGTAGCGGCCGGTGCCGCCGGGCGGGGCGAGGCCGGCGACGAGGGCGTAGGCCCGTCCCAGGATCAGGAGATCGCCCAGGCTCCAGACAACCGTGGCCGCCAGGGAGGCAGCGAGGGTGTGCGCCGCCGCGTAGCCGGCCAGGCCGAGCGCGAGCAGCAGGTGGCCGAGCGCGAGCGCCGCCGGCGCGGACAGCGCGGAGAGGCGCGGTACGCGGAGCAGGGGCTGCGCGGCGACGATGGTCACGGCGGAGACGGTGAAGAGCACGCCCGCGTCCGCCGGACGCATGCCGCGGCGGGCCAGGGACAGCGGCAGCGCCAGCATGACCTGCAGGTAGACCAGCGCGTATCCGGTGCCGGAGGCGAGCAGCACGAGCAGCGTGCGATCGCGCCACGGCCTGATGACGGCAGCACAGTGGTGGGACGTCCGCTGCCGGGCAGCCCGGTCACTGCGACCGGGACGGTCGCCTGGCAGCGCGACCCGGACGATGACCGCGCACGCCGAGCAGCTCAGCGCGTCGGCGACGAACAGCCAGCGCAGGTCCCACCGGCCCAGGCCGGCCGCGAGCAGACCGGCGCCCATGCCGCCGACGGCCAGGGCGGCGTTCAGCAGGCTGTAGGCACGCACCCGCTCGGCGGGTCCGACGGAGTCGGCGATCATCGCCTGGCTCGGTGGTTCGTACAGCTCGAAGACGAGTCCGAGCAGCACGGCCCAGGTCGCGACCTGCGCCAATGAGCCCGCCGCGGCAATCCCGAGCTGGGCGACGGCGCAGCCGGACAGGCCGAGGACGATGGTGCGACGCCGCCCCATCCGGTCCGCGAGCCGGCCGCCCGCCAGGCGCGACGGGATCGTCGCCAGCCCGAAACCGGCCGCGACCAGCCCGGCGGTCGCCACGCCGGCCCCGAAGTCGGTGCTGATGAGGACGGTGAGGAACGACAGGGAGAAGGCCCCGAGCCGGTTGATCGCCCGGGCGGCGAGCAGCAGCCATACGGTGCGCGGCAGGCGGCCACCGCGCTGCAGGAGTCGCATGGACGCCTCCTTGTCACTGGTGAATCGACTAATGTCAGTGACGAAAGCTAAGCCTGAAAGGGGTAACTGGTCAAGTGCTGTTCGACAGTCACATGGCGGTGCTGCTGGACGCGGCCGTCTCGCTGGTCAATGTGTTGACCGATGGTGAAGCCCGCGGAAAGCCGTTCACCGCACCGCGCGGCTCGGACCTCCCGGCAGCGGTCGATGCCGCGCTGCCCGCCCCGATCGTGGGCCCGCGCATCATCGACCTCCCGCAGGCCGCCCATCTCGCCCGAACGGCGATCGAGTTGCGCCGGGTCTTCGAAGCCGTGGGCGGCGCCCGCCTCGATGACGCGGCCGCGGCGTTGAATGTGCTGCTGCTGGCGAACGGCGCCCGCCCGCAACTGGACCGGGTCGAGGGCGAGCCCTGGCAGGTCCACTTCCATGGCACGGACGACTCCCTCGCGGTGGGCTGGAGCGCCGGTTGTGCGACCGGGCTGGCGATGGTGATCGGCGGCGGGTCGTCCGGCCGCCTCGGCGTCTGCCAGGCGACCCAGTGCGACCGGGTGTACGTCGACACCTCGCGCAACGCCGCCCGCCAGTTCTGCTCGACGGCGTGCCAGAACCGCGCCAAGACCGCCGCCTTCCGCGCCCGCCGAGCCGCGGCGTCGTAACCCCGCCTTCCAGAGACCGCGCGGGGCTTGATCGGTAGGGTTTCGCTATGCCTGAACTGATCGCACCCACCGCCCGTCTGCACGCCGCCTGGCTCGAGGCGCATGACGAATGGGGGCCCGGCTTCCATGAGGACGGATTCGGTCTGGGGCCGTCCGACGAGGTCGACTCACCGGAGGGGTTCGCTGCCTGGCTGGCGCTGCTGGCTGAGGATTCCGACCCGAAAGCGGTGGAGGCCGGCCTGGGTTGCAGCTACCGATGGATCGTCGAGGGCGACCGGGTGCACGGCGGGATCGTGCTGCGGCACGGGCTCAACGACTATGTGCGGCAGTTCGGCCACATCGGCTACGGCAATCCGCCCGTCCTCACGTCGGCGCGGACTGGCCGGCTGGGCGCTGGGCCGGATCCTCGACGAGGCGTGGACGCTCGGGCTGGACCGGGTGCTGATCGTCTGCGAAGCCGACAACCTCGGCTCGATGAAGACGATCGAGCACCGGGGCGGCGTCCTCGAGGGCGTCCAGAACACCGAGCACGGCCCGGTGCGGCGGTACTGGACAACCGCCCAGTGAGCGCCGGCCCCCGCCCAGGCGGCCACGAGCGAAAGGGTCTAGACCTAATGGACTAGACCTGAATGGTTCAACCCCTTGACGTGTTCGGTTCACGCTGCAAACGTGAGGCTGAGTCACTGATGCCGTCACGGCACCCCGTTCGCGATCGAAGGGATCGGTGCACCATGCAAGCAAAATTCACCAAGCGAGGGTTAGGCGCCAGCCTGGCCACCGTCCTCCTCCTGGCCGGCATCGCGGCCTTCGCCGACGGGAGCGCGGCAGTCGCCGACCCGGACACGACCACCGCGGTGAGCGCCGGGCCCGCCAGCTTCACCCAGGCGGTCCCCACCGGACAACCGTCGCAGTACACCCTCCCGCTGGAGCGCTGCGCCAATGGTGTCAACCACCCCGTCAGCGGTACCAACCCCATCCTCAGCGAGCCGCTGACCACGCAGTTCTCCAGCAATGTGGGACTGTCGGAGCATGTGACCTTCAGCGGAAACCAGTACTACGGCAACTGGCAGTTGGTCTTCACCAACACCTCCTCCCAGGTGCTCTCGACGGACTGCGCGGTGCTGGTCTTCCGTGCGCCGTCCGGCTCCGACAACCACGGCTACAGCAGCACCGCGCAGTACGGGCACCCCCAGCAGGACTACCTGGAGGTGCCGCGCGGCGACGGAACGTCCTTCTACATCGCCAGGCTGGACTTCCACGACGTGCCGCTGGCGCAGCGTCAGGTCGCGCCAGGACAGTCCTTCACCTACCTGCTCGGGGGTGTCCCCAGCTCCGCGATCACGCTCACCCAGATCCGTGACTCGCTGAAGTTCACCGCCGACCTCGACCTGAAGGCGAACCTGTCGCTGCTGCTCCACTACGGCACCAACCGGCTGACCAACTAGGTGAGTTGAAACCCCTCCGATCACACTCGGGGCGGGTGGGTGTCGACCGGACGCCCGTCCCGGGGCACCGGCCTCGTACAGCTGCGTCGATCAGGCTGATGCAGGAAGGGAGCGCACGTTGCGCCGCGAACCGTATCGGCGGACGGCTGTCGGGGTGACCGCTCTGCTGCTTGCCGCGACGGCAGCCGCCTGCTCGGCTCCGCCCCGACCCAGCGCCCCCGTCAAGCCGCCGCAGCCCCAGTCGCTGCAGGCCGACTCGGTCGCCTCCGAGGAGTTCGGGCTGCTGGCCGGCGCGGGGTGGGCCCAGGCTTGGGACCTGTGGAGCGACAGCGCCCACCAGGTCATCGCCCGGGCCGACTTCGTCCGGCTGAACACCGAGTGCCGGCCGGTGGTCGGCGTCCCCTATGTGATCGACAAGAGCACCACCCTCGACCAGGCCACGGTACGGGTCGACTGGCACCGCGCCGACTCCCATGGCAGCAACACCCTGGTCTACCGGGCCGGAAGGTGGCAGTTCGTCCCCGACGCCGGCTCGCTGGCGGACTACCGGCTCGGCGTGGACCGACTGGTCCAGCGGCAGCGGGCCGCGGGCTCATGCCACTGATGCCGGTGGGGGTGGCGATGGCGATGGCGGTGCCGCTGCGGCGTCTCGCCGTGGTCTGTGCCCTGGTGCTGGGCGCACTGCTCGCCCTGGCCGCCCCGGCCGCGGCCCATGCGGACCTGGTCTCCTCCTCGCCGTCGAACGGGGTCGTGGTCGCCGCCGAACCGCAGCAGGTGACCCTGGTCTTCTCCGAGCGGGTGACGCTGCGGCTGAGCTCCATCAAGGTGGTCGGTCCCAGCGGTCGCCGGGTCGACAGCGGGGCCCTGCGGACCGCGGGATCCGACGGCGAGACCCTCGCCGTCAACCTCTCGCCCGACCCGGCCCGGGGCACCTTCGTCCTCGACTGGCTGGCCACCGCGGCCGATGACGGGCATGCCACCTCCGGCTCGCTCACCTTCTCGGTGGGCGCGCCGAGTCGCACCGCGGTGGCCAGCGGATTCGGCGCCCCTGACCGGACCACCGACGCGATCCTCGACCTGGCGATCTGGCTGGGCCTGGCCGGGTTGGCGCTGCTGGTCGGTTTCACGGCGATCCGCCTGCACTGCCTGCCCACCGCCCCCGGTGCTCCCGGTGCTGCCGGTGCTCCCGGTGCTCCCGGTGCCGAGGCTGATGTGCCGTCAGTGGCCTTTCTGCGATGGCCGGCCACCCTGGGCTGGACCGCGCTGCTGGTCGGGACCCTGGTCCAGCTCTTCGTCTACGGGCCCTCCACCCAAAGGGAGTCGCCGGCGCACACCTTCGACAGGTCGCTGCTGGCCGCAACGCTCTCCACCCACGAGGGGCACACGCTGGTCGCCCGGATCGTCCTGCTGGCGCTGATCGCGGCGGTCGGCGAGGTGGTCCTCCGAGGGCGTGCCGCAGGCGCCACCGCTGCGGTGGTGCTGACGCTCGCCCTCGCTGCCACCTGGAGCGAGATCAGCCATGCGTCCAGCGGCAGCCTGGTACCGCTGGCGCTGGTGGTGACCACGCTGCATGTCACCGCGATGGCGGTGTGGGCCGGGGGACTGTTCACGATCGTCGTCCTGCTGACCCGGGGAGTGATGCCGACCTGGGGACCACCACCGCGCGCTTCTCCCGCCTCGCCCTGGGCTCGGTGGCGGTCCTGGCCGCCACCGGTCTCTACCAGGCCTTCCGCGAGGTGGGCAGCCTCGCCGCGCTCACCGGCAACGCCTACGGCAAGCTGCTGCTGGTCAAGACGGGGGTGTTCCTGCTGCTGATCGCCGTCGCCGCCGTAAGCCGCACCCGCCTGACCCGACCGGCGGCCGGCCCGTCCCGAGTGGGGGCCGGCCCATCCCGACCGGGGGCGGGCAGCACCGCGGCGCTTCGGCGCTCCGTCCTGCTCGAACTGGTGGGAGTCACGGTCCTGCTGATCGTCACAGTCCTCCTGATCAGCACCGCCCCGGCTCGCGACACACACGGACCCCAGACCACACCGCCCCGCGCCGCCACCGAGTTCGACCCCGCCGCGGGTCCGACGCTCATCGGGTGAGGAGTGTCAGTGCCGTGTGCAAGGCTGCTGACGGTTCAACCCATCAAGATTCGAGGGGTGCGGAATGAGCACGAAGGCGGGCGGAACGTTCGACGTCACATCATTCGAGCCGGAGGTGCTCGACGAGGGCCCGGGTGCCGCGCTGGGTCGGGTGCGGATCACCAAGACCTTCGAGGGCGGCTTGGTCGGCACCAGTACGGTGAGCATGCTGTCGGTGGCCGACATCGAGGGCAGTCCCGTTGCCTATGTCGCCGTGGAGCGATTCACGGGCGAACTCGACGGCCGCAAGGGCTCGTTCGTCCTCCAGCACAGCGCGCCTGGCAGTCATGGTGAGCGACTCGCGATCCGTGTGGTCCACGGAACGGGCTCCGATGACCTGGCGGGGATCACGGGTGCCTTCGAGATCATCCAGTCCGACGACGGCAGCCACTCCTACGTCTTGGAGTACACCCTCGGCTGACGGTGTCAGCCGCTCCGCGTCCCGACCGGGCAGCAGCGACGATGAAGCTCCCCAGTCCTGGCCCACACATCGCGGCTATAGGAGCAACCCAAACCCGAAGGGGGACCCGGTCCGGCTGAAAGGGCGCCACGTTCGCCGCGACCGTTGTCCCGCCGAAGAAGGCCCCGAACGTCAGGAGGCCCATCGGCGGCTCGTCGTCGCTGACCGTCAGCACGAGCAGGAGTTCGCGGCGGCCATGGGCGTCATTGGCCTGTGCCGGGAACGCGAACGTGTCATCGGGATCGACGCCCATCTCCCGGCTCGCACACAGTCCCCGCACCCGTTCGAGGAAAAGCAGCTCGTCCGGCTGAAAGTCATCATCGTCGTAGTCGCTCTCAAACCGCACAGCCGGACCTCGCCTCGCCCGCCGGTGCATCTCCGTGCGAACTTCTCGTAGTTGCCCTGGTGGCCGCTGCGCCCAGCGTTCAGGCGACACGAACCGGACATCAAGTGACGTACCGCCCTCTCGGAGTGTCAAGCCACGGGCTCGGCTCCGAAGAGGATCACGTCGGCCGGACCGGCCCGGAACGCCTTGTTGGCGGCGTCAGCCGCGACCATGTGCGCCGAGGCGTCGTGCGCGTCCAGCGCCTGCTTCGAGGCCCACTCCTCGAACAGTACGAAACGGTCCGGTTCGCGGTCGACGGCGTGCAGGTCATAGCGCAGGCAGCCGGGCTCGGCGCGGACCACCGGTGCCAGCGCGGCGAAAGCGGCGACCTGCTCGGCTCCTCGTCCGGGCTGCGTGGAGATGAGGACGACGGCACGCAGGGTGTTGGGCATGCGGCGAATCTAGCAAGCCCGGACCAAAGGGTTGCGTATTGATAGATCCCGATATATCGTTGAGCTGTCGGTTGAAAGAAGGGCCGACAATCCGTAGCAATGCACAGAGGAGTTCGATCATGAACAGCATGCGAATGAACATCGAGGAGAACGACAGCCGTGGCGGACGTGGTCGCTTTGACCGGGGTCCCGGTCTGCGGCATAGTTTCGGCCCCGAGCGCGGGTCCGGCCCTGAGCGCGGTTTCGGTCCGCAGCCTGGTTTCGGCCCCGAGCGCGGTGAGCGCGGCGAGGGATCGGGCGTCGGCCGAGGTGGCCGTGGTCGCCCCGGTGGGCGCCGCGGTCGCGGTGGTGGACGTGGAGCCGACGGCGCTGGTCGTGCCGCGTTCCTGATGTCGCTGGGGGAGCGGCCGACGCACGGTCGCGAGCTGCGCCAGGAGCCGGAGCACCGCGAGCGCCATGTGCGCCACCAGCGCCATGGGTGCCCCGTGCGCCCCGAGCACCAGACGCTGCGGGACGGCGAGGGCCAGATCGCCATCGCCGCCCGTCAGGTCGCCGCCATCGGCACCCCGGAGCAGAAGGACCAGGCCGCACAGGCCCTGACCGATGCCCGTCGAGCCCTGTACCAGCTGCTCGCCGACAGTGAGTAGGTCCGGCGGCCCCGGCCGACGAAGCGTCACATCCGCGAAGGAGCCCGGCATGCGCCGGGCTCCTTCGTGCGTCAATCCCTGCCACCTCATGACGGGGTGGCAGCTGGACGTCTAGCTCGTCATCGGCTGGGTAAGGCCACTGAGTACATGTCAATCGGTACATGACAATCAGTGGACGACCCGGAGGTTCTTCGATGATGCACAGGCAATGGTTGTCCCTCGCTGCCGCGGCCTCCCTGGTGCTGAGCCTGGCCGGCGCGGCGCAGGCGCACAGCTCCGGGCCCCGGGCGGCGGCGGGCTCGGGTCCGGTTGCCGCCGAGGCCGCACCCGCTCCGGTCGCGTCCGGCTGCGGCTTTGTCGCGGCCGTCCCGGCTGACCGCTTCAAGGGCATCCCGGTCTTCAACGCGCCCAAGGCCGCCCAGCCGTACACCGCGAAGCTGCACACGAGCCAGGGCGTGATCTCCTTTCAGGCGCTGACCGCCCAGGCGCCCTGCACCACCTATTCCTTCCGCTTCCTCGCCTCGCACGCCTACTACGACCGCACCCACTGCCACCGGCTCACCACCAAGGGCATCTACGTCCTCCAGTGCGGTGACCCCACCGGCACCGGCAGTGGCGGACCCGGCTACTCCTTCAACGACGAGAACCTGACCGGCGCCACCTACCCGGCCGGCACGGTGGCGATGGCCAACGCCGGCCCGAACACCAACGGCAGCCAGATCTTCTTCGTCTGGAAGGACACCAAGCTGCCGCCCCTCTACACCCCGTTCGGCCGGGTGACGGGCGGCCTCGACGTCCTGAAGAAGATCGCCGCCGCCGGCGAGGACGACCAGAACGGGTCCGGCGACGGCTTCCCGACGCTCCCGGTCGACATCAGCAAGGTGACCATCAGCCGGCACTGACGAGCGGAGCGATCCTCCGTCCGGCACGCTCCTGGTCCTCCCCCTTTCCCCCTTTTTCGCAGCCCACCCAGGGGGAGGACCGCGCCGGAAATTCCCGGCAGGGCCGTCGCCGCTCCGACTAGGATCTCGCCCGGCAGGCGAAAAGATCTTGGGAGTCTTGATGCGACGCAAGGGGCAGGTGCTCGTCTTCGACGCGGATGACACGCTGTGGGAGAACAATGTGCTGTTCGAGCGGGTCATCGACGACTATCTGAGCTGGCTGGCGCACCCCACGCTCGACCGGCCCCAGCTGCGTGCCGTGCTCGACGACATCCAGGCAGCCAATGCAGTCACCCACGGTTACGGCAGCGCGATGCTGCTGCGCTCCCTCGGCGACTGCTTCGAGAAGCTGCGCGGCGGGCCGGCGAGCCGTCAGGAGCTCGCCGAGATCCAGGAACTGGCCGCTGCCCTGGTCGACCACCGGGTGGAGCTGATCCCGGACGTCGCCGAGACGCTCGCGACCCTCGGGGCCCGGCACACGCTGCTGATGCTGACCAAGGGCGACCCGGACGAACAGCGGCGCAAGATCGACGCCTCGCAGCTGGCACCCCACTTCCAGGCCGTCGACATCGTCAAGGAGAAGGACACCGGGACGTACCGCCGGTTCCTGGCCGCGCACGGGCTCGTCCCGGCCACCAGCTGGATGATCGGCAACTCACCGAAGTCCGACATCCTGCCGGCCCGGCAGGCGGGTATGAACGCGGTCTTCATCCCCAATGACAACACCTGGGTGCTGGAGCACAGCGAGCTGGACCCGGCCGACAGCGGGGTGCTGCACCTGCGCGCCTTCCGCGAGCTCCTCGACCACTTCTGAGATGGTGGAGTGAAAGCCTCTGTCCTGGTTCTTCTTTGAGCCGGAATCAGCTGTAGCTGCTGGGTATATTGGTGGGGTTCATTCGGGTTCGGTGTCACGCGTTTCGGTGACACCGACCGGAATCGGCTGCGTGTCACGGGTCGTGGTGCTGGGATGGTGCGATGAGCGAGACCCGCGGCTACTACACCGACACCACGGACGCGCAGTGGGCGCTGATCGAACCCGTGATCACCGCGTGGAAGGCGGCGCATCCTTCCGTGAGGGGTCATCAGGGGCGCTACGGGATACGCCGGATTGTCGACGTGCTGTTCTACCAGAACCGTTCCGGCTGCCAGTGAACCCTGTTGCCCACGGATTTCCCAACACATCGAAGACATGCGCTCCAAACCCAAACGCCTGGTCAGCCACGGGCTGATCACCGAGACCGAGCCGGGCCTGTTCGCCCTGCACCACCCGTAGCCCCGCCCCGCGCCACCAACCGGCAACCCTGACCCCGCCTCAAAGATAAATCGGACAGAGGCTCAAAGCCCGCCCTGTCAGGAGTCCAGCAGCCCTGGGACGAAGATGTCCTGGCTGGACAGCAGGTGCTTCGAGAGTCCCTGCTCGTGGTGGTAGCGCAGGAAGGTGTCGACGGCCTTGCGGTTCGCCGCCAGGCCGTAGGGCCACCAGTCCTCTCCGAGCAGGTCGCGGTTCTCGGCGAAGAGTTCACTGAACCAGGGGGTCATGACCGCCATGTGCTGCTTCGCGGCGCCCAGGCGGTACTTCTGCGCCGTGACGTCCTTGGCCTGTGTGAAGGCCCGATAGATCGCCTGGACCAGGCCGGGGTGTCGTGCGAGTTCCTTGCGGATCGCGACCACGTGCATCATCGGGAAGATGCCGGTACGTCGGTAGTACGCGCGCTCCACCGTCTTGTAGTCGGGGAACAGGCGCGTGATCTTCGGGGATCCGTCCAAGAACGCCCGAGGGACGTCCACCGACAGGAGTGCGTCGATTTCGCCGGCTTCGAGCATGGCCCCGAGGGTCTGGCCGTCGTCCAGGTGGCGGATGTCCACGCCTGCGGGCACGGGCTGGGGGATCCAGTCGAAGGACGGGATCGAGTGGTCGGTACCGCCGATGACCCAGCGGCACTGGTCTGGACTGACGCCGTAGTCCTCGGCAAGGATGCCCTTCATCCACACGCCCGGGTCGTGGCCGAACAGCGCGAACTCTCCGATGGTGCGGCCGGCCAGGTCCTGCGGCTTCTCGATGTCGGCGGCGGTGTTGACGAAGAGCGCCGAGTGCCGGAAGTTTCGGTTGGGGAAGATCGGCAGCGCCAGGAACGGTGCGTCGTCCAGGTCGAACGTGCGGAGGAAGTACGTCAGTCCCAGTTTCCGCGACGTCGAAGTCGCCCTGCACCATGCGCCGGAAGGTGTCCGATATCAAAGGTGGGGTCTCGAAGGTCGCGTCCACCCCGTCGATGGCCACGGTCCCGTCGATCAGTGCCATGGTGTGCTCGTACGGGTAGGTGCCGACGGTCAGGTCGAGGTTGGGCATGCTTCCACTCCTTCGGTGCCTCGGTGGAAGAGATGTGAGCGCACGTGACCCGCACAACTTCCGTGAATGATGGTTCACTATTAAGCTAGTCATGGGCGGTCGGCAAGTCAACGCGAATCATCGTTCATTTTGCTGGCCTTGGCACTGTAGGGAGAGTGGAACGATGCCCCGGATCACCGAGGCCCGACGTGAGGCGAAGCGTGCCGAGATCGTGGCCGCCGCGCGCCGCTGCTTCTCGCGCGACGGCTTCCACCAGACCTCGATGCCGGACATCGCCCAGGAGGCCGGGGTCTCCGTCGGGGCCTCCTACCGCTACTTCGCCGGCAAGGAGGACATCATCCTGGAGATCGCCGGTGACGCCTTCCGATTGATCTTCGCGCCAGTAGAACGACTGGTCGACGGCACCGCGGACCCCACCGTCGCCGACCTCGTCGCCGCCTCGATCGCCCCCATCGCCAGCGAGGTGGCCATCGACGCAGCGGGACAGCCCGTGCCCGTCGACGAACTCCTGCGCTGTGCCGTCCAGGCCTGGGGGGAACTGCTTCGGAACGAAGGGCTGCGCCAACGGGCCGCCGAGGGCTTCGGGCAGGTCCGCCGACGCATGGCCGACGTGTTCCGCCACGGCCAGGCCGTCGGCACGGTCCCAGCCGATCTCGACCCCGAGCGGGGCACCCGAGTCGTGATGGCTCTCCTGCACGGCTTCGTCCTGCAACGCGTCGCGTTCGGGCTCGACGACACTGACGGATTCACCCGCGACGTGCGGGCAGTCCTGACCGACGCAGGCATCCTCCATCCCTCGCTCTGCACAACGAGTCAGACCACTCCGAGCCGCTGATCAGCAGACCTGACCCCGCCTCAAAGACGAAACGGACAGGGACTCACAACCCGCCCTCTGAGGATTCCGCACTTTCCGAGCACCCCGCACTTCCGAGTGTCCTGAGACCAGGAGGAAGCACCGCATGACCCGCACCCCACCGCGACGCCCGGCCGAGCGGGCCCTGACCGCACCCACCGTGTCCTGCGTCTTCGTCTGCCATGACGGCCAGGGCCGCATTCTGCTGGCCAGGCGCAGTGCCGGCGCCCGGGACGAGCCGGGGGCGTGGGACACCGGCGCCGGGGCGCTGGAGCACGGGGAGTCCTTCGAGGCGGCCGTACGACGCGAGGTCCGCGAGGAGTACGTCGCCGAGGCCGGCACCATCGCCACCTTGGGCGTGCGCAACGTGCTGCGCGGCGACCCGGTGTCGCACTGGGTGGCGGTGCTGTTCGCCGTCGAGGTGGATCCGGCTGCCGTCGCGATCGGCGAGCCCGGGAAGTTCGACGCCCTGGACTGGTTCCCCCTGGACGAGCTGCCCCAGCCGCAGCACTCGCAGCTCGGAGAGACCCTCGCGCTCTTCCGTGCCGCCGGCCGACTGACACCGGCGCCGGCCGACTGACACCGCCGTCGGGTGATTGACGCTGCCATCGGCTGACTGACACTCAGCGGTCCATCGGGGCAAGGCAGTTTGGATTCCTGGGGCGGGGCACGCGAGAGGGTGACGTTCCACTGTTCCCGCAGTCCCCGGAAGTAGGTGTTGGTCATTTCCAAGAACACTGCCCAGACCGGTACGAAGGCCGCTTCGGATGCAGCCAAGACGGTGAATGCCAAGAAGGCGACAAAGGCGACGAAGTCCGCTGCCGCGAGCGCGCTGTCGCAGGCGCCGGCCAGCAAGGGCCAGACCAGTGCGAAGGCCGCCACCGCTGCCGCAAAGACGCTGACCAGCAAGAAGGCCACCAAGGCGGAGAAGTCCGCCGCAGCCAGCGCTTTGGCCCAGACGCCGTCGAGCGGCAGCAAGAAGAAGTGACGCCCCCCGTCGGCGCAACGTGTGCCCCCACCGTCACGCACGGTGGGGGCACACGCGTCGGTCACCGCGTCTCGATGAACCGCCGATCGGCCCTGGCCGCGCTCGGCACGCTGCCGCCGGTGCCCAGGAAGCGGGCGACGGGGAGCGTCGCGGCGCCCCGGGCGACGGCGTCGGGGCCCAGTTCGCAGAGCTTGATGGTGGTCTGCGAGAACGGGTAGTGCAGCGCGTGGTCCCGGGCCACGGCACGGATCTGCGGCAGCAGCCGGGGCCCGAGCAGCAGGCCGCCGGAGCCGCCGATCAGCACCCGCTCCGGATTGAACAGGTTGATCAGATTGCCGATGCCCACGCCGATGTGCAGGGCCGTCGTCTCCAGGACCTCGGCCGCCGCGGGTGACTGCGCGTCGTCCAGGATCTGCAGCAGCATGGCCTCCTCGTCGGCGCCCTCGGTCAGCGCGGTCCCGCCGGCCTCCCGGTAGCGGGCGATGACGGACTCGGCGCTGGTGTAGGCCTCCAGGCAGCCCTTGGCGCCGCAGCGGCACTGCCGGCCGCCGATCTGCGCGGTGATGTGGCCCCATTCGCCGGCGCTGGTGGTGGACCCCCGGTAGGGCACCCCGTCCACCATCACCGACGCCCCGACGCCGGACCCGATCAGCAGGAAGACGCTGTCGGAGGAGTGCCGACCGGCGCCGAACCACATCTCGGCCTGGCCCATGGTGGTCACCCCGTTGTCGATGAACAGCGGCAGGTCGGTGACCTCGCGGAGCAGCGCCGACAGCGGCACCGCGTCCCAGCCGAAGGTCTGGCAGTGCACCACGGAGTCCGGTCGGCCCTGGACGATCCCGGGCACGCCGATGCCGACCCCGAGCAGCTCGCCCGCGGCGCCCGAGGCTGAGCCCAAGCCCAAGCCCGAGCCCGAGCCCGAGCCCGAGCCCAAGCCCGATTCGGAGTCCTCGGCGGCGACTGCGGCGAGCCCGGCGGCGATGCCCGCGACCACCGTCTCCGGTGTGTACTGCCCGGGGGAGAGCCGGATCTCGGCGCGGGCCAGCTCATTGAGGGCCAGGTCGAAGCGCTCGACCCGGACATGGGTCTCGCCGACGTCGACGCCGATCACCTGGAAGCGCGAGGCGTCGATCTCCAGCAGGATCCGCGGCCGTCCGCCCTCCGACTCCACCGCGCCGGCCTCGACCACGAGCCCGTCCTCGATCAGCTCGGCGACCACATTGCTCACCGAGGCACTGCTCAGGCCGGTCGCGCTGCTCAGTTCCTGGCGGCTGCAACGCCCGTGGAAGTAGAGGTGGCGCAGCAGCAGCGATCGGTTCGACCGCCGCAGGTCCCGTACGTTCCGGCCGCCCTGCTCTGCCATGGATCTCCTTCTCGACTGGTCGACTCATCGACTGATCTGCTCACCGGCGTCTGGTGCGGCGTCTGGTGCAACACCCCTTGACGGAGCACTCTTCCACAAGTTAAATCACACCTCGAACTAAGGCTCGAAAAAACTTAGGGCAATGTGCGCACCCTCGAAAGGTTGACATGGGAAAACCCTCGAACCACCGCAGGTACACGCTGGTCGGGCTCGTCGCCGCCACCGCGATGTCCGTCGCCGCCTGCGGCAGCGGAGGCAGTGGTACTGGCAGCAGCGGGGCCAGCGGCGGCAGCAGTCCGCAGACCATCACCTACTGGGCCAGTGACCAGGGCAGTTCCATCGACGACGACGTCAAGGTGCTGACCCCCGAGCTCGACGCCTTCACCAAGCAGACCGGCATCAAGGTGAAGCTGGAGGTCATCGGCTGGAAGGACCTGCAGAACCGGGTCCTCGCCGCCGCGGCCTCGGGTCAGGGCCCGGACGCCCTGAACATCGGCAACACCTGGTCGGCCTCGATCCAGGCCACCGGCGCCTTCCTGCCGATCACCGACGACGTGATGACGCAGCTCGGGGACACCGGACGGTTCCTGCCCGGCGCGCTCGCCGCGACCGGCGCCCCCGGCAAGCCCCCGGTCGCCGTGCCGCTCTACTCGCTGGCGTACGGGCTGTACTACAACAAGGCCCAGTTCGCCGCCGCCGGCATCACCACCCCGCCCGCCACCTGGGAGGACCTGGTCGCCGACGGCAAGAAGCTGACCCATGGCAGCCAGTGGGGCATCACCGTCGAGGGCGCCAGCACCCCGGAGAACGCGCACCACGCCTTTGTGCTCAGCCAGCAGCAGGGCGGCAGCTACTTCGACGCCTCGGGCAAGCCGACCTTCGACACCCCGCAGAACGTCGCGGCGGTCAAGCAGTATGTCGACTTCATCGCGGCCGACAAGATAGCCAACCCCAGCGACGCCGAGTACTCCAACGGCACCGAGGCGGTCCAGGCCTTCGCGAGCGGGAAGGCCGCCATGCTGATGTGGCAGGCGGCCGGCGCCTCCCTCGCCAAGTACGGGATGAACTCCTCCCAGTACGGCGTGGTCCCGATCCCCTTCCCGGCGAGCCCGCCGGCCGGCGGCAAGCACGTCAACTCCATCGTCGCCGGGATCAACATCGGGATCTTCGGCAAGACCAAGCACAAGGACGCGGCGATCCAGTTCGTCAAGTTCATGACCAGCAAGCCCACCCAGATCGCCCTCAACAAGGCCTATGGCTCGCTGCCGTCGGTCACCGACGCCTACACCGATCCCGCGTTCCAGAGTCCGGACGACAAGGTGCTCCAGAGCGTCCTGGCGACCTCCGCCGCCGCGATGCCGCCGATCCCGCAGGAGAGCCAGTTCGAGACCGCGATCGGCGGGGTGATGAAGAACCTCCTCGCCGACGCCGCGAGCGGCAAGGCCATCACCGACCAGCTCGTCGGCGACCAGCTCAAGCAGGCCGAGCAGACCATGCAGGCCGGCGGCTGACCCGGCGGCTCCTTGGACAACCGCCACCCGGGTCGTGCACGGCCCGGGTGGCCCGGCCCACCGCACACCCGCACCACGCCCCGCTCGGAAGGAACCGCCCACAGATGGCCACCGCCACCCGATCCGGCCGAAACCGGCTCAGCCGCAACAGACCAGGCCGGAACCGGCCCGCGGCGCCGCCGCCGTCCGCACCGGGGCGTCGCTCCTGGGCCCGGCTGCGCCGCGTCGGCCTGCCGTACCTGCTGCTGCTCCCGGCCGTCTGCTTCGAGCTCCTGGTCCATGTCATTCCGATGCTGGTCGGCATCTGGATCAGCTTCAAACGGCTCACCCAGTTCTTCATCGGCAACTGGGGCGCGGCGCCGAACGCGGGCCTCGCCAACTACCGCTTCGCGCTGAACTTCGACAACGCGGTGGGGAAGGCGCTGCTGCACTCCTTCGGCGTCACCTGCGCCTTCACCGTGCTGGTGGTCGCCCTGTCCTGGCTGATCGGCACCGGGGCGGCGGTGCTGCTCCAGGACCCGTTCCGGGGCCGCGGACTGCTGCGGACCTACTTCCTGGTCCCCTACGCCCTGCCCGCCTACGCCGCCGCGATCACCTGGGAGTTCATGTTCCAGCGGGACAACGGCCTGGTGAACCGGGTGCTGGTGAACGAACTCCACCTGACCTCGCACGCGCCGTTCTGGCTGATCGGCAACAACAGCTTCTCCGCCCTGGTCGTCACCGCCGTCTGGCGCACCTGGCCGTTCGCCTTCCTGGTGGTCACCGCGGGCCTGCAGAACATCCCGGCCGACCTCTACGAGGCGGCGGCCATCGACGGGGCCGGTATGTGGCAGCGGATCCGTCGGATCACCATGCCGTCGCTGCGGCCGGTGAACCAGGTGCTGGTGCTGGTGCTGTTCCTGTGGAACTTCAACGACTTCAGCACCCCGTACGTGCTGTTCGGCAATGTCGCTCCGCCGCAGGCGAACCTGCTGTCCCTGCAGATCTACGACACCTCGTTCCAGAACTGGAACTTCGGCTCCGGGTCGGCCATGTCGGTCCTGCTGCTGCTGTTCCTGCTCGTGGTGACCGCGGCATACCTGCTGGTCACCGGCCGCGGAAGGAAGACCACCGATGTCTGAGCCCACCCGTCCGTCCGGCACCGGGACCGGCCGGACCCGCGCACCGCGCTCGCCGATGGCGCCGCCGCGCTCGTTCCTGTGGACCCGGCGGATCGTGCTGACGCTGCTGGCGCTGTTCACCGCCGTGCCGCTCTACGTCATGGTCAGCAGCTCGCTCAAGCCGCTGCAGGACGTCCAGTCCGCGTTCCAGTGGATCCCCTCGCGGATCACGCTCAGCCCGTACGTCGACATGTGGAGCACGGTGCCGCTCGGGCACTACTTCCTCAACAGCCTGATCGTGTCCACCTGTTCGACCGCGGTGTCGGTGGTGATCGCGACCTTCGCCGCGTACGCGGTCAGCCGGTTCCGGTTCGCGGGGCGGCGGGTCTTCACCGTGACGGTGCTGTCCACGCAGATGTTCCCCGGGATCCTGTTCCTGCTGCCGCTGTTCCTGATCTACGTCAACATCGGCAACAGCACCGGCATCGAGCTGTCGGGGACCCGGCTGGGGCTGATCATCACCTTTCTGACCTTCACCCTGCCGTTCTCGATCTGGATGCTGGTCGGCTACTTCGACTCGATCCCCAGGGAGTTGGACGAGGCCGCCGAGGTCGACGGCAATGGCCCGATCGGCGCGCTGCTGCGGGTGGTGGTGCCGGCGGCGATGCCCGGCATCGTCACGGTGGCGGTGTACTCGTTCATGACGGCGTGGGGCGAGGTGCTGTTCGCCTCGGTGATGACCGACGACTCGACCAGGACCCTCGCGGTGGGGCTGCGCAACTACGCCTCGCAGAACGATGTGTACTGGAACCAGATCATGGCGGCCTCCCTGGTCGTCAGCGTTCCGGTGGTGCTGGGCTTCCTGCTGCTGCAGCGGTACCTCGTGGCCGGGCTGACAGCGGGGTCGGTGAAGTAGCAGTAGCCCGCGAGGACGAGCGGTATCGGGTTGCGGCTGGAGGCCGGCATGGGCGAGTCTGCCGGTATGCGTATGCACACCAACCAGTTGAACGTGTCGCTCGAAACGGTGCGCGCGTTGGTGGATGACCAGTTCCCAGAGTGGCGGGGCCTCCCCATCAGCACCATCGCCGCACAGGGGACGGTCAATGCCATCTTTCGCATCGGCGATCAGTGCGCCGCCCGGTTCCCGCTGGAGCCGCGCGACGTTGAATCGACGCGTCGTCTGCTGGAGGCCGAGGCGTCAGCAGCACGGGAGTTGGCGGACGGTACGGACGTCCGCACGCCCGAGCCGGTGGCGATCGGCGAACCAGGTGCGGGCTACCCCTTCCCATGGGCGGTGCAGACCTGGCTGCCCGGTGCGGTCGCCACCGAAGCAGATCCCGGTGAATCGGTGCAGTTCGCCCATGACTTGGCCGGCTTCATCCGCGATGTGCGGGCCATCGACACCCGTGGCCGGACCTTCCGTGGGAAGGGCCGGGGAGGCGACCTGACATCCCACGACGCGTGGATGGAGACCTGCTTCCAGCACAGCGAAGGGCTTTTGGAGGTTCCGCGGCTGCGCCGGATGTGGGCGCGCATGCGGAGCCTGCCGGCGGGGGCGTCAGCAGACACCATGACCCACGGCGACCTGATCCCCAGCAATGTCCTGGTGTCCAACGGGACCCTGGCCTTGGCCGGAATTCTTGACGTCGGCGGTCTGGCGCCGGCCGACCCCTCGCTGGATCTCGTGAGCGCATGGCACCTGCTGGAATCCGGACCTCGGCAGACGCTCCGCGAGGACCTCGGATGCGACGACCTCGCCTGGGAACGCGGAAAGGCCTGGGCGTTCGAACAGGCGATGGGGCTGGTCTGGTACTACGTCACAAGCAACCCGCCCATGAGCCGCACGGGCAGCCGCACCCTGCAGCGCCTTCTGGCAGACGAATCGGCGTCGTGACTCGGCGGAGCAGGGAAGGGAGGTGAGTCCGGAGCCGATGTCAGCACGGAGCCGTCCGAACGCATGGAACTCTGGGGCGAGCCCAGCGAGGACGGCCCATGGCGGCGGACGATCGTCCGGCTCCGAAGTTCCCTCCTGGCCACTTCGCCGGGGGAGCAGTCCCGACCGGTCCGAGGGTCAGGCGGGCGGTGAACTGTGACCGACGGTTCGGCGTAGCCGAGGGCCCATGGGCCGGCGGAGTCCCAGAGCGCGGGCGACTCCGGCCCGCCCCACGACGCCGCGAAGTCGCGGACGAACGCCCAGGCTCGTTCCCGGTCGGGGATCCCGCCCGTCAGAGATCGGGCCACGTCGAACATGTCAGTCATACGCGGACCGTTTCCGTCACCTGCGGAACCGTGGACTGCCGCCGGGCCTGTGCGGCGTCGCCGTAGTCCCGCACCGACAGCACCAGCAGCCCGTCGTCCCGCACGACCCGCCGCATCTCGCCCACCGCGCGGCGGACATCGTCCTCGGTCAGCAGGTGCGCCAGAGTTGTCCGCACTCAGCACGACGTCGAAAATCATTGGCCGCGGACGCGGTCGGTGCGGGACCCTGACCGCATGCCTCGACGTCTCATGTTTGTGCAGGTGAAGTCCGGTTACAACACCGACCGTGGTCCCTCCTGGATCGGGTGGGTGGACTTCTCGAAGACCTGGAGCACTGCGTATTTCCAGGGGAGGACCCTGCGCCGGGCAGGCGGAGGCGATGGGAACTTCTACGACGCGCAGACCAGCGAACGGTTCTGGGTCTCCGGGCCGAAGCGGGACCGCACGGACACCCGCTACGGCCCCGCCACCACGGAAATCGAGCCGGAAGCCGTCGCGACCTATCACGCCTTCCTGGAAGGCGCGCCTCTGCCGGGCCGGGAAAACGGCTAGTCAGGTGGTGCCGAACCAGCCGGGGACGTCCAGTCGGAAGATGTCCGGGGGTGTCACGCGACGCAGGTCGCTCTCCAGGGCCCGCAGGCGTTCCAGGCCCAGCGTCTCGGCCCAGCCGGCGCGCAGGTCGTCGAAGATGCGCGCCGATCGCTCCAGGCAGTCGATGCCGTGGGCGGTCAGCTTGAACACTTTGCGCCGGGCGTCCCTGATGTCTGTGCCTCGTTCCAGGTAGCCGAGACGTTCCAAGGTGTCGATGGTCTTGCCCGCGGCTTGTTTGGACACGCCGAGGCGGCGGCCGAGTTCGGTCGCGGTGGTGCCGTCGGGGCCGATCGACTGAAAGACGAAGCCGTGCATCGGGCGGAGCTCTGCATAGCCCTGACGGGCCAGTTCGGCGTGCAGATCGTCGAGGAGGACGCGGAAGCCGAGGAGCAGCCGGAGCGGCAGCTCCGCGGCCGGGAACTGGCTCTGGGGCCCGGGGACACGGTCGTCGTCCCCGCTGGAGAGCTGCGCCGCTTCAGCACCGGCCCGGACGGCGGGTTCGCCGCCATCGTCGCCGGGCCCGCCGACTCCCGGGCCGCGCTGGCCGACGGCTCCGACAGGGGCGTGCCGGGGTGGATCGTCTGACACGGTGACCGCGGGCCGGCGCGGACGTGGCCCAGCTCTACGTCAGCGTTCGTCCTCGGCGGCGGCGGGCTTGATGCCGAAACGGGCGGAGATGCGGGCCAGTTGGGCCGGGTCGGAGATGCCCTGGAAGTCGTCCCTGGGGGTGTAGGGGGCTTCGAGGGTGTCGATCTCGTCGGCGGTCAGCTCGATGGCGAGTGAGGCCACCGCGTCGGCGAGGTGCGTGGCCTTGGTGGCGCCGACGATCGGGGCGGTCACCACGGGCTTGGACCGCAGCCAGGCGAGGGCGATCTGGGCGCGGGAGACGCCGCGGGCGTCAGCCACGGCGCCGACGGCCTCAATGATCCTGCGGTCACTGTCGGCCTGCGAGTAGAGCAGGTCGGCGTAACCGCCGTCGGTGTCGGTGCGGTTGGTCTCCTCGCCCGGCGGCCGGGTGAGGCGGCCGCGGGCGAGCGGGCTCCACGGAATCGTGCCGACGCCCTCGTCCAGGCACAGCGGGAGCATCTCCCGCTCCTCCTCGCGGGCCAGCAGGTTGTAGTGGTCCTGCATCGAGACGTAGCGGGCCCAGCCGTGCTGCTTCTGCAGGTTCAGCGCCTTGGCGAACTCCCAGGCCTTCATCGAGGAGGCGCCGAGGTAGCGGACCTTGCCCGCCTTCACCACGTCGTGCAGCGCCTCCAGCGTCTCCTCCATGGGGGTGGTCGGGTCGTGCCGGTGGATCTGGTAGAGATCGATGTAGTCGGTGCCCAGCCGCCGCAGACTGTGGTCGACCTCGGTGAGGACCGCCTTGCGGGACAGGCCCGATCCATTGGGGCCCGACCGCATGACGTGGCGCAGCTTGGTGGCGATGACGATTTCGTCGCGGTCCGCGAAGTCCTTCAGCGCCCGGCCGGTGATCTCCTCGCTCGACCCCTGCGAGTACATGTTCGCGGTGTCGAAGAAGTTGATGCCCGCGTCCAGCGCCTGCTTGATCATCGGACGGCTGCGCTCCTCGTCGAGCGACCAGGCGGGGTGGCCGCGGTCGGGCTCGCCGAAGGTCATGCAGCCGAGCGCGATGGGGGAGACGTCCAGGCCGGTGGTGCCGAGTTTGACGTAGTGCATGGGGTGCCATCCTCACGGGGCGGTGTTCTCCGATACAATCGGAGAGCTCTCCATTTGAAGGTAACGGAGACCTCTCCGGAACGCAACCGCGCTCCCCCGAGCAGGACAGGACGGAGGCAGAGATGCCAGAGCCGAAACCGGCCGTGATGCGCATCGACGCGCAGAACAACCGTGCCCGCATCCTGGAGGTCGCCCACGAGATGCTGGCCGCGTCCAGCGAGGTCTCGCTCAACTCGATCGCCAAGGCGGCGGGGGTGGGGCCGGGGACGCTGTACCGGCACTTCCCCAACCGGGAGGCGCTGATCCTGGCGCTGTACCGGCACGATGTGCAGCGGCTGGTCGACTCCGCGCCCGAGCTGCTGGCCGGCCAGTCGCCGCTGTCCGCGCTGGGGCACTGGTTCGAGCGCCTGACCTCGTACATTCGGCTCAAGCACGGGCTCGGCGACGCGCTGGACGCGGCGACCAAGGAGGCCGTCAACGACGAGACCTACGGCCCGGTCGTGGGCGCCATCGCGCTGATGCTCGCCGCAGGGGCGGCCGACGGAACGATCCGCCCCGGGCTCGACCCCGCCGACGTCCTGGTCCTGATGAGCTGCCTGTGGCGCACCCCGGACACGGCCGAGGGCCATGAGCAGAGCCGGCGCCTGCTCGCCGCCATCTCCCGCGGGCTGCAGCCCTGAGCGGGCGTCAGAGTGTCACTGTCCGGCGGTGACGCCGACCGCCCGGGGCCGTCGGCGGTGACGCCGACCGCCCGGGGCCGCCGTGGTCAGACCTCCAGGCCGTTGCGGTCGACGGTGTGGCCGTGCGGCCAGTGGGTCAACGGGGCGGCCACGGGGAGCACCAGGGCCGGGCCGTGGTAGACCTCGGGGCGGTGGTTGTTGTCGATCATTCGGGTGACCTGTCCGTCCACCTGCTGCCAACCGCCGCCGCGGTAGAACGGGACGACCTCGGGACGGCAGGTCAGGAAGCCGAAGGGCAGGGCGAGGTCGGCCATCGCCCGGGTGGTGCGGTCGAGCAGCGCGCTGCCGACGCGCCGGCCCTGGAGGTCGGGATCGACCGCGACCAGCCCGACATCGCCGACGAGCAGGCTGGTGTCGGTGTCGGCGACCCGCAGGAAGCGACGGAGCAGTCCGAGATGGGCGACGGGCCGGTCGCCCGCGCTGCCGATGATCCTGGCCTCCGGGCGGGCCCCGGACCAGCTCCGTCCCCGGCTGAACAGCTCGGCGTGCTGGGGGTACACCCTCGCCAGCAACTCGGCGAGGGCCTCATGCCGCTCCAGCGGGATGTCGTTCTCCCAGGTCACAGCCCATGTCAATGGATCCACCCCGTTGTTCTACCAGACGCACGGCGAAAACCGTTTGCGTGCGGGCTGTGCGGTGGTGATCGTGCGGGTATGGATATCCACCGTCTTGATCCGCACGACGAGGTGACCTCCGCGCAGTGGTACGCGGCGCAGAGCATCGGCAGCTCTGCCGGGCTGACCAGCCCCTTTGTGATCGGGGAGCAGGCTGTGCTGACCTCGCTGCGCAGCAACGACGCCAACCCGTACGTCGATCGCCGCGCCCTCGGGGCTTGGGAGGGGGCCGAGTGCCTGGGCACGGCGCAGCTGGAGCTGCCTCGTCGCGACAACACGCATACGGCCTCGATCGAGGTGAGTGTGCTGCCCCGGGTCCGGCATCGGGGCATCGGAGCGGCCCTGTTCGATGCCGCGATCGCCGAGGTCCGGGCCGAGGGTAGGACGGTCGTCGGCAGTACGGTCAACACGGCTGCGGTCAACGCGGTTGCGGACACCCCGCTGCTGGACAGTCCGGGCGGACGTTTCGCCGCGCGCCGCGGATTCACCACCGTGCACACCCAGCGGCGGCTGCTGCTCGAGCTGCCGGTGTCCGAGGCGGGGATTGCCGGGCTGGAGCGGGAGGCGCGGCCGCGGTCCGGCGGCTACCGGGCATCCGGCTGGACGGGGGTGCCGCCGCAGGAGTGGCTGGGGGCCTATGCCGAGATGCAGACGTTGATGGAGTTGGACGTGCCCACCGGCGAGGTGGACCGGGAACCCGTGGTGCACGACGCCGAGCGCGTCCTGGCCTCGCAGCAGCGGCTCCTCGACCAGGGGTACCGCCTGGTCACCAGCCTGGTGCTGGACTCGGCGGACAGCCCGGTCGGCTACAGCACCATGTTCGTGACCGGCGGCCCCGGCGAGGACGTCGTGCAGGACAACACCTTCGTCCTGCGGGCCCACCGGGGGCACCGGTTGTCCACCCTGGCGAAGGCCGCCAACCTGCGGCAGTTGGCGCAGCACTTTCCGCGGTCCCGGCAGGTGCACACCTGGACGGCGAACTCCAACGAGGCCATGCGGTCGGTGAACCAGCGCTTCGGCTTCCGCCCGGTGGAGACCGTGTACGAGGTCGAACTCGCGCTGTGAGGTGGGGCGAGGAGCCTGTCACACCTCGATGTGGGAGCCCATGATGACGGTGCGGTCCTGAGGGAGACCGAAGTACTCGGCGGCGTCGGCGGCGATGTAGGAGGTGGCGATGAACAGGTGCTTGCGCCACCGGGCCATGGTCGGGGCCTGGCCGCTGCGGAGCTCGATCTTCGACAGGAAGTAGGACGCCTGGTCGAGTTGCAACTGCCCCTCGGTGACGGCGGGGTCGAGCAGGGCCAGGGCGGCCGGCACGTCCGGGGTCTCCATGTAGCCGAAGCGGGCGGTGACGTGGATGATGCCGTCCTCGCCGTAGCCGAGGTTGTCGACGGTGACCCGTTGTTCGGCCGGGACGCGGGGCACGGTCTCGGTTTCGATGGAGAGGATCACCACCTGCTCGTGCCGCACGTGGTTGTGCTCGACATTGGCCCGCATGGCCAGCGGCGTGGTCCGCGCGCCCCGGTTCAGGAAGACGGCGGTGCCGGGCACCCGGGCCGCCGGGATCTCCCGGAAGTGCAGCCGGTCGACGAACTGACGCAGCGGGCCCTCGTGCCGTTCCCGCTCCGCGGTGACGATCTGTCGCCCGCGCTGCCAGGTCGTCATGACGGTGAACGCGGTGAATCCGATCAGCAGCGGCAGCCACGCGCCGTGGACGAGCTTGGTCACGTTGGCCGCCACGAACAGCAGGTCCACCGTGAGCAGCAGGGTCGCGCCGACGGCGATCAGCCACACCGGGGTGTTCCAGCGTGAGCGGGCGATGTAGAAGAACAGCAGGGTGGTGATGGTGATGGTGCCGGTGACGGCCATGCCGAAGGCGAAGGCCAGCGCGGCGGAGCTGCGGAAGGCGAAGACCAGGGTGAGCACGGAGACCATCAGCAGCCAGTTGATCCAGGGGACGTAGATCTGGCCCACGGTGGACTCGGAGGTGTGGGTGATGCGCAGCCTGGGCAGATAGCCGAGCTGGGCCGCCTGGGAGGCGACCGAGTACGCGCCGGTGATCACCGCCTGGGAGGCGATCACGGTGGCCGCGGTGGCGAGGATCACCAGCGGCAGTCGACCCCAGCCCGGGGCGAGCAGGAAGAACGGGCTGCTGATGTTGTGCGGGTCGGCGAGGATCAGCGCGCCCTGGCCGAGGTAGCTCAGCACGCAGGCGGGGAAGACCAGGAACAGCCAGGCGCGGGTGATCGAGCGGCGGCCGAAGTGGCCCATGTCGGCGTAGAGCGCCTCCGCGCCGGTGACCGCGAGCACGACCGCGGCCAGGGCGAAGAACGCGGTGCCGAAGTGGCCGACCAGGAAACCGAGGGCGTAGCTCGGCCACAGCGCGCGCAGGATCTGCGGGTGGTCGACGATCCCGTTCACCCCGCAGGCGCCGATGACGGTGAACCAGACGATCATCACGGGGCCGAACAGCCGGCCCACCGCCCCCGAGCCGCGCCGCTGGACCAGGAAGAGCACCACGATGATGGCCGCCGTGCCGGGCACGACCACGCTGTCCAGCGAGGGCTGGACCACTTTCAGGCCCTCCATCGCGGACAGCACCGAGATGGCCGGAGTGATCATGCTGTCGCCGAAGAAGAGCGAGGCGCCGAAGATGCCCAGCGCCGCCAGCACGGCGGTGGTCCGCCGCCCCCGGGAGGAGGCGGACCGTCGCAGCAGGGTGATCAGCGCCATGATGCCGCCCTCACCGTCGTTGTCGGCGCGCATCGCCAGCAGGACGTAGGTGACCAGGACGATGATCACCACCGACCAGAACACCAGCGAGACCACCCCGTAGACGTTCCCGGTGGAGACCGGGACCGGGTGCGGGTCGTTCGGGTCGAACACGGTCTGCAGGGTGTAGATCGGACTGGTGCCGATGTCGCCGAAGACCACCCCGAGAGCGCCGATCATCAGCGCGAGACCCGCGGTTCCGGGCCGGCGATCGGTCATGGTGACTCCTCCGTGGGGGCGTTCTGCCGCTGATCGGTTACCGCGGACGATACCGACCCGCGGTGCGACAGTTCGCGGCAGCGCGCCGTTGCGCGCTGCCGCGGGCTGCTACTCGAAGGAGGTGAGGTAGGCGAGGGTGGGGGAGCCGACGCCGGTGGCGTTGTCGTAGCCCTTCACGGCGTTGAGGGTGGTGTCCTCGCCGAAGGCGACCAGCCCGATGTGCAGGGTGCCGTTGAGGAGGCCGAAGTCGGTCACCGAGTCCAGCGGCGCCTTGTTCTTCGCCGCGGCCCGGTCGACCACGTCGTGGAAGTCCTTGGTTCCGGCGCGCTGGTAGAGGGAGGGGTTGGCGAAGCCGATCGGGGTGCCCCTGCGGGCCTGGATGGCGTCGGCCTGCAGGGCGGAGAACTCGGGTGCGGCCACGCTGGTGCCGCCGTATCCGCCTTCGCTGTAGGGGGCGCCGTCGGACATGCCGACCAGCACCGAGGTGTAGAGGTCGCCGTTCATCGCCACGTCGGGGGTGACCCGCCGGGCCGAGGAGGCCTTGGCGCCGGTCATCAGGGTGCCGGACAGCGACTTGGGGACGACCCCGTTCTGGTACCAGGGCTGGGCGAAGTCCTCGCTGGTGCCGCCGCCTCCGCCGAAGTAGAAGGAGCCGGGCATCGGCGACCAGGCGGTGCCGTCCGGGGTGAGCGAGGAGCGCAGGGTGCCCATGTCGGTCTCGAAGCCGTAGCTGCCGGACTTGTCGGCGGTGCCCAGGGCGGTGCCGCCGACGGCGGTGACCCAGGGGTCGGAGTCGGGGAAGTTCGCCTGGGCCCGGGTGGTGCCGGGGTCGCAGTTGACGCCGGTGGCGGCCGCCGCGGGGGAGGAGTCGCCGCAGTCGCCCGCGGAGAAGTCGAAGCCGACGCCCTCGATGGCGCCCTGCTGGAAGATCTGCTCATAGGCGGCGATCAGGCCCGGGTCCATGTCACCGTTGGCGCCGGAGTGCATGATCTCGCCCCAGGAGCTGGAGACCACGTCGGCCAGGTGCTGGTCCACGACGGTGGCCAGGGCGGCGAGCAGGTCCTGGTCGGAGCAGGAGTTCGCGCCGACGTAGACCACGCCGGCGGCCGGGGCCAGGCCGTGGACCATCTCCACGTCCAGGGCCTCCTCCCCGGCCCAGCCCTCGGGGCCGCCGCAGGCGTCCTGGCTGTTCCACTGCGACTGGTCGACGACCTCGGTGTACTGGCCGGGCTTGAACGCCTTGTCGCCGTGCAGGGTGGCGAACCGGTCGGCGTCCTCGGCCATGGTGGGGGAGCCGTAGGCGTCCACGATCGCGACCGTGGCGCCCTTGCCGGTCAGGCCCGAGGCGGTGATGCCATAGGCCTTGCGCAGCTGAGAGGGCGCCAGCGAGCACTGGTCGTAGGGGGTGTTCGGGGCGTAGGTGGCCGGGCCCAGGCCCTTGGCGACCTTCTGCTGGCCCCAGTACGCGGAACAGGTCGCGGTGGTGGGGAAGGTCGTGCTCCCGGGCTTGGCGCCGGCCGGGTCCAGGCTGCTGCGCACCGAGACGGACTGGGGTTTGGCAGCCGGGGCGGTGCTGCTCAGGCCGGTGACGCCGAGGACGGCGGCGGACACCGAGGCGGGCAGCACGGCGTTGGCGACCGGAGCGTGCTGGAGCCTGCCGTGGACCCGGTACTGGTGGATGCCGGTGCCGAAGGCCTTGGCCTGGGCCGCGGCGGTGCCGGTGGCCTGGAGGTAGTGGGCGGTGGTCGCGGTGACCTTCAGCCCCGCGCCGGTGAGCCAGGCGCGGACCGCGGCGACCTGCTGGGGGGTGGCGCCGAAGCGCTGCTGGGCCTGGGCCGGGCTGAGGAAGGCGTCGTACTGGGGGGTGCCCTGGGTGGAGACGGCCTTGGCGTAGGCAGCCAGTCCGGCCGGGTCCTGACCGGCCAAGTAGACCCGGGCGGTGAGGGAGGTGCCGGCCGGGAGCGCTCCGGCGTCGACCGAGGGGGCGGCCCAGGCCGGGTGGGTGCCGGCCAGGGCGCGGGACTTGTGCTGCGGCGCGGCCTGGGAGGGGGCGGCAGCGCCGAGGGCTCCGGCGGCCAGGGCCAGGGCTGCGGCGGCGGCGCCGAGTATCCGCCCGCGGGTCGCGCGGGAGGGCAGGGTGGCAGTGATGAGGACTCCAGGGGGTGCGGTGGGTCGGGAGGTCGGTGCGGGTCGGCCGGGCAGTGCTGCCCGGCCGACCGGGGGAGCCACCGGGGTGGCTAGCGCAGGCCGTAGGCGCGCAGCACGGTCTGGCTGACGGTGTTGCCTGCCGAGTCCTTGGCGGTGGCGCGCAGCGAGAGGAAGGCAGCGGACCTGGGTGCCTTGAGGGCGGTGGTCCAGCTGCCGTCGGCCTGCTTCTTCAGGGTGGTGGCCACCCAGTCGGAGCCGTCGTTGTAGGAGACCTGCAGGGTGGCGCCGTTGATGGTGCCGCCGCCGGTCACTCCGGCGAGCTGGGAGGCGGCCAGGGTGAGCGTGGTGCTGCGGGGCACGTCCCCGTTGAGGTCGGTGGGGAGGCCGTAGTCGAGCTGGATCAGCGGCAGCAGCACCGTGCTGGTGCCCGAGGTGAAGCCCCATTCGGTGCGTGACGCCGGGGAGTTGGGCAGCACACCGCTCTGGCTGGTCGCCGCGACCAGGCGGTAGGGCAGCGGGTCGCCGCTGGGCAGGTCGACGTTCAGCTGCTGGTAGAGCGTGGAGCCGAGGTTCTTGCTGCCCTGATAGAGCGTCACCGTCTCGTGGAGCTGGTCGCCCTCGCCCCAGAGGTTCTGGTCGAAGCCGTCGTGGCCGGTGCCCGAGTCGCCCCAGCCGGGGACGTTGAGCGACATGAAGTCGTCCTGCCGGTCGGGGAGCCCCTGACTCTCGTTCAGGCGGGGGCGGAACGCGGCCAGGAACCAGTCGCTGCCGGTGCGGGCGCCCTTGACCGCCGGGGTGATCAGCGAGCGCTCCTGGACCGCGGCGTTGTCGGCCTCGTCGTACCAGGAGAACGTGCCGTTGCCGGGGGTGACCCAGTCGGTGCGGGTGGTCCCCAGGGCCTGGAGCGTCTGGAAACCGACGCCGTACTGGTCGAAGTCCTGCATGTCGTAGCGGCCCTCGTCGCCGGTGGCGGTGGTCGGGCCGCCGAAGCGGGAGTCGACCCGGGCCAGGTCGCTCTGCTTGGGGCGGTAGGTCAGATCACCGGCCGGGACGGCGCCGTCATGACGCTCCACCAGGTCGTAGACATAGGGGGAGGAGGGCGTCGAGCCGACGGTCAGCTTCAGCCCGGGACGGGTGGTCGCCGAGATCAGCGAGGCTCCCTCACCCGGCTGCAGGCTCGCCACCTCGATGGGGCTGTTGGCGCTGAAGTCGGCGCTGCCGTACCAGTCGTTCAGGCGCCCGACGTTGTCATTGACCACCAGCAGCAGCTTGGCTCCGGCCTTGGCCGCCGCCGCGGCCTGGGCCGAGTCGACGCCGAACTGGGTGGTGGGGTCGGCCTGCCGGTCGTACGACACCACCACGGCCTTGCCCTTGGCGTTCAGCCCGGCGTAGTCCGCGGTGGTGCCCAGCCCGGCATAGACCACGCCCAGCTGGGTGCGGCCGGCCGGGAGCATGGTGCTGCCGGGCTGGACCAGCAGATCAGGGAAGCTCTCGCTGGGGAACCGGGCCTGGGCGGCGGTGACCGTCAGCAGCGGGGCGGCCTTGCGCCAGCGGGTGTCGAACTGGAAGCTGCCGCTGGTGACCTTGGCCGTGGACTGGGCCCAGACGCTGGTGTAGGCGGGCGGGAGCAGGAAGTTCTCATTGAAGGCGCTGCCGCCCGCGACCCGGTTCCACTCGACCCGGGTCAGCTGGTTCTCCGCGGGTTGCGGCACCACCGAGGAGACCAGGTGGGCCTTGCGGGCGTCCAGGTCGGCCTCCCGGTTCCGGTCAAGTTGCAGCTGCGGCACCGAGAGGACGCCCAGGCCCAGGTCGTCCGGGCCCGCCGCGCCGGGAAGGTCGGCGTACATCAGGACGGAGTACTCGCCCTTGGGCAGCCGAAGGCTCAGCGAACCGCTGGCCGGGATCTCGATCTGGGTGGGGTACTCGTCGCCGGTGCGGTAGACCACCGCGACGCCCGACAGCGGGGCGCTGGTGCGGTCGGTGGCCTTGACGGTGAGGTTGTAGCGCTCGTCCTCGCGGTCGATGCCGACCAGGGTGTGCGCGAGCACCGCGCCGGTGGAGTCGGTGGCCTCCAGTTGGCCGTCGGTGACCCCGGGGCCCGCCGCGGCCGGGTCGCCGGTGACGGTCACCGAAGCGGTGCCGTGCGCGGGGACGGTGACGGTCGGCGCGGACAGGGTGAAGATGCCCGCGGGGGCGGCGCTGCCGTCGGCGTCGGCGGCCTTGACCGCGAGGTCGAGGGTGACCGCGCTGTCGCCGGTGTTGGTGTAGCTGACCGGTTGGGCGGTGGGCTTGGCGCCCGCGTTGGGCCAGGGGTAGTAGCCGGACCAGGCGGTGGCGGAGGCGTCGATGCCGCCCAGCACGGCGGCCTTGGCGTCCACCCGTCCGGCGCCGCCCTGGGTCAGCGCGATGCCGGGGGTCAGCCGGCTGGTGCTGACCAGCGCGTCCTTGAGCTGCTGACCGGTCCAGTCGGGGTGCTGCTCGGCCAGCAGTGCGGCGGCGCCCGCGACATGCGGGGTCGCCATCGAGGTGCCGCTCATGGTCACGTAGGGACCGGAGCCGTCGGTGTACTGCGAGCGGGCGGCCAGGATGTCCACGCCGGGGGCGGTGATCTCGGGCTTGAGGCCGCCGTCGGTCAGCCGCGGGCCCCAGCTGGAGAAGTAGGCGAGCGCGTCGCTGGAGTCGACGGCGCCGACGGTGAGCGCGGAGGTGGCGGCGCCGGGGGCGCCGATCCCTGCCGCGTCGCTGTTGCCGGCGGCGATGACGAACAGTGAGCCGGTGGCGGCGCTCAGGTCGTTGACGGCCTGGCTCAGCGGGTCGGTGCCGTCGCTGGGGTCGGCGGAGCCCAGGCTCATGCTGATGACCCGGGCGTGCTCGGTCTGGGCGGCCCACTGCATCCCGGCGATGACCCAGGACTCGTCGCCGTAGCCGGTGTCGTCCAGGACCTTGCCGACCAGCAGCTTGGCGCCGGGGGCCACGCCCTTCTCCTTGCCGTCGGAGGCGGCGCCGGTGCCGGCGATGGTGGAGGCGGTGTGGGTGCCGTGGCCGACCCGGTCGGTGGTGTCCTCGCCCGGTACGAAGCTCTGCGAGGCGGCGATCTGCCCGGCGAAGTCGGGGTGGCCCGCGTCGACCCCGGTGTCCAGGATGGCGACGTCGACGCCCTTGCCGTCGACGCCCGCGTTCCAGGCGTCGGGGGCGCCGATCTGCGCGGTGCTGTCCGCGAGGGTGGCCTTGACCTTGCCGTCCAGCCAGATCCGGCTGATGCCGGAGCCGAACACCGGGTTGGCCGCGACGGCCTGCTGCCGGGCCTGCGGGCTCAGCGGGGCGACCTTGGCCGACAGCGCCTTCGCCCGGGTCAGCGCGGCCGTGGGCGCGAGCTGCTGCCACAGCCGGGAGGTCTGCGCCAGCGCGGCGGACTCGGCGGCGCCGCCGATCGAGGGCAGCGTCCCGCGGACGGTCAGGCCCGGCAGGGCGGGCGCGGCCTTGGCGGCGGCGCCCGGGGCTCCGTACTGCACGATCAGGGGCAGGCTCGTGCTGCCCGCGTCGTCGTAGCCGTCGGCTATCAGTCCGGTGACGTCGAACAGCCGCTGGTCCAGCACTCCGGCCGCGACATACGGCAGCGCCTCGGTGGGATAGACGTACAGGTCCTTGCCGACGGTCTGGGTCTGCACGCCGCCGGTCAGGTTCTTGGGCCGCACCACCGTCGCCGCCGACTTGCCGTCCGCCAGGGCGGTCACGGTGACCCGGTCGCCGGTGATCAGGGTGACCGTGCGGGGCTTGGCGGCGGCGGAGGCACCGGCTGCGCCGGCGGTGGCGGACGCCGCTGCGGGGTGGTGGGCGGACGGGGTGGTGCCGGCGTGTGCGAGCGTCGGGGTCGCCGCGAGCACTGCCAGGACCGTGCCGACGGTTGTCAGCACAGGTCGACGACGCGTGGGGGATGGCAAGTCGTGCCCTCCGTGGTCTGTGTGGTCAACAGAGAATGAAGGACATTCTTGGGGCAGGTGTGTTTCTCCTGAACACCTCTTACCTGGCGGTTTACCGACATGGCGGTGACCTGCCGGATGACGGTGGATCAGGGTGACGGCGTGTCGGTCCCCTGGCTCATCCATCCGTGCTTCGCCGCGTGCAGGCCGAGCTGGAACCGGCTCTCCACCTGCGCCAGGTCCAGCAGCGCGCGGATCCTGCGTTCCACGGTGCGCAGGGACAGCTCCAGCTGCGCGGCGATCCGCCGGTCGGCCAACCCCAGGCCGAGCAGCGCCAGGATCTCCTGGTCCTGGGCGGTCGGCCCCTGCCGGACCAGGCGCCGGACCTCGGCCCTGACGGACAGTCGAAGCGGCTGGGCGCTGTCCCAGTACCGTTCGAACAGCAGCACCAGGGCCTGCACCAGGGCGGTTCCATGGACCACCAGGGCGTCGCCCGGGTTGTCCTCCTCCTTGAGGGACAGCGGCAGCATGGCGTTGGCCCGGTCGGAGATCAGCAGCCGCATCGGGATCGCCTCGGCCACCCGCACCTGCATGCCGTCGGTCAGGGCCTGGCGGACGTCGTCCAGCATGCCCGGCGCGTCGAGGTGCCGCAGCGCGAGCACGGTACGGAAGGAGACACCCCGGCGCAGTGCGTCGCGCTCCATCGGGTCCGCGGTGCTGCGGTCCACCGCGACCACCGCCTCGGGGGCGAAGATCAGCACCTCGTGCCGGGCGCCTTCCAGGAGCTGGGCGAAGCGGTGCCGGACGCCGACCGGCCCGTAGACCACTTCGACGACGCCGCCGGCCGCCCGGGAGGCGGCACTGCGGAACTGCTCGGCCAGGGCCGCCACACCCGCGCCGGTCTCCTCCAGGGCGGTGCGCTGACGCAGCAGCAGCGGGGCCAGCGCCACCGAGGGCGAGCTGGCCCGGAAGGTGCGGGCCGGGTCACCGGGGCCGTGGCCGGGGAACCCGGGAATGCCCTCGTCGACGACCAGGCCCTGTGCGGTCAGCAGGTCGAGCCGGGTGAGCACGGTGTCCACCGGCAGCCCGGTGCGCTGGGCCAGCGAGGCCGCGGAACTGCCCGGGTCGGCGATCAGGACGACGTACAGCTGCTCCAGTTCCGCCGGTATGCCTAGCGGTTCCAGCACGAGGTCTCCGTCCGCCGGATCCGTTCCATCGCGCCATGATCCCAGACGGCCGGCACCGCGCTGGGGGCGGTACCGGCCGGCCGGGGTTCAGTGCGACGTCATGGCGTCAGGCTTTGGTCCACTTCTGGTTGCTGCCGCCGTTGCAGGTCCAGAGCTCCACGCCGGTGCCGTTGGCGCTGGCGCCGCCGCCCTTGACGTCCAGGCACAGGCCCGACTGGACGCCGGTGATGGTGCCGTTGGCGTTCTGGGTCCACTGCTGGTTGGACTGGCCGTTGCAGGTGTAGAGGTCGACGTTGGTGCCGGACGTGGTGCCCTGGTTGAAGGCGTCCAGGCACAGGCCCAGCGATCGGATCGTGCCGCCGGAGTAGGTCCAACTCTGGTTGGCGCCGTGGTGGCAGTCCCAGACCTCCTGCAGGGTGCCGGGGGTGGCGTTGGAGTTGGGGTCGTCCAGGCAGCGGCCGGAGGCGGTGCTGACCAGTTCGGTGGCGCTGCTGGTCCCGGGCGGGGTCCGCAGCAGTTGGACGGCGCCGGGGCCGAGGTTCACGCTGTAGGTCCCGCTGATGGCGCCGACCGAGGAGCCGTCCACAGGTCGGTGGCGGTCGGCGAGGTGGTGATGCCGGCCGCGGCCAGGTTGACGCTGACGGTCTGGCTGGCGCTGCCCGAGTAGTTGAACAGCCCGATGAGCACGCTGCCGTCCGACTCGGTCTTGCTGTACACCTGCTGGTTGCCGTTGTTGACGATCCGTGAGGCGTCCACGGCGTCCTGGTCCACCGCGAGCACGGCCTTGTTCTTGAGGTAGCCGAGGTCGGTCGCGTCCAGATGGGTCAGGTCGGTGCCGAGGATCAGCGGTGAGGCCCCCATCGCCCACAGGCTCAGTTGCGACTGCCGTTCCGCCGCGGTCAGCCCGTCGTTGGAGCCGTTGCCGACCTCGATCGAGTCGTAGTCGTTGAACCCGCCGGGGCCGCCGTCCGGCTGCCAGGCGGCGACCTGGCCGAAGCGCTGCTGGACGTTGCCCCAGTCGGTCAGCGGGAAGCTGCTGCCGTTCGCGCCGCAGTAGCACTCGACGTCGCCGCCGGTGCGCCAGCCGTTGGAGTACTGCGCCCAGGTGCTCGCGCTGCCGATGGCGAGGTTGTTGGACAGCTCCAGGCGGATCGGACGGCCGGTCTGCTGCAGCGCGGACGACCAGGCCTGGACGTCGCCGACGTCGCCGGTGCCGACCCCGTCGATCTTGACGTAGTCCACGCCCCAGGAGGCGAACTCGTTGGCCCAGGAGTTGATGAACGCCTGCGCACCGGGCTTGCTGTAGTCGATGCCGACCATGCCGCCGCAGTTGTAGTTGCTCTCACCGCTGGTGGTCGCGATGTCGTCGGCGTGGTAACTCGTGCCCTGGATCGGGGTGTTCTGGGCGACGGCCTGCTTGGAGATGCCCGGGGTGACGTAGATCCCGAACTTCAGCCCGTCGCTGTGCACATGGGACGCGACCACGGCGATGCCGTCGGTGCCGCCGGACGCCGGGAACTTGGTGGTGTCGGTGGCCCACCGGCCGTACTGGTCCACGGTGGGGCCCTGGCCGCCCGGGCACTGGTAGTAGAAGTCGTCGATGTTGACGTACTGGTAGCCGGCCGCCGCCAGTCCGCTGCTCTTCATCGCGTCGGCCTGGGCGTCGATCACCGCGGCGGTCGGGGCCTTGCGGACGTAGCTCCAACTGCTCCAGCCCAGCACCGGGGTGAGCCCGACGCCGTTGTTCTGGGCCTGGGCCGCGGGCATCGGCAGCAGCGCCACGGTGATCGCCGCGGTCGCCGCGGTGAGCGCGGCGACCAGCCTCCGTGCCCTTCGGCTGACTGGTCGGGGGATTCCTGAACGCATGGGTGTCTCCGTCCTCGGTGTGCCTGGGTGGGGGGCGTTGCAGACAGGAGGGCGGCCGCCGCGTCCATCTGTGAGGCGTCTGGAACTCAACCCCACCGCTGACACCAAGTCAATATATGTTGCAGGATGAGTGGATTGAGTCTTGGATTTGTTGGATATTTTGGCTTTCCCTGGGCGTCGCGGGGCCCCGGCCGCCGAACATTTCGCAATCCTGCAACATTTGAATCATTGTGAGCGGCCGTCGGCCACTGCTATCAATGAACCATGATCGCGTAGGCGGCGGCCCCGGCCCAGGGGTCGGCGGGGGCATGAACCAGGCGGGCCATGGGTACTCCCATGCCCAAAAGCCTGGCATGGACATGATGAGAAGATGAGGACGACGATGCGTGCTTTCCAACGACTGAGAGTCGCCGCAGGCGCGACCGCCCTGGCCATGGTCGCTGTCGGCTGCAGCGGAGGCGGGGGCGGTGGTCACGGGGCGATCAGCAACGGCGAGAGCGCAAGCACCACCAAGGGCACGGTGAAACAGGGCGGCACGGTGACCATCGCGGAGGTGGGCTCGCAGCCCGACTTCATCTTCCCGCTGGCCCCGGCGACCAACCAGAACGGCTACAACGTCAACCTCACCCAGCCGCTGTGGCCGTACCTGGTGTACGCCGGCAGCGGCGGCGACTCGGTGGTGAACAAGGACAAGAGCCTGTTCAGCTCACTTGTCTACTCGAATGACGACAAGCGGATCACCATCACCCTGAAGAGCTGGAACTGGTCCGACGGCCAGCCGGTCACCAGCCGGGACTTCACCTTTGTCTACAACCTGCTGAAGGCCAACGCCAAGAACTGGAACGCCCACCTGGTCGGACTCTTCCCCGAGGACGTCGCCAAGGTGTCCACCCCGGACGCCCACACCGTGGTGCTGGACCTCACCCAGGCGTACAACCCGGACTTCTACACCGACGACGTGCTCAGCACCATCCCGCTGCTGCCCCAGCACGCCTGGGACAAGACCTCGGCCGACGGCGCGGTCGGCGACAACGACACCACCACCGCCGGCGCCAAGGCGGTCTACGCCTACCTGCAGAAGGAGGGCGCCAAGACCACCGCCTTCACCACCAACCCGCTCTGGCAGGTCGTCGACGGGCCCTGGAAGCTGTCCGAGTTCCGCAGCAACGGCTACTACAGCTATGTGCCCAACGCGGCGTACTCCGGGAGCAAGGCGACCGTCAGCAAGGTCGTCTACACGCCCTTCACCTCGGACACCCCCGAGATCAACGCCCTGCGCTCGGGCAGTTCCCTGGACGTGGCGTCGCTGCCGCTGAACGACATCAAGCAGGCGCAGGCGCTGGAGTCGAGCGGCTACGCGATCGCCAGCGTGCCCATCCCCGGCGTGGCCGAGATCGAGCCCAACCTCTACAACGCCCAGGTCGGGGCCCCGCTCCGGCAGTTGTACGTCCGGCAGGCGCTGGAGTCCCTGATCGACCGCAACCAGATCGTCTCCAAGGTCTACAACGGCTACGCGGACCCCGGCAACGGACCGGTGCCGGTCAAGGCCACCGGGGCCTGGGCCTCGCCGCTGGAGAAGGCGGGCGGACCCTACCCCTACGACCCGGCCAAGGCGACGTCGCTGCTGCAGTCGCACGGCTGGAAGGTCACCCCGGGCGGGACGACCACCTGCGCCAGCCCCGGCACCGGCCCCGCGCAGTGCGGCGAGGGCATCACCGCAGGCCAGGCCCTGACCTTCAGCCTGGTGTACTCCTCCGGCCGGGCCACCACGGACGAGCAGAACGCCGCCATCAAGTCCTCCGAGGCCCAGGCGGGCATCACCATCAACCTGAAGTCGGAGCCGTTCAACACGCTGATCAGCACCATCGGCACCTGCACCGCGGCCTCGCACCCGGCGTCCGGTTGCGGTTGGCAGCTGGCGGAGTTCGGCTACGACCCGTACCCGCTCTACCCCAACGGCACCGGGTTCTTCGACACCGGCGGCTACAACAACTCCGGCGGCTACTCCGACCCGAAGATGGACCAGCTGATCAAGGCCACCGAGTACGGCTCCTCGGCTGCCGCGTTCACCGCCTACGAGGACTATGCGGCCAACCAACTCCCTTGGCTTTGGCTGCCGTTGCGTGAGGGCATCCTGGTCTACCGGAAGAACCTGCAGGGCATCGTCCCGCTGAACCCGTTCTCCGGCGGACAGAACTTCGAAGACTGGGCCTACACCTCATGACGGGCGCCCGGTGACCGCCTACCTCATCCGCCGGACCGGCGAGGCGCTCGTGGTGGTGATCGGCGTCATGATCCTGACGTTCGTCATGATCCACCTCGTTCCCGGCAGCGCCGCCCGGGCCACCCTCGGGACCCGGGCCACCGCCGAGCGGATCGCCGTCTTCAACGCTGCCAACGGCCTGGACCGGCCGTTGGCGGCGCAGTTCGTCAGCTTTGTGAAGCAGACGGCCGAAGGAAACTTCGGCACGTCCTACGCCCTCAACCAGCCGGTGTCCACGCTGATCGCGCAGCGACTGCCGCGCGACGCCGTGCTGCTGGGGCTGTCCACCCTGCTCGCGCTCGCGGTTGCGCTGCCGATGGGGATCTTCCAGGCGGTACGCCGGGGCCGGATCGCCGACCACGTGATGACCGTCGTCTCCTTCGTGCTGTACTCGATGCCGGACTTCTTCTTCGCCCTGCTGCTGATCGCGGTGTTCTCGGTGCAACTGCACCTGCTGCCCTCCGAGGCCCCGCAGGCGGAGTCGGTCGGCGGAATCCTGGCCGACCCGCGCGCCCTGGTGCTGCCGGTGGTCACGCTGACCCTGGTCAGCGTGGCCGGCTTCAGCCGGTACATGCGGTCCTCGGCCATCAGCACCCTGGCCCAGGACTACGTCCAGGTCGCCCGTTCCAAGGGGCTGCCGGAACGACTGGTGCTGAGCCGGCACGTGCTGCGCAACTCGCTGCTGCCGGTGATCACCGTGCTGGGGCTGATGGCTCCGGGCATCGTGGCCGGCGCGGTGATCGCCGAGTCGGTGTTCAAACTACCCCGGCATGGGGCTGCTCTTCTACCAGGCCGCCACCAGCAAGGACTACCCGATCATGCTCGGGTCGACCCTGGTGGTCGGGGTGGCCACCGTCCTCGGCAGCCTGTTCGCCGACATCGCCTACAGCCTCCTCGACCCCCGGATCCGCTATGTCGACGCTTGAGCCCCTCGCTGTCACCGAACCCGAACCCGAACCCGAACCCGAACCCGTGCGGACCGCGACCGCGCCGCGCGGCTCCGGACGGCTGTCGCCGGGCGCGTTCCTCCGCAACCGGCGGGCCCTGGTCGGCCTGGTCATGGTCGCGGTGATCGCCGCGTTCTGCTTCATCGGGCCGCTGATCTACCGGACCGACCAGGTCACCGTGCAACTGGACCTGGCCCAACTCCCGCCCGGCGGCGGGCATCCGCTCGGCACCGACGCCTCCGGGTACGACGTGCTGGGGCGGCTGATGACCGGCGGCCGGTCCTCGCTGGAACTCGGGTTCGCGGTGGCGCTCACCACGACCGTGTTCGGCACCCTCTACGGCGCGATCGCCGGGTATCTCGGCGGCATCGTCGACGCGGTGATGATGCGGATCATCGACACCTTCCTCGCCATCCCCGGCATCGTGCTGCTGCTGATCATGGTCAGTATGTTCACCCCCACCCTCTGGGGCATCGTGCTGCTGCTGTCCCTGCTCTCCTGGCTCGGGGCGGCGCGGCTGGTCCGGGGCGAGGTACTCGGCCTGCGCACCCGGGAGTTCGTCCAGGCGGCGCGGATGATGGGCGGCACCGGGCGGCGGATCGTGCTGCGCCATCTGGTGCCCAACGCGGCCGGGGTGATCATCGTCAGCGGCACCTTCACCATCGCCGACTCGATCCTCACCCTGTCCGCCCTCAGCTTCCTCGGGCTCGGTCTGCCGCCGCCCCACGCCGACTGGGGCACCATGCTCTCGGCCGGGCTCAACTCCCTGTACGACGGCTACTGGTGGCTGGTGTATCCGCCCGCGGTGATCCTGATCACCACGGTGGTGGCGTTCAACCTGATCGGCGACGCCATCCACGACGCCCTGGACGTCCGGCTGCAACAGCGCTGACTTTCATTCCACCTGACTGCCGCAACGGATGATCCGAGGACCACACCCATGCCACCCCTGCTCGAGGTCAGGAACCTCACCACCCACATCACCACCCGCCGCGGGGTGGTCCGGGCCGTGGACGACGTCTCCTTCACCCTGGAGGCCGGCGAGACCCTGGGCCTGGTCGGCGAGTCCGGCTGCGGCAAGTCGATGACCGGTCTCTCGCTGATGGGCCTGCTGCCGCCCGGCGGCGCGCTGGTCGGCGGCTCCTCGGTGCTGCTGGACGGACGCGAGCTGGTCGGGCTGCCCGAACGCGAACTGCGTCAGGTGCGCGGCAATGACATCGCGATGGTCTTCCAGGACCCGATGAGCTCGCTGGACCCCACCAAGACCATCGGCCACCAGGTCGCCGAACCCGTGCTGCTGCACCGCGGCTGCAGCCGGGCCGAGGCGGCCGAACGGGCGGTCGAGATGCTCGGCCTGGTCGGCCTGCCGCACCCCCGCGAACGGCTGAAGGACTACCCGCACCAGCTGTCCGGCGGCCTGCGGCAGCGGGTGCTGATCGCGATGGCCCTGGCCAACGAGCCCCGGGTGCTGATCGCCGACGAACCCACCACCGCCCTGGACGTCACCATCCAGGCGCAGATCCTCGCCCTGCTGGCGGAACTGCGCAGCCGGCTCAGCATGGCGATGATCCTGATCACCCATGACATGGGCGTCACCGCGGGCCACGCGGACCGGGTCAACGTCATGTACGCGGGGCGCATCGCCGAGAGCACCGGCACCGACCGCCTGTTCCAGGGCATGCGCCACCCCTACACCCAGAGCCTGCTGGCCTCCGTGCCGCGGCTGGACCAGGACCCGGCCAGGGAGCTGCCCACCATCCCCGGCATGCCCCCGGACCTCACCGCCCCGCCGGGCGGATGCCGGTTCGCCGAGCGCTGCCGCTACGTCACCGACCGGTGCCGGGACAAGGAACCGGAGCTCACCGGCCCGGACAGCCACCGCTACGCCTGCTGGCATCCGACCGAAGGACCGCTGCCGACCGGGGCCACCGCGGTGGTGCCGCGCCCGGTCATGGCGCCGCGTCCCGCCGAGCCGCCGTTGCCGGTCACCGACCGGCCGCCGCTGCTCGAAGCCCGGGACCTGGTCCGGGAGTTCGCCGTGCGCGGGAACCGGCTGCCCGGCCGCGGCCGTCGCGTGGTGCACGCCCTGTCCGGCGTCTCGCTCACCCTCGGCCCCGGCGAGACCTTCGGCCTGGTCGGCGAGTCGGGCTGCGGCAAGACCACGCTCGGCCGGCTGCTGGTCGGCCTGGACCGGCCCGACGCCGGCACCGTCACCCTGGACGGCACCGACCTCACCGGCTGCGCGGCGGTGAGCTGCGCCGGCGCCGCCGCGACCTGCAGATGATGTTCCAGGACCCGTTCTCCTCGCTCGACCCGCGGATGCGGGTCGGCAGCATCCTGCGCGAACCGCTGCAGATCCAGGGCATCGGCACCGCGCGCCAGCAGAAGGCCCGGGTCGCCGAACTGCTCGCCGAGGTCGGCCTGCCCGAGCGCGGGGCGGAGCTGTACCCGCACGAGTTCTCCGGCGGCCAGCGCCAGCGGATCGGCCTCGCCCGCGCCCTCGCGCTCACCCCGAAGCTGATCGTCGCCGACGAACCGGTCTCCGCGCTGGACGTGTCCGTCCGGGCCCAGGTGCTGAATCTGATGAACCGGCTGCAGGCCGCGCACGGCCTCTCCTACATCGTCATCTCGCACGACCTGGCGGTGGTCCGCTACCTCGCCGATCGGATCGGCGTGATGTACCTGGGCCGGATGGTGGAGGTCGGCAGCGCCGACGACATCCATCTGCGGGCCGCCCACCCCTACACCGCCGGGCTGTTGAAGGCCGTCCCGGTGCCGGATCCGGCCTTGGAGCGGGCCAAGCGCGGCGCCGGGATCAGCGGCGAACTGCCCAGCCCGGTCGACCCGCCCTCGGGCTGCCGCTTCCGCACCCGCTGCCCGCTGGCCCGCGAGCGCTGCGCGGAGGAGGAGCCCGCGCTGCGCCGGTTCGGCACCGGCCACACCGCGGCCTGCCACTTCCCGCTGCTGCCGCCGCTCGCCGACACCCTGGCAGGCGCCGTCGAGGACCGGCGGCAGGGGTAGCGCAGGCCGGGTGTGATCCGCGTGCGGTCGGGTCAGCGGGTGTAGTTCTTGGCGCGGGCGGTGCGGGCCTGGTCGGACCACGGTCCAGAACGTCAGTGCCGCCACGATGCCCGGCACCATGGCGGCGATCGCCATGTCGTTGCGCGCGGTCGCCCCGGCGGGGGCGGTCGGTGCGACCCTGCCCTTGCCGGGAGAAGTCATTCGAGGAACGCGGCACTCCGATTGCCCACCAACTAGCCTGCTGTCAGGCACCGGTTTCTCGATTTCGGCACGCACAGGTTGGGATGCTCCCTATGGTGTGATCACTGCTGAGCGTGGCCTGCTGACGGGGGAGTTGCCGCCGATGACTGGAGATATGTTCTCGGGGGACGCCCTGGGCTCGACGAGCGCCGAGGACTGGGTGCCACCGCCCATCGACACCTCGGTCCCGCACCCGGCCCGGATGTACGACTACTACTTGGGCGGAAAGGACAATTTCCCCGCCGATCGGGAGGCCGCGGAGAAGGTCATCGCCGCGGGCGTGCACGCCCGGGACTTCGCCCGCGCCAACCGGGCCTTCCTCGGCCGCGTGATCCGGTTCCTCGCCGAGCAGGGGATCACCCAGTTCCTCGACATCGGCACCGGCATCCCCGCGGTCGGCAACACCCATGAGGTGGCCCAGCAGACCAACCCGGCGGCCCGGGTCGTCTACGTGGACAACGACCCGATCGTGCTCACCCACGCCCGCGCCCTGATGGCCGGCCACGGGCAGGGCGCCACCACCGTGATCCAGGCCGACCTGCGCGACCCCGCCGCGATCCTGGCCCACCCCAAGGTCCGCGCCGCCATCGACTTCGACAGGCCGGTCGGCCTGATCCTGGTCGCCGTGCTGCACTTCATCCGGGACGAGGAGAACCCCGACGCCATCACCAAGCTGCTGCGCGACGCGCTGCCCTCGGGCAGCTTCCTGGCGATCTCCCACGGCACCGGCGGCGACACCAGGGCCCCGGAGACCGCCAGAGCCTCGGAGCGGATCACCGACGTCTACAAGCGCGCCACCTCGGCCTGACGCTGCGCCCCAAGGACCGCATCGCGCAGTTCTTCGGCGACTTCGAGCTGGTGGACCCGGGCCTGGTCTCGGTGCCCCGGTGGCGGCCGACCGACGAGATCACCGACGACGTCATCTACACCACCACGGCGTTCTACGGCGCGGTCGGCCGCAAGGGCTGACAGCCGCGCGATGTCAGCTGCTCGGGCAGGGGCTGCTCGGTCCAGATGGTCTTGCCGCGCGGGTGGTAGCGCGTGCCCCAGCGGGCGACCAGCTGCGCCGCCATGTAGAGCCCGCGCCCGCCCTCGTCGGTCTCCAGCGCCCGTCGGACGTGCGGGGAGGTGCTGCTGCCGTCGGAGACCTCGCAGATCAGGCTCTGGTCGCGGATCAACCGCAGCTGGATCGGCGGGCAGCCGTAGCGGATCGCATTGGTGACCAGTTCGCTGACGACCAGCTCCGTGGCGAAGGACAGGTCGTCGAGTCCCCATGCGGCCAGCTGCTGGTTGGCCAGGGCGCGGGCCCGGCCGACGTCCTCGGGTGCGGCCGCGATGTCCCAGGTGACATGCCGGTCCGGGGCCAGTCCGTGCACGCGCGCCACCAGCAGCGCCACGTCGTCATGGAGCTGGACCGGGAGCAACTGCTGCAGTACCGCGTCGCAGACGCCGTCCAGGCCTGCGGAGACGAGCCGGGGCTCGGAGAGCACGGTGAGCAGGGCTTCCGAACCAGCGGTGGCGCCGGCGCCCTGCGAGGCCAGCAGGCCTTCGGTGGACAGGACGAGAAGGTCGCCCTCGTCCAGGACCACCTCGCAGCTCCCGAAGGGCGCTCCCCCCAGCCCGAGCGCGGGGCCGCCGCTGGCGTCGAGCAGGGTGGCCCTCCCGTCCGCCCCGACCCGTACGGGTGGCGGGTGGCCGGCCCGGACCACGACGCAGCGGCGGGACAGCGGGTCGAAGACCGCGTAGACGCAGGTGGTCCCCTCGGCCCGATCGGTGGCCCCGGTGGCCCCGGTGGTCCCGGCGTCCTGCTCCTGTTCCGCGGTGAAACGGCTGACCAGGTCGTCCAGCTGGGCGAGCAGCTCCTCGGGGGACAGATCGAGGTCGGCGAGGGTGCGCACGGCGGTGCGGAGCCGTCCCATGGTCACGGCGGAGTGCAGGCCGTGCGACTTCACGTCGCCCACCACCAGGGCCACCCGGGCGCCGGAGAGCGGGATCGCGTCGAACCAGGCGCCCCCCAGCGCGACCGGGTCGCGCGCCGACAGGTACCGCGAGCGCAACTCCGCCGCTCCGAGCACCGGCAGCGCTTGCGGCAGCAGGCTGCGCTGCAGGGCCAGCGCCGTGGTGCGTTCCCGGGTGTACCGCCTGGCGTTGTCGATGCACACGGCGGCCCGCGCCACGATCTCCTCCGCCAGGAGGACGTCGTCCGGCTCGAACGGATGGGCGCGCTTCAGGCGGACGAACACCGCCGCGCCCAGGACCGCGCCCCGGGCGTACATGGGGACGAGCAGCCAGGAGCGCACCCCGTGGTCGAGGCTGAGGGCCGCCCGGGCGGGATCGGCATGCCTCAGTTCGCGGTACAGCTCCGCACCGGTCAGCAGCAGGGACGTGCCGCTGCGGATCGCCCGGGTGAACAGGCTCCCCGGGCCTGAGGCGAACGGGTCGCCGTCCCCGGTGGCGACTCCTGTCTCCAGCGGGCCTCCGGATTGGGTGGTTGTCGCCGCCCGGCGCAGCTCGACGTCCTCGTCGACCGGTCCCGCGGCCGGCTCCTCGCCGCTGAATACCGGCCCGGTCAGGTTGACGTATGCCAGGTCGGCGAGCTGGGGGACGGCGACATCGGTCAGCTCCTGCGCGGTGTGCGCCACGTCCAGGGTGCTGCCGATCCGCCTGCTGGCCTCGTTGACCAGGGCCAGCCGCTCCCGGGCCCGGGCCTGTTCGGAGATGTCGAACACGGCGTGGGTCAGCCCGATCACCGCCCCGGAACGGCTGTGCAGCGGGACGATGGTCTCCGACCAGATGTGGTCCCGATCGGGGTCGTCCGGGATGCGGCCGTGCACCTCGGAGCCGACCAGCGCCCTGCCGGTGTCGAGCACCTGTCGCTGGCGCGCCTCCAGGGCCTCCAGATCCATCAGACCGGCGGGCGCGATCTCCCGCATGGTGCGTCCGTGGAAGTCCCCGGGGAAACCCGTGGCATAGCGCTGGGCCTTGTTCTGTGCCACAAAACGCAACCGGGTGTCGAAGACGTCGATGAGGAAGGGCGACTCGGTGAAGAGCCCGCGCAGCAGTGCGCTGGCGAGGTCGCGGCGGCGGACGTCGTCAGCGGCTTCCGCGCTGATCAGCCATGGCGGACCGGCACCGGCGCTTCCCAGGGACCTGGTCCACAGCACGACCTCCACCCGGTCGCCCTCGCGGTGCCGCAGGGCGACCTCACCCAGGGCGTCCGCCCCCGCACGACAGCGGGCCAGCAGCGGAGCGGCCTCGGCCGGGGCGTCCAGCAGGCGGACGGCGGATCGGCCGCAGACCTCGTCCGCGGTGTGGCCGAGCAGGTACTGCGCCTGCGGACTCCAGCTCCGCACGGTGCCGCGGTGGTCGACGAACGGCGTAGGCGTCGTCCCTCGGGCCGGGCAGGTCGCTGTAGTCCTCCTGGAAGATGTCCTTCCGCATGCGCACCCCCACTCACGGTGCTGCCTGAAATCGTGCTATTTCATCCAATCTAGTCTTCAGTATCGTGGTGGTCGGGGTTTTCCGTCACGGGGGAGGAAGTGTCGTGGGGTACCGGCTCGAAGTGACACCCGAGGTTGAGCAGTGGCTGCACGAACTGTGTGCCGCCGATTCCCCGGACGCACCACTCGTCGGAGCGGCGGTGACCGCGCTGCTCACCTCCGGGACCGGACTCGGCGAACCGCTGGTGGTGACCATGGCGTCGGTGCTGCTGGCGCAGGACCCGGACCCGAGCCTGATGCTCGACCACGCCTACCAGACCCAGCTGGAGCTGCTGCAGCAGGTTCGCCGCGGCATCGCCGACATCTCCACGGGCCGGGCCGGTCCGCCGGAGGAGGAGCAGCGGCTGATCGAGCTCAGTTGGCGGCTGCAGCGGGAGGTGGACCGGTTCCGGACCTCCAAGGAGGTCGCCAAGGCGATGCACGACGCGGGGCGGGTCGCGGTGGAGCTCGACGCGTATCTCGACGCCACGGGCTTGGCCGGGCCGGACTCCGTTGCTGGGCTTGCCGCTGCGCGCGCGGGAATTGACGAGCTGTTGGCCGCGGCCCGGGCGCTGGAGCGGGAGGTCCGCACCGATCCGTTCCTGGCGGCGCGGCTGTTGCCGGCGCCACCCGGGTCGGCTCCGCCGCGGGGCGAGAACCTCCATCTGCTGAGCCCGGGCGGAACCGGCGGCGGCGAGATCCGGATCGTCTTCGCCGTGGTGCCGGAGCCCGAGCCGACCGTGCTGCTGCTTGCGGCCGAGCAGGGGCACGGCGACCTGTGGCTGTGGCACCGGCAGGCCGTTCAGGCCGCCGAACCGGTGCTGGCGGGGCGGTCCCCGGCCGGAGCCGGGCGGCCGGGGCGAAGAGGCCGTCCCGGCTCAGCGTGGGCGCGGGCCCGGTCAGTCGGCCAGGCGGAATTGCAGGTCGGTCTCCCACTTCGTGGTGTCGGGCTGCGCCCTCGGGTCGGTGCGGTAGCTCTCCAGGCGGCAGCCCCAGTGGTCGCCCGCGTCCGTCGTGGTCAGGTCCCAGCGCAGTCCTGAGGCCGCGGCCCAGTCCAGCAGCAGCGCGGTAGCGCCGACGAGCTGGTCCGGGCTGCCGACATGGGTGTACGTCGCGAAGCGGCCTGCGGGCAGCACGCCGGAGATCAGGTCGCCGTCGGCGGCCACCGCACCGGTGACGGGCACCCCCGCCTCGATCTCGAGGTGCTCGGGCATGTCGATGACGTTGTACTTGAGGAACGGCGGCCCGGCCGGCTCGACGCCCAGCGCGGCCAGCCGTCCGAAGACCTCGGGGATGCGGTGGGCGATGGTGTCGACGGTCGCCAGGGAGACGACGGCCCGGACGGCGACGTAGGGCTGCGCGGCGCGGTCGATGATCCGCGGCGGTACGTGTGCGGTGGTAGTCATGTCCGGTGGGACTCCTCGCGGCGGGAAAACTCATCGGCCATTCTTCCTCATAGCAGCCTCTGGTCGGTGACGGCCAGGGCGCCGGCGCCCCGGCGGTAGGTGACGGTGCGGATGCCGAGGGCGGCCTTGAGCCGGCCGGCGGGCAGCGTCTGCGGGGTGGGCGCGGGGCCGTGGCCGGGGGCGGGGAGCGGGTAGGCGGTGGTGGTCGCGGAGTGGAAGGTGACATTGCCTTCGGTCCTGCTGAACAGCTGGTGCACATGGCCGTTGAGGCAGGTGACCGAGGCGAAGCGTTTGAGCAGCGCGAGCACCTGCAGGGCGTCGTCGGTGCTCCAGCCCCACTTGGGATACATGGCGAACAGGGGGATGTGGCTGAACACCACGACGGGGGTGTCCGACGTCAGCCCGGCGACGTCCCTGCGGACGAAGTCGATCTGGTCCGCGCCCAGATGGCCGAGCGCTTCCAGGCTCAGGGTGTTGACCAGGGCGATGACGTGCACGCCGTGGGTGTCGAAGGAGTACCAGCCCTCGCCGGAGGTGCCGGCGCCGAACCGCTGCCGGTAGGCGCGTCCCGCGTCGCCGACCGAGTCGTGCTCGCCGGGGACGGTGAACACCCGCCCGGTCCGCACGGCTCCGAGCATCTGCCGCACCTGGTCGAACTGGGCCGGCGTGGACAGATGGGTGAGGTCCCCGGTGTGCATGACGAAGTCGGGGCGGAACCCCAGGGTGTTGATCTGGTCCAGGGCCTCGCCGAACGAGCTGGTCACATCGGTGTTGGCAGGGCCCTGGAAGCCGATGTGGCTGTCGGAGACCTGCACGAACCGCAGGGCGTTGGGGTCGGCCGCGGCGGCGTTGTCCTTGTCGTGGGCGATATGGCTGACCACCTCGCCGCCGGCCACGGTCAGCACCACGGCGGAGCCGAACCATCCGCTGTGCCGCAGCAGTTGACGCCGACTCATGCCGTGCTCCGTGGCGGCCTCGGGACCGGTGGCGTCCAGCGGGGTGCGGTCGTCGGGGGAGTGGCTCATGCGGTCACCGTCACGGTCGCGGTCATGAAGGGGTGGATGGTGCAGAGGTACGGGTAGGTGCCCGGGGCGGTGAAGCGGTGGGAGTAGCTCTGCCCGGTGGCCAGCGCGGCGGAGTGCAGCGGGCCCCCGGACCCCTGGCTGGTGACGGTGTGGGCGTCGCCGTCCTGGTTGGTCCAGGTGACGGTGGCGCCCACCTTGACGACCAGCGCGGCCGGGGCGAAGGCGAAGCCCTTGATGGCCACGGTGTCTCCGCTCACCGGCACGGCGGGCGGCGCTCCCGTGGTGGCCGCGCCCATGCTCATGCCGGGCATGGCCGAGGCGGACGGGAGCGGGCCGGTGGCGGTGGAGCCGGGGGTCCCGGCCAGCGACTGCCCGGTGCCGGGGGACAGCGCAGTGGCCTGCGCCGCGGGGTGGGAGGGGCTGCCGCAGGCCGCCAGCAGCAGGCCGGTGCTCAGCGCGGCCAGGCCCACCGCGGTCAGGCGCGGCATGCGCGGTCCGGGTCGGTGCGATTGCAGATTCATGGTCTCGTTTCTGACAGTCCGAGCGGGCGCCCCGGGGCCAGGTCTCGACCGGGCGTCCCGCAACTCACGAAAGAGATAAGACCGGGGGTTACACCGCGACGTGACGGTGTAACCCGGGGCGCTATCTCCTTGGTGACAGCAAAAGGCTGTGGGCCCGGGAGAGAGCGGTGGCGTCCTACCATGAGCCATGACCACGTGGATCCAGGCGCGGCTGCCCGCACCGTGGAGGCGTGCGATGTCCGCTGCCCTTCCCGGTGAGAAACCCGGCGCCGGCCGGCCGCGCGACAGCAGGCCCACCATGCTGCCGACGGCCGCCTACCGGGACTGGGACGCGATCTACGCCGACAATGTCGAGCGGATCTACCGGCAGATGTTCGCCAAGGTCGGCAACCGGCCCGACGCCGAGGACCTGACCTCCCAGGTCTTCCTCGACGCGATGGGGCCGCTGCGCGCCACCGCGAGCATCGGGGAGGTCCGCTCCTACCTGCTGGTGACCGCGCGCACGGTGCTGGCCCGGCACTGGCGCACCACCCTGGGCCACCAGGTCACCGAGATCGACGTGGACCAGGTCGACCTGGAGGACCACGCCGTACCCGTGCACACCGCGGACCCCGGCCGGGCCCCGCAGCGGATCACCGCGATCCTGTCCGCGCTGTCCGAACGGCACCGCATGATCCTCACGCTGCGATTCCTGCGCGGCTACTCGCTCAAGGAAGCGGCCTCCGAACTCGGCGTGACCGTCGCCAACGCCAAAGTGATCCAACACCGCGCCCTGCGCAAAGCAGCAGGACTCGACCAGGAAGGGGAAGCGTCATGAAGCGCCCGATCGACCGCTACGTGGACAGCCTGCTGCGCCGACGCCGCCCCAAGCCCTTCGCCCCCAGCGAGGAGGACCTGGCCGTGGCGCGCACCGCCATCGCACTGGCGGCCGCGGGACCGGAGGCCCAGCACCCGCGGGAGGCATTCGTCGAGGACCTGCGCCGACGGCTCGCCGCCGAGGCGGCCCGGGCGTCCCGAGCGGCCCCCGCGGGGCCCGCGCCCGCGCGCCCCGCCGCCCGCCGTTGGGCCATCGGACGCCGCCGGTTTCTCGCCGCCACCGCGGTGACCGCGTCGGCGGCCGCCGGCGCCGCCGGCTACGCCCTGACCCAGTCGGCACCGACCGTCCCGGCCGAGGCCGAACTGACCCCCACCCGGGGGGTCTGGCAGGCCGTGGCCGCGGTCGGCGACCTGCCCGAGGGCGCCGTACTGCCCTTCGACCTGGGCACGGTCACCGGGTTCGTGCGACACACCTCGGGGCGGGTGCAGGCGGTATCGGGGATCTGCACCCACCAGGGGTGCCGGCTGCACCTGGACGCGCCCCGGCAGCAGCTGGCCTGCCCCTGCCACGGAGCGACCTTCGCCCTGAGCGGGGAACCGCTGACCCACCCCCACAGCAGCCACGACCTGCCGGCCCTGCCACGGCTGCCGGTCCGCGTCCATCAGGGCGCCGTCCAGATCTACGCCCCGGCCCGCCCCGCGGCGGGGGACACGGCTCTCTGAAAGGTCAAGGAGGTTGACCATTTCTCATCTGATCAGCAGGCTCGACGAGCTCAGCGGGTTGTCGCTGCGCAGGCGCATCGGCGCCCGGGTGAACGCGACCGTCCACGGCGCGGACCTGCACCTGGCGTCCTATCAGGAACCGCGTGGCGACCTGGGGCTGTTCGGACCCGACAGCGTGGTCTGGCGCGTCCACGGCGACATCCCGGGAATGATCACCGGCGGCCTCGCGGCGCTGCTGCTGCAGTCCCTGCACCCGCTGGCCATCGCCGGAGTCGACCAGCACTCGGACTTCCGCGACAATCCGATCGAGCGGCTCAACCGCACCGCGGGCTTCGTCTCGGTCACCAGTTACGGATCCACCCGGGCCGCCGAGGACGCGCTCGCCCGCGTCCGCAGGGTGCACACCCATGTCCGCGGCACCGCCCCGGACGGCAGGCCGTACTCCGCCGCCGATCCCGCCCTCCTGACCTGGGTGCACACCGCTGAAGCCGTCAGCTTCCTCAGCGGCTACCAGGCCTTCGGCCCCGGCCGCCTCAGCACCGCCGAACAGGACCGCTACCTGGCCGAGGCCGCCACGGTGGCCCAGCGGCTCGGCGCCGAGGACGTCCCCACCTCCCGCGCCGAGGTGCGCGGCTACTTCGCGCGCATCCGCCCGGAACTCGCCGCCACCGACGCGGCCCTGGCGGCCGCGCAGTTCCTGCGCCACTTCGGCGCCACCCCCACCCAGCGGACCGCCACCCGCATCCTGTTCAACGGCTCCGTGGGCCTCCTTCCCCGGTGGGCTGCCCGCGCGCTGGATCTTGAGCGCCCGCCCCCGGCCCGCGGCTGCCTGGACCGCCCCGCCGTCCACGCCCTGGGCGCGGTGCTGCGCTACGGCACCCAACCCTCCGCCATCCTCGACGCCGCCCACACCCGCACCGCGCCCGCGCCCGCCGGGTAGTCGAGTCAGTCCGCGTCGGAGCGGAAGACGGGCCAGCCGATCTCGGTCCGCCACTGGGCGGTGTCAGGTGTGTCCTGGGCCCCGCACAGGTAGTACTCGCGGAGGGGGGCTTCCATGCTGATCTCGTGGCTGGCGGTGTACGCGCCCAGCGCGCCGTAGGTGAGGTCGACGTCGTCCAGTGACCCGCGGTGGCAGGTGACCGCCAGCTCGGCCGGGGGCACGACCAGGGCCACCACGCGGCCGATGTGGCGCGGGGCGCCCTCGACCGGAAGGAAGACCGTGGCCAGGCCCCGGTCGTGGCGGAAGATGTCGCCGTCGTAGAGACCCCCGGCCGGACCGGTCGGCGTCAGCCGCTGGGCGTGGACGGCCGCGTGCAGCTCGCCCAGCGCACCCTGCCACCAGGCGAGGATGTCCTCCCGGTCGACGGTCTGCTGGACGGCCGCCGCCGGCACGGCCGGCACCGTCCGGTGCTCGACGGCGAGCGGCGCCTCCGGGCGTCGCAGCAGATCGCGCAGCGCCCCGACGGCCTGCCGGGTGCGGGCCAGCTCCGCCTCCAGACTGTCCAGGTGTGCCGCGATCAAGGCATAGCGCACGGACGCCTCGGGAGCGGCCAGGACCGCCCTGACGTCGGGAATGGGCATCTCCAGATCCCGCAGCCGACGGATGACCTGCGCCAGCTGGATCTGCTCGTCGCCGTAGTACCGGTACCCGGTGTGCGGGTCGACGGAGCCGGGCTCCAGCAGCCCGACCTGGTGGTAGTGGCGCAGCGTCTTCACGCTCAGATGCGTGGTGCGGGAGAAGTCGCCGATCGTCAGCCGTGTGCCCATGGCACCAGTGTCAACCCTCCCCCTACCGGAGGGACAAACGCCCGTGTACCGGTTGACCCTCCGGTAGCCGGAACGGCGAGCCTGGAACCGTCGCCGACCGGCGGCGCCCGCCGAGCGAGGAGAACCACGCCATGTACGACACCGCTCCCACCGGAGTCCTGGCCGACCACATCAAGGCGGTCAACGCCTTTGACCTGGACGGCATCGTCGCCACCTTCGCGGACGACGCCCTCGTCAACGACGCCCGCCGGGAGTTCTGGGGCATCGACGCGATCCGCGCCTGGGCCGCCAAGGAGATGGTCGGCGACCGGGTCACCCTGCGGGTCACCGAGGTGGCCGAGCACCACGGCGTCACCCTGGTCCGCGCCGCCTACAGCGGCGACTACCCAAGACCGGCCTGCCGGATCCGCTGATCATGACGAACTACTTCACCGTCCGCGAGGGGAGGATCGACAGCCTGTTCGTGATCCGCAACGTCACCGCCGAGGGCTGAACGTGCGAAGGACCCGCCTCCGGAACCGCAGCTGACGCGGTTCCGGAGGCGGGTCCGAACGCTCAGGCCCCAGGGCCTGGGCAGTTCACCCGGGCGTCAGCCCGCGTGGGTGCCGCGCTGCTTGCGGAGGAAGAACACCGCGCCGCCGCCGACGACCACCAGGAGCGCACCGACACCCGCGATGATCGGGGTGCTGCTGCTCGCACCGGTCTCGGCCAGACCGCCGCTCGCGGAGGGCGACGGGGTCGCCACGGCCGAGACGGAGGCAGAGGCCGTGGCCGTGGTCGACGGGGACGGGCTGGCGCTCGTCGTCCCGCCGCCGGTGGGCTGGCACTTCAGCGCGCCGGTGAAGGTCTTGCTGAAGCCGTTCGGGCCGGTCACGGTGACGTTGTAGGTGGCGCCCTCCTTGACCGGGACCAGCACGGTCTCAGTGGCGCCCGCGGCGACGGTGACGGACTTGTCACCGATCTGAGCGGTCCAGGGCTGGTCGCCGCCGTTGGTCACGGTGACGTCCAGGCCGCCCTGCTTGCAGTCCTCGGTGGCGTTGGCCGCCGGGACCGGGCCCTTGGGCGCCCACTGCGCCGTGGCAGCGGCCTTGACCTGCACCGGAGCGGTCCCGGCCAGGATCATCGTCTGGCTGTTGCCCTTCAGCGCCTTGAACGCGCGGCCGACCGGGAGGCTGGTCGTGGTCGAGGCGCTCAGCTGCGCGGTGCCGGCGTCGGCGCCCGCGGGCACTTTCACGTACAGCTTGTCGTTGTTGCCCGCGCTGGTGACGGCCTGGCCGCTGCCGTCGACGAGCTGGACGCCGCTGGGCGCGGTGAACTTGAGGTCGACCGACTTGGCGTTGGTGGTCACCGTGATCGGGCCGAGCTTGTCGCCGCTCTGACCGGCGACCGAGGCAGGCGAGAGGGCCAGCGAGGGGGCGGGCTCGGAGACGTTGGTGGCGTTCTGCTCCAGCCAGCCGGCGACCGCGGTGGTCGTCTTGTCCTTGCTGATGGCGTCGGTCTTGTCGGAGAAGTGCCAGATCGCGATCTGGGTCGCGGCGGCCGCCTCGTCCTGGGTCAGGCTGCCGACACCGGCCTCCTGCGCCAACTGGGACGCGCTGAGCACCGGGTAGCTGTGCTCCAGGATCCACTGGATCTTGCCGCGGTCCGGGTTGTCGGACAGCACCGACTGGTCCCAGCCGGTCTCTCCGTACTTCACGCCGGAGTGCGTGCCGTGGTAGAGGTCGATGCAGTAGACCTCCAGGCTCTGCCCGTCCTCCTTGAGCGCCACCGTCCCGGCGGAGCCCTGTCCCTCGTGGGGGATCTGCACGCTCTGGCCGTGCAGGATGTCGCCGAGGGTGGCGACCGCGCTGCCGTTCTGGTCGGCCGACGCCGCCGTGGCCGTCGTCAGCGCACCCGCCGCGAACGCCCCCGTCGCCAGCAGTGCGGCACCGAGCCGCACCACTCCCCGCCCTGGTATTCCGAACATGTCCTTGCCCTTCCGATGGTTCCAGGGGCAGCACGGCACCGCTCTCGTCCCGCTTGCTGACGCAGCGGCAGATCGTGTGCCCCCTGTGGCAAGGGCATACTAGTGTGATTTACCTGCTCCTATTACCACGGGGTAGAACCTCGATCAGACATGATCGTAAACGGTCCGTACCCCGCCAGGACTGTGCAGGATTTCGGCGCTGAGTGCTTGGATGTCTGCCATGACACCCTCGGTATTCCTCGCTCCTCCGGATCGAGTTCAGCGGCTGGACGTCACCGTCATGCAGCGTTCCACCGTCGACGATCTGACTCATATTCAGCAGCTGTGGCCGTCGTTCGAACGCCTGGTCGGCCTGCGCGGACGCAAGATGTACGCGCAGGCCGATGAACGCCGGAACACCTACACGGTGTGCACCCCGGTCAAGGAGGACGACCTCCCGGACCAGCTGGGCCTGCAGCTGGGCACCCTGTCCGGCGGCTGGTACCTGCGCGGCCGCCTGGTCGGCGAGCCTCCCCAGATCTACGGTCACATCGCCGACGGGATGGCCGAACTCCGAGCCACGACGCCGACCGACGACACCCGCCCCCTGGTCGAGTTCTACCGCCGCCGGGACCAGATCGAACTGTGGCTTCCGATTCGGCCGTGACGGGATTGTCATAGCTCCTTGGCATCATGGCGGATGTGACTGCCATTGATGATTCCGATGCTTCTGACCAGCTGCTTCGAGCCCGGCTGACCGGGTTGCTGGAGCGGGTTGATCCCTGGGACGCGTTGGAGCGCGCGCATCTCGACACGGCGGCGGAGTGGGTCGCGAGCGGGGCTCCGTTGTATCGGACGCGGAAACCCGATGTCCCGCCGATGCACCTGGTCAGCTACTTCGTGGTCGTCGACGCGGCCCGCGCGGAGCTGCTGCTCGTCGCCCACCGCAAGGCGGGGCTGTGGCTGCCCAGCGGCGGGCATGTCGAGCCGGGGGAGGACCCGTGGGACACGGTTCTGCGCGAGTGCGACGAGGAGCTGCGCACCAGGGCCGTCCCGTCGGCGGTCTCCGGGAAGCGCCCGTTCTTTCTGACCGTCACCCGAACACGGGCGCAGGGACAGCACACTGACGTTTCCTTGTGGTACGTCCTGCAGGCCGAGGCAGCCGACATCACCTCCTTCGACGAGGATGAATTCGAAGCGATCAGATGGCTGCCGCTGCGGCAGGTCCTCGCCGAGCCCGCAGCGACACTGGACCCCCATATGCACCGCTTCACCGGCAAACTCATGGCCGCCCTCGCCCCATAGCCGTCCGGCCCGCGGCCGCGGCTATTCTGCACGACGTGATCAACTCATCTGAGGGCCTTGACGATGCCGGGGTGGCGGCAGCCGCCGCACGGGCCGGTGCGGACGTGGTGCGCGAGATGTACGGCAGGCGGCTCGCCCGTATCGACAAGGGCGGCGGGGACTTCGCCACCGCCGCCGACATCGAGGCCGAAAAGGTGATCCTCGGTGTCCTCCGGGCCGCTCGGCCCGACGACGCGGTGCTCGGCGAGGAGGGCGGGCAGCAGGGCGCCGCCGGGGCTCAGCGCCGGTGGCTGGTGGATCCCCTGTGCGGCACGCTGAACTACGCGGTGGGCAGCATGCTGGTGGCCGTCAATGTGGCACTGCGCGACGGGGCCGCGGCCGTGGCCGACCCGTTCAGCGGCGAAGTCTTCCGCACCGATGGTGCGAGCGCCTGGGTGCGGCACCACAACGGGGCCGGCGTGGCAGACGGGGCCGGCGGGGCAGACGGGATCGACGGCGCCGACACGCTGCTGGCGCCCACACCCGCCACCCGCCTCGTGGACGTCAACCTGGATCCGCCGTTCCCCAACGCGCCCGGCTTCCGGGCCGTGGACCTGCTGGCCCACGCCGAATTCGTCGAGCGGTTCCGACCCCGCGTGGTGTCCACCACGCTCGCCCTGGCCTGGGTCGCCGCAGGCAAGCGCGCCGCGTATGTCACCGACGGCGGCGACCTGTCCGGCAGTGTGCACTTCGCCGCCGGCATCGCCCTGTGCCGGGCCGCCGGCTGCGTCGTCACCGGGATCGACGGCGCTCCACTCGGACCGGCCGGCCGCGGGCTCCTCGCGGCCGCCGACGCCGAGACCCACGGCCTGCTGCTGGCGATGATCCGAAGCCAGAACCGGTGACTCAGGCACGCACATGCTTGATCCGCCCGCCACTGGAACGACCAGTACCGGTCGGCCGGTTGCAACTGCACGTCGAAGTGCAGGTGCTTGGCGGACATGCACTGGTCGACCGTCTCCGGTCCGGCGCACCCGGCAGGCGATCCCGCCGGTGCTGGTCCACGGCGAGCTCAGGCTGGACCCGGCCCAGCGCACCGCCACCCGTGCGGGCGCGTGCCTGCCGCTGAGCCCGAAGGAGCTCGCCGTGCTGGAGTACCTGCTGGCCCGTCACCACGACCGTGAAGGCGACGATGAACCGGCTGCGCCCGGGTGCACGGCGGCCTCACCGTCCAGGTCGGCTTTGCGGCGGCTGAGCCCGCGCTTTGAGCCCGCTGAGGGCAAGTCGGCTCTCTTCAGAGAGCGATGACTGAAAGTCTGCACGATCTCTTGACAGCCCCACCTGCCCACTTGAGACTACCGAACATTCGGTCGGCAAGTCGGTCGGAAAACCCATCGGCAATCCCTCGGTCATCCCCCTGGGAGCCTTCGCCGACCCCCGAGAAAGGTGTTTCTCCGTGACCACAGCTCCTGCTCCTGAGACCGTGCACACCCAGCCCAGACCCGACGCCCCCGCCCAGCGGATCGGCCACGCCCAGGCCGTCGGCGCGGCCGGCTTCGCCTGGTGCTCGCTTGCCCTCGGCCTCTCCACGATCGGAGTGTTCAGCGCGGCCAGCGGCTCGATCGTGCTGGCCGGCACGTTCTTCTACGGCGGCATCGTCCAACTGGTGGCCGGCTTCTTCGCGTTGGCGGCCGGCGCCACCTTCGCGGCAGCGTTCCTCACCGCGTACGGCGCCTTCTGGCTGGGCTACACCGCGATCGAGTTCTACGTGGCCCCGCACATCGTCGAGCAGGTGCTCTCCTCGCCTGCGAACAAGGGCAAGGACCCGTCCGTCCTCGCCGCCCAGGCCGGACACTCCGTCATGCAGTCACTGGGACTGTTCCTGCTGGCCTGGCTGGTGGTGACGGTGGTGTTCGCCGTCGCCAGCGCCGGGACCAACGCGGTGACGCTCACCGCCTTCGGACTGCTGACGCTCACCATCGTGCTGCTGCTCACCGCCTACTTCGGCGCCTCCGCCGCCGGGGTGCCGCAGAGCTCGGCGCTGCACGGCGCCGGATACGTCGAGATCGTGCTGGCGTTGGTGGCGTTCTACCTGGTCCTCGCGGAACTGGCCAACGAGACCTTCGGCCGGACCGTCTTCCCGCTCTTCCCCTTCAAGCGCCGCTCACTGGCCACCACCCACGCACAGCTCGCCTAGGGGCATCCAGATGACAAGAACTCCTGCAACGGGCCGGCCCCGCCGCCCGCTCGCCCGGTCGACCGCTCTGGGCGGTGGTGTCGCGCTGCTGCTGCTCGCCGCCGTCCTGGGCCAGTCCACCTCAGCTGCGGCCTCCGTCGCACCGCACAACTGGCAGCCCGAGGCTCCGACCTACGCGGTCGGCGCGCCGGTCCACACCACGGTCACCATGGACGACGGAGTGGTGCTGTCGGTCGAGGTCGTCTACCCCACTGACCCGACCACGGGCGGGCGCGCGACCGGCACCTTCCCGGTGCTGCTGACCCAGAACCCCTATGGTGCCGGGCGGTCCGACCCCACCACCCCCGGCGACTACTTCGTCCAGCGCGGCTACATCTATGTCGCGGCCTCGGTGCGCGGCACCGGCGACTCGGGCGGGCAGGTCGACTGGTTCGGCAGCCGCCAGGGCCAGGACGGCGCCGAGCTGGTCTCCTGGGCCGCCCGCCGACTCGCGGATCCAACGGGCGGATCGGCCTCGACGGCTGCTCCTACCTCGGCGTCGACCAGTGGTTCACGGCAGCCGCCGTGGGCAAGGACTCGGCGCTCAAGGCCATCACCCCGTTCTGCACCGACTCCGACTTCTACAACGACCTCACCGCCGACGGCGGCATACCCACCCCCTTCGTGGCCGGCATCGCCCAGGGCGAACCCCGGGGACCGCAGGACGATCCCACCACCGACCCGCAGTCGGTCACCATCGCCCAGCTGTTCGGCGGCGGCCCCCGCTCCTACGACAACGACTACTGGCAGTCCCTGGACGTCCAGAAGTTCATGCCGCAGATCGTGGCGAACGGGATCCCGGCGCTGACCGAGGCCGGCTGGAACGACCTGTTCCCCGGCGGCAACCTCGGTGACTACGTCGCGGCCCAGAACGCCTACTTCCACCGGCCGTTGACCCAGCCGGTGGCGCCCGGCGCGGCGGTCACCGGCCGTTACCAGGCCATCGTCGGGCCCTGGACGCACGGCGAGAACGTCAATGAGTCGACCCTGCAGGGGATCCGACTGGAGTGGTTCGACACCTGGGTCAAGGGCCGGAACACCGGCATGGCGTCGACCAGCACACCGCTGCACCTCTTCGAGAACGGCGCCGACCACTGGGTCGACACCGCCGCCTGGCCGCCCACCAGCAGCGCGAGCACGTACTACCTCGGCGCCGGCTCCTCCCTCACCCCGGGAAGGCCGAGCAGCACCGGGCAGGACAGCCTGGCCTGGGCCCCGGCGGGCCCGACCAGCACCCTGACCTACACCACGTCGGCGCTCACCAAGCCCGCCGTCCTCGACGGCCCGACCGATGTCACCCTCTACGTACGCTCCACCACGACGGACGTCGAGCTGACCGCGACGCTGAACATCGTCGCTCCCGACGGAACCGTCACCAAGCAGGCGGACGGCGTCCTGCTCGGCAGCCAGCGCCAGCTGAACCCCCAGCTGAGCTGGTACGGACAGGGCCTGACCCTGCTTCAGCCGAGCCACCCGTTCACGCAGGCGAGCCAGCAGCCGGTCACCCCCGGAGAGCTCACCCGCTACGACATCTCGCTGCTGGCGAACTTCACCCGGATCCCCGTCGGCTACAAGCTGCAGATCGTCGTGAACAGCCAGCCGCCCGCGAACTTCCACAGCGCGCTGATCCCCACCCCGCAGGAGACAGCCGCGCTCACCGGGGGCAGCTACACCGTCGAGCACTCCCCGCTGGCGGCCTCGGTCGTCAACCTGCCGCTGACACAGAACGTGTTCGGCACCAGCCCGGTCGACTGGGGCCCGGCTTCCTGACCCCGGCCGGCTACCCGACGACCTCACCCGAGCAGTTCGCCGTGGACCGCCAGATAGCGGTCGGCGGCCTGGAGCGGGGTGAGGCCGTCGGCGTTGATCAGGGTGTCGAGCTCCTCGACGACGTCGTTGCCCAGGTGGAGCCGGTCCAGCCGGGAGACGGTCTCCGGGTGGATGCGTTCGAGTGCCGCCTTGCGGACGACGGGGCTCGCCCCGTCGACGCTGCCCAGCAGCTGCTTGGGGTCGGCGATGGGCCGCAGGCCGTGCAGGCGGTTGAGGTACTGCGGGCGCCAGAGCGGGACGACGAACCACTCGCCGTCGGCGATGCCCTGCTCGACCCGGGCGATGAACCCGCTCTCGGTGCCGGGGGTGAAGGTGTAGCCGTGCTGGTCCAGGCCGTACTCGGTCACCATGCGGGCGGAGAAGCGGCTGATGCCCGCCCCCGGATTGATGCCGTCGATCGTGAGGGTCATCCGCTCGGCCACGTCCGGCCGGGTGAGATCGGCGACCTCGCGGACCGCCTCGGCGGGTACGTAGGGCGGCACGGCCCAGACGCAGTACGGGTGGTAGTGCGGTGACAGCACCCGGACCTGGTCGCGGTAGGCGGACAGGTAGGTGGCATGGCTGGAGGGCAGCCACGCCGAGACAAGAATGTCGACCTCCCCGGCCGCCTGCAACCGGAACAGCTGCTCGTGCGGTGCCTCGACGCTGGTCACCCGGTGGCCGTGGGCCTCCAGGAGGCGGCGGGTGACGGCCGCCGCGGCGCGGTGGAAGGAAAGGGCGATGTTGCCCACGGTGATCGCGGGCCCGGCGGGTGTCGTGATCGGGGCGGGTGTCGTGGTCATGGTGTTTCCTGTCGCGGCGGGAGGGTGCGGGGGTGATCCCATCCTGCGGAGGCCGGAGGTCATGAGTCCAAGGATTGTTTTCTATCAAACCCATACGCTGGACACATGGCAACGCTCCGACAGTTCGAGTACCTCGCCGCCATCGTCGACGAGGGCTCCTTCACCCGCGCCGCCGAGCAGCTGCACATCACCCAGCCCGGGCTGTCGCACCAGTTCCGGGCCCTGGAACGCGAGGTCGGCGGCCCCCTGCTGGAACGCCTGCCCCGCGGCGTACGGCTGACCCCGGCGGGGCGGGCCATGCTTCCGTACGCCCGGGCCGCCCTCGCCGACGCCGGGCGCGCCACCACCGCCGCCCGCCGGGCCGTCGGAGTCGCGACCGGGGAACTGCAGCTGGCCACGCTCTACTCGATCAGCTTCGGCGTCCTGCCCACGGCCCTCGGGATCTGGCGCCGGCAGTACCCGGGCGTACGGGTCCGGCTCTTCGAACACCGCCGCGCGGACGATCTGGCCGCCGCGATGACCGAGGGCCAGGCCGACATCGCCATCGGCCCGCCACCCGCGGACTGGGAGGGCCCCACCCGCCATGTCGGCGCGGAGGAATTCCTGGTGGTGACCCACCACGGCGACCCGGCGGCTGCGGCGGACCATGCCCCACAGGTCCGGCTGGCCGACCTCGCGGACCGCGAATGGGTTCACTTTCCCCCCGACAGCGGGCTGGCCGACATCCTCGACCAGGCGTGCGCCACCGCTGGGTTCCGCCCCCGGGTCGCGGTACGCACCGAGCAGGCCCCCGCGGCGGCCAACTACGCCGCGGCCGGGCTCGGCCCCACCCTCGTCCCCGCCAACACCGTCCCGCCGCACTTCGGCGGCGCGCTGCTGCGCCCCGACCCGCCGGTCAGCCGCACCCTCACCGCCTACACCCGGACCAGCCCCGACCCCATCGCCGCCGCCTTCCTGGAAACCCTCGCCGACCAGGCCCTGCTGATGCCGTCCCACGTCCGCAGACGCCTACGCCCCAGCGCCCGCCGGCGCGGCTGAGCCGCGAACGACTGCCGCTGCTAGGCGGGCAGGTCGAGCTGCCAGGAGACGCCGAAGCGGTCGTTGACCCAGCCGAACCTGGTGCTGAAGCCGTAGGACCCCAGCGGCATCAGCTCCGAGCCCTGCTCGGCGAGGGCCCCGTACAGGCGGTCGATCTCGGCCTCGGTCTCGCACCGCACGTAGAGCGAGACCGCCGGGGTGAAGCCGAAGTCGTGCTGCACATAGCTGTCGATGCACATGAACCGCTGGCCGGCCAGCGAGAAGGTGGCGCGCTGAACCGTGCCCTCCTGCCCCGGTCCCTCGGCGCCGTAGCGGGTGAGGTGGATGACCTCGGCTGCGACGCCGCGGTTGCCATCCTGAAACGGTAGACCGATCCCTCTCACCTCGTCGCGTTCACCACGCCGCGGGCCTGCTGAGGACCTGCGCGCAGCTCAGCCCGCCCGCAGGTCAGCTCGCCCGCGGCTCAGCCCGTGCGCAGGTCGCGGACCCGGCGGATCTTGCCGACCGAGCGCTCGATGGTGTCCGGTTCCACCACCGTCACCTCCACCGAGACGCCGACCCCGTCCTTGATGCCCCGGGCGATCGCGGCCGCCGCCGCGGCCCGTTGGTCCGGGGTGGCGCCCGGCCGGGCTTCGACGGCCACCGACATGTGGTCCATCCGCCCGCGCTGGGTGATCTGCACCTGGAAGTGCGGCGCGACGGCGGGCGTGCCGAGCACGATCTCCTCGATCTGGGTCGGGAAGACGTTCACCCCGCGCAGGATGATCATGTCGTCGCAGCGTCCGGTGACCTTCTCCATCCGGCGGAAGGCAGGCCGCGCGGTGCCCGGAAGCAGCCGGGTCAGGTCGCGGGCGCGGTAGCGGATGACCGGCAGCGCTTGCTTGGTCAGCGAGGTGAAGACCAGCTCGCCGCTCTCGCCCTGGGCCAGCAGTTCGTCGGTGATCGGGTCGACCACCTCGGGGTAGAAGTGGTCCTCCCAGATGTGCAGCCCGTCCTTGGTCTCCACGCACTCCTGCGCCACCCCCGGGCCGATCACCTCGGAGAGCCCGTAGATGTCCACGGCGTGGATGTCGAGCCGCTCCTCGATCTCGCGGCGCATCGCCTCGGTCCACGGCTCGGCGCCGAAGATGCCGACCTTGAGCGAGGTGCTGCGCGGGTCGATGCCCTGCCGCTCGAACTCGTCCAGCAGGGTGAGCATGTAGGAGGGGGTGACCATGATGATCTCGGGCTTGAAGTCCTGGATGATCTGCACCTGACGAGCCGTCATCCCACCGGACGCCGGGATCACCGTGCAGCCCGCCCGCTCCGCGCCGTAGTGCGCGCCGAGGCCGCCGGTGAAGAGGCCGTAGCCGTAGGAGATGTGCACCTTGTGGCCCGGCCGGCCGCCGGCCGCGCGGATCGAGCGGGCGACCACATCGGCCCACATGCTCAGATCGTCCTCGGTGTAGCCGACCACGGTCGGCCGCCCGGTCGTCCCGCTCGACGCGTGGACCCGGCGCACCTGCTCCATCGGCACGGCGAACATCCCGAACGGGTAGGTGTCGCGCAGATCGGCCTTGGTGGTGAACGGGAACCGGGCCAGGTCCTCCAGGCTGCGGCAGTCCTCGGGCCGGACGCCGGCCGCGTCGAACTTGCGGCGGTACAGCTCGACGTTGTCGTACGCGTGGCGCAGCGTCCACTGCAGCCGGGTGAGCTGCAGCGCACGCAGTTCGTCGGGGCTGAGCCGCTCACCGGCGTCCAGCAGGTCGGCGGGCAGCGGCTGGGCCCGCCGGGGCACCAGGGCCGGGCCGGGCGCGGGGGCCGATTCGGTCGCGGGGGCCGGCTGGGGTGCGAGGGCCGTGGTGGTCGGCTCGACGCTCATTCTCTCTCCTTGTTGCCTCTGATGACGCGGCTGCGACCGCGGAACTCCGCGATGACGTCGCTGCCGCGGTGCACGGTCACGTCGTAGATGCCGCTGCGGCCGTAGCGGGTGCGCTCGTGGGCGGTGGCGATGAGCACGTCGCCCTCGTGTGCGGGGGCGACGAAACTGATGTCCGCTCCGGCCGCCACGGTGACGGGGCCGAAGGAGTTGCAGGCGCAGGCGAAGGCAGTGTCCGCGAGCAGGAAGACATAGCCCCCGTGGGCGATGCCATGGCCGTTGACCATGGTGGGAGTGACGGCCATGCGCAGCCGCGCAGACCCGTCAGCTGCCTCCAGGAGTTCCATGCCGAGATTCTGCGAGGCCTTGTCGGCGGCGAACATGAGCTGCGCCGGACCCGGAACGCCCCTGCTGGATTGGGTTTTGTCTTCCATGATGGACCTCGCCTTGTGTACCGACCGAACATTCGGTTAGTTTGCAGCACCGCCAACTAACCAAACACCCGAGCCGCCTGTCAAGGGATGAGGCATGGTTCAGGGCGCTTCCTCAGGAGGAGAACCGATGAGCAGCTATCGGCGCGAGGTCTATCTGGTCGACGGGGCACGGACGCCGCAGGGCCGCTACGGCGGCGCGCTGGCCTCGGTCCGTCCGGACGACCTGGCCGCGCTCGTGGTCGCCGAGGCCGTGCGGCGGGCCGCGGTGCCCGGCGCGGCCGTCGACGAGGTCATCCTGGGCGCCGCCAACCAGGCCGGGGAGGACAACCGCGACGTGGCCCGGATGGCGGTGCTGCTGGCCGGGCTGCCGGAGACGGTGCCCGGCTACACCGTCAACCGGCTCTGCGCCTCCGGGCTGACCGCGCTCGCCAGTGCGGCGCTGGCGATCCGGGGCGGGGAGGCCGAGGTCGTGGTCGCCGGCGGGGTGGAGTCGATGACCCGCGCGCCCTGGGTGCTGGAGAAGCCGGGCACACCCTGGGCCAAGCCGGGCCAGGTCCACGACACCTCGCTGGGCTGGCGGTTCACCAACCCGCGGTTCGCCGAGGCCGACCGGGCGGTGCCCGCCGACTCCGGGCCGCTGACGTCCAAGGTGACCCTGTCGATGGGCGAGACCGCGGAGGAGGTGGCGTCGCTGGACGGCATCACCCGGGCCGAGAGCGACGCCTTCGCCCTGCGCAGCCACCAGCGTGCGGTCGCCGCCCAGCAGGCGGGCCGCTTCGACGCCGAGATCGTGCCGGTCCCGGTCGGCGACGGGGAGGTCCGGGCGGACGAGGGGCCGCGGCCGTCGACCACCCTGGAGCAGCTCGGCCGGCTGCGTACGGTCTTCCGCAGCGGCGGAGTGGTGACGGCCGGCTCGACCTCGCCGCTCTCGGACGGGGCGTCGGCCCTGGTGGTGGCGAGCGCGGAGGCGGTCGAGCGGCACGGGCTGACGCCCCGGGCCCGCATCGTCGCCTCGGCCTCGGCCGGGGTCCAGCCCAATCTGATGGGCCTCGGCCCGGTCCCGGCGACCGAGAAGGCCCTGGACCGGGCCGGCTGGCAGGTCGGCGACCTGGACGCGGTCGAGCTCAACGAGGCGTTCGCGGCCCAGGCGCTGGCGGTGATCTCCCGGCTGAAGCTCGACCCGCAGCGGGTGAACGCGGACGGCGGCGCGCTGGCGCTGGGCCACCCGCTGGGCTCGTCCGGCTCGCGCATCGTGCTGACGCTGCTCGGCCGGCTGGAGCGCGAGGGCGGCCGACGGGGTCTGGCCACGCTCTGCGTGGGCGTCGGCCAGGGCGTGGCGATGCTGGTGGAGCGGGTATGACCGGCGGTACGAACGACAGGACGAGCAGGGACTTCGAGACGCTGCTGGTCGAGGAGCTGGACGACCGGACCGTGGTCACCCTCAACCGGCCCGAGGCCCGCAACGCGATCAGCGGCCGGATGATCGCCGAGCTGCACGAGGTGTGCACCCGGCTGGAGCAGGACCCCAAGCTGCTGCTGCTGAACGGCCGGGGCGGGGTCTTCGCCGGGGGAGCGGACATCGCGGAACTCCTGCGGCGCGGGGCCGATCAGGCGCTCCAGGGCATCAACAGCCGTTTGTTCGAACGGGTGCGGCAGCTGCCGATGCCGACGGTCGCCGCGGTGTCCGGCTGGGCGCTGGGCGGCGGAGCCGAACTCGCCTACGCCTGCGACATCCGCCTCGCCACGCCGGACGCGGTGTTCGGCAACCCGGAGCCGGGGCTGGGGATCCTCGCCGCCGCCGGCGCCTGCTGGCGGCTGTCGGAACTGGTGGGGGAGTCGGTGGCCAAACAGGTCCTGCTGGCCGGACGGAACCTGGACGCCGCCGCGGCGAAGGCGGCGGGCCTGGTCATGGACGTGGTGGAGCCGGACAGCCTGCTGGCGGAGGCGCACGCCCTGCTGGACCGGATGGCGCGTTCCTCCGGGCGGGCGCTGCGGATGACCAAACTGGTCGTGAACGCGCCGGCCGGGGCCCACCCGCTCGCGGACGACCTGGCCCAGGCCGTGCTCTTCGAGGGCGCGGACAAGAAGGACCGGATGACCCGGTTCCTGGAGAAGCGGAGCAGCAGATGACCAAGGCACCCAACGCCGTCGGCGTGATCGGAGCCGGCCGGATGGGCGCGGGCATCGCGCAGTCCTTCGCCGCGTCCGGTTCGGCCGTCACCATCGTCGAGAGCGGCGAGGCCGCCGCGAAGGCGGCCCTGGAGCGGATCGCGAGCGGCCTGGCCCGCGCCGCCGAGCTCGGCAAACTGCGGGACGAGACCGCCGAGGCGGTGCTGGCCCGGATCACCACGGTGCCGTCGGTGGCCCAACTGCCGCACGGCCTCGCCCTGGTGGTCGAGGCGGTGCCCGAGATCGCCGCGCTCAAAGCGCAGCTGCTGGCCGCGGCGGAGCTGGCGGTCGGCCCCGGCACCGTCCTCGCCAGCAACACCAGTTCGCTGTCGGTGACGGAGATGGCCGCCGTCCTGGAGCGCCCGGGCCGGTTCCTCGGCATGCACTTCTTCAACCCGGTCCCCGCCTCGGAGCTGGTGGAGATCGTGGTGACACCGGCCACGGACGCGGAGACCGTGGCGGCAGCACTGGAGTGGACCAGGGCGCTGGGCAAGAAGGACGTCGTCGTCAATGACTCGCCCGGCTTCGCCAGCAGCCGACTGGGCCTGGCGCTGGGCCTGGAAGCCATCCGCATGGTCGAGGAGGGGGTGGCCGCGCCCGAGGCCATCGACGACGCGATGCGGCTCGGCTACAAGCACCCGATGGGCCCGCTGCGGCTCACCGACCTGGTCGGCCTGGACGTCCGACTGGCCATCGCCGAACACCTCCACGCCACCCTCGGCGAACGCTTCGCGCCTCCGGCGCTCCTCCGCGACAAGGTCGCCCGCGGCGAACTGGGCCGCAAGTCTGGCCAGGGCTTCTACACCTGGCAGTGAGCCCGGGCCGCCTCGGCCGAGCGGATGGACGTGGGAGTACGCCGAGGGCAGCGTGAGTTAGGCCGCTGCCCTCGGCGGCGGGGGCGTTCGCACTCCATGCCGGGGTCTGCCAGGTCACTGAAGAATGCGTACAGGCCCTCGACGTTCAGGAGGAGAAGAGGACCTCGCGTTGCCGAGCTGGAAGATTGCCCCTGAACTTCCGCAGTTTTTCGATCTCTGCCTGCAGCCCGATCTGAATGACTGTGGTGGTCGCCGCCGGCACGCGTCCTACCAAGGTCAGAGCATGGGAACCAATCAGATCGACGTCCGCAGTCCGGCGAAAGTACCACTCGGCAGTCGGCTCGCCGTCACCGGCGGCCTTCAGATACCAATTTTCCGATTCATATTCGATCGACCGCTCCGTTTTCAACTCCGCTTCGATGATCGTCGGCAGCAGCTTCACCGTCGGGGACAGGGATACGGTGTGACTGTGCTTCACCCTGGTCGCAACCGCAGACGGCTGCATGGACCACACTGACGCAACCCCGTCACCCTGCGGCGCGAGCCGCACGGCCAGCACAGCGCCCGTCAGCGGCGCACCACCTGGACGGAAGGTGCAACTCAGATGCAGCAGGAAGTAGGCGTGGGTCGCAGCTTCCTGGATGAGATGTCGCCTGAGTCTTTCATCAATACCAGTGGCCTGCGGTGTGAGGTGTTCGACATCAGAATGGCCGATGGTGGACCGTGCCGGGGGATCTCCGCCCAGGGGGTAGGAGCCCAGGACGCGTCGGGGCTCCCAGTCCACGTCGTCGAAGGTCAGGTCTGGCACTGTGAAGATGGATGTCACGCTGCCTCCGATTTCGCTCTGCTGCCAGGTGTGCGCCAGTCACCCAAGAACACGAAGCCGCCCCAATCGCAGTAGTGGGGGAATTGTTGTCGCGTGCGCTGCTGCGCGTCGCGGAATGCGTCCCGCTTCTCCGCTCCCGCAGCGAGTCGTTCGTAGAGTGTGGTGAAGAAGAGGCCGACCGGTTCCGGCTCGACTGGCCACAGCACGGCCACGATCGACCGGCAGCCCGCGATCATCAGGGCGGCGGGGAGCCCCCGCAGGTTGTCGGCCAGGTCGAAACGCCCAAGGGCGCTTTCACAGGCACTGAACGAGGCCAGGTCGACGCTGCGCAGGTCGCTGCGCACGATGTCGTGCGCGAACACTCGGCTTTCGGTCCCGGCTGTGCCGGGTTCCAGATACAGGGACTGGAATGCCGGGGCCACCGCGTCCTGGGACCCGTGGGCTGCGATGTGAAGGTAGCGGGCCTCACCGAGGCGGCTCAGTATTCCATCCCGGGTGGCGTCGTCTCCGGTCAGCGCTTGGGCGCCGAACACCGAAGCGACGGCTCGTGCCTGATCTCCGAGCTCGGGAGCGTCAGCGAAGCCGAACTTGCGGCCGCCGTAGCAGGCCGCGATGGACAGGATCGATTCGGCCGGTGTCCTCGATGCAGGTCTGTCGCGCAGTGACGTGAGCGAAGTGAGGCTGGTGACGACCCACTGCTCGGCGAGCGGGACGCCTTCGTGGTACAGGAGATGGAAGGGCAGATAGTGAAGCGCCCCCTGGGCCCAGATGCACAGATGGTCCTTGCCCTGGGCGTGCCAACGTGGCAGATCCTGCGCGACGTATCCGAGATAGTGGGTGAGATTGCGTTCCAGGACCTGCTCGGCTTCGCGGCTGACGGTGCGGAAATCCGGCTTGTCGAACAACGCATCGCGAAGGGCGGCTACTTCGAAGGCCAATGGATGAAGGTAGAGCTGCTGGTCTCCTCGCGCACCAACAAGGATGCTGCGGATCGGATAGTCCTTGGTCCTGGCAGTGATGCTGCTTGTGACTTCGTCACGGGTGATCGCGGTGGCGGAGATCGCCTCAATCCCGCGTGCCCCGGTCATCTGCAGCAGAGTGATGAGCGCCGTCCGATCGTCGAGCTCCGCTTGGACTTCGGCGAGCATGAGGGGGAGCACCGGTTCGGCAGGCCGGTCGAAGGCCGCCTGTGTCAGTGCGTCGTCGAAATGCCGGCGAAGGTTCCGGAGCCGATCGACCGAGGTCGCCCCGGCGTTCGCCTCACGAGGATGGGCATACGCGGTGAGCAGCGACGACGCTGTGCCGAACGGACTGTCGAGCGCCATGGACGGATCCGGTCCGACGTCCGCCTCCGACGCTGAGATCTCGGCGAGCGTCGGCAGCAGCTCGTCGACCTCCAGCGGCCCGGGGTCGGACAGTGCCGAGGCAAATCGGTTCCCCTTCGCGAGCTGGTGCAGCAGCAGGATCGCTTCCGGTTTTACATGTCGGTTGGGGAACTTGCCAGCGATCAAGCGGTAGACCTCTTGGAGGAGTTCAGTGGCCCGTTCTCCGACCTGGCGTTCCAGCAGTGCCGCATAGGGCAGAAGCTCTGCGGCGAGAACCTGAGCGACCAGCAGATCCCGGTTGGCGCTCCCCGCCATGCGCTCGACGCAGGTCAGCGCCTCGTCGCGGAGGCCCAGAGCGAGGAAAAGCCCTATGGACCGCCCATACCAAGAGTTCGAGGCCAGCAGGCTCCCAGCCTTGCCGAGGTTGTTCGCCTCGCCCCAGCTCAGTGCAGTGCACAGGGCGGTCATCGCTTCGGGTCGATCGCGGGCGATCTCCGGCGCCATGTCCAACGCCTCGGCCAGCAACTCTGCTCCTATCCGCTCGGCATCGGCGGGTAGTGACAAACAGGCGCCATGGATGAGTGCTCCCGCCAATCGCTCCGGCGACCAGTTCCCGGACTTCGCCCGAGCCCTGAGTTGCTCGGCGTGCCGGTTCAGACTCCGGGCCCGGAGCCCGGTGTCACGGCGTCGGCCATCATGTTCGGCGTCGGCCTGAGCGCCGACGGCTCGCGCCTCGGCTAGCAGAAGTCGGTAGTAGAACGCCGGTTCACCATCGCGGACGTACTCGCGCACCGAGTCAATGAGTTCGAGTCGGCGGCCGGGGTCGCGCTCGGATTGCACGGCCCGCAGAACGACGATGAGTGCGCTCCTGCCGTCAAGCTGTCGCAACGACTCCGGTCGGAGTGCCGGCATGGCCGGCGCTGCCGAGGGATCGATTTCTCGCAGCACGGTGAGCACAAACCCGTAGCGTTCCGCGTCCGTGACCGGGTCGATCCAGGCAAGTGCCTGCCGCGCCGTTCGAGCCAGGGCGCGTGCGGACGGCCGCGGTGCACGCCGACCCTTCCACCAGGGTGGACGGGCAAGGCGCTGCCAGAGCATGGCCTGGACGAGTGCCTTCGCGGTCATCGGCCGGATCCAGCTGATGCCGAAGGACAGTGCCTCACGCAGATGGCCGACGGCTTCAGCGACGACCGTGACGGGATCGGGCATGCTGAAGTCGTGATCAATCGCGTCGATCGACCGCATCTGTCGATCAACGCGTGTGCGGTAGGCGTCCCAGAAGTGTTCCAGCGGCAGCCCGTTCGTCACGGCGTCGAGCTGGAACCGCCCGAGCAGTGACAGCGCGGCCGCCAGTTCCTCGTTGTCGCCCGACATCCGAGCCGCTGTGACGCGCGCCGCAGCGATAGCAGCTGCCTCTTGGTAGACCAAGCCGTCCGGAATCCGGGAGAGCAACTCGCCTGCGACCTCCGCGACCGCGCGGACCGCCGATCGGACATAGATCGGACCGTCCGGGTCCGCTGATGCTTGGCACGCGGCCAGCAGCACCAGTGCGGCCTCGTAGGCGAACCGGGCGCCGTCAGTGCGAGCTGTCTCCAGGCATTCGTTCATCAGCGCATCGACATAGCGCTGCGACAGCTGTCCGGCCACTGGCGGTCGGGCAGCGTCGGCCGCTGCCTGCCGGCGGCTCACCTGCCGGCGATCCATCATCGTCCACAGCCGCTCGACCGGCCCTGCCCCAACGGGCCAGCGTTCTCGGCCGCTGCCCCAGTCCTGGGCGATCGCCGTGACGAAGGCCAGCACCCCCTTGCGCTGGTCCGTGTCCGCCCACATCTCGAGGTGCCGAAGGGACTCCGGCCGCAGGATCCTCGGGTGGAACGTGACGAGCAGCATGCGCTGGTCGTCGTCCAGGTCGAGGGCGAGTGCCGCCACTTCGACATCCGAGTTGTGCGACGTTCCGGCCCAGCTCGGCAGCAGCTGGTCGACCAGCAACTTGTCGTCGTTCAACGACACCCCCTGAAGCACGCCGTGCAGTACGGGCAGCATGGTGCGTACGTACCGGCCCAGTTAGTTAACTGTACGTCAGATTGCTTTCGGTGGGCCGGAGTTCTCCCGCATCTGGACGTCCTCGAACGGCACTGGTTGAGGTGGTGACCACTGCTGGGCGGCAGCGGTCAGGGTGGGTCAGAGGGGGTCGGCCTGGCTGCCGACGGCCTTGCGGGGGAGGGCCAGGCACAGCACCGCGCAGGTCAGGTAGGCGCCGACGGCCCAGGGCGCGGCGTGGACGATCGCGGCGGTGAAGCCCTTGCTCGGGACCTGGCCGAAGAAGGCGTTGCCGATGACGGCGATGCCGACCGCGCCGCCGAACTGCTGGGCCTCCTCTCCAGAAGCCCGACGGGATGGGAGTATCTTGGTTGTCGAGCTATTTATATCTTGAATGGAGAGTTACTCGAATGTCAAACGATGTGGGTCCGGTCGAGGTCCGCCTGGGCGCGGCGGTGCAGGCGTACCACGGCGCGGTGGACGACTTCGACCGCGAGCTGGCTCGGCTGATGGGCGTGAACGAGACCGACCTGCGCTGTCTGGAGCTGCTGCTCGGGGCCGAGGAGGTGGCGCCCAGCCGGCTCGCGGCCAAGCTGGGGCTGACCACCGGCAGCGTCACCGCGATGCTCGACCGGCTGGAGAAGCTGGACTACCTCACCCGCACCCCGCACCCCACCGACCGGCGCAAGACCCTGGTCCGGATCACCCCGCAGGCGTTGAAGCGCGCCTTCGGCCTGATGACCCCGTTCCTCGACGACTCCGCGCGCGTGCTCGAACGCTTCAGTCCCGAGCAACGGGAGCTGGTGGTGGACTTTCTGACGGTCACTCGGGAGACCCAGGAGCTCCACATCCAGAGGTTGCGCGACCTGCCCGCGACCGGGCCCAAGCGCTCGGGCGGGCGGCAGGCCCCGGGGCAGCGCGGCACCGCCGGCAGCCGCGCCTAGCGTGGTGGGGTCCGCTACGGCAGAACCCGCACGCCGGCGGGCCGCACCCCGGTCGGCAGCTTCGGGTCGAACGCCGCTCCCACCACCAGCGCCTCCAGGTCCAGCATCAGCGCGTGCACCTGGTCCGCGGACACATGGTGGGTGTCCACCTGGATCTCCAGCTCGACCGTGTCCAGGGCGGCCCCGACCTGGATCATCAGCTTGTCCAGGTAGCGCGGGAACGGCTCGCCCCAGCGCAGGGCGCTCTCGGCCCGCGCGGCTTCCAGTTCCGGCCGGGTCGGCGCCACCGGGCCGGACGACTCCACGCCCATGCCGAGCCGGCGGTCGTTGAACAGGCAGGAGAGTTCGACCGCCTCCGCGCCGCGCTCCCGGTCGACCCGGGCGCGCAGCTCCTCCAGTTGGGCCGGATCGTAGTACGCGTACTTGGAGCAGAGCGCGGAGGCCCGCCGGGTGCGGTCCACCACCTCGTCGAAGGAGGCGTCCGCGACCTCGACCATCAGCAGGCCGTTCACGGACAGCGGATGGGACACGTCGCCCAGGCCCGGCCGGAACCGGTTGCTGACCACCACCTGGATCAGCGCGGGGGTGATCCCGGTCAGCCGGGCCACGGCCACCGCGTAGCCGGCCAGCAGCACCGTGGTGGTCGACCGGCCGACCCGGGCCGCCACCGCCTTCGACGCCAGGTGCAGGGCGCGGGATTCAAAGATCGCCCGCCGGTAGCGCGGCTCGCCCCGGTCCACGTAGGGGCCGAACCGCCGGGGCCCGGCCGCGCGCAGCAGCCGCTCCCAGTGGCGCAGCGAGAGCTCGCTCTGCCGCTGGACCGAGGGCGTGCGCTGCAGCGCCGCCAGTTCCAGCGGCCCCAGCGCCGAGGCCGGGTTCTTCGGCTCCCCGGTGACCGGATCGCGCTCGCCCAACTCCCCGAGCATCAGCGCGATTCCGCTGCCGTCGGTGGCAACGTGCGAGATCGTCACGACCACATGGGTGACCACGCCCCGGCTCCGCACCGCGGCCATCCGGATCGGCCACTCCTCGGCGTGGTCGAACGGCGTCGCCTCCCACCGGGCGGCCAGGTCCCGGGCGACCAGGGCCGGGTCGCCGCCCTCCAGGTCGCCGCCCTCAGGGCCGCCGCCGTCGGGGACGTCGACGATTCCCAGCACGGCCTGGCCCGAGCCGGACACCTCCTGGACCAGGCCGCCGTCCGCCCCGGTCCGGATCCGGGCCCGCAGCGACGCGTAGCGGCACAGGAAGAACCGCAGTTCGCCCGCGAGGTCCCGGACCGTCCTGCCGTCCGTCACGGGCACCGCGCCGCCCATGCTCATCGACGTGCCGGCCTGCTGCATCAGCGTCCAGACCTTGCGCTGACCCCAGGTCAGTTCGCCGACGCCGGCGCCGGGCCCCTCGAACGGCACGACGATCCGGTCCGTCATCCGCGCGCCGCCCAGGATCGTTCCCGACACCGGTTCAGCCATCGACCGTGGTCCCCTCAGAGTGTCTGCCGCTCAGGGACGCCAGGCTCACATGGGACGGGTGGCGGCGCAAGACTCTGAGAAAAGTTAGCAAAAAACTGGATTTTTTCCGGTCAGTGGGTGGGGCGCTCCTGTCCGGTCCAGTAGGGTTCGCGGAGTTTGAACTTCTGCAGCTTCCCGGTGGCGGTGCGCGGGAGGGTGTCGGTGAACTCGATCTGCTTGGGGCACTTGTAGCCGGCCAGCCGGGTGCGGCAGTGGGCGATCAGCTCCTCCGCCGTGACCGCCCCCGGACCCGTCAGCACCACGAGTGCGGTGACCCGCTCGCCCCACTTCTCGTCCGGTGTGCCGATGACGGCGGCCTCGCGGACGGCGGGGTGGGCGCAGAGGGCGTCCTCGACCTCGATCGAGGAGACGTTCTCGCCGCCGGTGATGATGACGTCCTTCTTGCGGTCGGCGATGACGAGGTAGCCGTCCTGGTCGAGGTAGCCGCCGTCGCCGGTGTGGAACAGGCCGCCGGCCTGGGCCGCGGCGGTCTCCTCGGGCTGCTGCCAGTAGCTCTTGAGGGCGTGGTTGGTGCCGGTCAGCACCTCGCCGTCGGTGTCGAGGGCGATCCGGACGCCGAGGGCGGGCGCGCCGGCCCGGCCGAGCCGGCGGGCGCGTTCGGTGGGGGACAGGTCGTCCCACTCGCTGCGGGTGCGGTTGACGGTCAGCAGCGGCGCGGTCTCGGTGAGCCCGTAGATCTGCTGGAACTCCCAGCCGAGCTCCCCGGCGACGCGCTCGATGGTGCGGCTCGGCGGCGGGGCGCCGGCGCAGATGACCCGGACCCGGTCGCGGCCGGGGATCTCGCCGTCCCAGTCGGCGGCGGCGTCGAGGACGGAGTTGAGGACAGCGGGCGCGCAGCACAGGAAGGTCACCCCGTGCTGCTGGATCCGGCGCAGGATCTCCTTGCCGTCGACCTGCCGCAGCACGATGTGCCGGCCGCCCAGGCCGGTGACGGCGTAGGGCATGCCCCAGCCGTTGACGTGGAACATCGGCAGCGTGTGCAGGTAGACGTCGCGGTCGCCGAGCTGCGCGTGCAGCGCGAAGACGGTGGCGTTCAGCCAGAGGCTGCGGTGGGTGAGCTCCACGCCCTTGGGCCGCGCGGTGGTGCCGGAGGTGTAGTTGATGGTCGCCGTCGCGCCCTCGTCGGGCTCGGCCCAGGGGCGCGGCTCGGCGCCCTCCCGGAACAGCTGGTCGTCCTCGCCGAGGACGAAGCGGTGCGGGACGTCGAGACCGTCCAGCAGGTGCGCGCAGGAGGGGTCGGCGTAGACGACCTCGGCGCCGCTGTGGCGGACGATGTACTCGACCTCGGGCGCGGCCAGCCGGAAGTTGACCGGCACCAGCACCCGGCCCCAGCCGGAGACCCCGAAGAACGCGGTCAGCAGCCGGGCGGAGTTCTGCGAGATCACCGCGACCCGGCCGCCCGTGGGCACCCCCAGCTCGTCCAGGCGCGCGGCCTGGGCCCGGGCCAGCGCACCGAGCTGCCGGTACGTCAGTTCGCCCAGGGAGACGGCGGGTTGGTCGGGTTCGTCGACGACCGCGACGCGGTCGGGGTAGACCTGTTCGGCCCGGTCGAGGAAGTCGCGGATGGTGAGGGGGAAGAACACGGCAGCTCCTGCGGCTCAGCGGGGGAGGCCCTGGGACGGGTCGATCGGGAGGGTGAGTGAGGAACCGGTGCAGTGCACGCTGTAGTGGGACGGAACGACGGTGCTGCCGGCGCCGGGCGGGGCGTCGGTGCCCAGGTTGCGAGCGTAGCGGGGATGGGAGCCCCCGGAGAGTTGCAGCCGCAGCGCGTGCCCGGCCGGCACCCGGTGGGCGCAGGGGGTCAGCGTCAACCGCACGGTGGTCGGGCCGTCAGTCGGTCGGTTCGGGTCCAGCCGCTGGAAGACGTCGCTGATGTTGTGCGACACGCCGCGCCGGTCCACCTCGCAGAACCTGACGAAGAGGTCGGTGTGGGGGTTGTCGGTGCTGAGGACGATCTCGACGGTGGGCGCGCCGATCACCTCCAGGTCCGCCGACAGCGGCGGCGAGGTGAAGCTGAGGACGTCGGGCCGGGCCTCCAGCGCGGTGTTGTCGCGCACGCCGGCGTCCCGCGCCATGGTGCGGCCGCCGACGCTGGGGGTGGGGTCGGCGGGGTCGTAGCGGAAGCCGACCACGGCGGCCTTTCCAGTACCAGCGTCGGCCTCGGTGTCGGGGGTCGGTGCGAGCCGTCCGTCGGCCCGGAGCCGGTGGACCTGCGGGGTGGTCGCGGGCGGCCAGGCCGGGAGGTCCCGCCACTGCCCGGCCCCGGTGACGAAGATTCCGCACCGGGGCGGGCGACGTCCCGCCCTCGCCCGCGAGGTGCTGGTCGAACCAGCTGAGGGCCTGTCCGTCGATGACCGGGGAGGCCTTGACCGCGGTGTCCAGATGGGTCCAGGGGCCGATGGTCAGCGCCGGGTCGAGGCCGCGTGCGCTCAGCACCCGGTACTGCTCGAGGGTCTGGTCGAGGAAGAGGTCCTGCCAGCCGCCGATCAGCAGGACCGGGACGTCGATGCGGTGCAGCGCCGCTTCGGCGTTGAGCGGTTCCCAGAACGGGTCGGCGAGGTCGGGGTGCGCCAGCCACGCGCGGAACCAGGGCGCCTTTCCGGCCAGCGCTGCCTCGGCCGCGTCGGCGAGCGGCAGGCCGTCGACCGCCGCCTTGGCGCGCCTGGCTGCGGCGATCACCCCGGGCAGGCTGCGCAGGGGGTTGCCCTGGCCCTGGGCCAGGACGGTGGCGCTCCAGCCGAGGAAGTCGCCCAGGGTGAGCGCGCCGGTCCCGTAGACCGCGCGCCGGAAGTCGTGCGGTCCGACCACCACCACGGCGGCGCGCAGTTCGGGAGGCGGGTCCTGGGCCAGGGCCCACTGGGTCCAGCCGAGGTAGGAGCCGCCGAGGGTGGCCAGCCTGCCGTCGAACCACGGCTGTTCGCGCAGCCAGGCGACGGCGTCCTGGGCGTCGTCGGTCTCCTGGGCCATGGCCCGGAATTCACCGCTCGAACCGGAGGTGCCGCGGACGCTCTGGATGACCACGTGGTAGCCGCGTGCGGCCAGCATCCGGCCGTGGAAGAGGCTCTCGGGAACGCCGCGCCGATAGGGCGTGCGCACCAGCACCGTGCCGCGCGGAGCGGAGGTCAGCGGTTGGTAGTGGTCCGTGAGCAGGTGCGCGCCGTCCCTGGTCGGGACGTGCAGGCCCCGTTCGGCGGTGTAGCGGTTCCGGGCGGCGGGCAGCTTCAGCAGACGGCGCTGCGCGGCGTCCACGGCGCGCGCCACGGACCCTGAGTAGGTGGCTGGCGACATGTGGAGATCCTATCTCCGATACTGCCGCCATGGCCAGGCCCGGTGCGGGCGGGACGCCGCTCTAGGATGAAGCGGAGAGCTATTCGCCGTTTGAACAGATGAGGCACCTCGATGGCAGCACCCCCGGGATCCGGACACCCTCCGCTGCGGCGCGACGCGGAGCTGAACCGCCGCCGGATCATCGCCGCCGCGCACGAGGTGTTCCGTGAGCGCGGCCTCGGGGCCACGCTCGACGACGTGGCCCGACACGCCGGGGTGGGCGTCGGCACCGCCTACCGGCGCTTCGCCAACAAGGAGGAGCTGGTCGACGCGCTGTTCGACGACATGATCGACCGCGTCGCCGAGGTGACCACGGAGGCGCTGGCCGACCCCGACGCCTGGCGCGGGCTGACCACCGCGCTGGAGCGGACCTGCGAGCTGCAGTCGTTCGACCGGGGGCTGCGCGAGGTCATGCTGGGCACCGGCAACGGACCGAAGCGCCAGTCCCGGGTCCAGGAGCGGGTCAAACCCGCGGCGGACGCGCTGCTCGCCCGCGCCAAGGAGCAGGGCATGCTGCGCGAGGACGCGATGCCCTGGGACTTCCCCATGATCCAGCTGATGGTCGCCGCGGTGACCGACCAGACCGGGCACCCCGAGCTGTGGCGGCGCTATCTGCACCTGATCCTGGACGGCCTGCGCGCGCACCCCGCCGTCGCCGACACCCTGCCCATGTCCGACCTCGCCGAGGAGGAGCTGCTCGCCGCCCTCGACGGCGGGCCGCCGGTCAGCCGGCCAGCTGCCGGTCCAGGAAGGCCAGCAGCTCGCCCATGACCTCCTCGGTCGTCCACGGGAGCGCCGCCTCGGGACTGCCGCCCATGAACGCCAGGTCGCCGTGGTCGGCGCCGGTCAGCACATAGCGGGTGCTCGGCACGCCCTTGGCCCGCAGCGCCTGGTGCAGCCGCTGGGTCTGGCTGGGCGAGACCAGGCGGTCCTCGGTCCCGTGGAAGAGCAGGAAGGCGGGGCTGTCGGAACCGGCGCGGACGGCCGGGTCGGCGGCCGCCACCTCGTCGGTGTGCTCCCCGATCGACCGCTCGGTGCCGGGGCCGTAGACATAGGCGGCGAAGGCGTTGCCCGGAAGCCGGTGGGCCAGCCTGGCCTCGGTGTCGAAGTCCTCCCCGATCCTCGACAGGTCGGCGGCGCCGAAGTTGTCGACCACTGCCTGGACCGCGCTGCTCCGGTCCAGGTCGTCCCCGGTCTCGAACTCGGGCGCGCCGTTGGTGGCACCGGTCATCGCGGCGAGGTAGCCGCCGGCCGATTCGCCCCACACGGCGACCCGGGCCGGGTCGATCCCGTACTCGTCGGCATGGGCGCGCAGGTAGCGGATCGCCGCCTTCACGTCCGCGAGGCCGTCGCGGTAGGTGGCGCCGTGCAGGATGGTCCGGTACTGGATGCTGGCCACCACATAGCCGTGCTCGGCCAGGTAGGCCTTCTGGTTCCGCGCCCCCTCCTTGTCGCACATGATGAACCCGCCGCCGGGGATGTAGACGACCAGCGGCTTCCTGCCGCCGTAGTCGGGGGCCAGCAGGTCCAGCTTCAGTTCGATCTTCTGGCCGTCGGTCGAGGGGGTCGCGAAGACGACGTCCTGGTGCTGTTCGAGCGGTGTCCCGCCGATCTGGATCTGCGGTCCGTCCGCGGTGAGGACCGTGCTGGTGCTGTCGTCGCCCCTGGCGATGGTCTTCGCCAGCGGAAAGACCGGTGCGGACAGGTTGTCGCGACTGGGTGCCGTCATGATGCGCCTCTTCTCAGGTGGTGGGATGGTGAGCCTTCGCGTCTCAGCCGACGGGCGTGTCCGACTTCTGGGTGATGGGCCCGCTCCGGAAGAGCAGGGCGCAGGCGACGCAGCCGACCGCGAAGAACACGGCGGCCCAGGTGTAGGCGGTGGAGTAGCTGTCCAGCGCCGACTGGATCTCGACCGCGCGGGTGTGCGGCCTGCCGACCAGGTAGTCGGCCGCCGCACCGGCCGCCAGCGAGCTGAGCACGGCGGTGCCGACGGAGCCGCCGATCTGCTGCATGGTGTTCACATTGGCGGAGCCGACGCCCGCGTCGGCCGGGGCGATGCCCAGGGTGGCCAGGCTCATGCCGGGGGCGAGCACCAGGCCGATGCCCAGGCCGAAGACGACCAGCGGGGGCAGCATGTGGGCGGTGTAGCCGCTGTCGGCGTCCAGGGTGGTGAGCCAGGCCAGGCCGCCGGCGGCGAGGGCCATGCCCGCCGGGACCACGGGCCGGGGGCCGAACCGCGGGACCAGCACGCCGCTGGAGAGGTTGGAGGTGGTCATGATCGCCGCGACCATGGGCAGGATCGCCAGCCCGGTCTTGACCGGGGAGTACCCCAGGGTGTTCTGCAGGTAGTAGGTGAAGAAGAGGTTGACGCCGAAGATGCCCGCGCCCGCGACGAAGACGGCGATGCAGGCGGCCCCCCGGTTGCGGTCGAGCAGGATCCGCAGCGGCAGCAGCGGATGCGGGGAGCGGGTCTGGATCCACACGAACACCGCCAGCAGCGCGACGCCGACCAGCAGGAAGCCCCAGATGCTGACGGAACTCCAGCTGTGCGACTCGGCGTTGGCGAAGCCGTAGACGATCGCGAACAGCCCGGCGGTGACCGCCGCGGCGCCGGGAACGTCGATCCGGACGCTGCGGTTGGCGCGCTCGCGCGGCACCAGCACCATGCTGCCCGCGAAGGCGACCGCGGCGAAGACCAGGTTCACATAGAGGCAGTAGCGCCAGTTGAGGTGCTCGGTGAGCAGCCCGCCGAGCAGCAGGCCGACCCCGCCGCCGACGCCGGCCACCGAGCCGAAGATGCCGAACGCCTTGGCGCGGTCCCTGGGGTCGGTGAAGGTGGTGGTCAGCAGGGACAGCGCGGTCGGCGCCAGCAGAGCGCCGGCCGCGCCCTGCAGGGCGCGGCCGGCGATCAGGACCTCGAAGTTCCAGGCGGCGCCGGCCAGCGCGGAGGCCCCGGCGAAACCGGCCAGGCCGATCAGCAGCGCGGTCTTGCGGCCGATCAGGTCGGCGACCCGGCCGCCGAGCAGCAGCATCCCGCCGAAGGTCAGCGAGTACGCGGTGACCACCCACTGCCGGCTGTCGGTGGAGAAGCCCAGGTCCTGCTGGGCCGACGGCAGGGCGATGTTCACGATGGTGGAGTCCAGCACCACCATCAGCTGGGCGATGGCGATCACCGCGAGGGTCAGCCAGCGGAGGTTGCTGCCGCGCCCGGGGGCTTCGCCGCCCTTGCCCGCCCCTGAGGGGATGTCCTCGACCACGGTTGACATGAGTAGTTCACCAATCTGGAGGTTGTATCTCCGGTTAAGGTGAATCTACCATTACGTGGCCAAATGTTCCGCTTGGGACATCAGCGCGTGGCGGCCTTTTTGACGAGGTCCGCCACCAGGTCGGGCCGCGACACATAGACGGAGTGGCTGCCGGGGACCTCGACGGTCTCGGCCCCGGCCCGCTCGGCCATGGCGCGCTGGGCCGGCGGGGGATCATCCGGTCGTCGGCCGACACCAGGTACCAGGCCGGCTTGGTCCGCCAGGCGGGCTGGGACACCGTGCCGTTGAGGGCGTCGATGCCCCAGGGGACCTGCGAGTCGGCCATGAAGGCCGCCAGCTCGGCGGGGACGTCCGCGGCGAACGAGGCGGCGAACTTGTCCCGGTCCAGGAACAGGAAGCCGTCCCTGGGCGGCAGGATCGGCGGCACCGGGGCCCCGGGCGGGGGATCGGCGATGAGGCTGCTCACCGACTCGCCCTTGTCGGGGGCGAAGGCCGCGATGTAGACGAGGTCGGTCACCTTCTGGTGGTTGCCGGCCTCGGTGATCACCGCGCCGCCGTAGGAGTGGCCGACCAGCACGGTCGGCCCGTCCAGGGCGTCCAGGACCTGGTGGGTGGCGGCGACGTCGCCCTCCAGCGACAGCGTCGGGCCCATGCTCGTCGGACTGCTGAGTGCACCTCGGCAACGATAGGAAGGGTGCTGGGACCTTCGATTCCGTCATATGACGTAGTTCGGGGAATAAGTGGATCTATTACTCGCCCAATTGTTCGAGTGCGTCGCGTAGTGCAGCCCGTGAGGTCACTCCGAGTTTGGGGAAGAGCTGGTAGAGATGGGTGGAGACGGTACGGGGGGAGAGGAACAGCCGTTCAGCGATCTGCTTGTTGGTGAAGCCGGCGGCGGCGAGCTTGGCGATGTGCCATTGCTGCGGCGTCAGAAGGTCACCGGTGACAGGCTTCATGCCCTCCCGGCGGCCGCCGGTGGCGCGCAGTTCCTGGGCTGCTCGATGGGCCCAGGGGAGTGCGCCGAGTCGTTGGAAGGTGTCGGCGGCGGTGGTGAGATGGTGTCGGGCGCGGGCGGGTGCCTTGCCGCGGCGCAGGTGTTCGCCGTAGTAGAGGTGGACGCGGGCCAGGTCGAAGGGCCAGCGTTCGGCCTCGGGGACGGCCAGGGCCTTTTCGAACCAGTCGCTGGCGCCGCTGTCGACCGAGATTGCGGTCGAGGCGAGGAGCAGCAGGGTGAGTCGGGGGGAGATCGCGTCGAGGTCGGCTTTGCGGGCGGCGGCGACGTGGTCCTGTGCCTCGGTGCGGCGGCCGGTGCGGACGGCGGCTTCGGTGAGGTCCAGCAGCAGCCACAGCGCGTGCGGGACGAACGGGGGGAGGCTGCCGGCCGGGGCGATGCTGCCGGCCTGCTGGTAGGCCTCTTCGAAGGCTCCTCGGCCGAGTGCGGCCAGGGTGCGGGCGTGTGCGGCGTAGTGGCGCACGGTGCCGGCGCGGCGGGGTCCGGCCCACTGGTCCATGGCGTCGGTCAGGGCGGTGGTGGCGGCGTAGTCGCCCTGGATCGCGGCCCGGGCGGCGAGCAGGAAGTTTCCTGGCCATGCCAGCATCGGGTAGCCGTGGTCCTGACACAGCGTCAGCCCCTCGCGGGCGACCTGGGTCAGCCGCTCCCACTGCCCGGTGAGCAGGGCGTGGTTGCCGAGCAGGAACAGGGCGTTGATGGCCGGTGCCACGGCCTCGCCGTCGCGTGCGGCGTCGGCGACGCGGGTGAGTGCCTCGGTGCAGCCGCCGAGCCGGTCGACATAGGCGGCTGCGATGCCCACCCGGACGATGTGGACCGGGTCGGCGGCGTCGGCGAGTTCGGTGATGGCCGTGTCGAGCCGGGGCAGTTGGGGCAGGGCGCTGTGGGCCGGGTCGGCGAAGGTCGCCCTGGTGATCGCCAGGATGCCGGGGTCGGCCGTGAACTTCGCCAGGGCGTCGTCCACCGGCTGCCAGGTGTCCGGTCGACCGCTGAAGAAGCAGACCAGCAGCAGTGTGTGCAGTGCCTCGGCCAGGGTGGGGTCCGCCGGGTCGTACGGCGTCTGCGCCAGGGCCACGGCGGAGCAGAGCAGGCGATGGGCGGTGTCGATGTCGCCGGATCCGTTCAGCAGATAGGCGGAGCTCGCCACGGCTGCGACCAGGGGGCCGGGGCCCGGGCCGGGTGCGGCGCGGCGGGCGTGGTCGAGCAGCCGGGGCACCTCGTGCAGGTCTCCGGTGACGGTGGCGCCGAGGTAGGCGGCTTCGGCGAGTCTGCGGGCGCGCTGGGCGTTGTCGGGGCTGAGGTCCGCGGCGCGCAGCAGTGCGGCGATGGCGAGGGTGCCGTCGCCGCGTCGGCTCATGCTGCGGGCGGCCGCTTCCAGCAGCGCCGCCACCTGCTCGTCGGGGAGGACGGTGGCCTGTCCCAGGTGCCAGGCCTGGCGCTCGGGTCGGTGGGTCAGGGGTTGGGCCAGGGTGAGGTGGGCGTGGCGGCGCTGGTCGCTGGTGGACAGGTCGACCACGGCGGAGCGGGTCAGCGGGTGACGGAAGGTGAGCCGTCCGGTGAGGTCGTCGATGCGGATCAGCTGGGCGCGCTCGGCGGGCGCGAGTTGTTTGAGGTCGCATCGGCCGGCCACGGCGGTCTGCAGCAGGTGCAGGTCGCCGGTGCCTTCGAGGGCGGCGAGCAGGAGCAGGTAACGGGTGACCGCGGAGAGGCCGTTGACGCGGGCGGCGAACGCCGCCTGCAGTCGGCCGGTCAGCGGCAGGTGCCCGGGCAGTGCCTCCGCCGCGGTGCGCTGGGAGTCGCTGAGGGAGACCGGGAGTTCGAGCAGCGCCAGCGGATTGCCGCGGGCCTCCGCCATCAGGCGCTGCCGGACCCTGGGGGCCAGGGCCGGGTAATGGGTGGTCAGCAGGGTTTCGGCGGCCCGGTCGTCGAGGGGCCCGAGGGTGTGGACCGGCAGGCCGGTGTGGTCGAAGAAGCTGTCGGCTCCCGGTCGCTCGGCACCCAGCAGGCCGACCCTGGTGCCGATGGGACGGCGGGCCAGCCAGCCCAGGACCAGGGCACTGGTGGGGTCCAGCCACTGCAGGTCGTCGAGGACCAGCAGCAGCGGCCGTTCGCGGGTCGTTCGGGTCAGCAGCGCCAGCAGCGCCCGCGCCACGGCTTCGTGCGCGGGCGCCTGGCCGCCGCTCTGTCCCAGGGCGGCGGCCAGGGCCGCTCGGTGGGCGGGGCTGAGCATGTCGATCCCGCCGAGCACCGGGTGCAGCAGTTGCCGGAGGCCGCTGAAAGCGGTGCGGGCCTCGAACTGCACCGCTGTCGCGTGCAGGACCGGCACGCCGGCGTCCGCCGCCCGGGCGGTGGCCGCCGCCAGCAGCGCGGTCTTGCCCATCCCCGGCTCCCCGGAGACCAGCAGGGTGCCGCCGATGCCGGAGATGCTCCTGAGGAAGGTGTCGATGCGTCGCAGATCGGCGTCACGGCCGATCAGGGCACCATGGGGATCGTCGTCAGCCATCGTCGTCTCCTGCCGCGCTGCCTTGCTCTCGGGTGTATCAGCTGTGGATCTGGTTGCCCAGGAAACCGGTGATGGTGCCCATGACCTTCTGGGTCGACCACGGTATGCCTGCCGTGACGTCGCCGAGGAAGGACATGTCGCCGTGGTTGGCGCCCTTGACCACGTACCTGGTCGCGCTGACGCCCTTGGCCTTGAGGGCGTCGGCGAGGTCGAGCGACTCGCTGGGGGAGATGATGTGGTCGTTGTCGCCCTGCAGCAGGATGAACGGCGCGCTCTTCGCGTTGGCGTAGGTCGCCGGGTTCGCGGCCGCGTCGGCCGCCGCGTCGCCGGTGACGGTCTTCTTGGAACCCGGCCCGAAGACATAGGAGTTGATGAAGCTGCCCGGGGCGTTGTAGGCCTTCTGCGTGGCCGGGTCGAAGTCGTCGGCGAGCTTCGCCAGGTCGCCCGCGCCGAACTCGTCGACCACGGCCTGCACATCGCTGCTCTGGTCGAGGTTGTCGCCGCTGTCGAACTGCTTGTCGCCGTTGGTGGTGCCCGCCATGGCCGCGAGGTACCCGCCCGCGGACTGGCCCCAGACGGCGACCTCGGTGCCGTCGATGCCGTACTGGGCCGCGTGCGCGCGCAGGTAGCGGATGGCAGACTTCACGTCGGTGACGCCGTCCTGGTAGGTCGCGCCGGCGGGGGTGGTGCGGTACTCGATGCTCGCCACCGCGTAGCCCTGGTCGGCGACATAGGTGCGCTGCGCGAGGTTCGCCCCCTTGTCGTCGGTGATGAAACCGCCGCCGGTGATGTACACGACCAGGGGCTTCGTCCCGGAGCCCTTGGGCACCTGGAGGTCCAGCTCGAGGTCGGCCTTCTTCGTGCCGGTGGTCGGCGAGGAGTAGACGACGTCGTCGTAGGTCGACAGGCCGCCCTGCGCGCACTGGATCTGCGGACCGGTCGGGTCGATGACCGTGCTGGTGCTGGTGTCGGTGGCCTTCACCGTCTTGGCGGTGGTGATCGCCGCTCCCGGGGGAGCGCCGGCGGCGCCAGGGGCTCCGGCCGCTCCGGCCGGGGGCGCGCTCGGGGCGGGCTCCTGGGGGCAGGCGCCGAGGGCCGCCGCGGTGGTGGCGGGTGTGGCGGTGGCCGAGGCGGCGTCGGTACTGCTGCCGCCCGAGCCCGAGGAGCACGCGGTGAGGAGCAGCCCCAGCGCGACGGCCCCGGGGATGGTGACGGCGATGGCGCGTCGGCTCCGAACGGGCATGGCTTTCTCCTTGCGAGTGTCAAGTAAGCGGAGATCCCTTGTCCGCTTCGCTGGAGCCTAGCACTAAACGGATAGAACGTATCCACTTGGTTCCCGCCGTGATCACCCCCCCCCAACTGCTGCGCGGCTACCATGAGGTGGCCGTCCCCCCGCGTCCGCTGCCCAGAGAGCGAAGCCATGACCGAAGACAGCCCCCGGCAGCCGCCGCTGCGCAAGGACGCGGAGCGCAATCGCCGGCTGATCCTGACGGCGGCGCGGGAGGTGTTCCACGACTGGGGGGTCGCGGCGACGCTCAATGACGTCGCCCGGCACGCCAACCTGGGTGTGGGCACGGTCTACCGGCGCTTCTCCAACAAGGAGGAGCTCATCGACGCGCTCTTCGAGGACATGGTCGACACCGTCGACCGCTGTCTCGCCGACGCCCTGGCCGAGCAGGACGCCTGGCTGGGGCTGACCCGCTGCCTGTACCGGGTCTGCGAGATCCAGTCCTTCGACCGCGGCCTGCGCGAGGTCATGCTGGGCACCGGGCGCGGCCCGGCCCGGCAGGCGCAGATGCACGGGCGGGTGAAGCCCTCCGTGGAGCGGCTGCTGGCGCGGGCCCAGGAGCAGGGCATGCTCCGTGCCGACGTGGTGCCCTCCGACTTCCCGGTGCTGCAGTTGATGACCGCCGCGGTCAGCGAGTTCGACCCGGGGTCCGACACCTGGCGCCGCTATCTCGCCGTGCTCATCGACGGCCTCCGGGCCCGCCCGGACGTGGGCACCCTCCCGCCCGGCATCGCCGACGAGGAGGACGTCGAGCAGGCCGTCATCGACGTCAGCCTGCGGGACGCGCGCTCCCGCTCCGACCGCAAGGATCCGCACCCATGAACGAGAGCCGCCTCACCGTCGACGACCGGCTGCCTGCCGACTTCTTCACCGCCACGCTGCACCAGGACGTCCGCAGCGGGCTGACCGCCGTGCCGCGGACGCTGCCGGCGAAGTGGCTCTACGACCAGCGCGGCAGCGAGCTGTTCGAGCAGATCACCGGGCTGCCGGACTACTACCCGACCCGGGCCGAGCAGGAGATCCTCACCCACCGGGCCACCGAGATCGCCGCGCTCACCCGGGCCACGACCCTGATCGAGCTGGGCTCCGGCTCCTCCCGCAAGACCCGGCTGCTGCTGGACGCGCTGACCGCGGGCGGGACCCTGCGGCGCTACGCGCCCCTGGACGTCAGCGCGAGCGCGCTGGAGGAGGCGGGCCGGGCGATCTGCCGCGACTACCCCGACCTGGAGGTGACCGCCACGGTGGCCGACTACGAGACCGGCCTCGGCACCGTCGCCTCCGCAGGCTCCACCGAGCCCGGGCCGCGGCTGCTGAGCTTCCTCGGCAGCACCGTCGGCGGCTTCGGCGCCGACGAACGGCTCGCCTTCCACCGCACCCTGGCCCGTGTCCTCGGCGGCGGCGACCAGCTGCTGCTCGGCGCGGACCTGGTGAAGAGCCCGGAGCAGCTGGTCCGGGCCTACGACGACCCGACCGGGGTCAGCGCCGCGTTCAACAAGAACGTCCTGCACGTTCTCAACCGCGAGCTCGGCGCGGACTTCGACCCGGACGCCTTCGATCACGTCGCCCGCTGGAACAGCGGGTCGGATCGCATGGAGATGAGCCTGCGGGCCCGTACCCCGCAGACCGTCGGCATCCCCGGCCTCGGCCTGTCCCTGGACCTCGCCGCGGGCGAGGACATCCGCACCCAACTCGCCCACAAGTTCCGCCGCGACTCCCTCACCGCCGAACTCCACGACTGCGGCCTCACCGTCCGCCACTGGTGGACCGACCCCGCCGACCGCTTCGCCCTGCTGCTGGCGGCCCCTCACTGACCAGGGGGGCAGGGTGGCTGGTACAGCCGGTCGGGCAGGTAGCGCTTCCACTGCTGACGGGTGATCGGATCGCCCACCGCGTTGCAGAGGTCGCTGATGACCGGATCCGGGGTGGTGTCCCACAGGTCCACCCCGGCACTGGCCCTGAGGATGGCGAGCAGGCGGCCGTTCGGGCTGTAGGCGAGGGCGTAGAGGCTGCTGACCGGGGACATCGGCAGATAGGACTCTCGAACCGGGTCGTCGGGATCGCTGAGGTCCCAGATCTCGGGGCGGTCGCCCTCGCTCGCATCCGTGGTGATGTTCTGATCGATCAGCGCCAGGCGGGTTCCGTCGGGGGTGAAGGCGATCGGGCCGCCGTACTCGCCGATGGTCACGCTGACCGGTGCGCCGGTCGGCCGCTGTCCGTCGACATGCCACAGCAGCAGCGTTCCATTGCTCTGGTAGGCCGCGAGGAGCTTGCCGTCCGGCCGGAACGCCAGGTCCGCGGAGTCGACGTCCGGCTTGAGCTGCTGGGTCCACAGGGTGGTGGGGTGGGCGGGGTCGGTGAGGTCCCGGCCCACCAGCCGTACCCCGGTGGTCAGCCAGGAGTCCTTGGGCTTCCCGAGGGGTGCTTCCTCGGTGACGAGCGTCCTGCCGTCCGGGGAGAAGGCGATGCGCGGTGAGGTCGAGGTGAAACTGCCGACCTGGCGCGGGTGCCGCGGGTCCGAGATGTCGAAGAGCCTGACCTTGGGCGTCGATCGGTTGGCGGCGTTCCAGCCGTTCAGGTCCGACACGGCGAGCAGCGGCCGGGTGGGGCTGAAGGCGATCGACTGCACCCCGTCGACCAGTTCGTCGCCGATCGTGGCCAGCGGCGGTCCGGTGGGGTGGGCCGTGTCGCGCAGGCGGACACCGACGTTCTGGGTCTTGGGCTTCGTGCCCGGGTAGACCTCGATGTCGGCGAGGATGCTCCCGTCGGGGCTCAGCGCTATCCCGCTGCCGGTGAACATGTCGGGGGCCGGTGTGGTGGCCAGCAGCCGCTTCTCCCGCCCCGGGGTCACGTCCACCAGGTCGTTGACGCCGAATCCCTGCACCGCGAGCAGCTCGTTCCGGCCGGCCGCCCTGAAGGCCATCTGGCCCCCGGTCCCGGGAGTCAGTGACACGAAGTCGCTGGCTCCGGGCTGAGCGGCGTTGGACAGGTACCAGACCAGGACGCCGCGGTCGGTGGTCTGCAGCAGTCTGCGGCTCTTGCTCGGGTCGAAGACGACGGTGCCGGATTCCGTGGACGAACCCTGGACGGTCATCGAGGTCCCGGACACGATCACGCCGGGATCGGAGTCCGTCGAGTACAGCCAGGCGTGCCAGTCCTCGCCGCAGAGTCCGACGAGCTGGTCGTGGGCCGGGCTGAAGGCCAGGGAGGTCAGGCTGTCGAAGCAGGTGTCCGGTGAGACCGACGAGTCCTCCGGTATGCGCCGGGGCGCGCGCGGGTCGTCGAGCCGCCACAGGCCCAGGGCGTCCCCCGACTTCACCGGGACCGGGGCCGCCAGCAGCAGCCCGGTACGGTCGAAGGCCAACCGGTGCAGTGGACTCGCGAACACCGAACTGCTGGTGTACGGCGACGCGGTGAGGGCGCCGACCTGGTGCGGGTGTCCCGGGTCGGCCACGTTCCAGAGCAGGATCCGGCCGTCCACGCTGAGGCTGGCCAGCAGGCCGCGTCGGGGTGAGACGGCCAGCGAGTCGACCTGCTTGGAGTGCCCCGGGAGCGGCGGCAGAGCGGTCGGCGTGCTGCGGTCGCTGATGTTCCAGACCAGGATCGCGCCGGTGGAGACGCCGCCGAACAGGGTGCTGCCGTCCGTGCTGAGAGCGAGCGCGGTCACCGCGTGGTTCTCGTTCAGCGCGGCGGTCTGCCGTGGGTGGACGGGATCCGAGATGTCCCACAGGCGTACCGTGGCCGTGTTCGGCAGGCGACTGCTGTAGGTGACCGCGCTCAGGGTCCGGCCGTCGTGGCTGACGGCGATCGGGCCGACCGCGTCCGCGCGGATCCGCCCGGAGTTGCTGCCGGCCCGGAGCACGATCGAGTCCCCGGTCGAGATCGCGAGCACCCGTCCGTCCGCACTGTAGGCGAGGTCGTGCGCCGCCTCCTGGGCGTTGATCACGCCAGGGGTGCGCTGGCTGTTCAGCAGCGCGCCGCGGCCGGCGTCGTGGTTGATCTGGTACGCGAGCAGACTGAGTTGTTTGGCCAGGCCCGGCTGCTGGTCGCGCAGGTCCTCGGCCTCGGCCGCGAGATACCGCGCGAGGTTGCGTTGGCGCGCCTGCTCGGCCTGCCGTTGGAACACCACCACACCGACCAGGCCTGCCGTGGCCAGCACCGCCAGTGCGGTGAGGATCGCCACCGCGATCCGGCGTACCCGGGCGCCCCGGCGCTCCTGCCGCCAGGAGGCGCCCATGAACTCGGCGAGGCCGGGATCGAGATCCGCCGTCCGCGCCGGAGTCTGCGCGGCCAGTTCCCGCAGGGTGTTCAGCCGGTTGCCCCGGTAGAGCAGCGAGGGGTCCCGTCCCGAGCGCTGCCAGGCGACGGCGCCGTCGGCGAGCTGCTGGCGGGCGCGCAGCCAGTCACGGTCCGCGTCGACCCAGGTCTGCAGCTCGGGCCATTCGCGCAGCAGGGCCTCATGGCTGATCCGGACCGTGTCGCGCTCCAGCGTGAGCAGACGGGCGTCGGCGAGCTGCTTGATCGCGCCCTGCGCGACCTCGGTGTCGGGCAGGCCGTGCAGGAGCGCGGAACGCCGCACCGGCTGGGCGGTGTCGGCGACGCCTTCGCCCACCCGGACGAGTCGGGGCAGCATCAGCCGGACCGCCTCCCGCCCGTCCTGGTCGAGCTGGTCGTAGACGTTCTCGGCCGTGGTCGCGATGGCTCTGGCGATCCCGCCGGTCGCGCGGTAGCCGGAGACCGTCAGCCGATTTCCGGCGCGGTTCTTCCAGGTCTCCTGCAGCACGTGCGAGAGCAGCGGCAGCGCCGCGGCCGGGTGCTGCCCCTCGGCTGTGCCGCCCAGTTCATGCAGGATGAGGTCGGCGAGCCCGTCGTCGAGCGACCAGCCCGCAGCGGCCGGCCGGTTTCTCGATCGAGGCACGCAGCTCCTCGGCGGTCATCGGCTCGACCAGCAGCTGACGCTCGCTCAGCACAGCGAGCAGGTCGGGCTGGGCGGCGGCCTGGGCGTAGAAGTCCGCCCGCAGGGCGAGGACCACCAGCGCGCCTGGTGCCTGGTCCCCGGTCGGCCGGGCGATGGCGGTCACCGCTCGGAGGAACGCGGTCTGCTCCGACGGGTCCGAGCAGAGGGTGAACAGCTCCTCCAACTGGTCGACGAGCACGATCAGCCGTTCTCCCGGCCGGCCGGCCAGCAGTCGGTCCACCAGGGCGACCGCGCGGTCCGGGTCCTCCCGCAGGGATGCGGCGGCATCGGTGGCCGCGGGGTCGAGCTGTGCGGCCAGACTCCGCAGCGGGCTCTCGCCGGGAGTCAGCCGCCGGCTGGGCCAGCGGGCCGACCCGGGCACGCCGTCGTCCCGCAGTCGGGCCAACAGACCGGCGTTGAGCAGGGACGTCTTCCCGGAGCCGGACGATCCGACCAGAATCAGCGGACCTGGCTGTGTGACGGCCTGCTCCACCGCTGCCCGGAGCCGCTCGGTCATGGCGGCCCGCCCGAAGAACACATCGGCCTCGGCCACCGCGAACGGGTCCAGGCCCGAGTAGGGGCAGCGCCCGGCCGCGGGTGGTTCGGCCTCCTCGGGTGTCGGCGGGTGCGCCGGGTTGAGCGCGATGACCAGCTGTCCGGAGCGGTCGCCGGCCCGCAGTTGCGGCAAGGGCCGCTGCCGGTCGCCCAGCGTGCGGAACAGCGCGTCGTACGCCGCGTCCAGGGTCAGTGCGTGCGGCCCGCGCGGGTCGCCGTCCGTCAGCAGGTCGATGAAGGCGCCGGTGAACGCGGTGTGCTCGGCGTTCTCCGGAGCGTGGGCCAGCTGTTCCGCGGACCCGAGCAGGTAGAGGCCGGGCGCGGGGGACATGGTGAACGCGGGGAGGGTGGGGCCGCCGCCCAGCGACGCGCGCCCGGAGAAGCAGCAGTCGAGGACCACCACGACGGAGGACGCCCTGCTGGCCCGGAGCGCCTGCCGCAGCGAGGAGACGGACAGCGCCTGGTGCTCGGCCATCCCGGGCGTCAGCCGGTCGGTGCCGGCGGCGGCCAGGTAGAGCTCTCCGTCCGGCCCGAGCAGGCCGTGTCCGATGAAGTAGACCAGCAGCACGGTGTCGGCCTGTTGCGCCGCCTCGGCGACGGCGCGGGCCATGGTCTGGGCGTCCGGCGGATCGAGCACCGCGGTCATCCGGTCGGGACGCACCCCGCACCGCTCGATCAGCACGGTCCGCAGGTCGTGGAAACTCCGGGCGACCGAGGGCACCGAGGGCAGCAGGGGACCCCGGTGGGTGGCGGTGCCGATCAGCAGGGCCCGCACACCCGCGCCGGACAGGTCGGTCACGGGAGCCGGCGGTGCTCGGACGGGTCCGTCCGCGGCGGCTCCGGACGCAACAGAGCCGCCATGTGGTCGACCTGCTGCTGCAGGGCGGTGGTGTCCAGGTCGGACACCCGCTTGGCCGTCAGCTCCAGCGAACTGCGGTCCGGAAGCGTCACTTTGATGTGGACGTCGCCGCGGCGGCTGCGCAGCCAGGCGATGAGGCCGGTGGCGAACGCGGTGGCCGCCCCACCCGGGCCGAGAGCCACCGTCAGCGCGTCCAGCACGGGGCCCAGCGTGCCCGGCTCCGGCGGGGTCTCGCTGAGGTCGACACGGCCCCGCAATTGCTGGACCTCGGCCAACCATTCGTACAGGGAGCGGAGTTGATCGCCCGCATCCGGGCACTCCGCTGCTACGACGATGTCCATGATTCCCCCGGTGCGATGCTGCGTCAGATGGTCGAGACTACTGAATTCGCCCGGGAATCGTTGGTGAACGGCCGAGTGCGACCGTATCCGCTACCGAGCAGGGCCGAGCCAGCGGGTGAGCGCGGTGGACAGGGGTTCGTCGGAGTCGGAGGTCCAGGCGACGTATCCGTCCGGGCGGACCAGCAGGCCCTCGGGTCCGTCGCAGCTCCCCACGGTGAGGTCGACCCGGTCGGCCCAGCCGGTCGGCATCGCATCGGCGTCGGCGAGGACCAGCTGGGCCCGGCCGGAGCGGTGACGGGGGGTCAGCAGGACGGGGCCTTCCGCCGTCTTCACGGTCAGCCCGGCGGGGCAGACCCTTCCCACCTCGTCGCGGTCGGATTCCCCCGGGTAGCGGATGTCGTTGCCGCCCATCAGGTCGGTCAGCCAGCGGTTGGCGTCGTCCTGGTCGAGCAGGCGGGTGAACAGCTCGCGCAGGGCGTCGACGTGCGGTCCCGGCCGCATCAGCGCGACCTGGGCGCGGGTGTTGTCCAGGACCCGTGCGGCGACCGGCCGGCGCTCCGCGGTGTAGCTGTCGAGCAGGGCTTCGGGCGCCTTGCCGCAGGCGACCAATGCGAGCTTCCAGCCCAGGTTGGCCGCGTCGCCGAGGCCGAGGTTGAGGCCCTGGCCGCCGAAGGGCGAGTGCACATGCGCGGCGTCGCCCGCGAGCAGCACCCGGCCGGCCCGGTAGCTGTCGGCGAGCCGGGCGTTGTCGGTGAAGCGGGTCAGCGAACCGACGGACCGTACGCCGACCTCGGTCCCGCTGGTGCGCCGCAGCGCTGCTTCGAACTCCTCGCGGGTGGCCGGCGCCTCCCGGTCGGTGGGCGGTCCGTCGAACCCGACGACCAGCAGCCGGCCGGGGAACGGCCCGTTCACCACCATGCCCCCGGGGCAGCGGTTCCAGCCGCGCGGCAGGAAGTCCGGGTCGTCCAGCTCGGCCACCGCCTGGTAGCCGGTGATCACCCCGTCCGTCCCGGGGAACGCGAAGCCGCCCAGTTTGCGCACCACCGAGCGTCCGCCGTCGGCGCCGACCAGCCAGTCCGCGCGCAGCGGGACCACCCCCTCCGGGCCCTCGGCCTCGACGGTCACCCCGTCCGGGTCCTGCTGGTAGGAGCGGACCCGCCAGCCGCGCCGGACCTCGACGCCCAGCTCGGCCGCCCGCTCGCCGAGCACCTGCTCCAGCGTCTGCTGCATCACCGGCAGCATCGGCGACACCTCGTAGGCGCTGGCCCGCAGCGCCCAGATCCCGGCGAAGTGCCCGCGCATCCCGCGGCCGGCCATCGTGCTCTGGAGCTGCTTGGTGTGCTCCGGCAGCAGCGCCTGGATCGGCTCGACCAGCCCGCGCCGCTCCAGCAGTTCCACACCCCGGCCCTGCACCGCTCCGGCCTTGATCCGCTGGTCGATCTCCGCCAGCGGCTCCAGCACCGCCGCCTCGATGCCGTTCAGCTTCAGTTCGCAGGCCAGCATCAGTCCGACCGGACCGGCGCCGGCGATCACGACGACAGACATCCTCATCACTCCTTAACGCTGTTAAGTTCCGCTGCCCACAGCGTGCACTGAACACTGTTAAGCTGTCAAGCGCCGGACCTGGACGGAGTGCGGCGGAAGAGGGGTCCGACGGTGAAACTGGAACGCGACGAGGTCGTCCGCACGGCGGTGCGCCTGCTGGACGAGGTCGGCCTGGACGGCCTGAGCATGCGCCGGCTGGCCAAGGAGCTGAACGTCCAGGCGCCGGCGCTCTACTGGCACTTCAAGAACAAGCAGGAACTCCTCGACCACATGCTGATCGCCATGGCCGGACCCCGGCTGCGGGTGCCCGAGCCCGGGCAGAGCTGGGACGACTGGCTGGTCGAACGCGGCCGGCTGCTGCGCCGGGGCATGCTCGCGCACCGCGACGGCGCCCGGCTGGCGGCGCTGACCCGGCCCACCCCGGATCTGATCCCGGCGATCGAGGTCATGGTCGGCGTGCTGCGCGAGGCCGGGTTCTCGGCCGGGGACGGGCTGCGGATGATCCTGGCCATCAGCAACTTCGTGACCGGCTCGGCGCTGGAGGAGCAGGGCGCGCAGGAGCGGCGGGGGGATACCGAGACCCCGGGCAGCGTGGACCTGGACGCGTTTCCCAACCTCAAGGACGCGATGGAGGCGCTGCGCGACCCGGAGACCATCTTCGAACACGGGCTCAAGGCCCTCGTCGTCGGCTTCCGGGCCGGCCTGGAACCCTGATCCCGGTCCCGGTCCCGGTCCTGGTCCGTCAGAACCGGTGGAAGCAGTCCTCGACGGTCCAGGTGTGGTCCAGTTCCTGACGGAGGGTCTGCAGCGCGGTGATCGCCTGCTGGTTGAACAGCTCCTGCTGCTGCCGCGGCCAGGGGGTCGGGTCCGGCGGGTAGTCCTCGTTGAGGGAGGACTGGTACCACGCGGACAGTCTGGCCAGCTCGTCCCGGGTCGCCGGAGTCACCGGCAGGCGGTCGAGGTCGACGGGGCTTCCGTAAGGGCTTTCGATGTCATCCGGCCACAGCGGCGTGTCGACGCCGTACTCGAAGAAGAACCGCAGACGGGGCATGCGCCCCACCCTCCCATAGCTGCGGCGGCCGCGGTGAGGGCTTGCGCAAGCGGGAGTTGTCGGAGAATTGCAGGATCTGCCTCCATCCTGTCGGGGGTGACACCCTCGATTTGCAGCAATCGGGCCTCTGGGCTTGACGTGATCATGATGCATGAGTTCAATCGGGGCTTGAAGAAAGAAGTGGAGCGTCATCCTCCACGTTCTCCTATGTGAAGGGTGCGACTGTTGGCGCATCACCGCTCCACACACGCGTACATTCCGAGGACCCGGCGCGCGCAGGTCCTGGTCGGTGGTGCGGCCGCGGCCGCCGCCGTCCTCGGCCTGGTCGTGTCCGCGCCGTCGCACCAGGCCGCGGCGGCGCTGGCTCCCACCGGGGTGAGCCAGGCCGCGGTGGTGAAGGCCAGTGCCTCGGGTGCCGCGATACCCGGCATGACCGAGTACGAGGCCGAAGGCGCGCAGGCGAGCACCAACGGCAGACTGATCGGGCCCGACTACACCCAGGGCGACCTGGCCACCGAGGCGTCCGGCCGACAGGCGGTGCAGCTGACCGGGCAGGGCCAGTACGTGCAGTTCAAGCTGACCGCCCCGGCCAACGCGCTGGACCTGCACTACGCCGTCCCGCAGGGCGCCTCGGGCAAGCTGTCGGTCTATGTCAACGGGACCAAGCTCAGCACCGAGCTGTCGCTGACCTCCGCGTACAGCTACATCAGTACCGGCGGTATCGCCGGCAGCAAGACCCATAAGCTCTACGACGACGTCCGGCTGCGGCTGCCCTCCGCGGTGGCCGTCGGAGCGACCGTCAGGTTCCAGGTGGACGCGGGCGACACCGCCCTTCCCTACACCGTCGACGTCGCTGACTTCTTCGACGTCGCCGGCCCCGCGGCGCAGCCGGCCGGCTCCATCTCGGTGGTCGGCGACGGCGCGGACGCCAGCGGCAGCGGCGACTCCACCAATGCCTTCCGTACCGCGATCGCCGCGGCGGCGTCAGCGGGCGTGCCGGTGTGGATACCCCAGGGCACCTTCCGGATCACCTCCGCGCTGCAGGTCAACAAGGCCACCATCGTCGGCGCCGGCAGCTGGTACTCGCAGCTGGCGGCCAATGAGTTCATCAACAACGGCTCGGCGGTCCCCGGCCCGGTCAACCTCAGCGGCTTCGCGATCCTCGGCTCCACGGTCGGCCGCCACGACGACAGCAGTGCCAACGCCATCAACGGATCACTCGGCAACGGCTCCGACGTCGACGGGCTGTGGATCCAGGACACCAACGTCGGCTTCTGGCTCCAGTACGGCAACAGCGGGATCACCGTGCAGAACAGCGTGGTGCTCTCCACGGACGCGGACGGCCTGAACTTCAACGGCAATGCCAGCAACAGCACGGTGAAGAACAACTTCCTGCGGAACACCGGTGACGACGGCCTGGCGCTGTGGTCCATGCCGGCTCCCGACACCGGCATCACCCTCAGCAACAACACCATCGTCCAGCCCTCGCTGGCCAACGGCATCGCCGTCTACGGCGGCTCCAACAACACCGTCACCGGCAACACCATCGCCGACACCAATGCCCTGGGCAGCGGCATCGCGATCTCCAACCAGGCGTTCCTGTCCCCGTTCACCCCGCTGTCGGGTACCACCACGGTCTCCAACAACACCCTGGTCCGGACCGGCGCGCTGAACCCCAACTGGGGCCACGCGATGGGCGCGATCCGCTTCGACTCCTACAACTCGGCCTTCTCCAACGCGACCGTCAACATCAGCGGCAATACCATCGACTACAGCCCGTACGAGGCGTTCGAGATGGTCTCTGGCGGCGGCTCCGGCTACGCCGTCACCGGGCTCAACTTCAGCAACAACACCGTCAACTGGACCGGTACCACGGTGTTCCAGGCCGAGACCACCGGCTCCGCCCAGGTCAGCGGGCTGACCGCGGCCAACGTCAAGGTCGCCGGCACCTACGACTACGGCTACCCCAACAACACCGCGGGCACCTTCGCCGTCAACCAGGGCAGTGGGAACGTGGGCTGGAGCACCTCCCCGGTGCTGACCGCCATCCCGGCGCCGACCTCGCTGCCGCCGACCGGCCCGGCCCCCGGGACCGGTACCCCGCCCACCACCACCCCGCCGACCACGACGCCGCCCACCACGACGCCGCCGACCGGTACCGACCTGGCCCTGCACGCGGCGGTGACCGACACTGGCCACACGCAGAACTACACCGCTGCCAACACCGTCGACGGTGACGCCAACTCCTACTGGGAGAGCGCCGACAACGCCTTCCCGCAGAGCCTGACCGTCGATCTCGGCACGACCCGCACGGTCTCCCGGGTGGTCCTCAAGCTGCCGCCGGCCACCGCCTGGGCCACCCGCACCGAGACCCTCTCGGTGCTCGGCAGCACCAACAACTCCAGCTACACCACCCTGTCCGCCTCCGCGGGCCGGGTCTTCAACCCCGCCACCGGCAACACGGTCACGATCACCCTCCCGGCCGGCACCAGCACCCGCTACCTGCGGCTGACCTTCACCGGCAACACCGGCTGGCCCGCCGGCCAGCTCTCCGAGTTCGAGGCGTACGCCTCCTGACGTCTCCGTCGTGGCCGGACGACGAATCCGTCGTCCGGCTACGGTCGCCCACCTGGCGGGCCCCGGCGGCCGCTATGTCACCGGCACCGCCATCGCCGTGGACGGCGGGTACACCAGCTGAGCTGCGGGCCGGAACGGCATATGCCCTTGCTGCCAACAGGCGTGCGTATACCGACGGCAGCTGGCTAACGTATCGGGAAAGCTGCCGAGGGGGATCGATGGACGAGGGCGAGCAGTCTCTGGGTACCGCGCCGGGCTCCTGCCATCGCTGCCATCGATGGACCTGGTCCGGCACCGTGATCGCGGAGATCCACAGCGACAGCGGGTACGGGGCCACGGTCGTCCGCTGCGGTGCCTGCAGCACTGCGGCCGGTCGTGACACGCCACCGCCGCAGCACCGGCGCAGGTCCTAGTCGCAGGTGCCGCAGCCACTGGGTCGCCAGGCGGCTGTCCCTGCGGGTAGCCTCGATCGATGATCACTGAGGGCTTTCCGCTCGGGGCGGCGGCGACGCTGGCACAGCTCACCGAGGACCCGCATCCGCTGCTGGCCGAGCTGCGGGCCGGGGAACCGGTGTCCTGGCTGCCGGCCCTCGGCGGCTGGCTGGTGACCCGGCGCGATCTGGCGATCGCGGTGATGCGCGACGCCCAGACCTACACGGTGGACGATCCGCGCTTCTCCACGGCGCAGGTGGTGGGCCCGAGCATGCTCTCGCTGGACGGTCCCGAGCACGCCGCCCACCGCGATCCCTTCACCGCGCCGTTCCGGCTGCGCGAGCTGCACGCGGGCTTCGCCGAGCGGATCCAGCAGCAGGCGACGCTGCTGGCGGACGGCCTGCGCCCGCAGGGAACGGCCGAACTGCGCCGCGCCTTCGCCGGGCCGCTGGCCACCGTGGTGATGACCGACATCCTCGGGCTCGCCGGAGACGACACCGCGACCGTTCTCGGCTGGTACGACGGCATCGTCCACGCGGTCAATCAGATCACCGAGGGGCGCCCGGCCGGGCCCGCCGGAGCCATGGCCTACGCCGAGCTGCGGGCGGCGGTCGCGGCCACGGTGCAGGCGGAGGCGGGCGGGCACTCCCTCCTGAGCAGTGCGGGCGGACAGCTGGGGCTGCCGGAGCTGGCCTCCAATGTGGCGGTGCTGCTGTTCGGCGGCATCGAGACCACCGAGGCGATGATCGCCAACGCGCTGCTGCACCTGCTGGACGACCCGGCCCAACTCGCCCTGGTGCGCGCCGACGACACCCTGCTGGACAACGCCGTCGAGGAGTCGCTGCGGCTGGAGCCGGGCGCGGCCGTCGTCGACCGCTACGCCACCCGTGACGCCCGGCTGGGCCCGGCCGAGATCCGGAAAGGGGACCTGGTCACGGTCTCCCTGGCCGGAGCCAATCGCGACCCCGCGGTCTTCACCGACCCCGACGCCTTCGACGTCCACCGGGCCAACTCCCGGCTGCAGTTGGCCTTCGCGCACGGCCCGCACTACTGCCTCGGCGCGCACCTGGCCCGGCTGGAGACCCGGATAGCGCTGCGCACCCTGCTCGACCGGCTGCCTGAGCTACGCCTCGATCCTGAGCGCCCCAGCTCCGTGCGCGGACTGGTCTTCCGCAAGCCCCCGACCCTGCACGCCCTCTGGGAGAAGTAAGGACCTGCCATGACCTTCGCCGACCTGCACCGCCCCGGCGAGACCCCCTTTCTGCTGCCCAATGCCTGGGACGTGCCCTCCGCCCTGGCCTTCGCCGAGGCCGGCTTCCCCGCGGTGGGCACCACCAGCTTCGGCGTGGCCGCGAGTGCCGGACACCCGGACGGCGGGCGAGCGAGCCGGGACGCGACCGCCGCACTCGTCCGCGCCCTGTCCGACCTGCCGGTCCACATCAGCGCCGACATCGAGGACGGATACGCCGACGACCCGGAACAGGTCGCCGCCTACACCGCCACGCTTGGCGCCGACGGGGTCAACATCGAGGACAGCACGGACGAGCAGCTGATCGACCCCGCGGTCCACGCCGCGAAGATCACCGCGGTCAAACGGCGCAGCCCCGGACTCTTCGTCAACGCCAGGATCGACACCTACTGGCTCGGCCAGGACGCCGACCTGCCCTCGACCCTGGCCCGCGCCGAGCAGTACGTGCGGGCCGGCGCCGACGGGATCTTCGTGCCAGGGGCCCGCACCCCGGACGACCTGGCCGCACTGGCCGCCGCGATCCCGGTGCCGCTGAACGTGCTGGTCGTTCCCGACCTCTCGCTGAGCGAGCTCGCGCGGCTCGGCGTGCGCCGGGTCAGCACCGGCTCGCTGCCCTACCGGGCCGCGATCGACGCTGCCGTGCACATCGCCACCGCCGTCCGCGAGGGCCTTCCCGTCCCCACCGCCACCCCCTACCCCGCGATGCAGCAGCGCCTGGCGGAGTACCACGCGGGCTCCCAGTGACGGTCCGCGAGTGGCGGCCGGGTTCCTGGGCGGGTGCCACGGGCTCGATTCGGCTGATGGACAAGCTACTTGTCCGTTGTGGATGCGTCCGCGTCGAGGAGCCGGGTGAGGAGGTCGGTGAGGCGTCCGAGGTCGTCGGGTGGGAGGGTGGCGATGGCCGGGGGTGGGCGCAGCAGGACCGCGTCGGCGGTCGCGATGGCGCGGTGCCCGGCGGCCGTGAGCGTGACCAGCTTGCGGCGCCGGTCGTCGGGGTGCGGTCGGCGTTCGACCAGGCCGTGGGCCTCCAGCTTGTCGACGATCAGGGTCGCGTAGGGGGCGTCGACCTGGTTGGCCGCCGCGAGTTGACTCAGGGTCAGCGGTCCTTCGCGGAGTTGGAAGAGGACTTTGCCTCGGCCGCCGCCGAGCCGGAATCCGAGGGCCTCGGCGAGCTCGCCCCGGCGGTTGTGGGCTTCGACGAAGCGGTGCATCAGGGCCCAGGCCTGCCGGACCGGATCGGCCGATCCCGCTGAGGCGGCCGCGGTCGCGCTCACCACGGCACCGTCCGGCCCAGGTAGTCGACGTAGTGCAGACCGGGGCTGTCCCGGAGGGCGTCGAGCGTCCTCACGACGTTCGGGATGCTCTCGTCGATGCCGAGCATGGCGTCCGAGCCACCGAGCTCGGTGCGTACCCAGCCGGGAGACATCAGGACCAGGGTCCGGGGCTCGCCGACATGCCGTGCCGCGTAGCTGCGCAGGAAGGTGTTGAGCGCGGCCTTGCTGCCGCGGTACACCTCGTGGCCGCCGCGCTCGTTGTTGGCGACGCTGCCCTGGCCCGAGGACATCACGGCGATGGTGCCGGCGGGCTCGACGAGGTCCTGCAGCGTCTCGATGACCCGCAGCGGGCTCAGTGCGTTGGTGACCATGACCCGGGTGAACTCCTCGGTCGAGGTCTCCGCCACGGTGGTTTCCGGCTGGCTGGTGACGCCGGCGTTGACGAAGAGCAGATCGAACCTACGGTTCGCCAGGCGGGTGTGCAGCGCTGTGATCTCCGCGGGCTCGGTGATGTCGACGGTCTCGATCTCGATCCGTCCGGGGTGGGCGTCGGCGAGGTCGTGCAGCGGGGTCCGGGCCGTGCCGCGGACGGTGGCCGTGACGTGGCGGCCGTCCTGGGCCCATTCCTGGGCCAGGGCCAGGCCCAGACCACGGGACGCGCCGATCAGCAGCACCCGCCTGCCAGAATCAATGATAGTCATAACAATAATTGTGTGGTGTATAACTAAAACCGTCAAGCCGGGCGCGCGATACCCCGTTGACCGCTCCTGCCGCCGTCGGGATCAGGCTCCGCTGTTGCCGCTGAGCTGGTCGTGGAAGGCCTGGGTGTCGGAGGTGGAGAACCACAGCGCGACGCCGAGGCCTGGACGCCCGGCGTTCAGGTCGGTGGGGGCGAGGCGGGGGTGCGGCGCAGGCCGAGGTTCTTCTCGCAGAACTCGGCGGCCGCCTCCAGGTCACGGACCTGGAGGGCGATGAAATCGGGGCCATCGATGCTGACGGACATGGGTGTTCTCCTCGAATCAATGTCAGGACTTTGACATACCGACGTTGGACCCCCGCCCCTGAGGTGTCAAAATACTGACATGAAGGACAGCTTTCGCCCGAAGGTCGAACCGCCCCACCCTGCCGGGGACGTACTCGACCATGTGGGCTACCGCCTCAAACGCGCCCATGCCGCCCTGCGCGGTGCCATGGACCAGGCCCTGCGCGGGCACGGTCTGACCGTGCCGCAGTACGCCTGTCTGGAGGTCCTCGCCGCACGCCCCGGCCTGTCGAACGCCGACCTCGCCCGCGCCACCTTCGTCACCCGCCAGTCCATGAACGTCGTCCTGCGCGGCCTCCAGGGCGAGGGACTGCTCGCCCGTCCCGCCACCGCCGTGACCGGCCGCGCCCGGCCCACGACTCTCACCGACGAGGGGCTGCGCCGTCTGAACGCGGCGCAGAAGGCCGTCTACGCGGTAGAGGCCCGCATGATCGAAGCCATCCCCGCCGACCGGCTGAGCGCGCTCCTCGAGGACTTCGACCGGATTGCGCAGGCACTCACGGACTGACCGCCGCCCCCGGCCGTGGTCGTCGGCCGTCCTCAGGTACCCCACCAGCGGCGATGGCACCTTGAGCCCCACCGGGTATGCACGTACGATCAGCAAATGTCAGACATAGCGGAAACCACGCCGGGATGGCTCGCCTCCGACGAACTTGAGCTGGCGCGCCGCCGGATGCCGATCCTCTACGTCGAAGCCGTGCCGGTCCGGGTCGACGACAGCGGGGAAGTGACGCACATCGGGCTTCTGCTGCGGATCGGGTCGGACGGGACGGTCAGCCGGGCCCTCGTCTCCGGCCGGGTGCTGCACCATGAGCGGGTGCGCGACGCCCTGCTGCGGCATCTGGAGAAGGACCTCGGCTCGATGGCCCTGCCCCGGGTCCCGGCCTCGCTGCAGCCCTTCACCGTCGCCGAGTACTTCCCGACGCAGGGGATCACCCCGTTCCACGACCCCCGCCAGCACGCGGTTTCCCTGGCCTACATCGTCCCGGTGAGCGGGGACTGCCGGCCCCGGCAGGACGCCCTCGACCTGGTGTGGTTCAGCCCGCAGGAGGCCTCGTCCCCGGCGGTCCAGCAGGAGATGCCGGGCGGCCAGGGCGTCCTGCTCAAGCAGGCGCTGGCCCACGCCGGCTGCCTGACCTGACCTGACGAGGCGACGTGATCACGGCAGACCGCAGGCCGGTCTGCCGTGATCTGTCGCGCCGTCAGTGTCCGGACGTCAGGTTCTTGGTGAAGCCGGTGACCGGCCGTTCCTGGCGCTCGCCGTCCACGGTGATGTCCACGGCCTCGTTGTAGAAGGCGATGTGGCCGCGGACGGTCTGCGCCGCGGGGATGGGGTCCGGGTAGCTCCAGGCGATGTTCGGCGGAGTGCCGCCGTCCGCGCCGTCGGCGGTGGTCAGGGACCAGTACTCGGCGGTGCCCTTGTAGGGGCAGGCGGTCCGCAGCTCGGTGGGGGTGAAGAGGTCGAGCCGGACGTCCTCGCGGGGGATGTAGTAGCGGGTCGGCAGCCGGGTCTCGAAGAGCAGCACGGGCTGACGGGTGTCGGCGACCAGCACGCCGTTGATCTCGACCTGGATGTGGCGGGAACTCTGCAGGGCGTCCACGCGCTTGTAGGGGTCGCGCGGGTGGACGAAGATCTCCTCCTCTTCCTCGAACCAGTGGTCCAGGCCGCGGCCGACCCGCTGGAACCACTCGAAGGCGATGTAGTCGGCGAGGTCCTCGCCCGGGAAGGTCCAGGCGGCGTTGGCCACGGTGGTGCCGTCGTCCAGGACCAGGTCGTAGAAGACCTCCGAGCCCGAGTGCCGGCCGGTGTCAGGCTCGGCCGCCGGGCGGAGCAGGCCCGCGCGGACGTCCGCGCGGGGGAACGCATACAGCGGCACGGCCTGGCCGGGCTCCCAGACCAGGACGGGCCGGCCGCTGTCGACGACGGTGGTGTCGCCCTTGGTGCCGCGGACCCGGCGGGCGCTGGGCTCCCAGGTGATGGCGTCCTCCGGCACCGGGTGGCGGCGGACGACGGGGGTGGTTGCTTCCGCGGTGCTCACGGAGTGCTCCTCAGGTCGGTGGAGAGAACGGGAAGGGATGTCACTGGGCGAGCTCGGCCACGTACGGGCGGCTCTCGCGCCAGGCCGCCTGCTGGTCCGGACGGCCGAAGACCTGGAGGTACTCCTCCACGTGCCGCGAGGCCAGCTCCCAGACCGAGACCGGCTCGTAGTCCGAGTCCTCCGGGTCGGCGAACGGCGGCAGCGGCTCGACCACGGTGTCCAGGCTCGGATAGACGAAGACGGCGGAGGAGCGGCGGGTGACCGAGCCGCCGGAGACCACCCGGTGCCGGCCGGGACGGGCCCGTCCCTCGGTCCAGTTGGTGAGCAGGGTCCCGCTGAAGACCTGGAGCGCCCCCGGCAGGATCGGCACGGACTGCCAGGTCCCGTCCGGGCGCTGGCCCTGCAGGCCCGCGTAGTCGCCCTCCTGGTGCAGCACGGTGACCGCCGAGCCGTCTGCGTGCTCCAGCAGCAGCAGCTTCTCCGCGTCGGCGTCGGTGCCGGTGTGGGTCCAGGTGGGGTAGTCGTTGACGACGAAGGTGGAGTAGCCGTCGTCGCCGACCGGGAAGGTGTCCGCCGGGACGCCGAGCACCCGGGCGTAGAGGGCCAGCACCCGGCGGCCGACGACCACCAGCGCGTCGCGGTAGCGGAACGCGGCCTCGCGCAGACCGGGCTCCTGCGGCGGCCATACGTTGACGTGCGTGTACAGGTCCGCCTGCGCCGGGGTCAGCCCGGCCGCGACGGCGTCCTCGGCGGTGTCGTACTGGCCGATGTTGATGCGCTCCAGCTCCAGTCGGCCGAAGTCGTCGGGCCACTGCCGCCAGCCGCGGTAGGGGTGGCCGGTGGGGCTGGCCAGCTTCGCCTTCTCCTGGTGCGGCAGCGCCAGCACCCGGCCGACGCCGAGGTGGAACTCGTCGATCACCTGCTGCGGGACGCCGTGGTTCACGTACTGGATGATGCCCACCTGTTCGAGCGCCGCACGGACGGTGGCGAGCAGTTCCTCGGGCGCGTCCTCGCTCAGGGCGGCCTGCAGGTCGATCACGGGGATGTTCACGGACATGGTGGATCTCCTCAGGTAGGAAGAAAGAATCAGGGCAGGAGTTCGCGCAGCACGGCGGCGAGGGCGGCCGGGTCCGAACCGGCGCTGACGGTCTCGCCGTTCGGGACCTCGGCGCGGAAGCGGTCGGTCAGGGCCGCGTCCAGCGCGGTGCCGCCCTCGGTGCGGACCAGGACCGGGTCGGGCGCGGCGGCCAATTGCTGCCAGAGGGTGTCGTCGTCCGCCTCGGTCCAGCTGTCGTCCGGCCAGGTGGGCGTGAGCGAACCGGGGAGGGTGTCCAGCAGGACCAGCCGGCCGAGCACGCCGGGGGCCTTGGCGGTCACCGCGACCGCCGCGAGCGCGCCGAGGCCGCGGCCGACCACCGGGACGCCGGGCGGGGCGAAGGAGTGCACCGCCTGGCCGAGCCCCGCCGCGAGCCGCCGGGGGCGGTGGTCCGGGCGGGAGCGCCGGCTGGAACGGCCGTGGCCCGGCAGGTCCACCGCGACGGCCGGGCGGTCCAGGGCGAGCAGCAGCTCGTCCCAGGACCTGGCGTCCGCGCCGAGGTCGTGCAGCAGCAGCAGGTCCGGGGCGGCGGTGTCCCAGAAGACCCCGCTGACATGGCCGCCGGTGGCGACGGTGACCCAGCGGCGCTGCACGGTCGGCAGCGGCGCGCCGGGATCCGCGGCGCGAGGCGAGCAGGTCGGCGAACTCGTCGGCGACGGGGACGGCGGCAGGGACGGTGGTCGGCTGGGTCACGGATGCTCCCAAGGTCGGTTCGGAAGGAAACGGGGTCAGGGCGCGTCGACGGCAGCGGCCTCGGCGCGCCACACCGGCAGCGCCTCGATCTCCAGGTGGCAGCGGACCAGGTGCCCTGGCCCACCGTGCGCTCCGGCGGCAGCACCTCGGCGCACAGCCCGTCGATCCGCAGCGCGCACCGGTCGGCGAAGCGGCACCCGACCGACCGCCCCGCCGCGCCGGAAGCCGCGGGCAGCGGCTCGGGCAGGGCGGCGGCGGAGTGGCCGACGGTCCGTGAGGCTGCCGCCATCAGCACCGCCGTGTAGGGGTGGGAGGGCCCGTGCAGCACCTCCGCGGCGGGACCCTCCTCGACGATCGCCCCCCGGTACATCACCGCGATCCGGTCGGCGAGGTAGCCCACCACCGCGAGGTCGTGCGAGATGAACAGGTAGGAGGTGCCGGTGCGGTCGCGCTGCTCCGCCAGCAGTTCCAGCACTCCCGCCTGCACGCTGGCGTCCAGCGAGGACACCGGCTCGTCGCAGACCACGAGTTCGGGCTCGCCCGCGAAGCTGCGGGCGATCGCGACCCGCTGCCGCTGGCCGCCGGACAGCCGCCCTGGTCTGCGGTCCAGCAGGTCGCTGTCGATCCTGGTGCGCTCGGTGAGCCGGTCCAGCGGGGCGGGGCCCTCCGGTCCGGCCAGGGTGCTGAGCGCCCTGCTGAGCACGGTTCTGACGGTGTGGCTGGGGTTGAGGGTGGTGTCCGGGTTCTGGAACACCATCTGCACCCGGCGGCGGTCCTGCGGGCTGCGCCGGGACAGCCGGGACGGCAGCGCGCGGCCGCGCAGCCGCAGCGTGCCGGCTCCGTCCGGGCCGAGTCCTGCCACGGCCCGGGCGAGGGTGGTCTTGCCGCTGCCGGACTCGCCGACCAGGCCCAGCACCTCCCCCTGATGGATGGTCAGATCGACGTGGTCCACAGCCGTGGTGCGACCGAAGCCGCGGACCAGGCCACGGGCCTCCAGCAGTACTGCGGGACCGTCCCCGGCGTCGGGCACCGGGACGGACTCGGCGAGCGCCGGCGGTTCCGGGGCTGTCCGCAGCGGGTGCAGGCAGCGCACCGCGCGTCCGGGCAGGGCGTCGCTGTCGAGCGGCGGTTCGGCGGCGCGGCAGGCGTCCTCGGCCCAGGAGCAGCGCGGGGCGAAGGCGCACCCCGGCTCGGCGGAGCCGGGCAGCGGCAGCCGTCCGGGGATCGGCCGCAGCGGGCGGGTCCGCCGGGTGGTGCCGAGCTGCGGCACGGCTCCGAGCAGCCCCGAGGTGTACGGGTGGGCCGGCGCGTCCAGCACCGGGCCGGCCGGGCCCACCTCGACCAGCCGTCCCGCGTACAGCACCCCGACCCGGTCGCACATCCGGCCGACCAGGCCCAGGTCGTGGCTGACGAAGACGACCGAGGCGCGCAGTTCCTTCCGCAGCTCGGCGAGCAGGCCCAGCACCTCGTGCTCGACCGAGGCGTCCAGTCCGGTGGTCGGCTCGTCCAGGACCAGCAGCCGGGGCTCGACGGCCAGCGCGGCGGCGATCACCACGCGCTGCTGCTGACCGCCGGAGAGCTGGTGCGGGTAGCGCCGGACCACGGACTGCGGGTCGGGCAGCCGGACCTGGCGCAGCAGTTCCAGGGTGCGGGCGGAGGCCTCGGCCCGGGTCAGCCCGCGCTGTCGCAGCACCTCGTCGAGCTGGGCGCCGATCCGCATGGTCGGGTCGAGCGCCCCGGCCGCGTCCTGGTGCACGAAGGCGAGGTCGGCGGCGCGCCAGCGGCGCAGTTCGCCGGGGGCGAGGGTGAGCAGGTCGGTGCCGTCGAGGCGGACGCTGCCCCGGTCGATCCGGCCGCCGGGGGCCAGGTGCCGGGCCAGGGCGTAGGCCAGCGTCGACTTGCCGCAGCCGGACTCGCCGACCAGGCCGAAGATCTCACCGGGCGCGACGGTGAAGGAGACCTCGTGCAGCACCTGGGCCGGACCGGCCGCCGAGTCGTAGCTGACGCTCAGCCCGTCCACCACCAGGCCCTCGGTGCTCTGTCCCGACGGCGTCACCATGTGCGGTCCCTTCTGTTCCTGAGCGTGTCCGCGACCAGGGCCACGCCCACCACCAGCGTGCCGATGGCGAGCGCGGGCGCCAGCACGGTCCAGGGCGCGTTCTGCAGCCAGACCCGGTTGTCGGAGATGGACGAGCCCCACTCCGGGGAGCCCGGCGGCTGCCCGAGGCCGAGGAAGGACAGCGTCGCCGCCGCGAAGACCGCGTCGCCGAGCCGGGAAGTGGCCTCCACCAGCACGGTGGCGCGGATGTTGGGCAGGATCTCGCGCAGCAGCAGCGAGAGACCCGGCTCGCCGCGCAGCCGGGCCGCCTCCACATAGGGCTTCTCCCGCTCCACCAGCGTCGCCGCCCGCACACTGCGGGACACCAGCGGCACGAACGCCGCACCGATCACCAGCAGCAGTACCAGCACCGAGTGCCCGAGCAGGGCGACGAACAGCACCGCGGCGATGATCGCGGGGAACACCACCACGGCGTCCACCAGGCGCATCACCACCTCGTCCAGCCAGCCCCCGTAGGCGCCGGTGACCAGGCCGATCGCGGTGCCGACCAGCACCGCGAGGGCGGTGGCGGCGGGCGCGACCTCGATCACCGGGCGGGAGCCGGCCAGCACCCGGGACAGCACGTCCCGGCCGAACTGGTCGGTGCCCAGCCAGTGCGCGGTGCTGGGGGCGAGGAAGCGGTCCTGCGGCAGTTGGGCGTCGGGGGCGTAGGGCACCAGGTGCGGCCAGAGCAGCGCCACCAGCGTCCAGCCCACCAGGACGGCCGCGCCCAGCAGCAGGAGCAGCGGTGGACGCCGCCGTCGCGGCCGCTCTACCAGCGCCAGAGGCTCGGCCGGGGGCGCGGTGAGGGCGCTCATGCGGCGGCCCCCAGCCGGACCCGGGGGTCGAGCAGCCGGTAGACCAGGTCGGCCAGCAGCACCACCAGCATCGAGAGCAGGCCCAGCACCATCGCGGTGGCCTGCAGCGTCGGCAGGTCCTTGTCGACCGCGGACTGCAGCAGCAGGGCGCCGACGCCGGGGTAGTTGAACAGCAGCTCCACCACCACGATCCCGCCGAGCAGGTACTGCAACTGCACCCCCAGCGCGCTGGTGGCCGGGACGGTGGCGTTGCGCAGCACATGCCGCAGCACGATCCGCCGCTCCGGCAGCCCGCGCAGCCGGGCCGCCCGGACATGCGGTCCGGCCAGCACCGCGATGGTGCCGGCCCGGACGTGCCGGGAGACATAGCCGAGGCAGACCAGCACCAACGAGACCGCGGGCAGCAGCAGGTGATACAGCGTCTGGCCGAGGCCGCCGTTGCCCGGATCGGTCTGCGCCGAGGCCGGCAGCCAGTGCAGGTTGACCGAGAACACCACCAGCAGCACCACCCCGGTGACGAACTCCGGCGTCGCGCCCAGGGCCAGGCCAGCGGTGCTGATCACCCGGTCCAGCGGCCGGTCGTGGTGCAGCCCGGCCAGCACGCCCAGTGTCAGCGCGACCGGGACCAGCAGGGCGAAGGCGAAGAGCGCCAGCACCAGCGAGTTGCCGAGCCGGGTCAGCAGCAGCTCCCTGACCGGGGTGTGCAGGGTGTAGGAGGTGCCCCAGTTCCCGGAGAGGAACTGGCCGAGCCAGTGCCCGTACTGGGTCAGCAGTGGCTTGTCCAGGCCGAGTTGACGGTTGATCTGCTGCACCGAGGCGTCGCTGGCCTCGCGGCCGAGGATGGTTCGGCCGACGTCGCCGGGCAGGACCTGGGTGGCGGCGAAGACCAGGAACGACAGGATGAACAGAGTCAGCGGGACGGCGCCCAGCCGGCGCAGCAGAAAGGTCCTCATCGCCGCCGCCCCCTCAGGCCCGGGAGACCGTGCTGAAGTCCACGAACTGGCTCGGGTGCGCCTTGATCCCGGTGAACTTCTTCTTGTTGAAGGCGCGCACCGCGCCGGACCAGTAGGTGACGACGATCGGCGCGTCCTCGTACAGCGCCTTGGCGATGATCTCGGCCTGGGCGTCGCGCGCCGCGTCGGTGGTCGCCGCGTCATAGGCGTCGGCGGCGGCGTCCAGGGCCTTGTTGGCGTACTTGGAGCCGTTCCACACCGCGCCGCTCTTCACCATCGGGGTGATGAACTGGCTCGGCACCGGACGTCCGGCCCAGGCGACCAGGTTGGCGGTGGTGAACAGCCAGGGGGTGTCCTTGGCCTGGTCGCCGCCGTAGAAGTCGCTGGAGGAGCGCTGGTCCAGGTCGACGGTGATGCCGACCTGCTTGAGCTGGGACTGGACGGTGACCGCGTAGTTCTTGTTCGGCGGGTCGAAACTGAGCGTGAAGCGCAGGTTGCCGACACCGGCGCTCTGCAGCAGCTGGGTCACCTTCGCCTGGTCCTTGGCGCGCTGCTCGATGTCCTTGGGCGCGGCGGGAACAGCGGGGCGAACAGGTGGTCGTTGCCGAGGTCGCCGACGCCGGCGCCCACGCCCTCCTTGATCGCGGGACGGTCCAGCGCGTAGGCGACGGCCTGGCGGACCTCCTTGCGGTCGAACGGCGCCTTGTCGACCCGCAGCGTGAGCACCGTGACCCCGGTGCTCTTCACCTGGTCCACGGTGATGTCGCCGCCGGCCGAGGCCAGCGGCTGGGTCAGGTCCGCCCGGCTCAGGAACTGGGTGTCGATGCTGCCGCTCTGCAGGGCGACCAGGTCGGCCTGGTCGTCGGCGAAGAAGGTGACGTCGACCCCGTCCAGGTAGGGCTTGGGGGCGTCCCAGTAGGCGGGGTTGCGGGTGAGCACCGCCCCGGTGGACGCGTCGTAGGACTTCAGCAGGAACGGTCCGGTGCCGACGGCCTTCTTGGTGAAGTCCCCGGCGTAGTCCTGCTTCAGGACCACCGCGTTGTAGTTCCCGGCCGAGACCAGGTAGGGGAAGTCCGAGAACGGACGCTTGAGGGTGAAGACCACGGTCGCGGCGTCCGGGGCGGTGACGCCGCCCTGGGCCAGCACGGTGTCGAAGGCGGACAGCGCCGAGGACTTGTTGGCGGGGTCGAGCAGCCGGTCGAAGGTGGCCTTGACGGCGGCGGAGTCCAGCGCCGTCCCGTCGGAGAAGGTGACGCCCTTGCGCAGGGTGAAGGTCCACACCTTGGCGGCCGGGTCGGAGGTCCAGGCGGTGGCGAGCTTCGGGACCAGCTTGAAGTCCTCGTCCAGCCAGACCAGGTACTCGGCCACCAGCTGGATCAGCGCGACCGCGGTGCCGTCGTAGGCGGTCACCGGGTCGACGGCGGTGGGCGGCGGCGGCGAGCCGACCCGCAGCGTGCCGCCGTGTCTCAGTGCGGCGCCGCTGCCGCCGGTGGCGGGTGCGGCGGCGCCACCGGAGCTCTGGCTGCCGCAGGCGGCGAGCAGCGCGGCGACCGCGCCGCCGGCGCCGAGGGCGAGGAAACCGCGCCGGGAGGTGCCGGGGAGCAGGTCCTGCCAGCGTTGCGACGCGGGGTCGGCAGCCGGGGAGGCGGAAAGGGGGGATTCAGGCATGGGGGTCTCCAGGGAGGTGTTCAGGCATGCCGGCAGGGCAAGGCGACAGACCGTCAGTTGCCTTCGGGCGCACTGCGGCTGTGGGGAAAGGAGGGGCCTGACGGAAGGGCCGGTTCTACCGGCGGCAGAGCGGACACACGGACGCACCGACGCGCTGGAGGTCCACGTGGAGCCTCCGGGTCAGTGTCTCGGTCCTGGTCACAAGGTCATTGATAGCACCGGGCGGAGGACGTCCACAACGGTCGGCGTGTATCGGAATCGAGACGCAGGCCCGGTGTGGGACGGGACCGGTCCCGTAGGGTGGCCCCGTGACCTCCACCGCGAGCCCCGTGCGTGCCGACGCCGAGCGCTGTTGCCCCTGCGGCGACCGACGACGAGTCAGGCGAAGCCTCCGCACCAGGCCCAGGAGCAGTCACCCATGCAGACGTACCCCGACCAGGAGCAGCCCCCCGTGCTGCGCCGTCCCGCCACCTCGGTGGACCAGCTGCTGCGGGACGCCCGTTCCCGGCTGAGCCGGTTGACGCCGCAGCAGGCCGCCGCCGAACTGGCCGAGGGGGCGCTGCTGGTGGACATCCGCTCCGAACTGCTGCGACGGGTGCACGGTGAGATACCCGGCTCGCTGGTCATGGAGCGCAATGTGCTGGAGTGGCGGCTCGACCCGTCCAGCGAGTGGCGGGTGGAGGAGGCGGTGGACCATGCGCTGCGGGTGGTGGTGGTCTGCCCGCAGGGCTATATGTCCAGCCTGGCCGCGGCTTCGCTGCACGATCTCGGGCTCTACCGGGCCACCGACCTGATCGGCGGCTTCGAGGCCTGGGCCGAGGCCGGTCTGCCGGTCCTCCCCGGGCCCACCCTGACCGGCTCCTATGTCGCCGCCGCGCCCGCCAGGATCGCCCTGGACCCGGGCGGCAGCCGGCTGCTGGTGGACGGCAGGGCGGTCGCGCTGACGCCGCTGGAGTTCCGGCTGGTGAGCGAACTGCTGCGGAGCAACGGGCGGGTGGTCACCCGGGAGGAGCTGAGCAGCAGCATCGGCGACTGGTCCGGCAGCCGCAGCCGTTCGGTGGACCTGCACATCCACCGGATCCGCCGCAAGCTGGAGCCGTGTGCGGCCGCGCTGCTGACCACCCAGCGCGGCGTCGGCTTCCGCTTCCGGGCCCGCCCGGAGTAGCGCCCGCCGGGAGTAGCGACCACCGGCCGGAGGCCCGTGGTCAGCCGTGGGCCGCCGGGAGTTGGGCGAGTGCCTGGTGGAGGTTGTACTCGATGATCTCCTCCATCCCGGCGCGGTCGGGGAAGTCGCCGTCGAGGAGCCGCAGCGGCCCGGCGACGCAGGACAGGTGCAGGGCCAGGGCGTAGAGGGCCAGTCGCCGCTGGTCCAGGCCGCCGCCGTCCAAGGCCGGGTAGTGCTCGCCGAAGCGGAACCGCAGGAAGGCGTGCTCCCACTCGACGTCGAAGAACATCAGGTCCTCGATGTCGATCAGCACCGGCTGTCCCTCCCGGTCCACCAGCACATGGTCCGGGCCGAGCTCACCGTGGACCAGCCCGTACTCCGCGCGGGGGAGCACGGCGGCGGCCCGGGCCCGGAGCGTTTCCTCCAGGCCGTCCCGGGCCGCGGCGACCCGGGGGTCGCGCGAGGCCGCCTCGGCGAGGTCGTCCAGCGCCCGGTCCAGGACCAGTTGCTCGCACGAGCGGCCCCGGGAGGTTCCGCCCGCGTCGATCAGCGCGACCTTGCCGAACCGCGGCCCCCGGTGCGCCTGCATCAGCGCGAGCGCCTCGGCCAGCCGCGCCAGGGCGCCTGCGCGGCGCTCGGGTCGCGGTCGAGCAGGTCGTCCAGGTTCTCGCCGGGCACGTCCTCGACCACCGCGAGGTCCGCCGGGTAGTGGGTCCGGCTCCGGTCGGTAAGATGGATCCGCGGGACCCGGATCCCCAGGGCGTCCAGTCGGCCGTGGGCGGCCAGGAACAGGTCGAGGCCGCCGGCGGGGGAGAAGGGGTCGGCGTGGTCGTCCGACGGATCGGGCTGACCGGCCTGAGCGGTCTGAGCGGTCTGCGCGGTCTGCGCCGCAGGCCAGTAGCTCTCGGTGTCGTCCCAGAGGTAGGCGATCGCGCTGGAGGCGTCGTCGAAGGTGAGCCGGTACACCCCCTTCTTGCTGCCGCCCCGGAGCCGGGACACGCCGACGAGGCGGTGCCCGTCCCCGAGGGCCGCTCGCGCGACGGCGTCCAGACGCTCACGCGTCACAGTCCTGCGTTCCACAGCAGCCCCTTCGAGAGTGGTGTTGCTCACCAGCACACACAGTCCCACACCTGGCAACGGGATTTTTCGGTCATCAACTGGCGCTTTGGCATATGCATATGACGAGTATTCGGGACATGTCCGGACGGACCTCGATGGCGTCCCGCCGGGATTGCGGTGCCACCCGGTTCGATGCGGTTCAACTGCGGCGCGACGGGAGCAATCGCCTGACCGGTGCTGCGGAGGAGCGGACGGATTCGCCTCTCACTGCGGCGGGACGGACCCCTCGGTGGGGAGCTCTTCTCGGCCAACTCTGGTTTGTGTCGCATCGCTTGGGCACACGCATGAGTGAGTTGTCAGGACACGACTCGCACATGAAGACTAAAGTTGCTTCGTGTCCGAGCGTTCGGGTCGTCAGGTCCACGCCGCCTGTGCCACCCGCAGTTGCAGGGCCTCGCGCAGCGGTTGCGCGGAGGGGGATCACCGGGGAGTTGCTGTATCGGGTCTGTAGGCAAAGGGCTGCATTGTCATGGACGGGACAATTCCGTTTTTCCGCTGACTCCACCACGGCTGCGAAGCAACCAGGGAGAAGACGTGACCAGCAATCAACTCGATCGCCCGTCCGTTCTGTTGGAGGACATACCCGACCGCTGGCGGCAGCTGCGCGAGGCGGGACCGATGCGCTACGAGGAGGGCCAGAACGCCTGGCAGGTCATGGACTACGAGACGGTCGCCACCGTGCTCGCCGATCCGGCCACCTTCTCCTCGGACCTCTCGTCCCTCGCCCCCACCCAGGAGGACTTCGAGACCTTCCGTGAAGGCAGTTTCGTCGGCATGGACCCGCCGGAACACCGCAGGCTCCGCACCCTGGTGAGCCAGGCCTTCACCCCGCGGGTCGTGCAGGGGCTGGCACCGCGCATCGAAGCCCTGTGCGCGCGACTGCTGGACGCCGTCGCGGACCGCGACCAGTTCGACCTGGTCGACGCGCTGGCCTATCCGCTCCCCATCATCGTCATCGCCGAACTGCTCGGCGTGCCGGCCGAGGAGCACCGGCTCTTCCAGGAGTGGGCGGGCATCCTGTTCGGCGGTGACCTGCTCGGCGACGCACCCGACATGGCCGAGCTGGAACGGGCGCTGGAGGCCATCGCGCCCACCATCCGGGAGATGAACGGCTATGTGCTGGAGCACATCCGCAAACGCCGCGCAGATCCGGGGGACGACCTCACCAGCATGCTGATCGCCGCGGAGGTGGACGGCGTCCATCTGGCGGACCAGCAGATGGTGGGCTTCATCGCCCTGCTGCTGGTCGCCGGGCACGTCACCACGACCGCGCTGCTGGGCAACGCCGTGGTGACCTTCGACCGCAACCCCGGCACGGACGCCGCCCTGCGGGCGGACCCCGACCGGCTTCCGCAGGCCATCGAGGAGGTGCTGCGCTGGCTGCCCCCCTTTCCCGAGCTGGGGCGCCGGGTCACCCGGCCCACCGTCCTCGGCGGTCACGAACTGGCGGCCGATTCCATGGTGATGGCCCATCTCGGTCTCGCCAACCGGGATCCCGCGCGCTTCGCCGCGCCCGAGGTCTTCGACGTGGCACGCGACCCCAACCCCCACCTGACCTTCGGCCACGGCATCCACTTCTGTTTCGGCGCACCGCTGGCCCGGATGGAAGCGCGGATCGCGCTACGCATGCTGCAACAACGGTTCCGCTCGCTGACGGTCCCCTCCTACGACGAGGTCACCTACCAGAACCCGTCCGTCATCATCGGCGTTCGCCGGCTGCCGGTCGAGGTCGTCAGGCCGTAGCCGGCCCACCACACCCGCACCGGAGACCCACCCAACGCCGGAGACCCACCCAACGGGAGTTCCTTTCTCATGCCCTCCACCACCGACGCCTCGCTCGCCGAGCGCGTGCCGTTCCGCTTACCCCGCGAACCGCGCCGGGAGTTGCGCCGCGAGTTGCAACACCGGCTGGACACCCTCGCGCGGGTCCACCGGGTGCCCGGCGCCCAGCTGGTCCTGGACACCGGATCGGAGGTCGTCGCCCTGCACACCGGGGCCGCCGACGCCGCTTCCGGCGCCTCCTTCACCGCGGACACCGCGGTGCCGCTGGGGTCGCTCACCAAGCCCTACACGGCCGCCCTGGTGATGCTCCTCGCGGACGACGGGGACCTCGATCCGGACGCCCCCGCCGCCGACCACCTGCCGGAGCTGCGGGACCTGCCGGAGGTGACGATCCGCCATGTGCTGAGCCACACCGGTGGCCTGCCCACCGGGCCGGACTCCGACACTGCCGCCCTGACCACGACGGCCCGCTACCTGTCGTCCGTGTGCACCGCCAGGGACGCGCTGTTCCCGGCCGGGACCGACTTCTCGTACTCCAACGCCGGCTATGTGGCCGCCGGACGGCTGGTGGAGACGGTGACCGGGATGCCGTGGCACGAGGCCGTGGAGACCCTGCTCCTCGGGCCCCTCGGCACCCTGCCCGCGTTCCTCGGTGCGAGGGCCCACGCCCGTCCGGTCGCCGCCGGTCACGCCCGCAATACCGCGACCGGCCTGGTGCGCCCGGTCCGGCAGAACCTGGCGCCGATCGAGGCGCCGGCCGGAGCGCTCCAGGGGAGCGCTGCCGACCTCGCCGCGCTCGGCAGCGCCCTGATCGGCAGGACCCCGGTGCTGCCGACCGCGGTCGCCGCGGAGATGCGCCGCCCGGAATCCGCCGCCGGGCCGAACGCTCTGGCGGACGGCTGGGGGCCGGGTCTGGCCCTCTACCGGCAGGACGACCGCCTGTGGTGCGGTCACGACGGCAACGCCCAGGGCACGTCCTGCCATCTGCGGGCCGAACCCGACAGCGGTGTGGTGGTCGCGTTCACGGGCAACGCCGGCGCCGCCACCGCGCTGTGGCGCGAGCTCGCCGAGGACCTGGCCGGGATCGCCGGGGTGCGGGTGCCCGCCGCGGCCTCGCCGACGAAACCCGGCGACCCGGTCGCCGTGCCCGGGTGCGCGGGCAGCTATGCCAACGGCGGCACCGAGTACCGCGTCACGCTGGAGCCGGACGGCTCGCTGGCGCTGTCAGTGAACGGTGACGTGCCGATACCCCTGCTCTGTTACGCCGACCTGTCGTGCGACCTGGTCGACCCGGACACCGGCCGCCGTGAGTCCGGCGGACGCTTCCACCGCGATCCCGCCACCGGCGCGGTCGATCGGGTGCAGATATCCGGGCGCACCGCCCGCCGCACCAACGGCCTCGGCTGAGCCCGTCGGCTCTCCGCGGCCCCTCTCGCTCGCGCTGCCTCCTCCCCACCCGGAAGGACCTCACCCATGCCCGACCTGCCCTCGATCGTGGCGTCCGCGCAGCCGTACCCGTCGCTCGGCGAACTGTTCGGGGACTGGGCCGCGCGTACTCCGCACGCCCCCGCGGTGACCGACGGCCGGCGCACCTGGAGCTACCGGGAACTGGCGGCTCGGGCCGACCGCCTGTCCCACCGTCTGCTGCGCGACGGCGCCGGGCCGGACCGCACCGTGGCGCTGGTGCTGCCGCGTTCGATGGAACTGATCGCGGCGGAGCTGGCCGTGGCGCGAGCGGGTGCCGCCTTTCTGCCGGTGGATCCGGCCTATCCGGCCGAGCGGCGGGCGCTGATGCTCGCGGACGCGGCACCCGCGGTGGTCCTCGACGACCTGGCCCGGGTCCGCGACTTGCTGGAGGACACCGCAGTGGAGGACACCTCGGCGGATGCCGGCCGCCCGGGCCCGGCCGTCGATGCCGACCACACGGCGTATGTGATCTACACCTCCGGCTCCACCGGGACGCCGAAGGGGGTGGCGGTCACCCACCGCGGCATCGCCGGGTTCACCGCGGCCGCGAGGGAGCGCTACCAGGTGGGTCCGGGGGACCGGGTGCTGCAGTTCTCCTCGCCGAGCTTCGACGCCTCCGTCCTGGAGCTGTTCATCTCGGTCCTGTCCGGCGCCACGCTTGTGGTCCCCCGGACGGTCCCTGGCTGGGCGACGAACTCGCCGCCGTGCTGGACGAGCACCGGATCAGCCACACCCTCATCCCGCCGGCCGCCCTGGCCACGCTCCCCGCCCCGACCGCGGACACCGCCCGTCACCCGCGCACGCTGATCGTCGGGGCCGAGGCCTGCCCGGCCGCCCTGGTCGACCGCTGGGCGCCGGGCCGACGCATGATCAACTCCTACGGCCCCACCGAGGCCACCATCGTCGCCACCTGGACCGGGCCGCTGTCGGCCGGCACCGGCACGCCGACGATCGGCAGCGCGCTGCCGCACACTCAGGTCCACGTCCTCGACGCCGCGATGAGGCCCCAGGCCCCCGGCGCCGACGGTGAGTTGTACATCGGCGGCGACGGAGTGGCCCGCGGCTACCTCGGCCGCCCCGGCCTGACCGCCGGGCGCTTCGTCGCCGACCCGTTCGGCCCCCCGGGGGCCCGGCTCTACCGCACCGGTGACCGGGCGCGCTGGACCACCGACGGGGAGGTGGAATTCCTCGGCCGGCTCGACCGGCAGGTGAAGTTCCACGGCTTCCGGATCGAACCGGGTGAGGTCGAGGCGGCCCTGCGGCGACAGGCCGACGTCGCCGAGGCCGTCGTCCTGGTGCGGGCCGACGAGCCGAACCGGGAACGCCTGGTCGGCTACGTCACCCCGGCCGACCCGGACCGGGCACCGGACCCCGCGGCGCTGCGCACTGCCCTCGCCACCACCCTGCCGGCCCATCTGGTGCCGTCCGTGGTCGTGGTCCTGGAGGCACTGCCGCTCACCGCGCAGCACAAGATCGACCATCGGGCCCTGCCCGCTCCGGCCCGGCCGCCCGCGCCCGGCCAGGTGCCCCGACCACCCCGCAGGAGCGCGCCCTGGCCGCGATCTGGGCGGACGTTCTGGACGTCGGACCGGTCGGGGCAACGGACGACTTCTTCGAGCTGGGCGGTGACTCGATCCTCGCGGCGCGGACCCTGGGCCGGGTGCGGGACGAGCTGGGCATCCGGCTCACCCTGCGGGACGTCTTCACCGCGCGTACCGTCGCCGCGCTGGCCCCGCTGCTGGACCAGCAGCACACCGCTGCGCTGCCGGAGCCGATCCCGGCCGCCCCGCGCGGGGTACCGCTGCCGCTGTCCCACGCCCAGCGCCGACTGTGGTTCCTGGACGACCTCAGCGCCGGCGGGTCGGAGTACAACACCGGCGTGGCCCTGCGGCTGCACGGCGCGGTGGACCCCGAAGCCTGCCGCCGGGCCCTGCACCGGCTCGCCGCCCGGCACGACTCGCTGCGCACCACCTTCGGCACGGTCGACGGGCAGGGGGTGCAGCGGATCGCCGCCGAGGGCGTCCTGCCGCTGCGGACCGCCGACCTCGGCGACCTGCCCGCGGACCAGCGGGCCGAGGCCGCCGAGGCACTGCTGACCGAGGAACTGGACCGGCCCTACGAGCTGACGGTCGGTCCGCTCACCCGGGCCCTGCTGGTCCGGCTGGCCGACGAGGAGCACCTGCTGCTGCTGGGACAGCACCACATCGTCACCGACGGCTGGTCGGTGGGCGTCCTCACCCGTGAGCTGGCCGCGCTCTACCACGCGGAGGCCACCGCCGGTCCTGACCCCCTGCCCGCGCCGGCCGTCCAGTACCCCGACTTCGCGGTGTGGGAGCAGGGGCGGCGGGCGGCCGGGGACGGGCCCGGCGAGGCCGAGGATCTCGGCTACTGGAAGCGGCAGCTGTCGGGGCTGCCGCAGCTGCGCCTGCCCACGGACCGGCCCCGGCCCGCGCTGCGCACTACATTCGGCGCGGCGCACCGGCACCTGCTCCCGCCGGAGCTGGTGGCGCGGCTGCGACACCTCGCCACCGGGCGGGGCACCACCCTGTTCGCCCTGCTGGCAGGAGCGTCCGCGCTGCTGTTCTCGCGCTACTCCGGCCAGCGGGACGTGGTGTTCGGCACCGTCACCAACGGACGGGACCGACCGGAGCTGGAGCAGGTCACCGGCTTCTTCGCCAACACCGTCGTGCTGCGCGGCGACGTGGACGAATCCGCCACCGTGGACCGCTTCGTCGAGAGCATGGGCGCCACCGTGCTGGACGCGTTCGTCCACGCCGGGCTGCCGTTCGACCGGGTGGTGGAGGAGCTGGCCCCGCCGCGGAATCCCGGCCGCACCCCGCTGGTGCAGGTGATGGTGGTCCAGCAGACCGCCGCGGTTGCTCTGCCGCAGGCCGGCGGGCTGCGGTTCGAGGAGCATCCGCTGCCGCGCCCGGCCGCCCGCTTCGACCTGGTCCTCGAGTTCGCACCGGACAGCGCGGGAGGCTGCGCGCTGACGGTCGAGTACAACACCGACCTGTTCGATCCGCGGACCGTGGCCGGGATGTCCGGTCATCTGCGGCGGCTGCTGGAGGGGATGGCGGACGGCCCGCAGCGGACGCTGGCCGAACTGCCCATGCTGGCGGACGACGAGCAGCGCCCGGTGTACGTCGGCCCGGTCGAGCCGGAGCCGGTACCGGCCGTGCGGGTCGTGCGCCATGTGCCGCCCCGCACGCCCACCGAGCGGATCCTCGCCGCCATCCTCGCGGACGTGCTGCAGGTGGAACGGGTGGGAGCGGACGACAACTTCTTCCAGCTCGGCGGCGACTCCATCCTGAGCATCCAGGTGGTGGCCCGGGCCCGGCAGGCTGACCTGCGGGTGACCTCGCGGGACGTCTACCAGCACCAGACGGTCGCCGCGCTGGCCCGCTGCGTGGACGACGCGGGCCGACCGCAGCTGGCCGTCCCCGCCGCAGCCGTTGCCGCCACCGGACCGAGCCCGCTGACGGCCATTCAGCGCTGGTGGTTCGACCGCGCGGCCGAACAGGCCGGCCACTTCGCGCAGACCCTGTCCGTCCTGCTGCCCGAGGACCTGGACCCGGCGGCACTGGAGGCGGCGCTGAACGACGTGGTCGACCACCACGACGCCCTGCGCTCCGGCTTCCTGGCCGAGGACGCGGGCGTGCGCTGGCACATCGGGGAGCAGGCGCCGCGGATCGTGCTGGCCCGGCACAGCGGCCCGGACACCGACACACCCCACTTCGGTCCCTTCGAGCTGTCCCAGGGCCCGCTGCTGCGCGCCGTGCTGCACGACCGCGGACCCGGCCGGCCGCGGGTGCTGCACCTGGCCGTGCACCACCTGGTGGTGGACGGGGTCTCCTGGCGGGTGCTGCTGGAGGACCTCGACCGGGCCTACCGCGCCCGGCGGGTCGGCGGCGACGGGGCGAGGGCCCTGCTGGCCAAGTCCTCGCCCCTGCGGCAATGGGCGCTGCGGCTCGACGCCCACGCCGCCGACGGCGGCTTCGACGACGAGCGGGAGTACTGGTCGCGGGCGGTCCCGGACTGCGCGGACCCGCTCCCGGCCGACCTGGCCGGCGCCGACACCTACGCCTCGGCCCGGTCGGTGACCGTGCGGCTGAGCCCGGCGGACACCTCCGTGCTGCTGCGCACCCTGCCCGACACCTACCGCACCCAGGTCAACGACGTGCTGCTGAGCGCCCTCGGCCGGGCGCTGAGCGGGGTGAGCGGCCAGGACGAGGTGCTGGTGGACGTCGAGGGGCACGGCCGCGAGGAGCTCTTTGCCGACCTCGACCTCAGCCGCACCGTCGGCTGGTTCACCACCCGGCATCCGGTGGCCCTCGCCGTGCCCGCGCAGGCGGGCTGGGACGCCGTGCTGAAGCAGGTCAAGGAGCAGCTGCGCGCCGTTCCCCGGCACGGCCTGGGCTACGACGTGCTGCGCCACCCGGCCGAGCCAGGGACCTTTTCGGGGCCGCACGTGCAGATCAGCTTCAACTATCTGGGGCGGATGGCCTTCCCGGACGGTCCGGACGGCCTGTTCCGCGGCGAGTTCCGGCCGCTGGAACTGGACGCCGACCCGGCGGGTCGGCGTCCGCACGCCCTGGAGCTGGTCGGCCGACTCGACGGCGACAGCCTGGAGTTCACCCTGTTCTACTCCGACCGGGTGCACCGGGCGTCCACGGTCGAGGCCCTGGCCGAACGGTTCGCCGAGGCGCTGGCCGACCTGGCCCGGCACGCGGCCCGGCCGGGCGCCGGCGGGCGGACGCCGTCCGATTTCCCGCTGGTCCGGCTGGACCAGGCCGCGGTGGACCGGATCGTGGGGGACCAGCCGGCTGCCGTGGAGGACGTGCTGCCGCTGACGCCCACCCAGGCCGGCATGCTGTTCCACGGCCTCTCCCAGGAGGACAGCGGCGTCTACTTCCAGCAGCTGACCTTCCTCCTGGAGGGCGTCCCGACCCGGACGCGCTGGCCGCGGCCTGGCAGCGGGTGACCGACCGCACCGCGGTGCTGCGCGGCCGGGTGGTCTGGCAGGATGTGCCCGAGCCGCTGTTGGTGATACAGCGTCATGCTCCTTTGCCGATAATCCAGTTGGATTGGCGTGAACTGACCGAGGGCGAGCGCGGCGACCGGCTGCGCGACCTCCTGGACCGTGACCGCGCGCGTGGCGTCGACCTGGCGGCGGCCCCGCTCAGCCGACTGCTGCTGGCTCGGCTCTCCGACACCGCGGTCCGGGTGGTGTGGTCCTTCCACCACCTGGTGCTGGACGGCTGGAGCCTGTTCCAAGTGCTGTCGGACGTCTTCGCCGCCCATGGCGCACTGGCCGGGACCGACCCGAACGCCGTGGACCTCCCCGACCGCCGCCCCTTCCGCGACTACGTGGCCTGGCTGGGCGAGCGCGACTGGGCCGAGGCCGAGGAGCACTGGCAGGGCCGTCTCAGCGGCCTGACCGAAACCACCCCCTTGCCCTGGGACCGCGAAACCCGCGAGTCCCACCGCGCGGAGTCCACCCGGGCCGTGCGGGTCACCGTGCCCGCGGCCACCACCCGGGCGCTGGAGGAGCTGGCGAAGAGCTCGGGGCTCACTCTGAACACCCTGGTCCAGGGCGCCTGGGCGCTGCTGCTGGGCCGTCAGGCGGGCTCTGACGAGGTGGTGTTCGGCACCACCGTGTCCGGACGGCCGGCCGAACTGCCCGGATCCGAGGCGATGACCGGCCTGTTCATCGCCACCCTGCCTACCCGGGTCGCGCTGCCGGCCGACGGCACCCTGCTCGACTGGCTGCGCCGGCTCCAGCAGGAGCAGAGCGAGGACCGCCGCTTCGACTACGTGCCGCTCACCAGGATGCGCACGTTCACCGGTCTGCCCGAGCGGGTCGCCCTGTTCGACAGCATCGTCGTCTTCGAGAACTACCCGGTCGACCACGACCTCGCCGCCGCGCACGGTCTGCGGCTGAGCGAGCTGGACGGCATCGAGACCACCAACTACCCGCTCAGCCTGGTCGCCTACCCGGGGCCGGAGCTGGCGCTACGGCTGTGCTACGACCCGGAACTGTTCGACGTCGGCACGGTGGAGCGGATGGCGGAGTACCTCACGGTCCTGCTGGCGGGCATGCCCGACGGCCGTCACACCCCGGCGGCGCGGCTTCCGCTGCTGACCGCCGAACGCCGCGAGCAGGTGCTCGGCGCCTGGAACGACACCGCCACCGAGCCTTCGGAGAGCAGCGTCGCGGAGCTCTTCGCGGCACAGGTGCGCCGTACGCCCGACGCCGTCGCCCTGGAGGCCGGCGATGAGCGGATCACCTACCGGGACCTCGACCACCGTGCCGCGGCCCTGGCCGGCCGGCTGACCGCGCTCGGGGTGCGGGTGGAACAACCGGTCGGGGTGCTGATGGACCGTTCGGTCGAGCTGATCGTCGCTCAACTGGCGCTGGTGCGTTCCGGTGGGGTGTATGTGCCGCTGGACGGCAGGGCACCGCGGGAGCGGCTGCGCCGGATGCTGGCCGAGGTCGGCGCGGACCTGCTGCTCACCGACGCGGAGTGGGCGGAGACGGCCGATGACCTGAGCCCCGCCGGTGGCGTCCTGCGGCTCGACCAGGATCAGCCGGAGCCGACCGGTCCTGCAGCGGCCCCGGCGGTTCACCCCGACAACCTGCAGTACCTGATGTTCACCTCGGGCTCGACCGGCGCCCCCAAGGCCGTCGCGGTGCGCCAGCGGGATGTCGCCGCGCTCGCCCTGGACCGGGCCTTCACCGGCCACGACCGGGTGCTGGTGCACTCCCCGCACGCCTTCGACGCCGCCACCTACGAGGTCTGGGTGCCGCTGCTGCGCGGCGGCACGGCGGTACTGGCCCCGCCGGTGGACCTGGACGCGGCCCTGGTCGCCCGCGCCATCACCGAGCAGGGGGTGCGCTGCCTGTGGCTGACCGTGGGCCTGTTCCGGCTGCTCGCCCAGGAGGACCCCGGCTGCCTGCGTGGCGCCCGGGAGGTGTGGACCGGCGGCGAAGCCGTCCCGGGCGCGGTCGTCCGCCGGGTCCTGGAGGCCTGCCCGGGGCTCACCGTGGTCGACGGCTACGGCCCGACCGAGACCACCACCTTCGCCACCCGCCGGGTCTTCCGCGCCGGCGACCCGCTGCCCCCCGTACTGCCCATCGGACGCCCGCTCGACAACACCCGCGTGTACGTCCTGGACGACGCGCTGCAGCCGCAACCGCCTGGCATCGCGGGGGAGTTGTACATAGCCGGGGCCGGCTTGGCCCGTGGCTACGCGGGACGGCCGGCCGAGACCGCGGCCCGCTACCTGGCCGACCCCTTCGGCCCGCCCGGGGCCCGGATGTACCGCACCGGCGACACCGTCCGCTGGAGCGACGACGGCGAGCTGCACTTCGTGGGCCGTGCGGACGACCAGGTCAAGATCCGCGGGTTCCGGATCGAACCCGCCGAGATCGAGGCCCGGCTCACCGCCCACCCGGACGTCGCCGAGGCGGTCGTGTCGCTGTACCAGGACGCCGGGCGCAAGCGCCTGGCCGCGCACCTGGTGCCGGCCGCCGGCTCCGTGCTGCCGTCCGCCACCGCGCTGCGCGCCCATCTGGCGGTCGAACTGCCCGACTACATGCTGCCGGCCGCGTTCGTCACGGTGCCGGGACTGCCGCTGACGGCCAACGGCAAGGTGGACCGGCGGCAGCTCCCGTCCCCGGACTGGTCCGCCGCCGGGGACAGCGCCTACCGCGCCCCGCGCACCGGGACCGAGCGCGTCCTCGCGGGGATCTGGGCGGAACTGCTCGGCGCGGACCGGGTCGGGGTCGACGACAACTTCTTCATGCTGGGCGGCGACTCGATCCTGAGCATCCAGGTGGTCTCCCGCGCCCGGGCCGCCGGGCTCGCGCTGACCCCGCGCGACCTGTTCCGGCGTCCCACGGTCGCCGCGCTGGCCGCCGCCGCGGGTACCGCAGGGTCGGTGGCGGGTACCGGGCCGGTCAGCGGCGAGGTGGGTCTGACACCCGTTCAGCACTGGTTCCTGGACCCTCACCCGGCCCAGGCAGGGTTCTTCAACCAGTCGGTCGTGGTGGAGGCGCCCGGCGCGGTCGACCCGCAGCTGCTGCGCCGGGCCCTGGTGGCGCTCTGGGAGCACCATGACGCCCTGCGCTCCCGGTTCACTACCGGGGACGACGGCAGCTGGCAGCAGCACTGCGCCCCCGCCGACGATCCCGCGCCCGAACTGCTGGAGGTCTGCGACCTGAGCGGTCTGGACCCGGCGGCAGCCGAACGGGCCGAGGCCCGGGCGACGGAAGCGGCGCAGGCCGGGTTCCGGTTGGACACCCTCCCGCTGCTCACTGCCCGGCTGTTCACCAGCGGCGGGGCTGGTCCCGACCGGCTGCTGCTGGCCGCGCACCACCTGGTGGTGGACGGCGTCTCCTGGCGGGTGCTGCTGGAGGACCTGGAGACCGCTTACCGGCAGGCCGCGGCCGGGCGACCGCTGCGGCTGCCGGCCCGTACCACCTCGGTCCAGGAGTGGACCCGCCGGTTGCGCGACCGTGCCGAGGCCATCGGCCTCACTGAACCGGAGCAGCGCGCGCACTGGGCGGCGGTCGCCCGGCACTGTGCGGAACCGCTGCCGGTGGACGGCGACGGTGGCAACACCAGCGCCGAGCTGCGCGCGGTGACGGTCCGGCTGGACCGGGAGCGCACCGGGGACCTGCTGCGCAAGGTCCCCGAGGTCTACCGCACCCGGATCGACGACGTGCTGCTCACCGCCCTCGGCCGGGTGCTGGCCGAGTGGGCCGGACGGCCGACCGTCGCGGTCGCGCTGGAGGGGCACGGCCGCGAGGACCAGCTGTTCGAGGACATCGACCTGTCCCGGACGGTCGGCTGGTTCACCAGCCTCTACCCGGTCGCCCTGGAGGTCCCGCCGGGGGACTGGGGCACCGCGCTGAAGTCGGTGAAGGAGCAGCTGCGCGCGGTGGGCCACCGGGGCCTCGGCTACGGCGTCCTGCGCTACCTGGCCCGGGACGAACAGCTGGCCGGAGCGGCGGGCCCCGGCGTCAGCCTCAACTACCTGGGCCGGTTCGACTGGTCCGCCGACGACGCCGCCCTGGTTCGCGCGGTCCCCGGCGGTCTCGGCGGCGCGGAGGCGCCCGGCACGGCGCGTCCGCACCTGCTGGACGTGGTGGCCCGGGTGGAGGACGACCGGCTGGAGATCAGCTGGTACTACAGCAGCGGGCGGCACAGCGAGCAGACCGTCAGCAGGCTCGCGGACGGCATGCTCCGCGCGCTGGAGGAGATCGTCGCCCACTGCGCCCGCCCGGACGCCGGCGGCCGCACGCCGTCCGACTTCCCGCTGGCCCGGCTGGACCAGGCGGCCGTGGACCGGGTGGTCGGGAACGGACGCGCCGTCGCCGACGTCCACCCGCTGACGCCGATGCAGGCGGGCATGCTCTTCCACAGCCTGCTGGACCCGGAGGCCCGCACCTATCTCAACCAGGTGCAGTTGGTGCTGTCCGGGGTCACCGACCCGCACGCTCTGGCCGAGGCCTGGCAGCGCACCGCGGACGCCAATCCGGTCCTGCGCACGCGGCTGACCTGGCAGGAGACCGCCGAACCGGTTCAGGTCGTGCAGCAGTCGGCCACCGTGCCGGTCACCCACCACGACTGGACCGGGCAAGCCACCGACCGCGAGGGGCCGGAGATGGCCCGGCTGCTCGCCGAGGACCGGGCGGCCGGTATCGACCTGAGCGCGGCACCGCTGATGCGACTGACCCTGATCCGGCTGTCACCGACCCGGGTGCGGATGGTGTGGACCTTCCACCACGTCCTGCTCGACGGATGGAGCGCGGCCCAGGTCTTCGACGAGGTCTGCGAGCGCTACGCCGCGCTGACCTCGGGACGCCGCCCGCAGCTGACCGAGCGCGCCCCCTTCGCCGACTACCTGCGCTGGCTGGCCGCTCAGGACACCGCCGGGGCCGAGCGCCACTGGCGGGGGGTGCTCGCCGGGTTCCGCGCTCCCACCGAGCTGCCCCGGGACCGGCGGCCCGCCGAGGCCCACCGCACCGCGTCCTCTGAGTCGGTGCGGGTGACCCTCGACACCGCCCGGTCGGCCCGGCTGCGGGAGACCGCCCAGCAGGCCGGACTGACCGTCAACACCCTGCTGCAGGGCGCCTGGGCGCTGCTGCTGTCCCGCTACGGCGGCGGGGAGGACGTGGTGTTCGGCACGATCGTCTCCGGTCGGCCCGCCGAACTCCCGGGGGTGACCTCGATGGTCGGCCTGTTCATCAACACCCTCCCGACCCGGGTGCGGATCGACGGGCGGAGCCAGGTGCTGGCCTGGCTGCGCGAGCTGCAGGCCGCCCAGTCGGAGGCTGGACGGCATGACTTCGTCTCGCTGGCGCAGCTGCAGACCTGGAGCGAGGTGCCCGGCGGCACCAGCCTGTTCGACAGCATCCTGGTCTTCGAGAACTACCCCTTCGACGCGGACGCGGTGGCCCGGCACGGCCTGGCCCTGGAACAGGAACGCGATCTGGAGCCGACCAACTACCCGCTCAGCGTGGTGGTGGCCCCCGGGGACGCCCTCACCGTCAATCTTGACTACGACCCGGCCGCCTTCGACGCCGCGACCGTGCAGGGCCTCGGCGCGAGCCTGCGCACGCTGCTGGCAGAGCTGGCCACCGGCCTCGACCGACCGCTGGCCGAGCTGTCGCTCACGGACACCGCTCGGGGACGCGAGGTCCTCGAACGCTTTGGCGGAACGGTGACCGGGGCGCCGGACCGCACCCTGTCCGAGGCCTTCGCCCGGCAGGTGGCGCGCACCCCCGACGCCCCGGCCGTCCTGGCCGGATCCGAGCAGCTCAGCTACCGGGAGCTCGACCAGCGCAGCAACCGGCTGGCCCGGCTGCTCATTGCGGCCGGGGCCGGTCCCGAGCGCTTCGTCGCGCTGGCGCTGCCCCGCACCGCGGATCTGGTGGTGGCGCTGCTGGCGGTCCTCAAGAGCGGCGCCGGCTATCTGCCGGTGGACCCCGGCTACCCGGCCGAGCGCATCGCCTTCCTCCTCGAGGACGTCCGGCCGGACGCCGTTGTCACCAGCACCGGGACGGCCGGGCGGCTGCCGGACGGCGGGTTCACCCGGATCATGCTGGACGGCCCCGGCTGCGCCGCCAGTTTGGCCGCCGCCTCCTCGGCCGGTCTCGGCGACGACGAGCGGCACGGCGCCCTGCTGCCGGAGCACCCCGCCTATGTCATCCACACCTCGGGGTCGACCGGCCGTCCCAAGGGCGTTGTGGTCACCCATGCCTCGGTGCTGGCCCTGACCGACTGGGCGGCTCGGGAGTTCACCGGCCGGGGACTGGCCCATGTGGTGGCCTCCACCTCGTTGAACTTCGACGTGTCGGTCTTTGAGATCTTCTCGCCGCTGCTGTCCGGCGGCTGCGTGGAGATCGTCCGCGACCTCCTTGCTCTGGCCGAGCGTCCAGGGCCGTGGCGGGCCGGGCTGCTCAGCGCGGTGCCCTCGGCCCTGGGCCGACTGCTGGCGGAGGACGCGGTGCGGGTCACCGCGGACACGGTGGTGCTGGCGGGGGAGGGCCTGCCGGCCCGGATCGTCCGCCAGGTGCGGGCGGCGGTCCCCGGCTGCCGGGTCCTGAACATCTACGGCCCCACCGAGGCCACCGTCTACGCCACCGCCGCCCTCTGCGACCCGGCCGATCCCGACCGGGACCCGCCCATCGGCCGTCCGGTCGGCGGCGCCCGGGCGTACGTCCTGGACGACCGGCTGCGCCCGGTGCCGGTGGGTGCGCCCGGGGAGCTGTTCCTGTCCGGGACCGGCGTGGCGCGCGGCTATCTGCGCCGCCCGGGCCTGACCGCGTCCCGGTTCCTGGCCGACCCGTTCGGACCGCCCGGTGCCCGGATGTACCGCACTGGCGACCTGGTGCGCTGGACGGCCGACGGCGACCTGGTCTACCTCGGCCGGACCGACGACCAGGTCAAGGTGCGCGGGTTCCGGATCGAGCTCGGCGAGGTCGAGGCCGCGCTGGCCCGTCACCCGAGGGTGGCGGGCGCCGCGGCCCGGGTGGTGGAACAGGACGGCCACCGGCGGCTGGTGGGCTACGCGGTGCCGCGCGGCGAGGGTTTGCCGGACGCGGTGGAATGGCGTGCCTTCCTGGCCCGCACGCTGCCGGACCACCTGGTCCCGTCCCTGGTGCTGCCGCTGGAGCGGCTGCCACTGGGCGTCACCGGCAAGCTGGACCGCCGGGCGCTGCCCGAGCCGGTGTGGGCCGCCCCTGCCGCGAGCGGGGGCCGCCCGCCCGGCACCGACGCGGAGCGGACGCTCGCCGCGATCTGGTCCGAGGTGCTCGGTGTGCCCGAGGTGGGCGCGGACGACAACTACTTCGCGCTCGGCGGCGACTCGATCCTGGGCATCCAGATCGTGTCCGCCGCCCGCCGGGCCGGCCTGGTGCTGACACCCCGTCATCTGTTCACCCATCAGTCCCTGGCCGAACTCGCCCGCGCCGCCGAGCAGGCGCCGGTCACCTCGGTCGTCGCCGAGCAGGGCACGGTGCTGGGCGAGGCCCCGCTCACCCCCGTGCAGCACTGGCTGTTCGACACCCTCGGCGGGGACCCGGCCCGTCTCACCCAGGCGGTCTCCTTCCAGCTCGCGGCTGACACCGACGAGACCCTGCTGCGGGCGGCCCTGGCCACGGTCCTGGAGCAGCACGACGCGCTGCGGCTGCGGTTCGAACCGGTCGGCGGCGGGGAGTGGCGGCAGTACGGCACCGCGCCGGGTGACGCGGCTGACCTGCGGGTATACGACCTCCCGACGGAGCAGCCGCGCGAGCTGGCCGAGGAGTTGGCCAGCGGTTTCGACCTGGGCGCCGGGCCGCTGCTGCGGGCCGCGCTGTGTCGTTTCGGGGGTGACCGGCACCCGGTGCTGCTGCTGGCCGCGCACCACCTGGTGGTGGACGCGGTGTCCTGGCGGCTGCTGCTGGAGGACCTGGACACCGCCTACCGGGCCCTGCGCGCGGGAGAGCCGCCCGATCTGGGGCCCAAGAGCACCTCGTTCCGGGCCTGGGCGGAGCGGCTCGCCGCGCACACCGCGGCCGGCGGCTTCGACGACGAGCTCGACCACTGGCACGGCCTCGACAGCGGCGCCCTGCCCACGGACGGCAGCGGCGCCAACACCGGCGCCGTCGAGGAGACGCTGACCGTGGGGCTGGATGCCGAGGACACCCGTAGGCTGCTGCAGGACGTGCCGGCGGTCTACCGGACCAGGATCAATGACGTGCTGCTGTGCGCCCTGGGTCGGGTGCTGGCCCGCTGGGCCGGACGGGACCGGGTGGCGGTGGCCCTGGAGGGACACGGCCGCGAGCAGCTGTTCGAGGACGTCGACCTGAACCGCACCGTCGGCTGGTTCACCACCATATACCCGGTCGTGCTGGACGTCCCCCGGGACGCAGCCGACCTGGGCACCGCGCTGAAGGCGGTCAAGGAGGGCCTGCGGGCCGTGCCGCGCGGCGGCCTGGGCTACGGCGCCCTGCGGTATCTGCGGCCCGCAGCCGACCAGGGGCTGCCGGAGCTGCCGCAGGTCGGCTTCAACTACCTGGGCCGGCAGGACTGGACCGGCTCACCAGGCGGCTTGCTGCACGCACCGTACGGGACCCTGACCGGCGGCATGGACCCCGCGGCGCCCCGGCCGCACCTGCTCGACGTCCTCGGCCGGGTCAGCGACGGGCGGCTGGGGTTCACCTGGTCCTACTCCCGCGAGCTGCACCGGCGCGAGACCGTCGCCCGGCTGGCGGCCGAGACGCTGGAGGAGCTGCGGGCGATCGTCCGGCACTGCGCCGAGCCCGGCGCGGGCGGCCGCACCCCGTCCGACTTCCCGCTCGCCCGGCTGGACCAGGCGGCCGTCGACCGGCTGGTCGGCAGCGGACGGGAGGTGGCGGACCTCTATCCGCTCACGCCCACCCAGACCGGCATGGTCGTGCACGCCATGGACGAGGCAGCGCACGGCCTGTACCTGGAGCAGATCAGCTTCGTCCTGGACGGGGCCCGCGACCCGGGCCTGCTGGCCGCCGCCTGGCAGCACGTGGTCGACCGCACCCCGGTCCTGCGGACCTGCGTCGCCCTGCAGGACGGGCCGGTGCCGCTGCAGGTGGTGCGGCGGAGGGCGACCCTTCCGGTCACCGAGCACGACTGGAGCGCGCTGACGGCGGACCAGCGCGCCGTGGAACTGGAGCGGCTGCTCAGCGAGCAGCGGGCCCAGGGCCTGCCCCTGGACCGGTCCCCGCTGCTGCGGCTCGCCCTGGTCCGGCTGGGATCGGACGCGGTGCGCGTGGTGTGGACCTTCCACCACGTGCTGCTGGACGGCTGGAGCGTCTTCCACGTCCTGTCGGACGTCCTGGCCGCCCATGCCGCGCTGGCCCGCGGCGAGCAGCCGGGGTTGCCCGAGCGCCGGCCCTTCGCGGACTACGCCGGCTGGCTGGCCGCCCGCGACACCGGCCGAGCGGAGGAGCATTGGCGGAGCGTCCTGGCGGACCTGACTACGCCCACCGCTCTGCCCTACGACCGACGGCCCGCCCAGGACGCCACGGCGCGCTCCGGGACCTGGCTGTCGCAGCGGCTCAGCGAGGCCGAGACGGGCCGGCTGCAGGAGTTCGCCCGGCGGCACCGGCTCACCCTCAACACGGTGGTGCAGGGCGCCTGGGCGCTGCTGCTGTCGCGCTGGAGCGGTGAGCCGCGGGTGTGCTTCGGCACCACCGTGTCCGGGCGGCCCGCCGACCTGGCGGGCGCCGACACCGTCATCGGCCTGTTCATCACCACGCTGCCGGCCCGGGTCACCGTCGACGGCGGTGCGCGCTGCGACAGCTGGCTGCGCGCGGTGCAGGTGGCGGCGTCCGAGGACCGCCGCTTCGACCACCTGCCGCTGGCCGGAATCCAGGCCTTGAGTCGACTCCCGCACGGGGCGGCCATGTTCGACAGCCTGGTGGTCTTCGAGAACTACCCGGTCGGCGACGCCACGGCCGGTGCGCACGGCCTGCGGATCCGGGAGCTGGACGCCAGGGAGGCCACCAACTACCCGCTCACCGTGGTCGTCTCACCCGGCGACCGGCTCAGTGTGGAACTGGGCTACGACCCGCGGTACTTCGACCGGAGCACGGCCGGCTCGCTGGCCGGGCAACTGCTGCACACCCTGTCCGCGCTGGTGGACTCGGACGGCGCCGTCCGGATGGACCAGGTCGACGTGCTGCCGCCCGAGGCCAGGGCCCGGCTGCTGCGCGGACCGGTGCGCCCGTCGCTCGGCCCGGTGACCCCGACCACGCTGCCCGCCCTGGTCGAGGCCGGCGTGGACCGGTGGCCGGACGCGCCGGCGCTGAGCGCCCCAGGCCTGGAGCTGTCCTTCGCCGAGGCCGAGGCGCAGGCCAACCGGCTGGCGCACCGGCTGATCGCCCGCGGCGCGGGTCCGGGCGGGATCGTCGCCCTGCTGCTGCCGCGCTCGGCCGAGATGGTGCTGGCCGAGCTGGCGGTGGCCAAGACCGGCGCCGCTTTCCTGCCGGTCGACCCCGACTACCCGGACACCCGGATCGAGCTGATGCTGCGGGACGCGGCCCCCGCGCTCACCCTGGACGCCAAGGAGGTCGCCGTCCTGCTGGCCGCGCCCCGGGACGGGGTCCCCGGCCACCGGCCCACCGACGCCGACCGCCGTCGACCGCTCGACCTGGACGACCCGGCCTATGTCATCTACACCTCCGGCTCCACTGGCACCCCGAAGGGGGTCGTCGTCACCCACCGCGGTCTGGCCGCGTTCTCCGCGGCCGAGGCCGCGCACTACCAGGTCGCGGCGGGGGACCGGGTGCTGGCCTTCGCCACCCCCAGCTTCGACGCCTCGGTGCTCGAACTGTGCATGTCCCTGCCCCACGGCGCCCGGCTGGTGGTGCCCGCCCCCGGTCCGCTGCTCGGCGCTCGGCTGGCCGAGGTGCTGCGGGACTTGCGCATCAGCCACACCCTGCTGCCGCCGGCCGCCCTCGGCACGATGCCGTCCGGCACCCCCGGCACCCTGCCCGACCTGAAGACCCTGGTGGTCGGCGCCGACGCGTGCGGCGCCGACCTGGTGGCCCGCTGGGCCCCGTACCACCGCATGGTCAACTCCTACGGCCCCACCGAGGCCACCGTGGTCGCCACCTGGTCCGCGCCGCTGACCCCGGACGGGGCGGCGCCGCCGATCGGCCGTCCGCTGCCCGGCACCGGTGCCCATGTGCTCGACGGGCTGCTGCGGCCTGTTGCTGACGGCGTGGCGGGCGAGTTGTGGCTGAGCGGACCGGCCCTGGCCCGCGGCTACCTGGGCCGTCCCGGCCTGACCGCCGCCCGCTTCACCGCCGACCCGTTCGGGCCGCCCGGCACCCGGATGTACCGCACCGGCGACCTGGTGCGCCGTGACTCCGCCGGGGAACTGCGCTACCTGGGCCGCACCGACCACCAGCTCAAGCTGCGCGGCCACCGGATCGAGGCGGGCGAGGTGGAGGCGGCCCTGGTGCGCCATCCGGGCGTGCTGGACGCCGTGGTGAGCGTGCGGGAGGACGAGCCCGGGCTGCAGCGCCTGGTCGCCCACCTGCTTGCCGCTCCCGGCACCGAACCACCGGCCGGGGCCGAACTGCGGGCGCTGGTCGCGAATGTCCTGCCGGGCTGGATGGTCCCCTCGGCGTTCGTGGTGCTCGACCGCTTCCCGCTCACCGAGAACGGCAAGACCGACCGGGCGGCCCTGCCCGCCCCCGCACCGGAACCGGAGGCCGAGGCGCCGGCAGACCAAGTGGCGCCCCGTACGCCGACCGAGGAGGCGGTGGCGGCCATCTGGGCGGAGACCCTGGGCACGGCCGTGGGCGCGGAGGACGACTACCTGCTGCTGGGCGGCGACTCCATGCGCGCCCTGCTCATCGCCTCCCGCGCCAACGACGCCTTCGGCGTCACGCTCACCCCCCGCGACGTCCTGGTCTGCCGCACCGTGGCCGCCCTGGCGGAGCTGGTGGAGGAGCAGGTGCTGAGCGAGTTCGAGGACGCCGCGGACGGCGGTTCCGACCATGACGAACGGTGAGGACCCGACGACCATGACGCCTTCGAAGCGAGACCGCGCCGAGGCCCTGCCCGGGGATCTGCGGGAGGCGCTGCGCCGCCGGCTGGCCGGGCAAGGGGTAGGCAAACCGGCGATTCCACGGGCCGACCGCAGCGGCCCGCTGCCGCTGTCCTTCGTGCAGCAGCGACTGTGGTTCCTGGACCGGTTGCGGCCCGGCGACCCCCGCTACAACAGCGCGGTGGCGGTGCGGTTCACCGGGGAGCTGGACCGCGAGGCGCTGGCCGCCGCCCTGACCGCGGTGGTGGCCCGGCACGAGGGGCTGCGGACCGTCTTCGACCTCGACGAGGCCGACGGCCGTCCGGTGCAGACCGTGCGGGCGGCCGAGCGGTTGCCGCTGCCGGTACGGGAGTTGAGTGCGTCGGCGGACCTGGCGGCGGTGCTGCTGGAGGAGTACGCGCGGCCCTTCGACCTGCGGTGCGGGCCGCTGCTGCGGGCCGTGCTGGTGCGGGAGTCGGACACCTCGCAGGTATTGCTGCTGACGGGCCATCACATCATTACTGACGGATGGTCGATGGGCGTAGTCCTGGACGAGCTGTGTACGGCCTACGAGGCCTCGGCGGAACTGCCTCCGGTCGCCACGCAGTACCCGGACTACGCGGTATGGCAGCGGGAGCAGATGTCCGGTGCCCGACTGGAGCAGCAACTCGATTACTGGAAGGGTCAGTTAGCTGGGGCAGTGGTGCCGGAGCCGCCGCTGGACCACCCCCGGCGCGGCGAGGAGGCCGGGCCTGGCGCGGTGCACAGTTTCGCCGTCCCGGCGGGCGTGACGGCCCGGTTGCGTCAGCTCGCGGCGCAGCAGCACACCACGCTCTACACCGCCCTGGTGGCGGCGACCCAGGCGCTGCTGGCCCGTTGGTCCGGCCAGGAGGACATCTGCGTCGGCTCACTGACCTCGGGGCGGTCCCGCACCGATCTGGAGCGGGTGGTCGGCTGCTTCGTCAACACCGTGGTGCTGCGCACGACGGTGGAGCGGTCCGGGTCCTTCCGCGAGCTGCTGGGGCGAGCGGCCGGCACCGTCAACGACGCCTTCGCGCACGGTGACACGCCCTTCGAGCGGATCGTGGAGGCGGTGCGGGCGCCCCGCGAGGCGGGCCGCAACCCGCTGTTCGACGTGATGGTGCTGCTGCATCCGGCCCCGCCCGCCGCCACCGCCCCGCGGGGGCTCGGTGCCACCCTGGTCGACGTGCCCCGGCAGGCCGCCACCTTCGACCTGAGCGTGGAGTTCGTGCCGGACGGGGAGGGCCTGACCGGGCTGCTGGAGTACCGCAGCGATCTGTTCGACGCTCCGACAGCGCAGCGGACGGCCGAGCAGCTGCTGCGGCTGCTGGAGGGCGCCGCAGCCGACCCTGACCTGCCCCTGGGCACCCTGCCGCTGCTCTCCGCGCAGGAGGTCGACCGGGTGACGCGGGAGTGGAACGGCGCCGTGCTGCCTGTCCCGGACACCACTTACGTTCAGCTGTTCGAGAGTCGGGCGGCGCTGACGCCCGATGCCCTCGCCCTGGTGGCCGGGGACGAGCGGCTGGACTTCGCCACGCTCAACGCCCGTGCCAACCGGCTCGCCCACCAGCTGATCGCCGACGGCGCCGGCCCGGAACAGCTGGTCGCGCTGCGGCTGCCACGTACTGCCGACATGATCGTGGCCATCCTCGCGGTCTGGAAGTCCGGCGCCGGCTATCTGCCGCTGGACCCGGCCCTGCCGGAGGAGCGGATGCGGTATCTGCTGGCCGACGCCCGGCCGGCGCTGGTCCTGGACCAGGCCGCACTGCGCGCGGTGCCCGCTTCGGCACCGAACACCGACCCCGGCGACGCGGACCGGTCGGCCCCGCTGCGTCCGGCGAACACCGCCTACGTCATCCACACCTCGGGTTCCACCGGCCGACCCAAGGGCGTGGCCGTGACGCACCGCTCGATGGTGCACCTGCTGGCCGCCCACCGGGCCGGATTCGTCGCCGACGCGGGCGGCGGCCCGCTGCGGGTGGCGCTGACCGCGTCCTTCTCCTTCGACACCTCCCTGGAGGGGGTGCTGCTGCTGGCCGACGGCCACCCGCTGCACCTGGTCGACGAGGTGACCCGGATGGACCCGGCCGCCCTGGTCGCGTACGTGGTCCGGCACCGGATCGACTTCCTCGACGTGACCCCGTCCTACCTGGGTCAACTGCTGCCCGCCGGGCTGCTCACCGACCCCGGCCACCGGCCGCGGGTGCTGATGCTCGGCGGCGAGGCGGTCGGTCCCGGCCTCTGGCGCGAGCTGGCCGGGCGACCGGACCTGGCCGCGTACAACTACTACGGCCCCACCGAGTGCACGGTCGACGCGCTGGCCTGCCGGATCGAGGGCGAGGGCCGTCCGCTGGTGGGCCGTCCGCTGCCCAACACCGCGGCCTATGTGCTGGACGACCGGCTGCAGCCAGTGCCGGCCGGTGTCGGCGGCGAGCTGTACCTGGCGGGGGAGCAGGTCGCCCGCGGCTATCTGGACCGGCCCGGGCTCACCGCGGCACGGTTCCTCGCCGACCCATACGGACCGGCTGGCACCCGGATGTACCGCACCGGCGACCTGGCCCGCTGGACCGCCGACGGCCGCCTGGACTACCTCGGGCGCGCCGACGACCAGGTCAAGGTACGCGGCCACCGGATCGAACCGGGCGAGGTCGAGGCGGCCCTGCTGGACCTGCCGGGGATCGACGCAGCCGCGGTCGTGGCAGTGCCGGACGCGCACGGCCGGCTCCGGCTGGCTGCCTATGTCGTCCCCGCGGTCGGCACCGAACCGTCCGGGGCTGAGTTGCGGGCGGCCCTGCGACTGGTGCTGCCGGACCACCTGGTGCCGTCCTCCTTCACCGCGCTCGACGCGCTGCCACTGACCATCAGCGGCAAGCTGGACCGGCGTGCGCTGCCGGCCCCCGACCTCGAAGGGGACGGCAGGACACGGGAGTTCGTCGCACCGCGCACCCCCGACGAGGAGACCCTGGCCGGAATCTGGGCCGAGGCGCTGGGCGTGGCGCGGGTGGGCGTCACGGACAACTTCTTCGAGCTGGGCGGCGACTCGATCCTGAGCATCCAGACCGTCTCCCGGGCCCGTGCCGCGGGCCTGCCGCTCAGCTCGGGCGACGTCTTCCGGCACCAGACCGTCGCCGATCTCGCCGCCGCCGCTCGGCGGACCACCGAGCCGGTCGGGCCTCGGCGTCAGTACGGCGACGGGCCGGCTCCGCTGACGCCGGTTCAGGAGTGGTTTCTCACCACCCACGGTCTGCTGCGGCACTTCAGTATGTCCATGCTGCTCGACCTGCCGGGCGACCTGGACGAGCGGGCGCTGGAGCGGGCGGTGGAGGCGCTGGTGGTGCGGCACCCGGTCCTGCGCACCCGGTTCACCCGCGAGGCGGACGGCTGGCGCCAGCACCCGGGCACGGGTCCGGTCAGCGGGCTGCTGACCCGCCACGACCTGGCTGACGTCAGTCCTGAGCAAGCCGCCGACGCCGCCCGCGCGGCCCTGGATCCGGCCGCCGGCGCCCTGCTGCGCACGGCCCTGCTGGTGCCGCCGGGGACCGCCCGCCCCCAGTTCTTTGTTACGGCTCATCACCTGGCCGTGGACAGTGTCTCCTGGCGGGTGCTGCTGGCCGACCTGCGGCTGGCCTACCGGCAGGCGACCGCGGGCGAACCGCCGCGGCTGGAGCCCGAGCCCACCCCGTTCAGCGACTGGGCCGCCCACCTGGCCGAGCGGGTCCGCGCCGGGGACCTGGACGACGACCTGCCGTACTGGACCGCCGAGGCCTCGGCGCCGTCCGTCCCGCTGCCGGTCGACCACCCGGGCACCCCCCGCGCCGGGTCGGTCTGCACCGTCCGCACGCAGCTGGACCGGGCCACCACCGAGGCCCTGCTGCGCCGGGTGCCCGGGGTCTACCGGACCCAGGTCAACGACGTGCTGCTGAGCGCGCTGGGCCGGGCGCTCGCTGACTGGACCGGCGCCGAGCGGGTCACCGTCGCCCTGGAGGGCCACGGCCGGGAGGACCTGGGCGGCCAGGACCTCGACCTCTCCCGGACGGTGGGCTGGTTCACCACCCAGTACCCGGTCACCCTCGCCCCGGTCGGACCGGCCGACGCGCCGGACTGGGCCGCCACGCTGAAGGGGGTCAAGGAGCGGCTGCGGGCCGTGCCCCGGCGCGGCCTGAGCTACCAGGCACTGGCGGGTCCGCTCGGTTCGCCCGTGCTGCCCCAGGTGTGCTTCACCTATCACGGGCAGTGGACCGCCCCGAGGGCGGCGACTTCGCCCCGGCCGGGGAGGCACCGGGCCGGGACACCGCCCCGGACGAGCCACTGGACCACCTTCTCGACGTGTCCGCCGTGGTGGCCGACGGCCGGTTGGAGACCACCTGGCACTACAGCGACCAGGTACACGACCAGGAGACCGTCCGCGACCTGGCCGACGCCATGGCCGCCGCGCTGGCCGCCATCGTCGAGCACTGCGCCCGCCCGGACGCCGGTGGGCGGACCCCCTCCGACTTCCCGCTGACCCGGCTCGACCAGGCCGGCCTGGACCGGCTGGTCGGCGACGGACGCGCGGTGGAGGACCTGCTGCCGCTGACCCCGCTCCAGGAGGGCATGCTCTTCCACCGCCTGGTCGGGGGCGCCGACGACGTCTACGTCGACCAGGCCGCGCTGCTGCTGGAGGGCGTGCACGACCCCGAGGCCCTCGCCGCTGCCTGGCAGCGGGTGGCCGACCGCACCCCCGCCCTGCGCACCTCGGTGGTGTGGGAGGGCGTACCCGTGCCGCTCCAGGTGGTGCACCGCGCCGCCCGGGTGCCGGTGACCCAGGTCGACCTGCGGACCGCGGAGCGGGCCGAGCGGGCCGAGCGGCTGGCCCGGCTGCGCGCCGAGGACCTGGCCCGCGGCGTGGACATCGGCACGGCCCCGCTGATGCGGCTCACCCTGGTCCAACTGCCCGACGCCCGGCTGCAGCTGCTGTGGACCTCGCACCACCTGGTCCTGGACGGCTGGAGCCTGGCCCAGGTGCTCACCGACGTGTTCGAGGAGTACGCGGCGCTCACCACCGGCGCCGAGAGCCGACCGCCGGTGCGCAGGCCCTTCGGCGACTATGTGCGCTGGCTGGCCGTCCAGGACGCCGACGGCGCCCGGGCGTATTGGCAAAGGGTTCTCGGCGGCTTCGCCACCCCGACCCCGCTGCCGGTCGACCGGGTCCGGCGCGGGATCCACCGGGCCCGGTCGGCGGAGGTGCACACGGGCGGGCTGTCCGAGGAGGTGTCGGCCCGGCTGGCCCGCACCGCCCGGCAGGCCGGGCTGACCCTCGGCACCGTGGTCCAGGGCGCCTGGGCCCTGCTGCTGTCCCGCTACAGCGCGGAAACCGACGTGCTGTTCGGGACCACCGTCTCCGGACGCCCGGACGAGCTGCCCGGCGTGGAGTCGATGGTCGGCATGTTCATCAACACCCTGCCCACCCGGGTCCTGGTGGACGGCGACCGCAACGCCGCCGGCTGGCTCCGGGAGCTCCAGGAGGCGCAGGCCGAGGCCCGCCGTTTCGCCGCGGTGTCCCTGGCCGAGCTGACCGGCCTCAGCGAGGTGCCGTCCGGCAGTGCGCTGTTCGACAGCATGGTCGCCTTCGAGAACTACCCCTTCGACGCCGCCCGTGCAGCGGATTCCGGTGTGCGCCTGGTCGAGGTCTCCTCCCACGACGCCACCAACTACCCGCTGGTGCTGCGCGCCTACCAGGGCGACCGGCTGGGCTTCGACCTCGCGTACGACCCGGAGCTGTTCGACGCGGCGACCGTGCGCGCGCTCGCCGACCGGCTGTGCCTGCTGCTCACCGAGCTGGCCGACGACCCGGACCGCCCGCTGCGCGCCCTGGCCTGGACCACCGCAGAGGAACGGCGGCGGATGCTGGTCGACTGGAACGGCACCGTGCGGGGCCGACCCGCGGAGACCCTGGTCGACCTCTTCGAGGCCCAGGCCGCACGCACCCCCGCCGCCGAGGCGGTCTCCTTCGGCGAGGACCGGCTCGACTACGCCACCCTGGACGCCAGGGCCAACCAGCTGGCCCACCGGTTGGCCGAACTCGGCGCGACCCGCGAGCAGTTCGTCGCCCTGGCGCTGCCCCGCTCGGTCGACCTGGTGGTGGCCGTGCTCGCCGTGCTCAAGACGGGCGCGGCCTATCTGCCGGTCGACCCGGCGCTGCCCCCCGAGCGGATCGCCCAACTGCTCTGGGACGCCGGACCGGTGGCGCTGGTGACGTCGGCTGCCGGCGGCGGCGCCGAGGGTGTGCCGGTGCTGTCGCTGGGCGACGCCGAGGTGCGCGCCGACCTGGCGCGGCGTCCGGGCACCGGTCTCGGCCCGGCCCACCGGCCGCTGCCGGAGAGCCCGGCCTACGCCATCTTCACCTCCGGCTCGACCGGCCGCCCCAAGGGCGTGGTGGTGCCCCACGCCAACGTGGTCCGGCTGTTCAGCAGCACCCGGGACCGGTTCGGCTTCGGCGTGCACGACGTGTGGACGCTGTTCCACTCCTACACCTTCGACTTCTCGGTGTGGGAGCTGTGGGGCGCGCTGCTGCACGGCGGCCGGCTGGTGGTGGTGCCCGAGGACACCGCCCGGTCCCCGGAGGACTTCCTGCGCCTGCTGGTCGACGAACAGGTCACCGTCCTCAACCAGACCCCGTCCGCGTTCTATCCGCTGGTGCGCGCGGACGCCGAGAACCGCGGGCTCGGCGACCGGCTGGTGCTGCGCACGGTGGTCTTCGGCGGTGAGGCCCTGGAGGTGGACCGGCTCGCCGGCTGGTACGCCCGCCACCCGGACACCGCACCGCGGCTGGTGAACATGTACGGCATCACCGAGACCACCGTGCATGTCACTTACGCCCCACTGGACCGCGCGAGTGTGCGGGCCGGCGGCGCCGGTCCGATCGGCACCGGACTTCCCGACCTGCGGGTGTATGTGCTCGACGCCGGCCTCGCCCCGGTCCCGCCGGGCGCGGTGGGGGAGATGTACGTGGCGGGGGAGGGCCTGGCCCGCGGCTACCTCAACCGGCCCGGCCTGACCGCGACCCGCTTCACCGCCGACCCCTGGGGCCGCCCCGGCACCCGGATGTACCGGACCGGCGACCGGGCCCGGTGGCGGGCCGACGGCACCCTGGAGTACCTGGGCCGCGCCGACCTGCAGCTGAAGATCCGCGGCTACCGGATCGAGCCCGGCGAGATCGAGGCCGCCCTGCACACCCATCCGGGCGTGGGCGCCGCGGCGGTGGGTGCGTACGAGGACGGCTCGGGGACGCGTCGGCTGGTGGCGCACGTCGTCGGCTCCGGCAGCGGCTCAGGCTCCGGTGGCGGCGGGCACGGGACGCCGCCGTCCGCGGCCGAGCTCCGCGCGCACCTGGAGCGGCTGCTGCCCGCCTACATGGTGCCCGCCGCCTACGTCCCGCTGGCGGCCCTGCCGCTGACCGTCAACGGCAAGCTGGACCGGCGCGCCCTGCCCGCGCCCGGCCCGGACGGCTTCGCCGCGGGCCCTGAGCGCACTGCCCCGCGCACCCCGGCCGAACGCCTGGTCGCCGCGGCCTGGACGGACGTCCTGGACATCGACGAGGCCGGCGCCGAGGACAACTTCTTCGCCCTCGGCGGCGACTCCATCCTCGCCATCCGGGTCACCTCCCGGCTCCGCGCCTCCTTCGGCGCGGACGTCTCACCCCGGCTGCTGTTCACCCACCCCGCGCTGGCGGACCTGGCCGCGGCCCTCGGCGACCCGACCGGGGACGGAAGCCCCTCGGTCGACGCCATCCCGGCCGCTGACCCGGCCGCCGAGCCGCCGCTGTCCTACGCCCAGCAGCGGCTGTGGTTCCTGGACCGCTTCGAGCCGGGCAGCACCGAGTACACCACCCTGTCCGTGCTGCGCCTGCGCGGCCCGCTGGACGCCGTAGCCCTGCGGACCGCCCTGGACGGCCTGGTGGCCCGGCACGAGGCGCTGCGGACCACCTTCGCCGAGCGGGACGGGCGCGCGCGGCAGGTGGTGCACCCGTCGCACCCGGTCGAACTGCCCTGCGACGACCTGACCGCAGCGCCCCCGGCGGCCCTCGACGCCCTGGTGGAACGGGTCGCCGCCACCCCGTTCGACCTCGCCGCCGGGCCGCTGCTGCGGGCCCGGCTGGCCCGGTCGGCCGAGGACGAGCACGTGCTCCTGCTGGCCGTGCACCACATCGCCACCGACGGCTGGTCGATGGCCGTGCTGGGCCGGGACCTGGGCGAGCTGTACGCGGCGGCCTGCGAGAACCGTCGCCCGGAGCTGCCCGAACTGCCGGTGCGGTACACCGACTACGCCGCCTGGCAACGGGCCCGCACCGGCCGCGCCGAGGAGGACCTCGCCCACTGGCGCGGGGTCCTGGACGGCATGGCGCCGCTGGAGCTGCCCACCGACCGGCCGCGGCCCGCCGTCCGCACCCGCGAGGGCGCGCTGCTGACCTTCACCCTGTCCGCCGCGTTGACCGGACGGCTGCGCGAGCGGGGCCGGGAGGCCGACGCCACCCTCTACATGACGCTGCTGACGGCCTGTCAGATCCTGCTCGCCCGCTGGGCCGACCAGCAGGACCTCACCGTCGGCACCGTCGCCTCGGGCCGGGAGCAGCACGGACTCGACGACGTGGTCGGCATGTTCGTCAACACCCTGGTGCTGCGCGCCCGGGTCCGACCGGAACTGACGTTCCGTGAGCTGTTGGCCGAGGCGCGCGGCACCGTACTGGAGGCGTTCGCCCACCAGGAGGTGCCCTTCGAGCGGCTGGTCGACGCCCTCCAGCCCGAGCGGGACACCAGCCGCACCCCGCTGTTCCAGGTGATGGTGGCGCTGCACAACCTGGGCGCCGAGGCGCCGACGCTGCCGGGCCTCGAGGTGGAGCCGCTGACCCCGCCGGTCCACCACGCCACCTTCGACCTCGCCTTCGACTTCGTCGAGCACGACGGCGGCCTGACCGGCTACCTGGAGTACAACACCGGCCTCTTCGACGCGGACACCGCCGAGCGCCTGGCGAGCCGGCTGCGGACCCTGCTGGAGGCCGCGGCCGAGGACCCGGGCGTCGCCGCCGGGGCGCTGCCACTGATGGACGCCGAGGAACGGGGTGAGGTGCTCCGGCTGGGAGCGGGCGAGTCACTGCCCGAGGCGGACACCACCCTCACCGAGCTGTTCGAGGCCCAGGCCGCCCGCACCCCTTGGCTCACCGCCCTGGTGGCCCGGGACGCCACCCTGGACTTCGCCGCCCTCAACGAGCGGGCGAACAGGCTGGCCCACCACCTGGTCGCCCTGGGCGCCGGTCCCGAACGCGTGGTCGCGGTGCGACTGCCGCGCAGCTCGAACCAGGTGGTGGCGGTGTTCGCGGTGCTCAAGGCGGGCGCCACCCTGCTCTGCCTCGACCCCGAACTGCCCGAGCAGCGGGTCCGGTTCATGCTCGACGACGCCCGGCCGCAGACCCTGCTGACGGCGGACGCGCTGCGGGAGGTGCCCTGGGACCGGCTGCCCGCCCACGACCTCACCGATGCCGACCGAACAGAACCCCTGCTGCCGCAGCACACCGCCTACATCGTCTACACCTCCGGATCCACCGGCCGGCCCAAGGGTGTCGCGGTGGAGCACCGGCAGTTGGCCAACCTCTGCCAGGACCACCGCGCGGGACTGGTCGAGTCGCACACCGCGGACGGGCAGCGGCTGCGGTTCGCCCTCAGCGCCTCGTTCTCCTTCGACACCAGCTGGGAGGGCCCGCTGCTGCTCGCGCTCGGCCAGGAGGTCCACCTCATCGACGAGGAGGTGCGGCTCGACCCGGAGGCGTTCTGCGCCCGGATCGTCGAACGCCGGCTGGACCTGGTCAATGTCACCCCCTCCTTCCTGCGCGAACTCATCGGCGCCGGACTGCTCGCACCCGGCCGGCACCACCCGAGGCTGCTGCTGGTCGGCGGCGAGGCCGTCCCGCCCGCCCTCTGGCAGGAGCTGTGCGCGGTGCGGCAGGACCTCGGCGTGACCGTCCACAACATCTACGGGCCCACCGAGTGCACCGTCGACGCGGTCTACGGGCCCTGCGCGGACAGCCCCGACCGCCCGGTGATCGGCCGTCCCGGCCGCAACCTGATGGCCTATCTGCTCGACGGCGCGCTGCGGCCGGTGCCGCGCGGGGTGCCGGGGGAGCTGTACCTGGCCGGGGCCCAGGTGGCCCGCGGCTACCTCCACCAGCCCGGTCTGACCGCCGCCCGCTTCCTGGCCGACCCCTTCGGAGCGCCGGGGACCCGGATGTACCGCACCGGCGACCGGGCCCGCTGGGACGCACGGGGACGGCTGGAGTTCCTCGGCCGGGTCGACGAGCAGGTCAAGATCCGCGGCTTCCGGATCGAGCCGGGCGAGGTGGAGGCCGCCCTGCTGGAGCACCCGGACGTCGCCGAGGCCGTGGTCACCGCACGTGAGCACGCCGGGCGGCTGATGCTGGTCGGCTATCTGGTGCCGGCCGGGGACCGGGTTCCGCCGGCCGAGGAACTGCGGGCCGGGCTGCGGCGGACGCTGCCCGACCACATGGTGCCCGCCGCGTTCGTCCCGCTGGCCCGGATCCCCCGCACCACCAGCGGCAAGACCGACCGCGGCGCGCTGCCCGCCCCGCCCGCCCAGCCGGACAGCGGCGAACCCCATGTGCCGCCGCGGCCCGGCACCGAGCAGCGGCTCGCCGCGATCTGGGCCGAGGTGCTGGGCGTGGCACGGGTGGGCGCGCAGGACAACTTCTTCGCGCTGGGCGGAGACTCCATCCTCAGCATCCAGATCGTCTCCCGCGCCCGCGCGGCCGGTCTCGCGCTCACCACCAAGGATGTCTTCCGCTATCAGAGTGTGGCTGAACTTGCTTTGCAGGTAGGCGAGTCGGCCGCACGGGCGATCGATGGCGACACCGCGCCCGCCGAGGCGCCGCTCACCCCGATCCAGCGCTGGTACCTCGATGACCGCCGCCCTGGCGACGCACTGCGCTTCAGCATGACCCAGCGGCTGGAACTGGCCCCGAACGCCGACCCGTCGGCGCTGAGCACGGCGGCCCTGGCACTGGTACGGCACCACCCGGCCCTGCGCACCCGGTTCGGCCACCACACCGGTACCGGCTGGCGCCAGGAGGTCCTGGCCGAGGCGCCGGACGGGGTCTTCACCCGGCACGACGTGGCAGGCCTGGATCCCGCGGCGCTGGAGGCGGAGGTGCAACGGGTCACCGACCACGCCCAGGCCTCGCTCGACCCGACCGAGGGCCGGGTGGCGCGGGTGCTGTTCTTCGACCGCGGCACGGGGCAGCCGGGGCAACTCGTTTTCACCGTGCACCATTTGGTCGTGGACGGCGTGTCCTGGCGGATCCTGCTGGCCGACCTCGAGGCTGCCCACCGGGCGGCCGGGGACGGGCGATCCGTCGAACTGCCCCGGCGGGGACCTCCTTCGGCCACTGGGCCGCCCGGTTGGACCAGCACACCCGCTCCGGTGCGCTGGACGCCGACCGTGACCACTGGACCCGCACCGCCGCTGCCCCGGCCGAGCTGCCCGCCGGGCGGCCAGGACCCAACACCCACGGCAGCGCCGCCACCGTCACCGTGACCCTGGACGCCGACACGACCGACGCGCTGCTGCGCCAGGTTCCCGCGGTCTACCGGACCCAGGTCAACGACGTCCTGCTCAGCGCCCTGGGCCGGACCCTGGCCCGCTGGTGCGGGCGGGACACCGTCCTGGTCGGCGTGGAGGGGCACGGCCGCGAGGACCTCTTCGACGACCTGGACCTGTCCCGGACGGTGGGCTGGTTCACCGCCGAGTTCCCGCTCGCCCTGGACGTCGCCCCCGATGCCGACTGGCACGACACCCTGCGCTCGGTGAAGGAGCAGCTGCGCGCGGTCCCGCGGCACGGGCTGAGCCACGGTGCGCTGCGCCACCTGCTGCCGGACAGCCCGGCGCCTCAGGTGGGCTTCAACTACCACGGGCGGTGGGACGCCGGCTCCGGCGACGACGGCCTCTACCGTGCCTCGCTGCCCCCGGCCGGCCGCGACACCGACCCGGACGAGCCCCGGCCCTACCTGCTGGACATCACCGGGGTGGTGCAGCAGGGCCGGCTGGAGCTGGGCTGGACCTACCCGGCGGACGTCTACGACGAGGCCACCGTCCGCGGCCTGGCCGAGCAGATGTGCGCCGCGCTGCGCGAGATCGCCGCGCACTGCGCCCGCCCCGAGGCCGGCGGCCGCACCCCGTCCGACTTCCCGTTGGCCGGCCTGGACCAGGAGCGGCTGGACCGGCTGGTCGGCGACGGACGCCAGGTCGTCGACGTCCTGCCGCTGACACCGCTGCAGTCCGGGATGCTCTTCCACGGGCTGGTCGACACCGAGGGGGCCTACTTCGACCGGACTGCGGTGCGGCTGTCCGGAGTGGCCGACCCGCAGGCCTTCGCCGAGGCCTGGCAGCAGGTCGCCGACCGTACCCCGGCGCTGCGCACCAGCGTGCGCTGGCGGGGGCTGCCCCATCCGGTTCAGCTGGTCCACCAACGGGTTGAGCTGCCGGTCACCCAGCTGGACTGGCGGCGGCTGACACCCGAGCAGACGGCGGCGGAGACCGGGCGCCTGCTCGCCGCGGACCGCGCCGCCGGCCTGGACCTGGCCACCGCGCCGCTCACCCGGCTCACCCTTGCTGCTCTGCCGGACGATGAGCTGCTGCTGCTGTGGTCCACGCACCACCTGATCCTGGACGGCTGGAGCACCGGGCACCTGCTGACCGAGGTGTGCGAGCAGTACGCCGAGCTGACCGGCGGCCCGCAGGGGTCCCGGCCGGTCCGGCGGCCGTTCGCGGACTTCCTGCGCTGGCTGGACGACCAGGACGAAACCGCGGCCGAGGCCCACTGGGCCGACGCCCTGGCCGGCTTCACCGCGCGCACCCCGCTGCCGTACGACCGCAGGCCCGCCGAGGCGCACCGTGCCCGCTCCGCCGAAGCCGTCCACCGGGAGCTGGACCAGGCGGTCTCCCAGCGGCTGCGGGAGACCGCCGCTGGGGCCGGACTGACCGTCAACACCGTGCTGCAGGGCGCCTGGGCGCTGCTGCTGGCGCGCTACAGCGGCGGTGACGACGTGGTGTTCGGCACCACCGTATCCGGACGCCCGGCCGAGCTGCCCGGCGTCGAGTCGATGATCGGCATGTTCATCAACACCGTGCCGACCCGGGTCCGGGTGCCGGCCGGCGCGGTCCTGCCCTGGTTGCGGGAACTGCAGCAGCGGCAGAGCGACAGCCGCCGCTTCGACCACCTGGCGCTGTCCCGGGTGCAGGCGCTCAGCGAGCTGCCGGTCGGCGAGCCGCTGTTCGACAGCATGCTGGTGTTCGAGAACTACCCCGTCGACGAGTCGGTGACGGCCAGGACCGGCGTGGGCGTGGAGGAGGTGCGGGCCGACGACGCCACCACCTTCCCGTGGTGCCTGCGGGCCCAGTCGGCCGAGCTGCTGGGCTTCGACCTGGCCTACGACCCCGCGCTGTTCGACCGCACCACCGTGGAACGCGCGGTGGACCGCCTGGCCGTCCTGCTCACCGCCCTCGCCGACGGTATGGACGGCGACCTCGGCGATCTGGACCTGCTCACCGCGGCCGACGCGGAGCTGCTGGCGTCCTGGAACACCACCGCCCGCCGGACGGCTCCGCGCAGCCCGGTGCAGCTCTTCGCCGAGCAGGCGTCCGCACCCCTGACGCGATCGCGGTGCGTTCCGAGGAGGGCGAGTTGAGCTACCGTCAGCTCGCCGACTGGTCGGACCGCCTGGCCGGTCGACTGCTGGCCGACGGGCTGGCGGCCGAGGGCCGGGTGGCGCTGCTGATGGAGCGTTCGGCCGAACTCGTGGTGGCCCAGCTGGCGGTGCTCAAGGCCGGCGGCGCCTATCTGCCGGTGGACGCCCGGGCTCCCGAGGAGCGCCGCCGGGAGCTGTTCACCCGGGCGGGCGTCGCCGTTCAGCTCACCGCTGCCCGGGTGGCTGCCGCCCGCACCGGTCCGGCCCGACCGTTCGTGCCGACTGCCGACCCCGACCGGCTGGCGTATGTGATGTTCACCTCCGGATCCACCGGCCGGCCCAAGGCGGTGGCGGTACGGCACCGCGACGTGGCCTCGCTGGCCACCGACAGCCGCTTCGCGGACGGCAGCTCGGCCGGCGTGCTGCTGCACTCGCCGGTGGCCTTCGACGCTGCCACCTTCGAGGTATGGGCACCGCTGCTGAACGGCGGCTGCGTGGTCGTGGCCCCGGACGGCCCGGTGGACGCGGCGCTGCTGCGTCGGCTGGCCGGCCCCGGCGGCCTGACCGCCGTGTGGCTGACCGCCGGACTCTTCCGGCTGCTGGCCCAGGACGCGCCGGACTGCTTCGCGGGCCTGCGCCGGCTGTGGACCGGCGGCGACGTGGTGCCCGCGCCCGCTGTCCGCCGGGTCCTGGCCGCCTGCCCCGGTTTGAGCGTGGTGGACGGTTACGGGCCCACCGAGACCACGACCTTCGCGACCTCCTTCGCTCTGGCCGACCCGGCGGCGGTGCCCGACACCGTGCCGATCGGCCACCCCCTGGACGATGTGCGCGTCCACGTCCTCGACGGCCGGCTGCGGCCCGTCCCGCCGGGCTGCGCGGGGGAGTTGTTCGTGGCCGGCGAGGGTCTGGCGCGCGGTTACCTGGGCCGTTCCGGCGACACCGCAGCGCGCTTCCTGGCCGACCCGGCCGGCCCGCCCGGGGCCCGGATGTACCGCACCGGCGATCTGGCCAGGCGGCGTCCGGACGGTGCGGTCGAGTTCCTGGGCCGCGCGGACGACCAGGTGAAGATCCGCGGGTTCCGGGTGGAACCCGGCGAGGTGGAGTCCGCGCTCGCGGCCCACCCGGGGGTCGCCGACGTCGCCGTCCTGGCCCGCGCGGACCGGACCGGCGGCAAGCGGCTGGTGGCCTATGTGGTCGGCCCGGCCGGGGACGACCCGGACCGGCTGCGGGCCTTCGCCGCCCGCGCCCTGCCCGACTACCTCGTTCCCACCGTGTTCGTTCCGCTCGCCGCCCTTCCGCTGAGCGGCAACGGCAAGGTCGACCGAGCGGCGCTGCCGGTGCCCGACGCGGAGCACGGCGGCAGCGAGCACCGCGAGCGGGTCGCGCCGCGGACCGAGGCCGAACGCCGCACGGCGGAGGTCTTCGGCGAGGTCCTGGGCATCCGCCCGCCCGGGGTGGAGGACGGCTTCTTCCAGCTGGGCGGCGACTCGATCCTCAGCATCCGGCTCGCCGCCCGCCTGGCCGAGGCCTTCGGCGCCGACCTCACCCCCCGGGCGGTGTTCACCCATCCCACCCCGGCCGGGCTGGCCCGGCTGCTCACCTCGGGGCAGGACCGGCCCGCGGGACCGGCCGTCGTCCCGGTCGCCCGTGAGGCGGCGATGCCCATGTCCTACGCCCAGCAGCGGCTGTGGTTCCTGGAGGAGTTCGCACCCGGCGGCACCGAGTACGTCACCGCGCTCGCCCTGCGGCTGCGCGGCACCCTGGACATCGGCGCGCTCGGCGCGGCCCTGCGCGCGCTGACGGACCGCCATGAGGCGCTGCGCACCACCTTCGACGATGTCGACGGCCAGGGCGTGCAGATCATTCACCCGCCACAGGAGGTGCCGCTGCTTCTGCATGACCTGTCCGAGCTGCCGGAGCAGCAGCGCGGGTCGGCGCTGCGCGCGCTGCTGGCCGGGGAGCGGGCCCGTCGCTTCGATCTGCGCCGCGGACCGCTGCTGCGGGCCGGCCTGGTGCGGCTGGCCGAGGACGACCAGGTGCTGGCGCTGAGCCTGCATCACATCGTCACGGACGGTTGGTCGACCTCGGTCCTGCTCAACGACCTGGCCCAGCTCTACCGCGCCGAACTGGCTCCACCGAGCCCCCGTTGACCCCGCTGCCGGTGCAGTACGCCGACTATGCGCACTGGCAGCGGGGGGTCGGCGGCAGCGAAACGGACAAGCAGCTTGTCTATTGGCGGAAACAGCTGAGTGGCACCGAGCCGCTGCGGCTGCCCACCGACCGGCCCCGTCCCGCCGTGCGCACCAGCAACGGCGGCACCGCCCGGCTGGAGCTGCCGGCCCGGACCGCCCGCCGCCTGGCCCGGGTCGGCCAGGACCGGGGAGCCACCCTGTTCACCACCCTGGTCGCCGTCGCCCAGGCCTACCTGGCCCGACTCAGCGGCGACGCGGACATCGCCGTCGGCACCGTCACCGCCGGCCGCGACCGGCCCGAGACCCAGCACCTGATCGGGTTCTTCGTCAACACCCTGGTGCTGCGCTCGCGGGTCGAGACAGGACAGCCCTTCACCGAGTTCCTCGACGACGTGCGGCAGACCGTGCTGGACGCCTTCGCGCACCAGGATGTGCCGTTCGAACGGGTGGTGGACGAGCTGCACCCGGTCCGCGACACCAGTCGCAGTCCGCTGTTCCAGGTCATGGTCGTGCTGCAGAACACCCCCGCGGTCGAACCCGATCTGCCGGGCCTCGCCGTCACCGAGGTCGAGTCCGCGCTGGAGCAGGCGGCCTTCGACCTCACCCTGGAGTTCGCCGAGACGGACGCGGGCGCGCTGCGCGGCCTGATCACCTACAACACCGACCTGTTCGACCCGGCCACGGCCGAGCGGATGGCCGAGCAGCTCGGCACCCTGTTGGCCGCCGTCGCGGAGGATCCCGGACGCCCCCTCGGCGCCTTGCCGCTCACCGACGACGATGAGCTGAAGGCCCTGCTGGACCAGGCCCAGGGCGGCTTCCGGCCGGTGCCCGAGGCCACCCTGCCGCAGCTGTTCGAGCGGCAGGCAGCCCGGACCCCCGACGCGGTGGCACTGGCGGACGGCGACCGGGAGCTGACCTACGCGGAGCTGGACCGGGCGGCCAACCGGCTGGCCCACCGCCTGATGGCCCGCGGCGTGGGACCGGAACGGCTGGTGGCCCTGGCACTGCCCCGCACGGCGGCGGCGGTGGTGGCGCAGCTCGCCGTCACCAAGGCCGGCGGCGCCTTCCTCCCGGTGGACCCGGACTATCCCTTGCGGCGCAGGGAGTTCCTGGTCCGCGACGCGGGCGCCCACCTGGTGCTCGACGACCCGGCCGAGGTCTGGCTCGCGGAGGGCCCGGAGACCGCACCCACTGACGCCGACCGCATCGCCCCGCTGCTGACCGCCCACCCCGCCTATGTCATCTACACCTCAGGATCGACCGGCACCCCCAAGGGCGTGGTGGTGACCCACCGCGGGCTGGCGAGCTTCGCCGCGGCCGCCGCCGAGCAGTACGCCGCCGGACCCGGCGACCGGGTGCTGCAGTTCGCCTCGCCCAGCTTCGACGCCTCCGTGCTGGAACTGTGCGTCTCGCTGCTCAGCGGGGCCGCGCTGGTCACCGGCGAGGAGGGGCCGCTGGTCGGGGAGCGGCTGGCCGAGGTGCTCGCCGACCGGCGGATCAGCCACACGCTGATCCCCCCGGCGGTGCTGGCCACCGTGGAGCCCGGGACGGCCGACGCGCTGCCCGCACTGCGCACCCTGATCGTCGGCGCCGAGGCCTGCCCGGCCGAGCTGGCCGACACCTGGGCACCCGGCCGCAGGATGGTCAACTCCTACGGTCCCACCGAGGCCACGGTGGTGGCGACCTGGACCGGCCCGCTGGCCAAGGGCGCGGGCACCCCGCCGATCGGCCGCCCCTCCGGCGCCACCCGCTGCTACGTCCTCGACACCGCGCTGCGACCCGTCCCGCCCGGGGTGCCGGGGGAGCTGTACCTGGCCGGGCCCGGCCTCGCCCGCGGCTACCTGGGCCGCCCGGGCCTGACCGCCCAGCGGTTCCTCGCCGACCCGTTCGGGGCGCCGGGCGCGCGCATGTACCGCACCGGCGACCTGGTGCGCCGGCACGCCGACGGCGACCTGCGCTTCGTCGGACGCGCGGACGACCAGATCAAGCTGCGCGGGTTCCGGATCGAGCCGGGCGAGATCGAGAGCGCGCTGCGCCGCAGCCCCCTGGTGCGCGACGCGGTCGTCGTCCTGCGCACCGACCGGGCCGGGTCCGCCCGCCTGGTGGCCTATGCGGTCCCCGCCGACGCATCCGCCGACCCCGTCCAGGAACGGCTGCCGGTCGCGGAACTACGCGGCTTCCTGGCTGGTCTCCTGCCGCCGCACCTGGTCCCGTCGCTGTTCGTGCCGATGGAACGACTGCCGCTCACCCCGAGCGGCAAGACCGACCGCCGGGCCCTGCCCGAACCCGGTCCCGGCCTCGGGCAGACCGCCGCCGGGCCCCGGGCCGAGCCGCGGACCGACACCGAACGCCGGGTGGCCCGGGTCTGGGCCGATGTGCTGGGCATCGAGGAGATCGGCGCCGAGGACAACTTCTTCGTGCTCGGCGGCGACTCCATCCTGAGCATGCAGGTGGTGTCCAGGCTGCGCCGCGACGGCCTGCAGTTGGCGACCCGGGACCTGTTCACCCATCAGACCCTGGCCGAGCTGGCCGCGGTCGTGCGGGTGGTCGCCGAGGGCGGCGACGAGGGGCCGGTTACCGGGGAGGTGCCGATGACACCCATTCAGGAGTGGTTCCTGACCACCCCGCGCGCCGCCCACCACCACTTCAACCAGTCCACCCTGCTGGAACTCACCAGGCCTCCCGATCCGCAGGCCCTCGCCGCCGCGCTGGACGCCCTGCTGGAGCACCACGACGCCCTGCGCATGCGGTTCACCCGGGACCAGGACGGCTGGCACCAGTTCAACCCGCCGCCGGCCCGCACCGGCGACGTCCTGGTCCGCCACGACCTGACCGGGCAGTCCGCAGAGGAGGCCGACGCGGCCATGGCCAAGGCCGCCGACGAGCTGCACGCCGGCTTCGACCTGGCCCGGGGACCGCTGCTGCGGGCGGCCCTGTTCGCCGGCGATCCAGACCGGCCGGTGTACCTGCTCCTGGTCGCCCACCACCTGGTCGTCGACGCCGTCTCCTGGCGGGTGCTGCGCGACGACCTGGAGCGTGCCTACCAGCAGGCCGTGCGGGGCGGACCGGTCACCCTCGGGGAGCGCGGCACCTCGTTCCGGGAGTGGTCGCACAAGCTCGCGGCCCATGTCGCCGAAGGCGGCCTGGACCACGAACTCCCCTACTGGGAGCAGGCGGTGGCCGCCGAGTCGGGCCCGCCCGAGCAGCCTGCGGGTCCGGATCCGACCGAGACCGCGGCGGTCACCGTCGAAACTGGGGGAGGAGGACACCGAGGCCCTGCTCCGCGCCGCGCCGACGGCCTACCGGACCCGGGTCAACGACGTGCTGCTGGCCGCACTCGCCCTGGCGCTGGCCCGATGGACCGGCCAGCAGCGGGTCCGGCTGGACCTGGAGGGACACGGCCGCGAGGAGGTGGTCGACGGGGTGGACCTGTCCCGCACCGTCGGCTGGTTCACCACGGTCCACCCGGTGCCCCTCCAGGTGCCCGATCCCCAGGAACTCGACGCGGGCCGCGACTGGCGCGCCCTGGTGAAGTCGGTGCGGCGCCAGCTGCGCGCGGTGCCAGGGAACGGACTGGGCTTCGGCGCCCTGCGCACCTTCGGCCCGCCCGAGGTCCGCGAACGCCTCGGGCCGCCGCGCACAGCCAGGTGGTCTTCAACTACCTCGGCCAGTGGGACGGCCCCGCGGGGGCCGCCGGCGACGGCCTGGTGCGGGCCGAGCACGGCTCCTTCGGCCAGGATCACGACCCCGGGGACGGCGGCTCCCACCTGGTGGAGGTGGTGGGCGCGGTGCAGGACGGCCGACTGGCCTTCACCTGGCACCACCGCCCCGCCGTCCACGACACAGCCACCGTGCGCCGGGTGGCCGAGGAGTTCGCTGAGGCCCTGCGCCACATCGCCCGGCATGCCCGCGGCACCCGATGAGGAATCAAACAACGACAAAGGAGCCAGACATGGACGAGAACACCCGCTACCAGGTGCTGCGCAACGACGAGGAGCAGTACTCACTGTGGCCGGTCGACATCGAGGTCCCCGCGGGCTGGCAGCCCGTCGACAAGGAGGGCACCGAGGCGGAGTGCTCCGCCTACGTCGACGAGGTCTGGACCGACATGCGTCCGCGGAGCCTTCGCGAGCGCATGGAGAACACCGGAGCCTGACCCTCTCGGAGGTAACCGCCATGACCCCTGTTCTGCGCACCGAGCACCTGGAGTTCATCCCGTACCGCGCCGAGGACGAGGACGTCTTCGTCGCCCTGCTGCGCAACGAGGAGGTGTGCCGCTGGATGGGCCAGGAACGCTCGCCCGAGGCGGAGATCCGCACGCTGTTCCGCGCGATCCAGACCGATGTGTACCCCAAGCAGCTGTTCGACGTCTGGGGCCTGTGGCTGGACGGCGTCTACGCGGGCCACGCGGAGGTGAAGAAGACCGGCAACGTCGACGGCCATGAACTCATCACCGCGCTCGCCCCGGAGTTCTGGGGCCGCGGCCTGGGCACCGAGGTGGGTCGCGGCCTGCTGCGCCACGCGGCCGAGAACCTCGGCCTCAAGGAGGTCTACGGGATGGTGGGCGCGGAGAACACCGCCAGCCTGGCGGCGTGCCGAAGGCTGGGCTTCCGGCATCTGCGCGACGTGGTCGCCGACGACGGTTCGGTGACGAAGATGCTGGTCGTCTCGACGACGGAGCCGGAGTGACGCAGCCGCCCGGCCTGTGGCGCAACCGTTCCTTCAACCTGCTCTGGACCGGTCAGTGCCTCTCCGACCTGGGCAGCGCCATGTCCGACCTGGCGCTGCCGCTGCTGGTGTTCCAGCTGACCGGGTCACCGGCGCAGGCCGGTCTGGTCGGCACGGCCGGCCTCGTCGTCGCGACCGCCTGCCGGCTGCCGGCCGGCGTCCTCGTCGACCGCTTCGACCGACGGCTGCTGATGATCGTCTGCGACGCCTTCCGGCTGGTCGCGTACGCGGTCCTCGGCTGTGCGGTGGTGGCGGGTGCGGCCGGCCCGGCGGTGATCCTGGCCGTGGTGGCCGGTGGCGCCGCCGCGACGGCCGTCTTCAGTACCGCCGAACACGCCGCGGTCCGCAGCCTGGTGCGCCAGGACCAGATCTTCGGTGCCGTCGCCCGCAACGAGGCGCGGGCGTACGGCACTTCGCTGGCCGGGCCGCCGTTGGGGGGCCTGCTGTTCGGGCTCGGCCGGGCGCTGCCGTTCTTCGGCAACGCCCTGAGCTTCCTGCTGTCGCTGGGGGCCGTCCTCAGCATTCGCCAACCCCTGCAACAGCCCCGACCGGACCCGGCCACGGCCGAGGCCGCGGGCGGGGGCGGGGGTTGGTGGCAGGGCCTGCGGTTCGTCCTCGGCAATCCGTTCCTCCGCGCCCTGCTGGTGGTCGCCGCCCCGCTCAACATGGCCTTCACCGGCATGATCTTCGCGGTGATCATCTCACTGCGGCGCTCCGGGCTGTCGCCGGTCCTGGTCGGCCTGGTCAGCATGATCTTCGGCCTGGGCGGCCTGCTCGGGGCTTTCGCTGCCCCGGCCCTGCAGCGCCGGCTGAGGCTGCCGACGCTGATCGTGGTGATCTGCTGGTCCGCCGCCGCGCTGATGGCGGTCGCCGTGCTGGTGTCCGACAGCATCGTGACCGCGGTGCCCCTGGCCGCCGCCGTGTTCCTCGGCCCCAGCGCCAACGCCGCCCTCTTCGGCTACCAGGCGGCCGTCACCCCGGACCACCTGCAGGGCCGGGTGGTCAGCGTGATCCTGCTGGCCGCCACCTCGGCGGCCGCGCTGGCGCCGGCCCTGGCCGGAGTGCTGCTGGCCCACGTCGCCGGGCGCACGGCGCTGCTGGCCTTCCCCCTGCTGGTCACCGCCGCCGCGCTGGCGGCCAGCTTCAGCCGCGGCATCAGAACCATGTCGGGCTAGTCGGACGGCGCGGCGATCGACACGGTGTCGCCGGCGGTCACGGCGAAGGCGCCGGACGAGCCGGAGGCCACCGTACCGCTGTGCGCCACCGAGCCTGCCGGGGTCTTCTCGGTCAGGGTGACGGTCTTGTCGGTGAGGTTGGTGACGGCGAACCGGGTGGCCCCGGCCTGGACGCCGTCGCCCTGTTCGGCGATCCCGGGGAGGAACAGGTACGTCTGCAGGGAGACCAGGTTGCCCGTGCTTCCCTCCTGGAGGATCAGCACGTCCCCGGTGGCCGCGACCGCCGGACCCGCCGCGGCCACCGCCCCGCCGGCGCCCGCCAGTAACGCGACGGCGGCCAGCACCATGGTGCGGCGTCTGCCTCTGCCGTTCCTCGTGCCCATGGGTGTTCCCCTTCCGGTGGTGTCGGTGCGGGCCCACAGTCTCGTGGCCTCGGAGGCACCCGGTAAGGGGCGTGCGGGGGCGCACACATGCGTCCGGACGGCGCTGGCGCCCACGGCACCCTTCAGCCGGGGACACTGTCCAGGGCGAGGGCGACGGTGGGATACATGGTGATGACCGCGTCCACGCCGATGATCTCCAGGACCCCCTGGACCCGCGGCGTCGTGGCGGCCAGCGCGAGGGACCCGTTGTCCTGTCCGGCACAGCCCAGGGCGCGGATGAGCGTGTTGATGCCGCAGGAGTCACAGAAGGTGACAGCGGCCATGTCCAGGACCAGGTGCCGGGCCCCGTCCTGGACCAGGGCGGCCAGCGCCTGTTCCAGCGCGGGGCTGGTGTCGTAGTCCATGGCACCGCTGACCTGGACCACAGCCCACGCGCCGGCGCGCTGCTGAACAGTGAAGGACAGTTCGGGGGACATGAGGGGAGCGCTCCCACAGGTGAGGTCGGATCGGACCTCCAAGGATCGCGGACGACAGGGGTCCGGGGCCAGCGCGCTGACCGACCAGTAGGTAAGGGTTCCACTCTGTGGACTGTTCCTGTGTAGGAGCATTGAGGCGGGCGACCGGGGCAGATGCACGGTCCGGCACCATTTCCGGCACAAACCGATCACGGGGACCAGCAATGGACCACCAACCCCCGCCCGCGCAGACCACCTTCCACCTGGACGGCGCTCCCGGCAGCACCACCGCGGCACGCCACCACGCCGAGGGCTTCCTGGAGCGGTTGCGCCCCCCGCTACCGCAGGTGCTGGTGCAGGACGCGGTGCTGGCCGTGAGCGAACTCGTCTCCAACGCGGTCCGCCACGCGCCCGGGCCCTGTGCCCTGGACCTGCTGCGCCAGGACCACCGCCTGGTCATCGCGGTCACCGACACCAGCCCCGAACCGCCGGTGCTCCGGGAACCGGACCTGGCGGGCGGGAACGGTGGCTTCGGGATGAACCTGCTGAACCGCGTGGCTGAAGAGACCACCGTGCGCACCCATCGCGACGGGAAGACCGTCACCATCACCCTGAGCACGGCCTTCAGCTGACCGGGGTGCGGCCGGTCGCCTTGCGGAGGTAGAGCGCGTCGTCCCAGGGGAGGGGTACGGGTCGGCCCAGGAGGCTGTCCAGGGTTCGGCGTGCTTCGCTGAGCCCCAGCTCGGAAGGGCCCGGCGCGTCGGGCAGGGACCGGGTCAGGTCAAGATGGTGGATCGTCGCCTCGACGGCGAGGGTGCGCAGCAGGTCGGCCGTGGTCACCGCCGCCGCATACCGTCGGGCTGCCGGTTCAGGACGGCGTCTGCAGCGACCATTCCCCGCCCTCGGGCAGGTGCACCAGCAGCCAGCCGGCTGCGGGGACGGCGAGCTCCTTGGTTCCGTCGCCGAGTCCGTAGATCCAGTCGGTGCCGTCGCGGCTGGCGCGGGTCGGCGAGCGGTATTTCACCTGCCAGGTGCCGGTGGTCCTGACCTGGACGGTGACGGTGGTGCGGCCGCCGCTGTGCACCAGCACCTCGTGCGGGTTCCGGCCGTGGGCCACTCCCTCGAGCGGCAGCGCCTCAGCGATCGGCAGGAAGCGCACCGACCAGCGGCAGGCGCCCTCGATGTTCAGCAGTTCCACCTTGAGATGGGTGGTCGAGTCGTCGATCAAGTGCCGGCCGCGGTAGGCCTTCTGGAAGTTCACCAGGGCCTGCCCGGTCTCGAGCTGCCTCGCCGTCCGGGTCACCGGGTGGACGAAGAAGTTGCCGTTGCCCTTGAAGCTGATCTCGGCGATGGTGGGGCGCCCCGGCTCCGGCCGGTCCACCAGCACCTCGAACGTTCCGGCGGCGGTTCCCGCGTGCAGGAAGCGGTCGGCGTCCGCCCGCACCGCCGGCGCCGGGGCGAGTGACCCCTCCAGCGCCTCGATCGGGATCGGCCGGTGCTCGATCCGGGCCGACAGCCGGACCAGCGCGGCCCGACCCTGGTCCAGGGCCCGGGCGATCCGCGGCTCCTCGCCGACCGGAAGCAGCTTCGCCCGGTCGTAGGCGTCCAGGGCGGCCTGGTAGTCGGCGAGCATGGCCTCGGTCACCGCGGCCGCGGCCGGGTCGAAGTCCAGATGCTCCAGTTCCTCGCCGAAGGCGGTGACGGCCTCGTCCACGCGCGTCGTACCCCGGTCCGCGCCGCGCGGACGCCGACCACCGCCACCGCCACCGGGGCCGACCGCGGGGCGCGCGGGTCGACGGTCCAGCAGCCGGGTCAGGGCGAAGGTCACCACGCAGCCCGCGAGAAACGCCGCCACCAAGCCGATCATGTGCGGCCTCCGAAGCCGTGCCGAGGTGCTCGAACGCGTGCACGCTACCGTGCCTGCGGCCCGGCCGCCCGGAAGTTGACCCAGACCGATACCGTGCAGGGCATGCATCGGAGCCGTGTCTACGCCCTGCTGATCGACACCCCCGCGGCCGAGGCCGCCCGGGCGACGTCCTTCTGGTCCGCCGCTCTGGGCGTCGCGGCCCGACCGGACCCCCGCGAACCGCAGTTCACCGTCCTGCCGCAGGCGCTGCCGGGGCTGGCCACCATCGTCCAGTCGGTCGATGACGAACCTCGCTTCCACCTCGACATGGAGACCGACGACGTCGAGGCCGAGACCGCCCGCCTGCTCGCCCTGGGCGCCACGCAGGTGTCGCAGTGGCTGGACTGCCGGGTCCTGCGCGCGCCCGGCGGCCACCTGGTGTGCGTCGTGCCGGTCCACAGCGACCCCGGCGTCTTCGAGGCCCGAGCCACCACCTGGACCTGACACCACCTGGACCTGACACCACGGCAGGTTGCAGCGGGTCAGTTCCGGGCCTGCCACGCCCGGAGGGCGGGGATCACCGTGCGCAGGTCGTCGCCGTCCACGGCGGTCGAGGCCGCCGCCCGTGCTGCCGGGGTGGCGTTGAAGGCGATGCTCAGGCCCGCCGCGGCAAACAGCGGGAGGTCGGAGCGGCTGTCCCCCACGGCGGCGCAGCGGGTCGGGTCGACGCCGCCCTCCCGGGCCTGGCGCAGGGCGAAGTCGCGCTTGTCGTACTCGTCGAAATCCCGGCGCACGCGTCCGGTGTAGCGGCCCGAGGAGACCTCCAACTCGGCCCCGCAGAAAGCCCGGAAGCCGAACCGCTCGGCGATGTGCCGTCCGACCGGGTCCCAGGCGAGGGTGGCGAGCACCGGCGCCAGCGCCTGCTCGCGGCACCAGGCGACGGTCTCGGCGATGCCGTCGACCAGCGGCAGGTCCACGAGCCAGCCGCGGACCTGCTCCTCGCCGTGGCCGGTCCACCCCTCGGCATCGGTCACGGACACCTGCTGGTTCGTCAGCTGCCCCGCCGCATAGGCGTCCTCGGCCACCATGAGAGCCCGCTGGTGGCCGAGGAACCCGGCCAGGAACACCGAGGAACTGGTCCCGGGGACAAGCGTCCCGTCCACGTCGAAGAAGACGAACCCGGCCGTGTCTGCAGTGGTCACCGCCCCATGATCGCACCGCAGCCGCCCACGCCCGTACCGCAGGCGCCTATCGGTGCGAGGTGTACTGCACGACCTGCTGGTACGTCGGCCGGTTCTGCCAGTTGCTTGCAGCGTCGGTGACCCCGCCCAGCGGCCGCTGGACGATCGAGTCGGCACACCACTGGTCGCCCGCCGAACAGCCGCTGTCGCCGGGGTAGACCTGGGCCGGAGTCTCGGCCGCGGCCTGCTGCAGGGAGGTCAGCAGTACCTGTCGGCACTGGGCCAGGACCCCGCCGCCGCAGTAGGGCTGCGCCAGGCCGCCGGCGACCGGGTCGCCGAGGACGGAGCGCAGGTCCTTGTCGGTGTAGGACCACCACCCGTACTGGAACGAGGAACCCTTGTGCGGGATGGACTCATTGGCGTCCGCCGTGCCGCTCACCGGCCCGGTCTGGCCACCGGAGGGGGACTCGTTGATCTGCAGCGCGCCGGTCATGGCGGTGAACAGGTCGGACCCCATGCCGGGGCCGAACTCGGCCTGGACCAGCAGCGGCCACCAGGCGTCGAAGATCCGCACCGCGTCGGCGTCGGCGTAGGTGTGGCTGCCGGGCGAGGTCTCCCGCCGCTGCGCGCCGTGCTGCAGCCAGGCCTGCAACTGCTGCACCACCGCGGCCTGGGCCGGATCGGTGACCGGGGCGCTCTGCAGCACCCGCAGCAGCAGCGGCAGTTCGTCCTGGCCGCGGAGGTCGGTGACGGCGGCGTTCTCCATGGCCTGCACCAGTGAGGCCCGGCTGATTTTCTGACCACTCGTCACCAGGGCCTTGACCCGGGAGTCGAGCAGGTTGGCGCGGTGGACCGAGCCGTCGCCGAAGCCGGCCGCGGCGTAGTCGTCGGCCTGCTTGTTGTTCCAGGAGACGTAGTAGTCCTGGTCGATGCTCTGCGGGTGCTGCGCCGGCGGGGTGTAGTCGGCGGTGTAGGCGGCGGGGTCCAACCCCAGCCAGGCGTACTGGGGTTGGGCGAGGACGGGCAGGTCCGGCGCGACGTCGGCCGGGCGCACCGGGTTGTATCCCGAGTTGTAGTAGGCGGTGTGCGCGTCGTCGGCGTAGAACCAGTTGAAGGTGTAGCCGATGTGCTGGACGGCCTGTTGGAAGGTCTGCGGCGAGTCGACGGCGCCGGGGTCGTCGAGCATCTGGAAGCCGATGATGGAATCGACCTCGTGCATGTAGGTGGAGCGCAGCGAGGTGTAGGCGACGGGGGCGCCGCCGATTGTGGCGCGGGCGGTGACCAGGCCGTACGCGGTCCGGTACATGATCAGCTTGTAGGAGCCGGCGGCGGTGGAGTCGGCAAGCGTGGGGCCCCAGGAGTCGTCGCGTTCCAGGGCCTGCATGGGTGTGCAACTGCCCTGGTAGAGGTAGCCGGTCGAGGCCTTGGTGGCGGGTGTGCCGTCGGTGTTGCACAGGGTCACCGCGTAGGTGTCGGTGATGTCCTGGCTGGCGGAGGTGGCGCTCCAGGAGTAGTCCTGGCCGCGGCCCAGCTCGACGTAGAAGCTGAGGCCGGCGAAGGCGGCGCCCCTGGCGCTGATGCCGGGGCCCTGGATCTCCTCCAGCATGAGCAACTGGGGGGCGAAGTAGCCGGTCTGCGGCCCGAACACGGCCGCGGGGTGGCCGTCGTCGGTGTACTTTCCGGACACCACCAGGGCGTTGGACATGCCGTGCTTGGCGGTGAGCAGGTCGCCCGGCAGCACGCCGTTGTCGAACACGCCCTGCAGCGGCTTCAGCGCCGCCGGGGCCTTGACCGCCGCGCGGGCGTTGCTGACGGCGCTGCCGGTGGGGTCGTAGACGAGCTGCTGGGCGGTCACCGAGCCGGGGTCGGGCATGGCGGTGCCCTGGGGATCGGCGGGGTCCTGGGCGTAGGGGAAGCTCTGGCCCTGGTGCAGGGTCTGCACGGCCTCGGGGTCCTCGCGTTCGCGGAAGGAGTTCCAGACCCGGTCGCCCTGGGCGGTGCCGTACTTGGCCTCGGCGGCTTCCTTGACCAGCGCGGACTGCACTTCGCCGCCGCCGCCGGAGCCGAACAGCGCGCCGATCACCGAGGCCAGCGCCACCAGGTCGGTGAGTTTGAAGGGCTGGATGGCGCCGGCGTTGGTGATGGCGTTGATCTGGCCGGTGAGGTCGTACTCGCCGGGGAAGGTACGGGAGTTGTACGCACGGGAGATGTACTGGTTGATGCCGTCGACGTAGGCCTGGGCGTCGCTGAGCGCCTGCTGTCCCCGGGCGCCCTGGCCGGCGATGGAGTCGATCTGCTGCTGGAGTTCGGCCTCGGTGTAGGGAGCCGCCTGCCAGAAGCTCTGCTCCAGCTGCCGGTTGGCGGCCGCGCCGCCGGCGAAGCTGCTGAGCTGGCCCCGGCCGACGTGTCGGAACAGGTCCATCACCCACAGCCGGTCCTGGGCCGCGGCGTAGCCTGCGCCGTACTCGGTGCCGTAGCGGGTGGTGCCGGTGATGTGCGGGACCCCGGTGGCCTTGTCGCGGACGATGGTGACGTCGGCCCGGGGGTGGATGGTGCTGGCGACCTGGTCGGCCGGGACGCCGAAGGAGGCGTCGTCGAAGAAGCTGCCGAGGCTCGCGTCGGTCAGGCCGGTGTAGCCGTCGACCAGGCTTGCGTAGGGGCCGAGCTGGTCGTCGGTGTGGGCGGGACGGGTGCCGAGCACGCGGTTGGCGAGGATGTCGGCGAGGGTGGCGTTGCCGTTCTCGCCCGGCGGCAGGATGTCGTTGCACTGGCCTTGGCAGTAGTCGTCGGCGGCGTAGGCGCGGTGCGCGGCGGCACCGACCGAGCTGGGCGGCAGCCCGATGGCACAGGCTGTGGCCAGGGCCGCGACCACCGCGGCGGTTCTGATTCGGGACGTGCGTCGTCGCATGGAGCGCTCCTCCCATGGATGAGTCCAATTGACGTTACGTCAGTTACTGACTGGTTGGTAAGGCTCATGACAAGACTGTTCTCGGAGGCCGGATCCTCCGCTGGGATGACGGCCTGGTGTTCGGCCTCGCCGCGCCCGGCTTCCCACGCGTCCGGTCCCGGACGTAGCCCGGGACCGGTCTGCGCGGCGGCGGCCAAGGACCTCCTGTCCGCCCTCAGCCGCCCAGGTACGGGCTGTAGAGGGCGGACAGGAAGCGGGTGACGATGACCTCGCGGGTCGCCGGCGGGAGGGCGTCGAGGAGGCGGTTGACCGGGGCCATCCGGGCCGCGTTGTCGCCGGCCAGGTCGACGCCCGCGGCGGGGAGAAGGGCCGCGAAGGAGGCGTTGTCGAGCTGGGTGAGGTCCACCTGCCCGAGCAACTCGACGATGTCGGCCGGGGGCGTCGGGGGTCCGAGCGGGCGGACCAGGTCGACGCACTCGCGGAGGACGGCGAGCAGCTCCTCGACGCCGGGTTCGCTGACGCCGGTCAGGGTCAGGTGCAGATTGGCGGGCAGGCCGTCCAGGCTGAGCTGGGGCTGCAGGAAGAAGCCCCGGGCGCGGGTCTCGTCGGCGAGGGCGAAGAGGTCGAGCGGGGTGGCGTCGGCCGGGTCGGCGCCGATGGCGACGAGAGTGGCCTCGGGGGAGCCGAGGACGGTGAGGCCGTCGACGGCCTCCACGCCGGCGATCAGTCGGCGGGTCGCGGCGAGGGCGGCGCGGCCCAGCTCGCGGTAGCCGTCGGCGCCGAGGGCCTGCATCGTGGCCCAGGCCCCGGCCAGCGGTCCGGCCCCTTTACTGCTCTGGATGGTGGAGTTGACGACGCTGTAGCCGGGCCAGGCGGCGCAGGCGTAGTAGGCGTGCAGGCGCATCGCCTCCTCGCGGAACAGCAGCACCGAGGCGCCCTTGGGCGCGTACCCGAACTTGTGCAGGTCGCAGGAGAGGGAGGTGACCCCGGGGACGGAGAAGTCGAAGGCGGGGACCGGCGCGCCGGCCTCGGCGAGCCAGGGCAGCAGCCAGCCGCCGACGCAGGCGTCGACATGGCAGGGGATGCCGCGGGCGGCGGCCTCGGCGGCGATCTCGGCGACCGGGTCGATGACGCCATGGGCGTAGGAGGGGGCGGAGGCGACGACGAGAGCAGTGCTCTCGTTGCAGAGCGCTGCTATCGCGGCGGGGTCGGCCCGAAAGGTGGTCGGGTCGACGGGTGCGCTGCGGACGGTGACCCGCAGATACTGGCCGGCCTTGTGGAAGGCCGCGTGGGCGGTGACCGGGACGACGATCTCCGGGGCGAGGATGTCCGGACGGGCGTCCCGGGCGGCCTTCACCGCGAGGATGATCGACTCGGTGCCGCCGCTGGTGAAGATGCCCGGGGTGGTGTCGTCACCGCCCAGGCGGGTGGCGGTGGCGCCGACGACCTGGCGTTCCAGGGCGACGATGCTGGGGAAGGCGGTCGGGTCCAGGCCGTTGACCTCCATCATCGCCAGATAGGCCCGCTCGGCGGCGTCGCGGACCTCGGGGCGGCCGCTGTCGTAGACATAGGCGGTGGTCCGGCCGCCCCGGGTCGGCAGGTCGGCGGCGGTGAGGACGGCGAGGTCGGCCAGGAGGTCGGCGCCGGACCGGCCGTTCTCGGGCAGACCGGGGTGGGCGGGGCGGGTGGCCGTGGTGGCCGGATGGATCGGAGCGGAGGTGCCGAAGCCGGTGGCGTCCGGGGCGGCGCTGGAGTCGTTCATGGTGGGGGAGCGTACCGGGGGTGGAGGGGGAGCCCGGGCCCGCGGTGGCCGGCCCGACCACCGTACTGGTCTGCCGTCGTGTCAGCGTTCGAAGACCCCGGTCAGTCGGCCGCGGGCGAGGACGGGTGCGGTGACGGCGGGCAGCAGGGCGCGGGGCCGCGCCCGGTCCGGGGGCGTTGCGTCGGGGGCGCCGGCCACCGGGGTGGCGAGGGCGAACAGCTGGAAGACGTAGCGGTGCGGCCCATGGCCCTTGATCGGCGCGGGGCCGTGGTAGCCGCGCCCGATGGTGGACCTCAGCGGCCGCACTCCAGCGGCAGGCTGCCGCGCGGCGAGGGCGCCGGGCTCCAGGGGCCCGGAGGCCGGGTCGACCAGGGCGACGCAGTGCACGGCGGGCTTGGCCAGGGGGACGTCGATGTCCTCGACAACCAGCAGCAGTTGCGCGGTGCCGGGCGGCGGCGGGCCCCAGGACAGTTGGGGGGACCGGTCGAGGCCGCCGATGGTCTTCGCGCACTGCTCCAGCGGTATGGCCTCGCCGTCGCCGAAGTGGCGGCTGGTGAGCGTCAGCAGCTCGGGGCCCTGCAGGTTGGGCAGGTTCCAGGCGGTGTGGGTCTCGCCTGCCCTGCGGTTGTTGAGGAGTCGGCCGAGCAGCGTCATCGGGTTGCCTCGACCAGGTCGATGACCTCGGCGGTGGTGGCGGTTTCGCCGAGCTTGGGGAAGACGCGTTCGATGCTGTGGCGGTGGGAGTCGGCGTCGGGGTCGGTCATGGCGTCGGTGGCCAGGACCACGTGGTAGCCGTAGTCGGAGGCCGAGCGCGCGGTCGACTCGACGCCCGCGCTGGTCGAGATGCCGGCGAGCACGAGCTGGGTGACGCCCAGGTCCCGCAGCAGGGTGTCGAGTCCGGTGTCGTGGAACGCGCTGCGCCGCCGCTTGGTGATCAGGTGGTCGGTCGGCTGAACCTCGAGTTCGTCGATCAGGTCGGCCCAGCCGTCCGGCAGCGCGCTGCCACCGCCGGACCATCCGGCCTCGGTGCGGCCCGGGGCGCGTCCGGTGACATTGACCAGCACCACGGGCAGGTGGTGCCGCCGGAACTCGGCGGCCAGCTGGGTCGCCTGTTTCACGACGGCGGTGACGGAGGGGTCGGTGTGGGCCGAGACGATGCCCTTCTGCAGGTCGATCACGACGAGGGCGGACGTGGGGTCGATCGTGGTCAGCGTCATGCTTGTTCTCCTGTGGCTTGTTCTGCAGTGGCTTGTTCTGCTGTGGAGGTCGGCTGGTTGCCGGCGTCGGCGGCGGCCGGCTGCGGTCCTGGAGCCTTGGCGGCGGTGCCGCCCCCGCGCAGCAGGGAGGCGATCGCGGCGAGCAGGGCGAGGGCGGCGCCGAAGGCGAACACGATGACCAGGCCGGAGTGGAACGGCCCGGAGATCAGTTGCGGGAAGAACTCGCGTCCGGTCAGGGCCTGTTGTTGCGCCGCCGTCAGCTGGGTCAGCACGCCGCTGGGCTGGAGCAGGTGCTGGATCGGATTGACGCCCAGTTGGGCGGCGAACAGCGACGAGACCGGGGGGAGTCCGGCGACCTGGGCGGCCACATGGGCCGGCACGCCCTGCTGTTGCAGGCCGGCGGTGAGGGTCTGCGGGAGGCTGTTGGCCAGTCCCGCGATCATCAGGGAGAAGAACACCCCGATGGAGACGGCGGTGCCGGAGTTCTGGAAGGTGGCGCGCATGCCGGAGGCCACCCCGCGCAGATGGCTCGGCACGCTGCCCATGATCGAGGAGGAGTTGGGCGAGGCGAACATGCCGCTGGCTATCCCGTTGAGTGCGATCAGCACCGCGAAGACCCAGTAGCTGAAGTCGATCGGCAGCAGCATCAGGCCCAGGAAGCTGGCGCCGAACAGCAGCGCGCCGCCGGTGGCCAGGCCCCGCGAGCCGAGCCGGTCGGACAGGTAGCCGGAGACGGGTCCGGCGGCCAGGAACCCGGCGGTCAGCGGCAGCATGAAGATGCCCGCCCACAGCGGCGTGGCGTTGTAGTCGTAGCCGTGCAGCGGCAGCCAGATCCCCTGCAGCCAGATGATCAGCACGAACTGCATCCCGCCGCGGCCGATCGAGATGGCCAGGCCCGCCAGATTGCCGAAGGTGAAGGCCCGCAGCCGGAACAGGCTGAGCTGGATCATCGGCGCGGCGATCCGGTTCTCGATGGCCACGAACACCGCCAGCAGGACCAGTCCGCCGCCGATCAGCCCGTCCACCAGCGGGTTGGTCCAGCCCATGGTGTGTCCGCCGTAGGGCTGCAGACCGAAGGTGACCGCGATCAGGACCGCGCTCAGCCCCACCGCGAAGGTGATGTTGCCCCACCAGTCGATCCGGCCGCCGCCGCGCTGCCCGGTCTCGCGCAGCGTGCGGTAGGCCCACACCGTGAAGAAGACGCCGACCGGCACATTCACCCAGAACACCGCGCGCCAGTCCCAGGCCGACAGCAGACCGCCGGCCACCAGGCCGATGAACATCCCGCCCAGTCCGGCGACCTGGTTGATGCCGAGCGCGAAGCCGCGCTGCTCCTTGGGGAAGGCGTCGGTCAGGATCGCGGCCGAGTTCGCCATCAGCATTGCCCCGCCGACGGCCTGCAGCACCCGCCAGCCGATCAGCCACATGGCTCCGTGGCCGCCGTCGAAGGGGTCGAAGGAGAGCAGGATCGAGGCGAAGGTGAAGACCGCGAACCCGGAGTTGTAGATGCGGACCCGGCCGTACATGTCGCCCAGGCGGCCCACGGTGACCACCAGGACGGCCTGGACCAGCCGGTAGCCCATGATCATCCACAGCAGGTAGGCGATGTTGCCCGGGGCCAGCGGGTCCAGGTGCACGCCCCGGAAGATCGCCGGCAGGGCGATCAGCACGATGGAGCCGTCCAGCGCCGACATGAAGACCGCTGCGGTGGTGTTGGTCAGCGCCGTCCATTTGTACCGATCGCCGACCGGACGGTCACCGGCCGGACGGTCGCCAGCGCGGATGATGGGATGACCGGACATCAGATTGCCCCCTTGTTTGGTGGTCCTGGCATCAGATGTTCTGGGCCAACCGCTCCAGCAGCGGTGCGGCCGACGCGAGCTGCTCCAGCTCCGCCGGGGTGAAGGTGCCGCCGGTCAGCGCCCGGGCGATGAGTTCGGCCCGCGCGTTGCGCTTGTTCTTCAGCGCCTGCCGACCGGCGTCGGTCACCGTCAGCACCACCCGCCGGCCGTCATGGGGATCCGGGCGGCGTTCGACCAGGCCACGGCCTCGCAGTGCGCCGAGGGTCGCCCCCATCGCCTGGGCGGTGATCTGCACCTCCCGGGCCAGTGCCGAGGAGGTGGTCGGGCCCGAGCGGTCCAGGTGGGACAGGGCGGTCCGCTCGGGCATGGTCAGCCCGCCCTCGACGGGTACCTGGCGCACCCGTCGCACCAGCACGCTGAGACTCGTCAGCAGGGCTGCGGCGACGTCGCCGGGGTCCAGATCATCATCCATATGATAAGGCTACCTTATCAACCTGCCTTAGTGAATTCCGCCGCCGCTGCGAGGGGGCGCAGACCTTCTCGCAGAGATCGTCGATGGCGCCCTGCAGCTGCTCGTCGGCGGGGAGGACGAGTTCGGCGCTCGCGCCCACATGCGCGGAGGCGGCTCCGACGGCGCAGGCGATGTCGGCGTGCGGCGGGGTGATCACCCGGGAGACGCCGGAGTACGGCCAGCCCGGGATGAACGGCAACGTGCACTGGTACTGCTGCGGTAACCCGCTCGAAGGCCGCGCTCTACTCGACAGCGTGATCCGAGCCATGTCGCCTCGCGGAGGCCGCGAACTCCGCAAGATCGTCGGAAGGCTTGACGCCCGCATGGGCCCGGCCTACCCAGCCACAGACTGGCGAAGATGAAGAACAAGCTCAGCTTGTTCTTCAACCTCTGGTCCCAGTTCCGAGGCGTTCAATCCCACCAGAAGGACCAGAGGTGGGTGCCGATGAGGGATTCGGCATAGCGGGGGAAGGGCGTTCCGTCGTTGATGTTGTCCGCACCGGTCAGGACGTGTTCCAGGGCGATGTGTGTGGCGTGGGCGAGTACCTGGGGTGGGCGGGCGACGGATACGTAGACCATCGCGCCTTGGATGGCGACAACGCGGGTGCCGAAGCGTCCCTCCCAGCTGCGGAGCATGGTGCACAGGGAAGCGCGTGGCGCATCGGCAGGCCAGCCCATGACTGCTGGGATGTCGCCGCTGTGGGCGGCCGGCACGAGGGCGAGGTGAGCGTCCTTGAGGCCGTGGTGACTGGCCGTCAGCTTCTCGATGACCAGTTGCGCGGTGTCGTCCGGATCGCTGATGCCGGTAGCGACTCCGGCTGGGGCCAGCCCCGGACATCGGTCATAGGGGGGTCCGGGATCATCCTCCCAGTCCATCAAGCCCTCGGGAGGCTGGTACGGCTGGTACGGCTCAGCCTGCTGGCGTAGCTGCAGTGCGCGGTAGGAGCACCAGGTCGCCTCCAGGTCGGCATCCAGTTGGCTTTCCGATACATCGTCGGGGAATTGGGGCTGATGGGGGTCGCTGGGCCAGGAGTAGAGCACGGGTCGCAGACCGGTGTCCTGCACCTGCTTCTGGCATCGCGCCCACCAGGCGGCGGGGTCGGGGATCGGAGTGTCGGAGAGCCAGAGAACCGGTGATGCACTGGGCGTAACTCGCCCTGGGGGAAGATCCGCTGCAAGGCGGAAGCCGCTCGTATCGCTGAATTCCATGGGGCGAGAGTAGGGGCCGCCCCTGACAGGTGTGATCCCGGTCGTCCGCGGGCCGGCTCGGCAACTGCCCGCAGTCCTCTCGTTCGGCGGACAGCAGAGCGGTTTAGCGTGATCATGTGCTTTGCGAGTACCCATGATCACCGACAAAGGCCGTCTGGATGAGTGATCGCGACGATGCCGATCGCGTCGAGTCCCTGTCGGTGTTGTCCTGCTTCCGGCAGGACTTCTACGACTGCCTGACCACCCGCAGGGACAGCTTTTTGAGCTGACCGGTGCGCTGCTGTGTGCCGACGGCCGGTCAGATCGTTGGTCGACCTGACGCTGACGGCAGAGCACCTGGTGGCCACGGCGCCCTGTACGACGCGCTGAACTGCGGGCGGATCGAGGTGGACCGGCTGCGCGCGGAACTGGCGGCCCTGCCGGTGCCCCCGCACGCAGGACGGCCGGATCGTGCTCGCGGTGGACGTCTCGCCATGGCTGCGCTCGGACGCGCCGAATAGCCTTGACCGCCGGCCTGTGCACCCGAACCCAACCGGCCCGGCCCCGGCAGACCGCTCGGCTCCAAGAACCAGCAACCCGCCACCCGCTACGACGTGGACAAAACCGTCGGGCGCCCGAGACCATCATCGAACGCGACCGGGCCAGACCCTGACGCGCGTCGTGGGAGATCCCCATTTGGGCTCCACATGTCAGGTCGCGGTGGGGGTATAGCGGGTTGCTGCGAGCTTGGCCATCGTCCGAAGCCTGCCAAAGTAGGAGACGCAGTACTCCGAGTTGATCTGGGTCACCACCTTGTCGAGGTCGGCGATGCAAGCCCAGAGGATGGCAAGGCCACTGTCGTCGAGCCCACCGTCAAGCTCTCTCTGAATGAGGCCGGCGACGTTGGCGTCCAGGAGGATAAGCTCTACGCCCTCAAGGTCAATACCACGGAAGCTGTCCGGGTACAGGGCACGCCGGTGTTCCTCCCACAGGCGGGCGAGTCGGTCTTCAGGCTGCGGTCCGTTCATGTCGACAGCTGCCACCTCTGCCGCAGATGGTCGGGGAAGGAGCAGAGAAACAGCATCGAAGACGGCACGCACCATGGTGACGGCCCTGACCGGGCTGAGGGCGGCACTTGTCACAGTGGCCTGCGTGAGCTTGTCGCGCAGTAGTCGGCTGCGGTCCAGCTTGGCAGCGAGTTCGGCCGGAATGAGCCCTGCATCGGCGGCCCGCCCGATGAGGTCCTGGATCGGTTCGTTGATGGCAAGACGCTCGGTCAGGACGCGCTCCAGGGCGAACAGGGAATGCGTGACGGCGACGGTGGCGAACTCGTACCGGTAGTAGGAGTGCCGGATGAGCTCGCGGGACGTTTCCATCGCGCTCATGACATACATCGACGCGTCGCCGGGCAGAATCAGGTCGGCCACCAAGGCGTCCATGCCCGCATAGTCGAGAACGACGTTGCGGACACGCGGGTCCGGTACTGGCTGAGGGAGCGGGCCGGGCAGCGGCGGCAGGGTATTCACTGGCGCAGTCTTGTCGCCTGAACGCTCTCGGTGTCAATGGATTTACTCGCGGCGGTTGGCGAGCCGGTGCCGCGCGTCGCCACTGGCCCGATCGGACCTTGAAGGACAAGCTCAGGACAGGGTGACAGTGTGGCCGAGCCCCGCGAAGGCGTGGCCCAACTGCTCCACCCACACCGGGTGGTCTCTGAGTCCGGCGGGGACGTGGACCTGGCCCGACGCATGGTCTGGGCCCATCCCCGACACCACGATCAGAAAGTCCGCCCGCTGTTCCGGGACGCGGTCCAGGCGCAGATGGGGCATGGCTGAGAACTGCCAGTGGGCGGTGTCGCTCCCGAACCTACCGGGGCCGACGGTCCTGCGCAGGGCGAAGGCGGACTCCTCCGAAGGGAGGACCGCCACGGTGAACACCTTGAGCCAGGAGATGTCGTCGACGATCCGCCAGATCGCTTCCGGAACCCGGTCCGATCTGTTGCGGTCCTGCGAAAGCTGCTTGCGCAACTCGCAGTAGTGGTAGCCGCGTCCGAGTATCCGGGCGACGTCGTCGGCGAGTTGGGTGAGGTTGTCGGCCGAGTACGCCAGGCCCAGGTCTCTGTCCAGCACCTCCCGGATCCAGGGCTTGAGCAGGGTGTCCAGCATGTCCAGCGGTCGGTCCTTCTCCGACATCTCCACGGCGAACAGTGCGGCGTCCAGAACCCCGAGGTAGGGATCGCCGTTTCGCCGCCGCCCGGCCTGCCGCGATGCCTCCGCGGAGCTGCTCGCCTCGTCCTCCACGTCGCTTCCCCTCAACAGGTGCAACACGGCCGCCGCCCTCGATCGGGTCCGGCCACGATGATGGTAGGAGCCGCGGCATAGGGAAGTCGAGTTCAACGGCTCACTGGGCCGGGGCAGGCCGGGGCAATCCGGGGCGTGGTCGGGGCTCGGGCTGCTGGGCTGATCAGGTGGCCTTGGTCCGTGTGGCGGGGTGGGGTGTTCTGGAGTGGGGGAGGGATGGCTGGGTCGGGCCGCGATGGTGCGGCTGCTGGGTGGAGGGAATGCTGTGGCGGTCTGGACTTTGACGTTTCGTCGGGCGGGGTTCGCCGCGGTCGGCGTAGTGGGCGCGGTGGCGATGACGGTCGCGGTGGCTGCGTGCGACACGACCGCCAAGGGATCGCCGGGGGACGCGCTTCCGGGTTCCGCGGTCAGTGCCTCGGCCACCGCATCGGCCGGTGGGCCTCCCTCGATGCCCTCACCCGCCCGGCCCGGGCCTCCGGAGTCCCGCCCGCCCGAGCCCGGCCCGCCCGATTCTGGCCCGGCCCAGCCTGGACCGCCCGAGTCTGAGCCGTCCGAGCCCGGCCCGCCCGAGCCCTCGTTTCCGACCTCTGGCGACCCCGATACCAGTGCCGCCTCCTCGGCCCCGAGCGTCCTTGGGAACCTGGGCCGCTGAGCGCCATGAACCCGCCACCCCAGCTCCCCGAGCCCGTTTCTGCCGCCCGGCGGCTGACTGCTGAACGTGCCGAGACTGTCCTGTTGATCGCGGGGCTGAGCCGGGAGCTCAGCCAGATCATCGAGGCCAACGCCTTGGTGGCCGTCGACGACGAGCATGACCCGGAGGGCTCGAACACCGCTTTCGAGCGCGCCCAGGTCGCCTCATTGCTTGACCAGGCCCGAACCCGCCTGGCTGACCTGGACCAGGCGATGGAACGCCTGGAGCGGGGCGAGTACGGGCGCTGCGAGCAGTGCGGGGAACCTATCCCGGCGGAGAGGTTGGAAGCCCGTCCGGCCGCGACCACCTGCGTGCCCTGCGCCACGGGGCGGCCGCGCTGACTCGGCGGTTGCCGGTTGGTTGGGTGCGCCTGGGTGAGGCTACGTCCGGCACGGTGGCGCCGGGGCCCGGGGCGGTAGGAGCAGGCCGCTCCCACCGCCCCGGGCCCGGCCGGGGCGGCCCCGCGTGCATGGTCAGCCACGGCGGACGGCGAAGATGGGCGCCTGGGCATCCAGGCGGAGCCCCGGTATCCCCCGGCGCGGCAGCGGTGTTCGCGGCCCCTATTTCGCCGTCGGCGCTCGCCGCGTTCAGCGACACGAAGCCCTTGCCCAGGCAGGACGCCGGATTGCCGGGGACGGTCAGCCGCAGCCGCACCACCAGCCGCTGTCCGGCGGCCAGTTGCACGGTGTCCAGCAGCGGCTGGCCGGAGCCCAGCGACGCGGTCCGCCATGGCCCGCCGTCCTCCGACCAGCTGAACGTCTGGAACGGCGTGAAGTCGCAGTCCGGGGTGGAGCCCCCGGCCTCTGACCGCAACTGGATCCCGTCGTACGCGGCACCGGTGGTGTTGTCCAGGGTGAACGTGAAGGTGCCGGAGGTGGTCCCGGTGGTGACCGAGGCCGGTCCGGTGGCCGTCAACGAGGGATCCACCAGCGGCAGCGTCCTGGTCCGGACGACGGCGGGGCCGCCCGGCGGACTGAGCCGGACGCCGAACGTGACAGTCTTGCTGCCGGCCGGGACCACGAAGAGGCGCTCGGTCACGCTGCCGTCGGCCGGGAGCGCCAGCCGGTAGGCGGCGGTGTCGGTGAAGCCGCCTACGCCGCTGGTGTAGGAGACCGGCAGGTCCCTCGGGGTTCCCGTGGCCGGATCCAGACGCACCGCCCTGGCCCGCTCGTCGGGCGCGGTCGATCCCGGGTGCGCGGAGGCCGGGTTGCCCAGGTCGAGCAGGACGTCCACGGTCCGGGCCGGACCGGGGTTGGCGACGGTGAAACCCACCTGGTTCGACGTCCCCTGGGCCAACTGCGAGGGAAGCTTCAGGGCCAGCACCGGGGCGGCCGCGGGCGTCCCCTCGGTGGAGGCGGACGTGGACGCGGACGGGGCCGGCGCTGAGGCCGAGGGCACGAGGACGGGTACGGGTGAGCTGCTGCTCGGGGCGACCACCGCCGGGCTCTGCCCAGAGCCGCCGGTGACCGCGAAAGCCGTGCCTATCCCCCCGACGAGCACGGCCAGGGACAGGGCGGACAGGGCGATGCGTCGGCGCATGGTGCGCTTCCTTCCTCTCCTTCGGGCGGCTTCCGGGCCCTGGGCCCGGGCTGTACGGGCCGCGCCCTCCGCAAGTCCCGCGAGCAACTGGTCGACGTGATCGGGCAGCTGTTCTGGCATCAGCGGTGCTCCTTTCCGGCGGCGCGCATGCCAAGGGTCTTGCCGATGACAACGGTCGGCTCGGTTGGTCCGCCGGCCTGTGGTTCCTCGGACAGGTGTGGGGCCAGTGCCTTGCGCCCGCGCGCCAGCCGGGCCTTGACCGTGCCTGCGGGAGCGCCGGTCTGCTCGGCGACCTCCTCCACCGACAGCCCGACCAGATGGTGCAGGACGATCGCCTGCCGCTGCTCGGGCGAGATCTGCCGCAACGCGGCGACCAGCGCCAGGTGGTCCGGACCCAGGCCGGGCAGCTCCGGATCCGGGCGGCTGCGGCGGTGCGCGGTCAGCCGGTTCACCGCCTTGCGCCAGGAGGACACGGAGATCCGATAGGCCACGGTCCTTACCCATGCCTGCGGGTCGGCGTAACCGCACACCCGTTGCCAGCGCTGCCAGGCGCGGGCATAGGCCTCCTGGACGCAGTCCTCCGCCTCGGCCAGGCTGCCGGTCATGGCAAAGACCTGACCCACCGTCCGCCGGTATGTCGCCGCGTAGAAGCCGTCGAAGCTCTCATCCCGCTCTCCCGCCACTGTGGTTCCCCCTCCGTCCCGCACGTATCGAAGAGGTCACGCGGGGCGGGGGCGCCCAGTTGCATCCGGAGCCCGTATTTCTGCTTTCTTTTTCCTCTTGTCGGCCCGTCCTCAGCGGCAGCGGCGCAGGGCGGCCAGGAAGGCGGCGCCGTTCGGGGTGCCGACGCCGGTCATGGTGTCGTAGCCCCTGGCGGTCACCTGCTGGGTGTCGGGGCGCTGCTGGGCGTCGAAGACGTCGACGCCCGCGCCGGTGAAGGTGTCGTCGGGCGCGAGGTACGCGGCCCGGTTCTGCTGCGGCGCGGACGCGCTGATCGGCAGGGCGTCATGGAACGCCCCGGTGCGGGCCAGGCGGTAGAGCAGCGGGTTGACGAAGCCGTAGGGCGCCTTCCGGCCCTGCTGGGCGTCCGCGACCAGGCCCGCGACCAGCGGAGTGGCCAGGCTGGTGCCGGCACTCGACACGGTGCGGTAGCGCCCCGGCTTCCCGTGGCTGTCCGTCTCGGTGTAGCCGACCAGCATGCCGGTGTCGGGATCGGCGTCGGCGGCGATGTCCGGCACGGTCCGGCCGAGCACCGTCTTCTTGGCCACCCGGACCCGTGCCATCGACGCCGGGACCACGCCCTTCTGGTACGACGGCTGCCGATAGACGTCGCTGACGCCCCCGCCGCCCCCGCTGACGCCGAGGTCGGTCCATTTGCCGCGGTCCAGCGAGCCGTAGTCGTCGGACCACCCGGTCTCGAACACCCGGTTCTTCGCGGCCCCGATGCCGAGGGTGGTGCCGCCGACCGCCACCGCGTACGGGTCGGAGTCGGTGACCGTCAGACCGGGGGTGTCGCCGGAGGCGACGTACATGCCGACCCCCTCGGCCGCGGCCCGCACGTCGATGGCGTGCACGGTCCGCGGGGACACCTCTCCCAGCGGGATCTGCCACGAGTTCGACGTGATGGAGGCCAGGGGGTGGCGGCCGTCCCCGGTCAGCACGGCCGAAGCCGCGTCCAGCAGCGCCTGGTCCTCGTCGCAGCCGGTGCCCACCACCATCACCTGGTTCGCGCCCGGCGCCATGGCGTAGACGGCCTCGGAGTCCATCTCCGCCTCGACGTCGACGGCCGGCAACTGCGCCGCACGGTCCGCCGCCGCGGCTTTGGGTGCTTTGCAGGAGTTCCCGGCCTGGACCTGCCGGAACTGGGAGCGCTTCGGCAGCGGCAGATGGTTGCTCCGGGCGTACGCCGTCAGGGTCCGGAACATCGCGGTCGGCGCCTCGTCCTCGGTCAGCGCCACGGTCTGGCCCCTGCCGGTGTCCCGCGAGGTCGCCCCGTAGGCGCCGCGCAGCTGCGCGGCGGAGTACCCGCACACCGGCAGCGAGGCCCGGGTCAGCCCCCGGTAGGCGGGGTGCAGGGCGTGCGCATGCTGCGCCCAGTACGAGGAACAGGTCGCCGCCTTGGCCGCCGCGCTGCTCCGCGGGCCGGACGCGGACGTGCTCCGCGACGCTGCGGACGCGCTGCTCAACCCGGTCACACCCAGCACGTCCGAGGCCAGCGAGGCAGGCACCGACACCTCGCGGTCGTTCGAGGTGAACACGGCCGACCGACCCGCCGACCCGCGTGCGGCCTCCCCGGCCCGGTACTGCTCGATCCGCACCTGGAAGGCCGACTCGACCGCCGAGACCGGCCCTGTCGCCGACACATAGTCGCGGCCGCCGTCGACCTGAACCCCCGTCAGGCCTTGGCCGGTGAGCCACGCCGCCACCGCTCCGGCCTGCGCGGCGGAGGGGCCGAATCCGGCGGTGTAGGCGTCCGGGCTCAGGTAGTGCTGGAATTCGGGGTTGCCCGGGGTGGCCACCGCATCCGCGAACGCGGCAGCGCGCGCCGTGTCCGGCGTCAGCCACACCTGGACCGTCAGCCGCTGCGACCCGGGCACGGCCCCTACCCGGGTGGCGGTGCCTACCGCGGCGGCGACCGACCCGGGCACCGCGACGGTTGACGCCGCCTGCCCGGACGCCCATGTCCGCTCGGACGCCCAGGCCCGTGCGGAACCTGATGCCCCTGCGGAACCCGATGCCTGCGCGGAACCCGTGGCCCCCGCGACCCCGCCGGCAGCCACCACCGCCGCGCAGGCTGCCATCGCAGCCCCCGTCCGCAGAAATCCTCCCCTCACCCTTCCACCCTCCTGCCAGCACAGCGCCCCAACAGCCACCGCTCCCATCCGTGTACAACGCAGTCCGCGCGCCCCCGGTTGCGGCCGCCCGCAAACCCGGCCCGTTCGGTGGAGCGTCGACCGTGCTGTTCCGCGGTGCCCGGCCCGAAGTCCGGGTGGCGGCCGGCAGGCTGCACAAGGGCCGGTAGGCGGGGGCGGCGGTCTTCCGTCACATCCCGTTCGTCGAGCCCCCGGCCGGCGCGTTGCGCTGTGCCGCGCCGCAGCCGGTTCGCCGTCGGAGAGGGGTGCGGGAGGCCTTCGCGTACGGTCCGCCGCCCCCGCCGGGCGGCCATCGCAGACGCGTGCGGAATCGCCCCGCACGTTCGGCGACCCCCACTACAGTCCGGCGCATGAGCTTCCATCTCGAAGGCCCGGTTCTCGAAGGCCGGCTCGTGCGCCTCGAACCGCTTGACCACCGACACACCGCGGATCTGGCCGCAGCCGCATCGCAGTCAGCTCAGTCGTATGCGTACACGCGGGTCCCCGCCACCGCGGACGAGGTCACGAACTACGTCGACCAGCTCCATGCACTGACCGCCACGGGTCGGCTCGTTCCTTACGCGCAGATCGACAGGGCGTCCGGCCGGGCGGTGGGCGCCACCGCCTTCTGGGACCCGCGGCGCTCCGAGGACGGGGATCTGTACGCGGTCGAGGTGGGCTTCACCTGGCTCGGGGCCTCCGCGCAGGGCACCGGTATCAACACGGAGGCCAAATACCTGCTGTTCCGGCATGCGTTCGAGGATTGGGGAGTCGCGCGCGTGGACCTCAAGACCGACTCCCGCAACACCCGGTCCCGTGCGGCGATCGAGAGCGTGGGAGCCCGCCTCGAAGGCGTGCTGCGCAAGTGGTCGCGGTCGTGGGCACCCGGCGAGGACGGCATGCTGCGCGACACCGCGATCTTCTCGATCACCGACGCCGAGTGGCCCTCATGCCGTCGGCGGCTGGAATCCAAGCTCGACGCGCGCCGACCGAACGGCTAAACCTGCCGGATGTAGCCCGACGCGGGTCCAGCGGGTCCCAGCGGTCCCCGGCGTGATCAGGGCCGTGGGGCACAGCGCGGCGTGGAGGCCACCGAATCAGGGCTGTGCGGCGACGGCAGCGGTGACGGCGCCGGGTTGCCGATCGGCCCGGCGCAGCCACAGGATGCCGGAGACCGGTAGGGCCAGCGGGATGAACAGGTATCCCAGGCCGTAGTACGACCACACGGTCTGGTCGGGGAAAGCCGAGGGCAGCACGATCGTCAGGGTGCCGACGGTGAGGACGCCGACCAGTTCCACCACGCAGCCGGCCAGGGCCAACCGGCGGGCGGACCGGCCACCCCGTACCAGCGTGACCAGGATGACCGCGTAGATGGTCGCGGCGACCGCGGAAAGGATGTAAGACAGCGGTGCGTGGTGGAACTGCGCGATCAGCTGGTAGATCGAGCGCCCGCCCGCTGCCAGCGTGAACAGCGCGTAGAGGCTCACCAGGAGCCGACCGGGGCCTTCCCCGATCTTCCGCCCGGCTTGGTCCGGCCCATCGGTCCGGTCCTGTGCCGCGTCCGGTCCGAGCTGTGTGTCAGCCATGCCCGCCTCCCCAGATGCTGTCCAGTCGCAGTTCCAGTGCGGCCAGCACCAGGCCGCCCGCCGTCGCGATCGCCGAACCCCAGCGGGTGCGTTCGACCAGCGACATGAATCCGGCCGCCGGCACCACCAGCACCGCACCGACCGCGTAGGCGAAGAAGACCACGGTTCCCCCGGTCGGCTTGCGGCCGCCGGCGATGTCCACGATGCCGACCACCAGCTGCGCCAGGGCGAGCACGCTGACCACGGCCATGCCGATCAGGTGCCAGTCCTTGGTGGGCTGGTTGCGTGCGGTGGCGTATCCGCACCATGCCGCGAGCAGCAGCGCCGCGATCGAGACCGCTGCCGTGATGGTGTCGTTCACCGCGCCCTCCGCGAGCCGCGGGGCGGGAGGGCGCCGCCAGAAAACTCAAGCATGTCGGGACTCTATCCGGGCGGTGCCACGGGCCCTGCGCCGGGGGCGCGACCGGGGACGCGAACCGGGACGCGAGCCGGGACGTCGGGGGGAGCCGAAGGCAGTGGACCCGACCGGGCTGCGGGGGCCCGGGTACGTCCGGGCTCCCGCAAGGCCGGCAAGGCCGCCGAGGCCGCCCACCTGCGCAGTCAGGGCGTGAGGGGCGGGTGCCGGTACTCCTCCGTGGCGTCGAGCAGCCAGTCCGCCAGGTACTGGGCGAAGGAGCCGCGTACCAGCAGGCGGTAAGTCGGTTCCAGGTCGGTCTGGTGCAGGATCACGTTCACCTTGGAGACCAGCGTCTGCGCGCAACGGCCCGGGGTGAACACCCGCGGGTGCAGGTCGAGGGCGCAGCCCTTCGCCAGGACCTCGCGGGCGGCCGGTCCTGACAGTTCGAGCGTGGTTCGGTTGGCAGAGACGTCCACCACTGATCCTGGCTCGTCCTCCAGCGCCGCGCGGAGCATCGCCGCGGTGGCGGGGCCGGAGCCGTCCGGGCCGACCACCAGCCACTCCTCGGGGCCGAGCCAGAGCACCCGGAGCTCGCCGGCCGCCGCCACGGTGTTCGGGTCGGTCGGCAGCGGCGTGCCGAGCGCCCGCCCGATCCGCTGCGCGGCCGTTCCATGCTGCTGCAGCTGGAGGTCGAGCTGCGCCAGGAAGGGGATCTCGCGCAGACCCACCCCCTGCTCCCCGGGACTGGTGTTCGCTGCGAGGACGTCGGCGAGGTGCCCCAGCGGGCTGCGGCGCAGGCGCAGGGTGTCAGCCGTCACGGCGGGTTCCCTTCGGGTCGTAGAGGACGGAGTCGGTGATGGTCGCGGCGATCACGCCGCCGGGCAGCGGCGCGTACACCGTCTCGCCCAGGCGGTCGCGTCCGCCCGCGACCAGGGCCAGGGCGAAGGTACGGCCGAGCGCCGCGCTGCGGTAGCTGGAGGTGACGTGTCCCAGCGCCCGCGTGGGCCCGGCCGCCTTGGCGTCTGCCACCAGCTCGGCGTTCGCCCCCGCCTCGGCGTCCACCCCCGCCTCGGCGTCCATCCCCGCCCCGGCGTCCGCCACCAGCTGCGCGCCTTCGGGCAGCAGCACCGCGGGATCAACCGGCAGCAGGCCGACCAGCTGCCTGCGGTCGCCGCGTGCGGTGTCCGCGCGCTGGAAGGAGCGCCGGCCGATGAAGTCCTTCTGCTGGGAGACGACCCACTCCATGCCGAGGTCCTGCGGGGTGACCGTGCCGTCGGTGTCCTGCCCGACGATCGGGTAGCCCTTCTCGGCGCGCAGCACGTGCATGGCCTCCGTCCCGTACGGGGTGATGCCCAGCGGCTCGCCGGCCTGGACCACCGACTCCCAGACGGCCTGGCCGTACCAGCTCGCGACGTTGACCTCGAAGGCCAGCTCACCGGAGAAGGAGATCCGGCAGATCCGGGCCGGAACCCCGCTCGCCAGCCGGGTCTCACGGGCCGTCATGAACGGGAAGGCGTCGTTGGATACGTCGAGGCCGGGAGCGAGCGCCGCGAGGACCTCGCGGGACCGGGGGCCGACCACCGCGATCGTCGCCCACTGCTCGGTGACCGAGGTGAACCGGACCCGCAGCTCGGGCCACTCGGTCTGGCGCCACTCCTCCAGCCAGTCCAGCACGCCCGCGGCGTTCCCGGTCGTGGTGGCCATGATGTAGTGGTCCTGGGCGAGGCGCAGGGTCACGCCGTCGTCGAAGACCATGCCGTCGGCCCGGCACATCACCCCGTAGCGGGCCGAGCCGACCGCCAGTTTGGCGAAGCCGTTGGTGTAGACCCGGTTCAGGAACACACCGGCGTCGGGGCCGATCACGTCGATCTTGCCGAGCGTGGTGGCGTCCATCAGCGCGACGCCCTCACGGGCCGCCCGGCACTCGCGCAGCACGGCCGCCGCCATGTCCTCCCCGGGCCTCGGGTAGTACCGGGGGCGCTTCCACTGCCCTACGTTCTCGAAGACCGCGCCGTGCTCGACGTGCCAGGGGTGGATCGCGGTGGTGCGCACCGGGTCGAACAACTGCCCGCGCTCGCGACCGGCCAGCAGCGCGAAGGAGACCGGCACGTAGGGGCCGCGGAAGGTGGTGGTGCCGACCTCGCCCGGTGAGCGGGCGCCGAGCAGCCGGGCGATGACGCCGGTGGAGCACACCCCGGACGCCTTGCCCTGGTCGTGGGCGGTGCCGATGGTGGTGTAGCGCTTGATGTGTTCGACCGAGCGCATGCCGGCCCGGATCGCCCGTTGGACGTCCGCGACGGTGGCGTCACGCTGCAGGTCCACGAAGTGGTCCTGCCAGTCGGCCGGGTCGCCGTCCTCACCCGGCACGATCCACACCGGTCGCGGCCGGGACGGCGGTCCGTCCCCGGAGTGGGCCGGGGTGGCGGGCACGGCGGCCGGGAAGCCGGCCAGGCCCGCCGCCCGCGCACCGGCGGCGAACCCGTCCTCCAGGCAGCCGCCGAGGTCGAACACCCCGCGCGCGGCGCCGACGCTGTCGACCTGCTGCGCGGCCTGCGCCGGGACGAACGCGGCGAGGCCCTCGTCGTAGCGCAGGCTGCCCTGGGACTGGCTCCACAGCTCCACGGCGGGGCTCCAGCCGCCCGACACCGCGAGCAGGTCGCAGGCCACCTCGCGGACGGGGCCGGTGAGGGCGTCGTCGGCGTCCAGGGCGGCGATCCGGACGGCCGCCACCTGGGCGTCCCCGCGCGTCCTGACCACGGCCGATCCGGTGATCACCTCGATCCCGGCCCGGCGTACGGCCTCGACCAGGCCGGCTGGCGGCTCCGGCCTGGTGTCGACCAGCACCGGCACCTCCGCGCCGGCCGCGACCAGCGCCAGCGCGGTCCGGTAGGCATGGTCGTTGGTGGTCAGCACGACGGCGCGGCGGCCGGGCAGCACCGCGTACCGGTGGACGTAACTGCGCACAGCAGCTGCGGACATGACGCCGGGCCGGTCGTTGCCCGCGAAGACCATCGGCCGCTCGTGCGCGCCGGTGGCCAGCACCACCCGCCGGGCCCGGATGTGCCACAACCTCTGCCGGGAGACGCCGGGGACCGGGTGCGGGCCGAGGTGGTCGGTGCGGTGCTCGGCGACCAGCAGGTAGTTGTGGTCGTAGTAGCCGGTGGCGGTCGACCGGGTGAGGATCCGGGTGTCCGGCTGTGCGGACAGCTCGGCGCGGACGGCGTCCACCCAGTCCAGGGCCGGCCCGCCGTCGATCTCCTCCTGGTCGCAGAGCAGTGATCCGCCGAGTTCCGGCTGGTCGTCGACCAGCACCACCCGGGCGCCGGAGCGCCCCGCCGCCAGCGCGGCGGCGAGGCCGGCCGGGCCGCCGCCGACCACCAGGACGTCGGTGTGGACGTGCATCTTGTCGTAGACCGACTCGTCCGGGGCGGGGTCGAGTCGGCCGCGTCCGGAGAGGCCGGTGGCGCTCAGCCCCTGGTACAGCTCCACCGTCGTCGCCAGTTGCATCGGCTCCGAGCAGGGGCCGTCGAGCTGGACCAGGGCGTTGGGCTCCGCCACCCCGGCCGTGACGATGCCGCGCGGCCGCCCGCGGTAGAGGCTGGGGGCGGCACCCGGCAGGCCGTTGGCGAGCAGGGCGGAGGCCAGGGTGTCGCCGCGCAGCCCGGTGTACTCCATGCCGTCGTAACGGAAGCGCAGGGGAGCGGAGCGGTCGACCCGCCCGCCGCGGGGAAGTCGGTTCGGCGTGGTCATGGAGTGATCACCGGCTTCGGCTGACCGGCCGGGTACGTGGCCAGGATCTGGTGGGTGACGGTGTGCCGGACGACGTTGAACCAGCGCCGGCATCCGGCGGCGTGCGACCAGCGCTCCGCGAACGGCCCCTTGGGGTTGTCGCGGACGAACAGGTATTCGCCCCACTCGGCGTCGGACAGCGCCGAGGTGTCCGCCGGGTAGGCGACATGGGCCTGCCCGCCGTAGTGGAACTCGAGCTCCTCGCGTTCGCCGCACCAGGGACAGGCGATCAGCAGCACGGTTACTCCTGTCGGACGGTCTGTCGGGTGGCGGTCAGTGGGCCACGGCGGCGGCGCCGTGCTCGTCGATGAGGGCGCCGGTGGTGAACCGCTCCAGCGCGAAGGGCGCGGCCAGCGGGTGCGGCTCGCCGGTGGCGATGGTGTGCGCGTAGACCCACCCGGAGGACGGGGTGGCCTTGAAACCGCCGGTGCCCCAGCCGCAGTTGAGGTAGAGGTTCTCCACCGGGGTGGGGCCGATGATCGGTGAGGCGTCCGGGGTGACGTCGACGATGCCGCCCCAGGTGCGCAGCACGTGCGCCCTGGCGAAGATCGGGAACAGTTCGAGTGCGGCCGCCATCTGATGCTCGATCATATGGAAGGAGCCGCGCTGGCCGTAGCCGTTGTAGGAGTCCACGCCCGCGCCCATGACCAGCTCGCCCTTGTGCGCCTGGCTGACGTAGACGTGCACATGGTTGGACATCACCACGGTGGGGTGCACCGGCTCCAGCAGCTCGGACACCAGCGCCTGCAGCGGGTGGCTCTGCACCGGCAGCCGCAGCCCGGCCAGCTCGGCCAGCACGCTGCTGTGCCCGGCCGCCGCCAGCGCGACCCTCCCGGCCGCGATCGGGCCCCGGTTGGTCTGCACCCCCACCACCCGGTCGCCGTCCCGCAGGAACCCGGTGACCTCGCAGCCCTGGATCAGGTCGACGCCGTACTCGTCCGCCCGGCGGGCCAGCGCCCAGGCGACGTGGTCGTGCTTGGCGATACCGGCCCGGGGCTGCAGGGTGGCGCCGAGCACCGGGTACCGGACGTCGGGGGAGGTGTTGACGATCGGACAGAAGTCGCGCACCTGGTCGGTGTCGAGCCATTCCGCGTCGACCCCCCGAGCCGGTTGGCGTTGACCCGGCGGGTGCCCTCGCGGACGTCCTGCAGGGTGTGCGCGAGGTTGAGCACGCCGCGCTGGCTGAACAGGAAGTCGTAGTCCAGCTCCTCCGGCAGCACCTCCCAGAGCTTGAGCGCGTGCTCGTACAGCGCCGCGCTCTCCTCGCAGAGGTAGTTGGACCGGATGATGGTGGTGTTGCGGGCCATGTTGCCGCCGGCCAGCCAACCGCGCTCCAGTACGGCGACCTTGCTGATGCCGTGGTTGCGGGCCAGGTAGTAGGCGGTGGCCAGCCCGTGCCCGCCCGCGCCGACGATGACCACGTCGTACGAGCGCTTGGGGTCGGGGGTGCGCCACAGCCAGTCGGGGTGCTCGGGCAACTGCTGGGACATCACGACCTCCTCAGCACTGTTTCAGACTACGCACACTGTTGCGCCCCTCACAACAGTTTGGCAAGGGGGCAGCGAGGGCCTTGACGGGTCCTGGCCGGTTCCCGAAACTGTTGCGCAGTATGAACGACGTTTCGCCTAGCGAAACTCACTGCTCTCGGCAGGAGACCATGACCTTGCAGCAGTACGACTTCATCATCGTCGGCGGAGGCTCTGCCGGTTGCGCGCTCGCGGCCCGGCTCAGCGCCGACCCCGCCAACCGGGTCCTGGTGCTGGAAGCAGGCCGGCCCGACTACCCGTGGGACGTCTTCATCCACATGCCGGCCGCGCTGACCTTCCCGATCGGCAGCCGGTTCTACGACTGGAAGTACGAGTCCGAGCCGGAACCCTTCATGAACGGGCGGAAGATCTACCACGCCCGCGGCAAGGTCCTCGGCGGCTCCAGCAGCATCAACGGCATGATCTTCCAGCGCGGCAACCCGCTCGACTACGAGCGCTGGGCCGCCGACGCCGGGATGAAGGACTGGGACTACGCCCACTGCCTCCCCTACTTCAAGCGCATGGAGAACTGCCTCGCCGACCAGGCGAACAGCGTCCAAGACAGCGGCTTCCGCGGGCACGACGGACCGCTCGTCCTGGAGCGCGGACCCGTCACCAACCCGCTGTTCGGCGCGTTCTTCGAGGCCGTGCAGCAGGCCGGCTACCCGCTCACCGACGACGTCAACGGCTTCCGCCAGGAGGGCTTCGCCGCCTTCGACCGCAATCTGCGCCGGGGCCGCAGGCTCAGCGCCGCCCGCGCCTACCTGCACCCGGTGATGGGCCGTCCCAATCTCGAGGTGCGGACCCGCGCCCTGGTCACCCGGGTGCTGTTCGACGGCAGGCGCGCCACCGGGGTGGAGTACCGCCAGGGCCGGAGCGTGCACCGGGCCGGCGCCGGCAAGGTGATCCTCTCCGGCGGCGCCATCAACTCCCCGCAGCTGCTGCAGCTCTCCGGCGTCGGCAACGCGGCGGAACTGGACGCGCTCGGCATCAAGGCCGTCCAGCACCTGCCCGGCGTCGGCGAGAACCTGCAGGACCATCTGGAGGTGTACGTCCAGCACGCCTGCAAGCAGCCGGTGTCCGTGCAACCCGCGATGAAGCTGTGGCGGCGGCCCTTCATCGGGGCCGAGTGGCTGTTCCTGCGCAAGGGCCCTGGGGCGACCAACCACTTCGAGGGCGGCGGCTTCGTCCGCAGCAACGAGGAGGTCGCCTACCCCAATCTGATGTTCCACTTCCTGCCCATCGCGGTGCGCTACGACGGCTCCGCACCGGCCGGCGGCCACGGCTACCAGGTCCACATCGGCCCGATGTACTCGGACGCCCGCGGCTCGGTGAAGATCAAGTCGAGGGACCCGCGCGAGCACCCGGCGCTGACCTTCAACTACCTCTCCACCGAGCAGGACCGGCGGGAGTGGGTCGAGGCGATCCGGGTCACCCGCAGCATCCTCGGCCAGGACGCCTTCGCCGCGTACAGCGACGGCGAGATCTCGCCCGGCCCGGACGTCGCGACCGACGAGGAGATCCTGCAGTGGGTCGCCAGGGACGGCGAGACCGCCCTGCACCCCTCCTGCACCGCGAAGATGGGCACCGACGAGATGGCGGTCCTGGACCCGTCCACGCTGGCGGTCCACGGCCTGGAGGGGCTGCATGTGGTCGACGCCTCCGCGATGCCCTATGTGACCAACGGCAACATCTACGCCCCGGTGATGATGCTCGCCGAGAAGGCCGCCGACCTGCTGCTGGGCAACACCCCGCTGGAGCCCGACACCACCGAGTTCTACCGCCACCGGCCGACCGGGGACTGATTTTCCGTCAGGCCGGCGTGGTGGCGGCCGCGGGGATCGGGGTGAGCTGGCGCCGGAGCCGGCTGAAGAGCTTCGGCTGGTTCATGGCGAGCACGGCGACGGCCTGCCCCCCTCGCCGGTACACCGCCACGAACGAGCGGCTGTCGAGGTCGCCCTCGACCAGCTGCGGCTCGGCGTCGGCGGCGACGTGTCCGGCCAGCTGGATCCGGGCCCGGTACTGGTCGGACCAGAAGTACGGCGGCCGGGCCGGCATCGCTGCCGGCCGTCCGGAGAGCAGGGTGCGGACGGCCGTCCCGGGCTGCTCCGTCGCGTTGGTCCAGTGCTCGATGCGGGCGTGCCGCCCGGTGAACGGGTGCGGGCAGCGGGCCACGTCGCCCACCGCGACCACGCCCGGGACGCTGCTGCCGCACCCCGCGTCGCAGACCACCCCGTCCGCCACCGCCACGCCGGAGCCGGCCAGCCAGTCGGTCGCGGGCCTGACCCCCACGCCGACCACCACGACGTCGGCGGGCAGCAACCGCCCGTCGGCCAACCGGACCCCGGTCACCCGACCCGCAGTGGCCCGACCCGCAGTCGCCCGGCCCGCGCCGGGCGCGCCGCCGTCGCCGACCAGCCCGGCCACCCCGGTGCCGCAGAGCAGGCGCACCCCGTGGTCGGTGTGCAGCGCGGAGCAGACCAGCCCCATCCGGCGCCCCAGCGCCCGCTCCAGCGGCACCTCAGCGGCCTCGACCACCGTGACGTCCAACCCGAGGGCATGCGCGCTGGAGGCCACCTCGGCGCCGATGAAGCCGGCCCCGATGACCACGACCCGGGGCCGTCCGTCGAGCAGGTCCGCGCGCAGGGCGAGGGCGTGGTCCAGGGTGCGCAGGGTGTGGACGCCGGCCAGCCCGTCGGCCCCGGCGAGGGTGCGGGGGCTTGCCCCGGTGGCGATGACGACGGCGTCGGAGCGCAGTTCCCGGCCGCCCGCCAGGGTGATGCTGCGGGCCGCCGGGTCCAGTCGCACCGCCCGCTCGCCGAGCAGCCACCGCGCGCCCAGGTCGGTGTACTCGTCCGGGCTGCCGAGCGCGAGCGCGTCGGCGTCCAGCCCGCCGGTGAGGAAGTCCTTGGACAGCGGGGGCCGGTCGTACGGCTGGTGGCGCTCCTCGCCGACCACGGTGACCGAGCCGTCGTACCCCTGCTCGCGCAGCGCGCGGACGGTGCTCAGGCCCGCCAGCGAGGCGCCGACGACCGTGATCGACTTCACGCGGGTTCGACCGCGGCGACCTGGGCGACGTGGAGGACCACGAAGCCGTCGGCCACGGTGACCTGATGCGTCGTCAGCGGCCGCTTCGCGGGGAGGCAGGTGGGCCGGCCGGTGCGCAGGTCGAACGCGGAGGCGTGCAGCGGGCACTCGACGAAGCAGCCCTCCAGCCAGCCGTCCGCCAGCGAGGCGTCCTGGTGGGTGCAGGTGTCGTCGACGGCGTACACGGTGCCGTCCGCGTTGAACAGGGCGACCGGGGCCGCTACGCCCTCGGTCACCCGGAGCGACTCGCCGGGCGGCAGGTCTTCGATCCGGCACACCGTGATCATGGGAGCCTCCAGCTTGGGATCCTCACCCCCGCCGAGGAGGGTGCGCATCGCATTACACAACCCGATTCGTATTGCGCAACATGGTTTCGGCCCGTCAGGGGCTTGTCAAGAGGACGTCCTGCGCTCGGCTGCACGTGTGCATAATGTTGCGTTATGAGCAACAGTCGGAACGGCACGTCCTCCGAAGGGCCGGTGGGCTCGCAGCGGACCGAGTCCCCGGTGCAGTCCGTCGACCGGGCGGTGACCATCCTGGAGATCCTCGCGCGCAGGGGCGAGACCGGGGTCACCGAGCTCGCGGCGGAGCTCGGCGTGCACAAGTCGACGGCGTTCCGCCTCACCGCGGCCCTGGAGATGCGCGGCCTGGTCGAGCAGCCGGGGGAGCGCGGCAAGTACCGGCTGGGGCTCGGCCTGGTCCGGCTCGCGGGCGCGGCGACCGTGCGGATGGACCTGTCCCAGCTGAGCCGCCCGATCTGCGAGCGGCTGGCGGTCGAGGTCGCCGAGGCGATCAATGTGGCGATCCTGCTCGACGGCGAGGCCGTCAACATCGACCAGGTGTTCGGCCCTTCGGCGCTGACCACCCACAACTGGGTCGGCCAGCGCACCCCGCTGCACGCGACGTCCAGCGGAAAGGTGCTGCTGGCACACCTGCCGGCGGACCTGCGGAAGCAGCGGCTGGCCGCCCCGCTGGCGCGCTACACACCGCTGACGGTGACCGACCCGGAGGTCCTGGCCGCCCAGTTGGAGCGGATTCTGACGGACGGATTCGGCTCCTGCGTCGAGGAGTTGGAGCAGGGCCTGAACGCCGTCGCGGCCCCGGTGTACGCGCAGAACGGTCAGGTGGTGGCGGCCATCAGCGCCTCCGGCCCCTCCTTCCGGCTGACCGGGGAGCGGATCCCCGCGGTGGCCGCCGCGGTACGGTCGGCGGCCGCGGAGGTCTCGGCCCGGCTCGGGCACTTCCCGGTGGGGTGAACTCCGTGGGGAGGGGCACCGGATGGTCCCGGCGCCCCTCCGGGGCTGTGCTCCCTTTCCCGGCTACTGCTGCTGGGTCCGGTGCCGGTAGCGCAGGTAGAGCAGTCCGCCGACGGCCGAGATCACTCCGGTGAAGACGACGGCGCCCCACTGGTAGTACCAGTGGTCGTTGCCGTAGACGGCGGCCCGCGGCCAGGCCAGGTTGACGGTCATCGCCGCGCCGTAGAGCACGGCGACGATGTTCACCACGACCCCCCAGCGGCCCATGCTGAAGAACGCGCCGTGCTCCGCCCGGGGCCAGCCGCCGCGCAGCCGGCGCAGCAGCATCGGGGTGGTCACCATCAGGTAGGGGATGTAGAAGAGGATGATCGCGACCGAGGTGAGGATGTAGAACACCCGCTGGTTGCCCATGTTGACCAGCAGCAGCACGATCGTCAGCACGCCGGTGATCAGGGCGGGCAGGACCGGGGTGCCGGATCTGGGGTTGACCTTGGCGATGCGCGCGCTGAAGGGCAGCCGTCCGTCCCGGGCCATGGAGAACAGCAGCCGGATCGCGGCGGTCTGCACGGCCAGGCAGCAGACCGTGATCGCGATCGCCGAGCAGACCAGGAAGACGTCCCCCAGGTTGTTGCCGAGGGTGCTCTTGATCAGGTACGGCATGCCGAGCGTGCCGATCTCGGACGACTTGATGTTGCCGACCGCCATCATCCCGACCAGCATCAGCAGCCCGCCCGCGATGGCGGCGGCGGTGATGGCCCGGAGGATGGCGCGGGGGGCGTGCCGCCGCGGCTCCCTGGTCTCCTCGGCCAGCGAGCCCGCGGTGTCGAAGCCGTAGAACACATAGGCGCTCATCATCGAGGCCACCATGAAGGCGCCCAGGTAGCCCCAGGAGTGGCCGGTTCCGGTGCCCTGGGTCTGCAGCACCACCTGCGGTCCGCGCTTGATGTGCAGGGCGAGCATGATGATCAGCAGGGTGACGCCGATCAGCTCCACCGCCACCCCGAAGTTGTTGATCTTCGCCATCAGCCGCACGCCGACGATGTTGACGATGGTGGTGAAGACGACCAGGCCCAGGGCGAGGACGATGGCGTTCTGCGAACCGGCGGGCGTGGTGGTCACTCCCGCGTCGGCGGAGCCGCCGACGATCTCGAAGACCAGCGAGACCTGCGGCAGGATGATCTGGTAGGCGACGGCGACCGCGGCCGCGGTGACGATCGAGCCCACCGTGATGATCCAGCCGGACATCCAGGAGGTGCCCGGGCGCGCGATCTGCTTGGACCACTGGTAGACCGAGCCGGCCAGCGGGAACTGGCCCGCCAGCTCGGCGAAGCAGAGGGCGACCGCCCCCTGGCCGATGAAGACCAGCGGCCAGGTCCAGATGAAGGCCGGGCCGCCGGAGGCGAAGCCGAAGCCGAACAGCTGGAACACACCGGTCATGATCGAGATGTAGCTGAAGCCCGCGGCGAAGCTGGAGAAGGAGCCGAGGGATCTCTCGAGTTGCTGGGTGTAGCCGAAGCGGGCGAGGTCGTTGCTGTCGTCGTTCGGGGGCGGTGCGCTGGTTCTGGTGGTTCCCGGGTTGCTCATGGTTTGCTCCATAGGGAGGCAGGGTCGTGGGGGAGGGTTGCGCTGTGTTCAGCCGGCGAACCAGTGCTGGGCGGCAGGGGTGACGGTGCGCCAGATGTGCTTGGTCTCCTGGTACTCGCGGAGGCCGGACGGACCCAGCTCGCGGCCGGTCCCGGACTGTTTGACCCCGCCCCACTCGGCCTGCGGCAGATAGGGGTGGTAGTCGTTGATCCAGACGGTGCCGAGGCGCAGCCGCGACGCCACCCGCTCACCGCGTCCCGGGTCCTGGGTCCACACGGCGCCGGCCAGGCCGTAGGGGGTGTCGTTGGCCAGGGCCACCACCTCGTCCTCGTCGTCGAAGAGTTCGCCGGTCAGCACCGGTCCGAAGACCTCCTCGCGGATGATGGTCATCCCGGCGTGGCAGCCGTCGAGCACGGTGGGCCGCAGGAAGAAGCCCGCCTGCAGTTCGGGATCGGTGGGCCGGCCGCCGCCGGCCCGGACCACCGCTCCCTGGGCGACGGCGCCCGCGATCAGGCGCTCGACCTTCGCCCGGTGCTCGGCGGTGACCAGCGGACCGGTCTCGGTGCCCTTGGCGAGGCCGTCGCCGAGCCGGATCAGGTCGGCGCGGCGGGCCAGTTCGGCGGTGAACCCGGCGTGCAGGCTGCGGTGCAGCAGCAGCCGCGATCCGGCCGAGCAGACCTGCCCCGAATGCAGGAAGGCGGCGGTGAGCGCGAAGTCCACGGCGGCGTCGAGGTCGGCGTCGGCGAAGACGATATTGGGGTTCTTGCCGCCGAGTTCCAGGGCGACCCTCTTGACCGTCTCGACCGCCGCCCGCATCACCGAGCGGCCGCTGACCCCGCCTCCGGTGAAGGAGACCAGGTCGACCTGCGGATGCTCGGCGAGCGCGGCGCCGACGGCGCCGCCGCCCAGGACCAGGTTGGCGGTCCCGCTGGGAGCGCCGGCCAGCGTCAACTGCTGCTGGAGCAGCTCGAACAGACGGATCGTGGTGAGCGGGGTGACCTCGCTGGGCTTGGCCACCAGGGTGTTGCCCGCGGCGAGGGCGGGGGCGATCTTCCAGGAGATCTGCAGCAGCGGGTAGTTCCAGGGCGTGATCAGGGCGCACACGCCGACCGGCTCGTAGACCACCCGGCTGATGGCGTCGGGCCGTCCGGTGTCCACCGTGCGGCCCGCGTCGACGGTCGCCAGCGCCGCGTAGTAGCGCAGCACGGCCGTGGCGTCGTCGACATCGGTACGGCTCTCCGCCAGCGTCTTGCCGGTGTCGAGCGTCTCCAGCCGGGCCAACTCCTCGCGGTGCTCCTGGAGCGCGTCGGCGGTCGCGGTGAGGACGCCCGCACGGCGGGCGGCCGGGGCGCGGGCCCAGGACCCCTCGTCGAAGGCGGCCCGTGCGGCGCGTACGGCGCGGTCCGCATCGGCGGCGGACGCCTCGGCGACGCTCGTCACCACGGACGCGTCGAAGGGGTTGACGACCACTCGCTGTCGGCCCGCCTCGGCGGACGTCCAGACGCCGTCGATCAGCAGGCTCGCCGGGTCGGTGGAACTCGTCGGGTCGGTGGATGAGGGCACAGGTCGCCGCCTCCTCAGTGAGTTGCGTGATGCGAGATAAGTGCCTTCATGCGCAACTTGCGGTGAGTATGGAAGGGCCCCAAATCCCTGTCAAGGGGGCGAGGGCGGAGGCGCCGTCGGCGCCGGCCGGGCCTTCCGCTGTCGCGCTCTTGACAGTGCGTGCGGCGGGCATGAGTCTGTTTCACATCACGCACGCTGATGCGCCATATGCAACTCCCTGCCGAGGGGACGGATGCCTTGTCAGTCCGACCGAAAGTCGTGATCGTCGGTGCCGGCATCGTCGGCTGCGCGCTGAGCGACGAGCTCACCGCACGCGGCTGGACCGACGTCACCGTGCTGGAGCAGGGCCCCCTCTTCGCCACCGGCGGGTCGAGTTCGCACGCGCCCGGACTGGTCTTCCAGACCAACCCCTCCAAGACCATGACCGAGTTCGCCTCCTACACCGTGCGCAAGTACGCGGAACTCACCCTCGACGGCCAGTGGTGCTTCCGCCGTCTCGGCGGCCTGGAGGTGGCCACCACCCCGGAGCGGCTCGCCGAACTCACCCGCAAGCACGGGCTGGCCACGTCCTGGGGGGTGACGGGCCGTCTGCTCGACCCGGAGCAGTGCGCCGCGCTGCACCCGCTGCTGGACCGCGACCAGGTGCTCGGCGGCCTGCACGTGCCCAGCGACGGACTGGCCAGTGCCGTCCGCGCCGGTGAGGTGCAGGCCCGCCGCGCGATCGAGCGCGGTGCCCGCTTCCTGCCGCACCACACCGTCACCGGTTTCGAGTCGGCCGGCGGGCGGGTCACCGCCGTGGTCACCGACCGGGGCAGCTTCCCCGCCGACGTGGTGGTCTCCTGCGCCGGTTTCTGGGGCCCGCGGATCGGCCGGATGGCCGGGCTCACCGTCCCGCTGGTCCCGCTGGCGCACCAGTACGCCAGGACCACCCCGCTGCCCGAGCTGGCCGGCCGCAACAGCGAGGAGCTGGAGGCCTCCCTGCCGATCCTGCGCCACCAGGACCGCGACCTCTACTACCGCGAGCACGGCGACCGGATCGGCATCGGCTCCTACGCCCACCGCCCGATGCCGGTGGACCTCGACGACGTGGCGCCGCCGCTGACCACAGCGCAGTCGCAGCAGATGCCTTCGATGCTGCCGTTCACCGAGGAGGACTTCGCCCAGCCCTGGGCCGACTCGCAGGCGCTGCTGCCCGCCCTGGCCCGGGCCGAGGTGGCGGAGGGCTTCAACGGCATCTTCTCCTTCACCTCCGACGGCTTCCCGCTGCTGGGGGAGGCCCCGGAGCTGCGCGGGCTCTGGGTCGCCGAGGCGGTCTGGGTGACCCACTCGGCGGGGGTGGCCAAGGCCATGGCCGAGTGGCTGGTCGAGGGCACCCCGCGGACCGACCTGCACGAGTGCGACCTCAACCGCTTCGAACCGGTGCAACTCGCCCCCGCCTACATCCACCAGCGCAGCTGCCAGAACTTCGTCGAGGTCTACGACATCATCCATCCGCTCCAGCCGATGCAGGAGCCGCGCCCGCTGCGGGTCAGCCCCTTCCACACCCGGCAGCGCGAACTCGGCGCCTTCTTCCTGGAGGCCAACGGCTGGGAGCGGCCGCACTGGTACCAGGCCAACCAGGACCTGCCCGAGGTCGCGGCCGTCCCCGGTCGCGGCGCCTGGGCCTCGCGCTACTGGTCCCCGATCGCCGGTGCCGAGGCGCTGGCCACCCGCGAGCGGGTGGCCATGTACGACATGACGGCGCTCAAGCGGCTGGAGGTCACCGGGCCCGGTTCGCTGGCCCTGCTGCAGTACCTGACCACCAATCAGCTCGACAAGCCGGTCGGCTCGGTCACCTACACCCTGCTGCTGGACGAGACCGGCGGCGTGCGCAGCGACCTGACGGTGGCCCGGCTCGGCGCGGACCGCGGTTCTGGTGAACGCTGGCAGATCGGCGCCAACGGCGCCCTCGACCTGGACTGGATCACCCGTCACCTCCCCGAGGACGGCACGGTCCAGGTCCGCGACATCACCGCCGGAACCTGCTGCGTCGGGCTGTGGGGCCCGCTCGCCCGCGACCTGGTCCAGTCGCTCACCGACGCGGACCTCTCGCACCAGGGCTTCGGCTACTTCAAGGCCAGGCAGGTCCACCTCGGCAACGTCCCGGTCACCGCGATGCGGCTGTCCTACGTCGGCGAACTGGGCTGGGAGCTGTACACCACCGCCGACAACGGCCCCAAGCTGTGGGACACGCTGTGGGCCGCCGGGCAGCCGCTCGGCGTCGTCGCCGCCGGACGCAGCGCCTTCAACAGCCTGCGGCTGGAGAAGGGCTACCGCTCCTGGGGCACCGACCTGACCGCCGAGCACAACCCCTACGAGGCGGGCCTGGGCTTCGCGGTCCGGATGGAGAAGGGCGACTTCCTCGGACGGCAGGCGCTGCTCGGCCTCAGCGAGCAGACGGTGTCGCGCAGACTCACCTGCTTGCTGCTCGACGATCCGCAGGCCGTGGTGATGGGCAAGGAACCGGTGTACGTCCACGGCGCCCCCGCCGGGTACGTCACCAGCGCCGCCTACGGCTACAGCATCGGTGCCTCGATCGCCTACGCCTGGCTGCCCGTGGCCGCCGCCGAACCCGGCACCCGGGTGACCGTCGAGTACTTCGGCGAGCAGCTGCCGGCCACGGTCACCGAGGAGCCGCTGTTCGACCCGAAGATGACCCGCATCCGCCGCTGACCCGCCGCCGCCGTTGAACTGCTGCCGCCGCTGACCCGCTGCCGTCGAAAGGCACACCGCCGTGACCGCGACCGAGCTCCCTTCGAGCCTGATCCGCACTCTGCCCGGACGCTCCTACACGGATCCGCAGATCTTCGCGCGGGAACAGGAGCAGATCTTCGAACGGATGTGGTTCTGCGCCGTCCGCGCGGACGACCTCGCCACGCCGGGCAGCTTCCGGACGGTGCAGGTCGGCCGGGAGAGCCTGCTGGTCACCCGGGCCCGCGACCACAGCGTCAAGGCGTTCCTCAACATCTGCCGGCACCGCGGGGCCCGGCTGTGCACGGAGGAGGCCGGGGAGGTCAAGCGCGCCTTCCAGTGCCCGTACCACGCCTGGACCTACGGCCTGGACGGCAAGCTGGTCGCCGCGCCCAATCTGACCAGCATGCCGGACGTGGACCGCACCGCCTACGGACTGGTCCCGGTGCAGGTGCGCGAGTGGCTCGGCTATGTGTGGGTCTGCCTGGCCGACGAACCGCCGTCGTTCGAGGCGGACGTGATCGCCGCCGCCACCGAGCGGCTCGGGGATCCGGCCGCCATCGACCGCTACCAGATCGACCGGCTCGCGGTCGGCCGCCGGATCCGCTACGAGGTCCGCGCCAACTGGAAACTGATCATCGAGAACTTCATGGAGTGCTACCACTGCGCGACCATCCACCCCGAACTGACCGAAGTGCTGCCCGAGTTCGCCGGCGGATACGCCGCGCAGTACTACGTGGGGCACGGCGCCGCGTTCGCCGGGGAGGCCGAGGGCTTCACCGTCGACGGCGGCGCGGGGGTGGACCGGATCCCGACCGTCTCCGACGACCAGGACCGCAAGTACTACGCGATCACCGTCAAGCCGCAGGTCTTTGTGAACCTGGTGCCGGACCACGTCATCGTGCACCGGATGTTCCCGCTCGCGGTCGACCGGACGGTGGTCGAGTGCGACTGGCTGTTCGTCAAGGACGTCGTCGACGCCGGCGTCGACACCTCCCGCTCGGTGGAGCTGTTCCACCGGGTCAATGTGCAGGACTTCGACGCCTGTGAACGCTGCCAGCCCGGCATGGACTCGCGCGCCTACCGGGCCGGCGGCGTCCTGGTGCCGAGCGAGCACCACATCGGGGCGTTCCATGAGTGGGTCACCGACCGGCTCCGCGGCTGACCCGGTGCTGCTCGCCCGGCGCCGCCGTCCGGACCGGGGGTCGGACGATGCCGCGCTTCGGACGATGCCGGGGGTCAGACGATGCCGAGCCGGCGCGCCTCCGTCAGCCACTGCGGGAACTCGCTCAGCAGCCGGTCGTAGAGCTCCGCGTCGGTGATCCGGTCGATGTCGTCGACCTGGAAGAACCCGGCGTTGTCGACCACCCGTCCGGGCAGGGTGTCGAAGCGTTCCAGGATGCCGTAGTCGGACGTGCCCAGGCCGATGAACTGCCAGAACAGGGGCTTGCCGGCGGCCTCGGTGAGGAGGTTCTGGATCTGCCGGCTGCGGTTGATGCCGCCGTCGGAGAAGAACAGCACCAGCACCGGATCGCCGGGCCGCTCCGCGTAGTAGGCCAGGATGTCGCGGATCACCAAGGGCTCGTTGTTGCCGCCGAAGACGTCCACCAGGTAGTCGGGGACGCGGGACCGTCCGTCGGGCAGCTCCGGGAGCTGGCGCTGCCCCGAGCGGATGTAGACATGGCGCTCGATCCACCCGGCCAGCTCGGGGATCGTCAGGGTGGGCAGTCGGGCGCAGCGGTCCGCGAAGATCCAGGCGTCCAGGGAGCTGTCGTCGTCCACCACGGCGGCGATCGGGGCCATCCGCTCGACCAGGCGGCCCACCGTGCCGACCTGGTAGAGCGGGCGCATCGACCCCGACCGGTCCAGCACCAGCGCGACCCTGGCCCGCACCCCGGCGGCGCCCCGCTTGGCCAGGTTCACCCGCACGATCTCCTTGCGCAGCGAGACCGGGTCGGCGGGGGCGGCCTGGGGCGTGGACCCGGCCGGCTCCTCGTCCACGGCCACGCCGAAGTCGGCGGCCAGTCCGGCCAGCCCGGTGTCGTAGCCCTGGCCGAGGGCCCGCAGCCGCCAGCCGCCCTGGCGCCGGTAGACCTCGCCGAGCAGCAGCAGCGTCTCCTTGCCCGCCGTCCGCACCGGGAAGACGGCGGCGACCGCGCCGCCGGCGTCGTGCAGCTCCAGCGCCAGGTCGCGCACGTCGGCGAAGCTGCCGTCGTCCAGGGTGGCCGCGATCACCACCCGTTCCACGCCGGCGGGCAGCCGCTCCGGCTGCACCAGCAGCGACTGGCGTCCCGGCGCGCCGCCCTGGTGGCGCACCGCGCCGCCCTCCGCCTCGGGCTGGTTGTAGAACACCAGGTCCGCGTCCGTCCTGACCTTGCCGCCTGCGCCCACCAGTACGGCCGAGGCGTCCAGCACCGAGCCGCAGGACCAGCGGACCACGAGGGTCAGCGGGCCGAGCGGGACCGGGGTGTTGGCGCCGGGAAGGAGTTCCGTCATGCCCGCATTGTTCCGCAGCGCGGGCGCCGCTGGGGGCCTTTCCCGACCTATAGGCTCGGATCCATGAGCATTCAGCGCATGGACAACGTCGGCATCGTCGTCGAGGACCTGGACGCGGCTGTCGCGTTCTTCACCGAGCTCGGCATGGAACTGGAAGGCAGGGCGGAGATCGAAGGCGATTGGGTGGACCGCACGGTCGGCCTCGACGGCATCCGCAGCGAGATCGCGATGATGCGGATCCCGGACGGCCACGGCAAGTTGGAGCTGAGCAAGTACCACGCCCCGGCGTCGTCCAGCCCCGAGCCGGCGAACCCGCCGCCCAACACGCTGGGCCTGCACCGCGTCATGTTCGCCGTCGACGACATCGACGACACCGTCGCCCGGCTGCGGGCCCATGGCGCCGAACTCCTGGGCGAGGTGGCGCAGTACGAGAGCATCTTCCGGCTCTGCTACCTGCGCGGCCCCGCGGGCATCATCGTCGCCCTGGCCGAACAGATCGGCTGACCGGGTCCGGGTCCGCGCTTGCGGCGGCGGCGGTGCGGGCCGGTTCGGGTGACGGGCCGACATGGCGGATGATGGGAACCGGTAGCACCGCGGATGTAGAGGGGCAGCGCAATGACAGAGGTTTCGGTCGAGGCGTCGGTCGACGCCGGGGCGTCGCGGGGGAGAAGGCGCGGAGGCCGCGGCCGGATCCTGCGCGTGCTGGTCATCCTCGGCCTCCTGTTCGTCCTGCCCTGGTGGACCCTGTTCGCCGCCGGCGCCGACTGGCCGCTCCCGGTGTTCCTGGTCGGCACGGTGCTCTTCGCTGCCGCGGTGCCCGCCCTGCCGGTGCTGATGGTCAGGGGGCACGGGCGCAGGCGCTCGGACCGGGCGGCCCGCATCGCCGACACCGCCCTCGGCGTGGTCTGGGTGCTGTTCACCTGGTCGGTCCTGGGCAACCTGCTGCGGCTGGTGCTGCTCGCGCTCGGAGTGGGCGACCCGGACCGCGCCAGGATCGTGGCCGTCACCGTCGCGGTGGTCGCGGTCGGACTGCTGGCCTGGGGCCACTACGAGGCCATGCGACTGCCCCGGGTGAAGCGCCTGGACGTCACCGTCCCGCGGCTCGGCCGCGGCCTGGACGGGACCCGGGTCGTGTGCTGGCCGACACCCACTACGGGCCGATCGACCGGGCCGGCTGGTCGGCCCGGGTCGCCGAGAAGGTCAACGAACTGGACGCGGACGTGGTCTGCCACGCGGGCGACATCGCCGACGGCACCCCGGACCAGCGCCGTGAGCAGGCCGCGCCGCTCGGGACGATGCGGTCACGGCTGGCGAAGGTGTACGTCACCGGCAACCACGAGTACTCCAGCGAGGCCCAGGGCTGGCTCGACCTGATGGGAGAGCTGGGGTGGGAGCCGCTGCACAACCGCCATGTGGTGGTCGAACGCGGCGGGGACGCTCTGGTGCTCGCGGGCGTGGACGATGTGACCGCGGCCTCGTCCGGGCAGACCGGACACCGGGCGGACCTGGCCCACGCGCTGGTGGGAGCGGACCCGGAGCTGCCGGTCCTGCTCGTCGCGCACCAGCCCAAGTTCGTCGGACAGGCCGCGAGCGCCGGCATCGACCTGCAGATCTCCGGGCACACCCACGGCGGGCAGATCTGGCCGTTCAACTACCTGGTCCGCCTCGATCAGCCGGTGGTGCACGGCCTCAGCCGGCACGGCGTCCGGACCCAGCTCTACACCAGCCGGGGCGCCGGCTTCTGGGGCCCTCCCTTCCGGATCTTCGCGCCCAGCGAGATCACCCTGCTCACCCTGCGGTCGGCGCCACCGGCGGCAGACGTCCCTGGGTAAGGTCAGTGCTCGCCCTTGATCACGAAGTAGGAGCCGCGGATCACCCCGGCCAGCTTTGACTTCTGGCGCGCGAACTTGAAGCGCGAGGCCAACTCCTCGGGAACGTCCATGCCGTCCGCGAGCTTGAACCCGACCGCGCGCTTCGCTCCTTCCGCGATGCCGTACATCACGTTCACCGCCAGACCGGACTGGTAGAACACATAGGCCATCCGAAGACCGTCCACCTCGAAGGAGGTCACCTCGAGCGGGCGGGCGGCGATGACGATCTCGCGCTCCTGGGCGAGGACGCCGGTCACCCAGTCCAGCGTCTCGGGCGCCTCGGCGGCGGGGCTGACGGTGAAGACATGGTCGTACTTGTTCTTGTAATAGCGTGCCTCATTGGCGCGGAGTCCCGCGAGGGCATCCGCGACCGGGGACGATTCCAAACCGACGGTGGACACATTCACGAAGTCGACGACGTACGGCACGCATCCTCCTGGTGACGATCGATCAGGCCGACTGTAGTGCCACTCCCGCCGGGCGCGCCCTCAGGACACGGCGTGCGGTCGGTCGGGGCGGCGGTCGTTTCCGGTGGGCGGCAGTTGGGGGCCGCCCTGCCAGGACTCGAAGATCAGTTGGGTGTGGACCCGGCCGACCTCGCGGCGGGCGGTGAACTCCAGCACCAGCCGCCGCAGGTCCGCGGTGTCGGCGCAGTTGACGTGCACGAGGAAGTCGTCGCTGCCGGTCACATGCAGCAGCAGGCGGGTTTCCGGCAGGCTGCGGGCGAAGCCGATGAAGGGGTTCACCAGGGGCTGCTTGTGGGCCAGGAACTGGATGGCGAGCAGCGCCTCCACCCCCCGGCCGATCGCGCCGGGGGAGACCGTGGCGCGGAAGCCGGTGACGACGCCGAGCCGTTGCAGCCGCGCGGTGCGGTCCAGACAGGTGGACGGCGCGATCCCGACCCGCGCGGCCAGGGCCTTGTTGGGGATCCGGCCGTCGAGCTGCAGTTCGCGAAGAATGGCCGTGTCGACGGTGTCGAGCAGGTCGCGGGAGTCGTGCGGGCTGTTCACTCTGGCTGCTCCTCGGGGGCCGTGCAGGATTCCGCCGACCGGGCACGGCGCCACGCCGATCCGGCTGTGGTTCGGCATAATCGGCTGGGCCCGAATACTATCCGGCACCATACGACCTCACCCGCTCCCTGTGCCAGGTTGAGCGCATGACATCGACACACGGCATTCGCACCCGCGCGGTGCACGCAGGCCGCGAGGATCTGGCCGACCTGGGAGTGCACGCGGTTCCGATCGACCTGTCCACCACGTATCCGTCCCGGGACAGCCGGGGGGAGGCCGCGCGGCTCGACGTGTTCGCGACCGGCGAGCAGGCTCCCGGGATGCCGGTCTACGGCCGGGTGGGCAATCCGACGGTCGCGCGGTTCGAGGACGCGCTGGCCGACCTGGAGGGGTGCGAGGCCGCCGTGGCGTTCGCCTCGGGCATGGCCGCGCTCACTGCCTGCCTGCTGGCCGGCGTGGCGCAGGGCCGGACGCACGTGGTGGCCTGGCGGCCGCTGTACGGCACCAGCGAACACCTGCTGGGATCGGGCCTGCTGGGCACCACGGTCACCCGGGTCGGCTCGCTGGAGGAGATCGCCCCGGCGCTGCGCGAGGAGACCGCGTTCGTGATCGTCGAGACACCGGCGAACCCGACCCTGGCGGAGGTCGATCTGCGAGCCCTGGCGCGCGCGTGCGGGGACGTTCCGCTGCTGGTGGACAACACCTTCGCCACTCCGGTGCTGCAGCGCCCCGCCGACCTGGGCGCCGCCGTGGTCCTGCACAGCGCCACGAAGTTCCTCGGCGGCCACGGCGACGTCCTGGGCGGCATCGTCGCCTGTGACGAGCCGTACGCGCGCACCCTGCGTCAGATCCGCTTCGCCACCGGGGCGGTGCTGCATCCGCTCTCCGGCTACCTGCTGCTGCGCGGGCTGTCGACGCTGCCGGTGCGGGTGGCTGCCGCCGCTGCCACCGCCGCCGAGCTGGCGCAGCGGCTTTCGACCCATCCCGCGGTGGCCCGCGTCCACTACCCCGGGCTCGCCGCCGATCGTCCCGAGCGGCAGATGCGGGGAGGCGGGGCGATCGTGTCCTTCGAGCCGGTGGGCGATCCGCACGCGCTGATCGCCGCGGTCCGGCTGATCACACCTGCGGTCAGCCTCGGTGGTGTCGACACACTGATCCAGCACCCGGGTTCGATCAGCCACCGCATCGTCGCCCCGGAGGACCGCGTGTCCGCCGGCATCAGCGAGCAGTTGCTGCGTCTCTCGGTCGGGCTGGAGGACATCGAGGACCTGTGGGAGGACCTCGAGCAGGCCCTCAAGGCATCCCAAGCCTGACCCGCTCCTGTCACAACCGTTGACGGCCGTTCAGGAGGCACTTAAGGTGTCGCTGATTCATCAATATGACGATGGTTCATATATATGAATTCCATGGACGATGGAGGAGCGAGCCGTGTTCCCAGCACCCAGGCGCCACCGGTTGTGCGGCCGATCCCCGTACCAGGCAGGCCTGTTCGTGCTGGGACTGGTCCTCGCGGCGGTCGTCGCCGGTCCGGCCGGTACGGCGTCCGCGGCGGCGCCTCCGGTGGTCACCATCGCCCCGACGACCACCGGGACCGCGCTGACCGGCGGCTCGCTCGGCCTCTCGTTCGAGGCATCCGACCTCGCGCTGCCCGGCTTCACCTCGGGCAACCTCGCCGCCCACCTCAGGACCCTCGGCACCTCGGTGATGCGGATCGGCGGCAATACCGTCGACCAGACGTACTGGACCTCCAGCGGCGAGACCCCGCCGTCGTGGTCCACGGCCACCATCACCCCCGCCGACCTCACGGCGCTGAACACCCTGGCGAAGGCCAGCGGCTGGAAGGTCATTCTCGGCGTCAACCTCAAGCAGTACGACGCGGCCAGGGCGGCCGACGAGGCGGCGCACGCGGCCACCGCGCTCGGCTCGTCCCTGCAGGCCATCGAGATCGGCAACGAACCCGACCTGTACCCCCAGTACTCCGGCAACACCGCGAAGTACCTCACCGACTTCAAGGCCTACACCGCGGCCATCAACAAGGCGGCCCCCGGTGTGCCGATCGAGGGCTCCGACGCCACGGGCGCCACCAGCGCCCTGCAGAACGCCTTCGTGGCCGCCCACCCCGCGGTCAACGAACTGACCAGCCACTACTATCCGCTCACCTCCAGCACCTGCGGCGGGAACCCGACCATCGCCGCCCTGCTCGGCACGAGCGTGCGCAACGCCGAGACCGGGGTCGCGGTCAGCGCGGTCGCCCAGGCCGCGAAGCTCGGCGTCCCAGCGGTGATCGACGAGGGCAACTCGGTGGTGTGCGAAGGCCAGCAGGGCGTGAGCAACGTCTTCGCCTCGGCGCTCTGGGAGGTGGACGAGCAGTTGGACCTGGCCCGCGAGGGCGTGGCCGGCGACTACATGCACGGCACCGTGATCCAGTGCAACGCACCGAAGCCGCTCTTCATGTACTACACCCCGCTGTGCGCCCCGACCGCGGCCGACGCGGCTGCCGGAACGCTCGCCGCGCAACCGGAGTACTACGGACTGGCCGCCGTGCACCAGATCGGCGCCGGAAGCTTCCTCAACGTCGACAACCCCGCCTGGGCGACCGTCCGCACCTACGCCGTCAAGCACCCCGACGGAACGATGACCGTGGTGCTGGACGACGTACAGGACCCGGCCGCCAACGCCGCCACCACCCTGCAGCTGAACCTCGGCGCCTCGTACACCACGGGCCGACGGGTGAACCTCACCGCGAGCGGCCTGACCGCCACCACCGGCGTCACCCTCGGCGGGCAGACGGTCCAGGCCGACGGCACCCTGCCCGCCCCGACCACGACCCCGGTGGCCGTCAACGGCAGCACCCTGACCGTCACCGTTCCGGCCGGCAGCGCCGCGATCCTGACCCTCGGCGGAGCCGGCAGCACCAGCACGACCATCGTCGGCGGGCTGTCCGGCAAGTGCCTGAGCGTCACCGGAGGTTCGACCGCGAGCGGGGCCGCGGCCGACATCTACGACTGCAACGGCAGCGGCAGCGAGAGCTGGACGCTCGGCCCGAACAACAGCATCGTCGGCGGACTCTCCGGCAAATGCCTTGAGGTCGGCGGCAGTGCGACAGCCAACTTTGCCGGCGTGGACATCTCTGCCTGCACCGGTGCGGCCAACCAGGCCTGGACCGTCAACGCCGGGGGCTCCATCGTCGGCACCCAGTCGGGCAGGTGCCTGAGCGTCACCGGCGCCTCGGTCGCCAACGGCGCAACGGCCGACATCTACGACTGCAACGGCAGCGGCAGCGAGACCTGGACCGAACGATGAGCCACCCGCGGTACGGGGTGTGGCCGGGAGATTTCGGGGCAGCCGGGAGACGTTGTATTCACATCGATGGAGGTGCGCCATGTCCTCGGATTCCGACGTCCTGGCTGTCAGTACCACAGTGCACGGTGAGGATCGCGCGGTTGTGGCGGTGAGTGGCGAACTCGACGCGGACACCGCGGCCGTGCTGCGGCACCAACTGGCTGCCCTGGTGGTGCAGGGGCGGCGGTACATCGTGCTGGATCTGGCACAGGTGCCGTTCATGGATTCGTCCGGCCTGAACAGCGTGCTCCGTGCACGGTCGGAAATGGCGCGTCACGAGGGCCGGCTCCTGCTGGCGGCTCCCGCTACGGCGGTGCGACGGCTTCTCGACCTGACGGGCATCAGCCTGACCAGCCCGCTCTACGACACGACGGACCTGGCGCTGGCGACCTTCTAGACCTCATGCCTACCTCGATCCGCGCACCGTCCTCCCGGGGACGCGGAGCAGGAGGAGGGCGGTGTCGTCGACGGCGTAGCCGCCGGTGTGCTCCGCGACGACACCGCACAGGTGCGCCAGGGTGGCGCCTGCGTCCAGTGCTGGGGCTGCTGTCTGCGCCAGCGCTGCGGCCAGGCGGTCCTCGCCGAACAGTTGGCCGCGGTTGCTGTCCCGGGCTTCGGTGATGCCGTCGCTGTAGAGCAGGAGTGCGTCGCCCGGGTGCAGGGTGAAGAGGGTTTCGCTCAGGTGGATCTGTTCGGGCGCCAGGAAGGTCGTGAGCATGGTGCCGGGCGTCTGGAGTTCTTCGACCGTGCCGTTCATGCGGCGGATCAGCCCCGGCGGGTGGCCGGCGCTGGTGTAGCGGCCGGTCAGCCGACCGTCGCTGTGAAGCCGGAAGGTGGCGATGGCGGCCGTCAGGAAGCGGTCGCTGACCTGCTGATCGACCATGGCGTGGTGCAGCCGCCGCAGCACCGTGGCCGGGCGCGGGTGCTGAGTGGCCTCGGTGCGTACGGTGTAGCGGGCCAGGGCGGTGACCTTGGCTGCTTCGACGCCTTTGCCGCAAACGTCGCCCAGCACCGCGCACCAGCTCGTGCCGCGGGTGTGGAACAGGTCGTAGAAGTCGCCCAGGATCTCGGCACCGGTGGCATGGGCCGGCAGGTGGACCGCGGCCACGTCCAGGCCGGGCACGGTCGGCAGGCTCGGCGGCAGCAGGCTGTCCTGCAGGGTGCGCGCCAGCGCTGCCGAAGCCTGTCCTGAGGCGATGGCCTGGCGCAGGGCCTGACGCAGGGCGATCTCGGAGGAGACGGAGCGGGCGAGGGTCTGCAGCGATTCGCGCTGGGCGGCGGTGAAGGGGCGGGCCCGGTCGTCGACCACGCAGAACCCGCCCAGGACGTGGCCGTCGGGGGAGAGCACCGGGTAGCCGGCCCAGGCCCCGATGCCCAGTGCGCCGATGGCGGCGAGGTCCTTGATGCGGACGTCGGTGACCGCGTCCTCGGCGATCAGCGGCTGTCCGGTGCCGATCAGCAGATGGCAGGGGCTGTGGCGGATGTCGTTCTGGCGTCCCGCCGCGGTGTCGACGCCGATGGCGCTCTTCCAGAACGAGCGGTGTCCGTCGGCGACGGTGAAGAACGCCTTGCTCGTGCTGGTGATCGCCATCGCGAGTCTGGTCAGGTCGTCGAACCTGTCCTCGGCGGGAGTGTCGAGCAGTCCGGAGTCAGCCACCGCGTCCAGCCGGGCCGGGTCGAACACGGCCGCGGGCAGTTCGGGCAGCCGGGCCGGTTCCTGCAGTCCAGCGCTGCGGGCCATCGGTGATCTCCTTCTCCGAACGCGGGCACAGGCACGCGTTTGCGCGCCGGACCTGGGCGCCGGTGTGGGTGGGCGTTCTCAGGGGGCGGTACTGCGGTCGGGGTAGGGCACGGTGGCGGTGACCGTCTTGCCGCCGTCCTCGGTCGGGGTCAGCTGCACGGTGGCGGCCAGCGTTTGCAGCAGGTGCCAGCCGAAGCCGCCGCCTCCCGCCACCAGGTCGGGCGCGCGCGGTTGCGGCATGGCGGGACTGGTGTCGCTGACGGCGATGGTCCACTGGGTGCCGTCGTCGGACAGGCTCAGCTCGCAGGGCCCGGGGGCGTGCCGGGTGGCGTTGGTGACCAGTTCGCTCACCAGCAGCAGAGCGTCCGCCCCGGCCTGCGACTGCGTGCCCAGGAAGGCACCGGCGAGTTGACGTGCGGTGGCGATGCAGCCGCTCATCCCGTTCAGGGAGTAGCTTGCCCGGGAGAGGGGGAACGGTTCCTGGGGACTCGCCATGCGGTGCCGTACCCCTCGCCCGGAAACATCTCCTGGTATGCGTCTGCCCAGCGTTGCGTGGTCGATGCAACGAAGGGGCCGACTGGCATATTAGCCGCTCGGCGTCACTGGACTGCTGCGGCGAATACCTGCTGGAGGCCGCCCCGCGCGGAGGCCCGCCGGCACTGCCCTGTGCGCGAGTTCACCTGTCCCGGAGCGAGATCACCCGGTCCACGGCTTCCTGGATCTTCGGCAGGGACGCCGCGACGGCCTCGTCCTCGGGTTCCTCGCCGAGCAGGTCGACGGCAGCCGCCCGGGTGAGGACGATGTCGGCTTCGGGGACCAGCCCCGCGGCCCACACGTCCAACTCCGCCTCGGTGTCCTCGCCGTAGCTGATGTAGAGAACCGGGCGTTCGGCGGAGGAGCCCAGAAGGGTACGAAGGTCTGCGGCGGTGACGCGCGGGGCGGGACTGTTGGCGGTCGGTTCCACGGGGTGGGCCTCTTCCGATCGACGGTTGGTGGCGAACCCAGGGATAGCACATTTCCGTGGAGCCTGATCGGCCCGCACGCGGGTAGGTGCCGCACCATGGCGATACACGACGGCCAGGACAGCGGCGACCAGGAGAGCGACGGCACCGCGAGGGCGACCCCGGCGCCCTTGGTGCTGGGCGGTCGCTACCGCTTGGACACGGTGATCGGCCGCGGCGGTATGGGCAAGGTCTGGCGGGGACACGATGAGCAGCTGGGGCGACCGGTGGCCGTCAAGGTCCTTCGTGAAGCGGTCCAGGACCAGCTGACAGCCGCCAGATTCACCTTGGAAGCCCGCACCGCCGCCCAGCTCAACGACCCCCAGGTGGTCGGAGTCTACGACTTCGGGACCGACCGGCAGCGTTTCTACCTGGTCATGGAGCTGGTCGACGGCCGGTCCTGTGCCGAGGTGCTGGAGACCGGCGGCGCGATGTCCCCCCGCCGCGCCGCCGCGCTCGGCGCCCAGGTCGCGCGGGGTCTGGCCGCGGCGCACGCGCACGCGGTCGTGCACCGCGACATCAAACCCGGCAACCTGCTGCTCGACGACCAGGACCGGATCCGCATCGCCGACTTCGGCATCGCCCGTTTCACCCAGGACACCACGACGGCCGCGGCACTGACCGGGGACGGGCAGATCATGGGAACGGCCGGCTACGTCGCCCCGGAGGTCGCCCTCGGCCACCCGGCCACTCCCGCCGGCGACGTCTACGCGCTGGGCTGCGTGCTCTACCAGTTCCTGACCGGCGCATCCCCCTTCCACGGCGATGTCCCCGCGGCCACCCTGTACCAGCACGTCCACACCGAACCGGTCCCACCGCACCACCTGCGTCCTGAGATCCCGGTCAGCCTGTCCGGCTACGTCCTGCACCTGCTGGCCAAGGACCCGGACCACCGACCCACCGCGGCGGAGGTCGGCGCCTGGCTGGAGCACTGGGACCAGGAGCCTGCCCACCCGACCCGGCCCCACCTGCGAGCCCTGCCGGGCCCCCTCGGGGTGCCGGTCCCTTCCGCGGCGCAGGCGAAGGCGTCGGTACGCAGGACGGGTCGGCCAGGTGGGGGGCCGCTGATCCTCGCGGGCGGCGCTGCCGCGGTCGTGCTGATCGCGGGCACGATCGGCATCCTGGGACTGTCCGGTGCTCCGACGGACGCAAGCCAGGCTCCGACGGTCACCCCGACCCGGACGGCCACCGTTCGGTCCGCCGTTCCTGCGAAAGCTGACCGGACGGATCCCACCGCACCAGGCCGGCGGCTCGCGCCGGTGCGTGCGGCATCGCCCGATCCGTCCGACAGCACCGTCACCGCGGTCCCGTCAAGCCAGTCTGCCGGCGCCGGCACCGGCGCGGCGTCCGTCACCACGACACCCCCTGCTCTTCCACCGTCGCCATCCGTGGCACCGCCCACCGCCACCGGACCTCCGGATCCGACGACCACGACGGATCCGTCCAGCGGCGGCGGCGTCCCGACCGGCGAGATCCCCTCGGACGTGGCTCAGCAGTAGCCACGTCCGGTCGTCAGCGGGATCGCCGACAGGATCGGTGTGCTCAGTTCTGCGTGTAGGTGTAGTGCGGGCTGTCGTACTGGGGGCCGTTCTTCTCGTAGGTGAACCAGTACGTCAGCACGTTGCCCGCGGACAGTCCGCCGACGGTCTGCGTCCAGGTGCCGCCGTTGTTGGTCATCCGGAAGTTCTGCTGGGCCGCTCCGTTGACCAGGTAGTGGACGTCGACGTACTGCGATGCGGTGGTGGGGGTGAAGGAGATGAGGGCCTGGGAGGTGCTGACCTTCGTCACGCCCGCGGTGTAGTCGGGCGCTGTCGTCCCGCCGCCGGTGGTGCCACCTGTCGTACCGCCGGTCGTACCGCCGGTCGTGCCGCCCGTGGTTCCGCCGGTGGTGCCCCCGGTGGTGCCGCCCGTCGTGCCTCCGGTGGTGCCGCCGGTGGTGGTGCCGCCTGATCCGTTGGTCTGGTAGACGGCGAACCAGTCGACGCTCATGCCCGCGCCGGAGGTGATGTCCGCCGAGGGGGAGGTGCAGGCGCATACCTTGTTGGGGTAGGAGCCGCCGATGGCGACGTCGAAGATGGCGAAGAAGCCGTGGTCGACGGCTGCCTGCCAGGTGGCGACGGAGACCTGGTTCTCACTGACCGTGTAGGTCAGCGCCCCGTCGAGGTAGAACCGCAGCTGTTCCGCGGAGGTGTTGGTGCGGTCCAGGACGGCCGAGTAGGTGTGGTAGGCGGTCTGGCAGCCGGGGCAGGCCTGCAGGTTGCTGGTGATGCCGTCCGGGTCGTGGCATTCCCCGGCCCACGCGCCGCAGTGGAACGTGGTGGAGTGCTGGCTGAGCGCGTTGACGTCCTCCATGATGTCGATCTCGCCGATGCTGGGCCAGTTGGTGGCACTGACCGGTCGGGCTGCGGCGCCCATCGCCCAGAAGGCGGGCCAGTAGCCCAGGCCGTGCTGGGGGTTGGGCTGTTGCAGGGAGGCGCTGATCTGGAGCATGCCGCCGGCCGGAGGGGCGAAGTCGGTGCGCTGGGTCTCGACCCGGCCCGAGGTCCAGTGGCCGGAGGCGTCCTTGATGGGCTTGATCACCAGGTGGCCGCTGCCGTCGAGGTAGACGTTCTGGGTGGAGTCCGTGGCCGACTCCAGTTCACCGGTGCCCCAGTTCCCGGCGCCGCCGGGGTAGCTGGTGCCGATGTCGTAGAGCCAGTTGGTCCGGTTGAGGCTGCTGCCGGCGGGGCCGTTGAAGTCGTCGCTGAACACGGTGGTCCAGCCGGTCGGTGCGCCGGGCACCGCTGCGGCGGCCTTGCCGCTGGAGGTCATCAGCGCGATGAGGCCGCTGAGCAGCAGGAGCATCGCGGTGACGACGGCCAGCAGAGCGCGTCTGCGCCCGACCGGTACCGCGGGGGAGGACAAGGTCATGGCGAACCTCGTATTTCTCGGGTGGGGGGTGGGCATGCGCCGGCCCGGGGCATGGGGGTCCCATGGGTTCGGCAAGTGAACGCCAGATCGGGTTCGAGCCTTGGAATCAGCGCCTTGAAAGCGCTCTCAAACAGGCAGTCTCAATCCGATCTGACTCATCGTCAAGAAGGAGTGCAGAGTTCAACTTCTGAAGGACCGGCCGGGCTCCGGAACCTCGGCGCGCTTGGAGGAACCTACAGATCCGGATGTGATCGGCAATGATCCGATGAGAGCTATTGACACGACGGGCGATGGTTTCTACATTCTGTTGAAATCCGAGCATCGGAATTCAAGTTCCGTATCGCGGATCCACTCATGGGTCGAGCCTGTTCGCCGCGGGTTCGAGACGGTGGGCGACGGCACCGCCGTCCGCCAGGGTCGTCCCAGCGTCGCCGTCCCGTCTGTCGGCTGTCGTTCCCGGGCCCGAAGCCACTTCAGATGCGGAGGTAGCTTTCCATGGGACGTCAGGCAACACTCCTCAAGTCCGGGACGCCACAGCACCCTGTCGACGAACTGCTGCCGCCGGGCAGGATGGCGACCGTCGCGCTTCAGCACGTCGCCAGCATGTATGCCGGCGTGGCCGCGCCTCCGCTGATCATCGGCGCCGCGGCAGGCCTGGCTCCGGCCCAGCTCACCACCCTGCTGGCGGCCAGTCTGTTCATCGCGGGCGTCGCCACCCTGCTGCAGACGCTGGGGGTCTGGCGGGTCGGCTCGCGACTGCCGTTCGTCAACGGAGTCTCCTTCGCCACGGTCTCGCCGATCCTCGCCGTGATCGAGGCGAAGAAGGGGGCGGCGCTTCCGTTGATCTTCGGCTCCACCATGGTCGCCGGCGTCTTCTGCTTCCTGCTCGCACCCGTGTTCTGTCGGCTCGTCAGATTCTTCCCGCCCGTGGTCAGCGGTACGGTGATCACGCTGATCGGGGTCTCGTTGCTGCCGGTCGCCGGAAACTGGGCGCAAGGCGGCGACTCCCAGGCTGCCGGCTACGGTTCGCCGGCCAACCTGGGCCTCGCCGGGCTCACCCTGCTCGCCGTCCTGGTCTTCAACCGCTTTCTGCGCGGCTTCCTGCAGCGGATCTCGATTCTGCTCGGCCTGCTGGTGGGCACCCTGGCGGCCATTCCCCTGGGCAAGGTGGACGCGCACGCGCTCAGCAGCCTGCCGGTCTTCGAACTGCCGCACCCGTTCGCCTTCGGCGCGCCGCGCTTCGAAGCCGCCTCGATCGTCTCGATGCTGGTGGTGATGGTGGTCTCCATGACCGAGTCGACCGCCGACATGATCGCGCTCGGTGAGGTCGTCGAGCGGCCGGCCGACAGCCGTACGATCGCCGGCGGCCTGCGGGCGGACGGGCTGGCGACGGCCTTCGGCGGATTCTTCAACGGCTTCATCTGCTCGGCCTTCGCCCAGAACATCGGGCTGGTGGCGCTCACCAAGATCCGCAGCCGCTTCGTGGTGGCGCTGGCGGGTGTCTTCCTCGTGGTGATGGGTCTGCTGCCGGTGGTCGGCGGGCTGGTCTCGCTGGTGCCGCAACCGGTGCTCGGCGGGGCGGGCGTGGTGCTCTTCGGATCGGTGGCAGTGGCGGGCATCCGCACGCTGGGCAAGGCGGACCTGAGTGCGGGGTCGAACGCGATCATCGTCGCGGTCAGCCTCGCCTTCGGCATCTTCCCGATCGCCTACCCCAGCTTCTACCAGGCCTTCCCGCAGCAGATCGCGACTGTGCTGAACTCGGGAATCTCCGCGGGCTGCCTGCTGGCGATCACCCTGAACCTGGTCTTCAACCACCTGGGCCGAGGCCGCGAGGTACCTCCGGCCTATGTGCCGGAGGCGCAGATCGAGGCGATGGGACGGGTGGGGGACCCGGTCTGACCCCGTGAGCGGGCCGGCGTCGAGCCGGGTCGGACCCTGCGGGCAGGGACAACGGTGCAGGCCGGTTCCCGCAGGGTCGACTCCCCGACGCAGCAGGTATCAGGGCCGGCGGTACCGGGGCAATCCCGGGCGCGTCGGCGAGGAGTGGCTCGGGAGGGTCACTGACCACGGATAACCTCCCCTTATCCGAGGTGTCACAACGGACGTGACGCCTCACCGGGAGGGAACCCTCATGAGCTCCAAGCGCAACCAGGCCGCCGCCCTGCCCAACCTCGCCGACGCCTACCGGCTCGCGTCGGTGGAGGCCGTCGTCGAGACCGCGGCCCGCGACTTCGCCGCGCAGATCGCTGCCACCGAGCTGCGCCGCGCCTCGCACCCGGGCCGGGCCACCTGGGCCCCCACCGACCAGACCGAGCCCGCCCCGGTCCCGCAGACCGTGGTCGACGGCGACGGCGACCTGTGGCTGCGCACCCCGGCCCCGGCACCTGGACCATGCCGAACTTCGACCCCGGACACCACGAGGCCCGCTGCGGCGAGGCGCTGACCTGGCAACAGCTCGCCCACGAGTACGGCCCGCTGACCTCCCTCGCCGACGACCGCCGCGCCGGCGGCCGCCGGTGACCTCACGGTGTGCTGCCGCGCTCAGTGCGCCGAGTACGCCCCGGCGTCGATGTCCTCGACGAGGGTCGGTCCGGTGGGCGTCCAGCCGAGCAGCTCCCGCGTCCCGGCGCTGGTCGCCTGCAGGTCCATGGCGAAGAAGTGGCTGATCCAGCCGAAGTGGTCCGGCACGTCCTCGGCGGCGATCGAGGCCACCGGCAGGCTGAACGCGCGGCCGATCGCCTCCGCGATCTCGCGGGTGGGGACACCCTGCTCGGCGACGGCGTGCAGCCGGGCGCCCGCGGGCGCCTTCTCCAGGCCGAGGGCGACGAGCCGGGCGGCGTCGGACCGGTGCACGGCGGCCCACCGGTTGGTCCCGTCACCGGGGTAGCCGGAGACGCCCTTCTCGCGCGCGACCGCGGCGATGACCGCGATGAACCCGTGGTCACGGGCGCCGTGCACGGTGGGCGAGAAGCGCAGGCCCACGCTGTGCACGCCGCGGTCGACGAAATCGAACGCCAGGTTCTCGCTCCCGCCGCGCGGGGAGTCCGGGCCGTGGGCCGAGGACGCGTCGTCCTCGGTGCAGGGCCGGCCCTGGGCGAGGCCGGCGACGCCCGAGGCGACCAGGAAACGACGACCGCTGCCCGCCAACGTGTCGCCGATGGTCTGGACGGCGGCCCGCTCGGCCGCGTTCGAGGCGGCCTGGTCGGCGAAGTCGTGCTTGTTCGCGAGGTGGATGACCGCCTCGGCGGCCTCGGCGCCGGCGCGGATGCTGTCGAGGTCGTCCAGGTCCCCGCGGCGGACGTGGACGCCCTTCGCCTCAAGGGCGGCGGCGGACGCGTCGGACCTGGCCAGCCCGGTGACCTGGTGGCCCTGGGCGAGCAGTTCGTCGACCGTGGCGGAGCCGATCCAGCCGGAGGCTCCAGTGACGAAAACGTGCATGGTGATCTCCTGGTGGTGGGGAGCGGTGACTGATGTCAGTCACAGACATAGCCTACTCCCTTTTACGTCAGTCACTGACATCGCTACACTCGATCACATGGCGCGTTGGGAACCAGGAACTCGGGAGCGGTTGCAGGAGGCGGCGCTCGAGCTGTTCGCCACCCGCGGCTACGAGCAGACGACCGCCACCGAGATCGCCCAGTCCGTCGGCCTGACCGAGCGCACCTTCTTCCGTCACTTCAGCGACAAGCGCGAGGTCCTGTTCTACGGACAGGACATGTTCGTCCAGGCGTTCCTGGTCGGCGTGGACGCCGCGGCACCGGGGGCGTCCCCGTTCGAGATCGTCGCCTGCGCCCTGCGGTCCGCGGCGTCCCTGTTCCCGGACGAGCGCCGGCCCCACTCCCGCACGCGGCAAACGGTGATCGAACAGAACCCCGCGCTGCAGGAACGCGAATCGCACAAGATGGCCGGCCTTGCCACGACCCTCGCCGACGCCCTCCGCGCACGCGGCGTCGACGAACTCGCCGCCACCCTGGCCGCGGAGTCGGGCATCACCGTCTTTGTGATCTCCTTCACCCACTGGATCCGCGAGGGCGAGCAGCGATCCCTCGCCGACATCTCCGCGCATGTGCTCCGGGAACTGCTCACCCTGACCGGGAAGGCCACGGCCGCAAGCAGCATCCGGTGACCGCATCCCGTGACCACCGGGGTCCTACAGCTCCGCGAGCCAGGCGTGTCCCGGATGGACAAGGGCGACCAGTTCGGCCAGGGTGGCGCGCTGAGCCGGCGTCAGCAGGGGGACGGTGGTGTCGAAGTCTGCCTGGTCCTTGGGTCGGACGTGCTTGGCCTTGAACAGCAGGACCAGCTCGGGCGCCAGGTAGGGGATGCCGTCGCCGGTGCGGTGGATGATGGTGTGGTAGGGAAAACGGATGGTCTCGTCCCTGCGGCAGATCCAGGTGTCGCCGTCGTGCGGTTCACGGAACACGTCGAGCAGGTAGTCGCCGCTGGCCGGATCGCGCAGCCAGGTCTGGTGGACGGCGGCCAGCACGTCCGGTGCGGCGTCCTCCCAGATCCGGCCGCTGCCCACCCCGTCGAAGACGAGTCCGGGGAAGCGGTCGCGCACCTCGGGGAAGCTCGCGGCGGGGATGCCGATCTCGATGTCCTCGTGCTCGCGGCTCTGGCTGCCGCGGAGCAGGTCCAGCGCCCAGCCCCCGGCCACGTACCAGGGGGCGGCGAGGCCGGCCAGCCGGCCCGCGACCTCGCCCGGGGTCCAGTAGTGGGCCCACCTGGCGTCGAGGGCGTCGATCTCGGAGGGTGACAACTCGTTTCCGCCGTCGGGCAGTTGCTCGCTCATCACCGGAACCTATCAGGAGCACGGGTCAGGGGAGCTTGACCTCAAGGCGCAGGACCCGGGTGTTCTGGGCCGCCGAGAAGTTGTCGTCGCTGATGAGCAGGAGTTCGCTGATCCCGGACCTGGCCGACCCGGGGGCGAGGGTCATTCCCTCGTAGTTGTCCAGGATCGGGTCGGGCTGCTGCTCGGGGGAGGTCGCGCCGAGCGACGGGCACTGGCCGACGTCGACCAGCAGGGACTTCTTCGCCAGGTACTTGGCCGGGGCGTCGCCGAGGTCGCCGACCGCGGTGACGTCGGGGGAGTGCAGGGCGTCCTTGGCGGCGTAGACCCGGACGGTGTTGCCGTAGCCAGCGGTGTAGGCGGCTTCGAGTACCAGCAGGCCGTGTGAGCCGTACGAGGCGACCTCGGAGATCCGGTTGCCCGGGTCCAGCCGGTAGCCGACCTGCTTGACCAGGTCGTAGCCGCCGTGGTGGTTGCGCCGGTAGACCAGGATCCGGCGGTCGTCGGCGTTGCCGGTGCTGCTGTTGACGTCCCCGCTGAGCACGCCTTCCATGGCGGCGTAGACCGTGCGGCCGTCCGGGGAGACGCTCAGGCCCTCCAGCGTGGCGTTGGAGGTGGCCTGGCCCGCCGGGGCGACCAGGAACCGGGCCGGGACGGCCAGGGCGAACTGCTCGACGCCCTGGCGGTTGAAGTCGCGGACGGAGGGCTCGGTCTCGGAGCTGACCAGGTAGTCGCCGTCGGCCAGGACGGTCAGGCCCTCGCCGTCGAAGTCGCTCGCGTCGTAGGCGGTGCCGTCCGGCTTGCGCAGCACCAGGCTGCCGACGATCCGCGGACTGTCCGCGTTCTTGAAGAACCAGATCTTGGCCAGCTCGCCGGCGCTGTGGTCGACCACGGCGCCGTAGGCGTGGCGCCGGGCGTCCCAGCTCAGTGCGGACAGGCCGCCGACGGTGTCGCCGTCCACCGCGAGCTTGTTCAGCGCGTCGCTGTAGCCCTGGATCCAGCCGTGGGCGCCGCAGCCGAGCGCGGCCGGAGGCTTCGGCAGCCCGGCGGCCCGGGCCTCGGCCCCGGGCAGGGCACCGAGGGAGGCCAGCAGCAGCGCGCCGACCACGGCCGTGGTCCTGGCCCGACGGGTGAGGGATACCGGCAGGGACATACGTGCTCCTTCGAGGGCGGCCCCGGCATGGGGTTGCGGACCGGGTGTGCCCACCCTTGCAGCTGACGTTTCGTCGATTGAAGGACTTCGGCCAATGTTCTGCCCCCGGCACGGAACGTTGCCCGCAGGGACACCTTCCCGTCAGGACGACCGACACAGCCGGTCGGACGGGATCGTGTCGCGACCGGCTGTGTGCGGCGAGGCGGCGGGGGTTACTTCAGGCCGACCCAGGTCTGCGCGGAGGACACGGAGCCGCTGGTGCTGTTGCCGACGAAGACGAAGCGCCAGCTGCCGCCGGCGTTGTCCTTGACGGTGGCGCTGACGGCACCGGTCTTGCTGGACCGGACCTGCTTGACCTTGGTCCAGGTGCTGGAGCCGGTCTTGCGGAACTCGAGCAGCACCGGCTGCGCGCCGTAGCCCTGGTAGGCGTGCTTGGTCCAGTTGACCCGGTTGAGCTGGCCCTTGACGGTCAGGTTGGCGCCCTTGCGCACCCGCGTCGCGGAGACCTTGGCGGTCAGCTTGTCGGCGCGCCTCCAGTTGAAGGTGGCGGCCTTGACGTTGAAGGTGGTGGAGCCGTCATTGGCGACGACGAGCACCGCGACACCCCAGGTGCCGGCGAGATCGTTCGGCAGCTTGGCGCTGGTGGGGATCTTGTCGGTCTGCAGCACGCCGGCGGTCTGCGAGGTGGCCGTGCTGGACTTGACCTTGAGCAGGTCGTCGGCGGGGTCCGACGTGAGCTCGGCCGCGGTGGGAGCGCCGCCGTACTCCTTCACCAGGGCCAGCGGGTAGGGCTCGGCGTAGATCGCCTTGATGCCGGAGGCATCGGTCGCCGTGACCGTCGCGCCGAGGGTGATGGTGCCGCCCAGGCCGAGGACCGTCGACGGCGAGACGGCCTTGGTGATGACCGGCTTGGCGGTCGTGGCGAAGGCCGCGGTCGGAACGGCGACGAAACCGAGGGCGAGAGCACCGGTGAGCACCGGCACTGCTATGCGAACGCGCATGTTGCTCCTGTCATGGGATCCCGCACTCCGCGTCGGGATCCAGGAGGCTCTTTATAGATCATCCGCCCGCCGCCCGGCACACCGCCCCACCTGCCTTGTTCGTCTACTTGTAGACCTTGCCGGCCTGCGGTTTCCCCGGGGCCAGCAGCTGGGAGACGGTGACGAAGGTGTAGCCATCGGACTGGAGCTTGGCAACGATCAGCGGGATCGAGGCGACCGTCCCGTTGTAGCCGCGGTTGGTGGGGTCCACATAGTCGTGCAGCAGGATGATGCCGTCCCGGCTGGTGTCCTTGAGGATCCGGTTGGCGATCAGCTGCGGATCGTTGGTGGCGTAGTCGGACCCGGTCGCGCTCCATTCGACCTCCGCCATGCCCAGGTCGCGGGCGATCCCGGTGACCGTGTCACTGGTCCGGCCCTGCGGGGGGCGCAGCAGCGTCGGCGTCACGCCGGTCACCTTGGCCACGGCGTCCCGGCCCCTGACGATCTCGTCCCGCACCTCATCCTTGCTGATCTTGGTGAGGATGTGGTGGTTCCAGGTCAGGGTCTCCAGCTCATTGCCGTCGGCGGCGGTCTGCCGGGTGAAGTCTGCGTACTTCAGGGCGTTGTCGCCGCGCAGGAAGAACGTCGCGTGCATGTGGTACTGGCGCAGGATGGCCAGGATCTTCGGCGTCTGCGGGCTCGGACCCGTGTCGAAGGTCAGTGCGACGCACTTGGCCTGCCGGCAGTCGACCGGCCCGGCCGCACCGGTGGCGAACGCGGCCGGGGCTCCGGAGGCATGCGCCCGGGCGCTGGCCGGGGACGTCGACTTGTAGCCGTCGCAGCCGGCCAGCCCCAGCACCATCGCGGCGACAACCACCGCGCCGGTGCCCACAGCGCCCGTCCGACGTGTCGACGAGGTGGACTTCGACCAGGACGCCCGCTTCCGGGACTGCTGCTGCCGCACTGTGCTCTCCGTATGGCTGGCCGACCGCCACCGGTGCGGTCGGCGGTCTTCACTGTCGTCACGCCGAACTGTCGTCACGCCGAAGGGAACCAAAGCGGTGGCCCGGGCGGCCGCCGGCAGCCCCTCCCCTGCCGCGGGCGTTCCCAGGGAACACCCAGCGGCACTCATGCGTGTGTACAGACTGTCAGCCGGATCAGCGGTGCTTCACACCGCCCCCGGGCACGCGGTGCCGGCCGTCAGCGGGGGCCCTGCGGCCAGCCGGCCGCATCGAAACTCGCCGCGGTCAGCGGTCTGTCCCGTGCTGCCTTCGCACGGGCCTTCCGCGACGCGCTCGGCCAGGCCCCCATGCAGTACCTGACTGAATGGCGGATGAGCCTGGCCCGCGACCACCTGCGCGTCGACGAACTCACCCTGGCCCAGATCGCCGACACCATCGGTTACGGTTCCCCCTTCGCCTTCGCCGCAGCCTTCCGCCGCCACCACGCAGAGCCGCCCGGAACCTGGCGCCAGCGGGAACGAGCGACCGCGGAAACGCGACAGCTCACCACACACCCCGGCTCATGAAGCGGGTCCTCAGGCAGGGCGGCTGCCCACCGAGGGCCGAATCGGCCCTGCCCGCCGCGACCCAGAAGTTGGTGCTGCTAATCCTCCCGAGCCCGGGCCTCACGACACTCCAGCAGAGCGGGTCGCCGTTGCCCTTCGAGGCAAGCTCAGGCTCGGGCGGAGCCGACTACCCTCAGGAGCGCAGAGGCAAGCCCCGGGGTCTCCCGTAGGACCAGGGCCGCGCCGCCCAGGGCACCTGCCCTTGCTCCTTGGTCGAGTTCGGCTGGGCGCAGGTCGACCTGGCGGGACAGGGCCATGGCGTAGCGCTGCAGGGAGGTGCGCATAGGCCCGAGAAGTGGTTCGCCGACGAAGGCGAGTTCGCCGCCGACGACGATTCGTTCCGGGTTGAGGAGATTGCAGATGTTGGCGAGGGCGCGGCCGACGAGTTGCCCGACGTCGTGAAGGACTCCCAGGCAGGCGCGGTCGCCGTCCGCGGTGGCTTGGAGCACGCGGTCGATGGTGACGTGGGGCCCGAAGCTGGGTCGAAGAGCATTGAGGACGGCGGGGACGGCGGCGTACTGGATGAGGCACCCGCGGTTGCCGCAGGGGCATGCGGCGCCGTTGATGTCGACGGATACGTGGCCGAACTCGCCGGCTCCGCCCAGCGCTCCTCGGTAGAGCTCTCCGTCGAGGATCAGACCGGTGCCGATGCCGCTGGACAGCCCAAAGTAGAAGAGGTCCTTGGCTCCTCTCCCGGCGCCGTGCATGACCTCGGCGACAGCTTCCAGGCGGGTGTTGTTCTCGACGAACACGGGGACGGCCACGTGCTTGCCGAATTCGGTGGGCACGTTGACGCCCACCCATGCCTGGCCGGGAAGGGAGGGGGCGACGATTCCGGTGGCGCGCTCGATTTGGCCGGGAACGCCGACGCCAAGGCCGATGAGGTCCGCCTGGGTGAGGCCGGCTTCTGCGAGCAGCGAGTCCAGCAGTTCGAGTCCTGTGGTCATCCGCGCGGTCCAGTCGGCGTCACCGGGGACGGCCGTACCGCCGGTGCCCAGTGGCCGACCCGAGAGGTCGGTGACGTAGGCGTAGATGTCGGTGAGCGTGAAGTCCAGTCCGGCGGCGGCACCGGCGGCGGGATTGATGGTGAGCACCTCACGTGCCCGTCCGTCCAGGTGCTTGCCGGTGGGGGCCGTGCCCTCGATCACCAGATTGCGTTCCATGAGCTCGCCGATGATTGTCGAGACGGTGGTGCGCGACACTCCGGCGAGGCGGGAGAGCTCGGCGCGGTGCGCCGGGCCGTGGCTGAGCAGGAGAGACAGCAGTCGTTCCTGGTTGCTGCGTCGCAGCTGCTGAAGCGAGCCGTTCTTCTCCGAGGTCATTGGCCAATGATAGGTCCGCCTACCAGATATTTGTCAAGAGAGTGAACATTCATGCTGCGGCCATCCGATCTTTCTGTTCATTTCCTTGCGCACTCTCCGGATGAGGTCGGTGTGCCATCGGCTCTCTTGTCCAGTTGTCTGGCATCTCGAAAACCGTGCAGCCCAGGGTTACCAGGTGCAGGACGGTCTGCCGGGCCCGTGCGTCGTCGAGGTGGAAGACCCACGGGCCCGGAATGAGCAGGGTGGTGAAGCGCTGGTTGGCGATCGCCTGCTGGAGCCGCTGCAGATGGGGGCCCACTGCGCGGCCGTGGTACCCGTTGTCCAGGTACAGGACGGGCGTGGGGAGGCCGAGCTGGACGGCGAGGTCCTCCAGGGCCCACCGGTGGCTGGCCATGCCCCATCGGTCGAAGGGATAGCAGCGCAGGTAGGCGGCGGTGGGCACGGGCTGGTCATTGTGGCGCGGGTACAGGTTCATGGCGTGTCCTTCTGGATGTGTTCACCACTCGGCGAAGGAGCCGTCGCGGTGTCGGAGTTGGGGGTTGCGCCACCGGTGGCCGGTTTCGGCGGCGCGGCGCACGGCCGCTTCGTCGACTTCGATCCCGAGGCCGAGTCCGAGTGGGCGTTCGACATAGCCCTGCTGGAAGGCGAAGACGCGCGGATCGACGAGGTAGTCCAGCAGCTCGTTGCCGCCGTACTGGATGCCCAGGCTCTGCTCCTGGATGAGTACGTTGGGCGTGGCGAAGTCGATCTGCAGACTTGCGGCCAGGGCGATCGGCCCCAGAGGGCAGTGCGGGGCCAGGAGGACGTCATGCGCCTCGGCCATGGCGGCGATGCGCCGGACTTCGGAGATGCCCCCGGCGTGGCTGAGGTCCGGCTGGACCACAGCCACGCCCGAACGGAGGACCTCCTTGAAGTCCCAGCGCGAATACAGGCGTTCGCCTGTGGCGATGGGGATACTGGTGCTGCGGGTGATGACACCGAGGTCGTCGGAATACTCCGGGAGGACGACTTCTTCGGCGAACAACGGCAAGTACTCCTCCAGTAGCGGCAGAACCCGGCGCGCCATGGCGGTGCTGGCGCGGCCGTGGAAGTCGAGCGCGATGTCGATCCGGTCTCCGACGGCTTCGCGCACCGCCTGCGTGTGCGCGACGATGTCGCGGACCCGTTCGGGGGTGTCCAGCGGTGCGAGCTGAGCGGCTGGGCCGAACTTCACGGCGTCGAATCCGGCCTCGACCGCGCTGCGGGCCGAGTCGGCCAGTTCCTCGGCATCCCTGCCGCCGATCCAGGTGTAGACGCGGACCCGATCGCGCACCGGACCGCCGAGAAGCTCATGGACCGGCAGTCCGCAGGCCTTGCCCTTGATGTCCCAAAGCGCCTGGTCGATGCCGGCGACGGCACTGGAGAGTATGGGGCCACCGCGGTAGAAACCGCCTTTCGTTAGGCGCTGCCAGTGTTCTTCGACGCGCAGCGGGTCGCTGCCCACGAGCTGGTCGGCCAGCTCGTGGACTGCTGCGGCGACCGTTTCGGCCTTGCCCTCGACGATTGGCTCACCCCAGCCGATGACGCCCTCGTCGGTCTCGATCCGCAGGAAGAGCCAGCGGGGCGGGACCGGGAACGTCTCCATCTTCGTGATCTTCACATTGTCTCCGTGGATTGAGAGGGGGTGGGCGTCAGGCGCCTACTGGGCTGTTCGTGTGGTGCGGGCCGCTCGGGGGGGCCGAAAGGACGGGCGAGGTGCGGGACTGGCTGGCGTCTGGGAGTGATGGTTGCTGGAAGTGACCGTGTCAGCGCCCAGCAATCGTCAATAGCTCGTACGCAAATCCGTAATATCTTGATGCCGTGTGGCGCTTTGGTGCGGCTAAGTTAACTCTTGTTGCGGTTCTGCGTCCAGAGTCTTGACGAACTGCGGTGAGGGAAGTCTAGAGTGATGTCAATGGCAGTCCACAACCGGGAGGTGACTCGGATGCCACCCCTGCTGCTTGTCACTGGCGGTAGCGGAACTGTTGCGCGTGTGCTGCGGCCGGCGTTGAGCGGCCACTATCGACTCAGGACGCTGTCGCTGCCCACCGGTGACGCGGGGCTTCTCGGAGCCGACGAGGAGACGGTGTTCGCCGACATGCGCAACGCCGCCATGCTCGACCGCGCGGTTCGCGGGGTCGACGCTGTCCTGCACCTGGCTGCCCTGGCCGATCCCCGGGCGGATTGGGCGCGGGCGTCGGCGAATATCGAGATGACCGCGCAGTTGCTCGCCGCAGTTGAGCGGCAGGGCGTGGCCAAGGTGGTACTGGCCAGCTCCACCCATGCAGCCGGCCTGAACTATCGTGACGGCCCGTACCCGGTCGACCCCCGCGCACTGCCGCAGCCGTGCTGCCCGTACGGGGCGGCCAAGGTCGCAGCGGAGTCACTTGGTCGTATCCATGCCCGTCGCACCGGGGCGTCCGTGGTGAGCCTGCGTTTCGGGCTCGTCGGCTGGCCGCTGACCGAGCGCGACTACGCGCCCATGTGGCTGTCGGACCGCGACGCGTCCGCGCTGGTGCTCGCCGCCCTCGCTACCCGGGTCGGTGAAGGCGTCTACTTCGGCGTCTCCCGCTATGCAGCGTCCTTCTGGGACCTCGGACCGGGTCGGGCGGACCTGGGTTTCGAACCCGCCGACCCTCTTCCCCGGGCCCCGGAGGAGCTGCCGTGGTCGGTGGACCCGCCCTGCCTGATGTTCCCCGCATGAACCACCCTGGCTGACCGCCCGCTTTCGGGTACAGCCCTCCCCCTCTTATGAAATGAGCCATGACATGCGAAGAGTGCCTACCTGGCGTACCGCCTCGACGGCGGCCGGCCTCGCCGCGCTGCTCGTCTGCAGCGCGTGTACGGCGACAACCTCCAACTCCTCCTCGGCGGGAGCGAAGGAGTTCACCTACTGGTCGATGTGGAACCGGACCGAGCCACAGGCCAAGGCCTTGCAGGCGTCGATCGACTCGTTCACCAAGAGCACGGGCATCAAGGTCGACGTCCAATGGCAGGGCCGCTCTGTCCTGGACAAGGTGGGGCCGGCCCTGCTGTCCGGCAACGAGCCCGACCTGGTCGACCAGTCCCTCGACCAGCTGCAGCCGGCTCTGGGCGACAACGGTGAGGCCACCAACCTGTCGCCGGTGCTTTCGACGGACACGGGCGACGGGAGCAAAGTCTCCGACGTCATCCCGGCCAAGCTGATGAACCTGATCCCCAAGGACAAGGGCGGGAAGCCCTGGATGATCCCCTACACCGTCAGCAGCATCTCCCTTTTCTACAATGGGGCCGACCCGCTGGTCGCCAACGCCCCGAAGACGTTCAGCGACCTCCTCGCCATCTGTCGGCAGGCCAAGACCGCGGGCAAGGCGTGCATCGGCACCGACGGTGACCAGGGCTGGGCCACCCAGTACTGGCTCGACTACCTGCTCAACCGCAACGGGGTGTCCATCACCACCCTGGCTGCGGACAAGACCGGAGCCGCCTGGAAGGCGCCCGCGGTGCTCAAGTCCGTCCAGGAGGTGGAGCAGCTCATCAAGGGCGGCTACCTGATCAGCGGCTACGACGCCACCAAGTATCCGGCGCAGCAGAACAACTGGGCCCTGGGCAAGTCGGTGTTCTTCCTGATGGGCAGCTGGCTGCCCACCGAGACCGCTACATACGCCCCCAGCGGCTTCGACTACCGCTCCGTCAACTTCCCCACCACCAGCGACCCGAACAACAACGCAGTGGACATCGCACCCTTCGGCTTCGTCGTCCCCAAGAACGCTCCCCATGCCGCCCAGGCTGAGCAGTTCATCACCTACTTCATGCAGAAGTCGCAGCTCGCCGGCATCTCCACCATCGCGGGCAACATGACGTCGCGCACCGACACCGCGGCGCCGAAAGCCCTCACCGACGCTGCCGCCTCGTACCACGACGACCCGATCCGGCTGGCCGACGACAACCTCGACAACGACTACCTCAACAAGGCACTACTGCCCACGTTCAACAGCCTGTGGCTCGGCACCTCCGACGCGGCGACCTTCGTCGACAAGACCGCTGCCGATTCGGCCGCGTACTGGAAGGCCAAGGGCTGATGCCGAGCGGCCTCTCCACCCGGGCGGCGCCGACCGTACTGGCGGCCCGGCGCTCGCGGCGCCGGGCCGCGGCCAGCAGCCCTCTGGAACGCGCACGGAACCGCAGCTTCTGGCCCTTCCTGGCCCCCGCGCTGCTGCTCTTCACGGTCTTCTTCCTTGCCCCGATCGCCTTCAGCGCGTGGCTCAGCTTCCACAGCTGGGACGGAGTCAGCCAGATCTCGTACCGCGGGACGAAGAACTACGCCGGACTGTACGACGACCCTGTGTTCCGCACCGCCCTGAAGAACACCGGTGTCATCCTGGTCGTCGGCGGCCTGCTCACCTTCGTGGTCAGCTTCGCCGCCACCCTGTTCCTGCGGGACATGGCCGGCCGCAAGTTCGTCCGTTACGTGCTCTTCTTCCCGGTACTGGTCAACCCGCTCGTCTTCGGCGTCATGACCGGACTGCTCTTCCAGCCCGACGGCATCGTCAACCGACTCCTTGGCTACGTCGGCGTCAGCGACCCGCCCAAATGGTTGGCGGTGAACAACCTCAACATGATGATCCTGGCCACGCTGATCTGGGCGGCCGTCGGTTTCTACACCACCATCCTCATGTCCGCTGTCGAGCAGATCCCGCCCTACTACTACGAGGCCGCCGAACTCGACGGCGCCGGCGCTTGGCGAAAATTCATCAACATCACCCTCCCGCTGTCCTGGGAGGTGGTCACCGTCTGCGCCATGCTCTGGACGATCGCCTCCATCAAGGTATTCGAACTGGTCCTGGTCTTCGGCGGCAGCACCGGAGGGGAGCCACCGGTCCAGAGCTACACCACCGCCCTCTACGTCTACGAGAGCGGCTTCTCCACCAAATCCCAGAACGACTTCGGCGTAGCCTCGGCCGCCGCCCTGGCCAGCCTGGTTCTGATCACCGTCGTCGCCGTACTGCTGCGCCGCGTCATGCGCCGCGACACGGTCGAGAACTAACCACCCCAAGGAGTCCCTCGTGATCGCATCGAGCCGACTGGGCCGACCCCGGCCACGCCATCTGGGAACCGCAGTGATCTGGCTGATCGTTGTCGTCGACCTGTTCCTGCTGGTGTGGATGGTGACGACCTCCCTGCGCGACACCAAATCGATCTTCGAGCATCCGATCGACCTGCCCACCGAACCCCAGTGGAGCAACTACACCAGGGCCTGGGAAACCGGGGGCTTCGGCCAAGCCCTGGTCAACTCCACCATCGTGTCACTGGGCTCCGCCGCCCTCGCCGTGGCCATCTCCGCCCCGGCCTCCTACGCCCTGGCCCGCAGCCGACGACGTATCGGCGGTTCGCTGACCATCCTGTTCGCCCTCGGCATCGGCGTACCCGCCCAACTCCTCGTCATCCCTGTCTACCTGGCCCTCGCCAAAACCCAGGCCGCCACCCACATCAAGCTCCTCGACAGCAACCAGGGCCTGATCCTCGTCTATATCGGCCTGGCCATCCCCTTCACCGTCTACCTCCTCACCGGCTTCTTCAAGTCACTCCCGCTCGAAGTCGAAGAGGCCGCCATGATCGACGGCGCTGGCACCCTGCGGACCTTTACCCAGGTCGTCCTACCGCTGGCGCGTTCGGGACTGATCACCGCCTTCACCCTCCAGGTCCTGAGCGCGTGGAACGAGACCCTCTTCTCCATCGTGATGACAACCAGCACTCCGAACCGCACCCTTCCGGCCGCACTGCTGTCCTTCATCGACCAGGAGCAGTTCCAGGGAAGCGACTGGGGAGGCATGTTCGCCGGCGTTGTGATCATCATGGTGCCCGTCCTGATCCTCTTCGTCGTCCTCGGTCAGCGTCTGATCTCCGGCATGACCGTCGGAGTCGGCAAATGACCTCACTCCTCACCGCTCAACCCCTGGCTGGGTACCGCGGTGTCCTCGCAGAAGGCCCCCGCCACGACTCCCGCACCGGCGAACTGCTGTGGGTCGACATCCCCGCCGGTACGGTGCACCGCGGTCGCCTGACCCGAGGCGCCCTCAACCTCACCGCGACCTACCCCGTCGGCGGCATGGTGGGCGCTCTGACCCCCCTCGCCGACCCGGGAACCGGCTGGATCGTCGCCGCCGACGACGCGCTGTGCCACCTCGACGAACACGGCACCGTGACCGTCCTCACCCGCCCCGAGGCCGGTCGCGGAACCCGCTTCAACGACGGGGCCTGCGACCCTCTTGGGCGCTTCTGGATCGGCAGCATGCACCGACCCGTCCGCCAGGGTGCCGGACGCCTGCTGCGCCTGGAGACCGACGGAACCGTCCGCGCAATCCTGGACGACGTCACCATCTCCAATGGCATCGGATGGAGCCCTGACGGCACGCGGGCCTATTTCGTCGACACCGCCACCCATCGACTCGACGTCCTCTCCCTGGACGCCGACGGGGAGGTGACCGGCCGCCGACCGCTCATCACCTTCCCACCCGGGCACGGTGACCCCGACGGCATCGACGTCGACGACGACGGCTGCATCTGGGTCGCACTGTGGGACGGCTGGGCAGTCCACCGCTACTCCCCGGAAGGCGACCTCCTCGCGGTGGTCCACACACCCGTCAGCCGCCCCACTGCCTGCTGCTTCATCGACGACACCCTCGTCATCACCACAGCCGCCGATGGACTTACCCAGGCTGACCTGCGGACCCAGCCGACAGCCGGGCAACTGCTCACCGTCCGGGTCGGCGTACGCGCGCCTCAGGCCAGGCCCTACCGCGGCCCCTTTTCCCGAACCGGACGCCCTGATGACCACACCTGCCCAGAACCTGCGCCCGACCCTGCGGGCGCAGCCGCTCCTCGCCATCCTCCGCGCTCGCGACGGCCCCCACCTGCTGCCCGCAGTCCACACACTCATCGAGTGCGGAGTGCGCTGCCTGGAGATCACCCTCCCGACGCCTGGCAGCCTCGACGCCATTGCCGCCGCACGTAAAGCCGCTGGCCCCGACACACTGATCAGCGCAGGCACCGTGCTCACAGCCGAGCAGGTCCACAGCGCCGCCGATGCCGGTGCCGAAACGGTGCGAACCGCAGTCGCCCGCGCTCGCGCCAACGGCACGACTGTTTCCTTCGACGCCAACTACCGCCGAAAACTATGGGGCCGCGACCAGACCACCCGGGCCCTGCGCGACCTGATGCCCGGCATCGACATCCACTCACGGCCGCGCCGGCGCTGCGGCCTGTGTGAACAACCAGGTCCACCGCATTGCAGCGATACCCGTCACCGAGACCGACCCCGTTGGGGCAGGTGACTCTCTATCACATGGCCGTAGCCACTCCTGGCTGCGGCCATACTCTTTGCGGTAAAGCAGGATAGGGCAAGAGGATGGTCCAAACAGGTGGGATATATTGGATGAGCTGCCAATTTTATCTAAAGGTTCGTCCATTCTCTTGACGCACTTTAGGTGGAAGAAGAGACTGGCGGCCAACCGGACACAACAGCCTCCGGTCACCCCCACCCCAGGAGAACGGCAGTGATCCATCCTCTGCGCAGACCCTCACGCTCCACGCGTCTCAGGAGACCCATCGGCCTGGTCCTTCTCGCGCTCACCTCCATTGCCGCGGGCTTCGTCGTCACCCCCACGGCGTCGGCAGCTGCGGCACCAACCCCACCCATCAACCTCATCGGGAACCCCGGCTTCGAGTCCGGGACGCTCTCCCCGTGGTACGCCTGGAACAACTCCCAGGTCAGCTCCAACAGCCCCCGCACCGGCAGCTACGGACTGAAGATCATCGCACCGCCCGCCTCAGCGGAGCAGGTTGTCACCGTCCAGCCTCACACCACCTACCGCCTCTCCGGCTGGCTCAAATCCGGAGCCGCTGGCGAGGCAATGGTCCTGGGCATCAAGAACAACTACGGCGGCCCCGGTGAGATCGCGACCGTCACCGCCGCCACCTACACCGAGGCCGACGTCCAGTTCACCACCGGCGCCAGTAACACCCAGGTCACGGTCTTCTGCGACAAGGACACCGGAACCGCCCCCGGCTACTGCGATGACCTCAGCCTCACCCCGCTGTCCGACTGGACCACCGTCGTACCGGAGGCTGATTCGACGAGTGTGGTGAAGAACCCGGCGATGGGCTGGCAGTTGTACATGGAGAGCACGAGTGGTGCGTTTCCGGATGCCGCTACGTTTTGGAGTGAGGTCGATCCGTATCGTTCGGTGGCGGGTGAGTTGTACATCCGGATGCCGTGGTCGGCGTTCGAGCCGACCGAGGGGCACTATGCCTGGCAGGACGACCCGAACTTCATCGCGATCGTCGACGGTGCGCGGCAGCGGGGTCTGAGGCTGTCGTTCCGGATCATCGAGGACAGTCAGGACTACACGAGCCAGGCGACGCCGCAGTTCGTGTTCGACGACGGCGCAGCAAAGGCTCCGGTGCTGTCGGACACCGGCTTCCCGGACCCGATGCTGAACGATCCGGTGTACCGCCAGAAGTTCACCACGTTCCTGCAGGCGTTCGCGGCCCGGTTCAACGATCCCTCTGTCACCGACTTCGTCGACACCACGGGTCTCGGATGGTGGGGGAGGGGAACAATGTCCAGCTTGCCGGCGTTGACGTGGCGCCCACGTTGACCTGGGCGACCGGCCTGTACGCGAGCGCCTTCACGAGGGTGCTGCTGAACCTCAGCTACGGGGGCGGCAGTTTCCCCGTCGCCGCGCAGGACCAGGTCCTCGCCAGCGGGTTCGCGATCCGCCGCGACAGTCTCGGCAGTGCGGCCTACTTCCCGCAGAGCGCGCAGGACGCGATCACGGAGCACTTCCCGGCGACCCCGGTGTTCGGTGAGAACTGCTACCAGAACTTCGTGCTGCGCCCCACGACCTCGTGCGACGGCGCTATCGCCACCGACGGGCTGAGCACCGTCCTGACCCGCGTTGTCGCGGATGCCGAGAACATCCACGCCAACACTCTGGACCTGCGCTGGCCCACCACCGACCTCATCAGCTGGGTCCGCGACAACCCCGGCCTCGTCCAGGACTTCGCCCTCAACGGCGGCTACCGCCTCGCCCCCCATCAAGCCAGCTACCCCACCAGTACCATTGCTGGCGCTGCGGTACCCATCGACACCACCTGGTCCAACACCGGTGTCGGCGAACTCCCCAACGACCTCCACGGCTGGAACCAGAAATACAAGGTCTCCTACGCGCTGCTGAACCCCGACGGCACCGTGGCCGCCCAGTACGTGGACCCCAACACCGACCCCGGCACCTGGATCAAGGGCGCGCCGGTCACCAGTACCGTCCCAGCGATGTTCAACGCGCCGGCAGGTACCTACCAGCTCGCCACCGCCATCGTCGACACGACCCAGGGCAACACCCCTGCCATCAACCTCGCCCTCGCGGACACCCCCACCGCCACTGGCTGGCACCCACTCGGCGCGCTCACGATCACCCCCGCCTACACCGCGTGGTCCCTCAAGAACGTCAACAGCGGACTGGCGGTCGACGACAAAGACGGCTCCATTGCCGCCGGCAATCCGATCATCCAATACCCGTACTTCGGAACCAGCAACCAGCTGTGGTCTTTCCAGGACCTCGGCAACGGCTACGAACACGTGATCAACGTCAAGAGCAGCATGTGCCTCACCGTCGCCGGAGCGAGCCAGGCCGACGGGGCCGGGGTCGTGCAACTACCGTGCAGTACTGACACCAGCCAGTCGTGGGCTCTCCAGGACGTCGGCAACGGCAGTTGGCGCCTCCAGGCCGCCCAGAGCCTCAAATGCCTCGACGTGCAGACCTCGTCGACCAGTTCCCTGGCCGTGCTCGTCCAGAACGCCTGCAGCCTGACGTCAAGTCAGGAATGGGTCAGGGCCGGCGTTCAGTAACCGGTCCGGGTGTGCGGCGCGCACCCGGCTGTGCCCGCGCGCCGCACACCCAGAAGAGAACCGACCCCACACAAGGTCATACGTGCGAGTATTCAACTGGCTCGCGGCACTGGTCGCCGTCGCACTCGCCACACCGTTGCTCCCAGCCGTTGTCCCCGCCTCAGCAGCTCCCGCAGCGAACCACATGATCACGGTCGCACCGGTGGGAACGGAAGCAGTTGGCAGGCCCTCAAACCGGAACGTGTCAAGTCAAATGAGACGTTCGTACGGTTATGCGCTCTGTTGTGCTGATTCGGGTTCTCTGCGTTTGGCGGGGTCGTTGATCCACGCCTGATCGGGGATCTTGGGCGGGCGGGGGCGGCGGGCGAAGCGTTCGGGGTGGCGGGCGTATGCCTCGTTGAGCGTGACGGCGCGCTGGTCCTGGACTTGGCCGGCGGTGCCGAAGTGCACGGACGCAGGCGTGTGCAGCCCGATGCCCGAATGGCGATGCTCATGGTTGTAATAGGCAATGAATGAGTCGAACCACTCGCGTGCGTGGTTCAGGGAGTCGAACCGCGCCGGGTAGTCGGCCATGTACTTCGTGGTTTTGAACTGGCTTTCGCTGTACGGGTTGTCATTCGAGACCTTGGGGCGCGAGTGCGAGCGCGTCACGCCCAGATCGATGAGCAACTGCGAGACTTTCTTGCTGGTCATCGAGGTGCCGCGGTCCGCGTGCAGGTGCTCGGGGGCGATGCCGTTGCGTTCGACGGTCTCGCTGATCAACTCCTCGGCGCGCTCGGCCGATTCGGCCATCTCCACGGTGTAGCCGACGACGTAGCGGCTGAAGATGTCGATGATGACGTAGGCGTGGTACCAGATGCCCTTGTCTGGTCCGGCCAGTTTGGTGATGTCCCAACTGAAGACCTGCGAGGGGGCGGTGGCCACGAGTTCGGGGATGGACTTGGCGGCGTGGGTGGCCTGGCGGCGGCGCTCGCCGGTCTGGCCCTGGGCCTCCAGGATCCGGTACATCGTGCGCACTGAGCAGTAGTAGCGGCCCTCGTCCAGTTCGCGCGCCCAGATCTGGGCAGGTGCCAGTTCGGCATAGGCCGGGCTGTTCATCAGTGCCAGGATCCGCGCGCGCTCCGCCGGAGCCAGAGCTGAGGGCGGCGAGGGGCGCGGAGCGCGCTCGCGCGGCGGGGGCGGGTTGAGCCGACGGTAGTGCGTGGCCCGTGAGCGACCGGTCAGCCGGCAGGCCGCAGTGGTGTTCAACTCCCGCTCCAGCGACTGGAAGAGCTCGTCGGCGACCTGCTCGGCCTCGGCTTTCAGCCCGCACTCTTGGAGAGCAGTTCCAAGAGTGCGGAAGCTTTTCCCAGCAGCTCCAGGGCGGCGTCCTTCTGCGCCAGCTCCCGTTCCACGACGGCCAGCCTCTTGCGCAGCCGCTCGGCCTCGGCTGCTTCGGCGGGCCTCTTGGGGCGTGCGGGCGAGGTCCGCCGGTCGGCGAGCGTGGCCATCGCTCCGGCGTCTCGCGCGGCCCGCCACTCGATGATGTGCGAGTGGTACAACCGCTCGCGGCGCAGGACCGCGCCCTTCTCCCCGCTGGGGGCGGCATCGTACTCAGCGACGATCCGCAGCTTGTATTCCGCCGTGAACGTGCGCCGCTTCGGCCGCGGGGCCGGGTCGGGCTCGGGGGCTGTGCGTGAGGTGGTGGTATTGGAAGCCATGCCGGGAATCTCCTGTCTCGCCCATCCAGACTAACCCGGACGAACCGGACGTCTCAGTCGAGACTGTCAGAGAGGGAACACGGCGTGCTACTGACCTGGGACCGCAACGACTGGACCGTGTAAACCCGCGAGATTGACTTCCCAGCCGTGACGACGGGGCGGATCCGTATCACCGTCACCGCCGCCAACAGCCAGTGGGGAAACATCGCGACCAACGAATCACACCAGGTTACGCGGCCTGACCGCGCACGGAACTCCTCCGGGCTAGCTCTCCATCCGTGCGGCACCGTATCTGGGACCACGTTCCGGGCCGGCGGTCAGACCCCCACTCCAGGCCACTCAGTCGTAAGCATTGAGAAGCTGGACCCTGGGGTCGTGAGTTGACGATGTGACAGGTGTGTCCGGTAACTCAGTCAGGCGCTCGGATCCACTCTGAGCGCCCGTGGGGTGATCAATACTGCTTGGAAGGTGTGCAAGGTTTGCAATATTAAGCATGAACTTCTATCCTTATGAAGAGCCACGCCGCATTCTGCGGAATCGAATCCAAGCGCTAGTAGCGCCTCCCGCGACGTCCATGTGTTCAAAATGGCGGGAATGCGCAATCTCGTCCGACTCTTATTTCTCACGATGGCGTCGCCGTGAATTCCTCGGCGAACATCATGCGCACCGCCCCGGCGGTGCGAGCAACTCCCATGCACCGCCGCCAAAGGCTCACGCCGGCCTCGGCCCGATGATGAGAGGTAGACCCCGGCGTGATCAGCATCACTGAGCCAACCATCCGTCAAGTAGCTTTCTGGTGCGACGCGATGGGCTTCGATGACCCGCTGGCCAACCTGGCGCGTACACAAGAGCCCATCGCAGTAACGAACAAGGTCCGCTTCTCTAGGTCGGCCATCCTGTGAGCGGCCCGAAGCCCTTTCCCGTGCCAGGGGTTGTGCTCGCCGTCGATGTCGGCGGCAGACATATCGAGGCCACCGTCATGGCGCCTGACGGTACCGTCGTACATGCGGAGAGCAGGCCGACTGGAGCAGAGTGTGGTTCGGATGCCGTTGTTGAGAACGTCCTCGCTCTGGCCGCTGGCCTCGCCCGACGGTTCAATCCGGTTGGGGCAGGCTTCGCCGTCCCCGGAATCGTCGACGAGGTATCAGGAATATGTGTGTTCGCAGCGAACCTGGGCTGGAGAGAGGTGCCGATTCGGCAGTGGGTCGAGGAGGAATTGGGCGTCCCCGTCGTCCTGGGAAACGATGTGCGCGCCGGCGGAATCGCCGAGGCCCGCCTCGGCGCCGGCCGGGGCTGCCACTCCCTCTTGTTCGTGCACATCGGGACCGGGATCTCTGCAGCGATCATTGCCGACGGGCAACTCCTGATGGGGGGCCACGGCGGCGCAGGCGAACTCGGTCATCTCGTGACCCGCCCTGACGGTGTGTGCTGCGCCTGCGGTGGCCGCGGTTGCCTTGAGACCTATGCATCGACGTCTGCGATCGCCAGCCGCTACCGACAGGCCTCAGGTGAACCGGTGACGGCAGAGGAAGTGTGGCAGCGAGCGTATGCGGGTGATCCGGCTGCGGCCGAAATCTGGAGCGAGGCGGTTGCCGCCCTCGCGGACGGATTGGCCGCAGCTGTCTCGCTGCTCGATCCCCGCCGCATCGTGATCGGTGGTGAGTTGGCTCTGGCCGGGCGGTCGCTGTTCGTCCCCCTCTGCACTGCCTTGAACGAGCGGCTCCCCTTCCAGGCGCAGCCCCAAGTGGTACGCGGGGCGCTTGACGGTCGAGCCAGCTGTCTTGGGGCGGGTCTGCTCGCCCTCGACGCACGCAATCGCCCGGCGATTCCGAACCGCGGCCGGGGGCGGGCGCTAGCGCTTGTAAGACCCCCTGCCGCCGTCCCGCGCCAGCGGTACTCGCTTCCATGACATGCTGACTCATTCCGCCAGTGTCTTGCCGCCGATGCGCCTCGTCACGGCAGGTGGGACTTCTGGTACCGCCTGCAGCCGAACACGGCTCACGCAGGCAGTGTGACTTCGCCCAGATGGCGAAGCGTCCATAGGTGCTCCACACCGGGAGTAGCACATGTGACGTAGGCCGATAAGGCCGGTTGAGGGGAATCGGTCCGCTCCCATAGCGTCAAGACGCGGGGGCGGACCGATCGCCGCAATGATGCCCCATGAGGATTCTCCATCTGCGCCGGGCCCGGCGATGCCCGCCCTCGGGCGCGGGATGCGGCCACGTGCGACGCCTCCGGCTTGGATCTGGATGGCAGCTCGGGCCCCTGAGACTAGGGCGTCGATGTTCAGGTGCTCCAGGACGATGGCCTGGAGGGTGCGGCTAGGCCCAGGTCTCGAAGCCCATGGCCTCGAAGGGCTGGCGTACGAGGCGCTCGAAGTCGAACGGATTCATCTGCAACAGGTCGGGGCGGCTGTCCAGCCAGGGGCGTTTCAAAGTCCTCGCGAGTGTTGAGTCTGCAGGTCACGGCGGGCAAGGGGACGGGAGTGGCCGGTCACGAACGCAACGAAGCTCCGGTTGGACGAGGTGACCTCCAAGTCGCCTCGAACCACCGGAGCTTCGATGTGCCGCAAGTCTGACACCGTCTGCCTGATCAAGTCGCCCGTCCTGGACGGCGTGGCGGGACTTCCGCTGGCAGAGAGGCTGCGGATGCTGCCCGATCCGAGTCGACGTCGAGGGGTCCGTCACCCGTTCGTGGCGGTGCTGCTGGTTGCCGCCTCGGCGGTCGTCGCCGGGGCGCAGTCGTTCGCGGCGATTGGGCAGTGGGCCGCGAACGCCCCGCAGCACGCCCTGGCCCGGCTGGGAACTCGCGTGGCCGGAGGCCTCGGTGTACGGATCGCTCCGAGTACCGCCACGATCCGCCGGGTCATCGGCCCGGCCTGCCCGGGCGGCCTCGCCGATCTGACTGGTGCCGACCCCGCCGGCTCGGACTGCGTGGCGGTGGACGGCAAGGCTGCCCGCGGCTCCCGACACGGCAGCTCACCCGCCGCTCATCTCCTGGCGGCAATGACTGGCGAGGGCCGGACCATCACCCAACTGCGCGTCCCCGACAAGACCAACGAAATCACCTGCTTCACCGCGCTCCTGGAGCCCTACGACCTGACCGGGGTCACCGTCACGGCCGACGCGCTCCACACGCAGCGCGCCCACGCCCGCTTCCTGGTCGAGGAGAAGAGGGCCCACTTCCTGCTTGTGATCAAAGCCAACCAGCCCGAACTGCACCGTGCAGTTCGGGCGCTGCCATGGAAGGACGTCACCGCGCGTCGTTATGACCGAGAGACCGGTCACGGGCGCCGCGAGACACGGGTGACCAGGGCACTCACCGTCACGGACCTCGGCCTGGACTTCCCCTACGCCGCCCAGGCCGTGCGCATCCTGCGGCACCGCACCGACCTGAAGACCGGCAGGGTCAGCTGCGAGACCGTCTACGCGATCACGGACCTGACCTCGCATCACGCGTCGCCGCAGCGGCTGGGCCGCCTCGCCCGCTCGCAGTGGACCATCGAGAACCGGATCCACTTCGTCCGCGACACCACCTTCCGCGAGGACGCCTCGAAGGTCCGCACCGGCTACGGCCCCGAGAACATGGCAACCCTGCGCAACCTCGCGATCAACACCATCCGGGCAACTGGCCACCGGAACGTCGCTGCCGGCCTGCGGCACGCCTCCTACGAACCGTTCACCCGCCCGCTCGACCTCCTGGCCATTTCCTGACCAGCGCAATCACAAGATCATCAGACTTTGCAACACCCCTGGCTGTCCAGCCCGGGCTTGCGTGCTGCGTCCACGACGTCCTGCCGCCGCAGTAGCGCCTCGGGCAACGCCGACTGGATGACCCTGGGCGACACCAAGGTCGCCGCTCCGGAGGCCCACGTCCAACTGAGGGCCTACTCGGTGAAGCTCTCGGCGAATTACGACGACCTCTCGATCGCCGGCACTGTCCCGATCCTGGGCACGGGCGCCCAGCCGAGAACGGTCCTCGGCCACCCGGCCGTCCTCTACCCGAACCGGACCATCGCCCTTTCCTTCACCTTCGGCGGCGACAGCAAGGCCAGCACCGGCCCCGGCGGCATCGCCCGCAGCCTGCTGGTCTCCAGGAACGCGAAGGACGGCGGCGGCTCCTTCGAGATCGACATCTGGCGCCAGGACAACGTGCTTCCCGACGACACGGCGCTACTCCGGGTCGCCGAACAGGCACTGCCCACGCTCCCGGGCTGGACCGTCGGCTGACCCCAGGAGCCCGGTTGCACCTGGGCCCTGCCGCCGTCCACGGAGAGGTCGGTGCTGCTCAGGACGAGCCCTCGGCCCCCGGCCGCTGTCCGGTCAGCTGGAAATGCCAGATCACGATCGAGGGCACATCCATCGCCAGCGCAGAGGCCGTCGGCACCCAGCCGGGCAGATCCCAGTCGACCTGGGGCGCGGACGAGCCGGGCACGACGACAGCGATCCCGGCAGGCCGGTCGGAGGCCGGCTTCTGCCGCGCGATGTGCGGCTCGGCGCAGTGGCGCACCTGGAAGCCGACCGGGAGCGCGGCGGCGAGGTAGTCGCTCAGCGGCCGCTGGTACTCGGTGAGGATGGAGGGGCGTCCGTCCGCCCCGACCGCCCGCGCGACGGTGGGCCGCAGATAGGACAGCAGCAGATGCGGGTCGGAGATGACCAGGTGCCCCTCCGGCCGCAGCACGCGTGCGAACTCGGCGAAGACCGGGACCAGATCGGGCACATGACAGAGCGCAAGCCCGCAGGTGACGACATCGACGGACCCGTCCGGCAGCGGAATCGCAGTCAGCTCACCGTGGTGGAACGCGGACTCCGGGAGTTTGCCCGCGGCGATTGCGAGCATCTCGGGTGAGGCGTCGACGCCGATGACCTGATGCCCCAGCTCGGCGAGGTGGGCCGCGTGCCGCCCGGTGCCGCAGGCCGCGTCGAGCGCCGTGCCGACCGGCAGGTCGGCCAGGATCGCGCGGACAAGAGGTTCCTCGAGTTCGATCATCGAGTTGGGGCCGTCGTAGCTGGGAGCCCAGTCCTGATAGACCGCCCCGGTGGAGATGGAGCCGGGGGTGGCCTCGACACCCTCGGCGGTGCTGAGCGCGTGGTCGGCAAGCAGGGTGCGGATCTCGGTGATGCGGGCGTCGACGAAGGCCGCGTCTCCGGTGCCTTCGCGCAGTCCGCGCAGGAGCGCGGCGCCCTCCAGTCCGAGCAGGTAGGCCAAAGGGCTCAGATAGGTCACCCGACCGACGCTAGCGGGCAGCCGCTGGGCTGCTCAACTGCTTTTACGTCCAGGCTAGTTGACGCCTATCCAGATCTCGTCGGCGGCGCGCCCAGGCCGAGCCGCACCGCACGTTCGACGGTCGAGTACGCGCCGTCGTGGCGGTCGAGGTCGAGGAGGCCGGTCGGCAGCAGCGGCGGCTGGGCTATGAACCGGGGGAGGGTGCCCCGGTTGGGCTGGGCAGCGTGGATCAGGAAGGGGTGGCAGAGATAGACGTCGCCGGCGCGGCCGGTGGCCAGGGCGAGAGGCCGGTCCGGTGAGTCGAGCTTCCCGGCGGCGTCCAGGGTGCGGCAGAGGGTGAAGAACTCGACGCCGCGCTCACCCGCCGGCTCCAGGAACGCCGGGACGTCCAGATGGGAGCCGACTTTGATCCGGGTGGGGCCGTGGTCGGCGTCGATGTCGGAGAAGAGGAACAGCATCAGCAACGCGCGGCCGCGCGAGCGGAGGTTGATCCAGGATCCGGTCTCGCCATCGGGGTATAGCTGGCGTCCAGGTGCCAGCCGGTGTCGCCCGGGTCGTCCGGGTGGGGGAAGCGGACGGGGAAGGTGCCCAGCCCCCCTCGCGGCGCCCACCGGCCCGGGCCGACCAGTTGGTCGAAGGCCTGGTGCAGGCACGGGGTGGTGGCCGCGAGCTGGAACGGCTCGTCCGTGTAGCCGCCGAGCCTGACGACCGGGTGCTGCCAGGTTCCGGGGTCATCGGGGTCGAGGCCGGTCTCGCGCCACAGGAATGCCCGGCACTCCTCGGCGACCGAGCGGGGGAACGCCTCCGGGAGGTGCACGAAGCCGTCGGTGACGAACCGCTCTGTCTCATCTGCTGTCAGAACTGGTGGCATCCGCCAGATTCTCGGCGGGCCCCCGACAGCCCGCAACTGGTTTACGGCCTGGGCCGGTCACTGAACATGCGCCTTGGCACGATCCTTTCGGACGGTGGCGATCACGCCGCTGTCACCGGCGAATGCCGCGCGGGAGGCTGGGGGTGAACCGAGCAAGGGAGACCAGCCATGTGGGAGGAAGCATGACCGCCATCACCAGGGTCACTGGACGCGAGATCGTCGACAGCCGGGGCAATCCCACCGTCGAGGTGGACATCGAACTGCGGGACGGCTCGACCGGCCGCGCCGCCGTGCCCTCGGGTGCCTCCACGGGTGCGCGGGAGGCCGTGGAACTGCGCGATGCGGATCCGGGCCGCTTCCACGGCAAGGGCGTGCGGCGCGCCGTCGACTTCGTCAACGGTGAGATCGCGGACGCGGTCGTCGGCCTCGACGCCGAGGACCAGGCCGGCGTCGACGCCGTGCTGATCGACCTGGACGGGACGGCGAACAAGGCCCGGCTGGGCGCCAACGCGATCCTGGGCGTCTCGCTGGCGGTGGCCAAGGCCGCGGCAACGGCGCACCGCCTCCCGTTGTACCGGTACGTCGGCGGGGTGGACGCGCGGCTGCTGCCGGTGCCGATGATGAACATCATCAACGGCGGCGCGCATGCCGACAATCCACTGGACTTCCAGGAGTTCATGATCGCGCCGATCGGCGCGGCCACCTTCGCCGAGGCGGTGCGGATGGGCTCCGAGGTCTTCCACACCCTGCGCCGGGACCTGCTCGCCGCGGGCCACAGCACCGGCGTCGGCGACGAGGGCGGCTTCGCCCCGAATCTGCGCACCGCCGAGGAGGCGCTGGAGTTCGTCCTCGGCGCCGTCGAACGTACCGGCTACAAGCCCGGCCAGGACATCACCCTGGTGATGGACCCCGCCACCTCTGAGTTCTTCCGCGACGGTGTGTACGACTACACGGGGGAGGGCCTGCGGCGGACGGTCGAGGAGCATGTGGACTACCTCGCCGACCTGGTCGCGCGCTACCCGGTCGCCTCCATCGAGGACCCGATGGCCGAGGACGACCTCGACGGCTGGCGCCTGCTCATGGCACGTCTGGGGGACCGCTGCCAGCTCACCGGCGACGACGTCTTCTGCACCAACGAGGCGCTGCTGCGTGAGGGCATCCGCGACGGTGTGGCCAACTCGGTCCTGGTGAAGGTCAACCAGATCGGCACCCTGACCGAGACCCTGGCCACCGTCGGCACCGCCCACCGCGCGGGCTACACCGTCGTGATGTCGCACCGCTCCGGGGAGACCGAGGACACCACCATCACCGACCTCGCCGTCGCTACGGGCTGCGGCCAGATCAAGACCGGCTCGCTCTCCCGTTCGGACCGCACCGCCAAGTACAACCAGCTCATCCGCATCGAGGAGGAACTGGGCACCCAGGCCCGCTACGCGGGAAGCGCGGCCCTCGGCCTACGCCGGTAGCCGCTGCGCGGAGGTCGGTGCGGGGTGGGGGTTGCGGAAGGTGAACGCGTCAGGTCCTTCGCCGTGTTCGCGCAGCAGGGCGATGCGTTCCATGGCCTCGGCGGTGGTCGGGCGGTGGCCGACGGGTACCCACCACAGTGCCTGGTGGTGCTCGGACGTCCGCGCGAACCATTCCCGCCGGCGGCCGAGCACTCTCAGGTGGCCGCTGCGGTAGGTGAAGTCCTTCAGCGCCTGCACCGATTCCCAGACCGAGCAGTTGATCAGGAGCATGTCGTCCTCGCCGTCGGGCCGCAGGCTGGTCGAGTCCTCGCCCTGGTCGTCGACCAGGCGCCAGACGAAACCGGCAGCCTGGTCGGCCAGGGCGTTGATCTCGGGCAACTGTGCGACGAAGTCGGCCAGCGCGGGGCTGTCGAGCGGGGCGAGAATACGTCCGATGTTGACCTGAGCCAGGTGGTAGGTGGTCATGGGGTCAGCATGGCCGGATCCGCCTTCTATCGTCAAGAGTCATTTGTTTTAGAAATCAGGGTGACGCAGCACCCCTGCGGCGGCGGGTCCATCGCTGCCGTCCAGTCCCCGCCGCCGGCGCACCCGGTCAGCAGGCCCTCGACAAAGGCCAGGTTCATCCCGCAGACGAGCGCCGGGAACTCGTCGGCCAGCGCATGGAACGGGCAGTTGTTCAGACGCACCGTCCCTCCGTCCCCGTACGGCTCGTAGCCCCCCGACTGCAGGGCCGCGACCGGATCGACGTCACTGCCCAGCGCCGCTCCCTCGGCCGCACCGGCCGCCCGGGCTGCCGACTGCAGCTCCCGATCGAGCCCGGCACTGTCGACCACGGTCGCAAGCAGCCGACCGACGGCATCGTAGGAGCGCGGCGGCAGTGACACCGACCGTTCGCCCGGAGCCCGCAGATACAGCTTCGCCGGACGCCCCGCCCCGGGCCCGCTGCGCCCGGACAGCCGCTGGTACGAGACGGCCAGCAGGCCCGCCTCGACCAACTTGTCCAGGTGGAACGCGGCGAGCGAGCGGGAGATCCCCATCGCCGCGGCCGCGGCGTCGCGGCCGACCGCACCCGGCGTCGCCACCACCTGCCGATACAGTCCGCGGCGCACCGGGTCGGCCAGGACGCCCACGGCTTCGAGTGCTTCATCCTCACTGTTCACCGGGCGATTCTATAATCAACGCCTGCTGTCAATAGGCCCGGTCAGGGGTTGAGGTGCCTGAGGGCCTGTGCGGCCCGGGCGGCTTGGGTGACGTGCTGGGAGTCGACAGCGCGCTGGTACGCGGCGCGCGCGCCTTCGATGTCGCCCGCCTGTTGCCGCAGGAGGCCGAGCTCGAACGCGGCGAAGGGGGCCTGGGCGCTGTCGGGGTAGCCGCAGACCGTCTCGAAGGCGGCCTGCGCGCCCGGTAGGTCGCCGGCCTCTTTCAGGGCGCGTCCCTGGCGCTGTGCTCCTTTGGGCGCGTACACGGGGTGGTGGGAGTCGATCGCTACCTGGCGGGCCGCGCGAGCGCCGTCCAGGTCTCCGGCCTCCTTGCGCTGGACGGCGAGGTTGAGGGCCGCCCTGGGGGCGTACTCCTGGTGTCCGGAGTCGACGGCGCGCTGGTAGGCGGCCTGCGCACCGGCGGCGTCGCCCATCTCTGCGTGCAGTATCCCGAGGTAGAAGGCCGCGCGGGGGGCGTGGCTCCGGTGGCCGGAGTCGTCGGCGCGTTGGAGCGCGGTCCGAGCACCCGTCAGGTCCCCCTCCTCCCGGAGCAGCAGGCCGAGGTTGGCCCAGGCCATCGGGGCGACGTCGGTGTGGCCGGACTGTGCGGCCAGGCGGTAGGCGGCGCGGGCGCCGTCGAGGTCGCCCTTGGTCTGGAGCAGGCCGGCCAGGTTGTCCGTGGCCTTGGGTGCCTGGTCGCGGTGGTGGGAGTCGATGGCGAGCCGGTAGGCGGATTCCGCCCCGACCGGGTCGCCCGCGGCCTCCAGGGCCACCCCCAGATTGCGGGCGGCCACGGGGACGATGTCCTTGTGCCGGGAGTCGATGGCGACCTGGTAGGCGGCCCGCGCGCCGTTCAGGTCGTCGCTGCGGGCCAGCAGCGCGCCGAGGTCGTTGGCGGCCCGCGGTGCCCACTCGGGGTCGCCGGAGTCGACCGCCTGCTGCCACGCGGCGCGGGCCTTCTCGGTGTCGCCGGTTTTGCTGAGCACGGCGCCGAGCAGGAACGCCGCCTGTGCGGCCTGCTCCGGGTCCGGCGAGTCCGCGGCCCGCTGGAATGCCGCTCGGGCGCCGTCGCGGTCCCCGCGGTCCTTCAGCAGTTTGCCCAGCTGGAGGGCCGCCGCCGGAGCGTGGGTCCGGTGACCGGAGTCGACGGCGACCTGGTAGGCGGCCCGGGCGCCGTCCGGGTCGCCCTCGGTGCGGAGCAGCGTGCCCAGGTTGAGCGCCGCCACCGGGGCGTAGGTGGCGTCGCCGCCGTCGATCGCGTGGCCGTACGCGGCGCGCGCCGTCCAGGTCCCCGGCCCGGTGGCAGCGCAAGCCGGCGCGGAACGCCAGGAAGGGCGGCAGCTCCGGGTTGTACGGGTCGTTCATCTCACGGCGGATGTCCTGCACGCTCTCGCGGACGCTGTCGACCGCCTTGCCCAGCTTGTCCCACAACGGCTCCCGCACGGTTTCCCCCCGCTGTCGCCCACTGCGGTCACCCGCCGTCCCGGGCGCCGGTCCGAGCGAAGCCCCTGCACGGGGTCCGCGTCAACACCGTTGCCGTGGTCAGCGGAAACCGGCGGCCTCCACTTCTCCGGCGGCCTGGTCGGTCAGCGTCGGCGCCGTCAGGACGACTCCGCTGAAGCAGGCGGACGCCATCCCGGCCGCGGCAGCGCGGACGTCGCCGTCGCCGGTTCCTCCGATCCGTTCGGACTGCCCGGAAAGCCAGTCGGCGTGGTCCGCCGCCGGGGGCAACTGGTGCAGCAGGTTGGCGATGCCGTTCTGGGCGGCGGACAGGACCGCGAGTGAGCCGATGGCATAGCCCCGGGCGGCGGCGATCTCCTCGCCGGTGGGAGGGGCCTCGCCGGCGAACCGGTCCAGCTCCTCCCGGACCGCGGCCAGCGCGGCGCCGAGCTGCGCGGGACTGGTGTCCAGGTCCAGAATCTGCAGACCGCGACCCGGGTGGTCGGCCATCGAGCTGAAGACACGGTAGGTCAGGCCGTCCCGCTCACGGAGCCGTTCGATGAGACGGGAGCCGAAGGAGGCGCCCAGGACCAGGTTGGCCAGGCGCACGGCCGGATAGTGCGCTTCCCTGGCGTCCGGTGTCGGGGCCAGTAGCCGGATCAGCACCTGTCGGCCGCCGGAGCGGCCGCGCACCGCCACTCCGGGCCGCGGAACCGGCAGCGCCGGCATGGCGGCGGCGGGGCGCGGTCCGGTCCAGCCCTCCAGCGCGTGCTCGCCGAGGGCGACCGCGGCGACCGGGTCCAGGTCTCCCACCAGGATCAGCCGGGAGCCGCGGGGTACCAGCGCGCCCGCGTGCAGGGCGGCCACCCGCGCGGCCTGGACCTCGGCGACCTGCTCGGGCCGGGGCACTTCGCGGGCCAGCGGATGACCGGGGAAGCAGTGGTCGAGCAGGTGCTCCCGGGCGGCCGTGTCGGGCTGGGCCCGGTAGGCCCGCAACCGGTGGCCCAGTCTGGTCCGGCCGGTCAGCACCTCGTCCTCGGTTCGTCGCGGCTCGGCGAGCACCTCGCCGAGGATCGCCAGCGTCGAGGCGAGCCCGTCGGCGGCGACCGCGCCCTGGACGGTCAGCAGGCTGGGGGTGACCACGGCTCTCAGCGAGCCGCCCGCCAGGCCGAGCGCGGCGGCGAGACCGCTCCGGTCGCGTCGGGCGGTACTGCCGAGCAGGACCGCGGCCAGTACTTCGGCCGTGGCGGCATGGTCGGGGTCCTCGCTGCCGAAGGGGACGGCGAGCCGCAGCTCCACCACCGGGACCGAGGGACGGCGTACCGCGACGATGCGCAGCCCGCCGGGGGTGGTGTGCTCGACGATGGAGCCCGGCGCGACGAGGCCCGCCGTCGACATGCGGGCCGGAACGGGCGGCAGCAGGGGTGCCAGCGGTGGCACCGGTCCGGCGCTTCGGGTGCTCATCGGTCGGCTCCGGTCGGTCGGTCCGCGGCTTCCGGCAGGACGGTCACCCAGCGCCGCGGCTGCCCGGCCAGCGCGGCTGCCGCCTCGGCGACCTCCGCGACGGTGGTCCCGCGGACCCGGGCGGGCAGCTCGCGGGCGAGTTCGGCCCGGCCGTGCAGCAGCTCGAAGGCGCCGAGCCGCTGCACCCGGGTGCCCAGCGGGTCGAGGGCCCGGGCCCATGAGGTGGCCCAGGTGGCGGCGCAGCGTGCCAGCAGCTCGGGGTCGGGGCCGCGGGCGGCGAGGAGGTCGAGTTCCCGGTGGACGGTGTCGAGTACGGCGCGCGGGTCGGTTCCGGCGTGCAGCATGGCGATCAGCGCCAGCACGTCCGGGTCGCGGCTCCCGAAGGGGGTGCCGCCCAGGCCGGCCGTGGTGAACAGGTGCGAGGCGGCGCCGTCCCGCTGGACCAGATTCCGTTGCAGCACGGAGTCGGGCCCGTCCGCCAGCACCTTGGCCAGCAGCAGGGCGGCCTGGTAGCCGTTGCCGGTGCCGGCCGCGGCCGGCAGGGTCCAGCCGACCGCCAGCACCGGCAGGGCGGCGCCGGGGTGGTGGTGCTCGCGGTGGCGGTCGTCGCGCGGTCGCTGCTCGGCGGGCCGGGAGGTGTCGGGCGCGGGTCCGCGCCGACGCGGGGGAGCGGTGCCGCCCGGGATCGTGCCGAAGTGACGTTCGGTCAGCTCCCGCACGGTCCGGGGGTCGGTGTCCCCGCACACCACCAGCAGGGCGTTCGCCGGAGCGTAGAACTCCTCGAAGAAGTCCCAGCACTCGGCGACGGTCACCGTCCGCAGCCGTTCCACCGCGCCCCAGCCGTCGTGGGCGTTGGCGAAGTCGTCGAACATCACCTCGGTGAGGCGGGGACTGGGCAGCCCGCCGAGCGGATTGTCGAGGATCTTGCGGCGGAACTCCTGTTCCACCACGGCGACCTGGTTGGCCAGGTTGGCCTCGGTGAACCGGGGCGCCCGCATCCGGTCCGCCTCCAGGAACAGCGCCAGTTCCAGCGCCGCCGAGGGCAGCACCTGGTAGTAGCCGGTGTGGTCGCGGTGGGTGGTGCCGTTGAAGCTGCCGCCGCAGGCGTTGACGTGCCGGGCGTGGGCGAGCTTCTCCAGGTTGGCGCTGCCCTGGAACATCATGTGCTCGAAGAGGTGCGCGAAGCCCTCGCGGCCCTCGGGCTCGGACCTGTTGCCGACGTCGTACATCACCGCGACGGACACCACCGGGGCGCTCCGGTCGGGCGCCACCAGCAGCCGCAGGCCGTTGCCGAGGCGGCCGCGGTGGAGTTCGTCGGTGTGACCGCCGGTGTGACCGTCGCTGGCCGGTCGCTGCGCGCGGACCGCGGACGCGGGCATCCGGGCGGCCCTCAGCTCTCGGCGCGCAGGGCGCGCAGGCCGTACACCGACCCGAGCAGCAGGATCACGGCGGTGAGCGCCGCGCCGAGCAGGGTGGTGCCTCCGGTCAGGTTCCCCGGCGAAGAGCGCGCGTTCGGTGGTCACCACGTGCGAGAGCGGATTGGCCTTGGCCAGGTCGGCCAGCCAGGCCGGGGCGAGGGTCATCGGCAGCAGCACGCCGGAGAGCAGCATCAGCGGCAGGGTGATGCCGCTGAGGATCGAGCCGAACGCCTCCTCGCTGCGGATCCGCAGGGCCATTCCGTAGGAGAACGCGGATATCCCGATCCCCAGCAGGAAGACCACCAGGAGTGCCACCAGGACGCCGCCGACCGACGCGTCCAGCCCGGCGGCGTAGGCGCCGAGGACCAGCACCATGGCCTGGACCAGCAGCACCACCACATCTCTGAGCAGCCGCCCCAGCAGCAGCCCGAGCGGGCTGGCCGGGGTCACCTTGAGCCGGTCGAGGACTCCGGAGCGGGCCTCGGCGAGGATGCCGTACCCCGCGTACAGGCAGCCGAGGATGCCCTGCTGGATCAGCAGGCCGGGGACGAAGACCCGCCAGGAGTTTCCGCTGCCGAATCCGGGGACCGCCGAGAGGCTGTGCAGCAGTGGCCCGAACAGCACCAGGTAGAGCAGGGGTTGGGCCAGGCCGAGCACCACCCAGGCGGGGTTGCTCAGGGTGTAGCGCATGCTGCGCAGAAAGATGACGCGCGTGTCGTGGAGGGTCTTCACCGCGGTGCTCCAGGGTCGATGGCGGGCGTGGGGATCCGGGCCGGGTGGTCAGCCGACCAGGGAGTCGGGCTCCGGGACGGGCTCGGCCGCTGCCGGCACGGCCCGTTCGGCGGCCCGTTCGGCGTCCGGCTTCTCGTCCAGGGAGCGGCCGGTGAGGCCGAGGAAGACGTCGTCCAGGCTCGGCCGGGTGACCGCGACCGAGGCCAGCCGCACGCCGGCCAGGTCCAGCCCGCGCAGGAGTTCCGGCAGGTGGGACTGCGCGTCGCGGAGGTGGAACTGCACCGAGCCGGGCCGGGTGTCGAGGTCGGCGCCGGGGAACATCCGGGCGATGCTCCGGGCCGCCTCGCCCGGCTGTTCGGTGGCGAGCACCACCAGGTCTCCGCCGACCGCGCTCTTCAGGGCCTCCGGCGTGTCGGCCGCGACCACCAGGCCGCCGTCGATGACCAGCACCCGGTCGCAGAGCAGGTCGGCCTCCTCCAGGTAGTGCGTGGTGAGCAGCAGGGTCATGCCCTGCTCCTCGCGCAGGGCGCGCACGTGCTCCCACAGGTCCGCCCGCGCCTGGGGGTCGAGGCCCGCCGTGGGTTCGTCGAGGAACAGCACCTGCGGCCGGTGGACCAGGCCCATCGCGATGTCCAGCCGACGGCGCTGGCCGCCGGACAGGGTGCGCACCTGGCGCCGCTCCAGATCGGTGAGTCGGAACTCCTCGAACAGGGACCGGGCCCGCTCCGCGGCCTGGGCCCGGTTCATCCCGTACAACTGGGCCTGGGTGCGCAGTTCGTCGCCGGCCCGGTGGTCGCTGCCGGTGCCGCCGGCCTGGCTGACCAGGCCGATCCTGGTGCGGACCCGGTCGCGGTCGGCCACCACGTCGAACCCGGCCACCTCGGCGGTGCCGCCGGTCGGGGCGAGCAGCGTGGACAGCATCCGGACCGTGGTGGTCTTGCCCGCGCCGTTGGGCCCGAGGAAGCCGACGATCTCCCCGGCGCCGACCTCGAACTCGATGCCGCGTACTGCCTCCACCACTCCGGTGCGGCTCCTGAAGCTGCGGGTGAGTCCGTGTGTCCTGATCATCTCTGGCTCCTCGGCGGCGTTCCGGGTGCGGTGGCGGTCCTCTTCGGAGCCGCGGTGCTGACACCTTGGGTGGGTCGCGCGCCCACCGTCCACCCCTTCGGCCGGTTTCCCGCCGCCGCTGCAGCAAGCTGCCATCTCCCCTGGTGGGGCCGCTGTTCGCCGGTGCAGCTTGCTGCAGGCGGCGGGACCTTGAAGCCGACCTGATCCGCGCCACAGAATGCTGATCGCCCCGGCCGGTGGAACCCACTGAGCACGGGGCTCTCCCGCCCTCCTGGGCAACCTCCAACGAAAGGACTCCTCCGATGAGCGTGGACTTCGCCATGTTCGACCTGACCGAGCTGGTCGTACTGGACGCCACCGACGCGGTGGCGGTGCCCGAGATGGGCGCCTCCTCGGCCGTCTTCGGGCCCGTGTCGAGCTACGTCGAGGACATGGACGACCTGATCGGCGAGTCGACGACGCAGGACAGCACCTACTGCTGCTCCTCCTCGTCCTCGACCTGCTGCTGCTGCTGATCCCGGGGACCGGCCGCACGGCCGGCCACTGACGTCCGAGGCCCTTCTCCCGCCCTCCTGGGCAACCTCCAAGGAAAGGAGTCCGCCGATGAGCGTGGACTTCGCGATGTTCGACCTGACCGAGCTGGTGGTGCTGGACGCCACCGACGCGGTGGCGGTGCCCGAGATGGGCGCCTCCTCGGTCACCATCGCCCCCGGGTCGAACTACGTCGAGGACATGGACGACCTGATCGGCGAGTCGACGTCGCAGGACAACAACTACTGCTGCTCCTCCTCGTCCTCGACCTGCTGCTGCTGCTGTTGATCCCGGGCCGGCCGCACGGCCGGCCGCTGACGCCCGAGGCCCTGAGGCCGCGTCACCCCTTCGTCCGGCGGTGCCGGACCGGCCTTCTGCGCGATTCCGCTCCGGTTCACGGGCAGCGGGATCCCGCGTCACACCTGGAGACACCATGTATCGACTTGGACCGGGTCAGGCTGCTCATGTCTACGACTACTCGACCGACCCCCGGCTGCTGCTGCGACTGCTCGCGGAGCCGATCCGGGAACTGAGGACCGAGGGCGTGCCCCTGGTCCACGTACGGCGCGGGTGGCTGCACGGGACCCATCTGGTGGTCACCGTGCGGCCCCTGCTGTCGGTGCCGGTGAGCCTGGACGGCTTCGCCGCCGCGGCCGGCCGGGTCGCCTCGTCGCTGGGCGCGGCCCCACCGGAGGAGCACGCCTATCTCGCCCGGGCGGAGCAACTGGCCCGCTGGGAGGGTGTTCCCGCGCCCTACCTGCCGTTGCACCCGCAGGGCTTCAGCAGCACCGGGCCGGCCCCGGCACCCGACCACTGGAGCGAGGAACTGCTGGGCGCCCGGGACCAGTTGGCCGGACGGCTGCTGGGTCCCCTGCTCGGCAGCGCGGCCCTGCCGCCGACCGCCCTGCTGCCGCACGCCGCCCGGGTCCTGGCGCTCTGCGCCCGCGCGCACCCGTACGGCATCGGCATCGGCACTCTTCCGCTGCGGTCCCACACCGAGGGGATCTGGTCCGCCACCGGCGGCACCGCCGACCTGCGCACCGCCTTCACCGAGCGGTTCGAGCAGGACCGCGCCCTGTTCGCCGCGGCCCTGTCCGACCCGGAGGGCGGCGGCGACGGGGAACTGCCGCTGCTGCGCTCCTGGAACGAGGCGCTGCACTCCTGCTACGGCACGGCGACCGCCCTGGCCGCCGCGGGCGGCGTGGACGAGGAGTCGCTGGCCGTGTCGCAGCTGGCGCAGCCACCGCTGGAGAACGGTGTCCCCAGCCCGTTCCACCGGGCCGCCCGGCTGGCGGGGCTGGCCAGGCGGCAGCCCTACTGGCACATCGGCCACCGGATGCTGCTGAACGTGCTCTACAGCGCTCTCAGCTGCCTCGGCGTCACCCCCCTCCAGCGGTACTACCTCTGCTTCGGCATCAGCAGCGCGGCCGACGAACTCCTCGGTGAGGACTGGTCCCAGCGCATGGAGCGGATCAGCAGGCTGCAGGCCGGGACCCTCGGCGCCTCCGTCTGACGGCTGCCCCGCCGCATCCGCGTCCGACCGAACTCCCCGCGAACACAACCCTTGTGAGGAACCGTGCGCTTCGGCCTGTCCTTCCTGCCCGACTGCTCCCCGGACACACGACCGCCGTCCGACTACTACACCGACGTCCTGGCCCTGTGCCGGGAGGGTGAGCAGGCCGGCTTCGACTACGTCAAGATGACCGAGCACTACCTGCACCCCTACGGCGGCTACTGTCCCAGCCCGCTCACCTTCCTGGCCGCGGTCGCCGCGCAGACCGCCCGGATCCGGCTGATGACCGGCTGTGTGCTTCCGGTCTTCCACCACCCGGTGCAACTCGCCTCGCACATCTCCATGGTGGACGCCATCAGCGGCGGGCGGGTCGAGGTGGGCTTCGCCCGGGCCTACCTGCCCTACGAGTTCAGCGCCTTCCAGGTGCCGATGGACGGCAGCCGGGCCCGTTTCGAGGCGACGATCCACGCCGTCGACCGGCTGCTCACCGAGGAGCACGTGGACGAGGACACCCCGTTCTTCGCCTTCCGCGACGCCACGGTGCTGCCCCGGCCGGTGCAGCGGCCCCGGCCGCCGTTCTGGATCGCCGCGGTGCAGACCCCGGCGAGCTTCGTCCGGATCGGCGAGCTGGGGCACGGCCTGCTGATCACCCCCTCCGGGACCTCCTTCGACGCCTCGCTGGTGGACCTGTACCGCGAGTCCTTCCTGCGCCACCACCCGGACCGGCAGCCCCGGGTCGCCGCCAGCCTGCCGGTCCTGGTCGCGGACACCGACCAGGAGGCCAACCGCATCGCCGACCCGTATCTGACCCGGTACCTGGAGGTCTGGTCCTCGGCCCTCGCCAGTTGGGAGTCCACCGTGTCGACGGACTACGTGAACTACACCGGGTCGGGACACAGCATCGGCGCCATGACCGCCAAGGACATGCGGGTCTTCGGCAGCGCCGTGGTCGGCTCGCCCGCGCAGGCGGTCGACCGGATCGGCCGCTTCCAGGAGCGGGTACGCGCGGACGTGCTGCTGCTGCAGACCGACTTCGGCGGCCTGGGCGGCGCCGACGCCCGGCGCAGCCTGGACGCCTTCACCTCCTCGGTGGCGCCCGCGTTCGCCGAGGAACCGGCGCCGGCGCTGAGCGGGTCGGCGCGGTGACCGCCGACCCGGGAGGCCTCGCGGACACCCTCATGGTCCGGATCAACCCGCTGCCCGGCCGTCGGCTGGGGACGCCGGAACTGGTCTCGGCCATGCGCGCGCTCTTCGAGACCGAGCGGCTCTGCGCCGGGCTCGGCGACGCCGCCTGCGCCGAGCTGTTCGACCTCGCGGCCGGCACGACCGGCCGGGAGCGGCAGCAGATCCTCGGACTGAAGCGGGCGGTCCACAACCACCGCGCGCCCGGCCCGTCCGCCGACAGCCGCGACTGGCCCCCGGCGACCAGCGCCTGGCTCCAGGCGCGGAGCCGCGGCGATCTCGCCCGCAGTGTGCTGACCACCGGATACGACACCTGCCTGGCGCAGGAACGGGCCGGTCTGGCCGAGTCGGTCGCGGCCGAGCAGTTCCAGCTGGCGCTGGCGCTGACCTCGCCCCAGGTGCTGGACGCGGTGCGCCGCTACGCGCGCTCCGCCGGGAACCCGTCCAAGCAGGACCGCAAGTCGGAGCGGGGCATCCTGCAGCACTGGAACCGGGCCGTGGTGCGCACCTCGCCGCTCTCGCGGCTGACCGCGGTCGGCTTCGCCTCCTGGTCGGACCAGGGCACGGCCCTGGACCGGGTCCCGTTCCGGCGCCGCAGTGCTCATCCGGTCCTCTCCGCGGACCGGGTGATGGTCTCCGCCCTGGTCAGCGGCCTGATGGCGGAGCAGGGAGGCACTGATCAGGTGTCGGCGGAGACCACGCTGACGCTGAACCCCTCGCTGCGCACCAGCCAGGCCACGGTGCGGTTCCGGCACCGTGACGCCGGGCAGATCCGGGTGCTCTCCGCCCCGATGACCGCCCAGCTGCGGTTCCTGCTCGCCCTGTGCTCGATGGGGCCGGTCGCGGCCGGGACCCTGGGCCGCGCCCTCGCGGAGCGGCTCGACGTCCCCGGACCCGAGGGCGACCGGATCGTGCAGGGAGCAGTCCAGGCCCAGATCCTGCTGCCGGGACCGCTGCTGGACGAGCAGGCGGACGATCCGCTGGCGGCGGCCCGGGACCTGCTGCGCGACCGCGCGCCCGACGCGGCCGAGGAACTGGCGACCGTGTCCGCCGAACTCGGCCGGCTCGCCACCGCCACCGTGCCGGAGCGGGTCGCCCTGCTGCACCGGCTGCAGTCGGCGCAGCAGCGAATGAACACCCTCAGCTCGAGACCGGTCCGGCTGGCCGTCAACGAGGACTTCGTCCTCGACCCCTTCGAGGTCTCCGCCGCCGGCTACCGGCCCGCCCTGGACGACCTGGCCGAGGTCACCGAGTTCGCCTCGCTCTTCGACCGCCACCACGAGCTCCGGGCCCTCGCGTGCACCCTGTTCGTGGACCGGTTCGGCAGTGGCGCCTCGGTGCCGCTGGTGGACCACGCCGCGGACCTGGTGAACGGGGTGCTGAGCCGGGAGACCCGGATCTCCCACGGCGCCGCCGACGACTTCGGTCCACCGGACGGGTCGCTGGCCCAGCTGCTGAAAGTGCGGGAGAGCGCGGTGGCCGCGGTCGCCGAGCGGATCGCCGCTCTCGCCGCCCGGCAGCCGCAGGCCGAGGAACTGACCCTGGAGTCGGGCCTGTTGGCCCAACTGACCGCCTCGCTGCCGGAGCGGTTCCGCCGCTCGGCCTCCTCGTACGCGATGCTGGTGCAGCCGGTCGGCGGCCGACTGGTGCTCAACGGCTGCTACGCCGGCCATGGACTGCTCGGCGCACGCTTCCTCGGCACGGACCGGGACCTCGGCGGGAGGGCCGCCGACTCGGTGGCCCGGCGCGCCACCGCCCTGTTCTCCAGCGGCGGAGCCGAGCCGTGCGAGGACCGCGGGCTGCACGGGGTCAACATCAACTACCGCATTCCGCTGCTGGACCGGACCGTCGCGCCCGAGGACTGGCTCGGGATCCGGCTGGCCCACGACCCGGCCCTGGACGAGCTGGTGCTCCTGGACGCGGACGGCGTCCGGATCCGGCCGGTTTCGCTGGGGATGCGCTGGCTGGAACTGTTCCCGGCGCCGCTGCGGCTGGCCATGTGGCTGGCCGAGCCCGGCCGGGTGCTGCTGGAGTCCTTCGGCTGGGAGCAGGCCCCGGCGCCGGGCGCCGCGCCCGCGGAGCGGACCAGGTCGGCGCCCCGGCTGACGGTGGGCCAGGTCGTGCTGCAACGACGCCGCTGGTATCCGGGGACCGACTTCCCGTCCGCCGCCGGACCCGAGGGACCGGCCCGCCACCTGCTCGACCTGACCACCTGGCGGGCCGTGCACGGCGTGCCGGAGGAGGTGCTGGTCAAGACGGACCTGGACCAGGGCTTCGGCACCCATGACGAGGTCGCCCGCAGTCACCTGGCCAATCGGCGGCGGCAGAAACCGCAGTACGTCGACCTGGCCAGCGCGCTCGCGGTCCGGGTGCTGCCGAGGCTGCTGGAGCGCCGCGGTCCCGGCAGCTATGTGGAGGAGGCGCTGCCCGGGGTGCGCCAGGGCCGCCACGCCGTCGAATGGGTCATCGAGTTCGACCGCCCCGCCGGGGCCAGATTCCAACGGGGGACGTCATGAGGGTGAAGCTCCGGCCGGACGCGCACTGCGCGCCGGTGTCGCGTGGGGTCTACTGGGTGCGCGGGGAGCGCTCGTTCGTGCTGTCCGGGCCCCCGGCCCTGTACTCGCTGGTCGACGACCAGCTGGACGCGCTTCTCGACGGCACCAGCGTGGACGCCATGGTGGCCGCTGTCGGCGACGAGGCCGCCCGACCGGTGGTGGAACACGTGGTGCGCGCCCTGGTCGCCCAGGACGTGCTGATCGACCTGGACGCGGTGCAGGGTCCGCTGCCGGACCAGCAGGCCGTGCGCGACCACCTGGAACTGCTGGCCTACCTGGAGACGCACTGCGCCGAGCCGTACCGGGCCTTCGCCGCGGTGCGCTCGGCCCGGGTGGCGGTCGCGGGCCGAGGGCCCGCGGCCGAGTCCGGCCGACGCGGGCTGACCGCCCACGGCATCGGGGAGGTGACGGATCCTCACGTCCCTTACGGGGCAGCGGAGTCGGCCCCGCCGACCCTGGTGCTGCTGGTCGACGACTGCGAGGACCGGTTGGACCTGCTCGCCGCCGCCGCCGCGCTCCCGCCGGGCACCCCGGTGCTGCCGGTGGCGGCCGAGGCCGGCTTCGCCCTGGTGGGGCCGGTCTGCGGGAGTCCGCAGGAACTGCGCTCCTTCCAGGCACTGCGGGCCCGGGTGGCGGACTGGCAGCGATCGGGGTCCGAGTCCCCCGCGGTGCGTCCGATCAGCGCGGTGCTGGCCGGCTCCCTGGCCGCGCAGGCCGTGCTGGCCCGGCTGGCCGGGACCGATGAGGCACCGGCCCGTGCCCTGGTGGTGTACGGGCACGCCGCACAGACCAGGCCGGTGCCGCTGCCGGACGCAGGGGGCCGACCGGTCTGGCGGCAGGTCGACGCCGACGAGGCGCTGACCGCGCCCCCGGAGGCCGCTCCCGCCGCAGCCGACACCTCAGCCACCGACGCCGACCCGGCGGACGAAGCCGCCGATCCGCAGCAGGTGCACCGCCTCGCGGCTCCGCTCACCGCTCGATGGACCGGTCTGGCCCGCTGGGGCCGCGACCTCGACCTGCCGCAACTGCCGGTCAGCCTGGTCACCGCCGAGCAGGTGGCCCGACCGGTCGGCGCAGCCCCAGGACCCGCTGCGGGCCCGGCGTTCCTGGGATGGGGCGGCAACCGCGCCGTGGCAGGCCTGACCGCGGTACTCGCGGTGCTCCGCCGCTCCGTGGCCGAGCAGCCGGCCCCGGACGGCGGCGACGGCCTGCCCGCCGCCGGCCTGACCCTGGCCCACTGGCTGGCCGACGGACTGCTGCGCGGCGTCGGACAGGAACTGCTAACCCACTCCACCGGCGACCCGCTGAGCTGGGAGACGCTGGACAACCACGCGGTCCGCTCGGCCTGGAGCCTGCTGGGGGACTTCTTCGGTGCTCCCGCCGTGCTGCGCCTGCACACGGTGCCCGGTCTGGACTGGCGGCTGGTGCAGGCCGTCCACGAGGAAAGCGGTGAGGTCCTGGCCGCCGAGTGGGGGCCGTCCCCGATGTCGGCGGGCTACGCGGCACTGTTCGCCGCCACGGCCCGGGCCCAGTTCCGCGCGGCCGAGGAGACCGCGCCCCAGGCGCCGGTGCTGCCTGTGGACCCGGTCGGGACCTGGTCGCTGGAGGTCGCCCCGGAGCGCCAGATCCGCGCGTGCCTGCGCCAACTGCTCGACCACACCGGCGACCGCGGGCTGCGCCTGCGGGCCCGGCAGCTGGTCCGCGACGAGGCGCTCGGCGAACTGCCGCTGACCTGCGGATGGGTGGCCCTCGGATGACCCCCGCGATCACCGGGCGCCCCAGCACTGAGCGTCCCAGCACCCGACAGACCGCGGCGGACGCGGTGCTGCCAGGGCCCGACGCCCCACCGGCCCTGCTGGACCTGCCCTGGTCCAGGCGACCGGACGGACCGCTGGTCGCGGTCTCCGGCGGCTACCACGCCGACTGGGAGCGGTCGGCCCTGCGGATCGCCCGCGAGCAGGGCCGGTCCCTGCTGTCGGTCCGCGCGACCTCGGACGAGATCCTGGTCGGGCCGCTGTGGTCGCCCGACGGGGGCTCGGGCTGCGCCGGCTGCGCACAGGTCCGGGACGCCGACCGGCTGACCCCGGAACGCGCCCAGAACCCGTCCCGACCCGGCCCCCGCACCCCGGCCGGCGCGGTCGACCGCGCCGAGCCCGCCGTCCCGCCCGCGAGGCGGGGGGCCCAGGGCAGCCCCCGCGTCCTGCCGTTGGCTGCGGCGGAGCTCCTCGCCGAGCTGCTCCGGCAGCAGGAGGCACTGCTGCTCGCCCCCGGCGACCTGCTGTCGCTCGCTCCCCACGGCGTCCTGCGCAGGCACCGGGTCGCCCCCAGCTCCCGCTGCGCGGTGTGCGGGGGCGGCACCGCGCGGCGGGCCGGCCTGCCGACCGAGCCCCCCGCCCCCCGGCCCCTGATTCCGCGCCCCACCGGTGCGGCGATACCCGACCGGGGCCTGCCGCCCTTCGGCCTGGACCCCGACCGGATGCGTGCGGCGCTGGTCGACCCGCGGTTCGGACCGGTGCTCCGGGTCCAGCGCGACGGGCACGCCACCACGGCCATGGCCGAGTTCCTGCTGCTCGGCGCACGCTTCGCGGGCCACGGCCGCGGGTCGACCTTCCGTCATGCCGAGGCCGTGGGCTGCCTGGAGGCGTTCGAGCGCAGTGGCGGGTACCCGCAGGTCGCCCCGATCGTCTTCGACGCCACCGCACGCGAACTCGGCGACCGGGCGATGGACCTGGCCGGGTTCGGGCACTACACCGCCGAGCAACTGGCATCGCCGCTGAGCCGGCTGCGGCCCTTCGACGACGACACCCCGATGGACTGGGTCTGGGGCCATCGGCTGGACAACGGTGAACCGCTGCTGGTCCCCGCCGAGATCGGCTTCTACCAGTACAGCTACCCGGTCGCCTCGCACGCGCCGGAACAGTCCCGCCGGAGCCAGTTCCTGCACGAGTCCTCCAGCGGCAGCGCCCTGGGCGGCAGTTACGAGGAGGCCGCGCTGCACGCGCTGCTGGAACTGGCCGAGCGGGACGCCTTCCTGATCTCCTGGTTCCGCGGCCTGCCGCTGCCCCGGATCGACCCCGCGGACGTCACCGACCGCGAATGCCGGCTGCTGGTCCGGCAGATCGAGGACCAGGGCTACGACGTGCACCTGCTGGCCGCCACCGCGGACCTCGGGGTCCCGGTGATCTGGGCCATGGCCCTGCGCCGGGACGGCACCATGCCGACCAGCTTCAGCTCGGCCGGATCCGGGGCCGACCCGGCGCAGGCCGCCAAGGCCGCGCTGTGGGAGGTGGCCCAGCTCATCGGCTCCGGGCTGCACTGGGACATCGACGCGTTTCGTCCGGTGGTGGCCGACCCCTGGCTGGTCGACGACCTGTTCGACCACCACAAGCGCTACACCTACCCGGAGCAGCTGCCCCGGATCAGGAAGGCGCTGGGCGGCCCGGTCCTGAGCTTCGCCGAGGCGTTTCCCGGCTGGCCCGGCGTCTTCACCGACGCCGCGAAGGGAGACGTCACCGAGGCGCTGCGCTTCGTCGCGGGGCTCTTCCGGACGGCGGGTCTGGACCGGATCGTCATCGTCGACCAGTCCACGCCCGAGCACACCGCGGCCGGGCTGTGCGCGGTCAAGGCCGTGGTCCCCGGCATCCTGCCGATGTGCTTCGGGCAGGCGGAGCAGCGGCTGTCCGGCCTGCCCCGGCTGGTCCGGGCACTGACCGACGCGCACGGCACGCCCCCGCGGGACGAGGACTTCCCGTTCGATCCCCACCCGTTCCCGTGAGTCGCGCCGCCGAGGAAGGAAAGCACCGATGACCACAGCCGATGTCCGCCTGTTCGCGTATCTCCAGGGGCCCTGGCGGGGCAGGCTGAACCAGCAGCCCCAGGTGGACGACACCGTGCCGACGACGTCCACGCTGCCCCCGGCCGCGGCCCGGGGTGCGGCGGGACGGGTGCTGCCGTCGGGGACCCACCGGCTGCTGGCGGGGGCCCGCTACCCGCAGACCCCGGCGCTGCCCGCCTCCCAGGCGCTGCCGGCCGGGGAGCGGCTAGGGCATCTCCTGGTCAGCGCCCTCGGCCTGCAGCGGCGGGAGCCGTCCAACCGCTTCAACGACCACCGGGCGATCGCCTCGGTCCGCAGCAAGTTCCCGGTCCATGCCTTCGTCCTCGCGCCGGACGGGTCGATCGGCTACCTGGACGTCTACCGGCACGCGCTGGTCGACCTCCAGGACTCCGTCACCGAAGGCGCCGAAGGCGTCGAAGCCACCCCAGGCGCCGATCCGGCCGCCCTGCTCCCGGCCGCGGGCGAGGTGACCGTGCTGCTGGCCGCCCGCTACCCGGACCTGCCCACCCCCTACGGTCAGCTGCGGTGTGCGCTGAGCCTGCTCGAGCTGGGCATCAACCTGCGCAGCCTGCACATCGCGGCGGACCTGTTCGACGTCCGGATCCGCCTGCGGCTGGACGCCGCCGACGTGTCGGCGGCCGAGCGGCTGGTGGCCCGCGCCGACCCCGGCTCCTGGTCCCCGCCGCTGGTGCTGACGCTGGAGGGCGTCGGCCCGCCGGCCGTGCGCCGCCCGCTGCCCGGAGGCGCGGACCCGGACGGGGCCCGCTACCGGGAGGAGGACGCCCGGCTGATCCGCGAATCGGGCCATGAGTCCCTGGTGGAGGCCGCCGTGACCACGGCCGGGCTGCTCGGCCTGAGCGCCGCCCCGGCCGGGCCGACGCGCGGTGTGCCGGACCTGTCGGACCGTGACGCCGCCGCGGTCCGGCCCAGTTGGGCCGAGGCCCTGTGGAACCGGTCCGCCGGGAGGGTTCCGGCGACCGTCACCGGGTTCTCCGCCAGGCCGGCCACGCTGGGCGCCGACTGCCTGGAGGACCTGCTGGCCTGGAGCAGTCAGCCCGCGCCTGGACCCCTGCTCCAGGCCGTCGGCAGCCGGGTCCGCACCACCGTCGCGCTGCAGCGCCTGGCCGGTCTGCCCACCGGCCGCTACCGGGTGGACAAGGGGGTGCTGGAACCGGAGCAGGAGGACCCGGGACTGATGCAGACGCTGCAGGACAGCTTCAGCTATCCGTTGACCCCCGGCATGGACTGCGGACTGCGCCATGCCACCGCGATGTGGGTGTTCTCCGCGGACCTGGACGCCGTTCTGGAGGAGTTCGGGCCGGCCGGCTGGTCGCTGCTGCAGCTGTGGTGCGGTTGGACCACCCACGGTCTGACGGCCGCTGCCGCCGCGCACGGCCTGTTCGCCCGACCGGCCCGCTCCTTCGAGGAGTTCCGGATGCAGCAGATCATGGGGCTGCCCCGGGACGTGCTCCCGGTGTTCAGCGTCACCTGCGGACGCTCGCGGTTCGCCGAACCGATGCTGGACCTGCGGGCATGAGCGCGCAGCAGGCGGCGGCGCTCCGCGGCACCCGGTGGCGCAGCTGGCAGCTGCACGTCGCCACCTTCGCGCCGGGCGCCCTGGAGACCGTGCTCACCGAGGCGGTCGGCCCGCTGGCCGACCGGCTCGGGCTGCTGGAAGCGGACGGTCCGCCCTGGTTCTTCCTGCGCTACTGGCAGGGCGGCCCGCATCTGCGGCTGCGCCTGGGCGGGCTGACCGAGGCCGAGGCGGCGTCGGTCGAATCGGAGCTGGCGCGGCGGCTGCGCACCCTGGACGCGGCCGTGCCCGGCGCGCAGCGGATCGACCAGGAGGGCTATCGGCGCGCCGTGCGGCCGCTGGCGGCCGCGGGCGAGGCCGGGAACCCGCTGCCGGCCGGTGACCTGCTCGCGCCGGGCCTGCACCGCACGGCCTACGAACCCGAGTACGCGCGCTATGGCGGCCGGCAGCTCATCGGCCGGTCCGAGCAGCTGTTCCACCGCTCCAGCCAGGTCGCCCTGCGGGTGTGCCTGGCCCGGGCCGGCGTCCGGCACGGACTCGTCTCGGGCCTGGAGGCGACCGCCGCGGCCCTCTCCGTCCTCTCCGTCCAGGACGGAGAGCCGGCGACGGCCGCCCAGGTGCGCTTTCTGACGGTCCAGCGGGATCTCTGGCTGGACTGGGCACAGCCTGCGGACGCCCCGGCCGGGGCAGCGGCCGAGAGCCGCCGGCAGCTGGTCGAGGACGCCGCGAAGCAGGTCTCCGCCCTTTCCGTGCTCGGCCCCCGGCTGCGTGCGACCTTGCACGGGGGCGATCCGTGCTGGGCCTCCTGGACCGATCCGCTCAAGTCCGGGCTGCAGACCTGGACCACCGAACTGGGCCCGGCCCGCGCGATGGGGATCTTCGGTTCACACGTCCATATGACGGCCAATCGGCTGGGCGTCGGTGCCGGACGCGAGGCCCACCTGGCGCAGCTGCTGCTGGCTCTGCTCGGCCCGCTCGGGTGAACGGGCCCGGGGGGACCGGTGCGGGGTGGCGAGCCGGGTGAGCCGGGCGCGCAGGGCGGTGACGTCGGCGGCCATGCGCGCCGCGCCGCAGCGGTCGGCCAGCAGCGCGGCCCGGTCCAGCCAGCCGCCGACCGCGCCGGTCCGGCCCGCGTCCAGGGCCAGTGCGGCCGCCGTGACGAGGGTGCGGCCCAGTTCGAGGCGCTCGCCGCCGGCGGAGAACGCCGTGATCGCGTCCTGGGCGCTGCGCAACGCGAGGTCGGTGTCCCCGCGGCCGGCGTGCGCGCGCATGCGGGCCCGCAGGGCGAAGCCCCGACGGCCCGCTGAGGGGAGCTGCTCCAGGCACACCTCGGCCAGGCGGGCCCAGTGCTCGACCGAGGCGAGGTCGCCCGCCTCGGCCGCGGCCTGGGCCAGGGTGTCGCACCAGCGGGGTCTGCGCCAGGCCGTGAGCCGCGGCAGCTCGCTGCCTCCCGCGGCGTCCAGCAGCAGCAGCCGGGCGCGGGCCGGGTCACCGGTGTGCAGGACGAACTCGGCGTTGAAGCAGCACACGGCGACCGCCCAGGCCGTGTGCGCTCCGCCGGTGGCGGCGACGGCGCGTTCGGCCATCGCGGTGGCGTGCTCCAGGTCGCCGGGGCGGTCGCGCCAGAACAGGGCCTCGGCCCGCACGTTGGTGAGAATGGCCTCGGTGGCCGGGTGGCCGATCCGGCTGACGTGGGGTCGGCCTCGTCCAGCGTGGCCAGTGCGGCTTGCAGTCGGCCCGAACGCAGCTGGGCGTTGGCCAGCACGGTCAGGATCTGCGGATGGATGTAGGTCTGCCCGGTGCGGCCGGACAGTGCCGCGCCGCGCGCGAGGTGGCGTTCGGCGTCGGCCAGCCGTCCCAGCATCCCTTCGGTGATGCCCAGTTGAAGGGCTGCGTCCAGGTTGGTCACCAGGGTCGCGTCGTCGACCGCGTCGATGAGTTCGGCGGCGCTCGCGGTCGTCGCCAGTGCTGTGTCCTGGTCGCCGGTGAACAGATGGCTGAGGGCCTCCTTGCCCAGGGCGTTGGCCTCGCCGAGCCGGTCGCGGTGCCGGTGCGACAGGATGGCCGCCGTCTCGGCGTGGTGGCGCGACGTCCGGTAGTCCTGCACGTCGTAGGAGTAGTCGGCCAGTTCCAGGTGCAGTGCCGCGGCGGTGGCGGAGCCCTCGTCGGTCAGCGCGGCGAGTCCGGACCGGGCGATGGCGCCGGCCTCGGTGTAGCGGCCCAGAAAGCGTTCGATCCGGATGGAGTCGGCGAGCGCCGTCGACTCGTCCGGCGGTTCGCCGGCCAGGGCCGACCGCAACGCTCCGAGCAGGGCGCGGCCCTCCGAGGCGTCCCCGGTCAGCAGACGGCTGCGGACCAGCAGCACCTGCGCCTCGTACCAGTGCGGCCCGCCTTCCTGGAGCAGCGACAGCGCGACCTGTAGATGGCCGGTGGCGACGGCGGGGGAGGAGTAGAGCAGGCCGCGGGCTGCGGCGATCAAGGTGGTGGCGTGCTCGGGGCGGTTCGGGTCGGCGGCCTGGGCGATGTGGTGGGCCCGCTCGGCGATCGGCGCCGCGCGTCCGGCGAGCTCGGCCTCGGCGCGGCGGTGCAGGGCGGCGCGGCGGCCGGGTTCCAGGCGCTCGTACACGACCTTGCCGATCGCCGGGTGACGCAGCGACAGGTGGGGAGCCGACTGCGCGGGGCGGACCAGGTCCAGGCGGGTGAGCGCGTCCACGGCGGCCATGGCGTCCGGCCGCTCCAGGCCGGCCACGGCGGCCAGCAGGTCCGGGCGGAACTGGTCGCCGAGCACCGCTGCGGCCTGGACCACGGTCAGCAGGGTGGGGTCGAGACCGGCCAGCTCACCGAGGATCGCGGTGCCGGCGTCGAGCACCGCCTCGTCCTCGGCGGCCAGCACCTGGAGGTACTGGGGGTTGCCCTTGGCCGCGCGGTGCACCGCGTCCAGATCCGGGTGGTCGCCGATGAGCTCGCGGGTCTGGGCCAGGGAGAGCGGGCCGAGGTTCCACACCTCCAGCAGCCCGGCGGAGGCGGCGCGGGAGAGCAGGGCCGCGAGCGCGGGTGAGAGCTGGCGCTGCCGGTAGGCGAGGAAGCACAGGACCGGGCCGGTGGCGGTGGACTCGATCAGTCGCTCGATGTCCGCGATGCTTTCGGCGTTTCCGGCGGCGAGGTCGTGCAGGTCGTCGAGCACGTGCACGACCGGGAGGCCGGCGTCGGGTCCGGTCGGGACGGCTCGGCCGCCGCGCCCGGCGCGGACCGGGACGCCCGCGGCACGGGCCAGCGCCGTGGCCGTGTGCAGGAACGAGCTCTTGCCGATGCCGGGTTCGCCGACCAGGGCGATCGCCCGGCCCGACCCGGAGGCGAGGGCGGCCAGCGCCGCGGTGGCGGCCTCGGTCTCGTGGTCCCGTCCGATCAGCCGGCGCCCCTGGCCGGTCCGGGGAGGCCGGCCGCCGCCCGGCCCCCGGTCGACCGTCGGGGAACGCTCGTGCGGTGCTTCGCCGCGGGTCACGACGGAGGCGAGCGCGGCGCGGGAGGAGACACCGGCCTTGCGGTAGATCCTGGCGAGGTGGGATTCGACGGTGCGCGGGCTGAGGCAGAGCCTCTGGGCGATCGCGGAGCTGGTGAGACCCGCGGCGACCAGGTCGGCGACCTGCCGCTCACGGGAAGTCAGCGAGGCCAGGAGGTCGGCCGGTTCGGCCGGAGCGGTGGGGACTGCCGCCTGCGGCTGTCCGGGCAGGCGTAACTTCCGGTCCCGCGCCACGGCCGTGCCGTCGTCGTCCCCTCGCCCCTGCGGGCCGCGGTACGCGTCGACCACTGGTGGCTCCCTCCCAGGCGGATCCGCAGCACGGCGCCGGGGATCGAGCGGCGCACAGGCGTCGCCTGGTTGGAGCATAGGGTTCAGGTGCCCACGTAGGGCACATTTGTGCACCATACGCTCAACGGTTGGCCGGATCCGCCTCAGATCGTCGAGGTGGGGGAGTGCGCCGGGAGCGTGCCCAGCATCGCTGCCCTGACGCCGGCCTGGAAACGACTGGTGGAGCCCAGCGCGTCCAGGATCTCCGCGACATGGCGGCGGCAGGTGCGCAGCGAGATGCCCAGGCGGCGAGCCATGGTCTCGTCCTTCGCGCCTTCGGCGAGCATCTGGATGATCCGCTCCTTGATGTCGGCCCCCGCGTGGACGCCGACCGCGGGGCCCTCCGGCCCGCCCGCCGCCTGCGCCCAGGCCGCCTTGAAGAACTGCGACAACTGCCGCACCACGTAGGGCTGCTGGATGACGGAGATCCCGACGGAACGGTCCGCCCGCAGCGAAGGGACGAAGGCCACGGCGTCGTCGACGATCGCGATCTCGTGCAACTCGGTCCAGGTGGCCCGGATCGAGATCCGGCGCTGTCCCTGCAGCGCGCGCGGGATCCGCTTCGGCCGGCTCACCAGTTCCATGGCGGAGATCTGGGGATTGGCCAGGATCACCGCGCGGGTCTCCTTCCCGTCCAGCAGCGAGGCGGCCGGGGGACGGACGTAGGAGACCTTGTGCGCACCCGGAACCAGCAGTTCGCTGACCATCAGGGCGGCCTGGCTCCGATTCAGCACGGTGGATTCGTCGTGCCCCCGACATGGTTGCCGGTCGTCGCGCTCTGCCAGCGCCCTGATCCTCGACCTGGCCAGCTCCAGGCCGGTCTGCCAGCGCTCCGCCTGCTCCGACAGGGCCGCCAGGAGTTCGGTCACCTCGGTGCCGGGATCTCCAGCGGGAGCGGCGGTGCCTTCGAAATCTCTGTCCATGGTTGACCGACCCTGTCCGAGAGCTGCAGCCGCTTGCGATCGACCTGCCCAGTCTCGTCCAGGGGAGTCGTTCGCACATCCGTAGAAGTACCGAATCCGTCTACCTACTGGTGCGCGGCAGGCGCGTGAGCTGGAGCGGGGCCCGTCGGCACACGGCTGGTCGGGCGTCTCCTGGCAATGCCACTGAATAGCCGAGGCCCCGAGCGTGACCGAACCCCTGGTCGAACAGGCCCTCGCGCCATGGCCACCGTCCTACCTATGCGTGACGGATTCGCTGTCGGGTCGTGGTGCCTAGGTTTGTCTCGTCAGCATGTTCGCCCCTGCACCGGGAGAGTTCCGATGACCGCCTACGCCATCATGCATGTCCGCTCGGTCCGTCCCAGCCCGCAGATCGCCGAGTACCTGCAGCGCATCGACGCCACCCTCGACCCGTTCCAGGGCCGGTTCCGCGCCCACGGCGACGACTTCGAGGTCCTCGAGGGCAGCTGGGGGCCCGCCGTGATCGTCATTGAGTTTCCCGACCGGGACCACGCGCACGGGTGGTACTCCTCCCCGGCCTACCGGGCGATCGCGAAGCTGCGCACCGACCACATCGATGGCGACGTCGTCCTGGTCAACGGAGTCCCGCAGGGATACCGCGGAGCGGACTCACTGGACCACTGACCCGCACTGGCCGGAAGGCGACCCGGATCACGGGTGTCGGATCTAGCTGGGCGGGACCGCTCCGTCGTAGACGTTGTCCGGGGTCACGATCCTGGTGATGGCCTGAGCCGTTGTGTCCGATCCATCCGCCGGTCTCCAGGATTCCGAGGCCGTAGCTCGTGCCGGGATGGCCGGTCGGCAGCACCTTGAGTCGCTCCCGCTGGGTCCGCGGGCTCAGCAGTGCTCCGGTGGCGAGGATCTCGGCCCAGCGGCGCAGGTCCTCCAGGTCCGAGATCATGGCCCCGGCTGCCCAGGCCCAACTCGGGTTCCAGCGCGTGGAGTCCTCGATCCGGCCGCTCAGCGTCTGGTTGGTGTCCAGCTGCGCGGTCAGCTCGGGACCGAGGCCGTACCGGTCCGCGCTCGCGCGGTCGAGGGCTGCGGCGGAAGCCGCCGCGATCGGAGCCGACAACGACGCGGTGAGCAGGGCTGTGGCCCGGACGGATGCCCCCATCCGCGGCACGCTCCGACGAGTCCACTCGTTCGGAGCCGCGCGGACCTGCCTGCCGCGGCATCCGGCAGGTGCGAGGTGCGTGCGGTGGCCGTGTCGCCGTCGATCTCGACGTGGAACGGGCTTTACCGGGGGCTCGTCCGGCTGGAAGGATCACCGCTCGTGACCACCTCACCCGCGGCCGAGCCCGCGATAGACCCGGCGGCGCTCCGGCCCCGCCCGCGCCGCAAGCCGTGGCTGACCCTCGTGGGGGTGGGTGTTCTGATCGGCATCCTGATGGTGGTGAAGTCGGTGTACGAGGGCTCAGGCTCCGGGAACCAACAGGGCTCGGCGCTGTGGACCGGGCTGGGCACGATGGTCGGGGCGCTGCTGGCGATGCAGTTCCAGATGCTGCTGACGCTGCTGCTGGGAAGGCTGGGCGGGACCGCGGCCAACGCGGTGTTCGTCGGCAGCGGCCTGAACCCCGACCACTTTCGTGGACACTGGAAGTAGTTCACTCAAGTGTCAAGTGGGAAGTGCACGATGGTTTCAAAGCGGAAGAAGTACACCCAGGAGTACAAGGCAGAGGCCGTAGAGCTAGTGGTGAGCTCCGGCCGGCCCGTGGCTGAGATTGCCCGGGACCTCGGTCTGAACGAGGGAACCCTAGGAAACTGGGTAAATGCCGCGAAGAGGAGCGGAAGCATCAAAGACAAGCCGCTGACCATCGACGAGCGCGTCCATATGAAGGAACTCGAAGACGAAGTACGGAAGCTCCGCATGGAGCGGGACTTCCTAAAAAAAGCAGCGGCGTGGTTTGCGAGCCAGAACCAATAAAGTTCGCCTTCATCCTGCAAGTCCACGACGAGCAGGTCGGCAAGCCACGCCGCTTCATATATCCCATCAACTTCATGTGCAAGATGCTGGACGTATCGCGTACCGGATTCTACTCGTGGATCCGCCGTGAGGAGTCCGCACACGCACGACGCGATGTCGAACTTACCCGACTCATCATCGCTATCGACAAAGTCAACAGGGGTCGCTACGGGATCGACCGGATACACGCGCAGCTGGCCCGCCAGGGCGAGCGCGTGTCACCCAAGCGCGTCCGACGCCTGGCCAGGGCCGCTGGGCTGGCGTGCATCCATCCACGGCCCTACAAGGCCACCACCGTCCAGGATCCGGCGAACAGGCGCGGCCTGGTGGACCTCGTCGAGCGGAATTTCGTCCCGGAAAAGAAAGACCAGATATGGTACGGTGACATCACTTACATTCACACCGCAGAAGGCTGGGCCTATATGGCGACAGTCATCGACGGGTATTCGCGGAAGCTCATCGGCTGGTCGGTCGCTGACCACATGCGCGAAGACATGGTGATCCAGGCGCTAGACATGGCGATCCGAAATCGCCAGCCGGCACAGGGTGAAGTCGTCATGCATACAGACCGTGGCAGTCAGTACACCGGTAGTAAATTTCGCGACCAATGTCTTGACAGCGGAATCCTGCCTTCGGTAGGAAAGACGGGGATCTGCTTCGACAACGCCGCAGCAGAGTCGTTCAACGCAACCCTGAAAAAGGAATTGATCCACCTGCACGTGTGGACAACAATAAAGCAGGTCGGGAGTGCAATATTTGAATACACCGAGTCTTACTACAATCGACACAGGATTCAACGTGAGCTCGGCTACCTATCTCCCTATGAATACGAGAGTGGGTCCACACTAAGCGCAGCACTAGCAGCATAAAAGACTGTCTTCGAAATCGGTCGGCCTCCAGCCCGCTGCTGGCCCGGCTGAGGGTGCGCGGGGTGCCGGTGGCGGTGCGGCTGGTGCCGCTGCCGCTGCCGCTGATCTCAGGGGCCGTGGTGGTGCGGGTCCCCGCGCTGCGACTGCGGTTCTGGCTGTCCAATGCCGCGATCACCGCCGTGCAGTGCTGGGCGGGCGTGGTGCTGCTGTTCAGCGGTCCGGGCATGGGTTTCACCCAGTCGGTCGGCTTGGGCCTGCTGCTCCTGGGGACCATGACGGCGGTGCTCTCCCCCCGCTCCACGGGCAGCCGTGCCTGGATCCTGTGGCGGATGCCGTTCGACCGTGACGGAGCGGGTCTGCGCGAGATCGGCTTCGAACCGGCCGGCGTGGCCGCCTCGCGGGCGCTGCTGGCGGGCCGGCTGGACGAGGCCGACGTCTGCGTGTCCGAACTGGTGGACCAGGACGCCGTGCCGGCGCTCTTGCTGCGGGCCGCGGTGGTCCTGGGCCTGGGCGACTACCGAAAGGCCGCGCTGCTGGCGGTGCGCGGGCTGGGGCGGTCGAACTCCCCGGCCCAGCGGGCCATGCTGGCCGGGATCCATTCCCGCGCGGCCGCCTACGAGCTGGAGGCGGGGACGCTTGCGCCGGAGGTGGCCCGTCCGGCGATGGAGTACGCCTTCGACGTCATCCGGGCGGAGTTTCCGCAGCTGCTGAGGTTCGGCGACCTGGCCGCGACCGCCGCCCTGCTGCAGGGCCGCGCCCCCGAAGCGCTGCGGCTGGCCCGCAAGGCCACCAAGCGGTACACCGACGTGCAGACCACCGCCTTCGGGCTGTGCACCCTGGCGGCGGCCCAGGCCGTCACCGGCGACCGGCGCGGCGCGGCAGCCACCCTGGACGGGGCCAGGGCGGCGATGCCCCTGCTCGCGCGGATCGCGGTGATCGAGCAGCGGATCGCGGAGCTGGACCGCTCCCCGGCCAGGCCGTAGGTCCGGACACCCTGGGAAACCAGCGGTCGGAGCAATGGGCCTAGTAACTGTCGTAGCTGGGCTTGCCGTTGGGCCGGTAGACGCCGACGACGGTGCCGCCCTTGGTCGTCGAGACGCTGACGGGCTCCAGCGCGGTGGGGATTGCTCCGCCGGCGAACAGCCGCTTGCCGGTGCCGATGATCACCGGGTGGATGGTCAGCCGGTATTCGTCGACGAGTCCGCCCCGCATGAGGGTCTGGGCGAGGTCACCGCTGCCGACGACGTTGATGTCGCCGCCTTCGGACGTCTTCAGGCCGCGCACCGCCTCGACGACGTCGCCCTCCAGCAGGGTGGAATTCTGCCACTCGAGCGACGTCAGGGTCCGTGATGCCACGTACTTGTGCATGCTGTTCATCCGTCCGGTGAACGGGTTGTCGGGATCGGCGGTCGGCCAGTACGACGCGAAGATCTCGTACGTCTTTCGGCCGAGCAGCATCGCGTCGGCGTGCTCGTACCAGCCTGCGATGGCCTGGCCGACCTCGTCGTCGTCGACCGGCTTCTGCCAGCCGCCGTGCTCGAAGCCGCTTCCCGTGTCCTCGTCCGGGCCGCCCGGAGCCTGCATGACGCCATCGAGCGTCAGGAACGTGGAAATGATGACCTTGCGCATGGTGCGCTCCCTTCGTTGATGGGTAGACGGAACCGCCGCCGGAAACTCATCGGCGGACGATGCGCGGCTTCCCCGGTGATCCACCGTGGCTGGGGTGTCCGGTCAGGCTCGGTGGCCAGGTGCTTCTACTCCGATCCTGGTCCGGGGTTCCAGGTGCCGTCGAGCGGAACGCCGGCGGCGGCGGAGATCCGGTCGCGTGATGCGAGCAGGCGGTTCCTCAGCTCGGACAGATCCACGTCCGTCAGCGCGCCGTCACGCTTGACCACGCGGCCGGCGACCAGGACGGTGTCCACCAGTCCGGGGTGGCCGGCGCTGACGATGCTGCCGGCCGGGTCGGTGACCGGGAAGACGGTCAGGTCGTCGGTGCGCAGCAGGATGATGTCGGCGTCCTTGCCCGGGGTGAGGCTGCCGGTGCGGGCGTCGAGTCCGCACGAGGCGGCGGCGTCGATGGTGGTGAACTCCATGAGGTCGCGGGAGCGCAGGCCGCCGTCCAGGCCGCGCTGGACGGCGTAGGCGGTGCGCATGGTGGAGAACATGTCGCCGCCGACCGAGGGCACGTCGTCGACGGACAGGGTCGGGCGCAGGCCGGCTGCCAGGGCCCGGCCGGTCATCGGTGCGCCGAAGCCCATCTTCAGTTCGACGTCGGGGCTGATCGAGATCGAGCTGCCCGCGTCGGCGAGCATGCGAAGTTCCTCGTCGCTGATGCCGTTGGCGTGCACGAAGGTGGTGGTCTCGCGCAGCAGGCCGTGCTTGCGCAGGTCGGCGACGGGGCGCTGGGTTCCGTCGGAGCCGGTGTGCAGGCTGGTGCGCAGGCCGAGTTCGGCGGCCAGCTCCAGTTCCCGGGCGAGGGTGTGCATGCCCGTGTCGTCGGCTCCGCGCAGTCCCCAGGCCATGGTGACCAGGTCCTGCCCGGTCAGGTCGGAGCGGACGCGGCGGATGTCGTCGTCGACGCGGTGGGGGGTGGCCCATCCGGCGCCGAGGCAGAAGATCGAGCGCCCCGGTGCCTCGCGCAGCGCGGCGATGGCGGCGTCTTCGTGGTCGTGGCCTTGGGCGACGTGGTACCAGTCGAGCATGGTGGTGATGCCGGAGTGCAGGGCTTCCAGGCGGCCGAGGAGGGTGGCGATGTAGACGTCCTCGGGCGTGTAGTGGGGTTTGACGGTGCCGTGCATGGCTGCGGCCCACTGGGGAAAGGTCCAGTCCGCGCCGATGCCCCGGAACGCGGTCTGCCAGTTGTGGCGGTGGTTGTCGACGAAGCCGGGCATGACGATCCGGTCGCTGGCGTCGATCACCTCGGCGTCCGGCGCGTGGATGCGCTCGGCAACCTCGACGATCACGCCGTCCTGGACGAGTACGTCACCGCGGTCGAGGTCGCCGACGGCCGGGTCCATGCTGACCACGGTGCCGCCGGAAAGCAGCGTCTTCATGGGGGGCTCCTTCACTACGGGGTCGTTCACGAGCAGGGGGCGACGGCTTCGGCGAGCACGGCGTCGGCCGCGGCGAGCGCGTCGGTGACCAGGTCGGCGGTGTCTTCCAGGCCGGCCGCCAGCCGGACCAGGCCCGGCGGAACGGATTCGGTGAGCTGTTCGTCGCTGAGCATTCCGGCCCACATGGCCGCCGGATGCACGGCGAGTGAGCCCACGCCGCCGAGGCTGGCCGAGCGCCGGGGATAGCGCAGGTGTCCCAGGAAGGCGTCGGCCCTCTCGAATCCGCCGGTGAACTCGATGCTGAGCACCCCGCCGAAGCCCTCCATCTGGTCCGCGGCCAGTTTGTGCTGGGGGTGGCTTGCCAGACCGGGGTAGTGCACCTGCGACACGGCCGGATGCCGACTCAGCGCCTCGGCGAGCGCCAGGCCGTTGTCGTTGTGCCGCGGCATGCGCAGCGGCAGGGTCCGTATGCCGCGCAGCAGCAGCGCGGCGTCGATCGGGCCGAGGACGGCGCCGGTGAGCAGGCTGGTTTCCCAGATGCGGTCCAGGATCGCGGCCGGTCCGGCGAGCACTCCGGCGGAGACGTCGGAGTGGCCGTTGAGGTATTTGGTCGCGCTGTGCCAGACGACGTCGATGCCGAAGTCCGCAGGGCGCTGGTTCAGCGGGGTGGCGAAGGTGTTGTCCGCCAGGGTCAGTACGTCGTGCGCGCGGGCCAGGTCGGCGACGGCGCGCAGGTCGGTGATCTGCAGCAGCGGGTTGCTCGGGGTCTCCACCAGGATCAGGCGGGTCGTGGGGGTGAGGGCTTTCTCGAAGGCCTCGGGGTCCCTCTGGTCGACCAGGGTGGTGGACACGCCCAGGCGCGGCAGCAGGTTCAGCAGCACTGAGGCGGTGCCCCCGTAGGTGGACTTCTGTCCGATGACGTGGTCGCCGGCGGACACCAGGGCGAGCACGGCCGTGGTGATCGCTGCCATGCCGGACGCGGTGACCATCGCCGCCTCGGTGTTCTCCAGTGCGGCGACAACGGCGGCGACCTGGGCGTGGTTGGGGTTCCCGTAGCGGGTGTAGAAGTCCTTGCCCCGCGGCTCGACGGCGCCTGCGGCGAACGTGTCCGCGTCCTCGGCCGCGAACGCCGCCGTCTGATAGATGGGCGGTGCCACGGCACGGCTGGGGTGGGTCTCGCGGTCAGCATGGACAGTCACGGTGCTCTTGCCCGGCATGGACAGCCCTCCGGAATTCGACGTTGTGTCTGCATCCAGCATGACCGGCCGCAACCTTGACATGACCCCATTGTCAGCAACTTTGGCAGAAGATTGCGCCACGGGGAGGCACTAGTTTGTGCTAAGTGCTCTATCACCGCAATAATCTGCTGCATGGATGAAGTGGACCGGTCGATCCTGGCCGTGCTCGAACGGGATGGCCGTATCAGCAACAACGAGCTCGCAGCCCGGGTCGGGCTGACCCCCTCGCCCTGTCTGCGGCGCGTTCGTCAGCTGGAGGAATCAGGGGTCATCCGCGGCTACCGGGCGCTGATCGACCCGGCGGCAGTCGGCCGTGGTCTGCGGGTGCTGGCAGGGGTGCGGCTGATGCGGCACAACCGCGCGGACGTGGTCGCCTTCGAACAGGAGGTGATGGGGCTGCCCGAAGTGACTGCCTGTCACCACATCACCGGCAACTTCGACTATCTGCTCCAGGTGGAGGTGGCCGACCTCGCGGCCTATGAGGACTTCCACGCCAACCAGTTGGCTGCCCTGCCCGGGGTGGGCACGGTCAACAGCTTCGTCATCATGAAGACGCTCGACACCGCGTGACAGCACGGCCCTGTCCAGGTCGGCGCACCCCTGCGGCGGCGGTGGCCTGCTGCGGGGGACCGGTGGGTCCGACGGACTTGGCGGTCGGGCCTTCACGCGGTGATGGAGCCCCGGATGCAGACGGTGGCGGCCCCGCTGACCCAGACGGTGCCGTCCGTGTCGGCGGTGATCTCGATGCTGGCGGCCCGCCCCAGCCGTGTGCCCTGGGAGACCCGGTAGGTGGAGGGGGCGGCGCCGGTGCCGGTGAGCCACTGGCCGACGGCGGCGTTCATGCTGCCGCATGCGGGGTCCTCGGGAACGCCGGCGCCGGGGGCGAAGGTGCTCCGCAGGCGCGGCGGCCGGCCGTCGGGCGGCGTGAACACCAGGGCGGAAATGCCGCCGAGGGCGGTGCCGGCGATGACCTGGGCCATGGTGTGGGCCTTGAGGACCAGGCGGGACCAGCCGACGGCGACGGGGATGAATGCTGCTGGGACGGCGATCGGGCCGAAGGTCAGAATCAGGATCAACGCGGCGCCGCCGGCGACGGCGTTGTGGATGGAGATCTGCCACCGGACGGTGACGGCGAGGGCTGAGACCAGTCCGACCAGCATGGCCACGACGAGGGCGGCGATGGCCTGGGGCGCGTGCAGGACGTAGAGCAGGACGGTGCCGGCAATCACCGACACCAGGCTGGCTGCCATGGGCACGACGCGCTGCCTGCGGACGCGGATGTGCTTGTCGGTCAGTCCGCCGCGCTTCACGCCCAGCATGATGATGCCCAGCGGAATCACCCCGCAGAACAGCGCCGCGAACAGGCCCCAGCCGATCCCGGTGAATCCCTTGGCGCTGTGTCGGCCGATCAGCAGCAGCAGGGCTACGGAAAGAGGGTCGGAAGGGGTGGATGTGACAGCCCGATCGCACCCGGACCAGCCTCCGGCTGTCTGCGCGGAGGCTGGTCCCGGGTGTCAGCGGGTCAGGGCGCGGTCAGGACGGGTCGGGGGCGGCCAGGACGCACAGCAGGGAGCAGGCCACCGCGGAGGACGGAGGGGAGGTGGTCGACGGGGTGCCGTTCGGGGCACCGGCCGGGTAGTAGGTGGCGGTGGCGGTGTTCTTCACAGGCAGCGCCAGCAGGAAGGAGCTGCAGTAGACCTGCTTGCTCGCACCGGCCGCCAGCGTGAAGGTGCCGGCCGCCCGTGAACAGGCGGTGGTGACCGCGTCGTTGACGGTGACGCCGGAGGCGTCGACCGGCCCGGTGTTGGTCAGGGTGATCCGCCAGTAGGCCGTGCCGAGCAGCTGCAGCAGACCGACGGGGCTGGACTTGGCCCAGGGGCCCGCACCGCCGGGGCCGCAGGCGTGCGGCGAGGCGACCGTGCAGATCTCCTTGTTGACGGTGACGTTCGGGTGGCACAGCGCACCGGGGGCGACGGCGACGGAGACGGGGTTGGAGGTCAGCGCGCCGGTGCCGTCGGTGCCGGTCGCGGTGTCGTCGACGTGGGTGGTCGCGCAGTTCGCGGTGACGACGGTGCGCAGGCAGACCTGCGGGTCGTCGCCCTGGAAGGAGGCCGTCAGCGCGGGATGGTTGGTGGCGGTGAAGTCGCTGGTGTCGGTCAGGCTGAGCTGCACGGTCACGGTGATCGACGGATGGTCGGCGGCCGAGATGCCGGACAGGTCGACGGTGCCGGTCGCGGAGAGCGGCGGGGTGGCGAGCACGGTGCCGCCGGGATCGGTGACCGAGACGGTCGCGCCGGCCGGATCGATGTGGGTGAGGTCCAGGCCGGTCAGCCTCGCCTCGGTGTACCCGGCGACGTGCCCGGTGCCACCGTCGCAGTAGAAGCTCGTGGGTTTGAGGGTGACGGCGGCGCCACTGTGCAGGCACGGCGAGACGCCGGTCGCCGGGTCCAGGGAGAACAGCACCCCGGCGTCGCCGAGGCCGATCAGGCAGCGGGTCGTCGAGTCGTAGGCGTAGCCGTAGTCGCGGGTGGCACCGTTGCTGACGTTGGGGTGGCCCGCCACCGCGGGGAAGCCGGCGCAGGGCTGGGCGTGCGTCCAGCTGTAGCAGACGGTGTCGCCGGGCAGCGGCCCGCCCCACACACCGAAGTAGCTGCGGTTGTCGCCGCCGGAGTTGACGACCTCGGGGGCGAAGACCAGAACACCGGCCGGCAGGGCGTCGAGTCCGGTGGCGGGCGCAGCCAGTGCGCTGCCGTCCAGTGCGTAACAGCTGGTGGACGGCGCGCCGCCGGTGGCGTTGGTGGTGCACACCCCGTTCGGGTGGCCGGCGGTGTCGAACGAGGTGTACGCGCTGTAGGTGTACGCGCCGGGGTTCGGGCCGGCCGGGTGCGGGGTGGTCCAGCCGGCGCAGACCGTGCCGGTGGCCGGGTCGAAGCAGCCGAGTGCGGTGACGCCCGCTGCTGTCGATCCGGACGCGGTCGGGGACGAGGAGGCGTAGACGCGTCCGTCGGCGACCGTCATACCGCCCTGGTAGAGGGCGTAGGTGTGGCCCGGCAGGTCGTGATTGGGCGGCACGATCGCGGCGAACGGCTGCCCCGGGCACGGTGCCTGGCTGGCGATGTCCAGACACAGCACGTGTCCGTCGCTCGCCGTCCCGTACGCCTTCCCGCCGTAGTCGACCAGCCCCGCGAGACCGTTGGCGCTGGAGGGGCTGGCACCGCTGGTCTCCAGCGGGATGAAGCCGCAGTTGGCGCGGGCGCCCATGTCCAGACAGCCCGCGCCGACGGCGGTGGCGGTCGTCGCCGGGTAGTAGACGATGCCGGGTCGGCCCGGGTCCAGGACGTACTGCGGCGACAGTGGCGTGAAGATGTTCCCGGTGTTGCCGGTACCGAGCGGTCCCGGCGCGGTGTTGAGCGGGCGCGGCCAGGGGCCGCCGGAGCACGGCTGGCCCGAGGACAGGTCGTTGCAGACCACCAGCGGGTTCGCCGGGCCGGTGTGGTGGTAGATGTTCCACGCCTCGACGTCACCGGACGGGGCGCGGTAGAGGATCGGGGTGAACCCGTCGCCGCCGGTGGCGCGGGTCGCGGCCTGCACCGGCGGCAGCAGGTCGCCGCTCACACCGGTCCCGGTCCCGGTTGTGGCCGGGCCGGTGGCCCGGACGGCGGTTGTCGCGGCGCCCTGGTCGGTGCCGGTGAAGCTGCTGCCGTCGGTGGACCAGGCGGGCGTCCAACCGGGCGGCACGCGCAGCGAACCAGGCACGTAGGTCTGCGCGGTTCCCGCGCCGGTGATCGGGTCGGTGACGGTCGCGGCGGCCGGGTCGCCGGTCGCCGAGTTGTGGTAGCCGACCGTCCAGTTGACGGTGTCGCCGTGCTGGACCGGGAGCTGGCCGGGGCTGGTGACGTCCTGCGCTGTCTTGAGCAGCGTGGAGCCGGCGGTGGCCGGAGCCGTGCCGCTGGGACTGCCGTCGGCCACGACGGGTTGCAGCGATCCGGCGGCTATCACGAACAGTGCCGCGGACACGGCGACGGCCGCTCTTCGAGCGAGCGGCCGCGGCGGTACGGCGGAGGAAGGAAATCGTGGGTGTCGGAGCATGTGTGTCCCCACCTTCGTCGGGAAGGACGCGGGCACCGTGGAGTGCCCGCCCCGCGAAATACGGTAGGGAGAAGGGAGCCGTTCGTCACCCGTGCGGGCGAAAGGCGAGGGGCGTTGAATTAAATCGTTCGTTTACTTTCCCATTAGTTCCATGAATTGCACTGTATTGGCCGCGATGAAGAGGAGCGGGCGTACGACCGGCGCGCGTGGAACCCCTTGTGTGCTGCCGTGTGTTTTCGCGGGTACGCCCCCAGGGCGCCAATGCCGCAGCCCTGCGGGAAAGGCCGCGGAGCGCCCTCCGGCGCCCTACGCGGGCCACCGTCAACCCGACCACACCGCCGACCGTGACGGCCAGAACATGCTCGAGGTCCTCGCACAGGCCATGTGCGGCAGACCCTGGACGCCCGGCGCCCACTGAACTCTCACTCACCGGTCCCCGCCGACCGGCGATCACCCACGCCTCCGACCGGCGATACCCGTCCAGTCAGTGCGCCGCACGTGTCGAAGCGCCATGCGAACGCCAACTCAACGCCATGGACTGGGCGGCGGCCCCGGACAAGGATGTTCCTTGTCCGAACAGCCTTCACGGAATAGGGGAATGCTCCATGAAGCTCAAGACCAAGTCAGCGGTGGCTGCCACTATTGGCGTCGTGGCCCTGGCGACCCTCACCGCAACCGGAACCGCTCAGGCATACAACGGCACCCCGGCCGGTTCCTTCGGCGGCTACGGCAGCGCCTACACCATCCAGTCCAACTGGAACGGCAACTGCCTCGACAACTCGGCTCAGTACGGCCTTCGCTCCTACCCCTGTAACTCCAGCAGCGTAAGCGGCGGTTGGCAGAAGTGGGTGGTCGTCAACTACAACAGCGGCTGGGTGGAGTTGAAGAACGCCAACACCGGCGACTGCCTGGACTACTCCACCGGAAACGGGCTGCGGGAGTTCCCCTGCAACCAGAGCAGCTTCAACAGTGGCTACCAGGCGTGGACGATGGTCTGGCGGACCGCCGCAAACGGCCAGTCGCAGCAGGTCCTGAAGAACGCCGCATACAACCCCGCCTACTGCCTCGACAACTCGCAGTACGGTCCGCGCGGATACAGCTGCAATGGCGCGTCGCAGGACGCTGGATACCAGGCCTGGACCATCGTCCCGGCCTGAGATCTGATGCCGCACCGCTCTCGGAGCCGTCGCCGCGGCGCCAGTACGGTGCGGTACGTATGGACGAAGCCCCAGGCCGGCAGGCCTGGGGCTTCGTCCATGGGCCAGGGACCGGGTTCGGAGTGACATGGCCACCCGGTCCTCGCGCCAGTTCCGACGCCGGTTGACGAACTCCAACTCCCGGCCGAACCACGGATGGAACCGGTGCGTCACCCGCACCACCGCTGGATACTGCGGATCGCCACCGCCCGCAGCAGTCGACTGCCCTGTTGAACAACCCGGCCGAGCAGACGATCAGGATGGCGAACCACCTGAGCCCTCACCGGTCCCCGCCGACCGGCGACCACCCTCACCCCCGACCAGGGGCACCTATCCAGGCACGCGTTGATATGGCGTTTGTATGGCGTTCTGCGGGGCTCATGCTGTGGAGTACGGCCAATGCTGTGACCGGGTAGGTTCGCCGGGTTGTGCCGCGCGGCTCAGCCGCCGACCAGGCCCAGCGCACGCAGGCTCTCGGCGGTCTCCACGACGGTGGTCTCGACCGTGCGGGGGCGCCAGCCCAGATCCGCGCGGGCGCGGTCGTTGTGGATGACCAGGCGCGGGAGCTCGTCGCCGGCGGCCTCCGTGGTGGGGGCGTTCGCGGCCTGCGGGCCGAGGTGGCGGCGCAGGATCGCGGCCACCTCCAGGAAGGTCAGTGTGGGGCCGTCGGCGACGGCCAGGTAGCGCTTGCCTGCTGCCTCGGGCACCGCCATGGCGCGAAGGTGGGCGTCGGCCACGTCGCGGACGTCGACCAGGCCGAAGCGGAAGCGCGGGGCGACGCTCATGGTGCCGTCCAGCATCGCCTTGACCAGCTGGGTGGAGGAGCGCAGGTCGGTGGTGAGGGTGGGACCGAGGATGAACGTCGGGTTGACCACGACCAGCTCGGTGTCGCCGCCCTCGCGGTTCGTCCACTCCCAGGCGGCGCGTTCGGCGACGGCCTTGGAGCGGGGGTAGGGGGCCAGTCCTGGGGTGTCCGGATCGGTCCAGTCCTCCTCCGAGTAGTCAGCACTGGGCTTGGGGGTGTAGCCGACCGCGGCGAAGGAGGAGGTCAGCACCACCCGCCGGGCCCCGGCGTCGCGGGCGGCGCGCAGCACCCGCAGCGAGCCCGCGCGAGCCGGGACGATCAGCTCGTCGGGGTCCTGCGGCTGGACGGAGGGAATCGGCGAGGCGGTGTGGTGCACCTCCTCGCAGCCGGCCAGGGCCGCGGCCCAGCCGTCGTCGGACATCAGGTCGGCGGTGACCACGTCCAGCCCGGCGTCCTCGGCTCCGCCTCGGCGCACCGCTGTCCGCAGGCCCTCCTCCTGGCCCTTGGAGCGAATGGTGGCGCGTACGGTCCTGCCGTCCCGCAGCAGCGCGGCGATCAGCTGCGTGCCCAGGTAGCCGTTGCCGCCGGTGACCAGGACCGGGCTCATCGCAGTACCTCCAGACGACGGGCGGCGTCCATGGACGCCTGGACGGCTGCGGCCTCGGCGACGGTGTCGCCGCGGTCGCGGGCATCCCACAGCGCGGCCTTCTCGCGCAGGTAGTCGAGCCGCAGTCGTTGGGCGGCGATCTCAGCCTGGATCCGTTCGGCGTGCCGCAGCAGCAGGTCCCGTTGCTCGCCCGCGGTCTCCTGGCGGCGGCCGAGGTTGGCCTGGTAGGTGCGCATGTCCTCGATGCCCACGCCGACCGCACGCAGGCAGGCCAGGGCTTCCAGGGTGTGCAGGTCCTCGTCGTGGTAGCGGCGGTGTCCGCTCTGCTCGTCGCGGTCGATCGGGCCGACCAGGCCGACCTGCTCGTAGTAGCGCAGGGTCGGCTCACTCAGCCCGCTGCGCCGTGAGACGTCTTGGATGGTGAACGCTGTCATACCCGTAGCGTCACACACCTCAAGCGCTTGAAGGCAAACCCGGCAGCGGGACCCGGCTGCGCTCCGGTCACTCCTCGATGAAGGCGAGGATGTCGGGATTGAGGACGTCTGGGTGCGTGGACAGCCCGCCGTGCGGGTAGCCGTCGTAGGATTTGAGATGGCCGTTCTTGAGCAGTTCGGCGGACTCGGGGCCGGTTCAGGTACTCGGTGAAGTCGGTCTCCGAGAAGGCCTTGATGCACTCGTAGTGCGCGTTGGCGGCCGGCGCGGAGCGGAACCGTCGAACACCTCGATCGCCATGCAGCGCGCGACCTCCCCGCCACCGGTGGAGTGACCGGCGGGACGCCTTGGACAGGGCCGTCGCAGCGATCAGCACCGACCCGACGCTGGGATTGCCGATCCCGGACTCCGTGCTGCGCGACTACCAGGACGACGACGACCAGGTCCGGATCCAATTGCGCAGCGTCGTTAGAGCGCGACCGCGTCGACATCCGGGGTCAGGGCCCTGATTCGCCTGGTTCGTGTGTGGATACCTTTGGTGCGGCCGTTTTGTGTGGTGCGGAAGGATGAGGCAGGCGTTGAAGGCGGCACGGTCGAGTTCGAGCCGCAGGCGGTGGTGGGTTCGCGGAGGAGTTCGGCATCCTTGTCGCGCGGAGGTTGCTCATCAGGTACTACTTCCTCGATCGGGGGTTGTATCGGAGTCCGTACAGACCGTACAGAGCCTGGTCCACGGCTTGGTCGCGCCCACGGTAGCCCTCCTGGTACAGCAGGTGCGCGAGCTCGGCGCGTTCGAGGGCTGAGCGCTTCGACCGCCGGCGGCGGGTGGTGGGAGGGCCGGAGTGGTCCGGGCGTCCCGTGTCGGTGGGGGCGTAGACGACGATCAGGCCCGCGCTGAGGGCAGTCGCCGCAGCGAGCGGGAGCCAGAGCGCGGCGGCCGTCACGCTGAGGGCGGCGGTGATGGTCAGGGGGGCGAGCGCCCGGCCGATGCCCAGCGACAACTGCCAGCGCGCGATGACGCGTCCGCGCAGATGGGGCGGGGCTGCGTCGATGACGAGCGCCGTGCTGACGCCGGTGTAGAGGATTTCTCCCAGGTTGTAGAGGACGGAGACGAGCGCGACAGCTCCTGCGCCGGCGTTGCCGTGCCCGGTGCCGGCTTGGAGGAATCCGAGGTAGGAGGCCGCCAGCACCCATCCGGACAGGGCGAAGACGTGGCGTCTGGGCCGCCGCGACATCCAGAGGACCACGGGGAGCTGGACGAGGATGACCATGACGGTGTTGGCGACGAAGATGCCGGATGGCCAGGCGGGCGCCGCGTGCAGGTGGGTGACCAGGACGACCGGCAGGGCGACTTCGAGGATGTCGAAGCAGAACGCGAAGGGCAGGTTGGCCAGGTTCATGAGCGTCAGGCGGCGCAGTACGGCCCGGTCGCCGTCCCCGACGGGCGTCAGGGATTCCGAACGGCGCGCCGTGGAGGCGCCGGCGAGCCGGACGGTCGAGACCAGCGCTGCCGAGATCAGGTATCCGCCTGCGGTGCCGATCGCCAACCAGCGCATCCCGACCCCGCCGGAGCCGACCGCGACCGTGGCCAGCAGAGCGCCCGCGCCCAGGCCGGCGTTGCCCAGGGAGCGGAGTGCGGCCAGTACGGCGTCGCGTTCGTACCCGACCGACAGGCCGGAGATGACCGCGGCCTGCCCGACTGGTCCGGCCTGGTTGCCGATTCCTTGGAGCAGGCAGCAGCAGAGGAATCCGTCTGGACCGGGGATGAGCAGGAGAGCGAGCAGCCCCAGGGCGCGCAGGGTCAGGGTGGTGACCATGAGGGCCCGGCGGGCGCCGCGATCGACCCATTGACCGGCGAGCGGCACAACCGCGATGCCCACGAGGAAGCCCACCGAGAGGGCGAGGCCGGCGTGAGCGGCGCTGATGCCGCTGATCGTGACCGCGTACAGGAGCAGGAACGGTCGCATCAGCCCGCCGCCCAGGGCGGAGACCAGGGCCGCGCAGGCGTAGCGGCCGCCGCCGAGGCCGCGCAGCAGTTGGATGACGGTGGGTCTGCTCGGCGGCGCCGAAGCGGTGGCTGTACTGAGGGTGAGGGGGGACATGCGGCCACGATCGCCCGAGGACCGCGCCGCCCTGGTGTCGATTGACGGTGGTCGTCAATCGACAAGGTCCGAGGGCGGTGTCGGTACCAGAATGGCGGCATGAGCGTCCGCATCGATGTTTCCGGAATGGCCGCGGATCGGTACCTGTTCGCGCCGTCGCCCCTGGCCGAGCTGGGGTCCGCCCTGCACTTGCTCGTGGAGCCGGCGCATCACGCCCAGCAGACCGGCTGGATCACTGCGGCCGGCGCACAGATCGACCCGGATCTGATGGATCGCGTCGTCACGGCCGACTATCTGTGGCGGACGTCCCGGTCGGACATGCTGCTGCCTGCTCGCCCCAGGCAGACGCTGGCCGAGGAACTCGACGTCCTCGACGCACTCGACGACGAGACCTGGGTGCGCAGCGCGCTGATGACCAGCAGCTGCGGGGTGGTGCCACTGCGCGACGACCTCGGATCGCCCCTCACCGATGACACCGCCCGCCACATCGCTCGCGAACGGGCAGCCGCCCGCGGAGGCAGGCAGCTCGACTTCGTCGACTCCATCCTGACTGACCCGCCGACCGCCAGAAGGTGGCTGCGGCGCCTGCTTGAGGACTGCGCGACGGGCTTCTTCAACGCCGCATGGCGCAGGGTGGCCGGACGGCTCGCCGGCGACGCGCGCCACAAACGCGACCTGCTCGTCAGGCACGGGCTGGAACGCACCCTCGCCGCGGTCTCACCCGCGGTCACGCTGTCGGCGTCCGGTGGGCACATCGTCGTCGACAAGCTGCAGGACCGCGCCGCCAGCTCCGCCGGCACCGGGCTGACGTTCATGCCCAGTGCGTTCTCCCACCCGCACCTGCTCGTTGTCCACGCCCCCGGACGGCAGCCAGTGATCAACTACCCGGTGCTCGCCACTCCGAGTGAACCCTCCGTCTCCGTCGCGGCCGTCCAGAGCAGGCTGCACGCCCTGGACCACCCCGTCCGACTGCGCCTCCTGCGCAGTATCGCCCGCGGACCGCAGACCACCGCCCAACTCGCCGAGGCCTGGCTGCTCACCGCGCCCGAAGTCTCACGGCACCTCGCCGTCCTCAGGAACGCAGGCATCGTCACCTCCAGCCGACGCGGCCGCTACGTCGGCTACGAACTCGACCTCGCCGCGAACGCCCGACTCGGCACCGACTTGATCGAGGCACTCCTGCGCTGAGGGGACCGCCCCCTGCGTCCAACGACGAGTGCTGCTAATTCTCGTGAATGAGTGCTCCCCGGTACCGGCGGCAAACGCTCTTCAAAGGGGTTCAGCACCGGGGAAGTGGTCGTCCAGGTCGTCCGTGTACGGTACCTGTGAAATGCCCTGCAGTTGACTGTGCGTCAGTTATGAAAGGGTCTGGTATGGCGAACTCGCGTGTTGGCAGGATAAGAAAGCTCCTGGGTGCGGCGGTCCTGGCCGCCGCGCTCTGTGTGTCGTCCTCGGTCGCGGTGTCCGCCGACACGGTGTCCTCCGGCAGTGAACCCCGACCACTTTCGTGGACACTGGAAGTAGTTCACTCAAGTGTCAAGTGGGAAGTGCACGATGGTTTCAAAGCGGAAGAAGTACACCCAGGAGTACAAGGCAGAGGCCGTAGAGCTAGTGGTGAGCTCCGGCCGGCCCGTGGCTGAGATTGCCCGGGACCTCGGTCTGGACGAGGGAACCCTAGGAAACTGGGTAAATGCCGCGAAGAGGAGCGGAAGCATCAAAGACAAGCCGCTGACCATCGACGAGCGCGTCCATATGAAGGAACTCGAAGACGAAGTACGGAAGCTCCGCATGGAGCGGGACTTCCTAAAAAAAGCAGCGGCGTGGTTTGCGAGCCAGAACCAATAAAGTTCGCCTTCATCCTGCAAGTCCACGACGAGCAGGTCGGCAAGCCACGCCGCTTCATATATCCCATCAACTTCATGTGCAAGATGCTGGACGTATCGCGTACCGGATTCTACTCGTGGATCCGCCGTGAGGAGTCCGCACACGCACGACGCGATGTCGAACTTACCCGACTCATCATCGCTATCGACAAAGTCAACAGGGGTCGCTACGGGATCGACCGGATACACGCGCAGCTGGCCCGCCAGGGCGAGCGCGTGTCACCCAAGCGCGTCCGACGCCTGGCCAGGGCCGCTGGGCTGGCGTGCATCCATCCACGGCCCTACAAGGCCACCACCGTCCAGGATCCGGCGAACAGGCGCGGCCTGGTGGACCTCGTCGAGCGGAATTTCGTCCCGGAAAAGAAAGACCAGATATGGTACGGTGACATCACTTACATTCACACCGCAGAAGGCTGGGCCTATATGGCGACAGTCATCGACGGGTATTCGCGGAAGCTCATCGGCTGGTCGGTCGCTGACCACATGCGCGAAGACATGGTGATCCAGGCGCTAGACATGGCGATCCGAAATCGCCAGCCGGCACAGGGTGAAGTCGTCATGCATACAGACCGTGGCAGTCAGTACACCGGTAGTAAATTTCGCGACCAATGTCTTGACAGCGGAATCCTGCCTTCGGTAGGAAAGACGGGGATCTGCTTCGACAACGCCGCAGCAGAGTCGTTCAACGCAACCCTGAAAAAGGAATTGATCCACCTGCACGTGTGGACAACAATAAAGCAGGTCGGGAGTGCAATATTTGAATACACCGAGTCTTACTACAATCGACACAGGATTCAACGTGAGCTCGGCTACCTATCTCCCTATGAATACGAGAGTGGGTCCACACTAAGCGCAGCACTAGCAGCATAAAAGACTGTCTTCGAAATCGGTCGGCCTCCACGGAGCATCACCACCACCTACACCTATGACAGGCACGACCGCGTCACCAAGGCCGCCACCAGCGGCGGTACCGCCGCCGCCACGGTGAGCTACGCCTACGACAACGACGGCGACCGCACCTCGACCAGCTATCCCGGAGGCACCACCCAGACCACCAGCTACGACGCCGCAGACCGCCCCACCGCCACCAAGGCCACCACCCCGACCAGCACCCCCGTCAACTTCACCTACTCCTACAGCAAGAGCGGCACCGACACCGGCCAGATCCACTCCCGCACCGACGCCACCACTGGCGCGGTCACCGCCTACACCTACGACACCCAGAACCGCTTGGACTACGCCCAGGAGAACACCAGTACCGGTACCCGCAACGCCAGCTGGCTCTACTGCTACGACCAGGCCGGCAACCTAATCGCGTCCTCCACCACCGCGTCCTCCTGCAGTGCGAGAGGTCTGACCACGTACACGGTGAACGCAGCCGACGAGACCTCCGGAACCAACGGCACCACCACGGGCTGGTCCTGCGACGCAGACGGCAACGAAACCGCCGCTGCCGACACCCTCCCCCGCAGCGGCGAGGCCTACAGCGCCTTCAATCAGCCCACCTCCCTGACCGCCAGCGGGACGACCACCGCCCAGACTTACGCGGGCACCGACTCCTCCGACCGCCTCACCGCCGGCACCACCGGCTTCGACCAGGGCCCCGAAGGCCTGTCGACCACCATCACCGGATCCACCACCACCGGACTGATCCGCGACCCTGCGGGCACGCTCACTGGTATGACCACCGGCGGCAAGGCCTACTACTACCTGACGGACATCCAGGGCTCCGTCCTGGACGTCGTCGACGCCACCGGCCACACCGTGGACACCTACGCCTACGGGCCGGCCGGAACAACCCGGGGAACGCCTACCGTCACCGTCCCCCAGCCCTACGGCTACACCAGCGCCTACCTCAACCCCACCGGCCTCTACACCATGGGCGACCGCACCTACGACCCCACCATCGGACGCTTCACCCAACCCGACCCCAAGGGCCAAGGCCCCAACCCCTACACCTACGTCGGCGCCGACCCCGTCAACAACATCGACCCCACCGGGGAATGGGGATGGGGATCCCTCTTCACCGTTGTGGCCACAGAGATCATCGTGGGTGTGACCTGCAGTGCCGTCGCGGTGATGACTACCGGTGGCGCAGCCGGAACGTGTCAAGTCAAATGAGACGTTCGTACGGTTATGCGCTCTGTTGTGCTGATTCGGGTTCTCTGCGTTTGGCGGGGTCGTTGATCCACGCCTGATCGGGGATCTTGGGCGGGCGGGGGCGGCGGGCGAAGCGTTCGGGGTGGCGGGCGTATGCCTCGTTGAGCGTGACGGCGCGCTGGTCCTGGACTTGGCCGGCGGTGCCGAAGTGCACGGACGCAGGCGTGTGCAGCCCGATGCCCGAATGGCGATGCTCATGGTTGTAATAGGCAATGAATGAGTCGAACCACTCGCGTGCGTGGTTCAGGGAGTCGAACCGCGCCGGGTAGTCGGCCATGTACTTCGTGGTTTTGAACTGGCTTTCGCTGTACGGGTTGTCATTCGAGACCTTGGGGCGCGAGTGCGAGCGCGTCACGCCCAGATCGATGAGCAACTGCGAGACTTTCTTGCTGGTCATCGAGGTGCCGCGGTCCGCGTGCAGGTGCTCGGGGGCGATGCCGTTGCGTTCGACGGTCTCGCTGATCAACTCCTCGGCGCGCTCGGCCGATTCGGCCATCTCCACGGTGTAGCCGACGACGTAGCGGCTGAAGATGTCGATGATGACGTAGGCGTGGTACCAGATGCCCTTGTCTGGTCCGGCCAGTTTGGTGATGTCCCAACTGAAGACCTGCGAGGGGGCGGTGGCCACGAGTTCGGGGATGGACTTGGCGGCGTGGGTGGCCTGGCGGCGGCGCTCGCCGGTCTGGCCCTGGGCCTCCAGGATCCGGTACATCGTGCGCACTGAGCAGTAGTAGCGGCCCTCGTCCAGTTCGCGCGCCCAGATCTGGGCAGGTGCCAGTTCGGCATAGGCCGGGCTGTTCATCAGTGCCAGGATCCGCGCGCGCTCCGCCGGAGCCAGAGCTGAGGGCGGCGAGGGGCGCGGAGCGCGCTCGCGCGGCGGGGGCGGGTTGAGCCGACGGTAGTGCGTGGCCCGTGAGCGACCGGTCAGCCGGCAGGCCGCAGTGGTGTTCAACTCCCGCTCCAGCGACTGGAAGAGCTCGTCGGCGACCTGCTCGGCCTCGGCTTTCAGCCCGCACTCTTGGAGAGCAGTTCCAAGAGTGCGGAAGCTTTTCCCAGCAGCTCCAGGGCGGCGTCCTTCTGCGCCAGCTCCCGTTCCACGACGGCCAGCCTCTTGCGCAGCCGCTCGGCCTCGGCTGCTTCGGCGGGCCTCTTGGGGCGTGCGGGCGAGGTCCGCCGGTCGGCGAGCGTGGCCATCGCTCCGGCGTCTCGCGCGGCCCGCCACTCGATGATGTGCGAGTGGTACAACCGCTCGCGGCGCAGGACCGCGCCCTTCTCCCCGCTGGGGGCGGCATCGTACTCAGCGACGATCCGCAGCTTGTATTCCGCCGTGAACGTGCGCCGCTTCGGCCGCGGGGCCGGGTCGGGCTCGGGGGCTGTGCGTGAGGTGGTGGTATTGGAAGCCATGCCGGGAATCTCCTGTCTCGCCCATCCAGACTAACCCGGACGAACCGGACGTCTCAGTCGAGACTGTCAGAGAGGGAGCCGAGGGTGGATGCTTCTTTCTGGCCTCCGGCGCAGGCTACGTCGCAGGAGAGGTCGCGTCCGAAAATGGCTACTACTCCGGTTGAACTCGTGGGGGCGCGGACTGGTGACGGTTCTTGATCCCTGCGGTACGACGCTTTCAACACCAGTGCGTTAAGCCTGTGACCTGCGGCGCAACCCCGGCGTGAACGTCGAACGGGACTCCTGATAGATCATCTTGCTGCCAAGCTCGGATGATCATCGGGAGTCCCGTTGCGCGATCAGTCTGCCACCACGCCCGCCATGCAGGTGATCCCGGGGGTCTACGCGCCGGGCCACTTGGGCGAGTTGACCCAGATCGTGGATTTTGCCCTGGTGGACGCCGTGCTGGAGGAGACCGGGGCGCGGGAGAAGCGGCTGCGGCTGCTGCCCGCCCGCGTGATGGTGTACTTCGTCCTGGCTCTCGCGCTGTTCGAGCACGCCTCGTACCGGGCGGTGTGGGGAAAGCTGACCGCGCACCTGCCCGCGGCCGTGATCGTCCGGCCAGCCGTCTCCTCGCTCGCCCGGGCGAGGCGCCGCCTGGGTGCCCGCCCCCTCAAGGTGCTGTTCGAGACGCTGGCGGGTCCTGTCGGCGAGCGCCACCGCCCCGGCTCCTTCTACCGGGGGCTGCGCACAGTGGCCGTCGACGGCACCAGTCTGCACGTGCCCGAAGACGCGCAGGTCACCTGGCTCTATCCCAAACGGGTCGGCGAGAAGAGGGAGTTCGGCTACCCGCTGCTACGCCTGCTGGTGATCGTCGAGTGCGGCACCCGGGCTCTGCTGGGCGCGGCCTTCGGCCCCGAGGCAACCGGTGAACTACCCTACGCCACACGCCTGTTGCACGTGCTAGACGCGTCGATGCTGCTGCTGGCCGACGCGGGCTTCGACGCCGTGCACTTCCTGGCCGACACCGCCGCGACCGGCGCCCACTTCCTGGTGCGCTCGGGCGCCAGCCGCTGCCCCACCGCCCTTCAACACCTCGCAGACGGCTCCTACCTGGCCCGCCTGCGCGCCCCCTACCGGGCCGGCCTGGGCTACTCGCCCCTGCCGGTGCGCGTGATCGAGGCCGAGGTCACCGTGACTCTGTCCGACGGCACCGTACGCACCGAGCAGTGGCGCCTGCTCACCAGCCTCCTCGACCACACCACCCACCCCGCAAGCGAACTCCTGCACCTCTACCACGAGCGATGGCAGGCGGAGACCGCCTATTTTTCGATCAAGGCCAGCATCCTGGACGGCCGCGTCCTACGCTCGCGCAGCATCGACGGCCTCGACCAGGAGGTCTGGGCACTGCTGACCGCCTACCAGGTGCTGATTCGCGCCGCTGCCGACGCGATCACCGACCAGCCCGCCCTGGATATGGACCGCCTCAGCTTCACCGTGCTGCTGCAGGCCGCCGCAGACACCGTCCTGACCGCCGCCGGCACCACGATCCAGGACAAGGCCGACCTGGTGGGAAGGATCGGCGCAGCGATCCTCGCCGACCTGTGGCCCGCGCACCGCCGACAGCGCGTCAAGGCCCGCAGCAAGAAGAACACCACCAGCAAATACGCCCCGAACGCGGGCAAGCACCCCCAGAGCGCACCCACCTACACCTTCAGCGCCAAGATCGGAATGCTGGAGAACGGACTCACTGCCCGCCCACGACGCTGACAGCCACGCAGGCCACGGTTGCACCGCAGGTCAACGCCCTAACGCACTGGTGTTGACGACGCTTTCATGCGGTATGCGGATGGCGGGGGCTACACCCCGAAGGAGCAGGTGGCGCGGGAACGGGTGCGGTTGGAGGCAGCCGAGTGTTTCGAGCGCGGGGAGAAGACCGCTGATGTCGCGGCGGAGTTCCGGGTCTCGGTTCGTCGGGTGGAGAAGTGGCGCAAGGCGTGGCGTGAGGGGGGTGCGGATGCCCTGCGCTCGAAGGGCCCGGTGTCGCGTGAGCGGTTGACGCCCGAGCAGTGGGCCCAGTTGGAGATGGAGCTCAAACGCGGTCCGCTGGCCCACGGCTACGGCGATGACCAGCGGTGGACGCTGGGCCGCGTCAGGCTGCTGATCGCCCGGATGTTCCACCTGGGGTACACGGTGCAGGGCGTGTGGAAGCTGCTGCGCCGGCACGGCTGGACCTCGCAGGTCCCGGTGCGCCGGGCGGTGGAGCGCGACGAGGCGGCCGTGGAGGTCTGGAAGGATCAGGTGTGGCCGCTGGTAAAACCACCGCGGCGGACCTGGGCGCCCATATCTGCTTCGAGGACGAGGCAGGACAGGGCCTGAGTCCGCCGAAAGGCCGAACCTGGGCGCCGCGCGGCCAGCGGCCGGTGGTGACGGTGCGCGGACGGGGACAGGGCAGGGCGAACGTGGCCGGCGTGGTCTGCTTCCGCCCAGGTCACCGCTCCCGCTTCTTCTACCGGCTGCTGATCTACCACGGCCGCCGGGGCGAGCCGAAGACCTTCACCTGGCAGGACTACCGCGACCTGATCGTCCTGACGCACGTTCAGCTGGGCACCCCGGTCGTATGGGTATGGGACAACCTGTCCTTGCACCTGGTGCAGGAGCTCTACGACTTCGCCGAGGAGAACAAGGAGTGGTTGCGGATCTTCCAGCTGCCAAGCTATGCACCTGAGTTGAACCCGCAGGAGTGGATCTGGTCGCTGATGCGTCGGGCGATGGTCAACTTCGTCGCCGTCGACCTCACCGGTCTCGTTCGCGTCATGAAGCGCAAGCTCAAGAAGATTCAGTACCGACCGGACCTCATCGACGGCTGCCTCGCCGGAGCCGGACTGACCATCAGACCCGGGCTGATCACACAACCCGCCCCCACGAGTTCAATCTGAGTAGCGGCTCCACAGGCTTCGGGCGAAACTTCGTCAACCGCCTGGTACTGCTGGTGCTGCCCGCCTACCTGGTCCTTGTCGCCATCGGACACTTCGCTCTCGGGCACTCATGGTCAGCCCGAATCCACCGGCTGATCATTTCGGGGTTGCTCTCCTGCCCGTGGACGGTCGGCCGCTGGGGGCAACAGGTTGAGGGTGTGCGGTAGCCGCCGTGCGCGGGTCGCGGCCTGTCCGAGGGGTTGTGCGGGGTCGGGAGCGGTTGGTGGCGCTGTCGCCGGTGGCCGTCGGGCCGTCGCGGTGCGGGATCTTGTGGCGGTCAGGCCGCCGGGCGCGGCGGTGGGGAGTGGACGGCCTCGAACAGGGCGGTGAAGGCGTCGCGCCAGGGCCAGTGCTCGGGCAGATGCACCGTCAATTTGGTGCGCGCGGTGCGCGCGAGCCGGGCCGGGACGTGGACCAGGTGGGCGCGCAGGGTCGCTGTGGTGGCCTTGGCGTGGAAGACCGAGGTCAGCGCACCGGCGGCCCGCAGCAGGTTGTGCGACATCGCCCACAGGGTCAGCCACGCGGCGTTGGCCTGGAAGTTCCCGGACGGCAGGTGGGCCAGAGGCCCGGACTTCCCGTCCGCGATCACCTGCTCCACCACGGCGTGCTGCCGGTGGTGCAGTTCCGCCTGCAGCACCGCGAAGGAGCTGTCGGTGAAGACGGGGTGGTAACGCCAGGCGGTGAACAACTCGCCCTGACCCTGGGCCACTTCGGCGTTCAATCGGCGGACCCGGCGCACGATCAGCCGGGCGGTGACGTGCTCGGACTTCCTTCGGCCGGTGAAGGCGGTGTAGGGGATCTCGGCGACCTCGGCGTCGGAGACCATCTCGCCGGTGTCGGGGTCGACGAAGGCGTCCGGGTAGCGGATCGCCGTCCAGGACTCCTGCGGGATGCGGGAGATCGCGCCCGCGATGGAGGGGTTCATGCCGGTGGTCAGGGAGAATCGGGCGCCGGCCCGGCGGCAGGCGGCGACCACGTCGGCGGTGTAGAACTTGCTGTCCGCGCGGACCAGGCGGATCCCGGTGCCGCCGGTCTCCTTCGCTATGGCCAGGGCCTCGCTCACGAAGCTCTCGGCTCCGCGGACGTCGGCGGCCTTGCCGCGGCGCAGGCGGACCGCGCCGATCACGGGCCGGGCGATCGGGGTGGACAGGGTGGCCAGGATCGGGTGCAGGGTGCGCTGGCCCTTGAGGCGGCCGACCTGCGCGCCCTGCTTGGCGTGGCCGTACACGCGGCGGTGGGTGGGGTCGATGTCGATGAACATCAGTGTGTCGGCGCCGGGCAGCAGTGGGGTGCTGCGGGCCAGTCGGGCCAGGAAGTCGCGGTGAACGCGGTGGAGCTGGCGGTTGTGGCCGTGGGTGAAGGAGCGCAGGAAGGTGCCCAGGGTGGAGGGCGCGCGGACCGAGGTGAAGGCGCGGTCCATCGCGCCGTGCCGCAGCCGCGCCGCGTCGTCGATGCTGTCCGCGCCCGCGCACATCGCGCTGATCAGCGACATCACTTTGGCGGCCGGGTTGGCTCCGCCGCTGTTGTCGGCGCCCTCGATGCGGAGCGCGGACGCGGCCAGTTGCCGCAGGCCGGCCCGCTCGGCCAGCCGGACCAGCGACAGCAGCCCGGCATCGGCGATCAGGTTCGGCTCGTCGAAGACGGCGGAAACCGCTGTGGCGGCATGGCAGGATTGCATCTCGCGGATGTTCTCTCGTTCTGGCGACTTGGTTCTGTAGGAAGTCCCATCGTCCCAGGTCAGAGGGCATCCGCGTCGTTATGTCCAGGCCTCGGACAGGTCATTCATCGGTGGATTCGGGGTCAGACTCCACCGCGGGTCCCGTCATTATCGGCGTAGTGGTCGCCGGACTTCTTCTTTCTGGCTGGTATGCCTACACGGCATCCAGGCAGTCTAAAAAGTAGCCGCTGCGAGCTTGGGCATCTCAGCCACGACTTTTCGTGACGGCCCGTCGGTTCTTCCGGCGGACCGGGGGAGGAATTGTCAATTCCTGTGGACCGGGCGTTGGCGTAGGGCGCCTCGGACCCGCTGCGGCCTGCCCGGGCCACCCCGCGTTCCTCCCCCGTCAGCGCCCGCGTAGGCTCTCGCGCCAGAGCTGTTGAGAAACCCGAGGGCCGACGTGCAGATAGACAACGAGAATGACCCCGTGCCCGCACCAGACGGCAAAGGGATCCCACCCGTGGCAGCGGGCCAGGGAACCATCGAGCTGACAAGGGTCCAGGACGGTTACCAGGACTTCCTCCGCAGCTACACCGTGCTGATCGACGAAGTCCCGGCGGGCAAGATCCGTCGAGGGCAGACGCTGCACCTCAAGGTCCCCGCAGGCACTCACGAGCTGCGATTGACGATCGCCTGGTGCTCCAGTCCCTTGATGACCGCCGACATCGATGCCGACACCCTGACCTACTTCGTCTGTGCCCCGGGCAATCAGCCGTCCGCAATTACCGCCGTCACCGCCGGCGCGAACGACTACATTGCACTCTGGCGGACACCGGAGACAGCAGCCATACCGGCTAGGACCCGCATCGACCCGCTCACCCGGTTCCGCCTCGGCATCGCGTTCGCGTTCTTCGGTGGAGCCCTGACCCTCATCGGAGCCGGGATCTGGCACCTGACCGGGGCGGCTCCCGGCGCGGACAATCTCGTTACCGGCACGAGCCTGGCCCTCACCGTGGCCAGCATGCTCGCCTTCCGCATCAGTCGGCGTCGCCACCGATGACCACTTCTCCCAACCCCTGAACCGGCGGCGGGCGTCGAGCAATTGTCAACGCCTGCGGATCGTGCGGGCCTATGGCTCTTCGGTCGTCCTCGGGTGGGGCGCGTCGAGTTGCGCACGCAGGCGTCTGATTTCGTCGACGAGGAGGGGGACGGCTTGGCGGGCGGCGGCGATGAACCGGGCGTTCTCGTCCCAGCGCCCGTCGGCCGGGGCGACGTAGCGGGGCTGCTGGACGAGGGTTGCCGCCACGATCTCGTGGTGGTCGAAGTGGGGCCACCTCTCGCCGAGTCCGGTGTCGGGCACAGTACTGACGGTGACCAGGCCCATCGCGTCCTGGTCGTCCAGGAGCCGCATGTACCAGGGACCGGGGGTCGCCGCCGACGCGAGTTCTTCGAGCTGGTCCAGTTCCTCGTCGGTGAGCGGGTCGGGCATGGTCATCAGGCGGCCTGTACCTCGCGCTCGATGAGCAGGCCGCGTTCGAAGCTGGCTCCCGCGCGGACCAGGGGTCCGAGGTGGGCGCCGTTGACGGCTCGCCAGCGGGCCTGGGCGGACTCGACCAGCTTGAACACCATGGCGGGTCCGGCGGCGCGCGAGCCCGCGCCCCTGGTGACTTTGGTCCGGAGCCGCACGGTGGCGAAGGTCGATTCGATCGGGTTGGCCGTGCGCAGGTGGATCCAGTGCTCGGCCGGGTAGTCGTAGAACGCCAGCAACTCGTCCTGGTCGCCGGTGACCTTGGAGACGGCTTTGGGGAATTTCGCCTGGTAGAGCTTGGTGAACACCTCGATGGCCTGCTCGGCGTGTTCGCGGTCCTCGGCGTTGCAGACATCCTGCAGGGCCTTCTTCGCCGCCGGCTGCGCGGACTTCGGCATGGAGTCGAGGATGTTGGCGGTTTTGTGAACCCAGCATCTCTGTTCGCGGGTGTCAGGGAAGACCTCGCGCAGGGCCTTCCAGAACCCGAGCGCGCCGTCGCCGACGGCCAGGACCGGGCGCGCATCCCCCGGCGTGCGCAGTCGCGCAGCAGGCCGGCCCACGCCTCGGACGATTCGCAGTAGCCGTCGGCCATGGCCACCAGCTCCTTGGTGCCGTCCGCGCGGACCCCAGGACGACCAGGACGGCGGCCTTGGCCTGGTCCAGGCGTATGCGCAGGTGGATGCCGTCGACCCAGACGTAGACGTCGTCCGTGCCGGACAGGTCGCGGTCCTGGAACGCTGCGTGGTCGTCCTGCCACTGGGCCGTCAGCCGGGTGACCTGGAGGCCGACCGATTTCGAAGACAGTCTTTTATGCTGCTAGTGCTGCGCTTAGTGTGGACCCACTCTCGTATTCATAGGGAGATAGGTAGCCGAGCTCACGTTGAATCCTGTGTCGATTGTAGTAAGACTCGGTGTATTCAAATATTGCACTCCCGACCTGCTTTATTGTTGTCCACACGTGCAGGTGGATCAATTCCTTTTTCAGGGTTGCGTTGAACGACTCTGCTGCGGCGTTGTCGAAGCAGATCCCCGTCTTTCCTACCGAAGGCAGGATTCCGCTGTCAAGACATTGGTCGCGAAATTTACTACCGGTGTACTGACTGCCACGGTCTGTATGCATGACGACTTCACCCTGTGCCGGCTGGCGATTTCGGATCGCCATGTCTAGCGCCTGGATCACCATGTCTTCGCGCATGTGGTCAGCGACCGACCAGCCGATGAGCTTCCGCGAATACCCGTCGATGACTGTCGCCATATAGGCCCAGCCTTCTGCGGTGTGAATGTAAGTGATGTCACCGTACCATATCTGGTCTTTCTTTTCCGGGACGAAATTCCGCTCGACGAGGTCCACCAGGCCGCGCCTGTTCGCCGGATCCTGGACGGTGGTGGCCTTGTAGGGCCGTGGATGGATGCACGCCAGCCCAGCGGCCCTGGCCAGGCGTCGGACGCGCTTGGGTGACACGCGCTCGCCCTGGCGGGCCAGCTGCGCGTGTATCCGGTCGATCCCGTAGCGACCCCTGTTGACTTTGTCGATAGCGATGATGAGTCGGGTAAGTTCGACATCGCGTCGTGCGTGTGCGGACTCCTCACGGCGGATCCACGAGTAGAATCCGGTACGCGATACGTCCAGCATCTTGCACATGAAGTTGATGGGATATATGAAGCGGCGTGGCTTGCCGACCTGCTCGTCGTGGACTTGCAGGATGAAGGCGAACTTTATTGGTTCTGGCTCGCAAACCACGCCGCTGCTTTTTTTAGGAAGTCCCGCTCCATGCGGAGCTTCCGTACTTCGTCTTCGAGTTCCTTCATATGGACGCGCTCGTCGATGGTCAGCGGCTTGTCTTTGATGCTTCCGCTCCTCTTCGCGGCATTTACCCAGTTTCCTAGGGTTCCCTCGTTCAGACCGAGGTCCCGGGCAATCTCAGCCACGGGCCGGCCGGAGCTCACCACTAGCTCTACGGCCTCTGCCTTGTACTCCTGGGTGTACTTCTTCCGCTTTGAAACCATCGTGCACTTCCCACTTGACACTTGAGTGAACTACTTCCAGTGTCCACGAAAGTGGTCGGGGTTCAACCGTAGCCGGGGAGAGCCCGGCCGAGGACCGAGGAACGGCCTGGGAGGTGAGCGGGACCTGCCCGAGCGGGTTCTGGACTGGCTGCCCGGCTACGCCGGTTCGCGGCCGGTGCGGATCGGCAATGCCGCCACCGGCCAGCAGCAGCTTGACGTGTTCGGAGAGGTCATCCGTGGAACAGGTGAACGAGGGTCGGCCGAAGTTCAGTGGCAATCGCCCGAGATTCAGTGTCAACGGACACCTTCGGAGGCAGTCAGCCCGAGACGGTGCTGAGGTGGCCGTGGATGGTCGGCGGCTCGGGGTCGGGCTGTTCGGCCATGAACGGGTGGGCGGCGCGCTGTCCGCCGCCGGCCCACGCGAGCGCGCCCAGGACCAGGCGGCGCTGGTCTTCTTCCAGGAGGGCGAGGTCGCGGCCCCAGTCGCCGCCGGTGCCGTTCATCAGGGCGCAGGCGAAGCGCAGTACGGCCAGCTCGGAGGCGTTGCCGTGCATGGACGTCGCGGCCTTGGTGCCCCGGACCAGGGCCTTGGACGGCACCTCGCAGCGCACCTACGCCATGGAGTAGGAGTCCTCCTCGGGGGCGTCGGCGCCGAGCTGGTGGTCAGCTCTCGACGCCGCGTAGGACGCTGCTGCACTGGGGGTCGAAGTTCAGGACGCGTGCGGTGTTGCTGTCGTTGGTGTAGCCGTAGGCCTCGCCCTGGAAGGCCTCTTCGGTGTAGAAGGTCCAGGACGCGCCTGCGGGGATGCAGGCCGACCTTGCGGCGAGCAGGGCGGAGGCGGCGCCGGTGACCCGTACTTCGTCGTCGATGTCGCCGTCCAGGTCGGGTTCGCCGTAGAAGGTCAGCTTGGTGAGGTCGGTGGGGCGGTGCTGGTACTTGGGGGTGCCCTCGTCGTCCGGGTCGTCCGGGTCCGCGTAGACGCGGTGGTGGGACTGGTCCCATTCGCTGAGGGGGTAGTTGGCGGGGTCGTAATCGGTGATCGAGACGGTGAAGGCCATGGTGGTCCTTTCGCGCAGGGCGATGGCGAACGCGGCAGTCGGTGCGGCTGCCATGATCACATCGTGTGGCGGTCTGTGGGCAAGATCGCCGATTCCCGTTCGATCGTCTTCGTGGTGTGAAAAAATCTGCCCGCCCGGCCGGACCGGTCACGCCCGGCCCCTTGCCTTGCGAGGCAGGCGCGGGCGTTCAGGAGGGCGCTGCGGGCGGCCGGCGGCAGGATGTCCGGCTCCCTCGAGCATGGCGACGCATGTGGCCGACGGGAAGCCCTCGGCTGGTCCTCCCGTACGTCGCAAATTGTTGTTTCAGGTCTGTGGCCAGCGGGTTCGGGTGGCTTCGACGCCGAGGAGACCGCTGGCCGGAGTCGCAGTGACCATCTGTCAAGGGACTTGGCTCCTGGTGGCGTTGGTATGTAATGATCAACGCGTCGATGTGCAGGTACACGGACCTCCAGGGAGATGCTATGACCGAGCAGGCCACGAATCCGTCACGTTTCTTCGATGTCGGCGACAGTGTGGTGGTGCACAAGTCGCCGTTCCTGGGAAGCATCAACTCCCGGGGGACGGTCATCTCCTTCGACGACGGCAAGGGCATGGCACTCATGGCGATCGATGCGTTCGGTGCGGTCAGGAATATCGGCGTCGCTTATGCCGATATAAGCCGCTATGGAATAGCGCTGGATGAATTTGATGAGCCGGTTGTCGGGGCCGGCGGTGGACCTGTGCTTGCGGGGGCTGACGGCGAACCGATGCTCGGGCCCGACGGCGCGCAGATACCTGCCTGAACCCGGATCCGCCGACACTTTGAATCACCCCGTTGTGCCCGAACACGTCGTGCGCGTGCCCAGCCGCCTCTCCGTTCCTGAGGTGGGCCCGCTCACCGCGGGTCAGGTCCCGGCGGATCGCCCGGTCCAGCGACGGCACCGCGGGCGCCTGCGGATCACCGGTCGCCCGCTGCGGTGGCTTCGTGTGTGAGGACTCACTTACAAAGCCACCGCACGGAAGCGAGACCTCAGTGGCGGTTGGGTGCGGGTCTTCTTGAGTGACCGTGATGGGGTCGGCGTGTCTGTCGGGGTGGTCTTCTCGTTGCGGGATCAACACGATCGACCTCCTCGGCCAGATCACGGCCAAGCAGGACCCCGACGCCGGCATCACCACCCTGACCCACGACGCGGTCGGTAACCTCACCCAGACCACCGACTCCCGTGGCAAGACCATCAGCTACACCTACGACGCTCTAGGGCGCCCGACCGGCTCCTACGACGCCCCCGTCGGCAGCCAGTCCAGCAGCAACCAAATCACCGCGAAGACCTACGACAACAGCAACAACGCCGTCACCAGCATGAGCGACGCCCTGGGTCAAATGACCACCTCCACCTCCTACGACAGCACCCGGGCGGCTTACATCACCCAGGCCAAGGGCTTCAACGTCTTCGGTGAATCCCTCGGGCAAACCCTCACCATCCCCGCCGACACCCTCACCCGTTCCCTGGCCGGCACCTACACCTTTCAGAACTCCTACAGCACCACCACCGGACTACCGCTGAAGAGCACCTACCAGGCAGCCGGAGGCATGGGCGCCGAAACCGTCTCCCGCAGCTACACCGGCGCCCTGGACCTACCCAGCGGCAATCGGAGGCCTGAACACCTACGCGGCTTCCACCGCATACGACGCCTACGGCCGAGCGCAGCAGGAAACCCTCGCCACGGGCCCCACCAACCAGGCCTACATCACCAACACCTACGACCCCCACACCAGCAAGCTCACCGACCAGCTCATCACCCGCTCCACCACCGCACCCTCCGCGGTCGACGAGCAGAACTACACCTACGACCTCGCAGGCAACATCACCCGCCAAACCTCCACCCGTCTCGGCGCCGCAACAGCCACCGAAACCCAGTGCTACCAGTACGACAATCTCGACCGTCTCAACCAGGCTTGGACAGCAACCGACTCCTGCGCCGCCGCCCCCGCCACCGGCAGCAGCGCCACCGTCGGTGACCAACTCAGCGGCGGCACCGCGTACTGGGCCAGCTGGACCTTCGACGCCATGGGCAACCGCCAACTCCAGACCGACCACTCCACCAACGGCGGTACCGACACCACCACCAGCTACAACTACGACGGCAACGGCGCCAACCAACCGCACACCCTGACCTCCGCCGCCAGCACCGGCGGAACGACTGAACCCCGACCACTTTCGTGGACACTGGAAGTAGTTCACTTCAAGTGTCAAGTGGGAAGTGCACGATGGTTTCAAAGCGGAAGAAGTACACCCAGGAGTACAAGGCAGAGGCCGTAGAGCTAGTGGTGAGCTCCGGCCGGCCCGTGGCTGAGATTGCCCGGGACCTCGGTCTGAACGAGGGAACCCTAGGAAACTGGGTAAATGCCGCGAAGAGGAGCGGAAGCATCAAAGACAAGCCGCTGACCATCGACGAGCGCGTCCATATGAAGGAACTCGAAGACGAAGTACGGAAGCTCCGCATGGAGCGGGACTTCCTAAAAAAAGCAGCGGCGTGGTTTGCGAGCCAGAACCAATAAAGTTCGCCTTCATCCTGCAAGTCCACGACGAGCAGGTCGGCAAGCCACGCCGCTTCATATATCCCATCAACTTCATGTGCAAGATGCTGGACGTATCGCGTACCGGATTCTACTCGTGGATCCGCCGTGAGGAGTCCGCACACGCACGACGCGATGTCGAACTTACCCGACTCATCATCGCTATCGACAAAGTCAACAGGGGTCGCTACGGGATCGACCGGATACACGCGCAGCTGGCCCGCCAGGGCGAGCGCGTGTCACCCAAGCGCGTCCGACGCCTGGCCAGGGCCGCTGGGCTGGCGTGCATCCATCCACGGCCCTACAAGGCCACCACCGTCCAGGATCCGGCGAACAGGCGCGGCCTGGTGGACCTCGTCGAGCGGAATTTCGTCCCGGAAAAGAAAGACCAGATATGGTACGGTGACATCACTTACATTCACACCGCAGAAGGCTGGGCCTATATGGCGACAGTCATCGACGGGTATTCGCGGAAGCTCATCGGCTGGTCGGTCGCTGACCACATGCGCGAAGACATGGTGATCCAGGCGCTAGACATGGCGATCCGAAATCGCCAGCCGGCACAGGGTGAAGTCGTCATGCATACAGACCGTGGCAGTCAGGTACACCGGTAGTAAATTTCGCGACCAATGTCTTGACAGCGGAATCCTGCCTTCGGTAGGAAAGACGGGGATCTGCTTCGACAACGCCGCAGCAGAGTCGTTCAACGCAACCCTGAAAAAGGAATTGATCCACCTGCACGTGTGGACAACAATAAAGCAGGTCGGGAGTGCAATATTTGAATACACCGAGTCTTACTACAATCGACACAGGATTCAACGTGAGCTCGGCTACCTATCTCCCTATGAATACGAGAGTGGGTCCACACTAAGCGCAGCACTAGCAGCATAAAAGACTGTCTTCGAAATCGGTCGGCCTCCACCCGCCAGCACCACCACCAATGCCCCCCTCTGTGCCCAGTCCACCCCCGGTTGCAATGGCCCCTGGCCTGCCCCGCACCTCGCTGCCTCACCAGCGCTGACCGGAAATGGGTGGGTAAATTCGATAGTATGGAATGGGATATCTCGACACGGTCTGTGTGGCAATAATTCCGGACTGATGGAACAGTTGTGCAGCGGAAACGGTGGCGCCGTGTCGGCGTTCGGTGTCGCCCAAGGTATTCCCTACAGCTTTGACTACCCGGATGGACAACCGGATGGCGGATCTAATCGCACAGAAGCATGATCTTACGCTTTCTTGCGCGGAGCGAAATTCTGCATCAACGACCCTCAAGGCACTCAATAGCGGCCCGCTCAGTAACATGGACAACCTGAGGGCAATAGGTGACAGTCCAATCACCAAGCTGGCAGGGAGGGGGATATTGGGTGCTGGCGCAGGACTCACCGCTTGGAGCGATTATGATACCGCTCGAGACGCTCACCACTCCGTTGCCGACAGTTCACTGCGAGCGGGCATTGCAACTGTCGCCGATACTTCTTCAGCTTGGGAAATGACAGAGGCAGGCGCTTCCGTGGGTGGCTTTGATCGGAACTGCGATCGAGCCGGGTGGAGGTACTATCGCGTGGGGGGAGGGGGGCAATTGCGAGTGTTCCCGTGGCAAATATAACCAACAATGTTATGAATTGGTTCAAGTGAGGTGGCAGTGAGCTTCGGATTGGCCTTTTCTCTCCTCTTTCTCCTGGCGGCCATCGGGGTATTGTGGGTCTTCAAACTTGATGGGCCGTCAGCGGCTTGAGCCAATTGACTGTCACGTTGGGTGACGATGCCGGGTGTGGTGTGCCCCGGATGCAAGGAGCCCGCAGGGATTGGTGATCATGGTTCTTGTCTAGAGAAACCGATCACGAACACCTGCGGGCTCGAACATCAACGATACCTGTGCCGATACGGACGCGACACTGCTGCTGGGCCTGGAGGGGCTGGGGGTGATCAAGGTGGAGGAGGTCGGGCCGGCTCTCGTCGTGCACGTGGCGACGGTGGACGAGGGTGCGCGGGCATGCCCGGAGTGCGGAGTGCTCTCCACGACGAGGAAGGGCCCACGTCTCACCCGCCCCCGCCAACTTCCTTACGGTGGACGACGTGTGGATCTGCACTGGCACAAGTCCCGTTGGTTCTGCGCGGAACCGCTGTGCCCGCGCGGCTCGTTCACCGAGCAGGTCCGCGAGGTGCCAGCGGGGGCCCGGCTGACCCGCGCGCTGCGGCGCGAGGCCGGACGCGTGGTGGCCGACGACGGCCGCACGGTCGTAACAGGCCGGCCGTGACCTGGGCATCTCCTGGCCCACTGCCCAAGCCTGCCTTCGAACAGTACGCCGAGCTCGTCCTGCCTGATCAGCCGCCCGTGACCGAGGCCGTCGGCATCGGACGAGACCCGCAGGGGCAAGCCGGTCTGGCGGGAGAACCCCGAAACGGGCACATGGGAACTGGTCGCCGACGCCTGGCATATCGGCTTCGTCGACGCGGTCGGCGGCCAGGGCCTGCTCGGGCAGGTCGAGGGCCGCAACGCCGCCTCCGTCGCCGCCTGGCTCACCCTCCAGCCCGAGACCTGGAAACAGCGGGTCAGGTACGTGGCCATCGACCTGTGCGCCACCTTCCGCGCCGCCGTGCGCACCGCCCTGCCCCACGCCCCGAATTCGTCGTGGACTGCTTCCACGTCGTCCAGCTCGCCCAGCGCCACCTGGCCGACCTGCGCCGCCGCCTCACCTGGAGGCACCACGGCCGCCGCGCCCGCAAGGGCGACCCCGTCTGGAGCGTCCGCAAGCTCCTGCGCCGCAACAAGGAAGACCTCACCACCACAGAACTGGCCACGCTTGCCGACGAGTTGACCGATATGGGTACCTACGGCAAGCAGATCCTCGACGGCTGGCGTGCCAAGGAGCTCCTGCGCGACCTTGCTGCGGCTCACCGCCAAGCACGCCCACGTCCTTCCCGACCGCTCCGCGGTCTCCGCCGCCCGCTACCGCTTCCAGGCCTTCTGTGCCGACCGCCCCTACCTGGTCGAACTGGTCACCCTCGCCGAAACCGTCGACCAGTGGTGGCACGGCATCGAGAACTACATCAAAACCGGCATAACGAACGCCGCATCCGAAGGCAACAACCGCGTGATCAAGCTCGAAGCCCGCAAGGCCTACGGCTTCCGAAACCGCCGGAGCCAACGCCTGCGATCACACTGCGCAACCACCCGAAGGGCACGCGGAAAGCTGACGACCCATCAACTTTGATGACCCGGTATTGTATTGGCGGGTATTTAATATTTGGGGAGGAAGTGAGAGGGCTGCCAGATCTTTGCTTATGTCTTTCTCTACCTTTCCCTTTAGTGACGAGTTCAAGCGAGGGCTCGTGAGAGGGGTGGTGGTCCTCTCGGCTCAGCTCACATTCCTTGCGGCAGGGGTGGTGAGTGCAGTATTGGGGATGCATGGGGCGCAGCGGGGGAGATAACGCCGGAGATTGTCTGCGCTGTTGTATTTTTGGCTTCAATCGGCCTGCTGTTGTGTCGTCTACTTGGTTATTATTCTGTTCAATCGGCCGACGTTCCTCATTCCTCCATCAATGAGATCGGAGACGGGATTGTGGGGGAAAAATAGCATTGAATAGAGGCGGTAAAACGAGTCGGTCCGGTTGGTGTGGATCATCCGGTTTGACTGGACGTTGGATCTTGTGGGGGCGGGGTTGTTAGCAGGGGCGTTTCAAAGTCCTCGCGAGTGTTGAGTCTGCAGGTCACGGCGGGTAAGGGGACGGGAGTGGCCCGTCACGAACGCATCGAAGCTCCGGTTGGACGAGGTGACCTCCAAGTCGTCTCGAACCACCGGAGATGCTCCTATTGCGTGTCAAGCTGTTCGGGCGAGATCGTGCCCGGTGATGATTGTGCTGGGTGAGGGCCTTGTAGACCTCGCGGGCTATGTAGCGCTTCAGGCAACGGATGATGTCCTTCTTCTGGAGGCCCTGAGCGGTGCGGCGGGCGACGTACTCACGGGTGCGCGGATCGTGCCGCATCCGGACGACGACGATGCGGTAGAGGGCGGCGTTGGCGGATCGGCTGCCTCCGCGATTGAGCCGGTGTCGGTCGCGGCGCCCGGATGAGGCGGGGATCGGGGCGACGCCGCACAGATGGGCGAACGCCGCCTCCGAGCGTAGGCGTTCGGGGGTGTCACCCATCGCGGCGATCAGTCGAGCTGCGCTCTCCGGGCCGACTCCGCGCACTGCCATCAGCGCGGGGGCGGCCTGGTTCGCCAGCGGGGTCAGCTGCGCGTCGTACTCGCTGATCTCGCCGTCGAGGTCTTGATAGCGCCTCGCGAGGCGGCGCAAGGCGAACTTGGCGGCGCAGGCCGGATCGCTGAGCTCGGTTCCCGGCCGCAGGCGTGAACAGGTGAGGATCAGCGCGGCAACGCCCAGCCCGCGCAGTTGGCTGCGCAGATGGTCGGGACTGGTCACCATGAAGTTCCCCCGCTGGTCTGGACAGCCTGATACTGGGACCGTTGGGTCCTGAGGAAGCAGTCCAGTCAGTGAGCGGCAACAGCAACATGAGCAAGCGGTATACGGCGGAGTTCAAGCGGGACGCGATCGCGCTCGTCCGGTCCTCGCCGCATCGAAACGTCACCGAGATCGCCCGGGAACTGGGTGTGAGCCCCGAGGGGCTGCGCGGCTGGGTCAAGCAGGCGAAGGTCGACCGGGGTGAGGGGGGCTCGGGGTGCTGGTCTGCTCAGGACCTGCTCGCGGCTGCAGGGACGCGCCGTGAAGAACGCCTACTCAAGGTCATTCACGGGACTTCGGTCAGAACCGTTTTCGGAGAGCGCCATCAGCGCACGAGAAGCTGAGCACTTGAGGTGAGTACTCCTTGCTGTGACGGCGGGTCCATGAAGCTCGGGTTCGCCCGGCCATTGCCCGCAGGTGTGCGCGCCGGGTGGCCTACCGTGCACGCGTCCCCATCGCCACCATGGGCCGCCGCCGGGGAGGGCCCGTGACCTGCACCCCTGTCCGGTCAGGAGTGCCCGGCGGCGGCTGGTCACCGGTGGTTAGCAGGTGAAGGGGATGCGGCTGCTGCTGCCGGAGATGTAGTAGGTGTCTCCCCCGCCGCCGCCGGGGGCACGTTGTTGATGTCTGGAGGCCGACCGATTTCGAAGACAGTCTTTTATGCTGCTAGTGCTGCGCTTAGTGTGGACCCACTCTCGTATTCATAGGGAGATAGTGGAGGCCGACCGATTTCGAAGACAGTCTTTTATGCTGCTAGTGCTGCGCTTAGTGTGGACCCACTCTCGTATTCATAGGGAGATAGGTAGCCGAGCTCACGTTGAATCCTGTGTCGATTGTAGTAAGACTCGGTGTATTCAAATATTGCACTCCCGACCTGCTTTATTGTTGTCCACACGTGCAGGTGGATCAATTCCTTTTTCAGGGTTGCGTTGAACGACTCTGCTGCGGCGTTGTCGAAGCAGATCCCGTCTTTCCTACCGAAGGCAGGATTCCGCTGTCAAGACATTGGTCGCGAAATTTACTACCGGTGTTACTGACTGCCACGGTCTGTATGCATGACGACTTCACCCTGTGCCGGCTGGCGATTTCGGATCGCCATGTCTAGCGCCTGGATCACCATGTCTTCGCGCATGTGGTCAGCGACCGACCAGCCGATGAGCTTCCGCGAATACCCGTCGATGACTGTTCGCCATATTAGGCCCAGCCTTCTGCGGTGTGAATGTAAGTGATGTCACCGTACCATATCTGGTCTTTCTTTTCCGGGACGAAATTCCGCTCGACGAGGTCCACCAGGCCGCGCCTGTTCGCCGGATCCTGGACGGTGGTGGCCTTGTAGGGCCGTGGATGGATGCACGCCAGCCCAGCGGCCCTGGCCAGGCGTCGGACGCGCTTGGGTGACACGCGCTCGCCCTGGCGGGCCAGCTGCGCGTGTATCCGGTCGATCCCGTAGCGACACCTGTTGACTTTGTCGATAGCGATGATGAGTCGGGTAAGTTCGACATCGCGTCGTGGCGTGTGCGGACTCCTCACGGCGGATCCACGAGTAGAATCCGGTACGCGATACGTCCAGCATCTTGCACATGAAGTTGATGGGATATATGAAGCGGCGTGGCTTGCCGACCTGCTCGTCGTGGACTTGCAGGATGAAGGCGAACTTTATTGGTTCTGGCTCGCAAACCACGCCGCTGCTTTTTTTAGGAAGTCCCGCTCCATGCGGAGCTTCCGTACTTCGTCTTCGAGTTCCTTCATATGGACGCGCTCGTCGATGGTCAGCGGCTTGTCTTTGATGCTTCCGCTCCTCTTCGCGGCCATTTACCCAGTTTCCTAGGGTTCCCTCGTTCAGACCGAGGTCCCGGGCAATCTCAGCCACGGGCCGGCCGGAGCTCACCACTAGCTCTACGGCCTCTTGCCTTGTACTCCTGGGTGTACTTTCTTCCGCTTTGAAACCATCGTGCACTTCCCACTTGACACTTGAGTGAACTACTTCCAGTGTCCACGAAAGTGGTCGGGGTCCACGCCACGGGGGCGACCGCCCGCGCCGCCAGCCCGCCACTGTCCCTGCGGCCGGTCCGGTGCGCCCGACGCTCGCGGTCGGCCTATCATCCTCGTGACCCCACGCCGGCAGCGCGTTGTGCCAAGTACCTCCTCGCCGACCCCGCACAGCGCAGCCAGTACCTCACGCCGGTTTGGTCGAGCAGCACGTCCACGTCGGCCCGGTACCTGCCGTCGTTGTGGCGGGGCTGCTGGTTGCGCCACTGCCAGTGCCCCAGCCAGAGCCTGGGTATCCAGGCTGTAGCGGGCCGCCAGCCGTGACATCAGCGACCACGTCGTCTCACCGGACAGGGGTACGAGCCGGAAGAGGCTTTCTGCGGGCGGGCCGGATGTGGGAGGGCGGTGTGCCGGGTTCTGGTTCGGGACTGTTCGCCGTGGCCGTGCCTTTCCGATCCTGGTCTGACCGTTGTCGACCAGTGGGGTTTCTGTCGGTGTTACTGGATGTCTTGGGGGTGCCAGCCGCGGGGGAGTTTGGGGAGGCCGATTGAGGGCGTCGATGCCGAGGTGTTCTTGGAGGAGGGCTTTGAGGCCGCGTCCGTCGATGAGTTTGCATGCGTCCGGTGCGTTGGGCGAAGTCGAGGCTGGATTTGCCGTACCAGGCGGTGGTGACCAGGATGCCTTTGGCTGCGGCTTTGTCGTTCATGACGCCGGCCAGGGCGCGGACGGCGTCCGGGGGGCACGGTGTCTTTGTAGCGTTTGGCCTGGATGACGCACAGGCCTCCGGTCAGGGGGTCGCGGTTGATGGCGACGGCGTCGACCGCCGTCGTCGCGGCTGGCCTGGGTGGTCCAGGCTTCCAGTCCGATGGCTTCGAAGAGTTTGGCGGACCAGGTGCTCGAACGCGGTGGGGGCCATCTTCAGCAGGTCGGGGCGGCTGTCGAGGCCGGAGACGATGTCGACCTCCTCCACGAAGCGGTACTTGCTGAGGTCGAATTCCGCGACGGGGGCTACGGCCTGGAGGTCGTAGGGGTGGGGGGAGACGATGGCGTTCAGGTGGCGCAAGGCACAGGGCGGGGTCCAGTTCGCTTTCGCCGAGGTCGAGTTCGCAAAAGGCCTCGCGTTCGGCCACGACGCTGGCCAGGCACGGGCGCACCGGGCGTCCGGTGGCGCGGTCCTTGGCGTCCGCGTGCCCGTTGAAGAGCACGGTGTCCACCAGGTCGGGGCTGGTGACCGCGAAGCCCTCCTCGATGGCGTGCAGCGCCAGGCGCGCGACCAGGCGCCGGTAGAGGTCCCGGGCCTCGGTGTCCTTGCGGGGCTGGGGTACGACCTCGCGGCGCTGGGCGATGAACCGGTATCCGGCCGCCTGCGGGATGATGCCCTGGCCGGGCAGGTTCGACCTCCAGGAGGAGCTGCTTGGCCTCGGGCGCGTAGGCGGCCCGCACCGCGGGCCGGCACCCCGGGGGGAGCGGCGAGTGGAGCAGCAGCTTGCCGACCGCATCGGCGAAGGCCTGCGGGCCCTCCTGCAGTAAGCGCTGCTCGGCCTTGCGCCGGTAGTCGCCCCAGGTCGCCGGGCCGGTCCAGGAGAACAGACTCCAACTCCTGCACGAGGGCCTGGACGGCTTCAGACGTTGGGCCGCCTCGTCCTTCAAGCTCTGCACCTCGGCCGCTTGCCGCTGGCGTTCCTGCTCCTGCTCGGCCCGCGCCCGCTCACGCTGCTGCTGCTCCGCTGTGCGCTTGCGCGCCGCGAGCCGCTGCGCCAGCTCCCGCTCCACCCGCGCGGCTTCACGCTCCTGCTTGGTCAGCTCCCGCTCTCCGACCGACAGCAGCCGGGCCTGCTCCTTGTCCAGCCGGGCGGCTTCCTGGCGCTCGCGCTGGAGCCGGTCCTGCTCGGCCTTCTTGGCCAGCCGATCTCGTTCCGCCGCCTCCTTCTTCACAGCGGCGGCCTTCGCCTTCTGCTTCGCCTGGTAGGCGTCGAGTAACTGCTGCGCTATCGACTTCTGCCGTGCCATCTGGCCCTCCCCTGGCCGAACCTGCCTGCCCGCGACAGCGCCCCTTCATCATGTGGGCCGTCAGCGGCACTACCGCTGTGAAGCGATGCCCAACCGCGAAGATCGACAATCCCTTGCTGTTTCGTCCCGCTTCGCCAGTTGGTGAGTGACTCGATTGGAGGGCACTGCGCCTGGCTGCCTGGCCTTCCACAGGCCAGTTGCCGGAGTCGGACGCCCGCCGGCTCTGGGCTAGGGTGCGGCGGTGACTGGTTCTGTGTGGCGCCCGCTGCTCTTCCTCGATGTGGACGGGCCGTTGATCCCGTTCGGTGCGACGCCCCGTCAGCTGCCGGCGGCTACCCGACTTTCCCGGATGCGTCAGGGCTGCGGGTGGTCGGGGCGAATCCTCTGCTGTCCAGGCTTGATCCGAGCCTGGGGCCCCGGTTGGCCGCGCTGGGGTGCGAGCTGGTGTGGGCCACGACCTGGATGGAGGAGGCGAACGAGTGCGTGGCGCCGCGTCTGGGATTGCCGCGCCTGCCGGTCGTGCTGTGGCCGGAGCAGGACCAGGAGGAGGGGCGCTCCGGGCTGCACTGGAAGACGCGCGGCCTGCTCGCCTGGGCGGGCGGGCGCCCGTTCGTCTGGCTGGACGACGAGATCACCGGTACTGACCGGCGCTGGATGGCTGCGCACCATCCGGGGCCGGCCATGCTGCACCGTGTCGACCCCGCCGCAGGCCTGACCGGCGCGGACTCCACCGCTGTCGAGCACTGGCTACGTGCGGCCCGTCCCGCGCCGCCGACGCGATGAGGACCCGGTAGTACCGTGCCCCGTCCCGGAGCGCGGCTGGGCCCGGTGGCCTTATGGTCTTGAACCCCTATCGCTGTGCTGGAGGCTTCCATGGCTACTGAGAACACTCCTGAGGAATCGGTCGGCGTCTGCCCATCCCGTTCTGCCGCTGACTGATAGCTGGTCAGCGGTGGTGGTTGGCGGAGGTTGTTGGCTGGTGTTGGCTGGGGTGCCGGCCCGGTGTTTCGATTCGGAGGCGGACATCCTGCAACAATGGGCGTTCGCGCGGGTTGCATGTGGGGCTGCTGGCGCCGCAGGTGGAGTGTCGCCTGGAGGTGCGCCAGACCGCCCTCGGAGGGGTGTCGAAGCAACTTGGCCCTGCTGTTGTTCCTTGGTCCGCATGGGCCGCACGGCGGTGGAGTTCGAAGTACGTCAAAGCGTGCTGGAGCGGCACGGTGGGCAGGTGGCCCGTTGGAGGAGCGGTACGCCGTTGAAGTCGCACGGCGCCCCTGATCTGGCCCGGCGGGAACTTCGTCCTTCGACGTCGCCCGGCTGGAGAAAGTTTCTGCGCTCCGCCCCGACAGAACGGCCTGGCGCTGCTGAATCACCGAACGTAGTCGGCTGCTGTGGCAAAGCAGCCGATAGCCGTCGGTGGACGCAGTCCCGCGACCGCGAGTTCCGTCTGCACGAGGCGGTGAGCTGAAAGGCGGAGACGCCCTGCTGTGGGGCGGGGGCGACTTCGCCCCAACAGCCCGGGTCCTGCGAGGCACCTATCCATTGCGGCTGGCGGCCGTACTCGCAGGCGGCCCGGAACCGGGGGAGAAGTTGCCGGTACCTGGCCCTCCTCGTCGACCCCGCTGCGGAGGCCCCGGCGAAAGCCGTGACCCTGGAAGCAGACAGTTCGCCAGCCTGAGCGTGGGCGCCGGCGCAGCTGTGCTGGCCGCCGCTCCTTCCCTCATGTGCTGTGGTGGGTGGTGGCGGTATCCGTAGTGGTCTTCGATGTGGGCTTTGGTGGTCGTCGATAGTCCTGCTGGAGGTCGGCGGCAGGAAGGCGGGTCGCATTCGGCGAGGTGGTGGGAGGGGGATGCCTGCGGTGTGGGGCGAGCTGGCGATGCCGGTGAACGCTTGGTCGAGGGTGGCGATGGCCTGGTTTGAGGGTGTCGATCAGCTGTCTGGGTGGCGGTGGACAGGGGCGCGGTGTCATGGGGGTCCAGGGCGTTCCAGGAAGCTCCGTGGCCTCGGCGGACTTTTTCGTTGGATCCAGCCGCGTTTCGGGGCGGGGATTGGTGGCGCGCCAGGTGACTGGTGCCGTCCGGTGCGCTGGGTCAGGGTCCGCAGGAGCGCGGTGACGGGGAGGCGGGTTGGTGGTCGCGGGGGATCCCACCAAGGGGTCTGGTCCCCAGTCGCCGGGCTGTCCGATGTCAGTGGCGCCTGCGCACGACTGCTCCGCGCCATGGCGTTCAGGGCGGTACTGTCGGTGGTGGCGCCGACCCGGGCGAGCCAGGGCCGCCCGAGCCTGCGCGGGAGTTCCTGCTCGAACTGTCCGTCGCGCGGGGAGATCCTGAAGGTCCCGGGAACGCCGCTGTCGTGCCGGACCTTGTCGGACGACGGCGGGGTCCAAAAGTGCCCCGGTCGAGGGCGACCGGTCTCGGGGAAGGTGGTGGCTTCGCGAGTGACGGCGCGCCACCACCACAGGTTGGCGCTGGCGTCGCCGCCGGCCAGGGCGTGGCAAGGCCGGGTGGGCCAGATCCGCTCTTCGCTCCATTCGAGTGCGAGGTCCCACCATTGGCACACCACGGCGCGGGCGCACCGGAAACACCGCCCCGGGTGTCACCCCGGCCGCCTCGGCCCGTCGGGCTACGGTCGCCAACTGCTGCTGCGCCGCCGCGATCTCGGGGGCAGGCCCGCAGGTCGAGATATTCCAGGTCGTGTCCGTCGCCTGCGCCCAGGGTCCACCGATGGTGGCGGCGGCATTACACGTTGCCATCCGTCGCGGTAACCGCAAGGCGGTCACTGCCTGTCCCGGTGGCGCTGTGCGGCTGCAGGGCCGGCAGGCGTAGGCGACGGGTCCGTGGGCTGCTGCGCCGGACTGCCAGCGGGCCTGCGGTCGTCCCTTGGAGGAGGTGCTGGTGAACAGCGGCGGGTCCTTTGGCCCAGGCGGGCAGGGCTGCGCTGGAAGGGTGTGGAGGTCGATGCGGCACAGGGCAGCGAGAAGGGCTTGCCCGGCGGGGTCGAGGAGGATCTTCGGCGCAAGCGCGTACACCGCTGGCACCATGGGAGCGGGGCGGATTGTTTGCGCCCACTCCCACGCGGCCCGCAGATCGGTGGACGTCATGGCATACCGGGCGGCGGTGCGTCCCAGCAGTGACCACACCGTCTCCTCGGCAATCGGCGCGATCCGGAAGAACCCCTGCGTCAGCAGCACAGCGTCACCTGCCTCCCAGGCCGGCCTCCGCCTCAACGCAGCGCATGCCGAGGGGTGTCGAGTGCGGCGCGCTGCTCCTTGGTGATGTTTGACGGCTCGTTGTCGGACGTTTGCCAACCCACAGACCCCAACTTGAACGGCCCGTCGGGGCATGGGCTGTACAT